>NC_021985.1:0-4800000 GCF_000444875.1 Streptomyces collinus Tu 365 | reverse complement strand
AGGCGCTGCACGTAACCCAGAGTAGGGAAACCGGATGCGTGCATGGGTCAACCGGAGGGCCGATCCGCACCCGGCACGTGTACTCCGCAAGGTGGATGCCGTGATCACCTGTGCGCCTAGTCTGTTGCGGTGACAGGAGAGGCGACGGCGGGCGGCGGCCCCGCGGGACGCGGCTGGCGGGAGGCGACCGAGGCGGCGCTCTACGGCCCCGGCGGCTTCTACCGGCGGCCCGAGGGCCCGGCCGGGCACTTCCGCACCTCCGTGCACGCGTCCGCGCTGTTCGCGGGGGCCGTGGCCCGGCTGCTGTGCCGGGTCGACGAGGCGCTCGGGCGGCCGGCCACCCTGGACTTCGTCGACATGGCGGCGGGGCGCGGCGAGCTGGTCTCGGGCGTGCTCGCCGCCCTGCCGGCCCCGGTCGCCGCCCGCACGCGCGCGTACGCCGTCGAGATCGCCGGCCGTCCGTCCGGCCTGGACGAGCGGATCGTCTGGCGGAGCGAGCCCCCACCGGCGGTCACCGGGCTGCTGTTCGCCAACGAGTGGCTGGACAACGTGCCCGTGGACGTCGCCGAGGTGGACGCCGCGGGTGTGCCCCGGCTGGTGCTGGTCGCCGACGACGGCTCGGAGCGGCTCGGGCCGCCGGTGCCGGGCCCGGAGGCGCGCTGGCTCGCGCGGTGGTGGCCGCTGCCCGCGGAGGAGGGCCTTCGGGCGGAGATCGGGCTGCCCAGGGACCGGGCGTGGGCGGCCGCGGTGGGCCGGATGGAGCAGGGGCTCGCGGTCGCCGTGGACTACGCGCACACCGCCCCTGCCCGGCCCCCGTACGGGACGCTCACCGGCTTCCGGGAGGGACGGGAGACCGCGCCGGTGCCGGACGGGTCGTGCGACATCACGGCGCACGTCGCACTCGACGCGTGCGCGGAAGCGTGCAGGGCCGCCCGCACCACGCCCACGCCCCCCGGCGCCGCGCCCGCGCCCGCCGACGCGGCGCGCACGCCCTCCGAGCAGGCGCACACGCTCACCGGCGCGCGCCTTCTCACGCAGCGCGCCGCTCTGCGCGCCCTGGACCTCGCCGGCGCACGCCCCCCACTCGCGCTGGCCTCCACGGATCCGGCGGCCTACGTGCGCGCCCTCGCGAGCGCCGGGGAGGCGGCCGAGCTCACCGCCCCCGGCGGCCTGGGCGACTTCGGCTGGTTGCTCGTGCCGGTCGGCATCGCGGACCCGCTCGCCTAGCCCGCCGGCCCGGCCCGCTCGCCCGCCCCGGGCCTACTTGTCGATGTCCCCGACCACGAAGAACATCGACCCCAGGATCGCCACCATGTCCGCCACCAGCGTCCCCGGCAGCAGCTCGGTCAGCGCCTGGATGTTGTTGTACGACGCCGAGCGCAGCTTCAGCCGGTACGGCGTCTTCTCGCCCTTGCTGACCAGGTAGTACCCGTTGATGCCGAGCGGGTTCTCGGTCCAGGCGTAGGTGTGGCCCTCGGGCGCCTTCAGCACCTTGGGCAGCCGCTGGTTGATCGGGCCGGGCGCCAGTCCGGCCAGCCGGTCGAGGCAGGCGTCGGCGAGGTCCAGCGCGTTGTGGGTCTGCTCCAGCAGGCACTCGAAGCGGGCCAGGCAGTCGCCCTCGGTCCGGGTGACGACCTTCAGCGTGTCCTGGAGCTCGGGGTAGGCCAGGTACGGCTCGTCACGGCGCAGGTCGAAGTCGACGCCGGAGGCGCGCGCGATCGGTCCGCTCACGCCGTAGGCGTGCACCGCCTCGGGCGCGAGCTTCCCCACGCCCCGGGTGCGGCCGCGGAAGATCTCGTTGCCGAGCACCAGGTCGTCGAAGACGTCCATGCGCGAGCGCACGGCGGCGACGGCCGCACGCGCGCGTGCCGTCCAGCCGGCCGGCAGGTCCTCCTTGAGGCCGCCGACCCGGTTGAACATGTAGTGCATGCGGCCGCCGGAGACCTCCTCCATGACGTTCTGGAGCACCTCGCGCTCCCGGAACGCGTAGAACACCGGCGTGATCCCGCCCAGCTCCAGCGGGTACGACCCGAGGAACATCAGGTGGTTCAGCACCCGGTTCAGCTCGGCGAGCAGCGTGCGGGTCCACACCGCGCGCTCGGGCACCTCCATGCCGAGCATCCGCTCCACCGCGAGGACCACGCCCAGCTCGTTGGAGAACGCCGACAGCCAGTCGTGCCGGTTGGCGAGCATGATGATCTGCCGGTAGTCGCGCGCCTCGAACAGCTTCTCCGCACCCCGGTGCATGTAGCCGATCACCGGCTCCGCGTGCACGATGCGCTCGCCGTCCAGCACGAGCTTCAGGCGCAGCACGCCGTGCGTGGACGGGTGCTGGGGGCCGATGTTGAGCACCATGTCGGTGCTCTCGGCGGCGCCGCCGACGCCGACCGTGGTCTCCGTCGCAGTCATGGACCCAGTTTCCCCTACGTACGCTGGCCCCATGGAGACGGGGATCCCGGCGGGGACCGGGATGACGGGGGACGAGCCGGAGTGGCGGGGCCTGCCGCCCGGACTGCTGCGCATGCGGCGGCTGCTGCTGGCGGTGTGGACGGCCGCGCTCGCCCTGGCGGCGGGACTGCTGCCCGGCCTGCTCGCGGGGCCCGCCTGGGCCGCCTGCGCGCTGCTGCCCGTGGCCCTGGGCGCGTGGGGCTGGCGGCTGCTGGGCCGCAACTGGCGCTCCTGGCGGTACGCGGAGCGCGCCGACGACCTGCTGATCAGCCGCGGCGTCCTGTGGCGCGAGCAGACCGTGGTGCCGTACGGGCGGATGCAGCTCGTCGAGGTCACCTCGGGGCCGGTGGAGCGCTGGTTCGGGCTGGCGGGCGTACAGCTGCACACCGCCGCCGCGGCGACCGACGCGGCCATCCCCGGTCTCGAGCCGGCCGAGGCCGAGCGGCTGCGCGACCGGCTCACGGAGCTGGGCGAGGCCCGGTCGGCGGGCCTGTGACCGCCACCGGACTCGACGACGCGGCGACGCGCCCGCCCGTCGCCGAGCGGCGGCTGCACCCGGTCACCCCCTTCCGCCGGGCCTGGGCGCCGGTCACCGTCCTCGCCGGCTGGGCCGTGCACGACCCGAACGGCGCGCAGGAGCAGGTGCAGCGGCTGACCTCCGCCATGCTCCTGACCGGGCTCGCCGTGCTGGTCCCGGCGGCCGGCCTCTACGGCTTCCTGTCCTGGTGGTTCACCCACTACGCGGTCACCGACAGCGAACTGCGCATCCGCACCGGGCTGCTCTTCCGGCGCACGGCGCACATCCGGCTGGAACGCATCCAGGCCGTCGACGTCACCCGTCCGCTCCTCGCGCGCGTGGCCGGTGTGGCCAAGCTGCGGATAGACGTCGTGGGAGCCGACAAGAAGGACGAACTGGCCTTCCTGGGCGAGCGGGAGGCCCGCGCGCTGCGCGCGGAACTGCTCGCCCGCGCGGCGGGTTTCGCGCCCGAGGCGGCCCGCGAGGTCGGCGAGGCACCGGCGCGCGAACTGCTGCGGGTGCCACCGCGCGGACTGGCCCTCTCCCTGCTGCTCACCGGCGCCACCTGGGGCTCCCTGATCGCCGCCCTCGTCGTCCCGCCGCTGCTCTGGCTCGCCACCCACAGCCTGTGGACGGTGCTCGCCGTGGCGCTGCCCTTGCTCGGCGCGGCGGGCGCGAGGAGCGCGGGACGGTTCGTCGCCGAGTACGACTGGACGGTGGCGGAGTCCCCCGACGGGCTGCGCATCGACCACGGGCTGCTCGACCGCGCGCACGAGACGGTGCCTCCGGGCCGGGTGCAGACCGTGCGGATCGTGGAGCCGCTGCTGTGGCGGCGGCTGGGCTGGGTGCGGGTCGAGCTGGACGTGGCGGGGTCCGAGAACTCGGTGCTGGTGCCGGTGGCTCCCCGCGCGGTCGCCGAGTCGGTGATAGCGCACGTCCTGCCCGGCGTGACCGTGCCGGCGGCGCCGTCCCGCCCGCCGCGCCGGGCCGGCCGGTGCGCACCGGTGCGGTGGCGGGGCTACGGCCTCGCGGTCACCGGGTCGGTGTTCGCGGCCCGGCACGGACTGCTGCGCCGCCGCCTTTCGCTGGTCCCGCACGCCAAGGTGCAGAGCGTACGGCTCACCCAGGGGCCCTGGAAGCGGCTGTGGCGGCTCGCCGACGTCCATGTGGACACCGGAGCGGGCAAGACCGTCACGGCCCGGCTGCGGGACGCCGAGGAGGCGGCCCGGCTGCTCGCGGAACAGGCGGAGCGGTCCCGCACCGGCCGCCGGGACGCCCGTCCGGACCGCTGGATGGCGTGAGCCCGGCTCCCGGGCGAGCAGCGGCCCGGACAGCCGTGAGCCCGGCTCACCCTCGCGGGGCGGGCCGGGCCCGGTGCTCGGCGCGGTCTCAGGAGGCGGCGGTGCGCAGCCCCTGGACGTCGATCTGCTCGGTCTCGTCGTGCGCGGTCAGGTCGATCACCTGGCCGACGCCGCGCGACTCCTCGTCGGCCGGCTTGAACTGCGCCTCGGTCTCGGCCTTGTGCAGGGCGAGGGCCTCCTGGCCGACGACGTCGGCGAGGTCCTCGTTCTGCACCGCGTCCAGCGCGTCGGACGAGGTCTCCTTCTGGGTGCCGAAGAAGTCGAACCCGCCCTCGACCGTGGGGCGCCGCACGGGAGCGGCCGGTACGACGGCCACCGCGGTCGGCACCGTGAAGTGGCCGGAGGGCTGCTGCCCGGCGGACCGGGCGGGCCGCTCCGGCGCGGTCGAGGAGGCGGCCGCGTGCTCGTGCCCACCGGCCGCCCCGGGCTTCCCCTGGGCCTCGCCCTCCTGAGCGGGCTCCGGCGCGGGCCGCTTACCCGGGCCGTCGCCCGGGTCACCGCCGGGCTCGGTCCCCGAGGTCCCGGTCCCGGTCACGGGCGCGGGCTCGGGCTCGGCGGCGGACGCGGACCTGGCGGCTGAGGCGGAGTCGGCGGCGGGGTCGGGTGCCGAGCCGGCCGGCTCGGCGTCCGCGCCCTGCACCCCGGACCGCCCGGCCGCGGCGTCGGCCGCGGGCTCGGGCTCGGATGCCGACTCCGCCACCGACTCCACCTCGGAATCGGCCGCGCCCTCGACCGCGACCGCGTCCTCGGACCCGTCGGCATCGGCATCGGCGCCACCGGCGTCGGCCGCCGCACTGTCACGGTCGAGCCGGGCCAGCGCCACGGCCGCGTCGAGGAACAGCCGGGCACCCGCGGCGGAGAACGCCGCCCGCGTACCGGGCTTCTCCTCGGCGTCGGTCGCGTCGGCCTCGGTGGCCCCGGTTGCTTCCGCCGCGTCGGCGGACTCGGGTTCGGCGCTGCGCGCGGGCGGCAGCGCGGGCGGCCCGGAGGGCTCGGCCGCCTCGATCTCCAGCAGCCGGCGCCCCTCCAGGGCGCTGGCGCGCTCGGTCTCGGCGGTGGCGTAGCGGCGCAGCAGGGAGGCGTGCTCGTTGCGCAGCCCGGCCAGCTCCGCGCGCTTGGCGCGCAGGCGCTGCTCCAGCTTGGTGCGCAGCTCGCGCGACTCCTCCAGGTCGGTCTCCAGTTCGGCGACCCGCTCCTCGAAGCGCCACTCGTCGCTGGCACGCGCGCGCGTGAGGTCGGCGACCTGCTTGCCCGCGTGGGCGTCCCAGCGGCGCATCACGAAGGCGCCCGCGATCGCCGTGGCCGCGGCCGCGGCGGCGAGCGCCCGCAACACGGCGGCCTCGGAGAACACCCAGGGACCCAGCGCGCAGACGGCGGAGACGCCGGCGATCGCCGACGGTGGCAGCAGCCGGTGCAGAGGCGGTGAATGGCGGTGGCGTCCACGTGGCATGGCCAGAAACTTACCGCGCGTAGGCGGTTCGCGGACCCCCGCCCCGCAAAAACCCGGCCACACCGCCGGCTTCACGGGGCATCAGGCGCACACAGGGGACATCAGACGCATACGGGGCTCACCGGTCGCTCAGCCGGCCGCTGAGCCACTGGAGCGCCGCGGGGATCTCCCGCCGCCAGGTGTTGAAGTTGTGCCCGCCGCTGCCGAGGATGATCGACGCGATCCGGGTCTTGTTGGTGGCCTGCACCCGCTCTATGAACCTGAGCGTGGCCGCGTAGTTGTGCTCGCCCACCCTGCTGCTGGTGACCAGCAGCGAGGTGTCCGGCGCGGGCGCGTGCCCGATGAGCCACATGAGGTCGGCCCGGTCGCGCAGCGCGCGGTCGCGGTGGAAGAGGTCGCCGGTCGTGGGGTCGATCGGCGCCTTGTAGTACGGCGAGAGACCGACCCCGGCCGTGTAGACCCCCGGGAAGTGCATGGCGAGCTTCAGCGCGCAGTAGCCGCCGGTCGAGTCGCCCATGACGCCCCAGCTCCCGGGCCGCTTGCCCACCCGGTAGTGGGCCAGCACCGCCTCCGGGAGGTCCTTCGCGAAAAACGTTTCCGTCTGCGGGCCGCCGGGGACGTCCACGCACTCGGTGTCGCGCGGCGGCGCCACCGTCGGGCGCAGCATCACCAGGATCATCGGCTGCATCCGCCCGTTCTTCGCCAGCTCCTGGGCCGTGCGCGGGTAGCGCAGTTTGTCGACCAGCGCCCGGGCGGTACCGGGATATCCCGTCAGCACGACGGTGACCGGGAACGTACGCGTGCGGAACTGCGGCTGGAAGTACTCGGGCGGCAGGTAGACGTACGCCGGTGTGGCGAGGCGGGACGTACGGCCCGCTATGTCCACCCGCTGGATCTGCCCGGTGGTCTGCGGCCGGTCGCCGCTGACGCCCTGCACGGCGCCGCTGGAGACCACCTGGAGCGGGCCGCCCCTGCCCCCGGCCGTGTGGTTCACGACGACGCCCTGGTCGGTCTCCCGGCCGAACAGGTCCGCCCAGCTCGCGTAGAACCCGAAGACCTGGTTGGCGGCGATCCCCAGGGACGCCAGGAGCGCCACCTGGGTCACCAGGAGCAGGCCGACGCGGCCGGTGACGGCACGCCAGCTCCGGCGTGCCAGCCGCGGCCACAGCCACACCGTGGCGACGAACAGCAGCGCGGCGAAGACGGCCGCCAGCGCAAGCACCTTGTTGCTCGTGAGACCCATGGGCTGTTCCTGCCTGCGCTTTCCGCCCGCGCCGCCCCGCACTTCGTCGCGAGGACTTGCCCGGGGCTTTCCGTGGCCTTTGACCCAGCTTTCCGGTGGGGAGTGAACCTCTCTCCCCGAGACACCGTCCTAGAGGGCGCAATGTCGCCGGATGCCCGAATCGGCACCGGGTTCAAGGTCTCTCGCAGAACTACGGGATGCGATGTCTGTCAGGATAGATGGGGAATTGTCGGGCGGGGTTCCGGGCCGATCAAGCCGGGCGCGGCGCATACTGCGCGGCCCGCGCCCCGAGGCCGTGCCCACCCTGGTCGCCAGGGCCTGCGCCCTCGTCGGCGCGGTGGACATCGCGGCGGGCGTGTTCCCGCGCTTCCGGCACAGCCGGATGCACGCCATCGCCGAGGTACTGCCCGGCTCCTTCGGGCCCTTCGCCGCGGCGCTCTCGCTCAGCGTGGGGGTGCTCCTCCTGCTGCTCGCCCACGGCCTGCGCCGCCGCAAGCGCCGGGCCTGGCGCGCGGCCGTCGCCCTGCTGCCGGCCGGCGCCGTCGCCGAGTTCGTCTACCGGCACTCGCTCATCGGCGTGCTCATCTCGGCGGCGCTCCTGTTCCCGCTGCTGCGCCACCGCGACGAGTTCGCCGCCCTGCCCGACCCGCGCAGCCGCTGGCGGGCGCTCGCCAACTTCGTCCTGATGAGCGCCGGCTCCCTGGCCCTCGGCATGGTCATCGTCAGCGTGCACCCCCACCGCATGGTGGGCGACCCGAGCGTCGCCGACCGGCTCACCCACGTCATCTACGGCCTGTTCGGCTTCGAGGGCCCCGTCGACTACGCCGGCAACACCTCCTGGACGGTCGCCTTCTCGCTCGGCGCCCTCGGCTGGCTGACCGCCGTCACCACCGTCTACCTGGCCTTCCGCCCCGAGCACCCGGCCGCCCGGCTCACCGAGGAGGACGAGGAGAAGCTGCGGGCCCTGCTGGCCAGGCACGGCCGCCGCGACTCCCTCGGCCACTTCGCGCTGCGCCGGGACAAGGCGGTCGTCTTCTCCCCCAGCGGCAAGGCCGCCGTCACCTACCGCGTCGTCTCCGGCGTGATGCTCGCCAGCGGCGACCCCATCGGTGACGTCGAGGCCTGGCCCGGCGCCATCGAGCGCTTCATGGACGAGGCCAAGGCCCACTCCTGGACCCCCGCGGTCATGGGCTGCTCCGAGACCGGTGGCGAGGTCTGGACCCGCGAGACCGGCCTGGACGCCCTGGAACTGGGCGACGAGGCGGTGGTCGACGTGGCGGATTTCTCGCTCGCCGGACGCGCGATGCGCAACGTGCGCCAGATGGTCAAGCGCATCGAGCGGGCCGGCTACGAAACCCGGGTACGGCGCATCCGTGACCTCGGCGAGGCAGAACTGGAGCGCATCCGGCTGGCCGCCGAGGACTGGCGCGGCACCGACACCGAGCGCGGCTTCTCCATGGCGCTGGGCCGCATCGGCGACGCGGCCGACGGCGACTGCCTGATAGCCACCGCCCACAAGGCCGACGAGCAGCCCGGCGAGTACGGCGACCTGAAGGCGATCCTGCACTTCGTGCCCTGGGGCGAGGACGGCGTCTCGCTGGATCTCATGCGTCGCGACCGCGCCGCCGACCCGGGCATGAACGAACTGCTGATCGTCGCCGCCCTGCAGGCCGCGCCCAAGTTCGGCGTCACCCGCGTCTCGCTGAACTTCGCCATGTTCCGCTCCGCCCTCGCCCGCGGCGAGAAGATCGGCGCGGGCCCCGTGCTGCGCGCCTGGCGCGGACTGCTGGTGTTCCTCTCCCGCTGGTTCCAGATCGAGTCGCTGTACAAGTTCAACGCCAAGTTCCAGCCGCGCTGGGAGCCCCGCTTCGTCGTCTACCGCGCCTCCGCCGACCTGCCCCGCATCGGCTTCGCCGCCATGCAGGCCGAAGGATTCGTCGACCTCGCCCTGCCGCTGCCGCGCTTCCTGCGCCGGCGCAGGGCGGCCGGCGGGCGCCCCTGCGCGCACGCCGTCGCGGAACACGACGTCCGGGCCGCCTGACCCCGCCGTCCCGACCCACCCGCCCCGGCCGTGCCCCCGCACCACCCACGGACCGGCCGCGGAGCGGCCCCGACCGGCCCGGACGGAAGCCCCGCCCCCTCCAGCACAGGGGCTTCCGCCCGGGCCGCCGGGCGTTCACCCCCACCCCCTGGGCCTACGCTGAACATATGAACAACCACAGCGGGCGCGGCCACCTGGCAGGCCTACCGGACTGGGACCGGTGCGCGGTCATGGGCGTCGTCAACGTGACCCCCGACTCCTTCTCCGACGGCGGCCGCTGGTTCGACACGACCGCCGCCGTCAAGCACGGCCTCGACCTGGTCGCCGAGGGCGCCGACCTGGTCGACGTCGGCGGCGAGTCCACCCGCCCCGGAGCCACCCGGGTGGACGAGGCCGAGGAACTGCGGCGCGTCATCCCCGTCGTGCGCGGCCTGGCCTCCGAAGGCGTGGTCGTCTCGGTCGACACCATGCGGGCCTCCGTCGCCGAGCAGTCCCTGGCGGCGGGCGCCGCCCTCGTCAACGACGTCAGCGGCGGCCTCGCCGACCCCGCGATGATCCCCGTGGTCGCCGCCACCGGCGCCCCCTTCGTCGTCATGCACTGGCGCGGCTTCCTCGCCGGCGGCAACGTCCACGGCACGTACGAGGACGTCGTCACCGAGGTCGTCGACGAACTCCGCGCGCGCGTGGACGCCGTCCTCGCCGGCGGCGTCGCCCCCGACCGCATCGTCGTCGACCCCGGCCTCGGCTTCTCCAAGGAGGCCGACCACGACCTCAGCCTCCTCGCCCACCTCGACCGCCTGCACACCCTCGGCCACCCCCTGCTCGTCGCCGCATCCCGCAAGCGGTTCCTCGGCCGCGTCCTGGCCGGCCCGCAGGGCGCGCCCCCGCCCGCCCGGGAGCGCGACGCCGCCACGGCCGCGGTCTCGGCCCTCGCCGCGCACGCCGGCGCGTGGGCCGTACGCGTGCACGAGGTACGCGCGACGGCGGACGCGGTACGGGTCGCCCGGGCCGTGGAGGGAGCGCGCACGACGCCCGGCACGCCGGCGCAGGACAGCGCGAACGGGGCGGAAGGAGCCAGGTGAGCGCCCCCCATACCGACGTCGAGCAGGTGGAGGCCGCCAACACCGCCTTCTACGAGGCGATGGAACGCGGGGACTTCGACGAACTGTCCTCGCTCTGGCTCACCCCCTCCGACCTGGGCGTCGACGAGGAGTACCACGACCCGGCGGACAGCGGCGTGATCTCCTGCGTCCACCCCGGCTGGCCGGTCCTCACCGGCCGCGCCGAGGTGCTCAGGTCCTACGCCCTGATCATGGCCAACACCGACTACATCCAGTTCTTCCTCACCGACGTGCACGTCTCCGTCACCGGTGACACGGCCCTCGTGAACTGCACCGAGAACATCCTCAGCGGCGGCCCCGCCCCCGAGGACGGCGACGAACTCGGTCCCCTGGTCGGCCAGCTCGTCGTCGCCACCAACGTGTTCCGGCGCACCCCCACCGGCTGGAAGCTGTGGTCCCACCACGCCTCCCCGGTCCTGGCCGAGACCGGCGAGGACGACGAGAACGGCCGGAACGGGGTGAACGGCGCGAATCCGGACGACAGTCCACTCGCATGAGCGGGGTACACGGTCCGAGGGGACCAAGAAGTGGTTGGAATCACGAACCCGCGGGTAGGAGCGGCTACCAGCCCATGACGCGGCCGGGTTCCCCAGGGGAAACACAAGGTGAAGCCTGCGCACACCAGGCCGGGCCCCCGCCCCCGCGACCCGGTCGTGTCGGTGCCCGCAGGTAGATTCGTCTGAGGCCGGTGTGCCGCCCGCACGCGACATCCGCCGGCCGTTCCCGACGATTGCAGGAGTGATTCGCGTGGATCGTGTCGCGCTGCGCGGCCTGAAGGCCCGCGGGCACCACGGGGTGTTCCCCAGGGAGCGCGAGGAGGGCCAGACCTTCCTCGTGGACCTCGTCCTCGGCCTGGACACCCGGCCGGCCGCCGCCGACGACGACCTGACGAAGACCGTGCACTACGGCATCGTGGCGGAGGAGGTCGTGGCCGTGGTCGAGGGCGAGCCGGTGAACCTCGTCGAGACGCTCGCGGAGCGCATCGCCCAGACCTGCCTGAAGCACGAGCATGTCCAGGAGGTCGAGGTCCGCGTCCACAAGCCGGACGCCCCGATCACCGTCCCCTTCGACGACGTGACCGTCACGATCACCCGGAGCCGAGTATGACCCGACCTTTCGCCCTGGGCCACAGCGACCCGACCGTCCAGCCGGTGCCCGCGTCGGTCGTCGAGCAGGTCGACGCCGCCGACACCACCCTGAGCAACCCGAAATGGGCCGTGATCTCCATCGGCTCCAACCTCGGCAACCGCCTGGAGACCCTCCAGGGAGCCGTGGACGCGCTGGAGGACACCCCCGGTCTCCGGGTGAAGGCCGTCTCCCCCGTCTACGAGACCGAGCCCTGGGGCGTCGAGCCGGGTTCCCAGCCCTCGTACCTGAACGCGGTCGTGGCCCTCAAGACCACCCTGCCGCCCTCCTCCCTGCTGGAGCGCGCCCACGCCGTGGAGGAGGCCTTCAACCGCGTCCGCGACGAGCGCTGGGGCCCCCGCACCCTGGACGTCGACATCGTCGCGTACGCGGGCGTCACCTCCGACGACCCGCAGCTCACCCTCCCGCACCCCCGCGCCCACGAACGCGCCTTCGTGCTCGCCCCCTGGCACGACGTGGACCCGGAGGCCCAGCTGCCCGGCCGCGGCCCGGTGGCCGAACTCCTCTCGGCCCTCACCCGCGAAGGCGTCGAAGCGCGTACGGACCTGGAACTCCGACTGCCCGAGTAGTCGTTAAGGTCAGGGACGACCACAGTCCGGGGACGGTCCGGGGGAGCTGAAGGGACACCGTGAGAGAGCTGCGCATCAGGGTGCTGGTAGGCGTGTTCGTCGTGGCCGGCGTCCTGTCCTGGGCGGGCGCCCGCCTCTGGAACTCGGTCGGGACCCTCCCGAGCGTCCCCCTGGCCGCCCCCATCGTCCTCGCGCTGATCGCGGTGGTCCTGCTCTCCACGGCGCTCTCGCTGCGCGCCCGCTTCAAGGCCCAGCGCGAGCGCCGCCCCGGGGCGAAGGGCGTCGACCCCCTGATGGCCGCCCGCGCCGTCGTCTTCGGCCAGGCCAGCGCCCTGGTGGCCGCCCTGGTCGCCGGCATGTACGGCGGCACGGGCGTCTTCCTGCTGGAACTGCTCGACATCCCCACCCGCCGCGACCAGGCCATCTACGCGGGCTTCTCGGTCCTGGCGGGCGTCGGCGTGATAGCGGCGGCCCTGTTCCTGGAGCGGGTCTGCCGGCTCCCCGAGGACGACGACCAGAACAACCACGCGGGCGCGGAACCGGCGGCCTGACCGCCGGCTCCGCGGAGCCGGGTCGGTCAGCGCGCCAGTATCAGGCTCATCGCCTCGGCGCGGGTGGTGGCGTCGCGGAGCTGGCCCCGCACCGCCGACGTGGTCGTCTTGGCACCGGGCTTGCGGATCCCCCGCACCGACATGCACATGTGCTCGGCCTCGATGACGACGATCGCGCCACGCGCCTCCAGGATCCGGACGAGTGAATCCGCGATCTGGGTGGTGAGCCGTTCCTGCACCTGCGGCCGGCGGGCGAACACCTCGACGAGGCGGGCCAGCTTCGACAGGCCGGTGATCTTGCCGGTCTCCGCGGGGATGTAGCCGACGTGGGCCACGCCGTGGAACGGCAGCAGATGGTGTTCGCACAGCGACACGATCTCGATGTCCTTCACCAGGACCATCTCGTCGTGGCCCAGATCGAAGGTCGTCGTCAGCACGTCCTCGGGTTCCTGCCACAGCCCTGCCAGGAGCTCCCGGTAGGCCCGCGCCACCCGCGCCGGCGTGTCCCGCAGGCCCTCGCGGTCCGGGTCCTCGCCCACCGCGATCAGCAGTTCGCGTACGGCGTTCTCGGCTCGCTTCTCGTCGAACTCGCCGATAAAGCCGTCGCCGGCCAGCGTCACGGGGTCGGTCATCTGATGCCTCGTTCCTGTACGTCTTGCCCGCGGGCATAACAAAATGCCGCGCCCCCCAGGCTAAAACCTGGGGGGCGCGGCATTCATTCCGGCCCTGTCGGCCGGTACGAGGTCAGCTCTCGGGGCGGTCCTCCGGGGTCTGCTCCGTCACCGGAGCGGACTCGGACGCCGTGGACTTGACCGTGCTGATCGCAGCCGATGCCCCGTTCGCGCCGTTGGTCAGTGCGAGCTCCTTGGGGGAGAGCACCGGCGGGCGGGTGGAGGGCGTACGGCGGGACGAGCCGGTCCACGCGGGCCGCGGCGGGCGCTTGTGGATCGAGGCGAAGATCTCGGCGATCTCCTCCTTGCCCAGGGTCTCCTTCTCCAGGAGGGCCAGGACGAGGTTGTCCAGCACGTCCCGGTTCTCGACCAGGATCTCCCAGGCCTCGTTGTGAGCGGTCTCGATGAACTTCTTGACCTCTTCGTCCACCAGAGCGGCGATCTCTTCCGAGTAGTCGCGCTGGTGAGCCATCTCACGTCCGAGGAAGGGCTCGCTGTTGTCGCCGCCGAACTTGATGGCGCCGAGCCGCTCGGTCATGCCGTACTGCGTGACCATCGCGCGGGCCAGGTTGGTGGCCTTCTCGATGTCGTTGGCGGCGCCGGTGGTCGGGTCGTGGAAGACCAGTTCCTCGGCCGCGCGGCCGCCCAGCATGTAGGCGAGCTGGTCGAGCATCTCGTTGCGGGTGGTCGAGTACTTGTCCTCGTCCGGGAGCACCATCGTGTAGCCGAGGGCGCGGCCGCGGGAGAGGATCGTGATCTTGTGCACCGGATCGGAGTTCGGGGAGGCCGCCGCGACCAGGGCGTGGCCGCCCTCGTGGTACGCGGTGATCTTCTTCTCCTTGTCCGACATGATCCGGGTCCGCTTCTGCGGGCCCGCCACCACGCGGTCGATCGCCTCGTCCAGAGCCTTGTTGTCGATCAGCTTCTGGTCGCTGCGGGCGGTGAGCAGCGCGGCCTCGTTGAGCACGTTGGCGAGGTCGGCGCCGGTCATGCCGGGGGTGCGGCGGGCGACGGCGGCCAGGTCGACGTCGGACGCGACCGGCTTGCCCTTCTGGTGGACCTTGAGGATCTCCATGCGGCCCTGCAGGTCCGGCGGGTCGACCGCGATCTGGCGGTCGAAGCGGCCGGGGCGCAGCAGCGCCGGGTCGAGGATGTCGGGGCGGTTCGTGGCGGCGATGAGGATCACGCCGCCCTTCACGTCGAAGCCGTCCATCTCGACGAGGAGCTGGTTCAGGGTCTGCTCGCGCTCGTCGTGACCGCCGCCGAGGCCGGCGCCGCGGTGGCGGCCGACCGCGTCGATCTCGTCCACGAAGACGATCGCCGGGGCGTTCGCCTTGGCCTGCTCGAACAGGTCACGGACACGGGAGGCACCGACACCGACGAACATCTCGACGAAGTCGGAACCGGAGATCGAGTAGAAGGGGACGCCCGCCTCGCCGGCGACGGCGCGCGCGAGGAGCGTCTTGCCCGTACCCGGGCGGCCGTAGAGCAGCACGCCCTTGGGGATCTTGGCGCCGACGGCCTGGAACTTGGCCGGTTCCTGGAGGAACTCCTTGATCTCGTGGAGTTCCTCGACGGCCTCGTCGCAGCCGGCGACGTCGGAGAAGGTGGTCTTCGGGGTGTCCTTGGTGATGAGCTTGGCCTTGGACTTGCCGAAGTTCATGACCCGGCTGCCGCCGCCCTGCATCTGGTTCATCAGGAACAGGAAGACGACCACGATCAGGACGAAGGGCAGCAGCGAAAGCAGGACGCCGACGAACGGGTTCTGCTTCGACGGCGACACCGTGTAGCCGTCGGGGATCTGCTTGTCCTGGAACTTGGTCTGCAGCGTGTTGGCGATGGTCACGCCCTGGTCGCCGATGTAGCTCGCCTGGATCTTCGAGCTGCCCTCGACCTTCACCCCGTCCTTGAGCGTGACCTTGACGGTCTGCTCGTCACCGGTGGTGAGTTTGGCCGACTCGACCTTGTTGTCGTTGATCGCCGCCACGACCTGGCCGGTGTCCACCGTCTTGTAGCCGCCGGACGAGCCGACGACCTGCATCAACACGACCACGGCAAGGACGGCCAGCACGATCCACATGACCGGCCCACGGAAGTATCGCTTCACGTCCATCCATACGGAGCGGAGTCGCCCCGTCCCTCCTGCCATAGTGAGTTTGATAAGACAGTTCTTCTGACGGTACCCCAGCATTGTTGCCCGAAGCCGCACGAAGCGGCATCGACGGCCGGCATTCCCGTCTCTGCATGCTCCAACGCCGTGAAACCCGCTGGGGTTCCCGATCGTCTTACAGGGGCTGGCCCGGTGGGCGCAGCCGCCGGTCAGCCGCCGTAGACGTGGGGCGCGAGCGTACCCACGAACGGCAGGTTGCGGTACTTCTCGGCGTAGTCGAGGCCGTAGCCCACGACGAACTCGTTCGGGATGTCGAAACCGACCCACTCGACGTCGATGGCGACCTTGGCGGCGTCGGGCTTGCGCAGCAGCGTGCACACCTTGAGGGTGGCGGGCTCGCGGGACCCGAGGTTGTTGATCAGCCAGGACAGGGTCAGGCCGGAGTCGATGATGTCCTCGACGATCAGGACGTGCTTGCCCTTGATGTCGGTGTCGAGGTCCTTCAGGATCCGGACGACACCGGAGGACTGGGTGCCCGCGCCGTAGGAGGACACGGCCATCCAGTCCATGGTGACGGGGGTGGACAGCGACCGGGCGAGGTCCGCCATGACCATCACGGCGCCCTTGAGCACGCCGACGATCAGCAGGTCCTTGCCCGCGTACTCCGCGTCGATCTTCGCGGCCAGCTCGGCCAGCTTCGCGTCGATCTCTTCCTTGGTGATGAGCACCTGCTGGAGGTCGGCACCCATGTCTTTCGCGTCCACCCGCATCACTTTCGGTCGTCCCGCACTTACGGCCTCCGGCTTCCCGGACCGGCCGCCGGAGTGTCGCTCCGGGAGGTCGGGATTCAGCCTTGCCGAATCACCAGTCTGCCACCCTGGCGCCGGGCGACGACTTTGCCCGGGAGATTGATGGCCTTCTGGCCGCGCCAGCCGGTGATCAGCCGGTCGACTTCCTCGATGTGGCGGGCGAAGAGCGAGCCGGCCGGAGCGCCCGCCTCGATGGCGGCGCGGCGCAGGATGCGGCGGCGTACGGCGGGCGGCAGGGCGTAGAGCTTGGCGCACTCCAGCTGCCCTGCGGCGTCGCGTACGGAGGCCTCGGCCTGGCTGGCCCAGGCGTCGAGGGCGTCCGCGTCGTCGCGGGAGAGCTGGGCGGTGCGGGCCAGGGCTTCCACGACGCCCTTGCCGAGGGCCTTCTCCAGGGCGGGCAGGCCCTCGTGGCGCAGCCGGGAGCGGGTGTAGGCGGGGTCGGCGTTGTGCGGGTCGTCCCAGACGGGCAGGGACTGGACCATGCAGGCCTTGCGGGCGGTCTGCCGGTCGAGGTGGAGGAAGGGGCGCCGGTAGCGGCCGTCGGCCCCCGAGACCGCGGCCATGCCGGACAGGGAGCGGATGCCGGAGCCGCGGGCGAGGCCCAGCAGGACGGTCTCGGCCTGGTCGTCACGGGTGTGGCCGAGCAGGATCGCGTCGGCGCCGTGGCGGAGGGCGGCGTCGTCGAGGGCCGCGTAGCGGGCGTCGCGGGCGGCGGCTTCGGGGCCGCCCTCGCGGCCCACCGTCACGGCGATGGACTCGACCGGGTCGAGGCCGAGTTCGCGCAGCCTGAGGACGACTTCGTCGGCGCGCAGGCCGGAGCCGGGCTGGAGGCCGTGGTCGACGGTGACGCCGCCGGCGCGGATGCCGAGCTTGGGGGCTTCGAAGGCGAGGGCGGAGGCGAGCGCCATGGAGTCGGCGCCGCCGGAGCACGCGACGAGGACGAGCGGGGCGGGGCGCTCGGCGCGGCCCGGCGCGCGGGCGCCTTCGGGGGCCGCGGTGGCCGCCGCCGCTTTCTCGGGTGTTCGGCTGTGGTCGGTGAGGAGGTCGTGGAGGACGCGGCGAACCGCCAGGCGTATCGCTGCGACCGCAGGATGGGGACCCATGTCCGGTTCCCTTCATGAAGTTGTCGGGGGGCGAGCCCGAATCCGGTCACTCAGAGTGTGTAGATGGTGACAGAAGCGGGCCGTTCCCCGAGCATTGCACGCCTACCCATGGCTCACGGTCCCTCGGACGGGTGATTGGGGAGGCGTTCACCTGCCGTCGGCCGGATTCCTTTCACGACCTGCTCACCGGTTCACGACTCCGCCTTGCGGTGCACGCGGGCGACCCAGTCCGCCGGAGCGGCGATCTCGGCCTTGGTGGGCAGGGTGTTGGGCGAGGTCCACACGCGGTTGAAGCCGTCCATGCCGACCTGGTCGACGACGCCGCGGACGAAGCGTTCGCCGTCCCGGTACTGCCTCAGTTTGGCGTCCAGGCCCAGGAGTTTGCGCAGCGCGAGGTCGAGACGGGAGGCGCCCTTGGCGCGGCGCTGCTGGAACTTCTCGCGGATCTCGGCGACGGACGGCACGACCTGCGGTCCCACGCCGTCCATGACGAAGTCGGCGTGGCCTTCGAGCAGGGACATGACGGCGGTGAGGCGGCCGAGGATCTCGCGCTGGGCCGGGGTCTGCACGAGTTCGACGAACGAGCGTCCGCCGTCGTCCTCCTCGCCCTCGGGGCGTCCGCCGGCGAGGGACTGGGCGGCGTCCCTGACGCGTTCGAGGACGGTCATCGGGTCGACGTCGGTCTCGGCCAAGAACGACTGGATTTCACCCTCGAGATGGTCGCGGAGCCAGGGCACGGCGGTGAACTGGGTGCGGTGGGTCTCCTCGTGGAGGCACACCCAGAGCCGGAAGTCGTGCGGCTCGACGTCGAGTTCGCGCTCCACGTGGACGATGTTGGGGGCGACGAGGAGCAGGCGGCCGCCGCCGTTCTCGCCGGCCGGGAGGTCGCGGGTGGAGGGGGCGAAGGTCTCGTACTGGCCGAGGACGCGGGAGGACAGGAACGAGAGCAGCATGCCGAGTTCGACGCCGGTGACCTTGCCGCCGACGGTGCCGAGGACGGCGTTGCCCGGGCTGTTGCCGCGACGTTCCTGCATCTTGTCCAGGAGCGGCTTGAGGAGTTCCCGGAAGCCGGCGACGTTGGCCCGCACCCAGCCGGGGCGGTCGACGACGAGGACCGGGGTGTCGTGGGTATCGCCGGTGCCGAGCCGGGTGAAGCCCCGGACGTGCTCCTCCGATGCCTTGGCGTGCCGGCGCAGCTCCGCGACGACGGAGCGGGCCTCGTCACGGCTGACCTCGGGGCCCGGTCGTACGAGCCGTGTCGCGGTCGCCACCGCGAGGTTCCAGTCGACCATCCCGGGAGAAGCGGTGCCACCGAAGCTCGTCATGCGTCAACGGTACGTGAGCGTCACCGCTTGGGGCAGGCCGTGCGCGGGGCGGGGCCGGCCGGGTCGCGCGGCCCCGGGGTCACCCACAGCCGCACCCGGCCAGCGCCGTGGCCGTCACGTCCAGGGCCGCCTGAGCCTCGGGCGGGTTGGTGGTGCCGGAGGCCAGGAAGGCGAAGGCGAGGAGCCGGCCGTCCTGGTCGACGACCGTGCCGGCCAGCGTGTTCACGCCGGTCAGGGTGCCGGTCTTGGCGCGTACGACGCCCGCGGCGCCGTTGCTGTAGCGGGCGGCCAGGGTGCCGGTGAAGCCGGCGACGGGCAGGCCGGTGAGGACCGGGCGCAGGCCGGGGTCCGCCGGGTCGCCGGCCTTGACCAGCAGGGCGGTGAGCAGGTCGGCCGTGAGCCGGTCGTCGCGGTCGAGGCCGCTGCCGTCGTGGAAGGCGGTGCCGGACAGGGGCAGGCCGAGCCTGCCGAGCCGGGCGGCGACGGCCTTGGCGCCGCCCGCGTAGCTCGCCTGGCCGCCGCTCGCCAGGGCGGTGTGGCGGGCCAGGGCCTCGGCGATGTCGTTGTCGCTGTTGGTCAGCATGCGCTCGACCAGGGCCGACAGCGGGGGCGAGGAGACGGTGGCGAGGGTCTCGGCGGTGCCGCCGGCCTTGGAGGGGCCGGGCGCCGAGGTCTTGACGCCGGCGTCGTTCAGGAAGCCGGCGAACTTGTGCGCCGCGTCCGCGGCCGGGTCGCCGACCCGGGTGACGGGGCCGCTGCTCGACGCGTCCGTGCGGCCCTCGTCCACGGTGAGCGCGCTGACGGGGGCGAGGTTCTCGTTGACGCCGATGCGGTGCAGGGCGGGGCCGGAGTAGAGCGTGGTGTCGTAGGAGAGCGTGACCTCGTGGACGCCGCGCTTCTTCAGTGCCCCGGCGGTGCCGGTGGCGAGCGTCCGCAGGCTCGCCCAGCCGTCGGCCTTCCGGTGGGCGGTGAGGGTGGGGTCGCCGCCGCCGACGAGGACGAGTTCCCCGGTGCCGGGTTCGAGGGCGGTGCGGGTGGTGAAGCGGTGGTCGGGGCCGAGGGCGGACAGCGCGGCGACGGCGGTGGCGATCTTGGTGGTGGAGGCGGGGGTGAGCGCCTTGCCGGCGCCGGAGCCGTAGAGCCGCCTGCCGGTGCCGATGTCCACGACGGACGCGGTGTGGGTGCCGCCGAGCGCGGGGGCGTTCAGGAGCGGCTTCAGGACGTCCGCGAGGGCCTTCCGGCCGGGCGGGGCCTTCTTGGTGCTGACGGTGTCCGCGCCGGCGTCCAGGCCGGCGAGGACGGCCGCGGCGCTGGGGGCGGGCCGGGGCGCCCCGGAGGCGGTGCCGGAGGAGCCGTGATCTGCGCCACCTGATCGCTCCAGGGCGGCGGCCCGGTCGCGTTCGGCCGTACGCTGACCGTTGGCGTCCCAGGGGCCGGCGGCGGTCACCACACCGGCGGCCAGTGCCAGCCCGGCGGTGGCGGCGCCCGCGCTGTACTGCCAGGTCCGGACGTTCCGCGTGCGGGAAGGGCGGTCCGGCCCGGGTCGTACCGCCTCCGTCAGCCGCGTGACCCGCGGCTTCGCGGCCGCCGCCGCACGCGCCAGACGCGGTCGTACGGCGTTCGCGATCCGCACCACATGCGGCTTCGCGGCTCGCCAAGGTCTCACCTCTGGCACGACCACCAGCCCCTTTCGCGATCACACACCTGCGTGAGGGACACTTAATCACCAGAACTATGTGCTGATCATGGAGGAGCCACCGGTGGAGTTCGACGTCACGATCGAGATCCCGAAGGGTTCGCGGAACAAGTACGAGGTGGACCACGAGACCGGTCGGATCCGCCTGGACCGTCGCCTCTTCACCTCGACCGCCTACCCGACCGACTACGGCTTCGTCGAGAACACCCTCGGCGAGGACGGCGACCCGCTGGACGCGCTGGTCATCCTGGACGAGCCGACCTTCCCGGGTTGCCTGATCAAGTGCCGTGCGATCGGCATGTTCCGGATGACGGACGAGGCGGGCGGCGACGACAAGCTGCTGTGCGTCCCGGCCACCGACCCGCGGGTGGAGCACCTGCGCGACATCCACCACGTGTCGGAGTTCGACCGCCTGGAGATCCAGCACTTCTTCGAGGTGTACAAGGACCTGGAGCCCGGCAAGTCGGTCGAGGGTGCCAACTGGGTCGGCCGCACGGACGCGGAGCTGGAGATCGAGCGTTCGTACAAGCGCTTCAAGGAGACGGGCGGTCACTGACCGGCCGGTTTGCCTGCCACGGGCCGCGGTCACCCTCTCGGGGGTGGGCGCGGCCCGTTCGCGTACGCGTGCGCATACTGAGGCTGACGGAAGGCGTCGTTCAGGGAGCGGTACGAGGTGACGCAGGCGGAGGACAGGAAGCCGCGGTCGGACGAGGCGCGGACCACCTACGACCCGGAGATCACGTCCGAGTTCGCCATCCCCGCGGGCCTGGAGGTGTCCAAGGGCGGCGGTGAGCCGGAGACCACGTCCGAGTTCGCGGTGCCGTCGGGTCTGCAGACGCGGCAGCCGCCGGCCGCGGAGGCGGAGGGGTCGGCGTTCAGCCTGCCGAGCACCTACAGCGCCCAGGACGCCCCGCCGGCGTTCACCCCGGCGACGGGCATCCCCGCGGTCAGCCTGATCAAGGACGCGCCCTGGCAGGACCGGATGCGCACGATGCTGCGCATGCCGGTGACCGAGCGGCCGGCGCCCGAGCCCGTGCAGCGGGCCGAGGAGGGCGGGCCCGCGGTCCCGCGCGTGCTCGACCTGACGCTGCGTATCGGCGAGCTGCTGCTGGCGGGCGGTGAGGGTGCGGAGGACGTGGAGGCCGCGATGTTCGCGGTGTGCCGGTCCTACGGCCTGGACCGCTGCGAGCCGAACGTCACCTTCACGCTGCTGTCGATCTCCCACCAGCCGTCCCTGGTGGACGACCCGGTCACGGCGTCGCGGACGGTACGGCGGCGTGGCACGGACTACACCCGGCTGGCGGCCGTGTTCCGGCTGGTGGACGACCTGACCGACCCGGAGGCCCATGTCTCCCTCGAGGAGGCGTACCGGCGGCTGGCGGAGATCCGCCGCAACCGGCACCCGTACCCCGGCTGGGCGCTGACCCTGGCGAGCGGGCTGCTCGCGGGCTCCGCCTCGGTGCTGGTCGGCGGTGACGTGCTGGTGTTCGTGGCGGCCGCGCTGGGCGCGATGCTCGGCGACCGGCTGGCGTGGCTGTGCGCGGGGCGCGGGCTGCCGGAGTTCTACCAGTTCACGGTGGCCGCGATGCCCCCCGCGGCGATCGGGGTGGCGTTCGCGCTGGCGCACGTGGGCGTGGCCGGGTCCGCCGTGGTCACCGGTGGTCTGTTCGCGCTGCTACCCGGGCGGGCCCTGGTGGCGGGCGTGCAGGACGGGCTGACGGGGTTCTACATCACGGCGTCGGCCCGGCTGCTGGAGGTCATGTACTTCTTCGTCGGCATCGTCACCGGCGTGCTGATCGTCCTGTACTTCGGCGTGAAGGTGGGCGGCCAGCTGAACCCGGACGCGGCGCTGATCGTCTCGCAGCGGCCGGTGGTGCAGATCGTGGCCTCCATGCTGCTGTCGCTGACCTTCGCGGTGCTGCTCCAGCAGGAGCGGTCCACGGTGGTGTGGGTCACGCTCAACGGCGGGGTCGCGTGGTCGGTGTACGGCGCGATGCACGTCGCGGGCCGTATCTCGCCGGTGGCGTCCACGGCCGTGGCAGCGGGCCTCGTCGGGCTGTTCGGGCAGTTGCTGTCCCGCTACCGGTTCGCCTCCGCGCTGCCGTACACGACGGCGGCGATCGGGCCCCTGCTGCCGGGTTCCGCCACCTACTTCGGGCTGCTGAACATGGCGCAGAACCAGGTCGACAAGGGCCTGGTGTCGCTGGCGAACGCGGCGTCGCTGGCCATGGCCATCGCGATCGGGGTCAACCTGGGCTCGGAGATCTCCCGGCTGACCCTGCGGATCGGCTCCGCCGGCAAGCGGCGGGCGGCGAAGCGCACGCGCGGCTTCTGACCGCCCGGCCGCTCAGCGGTCGCGGTGGCCGTACGGGTACTGCTGCTGGTCGTAGCCCTGCTCGTCGTAGCCCTGCTCGTCGTACCCCTGCCGGCCGTAGCCCTGCTGGTGGTAACCGGGCTGTTCATGGCCCTGCTGGTCGTAACCCTGCCGGCCGTAACCCTGCTGGTCATGGCCCTGCTGGTCATGGCCCTGCCCACCGTAGCCGGGGTGCCCGTGGTGCTGCTGCGGGGCGGGCTGCTGCTGGTCGTACCGGGGCTGTCCGTACTGCTGGTGGGCGGGCTGCTGCGGATCGTGCTGCTGCGGGTACCCCTGCTGGTCGTAGGAGCGGTCGCCGTAGCCGCCCTGGTCCCAGTGGCCCTGCTCCTGCCGGGGCTCCTGGTACTGCTGCGGCTGGGACTGGTGCCGGGGCCGGTACTGCGGCTGCTCGGGCTCGATGCGGCGCAGGCGCGTGGTGGCGTCGTCCATGACCGGCCCCGACTGGTGCGGGGGCCGGAACTGCCCGGGGTCCGCCTGCCGCTCGGCCGGGCCGGCCGCGGCTTCCTTCCTGGCCTTGCCGCGCGCGCGGAGGAACTCGATCGCGATGGGGACCACCGACACCAGGACGATCAGGATGAGGATCGCCTCGATGTTGTTCTTGACGACGTCGTGCTTGCCCAGCCAGGAGCCGAGCAGGGTGACACCGGCTCCCCACAGGACGCCGCCGATGACGTTGAAGACCACGAAGGAGCGGTACTTCATGCCGCTGACGCCGGCGATGATCGGCGTGAAGGTGCGCACGACGGGCACGAAGCGGGCCAGGACCAGGGACTTCGGGCCGTACTTCTCGAAGAACTCGTGCGCCTTGGTGACGTTCTCCTGCTTGAACAGACGGGAGTCCGGCCGGTTGAACAGCGACGGGCCGACCTTCTTGCCGAACATGTAGCCCGCCTGGTCGCCCAGGACCGCGGCCAGGCAGATCAGGGCGATCGCGCCCCACAGCGGGAAGTCCAGCTTGTGGCCGGTGATCAGCAGGCCGCAGGTGAACAGCAGCGAGTCGCCCGGCAGGAAGAAGCCGATGAGCAGGCCGGACTCGGCGAAGACGATGAGCAGCAGACCCCAGATGCTGTAGGTGCTGAGCAGGTGGTTGGGATCGAGCCAGCTCGGGCCGAGGGCGAGTGTCATCACGGGGTCCGGGCTCCTGAGGGGAAGAGGCGGCTACGGCGTCTGGGGGACGGCCGCACAAAGCTATCAACGTGAGGTGACCGCCCCGGGTTCCACCGGCGACTCCAGGATGCACTGTGCGACGACCCGGGCAAAGCTGTGAGCCATGGGACTCGATGACTACGGCGGCGGCCAGGGGCCCCAGCCGGACGTGCTGGTCGTGACGACGAACGACGTGCCCGGCCACCGGGTGCAGCAGGTGCTGGGCGAGGTGTTCGGGCTCACCGTGCGCTCCCGGCACCTCGGCAGCCAGATCGGCGCCGGGCTGAAGTCGATGATCGGCGGCGAGCTGAAGGGGCTCACCAAGACGCTCGTGCAGACCCGCAACCAGGCCATGGAACGCCTGGTGGAGCAGGCACGCGCGCGTGGGGCCAACGGCGTGCTGATGTTCCGGTTCGACGTGACCGAGGCGGCGGACGTGGGCACGGAGGTGTGCGCGTACGGGACCGCGGTGGTCCTGGCCCGGGAGTAGCCCCGGGCCAGGGGTCACGCGGTGTGCCGGTCGGCGTTCGTGGCGATCGCCTCGCTCAGGTGGTCGGCGAACCCGGGCCGGGTGGAGTCGTAGAACGCCCTGAAGCGCTCGTCGGCGACGTACATGCCGCCCAGGCAGCGGTGCATGGCGTGCGGGCACTCGTAGAACCACTTGCCGATGTGCAGGCGGTGCTCCTCGGCCAGGTCCATGGCCGCCTCGCCGGACGGCAGGCCGCCCGCGGTCATCAGGGCGACGTAGCGCGCGGTCCACTCGTCGCTCTCGGCCCGCACGCGCTTCCAGTCGTCCTTGGTGTAGCGGGCGGCGCGGCGCTGCGACTCCGCGTAGGCCTCGGTGCCGCCCCAGCGCCGCTCGGTCTCCTCGGCGTACTTCTCCGGATCGTTCTCCCCGAAGACCTCGAACCGCTCCTCGGGGGTGAGGTCGATGCCCATCTTGTGTGCCTCCATGGCGTGTTCCACGGCCGCGGCCATCTTCTGCAGCTTCTCGATCCGGGCGGTCAGCAGGCCGTGCTGGCGGCGCAGGTGCGCGGCCGGGTCCGTGTCCGGGTCGTCGAGCAGGGCCGCGACCTCGTCGAGCGGGAAGCCGAGCTCGCGGTAGAACAGGATCTGCTGGAGCCGGTCGAGGTCGGCCCCGGTGTAGCGCCGGTGCCCGGCGTGGGTGCGCTCACCCGGCACGAGCAGTCCGATCTCGTCGTAGTGGTGCAGGGTGCGCACCGTGATGCCGGCGAACCCCGCGACCTGTCCCACCAGGTAGCCCACCTCTCGCTCCTTGTCGTCGGTGACGTCGGTACGCCGTCCACGGTGAGGCCTGACGTCGCGTGAGGTGCAAGCCGCGTCCGCCTCGGGGTGTTCGTTATGTTCTGTCCGCTTATGGTGAGCCCGTGGCCCAGGACACCGAGCAGCAGGCTCGCACGACCCGCCCGGCGACCCCGGCGCGGACGCTGCTGCCGCTGGTGCTGCCCGCGGTGGCCGTGGGCGTGGGCGCGAGTCTGCTGTACATCGGTGTGAGCTCGGCGGCCGAGCAGCTCCAGCACGTGCTGTGGGGGCCGCTGCCCCACGCGCTGGGGGTGGGCCCGTACTCGGTGCTGTGGATGTTCGTCATGCTCGTGGCGACCGGCATCGCCGTCGGCCTGGTGGTCTGGAAGGTGCCCGGGCACGCCGGGCCCGACCCCGCCACGACCGGCCTGAACGCGCCCGCTCTGCCTCCGCTGGTGCTGCCCGGCCTGCTGCTGGCCACCGCCCTGATGCTGGCCGGCGGCCCGAGCCTCGGCCCGGAGAACCCGATCATCGCCGTGAACGTGAGCGTGGCGGCCTGGCTGGGCGGCCGCTGGATGCGCCGCGCGCCGGGCGCGCTGTGGCCGATGCTGGCCGAGGCGGGGACGATCGGGGCGCTGTTCGGCACGCCCGTCGCGGCGGCGCTGGTCATCTCCGAGGCGCTGGCCGGGCGGCCGATCCGGGGGATGCTGTGGGACAACCTGTTCGCGCCGCTGACGGCGGCCGCGGTCGGGGCCATGACCACCACCCTGCTCTTCCGTCCCGCCTTCGACCTCGGGCTGCCCGCGATGGGGGCCCCGCACTGGCAGGACGTGCTGGCCGCGGTGGTGATCGCCCCGGCGGCGGCCCTGCTCGGCCTGTGCGCCGTCGCGGCCTTCCCGTACGTCCACGCCGCCTTCCAGCGGCTGCGCCACCCGATGCTGATGCTCCCGGCCGGCGGCGTCGTCCTCGGGGCACTGGCGGCCCTGGGCGGCCATCTGACGCTCTTCAAGGGGCTGGCCGAGGTCTCGGAGCTGGCGCACGACCCCGCGGGCTGGACGGCCGGGCAGTTCGCCCTGATGGCCGTCGTGAAGCTGGCCGCGCTGGTGGTGGCGGCCTCCAGCGGCTTCCGCGGCGGGCGCATCTTCCCCGCCGTCTTCATCGGCACCGCCCTGGGTCTGTGCGCACACGCGCTGGTCCCCGGCGTGCCGGCCGCCCTGGGTGTGGCCACGGCGGTGCTGGGCATCCTCCTGGCGATCACCCGGCAGGGCTGGGTGAGCCTGTTCACGGCCGCCGTGCTGGTGGCCTCACCCGCGATCATCGCCCTGCTGTGCATCGCTTCGCTGCCCGCCTGGCTGCTGGTCACCGGGCGGCCGCAGATGCAGCTGCGCGAGGACGGCACACCGGTCCGCTGATCCTCACTCCCCGTCTGGAGGCACGTTCATGGCTCTGCACGAAGGCCCCGAGAAGCACAACGAGCGGCCGATGTCGGTCAACCCGTTCTTCGGGCAGGCGAACCCGGTCGCCGAGATGACCCAGGCCCCGCCCAAGCACCGGCTGCCCGACTCGCCCCTGCCGCCCGACACGGCGGCGCAGCTCGTGCACGACGAGCTGATGCTGGACGGCAACTCCCGGCTGAACCTGGCCACCTTCGTCACCACCTGGATGGAGCCGCAGGCCGGGGACCTGATGGCGGAGTGCCGCGACAAGAACATGATCGACAAGGACGAGTACCCGCGCACCGCCGAACTGGAGCGGCGCTGTGTGGCGATGCTCGCCGACCTGTGGAACGCGCCCGACCCGGCCGCCGCCGTGGGCTGTTCGACCACGGGGTCGAGCGAGGCGTGCATGCTCGCCGGCATGGCGCTCAAGCGGCGCTGGGCGAAGCGCAACGCGGACCGCTACCCGGGAGCCCGCCCGAACCTGGTCATGGGCGTCAACGTCCAGGTGTGCTGGGAGAAGTTCTGCAACTTCTGGGAGGTGGAGGCCCGGCTGGTCCCGATGGAGGGCGACCGCTACCACCTGGACCCGCAGGCGGCGGCCGAGCTGTGCGACGAGAACACCATCGGGGTCGTCGGCATCCTCGGCTCGACCTTCGACGGGTCGTACGAGCCGATCGCGGACCTGTGCGCGGCCCTCGACGCCCTCCAGGAGCGCACCGGCCTCGACGTGCCCGTGCACGTGGACGGCGCGTCCGGCGCGATGGTGGCGCCCTTCCTGGACGAGGACCTGGTGTGGGACTTCCGGCTGCCGCGTGTGGCGTCGATCAACACCTCGGGGCACAAGTACGGCCTGGTGTACCCGGGTGTCGGCTGGGCGCTGTGGCGGGACGGGGAGTCGCTGCCCGAGGAGCTGGTCTTCCGGGTCAACTACCTGGGCGGCGACATGCCCACCTTCGCGCTCAACTTCTCCCGCCCCGGCGCCCAGGTGGTGGCGCAGTACTACACGTTCCTTCGGCTGGGCCGCGAGGGCTACCGGGCGGTGCAGCAGACCACGCGGGACGTGGCGACCGAGCTGGCGGACCGGATCGAGGCGCTCGACGACTTCCGCCTGCTGACCCGGGGCGACGAGCTGCCGGTGTTCGCCTTCACGACCGCGCCGGGCGTCGAGTCGTACGACGTGTTCGACCTCTCCCGGCGGCTGCGCGAGAGCGGCTGGCTGGTGCCCGCCTACACCTTCCCGCCGAACCGGGAGGACCTGTCCGTGGTGCGGATCGTGTGCCGCAACGGCTTCTCCCGCGACCTCGCCGACCTCTTCATGGACGACCTGTCCCGCCTGCTGCCCGAGCTGCGCCGGCAGCCGCACCCGCAGACCCGGGACAAGGCGGCGGCGACCAGCTTCCACCACTAGGGCCCGTCGTCCGGACCGGGCCGGGCCCCGTGGGGCCCGGCCGGCGCCGGCCTTGCGAACTCCGTTCAGCCGCCCTGCTGTTCCAGGGCCACCAGCTCGAACGCCGTCCTGCCGTCCAGCGACTCGCGGATGATGTCGGCGTGGCCGGCGTGCCGGGCCGTCTCGCGGATCAGGTGCAGGCACAGCCAGCGCAGCGAGACCCGGCCCTCCGGCGGGAACCAGGGGTCCGGCGGCAGCGGGAAGGTGTCGTCCAGGCTGGGCGCGGAGCGGATGTACTTCTCCGTCCCGGCGGCGACCTCCGCCCAGTACGCGAGCTGGGAGGCGACCGTCTCGTCACCGGTCAGCTGGAAGGTCTCGTGCCAGTTCGACTCGTCACGCGGGACGGCCGGCGGCTCCTGCCGGGCCCGGGCCAGCCAGCCCTGCTCGGTCTCGGCGACGTGCTTGAGCAGGCCGCCCAGGGACAGCTCGCTGGCGCTGGGGCGGGAACGGGCCTGCTCCTCGGTCAGCCCGAGCAGCGCCCGGCGGATCCCCCCGCGCTGCTCCTCCAGGAACGCCAGCAGCGCCCCGCGCTCGTCGCCCCGAGCCTCCGCCGCTACGTGTGTGACCATGACCGGCCGCCTCTCATCGGATCCCGTCTTTCCCTGACACCGACGAAGCTACGGGCCCTTGCGGTCAGCTTCTGTCCGCAAGGGCCCGGCGCGCGCAAATGACGCGAAGAGGGTCGGTGAGATCGCGAGATCAGCGAGGAGGGGTCAGAACGGGAAGCCGCTGCGGCCGTGCTGCACCGAGATCCACTTGACGGTGGTGAAGGCCTCCAGGGTGGTCTCGCCGTTCAGCCGGCCGATGCCGGAGTGCTTCTCACCGCCGAACGGGACCAGCGGCTCGTCGTGCACCGTGCCGTCGTTCACGTGGAACATGCCGGTGTCGATCTGCCGGGCGAAGGCCACACCGCGCTCGACGTCCCCGGTGTGGACGGCGCCGCTGAGGCCGTACGGGGTGTCGTTGACGATCCGGACCGCCTCCTCCTCGCCGTCGAAGGGCACCAGGAAGACGACCGGGCCGAAGACCTCCTGGCGCAGCAGGGCGGAGTCCGCCGGCAGGCCGGTGAGCACGCTGGGCTCGACCAGGTTGCCGGTGGTGGTGCCGTGCACCAGGGCCGTGGCGCCCTCGGCGAGCGCCTGCTCGACCGTCCCCGTGAGGGCGTTCGCCTGGGCGGAGTTGATGACCGGGCCGATGACGGTCTGCGGGTCGCGCGGGTCGCCCACCTTGAGGGACCGGACCTTGCCGACGAACTTCTCGGTGAACTCGTCGGCGACCGAGCGGTCGACGAGCACCCGGTTCGCGGCCATGCAGACCTGGCCCTGGTGGACGTACCGGCTGAAGACCGCGGCGTCCACCGCGTAGTCGAGGTCGGCGTCGTCCAGGACGACCAGCGCGCTGTTGCCGCCCAGTTCCAGCACCGAGCGCTTGAAGTTGGCGGCGCAGACGGTGGCAACGTGCCGGCCGACCTTGTCGGAGCCGGTGAACGAGATGACCTTGGGCACCGGGTGCTCGATGAACGCGTCGCCGATCTCGGCGATGTCGGTGACGACCACGTTCAGCAGACCGCCGGGCAGGCCGGCCTCCTCGAAGATCTTGGCGAGGAGGGTACCGCCGGCGATCGGGGTGTTCTGGTGCGGCTTGAGCACCACGGCGTTGCCCAGCGCGAGGGCCGGGGCGACCGACTTGATCGACAGCAGGAACGGGAAGTTGAAGGGGCTGATCACGCCCACCACCCCGACCGGCACCCGGTAGACGCGGTTCTCCTTGCCGTCGGCCGGCGAGGGCAGGATCCTCCCCTCGGGGCGCAGCGCCAGATGGACCGACTCGCGCAGGAACTCCTTGGCGAGGTGCAGCTCGAAGCCGGCCTTCACACGCGTGCCGCCGAGTTCCGCGATGATCAGGTCGGCTATCTCCTGCTCGCGCTCCTCGATCAGCCGCAGCGCCCGCTCGAAGACCGCGCGCCGGGTGTACGGGTTGGTCGCCGCCCACTGCTTCTGGGCGCGCGCGGCGGCCTGGTAGGCCTGGTCGACCTCGTCGACCGTGGCCACGGTGATCGAGGCCAGCTTCTCGTCGTCGTACGGGTTGAAGTCGATGACATCCCAGGAACCGGTGCCCGGACGCCATTCACCGTCGATGTACTGCTGGGCCAGGTCGCTGAAGTAGGACGACATGTGATCCCTCAATCACTAGCAGACGCCAGATCCCGGTCACGGTCTGATCGCCCGTCATCGTACTTGTGTTTCAACCCAGTTGAAGGTGTCACCTCAAGACGGCCACGGCCCGGGACGCGTGCGGCGCACCGGGGCGGCCCCGCCTCAGGACAGCTGGAGCAGGCCGCGCAGCAGGTCGCGGCTCTCGTCCGGTCCCGGACTGTCCTGCTGCAGCTCCTTGAGCGCCTGCTCGTACTGGGCGACGTCCTCGCGCTTGTCGAGGTAGAGGGCGCTGGTCAGCTGCTCCACGTACACCACGTCGGACAGGTCCGACTCGGGGAAGCTGAGCAGGGTGAAGGCGCCGCTCTCGCCGGAGTGGCCGCCGAAGCTGAACGGCATCACCTGGAGCCGCACGTTGGGGCGCTCGGAGATGTCGATCAGATGCTGGAACTGGCCGCGCATCACGTCGCGGTCGCCGTAGGGACGGCGCAGGGCGGCCTCATCCAGGACGATGTGGAACTCGGGCGCGTTGTCGGCGAGGAGGTGCTTCTGCCGCTCCAGGCGCAGGGCGACCCGCCGCTCGACGTCGGCCGCGCTCGCGCCCTTCATGCCGCGCCGGACCACCGCGCGGGCGTACTCCTCGGTCTGGAGCAGGCCGTGCACGAACTGCACCTCGTACACCCGGATCAGCGAGGCGGCGCCCTCCAGGCCCACGTAGGTGGGGAACCAGGTCGGCAGCACGTCCGTGTAACTGTGCCACCAGCCCGCCACGTTGGCCTCGCGGGCGAGCGAGAGCAGCGACTCGCGCTCCGCCTCGTCCGTGATGCCGTACAGCGTCAGCAGGTCCTCGACGTCCCTGGTCTTGAAGCTCACCCGGCCCAGCTCCATCCGGCTGATCTTCGACTCGGACGCGCGGATCGAGTACCCCGCAGCCTCGCGCGTGATCCCCCGTGCTTCACGCAGTCGCCTGAGTTGCGAGCCGAGCAGCATGCGCCGCACCACCGATCCGGGCTCTCCCGCGCTCACGTTCGCCAGCCTCCCCAACCGTCTTCAGGGGCCGAAGTCTGCCACTAAAACACTCCGAGCAGTACTCGTACGGTTACGGAAACGGAAAGAGGTCGGCCGTTTTCCGCCCCCAGAGGTCCGGACCTCTGGCAGAACCGAGATCGAACTTGGCGGAAAAAATGGCCAAGAAGCGGTACGGGCAGGTTCAATTCGGTCGCGTGCACGTGCATCTGCCCTTGCATCTGCTCTTCCCATCCGAAACCATGGTGCCGCGCCACCGCTGCATCGCAACGACCGCGAATTCCCGGGAGTGCCTCGCATGGGGACGAATGGATCGACCATGCTCAAGCCGTTACGGCAGGGCCTTCCGCCGTTGGACCCCGCAGCCGTGTCCGATGCCGCCTCCTGCGCACTGCCCGCCCGGTACGAGGCGGTGGGCGAGGCCCGGCGCTTCACCCGGGGCACCCTGGACCGGTGGGACGTCGGTGACCGCTTCGACGACATAGCCCTCGTCGTCTCCGAACTCGTGACCAACGCGCTGCGGCACGCGCTGCCGGCCGACGCGGTGGGCGCCGAGCACGCGCCCTCCGTGCGGCTGCACCTGATGCGCTGGACCGGGCGGCTGGTGTGCGCGGTGCGCGACCCCAGCCACGAGACGCCCACCCCGCGCGATTCGGACGACTTCTCGGCCGAGTCGGGCCGGGGGCTGTTCCTCGTCGACTCCTTCGCGGACAGCTGGGGCTGGCACCCGCTCGCCGGCACCCTCGACGGCAAGGTGGTCTGGGCGATGTTCCGGCTCGGGACGACCGGCTGACGCCCGGCGGCGTCGACCGACGCCGGGTGTCTACGCGCGTACACCCGCCGTTCGTCCCGTTACCGCCCCTTCGCGCCCTCAGGGATGGCGCCGGGACGGCTGAGTCGTTTCAGCCGAGCACCAGATGATCGAACTCGCCGTCCTTGACACCGAGGAGCATCGCCTCGATCTCGGCGCGGGTGTAGACGAGCGCCGGCCCGTCCGGGAAGCGCGAGTTGCGCACGGCCACGTCACCCCCCGGCAGTCGCGCGAACTCCACACAGGAGCCCTGCGAGTTGCTGTGCCTGCTCTTCTGCCAGGCCACTCCGTCCAGCTGCGCGGCAGCCATGCCGTTGTACACGTCGTACTCCCCGTACACGCTCTCAACGTCGCGGTCCACAGGTCGCTCCCTGGTGCACTGGCTGATGTGGCCATAGATGCTGCGGTCAACTGACCCGGATCATAACCTTGTTCATGTGCAGCTGCATGAGCAGATGCACGTGCACGGGGGGTGTTCCCGCGATTACAGCTTTGACGTCCGCTTTACCCCAGCTGGTCCAGCGTCCGCCCGAGCGAGGGCAGCACACGCCCTCTCCAGCCCCCGTCCATGATCTTCCGCGCCGACATCTGCGCCGGATCGTCCGGATCGAATCCTTCGTGCACTAGGAACAGACGCGTACCGCGCCCTTCCTGTTCCAGGGTCCAGGTGACGGTCCACTCCGCGAGATTGGCGGGATCGGCGTCCTCCCACCGGAGGGACAGCATCCGCTCGATGTCGTAGGCGAGGACCCGCACTTCGACGACGCCGGAGAAGCGGCTGTGGGGACGCGGGACCGAGGTCATCCGGTACCGGTGCCCGACCTCCAGGCGGAACTCCTCGGCACCGGGCATCTGCCAGCGGGCCAGCAGTCCGGGCTCGGTCAGGGCCCGCCAGACCTTGGCGGGCGGGTGCGGGAAGAACTGGGCGACGCGGACCGTGGTGAGGTCGTCGGCGTCACCGCCGGGTGCGGTGGTCATGGCTGTTCATCGTCGGGCATCCGGTCCAGCAGCTCGCCGAGCCCCCGCAGCCGCTCGCGCCAGAACCGCTCGTACGGATGGAGCCAGTCCTGCACCTCGGCGAGCGGGGCCGCCTCCAGGCGGTAGACGCGCAGGCGGCCGGAGCGCCGCTCGGAGACGAGGCCGGCCTCCCGGAGCACCTTGAGGTGTTCCGAGAGGCTGGGGCGGCGCATGTCGAAGTGGTCGGCCAGCTCCTGCACGGGCTGCGGCCCGCGTTCGCGCAGCAGCCGCAGCACCTCGCGGCGGGTGGCGTTGGCGAGCGCGGCGAAGACGCGGTCCTCGGCGGCGGTGTCCGGCCCGTTCATGGAGCGCTCAGAAGCCTTCCTTCTCCGTCAGCAGCATCAGACCGTTGCCGTCGGGGTCCGTGAAGGACGCCATGCGTCCCCAGGGCAGTTCGTCCGGTCCCTGCACGGAGGTCCCGGCGGCGGCGAGCCGGGCGCAGTCCGCGTCGACGTCGGTCGTGGCCAACATGATCCCCCGGACGGAGCCGGGCTCGAAACCGCCCATCCCCGGGCCCGAGAGCGTGAAGACGGTCTGCGCGCCCTCGGGGGCCACCTGGAGCCAGCGGCCCTGGGGCATCTCCCGGTCGGCGGTGACCTCCATGCCCAGGACCTCCGTGTAGAAGCGCAGGGCGCGGTCCTGGTCGGAGACGGGGAGCGTGACGAACGAGGCGTGTGTGACGGTCATGACTCCAGATTAGGTAGGAAATTCCCTACGCGTCAATCGTAGGAGATTCCCTACCCATGGCGTTTCACCGGCCGAATCAGGCCCGCGTGGCTCCGCCGGACGGAACCGATCCGGATCCGCACGGGACTCCGGCCCGGTGTCCGGAAGCCCCCCGGGTGACGGCTGGTAACTTGCTGCGGTCCCCCCGCCCCGGGGGGGTGCCCTCCGGAAACGGGCCGACGGCCCCGGGGTGGCCGGCTCGCTGGAACTCGGGAGCTTGACGTGACGACGGCGACTGCGAAGGTGCGGGCGGCGGCCACGGCCGCGGGCCTGGTGGGTGCGCTCGCACTGACCGGATGCGGCGGGGGCGGCTCCGGCGACGACTCCTCCGCCCCTGCGAGCCGGACCCCGGCGGCCACCGCGTCCGCCGGCTCCGGCGCGGTGACGGGCTCCTCGGACAAGCTTCAGGGCAGCTGGATCACCACCAGCAAGGGCACGGTGGTCGCCCTCGTGATCACCGGGAAGCAGGCCGGCCTCTTCGCCACCGGCGGGACCGTGTGCAGCGGCGCCGCGGGCACCGAGGCGGGCATGCGGATGATCCATCTGACGTGCACCGACGGCAGCGAGGACCGGGTCACCGGCATGGTCGACTCCGTCGACAAGGACGGCATGAAGGTCACCTGGTCCGGCAAGCTCGGCCAGGAAACCTACACCAAGGCCGAGGGCGGCAAGCTCCCGTCCGGGCTCCCGACTGCCCTGAAGCAGTGAATTACCGAGGGGTGCGTGACCGCGCCCCCCGGGCAGGCGCCATGATGCGGGGAGACCGCCACGACCTCGATGGGGAACAGCACATGCGCGCCATTCGGCTCAGTGTCACCGCTCTCACCGCCGCCCTCGCCCTGACCGCCTGCGGGGGCGGGGGCAGCAGCGACGGCGCCAAGAGCAAGTCCGGGTCCGGCTGCGCGGTCGGCAAGGTCTCCGTGCAGGCCGGCGGCTCCACCAGCGAGGCACCCGCGGCCGGGGACACCGGCCAGGTGGTCGTCAGCATGACCAACCAGAGCGCGCCCTGCACGTTGGAGGGCTTCCCACACGTCAAGGTCGAGCAGACCGGCGGGCCCTCGGTCGTCCTCAAGCCCCAGCAGGGGGCCAAGGCGCAGAAGCTGAAGCTCGCCAAGGGCGACTCCGCGACCTTCACCGTCACCTACGTGCGCGGCGCCGACGGCGACGCCAAGAGCCTGAAGGCCGCGTCGATGGCCGTCACGCTGCCCGGGAGCGACCACGCCCAGGTCATCCCCTGGAAGTACGGGCCCATCGCCGGCCGTACCGGCCAGAGCGACCCGAACGCCTCCGTCGGCGCCTTCCAGCAGGCCGGGGACTGAGACGCCTCAGCCCAGCCGCGGCCGCGCCCTGACCTGGGCGCGGTCCGCCGCGGCCGCGCCCTCCGTCCAGCCCGCCGCGTCGCTCACGCCCCGCAGCCGGGCCGTGGTGGTCTGCGGGAACATGCGCTCCAGCCGGTCGGTGACGGCGACCTCGCGGGTGGCCAGGACCGGCAGCAGGTCCTGGGTCACCTGCGTCTCGGCGGCGGCCGCCAGCCGGTCGCCGACGCGGTGGGCGTAGGCCGCGAGGAACGACTGGCGGAAGGTCTTGGTGCGCTTGCGCCCGCCGGCCCGCTGGGCGGCCTCGGCCCGGGTCATCGCATGCGTGGCCTGCACCAGCAGCGAGGTGTAGAGCAGCTCGACCGACTCCAGGTCCGCCTCGAAGCCGACGACCGTGGAGAAGCCCAGCGGCTCGTTCCACACCGCCCGGCAGTGGTTGGCGGTGGCGACCGCGTCCAGCAGCACGGCCTTGGCCTGCTCGTACGGCGGCTCGACGCCTATGCGGCAGGCGCCGGGCGCGTCGGCGGCGGGCGCGGCAGCGGCGAGCAGCGCCTCGTCGACGCTGTGCCGGGCCATCAGTTCCTGCGCCTTGGCGCTCAGCGCCTCCGCCTCGTCCGGGTAGTCGGTCGCCTCGGCCTTGGCGAGCAGGGCGCGGATGCGGGTGAGCATGCGGGTGGCGGCGGGCCCGTGCGCGCGGCGGGGCTCGTCGAGGGGTTCCAGGGCGGGCAGGCGCAGCAGCAGGCGGTGGAGCTGGAGGACGGCGGTGGCGTGCGAGAAGCGGTCGGCCGGGCGCGCGGGGTCCGGCGGCAGCGCGTCGAGCTGGGCGGCCCAGCGGTGTCCGCGCGGGCGGTCCCGTCCGGCCTGGGCCCGGATCAGCGCCGCGGCCAGCCCCACGTGGACCTCCTCAAGCTCCCGCCGGACGAGCCGTACGACGTCGGCGGGCTGCCAGCCGCGCTGCCAGGCCGTCGCCACGAACTCCTCGCCTCGGCGCGCGAGTTCGCCGTCCGCGGCGGGGTCGGCCGCGAGCAGGGAGGCGCCCGTGTCGAGCCCGGCGTCGGTGTCGTCGTACAGGGCGGCCCGGAAGGCGCGCTCCACGGTGCTGGGGGTGCTGGTCACGCTCTCGATCGTGCCACGCGCCACCGACAGGGACGCGGGACGGGCCGCGATCCCGGAGGCCGTCCACAGCCTGTGGACAACCCGGGGTGACGAGGAAACATACTGTCAACCTTCAGTTGACAGTGAACGGGGCGCAACCTACGGTTGACACATGGCGAACCAACCGAAGATCACGGCATCCGTACGCCTCGACGACCTCATCGAGGCCATCAAGAAGGCCCACGTGGAACCCCTGGAGCAGCTCCAGGACGCGGTGATCGCCGCCGATCACCTCGGCGACGTGGCCGACCACCTGATCGGCCACTTCGTGGACCAGGCCCGCCGCTCGGGCGCTTCCTGGACCGACATCGGCCGCAGCATGGGCGTCACCCGCCAGGCGGCGCAGAAGCGCTTCGTGCCCAAGGAGTCGGCCGACCTCGACCTCAGCCAGGGCTTCAACCGCTACACCCCGCGCGCGCGGAACGTGGTCATGGCCGCCCACAACGAGGCCGTGGCGGCCCGCAGCGCGGAGGGCCGGCCCGAGCACCTGGTCCTCGGCCTGCTGGCCGAGCCTGACGGCCTGGCCGCCAAGGCGATCACCACGCAGGGCGTCCTGCTGGACTCGGTGCGCGAGGCCGCGACCGCCGCGCTCCCGCCGGCCGCGCAGGACGCGCCCGAGCTGGTCCCCTACGGCCCGGAGGCCAAGAAGGTCCTGGAACTCACCTTCCGCGAGGCCCTCCGGCTCGGCCACAACTACATCGGCACCGAACACCTGCTGCTGGCCCTGCTGGAGCACGAGAACGGCGAGGGCGTCCTGAGCGGGCTCGGCCTCACCAAGGAGGCGACGGAGACCTTCGTCGACCGGGTGCTGGCGGCCGTCCTCGACCAGAAGCGGGCGGAGGGCGACGCGGCGGGCGGCGCGGCGGGCGACGCGGCGGGCGACGCGGCGGACTGACCGGCGCATCGGATCGGCCCTGGCGGGCTTGCCCCGGTGGATCCACGGGCCGAGGCAGTCGTCAGAGGTCATCGCTCGGAGGGCCATCGCCCAGAGGGTCATCGCTCGGAGGGTCATCGCCCGGAGGGCCGTTGTCAGAGGTGCCTGCCACACTCGCGGACATGAGCGACCGGTGGGCTCTCGCGCCGGCCGAGGACGGTGGCGTGGACGTCGCCCCCCTCGGCCCGGACGGGCTGCCCGCCGGTCCGGTGCGGCGGGAGAGCGATCCCGCCGGGGCGGTGCGGAGCCGTCCGGAGGTGACGCGCTGGGTCTGGCGGTCGACCGCCGAGGTCTACCCGCTGCTGCTCGCCACGGGGGTGCGAGTGGAGCGGTGCTACGACATCGAGGACGCCGAGACCCTGCTGCTGGGCCACGAGGGCAGACACGGCGAGCCGCGCTCGGCCGCCGCCGCCCTGGCCCGCCTCCGCGGCGGACCCGTACCGCCCGACCCGCCGCAGCGCCCGGCCGAGCCCGGCGCCCAGTCCCCGCTCTTCGAACCGGCCGGCACCCGGCTGCCGCTGACGGACCTGCTCGCGGTCTACGCCGACCAGCAGCGGCGGCACGAGAAGACCGCCCACCCCGGCCGGATGCGGCTGCTGACCGCGGCGGAGTCGGCCGGGATGCTGGTGGCCGCCGAGATGAACCGCTCCGGCCTGCCCTGGAGCGCCGAGGTCCACCGCGGCCTGCTGCACGGACTGCTCGGCGAGCGGTACGCGGGCGGCGGCGAGCCGCGCCGCCTGGCCGAGCTGGCCGACGAGGTGTCCGCCGCCTTCGGCCGCCGAGTCCGGCCCGACCTGCCCGCCGACGTCATAAGGGCCTTCGCCCAGGCCGGGATCAAGGTGCGGTCCACCCGCCGCCGCGAGATCGCCTCGGTCGACCACCCCGCCGTCCCGCCCCTGCTGGAGTACAAGAAGCTGTACCGCATCTGGGTGGCGCACGGCTGGTCCTGGCTCCAGGACTGGGTCCGCGACGGCCGCTTCCGGCCCGAGTTCCTCGCCGGCGGCACGGTCACCGGGCGCTGGGTGACCAACGGCGGGGGCGCGCTGCAGATCCCCAAGGTGATCCGGCGGGCGGTGGTCGCCGACCCCGGCTGGCGCCTCGTCGTGGCCGACGCCGACCAGATGGAGCCGCGCGTCCTCGCGGCCATCTCCCGCGACCCCGGTCTGATGGAGGTGGCCGGCCGCGCCGACGACCTCTACCAGTCCGTCTCCGACCGCGCCTTCTCCGGCGACCGCGACCAGGCCAAACTCGCCGTCCTCGGCGCCGTCTACGGCCAGACCTCGGGCGACGGCCTGAAGAACCTGGCGGCGCTGCGCCGCCGCTTCCCCCGGGCGGTGGCCTACGTCGACGACGCCGCGCGGGCCGGGGAGGAGGGCCGGCTCGTGCGCACTTGGCTGGGCCGCACCTGTCCGCCCGCCGCCAGGACCGGCGAGGACCCGGCGGAGGAGGCGGGCATCCCGGTCGGCGACGAGGACCCCGACGGATCCACCTGGCTCCCCGGGTACGCCTCCACCGACTCGCGCGCCCGGGGCCGCTTCGCACGGAACTTCGTGGTCCAGGGCAGCGCCGCCGACTGGGCCCTGCTGCTGCTCGCCGCACTCCGCCGGGCCTGCGCCGGCCTCCGTGCCGAACTGGTGTTCTTCCAGCACGACGAGGTGATCGTGCACTGCCCCGCCGAGGAGGCCGACACCGTCGTGCGCGCCATCGACGAAGCCTCCGGCCTCGCCGCGCGGCTGACCTTCGGCGAGACCCCGGTGCGCTTCCCGTTCACCACGGCGGTGGTGGAGTGCTACGCCGACGCCAAGTGAACGCCCGTCACCGGCCCGGACCCTCGGCCAGCAGTTCCCGCAACTCCTCCATCACCGTCTGCTCGTCCGTGCCGTCCAGGGCCGCGAGGGCCGCGCGCCAGACGTCGCGCGCCTCCGGGCGCCGCCCCTCTTCACGCAGCAGCAGTCCGTGCTGGTGGCGGGCGAGACCGCCCATGTAACGGTCCGCGCGGGCGTCGGCCCGGCTCAGCAGCTCGGCGCACTCGCGCGCGGCCCGCTCGCCGTCGCCCAGCCGCCGCAGCGCCCGGACCAGCCCGAGCCGCGTCTGCGACTCGCCGTGCCAGTCGCCGTGGCCGCCGAGGATGCGCAGGCTCTCCTCGAAGTGCCCGGCGGCGGCCGCCGGTTCGTCCAGGGTGAGGTGGGCGTAGCCGATGTTGCAGTGCGCCGAGTGCTGCACGATGACCGCGCCGAGGGCGTCCCCGATCGCCAGCGAGCGCCGGTGCTGCTCGATCGCGGCCCGGGGGTCGGTGTGCTCGTAGAGGTTGCCGAGGTGGCTGCGGGTGACCGCCTCCCCGTAGGGGTCGTTCAGCTGCCGGGAGTAGCCGAGGCTCTGCCGCAGCGCCTCGCCGGACTCCTCGAACCGGCCGAGCCCCTCCAGCAGCAGCCCGCGGTTGTTCAGGCAGCGCCGGATCCTGGAGACCGCGCCCAGCCGCCGCCAGATCGCGAGGGCCTGGTCGGTGAGGGCGAGGGCGTCGTTCTGCCGCCCGGTCAGGAAGTGCAGGCCCGAGAGGTCGCCCAGGGCGTACGCCTCGGCCGCCGCGTCCCCCAGCCGCCGCGCCGCACCGAGCCCGGCCCGCCCCAGCACCTCCATCTCGGCGACCCGCCCGCTGCGCTGCACGTACGGGTAGAACAGCCTGACCAGGAGGGAGAGGTGGGCGGCGCGCGGCTCGTCGGCACCGTCCGCGTTGCGCTCCACCAGCGCGACGATGTTCTCCAGCTCCCCGTCCCCCCAGGCGAAGGCCTCCTCCGCGGACTCGAAGGAACCCAGCGCCACCACGTCGGCGGCGTGCCCCGGAGGCTGCGCGGAGGTGGGCCGCCGGCGGTCCTCCTGGTCGAGGCCGGGCTCCACGATGGCGGTGAGCACGCACTCGGCGGCCGCCGCGTACCAGCGGAGGGCTGCCAAGTCGGTGTCGGCGGCCGGGACGGGAGCAGTCGTGGCACCGGCGGTGAGGGTGGCCGCGGCTGCGGAGGTGAGGCTGGGCGTGTAGGTGCCTGAACGACGGTCCTGGCCGGCGACCGCGGAGGTGCCGGCGCGGCGCTCCTCACCGGCGGGCGCGGAGGTGTCAGTTCGGCGCTCCTGACCGGCGGGCGCGGAGGTGCCTGCGCGGCGCTCCTGACCGGCGGGCGCGGGGATGCCCGTTCGGCGCTCCTGGCCCGCGGGCGCGGAGGTGCCTGCGCGGCGCTCCTCACCGGCGGGCGCGGGGATGCCTGGGCGGCGGTCCTGGCCCGCGGGCGCGGAGGTGCCTGCGCGGCGCTCCTGACCGGCGGGCGCGGAGGCGCCAGTTCGGCGCTCCTCACCGGCGGGCGCGGAGGTGTCAGTTCGGCGCTCCTCACCGGCGGGCGCGGGGATGCCCGTTCGGCGGTCCTGGCCCGCGGGCGCGGAGGCGCCAGTTCGGCGCTCCTGACCGGCGGGCGCGGAGGCGTCAGTTCGACGCTCCTCACCGGCGGGCGCGGAGGTGCCTGCGCGGCGCTCCTGACCGGCAGGCGCGGAGGCGCCAGTTCGGCGCTCCTCACCGGCGGGCGCGGGGATGCCCGTTCGGCGGTCCTGGCCCGCGGGCGCGGAGGCGTCTGCGCGGCGCTTCTGGCCCGCGGGCGCGGAGGCGTCAGTTAGACGCTCCTCACCGGCGGGCGCGGAGGTCTCAGTTCGGTGCTCCTCACCGGCGGGCGCGGGGATGCCTGTGCGGCGGTCCTGGCCCGTGGGGCTGCCGGTGTCCGTGCGGCGGTCGTCGCCTCCGCGCCGGTCGGTGCCCCTGCGCCGGTCGACCCCCGTGCGCCGGTCGGGGCTCATACGGCGGTCGGAGCCGGGGGTCGTACGGCGGTCGGGGCCGGAGCCGGGTGCCCTGCCTGCATCCCCACCGGCGGCTGCCGTGCCGGGGCGGGCGTCGGCGTCCGCCAGTTCGCGGGCGAAGTCCCGTACCAGGTCGTGCGGGGCGTAGCGGCCGAACGCCGTCTCCTCCAGCAGGGCCACGTCGACCAGCCGGTCCAGCGCGGCCTCGGCACGGCGCGCGTCGGTGCCGGTCAGGCGGGCGACCAGCGGGGCGCTGTAGCTGGGCAGGTCGAGGGCTCCGATGCGGCGCAGCACGAGGGCCGCGTCCCGGTCCGCCTCGCGGTCGGCGGCGGCGAGCGCGTCGTGCGCCACCGCGAGGGAGCGGCGGACGCTGAGGTCGTCGTACTCCAGGTGGTGCAGCCGGCCCCCGGTGGCGGCGAGTTGCCCGGCCAGCGCATCAGGGGTGAGCGCACGGCGGGCCGCCAGCCGGGCGGCGACGACCCGCAGCGCCAGCGGAAGCCTGCCGGTCAGCTCGACCAGCGCGTGACCGGCGTCCAGTCCCGCACGGCCGCTCACGGCCCGGAGCAGCGCCGCGCTGTCCTCGCCGGTCAGCGGGCCGAGCGGCAGCCGCCGGGCGCCGTCGAGGGCGGTCAGCGGCGAGCGGCTGGTGACGATCACGGCGCAGCCGGGCCCGGCCGGCAGCAGCGGACGCACCTGGGCCGCGCTCGCGGCGTCGTCCAGCACCAGCAGGACACGGGCGGGGGCGAGCAGCGAGCGGAGCAGAGCGGATGCCGCGTCGGGGTGTTCGGGAATGGTGCGGGGCTCGGCGCCGAGGTCCCGCAACAGGGCGGCGAGCGCCTGCGCCGAGGTCAGCGGGCCCGTACCGGGAGCGGCGCCGTGCAGGTTGACGTACAGCTGGCCGTCCGGGAAGCGTTCCCGCAGCCCATGGGCCACGTGCAGGGCGAGGGCGCTCTTGCCGACCCCGGCCATGCCGCTGATCACCGCGAGCCGGCTCCTCCGTTCGGCGAGGCTCTGGTGCAGCTCCCGGTGCTCGGCGGCTCGTCCGGTGAAGTGGGCGGGTGGTGGGGGCAGTTGAGCGGGGGCGGGGGTACGCGGGCCCGCCGTACCGGAGGTGGTCGGCACCGGCCCCTCAGCCGTACGGGCCGCCTCACCGCCGGCGACCGGGAGCGCGGACACAGGGGTGAGCACGGGCATGGACGCGGTCGCGGGCATGGACGCGGTCGCGGACACGAGAGCGGGCGCGGACACGGAAGCGGGCGCGGACACGGGAGCGGGCGCGGATGCGGGGGCACACACAGGCACCGGCGCGGACGCGGGCGCCGATGCGTCGTGGATCGTCGGCTCACCCGGGCGCCGCCCCTCACCCGGCGCGGTGGAACTCCTGGGGACGGGGATCGTCGCGGTGGCGACCGGCCCGCCGGCCACCGGCCCACCGGCCGACGCCCCACTGCCCACCGGCCCGCTGCCGACCGCCCCACCGGCCGACGCCCCACCGACGGAGGCCTCGACGGCCACCCCGGCAGCGGCCCCGGCGGCCGCCCCGGTCGACACGCGGCGGAGCGGAACCGCTCCCCCGGTGCGCGCCGCCGGGACCGCGGGCGTGTCCGAGGAGCCGCGCAGCACCTCCACATGGGCCTGGCGGACCGCGGGTCCGGGCTCGATGCCGAGCTCGTCGACCAGGCGGGCGCGCAGATCCCGGTGGACGGCCAGGGCCTCGGCCTGACGGCCGGTGCGGTGCAGGGCGAGCATCAGCTGGCGGTGGTACGCCTCGCGCAGCGGATGCTCGGCCACCAGGGCCGCCAGCTCCGGAACGAGCCCGGCGACCCTGGCGCCACCGAGGGCGAGTTCGGCGTCGTAGCGCCACTCCAGCAGGAGCCGCCGCGCCTCCTCCAGGCGTTGGACGAAGGCGTAGCCGCCGAAGTCGGCGGGGAGCCCGCTGAGCGGTGCGCCGCGCCAGAGCGACAGCGCGGCCGTGCAGGGGCGCACGACTCCCGCCCAGTCACTCCGGGCGTGCGCTGCGCGCGCCTCGGCCACCCGGGCTTCGAATACGTGAACGTCCAGTTCACCGTCGTCGACCCGCAGCAGATAGCCGGGGGCGACGGCCCTGAGCCGTTCGGGGTCGTCCAGGAGCCGGCGCAGCCGGGTGACGTGGTTGTGCAGCGACGCCTGCGCGGAGACGGGCGGCGCCCCGCTCCACAGGGCGTCCTTCAGTGACTCGACGGACACCACCCGGCCCGCCTCCAGCAGCAGCGCGACGAGCAGGGCGCGGACCTTGGGGCTGCCGATGGCCCGCACGCTGTTGTCAGGGGCGTCGTCCGCGTCGGCCGTACCGTCCGGGGCGTCGTACGAAATCCCGTACGGCTGTCGGTCGTACAGCACGGGCGGTCCCAGCAGTCCGAAACGCAGCTCGTACCGCCGCATCACGCCGCCCACTGCCTTTCCGCGCGGTCTCCCGCGACCCCGCCGCGCGGCGGGTGTCCCCCCGCCGTTCCCTGCGTTCCCTGCGTTCCCTGGCGGAATTCCGCCCCGTCCACCACAGTTTCCCGCCACCGTGCATCTGCCGGTCGCGACCGGATTCCGTTAGGGTTCCGGCTGCCGTCCCCCGCCGTCCGGCGACTTCCGGCCACCCGGCCCACGACCTGCGGACGAACCGTTGGCCACATGTTAGCGATCCGTTGGTGAGCCCTGATGTGATCCTTTCATCGGATCCGGTCCGACGGCGCGCGCGTCATGACGCGTAACTCGGGGGAGTGTCGCCGCAGGTCGGGTCCGGGGACGTAGGAGGACCCCGGTCGTCGGAGGTGAACGACCGGGGTCCTGTCCCGTACCCGCGTCCCGTGCGCCGGTACCGAACCCGCGCCCCGCTCGCCCCGCCGTCCGCTCAGATCACGGGCGGCCGTCCGAGCCGGGTCAGCCGCCACACCGTCCGCCAGCGCATGGGCCGCCGCTCGCCCGCCGGCTCCCGCAGCCCCTCCGCGAACCCGCCGAACCAGGCCCGCAGTCCGGCCGCGGACCGGGTACGGGCGAGGGTGAGCAGCAGCCACACGCCGAGGTGCACCGGGATCAGCGGCAGGGGCAGCCGGCGCCGCGCGAGCCAGACCCGGTTGCGGGCGTTGACGCGGTAGTAGATCGCGTGCCGGGCCGGCGAGGTCCTGGGGTGCCGCAGGAGCAGCTCCGGGGCGTAAAGGATCTTCCAGCCGGCATCGGCGGCCCGCCAGGCGAGGTCGGTCTCCTCGTGCGCGAAGAAGAACTCGGCGGGCCAGTCACCGGTCTCGGCCAGCATCGCCATGCGGAGGGCGTGGCCGCCGCCGAGGAAGCAGGTGACGTAACCGCCGCGCATCGGATCGGACTTGCCGACCCGGGGCACGTGCCGCTGCTGGGTCTCGCCGTGCTCGTCGGCGATCCGGAAGCCGACGATGCCGAGGCGCGGGTCGGCGGTGTACAGGTCGCGCACCCGGCGCAGCACGTCGGCGTCGGCGAGCAGCCCGTCGTCGTCCAGTTCGACCACGACGTCGACGTCGCCGTACGCGCGGAGCCGGGCCAGGGCCACGTTGCGCCCGCCCGGGCAGCCCAGGTTCTCCTCGACGTCGACGGTGGTGACCTCACCCGGCAGGGACAGCCGGTGGGCGTACTCGGGCAGCCGGCAGCCGTTGCCGACGATCACGATCCGGGCGGGGGCGACGTCCTGTTTGGCCACGGACTCCAGCAGGGCGTCGACCTCGGCGGGCCGGTTGCCCATGGTCACCACGGCGACCGCGATCCTCGGCTCCACCACGTCCCTCACCCCGTCCGGGCTGTGGCTGCACCGGCGTCCGGACCGCGCGGCGCTCGCCGTTCACCAAGATGTTGCCTCAGCGGCGGGGGTTCACCTGACGTGGATTCACTTTGCAGCCCCTTTGCTGTGCTTTTGTCCCCTCGCGGTCCATTCTCGCCCAGCAGATGGGTCAACCCGGGTGGCTGCCGCGTCGAGAGGACACCAATACTCCTGGCAGGAGTGCGGGACCCCTTGCCACGCTTCGGCCCGGCCCTTCCCATGAGGCCTCACCCGGCGGAGCCGCATTGCGCTACTCCTGGCCCCTCACGCTCTCCCCCGGCCGTCCGTTCCTCCGCTTCCTCCGCTCGGGGAACGCCGCGGTCTCCTCCCCCCACGACAGGAAAGGCATCGACATGTCACGTTTGGCGCAGCAGGTGCTGCATCGAGTCCGTCCGGGTGTCACGGCGGCCGCCGCCGTCACCGCCGCGCTGACCGCGGCCCTGCTCCAGGCGCCGGGCGCGGCCGCGCAGCCGGCGTCCGCCGGCGGGCCCGATGGCCACGGTGACGTCCGGCAGGGCGGTGCGCCGTCGGGCATCAGCACCCTGGCCGGCAAGTGGACGTTCCCGTGGGGGATGTCCTTCCTGCCGAAGACGGCGAAGGCGCTGGTGACCGAGCGGTACACGTCCGCGGTGTGGCTGCAGAAGTCCGACGGCGGCAGGAAGAAGGTGGGCACGGTCCCGAACACCGTCGCCGACGACGGCGACGCCACCACCGCGAGCGGCGGGCTGCTGGGCGTGGCGGTCCCGCCGACCTGGAACGGCACGACGGACAAGGACGTGTTCTTCGTCCACACGACCGCCACCGGCACCCGGGTCGTGAAGATGCGCTTCGACGGCACCTCGCTCAGCGGGTACACCGTCGTGCTCGGCGGCATCAAGTTCCACTCGGACCACAACGGCGGCGCCATCGCCTTCGGGCCCGACGGATACCTGTACGTCACCACCGGCGACGCCCTGGACAAGACGACCCCGCAGGACAAGAACTCGCTCAACGGCAAGATTTTGCGCATCACCAGGACCGGCGCCGCGGCACCGGGCAACCCCTTCGGCAACCGGGTGTACAGCTACGGCCACCGCAACGCGGAGGGCCTCGCCTGGGACTCCCGGGGCCGGCTGTGGGAGGTCGAGATCGGCGGCTCCCAGTGGGACGAGCTGAACCTCGTCGAGAAGGGCGGCAACTACGGCTGGCCGGCCTGCGAGGGCAAGTGCTCCACCGCGGGGATGAAGAACCCGAAGTCGGTCTGGAAGCCGGAGGCGGGGGGCGTGCCCTCGCAGATCGCGATCGTCAACGACGTCATCTACGTCTCCACGCTGCGCGGCGAGCGGCTGTGGCGGCTGCCGATCGACGCGACCGGCAAGGCGGTCGGCACGGCGACGTCCTACTACAGCGGCGCCTACGGCCGCCTCCGGGCGCTGGCCAAGGTGCCGGGCGCGGACCAGCTGTGGCTGGGGTCGAGCAACGGCCCTGGCCAGGACGCCATCTACAAGATCGACATCCGCTGAGCCCCCCTCTCCCCCGGGCCCCCCGGGCCCCCTCGGGCCGGACGCGCACGCCGGCCCGGGGGCGGGCCGTACGGGGGTCAGCCGGTGTCGGCGGCGCGAGCCGTCCAGCGCTCCTCGGCCCTGGCCAGCCGCCAGTAGCCGACGGCCACGGCCCAGACGACCACGAACAGGCCGACGATGACGTAGCCGACGTTGTCCAGGTCCAGTCCCGCTATCCAGCCGGTGACCCCGTCGTCCAGGCCGAGCTTGTCGTGCAGGACGCCGACCAGCTCGATCGTGCCGACGAAGAAGGCGACCGCGATGGACAGGCCGGTGATGGTGAGGTTGTAGAAGACCTTGCGCACCGGGTTGGAGAACGCCCACTGGTACGCGAAGTTCATGAAGGTCCCGTCGAGGGTGTCGAACAGGCTCATGCCGGCCGCGAACAGCAACGGAAGGCACAGCACCGCGTACCACGGCAGCCCGGCGGCGGCCCCGTTGCCGGCCAGGGCGAGGAGCAGGACCTCCGTCGTCGTGTCGAAGCCGATCCCGAAGAGGAAGCCGAGCGGGAACATCTGCCCGGGCCGGCGGATGGACCGGGTGAGCCGGCCGAGCAGCCGGTTCATGAAGCCCCGCGCGTCGAGGTGGGCCTCCAGCGCGGCCTCGTCGTAGTGCCCGGACCGCATCGCCCTGAAGACCCGCACGATGCCCACCAGGGCCACGAGGTTGAGCGCGGCGATCAGGTACAGGAAGGAGCCGGAGACCGTGGTGCCGACGGTGCCGAGCACCTGGTGGGTCCGGGAGCCGTCGTTCATCAGGGTGCCGGCGAGCTTGGCGCCGCCCGCGACCAGCGCGGCCATGAGGACCACCACGCTGGAGTGGCCGAGCGCGAACCAGAAGCCGACCGACACCGGCCGCTTGCCGTCGGCCATCAGCTTGCGGGTGGTGTTGTCGATCGCGGCTATGTGGTCCGCGTCGAAGGCGTGCCGCATGCCGAGCGTGTACGCCGTGACACCCAGTCCGATCCCGAACGCCTGGGTGTTGACCTCGTAGTGACGCGGGATCACGAGCAGGAACAGGATCCCGAACGCGACCACGTGCAGCGCGACGATCACGGCGAGGAGGCCGGCCGTCCGGACGGTGTCCTCGCGGCGCCACCGGAAGGTCGGGGTGGCGGCGGGCCGGGGCCCGCTCTCGGGCACGCCTGTGGGCACGGTCATACGGTCACGCTCCAGCACCTCGTGGATCAGCTTCGTGATGCCGTGGCCGGTCTCCTGGCTGACGGGTCGACGCGCCCGCCCCTGCCTTCCCGGCCGTGCGGCCAGTGGCGTCCAGGGGGCGGGAACTTCCCGATCACAGTGGCGAGGGCCGCTCCGGACTGCGCCCCTGAGGGCGGTCACCGGTCTTCCCGAGCACCACGGCCCGTTCACCCTAGAAGGACGCCAGCGCCCGCGGCAAGGCGGCCCCGGGAGGCCGCGGCGCCCCCGACCTCTCGTCCAGCTCAGGAAATGCGCGATGGCCCGCGGTCCGCCCCGGGCCGCTGACATGATCCGGGCGACCACGGAAGAACGGGGAACCAGTCATGACCCTCCGCACCCACGCCGCCCTGGCCCTCGCGTGCGCCGCCCTGCCCACCGGCTGCGCCACCGCCCACACCACCGCCACCGGCAAGCCACCACGCACCGCCGTGCCGTCCATGCCGAGCCCGGCAACGGGCACGGCGGGAACGGTTCCGGCAGGAATGGCCACGGCGGGCACGACCTCGGCGGGCACCGGCCCCACCACGACGCCCACGGCCCCCACGGGCACGTCGGCCGCCCGTCCCCTGTTCCGCCGGGCACCGGAACTGGACCCGGACGACATCCTCGTCGGCCGCCAGGAGCCGATCACGGGCAGCGCGAGTTTCGCCTACACCGGGGGCAGGAAGGGGGACACCCTGATCCTGGCCGTCCGCTGCCAGGGCGAGGGCGGCGTCGAGGTCACGGTGCACCCCGTGCACGTCGCCTTCCCGCTGCGATGCCCCGCCGACCGGGCCGACACCGTCCACCACGAGGTACGCGTCACCGGAACGGCCCGCGGCGGCACCGCCTCCGTGCAGGCACCCCCAACGGTCCGCTGGTCGATGACCATCGGCCGCACGAGGCCCTGAGCCGGAAGCGTCGTGTCAGCCGGCCCACGCCTCACTGTGCCGGTGCCGCCCCAGCCCCACGGCCGAGAACTCGTCCTCCCCGGCGGTCGCGACCACGCCCAGCCTCCGCAGCGCCTGGGAGACCGGACTGCCGTCAGGCGCGAACGGCTGCCCCTCGTCGAGATGAAGCGGCCCCAGCACCAGGGCCCCGCCGTCCCACACGGCGGCCCGCTGCTCCCCCACGCCGCCGAAGTAGTCGGCCTCCACGTAGGCCACCGGCCCGTCGGCCGACCAGGCGGCGAGGGTGTGCTCGAACCCTCCCGGCAACCGCCGGAATCCCGGGGCGCGCTCAAGGCTGCCGCCCGTGATCGCGTCGAACAGGGTGTCCGTCATCGGTATGAGAACCAGCCCCTGCCCGATCGACGCGGGCCGGGCGGCGGGGAGCTCTCTCGCCGCGGCGCTCAGCGCCTCACCGTCACCGATCACGGCGTACAGGTCGTACCCCATCCCCCGGCCCCCTCGAACGAAAAAGCCCAGCCAGGACAGTGTCCGGGCTGGGCTTCGAATGGAGCCGCTTTCGGGATTCGAACCCGAGACCTACGCATTACGAGTGCGTTGCTCTGGCCATCTGAGCTAAAGCGGCGCGCTGCCCGCACTATGGTGCGATCGGCAACGTCGGTAAGTCTACACAGTTTCGCGGGGTGCTTCGTACCGGCCCCGGAGGCGGGGGTGCCGGGGCCGGTCGGGGGTCAGGTGCAGCGCTTGCCGGGGGGCGGCGGGGTGCCGTGGAGCAGGTAGGTGTCGATCGCCGAGTCGATGCAGGAGCTGCCCCGGCCGTAGGCGGTGTGGCCGTCGCCGACGTACGTCAGCAGGCGCCCCGAGGAGAGCTGGTGGGCGAGGGACTGGGCCCACGGGTAGGGGGTCGCCGGGTCGCGGGTGGTGCCGACCACGACGATCGGCGCGGCCCCCTCGGCCTCGATCCGGTGCGGCTTGCCGGTGGCGTGCACCGGCCAGTACGCGCAGTTCAGGGAGGCCCAGGCCAGGCCTTCACCGAAGACCGGCGAAGCCTTCTCGAACTCCGGGAGCGCCTGCTTCACCTGCTCGGGGTTCGCGAAGGCGGACGGCAGGTCCAGGCAGTTCACGGCCGCGTTGGCCATCATCAGGTTGCTGTAGCCGCCCTTGGCGTCACGTTCGTAGTAGCTGTCGGACAGGGCCAGCAGGCCGGCGCCGTCGTTGTCCTTCATCGCCGAGGTCAGCGCCCCGCGCAACTGCCCCCAGGCCGCCTGGTCGTACATCGCCGCGATCACCCCCGTGGTGGCCAGCGACTCGCCCAGCTTGCGGCCGCTCGCGTCGCCCGCCGGGATCGGGTGGGCGTCCAGCTTGCGGAAGAAGGCCTTGAGGTGGTCTCCGACCTGCGCGGGCGTGGTGCCCTTGCCGCCGAGCGGGCAGTCGGCATGGCGCACGCAGTCCTTCGCGAACGCCTGGAACGCCGTCTCGAACCCCGCCGTCTGACCGAGGTTGAGCCGGCGGGCGTCGAGCGACGGGTCCATCGCCCCGTCCAGCACCAGCCGGCCCACCCGGTGCGGGAACAGTCCCGCGTACGTCGCGCCGAGGAAGGTGCCGTACGACGCGCCCACGTAGTTGAGCTTGGGGTCTCCGAGCAGCGCGCGCAGGATGTCCATGTCCCGCGCCGCCTCGACGGTGGACACGTGCCGCAGCAGCCGCGCCGAGTGCGCGCCGCAGCTCTCCGCGAACTTCTTGTACTGCCCGATCAGCGCGTCCGTCTCCCGCTGGTCGTCGGGCGTGGTGTCGGTCTCGGTGTACGTGTCCATCTGCCGGCCGGTGAGGCATTCGACGGGCTCGCTGCGGGCGACGCCGCGCGGGTCCATCGCGACCATGTCGTAGCGCGCGCGGATCTCGGCCGGGTAGCCGATCCCGGCGTACTGCTGGAGGTAGCCGATCGCCGAGCCGCCCGGGCCGCCCGGGTTGACCAGCAGCGAGCCGATCGGCTTCGCCTTGCCGGTGGCGTGCTTGCGGGCGACGGCGAGCCGGATGTCACCCGCGTCGGGCTTGGCGTAGTCCAGCGGGGCCTTCATCGTGGCGCACTGGAATCCGGAGACTCCGCAGTCGTGCCACTGCAGGTGCTGGTGGTAGTACGACGACAGCGCCGACGGCGTGGAACTCGGCAGCGCGGCCAGCGCCGCCTCCGCCGCACCGCGGGCCGACGTGCTCGGGCTCCCGGCGGAGCAGGCGGACACGAGCAGCGCTGCGGCGGCGATCAGGGTGCCCGCGGCGCGCGGTGCCGCCCGGTGACGGCCGCGGGTCCGGGGGCGGCGGGTCCGGCGAGGGGAAGGCCAGGTCTGCATCAGGCGAGCGTAACGCTGTGCGATGGAACAGATGCGGTGCGTGCGGGCCGACGCCTCGTACGGGGGACGCGGTCCGTCAACCACCGTACGCCCGGCTCACCCCGCCCGCAGGGCCATCGTCATCGCCTCCACCGCCAGCAGCGGCGCCACGTTGCGGTCCAGGGCCTCGCGGCAGGCAGCGATCGCCTCGATGCGGCGCAGCGTGGACTCGGGCGTGCTGCCCCGGGCCAGCCGGTCCAGGGCGGCCTCGGAGTCGGCGGTGTCGGCGTTGGCGATCGCCACACGCGAGCCGAGCTGGAGGGCGAGGACGTCGCGGTAGAAGCCGGTCAGGTCGCCGAGCGCGACGTCCAGGCTGTCGCGCTGGGTCCGGGTCCGGCGGCGCTTCTGCATCTCCTCCAGGTCCTTCATCACGCCCGCCGTGCCGCGCGGCATCCGGCCGCCCTGGACCGCGCCCAGCGCCGCCTTCAGCTCGTCGGTCTCCTTGCCGTCCATCTCCTCGGCGAGTTGCTTGGCGTCCTCGGCGGCCGCGTCGACCAGTTCCTGCGCCGCCCGGAGACAGGCGCCCACCTCGTCCAGGCGCAGCGGGAGTCTGAGCACGGCGGCGCGGCGCTCGCGGGCCGCCGGATCGGTGGCCAGGCGGCGGGCCCGGTCCACGTGGCCCTGGGTGGCGCGCGCGGCGGACGCCGCCACCTCGGGTTCGATGCCGTCGCGCCGTACGAGCATGTCGGCGACCGCGGCCACGGACGGCGTGGTCAGGTTCAGGTGCCGGCAGCGGGAGCGGATCGTGGGCAGGACGTCCTCGACGGAGGGGGCGCACAGCAGCCAGACCGTGCGCGGCGCCGGTTCCTCCACCGCCTTGAGGACGGCGTTGGCCGACTTCTCGTTGAGCCGCTCGGCGTCCTCGACCAGGATGATCTGCCAGCGGCCGTTCGCGGGCGCGGTGAACGACTTGCGGACGGTGTCCCGCATGTCCTTGACCAGGATCTCGGCGCCGACGGCGGCGACCGTGGTGACGTCCGCGTGGGTGCCGAGCAGCGCGGTGTGACAGCCGTCGCAGAAGCCGCAGCCGGGGGAACCGCCGAGAGCGCGGTCGGGGCTCACGCACTGCAGGGCGGCGGCGAAGGCCCGGGCCGCCTGGTTGCGGCCCGCTCCGGGCGGTCCCGTGAACAGCCAGGCATGGGTCATCTTCGACGCCTCGGGCAGCGGTTGGGCCGCCGAGGCGGCCGTGACCAGGGCGTCGGCGTCCCGCGCTGCGGCGTCGAGCACCGCGCTCACCTTCTCCTGCCCGACGAGGTCGTCCCACACGGTCATGGGTCACGCCGCCCTTCCGTCACGTTCCGCGTTCCGGATCCATTGTGCGGGTGCGCACTGACAGCCCGGACGGGCACCGACGAGGAGCGGGCGGGCGACAGCGGTGAGCGCCGGACGACGGCAGCGCCGATCACGGCAGCGGTGAGTGACGACGGCGGCGCCGATCACCGCAGGCGGCGAAGACGACGGCGGCGCCCGCCGGACCCCCCGGGGGGTCCGGCGGGCGCCGCCCTGCACGCCGTGCGGGTGTGCGCGCTCAGCCGCGGCGGCCGCGTCCCCGGCCCCGGCGGCCGCGGTCCTCACCGGAGTCACCCTGCTCCTGGCGCTCCGGGAACTCGCGCTCGCCGTACGACCCCAGCAGTTCGTCCGCCAGGCTGGGCAGGTCGTCCAGCGGGGTCTCCTCGGCCCAGTCGGGGCGGGGCCTGCGGCGAGGCGTGCCGTCGGCGTCCAGCTGGGGCATCTCGCGCGTACGGTCCTCGGAGCCGTCGGGGCCGGCCGCGGGCCGCTCGTCGCGGAAGAAGCCGGGCGGCACCCGGTCGCCCGAGGCGGCGTTCCGTACCGGCGGCAGCACGGCGGTCTCGTCGGCGGCGCCCGGGGGCACCGGCGGCAGGACGGCCGTCTCGTCCGCGGACACGGGCGGCAGCACGGCGGTCTCGTCGGCCGCGCCCGAAGGCACCGGCGGCAGGACGGCCGTCTCGTCCGCCGCGCCGGGAGCGGGCGGCTGGGGGAGCTCGGCCGTCACCTCGGAGTCGCGGCCGGGCCCGGACGAACCCGCGCCGTCGGCCCGCTCCTCGCGCACCGGACGCAGCACGGCGGTCTCGTCGGTCCCGGGGGACACGACCGGCGTCGGCACCGTCTCGTCGAAGCCCGCCGCCGCGGCGGGGGTCGGCCGGGCCGCCGCCTGCGGGTTCACGCTCGGCGCCTTGGGCCGCGGGGTGCTGGGCCTGCGGGCCGCCTCGTCGGCGGCCGCCGCGGCCTCGGCCGCCTGCCGTCGGGCCTCCTCGGCGCGCAGCAGGGCTTCCTCGGCCTTGCGCTGCTTCTCCAGGCGCCGCGCCTCCTCCTCGGCGCGGAGCCGGGCCTGCCGTGCCTCTTCCTCGGCGCGCAGCCGTGCCTCTTCCTCGGCCTGCTTGCGCCGCCGCTCCTCCTCGGCCTTGCGGCGGGCCTCCTCCTCGGCCCGGGCCTGCTCCTCGGCGAGCAGCCGCTGCCGCTCCTCCTCGGCGCGCCGGCGCGCTTCCTCGGCCCGCTGCCGGGCCTCCTCCGCCTGCCGTTCGGCCTCGCGGCGCTGCGCCTCCTCCAGCTCGCGGCGCTTGCGCTCCTCCTCCTCGGCGCGGAGCTTGGCGAGCTGTTCCTGGCGCTCACGCTCCAGGCGCTCCTCCTCGGCCTTGCGCGCGGCCTCCTCCTCGGCCTTGCGGCGGGCCTCCTCCTCGGCCTTCCTGCGCGCTTCCTCCTGGGCCTTGATCTCGGCCTCGGAGAGCGGCAGCACGGTGTCGAGACGGTGCCGGATGACGGTGGTGACGGCCTCGGGCTCCTGCCCGGCGTCCACCACCAGGTAGCGGCCGGGGTCGGAGGCGGCGAGGGTGAGGAAACCGGCCCGTACGCGCGCGTGGAACTCGGCCGGCTCCGACTCCAGCCGGTCCGGCGCCTCGGTGAACCGCTCGCGCGCGGCCTCCGGGGAGACGTCCAGCAGGACGGTCAGGTGCGGGACGAGCCCGTCGGTCGCCCAGCGGTTGATGCGGGCGATCTCGGTCGGGGACAGGTCACGGCCCGCGCCCTGGTAGGCGACGGACGAGTCGATGTACCGGTCGGAGATGACGACCGCGCCGCGCTCCAGGGCGGGGCGTACGACGGTGTCGACGTGCTCGGCCCGGTCGGCCGCGTACAGCAGCGCCTCCGCGCGGTGCGACAGGCCGGCCGAGGACACGTCCAGCAGGATCGAGCGCAGCCGCTTGCCCACGGGGGTGGCCCCGGGCTCGCGGGTGAGCACGACCTCGTGGCCTTTGGCGCGGATCCAGTCGGCGAGCGCCTCGGCCTGGGTGGACTTGCCGGCTCCGTCGCCGCCCTCCAGGGCGATGAAGAAGCCGTTCGTCGCCGGGGCCGTGTCCGGGTCGTCGCCGCCGAGCAGCGCGTCCCTGAGGTCCTGCCGCAGCGGGATGCCGGAGCGGTCGTCCACCTTGGCGAGCACCAGCGCGGCCACCGGCAGCAGCAGCGCGCCGACCAGCATCAGGGTGAAGGAGGCACCGCCGTGCGCGAAGACGAAGCGGCCGTTCTCCATCCGGTGCCGGCCGATCAGGCCGGCGACCACGGGGGCGATCACGGTGCCCAGCGCCACGAAGACGCGCACCACCGCGTGCAGGTGCTCGGTGACCCGCGCCCGGCGGTACTCCTCGGTCTCCTGGTCCAGCAGGGCGTGCCCGGTGTTGGCGGCCACGCCTGCGGCGATGCCGGCCAGCGTGACGATCAGCAGGACGGTGGTGACGTCCGGGACGAGGCCGGCGGCGAGCAGGGCGATGCCGGTGAAGGCGATCGCGAGGGCGAGCAGCCGGCGGCGGGAGAGCGAGGGCAGCACCGAGGGCGCCGTGCGGATGCCGACGGCGACCCCGCCGGTCAGGCCGAGGACCAGCAGGCCGTAGAGCACCGGGCCGCCGCCCAGGTCGGTGGCGTGCAGCACGCACACCGAGACAGCGGCGGCGATGGCTCCGGCCACGGCGGCGCAGGCCGGTACGAGCAGCGGGATCGCGCCGGTACGTCCCTTGTCGACGCCGGTGCCGGTGCGCGGGCGGCGCAGGCCCTCCAGCGGGGACCGCGGGCGCGGGGTGCTCCGGCCGGGCAGGTCCAGAGCGGCCAGCACGGACAGGGACGCGGCGAAGAGTCCCGCCGCCACGTAGGCGGCGAGGGCCGCGTGGTGCTGGTCGAACCAGGCGACGCCGGTGGCGAGCAGGTTGTTGAGCAGTGCGGCCACCACGAGCGCGGCGGCCGCCAGCGGGACGGCCAGGAAGCCGGTGCGCAGCGAGAGGCGGCGCAGGGCGTCCAGGTGGTCCGGCAGCGGGCGCACCGTGGCGCCCTCCAGGGGCGGGACGGGCAGCAGGGCGGGCGCCGCGCTCTCCCGGCACACCGTCCACAGCCGCTCGGCGACGCCGACGACGAAGGCGGTGACCAGCAGGATCGCGAGCGCGTTGGCCGGGCTCCAGTCGATCCACAGCGGCGCGACGATCAGCAGCGCGGCCCGCAGGCCGTCGGCGCCGACCATGGTCCAGCGGCGGTCGAGCGGGCCCTCGGGGGCGGTGAGCGCGGTCAGCGGACCGAGCAGGACCGCGCCGAAGAGCAGGGTGGCGAGGATGCGCGCGGCGAAGACCGTCGCCACTGCGAACGCCACGCCGCGGTAGCCGCCGCCGAAGGAACCCTCGGCGACGGCGGCCTGGAGGACGAGGAGGACCAGCACGAGGAGCGCGAGGGCGTCACCGACGCCGCTCACGAGCTGTGCGCTCCACAGGCGCCTCAACTCCGGTCGGCGCAGCAGGGAACGGACTGCCCGTTCGCGGGAGTCCGCGACCAGGGCGTCGTCCGGTGCTGTGGTGGGGGCCGTTGGCTGCTCGGCTCGCGTCATGCGTTCAGCCTATCCGCAGGATCCGACACCACACCCAGGCCGCCCGGACGTCCGCGCGCCCCGACACCAAAGTGATGCCGGGGCGTTCGTTTCGCGAAGCCGGGGCGCGGACCGAGGTACGCATCCACGTGCGGCCCGGGGTAGGGGCCGTCCGCTGGTCCGACGGGGTGTCAGTCCTCGGTGCCGGACGCCGTGGCCTTCGAAGCCGTCGCCTTCTTGGCGGTGGTCTTCTTGGCCGTGGTCTTCTTCGCGGCGGCGGTCGTCTTCTTCGCCGCCGTCTTCTTGGCGGCGGTCTTCTTCGCCGGGGCGGCCTTCTTGGCCGGGGCCTTCTTCGCCGTCTTCTTGGCGGGCCCCTTCGCGCGCTTCTCCGCGAGCAGCTCGAAGCCGCGCTCCGGTGTGATCGTTTCCACACTGTCGCCGGAGCGCAGGGTGGCGTTGGACTCGCCGTCGGTGACGTACGGGCCGAAGCGGCCGTCCTTGACCACGACCGGCTTGCCCGACACCGGGTCCTCGCCGAGCTCCTTCAGCGGCGGCTTCGCGGCGGCGCGGCCACGCTGCTTCGGCTGGGCGTAGATCGCCTGCGCCTCCTCCAGGGTGATCGTGAAGATCTGGTCCTCGGCCTGGAGCGAGCGCGAGTCCGTGCCCTTCTTCAGGTACGGGCCGTAGCGGCCGTTCTGAGCGGTGATCTCCACGCCGTCGGCGTCGGTGCCGACGACACGCGGCAGCGACATCAGCTTCAGCGCGTCGTCGAGGGTCACCGTGTCCAGCGCCATGGACTTGAAGAGGGAGGCCGTGCGCGGCTTGACCGCGTTCTTGCCGGTCTTCGGGGTGCCCTCGGGGAGGATCTCGGTGACGTACGGGCCGTAGCGGCCGTCCTTGGCGACGATCTGGTGGCCGGTGGCCGGGTCGGCGCCCAGCTCGAAGTCGCCGCTGGGCTTGGCCAGCAGTTCCTCGGCCAGCTCGACGCTCAGCTCGTCGGGCGCCAGGTCGTCCGGGATGTCGGCGCGCTGGTGCTGCTCGGTGTCCTTCTCGCCGCGCTCGATGTAGGGGCCGTAGCGGCCGACGCGGAGCACGATGTCGTTGCCCACCGGGAACGAGGACACCTCGCGGGCGTCGATCGCGCCCAGGTCGGTGACCAGTTCCTTGAGGCCGCCGAGGTGGTCCCCGTCGCCGTTGCCGGCGTCCGCCGCCGCGCCGGTGACGTTGCCCTCGCCGAAGTAGAAGCGCTTCAGCCACGGCACGGCCTGCGCCTCGCCGCGGGCGATGCGGTCGAGGTCGTCCTCCATCCTGGCCGTGAAGTCGTAGTCGACGAGCCGGCCGAAGTGCTTCTCCAGCAGGTTGACCACGGCGAAGGAGAGGAAGGACGGCACCAGGGCCGTGCCCTTCTTGAAGACGTAGCCGCGGTCGAGGATCGTGCCGATGATCGACGCGTACGTCGACGGGCGGCCGATCTCGCGCTCTTCCAGCTCCTTGACCAGGGAGGCCTCGGTGTAGCGGGCCGGGGGCTTGGTGGCGTGGCCGTCGACCGTGATCTCCTCGGCGGACAGCGGGTCGCCCTCGGCGACCTGCGGCAGCCGGCGCTCGCGGTCGTCCAGCTCGGCGTTCGGGTCGTCGGCACCCTCGACGTAGGCCTTCAGGAAGCCGTGGAAGGTGATCGTCTTGCCGGAGGCGCTGAACTCGACGTCCCGGCCGTCGGCCGCGGTGCCACCGATCTTCACGGTGACGGAGTTGCCCGTCGCGTCCTTCATCTGGGAGGCGACGGTCCGCTTCCAGATCAGCTCGTAGAGCTTGAACTGGTCGCCGGTCAGGCCGGTCTCCGCCGGGGTGCGGAAACGATCACCCGAGGGGCGGATCGCCTCGTGCGCCTCCTGGGCGTTCTTGACCTTCCCGGCGTACGTGCGCGGCTGGGGCGGCAGGTAGTCGGCGCCGTACAGCTGCGTGACCTGGGCGCGGGCCGCCGCGATGGCGGTCTCGCTCAGCGTCGTGGAGTCCGTACGCATGTACGTGATGTAGCCGTTCTCGTACAGCTTCTGGGCCACCTGCATGGTGGCCTTCGCGCCGAAGCCGAGCTTGCGGCTGGCCTCCTGCTGCAGCGTCGTCGTACGGAACGGGGCGTACGGCGAGCGGCGGTACGGCTTGGACTCGACCGAGCGCACGGAGAAGCGGGTGTTCTCCAGGGCCGCGGCGAGGGCGCGGGCGTTCGCCTCGTCGAGGTGGAGGGTGTTCGCGCTCTTGATCTGCCCGAGGGAGTCGAAGTCGCGGCCCTGCGCGACGCGCCGGCCGTCGACGGTCTGCAGGCGCGCGACGAGGGACGACGGGTCGCTCGAATCACCCGCGCGGCCGGTGCCGAAGGTGCCGGTCAGATCCCAGTACTCGGCGGAGCGGAACGCGATGCGCTCGCGTTCCCGCTCGACGACGAGCCGGGTGGCGACGGACTGGACACGGCCGGCCGACAGGCGCGGCATGACCTTCTTCCACAGGACCGGCGAGACCTCGTAGCCGTAGAGGCGGTCGAGGATGCGGCGGGTCTCCTGGGCGTCGACCAGCTTCTGGTTGAGCTGGCGCGGGTTGGCGACGGCCTCGCGGATCGCGTCCTTGGTGATCTCGTGGAAGACCATCCGCTTGACGGGGATCTTGGGCTTGAGGACCTCCTGGAGGTGCCAGGCGATCGCCTCGCCCTCCCGGTCCTCATCGGTGGCGAGGAACAGCTCGTCGGAGTCCTTCAGCAGGTCCTTGAGCTTCTTGACCTGCGCCTTCTTGTCGGCGTTGACCACATAGATCGGCTGGAAGTCGTGTTCGACGTCCACACCGAGGCGGCGGACCTCACCGGTGTACTTGTCGGGCACCTCGGCGGCGCCGTTGGGAAGGTCACGGATGTGCCCGACGCTCGCTTCGACTACGTAGCCGGGGCCGAGGTAGCCCTTGATCGTCTTCGCCTTGGCAGGCGACTCGACGATGACGAGTCGGCGGCCGCCCTGTGCGGTCTCGCTGGTCGGGGACAACTTCGCTCTTCTCTCCGGTCGACGCTGTGGCCTCCCCAGGCCTTGGTCCCGGGGTCGCGGCGTGCTTCTGGCTCGTGTGACGCTGCGGAGTGTGACGCTACATCCCGCCCCCGTGTCAAACGGGAAAAGCCCACAACGGCCACTCGAACGGTAACCCGACTACCGGCATTCCTGCCGCCCGGAGTGGGCAGCGTTCCCGCGCCCCCTGTCCGGAGCGTGACGCTCCAATTACCCGTACGGCACGTCGGCCGCCGATGTCAGAGGCGGGTGAGGCAGTACGCGGCGAGGCCGAGCGCGAGGACACCGGCGGCGCCGGCGAGGGCCGCCGATGCGACCTGGTTCACACCGAGGGCGACCGGTTCACCGCGCCGCACGCGCGTGCCGGTCCACACCAGCAGAGCCCCTCCGAACAGGGCGAACACCACTCCCGCGAAGATCGCCGGCCCACTCTCCATGGTTCCGCCCGCCCCTCCAGCGCCGCCGCCCGAACCCAGCGCGGGGAGAGTGGCACGCGCGGGAAACGCACGGGCGACATCAGGGTGAACGGAAGGCCGGCGCGTCACCGAACGGGCACACGAACGGTGCCCGCTCGGCCCCCACCCATATTTTTCCGGCCGATTTGCCGGACCCGGCGCGTTGCGGCCCGTGCCGGTGGCATACGACGACGCTCCGTACCCGGCTGCGAGGGGCCGGGTAGCCGTGCCCGTGCTGCTTCTCACAGACCCACGGGCTCGGAGTGGCGTCATATCCGGGGCACCACGCCCGGTGCGTCACACCTGGGGCTCGAGGAAGCCCTGCTCCACCAGCAGCCGGATCTGCGCGGGCGTGCGGTCGCGCAGCATCACCGGGTCCTCGCCGACGAGCTGGGCGATGGCGTCCAGGATGCGGCCGGCGCTCAGCGTGCCGTCGCACACCCCGGCGAAGCCCGCGCCGACCGTGTCGACCTTGGTGGCGCGGCGCATCCCGCGGTGCTGGCGCAGCACCACGTGCTCCGGGTCCTCGGCGCCGGGCAGCCCGACCTGCTCCTGCACCACCTCGGCGGCCAGCTTGAAGTGGCCTTCGAGCAGCGCCGCGTCGTCGTACTCCCGAAGGTAGTCGAGCCGGTCGAAGTGCGCGCGGATCACCTCACCGAGCGGCTGTTCGACCGGGTGCGGCCACTCCTCGACGGTCACGGAGGGCTCGGCGGCACCGGTCCTGCGCAGGGTGATCCAGCCGAAGCCGACGGCCTTGACCTTGCGCGCCTCGAACTCGTCCAGCCACGCGTCGTACCGCGCCTGGTACTCCGCCGGGTCGCCGCGGTGGTCGCCGGCGTCCCTGAGCCACAGCTCGGCGTACTGCGTGACGTCCTGCACCTCGCGCTGCACGATCCAGGCATCGCACCCGCGCGGCACCCACGACCTGAGCCTGTCCTGCCAGTCCTCCCCCGCGACGTGCTGCCAGTTGGCGAGGAACTGCGCGAACCCGCCCCGGTTCAGCCGTTCCCCCGCCTGCTGAACGAGCGAGCGGCACAGATCGTCCCCGCCCATCCCGCCGTCGCGGTACGTCAGCCGGGCGCCCGGGGAGATCACGAACGGCGGGTTGGACACGATCAGGTCGAAGGTCTCGTCCTGCCTGACCGGCTCGAACAGCGAACCCGTGCGCAGGTCGGCGGCGGGCGCGCCGGAGAGCGCGAGGGTGAGCGCGGTGATGTGCAGCGCGCGCGGGTTGACGTCGGTGGCCGTCACGCGCGTGGCGTGCCGTGAGGCGTGCAGCGCCTGGATGCCGGAGCCGGTGCCGAGGTCCAGCGCCGAGCCGACGGGGGTGCGGACGGTGATGCCGGCGAGGGTGGTGGAGGCGCCGCCGACGCCCAGCACGACCTCCTCGTCGCGCTGCCCGATCCCGCCCGCGCCGCCGACCGCGCAGCCCAGGTCGGACACGATGAACCAGTCCTCCCCTTCGGGTCCGCCGAAGGGCCGCACGTCCACGGTCGCGGCCACCTGGCCGTGCCCCGCCTCGGTGAGCCAGCCGCCCGCCAAGGCCTCGTCGACCGGCAGAACGGCCGCCACGCGCGCGTAGGGCGCCGGTTGCTGGAGCAGGAACAGCCGGACGAGGGTCTCCAGCGGCGTGTCGCCGCGGGTGGCCCGCAGGGCGGGCACGGTCTCGCTGCGGGCCAGCGCCGCGTAGGCGGGCGCGCCGAGCAGATCGAGCAGCCCGTCGGCGGTGAAGGAGGCGGCGAGCAGGGCGTCGCGCAGGCGTGCGGCGACGGCGGGCCGGTCGGTGGCGGGCAGGGGGGCGAGGCCGGTGTCAGTCACGCATCCATTGTGTCCCGCGGGCACCACCGGAGGCCGCCCCGGCACAACGACCCGGCCCGCCGGTGCCGGCCGGCGTGGCCGACGCAGCCGGTCGGCCCAGGCCGGCCATGCCGGTCGGCGTGGCCGGGTCGGCCGGTCGGCGTGGCCGGGCCGGCCGGTCGGCGTGGCCGGGCCGGCCGTCCCGTGTCGGACGGCTCGGCCGTGCCGAATCGCTGGTGCCGACCGGCATGGCCGGCCTGGGCCGCAGCGGTCCGGCCACGTCGCCGGTGAGGACCGCCGGGCGCGGGGCACGGGACAGCACGGCCGGCCCCGGCCCCCGGCCCCAGCCGGCTCGGCCGGGCCTGGTGTGCCGCGCGTATCGGGCAGCGTGATCGGTGCGAACCGCCGGGCACGGGACAGCACGGGCGGATTGGATCCCCGGTTCCCGCCGGCTCGGTCGGCCCTGGTGTGCCCGGGCGGTGGGGCAAGCGGACGGACCGGATCTCCGGTGCCCGCCGACCTGGCCGGGCCGGGCCGCCCGGGTGCCCGGCAAGCGGGGGATGGGATCTCGGGCGTCAGCCGGCCTGGCCGGGCGTGACACGGCCCGGGTGCCGGGCAGCTCGGCGGCTGCAGACCGCCGCTGTGGGTCAGGGCGGCCGAACCGGCCCCCTGGTGCCCGCCGGCTTGGCCGGCCCTGGGCCACCCGGCGGGTGCCGGGCAGCTCGGCCGGTGCGGACCGCCGATGTCGCGGCGGCGAGACCGGACGGGACCGCCGATGTCGCGGCAGCGAGACCGGACGGGACCGCCGATGTCGCGGCCGCGAGGCCGCCGGGGCCGGCAGTGTCGGCCCGCGGGAGCGGGCCTGACCGCCGTCGGTGGCCCCTGCAGGTCGGCACGGCGGCACGGCGTCCGGACCCGACCGCCCATGTCGGCTCACACGGCCGGCGCGGCCCGCCCACGGCGCCGGCCCGCGCGGCCGTCCGGACCGGAGCGCCGGTGTCAGCCGGCCGTCGTGGAGGACGACGCCGTGGCCGACGCGGCCACCTTGCAGCTGGGCTGCTTGGCGATCGCCGCCTGGACGTCACCCTGCTCGAGCCGCTTGAGCGCCTCGGTGCCGTTGTTGCTCTGCTGACCGATGGCCTTCGTCTGGTCGGCGACGTCGTGCAGCCCGCTGGCGAACTTGCCCTGGTCCTTGGTGTCCAGCCCGTCGACCTTCTTCTTCAGGTCGCTGTACGAGGTGGCCAGGCCGTTGAGGTTCTTGGCCGCGTCCTGCTGACGCTTGGCACCGCCCTCGACGCTGGGGGGCGCTCCGGCGCTGCTGATGGCCGCGGCGAGGCCCTTGTAGCCGTCGGCCATGTCCTGGAAGGCCTGCGCGTAGGTCTCCTTGGCCGTCTTGGGCGGCAGGTTGCTGTCGGTGGCGATCTTGGCTATCGACGCGTTCGCCGCCCTGATCTTCGCGTCCTGCGCGGGCACCGCGTCGCACACCTTCTTGGCCCAGGCCACCAGCTTGGGGTCGGGTCCGCTGTCCTTGTTGCTGCTGCTGCATCCCGACAGCGCCACTACCAGTACCGCACCGCCGGACAGCGCGGCCGTGAGCTTCTTGTTCACCGGATTGGTCCCTTCCATGGCTCTCGGCCACCGGAATCTACACGGCGGACCGCTGCCCTCCGTATACCGATCGGCCCATTGGTCTGCTTTTGTGACTCTTCGCACCATGGGAGAGAAGGCTCACGGCATGGCCGGAGCCGCAGCGGACACCCGCACACGAACGGGCGGGCGGCGCGTCAACACGCACCGCCCGCCCGCCCGTTGACCGGACCCTGTACAGAGGGCCTACGAAACCACTGCCGCGTCGGCCGAGTTGGTGACGCGTTCCGCGTTCTCGTCGTCGCCGACCGCGATACCGCGCCGCTTGGACACGTACACGGAGACGATGATCACGAGGAGGGCGAGGATCGCGATCCCGATCCGTACCCCGATGTTCTTGTCGTCGCCGTAGGAGAACTTGATCACCGCGGGCGCGATGAGCAGCGAGACCAGGTTCATGACCTTCAGCAGCGGGTTGATGGCCGGCCCCGCGGTGTCCTTGAACGGGTCGCCGACCGTGTCGCCGATGACCGTGGCGGCGTGGGCCTCGCTGCCCTTGCCGCCGTGGTGGCCGTCCTCCACGAGCTTCTTGGCGTTGTCCCACGCGCCACCGGAGTTGGCGAGGAACACGGCCATGAGCGTGCCCGCGCCGATCGCGCCCGCGAGATAGGAGCCGAGCGCGCCGACGCCGAGGGTGAACCCGATGAAGATGGGCGCCATGACGGCGAGCAGACCGGGCGTGGCCAGCTCCCGCAGGGCGTCCTTGGTGCAGATGTCGACGACCCTGCCGTACTCGGGCGTCTCCGTGTAGTCCATGATCCCGGGCCGCTCACGGAACTGCCGCCGCACCTCGAAGACCACCGAACCGGCCGAGCGCGACACCGCGTTGATCGCGAGTCCGGAGAACAGGAACACGACCGCGGCGCCCGCGATGAGCCCGACCAGGTTGTTCGGCTGCGAGATGTCCAGCGACAGGCTCAGCGGTGAGCCTGGCCCGCTGAGCTTCGCGCCGACGTCCTGGACGTTGGTGGTGATGGCGTCCCGGTACGACCCGAACAGCGCCGACGCCGCGAGAACGGCGGTGGCGATGGCGATGCCCTTGGTGATGGCCTTGGTCGTGTTGCCGACCGCGTCCAGGTTGGTGAGCACCTGGGCGCCGGCGCCCTCGACGTCACCGGACATCTCGGCGATGCCCTGGGCGTTGTCGGAGACCGGCCCGAAGGTGTCCATGGCGACGATCACGCCGACCGTGGTGAGCAGGCCGGTGCCGGCCAGCGCCACCGCGAACAGCGCGAGCATGATCGAGGTGCCGCCGAGCAGGAACGCGCCGTACACGCCGAGCCCGATCAGCAGCGCGGTGTAGACGGCCGACTCCAGGCCCAGCGAGATGCCGGAGAGGACGACGGTGGCCGGGCCCGTGAGGGAGGTCTTGCCGACGTCCCGGACCGGGCGGCGGTTGGTCTCCGTGAAGTAGCCGGTCAGCTGCTGGATCACGGCGGCCAGCAGGATGCCGATGGCGACCGCGACCAGAGCGAGGACGCGCGGGTCGCCGCTCTTGCTCCGGATGGCCGCGTCGGTGACGCCGTCGAGGTCCGCGTACGTCCCCGGCAGGTAGACGAAGACCGCGATCGCGACCAGCGCGAGGGAGATCACCGCGGAGATGAAGAAGCCGCGGTTGATCGCCGTCATGCCGCTGCGGTCGGCTCGCCTCGGCACGACCGCGAAGATGCCGATCATCGCGGTGATCACACCGATGGCGGGCACGAGCAGCGGGAAGGCGAGCCCGGAGTCGCCGAAGGCCGCTTTGCCGAGGATCAGTGCGGCCACCAGGGTGACGGCGTACGACTCGAACAGGTCGGCCGCCATGCCGGCGCAGTCGCCGACGTTGTCGCCCACGTTGTCGGCGATGGTCGCGGCATTGCGCGGGTCGTCCTCCGGAATGCCCTTCTCGACCTTGCCGACCAGGTCGGCGCCGACGTCGGCGGCCTTGGTGAAGATGCCGCCGCCCACACGCATGAACATGGCGATCAGGGCGGCCCCGAGGCCGAAGCCCTCGAGCACCTTCGGCGCGTCGGCCGCGTAGACCAGCACCACGCAGGAGGCGCCCAGCAGGCCGAGCCCCACCGTGAACATGCCGACCACACCGCCCGTGCGAAATGCGATCTTCATCGCGGTGTGCGAGACGGTGGTGAGATCTCTTTCCGGTTCACCGGGTGCCGGAGTGGCTTCCCGGGCCGCTGCTGCGACGCGCACATTGCTGCGCACCGCCAGCCACATGCCGATATAGCCGGTGGCCGCCGAGAACACCGCGCCGATCAAGAAGAACAGTGATCGTCCGGCGCGCTGATTCCAGTCGTCCGCGGGCAGCAGCAGAAGCAGGAAGAAGACGACGACGGCGAATACGCCGAGCGTGCGCAACTGCCGGGCGAGATACGCCTTGGCACCTTCCTGGACCGCCTCGGCGATCTTCTTCATGCCGTCGGTGCCCTCGCCGGCCGCCAGCACCTGGCGCACCAGGATGCCCGCGACCGCGAGCGCGGCCAGGGCGACCACCGCGATCACCGCCACGATGATCCGGTTGTCGTCGGTCAGGACCGCTGCCGCGAGTGTTGTGGGGTGACCCAACTGCTGAGGGGTAGAAAGCCCCGCCATTCGTCCTCCTTGACGCTTGGGCTGAGCTCAAGATGTGGACGGATTCTAGGTACCGCCGAGTGATCTAAACAGGGGACGGTAAACGGAATTGGCCTTCTCGTGCCACTTCAGCAAATGATCGAGGTCAACCCATGGAACCCGAAAGTAGTAACGCCCTTGGGGCATTGACGGGCACATTGATGCTTGATCGAATTATCGGGGTATTGATCGTGAATTCCTTCACGAATTCGGCGGGGTGCCCGGAAAAGCGAGAAGGGCCCTGCTCAGCAGGGCCCTTCGGTGCGTTGTGCGCCTGGGTCAGGCGAGTGCGACGGCCGGTGGAGCGGTGGGCCAGCTCATCCGGATCAGCCCGCCGTTCTCGCCCGTGGTGACCTCCACGTCGTCCACGAGGCCGCTGATGACCGCGAGGCCCATCTCGTCCTCCTCGGCCTCCACGTCGGCGTCGGCGGCAGGACCGCCGGCCACCCGCTCGGCGGGCACGGCGTGCGGGGCCTCGTCGCCGACCTCGATGGAGAACAGCTTCTCGTCCTCGATCAGCGCCACCTTCACCGGAGCCGCGATCTCATGGCTCCGGTGCAGGCCGACGGCACGGGAGCACGCCTCGCCGACGGCGAGCCGGACCTCGTCCAGCACGGCCTCGTCCACTCCGGCCCTGCGCGCCACCGCTGCCGCCACCAGCCGGGCGGTCCTGACGTGCTCGGGCAGCGCGCTGAAGCGGAGTTCGACGGTGGCCATGCATCCCCCTCGCGACTACGGGCGTGCGTTGTCGGGGCGGGGCCGCCGAGAGCCCGCACCCCTGCGGAACTATTGGCCCCCACGACGAACCGGCCGGGGGCCGGGGCCTACCGGTGTCCGGACCGGCCAGCGGTCCGGACACGGCGACCGGCCCTGGGTCAGTCGGTGGCCGCCACCGCTTCCTCGACCGAGGTGTGGATCGGGAACACCTTGGTGAGGCCGGTGATACGGAAGATCTTCAGAATGCGCTCCTGGTTGCAGACCAGACGCAGGGAGCCCTCATGGGCACGTACCCGCTTCAGGCCGCCGACCAGTACGCCGAGTCCGGTGGAGTCGAGGAAGTCCACGCCCTCCATGTCGACGACGAGGTGGAAATTCCCGTCGTTCACCAACTCGACCAACTGCTCGCGCAGCTTGGGCGCGGTGTATACATCGATTTCGCCACCGACCTCGACGACCGTACGATCGCCGACGGTACGGGTCGACAGGGACAGGTCCACGGATCCTCCAGCACCTTGCTATCGAGCGGTCGTCCCTCGGGACACCTCGGGCTTGCGGCCCCCGGGACGCAACGCCAGCCGCGATGGCATTCAATCACTTACCGGCAGGCGTGCACGACGCCTTGGCCCCATTGTCCGTCACGCCGGTGACACACTCGGTGCCGATGGCCAAGAATCACCGATCCGACAGACCCCTGGCAGACCCGGCGTCCCGCCCGTCTCCGGGCATGGTCCTGGACCGACTCGCCTCCGGGCCGAGTCGGTCCGCGCGCATCACTCATACGGAGCACTTGCCCCCGCGCGCGGGTCGGCATGCCGTCTGGCCTGATCGAATTCGCACGGAAGTGATCGCCGCCGTACAGGCGTGCGGGATCGAGCACCCGTGGGCCCACCAGGCGCTGGCCGCCGAGCACGCCCTGGACGGCGATTCGGTGGTCGTCGCGACCGGCACCGCGTCCGGCAAGTCCCTCGCGTACCTCGTGCCCGTCCTGACGGCCCTCCTGGACGGCTCCGAGGCCCCCAACGGCCGGGGCGCCACCGCCCTCTACCTGGCGCCCACCAAGGCCCTCGCGGCCGACCAGTGCCGGGCGGTGAAAGAACTTTCCCAACCTTTGGGGAACGCCGTTCGGCCAGCCGTGTACGACGGGGACACGCCGTTCGAGGAACGCGAGTGGATCCGCCAGTACGCGAACTACGTCCTGACCAACCCCGACATGCTCCACCGGGGCATATTGCCCTCCCATCCCCGCTGGTCCTCCTTCCTGAAGACGCTCAAGTACGTCGTCATCGACGAGTGCCACACCTACCGGGGCGTCTTCGGCTCCCACGTCGCCCAGGTACTGCGCCGGCTGCGCCGCCTGTGCGCCCGCTACGGCGCCTCCCCCGTCTTCCTGCTGGCCTCCGCGACCGCCGCCGAGCCCGCCGTCGCCGCCCGCCGGCTGACCGGCCTGCCGGTCGTCGAGGTCGCCGACGACGCCTCCCCGCGCGGAGAGCTCGTCTTCGCCCTCTGGGAGCCCCCGCTCACCGAGCTGCGCGGCGAGCGGGGCGCACCCGTACGGCGTACCGCCACCGCCGAGACCGCCGACCTGCTCACCGACCTCACGGTGCAGGGCGTGCGGTCGGTCGCCTTCGTCCGCTCCCGGCGTGGCGCCGAGCTGATCTCCGTGATCGCCCAGGAACGGCTCGCCGAGGTCGACCGCTCCCTCGCCCGGCGTGTCGCGGCCTACCGCGGCGGCTACCTCCCCGAGGAGCGCCGCGCCCTGGAACGCGCCCTGCACTCCGGCGAGCTCCTCGGTCTTGCCGCCACGACGGCCCTGGAGCTGGGTGTGGACGTCTCCGGGCTGGACGCCGTGGTGATCGCCGGGTACCCGGGCACGCGGGCCTCTGTGTGGCAGCAGGCGGGCCGCGCGGGCCGCTCCGGCCAGGGGGCGCTCGCGGTACTCGTCGCCCGCGACGACCCGCTGGACACCTACCTGGTCCACCACCCGGAGGCACTGTTCGGCCAACCGGTCGAATCCAATGTCCTCGACCCCGACAACCCCTACGTCCTCGCCCCGCACCTGTGCGCCGCCGCCGCGGAGATCCCGCTCACCGAGGAGGACCTGGACCTCTTCGGCCCGGCCTGCACGGACCTGCTGCCGCAGCTGGAGGCCGCGAAGCTGCTGCGCCGCCGCACCAAGGCCTGGCACTGGACGCGCCGGGAGCGCGCCGCCGACCTGACCGACATCCGCGGCGCCGGCGGACGCCCGGTCCAGGTCGTCGAGGAGGGCACGGGCCGGCTGCTCGGCACGGTCGACGCGGGCGCCGCGCACTCCACGGTCCACGAGGGCGCCGTCCACCTGCACCAGGGCCGCACCTACCTGGTGCGCTCCCTCGACCTGGAGGACTCGGTCGCCCTGGTCGAGCGGGCCGAACCGCCCTACTCCACGGTGGCCCGCGACACCACCGCCATCTCCGTCCTGGAGACGGACGTGGAGGTGCCCTGGGGCTCGGGCCGCCTGTGCTACGGCTCCGTCGAGGTCACCAACCAGGTGGTCTCCTTCCTGCGCCGACGGCTCATCACGGGCGAAGTGCTGGGCGAGACGAAACTCGACCTCCCTCCTCGTACGCTGCGCACCCGCGCGGTGTGGTGGACGGTCACCGAGGACCAGCTCGACGAGGCCCGAATCCCCCCGGAGATCCTCGGCGGCTCCCTGCACGCCGCCGAGCACGCCTCGATCGGCATGCTGCCCCTGTTCGCCACCTGCGACCGCTGGGACATCGGCGGTGTGTCGGTGCCGCTCCACCCCGACACGCTCCTGCCCACGGTCTTCGTCTACGACGGCCACCCCGGCGGAGCGGGCTTCGCCGAGCGCGCCTTCCACACCGCCCGCGCCTGGCTCGCCGCCACCCGTGAGGCCATCGCGTCCTGCGAGTGCGAGTCGGGCTGCCCTTCCTGCATCCAGTCCCCCAAGTGCGGCAACGGCAACGACCCGCTGCACAAGAGGGGCGCGGTACGCCTCCTCACGGTGCTGCTGCGCGACGCACCCGAGGAGGAACCGCAGGAGGTGCAGGAGCGGCAGGAGCCGGCCGAGCGGCTGAAGCCGGCTGAGCGGCAGGAGCCGGCCGAGCGGCTGGAGCCGGCTGAGCGGCAGGAGCCGGTGGACCAGCAGCCGCCTGCGGACCGGCAGGAGCCCGCCGAGAGCTGAGCCGTGCGACTTGCGGGGCGGGCGTCAGCCGGGGGACCCGGCCGGCGCCGGTACGGTCGGCAGCGGCCCCGCGGGCCCCGCCCTGGCCCTGACCTCCGCCGCGAACACGCCGTGTCCCGACGCCGCCGTCACGTCCGAGGTCTCGCCCACGATCGTGCACCGCACCAACCGCGCCCCTTGGGCCCGCGCCACCCGCTCGGCCCGTGCGCAGGCCCCCGGGCCGCCCTCGAACCAGTGGTCCGCCGCGGCCAGCGCCGCCAGGTCGGCGCCCCCGGCCGCCCGGTGCCGGACGGCGACGGCCTGTCCGAGCGCCAGCACGGCACCGAAGACGACGCACAGCACGGTGATCGCCCCGAGACTCCAGACGGTGGCCGAGCCGCGGTCCGAACCCAGTCGGCGAGCGCCGAGGGCCCAGCGGCCGGGGCGGGCAAGAGGCCGGAACACACCGCTCCCGCCCCGCCACCACCGCCTCACGGCACCACCTCCCGGGTACCGGCCCCTGTTACCGCGCCTCTACCCGGCCCCGGCCCTCTCGCCGATCCCGGCGGCGTCGCCGAACTCGGATCGGCCTCCGGGCCCCGGCCCAGGCCCGGGGAACCCGCCCCCACCGCTTCCTCCGCCGCCGCGACGGCCTCCTCCCGTACCTCGAACGGCAGCCCGCTCAGCACCGGAGGCCGGGCCACCACCGTCACCCGCACCTGGTCGCCGGTCCGCCCCACCGTCACCCGCGCCCCGTCCGGCGCCGCCTGCCGGGTCACCTCCACCACCTTGTCGGCCGGGTCCTGCCGGGCAGCGGCCCGGGCACCCGTGCGGGCGGCGTCCAGGCACTGGATCTGCGCCGCCACCACGAGCAGCCCCCAGACCAGCGCCATGGTGAACGCCACCAGCACGGAGAGCACCAGGGCCGACTCCACGGTCACGAACCCGCGGTCCCCCCTCCGCTCACGTCCGCGCACTGAGGGCTCGCTTGACGATGGACTGCAACTCCGCCTTGACCTGGCCACTGGTGACGACCTCGTACAACAGCAACGCGAACCCGACCGCCGCGATGATCCCCATCGCGTACTCGGAGGTCACCATTCCCGCGTCCCTGCGGCATCGCTCCCGCAGACGCGCCCACATCTCCGCAGCCTTCTTCCTCATCCCAACTTCCTTTCGCCAGATCCTGTTGTCGAACGGTCGAACGGTCGAACGGTCTTCACTCGCCTGCGCAGGTCTTCACCTACCGCCGTCATGCGCAGGTCCTACTCGCCGCAGTCAGCCGCCTCCTCCTCTCAGCACCCCGCCCGCCAACCCGATCACCACGGGCAGCACGCCGATCGCGATGAACGCGGGCAGGAAGCACAACCCCACCGGTGCGGAAATGAGCACGGCGGCCCTGCGCGCCCGCGCCGTGGCGCTGCGCGCCCATGCGGCCCGCGCGTCCGAGGCGAGCCGGGCGACGGGTCCCGCCGCGGGCAGACCCGACTCGTCGGCCCGCTCCAGCAGCCGGGCCAGCGGTCCGGCTCCGGGCAGTCGGCCCAACCGCCGCCAGGCGTCCGCCGGCTCACCGCCGAGCCGGGCTTCCGCCGCGCCCCGGGCCAGCGCGTCCCCGACCGGGCCGCCCAGGGCCTCCCCCACCGCGTGCGCGGCGATCACCGGTCCGGCGCCGGCCGCGATGCAGGCGGCCAGCAGGTCCGCCGCCAGCGGTAGTTGACTTGCTGCCAAGCCCGAATCGATCTCCCCGGCCGGATCAGCGGGCTCCTGTCTGCGCCGCCACCGCCACAGTCCGATCGCGACAGCGAGCCCGACGACCACACCGCCGATCCCGCCGACCAGCACCCACGCCCCGCACACCGCACCGGCCATCGGCAGCCACCGCCGCAGGGCTTGCCGGACCTCCGGGGCCGGACCGGACTCGACCTCCCGTGCGGCCAGCAGTGCGGTCACCCGACGACGTGCACGGCGTCGGATCCGGGCCCTCTCCAACGACCGGACCGCCCAGCCGAGGGCCAGTGCGACGGCAACCGTCATCCCCAGCCTGTGGACGACTTCTCCGCTCATGCCGCCTCGGCTCCCCGCACGATCCGGGCCGCCCACCACGTCCCGGCGGCCTCGAACACCGCTCCGGCCACCAGGCAGCCCAGTCCTGCTCCGCTGTGCAACAGCACCCGTAGCGGGTCCGCGCCCATGGCGGAGCCGAGCAGCAGCCCGAGGGCGGGTAGCACCGCGAGCATCAGGGCGGTGGCCCGGGCTCCCGCCAACTGGGCTCGCAGGTCAGCTCGTTGGTCGCGCTCCGCTCGTAGCGCCCCGTCCAGCCGGTCGAGACCGGCTGCCAGTCCGGCGCCCTGGTCCACGGCCACCCGCCAGCAGGCGGCCAGACCCAGCAGCCCTTCGGCGCCGGACTGGCGGGCCGCGACGGCCAGCGCTCCCGGCACGTCCCCGCCGAAGCGGGCGGCCGCGACCACCGCCGCCTGTGCGTCGCCCAGGCCACCGGAGTCCCGCGCGGCCCGCAGCAGCGCGTCACCGGGCTGCCGTCCCGCTCGTACCTCGCCGGCCAGCGCCCCGCACAGACCGATCACCGCGTCCGCGCGCGCCTCCCGGTCCCTCCCAGCCTGCCGGGCCAGCCGCATCCGGCGCAGCACCGGCACCCCGGCCGCTCCCGCGACGACCGGGATCGGCGAGGAACCCAGCAGCGCGAGCAGCGCCCCTGCGGCAAGCGCCCACCACTCCGCCCCCAACCGCGCCCTCAACTCGCGCAGTTCGGCCAAAACCCGCTCCCAGGAGGGCGGTCCGGTCGCGACCGCCCCGCCGTCGGCCAGCAGCAGCCGCGCCCGGCGCACCCCTTGTTGCCGGCCACCCACCATCCAGACCGCGGCCCCGACGCAGGCCACCGCGGCGCCCATCGTGGTCTCAGCGCTCAATTCACTCACGCCGTTCACCCCTCTCCCTCATCTCAGCCCTCTCGCTCACACCGCACCGCTCACTCACCCCGCACCGCTCGCTCATCCGGTGCTCTCCCCCACCCCGACCTCCCGTCGTTCTCGTCCCGCTCGTCGCCCGCCCGCAGTTGGGGCTGGGCAAGCCCGCACCGCTCCTCGTCCCCGCTCGCGAACCCACCCCCCAGCAACTCCCTGAGCCGCGCCCAGCCGCTCTCCCGGTGGAAGGACCGGGCGCCCCAGCGCAGCGCCGGCACCGTCCGCACCAGTCCGGAGGCGTCCCGTTCCAGCACGTGGACCTCGGCGATCCGGCGCCGCCCGGTGGGATCACGCACGAGGTGGAGCACCACCGACAGCGCGGCGGCCAACTGGCTGTGCAGCGCGGCCCGGTCGAGCCCGGCCGCCGTGCCGAGCGCTTCGAGGCGGGCCGGCACGTCCCCGGCGGCATTGGCGTGCACGGTGCCGCAGCCGCCTTCGTGTCCGGTGTTGAGCGCGGCCAGCAGATGCACCACCTCGGGGCCGCGCACCTCGCCGACGACCAGCCGGTCGGGCCTCATCCGCAGCGCCTGACGGACGAGGTCCTCCAGGGTGACCAGGCCGGCCCCCTCCTGGTTCGCCGGCCGCGTCTCCAGCCGGACGACGTGCGGGTGATCGGGTCTCAACTCGGCCGAGTCCTCCGCCAGCACGATCCGTTCGCCGGGTCCGACGAGGCCGAGCAGGGCGCTCAACAAGGTCGTCTTGCCGCTGCCGGTGCCGCCGCTAACCAGGAAGGACAGCCGGGCGGCCAGCAGCGCCCGGAGGATGCGGTCACCGTCGGGCGGCACGGTCCCCGCCGCGACCAGTTCGTCGAGGGTGAAGGCCCTGGGCCGTACCACGCGCAGGGACAGGCAGGTGCAGCCGACGGCCACGGGAGGCAGCACCGCGTGCAGCCGGGTCCCGTCGGGCAGCCGGGCGTCCGCCCAAGGGCGCGCGTCGTCCAGCCTGCGTCCCGCCACGGCGGCGAGGCGCTGCGCGAGGCGTCGTACGGCCGCCGCGTCGGGAAAGGTCACCCGGGTCAGCTCCAGGCCGCCGCCGCGGTCCACCCACACCCGGTCGGGAGCGGACACCAGGACGTCGGTGACGCCCGGGTCGGTGAGCAGCGGTTCGAGCGGGCCGCTGCCGACGAGTTCGGAACGCAGGTGCTCGGCCGCCCCGAGGACCTCCGCGTCGCCCAGCACGCGGCCCTGTTCGCGCAGCGCCTGGGCCACGCGCGCGGGTGTGGGTTCGGCGCCGCTCTCGGCCAGTCGCCGGCGTACTCCGTCGAGCAGGGCCGCGCCGTCGGCCAGGTCCATCCCGGGCAGGGTCATCGGGCGCCTCCCGCCTCGACCAGGGCCTGCTCCCAGAAGGTGGCGCAGAACCGGGCCAGGGGGCCGCGTCCGGTCGCGGCGGGCGGTTTCGCGGTCCCGCGCGGGCGCAGCAGCGCCGGTTCGAGGGGCACCTCGCCGGCCAGCGGCAGGCCGAGCAGCCGGGCGACCTCGCGGTCGTCCAGGCCGGGTGCGTACGGGCCCCGTACCGCCACCCGCAGGTCCCGTACGACCATGCCGACCGCCGAGGCGACCCGTCCGGCGGCCGCGACGGCCCGCAGTTCACCGGGGACGACCAGGAGCGCCAGGTCGAGCTGGGCGAGGGCCTCGGCGACCCCGTCGTCCAGACGGCGCGGGAGGTCGACCACGACGGTGCCGCCGCGTCGCCGGGCGGCGGCGAGTACCGCGCGCACGGCCTGGGGCGGGATCGCGACACAGTCGCCGCGGTCCCAGCTGAGCACCCGCAGCGCGTGCAGCCGGGGCAGCGACTCCTCCAGGGCGCCGCCGCCGACCCGGCCGCGGGAGGCGGCGAAGGCCGGCCAGCGCAGTCCTTCGGCGCTCTCGCCGCCGAGCAGCACGTCGAGCCCGCCGCCGAGTGGGTCGGCGTCCACGAGAAGGGTGCGCAGCCCCTCGCGCGCCGAGGTGACGGCGAGGGCGCAGGACAGTGTGGAGGCACCGGCCCCGCCCCGGCCGCCGATGACTCCGACGGTGAGGGCGGGGCGGCCGACGCCCTCGGCGACGTCCGCGATCCTGTCGACCAGCCACTGCTCGCCGTCCGGCAGCATCAGGACGTGGTCGGCGCCGATCTGGACGGCCCGCTTCCACACCCCGGAGTCGTCCTGGTCGCGGCCGACCAGCACCACGCCGCGGCGGCGCGGGGCTCCGCGCACCCGGCGCGCGGCGTCGTCTCCGACCAGGACGAGTGGGGCCGTGTCCCAGCCGTCGCCGTGGTCCGGCACGGCGTGGTGGACCTCCGGGGTGGCGCCGGCGGCCGCGCACAGGCGCAGCAGGTCGTCGAGGAGCTGGGCGTCCTCGGTGACGATGAGCGGCCGCCCCGGCCGGTCCGCCGTGCCGGGCGGTGGGTCGTGGGTGACGGTTGCGGACACGTGTGGTCCCCCTTCGCTGCGCGTTCCGCGCGGCCCCTGCGGCCACGCGATTCCCGAAGATGTGAAGAACCGGCAAGCGGCCTCCATATGAACGGCCGAACGGAATCGGCCATACGCGCCCGGCAATCGGAACCGGCCTCGAACTCGCCGCGGTCGGAGCGCGCAGGAATCACGGTGCGGCGAAGCGGGAAATCATGTGGATCTTGGTGGAAAACAGTGGACAACTCAGTGGTTGTGAATATCGCCGTCACCCATACCGGTGAGCCGTGCACCGATCCCTGGACGACTTCCACAGCGCAGCCCGATGATTACCGTGCGTGACAGCGGGAGGGCATGGCGAAGGGCGGCCCAGTGGGCCGCGGCCGCTCACGCGACTGGTTGAAAAGAGGAGGAAAACGTGTCCGGACATGCGACGACCCCCGCCGGGGGGGAGAGCGGGGGTCGTCCCCACGGCCGACTCGGGGGGGGGAGGAGTCGGACCGGGTTAGCACGGTCGCGAACGATCCGTGACTTCCATGGTGTACCCGAGAGCCCTCTCAGGCAAACCCACACGCCTCACCTTACGCCGAATGGTGGGCGCCTATGCTCAGGGGCGTGGAAAACCACTCCTTGCCCCGCGCAGCGGCCTTCTTTGACCTGGACAAGACGGTCATTGCGAAGTCGAGCACGCTCACCTTCAGCAAGTCCTTCTACCAGGGTGGCCTGATCAACCGCAGGGTCGCACTGCGGACCGCCTATGCCCAGTTCGTCTTCCTGGTCGGCGGACTGGACCACGATCAGATGGAGCGGATGCGTGAGTACCTGTCCGCGATGTGCCGCGGCTGGAACGTCCAGCAGGTACGGGAGATCGTCGCCGAGACCCTGCACGACCTGATCGACCCGCTCATCTACGACGAGGCAGCCTCCCTCATCGAGCAGCACCACACCGCCGGCCGAGACGTCGTGATCGTCTCGACCTCGGGCGCCGAGGTCGTCGAGCCGATCGGCGAGCTGCTCGGCGCCGACCGGGTGGTCGCCACCCGCATGGTCGTCGGCGAGGACGGCTGCTTCACCGGAGAGGTGGAGTACTACGCCTACGGCCCGACCAAGGCCGAGGCGGTCAGGGAACTCGCCCTCTCCGAGGGGTACGACCTCGAACGCTGCTACGCCTACAGCGACTCGGCGACCGACCTGCCGATGCTCCAGGCCGTCGGGAACCCGCACGCCGTGAATCCGGACCGGGCGCTGCGCCGCGAGGCCGTCGCCCGGGGGTGGCCGGTCCTGGAGTTCCGCCGGCCGGTCCGGCTCAAGCAGCGGCTGCCCGCGCTCTCCGTGCCGCCCCGCCCGGTACTGGTGGCCGCGGCGGCGATCGGAGCCGCGGCCGCCACGGCGGGCCTCGTCTGGTACGCCAGCCGGCGCCGGAGCGTCACTTCCTGACCGATTCACCCCTGTTTGAACGTGAAAGTAAAGAAGTGCAGGCAGGGGTTCCGCTTGGTCCGGGCTTGCAGTACAAAGGTTTCAGGCCCGCGCGACCAAAGGACATCCGAGAGGATCACCTACCACTACGCACTTGGCCCACGGAGCCCCGCATGAACACCGGGCACCCACGCGACGTCGACCCGTCGATTACGGGCCAGCCGCACCAGGTCACGGGCAAAGTTCCCGGCCTGATGGGCAACACTTCGAGGACGCTTGGTAACCGGGTGAACATGCCAGCGGCGGTACGAGTATTCGTACCGCCGCAACCCGTTTCCGGGCCCTTCCGTCAGGCCGCCCCGCGCTGCAGCGCCTCGCACACCGCCGTGGACTCGCGCGCCCCCAGCTCCACGGCCCGCCCGCAGTGGGCGATCCAGGCCGCCATGCCCTCGGGCGTGCCGGACACGTACCCCTCCAGTGCGGCGAGGTAGGAGGCGCGCCCCAGTTCCGCGTGACCCACCTCGGCCGGACAGACGGCCTTGGGGTCGAGTCCGCTGCCGATCAGGACGATCCGCTCGGCCGCGCGCGCGATCAGGCCGTTGTGGGAGGTGAAAGGGCGCAGAGCGAGCAGTTCCCCGTGCACCACGGCGGCCGTGACCAGCGCGGGCGCGGTGGATCCCGCGATGATCAGGTCCGCCAGGCCCTCCAGCCGGCCGGACACCTCCGGCGCGTCCGGCAGCGGCAGCTCGACCAGCGCCTCGTCGACCGCCTCGCCCGCCTGGCGCGGCCGGCCGGTCTCCGGGCCCTCGCTCGCGGCGGCCACCAGGTGCAGCCGGGCCAGCACCCTGAGGGGGGACTGTCGCCAGATGGACAGCAGCTGGCCCGCCTCGGCGGTCAGCCGCAGCGCCCCGCCCACGACGCGGGCCTCGGGGTCGGCACTGAAGTCGGTACGCCGCCTGACCTCCTCCAGAGCCCAGTCGGCGCCGGACAGCGCGGCCGAGCCGCGGGAGCCGCGCAGAGCGGCTTCGGAGGTGACCGCGTTGCTGCGGCGCCGCATGATCCGGTGCCCGTAGACCCGGTCCACGGCCTTGCGCACGGTCTCCACGGACTCGGCCACGCCGGGCAGCGAGCCCAGCGTCGCCAGCGGATCGGCGGTCGCACCTGTCGTACTCATGAGTACGACACTACGCACCCCACCCGCGCTGCCCACGAAGGAGTGGTCTTCTTCACTCCGACTGCCACATACAGCTACCACTTGACTACCCTTGGTGAACATGAAAATTGCTTTCGTCGGGAAGGGCGGCAGCGGCAAGACGACGCTCTCCTCCCTCTTCGTCCGCCACGTCGTGGCCGCCGGCGCTCCGGTGGTCGCCATCGACGCCGACATCAACCAGCACCTCGGCCCCGCGCTCGGGCTCGAGGAGGCGGAGGCGGCCGCGCTGCCCGCCATGGGCGAACGGCTGCCGCTGATCAAGAACCACCTGCGCGGCTCCAACCCGCGCATCGCCTCCGCGGAGACGATGATCAAGACCACCCCGCCCGGCAGGGGCTCGCGGCTGGTCCGGGTCCGGGAGCCCAACCCGGTCTACGACGCCTGCGCCCGCCCGGTGGAACTCGACGGCGGCGCCGTCCGTTTGATGGTCACCGGCCCCTTCACGGACGCCGACCTGGGGGTCGCCTGCTACCACTCCAAGACCGGAGCGGTGGAGCTGTTCCTGAACCATCTCGTCGACGGCCCCGACGAGTACGTCGTGGTCGACATGACGGCCGGTTCGGACTCGTTCGCCTCCGGCCTGTTCACCCGCTTCGACATGACGTTCCTCGTCGCCGAGCCGACCCGGAAGGGGGTCTCCGTCTACCGCCAGTACAAGGAGTACGCCCGCGACTTCGGCGTCGCCCTGAAGGTGGTCGGCAACAAGGTCCAGGCGCAGGACGACATCGACTTCCTCCGCTCGGAGGTCGGGGACGACCTGCTCGTGACGGTCGGGCACTCGGACTGGGTGCGTGCCATGGAGAAAGGCCGGCCGCCCCGGTTCGACCTCCTGGAGGAGGCCAACGCCCACGCCCTGCACACCCTGCGGACCGCCGCCGACGCCACCTACGGGCTGCGCGACCCGGAGCGCTACACCCGCCAGATGGTGCACTTCCACCTGAAGAACGCCGAGGCCTGGGGCAATGAGCGCACCGGGGCCGACCTGGCGGCACAGGTCGACCCCGAGTTCGTGCTCGGCGAGGAAGTGGCGGCCCCCGCCTGAGGTGTACGGGCCGCAGCCCGACGTCTACTGCTTGAGCGCCGGCGCGCCGGGGACCCCCTTGGGCGCCGGGGCCGGGCGGCCGGAGAGGAGGGAGGCCCAGCCCTGCCGGGGCGCCTCGCCCACCTTGAGAGTGCGCAGCTTCGCCAGCGTCTGCGGGTCCTGGGCGTCGAGCCAGTCGACGAGCTGGTGGAAGGAGACGCAGCGCACCTCGGGCTTGTTGCACACCTGCTTCACCACGTCGTCCAGGGCACGCATGTAGGTGCCGCCGTTCCAGGACTCGAAGTGGTTGCCGATGACCAGAGGGGCGCGGTTGCCGTCATACGCCCGGTAGAAGCCCTTGAGCAGGCCGTCCCGCATCTGATCGCCCCAGTAGTCGAACTTGTCGGGGTCGCCCTGGGTCTGGGTGCCGGACTGGTTGACCATGAAGTTGTAGTCCATGGTCAACTGCTCGTAGTCGTGCCCGGGGAAGGGCACGAGCTGCATCGACACGTCCCACAGGCCCTCGCGCTTCTGGGGCCAGAGCTGGTGGTTGACACCGCTGGAGTCGTAGCGGAGGCCCAGTTCGGTGGCCGCCTTCCGGAAGTTCTTCTGCCCTTCCAGACAGGGGGTGCGGGCGCCGATCAGCTCCTTGTCGTAGTCGAAGGGCAGCGCGGGGGCCTTCGTCATCCCGGTGTTGGTCTTCCAGGTCTTCACGAACTGCTTGGCCTGGGCGATCTCGCTCTTCCACTCCTTCACCGACCACTGGCCGACGCCGCCGTCGGTGCCGCAGAAATGGCCGTTGAAGTGGGTGCCGATCTCGTTGCCCTCCAGCCAGGCGAGCCGCACCTGCTTGAGCGTGTCGGCGATGCCCTGCTGGTCGTTGAAGCCGATCTCCGAGCTTCCGGGCGCGTGCTGCGGAGGTCTGTACAGGTCACGCTTGTCCTCGGGCAGCATGTAGACGCCGCTGAGGAAATACGTCATCGTCGCGTGGTTCTCCTTGGCGACCTTGCGGAAGTGGGAGAACAGCTTCTGGCTGTCCTCGCCGGCCCCGTCCCACGAGAACACCACGAACTGCGGAGGCTTCTCACCGGGCTTGAGCCGCTCCGGCACGGGCAGGTGCGGCTGGGCACCGGTGTATGCGGTGGATCCGTCGCCGATCAGCCGGACCACGCTCCCGGGCGCGGGCGCGCCCTTCCGCGGGCCGGGCGCTCCTTCCTTGGTGCCGGGGGAGCCGGCCGCACAGCCGGCCAGCGATGTCGCACAGGCCGCGGCGACCATGGCGCCGACGGCGATCCTCTGGGTGGCGGCCATCTTCCGCCCACCTTCTTCCTTCTCTCAGGCAAACGCTGACGAGGGCGTTTTCCGGTGGTCTGCCGGGTTGTGCCGGCAGCGCCGCCAAAGTCGCACGGAGCCGAGAGGGAATTAATACGACAAGCCGATGAAATGACCGCTTCATTCGGCTGAGTGAGGCCGTACTCCATTTGCCACGAAAAGCTATGCATAGCCTTTACGTTCCATTACGGTTCGTTTACCAAGTTTTGATCGCATACCGCCGCTGCACGCCGTGCCCCCACGGCAGCGACCGGCTCGCCGCCCCAGGGAACACCGGCCCACGACCGCGCCCACCCGGAGGAGACGGGACCATGCCAGCCTGCGCACCCCCTCGCACCCAGCACCCCCACCCGCCGCACGGCCCCCCGGCGGCCGGGCACCGCCGCTTCCGTGTCGAGGGCGCCGACCTGTCCGCGTCCGTGGCGGTCTTCCTGATCGCCCTGCCCCTCTCCCTCGGCATCGCCCTGGCCACCGGCGCCCCGCTCCAGGCCGGGCTGGTCGCCGCCGCCGTCGGCGGACTGGTCGCCGGCCGGCTCGGCGGCTGCCCCCTCCAGGTCAGCGGACCCGCGGCCGGACTCACCGTCGTCACGGCCGACCTGATCCACCGCTACGGCTGGCGGACCACCTGCGGCATCACCGTCCTCGCCGGACTCGCCCAACTCGGGCTCGGCTGTCTGCGCGTGGCGCGCGGCGCGCTCGCCGTCAGCCCCGCCGTGGTGCACGGCATGCTCGCCGGCATCGGCGTCACCATCGCCGTGGCGCAGCTGCACATCGTCCTGGGCGGCAGCCCGGACAGCTCGGTCCTCGCCAACCTCGAAGCCCTGCCCGCCCAGTTGGCCCGCGTGGACCCGGCCGCCGTGTCGATGAGCGCCCTGACCCTGACCCTGCTGCTGGCCTGGCCGCGCATCCCGGGCCGGGCCGGCCGCCTGCTGCGCCGGATCCCCGCGGCTCTGGTCGCCGTGGCCGGGGCGACCGCGACCGCCGCGCTGAGCGGGCTGGCACTGCCCCGGGTCGGCCTGCCGTCCTGGAGCAGCCACGCGCTGGCCGGACTGCCCGAGGGGCCGGTGCTCGGTGTCGCCGCTGCCGTGCTCACCACCACGCTGGTGTGCAGCGTGCAGTCCCTGCTCGGCGCGGTCGCCGTGGACAAGCTGGTGACCGCCCGGCCCGGGTCCGCCCACGTCGGACGGTCGAACCTCGACCGCGAACTGCTCGGCCAGGGCGCCGCCAACATCGTCTCCGGGACCCTCGGCGGACTGCCGGTCGCGGGGGTGGCCGTGCGCAGCACGGCGAATGTGAATTCAGGTGCCGTGAGCCGGAACTCCACGATGCTGCACGGCGTTTTCGTAGTAGTCGCCGCGCTGCTGATGGTCCCGCTCCTGGAGCGGATCCCCCTCGCCTCGCTCGCCGCCCTGGTGATGGCCGTCGGCATCCAGATGGTGTCCCTGCACCACATCCGCACGGTGACCCGCCACCGCGAGGTGCTGGTGTACGCCGCCACCACCCTCGGCGTGGTGTTCCTCGGCGTGCTGGCCGGCGTGGCCCTCGGGGTCGCCGTGGCCGTCGCGCTCGCCCTTCACCGCCTCACCCGCACCCGGATCACGCACGACCAGAAGGAAGGAGTCCATCGCGTCCACGTACGAGGCCAGCTGACGTTCCTCGCCGTACCCCGGCTCAGCAGAGCCCTGCATCTCGTACCCCAAGGCGCCCACGCCGTGGTGGAACTGGACGGTTCGTTCATGGACCACGCGGCGTACGAGTCACTGCAGGACTGGCAGAACTCCCACACCGCCCGGGGCGGCTCGGCCGAGCTGAGGGGCCGGCGCGCGGCGGTCCGGACCGCCGAACCCGCCCCGGCCGCCGTCTGCCGGTGCCGGCCCTGGACGCCCTGGCGCAACCACCGCACCTGCCTCACCGGCGCTTCCCCGGGTCCCGCGGCACCGGCGGTGCCGGCGGCCCAGGAGCTGGCCCGCGGCATCAGCTCGTTCCAGCGGAACACCGCCCCGCTGGTGCGGGAGGAGCTGGCGCGGCTGGCGCGGGAGGGGCAGCGGCCCTCGCAGCTCTTCCTCACCTGTGCCGACTCCCGGCTCGTCACGTCCATGATCACCGCCAGTGGTCCCGGCGATCTGTTCGTCGTCCGCAACGTCGGCAACCTGGTGCCGCCGCCGGGCGAGGAGCACGGTGACGACTCGGTGGCCGCCGCCATCGAGTACGCGGTGGAGGTGCTGAAGGTCCGGTCGATCACCGTGTGCGGGCACTCGGGATGCGGGGCGATGCAGGCGCTGCTGGCCGCCGGACCCGGGGACGCGGCGACTCCGCTGAAGCGGTGGCTCCGGCACGGGCTGCCGAGCCTCACCCGGATGGCCGAGGACCACCGGGCCGGGCCCCGGCTGGCCGGGCGGGCTTCCGCCGACGCGGTGGAGCGGCTGTGCCTGACCAACGTGGTCCAGCAGCTGGATCACCTGCGGGCCCATGGCCCGGTGGCCCGCGCCCTGGCGGCGGGTGCGCTTGAGCTGCACGGGATGTACTTCCACGTGGGCGAGGCGCAGGCGTACCTGCTCGACGGGGCGGCGGAGGGCGGGGTGTTCGGTGAGGTGACCGAGAACGCCGACGACGCCGAGGCCGCGGGCGGGCCACCGGCGAGGCGGTGGGGAATGGAGGACGAGCACGAGGAAGAGGAGGGGAAGGAGGGTCAGGAGGGGAAGGTTGAGGGTAGGGACGTGACCGCTGTGAAAGAGGCCCGCAGTCCGGTCCGAGCGACCTGACTCCCGACAGGTCTAAACCAATTTGGCCGTCGACCCTTGTCACCGGCCCCCCGCGTCTGATGAGCTGTGGCCTGGGACACAACGGACACCCTGGGAAAGGGAGATGTCGTGAGCAACGAAAGCCTGGCCAACCTCTTGAAGGAGGAGCGACGCTTCGCGCCGCCCGCTGACCTGGCCCAGAACGCCAACGTCACGGCAGAGGCGTACGAACAGGCCAAGGCTGACAGGCTCGGCTTCTGGGCCGAGCAGGCCCGCCGGCTGACCTGGGCCAAGGAACCGTCCGAGACACTGGACTGGTCGAACCCTCCGTTCGCGAAGTGGTTCAAGGACGGCGAGCTGAACGTCGCCTACAACTGCGTGGACCGGCATGTCGAGGCCGGGAACGGCGACCGGGTCGCCATCCACTTCGAGGGTGAGCCCGGCGACAGCCGCTCGATCACCTACGCGGAGCTGAAGGACGAGGTCTCCAAGGCGGCCAACGCCCTGCTGGAGCTGGGTGTGCGCAAGGGCGACCGGGTCGCCATCTACATGCCGATGATCCCGGAGACCGCGATCGCGATGCTGGCCTCGGCCAGGATCGGCGCGGCCCACTCGGTGGTCTTCGGCGGCTTCTCGGCCGACGCCCTCGCCACCCGGATCCGGGACGCGGACGCCAAGGTCGTCATCACCGCCGACGGCGGCTACCGGCGCGGCAAGCCGTCCGCCCTGAAGCCGGCCGTCGACGAGGCGATCGCCAAGGTCGACAACGTGGAGCACGTGCTGGTGGTGCGCCGCACCGGGCAGGACGTGGCCTTCGACAGCGGCCGGGACGTGTGGTGGCACGAGCTGGTGGAGCGCCAGTCCGCCGAGCACACCCCGGAGGCGTTCGAGGCGGAGCACCCGCTGTTCATCCTCTACACCTCCGGCACGACGGGTAAGCCGAAGGGCATCCTGCACACCTCCGGCGGCTACCTCACCCAGACGGCGTACACGCACTGGGCGGTGTTCGACCTCAAGCCGGAGACGGACGTCTACTGGTGCACGGCGGACGTCGGCTGGGTCACCGGGCACTCGTACATCGTGTACGGGCCGCTGGCCAACGGCGCGACGCAGGTCATGTACGAGGGCACCCCGGACACCCCGCATCAGGGCCGGTTCTGGGAGATCGTCGAGAAGTACCGGGTCACGATCCTCTACACCGCGCCGACCGCGATCCGCACCTTCATGAAGTGGGGCGACGACATCCCCGAGCGGTTCGACCTGACCTCGCTGCGGATCCTCGGCTCCGTGGGCGAGCCGATCAACCCCGAGGCGTGGGTCTGGTACCGCAAGAACATCGGCGCGGACCGGACGCCCGTCGTGGACACCTGGTGGCAGACGGAGACCGGCGCGATGATGATCTCGCCGCTGCCCGGCGTCACCGAGGCCAAGCCCGGCTCCGCGCAGACCCCGCTGCCCGGCATCTCCGCCACGGTGGTGGACGACGAGGCGAACGAGGTGCCCAACGGCGGTGGCGGCTATCTGGTCCTCACCGAGCCGTGGCCGTCGATGCTGCGCACCATCTGGGGCGACGACCAGCGGTTCCTCGACACCTACTGGTCGCGCTTCGAGGGCAAGTACTTCGCCGGCGACGGTGCGAAGAAGGACGACGACGGCGACATCTGGCTGCTCGGCCGGGTCGACGACGTGATGCTCGTGTCCGGGCACAACATCTCCACCACCGAGGTGGAGTCGGCCCTGGTCTCGCACCCGTCGGTCGCCGAGGCGGCCGTCGTCGGCGCCGCCGACGAGACCACCGGCCAGGCCATCGTCGCCTTCGTCATCCTGCGCGGCACGGCGTCCGAGGACGACAAGCTGATCGGCCAGCTCCGCGACCACGTCGGCGCCACGCTCGGACCGATCGCCAAGCCCAAGCGCATCCTGCCGGTCGCGGAACTGCCCAAGACCCGCTCCGGCAAGATCATGCGCCGCCTCCTGCGGGACGTGGCCGAGAACCGTCAGCTCGGTGACGTCACCACGCTGACGGACTCCACGGTCATGGACCTCATCCAGGACAAGCTCCCGGCCGCGCCCAGCGAGGACTAGCCGAGCAAGGGCCACGTCCAAGGGCCACGTGAGGCCCAGGGGCGACGCGAGGGCCGAGGCCACGCGCGGGGCGCCCGGCAGGAAACGCCGGGCGCCCCTTTTGCGCCTACCGTGGGAAGCGCCGGATGCGTCCCGCGACAACCTTAGGTACGGTAACTAAAGCCCACAGGGCGAGAAGAACCTCTAGGTGTGCCGGGAAGTCTGGTCGGCAGGGCCGTCGGCGACCCCGGCGACGGCCGACGAACCGCCGCACCGAACCGGAGGTCCCCGCCGTGGCCGCGCCCCGCACCCCGAACACCGCCCGCAAGGTTCTCGGACGTCTGTCGCTGCCCGAGCGGACCTACATCGCGGACGCGCTGCGCACCGAGACCGTCGGCGGGATGCTGCTCCTCCTCGCGGCCGTCGCCGCCCTGGCCTGGGCGAACATCCCCGCGCTCCACCACAGCTACGAGGCCGTCAGCGACTACCACCTCGGCCCCGCCGCCCTCGGCCTCGACCTGTCCGTGGCGCACTGGGCCGCCGACGGCCTGCTCGCCGTCTTCTTCTTCGTCGCCGGTATCGAACTCAAACGGGAACTGGTCACCGGGGACCTGCGCGACCCGAGGGCGGCGGTGCTGCCGGTGGTCGCCGCGCTGTGCGGGATGGCCGTACCGGCGCTCGTCTACACCCTCACCAACGTCGTCGGACACGGCTCGGCCCACGGCTGGGCGGTGCCCACCGCCACCGACATAGCCTTCGCGCTCGCCGTCCTGGCCGTCATCGGCACCTCGCTGCCCAGCGCCCTGCGGGCCTTCCTGCTGACCCTGGCGGTCGTCGACGACCTCTTCGCCATCCTGATCATCGCGATCTTCTTCACCGACCGGATCAGTCTGCCGGCGCTCGGCGGGGCCGTCGCCGGTCTGGTCGTCTTCTGGCTGCTGCTGCGCCGGGGCGTACGCGGCTGGTACGTGTACGTGCCGCTGGCTCTGGTCGTCTGGGCGCTGATGTACAACAGCGGCGTGCACGCCACCATCGCCGGTGTGGCGATGGGCCTGATACTCCCCTGCACCCCTCGCAAGGGCGAGGAGCACGCCCCGGCCGAGCACATCGAGCATCTGGTGCGGCCGCTGTCGGCCGGGCTCGCCGTCCCGCTGTTCGCGCTGTTCAGCGCCGGTGTGTCGGTCACCGGCGGGGCGCTCGCGGACGTGTTCACCCGCCCGGAGACGCTCGGGGTGGTGCTCGGGCTGGTCGTCGGCAAGACGCTCGGCATCTTCGGCGGCGCGTGGCTGACCGTGCGCTTCACCCGCGCCTCCCTCAGCGACGACCTGGCCTGGGCGGACGTCTTCGCGGTGGCCGCTCTCGCCGGGATCGGCTTCACCGTCTCGCTGCTCATCGGCGAGCTGGCCTTCGCGGGCGACGCACTGCTGACCGACGAGGTGAAGACGGCCGTGCTCGCCGGATCGCTGATCGCGGCCGGGTGTGCCACGGTGCTGCTGAAGATCCGCAACGCCAGGTACCGCGGACTGTGCGAGGACGAGGAGCGCGACGAGGACGAGGACGGCATCCCGGACATCTACGAACAGGACGATCCGGCCTACCATCTGCGGATGGCCGAGATCCACGAGCGCAAGGCCGCCGGGCACCGGCGTCTGGCCGCCGAGAAGGCCGCCGCGGCACGCCACGGGCTTCAGGAAGTGGCGGGCGGGGCAGGCGAGGAGGGCGACCGTCCGGCATGATCTGACGAGACGGTACAAATCAAGCGGCACGAAAGACCTCAGAGGGAGAACGCGATGAGCGCACCCGACGGCAGCCCGGTCGGCGCCGAACGCAGCATCGGCCAGCTGTTCGCCTCGGCGACGACCGAGATGTCGGCCCTGGTGCACGACGAGATCGCGCTGGCCAAGGCCCAGCTCAAGCAGGACGTCAAGCGCGGCGCGACCAGCGGTGGCGCCTTCTCGGCGGCCGGTGTGCTCCTGCTGTTCTCGCTGCCGATGCTCAACTTCGCGCTCGCGTACGGCATTCGGACCTGGAGCCACTGGAACCTGGCCGTCTGCTTCCTGCTGTCCTTCGCGGCCAACGTCCTGGTCGCCGGCCTCCTCGCCCTGATCGGTGTGGTGTTCGCGAAGAAGGCGAAGAAGAGCCAGGGCCCGCAGAAGGTCGCCGCGTCGGTGAAGGAGTCGGCGGGCGTGCTGCAGAACGCCAAGCCGCACCCGCGCCCGGAGCTGCCGCGTGAGCGGACGCCCGAGGCGATCGAGGCGGGGGTCCGCACGTCGTCATGACGGAGCCCGCCGCGGCATCGGCCGTAAGGATCGACCTCCCCCACGGGGCGAAGGTGACGCACCGGGACGTCGCCGCCAACGGCGCGCGTTTCCACATCGCCGAACTCGGCGACGGACCGCTGGTGATGCTGCTGCACGGCTTCCCGCAGTTCTGGTGGACGTGGCGGCACCAGCTCGTCGCGCTCGCCGGCGCGGGCTACCGGGCGGTGGCCATGGACCTGCGGGGCGTCGGCGGCAGCGACCGCACCCCGCGCGGGTACGACCCCGCCAACCTCGCCCTGGACGTCACCGGCGTGATCCGCTCGCTGGGCGAGCCGGACGCCGCGCTGGTCGGCCACGACCTCGGCGGCTATCTGGCGTGGACGGCGGCGGCGATGCGGCCCAAGCTCGTACGGCGGCTCGCGGTCGTGTCGATGCCGCACCCCCGGCGCTGGCGCTCCGCGATGCTGCGGGACCCCCGGCAGACGGCGGCGAGTTCCTACATCTGGGGCTTCCAGCGGCCCTGGGTGCCCGAGCGTCAGCTGACCGCCGACGACGGTGCGCTGGTGGGCCGGCTGATCCGGGAGTGGTCCGGGCCGCGACTGCCGGACGACGAGGACGTCGAGACGTATCAGCGGGCCATGTGCATCCCGTCCACCGCGCACTGTGCGGTGGAGCCCTACCGCTGGCTGGTGCGCTCACTGGCGCGTCCTGACGGCATCCAGTTCAACCGCCGCATGAAGCGCCCGGTGCGGGTGCCGACGCTGCATCTGCACGGCTCGCTCGACCCGGTGACCCGGACCCGCAGCGCGGCCGGATCGGGCGAGTACGTCGAAGCGCCGTACCGCTGGCGCCTGTTCGACGGCCTCGGCCACTTCCCGCACGAGGAGGACCCGGCGGCGTTCTCGGCCGAGCTGATCAACTGGCTGAAGGACCCCGAGCCGGACCGGTGAGCGGACGGCCGCCCGACGGGCGGTCAGATCAGCGGCGGGTGGGCTCCGACGACCGTACCGGCGAACGTACGGACGGCCGTTCCGACGGACGATCAGGTGACCGGTCCCACGACGATCGGGTGACCGGTCCCACGACGATCGGGTGACCGCCTCCATGACCGATTCGGTGACCGGATCGGTGCGTGGAGTATCCACTTCCTGAACACTTGTCCCCCGAACGGCCACATGCCTGCCGCATACGCCAATTGGGCGCCGTGGAGGCGGTTATCGACCTTGGGGCCCGGGCAGACGTCGGGGTATGGGCTGGACGCACGACTACAGTGACGCACCCCGCAATCGCCGCTCGGCCGCCGGGCTCGGCGCGTCGCGGCGAGGTACTCCGCAACTCGCGGAGGCGGACCTCAGGGTCGGTATTCCGCACATCCTGCGCCGCCGGGCGCGCTGGGTCTCGGTACGCCTGCGTCACCCGCGCGGCTGAGCGCGCAGGGCTGAGCCGCGCGGCTGAGCCCGTGAGGGCCGGACGCGCGGGGCGTCATCCGGACGGCTCAGTCCCGGCGGGCGTTCCGCGGTTCCCTCACAGGGCGCAGCTGTCGGTGCCGACCTGCTCGTTCGCCGTACGGCCCCGGGCGATGTCCTGCTGGATCTCGTCCGCCGTGAGCGCGTACCCGGTGTCGGCGTCGTCGAGGGACTTGGCGAACACCACGCCGTACACCTTGCCGTCGGGCGTGAGCAGCGGGCCGCCGGAGTTGCCCTGGCGGACGGTGGCGTACAGGGAGTAGACGTCTCGGCTGACCGTGCCGCGGTGGTAGATGTCCGGGCCGTTCGCCGTGATGCGTCCGCGCACGCGCGCGGCCCGGACGTCGTACGAGCCGTTCTCGGGGAAGCCCGCGACGATGGCGCCGTCACCGCCGGCCGCGTCGCGCGAGGTGAACCGCAGGGACTTGGCTCGCAGGTCGGGCACGTCGAGGACGGCGATGTCGCGCTTCCAGTCGTACAGGACGACCTTGGCCCCGTACTTGCGGCCCTCGCCGCCGATCTGCACGCTGGGCTCGTCGACGCCGCCGACCACGTGCGCGTTGGTCATGACGCGGCGGTCGGCGAAGACGAAGCCGGTGCCCTCCAGCACCTTGCCGCAGCTCTGGGCGGTGCCGGTGACCTTGACGATGGAGCGCTGGGCATGAGTGGCGACCGTGCTGCGCGCCAGGGCCGGGTCGGGCGGCTCGACGTCCTTGATCGGCTCGTTGGAGAACGGGCTGAAGACCTGCGGGAAGCCGTTCTGCGCGAGGACCGAGGTGAAGTCCTTGAACCAGGTGTCGGCCTCGGCGGGCAGCGCCTGCGAGACGCCCAGCAGCACCTTGGAGTTGCGGACCTCCTTGCCCAACGTCGGCAGCGTGGTCTGCGCGAGGGCCGAGCCGATCAGCCAGGCGACGAGCAGCATCGCCACCACGTTGACCAGGGCGCCGCCGGTGGCGTCCAGGGCGCGGGCCGGGGACCAGGTGATGTGCCGGCGCAGCTTGTTGCCGAGGTGGGTGGTCAGGGCCTGGCCGACGGAGGCGCAGACGATGACGACGACCACGGCGACGACGGCGGCCGTGGTGCCGACCTGGGCGTTGCCGGTGACGGCGTCCCAGATGACGGGCAGCGTGTAGACGGCCACGAGACCTCCGCCGAGGAACCCGATCACCGACAGGATGCCGACGACGAAGCCCTGGCGGTAGCCCACGACCGCGAACCACACGGCCGCGACCAGCAACAGGATGTCCAGCACGTTCACTGCTTGAGGCCTCGCCTATTCACTCCGGTCCCAGCAGCGCGGCCGGGGGTCCGGGGGTGGGCGCCCCCGGAAAAACACAGCACGGCAGACACCCTGTCATGACCGCCAGTCGAGCGGGACCTTCTTGTCTCTGTCCCAGGGCCGCTCCCAGCCCGCGAAGTGCAGCAGGCGGTCGATCACTCCGGCGGTGAAACCCCAGACCAGAGCCCCTTCGACCAGGAACGCCGGGCCCCGGTGGCCGCTGGGGTGGACGGCGGTCGCGCGGTGCGCGGGGTCCGTGAGATCCGCCACGGGGACGGTGAAGACCCGGGCCGTCTCGTTGGGATCGACGACGCCGACCGGGCTGGGCTCGCGCCACCAGCCGAGCACCGGGGTGACGACGAAGCCGCTGACCGGGATGTAGAGGGCGGGCAGGACGCCGAAGAGCTGGACTCCGCGGGGGTCGAGGCCGGTCTCCTCCTCGGCCTCGCGCAGCGCGGCCCGCAGCGGGCCGGCGTCTCCCGGGTCGCCGTCCTCCGGGTCGAGGGCACCACCGGGGAAGGAGGGCTGCCCGGCGTGGGAGCGCAGGGAGCCGGCCCGCTCCATGAGCAGCAGTTCGGGGCCGCGCTCGCCCTCGCCGAACAGGATGAGGACGGCCGACTGGCGTCCCGAGCCGTTCTCCGGCGGCAGGAAGCGGCTGAGCTGGAGCGGCTCGACGGTCTCCGCCGCCCGCACCACCGGGTCGAGCCAGCCCGGCAGGCCCTCCTTGCTGAGCGCCACCGGGCCCCTGTCCGTGTCGTGCGTGCCGTGCGTGTACGTCATCGCCACCCCCGTCCTGCCGTGTTCAACGCCCGACGACACCGAGATCGTTCCGTCATCCGGCCCCCAGCGGCGGGGCGGGTTTCCCGCCGGCGTCGAGGTAGGCCTGCGGGGGCTTCAGCCGCTGGCCGGGGAAGCCGCCCTTCTCGTACTTCAGGAGCTTCGCCGCCTTCTCGGGGTCGGTCTCGCCCTCGCCGTAGGCCGGACAGAGCGGGGCGATGGGGCAGGCGCCGCAGGCGGGCTTGCGGGCGTGGCAGATGCGGCGGCCGTGCCAGATGACGTGGTGGGACAGTTCGGTCCAGTCGCTCTTGGGGAACAGCGCCCCGACGGCCGCCTCGATCTTGTCCGGGTCGGTCTCGGCGGTCCACTGCCAGCGCCGCACCAGCCGCTGGAAGTGCGTGTCCACGGTGATGCCGGGCCGCCCGAACGCGTTGCCGAGGACGACGAAGGCGGTCTTGCGGCCGACGCCGGGCAGCTTCACCAAGTCCTCGAGCCTGCCGGGCACCTGGCCGCCGAAGTCCTCGGTGAGGGCCTTGGAGAGCCCTATCACCGACCTGGTCTTGGCGCGGAAGAAGCCGCAGGGGCGCAGGATCTCCTCGACCTCCTCCGGATTGGCGGCGGCCAGGTCCTCGGGGGTGGGGTACTTCGAGAAGAGCGCCGGGGTCGTCTGGTTGACGCGCAGGTCGGTGGTCTGGGCCGACAGCACCGTGGCGACGAGGAGCTGGAAGGGGTTGTCGAAGTCCAGCTCGGGGTGGGCGTACGGATACACCTCGGCGAGCTCGCGGTTGATGCGGCGGGCACGGCGGACCAGCGCGGTGCGGGACTCGTTCGCCGGGGGCTTCGCGGTCTCCTTCGCGGCGGTCTTCTTCGCGGCGGTCCCCCTGGCGGTGGTCCCCTTGACGGCGGTCTTCTTGGCGGCGATTTTCTTCGCGGCCGTCTTGGCTGTCTGCCTGGCTGTCTTCGCGACCGGCGCGGCAGGCGTGACCGGCGCGACCCTTTCATCCGTTTTGCGTTTTTTATTACTACCGTCGGGGCCTTGTTCGCCCACAGCGGAATCTCGACGTACAGCCACCCGCCCAGCCCCCTTGGCCTGTGCTCTCACCGGCGATTTGGACACCCGGCCAGCCTAAAGCCCGGCACGGACATCCGCCCCGACCCCCGAAGATCGGCCCCCGATTGGACCCCTGCCGCTTACCTCGGGACACCTGTGCGGCATCCTTGTGACAGATCACACTGTTTGGACCGTCCGGCAAAATGGGGAACACGGTCCCCTGGCACACCAGGGGAGCAAGATCCCCTGAGCAGGTCGACAAGGGAGAGAACTCGTGGACGACGTTCTGCGGCGCAACCCGCTCTTCGCGGCGCTCGACGACGAGCAGGCCGCGGAGCTCCGCGCCTCCATGAGTGAGGTGACCCTCGCGCGCGGTGACTCACTCTTCCATGAGGGGGACCCCGGAGACCGGCTGTACGTCGTGACCGAGGGCAAGGTCAAGCTGCACCGCACCTCCCCCGACGGCCGCGAGAACATGCTCGCCGTCGTCGGCCCCGGCGAGCTGATCGGCGAGCTGTCGCTGTTCGACCCGGGCCCGCGCACCGCCACCGCGAGCGCGCTGACCGAGGTCAAGATGCTGGGCCTCGGCCACGGCGACCTCCAGCCCTGGCTGAACGCGCGTCCCGAGGTGGCCGGCGCCCTGCTGCGCGCCGTCGCCCGCCGACTGCGCAAGACCAACGACGCCATGTCGGACCTGGTCTTCTCCGACGTCCCCGGCCGGGTGGCGCGCGCCCTGCTCGACCTCTCCCGCCGCTTCGGCGTGCAGTCCGAGGAAGGCATCCACGTCGTCCACGACCTCACGCAGGAGGAGCTGGCCCAGCTGGTCGGCGCCTCGCGCGAGACCGTGAACAAGGCGCTGGCCGACTTCGCCCAGCGCGGGTGGCTCCGTCTCGAGGCGCGGGCCGTGATCCTGCTGGACGTGGAGCGCCTGGCCAAGCGTTCGCGCTGACGCCTTGTGGGGGCCCCGCGTTCCGGCAGCCCCCACCTCCCGGGTGCTGCTTCCCCGGGGCCCGTTGCCCTGGGGTCCGGGTCCGCTTGCCGACCCCTCAGAGGGCCGACCGCCCCGGGCCGTCACCCCACCGGTCCGGCCCGCCCCGGCAGAATCCACCTGCCCCCGGGGCCGCGACCGGGCACAGTGAACACATGGCCGAAACCGTGCGCCGTCCGGGGCTCGACGCCCAGGGCTTCATCGAACGCGAGGGCTCCCTCGCGCGGGTGCCCGACGTCTTCCGGCCGGTCGTGGCCGCGGCGCGCGACCGGCTGCTCGACCTCTTCGGCTCGCGTCTGCACAGCGCGTACCTCTACGGGTCCGTACCGCGCGGCACCGCGCGCGTGGCGCGCAGCGACCTGGACCTGCTGGTCGCCCTGCGCGACGAACCGGCCGACGCCGACCGTGCGGCCGTCCGTGCCCTCGGCGAGGCGCTCGACGGGCAGTTCCCGCAGATCGACGGCGTCGGCACGCTGCTGTACGGCCGGGCTCGGCTGCTGAGCGAGCCGGAGCGGTACGACCTCGGCTGGTTCGTGGCCTGCCTGTGTACACCGCTGCTCGGGGACGACCTCGCCGAGTACCTGCCCCGCTACCGCCCCGACGCCCTGCTCGCGCGGGAGACCAACGGTGACCTCGCGCTCCTCCTCCCGCGCTGGCGGGAGCGGATCGCCGCGGCGGAGGACTCCGAGCGGGCCCGCAGGCCCCTGGTCCGCTCCATGTCCCGGCACCTCGTGCGCACGGGCTTCACCCTCGTCATGCCCCGCTGGAACGGCTGGACCAGCGATCTGCGGGAGATGGCCGGGGTGTTCGGCGCGTACTACCCGGAGCGGGCCGCACAGCTGCGGCAGGCGGCCGAGTACGGCCACGAGCCCGTCGGCGACCCGGACGTCCTGCGCTCGTACGTCGACGACCTCGGGCCCTGGCTGGCCGGGGAGTACGCGCGCGTGCACGGCGTCAAAGCACCCCGCCCGGACCCGTCCGGCTAGATCAGGCCGTGCTCGCTCAGGTAGTCCAACTGCGCGCGCACCGAGAGCTCGGCGGCCGGCCACAGGGAGCGGTCCACGTCGGCGTACACGTGGGCGACGACCTGCTGGGGGGTCCGGTGGCCGTCCTCGACGGCCGTCTCGACCTGGGCGAGCCGGTGGGCGCGGTGGGCGAGGTAGAACTCGACCGCGCCCTGCGCGTCCTCCAGGACCGGCCCGTGGCCCGGCAGGACCGTGTGCACGCCGTCGTCCACGGTCAGCGACCGCAGACGGCGCAGGGAGTCCAGATAGTCGCCCAGACGGCCGTCGGGGTGCGCCACCATGGTCGTGCCGCGCCCGAGGATCGTGTCCCCGGTCAGCACGGACCGGTCGGCCGGGAGATGGAAGCACAGGGAGTCCGAGGTGTGCCCGGGCGTGGGCACGACCCTCAGCTCCAGGCCGCCGGCGGTGATCACGTCTCCGGCGGCCAGGCCCTCGTCGCCGAGCCGCAGCGCCGGGTCGAGCGCACGCACGCGCGTGCCGGTCAGCTCGGCGAACCGGCCGGCGCCCTCGGCGTGGTCGGGGTGGCCGTGGGTGAGCAGGGTGAGGGCGATCCGCTTGCCCGCCTTCTCGGCCGTGTCGACGACGTTGCGCAGGTGGGCGTCGTCCAGCGGGCCCGGGTCGATCACCACGGCCAGCTCGGAGCCGGGCTCGGCGAGGATCCAGGTGTTGGTGCCGTCCAGGGTCATCGCGGAGGCGTTGGGCGCCAGGACGTTGACGGCCCGTTCGGTCGCGGGGCCGGTGCGTACCGCGCCCCGGGGCTGGCCGGGCAGGGCTGCCGCGTCGGTCATGCGGGGCCTCCACCGGTCCGCGGGGCGGTCGCCGCCCCGGCCACCGTCGATCCATGCGCTCCGGGGGCCGCCCCGGCCACCGTGGATCCGTCCGGTCCGGAGGCCGCCCCGGCCGTCGGGACGTGCTTGGTGAACTCGTCGTGCCCCGGCCAGGACAGGACGATCTCGCCGTCCACCAGGCGGGCGCGTGCCAGCACCGGCGTCATGTCGCGCGCGGGCGCGGCGGCCAGCGCCTCGGCGGCGGTGCCGTACGGGAGGAGCTGACGCAGGGTGGCGACGGTGGGCGGCATCATCAGCAGCTCGCCCCTGTCGTACCCGGCGGCGGCCTCCTCGGGGCGGATCCACACCGTGCGGTCGGCCTCTGTGGAGGCGTTGCGGGTGCGCTGGCCCTCGGGGAGCGCGGCGACGAAGAACCAGGTGTCGTAGCGCCGGGCCTCGAACTCGGGGGTGATCCAGCGGGTCCAGGCGCCCAGCAGGTCGGAGCGCAGCACCAGGCCGCGGCGGTCAAGGAACTCGGCGAAGGACAGCTCGCGCGCGACCAGGGCGGCGCGGTCCGCCTCCCAGTCGTCGCCGGTGGTGTCGCCGACGACCGAGTCGGCGTCCGGCCCGGCGAGCAGGACGCCCGCCTCCTCGTACGTCTCCCGCACGGCCGCGCAGACGATCGCCTGGGCGCCGGACTCGTCCACGCCGAGCCGGTCGGCCCACCACGCGCGCGGGGGGCCCGCCCAGCGGACGTGGAGGTCGTCGTCGCGCGGGTCGACCCCGCCGCCGGGGTAGGCGTACGCGCCTCCGGCGAAGGCCATGGAGGCGCGTCTGCGCAGCATGTGGACGACGGGGCCGGCCTCGGTGTCCCGCAGGAGCAGCACCGTGGCCGCGCGCCGGGGGGTCACCGGGGTCAGCGTGCCGTCCGCGAGCGCGCGGATGCGGTCCGGCCACTCCGGGGGGTACCACTGCCCATTCGCCATGGCCGGAGGCTATCCCGTGTAGGGCGAATGTTCGAGAGGTACCCGAGGTCAGAGGGGTTCCGGGGCCGCGGGGCGCTCAGGGAGCCGCCCGGCGGCCCGGCACGGGGCCCGACGACGGCCCGGCACGGGGCCCGACAGCGGCCCGGCGGGCTCAGGGGGCCAGCTCGACCTGGATCTCGACCTCCACCGGCGCGTCCAGCGGCAGCACCGCGACGCCCACCGCGCTGCGGGCGTGCACGCCCTTGTCGCCGAGGACCTCGCCGAGCAGCTCGCTCGCGCCGTTGATGACACCGGGCTGGCCGGTGAAGTCGGCGGCGGAGGCGACGAAGCCGACGACCTTCACCACGCGCGCGACACGGTCCAGGTCACCGGCGACCGACTTGACGGCGGCCAGCGCGTTCAGCGCGCAGGTGCGGGCCAGTTCCTTGGCCTCCTCCGCGGTGACCTCGGCGCCCACCTTGCCGGTGACCGGCAGCTTGCCCTCCACCATCGGGAGCTGGCCGGAGGTGTAGACGTACGCACCGGACCGCACGGCCGGCTGGTACGCGGCCAGCGGCGGGACGACGTCCGGAAGGGTCAGACCGAGTTCGGCCAGCTTGGCCTCGACCGCGCTCATGCCTGCTTCTCCCGCTTCAGGTAGGCGACGAGCTGCTCGGGGTTGTTGGGCCCGGGCACGACCTGGACGAGCTCCCAGCCGTCCTCGCCCCAGGTGTCCAGAATCTGCTTCGTGGCATGGACGAGCAGCGGCACGGTTGCGTATTCCCACTTGGTCATGGGCCGACTGTAGCCGCTGTCGACCACCGCGCCGGCGGCCGACCGCGGCACCGTCGTGCACCGCCCCCGCGGCCGACCGCGGACGCCGTTGTCCACAGCCTCGCGCGTGACCGTCGGCCGGACTGGTTAGGCTCGAAGACGTGAGCAGGCTCCAGGTCGTCAGCGGCAAGGGCGGGACCGGAAAGACGACGGTCGCCGCCGCACTCGCGTTGGCTCTCGCCACGGAGGGGAAGCGCACGCTTCTCGTGGAGGTCGAGGGCCGACAGGGCATCGCCCAGCTCTTCGAGACGGAGGCGCTGCCCTACGAGGAACGGAAAATCGCGGTCGCTCCGGGCGGCGGGGAGGTGTACGCCCTGGCCATAGACGCGGAACTGGCCCTCTTGGACTACCTCCAGATGTTCTACAAGCTGGGGGGCGCGGGCCGGGCCCTGAAGAAGCTCGGCGCGATCGACTTCGCCACCACCATCGCGCCGGGCGTCCGGGACGTCCTGCTGACCGGCAAGGCGTGCGAAGCCGTGCGCCGCAAGGACAGAAGCGGCCGCTTCACGTACGACTACGTCGTGATGGACGCCCCGCCCACCGGGCGCATCACCCGCTTCCTCAACGTCAACGACGAGGTGGCGGGCCTGGCGAAGATCGGCCCGATACACAATCAGGCGCAGGCCGTCATGCGTGTGCTGAAGTCCCCGGAGACGGCGGTGCACCTGGTGACGCTGCTGGAGGAGATGCCGGTCCAGGAGACCGCCGACGGCATCGCCGAGCTGCGCGCCGCGCGTCTTCCGGTGGGCCGGGTCATCGTGAACATGGTCCGCCCGGAGGTGTTGGACGCGACGGACCTGGAACTCGTACGGACCGTGGAGCGTTCATCCGTCGCACGGGCGCTGTCCACCGCGGGCCTCGGCGGGGCGCGTCGCGGCGGGCACGCCGAGCGGCTGGTGGACCCGCTGCTGGAGCAGGCCTCGGAGTACGCCGAGCGGTACGCGCTGGAGCAGGAGCAGCGCGCGGTCCTCGGTGACCTGGACCTGCCGATGCACGAACTGCCACTGCTCGCCGAGGGCATGGACCTCGGCGGCCTGTACGAACTCGCCAGCGAGCTGCGGAAGCAGGGGTTGTCATGAGTCCGGACCCGGCGCAGTCCCCGACCTCGGCGTCCGCCCAGTCCTCGGCCCGGGACGGCGCGCGCTCCCGCATCTCCCCCGGGCGGGTGCTCGACGTCGATCCGCTGCTGGACGACCCCGAGACCCGCATCGTGGTGTGCTGCGGCTCGGGTGGTGTCGGCAAGACGACGACGGCGGCGGCGCTGGGCCTCAGAGCGGCCGAGCGGGGCCGCAAGGTGGTCGTCCTCACCATCGACCCGGCCCGGCGGCTGGCACAGTCGATGGGCATCGACTCCCTCGACAACGTGCCCCGGAGGGTGAAGGGCACCGAGGGCGACGGCGAGCTGCACGCCATGATGCTCGACATGAAGCGCACCTTCGACGAGGTCGTCGAGGCGCACGCGGACCGCGACCGGGCGTCCGCGATCCTGTCCAACCCCTTCTACCAGTCGCTCTCGGCGGGCTTCGCCGGCACGCAGGAGTACATGGCCATGGAGAAGCTGGGCCAGCTCCGGGCCCGGGACGAGTGGGACCTGATCGTGGTGGACACCCCGCCGTCCCGTTCGGCGCTGGACTTCCTGGACGCGCCCAAGCGGCTCGGCTCGTTCCTGGACGGCCGGCTGATCCGGCTGCTGACCGCTCCGGCGAAGCTCGGCGGCCGCGCGGGGATGGCCTTCCTCAACGTCGGCATGTCGATGATGACCGGCACCCTGGGCAAGCTGCTGGGCGGCCAGCTGCTGAAGGACGTGCAGACCTTCGTGGCCGCGATGGACACCACGTTCGGCGGTTTCCGCACGCGCGCGGACGCCACGTACAAGCTGCTCCAGGCGCCCGGTACGGCGTTCCTCGTGGTGGCGGCGCCGGAGCGGGACGCGCTGCGTGAGGCCGCGTACTTCGTGGAGCGGCTGGCCGCCGAGAAGATGCCGCTGGTGGGACTCGTGCTCAACCGGGTGCACGGCAGCGGCGCCGGCGGGCTCACGGCCGAGCGGGCGCTCGCCGCCGCGGAAAATCTTGAGGAGTCCGGCATTGTCGATCAGGGGGACGGGAAAGCTGGACTTCGTAACTCTCCCGACACGTACGGCAGTTCAGACTCTCCGGCTTCCCGGGCCGCAGCTGTGGACACCGCTTCCGAAGAAGGCTCCCCCGCCCCCACGGAGCACTCCGTCGACCAGCTCACCGTGGGCCTGCTGAGGCTGCACGCCGACCGCATGCAGCTGCTCTCGCGCGAGCGGCGCACGCGTGACCGGTTCACCGCCCGCCACCCCGAGGTGGCGGTCGTCGAGGTGCCCGCGCTGCCCGGCGACGTGCACGACCTCACGGGTCTGCGCGACATCGGCGACCGGCTGGCGGCGGGACGCACGGAGCCGTCCTGACGGCATACGGAGCTGTCCGGACGGCGCGCGGGCTGTCGTGACAGCGCGCGGACCAGCCGTACGGGCCGCTGCGGCGCGCGTACGTGACTCGGCCTCGGCTCAGCGGCCGGCCTCGGCCCAGCGACCCGGCCTCGGCCCAGCGAGGCCCCCGCGTCCGAGCCCGATGGCTCTCGACGCCCTCGGCCATGCCCCGTGAGCGTGCCGACGGCCGCCGCTCGTGCACGCGTGCCCCGCGGGCGTGCACCTGGCACACCCCGCACAGCGGGTGTCTCCGCGGGCATCCCACGGGTGGTGTTCCTGAACACACGTCCGGCCGCTGCTTCCTCCGCCTCACGGCCGGCCGGAGTGGCCCCGGGTCAGCGCCGGGGCGGAGCCCTAGCTCACCGCCGCGTAGTGCTCGTACACCTCGTCGCTGTCGAGGGGCACGATGCCGAGGCCGCGCTCGTACTCCGAGCGGGCGGTCTCCAGCAGCCGGCGCCAGGAGGTCACGGTCGGCCGCCTGCGCAGCAGTGCGCGGCGCTCCCGCTCCGTCATGCCTCCCCACACGCCGAACTCCACGCGGTTGTCCAGCGCGTCGGCCAGGCATTCGGTGCGTACCGGACATCCGGTGCACACCGCCTTGGCCCTGTTCTGCGCTGCTCCCTGAACGAACAGTTCATCCGGATCGGTAGTGCGGCAGGCGGCCTGCGCACTCCAGTCGGTAACCCAGCCCATACCGGCGCCGTCCTCTCCCGAATCGAGGCTCCCCCACGGCGGCAGCGGCATATTCACCGCCGCCAGTTGAGGACGTTACGGAAGGTGGAGACAGCGCAACACCCCCTTCGGGCCCAATCTTGAATGGCCCGAACGGACTATGGGTAAGCGGCAGATCACCCGCGGGAGTGAGCTGACGACATGCGCGACCATCCCGGCATACCGGGACGGCTGTGACGCGCCACACCGGGCGCCAGGTGACACACGAGGCGGTTTCGGACACGCCCGCATCAGAAAGTCGGGTACTTCCGGAACGATTCGGGGTCGTCGGACGTATTGATACGTGGCCGCACCGCTGTGACAGTTGATAGCAGCTTAGGCCAATGCCTGTGCGCGTGTCCGGCGAATGGAAACGTAGGCGACCGCCCTGCCGCGCCTTGACGCGCCCTGCACCCCCTTCACCTGCCCGGATACGCCCTCACCTGACATCGCGGACATCACGATCCGGCACCCGAACATCCCGAGAAGCGGCCGCCTCCATCGGAACGCTCATCAGTACGGATTAGGCTGCCCCCATGCCAAAGAAGCGCTCGGGCGGTGGCCTGTCGGCAACACAGCAGGCCGCCAAGTTCCTCGGTGTCAGTGTGCTCGCGGGAGCCGTCATGGCGGGCATCGCGCTGCCCGCGGCCGGCGCGCTGGGCCTCGCGGCCAAGGGCTCGGTGCAGGGCTTCGACGAGATCCCGGCCAATCTCAAGAGCCCCCAGCTCAGCCAGCGCACGACCATACTGGACAGCCGGGGCGACCAACTCGCGACCGTCTACTCCCGTGACCGCACGGTGGTGGAGCTCAAGGACATCTCGCCGTACCTGCAGAAGGCGATCGTCGCGATCGAGGACTCACGCTTCTACAAGCACGGCGCGATCGACCTCAAGGGCGTGCTGCGCGCCCTGAACAAGAACGCGCAGTCGGGCGGGGTCGCCCAGGGCGCCTCCACGCTCACCCAGCAGCTCGTGAAGAACTACTTCATCGAGGAGGCCGGCGACGACCCGACGAAGGTCGCCGAGGCCACCCAGCAGACCCTCGGCCGCAAGGTCCGCGAGCTGAAGTACGCGATCCAGATCGAGGAGAAGCTCGGCAAGAAGCGGATCCTCGAGAACTACCTGAACATCACCTTCTTCGGCGAGCAGGCCTACGGCGTCGAGGCGGCCGCCCAGCGCTACTTCTCCAAGCACGCCAAGGACCTCAACCTGCAGCAGTCCGCGCTGCTCGCGGGCATCGTCCAGTCCCCGAGCCGCTACGACCCGGTGAACGACGAGGCCGAGGCCACCAAGCGGCGCAACACCGTCCTGCAGCGCATGGCCGAGCTGGGCGACATCTCCCGGGCGGAGGCCGACCAGGCCAAGGAGAAGCCGCTCGGGCTGCACGTCAGCCAGCCGAAGAACGGCTGCATCACGGCCACCAAGAGCTCCGCGTTCTTCTGCAAGTACGTCGAGAACGTCTTCCTGACCGACCCGACCTTCGGCAAGACCCGCGAGGAGCGCGCCAAGCTCTGGAACCAGGGCGGACTGACCATCCGTACGACCCTGGACCCGCAGGCGCAGGCGTCCGTACAGGCGTCCCTCAAGGACCACGTCTACAAGTCGGACAAGGTCGCGGCGGCCGCCACCCTGGTCGAACCCGGCACCGGCAAGGTCCTGGCGATGGGCCAGTCCAAGCCCTTCGGCTACGGCAACAACGAGACCGAGTACAACTTCTCGGTCAACCGGGCCATGGGCGGCTCCAACTACGGCTTCCCGACCGGTTCGACGTTCAAGCCGTTCGTGGCGGCGGCCGCGATCGAGGGCGGCAAGCCCGCGACGCAGGAGTACTCGGCGCCGTACAAGATGAACTACCCGAGCCCGGTCCAGCGGTGCAGCAGCAGCCCGTACGTCAACACCAGGAACGAGACGGTCGAGAACGAGAACGAGTCGGAGAAGGGCCCGTACCGCATGAAGGAGGCGATGGCGAAGTCCATCAACACCTACTTCGTGCAGCTCATCTCCGACATCGGCCTGTGCCCGGTGGTGAAGATGACCGACGCGCTGCACGTCGTGCAGGGCGACGGCTCGAAGCTCCCCCAGACGCCGTCCATCGCGCTCGGTTCGATCGGCCTCTCGCCGCTGACCATGGCGAGCGCGTACGCCACCTTCGCCTCCCGGGGCATGTACTGCACCCCGGTCGCCATCGAGTCCATCACCCAGAAGGTCGGCAACGAGCGCAAGTCGCTCCCGGTGCCCAAGTCGACCTGCTCACGGGCGATGAGTGAGCAGACCGCCGACACCGTCAACACCCTGCTGCGCGGTGTGGTCGACTCCGGCACCGGCCAGGAGGCCGGCCTGAGCGACCGGGAGAGCGCGGGCAAGACGGGTACGACCGACTCCCGCAAGAACGCCTGGTTCGTCGGCTACACGCCGAACATGGCCGGCGCGGTCTGGGTCGGCAGTGCCAAGCAGAACGTGGAGATGACCCACATCACCATCGGCGGGGTCTACCGCGACCTCGTCTACGGCGGTCAGGTCCCCGGCCCGATCTGGCGCGACGCCATGGCGGGCGCCCTGGAGGGCAAGGACGCACCCGACTTCAACCTGGTCGACATCCCCGACGACGAGAACCCCGGGGACGGCCAGGGAAAAGGACAAGGGGGGGACAACGGGGGCAACAACGGGGACAACAACAACGGGGGGCTGATCGGGGGACTGATCGGCGGACAGACGGACGGGGGACCAACGGGGGCAACCGGGGGCACCACGGGTGACGCCACCGGCGGCACCATCCCGACGCCCACCTTCTCCCTCCCCGGCAACTTCATCCAGGGTCAGTCCAACGGCGGGCACAACGGCAACGGCGGCCGGCACGGCTAGTCCGGGACCGGGCGGCGGCGGCGGGCGTCGCCCCTGACGGCGGCGGGCGTCTCCGCCCCTGACGTACGACAGCGGGGCCGCACCTCTCTACAGGGGTGCGGCCCCGCTGTCGTCACGCCTCTCCCCGGGCGAGGCCCTCCGGGCTCAGCCCTGGAGCAGCTTCTTCACCACGGCGGCGACACGGCCGCCCTCGGCCAGGCCGGCCACCTTCGGGTTCACGATCTTCATCACAGCGCCCATGGCACGCGGCCCCTCGGCGCCGCCCGCCTTCGCCTCCTCGACGGCCTGGGCGACGATGACGTTCAGCTCGTCGTCGGACAGCTGCTTGGGCAGGTAGGTGGCGAGCAGCTCGCCCTCCGCCTTCTCCCGCTCGGCCGACTCCGGGCGACCACCCTGTGCGAAGGCGTCGGCCGCCTCGCGGCGCTTCTTGGCCTCCTTGGTGATCACCTTGAGGACCTCGTCGTCGGAGAGCTCGCGCTTCTCCTTGCCGGCGACCTCCTCCTTGGTGATCGCGGCGAGCGTCAGCCGGAGCGTCGAGGAGCGGAGCTCGTCGCGCTCCTTGATCGCGGCGTTGAGGTCGTCCTGCAGCTTCGACTTGAGCGTGGTGGTCATGCCGTCGATTGTCGCAGCTACGGCGGTGCGGGCGCCCACGCATTTAAGGGCGGCCGGTCCCGGAGCCCTGGTGAGGTCTGACACGATGGAGGTATGCGCGCGCGATACGGAGTACCCCTGGGAATCATGGCGGCGGGAGCCGCCGGAGTGGCGTACGCGGCGGGCTTCGAGGCCCGCTCCTTCCGCCTCCGACGGGTGACGGTCCCCGTCCTCCCGCCGGGCATGCGCCCGCTGCGCGTGCTCCAGGTCTCCGACATCCACATGGTCGGAGGCCAGCGCAAGAAGCAGCGCTGGCTGCAGTCGCTGGCCGGCCTGCGCCCGGACTTCGTGATCAACACGGGCGACAACCTCTCGGACCCCGAGGGCGTCCCCGAGGTCCTCGACGCGCTGGGCCCGCTGATGGAGTTCCCGGGCGCGTACGTCTTCGGCTCCAACGACTACTACGGCCCCCGCATGCGCAACCCCGCCCGCTACCTGCTGGAGAAGGCCAACGGCAAGCACGGCCTGAACGGCAACGCGCCGGCGGTGGGCGTGATCCACAACCCCTGGGAGGACCTCAGGGACGGCTTCGACGCGGCGGGCTGGCTGAACCTGACGAACACGCGGGGCGTGCTGAAGGTCGAGGGCGTGTCGGTCGAACTGACCGGCCTGGACGACCCGCACATCAAGCGCGACCGCTACGCGCGCGTCGCCGGCGGTCCCTCCGGCTCGTACGACTTCTCGATGGGTGTCGTGCACGCGCCGTACCTGCGCGTCCTGGACGCCTTCACAGCGGACGGCTACCCGCTGGTGCTGGCCGGCCACACGCACGGCGGCCAGTTGTGCATCCCCTTCTACGGCGCCCTGGTCACCAACTGCGACCTGGACACGGACCGGGTGAAGGGCCTGTCCCGGCACACGGCCGAGGGCCACACCTCCTACCTCCACGTCTCGGCCGGCTGCGGCACGAACCGCTACACACCGGTACGGTTCGCCTGCCCGCCGGAGGCGACGCTGCTGACGCTGGTGGGGCGCGAGGAGTAGGCGCTGCCGCTGCCGTTGCCGGGGCGGAGCGGGGCGGGGCGGGGACGACAGTGCCCCAGGGGTGGACACAACCCATTCGGAGTGCCCGAAATAGCCGCATTACCCCTCTTTGCCTAGCGTGAGGTGCATGACCGCTCCGATACCGAGGGACATGCCGGACCTGCCCGCGGTCCCGGCCACGCCCCTCCTGCTGCCCGCCCCGGTCCCGGCCACGGCGGTGGTCGCCCCGATCCGCCGCCCGCCGGTGGCGGTGTTCCGCTTCCTGACCGCGCTGGCGGCGGCGGCCGGCGTGGCCCTGGAACTCCTCCTGGGCACCCCCGCCCGGACCCTGAGCTACTTCAGCGTCCAGACGAACATCCTGGTGGCGGTGGTCATGCTGATGTCGGCGTCGAGAGCCTGGCGCGCCCGGCGCCCACTGCCGTCGTCCGTGGCCGGCGCGACGCTCCTGTACGCCGTGATCACCGCGCTGGTGTACCACCTGCTCCTGGCCCACACGGCGCCCCCGTTCGCCATGACGGACGCGGCCGCGCCCCCGGCCCGCTGGCACGCCCAGTGGGCGACCCTCCAGGTCCTCCACCTGCTGGTCCCGGCGGCGGTCGTCCTGGACTGGCTGCTCCTCACCCCGGCGGCGCGCCTGCACCTGCGCCAGGCGGCGGCCTGGCTCCTCTACCCCCTGGCCTACCTGGCCTTCTACCTCACCCGAGCCGCACTCCTGGCCCCCGCGACCCCGGCGCACTACCTGTACCCGTTCCTCGACGCCGACACCGACGGCTACCGCAGCACCCTGGCGAACGCCCTCCTGACGGGCCTCGCGATCTACGCCCTGGCGGTCCTCCTGATCGCCGTCGACCACACCCGCCCGACCCCGACCCGCCGCCGCGTCTGAATCGGATTTCGTCTGGGGCCACCAGTGGGCTAAAGTAAACGACGTCGCAGCGAGAGCAGCGATGATCGGGGTGTAGCGCAGCTTGGCAGCGCGCTTCGTTCGGGACGAAGAGGTCGTGGGTTCAAATCCCGCCACCCCGACGCCGTAGTACCAGGCCAGGGGCCTGATCCGCTCAGCGGGTCAGGCCCCTGAGTGGTTGTGCAGGGCGTTTTGGGAGCCGACATCGGAGTCCGGCTCCCGGGCGGCTCCCATTCCGTTCCCACCGAGACAGCACCCGGCAGATCACGGAGAGACCCATGGAGCATAGGGACGCGTGAGGTGTGCCAAACCGCACATGGCACTGGCACGGATGACATATGGCCATGGTGTACGCCGTTCTTCTGCCCTTCGCCACCATTCCCCGTCCTCAGGTCTCGCGGGCAACGAAGAGCCCATGCCTGCTACCAGGCGAGGTGAGCGCCAGGCCCTGGCCTGGGACGTGCCCGGCAGAATCGGCTGTGTGCGCGCAGGCGACCTTGTCCATCAGTTCCAGCTCCTCGGGAAGGCCGTGATCACTTCGTTGCCGGCGACGGCCCGCTCGGTCAGCTCCTGGCCGCCGTCGAAGTCGGCGGAACGGATCGTGCGAACGTCAAGCCCCGGCTGCGCTCCGCTCCTGCCTTCGGCCCGCTAAGCCCGCGCTGCGCCCACACGCAGGAAGCGCCAGTCTGTGTGAGTCGATCTCTGCAGAACGCCAACAGGTCAAGGCGATGCCTCCGGCGGGGGATCGGCCGGCGGGACTCCAGCCTCACTGAACCTACAAGACCATCAACACGTCGATTACTTTGAGTTATATTGTCGATACTCAACGTGTTCGTATGGCGTGTGGCACCCGTCCAGTGCCGCTCCACGTCTTGATGGAAGGTCCCTGGTGAATCGCTCTACGACTCGGGTTTTGGCATGCTTCAGCCTGGCTGGCATGGCTCTCCTGCCCACCATCACCACGGCACAGGCGAATCCGCTCTTCGCCGTCAAAGCTGCAAGCTTCGATCCCAACATCCCTGACTGCCCCCCGGACGCCGGGCTACTGCCGGTAAAGGTGCCCGACCCGAACGATCCCACCAAGTACTCCGTGTGCAGCTTCTTCTTCGGTGCCAAGTACAGCTGCCCCGAAGGCGAGGTGTTCGACGAGCTTGTGCTGGAGTGTGGAGCTCCGAAGCCACAGGAAGAAGAGCCCTCGGCAGAGCCGGAGGAGGAAGCAGAGGAATCGCCTTAAGCGGAGACGGGGCTGTCCCTCTAAGAGAGACGAGCGTCCCCGATGCTTCGGGACGAAGCGGTTGTGCCACAACCGTGCCAGAACGAGCGGGGTACCACGGGGAACAGCAGACACAAGGCCCCTCACCTACGGATTTCCGCAGGTGAGGGGCCTTTGACACGCCCTGAACCACGCCCGCTCCACGGTGTACGGGTCGACGGCGGACGGGATGGAAGCTGGGGTGAGTGGGCTATGCCCCGAAGGCAGGACGAGTGGGAACGTCGAAGGCGCTCAAAGGTCAGGAGCTGCCGACCGGCCCGATCGGCGGGTGACGCCAGAGCTCCCAACTCGTCTGGAACAGGCAGATGAGCATGAGCCCGGCGAGGGCAGCCAACGCCGGCGCCACCCCAGCGACCGGGATCACCGCGGCAGCCCCAAGTGCGGCAAGGAGGCGATCGACGGCCAGCTGGTGGTGATCGCGCCACCGGTAGGCGACGTCGCCGGCGAAGAACAGCGCGACGCCACCGGCCATGGCCACGGCGGGCAACAGCGGGAGCGGTTCGTCTGCACCCGCGACGGCCTCGTTCACCCCGAGCGCGAAGAAGACCACCCCGGCCACCAGCGGCAGGTGCAGGTAGCTGTAGGAATCGCGCGCGAGCCGGGCCCGCTCCCCATTCCGGGTACCGCGCAGCCGCCGCTCGGCCCCGCCGCGGAGATAACCGAAGTAGGACCACCACAGGCCGGCCGCGATCAGCACCGCGAACAGGACGGCGGTCACCACGCTCAGCCGTCCCAGAGAGTGTTGGGCGCCGGCGCCCACCTGAACGATCGCCTCACCCAGCGCGATGATGATGATCTGCCCATGCCGTTCCACGAAGTAACCGGGCGCCACACCCCAGCCGGCCGTACCGATCACGACCGGTCCCGAGAAGCCGATCACCACGGCCACGATCCACAGCAGCTCCCGCCCCGGTGTGTCGACGAACGCGGCGGTCACCAGCAGGAACGGCCCGCCGAGGAGGGAAGGGACCAGCCGCAGCGCGGGCGCACCCACGTCGGCCTCGCCCCGCACGTCGAGAGCCAGCAGCGCGACGTGGATCAGTCGGACCGCCAGGAACGCGAGTCCGAACACCAGCGCCCGCCCGCCGAATGCCTGGGGCAATGCGACCGCGGCAACCAGCATCGCCGCCATCGCCAGGAAGATCAGCAGCCGGTGCACGGGCCCGGCGTGGTCGGAGGTGTTGGTCAGCCAGGCGTAGCAGACCCACGCCCACCACACCACGGCGAGCGCCAGGAGCCCGCGCCCGAAGCCCGCCCAGGAGATGTCCGCCAACATCAGGATCGTCACCTGGGACATCGCGTAGACGAAGACCAGGTCGAAGAACAGCTCCAGCGTCCCGACCGACCGGTCCGCCGTGTCTTCGGCTGCGTACTCGCCAGCACCGCCACCAGCATCTCCGCGCGAATCCTGCTCCACAGCCACCTCGCCGCCCTCGATGTCGCGTACATCAACCCACATCGTGCGCGTCAGAGCGACGACCACGTTCCAGAGCGGGAACCCGATTCGTCCTCGGTCACTTCCACCGGCGGCGACTCCAGCGGCCCTTGCCAGGTCAGCATCGAGCCGTATACGCGATCTTCCGAACTGGCTACGTGGGTCCGATTCCTGCGGCCCGCTCGGAACGCCGAAGGCCCAGGCAAGAAGGCCCAGGCAAGAGGTTGTTTCCCTCTCCCTGGGTCTTCAGCCGTTCCTGGGGCGCGTAAGCCTGCGACAGCCCGCTCAGCGCTTGAAGGAGCCCTTGGCCTGTTCCTTCGTGCCCCGCATTTTGCCTCGTGCTTCGAGAGCGGCGCCTTTCGCCGCGAGCGTTTCCTTGTGCATCGCGTGGGCTGCCGTCCGCACGGTCTTACCGACGATCTGTTCAGCCTTTGCCCTGGCCCGTTCTCCGGCGCTCATCTCGGTACCTCCGTGGGTCTCACTGGTCGTGTGCCCCTTGAGGCAATGGGTGAAGCCACCCTTGCGGGCCGCGTTGGCGCAAAGGGCGGCCGAGATGCCCACGGGCCCGACCCGGAAGGGTTCCAGATCCGCTCCCACCTGGGTGATCGCTTCTATCCCTGCTCCCGCGGGAACAGGCCGCCTCACGCTCACTGACGGCTTGCCACGGTCAAGAGGTCAGCCCACGGTCCGCTGGTGGAAACTGGAGCCGAGCGACCGCGCACTCGCCCTTGAGACCGAGGCCGGCCTGCGGCTACGGTCGCACCGGCCCCAAGCGGCCACCAGCCGACCGCCTGGGGCGCCGGCGCCTGTCCGTCTCAGCTTCCGTCTCATTCGTCAGCGGCCATCGGCGTTCAGCCGGGACGGGACGACCTGCCGGGCTGAAGCCCCGGACACGCGTGAACACAGGCGAAGGTCCCGGAGGAGGTGCGCGGCCGGCGCTGGCAGGTCATCTCATGGCCATCGACGAAGCCCGACCGTCGGTTAGGTCCCGGACGTGTCCCCGAGCCGCCCCCGGACAGGCCGGGGATGAAACCCTTTCCTTCAGAGCTGGAACCCCCGGAAGCCGACCGCGCGCTTGAGACCATAGACGCGGGCACTGACAACGGACTTGTCGTGATGGACCGTTCAGCGATGAGTGTCCGACTGCGTGACAACGCAGACGCACAACGGCGGACGCCCCCAGGTCGTGGGTTCAAATCCCGCCACCCCGACAGCCGCTGTATCCGAGCCGACGCCGCTCCGTGCCCGCGCGTGGGTGAACGAGGCCTCCGCCTCGAAGGCCGACTGAGTGACTGATACGTCACGTTCCGTATGCGGGCACGTCGCATGTGGTGCGATGCCCACGTCAAATCCGGTGGGCCGGGCTCGCTCGCCCTGGATCCGTGGACGATTGAAGGGAAGCCCATGGTGCTCCGCGCGCTTGCGGCAGCTGGTGTCGTCACATCATTGTTCGGCTCGTCGGCCTTCGGTGCCAGCGCGGCTCCGCCCCCGCCGACGGCCCGGATCGTCATCGACGGTGTGGCGGCCAACGGTACCGGCTGCCCGCCGGGGACGGCCGCCGTGGCCGTCTCCCCTGACAACACCGCCTTCACCGTCACCTACAGTAACTACCTCGCCAAGGTGGGGCCCGGCTCGGCGCCGACGGACTTCCGGAAGAACTGTCAGCTCGACCTGCGCGTGCACGTCCCCGGTGGTCTCACCTACGCGATCGTGTCCGCGGACTACCGCGGCTTCGCGTCACTGGCACCGGGTGCGTCCGGGACCCAGCGGGCCAGCTACCACTTCCAGGGCAACGCCACCACCACCAAGACCCATCACTTCAAGGCCGGGTTCACCGGCGACTGGCAGACGACCGACACCGTGCCCGTCGCCGCCCTGGTCTTCGCCCCCTGCGGGGAGGAGCGCAACCTCAACATCAACACTGAACTACAGGTCGACGCCGGCACCTCAAGCCCGAGCGCCACCAGCTTCATGGAGATGGACTCGACGGACGGCACGATCAAAACCGTGTACCACGTGGCCTTGAAGCAGTGTCAGTGACTCCTGGCACTGCGATCGGTGGGTGCGTCCAGACCCACGGCTCTCATATCGGTGGTAGCGCCATGTGGTGAGCGCTGGAGGAGGATGCGCTGGCGAAGCAGGGGTACCTCAGCTCGCCATCACGCGGTCGCCGGCTGCCGTCGGCTCTCCCGGCTCCGCTCGCGTGGGAGCGCCCCGCAGCGCGTGGCTGCGGGGCGCCTAGTGGGGTTTTAGTCGACTTCCTGCCCGTTGAACTTGCCGCCCTTGCAGGTCGGGAGATGGGCCGAGGACAAGTTCGACCGATCGACCGTTCCGCCGCCCTGCTCGCACTCACCCGGGGTGAGGCTGGCGGGGGCGGCGGTTGCGGCGGTGGCGGTTGTGGCGGTGGCGGTGGCGGCGCCTGCGAGGCCGACCCCGGCGAGGGCTGCCGTGGCGATGACGGCGGCGAGGACTCGTCGAATGCGCATTTGTTCGCCTTTCACGGATTGCCTCGGTTGGGACACCACTCAGCTTGATGTTCATCCATGTGGGCGACACCTCATGTTAGGCCGTTCGGGTGACATAGCTGTATCTGGAATGGCTGTCCGTGTTCGGGCATCACGCACCGGACGGCCGCTCGCACCTCAGGCGGCGGGACAGCAGCGGCCATGAAGTCACGCCGAACGTTGGCCGCGTCCAGGGGTTCACCGGAGTGCTCATCGCAGCGATGTCCCACACGGTCGCAGAGATCATTGCAACCGCCGCGAGTACTGCCGCCCTGGCCGGCTCAGGCAAGCTGACGAGCGCGGGAGGAAGTCCCTGGTCATGGATGACCTGGCACGGCTACTGTCAGCGTCCTCACTCGCACAGTCCTGGGGGGACATCCATGTACGTCCGCGCGCTGCGGCCTATGCCGGCACTCGGCACTGTGCTTGCCGGGATACTGATGTCCTCCGGATGTTCCACAGGGGCAGCTGCAGGATCAGACGCGGTGGGGCCGCGGGCGACCGCATCGGCCAAGGCCGCCGTGGCCCCTCTGACGCGGGCACAGTTGCGTGCGCTCACCTTCAAGGAGGGCGAGGTTGCGGGGGTGTACGAGAAGAACGGGGTTCCGGTGCAGGATCCTCTGCCGAAAAAGGATCAACGCTCTTTCCCGCCGGTGTCCGATCCCACTTGCCAGACCATGCTCGACATCCGCGACGGAGAGGGCGCGTCCACCGTCGTCTTGCAGGTCTTCAACTGGAAGGGTGACATCTGGGGTGGCGGCTCGATGCTTGCCTCCTACGAAGACGGGAAGGCCCAGCAGGTCTTCGCACAGCTCAAGCAGGCACTCGGCTCCTGCCGCTCGTATGAAGGCACAGGCTGGGTGGGGAAGTTCAAGTCCACGCTGACGATGGAACAGGCCCCGGACGTCGGTGACGAAGCCGTGCGATTCCGGGAGACGAACCCCCCGCGCCCCGATGCCGACCTCGGGGAGCGCAACGAGCAGTACACCGTGGTGCGGACCGGGAACGCGATCGTGACGTTCCACAAGCTGAACATCGGCGGCAGCGCGTCCTTCCCCGCCGATCTGGTCAACCGGCAGGTCGAGCGGTTGCAAAACGCACAACGCTCCTGAGTCTCCAATGACCTGACCTGCACGCCGAGAGCTCCACGGCCGGGGGCCGAACAGGGGGCCGACCCCCCGCACGTGTGGCGGGTGTCGTGCACGCGGATCCGTGCGAGGTGCGCCTGTGGTGCTTGAGCCCCGGGGGGCTCAGCGTCGGCACGAAAGGCCGGCGTCTAGCCTCACGCCATGAACCGTCCCGCCGTGCCACGTCCGCTGACCGAGGCCGAGGTGGTCGAAGCCGAGGCCGAACTTGGAGTCACCTTCCCCAGCGAGTATCGCCACTACTTGCTGCAGGGGAGTCCGGACGCGGCGGTCGAACAGCTCGAGAAGACGGAGAACGGCTGGTGGTGGGCGGGCAACAGCATGAAGCGACGTGACCTCCTGTCCCTGCCCTTCCCCCACCCTGACACCTACGAGGATGCAGACGACGAGTTTTGTCGGCGCCTGCCTCGGGCTGAGGACTACGCAGATGAGGACGCGTTCTCGGAGTCCATGACCAGCTGGAACACCGCGTACTGGGACTTCGACGAGCGGAAGACAGCGGGGTCTTTCGTCGCGACGGAGCACGGTTGCGGATTCGCCACGCTTTTGGTGATCACGGGTCCGTTCGCCGGGACGCTTTGGTGGGACGGGCGGGCGACAAGCGGCGTGATCATCCCGCTGTCCCTCGACCATGCCGGCGGCGCCCGGCCTGTGACCTTCGGCGAATGGCTCGGCCGTGACTCCTGGGACCTGCTGCCGCCCGGCTGGGGACGAGCCTGACGTCATCGGGACGGCAGGGGAAGATGAGCCGTGATCCGGGGAAGCGGCTTGGCTCTTCGCCGGCTTCAGACAGGGGGAGTACCGCGTGTTCGTGGTGAGAACGACCGGCCGGAGCGCGGCGGTCGACGACGACCGCCGCGAGTTCAAACTGCTGGGCAGGAGACAACAGACCGGTGACGTCAACGGTGACGGCTACGGCGACCTCGTCACCGGTATCGCGGACGACGACTCCCTCATGAACGCGACCGGTGCGGCGCACCGCGGTGGCGAAATCCAGGTCCTCTACGGCAGCGCGCGGGGCATCGGCGTCGGCCAGCAGCCCCAGGTTCTCCACCAGGCCACGGCCGGTGTCCCGGGCACCGCCGAGAACGGCGACCAGTTCGGGCAGTCGCTCAGCGTCGGCGACGTCGACGCCGACGGGTACGCGGACGTCCTCGTCGGCTCTCCCGGTGAGGCGGTCGGCAAGCTCGAGGGGGCCGGTACCGCCGTCCTGCTGCGCGGCTCCGCCTCCGGCCTGACCACGGCCAAGGCGGTCGGTGTCACCCAGAACACGGCGGGCGTGCCCGGCGCGGCGGAGACCGGCGACCAGTTCGGCGGGACCGCCCACCTCGCCGACCTGAACCGCGACGGCAGGGCTGAGACAGTCGTCGGCGTACCCAGGGAGAACAGCGACGGCTGCCTGTGGGTCGCCCGCGGCTCGGCCGCCGGTCCGGTCCTCGGTGGTTCGGTGAACCTGTGCGGCAAGAGCGCGGGGATCTCGGTCCGCGGCAGCAAGGGGTACTTCGGAGCCGCGGTGGCCGGCCCGCACATCGCGGGCCAGGCAGGGCGCGGTCACGGTCACGGCGGTCCGTTCGCGTACGGATCGCCGTGACCGCAGTGGCGGCTTGACCGCTAGTCGGCGAACACCGCCCCGTACTGCGGGGTACCCGACGTGGAGAGGCCGGAGGCGCTCGCGGAGAGGGCCCGGGAGCCGGTCGTGACGATCTTCTTGCCGTTGGACGGCAGGTAGGTGACCGCGCCGTCGCCGCCGTTCTCGTAGGAGCCGACGATCAGGTCGGCCTTGCCGTCGCCGGTGACGTCGTCCAGCTTGACGTCGGCGCCGAACAGGTCGTTCTTCTCGTCGCTGCCGGGGACGCCCGCGGTGCTCTGGGCGAACGACTGGGCGCCGGACGTGGTGTTCACGCCGTTCGCGGAGCCGTACAGGACGGTCACGAAGCCGGTGTTGCTGACGCCGTCGATGTCCTCCTGGGGCGCGGAGACGACCAGGTCCTGGTAGCCGTCGCCGTTGATGTCGCCGAGGTCGAGGTCCCAGCCGAACGCGTCGCCCTTCTCGGAGGTGCCGGGCACGCCGTTGGTGTTCTGGGTGATGTAGGTCGTGCCGGCCGGACCGGAGGCCGAGCCGTACGTGATGTTCGCGCGGCCGCCGTCGGAGGAGTCGGGCACGGGGACGGGGTTGTCGCCCTCGGTCTTGCTGTTCCAGTCGGCACCCGTGACGATGTCGCCGAAGCCGTCGCCGTTGATGTCCCCGATGCCGGTGACGATGCCGGTCCTGAGCTTGACCGCACCGGCGGCGCCGAGGCCGGACGCGGTGCCGGGCAGCCAGTAGTTGGTGTTCCAGCCGTGGTCGGTCTGCGTCTCGAAGCCGTCGACGACGAGGTCGGTGCGGCCGTCGCCGTTGACGTCGCCCGCGGTCAGGTTCATCGGGCCCTGGGAGGGCGAGCCGGACTGGATCGGCGGCTTGACGGTCGTACGGCCGCCGGGGGTGCCGGCCGTGGTGAAGCCGCCCTTGTAGAGGTAGAGGGTGGCGGCGGAGCTGCCGACGACCAGGTCGGCCTTGCCGTCCCCGTCGAAGTCGCCCGCGGCGAGGTTCTTGCCCCAGAAGTCGTGCGTGGAGGGGGCCGGGTCGTCCACGGTGACGCCCTTGCCGGTCAGGCCGCTCCTGGAGCCCCACAGGATGGCCACGGTGCCGCCGTCGGTGTCGGTGCCGACCTTCTCGTCCGGGGTGCCCACGGCCAGGTCGTCGTAGCCGTCGCCGTTGAAGTCCGCGTAGGCGGTGTCGACGCCGAAGAAGTCGCCCGTCTCGGACGTGCCCGGCACACCGGAGCTGTTCTGGCTGAGGGTGGTGCGCTTGGTGCTGGTGACGCCGGTGGGCGAGCCGTAGAGCACGACGACCGCGCCGGCGTCGGCGTGCCCGCCGACGGAGGCGCCGGGCGCGGAGGCCACGACGTCGCCCACGCCGTCGCCGTTGAAGTCGGCCCGCGCGACCTTGAAGGAGTCCGCGGCGGCGGCCGGAAGCGTCGTGAGGGTGAGCAGACCGCCCGTCAGCGCGGCCGCGGTGGCCGTCGCGAGGGCGAGTCGCAGGTGCTGCTTGTGCATGCGTTGTCTCCTGCTGCATGCGGGATGCCGGGGCATCCGCAGTCGATGGGGTGCGAGTCCGCCCGTGTTCGCCCGGAGTTGTCCTGGGCGTCATGAGCATGTCGGCGATCAAGAGACTCACATGACGGCGCAACGGTTGTACGGGGACCGCGGCCGGCCACGGTCCTGAGGCTCAGCGGCCCCTTCTGCGGCCCTTCGCCCGGCGGGGGTACGGGAAGAGGCGGGGGCGGCGCTTGGCGGCCACGTCCTCGATCCAGCCGAACAGGAGGATCGCCAGGCAGATCAGGGGGACGGCGATCGCCAGGGGGGTCCACTGGCTCATGAGCAGCCACTGGGCGTGGTGGTAGAAGAAGTCGTTGCTCCACAGCGGGTCGATCAGGGGCTCGGTGAGGACCAGGGCGAAGGAGTGCCACAGGTACACCGTGACGGCGCGCGAGTTGAGCAGGCTGATCACGCCGTTGAACCGCTCCAGCGGCTTGGGCCACCGTTCCCAGGAGGGGCTCAGGTGGAGCAGCAGCAGCACCGCGCCGAACGACCAGATCGCCTGGGCGACCGGGACCGCCTCCAGGTCGTGTCCGGTCCGGGGGTCGTCCACCGGTGACTGCATCAGCCACCAGAAGCCGAACATGAGCACCAGCGGGGCGACGGACGGGACGACGTACTGGGGGATCTTGCGGAGCAGGCCCTCCGCGTGGGCCATGCCGAGCAGCCAGCAGGCGCCGAAGGTGGTGAAGTCGGTGGCGGCCTCCATCAGCCGGCCGGACTGGTCGACCAGGCCGGAGTTGACGAAGACGGCGAGCGCCAGCGGCACCAGCAGGGTGACCCAGGGCAGCTGGCGCATCGCCTTGAGCAGCAGCGGCGACAGCAGCACGTACCAGAGGTAGGCGCGCAGGTACCACAGCGGGACGCAGATCTGTTCGGCCCAGGAGGCCGGCAGGTGCCCGCCGAAGGTGTGCAGCGTGGCACCGAACGGCGGCTCGCTGAACGGCAGGATCCAGTACAGCAGGTCGCCCCACCACCAGTTGGGGTGGCCGGGGTCGGGCCGCCAGCCCTCCAGGAACATCAGCGGCACCACGACCGCGCCGAACAGCCACATCGGCGGCAGCAGACGGCGCAGCCGGCCGCGGATCACGCTGAGCGCCGGCCGCTTGAGGGAGCGCACCATCAGCGACCCGGCCAGCGCGAACATGACGCCCATGGACGGGAAGACGATCGGCAGCCAGGTCCAGCTGAAGTTGTGGTAGACGACCACGCGGACCAGGGCGAGCGCCCGCAGCAGGTCGAGGTAGCGGTCGCGGCCGGGCTTGCGCGCGGCCGCCGGGGCGGCCGCCTCCGGCGCCTCGGGCACCGCGGGCGCCTCGGGCTCCGTGGTGCGCTGCGTGGGGAACGCGGCCGGGTCCATCACCCGCAGGGCCATGGTCTCGGAGGAGTCCTGGATGCCGTGGGCACCCGGTTCCACGGTACTCACGAAGACATCGCCCCCGTCGTGACGTCGAGCCCGACCTCACCGGTGCGGCGCAGCTTCTGCCAGCGCAACCGGCCTCCGGTCAGGGCGGTGATGGCGGACTGCAGCAGCACCATGTACATGAGCACGCGGTAGACCACCTGCTGGGCGGGCAGCGTGATCAGGTGCCACGCCTTCTCCTTGTCCAGGTGGAAGGACCACCAGGCGCAGACGGCCTGCAGGGCCATGACGGCGAACCACGCGGCCAGGGTCTTGTACGCGTCGACGAAGACCACGCCGTAGACCATGCCGATGTCGATGGCGGGCGCGAGCAGCGGGGTGATCACCATGAACAGGGCGACGAACGGCAGTCCCACCCGGCCGAAGTGGCCGGCCGGGCCGCGCTCCAGCAGCGAGTGCCGGTGCTTCCACATCGCCTGCATGGTGCCGTAGCTCCAGCGGTAGCGCTGCGACCACAGCTGCTTCATGCTGACGGGCGCCTCGGTCCAGGCCCGGGCGTTCTCGGCGTAGACGACTCTCCAGCCGGCCCGGTGCAGGGCCATGGTCACGTCGGTGTCCTCGGCGAGCGTGTCGTCGCTCATGCCGCCCGCCTGCTCGAGCGCGGAACGGCGGAAGCCGCCCACGGCGCCGGGGATGGTCGGCATGCAGTTGAGCACGTCGTACATGCGGCGGTCGAGGTTGAAGCCCATCACGTACTCGATGTGCTGCCAGGCGCCGATCAGCGTGTCGCGGTTGCCGACCTTGGCGTTGCCGGCCACCGCGCCGACGCGCGGGTCGCCGAAGGGCTGCACCAGTTCGCGGACGGTGGACGGTTCGAAGACGGTGTCGCCGTCCATCATGACGATCAGGTCGTACGAGGCGGCGGCCACACCGGTGTTGAGGGCGGCCGGCTTGCCGCTGTTGGGCTGCCGGATCAGCCGGACCATGGGCAGGTCCAGCTCCTCGACGATGGCGGAGGTGTCGTCGGTCGAGCCGTCGTCGACCACGATGACCTCGATGGGATGGTCGCTCCTGGCCAGGGAGAGCAGGGTGTTGGTGATGCACTCCTGCTCGTTGTACGCGGGCACCACCACGGTGACCGGTTCGGTGACCGGGTCGCCCCAGGTGAAGCCCTTCTTGCGGGTGCGGCGCACGTGGACGGCGGAGAGCACCAGCATCAGCGCGAACCGGGCCATGACCAGCACACCGACGACGGCGAGCAGGCCGACCAGCCACGGCATCAGCCACACCGAGGCGGTGGTGCACCACAGGAAGCCCTTGCCGACCCACAGGCTGAAGCCGCTGACCTCGGTGTTGGCGGGGCCGGTGCCCAGTGCCTCGCCGATGGTCCTGAAGGTGTAGCCCTGGGCCTTGAGCTTGTCGATGATGACCGGCAGCGCGGCCAGCGTCTCGGCCCGGTCGCCGCCCGCGTCGTGCAGCAGGATCATCTGGCCCTGGCCGGGGAGGTCGGGCATGGCTGCCTTGACGATGGAGTCGACGCCGGGGCGCTTCCAGTCGTCGGTGTCCTTGTCGATGAAGGCGGTCAGGTACCCCTCGGAGCCGGCCTGCTTGGTCACCGGCCAGGACCAGTCGTCCAGCGCGTCCACGGTGGAGGAGTAGGGCGGGCGGAACAGGCTGGAGTGGATGCCGGCGACGCCGGCCAGGGCGAGCTGGGTCTCGCCCAGTTCCCAGGTGAGCCGGCTGCCGGAGTGCAGCGCGAGGTCGGGGTGGGTGAAGGTGTGCAGACCGATCTCGTGGCCGTCGGCCACGATCTGGCGGATCAGCGCCGGGTTGCGGGTCACCATCGAGCCGGTGACGAAGAAGTCGGCGCGGATGTCCTCGTCCTTGAGCACCTTCAGGATCTTCGGCGTCCACTGGGCGGACGGGCCGTCGTCGAAGGAGAGGACGACGGTCTTGTGCGGGATCGTGTAGTTGACCGGCTTGTCGTTCTTGTCACCCCGCGCGTCGACGATCGGGCCGCCCTCCAGCACGCTGGTCGGGACGGTCTTCTTGTCCACGGAGACGGCGATGCGCTCGTCGTGGAAGACCTCGTTGTTCGCCATGCCCCGCAGGATCATCAGCGCCAGCAGGGTCGCCAGCACGGTCACCGGCAGGAAGAAACGCAGGGGTGGTGCGGCGAGTCGGCGCGGCCGGGCGATGGACTGCCGGGAGCGTTGACGGCGGGAGCGGGACATGGACTTCCTGGTCGGTCGCGTCTGAACTACTGCGCGGGGACGGTCGCGGAGCTCGTCGCTCCGGTGCCGGCCGCCGTCGTGGCGGGGAGCGACGCGGTGGCGTCGGGGATGATCGCCGGGGCGGTGGCGGTCGCGGTGCCGGGCACCGTCGCAACTCCCGCCGCGCCGACGGGGACTGACGCGGTGGCGTCGGGGAGGGCCGCCGGGGCGGTGGTGGTGCCCTTGCCGGCCCCGGGGATGCCGGGGGCCGCGGGCAGCGGCGCGTTCAGGTACTGGCTGGGCGGCGTGGTGTCCGCGGTGTGCGGGACGGTGAGCCCGGGCGCCTGCGACTGAGTGCCGACCAGGCCGAAGAACATCGCCACCACGAATCCGGTGCAGACGATGCCCACCAGCCAGCCCAGCCCGCGCAGTCGGCGCCCACGCAGACCGGTCTGGTCCACAAAGACGGGAGAAGCCTCGACCTCCGTGGAGGAACTGGTCATCGGCAGTTCGAGCCTTCTTTCAGGGTGTAACAACTGCGGGCTCGGCGCCGCCGAAAGCAGTGAGGTGCGTGCGGGAGTGCTAGGAATGCCGAAAGTGCTTAAAATACATATGAATTGGTAGCAAACGGACATCAGCCAAGCTGTCCGGAATCATTTAACTAGATTAATATGAAGATTCAGTGAATGTCACGCGGGTCTCGTAGAGTTGAGCGACCTCGCGTCTCCCTTTTACCTCCTGTTCGATGGGACCCGCACGTATGGCCATATCCCGCCGCCGCAACCGCCTGACGGTCGCCGCGCTCCTCATGGCCGTCGTGACACTCCTGGTGGACGCCTGCGGCGGCGGGGGAAGCGGCGGCGGCACCGAACCGGCCACGGCCGCCGGCGCGGCCGCGCACTTCGACGTCTCGTCCCTGCGCAAGCCGTCCGGCCGCGCGCTGGGCGTCGTCGACGACAAGACGCCCTGGCAGTACGGCATCGTCGACTCCTTCACCAAGGACGCCGGGCGGGCCCCCGGCATCCGCGAGTACTACAGCTCCTGGAGCGACGACTTCGACACGGAGGGCAACGCCTTCCTGTGGCAGCACGGCCAGTTGCCCATGATGGCGCTGGTGCCCTCCGACGTCGCGCTCGCCGACATCGCCAAGGGCGAGGAGGACGCGTACATCCGCCGGCTGGCGGGACAGATCGCCGACTACGACGGCCCGCTGGCCCTCTCCTTCGCCGGCGAGATGAACGGTCCGTGGAACTCCTGGGGCCCCGAGCACACCAAGCCCGCCGACTTCGTCGCGGCGTGGAAGCATGTGCACGAGGTCTTCGCCGCCCAGCACGTCACGAACGTGCTCTGGGTGTGGACCCCGCACGTGGTCGACTCGGGCACCCCCGCCACGCTGCGCCCGTACTACCCGGGCGACGCCTACGTCGACTGGGTCGGCCTCATCGGCTACTACGGGCCGATCGACGGCGCCGCCTTCTCCAGTCTGTTCACGCCCTCCCTGCACCAGATCGCGGCCTTCTCCCACAAGCCGGTGCTGATCGCGGAGACCGGGGTGGCGGAGAGCGGCCAGAAGCAGGCCCACATCCGGGACCTGTTCCGGGGCGCCGCGAAGGCCGGGGTCATCGGGCTCGTCTGGTACGACCAGCGCAAGAACTGGCCGGGCAGCAAGCAGTTGATGGACTGGCGGATCAGCACCTCGATGGGGGCGCTCGCCGCGTTCAAGGTGGAGTCGGGCCGGTACGGCTTCGGCCACTCGTTCAAGACCGGCTGACCCCGGGGCAGACAGGCACATCCGCGCGCAGGGCCGCACGGAACGACACTTATCGTGGCGCATCACTGCGGCTGGCGCATGCGGATGCCCGACCAGGGGAGATCACGGAGATGACGACGGAATCGTCGCCGGGCCAGGGGGCTCCGCAGGAGGACGGCTGGGCCTTCCGGCCCCGCGGGTCGGCCGCGGGTCCGCAGCCCTACCGGGGGCGGCGGCAGCCCGAGCCGGCCGCGCCGTGGGACGAACAGTCGTCGGACGCGGCGTGGGACGACCGGTCGCCGGGCGAGCCGTACGGCGCCTCGCCGGAGGGGCGGTACGGCGCACCGTCGGGCGAGCGGTACGGCGCGCCGTCGGCCACGCCGTGGCACGGCCGGGCGGGGGCCGGGCGGCACGACGGATCGCCGGGCGAGCGGTACGGCGACGCGGCGGCCGGGGCCTGGGAGGACAGCCGGCCCGTGGCCGGGCGCCACGGCACGCAGCAGGCCGCGCCGCGGGACGGCCGGGCGCCGGACGGACCGAGGAACGGCGTGCCGTCGGGCGAGCCGTCCGGCGGGTCCGCCGGCACGCGGTGGGACTCCACCATGCCGCTGCGGTTCCCCGAGCCCCGCACCGGTGCCCACGAGGACATGCCCGAGCCGGAGCGCCGGGCGCCGCTCCGCCGACCCGAGCCGGCCGCCGCGCAGCAACAGCCGCAGTCGCAGCCGCTTGCCGAAGCGAACGGCAAGAAGCCCGGGAAGACCAGGCGAGGTGGCAGGATCGCGCTCGTCCTCGCCGTCCTCGTCGCCGCCGGCGGGGCCGCGGCCGTCATGTTCCGGCAGGAGGAGGCCGTCGCCGTCGCCTCGAAGAACCTGACGCAGGCGTGGCGGATACCGGCGCCGGCCGCCGACGACGCGCTGGTCGGCAGCTGGCTCACCGACAAGCTGCTCATCCGGGCCAGCACCCGGGGCGGCCTGCGGGCCTACGGCGTCGCCGACGGCAAGGAGGTGTGGCGCTCCGCGTCCTCCGCAGCGGCCGTCAAGCGCGGCGCCGTCCCCTGCGGGATGTCCCCGACGCTCAGCGCCCAGGGCGTCGGCACGGTCGCCTTCGGCACGGACGGCGCCACCTGCACCTGGCTCGCCGGGGTCAGGGCGTCCACCGGCAAGATCCTCTGGACCATGCCGCTGACCAGCAAGAGGCATCCCGCGGCGGCGACCGCCACCACCTATGTGCAGGGCGGTGTCGCCACCGTCGTCGGCGCGAACTTCCTCGGCGGTGTGGACGTCCGCACCGGCAGCCGCGTGTGGGGCTACAAGGCCCGCGGCCACTACTGCAACGCCTACGGCTGGGGCGCCGACGGCGTCGTGCTGGTGGACGACTACTGCCTCGACCAGAAGACCAGGTTCACCCTCACCTCGTACGACGCGAAGACCGGGAAGGTGATCTGGCGCAAGTCCGAGAAGGCCCACTCGGACGTGACGCACATCCTGTCCGGCTCGCCGCTGGTCGCCGCCGTCCACACGGCACGCCAGGACGCCGTGCGGGTGCTCGGCACCACCGGGACGGGCCGCAAACTGGCCGTGGGCGACGACGAACTCACCCCCGGCAACGATTCCGGCGCCGACCACTCCGCCCGGCTCCACGGCGACGTCCTGGTCACTCCGGCCTCGTCCGCCGGCAAGGCGGTGCTCGACGGCTTCGACACCAGGACCGGCCGCAAGCTCTGGACCCTGCGCTCCGCGGTGCTCGCCGTCCCCGCGTCCGGCGCGGACGGCAAGGTGTACGCGGTCGCCGCGTCCGGCACCCCGCAGCTCGTCACCGTCGACCCGCGCACCGGTCGCACCACCCCGGTCGCGGGGCTGCCGGTGGGAACGGGCCAGTGGAACTTCACCGCCGGCACGGTGTACGTCACCCCGGACGGCGGCGTGCTCGAACTCAACGCCCTCGGCTCGAACGGCGGCGTACGGCTCTACCGCTAGGGCCTCCCGGCCGGTTCCCGGGCAGGACCCCGGCGGGACCTCCCCCACGGCGGGGCAGGTCGCGGCGGGGTGAGTACGGGTGCTCATGCGGTCGCCTCGGGCGTGCGGGCAGGGTGTGGGGCATGGACCTCCCCGTCGCGCCGCCCGCCTTCGACGCCACCGCCGGTTCGGGGCACCGGCAACGAGCCGACCGGGGCGCGGACATCGGGGCCGGGTGCGGGCTGGTGGTGCTGGAGCTGGGCGCCCTGGCGGTGATCTTCGGGCGCTGGTTCCTGTCGGGGTTCGCTCTCGATACGGCCGAGTCGGTCGCGGCCGACCCGGTGCGGGGTTACCTGGTCGCCGCCGGTGCGGTCGGCGGCTGACGCGGCGTTCAGGGGCCTGGCCGGGTGGGGTCGGGCCCCTGGTCAGCGGGTCAGTGGGGGTCCTTCCTCCTGCTGCGTACGACCCAGGTCGCGCCGCCGATGGCCAGGGCTATCGGCCACTCCAGGGCTCCCGCCACGGTCAGGGCTCCGAGGCCGCCGTAGAAGAGCATGTCGCGGGCCGGTGCCTTCCGCAGGCTCGCGGGCAGGTTCTCCACGCTCGGGTACGGGACCGGGACCGCCGGGTGGAACGTGCGGGTGTGCAGGCGCAGGCCCGTTCCGTCGGGGTGGCCCTGCCCGGGGTGTGCCCGCTGCGCACGCGCGGGTCCGGTCGGTGTCCGCCCGCCGACGGTCCCGTGCCGCGCCCTCTCGGCCCGTACACGCTGCGCGGGCTCCATCGTGGTCAGGGCGGCGTCGGAGTACCTCCTGCGGGCCCGTTCCCGCTCGGCGGGCTCGAGCACGGTCTGAGCTGCCGTAACCATCCCGTCGCCTCCTCTCCTGCGAGTCGGTCGGGTTGTCCCTTCCATGGTCGCTCGTCGCTCGGCGAGCCTCCTGGCGAGGGGCGCGGGATCCGCCGTTTCCGGGGTCAGTCCCGCTCGGCCAGCCACTTCACGACGGCCTCACCGTGCCCGGCCGTCCGCGTGTAGAACGCCGTCAGCTCCCGGTGCGCCGCCGCGCACGCCCCGCGCGCCTCGGGCTCGGCGTCCGCGCCGCCGTAGCGGGGCAGCAGTTCGTCCCGGGCGCTCCCCCACAGCGCCCCGAAGTCGGCCGCCTCCAGGAAGTCCGACACCTGGTGCACCTGGGCCGCCGTCAGGACCAGGAACGGCTGCCGGTGCGGGTCGGGGTGGAGGACCGGCAGGCCGCCCAGCACCGCCTGGCACTCCGGCCCGGCCGGTGTGGGGTGCGGGGTGGCGCCGGAGTACAGGACCTCCTGGTCCGGGCGGCATCGGTCGCGTACCTCGGCACGGTGCCGGCCGGTGCCCCGGCAGACCGTCCGCAGGTCGTCGTGGAACAGCCGTTCCAACCAGGTGACGCTGTTGCGCAGTGCCGGCGGCGGCACCGCTCGCAGGTGCAGGTACGTACTCATCACCCAAGGAGCGCGCGGGGGCGGCGAAGCGTCACACCGCGCCGCCGGCCGGCCCGCTCCCGCCTCACGCCCCCACGTACGCCGCCAGATGCTCGGCCGTGACGGTCTCGCGGGACCGCACCAGGTCGGCGGGGGTGCCCTCGAAGACGACCCGGCCGCCGTCGTGGCCGGCGCCGGGACCCAGGTCGATGATCCAGTCCGCGTGGGCCATGACCGCCTGGTGGTGCTCGACGACGATGACCGACTTGCCGGAGTCGACCAGGCGGTCCAGCAGGCCGAGCAGTTGCTCGACGTCGGCGAGGTGGAGGCCGGCGGTCGGCTCGTCCAGGACGTAGACACCGCCCTTGTCCGCCATGTGGGTGGCCAGCTTGAGCCGCTGCCGCTCGCCGCCGGACAGCGTGGTGAGCGGCTGCCCGATGGTGAGGTAGCCGAGGCCGACGTCGGCCAGGCGGCGCAGGATGCGGTGGGCGGCCGGGACGTGGGCGTCGCCCGCGCCGAAGAACTTTTCGGCCTCGGTCACCGGCATCGCCAGCACCTCGCTGATGTCGCGGCCACCGAGGTGGTAGTCGAGGACCGACGCCTCGAACCGCTTCCCGTCGCACTCCTCGCAGGTGGTGGCGACGCCCGCCATCATCGCCAGGTCGGTGTAGACGACGCCCGCGCCGTTGCAGGTGGGGCAGGCGCCCTCGGAGTTGGCGCTGAACAGGGCCGGCTTCACGCCGTTGGCCTTGGCGAACGCCTTGCGGATCGGTTCGAGCAGCCCGGTGTACGTCGCCGGGTTGCTGCGGCGCGAGCCGCGGATCGCGGTCTGGTCGATCGACACCACGCCCGCGCCGGCCGGGATCGACCCGTGCACCAGCGAGCTCTTGCCGGAGCCCGCGACACCGGTGACGACGGTGAGCACGCCGAGCGGGACGTCGACGTCGACCTCGCGCAGGTTGTGCGTGCAGGCGCCGCGGATCTCCAGCACGCCGGTGGGCTCGCGCACCGTCTCCTTGAGGGCCGCGCGGTCGTCGAAGTGGCGCCCGGTGACGGTGCCGCTGGTCCGCAGCCCGTCGACGGTGCCCTCGTAGCAGACCGTGCCGCCCGCCGATCCCGCGCCGGGGCCGAGGTCCACGACGTGGTCGGCGATCGCGATGACCTCCGGCTTGTGCTCCACGACGAGCACCGTGTTCCCCTTGTCCCGCAGCCGCAGCAGCAGGTCGTTCATCCGCTGGATGTCGTGCGGGTGCAGGCCCGTGGTGGGCTCGTCGAAGACGTAGGTGACGTCGGTGAGCGAGGAGCCGAGGTGGCGGATCATCTTGGTGCGCTGTGCCTCGCCGCCCGACAGGGTGCCCGCCGGCCGGTCGAGGGAGAGGTAGCCGAGGCCGATCTCCACGAACGAGTCGAGGGTCTCGCCCAGCGCCTCCAGCAGCGGCGCCACCGAGGGCTCGTCGAGGTCGCGCACCCAGGCGGCCAGGTCGCTGATCTGCATCGCGCAGGCGTCGGCGATGCTGATGCCCCTGATCTTCGAGGACCGGGCGCCCTCGCTCAGCCGGGTGCCGCCGCAGTCGGGGCAGGCGGTGAAGGTGACCGCGCGGTCCACGAACTCGCGGATGTGCGGCTGCATGCCCTCGCGGTCCTTGGCCAGCATCGACTTCTGGATCCGCGGGACAAGACCCTCGTAGGTCATGTTGATGCCCGCGATCTTCATCCTGGTCGGCTCGCGGTGGAGGAAGTCGTGCAGCTCCTGCTCGCTGAAGGTGCTGATCGGCTTGTCCGGGTCGAAGAAGCCCGACTCGGCGTAGAGCCGGGAGTTCCAGCCGCCCCCCTTGTAGCCGGGGACGGTGATCGCGCCCTCGGTGAGGGACTTGGAGGCGTCGTAGAGCTGGGTGAGGTCGAGGTCGGTGACCGTGCCCCGGCCCTCGCAGCGCGGGCACATGCCGCCGGTGATGCTGAAGCTGCGCCGCTCCTTGACGGTCTGCCCGGCGCGCTGCACGGTGACCGCGCCCGCCCCGCTGACGGAGGCCACGTTGAAGGAGAACGCCTTGGGCGAGCCGATGTGCGGGGTGCCGAGCCGGCTGAACAGGATCCGCAGCATCGCGTTGGCGTCGGTGGCGGTGCCGACCGTGGAGCGGGGGTCGGCGCCCATCCGCTGCTGGTCGACGGTGATCACCGTGGTCAGCCCGTCGAGCACGTCGACCTCGGGCCGGGACAGCGTGGGCATGAAGCCCTGGACGAAGGCGCTGTACGTCTCGTTGATCAGCCGCTGGGACTCCGCGGCGACGGTGTCGAAGACCAGGGAGCTCTTGCCCGACCCGGAGACGCCGGTGAACACCGTCAGCCGGCGTTTGGGGAGGGCGACGCTGACGTCCTTGAGGTTGTTCTCGCGCGCGCCGTGCACCCGGATCAGGTCGTGGCTGTCGGCGGCGTGCTGCTCGGCCGTCCGCGGGTCCGTGCTCGTGGCCATGCTCATCCTGTCCCCATCTTCTCCGTCGGCTCGCCCGGTTCACGCTAGCCCTCGCCCAGGGCCGGCGCTTCTCGATTCCTGACGGATCTCCGGGCGCCGCCGCCCCGCCGGCCGGGCCCACCGCGGTGGGCCCCTGCCGGCCGCCGCCGTCAGCCGAACTGGCCGGGCTGGTAGTCGCCGGCCGGCTGCTGGACGATGACGTTCAGCCGGTTGTAGGCGTTGATCAGCGCGATGAGCGAGACCAGGGCGGCGAGCTGGTCCTCGTCGTAGTGCTTGGCGGCGTCGGCCCACGCCTCGTCCGTCACGCCACCGGCCGCGTCGGCGATCCGGGTGCCCTGCTCGGTCAGTTCGAGGGCGGCGCGCTCGGCGTCGGTGAAGACCGTGGCCTCGCGCCAGGCGGCGACCAGGTTGAGGCGGACCGAGGTCTCCCCGGCGTGCGCGGCGTCCTTGGTGTGCATGTCGGTGCAGAAGCCGCAGCCGTTGATCTGGCTGGCGCGGATCTTCACCAGTTCCTGGGTCGCGGCCGGCAGCGCCGAGTCCCCGACCGCCTTGCCGGCCGAGTTGACGTACCGCAGGAACTTGCCGGCGACCGGGTTGGCGAAGAGGTTCAAACGAGCGTCCATCGTGCTCTCCTATGCCGTGTGTGGGGGCTGTACCTGGACGACGGAACGGACCGGCGTGATGTGACAGCCATGGAGGTGACCTGCGTCACGTCCGTCCGGGCGCGGATGAATCCTCGAAGAATGTGCGCAGGAGTGCCACACGGGGAGCACAAGGTCTTCAGCAAGCATCGTTAACGTGACTGGCCGCTCGATCCCACGTGCGAACGTGGCCAGGCCCCGGCCGAGGCCGCAGGCGCAGTCGACTCAGGAAGACCGCAAATGGACTACTGCTCCTCGTGCCGTCGGCATCTGAACGGCGCCCTGGTGTGCCCCGGGTGCGGCGCCTACGCGCCGGACATCGCGCCGCCCGCGACCGTCTCCATGCCCGCGTCCCGGCCGGCGTCGGCGGACGGGGGGCCGGCCGCGGCGCCCGGTGGAGCGGCGGGTCGGGCGGACGCCTTCGGCGGCCCGTGGTTCGACGGCGGCCTCCCCGAGGAGGCGGTGCCGGCCGGGCCGGAGGAGTCCGCGGGTCCGCTGCCCGACGCCGACGTGGACGGGCCGCCGCCCGCGTCGCGGGGGCGGGCGGCCCGGCGCCGTCAACTGGCCCGCTGGAAGAAGAACAAGCGGCGGGCCGCGGTCGCGACCACCATCGCGCTCGTCGGCGGCGGGCTCACCCTGGCCTCGCTCGACCGGCAGTCCCCCGCCCGGGCCCAGGCGGCCTCGGCGCCGGACGACCGCGGCATGGGCTCGGTCGGCGGGCAGGCCGCCGCCGACGTGGAGCCGGAGCCCGCGGCGCCGGGCACGCACGCGTCGCCGGGCACCGGGCACCCCGCGCACGCCGGGGCGGCCGCGTCCGTCCGGCACCGGGGAAGCCTCGCCGCCCCCCGGACGGCTCCGTCGGACACCCACCCGGACTCCGCCGCCGCACCGCTGCCCGCACGCGCCCCGGCCGCGCGGCAGCAGGCCGCCGCCCCCGTCTCCGGCGGCACGTCCGGCCACGACGCCACCACGAGCACCACGACCGGCACCGCCACCACCAGCGGCTCCGGTGCCGGCACCGGCGGCACGGCCCAGCAGCCGCAAGCCCCCGCCGCCACGCCCTCCAGCGGCGGCGCGGCGGACTCCTCTGGGCCCCGGACCAGCCCCTCCCCCGCGGCGACCTCGCCGTCCCAGCTCTGCCTGCTCGTGGTGTGCCTGGGCTGACGGCGACCCCGGCCCCGGGCTCCCGCCCGCTCGCGCCCGCTCAGTTGTTCCAGGTCTCGTCGTACGGGTCGTGCGGGGTCGGCACCGGGCGGGCCGAGACGACCTTCAGGTACGGGATCGGGCCGTTGTTGACCGGGTCGCGCATCAGGCCGGGGCGGTAGGTGCCGGTGACCTCCAGCCAGGCGTCCGGCCGCAGGACCGGCGGCAGCTCGCCGGTCAGCGCGATCTTCACGGGCTGGGCGTCCGCCGCACAGCAGTTGAGGGCCATGCGGACCAGGTAGGGCGCTCCGCCCCGGTCCAGGGCGAGGAAGCCGGTGACCCGGACGGGACGGCCGTGCAGGGAGCCCGCGTGGCCGTAGGCCGCGCGTGACGCGTAGTCGACCACGCTGAGCGGTACCGGGTCGGACGTCGGCAACTTCCCGTAGCCGTAAGGCTGTTTCAGGGCCGTTCCGCTGCGCAGCGCGCTGTAGGAACCCAGGGCGGGCGGCGCGACGAGGATGAGGGAGAGCAGCGGCAGGACGAGCAGCCAGGAGATCCGGGGCTCGGGGTGGGAGTGGGCGTGGGCCTCTTCGGCGCCCTCCCCGGCGCCCTCTCCGGTGGCCTTCTCCGTGCCGGGTGCCGCGGGTCCGGTGCCGTGCGCCGCGCGGGCGTGCCTGCGCTCGTACCAGACCGTCGCCACGGCCGCCGCGATCAGCACCGCGCCCGAGGCGAGCAGCAGCGGTTGCAGGCCCGCCTTGACGTAACGCAGGTACAGGCCGGTGGTGCCCGCGTGCAGCAGGGCGGCGCCGAGCAGGAACATGACCGCCGCCTGGGCCTGGCGGTTCACAGCAGCACCGCCCCGGTCAGGACCGCGCCCGCGATGGCCACCACGAAGGTGGCGGGCGCGAAGCGGAGCGCGAAGGAGCGGCCGAAGGTGCCCGCCTGCATCGCGAAGAGCTTGAGATCGATCATGGGGCCCACCACCAGGAACACCAGCTTGGCCGTCAGGGAGAACTGGGTGAGGGAGGCGGCGACGAACGCGTCCGCCTCCGAGCAGATGGACAGGAGCACGGCGAGGACGGCGAGGGCGAGCACGGAGACGAGCGGGTTGTCGGCCGCCGTGCGCAGCCAGGTCGCCGGGACGACCGCCTTCAGCGTGGCCGCGGCCATCGCGCCGAGGACCAGGAAGCCGCCCGCGTGCACGGTGTCGTGGCGGACCGAGTTCCAGAACGCCTCGCCCCTGGTGGCGCCCTCGTGCGCGCCGTGGGCCGGCGGCCGCAGCCAGTCGGTGCGGCCCAGCCGCTGCCACAGCCAGCCCATCGCGCAGGCCACGAGGAGGCCGCCGAGGAGCCGGCCCACGACCATCTCCGGGTCGCGGGGGAAGGCGACGGCCGTGGCGGTCAGGACGATCGGGTTGATCGCGGGGGCGGAGAGCAGGAAGGCGATGGCCGCCGCCGGGGTCACCCCCCGGCGCACCAGCGCCCCGGCGACCGGGACGGAGGCGCACTCGCAGCCCGGCAGCACCGCGCCCGCGATCCCGGCCACCGGCACCGCCAGGGCGGGGCGGCTCGGCAGGGCGCGGGCGAAGAAGGACGGGGGCACGAAGACCGCGATCGCCGCCGAGAGCAGGACGCCGAGGACGAGGAAGGGCAGCGCCTGGACGGTCACCGCCACGAAGACCGTCATCCAGCTCTGCATCAGGGGGGTGCCGAGCAGTCCGCGGATCGGGGACTGGGCGAGCACCGCCAGCAGCAGCGTCATGGTCAGCACCAGCGGTGAACTGAGGTGCCGCCCTTCGCGGCCGCCGTCCGGCGGGTGCGAAGGACCCTGCGCCGGCGCGGCGGGCGGGGCGTCCTCGGTGATGGCCACGGGTGGGTACCTCCGGCTGTGTGCTCCCGCTTGCTCCGTCTCCCGTCCTCGGTACGCGGCCGGGGGCGGGGGTGTTCACCTCGTTGCTGGAACCAACGGTCCTCTTGGGACAGTCTTTTCCCTCGTGGTGAGCGTTCCGTATCAGGGCGGGCCGGGTGACGCGTCGGCGCACATGGTGGTGTGCGGCGACGACGGTCTCGCGTACCGGCTGGCGGCCGAGTTGCGGGGGGTGCACGGGGAGCGGGTCACCCTGGTGGTGCCGCCCGACGGGCGTACGGCGCGGCCCGCGGTGGTGGGGCGGGCCCGTGCCGCCTCGGCCGCGCTGCTCGACCGCGTGGTCGGCGCCGCCGTCGGCCGCGGCGGCGGCCCCAACGGGCCCCACGGCGGCGGCGGTACGGCGGGGACCGGCGGCAACGGGGCCAACGGCAACCGGGCCGACGGCGAGCGGGTGCTGGAGGCGGCCGAGCTCACGGAGGCCGTGCTCGCCGAGGCCGGGGTGGAGCGGGCCACCGCGCTGGCGCTCGTCCATGACGACGACGAGACCAACATCCGGGCCGCGCTGACCGCGCGCCGGCTCAACCCGCGCCTGCGGCTCGTCCTGCGGCTCTACAACCGCCGGCTGGGCCAGCACGTCGAGGAACTCCTCGACCAGGCGGCCGCGTTGGCGCTGGGCGACGGCTCGTCGGCCGGCGCGGATGCCTCCACGACCGTGCTGTCCGACGCCCACACGGCCGCGCCCGCGCTGGCGGCCGCCGCCGTCGCGGGCACCACCAAGGTCGTCCAGACCGACAGTCTGCTGCTGCGGGCGGTCGAGCGGCCGCCGTCCGCGGGCGGGCAGGCCCCCGGGGGGCTGTGCACCCTCGCGCTGCTCTCGCCCACCGGGCCGGGGACCGCGGGCGCGGACGGTCCCGGGGGCGGTGCCGAGCAGGAGCCGCGGCTGCTGCCGGACGACGAGGAGGTCAGGCGGGCGGCGGGGCGGGCCGCCGTGGTGCTGGAGCAGGTGTCGGCCGCGTCCGGCGGGGCCGTGTCGGCCACGGCGGGGCGCGGGGTGGGCGGGGTGCCGCCGCTCGCCTCCCTGTTCTCGCGGCGGCTGCGCTGGTCGCTGGCCGGTCTGGTGGCGTGTGTGGTCGGGCTCGCCGTGGCGCTGTGCGTGGTGACCAGGATCCCGGTGCTGAGCGCCTTCTATCTGACGTTGCTCGATCTGTTCGCGATCGACGATCCGGCGATCGGCGCGCCGCTGGGACGGCAGGTCCTGCAACTGCTGTCCGGACTGGTGGGGTTGCTGCTGCTGCCGGTGCTGCTGGCCGCGGTGCTGGAGGCGCTCGGCACCTTCCGCACCGCCTCGGCGCTGCGCAAGCCGCCGCGCGGGCTGGGCGGGCACGTGGTGCTGCTCGGGCTCGGGAAGATCGGCACGCGGGTGCTCACCCGGCTGCGGGAGCTGGGCGTGGCCGTGGTGTGCGTGGAGTCCGACCCGGAGGCACGGGGGCTGGCGGCCGCGCGGCGGCTGCGGGTTCCGGTGGTGCTCGGGGACGTGACCCAGGAAGGCGTGCTGGAGGCCGCGAAGATCCACCGGGCGTCCGCGCTGCTCGCGGTGACCAGCGCGGACACGACGAACCTGGAGGCGGTGCTGTACGCGCGGTCGGTGCGGCCGGACCTGCGGGTGGTGCTGCGCCTGTACGACGACGACTTCGCCACGGCGGTGTACCGGACGCTGCGGGCGGCTCATCCGCGGGCGTCGACACGGAGCCGGAGCGTGTCGCACCTGGCCGCGCCGGCCTTCGCGGGGGCGATGCTGGGGCGGCGGGTGCTGGGGGCGATCCCCGTGGAGCGGCGGGTGCTGCTGTTCGCCTCCGTCGACGTGGCCGGGCATCCGGAGCTGGAGGGACGGACCGTGGCCCAGGCGTTCCGGGCCGGGGCCTGGCGGGTGCTGGCGCTGGAGGGCCGCGCCGAGGCGGGCGCGGACCACGTACTGGCCGACGGCGACCGCGTGGTGGTCGCGGCGACCCGCAGGGGCCTGGCCGAACTGGGCTGACCCGGGGAACGGTGCCCCCGGGCCGCCCAGGACCGCCCTACTCGCCCAGACCGGTCAGGTGCCGGTGCGCGAACTCCATTTCCAGGCGGACCTGCTTGATGCGTTCGTCGACCACCAGGGAGCCGTGGCCCGCGTCGTAGCGGTAGACCTCGTGAGTCGCGCCGCGGGCCTCCAGGCGCTTGACGTAGTTGTCGATCTGGCGGATCGGGCAGCGGGGGTCGTTGACGCCCGCCGAGATGTACACCGGGGCCTTCACCTGGTCGACGTAGGTGAGCGGGGAGGACGCCTCGAAGCGCTCGGGGACCTCCTCCGGGGTACCGCCCAGCAGGGTGCGGTCCATGGCCTTCAGGGCCTCCATCTCGTCGTGGTACGCGGTGACGTAGTCCGCGACCGGCACGACCGCGATGCCCACCGCCCACGCCTCCGGCTGGGTGCCGATGCCGAGGAGGGTGAGGTAGCCGCCCCAGGAGCCGCCGGTGAGGACCAGCCGGGTGGGGTCGGCGAGACCGGAGGAGACGGCCCAGTCGCGGACCGCGGCCACGTCCTCCAGCTCGATCAGGCCCACCCGGTGCTTGAGGGCGTCGGTCCAGGCCCGGCCGTAACCGGTGGAGCCGCGGTAGTTGATGCGGATCACCGCGTACCCCTGGTCGACCCAGGCGGCCGGGCCCGCGGCGAAGGAGTCGCTGTCGTGCCAGGTGGGTCCGCCGTGCAGGTCGAAGACGGTGGGCAGCGGGCCGGTGGCCCCGGCGGGCCTCTGCACGAGGGCGTGGACGCGGCCGCCGGGGCCCTCCACCCAGGCGTCCTCGACCGCCACCGAGGGCGGGCACTTCAGGCCGGGCGGGTCCAGCACGACCCCGCCGGCGGTGGAGCGGACCACGGGCGGCTCGGCGGCCGACGACCACAGGTACTCGACGCTGCCGTCGGGGCGGGCGGTGGCCCCGGAGACCGTGCCGGTCGGGGTGGGGATGCGGGTCAGGACGCGCCCGGCCAGGTCGTACCGGAACAGTTCACTGCGGGCCTCGTGGCTGTGGGCGACGAGCAGGCCGCTGCCGTCCGGGTACCACTCCGCGCTGACGTCGCCGGGCAGGTCGAGGACGAGGTCGGTCTGCTCGCCGCTCGCCACGTCCCACACCAGCGGCTCCCAGCGGCCCCGGCGCTGGTGGCCGATGAGCAGGCGGGTGTCGCCGTCCACCGGGGCGAAGCCCAGGACCTCGAGGCCCAGTTCCTCGGTGCCGTCCTTGGTGTCGTCCAGCTCGGCGACCGTCGTGCCGTCCGGGCGCAGCACGCGCAGGGCCGCGTGCATGGCGTCGCCGTGCTCGGTGTGCTCGACGGCGATCAGGGAGCCGTCGTGCGAGAGGTCGCCGACGCCCGCCGACTCGCGGTGCCGGTAGATCACGACCGGGTCGGCGCCTTCGCGGGCCAGGTGGATCGTGGTGCCCTCGTCGTCGGTGGAGCGGCCGACGACCGCGGTCCGGCCGTCGCGGGCGAGGGCCAGGCCCGCCGGGTAGGAGGGTTCGAGGCCGGGCACGGCCGTCTCGTCCGGGCCGCCGCCGAAGGGCTGCCGGCGCCAGACGCCGAACTCGTCACCGTCCTTGTCGTCGAACCACCAGATCCACTCGCCGTCCGGGGAGAGCACGCCGTCCGTCGTGCCGTTCGGCCGGTCGGTCGCGCGGCGCTGCCCGCCCGTCGCCCGGTCCCAGGCGTACAGCTCGTACGTGCCCGTCGCGTTCGACACGAACAGGGAGCGGTCCGGCGCGTCCTCCGCCCAGTCGGGCAGCGAGACCCGCGGCGCCCGGAAGCGCTTCTCCCAGTCCGGCATGTCCGGTGTGTCCGGCGTCCTGCTCTCACTCTTGGCCCCAGTCATGCGCCCATACTGCCTGGCCCCGCCGACAATCCGCTGCCACCTGCACCCAGCCTGTGGATAACTTCCTGTCCCGGCCCCGGGGACCACCGGGAACCCGCCCCGCCGAGGACCGACCCCGGGCCGAGCCACCGCCGGGGGCGCCGTACCGTTGAGGGCGTGTACCGGTTTCTGCTGACACCCCGCTGGTGGGGCATCAACGTCTTCGTGCTGCTCGCCATCCCGTTCTGCGTCTTCATGGGGTCCTGGCAGCTGAGCCGGTTCGAGGGGCGGGTGCAGGAACACCGCGCCTCGACCGCGCAGGCCGCCTCCGACGGGCGGGAGCAGGCCCGGCCGCTGGCCCGGATGCTGCCCGTGGACAAGAGCACCTCCGGGCGGCGGGTCACGGCGAGCGGCCGGTACGGCCGGCAGCTCCTCGTGCCGGGCCGGGAGCTGGACGGCAGGGCCGGCTTCTACGTGCTGACACTGCTGCGCACCGACTCGGGCCGTGCGCTGCCCGTGGTGCGGGGCTGGCTGCCCGGCGAGGCGGACCCGGCGAAGGCGCCCGCGCCGCCGGCCGGCGAGGTCACGGTCACCGGCGCGCTCCAGGCGTCCGAGACGCCGGGGGACAACGGGGTCCCGGCCCAGGGCGGTCTGCCCGCCGGGCAGACCGGGGTGATCAGCTCGGCCTCGCTGGTGAACCTGGTGCCGTACCGGCTGTACGACGCCTGGGTCACCCTCGACCGGGCCGACACCGGGATGAAGGCCGTGCCCGCGACCGCGCCGGACGGCACCGGCCTGGACCTGAAGGCGTTCCAGAACCTCGGCTACACCGGTGAGTGGTTCGTCTTCGCGGGCTTCGTGGTGTTCATGTGGTTCCGGCTGCTGCGCCGCGAGGTGGAGTTCCAGCGGGACGCGGCGCTCGGCCTGGTGCCGGAGCCGCACCAGGAGCCCGAGCAGGACGACGCCTCCGCCCCGACCACGGTCTGAGAGCCGGCGCCGCCCTCGTCACGACCACGGTCCGGCGCCGACGGCCCCGCTTCAGCCACCGTCCGAGGACGACGAGCTCCGCCCCGCCCCGGCCGCAGCCCGCGACCGACGGCACCCGTGACGGCCGCGCTCGACAACCGGCGGCGTCCCCGCCGCGGTCGCCCGGTGCGCGGCCGTCCGCCCGGGTCTACGCCCCGGGGAGCACCCCGGTGTAGTAGACCGTCCCCGCGCACGCGTCGCCGACCGTCGCGGACACCGTGGTGCCCGCCTGTGCGGTGTGGGTGACGAGGACGCTGCCGTCGGCCGGGCCGCCGTCCTCGGTGACGAGCTGGGTGGTGACACCGGTCGTGCCGGTGGTGTCGGTGCCCCCGCCGGAGCCGGCCGCACCGGCGTCCGGGGTGGGGCTGGGGTCGGGCGAGGGGCCGCCGGTGTCCGAGCCGCCGTCGGTGGTGCCACCGGTGGTGGGGCAGGTCTCGGCGGGCACGAAGGCGAACTTCTCCTCGTAGGCCGAGCCCGGCTGCAGCACCAGCGTGGCCACCTCGACGGACGGGTCGGGCAGACCGGCGGCCGGGTCCCCGGACACGTGCCGGGCGCTGCCGATCCTGGCCGGGTCGGCGGCGCCCTGTGCGGTGACGCCGACCGTGCCCGGTCCGCCGACGGTGCAGGCGGTGGCGGAGGTGTTGGTGAGGCGGAAGGTGCCGTAGACGACGCCGGCGGAGTCCGGCGCGCCGACGCTCTGGCCGGCCGAGCCGAGCTGGGCCGCCGTGCACGGCGGGGCGTCCGCGGCCGCGCTGGCGGAGGGGTTGGCGCCGCTGGTGGAGCCGGTGCCGTTGTCACCGGTGCTGCCCTGCTTGCCGGGCTTGCCGCTGCTGCGGCCCGGACCGGCGGTCTTCCCGGGCGTGCCGCCGGCGCCGGCGGAGCCGCCGTCCGGGTCCTTGCCCTGGGTGGCGCCGCCCTGGGCCTCGGAGCTCTGCCCGGCCATGGCGGTGTTGGTGTCGGTGCCGCCCGAGTCGGAGACGTGGATCAGGGCGGGGACCGCGGTGCCGATGAAGAGCGCGGCGGCCGCCATGCCGACGGCGGCCTGGCGCTTGCGGGCCCGTCGTGCGGGCACGGCGCGGCGCAGGTGGTCGAGGGTGCCGGTGCGCGGTTCGATGTCGTCGACCGCGGACTGGAGCATCCGGCGCAGGTCCAGCTCGTCGGAGGCCGGCTCGTCCGGGGCGAGTCCGTCGGGGCCCGGGCCGGGCCTCTCGGGGCCCTTTTCGTCGGGGCCGTGGTTCACAGTTCCGTTCCCAGCGTGCGATTGCGTGTGCTCTTGCTCGTGCTTCGGTTCGTGGCCGTGCTCCGGCTCGTGGCCTTGCTCCGGCTCGTGGCCGGGGTCCGGCCCGTGGCGCTCCTGGGGACGGCGCTCGCCGGGATCGCCCCCGCCGGTTCGCTTCGTCATGTCGTCTTCTCCATGGCGACCCGGAGCGCGGCGATGCCCCGCGAGCCGTACGCCTTGACCGAGCCGAGCGAGATGCCGAGCGTCTCGGCGACCTGGGCCTCGGTCATGTCGGCGAAGTAGCGCAGGACGAGGACCTCGCGCTGGCGGCGCTGCAGGTTCTTCATCGCCTTGATGAGGTCCCGGCGCTCCAGCTGGTCGTAGGCGCCCTCCTCCGCGCTCGCCATGTCCGGCATGGGCTTGGACAGCAGCTTGAGGCCGAGGATGCGGCGGCGCAGGGCGGAGCGGGAGAGGTTGACGACCGTCTGCCGGAGGTAGGCGAGCGTCTTCTCGGGGTCGCGGACGCGCTTGCGGGCCGAGTGGACGCGGATGAACGCCTCCTGGACGACGTCCTCGCAGGAGGCGGTGTCGTCGAGGAGGAGTGCGGCGAGGCCGAGCAGCGACCGGTAGTGCGCCCGGTAGGTCTCCGTGAGGTGGTCGACGGTCGTGCCGGCGATCGCGCCGTCCGCGGTCGCCACGACGTCGTCGGAACCGTCACGCTGACTGGGTATGCGGGTGGGCCGCGCTGCGGGCATGGGCGCGATCACCGGCATGCCGCCGGGGACACGCGGCCGGAGCGCCGCGCGAGGGGGCCGCAGTGCCGTGCCGCGGGCCGCAGTGAGTTCGAGTACCTCTGCCACGCCTGTTGGACACGCCTACCCCCGCGAGGGTTGTACGTGCCGGACGTCACATGTGCGACAACCGACGGTGCCTCAAGTGCCGTCATGCGCCCCGCTCTTCCCTTGTCCCGTTGAACAGGCGTCCCCACGCCCGGTCACGGCGTCCCCACGCCACGACCCGCACGCCCCGCGTGCCACGCGCCCCACGGCACCGCAAAGGTGACCGCAAAGACGCTCCCCGCCCCCCGCGCGGTTGCGGGGGGGCGGGGAGGAAATCCTGTGCCGCCGAGCGGTCCGGGGACAAGTGGTTTGGACCACGCCCCGGGCGCACTCTTACTTGAATCCTACAAATATTCAGTGACGGGCGGGACCCCCGTGACCAGTGATCTCCGCCGCCACCAGTTCGGCGATCTGCGCGGTGTTGAGCGCCGCGCCCTTGCGGAGGTTGTCGCCGCACACGAAGAGCTCGAGCGCGGTCGGGTCGTCCAGCGCCCGCCGCACCCGGCCGACCCAGGTCGGATCGGTGCCCACGACGTCCGCCGGGGTGGGGAACTCGCCGGCGCCCGGGTCGTCGTAGAGGACCACGCCGGGGGCGGTGGCGAGGATCTCGCGGGCCCCGTCGACGGTGACCTCGCCCTGGAAGCGGGCGTGGACGGTGAGGGAGTGCGTGGTGACCACCGGCACCCGGACACAGGTCACGGCGACCGGCAGGGCGGGCAGGCCGAGGATCTTGCGGGACTCGTCCCGCACCTTCATCTCCTCCGACGACCAGCCGTCCGCCCGGAGCGAGCCGGCCCACGGGACGACGTTCAGCGCGACCGGCTCCGGGAAGGGCCCGGTGTCGTCCCCGACCGCCCGCCGTACGTCACCCGGCTTGGTGCCCAGTTCGGTCCCGGCGACCAGGGAGAGCTGGGCCCGCAGCGTCTCGACGCCGGCCCGGCCCGCGCCGCTGACCGCCTGGTACGACGACACCACCAGCTCGCGCAGCCCGAACTCGGCGTTGAGCGCGCCCAGGGCGACGATCATCGACAGGGTGGTGCAGTTGGGGTTGGCGACGATGCCGCGCGGCCGGTTGCGCAGCGCGTGCGGATTGACCTCGGGCACGACCAGCGGCACCTCCGGGTCCATCCGGAAGGCGCCCGAGTTGTCGACCACGACGGCGCCGCGGGCGGCGGCGACCGGCGCCCACTCGGCGGCGACCTCGTCGGGCACGTCGAACATGGCGACGTCGACCCCGGCGAAGGCGTCCTCCGTCAGGGCCACGACCTCGACCTCCTGCCCGCGCACGGCCAGCTTGCGGCCGGCCGAACGCGGGGAGGCGATCAACCGGATCTCGCCCCAGACGTCCGCGCGCTGGGACAGGATCTGGAGCATGACCGCGCCGACCGCCCCGGTCGCACCCACGACCGCGAGCGTCGGCTTCCCGGTCGGCGCCATTACCGGCCCGTGCCTCCGTAGACGACGGCCTCGTCGGAGTCGGAGTCGAGTCCGAAGGCGGTGTGCACGGCGCGCACGGCACCCGGCACGTCGTCGGCGCGGGTGACGACGGAGATGCGGATCTCGGAGGTGGAGATCAGCTCGATGTTCACGCCGGCGTCGCTCAGCGCCTCGAAGAAGGACGCGGTGACGCCCGGGTTGGTCTTCATGCCCGCGCCGACCAGCGAGATCTTGCCGATCTGGTCGTCGTAGCGCAGCGAGTCGAAGCCGATGCCGGAGCGGCTCTTCTCCAGGGCGTCGATGGCCTTGCGGCCCTCGGTCTTGGGCAGCGTGAAGGAGATGTCCGTCAGGCCCGTGGAGGCGGCGGACACGTTCTGCACGACCATGTCGATGTTGATCTCGGCGTCGGCGATGGCGCGGAAGATCGCGGCGGCCTCACCCGGCTTGTCCGGCACGCCGACGACCGTGATCTTGGCCTCGGAGGTGTCGTGCGCGACACCGGAGATGATGGCCTGCTCCACCTTCTGGTCCCCAATCGGCTCACTGCTGACCCACGTGCCCTGAAGTCCGCTGAAGCTGGACCGGACGTGGATCGGGATGTTGTAGCGGCGGGCGTACTCCACACAGCGGTGGAGCAGCACCTTGGAGCCGGAGGCCGCGAGCTCCAGCATGTCCTCGAAGGAGATCCAGTCGATCTTCTTCGCCTTCTTCACCACACGCGGGTCGGCGGTGAACACGCCGTCGACGTCGGTGTAGATCTCGCAGACCTCGGCGTCGAGCGCGGCGGCGAGCGCCACGGCCGTGGTGTCGGACCCGCCGCGCCCCAGCGTGGTGATGTCCTTCTTGTCCTGGCTGACGCCCTGGAAGCCGGCGACGATGGCGATGTTGCCCCGGTCGAGCGACTCCCGGATCCGGCCCGGCGTGACGTCGATGATCCGGGCTTTGTTGTGGACCGAGTCGGTGATGACGCCTGCCTGGCTGCCGGTGAACGACTGGGCCTCGTGGCCCAGGTTTTTGATCGCCATGGCCAGCAGCGCCATGGAGATGCGCTCTCCGGCGGTCAGCAGCATGTCGAACTCCCGGCCCGCAGGCATCGGAGACACCTGCTCGGCGAGATCGATCAGCTCGTCCGTCGTGTCGCCCATCGCGGAGACCACGACAACCACCTGGTTGCCGTTCTTCTTGGCTTCCACGATCCGCTTGGCGACGCGCTTGATGCCCTCGGCATCGGCTACGGAGGAGCCTCCGTACTTCTGCACGACAAGGCCCACGTGCGCTCCTCGCTCGGTTCGTTTGTGTCGGCTCAGTTTACCGAGCGTCCGAAATCCACCGTCCTGCTCCCGCATGGTGAGACGCCGGACGCTCGAACCGGAACCTGCCCAGCACGCGGCACCCCACGCGGAAAGTGCGCCGGGTCACAGCCGCGGAACGCTAGTTCCCCTGCCGCATCCCGAGCGGGCCGCCGATCTCCTCCGCCATGACCTGGCCCGCCTCGAACTCCAGGGTCTCGTCACCCATCGCCTGGTCGGTGTCGAGGCCGTCGAGCTCTTCCAGCGGCTGGTTGAGGCGGACGTGGATGAGGACCGACTGCAGGGCGCGCAGGACGGCGGAGGCGGTGGGGCCCCAGTTGGAGAAGTAGGAGAACTGCCACCACCACAGGGCCTCACTGGTGCGGCCCGCGCGGTAGTGGACCATGCCGTGGCGCAGGTCGGTGATGACGTCGGCGAGGTCGTCGGAGATCCGGGCCGGGACGGGGGCCGTGCGCGGCGCGTACGGGTCGAAGACCTCGGAGTACACGTCGACCGGCTCCAGCAGGCGGGCCAGGTTCTCGCGCAGCTGGTCGACGTCCGCCTCGGGTCCCGGGTCGGGCTCGTAGCGCTCGTCGGGGACCATGTCCTCGTGCGCGCCCAGCCGGCCGCCGGCCAGCAGCAGCTGGGAGACCTCCAGCAGCAGGAAGGGGACGGCCGAGCCGGGCTCGTCGCCCTTGGCCACCTCGGTGACGGCCACCAGGAAGCTCTCGACCTGGTCCGCGATCTGGACCGAGAAGTCGTCCGGGTTACGGGTCGAGTCGTGCAGCGTGGCGTCAGACATCTAGGAGTCGTCTCCCCTCGAAGGCGCGGCCGAGGGTGACCTCGTCCGCGTACTCCAGGTCGCCGCCCACCGGGAGGCCGCTGGCCAGGCGGGTGACCTTCAGGCCCATGGGTTTGATCATGCGGGCGAGGTACGTGGCCGTCGCCTCGCCTTCGAGATTGGGGTCGGTGGCGAGGATCAGCTCGGTGACCGCGCCGTCCGCCAGCCGGGCCAGGAGCTCCCTGATGCGCAGGTCGTCCGGCCCCACGCCCTCGATCGGGCTGATCGCGCCGCCCAGGACGTGGTAGCGGCCCCGGAACTCCCGGGTCCGCTCGATCGCGACGACGTCCTTCGGCTCCTCGACCACGCAGATCACCGAGGGGTCGCGGCGGCTGTCGCGGCAGATGTTGCACAGCTCTTCCTGCGCCACGTTGCCGCAGGTCGCGCAGAAGCGGACCCTCGCCTTGACCTCCAGGAGCGCCTGGGCGAGCCGCTTCACGTCGGCCGGCTCCGCCTGCAGGACGTGGAAGGCGATCCGCTGCGCGCTCTTGGGACCGACGCCGGGCAGCCGCCCCAGCTCGTCGATGAGGTCCTGGACCACGCCTTCGTACAACGGACTGCCTTTCCTGGAGACCTTGCGGTACGTACGGTAGTCGGCCCCCGCCCGTCCCCGGAAGGCGGTGCGGGTGTCACGAGCCGGCGAACGTCAGAACGGCAGGCCGGGGATGCCGCTGCCGCCGCCCAGGCCCTGGGCCAGCGGGCCGAGCTTCTGCTGCTGGAGGGTCTGCGCGTTCTCGTTGGCCGCCTGCACGGCCGCCACGATCAGGTCGGCGAGGGTCTCGGTGTCCTCCGGGTCCACCGCCTTCGGGTCGATCTTCAGGCCGCGCAGCTCGCCGGAGCCGGTCACGGTGGCCCGGACCAGGCCGCCGCCCGACTGGCCGTCGACCTCCGTGTTCGCAAGTTCCTCCTGCGCCCGCTGCAGGTCCTGCTGCATCTTCTGGGCCTGCTGGAGCAACTGCTGCATGTTGGGCTGGCCACCACCGGGGATCACGATCAGCTCCTGGTTCCTCGACTGCTCCGTTGTTTCTCCGCTGTGCACGAGCCTACGTGGTCCCCGCCGCCATCGCCCCGCCACTCTTTCGAGTGAGAAAGAACGGGGCCCTATACCTGATCAAGGCGCTCTTACGGGCGGAAAAGTCGGGAAAGCCACGTCCGGGCCACCCATTGGGCGGTAGGAAAGGTGCCCCGCGTCGGCATGCAATGTCACGCAATGTGACCGGTCGTCTTCAGTGCCGTGGTCAGTGTCGTGTTCGGTGCCGTGTTCGGTGTCGTGTTCAGTAGGGAGAGCCGGGTGGGTCAGCCGGAGATGCAGCCCGAGGGTCCGCCACAGGACGGCTGGGGCGGGGGCGCGGCCGGGCTGCGGCCGGGCGACCTGACCGGGCGGGTGCTCCCGCTCGGGGACTGGGGGGAGCCCGCCGAACGGCTCGACGAGCTGTACCGGTGGGTGGAGCTCGGGGCGCTGCGGACGGCGGCCTGGTACCTCGCGGACCGGGTGTGGAAGCGGCGCGGGGCGCGGGCGCTGCGCGCCGGTGCGGCCGCGGGCGCGGTCTGCGGGACGGCGCTGCCGCTGCTGGACCTGACCGGCGTGGTCGGCGGGGTGGCGCCGTGGGGCTATCTGGCGCTGATGCTGGCGGTGGCCTGCGTCGGCGTCGACCGGTTCTTCGGGGTCACCTCGGGGTGGATGAGGGACGTGGCCACCGCACAGGCCGTGCAGCGGCGGCTCCAGGTGCTCCAGTTCGACTGGGCGTCGGAGAGCGTGCGGGAGGTGCTGGGCCCGGCGGAGGGCACGGCCGGCGAGGCGGCCGAGCGGTGCCTCGCGGTGCTGCGCCGGTTCTCGGAGGACGTGACGGAGCTGGTGCGCACGGAGACGGCCGACTGGATGGTGGAGTTCCGCACGGGCCCGGCGCCGCTGGGCATCCAGGCGGCGGTGGCCGCCGGGGCGCGGGCGGAGACCGGTGCGCCGGCAGGCCGGTTCCCGCTGCCGCCCGTGAACGGCACCCGTCCGAACATGCCCCGCCAGCGCCCGCCGGAGCCCCGCTAGGCCGTGCCGCCCCGCGTGCGCGGGAGCCCGGCCCGGGTCACTGCCTGGTGTACGTCAGGCTCTCCCCGCCGCCCTTCTTCGCCCGCTTCAGGCGGCCGTCGGACTGGAGGGTGACCTCGCTGGCCTCGCCCGGGGAGCAGGACGAGCGCGGCTCGCCCGAGGTCACGGTGGACGGGCCGATCTCCAGCGGGCCGTCCGCCCCGGGCTGTGCGGCCAGTTCGGCCTCGAAGACGCAGTGGTAGCTGCCGCCGCCGTCGGTGGGGCCGTCGGCGACGAGGGTGAGCACGGTGTCGCCGACCTTGCCCTGCGCGATGGTGAGCCGACGGCTGTTGGAGCCGTTGGCGTTGTCGATCGTGGTCTGCCAGGTGCCGAGGAAGGCGTCCGGGACGGCCCCGTCGGCGGACGCGGAGGAGGACGGCGCCGAGGTCGTCGGCGTGGGCGTCGGGGGCGTCTCGCGCGGTGCGCTCGGGGTGCCGGTCGGGGCGGCGTCGACCGTGCCGCCGGCCGTGTCCTCGCCGCCGTGCTTCATCAGCGCGAACACGGAGCCGCCCGCGCCCAGCGCCACGACCAGCGCGATCACGACGAGGAGCGCGGTGGAGCGGCCGTTCTTGCGTTCCGGCTCCTGGTAGCCGCCGACGGGAGGCGGCCCGTAGGGCGGGGTGGAGCCGAGGCCGCCGCCGTAGGGCGGGTACGGCTGCTGGGGGTAGCCGTAGGGGCCGGGGGCGGGCTGCGGGTGCTGCTGGGCGTGCTGCTGCGGGTGGCCGTACGGGCTCGGGGCCGGGTGGGCGGGCGGGGCGGCGGGCATGCCGGGGGGAGGTGTCCGGCCGGCGGCGAGGGTGGGCGGGTGGGCCGCCTGCGGCGCCACGTCGTCGGGGGCGGGGGCGTGCTCGTGGATCCAGGCCGGCGGGCTCACCGGGGCGGGGCCGGGCGCGGCCGCCGGGGTCCGGGGCGCCGGGAGGGCGGCCGGCCCCCCGGCCGGTGCCGGGCCGTCGCCCGGGGCACCCGCGCCGGCCTGGGCGGACGGCGCCGTGGTGCTCTCCGGGTCCTCCGCGTCCAGCAGCCGCACCGCGTGCCGGCCGAGCTGGGCCACCAGCGCGCCCGGCAGCCAGGGGTCGCGGGAGCGGCCGCCGGCGACGGTGTCCTCGGCTCCGGTCAGCTCCAGGATCCGGTCCAGGGAGGGCCGGGCCGCGGGGTCCTTGCGCAGGCAGTCGCGGACCAGGTCCGCGATGCCCTCCGGCAGCCCGTCGAGGTCCGGCTCCTCCTGGGCGATCCGGAACATCAGCGCGTGCACCCCGCTGTCGCTGCCCCCGAAGGGGAGGACGCCGGTGGCCGCGTAGGCGAGCACGGAGCCGAGGCAGAAGACGTCGCACGCGGGCGTGATCCGGTCCCCGCGCACCTGCTCGGGCGCCATGAACCCCGGCGACCCGACCAGGGAGCCGGTCCGGGTCAGCCCGTCCCCGGCCGGCGTCTCCATCGCCCGCGCGATCCCGAAGTCGATCACCCGGGGCCCGTCGATGGTCACCAGCACGTTGGACGGCTTCAGGTCCCGGTGCACGATCCCGGCCGCGTGGATGTCCTTCAGCGCGTTCGCGAGGCCCGCCGCCAGGATCCGCACCGACCGCTCGGGCAGCGCCCCGTGGTCGTGCCCGACGACCTGCTGCAGGCTGGGCCCGGCGACGTACCCGGTGGCCACCCAGGGCACCACCGCCTCGGTGTCCGCGTCGAGCACGGGCGCGGTCCAGTAGCCGCCGACCCGCCGCGCGGCCTGCACCTCCTGCCGGAAGCGCGCCCGGAACTCCTCCTGCTCGGCCAGCTCCTGGCGGACCAGCTTCACGGCGACCGTACGGCCGCGGTCGGAGCGGGCCAGGTAGACCTGCCCCATGCCGCCCGCGCCGAGCCGCGCCAGCAGCCGGTACGCCCCGATCCTCCCCCTGGGCCCAACGCCCGGGGGGACCCCCAGCGGCTCCCCCGCTCCCAGCTTCTCCATCCCCGCGCCGCCTTCCCCCCCATAGGTCTGCAACGGACCGAGGATAGTGCGGCGGCCCGGGGCGCCGTGCGGAGCGGGCTCTACGGTTGCGTAACGGCGACAACCGGGCGACCGGTACCCACCACCGCCGACCCGCTACTTCGACAGTCTGTCGCGGAAACGGCCCGCCCAGGGAACAGGACGCCCATGCCGCGTCCGTATCCGGGGCATTTACCCTCGCCCGCATGACCCCTCAGCCCAACCCCTCCGCCGGCGCCGCAGTGAAGGCCGCGGACCGCGCGCACGTCTTCCACTCCTGGTCCGCCCAGGACCTCATCGACCCGCTCGCCGTCGCAGGCGCCGAGGGGTCGTACTTCTGGGACTACGACGGCAAGCGGTACCTGGACTTCACCAGCGGGCTCGTCTACACGAACATCGGCTACCAGCACCCCAAGGTCGTCGCGGCCATCCAGGAGCAGGCCGCGACGATGACGACCTTCGCGCCCGCCTTCGCGATCGAGGCCCGCTCGGAGGCGGCCCGGCTGATCGCCGAGCGGACCCCCGGCGACCTGGACAAGATCTTCTTCACCAACGGCGGCGCCGACGCCGTCGAGCACGCGGTGCGCATGGCCCGGCTGCACACGGGCCGCCCCAAGGTGCTCTCCGCCTATCGCTCGTACCACGGCGGCACCCAGCAGGCCGTGAACCTCACCGGCGACCCGCGCCGCTGGGCCTCCGACAGCGGCAGCGCCGGCGTCGTCCACTTCTGGGCGCCCTTCCTCTACCGCTCCCGCTTCTACGCGGAGACCGAGGAGCAGGAGACCGCGCGGGCGCTGGAGCACCTGGAGACGACGATCGCCTTCGAGGGGCCGGGCACGGTCGCCGCGATCATCCTGGAGACCATCCCCGGCACCGCCGGGATCATGGTGCCGCCGCCCGGCTACCTGGCCGGCGTGCGCGAGCTCTGCGACAAGTACGGGATCGTCTTCGTCCTGGACGAGGTCATGGCCGGGTTCGGCCGGACCGGCGAGTGGTTCGCCGCCGACCTGTTCGGGGTCGTCCCGGACCTGATGACCTTCGCCAAGGGCGTGAACTCCGGATACGTGCCGCTCGGCGGTGTCGCCATCTCCGCGCGGATAGCGGAGACCTTCGGCAAGCGGCCCTACCCCGGCGGCCTCACCTACTCCGGGCACCCGCTGGCCTGCGCCGCCGCCGTCGCCACGATCACCGCGATGGCGGAGGAGGGCGTCGTCGAGAACGCCGCGCGGCTCGGCTCGTCGGTCCTCGGCCCGGCCCTCGCCGCCCTGGCCGAGCGCCACCCGAGCGTGGGCGAGGTGCGCGGCACCGGCATGTTCTGGGCGCTGGAGCTGGTGCGGAACCGGGAGACCCGGGAGCCGCTGGTGCCGTACAACGCGGCCGGCGAGGCGAACACCCCCATGGCCGCCTTCGCGGCCGCCGCCAAGCAGCACGGCCTGTGGCCCTTCGTGAACATGAACCGCACCCACGTGGTCCCGCCGTGCAACGTCACGGAGGCCGAACTGAAGGAGGGACTCGCGGCCCTGGACGCGGCGTTGAGCGTGGCCGACACGTACACCGTGTAGCCGAACTCGAACTGCCCCGCCCGCAACCCGAACGCGTAAGGTGACGTGCTCGTAAGTGAGGACGAGTACGTCACCCGCACGTGTGAGGAGAGGTCCGGACGATGCCCGGCAACGGCGGCGCCGTGACGCGCAGCACCCTGCGCCAGCAGATCGCGGACGCGCTGCGTGACGAGGTGCTGGCGGGCCGCCTCACGCCCGGCCGGGCGTTCACCGTCAAGGAGATCGCCGACCAGTACGGCGTCTCCGCGACCCCGGTCCGCGAGGCGCTGGTCGACCTCTCCGCGCAGGGCATCCTGGAGGCCGACCAGCACCGCGGTTTCCGGGTCCCCGAGTACTCGCTCGACGACTACCGGAACATGATCGAGGCCCGCTCCCTGGTCACCGACGGCATCTTCCAGTGCCTGACCGCCGGGCACCCGGCCTTCACCGACACCGAGAACCCGCGGACGGTGGCCGCCCTGGCGGCGGTGCGCCGGCGCGGCGAGGAGGCGCAGCGCGCCTCCGCGTCCGGCGACCTGACCGTGCTGATCGGCTACGACCTGCGGTTCTGGCGCGAGCTGAGCGGCCTGTTCGGCAACCCCTACCTGGCCGACTTCCTGCACCGGCTGCGCGTGCAGTCCTGGGTGTGCGCGGTGCAGCACCTGCGCCGGCTGCCCGACGTGCGCGGCCGGCTGTGGGCCGGGCACACCGAACTGGTCGACGCCCTGGCCCGCCGCGAGGCCGACACCGCCCGCGCGATCGTCGCCGCCGCCAACGAGCACGCCCTGGCCCTGGTCGAACGGCTGGCCGCCCAGTGAGCGGCGCGGCGGAACACGGCGTGCGCATACCCCGCCAACGGGCCGCCGACGGTGCTGCCGGCCAGGTCGGGCTCTCCGTCGTCATCCCGGCCTACAACGAGGAGCGGCGCCTCGGCCCCACCCTGGAGGCCATCACCCGCTACCTCGACGCGTACGAGGACACCTGGGAGGTGATCGTCGCCGACGACGGCTCGACCGACGGCACCCGCGAGGTCGGCGCCCTCGACCACCCCCGGATACGCCTCGTCACCAGCCCCGGCAACCGCGGCAAGGGGCACGCGCTGCGGCTCGGGGTCGCCGCGTCCAGCGGCCACCGGGTCCTGGTCACCGACGCCGACCTCTCCGCGCCCATCGAGGAACTGGAGCGCCTGGACGAGGCGCTCGGCGGGGGCAGCGCGGCGGCGATCGCCTCCCGCTCGGTGCCCGGCGCCGAGATAGCCGAGCGGCAGCACCGGGTGCGTGAACTGCTGGGCCGCGCCGGGAACTTCCTGATCCGCCGCACGGCCGTGCCCGGGATACGGGACACGCAGTGCGGCTTCAAGCTGTTCGAGGGCGACCGGGCCCGCGCGGCCTTCGGCGCCGCCCGCCTGGACGGCTGGGGCATCGACGTGGAGGTGCTGCACCACTTCCACCGGGCCGGCTGGCCGGTCGCCGAGGTCCCGGTCCGCTGGAGCCACCGCCCCGGCTCCAAGGTCGGCCCCCTGGACTACCTCCGGGTCCTCGCCGACCTGGTCCGCATCCGGACCCGTGCCCTGCGCCCCGCCGACGTCTTCGCCGCCGTGCTGTTCCTGGTGATGTCGGTGGCCCTGTACTCCGGCCGGTTCTTCGACCCCTCCCACCGCTATCTGACCGACTCCATGCAGGACCAGAACCAGTGGGAGTGGTTCTTCGCGGTCACCGCCGACAACGTCGCCCACCTGCGCAACCCGCTCTTCACCGACCTCCAGGGCTTCCCGGACGGCGTGAACCTGATGGCCAACACGGTGATGCTGGGCCTGTCGGTGCCGTTCACGCCGGTCACGCTGCTGTTCGGGCCGGCCGTCGCGCTCAGTGTGTGCATGACGCTGGGCCTGGCCGCCACCGCGGGCGCCTGGTACTGGCTGATCGTGAAGCGGATGGTGCGCCGCCGCACGGCCGCGTTCGTCGGGGCGTCCCTCGCGGCCTTCGCGCCGCCCATGGTCAGCCACGCCAACGCGCACCCCAACTTCGTCATCCTGTTCATGGTCCCGCTGCTCGTCGACCGCGCGCTGCGCCTGGCAGGCGGCGCCCGGGTGGTCCGGGACGGGATCGTGCTCGGCCTGATGGCCGCCTACCAGATCTTCCTCGGCGAGGAGCCGCTGCTGCTCGCGTCGATGGGCATGCTCCTGTTCGCCGCCGCCTACGGCGCCATGCGCCGCGACGTGGCGCGGGCGGCCCTGCGGCCGCTGCTGACCGGCCTGCTGATCGCCGGGGCCGTCTGCCTGCCGCTGGTGGCGTACGCGCTGTACTGGCAGTTCGCCGGGCCGCAGAGCTACGCGGGCATCGCGCACGGCGACAACGCGGGCAACAGCCCGCTGTCCCTGCTCGCCTTCGCCGAACGCTCCCTGATCGCGGGTGACGCGCAGACCGCCGGCCGGCTGGCGCTGAACCCGACCGAGCAGAACGCCTTCTACGGCTGGCCGCTGGTCGCCGTCGCCTTCGCCGTCGCCGTGCGGCTGTGGGACCGCGCCGTGGTCAGGGCGCTGGCGTTCACCGCGGTGGCCGCGGCCGTCCTCTCCCTCGGCCCGAGGATCCGGATCCCGCTCACCGGCAGCGTCCTGCCCGGCCCCTGGGCCCCGCTCGCCCACCTGCCGCTGTTCGAGTCGGTCATCGAGGGCCGGGTGGCGATGATCTGCGCCCCGGCGCTGGGCATGCTCCTCGCGCTGGCCCTGGACCGTGCGGCGGTCTCCACGACCCCGTCCAGCCGGCACCTCGCCCTGCTGGGGGTGGCCTTCGCGCTGCTCCCGCTCGTCCCGGCCCCGCTGAAGTCCGTCGACCGGGTCGCGGTGCCCGCGTTCGTCACGGACGGGGAGTGGAAGTCGTACGTGCGGGACGGCGAGTCACTGGTCCCGGTGCCGCTGCCCGACCCGGGCGCCGCCGAGGCCCTGCACTGGCAGACGGCCGCCCACCTGGGCTTCAGGCTGCCCGGCGGCTACTTCAACGGCCCCTACGGCGAGGACCGCGTCGGGATCTACGGCGCCGCCCCGCGCTACACCGCGGGCATGCTCCGGGACGTGCGCTACACCGGGCTCGTCCCCGTCATCGGCAAGAACTGGCGGGCCCAGGCCCGGCGGGACTTCGCCTACTGGAAGGCGGGTGCCCTGGTCCTGGCCCCGCAGCAGAACGACGGCGCCCTGCGCACGGTCCTGAAAGAGCTCACCGGCCACGACGGCAAGTGGACCGGTGGGGTATGGGTATGGGACCTGCACAGGGGGAGCTGACCCCGGCCGCCACCGACTACCCTTCCCTGACCACCCGCTGCCGCGCGTGACCGCGCGCCTGCCGATGCGAGGAGCCCTCTTTGGCCTGTGACCTGTGGCTGGTACCGCTCGTCGACGTGTTGTGCCACACCCCGGACAACCCGTTCGCCGAGGAACTCGCGCACTACAACGACGCACTGGCCGCGGCCGGGCTCCCGCCGGTGCCGGTGTACCAGTACATGCCGGGCCTGTCCGGCGAGGTCGCCCCGGTCGCCGGCTTCGACTACGACGCGCTGCACTTCCTGCGCCGGGTGTACCTGCTCCAGGTGTGCGGGCTGCCGGTGACACCGGTGGACGAACTCGGCGGCGACTACGAGCAGCTGCTGGAGATGTTCGAGTCGACGGCCCAGCAGTCCCATCTGGTCTGGCACTACGACCACGCGGGCGCCTACGTCCCGGTGGACTTCCCGCACCCGCTGTCCAACGAGGAGCTGCTCGCCGGCGGCGGCCCGCTGGGCTCCTCGCAGGCCCTGCTGCGGGAGCTGGAGTTCGTGGCCCCGTCGATCGGCATCGATCCGGCCAATCCGCCGGCGGCGCCGCAACCGCCCACCGCCCCGACGGAGCTGGAGGAACCGGCGGTCCCGGCGCCGTACGACCCGAGCCCCTTCGCCCGCGAGCGCCACGTGTGGCTCGGTCTGCACGCGGCCGCGACGCGCTCGCTGGCCCAGGGCTCCATGATCGTGTTCAGCTGACGCCCTCGCCGCACGGCCGGTGATCCGGCTCCCCCAGCACCGCGCGCAGCAGCAGTGTGTGCACGAACCGGCCGGGGGCCGTCGGCGGGTACCGCCAGGCGAGCGGCCACGTCCGCCCCTGAAGCGCGGGCACCGGGATGAAGCAGACGCGGTACGGGCCGCTCGTCAGCCGGGTCACCTCCGGGGGCCAGCCGCGGTGGCCCGTGCTGCCCGCCGCCACGAGGAAGTAGACGCACCGCCGCCCGCTGCCCGACTCCACCACCGGCCCCGGATCGCCCCCGGTCATCCGCGCCAGCCGGTCGGCGACCTCCCGCCCCCGGTCACCGTCGAGCCGCACGGCGTCGAATTGGACCCCCGCCTTGCGCAGTTGGACGCCGGTGGCGGGAACCCATTCCGGAGCGAGGTGACTTTCCGTGTTCATGGGCCCAGTGTCCGTGCAGGCCGCTACGGTCTTCCACAACTCTCCGTCGACCCTTCACAACGGTCGGGAGTCGGGGCGGAGTGTCGGTGACCGGTTGAGTTCGGTTGAGTCCGGGGGTGACCGCGATGGCGCGGGCGGAGAACAAGGTGGAGGCGGGCGGTACGGCGCATCTCGTCGCCGCCCTGGCGAAGGCGCTGCGCGAGCAGCAGAGCCTGACGCAGGACGAGTTGGGCAGGCGGATCGGCTACACGGGCTCCGCGATCAGCGCGATGGAGACGTGCGCGCAGCCGGCCAGCGACAAGATGCTGGTGGCTCTTGAGGAGCAGATCGGGGGCGGGCTCGGGGTCTTCGAGAAGGCGCGGAAGTTCATGCTGCTGGACAAGTACCCGCCGCAGTTCAAGAACTTCGCCTTGATGGAGGCGGAGGCGGTGACGCTCTGCTCGTACCAGACGTTCGTGGTCGACGGCCTCTTTCAGACCCCGGCCTACGCCCGGGCGCTGATCGGAGGCGGGTTCCCTCGGCTTCCCGAGACGAAGGTGGAGGAGCTGGTCGAGGCCCGTATCGCTCGCAGGGCACTGTTCGACAGGGACCCGCCTGCCATGGTCGAGCTGATTCTCGACGAGTCGGCACTCAGGCGGCCGTTCGGGAGCTGGGAGATCCTGCGCGAGCAATTGCGCTCGCTTGCCGAGGATGCCGAGAGGGACAATGTCAGCGTTCAAGTGATGCCGATGGAAAGGGCGTTGAGAGGCGGCCATGCAGGGGCTCACGGCAGCATGGTGCTGGTCGTGACGAAGGACCACCACCAGGTGGTCTACCTCGAAGTGGAGGACCAGAGCGTCCTGGTCAGCGATCCGCCGACGGTGGCCCCCCTCGCACACCGTTATGCAAAGATCCGCACACAGGCTCTGAGCCCGGACGACTCGTTGAGCCTCATCCGAACGCTGGCGGGAGAAGAGCGAACATGACCGGCACCCTGCGATGGCACAAGGCGAGTTACAGCGACGCCGGGGGCGGACAGTGCCTCGAAGTCGCCCCCACCCCCACCACCATCCACATCCGGGACTCCAAGAACCCCGAAGGCCCCCGACTCACCGTGTCGCCGGGGGCCTGGGCCGGCTTCCTCAGAACACCGGCGTTCCCGCCTGCGTCAGCTTCCAGTTGGTGACCGCGAAGTCCGCCGGGTCGAGCGTCTTCTTCGTGGTCACGTAGTCGATCATGAGCTGGCGGATCTCGTTCGTGGAGCTGTAGGCGACCTGCGCCGAGGCGATGTGCGGGTACCCCGAACCCCCGTTCGCGCGGTAGTTGTTGACCGCCACCACGAAGACCTGGTCGTCGGCGACCGGGGCACCCTCGTAGGTCAGGTTCCTGATCCGCGAGCCCTCGGGCTGCGCGATGTCGATGTCGTACGAGACGCCCGACGCCGTGTCGTACATGTAGTCCCAGAAGCTGTTGGCGTTGGTGAGGGTGGCGGTGTCGACCGCGGTGCCCGCCGGGACCTGGTGGTAGTACTTCGCCGCGTACTCCAGGTAGTCCCTGAGCTGGGCGCCGGTGAGCTTCTTGCCGTAGAGGGTGTTGTCGTAGATGTAGAGGCCGGCGATGTCCTTGATGGTGACGCTGCCCCGGGGGATGTCCGCGGTGCGGCTGAAGGGCGCCGCCACCGAGATCAGCGGGAGGGCCGCGTCGGCCGCGGACAGGCCCGCCTTCACCGTGTCGGCCTGCACCTTGTGGATGAAGTCCATGATCGGCACGTCCCGCCAGCAGGAGTCCGCCGCCGAGAGGTCGGCGGTGCAGGTGCCGACGGCCGTGTTCACGTACTTCACCACCAGCTCGTGGTCGGCCTCCAGGAGCTCTCTGATCTCCGGGTCCTCGTCCACGCCGTTGGGGTTGAGGGTCTGGGCCTTCTTGTCCGTCACCTTCCACTGGCCGTGGTGCAGTTCGAGCTCGAAGTCGAAGACGCTCAGCCGGTAGCCCCAGCAGTACGGCTCGGAGAGCAGGACCTCCTCGCCCGTCTCCGCGTTCTTGACGGTGTAGGACGGGACTTCCACGTGGGTGTGGCCGACCAGGATCGCGTCGATGCCCGGCACCTGCTCGGCCACCAGGTTCGAGGCGTTCTCGACGTACGGGAGCGCGTCGCCGTAGGACGAGGAGCCGTCCAGGCCGGAGTGGTCGGTCAGGAAGACGACGTCGCAGCCGAGCGCCCGCAGCCTCGGCACGTACTTCCTCGCCTGCTCGACCAGGCCCGGGAAGACCATCCGGCCGCCGACGTTGTCCTTGTCCCACAGGGCGATGCCCGGGTTGGTGAGGCCGAGGATGCCCACCTTGATGTCGGGCGCCCCGGGGACCCGGACGCGCTTCACCGTGTACGGCTGGAAGGCGGGGCGCAGGGTCTTGGCGTCGAGGGCGTTGGCGCCGAGCAGCGGGAAGTGGCACTGGCTCTCGAACCGGCGCAGGACGTCGATGCCGTAGTTGAACTCGTGGTTGCCGAGCGCGGCGGCGTCGTAGCGCATGTGGTTCATGGCGACGGCCATCGGGTGCCGGGGGCCGCGCTTTCCGCCGGTGCCGGTGATGGGGTCGACGCGGGCGAAGTAGTAGGCCAGGGAGGTGCCCTGGATGATGTCGCCTGCGTCGACCAGCAGCACCCGGTCCTCTCCCTTGGCCTCGCGCTGCTGCCGGACGAGGGTCGCCACCCGGGCCACGCCCACGGAGTTGCCGGCCTTGTCGCTGTAGGCGGCGTCCTTGTAGTAGTCCCAGTCGAAGACGTGACTGTGCAGGTCGGTGGTGCCGAGGATGGAGAACGACCAGGTGCGGGGCGCCTTCTCGGGCTGCCGGCCGGCCGCCTCGGCGGGCGCCGCCGAGACGGTGCCGGCGGCGGCCACGGCCGCCGAGGTGACGGCCGACTTCTTCACGAACTCCCGGCGGTTCATGGGACTGACGGGCATACATGGCTCCTGGGGACGCGTGCGAGAGGGCCGGGCGGAGGGCCCGGCGGGACTACACGCGTAGATCGTGGCGCCGGCCGGACGGGCCCGGAACCAGGGGTGAGCCATGTCCAGGTCAAAGATGCGTCAGGGGTGGCCGCGTCACGGGTGCCGGATGAGGCGGATCACCGGCGGCCAGAGCACCCCGGGCGCCAACAGCAGCGCGGGCCCCAGGTGCACCGGGCACACCCACAGCGGGGGCCTGCCGTGCCGCACGACCTCGAAGACGGCCGGGTCCGAGCAGTCCGTGCCGCCGGCGTCCTCGCCCTCACCGCCGTACGGCCCCCGGCACCGTGCGTTCCGGTGGACGCCCATACCTCGATTGTCCCTCGCACCACGGCGGACACCCCAGGACGCGGAACCGCCCGCCGATCGCGCCGGGGCGGATCGACGGGCGGAACCGTCAGGCGGTGTCGCGGCCTACAGGAACGAGTTGATCTCGATCGTCTCGTCCCGGCCCGGGCCCACGCCGATCGCGGAGATCGGGGCGCCGGACATCTCCTCCAGCGCCTTGACGTAGTTCTGGGCGTTCTTCGGCAGGTCGGAGAAGGACTTCGCCTTGGTGATGTCCTCGGACCAGCCGGGCAGCGTCTCGTAGACGGGCTTCGCGTGGTGGAAGTCGGTCTGCGAGTACGGCAGCTCCTCGACCCGCTTGCCGTCGATCTCGTACGCCACGCAGACCGGGATCTGCTCCCAGCCGGTGAGCACGTCCAGCTTGGTGAGGAAGAAGTCGGTCAGGCCGTTCACCCGGGTCGCGTAGCGGGCGATGACCGCGTCGAACCAGCCGCAGCGGCGGTCACGGCCGGTGGTCACGCCCCGCTCGCCGCCGATCCGGCGCAGCGCCTCGCCGTCCTCGTCGAACAGCTCGGTCGGGAACGGGCCGGCGCCGACCCGGGTCGTGTACGCCTTGAGGATGCCGATGACCCGGCTGATCTTCGTCGGGCCCACCCCGGCGCCGGTGCAGGCGCCGCCCGCGGTCGGGTTCGAGGAGGTGACGAAGGGATACGTGCCGTGGTCGATGTCGAGGAGCGTGCCCTGACCGCCCTCGAACAGGACGACCTTGTCCTCCTCCAGCGCCTGGTTGAGGACCAGCACGGTGTCGGTGACGTACGGCTTGATCTGCTCGGCGTAGCCCAGCAGCTCCTCGACCACCTGGTCGACGGCGATGGCACGCCGGTTGTACAGCTTGGTCAGCAGCTGGTTCTTGACGTCGAGGGCCGCCTCGACCTTCTGGGTCAGGATCGACTCGTCGTACAGGTCCTGGACCCGGATGCCGACACGGTTGATCTTGTCGGCGTAGGTCGGTCCGATGCCGCGCCCCGTCGTACCGATCTTCCGCTTGCCGAGGAAGCGCTCCGTGACCTTGTCGACGGTCACGTTGTACGGCGTGATGACGTGCGCGTTTCCGCTGATCAGGAGCTTGGACGTGTCAACGCCACGCTCGTTCAGACCGCTCAGCTCGGAGAGCAGGACCGACGGGTCGACGACGACACCGTTGCCGATGACCGGCGTACAACCGGGAGAGAGGATTCCGGAAGGGAGGAGGTGGAGTGCATACTTCTGGTCGCCCACGACGACCGTGTGGCCGGCGTTGTTGCCGCCCTGGTATCGCACTACATAGTCCACCGAGCCACCGAGCAGGTCGGTCGCCTTCCCCTTGCCTTCGTCACCCCACTGAGCACCGAGCAGCACAAGTGCGGGCACGCGCGTACACCCCTTCCGGGCGGGGCATGTCCAAGGTCGGGGGCTTGGGCGTAAGGTTCACCGCCGCACACCACCGCGACCGCCTTTGGTCGCACAACCGTCGGACCGGATGCCCCGGAATAGACGAAGCCCCTGGCGCAATAGCGCAAGGGGCTCTTGCACAAAGATGCTACCCGAGGAAGCGAGGCAGGACCGAGGTGGCGACCTTCGCGACGTCCGATCAGCTGCTGGTGATCATCGATCCGGCGGCACGGCACACGGACGGGGAGTCCGTACGGATCGCGAAAGACGTGCTCAGCGCGGGTGCGACCACCAAGGTCTGTCTGCCGGACGGCCCCGAGGAATTCGCCCGGGCACTCGGCCGGCGGGGGTCCCGGCGCCCGGTCGTGATCGGCGACGACCGGGCACTGGTCCGCGCCGTGACCCTGCTGCACCGCCACCGCGAGCTGGCCGGATGCGCGCTGTCGATGGTGCCGGTCGGGGAGGCCGCGCTCGCCGAGTCCCTCGGAGTGCCCGCCGGCGCGGTGGCGGCGGCCCGCGCCGTGCTGGACGGGGCGGAGCGGCGCCTCGACCTGCTCGTGGACGACAGCGACGGCGTGGTCCTGACCGCGCTCGGCATCCCGGCCGCCCCGGTACGGACGGCTTCCGCCGAACCGGTGACCGTCGCCCCGGAGCGCCCCCGGCTGCGCACCCGCTACCGCTCCCTGGTCCGCACCCTCGCCCCGCGCCCCACCCGCCTCGCCGCCGTTCCGGCCCCCGGCCCCTCCCGGCTGCGCGTCGAGGTCGACGGCGACACGGTCGTGGACCTGGACCAGCCGGTGGAGGCGGTGTCGGTGACCCCCGGCAGCCGCGGGATCGCCGAGGTGGAGGTACGGCCCCTGTCCCTGGGCGCGGAGGCCACCCCGCTGCGCGCCTCCGGCCGCTCGGTGACGGTGGTCGGCGCGGACTTCCGCTACCGCGCGGACGCGGCGGTCGCGGGCCCGGTCCGCCGCCGCACCTGGACCGTCCGTGAGGACGCCTGGGCCCTGACCCTGCCCGCCCCCGGGTGACCCGGGGACGGACGGACCGGTGATCACGGCGCGGTGATCACCTCACCTCGACGTCCAGGCCCTCCAGGCCGCGGATCACGAAGTTCGGCTTCCGCTCCGGTTCCGCCGCCAGGCTCAGCGTGGGGGCCCGCTCCAGCAGGGCGGTCATGGAGGCCGCGAGCTCGATGCGGGCCAGCGGGGCGCCGATGCAGTAGTGGATGCCCGCGCTGAAGGAGATGTGCGGGTTGTCCCCGCGGCCGATGTCCAGCCGCTCGGGGGCGGTGAAGACGGACGGGTCGTGGTTGGCGGAGCCGAAGAGCATGGCGATCTCCGCGCCGCGGGGGATCGTGGTGCCGTCGATCTCGATGTCGTCCAGGACCCAGCGCTCGAAGAGCTGGAGCGGGGTGTCGTAGCGCATCAGCTCCTCGACCGCGGCCGGGACCAGCGAGTGGTCCGCACGCAGCGCCGCGAGCTGGTCCGGGTTGCGGAACAGCGCCCACCAGCCGTTGACCGTGGCGTTGACGGTGGCCTCGTGGCCGGCGTTGAGCAGGAGGACGGCCGTGGAGATCATCTCCTGCTCCGTCAGCCGGTCGCCCTCGTCATGGGCCGCGATCAGGCCCGAGATGAGGTCGTCGCCCGGGTTCTCGCGCCGCTCGGCGATCAGCTCGCGCAGATAGTCCGAGAACTCGACCGACGCCCGCACGGCCCGCTCGGCGGAGTCCCCGGACGGGTTCAGCTCGTACATCCCGCAGATGTCCGCCGACCACGGCCGCAGCGGCGCCCTGTCCGACTCGGGGATGCCCAGCATCTCGGCGATCACGGCCACCGGCAGCGGTTCGGCCACGTCCGTCAGCAGGTCGCCGCCGCCCGCTGCCACCAGGCCCGCCACCAGCTCGTTCGCCAGGTTCCTGACGTACGGCACCAGAGCCTGAACCGTGCGCGGGGTGAACGCCTTGGACACCAGCCGCCGTATCCGGGTGTGGTCCGGCGGCTCCAGGTCGAGCATGCCGTGGTCGTTGAGGGTGTGGAACGGCTCGTGCTCCGGGGCGGGCGGGGTCCGGCCGAAGTCCTCGTGGGTGAACCGGTGCTGGTAGGCGCGGCCCAGCCGGCGGTCCCGCAGCAGCGCCGAGACGTCCGCGTGGTGCGGGACCAGCCACTGGTCGGTCGGCTCGTACCGGATCACCCGGCCACGCGAGCGCAGCTCGGCGTAGGCGGGGTACGGGTCGGCGAGGAACGCCGGGTCCCAGGGATCGAAAGCGAGATCGCGAGGAGCTGCCATGGACGGACGCTAGCCCGGCTCACCCTGGCGTGACCAGCCTCGCCTCGTACGCGAACACCGCGGCCTGGGTGCGGTCCCGCAGCCCCAGTTTCACCAGGATCCGGCTCACATGGGTCTTGATCGTGGACTCGGCGACCACCAGCCGCCCGGCGATCTCCGCGTTGGACAGACCGTGCGCGATCAGCACCAGCACCTCCGTCTCCCGCTCGGTCAGCTCCCCGTACGCCGCCTGCGCCGACGGCATCAGGCCCGGCGTCTCGGCGAGCCGGGAGAACTCCGTGATCAGCCGCCTGGTCACCGAGGGCGCCAGCAGCGCCTCCCCGGACGCGACCACCCGCACCCCGTCGGCGAGCTGCCGCGCCGAGGCGTCCTTCAGCAGGAACCCGGAGGCACCGGCGCGCAGCGCCTGGTACACGTACTCGTCCAGGTCGAACGTGGTCAGCACCAGCACCTTGGCCGCCGCGTCAGCGGCCACGATCTCCCGGGTCGCCTCGATGCCGTTCAGCTCGGGCATCCGGATGTCCATCAGCACCACGTCCGGGGCGAGCTCCCGCACCCGCTCGACCGCCTCGCGGCCGTTGACGGCCTCGCCGGCGACCTCGATGTCCGGCATCGCGTTCAGCAGGACGGAGAAGCCCTCGCGGACCATCATCTGGTCGTCCGCGATCAGTACGCGGATCGTCATGCCCCGTCCTCGCCCGCGGTCGCCCCGGCCGGCACCGGCAGGAACACGGTCACCTCGTGTCCGCCGTCGGCCGCCGGGCCCGCCGTCATCTCGCCGCCCAGCATGGAGACCCGCTCGCGCATCCCGGTGACGCCGTGCCCGGCGCCGGGCGAGGGCTTGACCAGGTGGGGCGCGGGCGGCCGGCCGTTGACTATGCGCAGGCCCAGGCCGCCGAGGACGTACCCGATCTCCACCCGGGCGTCCGCCCCCGGCGCGTGCCGCAGGGTGTTGCTCAGCGCCTCCTGCACGATCCGGTACGCCGACAGCTCCACGCCCTGCGGCAGTTCGCGCACCGCGCCGGTCACCGTCTTCGTCACCTCAAGGCCCGCCTCCCGCACGTTGGCGAGCAGCGCGTCCAGGTCGGCGAGGGTGGGCTGGGGGGCGTCGGGCGCCTCGTAGTCCTCCGCGCGGACGACTCCCAGCACCCGGCGCAGCTCGGTCAGGGCCGCCACCGCGTTCTCCCGGATGGTGGCGAACGCCTGCTCCAGCTCCGGCGGCGGGTTCTCCACCCGGTAGGGCGCGGCCTCGGCCTGGATGGCGACCACCGACATGTGGTGGGCGACCACGTCGTGCAGCTCGCGGGCGATGGTGGTGCGCTCCTCCAGCAGGGTGCGCCGGGAGCGCTCCGCCTCGGTCACCGTCTGCTGGGCGGTGACCTCCTGCTGGGCCTCGCGGCGGATGTGCCGGACGGTGACGACGAGCAGGATCAGCGCGGACAGGATCAGCATCGGGCCCACGTCGGTGCTGTAGTGGTCCCAACCGAAGAGGCTCTCGGCGACGAAGCCGTAGGCGGCGGTCATCACCCACATCCAGGCGGCCACGCGGGGACGGGTGCGCAGGGCGACGACCGTGAGCACCACCAGGTGGGTCAGGAAGCTGCCCGGCAGCCACGGCCAGTCGCCGAAGCCGCTGCCGCCGCCGAGGACCAGGGCGACCGCGGAGGCGGCGAGCGAGCACCAGAACGCCCCGACCGGGCGCACCAGGGTCAGCAGCACCGGCCCCAGCGCCAGCAGCCCGCTCAGCAGGGACAGCAGTCCGGCGCGGTCCGTGCTCGCCAGGGCGAAGAGCATCGCCACCACGCCGAGCGCGACGACCACGGCGTGCGGGGCCCAGGCCGCGTAATCGCGCATACGGCCCGGGCCGCGGCGGGCGGAGGTGCCGTCCGCGCCGGCCCGGGGCAGCGGCCGGTAGGCGAAGGCGTCGTGGAACAGGTCCTGCCGCAGCCCGCGCAGGGCGTCAGCGGCCAGTCGGTACTCCGGGCTGCGCTGCTTGGTCGCGCCGCCCGGCGGCACCGACCGCGTCTGGGTCGTCTCGGTCACGTGCCACACGGTAGGCCGGAACGACCACCCCGGTCGTCACCAGTGAGAAGGGTCCTTCGGCGTCCTTCTCAGGTACTACGGCGGAACGACCCGGGGGGCGGGTGCGGTGTCCGGGGCCGGGGTCAGTAGCCGGAGGGGCGGACCAGGCCGGACTCGTAGGCGAAGACCGCCGCCTGGGTGCGGTCCCTCAGGCCCAGCTTCACCAGGATGCGGCCCACGTGGGTCTTCACGGTCTGTTCGGCGACCACCAGCCGTCCGGCTATCTCCGCGTTCGACAGGCCCTGCGCGATCAGGGCCAGGACCTCCGTCTCCCGTTCGGTCAGCTCGCCCACCCGCTGCCGCAGCGGGGGGCGCGGGGAGCCGTCCAGCCGGGAGAACTCGGCGATCAGCCGGCGGGTGATGCCCGGTGCGAGCAGCGCGTCCCCTGCCGCCACCACCCGGACCGCCTCGGCGAGCTGGTCGGCCGAGGCGTCCTTCAGCAGGAACCCGGCGGCCCCCGCCCGCAGCGCCTCGTAGACGTACTCGTCGAGGTCGAACGTGGTCAGCACCAGGACCCTGATGCCCGGGTGGTCGGCCGTGATCAGCCGGGTCGCCTCGATACCGCCCAGCTCGGGCATCCGGATGTCCATCAGCACCACGTCCGGGACCAGTTCGCCGACCTTGGCGACGGCGTCCCGGCCGTCCACCGCCTGCCCGACCACCTCGATGTCCGGCTTGGTGTTGAGCAGCACGGTGAAGCCCTGCCGGACCATCTGCTGGTCGTCGGCGACGAGGACGCGGATGACACCGGCGCCGCTCCTGCCGTCGCTGCCGCCGGTGCCGTCCGCGCCGTTCGTGCCGCTGGTCATGGGGGGCTGTTCTCCTGTCGGGAAAGGGGGGGGCTACTTGGCGGGTGGGACCGGCGGGGCCGGGAGCGGGGCGCCGTCGCGGGGCAGGAAGGCCGAGACCGCGAAACCGCCGTGCGGGGTCCCGGCCGCGGTGACGTGACCGCCGAGCATGGCCGCGCGCTCCCGCATCCCGAGCAGTCCGTGCCCGGCGCCCGGCGAGGGCGGGACCGGCCGCCCCGGCGGGGAGTTGGTCACCGTGAGGCGCACACCGTCCGGGAGGTGTGCGACCTCCACCCGGACCCGGGAACCCGGCGCGTGCCGCAGGGCGTTGCTCAGCGCCTCCTGCACGATCCGGTACGCCGACAGCTCCACCCCGGGAGCGTAGGGCCGCGCCCTGCCCCGGGTCTGGGCGGTCACGTCCAGGCCCGCCGCGCGGGTGTTCTCGATCAGCGCGTCCAGCCGGTCGAGGGTGGGCTGCGGGGCGTCCGGGGCCGCGCCGCCGCCGGGGGCGCCGAGCCCGTAGGGGTCCTCGGGGTTCTCCGAGCGCAGCACGCCGAGCACCCGGCGCAGCTCGGTGAGCGCCTCCAGCGCGTTCTGCCGGATGCCGTCCAGGTTCTCGATCAGCTCCGGCGTCGGGTCGGTGACGAGGTGCGGGGCCACCTGCGCCTGGATGGAGATGACCGACATGTGGTGGGCGACCACGTCGTGCAGTTCGCGCGCGATCCGGCTGCGCTCCTCCAGCAGGGTGCGCCGGGCCCGCTCCTCGCTGGTCAGGGTGGTCTGCTCGACGAGTTCGGCGCGCGCCTCCCGGCGGCCGCGCAGCGCGGTGCCGAGCACCACGACGACCGTGCAGAGCACCACCGTGACGACCCCGGTGGGCTGGTACCTCCCGCCGCCCCACACGCCTTCCAGGAGGTAGGTGAGCAGCACGGTCAGGGCCAGCGCCTCGACCGACACCCGGGTGCGCACGCGCAGCGCGAGCAGCAGCAGGACCAGCAGGTGGGCGATGATGCCGGCCGCGGTCCAGGGCCAGGTGAACCGCGACCCCGCCACCGTGTCGAGGCCGCCGTGCACCGCGACGGCCCCCACCACGGTCGCCGTCGTCGACAGCCACCAGCCCGCGATCGGCCGCGACATCGCGAGGACGATCGCGCCGCCCTGCCCGAGGCCGATCGCGAAGGCGGGGCCGAAGGGCAGCCGCCCGTGGTCCCCGAGCTGGGCCGTGGCACCGAGCGTGACCCCGAACGCGGCCAGCCACAGCAGGCCGTGCGGCAGCCAGCGCAGCCACACCGAGGCGGGCAGCGGATCGGGCCGGAGCGTCCACAGATCGCCGTGCAGCACCGCCAGCCGGCGCCGGGCCCAGCCCGCGAGCACCCCGAACACCCGGCCCCCCGTCCCCGTCACGCGGACCACCCTAGGGCCTGCTGCGAAAGTGGTCCTCTGCCGTGCGACCCAACAGGCCCTGGACACCGCGGGTGGCCCGCGCCGCCTTCCCGTCCCCGGCCCGGTGCACCCGGACCACCCGCGAGCGCCCGCGGCCGCTGCCGGCGGGGCGGCGCCGCGAGCCCTGTTCCCAGGAGCGGAACGCGGTCCGGCACAGGGCGAGCACCAGGGCGAACACCGGCAGCCACAGCAGCCGGTACGCCACCCAGTCCGGGCCGTCGGGGACGGTGTGCAGCCCGGGCAGGCGGCCGGCCGCGAGCGCGGTGGCCGTCGTGGCCATCAGGGCCGTCTGGTGCCACAGGAAGATCGTCATGGCGGACAGGTTGACCAGGGCCACCGCCGCCCAGGCGAGCGGGCGGCGCATGGCCGCGCGCAGCCGCTCGCGCAGCATCAGGGCGAGCCCGCACTGGGCCAGGCCGAAGGTGACGGCCGCCAGGGTCGGCGGGTTGAGGTTGGAGACCGCGTGGCCCGGCACGCCGACCATCGACGCCGGGTAGCCCGCCGTCAGCACCAGCGCGGCCGTGGCCGTCGCACCGCCGAGCAGCAGCACGAGGGCCGCCCGCCGGGACTCCAGCTCGCCGCGGGTCCAGGCGGCGCCCAGGGTGTACGGGACCAGCCAGCCGGCCGCCAGGTTCACCCAGCCCAGCCAGGAGGGGCCGACGTGCAGGCCGAAGCGGAGCAGGTCCACGTGCGCGACGACCGCCAGCGGCCAGAGCGGGCTGAGCCGGGCGACCAGCGGGGTGGCCGCCGTCAGGACGGCGAAGACCAGGAGGAACCACAGCGGCGACAGCGCCAGTTTGACCAGCGTGTGCAGGGTGACGAGGGGAGTGCCGGTCAGCAGCAGGGCGGTGGCCGCCACCGTCCACAGGGTGAGGAGGGCGAGGACCGGCCGCAGCAGGCGGCCCAGCCGGCCGCGCAGCCAGGCGCCGTACGGCACCCCGCGGGCGCGCGCCGAGGCATGGCTGCGGGTGGCCACATGGCCGCCGACCAGGAAGAAGACGGCCAGGGTCTGGAAGGCCCAGGAGACCGGGGCGAGCCGGGGCAGGTGCTGCAGCGGGCTCGCCGCGCGCAGCGTCCCGTCGTCCGCGACCAGGGCCGTGACCAGCCAGTGGCCGAGGACGACGCCGAGGATCGCGAAGGCGCGCAGCGCGTCGACCGCGCGGTCGCGGGACGCCGGGGTGGCGGCGTCCACGCGGTCGGCGCCCTGGCGCAGCGCGTGCAGCGCGCGGCGCGGGGTGTGGGGGGCCGGCTCAGCCACGGGTCACCTCCGAGGTCTCGCCGAGGGTGATCCGGGCCAGGTTGGCGAGGGAGGCCGAGCCCGGGGTGAAGTAGCCGCTGTGGTCGGCGCCGGCCGCGTCGAAGACCCGGGCGCCGAACGCGCGGGAGACCGGGTCGGTGCCGAAGCCGACGGTGGTGAAGAGCAGGTCGGCGCGGACGTGCGGGACGTGCGCCACCCAGTCGCCGGTGCCGCGGGCCGCCCAGATCCGGGCGCGGGAGCGCAGCCCGGCGGCGGTGCCGGCGCCCGTGCCGGGGCTGCCGACGAGGGCGATGTCGTCGGCGTCCAGGCCGGCGGCGGCCCGGCCGCAGACCACCGAGCCGTAGGAGTGGCAGAGCAGGGAGAGCCGGGACCCGGCCGGCGCCAGCGTGCGCAACTGCCGCACCAGGGCACGCAGTCGGGGTGCGGCGTGTTCGGCGCGGGTCGTGGTGGTCACCGTGGCGCTGACCGTCCCCGGGGTCCGGTAGCCCAGCCAGGCGACCACGGCGACGCGGGTGCCGGCGCGGGCGCGGCGGGTGAGGTCCCGGTACAGGGCCGCCGCGGCCCGGTGGAAGCGGCCGTAGGTGTCCAGGGAGGTGTCGGAGCCGGGGACGAGGACCGCCACCCGGTCGGCGGCCGCCAGGTCGCCGAGGACCTCGGTGGCCAGGCCGGCGCCACGGCCGTCGTAGGCGAGCAGGTGCCGGGAGCGGGCGGCCAGCGCGCGGTCGGCGGCGGCGCGGTGCCCGTCGCCGTGCGCGGCGGCCATGCGGGCCGCCTCGGCGGCGTCGGCCCGGTTCGCCTCGTACGCGGTGCGCAGGGTGGCCGGGGTGAGCGGGCCCACGGCGGCGGGCGGCGGTGCGGGGATCCCGGGGCGGGCGGCGCCCGCGAGCGGCACGACGAGGGCGGCGGTCAGGAGGGCCGGGATCAGGGCCCGGCGCGCGGTGCGCGCGGCCCGGCGCACGGCCGTCCGCGCGGTCTTCGTCGTCGGCGCCCGCCCCATGCTGGTCCTCCCCCGTCCGCCCGGCCATCGGGCTTGTACGACAGGGAAGTTAGGGAACGGAGGCCGTCGACCGCGTCCCACTGGAGAGCCGTCCGGCGGCGTAGCTCTCAGGTACTACGGGTATGACCGGGACCGCCCCCGAGGGGACCGGACGCGGGCGGGCGGACCCACACCGGGCCTCGTCACCAGGCGAGTTGGGCGATCTCCTCCGCCACCACCGCGCACGCGTCCGCCGCCGGGTCGATCAGCGGGAAGTGCCCGACGTCCTCCAGCAGCGTCAGGCCCACCACCTCGCCGGCCTTCGCCGCCGCGTCCGCGTACGCCTCGGCCACCGCCTGCGGCACGTCGAGGTCGGCGCGCCCCTGGACCAGGGTCGTCGCGATGCCCGTCGGCAGCAGCAGCGCGGGGTCGGCGTACGGCTGCCGCTCCGCGAAACGGTCGTTGCCGCCCAGGAGTTGGAGGGAGGCGTTCCCGCACACGTCCAGCTTCTCGGCCATCGCGAGGTCCGCGATCGGGGCGAGCGCGACCACGCCGCGCAGCGGTGCCGGGCCGTCCAGGCGCCAGGGGGAGCCGGCGGGCAGGACGTGGCGGGCCGCGGCCCACAGGGCGAGGTGGCCGCCCGCCGAGTGGCCGGTGAGGACCGTGCGGCGCTGGTCGGCGCACGGGAGCAGCTCGCGGGCCAGTGCGGGCAGCGCGTCCAGGGCCGCCGCCACGTCGTCGAAGGTGTCGGGCCAGCGGCCGGCCAGGGGGGCCGGGGCCGTGCCGCCCCCGGTGTTCTGCGCGGGGATCTGCGGCTCGCCGCCCCTGCGGTACTCCACGTTGGCCACCGCGAAGCCCCGGCGGGCCAGGAAGTCGGCGAAGGGGGTGACGTGGCGGCGGTCGTAGGGCGCGCGCCACGCGCCGCCGTGCAGGAGGACGACCAGCGGGGCGAGCGGGGTGTCGGTGCGCGGGACGTAGAAGTCGATCACCTGGTCGGGGTGGTCGCCGTAGGCGGCGGTGGCGTCGGGGTCGACCGGCGGGTGCGCGAAGGCCGACTCCTCCTCGGCGGCGGCGCGGGCAGCGGCGGCGTCGTCCGGCATGCTCCAACCTCTCAGCGACGAAGGGGCGCCTCCCGGGCCTTCGGCACCGGGGGCGGTTCAGGCGGACCGGGCGGGCATACGTCGTCGGCCGTTGGCCGGGACGGTATCAGGCCCGTGACGTGCGGGGGGACGCCCGAGAGGGACGCCCGAGGGGGCGGGGCGCGGTCGCGCCCCGCCCCCTCCGGTCCGGCCGCGCTAGCCGAGCACCTCGCCCAGCACCCGGGCCGCCCGCTCGGTGTCGGCGAAGCCGACGTACAGCGGGGTGAAACCGAAGCGCAGGACGTCCGGGTGGCGGAAGTCGCCCACCACACCGCGGTCGATCAGACGCTTCATCACCTCGCCCGCGTCGGCGCAGCGCAGGGCGATCTGGCTGCCCCGCTCCGCGTGCGGCAGCGGGGTCACGGACTCGACCCGGCCCGGCTCGGTGTACGCGGCGACGCACTCCAGGAAGAAGTCCGTCAGCGCGAGCGACTTCGCCCGCACCGCCTCGACCCGCACACCGTCCCAGACGTCCAGGGCCGCCTCCAGGGCCAGCATGGACAGGATGTCCGGCGTGCCGACCCGGCCGCGCGGCGCACCGGGCGCCGGGGCGTACGACGGGCTCATCCCGAAGGGCTCGGCGTGCGAGTTCCAGCCGGGCAGGGGCGAGTCGAACCGCTCCTGGAGCTCCTCGCGCACGTACAGGTACGCCGGCGAACCCGGGCCGCCGTTCAGGTACTTGTAGGTGCAGCCGACCGCCAGGTCGACCCCGTGCTCGTCCAGCCCCACCGGCAGCGCGCCCGCGCTGTGGCACAGGTCCCAGACCGCGAGCGCGCCGTGGGCGTGGACCGCGGCCGTCAGGCCGGGCAGGTCGTGCAGGCGGCCGGTGCGGTAGTCGACGTGGTTCAGCAGCACCGCCGCCGTACGCCCGGACAGCGCCGACGACAGCTCGGCCGGCGTCACCGGGCGCAGGGTGCGGCCGGTCAGCCGGGCCGCCGACTCGGCGATGTAGCCGTCCGTGGGGAACGTCGTCGCGTCGACCAGGACCTCGCCACGGTCCGGGCCGGCCATGCGGACGGCCGCCACCAGCGCCTTGAAGACGTTGACGCTGGTCGAGTCGCCCACCACGATCCGGCCCGGGGCCGCGCCGACCAGCGGGGCGATGCGGTCGCCGATCCGCTCGGGCGCCGTCCACCAGCCGCTCTCCTCCCAGGACCGGATGCGCAGCTCGCCCCACTGCCTGCGGACGACGTCCTCGACCCGGCCCGGCACGTGCGCGGGGAGCGCGCCCAGGGAGTTGCCGTCCAGGTAGACCACGTCGTCCAGGACGAAGCGGGAGCGCAGCGGGGCCAGCTCGTCGGCCGCGTCCAGCTCCTGCGCGCGCGAGACCAGCTCAGACATAGGACCTCGCCGTCCACAGCTCGGGGAAGACGTTCTTGCGGGCGCGCTTCTCCAGCCAGGCCACGCCCGCGGAGCCACCGGTGCCGGTCTTGGCGCCCATCGCGCGGCGGGTGGCGACCAGGTGGTCGTTGCGCCAGCGCCACACCAGCTCGGCCACGTCCGTCAGCGCCTCGCCCAGCCGGGCCAGGTCGGCGTGCTCGTCGCCGGAGTAGACCGCCTGCCAGGCCGCCTCCACGGCGTCCGAGGGCTCGTGGCGCAGGGTCACGTCCCGGTCCAGCACGGCGTCCGGGATCGCGTGCCCGCGGCGCGCGAGGAGCCGTACGACCTCGTCGTACAGGCTCGGCTCGTGCAGGGCCTTCTCCAGCTCCGCGTGGACGCGGGGGGCGCCGCGGTGCGGGACCAGCATGGAGGCGGACTTGTCGCCGAGCAGGAACTCCATCCGGCGGTACATCGCGGACTGGAAGCCGGAGCCCTCGCCGAGGGCGCTGCGGTAGGCGTTGAACTGCGCGGGGGTGAGCTGGCCGAGCGGCTTCCAGGAGGCGTTCAGGGCCTCCAGCTCGCGTACGGAGCGCTTCAGCGCGGCGACGGCGGTCGGCACGTCGTCCGAGCGGAGCGCCTTCGCGGCGGTCTCCCACTCGTGCACGATCACGGTGAACCACAGCTCCATGACCTGGGTCGTGACCAGGAAGACCATCTCTCCGGGGTCGTCGGAGAGGGTGTGCTGGAGGTGGGTGAGCACGTCCGCCTTGACGTAGTCCTCGTACGGCGTGGTGCCCGCGAAGTCGAGATGCGGGGTCTCGGGCTCAGCGGCCTCGTGAGGGAGGTGAGCCGGTTGGGACATCGCTGTCTCCTGTGTTACTCCGGGTAGCGGTCCGCCCCTGCCGATGCCGGCACGGGGGCCCCGGTCCCCAAGCGGAATCCTCCGTAATCCCCCCGGATACGGCAAGGCCCGTCTGCTGCCAGACGGGCCACACCGGTCACTCCCGTACCGGTCAGCCCAGGGTCTGGGCCGCCGTGGGCGGCGGACAAGCCGCCGACGGGTGGAGCTCACCCACGTCCAATGGATGCAAAGTCCTGGCGGGATCTTGCTGACCTGGGTCCGGACGCTCCCTTAGTGTCCGGACCCAGGTCAGGAGAGATGTGGCCGGTAACCCGGTCTTTTCCGTGACGGTCCGTGCGGCTCCGTCCGCTCACGCTCCCACCGCGTCGAGTTCCGGTTGATCTTCCTTCTCCACCACTGCGTGAGCCATTACCGGAATCGGCCCGTCATGGCTGACCGGCTCCGAGGGCATGGCTCCCTGCTAGCGAGAAGGTCGTGGCAACTGCTACGAGCAGGGCGACGAGGTTGCTACGCAGGGCAGCCACAGCGCGCACCACCTGGGTGGCAATGGTGCCGGGTCTCGTGGCCATGAGCTCGGCAGTCTCGACCTGTGTGTACTCCTGGGACACCACCTCACAACTTCCCTATGCTGAAAGGGAAATGGGACCAGTCGCAGAGGCTAACGGGGGACGGCTATGAGTGCGCTGCTGTTCGTACACGGCACGGGGGTAAGGCAGCCCGAGTACGGGCAGACGCTGGCCCTTCTGCGCTCAGCGGTCGAAGACCTGCTCCCTGACGCCCGGGTGCACGATTGTTACTGGGGTGATGTGTTCGGCGTGCCACCCGGCGTCGGCAGTGGGGCGCTGCCCGGCGCGCCCCTCGCGGTCGAACTGGACACTGCCGCCGAATCTGACTTGTCCGAGGAGGACCAAAAGGCCCTGTTGTGGGGCCTCCTCTACGAGGACCCGCTGACGGCACTCCGCCAGCCCTATGACGAGGACGACCGGGCACGGGCCGCGCTGGGCGACCGCATGGGTCGCGAGGTCGAGGCACTCGGCCGCGCCCTCGCCGACCATCCGCCGGCCGACCTGAAGTCATACCTCACAGGCGAGCTGGCGCTCCTGGATTTCGGCGCCTCGCTGACCGCCGTACTCGACAGCGCGGTCGGCCGACGGGCCCTCGCCCGTGGTGTCGGCCCCGGTCGGCTGCCCCACGCTGTCGCCACCGCCGCTGTCGCCCACTACCTGGGCCGGATCCTCCAGAGGGGAGCCCCTCTGCCCTGGACCACGGCAGAACGCGACGAGGTGGTCCGGATCGTGACCGGCGAACTCGGCGGCGATGCCCGCAGCGTCGGCCGCTGGGCCCTGCGGGCGTCCGGCTGGACGGCCCGGCGGTTCGGCGTGGTGAAGCTGGCCGGCCGGCAGGTCGACAGACGCCGGGCGCACATCATGTCGGGCATCCATCCCCAGGCCGGCGACATCCTCAAATACCTCGTCCGCGGTGAGATGCTGCGCGAACTCATCCGGCGGCGCGTGCGAGAGGTCGCTGCCGACCACGGCCCGGTCGTGGTATTCGCCCACAGCCTCGGCGGCATCGCCGCCGTGGACCTACTGGCGCAGGAGGAGCTCACCGGCGTACGCCATCTCGTCACGGCGGGATCGCAAGCCGCACACCTGCACGAGATCGGCGCTCTGCCCGGCCTCGCCCCGGGACGTCCGCTGCCCGCCCACTTTCCCCGCTGGACCAACGTGTATGACAAGCGCGACCTGCTCGGCTTCGTCGCCGAACCTGTTTTCCCTGGCCGGGTACGCGACGTCGAGCTCAGTGACGGACAGCCCTTTCTCGCCGCCCACAGCGGATACTTCCGCAACCCCGGCGTACACGAGCTACTCGCTCAGATCCTCCGAGGAACTGTATGAACACACCGCTTGCGGCCGACCCGGAACGCACCTGGGCGGTGCTTGTGGGGATCGAGGAGTACGAATCCCGAGCGTTCGCCCCCCTCCGAGGAGCTGCCGCTGATGCCTTTGGCCACGCCAAGTGGCTGTGCGCGCAGGGCGTGCCGCCCGAACAGATCCAGCTCTGTGTCTCACCGTACGACAGCACCACCATCCAGGCGGCCGCAGACGAGCTCGGTCTCCGGGTCCGGTCCGCCACTCGGGAGGAGCTGGAGAAGCTCCTGACCCGCGAAGTGCGCCGCTGGCGGGGCGACCTGCTGTGGCTCGCCTGGAACGGGCATGGCGTGACGCTGCCCGGCAGCGGTGAACTGTTGCTGCCTTTCAGCGACGGCGTGGAGCGCTTCGAACAGGCCCTCTCAGCGGACCGTCTCCAGGAGATGCTGCTGTCCGAGCCCTACCAGGGCGTGCGGTCGAAGATCGTCTTCATCGATGCCTGTCGTACGCGAGAGTGGGATGCCGAAGGATACGGAGTCGTCAGCCTGCCCGTGCCACCCAAGGCGTCGAGGGACGTCACGGTGTCGGTTGTGTATGCCACCCAGGACAACGACACCGCGGGCAACGGCAGGTTCGGCTTCACCCACGCCCTGCTCGACCACCTGCACACCTCCTCACCGTGTCCCCTGCCCCCGAACGTGGACGAACTCACTCGGGCGGTCCAGAAACGGCTTGAGGCCGCCCGACTCACCCAGAAAATCAGCCTGCACACACGCAACTGGAGGGGAGACCGCACCAGCTACGAGGCCGCCGACACAGCTTCGGGGCCGAGAGAACCCAGGCATGATCAAGTCCAGCGACGAGACGACGCAATAGAGATTCTCTTGCGCGCTCAACGCGAGGACTCCGCCAGACAGCCGTATCGGATCAGTGATGACCAGCCGCTGCGGTTGGATGAGGTTTATGTGCCGTTGTTGTTCGAAGCACTTCCCAATCCAGAGGATCTGGGGGCCCCGGTAACGCCACGATTACCGGTCGAAAAGATGTTGGCGTCGGGCGGGCATGTGCTGATTGAAAGTGACGCTGGAACAGGAAAGACGACCTTCGCGCAGCACGTGAGCGGCAGACTTGCCTCTGCCTGGCTCGACGGTGAGTCACAAGCGGGAAACCTGGCGGGACTGGGCGCCGTACCCATCAGAGTCCACGCCAGGTACTTGACGGGTCAACATCCCCTGGCGCTTCTCCTGCAAGAGTCTGTGCGCGGAAAACTCGGGTACAGCGTCAGCAAAAACCTGCCACCCAATTTATTCGAGCACCGGCCTCGCAAGGACACCACCTGGCTCGTCCTGGTAGACGGTCTGGATGAAATCGATGACCCAGAGGCCAGGAAACGGGTCATCGACCAGATCGCGGGGGACATCAAACGTGGAGAGAGCCCCTACCGGTGGGTGGTAGCCACCCGACCACTCTCGGCCGAAGAAACAGAAATACTGCATCAACCGCGGATCAAACGCTACAAACTTGTTCTTTTCGATGACGAAAAACTCCGTGAGCTGGCACGCAGTTGGCTGGCTCGTGGCGTTGACGATCGCCGGAAAGCAGATGAGATAGCTCGTCGTTTCTTGCGACGCGTTGATCAGAGCGGTCTGCGTCAAATCATCAGAACACCGCTGCTCGCGACCCTCGCTCTGGCGATCTTCCGGCAAAGAGATCAACTGCCCAACGGGCGCCCCGGCCTGTATCGCACTTTCATGCAGTACATGCTCAATGGGCGTGACGGTGAACTGGCGCGTTACACGGCGCTCCAACGCGTAGGGGCCGACGTCGACTTCACCGGCGAAGCCGCGCAATGGCTCTACGACAACCGCGAGGCCATGCTGGAATTCCTGGCCCGTCGGACGGACACGGACGAAACCCCGACACTCGACACGGCCCTGTCATGGGTCCGCGAGAACGTGCCCGAGGCTCTCGGCCCCAGGGCAGACTATTGGCGTTCCATCGTGCCGAGTCTGCTGACCGGAAGCGGCCTACTCAGCCACAATGGGCTGACTGGTGAACTCATCTGGATCCACAGGAGCTTCGCCGAATACCTGGCCGCGCGCCATGCCGCCGGCGAACTCCCCTCCCGGTGGCCCGGAGGCACTCCAGAGCTTGACCCGTTCCTGCGCCGGTCATTGGCGACTGAAAGCCAGGACCAGACCGTCCTCACCATCGCATGCTGGGCGGAGAGCAACCCACAGGCTGCCAACGCTCTGCTGGAATATCTGGTTGAACAGAGTGCCGCTTTTCCCCGCCTGCTCAAGTATCACGGCGGCGGAATCTTCCTCGGCGACGACGGCACCACCATCGATCGCCATATCTTCCTGGCCGGAAGGCTCCTCGCCGAGGGCGTGAAAGCCCCCGAGGGGATGGCCAACAAAATATTGGACCGGCTCGGCGAGCGAGCGCGTTCCGTTTTTAACGCGCGCTATTACTGTCCTCTCATCGGCACACAACCGCAACGATCCCGCGCCCTGGAAACGTTATTGAACTTAACGAAGGACACGAACCAACAACTTACGGTCCGGGTCGACGCTTTGGTGGCCCTTGGGGAGAACTATGGCGCGCGTTCATCAGCGGTCGAGGCGGCCGTCCAGCCAATGCTGACTGGTACGGAAACAGCTAATTTTTATCAGAGAAAGGAAAACGGGCACAGCAGCGTCACCGTCTCCGATGCCCGGGCGGTGGCTGCATACCGCATCTCGACCCTGGGCGACAGCGCCCACGATCTGGTAATGCAGTTCCTCGACCGCCTGGAACTCGCGCCCGAAGATGGCTACGGAAGGCAGCTGGCAGCAGAGGCCGCCATCGCGATCGGGGAAAACGGGCTCGCCGTCTCGTTGATCAGGACTGTATCCGGCGATCGGCGTAATCTAGCTGGCGAAATTTTCGTCCTGCTGCGCGCAGGCAAGGAAGAAGACGCCAAGGTCGTCGCGGAGCATTTGTTCGAGACTTATCAAAGAGAAGATTTTTGGGCGGAAGCACGATTCGGAGATACGGTTCAGGAAATCGTCAATGTCTTTATTAACGCAGAGGAAAAGGCTCTTGCGAGGGAATTCGCCACGAAAGCTGTAAGCATCACACAACGAGAGCACGGGGCTATCGTACGCACAGCACTCGCCCTCGCAGGTGATTCCAAACCTGGAATGAAATACCTGGCGGACAATCCGATCAACCGGATCGACAGAGAAGCTTTCAGAGGATGGGCAGAACTGGCTCGCACGCTCTGGGCGGAGGGATGCACTCGTGAGGTGGAAAGGGCTCTTGAACCCGTTCTCACCCTCACGCACTACACCGAGTACGAATGGTTGTACGTGGCGAGGTTGCTCAGGGATATCAAAGATGGGAGGTATCAACAGCTCTTGCTCAAATTGGCTCGTGACACCACCTGTTACGCGCGTCTCCCGGCTGCCGAGGAGTTGTTGCTGAGCGACCCTCAGCTTGGCATCAGCACTCTCGTCGCCATGTCCAAAGAGAAGCAGCGGGATGCAAGGCACGCAGTGGACCTCGCCCGCTGCCTTGTGGCTGCAAGTGCCCGAGGCGACGCAGTACGTCTACTGTCCCAGGTGATCAAGGACTTCAAGGGCGATGAATGGAGTGCACACAGCCTTTCTGACGCACGTGACCTGCTGCGAGATCTAAAAGATCCTCTTCGCGGTATGTGACGGACCCAGGCGCCTGGAAAGCTCCCTCGGTGAACGCCTGCCTTTCATGCCAGCCACTGTGGTGTTTACTCCACGGCGTCCTTCGGCGCGTCGACACGGACACTCCCGCCGCTCGTCCAACCCCGCCGGCTACGAGTCCCTGAAGACCGCTCAGGTTGACCTCGACCAAGTCGGTTCCTTGCTCGCCCTGCCAGCTAAGGACGCCCTGGACAGCCTCCACGCCTCGTAGCCATGCGGGAGGAAGTCGCGGTAGAGAAGACCTCGCTGGCTTTGGGTGCCGCGTGTCGGCCGGTGTGCTGGATGCGGGTGATGAGCGCGCGGGCGGGCTGTCGGGCGGTGGTCAGCTCGCGCTGGGCGGCGGCTTCCTTGAGGAGTCGGTGAGGCTGGTGGCCGCGGGCTTCGGCGTCGGCAAGAACCGTGGCGAGCGCGGGCCAGGCCAGGTCAGCGAGGATCCGCTCGGTGTGGTCGGGCACAGCCGCCCGTACTTCGTTCGCGAAAACGCGGCGGGCTTGATCCCTGGGCCGCCGGGCTCTGAGTGCGGCGAGCGTCGGGGCGAGGGCCATGTCGGCGGCTGCCTGTAGGTGCCGGACGGCCTGGCGGGCGGCGACGGCCTGACGGGCGTGGTTCTTCACTTCGTGCCAGCGCCTGGTAACGAGGGCGGCGACAAGGGCGGCCAGGGCGCTGCCGTCGGGGCCGGTGGCGGTGTGCACGAGGTCGCGTGCCGCGCTGCGCATGGCGTGGGCGGAGCGGTCTAGGCTCATTGACTGAAGGCGAGTGGCTGCGCCGACTGGAGGCGCAGGCTCCCCGACCGAGACGAGGAGTGGGTCGATGACCTGCTCCGAATCTTCGGCATAGACGGGCGTGAACGAACGAAGCCGGGCCCCATCCGCAACGGGGCCCGGCTCCTCCACGTCACCTGAGCACTGGCTCGATGTCCCCCGGGTCGAAGATCGGACCGTTCGAAGCGGGCTTGACGACGACGGCGCGGAAGACCTTGAGAACAGCCGCGCGCTGCTGCTCGATCGTCAGCTTCTCCCACCGCTCCCGGATATCGACGGGCCTGACTTCGAAGGTCGCGACCTCGGCGCGGTGCAGGGAACGTTCCCGGTGCAGTTCCGCGATCTGCTTCTCCAGGTCCTCGGTGAGCACGATGTAGCGAGTGGCCGACATGCGCTTCTCCTGCCAAGCCTGCTTGAACTCGGCCATGTCGCTTTCCAGGGAGGCGAGGTGCTCCTCCTTCGTCCACTCCGGCGCGCGCTGGCGCACGTGCGCAAGTGCCTTGTCCGAGCTGAGAAACACGGCGCTCCTGATGAGGCGGTCAACCGGTTCGCCGGCCCTGGCCACTCCCCCGCATCCCCCGTCGTTCCTACCCGGGCACGCGTACCGGAACTGGGATGACGTCTTCGACTTCCGGTAGGACGGGAAGGCCCGCATCTTGGCGCCGCATCGACCGCACCGAGCGATACCGGAGAGCAGATACTTGGTGGCGTAGTCCCGTGCGGTGCGCCCCTCCGACTCCTTCCGGACCTTCTCCATGAGCAGGTACCACTCGTCGGGAGTGACGATCGGCTCCCAGTCGCCGACGACAGGGGCACCGTGCTCGTCCAGGAACAACTCCCCCTGGTGCATCCGGTAACCGCAGATTCGCGGGTTCACGAGCATCCGCTTGATCTTGGAGTCGTCGAAGACGCCACCGCTGTGCGACCTGACCCCCTTGTCACGCCACTCTCGCGCGATGGATGCCCATCGGACGCCGCCCAGGAAGTCCCTCACGGCCTTGCGGAGGTTTTCCGCCTCGTCCGGTACCAGCGTCCTGCGATCCTCGCGGTTCCAGCCGTACGGCGCCCGGCCCCCGGGGAGCTTGCCCTTCGCCGCCAGTTCCAGATGCTTGCGCTTCGTCCGCTTCGACGTGTCCGCCGAGGACTTGTTGGCGATGGTCACCCTGATCCGCGCGATGAACCGGCCGTCCTCCGTGGACAGATCGATGTCGGACGCCGACACGGAGTCGAAGACGAGGTGGCGCTTGCGGCGCTCGGCATCCTCGTACTCGTCGATCCACGCCTCCAGGTCTCGTGGCTGGCGCGTGAAGCGGTCGATGTCCCAGGCGACGACTCCGTCGATCCGCCCCGCCTTGAGGTCCTCCAGCATCTGGCGGAACTCCGGGCGCACGGTCTTGCGCTTGTACGCCGAGAGGTCGTTGTCCTCATAGACCCTGGCCACCTCCCAACCCCTGGCGGCACAGTGCAGTCGGCAGTCCTCCTCCTGCCGCGCGACGCCCAGCCCTTCGGCCTCGTCGTCCTTGCTGATCCGGGTGTAGATGCCCACCTGTATGGCCCCGGAGGACCCCTGCCGTGCTGCCATGCGCCGGATCGTCGCACATCGCGATCCGGTACATGAACCGCCGTTCTCATTGATTCTTGGGCCACGGCCGATCCCTCGTGCGGACGTCCTGAACGCCTGGACACAAGTGGCAGACTGACGGCATGACGACGCACAAGAACCTGCTCGGCGGTCCGGATCCGACGTACCTCCCCGAGAACGAAGAGGCCTACCGCCTGCTGGGCGAGGAGTCCCGGTCACCAGCCGAGGTGGCGGCGAAGTACCCCACGTTCTCACTCGCATGGGCCATGCTCGCCGACGACGCCTTCGAGGCAGGGCGAGTGGTCGAGTCGTACGCTTACGCGCGCACCGGCTATCACCGTGGTCTGGACGCGCTGCGCCGGGCCGGGTGGAAGGGACATGGGCCCATCCCCTGGGACCACCGAGCCAATCGCGGGTTCCTGCGCTGTCTTGCCGCCCTCGCCCGTGCTGCTGGCGTAATCGACGAGAAGGACGAGACGGAGCGTTGCTGGCAATTCCTCAAGGACAGCAGTGCCGAGGCGTACACCGAACTGAAGCGGTAGTCGTCGCGGTTGAAACGTCCGTGCCGCCGTCGCTCAGACAGCGGCGGCGGCACGGAAGGCAGAAACGAACCGATCACATGTGCCGCCGTTTTCCCATGGGACCGGGACATGGCCTTCCAGCCACTGCGGCGCAGCGCGTCGAGGCCACGGTGGTAGCCCGGTGCGGGCGTAGGCGTACGACTCCGCGACCAAGCCCCGCTCGAACGCCTCGTCGGCCAGCTGGGCCCAGGTGAGGGACGCGCGACTCCGGGTCGTCGGGAAGGTGGGTCGGAGGCGGCCCGCCGAGAACCCTCAGTCTCCCGCACCCGTGCCCCAGGGCCGCGAGGCAGAACACGCCGGCATGAAAAAAGGGGCGCGGGGAACTGCGCGACAAGCCCCCACCCACCCGCACGCGACGACCAAGCCCCACCCCGTCGCACCCCACCCCCTAACTCCCCCTCCGCTCCCCCTCCAACGGAGGACTCGTCACATTCCCGTGCCTCCGGCACTCCGGCCGCCGGCACCCGGGCCCGGGCCGCCGCACCAGCGCGAACGCCAGCACGGCCCCCACCACCAGAACCGCGGAGCAGATGGGCATCGCCCGGTCGAACGCCGCGTCGAAAGCCGAGGGCACCCGGTACGCCTCCGGCCCCATCCCCGTCAGCAGCGGCAGCGCCGCCACCGCGATCAGCCCCGCCGCCCGCGCCGCCGCGTTGTTGATGCCGCTGGCGAGCCCCGCCCGCGAGGTGTCGACGGAGGCGAGCACCGTGGCGGTCAGCGGCGCCACCAGGGCGACCATGCCCGCCCCCATCACCAGCAGCGCCGGAAGGACGTCCCGCAGGTAGTCCGCGTCCGGGCCGACCCGCAGCATCAGCAGCATCGCCGCCGCGCAGAGCAGCGGGCCGACGGTCAGCGGCAGCCGGGGACCGGTGCGGTCGGCCAGCGCGCCCGAGCGGGCCGAGAACAGCAGCATCAGGGCGGTCGTCGGGAGCAGCGCGACACCGGCCTGCAGCGCCGAGTAGCCCGCCACCACCTGGAGCTGGAGCGCGGTGAGGAAGAAGAAGCCGCCGAAGGCCGCGTACACGCACAGCGTCACCAGGTTGACCGCCGTGAACTGGCGCGAGGCGAAGATGTCCGGCGGCAGCATCGGGTCCGCCCGGTGCCGCTCGACCTGGACGAAGGCGACGGCGGCCACGACACCCCCCACCGCGCTCAGCCCGACCGCCACGGCGTCGTGACCGGTCTGGCCGGCCTCGATCAGCGCGTACGTGAGCAGCGCCAGCGCCAGCGCGCCGAGGACCGCGCCGAGCACGTCGAACCGGGCCCCGGAGCGGCCCGCGTCGGACTCCGGGACGTGGCGCAGCGCCACCGGCACGCACAGCAGCGCCAGCGGCACGTTGAGCAGGAAGACCCAGCGCCAGCCGGGGCCGTCCACCAGCCAGCCGCCCAGGAAGGGCCCCACGGCCGCGCCGATGCCGCCGAAGCCGGACCACAGGCCGACCGCCCGGCTCCGGTCGTCCGGGTGGAAGGACGCCTGGATCAGCGCGAGCGAACCGGGGGTGAGCAGGGCGCCGCCGATGCCCTGGAGGGCGCGGGCGGCGATGAGGACGCCGGGGTCCGGCGCCAGGCCGCACAGCAGCGAGGCGGCCGCGAACCAGACGACCCCCAGCACGAAGATCCGCCGGCGGCCGTAGCGGTCGCCCAGCGAGCCGCCCAGCAGGATCAGGCCGGCCAGCGTGACCATGTAGGCGTTGACGGTCCACTGCAGCGCGCCCAGGCTCGCGCCGAGGTCGCGGCCGATGGTCGGCAGCGCCACGTTGACGACGGTCGAGTCCAGCATCGCCATGCTGGAGCCGAGGACCGTGGTGAACAGGACCCACCTGCCGCGGGGCGAGGCCAGCCGGACGTCGGGCATGCCTTCAGGTATACAGCGAGCCCGCCGCCCGGGTCAGGCGACGGGCTCACCGCGAGGTGCCGCCACGGGCTACTTGATCTTGTTGCCCGCCGAGCGCAGGTTGCGGGTGGCCTCGACGACACGCTCGGCCATCGACGCCTCGGCCAGCTTGCCCCAGGTGCGCGGGTCGTAGGTCTTCTTGTCGCCGACCTCGCCGTCGACCTTCAGGACGCCGTCGTAGTTCTTGAACATGTGGGCGGCGACCGGACGGGTGAAGGCGTACTGGGTGTCCGTGTCGATGTTCATCTTGACGACGCCGTTCTCCAGCGCGGTCAGGATCTCCTGCTCGGTGGAGCCGGAGCCGCCGTGGAAGACGAAGTCGAACGGGGACTGCTTGCCGAACTTGGCGGAGACGCCGTCGGCCAGCTCCTTCAGCAGCTCGGGCCGGAGCACGACGTTGCCCGGCTTGTACACGCCGTGCACGTTGCCGAACGAGGCGGCGAGCAGGTAGCGGCCCTTCTCGCCCAGGCCGAGGGCCTCGGCGGTGCGGATCGCGTCCTCGACCGTGGTGTACAGCGAGTCGTTGATCTCGTGGGAGACGCCGTCCTCCTCACCACCGGTCGGGGTGATCTCCACCTCGAGGATGATGTTCGCCCGGCGGGCCGTCTCCAGCAGTTCCTGCGCGATGGCCAGGTTGTCCGCGAGGGTCTCGGCGGAGCCGTCCCACATGTGCGACTGGAACAGCGGGTTGCGGCCGGCCTTGACGCGCTCCTCGGAGATCGCGAGCAGCGGACGCACGTACCCGTCGAGCTTGTCCTTCGGGCAGTGGTCGGTGTGCAGCGCGATGTTGACCGGGTACTTCTCGGCGACGATGTGCGCGAACTCGGCGAGCGCGACCGCGCCGGTCACCATGTCCTTGCTGTACTGGCCGCCGAGGAACTCGGCGCCACCCGTGGAGATCTGGACGATGCCGTCGCTCTCCGCCTCCGCGAAGCCGCGCAGCGCCGCGTTCAGGGTCTGGCTCGAGGTGACGTTGATGGCCGGGTAGGCGAACTTGCCTGCCTTCGCCCGGTCGAGCATCTCGTTGTAGACCTCGGGGGTTGCGATGGGCATCTGTCCGCTCCTTGGGTGTGCGGGTTGGCGATCTGCGTACTACGGCCCTGACCTAGACCTGGGGTGTGACGTCATCGTCGTCCCCATCTTTCCAGACATGGACCGCTGGTCCATGCGCCGGTCAAGTCCAGGTCGATCCGGCGCGTCAGTCCAGACCCAGTTCATCCTTCGAGAAGGCGAACACGTACGGCACGCCCGCCTGCTCGGCGATCGCCTCGGCCGCGCCCGTCGCCCGGTCCACGATCGTGGCGACGGCGACGACCTCGGCGCCGGCCTCGCGCAGCGCCTCCACGGCCGTCAGCACGGAGCCGCCGGTCGTCGAGGTGTCCTCGACGGCCAGGACCCGGCGGCCCGCGACCTCGGCGCCCTCGATCCGGCGCTGCAGGCCGTGCGCCTTGCCCGCCTTGCGCACCACGAAGGCGTCCAGCGTCCGGCCGCGCGCGTGCGAGGCGTGCAGCATCGCGGTGGCCACCGGGTCGGCGCCCAGGGTGAGGCCGCCGACCGCCTCGAAGTCCAGCTCCGCGGTCAGGTCGAGCATGACCTCACCGACCAGCGGCGCGGCCTCGCCGTCCAGCGTGATCCGGCGCAGGTCGATGTAGTAGTCGGCTTCCTTGCCCGACGACAGGGTCACCTTGCCGTGCACCACGGCCTTGTCCTTGATCTGCTGCAGCAGCGCGCCGCGTACGTCCGTCATGGGGCACAGCTTAGAGGCGCCGCCAGCTCCAGGTGGTCGACGCCTCCAGCGGCTCCAGCGGTGTGACCAGGCGCGGGAGGGTGTTCAGTCCGTTGGGCGGTCCGGTCTGCGGCTCCACGCAGACGGCCTCGGCCTGCTCGTCGTAGACGACCACCCACTCCTCCCGGCTGGTGACCCGGAGTTCGAGCTGCCCCGGCCAGGTGAGGGTGACGTCCACGCCGCCGGGCATGCCGAAGCAGTCGTCCCAGGGGCCGGGCCGCGGGTCGAGGCGGTTGCCGGTGGGCAGGTGGTCGGCGCCCCGCTCCTCCTGCCAGGCCGGCTTGAAGTCGAGCCGCACGTCCTCGCCGCCGAGGCTGCGGTTGAACCAGGGGTGCCAGCCGATCTGCGCCGGGAAGGAGTCGTCGTACGCCTCCACGGACATGGTCAGCGTCAGGCTGTCCTCGGCCAGCGCGACGACGTGCGTGACCCGGCCGCGGTGCGGCCAGGGGTCGGCCAGGTCGTGGGTGATGACGGCCTCGTCGGCCGAGGTGCGGGCGGTGTGCCAGTCGCCGTCGCGCGCGGTGCCGTGGATGGCGTGCGGCGGGGAGTTGAGGGGCATCTGGCGCACGGTGGCGCCGTCCATGAAGCGGCCCTCCTTGATCCGGCCGCACCAGGGCACCATCGGGAAGCAGCCGTAGCGCTCGCCCTGGCGCAGCAGCTCCACGCCGCCGATCCGGAGCCCACCGATACGGCCGCCGTTGCCGGGCCGCACGCTCACTTCCGCGTCGCCCGCGGTCAGCGTGATGTCTTCGTTACTCACGTGTCGACCCTACTGGGGCGATCAAGAGGGCGTCCGCCGGCCGGGCGGTGCCAGGATCTCGTCATGAAGTACATGGTGCTGATGTACGCGGACCCGGCGGCGACCGAGGCGATGACCGCCGAGCAGCGCGCCGAGGTGTTCCGCAGACATGAAGCGCTCCACCGGGACCTGGCGGACACCGGCGAGATGCTGAACGGAGCCGGGCTCGTCCTGCCGGGGGACACCACGACCCTCCGGTGGCAGGCGCGGGGGCCGCACACCGCCGCGGACGGGCCGTTCACGGAGGCGACCCACCAGCTCACCGCCTACTACGTGATCGAGTGCGCGAGCCCGGAGCGGGCCCGTGCCATCGCCGAACGGGTCCTGGACTTCCACGTCGTGGCGGTCGAGGTACGGCCGGTCCACGACTGGTTCGGCATGGGTGAACCGCCCGGGAACGCACCGGGTGAGCCCGGTGGGCCGGGAGCCGGGGCTTAGGCCGAGCGAGCCTGGCGGGCAGCGGCCCGGGGGCCAGGGGCCGGCCGGGCCCTAGGGGTGGCGTCGGCGCAGGGCGCGGCCCAGCACGATGGCCGAGGCGACGGCCAGCGCGGCGGCGGGCGCCGCCCAGCGCAGGGCCGCCTTCCCGGCGACGGCCTGCGGGGCCGGGACCGGGGCGTAGCGGCCGCGCGGCGGCGCGTGGTCGACCTCCTCCGCGCTGCGGCCGATCATCGTGCGGCGCGCGTGCGCGGCCTCGGCGGGCGGCTCGCCCGTGGCGTCGAAGCCGGACCCGCGGTCGCTGTCCGGGTCCGCCTCGCGGTCCAGGGAGGGCGGGGGCACGTCGGTGTCGAAGACGGAGCTCCGGCCGGAGTCGCCGTCGGTCCCGGGGTCGGTGCCGGTCCGCGGTTCGGGCTCGGGCTCCGAGTCGGCCCGGCCGGCCGCCTGGCTGTTCTCGGGGGCCGCCGCCTGGTTCTCGGGGGCCGCCCGGCTGTCGGGGTCCGCCTCGGCCTCCTCGGCCGCCTCGCCATCGGGGGCGTCCTCGTCCGGCCGTCTCTCGGGCAGGTCCTCCAGGAAGCGGCTCAGCAGGCGGGTGACCGCCGAGTGGACCGCGTCCGCGGGCAGTTCCGCGATGCGTCCGTCCGCGTCGGCCGTGCCCTCGACCGTGACGGTGGTGCCGTCACCCCCGTCACCCCCGTCACCGCCGTCACCGCCGTCCGTGAGGCGCAGCGTGAGGGCGAGTTTGACCGTGCCGGTGCCGCGGGCCTCGGCGGCCTCGCCGTCGACGGCGTACGTGCCGTCCGCGCGGGGCGTGATCCGCACGGCGCCGCGGTAGGTGACGGAATGGCCGCCGACGCGCAACTTCAGCCGCCCGGTCACGGGTTCGGCCCCGGCGTCCTGCTGGAGCCCGGGGACCGCACGCGCCACCCGGGCGGGGTCGGCGAGGGCTTCTCTGAGCCGGTCGGCCGGAACCGGGACGAAGACCTGGTGCTCCATGTCGGCTGAGCCTACCCAGGAGTGACCGGAACGTACCCCCCTTCAGTACCGCGGATGCACGAGCGTCGACGCCGGCAGCCCCCCGATCCGCGTACGCCGTGCCGCCGATGCGTCGGCCGCCAGCTCGCGCGGGGTCAGGGTGTGCGGCCGGGGCCCGCGCGGGTCCAGGCGCAGCGGCGGTGCCGTGCCGCCCGGGGCGGCCAGCAGGAAGCCCCAGTCGTGCGGGGCCCGGGGCGCCCCGGCCGAGCGGTCGGGGCCGGCCGGGAAGCCGGGGTCGCGGCCGAGCACCCGGTAGGGGGAGGACCCGAAACCGGACGCGCGCAGGGTCGCGGCCACCGTCCAGAAGACGCGGGGGCGGGCGGCGACGGGTCCGGCGTGCACCACCAGGCGGCCGTCGGCGGCGAGGACGCGGCGCGCCAGGCCGTAGAACTCCTGCGAGTACAGCTTGGTGCTGGCCGTGATACCGGGGTCGGGCAGGTCCGCGATCACCACGTCGTACCCGACCGGTGGCGCCGCCCGCAGCCAGGTGAGCGCGTCGGCGGTGGTGACGTGGACGCGGGGGTCGTCGTAGACGTGGCCGTTGAGGGCGGACAGGCCGGGGTCGGTGCGGGCCAGGCGGACCAGTCCGGCGTCGAGTTCGACGACGTCGACGCGGCGCACGCCCGGCCGGCGCAGCACCTCGCGGGCGGCCAGGCCGTCGCCGCCGCCGAGGATCAGCACCCGGGCGTGCGGCCCGGTCGTCGCGGGCCGGACCAGTGCCTCGTGGTAGCGGCGCTCGTCGCGGCCGCCCACCCGCAGCCGGCCGTCGAGGAAGAGGTCGAGGGGGCGGCCCCGGGTGCCGCCGGCGAGGACGACCTCCTGGACGCCGGTCTGCACGGCGACGCGGACGTCCTTGCCGTACACCGCGTGGCGGGCCGCCCGTTCGAACTCGTCGGCGAGGGCGGCGGCGGCGGCGAGGACGCCGAGGACGGTGAGGCCGACGAGGAGCAGGGTCCAGCGGGCGCGCCGGGTCAGGTCGCGCCGGAACAGGCCGAGGACCAGGGCGCCGCCGGCCACGACGTTAACCGAGCCGGTGAGCAGCGCGCCCGTGAGCTGGCCCAGGAACGGCAGGAGCAGGAACGGGAAGGCCAGCCCGCCGACGAGGGCGCCGACGTAGTCCGCGGCGAACAGGTCGGCGACCGCGCCGCCCGCGTCCTGCCGGCGGATCCGCTGGATCAGTTCCATCAGCAGCGGCACCTCGGCGCCGACGAGCAGGCCGATGGCGAGCGAGAAGGCGACCAGCAGGCAGCGCGGTCCTTCGGCCCAGACCCCGCCCCAGCCGCCGGTCCAGGCGAAGACGGCGTAGAGCGCCATCGCGCTGCACCCGCCGACCAGCGCGAGGACGATCTCGATCGCCCCGAAGCCGGCGGCCGCGTGCCAGCGCAGCCGCTTGGCGGCGAGCGAGCCGATGCCCATCGCGAAGACCATCACGGAGAGCACGACGGAGGCCTGGGTGACCGAGTCGCCGATCAGGTACGAGGCGAAGGCGACGAGTTCCAGTTCGTAGACGAGTCCGCAGGCCGCGCAGACGAAGACGCAGGCGAGGACCAGGAACCGCCCGGTGCCGGGCCGGACGGGCAGCCGTGCGGGACCCGGCCAGGGCGGGGCGGCCGGGCGCGCGGGGGCCTGCGGTTCGATCACTCTGCGACGTTACGTCACATCGCCGGTACGCTTCGTCACCCACACGTGTGGATCTCGCGGCAGTCGGCGTACGGGCGGTTTATGTCGTCCTAACGTGACGAGGTCCGGGCACCCGCGCCCCGACCCGGGTCCGGGTCGCCACCAGCTGCCCGTCCTGCGGGTAGGCGTGCCAGGTGCGCCAGTGCACCTGGCCCTCGTGCCGCTGGGCCAGCATGGCGGTGAAGGCGTGCGGGCTGCCGGGGAAGACCCCGGCGAGGCCGTGCGGGTGTTCGGAGACGAGGGCGAGCAGTTCCTGGGCCCGGCCCGCGAACGAGCCCGGCGTGAGCACCTCGACGCGCGCGGCGAACTCGTACTCCCAGTCCCCGACCCGCTTGGCGACGCCCAGCGGCAGCGGGGTGCTGGAGCCGGGGATGCAGGCGACCGTCTCCGAACAGTCGCCCCGTTCCTCCTGGAGCAGTACCTGGTGGGACGCGCCGAGCAGCCTCAACTGCAGTTTCGCGCCGGTCAGTTCCAGGTCGAGGGTGGCCAGTGCGGGCAGCGGCTCGCGTCCGAGGGCCCAGGCGAGGTCGGCGGCCCGCGTATCGGTGTAGGAGGTGTTCAGGGTCGTGAGCATGGATCGGCTCCGCTAACACGCAAAGAAGAGGGGGAGATCGGCCATGTCAGCCCGGTCAGCCCGGCCGGCCCGGCCGGTGAGGGGAGTCTGCGGGACGTCCGATGGGGCTGCGTAGGTGGTTTAGAGGGAATCATGAACAGAGGCGCCAACACAGCGTTTTTACCCAACTTCGTGGGGTTTCCATCCCTCAGAGGGCCCCACAGCTCAACTGTTCAACTACGCGGTGCCGGCCGTCTCCCCCGACGCCCCGTCAGTTGCCGCCCCCGCACCCGCCTCCACCGCAGGACGAGCCACCGCCGCACGAGGAGCCACCGCAGGACGAGTGACCCCCGCAGGACGAGTGCCCCCCGCACGAGTGGTGGCCCCCGGAGTGGTGACCTCCCGAGTGATGCCCGCCGGACGAGGACGAACCGCTGTCCCCGGCCCACCAGCTCCCACCGCTCCCACCCGCGCCGTACGAAGCCGACCGGCCCGCCCGCCGTCCGCGCCGCGACCTGCTCTTCGCGGACACGACGACCCCGAAGCAGATGACCGCCGCCATCACCACCACGAACACGACGCCCATGGCGCCACCTTCTTTCGTCCCCCGGTGTCCGGCCCCCCGTGGGCCGCGGTGAACGGGGGATGCCCGGCCGCCGGAACACCGAAAGCAGAGTTGAGGAACTTCAGAGGGTCCGCACCCGACGGCCTCGGCCGGTGAAGCCGTCACCCGTACCGCCGGGTGCCGGCGACCGTCGCCGGGTCCGCGGACAGCTCCAGGACGTCCGCCTGCGGCAGCGAGACAGGGTCGTACGGCACCCCTGCGCCTGTTGAGAAACTCCGGCGGTTGGGCGGAGGATGACCCGCATGACCTCCACCGCGCGTCCGTTCCTGAACCGCCGGCTCGCCGAGTTCGGGACGACGATCTTCGCCGAGATGTCCGCCCTCGCCGTGGCGACCGGGTCGATCAACCTGGGGCAGGGCTTCCCCGACACCGACGGTCCCGAGGAGGTGCGGGAGGCGGCCGTGCGCGCGCTGCGGGACGGGCGCGGCAACCAGTACCCGCCGGGCCCGGGCGTCCCCGAGCTGCGCACCGCCGTCGCCGCGCACCAGCTGCGCCGCTACGGCCTGGCGTACGACCCCGACACCGAGGTGCTGGTCACCGCCGGCGCCACGGAGGCGATCGCGGCCTCGCTGCTGGCGCTCCTGGAGCCCGGGGACGAGGTGGTGGCCCTGGAGCCGTACTACGACTCCTACGCCGCGAGCATCGCGATGGCGGGCGGCCGGCGGGTGCCGGTGACGCTGCGGCCGGACGGCGGCCGTTTCCGGCTGGACCTCGACGAGCTGCGCGCGGCCGTCACGGACCGCACCCGGCTGCTGCTGCTCAACACCCCGCACAACCCGACCGGCACGGTCCTCACCCGCGCCGAACTCGCCGCCGTCGCCGCGCTGGCGGTGGAGCGCGATCTGCTGGTGGTGACGGACGAGGTCTACGAGCACCTGGTCTTCGACGAGGCGGAGCACCTGCCGCTGGCCACGTTCCCCGGGATGCGGGAGCGGACGGTGACGATCGGCTCCGCGGGCAAGACGTTCTCGTTCACCGGATGGAAGGTCGGCTGGGTGACGGCCGCACCCGGACTGGTGACCGCCGTCCGCTCCGCCAAACAGTTCCTGACGTACGTCGCGTCGGGCCCCTTCCAGTACGCGGTGGCCGAGGCACTGACCCTGCCGGACTCCTACTTCGAGGGGTTCCGCGAGGGCATGCGGGTCCGCCGGGACATCCTCGCCGAGGGGCTGACCGGGGCCGGGTTCGAGGTCTTCCGGCCGGCGGGCACCTACTTCATCACGACCGACATCCGCCCGCTCGGCGAGAAGGACGGCCTCGCCTTCTGCCGCGCCCTGCCGGAGCGGGCCGGTGTGGTGGCCGTCCCCAACGCGGTGTTCTACGACGACCGGGAGGCGGGGTCGCCGTTCGTGCGGTTCGCGTTCTGCAAGCGCGAGGAGGTGCTCCGGGAGGCCGCCGAGCGGCTGCGGCGGCTGTGATCAGGGGCTGGGGGCGGTGCCCCCAGACCTGACCGGACCCGGTTACTCCCCGTCGTCCTCGGGCTCCTCGGAGTCGTTGACCTCCTGCTCGAGACCGAGCTGCTCGACCAGCCACTTGTCGAACTCGATCGCGGCCCGCACCCAGCTGACCGTGGACGAGACGAAGTGGTTCAGGTCGACGCCGGTGCCGATCAGCATCTGGGCCTCGCCGATGAGGCGGACCGTGCCGTCGTCGTGGGTGTGGGTGTACACCTTGGGCCACAGGGTGCGGCGGTTCCAGTCGTCGATGGACTCGAGCAGCTGGGCCTTCTCGTCGATCTTGTGCGGCCGGTCGTAGAACGTCCGCACCGAGAAGACCGCCTGCTCGTCCTCCCCGCGGAACATGAAGTACGTGCGGAACTGCTCCCACGGAGCCGCGAGGTCACCCTCCTCGTCGACGACGTACTTCAGCTCCATCTGGTCGAGGAGCTGCTTCACGAGGTCCTGATCCGGGACGACGGGGCCGGCCGGTCCCTGCGGCTGCGGTTCGGGCTGGCCCCCGAAGTTCGGGATCGAGGACGGGTCGATGCTCACTGTTTTTCCCTTCATGCGGATTCCGCCATCCTCCCCCAGAGGGGGAGGGGGGTGGCAAGCCCCGGCCACCCCGTGTCAGCCGAGGGCTGACACGGGTTCACGGCCGCCGGGGCGCCACCGGGTCCGCGTACCCCGGCTAGAGGGTCTTGCCCGTCGCCGGGCCGACCAGCAGCCCCTGGTCGAAGCGGTCCACCCGGACCGTGTCGCCGTCCTTGATCTCGCCGGACAGGATCTCCTTGGCGAGCCGGTCGCCGATCGAGGTCTGCACCAGACGGCGCAGCGGACGGGCGCCGTAGGCCGGGTCCATCCCCTCCTCGGCGAGCCAGGCGAGCGCCTCGGGGGTGATGTCCAGCGTGAGGCGCCGCTCGGCCAGCCGCCTGGCCAGCCGGTCGATCTGGAGCTTCGCGATCCGCTCCAGCTCGGGCTTGGTGAGCGCGGAGAAGACCACGAGGTCGTCGAGCCGGTTCAGGAATTCCGGCTTGAAAGAGGCCCGTACGACCTCCAGGACCTGCTCCCGCTTCTCCGCCTCGCTGGAGACCGGGTCGACCAGGTACTGGCTGCCCAGGTTGGAGGTGAGCACCAGGATGGTGTTGCGGAAGTCGACCGTGCGGCCCTGGCCGTCGGTGAGCCGGCCGTCGTCCAGCACCTGGAGCAGGACGTCGAAGACCTCCGGGTGGGCCTTCTCGACCTCGTCCAGCAGCACCACGCTGTACGGCCGCCGGCGGACCGCCTCGGTGAGCTGGCCGCCCTCCTCGTAGCCGACGTAGCCGGGAGGCGCGCCGACCAGCCGGGCCACGCTGTGCTTCTCGCCGTACTCGGACATGTCGATGCGGACCATGGCCCGCTCGTCGTCGAACAGGAAGTCGGCGAGAGCCTTGGCGAGTTCGGTCTTGCCGACGCCGGTCGGGCCGAGGAAGAGGAAGGACCCGGTCGGGCGGTCGGGGTCGGCGATGCCGGCCCGTGAGCGCCGTACGGCGTCGCTCACCGCGCGCACCGCCTCGCCCTGGCCGATGAGCCGCCGGCCCAGCTCGTCCTCCATGCGCAGCAGCTTCTGCGTCTCGCCCTCCATCAGGCGGCCGGCCGGGATGCCGGTCCAGGCGGCGACGACGTCGGCGATGTCGTCGGAGCCGACCTCCTCCTTGACCATGGTGTCCCGGGCGACCTCCTCCTCCGCCTCGGAGGCGGCCTCCAGCTCCTTCTCCAGCTGCGGGATCTCGCCGTACAGCAGCTTGGCGGCGGTGTCGAAGTCGCCGTCGCGCTGGGCGCGCTCGGCCTGGCCGCGCAGGTCGTCCAGGCGCTCCTTCAGCTCACCGACCCGGTTGAGGGACTCCTTCTCCTTCTCCCAGCGGGCGGTCAGGCCGCGCAGCTCCTCCTCCTTGTCGGCGAGGTCGCGGCGCAGCTTGTCCAGGCGTTCGCGGGAGGCCGGGTCGGTCTCCTTGGCGATCGCCAGCTCCTCCATCTTCAGCCGGTCGACGGAGCGCTGGAGCTCGTCGATCTCGACCGGCGAGGAGTCGATCTCCATGCGCAGCCGGGAGGCCGACTCGTCCACCAGGTCGATGGCCTTGTCGGGCAGGAAGCGCGAGGTGATGTACCGGTCGGACAGGGTCGCGGCGGCCACCAGCGCGCTGTCCGCGATCTGCACCTTGTGGTGGGCCTCGTAGCGGCCCTTCAGACCGCGCAGGATCGCGATGGTGTCCTCGACGCTCGGCTCGGCGACCAGCACCTGCTGGAAGCGGCGCTCCAGGGCGGGGTCCTTCTCGATCCGCTCGCGGTACTCGTCCAGCGTGGTCGCGCCGACCATGCGCAGCTCACCGCGGGCCAGCATCGGCTTGAGCATGTTGCCCGCGTCCATGGCGGAGTCGCCGCCGGCCCCGGCGCCCACGACGGTGTGCAGCTCGTCGATGAAGGTGATGATCTGCCCGTCGGAGTCCTTGATCTCGGCGAGCACGGCCTTCAGCCGCTCCTCGAACTCGCCGCGGTACTTCGCGCCGGCGACCATCGCGCCGAGGTCGAGCGCGACCAGCCGCTTGTCGCGCAGCGACTCGGGCACGTCGCCCTTGACGATCCGCTGGGCGAGGCCCTCGACCACGGCGGTCTTGCCGACGCCCGGCTCACCGATGAGGACGGGGTTGTTCTTGGTACGGCGGCTCAGCACCTGCACGACCCGCCGGATCTCCTGGTCCCGGCCGATGACCGGGTCGAGGCGGCCCTCGCGGGCGGCGGCGGTGAAGTCGGTGCCGAACTTCTCCAGGGCCTTGTACTGGCCCTCGGGATCGGCGGTGGTCACGCGGCGTCCTCCCCTGGCCTTGCGAAAGGCCTCTTGCAGCTTCCTGGCGTCGGCGCCCTGCGCCGTGAGCACCTCGCCGGCCGCCCCGCCCTTGGCGGCGATGCCGATGAGCAGGTGCTCGGTGGACAGGTACTCGTCACCGAGTTCGGCGGCCCGTTCGGTGGCGTCCGCGATCACGGCGAGCAGTTCGCGGTTGGGCTGCGGGGGCGCGACGGTGGACCCGGTCACGCTGGGCAGCCCGGCGAGCACGCGCTCGGCGCCGGAGCGCACGGCAGCCTGGTCGGCCTCCACGGCGGCGAGCAGGTCGGTGATGTTCTCGTTGTCCTGCCCCGCGAGCAGGGCGAGGAGCAGGTGGGCGGGTGTGAGGTCCGGGTGTCCCCCGGCCAGGGCTCGGTTGCCGGCGGCGTTGATCGCGTCCCGGCTCCTGTTGGTCAGCTCGGCGTCCACGTGTCGGTTCTCCTCCTCGGCGTCGGCCCGGTGGCCGTGTCTCCCTCGTCTCCCACTGCTGCTGCCTTGATCAGCATACGCAAAGTTGAGTCTATTCCACTCAAGGTGGGGATCGCAGCTTCCTGCGACTACGTTTCGGAACCATGGCCAAGCACTCCCAGGACCCGAATTCCCCGGACGAGCCCTATCTCGCCTTCTGGCGGGAGCGGCACCTGTGCACCCTGACGACCCTGCGCCGCGACGGCAGCCCGCACGTGGTGCCGGTGGGGGTGACGTACGACCCCGAGGCCGGGCTGGCCAGGGTGATCACCAGCAGGACGAGCGCGAAGGTGGCCCACGTCCTCGCGGCCGGCCCCGAGGGCGGGCGGGTCGCGGTGTGCCAGGTGGACGGCCGGCGCTGGGCCACGCTGGAGGGCCGGGCCCGGGTGAGCGACGACCCGGAGCGGGTGGCCGAGGCCGAGCGGCGCTACGCCGAGCGGTACCTGCGGCAGCCCCGGGAGAACCCCTCCCGGGTGGTGATCGAGATCGAGCTGGAGCGGGCGCTCGGGCACGGGTGAGGGCGGAACCGGACGAAGACCGGGACGGGGCGGTCAACCGGTTGGTTTCGGCCACCGTGACAGCGCTCCCACACACCGAAATGTCGCCACAAACTGCAGCGGCGTCACCGTGTTCAGGTCACGGTGACGCCGCTGCGGGGGGAAGCACCTGAGCGATCTTTTACGACGGGGGAATCGCGTCAGGCACTGCGGGGGGTGGCCGAAATGGTCCTTACGTCCGGGACTTCCGGTTCTGCCAGCCGGTGGTCCCGTTGGTCCAGATTCACGAAGATCATGCCGTACCGGACGGCGCACCGTACCGGCTGCGGCGCCCCACGGGGCTTGCGCAGGCACCGGTACGCCCGCACGTCCTCCTCGTCGTCGCGGGTGACGACGACCGGCTCGCCGAACACGGTCACCATCAACGAGTCACCGCTGTGGGGGATCGCGGTGACCAGGTCGATGAAGTGCCAGCCCGAGCGGTACGCGGTGGCCATCTCACGACGGAAGGACCGGTCGTCGGGAGGGGTGGTCATGCCGGCCGCCCCGACCCGTGGAGGTTTGCGCTCTGCCCCCAACCGGTGTCCGTCGGCGTGGCGACGACGACTCCCGTCGGCTTACTGGCGCCCCAGCCGGTGTCCAGCTTGGTCACGCCGATCGCCTGCGCCGTCCCCGCCCCAGCACCGAAGACCACGGCCGCAGAGAAGGCAACGGCAAGCGCCGATCGAAGCATTCTCTTGTACATAGTCGGCTTCGTCCTCACTCAACGAGTTTCCTTCCCCCGTGCCACGAAGACGATGGCTCATTCAGGCACGTCAATGCCACAGGGGCGATGCATCATGTTCCTGCATGTTCAGGACCCTGGGGGGTGGAGATTTGCCGAAAAATGACTCAAAAGGGACACATCAGCACGCGATAACCGATCTCTGCGAGGAGGGGACACAGCTCTACGCCAGCGCGTTGAGCACCGGCCGGATCGCCCGCGCCGAGATCGAGGACGCCCCCTGCCTCCTCGAGTTCGCTCTGCTGCACCCGGATCCTGACGACGAGAAGTGGCTGCGGCCGGTTCCCCCGGCCGTCGCGCTCGCCCAGCGGCTGCACCCGCTCGAACGGGAGATCCTGGACCGCCGCCGGTTCTCCATCGAACTGACCGAATCCTTCGAGCCATTCATGGCGCTCAGCGCCCTGGCCCCCGCCCCCACGCACGCCATCACCGTGCTCGAAGGCGCCGACAGGATCAACGCGGCACTCAACCTCGCCACGGCCGAGTGCCGGCACGAGGTCCTGACCGTCCAGCCGGGCGGCGGGCGCAGCGAGCAGATCCTCAAGCAGGCCCTCGAACGGGACCGGCCGCTCATGGAGCGCGGGGTGAGCATGCGGACCCTGTACCAGCACACCGTCCGGCACAGCCTGGGCACCATGGCGTACGTGGACGTCATGTCCCGCGGCAAGGTCGAGATACGCACACTGGAGGAGCTGATCGGGCGGCTCATCATCTGCGACGCGACCGTCGCCTTCGTCCCGGCCCAGGACGACCAGCAGGTCGCCCTCGAACTGCGCCACCCCGGCCTCGTCAAATACCTGATCAAGGTGTTCGAGCACCTCTGGCGCCGCGCCACCCCGCTGCGCGAGGAGGTGCCCTACGAGCCCGCACGGGACGGCATCACCGGCGTCCAGCACTCCATCGCCAAACTCCTGGTCGAGGGCCATGTCGACGAGGCCATAGCCCGCCGCCTCGGCATGAACGTGCGCACCTGCCGCGCCCATATCGCCAAGCTCGCCCAGGCGCTCGGCAGCGGCAGCCGGGCCCAGCTCGGCTACCTCATCGCCCAGTCCGGGCTCCTCGAACAGGACATGGCCGCGCCGGGGCACACCGACCGGCCCTGAGCGCGGGCCCGCCACCCGGTGCCGCCCGGCACCCGGCCACGCCGTCCGGCGCCGGCCGTGCCGGACGGGCGGCCCCGGCGGCCCCGGACCACCGCGCGGCATCCCGTGCGACGGCCCCGCGGTACACCCCACGGCACACCCCACCCCCGCCCCGACCCCGCACCACCGAGCAGGAGGGAGCCCGGCAGTGACCCCGGCGCCGCATCCGGAGCACGGCATGGAAGAGCTGTGTCCGGCAGGATCGGAGCTGTACGCACAGGCCCTGCGCGCGGGCCACGTCACCGACAAGCAGGCCGGGTCCGCCCCCTGCCTGCTGCGGTTCGGTCTGCTGCAGCCGAACGTCGACGACCCCGGCAGGCTGGAACCGGTGGCCGCCGCCGTCGCCCTGCACGAGCTGCTGCGCGGCTCGGCGGAGCGCGTCGCCGACGAGCGGCGCCGCGAGGCACGCCTGACCGAGACCTTCGCGCCGCTGCTGCGCACCCAGGAGCCGCCCGCCGGGCCCGCCGGCGGTCCCGCGACCATCCGGATGCACAGCGGCCTGGAGCGGATCAACCAGGCCATCTCCCAGGTCATGGCGGACGCCCGCGAGGAGCTCCTGGCGATCCATTCGCACCCCACGCACACCCGCACATCCCCCAGCCTGTTCGCGCTCGCCCTCGACCGCGACCAGGCCCTGCTCGACCGCGGCGCCCGGATCCGCACCCTCTACCAGCACACCCTGCGGCACGCGCCCACCGTGCAGGCGCGCTACGAGCGGCTGCGGGGCGACGTCGAGGCACGCACCCTGAACGAGGTCACCGAGCGGCTCCTCGTCTTCGACCGCGCGGTCGCCTTCCTCCCAGCGAACAAGGACCGCACCCTCGCCCTGGAGATCCGGCTGCCCGCCCTCGTCGACTACCTCGTGACCGTCTTCGACCGCCTCTGGCACCTGGCGACCCCGCTGCACCCGCGCGCCGTCCGGCAGCCGTCCCTGGACGGCGTCACGCCCCGCCAGCGGGCCATCGCGGCCCTCCTCGTGGAGGGCCACACCGACACCGCCATCGCCGACCGCCTCGGGATGAACGTACGCACCGCCCGCCTGCACATCGCCAAGCTCGCCGCCACCCTGGGCAGCGAGAGCCGCGCCCAACTCGGCTACCTGATCGGTGAGTCGGGCATCCTGAAGCACACGGGGTCGGCGCACTGACGGCGCACCGGCGTGACCGGTCCGGCCGTGACGGCCCGGCCGGGCCCGTCTGTGCGGCTCCCCGGCTGCCCGCCTGCCCGGCTGTGCGCCTCCCCCGCCGTCCGGCCGTACGGCCGCCTCAGCGGACGCCAGGGGCCTCCTGGTCGGGGATCCTGAGGGCGGGCGGGGCCGCCGGGGAGCCGGGGCGCGGGGGGCCGTCCAGGCCCACCTGGGCGATGCGGACGCCGAGTTGGGTGCGGCTGGCCGCGCCGAGGGTGTCGGAGAGGCGGGCGATGTGGGCTCGGCAGGTGCGGACGCTGATGCCGAGCCGCTCGGCGATCACCGCGTCCTGGTGGCCCTCCGCGAGCAGGGCCGCGATGGACCGCTCGCGGTGCGAGATGCCCTCGATGCCGGTGTCGGGCAGGGGCGCGGTCAGCGGCAGCGCGAGCCGCCACAACCGCTCGAAGACGGTCACCAGGTACTCCACCAGCGCCGGGTGACGCAGCTCCAGGGCCATCGTGCGCTCGGCGTTGGCGGGGATGAAGGCGACCGTGCGGTCGAACAGGATCAGCCGGTCGATGACCTCGTCCAGGGTGCGGGCCTCGACCGTGTCCCCCATCAGCTCCAGATAGTTGAGCAGACCCTGCCCGTGCCGGGCCACGTGGGTGTACAGGTCGCGCATGCGCACGCCCCGGCCGCGCAGCGTCAGCGCCCGGTGCAGTCCCTCGGTCAGCTCGGCCTCGCGCCGGATGCCGCCGGGCTGCACCGTGAGCACCTCGCTCGCGCACGCCTCGGTGGCCTCGTCCATCGCGGCCTGGATACGGGAGAGCCCGTCCAGCACGCGGATGGCGGTGCCCTCACCCGGCGCCGAGAGCGCCTGGAGCTGGCGGCCGAGACCGGCGTACCACTCGAAGGCGCCGACCGCCGAGCCCACCCGCCGCTGGCTCTCCCTGACCTCGTCGTAGACCCCGCGCAGCAGCCGGGTCATGACCTCCTGCGGGGAGGTCGGCACCAGCCAGTCCATGTCGTCCGGGTCCGGGTGCAGCAGGGCCAGCTCCAGCAGGCAGGGCACCCGCTCCGCGTCCGCGCGCGGCACCCGTCCCCGGCGTACGGCCCGGGAGTACACGCGGTCCCCGGCGTCGCACAGCCGGTCGGCACCGTGTGGATGCTGCTCCGCCCCACGCCCGGCCATCGCCCATTCCACCCCCGGTTTGCTGCCACTTCCGCAGCGCAACTATGCGCGGCCGGGACCGGGTCCGCAACACGGCTCCGTCCGCCGAGGGCACCGGAATCGGGGGGTGTGCCCGGGTATCGTCCGGCCTCCGCCCGTCGCATTGCAACAACCTGATGGTGGTGGCCTGAACGTCACACGGGCATCGTTGGTCCCGCTTCCCCCGGGTGCCACGGCGCCCGGAGACGGTCCCGGTCACGCACCCCCCGCACGGCCGGGGCCGCCGCATCGCGCCCACGGGGGTGGCGCGATGCGGGGAGGCCGCGGCGGCTACTTCAGGCCGACGGCGGCGCAGGCCGCCCTGTACTTGGGGGTGCAGATGTCGGCGACCGTGTAGATGCCGTCGGCGATGACGGTGTCCTTGACCCGGTTCTTGGTGAGGGCGCTCACCTGGACGAGCTTGGACGGGATGTTCTTGTCGGTCGGGCTGTCGACGTGGTCCTGGGTGAGGGCGTCGAACTGGATGTCCTTGCCCTGCACCTTGGTGACCGCCATCTGCGCGGCGGCCTCGGCCTCGTCCGGGTAGGACTTGTACACGCTCATGTACTGCTCACCGGCGAGGATCCGCTGGACGGCGTCCAGTTCGGCGTCCTGGCCGGTGATCGGGGGCAGGGTGGTGGCACCGGCCGCCTTGAGGGCCTTGATGACACCGCCCGCCATGCCGTCGTTGGCGGCGTACACCGCGGCGATGTTGCTCTTGCCGATCCTGGCGATCGCCTGGGCCATCCTGGCCTGGGCGATCTCCGGCTTCCAGTCCTTGGTGTCCCAGCTGTCCGCGATCGTGACCTTGTCCTTCAGCTCGGAGAGCGCGCCCTCCTTGAACTGCTTGGCGTTCGGGTCGGTGGGCGAACCGTTCACCATGACGACCTTGTCGGAGGTGCCCACGCCCGAGCCCAGCGCGTCCAGCAGGGTGCGGGCCTGCACCTCGCCGACCAGCTCGTTGTCGAAGGAGATGTAGGCGTCGATCGGGCCCTCGGCCAGCCGGTCGTAGGCGATGACGGGGATGCCCGCGTCCTTGGCCTTCTTCACCTCACCGGCGATGGCGTGCGAGTCGACCGCGTCGAGCAAGATGATGTCCACCCTGTCGTCGATCATCTGCTGCATCTGGCCGGCCTGCCGGGCGGAGTCCGCGTCGGCGTTGGCGTACTGGACGTGACCCTTCTTGTGGGTCAGCTCGGCCACCTGGTTCTTGATGATGGGGTAGTCGAACTTGTCGTAGCGGGTGTTCGCCTTCTCCGGCAGCAGGAGCCCGATGGTGACGTCGTCCCCCTTCGTCGGCGTCGCGCTCGCGCCGTCGCCCGTAGCGTCCAGCACGCCGCAGCCGGCGAGCGAAAGGGTCATCGTGGACGCGGCCACGGACATGGCTATACGACGCATTCAGGGGCTCACTTCAGGTGCGTTCCGGACGTGGGTGCTGCTTTACGACCCAGGTGTCTGAAAAGACAACTTGGACCCGACACCCGGCGTCAAGCGGAACTACTTAACGAGTGCGCAACAGCACGCTCCGCTGCACCTGTGAAGGAGGAGCGGAATCGTCTCCAAACAGTCTTTACGGACCCTCCACCCAACGGGAGTTCACAGGGAGGTAAAGACCAGTGCAACCGGAGCCCATCCGGACGAGTCGCGCCGGCCGGCGGTCGCGGACCGCCCCGCCGACTCGATCAGAGGACCGAACAAACCCGGCCACCCGCGTGTCCGGGCCCGGCCGTCGCACGGCCGGGCGCCGGACACGCGAGAGGGGCCCGGGAGAACCCGGGCCCCTCTCGTGACGCACCGACGGCTCGGCGCGTCAGTCGTTCTGCTGCCGCTTGGGCCGCCACACGACCAGCGCGCTGGTCTGCTGGACCTCCTGGTACGGGACCAGGTCGCGGCGGTAGGAGGCGTGGACGGCCGCCTCCCGCTGCCGCATCGCGGCCGCCGCGCCGTCGAGCGCCGACTGGAGTTCGGCGACCCGGGACTGGAGGGCCGCGACCTGGTTCTCCAGTTCGATGATGCGCTTGATGCCGGCCAGGTTGATGCCCTCGTCCTGCGACAACGCCTGCACCTGGCGGAGCAGTTCGATGTCGCGGGCCGAGTAGCGCCGGCCCCGCCCGGCCGTGCGGTCGGGCGAGACCAGACCCAGCCGGTCGTACTGGCGCAGCGTCTGCGGGTGGAGTCCGGAGAGCTGGGCCGCCACCGAGATGACGTAGACCGGGGTCTCCTCGGTCAGTTCGTACGGGTTACGCCGACGGCCGGACGTGTCCATGGGGCGCTCAATCTCCCTTCGCGGCCTCGAACAGCTCCGCCCGCGGGTCCTCGCCCGCGGTCGCCTCGCGATACGCCTCCAGTGCGTCACGAGCCTTCCCCGACACGTCCTTGGGGACACTCACCTCGACGGTGATCAGCAGATCGCCGCGGGTGCCGTCCTTGCGGACCGCGCCCTTGCCCCGCGCCCGCATGGTGCGGCCGTTGGGGGTGCCGGGCGGCAGCTTCAGGGTGACGGCGGGACCGCCCAGGGTCGGGACCCGGACCTCGCCGCCGAGCGCGGCCTCGGTGAACGTCACCGGGACCGTCACCGTGAGGTTGTCGTCCTTGCGCCCGAACACCGGGTGCGTGCCGACGTGCACGGCGACGTAGAGGTCGCCCGCCGGACCGCCGCGCTCACCGGGCGCGCCCTTGCCGCGCAGCCGGATCCGCTGCCCGTCGGTGACCCCGGCGGGGATGCGGACCTGCATGGTGCGCGAGGACTTGGCGCGGCCGCTGCCCTTGCACTCCAGGCAGGGGTGCTCGGCGATCAGACCGCGGCCCTTGCAGTCGGGGCAGGGGTCGGTGAGCGAGAACCCGCCGCCCGAGCCCCGGGCGACCTGTCCGGTGCCGACGCAGGTCGGGCACACCCGAGGGGTGCCGTTCTTGTCGCCGGTGCCGGAGCAGGCCTTGCAGGGAGCCTGGGAGGACATCCGCAGAGGCACCGTGGCACCCTCGATGGCCTCCGTGAAGCTCAGCGTCACCTCGGACTCGATGTCCTGGCCGCGCCGCGGCTGGGTACGGGTGCCGGTGCCGGTGGTGCCGCCCCGGTTGAACAGGCCCCCGAAGACGTCACCGAGTCCGCCGCCGAAGCCGCCTCCGCTCTGGGCGTTGCCCCCGAAGAGGTCGCCGAGGTCGAAGTTGAAGTTGCCGCCGGCGCCGCCCGGCCCGGGGCGGAAGCCTCCGTTGCCGAACAGGGCGCGCGCCTCGTCGTACTCCTTGCGCTTCTTGGGGTCGCCGAGGATGTCGTTCGCCTCGGAGATCTCCTTGAAGCGCTCCTCCGCCTTGACGTTTCCCTTGTTGGCGTCCGGGTGGAACTCGCGGGCGAGCTTCCGGTACGCCTTCTTGATCTCGGCCTCGGTGGCGTCCTTGGGGACGCCGAGGACCTTGTAGTAGTCCTTCTCGATGAAGTCCTTGGTGCTCATCCCCGACGTCCCTCCTTCCTGTCCTCGGTGATTACGTCAGCCCTCCTCCGGGCCACCGTTCTCCTTGTCGTCGGCCGCCGCGCTCTCCTCGGCTTCCTCGGCCTTGACGGTCTGCGCGCCGGGCTGCGGTTCGGCGACGGCCACCCGCGCGGGGCGGATGGTGCGCTCGCCGATGCGGTACCCGGGCTGCAGGATGGCCACGCACGTCGTCTCGGTGACGTCCGGCGCGTAGCTGTGCATCAGGGCCTCGTGGATCGTCGGGTCGAAGGGCTCGCCCTCCTTGCCGAACTGCTGCAGGCCCATCTTCGCCGCGACCGTCTCCAGCGACTCCGCCACCGACTTGAAGCCGCCGACCAGTTCACCGTGCTCGCGTGCGCGGCCGATGTCGTCCAGCGTCGGCAGGAGCTCGGTCAGGAGGTTCGCGATGGCGATCTCCTTGACCGCGACCCGGTCGCGCTCGACCCGTCGGCGGTAGTTCTGGTACTCGGCCTGGAGCCGCTGGAGGTCCAGCGTGCGCTCGTTGAGCGCCGTGCGCACCTGGTCGAGCTGGGCCACCAGGCCCGCGTCTGCGTTCACGTCCCCGGCCGGGGCCGCCCCCTCGTCGGGAGCGGCCTTCGACTCGGCGTCGTCGGGGGTCGCGCCGGAGGGGACGTCGGGCTTCTCCTCGAAGCCCGGGGTCTCCTCCGTCACGCGGCACCGTCCTTGCGCTCGTCGTCGACGATCTCGGCGTCCACGACGTCGTCGTCGGCCTTCGGGGCCTCGTCGGCACCGCCGGCCGCCGCCTGGGCGCCCTGGGCGTCGGCGTACATGGCCTGGCCGAGCTTCTGCGAGACGGCGGCGACCTTCTCGGTGGCGGTGCGGATCGCGGCGGTGTCCTCGCCCTTGAGCGTCTCCTTCAGCTCGCCGAGCGCGCCCTCGACCTCGGTCTTGATCTCGCCCGGGACCTTGTCCTCGTTGTCCTTGAGGAACTTCTCGGTCTGGTAGACGAGCTGCTCGCCCTGGTTGCGGGTCTCGGCGGCCTCGCGGCGGGCGTGGTCCTCCTCCGCGTACTTCTCGGCCTCCTGGCGCATGCGGTCGACCTCGTCCTTCGGCAGCGAGGAGCCGCCGGTGACGGTCATCTTCTGCTCCTTGCCCGTGCCCAGGTCCTTCGCGGTCACGTGCATGATGCCGTTGGCGTCGATGTCGAAGGCGACCTCGATCTGCGGGACGCCACGCGGCGCCGGCGGCAGACCGGTCAGCTCGAACATGCCGAGCTTCTTGTTGTACGCCGCGATCTCGCGCTCGCCCTGGTAGACCTGGATCTGCACGGACGGCTGGTTGTCCTCGGCCGTCGTGAAGATCTCGGACCGCTTGGTCGGGATCGTGGTGTTGCGCTCGATGAGCTTGGTCATGATGCCGCCCTTGGTCTCGATGCCGAGGGACAGCGGGGTCACGTCGAGGAGCAGGACGTCCTTGACCTCACCCTTGAGGACACCGGCCTGCAGGGCGGCGCCGATGGCGACGACCTCGTCCGGGTTCACGCCCTTGTTGGCCTCGTTGCCACCGGTCAGCTCCTTGACGAGCTCGGCGACGGCGGGCATGCGGGTGGAGCCGCCGACCAGGACGACGTGGTCGATCTCGTTGATCGAGATGCCGGCGTCCTTGATGACGTTGTGGAACGGCGTCTTGCAGCGCTCCAGCAGGTCCGCGGTCAGCTGCTGGAACTGGGCGCGGGTGAGCTTCTCGTCCAGGTGCAGCGGGCCCTCGGCGGACGCGGTGATGTAGGGCAGGTTGATCGAGGTCTCGGTGGACGAGGACAGCTCGATCTTGGCCTTCTCCGCCGCCTCGCGCAGACGCTGCAGGGCCATCTTGTCCTTGGCCAGGTCCACGCCGTGACCGGACTTGAACTGCTGCACCAGGTAGTCGACGACGCGCTGGTCCCAGTCGTCACCACCGAGGTGGTTGTCACCGTTGGTGGCCTTCACCTCGACGACGCCGTCGCCGATCTCCAGGAGGGACACGTCGAAGGTGCCGCCACCGAGGTCGAAGACGAGGATCGTCTGGTCGTCCTTGTCGAGGCCGTACGCCAGCGCGGCGGCGGTCGGCTCGTTGACGATGCGCAGGACGTTCAGACCGGCGATCTCGCCGGCCTCCTTGGTCGCCTGACGCTCGGAGTCGTTGAAGTACGCCGGGACGGTGATGACCGCGTCGGTCACCTTCTCGCCCAGGTAGGACTCGGCGTCCCGCTTCAGCTTCTGCAGGATGAACGCGGAGATCTGCTGGGGGTTGAAGTCCTTCCCGTCCAGCTGGATCTTCCAGTCGGTGCCCATGTGGCGCTTCACCGAGCGGATGGTCCGGTCCACGTTCGTGACCGCCTGGCGCTTGGCGACCTCGCCGACGAGCACCTCACCGTTCTTGGCGAAGGCGACGACGGACGGCGTGGTCCTGGCGCCCTCGGCGTTGGTGATGACGGTGGGCTCGCCGCCCTCCAGAACGCTGACGACGGAGTTAGTCGTGCCCAGGTCGATGCCGACCGCACGTGCCATGGTTGATTCCTCCAGCTGACTTGAGTGGAACAGGCTCAAGTGTGCACGACGAGGTCCGTGCGGTCAACAGACATGAGTCGAACGGGCTCAAGTCTTATCCGTTCCTTACACGCAAGTGGCCGCTGACCTGCGTCGACGTATCCCTTCGCGCCGCCTGGGCCGGCACCCGAAGGAGTACCAGCACGACGAACAGCGCCCCACCCGCCACCCAGAGCACGGCCCCGTCCCCGGTCCACCCGGTGTGCACGAGCACCCCCACCAGGACCGCGGAGAAGGACCCGGCGCCCAGCAGCACGACGGCACCGGGCGGGGTGAGCCCGAACCGCCGCAGCCGGTGCCCCACGTGGTCCGGACCCCGCCTCAGCAGCGGCCGGCGGCCCAGAGCGCGCGCCAGGACCACCAGCAGGAAGTCGGCGGCGGCCACCGCGCCGAGGCAGAACAGCACGCCCGCGCTCGCCCCGAGCCCGTACCCCGCGCGCGTGAACACGGCCGCGGCGGACAACAGGAACCCCGTGAACAGCGATCCGCAGGCGCCGAGGCCGACCCGCGCCGGGAACCAGTTGTGCATCAGGAAGCCGGTGAGGGCCGCGGCGAACACGCTGAGCAGCACGGCGAGCCCGTCCATCACCTCGGCGGCGGCGCAGGCACCCGCCCCGAAGGCGGTGACCACCCCGACCGTGCCCGCGAGACCGTCCGCGTGGTCGAGCCCCCGGTAGGCCAGGGAGGCGAAGACGATCCAGCCCACGGCGAGGACACCGCCCCAGAAGCCGGTCTCGTCGTACGGCACCACGAAGGCCGCCGCCACCGTCGTACCGGCCACCAGTACCCGGGCGCGCAGCCGCCACACATCGGCCACCAGGCCGAGCGCGGCGACCGCCGCGGCGGCCACGAGCAGCCGGCCGACCCCGTCACCCAGCGGGGCGACGCGGGTCCACTCACCCGCCCAGGCGACCAGGCAGGTGACGGCCACGACGGCCGCTCCCCCGAGCACCGGCAGGGGTCGCTGCCGGCGCCGGTCGACGATGCCGGCGCGCAGCGCGGGCACCCGGAGCAGCGCCGCCAGCACGGCGGTCAGGAGGAGGGCGGCGGAGGCCGCGGTGATCCCGTATAGCACGGCTCTAAGTTAGGCGCGAACGTAGCAATTCGGTACGAATAACACGATCTGATTGCCGGTCCGGCTCAGGCTCACCTCAGCGACCCAGATCACCTCGCGCCTGGCTACAGTGCGAGTGAGGATGCGGGTAGTCTCGAACGGACTGCATAAGTTACCGCTTAGTAATTTCCCTCGCAGGCCCGAGGAGCCCCGAAATGCAACTCGCCGCGATCATCGTGTCGCTGGTTCTGATCGTGGTCGGCGTGGCCCTGTTCGCCCGCGCCCTCCTGCAGATCTTCAACTTCATGCGGCTCGGTCAGAGCGTGCCCGCGGGCACCAGGACCGACGAGCCCGTGCAGCGCACCCTCACCGTGGTCAAGGAGTTCCTCGGCCACACCCGGATGAACCGCTGGGGCATCGTCGGTGTCGCGCACTGGTTCGTGGCGGTGGGCTTCTTCACCCTGCTGCTGACGATCGTCAACGCGATCGGACAGTTGTTCAAGGCGGACTGGATCCTGCCCATCATCGGCGAGTGGGCGCCGTACAACGTCTACGTCGAGTTCATCGGCACCATGACGATCGTCGGCATCCTCGTCCTGATCGCGATCCGCCAGCTGAGCCACCCGCGCAACCCGGGCCGCAAGTCCCGCTTCGCCGGCTCCAACTTCGGCCAGGCCTACTTCGTCGAGGCCGTCATCCTCATCGTCGGCGTCTGCATCTTCATGCTGCACGCGCTCGAGGGCGCCCAGCACCACGTGGACTCCTACGAGGCCTCCTTCTTCATCTCCTACCCGGTGGTGGCGTGGCTGAAGGGCATGGACGTCTCCACGCTCCAGAACCTCACCTACTTCTTCGCCGGCCTGAAGATCGCGACCTCCTTCATCTGGATGATCACGGTCGCCCTGAAGACCGACATGGGCGTCGCCTGGCACCGCTTCCTGGCCTTCCCGAACATCTTCTTCAAGCGCAACGCCACCGGTGAGACCTCCCTCGGCGCCCTGCTCCCGATGACCTCCGGCGGCAAGCCGATCGACTTCGAGGACCCGGGCGACGACGACGTCTTCGGCGTCTCCCAGGTCGAGCAGTTCTCCTGGAAGGGCCTGCTCGACTTCTCCACCTGCACCGAGTGCGGCCGCTGCCAGTCGCAGTGCCCCGCCTGGAACACCGGCAAGCCGCTCTCCCCGAAGCTGCTCATCATGTCGCTGCGCGACCACGCGCACGCCAAGGCCCCGTACCTGCTGGCCGGCGGCGGCAAGACCATGGAGGGCGCGGAGAAGGCCTCCGAGGAGCAGCTCAAGGACGTCCCCGCGGCCGCCCTGGCCGAGGCCGAGCGCGCGCTGATCGGCACCGCCGAGGAGAACGGCGTCATCGACCCCGACGTCCTGTGGTCCTGCACCACCTGCGGCGCCTGCGTCGAGCAGTGCCCCGTCGACATCGAGCACGTCGACCACATCGTCGACATGCGCCGCTACCAGGTGATGATCGAGTCCGCGTTCCCGTCCGAGGCGGGCACGATGCTCAAGAACCTGGAGAAGAAGGGCAACCCCTGGGGCCTGGCGAAGAAGCAGCGCCTGGAGTGGCTCAAGGAGGTCGACTTCGAGGTCCCGGTCGTCGGCAAGGACATCGAGGACCTCACCGAGGTCGAGTACCTCTACTGGGTCGGCTGCGCCGGCGCCCTGGAGGACCGCGCCAAGAAGACCACCAAGGCCTTCGCCGAACTGCTGCACATCGCGGGCGTGAAGTTCGCGATCATGGGCGGCGACGAGAAGTGCACCGGTGACTCCGCCCGCCGCCTGGGCAACGAGCCCCTGTTCCAGGAGCTCGGCATGGAGAACGTCATGGCCCTGAACACGGCGTTCGGCGAGGAACTGGACGACGACGGCAAGGTCACGCCGGAGTCGCGGAAGCCGAAGGCCGCCAAGAAGATCGTCGCCACCTGCCCGCACTGCCTCAACACCCTCGGCAACGAGTACCCGCAGCTCGGTGGCGACTACGAGGTCATCCACCACACCCAGCTGCTCCAGCACCTCGTCGACGAGGGCAAGCTGATCCCGGTGACCCCGGTCGAGGGCATCATCACCTACCACGACCCGTGCTACCTGGGCCGCCACAACAAGATCTACACGCCCCCGCGCGAGATCATCGGCAAGGTCCCGGGCCTGCGCAACGAGGAGATGCACCGCCACAAGGAGCGCGGCTTCTGCTGCGGCGCCGGCGGCGCCCGGATGTGGATGGAGGAGCGGATCGGCAAGCGCATCAACAACGAGCGCGTCGACGAGGCCCTCTCCCTCAACCCGGACATCGTCTCCACCGCCTGCCCGTTCTGCCTCGTCATGCTGACCGACTCGGTCAACGGCAAGAAGAACGACGGCAAGGCGAAGGAGTCCATCCAGGTCGTGGACGTCGCCCAGCTCCTGCTGGACTCCGTCCGCACCCCGGTGTCGGACGACGAGCCCCCCGCGGGCACGGCCGAGTCCGAGAACGAGCCCGAGCCGGAGCCGGTGAAGTAACGGCCCCCCACGAGCCGACGGCGCCCCCTGACCCGCACAGGCAGGGGGCGCCGTCGTCGTCTCTCCCGGGACCGCTAGGCGCCCTTCGGGGCCGCCTGCTGCACCACGTCGAAGGACCACAGCGTGGAACCGGACGCGGCCGGACGCGGCCGCTCCCCGCCCTCGCCGCCGCCCTGGTGCGCCGACTTCATCGGCCCCTCCATCCACGCCTGGAACGACTCCTCGTCACGCCAGCGCGTGTACACGAGGTACTGGTCGGTGCCCTCGACGGGACGCAGCAGCTCGAACCACTCGAAGCCGTCGGAGTTCTCCACCGCGTGCGCCCGCGAGGCGAACCGCTGCTCCAGCACCTCCCGCTGCTCGGCGGGGACACTCAGCACATTGATCTTCACTACGCTCATGCCACCATCCTGACCCACGTCACCTCCCTCCGCAGGGACGGGCACCGGAAACTCCGGGGAACCCCGGACCTCTCCCGCAACGCTCCCCTGACGGTCCCTTAGGGGATGTCACAGGTCGGCCGCAAAGCCGGGCCGGGACCCCCGGGCCCGGCACACCACTCTCCGGGACCAGGTACGTTCGATGACGTGGCTGGATTCAGGATCGGACGCGGGGGCCGGGACAACCGCACCCCCCAGGGACAACAGGCTCCGCAGGGACCGTACGGACGCGGCGGGCACGGGCACGGACAGCCCGGCCGGCCGCCGCACGGACCCGGGCAGGGGCAGCCCGGCGGCCCGGCGTACGGCTACCCGTCGGCGCCGCAGCCGCCCTACCCGCGGCAGTCGTACCCGCAGGGCGGCCCGTCGTACGGCTACCCGGGCCCGGCCGACGACGGCCCGGAGTACTTCGGGGACGGCGGCCACCCGGGCCAGGCCCAGGGCGCGCACGACCCGTACGCGGCCAACAACCCGGGCCACACGCAGGCCTTCTCCGTCGACGAGGCGTCCGGCTACACCCAGGGCGCGACCTACCACGCCGGCGCCGCCGCCCCGTCCGGGCCGATCGGCCCGCCCCTGCACTGGAAGGAACTGCTGCGGGGCGTGATCCTCTCGCCCGACCAGACCTTCCTGCGCATGCGGGACTACACGATGTGGGCCCCGGCCCTGATCGTCACCTTCCTCTACGGCCTGCTCGCCGTCTTCGGCTTCGACGGCGCCCGCTCGGACGCGATCAACGCGACGCTCTCCAACGCGATCCCGATCGTCCTCGTCACGGCCGTGGCGATGGTCCTGAGCGCCTTCGTCCTGGGCGTGGTCACCCACACCCTGGCCCGCCAGCTCGGCGGCGACGGCGCCTGGCAGCCGACGGTGGGCCTGTCCATGCTGATCACGTCGCTGACGGACGCGCCCCGCCTGGTCTTCGCGATGTTCTTCGGCGGCGACGCGGGCTTCGTCCAGGTGCTCGGCTGGGCCACCTGGATCGGCGCGGGCGCCCTGCTCACCCTGATGGTCTCCCGCTCCCACGACCTCCCCTGGCCCAAGGCCCTGGGCGCGTCGGCGATCCAGCTGATCGCCCTGCTGTCGATCGTGAAGCTGGGCACGTTCTAGCCCGGCCGCCACGACCCGGACGCAGACACGGGAAGGGCCCCCGGCACCAAGCCGGGGGCCCTTCCCACGTCCCCACCCGCTCAGGCGTCGAGCACCTGCCCGTCGCGCTTCACGACGGGAGGCAGAACGGACCACGGGAAGTTGATCCACTCATCCGTGCGCTTCCAGACGTACTCGCACTTCACGAGGGAGTGGGACTTCTCGTAGATCACGGCGGAGCGGACCTCGGCGACGGTGTCGAGGCAGAAGTCGCGCACGAGCTTGAGGGTCTTGCCGGTGTCCGCGACGTCGTCGGTGATCAGCACCTTCTTGTCGGAGAAGTCGATCACGTTCGGGACCGGGGCCAGCATGACCGGCATCTCCAGCGTCGTGCCCACGCCGGTGTAGAACTCCACGTTCACGAGGTGGATGTTCTTGCAGTCCAGGGCGTAGGCGAGACCGCCGGCGACGAAGACGCCGCCGCGGGCGATGCTCAGCACGACGTCGGGCTCGTAGCCGTCGTCGGCGATGGTCTGCGCCAGTTCGCGGACGGCGGCACCGAACCGCTCGTAGGTCAGGTCCTCACGTACGTCGCTCATGCCCTCGCCCTCACACCTGGGTCCGATGGAAGTTCAGGAAGGACCGCGAGGCGGTCGGTCCGCGCTGCCCCTGGTACCGGGAGCCGTAGCGCTCACTGCCGTAGGGGTGCTCGGCGGGCGAGGTCAGCCGGAACATGCACAGCTGGCCGATCTTCATACCGGGCCACAGCTTGATCGGCAGGGTGGCGAGGTTGGACAGCTCCAGGGTCACGTGACCGCTGAACCCCGGGTCGATGAACCCGGCGGTGGAGTGGGTGACGAGCCCGAGCCGGCCCAGCGAGCTCTTGCCCTCCAGCCGGGAGGCGAGGTCGTCGGGGAGCGTGATGACCTCGTAGGTGGAGGCGAGCACGAACTCCCCGGGGTGGAGGATGAACGGCTCGTCGCCCTCGGGCTCGACCAGGCGGGTCAGGTCGGCCTGCTCGACCGAGGGGTCGATGTGGGGGTAGCGGTGGTTCTCGAACACCCGGAAGAAACGGTCGAGACGCACGTCGATGCTCGACGGCTGCACCATGGATTCGTCGTAGGGGTCGATGCGTACCCGTCCGGCGTCGATCTCGGCCCGGATGTCCTTGTCTGAGAGAAGCACGCCCCGAGGATACGCAAGGCGCGCCGAGCCATGACAATCGTGATGGCTCCGCGCGCCTGCGGCCTGCCCGCTGTTACCGCTGCTCGGGCCGTTACTGCTTCTGCAGGGTGACCGGCACCACGCTGCGGAGCCGGGCGCACCGCGGACACCGCAGCAGCCGGCCGGGGCCGAGCCGCTCGGCCTTCTGCATCGGGAACGAAGTGGTGCTGAAGACGTGGCCGTCCACACAGCGCACGACGGTGCGTTCCATCAAGTCCCTCAAGTCCCTTCCCCAAGAGCCGCGTCCGGCTGACTGCCCTGACGACAAAAGCCACATTACGGGATCAAAGAGACGACTCTCCAGGCGGCACTCCGGCCCCGCCCGGCCCCTCTTCCACCCGGCCACGGTACGCCCCAACTCGGTTCCCCCGCACCGGGATCCCACGCCTGCCGAACTCCGTGAACCTGACCTCGGCGCACCCGGACCCCCGCGCTCCGAGCACCGGGGGTCCGCGATGAGGTACAGTGAGCGAGCGTTCGGGCATCGACCCCACCGGGGCCGTCATATCCGAAATACGCGGGTGTAGTTTAATGGTAGAACATCAGCTTCCCAAGCTGAGAGCGCGAGTTCGATTCTCGTCACCCGCTCCAGAAGGAAACCCCAGACCGACGGTCTGGGGTTTTTTGTTTCTCCTGATTCAGGAACCGCCCGCACAGTGCTGCGAAGGTATCCCTCCGGAACATAAACGGTCTGTGCCTGCTCGATGATCGTGTGTGTTCAGAGGAACGTCCGTACTGAGGGGGAGAAACATGCGGAGCAAGCTCGCCGGCCTGATCGGAACCGTCGCCTTGGCCATGGCCTTCGGCGCCGGGGTGGCGGTGCACGACGTCGAGGCGGCGACGGCCGGGAAGAGTGTGCGCGTCCTGGCCACCAACGAGGGGCCGGGTTCCACCCCCCGGTGACGAGGGCGGCCTAGCGGCCTTTGTCCTGCGCCTGTGTGCCGCAGCAAAAAGACCCGAGCGTGCAGCACACGGGCGCATGGTCCGAAGAGCCCAGAATGGCTCGCGGAATGTTCATGGCAGCGAACAGTTCTTCGGCGCTGCGCAGGTGTTCCCGGGCGATTTCGTGATTCCCCAGGGACTGCTCGGCTTTCGCCATACCGTGCAGTCCCTGTGCCATACCCATGCGGTATCCGATGTCCAGCGCCCTCTGGTGGGCACTTCGGTGCAGGCCGAGGGCCCTGTCGTGGTTCCCGCCGCGCTGGTGGACCAGTCCCGCGATGTTCTCGACCTCGCACTGCCAGGTCACCGTGCCCAGCGGGCCGACGAGCGCGAGTGCCTGGTCGACGTACGTCATCACCTCGTCGCCGCGTCCGTCGCCGCCTCCGTCGTCGCGTTTGCCGCCCTGTCCGCCGCGCTGGTGCAGGAGGGCGCGCAGGGCCAGCGACATGGCCCGGTTCCTCGGCATCGCGGAGTGCTCGCCGAGGGTCAGGGCCCGGTCGAGGTGCCTCTGCGCCGACGCGTCGTCGCCCCGGTCCAGGTGGGCGATGACCAGGTCGTTGAGGGCGGCCACCTCGTGCTCCTGCTCCCCGACCTCCTGGCAGAGCAGGACGGCCCGTTCGGCGGCGGCGATCGCCTCCGCGTTGCGGCCCTGCCACAGGTGCAGGGTGCTCAGGTTGCACAGCGCGATGGATTCCCGCCTGATGTTGCCGAACTCGCGGTGCAGCCCGATGCCCCGCAGCAGGAGGTCGTATCCCTCGGACAGGCTGCCGAGCACGATGTGTGCCCAGCCGAGCAGGTCCAGGAAGGCGGCCTCGCTGACGGTGTCCCCGTGCGACCGGGCCACCCGCAGTCCTTCCTCCGCGGCCTCCGTCGCCGACCGGAACTCCCCGAGGATCTGGTGCGCCGACGCCAGGTTGGCCAGGCTCAGGCACAGGGCCTGGGTGTCCGCCGCCCGGCGGGCCGCGGACACCGCGACCTCCGCCAGCTTGCGGAAGTCCCAGATGGCTCCCTGCGCGTGCAGGTGGAGCACCGTGTTCCTGGCCAGGTAGCTGGCCAGGCGGTGGAAGTCGTGCTTCTGTCCCAGCCGGACGGTGGCCTGCAGGCCCCTGCTCTCCCGGTCGTACCACCGGCGCGCGGTCTGCGCGTCACGGAACGCGGGCAGCCCCGGCGCGTCGCCGGTCGGTGCGGACGCGTACTGGCGCAGTCCCGGAAAAAGGATTCTGCATGCCTCGTTGGTCGCTCGCAGGTAGTAGTTCATCAGCCGGCCGACCGCCGTGTCCTTCTCGTGCCGCGCCGAGTCGTCCCAGAGGCTGAGGGCGAAGCTGCGGATGAGGTCGTGGAACGAGTACCGCCCCGCCTCGTGCTGCTGCAACAGCTGGGAGTCGAGCAGGTCCTCCAGCATCTGCTCCGCGTCCTTGGGCGTCAGGTCCGTGAGGGCCGCGGCCGCGTGCGGGTCGAAGTTGGGCCCGGGGTGCACCCCGAGGAGCCGGAACGCCCGGCGGTGCCTGTCGCCCAGGGACTCGTAGGAGAGCTGGATGGTGGTGGCGACGCTGCGTTCGGTGGAGCGCAGCTCCGTGAGCAGGGCGTCCTCCTCGCGCAGCCGGTCGACGAAGTACTGCAGCGACCAGCGGGGGCGGTTGTGGAGCCTGGCGGTGGCGATGCGCAGGGCGAGCGGCAGGTGCCCGCAGAGCGTCGCCAGCGACTTCGCGGCCTCGGGGTCGGCGGCCACGCGTTCCTCGCCGAGCGTCCGGGTGAGCAGCGTCGCGCTGTCCCGCGGCGGCAGTGTGCCGAGCGACGTCCAGTGCGCCCCGTCGAGGTCGAGCAGCCGGCGGCGGCTGGCCACCAGGACCAGGCACTGGGAGGCGGCGGGCAGCAGCGGGCGTATCTGGCCGGCGTCGGCCGCGTTGTCGAGGACGAGGAGCAGCCGCCGCGAGGCGGAGGCGGCCTGCCACATCGCGAGCCTGCTCCAGGCGTCGTCGGGGACGGCGTTGTCCGGGGTCCCCAGGGCGCGCAGCAGGATGCGCGTCGCCTCCTCGGGGGCGAGGGGCTGTTCCCCCGGGGTGAAGCCGCGCAGGTCGAGGTAGAGCTGGCCGTCCGGGTACGCGGCCGCCAGGCGGTGGGCCGCACGCATGATGAGCGTGGTCTTGCCGACGCCGCCCATGCCGTCGACGGCGAGGATCCGCACCCCTTCGCCCGGCTGTCCCCGGTCGAGCAGGGTCTGGAGCTCCAGGTGCCGCCCGGTGAAGTCCGGCAGGTCGTACGGCAGGGTGCACGGAGCCTTCTCCGCGACCCGCGGCCCGTCGGACGGCCGGGGGGCGGGCGCCGGGCGCGCCGGTGCGGGCGCGTCCAGTTCGGGGCTGGCCCGCAGTATCTTCTCGAACAGGCCGGCCAGTTCGGGGCAGGGGCTGATCCCGAGCTCCTCGTCCAGCAGGTCCCGCACAGCGGCGTACTCGTGGAGCGCCTCCGCCTGCCGGCCGGCGCGGTACAGGGCGAGCATCAGCTGGGCGCGCAGCCCCTCGCGCAGCGGGTAGGCGTCGGCGAACTCGCGTATCTCGCTGACGAGATCGCTGTCCTCGCCGAGCTGGAGCCTGAGCGCGAACAGCTCCTCCACCGCGGCCAGGCGCCGTTCCTCCACGACGGTGGACGCCGCGTCGAGGACCGCCCCGCCCGTCCCGTTCAGCACCGGACCGCGCCACAGCGCCAGGGCCTTGCGCAGTTCCCCGGCCGCCGCGCCGGGTTCTCCCGCCGCGCGGTCGGACGCGGCCTTCTGCACGTGCTGCGAGAACAGGTGCAGGTCGACCTGGAGCGGCTCCAACGCCCCGCGGTACCCGGCGTCCTCGGTCACGATCAGCGCCGGACCGCCGGGCAGCCGCCGCCGGAGGTCGGCGATGGCCTTGCGGACCTGCGGCTTGGCGGTGTCGGGAGCGGCTTCGCCCCAGGCCGTCTCGATGAGGCGCTCGATGGGCACCGTGCGCCCGGGCTCCAGCAGCAGGGACGTCAGAATGCGCTCCTGGAGCGGCCCGCCGAGCTTGATCCGGTGCCCGTCGGCCAGGCATTCCAGGGACCCGAGAACGTTGAACCGCAGTCCTTGGTCTTCGCTGCCCGTCACTGTGCGCCCGCCCCCCTGCGTGCCCCCGGCGTTGGCTGGAAAGTACCAGGTCAAACGCCCACGGCCCTCCAGCTTAGGCGACCGCCGCAGCGAGCGGTACCGCAGCGGTAGGTGAGTGGTATCACCGGCCGGAAAGCTCCTCACTGCCACCGAAAGTGGCGCTCCTCCGCGCCTCCCGAGGCGTCCACCGACGCGGGAGGCGCGGGGGACCCGGAATGCGCGCGGACGACATCCGTGCGCGAGCCAAGGCGCCGGCACATCGTGCGACGCCCATTCCATGTGAAGGAGTCATCGGCATGACGCTTGCGACCGCTGTCGCCTGCTGTCTCGTGTGCGACACCGAGTTCGAGGTGCGCGACGACTGGGAGAAGGGCGAGATCACCGAGTGCGTGGCCTGCGGCCAGGAGCACGAGGTCGTCGAGAAGTCCGAGGCCGGCGTGCGCCTGGACCTCGCCCCCGAGGTGGAAGAGGACTGGGGCGAGTGACAGCCTCGGACCAGGTCCTGCTCTCGGTCACGATGCTGCGCCCCGAGGAGAAGCTGCTCCTCGCGGCGCTGCGCGACCAGGGTCTGACGGCGCGACCGCTGCTCATGGAGGATCTGGCCGAGACCGTGGCGGGCCACACCGGCCCGCCCGCTCTCGCCCTGATCAGGAACCTCTCCCACCGGGACGCGATCAACGTCTCCCGTCGCCTGGAACACGCCGGTGTCCCCACGCTCAACCGGGCGGCGACGATCGAGACCTGCAACGACAAGGGGCTGCAGGCGCTCCTCTTCGCGCGGCACGGCATCCCGCACCCCACCACCCGGCACGCCTTCAGCTTCGACCAGGTCCGCAAGAGCGTCGCCGACCTGGGCATGCCCGCCGTGGTCAAGCCGGTCAGCGGCTCCTGGGGCCGGGGGGTCAGCAAGATGACCCACGCCGACTGCGTGGAGGCGTGGGCCGCGGGCCGGGAGTCCGCCGACGTCACGGGCAAGCAGTTCCCCGTCGTCGTGCAGGAGTACATCGACAAGCCCGGCCACGACCTGCGGGTGGTGGTCGTCGGGCGGACCCCGGTGGTGGCCATCCAGCGGGTGTCGGACGACTGGCGCACCAACACCCACCTGGGCGCCGAGGTCCGGCGCGTCGAGGTCACCCCGGCGATGCACGAGCTCTGCGACCGGGTCGTCGACGCGCTCGGCCCCGGCTTCTACGGGGTGGACCTGGTCGAGGACCGGTCCACGGGCCGGCTGCTCGTGCTCGAAGTGAACGCCAACCCGGAATTCGCCCGTTCCTCCGCCCGGCACGGAGTGAACGTGGCCGGCCACCTCGCCGCCTACGTCGCCGAGACCCTCGCGGCCTCAGCCGTGTGACACGGAGAAGATCCATGGAACTGTTCGACACCGCAACGGTGCTCACCCGCGTCCTCACCACCGGCGTGGTCATGAGCATCGAGAAGAGCGACCGGGAACTGCCCGGTCTCGAACGCCTGCTGACCAAGCAGACCGGACGTACCCGTGCCGTCCTCGTCAACAGCCGTACCGCCGCGATCCACGCGGCGCTCGCCGGCCAGGGCATCGGACACGGTGACACGGTCGCCGTCGCCGAGCCGGACGCGGCCACCGGCCGCTTCCTCGACTGGCTCGGCGTCGGCGTCGCGGACGGGGGGCCGGTCGCGTACGACCACGTGGCGCTGGACCCCGCCAACGCCGACCGGCTGGCCGAGCTGGCCCGGACCGGTACCGCCCCCGCCCTCGTCGTGGACCTCACCGGACTCGGCTTCGGGCCGGCCGCCGCCGTCCTCACCGACGACGACCGGGTCTGGGCCCGGGCCGAGCGGCTGAAGATCTTCGGCGCGTACGACCTGCGGACGATGTGGACGCAGGAGGAGGCCGACGCCTCCCTGGTGCCCGGGGTCCAGTTCAACTATCGGCTCAGCCCCCTCGTGGCCGCCTGCGTGCGGATGGCCCTGACCCAGGCGGCACGTCCCGCCACTCCCACCGGAGCGCGCTCATGATCACCGATTTCCCGGCAGCCCCGCTGCCCCTGCCCGAACCCGCCGAGGTCGACTCCGAACTCGCCGCCCTCGGCGGCGGGGCCATGATCCCCAAGGCGTCGCGTCGCACCCTCTTCCCGGTCATCACCAAGGAAGACGTCTTCAACCTGATGCTGGCCCAGCGGCAGGCGCCCGAGAAGGTCGTCGCCGACTTCGCCGAGGCCTACCGCTCCTACGTCGGCGCGGCGTACGCGCTGCCCACCGCGAGCGGCACCTCCAGCCTGCACATGGCCCTGGTGGGCGCCGGGGTGCGGCCCGGCGACGAGGTCATCGTGCCGGCGTTCACGTTCATCGCGACCGCGCAGGCCGTCGTCGCCGCGCACGCGATCCCGGTGTTCGTGGACATCGACCCGGCCACCTACTGCATGGACCCCAAGGCCGCGGCCGCCGCGATCACCGACCGCACCCGCGCGCTGATGCCGGTCCACGTGCACGGCCTGCCCGCGGACGTGTCCGCTCTGCGCGCCCTCGCCGACCGGCACGGCATCGCCCTGGTCGAGGACGCCTCGCACGCCCACTCCGCGAAGATCGGCGAGCAGGTGGCCGGCTCCTTCGGGGACGCCGCCGGCCAGAGCCTGATGGCCGACAAGAACTTCCCGCTCGGCGGCGAGGGCGGCATCGCGTTCTTCGCCACCGAGGAGGGCTACGAGCGCGCCCGCGCCTACCTGGAGCGGCACGGCATCGACTACGGCATGTCGTGGGTCGCGGCGGCCTTCGGCGCCAGCCAGCTCGAGCGGCTGCCGTACTACGACGAGATCCGCGCCCGCAACGCCGCGCTGCTCGGCGAGGCCCTGCGCGGGACCGGCCTGTTCAGCCCGCCGCACGTACCGCAGGGGCACGTCCACGCGTACAACATGTACCGCACCACCCTGCACCCCGAGGCCGTGGGCCTGGAGGACATCCCGGTGTTCGCGGTCAAGGAGGCCGTGCACGAACTCCTGGTCGCCGAGGGCGTCCCGGCCCGCGAGTGGCAGAACACCCCGATCCCGTGCCACCTGCCCTTCCAGCACCGGGACGGCTTCGGCAACGGCTACCCGTTCACCCTCAACCCCGGCGCCGTGCGCGACCACCGGCCCGAGGACTTCCCGGTCACCCTCGGCATGCTCGACAGCACCCTCGTCCTCTGCCGCGAGCTGCGCTCCCCGGTGGAGTACGAGCGGATCCTGCGCTACGCCGACGCCTTCCGCAAGGTCGCCCGCCGTCCGGACGCCATCCGCAAGCTGGTCGAGACCCGCGACTACCGCCGGCCCTACGACAAGGCGGCCCGCCTTGGCTGACGAAGCGCGCGAGAAGATACGCGTCGCCGTCCTCGGGGCCAGCGGCTACACCGGCGGTGAGGTCATCCGGCTGCTCCTGGAGCACCCGCGGGTGGAACTGGCGTTCCTCTCGGCGGAGCGCGCCGCGGGCACCGCGGTCGGCAGCAGCCACCCCTGGCTGCGCAACCACCCCAAGGCGGCCGGCCTGACGTTCCGGCCGCTGGCCGAGCTCGCGGACGCGGACACCGTCGACGTCGCCTTCGGCTGCCTGCCCACCGGCGCCCTGCCGGAGAAGCTGCCGCTGGTCGCCGACCGGGCCAAGCGCGTGCTGAACCTGGGCGGTGACTTCCGGCTGCGCGACGGGCAGCAGGTCAGCAAGCACTACCCGGGGACCGCGGCCCACCCGCCGCTGGAGGACTTCGCGTACTACATACCGGAGTTGAGCCCCGCGGTCCCCGACAGCCGGTTCGTCAGCCTGCCCGGGTGCATGGCCGTCAGCACGATCTACGCCCTGTACCCGCTGTTCGCGGGCGCCGAGCCACTGGTCTCCGACCGGGTGGTGGTCGACGCCAAGACCGGGTCCACCGGCGGCGGCCGCGGCGGCGGCGAGCAGCCGGCCGAGCGCAGCGGCAACTTCCGGGTGCACAAGCTGCACGGCCACCGGCACGCGCCGGAGGTCCAGCAGGCCCTCGCCGACCTCACGGGCACCGACGTGGCCCTGCGGTTCTCCACGCACAGCATGGACGTGACGCGCGGCATCATGGTGACCGCCTACTCCGACCTGCGGCCGGGGGTCAGCGCCCTCGACGTCAAGCGCGCCTACGCCAAGGCGTACGTCGGCAAGCCGTTCGTCCGGGTCCGCCCGGCGCCCAAGGCGCCGCAGGACTTCCCCATGCTCAAGGCCGTCACCGGCTCCAACGTCGCCGAGGTGGCGGTCGCCGTCCGCGACGGCCAGTGCGTCACCGTCGCGGCCCTGGACAACCTGATCAAGGGGGCGGCGGGCCAGGCCATCCAGGCCATGAACCTCATCCACGGCTTCGACGAGACGGCCGGGCTGCCCATCACGGCGGTGTCGCCATGAGCCGGCCGCTGTACGTCGTCAAGGTCGGCAGCGCCACGCTCGACCGCGAGACCATCCACAAGGAGATCGCCGACGTCGTCGCCCGCGGCGCCCGGGTGCTCCTGGTCGCCGGCGGGGCCACGGGCATCGCCCGCCACTACGCGGCCGTCGACCGCCCGGTCCCCACGCTGCGGCTGGCCAACGGCGACGAGGTGCGCTACTGCCCGCCTGAGGAGATGGACCACCTGGTCGACGCCTACGAGCGGGTGACCCTGCCCGCCGTGGCGCACGGCCTGCGGGCCCTGGGCCTGAAGGCGTTCACGGCCGTCGCCGCCCGCAACGGCCTGGTCCTCGGCCGGGCCAACCGTCCGCTCAAGGCGCTGTCGGCCGAGGGCCGCCCCGTCGTGGTCCGTGACCACCGCGCGGGCGTACCGGTCGAGGCCGACACCGAGGCGCTGAACGCACTGCTCGACGCGTACGACGTGGTCTGCCTGTCCCCGCCGGTCGCGGACCGGGACGGCGGCGCCGCGCTGAACGTGGACGCCGACGTGCTCGCCGCGGTGCTCGCGGTCGCCCTGGACGCCGACCACCTCCGGCTGGTCACCGGCACCGCCGGACTGCTGACCGACCCGGCCGACCCGGACTCCACGCTGACCGACGCCTATCCGGGCGACGGCGCGCGGTACGCCGGCGGGCGCATGCGCCAGAAGGTGCGCGCGGCCGAGATCGCCCTGGAGGGCAGCAGCGCCGACGTGGCCATCACCGGCCCGCACACCCTGGGCGAGCCCGCGGGCTGGACCAGGTTCTGGCGCACCCGGGGGCCCGCCGACGACCTCGACCTGCTCACCCGCGCGGTCTCCGTGCCGTCGGTCTCCGGCGACGAGGCGGAGCTCGCCTCCTGCCTCGCCGAATGGTGCCGGGGCCGGGGCATCGAGGCCCGTATCGACGAGGCGGGCAACCTCGTCGCCTCCCGGGGCACCGGCCCCCGTGCGCTGCTGCTCCTGGGCCACCTCGACACGGTCCCGCACCGCTGGGCGGTCGAGTGGCGCGACGGTGAGCTGTGGGGGCGCGGCAGCGTCGACGCCAAGGGCAGTCTCGCCGCCTTCCTGGAGGTGCTGGCGGACGCGGACGTGCCCGAGGACGGCCGGCTGGTCGTGGTCGGCGCGGTCGAGGAGGAGATCTCCTCCTCGAAGGGGGCGTTCCACGTACGGGACCACTATCCGGCCGACGCGGTCGTCATCGGCGAACCGAGCGGCTCCCAGAAGCTGACCCTCGGCTACTTCGGACTGTTCAAACTGGCGGTGACCGCCTCCGTGCCCACCGGCCACTCGGCCGGCCTGGACGCGGTGTCGGCCCCGGACCGCCTGACGCGTGTCCTCGGTGAGATCCGCGCGTCGGTGCTCGCCCAGGCGCCCGAGGCGCTCAGCGCGGTCATCGACATCCGGTGCGCGCGCGGCCGCGAGCGCGACCGGGCGGACGGCACCCTCAACTTCCGGGTACCGCCGGGGGCCGATCTGGACGCGCTGCGCGCCGCCGCGCTCGGGCACGCCGGTGACGGCGTGGACATCGAGGTGCTGCGGGCCACCCCGGGCCATCAGAGCGGCCGTTCGGGCCCGCTGGCCAAGGCGTTCACCCGGGCCTTCGCCGCCGCCGGGATCAAGCCCCGCTTCGTGGTGAAGAAGGGCACGTCGGACATGAACACCCTGGCGACCACCTGGCACGACGTGCCGATGGTGGCGTACGGGCCGGGCGACTCCGCCCTCGACCACACCGACGAGGAGCGCATCGGCGGCGAGGAGTACCGGGCCGCCCGCGCGCTGCTCGCCGCCGCGGTGGACCGCTGGTTCGCCCTCGCGGAAGGGAGCCGCCGATGACCGCCGTACTCGACACCCCCACGGCCGCCGGAACGGTCGTGTCCACCCTGACGGAGCGGTCCCTGCGGGCCCGGCGGCTGGTCGTCGACATGGCGGCCTCCGAGCGGGGCTGCCACCTCGGCGGCAGCCTGTCGGTGCTGGACATCCTGGTCGCCGCCCTGCACCGGGCCGCCGCCGGGGACGGCACGGAGGTCGTGCTGAGCAAGGGGCACGCCGCCGCGGGCCTGTACGCCGCGCTGTACGTCAGCGGCGTGCTGCCGGAGAACCCGGCGCCGCTGTACGGCCGGGCGGGCCAGCCCTACACCGGCCATCCGGGTCCCAAGGTGCCCGGGGTGCGGTTCCCCACCGGGAGCCTCGGGCACGGCGTGCCGTACGCGGCGGGCTGGGCCCTGTCCCGCCGGATCGGCGGGCACGGCGGCCTGGGCATCGCCGTCGCGGGCGACGGCGAGCTGCAGGAGGGCCTGGTCTGGGAGACCTGCCAGGTGGCGGCGGCGCGGGAGCTGGGCAACTTCGTTCTCGTCGTGGACCGCAACGGCGGGCAGAACGACGGCCTCGTGGCGGACATCTCGCCGCTGCCCGGACTCACCGACCGGTTCGCCGCCTTCGGGTTCGAGGTCGTGGAGACGGACGGACACGACCTGGCGGCGCTGTCCGAGCTGTTCGACCGGGACCGGTCGGCCGCCCGCCGCCCGCTCGCCGTCGTCGCCCACACCGTCAAGGGCAAGGGCGTCCCGGCCGTGGAGGGAAGGGCGGGTTCTCACTACGTGACCATCGACGCCACCCGCGCCGCCAAGTGGAAGCGAGCGATCCGATGACCCTCTCCGGCCGTGACGCCTACCGCGACGAGCTGACCGCCCTGGCCGCCGAAGACCCCACCATCGTCTGCCTGGAGGCGGACCTGGGCGGCAAGAACCACCCCTTCCAGGCCGCGCACCCGGACCGGTTCTTCAACGTGGGGATCGCCGAGGGCGCCATGATCGACATGGCGGCGGGGCTGGCCGCCGGCGGCTTCAAGCCCTTCGTCAGCACCTTCGCCCCCTTCGCGGCGCTGCGGGCCGCGGAGAGCCTGAAGCTGACGCTGGGCTACCTGAACGCCGGGGTCACCGTCATGGCGCCGTACGCCGGCGTGTCCGGTGCCTGGTTCGGCACCACGCACCACTGCCTGGAGGACCTCGCGGTGCTCCGCAGCGTGCCCGGCGTGACCGTCGCGGCCCCCCACGGCGAGGCCGAGATGCGCGCCGTGATCCGGTCCGCGGCCCGCGGCGGCGGGCCGCACTACGTCCGCACGGGCCGCAACGCCGCCTACGAGTCGCTGCCGCTGCCCGGCACCCAGCTGCCGCCGGTCAACTGGGAGTCCGAGGGCGATCCCGAGGACGTCTGCCTGGTCTCGGTGGGCGAGGAGGGCACGCGGCTGTCGCTGGCCGCCCGCGCCTCCACCGGCGTCGCCCACGCCCACCTCGTGTACCTGGACCACGAGCACCTGGCCGAGTCGGCCGCGGAACTGGCCCGCCGGCACACCCGGTTCGTCGTCGTCGAGGAACACCGCAGCCAGGGCGGAGCGGCCGAGGCGCTGGCGCTGCTGCTTCCCGGGTGCGAGGTCACCTCGGTGGCGGCCGGCCGGGAATGGCCCTCGACCGGCGGCGACCACCAGGAGGTCATGGCGGCGCTGGGCCTCGATCTGCCCGCCGTGCTCGCGGCCGTGGCGCAGGCGCGCCGCGGCCGGCCGGCGGCCGCCGGGCTCGTCCGCGCCTGCGTCCGCTGAGTCCGGCGTACCGGACCGCCACCCACCCCCACCCCAGGAACCTACGGAGCGCTGACATGCACATCCTGATGATCGAATGCAACCCCAACGGCATCGCCGGCATCGCCAATGCCCTGGAACTGGGCCACGACGTCACGCTGGTGTCGGTGGACCCCGACTTCTACCTCGGCGTCTCCCCGCTGGCCGAAGCCGCCTACGCCCACCCGAACTGCCAGGTGGTCAAGAGCGAACAGGCCTTCTCCATCGAGGAGCTGACGGCCCTGGCACGCCGGCTGCACGCGGAGAACCCCATCCACGGGGTGACCACCTACAGCGAGTACCACACCGTCCACACGGCCGCCGTCGCCGAGGCGCTCGGCCTGCCCGGCATGAGCGTCGAGGGCGCCCGCAACGCCCGGCACAAGCACCTCACCCGCCTCACCCTGGACGGCACCGGAGTCCGCCAGCCGCGCTTCGCGCACGTCGCCGACGCCGACGACCCCGCCGCCGTCGAGGCCGCCGTCCGCGAGATCGGCTTCCCCTGCGTGGTCAAGCCCTCCGACGGCACGGCGAGCCTGCACGTGCTCCACCTGAAGGACGAGGACGACCTGCGCGCCTACCTCGCCGACCTGGCGGACGTCGCCGACTACGGGCGCGGCGTGCGGCGCATCCCGGACGTGCTGATCGAGGAGTTCGTCACCGGCGAGCTGATCTCGGTCGAGTCCTGCGTCCTCGGCCGGGGCGAGGTGGTCAACCTCGGCCTGACCGACCGTCCGCTCAGCGGCTTCCCGTACTTCATCGAGATGGGCGCCACCTACTTCAGCGGACACCCGCTGCAGGACGAGCTGTTCGCCATGACCACGCGCGTACTGGACGAGCTCGGCGTGGACTTCGGCTTCATCCACACCGAGTTCCTGCTCGGTCCGGACGGCCCGGTGCTGTGCGAGGTCAACGGCCGTCTCATCGGCGGGATCGTGCCGACGCTGATGCAGCTCAGCTCCGGTGTCGACCCGTACCTGGAGGTCATCAGGCAGGCCCTCGGCGAGCGCCCCGAGCTGCCCTTCCCCGGCGAGACCACGGCCGGCGGCCACTGGTTCGGCGCCCCGGTCGCCGGCACGGTCGACTCCATCGGCTTCGAGGCGCTGCAGGACCTGCCCGGCTTCCACGACGCCCTCGCCTACAAGAAGGCCGGGACCCGGGTCACCCGCCTGTCCACCAGCAACTTCGACTGGATCGGGCACGTCATCTTCACCGGCGCCGACCGCACCGAGGTCAACAAGCGATGCGAGGAAGCGCTGGACCTGATCGACCTCAGGATGAAGCTCGAGGTCGCCCGATGAGCCGCCACCAGCTCTCCGGCGTCGCCATCCCCAGCCTCGACGCCGACACGGTCTTCGACGTCACCGTCGAGGAGGGCGTCTTCACCCGTGTCGAGCCCACCGGGGCCCGCGGCGGGGGCGAGACGGAGCTGTGGCCCGGCTACACCGAGACCCACGCCCATGTGTCGCTGCCCGCCAACTGGGACGACACCGCCGACGACCCGCGGATCGTCGCGCTGCAGTACGTCTACCACGGGGTCACCCATGTGGTGGACATGTTCGGCTTCCCGCTGGTGGCCGACGCCTGGGCGGCCGGCCGCGCGGCCTCCGCGGTGCCGTACCCCGAGATCGTCCACTGCGGCTACGCGGTCACCGCGACCACGAACGCCGCCGGCCTCACCGGCCACGGCGTGGAGTTCCCGGCCCCGGTGCACATGATCGCCACCGAGGCCGACCTGGAACACGCGATACGGTCCAACGTCGAACGCGGCGGCACCTTCCTCAAGGTGATGTTCACGGACGGCACCGAACAGCCGGACAGCCCGGTGAAGTTCTCCCGGCTGTCCCGCCGGGTGCTGGAGTTCACCGCCCGGGTCGCCGCCGCGCGGGGCCTCACCGCGGTCATCGACTGCAACACCCTCCAGGAGACCCGCTGGGCCTACGAGTGCGGCTTCCGCCTCTTCGCCCACAGCGTGCGCGACCGCACGCTCGACGGGGCCGACTGGAAGGAGCTCGAGGACGCCCGCTTCGTCTCCACCCTGGCCGGACTGCGCCCGATGATCATGACAGGCGAGGAGTTCGAGGCGGAGTACGGGCGCGAGGGCTTCGCCGAGACCCAGGACCTGCGCAACCTGGAGTTCGCCCGGACCGTCGAGAAGCCGTACGGCATCGAGTTCGGCTGCCAGGAGACCCGTACCGCGGCACTGGCCGACATGCGCCGCAACGCGCTGGCCACCCTGGCCCGGGACAGGCTGCTGATCGGCACCGACTCCGGCAACACGGGCGCGTACCACGGCTACTCCTTCCTGAGCGAACTCGGCCTGCTGCGGGGCGACGACGCCTCGCTCGACACCCGGCTGCGCCACCAGGCGACGGTCGGGGGCCGCCGCTACTTCGACGAGCTGAGCGGCGACCGGCGCGCCGCGCACCCCCTGAGCGCCGGCCAGGCCGCCACCTACAACCTGCACGCCCCGGGCCGGCCGCTGTCCGCCCTCCCGCTGCGCACGGTCGTGCGGGGTGTGCCGATCGACCGGGAGGCCGTCGCCCGCACCATCGCGGAGATCCGTGCCGCGGGCGCGGACCGGAAGGAGGAGCGATGAGCAGGGAACGCAGGCGCGCGCTCGTCGGGGTGGTCGGCGGCATCCTCCTGGCGAACACCGGGAGTTACATCTGGTTCCCCGTGCTGGTCGCCACCCTCGGCGGGTCCGACAGCGGGTTCTGGGCGGGCGTGGTCATGTGTATGACGTACGTCGGCCGGCTGCTCGCCACCTTCTGCTACGAGGGGATCGCCGCACGCGCCGGGGTCCGCGCGACCGTGTTCCTCGGCACCGCGCTGGAGGCCGTCGCGCTCGGGCTGATGGGATTCGCCGACGGCGTGCTCGGGTACAGCCTGCTGGCGTTCTTCATCGGCTTCGGCTCGGGGACGTCCTTCCCCGGCCTGAAGAACGTCCTGGTCTCCTTCCCCGAGGACGAACGGCCCAAGGCGTTCTCCGCGTTCCAGATGGCGGGGCAGGTCGGCCTCTTCGGCGGCGCGCTGCTGGGCGCCGCCCTGGCCGGTGTGGGGCTGCGGACGCTGTTCACGGTGGTGTTCGTGTTCTTCGCCGGCTTCTGTGTGATCACCTCCGCGCTGATCCCCCGGCACGGCTCCGAACGGGTGCCGCACACCGCGGGCGGGCGCGTCCCGTTGTTCAACCTGGCCGCGTTCAAGGGCATCGAAGTGCGCGGCGCCACCCGCTACTTCCTGCTGTCCGCGGCGTTCTGGTCGCTGTCCCTGGGCTTCGTGGTCGGCATCCCGCTGCACATGGAGGAGTACGTCCCGGGGTGGGCGCCCTCCGCACCGTTCTGGATCACCGGCCTGAGCGTCCTGGTGCTCCAGTACCCGCTGTTCCAGCTGCTCAGCAAGCGGTTCAGCCCGGGGACGGTCATGGCCGTCGGGCTGACCGGGATGACCGTCGCGTTCCTCGCGTTCGGCGCCGGCCGCACCGGCCCCTGGGTGGTGGTCGGCTGTCTGACGGTCGTGCTCGGGGAGATCCTCTTCGTACCGTCGTTCGACCTCTGGATCTCCCGCCGGGTGCCCGAGCACCGGCTGGCCAAGGCGATGGGCGCGATGCACTTCTTCCGCAGCGCGGGGAACATGGCCGGCTCCCTGGCCGCGGGCATCCTCTTCGACCTGTCGCGCTCCCTCGGCGTGGCGGGCGGCAACTGGTACGTCGCAGCCCTGCTGGCGGCGGGCTGCGCACTCGTCTGTCTGAGCGGCCGGCGCTCCGGCCCGGCCGACGGCGGGCGGGACCTCGCGGCCGCGGACGCGCAAGCCACCGAGCACGAAGGAACAGTGAGAGAGAATGTCTGACATCTGCGTCATCGGCGGCACCCGGTTCTTCGGGAAGCTGCTGGTGCACAAGCTGCTGGCGGACGGGCACCGGGTCACCCTCGTCAACCGCGGGCAGACCCCCGACCCGTTCGGCGACACGGTGCGGCGGCTGCGCGCCGACGTCGACGTCCCCGGCGCGCTGACCGCCGCCGTGGCGGGGGAACGGTTCGACGCCGTGATCCACCAGATGTGCTACACGCCGGGCGCGGCCGTCGAGGTGTGCGAGGCGTTCGGCGAGCGGGCCGGGAAGATCGTCATGACCAGCACCATCGAGGTGTACAACAAGGACACCTTCCGCTGGCGGTTCCCGGCCCCGCCGTTCGGTGCCCGGGCCCGGGAGGAGGAACTCGACCCGGCCGAGTACGACTTCGACACCACCCTGCCCTGGGACGCCCCCGGCTACCTGGACGCCCACTACGGCGAGGGCAAGCGCCAGGCCGAGGCCGCGCTGACGCGTCACGCGAAGGTGCCGGTGCTGCTGGCCCGGGTCGCCCATGTGCTCGCCGCCGAGGGCGACTTCACCGGCCGCCTCCGCTTCCACCTCGACCGCGTCACGGCCGGACAGCCCGTCGTCGCCCACCCGTCGCCCGGCCGGACGTCACTGGTACGGGCCGAGGAGGCCGCCGGCTTCCTCGCCTGGGCGGCCCTCTCCCCGGCCACCGGAGCGGTCAACGTCGCCTCCCCGGACACCGCGGACGTCTACGACGTCTGCGCCGCGGTGGAGAGCGCCACCGGACTCACGGCCGAGGTGATCGAGAAGGAGGACCCCTCCGGCGATCCCGGTCTGTCCCCGTTCTCCTGCCCGTCCGACTTCGCCATGGCGAGCGACAAGGCGGCGTCCCTCGGCCACCCCTTCACCCCGATCGCCCAGTGGCTCCCCGCCGTCGCCCGTGACGCCCTCGCCGGCCCGGCCGGCCTCCCCCACTCCCAGGAGCAGTGATGTTCGACCTCATCGTCATCGTCCGCGTACCCGAGTCCGACGAGATCCCTGCGGTGGCCGACGCCCTGGCCCGGATGCGGCCCCTGTGTCTCGCCGAGGACGGCTGCGTCGCCTGGGAGGCGTACCAGTCGCAGGACGACCCCGGCCGTTTCGTCCTCGTCGAGCGCTGGGCGAGCCGCGCCCACTGGGAGGCGCACGACTCCGGCGACGCCATCCAGAAGATCTACGTGCCCGAACTCCTGCCGCGCATCGAACGCGAGGTGCACCCGAGCAGTCCGGTGAGCAGCGCGCAGTAGGCAGACGACAGGGCGACGAGGGGGGCCGCCCGCGCGGGCCGGCCCGCCCCCGTCACGGGACCCGCCGGATTCGGCAGAGACACCGGGGTGCATCGACAATGGGAAGTGCTGGTCACGGCAGGCGTGAGCGCCGCTCACGCGCGATCGCGGTCATAGGGATCGGCTGCCGGTTCCCGCAGGCCGACGGGCCGGAGGCGTTCTGGCGGCTGCTGCGCGACGGCGGTGACGCCGTCACCGGCCGGCGGGACGGCCGGGGCCCGGAGCGCGGCGGGTTCCTCGACCGGGTCGACACGTTCGATCCCGGGTTCTTCGGCATCTCGCGGCGCGAGGCCGACGTCATGGACCCGCGGCAGCGGCTGGCCCTCGAACTCGCGTGGGAGGCCCTGGAGCACGCCAGGACCCTGCCGGGCGACCTCAGCGGCAGCCGCACCGGCGTGTTCCTCGGGGCGATCGGCGACGACTTCGCGACCCTGCTGCACGGCCTGGGCCCCGACGCGGTGACCGGGCACACGCTGACCGGAACGCAGCGGGGAGTGATCGCCAACCGGATCTCCTACGCGCTGGGCCTGAACGGTCCGAGTCTGGTGGTGGACACCGGGCAGTCCTCGTCGCTGACCGCCGTGCACCTGGCGTGCGCGAGCCTGCGAAGCGGCGAGTCCGACCTGGCCCTGGCCGGTGGGGTGAGCCTGATCCTCGCACCGGAGAGCACCCTGGCCCTGGAGCGGGCGGGGACGCTGTCGGCGGACGGGCGCTGCTGGACCTTCGACGCCCGCGCGAACGGCTACGTCCGGGGGGAGGGCGGCGGGATCGTCGTCCTCAAACCGCTCGACGCCGCCGTCCGGGACGGCGACCGCGTCCTCGCCGTGATCCGTGGCAGCGCCCTCAACAACGACGGGGCGACCGAGACGCTCCCGACGCCCGGCCGTGCGTCGCAGGAGCGGGTGATCCTCGCCGCCTGTGCCGACGCGGGCGTCGAGCCGGGCGAGGTCCGCTACGTCGAGCTGCACGGGTCGGGGACGCGGGCCGGCGACCCGGTCGAGGCAGCCGCGCTCGGCGCGGCCCTGGGTTCGGCCCGCACCGGCGACGAGCCGCTGCTGGTCGGGTCGGTGAAGACGAACATCGGCCATCTGGAGGGCGCGGCCGGGATCGCCGGGTTCGTCAAGACCGTCCTGTGCGTCGGCGAGCGTGAACTCGTGCCCAGCCTCAACCACAGCGCACCGGGTGAGCGGATCCCGCTCGACGCGCTGCGGCTGCGGGTGAACACGGAGACCGGGCCGTGGCCGGTGCCGGAGGGGCCGCTGGTCGCGGGCGTCAGCTCGTTCGGGATCGGGGGCACCAACTGCCACGTGATCCTCGCGGACCGGCAGGGCGCGGAGCCCGCCGGCGGCGACGCCGACCGCCCCGCCCTCCCCCCGTCCCGGGCCCTCCCCCCGGCCCCGGCCGGAGGCGGCGGTGCCGGGGCGCCGGCCTGGGTCCTGTCGGCACGCGACGAAGGCGCGCTGCGCGAGCAGGCCGCCCGGCTGCGCGCGCATGTGGAGGCGCGGCCGGAGCTGGACACGGCCTCGGTGGCCAGGTCGCTGGCCGTCACCCGCACCACGTTCGAGCACCGCACGGTCGTCGTCGCGGACGACCGGGACGGCTTCCTCGACGGCCTCCGGATGCGGGCGGCCGGACAGCCGGCGGCGGCCGTGGTGGCGGGCCGGCACGACGGACCGCCGGTCCGGCCGGTCTTCGTGTTCCCGGGCCAGGGCTCGCAGTGGGCCGGCATGGCGGCGGAGCTGATCGACACCTTCCCCGTCTTCGCCGGGCGGATCGGCGCGTGCGCCGAGGCGCTCGGCCCGTACGTGGACTGGTCGCCGCTCGACGTCCTGCGCGGCGTCCGGGGCGCGCCGCCGCTGGAGACCGACGACGTGATCCAGCCCGTCCTGTGGGCGGTGATGGTGTCGCTGGCCGCGCTGTGGCGCTCGGCGGGGGTGGAGCCCGCCGCCGTGGTGGCCCACTCGCAGGGCGAGATCGCCGCCGCCACCGCCGTGGGCGCCCTGTCCCTCGCGGACGGCGCGCGGCTCGTGGCCCTGCGCGGCCGCACGCTGCACCGGATCGCGGGCCGCGGCGGGATGCTGTCGGTCGAGCTGCCGGCCGCACAGGTGCGGCGGGACGTCGCGGCGGTCGCGGCCCCGCTGTCGGTCGCGGCGGTCAACGGCCCCGCGCAGACGGTCGTCGCCGGCCCGGGCTTCGCGCTGGACGCGCTGGCCGCGCACTACGGGGACCGGGTGCGGACCCGGCGGCTGCGCGTCGACTACGCCTCGCACAGCGCGGACGTCGAAGATCTGCGCGAGGACCTGCTCGCCGCCTTCGCCGGGATCACCCCGCGCTCCGTCGACGTGCCGTTCCACTCGACCGTCACCGCCGCGCCCGTCGACACCGCCGAGCTGGACGCCGGCTACTGGTTCCGCAACATGCGCGAGCCGGTGCGGTTCGGCCCGGCCGTCGAGCGGCTGCTGGACGCGGGCCACTCGACGTTCCTGGAGATCAGCCCGCACCCGGTGCTGACGACGGGCGTGCGGCAGGCGATCGACCTGCGCGGCGGGGACGGCGCGGCGCTCTCCACCCTGCGGCGCGGTCACGGCGACCGGCAGCGGTTCCTGACGTCGGCCGCCGAGGCCTTCGTGCGCGGCGTCGCGGTGGACTGGGCCGCGCTGCTGCCCGGCTCCGCGCCGCTGACCGACCTGCCGACCTACCCGTTCCAGCGCGTCTCCTGCCGGCCGGCCCGAAGCCCCGGTGTCGCGGGGCGGGTGCCCGACCCGACCGGCGTCCCGGCCCCGGCACCGGCCGCGGGTGCCGACGGCCCGTGGGTGCCGGAGCCGGCCGCGGGTGCCGACGGCCCGTCCGTGCTGTCGGCCGTCGGTGCCGACGCCCCCTCGGTGCTGTCGGCCGTGGGTGCCGACGGCCCGTCGGTGCTGGAGCTGGTCCGGAGTCTGACGGCGGTCGTGCTGGGCGCCGCGACGGCCGCCGACGTCCCGCCCGGCCGGTCGTTCCGGGATCTGGGCCTGGACTCGGTCATGACGCTCGAACTGCGCGACCGGCTGTCGGCGGCGACCGGGCTGAAGCTGGACAGCACCGTCCTGTACGACCACCCGAGCCCGGCCGCCCTGGCCGCCGCCGTCGACGGGCTGAGGACGGGCGCGGCCGCCGGTGACGCCCCGGCGGCCGCGCCGGAGCGCGCCGACGACGACCCCGTGGTCGTCGTGGGCATGGCCTGCCGGTTCCCCGGCGGGGTGCACTCGCCGGAGGACCTGTGGCACCTGGTCGACACCGGGACCGATGCCATCGGCGACTTCCCCGACGACCGCGGCTGGGACCTGGCGACGCTCCACCACCCGGACCCGGAGCGGACCGGCACCTCCTACGTCCGCCAGGGCGGCTTCGTCCGGGACGCGGCGGACTTCGACGCGGAGTTCTTCGGGATCAGCCCGCGCGAGGCCCTCGCCATGGACCCGCAGCAGCGGCTCCTCCTGGAGGTCGCGTGGGAGGCGCTGGAGCGCGCCGGGATCGACCCGACGGCGCTGAAGGGCAGCCGGACCGGTGTGTTCGCCGGGGCGATGCACTCCGGCTACGGGCCGGCCATGGAGGCGGCCGGTCACGGCGTCGCGGGACACCTGCTGACCGGCACCGGCACCAGCGTGATCTCCGGGCGGATCGCCTACGTCCTCGGCCTGAACGGGCCCGCGCTGACCGTGGACACCGCCTGCTCGGCGTCGCTGGTCGCGCTGCACCAGGCGGTGCGGGCGGTGCGCTCCGGGGAGTGCTCGCTCGCGCTGGCCGGCGGGGTCACCGTCATGGCGACCCCCGGCATGTTCGTGGAACTGTCCCGCCAGCGGGTGCTGGCCGCCGACGGCCGCTGCAAGGCCTTCTCCGCCCGGGCGGACGGCACCGGCTGGGGCGAGGGCGCGGGCATGCTCGTCGTCGAGCGGCTCTCGGACGCCCGCCGCCGGGGCCATCCCGTGCTGGCGGTCGTCGCCGGCAGCGCCGTGAACTCCGACGGCGCCTCCAACGGGCTGTCCGCGCCGAGCGGGGTCGCCCAGCAGCGTGTCATCGCGGACGCGCTCGCCGACGCCGGGCTCGCTCCGCGGCAGGTCGACGCGGTGGAGGCGCACGGGACCGGCACCGCACTCGGTGACCCGATCGAGGCCAACGCCCTGCTGGCCGCCTACGGGCGGGACCGGGACCGGCCGCTGTGGCTGGGGTCCCTCAAGTCCAACATCGGCCACGCGCAGGCGGCGGCGGGCGTCGGCGGCGTCATCAAGATGGTCCAGGCCCTCCGGCACGCGACCCTGCCCGCCACGCTGCACGCCGAGGAACCGTCCCCGCACGTGGACTGGGCGTCCGGGCCGCTGTCCCTGCTCGACCGGGCCCGGCCCTGGCCGGACACCGGCGGCCCCCGGCGCTGCGGCGTCTCCTCGTTCGGCATCAGCGGCACCAACGCGCACGTGATCCTGGCGGAGCCGCCGGCCCCGGCCGGACCCGCCGAGGAGCCGGTACGGCCGCCCGTGGTGCCGCTCGTCCTGTCCGCGCGGACCCCGGACGCGCTGCGGGAGCAGGCCCGGCGGCTGGCCGCCGCACCGCTCGACCCGGTCGCCGCCGCACCGGCCCTGACCGCCAGGGCGGCTCTCGGCGAGCGCGCCGTGGTGATCGCCGGTGACCGGCGGGAGGCCGGCCACGGCCTGGCGGCGCTGGCCCGCGGCGAGGAGACACCCCACGTGGTCGTCGGCCGCGCGGGCGAGCCCGGCCGGACCGTTCTGGTCTTCCCCGGCCAGGGCGGCCAGTGGCGGGGCATGGCGGCGGAACTCGCCGCCGAGAGCCCCGTCTTCGCCGCCCGCCTCGCCGAGTGCGAGCGCGCGCTCGCGCCCTACGTCGACTGGTCGTTGGCCGACGTCCTGGCCGGGGCGCCGCTGCTCGACCGGGTCGACGTCGTACAGCCCGCGCTGTGGGCCGTGATGGTGTCGCTGGCCGAGCTGTGGCGGTCGGCCGGGGTCGTCCCGGACGCCGTGGTCGGCCACTCCCAGGGGGAGATCGCCGCCGCCGTCGTGGCCGGAGCGCTCTGCCTGGACGACGGCGCCCGCGCCATCGCCCTGCGCAGCGCCCTGGCCGTCGACCTGATGGGCACGGGCGCGATGGCGGTGGTCCCGCTGCCCGTGGAGCGGGTACGGGAACGGCTCGGCGCGCTCAGCGTCGCCGCGGTCAGCGGACCGGCCACCACCACCGTCGCCGGAGCCGCGGACGCGATCGCCGACCTGGTCGACGCCTACCGGGCCGAGGGCGTCAACGCCCGCGTCGTCCCCGCGGCCTTCGCCTCGCACAGCCCGGCGGTCGAGCCGATCCGCGAGCGGATCCTGGACGGACTGGCGCCGCTGGCGCCGCGCACCGGCGAGATCCCGCTGATGTCCTCGGTCACCGCCGACTGGCAGGACGGCGGCGCGCTCGACGCGTCCTACTGGTACCGGAACCTGCGGCACACCGTGCGCTTCCAGGAGGCGGTCGAGGCGCTCATCGCCTCCGGCCACACGACGTTCGTCGAGGCGGGCCCGCACCCGGTGCTGACCGGCAGCATCGGCCAGATCCTGGAGAAGGCCGGGACCGGCGGGATCGTCACCGGCTCGCTGCGCCGTGACGACGGCGGCCTGCGGCGGTTCCTCACCTCCGCCGCCGAGGCCCACGTCCGGGGGCTGCCCCTGGCGTGGGAACGGCTCACCGGAACGGCCGCCGGCCACGTCGAGCTGCCCACCTACCCCTTCCAGCGGCGCCGCCACTGGCTCACCGGCGCCTCCGGGCCGTCCGCCACGGCCGCACTGGGCCAGGCCCCGGCCGGTCATCCCCTGCTCGGCGCGGCCGTCGAACTCGGGGACGGCGAGACGGTGTTCACCGGGCGGCTGACCACCCGCTCCCACCCCTGGCTGGCCGACCACACCCTGTCCGGCACGATCGTCCTGCCGCCCACCCTGTTCCTGGAGACGGCCCTGCACGCGGGTGCGCACGCCGGCACCCCGCGGATCGAGGAGCTGACGGTCTCCCCGCTCGTGGAACTCCCGGAGGACGGCGCCGTCGACCTGCGCGTCCGGGTGTCGGGCGAGGACGGCGACGGACGGCGGGCCTGCCGGGTGTCCGGCCGGGCGACCGGCGGGGAGTGGGCCGAGTACGCCACCGGCACCCTCGGGCCCGCCCCGGCCACGGCACCCGCCCGGGCCACCGTGGACCGGCCGCCGGCCGACGCGACACCGGTGCCGCCGGCCCGCCTGTACGAGGACCTGGCCCTGCGGGGCCACGAGCACGGGCCGGTGTTCCAGGGACTGCGGACCGCCGCGCGCCGCGACGGCGAACGGTTCGCCGAGGCCGTCCTGCCCGAGCCCGAGGCCGCGCAGGCCGGGGCCTACCACCTGCACCCCGCCCTGCTCGACGCGTCCCTGCACGGCCTGGTCGCCGACGCCGCGGCCCGCGAGGGCCGGTGTGTGCAGCCGCTGCGCTGGCGCGGGGTGTCCCTGTCCGGTACGGGCGGCCGCACGTCCCTGCGCATGCACGCGACGCCGGCGGCGGCCGGAGGACTCCGCCTGACCCTGGCCGACGGCTCGGGAGAGCCGGCCGGTCTGGTCGAGTCGCTGGAGCTGTGCCCGGTCGCGGCGGCCCGCCCGGCCGATCCCGCGGCCGTGGCGCGCGGCTCGCTGTTCGCGCTGGACTGGGAACCGCTGTCCGAGCCCACGGCCGTCCCGCCGACCGGACCGGTGCCCGTCCCGTGGGACGCCTTCGCCCCGGACGCCCTGGCCGCCGAGCCGGCCGAGCACGCCGTCGTGGCCTGCCCGGCCGGTGAGCGCGGGACCGACCCGGCGACGGCGGCACGCGGCGCGGTCCGCCGAACGCGGGAGCTGCTCGGCCGGTGGCTCGCCGAGGACCGGCTCGCCGGGTCCCGGCTGGTGCTGGTGACCCGCGGGGCGGTCGCCGTCCGGCCCGGCGAGACCGTCCGTGACCTCGCGCAGGCGGCGGTCTGGGGTCTGGTGCGGACGGCGCAGGTCGAGCACCCCGGCCGGTTCTTCCTGGTGGACCTCGCCCCCGACGCCGCCGAGGTGCCGGCCGCCGCACTCGTGCCGGACGAGAACCAGGTGGCGGTCCGGGACGGCGCCGTCCTGGTGCCCCGGTTCGCGCCCGCCGCCGGTGACCCCGCGCTCCCGCTCCCCGGCGACGCGCCCGACTGGCGCCTCGACATACCCGAACGCGGCACCCTCACCTCCCTGGAGCTGCGGCCCTGCCCCGAGGCCGCCGCCGCCCCCGGCCCCGGCCAGGTCCGGCTCGCGGTGCGCGCCGCCGGGCTCAACTTCCACGACGTCCTCGGCGCGCTCGACATGCACCCCGGCGACCCGGGTCCGCTCGGGCTGGAGGGCGCCGGCGTGGTCACCGCGACCGGGCCCGGTGTCACCGGCCTGGCCCCCGGCGACCGGGTGATGGGCCTGTTCTCCGGCGCGTTCGGCACGGTCGCCCACGCCGACCACCGCACCCTCGTCAAGATCCCGGAGGGCTGGTCCTACACCCGGGCCGCCGCGGTACCGGTCGCCCACATGACCGCCGTGCACGCGCTGGCCGAACTGGGCGGCGTACGGCCGGGCGACCCCGTGCTGATCCACGCCGGGGCGGGCGGCGTCGGCATGGCCGCCGTCCAGCTGGCCCGCCACCTGGGCGCGGAGGTCCACGCGACCGCGTCCGCCGCCAAGTGGCCGGCGCTGCGCGCCCTCGGCGTGGCCGACGACCACCTGGCCTCGTCCCGTGAGCCCGGGTTCGGCGAGCGCTTCGGCGCGGGCGGCCGGCGCATGGCGGTCGTCCTGAACTCGCTGACCGGCGAACTGGTCGACGAGTCGCTGCGGCTGCTGCGTCCCGGCGGGCTCCTGGTCGAACTGGGCCGGACCGATCCGCGCGACCCGGCCGAGGTGGCCGCCGCGCACCCCGGAGCGCGCTACCGGGCCTCCAACCTCCTGCGGTTGCCGCCCGAGCACCTCGGCCGCCTGCTGAACCGGGTGGTCGAGCTGTTCGCCGAGGGCGCGTTCACCTGGCCCGCCGTCACCGACCTGGACGTGCGGCGCGCACCCGAGGCCTTCGGGCTGCTGCGCCGGGGCGCCCACGTCGGCAAGGTGGTGCTCACCGTCCCGCCGGTCCTCGACCCCGACGGCACCGTCCTGATCACCGGCGGGACCGGCGCCGTCGGCCGGGCCGTCGCACGGCACCTGGTCACCGCACACGGCGCACGGCGGCTCCTGCTGGCCGGACGCCGCGGCGGTGACGCGCCCGGAGCGGCGGAGCTGGCGTCCGCGCTGGAGGCGCTCGGCGCCGAGGTGCGGTTCGCGGCCGTGGACGTGGCCGACCGGGACGCCGTCGCCGGGATGATCGAAGCGGTACCCGGCCGGCACCCGCTGACCGCCGTGGTCCACGCCGCGGGCGTGGTGGACGACGCTCCGGTCACCTCGCTCACTCCCGCGCAGATCGACCGGGTGATGCGCGTCAAGGCCGACGGCGCCTGGCATCTGCACGAGCTGACCGCGGGTCACCCGCTCACCGCGTTCGTCCTGGTCTCCTCGATCATGGGGACGCTCGGCGGCGCCGGACAGGGCGGCTACACCGCCGCCAACGCGTTCCTGGACGCGCTCGCCCGGCACCGCCGCGCGCGGGGGCTGCCCGCCCTCGCGCTGACCTGGGGCCTGTGGGACGACCCGGACGGCATGATCGGCTCGCTCACCGCCGCCGACCGTGCCCGCTTCGCCCGGGCCGGACTGGTGGCGATGGCTCCCGAGTACGGCCTGGCCCTGCTGGAGGCGGCCCTGCCGTCACCGCACGCCGTCCTGGCGCCCGCCCGGCTCGACCACGAGGCCCTGCGCGCCCTCGGACAGGACCTCCCGCCGGTCCTGCGCGCGGTGGTGGCGGCCGCCGGAGCGGGCCGGCCGGGCGGTCTCCCCGGACACCGGCGGCAGCGGCCGCTGCGTGAGGAGCTGACCGCCCTGGCCGCGGCGGAACGCGCCGCGCTCCTCGCCGAGGTGATCCGCGGTCACATGGCCGCCGTCCTGGGCTCCCGGCCCGAGGCGATCCCCGACGACAGGTCGTTCGGCGAGCTCGGGTTCGACTCGCTCACCTCGGTGGAGTTCCGCAACCGCCTCAACACGGCGACGGGCCTCACCCTCCCCCTCACCCTGCTGTACGAGGCGCCCACGCTGCCCGGACTCGTCGCCCTCCTGGACGGCGAACTCGTACCGGACGGGGAGACACCGGACGGGGAGACACCGGACGGGGGGACACCGGCCGACGGGACACCGGCCGCACCGGAGGACACCTCCGGGGACCCCGGAGCGGACGTGGCGGCGCTCGTCGACGCCGCGACCGCCGAGGAACTGCTCGACTTCATCGACCGCGAGCTCTCCGGCTCCTGACCGGCCCACGGAGGACCGATCCGTCATGGGATCAGAAACGAACGAGAAGCTGCTCGCGTACCTCAAGCGCGTCACCCTCGACCTGCACCAGGCGCGCGAACGGCTGCGCGAACTGGAGGAGGGCGGGCACGAGCCCGTCGCGATCGTCGGCATGGCGTGCCGGTATCCGGGCGGCGTCGACTCGCCGGACGCCCTGTGGCGGCTGCTGGCCTCGGGCGGGGAGACCGTCGGCCCGTTCCCCCGGGACCGCGGCTGGGAGGACGGCCTGTACGACCCCGCGAACGGAGGCCGCAGCCTGACCGGCTCCGGCGGCTTCCTCCACGACGCGGCCGACTTCGACGCCGGCTTCTTCGGCATCAGCCCGCGCGAGGCCCTGGCCATGGACCCGCAGCAGCGGCTGCTGCTGGAGACCAGCTGGCGGGTCTTCGAGGACGCCGGGATCGACCCGGAGTCGGTACGCGACACCGAGGTCGGCGTGTTCACCGGGCTGTCCTGCAACGACTACGGGCTGGGGCAGGGCGAGGTGCCCGAGGAGGCCGAGGGCTTCCTGACGACCGGGACGGCCGGCGGCGTGGCGTCCGGCCGGATCTCCTACACGCTCGGCCTGCGCGGCCCGGCGCTCACCGTGGAGACGGCCTGTTCGTCCTCCCTGGTCGCGCTGCACCTGGCCGTCCAGTCGCTCCGCCGCGGCGAGTGCGTGATGGCGCTGGCGGGCGGCGCGACGGTCATGGCGACACCGCAGCTGTTCACCGAGTTCACCCGCATGCAGGGCCTGGCGCCGGACGGCCGGTGCCGCCCGTTCTCGGCCGCCGCCGCGGGCAGCGGGTTCTCCGAGGGCGTGGGCCTGCTGCTGGTGGAGCGGCTGTCGGACGCCAGGCGGCTCGGCCACCGTGTGCTGGCCGTGGTGCGCGGCAGCGCGGTGAACCAGGACGGCACCAGCAACGGCTTCACCGCGCCGAGCGGGGCCGCGCAACAGCGGGTCGTCCGGCAGGCGTTGCGGGACGCGGGGCTGGCGCCGGGGGACGTCCAGGTGGTGGAGGCGAGCAGCACCGGCACCCCGCTCGGCGACCCGATCGAGGCGCGCGCCCTGATCGCCGCCTACGGGCGGGACCGGGACCAGCCCCTGCGGCTGGGGTCGCTGAAGCCCAACATCGGGCACTCCCAGGCGGCCGCGGGGGTCGCCGGGGTCATCAAGACGGTGCTGTCGATGCGGTACGGCAGGCTCCCCGCCACCCTCCACGTGGACGAGCCCACCCCGCACGTCGACTGGTCGGCGGGCGCGGTCGAGCTCGTCGCCGAGGAGACCGCGTGGCCGGACACGCCCGGGCCGCGACGCGCCGCGGTGTCCTCGCAGGGCATCAGCGGCACCAACGCCCACGTGATCCTCGAACAGGCCCCGCCCGCCGCGGAGTCCGCGGCGCAGGCGCCGCCCGCCGAGCAGGACGGGCCACGCCTGCTGACCCTGTCGGCGAAGACCCCGGCCGCGCTCGCCGCACTCACCGCGCGCTACGCCGACCTGCTCGCCGGCGGCGCGGACGGCACCGACGGCGATCCGCTCGCCTCGGTCTGCCGGACCACGAGCCTCGGGCGGCCCCACTTCACGCACCGGCTCACGGCCGTCGCGTCCTCCCGTGCCGAGCTGCGGGACCTCCTCACCCGGACCCGCCCGGGCGAGGCGCCGCCGCCCGGCGTCCGCGTCGGCCGGCGGACCCCGGAGACCGGCCGGGACCCGGTGTTCCTGTTCACCGGCGGCCCGGACGCACGGTACGCCTGGCTCGCCGCCGAACTGTCCGCGACCGAGCCGGTCTTCCGCGCCGCCCTGGACCGGTGCGCCGAGGCGGTCGCCGAGGCGGCCGGAGCCCGGCCGCAGCCCCGTCACGCCCCGGACCCGGGCACCGACACGGCAGGCCGCCGGACCTCGCCCTTCGCCGTCGCGTACGCGCTCGCCGAACTGTGGCGGTCGTGGGGGGTGCGGCCCGTCGCCGTCGCCGGGCACGGCATCGGCCGGCTGGTGGCCGCGTGCGTCGCGGGCACGCTGAGCCTGGAGGACGCGCTGCGGGCGGCGGCCCGGACCCCGGCGGACGCCGCCGGACGGGGTGGGTTCGCCGACGAGGTCGCCACGCTGCTGCGGGACGGACACCGCACCTTCCTGGAGATCGGGCCGGCCGCGCCGCTCCCCGACCGGGTCCGGACGACGGCCGGGGACGCCGTGTTCCTGCCGTCGCCGGCCGAGGGGGAGGACGCCCGGCGCACCCTCCTGGACGGCCTCGGCGTGCTCCACACGCGAGGCGTCCGGATCGACTGGGCGGGCGTGCACGGCGAGCCCGCCGGGCCGCCCGCCGCGCTGCCCGGCTACCCGTTCCAGCGCGAGCGGTACTGGCTGTGGACGGGAGCCACGCACCGGCGGGTTCCGGCCGAGGGTGGCCCGCTGGTCGCGCAGGTACGGCTCGTCGGCGCCGACGGCACGCCCGTGGCGCTCGCCGACGGCGTACGCCTGGAAGCCGTGCCCGGCGCCGCCGAGGCCCCCGCACCCGGGACGGGACGGCCGACCGGAACCGGGACGCGGGGACCGGCCGCACCCGGCACGGAGGAGTCGCCCGCGCCCGGGACCGGGAGAGCCGGTTCGGAGAACGCCGGTCCGGAGAAGGCTCGTTCGTTGAGCGCCGGTTCGCAGAGCACCGGGTCGGAGAACGCCGGTTCGCAGAGCGCCGCCGAGCTGGTGGTCGGCATCGTCGGCCGGGCCCGCGGCGCGGCCGTCACCGGCGACGACCTGCACCTGCCGCTGCGCGGCCTGGGCGTCGACTCGCTCATCGCGATGGACATCCGGCTGACCCTCGCCCGACGGCTCGGCGTCGACGTTCCGCTGCCCGACCTGCTGGACGGCCGGAGCGTGGCGGAGATCGCGCGGACCGTCCAGGCGGCCCACGGCGGCCCGGACCGCACCGCCGGACCCGCGCCGATGCCGACGCCGGCGGCCGATCCGGCGGGCCGCCACGAGCCGTTCCCGCTCACCGACCTCCAGCAGGCCTACCTGATCGGCCGCACCGACGCCTTCGAACTCGGCAACGTCTCCACCTCCTTCCTGGTCGAGGTCGACCTGGAGGAGACCGACCTCGACCGGCTCGCCGCCTCCTTCCGGCACCTCGTCCGACGGCACGACATGCTCCGCGCGGTCGTCTCCGGGGACGGGCGGCAGCGGGTGCTCGCCGAGGTCCCCGACTTCCGGATCACCACGGCCGACCTGCGCGCGTGCGACGACGCCGAACGGGCCCGCCGTCTGGCGGAGATCCACGAGGAGATGCGGCACCAGGTCTTCGACACCGAGGTCTGGCCGCTGTTCGACATCCGCGCCACCCTGCTCGACGCCCGCACCACCCGGCTGCACCTCAACTTCGACGCGCTGATCGTGGACGGCCGCAGCTCCGGGGTGCTGTTCCGGGAGTGGGCCCAGACCTACCGCTCCGGGGCGCCCGCCACCCCCGACCCGCGCCTCACCTACCGCGACTACGTGCTCGCCGCCGGGGCGGACACCGCGCGGCGGGAGAAGTCGCTCGCCTACTGGCAGGCACGCGTCCCCTCCCTGCCGCCCGCGCCCGCCCTGCCGCTGCGCCCGGGACCCGCGCCACGGCGGCCGGTGTTCACCCACCGCTCGGACCGGATCGCGCCCGAGGACTGGCGGCGCTTCAAGGACCACGCCGCCGCGGCGGGCATCTCGCCCTCGGCCGCCCTGTGCACCGCGTACGCGCAGGTGCTGGGCGCCTGGAGCGCCTCGCCGCGCTTCACGCTCAACCTGCTGGCGTTCAACCGGCGGCCGCTGCACGAGGACGTGGGCAGGATCGTCGGGAACCTCAGCGCGACCACCCTGCTGGAGGTCGACACCGCCCCCGTCGAGGACTTCGCCTCGGGAGCCGCGCGGTTGCAGCGGCGGCTGCTGACCGACCTCGAACACGGGCACGTCAGCGGCGTCGAGGTGCTGCGCGAGATCAACCGCACCCGGGGCGGGACCGGACTGGCCGGTATGCCCGTGGTGTTCACCAGCACGATCGGCTTCGCGGGGCAGGGCGACGACGAGCGCGGCGCGCTCACGGCACTGACCGAGCTGGGTGTCCGCGGCAGGCCCGCGTCCAGCTCGGTCCGCACCCCGCAGGTGTGGCTCGACCACCAGGCTCTGGAGGAGGCCGGGGAACTGGTCCTCAACTGGGACGTGGTGGAGGAGATGTTCCCCGACGGTGTCGTCGACGGGATGTGGGAGGCGTACCTGGACCTGGTGCGGGACCTGTGCGGCGAGGAGGCGTGGCGCCGTCCGCCGTCGGTGCTCGCGCCGGTGGCCGACCTGGAGCTGCGCCGGGCGGTCAACGCCACGGACGCCCCCGTGCCCGCCGGGCTGCTGCACGACGGGTTCCTGCGGCAGGCGGAGATCCGGCCGGACGCGCCCGCCGTCATCACCGCCGGCCGGACCCTCGGCTACGGCGAGGTGGACCGCCGCTCCGACCGGATCGCCCGGTGGCTGACCGGCCACGGCGCGGGTCCGGGCACGCTCGTCGGCATCGTGATGGACAAGAGCTGGGAGCAGGTCGTCGCGGTGCTGGGCGTCCTCAAGGCGGGGGCCGCCTACGTGCCGGTCGACGCCGCCACACCCGGCCGCCGGCTCCGGCTGATCATGGAGACCGCCGGCATCGGACTGGTGCTGACCCGGTCGGCGGTCGCGGACGGCCTCGACCTGCCGGACGGCACCCGCTCGCTGCACGTCGACACCGAACCGGAGGACACCGGGCAGAACGGCCCCCTGCCGCCGTCCCCGGCCCGTCCCGGCGACCTCGCGTACGTCATCTTCACCTCGGGCTCCACCGGCGTGCCCAAGGGCGTGATGATCGAGCACTCCGGCGCGGTCAACACGGTCCAGGACATCAACGACCGGCTCGGCGTGACCGCCCGCGACCGCGTCCTGGCCCTGTCCGCGCTCCACTTCGACCTCTCGGTCTACGACGTGTTCGGCCTGCTCTCGGCCGGCGGGGCCGTGGTCCTGCCGGACGCGTCGGCGCAGCGCGAACCGGCCGCCTGGCTCGAACTGGCGAACCGGCACCACGTGACGATCTGGAACAGCGTCCCCGCGCTGATGGACATGTTCCTCACCCACGCCCGGGAGTTCGGCGGTCCGCCGTCGCTGCGCGTGGTGATGCTGAGCGGCGACTGGATCCCCGTCACCCTCCCCGGGGCCGTCACCTCGCTCCTGCCGGACGCCCGGGTGCTCAGCCTGGGCGGCGCGACCGAGGCCTCCGTCTGGTCGATCCAGTACCCGGTCACCCGGGTGGACCCCGACTGGACGAGCGTTCCCTACGGCACACCGCTGCGCAACCAGCGCTTCCACGTGCTGGACGGGGCGCTGCGCCCGCGCCCGGCCTGGGTCACCGGCGACCTGTACATCGCCGGCGCCGGCCTGGCCCGCGGCTACCTCGGCGACGAGGCGAGGACCCGCGCGGCGTTCCTGCGCCACCCGGTGACGGGCGAACGGCTCTACCGGACCGGTGACCTCGGCCGGTACCTGCCGGACGGCACCATCGAGTTCCAGGGGCGCGTCGACTCCCAGGTGAAGATCCAGGGGCACCGGATCGAGCTCGGTGAGGTCGAGGCGGCACTGCTGCGCCGGCCGGACGTCCGCGCGGCGGCCGCGGTGGCCGAGGGCGAGCGCGGCGGCCCGCGACGGCTCGTCGGGTACGCCGTCTCGGAGACCTCCGAGGAGGAGCTGCGCGAGGCCCTCGGCCGGGAACTGCCCGGCTACATGGTGCCCGCGCGCATCGTCCTGCTGGACGAACTGCCGCTGACCGGCAACGGCAAGGTGAACCGCGGGCTGCTGCCGTCGCCCGGGGAGACGGCCCCGCGCCCGGGTGCGGGGCTCGCACCGCGCGACGCGGCCGAACGGCTGCTGGCCGGGATCTGGGCCGAGTTCTTCGGGCCCGCCGGCGAAGAGGTGGACGTCACCGCGGACTTCTTCGACCTGGGCGGCGACTCGCTGCTCGCGGTGCGGATGATGGCCCGCGTCCGGCAGGCCACCGGCCGGTCCCTGCCGGTGGCCACGTTGCTCGCCCGGCCGACCGTCGCCGCGCTCGCCGAGGTGCTGCGCGAGCGGTCCGGCGACGATGCCCGGCCGGCCCTGGTCGCGCTCCGGGACACCGGGTCCCGGCCGCCCCTGGTCCTGGTCCACCCGGTCGGTGGCGACGTGCTCTGCTACGCCGGTCTCGGCGCCCTCCTGGACGAGGACCAGCCGCTGTACGCCCTGCAGTACCCCGACGCCGAACCGGCGCCGACGACCGTGGCCGGCCTGGCCGCGCACTACGCCGACGCGCTCACCGCACGGTTCCCGGACGGCCCGTTCCGGCTCGGCGGCTGGTCCATGGGCGGTGTGCTCGCCCTGGAGACCGCCCGCCTGCTCACCGGGCGGGGCAGGACCGTCGAGCTGGTCGCGGCGGTGGACCTGCTCGAACCGCCCGGCCGCGCCGAACCCGCCTCCGACGCGGCGCTGCTCGCCCGGTTCGCCCGTGACCTGGCCGGCCTGGCGGGAAGCGACTGGCACCCCGGTCCCGCCGAGTTCGAGCCCACGCGGCACCGGTCCCCGGTCGAGGAGCTGCTGAGCCGGGCCCGGCAGGCCGCCGTCCTGCCGGCCGAGATCGACGCCGCCACCCTGGAACGGCTCGCGAACCGGTTCCTGCGCCTCGCCCGCGCGCTGGCCGACCACGACGCCGCCCCGTACCCGGGCCGGGTCCGGCTGCTGCGGGCCATGGACGGGGCCAGCGCCGCGACCACCCGGGAGTGGCTGGACCTGCTCGGCGACCAGGCGGAGAGCGTCGACGTGCCCGGCGACCACTACAGCGTCATGCGCTCCCCGCACCTGCGGACGCTGGCGGCCGAACTCGGCAAGGCCCTGGAGGACCTGTGACCCGGACCCGCCCGAACCCCCCGCCCCGCCCGCCCCGCCGAACCGGCCGGGGCGGGAGCGACCGCCGCAGCAGGAGGACCCGATGACCGCCATCGAACTGCCCACCCGGGCCGGGACGGACCTGACCGCCGCCTCGGTCATGGCCCGGGTGCGGGCGTACGCCGCGGGCCTCCCGGCCGGCGCGCCGGAGATCGAGCGCACGGGCCGGATCCCCGCCGACGTCCTCGACGGCCTGAAGGCCACCGGGCTGCTGCGCGCCGCCCTGCCGCCGGCCCTGGGCGGCGTCGAGATGACCGTGCCGGAGCTCACCCGGGCGGTCGACCTGCTGGCGGAGGGGGACGCCTCGGTCGCCTGGTGCGCGGCCGTCGCGCTGAACGCCGCGCTGGCCCAGGTCTCCCTGCCCGCGGACGTGTTCGCCGAGCTGTTCCCGGAGCCGGACCTGGTCACCGCGACGGTGCTGCCGCCGACGGGGCGGTCGGTCCGGCGGGGCGACGGCCACCTCCTGACGGGCCGCTGGACCCACGCCAGCGGGATCAGCCACGCCGACCGGGTGATGGCCGGGTTCCTGACCCCGGACGGCACCCCGGCGATCGCCGTCTTCGACGCCGCCCACGCCCGGGTGCTCGACACCTGGCACACCACCGGGCTGCGCGGCACCGGCTCCCACGACTTCGAGGTCGCCGGGCTGTTCGTCCCGGACCGGCACACCTTCCGTCTCGTACCGTCCGGAACCCGGCGGGAGCCGCTCCATCTGCGCGCCGACAACCTGGCGCTCAAGATGGCGGGCGTGCCACTGGGCATCGGCAGGGCCGCGCTGAAGGCGGCGCGGGACATCCTGTCCGCCCGTCGTGCGGCGCTGCCCCGGCCGGGCGTCCCGGCCGACCTCGCGCACGCCGAGTCGCTCATCGGCGCGGCGGACGCCTATGTGTACGCCACGCTGGAGAAGGCGTGGGCCGCGCAGGCGGCGGGCCTGACGCCGGAACGCGGCACGGCGGCGCTGGCCCGCCGGTTCGCGCACCGCGCCTGCCGGGAGGCGGTCCAACTGCTGTACGACACCGTGGGAACGGCCGCGGTCTACACCGAACACACCCCGCTCGACCGGTGCCTGCGCGACCTCATCACCGCGAGCCGCCATGTCGCGTCCTCGGAGAAGATCCTCGACGGGGTCGGCGACCTGCGGCTCGGCGGCGACCCGGCCTCACCCCACCTCTGACCCGTCACCAGCGGACGGCGTCGTCCATCGACCGCTGCCAGTAGGTCACCTCGATCGAGTCGTCGACGTGGACGCCCTTATGTGGGACGGCCGGGAGCGAGCGGGCCGCGGACTCGGCGTCGCGAGTGCGGAGTTGGCGGTATCAGGGCGAGGAGGGTGCGGGGCGCCGAGCCGCCCCCGCCGCACAACCCCCGGGGCCCTGGAGGTGTCCCACAGGTGAACTCGCCGCCTCGGACACCTCGAACACCTTGGAGCCCCCGTGCGCACACGGATACGGACCCTCGCCACCGCAGCCACCGTCGTCGCCGCGGCCACTGCCGGACTGACCCTCCCGGCCTCGGCCGCCACCGCGCGGACCGCCGGTGACTTCGACGGCGACGGATACGCGGACCTCGCCGTGGGGGTGCCCGACGGCGCGGTCGGCGGCAGGGCGAAGGCCGGTTACGTCACCGTCGTCTGGGGCGGCCCGAAGGGGATCGGAGCCCACGGCAGCATCCGGATCAGCCAGTCCACCCCCGAGGTGCCCGGCACCCCCGAGACGGGCGACCGCTTCGGTGCCTCCGTGGCGCTGGTGGACCTCAACGGCGACGGCATCGCGGAACTGCTGGTCGGCGCCCCCGGCGAGGACATCGCAGGGCGCGGCAAGGACGTGGGCATGGTCGAGGCGGTCGCCGGCGCCAGGCACGGCACCCGCCCGGGCTCCGTGGTCCTCGACGGGCCCTCGCCCTCGGCGGCGTACGGGCTGTCGGTCGCGGCCGCCGACCTGACCGGCGACGGCGGCAAGGAGATCGTGATCGGCGGGAGGGACAAGGTCGTCGCCCGGGTGGCCCAGGGCGAGGACAGCATGATCGCCACGGTCGTCACCGCCCCGATGGGCGGCCGTGCCCCCGTCCTCGCCACCGGTGACTTCACCGGGGACGGCACGGCGGACCTCGCGGTCGGGTACTGGTCGAGGACCCCGTTCACCCAGTCGCACGTGCGGCTGTGGTCCTGGGACGCGGCCGAGCAGGCCATGGCCAACGTCTGGAACACCGACAACGCCGGGGTGTCCGCGCTCGCCGCGGGCGACTTCGACGGCGACGGCCACGACGACCTCGCGCTCGGCGAGTGCCGTGAGATCGCCGACGAGAACATCGACGACCCGTGCGGCCCCGAGGAGCTGGCGGAGGGCGGTGGCATCCACGTCCACTACGGCAGCGCGCGGTCCGGCTCGTTCGGGTACCGGCAGCAGACCCTGAACCAGGACACGGCGGGTGTGGCGGGTGTGGCGGAGGACGGTGACCGGTTCGGCGCCGCCCTCGTGGTCGCCGACCTCGACCACGACGGCCGCGACGACCTGGTCGCCGGCGCGCCCGGCGAGGCGATCGGCCGGCGTGCGGGCGCGGGCGCGGCGACCGTGCTGTTCGGCGGCCCGACGGGCCTCCTCGACGCGAAGGGCGCGGCGCGCTCCACCGGCCTCCAGCAGGACACCCCGCGCGTCCCGGGGATCGCGGAGACCGGGGACGCCTTCGGCACGGCGCTCGCCACCGGCGACTACGACCACGACGGCAGGCTCGACCTGGCGGTCGGCTCCCCGGGCGAGAACGCCGGCTCGGGCGGGGTGTGGATGCTCCCCCGCGCGGGTGCCGCCGGTTCCACCGCCTTCACCCCGGCCCGGCTGGGCCTGCCCTCCCCGAAGAGCGCTCTCGGCTACGGCAGGCACCTCGGCGGCCGGTGACGGCCGGCCGGCGGCCGGGTCCCGGTTCCGGGGGCGGCCGCCAGGTCCGTAATTGTCATGCGCGCAGTCAAATGCGCCTCTACGATCCTTCTCGCCGTCCGCGCTCCGGGGCTCAACTGCGCTACGGGGCACGGACATTCATCCGGGAGGGACCACTTGACCATCGCCTTCGGCGCGCACTCGCGTGCCGTCCTCGCTTCCCTGGGCACCCTCGCGCTGGCGCTCGCCGCGGCGTCGCCCGCGAGCGCGGCCGGCGGGACGCCCACCACACCGACCCAGCTGTTCAACGGCTACCGGCACTGCTCGACCGACGCGGACCGGCCCACGTTCCTGTGGGGCCGCCAGGGCCTGGTCGCCGAGGGCATCCCCGGGACCACCGACGCGTCCGACACCACCCCGCTCACCGCGCGCTTCCAGCTCTGGCCGGTCACCGACCCCACACAGATCACCACGGTCACCCGCGAGCGCGCCGTCCCCGGGTTCGAGGCCACCGTCAACCTGCCCGCGGAGGCGCTCACCGACGGGCAGACATACGCGTGGCGGGCGCAGACGGTGGCCGGGAGCGCGGCCTCGGACTGGTCGGCTCCCTGCTACGTCACCGTCGACGACTCCGGCCCGGCGCACGCGCCCACCGTCTCCTCGCCCAACTACCCTCCGGACGTGTGGAACCAGGGCGGCGCGCCGGTCAGGTTCACGCTGGACGCGGGCGGCGCCGACGACGTCACCGGGTACGAGTTCACCTGGCACCGGGACCTGCCGGTCATCGGCACGAACATCGGCGACCACGGCGTTCCGCAGCCCGTCGACCCGTACGACGACGCGCGGTACTTCGTCCGCGCCGACCGCCTCGGCGGTCCGGCCACGCTGGACCTGCTCCCGCCGAGCGGCGCCGGTCCGATGACCCTGACGGTGCGCAGTCTCGACCGGGCCTACAACGGCTCGCCGAGCACCGACTACACCTTCCGCGTCAGTTCCACGGCGCCCACCGTGACCCCGGCCGTGCCGTCGCCCGAGTTCGGCCGGCCGACCGGGTTCACGCTCAGGCCCGACCCGGCCCTGCAGTCGGTGAGCCCGGTCGTCGCCTACTCCGTGCAGACCGTCGGCGGCCAGGACGACAGGACCGTCGACGTCACGGCCGCGGCCGACGGCACGGCGAAGGTGCGGCTGGCCCTGGACGGCACCTACGGCGAGTCCCTCCGGGTGACCAGCAGGAGTGCGGACGGCTGGGTCAGCGACGCGGCCTCGTGGAGCATCGGCTACGACACCACGCCCACCGTGACCTCGGACGTCTACCCCGAGAACGGCTCGGGCGGCGGCACGGGCGTCCCGGGCACCTTCACGTTCGCGCCGAAGGTGAAGGGCGTGGCGAGCTACACGTACTCCTTCGACGGGGACCCCGAGGTCACCGTCCCGGCGGGCGCCCACCACCGCGCCCGTGTGAGCTGGACGCCGTCGGCGGACGGCTTCTCCTACCTCACGGTCCGCGCGACGACCCGCTCGGGCGCCGAACTCGCCTCCTACGACTACTACTTCACCGTGAACTGAGGTCCCGGCCGCTTTTCATTCTTCATACGGCTGCATATACGTCCGACCGATACCTGAACAAGGTGCTTGTCCGGCTAATCCCTTCACTCGTTCGCCGCGCATCCGTCACCGCAAGACGCCGTTAGTGGGAATATGACGAGGGCAACCGAGGGTCAAGTGATCGATTCCGTCCGGGACCAGTCCCCTCCCTCCAGAAGGCGATCGACCCGGCTGGGCTCCTTCACCTACATCCCCGCGCCGGCCACCGGAGGCGCGTACAACGGGATTCTGATGCGGGGCGGTCTGCCGGTCACGCTCGAGGTGACCGAGGAGATCCTCCAGGAATTCATGGACGTCATGAGCGGCCTGGAAAGTGATCTTTCCAGACGATGGGTGGAGGTGGAGATCTGAAACCCCGCCCTTCGTGAAGGAATGAGCGACTCGCGTCATGTATGACGAGCGAACAGGGCAATACCAGGGTTTCCCCACCGATTATCCGGACGGCGGCTACGAGGGCGACGGCACCCTGTACCAGGCGCAGGACGGGGTGCTCTACCCGCCGCTGACCCCGCCGGACTCGGGCTGGGACCCCGCGGAGGAACTGGCGTTCATGCTGCGGGACGCCATCGAGGAGCAGCCGAGGATCCCGGCCGCCCGCACCGGTGAGCCCGCGGACCCGGTGTCCCACCGCGACGCCCTCGTGGAGATCACAGCGGAGCTGCCACCCGTGAGAACCGCGGCCCGGGCGGCCCGGGGTCATCGCAAGGTCCGGGAGCGGCGCCGCCTGGACAAGATCCGGACCGCCAGCTACTGCATCGCCGCGATGGCGTGCGTCGTCGCGTCGGCGGTGAGCGTCTTCGGCGGGCTGGTCGCCTACGACCCGCTGCGCTTCGTCGCGACGGGGCACACCGTGAGCGGCGCGGTCTCCTGGTGGCCGCTGCTGGTGTTCGGTCCCTGGCTGGTCGGGTCGCTGTCCATCCTGCGCGCCGCCCTGCACCAGCGCCGGGCCCTGCACTCCTGGTGCGTGGTGCTGCTCTTCTCGTCGATCGCGATGGCCCTGTGCGTCGCCGAGGCGCCGGACAACATCCTGGACCGGGCGGCCGCCGCGCTGCCGAGCTTCGCGACGCTGGTCTGCTTCCAGCAGCTGGTCCGGCAGATCACGCTGACCAGGCCGCCCCGGCGGGTGCTGCCCCGGCACCGGACCCGGCCCGCCGCGCCCGCCTCCGGCGGGGGCCCCGTGAGGCAGCGCACGCCCAGGGACCGGACCCCGCCCGCGTCCGGTGGCTCCGCCACGGGCCGGGGACAGGGGCGGCCGGCCCGCTGACGCCTCACTCCGGGGCCGGCGGGATGTTCTGGTTGGCGTGGAAGAGGTTGTCCGGGTCGTAGGCGCGCTTGACCGCGGCCAGCCGGTCGTAGTTGCCCCGGTAGGTCGCCCTGACCCGGTCCGTGCCCTCCTGCTCGCCGATGAAGTTGACGTAGGAGCCGCCCATGGAGTGCGGGTGCAGGTCGCTCCAGTAGTCGACGCACCACTCCCGGACCAGCTCGGCGTTGGCCGGGTCCGGGTCGATGCCGCCGATCACCCCGGACCACAGGGCGTCCCGGTAGGCCCAGGCCGTGTCGCCGGGGCCGACCCGGTGCGCGGCCCCGTCGACCGGGTACAGGTGCATGGTCGACAGGGCGGTCGGCAGGTTCTCCGCGTACTTGTGGTGCACGTCGACGGCGCCGTCGGGGATGGCGTCGAAGAAGTCACCGCGCCAGTACCACTGGAGTCCCGCGGGGATCAGGGTGTCGAACATGGTCTGCAGGCCCGGGTAGGGCATGGGCGTGGTGAAGTGGAAGGCGGGCGGCGCCGGTTCGTCCACCGCGGCCAGCACCTCCTCCAGGCGGTCGCCGTGCAGGTCGCCGGTGCAGCACCAGACGACTGCGCACGCCTTCCGCCCGTGCAGCGGCTCGGGGAAGGGCGGGCCCGGCGGTACGGCCAGCACCGCGAAGAACCCGCTCAGCTCCTCCGGCGCGGCGGGCAGGAACTCCCGGTACCAGCGCAGCACTTCGGGCGTGCGGTCGACCGGCCACACCGTCACCGCGACACCGACCGTGCCGACCGGGTGCAGCTGGAAGGTGAACGAGGTGACCACGCCGAAGTTGCCGCCCCCGCCGCGCAGGGCCCAGAACAGGTCCGGGTGGTTGTCCGGCGACGCGGTGACGTAACTGCCGTCGGCGAGGACGACGTCGGCCGAGAGCAGGCTGTCGATGGTCAGGCCGTAGCGGCGGGTGAGGTGGCCGTGGCCGCCGCCCAGGGTCAGGCCGCCGACGCCGGTGGTCGACATGATCCCGGACGGCACGGCCCGGCCGAAGGCGTGCGCCGCGTGGTCCAGGTCCCCGAGCCGGCTGCCGCCGCCCACCTGGACCGTGTCCGACTCGGGGTCCACCCGGACCCAGCGCATCGGTGTCAGGTCGAGCACGAGTCCGTCGTCGACCAGGCACAGGCCCGGTCCGCTGTGGCCGCCGCCGAACACCGCGAGGTCGGCCCCGCGGTCGCGGGCGAAGGCGATCGTCGCCCGCACGTCGGCCACGTCCGCACAGCGCGCGAAGGCGGCGGGCCGCCGGTCGATCATGGCGTTGTAGATGGTGCGGGCCTCGTCGTAGCCCGGGTCGTGCGGGGTGATCACACGTCCCCGCAGTGCCTCGCGCAGGCTGCCGGCAGCCGCTTCGTCGATGGTGCCCATGGCGGGGACCTCTGTGTGAGCCCGAGTCCGGTGAGCCGTGGACGGGGCGGTGCCCTCGCGTCCACGGCGGCGGAGGCGCCGGCCGTCCGCGCCTCCGGACCGATGAACCGCTGCGGACGGGCACGCGCGGCCACGCCCGGGTCCCAGTCTTCACCCGCCCGCCCGGCCCCGCACATCGGCCGCCCCGCGGCCGGGGTGACGGCCGGACGCCGGACGCTAGGGGTGCTCGTAGAGCTGGAGGACGCCGCCCAGCGAGAAGCACAGCGCGCCGGTGAGGGTGCCCCAGTCGGCGATGCCGGTGTTGATCGCGCTGCCGGTGGCGGGGCGGGTGTAGGCGGCGAGCGCGGAGACCGTGAACAGGACGGAGCCGAGCTGGTTGACGGCGACGATCCACCAGTCGAGGCGGTGCGGCAGCAGCCGCGGGCGGCCGTGGCAGACCTCGGCGAGCGCGAGGTGCCCGGAGACCAGGAAGAGCACGCAGCCGATCACGTCGGGCGTCCAGACCAGGCGGTTGACCTGCTGCACGCTCAGGCCCCGCAGGAAGGAGTCCAGCAGGTTGACGCCGAAGACGAGGGTGCCCGCGAAGAGGAGGAAGGTGCCGAGCCAGTCGAGCCGCATCGGTTCGTAGCTCCACCACCGCCACGGCCGGGTGACCAGCCGGTCGCCGCCGGGCTCGTGGCGCGGCGCGTTGATCGTCTGGAGCAGCGAGACATAGCCGCCTGTGTTGAAGAACAGGCCGCCGGCGAAGTAGACCGAGGCACTCTCGACGGCGCCGCCCGAGCCGTACCGGGCGACGGCGGCCCCGGCCGCGAAGAGGGCGCCGCCGATCACGAAGGCGATCGAGGCGATGGTGTTGAGCCGGCGCAGCCGGGTGACGGCCACGGCGTCGGCCGGCCGGTGCCGGCCGGTCTCCGCGCCGGGCGGCCGGACGGCGAGCGTCCCGCGCCGCCGCGCGCGCCGTGACTCCCAGACCGCGGTGCCGCCGCCGGGCAGCGGCCAGGTGAGCCGGGTGGTGAACGGTCCCGCGCCTTCGGCGCGCTGGTCGGGCTGCCCCACGCGCCGAGCCTAGACCGCGGGCGGCGGGGCCCCGCCGAGCGAAACACCGCAGGACGGACGTCCCCGGCCTCGGGCACCCCTCCGCCGGACGCACCTCCCCGGCCTCAGGCACCCCTCCGCCGAACGTCCCCGACCTCAGGCACCCTCCCCTCGGCCCGGTACCCGGCCCCGGTCCAGGCAGGTGTCCGCCAGGCGGCGGTCGCGGCGGATCAGGGCGTAGGTGGACGACGTGACCAGGGCGAGGGCGGCCGACAACGGGGCCAGGTAGTACAGCATCAGTCCTCCCGTGGGTGGGCGGGCGATCCGGTGGCGCGGGTGATGGCGGACTCGACCGCGGCCACCCGCTCGGCGAGCAGGCCGAGGGCGGCCACCGCGCGGGTGAGCGGGTCGTCACCGGGTCCGCCGAGGGCGCGGGCGCGGACGTGGGCCGCCTTCACCTCGGCCCAGCGGGCGGCCTGCCCGGCGGTGAGGGTGCCGCGCAGCTCGGCGAGTTTCAGCAGGTTGGCCTCGGCGCCGCTGGTGAGGGTCTGGGCCTCGGCCGTGTAGTGGTCGGCGATCACCGCGTCGCGCTCGGCGTCGTTCATGACCGGGCGCAGCCGCTGGGCGATCCGGTTCATGTCCCGGTAGGAGCCCTGGAGCCGGAACGGCGGTTCGGTGCGGGCCTCCTCGGAGCGGGCGGCGGAGTCGATGTAGGCCGTGTTCACCGTGAGGACCGTGTCGCGCGCGGCGAGCAGATGGCGCAGCACCGCGAGGACCCGGTCGAGCTCGGCGGGCGGCAGGGGGTGGGCGAGGCGGTCCGCGCGGGCGGTGGGGTCGCCGGCGGCCAGCCGTACCAGCACCTCCAGGTCGGCCCGGTCGCGGCCGGCGAGGGGCGCGAGGACCGGGTTGGCGGTGAGCGCGTTCTCCACGAAGCTGAGCGCGAAGACGTCCTCCTTGCCGGTGAGGACGTCACCGAGGTTCCACACGTCCGCCCGGTTGGCGAGCATGTCGGGCACCCGGAAGCGCGCGCCGGACTCGGTGTAGGGGTTGCCGGCCATGCACACCGCGAACCGCTTGCCGCGCAGGTCGTAGCCGCGCGGCTCGCCCTCCCACACCCCGTCCACCCGGCGGGTCGCGTCGCACAGCGGGATGAACTTCTGCAGCAGTTCGGGCGAGGTGTGCTGGATGTCGTCCAGGTACAGCAGCGTGTTGTTGCCGGCCGCCAGCGCGAAGTTGATCTTCTCGACCTCGCGGCGGGCGGTGGCGTCGGGGGCGTCGGCCGGGTCGAGCGAGGTGACGGCGTGGCCGAGCGCCGGGCCGCTGACCTTGACCAGCATCAGGCCGAGCCGGTCGGCGACGTACTCCATGAGCGTCGTCTTGCCGTAGCCGGGCGGGGAGACCAGCAGGAGCAGGCCGCCGGTGTCGGTGCGCCGGGACTCGCCGGTGGTGCCGAGCTGGCGGGCGAGGCTGTCGCCGACCAGCGGCAGGTACACCTCGTCGACGAGCCGGTTGCGGACGAAGGCGGACATGACCCGGGGGCGGTGGTCGGCCAGGTGGAGCCGGTCGCGTTCGGCCGCCACCAGGGCGCCGCGGCGGCTCAGGTAGGCACGGAAGGCGGGCACCTCCCGCTCGGCGAACCGGGCCGTGCGGGCCAGGAACTCGTCGATCCGCACCGGCAGCCGGCCGCCGGCGGTGCGCGGGTGGTCGCCCAGCAGGCCCTCGACGGTGGTGGTCAGCGGGGCGTCGCCGTCGTGGCGGGGCAGGTCGGGGCAGAGTTCGGCGGCCACCGCCTCGGCCAGTTCGCCGGGGGCCGTCCCGGCGCCGGACGCGGTGGCGTACGCGGTCAGCCACGCCTGCGCCACCTGACGGCGGGCGCTCAGGCCGGTCAGCTCCGCCAGGTCGCGGGCGTAGGCGGTGCCGGCGACCGCGTGCCGGAACTTGTCCAGCAGGGTGCGGGCGGCCGCGCCGAGGACGAAGGTGTCGCCGGTGGTCAGCTCGTCGAAGAGGTAGGCGGCGGCCGGACCGGCGTCGGCGGCCGCGTCCCACGCCCCGATCGCCCCGGCCAGTTCCCCGGTCAGCTCGGCGATCCCGGGGACGGGGCCGAAGGTGTCCCGGGCGCGAGCGAGGGACACCGCGCGCCGGGTCCAGGCCGCGCGGGCCTCCGGGGCGGTGCCGTGGGTCCAGAACAGCTGGGCCGCCGCGCGGGCGGCCGGCTCGTGGCGCAGGGTGCCGGCGCCGTCGTACAGCGGGAGCAGCGCGCTCAGGATCGCGGTGGTGTCGTGGTCGTGGACCCCGCGCTCGTAGCCCTCGTCGTACGCCGCCTGCGCCGCCTCCCGGACCAGGACGGGCAGGTCGGCGGCGGCGAGGGCGGCCGGACCGTGCTCGGACAGCAGCCGGGCGGCGAGGTGTTCGGCGCGGTAGACCCCGGGTGACTCGGACGGCAGCCGGCGGTCCCAGAACGGGCGGGTGCCGGCGAAGCCGGGGTCCGTCACCGGCCGGCGGTAGTCGGTGCCGGTGACGGCGAAGGCGAGGCCGTCGCCGTGCGGCACCAGGGTGAGGTCGAGGGGCTGGGTGTTGACGGCGAAGCGGTGGCCGCCCAGGAGCAGGGTGCGGCCGTCGTCGGCGTACAGGTCGGCGCGGTCGCGCAGGGCGCGGGCGGCCTCCTGGCGGGCGGCCTCGATCCGGCCGTCGAGTTCCTCGGCGCGCACGCTGTCGCCGAGGGCCCGCAGTTCGGCTGCGGTGCGGCGGACCTTGGCGACCATCGGGTCGGAGGCGAAGTAGGTGGTGATCGCGTCGGTGTCGGCGAGCGTGGCGGCGCGGCGGGCGACGGTCTCCAGCACCCGGGCGGCGGAGCCGGCCAGTTGCTCGGCGCGGTGGGCGCGGGCGTCGGCGAGGGACTGCTTGCGGGCGGCGAACGCCTCGTAGACCTCGGTGCGGGTGCCGGCGACCTCGGCGAGGAAGTCGTCGAACTCGGCGAACCTCGCCTCCAGGTCCTCCAGGCGGCCCAGCAGCAGGGCGAGTTGGTCGTCGCAGGACTCGGGGCTGTCGGCGGTGGCGAGCGCGGCGGTGACCGCCTGCGCCAGCAGGGCGGTCTCGGCGGCGAACTCGGCGCGGCCCTCGTGGTCGAGCAGGGCGCGGCGGCGGGCGTCGAGGGTGGCGCGGGCCCGGTTGACGCCGCCGAGGACCTCGGCGATCCGCTCCAGGACGCCCGTGCGGACGGTGGCGTCGGCGATGTCGAGTCCGGTGACGACCTCGGAGACCGTGCGCAGCCCGTCGGCCAGGTCGTCGAGGCGGGCGGTGACCGGTCGGGCCGCGGCCGCGGTCGGGATCGAGCCGGCCTGTTCCACGAGCTGTTCGACGTCCGCGTGCTGCGCGGCGAAGGCGTCCTCGCGGGCCAGGAAGGACACCGCCCGCCGCCCGAAGGACGCCAGGTCGGCCTCCGCCCCGGCGGCCAGCTCGTCCACGCGTACGGTGTCGGCGTGCCGCAGCTCCTTGACGGTGAGCAGATGGCCGTGGGCGTGCCGGAGTTCGGTGAGGCCGCGCACCCAGGCCGCCGCGTCCCGCGGGGCCTCGCCGCGCAGCCGGCGGACCACGGCGGCGATCCGGTCGGCGGCCTCCTCCAGCGCGGCGGCCGCCTGCCGGGTCAGCTCCCGTACCGTCTCGAACTCGCCGAGCACCTGCTCGGCCGTCTCCCGCACGGCCGCCAACGGGTCTGCGAGGTCACCGAGTTCGGGCTCGCGCAGCCAGTGGTGGGTGTCGGCGGCGCGTACGCAGGCGGCGGCCAGCGCCCGGTAGCCCTCGCCGGTCGTGATGCCGTCGGCGACGAGCCGGGCGACGGACAGGCAGTCGGCGAGGCCGCGCACGAGGTCGGCGTTGCCGACCCGGGCCAGGGCCCCGGTTCCGGTGCGCAGGGCGGCGGCCTGGGTGTCGGAGACGTACGGCGAGGTCCACCACTGCAGGGTGTGCGCGTGCGCGGGTTCGTCGCCGTCCGCGCGCAGCACGGCCAGGGCGCCGTCCTCGAAGAGGGCCCGGCCCCGGCAGGGCAGCGGGCCCGCGACCTCCTTGCGGAGCGTGTTGTACGACAGCAGCAGGGTGTGGCCGGCCGTCCGGGAGCGGAAGGCGTAGAGCACGTCCTCGCCGTTGGGCGAGCGCACCTCCCGGTCCGGTTCGAGGCCGGCCGTGTCCAGGTCGTACGTCTTGTGGGCGCCGCCGGCCAGGCAGTAGCCGCCCGGGAAGACGATGCCCTGGTCCTCGGGCAGCCGGCGGCACGCCCGGCCGATCCCGTCGAGCCGGAGCACCGACCGGGTCAACGTGTTGAACACCAGGTAGCGGTCGGCGTCCTCCTTGTACGGCCGCACCCGCAGCAGGACGAGCGCCCCCACGCGCGCGTGGGCGACGGCGGCGTCGGCGAGGGCCTGCAGGGGCTCCTCGACCGGCTCGGCGTACAGCTCCTCGCCTTCCGGGCCGCGTACGGTGAGCCGGCCGCCGACGGTCGTCACGCCCAGCCCGCCGGGCACCGACACGTACGGGTCGCGGCCGAGGACGTGGTCCTCGCGGGTGGTGGCGGTCCAGTCGAAGTCGTGCGCGGGCGGAGCGCCGTCGTCGCGGTCGCCGCGCGCGTCCAGGAACCGGGCGCCGCCCCGGGCGGTGAGGTCCCAGCGCAGGGCGCGGACGTCGTCGGCCTTCTCGCCGGTGCGGAACACCGCGAGCAGCCGGTCGTCCAGGCGGCGCAGCCGCAGCAGCCGGGCCTGCCGGTAGTAGCGGTGCAGGGCGGTGAACTCCCGCCGGAACGCCGGGTCGTCGAGCAGTCCGGGCACGGCGTCCTCGGGCAGCCGGTTCAGGTCCCGGTCGTACAGGCCGAGGACGTCCCCGACCGCCGTGTCCTCGGTCTGCCGGCCGGTGCCGCCGAACAGCAGCACGTCCCCGACGGCGACGACGTCGCGGGGCACGCACGCGTGCCCGGTGCGCAGCCGGCCGGTGGCCCGCAGGGCGAACCCGGCGGAGCCGAACTCCTCGGCGCGGCGCCCGTTGAGGGCCTCGGCGCGCCGGGCCAGGTCGGCGGCCTGGGCGGCGAGCCGGTCGCGCAGCACCTGGTAAGTGCCGGCGTCGACGGTGTCGTACGAACCCGTCTCCGGGGCGGTGGCCATGGAGGACGTTTCCCTTCGCGGGCGTGCGGGACGGTGAACTTCGGTGCGTCGCGGTGCGGTTGCGGGCAGCGGGCTACGGCGGGGCCGGGCCGGCGACCCCCGTGCGGGGCCCGGCCCCGGCCGTCACACCCGGGCGGTGCCGTTCAGCGCGGTCAGCGGGGTGTCGGCGAGCCCCAGCTCACCGGCCCGGTCGAGGAGCTGCCGCAACGGTCCGGCCTCCGGGCCGCCGGACTTCATCAGCTTCATCAGCAGCGCCGAGACCGTCAGGTGCTGCACGTCGGCCGCGCCCAGCGAGCCGAGGATCCGGCCCAGGTCGTCGGTGAAGCTGCCCGAACCGTCCAGCCAGGGTGCCGCGAGCGCCTGCGCGGTACGGGAGTTGTCGACGAAGCCGTCGACGCCCTTGCCGAGCGAGACCGCCGACACCAGCCGGTCGAAGAAGACGGACTCCCCGCCGACGATGTCGATGTCGGCGTTCTCCAGGCCGGTCGCGAGGACCGTGGCCTGCGCCTCGGCGACCTGCCGCTGGGTCTCCAGGCCGGCCAGCCGGATCTCCTTCTCCGCCTGCAGCCGCAGCCGGTACTCCTCGTGGCCCCGGGACGCCTCGTCCAGGGCGGCCATGGCGGCCGCCTTGTCGGTCAGGCCCGCGGCCTCGGCCTTCAGCTTCTCGCCGATGCCGGTGGCCTCCGCGAGGGCCTTCGCGCGGGCGCCCTCGGCCTCCGCGAGCGCCTTGGCCTGGCTGCCCTCGGCCTCCGCGCGCAGCCGGGCCCCGGTGGCCTCGGCCTCGGCCCGGCCGGCCTTGACCGTGACCTCGGCCTCCTTGTCGCGGACCTGGACGGCGGCCAGGCCCTCGGCGGCGGCCTCCGCCTGCACACCCTCGGCGAGCCGCAGCCTGGCCCGCGCGTCGAGGTCCGCCGTCTTCAGCCGGGCCTCGGCGAGGGTGAGTTCCTCGGCGGCGCGGTGGGTGGCGGCCTGCTCGGCGGCCTCGGCCGCCTTGATGTCCTTGACCAGCTTCTCCTGCGCCTCCGCCTCGGCGGCGATCACGAGGGCCTGCCGGTCGCGCTCGGCCTGCTCGACCGCGCGCAGCTTCTTGATGGACTCCTCCTGCTCGGCGACCGTGCGGTCCACCGCGACCCGCTCCCGGATGACCTCGGCGATGTCCCGCTTCTCCGCCTCGACCTCCTTCTCGGCGGCGATCCGCGTCAGCTGGGTCTCCCGTTCCCGGGCGATGACCTCCAGCATGCGGTCCTTCTCGATGCGCTCGTTCTCCACGGCGATGACCCGCTCGCGGTTCTTCGCGGCGACCGCGACCTCGCGGGCCTGGTTCTCGCGCTGCACACCGAGCTGCTCCTCGGTGCGCAGGAAGGCGCCCTGGGCGCGCAGCCGCTCCTCCTCCACCACGCGGGCGGTCTCGGCCTCCTCGCGGGCCCGGGAGGTCTCGATCTCCCGGCGCTGCTTGATCTCCGCGTCGGCCTGCCGGCGCTCCAGCTCCAGGATGGCCTCCCGGGCGTCGACGTCCTGGCGGGTGATCTCCTTCTCCTCGGTGCGCCGGGCCTCGTTGGTGCGCACGTGCTCGATCGCCGTCAACTCGGTGATCTTGCGGATGCCCTGGGCGTCGAGCACGTTGGCCGGGTCGAGCTGGGCGAGCGGGGTCTGCTCCAGGTAGTCGATCGCGGCGTCCTCGAGGTGGTAGCCGTTGAGGTCGACACCGATCAACTCGATGATGTGGTACCGCAGTTCCTCGCGCTTGGTGTACAGGTCGGTGAAGTCCATCTGCTTGCCGACGGTCTTCAGCGCCTCGGAGAACTTCGCGTGGAACAGCGTCTGCAGCGTGTCCTGGTGGCTGGCGCGCTCGGTGCCGACGGACTGGGCGACCCTGATGACGTCCTCGACGGTCTTGTTGACCTTCACGAAGAACGAGATGCGGATGTCGGCGCGGATGTTGTCGCGGCAGATCAGCCCGTCCCGGCCGGAGCGGCTGATCTCGATGGTCTTCACCGAGATGTCCATGACCTCGGCCCGGTGCAGCACCGGCAGCACGACCTGGCCGGTGAACGACACGTCGACCTTGCGGGTCCGGGACACGATCAGTGCCCGCCCCTGGTCCACCTTGCGGTACAGGCGGGAGAAGGCCAGCAGCGCGAGCAGTACGACGACGAGACATGCGGCGACGAGCACGCCGAGGGCTTCCATTGGATACGTCCTTGAGCGTCGGGCGACGAAGGCGGAAGAGCCCCCGGCTCCGGTGCGCGACGCCTTCCGGTGCCCGGCACCGGAGCCATCCGTAGTGCTCCCCTTCGGCGATGGTGCACGAGAGGGGTCCGCCCGCGCATTGCCGGTTCCCGGCAATGTTCACTAGGGTCTCGATGCCGGACGGACGCCAAGGAGTCGTCAGCGTCCCGTCAGGATCGCGGCGATCGGGGGACGGCGTGTCGGAGCAGGGGATACCGGAGCACTACCTGGAGGGGTACGCGGGCGCCCTGGCGCAGGCGGCGGCCACCGGCCGGCGGCTGAGCCGGGAGGAGTTGGCGGCCCGCCGCGCGCTCGGCGAACAGGCCGCCGACGCCGGACACGGACTGCGGGCGCTGGTCGTCGCCCATCTCGCCGCCGCCCGCGCCGCCTGGCCCGGCACCCCCGGATCGGCCGACAGCACGCTGGCCGCCGTGGAGCAGGCGATCGACGCGTTCGCCGAGGGCTACGAACGTGCGCAGCGGCTCGCCATGCGCCGGGAGGAGGCCGCGCGCCGGGAGTTCATCGACGACCTGCTCTACGGCCGCAGCGACCTGGGCCGGCTCGCCGAGCGCGCCGAGCGGTTCGGCCTGCGGCTGTCCCGGGCGCACGCGGTCGCCGTCGCCCAGGGGCCGGCCCCGTACGCCGAGGGCGATCCGGTGACCCGGCAGGTGGAACGGGCGGTCCTCGCCCGCTTCGACGCCCGCAGCATCCTGCTCACCACCAAGAACGGCCGGATGCTGTGCGTCGCGCCCGGCGACGAGGACGAGGTGGTCACCCACTTCGCCCGGCAGGCGTACGCGGCCGGCGAGGGCAGCCGGGTCGCGGTGGGCCGGCCGCGGCCGGGCCCCGGCGGGGTCGTGCAGTCGTACGAGGAGGCCCTCGCCGCGCTGGAGATGGCCGAGCGGCTCGACCTCGACCAGCCGTTGCTGCGCGCCGCCGACCTGCTGGTGTACCCGGTGCTCGCCCGCGACCGGCAGGCCCTGACCGACCTGGTCTCGCACACGCTCGGTCCGCTCACCGCGGCCCGCGGCGGTCCGCGGCCGCTGCTGGACACGCTCACCGCCTACTTCGACTCCGGCTGCGTGGCCGCCGAGGCCGCCCGCCGGCTCGCGCTCAGCGTGCGCGCCCTGACCTACCGCCTGGAACGCATCCACAAGCTGACCGGCGCCGACCCGTGCGCCCCGGCGCACCGGTACACGCTGCAGACGGCGGTGATCGGCGCCCGGCTGCTGGACTGGCCCGCCAGGCCGCTGTGAGCGGAGTCCTTACGGAGCGGTGACGCACCGCCCGTCGTGTGCGGGCCCGGCCGGGTCGCGGTCCTAGCGTGGGCGTATGCGAGTACTGGTCACCGGCGGTGCCGGGTTCATCGGGTCCCATGTCGTGGACGCGCTGCGGGCGTCCGGGCACGAGCCGGTCGTGTTCGACGTACGGGACGATCCCGGCGCCGACGTACGGGACCCGGCGGCCGTCGCGGCGGCGCTGCCCGGGGTGGACGCGGTCTGCCACCAGGCGGCCATGGTGGGCCTCGGCGACGGTGTGGCGGACGCGGCCGCGTACGTCTCCCGCAACGACCTGGGCACCGCCGTGCTGCTGGCCGCGATGGCCGCCGCGGGCGTACGGCGGCTGGTGCTCGCCGGCTCGATGGTCGTGTACGGGGAGGGCCGGTACGAGTGCGCCGCGCACGGCGTCGTGCGCCCCGGGCCGCGCGCCGCCGCCGACCTGGCGGCGGGCCGCTTCGAACCGGGCTGCCCGTCCTGCGGGGCGCCGCTGTCCCCCGGCCTCGTCAGCGAGGACGCACCCGCCGACCCGCGCAACGTGTACGCGGCGACCAAACTCGCCCAGGAGCACCTGGCGGCGTCCTGGGCCCGCGCCACGGACGGTTCGGCGATCTCCCTGCGCTACCACAACGTGTACGGCCCCCGGATGCCCCGGGACACCCCGTACGCCGGGGTCGCCTCCTTCTTCCGCTCGGCCCTGGCCCGCGGCGAGGCGCCCCGGGTGTTCGAGGACGGCCGGCAGCGGCGGGACTTCGTCCACGTACGGGACGTGGCCGCCGCCGACGTCACGGCGCTCGAAGCGGGCGGCCGCCCCGGGGCGCTCACCGTCTACAACACCGGCAGCGGACAGCCGCACACCGTCGGTGACCTGGCCCGCGCCCTGTCCTGCGCCCTCGGCGGCCCGGAGCCGGTGGTCACCGGCGAGTACCGGCTGGGCGACGTACGGCACATCACGGCGGACTCCTCCCGCCTGCGGGCCGAACTGGGCTGGAAGCCGGAGACCGGCTTCGCCGAGGGCATGCGGGAGTTCGCGCGGGGGGAGTGAGCGCCACGGGGCACTCCGGTGCCTGCTCAACTCACGTACAACCCTCAGCACTTGTCGTCGGTCTCCTGAGGGCACGCCCCGGCCCTCGTTCTCGGAGACACAGACGTGAGACACCCCCTGCGCGGCTGCGCCGCGCTCGGGGACGGCCCACAGGGCGGGGCCTACCCGTCCGCCGGCGGCAGGGTCACCTCGAAGCGGCAGCCGCCCGGGATGTTCCGGACGGCCGCACGGCCCCGGTGCGCCTCCACGATGCCGCGGACGATCGCCAGTCCCAGGCCCGCGCCGGCGGGCGGGGTCCGGGCGTCGGTGCCGCGCCAGCCGGTGTCGAAGACGCGGGGCAGGTCCTCCTCGGGGATGCCGCCGCAGCCGTCGGACACCGAGAGCACCACGCCGTCGGGCGCCCGCTCGGCGGCGACCGCCACCGTGCCGTCGGCGGGCGTGCGGCGGATGGCGTTCACCAGCAGGTTGGCCAGGACCCGGCTCATCTCCTTGCCGTCGACCTCCACCGGCACCGGCTCCACCCGGTCGCCGACCAGCCGGACCCCGTGCTCACGGGCGAGCGGTCCCACCCCCGCGATGGCGTCGCCGACCAGGTCGTACAGCGAGACCCGGGCCGGGCTCAGGGGCAGGGTGCCGGCGTGGATGCGGGAGAGCTCGAAGAGGTCGCCCACCATGGCGTCGAGGCGTTCCACCTCGGTGCGCATCTGCTTGAGGTAGCGGTCGGGGTCGGCGGCCACCCCGTCCTCCAGCGCCTCCGACATGGCGCGCAGCCCGGCCAGCGGGGTGCGCAGGTCGTGCGAGATCCAGGCGACCAGCTCGCGGCGGGAGGTCTCCAGGGCCCGCTCGCGCTCCCGCGAGGCGGCGAGCCTGGCACTGGTGGCGGCCAGCTCGCGGCTGAGCGCGGCCAGTTCGGCGGTGGCCGGCGCGGCGGGCGCGGCGAAGGCGCCGCCGTCGCCGAAGTGGCGGGCGGCGTCGGCGAGTTCCCGGCTGCGGGCGACGACCCAGCGGCCCAGCAGCAGCGCGGTGACCAGGGAGACGACCGCCGCCATGGCCACGACGGCGGTGACCACCCGCAGGTCGTGCGCGGACAGGAACATCGCCCGGGCCACGGCCATCGTCCCGGCGAGCATGGCCACCACCCCGACGGCGGCCACCACCGCCAGCGACAGGGTGAGCGAGCGCCGGCGGATCAGGCGCAGCACGGCCGCTCCGGCGACGCCGGTGGCGGCGGCGCCGAGGAAGGCGTACAGGGCGATGAGGAGGGTGTCGCGCACGTCAGTCCGCCTCCGTCCCGGTGGCGTCGAAGCGGTAGCCGACGCCCCACACCGTCCGGATGAGCCGCGGCCGCGCCGGGTCGTCCTCGACCTTGCCGCGCAGCCGGCGCACATGGACGGTGACGGTCGACAGGTCGCCGAAGTCCCAGCCCCACACCTCCCGCATCAGCTCCTCCCGGGCGAACGCCCGCCCAGGATGCCGCAACAGGAACGCGAGCAGGTCGAACTCGCGCAGTGTGAGGGCCAGTTCGGTGCCGTTCTTGGTGGCGCGGCGGGCGGCCGGGTCGATACTCAGACCGGCCGCGCCGCACGGGCCGTGCGGGCCCCCCGGGTCCCGCGGCGCGGCGGGCCGGGCCCGGCGCAGCACCGAGTCCACCCGCAGCACCAGCTCGCGCGGGCTGAACGGCTTGGTGACGTAGTCGTCGGCGCCGACCTCGAGACCGAGGACGCGGTCCTCCTCGTCGCCGCGCGCGGTGAGCATGACGACCGGCACCGGCCCGTGCTCGCGCAGCCGCCGGCACACCTCCAGGCCGTCCATGCCGGGCAGCATCAGGTCCAGCACCACCAGGTCGGGCCGGTGCGCGGCGGCGCGCTCCAGGGCGGCCGGGCCGTCGGCGGCCCGGTCCACGGCGTATCCGGCGCGGTCCAGGTACCCGGCGACGACCTCGGCGACGGTCGGGTCGTCGTCCACGACGAGGACCCGGCCCCGCGCGCCCGGCCGCGGCCCGGGCTCCGGTCCGGTGTGCGGGGATGCGTACGGCTGCTGCATGACTCCACCCTGGCACCGCGCGGCCGTGGGGGCCCGGCCCCGGCGGTGGACGTCCGCGTTTCGTAAGCAGCGTGCGCCCGCTTTGTCACGATTGATGTTCGTAGGGTGAACGTCGTGACCACCTCATCGCCCCCACCCGGCGTCGACGTCGTGCTGCCCTGCCTGAACGAGGCCGGTGCCCTGCCCTGGGTCCTCGCCCGCGTCCCGGCCGGCTGGCGCGCCCTCGTCGTCGACAACGGCTCCACGGACGGCTCCGCCGACGTCGCGCGCTCCCTCGGCGCGACCGTCGTGCGCGAGGAGCGGCGCGGGTTCGGCGCCGCCTGCCACGCCGGGCTGCTGGCCGCCACCGCCGACGTGGTGTGCTTCTGCGACTGCGACGCCTCCCTCGACCCCGGCCGTCTGGTCCCCTTCGCCGAGGAGGTCCGGGCCGGCCGGGCCGACCTGGTGCTCGGCCGGCGCCGGCCGCTGACCCCGGGCGCCTGGCCGGTGCACGCCCGCGCCGGCAACCTCGCGCTCACCCGGCTGCTGCGCCGCCGCACCGGGCTGCGGCTGCACGACCTCGGCCCGCTGCGCGCCGCCCGCCGCGAGCCGCTGCTCGCCCTCGGCCTGACCGACCGGCGCAGCGGCTACCCCCTGCAGATGGTGGTCCGCGCGGCGGACGCGGGCTGGCGGGTGACCGAGCACGACGTGCCCTATCTGCCCCGCACGGGCGCGTCGAAGGTCACCGGTACCTGGCGGGGGACCTGGCAGGCGGTGCGGGACATGAGCGCGGTGCTGAAGGAGCCGCCCCTCCTCCGGACCTAGCCGTGGACGGCCCGGCCGGCTGCGGGCCGTTCCCCGGCCGCGCGGCGGTGGGGGCCGGCCGCGCAGTTCCCCGCGCCCCTAGGGGGCGGCAGCACAGCCCGGACTTCGGACTCCGGCCCGGAAAGGCCCACATGATCACCCCTCTCGTCACCGCCAAGGAACCCCGTCCGGGCGGACCTAGCCGTGGACGGCCCGGCCGGCTGAGGCCGTTCCCCGGCCGCGCGGCGGTGGGGGCCGGCCGCGCAGTTCCCCGCGCCCCTAGGGGGCGGCAGCACAGCCCCGGCTTCGGGCTCCGGCCCGGAAAGGCCCACATGATCACCCCTCTCGTCATCCCCAAGGAGCCGCGGCCCGGGCGGACCGGGCCGTGGACGGCCCGTCCGGCTGCGGGCCGTTCCCCGGCCGCGGGGCGGTGGCGGCCGGCCGCGCAGTTCCCCGCGCCCCTAGGGGGCGGCAGCACAGCCCCGGCTACGGGCTCCGGCCCGGAAAGGCCCACATCCAGGGGGCGGCAGCACAGCCCGGGCTTCGGGCTCCGGCTCAGAAAGGTTTACATGATCACCCTTCTCGTCATCGCCAAGGAACCCCGTCCCGGGCGGGTCAAGACGCGGCTGACCCCGCCGTTCAGTCCGGAGCAGGCCGCCGGACTCGCCGAGGCCGCGCTCGCCGACACGCTGCGGGCGGTGGCCGAGGCCCCGGCCACCCGCAGGGTGCTGGTGCTCGACGGCCGTCCGGGCCGCTGGCTGCCGCCCGGCTTCGACGTCGTACCGCAGTGCGCGGGCGGCCTCGACACCCGGCTCGCCGACGCGTTCGCCCGCTGCTCCGGGCCCGCCCTGCTGATCGGCATGGACACCCCGCAGGTCACCCCGGACCTGCTCACCGTCGACTTCAGGGACTGCGACGCCCTGTTCGGCCCGGCCGAGGACGGCGGCTTCTGGGCGCTGGGCCTGGCTCGCCCCGAACCCGGGCTGCTGCGGGGCGTGCCGATGTCGGCCCCGCAGACCGGGGCCGTGCAGCGGGAGCGTCTGGTGGCCGCGGGGCTGCGGGTGCGGGACCTGCCCCGGCTGCGGGACGTCGACACCGCCGACGACGCACGGGCGGTCGCCGCGCTCGCCCCGCACGGCGCCTTCGCCGCCCGGCTGGCCGGCTGCGCGGCCGGCCGGTGAGCGCCCCCGCCGTCCCGGCCGCGCCCGCCTGGGCCGCCTGCGACCCGTACGCCACGGCCCTGCGCACCGGCCGGGGCCCGCTGTTCCTGCAACGCGCCGACGGCTGGCTGCTGCCGCTGGAGGTGGAGCGCTGGTGCGCCGCCGCGGACGCCGTGGACCGGGCGGTGCTGGACCGCTGCGAGGGCGCCGTCCTGGACGTCGGCTGCGGGCCGGGCCGGCTGGTGGCGGAGCTCGCCGCCCGGGGCCGTACCGTCCTCGGCGTCGACGTCAGCGAGGCCGCCGTCGCCCGCACCGTGACCGTCGGCGGCCAGGCGCTGCGCCGCTCGGTGTTCGAGCCGCTGCCCGGCGAGGGCCGCTGGGGCACCGTGCTGCTGATGGACGGCAACATCGGCATCGGCGGCGACGTGCCCGCCCTGCTGCGCCGGATGGCCCGGCTGCTCGCGCCCGGCGGTCTGCTGATCGCCGAGACGGCGCCGCTGGACATCGAGGAGCGGACCGAGGTGCGGGTCGTCACCCCCGGCCGGGACCCCGTGGGCGAGCCGTTCCCCTGGGCGCGGGTCGGCACCCCCGCGCTGCTCCGGCACGCGGAGCGGCCCGGGTGGCGGGCGGCCGCTCAGTGGACGGCCGGCGGCCGCCGCTTCGTCGCCCTGCGCACCCGCGCCGCCAGCAGCAGCGCCGAGCCGCCGAAGAGCACGGCGGTAATCAGCAGCCAGCGGCCGAGGAACACGTCGGCCGACTGCCCCGTGGCGGAGCGGTAGCGCGGCCCCACCAGGTCCAGGACCAGCGGGGACCACACGAGCAGGAGCAGCCCCGACAGCAGGGCCGGCACCCGCACGTACGCCAGCCACGCCCGTCGCCCGGCCGCGTCGAGGCCGCGCACCACCGCCCGGTCCAGCACCGTGTACAGCGGCAGCAGGACGAGGTCGTGCAGCAGGGCGGCGCCCACGATCCACAGCGCCACCCCGAACGGGTCACCGGCCAGGAGCCGCACGGCGGCGTACCCGGCGAGCGCGAAGGAGCAGCCGAGCAGCAACAGCTGGAACGGGCTGCCGAGCGGGAGGCGGCGCGGCGTCACGGGACCCCGCGGCGACACGGAACTGCGCAGGGGCATCACAGGTCTCCGAAGGTCAGCCGGGCCACCCACTTGGTGTTGAGCACCCCGGGCGCCGCGGGCACGATGATCCGGGCCGGGTGGCCGTGGTCGGGGGACAGCTCCTCGCCGTTGACGTACAGGGCGAGCAGGGAGCGGCCGTCCGCCACCTGGTTCGCGCGCAGCGCCGCGTGGCGGAAGGCGCCGTGCCGTTGCAGGGACTCCACGAACAGGTCGGGCGGATCGCCGTCGTAGCCGACGAGCGCCGCGAGGTCGCGCAGCCGCACCCCGCGCCACCACTGGTCGGCGGTGGACCAGCCCTCCACGCAGGCGATCGGCAGCGAGGAGCTGTGCAGCGGCATCCGCAGCAGCTGGGCGCGGTCGAGCCGGACGGTGCCGGTACGCCCGGTGACCACGAGCCGCCACGCGTCCCGCCCCGTCTCCGCCGGGTCGATCCCGGCGTAGGCGGCGGTCTTGTTGATCTGGAAGCCGTTCGGGCCGCCGGCCGGGTCGGGCCCGCCGTGCGGGGCGAGCAGGGCGGTGCGGCGGAAGGGGCCGCCCAGGCTCTGCCCCACCGTGGTCAGGAACAGCAGCAGCGAGCCGCCGCCGACCAGGGCCAGCGCCCCGCGCCGGGAGACGGTGGGCGCGTCGGGACGCGTCGCGACCAGATCGTCCTCCTCCCGCACGCCTGCCTCCGGCACACCTCGCCGCCGCCGTACGGTGCGCACCGCGGCCGGTGCCTTCAGGACGGCGTGGGCCACGAACGCGGCGAAGAACACCCACGCCCCGTAGAAGTGCAGCGGATAGAAGGAGCCGGGGAAGACGTAGTCGAGCTGGACGTTGAGCACCCCGGTGGTGAACTCGAACAGGCCGCCCCCGACCAGCAGCAGCAGCGAGATCCGCTCCAGCGCGTGCGCGAGCGAGCGGGCCGGCGGCAGCGCGAACAGCCGGGGCACCACCGACCACAGCTTGGCCAGCAGCACCGGGACCAGGGTGATGCCGAGGGTGACGTGCAGGCCCTGGGTGAACCGGTACAGCCATACCGGACCGGTCGGCCACGGGAAGAGGTAGAAGCCGAGGATCCCCTTGCCGGGGGTCGTGTCGTTCACCGGGGACAGGTCCGGGTTGTAGGCCGCGTACGACAGCAGGCCGGTCACGAACAGCACCGTGACGCCGACGAGCAGGACGAGGCCGAGCACCGAGGTGAACCAGGGGCCGCGCAGGGGGCTGCGCCAGAACTCGGGTGAGACGGGAAGCCGGGGACGGTCGCGCATGCTTCGACCGTAGGCCGGAACGGGCCCGGTCGGCGGGGCGCGACCCATGACGAAACGCTGACGTCCGGCCCGGACGGCGGACCGTCCGGAGCCGGGCGGCCTAACGTGCCGACGTGACCCGCTCCCCACGCCGCGACCTGTACGCCGTCGGCGCCGCCGCCCTGCTCGTGGTGGCAGCCGTCCTGGTCGGCCGCCACATCCAGGACACCCGCCACGTCCTCTACGTGCACTGGCCGCCGCTGCTGGCCCGGTGGGACCCGCACATGGGCCCCGGCACCCCGGCCGCCGTCCTGCTCGCGGTGGCCGGCGTGGCCTACGGACCGTCCCTGGCCGCCCGCCTGACCTGGCCCGCGCTGCTCGTCACGGCCTGGGCCTCGGCCGCTGCCTGGATCCTCTCGCTCGCCCTCGTCGACGGCTGGCACCGGGGCCTCGCCGGCCGCCTCACCACCCGCGAGGAGTACCTGCGGGTCATCGGCCGCTTCCACGACATCCCCGCGACCCTGCGCGACTTCACCCACCACATCGTCGCCGGCACCCCCGACCCCTGGCCGGCCCACGTCGCCGGCCACCCGCCGGCCGCCACCCTCACCTTCGTCCTCCTCGACCGCGTCGGGCTGCGCGGCGGCGGCTGGGCCGGGATGTGGTGCGTGCTCACCGGTGCGACGGCCTGCGTGGCCGTCCTGGTCGCCGTGCGGGCCCTGGCGGACGAGGCGCCGGCCCGCCGGGCCGCGCCGTTCCTGGTGCTCACCCCGGCCGCCGTCTGGTTCGGTGTCTCGGCCGACGGCTGGTTCGCCGCGGTCGCCGCCTGGACGGTGGCGCTGCTCGCGCTCGCGGTCACCCGCCGCTCCCCGGTCCTGGCGGCGGCCTCCGGGCTGCTCCTCGGGCTGACCTGCTACCTGTCCTACGGTCTGACGCTCGTCGCGCTCCCGCTGCTCGCGGTCCTGCTGCTCGGCCGGGACGGGGTCCGGGCCCGCCCGGTGCTGCTCGCGGCCCTGCTCGCCGGACTGGCCGTCGTACCGGCCGCGTTCACGCTCGCCGGGTTCGACTGGTGGACGGCCTACCGCCTGCTGGTCACCCGCTACTTCCAGGGCGTCGGCGGCCGCCGGCCCTACGGCTACTGGGTGTGGGCCAACCTCGCCTGCACGGTGCTGATCACCGGACCGGCGACGGTGGCGGGCCTGCGCCGCACGTCCGTCGCGCTCGCCCGCGCCGGCACACCGCCGCGGGCCGCCCCCGCCCGGCCGGCCCTGCTCGTCGCGGCCGCGCTCCTGGCCCTGCTGATCGCCGACCTGTCGGGGATGAGCAAGGCCGAGACGGAGCGCATCTGGCTGCCGTTCGCGATGTGGCTGTTCCCGGCGTGCGCCTACCTCCCCCGTCCCCGTGCCTGGCTCGCCGCGCAGGCGGTCCTCGCCCTCCTCCTCAACCATCTGCTGCTGACCGGCTGGTGACGCTCCCACACATGTCGGCCCACCGTGGGGAAAGTACTTGCATTCGTGGAAAGTAGTGTCCAGGATGGCAACGAGCGGAACAGGGGCGGCCGACCACCACCCCCTTCGCGCACGAGACGCACCGGAATCACGGGGGTACGGCCATGAACGGCACGGGGGAACCGATGGACGCGACGGACGCGGCACGGGCCAGGGACGCCCTCGCGACCGCGTGCGCCGCGCGCACCGCGGCCCGCAGGGCGAGCGACGAACGCAACCGGCCGCGCGGCTACACCGTGGCCCAAGGGCTGGCCTTCGCGGCCGGCTTCACCGCCTTCGGGGTCACCGGCCGGCGGCCCGACTGGGCCGGCTGGCTGCTGCCCACCGGGCTGCTGAGCCTGGTCGCCTTCCTCGTCCTGGTCTGGCTCGGCGCCCACCACGGCGGCGTGACCCGCTGGTTCGGCCGGGACTGCCGACCCGGCCGCCCCGCCTGGCAGACCTGGCTGCTGCCCCTCGCTCCGGCCGCCGTGGGCCTGCTGGCCGCGATCCCGTACGGCGTGACCGGCTGGCTCGTCGGCTTCGGCCTCGCCGGCGGTGCGGACCACCTGCTGCGCGCCGCCCGGACGGGTACGGCGTGACGGCCGGCCCGGACGGTACGCCCCCCGCCCTGGACCGGGAGCTCCACCACCCCACCCGGCTCGCCCTGGCCGCCTATCTCTCCGGCTGCTCGGAGGCCGAGTTCGCGGTCCTGCGGGACTACTGCCAGGTGTCCGACTCGACGCTGAGCAAGACCCTTTCCGCGCTGGAGCGGACGGGTCATGTCAGTGTCCGCAAGGGCTACTTCGGCAAGCGGCCGCGCACCTGGGCCGCCCTCACGCTCAGCGGCCGCCGGGCACTCGCGGGCCACCTGGCGGCCCTGGAGGGGATCGCCTCGGCGGCCCGCCGAGCGGCGGCCGCGGCCGAGCCGGAGCGCTCAGGTCACTCGTCCTCCTCCAGCACCGGGCGGGACCGGCCCGGCTCGGGCAGTTCGGCCATCTCCGCGCGCACCACCAGCACGTCGCCGATGAACAGGTCGTAGATCAGGATGCCGACCACGGCGCCGACCAGCGGACCCACGATCGGGATCCACCAGTAGCCGCTGTACGAGCCGGCCACCGTGCCCGGGAAGGCCAGGCTGTCCCAGCCCAGCGCCCAGGTGAACAGCCGCGGCCCGAAGTCGCGGGCCGGGTTGATGGCGTAGCCCGCGTTCGCGCCGTACGACATGCCGATCGCGGCGACGACGAAGCCGACGATCAGCGGTGCGAGGTTGGCCTTCACGGCCTGGTTGCGCAGGTCGAGCACGGCGGCGATCAGCATCAGCAGGAAGGCCGTGCCGACGATCTGGTCGATCAGCGGACCCCAGATGCCGCCGTGGAAGTACGCGGCCGGGAAGGTCGCGAAGATGGAGAACGTGGCGTTGGTGTGCCCGTTCACCTTCGGTCCCGGCACCGCGGCGTCGAAGGCGTTGATCGCCTGGTGGTAGACCAGGTAGACCAGCGCCGCCCCGGCGAACGCGCCCACGATCTGCGCGAACCAGTAGGGCAGCACCTTCAGCCAGGGGAACCCTCGGCGCACGGCCATGGCCAGGGTCACCGCCGGGTTGATGTGGGCGCCGCTGACGCCTCCGGCCACGTACACGCCGAAGACCACGGCGAAGGCCCAGCCCCAGGTGATGAGCAGCCAGTCGCCCGCCGCGAGGAAGATCGTCGTGGGGGTGGCGGCACGGCCTGAACCGGGCAGTGCGGCGACCGCCATCGCGACCACGCCGCAGCCGAAGGAGATGAGGACGAAGGTCCCGAGGAACTCCGCCACGCACTCACCGAGCAGACCGCCCCGGCTTCTGAGCCGGGAGGGCTTGATGAGCGAAGGGATTTCGACAGCCATGGAGGCCCCCTTGAAGAGAGCAATGCGGCCAACATCACCATATTGGCCCACAAACGCCCATCACGCAGGGCGACCCGATCTCCACAGGGTGGCGGGGGCGGCCGGGGGCAGGCCGGGGGTCAGCCGTCCAGGTCGTCGGCGTAGTGCCGGTAGCCGCGCCGGTCCCGGTGCATCGCCCACAGGGTGTCCGCCAGCACGGAGGGGTCCTTGCGGACGTGCCCGGCCGTGATCGCGCCCGGGATCACCAGCTGCCCGACGTGGATCCCCTCGGGGGCCAGCCGGTCGTGCAGCAGATGGCCGTACGCGCTCTCCGCGGCGAACGCGATCGACGTCCCGGCCCGCTCGGGGTGCGGTACGGCGGCCGTCCCGCCGTTGACGAGCAGGACGGTGCCGCGCCCCAGCTCCCGCATCCCCGGCAGCACCTGCTGCACCGCCGCGACCGGCCCGTACACCGAGAACTCGATCGGCCCGAGCAGGTCCCGGTGCCGGGTCTCCAGCACGGGCCGCATGAAGTCCCGGTGCGGCACCGGGCTGTACTGCAGCACCTCGACGGTGCCGAGCGCGGCGGCGGCGTCCCGCAGCGCCGCGACCAGTTCCTCGGGCCGGCGCACGTCGGCGGCGAACCCCCGGGCGGTGACCCCTTCCCCGGCGAGGCCCGCCACCAGTTCGTCGAGGCGGTGCCGGTCCCGGGCGAGCAGGGCGACGGCGTACCCCTCCCGCCCGAACCGGCGGGCGACGGCGTACCCGAGACCGGGTCCGGCCCCGACGACGGCGAAGACGCTCATGCGGGAATCCTCGTCCCTCCGGCGGCCGGCCACCACCCGCAGGGACCCACCGGAACCCACCCGGCAGAGGACCCCTAGTCCTCGCCGCCCGGCCCCACGCGCTCCACGGCCGGGGCCGCGCCCTGCCGGATGCGCTCCAGCTGGGCGCCGGTGACGGCCCGCACGACGAACACACCGGCCACGGCGGCCCCGACGACGGCGGCGTCGGAGACCAGCAGCGGCCACACCTCGCCGTAGGCCCGGGCGATGACCTGGTCGGTGGAGTCGTTCTGGATCAGTCCGACCCCGCTGAACACGCCGACCAGCCACAGCCCCCACCACACGTTGACGCAGACGGGCAGCTTCCGCCCCGGCGCGGTGGTGCGGAAGGCGTCGGCCACGATCCCGCGCGGGAACCACAGGTTCACGACCGGCACGACCCAGCCGAGCAGCACCCAGATCCCGGCGTACTTCGGCCGCTGACCGGTCAGCGCACGCGCGTTGTCCCGCACCCGCCACAGCCAGGCGAGGAAGAACAGCGCGCACAGGAAGGCGACGACACCCCCGACCGAGGACACCCGGTGGTAGGAGTCCTCCAGCGCGGTCAGCGGCCGGTGCACCCCGTCGCCCTGGTCCGGCGGCCCGGAGCCGGGCTCCCCCGCGGCCGACAGCCGCACCTCCCACACCGCCCGCAGCACCCAGGCCAGCCCCGCGAGCGACAGCGCCCCGGCGGCCAGCCGCCCGGAGAGCCGGACGGGCCGCAGGGCGAGACCGGACGGTACGGCCGACTGACGTATCTCTTCGTTCACCTGGTCATCCTGGCGCACCCCCCGGCCCGGCTCGCCAGGGACACGCCAACAAGGCACGGGAGCCGCGGAGACTACAGCGAACTGCCGCTCCTGCTCAGGCCATCCAGAAGAAGACCGCCGTCATCCGCTTCTCCGCGAGTTCGGCTCCGTGGTAGCCGGTGGCGCTGTGCACGAGGTTGGCGTTGTAGAGGAGGAGGCGGTTGGCGCGGTGCGGGACGCGGACGTCCTCCTCGAAGGCGTCGGGGGTCACGTAGCGGGTGCCGAGGGCCTCGACGAGGTTGTTGTGGGGTGCCTGGACGACGTTGCCGCCGAGCCGGCCGCCGGGCAGGGACTGGCGGTAGAAGCTGGTGCCGCAGTCCTTGGGCACGTGCGGGTTGAGGTACAGCACGGCCGCGTACCGGCACAGCGCGCGGGAGTCGGTGTGCGGGCGCGGCTCGCTCTCGCCCGCACCGACGACCTGGACGCAGTTGTGGTTGAGGGTGCCGCCGCCGGGCGTTCGCTGCACCCACAGCTCCCGGGCGCCCGTCGCCTTCTTCACCAGCCGTTCGACCCGGGCGAGTTCACCGGGCTCCAGGCCGGGCATGGCCCGCAGTCCCGGCCAGGACTCGGAGGTGTAGGGGTGCCCCTTGACCCAGTCGTCCTTGGCCAGGCACCGCTCGCGCACCGCGTCGGCGTCCGGCAGGACGTCGTCCAGCACCCAGTAGTCGCGGCCCTTGGTGGGCTTGCGGTACGGCAGGACGGGCAGGGCCGCGGGCGTCCGCGGAGGTGGCTGCGGGGACATGCGGCGAATCTAGGCCCGCCCGTCGGCCGCTTCGCCCGGGGAACGGTCAACCTTTGACCAACGGCCGCCCAAAGGAGCGCCCCCCGTGAACCGCCCCTTGCCGGCGCGATCCGAAATCTTTACCCGCAGCACCGAGACGAACGGCTCCGCCGTCCGTACTGCTGTGCGTCCGAACCGCCTGGCGGCGGGATCCATGACCGGGCAGGAGGCACGGTGCGCTTTTCGCGGAATGCGACGGGAACCCTTTTCGTGGGCGGTGCGATGGCCCTTACCCTCGGCGCACTGGCCTACCCGAGCATGCTCGGGGTGAGCACCGTCTCGAGTTCACCGACGCGGGTCATCGCCAACACCCAGTGGGGGCCGCTGACGGAGTCGGACCGGGACTTCGTGGTGAAGGTGCGCGCGGCGGGGCTGTGGGAGTACCCGGTGGGCCAGATCGGCCTGCAGAAGGGCACGTCCAAGGGGGTGCTGGAGGCCAGCAAGCACCTGATCGACGGGCACGCGGCCCTGGACACCACCTGCCGCAAGATCGCGCCCATGCTGAACATCACGCTGCCCAACATCGCGAGCCCGCAACAGGAGGGCTTCGTCACCCAGTTGAAGGCGGACAGCGGCAAGCAGTTCGACACGGACTTCGCCAACATCCTGCGGATGACGCACGGCGCGATCTTCAACACGGTCGCGAAGATCCGGTCCACGACCAAGAACTCGCTGGTGCGGGCCCTGGCCGACCAGGCCAACGACACCGTGCTCGACCACATCACGGTGATGGAGAAGACCGGTCTGGTCGACTTCGACCAGACCCTCTTCCAGCAGACCACCCCGCCGAAGCTGCCCGACTCGGCGGTCACCCCGCCGCCCCCGCCCGCCGGCCAGCCCGAGGTGGTGCTCACCCCGCCGCCGAACGCCACGTCGACGCCGGTGAACATCGACGGGCTCACCGGCGCGGGCGGCGGCTCCGGGGGCGCGGCCCCCGCGCCGAGCCCGACCGCGCCGTAGAGACGTCCGTGCGGGTCAGGCCAGCCAGACCGTGGTGTCGGGCGGCAGGACGCCCGGCTCCGGGAGCGGGGTGCTGGCGAGCAGCACCTCGCCCGGGGGCAGGGCGACCGGCCGCGCGGCGCAGTTGGTGACGCACCGCCAGGCCTCGGTGCGGGCGAAGTCCAGTACCCCGGCCGGGGCATCCGGCGTCCAGGTCAGCGCCTCGCCCTCCAGCAGCTTGCGGCGCAGTCTGAGCGCGGTGCGGTACAGCTCCAGGGTGGAGCCCGCCGTGCCGGCCTGGGCCTCCACGGCGTACGCGGCGAACGACTCGGGCTGCGGCAGCCAGGCGGCCCCCGGGCCGAAGCCGTACGACGGGCCGGTCACCGTCCACGGCAGCGGCACCCGGCAGCCGTCGCGGCCCTTGCGGACATGCCCCGTCTGCTCCCAGATCGGGTCCTGGAGCACCGCGGTCGGCAGGTCGGCGACCTCGGGCAGCCCGAGCTCCTCGCCCTGGTAGAGGTACGACGACCCGGGCAGCGCCAGCATCAGCAGGGTCGCGGCCCGGGCCCGGCGCAGCCCCGCCTCCGCGTCGGCCTCCGGTGCCCGGCCGCCGGACAGCAGCCAGGCGTTCTCGTCGGTGCCGGCCGGCAGCACCAGGCGGGAGGCGTGGCGCACGACGTCGTGGTTGGAGAGCACCCAGGTGGCGGAGGCGCCGGCCGCGCGGGCCGTCTCCAGCGAGCCGGTGATCACCTCGCGCAGCTCTCCGGCGTCCCAGCGCGCCTGAAGGTACTCGAAGTTGAAGGCCTGCCCGAGTTCGTCCGGACGGGCGTACAGGGCGCGGCGGGCGTCGGGGACCCAGGCCTCGGCGACGGCGGTGCGGGGCGGGCTGTAGGAGTCGAAGATCTTGCGCCAGTCGCGGTAGATCTCGTGCACCTCGTCGCGGTCCCAGTACGGGTGGCTGCCGGGCGGGACCAGGGGCAGGGCGTCCTCGCCGGTGGCGCCGACGGAGCCGACGTCCCGGAGCGGTTCGGTGAGGTCCTTGGCCAGGCCGTGCGCGACGTCCACGCGGAAGCCGTCGACGCCCCGGTCGGACCAGAAGCGCAGGGTGGCCCGGAAGTCGGCGCGCACCTCGTCGTCGTCCCAGTTGAGGTCGGGCTGCTCGGGGGCGAAGAGGTGCAGGTACCACTCGCCGTCGGGGACCCGCCGCCAGGCGCTGCCGCCGAACACCGACTGCCAGTCCGTGGGAGGCAGCTCGCCGTGGGCGCCACGGCCCGGCCGGAAGACGTAGCGGTCGCGGGCGGCGGAGCCCGGCCCCGCCCGCAGGGCCTCCTGGAACCAGGGGTGCTGGTGCGAGGTGTGGTTCGGCACGAGGTCGACGACGACCTTCAGCCCGAGCCGGTGGGCCTCGGCGGCCATCGCGTCGAAGTCGTCCAGCGTGCCGAGGCGCGGGTCGACGTCCCGGTGATCGGCGACGTCGTAGCCGCCGTCGGCCAGCTCGGAGGGGTAGAAGGGGCTCAGCCAGAGGGCGTCGACGCCCAGCGTGGCGAGGTGGTTCAGGCGCTCGGTGACGCCCCTGAGGTCGCCGAGGCCGTCACCGTCGGCGTCGGCGAAACTGCGTGGATAGACCTGGTAGATGACGGCCTGGCGCCACCAGTCGGGGTTCCTGGACGAGAGGTCTGCCATGCGGGCTCCGTTCGGAAGAAAGTCCGTACGGAATCTGTCCACATCGCCTGGAAAGGGAACCTTCGGACGGGACCGTCGTCGGCACGGGACCCCGCCCCCGAGGGGATCAGCGCGCGACCGTCTCCAGGTACAGCTTCACGAAGCGGTCCACGTCCACGTCGAGTGCCACGTCCACGAGTGCCTGCTCCCGGGCTCCCTCGTGGATCTCGGACTCGCCGGGACGGGGACGCCGGTCGACGAGCGTCTGGCCGCGGGCCGGGCCCGGGGCCAGGGCGACCTCGACCGGCAGCCTGCGGGTGGTGATGCCGGCCAAATCGACGACCGCGCAGACCGCTCCCGCGTCCCCGAGCCCGCCCGCCTCCTCGACGTCCGGGTCGCCGCCCTGGGTGGTGGGCCGGTGCGCGAGCAGGTCGCCGGCCAGCCGCGTGCCGGGATCGGTGCTCGCGCGCAGCCGGTGCACGTCGGCGCCGGGCACGACGACCCGCAGGAAGACGTCCAGTCCGTACATCGTGATCGGCACGCCTGCCGTGAGCAGGACCGCCGCCGCCTCCGGGTCGTGCCAGACGTTGAACTCCGCCACCGGGGTGGCGTTCCCGGTCGCCACCGCGCCGCCCATGAACACGATCCGCTCGATGTTCCGGGTCACCTCCGGGTGGGTGCGCAGCAGGAGCGCGATGTTGGTGAGCGGGGCCGTCGGGATCAGCGTCACCGGGCGCGGGGCGGCCAGGATCTCCCGGCGCAGGAGGGTGACCGCGTCCACGTCGGCCGGGCGGCGGGCGGGGGCGGGCAGCCCGAGGTCGCCCATGCCGTCCGAGCCGTGCACGTGCCGGGCCGAGCGGGCCGGCTCGATCAGCGGGCGCTCGGCGCCCCGCGCCACCGGGATGCCGGGGGCGCCCGCGCGCTCCAGCACGGTCAGGGTGTTGCGGACCACCCCGTCGACGTCCGTGTTCCCGGCCACGCAGGTCACCGCCCTGAGGTCCAGGCCCGGGTGGCGTACGGCGAACAGCAGCGCGAGGGCGTCGTCGACGCCCGTGTCGCAGTCGATGATCACGGGGATGGGCTCACCGGTCACAGCGGACTCCTTCCGTCGGGTCGACCCTAGCCAGGTCCGTGGCGCGCTGCTTCGCGCCGTGCCGCCGGCGGTCGGCGAGCCGGGGTGGGGTGGGACGGGCCCCGGCGGGTCGGGGCGGGCCCTTTCCGGCGCTCACCCGGACGGCCCGGACCGCTGGTGGGCGGCTCCGGCCGGTGGTGCCGTGAGAGGAGGCACCCCACCGGCCCGCCCAGGAGGCACCTAGATGACCGCAGCGATACGCCCCCGCGCCGTCACCCTCGCCGCGCTCGCCACCGGCCTCCTGTCCCTCACCGGCTGCGCGACGCTCGGCCTCGAACACCCGCCGACCGCGCACCAGCCGCTGCCCACCGTCGACCCGGTGTCGCCCACGCCGAAGGCGTCCTCCCGGGCCGACGGGTCCACGCTCACCGACGACCAGGCCCGGGCCGCGCTCATCACGGAGTCGGACCTCGGCGCCCCGTGGGCCGCGACGCGCGGCGCGGCCACCTGGCGGGACGGACTGCTGAAGGCGAACACCTCGGTGGGGGACTGCCAACGGCTGCTCGACGCCCTCTACGCGGACGAACTCCTCGGCGCCCCCGCCCGCGTCGCGGTCGGCCTGGACGACGCCGACACCGACGCCCAGCTCCGCTACCAGATCGGCGCCCGCCGCCCGGCGGACGTGGACGCGGCGCTGGAGTGGCTGCGGACGATGCCGGTCGAGTGCGCCCGGTTCTCGGCCACCACGGAGACCGGACTGCAGGAGGACGTCCAGGTGGCCCAGGCCCCGCTGCCGGAGGTCGGGGACGCACGCGAGGGGCTGCACGTCACCGTCGCCACCATGACGTCCGGCGACGAGCCGGTCCGTCTGACGATGGACGTGGCCGCCGTACGCGTCGGCGACGACGCCTTCGCCTTCACCAACGCCGGCCTGGGAGACGTACCCAACGACGCCACCCAGGCCGCCGTCCAGATCGGCGCGCTGCGCCTGGCGGACGTCCGCAGACAGGGTCGGGCCCAGGTATGAGAAGGCTCCGCCCGAGCCGGCCCCGGAAGGACGGCCCAGGCGGAACGGTGGCGCGGCCGAGCCGGGCCCGGGGAAGGGCGGCTTGGGCGGGACGGTGGCGCGACCGAGCCGGGGCCGGGGAAGGACGGCTTGGGGGCCGGGCTCACAGCGGTGGCTGGGCCGGGGCCGGGCCCAGGGTGGTGGTGCCGGGGGCCGTGCGGTGGCCCAGGCCGGTGCGGTAGGCGTCGAGGGCCGCCTCCACCCGGCCCGTGCGGCGCAGCAGGTCGCCGAGGAGGCGGCACAGGTCGGCCAGGTCCCCGGCGGCGCCGGCCCGCTCCAGCAGGCTGAGCGCGCGGACGTAGTGCTCCTCGGCGGCCTCGGTGTCGCGGGCGTCCTCGGCGATGATGCCGAGCAGGCGGTGGGCGGCGGCCGCGTGGACGGCGCCGCGCTCGGAGGACAGGTCGCCGAGGACGCCGTTGAGCAGCTCGGCGGCCTCCGCCGACTTCTCCCGCCGGTGCAGGACGTCGGCGAGTTCCACGGCGGCCTGGCTTCGGTAGAGGGCGGCCCGGGTCTCCGAGAGCATGTCGAGGGCGAGGCGCAGCTCGGACTCGGCGCGCTCCAGCTCGCCGTCCTGGGCGCAGACGTAGCCGCGCATCCAGTGGCAGTTGGCGAGTTCGGTGCGCAGCCGGAGCTGGCGGTACAGCTCCGCCGCCTTGGCGAGGGACGCGTCCGCCTCGGCGACCCGGCCCTCGGCGAGCAGCGTGCGGGCGACCGACCGGTGCATCCGGGCGATCAGCGCCGGGTCCTCGGCCTGCGGGGCCAGCGCGAGCGCGAACTCGGCGGCCTGCGCGGCACGGGCGTGGGCGCCCATGTCCATGTAGGGCCCGATGGCGCTGGCGTAGAGCAGCAGCAGCGCGTCGGGGTCGTGCAGGCCGCCGCGGTTGAGCTCGTCGAGCGTGGACTCCAGGAGGTAGACGGCGTACCGGAGTTCACCGGCCAGGTAGTGGGAGACCGCACGGCCGCGCAGCGCCGGCACCCGGGAGGGCAGGGACTCCCCGGCCAGCCGCGCCTCGGCCCGCTCGAAGTGGTCGCGCGCCAGCCCCAGGTCGCCCGTCTCCAGGGAACAGTCGCCGAGCCCCAGCAGTGCCGTGGCCTGTTCGTGGGCGAGTCCGTGCCCCTCCGCCTCGGTGAGCAGCGCGGCGTACTGCGCGGCCGCCTCCTCCGCCCTGCCGTCGGCCAGGGCGCGCTGGGCCTCGGTGAGCCGCAGGCGCAGGCCGGTGGCGAGATGGGCGGGCCGTCCGACGGCCAGCTCCTCGTAGGCGACGCCGAGCCGGCCGGCGATGTGCCGCAGCGCCTCGTCGGAGGCGCGTGCCCGGCCGGCCTCCAGGGTGGAGATGTACGCGGGTGTGTAGGCGGGTTCCGCCAGTTGCCGCTGGGTGAGCCCGCGTTCGGTGCGCAACTGCTGCACCCGCCGCCCGATGACCTCCGGGTCGTCCCGTTCCCGCATCGCCGCGCTCCCCCAACTCCCTTGGAACCTCTTGCCGTTCACGTCCCGCAGCCCCTAGGTTAAACGGCGGATTAAGCATGCTTAACACGCCGCTTGTTGTTGCGAGGTCGCCGTGCCCGGACGTACATCCGAACCCTACGGACGCCCCGCCGCACGGTACTGGCGGGGCGTGGCCGCGGCCGTGCTGGCGGTCGCCGCGCTGATCACCGCGGCGAACGCGGGTCCGGCCCGCGCCGCGGACATCCCGCCGGGCCCCACCGCCGTCCAACGGTCCCAGCCATGACGCCCGCCGGGCAGGGCGCACGTCGGTGCCACAGCCGCACCGCCCACCTCGGTCCGGCCCCCGCACGCCCGGGCGCACACCGCCCGCACGGCGCACACCACGATCCCGCCGCACGCCGCGCCGCGCCGTCCGCAGGAGACACACCGCACGCCGAGGCGCTGGAGCGGCTCGCCGAGGAACACGCCTCCGACAGGAAGCACACCCCCCGGCGCAACCCCGTTGCCCCGCACCCCCCTTGCCCTACTCTTGCCGCGTGACCTCTGCCGCGGCGCGTACCGCTCTGGAACTCACCTCCGCACTGCCGGTCCCCGACCTCGAGGACTTCTACCGGGACCTGCACCGCCACCCCGAGCTGTCCCTGCGCGAGCACCGCACCGCAGGGAAGCTGGCCGGGCGGCTGCGGGCGGCCGGGTTCGAGACGGCCGAGGGGGTCGGCGGCACCGGGGTCGCGGGCGTGCTGCGGCGCGGCGACGGGCCGACCGTGCTGCTGCGCGCCGACATGGACGCGCTGCCGGTGCGGGAGGAGACCGGGCTGCCGTACGCCTCCGCCACGGACGGGGTGATGCACGCCTGCGGGCACGACCTGCACGTCACCTGGCTGGCGGGCGCCGCCGGGGCACTTGCCGCCGGCCGGGACACCTGGAACGGCACCCTGCTGGTGGTGGGGCAGCCCGCCGAGGAGACCGGGCAGGGCGCGCGGCGCATGGTCGAGGACGGGCTGTACGAGCGCTTCGGGCGCCCCGACGTCCTGCTGGGGCAGCACGCGGCACCGGGCCCGACGGGCCTGTACCCGCACGCGCCCGGCCTGATCATGTCGGCGTCGACCGACGTGGACATCGTGGTGCACGGCCGGGGCGGCCACGGCTCCCGGCCGGAGGCCACCGTCGACCCGGTGGTGACCGCCGCCCACCTGGTCGTCCGGCTGCAGACGGTCGTCTCCCGCGAACTGGCCGCCCGCGAGGCGGCGGTGCTGACCGTGGGCCGTATCGAGGCGGGCACGCGGCACAACATCATCCCCACCGAGGCCCGGATCGCGCTGAACCTGCGCACCCAGTCCGAGGAGGTGCGCACCCGGATGCTGGCCGCGATCCGGCGCATCGCCCGTGGCGAGTGCCTGGCCGCCGGCTGCCCGAGCGAACCCACCGTCACCGTCGGCAGCACCTTCCCGGTCACCGTCAACGACGCGGGCACCGACGCCACGGTGGCCGCCGTGCACGGCGAGGTGTTCGGCGCGGGCACCGTGTTCGACCCGGGCCCGGCGATGGGCAGCGAGGACTTCCCGCAGCTCGCGCTCGGCTCGATCCCGTACTCGTACTGGTTCGTCACCACCACCCCGGCCGACGTCTGGGAGCAGGCGCCCGGGGAGGCGCTGCCGGAGAAGTTCGCGGCGGTGCCGAGCAACCACAGCCCGCGCTTCGCGCCCGATCTGTCCACGGTGGTCCCGGGGGTACGGACCCTGGTCTCGGGGGCGCTCGCTTTTTTGTCAGTGGCATGACCTAGTCTTCCGCCCTAGTCTTCACCCACCCGCCACACACGGCGCACAGGGGATCCACAACACCGCCGTACGCGTGGCGACGCCTTCTTCCTCGTGCTTTCTTCTGTCTTCCTCATTCGTTCCGGGGGTTCGAATCAGCGTGCGTATGCGCACCGTCACCACCGCCACGGCCCTGGCGGTCCTCCTCAGTTCGGCGGCCCTGACCGCCGCTCCGGCGTTCGCCGACACCAGCAAGGCCCTGCCGGTCAAGTCGGCCGGTGACGTCGTGGCCGACGGGACCCACCACAAGGTCTTCGTCAGCGATCCCGCCAACGGCAAGATCGTCGTCACCGACTACAGCGGCACGGTCGTCAAGCAGCTCACCTCGCTGCCGGGCGTCACCGACCTCGCGCTGTCGTCCGACTCGGACACGCTCTACGCGGCCGTGCCCCGAAGCGGCGCGATCGTCGCCTTCGACACGGTCACCGGGACCGAGACCGCGCGCTGGTCCGTGGGCCCGAACCCCGTGTACCTGACCGTCATGGACGGCCGGCTGTGGTTCGGCTACGGCGACGCCGGGTCAGGCGGCAACATCGGCTCGGTCGACCTCACCGATCCCGAGCACAAGATCTCCCTGGCCCTGGACACCGAGACCTCGTGGTTCTCCGCGCCGATGCTGAGCGGCGCGGCGGGCGTGCTGGTCGCCGGCATGCCCGAGCAGAGCCCGTCCGAGATGGCCGTGTACGACGCCTCGTCCGGCACGCTCACCCGCACCGCCTACGGCAGCGTGGAGGGCAGCGGCCTGAAGGAGCTGGCCGTCACCCCGGACGGCAAGGACGTCGTGGTGGCCAACTCGTACCCCTACTACCAGGGCGTCTACAAGACGGCGGATCTGACCGCCGACGGCCAGTACCCGGCCAACGCCTACCCGGACGCGGTGGACATCGCCCCGGACGGCTCGGTCGCCGCCGGCATCTCCGGCTCCTACGAACCGGACGTCTACGTCTTCAAGCCGGGTTCGCACACCTCGGTGCGCGAGTACGACTTCCCGTCCACCAGCACCGGCGGCAACGCCGACCTGCTCGCCGCCGGCGCCCTCGCCTGGGCCCCCGACGGCTCCCGGCTGTTCGCGGTGACGTCCAACGAGGACGGTGCCTACCGCCTGCGCGTCCTGGACGCCCCCACCAAGGCGGCCACCGTCGTCAAGGTCGACGCCCCCGCCGACGCGACCCGCGCCCACAAGCTCACCGTCAAGGGCAAGGTGACCTCGAAGGTCGCCCTGCCGGCCGGCGCCAGGCTCACCGTCACCCGCACCGACCTGGACTCCCCGAAGGGCGAGGCGCTGCCCTCGGTCACCGCCAAGGCGGACGGGACCTTCTCCTTCACCGACACCCCGCCAGCCGGGGGCAGGGTGACGTACACCGTCGCGTCCGCGGGCGACGCCGACCACGCCGCGGGCTCCGGCTCCGACTCCGTCACCGTCTCCCGCGCCAAGCCCGCGCTCACGGTCGGCAACAACGGCAAGGTGTACGCGTACGGCAAGGACGTGAAGTTCACGGCCCACCTCGGCACGACGTACAAGAACCGCACGGTGGAGCTCTGGGCCGACCCCTTCGGCTCCGACAAGCCGAACAAGCTGGTGAAGTCCGGCAAGGTCGATTCGTCCGGCAACCTGTCGGTCACCCTGGAGCTGAAGCGGGACACCAAGGTCACCGCGAAGTTCGCCGGCGACTCCCGCTACCAGCCGCGGTCCGCCACCAGCACGGCCGGCGCCAGGGTCAGCGTGTCCACGTCGGTCTCCGGCCACTACAAGGCCAAGAACGCCTGGGGCCACACGTACTACTTCTTCCACAAGAACAAGAACCCGATGTTCACCACGAAGATGCCGTACTACCCGCACCGCGCGCAGCGCTTCGACTTCCAGGTGTACTACCAGGGCAAGTGGTATCCCGGTGACTCGCAGTACTTCGCGCTCGGCACCGACGGCCGCTCCCGGGTGCAGGTGACCGGCAACCACGCCGAGGACGTCGGCTGGCGGTTCCGGACGCGCTCGGACTACATCAACGGCTCGTCGGGGGACACGGTGAACTCCACGACGTACGGCGCCTGGAAGTACTTCACCTTCACCGGCTGAGACCGCCGGCCGCATCCGGCCCAGCGGCCCTAGCGGGCCTGGAGCTGCCGCAGGTGCCGCTGGACGTTCTCCAGTGCGCCCTGCCGGCGGCCCGGCACGCGCAGTCTCAACTCCGCGAGCGCGGGCCCGAGTTCACGGGCCCGCGCCGCGTCGTGGATGGCCCCCCACTGGTGGTGCGCCCGGTCGGCCGCCGCCTCCACGGCGGGCGCGTCCGGCGCCTGCCCCGCCGCCAGCCGCACCCGGGCCACGTCCAGCCAGGCCCGGCAGCTGCGCGCCGCGTCCCCCGCGAACATCGCCAGGTCGGCCCGTACCTCCGCCCAGTGCAGGGCGTCGTCGGAGGCCGGGCCGCCCGCGCGTACCGCGGCCTGCTCGTGCCGGGCGGCGAGCGCGTCCGCTTCGGCGTGCCGGCCGGCGCTCACGGCGGCGCTGATGGCGGCGTGCGGATCGCTCGGCGCGGGCGGCCGCGCGGTGAGCACGATGTTCGTCGCCACCTCGTCCGCGATCCGGGCCAGCGCCTGCCGGTGCAGCTCCGCCAGCGGCGGCCGGTGCCCGCTGCGCAGCAGCGTCGCCACCGTCCTCATGTACGACGGCTCGGCCAGGCCCCAGCGGCCGGCCGGGGGCGCGATACGGCCGTAGACCTCGGTGGTGCGGCCCGAGTCCAGCGGCCGTCCCGCCAGGTGCCGCCAGGTCTCCGCGTCCGTGTGCAGGTCGAGGAGGAGCGCCGTGGCGCCCGCCGGGCGCAGCCGCAGCTCCTCCCTGATCCAGTGCCAGGGCAGCGCCGTGTAGCGGACGGTGGAGGGGGTGGTGCGGGCCAGCGCGAGGTGGGGCAGGCGCTGGCGGCGGTCCAGGTGGAGCTGACCGGTGACGTACACGGTGAGCGGTCCGGGCGCGGCCGCGGCGGCGCGCAGCCGGGTCAGGACGGCCTGCGGCTCCAGCGGGTCGGCGAGTTCGACCACGTTCGCGGTGTCGGTGCCCGACAGTATGGCGGGGGCCACCGCGGCCAGCACGGGCAGCACACCCGCCGCGTCCACCAGACGTCCCCGGCCCAGCGGCGAGGCCGCGAGCAGCAGCACGGTTCCGGGCATCGTCCCTCCCCTGTGGATCGCCTACAGCGAGCACCGTAGCCGCTGCCGCCGCGAAGGCGCTTCTCAGGACGGCGAACGTCCCCCTACGGGGGCTTCGCGCACCGTCCGCCGCACGGCGAACACGGTGGTGTCGTCGCCGAGGTGGCCGCGGCTGTGCCGGAGCACACCGTCGCGGACCCGGCGCACCAGCCGCCGCGGCTCCGCCCGGCGCGGGTCGGCCTCGACCGCCCGGGCCACCTCACGGGCCAGCGGGTAGAACGTCCCGGCGCCGTCCCGGGCCTCGGTCACCCCGTCGGTCACCAGCAGCAGGGTCTCCGCGCGCTCCAGCGGCACCCGGTGCAGGTGCGGGCCGTCGCCCACGAGGTCGCCGTAGCCGAGGGGCAGGCCGTCGCCGCTCGGCAGGGCGCGGACGCCGTGCGGGCCGACGGCGAGCGGCGGCTCGTGCCCGAAGTTGACGAGTTCGACCGTGTCCGGGTCCTCCGGCGGGAAGCCCAGCAGGACCGCGGTGGCGAAGCGGTCGCCGTCGTCCCTGCCGAGGGCGGAGGTGTGCGTGCGGTGCCGGAACATGCGCACCTCGAGCCGCTCCGCGACGGTCCTGAGGTCCGCCTCGTGGTAGCCGGCCTCCCGGAAGGTGCCGAGCAGCGCCGCGGCCACCTCCACCGCGCCCAGTCCCTTGCCCTGGACGTCCCCGAAAAGGACCCGGGTGCCGTGCGGGCCGGGCTGGATGTCGTAGAAGTCGCCGCCGACCCGGGCCTCGACGTCCGCCGCCAGGTACACGCCCGCGTGCTCCAGGCCCGCCCAGCGCGGCGGCAGCGGGCGCAGCACGGTGCGCCGGGTGGTCTCGGCGATGTCCCGCATGTGCAGCATCTGCCGTTCGTGGCGCACCCGCACGACGGAGGCCAGCGTGGCCAGCACACCGCCGAGCGCCACGAGGACGAAGTCGGCCAGTCCGGCCTGGTACTCACCGGGCCAGGCGCTGTCCACGAGGACGTACGTCACCACCGCCACCAGCGCGTACCCGGCGGTCGTCCACACCCCGCAGATCGCGGCGGCCGTGCCCGGGACCAGGACGATCCACGAGATGACGCGGAACCGCTCGGTGGTGTTGAAGTCCACGAGGGCGATGCCCACGAGCAGCAGCAGGGGCGGCACCCAGGCCACGCTCCGCCCGCGGGCCCGCAGCAGCTGCCTCCGGGCGCGGTACTCGACCTCGGTCACGGCGGGCGGCCCTCCATGCCCCTCAGGCAAACACGGGAACGTGACGGCCGCATCCGGGCACCCGTCACCCTCCTGGCCGACTTGCCAGGCCGTCCCCCCAGGTGTGCCCTGGAACCGGGGGCGAGGAGAGAGAGGAGTGCTCTCATGGCTCAAGCGGCACCCGCGCCGGGCGGAACGCCCCGCACCACCCGTCCGGCCGTGACCACCGGCCCCCCACCGAACGTCTTCGACGCGCGCGTCCACCGGATCGGCCGGCTGGTCGCCCCGGTCCTGCTGGGCCTGGTCTACGGCTACTGGGCGGCGGCCAACCGCCGCAGCGGCGGTCCCGTCACCGGCTGGAACCTGCTGTTCGGCTTCGTCACGGCGCTCGTGTTCGCGGTGGTGCTGATGGCGCTCCTGGCCTTCGCCCCACGGCTGCGCCGGGAACTGCGCGCCCTGGCCTGGGCCGCCTTCTACGGCTGCGCGTTCGGGTTCCTGTACAGCCAGGCCGGCGAGTCGGTCATCAGGTCGATCGGCATGTCGCTGGTGGTCGCCGGGGTCGCCTTCGCCGTGCTCTTCTACCGCTACTACACGCACGAGGACGCGACCGGGCACCGCGTCGGCTGAACGCGCGGCGCCCCTCGGGGCCCCGGCCGGACAGCGGCCGGGGCCCCCGCACGTCCGGGCGCTCTTCCCGGGGTGGCCCTCCGTACGGCCGTCCGGTCCCGCGATTCCCCCGAACGCGGGCGCCCCGCTCGCGCACCGGCCCCCGGGGCCCTTGGCTGGAAAGGTGTCCCCACGTGTCAGGAACGCCCTGTCGGCCGTACTGATCGTCCTGGCCTGCCTCCTCGTGCCGTTCGGCGCGCTGGCCGCCTGGGCGTCGTACGGACTCGCCGACACGGGCCGGTACGTCACCACGATGGCGCCGCTCGCCGCCGACCCCGACGTGCGGGAGGCGGTCGCGGAGACGGTCGGGGACGGCATCCTGCGCGAGGTGGACCAGAAGGTCGACGTGCGCCCGCTGCGCGGCTCGGTCGCCCCGTTCGTGCACGACGCGGTGCGCTCCTTCACCCAGACCCGCGCCTTCCGGCTCGCCTGGGACACCGGCAACCGGGTCACCCATGACGCGATCCTGCGCGCGCTGCGCGACGAGGACCCGGCCGACGACGCGGCCGGCCGGCCGGTCACCGTCGACCTCGCGCCGGTCACCGCGCAGGTCAAACGGCAGCTCACCCACGACCACATCCCGCTGGCCGCGCGCATCCCGGTGGAGCACACCGCGGTCCCGGTGCTCCAGGCGGCCGAGGTCGCCCCGCTGAGGAAGGGGTTCCAGGTGCTCGAGGTCGCCGGCTTCTGGCTGCCGGTCGCGGCCGGCGTCTTCGCCGTCGCGGGCATCGCGCTGGCCGTCCGCCGCCGCCGCGCCGTCACCGCGACCGCGCTGGGCACGGCCCTCGGCGGCGCGCTGCTCGGCGTCGCCCTGACCGTCGGCCGCAGCCTCACCCTCTCCGGCCTGCCCGCCGACGTCCCCCACCCGGCCGCGGGCGCGGTCTACGACGCGCTGACCGCCACCCTGCGGACGGTCTCCTGGCTGCTGCTCGCCCTGGGCCTGACCGTGGCCCTCACCACCTGGCTCACCCGGCGCCTGCGCCCGCACCGCACCGCCCGGTACCCGCACCGGACCCCTCCGGAGCCGGCACCGGAGCCGCCGGCGACCCCGTCCCCCCAGAACCAGCCCCAGCCGTCCACCCCGGCCCAGACCTGAGCGACACGGACCGGTCCCCGGGAGGGCCGCCCCGACAACGGGCCACCGCCCGGTATCCCCGCGCCGCCGTCCCCCTCCCCACTGAACCGACGACGCACGAGACGCCGAGCCCGCCAGGCGCAGCACCCCCTCCCCGCCCGCATCCGGCTCCGGGCGGTCCGGACGGCCCCGGTACCGGCGACCAGGCAGCCGCCCGCAGCCCTGGCCTCGGCCACTCCGGTGGGACGGCCGGGCCGGCCGGACCGGACCGCAGGCCCCCGGGCTCAGGCCCCAGGCACACCGCGCCCCGGCAACCTGCCGGCGGGCCACCACCGGTGACCCCCGCCCCGCAGCGCGCTCCCCCCGCCTTCGGTACCGTTCCCGTCGGTCACCACGACCGGGCGGCCGGAGCGCCCCGCACGCAAGCCCCCGGGCTCACCTCGACGCCCACGCACAGCGCCCCGGCGGTCCCTCACCCTCCCCCAGCCCCTGCCCCCGGCCCTTCCCGCGCCAGCTCGGCGAGGCTGCGCAGGGCCTGGGTCAGGTCCGGTTCCCCGGCGGAGGCGAGGCCCAGTCTGACGGCGGACGGGGTCCGGTTCGGGTCGACCGCGAAGGCGGTGCCCGGGGTGACGGCGATGCCCCGCGCCCGGGCGGCCGCGGTGAAGGTGTCGGCCCGCCAGGGCGCGGGCAGCTCCCACCAGGCGAAGTAGGCGGCCGGATCGGACCGTACGGCGAAACCGTCCAGCTCCCGCGCGACCAGCCGTTGCCGCCGCCGCGCCTGGCGCCGCTTGGCGTCGGCCAGCCGCGCCACGGTGCCGTCGCCGATCCAGCGCACGGCCGCCTCCAGCGCGAAGCCGCCCGCGCCCCAGCCCCCGGAGCGCACGGCCCGGGCCACCGCCCCCGCCCGGTCGGCCGGCGCCGAGACGAACCCGACGGTGAGCCCCGGCGCTACCCGCTTGGACAGCCCGTCGACCACGTGGACCAGCCCGGGCGCGAGGGCGGCGAGCGGCGGTTCGCCGCCCTGGTGCAGGAACGACCAGATCCGGTCCTCCACGACCGGTGTCCCCAGGCTGTGGACGACCTCCGCCAGTGCGGCCCGCCGCTCGGCGGACAGCGTCAGCGAGGTCGGGTTGTGCAAGGTCGGCTGGAGGTAGAGGGCGGACAGCGGAGCGGTGCGGTGGGCGGCCGCGACCGACTCCGGCAGCGGCCCCCGCTCGTCGGTGGCGAGCGGCACGAGGACGCAGCCGATCCGGGCCGCGATCTCCTTGACCAGCGGATACGTCAGCGGTTCCACCCCGACCCGGCCGCCCGGCCGTACCAGCGAGGCGAGCGTGGCCGCGACGGCCTGACGGGCGTTGCCGGTGAAGACGACGCCGTCCGGGTCGGGCCGGTGGCCACCGGCGGCGAGCAGCCCGGCGGCCGCCTCGCGGGCCGCCCGGGTCCCCGCGGCCGCCGCCGGCCGCAGCGCCTCGGCCAGCGCGTCCGGCCGCAGCAGCGGCGCGAGGGCGGGTGCCAGCAGCTCCGCCTGGCCGGGCGCCGACGGGTAGTTGAGCTCCAGGTTCACGGGGGCGCGGTCCGCCGCCTCGGTCAGCGCGTGCCCGGGCTGCGGGTCCGGCTCGGTGGCGCGGACGAACGTGCCGCGCCCGACCTCGCCCACCACCAGTCCCCGGCGCACGAGTTCGGCGTACACCCGCCCCGCCGTCGAGGCCGCGATCCCGTGCCGCCGGGCGAACGCCCGCTGCGGCGGCAGCCGTTGCCCCGGCCGGAGCCGGCCGCGCCCGATGTCCGCGGCGATCCGGCCGGCGATGCGCCGGTAGTCGTCCACGCGTCCCCCTTCTCCTCTGTCTCTCCCGCCGTGACGCTGCGCGCGATTGCACCGAGGGCAAAGATTTCATTGCACCGAAGGAGAGGCCACACCTAGGGTCGAACACATGCCCCCCTTCCTCTCGTACGAGGACAAAAACCCCGGTGTCTCCGCGCGGGTGCCCCTCGTCCTCGTCCACGGCCACCCCTTCGACCGCACGATGTGGGCCCCGCAGCTCACCGCGTTCGCCGCCGGACGCCGGGTGGTCGCCCCCGACCTGCGCGGCTACGGCGCCTCCCCGGTGACCCCCGGCACCGTCCCGCTCTCCCGCCACGCCCGGGACATCGAGGACCTGCTGGACCACCTGGCCGTGGACACCTGCGTCCTGGCCGGCCTGTCGATGGGCGGCCAGATCGCCATGGAGTGCTACGGCCGCTTCGGCGACCGCGTCCGGGGCCTGGTCCTCGCCGACACCTTCCCCGACCCCGAGACCCCCGCCGGAAGGCTGGGCCGGCGCGCCATGGCGGACCGGCTGCTCGCCGAGGGCATGCGCGGCTACGCCGACGAGGTGCTGGAGAGGATGGTCGCCCCCTACGCCGCGCCCGAGGTCAAGTCCCACGTCCACCGCATGATGACGGCCACCGCACCGCAGGGCGCCGCGGCCTCCCTGCGCGGCCGCGCCGAACGCCCCGGCTACCGCGGCCTGTTGACGAAGGTGACCGTCCCCGCGCTGGTCGTGGTCGGCGCCGACGACACCTACACCCCGGTCGCGGACGCGGAGGCGATGCACGCGGCGCTCCCCGACTCGGTGCTGCACGTCGTCGACGGCGCGGCCCACCTGCCGAACCTGGAGCGGGCCCCGGAGTTCAACCGCGTCCTGGAGAAGTTCCTGACACGGATCGACACCGGCTCGTAGGCTCGGCCGGGTGAGCGATCGTCCCCGCAGGCCCGGTTCCTGGTGCGCGGGGCTGCTGCTGGCCGGGGTGAGCGCGGTCCTCGGCTGCCGGGCGGCCGGCACCGACGGCGTCACACCCGTCCCGCAGCTGCTCGCCTTCCTGCCCTGGCTGCTCGTACCGGCCGTGCTCGGCCTGCTGTGCGCGCTGCTCGCCCGCTGGTGGGCGGGACTGGTGTGGGCGGTCGCCGCGCTGGCCGTGCTGGCCTGGTACGCGGACCCCTACGGCCGCGTCCACGAGCCCGCGGGGCGGCCCGTCGCCTCCCTGCGGGTGCTGACCTCGAACGTCGAGTTCGGCCGCGGCACCCCGTCCCTGGTCCCGCAGATCCGCCGGCAACGCCCGGACCTCGTCTTCGTCGAGGAGTGCGAGCACACCTGCCGGGCCACCCTGGAGCGGGACCTGGCCGACGCCTACCCGCACCGGCGGGCCGTCGCGGCGGACGGCTCCAAGGGCTCCCTCGTCCTCAGCCGCTACCCACTGCGGCCGGCGGCCGGGGTCCCCGGCACGATGGGCATGCCCGGAGCCGTCGCCGACGTACGCGGCCACGCCGTACGCGTCCAGCTCGCCCACCCGATGCCCCCGCTGCCCGGCCAGGTCGGCCTCTGGCGCCGGGAACTGGACCGGCTGCGCGCCTTCGCCGCCGCCGACACCCGCACGCCCACCATCCTCGCCGGCGACTTCAACGCCTCCCAGGACCATCAGGCCTTCCGCCGCATCCTCGACACCGGCCTGTCCGACGCCGCCGGCCTCGACGGACACGACCGCACCCCGAGCTGGCCCGCCCGCACCGCCTCCGTCATCGGCGCCCAGATCGACCACGTCCTGCTCTCCCCGGACTTCTCCGCGGCCGACGCCCGCTTCCTGCGTCTGACCCGCACCGACCACCGCGCACTGGTCGTCGACGTCACCCTGCACGCACCCGGCTGACGGGACCGCAGGCCGGAACGGAGCGGGAACAATGGGCGCATGTCCCGTGAGGTCCGGAACCTCCGACCCCGCCGGGCACCCCTCAACCGGTCCGCGATGGCCCGCGCCGTCCTCGCGACGAGCCTGCCGCCGGCGACCGGTCTCGCGGCCGGACAGCCGGCGTACGGCGCGCTCGCCTCCATGGGCGCCCTGTCCGGCGTCCTGGACATCGCGGTCCCGCAGCTCTTCGGCGCGCTCGGCGTCGAGGCGGCCTTCGGCCCGGAAACCGACCCCGCGGGCCGGGCCCGCATGCGCCGCCGCCTCTACCGGGACCTGTCGCGGGCGCTCACCGAGCCGCCGCCCACCGGCAGGCGGGCCGCCGCGTGGTGACCGCTGGTCGTAACCGTGGAACGCATCGTCGACGCGGTGGCGCTGCACCTGCGTGAACTGGCGGAGGAGGTGCGCCGGTCGGAGCACCCGAGCGCGGTCAGGACCGACCTGACGGGCCCCTCGGGCAGCGTGCCGGAGCCGCTGCGCCAGGAGGTGGCCGCGGAGCGGACGATCACAACACCGCATTGACAGCTCGGCCACCGACCGAAACGGGATCGCGGGCCGCTAACCTTACGTGTCCGTCCTGGCCAGGGATTAAACGGGCATCAACTCACACGAAGGGTTGCGCACATGGGCATTCTCACTCTCCTGCGGAACGCATTCGGCCGCTCACGCAAGGGACGAACGGCCGAGGCAGAGGGTGCGGCCCAGTCCCCTGCGCCCACCCAGGTCCCCGAGCCCCGCACGTCCTCCCCCGAGGAGCACGAACTGGTCTCCGCGGCCTTCGACAACATCACGGTCCCCAAGCAGGCCACGTCACCCGAGCCGGGGGCAGAGCCGACGCCTGAGCCGGCGCCCAAGACCGAGCCGACCGAACCCACAGCTCAGGCGACCGAGCCCACGGCGGAGACGCCCGAGCCGGTGTCCGCCCCCGAGGCTGCGACGACCGAGGCCGAGACGGCCGAGACGGTGGCCGACCCCAAGGCGGTGGCCGACCCCGAGGCCGAGAAGCCCGAGCCGGTGGCCGAGCCCGAGGCTGAGACGCCCGAGGCGGACCGCGAGGCCGAGGTCGTCGAGCCGGAGCCGGTGGCCGAGGCCGCTGAGCCGGTGGCCGAAGAGGAGTCCAAGGCCGACGCCGCCGAGCCTGAGGCTGAGCCGGCTGTCACGGAGGCCGTGCTCAAGTTCGTCCAGCCGGTGGCCGAGGCGGAGGCAAAGGCCGAGGTCGCCGCGGAGGCAGCGGCGGAGGCCGAAGCAGACGCCAAGCACGAAGCCGAGGCAGCGGCAAAGCCCGAAGCCGAGGCGACCACCGAGCCCAAGGCTGAGGCAGGCGCAGAGCCCGTCGCCGAGGCGAAGCCCGAAGCCGAGCCCGTCGCGAAGCCCGAAGCCGAGGCCGAGCCCGTCGCTAAGCCCGCGGCCGAGGCCGAACCGGAGCCGGCGCCGGAGCCGGTGGCAGCCGAGGCGCCCCAGGCCGCCGACGGCGAGGACACCCCACAGGAGTCACCCGCGGCCGACGACGAGACCCGCACGGGTGGTGCGGGTGGGAACGACCGAGCCGAAGGCGAAGCCGAGGCGACCAACGAGCCCAAGGCCGAGGCCAACGCAGAGCCCGTCGCCGAGGCGAAGCCCGAGGCCGAACCGGAGCCGACGCCGGAGCCGCAGCCGGTCGCAGCCGAGGCGCCGCAGGCCGCCGACGGCGAGGACACCCCACAGGAGTCACCCGCGGCCGACGACGAGACCCGCACGGGTGGTGCGGGTGGGAACGACCGAGCCGAAGGCGAAGCCGAGGCGACCAACGAGCCCGAGCCGGAGGCCGACGCGCAGGCCAAGCCCGCCACACCCCTCACCAAGATCAAGTCCCGCACCCCCTCCCTCACCACCGCCTACAAGGCCGCGACCACCACCCTCAAGAAGACCGACCTCACCGGCAAACGAGCGAAGCTCTACCTCGTCCTCGACCGCTCCGCGAGCATGCGCCCGTACTACAAGGACGGCTCCGCCCAGGCCCTCGCCGACCAGACCCTCGCCCTCGCCGCCCACCTGGACCCCGAGGCCACGGTCCACGTCGTCTTCTTCTCCACCGAGGTCGACGGCACCACCGACCTCACCCTCGACGCGGACCACGAGACCCGGATCGACGACGTGCACGCCGGCCTCGGCCGCATGGGCCGTACCAGCTACCACGCCGCCGTCGAGGCCGTACTCGCGCACCACGAGAAGAACGCCGACCCGGCCGTCCCCGCGCTGGTCGTCTTCCAGACGGACGGCGCCCCGGACGCGAAGACCCCCGCCACCCAGTCCCTCACCGAGGCCGCGAAGACCCACCCCTCGGTGTTCTTCTCCTTCGTCGCCTTCGGCGAGCACGACAACAAGGCCTTCGACTACCTGCGCAAGCTGAAGACCGACAACACGTCCTTCTTCCACGCGGGCCCCACCCCGCGCGAACTCACGGACACGGAGCTCTACGAGGGCGTACTCGCCGCCTGGCGTCCGTGACCTGTCGTAACACCGCGTAACTCCCCGCACTCCCCGTGCCGCCCGCTTCTCACCCCGTAAAACGGAAGCGGGCGGCATACACACGTCGGCTACGATTTCAAGGTTCGTACACGTAGCGACCTGGGAGCAGCCCCCGATGGCTCGACACCTCATCACCAGCGCCCTTCCGTACATCAACGGGATCAAGCACCTGGGCAACATGGTGGGGTCCATGCTCCCGGCGGACGTGTACTCCCGGTACCTCCGCCGGCGCGGCCACGACGTCCTGTACATCTGCGCGACCGACGAGCACGGCACCCCCGCCGAGCTCGCCGCCAAGGAGCAGGGCCTCGCGGTGGACGTGTTCTGCGCCCAGGCGCACGACGCCCAGAAGGCCGTCTACGACGGCTTCGCGCTCGCCTTCGACTACTTCGGCCGCAGCTCCTCCGCGGAGAACCGGGACATCACCCAGCACTTCGCCCGCAAGCTGAACGAGAACGGCTTCATCGAAGAGCGCGCCATCCGCCAGGTGTACAGCCCCGCCGACGGCCGCTTCCTGCCGGACCGCTACGTCGAGGGCACCTGCCCGCACTGCGGCTACGACAAGGCCCGCGGCGACCAGTGCGAGAACTGCACCCGTGTCCTGGACCCCACGGACCTGATCAACCCCCGCTCGGCGATCTCGGGCTCCACGGACCTGGAGGTCCGCGAGACGAAGCACCTCTTCCTGCTGCAGTCCAAGCTGCAGCACGAGGTCGAGGCGTGGGTCTCCCGGCACGAGGAGGACTGGCCGCAGCTCGCCTCGTCCATCGCCCGCAAGTGGCTGACCGAGGGCCTGCACGACCGCGCCATCACCCGTGACCTCGACTGGGGCGTCCCGGTCCCGGCGGACACCTGGCCGGAACTGGCCGCCGAGGGCAAGGTCTTCTACGTCTGGTTCGACGCCCCGATCGAGTACATCGGCGCGACCAAGGAGTGGGCGGACCAGGACCCGGAGAACCGCGACTGGAAGTCGTGGTGGTACGACGTGGACACCGAGGTCCGCTACACCGAGTTCATGGCCAAGGACAACGTCCCCTTCCACACCGTGATGTTCCCGGCCACCGAGCTGGGCGTGCGCGAGCCGTGGAAGAAGGTCGACTACGTCAAGGCGTTCAACTGGCTGACGTACTACGGCGGCAAGTTCTCCACCTCGCAGAAGCGGGGCGTCTTCACCGACCAGGCCCTGGAGATCCTGCCCGCCGACTACTGGCGCTACTTCCTGATCGCCAACGCCCCCGAGTCGGACGACTCGTCCTTCACGTGGGAGCACTTCACGGCCACGGTCAACAAGGACCTCGCCGACACCCTCGGCAACTTCGTCAACCGTGTCCTGTCCTTCTCCCGCAAGCGCTTCGGCGACGACGTCCCCGAGGGCGGCGCGCCGGGCGAGGCGGAGACCCGCCTCGGCGAGGAGATCGCGACGCTCCTGGCGGAGTACGAGTCGCACATGGAGACCCTCCAGTTCCGCAAGGCCGCCGCGGCCCTGCGCGCCCTGTGGTCGGCCGGCAACTCCTACCTGGAGGAGAAGGCCCCCTGGCTGGAGATCAAGACCGACAAGGACGGCGCCGCGCTCACCCTGCGCACGGCGATGAACCTGATCCACCTGTACGCGGTGGTCTCCGAGCCGTTCATCCCGGCGACGGCGAAGGTCATGCGGGAGGCGTTCTCCCTGGAGAACGACACCGCGGCCTGGGTCACCGCGGACGAGGCGAAGGCCCTCTCCTCGGTCCCGTCCGGTACCCCCTTCACCGTCCCCCCGGTCCTCTTCGCGAAGCTCACCGACGAGGACCTGGAGACGTACAAGGAGCGCTTCGGCGGCACGGAGGGCTGACGGCGCGATGCCCTCGACGCATTCGTCGTACTACGTCACCACCCCGATCTACTACGTCAACGACGCGCCCCACCTCGGCCACGCCTACACCACGGTGGCCGGCGACGTGCTCACCCGCTGGCACCGCCAGCGCGGTGAGCGGGTGTGGTACCTCACCGGCACGGACGAGCACGGCCAGAAGATCCAGCGCACGGCCGAGGCGAACGGGGTGACGCCCCGGCAGTGGGCGGACAGGCTCGTCACCGATGCCTGGCAGCCGCTCTGGGACCACCTGGGGATCGCGAACGACGACTTCATCCGCACCACGCAGCAGCGGCACACCGACCGCGTCCAGGAGTTCGTGCAGGACCTGTACGACAAGGGCGAGATCTACAAGGGCGGCTACGAGGGCCCGTACTGCGTCGACTGCGAGGAGTACAAGCTCCCGGGTGAACTGATCGACGGCGAGGGCGAGTACGCGGGCCGGAAGCTGTGCCCGATCCACAAGCGGCCGGTGGAGATCCTCAAGGAGGAGAACTACTTCTTCCGGCTGAGCGAGTACGGCGACCGGCTCCTCGCCCACTACGAGGCGAACCCCGGTTTCATCCAGCCCGAGTCCGCGCGCAACGAGGTGGTGAACTTCGTCCGCGGTGGCCTGCAGGACCTCTCCATCTCCCGCTCGACGTTCGACTGGGGCGTCCCGGTCCCCTGGGACCACCAGCACGTGATCTACGTGTGGGTCGACGCGCTGCTGAACTACGCGACGGCGGCCGGCTACAACGAGAACCCGGAGAAGTTCGCGGACACCTTCCCGGCCGACGTCCACCTCGTCGGCAAGGACATCCTCCGTTTCCACGCGGTGATCTGGCCGGCGATGCTGATGGCCCAGGGCCTGCCGCTGCCCGGCAGGATCGCCGCCAACGGCTGGCTGATGGTCGGCGGCGAGAAGATGTCGAAGTCCAACCTGACCGGCATCAGGCCGCAGGACCTCACCTCGCACTTCGGCGTGGACGCCTACCGCTGGTACTTCCTGCGCGCCATCGCCTTCGGCCAGGACGGCTCCTTCTCCTGGGAGGACTTCACCGCCCGCTACACGAGCGAACTGGCGAACGGCTACGGCAACCTCGCCTCGCGCGTGGCCGCCATGGTCGGCACGTACTTCGGCGGGACCCTGCCCGCGGCCACCGCGGACGGCGAGGCGGAGGCGGCGGTCCACGCGGGTCTCGTCCGGGCGGTCGCCGAGGCCGACCGGCGGATCGGCGACGAACTGGACTTCCAGGGCGGCATCCTGGCCGTCTTCGACTTCGTCAAGCAGGTCAACGGCTACCTCACCGAACAGGAACCGTGGAAGGTGGCCAAGGACGAGTCGGAGCAGGGCCGGGCCCGCCTCGCGACCGTCCTCTACACGGCCGCCGAGTCGCTGCGCGCGGTCGCCGTGCTGCTCAACCCGGTCATGCCGGGGACCTCGCGCAAGCTGTGGGACTCGCTCGGCGCGGAGGCGTCCCTGGGCGCCCTGGCCGAGCAGCGGGTCCAGGACGCGGGCCGGTGGGGCACCCTGCCGGCGGGCTCGACCGTCACCAAGGGCGCGATCCTCTTCCCGCGCCTGGAGGAGAAGCCGGCCGTCTGAACCGCCGCCTGGTCCGGAACCCGGCGAACCGGCCCGGTTCTCCTGAACGTTTCTGCGCCACTCGAAGGACTGAACGCCCTCTGATCGTCCGGGCAGACGTCTCTTCGTCGCCCCTACGTTGCGCACATGGTCACATCAGCCCATGAGGGCATGCACCGGATCTTCCAGGAGCGGCCCGAGATCCTCACGCCCGTGTTCAAGGTGCTGGGGATCGCGTTGCCCGAGAAGGCGACCGTGGACGCGGTCATCACCGACGTGACGGAGACCAAGCCACTGGCCCGTCACATCGACACCGCACTGCGCGTCGCCCCCTCGGACGGCCAGGAGTTCCTGCTGGCCATCGAGGCCCAGGAACGCCGCGACCCGAAGAAGGGGTCGAGCTGGGCCTACTACGTCGCATACCTGCGGGCGAAGTACGGCCTGCCGGTTCTGCTCCTGGTCGTCTGCCGGGATCGTACGACCGCGAAGTGGGCGGCGGGCCCCTTCGAGTGCGGAGCACGGGGCTGGACCACCCAGCGGACGTACCCGCTGGTGGTCGGCCCGGACAACCTGCCGGTCATCACGGACGCGCGGACGGCGGCGGAGAAGCCCGCACTCGCCACGTTCTCCGCCCTGACACACGCCAACAGCGCGGACCGCGACGCCATACTGGAGGCACTGGGCCGTGCTCTGCAGGGCATGGACGCCGAGGCCGCCGACTACTTCTACCAATTCCTGGACGTCGCCCTGGGGGACAACCCCGCCGGCGACAAGTGGAGGCAGATCATGGGGTTCGTCAACTACTTCCCCGGCCGCGGCCATGTCATGGAGCGGGCCTACCTGGAAGGCAAGGCCACGGGCGAAGCCAAGGGGGAGGCAAAGGGGGAGGCAAAGGGCGTGCTGGCGGTCCTCGAGGTGCGCGGCATCCCGGTGCCGGACGACGTGCGTGGGCGCATCACCGCGTGCACCGACCCCGGCCGCGTCAGCGACTGGCTCGACCGGGCACGCACGGTCGAGCACGCGGAGGACCTGTTCGGCGAGGCCGATGATCTCGCCGCAGAGACCCGCGACGTACCGCAGACCTGACCGGACACGGGGGCCCCGCGCCCGGCCGCCCCCGCTCCGTTCTGGCAGAGTAAGGATCTCGTGAACCTACCCAGCCCCCACCACCGGCTCCTCTCCGACGTCGTCGGCGTCGGCGGGCCGTTCGGGCTCGTGCTCGCCGGCGGTTACGCGTTGCAGGCGCACGGGCTGCTCGAACGGCCGCACGCGAACGTCGACTTCGCCACCGAGAGCCCCAAGGCCATGGACCGCATCGCCGGTGCCGTCGGCGCCGCCCTGGAGGCGCGGGGGCGGCTGGTGCAGGCCGGAAGGGCCACCGAGCGGACCGCGGAGCTGACGGTCACGGACCCGCCGAGCGGCGAGCCCTGCACCCTCACCCTGCACAAGGAGACGTTCTGGCAGCCGCCCGAGCTGACCGCGTACGGCCCCGCGCTCTGCGCCGAGGACGCCGTCGGCACGAAGATCCGGGCCCTGTACGACCGGGGCGCCGCCGTCGACCTGATCGACGCGCGGGCCGCCGCCACCCGCTTCTCCCTGCCGGACCTGGAGGAACTGGGCCGCAGGCACGCCCATGACCCCTTCGACCTGCCCACCCTGCAGTCCCGCCTGACGGGCACGGACTTCTACTCCACCCTGGAGTTCCTGCGGTACGGGCTGGACGAGCCGCGCGTCGCCGACCTGCGCGCCTGGGCGCAGGCCTGGTCGGACGACATCGCCGAGCGGCTGCTGGAGGACGGTGCCGCTCCCGAGGACGAACCCGATCCCGGCACGGGCGAGTAACCCGGCCCGCCGCACGGTCTCCACCCCCGTCTTCGCGCCGTCCCGTCGCCCACCCGAGCCCCGTACCTTCTCCCACCCCTTCCCCAAGCCCGGTAAAAGCCCCGGTAAAAGCCCTGGTAAGGTCCGCTCACTTGGCGAGGGCGGGGGCCCTCGCGGGGAGGGAAACTCACGTGGGCAGACACGCCCCCCGACGGCGCGGCGCGGCCGCGGCCGTCTCCTCGTTCGCGGTCGCCCTGGCGGCCGTGTCCGCCGCCGTCCTGCCGGGCGGCGGCGCCTCGGCCGAACCGGGCACCCCGGCGGCCGGCACCACCGAGATCACACTGACCGACCCCAACTCCACCCGCCCGCGCACCGACCGGCCCCTGGTCGCCGGCGCGAGCGGATTCCTGCACCGGCAGAGCGGGATCGCCGGGCTGCTGTGGACGGATCACGCCACCGGCACCACCGTGGTCGTCGGCACGGCGGACGGCGCCTACGCGCCGGTCGGCGCGTGCGCGAACCTGGGCTCGACGACCTGCCCGGAGGCCTGGTACGGCTCCGACGGCGACCTGGTCGCGCTGCCGCAGGCCGGCTCGGTGTCCCTCTGGGACCCGGAGACCCGGACGACGTCGGTCCTCACCTCCGACCAGGCGTACCGCGGACTTGCCGGGCGGACCGTGCTCACCGAGCGGGCGCTGCACGACCGGGTGGACGGCGCGTGGCGCTCCCGCGCCCTCGCGCCCGCCGGCACGCGGATCACCTCGGGTTCCGTCAAGGCCGCCGACGCGCACGGCGCGTTGTTCCAGGTGGGCACCGACCTGTACCACCTGGACACCGGCACGGCCGTCGCCACCGAGGTGTTCGAGGCCGTGGGCGCCCGCCCGGTCACCGTCATGAGCGACGACCGCGTCGGCGTGTACGACCTCGGCTCCGGTGACCTGCGCCTGAAGTCGCGCACGGACCCGGGCGGCGTCGAGCAGGTGCTGGACCTGCCCGCGCCGGGCGGCTACCTGGAGGGCGCCCCGGTCCTCGTCGGCGACTGGCTGCTGCTGCCGCTGTCCGGCGGCATCGGCAGCGGGACCGGCGTCCGCCTGGCCGCCGTGTCCCTCGCCGACGGCTCGTCGCGCACCCTGCTGGCCAAGGCCGGCGCGTACGCGGTCCGCGCCTCCGGCGACAGCGCCCTGGTCACCGGCGGCACCGACGCCGCCGACTGGTGGACCCAGCGGGTGACCCAGTCCGCCGACGGCTCGCTGACCGCGACGAAGGCGGCGCAGGTCCCCGCGCCGGAGAACGCCAAGACGGGCCTCGCGCTCAGCCGCGGCAGTCTGCGCGTCGCCGAGGACGACCCGAGCGGCACCACGGACACCACCTCGGTGCGCACGCTCACCACGACCGGCGGCCGGCTGACCGCCTCCGAGCCGCAGCCCGGCGACAGGATCAGCCCCGTGTGTCCCTACGCCGGAGCCGACTGCTCGGTGCTGTGGGGCAACAGCGGCGACGGCCCGCGTGACGCCTTCCTCACCACGTACGACGACGCCGGCATCGCCGGCGAGTCGGACCGGCTGATCGCGATGAAGGACGGCTCCTCCGACCACACCCTGGAGTTCCGTACCCGGGGCGGCACCGTCGTCGACGTCTCCGACGGCTACGCCGTCTACAACTCCGGCGGCGCGTCCCCGGCGCAGTACGTCGGCGAGTTCGGGCAGGGCCAGAAGCTGAAGCGGTCCGTGCGCGCCGCCGCGCTGAACGGCCCCACGCTGTGGAGCGCCACGGCCACCGCCGCCGAACTCACCTCGTACGACATCGCCACGGGCCGGACGGGGGCCACGGTCACCGTGCCCGGCCTCGGCTGTGTGCCGGACGAACTGCAGGCGGCCGGCCGCTGGGTGTACTGGGCGTGCGGCGACGACTCGGCGGGCGTGTACGACACCAAGGCGGGCACGTCCCGCGCGGTGACCGGGGGCGACGTGCTGCTGGGCGACGGCTTCACCGTCCGGCACGACCACGCCGTCGGCACCCTGGTCCTGACCGAGGCGGCCACCGGCGCCACCCGGGTGATCGCCACGACCGTCCAGGACACCGGCCTCGCCGTGGACCGCCGCTTCAAGTGGACCGTGGACGAGTACACGGGCCTGGTCGCCTGGACCGACCTGTACGAGCGGACGCACGTCGCCACCACCGGCGTCACGCCGTCGGCCGTGACGGCCTTCGAGTCCGGGACGCCGAGTTACGTCGACCCCGGCACGCCGTTCGAGGGCTCGTGGCTGCTGTCCCGTCCGGTCACCTCCTGGTCGCTGACGTTCGCCTCCGTGCAGAGCGGCGCGAAGGGCAGGGTGAGCGACACGATCACCGGGGGCGCGTCCCCGGCCCGGGTGGCGGCGCACTGGTCCGGCACCACGGCCACGAACGTCCGTTTCCCCAACGGGATGTTCACCTGGACCCTCAAGGCCACCGGCACCGGCACCGCCGGCGCGGTCACCGTGGCGTCCGGCGAGGGCTTCCTGTCCCGGGGCGCCCCCGTACGGCACGACTTCACCAGCCCCGACGGCCCGGACGGCCGGGGCGACCTGCTCACGCTCAACTCCTCGGGCGGGCTGACCTTCCAGGCCGGCACCGGCACGGGCAGGTTCGGCGACAAGACCACCGGCACCGGCTGGGCGACGAGCGTCAGGGCCGTGCCCTTCGGCGACCTCGACGGCGACCGCTGCAACGACGTGCTGGTCCGGCTGAGCAGCGGCGCCCTGCGCCTGTACAAGCCGGGCTGCGGCAAGGCGGTCACCCCGAAGACGTCGTACACGACCCTCGCGAGCAGCGGCTGGACCCAGTACGACGTGCTGACCTCGCCCGGTGACGTCACCGGCGACGGGCGTCCCGACCTGATCAGCCGCGCCGCCTCGACCGGCACCGTCTACCTCCACAAGGGCACGGCCGACGGCAAGCTGGCGGCCCGGGTGAAGCTGTACGACAACTGGAAGGGCTACAAGAAGGTCATCGGCGCAGGCGACCTGAACGGCGACGGCATCGGCGACCTGCTCGCCCAGGACAAGGCGAACACCCTCTACCGGTTCGACGGCCGGGGCGACGGCACCTTCGCGGCCCGGGCGAAGGTGTTCGCCGACTGGGGCGCCTCGTACAACGCGGTGGTCGGTGTCGGCGACCTCACCGACGACGGCAGGGCCGACCTGGTCTCGCGGGACAGCGGCGGCAACGTCTACCGCAACAGCGGTGACGGCAAGGGCTCCTTCGGCGCCCGCACGAAGATCGCCACAGGCTGGGGCGGCTACACGTCCCTGTCCTGACGCGCCGGAGACGGCTGTGCGCGCCGATCGTCAAGAGCGAGTCAGGACGGATCGGCGCGCACGGACACCCGGTACTACTACTTCGGCTGCGGCTTCCTGATGCTCAGGTGCAGCTCGCGCAGGCGGGACTCGTCCAGCTCGGTCGGGGCGCCCATCATCAGGTCCTGGGCGTTGCCGTTGAGCGGGAAGGCGATCGTCTCGCGGATGTTGGGCTCGTCCGCGAGGAGCATGACGATGCGGTCCACGCCGGGGGCGATGCCGCCGTGCGGCGGGGCGCCGAAGCGGAACGCGCGGAGCATGCCGGCGAACTTCTCCTCGACGGTCTCACGGTCGTAGCCCGCGATCTCGAAGGCCTTGAGCATGATGTCCGGCTCGTGGTTCCGGATCGCGCCGGAGGACAGCTCGACGCCGTTGCAGACGATGTCGTACTGCCAGCCGAGGATGTCCAGCGGGTCCTGGGTCTCCAGGGCCTCCAGACCGCCCTGCGGCATCGAGAACGGGTTGTGCGAGAAGTCGATCCCGCCGGTCTCCTCGTCCTTCTCGTACATCGGGAAGTCGACGATCCAGCAGAAGCGGAAGACGCCGTCCTCGAAGTGGCCGGCGCGCTTGGCGGCCTCCACCCGGACGGCACCCATGATCTTGGAGACCTCGTCGTACTCGCCCGCGCCGAAGAAGACGGCGTGGCCGGGGGCCAGCGCGAGCCGCTTGGTCAGCTCGGCGACGTTCGCCTCGGTCAGGAACTTCGCGATCGGGCCGGACAGCGTGCCGTCCTCGGCCACGCGCACCCAGGCCAGGCCCTTGGCACCCTGCTCGACGGCGTAGTCACCGAGCTGGTCGAAGAACTTGCGGGGCTGGGCGGAGACGTCCGGCACCGCGAGGGCGCGCACGTGCTTGCCCGCGAACGCCTTGAACTCCGAGCCCTCGAAGACGTCGGTGATGTCCACCAGTTCCAGCTTGGCCCGCAGGTCCGGCTTGTCGGAGCCGTACTTGAGCATCGCCTCGCGGAACGGGATGCGCGGGAAGGGGGAGGTGACGTGGCGACCGCCGCCGAACTCCTCGAACAGCTCGGTCATCAGCTTCTCGACCGGCTGGAAGATGTCCTCCTGCTCGACGAAGGACATCTCGATGTCGAGCTGGTAGAACTCGCCCGGCGAGCGGTCGGCGCGGGCGTCCTCGTCGCGGAAGCAGGGCGCGATCTGGAAGTAGCGGTCGAAGCCGGAGATCATCAGCAGCTGCTTGAACTGCTGCGGGGCCTGCGGCAGGGCGTAGAACTTGCCCGGGTGCACGCGGGAGGGGACCACGTAGTCACGGGCGCCCTCGGGGGAGGTGGCGGACAGGATCGGCGTCGCCATCTCGTTGAAGCCCATCACCGCCATCTTCTGGCGCATGGCCGAGATGACCGCCGTGCGCAGCATGATGTTGCGGTGCATGCGCTCGCGGCGCAGGTCCAGGAAGCGGTACTCCAGGCGCCGCTCCTCGTTGACCCCGTCCTCGGTGTTGATCGTGAAGGGCAGCGGGGCGGCCGCGCCGAGCAGCTCGACGTCGGCGACCTCGACCTCGATCTCGCCGGTGGGCAGGTCGGGGTTCACGTTCTCGGTTCCACGTGAAACAACCTGGCCGTCGACGCGGACCGTGGACTCCTTGGAGATCTTGTCCAGGGCCTCGTAGGCGGCCGTGCCGGGACGGGCCACCAGCTGCGTGATGCCGTAGTGGTCGCGCAGATCGATGAAGAGGATGCCGCCCAGGTCGCGCCGATTGTGCAGCCAGCCACTCAGCCGGACGTCGGTGCCGACGTCAGAGGCGCGGAGCTGGCCGCAGGTGTGGGACCTGTACCGATGCATCGTCGTTCATCGTCCTTCGTGGTGGGGTGATGAGTGCCGGAGCTGCCGCTCCGGCGGGAGCCGGGCACGGGGCCCGGACCCATCAAGGGTACCGGGCACGCCAAGATCGGCTCCCCACCTTTTCCCCGCGCTCCGCGGCACCCGGCGCCGCCTCGGGCGGTCCCGCCCTCCCGTCGGCGCTCCCTACGGTGGCACCGATCGATCGGATCTTCCTAAAGTGGGGCAATGCGTACAGGCGAGCCCCTGCCGTCCGTGAATGACGTCCTCGCCGCCCTCGCGACCGGACTGTGGCACTGGGACACGGCCGCCGGCCTGGTCACCGTGGACGCGGAGGCGGCACGGCTGCTCGGGCTGCCCGCGCGCGCGACCACCCTCACGGAGGCGCAGACCCGGGCCCGGCTGCACCCGGTCGACTGGAACGAGATCACCGGCGTGATCCGGCTGGCGGTCGCCGAGGGCACCCTGGCCGAGGTGCGCATCCGGATCATGGACGAGCAGGGGCGGGTCCTGCGGGTGGTGCGCAGCCGCTCGAAGCCGTCGTACGACCCCGAGCGGCACAGCTACGAGCTGACCGGCACCCTCCAGGAGGTCACCGAACCGGCTCCGGGCACGGCGGCGGGCCGCAGCGCGGTCACCGGGGACTGGCGGCGCTCGCGGGAGGCGTTCCTGCTGGACGCGGGCCGGGCGCTGGCGGAGGCGCGGTCGACGCAGGAGGTGCTGCGGGTCGCGGCCGGGCTGTCCATGCCGGGCTTCTCCCCGGACGGGCTCGCGGTGTTCGGCGTCGAGGGCGACCGGCTGACGGTCATCGGCCACCACGGGCACCGGCCCGGCGTCGACGGACCCTTCTCGCACCTGCCGCTGACGGCCGACTACCCGGCCGCCGAGGTGGTGCGCACCGGCCGGCCCGTCTACCTCTCCTCGCCCGACGACTACCGCGGCCGCTACCCGGTCACCTGGCCGCTCGCCCGGCACTTCGGGCGCCGCTCCTGGGCGTTCCTCCCGCTGACGGCGTCCGGGCGCACCCTGGGCGCCTGGATGGCGGCCTTCGCCTATCCGGTGGCCTTCACGCCCGACGAGCGGGCCGTCCTGACCACGGTGGCCCGGATGCTGGGCCAGGCCCTGTCCCGGGCCGGGGCCGCCGACTCCCAGCGGGAGCTGGCGGAGGGGCTGCAGCGCTCCATGCTGCCGTCGCTGGGCCCGCAGATCCCGGGGCTGACCGTGGCCGCCCGCTACATCCCGACCGGCGGCGGGCTCCAGGTGGGCGGGGACTGGTACGACATCATCCCGCTGCCCTCGGGCCGGTACGCCCTGGCCATCGGGGACGTGCAGGGCCACGACGTGCGGGCGGCGGGCCTGATGGGCCAGCTCCGGATCGCCCTGCGGGCGTACGCCTCGGAGGGGCACCGCCCGGACGCGGTCCTCTCCCGCGCCTCCCGGTTCCTGCACGGCATCACCCAGGACGAGCACATGACCGACCCGCGCTTCGCGACCTGCCTGTACGTGGAGGCCGACCCGGAGACCGGCCTGCTGGAGATCGCCCGCGCCGGGCATCTGGACCCGGCGATCCGGATGGCCGACGGCACGGTGATGACGCGGCCGACGGCGGGCGGGCTGCCGCTGGGTGTCGATCCGGACGCGGACTATCCGACGACCCGGTTCACGCTGGAGCCGGGCGAGATCATGACGCTGTGCACCGACGGCCTGATCGAGACCGGCGGGCACGACATGGAGAGCGGCTGGCGGCGCGTCCGGGCGATCCTGGAGGACCACCGGGGCGACCCGGAGTCGCTGGCCGACGCGCTGGTGCAGGGGGTGCTCGGGCCGTCCTCGCACCACACCGCCGGCCCGCGGCCCGACCGCCGCGAGGACGACATCGCGGTGCTGCTGCTGGGCCGGCCCGGGGCGGACCGCGGCTGGGGCGACCCGGCGGCCGCCCGGCCCGCGGTGCGGCGCACGGCGCTGTCGGTGGCGCAGGACGAGCCGGAGCGGATCGCGGAGGCCCGCCGGCACCTGCGCGAGCTGCTGCACGACTGGGGCTCGGCCGACCAGGTGGACTCCGCGGTGCTGCTGGTCTCCGAGACGGTCACCAACGTCCTGGTGCACACCGACGCCGACGCGCTGCTGCTCGCCGAGGTGACCGGCGAGCCGGGCGGGCGCCGGCTGCGTCTTGAGGTCACGGACGCCGGTGACGACCTCCCGCACAAGCGCCGGCCGGGCGAGCTGGCCTCGTCGGGCCGCGGCCTGGTGCTGATCGAGGTGCTCGCGGACGCGTGGGGGGTGGAGCCGCGGGGGCGCGGCAAGAGCATCTGGTTCGAGCTCTACGAGTCCGGCGGCGCGGACACCTCGTGACGTGACCGCAGTTCCTGCGCGACGCCGAAGGCGGCGGCGGTCAGCGGCACCGAGAGCAGCATGCCGAGGATGCCCGCGACGGAGGCACCCGCGGTGATCGCCAGCATGACCACCGCCGGATGCATCTGCACGGTGCGGCTCTGGATGACGGGCTGGAGCACGTGCCCCTCCAGGACCTGCACCGCGAGGACCACACCGAGCGCCCACAGCGCGATGACGAAGCCGCGGTCGGCGAGGGCGACCAGCACGGCCACCGCGCCGGAGACGAAGGCGCCGAGGTAGGGGATGTAGGCGAAGACGAAGACGAGCGCGCCGAGGCCGACGGCGCCGGGGACCCGCAGGACGAGCAGGCCGACGGTGATGCACACGGCGTCGATGAGGGCGATGAGGGTGGTCCCGCGCATGAACCCCTCCACCGCCGTGAAGGCCCGCCGGGCGACGGCCTCCGCGGTGTCGGCGGTGCCGCCGGGCGCGACGGCCCGCAGGACCTCGACGGCGCGGTGGGAGTCGCGCAGGAAGAAGAAGACCAGCAGCAGCGCGAGCACGGCCATGGCGATGCCCTCGCCGACCACGCTGACCCCGCTGATGACGTTGGAGGCCGCCGTCCCGCCGAACTTCTCCAGCAGCTTGCGGGAGTTGGCGGCCACGTCGTCGAGGCCGGTGCCGGCGGCCCCGAAGTGCCGGGCGACGGACTGGGCGGCCTGCCGGAGCGAGGCGATGATCTGGTCGCCGGTGTCGATGAGCGCGGCGACGACGATGTAGAGCGCCCCGCCGACGACGGCCACGACGGCGACGCAGGTCAGCCCGGCCGCGAGCGAGCGCTGCACCCCCGCCGCCACCATCCGCCGGTACAGCGGCCCCAGCAGCGCGGTCCCCAGCAGGGCGAGGAGCACGGGCACCACGGCGGTCCGCAGCTCGCCGCACAGCCGCACACCGACCCATCCCACCCCGGCCACGAGCAGCACCACGACACACCAGGCAGCCAGACGGCGAACGGGCTCGGACAGCGGCGGCACACCCCCACCAGACCACGGCACCCGTCGCCTGTCCTGCGACGAACACCCGGCCGGGTGAGACACCGCGGGGCGACGGGCGGAGGCGCTCACCGCCGTCGGGCCCCGGTGAGCCTGCCGCCGCGTGGGCTCGTGGCACGCACGCCGCAGCGCGGACCGCCGCCGCGCTCGCCACGGCAGGGCGACCGGCGGCGGCATCTCCGCCGATCGCCGGTCCGTGCGCCACCGGGCCGGCCGCACGGCCCCGGAACAGCCGTCGCCCGGTCCGCTGGGCGGGCCGGGCGACGGTGGGGCGGGGGCGGGGTCAGCCCTGCGGGCCGGCTCCCGTCATGCCGTGGACCGCGGGGACGGTGCCCAGGCGGCCCTTCTGGAAGTCCTCGAAGGCCTGCATCAGCTCGTCCTTGGTGTTCATGACGAACGGGCCGTAGTGGGCCATCGGCTCGCGGATCGGCCGGCCGCCGAGGAGGACGACCTCCAGGTCCGGGGTGTGCGCGTCCTGCTTCTCGTCCGCGCGGACGGTCAGCGAGGAGCCCGCGCCGAAGACGGCGGTCTGGCCCAGCCGGATCGGCCGGCGCTCGGCACCGACACTGCCGCGGCCCGCCATGACGTACGCGAGGCCGTTGAAGTCCTCGCGCCAGGGCAGGGTCAGCTCGGCGCCCGGGGCGAGGGTCGCGTGGATCATGGTGATCGGGGTGTGTGTGATGCCGGGACCCTCGTGGCCGTCCAGCTCACCGGCGATGACGCGGAGCAGGGCGCCGCCGTCGGGGCTCGTCAGCAGCTGGACGCTGCCGCCGCGGATGTCCTGGTAGCGCGGGGCCATCATCTTGTCCTTGGCCGGGAGGTTCACCCACAGCTGGAGGCCGTGGAAGAGCCCGCCGGACACCACCAGCGCCTCCGGCGGCGCCTCGATGTGCAGCAGACCGGAGCCGGCCGTCATCCACTGGGTGTCGCCGTTGGTGATGGTGCCGCCACCGCCGTTGGAGTCCTGGTGGTCGAAGGTCCCGTCGATGATGTAGGTGACGGTCTCGAAGCCGCGGTGCGGGTGCCAGGGGGTGCCCTTGGGCTCGCCCGGCGCGTACTCCACCTCACCCATCTGGTCCATCATGATGAACGGGTCGAGGTGGCGGTAGTTGATCCCGGCGAACGCGCGGCGCACCGGGAAGCCCTCGCCCTCGAAGCCGCTCGGCGCGGTCGTCACGGTCAGCACGGGGCGGGCCACGGCGTCGGCGGGAGCGGTCACTCGGGGCAGCGTCAACGGGTTCTCGACGGTCACTGCAGGCATGGTGGGACCTCCTTGTACGCCCAGTTTAGTTGAGCGTTGAACTTTCTGCCACCCCTCACAACACAGAGAGCCCGGAGGGCATTCCCTCCGGGCTCTCCATCGAGCGGGGCGGCCGGTCAGCCGTACATGCGGCGCATCGCGAAGTCGACCATCTGCTCGACCGCCTTGGCGTCGAACACCATCCGGTGCTCGCCCTCCATGTCCACCACGAAGCCGTAGCCGGTCGGCAGGAGGTCGATCACCTCGGCGCCGGTGATCACGAAGTACTTGGACTCCTTGCCCGCGTACCGCCGCAACTCCTTCAGCGAGGTGAACATGGGGATCACCGGCTGCTGGGTGTTGTGCAGGGCGAGGAAGCCCGGGGTGTCACCGCGCGGACAGTACACCTTGGAGGTCGCGAAGATCTGCTGGAAGTCCTCGGCGGACATCTGCCCGGTGGTGAAGGCGCGCACCGCGTCCGCGAGCGAGGGCGGGGACGGCTCGGGATACAGCGGCGGCTGCTGCCCGTAGCCGCCGGCCATCGGCTGCTGGGGTGCGGCGTACTGCTGCTGAGCGCCGGCGTTCTGGTCGTAGCCGTACATGCGCAGAAGAGTACTCAGTCACAGATGACCGGATCGGGCTTGCGTCTTATTACCGACGGGTAGCATCATCGGAGAAACTTGTTGGTACGTGAACCAGATGCGAGGAGACAGTGCCTCGCCGAGTCCTAACGGAGCCGTCACCATGGGGCACTACAAGTCCAATCTCCGCGACATCGAGTTCAACCTCTTCGAAGTACTCGGCCGCGACAAGCTCTACGGCACCGGTCCGTTCGAGGAGATGGACACGGAGACCGCCAAGAGCGTCCTGGAGGAGCTGACCCGGCTCGCCGAGAACGAGCTGGCCGAGTCCTTCGCCGACGCCGACCGCAACCCGCCGGTCTTCGACCCCGAGACGAACACCGCGCCGGTCCCCGCGTCCTTCAAGAAGAGCTACAAGGCCTTCATGGACTCCGAGTACTGGCGGCTCGGCCTGCCCGAGGGCATCGGCGGCACGACGGCTCCCCCGTCCCTGATCTGGGCGTACGCGGAGCTGATCCTCGGCTCGAACCCGGCCGTGTGGATGTACTCCTCCGGCCCGGCGTTCGCCGGCATCCTCTACGACGAGGGCAACGACGTCCAGAAGAAGATCGCCCAGATCGCCGTCGAGCGCACCTGGGGCTCCACCATGGTGCTCACCGAGCCCGACGCCGGTTCCGACGTCGGCGCCGGCCGCACCAAGGCGGTCCAGCAGGAGGACGGCTCCTGGCACATCGAGGGCGTCAAGCGCTTCATCACGTCCGGTGAGCACGACATGGAGGAGAACATCCTCCACTACGTCCTCGCCCGCCCCGAGGGCGCGGGCCCGGGCACCAAGGGCCTGTCCCTCTTCCTCGTCCCGAAGTACCTCTTCGACTTCGAGACCGGCGAGCTGGGCGAGCGCAACGGCGTCTACGCCACCAACGTCGAGCACAAGATGGGCCTGAAGGCCTCCAACACCTGCGAGATGACCTTCGGCGACCGCCACCCCGCCAAGGGCTGGCTGATCGGCGACAAGCACGACGGCATCCGCCAGATGTTCCGCATCATCGAGTTCGCCCGCATGATGGTCGGCACGAAGGCGATCTCCACGCTCTCCACCGGCTACCTGAACGCCCTGGAGTACGCCAAGGAGCGCGTCCAGGGCCCCGACCTGGCCAACTTCATGGACAAGGCCGCGCCCAAGGTCACCATCACCCACCACCCCGACGTCCGCCGCTCGCTGATGACGCAGAAGGCGTACGCCGAGGGCATGCGCGCCCTCGTGCTCCACACCGCCTCGGTCCAGGACGCGATCGCCGTCAAGGAGGCGAACGGCGAGGACACCAAGGCCGAGCACGCGCTGAACGACCTGCTCCTGCCGATCGTCAAGGGCTACGGCTCCGAGAAGGGCTACGAGCAGCTCGCCCAGTCGCTGCAGACCTTCGGCGGCTCCGGCTTCCTGCAGGAGTACCCGATCGAGCAGTACATCCGCGACGCCAAGATCGACACCCTCTACGAGGGCACCACCGCCATCCAGGGCCAGGACTACTTCTTCCGGAAGATCGTCCGCAACCAGGGCGCGGCGCTGAACTCCCTCGCCGAGGACATCAAGAAGTTCCTGGCGCTCGGCACCGGTGGCGAGGAGCTGGCCGGCGCCCGCGAGCACCTCGCCAAGGCCGCCGTCGAGCTGGAGGCCATCGTCGGCCTGATGCTCACCGACCTCGCCGCCACCGAGCAGGACGTCAAGAACATCTACAAGGTGGGCCTGAACACCACCCGTCTGCTGCTCGCCTCCGGTGACGTGATCGTCGGCTACCTGCTGCTGCGGGGCGCCGCCGTCGCCGCCGAGAAGCTCCAGACGGCCTCCTCCAAGGACAAGGCCTTCTACACCGGCAAGATCGCGGCGGCGAAGTTCTTCGCGGCCAACGTCCTTCCGGGCGTCACCCTGGCCCGCAAGGTGGCCGAGGGCGTCGACCTCGACCTGATGGAGCTGGACGAGGCCGCGTTCTAAGGATTCCGCTTCTTCCCGAAGGCCCGGATCCGCACCCCTCCACCGTCGCCGTGGGCCCGCTCCCGTACCGGGAGCGGGCCCTCGCACGTCGTTAAGGTAAGCCACATGAGCGCACCAGCCCGCTTCGACCGCGGCCACACCGACGACCTGATGTCCTTCCTGGCGGCGAGTCCGTCGCCGTACCACGCCGTGGCGAACACCGCCGAGCGGCTGGAGAAGGCGGGTTTCCGGCAGGTCGCGGAGACGGACGCCTGGGACGGGACGAGCGGCGGCCGGTACGTGCTGCGCGGCGGGGCGATCGTCGCCTGGTACGTCCCCGACGGCGCCGCCCCCCACACCCCCTTCCACATCGTCGGCGCGCACACCGACTCGCCCAACCTGCGCGTCAAGCCGCAGCCCGACAGCGGCGCGCACGGCTGGCGGCAGGTCGCCGTCGAGATCTACGGCGGCCCGCTGCTGAACTCCTGGCTCGACCGCGACCTCGGACTGGCCGGCCGGCTCACCCTGCGCGACGGCTCCACCGTCCTCGTCGACGTGGACCGGCCGCTGCTGCGCGTCCCCCAGCTCGCCATCCACCTGGACCGCACCGTCACCTCCGACGGCCTCAAGCTCGACAAGCAGCGCCACCTGCAGCCCGTCTGGGGCCTCGGCGACGACCCCCGTGAGGGCGACCTCATCGCCTTCCTGGAGGCCGAGGCGGGCCTGACGCCCGGCTCGGTGGCCGGCTGGGACCTGATGACCAGCCCGGTGGAACAGGCCGCCTACCTCGGCCGCGACCAGGAACTCGTCGCCGGCCCCCGGATGGACAACCTGCTCTCCGTGCACGCCGGCGCCGCCGCCCTCGCCGCCGCCGCGGCCTCCGGCGCCACGCTGGACCACATCCCCGTACTGGCCGCCTTCGACCACGAGGAGAACGGCTCCCAGTCCGACACCGGCGCCGACGGCCCGCTGCTCGGCACCGTGCTGGAACGCTCGGTGTTCGCCCGCGGCGGCTCCTTCGAGGACCGGGCCCGCGCCTTCGCCGGCTCGGTCTGCCTGTCCTCCGACACCGGCCACGCCGTCCACCCCAACTACGCCGAGCGCCACGACCCCACGCACCACCCGCGGGTCAACCGCGGCCCGATCCTCAAGGTCAACGTCAACAACCGCTACGCCACCGACGGCTCGGGCCGGGCGGTGTTCGCCGCCGCCTGCGAGAAGGCGGGCGTTCCGCTGCAGACCTTCGTCTCCAACAACTCCATGCCCTGCGGCACCACCATCGGCCCGATCACCGCCGCCCGGCACGGCATCCGGACGGTCGACATCGGCGTCGCCATCCTGTCCATGCACAGCGCCCGCGAACTGTGCGGCGCCGACGACCCGTTCCTGCTGGCCAACGCTCTCACGGCGTTCCTGGAGAGCTGACTCCCGTCCGGTGAGGCCCCGTTGGACACCCGGCGCCGTGACGAGCATGCACGGCGCCGGGCCGGGTACCCGGACGGCACCGGAAATCCCGGAACCGGAAGGGGAGGCGACGACTTATGGGCCTCGGCGGGTGCATCATCCTCATCGCCGTGGGAGCCATCCTCACGTTCGCGACCGACTGGCACATGCAGGGGGTCAACCTCGACCTCGTCGGCATCATCCTGATGGCAGTCGGTCTCATCGGCGTCGCCACGTTCAGCGGCATCGCCCGGCGCAGGCGGGTCGTCGTCCCGCCCACGACGCCGGTGGTCGAGGAGGAACCCCACCACCATCACCACGACGGCTACACCAACGGCTACGGCGTCTGAGACACCCCGGCTACCGCTCGTCCAGCCCGGCCAGGACGAGCGGCAGCCGGTCGGTGCCCCCCTCGGCCAGGCGCACCGGAACACCCCAGTCCTGCTGGTGCACATGGCAGGCGGGGTACGCGTTCGCCGGGTCGTCGTCGCACGAGGCCGCCGTCGCCGACACGTGCAGCACGCCCTCCGCGACGGCCGGGTCCAGCTCCAGCTCGCGCGTCAGAGCGGTGCCCTCCCCCTGGCCCGCGCGCAGCAGCCCGGGCGGCGTCGAGGAGACCAGCAGCCGGGTCGAGGGACCGTGGCGGTCGTCCGGTTTCTGCCCGGCGGGCGCCCGGAAGTCCACGTCGAGGCGCAGCCGGCCAGGGGCGACCTCGGTCGCCTCGCGCGCGGTGCGGTGCGCGACCGCGTCCACCCGCACCGCCTCTGGGGGCAGCCGCAGCCGGGTCAGCCGGTGCCGGGCCGACTCCACCACCACGATGTCCGCACCGGCCACCACCGCGTCGGCGGCCTCCCGCAGGTCCGTGGCCAGCGTGCTGACCTCGTCGGTGGCGGGGTCGTAGCGGCGCAGCGCGTGGTTGTACGTGTCCGCGACCGCCACCGAGCCGTCCGGGAGCACGGTGACGCCCAGCGGATGCTGCAACAGGGCCTGTCCGGCGGGGCCGTCGCGGTGCCCGAAGTCGAACAGGCCGGTGCCGACGGCCGTGTGGACGGCCCCGTCCAGGTCCACCCAGCGCAGGGCGGAGGTCTCGGAGTCGGCCAGCCAGAGCCGGTCCGCGGTGGCCGCGAGACCTGAGGGCTGCGCGAACCACGCCTCGGCGCCCGGGCCGTCCACCAGTCCCTCGTTGGTGGTGCCCGCCGCCACCGCGACGGTCCCCGCCCCCGGGTCGTACGTCCACAGCTGGTGGACGCCCGCCATGGCGATCCACACCCGGCCGCCGAAGACGGCCACGTCCCACGGCGAGGACAGGTCCACCTCACGGGCCGGCCCCGAGGTGGCGGAGCCCCGCCACCACTGCCGGCCGGTGCCGGCCAGGGTGGTGACCTCGCCGCCGGCCAGGTCGAGCCGGCGCAGCGCGTGGTTGACGGTGTCCGCGACGACCACCGCGGCGCCGTCCTCGGTCAGCGCGAGCCCCTGCGGCTCGCTGAAGGAGGCCCGCCCCGGACCGCCGTCGGCGAACCCGCGCGTGCCGCTGCCGATCCGCCGCACGACCGTCTCGGCGTCCGCGGCCAGCTCCACCAGCTGGTGCCGGGTGGTGTCGCTGACCAGGAACGTCCCGCCGGGCAGCAGCAGCGCCTTGCCGGGAAAGCGCAGCACCGTCGGCTCGGGCTCCGGCGGCACGTAGGGCCCGTCACCGCGGCGCAGGGTGCCCTTCGCCGCGTGCTCGGCCTCCAGTTCCGTCACCAGCCGCTCAATGGCGTGCACATGCCCCTCACCGGCGTGCTGGGCGACCACGTACCCCTCGGGGTCGACGACGACGAGCGTCGGCCACGCCCGGACCGCGTACTGCTTCCAGGTGGCCAGCTCGGGATCGTCCAGTACCGGGTGTTCCACCCCGTACCGCTCCACCGCGTCCACGACCGCCTCGTGCTCGGCCTCGTGCGCGAACTTCGGCGAGTGCACCCCGACGACCACGACCGTGTCCCGGTGCTTCTCCTCCAGCTCCCGCAACTCGTCCAGGACATGCAGGCAGTTGATGCAGCAGAAGGTCCAGAAATCGACGACGACGCACTTACCTCGCAGCTCGGCGAGCGTCAGGTTCCGACCGCCCGTGTTGAGCCAGCCGCCCTTGCCGACGAGCTCGGGGGCGCGAACGCGAACGCGGCGGGGTGCGGAGTCGGTCATGGCTCCCAGGGTGCCACCCGGTGCCCACGGCGGGGCCCGGGCGCTGATCGGTCCCGCTCAGGGCCGGTGGGCACTGATCAGCGCCGGTCACCCCTGGTGGACGACGTCCCTTCCGGGGCCGCCGGAGAGGGTGTCGCGACCGGGGCCGCCGTAGAGACGGTCGTTTCCGCTGTTGCCGTACAGGTGGTCGTCTCCGCTGTCGCCGTACAGCACGTCGTCGCCCCGGCCGCCGTACAGCGTGTCGGCGCCCGCGCCGCCGAGGATCCTGTCGTCGCCGTCGTCGCCCCACAGGTCCTGGCCGGCCGCGCCGCCGCGCAGCACGTCGTCGCCCCGGCCGCCGTGGGCGATGACCTGGTCGCCGGTCGCGTCGATCGTGTCGTCGCCGTCACCGCCGGAGGCGAGCCCCAGCTTGCCCACCGTGAGGGTGTCGTTCCCGGCGTCGCCCGAGACGGCGTTGCCGTCCAGACGTCCGGTGTCGGTGAGCCGGTCGTCGCCGGGGCCCAGGGAGATCCGGGCGAAGCGGTAGACCTGGCCGGTGGTGTTGGCGTAGGTGACGGTGTCGGCGCGGTCGCCGAGGTCCATCGTCAGGGCCGGGTACGGGTCCTGGCTGTCCTCGGCGGTGACGGCGCACGAGACCTTGGTGGCGTCGGCGCCGTCGGGGTGGACGCAGCCGTGGCCCGCGTCGATCGGGACGACGTCGTCGATCAGGTAGGTGATGCCGGGGCCGCTTCCGCCGGTCAGGGACGCGGTGACGGCGACCTTGTTGGTCTGGCCGGCGGCGGCCCGGTAGGCAAGCTGCCAGCCGTACGGGTTGACCTCGGCCATGGCCGGCCGCGTCGCCGCGCCGGCGGCCCCCGCCGCGGTGAGCGGTACGGCCAGGGCGGTGCCGAGGGCGAGGGCGAGCGCCGGGAGGGCGCGGGCCGGCCCGCGGCGGGCGGGACGAGAGGACGGTCGAGAGGACGGTCGAGAGGACATGGGGGAACCTCCGGGAGAGCCGTACGTGTGCCGCCGGGTTCGGCGCGTTCGTCCGGTTCGACCCGGGAGCCCGGCACATGGTTGGCCGACCGGCGCCCGCGCACGGGAACTTCACCGCGGGGCCACCCGGGGTCCGGGCGGGCGGTGGCGGACGGTCAGCCCCGGTGGCGCGGGAGCGTGTGACGATCACGCCTTGCCGGGGAAGCGCTATGGGCATGAGATTCCTCGTGCGCGACCGGCTCCTCGGCATCGGAGACGACTACTGGATCGAGGACGAGCACGGCCGGAAGGTCTTCCTCGTCGACGGCAAGGCGATGCGGCTGCGGGACACCTTCGAGCTGAAGGACGCCCAGGGGCGCGTCCTGATCGACATCCACCAGAAGATGTTCGCCCTGCGCGACACCATGGTGATCGAGCGGGACGGAGAGGGCCTGGCCACCATCCGGCGCAAGCGGCTGTCCCTGCTGCGCCACCACTACCGGGTCTCCCTGGTCGACGGCACCGACCTGGACGTCAGCGGCCGGATCCTCGACCACGAGTTCGCCATCGAGTACGACGGGGAGCTGCTCGCCGTCATCTCCCGCCGCTGGCTGACCGTGCGGGACACCTACGGCGTCGACATCGTGCGCGACGACGCGGACCCGGCCCTGCTGATCGCCGTGGCGGTGTGCGTGATCCACCTGGCGCAGAAGGAGCGGGAGGACGACTGACCACGACCGAAGACGACCGACCACGACCGAAGACGACCGACCGCTCCTGACCGCGCGTCAGTGGCGCGGGGGTGCCAGGCCCAGGACCCGGTCCTTCAGGGCCGGGAACTGCTCGCGGGTGGCGGCCGGCTTCGCCGGGTCCAGGTCGACGGTGAGGACCTCCTCGCCGGCACCCGCCTCGGCCAGCACCTCGCCCCAGGGGTCCACCACGATCGAGTGACCCGCCTGGGGAACTCCGGCGTGCGTCCCGGCCGTTCCGCACGCGAGCACGAACGCCTGGTTCTCCACCGCCCGTGCCTGGGCCAGCAGCGTCCAGTGCGCGCGTCGCCGCTCGGGCCAGCCCGCCGGGATCACCAGCGTCTCGGCGCCGGCGTCGACGAGGGAGCGGAAGAGTTCGGGGAAGCGGAGGTCGTAGCAGGTGGCCAGGCCGACGGTGGTCCCCGGCAGACGGACCGTCACCGGCTCGCGCCCGGCGCCCATCAGCACGGCCTCGCCCTTGTCGAAGCCGAACCGGTGGATCTTCCGGTAGGCGGCGGCGAGGTCGCCGGAGGGCGAGAAGACGAGGGAGGTGTTGTAGAGCGGGCCTTCGGGATCGCGCTCGGGGATCGAGCCCGCGTGCAGCCACACCCCCGCGTCGCTCGCCGCCTTGGCCATGACCTCGTAGGTGGGGCCTTCGAGCGGCTCGGCCTCGGTGGCGAACTCCTCGTAGGCGAAGGCTCCGGTGGTCCACAGTTCGGGCAGGACCACGAGATCGGACCCGGCCTGGTCGCGGACGAGCGAGGCCGCTCGCTGCCGCCGGGAGGCAACCGATTCGTCCTCGTCCACGGCGATCTGGATCAGCGAGGCGCGCACACTACCACCGTCCTGGCATTCGAGTTGTCCACACGGGCCTACGATCGTCACACGAAAGCACTGCCGGGGTGCCTCACAGCAGCGTAACTTGGGGGTCTCCCCGGTTCGAGCCCAGCCGAGAACTGGGGGAGTCCCAAGACACCGCCGAGTGCAGCCACCTCCCGCTGGCAACGCTGCCACAACCTGCCCGTGTACCGACCGCCGAGGGGTCCTGTTCCGTGAGTCTGCATCCCACCCTCCAGCCCTACGCCGACGCCTGGACCCACTCCATCGAAGCGATATCCGAGCTCGTGGTCCCGCTCGCGGAGGGGGAGTGGAACCGGCGGACGCCGTGCCCGGGCTGGTCGGTCCGTGACGTCGTGTCGCATGTGATCGGCCTGGACTGCGAGATGCTCGGCGACCCGCGGCCGATCCACACGCTGCCCCGCGACCTCTTCCACGTCACCAACGAGCACCAGCGGTACAACGAGATGCAGGTCGACGTCCGCCGCCACCACACGGCGCCGGAGATGACGTCCGAGCTGGAGTACACGGTCATCCGCCGCAACCGCCAGCTGCGCAACGAGTCCCGCGACCCCGGCACCAAGGTGCGCGGCCCGATGGGTTCCGACATCACCCTGGAACAAGCCATGCGGGCCCGCGCCTTCGACCTGTGGGTGCACGAGCAGGACCTGCGCACGGCCCTCGGCCGCCCCGGCAACCTCGACTCCCCGGGCGCGCTCGTCACCCGTGACGTGCTGCTGGCCGCGCTCCCCGACGTGGTCGCCAAGGACGCGGACGCACCGCGCAGCTCCGCGATCGTCTTCGACGTGCACGGGCCCGTCGAGTTCCTGCGCACCATCCGGGTCGACATCCAGGGCCGGGGCACCCTGGAGACCGCTCCCGCGCTCGGCCCGGCCGCGACGCTCACCCTCGACTGGGAGACCTACGTCCGGCTGGCCTGCGGCCGGGTCACCCCGGAGGCGGTCGCGGACCGGATCAAGACGGAGGGCGACCCGGATCTGGCGGCGGCGATCCTGCGGAACTTCACGGTGACGCCGTAGGGCGGCCGGGGGTGCCGCCGCGGGGCGTCCCCGGCGGAAACCGGTTTCGGCGCCCCGGCCCGGTGCGCGGGTGCCACGTGCCGCCTCGGGCCCGCCCCCGCGGAAACCCGGTGCCGGCACCCCGGTGCCGGACGTAGCGTGCCGGCATGACCGACAGCGCTGCGCTCCCCCACACCGACGACCTCCCGCCCCGGCTCACCCGCCTCAGCTTCCACGGCCCGCTCTCGGAGGCCCGCGCGGCCGCCATGGTCCGGCGCCTCGCCGTCACCGGGCCCGGCCGGGTGCTGGACGTCGGCTGCGGCTGGGGCGAGCTGATGCTGCGCGTGCTGGAGGCGGTACCGGGAGCGCGCGGGGTCGGCGTCGACCTGGGCGGCGAGGACCTGGAGCGGGGCCGGCGGAACGCGGCGGCGCGGGGTCTGGCCGACCGCGTGGAGTTCGTCCAGGAGTCGGCCACGGGCACCCGGCGGGGCCCGGCGGACCTGGTGCTCTGCCTGGGGGCGAGCCAGGCGCTGAGCTCGGCCGAGCCGCCCACCGCGGAGGCGCTGCGGGAGTTGCGGCGGCTGGTGGCCGACGGCGGGCGGGTGCTGCTCGGCGAGGGGTTCTGGCAGCGTCCGCCGACGGAGGCCGAGCTGGCCGGTATGTGGCCGGCGGCGTCCGCCGGCGACCACCACGACCTGGGCACCCTGCTCGAACTCGCGGTCGGGGCCGGCTTCCGGCCCGAGTGGACCGAGACGGCCGGCCCGGACGAGTGGGAGGAGTTCGAGTCGGCGTACCAGGCGGACGCCGAGGTGTGGCTCGCCGGGCACCCGGACCATCCGCTGGCCGCCCCGACCCGCGAACGCCTGGACCGGCACCGGCGGCAGTGGATGACCTACCGGGGCGTGCTCGGCCTCGCCTACCTCACCCTCGTACCGGTCGCTGCCTGAGACGCGGCGACCGGGGACGAGCCGCGGGGTTGAGAGGCGGCGGCCACGGACCGGGAGACCGAGAACGCCCAGGGGCCGGGAGGCCGAGAACGCCCGAGGGCCGGGAGGACCGACTCAGGCGGGCACCGCGGACGGGGAAGCCGGCCTGTGCCCTACCGCGGGCCGGGAGGGCCGACTCCGGCCAGTGCAGTGGGCCGGAAAGCCCGGCCCACGCCGTTGCTGCGGGCTGGAAGGGCCGGTCCGCGCCGTTGCCGCAAACCGAGAGGGCAGGCCCGCGCCGGCAGGCATGCCGTCACCCGGCACACCCGCCCCTCCCTCCCGGCCGGCCGCCCGACGGCTCGCGGAAAGGGCCGCCCCACGCCGGCACCGCGGACCGGGAAGCCCGGCCCGTGCCGTTGCCTCGGGCCGGAAGGGAAGGCCGGCGATACCGGCGTGGGCCGGGAGGGACCGGTTCACGCCGGTACGTGTACCGCCTCCACCCGGCTGGCCACCAGGCGCTCCCGTTCGCGGCGGGCCGCGCGGCCGCGCAGGCGGAGGATCTGGCTGACGCCCAGCGCCTGGAGGAGGAACACGGCCGAGAAGGCCACCGTGTAGTCGTCGCCCGTGGCGTCGAGCAGGACGCCGATCGCGAACAGGGTCGTCATGGAGGCGACGAACCCGCCCATGTTGGTGATCCCGGAGGCGGTGCCCTGCCGCTCGGGCGGGTTGGCGGGGCGGGAGAAGTCGAAGCCGAGCATCGAGGCCGGGCCGCAGGCGCCGAGGACCACGCAGAGAGCCACCAGCAGTCCCGTCGGGGCGTGGGCGCCGGGCCAGGCGAGGGTGAGCGCCCACAGCGCCGCGGTCGCCGCGACGGTGCCGAGGGCCAGCGGCAGCCGGGCCCGGTGGTGCCGGGCGACGATCTGGCCGTAGACCAGGCCGATCACCATGTTGGACAGCACGACCAGGGTCAGCAGGTCACCGGCCTTGGCCCGGCTCAGGCCCTGCGCCTGGACCAGGAACGGCAGGCCCCACAGCAGCAGGAACACCATCGCCGGGAACTGGGTGGTGAAGTGCACCCACAGACCGAGCCGGGTGCCGGGCTCCCGCCAGGACGCCGCGATCTGCCGGCGCACGTAGGCGGAGCCCCGGTGCGGGGACGGTTCGGGCTCGTGCCCCTCGGGGTGGTCCTTGAGGAACAGCAGGGTCAGCACCAGGACGACCGCGCCTGCCACCGCGCTGCCCGCGAAGGCGGGGGTCCAGCCGATGCCGTGCAGCAGCCGGGCGATGACGAGGGTGGAGACGAGGTTGCCCGCCATGCCGACCAGTCCGGCGAGCTGCGCGACCAGCGGGCCGCGCCGGGCCGGGAACCAGCGGGTGCCGAGGCGCAGCACGCTGATGAAGGTCATGGCGTCGCCGCAGCCGAGCAGCGCGCGCGAGGCGAGGGCCGTGCCGTAGGAGGCGGAGAAGGCGAAGCCGAGCTGGCCCGCGGTGAACAGCACCGCGCCGATGCTCAGCACCCGCTTGGTGCCGAGCCGGTCCACGAGCAGGCCCACGGGTATCTGCATGCCCGCGTAGACCAGCAGCTGCAGGATCGAGAAGGTGGACAGCGCGGAGGCACCCACGTGGAAGCGGTCGGCCGCGTCCAGGCCGGCCACGCCCAGGGAGGTGCGGAAGATGACGGCGACGAAGTAGACGGCGACGCCTATGGACCACACCGCGACGGCGCGCCGGCCGCCCTCGGGGTCACCCGGCAGGGTGGCGTTGCTCATCGGACCTCACCTCGCGCGAGGTGCGAGAACCAGCCCACATGCCGGTGCACGACGCCCACGGCGGCCTCCGCGTCCCCCGAACGCAGCGCGTCCAGGATCTCCTCGTGCTCGGCGAGGGTCTTGGCGATCCGGTCGGGGTGGGAGTGCATGACCGCGACGCCCATCCGCAGCTGCCGGTCGCGCAGCTGGTCGTAGAGGCGGGAGAGGATCTCGTTGCCGCCGCTGCGCACGATCTCGGCGTGGAAGCAGCGGTCGGTCTTCGCGGCGGCGGCGAAGTCGCCGGCCGCGGCCTCGCCCTTCTGCCGCTCCAGCAGGTCCGCCAGCCGTTCCAGCAGCGCGGGCGGGGCGGGCACGGCCTTGCGGGCCGCGTGCTCCTCCACCAGTAGCCGGGTCTCCACCACGTCGGCGATCTCCTGCGCGGAGACCGGCAGGACCAGGGCGCCCTTCTTGGGGTACAGCCGGATCAGGCCCTCCACCTCCAGTCGCAGCAGCGCCTCGCGGACGGGCGTGCGGGAGACCCCCACGGCGTCGGCCAGCTCCCCCTCGGTGAGCAGCGTGCCGCCCTCGTAGCGGCGGTCCAGTACGGCTTGCTTGACGTGGGTGTAGACGCGGTCGGCGGCGGGGGGTTGTTTCACTGGCGTGGCCATGTCCACAGGATAGATACAAGACGTACGCATAGGTGAGCCCGGTCCGCCATGTGGACGTGACGCAGATCTCATCAGCGTCCGCACAACCTTCTGTGCTAATTACGTGTCGCACACGTGCGGCCCCATTCGCTTGGCAGTCCAACTCGGCCGCATACCAGGGGCATTCAAAGACAATCGGGGTATTTCACTTTGATTACCGGCATCATGGGCACCCGCCGCATCCGCCGAGCCACCGCCGTCGCCGTCACGTCCGGCGCGATGCTCGCCACCGGGGCCCTCACCGCGGCACCCGCGCAGGCCGTCACCACGCCCTCGATCGTGGCCAAGGGCGGCTACGTGATGAACAACTCGAGCCAGGCCAGCCTGTACACCAAGGCGGCTGACACCAAGCGTTCCACGGGCTCCACCACCAAGATCATGACCGCGAAGGTCGTGCTCGCGCAGTCGAACCTGAACCTCGACTCCAAGGTGATTATCGCCAAGGAGTACAGCGACTACGTCGTCCGGAACAACGCCTCCCAGGCGCACCTCATCGTCGGCGACAAGGTCACCGTCCGCCAGCTGCTGTACGGGCTGATGCTGCCGTCCGGCTGCGACGCGGCCTACGCGCTGGCCGACAAGTACGGCACCGGCTCGACCCGCGCCCAGCGCGTGGCCAACTTCATCGGCAAGATGAACACCGCCGCCAAGAACCTCGGTCTGAAGAACACCCACTTCGACTCGTTCGACGGCATCGGCAGCGGCGCCAACTACTCGACGCCGCGCGACCTGACGAAGATCGCCAGCAGCGCGATGAAGAACTCCACGTTCCGCACGATCGTCAAGACGAAGTCGTACAGCGCGAAGACGATCACCAAGACGGGCAGCACCCGCACCATGGCGCCGTGGACCAACACCAACGGCCTGCTCAGCAGCTACAGCGGCACCATCGGCGTGAAGACCGGCTCCGGCCCCGAGGCGAAGTACTGCCTCGTCTTCGCCGCGACCCGCAACGGCAAGACGGTCATCGGCACGGTCCTCGCCTCCACGTCCATCCCGCAGCGCGAGTCGGACGCCAAGAAGCTTCTCGGCTACGGCTTCGCCAAGCTCGGCTGACACCCACCCAGCACACCCCGACGGGCCCGCCGCGACCACGCGGCGGGCCCGTCGCGCTGCGGACCGCCACCGGAATCGGCGATCTTCCCTCGCAATCGTGAAAGATCCCGGTTGCGGTTGGCATGTTCGATTTCCTCCGCCCTACGTTCCGCAGCGGAGGTGGTTCGGATGAATGAACCCGACAAGCGATCCGACTCGGCCGCACGGCACGAGGCGATCGACATCAGCGACTTCGTCTACGCGGCGACCGGTGCCCGCGTGCGACGGCTGACGATGCCGGACGGGACGCATTGGTTTCCGGCTGTCGATGTGTGCAAGGAACTTGGCCACACCAATTCGAGGCAAGCCCTCGCGGATCATGTCCCGGAGGTCCATCGAGAGATTCTCGAGACCGTAACTGGAGCTTACGGTCTCAGCGTTCCCGCAGGTAGGGAGTGGCGCCGAGACCTGAACCTCATCTCTCTCCAAGGTCTCATCCTCCTCGTCAACGCCTGCACCAAACCCGCCTGCGCCCCCTTCAAGCAGTGGGCGGCGGAAGTGATCGAGACAGTGCAGCGAGAGGGTTCGTACACCCTCGAAGAGGCCGAGGTGCAGCCGGCCGAGCCGGGTGCACCCCTCGCGTACGCCATGCCGGAGCAGGTCGCCGAGGCCATCGTCCGGCTGGAGGCGCACAACCTTCAGCTGGACGAGGAGCTTGCGAACGGGCAGCGCGCGACGATCGCGCTGCAACAGGAAGCCGTCGACGTCCAGAAGGAGACTCTCGGACTGCAAAGGGAAGCCGTCGACCTGCAGAAGGAGACTCTGGACATCCAGCGGGAGACCCTGGCGACGCAGAAGGCGACCCTCGCCGTGCAGCAAGCCCTGGTGCGGGCGATGGAGCGCATCGCCGACCGGTTCGACGTCCTGGTCCTCGGTCGTGCCGCCCCCAGCTCCGGTCCCCCCACCACGGAGACCGTGCTGGCCGACTGGCGGCGGAGGTTGTCGGTGACGGAGGACGTGTGGACGGTGGCGGTGGTGATCGCGCCGGTGCTCGTCGAGAAGGGTGAGCTGCGTGAGCCGCTCGAGTCGATCGCGGCCCGTACGGGCCTGACGGTGCATCGTGTCAACGAGTGCCTGCGCCTGCTGCGCCGGCACGCCTGCATCCGCTCGCAGGGGGGAGCCGAGGACGGGGCGCCCGTCTACGTGCTCGGCCGGGTCTGACGACCGGGTGAAAAGCCGGAGGGGGCGGCCGCAACCCAAACTTGCGGCCGACCCCTCCAAGGCGTCGAGGTTACTCCTCCTGGGCCGTCAGGCCCAGGAGATCAGTCGCTTCGGCTGCTCCAGGATCGCCGCCACGTCGGCGAGGACCTTGGAGCCCAGTTCGCCGTCGACCAGGCGGTGGTCGAAGCTGAGGGCCAGGGTGGTGACCTGGCGCGGCTTCACCTTGCCCTTGTGGACCCACGGCTGGAGCTTGATCGCGCCGACCGCGAGGATCGCGGACTCTCCGGGGTTGAGGATCGGCGTACCGGTGTCGACACCGAAGACGCCGACGTTGGTGATGGTCACCGTGCCGCCCTGCATCGCCGCCGGGGACGTCCTGCCCTCGCGGGCCGTGCCGACCAGCTCGCCCAGCGACTCCGCGAGCTGCGGGAGCGTCTTGTCGTGCGCGTCCTTGATGTTGGGGACGATCAGGCCACGGGGGGTGGCCGCCGCGATGCCCAGGTTGACGTAGTGCTTGAGCACGATCTCCTGGTTCGCCTCGTCCCAGGACGCGTTGATGTCCGGGTTGCGCTTGATGGCGACCAGCAGGGCCTTGGCGATCAGCAGCAGCGGGTTGACCCGCAGCCCCTGGAACTCCTTGTCCTGCTTCAGCTCCTCGACCAGCTTCATCGTGCGCGTCACGTCCACCGTCACGAACTCCGTGACGTGCGGGGCCGTGAAGGCCGAGCCGATCATGGCCTGCGCCGTCGCCTTGCGGACGCCCTTGACCGGGACGCGGGTCTCCCGGGCACCGTCGTGCGACACGACGGGCGCGGCGGCCGCGGGGGCCGTCACGGGCGCGGGAGCCGCCACGGCCGGCTCGGCGGCCTGGGGCGCCGCCGCCGCGTGGACGTCTTCGCGGGTGATGACGCCGTCGGGGCCGGACGGGGTGACCGTGGCGAGGTCGACGCCGAGGTCCTTCGCCAGCTTGCGCACCGGCGGCTTGGCCAGCGGCCGGGCCTCGGCGGGAGCGGCGGCGGGGGCGCCGTGGCCGTTCAGCTCGGTCTGGACGGCCTGGGCGGCCGCCGGGACCTTCACCTCGGGGCCCTTGCGCGGCCGGCGCTTGGTCGAGGTGGTCGCCACGCCGTAGCCGACCAGCACGGGCTGGCGGGCCGGCGGCTTGGCCTCCCCCTCGGCCTGCACGGTCTCCGCGGGGGCCGCGGCGGGCGCGGGAGCCGCAGGGGCCGCCTGCGCCTGCTCGGCGGGGACCTCGGCCGGGGCGCCGCCCGACACGTCCACCGCGATGATGGCGGTGCCCACGTCGACCGTGGTGCCCTCGGGGAAGCGCAGCTCGCGCACCACACCGTCGTAGGGGATGGGCAGTTCGACGGCCGCCTTGGCGGTCTCGACCTCGCACACCACCTGGCCGTCGGTGACCGTGTCACCCGGCTGGACGTACCACTTGAGGATCTCGGCCTCGGTGAGTCCCTCGCCCACGTCGGGCATCTTGAACTCGCGTACGGATGCTTCCGTCATCGTCGTCACGAACCCTCTCCTCAGTACGCCAGGGCACGGTCGACGGCGTCGAGCACCCGGTCCAGGCCCGGCAGGTACTCCTCCTCCAGGCGCGCCGGCGGGTACGGGGCGTGGTAGCCGCCGACCCGGAGCACCGGGGCCTCCAGGTGGTAGAAGCAGCGCTCGGTGATCCGGGCGGCGATCTCCGCGCCGGAGCCGAGGAACACCGGCGCCTCGTGGACGACGACCAGGCGGCGGGTCTTCTCCACCGACGCCTGGACGGTGTCGAAGTCGAGGGGGCTGACCGAGCGCAGGTCCACGACCTCCAGGGACTTGCCCTCCTCGGCGGCCGCGGCGGCGACCTCCTGGCAGAGCTTCACCATCGGGCCGTAGGCGACCAGGGTGAGGTCGGTGCCCTCGCGGACGACCTGCGCCTTGTGCAGCGGGGCGGGGATGGCCTCGGTGTCGACCTCGCCCTTGTCCCAGTAGCGGCGCTTGGGCTCGAAGTAGATCACCGGGTCGTCGCTCTGGATGGCCTGCTGCATCATCCAGTACGCGTCCGAGGCGTTGGAGGGGCTGACCACCTTCAGGCCGGCCACGTGCGCGAACAGCGCCTCGGGGGACTCGGAGTGGTGCTCGACCGCGCCGATGCCGCCGCCGTAGGGGATGCGGATGACGACGGGCATCTTGACCTTGCCGAGCGCGCGGGCGTGCATCTTCGCGAGCTGGGTGACGATCTGGTCGTAGGCCGGGAAGACGAAGCCGTCGAACTGGATCTCCACGACCGGGCGGTAGCCGCGCAGGGCCAGGCCGATCGCGGCGCCGACGATGCCGGACTCGGCGAGCGGGGTGTCGATGACCCGGCTGTCGCCGAAGTCCTTCTGCAGGCCGTCGGTGACCCGGAAGACACCGCCGAGCTTGCCGACGTCCTCGCCCATCACGAGGACCTTGGGGTCCGTCTCCAGAGCGCGGCGCAGCGACTCGTTGATCGCCTTGGCCAGTGCCAGGTTCTTGGTCTCGGCTGCCATGGTCAGACCCCCTCTGCGTCCGCGAACGACGCCTGATAGGCGGCGAACTGGGCTCGCTCCTCGTCGACGAGCGCGTGCCCGTCCGCGTACACGTTCTCGAAGATGGCGAATCGGTCCGGGTCCGGCATGGCACGGACCGCTTCGCGCACTCGCCTGCCCAACGCCTCGGACTCGGTCTCGAGTTCCGCGAAGAATCCCTCGTCCGCGTGGTTTGCGGCCTCCAGGTACCGGCGCAGGCGCAGGATCGGGTCCTTCGCCTCCCAGGCCAGGCGCTCCTCGTCGCCCCGGTAGCGGGTGGGGTCGTCGGACGTGGTGTGGGCGCCCATGCGGTAGGTGTACGCCTCGACCAGGGTGGGGCCCTCGCCGTTGCGGGCGCGCTCCAGCGCCCACTTGGTGACCGCGAGGCAGGCCAGCACGTCGTTGCCGTCCACCCGCACGCCCGGGAAGCCGAAGCCCTGGGCGCGCTGGTACAGCGGGACGCGGCTCTGCTTCTCGGTGGGCTCGGAGATGGCCCACTGGTTGTTCTGGCAGAAGAACACCACGGGGGCGTTGTAGACCGCGGAGAAGGTGAACGCCTCGGCCACGTCGCCCTGGCTGGAGGCGCCGTCGCCGAAGTAGGCGATGACCGCCGAGTCCGCGCCGTCCTTGGTCACGCCCATGGCGTAGCCGGTGGCGTGCAGCGTCTGCGAGCCGATGACGATCGTGTAGAGGTGGAAGTTGTTGCTGTTGGGGTCCCAGCCGCCGTTGTTCACACCCCGGAACATGCCGAGCAGGTTGGTCGGGTCGACCCCGCGGCACCAGGCGACGCCGTGCTCACGGTAGGTCGGAAAGACGTAGTCGTCCTCGCGGGTGGCCCGGCCTGAGCCGATCTGGGCGGCCTCCTGGCCCAGCAGCGAGGCCCACAGGCCCAGCTCGCCCTGGCGCTGCAGCGCGGTGGCCTCGGCGTCGAAGCGGCGGGTGAGCACCATGTCGCGGTACAGGCCGCGCAGCTCGTCGGGGGTGATCCCGGCGACGTACGCGTCGTACTCGGCGTTCGCGACCCGCTCGCCCTCGGGCGTCAGGAGCTGCACGAGCTCCGGGTCGGCGCTCTTCTTCGCGGTGCGGGTCGCCCGCTTGGTGCCGGTGGCTCCGGTCCTGCTGCCGGTGGTGCCGGCCTTGCCTGCGGCGCTGCGTCGCGGCTTGCGCGCGGCACTGCTCTCCACGGTCACGTGTGCTCCTCCGTCGTTCCGGCCCCCGGGGTTGCCGGTAGGCCAGTGCGGCTCACCTGTTGTCGACCACCGGGCACGGGGTGGGTGCCACTCGGCCGGGAACAGGCGTGACAGGTGCCCCGGCGAGCGCCCTGCGACTTTTACGTTACCCAGTGCTCCACATTTCTGTGAAACCCCTCCTGACCTGCGTTTTTGCTTGGATTTCCAAGTAAATCCGCGAGGACCGGAAGGCCGCTGGTCACAGCCTTGCAGGAGGCCGGAGCTACGGCACGTTATCCCGGCGACCCCGGACACGGGAAGAGCCTTCTTGTGACACGCGCCTCGCACACCAAGAAGGACATGTAGGGATATTCCCGTCGCATGGGGCGGAGAGCACGCCGCCCGGTTCCGGCGCCCGTGGTGCAGCGGGGGCGCCTTTTCGGCCCGGTGCGCCGAGTGACCGAATGCGATCGACGATGACTGCCTGTGACTACGCCCAGCTCACAGGGTCTTGAGGTGCCCTAACATCTGGCGCGTGCCGCGCTCATGTGTACCACCCCTTCTCTCCCACGCGCCCCCTCTGGCCGCCCTGCTGCGCCTGTACGCCGCCGGTTCCGCCCTCGCCTGCGAACCCGTCGACCAAGGGCTGCTCAACCGGGGCTACCGGGTCAGCACCACCCGCGGCCGCTACTTCCTGAAGCACCACTTCGACCCGGACACCGCCGACCCGGCCGCGATCGAGCGCCGGCACCGCGCCACCCAGCGCCTCGCCGACCTGGGGGTGCCGGTCGCCCAGCCGCTCGCCGACCGCGAGGGCCGCACGGTCGCCGTGGTCGGCGGCCACGCGTACGCCCTGCACCCCTGGATCGACGGCAGGCACCGCCACGGCGGCCAGCTCACCCGGGCGGAGAGCGCGCGCCTGGGGGCGCTCCTGGGGGCCGTACACGCCTGTCTGGAGCGCGTGATGCCCCCCAAGGGGCGCACCCGCCCCGCGACGAGCCCGCACCCCGTGGAGAGCGCCGACCCGGCCGACACCTTCACCCTCATCGACGACCTGCTCGGGCGGGTCCGCAGGCACCGCCCGGCCGACGCCTTCGACACCCTGGCCCGCCACCGGTTACTGGAGCGGCGCGCGCTCCTGGAGCAGCACGCGCACCGGCGTCCGCCGCGCGGTGGCCCGGTGGGGTGGGTGCACGGGGACTTCCACCCGTTCAACCTGCTCTACAAGGACGACGCCCCGGCCGCCATCGTCGACTGGGACCGGCTGGGCGTGCAGCCGCGCGCCGAGGAGGCCGTGCGCGCCGCGGTGATCTTCTTCGTACGGCCCGTGGGCGCGCTGGACCTGCGCAAGGTACGGGCGTACGCGCGCGCGTACCGGCGCGCGGCCGGGGCGACCCCCTCGGAGCTGGCCGCGGCCGTGCACCGGGTGTGGTGGGAGCGCCTGAACGACTTCTGGATGCTGCGCTGGCACTACGAGCGCGGCGACACCCGCGCGGACTGCCAGTTCCCGGCAGCGTCGGCGCTCCCGGTGTGGTGGACCCGGGAGTACGACGCGGTGTGCGACGCCTTCGTGGAGTGACCGCCGGGGCCCCCGCCCGCGCGGCTCAGGGCGACGGCGGGGGCGTCGGTGGCCTTCAAGTTCCGTTGCCACCGGCCGCGCCGTCGGTGGCGCCGCCGTCCGTGCCACCGACCGTGGCGCCGCCGTCCGTGCCGCCGGTCGCCGGGTCCGTCGACTGCGTCGGGCTGGTCTGCGGGTCCGTCTGCTGCTGCGAGGTCTGCGGGTCCGTCGGCTCGTCGGTCGGGTCGGAGGTGACGGTCTGGGACGGGGTCGCCGACGGCGTGTAGGACGGCGGCCAGTCGGAGCCGGTGCCGGTGCCCGTGCCGTTGTTCGTGGCCGTGTCCGTGGGCCGGCCGGTGGAGTCGTCGGACGGCGTCGCGGAGTTCGTCTCGTCCTTGGCCGGCTTCGAGTGCGTCTTCGCCGGCTTGACGTCGTCGCCGGGGCCGGCGGTGCCGGTGTTGTGGTTGAGCGCGATCGCGACGCCCGCCGCGATCGCGATCACCGCGAGGACGGCCAGGATCCACAGCTTGCCGCGGCCGCTGCCCTTGTTGCCGTGCCCCTCGAAACCGCCGTCGTCGCCGTACCCGGTGGGCAGGATCGGCTGCGGGATCTGCGTGGTACCCGCGCCGAACTCGCCGGGGTGCTGCATCGCGGTGGTGCCCGCGAAGCCGGCCGCAGGGGTGTGCCGGCCGTCGTGCGCCGCTACCGGGCCGGTGTTCCAGGTGCCGGTGTGGCCGCCCTGGTCGTACAGCATCTGCAGGCCGTACTGGACCAGGCCGCGCATCTCCTCGGCCGTCTGGAACCGGTCGTCGGGCTCCTTGGCGAGCGAGCGCATGACCAGGCCGTCCAGCTCCGGCGGGCAGGCGTCGGAAGCCTCGGACGGCGGGGTCGGGATGTCCTGGACGTGCTGGTAGACCACCGACAGCGGGGTCTCACCGGTGAAGGGGGGCCGCAGCGCGAGCAGTTCGTACAGCAGGCAGCCGGTCGCGTACAGGTCGGAGCGGTGGTCGACGGCCTTGCCGAGCGCCTGCTCCGGGGAGAGGTACTGCGGGGTGCCCATGACCATGCCGGTCTGCGTCATCGTCGTCGACGCGCCGTGCAGGGCGCGGGCGATGCCGAAGTCCATGACCTTGACGGCGCCGTTGTTCGTGATGATCACGTTGGCGGGCTTGATGTCGCGGTGCACGATGCCGTGCTGGTGCGAGTAGGCGAGCGCCTCCAGCACCCCGGAGACGATGATCAGGGCCTGCTCGGGGCCCGGCGCCTCGGCGTTCAGCAGCAGGTCGCGGATGGTGCGGCCCTCGACCAGCTCCATCACGATATACGGCACGGACTGGCCGCCGACGAAGTCCTCGCCGGAGTCGTACACGGCGACGATCGCGTGGTGGTTGAGGCCGGCCACCGACTGGGCCTCACGCGTGAAGCGGGCCTTGGAGGTCGGGTCCTCGGCGAGGTCGGCGCGGAGCAGCTTGACGGCGACCGTGCGGCCGAGACGGACGTCCTCGGCGGCGAACACCTCGGCCATGCCGCCGCGGCCCAGCCGGTGGGTCAGCCGGTACCGGCCGTCGCCGACGAGCCCGCCGTTGCCCCACATCTCCGGCGTCTCGGACATGCCGCCGCCAGTCGCCTCGGGGTCGGACGGGCCCTGGGCGCTGTGCGTCTGTGCCATCGGTCCTCGCCGTCGTTTCTGCCCGCGGTGCGCGCGGTGTTGTCACGGTCTCCGTCGGCCACGCTACAGCCTCCGCGGGGGCCGCCGGTCCGGATCCGCTACCGGGACCCGGTCCCGGACGGATCGGTCATGAAACCTGTAGCACGCGCTCTCGTGCAAATTCTGTGTACCGGTCGTACGAGCGCTGTAACGCTTGCGCGACGCTTCTTGCGCGTACGGTCACGGAACGGGCACCGCGCTTGACGTGTCACTGCCCTGGGGCAGACTTGGCCGGGAATGAGACATTCGATCAAGGCATGTTCCGCTCAGTGACGGCGCCGGACGGCCAGTGGGGGACACGGAGAGATGAGCCAGGACGGCGCACAGGGCAGATACACGGGGCGCGCGCTGGCGGGCGGCCGCTACCAGCTGCGTGACCTGCTCGGTGAGGGCGGCATGGCCTCGGTGCACCTGGCGTACGACGCCGTGCTCGACCGCCAGGTCGCGATCAAGACGCTGCACACGGAGCTGGGCCGGGAGCAGGCCTTCCGCGAGCGCTTCCGCCGCGAGGCACAGGCCGTGGCGAAGCTCACGCACACCAACATCGTCTCCGTCTTCGACACCGGCGAGGACGACGTCGACGGCATGACGACGCCGTACATCGTCATGGAGTACGTCGAGGGCCGCCCGCTGGGCTCGGTCCTGGACGAGGACGTCCGGCAGTTCGGCGCGATGCCCGCCGACAAGGCGCTGAGGATCACCGCCGACGTGCTGGCGGCACTGGAGATCAGCCACGAGAAGGGCCTGGTCCACCGCGACATCAAGCCGGGCAACGTGATGATGACCAAGCGCGGCGTGGTCAAGGTCATGGACTTCGGCATCGCCCGCGCCATGCAGTCCGGGGTCACCTCCATGACCCAGACCGGCATGGTCGTCGGCACCCCGCAGTACCTCTCGCCCGAGCAGGCCCTCGGCCGCGGGGTGGACGCCCGCTCCGACCTCTACTCGGTCGGCATCATGCTGTTCCAGCTGGTCACCGGACGGCTGCCGTTCGACGCCGACTCGCCGCTGGCGATCGCGTACGCGCACGTGCAGGAGGAGCCGGTGGCTCCCTCGTCGGTCAACCGCGCGCTGCCGCCGGCGGTGGACGCGCTGGTCGCGCGGGCGCTGAAGAAGAACCCGAACGAGCGCTTCCCGACCGCCGAGTCCATGCGGGACGAGTGCCTGCGCGTCGCCGCCTCCTTCCAGGCGGCGGCGCCGAGCATCGTGCCGGGCTCCGGGCCGACGCAGAGCGGCTCGGGCGTCGGCTCCGCCGTGTTCCCGCCGGTCGACCAGGCGACCCCGGCGCCCACCGGCCCGGTGCAGACGCCGTACCAGCCGGCCCCGGCCCCGCACGGCTACGGCACCCCGCCGCCCGCCCCCGCCTACGGCTATCCGCAGCAGGGCGGCTACCAGACGCCGCCCGCCGCGTTCGGGCAGCAGGGCCACGCGACCCCGCCGCCGTACTCCGTCACCGCCCCCACCGCGGTCCAGGGCCCGCAGGGCGGCGGCAAGGGCAACAAGCCGGTGATCATCGGATCCATCGCCGTGTCGCTCGTCGCGGTCGTCGGCCTGGTCGTCGCGCTGACACTGAACGGCGGCGGCGAGGACGACAAGGGCGGCGGCCGCACCAGCGCCTCGCCCTCGGCGCACGCGTCGGGCTACCGCGGCCCGGACACGTCGAAGACGATCGACAAGACGGAGTGCACCGAGCCGCAGGAGTCGTACACCGACCCCAAGAAGGTCCGGCTTCCCAACTTCCAGTACAAGAACATCGACTCGGTGAAGGCGTGCTTCCAGGCCGCCGGCTGGAAGTACGAGATCAAGAAGGTGGACGACAACACCTGGGGCGACGGCACGGTCATGTCCCAGTTCCCCGCGGAGGGCACCGACGTCGACGCCAAGGGCAGCGAGACCGTGCAGCTGAACGTCTCGACGGGCAACCCGCCGCAGTGACCCCGCGCCGCCGAGGCGCGTGCGAAAGGGCCCGGCGGTCGTCCGCCGGGCCCTTTCGCTCGTACGCCTTCGGATGCGGCCCGCGGGTACGGGCTCCGGTACGTCCTACGGATACGGCCTAGAGGTACGGTCCGCCCGAGCGGCCGCCGGCCCGGGGGTCCTCGACGCCCTCGGGGCCCGCCACACCCGGCGGGAGGGCGCGGCGCATCTGCTCGAGCTGCGCCCGAGCCGCCATCTGCTGGGCGAACAGCGTCGTCTGGATGCCGTGGAACAGGCCCTCCAGCCACCCCACCAACTGGGCCTGGGCGATCCGCAGTTCCGCGTCGCTCGGGGTCGCCTCGTCGGTGAAGGGCAGGGACAGCCGCTCCAGCTCCTCGACCAGCTCCGGCGCCAGACCGTCCTCCAGCTCCTTGACCGAACTGGCGTGGATCTCCTTCAGCCGGACCCGGCTGGCCTCGTCAAGAGGGGCGACCCGCACCTCCTCCAGAAGCTGCTTGATCATGCTGCCGATCCGCATGACCTTGGCAGGCTGCTCGACCTGCTCCGTCACGGGAATCTCGCGGGAGTCCTCGTCCCCGCCGCCACCGATCGCCATGCCGTCCTGGCCCACGACCAGGATCTGGGGATTCTCCGGCGACCGTTCGTTCCTCGGCATCTCCATGCCGCCATTCTCTCGCACGACCGAACCTCATCACCGTGCTGCCCCCTCCTGGGGCTGATCCACCCTTTAGACCTGTCGGCCCAATATGAAATGCCCTGTACGTCCCGGGATGTGAGGCTGGCTTTCTGTCGGAGTTCGACGACCGGGCTACGGAAGGTCACCGACGTGACTCCACGGCTGCGCCTCACGCTGCGCCTCGTACGACTGCTGCTCGTCCTCGCGACGGCCACGCCGGTCTCCGGCGCCGCCCTCGCCTACGGCGCGGAGAACACCCCGCCGGACGCGTCCGCGCCCCCGGGCCAGCCCCTCGTGTCCGTCTCCCCGGCCGCGCACGCCTCCGGCCTGCGCGCGTCCGCGTCCGCCGCCGAGCCCTCGCGGGCCGGGAGCCGCGCCGGTGAGGGCAGGATGCGGCCGGGCCGCCCCGAGGGGCCGGCCGCCGTGGAGGAGGGCGACGACGATCCCGGCAGGACCACCGGGTCCCCCGCCCTCGCGGACCCGCGGGACGGCTACCCGGAGGAGCCGGAGCAGGCCGAGCCGCCCGGCGCCACCCCGGCCGCCTCCGACACACCGGAGGAGGCCGGACTCGACCCCGCGCGGCAGCCGCTGCCCCCCACCGCCCAGGACGCGGTCCCCCAGGCAGGCGCCCCCGCCGAGCCGGCCCTGCGCATCCTGCCCCTGGGCTCCGGCCTGGTCCTCATCGGCCTCGGCCTGGGACTGGCGTTCCTGGGCCTGCGGGTACGGCGGAGCTGACCGGGGGTCACCGCGGCCGGCGGACGTTACGGCGCGACCAGCAGCACCTTGCCGATGTGGCCGCTCGCCTCCACCACCCGGTGGGCCTCGGCCGCCTGCTCCATCGGCAGCTCGCGGTCGACCACCGGGCGCACGTGGCGGGCCACGAGCAGCGGCCACACGTGCTCGCGCACGGCGGCCACGATGGCCGCCTTCTCGCTCAGCGGGCGGGCCCGCAGTGAGGTCGCGGTGACCGCGGCCCGCTTGGTCAGCAGGGTGCCGATGTTCAGCTCACCCTTGGTACCGCCCTGCATGCCGATGATCGCGAGCCGGCCGTTGACGGCGAGCGCCTGGACGTTGCGGTCCAGGTACTTGGCGCCCATGTTGTCGAGGATGACGTCGGCTCCCGCGCCGTCGGTGGCCTGCCGCACCTCGGCGACGAAGTCCTGCTCGCGGTAGTTGACGAGGACGTCCGCGCCGAGCTCGGCGCAGAAGTCCAGCTTCTCCTTCGTCCCGGCGGTCACCACGACCTTGGCGCCGATGGCCTTGGCGAGCTGGATCGCCATGGTGCCGATGCCGCTGGAGCCGCCGTGCACCAGCAGGGTCTCGGCCGGGCGCAGGTGGGCGACCATGAAGACGTTGGACCAGACCGTGCAGGCCACCTCGGGCAGCGCGGCCGCCTGCTTCAGGTCGACGCCCTCGGGCACGGGCAGCAGCTGCCCGACCGGGACGGCGACCTTCTGGGCATAGCCGCCGCCCGAGAGCAGCGCGCACACCTCGTCGCCCACGGCCCAGCCGGAGACGCCGGGGCCGAGCGCGGCGATGCGGCCGGAGCACTCGAGGCCGGGGTAGGGGGAGGCGCCGGGCGGCGGGTCGTAGAAGCCCTGCCGCTGCATGATGTCGGCGCGGTTGACGGCACTGGCCACCACCTCGACCAGCACCTCGCCCTCGCCGGGCACCGGGTCGGGGACCTCGCTCCACACCAGCGCCTCGGGTCCACCAGGTTCGGGAATCGTGATCGCATGCATGGTGGCGACGCTACTCCCCGCCGCCGCCGCTGCCGGGGCAGGCCCGCGCGACCTCGGGTCCGCTGGTCCTCGGGGCCGCTGGTGCCGGGTCCGTTAGTCCTCGGGGAGGGGGCGGGTGTGCGGGGCGACCCGGGCGCCGGGGGTCACCCGGACGATGGTGATCAGGCGGTCGGTCAGCTGGAGGCCGCCGATGGAGGAGTCGTCGTAGCCGAGCACCCGGTGTCCGCGTACGACGCTCACCACCAGGTCGTCCGTCTCGCGCGGCGAGCGGCCCACCTCGGCCCGGACCACGGGGCGTTCGACGATGTCCAGACCGCTGCCCTGCTGGATCAGGTCCTCCATGACCATGCCGGCCGCCGGGCTGAGCACGGACAGGCCGAGCAGCCGGCCGGCGGCGCCGGAACTGGTGATGACCGCGTCGGCGCCGGACTGCTTGAGCAGCGGGGCGTTCTCCTCCTCGCGCACGGCCGCCACGATCTTCGCGCCCCGGTTGAGCTGGCGGGCGGTCAGGGTGACGAGGACGGCGGTGTCGTCGCGCTGCGGGGCGATGATGATCTGCCGGGCCCTGTGCACCTCGGCGCGCCTGAGCACCTCACTGCGGGTGGCGTCACCTATGACGCCGGCGAACCCCTCGGAGGTCGCCGCGTCGATCACCTTGTTGCTGGGGTCGACCACGACGACCTGCTCCTTCTTCAGTCCCGTGGTGCAGACGGTCTGGATGGCCGACCGGCCCTTGGTGCCGAACCCGATGACGACGGTGTGATCGCGCAAGGTGGACCTCCAGCGGTTCAGGCGCCATTCCTCCCGGGTGCGTTCGGTGAGGACCTCCAGCGTGGTGCCGACCAGAATGATCAGGAACAGCACGCGCAGGGGTGTGATGACGAAGATGTTGGTGAGCCGGGCGCTGTCGCTGACCGGGGTGATGTCGCCGTAGCCGGTGGTGGAGAGGGTGACGGTGGCGTAGTAGAACGCGTCGAGGAAGTCGACCGAGCTGTCCGAGTTGTCGTTGTAGCCCGCCCGGTCGGCGTAGACGACCAGCGCGGTGACCACCAGCACCGCGAAGGCCATGAGCAGCCGTTTGGCGACCTGGCGGATCGGACGCTCCACCACTTTCCGCGGGAGTCTCACCCGATGGGTCACCAGATGTTCGTCCGCCTGGCGGGCAATGGCGTCATGGCCGGGAAGTTTCACGTGAAACACACCCCGATTCCAGCCGCCGCCCACGGCAGGTCGAGCAGTTCCGTATCCTCCCCCTGCCGGGCGCCGCCCGGTGGTACGACGGCCAGTGCGTCGGCGGCGGCGATACCGCGCAGCATGGCGGGGCCGTTGTAGTGCAGCGGGACGGCGTGGTCGCCGCGCAGCACCACCGGGATGAGCCGGGTGTCGTACGGGTGCCCGTGCACGGCCTCCCCGAGCGCGAGCGTGTACGGCTCCGGGGCGGGACGGGCGGCGAGGGTGCGCAGCAGCGGTTCGGCGAGCGTGAGCAGGCCGGAGACGGCCGCGAGGGGGTTGCCGGGCAGGCCGACGAGGTGCTGGTCCTCCTTGGTGCGGGCCAGCAGCATGGGGTGGCCGGGGCGTACCTTGACGCCGTCGACGAGGAGTTCGGCGCCCATGCGCTCCAGGGTGGGGTGCACGTGGTCGACCGGTCCGGCCGCGGTGCCGCCGGTGGTGACGACGAGGTCGGCGGTGGAGCCGGTGAGCGCCTTGCGCAACGCCCGTGCGTCGTCGCCCAGTCGGCGTACGGCGGTGACCTCGGCGCCGAGCGCGCGCAGCCAGGGCGGCAGCATCGGGCCGAGCGCGTCCCGGATCAGTCCGTCGTGCGGGCGGCCTTCGGTCAGCAACTCGTCGCCGAGGACCAGGACTTCGACGCGGGGGCGGGGGACGGCCGTGACGGTGTCGTATCCGGCCGCCGCGGCCAGGCCCAGGACGGCGGGGGTGACGAGGGTACCGACGGGCAGGAGCTGGTCGCCGCCGCGGCATTCCTGACCGCGGGGGCGGATGTCCTGGCCGTGGACGACCTCCCGGGTGGCGTGCAGCCGTCCCTGGGCGTCCGTGCGGCCGTGTTCGGTGCGCAGGACGGCGGTGGTGTCGGCGGGGACGCGGGCGCCGGTCGCGATGCGGACCGCCTCGCCGTCGGTCAGCGGATCGGGCTGGGCGTGTCCGGCGAGCACGCCCTCGTCCCTGACCTCCCAGGGGCCGGGCCCGGCGACCGCCCAGCCGTCCATCGCGGAGGTGTCGAAGGAGGGCAGGTCGGTGAGCGCGTCGAGAGGGGACGCGAGGACCAGGCCGAGGGCGTCGGCGAGGGGGACGGAGACGGGGGTGCGGCGGCTGCCCGAGCGGGCGGCGCGGGCCGCGATGTCGCGGGCCCGGGGCCAGGGCGTGGCCCGGTGCCGCTCGTGCCGCCGCTCGGGGCGGGCGGGCGTGGGCACGGGCGCGTCGCCGTCGTCCTTCGGTTCCCTCACGAGGGCCAGGGCCTCCTCGACGTCCAGGTCGTCGGCGTCCGCCGCGGGCGCCCCCGCCCGGGTACCCGGGGCGGTCATCCGGCGTCCGGGCCGGAGCTGCCCGCGTCGTCGGCGGCGTTCTCCCGCTCCCAGCGCTTGGCCAGCGCGGCGGCCTTGCGGGCGGCCTCGGCGACCGCCTCCGGGCCGCCTCCGCCCCGGGCCGCGGCGTAGCCGACGAGGAAGGTGGTCAGGGGCGCTGCGGGCCGGTCCACGCCGTGGGCGGCGTCACGGGCCAGATCGAGCAGACCACGGATGTCGACGTCCAGGTCGATGCCCAGTTCGTCCTTGACTGCGGAAATCCATTCATCCAACACGTGCCCATGCTCCCTGATGCGTGCCCTGGCGTTGACGAGGTCGTCCCAGGTGTCGCAGTCGAAGGACGCGAGCGGATCGGGGACGCGGGTAAGTCGGAGGGCGCCCGTCAGCCGGCGCAGCGGCAGGCCGGTGAGACCGTCGGACGCGGCGGCGAGGGCGGCCAGTTCGCGGCGCAGCGCGGCGGTGCGGTAGGCGGCGACGAGCGGCTGGTCGCGGCCGTCGGCGTCGGTGAGCAGCGCGCCGTCGGCGCCCGTGTTCCGCAGCGTGGTCAGCAGGCGGTCCAGGGTGGCAGGTTCGAGGAACGGCAGGTCGGCGGAGAGGACGACGGTCTGCGCGGCGGTGGTGAGCCGCAGGCCGGCCTCCAGCGCGGCGACGGGCCCGGCGCCGGGCGGGTTCTCGCGGGTCCAGCGCACCGGGCGGCAGGCCGGCCGGGGAGCGGCGACGACGACGGTGGTGGCCGCGCCGGCGCAGGCGGCGAGCACCCGGTCGAGGAGGGCCCGGCCACCGACCCGCAGTCCGGGTTTGTCGGCCCCGCCGAGCCGCCGCGCGGCCCCGCCGGCCAGCACGACGGCGTCGTACGGCGCGGCGGCCCCGGCGGGGGCGGGAGCGTTCTCGGTCACCCCCCGAGTATGCGTGTCAGGTTGATCACAGGGAACCGAGGAGCGCTCACGCGCGGCGCGGGGAACGCCCGGGTGCGGCGTCCCCCGCGGGCTCGCGTCGGGTCACAGGGTGCGCAGCAGCACCGCCGGCTGTTCCACGCAGTCGGCGACGTACCGCAGGAAGCCGCCCGCGGTGCCGCCGTCGCACACCCGGTGGTCGAAGGTGAGCGAGAGCTGGACGACCTGGCGCACGGCCAGTTCGCCCTCGTGCACCCACGGCTTGGGGACGATGCGGCCGACGCCGAGCATGGCCGCCTCGGGGTGGTTGATGATCGGGGTGGAGCCGTCGACGCCGAAGACGCCGTAGTTGTTCAACGTGAAGGTGCCGCCGGTGAGTTCCGCCGGGGTCAGTGTGCCGGTCCGGGCCGCTTCGGTGAGCCGGGCGAACTCGGCGGTCAGCGACTCGGCGTCACGGGCGTGGGCGTCCCGGACGACCGGCACGACCAGGCCGCGCTCGGTCTGCGCGGCGAAGCCGAGGTGCACCTCGTCGAGCCGGACGACCTCGCGGGCCTCGGTGTCGACGTAGGAGTTCAGCTCCGGGTGGCGTGCCAGCGCGGCGGCGCAGATGCGGGCGAGCAGCGCGATGAGCGAAATCCTGGAGGCTCCGGCGGCGTTCATCGCGGCCCGCGCGCGCATGAGTTCCGTCGCGTCGGCGTCGACCCAGCAGGTGGCGTCGGGGATCTCCCGGCGGCTGCGGGAGAGCTTGTCGGCGACGGCGCCCCGTACACCCTTGAGCGGGATGCGGACGCCGTCGCGGACGGGGGAGCCGGCGGAGACACGGGCGGACGGTTCCTGCGCCGCGGGGGCGGGCGCGGTCCTGGCCCGCAGCGCGCCCTCGACGTCGGCCCGCAGGATCAGCCCGTCGGGCCCCGATCCGGCGAGCTGCCGCAGGTCCAGGTCGTTGTCCCGGGCGAGCCGGCGCACCAGGGGGGAGATCACCGGGACCGGCCCCGTGCCGGGCGCGGCCGTGGCGGCGGGCGCCGCGACCGGGGCGGGCGCGGGGGCGGGGACTGCCGGAGCGGGCTGCCCCGCCGGCCCGCCGGCGGCCGTGGCGCGCACCCTGCGGCGCCGGGCCGGCGCCTCGGAGGTGCCGTACCCGACGAGGACGTTGCCCGATCCCCCGCCGTCGCCGTCCGGCTCCGGAGCGGTCCCGGAGCCCACCGCGACCGTCAGCAGCGGTGCGCCGACGGGCAGTTCGGTGCCCTCCTCGCCGAAGCGCGCGGTGACCACGCCGCCGTAGGGGCAGGGGACCTCGACCATGGCCTTGGCCGTCTCGACCTCGACGACCGGCTGGTCGATGGCGACGACGTCGCCGACGTTCACCAGCCAGCGGACGATCTCCGCCTCGGTGAGTCCCTCACCGAGGTCGGGCAGCTTGAACTCCAGCACCTGTGCCATCAGCCCTCGGCCTCCCACTGCAGGCGCCCCACGGCGTCCAGGATGCGGTCGACACCGGGCAGGTGGTGCCGCTCCAGCATCGGCGGCGGGTAGGGGATGTCGAAGCCGGCCACGCGCAGCACCGGTGCCTCCAGGTGGTGGAAGCAGCGCTCGGTGACGCGGGCGGCGATCTCGCCGCCGGGGCCGCCGAACCCGGTCGACTCGTGCACGACGACCGCGCGCCCGGTGCGCCGCACGGAGGCGCAGACCGTCTCGTCGTCGAACGGCACCAGGGAGCGCAGGTCGACCACTTCGAGGTCCCAGCCCTCGGACCGGGCGGCCTCGGCGGCCTCCATGCAGACCGGCAGCGACGGGCCGTAGGTGAGCAGGGTGGCGCTGCTGCCGCGCCGCCGGACCACCGCGCGCCCGATCGGTTCCACGTCCGTCGGCTGCTCGGGGTTCCAGGAGTCCTTCGACCAGTACAGGCGCTTGGGCTCCAGGAAGACGACCGGGTCGTCGGAGGCGATGGCCTGGCGCAGCAGCCCGTAGGCGTCGGCGACGGTCGCGGGCGTGACCACGTGCAGGCCGGGGGTGGCCATGTAGTAGGCCTCGGAGGAGTCGCTGTGGTGCTCGACGCCGCCGATGCCGCCGCCGTAGGGGATGCGGACGGTGATCGGCAGCGGCATCCGGCCGCGGGTGCGGTTGCGCATCCGGGAGACATGGCTGATCAGCTGCTCGAACGCCGGGTAGGCGAACGCGTCGAACTGCATCTCGACGACCGGGCGCAGGCCGTACATGGCCATGCCGACGGCGGTGCCGAGGATGCCCGCCTCGGCGAGCGGGGTGTCGGTGCAGCGGTCCTCGCCGAACTCCTTGGCGAGTCCGTCGGTGACCCGGAAGACACCGCCGAGGGTGCCGACGTCCTCGCCCATGACGTGCACGGAGGGGTCGGCGGCCATCGCGTCGCGCATCGCGCGCGTGAGGGCCTGCGCCATGGTGGCGGGCTTGACGGCGACGGTGGTCATCGCAGGCCGCCTTCCTGGTCGCCCTGCTCCGCCTCGAGCTCGGCGCGCAGCAGGGCGCGCTGCTCGCGCAGCTGTGCGGTGTTCTCGGCGTAGACGTGGTCGAAGAGGTCCATGGGGTTCAGCTCGGGGTCCCGGTTCATGCGCTCTCGCAGGTCGGCGGCCATCTGCTCGGCGTCCTGCCGGGCGGCGGCGAGGCCGTCCTCGTCGAGCAGGCCGCGCCCGGTCAGCTCCCGCTCCAGCAGCTGGACCGGGTCGTGGGCGCGCCAGGCCTCGACCTCGGCGTCGCCGCGGTAGCGGGTGGCGTCGTCGGCGTTGGTGTGGGCGTCGACGCGGTAGGTCACCGCCTCGACCAGGGTGGGGCCGCCGCCGGCGCGTGCGCGGCGTACGGCGTCGCCGAGGACCTCGTGCACGGCGACCGCGTCGTTGCCGTCGACCAGCCGGCCCGGCATGCCGTAGCCGACGGCCTTGTGGGCCAGGGAGGGCGCGGCGGTCTGCTTGGCGAGCGGGACGGAGATGGCGAAGCCGTTGTTCTGCACCAGGAAGACCACCGGTGCCTGCCAGACGGCGGCGAAGTTCAGGGCCTCGTGGAAGTCGCCCTCGCTGGTGCCGCCGTCGCCGACCATGGCGAGCGCGACCACGTCATCGCCCTTGAGGCGGGCGGCGTGCGCGAGACCGACGGCGTGCGGGAGCTGGGTGGCGAGCGGGGTGCTCAGCGGGGCCACCCGGTGCTCGTAGGGGTCGTAGCCGGTGTGCCAGTCGCCGCGCAGCAGGGTGAGCGCCTCGACGGGGTCGACGCCCCGGGCGACCACGGCGAGGGTGTCGCGGTAGCTGGGGAAGAGCCAGTCGCGCTCTTCGAGGGCCAGCGCGGCGGCGACCTCGCACGCCTCCTGGCCGGTGCTGGAGGGGTAGACGGCCAGACGGCCCTGCTTGGTCAGCGCGGTGGCCTGCGCGTTGTAGCGGCGGCCGCGCACCAGCTGCGCGTACAGCCGGCGCAGCAGGTCCGGGTCGGCCTCCGCCGCCGCCTCGGTGCCGAGGACGCGGTAGGGCTCGGCGTCGGGCAGCAGCGGCGCGGGGTCCATACGGGGCTGCCAGGCGGGCGGCGGCGAGGGCTGGTAAGCGCCTCGCTGCTCCAGGACCGTCATGACGGCACCTCCTCGTGGGAGCGGCTACGGGAGACGCGTCGGCTGTGACTCGCCTCACCAACCGATTGTTCGGTCGTCGGCACATTTTGGCTACAGGCCCCGTCAGGCTGTGGACAAACGGTTCTCCACAACCTGCAATGAACGCAGGACGTCCACGGCGATGAAGCGGGGGGACATGGCAGCTGAACAAATGGCCGACGGGCCGCAGGACGGAGCCGGCCCGACGGTGCCGCGTCCGCTCGACGCGATCGACCAGGACATCCTGAAGATCCTCCAGGCGGACGGCCGGGCCTCGATACGCTCCGTGGCCGAACGGGTGCACGTCTCGCGCGCGAACGCCTACGCGCGCATCAACCGTCTGGTCGAGGACGGGGTGATCCGGGGGTTCAGCGCCCGCGTCGACCACGAGCGGGCGGGGCACGGGACGTCGGCGTACGTCACCCTCAAGATCGTCCAGAACACCTGGCGCACCGTCCGCGAGCAGCTCAGGCAGCTGCCCGGCGCCTCCCACATCGCCCTGGTGGGCGGCGACTTCGACGTGCTGCTGCTGGTGCACACGCCCGACAACAGGGCGCTGCGCGAACTGGTGCTGACCCGGCTGCAGGCCATCCCCGAGGTACTCAGCACCCGCACCCTGCTGGTGTTCGAGGAGGAGGACCTGGAGCCGGAGACCTGAGCCGCGGGCCGCGCGTGGCCTCGGTTCCGGCCGCGGCCCTGCCTCAGTCCTGGCGCAGGCCCGAGAAGACCAGGCGGACCACCGCGTCGGCCACCTCGCGGCCGCTGGCGCCCCGGGTGTCCGGCCGGTACCACTCCACCACCGAGTTGATCATGCCGAAGACCAGCCGGGTGGCCAGGCGCACCTCGACGTCGCCCCGTATGTCGCCGTCGGCGGCCGCGGCCTTCAGCAGCTCGGCGACCCGGTGGTCGAAGTCGCGGCGCCGCTCCAGCGCCCAGCGCTCGGTCTCGGTGTTGCCGCGCACGCGCAGCAGCAGCGTCACGTAGGGCAGCTCGGCTATGAGCACCTCGACCATGCGCCGTACGACGTGCTCCAGCCGGTCGGCGGCGCGTCCCGCGCGCGCGTGCTCCTCGTCCAGGATGCCGAACAGCCCGTCGAGGGCGCGGCTCACCGCCCGGCGCAGCAACTCCTCCTTGCCGCTGACATGGTGGTAGATGGAGGACTTGGAGATGCCGGCCGCCCTGGACAGGTGCTCCATGGAAGTGCCGTCGTAGCCCCGCTCGTTGAAGACCTGCACCGCGACCGAGAGCAGGGTCTCGGGGGTGTACGTGTCGCGCTTGGCGGTGGTCATGGGGTGCTCTCCCGCTTGTCGGTGGCGTACGCGTGACGGTAGAGCGCGAGGGACGGTGCGTACCGGCCGGAGGGATCGCGCAGGTGCAGGTCGTCCAGCAGGTCGTAGGCCCAGCCGCGGCCGAGCCTGCGGCTCCACTCGAAGGGGCCGAGCGGGTAATTGACACCCAGGAGCATCGCGGTGTCGATGTCCTCCTCGGTGGCGACGCCCTTGGCGACGGCGTCGTGCGCGAGGTCGACGATCCGGGCGACCGTGCGGGCGACGATCATGCCGGGGACGTCGCCGATGACGCTGACGTCCTTGCCGAGCGCCTGGAACAGGCCGATCGCCTCGGTGAGGGTCTGCGACGAGGTGTCCTGGGAGGCCGACAGGGCGACGCGGGTCGCCTTGCGGTAGTCGAGGGCCAGGTCGAAGTAGACGACGTCACGGAACTCCACGGACGTCTGGCCGTCGGCGAGGGCCAGCTGGCCGCCGCCGGGCAGCACCAGCCGGGTGCCGTTGTCCTCGTCGTCCTCGCGGACCTGGATGCCCGCCTCACGGAGCATCGGGAGCAGTTCGGCGGCGGGTCCGAGGTCGCCCTCGACGGTGACGTGGGCGGGCGGACGCTCCTTGTCCGCGGTGTGCGGCTCGGGGCGCTCGGCGCCCTCGGCGTAGTCGTACCAGCCGTGTCCGCTCTTGCGGCCGTGCCGTCCGGACTCCACCAGCCGGCGCTGGGCGAGCGAGGGCGTGAAGCGGACGTCCTGGAAGAAGGACCGCCACACCGAGTGGGTGACGGACTCGTTGACGTCCTGCCCGATGAGGTCGGTGAGCTCGAAGGCGCCCATCCGGAAGCCGCCGCACTCGCGCAGCACCGCGTCGATGGTGGCCGGGTCGGCGGCCTGGGCCTCGTAGACGGCGAAGGCCTCGGCGTAGAACGGCCGGGCGATGCGGTTGACGATGAAGCCGGGGGTGTCCGCGCAGGCCACCGGGGTCTTGCCCCAGGCGCGGGCCGTCTCGTACGCGCGCGTGGCCGACGTGACGTCGGTGGCGAACCCGGAGACGACCTCGACCAGCGGCAGCAGCGGGGCCGGGTTGAAGAAGTGCAGGCCCACGAAGCGGCCGGGGTTGCCCAGCGCGCCGCCGATGGCCGTCACCGACAGGGACGAGGTGTTGGTGGCGAGCAGGCAGTCGTCGGCGACGATCTCCTCCAGCTCGCGGAAGAGCTGCTGCTTGACGTCGAGCCGCTCCAGGACGGCCTCGACGACCAGAGCGCAGTCGGCCAGTTCGGCCAGTACGGCGGCGGGGGTGAGCCGGTCGCGGGCGGCGTCGCGCTCGGCGGCGGTGAGCCGGTCCTTGGCCACGAGCCGGTCCAGGCGGGCGCCGATCGCTTCGGCCGCCGCCTCGGCACGTCCGGGGACGGCGTCGTAGAGCCGCACGGGGTGGCCGGCCACCAGCGCGACCTGGGCGATGCCCTGGCCCATGGTGCCGGTGCCGACGACGGCCACGGGGCTGCTGAGGTCGATTGCTGTCATGTGCGCGATCCTCCCGCACGGGGTTGTCCACAGATGCGGCGGACCCCCTTGTCCCGACCGATCGTTCGGTTACTCTAGCTCTGACCGTCCCATCCCGCTGCTCTTTACGCCAGGTCGTGAACTCGAGGAAGAGTTCTCCAGACGAGGAGTTGGTCCCGCATGGCCGCCGAACTGACCGCGCACGAGCTCATCGCGAAGCACCGGCCCACTCTCGACCAGGCGCTCGAGGCGATCCGCACGCGCGCGTACTGGTCCCCGCATCCCGAGCACCCCAAGGCCTACGGCGAGAACGGCAGCCTGGACGCGGCGGCGGGCAAGGCCGCCTTCGACGCCGTGCTCGGCACCCGCCTCGACCTCGGCCAGCCCGGCACCGACGACTGGGTGGGCGGCGAGGTCTCGCCGTACGGGATCGAGCTGGGCGTGACCTACCCGCACGCGGACGTCGACGTGCTGCTGCCCGCCATGAAGGCCGGCCAGCGCGCCTGGCGGGACGCGGGCGCGGAGACCCGCGCGGTGGTCTGCCTGGAGATCCTCAAGCGGATCAGCGACCGGACGCACGAGTTCGCGCACGCCGTCATGCACACCAGCGGCCAGGCCTTCATGATGGCGCTCCAGGCGGGCGGCCCGCACGCCCAGGACCGCGGCCTGGAGGCGGTGGCCTACGCGTACGCGGAGCAGGTCCGCACCCCCGGCACGGCGGAGTGGAGCAAGCCCCAGGGCAAGCGCGACCCGCTGGCCCTCACCAAGGCGTTCACGCCGGTCCCCCGCGGCATCGGCCTGGTCATCGGCTGCAACACCTTCCCGACCTGGAACGGCTACCCGGGCCTGTTCGCCTCCCTCGCGACCGGCAACGCGGTCCTGGTCAAGCCCCACCCGCGCGCGGTGCTGCCGCTCGCCCTGACGGTGCAGGTCGCCCGCCAGGTGCTCACCGAGGCCGGCTTCGACCCGAACCTGGTCGCGCTGGCCGCCGAGCGCCCCGGCGAGGGCGTCGCCAAGACGCTCGCCACCCGGCCCGAGATCGGGATCATCGACTACACCGGCTCGACGTCCTTCGGCGACTGGCTGGAGGCCAACGCCCGCCAGGCGCAGGTCTACACCGAGAAGGCCGGCGTCAACACGGTCGTCGTGGAGTCGACCGACGACTACAAGGGGATGCTCTCCAACCTGGCCTTCTCGTTGTCCCTGTACAGCGGCCAGATGTGCACCACCCCGCAGAACCTGCTGATCCCCCGCGACGGCATCCGCACCGAGGCGGGCCCGAAGACCTTCGACGAGGTGACCGCCGACCTCGCGCGCGCGGTCGACGGCCTGCTCGGCGACGACGCCCGCGCCAACGCCCTGCTCGGCGCGATCGTCAACCCGGACGTGAAGGCGCGTCTGGAGGCGGCGGCCGGCCTGGGCGAGGTCGCCCTCGCCTCCCGCGAGATCAGCAACCCCGAGTTCCCGGGCGCGGTCGTCCGCACCCCCGTGATCGTCAAGCTGGACGGCGCCAAGCCGGACGCCGAGGCCGCCTACATGAGCGAGTGCTTCGGTCCCGTCTCCTTCGCCGTCGCCGTCGACTCGGTCACCGACGCGCTGGAGCTGCTGCGCCGCACGATCCGCGAGAAGGGCGCCATGACCGTCGGCGCCTACACCACCGACACCGAGGTCGAGCGGGCCGTCGAGGAGGTCTGCCTGGAGGAGGCCGCCCAGCTCTCGCTCAACCTGACGGGCGGGGTGTACGTGAACCAGACCGCGGCCTTCTCCGACTTCCACGGCTCGGGCGGCAACCCCGCGGCGAACGCGGCCCTCACCGACGGCGCGTTCGTGGCCAACCGCTTCCGGGTGGTGGAGGTCCGCCGCCAGGCCTAGGACAGGGCGGGTGCGCCCCCGGCGGTGACACTCCAGTGGTACAGCGTCATGGCCACGCTGGTGGCCAGGTTGTAGCTGGAGACCTGGGGGCGCATCGGCAGCCGCAGCAGGCGGTCGGCACGCGCGCGCAGCTCGTCCGACAGACCGGTGCGCTCCGAGCCGAAGGCCAGCACGGCGTCGTCCGGCAGGACGGTGCCCCGGATGTCCTCGCCCTCCGGGTCGAGGGCGAACAGCGGCCCGGCGGGCAGCTCCGTGACGTCGAGCCGTTCCACGGCGGTCGCGAAGTGCAGCCCGGCCCCGCCGCGCACCACCGTGGGGTGCCACGGGTCGAGCGTGCCCGTGGTGACCACACCGGTCGCCCCGAAGCCCGCGGCCAACCGGATCACCGCCCCGGCGTTGCCGAGGTTGCGCGGGTTGTCGAGGACCACGACCGGCGTACTGCGGGGCGTGCGGCCGAGCACCCGGAGCTGCGCCTCCCGGGAGGGCCGTACGGCCAGCGCGGCGACGCCCGTCGGGTGCGGGCGCGGCACCAGCGTGGCGTACGCCCCACCCGGCACCTCCGTCAGCAGCGCGTCCAGCCGGTCCCTGACGTCCCCGGCCAGTTCCCCGGCGAGGGCCAGCGTCGCCCGCCGGTCGGTGGTGACCGCCACCGGGACCCGCGCGCCGAAGCGCAGCGCGTGCTTGAGGGCGTGGAAGCCGTCGAGCAGCACGGCGCCCTCGGCGTGCTCGCGCCAGCGGCTCACGGGGTCGGTCATGCGGTGAACCCTACGTGGCCCCGCGTGCCCTCCTCCGGCGAGCGCGGCGCGGGCAGCGTCCCGTCGCCGTCACCACTTCCGTCGGACTCGCCGTCGCGGCCGGGGCCGCCTTCGAGACCGGAGTCGCCTTCGAGACCGGAGTCGCCTTCGTGGCCCGGGTCGTCCGGGCGGGCACCGTCACCGTGGCCGTCGCCATGGCCTTCACCACGCCCGGTCATCCGGCCGCGCGCCCGTGCCACCAGGCCGCCGAGCAGGAGCAGGAAGGACGTCGGCAGGAAGACGGCGTCGGCGGTGATCATCGCGAGCGAGAAGAACGGCAGGCCGAGGACGACCGCGATCACGGCGTGCTCGGTCATCATCAGCACCAGCAGGACGTTCTTGACCCGCCGGTTGAACAGGGTGAACGGGAAGGCGACCTGCACCATGACGGTCCCGTAGGCCACGATCATCATGATCGTGCCGCTGGACGACATCAGGTCGGCCAGACCGGGCCACGGCGAGAAGTAGTCCAGGTGCAGCGGGTAGTAGACGGCCGTGCCGTCCTGCCAGCGCGACCCCTGGATCTTGTACCAGCCGGCCGTGGCGTAGATCAGGCACGCCTCCGCCATGATCACGCACAGGGCGCCGTTGTGCAGGACGTTGGCGATCACGTCCAGCAGGATCCGCGGCTCCCGGGCCCGCTCCAGGCGCTGCACCGCACCCCAGAGGCCGAGACCGGCCCACGCCGTCCACAGCAGCACCGGCACGAGCCCGCCGTCGAACCGGCCCGCCAGCGTCACACCGCCCAGCACCAGGCCGAGCACCACCCACAGCGCGGGGCCCACCCGGTCGCCGGACGCCCGCTGCCCGCGCTCGCGCGCCGCCTCCCGGAGGGCGGCCCGCCGCGCGTCCAGCGACCACACCCCGCCGCACCGCGTGAACACCAGGTAGATCGACATCAGGTGCAGGACGTTGTCACCGCCGTCGCCCACGAAGACGCTGCGGTTCTGCAGGGACAGCACGCCCACCATGAACAGCAGGGACGCGGTCCGGGTGCGCCAGCCCAGCATCAGCGCCGCGCTGGAGAGGATCGCCAGCAGGTAGAAGACCTCGAACCAGAGCTGCCCGCCGGACCACATCAGGGCGGTGAAGGCGTGGTTGTCGGACGTGAGCCGCCGGGCGAGGTCCCAGCTCCACGGGCCGTCGGGACCGTACAGCTCCTGGCGGTGCGGGAACTCGCGCAGCAGGAACAGCAGCCAGGTCCCGGCGAAGCCGATGCGGATCACGGCGCTCTGGTACCGGCCGAGCGGCGACTCGGTCACGCGGGCGATGGCCCGCGACAGGGTCAGGGAGAGACGGTTCACCGCACGCCTCCCGCGGCCTCGTCGGCGCTCACCGTCCACCAGGGGAGCACACGGTAGACGGGCTTGTCGGAGATCTTCTCCTGACTCCACGCGGGCGGCTGCACGTTCGTGGTGCTGGAGCGGACCTGCACGCGCCGCACGACGCCCTCGCGGTGGATCGTGTCCTCCCTGTTCAGGCGCATCACGACGATCCGGCGCACGTACTGCTCGGACAGCGAGCCCCGCATGCCGATGGGCCGGTTGTCGGCGCCGTGCGTGGCGACGAAGAAGTCCCAGCCGCGCCGCAGCTCGTTCTGCTGGGTGTGGCTGGGCGCCAGGTTGCCGTCGATGTCGGCGCCGTCCCGGGCGGAGAGGTCGTACCAGCCGGTGGTGAACAGGCCGCCCTCCTTCGTCCGCAGCTCGGCGCGCACCTGGACGGCGATGTTCTGCTGCAGCGGGTTCGGGGCGAACAGCTTCCAGTTCTGCTCGAACTCCGGAAAGACCCAGTCCTCTATCGCCTGGCCGTGCTGCTTGGTGACCGTGTTCGCCGGCGCCACGCTCAGGAACACCATGGCCAGGTGCACGCACGCGGTGACGGCCACCACGGCGAGCGCCACCGCGGCGCCGACCTGGTAGCGGGGGGAGAGGGCGGCGACACCGGTCCGGGGCGCGGCCGCGGCGTCCGCCGGCCCGGCGGGCGGGGAATCACCAGGACCACCAGGACCACCAGGTCCGGGATCCCCGGGATCAGCTTGATCAACCTGGTCAGCGGGGTCGGCGGGGGCGTGGAGGTCACCCGGCCCGGCCGACCCGTCCGGCCCGGCCGGGGCCTGTGAGTCCTCGTCGTACGCGTCCATTACGCCCCGTCCCCCGCTCCAGTCGGTCGTCCCGGCCTCGTCACCGGCGCCCCGCTCGTCCCGGGCGCCACTGCTCGGTGCCCGGGAGGGAACGGTACTCAGCCCCGGTCGCCCGGCGCAGCCCCGGGTACGGCCCCGTGGCGGTGGTCCTCGCCACGCCGCACCGCCCGCGGCGGTGGGCCGGCTCGAACGTACTCGATACGGCCCGCGCCGCCCTTCCCGTTCCCTTCTTCTAGAACCTGTTCTATCTTGACGGCCCGTCAGACGAACCGTAGGACGACCGGACCGCCAGGAGGACAGGGCCGTGGACTTCACCTTCAGCGAGGAGCAGGTGGCGGCGGCGGAGGCGGCACGGGGGGTGTTCGCCGGGGTGGCACCTGACGCGGTGCCCAGTCCCGCGCTCACCACCGGCGCCGTGGCCGAGGGCTTCGACCGGGACCTGTGGTCCCGACTGGCCGGCGCGGACCTGCTCGGCCTGCTGCTCGACGAGCGCTACGGCGGCGCGGGTCTCGACGCCGTCGCGCTGTGCCAGGTGCTGCGCGAGTCAGCGCGCGTGCTGGCCCGGGTGCCGCTGCTGGAGCACAGCGCGGCCCTCGCGACCCTGCAGACGTACGGCGGCGCGGAACTCGCGGAGCGGCTGCTGGCCCCGGCGGGACACGGCGAGCCGGTGCTGACGGTCGCCGCGCACGGCCGCACCGGGCACGACCCGGCGAGCCTCGCCGTCAGCGCGCGGCGGGACGGCCCTGACTGGGTGCTGGACGGGACGCAGACAGCGGTGCCGTGGGCCTTCGACGCGGACCTCGTCCTCGTGCCGGCGCACACCGACGCCGACCGGACCGTGCTCGCGCTGGTCGGCCGCGGACAGGACGGACTGGAACTCGCCGAGCAGATCTCCACCAGCGGGGAGCGGCTGGCCGAGCTGCGGCTGCGGTCGGCGCGGATCGGGGCGGACCGTGTGATCGAGGCGGCGGGCGCCTGGGAGGGTCTGCACGCGCTGCTGGCTACCGGCACCTGCGCGCTGGCCCTCGGTCTCGGGGAACAGGTGCTGCGGATGACCGCGGACTACACCGGCAGGCGGGAGCAGTTCGGGTATCCGATCGCCACCTTCCAGGCGGTGGCCGTCCAGGCCGCCGACCGGTACATCGACCTGCGCGCCATGGAGGCCACCCTCTGGCAGGCCGCCTGGCGGATCGCCTCCGGCGCGCCGGGTGCGCTGCCCGCCGCCGGGGACGTCGCCGTGGCGAAGATCTGGGCGGCGGAGGGCGTGCGGCGCGTGGTGCAGACGGCACAGCACCTGCACGGCGGGTTCGGCGCGGACACCGACTACCCGCTGCACCGGTACCACGCCTGGGCCAAGCACCTGGAGCTGTCGCTCGGCCCCGCGGCGGCGTACGAGGAGACCTTGGGGGATCTGCTGGCGACCCACGCCCTCAGCTGAACCACCGACCGGCATCCGGCATCCGGCCCGCATCCGGCATCCGGCCCGCATCCGGCATCCGGCCCGCATCCGGCGTCCGGCCCGCATCCGGCATCCGGCCCGCGTCCGGCACCGAGGTGCCGGGAGGGCGGGTTCGGGCCCCGTGTCGCTCAGACGACCGCGCCCGGTGCCCCGCCGTCGGTGATCACCGGCCGCCCCGCGGCCTGCCAGACCTGCATGCCGCCGTCGACGTTCACGGCGTCGATGCCCTGCTGGACCAGATACATCGTGACCTGCGCCGAGCGGCCGCCGGAGCGGCAGATCACGTTGACCCGGCCGTCCTGCGGGGCGGCCTCGGTCAGCTCGCCGTAGCGGGCCACGAACTCGCTCATGGGGATGTGCAGCGCCCCTTCGGCGTGGCCGGCGTCCCACTCCTCGTCCTCGCGGACGTCCAGCAGGAAGTCGCCGTCCTTGAGGTCCGTGACCTCGACCGTGGGCACACCAGCTCCGAAACTCATGCCCCCGACGCTACCCGAAGCGCGGCTCGTCTCAGCCCTGCTCCTGCAGGCCCGCCAGCTCGGCCTCCCGCTGCGCGATGTCGCCGAGCAGCCGGCCGGCGATCTCCTCGAGCAGGCCGTCGGGGTCGTCCGGGGCGAGCCGCAGCATGCCCGCCACCGGGCCGTCCTCCAGCTCACGGGCGACCAGGGTGAGCAGCTCCTTGCGCTGGTCGAGCCACTCCAGCCGGGCGTACAGCTCCTCGGCGCGGCTCGGCCGCCGCTCGGGCGGCACGGGGCCCGCGGCCCACTCGTCGGCCAGTTCCTGGAGCAGCTTCTCGTCGCCGCGGGCGTAGGCGTCGTTGACCCGGGTGATGAACTCCTCGCGCCGCTGCCGCTCCCCTTCCTCCTGGGCGAGGTCGGGGTGCACCTTGCGGGCCAGCTCGCGGTAGAGCCGGCGGGCCTCCTCGCTGGGCCGCACCCGCTGAGGCGGCCGCACCGGCTGGTCGGTGAGCATGGCGGCGGCCTCCGGGAACAGGCCGTGCCCGTCCATCCAGCCGTGCAGCAGTTCCTCCACGCCAGGGATCGGCAGGACGTGGGCGCGGGCCTCCTCGGCCCGGCGGATGTCCTCCGGGTCGCCGGTGAGAGCGGCCCTGGCCTCGGCGATCCGCGCGTCCAGCTCCTCGATCCGGGAGTAGAGCGGACCGAGCTTCTGGTCGTGCAGCCGGGAGAAGTTCTCGACCTCGACGCGGAAGGTCTCCACGGCGATCTCGTACTCGATCAACGCCTGCTCGGCTGCCCGCACGGCCTGTTCCAGCCGTTCCTCGGGCCGCGGTGCCTGGGACTGCTCAGCTTCCGGGGTGGTCACCCGCCCAGCGTAGGCCACGGCCGAAACCGATCACCCGGAGACGGCCCGCTCACCCCGCAGGAGAACCGGCCGCCGCACCCGCCGTCACCGCGCTCCCCGTCGCCACCGCCCCCCGCGTCACACCCCCATCTCGGCCGCGATCCGTCCCGAGCGCACCGCGGCGACCAGGTCCGCGTGGTCCGCCTCGGTGCGGTCGGCGTAGGCCACGGCGAAGTCGGCCATCGCCTCGTCCAGCTCCTCGTTCTTGCCGCAGTAGCCGGCGATCAGACGCGGGTCGGCGCTGTGCGCGTGGGCGCGGGCGAGCAGGGCCCCGGTCATCCGGCCGTAGTCGTCGACCTGGTCGGCGGCGAGCGCGGCCGGGTCGACGCTGCCCTTGCGGTTGCGGAACTGGCGGACCTGGTAGGGCCGCCCGTCGACCGTGGTCCAGCCCAGCAGGATGTCGCTGACCACCTGCATCCGCTTCTGGCCGAGGACGACCCGGCGCCCCTCGTGCTCCACCGGCGCCGTGGCGAAACCGGCCGTGGCCAGGTGCGGGACGAGTGCGGAGGGCCGGGCCTCCTTCACCTGGAGCACCAGCGGCTCGCCCCGGTGGTCGAGGAGCAGCACCACGTAGGACCGGGTGCCGACACTGCCGGTGCCGACGACCCGGAAGGCCACGTCGTGCACCGCGTGCCGGGCCAGCAGCGGCGGGCGGTCCTCGGACAGCGTGGCCACGTACGGCTCCAGGGACGCGGCCACCGCCGCGGCCTCGGCGTCGGGTATGCGGCGCAGGACCGGGGACGCGTCGACGAAGCGGCGGCCGCCGTCGACGGTCTCCTCCGTGGACTTCGCCGCGAAGCGGCCGCTGGTGTTGGCGCGGGCCTTCTCCGAGACCCGCTCCAGCGTGCCCAGCAGGTCGTGGGCGTCGGCGTGGGAGACCAGCCGCTCGTCCGCGATGGCGTTCCAGGCGTCCAGCACCGGCAGCTTGGCCAGCAGCCGCATGGTGCGCCGGTAGGCGCCCACGGCGTCCTGGGCCGCCTGGCGGCACGTGTCCTCGTCGGCGCCCGCCTCCCGCCCGGACAGCACCAGCGAGGCGGCGAGCCGCTTCAGGTCCCACTCCCAGGGGCCGTGCACGGTCTCGTCGAAGTCGTTGAGGTCGATGACCAGGCCGCCGCGCGCGTCGCCGTAGAGACCGAAGTTGGCCGCGTGCGCGTCGCCGCAGATCTGGGTGGTGATCCCGGTGGCCGGGGTGCGCGCCAGGTCATGGGCCATGAGGCCGGCCGAGCCGCGCAGGAAGGCGAAGGGGGTGGCCGCCATCCGTCCCACCCGGATCGGCGTCAGCTCGGGGATGCGGCCGGCGTTGGACTCCTCCACCGCGGCGACGGCGCCCGGACGGGAGCCGTCCGCTTCGAGCGTGCGGTGGGCGTCGCGCGGCACGCTCGTCCGGAGCGCCTTGCCCTCCTTCTTGGGCGACCCCTGCGGCGGCCACGCGGCGAACCCCCGCACCCGGGGCAGCCGAGGAGCCACCGTCCGCCCGCCCGGCTCCGTCACTTCCACCACACCGGCTCCGGTCATCACGACCGCCTCCCCCGAACACGTACTGGCACGAACGCCGGGCCGAAGCCCAACTCGTGCAGACCGTACAGCCGGTGACCGAAACCCGTCAGACCCTGTGGACAACTCGGCACCTGAGGAGAAGTCGGTGACCCGGGTCACCCTCGCCACCCCGCACCATGGAGCGTGATCGCGGTCACAGCGACCGCCCGCGCCCACCGCCCCGACCGCATCCGGCCGCCGTGACAAGCGCCACGATCCGGGCGCCCGCCCCTCGCCACGTGCCGGCGAGCGCCGGCACGACCCCTGAGAGCTTCCTCACGTGACGGACGCGCCAAAACGACTACGGGCCCATCGTCTTCACGATGGGCCCGTAGCCACTGTGTGCGCGAGGGGGGAGTTGAACCCCCACGCCCTTGCGGGCACTGGAACCTGAATCCAGCGCGTCTGCCTATTCCGCCACCCGCGCATTGGGTGTGTCTTCCGTTCCCGGCCCTTGCGGGCTGGCCCCTTCCGACATCCAGAACATTAGCACGTCGTACGGGGTGGGTTCACATCCCTTACGGGCCGCCCGCCCCCGCCCCCCGGCGCCACCGGCGTATCGAGCAGTGCCTGTTCACGTATCAACCTCGTACCGGTCACGGCCATCTCCCCCTACAGCGGGTCGGGTGCACAGCCGGGTGCGGGACACTGGTCGTGAGGCGCCTCTACGATCCATGTGCCGGAGGAGTTCGAAGGGGAGCCGCTGGGGGAACCGGCTGATTGCCGGGCGCGTAGATACGATCAGTGAGCGGTACCGGCCGGCACGCCGGCACGGAGCAGGGCAAGACAGAGCGGGAACGACGGAGGAGGTGCCCCATGGGAGTCCTGAAGAAGTTCGAGCAGCGTCTCGAAGGTCTGGTCAACGGCACCTTCGCCAAGGTCTTCAAGTCCGAGGTCCAGCCCGTGGAGATCGCCGGAGCGCTCCAGCGGGAGTGCGACAACAACGCGACCATCTGGAACCGCGAACGCACGGTCGTGCCGAACGACTTCATCGTGGAGCTGAGCGCGCCCGACTTCGAGCGCCTCAGCCCCTACTCCGGACAGCTCGGCGACGAGCTGGCCGGCATGGTGCGCGACTACGCCAAGCAGCAGCGCTACACCTTCATGGGGCCGATCAAGGTCAACCTGGAGAAGGCCGAGGACCTCGACACGGGTCTGTACCGGGTGCGCTCGCGCACCCTCGCCTCCTCCGCCAGCCAGCAGAGCGCCCCCGCGGCGCCCCCCGCCGGCCGGCCCGGCCAGGGCGGCGGCCCGGGCTACCCGCCCGCCGCGCCCGCCGGAGCGCCCCCCATGCCGGCCGCGCCGCCCCCCGGCGCCCGGCCCGGCGGCTACGGTTACCCGCAGCCCGCCACCCAGCGGCCCGCCGCCGCTCCGATGAGCGGCGGACGCACCCGCTACTGGATCGAGATCAACGGCACCCGCCACCAGATCTCCCGCGCGACGCTGGTGCTGGGCCGCAGCACCGAGGCCGACGTGCGGATCGACGACCCCGGCGTCTCCCGCCGGCACTGCGAGATCCGGACCGGAACGCCCTCGACGATCCAGGATCTCGGCTCCACCAACGGCATCGTGGTGGACGGGCAGCACACCACCCGCGCTACGCTCCGCGACGGCTCGCGGATCGTCGTGGGCAGCACCACCATCATTTACCGGCAAGCCGAAGGGTGAAGCGGGGGCAATGTCAGAGCTGACCCTCACGGTCATGCGGCTGGGTTTCCTGGCCGTACTGTGGCTGTTCGTGATCGTGGCCGTGCAGGTCATCCGAAGCGACCTGTTCGGTACGCGCGTCACCCAGCGCGGAGCGCGCCGGGAGGCGGCACGGCCGCAGCAGGCCGCGCGGCAGCAGCAGGCCGCGCCTCCGCCCCAGCGCGGGCAGCAGGGCGGCGGGCGGCAGCGCCGCAACGCCCCCAGCAAGCTCGTGGTGACCGAAGGCACACTGACCGGCACCACCGTCGCGCTGCAGGGCCAGACCGTCACCCTGGGCCGGGCCCACGACTCCACGATCGTGCTGGACGACGACTACGCCTCCAGCCGGCATGCCAGGATCTACCCGGACCGCGACGGTCAGTGGATCGTCGAGGACCTCGGCTCCACCAACGGCACCTACCTGGACCGGTCCCGGCTGACGACCCCCACACCGATCCCGCTGGGCGCGCCGATCCGCATCGGCAAAACCGTCATCGAGCTGCGGAAGTAGTGCTACGTCATGAGTGAGCGCGAGCGGAGCGAGCACGCAGCGGCAGGCCGCACCCCGGTCTGCGGCGCGCTCCCGACCGGAGGGTGGGCAGTGTGGCTCGACACGACCGGCTGTACCCGGAGCCGACGGGCGAGGTGCGCATGAGTCTGTCACTGCGCTTCGCCGCCGGATCGCACAAGGGCATGATCCGGGAGGGCAACGAGGACTCCGGTTACGCCGGTCCGCGCCTGCTCGCCATCGCCGACGGCATGGGCGGCCAGGCGGCCGGCGAGGTCGCCTCCTCCGAGGTCATCTCCACCCTGGTCACGCTCGACGACGACGTGCCCGGCTCCGACATCCTGACCTCGCTCGGCGTCGCCGTGCAGCGCGCCAACGACCAGCTGCGCTCCATGGTCGAGGAGGACCCCCAGCTCGAGGGCATGGGCACCACGCTCACCGCCCTGCTGTGGACCGGTCAGCGGCTCGGCCTCGTGCACGTCGGCGACTCCCGCGCCTACCTGCTGCGCGACGGGGTGCTGACCCAGATCACCCAGGACCACACCTGGGTGCAGCGGCTCGTGGACGAGGGCCGGATCACCGAGGAAGAGGCCACCACCCATCCGCAGCGCTCCCTGCTGATGCGCGCGCTGGGCAGCGGCGACCACGTCGAGCCCGACCTCTCGATCCGCGAGGTGCGGGCCGGCGACCGCTACCTGATCTGCTCCGACGGCCTGTCCGGCGTCGTCTCCCACCAGACGATGGAGGAGACCCTCGCCAGCTACCAGGGCCCCCAGGAGACCGTGCAGGAGCTGATCCAGCTCGCGCTGCGCGGCGGCGGCCCGGACAACATCACCGTGATCGTCGCGGACGTGCTCGACCTGGACACCGGTGACACCCTCGCCGGACAGCTGTCCGACACCCCGGTCGTGGTCGGCGCCGTCGCCGAGAACCAGCACCACCTGCACGACAACGGCATCATGCAGACGCCGGCCGGCCGCGCCTCCCACCTCGGCCGCCAGGGCCACGGGCAGGGCGGCGGCGAGTTCGGCCCGCCCGGCTCCGGCGACAGCACCGGCTACGCGCCCGCCGGCAGCTTCGGCGACTACACCGACGAGGACTTCACCAAGCCCCGCAAGAACCGCAGGTGGCTGAAGAGATCGGTGTACGGCGTCCTCGCCCTGGCGGTGATCGGCGGCGGACTGTACGGCGGTTACCGCTGGACGCAGACGCAGTACTACGTCGGCACCAGCGGCGAGCACGTCGCGCTGTACCGCGGCATCAGCCAGGACCTGGCCTGGGTGTCGCTGTCGAAGGTGCAGCAGGACCACCCCGAGATCGAACTCAAGTACCTGCCGCCCTACCAGCAGAAGCAGGTCAAGAACACGATCGCGGCGGGCGGCCTGCAGCAGGCGCAGGCGAAGATCCAGGCGCTGACCGTGCAGGCCTCCGCGTGCCGCAAGCAGGCGGAACGCGCCGCCGCGGACAGCGGGCACAACGCCAAGGCGAGCCAGGGCAAGACCGGGAGCACCACGGGAACCACCCGTACCTCCCTCACGTCCAAGGCATCACCGACGCCGAACCCGTCGGCCTCGGGCTCCTCGAAGTCGCCTTCGAAGTCCCCGAGCCCGACCGCGACCGCCACTCCCAACCCCGGCCCGAGCCTCTCCGAGGATGAGCAGAAGGTCGTCGATCAGTGCGGCAAGCAGTGAGCACGCCGTGAGGGGCCCTGTCACACGATGAGCAGTACTTCGAATACGCCGACGCACCACACCTCCACGATCGGCGCGATCGGCGCACCGAGCCGACGCAACACCGAGCTGGCTCTGCTGGTGTTCGCCGTGGTCATCCCGGTGTTCGCCTACGCCAACGTGGGTCTGGCCATCGACGACCAGGTGCCCACCGGTCTGCTGAGCTACGGCCTCGGTCTCGCGCTGCTGGCCGGCGTCGCCCACCTCGCGGTGCGCAAGTTCGCGCCGTACGCCGACCCGCTGCTGCTGCCGCTGGCGACCCTGCTCAACGGGCTCGGTCTGGTGGTCATCTGGCGCCTCGACCAGTCGAAGCTGCTCCAGTCGCTGCCCCACTTCTCCGCGGCCGCGCCCAGGCAGCTGCTGTACACCGCCCTGGCCATCGCCGTGTTCGCCGTGGTGCTGATCTTCCTGAAGGACCACCGCGTCCTGCAGCGGTACACCTACATCTCGATGTTCGGCGCGCTGATCCTGCTGATCCTGCCGCTGGTGCCGGGCCTCGGCGCCAACATCTACGGCGCCAAGATCTGGATCAGGATCCCCGGTCTCGGCTCGCTCCAGCCCGGTGAGTTCGCCAAGATCATCCTGGCGATCTTCTTCGCCGGCTACCTGATGGTGAAGCGCGACGCCCTGGCCCTGGCCAGTCGCCGCTTCATGGGCCTGTACCTGCCGCGCGGCCGCGACCTCGGCCCGATCGTGGTGGTCTGGGCGATCTCGATCCTCATCCTCGTCTTCGAGACCGACCTCGGCACCTCGCTGCTGTTCTTCGGAATGTTCGTCATCATGCTGTACGTCGCCACCGAGCGGACCAGCTGGATCGTCTTCGGTCTGCTGATGTCCGCGGTCGGCGCCGTCGGCGTGGCGAGCTTCGAGCCGCACATCCAGACGCGTGTGCAGGCCTGGCTCGACCCGATGCGCGAGTACCAGCTCAGCCGCCAGGTCACCCACGACGGCATCCTCCACTCCGACCAGCTCCAGCAGTCCCTGTGGGCGTTCGGCTCCGGCGGCACCCTCGGCACCGGCTGGGGACAGGGCCACTCGGACCTGATCAAGTTCGCCGCCAACTCCGACTTCGTCCTCGCGACCTTCGGTGAGGAGCTCGGCCTCGCGGGCATCATGGCGATCCTGCTGATCTACGGCCTGATCGTGGAGCGCGGTGTGCGCACCGCCCTCGCCGCCCGTGACCCCTTCGGCAAGCTGCTCGCCATCGGCCTGTCCGGCGCCTTCGCCCTCCAGGTCTTCGTGGTCGCCGGCGGTGTGATGGGTCTCATCCCGCTGACCGGTATGACGATGCCGTTCCTGGCCTCGGGTGGTTCCTCCGTGCTGGCCAACTGGGCGCTGATCGCGATTCTCATCCGCATCAGCGACACCGCCCGCCGCCCGGCGCCCACCCCCGCGACCAACCCCGACGCCGAGATGACCCAGGTGGTCCGACCGTCATGAACAAGCCCCTGCGCCGGATCGCGATCTTCTGCGGTCTGCTCGTCCTCGCCCTGCTGATCCGTGACAACTACCTGCAGTACGTCAGGGCCGACCAGCTGAGCAGTGAAAAGGACAACCGCCGGGTCGCCATCGAGCGGTACGCGAACCCGCGCGGCGACATCATCGTCGACGGCAACCCGATAACCGGTTCCGTCGAGTCCAAGAGCGGTGACTTCAAGTACAAGCGCACCTACAAGAACGGGCCCATGTGGGCCCCGGTCACCGGTTACTCCTCGCAGGCCTTCGACGGCAGCCAGTTGGAGAAGCTCAACGACGGCATCCTCACCGGCAACGACGACCGGCTCTTCTTCCGCAACACGCTCGACATGATCACGGGCAAGCCGAGGCAGGGCGGCAACGTCGTCACCACGCTCAACGCGGCCGCTCAGAAGGCGGCGTTCGACGGTCTGAAGTCCCGGGGCGGCAAGGGCGCGGTGGTCGCGCTGGAGCCCTCCACGGGCAAGATCCTGGCGCTGGCCTCCTACCCGTCGTACAACCCCTCGTCGTTCGCGGGCAACACCAACGACGACGCCAAGGCGTGGAACAAGCTCCAGAAGAAGAACGACCCGGCCGACCCGATGCTGAACCGGGCGCTGCGCGAGACCTACCCGCCGGGCTCGACCTTCAAGGTCGTCACGGCCGCGGCCGCGCTGGAGAACGGCAAGTACAACTCGGCGGACGAGCCGACCGACTCGCCGCAGCCGTGGATCATGACGGGCACGCACACCGAGCTGAAGAACGAAGGCAGCATCCGCTGCAAGAACGTCAGCATGCGTGAGGCGCTGCGGATCTCCTGCAACACCGTCTTCGGCAAGATCGGCGCCGACCTCGGCAACGACAAGATGCTCGCCGAGGCGAAGAAGTTCGGCTTCGACTCCGAGCAGTTCACGCCGGTCCGCTCCAACGCGTCGGTGTTCTCCGACCACATGAACGACTCGCAGACCGCGCTGTCCTCGATCGGCCAGTACAACACCGCGGCCACCCCGCTGCAGATGGCCATGGTGGCCTCGGCCGTCGCCAACGACGGCCGGCTGATGAAGCCGTACATGGTCGACGAGCTGCAGTCCTCCAACGTCGACCCGGTCTCCACGACCGACCCGCAGGAGCTGAGCCGGCCGCTGTCGCCGAAGAACGCGCAGGTCCTGCAGCAGATGATGGAGACCGTCGTCAAGGACGGCACGGGCAAGAACGCGCAGATCGGCGGCGGTGTCACCGTAGGCGGCAAGACCGGTACCGCCCAGCACGGCGTGGCGAACAGCGCGAACCCCTACGCGTGGTTCATCTCCTACGCCAAGCTCAGCGACGGCAGCTCGCCGGTCGCCGTGGCCGTGGTGGTCGAGGACGAGAACGCCAACCGCGACGACATCTCCGGTGGCGGCCTGGCCGCGCCGATCGCGAAGAACGTCATGGAGGCTGTCATCAATTCCAAGAAGTGACCCCCATCACGCCCTCTTCACATCGTCGCACGTTGCGATACCGGTCCTGTATCGGGTTACGGGCTTGGCCAGGTCACACAGAGCGAGCCGGGTACGGTAGGCCCGGACGGCAGCCTCCGGCCGCGCACGGACGTGTGCGGCCGAGACCGACGGAGAGGGCTGGTAGGTAGCTATGGAAGAGCCGCGTCGCCTCGGCGGCCGGTACGAGCTGGGCCAGGTGCTCGGTCGTGGTGGCATGGCGGAGGTCTACCTCGCGCATGACACCCGCCTCGGCCGCACCGTGGCGGTGAAGACGCTGCGCGCGGACCTCGCGCGTGATCCGTCCTTCCAGGCCCGCTTCCGCCGGGAGGCCCAGTCGGCCGCCTCGCTCAACCATCCCGCGATCGTCGCGGTCTACGACACGGGCGAGGACTACATCGACGGGGTCTCGATCCCGTACATCGTGATGGAGTACGTCGACGGCTCCACGCTCCGTGAACTGCTGCACTCGGGCCGCAAGCTGCTGCCCGAGCGGGCGATGGAGATGACGATCGGCATCCTCCAGGGTCTGGAGTACGCCCACCGCAGCGGCATCGTCCACCGCGACATCAAGCCGGCCAACGTCATGCTGACCCGCAACGGTCAGGTCAAGGTGATGGACTTCGGCATCGCCCGCGCGATGGGCGACTCCGGCATGACGATGACGCAGACGGCGGCGGTCATCGGCACCGCGCAGTACCTGTCGCCGGAGCAGGCGAAGGGCGAGCAGGTCGACGCACGCTCGGACCTGTATTCGACGGGTTGCCTGCTCTACGAGCTGCTGACGGTACGGCCGCCCTTCGTGGGCGACTCCCCGGTGGCCGTGGCCTACCAGCACGTCCGCGAGGAGCCGCAGGCGCCCAGCGTCTTCGACCCCGAGATCACCCCCGAGATGGACGCCATCGTCCTGAAGGCGCTGGTCAAGGACCCGAACTACCGCTACCAGTCGGCCGACGAGATGCGTGCCGACATCGAGGCCTGTCTCGACGGCCAGCCGGTCGCGGCGACCGCCGCCATGGGCGCGGTCGGCTACGGCGGCTACCCCGACGACCAGGCGACGACGGCCCTGCGCTCGGACGCCGGAGCGGGCGCGACCACCATGCTCCCGCCGATGAACCCGGACGACGGCGGCTACGGCTACGACGACCGCCCGGACCGGCGCCGTCAGCAGAAGAAGAACAACACCTCGACGATCCTCCTGGTGGTCGCCGGTGTCCTCGTCCTGATCGGCGCGATCCTGATCGGGAAGTGGGCGTTCACCGGCAACAAGGACGACGGGACCTTCAAGGCCCCGAACTTCGTCGGCAACAGTTACGACGTCGCGCAGAAGATGGCCGTCAACTCGGACCTGAAGCTGGCGCCGCCCACCCGCAAGCCGTGCGCGAACCAGCCCAAGGGCAACGTCTGCTCGCAGGACCCGGTGGCCGGCTCGGACGTCAAGAAGAACGACACGATCAACATCGTGGTGTCCACGGGCGCCCCGAAGATCGACGTGCCGGACGTGCAGGGCATCCAGTTCGACAAGGCCAAGTCCCGGCTCGAGGCCAAGGGCTTCACGGTCGACAAGAAGACCGAGGTGTCCGCCCAGACCCCGGGCGTCGTGATCGCCCAGGACCCGGCGGGCGGCACGTCCAAGGAGAAGGGCACCACGATCACGCTGACGGTGGCCAAGGCGGAGGAGAAGGTCTCCGTCCCGGACGTCACCGGCAAGTCCTGCGACGAGGCGAAGTCCATCCTCCAGTCGAAGGGCCTGGCGCCCAACGCGAACTGCAACGACGTCGCCGTCACCGACCCCGGTCAGGACGGCAAGGTCCAGAACACCACCCCGGCGGCCGGCCAGCAGGTCAGCAAGAACACGCCGGTCGCGATCAACGTCGGCAAGGCGCAGGGCCAGCAGCAGGTCCAGGTCCCGCAGGTGCAGAACCGCTCGCTGAAGGACGCCCGCAAGATGCTGGAGCAGCTGGGTCTCCAGGTGAACGTCCAGGGCGCGCAGGACGACAACGCGGTGGTCCTCACCTCCAACCCGGCCCCGGGCAGCAACGTCAACCAGGGCGACACGGTGACCCTGTTCACCGTCGACCAGGGCGGCGGGAACAACGGCAACAACGACAACGGCGGGCCGAACATCTTCGGTGGCGTCGGGGGCTGAGGCCCCGCGCTCACGAGGAAGGCCCCTGCCGGCAGCGTCCGGCAGGGGCCTTCCTCGTGATGTCCGTCAGCCCAGTTCCTTCGGCGGGGTCCGCCTGCTGTCGACCTTCTGCACGCGGACCAGTTCGCCCCACACCACGTACCGGTAGCGGGAGGTGTAGACGGGAGTGCAGGTCGTCAGGGTGATGTAGTGGCCCGGCCGCTTCCTGCCGGACTCCTCCGGCACCGCGGACAGGACCTTGACGTCGAACTTCGAGGTCTCCGGCAGGATCGAGAAGACCTTGTAGACGTACCAGTCGTCCTTCGTCTCGAAGACGATCGGGTCGCCCTCGCGCAGCTTGTCGATGTTGTGGAACTTCGCACCGTGACCGTCTCGGTGGGCGGCGAGCGCGAAGTTGCCCTTCTTTCCGCTCATGGGCAGGACCGCCTTGACGGGGTCCGTGTAGTAGCCGGCCACGCCGTCGTTCAGGACGTCCGTGTCCGTGCCCTTCTCCACCAGGACCTCGCCGTTGCGCATCGCCGGGACGTGCAGGAAGCCGATGCCGTCCTTGGTGTCGAGCGCGCCGGGGCCCGAGTCGGTGGCCTGGGCCCAGTGGTCGCGGACCCGGCCGGCCTCCCGGTCGGCCTTGCGGTCCGCTATCACGTTGGTCCACCACAGCGAGTAGACGACGAAGAGGGCGAGCAGCACCCCCGCCGTGATCAGGAGTTCTCCGAGGAAGCTGATCGCGAGGGCGATCCGTCCGGGGCGCCGGGGGCGCGGGGCGGGTTCCGCGTCGGAGGCGTCCGTGTGCTCTTCGGTGTCGTCGGCGGTCCCTGCCACAGTTCCTTCTAGCCCCTAGTCGATGAGCGCGTCCGGCTTGCCCTTGTCGCGCGGGCGTTCCTCGACCATCTTGCCCCAGACGATCAGCCGGTACTTGCTGGTGAACTCCGGTGTGCACGTGGTGAGGGTGATGTACCGGCCCGGCCCGGTGAATCCCGAGCCCCGGGGGACCGGGTTCAGCACGCTCGTGTTGGACGGCGGTGTCACCGGCAGCGTCGAGGTCACCTTGTACACGAAGTACGTGTCCTGCGTCTCGACCACGACCGGGTCGCCGGGGTTGAGCCGGTTGATGTACCGGAACGGTTCACCGTGCGTGTTGCGGTGCGCGGCGAGACCGAAGTTGCCGGTCTTCGCGCTCGGCATCGCCGTCTTCAGCGTGCCCGCGCCGTAGTGGCCGACCATGCCCTTGTCGAGCACCGTCTTGTTGTCGACGCCCTCGGCGATCGGCGCCACCACGTCCAGCTTGGGGATGTGCAGGATGGCGAAGCCCTGGCCCGGCTCGAACACCCCGGGGGCCCGCTTGCCGCTCGCCCAGTCGTCCTGGAGCTGGTGCGTCTCGCTGCCGGCCTGCGCGTGCGCGCGGACGTTGGTCCACCACAGCTGGTAGGTGACGAACAGCAGCATCAGCACGCCGGTGGTGATGAAGACCTCGCCGATCGCCCGGCTGGCGAGCACGGCCGGACCCGGCTTGCGCAGCCGCGCCTGACGCCGGGCCTCCACCCGCGACAGCGGCGGCCGTGACCCGGACCGGGGAGCGTCGGCCGTACCCGCCGCCTCCCTGGTGCCGCCATGACGCCCACCGCGCCGCTTGGCGGCCTTCCTGCGGGCCGCGCGCCCTCCCGGTGAGGTTCCGGTGGCCGCTGACGCGGAAGCGGCGCGAGAAGGCCTCGGGGGCTCTCCGTCGGGGCCTGTCGGCGGCCCGGGGATCCGCAGCGCCATGGTCTCGTCGTCCAGGGACGGCCGGTACGGCTCCCCGGGTGCCGCGCCCGCCACGGTCCAGTCCGCCTGCGCACCGGAAGCCCCGTACGACTGATCCCCGTACGAGGTATCGGTCTCGCGCTCCGGGCGCAGCGCGGTCACGCCGTGGCCCTGCCCACCACCGGGGCGAGCCCCGCCGACCTCGCCACGGCGTCCTGGTAGCCGCATTCCACCAGCCAGTTGGCCAGCATTCGGTGCCCGTGCTCGGTCAGCACCGACTCGGGGTGGAACTGCACGCCCTCGACCGGGAGTTCCCGGTGGCGCAGGCCCATGATGATGCCGTCGTGGGTACGGGCCGTGACCCGCAGCTCGGGCGGCACGGTGGCCGGCTCGGCGGCCAGCGAGTGGTAGCGCGTGGCCGTGAAGGGCGACGGCAGGCCGGCGAAGACACCCTCGCCCTCGTGCTCCACCAGCGAGGTCTTGCCGTGCAGCAGCTCGGGCGCGCGGTCCACGACGCCGCCGTAGGCGACCTGCATCGACTGCATGCCGAGGCAGACCCCGAAGACCGGCACGCCGGTCGCCGCGCAGTGGCGGACCATGTCCACGCAGACGCCCGCCTGCTCCGGGGCGCCGGGGCCCGGCGAGAGCAGGACGCCGTCGAAGCCGTCCTGGGCGTGGGCCGTCGACACCTCGTCGTTGCGCAGCACCTCGCACTCCGCGCCGAGCTGGTACAGGTACTGGACCAGGTTGAAGACGAAGCTGTCGTAGTTGTCCACGACGAGAATCCGCGCACTCACTGGTTGTCCACCGTCACATCGTTGAAGGGCAGCAGCGGTTCGGCCCAGGGAAAGACGTACTGGAAGAGCACGTAGATCACGGCCATGGCGAGGACGAGTGAGACCAGCGCCTTCACCCACGCGTTCCCCGGCAGATGCCGCCAGATCCAGCCGTACATGCCGTCCCTTCCGTTCCACCACGGCACCTGACTCACGCCGTACAACACCAGACTAGCGGCGCAGAGCCTTCGGTTGGCCTGCCTCCACAGGCTGTGTGGAGTCCAGGTGCGCCCAGACGATCAGCCGGTGACTGTGCCCCCATTCCGGATCGCACGTGGTCAGCGTCAGATACCGCCCCGGACGCGTGTACCCCGACTTACGTGGCACAGGGTCGATCACCTCAACGTCCGTCGGCACGGTTTTGTAGGGCCCTTTGTCGATCCGATACGTGAACCAGGTCCTACCGTCCGTGAGCACCACCGCGTCGCCCGGCCGCATCCGGGGGAAGTCCTTGAAGGGATCGCCGTAGGTCCGCCGGTGGCCGGCGACCGCGAAGTTGCCCTCCTGGCCGAGCCGGGCGGTCCCGGCGTAGTGGGCGAGGCCCTTCTCGAGCACGTCGGTGCCGGTCCCCTCCAGGACGGGCTTGTTCCACGTGAAACCGAGGCGGGGGATGTACATGATCGCGAACGGACTGCCGTAGTGGTACGCCACCGGCTTCGGGGCGCTCGCCGGAGCGGTGCCGGAGCCCCGCGCCGTGGGGCGGGTGCCGCTCGCCGCCCACTGCCGGTGCAGTCGGTCGATCTGGTCGTTCATGGCGCCGTCCGCCCGGACGCCGGTCCAGAACAGCAGGTAGGCGACGAAGAGCACGATCAGGGTGCCGATGGTGACGCACAGTTCGCTGACGGTCCTGACGATCACGCGCACCGGCGGCTCCTGACAGGGAAGGCTGCTCCGGCTACTCCACTGGCTTCGCGTAGTGCAGATCCACTGTGCCCGAGTAGCCCGGCAGAGTCACCGGCCCGTCGTCGGTGACTTTCCAGCCCAGACCGTAGACGTTGACGTACACCATGTACGTCTGGATCGCCTTGCTCGCGGCGAGCGCCTGCTGCAGCTTGCCCGGGTCCCCCACGGCCGTGATCTTGTACGGCGGCGAGTAGACGCGGCCCTGGAGGATCAGCGTGTTGCCCACGCAGCGGACCGCGCTGGTGGAGATCAGCCGCTGGTCCATGACCTTGATGCCCTTGGCGCCGCCCTGCCACAGCGCGTTCACCACGGCCTGGAGGTCCTGCTGGTGGATGACCAGGTAGTCGGGCTGCGGCTCGGGGTAGCCGGGGAGCTTGGCGGTCGCGTTCGGCGGGGCGTCGTTCAGGGTGACGGTGACCGCCCGGCCCGTGAGCTTCTGGGTGCCCGCGCGCTTCTCCAGACCGCTGAGCCGCTCGTCCTGCGCCTTGGTGCTGCCGTCGTCGCTCTCGGCGAGCGACTCCACGTTGCCGCGCAGGGCCGCGTTGGACTCGTCCAGCTCCTTGTTCTTGCGGCTGCGCTCCTGGATCAGGTCGGACAGCTTCAGCAGGGAGGAGTCCGTACGGATGTCCGTGCCCTTGGCCGTGTTGAAGCTGGTGAAGAAGATCAGCCCGGCGAGCGCGAAGACGGCCGCCGTGAGAATCCGCACCGGACGGAAGCGCAGACGACGGGCCGGGCCGGAACCCGTTGATCCCGTGCCGGGGGAGTCGGCAGAATTGCTCAACGTACCCTTATCTCCTTCTGCGCCGCGGAAGCACTACGCTAACGGACGCCCGGGGGAGTACTAAGAGTCCCCTTGTACGCTGCCCCGGACCGACCCAGTTACCTGCGCGGCCACGCAGCGCATCGACAGGAGAGACCCTCGTGCCGAAGTCACGTATCCGCAAGAAGGCCGACTACACGCCGCCGCCCGCCAAGCAGGCGCAGGCCATCAGGCTCACCAACCGCGCCTGGGTCGCGCCGGTCATGCTGGCCATGTTCCTCATCGGCCTGGCCTGGATCGTGGTCTTCTACGTCACCGACGGCTCGCTGCCGATCGACAGCCTGGACAACTGGAACATCGTGGTCGGCTTCGGCTTCATCGCCGCCGGCTTCGGCGTCTCCACGCAGTGGAAGTAGCTCTGCCCACGGCTGTTCGCTGAGTTATCCACAGGCCAGACCCTCTGTCCACACCCTCCTGGGGAAAAGACTACGATCTGTGGATAACTCATCGGCCGTTGACGCCGGTGTGACTGGCCTACCGGCTCTGAGACATCCGTTCGCCCCTTGCCCGACCTGCGGAAACGCATCCGAGCGGCAGGGGGCGCATCTGTGCCCGCACCGTATGCACAAGATCCGGCACACGCTGTGGACAAAGAGGGTCGTCAGCCGAGCTGAGCGGTCCTGACCAGCACCAGGACCACCGACACGGCCAGGACGAGCGCGCAGGTGCCGTACTGGACCAGGGCGCGCTTCTCCCGCGGGGCGTGCACCATGGCGTACCCCGTGATGACACCGGCGACCAGACCGCCGATGTGGGCTTCCCAGGCGATGTCCTTGAACCCGAAGGTGAAGGCCAGGTTGATCGCCAGCAGGACGAAGATCGGCCGCATGTCGTAGTTCAGCCGGCGCATCAGCACCGCGGTCGCGCCGAACAGCCCGAAGATCGCCCCGGAGGCACCGAGCGATGCCGTCGAGGGTCCGGCGAGCAGATACGTGAGCGCCCCGCCGGCCAGACCGGAGACGAAGTAGAGCGTCAGGTAGCGGACCCGGCCGAGCGCCGCTTCGAGCGGGCCGCCGATCCACCAGAGGCTGAGCATGTTGAAGCCGATGTGCCAGAACTGCTGGTGCGTGAACATCGACGTCACGAAGCGGTACCACTCGCCCTGGGTGACGCCCATCGTCGTCTGGTACGGCTTCGGGGGCCACTGACCGATGAGGACCAGGTCGTTCAGCAGCGAGGACTTGGCCTGCACCGCGATGAACACGGCGATGTTGATCCCGATGAGGATCTTGGTGACCAGGCGGGGGTCCGCCGTCACCGTGCCCCCCGCCATCGTGCGGGGCTGCGACGCGGTGGGGGCGTGCCCGGTGCCGGAGCCGCCGCGGACGCAGTCGGGGCACTGGAAACCGACCGAGGCGCTGACCATGCACTCGGGGCAGATGGGCCGCTCGCAGCGGGTGCAGCGCACACCGGTCTCGCGGTCCGGGTGCCGGTAGCACACGGGCAGGCTCCTGGCGTCCTGCGTGCTCCCTGCGGCCTGGTCCATCGGATGATCCCCTTGCTGGTCGTGAGCCTGTCCCCCGGCACCTACCCCGCCCCGCCCCTCCATACGGACGAGCGGGGCGTTTGGTTCCCGGGAGGACGCCGGGCGGAGGCGGTGTTCAGCCCTGGCGCTTCTCGACGACGACGGTCTCGATGACCACGTCGTTGACCGGGCGGTTGTTCGGGAGTGTCGTCGGCACGGCGGCGATGGCGTCCACGACCTTCCGGCCGGCCTGGTCGCTGACCTCACCGAAGATGGTGTGCTTGCGGTTCAGGTGTACGGCGGGGCTGACCGTGATGAAGAACTGGGAGCCGTTGGTGCCCGGCCCGGCATTGGCCATGGCGAGCAGATACGGCCGGTCGAAACGCAGGTCGGGGTGGAACTCGTCCGCGAACTCGTAGCCGGGGCCGCCGATGCCGGTGCCCAGCGGGTCGCCGCCCTGGATCATGAAGCCGCTGATGACCCGGTGGAAGACCGTGCCGTCGTAGAGCTTGTCGTGGCTCACCACCCCGGTCGCCGGGTGCGTCCACTCCCGCTCGCCCTGGGCCAGGTCGACGAAGTTCTTGACCGTCTTCGGCGCGTGGTTCGCAAACAGCCGGACCTCGATGTCGCCGTGATCGGTCTTCAGGGTGGCGTAGAGCTGCTCGCCCACGGTGTGCCTTCCGTTGTCCTCGTGTGAGGTCCCGATCCTCGCACGGCCCGGGGCCCCTGAAACCGGGCCGCCGCGAGTTCCGCCGGTGAGGGGGCGCGCGACGGCGATCCGTGGCAGTGTCGACGGGAAGCACCGGTTGCACCCATATGCCCGCCCTCGCATGCCGCGCGGGCCGCAGACAGGCATGATCCGTAAAAGGGTGGAAAGTCGATTACCGTACGCCACCGAGGAGGAGGAACCCGTGACCCGCATCGACAGCGTGCGCGCCGCGACCGGCTCGGCGAGGGACAGCGTGCTGCACGCCGCGGAAGTGGTGGCGCCCTACGCCGACACGGCCAAGGAGCGTGCCGCGTTCTACGCGCAGGAGGCACGCGTACGACTGGCGCCCGTGGTGTCGCAGGCCGCAGAGCAGGCCCGCGAGCAGTACGACGCCCGGCTCGCCCCACGCCTTGAACAGGCTCGTGCGCATGTGCCGCAGAAGGTGGACCTGGCCGCACAGGAAGCCGCCGCCCGTACCCGCAAGGCCGCCCGGCAGGCGGCCGACTACTCGCGTCCGAAGATCGAGCAGGCGGTGGCCGCGGCCACCCCGGTGGCGGACGAGGCCGCGGCGCGGAGCGCGGCCGCCGGTGCCGCCGCGCTCGCCGCGCTGCGCGGCCAGGTCACGACGCGGGAGATCCAGAAGCTGGCCCGCAAGCACGAGCGGCGCTCCCGTACCGGCCGTGCCGTGAAGATCCTGACGGCGGTCGGCCTGGTGGCCGGCGGTGCCTTCGCGATCTGGAAGTGGTGGGACAAGCAGGCCAATCCCGACTGGCTGGTGGAGCCGCCGGCCGCGACGGAGGTCCCGGAGTCCGGCCGTCTGAGTTCCGTGGACGGCAGCGGCTCGGTCCTGGACCCGGAGGTCCAGGCGAAGCAGGCGGAGGACGAGGCCGCGAACCGCGACGACCTGGAGTGAGGCCACCGGCCGTCGTATGAAACATGCGGTGGGGCGGACGACTGCGGTCGTCCGCCCCACCGCATGTTTCACGTGGAACCGGCTCCGCCCGTGCCGCCGATGAACGGGCCGGCCTGCCATGAGGCCCCCGTCCTCCTGGAGTTGAGGCCCGGCGGCGGCCGTGCCCGCCCGCGGACCGTCCTCGTGCCGACACGGGCCCGGCAGCCACGGCCCGGCATGCGAAAAGACCCCCTCTGACCGCATTCGTGCAGATCAGAGGGGGTCTCGTATGTGGAGCCTAGGGGAGTCGAACCCCTGACATCCGCCATGCAAAGACGGCGCTCTACCAACTGAGCTAAGGCCCCCGGAGGGAAGCACCGACCGAAGATCTCGCGATCCGGAGGGCGTCGCAGACCAGAGTACCGGGTCACCCCCCGTATCCCGCAAAAAGATTGGGGGTCCCCGTGGATGACCACTCTCCGTAGGATGCTCGACGTGGTTCGCTACAGCGAACCGCGGTTTTTCAGGGGAAGCGATGGGGAGACGCAATGGACGCCGCACAGCAGGAAGCCACCGCCAGAGCGCGGGAGCTGCAGCGGAACTGGTACGGGGAGCCGTTGGGGGCGCTCTTCCGTAAGCTCATCGACGATCTCGGGCTGAACCAGGCCCGGCTCGCGGCGGTGCTGGGCCTGTCGGCTCCCATGCTGTCGCAGCTGATGAGCGGCCAGCGCGCGAAGATCGGCAATCCCGCCGTGGTCCAGCGGGTGCAGCTGCTGCAGGAGCTGGCGGCCCAGGTCGCGGACGGCAGTGTCAGTGCGGCGGAGGCCACCGACCGCATGGACGAGATCAAGAAGTCCCAGGGGGGCTCAGTGCTGAGCAACACCACGCAGACGACGAGTAGTTCGGGTGCGCCGACGGTCAAGCGCGTGGTGCGCGAGATCCAGTCGCTGCTGCGGTCCGTGGCCGCCGCCGGTGACATCATCGACGCCGCCGACAGCCTCGCCCCGAGCCACCCCGAACTGGCCGAGTTCCTGAAGGTCTACGGCGCCGGCCGCACCTCGGACGCGGTCGCGCACTACCAGTCCCACCAGAACTGACCCCGCGGCCCGGTCGCCCGGAGGGGGGTCCGGGAACCGGGCCGCAGCGGCACGGTCCCGCAGGGGCAGGACGGGGGCCGCTTGGGTAGGGGAAAGTCCACAGGCCCTGGGGGAGGCCACAGGGCCCAGGGGGAGGAGCGGCGGACTGTCATGGGTGAGGTCTTCGCCGGCCGGTACGAGCTGGCCGATCCGATCGGACGTGGCGGCGCGGGCGCCGTCTGGCGTGCCTGGGACCACCGGCGCCGCCGGTACGTGGCGGCCAAGGTGCTCCAGCAGCGCGACGCCCACTCACTGCTGCGCTTCGTGCGCGAACAGGCGCTGCGCATCGACCACCCGCATGTCCTCGCCCCGGCCAGCTGGGCCGCCGACGACGACAAGGTCCTGTTCACGATGGACCTGGTCGGGGGCGGCTCGCTGGTCCACCTCGTCGGCGACTACGGGCCGCTGCCGCCCGGATTCGTGTGCACCCTGCTGGACCAGTTGCTCTCGGGTCTCGCCGCGGTGCACGCGGAAGGGGTCGTGCACCGGGACATCAAGCCCGCCAACGTGCTGCTCGAAGCCACCGGCACCGCACGGCCCCGGTTGCGGCTCTCGGACTTCGGCATCGCCATGCGGTTCGGCGAGCCCCGGCTGACCGAGACCAACCTCGTCGTGGGCACGCCCGGCTATCTCGCGCCCGAGCAGATGCTGGGCTCCGAACCGGACTTCCCCGCCGACCTGTTCGCCGTGGGCCTGGTCGCCCTGTACCTGCTCGAAGGGGCCAAGCCGGACGCCAAGGCGCTCGTCCAGTACTTCACCGAACACGGGACACCGGGACCGCCCAAGGGGGTGCCCGAGCCGCTGTGGCAGGTGGTGGCCACTCTGCTCCAGCCCGATCCGGCCGCCCGGTTCCGCACCGCCACGGGAGCGCGCAAGGCGCTCGCCGCCGCCGCCGAACTGCTGCCGGAGCCCGGCCCCGACGACGAACTGATCGAGATCTTCGACCAGCTCGGCCCGCTGCCGCCCGGGTTCGGTCCCGACGGCCCGCTCAAGCGCGCCCCCGGCGTACAGGTGCGGCCCGCGGGAACGCACGGCCTCACCGGCACCGGCACCGACGGGACCGGCGGCGCGGCACGACTGGAACCCTCCGGCGGGACCGTCGATCCCCGCCTCGGTCCCCGCGGGGAGACCGACGGGCCGGAGCCCTCCGCGCCCTCCTCACCGACGTCCTCGTCGGCGGCCGTGTCGATGTCGGACACCGGAAGCTTCCACCTGCCGCCGCCCCAGCCGACCCCGAGCCCCCGGCCCCGCCTCCCGGCCCAGGAGGGGAACCGGCCACGGCACGGCGACCAGTCCGGTCAGTCCGGTCAGTCCGGCCAGTCCGGCCAGTCCGGCCAGTCCGGCCAGTACGACGGGTACGACAGGTACGACCAGCCGGGCCACCCGGCCGTCGGCCCGCCCGCGGCCGAACAGCCCGCCACTCCCCCCACCAACCCCATGGCTCCCATGGCACCCCCGGCCCCCCGGCCGTACGGCGCCCGGCAGTCCGCTCCGGCCACCCCGTCGGCCCCGGCAGCGGAGGCCGTCCCGCGCGCCGACACCGGCACCGCCTCGTACACCGCCCAGGACCCGCGGACCCCGGCGCCCACGCCACCGCCCACGCCCGTGGCCGCACCGGCCCGCGCGCGGGGCCACCGGGCCCGCCGCCCGGGCCCGCCGGCCAAGGCGGCCGTCCCCCTGCTGCTGCTGGCGCTGGCCTGCTACGCCGTGGGCTTCTGGGCGCTGGCCCGCGTCTGAGCCCGCCGGGCGGCCACCGTCCACACTCCCAGCACCAGCAGCAGCGCGGTCCCGGTGCCGATCCCGCCCGCCGCGAGCGCCTTCATCGCGATGCGGTCGCCCCCCGCGCTCCCGGCCGCCGCGGCCGCGCGGTCCTGCTCGGTGACCGTGAAGACGCCCGCAGGCACCGGCCGGCCCGCGTAGCCGGGGCCGTCGTGCGCCTGTCCGTCGACCCGCACCCGCAGGGTCACCGTGAACGGCCCGGACCCGAAGGTGTCGGTCATCCGCTCGCTGAGGTGCACGACCAGGTAGTACGCGCCGGCGAAGCGCACCGCGCTCCGGCCGGTCGGCACGGCGTACCGGTTGGCGTACTCCACGGGCGGCATCGGGTCGAGCGCGGCGCTCCGCGCGGTGCCGGTGTAGCCGAGGGAGGCGTCGTCGACGTGTCCGCGGACGGGGTTGTAGAGCGAGAGGTCCAGCGCGCCGACGACATAGCCGTGCCCTCGGGCGGCACCGCCCAGCTCGGCCACGGCGTGCACCCGGCGCCCCCAGTCGAGCGGCACCTCGTAGAAGAGGGTCTGGCCGGGCACGATGCGGGACCGCCAGACCCCTTGGCCCAGTGGCCTGGCCCCGGCGAACCCGGCGCCGCCGGCCCGCTCCCGGGGCTCACCGGGCAGGGGTTCGGGAGAGGCGGAGTCCCAGGTCCCCGGCGCGGTCGTGGGCCCGGCACGCGCCGGGCGCGGCTCGGTGACGGGGGCGATCTCCAGGTCCCAGGGCCGCCCCGTACCCGCCGCGGCGGAGCCGCCCGAGCGTCCCGGGTTCCCGGAGTCCAGGCGTTCCACCAGCAGGTAGTACGCCCCCGCGCCCTGGCACGACGTGCGGCCGGCCTCGCGCTGCCCGAGGGCCGTGACGGGACGCGGGCTCAGCGCGCCGCCGAAGCGGGCGGCGGCGTACGAGCACGATCCGCCGTGCGCGTCCCGGACCGAGACACGGATGCCGTCGGTGGCGGACACGGTGGCGTGCGCGGGGGGTACGGCGGTGACGGGGACGTACGCCGTGGTCGCACGGTCGAGGTCGAGCCGGTAGAAGAGCCGGCCGTTCGCGGGGAGGGAACCGCGGTAGGTACGGCCCGGTTCGAGCCGGGGGGCGTCCGAGACGCCCGCCGTACCCGTGACGGGCACGGCGTCCGGGGCGAAGGCGTACGCCGCGGGTCCGTCGGCGGCCGCGGTCGCGCCCGGCAGCGCGGCCACGGCGCACAGCACGGCCGCGACCACCGCCGCCCGCACGGCTCCCCCGGGCCGGCCGCCCCGCCACCACCACGTCCCACGCCCCCGCACGTGCCACTCCCGTCGCTCCGTACCCGCGCCTTCGGCCGTGGCCCATCCTGCCCCGGACCGGCCTGCGCCATCCGGGGAATCCGTACGGCCGTCCGAAACTTCGGCCCCGTCGGCGGCCGTGTCACCGGGCGCCTACCCCACGCGTCGGGAAGCGGCAACACGAGGGGGCGCGAGGCAGCCGCCCGGACAACACAAAACCCCGACCGCGAGGGCGGCCGGGGTCTGATCGAAATCTGGATCGGTACTCACGAACCCGTGGGCACGGAGTCAGTCGCCTCCGTCCACAGGTCCTGCTCGGCGCGATCCGCCTGGATCTGGCGGTACACGAGGAGCCCGCCGATGGCGGCCAGTGCGACCAGGAGCAGCTTCTTCACCGCGCGACCTCGTCTTTCCTTGACGTAGGGGACCTCTGGCGCCCGACTATACACACCGACCGATATCGATCGGTGACCTGCGTGGGGCCCCAACTCCCGCCCCCGACAGCGCAATAGCCCAGGTCGGCGACGGTTGCCGCCACAGGGTGATCGGGCCCCCACGGACCGTTACTTTCTCCCCCTTCGCTCGTCCTCACCTGCTTTTGCGGCTTTTCTGACCGTCGTGCACCCATCCGGGTGGTGTTCATCGGAACATCGCCGCGCCGTGGGCGTCGGTCCCACACTTCGCGACCCCCATACACATCATGAACAAAGTACGCAAATCGCCCAACCTGAAAGTGAGGGGTCATGACCGGGAACAACAAGGTCGCGCAGCTGTGGACCGCCATCGTCACCGCCTTCCTCGCGCTGTGCACGGCGCTCGGACTCGCCACCGCGACCACCGCGGCCGCCCAGACCGAGGCCCCGGCCACCGGCGCCGGCGCCGAGGCGCAGACGCAGACGCAGCCGGCCCCGACGATCCCGTTGATGAACCACTGGGCCTGGTCCCACGGCAGGGCCCTTCCCCCCACGATGAAGCAGCGCATCCGGGCCGAGGCCCACGGAAAGTCCCCCAGCTGCCGGCACCGCCCCCTCGACGAGACCGAGGCGGAGACGGACGCGGCCCCCCAGACCACCGCACAGCTCGACTGCTGAGCGGAGCGCAGCACGCAGGACCGCGACCGTCTCGACAGCACGGGCGACTTGCGTACGCATCAGTCGACACGGACAGACCCCCGGCCGGGATCGGCCGGGGGTCTCGCGCTTTTCCGAACCCCACCACCCTCGGTCGTCGGCCTCCTCGCGGGGCCATAGCCTGGCCGGGTGCGCATCACCGTAGTCACCGCCGTCCACGCACCGTCCGCGCGTTTCCTGCCGGAGGCCCACAAGTCGCTGTGCGCGCAGTGGCTCCCGGACGGCTGGGAGTGGCACTGGGTGATCCAGGAGGACGGCCGCACGGACGAGGTCGGGCCCTACGTCCCGGACGACGCGCGGGTGAGCTTCCGTCAGGGCCGGCCGGGCGGCCCCGGCATCGCCCGCACCCTCGCGCTGGCGCACGCCGACGGCGAGTACGTGAAGGTCCTGGACGCCGACGACCAGCTCACCCCCGGCGCGCTCGCCCGCGACCTGGCCGCGCTGGAGGCCGACCGCACGCTCGGCTGGGCCACCTGCCGGGTCCTCGACCTGCTGCCCGACGGCTCCACGGCCGGTTTCCCCGGCGACCCGGCCGAAGGACCGGTCGAGCGCGGGTCCGTCCTGCGCCGGTGGAAGGAGAACGGGTTCCGCGCGCCGGTGCACCCCGCGACCCTCTTCGTCCGCCGGGACCTGCTGATCGCGCTGGGCGGCTGGATGGCGCTGCCCGCCTCCGAGGACACCGGTCTGCTGCTCGCCCTGGACGCGGTCTCCCGCGGCTGGTTCTGCGCCGAGCCCGGACTGCTGTACCGCAAGTGGGAGGGGCAGATGACCGGGCAGGCCCCGCACGTGGACCCGGACGAGCGGGACGCCCGCATGGCCGTGGCGGAGTCCAGGGCACGGGCACTGGCGGACCTCGCCTGGTCCTACCCCGCGCGGGTCACGCGGGCGTGACCCGGAGGAGCACTCCGCCAAGTCATCTGAACCGCAAGGTCATTCGGCGAGCACGATGGCCTGCGACGGGCACTTCTCCGCCGCCTCGCGCACCCGCGGATCGTCCCCGCTGTCCGCCCGCCCGGGCCGCACCACGCCGTACCCGTCCTCGAAGGCGAACACGGACGGCGCCCGGTGCGCGCACTCGGCGGAGCCGTAGCACACGCCCCGGTCGACGGTGACCTTCATACGTCCTCCAGCCGTACCGGACCTCGGCCTCCCCGTGGGCGGCCCGCCGGTCGGCCGACCGGCTTCAGGACGTCACTGCCCGGTGCGCCGTGCCGTCAACCGGGTCACCCGGCGCTCAGCGGCCGGCCGCCGCGGCGGACAGCCAGTGCGCGACCCGGCGGACCGTGGGCTCGTCGAGCCGCTCGACCAGCGCCCGTACCGCCGGCTCGTCCTCGGGGGAGAGGTCGTACAGACCCGCCCTGCTCAGTCCGGCCATGAGCACCTGGTGCCGGCGGTCCGCCATGCGCTCGGCGAGCTTGACGGGCTCCCCGGCGCGCCCGTCCGGGGCCTGTGCGCGCCCGTCGTCCGGTTCCTGCGCGCGGCCACCCGCGACGGCCGCGGCCGCCGGGGTCTCGAAGCGGTGCCAGTCACCGTCCCGCGGGCCCCACAGGGCGACCGCCACCTCGTCACCGCGTGCGCGTACCGTCTGCGCCATGTCCCCGACCGCGTACAGCACGGGGGCCCTGTCGGGTGACTCGGCCGCCACCCGCCAGGAGCCGTCGGACGCCCGGTGGAACATCGCCACCCAGCGCGGGGCGCCGGGAGGTCGCGGGCAGTCGGGACGCTTCACCATGGCGCTCACCCCTTCGGTAACGACCGGCGCGCGAACCATAACTGACTGACCGTCAGATCTCCAGCGATCGGCCGACCACCGGATAGCACCCGCCCCGCACACACGTCTGGCCTCCTCACGACCGGCGTGGCACCCTGCCCGCGCCCGGTCCCGGACCCGCCGGGACGGTGCCCCGAGGCCGAGGGAGACCGAGGATGAGCGGACGCGAGGAGAGGCGGGCAGGAACCGCGCCGTCGGCGGCGGAGCTGAGAAGGGCCCATGCCGGGCGGGCGCGCAGCGCGTACGACCGTGCCGCCGCCACCTGCCGTCACTGCGGGATCGAGCCGGAAGCGGCCCAGCCGGTGCCGACGAGCCCCGTCGGCCGGGCGGCCGGCGCGCTGCGGCTGGCCTCCGGCTCGCTCGAAGCGCTGGCCCGCAGCGCCCCTGATCCGGCGGCGGACGCCCGCTGCGCCCGGAACGCGGCCGCGGCGGCGGCCCTGGCGGCCCAGGTGGCCGCGGCACGCGGGGACACCGGCGCCTCGCCCGCCCTCCGGGCCGCGCTGACCGCGTCCCAGGCGGCCGCCGCCGCGGCGGGCGGTACGGCCCGGGGCCGGGACGCCGTCCTGAACACGGCCGCCGACGCGGCCGAAGAGAGCGCCGTCGCCGCCGCCCGGGCGGCGGGGTGGACGGACTGACGCACCGGTCTCACAGGGCAGGTGCTCCGCAGGGGCTCCTGCCCTCCCGCTCCGCTGTCCGCACGGCGCGCCCGCACCTGCCCGTCCGGCACCGGTCCCTCCCCTCGTGGGGACCGGTGCCGGACGGAGCGGGTGACGTCGATCCGCGCTTTTCGTCGTGCCTGCGCGAATCGGGTCCGGGGAGTGCGGCGTCCGTGCTGTCTTCGGGATCTCCGGGGCCGTGGGGACCTCGGGACCTCGGGGGCCGTGGCGGCCGTGGGGGCCTGGCCCAGGGTGCGTTCCGGGGCCGTGGGGACCTCGGATCGGGCGGGAAGTCGGGCGGAGTTCGGGTCGGTGAACTTCGGGTCGTGGGGGTTCTCGTGGCCCTGGGCGCTTCCCGGACGAAGTTGACCGAGAACGTTCGGCGCCCGGAGCGGTGTCCGGCGGGTGCGGGCCCGGTGGCCTGTCCGGACGGTGCGTGATGGACCGGCTACCGGGTCGTGATCCTGCCATTTGTCGCCCCCGGCGAGGAGGTACCGGTCTCCGGACGAGGGCTTCGCCGCAGGTCAGCCGTATAGGGTGAGTTTTCCGGTCCGGACGTCCAGACGCGGGGGGAAGTAAGGGGTGGGGCCTTGGGTTCCGACTCAGGGGCACGTACGGTCTTCGCGGAGCGCCTCGCGCTGCTCTACAAGGAGGCGGGCAACCCTCCCCTGAAAAGCGTGTCGGAGTCGGTCGTCCGGCTCCAGCGGGTGGACGAGCGCGGACGGCCCGTGCGGGTGTCCGCCCAGCGCATCAGCGACTGGCGGCGGGCGAAGAACGTGCCGGCCCAGTTCGCCGCCCTCGCGGCCGTCCTGCAGATCCTGATCCCCGAGGCGCGCAGGGCCAGGCCCGTTCCCGTCTCCGCCGGTCTGTACGACCTCGTCCAGTGGCAGCGCCTGTGGGAACAGGCTCTGGCAGGGCCGGCCGCCGACCGCCCGGCGGCGCCCGCCGAGGAGGACCGGGGGGCGACGGGCCCGGCCCCGCCGGTCGCCGCCGGCGTGTGCCCGTACCGGGGCCTGGCGCCCTACCGCCAGGAGGACGCCCGCTGGTTCTTCGGGCGCGAGCGGAGCACGGAGGCCCTGGTGGCCCAGTTGCGGGCCGCGGAGAAGACGGGCGGTCTGATCATGCTCGTCGGCGCCTCGGGCGCGGGGAAGTCGTCCCTGCTGAACGCCGGTCTGGTGCCCGCGCTGCGGGGCGGTGCCCTGGAGGACGGCCTGCCGGGGGACGGCGGGGAGCGGCCGGGCGCCGTGCTCCAGCTCGTGCCGGGCGCCGATCCGCTCGGCGAGCTGACCCGCCGCATACCGGAGCTCGCCGACCTGGCCTCGGCGGCACGCGGGGCCGAGGAGGAGGCCGCGCGGCACCCCGCCGCACCGGGCGCCGACGCACCTCACTTCGCCCGCGCGGTGCGGGAGGCGGTCACGGCCTGGGCGCACCGGGAGACGTCCTCCCGCGCGCACCACCGCCCGCCGGACGACACGGCGACGGACCGTGAGCCGGAAGCGGCACCGGACCGTGAGCCGAGCACAGCACCGGACCGTGAGCCGGGAATGGCGCCGGAAGCGCGCCCGGACACCGCCCCCGGCCCCGACGTGCCCCCGGAACCGGCCCCGTCCCCCCTGCCAGAGGCCCCGGCGCCGGCGCCGGAGGCCACCCGGGTCCCGTCCCCGGAGCCCGCCTCCGAGGCCCCGACCTCATATCCGGCTCCCACGCCGGCCCCCGGCACGGCCCCGCAGCCGGCCCCCGGCACGGCCCCCGCCCCGGCCTCCCAGCCGGACGCCGGCTCCCCGGCCACCCGTCCGGTGATCATCGTCGACCAGTTCGAGGAGACGTTCACCCTCTGCACCGACGAAGCCGGCCGCCGGACGTTCCTGCAGTTCCTGCGCGCCGCCTGCACCCCGGCGGCCGACTCGCCCGGCCCCGCCCCCGCCCTCGTGGTCCTCGGCGTCCGCGCCGACTTCTACGAGCAGTGCCTCGGCTACCCGGAACTGGCCGACGCCCTCCAGCACCGCCACATGGTGCTCGGCCCGCTGACCACGGCGGAGCTGCGCGAGGCGGTGACCGGCCCCGCCAAGGCCGTCGGCCTTGAGCTGGAACCGGGGCTCGCCGAACTGATCGTGCGCGAGGTGAGCGCCGACGGCCCGCGCGGAGCGCACGACGCCGGAGTGCTCCCGCTCCTCTCCCACGCCCTGCTCGCCACCTGGCAGCGCCGCAAGGCGGGCCGGCTGACACTGGCCGGCTACCGCGCGGCGGGCGGTATCCAGGGCGCGGTGGCGGCGACCGCCGAGCGCGCCTGGTCCAGCCTCGACCCGGCCGCACGCTCGGCCGCCCGGCTGCTCCTGCTGCGGCTCGTCCGGCTGGGCGAGGACACCCAGGCCACCCGCCGCCGCGGCAGCCGCCGCCAGCTCGCGCAGGAGTCGGCCGACCCCGGCAAGACGGAGGAGTCGCTGGAGGCGCTGGTGCGCGCCCGGCTGGTGACGCTCGACGCGGAGACCGTGGAGATCACCCACGAGGCGCTCCTGCACGCCTGGCCGCGGCTGCGCCACTGGATCGACGAGGACCGCGGGGACCACCTGCTGCGCCAGCGCCTGGAGGAGGACGGCCGCGCGTGGGAGGCGTCGGAGCGGGACAGCTCGCTGCTCTACCGCGGCTCCCGACTCGAGCAGGCCCGTACCTGGGCGAAGTCCGCCGGGGACACCTATCTCACGCGCGGCGCCGTGCAGTTCCTGGCCGCCTCGGTCCGGCTGCGCCGGCGCACGGTCCTGATCAGCCGGGCCGCCGTGGCCGCCCTGGTCGTGCTCGCGGTGCTCGCCGCGGGTTCGGCGGTGGTGGCGTGGCAGCAGCGGGACGACGCCGTGTTCGAGCAGGTGCTGGCCGAGGCGGACCGCGTGCAGCACACGGATCCGTCGCTGGCCGCGCAGCTCGACCTGGTGGCCCACCGGCTGCGACCCGGCGACGAGGGGACGTTCAGCAGGCTGATCTCGATCGTGAACGCGCCCCTGGCCACCCCGATGCTCGGCCACACCGGAGCCGTCTACCTCACCTCCTTCAGCCCCGACGGCAAGACCCTCGCCACGGCCAGCTACGACCGGACCGTCCGCCTGTGGAACGTCGCGGACCCCGCCCGCCCCAGGCCCCTGGGCAAGCCCCTGACCGGGCACACCAGCTGGGTGAGCAGCGCGGTCTTCAGCCCGGACGGCCACACCCTGGCCAGCGCCGGCGACGACGGCACGATCCGGCTGTGGGACGTCAGCGACCCCGCCCGCCCCACCCCGCTGGGACGGCCGCTCACCGGCCACACGGGCACGATCTACCTGGTCGCCTTCAGTCCGGACGGCCGCACCCTGGCCTCCGCGAGCGAGGACCGCACCGTACGGCTGTGGAACGTGGCCGACCCGCGCCGGGCCGCCCCGCTCGGCAGGCTCGGCGGGCACACCGCGCCGGTGCGCTGCGTGGCGTTCAGCCCCGACGGGCGCACGCTCGCGGCGGGCGGCGACGACAACACGATCCGGCTGTGGAACACGGCCGACCCGCGCCGCCCCAAGCCCCTGCCGAAGGTGCTGACCGGCCACACCGACCTCGTCCACTCGGTGGCCTTCAGCCCCGACGGCCACACCCTGGCCAGCGGCAGCGCCGACGACACGATCCGGCTGTGGGACGTCGCCGACCCGGCGCGCGCGAAGGCCCTCGGTTCCCCGCTCACCGGGCACACCGGGCCCATCTGGTCGGTGGCCTTCAGCCCCGACGGCGGCCGGCTCGCCGCCGCCAGCGCGGACAGCACCGCCAGTCTGTGGAGCGTCACCGACCCGTCGTCCCCCTCACAGGTCGGGGAGCCGCTCGCGGGCAGCAGCGGTGAGATGTACGCGCTCGGGTTCAGCCCCGACGGCCGCACCCTGGCCACCGGCAGCGGGGACAGCAAGGTGCGCCTCTGGTCGGTCCCGACGCAGGACATGATCGGCCGCAGCGGTGCGTTCCGGCCGGACGGCAAGGTGCTGGCCACGGCGGCGCGCGACGGCAGGATCCGGCTGTACGACGTGGCCGCGCCCGGCCGGCCGGTGTCCCTGGGCAAGCCGTTCATGGCGACGGACGGCTTCCAGCGGTCGATGGCGTTCTCCCCGGACGGCCGCACCCTCGCCGTACGGACCGGGAACGGGTCGCTGTACCTGTGGAACGTCCGCGACCCGGCCCGCCCGGTCCGGGCCAGGGCCCCGCTGACCCTGCGCACCCGCTTCGCCGGCCCCGACTCGATGGCCTACAGCCCCGACGGACGCACCCTGGCCACCGCCTACGACGACCGCACCATCCAGCTGTGGAACGTCAGCGACCCCGCGCGCACCGTCCCACTCGGCAAGCCGCTCACCGGCCACCGGGGCTTCGTCGACTCCCTCGCCTTCAGCCCGGACGGGCGCACGCTGGCCAGCGGCAGCGCGGACAGCACCATCCGGCTGTGGGACGTCGCCGACCCCGGCCACGCCACCCGTACCGGCCCCATGCTCACCCAGCACACCGGCCCGGTCAACGCGCTCGCCTACAGCCCCGACGGCCACACCCTGGCCAGCGGCAGCGACGACGACACCGTACGGCTCTGGGACGTCACCGACCCGGGCGCGCCGACGGTGCTGGGAGCGCCGCTCACCGGGCACACGGAGGCGGTCACGTCCCTGACGTTCAGCGAGTCGGGGAACACGCTGGCGAGCGGCGGCAACGACAACACGGTCCGGCTGTGGGACGTGACCCGGCCCGACTCGGCCACTCCCATCGGCCAGTCGATGAGCCCCTACGCCAAGACCGGCAACTTCCTGGCCTTCAGCCCCGGCAGCCATGTGCTCGGGGTGTCGAGCGGCGCCGACACGGTGCGGCTGTGGCGCCTGGACGCCGACACGGCCATCCGGCACATCTGCTCGGTCACCAGGGGGGTCCTGACCCCGCAGCGGTGGCACGAGTACCTGCCCCGTCTGTCGTACGACCCGCCGTGCCCGCACTGACCGGCCAAGATCGGCCAACTACCGTGAGCAACAAGCCGGTTGGCTCCCCCAGCCCGCGCAACCTTGTTACCCTTGGCCATGGCCCGATCGCTGGTGCATCCCCCGTCGCCAGCGGTCGGGCCTTCGCGTACCCCGCGGCCGTGAGATCCGTCGGGCAGCCGCCGTCGGCGCACGCCGCCCGCGGTACGGCGGCCACCAGGCCACCAGGAGGGTTGCGGGCCCCACGCGAACTCGTGCGCGAGCGCCCAGGGCTTGGCGGAACGTCAGCCGGACGCCGACGCGGGCGCGGGCCTGTCGGTGTGCTCGCCGTACGGCATCGCGCGGTGGTCCTCGTCCCGGACGAGCAGGGCGAGGAGCGCGGCCACCGTGAGTCCCTGGCCGGCCTCGGTCGGGTGCCGCAGGATCCTGGCGGGGTCGATCTCGTACGTGTTGCCGCGGCCCTGGCGGGTGTGCGAGAGGTAGCCGGCCTGTTCCAGGTCGGCGATGATCTTCTGCACGGCGCGTTCGGTGAGACGGCAGCGGGCGGCGATGTCCCGCACGCGCGCGCTCTGGTTCTCCGCGATGGCCGCGAGGACGCGGGCGTGGTTCGTCAGGAACGTCCATCCGCTGTGCGGCTCGGGCACCTCATCCATGCTCCGAGTCTACTGAAAAGACATGCGCGCATTCAAAAGCACGTACAAGGATTCGTGTATATGTTGACGTACGTTCCCCTGGTGCGGGAACGTGGAGACGGACGACGGCGAGCACATCGGGAGTGAGCCATGCAGCACCCTTCCCACCCGGCACGGACCCGCACCGCGCCGGGCGTGCCCTGCACGCGTGGACACGCCGCCGCGAAGCACCTTGCCCCGGGCCGGGCGGTCACGTCGTACGCGACGAGCGGCGACCGGGTGCGGGTCACCGTGCGCGGCGAACTCGACCTCGTCTCGGGCAACCGGCTCCGGGGCCCGCTCGGCGAGGCGCTCACCGCTTCCACCACCGGCCTCGACCTGGACCTGAGCGAGCTCGCCTTCTGCGACTGCGCCGGCCTCACCGTCCTGATGGAACTGCGCCTGCGGGCCCTGAGCCGCGGCAAGACCGTGGTCATCCGGCGTTCCGGCGCGGCGACCGACCGGCTGCTGCGCCTCCTCGGCGCGCAGGACCTCTTCTCACCCCCGGGACCCCACGGCCCGTCCCCCCGTCCCCTGACCCCGGCCACCGCCTGACCGCGGCGGCGGGCGGAAGGGGACTGCTGCCGGCTGCGCGGACACCGACAAACGCCGAAGACCCCCGACCGATACCGGCCGGGGGTCTTCGTGCTGGTGGGGCTAACAGGATTTGAACCTGTGGCCTCATCCTTATCAGGGATGCGCTCTAACCAACTGAGCTATAGCCCCGCCGCGCTCTGCGGTGTGTGTCCCGCGCGCTGACTCCTGAAGATTAGCGCACGACCGGGGAAGTCCCAAAATCGGTTGTCGGGGGGCTGCCGGTGGGCCCGGCGAGTGGGTCACTCGTCCTCGGCCAGCGTCAGCTCGATGCCGCCCACGAAGCCGGCGGAGAGGTTGTAGATGAACGAGCCGAGCGTGGCCAGCGCCGTCGCGAGGACGACGTCGATGACCGCGATGATCGTCGAGAACATCAGGACGTGCGGGAGGGAGAGGAAGGCCTGCAGGTCGAAGCCGTTGGCCTCGTTCGAGCCGGTCGCCTCCGAGATGGTGCCGCCGACCGTCGAGAACACGCCCATCGCGTCCATGACCATCCAGAGCACCGCCGACGCGACGATCGTGCAGATGCCCAGCGCGATGGAGAGCAGGAAGCTGACCTTCATGACCGACCACGGGTCGGCCTTGGCGACCCGCAGCCGGGCCTTGCGGGTGCGCGGCGCGGTACGCGCGCCGGTGCGCGGCCGGCGCACGGTGCCGGTGGGCGCGCCCGCCTGCGCCGGGTAGGCCTGCGGCGGGTGGTAGGGCCCGTCGGGCTGCTCGGGCTTGCGCTCGCCGGGCAGTGGCGAGGCCGAACCGGTCTGCCCGCCTCGGGTGTCCGTCACAGCTACCCCCTGCGCTCCGTGCGTGCCGGACGCCGACGCGTCCGGCGCGGCCGCCTTGACCGGCCTCAGCTGGGTGGTGTGCGGGTCCGCCGCCCCCACCCCGTTCGTGGCGGAGCCACGGCCGCCGCCGTCCGCTCCCGTACCCCTGGAGGTACCGGCCGATCCGGCGCCCGTGGCTCCGCTCACGATGACTCTCTCCTCGTGCTACTCGGCCGAGGGCGCCTCACCCTCGTCCGTGCCGGTGGTCGCGGCACCCTCGGCGGTCTCGTCGACGGCCTCGCCGTCGACCTCCTCCGCCTCGCGTCCCGCCTCGGCGTTACGTGCGATACCGACCACGGCATCGCGCTTGCCCAGGTTGATCAGTTGGACGCCCATGGTGTCACGGCCCGTCTCCCTGACCTCGCTGACTCGCGTACGAATCACACCGCCGGACAGGGTGATGGCGAGGATCTCGTCGTGCTCCTCGACCACCAGCGCGCCGACGAGCGAACCACGGTCCTCCACGATCTTGGCGGCCTTGATGCCGAGGCCGCCGCGACCCTGGACGCGGTACTCGTCGACGGCGGTCCGCTTCGCGTACCCACCGTCCGTCGCAGTGAACACGAACGTACCGGGTCGGACGACATTCATCGAGAGAAGCTCGTCGCCCTCGCGGAAACTCATCCCCTTGACACCCGAGGTGGCACGGCCCATCGGGCGCAGGGCGTCGTCCGTCGCGGTGAAGCGGATCGACTGGGCCTTCTTGCTGATCAGAAGCAGATCGTCGTCGGCCGAGACCAGTTCGGCACCGATCAGTTCGTCATCGGTTCCGTCCTCCCGCTCGCGCAGGTTGATCGCGATGACACCGCCGGAGCGGGGCGAATCGTAATCCTTCAGAGGCGTCTTCTTGACCAGACCGGACTTGGTCGCCAGGACCAGGTACGGCACCGCCTCGTAGTCGCGGATCGCGAGGATCTCGGCGATCGCCTCGTCCGGCTGGAAGGCGAGCAGGTTCGCCACGTGCTGGCCGCGCGCCTCGCGCCCGGCCTCGGGCAGCTCGTACGCCTTCGCCCGGTACACCCGGCCCTTGTTCGTGAAGAACAGCAGCCAGTGGTGCGTGGTGGAGACGAAGAAGTGGTCGACGATGTCGTCTTCCTTCAGCTTCGTGCCGCGCACGCCCTTGCCGCCGCGCTTCTGCGCCCGGTAGTCGTCCGTCTTGGTCCGCTTGACGTAACCGCCGCGCGAGACGGTGACGACGATGTCCTCCTCGGCGATCAGGTCCTCGATGGACATGTCGCCCTCGTACGGGATCAGCTTGGTCTTGCGGTCGTCGCCGAACTTCTCGACGATCGCCGCCAGCTCCTCGCTGACGATCCCGCGCTGACGGACCGGCGAGGCGAGGATCTGGTTGTACTCGTTGATCTTCGTCTGGAGTTCGTCGTGCTCCTGGACGATCTTCTGGCGCTCCAGGGCGGCCAGCCGGCGCAGCTGCATCTCGAGGATGGCGTTGGCCTGGATCTCGTCGATCTCCAGCAGGCCCATCAGGCCCGTGCGCGCCACGTCGACGGTCTCACTGCGCCTGATCAGCGCGATGACCTCGTCGATGGCGTCCAGGGCCTTCAGCAGACCGCGCAGGATGTGGGCGCGCTCCTCCGCCTTGCGCAGCCGGAACCGCGTACGGCGGACGATGACCTCGATCTGGTGCGTCACCCAGTGCCGGATGAACGCGTCCAGGGACAGCGTGCGCGGCACGCCGTCGACCAGCGCCAGCATGTTGGCGCCGAAGTTCGTCTGCAGGTCGGTGTGCTTGTACAGGTTGTTCAGCACGACCTTGGCGACCGCGTCCCGCTTCAGCACGATGACCAGGCGCTGACCGGTGCGCGAGGAGGTCTCGTCGCGGACGTCGGCGATGCCGCCGATCTTCCCGTCCTTGACCAGGTCGGCGATCTTCTGCGCCAGGTTGTCCGGGTTGGTCTGGTACGGCAGCTCGGTGACCACCAGGCACTGGCGGCCCTGGATCTCCTCGACCTCGACCACCGCGCGCATCGTGATGGAGCCGCGGCCGGTGCGGTACGCCTCCTCGATGCCCTTGCGGCCCACCACCAGCGCGCCGGTCGGGAAGTCCGGGCCCTTGATGCGCTCCATGAGCGCGTCCAGCAGCTCCTCGTGGGAGACCTCGGGGTTCTCCAGGTACCACTGGGCGCCCGCCGCGACCTCGCGCAGGTTGTGCGGCGGGATGTTGGTCGCCATGCCGACCGCGATGCCGGCCGAGCCGTTGATCAGCAGGTTCGGGAAGCGGGCCGGCAGGACGGTCGGCTCCTGGGAGCGGCCGTCGTAGTTGTCCGTGAAGTCGACGGTCTCCTCGTCGATGTCGCGGACCATCTCCATCGACAGCGGCGCCATCTTGCACTCGGTGTAGCGCATCGCCGCCGCCGGGTCGTTGCCCGGGGAGCCGAAGTTGCCGTTGGAGTCCACCAGCGGCATCCGCATCGACCACGGCTGCGCGAGGCGGACCAGCGCGTCGTAGATCGAGGAGTCGCCGTGCGGGTGGTAGTTGCCCATGACGTCGCCGACGACACGGGCGCACTTGTAGAAGCCGCGCTCGGGGCGGTAGCCGCCGTCGTACATCGCGTACAGCACGCGGCGGTGGACGGGCTTGAGACCGTCCCGGACGTCGGGCAGCGCACGGGACACGATGACGGACATCGCGTAGTCCAGGTACGAGCGCTGCATCTCCGTCTCGAGCCCGACGGGCTCGACGCGCATCGCGAGCTCGCCGCCCTCGGTCTCAGGGGTTTCCGGAGTGTTCTCGTCGGCCATTGCTGGTGAAGATCCTTCCTGGTGCGGTCAGCTGAGACCGACTCAGATGTCGAGGAAGCGGACGTCCTTGGCGTTGCGCTGGATGAACGCGCGGCGGGCCTCGACGTCCTCGCCCATGAGGACCGAGAACAGGTCGTCGGCCTGGGCGGCGTCGTCCAGGGTGACCTGGCCGAGGACGCGGTGCTCCTGGTCCATCGTGGTGACGCGCAGCTCCTCGGCGTTCATCTCGCCGAGGCCCTTGAAGCGCTGGATCGAGTCCTCGCGGACGCGCTTGCCGCGCTGCCGGCCCATCTCGATCAGCGCGTCGCGCTCGCGGTCCGAGTACGCGTACTCGACGTCGTCGCGGCCCCACTTGATCTTGTACAGCGGGGGACGGGAGAGGTACACGTGCCCGGCCTCGACCAGCGGCCGCATGAAGCGGAACAGGAAGGTCAGCAGCAGGGTGCTGATGTGCTGTCCGTCGACGTCGGCGTCCGCCATCAGGATGATCTTGTGATAGCGGAGCTTCTCGATGTCGAAGTCCTCGTGCACGCCGGTGCCGAACGCGGAGATCAGCGCCTGGATCTCCTGGTTCTGCAGGATCTTGTCGATCCTGGCCTTCTCGACGTTGAGGATCTTGCCGCGGATCGGGAGGATCGCCTGGTACTGCGGGTTGCGGCCGGACTTGGCCGAGCCGCCGGCGGAGTCACCCTCGACGATGAAGATCTCGCACTTGGTCGGGTCGTTCGACTGGCAGTCGGACAGCTTGCCCGGCAGGGACGCCGACTCCAGCAGGCCCTTGCGGCGGGTCAGGTCGCGGGCCTTGCGGGCCGCCACGCGCGCGGTGGCCGCCTGGATGCCCTTGCGGATGATGTCCGCCGCCTCGACCGGGTTGCGGTCCAGCCAGTCGTTGAGGTGCTCGTAGACCGCCTTCTGCACGAAGGTCTTGGCCTCCGTGTTGCCCAGCTTGGTCTTCGTCTGGCCCTCGAACTGCGGCTCGCTCAGCTTGACCGAGATGATCGCGGTCAGGCCCTCGCGGATGTCGTCACCGGTGAGATTGTCGTCCTTCTCGCGCAGCAGCTTCTTGTCGCGGGCGTACTTGTTGATCAGCGACGTCAGCGCGGCGCGGAAACCCTCTTCGTGGGTACCGCCCTCGTGGGTGTGGATGATGTTCGCGAACGAGTAGACGCCCTCGCTGTAGCCGCTGTTCCACTGCATCGCGACCTCGAGGGACAGGCTCTTGTCCCTGTCCTCCGCCTCCAGGTCGATGACGGTGGGGTGGACCACGTCCCCCTTGCGGGAGTTGAGGTACTTCACGAAGTCGACGATGCCGCCCTCGTAGTGGTACGTGACGGTCTTGACCTCGTCCTTCTCGTCCGCACCCGCCTCGTCCGCCCCGGCGGTGGCCTTCGCCGACTCGCGCTCGTCGGTGAGCCTGATCGTGAGGCCCTTGTTGAGGAACGCCATCTCCTGGAAGCGCCGCGACAGCGTCTCGAAGGAGTACTCGGTGGTCTCGAAGATCTCCGGGTCGGCCCAGAAGGTGACCGACGTGCCCGTCTGCTCGATGGCCTCGTGCTTGGCCAGCGGCGCAGTGGGGACGCCCATCTTGTAGTCCTGGGTCCAGCGGTGCCCGTCGGTCCTGACCTCGACGGAGACCTTGGACGACAGGGCGTTCACGACGGACACGCCCACGCCGTGCAGACCGCCGGAGACCGCGTAACCGCCGCCGCCGAACTTGCCGCCCGCGTGCAGCACGGTCAGCACGACCTCGACGGCCGGCTTGCCCTCGGAGGGCACGATGCCCACCGGGATGCCGCGGCCGTTGTCGACGACGCGCACGCCGCCGTCGGCGAGGATCGTCACGTCGATGGTGTCCGCGTAGCCGGCCAGCGCCTCGTCGACCGAGTTGTCGACGACCTCGTACACCAGGTGGTGCAGGCCGCGTTCACCGGTGGAGCCGATGTACATACCGGGTCGCTTGCGGACCGCGTCCAGCCCTTCGAGCACGGTGATGGCGCTGGCGTCGTAAGAAGCGGCGACCGGGCCGGAGTCTTCGGCCGCGCCGTTCACGCCGGCGTCGGTGGACGGGATGTTCTCGTTGGGGTTGCCGGAATCGGCCACGAAGCGCCCTTTCTGGCACAGCACGAGCCGGGCTCGTCGGCAGGTTGCCGGAGCGGCTGCGGCATGTTGCGTTGGTAAGCCTTGATCAGCGTTGCTCAGCTTTTCCCGGGCGGTCCCCACGATGGGGCGGGATTGGCTTCCAGTCTACCGGTAGCGCCGACAGTGATGGGGGTTTGCCGGTACCTGAGTCCTCATGTGCCGCCCTGAACCGGCCTCGGCCGGGTCCCGATATACGGAAGGGGGCTCCAAGGGGCTCACAGCGGCACTCAGCGCTTTGAGCCGTCAACCCTTGGCTACCGGGGGGTCGGATGGCGATCCGGTGGTGGTCCGGTGGTGATCCACACCTGTGGACAGGCATGCGGAAGAGACGCCCCGCCCACCGCGGAACGTGAGGTACGTCACCCGTAGGTGTCGCCGGGACCGGTGCTTCCGGGGGCCCGCAGCGGGCCGTAACGGCGGGCCGGGCCGCCGGGACCGTTCACCTTGATCATCCGGACCGTGCCGTGGCCCAGGTCCTCGTTGAGCCGGGCGACCAGCGTCGGGGCGAGCAGCCGCAGCTGAGTCGCCCAGGCCGTCGAGTCACAGCTCACGGACAGCACCCGCTCGTCCTCGTCGTACCGCTGCGGCACGCAGTGCTTGGCCAGGTCCTCGCCGACGATCTGCGGCCAGCGGCCCATCACGCCGCCCACCGCCGCCGGCGCCTCCCAGCCACGCTCGTTGATCAGCCGGTTGATCGCGGACCCCAGCGCCATGGGGTCGCGGCCGTCGGCGCGCGCGCCGGAGCGCAGACCGCCACCGCGCCGCGCCTGCTTCTTCTGCCGTGCCGCGTCCCCCCGCGCGCGTGCCTGCTCCTTCGCCGCGCGCAACGCCACGCGCGCGAGGTCGACGCCGGAGGGCTCCGGGTCCTTGCGGGGCTTGGGCTCGTCGGTGCTCATACGCGCTCCACCGTTCCGTCGGCCACCGCGTACCGGGCGCCGACCAGCACATGCGGTACGTCGTCGTCCACGGCGGCGGTGACCAGCACCTGCTCGCCGGGCGCGACCAGCTCGGCCAGCCGCTCGCGGCGGCGGGCGTCCAGCTCGGCGAAGACGTCGTCCAGGACCAGCACCGGCTCGTTGCCCTCGGCGCGCAGCAGGTCGTAGGAGGCCAGGCGCAACGCCAGCGCGTAGGACCAGGACTCGCCGTGCGAGGCGTAGCCCTTGGCGGGCAGCTGGCCGAGGCGCAGCACCAGGTCGTCGCGGTGGGGCCCCACGAGGGTGACTCCGCGGTCGATCTCCTGCTTGCGGGCCTCCGCGAGAGCGGCCATGAGCTGGGCGTAGAGGTCCTCGCGGGTGTGCGCCTCCCCTGGCGCGGACGGCTTGTACTCCAGCACGACGGGCCCGCCGCCGGGCGCCAGCTGCTCGTAGGCCTTGTCGGCCAGCGGCTGCAGCGCGGCGACGAGATCGAGCCGCTGGGCGAGCAGCTCGGCGCCCGCGCGCGCGAGGTGCTGGTCCCACACGTCGAGCGTGGACAGGTCCATGGAGCGCCCGCCGTGCCGGCGCGCGAGGGCGGCGGACTTCAGCAGCGTGTTGCGCTGCTTGAGCACCCGCTCGTAGTCGGAGCGCACGCCCGCCATGCGCGGGGAGCGCGCGGTGATCAGCTCGTCAAGGAACCGGCGCCGCTCCCCGGGGTCACCCTTGACCAGCGCGAGATCCTCCGGCGCGAACAGCACGGTCCGTACGATCCCCAGCACGTCCCGCGGCCTGACCTGCGAGGACCGGTTGATGCGGGCGCGGTTGGCCCGGCCGGGGTTCAGCTCCAGCTCGACGAGCTGCTGCCGCTCGCCCTGTCTGACCTGGGCCCGGATGACGGCCCGCTCGGCTCCCATGCGGACCAGGGGGGCGTCGGAGGAGACCCGGTGGCTGCCGAGGGTGGCGAGGTAGCCCACCGCCTCGACCAGGTTGGTCTTGCCCTGGCCGTTGGGTCCGACGAAGGCGGTGACGCCCGGGTCGAGCGGCACCTCGACCCGGGCGTACGAGCGGAAGTCGGCCAGCGAAAGATGCGTCACGTGCATGGTCGTCCGCCGACCTCCCCCAGGGTTGTGGATCGCGGTGCGACCCTGTGGATTACTTCTTCTCTACGGCGTGGCCGCCGAACTGGTTGCGCAGCGCGGCGATCATCTTCATCTGCGGCGAGTCCTCCTGGCGGGAGGCGAACCGCGCGAACAGCGACGCGGTGATCGCGGGCAGCGGCACCGCGTTGTCGATGGCGGCCTCCACCGTCCAGCGTCCCTCACCGGAGTCCTGTGCGTAACCGCGCAGGCCCGCCAGGTGCTCGTCGTCGTCGAGCGCGTTGACCGCGAGGTCGAGCAGCCAGGAGCGGATGACCGTGCCCTCCTGCCAGGAGCGGAAGACCTCGCGGACGTTCTCCACGGAGTCGACCTTCTCCAGCAGCTCCCAGCCCTCGGCGTAGGCCTGCATCATCGCGTACTCGATGCCGTTGTGGACCATCTTCGCGAAGTGGCCCGCGCCGACCTTGCCGGCGTGCACGGCGCCGAAGTCGCCCTCCGGCTTGAGCGCGTCGAAGACCGGCTGCACCTTGGCGACGTTCTCCGCGTCGCCGCCGTACATCAGCGCGTACCCGTTCTCCAGGCCCCAGACGCCGCCGGAGACGCCGCAGTCGACGAAGCCTATGCCCTTGGCCGCCAGTTCCTCGGCGTGCCGCTCGTCGTCCGTCCAGCGGGAGTTGCCGCCGTCCACGACCACGTCACCGGGCTCCAGCAGCTCGGCCAGCCGGTCGACGGTCGACTGGGTGGGCTCACCGGCCGGGACCATCACCCAGACGACGCGCGGGCCGCTGAGCTTGCCCACAAGCTCTTCCAGGCTGTGGACATCCGCGACGTCCGCGTTGCGGTCGTACCCGATGACGGTGTGGCCCGCGCGGCGAATCCGCTCGCGCATGTTGCCGCCCATCTTGCCGAGGCCGACGAGACCGAGCTCCATCAGTTGTTTTCCTTAGGTCGCTGTGTGGCGTGAGAGGCACCTTCGTGCCGTGCCGAGCCTAAACCCGGACGCTCATGCACAGCTGTGGGCATACGCGCTCATGCGTAGCCCCTCACCTGCGGGTTCTTCCACAGGCCGGGGGACTTCTCCACCGGCCTGTGGACGGCCGCCGGCGGCTCAGCCGCTCAGCCGCACCGGCATGATCAGGTACTTGTAGGCATCGTCGGCCTCCGCGTCCAGGGCCGGCTTGCCGCTGAGCAGCGCGGGCTTAGTGGACGTGGTGAACGAGAGCTGGGCCACGGGGGAGTCGATCGCGCTCAGACCGTCCAGCAGGAAGGTCGGGTTGAAGGCGATCGAGATGTCGTCGCCGTCGAGCTGGGCGTCGACCCTTTCCACAGCCTGTGCGTCGTCGCTGGAGCCGGCCTCCAGGATCAGCACACCCTGCTCGAAGCTCAGCCGCACCGGGGTGTTGCGCTCGGCGACCAGGGCCACACGCTTGACGGCCTCCACGAAGGGGGCGGTCTCGATCACGGCGACGGAGTTGAACTCGGTCGGGAACAGCGTGCGGTACTTCGGCAGGTCGCCCTCGAGCAGACGCGTGGTCGTACGGCGGCCCGCGCCCTCGAAACCGATGAGGCCCTCGCCGGCGCCCGACCCGGACAGCGCCAGGATGACGCTGTCGCCGCTGGTCAGGGCCTTGGCCGTGTCCTGGAGCGTCTTGGCGGGCACCAGGGCGACCGCGGAGACGTCCGGGTTCTCCGGCTTCCACAGGAACTCGCGGACCGCGAAGCGGTAGCGGTCGGTGGAGGCCAGGGTGACCGTGTCGCCCTCGATCTCGATGCGCACACCGGTCAGCACGGGCAGCGTGTCGTCACGGCCGGCGGCGATGGCCACCTGGGAGACGGCGGACGCGAAGACCTCGCCGGGGACGGTGCCCGTGGCGTTCGGCATCTGCGGCAGGCTCGGGTACTCCTCCACCGGCAGGGTGTGGAGGGTGAAGCGCGAGGAGCCGCAGACCACGGTCGCCCGTACACCGTCTGTGGAGATCTCCACCGGGCGGTTGGGGAGGGCGCGGGAGATGTCGGCGAGGAGCCGGCCGGAGACGAGCACGGTGCCGTCCTCCTCGACCTCCGCCTCGACGCTGACCCGCGCTGACACCTCGTAGTCGAAGCTCGACAGGCTCAGCTGGCCGTCCTCGGCCTTCAGCAGCAGCCCGGCGAGGACAGGCGCCGGCGGACGGGCCGGGAGGCTGCGTGCCGCCCAGGCCACTGCCTCCGCGAGTACGTCGCGTTCCACCCGGATCTTCACCGTAAGCCGCCTCCTGCTGTTGCTACTGAGTCCTCCGACTCGGCGTCCCGGCCCACCACGACGGGAAGGACGCCGGGGACCAGTCTGACGCACCGCACTGACAGTAGGTGCCTGTCGGGGTCAAGTCGCTCCGAGGGGCAGCCGGGCTCGAGAGGGCGAGTTGTGCACAGGCCCCGCTTCGAAACGGATTCCCAGCTCTCTCTAGTCGGGAGTAGTAGTAGGGCCTGTGGATACCGTGGATAACCTCGTTTTCCCAGGTCACACCCACAATTTTGTCCACTGGCCCTGTGGGCGGAGGCGGTGGAAAACCAGGGGTCTCTGTGGAGAACAGAAAGTTCTGCACACACCGCCCACAGCCAGGGCGCAGTTCTCCCCAGCTGTGTCCCCAGGTTTACCCACGTTTCCCACACCCCAATCCGGCACCTTCGTGTGACGGCTTTCACTCGACGCGGTGACCGGGGGCTTCGGGTTGCCGAACAGTGGACAGCCATGTGGAGAAGCGGCCGATCGCTGGGGACAACCGGCCCCAGCCTGTGGGCTACCCGTGGACAACTTCGTGCACAGGCTGTGGAACCCGGGTTCGTCCACAGCCTGTGGAGATCGTTCGTCCACGAATCCACAGGGTGCTGACCTGCGTGGACATCGACTCCCCAGGCTGCCTGTGGACGCGGCTCGGGACAACTTGGCGGTCCCCAGGATGTGGACGCGAGAAAGTCACCGAATCTGTGGAGGGAGGCCGTAACCCGGCGGCTAATCGAACACAGGATGTCGGACGGGAGACGGTCCACAGGGTGTGGGAGGGGGTGCGAGGGTGCCCGCAGCCCCCGCGAGGCGGCAGGAGGGCGTCCCCGCGGCGGCCTCGCGGCGCCCGCGGCAGGCGTTCCGGGTGCGCACCGGCGGCGCCCAGGGGCGTCTCCAGGACCCGGCAGCGCCGGCCGAGACGCCTGAGGGCACCCGGCGGAAACGCCTGAGGGCGCCCCGGGAGGAGATCCCGGGGCGCCCTCGGACGCTGTCGTACGCCTCTGTCAGCCGTTCTTGATGCGGTTGGTGAGTTCCGTGACCTGGTTGTAGATCGAGCGCCGCTCGGCCATCAGCGCGCGGATCTTGCGGTCCGCGTGCATCACCGTCGTGTGGTCGCGGCCGCCGAACTGCGCCCCGATCTTGGGCAGCGAGAGGTCCGTCAGCTCACGGCAGAGGTACATGGCGATCTGGCGCGCCGTCACCAGCGCCCGGCCGCGCGAGGTTCCGCACAGGTCCTCGACCGTGAGGCCGAAGTAGTCGGCGGTCGCCCCCATGATGGCCGTCGCCGTGATCTCCGGCGCCGAGTCCTCGCCGCCCGGGATCAGGTCCTTCAGCACGATCTCCGTCAGACCCAGGTCCACCGGCTGCCGGTTGAGCGACGCGAACGCCGTCACCCGGATCAGCGCGCCCTCCAGCTCACGGATGTTCCGCGAGATCCGCGAGGCGATGAACTCCAGTACCTCCGGCGGGGCGTTGAGCTGTTCCTGCACCGCCTTCTTGCGCAGGATCGCGATACGCGTCTCCAGCTCGGGCGGCTGGACGTCCGTGATCAGGCCCCACTCGAAGCGGTTGCGCAGCCGGTCCTCCAGCGTCACCAGCTGCTTGGGCGGCCGGTCGGAGGACAGCACGATCTGCTTGTTGGCGTTGTGGAGCGTGTTGAAGGTGTGGAAGAACTCCTCCTGCGTCGACTCCTTGTCCGCGAGGAACTGGATGTCGTCGACGAGCAGGATGTCCATCTCGCGGTAGCGCTTGCGGAAGCTGTCGCCCTTGCCGTCGCGGATGGAGTTGATGAACTCGTTGGTGAACTCCTCCGAGCTGACGTACCGCACCCGCGTGCCCGGGTAGAGGCTGCGCGCGTAGTGCCCGATCGCGTGCAGCAGATGGGTCTTGCCGAGCCCCGACTCCCCGTAGATGAACAGGGGGTTGTACGCCTTCGCGGGTGCCTCGGCGACCGCGACCGCGGCCGCGTGCGCGAACCGGTTGGAGGCACCGATGACGAAGGTGTCGAAGAGGTACTTCGGGTTCAGCCGGGCGGTCGGCTCACCGGGGCCGCTCGCCGGGGCGGGCTTCGCCGCCAGCGGACCGGGCGCACCGCTTCCGCCGGCCGGCGGCAGGTCGGGACGGCCGGGGCCGCCCCGGTGCGCGGGTCCGGCGCCGCCCGGTGCGTCGGGCAGCTCACGGCGGACCGGGTCGCGCTGGTCGTACTCGGCGCGCGGAACGCTGTAGTCGGACCGGTCGGGACGGTCGTAGTCGGACCGGTCGGGACGGTCGTAGTCCGGCCGTTCCTGGCGGTCGTAGTCGGACCGGTCCTGGCGCCTGTAGTCGGAGCGCTCCGGACGGTCGTAGTCGGGGTGCGGGGCGTCGTAGTCGCCGCGCTTCGGCTCGTACGACGGACGGTCCACGCTCTGCGGGCGGTAGTCCTGGGACGGCGCGCCGTAGGAGTCCTGGCCGGAGGAGCCGTAGGACTCCTGCGACGGCGAGGCGTAGGGGTCGCGCTCGGGGAAGCCGAGGCGCTGCTGCTGCCAGCCGTAGTCGTCCTGCCCCGACCGCGGCCAGGCGCCGGGCTCGGGGCGCTGGTACTCGGACGGATACGCGGGACGGGCGGTCGGCATCTGCTCGCCGCGGGGACCCGGCTCGCCGCCCGGCGGCGGTTCGGGGGCGCGGTGCCGGCCGTAGCCCTCGTACGCGGAGGGGGGCTCCGGCTCCTCGTAGCGCTGCGGCTGGCCGGGGGACGGCTGCGGGGCCGGCGGCTCGCCCGCGGAGTCGTCCACGGTGATCGCGATGCGGATGGGGCGGCCGCACTCGCGGCTCAGGGTCTCGCTCACGACCGGCGCGAGACGGCCCTCCAGCACGTTCTTCGCGAATTCGTTCGGCACGGCGAGGAGAGCGGTGTCCGCGACCAGCGCCAGCGGCTGGCAGCGCCGGATCCAGTGCTCGTCCTTCGCCTCGACGCCCTGCCCGCGGCCCTCACCGAGGAGCTGGTCCAGTACTCGTGGCCACACTGCGGCAAGATCGGCAGGTACGTCAGCCACAGGGCACGCTCTCTCAGCAGGTCCCACGAACGTGTGGTTCGCGGACGGGTCGGGATGTAAATCAGGTCGGCCGGGGATAAAGGAACGAATCGGAGTTCAGCCACGGTAGTCAGCGTGGCCGCTACGGTTCAAGTTGTTGTCCCCAGCCTGTGGACAGTGTCCCTCCGCCGCTCTCGGTTTGACCGGATGGCGTAGCCGCGCGTACCGTAACCAGGTCGAGTTGTCGATGGCTGCTGCCGCCTGCCTCCGATGGGCACAGATCACTTCAGGTGATCGGGAAGCGGTGCACTCGGGCGTGACGCGAGCTACTCGTGGGCGCACGGTGACAGCCAGGACGGCACCCCGCCACCACCGATTCTTTTCTGGAGCCCCCGAGTGAGCAAGCGCACCTTCCAGCCGAACAACCGTCGTCGCGCGAAGACCCACGGCTTCCGCCTGCGGATGCGCACCCGTGCCGGCCGCGCGATTCTCGCGAACCGTCGCAGCAAGGGTCGCGCCAGCCTGTCCGCCTGATCTGATCAGGTCGTGACGTCGTGCTGCCTACCGAGCATCGGCTGAGGCGGCGCGAGGACTTCGCGACCGCGGTACGACGGGGGCGCCGGGCAGGCCGCCCGACCCTCGTCGTCCACCTTCGAAGCGGTGCCACGGACCCGCACGCGCCTGGGGAGAGCGCTCCCCCGACGCGTGCGGGTTTCGTCGTGAGCAAGGCCGTGGGTGGCGCGGTCGTGCGCAACCAAGTGAAGCGCAGACTGCGCCATCTGATGCGTGACCGAGTCGCCCTGTTCCCCCCCGGTAGCCTGGTAGTCGTACGAGCGCTGCCCGGAGCGGGCGACGCAGACCACGCACAGCTGGCCCGAGACCTGGACGCCGCCGTTCAGCGGCTGCTGGGAGGGGGCGCGCGATGAAGTACCCGCTACTGGCTCTGATCAAGCTGTACCAGTGGACGATCAGTCCCCTGCTGGGGCCGGTGTGCAAGTACTACCCGTCGTGCTCTCATTACGGCTACACGGCCATCGACCGGCACGGTGCGATCAAGGGAACGGCACTCACCGCCTGGCGCATCCTCCGGTGCAACCCGTGGTCGCTCGGCGGTGTGGACCATGTCCCGCCGCGCAAGCGCCCGCGGTGGCACGAACTGCTGCGCGACGCATGGCGCGCACGCAAGGGCGGGACCTCCGCCGCCGAACCGGCCCTCGAGGACAAGACGATCTCCGATCACCCCTCGAGCCCGGCCGCAGAGACCTCGCCCCATGCCCAAGGAGCATGATTAGTGGACACGATTGCCAGCCTCTTCAGCTTCATCACGACACCTGTCTCCTGGGTCATCGTCCAGTTCCACACGGTGTACGGCGCCATCTTCGGCCCTGACACCGGATGGGCCTGGGGCCTGTCCATCGTGTCCCTGGTGATCCTGATCCGCATCTGCCTGATCCCGCTCTTCGTGAAGCAGATCAAGGCAACCCGGGCGATGCAGACGCTCCAGCCCGAGATGAAGAAGATCCAGGAGCGCTACAAGAACGACAAGCAGCGTCAGTCCGAAGAGATGATGAAGCTGTACAAGGAGTCGGGCACCAACCCGCTCTCCTCGTGCCTTCCCATCCTGGCGCAGTCCCCGTTCTTCTTCGCCCTGTACCACGTGCTCAACGGCATCGCCTCGGGCCAGACCATCGGCGTCATCAACGACCAGCTGCTGGAGAGCGCGCGTAAGGCGCACATCTTCGGGGCCCCGCTGGCCGCGAAGTTCAAGGACAGCGCCGCCACCATCCACGACCTGGGCGCCTCGGTCACCGACGTCCGCGTCGTGACGGTGATCATGATCGTCATGATGTCGGCGTCGCAGTTCTACACGCAGCGCCAGCTGATGACGAAGAACGTCGACACCACCGTGAAGACCCCGTTCATGCAGCAGCAGAAGATGCTGATGTACGTCTTCCCGATCATGTTCGCCGTCTTCGGCATCAACTTCCCGGTCGGTGTCCTCGTCTACTGGCTGACCACCAACGTGTGGACCATGGGCCAGCAGATGTACGTGATCCACAACAACCCGACCCCGGGTTCCAAGGCCCAGGCCGCCTACCTGGAGCGCCTGACCAAGCACGTGACGACCCACGGCAAGGTCCGCCGCCGCAGCGAGAAGACCATCGTCAAGGCGATCGTCGCCAAGGGCCGCGACCGCAACGAGTCCGAGCGCAAGTTCATCAACGCGCTGACCAAGGCCGGCCTCGCCGCAGCCGCCGACGGCACCGTGGCGAAGAGCGAGAGCCAGACCGTGGTGCAGGCCGAGGACGGCACGGCCACCACCGTGACGGCACGGCGCCAGCAGCCCAGGAGGCAGAGCAAGTCCCAGCGCCAGTCCGGGCCGAGGCAGCCCGGCGACGCCCCTGCGACCACCTCGCTGGAGAAGTCCGACGACCTGCAGGTCGGCGAGCCGCAGGACGACAAGCCCGCTGCTCCCAAGCAGTCCCAGAAGCCCGGCTCCGGCACCCGCAGCAAGGCCCAGTCCGGCCAGCGCAAGGGTGGCCCGCAGCGGCCCAAGTCCCCGTCCAAGAAGTAAGAAGGAGCCCATCCCGTGACGGAAGGCACCACCTCCGCCGCTGCCGAGGGTGCAGACACCCTCACCCGCCTCGAGCAGGAGGGCGAGATCGCGGCGGACTACCTGGAGGGTCTGCTGGACATCGCCGACCTCGACGGCGACATCGACATGGACGTCGAGGCCGATCGCGCCTCCGTGTCGATCATCAGCGACACCGGCGGCCGTGACCTGCAGAAGCTGGTCGGCCGGGACGGCGAGGTGCTGGAGGCACTCCAGGAGCTGACGCGCCTGGCCGTGCACCGGGAGACCGGGGACCGCAGCCGGCTCATGCTGGACATCGCGGGCTACCGGGCCAAGAAGCGCGCCGAGCTGTCCGAGCTGGGCGCCAAGGCCGCTGCCGAGGTCAAGAGCTCGGGCGAGCCCATGAAGCTCAAGCCCATGTCCCCGTTCGAGCGCAAGGTCGTGCACGACGCGATCAAGGCGGCCGGACTGCGCAGCGAGTCCGAGGGCGAGGAGCCGCAGCGCTTCGTCGTCGTGCTTCCCGCCTGATCGGCTCCCCCCGTTTCACCGGCCCCGTCTGTTGAGCAGGCGGGGCCGAATTTTGTCAGCCTGGTAGTTCTGGTGGTCGGCGCGCGAAGCGCCGGCGCTGTACGGAAGGACGGTCCCCGTGACGGAGGCAGCGGAGCTTCCCCCCGCGCCCGAGCAGGCGCGGGAAGTGTTCGGTGAGCGCTTCGCCGATGCGGTTCGCTATGCGGAGCTGCTGGCCGAGGCGGGGGTGCAGCGTGGGCTGATCGGCCCGCGCGAAGTGCCCCGGCTGTGGGAGCGGCACCTGCTGAACTGCGCGGTCCTCTCGGAGGCGGTTCCCGAGGGGGTGACGGTGTGCGACGTCGGCTCGGGCGCCGGCCTGCCGGGCATTCCGCTGGCCCTGGTCCGTGAAGACCTGAACATCACCTTGCTGGAGCCCCTGCTGCGGCGGACCACCTTCCTCACGGAGGTCGTCGAGCTGCTGGGCCTGGGCCACGTCACCGTGGTGCGGGGCCGGGCCGAGGAGGTCATGGGCAAGCTGCCGCCGGTCCATGTGGTGACCGCCCGTGCCGTGGCGCCGCTGGACCGCCTGGCCACCTGGGGCATCCCGCTGCTGCGTCCCTACGGCGAGATGCTGGCGCTGAAGGGTGACACCGCCGAGGAGGAGCTGAAGGCTGCGGCCACCGCCCTCAGCAAGCTCGGCGCGGTGTCGACGTCGATCCTGCATGTGGGTGACGGCGTGGTGGATCCCCCGTCCACGGTGGTGCGCGTCGAGGTGGGCGAGAGTCCGGGCGGTGTGCGCTTCGCCGCCAAGCGGGCCAAGGCGGCCCGTACGGGCCGAGCGCGGCGCCGTCGCTGAACCGGAGCCCACACCGCTCCTGATGCGTGTCGGCGACGAGACGTACTCCACACAAGCTGCCGAACCCACGCAACCCGGAGTGTCGCAGAGATCCGGTCGCCGATGCTGTGCATCGTGTTTCACGTGAAACGTCGCTCACTGCTGCACGGCATCATCACTCGCGGTCGAGCCGCGGCCGAACCTCGCGACCGGAAGCCCCTCGGTTCACTCGGAGGGGTCTCGGAGTTGTCCACAGAGGTGGATTTCTCCACAGAACAACAGGCCTCACTGGTTCATGACCCCGAAGACATGGGAGGCTCTGTTCATTGCGAGCCTGTAGTCGAGGAGAGTGAATCCTTGCGGTCCGACGCCAACATCGCGGGACCGATGACCGATCCGGTCCCCGGTCCCCGTACCGAGTCGATGGGGACGGATGTTTCACGTGAAACACCGTCCCCGATGGACGACACTCCCATCGGTCGCGCTGCCCAGCTGGCGGTGGAAGCTCTGGGCCGCGCCGGCGAGGGTCTGCCGCGCCCCGAGCAGACCCGGGTCATCGTGGTCGCCAACCAGAAGGGCGGCGTGGGGAAGACGACGACCACCGTCAACCTGGCCGCTTCGCTGGCTCTGCACGGCGGCCGCGTCCTCGTGATCGACCTCGACCCGCAGGGCAACGCGTCCACGGCGCTGGGGATCGACCACCACGCCGACGTCCCCTCCATCTACGACGTGCTGGTGGAGAGCAGGCCGCTCGCCGAGGTGGTCCAGCCCGTCCCGGACGTCGAGGGACTCTTCTGCGCCCCGGCCACCATCGATCTCGCCGGTGCCGAGATCGAGCTGGTGTCCCTGGTGGCACGTGAGAGCCGACTCCAGCGGGCGATCCAGGCGTACGAGCAGCCGCTGGACTATGTCCTCATCGACTGCCCGCCGTCGCTCGGTCTGCTGACGGTCAACGCGCTCGTCGCGGGCCAGGAGGTCCTCATCCCCATCCAGTGCGAGTACTACGCGCTGGAAGGGCTCGGCCAGCTGCTGCGCAACGTGGACCTGGTGCGCGGGCACCTCAACCCCACGCTGCATGTATCGACCATCCTGCTCACCATGTACGACGGCCGGACGCGTCTCGCCTCGCAGGTCGCGGACGAGGTGCGCACCCACTTCGGCGACGAGGTGCTGCGGACGAGCATCCCCCGCTCGGTCCGTATCTCCGAGGCGCCGAGCTACGGGCAGACGGTGTTGACTTACGATCCTGGATCGAGCGGTGCCCTCTCGTACCTCGAGGCGGCCCGAGAAATCGCGCTGAGGGGCGTCGGCATCAGCTATGACGCGAGCCAGGCCCACATCGGCGCCCAGAACGACCCGAACATGGTGGAGGGGATCCAGTGAGCGAGCGACGGAGGGGGCTGGGCCGTGGACTCGGCGCCCTGATCCCGGCTGCCCCGACCGAGAAGAACCCGGCTCCGGCCGCGATGGGCAGTGGCCCCTCCGTGTCCGCAGGAGCCGCCCCGGTGCTGACGAGCGACCGAGGGGTCGCCGCGGCGAAGGTGGCCACCCTGCCGCCCGTCGTGCAGGAGCCCGAGGAGCCGCCGGCAAGTCAGGTCGCGGAGACGCCCGCGCCTCCGGTGGGTGCCCACTTCGCGGAGATCCCCCTCGACTCCATCACGCCGAACCCGCGCCAGCCGCGTGAGGTCTTCGACGAGGACGCGCTGCACGAGTTGGTCACCTCCATCCAGGAGGTCGGTCTCCTTCAGCCCGTCGTCGTGCGCCAGCTCGGGCCCGCCCGCTACGAGCTGATCATGGGTGAGCGCCGCTGGCGGGCCTGCCGTGAGGCCGGCCTGGAGGCCATCCCGGCAATCGTCCGGGCCACCGACGACGAGAAGCTCCTTCTGGACGCCCTGCTGGAGAATCTGCACCGGGCTCAGCTGAATCCGCTGGAAGAGGCCGCTGCCTACGACCAGCTGCTGAAGGACTTCAACTGCACGCACGACCAGCTGGCCGACCGCATCGGACGTTCCCGTCCGCAGGTCTCCAACACCCTGCGGCTGCTGAAGCTGTCGCCGGCAGTCCAGCGCCGGGTCGCCGCCGGAGTCCTGTCCGCCGGACACGCTCGCGCACTGCTCTCCGTCGAGGACTCCGAGGAGCAGGACCGGCTGGCCCATCGCATCGTGGCCGAGGGCCTGTCCGTGCGGGCCGTCGAGGAGATCGTGACTCTGATGGGTTCGCGGCCCCAGGCCACCCAGCGGTCCAAGGGCCCGCGTGCCGGTGGCCGCGTCTCGCCCGCCCTGAGCGAGCTCGCCACCCGTCTCTCGGACCGCTTCGAGACCCGGGTGAAGGTCGACCTCGGCCAGAAGAAGGGCAAGATCACCGTCGAGTTCGCCTCCATGGAGGACCTGGAGCGGATCCTCGGCACGCTCGCCCCGGGCGAGGGGCCGGTTCTCAAGGGTGTGCACGAGGACGAGTCCGAGGAGCAGGACGACTGAGTTCCGGGTGATCACGAGTGATCACGTTCGAAGTGCGGAGAAGCGGATCGTGTCCGGTGGGTACCGGAACGCGGTCCGCTCTTTGCATTGCGGCAGTATCGAGGGAATCGCATCGTGGCTACGATGCGAAGGGTATGGCGCATCCACCCGGCAGATCTCTGAGTGGGGAGACGCGATCGATGAGCCGCACCGGACTGGTGGGCGCGATCCTGAGCCTTGGGGCGATCGGCGGATTCGTCGGCAGTCTGCTCAGGGAACGGAGCGCTCTGACAGCCGCTCGCGACATCGCGAGCGAAGGAAGCGAGGATCAGTCTTCATGGGGCGCCGGCTCGTACCGCTCACGCTGGACAACCTTGAGGACCTTCCCCAGCGCTGTCGCTCGTGTGTCTTCTGGGAACTGGATCCCGTCAGTGGCGAAGCCGCGCTGAACGCGGGTACCGCCGCTGTGGAGAAGGAGTCCTGGATCTCCGCCGTCCTGCTGGACTGGGGATCGTGCGGCCGGGTGGTGTACGTCGACGACGTCCCCGTGGGCTTCGTGCTCTACGCCCCGCCGGCCTACGTGCCCCGCTCCGCGGCGTTCCCGACGAGTCCTGTGTCACCGGATGCCGTTCAGCTCATCACGGCGTTCATCATGCCCGGCTACCAGGGACAGGGGCTGGGCCGCGTAATGGTGCAGACGGTCGCCAAGGATCTGCTGCGTCGGGGCTTCAAGGCGATCGAGGCGTTCGGGGACTCCCGCTGGAAGGAGCCCGCGTGCCTGCTTCCCGCCGACCACCTCCTGGCGGTGGGGTTCAAGACGGTCAGGCAGCACCCTGCGCACCCCCGGCTGCGCTTGGAGCTGCGTTCCACGCTCTCCTGGAGGGAAGACGTGGAGCTCGCTCTGGACCGGCTCCTGGGGGCCGTGCAGAAGGAGCCCGCGCTGCGGCCGCTCTAGCGGCTGGCACCGGGACCACATACGAATGGGCCAACCCGTGCGGGTTGGCCCATTCGTGTTTCACGTGAAACATGCGCCGCCGTCGGCGGCACCGCCCGACTACTAGGCGATGAAGTCCTCGAGGTCACGCACGATGGCGGCCTTCGGCTTGGCGCCGACGATGGTCTTGGCAACCTCGCCACGCTGGTAGACGTTCAGGGTCGGGATCGACATGACGCCGTACTTGGCGGCAGTGCCCGGGTTCTCGTCGATGTTGAGCTTGACGATCTCGATCTTGTCGCCGTACTCGGCGGCGATCGCCTCGAGCGACGGGGCGATCTGGCGGCACGGGCCGCACCAGGCGGCCCAGAAGTCCACCAGGACGGGCTTGTCGCTCTTGAGGACGTCCTGCTCGAAGGAGTCGTCGGTCACATTCTTCAGGGTGCCGGCCACGGCGGGCTCCTTAACTTGGTTCGTGCGGTGGGGCGGGGCGAGGGAGAGGTCAGACAGCGGCGGTCTTCTCGGGCTCGGCCTTGTCCTCGTCGGCGAGAGCGGCGAGGAAGCGCTCGGCGTCGAGGGCGGCCGAGCAGCCGGTGCCGGCCGCGGTGATCGCCTGTCGGTAGGTGTGATCGACCACGTCACCGGCGCCGAAGACACCGGTCACGTTGGTGCGCGTGGAGGGAGCGGCGACCTTCAGGTAGCCCTCCTCGTCCAGGTCGAGCTGACCCTTGAACAGCTCGGTGCGCGGGTCGTGGCCGATCGCGATGAACAGACCCGTCACGGGCAGGTCCGAGAGCTCACCGGTCTTGACGTTGCGCAGCTTCAGGCCGGAGAGCTTCTGGTCGCCCTGGACCTCGGCGACCTCGCTGTCCCAGACAAACTTGATCTTCGGGTCGCCGAAGGCGCGCTCCTGCATCGCCTTGGAGGCGCGCAGGGTGTCACGGCGGTGGACGATGGTCACGGACTTGGCGAACCGGGAGAGGAAGGTCGCCTCCTCCATCGCGGTGTCGCCGCCGCCGATCACGGCGATGTCCTGGTCCTTGAAGAAGAACCCGTCACAGGTGGCACACCAGGAGACGCCACGACCGGAGAGGGCGTCCTCGTTCGGCAGGCCGAGCTTGCGGTGCTGGGAGCCCGTGGTGACGATGACGGCCTTCGCCCGGTGGACCGTGCCCGCGGTGTCGGTGACGGTCTTGATCTCACCGGTCAGGTCGACGGAGACGATGTCGTCCGGAACCAGCTCGGCGCCGAAGCGCTCGGCCTGCGCCCGCATGTTGTCCATGAGGTCGGGACCCATGATGCCGTCGCGGAAGCCGGGGAAGTTCTCCACCTCGGTGGTGTTCATCAGCGCACCACCGGCGGTGACAGCGCCTTCGAACACCAGGGGCTTCAGCGACGCGCGCGCGGTGTAGAGCGCCGCCGTGTAGCCTGCGGGCCCGGAGCCGATGATGATCACGTTACGGACGTCGCTCACGGCTTGATTCCTCGTCTCTGGTCTGCGTCTGTCGACCGGTGAGAGCTCCTTTCGGAACTCTCACCCCACCCAACGGATCCTAAGGGGCGCGCATTCCCGGTGTGTCCGCGCACACGGGGAACGCACACAGTACGGATGACCGCAGGGTCGCAGGCGAATCCCCGTGCGGATTCAGGAACGCGGGAAGGACTGCTGGAGCAGCACCGTACCGGCGGTGGCGGGCTTCCCGTCGACGCAGGCCGCGTCCACGACATACGCCGTCACCTTGGCGCTGTCACGGGAGTCGGGGACCACGACGAGGTAGGCGCTCTTGCCGGCGTAGGTGCCCGTCTTCGCGCCGAGGACGTTGTCGTCGCGGTGGATGGCCTGCCGCACGCAGTCCGGGACCGAGGGCTGGGTCTGGAGCAGGGTGTTGGCGCTCTGGGCGGGCGTGGGGGTGACCTGTTCCGTTCCGACCCCCGAGCGCGGCTGCTTGCTGTGCGGGCTCGGCTGCTTGCCCGCCTGCGGCGCGAGCAGATCTTTCACCTGGCTCCGCACGCTGTCGCCGGAGAAGGCGCCCGCGGACGACGTCGGGGTGCCGTGTGCGGTGGTGTCGGAGCCGCCGCTGTGGAGCGACTGCAGGATGAGCGTGCCGGCCCCGAGTACGGCGGCGGTGAGCACGGCACCCAGGGCGACGGTCCTTCGCCGCCGACCGCGATCGCGCCCTTTCCGTCCTGGGCCTGTCGCCGCGTGCGGCCTGCCGACCGGGCGGTCCGCCGGTACCGGTGTTTCACGTGAAACAGGGGCACCGGCACCGGTGAGGGCACCGGCCTTTTCGGTCTCGGAGACCAACACAGGGGGGTCCAGTGCTTCGGGCGCGGTGGAGGCCAGCAGTGCTTCCGCGGCGAGCGCGGCGTCGATACGGCCGGCGACGTCGGCCGGCATGCGGGGCGGGCCCGGCACGGTGCCCAGCAGCCCGCGGATCTCCTCCAGCGAGGCGCGCACGTCCGCGCACAGCTCGCAGGCGTCGAGGTGGCGCCGTACCTCGGTGCTCCGGTCCGAAGGAAGGATGCCTTCGGTGAGGTCGGAGATCTCGGCGACATCCGGGTGCCCGGCGGTGTCTGTCGACGTCACGCTCGCCCACCTCCACCCTTCACAACGGCTGAATCGCTTGGCCCGGTATCCCGGGAACCTTCGTACGGGGATCCCGTTGACGGTGGGACGGATGTCCCCTGCACCCGGTTCCGTCCCGGCCCGGATTCTTTTCGGTCCCCGTCCTCCTCCTCGCCGCGGCCCTCGGCGGCCCCGGGCCGCAGGTGAGTGAGCAGCGGGAGGAGCCTGGCCCGGCCCCGGGCACACCGGCTCTTCACGGTGCCTGTGGGGACGTCGAGCATCCGGGCGGCCTCGGCCACGGGATAGCCCTGCATGTCCACGAGGACCAGGGCGGCGCGCTGCTCGTACGGCAGCGTGCCGAGCGCCTCCAGGAGCTGCCGGGACACGTCGTTGCGCTCGGCCGGGGCGGAGGCCGACTCGTGCGGCTCCAGCAACTGCTCAAACCGCTCGGTGTCGTCGACCGGAGCGGTCTTCCGGGTGGCGGCCTTGCGCGCGCGGTCCAGGCAGGCGTTCACGGTGATGCGGTGCAGCCAGGTCGTGACGGCCGACTGCCCCCGGAAGGTGTGAGCGGCCCGGTAGGCCGACACCAGGGCGTCCTGAACGGCGTCAGCGGCCTCCTCGCGGTCCCCCAGGGTCCGCAGCGCCACCGCCCAGAGCCGGTCCCGGTGCCGCCGCACGATCTCACCGAAGGCATCGGGATCGCCTTCGACGTGGCGGGCGAGCAGGTCCTTGTCGCTCACGCCGTCGTATCCGGCGCCCTCTGCCATGTACCCCTCCCGAGTGGAGACCTCAGCCGGTCACCTTGATGTCCGCCACTCGGCCGCGCCAGTACCCCTGACCGTCCGCGGGCAGTTTGGTCAACCACACCAGCAGGTACTGGGTCTTGAGGGACTCGTTCGGCTTCAGCACCACGGTCGTGCCCGAGCCGCCGGCGGCCTTGGAGTAGGCGTCGAACGACGTCGGCTCCGATCCCGCGTTCGCGCTCGCGGCACGCAGCTCGACGGACGTCTCCCCGACGAAGGAGACCGTGACCTTGCCGACCTGCTGGGCCTTGCCGAGGTCGAGGATGACGCCGACACCCGACTTCAGGTTGCCGAACTGCGGGCTCAGGTATCCGTCCGTCTGCCAGTAGGTGGAGGCGCTGCTGTCGTAAGCGTTCCCTATGGTGGCCGGCTTCTCGGAATGGTCGGGCCCGAACGGGTCGAAGTCCCGGGCGCCCTTGATGGCGATGGGCTTGCCGGCGAGCGGCTTGCGCGGGCTCTTGCCGCCGCCGTCCTTCGTCTGCGTCTTGTTGGTGTCGTCCGGCTTGTCGCCGTGGTCCATGAGGGCGTCCGCCAGCTGCCAGCTGCCGAGGCCGAGCGCGGCGATGAGGAGGGCGGAGACCGCCCACTTCAGGACCTTGCCGGTACGGCTCTGCAGCGGGGGTGGCGGGGGCGTGATCGGCTGGGCGGCACCGGGCCGCGGCGCGGGACGGCCGTACGTGCCCTGCTGGTAGGTGGTGCGCTGGTAGTCCGGCGGGGCCGTGAAGGTGGGCTCCGGCGGGCGGATGCGGGGCATCTCGCCGATCGCCTTGACCAGTTCCTCCGGCGTGGTGCACGGGGCCTCGTGCCGCGAGGCGGTGGCGCCGTCGTTGACCAGTGCGCGCATGGCGAGTTCGGACAGGCCGCGGTGGACACCGGCGCGGACCTGGTCCGGAGCGATCAGGCCGATGTCCTTGGGCAGGCCGGACAGGCCGTAGGCGTCGTTCTCGTACGGCCAGCGCTGGGTGAGCGCCGCGTACAGGAGGGCGCCGATGGACTCGGTGTCGGTGCGCTGCGGGGTGTCGGAGCTGATGCCGCGCAGGGCCGCGTTGACGGCGAGGCCGCGGATGCGCCACTGGCCGGTAGAGGCACGCAGGACGGCGTTCGGGTTCAGCCGCAGATGGGCGAGTCCCTCGCGGTGTGCGGCGGCCATGGCGGAGGCGACCTGACTGACCATCTGGTAGGCGTCGTGCGGCTCCAGCGGTCCTGCGGCCAGCAGGGTGCCCATTTCGGTGGCGTCGGGCAGCCATTCGTGTACGACGTAGACGAGGTCGTTCTCCTCGACGGCGTCCAGGACCTGGACGAAGCGCGGATCGCCGAGCAGCGCGGAGGACCGGGCGGCGGCCAGTACGGAACGGGCCCGCGCGTGGTCGGCGGGCAGGATGTGCACACCGACGGCACGACGCAGTTTCTCGTCGACCGCACGCCAGCTGCTGAATCCGTCCAGACGGGTGACGCACTCCTCGAGACGGTAGCGTCTGGCGAGTTTGTGACCGCTGTGCAGTTCAGGCGGTGAGGCCTTCTTGCCGGGACTCTCCGTCCCCTCGCTCCCCTGCCCCTCGTCGCTGTCCGTGCCCCGCTCCGGGTTCTGGGCCACCCCGTCGGCCGTGGACTCCGCCTTGGCGGCCAGCGGCTTGTCACCGCTGTTGTCTGCCACGTCGACGGCAGCCGTGCTGCGTTCCGCCACCGTCGTCCCTGCCTCCCCATCCGTTGCACGCTGTCCGACGCCGAATCCAATTGTGCCCACAGTCGGCCGCTATGCACGACACACAGCGGTGGACGATGGTTGTGCGCCTACCCCCGCCTCAGCGCCCCAGACGCCCGCGCACCATACCCACGAGCGAGTTGAGTTCCTCGATCCGCATCCTGCGGGCGGCCACGAAGAAGACACCCAAGAGGACCGCCCCGCCGACGATCAGCGCGGCGAGGGAGCCGAGGACGCCCTGGCCGAGGGTGCTTCCGATGCCGTAGCAGGCCACGCCGCTGAGCAGGGCCGCCGGTACCGAGGCGATGGCGAGCCGGGCGTAGGTCCGCATGACCCGTGCTCCGTCCAGGTCACCGCCGAGCCGCTTGCGCAGCCGCCGCCAGGCCACACCCACGCCGATCGCGTAGGCCAGTCCGTACGAGGCCGCCATGCCGGCCACCGCCCAGCGGGACGGGAGCAGCAGGTAGCAGAGCCCGGCGGCACCCGCGTTGACCGCCGCCACGATCACCGTGTTGTAGAAGGGGGTGCGGGTGTCCTCGTAGGCGTAGAAGGCACGCAGGACGACGTACTGCACCGAGTACGGGATCAGGCCGAGGGCGAAGGCCATCAGCATGTAGCCCATGTTGACGGCGGACGCCGTACCGGCCGAGCCGAAGATCAGGGTGCACATCGGGATGCCGAGCGCGACGAAGCCGAAGGCGATGGGCACGATCGCGACCGCGGTGGTGCGCAGGCCCTGGGAGATGTCGTCGCGCACCGCGCCGGCGTCGCCCTCGGCGGCCGAGCGCGAGATGCGCGGCAGCAGGGCGGCCATCAGGGACACCGTGATGATGGCCTGCGGCAGGCCCCAGATCAGCTGGGCGTTGGCGTAGGCGGCGAAGCCGGTGCCCTTGACGCCGGAACCCTTGCCGGCGGCGGTGGACAGCTGGGTGACGACCATGGCGCCCGCCTGGTTGGCCAGGACGAACAGGACCGTCCACTTGGCCAGCATGGCGGCCTTGCCCAGGCCGTGGCCCCTCCAGTCGAACCGCAGCCGGATCCGGAAGCCGGTCTCGCGCAGGTAGGGGATCATCGCCAGGGCCTGCACGACCAGACCGAGCAGCACACCGACACCGAGCAGGCGCTGACCCTGCGGCGGGATGTTCTCGACGGCCAGGTGGGAGTTGGCGGCGGTGCCGTACACCCAGATGAACGCGCCGAGCGAGACGATGATGACGATGTTGTTGAGGACCGGGGTCCACATCATCGCGCCGAACTTGCCGCGCGCGTTGAGGATCTGACCCATCACCACGTGGATGCCCATGAAGAAGATCGAGGGCAGGAAGTAGCGGGTGAAGGTCACCGCGACGCTGTTGGCCGACGGGTCGCCGGCGATGGTGGGCGACAGCGCCCGCACCAGGTACGGGGCGGCGAACATCGCGAGGCCGGTGAGCGCCGCCAGCGCGACCATGACGAGGGTCAGCAGACGGTTGGCGAAGGCCTCGCCGCCGTCCTCGTCCTCCTTCATGGACCGCACCAGCTGCGGCACGAAGACGGAGTTCAGACCGCCGCCGACGGTGAGGATGTAGATCATCGTCGGCAGCTGGTAGGCGACCTGGAAGGAGTCGCCGAGCAACCCGAGGCCGAGGGCCGCGGCGATCAGTGCCGAGCGGACGAAACCGGTGAGCCGGGAGACCATCGTGCCCGCCGCCATGACGGCGCTGGACTTGAGCAGCCCGGCGGCCTTGCCGCCCTTCTTCGCCGGGGCCGCGGGGGTCTCCGCCGTTCCCGGCTCGGCGGACAGCGTGGGCCCGCCGGGATCCGGGGCCGCCGCCGGAGCCGGCACCGGGGACTGCCCGGGCGTGCCCGGCACGCCCGGGGAGGAGGCGGCGTAGGGGTTGCCCTGCTGCGGTCCCTGGCCGTACGCCGGCTGGTGCCCCGCCGGGCCGTAGCCGGCGCCCGGCGCCTGCGGACCCGGCACGGCCGGGTCCGCAGGCGTGGGGCCGCCGCCCTGCTGCTGGTCCCTGAAGAGGTGCGCGAAGGCGTCCGGCTCGTGGTACTCCTCGCCGGAGTGCGAGACCAGGTCGTCCACGCCCACGAACCGGGTGGTCCGGGGGTCGTCGCCGTGCGGCAGGTACTGGGTGGCGCCGCCGTCCGGCTCGGGCGCCGGGGTCTGCGCCCACACACGGGGGTCCGGCGCGTACGGCGACTGCGCCGGCGGCGCGTACAGCGGCTGCTGCGGCTCGTAGCTGCCGGGCGCCGGCGGCGGGTGCGCGGCACGGTCGTAGAGCGCCTCGGCGACCGGGTCCTGGGCGGTCAGGTCCTGCCCTCGGTAGGGGTCCTGGTCGTAGGCGTCCTGGAGGTACATGTCAGCCGCTTGCTGCGGCGGCACCTGGCCGGGCTCCGGCGGCGACTCGGGGTAGCCCGAGCCGGCCGCGCCCTGGCCGCGATCACCGTCGTACGGCGCGTTCATGGTTACCCCACCTCATCGTCCCGGGCCACACCGGCCACGACATCGCTCAACGGTCCACTCTCTCACCCGTCCCGGACGGGTCGGCGCTTTCCGGTGCGGTGTCCGGCGCAGGGTCACTCGGCTGCTCCGGGTCGGTTGCCCCAGAGGGTACGTCGGACTCCTCGGGGAGACGGTCCCCGGGGGCCCCGGGGTTCCCCGGCTCGTCGCCGGAGTCGGCCCCGGCGGCGTCGGGGCCACCGTCCTCGGCCTGCCGTGCGGCCGCGCGCTTGCGCTGGGTGTACATCCGGAAACCGGCGAGGACGAGGAGCAGCACGCCACCGCCGATGACCAGCATGACCGTGGGGGTGACCTCGGTGACCTTCACGTCGAAGCTGACGGGGTCGCCGTACTGCTGGCCGTCCTCGGTGTAGAGCTGGGCGTAGACCGCGACCCGGCCGTTGGCGTTGGCCGAGGTGGTGAACTTCACCGACTGGCTGTGGCCGCCGGAGACGTCCACCTGCTGCTCGTAGTAGGCCTTGCCGCCGATCTTCAGCCGGGTCGGCATCGTGGACGTCAGCCGCAGGACCAGGTGGCTCACCGGCTGGACGAGGTTGTTCTGGACGGTCACCGGGATGGTGGCGCTGCGCCCGGAGAGCTTGGTCTCGGACTTGTCGATCAGCTTGACCTGCTGGGTGAGGTCGTCCAGCCAGTTCTCGACGTCGTCCCGGTAGCTCTCGGCCCCGGTGCCGCGGCCGCGCCACGACGTGGACATCTCGCGGTTTATGGCCAGCCCGAACGGGGTGACCACGCGCGACGGGTCGCTGAGGACGACCTTGAAGTTGTCGAGCTTGTCCTGGGTGCGCGCGATCTGCTCGAAGGCCGAACGCGGCAGCTCCTGCCTGCGCAGCGAGGAGGGGTAGGCGGACGTGGAGGGGATGCGCGTCGTGGCGTTCGGGTCGGGCTTGTCCTTGGCGGCCGCGGTGAGATTCTGCGACTGGGACCAGGTTCCGCCCTGGAGCGCCTTCGCCGCCGCCGCCATCGCCTGGGCCTGGCTCGCCGACGGCATGCGCTGCGGGGCGACGACGATGCTGCGCTGCTGGTCCGTCTGCTCGTTCACCTCCAGGCTCTGGGCCAGGAAGTTCTGCACGGCCAGGGTGGCCGAGCCGGCCTGGGTCAGATCGTCCTCGAAGGCCGTGGACAGCCGTGCGTCGGACACCACTGCCGTGGTGCCCCCGCCGACCGGGCGGGCGGCGGACGGGGTGTAGGTCAGTCCGGCGGTGTCCTGGAGGCTGTCGCTGCGGGCGATCACCCGGTCGGCGCCGGCGGAGGTGGCGACCTTCATGATCGACGGGTCCACGGCGCCGTCCACGGGCCAGGCGAAGTCCGTGCTCGGTGTGACGTGCAGCACGGACTGCACCGTGAGGGCAGCGACGTCGGTGGCGTCCTTGAGATGGCTGAGCGAGCCGGTGACGCTGGTGCCCCGGTGAGCGAGGGAGGCCAGGTCGGGGTCGGCGAAGGGCAGCGCGACGACCTCCTTGCCCGCCACGGCCTTCTGCAGCCCGGCCAGCCACTGCTTGGCGACCGCCTGGTGCGTGCCGGCCGTGGTGGTGCCGTTGCGGCCCTGCAGCCGGTAGCTGCTCGCCATGGCGTCCACCGACGCCAGCAGGTCCGGATCGATCACCCAGGTGACGTCCAGGTCCTTGCCCAGCTCCAGCATCCGGGCCAGCCGGCCGCCCGGGGCGATCTCCTTGGCCAGGTCGTCGTTGAGGAAGACCGGGGTCTGCAGCTCCCCGGCGCCCGTCCTCGCCGTCATGTGGGCGGAGGAGAGCAGCGGCCACAGGAAGGTGGTTCTGGTCTTCGTGTCGGCGTCGGACGGCTGCCACGGCAGGAAGGTCCGCCTGGCACCGAGCACCTGCTCCCAGGGCTGGGCGGCGGTCTGGCCGGACAGCGCGACGCCGAACTCGTAGACGCCGTCGCTGCCGAGGTCCAGCTTGTCCACCGGGACGGAGATGCTGAAGGGCTCGGCGACGCCGGGAGCGAGCTTGGCGAACTTCTCCTCGTACTTGCCGCCGACCTCGGAGCCGTTGAGGCTCTGGAGGGAGTCGGAGTGCCGGCTGATGGCGTCGATGGCCGCGCGCGTGTTCAGCTGGCGTCCCACCCGCAGGCCGACGTGGGCGGCGGTGACGGCCTGCTTGCCGGTGTTGGTCACGGTGCCCGACACGGTCAGCGTGTCCCCGTCCGTGGGGGCGCTGGGGGTGAGCGAGTCCAGCGAGACGGACACCGGGTCCGAGGAGGCGGCCTGAGCCGGTCCTGCCGCGGGCAGCTGGAGAAGCCCGGCCAGCAGGGGCGCCCCGGCGAGCAGAGCTCCGGTACGCCGCAGCCACCGGCGGGCAGGTGAGGCACTGGTCCCCTGGAAGTCAGCCGCCTCGGCCACGCGCTCGCCCGTCCCTCGTCGTCGTCAGTGGTCGTCGGAATGTGCGTCCACGCATGGTAACGATGTGCGCCGAGGGGAAGTGCCGTGGTCTGCTTCACAAGATCGGAAGAGAGCGGCGACCCGTCCTCTATATCCAGTATCGAGGAGAGAGCGGTAGTACGCCGTAAGCACCGGCCTTGCACGGGTATGGCGGGTGGTGGGTGTACCCCGCTTATGGAGGCGCCTGCGGGGCCCCTGGCCACGTACCCTCTTCTGTTGTGCCGAACGCCAACGATGACACTCCCTCTGCCCTGAACCAGGCGCAGCACCGCGCCGTGAGCGAGCTGCTGCGAGTGGCTCCCGTCGCGGACGATCTCGCCCGCCGCTTCCAGGAGGCCGGGTTCTCGCTCGCCCTGGTCGGGGGCTCGGTCCGTGACGCGCTGCTCGGCCGGCTCGGCAACGACCTGGACTTCACCACCGACGCGCGCCCCGAGGACGTCCTGAAGATCGTGCGTCCCTGGGCGGACTCCGTCTGGGAGGTCGGGATCGCCTTCGGTACGGTCGGGGCGCACAAGGGCGGCTACCAGATCGAGGTCACCACCTACCGGTCCGAGGCGTACGACCGCACCTCGCGCAAGCCGGAGGTGTCGTACGGCGACTCCATCGAGGAGGACCTGGTCCGTCGCGACTTCTCGGTCAACGCGATGGCCGTGGCGCTGCCGGAGAAGGAGTTCATCGACCCGCACGGTGGCCTGGAGGACCTCGCGGCCCGGGTGCTGCGCACCCCCGGTACACCCGAGGAGTCGTTCTCGGACGACCCGCTGCGGATGATGCGGGCCGCCCGGTTCGCCGCTCAGCTGGACTTCGAGGTCGCACCCGAGGTCGTCACCGCGATGACCGAGATGGCCGGGCGCATCGAGATCGTCTCCGCCGAGCGGGTCCGGGACGAGCTGAACAAGCTGATCCTTTCCGCGCACCCACGCAAGGGACTGACCCTGCTGGTCGACACCGGGCTCGCCGGCCACGTCCTGCCCGAGCTGCCGGCCCTGCGGCTGGAGAGGGACGAGCACCACCGGCACAAGGACGTGTACGAACACACGCTGATCGTGCTGGAGCAGGCGATCGCGCTGGAGGAGAACGGACCCGACCTCGCACTGCGCCTGTCCGCGCTGCTGCACGACATCGGCAAGCCGCGCACGCGCCGTTTCGAGGGGGACGGGCGGGTCTCCTTCCACCACCACGAGGTGGTCGGCGCGAAGATGACCAAGAAGCGTATGACGGCCCTGAAGTACTCCAACGAGCTGGTGAAGGACGTCTCCCGGCTGGTCGAGCTCCACCTGCGCTTCCACGGTTACGGTACGGGCGAATGGACGGACTCGGCGGTGCGCCGTTACGTGCGGGACGCCGGGCCGCTTCTGGACCGTCTGCACAAGCTGACCCGCTCCGACTGCACGACGCGGAACAAGCGCAGGGCGGCGGCACTGTCTCGCGCCTACGACGGCCTGGAGGAGCGCATCGGCCAGCTCCAGGAGCAGGAGGAGCTGGACTCGATCCGTCCGGACCTCGACGGCAACCAGATCATGGAGATCCTGGGCATCAGGCCGGGGCCGGTCATCGGCCAGGCGTACAAGCACATGCTGGAGCTGCGGCTGGAGAACGGCCCGATGGAGCACGACGCGGCGGTGGCGGCACTCAAGGAGTGGTGGGCCGAGCAAGGCTGAGTCGTGGGGGCGGCGGGTGTTTCACGTGAAACACACGCCGTGGCCTACCGAGGGGGCGATGTTTCACGTGAAACATCGCCCTTTTTGTCGTTCCGGCAGCTCTCGAAGCGAGCCATGGCCACCGCGGTCAGTCCGTAGAACAGAGCGACGAGCACCACCAGGGCCGCCGAGCGGCCGTCCGGGGGCAGCATCAGAGCCGCCAGTCCGGCGGCGCCGACAAAGGCCGTGTTGAAGAGGACGTCGTACAGGGAGAAGATCCGGCCCCGGAAGCCGTCGTCCACGGATGCCTGCACGATCGTGTCCGTGGCGATCTTGGCGCCCTGGGTGATGAGACCCAGCACGAAGACGGCGACCAGCAGAGGGCCGGCCGCGAACGGAAGGCCGAGTGCGGGTTCCAGCAGCGCGGCCGCGCCGGCGCAGACCACGATCCAGCGGACGGGGCCGATCCGTCCCACCACCCACGGTGTCACCAGGGCGGCCGCGAAGAATCCCGCGCCGGACACCGTCAGGGCAAGACCGAGCAGCCGAAGGCCCTCGTCGGGGGACGACGAGAGGGCGTAGCGGCACAGCATGAGCAGCAGGACGAGCAGTGCGCCGTAGCAGAAGCGCATCAGCGTCATCGCGGCCAGCGCCCAGGCCGCCTCCCGGCGCCGCGGTTCGGCCAGGTGCCGGACCGCCGCGAGCAGCGCCCGTGCGGTGTCGGCGAGCGCGGTCCCCAGCCGCGGCTGTTCCGGTGTCCGGTCGGGCCCCAGCAGGCCGGGCGCCATGCTCAGCGCGGTCAGAGCCGCGCACAGGTACAGGAAGGCGCCGAGCAGTACCACGGCGGCGTCGGAGCCCGACGCCACGAGCCGTACGGCGAAGGCGAGGCCACCACCGACGGTCGCGGCCAGCGTCCCGGCGGTGGGGGACAGGGAGTTCGCGAGGACCAGGCGCTCGGTGTCGACCACCCGCGGAAGGGCGGCGGAGAGTCCGGCGAGGACGAAGCGGTTGACGGCCGTCACACAGAGCGCCGAGGCGTAGAACAGCCAGTCCGGGACGTGGGCGACCATCAGGACCGCGGTCGCAGCCGCCAGCAGGGCTCGCAGCAGATTGCCGTACAGGAACACCTGGCGGCGCCGCCAGCGGTCCAGCAGGACCCCGGCGAAGGGGCCGACCAGGGAGTAAGGGAGCAGCAGGACCGCCATCGCCGATGCGATCGACGCTGCGGAGGTCTGTTTCTCCGGGGAGAAGACGACGTACGCGGCGAGCGCGACCTGGTAGACCCCGTCGGCTCCCTGGGAGAGGAGACGTACGGACAGCAGGTGCCGGAAGTCCCGCAGACTCAGCAGGACGCGCAGGTCACGGACGACGGACATGGCGAACAGCCTCACACATGCGAAGGGTCCCCGGGCCAGGAAGCCCGGGGACCCTCACAGCCCTGGCAGGAGCGTTCTGTCGGCGCTTCAGCGCTCGACGTCACCGCGGATGAACTTCTCCACGTTCTCCCGGGCCACGTCGTCGAAGTACTGGACCGGCGGGGACTTCATGAAGTACGAGGAGGCGGACAAGATCGGCCCACCGATGCCGCGGTCCTTGGCGATCTTCGCGGCACGCAGGGCGTCGATGATGACACCCGCGGAGTTCGGGGAGTCCCACACCTCGAGCTTGTACTCCAGGTTCAGCGGAACGTCACCGAAGGCGCGGCCCTCGAGGCGGACGTAGGCCCACTTGCGGTCGTCCAGCCAGGCCACGTAGTCGGACGGGCCGATGTGGACGTTCTTCTCGCCGAGGTCCCGGTCGGGGATCTGGGAGGTGACGGCCTGCGTCTTGGAGATCTTCTTGGACTCCAGGCGCTCGCGCTCGAGCATGTTCTTGAAGTCCATGTTGCCGCCGACGTTCAGCTGCATCGTGCGGTCCAGGATGACACCGCGGTCCTCGAACAGCTTGGCCATCACGCGGTGCGTGATGGTGGCGCCCACCTGGGACTTGATGTCGTCACCGACGATCGGCACACCGGCCTCGGTGAACTTGTCCGCCCACTCCTTGGTGCCGGCGATGAAGACCGGGAGGGCGTTGACGAAGGCGACCTTGGCGTCGATGGCGCACTGGGCGTAGAACTTCGCCGCGTCCTCGGAACCGACGGGCAGGTAGCAGACCAGAACGTCGACCTGCTTGTCCTTCAGGACCTGGACGACGTCGACCGGCTCGGCCTCGGACTCCTCGATGGTCTCGCGGTAGTACTTGCCGAGACCGTCGAGGGTGTGCCCGCGCTGGACGGTGACACCGGAGTTGGGCACGTCGCAGATCTTGATGGTGTTGTTCTCGGACGCGCCGATCGCGTCCGCGAGGTCGAGGCCGACCTTCTTGGCGTCCACGTCGAACGCGGCGACGAACTCGATGTCGCGCACGTGGTAGTCACCGAACTGCACGTGCATCAGGCCGGGCACCTTGGAGGCCGCGTCGGCGTCCTTGTAGTACTCGACTCCCTGCACCAGCGACGCGGCGCAGTTGCCCACGCCGACGACGGCTACGCGAACCGAACCCATTCCGGTTGCTCCCTGTGTGTACGAGTGAGGCCCTGAGTGGGTCTCACGTGGCGGTGTCGCCGGGCGTATCCGTCCCCGGGGTGCCCCCGGGACGGGGCAGGCCGCCCGTCGATCCAGATGTGGTGTCCTGCTGAGCGGACCCCCCGGATGCGGAACCCTTCAGGTCCCGACCGGCCCGCTCGCTCTCGATGAGCTCGTTCAGCCAGCGCACTTCGCGCTCCACGGACTCCATACCGTGGCGCTGGAGCTCAAGCGTGTAGTCGTCGAGGCGCTCTCGCGTGCGTGCCAGCGAGGCGCGCATCTTCTCCAGGCGCTCCTCCAGGCGGCTGCGCCGGCCCTCCAGCACGCGCATGCGCACATCCCGCGACGTCTGCCCGAAGAAGGCGAACCGTGCGGCGAAGTGCTCGTCCTCGTACGCGTCGGGGCCGGTCTGCGAGAGCAGCTCCTCGAAGTGCTCCTTACCTTCTGCCGTCAATCGGTACACGATCTTCGCGCGGCGTCCGGCGAGAGGAGCGGCGAGGGCGTCCTCATGGGTGCTGCCCGGTTCCTCGATCAACCAGCCGTTGGTGACCAGCGTCTTGAGGCAGGGGTACAGGGTCCCGTAGCTGAACGCCCGGAAGACACCCAGAGACGTATTGAGTCGTTTGCGCAGCTCATAGCCGTGCATCGGGGACTCGCGCAGCAGCCCGAGGACGGCGAACTCGAGGATGCCGGATCGCCGGCTCATGATCGCCTCCTTCGGTCCACCGCGTCTTTATCTCGCTCTGATGTATCGACTCGATACATCACGACGATAGAACGGCCTTCCTCACGCGACAAGAGGGAGGACGGTGAACGGGATCACATCACCGATTCGTAGGAGGTGAGTTGCCTGTTTTGGGGTGAACTTCGGGGCTCGGCGGGTTTTGACGGTGCGTAGTCTGTGCGGCATGCACATCACCGGGAACCAAGTGATGCCTGGGGGGCGTCCTCGTCCCCGGTGCAGTACGGGTGAATGCGGGACCGACCACATCCGTACTTCGGGGGGACCGGAAACCACCGCCGTTTCCAGGCGCGCACGGGTGCGCCTGCCCGAGGAGTAATCGTTCGATGAGCGAGCACCGTCGCAAACCGCCGCAGCCGCAGGGAGGCGGACGTGCCGCGGCCCGACGCGGACAGTCCGGCCCCGCCTCCGGCCGCCGTGCGGCACCGCGAGGCGCCACCGGGTCTTCTTCCGACTCCCATGAGTCCAGTTCCTACGGGTCGGACACCTACGGCTCGGGGGGTGAGGAGCGCGCCTACGGCAGCCGGGCCGAGGCGCGCCGCGCGACCCAGAGAGGCGGCGGCCGGCGCAGGACCGCCGACAACGCGGGGCCTGGCGGCCGGCGCGGGGGCCCGGGCGGACCGGCCGGCCCCGGCCGCGGCAGAGGCCGTGCCACGACCGCACCCGGCAAGAAGAGGTTCATCGACTACCCGCGGTCGGGCAAGTACGGCTGGCACCGCTGGGTGCCGTCCTGGAAGCTCGTGTCGGGCCTGTTCGTCGGCTTCCTCGGCTGCCTGGTCGCCATGGTGGGCATCGGCTTCGCGATGGTGGAGATCCCCAGCGAGAACATCGCCGCCAAGTCCCAGAACAACGTCTACTACTGGGCGGACCACACCCAGATGGTGGCCACCGGCACCGGCGTCAACCGCCAGAACGTCACCATCGACAAGATCCCCGAGGCCATGCAGTGGGCCGTGATCTCGGCGGAGAACAAGAGCTTCTACCAGGACTCGGGCGTCGACCCCATGGGTATCGCGCGAGCGCTGGCCAACATGGCACGAGGCGGTCAGACGCAGGGTGGTTCGACGATCACCCAGCAGTTCGTCAAGAACACTTACCTCAGCCAGGACCAGACGGTCACCCGTAAGTTCAAGGAGATGTTCATCTCCATCAAGGTGGGCACGAGGCTGAAGAAGCCGCAGATCCTTCAGGGCTACCTGAACACCTCGTACTTCGGCCGTGGCGCGTACGGCATCCAGGCGGCCGCCCAGACCTACTACGGCAAGGACGCGGTCAGGCTCGATCCGAGCGAGTGCGCCTTCCTCGCGGCGCTGCTGAAGGGCCCGACGTACTACGACCCGGCCGGCAACGCCGATCTGGACAAGTCTGCGGACCCCAAGTCCAACCTCAAGCGCTCCACGGAGCGCTGGCGCTGGATTCTCGGTGAGATGCACAAGGACAAGCGCATCAGCGACGCCGACTACCAGAAGGCCATCGCGAAGTACCCCACGCCTCAGGGCCGCAAGGCGACCAAGGGCATGACCGGCCAGATCAGCTACCTGGCCGACACGGCGAAGAAGTACGTCCTGAACCACTCCGACATCACGGAGGCGGAGTTCGACAAGGGCGGCTACCAGATCTACACGACCTTCAGGAAGGACAAGGTCAACGAGCTGAGTGCGGCCGTGAAGAAGATTCAGAAGGACCGGCTCGACCCCAAGCACCGCAGTCTGGACAAGTACGTCCAGTTCGGTGCGGCGTCGGTGGTCCCCAGGGACGGTGCGATCGTCGCCCTCTACGGCGGTGACGGCTACGAGAACGGCCACTTCACCAACAACGCCGACACCTCCGGTGTCCCCGTCGGTTCGACGTGGAAGCCGTTCGTGCTGGCCGCGGCGATGGAGTACGGAACGTACAAGTCCGACGGCCTGGGCATCTCGCCGCTGAGCAAGTACAACGGCGACGACCATCTGAAGGTGAGAAGGCCGGACGGGTCGTACTACCTCAACAAGGACAACTCGTTCTTCTTCCAGAAGAACGAGAGTCCTCGCAAGTGGGGATACATCACGCTGCGCAAGGCGATGGAGCAGTCCATCAACACGCCCTTCGTGCAGCTGGGTGTCGACGTGGGCATGTCCAAGGTCCGCGACGTGGCCCGGTCGGCCGGCATACTCGACGCGAGCATGTCGCAGGACCTCAACCCGTCGTTCGCCATCGGTACCTCCACCCCCAGCGCGATCCGCATGGCCGACGCCTACGCGACCTTCGCGGCCTCCGGTAAGCAGGCGGACCCGTACTCGGTGACCGCCGTCCAGAAGGACGGCACGGACGTGCCGAGCTTCGAAAAGAAGCCCAAGGTCAAGCAGGCGATGGATGCGCCGATCGCCAACAACGTCACGGACGTCCTGCAGAACGTCATCCAGAACGGTACGGGTCAGAACGCCAAGGCCCTGGGCCGTACGGCGGCGGGCAAGACCGGTACCACCGACAAGAACAAGTCGGCCTGGTTCGTCGGCTACACCCAGCAGTTGTCGACGTCGGTGGCGATGTTCCGCGAGAACCCCAAGGACCACAAGCTGCTGTCCATGAACGGCACCGCCGGAGTGGACTCCATCCACGGTGGTGACATCCCGACCGCGGTGTGGACCGAGTACATGAAGGCCGCACTGAAGAACGCGAACGACCCCGGCTTCCCGGCAGCGGAGAAGATCGGTGACGTGCAGGACGAGGCCGGCGCGCCCTCCCCGACCCCGTCGGTCACCATCACGCCGAGCCAGTCGCCGAGCGACTCGCCGACCCCGACGCCGAGCGTGACGTCCAGCTCCCCGTCCCCGTCCCCCAGCGAGTCCTGCCAGTTCGGCTGGGGCGACAACTGTGGTGGAGCCAACGGAGGCGGCAACGGCAACGGGAACGGGAACGGCGGCACGAACGGGGGGACACCCTCGCCGACCGTCACGGACACCACCGGGACCGGGAACACCAGAGGAAACGGCAACGGTGGACTCTTCGCAGGTCAAAATGGTTAGCGGGGTCATCTGACCCCAGACCGTCCATACCGCCCGGTAAGGGTGTTTCACGTGAAACATGGGCCGCCGCACCTACGAGGTGCGGCGGCCCACGGTGTTTTCATGGACAGGTACGGCAGGATGTGCCCCATGCCCAGTGCAGAGATGACGCCCGCCGGCGTGCACGAGCCCGAGCCTGTGCGGCCCCCTGACGCGGAACCGGTCCGGCCGACCAGGGAGGACGAGGTCGCCGCGGCCGGGAGTGAGCTGATCGGCGGCCCCATCGGGCGGCGTGCCCTGCTCGGGACGACCTGGTGGACCCCCGTTCGCGTCATCGCGCTCGTCGCGATCGGCATGTTCGCGCTCGGCCTCGTCCAGAAGGCGCCCTGCTACCACAGTGCCTGGTTCTTCGGCGCCAGCTCGCAGTACACGCACGCCTGCTACTCGGACATCCCGCACCTGTACCAGGGGCGTGGCTTCGCCGACGGTCTGGTGCCGTACTTCGACAAGCTTCCCGGTGACATGGACTACCTCGAATACCCGGTGCTGACCGGTGTGTTCATGGAGGTCGCCGCCTGGCTCACCCCGGGCAGCGGTTCCATCCAGCACCAGGAGCAGTGGTACTGGTTCGCCAACGCCGGGATGCTGATGGTGTGCACGGCCGTGATCGCGGTCTGTGTGACCCGCACCCAGCGTCGGCGCCCCTGGGACGGTCTGCTCGTCGCTCTGGCACCGGCCTTCGCCCTCACCGCCACCATCAACTGGGACCTTCTCGCGGTGGCCCTGACGGCCGCGGCGATGCTGATGTGGTCCCGGGGCCGTGCCCTGGCCTTCGGAGTCCTCCTGGGGCTCGCCACGGCCGCCAAGCTCTATCCCGTCGTGCTGCTCGGCCCCCTGCTCGTCCTGTGCTGGCGGGCCGGCCGGTGGCGTGAGTACTTCCAGGCCGTGGGCGGAGCCGTCGTCGCCTGGCTGGTCGTGAACCTGCCCGTGATGCTGTTCGCCTTCCAGGGCTGGTCGAAGTTCTACTCGTTCAGCCACGACCGGGGCATCGACTTCGGTTCCTTCTGGCTGATCTGGGCGCAGAACTCCAGCAACCCGCCGACGACCGACTTCGTCAACACCGCGGCCACCGTGCTGGTCGTCCTGTGCTTCCTCGGCATCGCGGCGCTGACGTTCACCGCCCCGCGCCGGCCGCGCTTCGCCCAGCTCGCCTTCCTGATGGTCGCGGCCTTCATCCTCACCAACAAGGTCTACTCGCCGCAGTACGTCCTGTGGCTCGTGCCGCTCGCGGTCCTCGCCCGGCCCAAGTGGCGGGACTTCCTGATCTGGCAGGCGTGCGAGGTGGCGTACTTCCTCGGCATCTGGATGTACCTCGCCTACACGACCAGCGGGGACGCCCACAAGGGACTGCCGACCCAGGGCTACCACTGGGCGATCGCCATCCATCTGCTCGGCACCCTGTACCTGTGCGCCGTCGTCGTCCGGGACATCCTCATGCCCGAGCGGGACGTGGTGCGCCGGGCCGGGGACGACGACCCCTCGGGCGGGGTGCTCGACGGCGCCGAGGACGTCTTCGTGCTCGGCCCTGCGGCCCGTCCCGCGCGGCACGCCGCGCCCTTCGAGGCGTCCCAGGTGGCCTGGGGGCGGCCGGAGCAGCCTCCCCACGAGGGCCGTTCGCTCTGAGCGAACGGTCCGGCCACGGGCAGAGCCCCGGCGGCCCCGGACATGGGAAAGGCCGTGCACGAGCGTTTCGTGCACGGCCTTCTCGCTGCCCGGGTCCCGTCCGGTGGCGGGACCGTCAGCGGTCGACGATCCGGTCGAACTGCGTGGTGGTGTGCCGCAGATGAGCCACCAGCTCGTCACCGACCGTCGGCTCCGGGGCGTCCGACGGGACGAACAGGATGGACACCTGCATGTGCGGCGGCTCGGCGAACCAGCGCTGCTTGCCGCCCCAGACGAATGGCGAGAGGTTCCGGTTCACCGTCGCCAGGCCGGCCCGCGCGACGCCCTTGGCGCGCGGCATGACGCCGTGCAGGGCCTTCGGGGCCTCCAGGCCCACCCCGTGCGACGTGCCGCCCGCCACGACCACCAGGAAGCCGTCCGAGGCCGCCTTCTGCTGCCGGTAGCCGAAGCGGTCGCCCTTCGTCACGCGCGTGACGTCCAGGACCGCGCCGCGGTACTCGGTGGCCTCGTGGTCCCCCAGCCACAGCCGCGTGCCGATCCGGGCGCGGAACCGCGTCTGCGGGAACTGCTGCTGCAGCCGGGCGAGTTCCTCGGCCTTGAGGTGGCTGACGAACATGGTGTGCAGCGGCAGCCGGGCCGCGCGCAGCCGGTCCATCCAGCCGATGACCTCCTCGACGGCGTCCGAGCCGTCGGTGCGGTCCAGCGGCAGGTGGATGGCGAAGCCCTCCAGACGCACGTTCTCGATGGCCTGGTGCAGCTGCGGCAGGTCCTGCTCGCTGATGCCGTGCCGCTTCATCGAGGACATCACCTCGATGACCACACGGGCACCCACGAGGCCGTACACGCCGTCGATCGAGGAGACCGACCGGACCACCCGGTCCGGCAGCGGCACGGGCTCCTCGCCGCGCCGGTAGGGCGTCAGCACCAGCAGGTCACCGCTGAAGAAGTCCTTGATGCGGGCGGCCTCGTACGTGGTGCCGACGGCGAGCATGTCCGAGCCGAGCCGCGTGGCCTCCTCCGCCAGCCGTTCGTGTCCGAAGCCGTAGCCGTTGCCCTTGCAGACCGGGACGAGGCCCGGGAACTGCTCCTGCACGTGCTTGTGGTGCGCCCGCCAGCGCGCGGTGTCGACGTAGAGCGTGAGCGCCATGGCCGGACCCGGGACCTTTCTCGTGGCTGCGGTGGACCGCAGGGGTGAAAGCTGTGAAGGCTATGGAATCAAACGCCTGGGCTCAGCGGCGCGACATGTAGATGTCGAGCGCCTTGTGGAGCAGCTTGTTCAGCGGGAAGTCCCACTCGCCGAGGTACTCGGCGGCCTGGCCACCGGTGCCGACCTTGAACTGGATCAGGCCGAACAGGTGGTCCGTCTCGTCCAGTGAGTCGGAGATGCCGCGCAGGTCGTACACGGTCGCGCCGAGCGCGTAGGCGTCGCGGAGCATCCGCCACTGCATCGCGTTCGAGGGCCGGACCTCACGGCCGATGTTGTCGGAGGCACCGTAGGAGTACCAGACGTGGCCGCCGACGATCAGCATGGTCGCGGCGGAGAGGTTCACGCCGTTGTGCCGGGCGAAGTACAGCCGCATGCGGTTCGGGTCCTCGGTGTTGAGGGCCGTCCACATGCGCTGGAAGTACGACAGCGGGCGGGGCCGGAAGTGGTCGCGCACCGCCGTGATCTCGTACAGCCGCTGCCACTCGGCCAGGTCCTGGTAGCCGCCCTGGACGACCTCGACGCCGGCCTTCTCGGCCTTCTTGATGTTGCGGCGCCAGAGCTGGTTGAAGTTCTTGTGGACCTCTTCCAGGGAGCGGTTCGCCAGCGGCACCTGGTAGACGTAACGCGGCTGTACGTCTCCGAAGCCCGCGCCGCCGTCCTCGCCCTGCTGCCAGCCCATGCGGCGCAGCTTGTCGGACACCTCGAAGGCGCGCGGCTCGATGTAGTCGGCCTCCAGGTCGCGCAGCCGCTTCACGTCCGGGTCCTGGATGCCCTTCTTGATGGTCTCCGCGTTCCAGCGGCGGATGATCACCGGCGGGCCCATCTTCACGGAGAAGGCGCCCTGCTGCTTCAGGTGCGCCAGCATCGGCTGGAGCCAGTCGTCCAGGTTCGGCGCGTACCAGTTGATGACCGGGCCCTCGGGGAGGTACGCCAGGTAGCGCTTGATTTTGGGGAGCTGGCGGTAGAGGACCAGGCCCACGCCGACCAGCTGGCCGCTCTTGTCGAACCAGCCGAGGTTCTCCGAACGCCACTCGGCCTTCACGTCGGACCAGGCGGGGACCTGCATGTGGCTGGCCGAGGGCAGGCTCTGGATGTAGGCCAGATGCTGCTCGCGGCTGATGGTCCTCAGGGTCAGGCTCATGTCGGGGCGCTCCTCGGGCTGGTGTGTCCCCATGGGTTCAGGGGCTCCGGCTCTCGCGCCGAAGCCTACTGCGCCTTGCGAGCGCCCCGACTGGGGCGTGCGGCACCTTCACCACGGCCGGTGGCCGGCGAGGCGTCCGTGAGGTGTGGGGGAAGTTGTCGTCAGGTGCCCGGCGGGGTCAGCCGATGAGGCCGCCGAACAGTCCGCCGTTGGCCATGCCGAGCATGAAGCCGACACCGGAGGCGCCGAGACCCAGGACCATGCCGAAGCGCTGACGGGTGGTGATCGAGACCCACTGCCCGTACGCGCCCACGAACAGGCCCACCAGGCCGGCCCAGGAGCTGACCAGGTGGAGGCCGGAGAAGAAGCCGGTCACGAAGGCCAGTACGCCGAGGACCAGCGTCACCGCCATCAGGGTGTCCTGGAGCGGATGGGGTTTGCCGTCGGTGGCGAGAAGGGATCCGGCGGTGTTGGGTCGCAATGCCTGCTGTGCCATGTGGCACCTCCTGCGGATCGCGGCGCACTGTAGCGCCATACACACCCGATGTGTACAGACTGACGGTCCTCACCGCCGGATTTCAACCGGAAGCGGTGTGCAGGTAGTCTGTACCGTCTGCACCGGTGTCTGCCCAGGCCGCTGCGGGGATCCCGGCGGGAACCCCCGATTGTCAGTGGTGGCCGATACCGTTGCGTACGCATCACAACCCTCCTGCCACGGAACGACCGTGGCCGCTGAGACCAAAGGAGGTGGGTTCCACATGCGTCACTACGAGGTGATGGTCATCCTCGACCCCGATCTGGAGGAGCGCGCTGTCTCCCCCCTGATCGAGAACTTCCTCTCCGTCGTCCGTGAGGGCAACGGCAAGGTGGAGAAGGTCGACACCTGGGGCCGTCGTCGTCTCGCGTACGAGATCAAGAAGAAGCCCGAGGGCATCTACTCGGTCATCGACCTGCAGGCCGAGCCTGCGGTCGTCAAGGAGCTCGACCGCCAGATGAACCTGAACGAGTCGGTCCTCCGGACCAAGGTCCTCCGCCCCGAGACCCACTGAGCTTCCCCGCTCAGCTGATCTCGGGATTCGAGTAGCAGCAACCAAGCAGCCAGAGCAAACCCGCCGAGAGGTTCCCCCATGGCAGGCGAGACCGTCATCACGGTCGTCGGCAATCTTGTCGACGACCCCGAGCTGCGCTTCACCCCGTCCGGTGCGGCGGTCGCGAAGTTCCGTGTCGCGTCCACCCCCCGCACCTTCGACCGCCAGACGAACGAGTGGAAGGACGGCGAGAGCCTGTTCCTGACCTGCTCGGTCTGGCGTCAGGCGGCGGAGAACGTCGCCGAGTCGCTCCAGCGAGGCATGCGCGTCATCGTGCAGGGCCGGCTGAAGCAGCGGTCCTACGAGGACCGTGAGGGCGTCAAGCGCACGGTCTACGAACTGGACGTCGAGGAAGTCGGCGCCAGCCTGCGCAACGCCACGGCCAAGGTCACCAAGACCGCCGGTGGTGGCGCTCGCGGTGGCCAGGGCGGTTACGGCGGCGGCGGTGGCGGCGGCCAGCAGGGCGGCGGCTGGGGCGGAGGCCCCGGTGGCGGCCAGCAGGGCGGCGGCGCTCCGGCCGACGACCCGTGGGCTACCGGCGCTCCCGCCGGTGGCAACCAGGGCGGCGGCGGCTGGGGCGGAGGCTCCGGCGGTTCCGGTGGCGGCTACTCGGACGAGCCCCCCTTCTAAAGGGCTCGTAACCCCACTTCTTGATCACACAGGAGATACACCATGGCGAAGCCGCCTGTGCGCAAGCCGAAGAAGAAGGTCTGCGCTTTCTGCAAGGACAAGGTCACGTACGTGGACTACAAGGACACGAACATGCTGCGGAAGTTCATTTCCGACCGCGGCAAGATCCGTGCCCGCCGCGTGACCGGCAACTGCACGCAGCACCAGCGTGACGTCGCCACGGCCGTCAAGAACAGCCGTGAGATGGCGCTGCTGCCCTACACGTCCACCGCGCGCTAAGGGAAGGGTGACCGAAAAATGAAGATCATCCTCACCCACGAGGTCTCCGGCCTCGGTGCCGCCGGCGAAGTCGTCGACGTCAAGGACGGCTACGCTCGCAACTACCTGATCCCGCGGAAGTTCGCGATCCGCTGGACCAAGGGTGGCGAGAAGGACGTCGAGCAGATCCGCCGCGCCCGCAAGATCCACGAGATCCAGACCATCGAGCAGGCCAACCAGATCAAGGCCCAGCTCGAGGGCGTGAAGGTCCGCCTGGCCGTCCGCTCCGGCGACGCCGGCCGTCTCTTCGGCTCCGTCACCCCGGCCGACGTCGCTTCCGCGATCAAGGCTTCCGGTGGCCCCGAGGTCGACAAGCGTCGCATCGAGCTCGGTGCGCCGATCAAGACCCTGGGCGCCCACGAGACGTCCGTGCGTCTGCACCCCGAGGTTGCCGCCAAGGTCAACATCGAGGTCGTCGCCGCCTGACGCCGCGCTCGGCTTGTCGAGCAGTTGAGAGAGGGGCCGCTCCCCACGGGAGCGGCCCCTCTCCGCGTCGCATGCCGGGAGAGTCCCTACGCACGGCGTGTGTTTCACGTGAAACCGGGCGGTCTCTGTCCGGGCGGTCGGCTCAGCGGGTCGCGCCGGTGACGATCCACCGTCCGGAACGGGAGCGCAGCCACAGGGTGAGCATCCTGACTGTCATCATCAGGGTCATGGCCGCCCAGAGCGCCGTCAGTCCCCCGCCCAGGGCGGGGACGAGCAGTGCCACCGGTGCGAAGACGGCCAGGGTGACGACCATTGCCCCGGCCAGGTACGGCCCGTCCCCGGCGCCCATCAGGACGCCGTCCAGGACGAAGACGATGCCGCAGACGGGCTGGGAGAGCGCCACCATCAGCAGGGCCGGTAGCGCGGCGTCCTGGACCACGGAGTCGCCCGTGAACAGCGGGAGGAACAACGGCCTGGCGGCCACCACGAGCAGTCCGAGGACGACGCCGGTGGCGATGCCCCACTGGACCATGCGACGGCACGCCTCGCGGGCGCCCTGGGTGTCGTTCGCGCCGAGGTAGCGGCCGATGATGGCCTGGCCGGCGATCGCGATGGCGTCGAGAGCGAAGGCCAGCAGGCTCCACAGGGACAGGACGATCTGGTGCGCGGCGATGTCGGCGTCGCCCAGGCGTGCCGCGACGGCGGTGGCGATCATGAGGATCGCGCGCAGCGACAAGGTGCGGACGAGCAGCGGTACACCGGCCTGGGCCGAGGCCCGGATGCCCGAGGCGTCCGGGCGCAGAGAGGCCCCGTGCCGTCGGGCGCCACGGACGACGACGGTGAGGTAGACAGCTGCCATTCCGCACTGCGCGACGACGGTGCCCCAGGCGGAGCCGGCGATGCCGAGGCCGGCGCCGTAGACCAGTCCCGCGTTGAGGCCGGCGTTGGCGACGAAGCCGCCGACGGCGACGTACAGCGGGGTCCTGGTGTCCTGCAGACCGCGCAGCACCCCGGTGGCGGCGAGGACGATCAGCATGGCCGGGATGCCGAGCGAGGAGATGCGCAGATAGGTGGTGGCGTGGGGAGCCGCGGTGGCGGAAGCGCCGAAGAGGTCCACGATGCCCGGTGCCAGCGGGAGGACGAGCGCGATGACCGCCACGCCCAGCAGCAGTGCGAGCCAGATGCCGTCCATGCCCTGACGGATGGCCGCCGGGAGGTCGCCCGCGCCGACGCGCCGGGAGACGGCGGCCGTCGTGGCGTAGGCGAGGAAGACGAACACGCTCACGGCGGTGGTGAGAAGGGCCGAGGCGACCCCGAGACCGGCGAGCTGGGCGGTGCCGAGGTGGCCGACGATGGCACTGTCCGCCATGACGAACAGGGGCTCCGCGACGAGTGCGCCGAAGGCCGGGACGGCCAGCGCGATGATCTCTCGGTCGTGCCGGCGGCGTCTGGCCTGGGGGATCGCTGGAGCCTGTGTCATGGCCACTAATCTAATCGTCCACAGGTAAGAGATGCAAAGCCTTAGAGGTCCTTACTTCGCATCCCGGCACGTGTGCATGCGCACACCGTTCGAGCCGATCTTGGCCCGACTGGGAAAGTTTTTCTTCTGCACAGGCGGTGGAGGGTAAAGAAGCAGGTCAGGGCCCTTCGATGGGCATGAGGGAGGGCTTGTTCACAGGGCTGTCCACCGGGTCGTGCACAGGTTTCGGCAGGTTCTCCACAGCATCGGGGCCGTCGTCCACATGGCCTGTGGATAACCAGATTGGCTGACGGTGCCGGGGGGCCTACCGTGGTCCGGCGCCCGCTCCTCGCGTCGACCTGGGGAAAGCCCACAAATCCGACGCGGCAGAACCGGAGTTGGGCCTCTCATTTGTCAGTGTCGTGCCGTAGAACAGAGGGCACGGCGAGGTCCGCCGCGCGGACGGGAGGAGGTGGCTCGGTGAGCATTTCCGAGCCCTTGGACGATCCGTGGGCCGACAGCGGGCCCAGCGATCGTCTGCCCGCCTCCCGCCGGCGCAGCGACGGCGGACGGGGTCGTGACGAGCAGCACGACCGGGGCCGGGAGAGCGGCGGCTGGGACGGCGGGGGCTCCTCCTTCGAGCGTGTGCCGCCCCAGGACCTGGACGCCGAGCAGTCCGTGCTGGGCGGCATGCTGCTGTCCAAGGACGCCATCGCCGACGTCGTCGAGATCCTCAAGGGCCACGACTTCTACAAGCCGGCCCACGAGACGATCTACCAGGCCATCCTCGACATCTACGCCAAGGGCGAGCCGGCCGACCCCATCACCATCGCCGCCGAGCTCACCAAGCGCGGCGAGATCAACAAGGTCGGCGGGGCGTCGTACCTGCACACCCTGGTACAGACCGTACCGACGGCGGCGAACGCCGAGTACTACGCGGAGATCGTGCACGAGCGCGCGGTCCTGCGCCGGCTGGTGGAGGCCGGCACCCGGATCACGCAGATGGGATACGCGGCCGACGACGACGTGGACGAGATCGTCAACCGCGCCCAGGCCGAGATCTACGCCGTCACCGAGCAGCGCACCAGCGAGGACTACCTGCCGCTCGGCGACATCATGGAGGGGGCCCTCGACGAGATCGAGGCGATCGGCTCGCGCAGCGGCGAGATGACGGGTGTGCCCACCGGGTTCACCGACTTCGACTCGCTGACGAACGGCCTGCACCCGGGCCAGATGATCGTCATCGCGGCCCGTCCCGCCATGGGTAAGTCGACGCTCGCGCTGGACTTCGCGCGGGCCTGCTCGATCAAGCACAACCTCCCCAGCGTCATCTTCTCGCTCGAGATGGGCCGCAACGAGATCGCCATGCGCCTGCTGTCCGCCGAGGCCCGTGTCGCCCTGCACCACATGCGGTCCGGCACGATGACCGACGAGGACTGGACCCGGCTCGCCCGCCGTATGCCGGACGTCTCGGCCGCCCCGCTGTACATCGACGACTCGCCGAACCTGTCGATGATGGAGATCCGCGCCAAGTGCCGCCGGCTCAAGCAGCGCAACGACCTGAAGCTGGTCGTCATCGACTACCTGCAGCTGATGCAGTCCGGCGGCTCCAAGCGCGCCGAGAGCCGTCAGCAGGAGGTCTCGGACATGTCCCGTAACCTCAAGCTGCTCGCCAAGGAGCTGGAGATCCCGGTCATCGCGCTCTCCCAGCTGAACCGTGGTCCCGAGCAGCGCACCGACAAGAAGCCGATGGTCTCGGACCTGCGTGAGTCGGGCTCCATCGAGCAGGACGCCGACATGGTCATCCTGCTGCACCGCGAGGACGCCTACGAGAAGGAGTCCCCCCGTGCGGGCGAGGCCGACCTGATCGTCGCCAAGCACCGAAACGGACCCACGGCGACGATCACCGTCGCCTTCCAGGGCCACTACTCCCGCTTCGTGGACATGGCCCAGACCTGATCCGGTGCGCGGTGCGCCCGGAGCCTCGCACCGGGTGTCTCAGGCGGGTTCGGGCTGCGGTTCCGGCCGGGGCGCCGGCGCGATCGCCGGTTCCCACAGCCTGGTGGTCCTCATGTAGCCGTGCACGACCGAGACCATGGCCAGCAGGAGAAGCGGTCCGAACAGCCACGGGTGAGCGGCCATCTTCTCCGGGAGATACCGGTACGACAGCAGAAGCGCGACGAACACCGTCGTGCCGTGAACAATCAGTTGAATTGCGGACCGGTCCCAGCCGCGTGCCTGGGCGCGCAATGCCGCCTCGATCGTGAGCGCGAACACCACACCGGCGATGATGTCGGCGCCGTAGTGGTAACCGAAGCCGAGCGTCGCCCCGAGCGTGGCGATCAGCCAGAAGGTGCCGGCGAATCGCAGTGCGCGCGGGCCCTTGCGGGAATGCACGAAAATCGTGGTCGCCCATGCCGTGTGGAGGCTGGGCATGCAATTGCGTGGCGTGATTCCGTCGAACGGCATGGGGTACGGGGCGTTCATGGCCGGGGTGTTCGGCCACAGGTCGGCGACCGCCCAGTGCCCTCCGTCGGGGCCGTAGGCGAAGACCGGGCCCACCACCGGGAAGATCATGTAGATGCCCGGCCCGAGCAGGCCGATCACCAGGAAGGTACGCACCAGGTGATGGCGCGGGAACCGGCCCTCCGCCGCCACGTTGCGCAGCTGGTACAGCGCGACGACGACCGCGGCCACCGCGAGCTGGATGTAGACGTAGTCGAGGACGTGGAAGCCGATGGTGCCGGTGGCCCGGACGATCCGGCCCGCGAGCCACGACGGGTCGCCCAGCGCGTGGTCGGCGGTCGCCACGTACGGGTCGAGCACCGTCGGGCGGGTCTTGGACGTGATGAGCAGCCAGGCGTCACCGGTCTTGCGGCCCGTGACCAGCAGCAGGGCCAGCCCGACGCCCTTCAGCAGTAGGACGCGCTCCGGGCCGGTGCGGCGGGTGACGGCGATGACGGCGTAGGCCAGGACGACCCACAGCGCGCCGTTGCCGAACATCATCTTGGCGTCGACCGCCCAGCGCACCAGGAAGAAGACGAGGTCGATACCGACAGCTGCGGCGGTCGCGATCCACCGTTGGCGGCGTGGCAGGACCACCATCATCAACGCCATGCTGGCGTACAGCAGCGGACCCGACTTGGGGGCGAGGAGCACTTCCTTCGCCTGGTTGGTGATCGGCCCCGGCAGGCCGTAGTGCCGTGCCGCGATCTCCAGCGCGATGAGGAACGCGAGAGTCGTCACCCCCGCGACGGCCCACAGAATCACCTGTGGTCGACGCCATGCCGAGGATGCGATGGCCCCGTTTATTCGCGAAAACGTCCGCGATGTTATCGATGTCAATTCTTCGGCCGGTTTTCTATGTCCTGGTCAGGTAATTTACTCATCGTGCTGAATGGCGTGGCCTTCCCGTGCGGCACGGGCGATGAGGGTGATCGCCATGAGTCGAACATGTTAACGGAGTGCGGCACGGGGGCCTACGGGTCCTCATAACGGCCGGGAGGGGCTCCGGGATTCGGCCGGTGGCTCGGCAGGCCCCGATTCGGGTGGAGGAAATGAACTCGACGTGGGTCGGCCCGCCCGGTGGACTAGGGGCATGACGACATACCAGGAAGAGTTGCTGCCCGGCACGCGGCGGGCGTTGCTGCACCGGATCGCCGTCGCGCAGGCCGAAGGACGTGCGCCCTCACTGGTCGCGGCGGTCGTGCGGGACGGGCGGGCCGTGTGGCACGGGGCCCGGAGTGCGGTGGACGGTCACGCGCCGGACGAGAACGTGCAGTACCGGATCGGTTCGATCACCAAGACCTTCACCGCCGTCCTGGTGCTGCGGCTGCGCGACGAAGGGGTGCTCGACCTCGGTGACCCGCTGGAGAAGTACCTGCCGGGCACCGGCGCGGGGGAGGCGACCATCGCCGAACTGCTCGCGCACACGGGCGGCCTGGCCGCGGAGACGCCGGGGCCGTGGTGGGAGCGCACTCCGGGCTCGCTGCGGCCCGGACTGGACGATGTGCTCGGTGAGCGTCCCCTGCTCCATCCCGTCGGCAGGCGGCACCACTACTCGAACCCCGGCTACACGCTGCTCGGCGCCCTGGTGGAGGAGTTGCGGGGCGCGCCCTGGGAGGAGGTGCTGGAGAGGGAGGTGCTGCGGCCCCTGGGGCTGGAGCGCACCGGTGTCCGGCCGCAGGCGCCCTCCGCGGGTGGCTGGGCCGTGCACCCGTGGGCCGACGCCCTGCTGCCCGAACCGGTCGAGGACCTCGGCCGGATGGCCCCGGCCGGGCAGCTGTGGTCCACCACCGCCGACCTCGCCCGGTTCGCCGTCTTCCTCGCCCAGGGGGACGACCGGGTGCTGAGCGCTGAGTCGGTGTGCGAGATGCGTACCCCGGCGGCTCCCGCCGAGGCCGCCGACGTGGTGGACGGCGCGACGTACGGCCTGGGCATGCAGATCCAGAACCGCGGCGGCCGGCTGATCGTGGGGCACTCCGGTTCGCTGCCGGGATTCCTGGCCAACCTCAGCATCAGCGTCGAGGACGACGTGGCGGCCGTGGTGCTGGCCAACTGCACCTCGGGGCCCCTGCTGTCGGCCGTGGCGGCCGATCTCCTCCGTATCGTCGCGGAGGCCGAGCCCCGCATTCCCGCGCCGTGGCGTCCGCTGCCCGAAGTCGACGCGGCGGTACTCGAGTTGACCGGACCGTGGTACTGGGGGACCCAGGCCTTCGTCCTGCGGATGACGGCCGACGGACTGATCTCCCTGGGGCCGGTCTCCGGAGCCGGCCGCCGTGCGCGATTCCGGGCGGAGACGGACGGTACCTGGACCGGGCTGGAGGGCTACTACGCCGGAGAGCGCCTTCGGGTCGTACGGCGGCCGGACGGGTCCGTGAGCCACCTGGACCTCGGATCGTTCGTGTTCACCCGGCAGCCGTACGAGCAGGGGGCAGAGGTGCCCGGTGGGGTGGACCCCGAGGGCTGGCGAGGGATCGCGTACTGACGACCGGCGTCAGGACCGGCTGATCACGAGAGCGGGTGTTTCACGTGAAACACCCGCGCCCCGTCTACGTCTCCCAGCGGGCCCGGGTCCGCCCGCGAGCACCGGCCGCAGCTCGGTCAGAGCGGGAGCTTGAAGCCCACATGCGAGGCGGTGAAGCCGAGCCGCTCGTAGAAGCGGTGGGCGTCGGTGCGGCTGTTGTCGGAGGTCAGCTGCACCAGTTGGCACTCCTGCCGCCGGGATTCCTCGACCGCCCACTCGATGAGCCGGGTGCCCAGACCGCTGCCGCGCTCGTCGGCGTGGACGCGCACGCCCTCGATGATCGAGCGGGTCGCTCCCTTGCGAGAGAGTCCGGGGACGACCGTCAGCTGGAGGGTGCCCACGACACGGCCCTCGCGGACGGCCACGACGACGTGCTGGTTGGGGTCCGCGGCCAGTCGTTCCAGCGCTGCCAGGTACGGGGTCATGTCGTCGGGCGACTCGCGCTGGGCGCCCAGCGGGTCATCGGCGAGCATGCCGACGATCGCGGGGACGTCGGCCGCGGTCGCACGGCGTATCTCAAGATGATCTCCCATGCCCGCACTCTATGCGGGCACGTTCAGGGACTCCACGACGCGTACCAGCGGGGCGAGTTCGGCGTCCTTCGCCGCTTCGTCCAGGGCCTCGCGCAGGGCGGCGTCGTTGGTCGGCCGCGCCTCCTCGAGCAGCCGCAGGCCGGCCTCGGTGACGTTGGTGTAGATGCCGCGCCGGTCGGTGGGGCACAGATAGCGCTCCAGCAGCCCGCGGTCCTCCAGGCGGGTCACCAGGCGGGTGGTGGCGCTCTGGCTCAGGACCACCGCGTCGGCGACCTGCTTCATCTGCAGATGACCGCCCTCGCCGTCGTGCTGCCGGCTGAGCACGTCCAGCAGGGAGTACTCGCGCACGCTCAGGTCGTGCCCGCCCTGCAGGGCGCGCTCGATGTGCGCCTCGATCCTCCCGTGCAGCAGGGAGAGGGCGCACCAGCCCTGGGCCAGTGCGGTGAGCGCGGGGTCCGTCGCTGTCATGGGCGTTCTCCTCCGTTCCGGAGCGGCTGAGTCAAGGGTAGAGCACATCCGCAATATCCGGCGCTTGCAGTTAGCCAGCGTCTGCAACTATTGTGAACGCACGCAAAGCGCTCCTGCAATCGTCTGGGAAGGTGTACCCACCCATGCCTCTCGCGCTTCTGGCCCTCGCGATCGGGGCCTTCGGAATCGGCACCACGGAGTTCGTGATCATGGGCTTGCTGCCCCAGGTCGCGGGCGACTTCGGGGTCTCCATCCCGACGGCGGGCCTGCTCGTCACCGGCTACGCGCTCGGCGTGGTCGCCGGCGCCCCGCTGATGACCGTCCTCGGCACCAAGGTGCCGCGCAAACGCATGCTGATGCTGCTCATGGGCCTGTTCATCGCCGGGAACCTGCTCTCCGCCGTGGCACCCGCCTTTTCGGTCATGCTCATCGGACGGGTGATCGCCTCCCTCGCGCACGGCGCCTTCTTCGGCATCGGTTCCGTCGTCGCCGCCGAGCTGGTGGCTCCCCACAAGAAGGCCGGGGCCATCGCCATGATGTTCACCGGCCTCACCGTCGCCAACGTCATCGGCGTCCCGCTCGGCACGCTCGTCGGTCAGCACGTCGGCTGGCGCGTCACCTTCGCCGTCGTGGCGGGCCTCGGCCTGGTCGGCCTGGCCGGCATCGCCCGGCTGGTGCCCGACCTGCCCCGGCCCGAGGGCGTCCACCTGCGCCACGAACTGGCCGCCTTCAAGAACACACAGGTCCTGCTCGCCATGGCGATGACCGTGCTCGGCTTCGGCGGCGTCTTCGCGGCGATCACCTACATCGCCCCGATGATGACCCACACGGCCGGCTTCGCCGACGGCTCGGTCACCTGGCTGCTGGTCCTGTTCGGCCTCGGCATGGTCGGCGGCAACCTCGTCGGCGGCAGGTTCGCCGACCGCGCGCTGATGCCCATGCTGTACGTCTCCCTGGGCGCCCTGGCCGTCGTCCTCGCGCTGTTCACCCTCACCGCGCACAACAAGATCGCGGCCGCCGTGACCATCGCCCTGATCGGCGCCCTCGGCTTCGCGACCGTGCCGCCCCTGCAGAAGCGCGTCCTCGACCAGGCGCACGGCGCCCCGACGCTCGCGTCGGCCGTGAACATCGGCGCCTTCAACCTCGGCAACGCCCTGTCCGCCTGGCTCGGCGGCATGGTGATCGCGGCCGGCTTCGGCTACACCTCCCCGAACTGGGTCGGCGCCGCACTCGCCGCGTCCGCCCTGGTCCTCGCCGTCCTCTCGGCCGCCCTGGAACGCCGCGACGGGGCACGGAGCGCCGTGGTGGCGTCCGGCGCCCCGGCGGGACAGCGCACCCCCGTCCACCACTGAGCCGACCCGGACCCCGCGGTCCGGCCCCGCACACCGGCCGTCGACCGGACCCGGCGCGGCACAGCCCGGACCGGCCCCGGCACCGCCACCTCACCCCTGTCCCGCGCATTCCCCGACGAACCCCCGCATCACCGCACCAAGGAGAACGCCCCATGAGCACCACCGCCGTCGCCCCGCTGACCACTGAGGACGCCGAACTGCTCGTCGCGACGGCCCGCCGCGCGGCCGACGAGGCCGGAGTCACCGTCAGCGTCACCGTCCTGGACGCGGGCGGCCACCTGCTCGCCTTCCGGCGGGACGACCGGGCCGTGCTGATCTCCGGCGAGACCAGCACCCGCAAGGCCTACACGGCGCTCCAGCTCGACGCGGCCACCGCCGACCTCGTCGACGCCGTCCAGCCCGGCGGCCCCTTCCACACGCTGCCCACGGCCCTCGACCGGCCCCTGCTCTTCATCGCCGGCGGCCTTCCCGTGCACCGTGACGGCCGTCTGATCGGCGCGATCGGCGTCGGCGGCGGCGCGCCCGACCAGGACCACGGCTTCGCGGCCGCCGCCGTCCGGGCGCTCGTCTGACCAGGCCGCTACCAGCCCGACGCCGGTCACCGCTCGTGCGCGGTGACCGGCTTCGGCGTCGAGGCGGGCGGCTCAGCCCGCGGCGACCGTGAGCGGCGCGAACCTGCGCGTCCAGTCCCCCGGCAGCTCCGTGATGCCGTAGGTCATCACGGCGTTGAAGGCCACGGAGGCCAGACCCCGCTCCTTGGCCCAGGCCAGCAGTTCCTCGTGGCGTACGTCGACGTCGGTGCGCAGCGGGCGGTCCGAGTGGGCCGCGAGCGAGGCGACGAGCGCCTTGGCCGTCTCGGTGTCCCGGGCGATCAGCGGGCCGACGACATGGGTGTCCTCGTTGGGCCAGGCGGCCGCATAGCCGGTGATCCGGCCGCCGTCCTCGGCAACGCGCAACTGGTCGGCGAACGCGGGCAGGCGGGCGATCAGAGGGGTGCGGTCGGCTCCGAACACTTCCTCGTCCAGCCGCAGGATCGCGGGCAGGTCCTCCGCCGTGGCGGCTCGCGTCGCCACCTCCACGTCCCGCCCGCCGGGGACGAAGCGCCCCCGCAGCATCTCCGCCCGGCCCGTGACCTTGAAGCCCAGCTCCTCGTAGAGCGGCTGTCCGTTCGGGGTGGCGTGCAGCGTCAGCGGGGTGGTGCCCATGGCCGCCAGGACGTGCCGCATCAGCGAGCGTCCGATGCCCTGGCGGGCGTGGCGCTCGGCCACCAGGACCATGCCGATGGCCCCGAGGTCCGTCCGGTCCCAGGTGCCGTACTCCGTGACGACGCAGGCGGCGACGAGCCCGCCGTCCGGGTCGTCGACGCCGTGGCCCTTGCCCGCGGTGAGGAGGAGACCCCACTTGTGCTCCTCGCGTGGCCACCCCCGGTTCTCGGACAGGTCGGCGCAGGCGCGGAGATCGCGGAGCGTCAGACGGCGGACGGGAAGAGCGGCGGGTGAAGGAGTCGGCACGCAGGTCAGGCTGTCCGACCGGCACCCCCGGCGTCCACCTGTTTGGCCGGGGACGCGGATGCTTTTGGCCACGCCATGGCATCCCGCCCCGGATCGGGGGCAGGAATCCGTTTGCTGCCGTACCGGTTCGCGCCATGGCCGGCCCGGCGACCGCCCGTCCCGGCCGGCCGCCTGTTCCGGCACCGGCACACTACCGGTGCCGGGCCGTAAAAGGGCTTGGACATCCGGCAGTTGAGAGGGGCACACCGTGCGCCTCCGGGTCCCCGGCCCCGGGCGGAGAGGCGGGACTTGTGCGCCGGACGGCGGCCGGTAGGGTCGACTCCGGTTCACGTCCGGAACGGGATGGGAGGCATCCCGGGCCGGTCGCTCGACGGGGAGAAGCGCGTGCCTTCGGACACAGGTGCGCAGACCGACCGTAAGACGTTCGAGGCGAGGGCACATGGACGCTCCGACCACCACGCCGGGGGGAGACGGCACACCGGACGGCGAGGGCTGGTTCGCCCCGCACCGGACGTCTGCTCCCCGGCCGCGGGACGGTGACCGGGGAGGGGCGTCGCCGGACGCGCTCGTCATCCGCCGCACGATGGCCGAGATCGCCCCGGTCGCCGACGAGGTCACCTCCTACTTCTACGCCCTCCTCTTCGTCCGCCACCCCGAACTGCGGCCGCTGTTCCCGGCCGCGATGGACGTGCAGCGCGACCGGCTGCTGAAGGCGCTGCTCACCACCGCCGAACACCTCGATGACACACCCGTGCTCGTCGGCTACCTGCGCAACCTCGGCCGCGGCCACCGGAAGTACGGCACCCTCGCCGAGCACTATCCGGCCGTGGGTGAATGCCTCATCGGGGCGCTGAGCCAGTACGCCGCCCGGATCTGGAACGCGCACACCGAGGCCGCCTGGGTGCGGGCCTACACGACGATGTCGCAGGTGATGATCGACGCCGCGGCGGCGGACGAACTGCGGGCGCCGGCCTGGTGGCAGGCCGAGGTCGTCGCGCACGACCTCAGGACCCCCGACGTCGCGGTCCTCACCGTCCGCCCGGACCGGCCGTACCCCTTCCTCGCCGGGCAGTACGCCGGTGTGGAGACCTCTTGGTGGCCGAGGGTCTGGCGGCACTACTCCTTCGCGTCGGCGCCGCGTCCGGACGGGCTGCTGACGTTCCACGTGAAGGCCGTCCCGGCCGGCTGGGTCTCCCACGCCCTGGTGCGCCGTGCCCGGCCCGGAGACGTCATCCGGCTGGGCCCGCCGACCGGTTCGATGACCGTCGACCACACCACCGCCGGCGGGCTGCTCTGCCTGGGCGGCGGCACCGGCATAGCGCCCGTCAAGGCCCTCGTCGAGGACGTGGCCGAGCACGGCCGGCGCCGGTCGGTCGAGGTCTTCTACGGTGCGCGAACCGACGACGATCTGTACGACATCGACACCCTGCTCGGTCTCCGGGAGAAGCACCCGTGGCTCTCGGTCCGGGCCGTCACCGATCGGCAGGCCCCGTTGCGGCTGCCCGACGCGGTACGGCAGTACGGCCCCTGGCGCGAGTACGACGCCTACCTCTCGGGACCGCCCGGGATGATCCGCAGCGGCGTCCACGTCCTGCGGGACATCGGCATCCCGCGGGAACGGATACGGCACGACGCGGTCGAGGACCTGCTCGACGCCCGGCACTGACCGCCGGCTACCCCAGGTCAGGCGCGTGCATCGCCCGTACACCCTCGATGTTGCCGTCCAGGTAGTGCCGCAGCGACAGCGGGACGAGGTGGACGGAGGCGATCCCGACCCGCGTGAACGGGACCCGGACGATCTCGTACTCGCCCGCGGGTTCCTCCACTTCGGGGCCGTGACGCAAGGCGGGGTCCATGGACTCCAGCCGGCAGACGAAGAAGTGCTGGACCTTCACGCCGGTCGCGCCGCCGTCGTCGCCGATGTGCTCCACGGTGTCCACGAAGCAGGGCACGACGTCGATGATCTTGGCCCCGAGTTCCTCGTGCACCTCGCGGTGCAGGGCGTCGACGACGGTCGGGTCCTCGGGCTCGACCCCGCCACCGGGAGTGACCCAGTAGGGATCGACGCCGGGCTTGGTGCGCTTGATCAGGATCAGGTCGTCACCGTCCAGCAGAACGGCACGGGCGGTGCGCTTGACCACGGGTCGGACGGTCATGGGAGAAATGTGGCCCGGCTGGTTCCACGTGAAACATCGCGAGGCGCCACCGGGCGAGCGCGATGCGTGAAGCGCCGGACGGTCACCTCAGCTCCAGCCCGTCGCGGCCTGCTGGAGCCACTCGTGGGCCCGGGCGATGTGCGGCATGGCGAGCGTCCCGGCGCGTACCGCGAGGAAGTACGTGCGCAGCGGCGGAACCGCGGGATCGTGCAGGGTCACGATGTCGCCGCGCTCCAGGGCCGGGGCGCACAGATAGCGGGGCAGTACCGTCAGCCCGGCGCCCGCGACGGCGCAGGCGAGCACCGCGCGCAGGTCGGGGACGATGACCGTGCCCGAGGCCGCCGGGCGCGCGTCGAAGACGGACGCCCAGTAGCGCGAGACGAAGGGCAGCGACTCGTGGACCTCCACGACGGGCAGGTTCTCCAGGGCGGCCGCCCCCTTGAGACGCAGCGCTGCCGGGCCGATCCGCTCGGCCCAGCGCGGGGCGGCGACCAGCATGTGCTCCTCGTCGCACAGCGCGGTGGCGGTGAGCAGGGCGCCGCGCGGCCTGACGGTGCTGATGGCCAGGTCGTGGTGGCCGGCCGCCAGCCCCTCCAACGTCTCCTCCGCGGTCCCGAAGGAGGCGCGCAGGGCGAAGCCCCGGCCGTCGTCGCCGGTGAGTTCGGTCAGGGCGGGAAGGGCGCGCTCGGCGGTGAACTCCGGCGGGCCGGCGAGATGCAGGGTGCGTAACGAGGACTCATCGTCCAGGCCCCGCTCGGCTATCTCGACCAGGGCGTCGAGGTGGGGGGCGGCCTTGTGGGCCAGTTCGTCGCCGATGGTCGTCGGCGTCACCCCACGGGCCCGCCGCAGGAACAGCGGGCGGCCGAGCTGGCGCTCCAGCGTGCGGATCTGGGAGGTGACGGCGGGCTGGGAGAGTCCCAGCAGGGCGGCGGCGCGGGTGAAGGAACCAGCCCGGTGCACGGTGACGAAGGTGCGCAGCAAGGCCACGTCCATGGCACGCCCTCCCCTTTCCCTGCCTCCTCAGGCCCCGGGCAGGCCCCCAACTATAAATAAGTCGATAGGTCTCTGTCGCTAGCGTGATTGGACACTGACAGACAGTCAACTAGCCTTGTTCGCGCGGTTCTTCGCGCGCGGAACCGGGGCGGTCCGAGCCACGAGGGGGGAGGTTCGGACCGCCCGCAGCACCGGCGGGCGGCCCGGGGCGGTCACTGTGCCGACTCGTCCAGTGCCCGCAGCACGTCCGCCACCAGGTCCTCGGGGTCCTCGGCGCCGACGGACAGGCGGATGAAGCCCTCCGGGACGGGGTCCCCGCCCCAGCGGGCGCGGCGCTCGGCCGTGGACCGCACGCCGCCGAAGCTCGTCGCGTCCTCCACCAGGCGCAGTGCCTCAAGGAAACGCTCGGCACGCGCACGCGTGGGAAGCGTGAAGGAGACCACGCAGCCATAGCGGCGCATCTGCTGCGAGGCGACCTTGTGCGAGGGGTCGCCGGGCAGTCCCGGGTGGCGCAGCCCGGACACCTCGGGCCGCTGGCGCAGCGCCTCGGCGAGGACGAGGGCCGTCGCGTTCTGCCGATCGACCCGCAGCGTGAGGGTGGCGATGGAGCGATGCGCGAGCCAGGCCTCCATGGGTCCGGCGATCGCACCGACGATCTTGCGCCAGCGGCGTACGGCGGCCATCGCCTCCGCGTCGCGCCCGGCCACGTAGCCCAGCAGCACGTCACCGTGCCCGGTCAGCTGCTTGGTACCGCTGGCCACCGAGAAGTCGGCGCCCAGCTCCAGCGGGCGCTGCCCGAGCGGGGTGGCGAGCGTGTTGTCCACCGCCACCAGGACACCGCGCGCGTGCGCCGCCTCCGCCAGCCGCCGGATGTCGCACACGTCGAGCCCCGGGTTGGACGGCGACTCGATCCACAGCAGGCGCGCGCCGTCGAGGACCTCCAGCTGGGCGTCGCCGCCGGTGGGAGCGGTGCGCACCTCGATGCCGTACGCCTCCAGCTGGGCGCGGACCAGTGGCAGCACCTGGTAGCCGTCGGAGGGCAGCACGACGGCGTCGCCGGCGCGCAGCTGCGAGAACAGCACCGAGGAGATCGCCGCCATGCCGGAGGCGAACACCAGCGTCTCGACGTCGTCCCGTCCGGGCGCCTCCAGCTCACCGATGGCACGCTCCAGCAGCGTCCAGGTGGGGTTGTCGTCCCGGCCGTAGGAGTACGGTCCCGTCACGTCGCCGGGCAGGTGGAAGTGGGCGGCGAAGACCGGCCCCGGCAGGGTCGGCTCGTGCTTGACCGGCTCGGGCAGCCCGGCCCGTACCGCGCGCGTGCCGTCGCCGATGTGGCCCGCGTCCTTGGTGGCGTCGCTCATGCGGCCCGTCCCTCCAGTCGTTCCCGTACAGCGGCGAGCAGGCCGGTGCTCGCCTCCTCCACCATCGCAAGACACTCCTCGAAGCCGTCGAGGCCCCCGTAGTACGGGTCCGGCACGTCGAGGTCGTCACCGGCCGCGGGATCGTACGAGCGCAGCAGACGCACCTTGCGGGTGTCCTCCTCGCCGGCCGCGAGCCGTCGCAGGGCCTTCAGATGTCCGGTGTCCAGAGCGACCACCAGATCGCGGTCGGCGAACCAGGACGGCTGGAAGCGGCGCGCGGTGTGCGCGGTGCCGTAGCCGTGCTCGCCGAGGACCGCGACGGTGCGCGGGTCGGCGCCCTCCCCCTCGTGCCAGCCGCCGGTCCCGGCGCTGTCGATCTCCACCACCTGCGCGAGACCGGCCTCCTCCACACGCGCGCGGAAGACGGACTCGGCCATGGGGGAGCGGCAGATGTTGCCGGTGCACACGAAACAGACGCGGTAGGTCATGGCGTACTCAGTCCTCGTCGGGCAGCACGAGGTTCAGCGCCCAGGAGACGACGGAGATGATCAGGCCACCGAGTACGGCCGTCCAGAAGCCGTCCACGTGGAAGCTCAGATCGAGCTTGCCGCACACCCACGACGTCAGCAGCAGCATCAGCGCGTTGACGACCAGGGTGATCAGCCCCAGGGTCAGGATGAACAGGGGGAAGGTCAGCACCTTCACGACCGGCTTGACCAGGAAGTTGACCAGGCCGAAGATCAGCGCTACCACGATCAGCGTGCCGATCTTCTTCCCGGTGCTGTCACCGGTGAGGGTGATCTTGTCGAGCAGCCACACGGCGACCGCCAGGGCGCCCGCGTTGGCGATCGTCTTGACTACGAAATTCTTCATGTGTCTGATCGTGGCAGACGGGATCGACGGCGAGCAGTGGGGCGAGGGCGGCAACGCGATGAAGGCATTCCGGCTGGACGAACTGGAGGCGGAGCGCGCCGCCAACGACGGGGCCTACCTGCAGTTCCTGCGGGAACGGAACATGTCGGTCGGCCTGTACGCGCTCGACGCGGGCGAGCACGACCCGCAGAAGCCGCACCAGCAGGACGAGGTCTACGTCGTGGTCAGCGGCCGCGCCTCGATCACCGTGGGTCTGGAGACCACGCAGGTGGCGCGCGGCAGCGTGGTGTACGTGCCGGCCGGCGTCGCCCACAAGTTCCACCACATCAGCGAGGACCTGCGGGTCCTGGTCGTCTTCTCTCCGCCTGAGGCGTGAGCCCGGCCCTCGGGGTTCCCTAGGGGGCGGGTCAGGGGAGGACAAGGGGCGCGGGGCGCCCGCGGGCCCCTCCGGCGCCCTAGCATCGAGGCAGACATCGAGAACCGCGTCCGGCGGCAGCGCACACCGCGCCGCGGACGCTCCGGAACGCAAAGGACGAGGGCAATGCGAGAGATCTTCGCTGGGCTGCCGTGGTGGGTGAAGTGGGTCGCGGTGCCGGTCATCGCCCTGGTCGTGTTCGGTGGCCTGATAGCGACCGTCGTGGGCTTCGTGATCGGACTGCTCTTCAAGGCGCTGGTCTTCGTCGCCCTGGTCGGCGGACTGATCTACGTCGTGCGCAAGTTCATGTCGAACTCCTCGTCGCGCAGCGACTGGTGAGGCTCGCGGGAGCCGGTGACCGGTAACGGGATCCACCGGTTCCCTCGGGGGAGGGAAGTTTCCCCGGCGAGCCGTCCGCATGCGGTGGCGGGCGGTTAGAGTCCGGAACCCTACGCGGGGCCGGGCCCCGCGGGAGGCACACACCCCCACCCGTGTCCCACGCGCACGGGCTGCCCCCACCTCGCGCTTCCGGAGTGACCCTTGGCCACGGTTGACACCGCACCGGCAGAACCACACGCACGCCCCGCCCCGCCCCGCTCCTGTGCTCCCCCGGTGCAGCGGCCCCCCGGCGCGGCCGTCCCGGGACAACCCGGCGCCGCGACCGTCACTGCGTCCGCGCACCCCGCCGACGGCCCCGGGCACTCGCCCGCCGCGACCCTCATCGGATCCGTCCAGCGCGCGATGCGCCTGCTGGAGACCGTCGCGGTCCACGAGTACGGCGCCCCCGCCAAACAACTCGCCCGCGAGACCGGCCTCGCCCTGCCCACGGCCTACCACCTGCTGCGCACCCTCGTGCACGAGGGCTATCTGCGCCGGGAGAAGGGGCTGTTCTTTCTCGGTGACGCGGCCGAACGGCTCGGCAGCAGCGGAGCGAAGGAGAAACGTCGCAGCACGGTGGCCGACACCCTCGCGCACTGGCGTGATTCGATCGGTGTCCCGATGTACTTCGCGATGTACCGGGACGGCGAGATCGAGGTCATGTGCGTCTCCGGCTCACGCGAGACGCCGGCGGTCGAGGAGTGGGCCGACTTCCGCGAGACCGGGCACGCCCACGCGATCGGCCAGTGCCTGCTCTCCCAGCTCGACGAGGACGCCCGCCGGGACCACCTCGCCCGCTATCCGGTGCGGTCGCTGACGCCTTACACGGTGCGTGACAACCATGCCCTGATGCGCCGTCTGGCCAGGACACCGCGGATGGGCCCGGTGGTGGAGCGCCAGGAGTACGCGCTCGGGACGGTCTGCGCGGCGATCCCGATCACGGTCGGCACCACGGCGGCCACGATGGCCCTCTCCCTCCCCGCCCGTCAGGCGGAGCGGCTGCTGCCCGCCGCCCGTCGGCTGCAGGGCGAGATCGGGCGCCATCTCGGGGCCCTTACCCTCTCTATCAGTATCTGAAAACTCACTCCTTGTGATCTCTCGTGTACTTTCAGCAAGATTTGACCACGGTCGAGGGACGAATCCCGGCCAGTCGATGTCATATGACGGGGTAGGCGATGCGCGAATCCGTACAGGCAGAAGTCATGATGAGCTTTCTCGTGTCCGAGGAGCTCTCCTTCCGCATTCCGGTGGAGTTGCGCTACGAGACCTGTGATCCCTATGCCGTGCGGCTCACCTTCCACCTTCCCGGTGATGCCCCGGTGACCTGGGCCTTCGGCCGCGAGCTGCTGATCGACGGGGTAGGGCGGCCGTGCGGGGAGGGCGACGTGCACATCGCTCCCGCCGATGCCGAGGTGCTGGGCGAGGTGCTGATCCGGCTTCAGGTCGGCTGCGACCATGCCCTGTTCCGCTCCTCGACGCCTCCGCTGGTGGCCTTCCTCGACCGTACGGACAAGCTGGTCCCGCTCGGCCAGGAGGGCGCGCTGGCGGACTTCGACGCCCACCTCGACGAGGCGCTGGACCGCATCCTGGCCGAGGAGCAGAGCGCGGGCTGAGGCACCTGCCGGAGCGGGCCCGGCGGTGTCCGCCGAGCCGCGGTCCCGGCCTGTGCGGGAGCACGTGACGCTATGCAGGAACGCTTCTTCAGGGGCGTGCCCCCCGGGCTCACCGCTTCCGGCGACGGCCCCGGCCCGCACGTGCGGGAGCGGTCTCCGCGCCCGGGGCCGTCTTCCCCGGCCCCGGCCGGTCGGCCGACACCACCACGGCGGCCAGCACGGTGGTGAGCGGGACGGACGCGACCAGGCCGATCGAACCCACCAGCGTGCGCACGATCTCCTCGGCCACCAGTTCACTGTTGGCCACCGTGCCCACGCTGCTCTGCGCGATCGAGAACAGCAGCAGCAACGGGAGCGCGGCACCGGCGTAGGCGAGGACCAGGGTGTTGACCACCGAGGCGATGTGGTCGCGACCGATCCGGATGCCCGCCCGGTACAGCCCGCGCCAGCCCATGGCCGGGTTGGCCTCGTGCAGCTCCCAGACCGCCGAGGTCTGGGTCACCGTCACATCGTCCAGGACGCCCAGTGACCCGATGATGACGCCTGCCAGCAGCAGACCGCTCATGTCGATCGACGGGTACAGGCCGTGGATCAGACCGGTGCTGTCGTCCGTGTTGCCGGTGAGCGCGGCCCAGTCGATGAACTCCGAGCCGAGGACGCCGATCAGCAGGAGGGAGACGAGCGTGCCGAGCACCGCGACCGACGTGCGGGCGGACAGTCCATGGCACATGTAGAGCGCGATGAGCATGATCGCACTCGACCCGACCACGGCCACCAGCAGCGGGTTCGATCCCTGGAGGATCGCCGGCAGGATGAACAGGGTGAGCACCAGGAAGCTCACGGCGAGCGCGACCAGCGCCATGACGCCCCGCAGGCGGCCCACCACCACGACGGCGAGTGCGAAGATCCCCGCGAGCAGGGCCATCGGGACCTTGCGGCTCACGTCGGTGACGGAGTACTGCAGTTCCCTGGGGGCCGAGGGCTCGTAGGCGACCACGACCTTCTCGCCCTGGTGCAACTGCCGTGTCTGGTCCGGCTGCACGATCTCGGTGAACGTGCGGCCCTTGTCCTTGCCGGTGTCGACCCGGACCGTGGCCTTCTTGCAGGGGCCCTTCGGGCCCTTTTCCCCCAGCGCGGCCGAGCCGCCCGTGGCCCCGGAGGTGCCGCCGGGCGCGGAGCCGCCGCCCGAGGCGTTGACCGCGCTGCAGCTGACCTCCACCACCCGGGCGACGGTGGCCTGCTGCGTCTGGCGGTCGAAGCCGACCCCGGTGCGCTCGTGCGACGGGGCTCCCCCGGGCCACAGCACCACCAGGCCGACCACGACCGCCGCGGTGAACGGGATCAGGACGGCCGCGATGACCTTGCGCAGGTGCTTCGAGACCGGGGCGGCCGGCCCATGGCTGTGACTGTGGCCGTGGCCGTGGCCGTGGCCGTGGCCCTGACTGTGCCCCTGGCCGTGGCCCTCGGGCGCATGTCCGTGACCGGGGCCCGGGGCATGACCGTGCGCCGGGCCGTGCCCGGGGGCCGGGACAGGCCCTGGGGCGGTCTGGGCGGGTCTCTGGTGGTGGACGGCGCCCCGGTCGTCGGTACGGGCCCGCGCCGGCCCACCCTGCGGTACATGGCCGTCATGGCCGTGTCCGTCGCCGTGCCCGGAGCCACCCTCGCGAGGTGGCTCGGACGGCGGATAGGGGTACTGGTCCATGGTGGTCACCGCCCGATCATCGCAAGAACGAGAGAGGCCCTCTGTTCACCTCGCCCGAGTTGACGCTAGCGTGGAGGCACCTTTGCACACGCGGGAGCTCGGAGCACCGGGCTGAGAGGGCGCTGACCTCCGTAGACGCGATGTTTCACGTGGAACGTGTTCCACGGGAAGCATCGGTGGACGGAAGCCGCTGCGTCGACCGCCGAACCTGTTACCGGGTAATGCCGGCGTAGGGAGTAGGTCTCATGACCAACAAGGACGCACGCACGCCTGCCTCCGTTCAGGACGACATGTCCCAGGAGGCCGGGAAGTCCATCGGCTGGCACAAGGCGTACGTCGAGGGCACCCGCTCCGACCTGCGCGTGCCGGTCCGTCAGGTGCACCTCACCAACGGGCAGTCGGTCACCTTGTACGACACGTCGGGCCCGTACACCGATCCACTCGTCGACACCGATGTCCGCCGGGGACTGGCACCCCTGCGGGAGAACTGGATCATCGCTCGCGGTGACACCGAGGAGTACGCGGGCCGTCCCGTCCGGCCCGAGGACGACGGCATCAAGCACACCGCGCCCCGCGGCGGACTGCGCAACCTCGACGCGGTCTTCCCCGGCCGCCCCCGCCAGCCCCGCCGGGGCCGTGCGGGTGAGGCGGTCACCCAGCTCGCCTACGCGCGCCGGGGTGAGATCACGCCGGAGATGGAGTTCGTCGCGCTCCGGGAGAACGTCGATCCCGACGTGGTCCGCGAGGAGATCGCTGCGGGACGCGCGGTGCTGCCGGCCAACGTCAACCACCCGGAGATCGAGCCGATGATCATCGGCAAGCGGTTCCTGGTGAAGGTCAACGCCAACATCGGCAACTCGGCGGTCACCTCCTCCATCGAGGAGGAGGTCGAGAAGATGACCTGGGCGACCCGCTGGGGCGCCGACACGGTCATGGACCTGTCCACCGGCCGCAACATCCACACCACCCGCGAGTGGGTGCTGCGCAACTCCCCCGTCCCCATCGGCACGGTGCCGCTCTACCAGGCGCTGGAGAAGGTCGACGGCAGGGCCGAGGAACTGACCTGGGAGATCTACAAGGACACCGTCATCGAGCAGGCCGAGCAGGGCGTGGACTACATGACCGTCCACGCGGGCGTCCGGCTGCCGTACGTGCCGCTCACCGCCCGCCGCAAGACCGGCATCGTCTCGCGCGGCGGCTCCATCATGGCCGCGTGGTGCCTGGCGCACCACAAGGAATCGTTCCTGTACGAGAACTTCGAGGAGCTCTGCGAGATCCTCGCCGCCTACGACGTCACGTACTCGCTGGGCGACGGCCTGCGGCCGGGCTCGATCGCCGACGCCAACGACGAGGCGCAGTTCGCGGAGTTGCGCACGCTCGGGGAACTCAACCGGATCGCCAGGCGTTTTGACGTACAGACGATGATCGAGGGCCCGGGCCACGTCCCGATGCACAAGATCAAGGAGAACATCGACCTTCAGCAGGAGATCTGCGATGAAGCTCCGTTCTATACGCTCGGCCCGCTGACCACCGACGTCGCGCCGGCGTACGACCACATCACCTCCGGCATCGGCGCCGCGATGATCGCCTGGTGGGGCACCGCGATGCTCTGCTACGTGACGCCCAAGGAGCACCTGGGTCTGCCCAACCGCGACGACGTCAAGACGGGCGTGATCACCTACAAGATCGCCGCGCACGCGGCCGACCTGGCCAAGGGCCACCCTGGCGCCCAGGAGTGGGACGACGCGCTCTCCGACGCCCGCTTCGAGTTCCGCTGGGAGGACCAGTTCAATCTCGCGCTGGACCCGGACACGGCGCGGGAGTTCCACGACGAGACACTGCCGGCCGAGCCCGCCAAGACGGCCCACTTCTGCTCGATGTGCGGGCCGAAGTTCTGCAGCATGAAGATCTCGCAGGACATCCGCCGTGAACACGGGGGCAGTCAGGCCGAGATCGAGGAGGGCATGGCGCAGAAGTCGAAGGAGTTCGCCGCCGCGGGCAATCGGGTGTACCTGCCGCTGGCGGAGTGACGCCGTCCTGAGGCGGGCGCTGGTTCCGGGGCCTCCCGGGACGCGGCGCCGCCGCGGGGCGGTTGGGGGAATCCCGTTCGGCCCGCGCCCCTGGGCGGGGGCGCGAGCCGCGGGCTATTCCGGCTGGTGGTCCGGGCCGCCGAAGTCGGGGCTCGTGTAGTCGGGACTGGTGAAACTCGGACGGCCGGAGGCGGAGCCGTCGTCGGGGCTGCTGAAGCCGGGCCGGTCGTAGCCGAGGCGCGGCATCCGGCCGGTCGGAGGCTGGGGAGCGGTGCGGTGCACGGCGACCGTGTCGGGCTGGGCGAGCGCGTCCCGCAGGAACGGCAGGATGCCGCGTTCCAGCAGCGCCTCGCGCCAGGCGTCTCTGGCCCTGGCCACTTCCTCGCTCACCGCGCCGGGCGCCCCGGCCTCGTCCGAGGCCTTGTTGCGCAGGGCGGTGAGCAGCAGGGCGACCGCGGCGACGAGGATCGCGGCCGCGGCCATGGCGCCGAACGTCCAGCCCGCGGTGAGCATGGTCCGGGCGAAGGCCTGGCCGGGGTCCAGCATCTTCAGGATGTAGCCGACGAGCAGGAAGATCGCCGCGGCGGTGCCGGCGAGGACGGGTGCCAGCACCGCGATCACGGCGATGGCCCCGGCGCCGGTGGTCTCGGCCGCCTCGCCGAGGCCGGCGGCCAGGCCGAGCGCGTCCGGGCCCGGGCCGGCGGGGACGGAGTCGCGGCCGGCGGGAGCGGTGGCCGGCGCCGGCTGGCGCAGTTCCTCCCGGGCCTTCACGTAGTGCTGGTACTCGGTCGCCGCGGCCGCCGCTATCAGCGCGGTGGCGTTCAGCGCCATGGTGCGCAGTTGTTCGGGGTTGAGCCGCTGTCCGACAGCGGCGAGTTCCGGTCGGTGAGGGGCGGAGCGCAGCGCCTCATCGAGGATCCGCTCGAATTCCTGGCGGTCCTCGCTCAGCAGGTGCTGCGGAACGCTGTTCATGTGCATCCCCCGATGCTCCGTAGGGCTGGGGCTCGCACGCCGGCGAGCCGTCGGGCAGAAACGGAGGGGAGCCTGCTACGGATAATCCGATGGTAGAGCCGTGACGGCACACGGTGACAGGGGGTTTGCGGAAAAACCATACCCACCTGCGGGCATGTGGCCGGGCCCGCGGGCCCGGTGAACCGTCAGGCGTCCAGGGGAAGTTGCTGGACCAGCAGTTTTCCGGCCATGGTGACGCCGCCGTCCATGGCGATGGCCAGTCCCTCGGCGTAGACGTGGGGGCCCACGACGACGGGGTCGCCGCCCTCCTCGGTGTCGTCCTCGGAGCCCACCTCGCCGAGCAGGTACGGAATGGGGCTGTGGCCGTGGACGACGCGGGTGCCGCCGTACATGTCGAGCAGGGAGCGCACGGCGTCGGCGCCGCCCTCGTCGCGGAAGGAGAAGCGCTTGGTGAACTTGCGGAACAGGTCCCAGACCTCGTCGGCGTCGTTGCGGGTCAGGGTCTCGCGGACGGTGTCGTTGACCGCCTCGATCGAGTCGCCGTAGTCGAGGTAGGCGGTGGTGTCGGAGTGGACCAGCAGGTAGCCGTCCACCTCCTCGACGGCGTCGAGGCGGGCCATCCACTGCAGGTGGTGGTCCTGGAGGCGGTCCATGTCGGTCTTCTGGCCGCCGTTGAGCAGCCAGGCCGCCTGGAAGGTGGCGGTGCCCGCGCCGGAGTTGACGGGCGTGTCGCCGAACCGCTTGGCGCCGAGCAGCAGCAGCTCGTGGTTGCCCATGAGGGCCTTGCAGTAGCCGCCGGCCGCGGCCGCCTCGGCGGACAGCCGCATCACCAGGTCGATGACGCCGATGCCGTCGGGGCCGCGGTCGGTGAAGTCGCCGAGGAACCACAGCCGGGCGGTGCCCGCGCACCACTGGCCTGCCGTGTCGATCAGGCCCTTCTCCCGCAGGGCGGCCATCAGTTCGTCCAGGTAGCCGTGGACGTCGCCGACGACGTAGAGCGGGCCTGGGCCGGTCGCGGCCACCGGGGCGGGGGCCGCGGCGGCCGGCTCCACGGGCACCTGGAGGGTGTCGCCGCGGTTGATGACGGGCAGGTCGCGCTGGGTGGGCGTGTAGCCCTCGGGATAGGCCTCGTCCACGACGGGGGCGGTGTCGCCGGGCAGCTCGTGGACGTACGGACCGGTCTCGTGGACGTACGCGGGTACCCGGAAGTCGCGCAACGTCGCCGTCCGCTCCACCTCGGGTCCCTGACCGGCCCCCTGAGTCATCAGACCCCTCCACCATCGCGCCGCAGCTGCACCGCTCCGGACTGCCTGGTCGCAGCGGCCCCGCGGTGTCGTGCGCCCATCATAGGAATGCGCGTAGCGCCGTGTGATGACCCAGGGGTGGTGAATCGGAACAGGACTCCGGTTCGCCGCGGCTTTCGCCCCGTTTGGGCAGGGGTTCTACCGGTGGCCCGGGACGTGTCGGCCGTGCGGGTGCGGCGGTCGGCGCGTGGTGCGAGGGCGCGCGGACGGGGCGTGCGGTGCTCGGTCCGGGCGCCCCGTCCGTCGCCGGGAGACCGCGCTAGCCCTTCTCGGGAGTCCGCGGCGGGCTGACCGTCGTGCGCGGGGGGCGTCGCTGGGACGAGGTACGCACGATCAGCTCCGTCGGTATCACCTGCTCGACGGTGTGGTCCGACTCGACGCCCTCGATGGCGTCGATGAGGAGCTGCACGACCGCCGTGCCGATCCGGCGCGGCTTCAGCGAGAGGGTGGTGATGGGCGGCTCGGTGTTGGCGTACACGGTGGACTCGCTGCAGCAGACCAGCAGCAGGTCCTCCGGGACGCGCAGGCCGTAGCGGCGGGCGGCGGCGAGCAGGTCGGTGCCGTTGGGGTCGAACAGGCCGTAGACGGCGTCGGGCCGGTCGGGGCGGGCGAGCAGCCGGTCGGCGGCGACGGCGCCCGCGCACGGGTCGTGGGCCGGATAGGCCTCGTAGACCGGGTCCTGGCCGACACGCTCGCACCAGTGCAGGTAGGCGGTGGTCGACAGGTGGGTGTAGGTGTCCGTCGTCGTGCCGGTGAGCAGGCCGATCCGGCGGGCGCCCGCGGCGGCGAGGTGGTCCAGGATGCCGAGGACGGCGGCCTCGTGGTCGTTGTCGACCCAGGCGGTGACCGGCAGGGTGCCGGCCGGGCGCCCGTCGGAGACGACCGGAAGCCCCTGCCGGACCAGTTCGCTGACCACCGGGTCCTGGTCGGAGGGGTCGATGACGACCGTGCCGTCCAGCGCCACGTTCGACCACACGTCGTGCCGCGAGGTCGCGGGCAGGATGACCAGGGCGTAGCCGCGGGCCAGCGCCGCGGAGGTGGCGGCCCGGGCCATCTCGGCGAAGTAGGCGAACTCGGTGAAGGTGAAAGGTTCATCCCCGTACGTCGTCACGGTCAGGCCGATCAGCCCGGACTTGCCGGTACGGAGCGTGCGGGCGGCGGCCGAGGGGCGGTACCCCAGCCGGTCGGCCACCTCCCGCACGTGGCGCCGGGTGGCATCCGGGAGCCGGCCCTTGCCGTTGAGGGCGTCGGAGACGGTCGTGATGGAGACCCCGGCGGCGGCGGCGACGTCTCTGATGCCTGCCCGGCCCGGCCGACTGCCTCGACGTGAGGTTTCCGCGCGGCTCACCTGGTGCTTCCCTGCTGCTGTCATGGCGAGCCGATAGTAGGGCTCATGCGGTGGGGTAGGGCGGACGCATATGCAGGCGTTGACAGGCACGTTTCTGCATGGCTATACCGGGTCAACTACCTAAGAAAACAAGGCACTTGAGTGCTTTCATGCGAGGTCGTGTTGTGTCGACGCGCATGGGCCTGCCAAGTGCCGGATGTCTCGAAGAGGTCTCAACTCACCTTCACGGGTGATGCGCGCTACGGCGCGAGCCACCGGCGCGTAGATATATGTAGAGAGCGCCCCCGATACGTACACCTTCGGGTGGTGATGCCCGTGATGCCGGTGGGGCGCATGAGGTTCACCTCTTGCTGTCCCGCACCTGTTCGCACGGGCGCCGAATCCTCATAAGGTGAGCAGTATTGGAAGCCGGCGGCGTTGACGGTCCGCCGGTGGTCGCGAGGAGGACTGCGGTGAGCGAGACGAGCCCGAAGCTGCGCGCCGAGCTGGAGGGTATCCCCACCTACAAGCCGGGCAAGCCCGCCGCGGCCGGCGGGCCGGTCGCCTACAAGCTGTCCTCCAACGAGAATCCCTATCCGCCGCTGCCCGGGGTGCTGGAGAGGGTGACGACGGCCGCCTGCGACTTCAACCGATACCCGGACATGGCATGCACCGGGCTGATGAACGAGCTGTCGGACCGCTTCGGCGTCCCGCTCTCCCACCTGGCCACCGGTACCGGCTCGGTCGGGGTGGCCCAGCAGCTGATCCAGGCGACGAGCGGTCCGGGCGACGAGGTGATGTACGCCTGGCGGTCCTTCGAGGCGTACCCGATCATCACGCAGGTCAGCGGTGCCCGCTCGGTGCAGGTCCCGCTGACGCCGGGCGATGTGCACGACCTGGACGCGATGGCGGCCGCGATCACCGACCGCACGCGTCTGATCTTCGTCTGCAACCCCAACAACCCGACCGGCACGGTGGTGCGGCGGGCCGAACTGGAGCGGTTCCTCGACCGGGTGCCCAGCGATGTGCTGGTGGTGCTGGACGAGGCGTACCGGGAGTTCATCCGCGACCCCGAGGTGCCCGACGGCGTGGAGCTGTACCGGGAGCGGCCCAACGTCTGTGTCCTGCGCACCTTCTCCAAGGCGTACGGCCTCGCCGGTCTGCGGGTCGGTTTCGCCATCGCGCACGAGCCGGTGGCGGCGGCGCTGCGCAAGACGGCGGTGCCGTTCGGTGTCAGTCAGCTCGCGCAGGAGGCGGCCATCGCCTCCCTGCGGGCCGAGGACGAACTGCTGGGCCGGGTCGGCTCGCTGGTGTGCGAGCGCACGCGCGTGGTGGACGCGCTGCGCGCGCAGGGCTGGACGGTACCCGAGACTCAGGCCAACTTCGTGTGGCTGCGGCTGGGGGAGCGCACGGTCGCCTTCGCCGCTGCCTGTGAGGAGCACGGTGTGGTCGTGCGGCCGTTCCCCGGTGAGGGTGTGCGGGTGACGGTCGGGGAGACCGAGGCGAACGACATCTTCCTGAAGGTGGCGGAAGCGTTCCGCAAGGAGATCTGAGGAGAGCTGCGGGGGTGCCGTGAGAGATTCCCGTAGCGGTTCGGAGGAGGGCCCCGCCTGGTGCGGGGCCTTACTCGTCCACCGACTCGACGCGTACGGGATCGCCCGCGCGCACCGTCGCCAGGATCTGGGCGTCCCCGTCCACCTGCCCGAGGACGTTGCACGGGCTTGCCAGCCGGCACTCGTCGCCCCGTGAGATGGGCGTGGGCCCATAGGGGAGCGCGAGGGAGTCCCCGTCCGTCCAGAACGCCACGGTGCCCGGCTCCACGACCTCCCGGGCGTCCGTTTCACGTGAAACAGCGACACCTGTGTCGAAATAGACCTCCATGCCCCATGTGTAAGCGGTGGAGGAGAGCGGCAGCGCCTTGGCGAGGGCCTGTGCGGTCGGTGTGTCGTTCAAGGTCGCGGTGAGGTGCCCCGAGGGCCAGGAGATCCGTATCTGCATGGCGCGCAATTCAACAAGATGTTGAAGTCGCTGCCAAGGCACTGACGTCATGGCGTTAGCACCCCCCCACCCTTCCGGACCGAAAATCAGTAGGTCATAATGGCTTGTGAATGTGAACGCATTCACAAGCGGGCCTGCCACCCCCTGGCGAGGTAAGGAGCTGACGACGTGGAATTGGCATTGGCGCCGGAGACACTGGCGCGCTGGCAGTTCGGCATCACCACCGTCTACCACTTCCTGTTCGTCCCCCTGACGATCTCTCTGGCCGCTCTCACGGCCGGGCTGCAGACGGCCTGGGTCCGCACGGAGAAGGAGAAGTACCTCAGGGCGACCAAGTTCTGGGGCAAGCTCTTCCTGATCAACATCGCCATGGGCGTGGTCACCGGCATCGTCCAGGAGTTCCAGTTCGGCATGAACTGGTCGGACTACTCGCGCTTCGTCGGCGACATCTTCGGTGCCCCGCTCGCCTTCGAGGCGCTGATCGCGTTCTTCTTCGAGTCCACCTTCATCGGACTGTGGATCTTCGGCTGGGACAAGCTGCCGAAGAGGATCCACCTCGCCTGCATCTGGATGGTCTCGATCGGCACGGTCCTGTCGGCGTACTTCATCCTGGCGGCCAACTCCTGGATGCAGCACCCCGTCGGATACAAGATCGACAGGGCGAAGGGCCGTGCCGAGCTGACCGACTTCTGGGCCGTACTGACCCAGAACACCGCGCTCAGCCAGGCCTTCCACACCCTCTCCGCGGCCTTCCTGACCGGCGGTGCCTTCATGGTGGGTGTCTCGGCCTACCACCTGGCCCGCAAGCGGCACGTTCGGGAGATGAAGACCTCGCTGCGGCTGGGCCTGATCACGGTCGTCATCGCGGGTCTGCTCACCGCGGTCAGCGGTGACGTGCTCGGCAAGGTGATGTTCAAGCAGCAGCCGATGAAGATGGCGGCCGCCGAGGCGCTGTGGGACGGCCAGAAGCCCGCGCCGTTCTCGATCTTCGCCTACGGCGACGTCGACAAGGGCCACAACAGCGTGGCCATCGAGATCCCGGGCCTGCTGTCCTTCCTCGCCGACGACAACCTCCACTCGTACGTGCCCGGCATCAACGACGTCAACAAGGCCGAACAGCAGAAGTTCGGGCCCGGCGACTACCGGCCCAACATCCCGGTCGCCTTCTGGGGCTTCCGCTGGATGATCGGCTTCGGTATGGCCTCCTTCGGGATCGGCCTGGCCGGCCTCTGGCTGACCCGCAAGAAGTTCCTGCTGCCGCAGCACCTGAGGGTCGCCGACGACGAGGTGCCGCACCTGGTCCTGTTCCGGGACAAGGCACTCGCCCCGACGCTCACCACCTGGTACTGGCGCATCGCGGTCTGGACCCTGGCCTTCCCGCTGATCGCCAACTCCTGGGGGTGGATCTTCACCGAGATGGGCCGCCAGCCGTGGGCCGTCTACGGCGTGCTGCAGACCCGGCAGGCCGTCTCCCCCGGTGTCTCCCAGGGCGAGGTCCTCACCTCGATGATCGTCCTGACCTCGCTGTACGCCATCCTCGCGGTCGTCGAGGTCAAGCTCCTCGCGAAGTACGTCAAGGCGGGCCCGCCCGAGCTGACCGAAGCCGACCTCAATCCGCCCACGAAGATCGGCGGCGACACACGTGACGCCGACAAGCCGATGGCCTTCTCGTACTAGGCCGAGGGGACAGTCATGGAACTTCACGACGTCTGGTTCGTCCTGATCGCCGTCCTGTGGACCGGCTACTTCTTCCTGGAGGGCTTCGACTTCGGGGTGGGTGTCCTCACCAAGCTGCTCGCCCGCAACCGGCCCGAGCGCCGGGTGCTGATCAACACGATCGGCCCCGTCTGGGACGGCAACGAGGTCTGGCTGCTCACCGCGGGTGGCGCCACCTTCGCGGCCTTCCCGGAGTGGTACGCCACCCTCTTCTCCGGCTTCTACCTGCCGCTCCTGGCCATCCTGGTCTGCCTGATCGTGCGGGGCGTGGCCTTCGAGTACCGGGCTAAGCGGCCCGAGGAGAACTGGCAACGCAACTGGGAGACGGCCATCTTCTGGACCTCGCTCATCCCGGCGTTCCTGTGGGGAGTGGCCTTCGGGAACATCGTGGGGGGCGTGAAGATCGACCGGAACTTCGAGTACGTCGGCACCGTCGGGGACCTGCTCAACCCCCACGCGCTGCTCGGCGGCCTGGTGACGCTCACGCTGTTCACCTTCCACGGAGCGGTGTTCACGGCGCTGAAGACGGTCGGGGACATCCGGGTGCGGGCCCGGAAGCTGGCGCTGCGGGTCGGTCTCGTCACGGCGGTGCTGGTGCTCGGGTTCCTGCTGTGGACCCAGGCGGACAGCGGTGACGGCAAGAGCCTGGTGGCCCTGATCGTCGCGGTCGCCGCCCTGGCGGCCGCTCTGGTGGCCAACCAGCTGGGGCGCGAGGGCTGGTCGTTCGCCCTGTCCGGCGTGACCATCGTTGCCTCAGTGGCGATGCTCTTCCTGTCGCTCTTCCCGAACGTCATGCCGTCCACGCTCAACGGGGACTGGAGCCTGACGGTCACCAACGCCTCGTCGAGCCCGTACACGCTGAAGATCATGACGTGGTGCGCGGCGATCGCCACTCCGCTCGTCCTGCTCTATCAGGGCTGGACCTACTGGGTGTTCCGCAAGCGGATCGGTACGCAGCACATCGCGCCTGAGGCTGCCGCCGGCGCCGCACACTGAGTCCGCCGAGGGTGTGTTTCACGTGAAACACACCCTCTGGACCGAAGGGCCTGTTTCACGTGAAACCGATCGATCCCCGTCTTCTGCGCTACGCCCGGGCCACCCGCCTCTTCCTGGTGGCGGTCGTCGCCCTGGGCGCCCTCGGTGCCGTGCTGGTCATCGCCCAGGCGATGCTCGTCGCCGAGGTGGTGGTCGGAGCCTTCCAGCACGGGCAACCGGTCTCCGGTCTGCGTACCCCCCTGCTGCTGCTCGGGGCCGTGGCCGTGGGCCGGGCGGCGATCGCGTGGCTCACCGAACGGGCGGCGCACCGGGCGAGCGCGGCGGTGAAGTCGGAGCTGCGGGGCCGGCTCATGGAGCGTGCCGCACTGCTGGGCCCCGGATGGCTGAGCGGGCAGCGGACCGGCTCACTGGTGAACCTGGCCACCCGGGGCGTCGACGCCCTGGACGACTACTTCGCCCGCTATCTGCCGCAGCTGGGGCTCGCGGTGGTCGTCCCGGTGGCCGTACTGGCGCGGATCGTCACCCAGGACTGGGTCTCGGCGGCCATCATCGTGGGCACCCTGCCACTGATCCCCGTCTTCATGATGCTGATCGGCTGGGCCACCCAGTCCCGGATGGACCGTCAGTGGCGGCTGCTCTCGCGGCTTTCAGGTCACTTCCTGGACGTGGTCGCCGGACTGCCCACCCTGAAGGTGTTCGGCCGGGCCAAGGCACAGGCCGAGTCCATCCGCCGGATCACCGGCGAGTACCGCCAGGCCACCATGCGGACGCTGCGGATCGCCTTCCTCTCCTCCTTCGCCCTGGAGCTGCTGGCGACCCTGTCGGTCGCGCTGGTCGCCGTGACCATCGGCATGCGCCTGGTGCACGGCGACATGGATCTCTCCATCGGCCTGGTCATCCTGATCCTGGCACCGGAGGCGTACCTGCCGCTGCGCCAGGTGGGCGCGCAGTACCACGCGGCGGCCGAGGGCCTGGCCGCGGCCGAGGAAATCTTCGCCGTCCTGGAGACGCCGGTCCCGGCGTCCGGCACCGGAGCGGTCCCCGCGGGCCCGGTGGCCTTCGACGACGTGACGGTCCGCTACCCGGGACGCTCGGCGGACGCCGTGACCGGGGTGTCCTTCGCCGTCGAGCCCGGTGAGACCGTGGCGCTGGTCGGACCGAGCGGCGCGGGCAAGTCGACCCTGGTGAACACGCTGCTCGGGTTCGTGCGGCCCACCGAGGGCCGGGTCCGGATCGGGGGGACCGACCTCGCGGACCTCGACCTCGACATATGGCGGTCCCGGGTCGCGTGGGTGCCGCAGCGGCCGCACCTGTACGCGGGGACAATCGCGGAGAACGTACGGCTGGCCCGGCCCGGGGCGGACGACGCCGCCGTACGCCGGGCCCTCGCGGACGCGGGAGCGCTGGAGTTCGTGGACGGCCTGCCCGAGGGCGCCGACACGGTGCTCGGGGAGGACGGGGCCGGGCTGTCCGCCGGTCAGCGACAGCGGCTCGCGCTGGCCCGGGCGTTCCTCGCCGACCGGCCCGTACTGCTCCTGGACGAGCCGACGGCGGCGCTGGACGGGGCGACGGAGGCCGAGGTCGTGGCGGCGGTGCGGCGCCTAGCCGTGGGCCGCACGGTGCTGCTCGTGGTGCACCGGCCGGCCCTGCTGGACGTGGCGGACCGCGTGGTGCGGCTGCCCCTCCCCACGGCCCGCGTCCTCGGGCCGGCCGGGGCCGAGCCCGCCGCCACCGCGTCGGCCACCGCTGTGCCGGTCACCACCGAGCCGGGCGGTCCGCGGACCTCCGCCGCCGTGGCCGTCCGGCCGGACGGCACCGCGGCCCGCGCCCTCCGAGCGAGCGCGGCGGACGGACCCGCCGAGGACGGGCCGTGCCCCGGCGTCACCGCACCCCGGCGCCGAGTCCTGGCCCGGGTCCGGGAGTCGGCCGGGTCTCGACGCGGCCGGCTGCTCCTCGCCCTGCTGCTCGGCAGCCTGGCGCTCGGCAGCGCCGTCGGGCTGATGGCCACCTCCGGATGGCTCATCTCGCGGGCCTCGCAGCAGCCGCCGGTGCTCTACCTGATGGTGGCGGTGACGGCGACGCGCGCCTTCGGGATCGGCCGCGCCGTCTTCCGTTACACCGAGCGACTGGTGTCGCACGAGGCGGTGCTGCGGATGCTGGCCGACACCCGGGTCGCCGTGTACCGGCGCCTGGAGCGGCTGGCGCCGGCGGGACTGCGCACGACACGCCGGGGCGATCTGCTGTCCCGGCTGGTCGCCGACGTGGACGCGTTCCAGGACTACTGGCTGCGCTGGCTGCTGCCCGCCGGTGTCGCGGTCGTCGTCTCCGCCGGCTCCGTCGCCTTCACGACATGGCTGCTGCCCGAGGCCGGGGCCGCGCTCGCGGCGGGGCTGCTCGCGGCCGGTGTGGGCGTACCGCTGGTCACCGCGGCCGCGGCCCGGCGCACCGAGCGGCGCCTGGCGCCCGCACGGGGCGTGCTCGCGACCCGGGTGACCGACCTGCTCACCGGCACCGCCGAGCTGACCGTGGCCGGCGCGCTGCCCGCCCGCACCGCCGCGGCCCTTCGGGCCGACGGCACCCTCACCCGGATCGCCTCGCGCTCCGCCGCCGTCACCGCGCTCGGCGACGGCCTGACCGCGCTGCTGTCCGGTCTGACCGTCACCGCGACCGCGCTGCTCGCCGCCCAGGCGGTGGCCGCCGGCCGGCTGGCCGGTGTCGCGACGGCCGTCGTGGTCCTCACCCCGCTGGCCGCTTTCGAGGCCGTGCTGGGGCTGCCGCTCGCCGTGCGCCACCGGCAACGGGTGCGGCACAGCGCCGAGCGCGTGTACGAGGTGCTGGACGCCCCGGAGCCGGTGCGCGAGCCCGCACGGCCCCGGCAGGCTCCCGCGGTGCCGTTCCCGGTCGTCCTCGGTGGGCTGACCGCCCGCTACCCGGGGCAGCACCGGGAGGCGCTCGCCGGGGTGGACCTCACCCTGGAGCAGGGGCGCCGGATCGCCGTCGTCGGCCCGTCCGGCTCGGGCAAGACGACCCTGGCCCAGGTGCTCCTGCGGTTCCTCGACCCGGGGGCGGGCTCGTACACGCTCGCCGGGGTGGACGCGTGCGCGCTCGCCGGTGACGACGTACGGCGGCTGGTCGGGCTGTGCGCCCAGGACGCGCACCTCTTCGACAGCAGCGTGCGCGAGAACCTGCTGCTCGCGCGGAAGGACGCCGATGAGGCCGATCTGCGCGACGCGCTGGACCGGGCCCGGCTGCTGGAGTGGGTGGACGGGCTGCCGGACGGGCTGGACACGCTGGTCGGGGAGCACGGGGCGCGGCTGTCCGGCGGACAGCGGCAGCGGCTCGCGCTGGCCCGCGCGCTGCTCGCCGACTTCCCGGTGCTCGTCCTGGACGAGCCCGCCGAGCACCTGGACCTGCCCACGGCGGACGCACTGACCGCGGATCTGCTGGCCGCCACCGAGGGCCGTACGACGCTGCTGATCACCCACCGGCTGGCCGGTCTCGAAGCGGTGGACGAGGTGGTCGTGCTCGACGCGGGCCGGGTGGTGCAGCGGGGCCCCTACGCGGAGCTGGCCGTCGTGGACGGGCCGCTGCGGACCATGGCCCGCCGGGAGCGGGCGGCGGAGTCACTGATGGGGGCGCGGTGACGGCGGAGGTCACCGGTGGCCCCCGCCGCGCGGTCAGCCGTGTTCGGCGAGCAGCCGCTCGATGACGACCGCGACGCCGTCGTCGTTGTTGGCGACCGTGCGGCCGGAGGCGGCGGCGATGACGTCCGGGTGGGCGTTGCCCATCGCGTAGGACCGGCCGGCCCAGGTCAGCATCTCGACGTCGTTGGGCATGTCCCCGAACGCGACGACGTCCTCCTGTGAGATGCCGCGCTCGGCGCAGCACAGGGCGAGGGTGCTGGCCTTGGAGACGCCGGGCCCGCTGATCTCCAGCAGGGCGCTGGGGCTGGAGCGGGTGACGTTGGCGCGCTCGCCGATCGCCTGGCGGGCGAGGGTGAGAAAGGCGTCCGGGTCGAGGTCGGGGTGGTAGGCCAGGATCTTGAGGACGGGCTGGTCCGCGTCGGGGCCGTCGGCGGCGAGCAGGGCCTCGGCGGGCTGCAGGTTGTCCGGTATCTCCATGTGCAGCTTGGGATACGCGGGCTCCTGGTGGAAGCCGTAGGTCTGCTCGACGGCGAACACCGTGCCGGGGGCCGCCCCGCGCAGCAGCCGTACGGCGTCCAGCGCGTTCTGGCGGGCCAGTTCGCGCACCTTCACGAACCGGTGGGTGCCCGGTCCGCCGTGCAGGTCGACCACGGCGGCGCCGTTGCCGCAGATCGCCAGGCCGTGCCCGTGGACGTGGTCGCTCACCACGTCCATCCAGCGGGCCGGGCGGCCGGTGACGAAGAAGACCTCGATGCCCGCGTCCTCGGCGGCGGCCAGCGCGGCGACCGTCCTCGGGGAGACCGACTTGTCGTCGCGCAGCAGAGTGCCGTCGAGGTCGGTGGCGATCAGCCGCGGCCTGAGGGCGGCGGCCGGGGTCCCGGGCTGTCTGGTCGCTGAGGTCACCGGCCCATTCTCGCGCATATGCCCGCACGACCGTGCGCAAGTCCGCGCAGATGAGTCCACCGACACACCGCGGATGGCCGACGGACGACGTCCGCCGCCGGATCAGGTCAGCTGGGCGAGCGCGTCCATGGCGATCCGCTCGAAGACCTTCTCGTCCGCGGCGAAGTCGGAGTCCGGGATGGGCCAGTGGACGACGATCTCGGTGAAGCCCAGCTCCTGGTGGCGGCCGGCGAAGTCCACGAAGGCGTCCAGGGACTCGAGCGGCCGGCCGCGGTCCGGGGTGAAGCCGGTGAGCAGGATCTTGTCCAGTTCCGCCACGTCCCGGCCGACCGGGCCGCAGGCCTCGGACAGCTTCGCCAGCTGTCCGCGCAGGGCCTCGACGGACTGCTCGGGGGTGCCGTTCTCGTACAGCTTCGGGTCGCCCGTGGTCACCCAGGCCTGGCCATGGCGCGCGGCGAGCCGCAGACCGCGCGGGCCGGTGGCCGCCACGGCGAAGGGCAGCCGGGGCCGCTGCACACAGCCGGGGATGTTGCGCGCCTCGTGTGCCGAGTAGAACCGGCCCTCGTACGTCACCGCGTCCTCGGTGAGCAGCCGGTCGAGCAGCGGCACGAACTCGGCGAGGCGGTCCGCGCGCTCCCGGGGGGTCCAGGGCTCCTGGCCGAGGGCCGTCGCGTCGAATCCGGTGCCGCCGGCGCCGATGCCCAGGGTGACGCGGCCGCCGGAGATGTCGTCCAGCGAGATCAGTTCCTTGGCGAGGGTCACCGGGTGCCGGAAGTTCGGGGAGGTGACCAGCGTGCCCAGGCGGAGCCGCTCGGTGGCGGCCGCGGCGGCGGTCAGCGTCGGCACGGCGCCGAACCACGGGCCGTCGCGGAAGCTGCGCCAGGACAGGTGGTCGTAGGTGTAGGCGGTGTGGAAGCCGAGCTGCTCGGCCCGCACCCAGGCCGAACGGCCGCCCTCGTTCCAGCGGCGGTACGGCAGGATCACGGTGCTCAGACGCAGACTCATGCGGACGAGGGTACGGGGGACCGTCGGCATTGGCCGAAAACGGTCACCTCGCGCGCCCCTGGGGACACCGTCAGTGCGGGCCGGGGAACCGCAGATAGCGCGCCGGGACGGCCGCCGTGAGCCACACCCCGTTCGCGCTGACGTGGAAGACGTGGCCGTCGCGGTGCATGGCGCCGGCGTCCACGGTGAGCACGACGGGGCGGCCACGGCGCGCGCCGACCCGGTTCGCGGTCTCCCGGTCGGCCGAGAGGTGCACGTCGTGCCTGCTCATGGGCTTGAGGCCCGCGGCGCGGATCGCGTCCAGGCTGCGCGCCACGGTGCCGTGGTACAGGTACGGCGGCGGGGTCGCCGGCGGCAGGCCGAGGTCGACCTCGACGCTGTGCCCCTGGCTGGCGCGGATCCTCGTGCCCTCGATCGCGAAGCGCTGCTTGTCGTTGGCGGCCACCACGTGGTCGAGTTCCTCGCGGGTGAACCGGAACCCGTGCGCGGCGGCCGCCGCGATCAGCGTGTCGATCTCCGTCCAGCCGCCCTCGTCCAGCGTGAGGCCGATGCGCTCCGGCTGGTGGCGCAGGTGCTTGGAGAGGTACTTCGACACCTTCACGGTGCGTCTTTCGTCCATCCCTCCAGCGTGCGGGAGAGACGCGGATCACGCAGGCCATTTTCCGCGGGCAGGTTTGATCCACAGGCAAGTGCTGTTATCCACAGGCTCGTTGGGTGAACTGTGGACAACTACGCGTCAGGACAGTCAGGTTCGTCAACTCAAGTGCGAGGGGTCTCGCGTGACGTCAGTGCGTCCAACGCGCGTGCGCGTATCTCGCGTTCGGCGGCGAGTGCCACGAACGTGGCGACCTGTCCGTCGCCAACCAGGCGTTCCACAGCGCTGATCGTCTCGGCGGGGAGTTCGACCGCGCGTGTCCCGGCAAGCGGCTCGGGCCCCGTCTCGCCGCCGAGGCGCGTGCGCAGCTGCCGTACCGCGAACACGCGCATCGCGCGGGCCAGTTCGGCGTCCACGGTCTGCCGCGCCAGGGGCCTCAGCCGGCGCACCAGGCCGGCCGCTTCGGCCGCGTGCGCGTCGGTGCGGTGGGCCGGATCGTCGAGGTAGCGCCCGAAGACGTGCTCGGTGGTGAACTCCAGGAAACGGGTGGCGATGTGCTCCACCTGTCCCCTCAACTCCCGCAGATGGGCCGAGATCGCGGACAGCGGTACGCCCGCCGCGTGCAACTCCGCTGCCACAGCGAGTTCCTGGGGGCTCGGCACGAGGAAGGTGTCGGGGTCGCCGTCGACCGGTTCCAGCACGCCGAGGTCGACCGCCTCGGCCACGGCGTCCTCGTCGGGGGTGCCGCCGAAGCGGGCTTCCAGCTCCGCGCGGGTGACCCGGACCGGTTCCTCGTCGGTCCAGGGGCCCTCCACCTCGGTGACCAGTCCGAGCACACCGCCGAGGCCCCGGCCGGTGTCCCAGGCGTCCAGCAGTTCCCTGATCGAGGCCAGGGTGTAGCCGCGCTCCAGCAGGTGGCCGATCTGCTGGAGCCGGGTGACGTGGACGTCGGAGTACAGGTTGGCGCGGCCCTGCCGTTCCGGGCGGGGGAGGAGTCCCTTGTCCTGGTAGGCGCGGATGGTCCGGACGGTGGCGCCGGTGCGGTGCGCGAGGTCCTCGATGCGGTAGGCCCGTCTCGCCGACGGGTCCGCGGGGCGGGCCGGTTCGCCGTTCACAACCGGGGCTCCACCCGGGCCACCCGGCGCAACACCCCCGGCAGCAGACGCGACATGAGATGCGCACCGCGCGCCTCGGGTGTCACCGGGACGACCGCCCTGTTGTGCGCGACCGCATCGAGAACAGCCTTGGCGACCTTCTCCGGCGGGTAGTTGCGCAGGCCGTACAGGCGGGCCGAGCGCTGCCGGCGGCGGCTCTCCTCGGCCTCGTCGACGCCGGTGAAGCGGGCCGTCGCGGTGATGTTGGTGTTGACGATGCCGGGGCAGATCGCCGTGACGCCGATGTCCTGCCCGGCGAGTTCGGCGCGCAGGCACTCGGAGAGCATCAGGACGGCGGCCTTGGAGGTGCTGTAGGCGGGCAGGGCCCGTGAGGGCTGATAGGCCGCCGCCGAGGCGATGTTGACGATGTGGCCGCCCTGGCCGCGCTCGGCCATCCGCGCGCCGAAGAGACGGCAGCCGTGGATCACGCCCCACAGGTTGACGTCCAGGACCCTGCGCCAGTCCTCGGTGGTCGTGGTGAAGAAGGAGCCCGACAGGCCGATCCCCGCGTTGTTGACCAGGACGTCGAGCACGCCGTGGTCGCGGTGCACCCGCTCGGCGAGCTTCTCCATGGCGTGCTCGTCGGAGACGTCCGCCGTCTCCGCCCAGGCGTCGGCGGCGCCGATCAGCCGGGACAGCTCGGCGGTGCGGGCGGCGGCCTCGGCGTCGCGGTCGACGGCCACCACGCGCGCGCCGGCCTCGGCGAACGCGAACGCCGTGGCCCGCCCGATGCCGCTGCCCGCGCCGGTGACCAGGACGAGCTGTCCGCCGAAGCGGTCACCGTGCCGGCCGTCGGCCACCGGAGCGGGGCGGCCGCCCTCCACGGACGTCACGAACTCCTCGATCCAGGCGGACACCTGGTCGGGGCGGGTGCGCGGGATCCAGTGCCGGGCGGGGAGCGTGCGGCGGGTCAGCCGCGGCACCCACTGCTCCAGGTCGTCGTAGAGCCGCTCCGACAGGAACGCGTCGTCCAGGGGTGTGATGAGCTGCACGGGCGCGTGCGCGTAAGCGTCGGGTCGTGGTCTGCGCAGCCGGGCGCGGACGTTGTCCCGGTACAGCCAGGCGCCGTGTGCCGCGTCGGAGGGCAGGGACGAGGTCGGGTAGTCGCCCGCGGGCACCTTCTCGGAGCGCTGGAGGATCCTGGGCCAGCGCCTGCCGAGCGGGCCGCGCCAGGCCAGCTCCGGCAGGGCGGGGGTGTGCAGCAGGTAGACGTACCAGGACCTGGCGCCCTGGCCGAGGAGCTGGCCCACCCGGCCGGGCGTGGGGCGCTTCACGCGGGCGCCGATCCAGTGCCCGAAGTGGTCGAGGGAGGGTCCGGACATCGACGTGAAGGAGGCGATGCGGCCCTCCGTGCGGCCCACGGTGACGAACTCCCAGGACTGCACCGAGCCCCAGTCGTGGCCGACCAGGTGGACCGGCCGGTCCGGGCTCACCGCGTCCGCCACGGCGAGGAAGTCGTCCGTGAGCTTCGCCAGGGTGAAGCCGCCGCGCAGCGGGCGCGGCGCCGTGGACCGGCCGTGGCCCCGGACGTCGTAGAGGACGACGTGGAAGCGTTCGGCCAGTCGCGCGGCGACCTCGGACCACACCTCCTTGCTGTCCGGGTAGCCGTGCACCAGCATCACGGTCGGCTGGCCGGGGTCGCCCAGTTCGGCCACGCACAGGTCGACCCCGCCGGTGCGCACCCGGCGCTCCCGCGCACCCTTCAGTGTCACTTCGCCTCCGCCCAGCGCCGCACGTGCGGCAGATCGTCGTCCAGCCAGAAGGCGCTCTGCACGGGGTCCCGGGAGTCGGTGACCACCAGGATCTCCTCGAACTTCGCGCCGGTGCCCCTGAACCCCAGGTGGGGTTCGACCGCCCACAGCCCCGGCCGCGGCGGGTGGTCGGAGAAGCGGTACGGCGACCACAGGGGCGACCAGCCCTCGCGGTGGCCGTGCAGGGCGTCGGCGGCCAGGCCCTTGAGGGACTGGGTGCCGAACCCGAACAGATGAGGTGACCAGCGGCGCCGCCTGACCCGGTCCACCTTGTGGGCGATCACGCCGAAGGGGTAAGCGCGGTGCCGGTTGGCGTAGCCCTGGCGGACCATGAGCCGGTCCACGTCCTCGTAGATGGCGCGCAGCGGCCGCCGCTCGCGCACCTCGCGCAGGATCAGCTCGCGGTGCGCCTCCAGGTCGGCCATCAGCCGGTCCTGCACCGGGTTCGCGCCGAGTGAGCCGGAGTAGCCGATGTCGGCGGTGAAGCCCTCGTGCACCGGGGCCATGTCCAGGATGAACGGCATCCCGGGCTCCAGGGCGCGGTCGGTCGGGAAGAACTGCAGCGGGACGCGGAAGTTCGCGAACGCCGTGCGGTCGCCGAACCAGGCGAACGGCAGGTGGAACCAGTCCCGCACGCCCCGCTCGCGCAGCCACTCGCGCTGCATCCGGGCCGCCTCGCGCTCGGTCACCCCCGGCTCCAGGCGGCCCGCGACCGCCTCGGCGCATTCGTAGGCGAGGTGCTGCACCCGTCTGAACCCGGCGAGCTCCGTGGAGAGTCCGCCGCTCACTGCCGTGGTCATGCCGCCCCGTCCCGTCGTCGTGTCGGCTGCGCTACGCGTCCGTAACTTGACACTGGTGAATGTGACAGTTGTTAGAGTCGGCGTCAATAGGGCGATCAAGGGCTGTGGACGACCGGCGGTGGGTCTCAGGCAGGGCATCCCTTAGGGCCGGGTAATACCTGGGGCTGACGTCAAGACGGCTCTGTGGTCTGACGCCCGGGGGTGGTCCGCGTCACTACCGTCGTGGACGTGACTGTGATCGCGACCGAAAGCCTGAGCAAGCGGTTCCCCCGGGTGACCGCGCTCGACCGGCTGTCCGTGGACATCGGACCCGGTGTGACCGGGCTCGTCGGTGCCAACGGCGCCGGCAAGTCCACCCTGATCAAGATCCTGCTGGGTCTGTCCCCCGCCACGGAGGGCCGCGCCGCGGTGCTCGGCCTCGACGTCGCCACCGAGGGCGCCGCCATCCGTGAGCGCGTGGGTTACATGCCGGAGCACGACTGCCTGCCGCCCGACGTCTCGGCCACCGAGTTCGTCGTCCACATGGCGCGCATGTCCGGCCTGCCGCCCACCGCCGCGCGCGAGCGTACCGCGGACACGCTGCGCCACGTGGGCCTGTACGAGGAGCGCTACCGGCCCATCGGCGGCTACTCCACCGGCATGAAGCAGCGGGTGAAGCTCGCGCAGGCCCTGGTGCACGACCCCCAGCTGGTCTTCCTGGACGAGCCGACCAACGGCCTCGACCCGGTGGGCCGCGACGACATGCTCGGGCTGATCCGCCGGATCCACACCGACTTCGGCATCTCGGTCCTGGTCACCTCCCACCTGCTGGGCGAGCTGGAGCGCACCTGCGACCACGTCGTCGTCGTGGACGGCGGCAAGCTGCTGCGCTCCAGTTCCACCACGGACTTCACGCAGACCACCACGACGCTCGCGATCGAGGTCACCGACACGGACAAGCACCCCGACGGCACCCGCGCGGTCCGCGAGGCGCTGCACGCGCGCGGGGTGAGCGTCGAGGCCGGCAGCGGTCTGCCGGGCGCCGGCCACGTCCTGCTGCTGACGGCGCAGGGCGAGGAGACGTACGACCTGGTGCGCGACGTCGTCGCCGACCTGGGACTCGGCCTGGTGCGCATGGAGCAGCGCAGGCACCACATCTCCGAGGTCTTCACCAGTGAGGACGAGCAGCGCGAGGAGGCGGTCGGACATGGCCGTTGAGCAGCCCACCCGGGCCCCCGGGACACCGCCGGGCGACCAGACCCGCATCCACAACATCGGGTACCGCAACTACGACGGCCCCCGCCTCGGCCGCTCCTACGCCACCCGCTCGCTCTACTCGCAGTCCCTGCGCGGCTCCTACGGCCTCGGCCGCTCGGTGAAGTCCAAGGTCCTGCCGATGCTGCTGTTCGTGGTGATGTGCGTGCCCGCGGCCATCATGGTCGCCGTCGCGGTCGCCACGAAGGCCAAGGACCTGCCCGTCGACTACACCCGCTACGCGATCCTCATGCAGGCCGTCATCAGCCTGTACGTCGCCTCGCAGGCGCCCCAGTCGGTCTCCCGCGACCTGCGCTTCAAGACCGTGCCGCTGTACTTCTCGCGGCCGATCGAGACCGCCGACTACGTCCGCGCCAAGTACGCGGCGCTGGCCTCGGCCCTGTTCGTGCTCACCGCGGCCCCGCTGCTGGTGCTCTACATCGGCGCGCTGCTGGCCAAGCTCGACTTCGCCGACCAGACCGAGGGATTCGCACAGGGGCTGGTGTCCGTGGCTCTGCTCTCGCTGCTCTTCGCCGGCATCGGCCTGGTCATCGCCTCGGTCACCCCGCGGCGCGGCTTCGGCATCGCCGCCGTCATCGCCGTCATGACGATCTCCTACGGGGCGGTCTCCACGCTCCAGGCCATCGCCGAGAACCAGGACAACGCCGGCGCCATCCCGTGGATCGGCCTGTTCTCACCGGTCACCCTCATCGACGGGGTCCAGTCCGTGTTCCTCGGCGCGACCTCCGCGTCCCCCGGGGCGGCCGGGCCCTCCGACGCGCAGGGCGTCGTCTACGTCCTCGTCGTCCTGGGCCTGATCGCCGCCGCCTACGGCCTCCTGCTGCGCCGCTACCGGAAGGTGGGCCTGTGACCACGCTCTCCATCGACCACGTCTCCCGCTGGTTCGGCAACGTGGTCGCCGTCAACGACATCACCATGACCATCGGCCCCGGCGTCACCGGGCTGCTCGGCCCCAACGGCGCCGGGAAGTCCACCCTCATCAACATGATGGGCGGCTTCCTGGCCCCCTCCACCGGCACCGTCACCCTCGACGGACAGCCGGTGTGGCGCAACGAGGCCATCTACCAGCACATCGGCATCGTCCCCGAGCGCGAGGCGATGTACGACTTCCTCACTGGCCGCGAGTTCGTCGTCGCCAACGCCGAGCTGCACGGCCTGGGCGCCAAGGCCGCCCAGCGGGCGCTCGCGACGGTCGAGATGGAGTACGCCCAGGACCGCAAGATCCAGACGTACTCCAAGGGCATGCGCCAGCGCGTGAAGATGGCGAGCGCCCTGGTGCACGACCCGTCGCTGCTCCTGCTGGACGAGCCGTTCAACGGCATGGACCCGCGCCAGCGGATGCAGCTCATGGACCTGCTGCGGCGCATGGGGGACGAGGGCCGCACCGTGCTGTTCTCGTCCCACATCCTCGAAGAGGTCGAGCAGCTCGCCTGGCACATCGAGGTCGTCGTCGCCGGACGGCACGCGGCCAGTGGCGACTTCCGCAAGATCCGCCGCCTGATGACCGACCGCCCGCACCGCTACCTGGTGCGCTCCAGCGACGACCGCGCGCTCGCGGCCGCGCTGATCGCCGACCCCTCGACGTCCGGCATCGAGGTCGACGTCACCGAGGGCGCGCTGCGCGTCCAGGCCGTGGACTTCGGCCGCTTCACCGCCCTGCTGCCCAAGGTCGCCCGCGACCACGGCATCCGGCTGCTCACGGTCTCGCCGTCCGACGAGTCCCTCGAGTCCGTGTTCTCGTATCTGGTCGCGGCGTAGGAGGCCGAAGATGTACGACCCCACAGTCGCCCGGCTCACCTACCGGGCCCTGCTCGGCCGTCGCCGGGCCCTCATCCTGGGCGCGCTGCCCGTGCTGCTGATCGCGATCTCCGTCGTCGTCCGGGGCCTCGCGGGCGCCGACGACCAGACGGCCGCCGACCTGCTGGGCGGGCTCGCGCTCGCCACCATGGTGCCGATCATCGGCGTCATCGCGGGCACGGGCGCGATCGGGCCGGAGATCGACGACGGCTCGGTGGTGTACCTGCTGGCCAAGCCGGTGAAGCGGTCCACGATCATCTTCACCAAGCTGATCGTGGCGATCGCCGTGACGATGGTTTTCTCGGCCCTGCCGACCCTCGTCGCGGGCTTCATCCTCAACGGCAACGGGCAGCAGATCGCCGTCGCCTACACGGTGGCCGCCCTGGTCGCCTCGATCGCCTACGCGGCGATGTTCCTGCTGCTCGGCACGGTCTCCCGGCACGCGGTGGTGTTCGGTCTCGTCTACGCCCTGGTCTGGGAGGCCCTGTTCGGCTCCCTGGTCTCCGGCGCGCGCACCCTGAGCGTCCAGCAGTGGTCGCTCGCCGTCGCCCACAAGGTGGCCGGCGGCAACCTGGTCACCTCGGACGTCGGGCTGACCACGGCGACGGTGCTGCTGGTCGCGGTCACCGTCCTCGCCACCTGGTACGCCGGGCAGAAGCTGCGGACGCTCACACTCGCCGGCGAGGAGTGAGAAGGCGTCCGTGCTCCCGATCAGTACTGATCACTTCTGATCAGTACTGACGGGGGCTTCACCCCGGCCCGGGCACACTCGGCGCAGCGGACGAACCGCCGGCGGGCGCACGCCCGGCCGAACGGTCAGGAGGTCGCAGATGGCGCAGGACACCCCGCGGCACGAGGACGCCGGCAGGGACGGGGACGTCGGCAGGGACGGCGACGGGGACGAGGTCTGGGACGGGACGGTCCTGGACGAGGACTTCGTGCGCGCCGCCGGGACCACCGAGCCGTCGGCCCGGGCCCGGATGCTCGCCGCCCGGTGGCGGGCCGAGGAGCCCGAGCCGCGGCCGTGGCGGTCCGACGAACCGCCGGCGGGGTGGTTCTTCAGCAAGGCCAGGCGGCGCGGACGGCGCCGCCGGTGACCTCCGGCCGCCTCCCCCTGCTCGGCGTTCCGGCCGTACCCGCTGCCTCTTCCGCCCTCTGCGCCCCCGCTTAAATCGGTGGCGCCGGACCGGGCGGCGGGGGCACAGTGGTCGTGCGCCGTCCGCCGGGAACGTCCCGGCGCCGTGAACCGGGAGAGGAGCGGGGCGATGTCCATGCACGGCAGTACGTCCAGCTCCCGACAGGGCGGTCCGAGGCGGGCTCCGGAGTGATCCTCACTCCTCCGTAGAGCTCAGGGGACAGCCCGGGGCGGCCGCTTCGAGCACGCGACGTGTCTCTCGCGTGGGCCGCCCACCCGGAGGATTGGCCGAGTGGTAAGGCACTGGCTTGCTAAGCCATGGTCGGGGGCGACCCCGCGCACGTTCGATCCGTGCATCCTCCGCGCGATGTGACCACCGTACGAGCGCCGGGCGGCGCTCAGCCCAGCAACCGCTCCAGCACCAGCGCGATGCCGTCCTCCTCGTGGGAGGCCGTCACCTCGTCCGCCACCGCGCGCAGCTCCTCGTGGGCGTTGGCCATGGCCACGCCCCGGGCGGCCCAGGCGAACATCGGGATGTCGTTGGGCATGTCGCCGAAGGCGATCGTGTCGGCCGCCTTCAGGCCCAGCCGGCGGGCCGCCAGCGACAGGCCCGTGGCCTTGGAAAGGCCGAGCGGCAGCAGCTCCACGATGCCCTCGCCCGCCATGGCGACCGTGACGAAACCGCCGGCCGCGCTGCGGGCCGCCGCCGCCAGCTCGTCGTCACCCAGCTCCGGATGCTGTATGTAGATCTTGTTCAGCGGGGCGGTCCACAGATCCGAGGCGTCCGTGAACGGCGTCGCCGGAAGCCGGCCGGTGACCGCGTAACCCGGCCCCACCAGCACCTCGCCGTCCAGGCCGTCCCGGCTCGCCGCCAGGTACAGCGGGCCCACCTCGGCCTCGATCTTGGCCAGGGCCACGCCCGCCAGCTGCCGGTCCAGGGTGACGGAGGTCAGCAGGCGGTGCGCCCCCGCGTCGTACACCTGGGCGCCCTGGCCGCAGACGGCGAGCCCGTCGTAGCCCAGGTCGTCCAGGATGTGCCGGGTCCAGGGGACCGCGCGTCCGGTGACGACGATGTGCGCCGCGCCCGCCGCGGTGGCCGCGGCGAGCGCCTCACGGGTGCGCTGCGAGATCGACTCGTCGGAGCGCAGCAGCGTTCCGTCGAGGTCGGTGGCGATCAGGCGGTACGGGAATGCGGCGCTCACTTGGCGACCGGCTCCAGGACCTCCCGGCCGCCCAGGTACGGGCGCAGCACCTCGGGGACCCGGACGGAACCGTCGGCCTGCTGGTGGTTCTCCAGGATCGCCACGATCGTGCGCGGTACGGCGCAGAGCGTGCCGTTGAGCGTCGCCAGCGGCCTGACCTGCTTGCCGTCGCGGAGCCGGATCGACAGGCGGCGGGACTGGAACTCGGTGCAGTCCGAGGTCGAGGTCAGCTCGCGGTACTTGCCCTGGGTCGGGACCCACGCCTCGCAGTCGTACTTGCGCGAGGCCGAGGCGCCGAGGTCGGCGGAGGCGACGTCGATGACGCGGAACGGCAGCTCGAGCGAGGTCAGCCACTGCTTCTCCCACTCCAGGAGGCGCTTGTGCTCCTCCTGCGAGTCCTCGGGAGTGACGTAGGAGAACATCTCGACCTTGTCGAACTGGTGCACGCGGAAGATGCCGCGCGTGTCCTTGCCGTGCGAGCCGGCCTCGCGGCGGAAGCACGGGGAGAAGCCCGCGTAGCGCAGCGGCAGCCGGTCGGCGTCGATGATCTCGTCCATGTGGTACGCCGCGAGTGGGACCTCGGAGGTGCCGACCAGGTACAGGTCGTCCTTGTCGAGGTGGTAGACGTCCTGGGCCGCCTGGCCGAGGAAGCCGGTGCCGGCCATGGACTGCGGGCGGACCAGTGCCGGGGTCAGCATCGGTGTGAAGCCGGCTGCCGTGGCCTGCGCGATCGCCGCGTTCACCAGGGCCAGCTCCAGCAGGGCGCCGACACCGGTGAGGAAGTAGAAGCGGGAGCCGGAGACCTTGGCGCCGCGCTCGACGTCGATCGCGCCGAGGATCTGGCCCAGCTCCAGGTGGTCCCTGGGCTCGAAGCCCTCGGCGCCGAAGTCGCGGATGGTGCCGTGTGTCTCCAGCGTGACGAAGTCCTCCTCGCCACCGACGGGCACGTCGGGGTGGACGAGGTTGCCGAGCCGGAGCAGGAGCTGCTGGGTCTCGGCGTCGGCCGCGTCGCGCTCGGCGTCGGCGGCCTTGACGTCGGCCTTCAGCTGCTCGGCACGCTTGAGCAGTTCGGCCTTCTCGTCGGCGGAGGCCTTGGGGATCAGCTTGCCGAGCTGCTTCTGCTCGGCACGCAGCTCGTCGAAGCGGACGCCGGAGGACCTGCGCCGCTCGTCGGCAGACAGGAGGGAGTCGACGAGCGCGACGTCCTCTCCACGGGCGCGCTGGGACGCGCGCACACGGTCGGGGTCCTCACGGAGCAGGCGAAGGTCAATCACGGGGCCAAGGCTACCGGTGCGGGCTCGCGGGCCACGACTCACTATTGCGTCCCGCGCCGTGCGTGCCGTTATGAGGCAATTGCGCAGAGTGTCCGTGAGGTCAAGCCGAGCCGTACCTTCCCTGGGACGAGGCAGCCGGTGGGCCTCCCGTTGACCTGATTTCCTTGGGGGGAGGGGCACTTGGCGGGCCCGTTGTCCACAGGAATCCGTGGACTCCGGAGAGTTATCCACAGGCTGTGCGGAAACTCTGTGGATTTCGGAATTGATCACTCCGGAAGTTATGGCCGGACTGATGAATTCCCGGTCCAAACAGGGGCGACACCCACTTTCGGGTGGAAAGGGGTCGCCCCAAAAGATGAACCAAAGGAAACGGATGGACGAAGGGTGACGTGCGGGACGGTGGCCGCATCTGGGGCGTCCAGGGCGATTTGTCGACCGCATCGCCCCGCCGTGTCGACTTGTCCCCAGGTCGAGAAGCGGACCTGTGGATAACTCCTGTGGATAACGATGATGTGCAGATACGACCGGCCGGAAGCGCGCTGGGGCGCTTCAGAACCGGCCGTCCTGGCAGCGCGCCACCCAGTCGGCCGCGGCCACGAACTCCGCGTCCGAGGTTCCGGGCAGCCGGGGCCGCGCCTCGCCCGGCCGGATGTCCGCGCGGGGATAGGAACCGAGGAAACGCACCTGCAGACAGATGCGCTTCAGGCCCATCAGCGCCTCCGCCACCCGGCGGTCGGAGATATGACCCTCGGCGTCGATGCAGAAGCAGTAGTTGCCGATGCCGGCCCCGGTGGGCCGGGACTGCAGCAGCATGAGGTTGATGCCCCGGGTGGCGAACTCGCCGAGCAGGTCGCGCAGGGCACCGGGGTGGTCGTCCCGCTGCCACAGCACCACCGAGGTCTTGTCGGCACCGGTCGGTGCCGCCGGCCGGGCCGGGCGGCCGACCAGCACGAACCGGGTCTGGGCGTTCTCCGCGTCGTGGATGCCCGTCTCCAGGGCCTCCAGGCCGTACCGGGCGGCGGCGAACTCACCGGCGAAGGCCGCGTCGTACCGGCCCTCCTGGACCAGTCGGGCCGCGTCCGCGTTCGAGGCGGCCGACTCCCAGTGCACCTCCGGGAGGTTGTTGCGCAGCCAGTTGCGCACCTGCGGCTGGGCGGCCGGATGGGCGGAGACCGTCTTGATGTCCGTCAGCTTCGTGCCCGGACGGACCAGCAGCGCGAAGGTGATCGACAGCAGCACCTCGCGGTAGATCATCAGCGGCTCGCCCGCGACCAGCTCGTCCAGGGTGGTGGTGATCCCGCCCTCGACGGAGTTCTCGATCGGCACGAACGCGGCCTCGGCCTCGCCGACGCGCACCGCGTCCAGCGCGGACTGCACCGACACGTACGGGATCAGCTCCCGGGTGGCGGCCTCCGGAAGCGTGCGCAGGGCCACTTCGGTGAAGGTGCCTTCGGGACCGAGATACGCATAGCTCGCTGGCATGTCCTCACCCTAATGGCCGTCGGTGGACGCGACTCCCTTGTCTCAGGGAAGCCACTCGACCGGGTGGTTTGAACCCCCTGTTCACTCCTCCAGCAGCCGCTGGCCCACGTACTCCCCGTCGGCCGCCCCGCCGGGTACCGCGAACAGACCGCTCGCCTCGTGACGGATGTACGTCGACAGGGCGTCCCCGCGGTCCAGCTTGCGCTGCACCGGCACGAAGCCGCGCAGCGGGTCCGCCTGCCAGCAGACGAAGAGCAGCCCGGCGTCCGGTGTGCCGTCCGCGTCGATCCCGTCGTGGTAGGAGAACGGGCGCCGCAGCATGGCCGCGCCGCCGTTCCGGTCGGGCCGGGTGATCCGGGCGTGCGCGTTGAGCGGCACGACGTACTCGCCCTTGGCGTCGGCCTTCTCCAGGTCCATCGGGGTCGTCTCACCGCCCCCGGACAGGGGCGCCCCGTCGGCCTTGCGGCGCCCGATCACCGCCTCCTGGTCCGGCCGCGACAGCTTCTCCCAGTCGTCGAGGAGCATGCGGATCCGGCGTACGACGGCGTAGGAGCCGTTCGCCATCCAGGCGGGCTCGCCCGAGGGGGGCACGAAGATCCGCCGGTCGAAGTCGGCGTCGGAGGGCTTGGGGTTGCGGGTGCCGTCGACCTGGCCCATGAGGTTGCGGGCGGTCATCGGGTGGGCCGTCGCCCCCGGGGTGCGGTTGAAGCCGTTCATCTGCCAGCGGACCCGGGCCGCGTTCCCGGCGTCCTTCTGGATCGCGCGCAGCGCGTGGAAGGCGACCAGGGCGTCGTCGGCACCGATCTGCACCCACAGGTCCCCGTCGCTGCGCCGCTTGTCGAGCCGGTCGCCGGAGAAGTCGGGCAGCGGGTCCAGGGCGCCGGGCCGCTGCTTCTCCAGGCCGGTCCGGCCGAAGAAGCTGTGTCCGAAGCCGAAGGTGACGGTCAGCGAGGACGGGCCCGCGTCCCGGGCGACGCCGGTGTCGTCGTGCCCGGTCGTCTCGCCGGCCATCAGCCGCTCGGCCGTGCCCGACCAGCGGCGCAGCAGGGCCGCCGCCTCCCTGCGGCCCGCGCCGGGCGTCAGGTCGAACGCGACCAGGTGGCCGCGGGCCTGCAGCCCCTCGGTGATGCCGGGCTGATGTTTCCCGTGAAACATCGCCCGACCGGACCCCACCGAGGTGAGCGGAGTGGCCTGGGCGGGCGCCGCCGTGTAGCCCACGGCGCCGCCGGCCGCGCCGAGCACGAGTCCGGTGGCACCGGCCGTGCCGAGCAGGGCGCGCCGGGAGACACCCCGGCCGGGGGCGTCGGCGGGTTCCGGCGCCGCGGGCGCCGCGGGGGCGGCGGGCGTACGGGCCTCGGGGAGGGACTGGTCGGGCATGGGTGGATCAGCCGATCTGCGCGTTCTTGGAGACGGTCACCTGGTCGATGTCGGAGGTCCGCACGGTCACGGCGATCTTCCAGTCGCCGGCCATGGGGATCTGCACCCCGCTGGCCGACCAGTGGCCGGTGGTGATGTGGTCGGGGGTCACCGGGAGCGGGCCGAGTTTCTTCGCCTCCAGGGTGAAGGCGACCTTCACCTCGGGGACGTCGAAGGCGCGCCCGTTGGGCCGCTGGACGTAGACGTGCATCTCGTTGCCGCCGACACGGGCGGGGTCGAGGTCGATCCGGACGAGGCCCTTGCCGTCGGTGCCGCCGGTGTCGAAGGGCATGTCCAGGGTCAGCGCACCGGAGGAGTCCGCCGGGGAGGACGACGAGGACGGGCTCGTCGACGAGGTGGACGCCTTGGCGTCCAGCTCGGTGCGGCCGGGCTCGGTCTGGGTCAGCCAGGTGGTGACCGCGAGCAGCACGACCGCGACGCCCGCCTCGGCGAGCACCGAGCGGCGCAGGCCGAAGCGGTTCGGATCGGCGTCGCGCAGCCGCTTCTGCCGGGCCGCGTCCACGGCGGCCCGCTGCCGGGCGAGCTGGGCGGCCCGCGCGTCGGCACCGGAGGCGGTCTTGCGCCCGGACGGCTTGCCGGCCGCGGAGCCGACCTGCTCCTTCTCACGCTCCTTCTCGCGTTGCGCCTTCTCGGCGGTCCTGGCGCCGGCCGTCTCCAGCAGCCGCCCGGTCCAGCGCCGCGAGATCCACGCGATGCCCACCAGCAGGGCCACGAGCGCGATCTTGACCAGCAGCAGCTGTCCGTACCGGGTCTCGGTGAACGCCGACCAGGAGCCGAGCTGGCGCCAGGACTGGTAGGTGCCGGTGGCGACGAGGACGACGACGGAGCCGAAGGCGACCCGGGAGAAGCGGTGCACGGCGGCGGAGCCGACCGGGGTCTCCGCGGGGGCCCGGTACAGGGCGACCAGCAGGGCGGCGAGGCCGCCGAGCCAGGCGGCGACGGCCAGCAGGTGGAGCACGTCGACGGGCATGGCGATACCCGGCTGGAGCCCGGTGGAGGCGTGCTCGGCCATGGCCCAGCTCGCCGCGAGCCCGGCGGCCACGACCACTCCGCCGACCGCGAGCCCGAAGGTCAGGTCCCGCTTCTCCGCGGGCTCCTCGCGCCGGTTGTAGGCGCCGAACAGGACGGCGATGAACAGCGCGGCGGCGGCGAGCAGCAGCAGCCGGGAGACCAGCGCCGCGCCGGTCTTGGTCTGCAGCACCTGGCCGAGCAGGTTCAGGTCGAAGACGTCGCCGAACTTCCCGGAGGAGGTGTAGGAGCCGCGCAGGAGCAGCAGCCACAGGGTGGCCGCGGTGAGCGCGAGCCAGCCGCCGACGACGAGCCGCTGCACGGCCCGTACCCCCGAGCCGCGCTGCCAGCAGGCCAGCACGAAGGCGGCGCCGCCGGCCAGCACGATGAACCCGGCGTACGACACGTACCGTCCGGCCGCGTAAAGCCCGCCGACGACACCGCCGCCCGCCGCCGTTCCGACGCCGGAGACCACGGTCTGCGAGGGGGCCCCGATGGAGAAGGTGTAGGCGCCGGAGACGGGGTGGCTGTCCTCGGAGACGACCTGGTAGGCGACCGTGTAGGTGCCCTTGGGCAGGTTGCCCTTGAGCTTCACGGCGTACGTCGTGCCGCCCGGGTTCACCGGCGCGCCGACCGCGACGTCCTTCCCCTTGGGGTCGAGGACCTGGAGCGAGTCGTCGTTCATCGCCACCTTCTCGGAGAAGGTGAGCGACACCTGGGTGGGTGCCTTGTCGACCACCACCCCCTGTGCGGGGTCGCTGCCGGTCAGCGCGGCGTGCGCGGAGGCCGGTGCGGCGCCCGCGAGCAGCGCGCCGGTGACGGTGAGAAGCAGCAGCACCAGGGTGCGCAGGCGGGGGGCGATGGTCCGCGTCAAGGTGGTCCCTCCCTCAGTGGCCGGTCGACGGGTTGTACGTGGCGGACTTCACCGGCATCTCGACGGTGAGGGCACCGGACTTCGCGAAGGTGAGGCGCAGGGTGACCTTCTGGCCCTGTTCCGGCTTGCGCTTCAGCTTCTCGAACATCAGATGGTTGCCACCGCTTTTGAACACGAGTTGACCATGGGCGGGTATGGCGAAGGCGCTCTTCTCCTTCATGGCCCCGCCGACGGTGCTGTGCATGGTGACGTGCCCGGCGACGTCGCTGGTCACCGAGGTCAGCTCGTCCTTGACGCCGCCCTCGTTGCTGATCGTCAGGAAGCCGGCGGCCATGTCGGCGGAGACCGGCTGGGGCATGTACGGCCCGCTCACGGACAGCTCGGCCTTCGAGGAGCCGGACCCGGAGTCGGTGCCGGAACCGCAGCCCGCGAGGGCCAGGGCGCCGGCGAGCGCGGCCGCGGGCAGGAGCGCACGCCTCACGGCTTCGCTCCCTCGACGAGCTTGGGCAGGTCCTTGGTGTAGTCGTCCACCGTGGCGTCCTCGCCGTAGAGGACGTAGCCGCCGTCGGTCTTCGGGGAGAAGGCGATGACCTGGGTGCCGTGCACCGAGACGAGCTTGCCGTTCTTGTCCTTGGTGGTCGGCTCGACGGAGATCCCCACGGCCCGGGCGCCGGCCTGGATGGTGGAGAAGTCGCCGGTCAGGCCGATGAACCCGGGGTCGATGCCCTTGAGCCACTTGCCGAGTCCGGCGGGGGTGTCCCGGCCGGGGTCGGTGGTGACGAAGACCACCCTGAGCTTGTCCCGCTGGGCCTTGGGCAGGGCCTTCTCGGCGACGGCGATGTTGCTCATCGTCGTCGGGCAGATGTCCGGGCAGTGCGTGTAGCCGAAGTAGAGCAGGGTGGGGTGGCCCTTGGTCTCGGCCCGCAGGTCGAACTTCTTGCCGTGGGTGTCGGTGAGGACCAGAGCGGGCTTCGTGAACGGCTGGTCGAGGACGGTGGCGGCCTTCCCCGAGCCGGACTCCTCGGAGACCACGGCGACGGGCGACTTGCCGTCGCCGCCGCTGCCGCAGGCGGAGAGGGTCAGGGTGGCGGCGGCGAGCAGCGCCGCCGCGGCGAACGTCTTCTTGCGCATAGAAAAATGTCCCAGATGTCAGAACTCCGGCGCGCACCGGGGTCGTACGACAGCGTCGCACGACCCCGGGCGCGCGTGCGGAACGGTGGTCAGGCGGTCCGGCGGCGGCCCGCGAGGACGCCGTAGCCGACGCCCGCGATCCCGATGACGATGCCGATCACGCCGAGCACGCGCGCGGTGGTGTCGCTGCCGCCCTGCGTCTCGGTGCCGGCGGCGGCCGCCTCGGTCTCGGCGCCCGTCTTGCCGTCGCTCCTGTCGGAGGCGTCGTCGGCGGTGGAGGCGCCGTGGTGGTCACCGGTGGCGGCGGACAGCTCCAGCACCGGGGCCGGGTTCTCGGGCTCCTCGTGGCCGTCCTGGGCCACCTCGATCCAGCGCACGACCTCCTTGTTCGAGTACGTCTGGATCGCCTTGAACACGAGCTGGTCGGTGTCCTCGGGCAGGGTGCCGACGGAGAGCGGGAACTTCTGGAAGTAGCCGGGCTCGACGCCCTTGCCGTCGGCGGTCCAGGTGACCTTGGTGACGGCCTCGTCGATCTTCTTGCCGTGCATGGTCAGCGGCTTGGCGAGCTTGGACCGGGTGACGTCGATCTTCCAGCCCGGCAGCGGCTGCGGCATCACGGACGCGATGGGGTGGTCCGCCGGGAAGTTGACCTCGACCTTGGTGGTCGAGGCGTCGTCGCGCTCGTTGGGGACCTTGAAGTCGACGACCGCGTAGCCGCCCTTGGCGGCCGTGCCCTCGGGCTGCACGGTGACGTGCGCGAAGGCGGGGCCCGACAGGGCGAGCACGGCGGTGCCCGCGACGGCGGTGGCGGCGGCGATACGAGAAGCCCTCATGACAGGGAGCACTCCACTCTGAGTGAGTCCGGCGCGGGTCCCGGTGGGGGACGGCCGGTGCGAGGTCCGGTGGGAATCCGGAGAGGATGACGCGCGGGCGTGGCCGGTCTGCCGGCCGTACCGGTCGGCCGGGCGCACGCGCGCGTGCCGCACGACGGCGGCCCCTCCCGTCCGGTCTTCCGTCTCCGGTTCCGGTGGAGTGTGGTCGCGTCGTGTCAGGCGGCGAGCAGGAACGCGGCGGCGGGCGGGCCGCGCCGGATCACCGTGTGCTGGAGCGCGGTGGTGTGCGGGGCGGGCGCCTCGTCCAGGGCGGTGCGAGGCACGCGCGGGCCGGGCCCGGTCGTGGGCAGCAGTCCGGCGCACAGGGCGCGGACCAGGGCGAGCGCACCGCGCAGGGAACGCACGAGCGCGGCCTCCGCGACCCCGTGCGCCGACAGCTCGATCAGCCGCAGCAGAGCCAGGTCGCCCCGGCGCAGCAGCCAGCCGGCGACGACGGCCGCGAGGACGTGGCCGAGCAGCATCGGCAGGGAGGGCAGCAGCGCCGTCCAGGAGCCCGCGGCACCGGCCGCGCCGTCCATGCCGGTCGCGCCGTTCATGTGGGACATGGCCGGCATGGCGCCGACGGCCCGGCCGGAGGGGGCGATGAGGTGGGCGTCGAGCAGCAGCCGGTAGGCGTGCCCGGGGGTCAGCACCGAGGGGCCGGACCCGCACACGAGCCGGGCGGCCCGCTCGACGAGGGCGGTGTCGTTCAGGGACGCGTCCGGCGGGCTCGTCGTCATCGCGCCGGCCGCCGAGTGCTGCCCGAGCCCGAACAGCGTGTGCAGCACCAACTGCCCGAGCGCGAGGAGCACGGCGATGCCGGGCAGCGAGCGGGCGCGTCCGGCCAGCGGTGCCACGAGCAGCATCGAGCCCGCGAATCCCGCGCCGAGCGTCCACAGCGGGACGCTCGCGCAGGAGGCCATGGTGTGCCCGGCCGCGGCCAGCACGACACAGACCGCGGCGAACACCGCGGCCCGCAGGATCCGGAGCCCGGCTCCGGGACGCGCCGTGCGCGGGTGGGGGGCAGTCATGGCGGCCCCATCATCGCACCGGCCGCGCCCGGGACCGGCGGCAGGTCACCGGTTCACGCCACCGCGGGACGGCCACCAGGAGCGGAAGATCACCCTCCGCGGGACGGCCGCCGGACCGGAAGATCGCCTGCCGCCGGGAGTCGTCCCTCATACACCGATTCCTCCCGCGGCGCGTCGGCCTTATGGGCACAGTCACGTCCACGGAGTGCTTACGGACGTGCACGGGCGGCAATACGTAACGGTATGTCGAGCCGCGGCCTGGAGGCTGGAGCATGAGCATCTGGTGGTCTCTCCAACTGCGTCGCGAGGCCGCGAGCGTGCCGCTCGCCCGGCGGCTGCTGATCGGCACGATGGAGACGGCGGGCGTCGACCCGGACGTCTCCTACGACCTGTCCGTCGCCCTCAGCGAGGCCTGCGCCAACGCGGTGGAGCACGGCGGGGACGCCGCCCGCGGCTGCTCGGAGGCCTACCGGGTGACCGCCTACCTCGACGGTGAGAGGTGCCGGATCGAGGTGACCGACTCGGGGCCCGGAGCGGTCCGCGCCCAGGACGTACGGCCGGCCCGCCCGGACGCCGAGCACGGCCGGGGGCTGTGCCTGATCCGGGAACTCGCCGACCACGTGCACATCGGCGCCCGCCCGGGGCGGAGCGGGACGGTGGTGAGCTTCGACAAGATCCTCAAGTGGAGGAAAGATCCTTCCCTGCTCACGGCATGAAGGACGCCGCGGGGACACCGCGCGGCTAGGGTGCGCGCATGCTTGTCGAAGCCATGGAGAACAGGGAACTGGCCGGTGGCGTGGTGCTGCGTCCGCTCGCCGCGGCCGACGCCCTCGCACTCGCCTCCGCGTACACGGAGAACCGTGCGCATCTGGAACCGTGGGAACCGGTCAGACCGGAGTCCTTCTTCACCGCCGAGGGCCAGGCGGAGCGCATCGAGGGGCTGCTGGGGCAGTGCGCCGAAGGCGCGGTGATGCCGTGGGTGTTCGAGGCGCCGGACGGCCGGATCGTCGGGGCGGTCACCCTGTCCGGGATCTCCCGGGGCCCGTTCTGCAGCTCCCACCTCGGGTACTGGGTCGCGGCCGACCGGCAGAACAGGGGACTGGCCGGCGCGGCGGTGGCGCAGGTCTGCCGGATCGCCCGGGACACCCTGGGGCTGCACCGGATCGAGGCGTCCACGCTGACCGAGAACACCGCGTCCCAGCGGGTGCTCGGCAAATGCGGGTTCGAACCGATCGGGCTCGCTCCCAAGTACCTGCACGTCAACGGCGAGTGGCGGGACTGCCGGCTCTTCCAGCGCGTGCTGCACGACGGCCCGCCCACGCCCTGAGGCCCGCGCCCGCTCAGGCGCCGAGGACCTTGGCCAGCGCCTCCAGCGCCTCCGGATACGCCCGCTCCCGGGGGGTGCCGTATCCGACGACCAGCCCCTGCGGCCGGCCCCCGCCGGGGGTGTGCCAGTGGGTGCCCAGACGGCCGACGGCGAGCCCCGCGGCCTCGGCGCGGGCCAGGGCCTCCTCCTCGTCGGGGACGTCGATCAGCGCGTGCAGTCCGGCCGCGATGCCCCGCACCTCCCGCCGGGGCCCCAGCCGGTCGAGGAGCTGGTCCCGGCGGCGCCGGTAGCGCAGCCGGCACGCGCGCACGTGCCGGTCGTAGGCGTGGCTGCCGATGAGCTCGGTGAGCGCGAGCTGGCCGATGGTCTCGGTGTGGTGGTCGCTGTGCAGCTTGGCGTCGGCGACCGCGTCGGCCAGCCGCGGCGGCAGCACCATCCAGCCGAGTCGCAGCGCCGGGCCGAGCGTCTTGGACGCGGTGCCCAGGTAGACGACGTGGCCCGGGGCCATGCCCTGCAACGCGCCCACCGGCTGGCGGTCGTAGCGGAACTCGCCGTCGTAGTCGTCCTCGACGATGAGCCCGCCCCGCGCGCGTGCCCAGTCCGTGAGCGCGCGGCGCCGCTCGGGGTGCAGCGTCACCCCGGTCGGGTACTGGTGGGCCGGGGTGACCACCACGGCGGCCGCGTCGCCCAGTTCCGCCGGCCGCACCCCGCGCTCGTCCACCCGCACCGGCGTGACGGTGCCGCCGTTGCGCCGCACCACCTCCCGGTGGAACGGCAGCCCCGGGTCCTCCATGGCGACCGTGGCGCCGTCCAGCACGCGGGTGAGGAGGGCGAGTCCCTGGACGTACCCGGAGGTGATCACGATCCGCTCCGGCGGCGCGAGCACCCCGCGCGCCCGCCCCAGATAGCCGGAGAGCGCGGTGCGCAGTTCGATCCGGCCGCGCGGGTCGCCGTAGTCGTACGCCAGGGAGGGTGCTGTCGCGATGGCGCGGCGCAGCGCGCGCAGCCAGGCCGCGGCCGGGAACGCGCCGACGTCGGGGCTGCCGGGACGCAGGTCGAGACGCGGGGCACGCGCGTGTGCCGGCGCCCCCGGCTCCGGCGCCTCCACGGCGGGCAGTTCGGCGACCTGGGTGCCCGAGCCCTGCCGGGCCGTCAGGTAGCCCTCGGCGACGAGCTGGTCGTACGCGGCCTTCGCGGTGCCGCGCGAGATGCCCAGCTCCGTCGCGAGCCGCCGGGTGGCCGGCAGCCGGGTGCCGGGCGCGAGCCGTCCGTCCCGCACGGCGTCCCTGAGCGCCCGTTCCAGACCGACGCGGCGGCCGTCCGCCGCGTCGGGTTCGAGATGCAGATCCACCCCGACACCGGACCAGAAGTCGTCCACGGGACCCCTCCCCCAGGCACGTGAAAGCCGGCGCGCACGGAACACGCCGATGGCCGGGCACCACCCGGGTGCCCGGCCATTCAGTGTCTTATCAGACCGGTTGGCCGTGCCGGCCGTCTCGGTCCGCGCGGACCGGTCAGCCCTTCAGGGCCGCCATCCACGCCTCGACCTCGTCGGAGCGGCGCGGCAGGCCCGCCGAGAGGTTCCGGTTGCCGTCCTCCGTGACGAGGATGTCGTCCTCGATGCGCACGCCGATGCCCCGGTACTCCTCGGGCACGGTCAGGTCGTCGGCCTGGAAGTACAGGCCGGGCTCGACGGTGAGCACCATGCCGGCCTCCAGCGTGCCGTCGACGTACGTCTCCACGCGGGCGGCCGCGCAGTCGTGGACGTCCATGCCGAGCATGTGGCCGGTGCCGTGCAGGGTCCAGCGGCGCTGCAGGCCGAGCTCCAGGACGCGCTCGACCGGGCCCTCGACCAGGCCCCACTCGACGAGCCGCTCGGTGAGCACCCGCTGGGCGGCGTCGTGGAAGTCGCGGTACTTGGCGCCGGGCTTCACGGCCGCGATGCCGGCCTCCTGGGCGTCGTACACGGCGTCGTAGATCTTCTTCTGGAGCTCGCTGTACGTGCCGTTGACCGGCAGCGTGCGGGTGACGTCCGCCGTGTACAGCGTGTGCGTCTCCACGCCCGCGTCCAGCAGGAGCAGGTCGCCGGAGCGGACCGGGCCGTCGTTGCGCACCCAGTGCAGGGTGCAGGCGTGCGGGCCGGCGGCGCAGATGGAGCCGTAGCCGACGTCGTTGCCCTCCACGCGCGCGCGGAGGAAGAAGGTGCCCTCGATGTAGCGCTCGCTGGTCGCCTCGGCCTTGTCGAGGACCTTCACGACGTCCTCGAAGCCGCGGACGGTGGAGTCGACGGCCTTCTGCAGCTCGCCGATCTCGAACTCGTCCTTCAGCAGGCGGGCCTCGGAGAGGAAGACGCGCAGCTCCTCGTCGCGCTCGGCGGTGACCTTGTCGGTCAGGGCCGCCTCGACGCCGGCGTCGTGGCCGCGCACGACCCGCACCGGTCCGGTGGCCTCACGCAGCCGGTCGGCCAGCTCGCGCACGTCGGCGGCCGGGATGCCGTACAGCGCCTCGGACTCGGTGAGGGAGTGGCGGCGGCCGACCCACAGCTCGCCCTGGCCGGACAGCCAGAACTCGCCGTTCTCGCGGTCGGAGCGCGGCAGCAGGTAGATCGTCTCCCGGTGGCCCTCGGCGGTGGGCTCCAGGACCAGGACGCCGTCCTCGGTCTGGTTGCCGGTGAGGTAGGCGTACTCGACCGAGGCGCGGAAGGCGTACTCCGTGTCGTTGGAGCGGGTCTTCAGGTTGCCCGCGGGGATCACCAGGCGCTCGCCCGGGAAGCGCGCGGAGAGCGCGGCGCGGCGGCGCGCGGTCTCGGCGGCCTGCGCGATCGGCTTCAGGTCACGCAGCTCCGTGTCGGCCCAGCCCGACTTCATGTTCTCGGCAAGCTCGTCGGAGACGCCCGGGTACAGGCCGTTCTTCCGCTGCTTGACGGTCTCCTCGGACTCGGTCTCGGGGCCCTCCGCGGTGGCGGAATCGGGTACAGCCGGGTTGAGCTCGTCGGACACGTGATCCTCCTCGGTACGCATGTGATCTCCCCCCGGGCCCGCGACGCTCATGCTTGTGGCCGAGCGGGGACCTCCATCATCGTACGGTCGCACCGGGAGCGGTCCGGGGCCGGAAGACCTGTTATGCCTGGCCATGCCGACCGGCGGGCGCGGACGGCCCGGGATCCGGCGGCGGAGTCCCGCGGCGGAACCCCTCAGTCGAAGCGTGCCGCGAGCAGGACCACGTCCTCCTCGCCGCCGTCCCCCGCCCCGCCGGGAGCCGCCGCGGCGTCCGGGCCGTCCGGCAGGACCGTGCGCAGCACGTGGTCGGCGACGGCCCCGGGGTCGCGGCGCAGCGCGCGTGGGACGCTCGCGGCCGCCGCGCGCAGCCGGGCGAAGGCACGGTCCGTGGGGTCGCCGGTGCGGTGCAGCAGCCCGTCGGTGTAGAGCAGGACCGTCTCCCCGGCCTCGGCCTGGATCTCCACGCTGGGCGCCTCCCAGCAGGCGAGCATCCCGAGCGGCGCGGAGACGGACGTCTCGGCGAACTCGGTGCGGCGCTCGCCGATCAGCAGGGGCGGGCTGTGCCCGGCGCCGGCCAGGGTGATCTTGCGCAGGGCCGGTTCGCAGTAGGCGAAGAGGGCGGTGGCCGAGCGGGCGGGCTCGGTCAGCCGCAGCAGCAGCTCCAGATCGGACAGGACGGCGACCGGGTCCTCGCCCTCCATCACGGCGTAGGCCCGCAGGGAGGCGCGCAGCCGGCCCATGGCGGCCACCGCGCTGGGCCCGGAGCCGGTGACCGAGCCGACGGAGAGGCCGAGGGCGGCGTCCGGCAGCGGCAGCGCGTCGTACCAGTCGCCGCCGCCGCGCGGTCCGGTGCGGTGCCGGGCGGCGAGCTGGACGCCGGCCACCCGGGGCAGCCGGGAGGGGAGCAGTTCCTCGGCGATGGTGGCCATGCACGCGCGCGTGCGCTCCACCTCCACGAGTCGGGCCAGGTGCTCGGCCGCGTGCCGCACGTAGAGGCCGACCAGGTGGCGGCGGCGCCCGTCCGGCTCGGCCGGCTCGTCGTAAAGCCAGACGGCGGCGCCGAGGCGGCCCGCCGACTCGGCGGCCAGCGGGAGCGCATAACTGGCGGCGTAGCCGAGGCGGGCGGCCACCTCGCGGTGGCGGGGGTCAAGGCCGTCCTCGGCGAGCAGGTCGGCGTGCACGACCTCGGTGTCGGCGCCGGCCTCCAGCAGGCTGCCGTAGGGCAGGGCGCCGCGCGGCACGGTCTCGATGTGGCCGAGGTCGGCGCGGCCGAGACCGAGACCGAGGGTGGTGCGGGGGGCGAGCCCGTCGGCGGGCTCCAGGACGACCAGGCCGCGGCGGGCGCCGACGAGGGCGGATCCGGCGTGCAGCAGTTCGTGCAGGGCCGGCTCCAGCGCGTCGGTGCGGGCCAGACGCTCGGTCAGCTCGTGCAGGGTGGTGAGGTCGGAGACCCAGCCGGCCAGCCGGTCCTGGAGCAGGGCGCCGGGCGGCGGGCCGCCGGGGACCGGGGCGTTGGGGACGGGCAGCGCCGCGTCGGGGGAGGGACCTGAGCCGGGGGCGGAAGGTGTGGGCGCGGCAGTGTGGGCGGGCGTGGGAACCGTTGAATCGATTCCGGCCACTTTCGGAGGGTGCGGGGCGTTCATGGCGTCCGGCCTTCAGACCGGTGCGTATTGCTCAGAAGCATCGCAAACCCCCATGTCATTCTGCGCCGCCGGCGGTGTAACCACATGTACACGCACTCGTGAGGGGATGTCCAGCATTGTCCTGCGGGGATTCCTGGTGTCCATGGGTCTGAAGTGGGTTTCCCCCGAAACCCTTGCCTTACTGCCAAGTTGGCTTGAAACTGCCTCAGGTATCGGTTCATTGCGGTCGACTGGCCCTGCTCCACGGAGCGTCACATCGGTCGTGATGGGTACGTACTCGGAGAAGGCCAGGGGTGGTTGGGGACCACCCGGAACCTGGCGACGGACCCGGGCGTCATAACCACCGACGACCGAGCCCCATCCTCCCGTGGCGGAGGCGAAGAGAAACACGCGCGACCGCAAAACGCCAGGCTTCGCCACCCCTACGCCGCACCCGTGCTCTCGATGGACGCACTAAGGAAGCGGTCAACGCTCGACCCCCTGGGGTTCCCCCTGTCATGCGCAGGGGTGTGATGCGCCAACAGGTACGCACAGTGAAGTGATCGACACATGTTGTGATGTGGTCCTCGGTGTTGCCAGCGGTGCAACGGAAAGGAACGAGCGCTCATGCGCGAGATCCTCGGAAGGCGACGCAGGCTCCTGTCCAGGCGGAACGGCGGGAGGCCTGAGCTGCTCGGCGCGGCCCTGACCTTCGCGGCCGAATGGCAGTGGCCCGTACTCCCGGGTGTGGCCCCGGACCCGCAGGGACGGGCCCGCTGCGGCTGCCCCGACCCGGAGTGCACGGTCCCCGGCGCCCACCCCTTCGACCCCGGCCTGCTCGCGGCCACCACCGATCCGCGCATGGTGCGCTGGTGGTGGACCAACCGGCCGGGCGCGCCGATCGTCATGGCCACCGGCGGCAAGGCGCCCTGCGCGGTCAGCCTGCCGGCGCTCGCGGCGGCCCGCGCGCTCGCGCTGCTCGACAAGCGCGGTATGCGCCTCGGCCCCGTGGTCGCCTCGCCGACCCGCTGGGCGCTGCTCGTCCAGCCCTACTCCATGGAGCAGCTCGGCGAACTGCTCTACGCCAAGGACTTCGTGCCCGGCTCCCTGCGCTTCCACGGGGAGGGCGGTTACCTCGCGCTGCCCCCGTCCGAGACCGGTCAGGGCGCCGTCCGGTGGGAGCGCGCCCCGCTGCCCGGCTCCGCCTCACCCTGGGTGCCCGGCGTGGAGGCCGTGGTGGACGCCGTGGTCGACGCCCTCACTCGTACGGGTGTGAGCGCGCCCGAGTTGTAGGGGTGTCGGGCGCGGGCGCGCCCGGCTGCCGCCCGGGGTCGTTATCTTCCGCTACATGCTGCGCATCTCAGGGGGACCCGGCGGCCGGCCGTCGCACCGCGGCGGTCCGGACCCCCGAAGGCTCCGTCTGCTCGCCCTCGCGGGCGTCGTGACGGCCGCGGCCGCGCTGCCGCTGGCCGTGGCGTCCGCGGGTCAGGTGGGCGAGGCCGGCCGGCCCGCGGCGAAGAACGGACGGGCCGTCACGCCGCCGCGCCCCCGCGTCGCGGCCGGGCCGTCGGCGCCCGCCCCGACGCACTCCCCGCTGCTTCTCGGGCTCGGCCTGGCCACCGCCGCCCGGTGCGGACCCGAGCTCTCCTCCCCCGACGGGATCGAGGCGCAGACCTGTGTGCTGACGCAGGGCGGGGACACCTGGGCGCGCACCTACTACCGCAACGTGACCGGCGAGGCCGTGGACTCCGTGCTGAGCCTGCTGGGCCCGGACGGCCGGACCGTGCAGACGCACTGCGCGGCGGGCGCCGACGACGAGCCCGCCACCTGTGAGACACCCCGGGACCGCACCCGGGGAGCGCTGGACGGCTACACCGCGGTCACCGAGTTCTCCGGATCACGGGCCGACGGGCCGCTGCTGCTGCGTTCCGCGAGCAACTCGGTTGCCTCGGACGGGAGTTGACGGCCAAAGGGGTGCTGTACACCGGCTCCGGGCATGGAAAGGCCCGGTTGCTGGCGACGGGGGATGCACCAGCAACCGGGCTACTGGAACGGTAACAAGAGATCGGCGGTTCGCAAATTCGATCTCGGCTATTCGGACACCGATTTCCCTGTCGCGACGGGGAGTTGTGACAGGAGTCACCTGTTTCCGTACGCCCCTAGCGGCTGACCGGTCGGTCAGCCGCGGTCCGCGTCCCGTGGGTGCCTCAGCTCAGCGTGACCTGGCGGCTCGTGAGCCCGCCGCGCGCCCGGCGCTCCTCGGAGGTGAGCGGTTCGGTGGCGGACAGGGCGGCGGCGAGCCGCTCGGCGAACTCGGCGGCCGGCTTCTCCACGTCGTCCGCCGAGACCCCGCTCGGCAGGTCCCAGACCGGCACGGTGAGGCCGTGAGCACGGAAGGAGCCCACCAGGCGGGTGCCCTCGCCGAGGCTGGACCGGCCCGCGGCGTGCAGCCGGGCCAGAGCGTCCAGAAGCTGCTCCTCCGCGTGCGGCATGACCCAGCGCAGGTGGTTCTTGTCCGGGGTCTCGCACCAGTACGCGGCGTCCACGCCGGACAGCTTCACGGTCGGGATGGCGGCGGCGTTGGCCCGCTCCAGGGAGGCGGTCACCTCCGGGGTGGCGTTCTCCGCGTCCGGCACCCAGAACTCGAAGCCGTCGTGCACAACTGGCTCGAACGCGCCTTCCGGGGCGAGCAGGTCCTGCAGCCGCGGGCCGTCGGCCGGGGCGCGCCGGCCCTCGACCGGGGTGCCGGGGTCGGCCGCCAGGGCCCGCTGGAGGGTGTCGGCGAGGTCGCGGCTGATGTCGCCGGAGGGCGTGTCGTTCTGCAGACCGAGCAGGACCGAGCCGTCGTCGCGGCGCAGCGCGGGCCAGGCCATCGGAAGCACGGTGGCCAGCATGACCGACGGGACGCCCTCGGGCAGGCCCTCAGTGAGGGTCAGTTCCACCGTGGCGGCGGGGACCAGTTCGCGCAGCGCGACCCAGTCGCACTCGCCCGGCAGGCCCTCGAACGGGCGGTGCACCAGCTCGGTGGTGGCGTGGGCCGCGGCCCGGCCGTGACAGGCCTTGTAGCGCCGGCCGCTGCCGCAGGGGCAGGGCTCACGGGCGCCGACGACCGGGATGTCTGCGTCGCTGAGCTGCGGCCGCTCGGCCTTCGTCTGGGGTCGCTTCTTGGCCATCGTGGGGTCTCCCGGTTACGGCTCGTCTGGTACGGCGGGAGCCTAGCCGTTCGGGACAGGGCGGACGCGAACCTGTGGACAACGGACACCTGGGCGAGCCGACGGCAGCGGGGGCCGGGCCGGACGGACGGGGCGGCCCCGGCGGACCGGCCGGGCCTCGGCCGGGTTCTCAGTCCAGTTCGTCGAAGACGTCCGTGAAGTCCAGCTCGGCCATGGCCGCGACCGCCGGCGCGGTGACGCGCGTAGCGAAACCGCCGTGCCGGGCCCCGGCGTCCGGGTCGTGGACGTCGTCGTTGACGACCACCCAGACCGTCACCTCGCCCCGGATGTCGTCGCGCACGCCCCAGTCGTCGGAGAGCGCCGTGATGATGTTGAGCCCGCGGCCGCCGTGCGCGGTGACCGACGGGGTCGCCGGAGCCGGCCGGGTCGGGCCACCGCCGTCGGTGACCTCCACGATCAGCCGCCCGCGCGGGTCCACCCGCCACGCCGCGCGCACGTCGCCGTCACCCGCCGGGGCGTCGCCCAGCGGCCGGCCGTGCTTGCAGGCATTGCTCAAGAGCTCGGAGAGGATCAGTACGGCGTCGTCGATGACCGTCTCCGACACACCGCCGGTGCGCAGGTGCGCCCGCATCCGGTGCCTCGCCTTGCCCACGCCCGCAGGACCGTGGGGTACGGCCATGCTCGACGACGTCGGCACCTCCTGTGCCACCACCAACGCCACCCCCGAGACCTCCTTCGCCCCACGCCACGGTGTGGATGCCCCATTGGCCTGTACCGGAAACCGGCCAATCCTCTTCCGGTGACGCATCCGGAACGCGCGAACACGCAGCGGATGCGCCGGAGCACTCCCGGTGACGAGTCTGTCCTTGGGTGGCTGAATTTCTTTGGTGTGGCCGAGAACGGAGGATGCTGGAGCGGCCTGCGGGGGTCAAGGGGTGTGCACCGCTTCTTGCCCCGCCTTTGCCGGACCGTGTCCGGCAATCGGATGCCGAAGGCCCCGGCGGCGGGCGGCCTCAGGGCGACGACCTCAGCGGCCCAGCCGCTCCAGCACCGCGCCGGGGCGGTTGGTGATGATCGCGTCCACGCCCAGCTCGACGCAGAGGTCGACGTCGCCGGGCTCGTTCACGGTCCACACGTGGACCTGGTGGCCCGCGCGTTTCAGCCGCTCCACATAGGCGGGGTGGCTGCGCACGATGCGCATGGAGGGCCCCGCGATGCGCACGCCCGCGGGCAGCCGCCCGTCGCGCAGCCGGGGCGAGACGAACTGCATCAGGTAGACCGTCGGCAGCGTCGGCGCCCCGGCGCGCACGCGGTGCAGCGAGCGGGCCGAGAAGCTCATGATCCGCACCGGTGAGTCGGCGGCCGAGCGGGGCGCGTCCAGACCGAACCGTTTGAGCAGGTGCAGCAGCCGCTCCTCCACCTGCCCGGCCCAGCGCGTGGGGTGCTTGGTCTCGATGGCCAGCTCCACCCGCCGCCCGGAGTCCGCGACCAGCTCCAGCAGCCGCTCCAGGGTGAGCACCGCGGTCTCCGCCGGGTCCTCGGGGAGGTGCTCCCAGTCGGGCTCCTCGTCCCGCCCGCGCCAGGCGTCCCGGGTCTTCCAGGAGCCGAAGTCCAGGGCCGCGAGATCGGCCAGCTCCAGGGCGGAGACGGCGCCGCGGCCGTTGGAGGTGCGGTTCACCCGCCGGTCGTGGACACAGACCAGGTGGCCGTCGGCGGTCAGCCGGACATCGCACTCCAGGGCGTCCGCCCCGTCCTCGATCGCCTTCTTGTAGGCGGCCAGGGTGTGCTCGGGCGCGTCCTCGGAGGCGCCCCGGTGGGCGACGACCTGGATCGCGTGCTGTGGTGCGTGGGTCACCGCGTCATGGTGCCACCGACGCGGGGTACACGGGGCGGCCGGTGGGGTCCGTGCGGCGAACGGAGGCATCCGCTCTGCCGGTTTATGTAACTCTTGCAGAAAATGTCCTATGTAAAGGGTGCCCCTGGACCCACAGCCACCGCTTATGGTGCTCTGACGGCCCGTGGGAAAAGCTGACTGCATACAACAGCCGTGGATCGAGGAGAAGAGCTGTGAGCACCGAGAACGAGGGCAACGCGGTACCCCCGGCCCCGTCCGCACCTCCTGTGCCGGTGGCATCTCCCGCTGCTTCGCCGCAGGGCTCCGCGCCCGACGCGGGCACGCCGACCGCACAGCTGCCGCCGGTGCCTCCGGGCACCCCCGGCGCTCCTGAGCAGGTCACGGCGCCCGCGGCGCACGCCGCCGCCGGTCCTGGGCAGCCGCACGCGGCCGGTCCCGGCCTCGACGCCCAGCAGCAGCCTACGGCGGTCCCGGCCCCGACGCCCACCAGCTACGGCGGCCCCGGACCCGAGGGCTCCTGGCCGCCCCCGCCCCCGGCCACGCCGTCCTACGGCGACGGCGCGGGCGGCGCGGGTGCCGGCGGCTGGGGATCGTCGTACCAGCAGCCCGCCCCGAAGCCGCGCAGCGGACGCGGTGGCCTCGTCGCCGCCGTCCTGGTGGCCGCGCTGGTCGCCGGCGGCCTCGGCGGCGGTCTGGGCTACACCCTGGCCAAGGACAACGACACCAGCGGCTCGACCACCGTGTCCGCCTCGGACAGCAGCGCCTCGCAGGTCAAGCGCGCCCCCGGCACCATCGCCAACGTGGCCGCCAGGGCGCTGCCCAGCACGGTCACCATCGAGGCGGAGAGCACCAGCGGCGAGGGCGGCACCGGCACCGGGTTCGTCTTCGACAAGCAGGGCCACATCGTCACCAACAACCACGTGGTGGCCGACGCGGTGGACGGCGGCAAGCTGACGGCCACCTTCCCGGACGGCAAGAAGTACGACGCGGAGATCGTCGGCCACGCGCAGGGCTACGACGTCGCCGTCATCAAGCTGAAGAACGCCCCCTCCGATCTCCAGCCGCTCGCCCTCGGCAACTCCGACAGGGTGGCCGTCGGCGACGAGACCATCGCCATCGGCGCCCCCTTCGGTCTGTCGAACACGGTCACCACGGGCATCATCAGCGCCAAGAACCGCCCGGTGGCCTCCAGCGACGGCAGCGCCTCCAGCAAGGCCTCCTACATGAGCGCCCTGCAGACCGACGCGTCGATCAACCCCGGCAACTCGGGCGGCCCGCTGCTGGACGCCTCCGGCGCGGTGATCGGCATCAACTCGGCGATCCAGTCCTCCAGCAGCGGCGGCCTCGGCTCCGGCCAGTCCGGCTCGATCGGCCTCGGCTTCGCGATCCCGATCAACCAGGCCAAGTACGTCGCCCAGCAGCTGATCAAGACCGGCAAGCCGGTGTACGCCAAGATCGGCGCGTCCGTCTCCCTGGAGGACTCCACGGGCGGCGCGAAGATCACCGACCAGGGCACGGGCGGCTCCGCCGCGGTCGAGTCGGGCGGCCCCGCCGACAAGGCCGGCCTCAAGCCCGGTGACGTCATCACCAAGCTCGACGACCACGTGATCGACAGCGGCCCGACGCTGATCGGCGAGATCTGGACCCACAAGCCCGGCGACAAGGTGACGGTCACCTACAAGCGGGGCGGCGACGAGCACACGGTGGACCTCACCCTCGGCTCCCGGGTGGGCGACAGCTGACCGGCACGCGCGCGTAGGTGCCCCCGGACGCGGGGGCACTTCCCCGTGCGGCCACGGCCCGGGGGCGGACCACCGCCCCCGGCGGCCGGAGGATCCCGGTACGCTGTACCCCGCTCCGCCCCAGCAGGGCGGCGGCGCAGGTGGGTTGCCCGAGCGGCCTAAGGGAACGGTCTTGAAAACCGTCGTGGCAGCGATGTCACCGTGGGTTCAAATCCCACACCCACCGCACAGCTGGAAGACAGTGCATGCCGAAGGGGTGCCCCCGTCAACGGGGGCACCCCTTCCGCATGCGGGCCGTCCCCGCCTGAACGCCCCCACCGGAATCGGCCCGTCCGCGTGTCTCTACACTCCGCACACCTGTTCAACTCCACCGCCATGGATCAGGGCGGTGGTCGTGCCCTGTGGGGGGTTTCATGCGCAGACTCGCTGTCGGTGTTCTGCTTCCGGGTGTGGTGGCGTTCTCGGCTCTGACCGGTCCGGCCGCCGAGGCTGCGACCGGTAACGGTGATCTGAAGATCACCAAGGTGTCGTTCAACGGCGGCAAGTCCGTCGTGGTCGGCACCACCGAGAAGAAGACCTTCGTCCTGGCGATCACCGCGACGGACAGCTCCGGGATCAACGCGGCCTACTCCGACATCTGGAGCACGGCGACCGCCACCGGTTTCGGTTACCACGCCAACCTGGGCTGCAAGGCCGCCAACGCCACCACCGCCACCTGCTCGATGAGCTACGTCATGGACCCGGGCTACTACGGGCTGGAGAACGCGCAGGCGGGGGCCTGGCAGGCGTTCGTGGACATCAGTTCCAAGGACCACGACGCCGTCTCGGAGAACTGGCCGGCCAAGTTCTACGTCAAGCGGTACGCCAAGCTCACGGCCGACGCCTCGCCCGAACCGGTCCGCAAGGGCGCGAGCCTGACCGTGACGGGCAAGCTCAGCCGTGCGAACTGGGACGACAACGCGTACCACGGGTACGCCGGCCAGTCGGTGAAGCTGCAGTTCCGCAAGGCGGGCACCAACACCTACACCACGGTCAGGAACGTCACCACGAGCAGCACCGGCACCCTGCGGAGCACCGTCACCGCCTCCGCCGACGGCTACTGGCGCTACGCCTTCGCCGGCACCGCCACGACGGCTTCCGCCAAGGCCCCCGGCGACTACGTCGACACCAAGTAGGCAGCGGACACCGACGCCGGCCGCGGTCGAGGCGGCCGGACGCCGGTGTGCCGGGGCGGATGATGAGGGGCGTGCGCTTTCTGCAGCGCGCGCCCTGCCTTCACCACTCGAGCCATCGTTGGCGGCCGGCCTCGCCCTGGTCCTGGGCGGCCTGATGACCTGCACCGCGGCCGTCCGCCGTCGCCGCCGAGACGCCCAGGCGGCCGCCGGCCACTGAGCCTGCCCGAGCCGGGGTGAAGCGCGCCGGCCCCCGCCTCACGGACGGTGTCCCGTCATGCGGGCCGCCGAGGCGATCGTCGCGCGGGCCTCTCGTTCGTCGAGGCCGGTGTGGAGGGCCGCCTCCAGCAGGGGGGTGAGGAGGGCGGGACCGATGCCGTTCTCGTAGGCGCGGCAGGCCGCCCAGAACAGGCGGGTGTTGCGCTGGCCCTCGTGGGCGCTCAGTACGAACTGGACGAGGCCCCGTCCGTGGCCCCCGGCGGCCGGGGCGGCCGGGTGGGCGGTGCGGGGCGGGGGCAGGAGCAGTCGGAGCAGGGCCGGCGGGCAGGCGGCGGGGGGCAGGTGGGCGGTGCCCGGCGCGGTGGCGTAGGCGCCGTGGTCGGTGCGGGAGCCGGGGCCCACGAGGTAGCCGCCGGCGCCCCGGATGTCGATGCCGGGGGCCAGCCGCCCCGCCGAGTTGGGGACGACGACGTCCGGCGGGCCGGTCAGCCACAGGTGGCGGCCGCCGCTGGGGGTGAGGACGACGACCGTCTCCGGGATCGTGAACAGGTGGCGCAGGGCCAGCTCGCGCAAGGCGGCCGACGAGTCGGTGCCCGACTTGGTGTCGAGGTCCACGCCGATCAGGTGGTACGGCGGCAGGCCGCAGGCGATGCCGTAACCGGTGGCCCAGGGCGCGGCGGCGAACAGGGCACGGATGCGGGCCGGGTCGGTCGAGGCGTCGTACACACCGTGGCCGAAGCGGCCGCACTGGCCGTGGCAGGGCGCGGGGCCGGGGGCGTCGCGGTGCGGGGAGCGCACGGCCGGGAGCTTCGTCCGGGACAGAGGGATGACGGCCAGTCCGCGTTCGACGGCTGACAGGGCGTGTGCGAGGGCCAGCGTCGTGGCCTGCCGGTCGGTGGTGGCCATGGATCCATGTTCGTACTCATGTTCGAAAAAGGGAAGTGGGGGGTCCGTGGCGACGCGCCGGGCCAGGGGACATGGCAGGACAGGGCGCCGGAACGATTCGCCCCTTGTGGTGCCTGGTGGCTGAAGGTCTGCTCTGTGTTCTCTTGTGGCGAGAGGGGGTCAAAAGTGGCGATAGGGGTTTATCGACTTGTCCTCACGCTTGCGTGCGAATCACGGCTTCCGGGATGGTTCGCCGGGGATTCGGTGGGCAACTCTGGTCTCGCGACGTCGTTCACGAAAGCCGAGGCGGTCGGCCAACCGCCTTGCTGATAGCCGTAGTTCACGTGCTGTCGGTCCCTGGGACCGATGAGTGCCCTGTTCTGGAGGAACAACATGGCAAGCATCCGTACCGCCCGCGTCATCGCCGCCGTCTCCGCGCTCCCGCTCGCCGCCGCCCTGTTCGCCGGTGTCGCCGCGGCGGACAACGGCGCCCTCGCGAGCGACGGATCGAACGCCGGAGTGGCCAGCGTCGTCGGCAGCGGCGTCGGGCACGACAACAACGGAAACTCGTCCACCACACAGCAGAACGCGGTCGGCTCGGGGGCCACGAACCAGAGCAACACCGCGCAGGTCAACGGATCCGCCTGGACGGCCCTCCAGCAGGGCAACGGGAACGTGGCCGTCCACTTCACGCCGCTGTGGTGGTGAGTCCAGGCTGAGGTCCCTCGTGGGGAGGGCCCTCAGGGGTGTGCTTCGGGGTCGCAAGGCGTCCGCGCGGCGGTGCTTCGGCGCCGCCGCGCAGGCGTGTCCCGGTGCCGGCCGGCCTTGACAGGGGTTTCTATCTGACGGACAGTCAGAAATGCTCGGGACGAGCAGACTCGGGAGGACGAGGGGGCCGGGGTGAGCGGTGAGGCGGACCCGCTGGGAGCACGGCTCAGAACGTACGAGGGGCGCCCGGCCGCCGTCGGGGGCGTCGGCAAGGACCCGGTGAACACCCCCATGATCCGGCACTGGTGCGAGGCGATGGGCGACACCTGCGCGACGTACCGCGGACCGGACGCCACGGCCCCGCCCACGATGCTCCAGGTGTGGACGATGGGCGGCCTCTCCGGCCACGACGGCCGCACCGGCGCCTACGACGAACTCCTCGCCCTGCTGGACGAGTCGGGCTGCACCTCGGTGGTGGCCACCGACTGCGAGCAGGAGTACCTGCGGCCCCTGCGCCCGGGCGACCAGGTCACCTTCGACGCGGTGATCGAGTCGGTCTCCGGCCGCAAGTCCACCAAGCTCGGCACCGGGTACTTCGTCACGACCCGCATGGACGTCAGGGTCGGCGGCGACCTCGTGGGCACCCACCGCTTCCGCATCCTCAAGTACGCCCCCGCCGCGCGTGAGCCCCGGGCGCGGCGACCCCGGCCGGTGGTCAACCGGGACAACGCCGGCTTCTGGGAGGGCGTGGCCGCGCACCGGCTCCTCGTCCAGTGCTGCGTGGACTGCGGCACCCCCCGCCACCCGTGGCTGCCGGGCTGCAACGCCTGCGGGTGCCTGGACTGGGACACGGTCGAGGCGAGCGGTGAGGGCACGGTCTACTCGTACGTGGTGATGCACCACCCGCCCTCCACCGCCTTCTCCGAACCCGGGGACGGAGCCGATCCCGGTCACGGCGGCAGCGGCAGGGACCGCGACAGTGGCAGCGGTTCGCGTGCCGGGAGCCCCTACGTCGTCGGCCTGATCGAACTCGCCGAAGGAGTGAGGATGCTGAGCAACGTGGTGGGGGTGCCGCCCGACAAGGTGCGCATCGGCCTGCCGGTCCGGGTGGAGTTCCGCGCGTACGAGGACGCGGGGGTCCTGCCGGTCTTCCGGGTGGCCGGGGATGAGGGCTGACGTGCGCCCGGGACCGAGGACTCCGGCGCCGGGCGCCGAGCTGCCGCCGCTCGAGATCCCGGTCACCCGCACCCTGATCGTGGCCGGTGCCATCGCCTCGCGGGACTACCAGGACGTGCACCACGACCCCGAACTGGCCCGGGGCAAGGGGTCGCCCGACGTCTTCATGAACATCCTGACGACCAACGGGCTGGTCGGCCGGTACATCACGGACCACTTCGGCCCGGCCGCGGTGCTCCGCGGGGTCGCCATCAGGCTGGGGGCGCCCAACTACCCGGGGGACACGATGGTGCTGACCGGCCGGGTCGAGCGGGTCGACGGGGATACGGCCACGGTACGGGTGACGGGGGACAACGCCCTGGGCCGCCACGTGACGGGCACAGTGACCGTCACCCTGCCCGCCGGTCCGCCCGCTGGCCCGCCCGCCGACCTGGCTGCCGACTTGGCCGCCGACCTGCCCGCCACGCCGCCCGCCGACCTGGCCGTCGCGCCGCCCGCCGGCCTGGCCGCCGGCCTGCCCGCCACGCCGCCCGCCGAGCCGTCGGCCGACCCTCCCGCCGGTCCGCCGGCCGACCCGCCCGCCGACCTGGCCGCCGGCCTGCCCCCCGAGCCGCCCGCCGTCCTGCCCGCTGGCCATCCCGCCGGCCCGCTCCCCGACCTCTGCGAGGACCCGCACGGCCCGGAGGCCGCGTCATGAGCGCCCGTGTCCGGGACTCGCTCGGCGGCCGGGCCGCGATCGTCGGCATCGGGGCCACCGAGTTCTCCAAGGACTCCGGGCGCAGCGAGCTGCGGCTCGCGGTGGAGGCGGTCCGGGCCGCGCTGGACGACGCGGGGCTCGCCCCGGCGGACGTGGACGGTCTCGTGACGTTCACGATGGACACCAGCCCCGAGATCACCGTGGCCCAGGCATGCGGGATGGGGGAGCTGTCCTTCTTCTCCCGCGTCCACTACGGGGGCGGGGCGGCCTGCGCGACCGTCCAGCAGGCGGCGCTCGCGGTCGCGGCGGGCGTCGCGGAGGTGGTGGTCTGCTACCGGGCGTTCAACGAGCGGTCGGGCCGCAGGTTCGGCGCGGGCGTGCGGCACCGGGAGCCGTCGGCGGAGGGGGTGGCGCTCGGCTGGGCGCTGCCGTTCGGGCTGCTCACCCCGGCCTCCTGGGTGGCGATGGCGGCCCAGTGCTACCTGCACGCCCACGGCCTGACCCCGGAGGCGTTCGGGCACGTGGCCGTGGTGGACCGCAAGTACGCGGCGACGAACCCGGCGGCCTGGTTCCACGGCCGCCCCATCACCCTCGCCGACCACGCCGCCTCCCGCTGGATCGCGGAGCCGCTCCGGCTGCTCGACTGCTGCCAGGAGACCGACGGCGGCCAGGCCCTGGTGGTGACCTCGCTGGAGCGGTCCCGGCAGCTGCGCCGCCCGCCCGCCGTGATCGCCGCTGCCGCCCAGGGCTCCGGGCGGGCGCAGGAGCAGATGACCAGCTTCTACCGGGACGACCTGACCGGCCTGCCGGAGATGGGTGTGGTGGCCCGGCAGCTCTGGCGGACGTCCGGATGCGGCCCGGCCGACATCGACGTCGGCATCCTCTACGACCACTTCACGCCGTTCGTGCTGATGCAGCTGGAGGAGTTCGGGTTCTGCGGCAGGGGGGAGGCGCCGGACTTCGTGGCGGCGGAGCGGCTGCCGCTGAACACCCACGGGGGTCAGCTCGGGGAGGCGTACCTGCACGGGATGAACGGCGTGGCGGAGGCGGTCCGCCAGGTGCGGGGCACGTCCGTCAACCAGGTGCCGGGGGCGTCCCGGGTCCTGGTGACGGCCGGCACCGGGGTGCCCACCTCGGGGCTGGTCCTGGCCCCGGACGGGTGACGGCTCAGGGGTGAACCCGTAGAGAGGTACACCCGCAGTCCACCTTCAGGAGGTGCAGACAGCCCCACCCCTACAACCTGAGGGGGACGCGGCTTCGGGACCTGGGGCCGATCCCCGGGGCACGGTCCGCTCCTAGCGTGGAGCCATGACCACACCCGTCTGCACCAGCGCCTCGGCCGCCGCCGATCCTGCGGGACAGACCCTCCGGCACCGCGCGGCCGGGGGGACCCCCACGTACCCGTCGTTCTCGTCGTACGTGCGGGCCCGCCAGCCGGTGCTGCTGCGCACCGCCCGGTCGCTGACCGCCAACCCCTGCGACGCCGAGGACCTGCTGCAGACCGCGCTCGCCAAGACGTACGTGGCCTGGGAGCGGATCGAGGACCACCGGGCGCTCGACGGCTACGTGCGCCGGGCGCTGCTGAACACGCGGACGTCGCAGTGGCGCAAGCGCCGGGTGGACGAGTACGTGTGCGACGAGCTGCCCGAGCCGGACCCGGTGCCCGGCGCCGACGACCCGGCCGAACGGCAGGCGCTGCACGACGCCATGTGGCGCGCGATCACGAAGCTGCCCGCGCGGCAGCGGGCCATGGTCGTCCTCAGATATTACGAGGACCTCAGCGAGGCGCAGACGGCCGAGGTGCTCGGCGTCTCGGTGGGCACGGTGAAGTCGGCGGTCTCGCGGGCCCTGGGCAAGCTGCGCGAGGACCCCGAGCTGGTCCTGGTCCGCTAGGCCCTGGCGCCGGATTTCGTCCGCTCAACGGCTTTCAGGGACCCCGAGTTTGCCTTCCCCTAGTGACATACCGCGCGGTATGTGCGCAGAATCAGCGCAACCTCTACCACCGCGTAGGCAATGTCGCCCGGGAGGACGCCGTGCTGAGCACCATGCAGGACGTACCGCTGCTGATCTCGAGGATCCTGACCCACGGGTCGGCGGTCCACGGCTCGTCGCGGGTGACCACCTGGACCGGCGAGGCGGAGCCGCACCGGCGCACCTTCGCCGAGATCGGCGCCCGCGCCGCCCGGCTGGCGCACGCCCTGCGCGACGAACTGGGAGTCCGGGACGACGAGCGGGTCGCCACGCTCATGTGGAACAACGCCGAGCACGTCGAGGCGTACTTCGCGATCCCCTCCATGGGCGCGGTGCTGCACACCCTCAACCTGCGGCTGCCCGCCGAGCAGCTGGTGTGGATCGTCAACCACGCCGCCGACCGCGTGGTCGTCGTGAACGGCTCGCTGATCCCGCTGATCGCGCCGCTGCTGCCCAAGCTGCCCACGCTGGAGCACGTCGTCGTCTCAGGACCCGGCGACCGCACCCCCCTCGACGGCGGCACCGTCCGCGTGCACGAGTACGAGGAGCTGATCGCCGGCCGGCCCGACCGCTACGACTGGCCGGAGCTGGACGAACGCCAGGCCGCCGCGATGTGCTACACCTCCGGCACCACCGGCGATCCCAAGGGCGTCGTCTACAGCCACCGTTCGATCTACCTGCACTCCATGCAGGTCAACATGACCCAGTCGATGGGCCTCACCGACGAGGACACCTCCCTGGTCGTGGTGCCGCAGTTCCACGTCAACGCCTGGGGCCTGCCGCACGCCACGTTCATGACCGGCGTCAACATGCTGATGCCGGACCGGTTCCTGCAGCCCGCCCCGCTCGCCGAGATGATCGAGCGGGAGCGGCCGACGCACGCGGCCGCCGTCCCCACCATCTGGCAGGGCCTGCTCGCCGAACTGACGGCGCGGCCCCGGGACGTCTCCACCCTCACCCAGGTCACCATCGGCGGATCGGCCTGCCCGCCCTCCCTGATGGCCGCCTTCGACGGGCTCGGCATGCGGGTCTGCCACGCCTGGGGCATGACGGAGACCTCTCCGCTCGGCACGGTGGCCCGCCCGCCGGCCCACGCGGTCGGCACGGACAAGGAGTTCGCCTACCGCCTCACCCAGGGCCGCTTCCCGGCCGGTGTCGAGGCCCGGCTCACCGGTCCCGGCGGCGAGCGCCTGCCCTGGGACGGCGAGTCGGCGGGCGAGCTGGAGGTGCGCGGCCCCTGGATCGCGGGCGCCTACTACAACGGTCCCGACGCCGAACCGCTGCGTCCGGCCGACAAGTTCAGCGAGGACGGCTGGCTGAAGACCGGGGACGTCGGCACCATCTCCCCCGACGGCTTCCTCACCCTCACCGACCGCGCCAAGGACGTCATCAAGTCCGGCGGCGAGTGGATCTCCTCGGTCGAGCTGGAGAACGCGCTGATGTCCCACCCGGACGTCGCCGAGGCCGCCGTGGTCGCCGTGCCCGACGAGAAGTGGGGCGAGCGCCCGCTGGCCACGGTCGTCCTCCGGGCGGGCGCCACCGCCGACTTCGAGACCCTGCGCGCTTTCCTCTCCGAGGAGGCCCACATCGCGCGCTGGCAGCTCCCCGAGCGCTGGACGATCGTCGAGGCCGTGCCGAAGACGAGCGTCGGCAAGTTCGACAAGAAGGTGATCCGCAGGCGGTACGCCGAGGGCGAGCTGGACGTCACCCGGCTCTGACCGGCACCGGGCGGCCCGTCCGCGACCGCCGTCGCGGACGGACCGCTGTCACCGGCGGGCGCTGTCACCCGCGGGCCATCGTCAATGGCGTGCCACCGTCGCGGGCGGCCTGTTGTCCCGGGGGTGCCGTACTGGCGAGTCATCGCCTCGGGTGGGCCGTCGCCTCGGGTGGGCCGTCGCCTCGGGTGGGCCGTCGCCTCGGGTGGGCCGCCGTGACCGGCGGCCGCTGGACCGGTGGGCCGCTGTGACGGCGGGCGCTGTCAGGGGCGGCCCATCGTCAATGGCGTGCCACGGTCGTGGGGCGGCCCGCTGTTCCGGTGGGCGCTGTCCCGCGCGTGCCACCGTCGAGGGCGGCCCGCTGTCCTGGCGGGTGTCGTCCCGCGCGGGCCGCCATTCCGGCGGGTGCCGTCTCGGGCGTGCCACGGCCCCGGGCGGCCCCTCGTGACCGGCGGGAGCTGTCAGGGGCGGGCCGCTGTCACCGGCGTTCCACAGTCGCGGGGCGGCCCGCTGTCCTGGCGGGTGTCGTCCCGCGCGGGCCGCCATTCCGGCGGGTGCCGTCTCGGGCGTGCCATCGCCCCGGGCGGCCCCTCGTGACCGGCGGGAGCTGTCACCCGCGAGCCACCGTCACCGGCGGGCGCCGTCCCGGCGGGTCGCCGTGCTCCCCCAGCCCAGCACCAGCCAGGTCCCCGCCACCGCGCTGACCCCGCCCCAGCCCCAGTGGGCGTAGGCGAGACCGGCCAGGACGGAGGCGAGGGCGCCGCCGGTGAAGCCGGCGACCACGTAAGCGGTGTTGGCGGTGGCCGGGGCCGAAGTGGTCGTCAGGGCCAGCGTCTGGTTGGCCACGTGGGAGGCGACCAGGGCGGCGTGGAGGGCGACGGCGGCCACGAACAGCGCGACCAGGACCTGACCGCCGAGCCAGAACAGCGGCACCGAGACGGCGGCCAGCAGTTACGCGAACCGCACGACCTTGCCCGCGCCGAAGCGGTCGACGAGGCCGCCCGCGAGCGGAGCCACCGCGGTGGCCGTGAGGCCGAACAGGCCGAACAGGCCGGCGGTCGCGGTGGACAGGCCGTACGCCGGACCGGTCAGCAGCAGGGCGAGCGAGGTCCACAGGGCGCTCCAGGCGCCGAACATCCCGGCCTGCCGCACGCACGCCCGCCACAGGTCGGGGGAGCGGCGGACCAGGCCGGGCAGCTCGGCGACGCCCGAGAACAGCGCTCCCGTCCGCCGGCGCCGCTCCCGCGGCAGGGCCAGGGCGGTGGCCAGGCCCAGGACGAGGGTCAGCACGCCGGATCCGGCGAACACCCAGCGCCAGCCGAAGGCCTGTCCGGCCAGGCCGCCGGCCACCCGGGCGGCGACGATCCCGGTGAACAGGCCGGCGATGACGGCCGCGACATGGCGGGCTCGGCGGTGGGCCGGGGCGCGTTCGGCGACCAGCGGGACCAGCAGCTGCGGGATCACCGTCGCCGCCGCGGCCACGAAGACGGCCGCCGCGAGCGCGACGGCGCCGGGCGCGGCCGCGCCGAGCCACAGGGCGACCGCGGTGGCCAGTGAGAGCAGGGCGACCAGGGGACGCCGGTCGACCCGGTCGCCGAGCGGGGCGAAGAAGAGGAGTCCGGCCGCGTAGCCGAACTGGGCGACCGAGGCGATCCAGGTGACGGCGGAGGGGACGGTGCCGAAGTCGTGGGCGATGAGCGGCAGCAGCGGGGCCGCGAGATAGATGTTGGCGGCCGTGACGGCGGTGCAGACGGCGATCAGCAGGAGGAAGAGCCGGCCGGAGGCGGCCCGCTCGGGGGCGGGGACCCGGGTGCGCGGTCCTTGGTGGGTGGTGGTCGCTGACGGCATGAGCGGCGGCACTCCTTGGAGTCGACTCCTGCAACCAACTGGTTGGTTGGATGCGTCAACAGGCTGCACCGCCCGCCCATTCCCTGTCAACCAAACAGTTGGTTACTTGAGCGGTACGCTGACCGCATGGGAGCAGTCAGGGACCCCGAGGCCACCCGGGCCCGCATCTACGAGGCGGCGGTCGCCGAGTTCGCCCGGCACGGCATCGCGGGCGCCCGCATCGACCGCATCGCCGCCGCGGCCAAGGCCAACAAGCAGCTGATCTACGCCTACTTCGGCAACAAGGCGGAGCTGTTCACCCAGGTCCTGGGCCGCTCCATGGTCGATCTGGCCGCCGCCGTGCCCGTCGACCCCGACGACATCGAGGGCTGGATCGACCGGCTCCTCGACTACCACGCGGCCCACCCCGAACTGCTGCGCCTGCTCTTCTGGGAGGGCATCGAGTACGGCAGCGCCGAACTGCCCGACGAGAGCGAGCGCCAGGCCCATTACGCCCGCAAGGTCGCCGCGATCGAGGACGGCCAGGACCGCGGGGTCATCACCGACGCCATCCCCCCGGGCGACCTGCTCTTCCTCCTGGTCGCCGTCGCCAACTGGACCGCCGTCGTCCCGCAGATGGGACGCATCCTGACCGGTGGCGACGGCCCCGACCGCGAGCGGCTGCGCGCCTCGATCAAGGAGGCGGCCCGCCGGCTGGTCGCCCCCGGAGGTACGCCTTAGTCCGTGCGCGCCCCCGGGGCCACGTCCTTGTTCGCGCGCGCCCCTGAGGCGCGCCTCAGTTGGTGCCGATCCCGGCCAGCAGGTCGACGATCCGCGTCTGCACCTCGGCGCTGGTGGACCGCTCCGCGAGGAACAGCACCGTCTCGCCCGAGGCCAGCCGCGGCAGGTCGGCCTGGTCGACCGCGGCGGTGTAGACGACCAGCGGGGTGCGGTTGAGCTGCCCGTTCGCGCGCAGCCAGTCGATGATCCCGCTGAACCCGGCCTGCCGGCGGTGCACCTGCATCAGGTCCATCACCACGAGGTTGGGCCGGAACTGCCCCGCCAGTGTCACCGCGTCGTTGTCGCTCGCGGCCCGCGCCACCTGCATCCCGCGCCGCTCCAGCGTCGCGGTCAGCGCCAGCGCGATCTCCGCGTGCTCCTCGATGAGCAGGACGCGCGGCGGGTGCTGCTCGCTGTCCCGCGGCGCCAGCGCCTTCAGGAGCACGGCGGGGTCGGCGCCGTACGCCGCCTCGCGCGTCGCCTGCCCGAGCCCGGCCGTGACCAGCACCGGCACCTCGGCCGCGACCGCCGCCTGGCGCAGCGACTGCAGCGCGGTACGGGTGATCGGACCGGTCAGCGGGTCGACGAACAGCGCGGCGGGGAAGGCCGCGATCTGGGCGTCGACCTCCTCGCGCGAGTGCACGATCACCGGCCGGTAGCCGCGGTCGCTCAGCGCCTGCTGGGTCGTCACGTCCGGCGCGGGCCACACCAGCAGCCGGCGCGGGTTGTCCAGCGGCTCCGGCGGGAGCTCGTCGTCCAGCGGCTGCGGGCGCGGGGTGTCCGCGACCTCGACCGCACCGCCGGGACCGTCCAGCGGCTCGGGGCCCTCGGCCGCGTTCGCGTCCGGGGCGCCTATGGCGTACGACCGCCCGGCGCCCTCGGTGGCCGGGGCGAGCCGGGACTGCCCGGCGAGCGAGGGCTGCGCGGGCGGCTGTTCGGCCGCCGGGTGCGGACGGGCCGCCTGCTCCGGCTGCTGCTCCTGCTGCGCTGCCGGGTCGGGGCGCGTGCCCAGCTTGCGCCGGCGGCCGGAACCGCCCGGGGCGTGCGGGGGCGGGGTCGCCGTCGGCAGCTGCACCTGGGCCGCCTGCCGGGCGAACGGCACGCCCTGGCCCAGCGTGCGCACGCTGATGGCCCGTCCCTGGGTGGAGTTGGGGTCGACCGCCGCTCCGGACGCCTCGGCGGGCAGCGGCTGAGCCGCCCGCTGCGCACCGGTGTGCTCCGGAGGGAGCGGGGTGCCGGGCGCGGGGGTGGCGGAGCCGGGCTGCGCGGCCGGGGGCGCGGCACCGGGCCGGGGCGCCGGGACGCCCGCGCCGGAGGTGCCGTCGCCGCCGGACCACTGCTGGGGCACCGCGGGGGCGGCGGCCTGCGCGGTCTCCGCCGGAAGCGGCTGACCGGCGGCCTGAGGCGCGGCCGGCTGAGCCGCCGGACCGGGCACGGAGGGCGCCTGCTGCCCCTGGGGCACGGCGGCCGGAGCGGGCACGGGCTGCGCGGGCACCGGCCCGCCGGGGGCGGCGGGCTGCGGCGGGACCTGCTGTCCCGGCGCGACCGGCACGCCCTGACCCAGGGTGCCCTGGGCGGGCACGGTCGCGTTCGGAACGGCGGCCCCGGGCGCGGGGGCCTGGGGCGCACCGGTGGGGGGCACCGCCGCGTTCGGCACGGCGGTGGGCGGCACGACGGCCGGCTGACCGGGAGCCGGCGGCGCCACAGCGGCACCGCCGGGACCGGCCGGAGCCGCGGCGCCCTGTGCCGGGGCCGGGGCACCCTGTGCCGGGACGCCGGCGCCGGGCGCCGGGGGAACCTGTCCGGGCTGGACCGGAGTGGCCTGGACCGGAGGCATTGGGACCGGAGCCGCCTGGACCGGAGTGGCCTGGACCGGAGGCATCGGGACCGGAGCCGCCTGGGCCGGGACGCTTCCGGTGACCTGGCCCGGCGCGCCGGGGGCGGCGGGCGCCGCCTCCGCGGCCTCTCCCGGGTGGGCCACGGCCCGCCTGCGGCGGCCGGTCGGCGCGCTCGTGGGGTGCGGCTGCGGCGGGGTGTGGTCCTCGGCGTGGTCGAGCGGTACGGCGTCGTGCCGCCCGTCCTGACCGGGCGCCCCGTCGGCGGGCCCCCGCACCTGGCCGGGCACCTGGGCGCCCGGGGCCACGGCCGTACCGGCACCCGGCGCGGCGTCCGCCGGCTCCGGGGAGCGGTCGGCCTCCGCCGGGGGCAGGGCGAACACCGTGCGGGCGCCCGCCTCCTGCGCGGCGGCCCGCTCTGCGGCCGCGGCCAGCGCGCGCCGGCGCCGTCCGGTCGGCTGCTCGCCCTCGGCCTGCGCGGTCCCGTCCGGCCGCGCACCGGCCGCCGGCAGCGCGGGTGGCAGGGCGGCCTGCGGTTCGTCGGCGTCGCGCCGGGCGCGGCGCCCGGTGGGCGCGGGCACGCCCTGCGGCGGCACGGCCGTGCCGCCGAGTCCGCTGCCCGTGGCGGCGGTTCCCGCGGCGTGCTCGGCCGCGGTCATCACGGCACCCTCGGAGACACCCGGGTCCGCGTCGGTCTCGGCGGGCCGGCCGCGGCGCCGTCCGGTCCCGCCGGACCCGGTCTCCGGGCTCTCGACGAGGGCGGGCGCCGCCTCGACGGCGGCCGCCGCGCGCCTGCGGCGCCGCCCGGTCGGCAGGTACTCCCCGGCCTCGCCGTCGCCCGGGTCACCGAGGACGTCGCTCTCCAGGAAGGCGTCCGTGGAGCCCCGCCGGGCCCGTCGCCGGCCGCCCGCGTCCTGCTCGGCGGCCATCTGGCCGTCGGCCGGCCCGGGTGCCGCCTCCAGGGCGTTGCCGGGGGCCGGCGCCGGTACGGCGACCGCCCCGGCCCCGCCGCCGAGCGGGACCTCCAGGACGTACGCGCTGCCGCTCATGCCGGGCACGTCGTGCGTCTGCAGCACGCCGCCGTGCGCGCGCACGATCCCGCGCACCATCGGCTCGTGCACCGGGTCGCCGCCGGTGTACGGCCCGCGCACCTCGATGCGCGCGACCTCGCCGCGCTGCGCGGCCGCGACCACGACCGTGTTGTCCAGGTAACCGCCCGCGGACACGGGCGTGTTGCCGGTGGCGTCGACGCCCGCCACGTCCGCGACGAGGTGCGCGAGCGCGGTGGCGAGCCGCTGCGGGTCGACCTCGGCCTCGATGGGCGGCGCGTGCACGGCGAACTGGACGCGGCCGGGGCCGATCAGCTCGACGGCCCCCTCGACGCCCGCGGCGACGACGGCGTCCAGCATCACCTTCGTACGGGCAATGTCCTCCAGGCCCGCGTCGAGGCGCTGGTAGCCGAGGACGTTGTCGATGAGGGTGGTGATGCGCGAGTAGCCGGCCGAGAGGTGGTGCAGCACCTGGTTGGCCTCGGGCCACAGCTGCCCGGCGTCGTCCGCGGCCAGCGCGGCCAGCTCGCGGCGCAGCTCGTCCAGCGGGCCGCGCAGCGACTGCCCGAGCAGCGTGAGGAGCTGCTCGTGCCGGCCGGCCAGGGCCTCGTACCGGTCCTTCTCCCGCTCGCCGAGGGCGGCGTACCGCTCCTCGCCGGCCGCGAGCTCCTCCTCGTGCTTCTCCCGCAGTTCCTCGACCTCGGTGACGTGCTGCTGGCGCAGCGCGGTCAGGTCGGAGGCGTGTTCCTCGGCGAGCCGCTCCAGCTCCTCGGCGTGCGCCTTCTCCAGCGCGTCCTTCTCCTCGGCGAGGGAGTCGTAGGGCCGCCGGTCGGTGAAGGTCATGACCGCGCCGACGAGCTGGTCGCCGTCGCGCACGGGCGCGGTGGTCAGGTCGACCGACACCTTCTGGTCGCCCTTGGACCACAGCACCTGGCCGCGCACCCGGTGCTTGCGCCCGGAGCGCAGGGTGTCGGCGAGCGGCGACTCGTCGTACGGGAAGGGGGAGCCGTCGGCGCGGGAGTGCAGCACGAGGGTGTGCAGCTCCTTGCCGCCCAGCTCACCGGCCCGGTATCCCAGTATCTGGGCGGCGGCCGGGTTGACCAGGACGATCCGCCCGTCGGTGTCGGTGCCCACGACGCCCTCGGACGCGGCCCGAAGGATCATCTCGGTCTGCCGCTGCGAACGGGCCAGCTCGGCCTCGGTGTCCACGGTCCCGGACAGGTCGCGCACGACGAGCATCAGCAGCTCGTCGCCGGTGTAGCCGTAACCGTCGTACGCCTGCTGGCCGTTCTCCAGGTTCGCGCTCGTGACCTCGACCGGGAACTCGGAGCCGTCGGTCCGGCGCGCGACCATCCGGGTCGGCTTGGTCCGGCCGCGCGGGTCCATGTGGTCGGGCCGTCGCATCGAGCCGGGGATCAGGCGGGAGTCGAACTGGGGCAGCAGATCGAGCAGCCCGCGCCCCACGAGCGCGGTGCCCGGCGCCTCGAACGCCTCCAGGGCGATCGTGTTGGCGTTGACGACGGTCCCGTTGGCGTTGACCAGGACCAACGCGTCGGGCAGCGCGTCGAGTATGGCTGCGAGGCGAGCAGCGCCTCGGGATGGCCTGCTGCTCACGAGACGCTTCCTCCCTGTTACCGCACCTAGCCGACCGCTCGGGCCATCTTGCCAACCGGCCCGCGGCGTGTCACGCGAGGGAGTCTAAGGGCTTCGGTTGCGCTCGCGACGCCGGATGAGAGGGAGGTCGCACGAGGAAGTGACGGCGAACATGTGACCGCATGCTTCCCCGGCGGGGCTCACGGGCCCCGGCTCCGCAGGTCCTTCGCCGGTCCTTCACGAACCGGGCGATCCCTCGGTAATCGGCCGCGGGCGACGTCACGCGGGTTGCAGCGGGTGCTGCCACGGGGAGGTTCGCGAGGTCGTCCACGAGGGCGTTCCCGGGGCGGCACCGGCCCGCGGCAGGAACGGGACCATGCGGTCCCACCGCGCGATCTCGCACCCGTTGCCGCGGTCGTAGCGGGCGTCGACGGGCCGGCCGGCCCAGGTGCCGGTGACCCGGGCGGTGGCCGGGCCGCCGTAGAGCATGGTGCAGACGCTGTCCGGGGGCACCGGGGCGAAGGTGTCCCGGCCCCACTGGGTGTTCGCGTCCAGCACCCGGCAGGCGCCCGCCGGGTCCGGGTGGTGGCCGGACTCCGGATGGCAGAACAGCTCGTACCGCCCGTCCCGGCCCGGCCCCGCGTGCCGCACCACGAGGGTGAGGTGGTCGCCGGCGCGGTCCTCGGGACGCACGGGCGTGGGAGCGGCGGCCGCGGTCGCGGCGGGTACGGCGGTGAGCGCGGCCAGGGTGACGGAGGCGGCGGCGAGGGCGGCGGCCCGGGCGCCCCGCGGGAGGACCGGCATGACAGAGAGGGAGATCATGTGTCGCTCAACGCTCCCGCGCCCCGCACGTTGCGCCGGACACGCGCCCGCCGTCCCGCCGGGCGAAGCCCTTTGCCCTGCGACCCCCGCGCCTAGTACCGTGGACGTCGATTGGTGACAGCACGCTCGACTGTGTCATCATCTGCACGCACCGTTCGCGCGCTCGCGTGAGTGGTTGTGCTGGAGGCGTCGCCTAGTCCGGTCTATGGCGCCGCACTGCTAATGCGGTTTGGGCCTTAAAGCCCATCGAGGGTTCAAATCCCTCCGCCTCCGCGCCTGATCCCGAAGCCCCGGTCCCCTGGACCGGGGCTTCGGGCGTTCCCCGGCACGTGCCCGCCGGCCCCCGATCCGGGCCGGATCGACGTTTTCGCAGGTCACAAGGGGTGTGCGGATCGGATTTCACATGGCGGCGGCAGTCATGTAATGTTCTTCCTGTCGCCGCGAGCGGGCCGAAAGGGCCGGGAGCGAAGGCAAAACAAAAGAACAAGCACTCGTAGCTTAACGGATAGAGCATCTGACTACGGATCAGAAGGTTGCAGGTTCGAATCCTGCCGAGTGCACACAGACCAGAGGCCCCGGAGAGATCCGGGGCCTCTGGCGTTTCAGGGTCGTACAGCAGCTGAGTACAGCAACGGCATCAGCCGGCGCCGCCCATGGCATCGGAGAGCTTGCCGAGAGCGGCCCGCACCTCTTCCTCGCTGGCTTCGGCGTAGACCTCCATCGTCATGGCGATCTGCGAGTGCCGCAGGATCCGCTGGGCCACCTTCGGGTGCACCTTCAGGGCGACCAGGAGCGAGCTGCAGGTGTGCCGGGTGTTGCGGAGCGGGATCACCCGGAGCCCGGCGCGCCGAGCCCGCAGGGCGAACATGCGGGTCAGGTTCCCCGGCTCGATCGGCGTTCCGTACTTCGTGGTGAAGATCAGCCCGCGAGTGTCCTGCCACAGTTCCCCGGCCGCCTTCCGGTCCCCGGTCTGCTGGGCCCGCCGCATCCGGAGCGCCCGGAGGCAGAACTCGGGGAGCGGAAGGAAGTCGTCGGACTCCTCCGTCTTGGTCTCCCGGTGGAGGATCTGCCGGCCCGCGCGCTGGATCTGGTGATCCACGTACAGCTCACCGGCCTCGAAGTCGATCGACTGCCAGGCACGTTCTTGGTGATCTCCTTCTCGGTCACGGCGTGCGTGAGTGCGGCCCGCAAAGCGTCTCGGGCGGCCTGGACGACCCGCCGGTTCGGATAGGCCTCACAGCATTCCCCGATGGCACAGCACCGCCGACGCGGCTCGGCGCGCTTGGCGTCCTTGCTCTGAGCGCAGCACTGGCAGATGCCGGCCAGCTTGGTCAGCCACTCCCGTACGTCCCGGACGGTCAGCTTGTCGAGCCGCTTCCCGCCGAGGTGCGGATTGATGTAGAGCCGCACCGAGCCCTCGTACGACACGTACGACAGCGGAGCGAGGTGGGGCTTCACGATCGACTCGAGCCAGTAGGACGGGAACGCCTGCACCGTGCGGTGCCGGGTCTGCACCGGGCCCCTGCTGGCTTCACTGTGGAGCTTGATCCATTTCTCCTGCGTCTCCTCGCGGGGTGGACGCGACCCTGGTCCTTAGCAGGCGGAGCCGACCGCAGCGGTGCCGCGGTCGGCTCCTATAGCGCGTACCCCTGGCCGCCTACCCGGCGCTGCCCTTGCGGATGAAGGTGGCGATCGCCATACCGACCATGAAGGCTCCGACGGCCGCACTGCAGCCGGTGACCGTGGCTGCGTACAGGGTCTGATGACCGACAAAACTGCCGTAGAGGCCAGCGATGAAGCCGACATCCCCCGCGCCGAGCCCCATCGAAGTGACGAGAGTCGCGTTCGATACGTGCTGCCTCAGGGGCGCGGCCTGTGTACCGTCCATTCTGGGTCCTGTTCTCTAAGCGGACTTCGGCCCATCAGGACCCGTCGGTGATGCTGTGGAAGGTGCGCCGACGGGTCCTTGCGGTTGAGGTGAATGTTGCTGCGGACCCTGGGTGGAACGCCAACTAGAACCACCTGTCTGTAGCCAATCCCACACTTTCGCCAAAGAGGGCATTTGACTCAAAAGTGGGCGACAACTTCAACGACAGGAAGCGGTACCACCGGGGGGTATACGGTAAAAGTGCAGATCAGGGCCACCGATTGACTGGTAGATGCCATCTCTCGCCGCGTCAGGGGAGATTTGGAGCTGTATCGGGTCAACGCGCCTTCGGGGCACAGCCTGTGCCGACCAGGGGTGCACAGGTCTCCACCGTCAGACCGCATTGCTGGGCATTGCGGTCCTGGCGCGGCCGCAGTCCTCACGCAGCACCTTCGGCGGTTCGTCGTCCCCGCCCTCGGCCACCAACTAGCCGCTGGTGTAGAGCAACGAGGTATAGCAACCCCAGCAACCGGCTGCCACTAGCGAGCGTGCGGACCTTGGAGAGCCCCTGGCCTGGCCACTACACGGCCTGTAGGACAGGTCAATCGCCGTTGCGCACTGCGACGGGTGCCGATTACTCACGGGTCAGTGCCGCCGTCTGCATCTTCCCCCAGCGCGTGAAGAACGGAACTCGTTAGTACACGCAACAGCGACCAGTCCAACGGGAAGGGAAGTCTTTTCACCATTACCCCCCTCAAAGCCTCTTCGATTCGCCCTGATACATCATTAGCAGGGTTCGACACAGAAACCCTCCACGACTCGGGAGGATCACCCCAAAAAGTTCGCGAATTCGAGATACGCCTGAACTCAACTTGGCTGCGAATGTACATATCTATCTCTGCGCTCGGAATGTTGTATCGCTCGCAGACCCGAAATATCTCCTCAATGCCGAGTTGAACGTACTGCCTGGCACCCGCTGGCAGTCTATACATCCCACCCAAATGACCATTTCTACTTCTTCTATCACGCTCAGCTCGCTCCCATGCCTCATCCCATGCTTGGACCGAACTCTCCGTCTCGCCGCAGGTTCGCGCAAGCTCGATTGTTGAACTACGGCTGAAATTCTGACGCCCACTGAGAGCATCACCGAGCGTGCTTCTGCGGAGCTTGACGCCCCGCTGCTCAGCCATCTTTTCGACCTGCCGCAAGGTCAACCCTTTCCGCTTCATGAGACGCCCCAGAGCCCTGCGCAACCCGTTGTGAGTGGTAACGTCATCGGGGTGAATCAACATTGCCGCGAAGCCGGACAAAGAGTTTGCTGATTCAGCCTTCCGCCATACTTCCTCAGCAGCCGTGATGTCCGATCCGCAGCCTCGAACGAATGCTTCAAAGACTTGCCGACTAGGCATTTCAAACCCTTGCGTTGCGCGATGCAGCGAAGATTTCGAGATGAATGTCAACGCGGCAAGCTCTCCGAAACTGAGGCCGGCGCGATACTTTTCCCGAATCAGCCAGGACTGTAATGGGCCAGTCCGCGCATTTCGATCTAGCGTTCCATATCGCTGCACCTATACCCCCTCGCCAGGCAGCTATAAAGTCGTAAACCCGCTTCCGTGGAACAGGAAGAGCGTGGCAATGAGGAGGCATCCCTGTCCACCGAACCAAACTTTTTGTCCGGGACGTCCAGCAGTTATCAGGCGTAAGGACCTGCGACGATCTAGACGTTCGCGCTGGTCGGAGGCGCGTGGGAGCCGAGTCGTCCCAAACCTGTCCGGTCTCAAGGTAGCGTCGACGGTGTGCTGGCCGTGCTCTATCACTTCTACGCGAGGCTGACCAAGAGAAGTTCGGCTCAGGCGAACGACCTGATCCAGGAGGCACCGGAGGAGGCTGAGGACGCTGTCTGGGGTTTCGGTCCGTCTCGGGGCCGTCCAAGGCCACACAACAGTGACCAACGGCGACCGCAGTGACAGAGGTCCCAGGCGACGCCGCCAGGTCACGTCCGTTCCTCTGCGACACCCGTCCAGCGTTCAGCCTTGGCCGTGCCACAGCCATGCCAGGTTGGGCGGGGAATCACGGGGAACGGCGGGCAACGAGCCGCCAGCGTCGAGGGGCTCCAGCCCGCTCCCCCGCTGATCAGAAGCCCAACTGCCTCTAGGGGAAACGAGCTTTCCAAGCTGAGGGCACGCCGCGGTGGTCACGCGCCGGCCGCTGCGGCTTGCTCTGGTCGACGGCGTCAGTAGCGTGGCTGAGCCCGGTGGGGGTACGGCGAGACACACGCGCGCCTGATCGTTTCGACGGCCGCCGTCGTCGCTGACGTCGGCTGAGGTTCAGACGTGGGTCCGCCGCACGCTGGTGCACGCGATCAGCCTGCTGCCGTCTTCGGTCAGGAACAGCATGAACGTACAGGAGCCATCGGCAGCCCTGATCTGTCCCAGGCGAACAGGCTGCTGATGCAGACTGAGTAGCTGCACGGTGCGTTCCAGGTTCGTGGTCTGGGCGCCCCGGCGACGCGTGAGCCGCAGCCGGCGTCCATAGACAAGGGCGAGCGACTGGGCCGACGTAGCCCCGTCCCAGACCATGTAGGGGCCGCCGCAGCGGAGCGCCGCCAGAGCGGCTACAGACGCCTCATCGCCCCCGACCAGCAGTCGTTCGAGTCGTTCCCGCTCCACACCCGTCACCCCCACCCGGATCCTGCTGTACAGCAGCCGGATGCAGCAACCACAGCAACCGGCCCCACCCCGTAGCGCCCCCTGGAGGCCAGAACGCAACCTGTATGACCGTCTCCGACCCATCTCTCTAGAGCTGCGGATCAGAAGGTTGCAGGTTCGAATCCTGCCGAGTGCACACAGACCAGAGGCCCCGGAGAGATCCGGGGCCTCTGGCGTTTCAGGGTGTACGGCAGCCGATCGACCGGCAGGTCAGGGGCCGCTCACCTGAGCAGGTACCGGGGGCTGATCCGGCCAGGCGAACGCGTAGCGGGGATCGCCTCCGCGGCTCAGCCGCACGAAGCGCAGGAGTTCGCGGACGATGCCCGCGTTGCCCATCGCCCAGCCGGTGCACGGTTCGAGTTCGCTCGGGGTGGCCCGGTGCTCGACGTTGGACCAGCGGGCGCCGCCGGTGTCCCGGGTCGCGCGGGCGGCGAGGTCCGCGACGAGGACGTGGGCGAAGTCGTGGGGGTCCTGCTGTTCGGCGATCCGGTCGCAGGCCAGGGCGAGGACTCCCGCGGTGCCGCAGCAGCGGCCGTTGTTGTCCCAGAAGCCGGGTCGCGGCCGCCGGGGCAGGCCGGAGTGGGTGACCGTGTGCCAGCAGCGGTCGGCGAGGGCGGGCCAGGCGGGGTCGGCCGTGAGGTCCCGCAGCAGTCGGAAGACCTGCGCGTCGCCGGCCGGGCCGTGGCACCAGCCGTAGCTGATGGGCTCGATCAGATCGGGGCGGTACTGCGGGGTGGAATGCGGCACCAGGAAGCCTTCCGGTCCCGCTTCGTCACGTGCCACGACGTCCGCGGCACCGGCCAGTGCCAGCTCGACCAGGTCCGCACGGCCGGTGGCCCGGCCGACCCGGGCAAGCGCCAGGACGATGCCGAGCGTGCCGTGCGAGATGTGGTGCAGGCGGGAGTCGACGCCCGTGCGGTGGGCCCAGTGGACGCCCGCCGGGGTCCGCTCCGCCGTCCGCAGATACGGCTCCACCGCGAGGACGGCCAGTTCGGCGTCGCCGGCCAGGAGCGCCCCGAGGCCGATCCCCGCGTTGCCGCCCATCAGCTCGAACGGATCGCCCCAACGCGTCCCGTCGAAGCGTGACCGCACGATCTCCAGTGCGCGGTCCGCGGCGGCGCCGGCGGCCGTGTCACCGAGTTCGTCGTGAACGGCCCTCAGCGCGAGAGCCATTCCGGTACGGCCGAAGTAGAGGGAGTCGCCGTCGATGCCGTCGACGGAGTCCGCGAGGCCGCGGGCCGCGCGCAGCGCGGTGTCGGCGTAGGAGTCGTCTCCGAAGTGCCGCCACGCCTCCAGCAGCACGGGGACGATCCCGGCCGTACCGCTGTAGAGCATCGGGTTGAGTTCGTCGTCCGAGGGCCTGGTCGTCCAGGCGAGGCCTCCGCCGGCGGTTTCCCGCACCGCCGCGGTCAGCCACCGCAGCCCGTCCACGGCGAGCCCCTCGACCTCGTCGACCGTCACGACCATGGCTTCCGGTGCCGTCATGGGCTCACTCTCGCATGATCTCCCGGAGCCGCCCAGGGGCAGTGGCCCTTGGCGGGGTGCCACGAAACCGCCCCAGGGGGACGGTAGTTCGGGTCTCGTTCGGGCCCCGGTGTGTCAGCACTCCTCCTCGGGGTCGTTCCGGTTCAGCTTCTCCAGGTAGTCGTGGGCCAGGGCCGTGGCCCGGGTGAACCAGTCGGTGATGATCGCCAGTTCCCCGGGGGAGTAGTCGGCGAACAGGGCCGTGAGGCGCCGGTAGTGGCCCGCGTACACCGCCTCGACGCGGGTCACCGCCTCCGGTACGGCGGCCACCCGGACACGCCGGCGGTCGGCGGGGTCGGGGCGGCGGGTGACGTAGCCGGCGCGTTCGAGGCGGTTGAGGATGCCGGTCACCGCGCCCGTGGTGACGTGCGCGCGGGCCGCGAGGTCGCCGGCCGTGAGCAGGTCCTCCCCCGCCTCCAGCACGAAGGCGAAGCACGTCAGGTCGGTGACGTTCAGGCCCAGCCGCCGGGCCAGTTCCTGTTGCCCGATCAGGTGCGCGGCGATGAGGTGGTCCATTGCCGACAGCGCCTGCGCCGGGGAGGCGGGCGGTCGGGGCGTGCCGTCCATCTTCCAGAATCCCTTAGTTCGTGAGATATTCAGTTCGGTAAATCTCTTAGCCCGTGAGGGAATCTCTCCCGGAGGCACGTCATGAGTCTGTACGAAGAGGGTCACACGATCGCCGGCTGGACCGGTGTGGCCGTCGCGACCGTCGGGAGCGCCGTGGCCGGGGCCGGGGTCTGCGCCTCCTCGGCGCCCACCCTGGTGGGCGGTCTGGTGCTCGTGGCCGTGAGCGCGCTGGTCACCTGGGCGCTGCACCTGACGGGCTGGGGGAAACCGCCGGGCATCCGGCCGAGGAGCCAGTGGAGCATGCGGGTCCGTGACGAACAGGCCCGGTACGGGCACCCCGGGTGTCTCGGCTGCCGGATGGCGGGGCGGGGCCGGACCGCGGTCGCCGTGGTGCCGCAGGGGGTCCGCGTCGAACCGCTCCCCGTACCGGCGGCCGACTGATCTCCGGCTCGTGCACCGGGTGATCTCCCGCGCCGGGTCAGCTCCCGCGCCGAGCTCCGCCCGCCGCCCGCCGCCCGGCCGCGGGGCGCCCGTTGTCGTACCCGCCTTCTACGCTCAGCGGTGATGGCACGGACATGGAGCTGCTCGGGGCTGCGCTGGACGCCGGAGGGTCCCGCACTGGTGTGGGACGGCGGACGGCGCAGTGCGCTGTCCTGGGGCAAGCGGGTCGCGTTCGCCGTCCCCGGCGGCTCGGTGCGGCACTGCGTGGGCGCCCGCGGGCACGCCTGTCCGGTGCGGGCGGCCGTGCCGGAACGGAGCACCGGGGCCCGGTGCGAGGAGTGCGCACGGCTCGACCGGGCGCACTCGGTGGCGGCCGACACCCTCGCCGACGATCCGCGGCCCTACCGGGTGTACCTGGCGTGGTTCGGGCCCGGCATGGTCAAGGTCGGCATCACCGCCGTCGGACGCGGGCCCGCGCGGCTGCTGGAGCAGGGGGCCGTCTGCTTCAGCTGGCTGGGCACCGGACCGCTGATGGCCGCCCGGCGCGCCGAGGAGTTGCTGCGGGCCGCCCTGCGGGTCCCGGACCGGATCCCGTACGCCGACAAGCGCGCGGTGCGGGCGGTGCTCCCGGTGACCGAGGACGAACGGGCCGCGGAGGTGCGCGCGTTGCACGCCCGCGCCGTCGCGCTGGACGGGTGGCCCGAGGCGCTGACCGCCGAGCCGTGCCGTCCCGTCGACCATGTGCGCGGCTTCGGGCTGGCCGATGCGCCGGCCGCCTCCGGCGCCGTGCTCCGGCTCGTCGCGGGCGGTGCCGTCGGCGGCCGGCTGGTCGCCGCCGCCGGGCCCGACCTGCACCTGGCGGTCGCCGGACGGGAGTCCGTGGTGCTCGACACCCGGTTGATGACCGGCTGGGAGCTGGTCCCGCTGCCCCCGGCGGACGACGTACTCACCTTCCCCGCAAGGGAGTTCGCAAGGGAGCAGGACGGCCTGTTCTGACGCACGGTCCGCCCCTGCGGGGCACCCAGGCGTTCGCTGTAAGGCTCCTGTGCGTTTCTCAGGAGAATCACAGATTCGTGAAAGCGTGTTCTCAGAGGATCCCGACAGGGTGTCCGCCATGACCACGACCTCGCCCCAGGGGCGCACCGGACTGCTGAGGCCGGACGGGAGCCCCGTCCGCGTGCTTGTGGTGGACGACGAGCTGTCGCTCACCGAACTGCTGAGCATGGCCCTCCGATACGAGGGCTGGCAGATCAGGAGCGCGGGCGACGGGCAGGGCGCCCTGCGGACCGCGCGCGAGTTCCGGCCCGACGCCGTTGTCCTGGACATGATGCTGCCGGACATGGACGGCCTCTCCGTGCTGGGCCGGCTCCGCCGCGACCTGCCCGACGTGCCCGTCCTGTTCCTCACGGCCAAGGACGCCGTCGAGGACCGTATCGCCGGACTCACCGCGGGCGGCGACGACTACGTCACCAAGCCGTTCAGCCTGGAGGAGGTCGTCGCCCGGCTGCGGGGTCTGATCCGCAGGTCCGGGGCCGCCGACCGGCGCTCCGACTCCGTCCTCGTCGTCGGCGACCTCAGCCTGGACGAGGACAGCCACGAGGTCGCGCGGGCCGGGGAGTCCATCCACCTCACCGCGACCGAGTTCGAGCTGCTGCGCTTCCTGATGCGCAACCCCCGCCGGGTGCTCAGCAAGGCGCAGATCCTGGACCGGGTCTGGTCCTACGACTTCGGCGGCCAGGCCAACGTGGTCGAGCTGTACATCTCCTACCTGCGCCGGAAGATCGACGCGGGCCGCGAGCCCATGATCCACACACGGCGCGGCGCCGGTTACCTGATCAAGCCCGCCGTGTCATGAGCGGACGACGACGGCCGCGCCCGCGGCGGCGGCGCGCGGCCCAGCCGCGCACCCTGCGGACCCGGCTCGTCGTCGCGTCCGTCGCGCTGATCGCCGTGGTGTGCGCGGTGATCGGCACGGTGACCACGCTGGCGCTGCGCTCGCACCTGTACGACCAGCTCGACCGCAAGGTGTCCGAGATCGTCCAGCGCGCCACCGGCCACCTGCAGCAGGGCCCGGACGCACCGGCTCTCCCCGGCCCCGCGCCGCGGACGGACGACACCCCGGCCGAGAAGGTCGGCAACCTGCTCACCAAGGGGCCCACCCAGCGCAACACCGTCGCCGCCTACGTGCGCGGCGGCGCGATCAGGAGCGCCGCCGTCTCGGAGCAGCTCGACTACGGCAACGGCTTCTTCCGGAGGATGCGCGCCGACAGCCTGAGCACCGCGCAGAAGAACGCCCTGAACACGGTGCCCAAGGACGACAGGGCCCACACCGTGGAGCTCCCCGGGCTCGGCCACTACCTCGTCCGCTACCGGGTGGCCGTGGACAGCGCCGACGCCTTCTACGTCGCGCTGCCCACCAAGGACGTCGACGACAACGTCGACGCCCTGATCCTCATCGAGGCCAGCGTCACCGTGGCCGGGCTGGTGGCCGCCGCCATCGCCGGGTACGTGCTCGTCGGCGTCGCCACCCGCCCGCTGCGCAAGGTCGCCGCCACCGCCGGCCGGGTCTCCGAACTCACCCTCCATACCGGCGAGGTGAACCTCAGCGAACGGGTCCCGGAGTCCGAGTGCGACCCGCACACCGAGGTCGGCCGGGTCGGCGCCGCGCTCAACCGGCTGCTGGACCACGTGCACGGCGCCCTGCAGGCCCGCCAGCAGAGCGAGACGCGGGTACGGCAGTTCGTCGCCGACGCCAGCCACGAGCTGCGCACCCCGCTCGCCTCCATCCGCGGGTACGCCGAGCTGACCCGGCGCGGCCGTGAACAGGTCGGGCCCGACACCCGGCACGCCCTCGGGCGGATCGAGTCCGAGGCCGGCCGGATGACCCTGCTCGTGGAGGACCTGCTGCTGCTGGCCCGGCTGGACGCCGGCCGCCCGCTCCAGTTCGAGCGGACCGACCTGGTCCCGCTGATCGTCGACACGGTCAGCGACTCCCGCGCGGCCGGCATGGACCACAACTGGCGGCTCGACCTGCCCGACGAACCGGCCCTGGCCACGGCGGACGCGGCACGCATCCAGCAGGTGCTGGTCAACCTGCTGGGCAACGCCCGCAAGCACACCCCGCCCGGCACGACCGTCACCGCGCGCGTGCAGCGGCGCGGGCCGTGGATGTGCGTCGACGTCGAGGACGACGGGCCCGGCATACCGGCGCAGTTGCTGCCGAACGTCTTCGAGCGGTTCGCCCGCGGGGACTCCGCGCGCTCGCGTGCCACCGGATCGACCGGGTTGGGGCTCGCCATCGTGCAGGCCGTCGCCACGGCGCACGGCGGTGCCGTGACCGTGGACAGCGTGCCCGGCCGCACCGTGTTCACGGTGCGCCTGCCCGCGGCCGCTCCCGCCGTCCCCCGGCAGGCCGCCGGATCCGCCGGGCGGTCCCACTCACAGGCACAGCACAGCACCACCACATGGGTGCGACAGGGCGCCTGACGACAGTCGGGGGCATGCGAACCGACTCTTCTCCCGGCACCCTGCCGGCGCGGGAGCACCTCCCGGCCACAGACGCCGGAACGCCTGTCCTGGACGTAGTGGTCCCCGTCCACAACGAGGAGAAGGACCTCCGGCCGTGCGTCCGCCGCCTGCACGAGCACCTGACCCGCACCTTCCCGTACGCCTTCCGCATCACGATCGCGGACAACGCGTCCACGGACGGCACCCCGCAGGTGGCGGCGGGGCTGGCGGCGGAACTTCCCGAAGTCACCGGCTTCCGGCTGGAGCAGAAGGGCCGCGGACGCGCCCTCAGGACCGTGTGGTCCGCCTCCGAGGCGCCGGTGCTCGCGTACATGGACGTCGACCTGTCCACCGACCTCAACGCCCTGCTGCCGCTGGTGGCACCGCTGATCTCGGGCCACTCGGACCTGGCGATCGGCTCCCGGCTCGCCCGGGCCTCCCGGGTGGTGCGCGGCCCCAAGCGCGAGTTCATCAGCCGGGCCTACAACCTGATCCTGCGCGGCTCCCTGCGGGCCCGCTTCTCCGACGCGCAGTGCGGCTTCAAGGCGATCCGCCGTGACGTCGCCCAGGTGCTGCTGCCCCTGGTGGAGGACACCGGCTGGTTCTTCGACACCGAGCTGCTGGTGCTCGCCGAGCGGGCCGGGCTCAGGATCCACGAGGTGCCGGTGGACTGGGTCGACGACCCGGACTCCACCGTGCACCTCGTGCGCACGGCCGCCGACGACCTCAAGGGCGTGTGGCGCGTCGGCAGGGCCCTGGCCACCGGTTCGCTGCCGCTGGACCGGCTCACCCGGCCGTTCGGCGACGACCCCCGCGACCGCGACATCCAGGACGTGCCCAGGGGACTGGCCCGCCAGCTCGTCGGGTTCTGCGTGGTCGGCGGCCTCTCCACGCTGTTCTACCTGCTCCTCTACAGCGGCTTCCGGCAGTTCGCCGGCCCGCAGACGGCCAACGCGCTCGCCCTGCTGGTCTCGGCCGTCGCCAACACGGCCGCCAACCGCAGGCTGACCTTCGGGGTGCGCGGCCGGGGTGGCGCGGTCCGCCACCAGGCGCAGGGCCTGGTGGTCTTCGCCATCGGGCTCGCCCTGACCAGCGGCTCGCTGGCCGCCCTGAACGCGGCCGGCGGCAGCCCGGCGCACTCCACCGAACTGGCGGTGCTCATCGCCGCCAACCTCGCGGCGACCGTGCTGCGCTTCCTGCTCTTCCGCGCCTGGGTCTTCCCGGACCGCGGTGCGGAGCTGGGCGCCGCGTCGACGGCCGCCCCGCACGCCCCGGCCGCGCCCGCGGGCACGCCGGCCGTGCCGTACCGGCCGGTCCCGCACCAGCCGTACACCTCGTACCGGACCACCCAGATCCGCGCCGGCGAGGCCGCGGACCCCGGCTGGAGGGACGCCACCGTGCGGCTCCAGCCGGTGCACCCTCACGACACCGACCCGGGGGATCTTCGATGACCACCGACCACGACCGGACCGGGGCACACGGCGCACCCGCCGCCTGGGGCCCGCCGACCACGGCTCCCGCCGAGGCCCCCGGGCCCGGCGCGCCCCGGCAGGGTCTGCCGGGCAGGCTGTGGCGCGGCCGGCCCGAGGACCCGCGCTGGGCCCGCCCGGCCTTCCTCGGCCTGCTGCTCCTCACCCTCGGCACCTACCTCTGCGGCCTGAGCGCCTCGGGCTGGGCGAACTCCTTCTACTCGGCGGCCGTCCAGGCGGGCAGCACGTCCTGGAAGGCGTTCTTCTTCGGCTCGCTCGACGGGGGCAACGCCATCACCGTCGACAAGCCCTCGGCCTTCATGTGGCCGATGGAGCTGTCGGTCAGGGTCTTCGGCCTGAACTCGTGGGCGATCCTCACGCCCCAGGTCCTCATGGGCGTCGGCACGGTGGCGGTCGTGTACGCGGCCGTACGGCGCCGGTTCAGCCCTGTCGCCGGTCTGGTCGCGGGCGCGGTGCTGGCGCTCACGCCGGTCGCGGCGCTCATGTTCCGCTTCAACAACCCGGACGCCCTGCTGGCCCTGCTGATGTCGCTGGCCTGCTACTTCGTCGTACGGGCCGTGGAGGACGGCCGGACCCGGTGGCTGGTGGGGGCGGGGGTCGCGATCGGCTTCGCGTTCCTCGCCAAGACGCTCCAGGCGTTCCTGATCCTGCCGCCGCTGGCGGTCGTGTACGCCGTCTGCGGTCCGGTGCGGCTGCGCAGGCGGCTGGCGCAGCTCGGCCTCGCGACCGTCGCGCTCGTCGTGGCCGGCGGCTGGTGGGTCGCGGTCGTCGAGCTGTGGCCGGCCTCCTCGCGCCCCTATGTCGGCGGTTCGCAGAACAACAGCTTCCTGGAGCTGACCTTCGGCTACAACGGCCTCGGCCGGATCAGCGGTGACGAGACGGGCAGCGTCGGCGGCGGCGGTGGCGGCAACGGCGCCGGGCGCTGGGGCTCCACCGGCTGGGACCGGATGTTCGGCTCCGAGATCGGCAGCCAGATCTCGTGGCTGATCCCGGCCGCGCTGATCCTGCTGGCCGCGGGCCTGTGGGCGACCCGCCGGGCCCGGCGTGCGTCCGTCACGCGCGCCTCGTTCCTGGTGTGGGGCGGCTCGCTGCTGATCACCATGGTGGTCTTCAGCTACATGGCGGGCATCTTCCACCAGTACTACACGGTGGCCCTCGCGCCCTACGTCGCGGCCGTCACCGGCATGGGCGCCGGGCTGCTGTGGGAGAAGCGCGCGAGGACCTGGGCGTCGATCACCCTCGCGGGCGCCGTGGTGGCCGCGGCCGCCTGGGGCTACGTGCTGCTGAACCGCACCCCCGGCTATCTGCCCTGGCTGAAGTGGCTGGTCCTGGTCGGCGGGCTGGTGGCCGCGCTCGGTCTGGTCTTCGCCGGCCGGCTCACCCGGCGGCTCGCGCTCGGCGCGGCGGCGGTGGGCCTGCTGGCCGCGCTGGCCGGCCCGACGGCGTACACGCTCAGCACGGTGAACTCCGCGCACACCGGCTCCATCCCGACGGCCGGCCCGGCGGGCGCGAGCACGATGGGCTTCGGCGGTCCGGGCGGTCCGGGCGGCCGGACGGGCGACGGCGCACGCGGCGGCTTCGGCGGCGGCATGCCGGGCCAGGGACAAGGCCGGGGTCAGGGACAAGGACAAGGACAGGGCTTCCCGGGCGGCGGCATGCCGGGGCAGAACGGCGGCGCCCAGGGCCAGAACCAGCCGGGCCAACCGGGCCGGCAGAACGGGAACGGCTTCCCGGGCGGCGGCTTCCCCGGCGGCGGCACGGTGGGCGAGGGCGGCCGGGCGCGCGGTGGCGGTGCAGGCGGCCTGCTGGACGGCGCGCACGTCGGCTCCGCGGCCAGGAAGCTGCTGGAGACGGACGCGGGTGACTACACCTGGGTCGCGGCCTCCATCGGCTCGCAGAACGCGGCGAGTTACCAGCTCGCCACCGGCTCCCCGGTGATGGCGATCGGCGGCTTCAACGGCACCGACCCGTCCCCGACCCTGGCCCGGTTCAAGAAGTACGTGGCGCAAGGGAGGATCCATTACTTCATCGCCGGCGGCGGTATGGGTGGCGGTAGGGGAGGCAGCGGTTCGGGCTCGGAGATCAGCTCCTGGGTGCAGAGCAACTTCAGGAAGGTGACGGCCGGTTCGGCGACCTTCTACGACCTCACCCGGAAGGCGGGCGGCTGACGCGCGGCCGAGCACCGGCCCGCGAGCGGCACGGACGGGGTAGGCGGTGGCCGGAAGGCCACCGCCCTCCCCGTGTCCGGAGCCGGGCGGGGTAGGCGCGCGGCCCATGGGGTATGTGGTGGATCGCGCAGTTCGCCGCGCTTCCGGGACGGCCCGCGCGCCTGGCGTCCCCGGGACGGGGCCGGAGTTCGAGAGGGGTGCGTCGGTGGCGAAGGCTGGTGCTGGGGCGGCGCGGGAGAGCGTCTGGCTGGAGCGGAGGGAGCGGCGCGGCGGGCGCAGCGCGCAGCCCTCGGGGCTCGACCGGGAGCGGATCACCGCCGAGAGCGTGCGGCTGCTGGACGCCGGCGGGCTGGCGGGGTTCTCCATGCGGCGGCTGGCCGCCGCGCTGAACGTCACCGCGATGTCCCTGTACTGGTACGTGGACACCAAGGACGACCTGCTCGAACTCGCCCTGGACGCGGCCTACGGCGAGCTGCGGCCGCCCGGGGAGCGGGACGGCGCCGACTGGCGGGCCGAACTGCGGGAGCTGGCCACCGGGTACCGGGAACTGCTGGTCCGTCATCCCTGGCTGTCGCCGCTGGCCGGCCGGTACCTGAACATCGGCCCCCACGCGCTCGCGTTCTCCCGCGGCGTGCAGCGCGTGGTCCGCCGGGCCGGGCTGCCCGCACCACGGGTGACCGGCGCCATCTCCGCCGTCTTCCAGTTCGTCTACGGCTACGGCACGCTGGAGGGCCAGTTCCTGTCCCGCGTCGCCGACTCGGGTCTGACCCCGGACGACTACTACCAGCGGGCCATGGACGCCGCCCGGCGGCACCCGGGGGCCGCGGACCACCTCCAGGAGTCCCAGGAGATCAGGGACGCCCGCGGCGGTGACACGGTCGCGGAGATGATGGACCGCGACTTCGCCTTCGCCCTCGACCTGCTGGTGGCCGGCATCGAGGCGATGGTCGCCCGCGGCTGACCCGGCTCTACCCGTCGCCGGCCAGCCGGGCCGGGAAGCCGCCGGTCGCCACCGGTCCCCAGCGTTCCGGGGTCACCCGGATGATCGACTTTCCCTGCTTGACCATGGCCGCGCGGTACTCGTCCCAGTCCGGGTGCTCACCGGCGATGTTCCGGAAGTACTCGACCAGCGGCTCCACCGAGTCGGGGCTGTCGACCACCTCGGCCGTGCCGTCGATCTGGACCCAGGGGCCGTTCCAGTCGTCGCTCAGGACGATGAGGGTGACCCGGGGGTCGCGCTTGGCGTTGCGGGTCTTCGCGCGCTCCGGGTAGGTGGAGACCACGATCCGGCCCGAGTCGTCGACCCCGCAGGTCAGCGGGGAGCCCTGCGGGCCGCCGTCGGCACGGCGGGTGAGCAGGATCGCGTGGTGGCGGGGGCGTACGAAGTCCAGCAGTTCGTCCAGGGACACACGGATGTTCGTCGCGATGTTGGGTGCCATGGGCGCAGCCTAGATCGCACCGGGCCCGCTCAGCCTGACCCTGCTGGGCACACGCTCGGGATGTCGGCGTGACGCGGGGCCGCGGGCGGGGCCGGTGGTCCGGCGCCGGTCGGGCATCACCTCACCGCAATGGGGCAGCTAAAATAATCAGCTGTCGTGTGCTCGCAGTCGGGAATGTGCTGCGGAGCTCTCCTGAGCATGGCCGCAGGGCCGTGTCATCCGAGAGGTTCGTGGTGGCTTCGTCTGACATTTCCGATCTCGAGCGCTTTTCGGACGGCCTGGAGCTGGCCGAAGCGCTCACGGTGGCGGCTCGTCAGCTGCACGAGACCACCACTCCGCAGGCCACGCTCAGCGCCGCCGTCCGGCTGGCCGTGCATCTGCTGCCCGGCGCCGAGCACGCCGGTGTCAGCGAACTGGAGCGGGGCGAGAACCTGCGCACGGTCGCCTGGACCGACGAGGTGGTGCGGGACGCGGAGAACCCGGGGCTGCCGCACTGGGAGAAGCTGTGGACCTCGCCCGTGGTGCGGGTCGCGGACGGCAACGGCACGCCCGGCCAGGGCGCGCTGTCCGGGCACGGGCTGCGCTCGGTGCTGTCCATGCGGCTGCGCTCGGACAAGCGCCGGCTCACCGCCCTGACGGCCTACTCCCGTGATCCGCACGCCTTCGACGAGACCGCCACCCGGCTCGGCCGCCTCCTCACCACCCATGTCAGCCTCGCCCTGAACTCGGTGACGGTCCGGGAGCAGCTCACCGAGGCCATGCACACCCGGGACCTCATCGGCCAGGCCACCGGCATCCTCATGGAGCGGCTCGACATCGACGCGGCGGCCGCCTTCGAGAGCCTGGTCCGCGCCTCCCAGCGGGAGAACACCAAGCTCCGCGACCTGGCCCGGCGCATCGTCCGGTCGGCCGACGGATAGCCCGTCTGCATCGGCGGCCGCTGCCGGGATACCCGTAGGGCATGAGACCCGACACGTCGGAGGCCCTGGAACAGGTCATGGCGCGCGGCGGCGGACTGGACACGCTGCTGCGCGACCTGACCGACCGCGCGGTGGGCGAGATGCCCGGCGCCGCCGCGTGCAGCATCACGGTGAGCCGGTCCGACCGGCTGCTGACGCTCGCCGGGAGCGGGACGCTGATCGGCGGCCTCGACCAGCGGCAGTACGAGAACGGCTCGGGCCCGTGCGTCGACGCGGCAGAGACCCGCGAGGAGCAGTACGCGCCCGACCTGGCCGAGGAGACGCGCTGGCCGCAGTACACGGCGTACGCCCTGTCCACCGGGGTGCGCTGTGTGCTGGCGCTGCCGCTGGACGTCGAGGGCGAGGCGGGCGCCGCGCTCAACCTGTACGGCACCGTGCCGGGCGCGCTCGGCGCGGACCGGGCGCCGGCCCGCGACCTGGCGGCCCGGGTCGGCGGCGCGGTGGACACCGCGCTGCGCGTCGAGCGCGAGCGCTCCTCCGCCGCCGACATACGGCTCGCGCTGCTCTCCCGCAGCGTGATCGACCAGGCCGTCGGCATCGTCATGGCGCGGGAGCGGCTGGACGCCGAGGCGGCGATGCGCCGCCTCGTGCGGGCCTCCCAGGACCGCAACGTCAAACTGCGTGACCTGTGCGCCCGTCTGGTGGCCCGGGCCGCGGGCCGGGCGCCGTCAGGCGGCGGGCAGTGACTCGCCCTGGACGGCCTGCACGTCCAGCTCGATCCTGAGCGTCGTGCCGATGGCGGCGATACCCGCCTGGAGGACCTGGTTGTAGTTCATCGCGAAGTCCTCGCGGTGCAGTTCGGTGGTGGCGCGGAAGGCGGCGCGGGTGCCGCCCCACGGGTCGGCGCCGGTGCCGAGGTAGGCCAGGTCGAGGTCGACCGGGCGCACCACCCCGTGCATGGCCAGTTCGCCGTGGACCGTCCAGCGGTCCGGGCCCGCCTGGGCCAGGCCGGTGGAGCGGTAGGTGATCTCCGGGTGCCGCTCGACGTCGAGGAAGTCGCCGGAGCGCAGGTGCGTGTCGCGCATGCCGTTGCCGGTGTCGACGGAGGCCGCCCGGATGACCGCCTCCACCCGGGACTTGGTGATGTCGTCGGGGGCGATCTCGATGGTGCCCCCGAACTCCGTGAACCGGCCGTGCACGCTGGAGATCCCCAGGTGCTGGGCGACGGCGGCGACCGAGGAGTGCGCCGGGTCGATGGTCCAGGGGCCGGGCGGCGGCAGTTCGGCGCCGCCCTGCCGGGCCAGCGTCACCGTCCCGACCTCGGCCCGTCCACTGGCGGTGACGATCGCGCTGGAGGCGGCGGGCGCGTACCCGACGGCGGTCACGATCACGGTGTACGCCCCCGGTGCCAGCTCGGTGCCGTCCCGTACGGCGCCCTCGGGGTCCGCCTCGGCGCGCAGCACCTGCGTACCGGTCATGTCGGTCACCGTGACGACCGCGTGCGACACGGCCCATCCGTCCCGGGTGCGGATCCTCGCGGTCAGTCCCATCCCGTTTTCTCCCTGGAAAGCCATACAAATCGGTCGAATGAAACCGGCCCGTGGCGCGCGCCGCACCTCAGGAGCGGCACGCGCCACGGGCCGTGGGTCGAACTACTCGCCGGGGTGGGCGAGTGCGATGTCGTGGTCGTCGGCACCGGCGCCGGCGACGGTCAGCGCGGTGGCCACCGGGGGGTAGCCGGTCGCGATGACGGTGTACTCGCCGGTGTCCAGGTCGGTGAAGGCGTACGCCCCGTCCGTCCCGGTGGTGGCCGTGCCGACCACGTTGCCCGCCTGGTCCACCAGGGTCACGCGGGCGTCGGCCAGCGGACCGTGCGGGGCCCGGACGACACCCTGCAGCCGGGCGCCGGCGTCCAGGTCGACCTCGATCCGGGTGATCCCGGTGGTGGCGACCTCGACCGGCAGCGCGCGCGGCCGGAAGCCGCTCGCGTTGACGGCGACGGTCACCGTGCCCGGCACCAGCTCGGTGAAGGCGAACTCGCCGTGCTCGCCGCTGGCGGCGGTGGCCAGCAGGTCACCGCGCACATCGGTGACGATCACCATGGCGTCCTTGACCGGCAGCGCGCTGCCGGCCGCCCGGACCACACCGGTCAGACCGCTGGTGCCGCTGAGCAGGATGTCGTACGCCAGCGGCTCCTCGCCCACCACGACCGTGGAGGCCTGCGGCTGGTAGCCGTCGGCGGAGGCGATCAGCACGTACGAGCCGGTGCCCGGCGCGTCCACCGCGTAGGAGCCGTCGGCCTGGGCGACCGCGCGGCCGAGCTGGCGGCCGGCCAGCGAGATCAGGGTGACCGCGGCCTGCGGGACCGGGGCGCTCTCGGCGCCGCGGACGAAGCCGTGGACCGGGGTGCCGGTGGCGCCGGACCCGGCGGCCGAGGCGACGGCGGTCAGTTGCTGCGTGGCGGTGGCCGTGGCGGCCGCGGGAGCCGTGGCCGCGGGCGCGGTCTCGGCGGCGACGGCGACCTGGACCGGGACCTGCTGCGCCTCGGCGACGGCCGGGGCGGCGGCCGGGTCGGTCACCGGGGCCTCGCCCTCGGCGGCCTGGGCGAGACCGCCCTTGGTCCGCAGCGGGACCTCCTTGATGAACAGCGTGATCAGGAACGCGACGGCGGCGAGGACGGCCGCGATCAGGAAGACGTCGGCGATGCCGTGGCCGTAGGCGCTCTCCAGCAGCGTCCGGATCGGCTTGGGCAGCGTGTTCATGTCCGGGATGCTGTCGGTGGAGCCGGAGCCGGCCATCGCGGCCTGGTACTTCGGGCTCAGCGCGGAGATGCCGTCCTGGACGTAGTGCGTGATCCGGCGGGACATCACCGCACCCAGCGCCGAGACGCCGACCGCACCGCCGAGGGAGCGGAAGAAGGTGACCGTGGAGCTGGCCGAGCCGAGGTCGGAGGGCGCCACCTGGTTCTGCGTGGCGAGGACCAGGTTCTGCATCATCATGCCGATGCCGAGACCCAGCAGGGCCATGAAGACGGCCATCTTCCAGTAGTCCGTGTCGTACCGGATGCCGCCGAGCAGCGCCAGGCCGGCCGTCACCAGGACGCCACCGCTGACCAGCCACGCCTTCCAGCGGCCGGTGCGGGTGATGAACTGACCCGAGACGGTCGAGGAGATGAACAGGCCGCCGATCATCGGGATGGTCAGGACGCCGGACATCGTCGGGGACTTGTCGCGGGCGAGCTGGAAGTACTGGCTGAAGAAGACGGTGCCGGTGAACATCGCGACACCGACGAACAGCGAGGCCAGCGACGCGAGCGTGATGGTGCGGTTGCGGAACAGGCGCAGCGGGATGATCGGCTCGCTGGCCTTCGACTCGACGAGCACGAAGAGCGCGCCGAGCAGGATCGAGCCGCCGACCATGGTGTACGTCTGCCAGGACACCCAGTCGTACTTGTCACCGGCGAAGGTGACCCAGATGAGGAGCAGGGAGACGGCGGCGGAGATGAGGGTCGCGCCGCCCCAGTCGACCTTGACCTCGCGCTTGACCACGGGCAGGTGCAGGGTCTTCTGCAGCACGATCAGGGCGATGACCGCGAAGGGGACACCGACGTAGAAGCACCAGCGCCAGCCCAGCCAGGAGGTGTCGGTGATGACACCGCCGAGCAGCGGGCCGCCGACGGTGGCGACGGCGAAGGTGGCACCCAGGTAGCCGGAGTACCGGCCGCGCTCACGCGGGGAGATCATCGCCGCCATGACGATCTGCGCCAGGGCGGACAGACCGCCGACGCCGATGCCCTGCACCACGCGGCAGGCGATCAGCATGCCGGGGTTCTGCGACAGGCCGGCCGCCATCGAGGCGACCACGTAGATGATCAGGGCTATCTGGACGAGCGCCTTCTTGCTGTACAGGTCGGCGAGCTTGCCCCACAGGGGAGTGGCCGCGGTCATCGACAGCAGGGCGGCGGTGACCACCCAGGTGTAGGCGGACTGACCGCCGCCGAGGTCACCGATGATGTGCGGCAGGGCGTTGGAGACGATCGTGGACGACAGGATCGCCACGAACATGCCGAGCAGCAGCCCGGACAGGGCCTCCATGATCTGCCGGTGCGTCATCGGGGCCTGGCCTGCGCCTCCCCCGTGCTTGGCGTGAGCCCGCACACCGGCTGGTGTGGTCGTTGCCATGGGCTTCCTTCTCTTACGTGCTTGCGGGTGTACGGGTGGTCTCTTCGAACACGGGGGCGGCCGTGGCGGACGCGTGCCGCGGCGGGGCGGACCGGCAGTCGCCGAAGCTGTCGCGCAGCCGGGTCATGAGCCGGATGAGCTGGCCGACCTCGTCGTCGGTCCAGTCGCTCAGCCGCTCGGCCAGCAGGTGCGTGGTCCGCAGGGACAGCTCGTCGAGCTGCTCGAGCCCCGCGGGCGTCAGACGCAGGATGCGCGAGCGCTTGTCCGCGGGGTCCGGGTGCCGCTCTATCCAGCCGCGCGCGGCGACGTGCGCGACGTGCCGGCTGGTGACCGACATGTCCACGGAGAGCAGCTCGGCGAGCTTGCTCATGCGCATGTCGCCGTGGCGGCCCAGCAGGGTCAGCACGGCGGCCGAGCCGGTCGGGCAGTCGGGCGGCAGGATGCGCCCCATGTCCCGTTTCACGGCTCCGACGGCACTGAGCTGACGCGCCAGCTCTTCGTACTGCGCCCGCTCGGCCATCACACCTCCCGTATTCGTTGCTTAGGGCAACCATAAGTCGGTTGGTTGCTGCAGGCAAATAAGGGCGGGCAGCCAGGCGCAAAAACTTGGCAAAGGCAAGTATTGCGAACGTAAACAGGCAGGTGGGCGCGGGCGGGGTGCCCCTGTCTGTCCCGGTGGCCCCGCACTTGGGCCGGACCCCGTGATTCGCTAGTGTCTCGGGCCATGGCTAACACCCAGGGCCCCCAGGGCAACTACGACCCCGCCGGCAGCACCCAGATGTTCCGCGCGTTCGTCGACGAGGCTCCCCAGGGCCGGCAGCAGCAGGCGGCGGCCGCCTCCTCCTCGGGCCCCCGCGTCGGTCTGATCATCGGCGTCGTCGTGGCGATCGCCGTCGTGGTGGGAGTCGCCGCGCTGGCGTTCATGTAAGGCCCCGCGGCCCTGCTCCTACTCCCACCGGACGGAGACGTCGCGCGTCTCGACGTGCATGCCGAGCGGCACACGCCAGGCGTCGACGCACACCGTCCAGGTGTGGTCCGTGCGCGCACCCGGGCCGATCGGCACCGGGAGCGCGGCGGTCGACTCCACCGTCGCCCAGTCGACGCCGAGCGCGCCGATGACGTGCGTCCCGAACGTCACCGTGCCCGAACGCACGGGCGTGCCGCCCGAGTTGTGGAAGGGCACGGTCACCTTCTCGCACCAGCGCCGGTCCGTGCCCGCGCGCTCGGCGGTACCCCAGGTGAGGGCCGCGGGCGCGGGTGACGCCGTACCGGAGGTCGTCGGGCCCGGCGCCGGGCGGCTCGGAGCGGTCGTACCCCGGCCGGACGCGCTCGGCTCGGCCGTCGCCGGTCCGGCGTGCCCGGGACCGGACGGACCGGACGGGCCCGCCGTTCCGGGACTGCCTGTCCGGCCCGGCGGAGCGGCCGCGCCGGCCGGCGGAGCCGAAGAGGCGGCCGGCCGCGTTCCGCCTTGCGGTGCCCTCCCGGCGGAGCCGGTGCCGTCGTCCGGGCCGGTGCCGTCGTCCGGGCCGTCCAGTGGCACCATCCGCACGGCGCCCGTTGGCGCCGTCGCCGTGTCCGGCTGCCGGGGCACCCCGCCCACCGCCGTGTACCCGCCGCCGCCCGTCCCGGCCCCGCAGGCGGCCAGCGCCGCGCCCAGACACACGACGGCCGCCGACGCTGCCGTAACGGCGCCTCGGCGGCCATGTGTCCATGTCGTCGTACGAAGCATCCCGGTACGAAGCATCGGGCCATGGTGGCTGACGCTCCGTCAGTTGGGAAGGCTCGGTCGCAGATCTCAGTCGGAGATGAGTCCGTCGCGCAGCTGGGCCAGGGTCCGGGTCAGCAGCCGGGAGACGTGCATCTGGGAGATGCCGACCTCCTCGCCGATCTGTGACTGGGTCATGTTGGCGAAGAAGCGCAGCATGATGATCCGGCGCTCCCGGGGCGGCAGCTTGGCCAGCAGCGGCTTGAGGGACTCGCGGTACTCCACGCCCTCCAGCGCACTGTCCTCGTAGCCGAGCCGGTCGGCCAGGGAGCCCTCGCCGCCGTCGTCCTCGGGCGCCGGGGAGTCCAGCGAGGAGGCGGTGTAGGCGTTGCCGACCGCGAGGCCGTCGACCACGTCCTCCTCGGAGACGCCGAGCACCGCCGCCAGCTCCGCCACCGTCGGGGAGCGGTCCAGCTTCTGGGAGAGCTCGTCGCTGGCCTTGGTGAGGGCCAGGCGGAGCTCCTGGAGCCGGCGCGGCACGCGCACCGACCACGAGGTGTCGCGGAAGAAGCGCTTGATCTCGCCCACGACCGTCGGCATCGCGAACGTCGGGAACTCCACGCCCCGTTCGCAGTCGAAGCGGTCGATCGCCTTGATCAGGCCGATCGTGCCGACCTGGACGATGTCCTCCATGGGCTCGTTGCGCGAGCGGAAGCGGGCCGCCGCGTAGCGCACGAGGGGGAGGTTGAGTTCGATCAGAGTGTCCCGGACGTAGGCGCGCTCGGGGCTGTTCTCGTCGAGTGCGGCGAGCCGCAGGAACAGGGAGCGGGACAGGGTGCGGGTGTCGAGGTCCGCCGGTGCCGGAACGGCCTCGGCGGGGACGGGCGGCGCCGGCACGGCTTGGAGGGCCGTGACGTCAACGAGCACGTCGAGAGCGTCGAGCTCCTTGGGCGCTGCCTCGCTCGTGGGCGTGAGCACCTTCGAGCTGCCCTGGTCTGCGGACATGCCACCCCCTTTGGGTCGCGGGACGGTCGCGGCGGCGATGCCATTCGAGCAACGCAGCCTTCACCTGAATACCGGAGCCGGAGGTCCGGCAAACGCGCTTCCGGAAGAATGTCACATGTCGGCAACACGCTGTAGTGACATGTCGACACGTCAGATGCGAATCGGCCCTGTAAAGACGGGGTCTGACGGTATTTCGGGGCACAACTGTCGGGAACCGCCCTGGTGAGCGATTCGCTCGTGCCGGTTACCGGTCGATACTGCTTTCGATCCGGGGTGATCTGGTGTGTTCCGGACCGTGCACCCGTGCGCCGGTCATGCCTCGATCCGATTCGCCGACCGCAGCCGCTGGAAGCTACGCGCGAGTAGCCGCGAGACGTGCATCTGGGACACACCCAGTTCCGCGCTGATCTGGGACTGGGTGAGATTGCTGTAGTAGCGCAGAAGGAGAATTCTCTGTTCGCGTTCGGGGAGTTGGACCAGGAGGTGGCGGACCAGGTCGCGGTGCTCCACGCCGTCCAGGGCCGGGTCCTCGTAGCCGATGCGGTCCAGCAGTCCCGGCATCCCGTCGCCCTCCTGCGCGGCCTCCAGGGAGGTCGCGTGGTACGAGCGGCCCGCCTCGATGCAGGAGAGCACCTCCTCCTCGCTGATCCGCAGCCGCTCGGCGATCTCGGCGGTCGACGGTGAGCGGCCGAAGGCCGTGGTGAGGTCCTCGGTGGCGCTGTTCACCTGGACCCACAGCTCGTGCAGCCGGCGCGGCACGTGGACCGTGCGGACGTTGTCCCGGAAGTACCGCTTGATCTCCCCGACGACGGTCGGCATCGCGAAGGTGGGGAACTGCACGCCCCGCTCGGGGTCGAACCGGTCGATGGCGTTGATCAGGCCGATGGTGCCGACCTGGATCACGTCCTCCATGGGCTCGTTGCGGGAGCGGAAGCGGGCGGCCGCGTAGCGCACGAGCGGAAGGTTGGCCTCGATGAGCGCCCCCCGCACGCGGTTGTGCTCCGGCGTGCCCGGCTGCAGGTCCTTCAGCTCGGCGAAGAGCACCTGGGTCAGCGCGCGGGTGTCGGCACCGCGGCGCTTCTCGGGGGCGACGGGGGTGGCGGGGGCGCCGGGAGCGCCGGGGGCGGAGGCGGGTGCGGGCGCCTCCTCCTGGGGCGGCGCAGTACTGGCCGACACGGTCAACGCCACCTCTTCATCGGTCAATCATCCGTCAAAAGCGGTCATAGCATCACAAGACATGTGCACTGTGTGCAAGCACCCGATAACCCCGTGTTGTGGCCCCGCGGCGCCAAGTTGGGCCCCCGGACACGCGAAAGCCCCCCGCCTTTCCGGGCGGGGGGCTGCGGGGCAACAGGCCCTAGAACTCGTAGTCGGCGATCACCCACGTGGCGAACTCCCGCCACAGGGCGACGCCCGCCTGGTGGTCCGGGTGCTCCAGGTAGCGCTTGAGGGCGTCCGTGTCCTCGACCGCCGAGTTGATCGCGAAGTCGTAGGCGATCGGCCGGTCGCTGATGTTCCAGGCGCACTCCCAGAAGCGCAGCTCCTCGATCCGGCCGCCGAGCGCCCGGAAGGCCTCCACACCCGCGACGACCCGCGGATCGTCGCGTTCGACGCCGTCGTTGAGCCTGAAGAGGACCAGGTGGCGGATCATGGGGTGTACCTCGGCTTCCTCGGCGGCTCTCTCAGTTCTTCGCCCCGTCGGCGAGCCAGGTCATGAAGTCGCCTATGGCCTTGGCCGCGTCCGAGATGCCCTCGAAGGCTATCTGGACGTAGTCGGCCGCCTTGGCCGGGTCCGTGATGATCACGTACAGCGCGAAGACCACGAGCACGTACACGGCGATCTTCTTGGCGTTCACCGCCACCGCGGCCTCCCCTGTGCCTGTGCCCCGTGGGCTCTGTTGCCGGCGGCGAGTGTAACCGCCGCACCCCCCGAAGGGACCAACGGCCCGCCCGCCGGGGTCTCTTGCCGCGGTACCCACCGGGTGACGCGGGGCATGCACGAAGGGCCCCGTCTCACGACGGGGCCCTTCTGAAGCGGTAGCGGAGGGATTTGAACCCTCGGTGACTTGCGCCACACTCGCTTTCGAGGCGAGCTCCTTCGGCCGCTCGGACACGCTACCGAGGGAGACCCTACAGCAAGGTGGGGCATGCGCTGAAATCGGTTGGGCGGGCCCCGGTCAGCGGTCCCGGAAGAACGCGGTGAGGAGCCCGGCGCACTCCTCGGCCAGGACGCCCTCGACGACCTCGGGCCGGTGGTTGAGCCGGCGGTCCCGTACGACGTCCCACAGGGAGCCGGCCGCCCCCGCCTTGTCGTCACGGGCGCCGTAGACCACCCGGTCCACGCGGGACTGCACGAGCGCGCCCGCGCACATCGTGCACGGTTCGAGCGTGACGACCAGCGTGCAGCCGGTCAGCCGCCACTGGCCGAGCGCGGCGGCGGCCCGCCGGATCGCGAGCACCTCCGCGTGGGCCGTGGGGTCGCCGGTGGCCTCGCGTTCGTTGTGCCCGGCGCCGAGCACCGTCGTGCCGTCCGGGGACAGCATGACGGCGCCGACGGGGACGTCCCCGCCCCGTACGGCCAGCTCCGCCTGGTCCAGGGCGAGCCGCATCGCGGCCCGCCAGGGGTCGCGCACCGGGTCGGCCGCCCGCCGCGCGTCCCGGGGGTTCTCGGGCTGTCCGGGCGTGATCAGCGGACGGTCTCCAGCACCTCCGAGGCGCCCAGGGCCTCGGCGATCTCGGCCAGCGCATCGTTCGGGTCGAGGGCGCGCAGCTCCTTCTCGCCGACACCCAGGTCGTCGAGGATGCCTCCGTCGCCCACCGGGCCGTGCGGCACGGCGCCCGCGGCGGTGGGCTCCTCCTCCACTTCGTCGGACTCCTCCTCGGACTCGCCGTCCTCGGTGCCGTCGAGGTCGAGGGCGTCCAGGTCCGGCCCGTCGTCCGCGCCGGGCTCCCGGCCGAGCAGCTCGTCCGTGAGCAGCAGCTCCCCGTAGGCGCTGCGGGCGGCGGCGGCCGCGTCCGAGACGAAGATGCGAGGGTCCTCCTCGCCGTCGACCCGGACGAGACCGAACCAGGCGTCCTCCTGCTCGATCAGGACGAACACCGTGTCCTCGTCGGGAGAGGCTTCCCGGGCCAGGTCGGCCAGATCGGACAGGGTCTCCACATCGTCGAGCTCTGTGTCGCTCGCTTCCCACCCGTCTTCGGTGCGCGCGAGCAGTGCGGCGAAGTACACCGTGACTCTCCCACTGGTCGTAGGCGTGCCGGTTGGGGGTCCCCCCGGCGGAGGTTCTGGGCGGGGAGAGCTGTGCTCCGAGCCCCGCCCACTCGGAATCGTGGCAGAAACAAGGCGTTCAGGGGACGTCTTCGGCTCCCTGTGTCCGGCTCTTTTGATCGTGCGCCCGCATCCGGCGGGTGCTCGACCCACCGGCGCGCTCGTTGCCGCCACCTGCGGATCGTACGCGGCTTTTCCGGAGGCCCACGCACTCCGTCCCGGGACACCGGCGTGGGCGATGATCTTCCTTACCAGAGTCTTTCCTGCCGGGATCGTACGACGACGGCCTTCCCTACCAGCGGAACGTCCGCATCCGCATGGCGTGCCGGAGCCGGGCGGCCTTGGCGCGCCGGGGCTGCACCCGGTCGCGCAGCGCGCGTGCCTCGGCGAGGTCGCGCAGGAACTGGGCGCGCCGGCGCCGGCGCTGGGCCTCGGTCTCGGGCTCTCCCGGACCGGCGACGTCCTCGGCGCGCGCGGCGGCATCGGTCTTGTGGTCAGGCAGGTCAGGCACAGTCACACCACCCCGGGTCCGTCCCTCCCACTTTCCCTCGGACGGGGGGTTTGATGCCAGGCCGGTCAGGGGCCGGATGCGGGCCGGTGCCAGCACGAGGGGGCGGCGGGCACGGTTACTGTTGGGGACATGCGTCTCCACGTCGTCGACCACCCCCTGGTCGCCCACAAGCTCACCACGCTGCGCGACCAGCGCACCGACTCCGCGACCTTCCGGCGCCTCGCCGACGAGCTGGTCACCCTGCTCGCCTACGAGGCCACGCGGGACGTGCGGACCGAGGCCGTCGACATCCGGACGCCGGTCGCGTCGACCACCGGGGTCAAGCTGGCCCGTCCCCGCCCGCTGGTCGTGCCGATCCTGCGGGCCGGGCTCGGCATGCTGGACGGCATGGTCCGGCTGCTGCCGACCGCCGAGGTCGGCTTCCTCGGCATGATCCGCAACGAGGAGACGCTGCAGGCGTCCACGTACGCCTCGCGCATGCCGGAGGACCTCTCCGGCCGGCAGGTGTACGTGCTGGACCCGATGCTGGCCACGGGCGGCACGCTGGTCGCGGCCATCCAGGAGCTGATCGAGCGCGGCGCCGACGACGTGACCGCCGTGGTGCTGCTGGCGGCCCCCGAGGGCGTCGCGGTCATGGAGCGCGAGCTGGCGGGCACCCCGGTGACGGTCGTGACGGCGGCCGTCGACGACCACCTCAACGAGCACGGCTACATCATCCCCGGCCTCGGGGACGCGGGCGACCGTCTGTACGGCGCCGCCGAGTAGTCCCGCCGGGCCGTCCCGGCGTTTCCTCAGGCACGGTCACCGGGCTCGGTGACCGTGCCTGTGCCGTCCCGGCCCCGTCCGGGTCAGCAGTGCTTCTTCTCCGGGGCGGCGGGGGTCTGCCCGGCCTTGGCCAGGGTGGTCAGGGCCCGGTCGGCGTCGGTGCGCGCGGTGAGGTTCTTGAAGCCGTCGCCGATGACCAGGTCCACGTCGGCGCCCTTGTGGGCGGCGTCCGTGCGGCGCTCGGCGCCGGCCAGCTGGGTGGCGAGCACGGGCAGCGAGCTGTTCAGCGCGGAGGCGGGGCCGAGGAGCACCCCGGTGCCCTTGACCTTCTTGTCGAACTCCTTGGTCGCGTTGCCCACGTGACCGATCCGGAAGCCGCGCTTCTTCAGCTCGGCCGCCGTGTCCTTGGCGAGCCCGCCGCGGGGGGTGGCGTTGTAGACGTTCACCGTGATGTCGCCGGGCCTGGGCAGCGCGAGCACGGCGGCGGTCTGTGCCTTGGTGCGGCAGTCCGCCTTGGTCCCGGCCGCCGCGTCCTTCTTGCCACCGCCCGTGAAGACGTCGATGAGCTGCAGCGTCCCCCAGCCGATCAGGCCGAGCGCGGCGACGGACGCCAGGACGGCGAACGCGAGCCTGCCGCGCCGCCGCGGAGGGCGCATCCGCGGGTATTTGTCCCCCGTGATGCGGTACTGGCCGCCCATGCCGGGGGGAGTCAGCATGCTCATGAGCGCAGCGTAGTGCGCGCGAGCGGCGATGCCTATTAGATGATCAGCAGACGCCGCTCAGCGGAACCCGAAAGGGGCAACGGGCGTGTTGCGCCGGGTCAGCCGAGTTCGAGCACGCGCGCGTGCAGCACCTGGCGCTGCTGGAGGGCGGCGCGGACCGCGCGGTGCAGGCCGTCCTCCAGGTACAGGTCGCCCTGCCACTTCACGACGTGCGCGAAGAGGTCGCCGTAGAACGTGGAGTCCTCGGCCAGCAGGGTCTCCAGGTCGAGCTGCTGCTTGGTGGTCACGAGCTGATCGAGGCGGACCGGGCGCGGCGCGACGTCCGCCCACTGCCGGGTGCTTTCCCGGCCGTGGTCGGGGTACGGCCGGCCGTTTCCGATGCGCTTGAAGATCACACGGAAAGCCTACCGGTCAAGACCTTCCGGGCGCAGCCATGGCGCCGGAGTGCGACGCTGGAAAAGCCGTGTCCAAACGGGTGATAACGGTAACTACCGGGAACAGGGGCCTGAGATGAGTGACAGCGAGACGCTGCCCGCCGGGGCTCAGGAGATCGCCTCCGGGTACGCCTTCGGCGGGCCCGCCCTTGAACTCGGCGCCCTCCTGTGGGACGGCCGCTGTCACCCGGGCGCGCCGGTGCGCGTCCCGCTGTCGGTGCTCAACCGGCACGGTCTGGTCGCGGGCGCCACCGGCACCGGGAAGACCAAGACGCTCCAACTCGTCGCCGAGCAGCTGTCGGCGCAGGGTGTGCCGGTGTTCCTCGCCGACATCAAGGGCGACCTGTCCGGCATCGCGCGGCCGGGGCAGCCGGGCGACCGGGTGCGCGGGCGCGCCGCCGAGGTGGGCCAGGAGTGGACCCCGGCAGGCTTCCCGGCTCAGTTCCTGGCGCTCGGCGGGCTCGGCCATGGCGTCCCGGTGCGGGCCACCGTCACCGCCTTCGGCCCGGTGCTGCTGTCCAAGGTGCTCGGCCTCAACCGGACCCAGGAGCAGTCCCTGGGCCTGATCTTCCACTACGCCGACACCAAGGGCCTCGAACTGGTCGACCTGAAGGACCTCAGGGCGGTCGTCGCCTTCCTGACCTCGGACGAGGGCAGGGCCGAACTGCGCGAGATCGGCGGCCTGTCCACCGCCACGGCCGGGGTGATCCTGCGCTCGCTGACCGCCTTCGAGGCCGAGGGCATGGCGGACTTCTTCGGCGAGCCGGAGTTCGGCACGGCCGACCTGCTGCGCACGGCACCGGACGGGCGGGGCGTCGTCTCGGTGCTCGAACTGGCCGCCGTGCAGGACCGGCCGCGGCTGTTCTCGACGTTCCTGATGTGGCTGCTGGCCGACCTCTTCCACGACCTGCCGGAGGTCGGCGACCTCGACCGGCCCAAGCTGGTCTTCTTCTTCGACGAGGCCCACCTGCTGTTCGGCGACGCCTCCAAGGCGTTCCTGGAGTCGATCATCCGGACCGTCCGGCTGATTCGCTCGAAAGGGGTCGGCGTCTTCTTCGTCACGCAGTCCCCGAAGGACGTGCCCTCCGACGTCCTCGGGCAGCTCGGCAGCCGGATCCAGCACGCCCAGCGGGCCTTCACCCCGGACGACCAGAAGGCCCTCGCGGCCACCGTGAAGACCTTCCCCGACTCCCCCTACGACCTGGCGGAACTGCTCACCGGCCTGGGCACCGGCGAGGCCGTGGTGACCGTCCTCGGCGAGCAGGGCGCCCCGACCCCGGTCGCCGCCACCCGGCTGCGCGCCCCCGAGTCCCTGATGGGCCCGGTGGACGCGGACGAACTGGACCGGGAGGTACGGGCGTCCGCGCTCTTCGCGCGTTATGCACAGGCTGTGGACCGCGAGTCGGCGTACGAGCGGCTGAGCGCCCGGCGCACCGCGCCGCCCGAGGCCGGCCGTCCTGCCCCCGCCCCGCGGACCAAGGCACCCGAGCGGGAGCCGTCGCTGGTCGAGGAGGTGGTCGGCAGCGGCATGTTCAAGTCGCTGGCCCGCTCGGTCGGCACCCAGCTCGGCCGCGAGATCACCCGGTCCCTGTTCGGTACGGCCCGGCGGAGGCGGTAGACCGCCCCCGCCGGTGCGTCAGCGGGCGTCCTCCTCCTTCGCGGGCGCCGGCGGGTTCTCGGCTTCCGGCCCTTCCGGCCGGGGCGGCGTGCTGCGCCTGGCCTCCGCGCGCAGCAGGGCGCGCAGGACCGCGTACGGGTCTGTGGGCATGGCGGTGTTCCTCGGTGTGTCTCGGTGTGTCTCGGTGTTCCTCGCGTCGGACCGACCGGCCTGGGCGGGACCGGTCAGCAGCGCAGGACCACCGTGCGCAGCAGGGGCACGGCCGACGGCGGCAGCGGCACGGCGGGACGCGGTCCCGGCGCGGGGCGCGCGGGGACCGGCGGGTCCGCCGGGGGCGCGGCGCGGTCGGCCGCGCCGGGCTGGTGCAGGGCGCGGGCGGGGGGCCGCAGCAGCGAGTCGAGGACGTCGTGCTCGGCGGCTCCGGCCGACGCGGCCGGGGCGGGCGCCGTCGTGGCCTGCACATGGGCGCCGGGCACCCACAGGGCGAGGAGCAGCACGAGCACCCGCAGCCAGGTGCGGGTGCGGGGGAGTCCCGGGGTGCCGCTCACGGCTGGTCTGTGCCCGCACGGCCCCCGCCGCGACTCGCGCGGCGCACCGGAACCGCCCGGTCGGCCTAGGCCGACACGACCTGGCGCCCGGTCCACAGGGCCCGGTCGGCCCAGCGTCAGGCTGTCACCGTGTGCTTGGCCCAGCGTCCGGCTCACGCCGCCCGGTCGGTCCAGCGTCCGGCCATCACCGTGCGCTCGGGCCAGTGCCCGGCTGTCACCGTGCCGCTCGGTCCGGCGTTCGGCCCACGCCGTGCGCTCGGTCCAGCGTTCGGCCATCACCGGGCGCTCGGTCCCGTGCCCGGCTGTCACCGTGCCGCTCGGTACAGCGTTCGGCCCACGCCGCCCGGTCGGCCCAGCGTCCGGCTGTCACCGTGCCGCTCGGGCCGGCGTCCGGCTGTCACCGTGCCGCTCGGGCCGGCGTCCGGCCATCACCGTGCCGCTTGGCCCAGCGTCCGGCTCACACCGTGCGCGGGACCTGCCGGGCGCGTGCGCGGATGCGCAGCGCGGTCACGATCTCCACGACGCCGACGACCACCAGCCAGCAGCCGGCGACCAGGGTCAGCACCGCGACCGACTGGAACGGCGCGTCGATGAGCACGATGCCGGCGGCGAAGGTGAGGATCCCGAGGGCGATGTGCCAGCCCCGGGCGGGCATGCGGTGGTCGGAGACGGCGGCCAGGGTCTGGGTGATCCCGCGGAACAGCCAGCCGATGCCGATCCACAAGGCGATCAGCAGCACCGACTGCATGGGCCCGCGGAAGCAGAACAGGCCCAGCAGGATGGACAGCGCGCCGCTGACGAAGGCCAGCACGCGCAACGAGGCCCGCTGGTGGGTGCCGAAGGCCGCGGCGAGCTGGAAGACGCCGCTGACGAGCAGGTACACGCCGAACAGGACCCCTGCCACCGTCAGGGACTGGTCGGGCCAGACGAGGACCAGGACGCCGAGGACCAGCGAGACGACGCCGGTGCCCAGGACGAGCTGCCAGGCGGCCCGGGACAGGGCGTGCAGGGGGCCTTCGAGAGGTGGCTCGGGCTCGTGGTGGTCGCGCGGCGCGTGGCCCGCGTGGACGGTGCGGTCGTCGTACTCACGGTCCCAGGAGGGGCCGCCGCCGGGTGCCTCGGTCATGCTCCATGCTGGTACCGGCCCGGCCCCCGCCGCCAGCGGAGCGGGGCCGGGCGGCTGAGGTCACTTCCCGGCGGCCCTGGTGGTCCTGCCGGCCTTCGTGGCCTTGTCGGCCTTGGCGGCCGCCTTCATCTCCTGCTTGTGGGCGCGCACCTTGGCCAGCGACTCGGGTCCGGTGATGTCGGCGACGGACCGGAAGGACTCCGCCTCGCCGTAGCCGCCCGCGGCCTCCCGCCAGCCCTCGGGACGCACGCCGAGCTGCTTGCCGAGCAGGGCGAGGAAGATCTGCGCCTTCTGCTTGCCGAAGCCGGGCAGGTCCTGGAGCCGCCGCAGCAGCTCGGCGCCGTCGTCGACGCCCTTCCAGACCAGCTCGGCGTTCCCGTCGTAGTGCTCGACCAGGTACTGGCACAGCTGCTGGATGCGCTTGGCCATCGAGCCCGGGTAGCGGTGCACGGCGGGCTTGGCGGAGAGCAGCCCGGCGAAGGTCTCCGGGTCCATGACCGCGATCTCGTGCGCGTCCAGGTCCTCGGCGCCCAGCCGTCCGGCGATGGCCGCGGGTCCCTTGAACGCCCACTCCATCGGGATCTGCTGGTCCAGCAGCATCCCGGTCAGCGCGGCGAGCGGACTGCGCCCGAGCAGCGCGTCGGCCTCGGGGTCCTGGGCGAGGTGCAGGGTGACGTCCATGGCTCGATGATCGCCCGCCGGGTTGCGGGGCGCAGCCGGGGGGTGGCTCCCGCGGCTCTGCCGTCCGGCGTAGGATGCCCGAGATTCATTTAGGCAAGGCTAACCTAAATTAATGGCGAGTGAGGGGTGTCCCCGGGTGACGACCGAGACCTACCGCGATGCCTGGGGCATCCCCCATCTGCGGGCCCCCGACGTCCTGGCCCTCGCCCGCGCCCAGGGCCGGGTCACCGCCCTGGACCGCGCCTGGCAGATCGAGGTCGAACGGCACCGCGCCCAGGGCACCTCGGCCGCGTTCCTCGGCGCCCCCGCACTGTCCTGGGACGTCCTCGTCCGCCGGGCCCGCCTCGACGACACCGCCAGGCGCTGCTTCGCGACCCTGGAGCGCCGTGACGCCGAGACCGCGCGATGGGTCCGGTCGTACGTCGACGGTGTCAACGAGGGCCTGGCGGACGGTGCCCGGCGCGCCCCGGAGTTCGCGCGGACCGGCCTCGCGCCCGGGGCCTGGCAGCCCTGGACCCCGCTCGGCGTGTGGCTCGCCACCCACCTGCTCTTCGCCGGCTTCCCCGCCAAGCTCTGGCGCGAGCAGGCGGTACGGCATCTCGGCCCGGGGGCGGTCGGCCTCTTCGCCACCGACGGCCCCGGCACCGCGGGCAGCAACGGCTGGCTGCTGTCCGGCGACCGCACCGAGACCGGTCTGCCGCTGCTGGCCGGCGACCCGCACCGCTTCATCGAGGACCCGGGCGTCTACCAGCAGATCCGGCTGTCCTGCCCGGAGTTCGACGTCGTGGGCCTCGCCGTGCCGGGCGTCCCGGGCATCGCCCACTTCGGCCACACCGGCACGGTCGCCTGGTCCGTCACGAACGCCATGGCCGACTACCAGGACCTCTACCGCGAGCGCCTGCGCCGCACCGGCGCCGGGGTCCAGGCCCTCGACCCGGACGGAACCTGGCGCCGGGCCGCCCGCCACACCGAACTGGTCGAGACGGCCGGAGAGCGCCCGCTGGAGATCGAGGTGCTGGAGACGGCCCGAGGCCCGGTGATCGCCGGCGGCCCGGAGGGCCTGACGGCGGAGGCGGCGCCCGCCGAGCAGGCGCCCCGTCCGGCCGGGGCCGCCGGAACCGCGAAGGTGCCCGGGGCGCCGTCTGCCGGCGAGCCCGGCGTGCCGTCCGCCGGGACGGCGGACGTACCCCGGGCGCGGTCCGCCGAGGCCGCGGACGCCCTCGGTGCGCGGTCCGCCGACGTGCCCGGCACGCCGTCCGCCGGTGCCGCCCGAGCGCCCGGTACGCCGTCGGCCGAGCCCGCCGTCATGCCCGGGGCGCAGCCCACGGAGCCCACGGAGGCCACGGAGGCCATGGATGCCGGCGAGGCCGCTGAGGCCGCGGAGGCTCCCGGCGCCCCGTCCGCCGACGCTTCCGGGGCGGCGCACGCGCCCGCTCACCGCTTCCCCACCGCCCTCGCCCTGCGCTACCCGCCCCGGGTGACCGGTGACCTCGGCTTCGGGGCGCTTCTGCCGTTGCTGCGGGCCCGTCGGGTCGAGGACGTCGACGCCGCCTTCGACGCCTGGGCCGAGCCGGTGAACGTCGTCCAGGCCGCCGACACCGAGGGCGGCCTCCTGCACCGGGTGGCCGGCCGGGTGCCGGTCAGGGCGGCGGCCAACCTCGTCCAGCCGGTCCCCGCCTGGCGGCCCGGCCACGACTGGCGGGGCTGGCACGAGACGCCGTACGCCGGTCTCACCGACGGCATCGCGGTGATGGCCAACCAGCGCGGCCCGGCGGCCCCCCTCGGCGTCGAGTTCGCCCCGCCGCACCGCGCCGACCGCATCCGCGCCCTGCTCACCGAGCGCGGCACCTGGACCGCCGCCGCGACGGCCGCCGTCCACACCGACACCCACCTCGCCTCCGCCGCCCCCCTCCTCGACCGGCTCGCCGCCCTGGACGGACTCACCCCGGAGGCGGCCCGGCTGCGCGACCGGCTGCTCGCCTGGGACCGCCGCATGGACGGCGACAGCACCGACGCCGCGGTCCACGCCGCGGTGCGCACGGCGGTCGTCCGCCGCCTCGCCGCCCACCCGGTGTTCGCCGCCCTGGCCGAACCGCCCGCCCACCCCGAGGTCCTGCTGCCCTGGCTGGCCCTGGTCCCGCGGATCGGGTACGCCCTCGAACACCTGCTGCGGGCCGAGGAGCTGTACGGCATCGACCGCGACGCCGCCGTCCGGGCCGCCGTGGAGGAGGTCGCCGCCGCACCGCCCGCCGGCACCTGGTCCGACGGCCACCGGCTCGCCCCCTGGCGGGCGCTGCCGGGGGAGCCGTACGAGGAGCCGGGGCTCTCCGGCGACCACGACTGCGTGCTGTGCACCTCGGCCGTCCCCGGCCTCACCGACCGCGCGGCCCGCGGCCCCGCCGCCCGCTACGTCTGGGACCTGGCCCGCCGCGAGGACAGCCGCTGGGTCGTCCCCTTCGGCGCCGACGGCGTCCCGGGCGCACCCCACCACCGCGACCAGCTCCCCCTGTGGCTCGGGGGAGAGCTCGCCCCGGTCGTCACCGACTGGGCCCAGCTGACGCTCGAACGCACCGAGGAGACCGATGACTGACCCGCACGCCCCCACCGCGGCGTCCGGCCCCGGCCCCGCCCCCGCCCACGAGCAGCGCGTCGACGGCTACGGCACCGTCCGGATCCGCCCCCTCGACCCCGCGGCCGACGCGGGCACGGTGCACGCCTGGGTGAGCGAGGAACGCGCCGCGTTCTGGGGCATGACCGGCCTCACCCGGGACCAGGTGACGGAGGTCTACGCCCACCTGGCCACGCTCGACACCCACCACGCCCACCTGGTCACCAAGGACGGCGAGCCGGCCGCCCTGCTCCAGACCTACGAGCCCGGCGCCGACCGGGTCGGCGAGTGCTACGAGGTGCGGCCCGGCGACATCGGCGTCCACCTCCTCCTGGCGCCCGCCGGACCGGCGGGGCGGCAGCCCGGCTGGACCGCCGCCCTACTCGGTGCGATCACCTCGTACGTCCTGCGGGGGCTGGGGCGCCGGCGGATCGTCGTCGATCCCGACGTCCGCAACACCAGGGCGATCGCCCGCTTCGGCCGCCAGGGATTCACGCCCGGACCCGAGGTCGTCCTGCCCGAGGTCGACCTGCCGGACGTGTACCTGCCGGAGAAGCACGCCCGGCTGGCCTTCCTCACCCGGGAGACGGCCTTCCCGGCCGACCCGGCCTGAGGCGACCCCGGTCTGAGGCGGCCCCGGCCCCGGGGCGGACCTGGCCTGAGACGGACCTGGCCTGAGACGGACGCGGTCTCGGGCGACCCTGGTCTGAGGCGGCCCCGGTAGGGGCGACCCCGGCCCCGGACGGTACCCGGGAAAGGCCCGGCCGCCGTGGTGAGCACGGCGGCCGATCGCCGCGTACGTATACGGAGGACGTGCGGGCCGGCGAACGGAGGCATCGGGTGCGCGACCGACACGGGTGGGCCCGGCGGCTGACCGTCCTGTGCGCGGGCCTGTTGCTGGCCCTGCTCGGCACGGCGGCGCCCGCCTCGGCCCACGCGGCCCTGCGCGGCACCGATCCGGCCGACGGCACGGTCCTCAGGTCGGCGCCCCGCCAGGTGACCCTGACCTTCACCGAGTCGGTCGGCCTGCTGACCGACTCCTTCCGCGTCTACGACCCGCGCAACCACCGGGTGCGCACCGGTGAGGCGGACCACCTCCCGGGCCGCTCCGACACCGCACGCGTCACCCTGCCCGCCCGGCTGGGCACCGGCACCTACACGCTGGCCTGGCGGGTGGTGTCGGCGGACAGCCACCCGGTGTCCGGGGCGCTCACCTTCTCGGTGGGCCGGCGCACGGCGACCGCCGCCCTGGCGCCGGAGCGCACCGAGGACCCGGCGACCACCACCCTCTACAACATCGCCCGCTACGTCGCCTACCTCGCCGTGGCCCTGCTCCTCGGCACGGCCGCCTTCGTGGCGTACTGCCGGCCGGAGGCCCGAGACCACCTGCGCCGTCCGGCCCTGGCCGCCGGCTGGACCCTGGCGGCAGCGACGGCCGCGTTGTTCCTGCTCCGGGCGCCCTACGAGGAGGGCACGGGGCCGGCCTCCGCCCTCGGCCTCGCCGCCGTCGCCCGCACGGCCGCCACCCGCCCCGGGGAACTCCTCCTCGCCCGGCTGCTCCTGCTGGCCGTCGCGGGGGCCTGCGCGCTGTCCGCGCGGCGGTGGCGCGACACGGTCCCCCGCCGGGCCGTCCTGACGGCGGCGGCGGTCCTCGCCGTCGCCCTGTGCCTGACCTGGGCGGCCGCGGAACACGCCTCGGCGGGCCTCCAGGTTCCCGTCGCCATCGCCTCGGCCACCCTCCACCTGCTGGCGACGGCGGCCTGGCTCGGCGGCCTGACGGCACTGCTGCTGACCCTGCGCCGCACGGCACCGCGGGAACCCGCGCCGATGGCCGCCACCCCCCGTGTCGCCACCCGCTTCTCCCGGCTCGCCTTCGCCTCCGTGACGGTCCTCGTCGCGACCGGCGTGTACCAGTCCTGGCGGGGCCTCGGCTCCTGGCAGGCGTTCACCGGCACGCCGTACGGACGCCTCCTGCTGGCGAAACTGGCGGCCGTCACGCTCCTGCTCGCCGTCGCCTCCCGCTCCCGCCGCTGGACGGCCCGCCTGGCGGAGCCGGCCCCCGTGCCGCTCGCCGGTCGGGTCCCCCAGCCGGCCGGCGGTCCCCCGCCGCCGGAACCCGAGCCGCCCGCCGCGCCGCGGCCCTCGCCGGACCGCCTGCGCCGCTCGGTGCTCGCCGAGGTCGCGGTGGGCGTCGTGGTGCTGGTCCTGACGACCCTGCTGACGAGCACGCTGCCGGGCCGGGCCGCGGCCGAGGCGGTGAGCTCCGGCACGGCGGTGGCCGGCATCCCGGCCGCCTCGGTCACCACGATCCCCTTCGACGTCGGCACCCCCGGCGGCCACGGCAGGGTCCAGGTCACCCTGGACCCGGGCCGGGTCGGCGCCAACTCCGTCCAGGCGGTCGTCTACGGCCCCGACGGCGGCCTGTCCGCGGTCCCCGAGGTGCGGATCACGCTGACCCTCGCGGACCGCCGGATCGGCCCCCTGGACACCCGGGTCACCGACCGCGGCGGCTACTGGGCGGCCGACTCCTTCGACGTCCCGCTGCTCGGGACGTGGACCATGAAGGTGACGGTGCGGGTGTCCGAGGTGGACCAGGTGACCGTGTCGAGGACCGTGCGGGTGGTGCGGTAGCGGTCCCGGACCGGGGGAGAGGCGGGAGCATGACGCGCGGCGAGCGGGTGGTGATCGAGGGAGCCGAGTTCACCGCCTTCCTGACGTCCGGGTCGGGCATCGGGCTGCTGGCCCTGCACGCCGGCACGGAGGGCGGCACGGCGGAGCTGGCCGAGGAGGTGGCGGCCCGGACCGGGGCGAGTGCGCTGGTCTTCGCCCAGCCGGCCGGCGACCCGGTGCACCTCCCCTCGCACCGGATGGCGGTGGACCACTGTGCCGCGCTGCGGGAGTTCCTCGCCTCCGTGACGGTGGTGGTGTCCCTCCACGGCCACCTGCGGCGCGAGACGCCGCGGGCCGTCTTCCTGGGCGGCGCCAACCGCGAGGCGGCCCGCGTCCTGGGGCACGAACTCACCGTGCACGCACCGGACTTCGAGGCCGTCACCGACCTGGACGCCATCCCGGCCGGGCTGCGCGGACTGCACCCGCGCAACCCCGTCAACCTCACCGCCGACGCGGGTGTCCAGGTCGAACTCCCGCTCGGCGCCCGGACTCTGCGCCCCGGGAGGGTCCGCGGGGTCCCGGACCTCCCGCCGCCGTCGGTGACGGCCGCCCTCACCGCCGCGGTCGAGCGGCTGGCGGCCCGCCCGCCAAGTCCCGCCCACCCAGGACCTGGTCGAGACGGGACACCTGGTAGTGGCCGATGAGCCACTCGTCCCCGGACCGCACCAGCACCACGCCGAGCTTGACGTGCAGCGTGGGCCGGTCGGTGAACCCGAAGTCCACGTCCAGGTATCCGAGCACGACGTCCGCGGAGAGGCGCCTGCTCTCCAGCACGCGGTACGCGGCCGTCAGTCCGGGCGGCTGGGACGCGTAGTAGTCGGCGACGCCCTGCCTGCCGACGCTGTAGGGGTGCAACCCCTGGAAGGTCGCGTCCACGGTGAACAGCGCGGCGATCCGCTGCGGTTCGTGGCCGTCGACGCCCGCCTTCCACCGGTCGAGGACGCCGCGCAGGACGGCCTCGGTGTCCGGCATGCCGTTCATCACGGTGTCCTTTCGGTGGCCCGCGCCCATGCCGCCGTCGACGTGGAGGACCTCGCCGGTGACGAACGGAGCGTTCTCCAAGTACAGCACCGCGTCCACGACGTCGCTCCGCTCGCCCATCCGCCCGACCGGGTGCAGGGCGGCGGGGGCCGCGTACGTCTCCTGCGGATGCGTGGGCGTCTTGACGGTGCCCGGCGACACCGCGTCGGCCCGTCGGCGCGGCTCCACGCGCGTCACGCCACGTCGGCACGGGGGTCCCGGGCCGGGTGTCCGCCGTCCGGGCGATCCGCTCGTCGTTTCGGGTGACTTCGCGGGCCGCCTCCCGCACCGCGGCATATGCCTCGCGTGAACCTGGGCCCGACCACCCGTACGGCGCCTGGTGGGTGCCGGAAGAGAAGGGACCCCGGATGCGCGTACTGCGCGCCCTCGTGGGGAGCGTCCTCGCCTCGCTCCTCCTGGTGGCCGGCATCGCGCCGGCCACGGCCCAGGCCGACCGGCACCCCGCGGTGCGCGGTGCGCACTGCCCGACCGCGGACCGCGGCCGCGGGACCAACAGCCCGCCGTCGACCGCACTCCAGCCGTACTTCCTCGACGACTGGCGGCTCGGTCCCCGGCAGCTGCCCCGCACGGGCGCCCTCGGCAAGATGCTGCGCGGCTACCACCGCACGGACTCCGTCTCGCCCTACTGGTTCCTCGGCTGCTACTGGCAGACCGACCCCAAGACCGGCAGGTCGGGCTGGTGGTACCCGGACCACGACGGCTTCGTGCTGCGCGACGGCAAGCCCCTGGAGCGCACCGTGACGCTGCGCAAGGGCCAGCTGGTCGACCTCTTCGGCAGCGGCTTCGGCAACTTCCTCGCCCCGGCGGGCACGCCCTACGCCCAGCGCGCGATCCCGCCGAGCAACCTCGACAGCTACGTCGAGCAGTATCCGTTCAGCTACCACCTCTACCGGGTGCACGAGCCGTTCACCGTCCGCGCGGGACCGATCCGGCCCTGGTTCGGCCAGCCCGGCCTCGGCCTGCAGTACGTGACGACCCCCTCGGTCGCCGACCTCGTCTCCTCGCACCACCTGGACGCGGTGCCGGTGACCTGACCCCGCGAGCCGGGGACGCTCCGGGCGGCGACGACAACGAGGACGGCGGGGCCATGGACAGCGCGGAACTCGTCTCACGGCTCCGCGAGGCCGGCGTCCCGGAGGCGTACTACGAGATCACCGGCGTGCACGAGGTGCCCGTACGGCCGGACGCCCACTACGTCATGCGCCACGAGGCGGGCGCCTGGACCGTGGGCGTACGGCAGCGCTCCCAGGACGGTGCGACACGGCGTTTCGGTACCGAGGCGGAGGCCTGCGCGTACCTCTACGCGAAACTCACGGCGCTGCCCCCTCCCCCTTCGGGGGCAGCGCACCCCCTGGAAGAGCTGCTCGCGGACCCCGAGGAGATCCAGCGGCAGGCGTGGCGGGACTTCGAGCGGGCGGCCCGAGCCGAACCCGAGGAGGACCCGGACCGCTGAGCGCGCCGGCCGCGCGCGGCCCGGGCCCTCTCCGCCGGCGGACCCGCCGGCGAACGGCCCGGGCCGGCCGCGCGGGACCAGGCACGGGCGCACGGGGCCACGCACGGGCCCGGCTCACGGCCCGAGGTCGTCGAACTGCTCCAGCAGGAAGTCGACCGGCGGGGTGCCTTGGCCGCCGGGGGCGCCGTCCTGCAGCGCCTGCTCCGCCCAGATGACCTTGCCGCGGGGCGTGTACCGCGTTCCCCACCGCTGGGCGAACTGCGCCACCAGGAACAGCCCCCGGCCGCCCTCGTCCGTGTTCGCCGCCCGCCGCAGGCGCGGTGAGGTGCCGCTGCCGTCCGACACTTCGCAGATCAGGCAGCGGCCGCGCAGCAGCCGTACGCCGATCGGCGGCGAGCCGTACCGGATCGCGTTGGTGACCAGCTCGCTCAGGATCAGCTCCGTGGTGAACCCGCTCTCCTCCAGACCCCACTCGCGCAGCGTCCGCCGGCAGTGCGCCCGCACGGTGGGCACCAGCGCCGGGTCCGGCGGTACGGTCCACTCCGCCACGCGCGAGGGCGGGAACACCCGGGTGCGCGCCGCCAGCAGCGCGATGTCGTCCAGAGAGGGCGAGGGCTCCAGGGCGTCGATCACCGCCTGACACGTCTGCTCGGGCGTGCGGTCGCCCGACCCCTCGAGCGCCCGGCGCAACCGCTTCATCCCGAAGTCGATCCCCCGGGCGCGGTTCTCCACCAGCCCGTCGGTGTACAGCACCAGCTGGGAGCCCTCCGGCAGGGGCACGTCGGCGGTCTCGAAGGGGTAGCCGCCCAGCCCGAGCGGCGCCGAGGCGGGCACGCCGGGACAGCTCACCGTCCCGTCCGGGCTCACCACCACCGGCTCGGGGTGCCCGGCGCGGGCCATCGTGCAGACGCCCGTCACCGGGTCGTACACGGCGTACAGACAGGTCGCCCCGGTCACCCCCACGCCCTCGTGGTCCGCGGCGGCGTCCCCGGTGTCCTCCTCGTTGTCCATGCGGACGACCAGGTCGTCCAGGTTGCCCAGCACCTCGTCCACGGGCAGGTCGAGGGTGGAGAAGTTGTGCACCGCGGTGCGCAGCCGGCCCATCGTCGCCGCCGCGTGCAGCCCGTGCCCGACGACGTCTCCCATCACCAGCGCCACCCGGGCGCCCGGCAGCGGGATGACGTCGAACCAGTCACCGCCCACCCCCGCCTCGGCGGGCAGGTACCGCCAGGCCACCTCGAGGGCGTCCTGCTCCGGCTGGCCGCGCGGCAGCAGGCTGCGCTGGAGCGTCACCGCCATCGCGTGCTCGCGGGTGAACCTGCGGGCGTTGTCGAGGGCCACCGCGGCCCGCGCGGCGAGCTCCTCGGCCAGGGCGAGGTCCTCCGGCTCGAAGGGCGGGGAGTCCGCCGTCCGGTAGAAGCTCGCCACGCCCAGCGGCACGTGACGCGCCCGCAGCGGCACGGTCACCAGCGACCGCAGTCCGCCCGCCAGGGCCCCGCGGGCGCGCTCCGGGTCCTGCTTCCGCCAGCCGGGCGCCTCCCGCAGGTCCCTCTCCAGCACGCCCCGGGCCTCCCGCAGCGTCCGCATCTGCGGGGCGTCCGGGTCGAAGGTGATGACCTCGCCCACCGGGTAGGTCGGCACGATCCCCTGCTCGCCGCCGATCGCCGCCCGGCGCAGATGCCGCCAGCCCTCCGCGGTCGGCTCCCAGCCCCGCAGCACCGCGTCGAGCAGGTCCACCGTCACCAGGTCGGCGAACCGCGGCGCCGCCACGTCGGCCAGCTCCTGGGCGGTGCGCCCCACGTCGAGCGTCGTCCCGATCCCCGTCCCGGCCTCGTACAGCAGCTTCAGCCGCTCGCGGGCGACGTCGGCCCGCCCGGAGACCGCCGCCAGCTCGGTGGAGTCCCGCAGGGTCACGACGCTGCCGCCCGGCCCGCCCCGCGGGTACGTCGGCCGCTTGTTCACCATCAGCAGCCGGTCACCGGCGAGGTGCACCTCGTCGCTGGCGGGCTCCGGCGACTCCAGCAGCCGCAGGACCGGTTCGGGCAGTCCCGCCTCCGCCACCGGCCGCCCCACCGCGTCCGGGGGCAGCGCGAGCAGCCGCGCCGCCTCGTCGTTGGCCAGCAGCAGCCGCCCCTCGGGGTCGATGATCAGCACGCCCTCCCGGACGGCGTGCAGGACCGCCTCGTGGTGCTCGTAGAGCTGCGCCAGCTCCGTCGGCGCGAGGCCGCGGGTCTGCCGCCGCAGCCGCCGGGAGACCAGCCTCGTGCCCACCGTGGCCAGGACCAGAGCGGCCGCGCCGCACCCCAGGATGATCGGCAGCTGCGGCATCCACAGCTGCGCGACGTTGCGGACCGTGATGCCGGCGGAGACCAGTCCGACGACCTTGCCGTGTGCGTCGTACACCGGCACCGTGGCCTGCACGGCGGTTCCCTGGCCCGCGGGCAGCGGCGGGCCGCCGGCCTGCTCCACGACGGTCCGGCCGCGCAGCGCGGGACCGATGTTCCCGACGAACTTCTTACCGATCTCCCGCTGATAGGGGTACGTGTAGCGGATCCCTGCCGGGTTCATGGCGACGACGAAGTCCACCCCCGCGCGCTTGCGCGCCTCTTCGGCCCGCGGCTGCAGCACCGCCGTCGGGTCTGGGCTCCGCAGGGCGTCGGCCACCCCGGGGGAGCTGGCGAACGTCTGGGCCGCGACCACCGACTCCCGCCGCCCCTGCTGCAGCGCGTCGCCCGCCGCCTGCAGCACCATGGCCGCCACCGCCCCCAGGACCAGCAGCACCACGACGACGACCTGGAGGAGGAACACCTGGCCCGCCGCACTGCGCAGGTTCAGCAGGGAGGCACGGCCCCGCGGCCGGCTTGGCGGCCGGCTTCCCGCGGACGGATGACGCTCCGGGCCGCTGGAGCGCCCGGAAAATTCCTCCATACTCCCTTGATAACACCGCGAGGTGTGACGGGAGTCATACTCGGTAAGTCGCGCGCGCGGGCCCGCGCCCCCGGAAAACGCCAGAGGGCCGGGCCACTTTCGTGACCCGGCCCTCTGAACCGGCGGAGGATACGAGATTCGAACTCGTGAGGGGTTGCCCCCAACACGCTTGCCAAGTCTGTTGGCGGCCCGCCAGAGGCCGTGCCGGGGCATTCACCTGCGTTCATGGCCGTCCGGGCGCTCATCACGAGCCGAGGGCTGGACCCGCCTGAACGGTGGCGTCCGTCACTGAATGAGACGGAAACGAGGAGTCCCGCGACGGCCAGGCCCGTGCCGCGCTGCCTCCGTCGGGCCAGCTGGACGCCGGCGGTGAAGATCGATCGCCGGTTGCCGAAAAGTCATACCTGGTGCGGTACAGCTCCGCCCTGCCAGCGGTAGAGGTCGCGCAACAGGGAAATCTCAGCGCCGTGATGGATCAGCTCCCTATTGACGTGCAGGACCCTGTTCTCCATGGGAAACCGCTCGGGACCCGCCATGGGCGGACGCTCCAGGTCAGCGTCCGAGAGCGCGCGGACTCCCTCGTTCCATCTCCCGTACATCTCATCGAGCTGTTTCAGCGCCTCGTCAGCGGTCCCCGCGTAAGCGAATGTCTGGGAGTCGACGTCCTGGCCGCCGAAGTACCACCCGACCCGATAGCCCAGGCACGAGACGATGATGTGTGCCAGCCGCCAGGCAATCGTGGTCACCGGCGCCGGCACCGGGTTAGGGGACGCGAAGTCCATCGCCCACTCCCCCGAACCTTCCGACATCGGTGCGGCCGACGTACCACGCGGGCGGACGCTCCAGCAGCCGCGCACCGGCTCCCAGAAGTACTCCTCATCGGCCAGACCGTCCAGCCGTGGGCGCAGGTTCGTGCGCCAGTGCCAGTCCAGCTGCTCCGCGAGCCGCTCGTTTCTTGTCATTTCCGCACACTACATACAGCGGATACTTGGCTCCGCTCTATCCACTGAGCTACAAGCATTCAGGTTGCAGCCGATGAAGGGGATTTGAGGCAAATCGGGAAACCGAGTCGTCCGTAGTCGGCGGTACCTGGTGGACGGCGAGCCGGTGCAGATGGCGACCTCCTACCTGCCCGCGGAGCTGGTTCGCGACTCGCGGCCGGCGCCGACTGGGAGGGCAAGGGCTACGTCTTCGCCTCGCCGACCGGCGGGCCGCTGAGCCCGAACACTGACTTCCACGTCTGGAAGCGCCTGCTTCGTGACGCCGGTGTGCGGGACGGCCGTCTCCATGACGCTCGCCACACCGCCGCGACCGTTCTCCTGATCCTTGGCGTCCCAGACGTCGTGATCGACTCGATCACGGGTTGGGAGCCTGGGGGAGCGGCCCGGATGCGCGCTCGCTACATGCATGTGACGGGGATCATGCTCCGCAAAGTCGCCCCGCAGGTCGGGGAAGCGCTCTGGGAGGCGGCCGGGCCCGAGGAAAAAACCAACTGGGACGGAAACCGGGACGGAGAACGTCGAAGGGCCCCACCGCGAACGGTGGGGTCCTTCGACATCGTGCCCGGTGAGGCACTGGCGGAGGATACGAGATTCGAACTCGTGAGGGGTTGCCCCCAACACGCTTTCCAAGCGTGCGCCCTAGGCCTCTAGGCGAATCCTCCGCCGGAAACATTACATGACCGAGGAGGGTGCTCGCGAACCCGTTCCCGCAGGCCCGCATCGGGTGTCGGGCGCGGTACTGACCGCGGCCCGGGATCGGGTACTGTGGGGCACAGCCCCTCACGCGGCGCTATCTGACTGAACTCCCCCAGGGCCGGAAGGCAGCAAGGGTAGGTTGGCTCTGGCGGGTGCGTGGGGGGCCCTTGTGTTTCCGGGGCTCTTCCGCCGGGCTCTCCGGGCGGAGCCCGTTGTCAGTGGACGCCATTAACCTCGTATGCGTGTCGTCTCTCGCGCTGTACCGCCGCTATCGCCCGGAGACCTTTGCCGAGGTCATCGGGCAGGAGCATGTCACCGACCCGCTGCAGCAGGCGCTGCGGAACAACCGGGTCAATCACGCGTACCTGTTCAGCGGTCCGCGCGGCTGCGGCAAGACGACCAGCGCACGCATCCTGGCCCGCTGCCTGAACTGCGAGCAGGGCCCCACCCCCACGCCCTGCGGCGAGTGCCAGTCCTGCCGCGACCTGGCGCGCAACGGCCCGGGCTCGATCGACGTCATCGAGATCGACGCGGCCTCCCACGGTGGTGTGGACGACGCCCGTGAGCTGCGCGAGAAGGCTTTCTTCGGGCCCGCGAGCAGCCGGTACAAGATCTACATCATCGACGAGGCCCACATGGTCACGTCGGCCGGCTTCAACGCCCTGCTGAAGGTCGTCGAGGAGCCGCCGGAGCACCTCAAGTTCATCTTCGCGACCACGGAGCCCGAGAAGGTCATCGGCACCATCCGGTCGCGCACCCACCACTACCCGTTCCGGCTCGTGCCGCCCGGGACCCTGCGGGACTACCTGGGCGAGGTGTGCGGCCGGGAGGACATCCCCGTCGAGGAGGGCGTGCTGCCGCTCGTCGTCCGGGCCGGCGCCGGTTCCGTGCGTGACTCCATGTCCGTCATGGACCAGCTCCTCGCCGGCGCCCGGGAGGAGGGTGTGACCTATGCCATGGCCACCTCGCTCCTCGGCTACACCGACGGCTCCCTGCTGGACTCCGTGGTCGAGGCCTTCGCCACCGGTGACGGGGCCGCCGCCTTCGAGGTCGTCGACCGCGTCATCGAGGGGGGCAACGACCCTCGGCGGTTCGTCGCCGACCTGCTGGAACGGCTGCGGGACCTGGTGATCCTGGCCGCCGTCCCGGACGCCGTCGACAAGGGGCTCATCGACGCCCCGGCGGACGTCCTGGACCGCATGCAGGCCCAGGCCGGCACGTTCGGCGCCGCCGAGCTGAGCCGCGCCGCCGACCTCGTCAACGAGGGCCTCACCGAGATGCGCGGCGCCACCTCGCCCCGCCTCCAGCTCGAACTCATCTGCGCGCGGGTGATGCTCCCCGCCGCCTACGGCGACGAGCGGTCCTTGATGGCCCGCCTGGACCGCCTGGAGCGCGGTGTCGGCTTCGCCGGCGGGGCCGGCGCGCCCGCCATGGGGTACGTCCCCGGGCCCGAGGCCCACGCCGGCCCGGCCCAGGGTGGCGCCCCGGTGCCGCCGGGCGGCGGACCGGCCGCCGCGCGCGCGGCCGTACGCGGCCCCGGCGTCCCGTCGGGTCCCGGCGGACCGGCCGCCCCGGTGGCTCCTGCCGTCTCGGCGCCCCCGGCCCCCCAGCCCCAGCCCGCCGCCCCGGCCCAGGCTCCGGCACCGCAGACTCCGGCACCCCAGGCCCCGGCCGCTCCCGCTCCCGCGGCTCCGGTCCCGGCGGCGGCCGCGGCCTCGGCGCCCGCGCCCGGCGCCTGGCCGACCGCCGCTCCCGCCGGCGGCGGCCGGCGCCCCGGCGGCTGGCCCACGGCCGCCCCGGCGGGCGCCCCGCAGGCCGCCGCACCCGCCCAGTCCCGACCCCAGCCCCAGCATCAGGCGCCCCCGGCCGCGGCTTCCGCCGCCCCCTCGGCGCCCGCGGCCCCTGGCCCGGCCGCGCCCGCCGGGAGCGTGGACCCGCGCATGCTCTGGCCGAACGTCCTGGAGGCGGTGAAGAACCGGCGCCGGTTCACCTGGATCCTGCTCAGCCAGAACGCCCAGGTCACCGGCTTCGACGGCACCACCCTCCAGATCGGCTTCGTCAACGCGGGGGCCCGCGACAACTTCGCGAGCAGCGGCAGCGAGGACGTGCTGCGGCAGGCGCTGGCCGAGCAGTTCAACGTGCAGTGGAAGATCGAGGCGCTGGTCGACCCCTCGGGTGGTTCGGCGGCCCCGCCGGCCGGCGGTCCCCCCGGCTTCGGCGGAGGCGGCCCCGGATACGGAGGCGGCGGTTTCACCGGCGCGCCCGCCGGTGGCGGCCCGGCCGCCGCCGCGCGCCCGGCGGCGGCCCGGCCCGGCTCCCCGGCGCCCGCCGCCCCGCAAGGTGGCGCCCCGTCCGCTCCGGCGCCCGCGGCTCCCGCGCGGTCCGCACCGCCGGAGCCGCACCCGGTCGCCCCCGAGGACGACATCCCCGAGGACGACGACCCCGACCTCGACGAGTCGGCCCTGTCCGGCCACGACCTGATCGTGCGGGAACTGGGCGCGACCGTGGTGGAGGAGTTCACCAACGAGTAGGACGGTGGTGCCGGTGCCGGTGCGGGCGCGTTCGTAGGAACCCACAGGATCCCCGGCCCCGGGTCTTCGGCGACCTTGCCAGTAGGCTGACCCCGTGAAGGTCCTCGTCATCGGCAGCGGCGCCCGCGAACACGCCCTGTGCCGCTCCCTGTCCCTCGATCCCGACGTCACCGCGCTGTACTGCGCCCCCGGCAACGCCGGCATCGCCGAGGTGGCCGAGCTGCACCAGGTCGACGCGCTCGACGGCAAGGCCGTGGCCGCGCTGGCCGGCGACCTCGCCGCCGACCTCGTCGTCGTCGGCCCGGAGGCCCCGCTGGTCGCCGGCGTCGCCGACGCGGTGCGCGAGGCGGGCATCCCCGTGTTCGGCCCCTCCGGTGAGGCCGCGCAGCTGGAGGGCTCCAAGGCCTTCGCCAAGGACGTGATGGCGACGGCCGGCGTGCCGACGGCGCGCTCGTACGTGTGCAGCACGGAGGCGGAGGTCGCCGAGGCCCTCGACGCGTTCGGCGCCCCCTACGTCGTCAAGGACGACGGCCTGGCCGCCGGCAAGGGCGTCGTCGTCACGCACGACATCGAGGCCGCCAAGGCCCACGCGGCCGGCTGCGAGCGGGTGGTGATCGAGGAGTTCCTCGACGGGCCCGAGGTCTCCCTGTTCGCCGTCACCGACGGCGTCGCGGTCGTCCCGCTGCAGCCCGCCCAGGACTTCAAGCGCGCCCTGGACGGCGACGAGGGCCCCAACACGGGTGGCATGGGCGCGTACTCGCCGCTGCCCTGGGCCGACCCGAAGCTGGTCGAGGAGGTGCTGGAGACGGTACTGCGGCCGACGGTGGACGAGATGCGCCGCCGCGGCACGCCGTTCTCCGGTCTGCTCTACGCCGGCCTCGCGATCACCTCGCGCGGTGTCCGGGTCATCGAGTTCAACGCCCGCTTCGGCGACCCCGAGACCCAGGTCGTGCTGGCCCGCCTGAAGACCCCGCTGGCCGGCGTCCTGCTCGCCGCCGCGAACGGCACCCTCGGCGACCTCGCGCCCCTGCGCTGGAGCGAGGACGCGGCGGTCACCGTGGTCGTCGCCTCGCACAACTACCCCGGCACCCCGCGCACCGGCGACCCGATCACCGGTCTGGACGAGGTGGCCGCCGAGCACGCCCCGCACGCCTACGTCCTGCACGCCGGGACGAGGCGGGAGGGCGACGCGGTCGTCAGCGCGGGCGGGCGGGTGCTGTCCGTCACCGCGACCGGCGCGGACCTGACCGCGGCCCGCGAGCGGGCGTACCGGGCGGTGGCCCGCATCGGCCTCGACGGCTCCCAGCACCGCACGGACATCGCGGCCCGGGCGGCAGGTGCCTGACCTGCCCCTGAGTCCTCCAGGCCCCGGACGAAAATCCGGGGCCTGATCTTTGCTGCCTGTCACCCACCTCTGACCAAGGCCATTCCATCGGGTGACCAATCCTCCATACGGCTGACGAGGCCCGGGGCCCCAACTAGGGTGCGGCGCAAGCGTTCCGGCACTTGGCCCACCGGCATTGCGATGTCGGTGGCGGGTGCCACAGTGGGGGAGTGAGCAACGCCAGGACAGCACGGGATCGGCAGGGAGGGGGTGGAAGCCGCTCATGACCGGAATCGGTGGGGAACTGGGCGCGCAGGCGGCGCGCTCGCGGGCGCTGGCCGTCCTGCGCGTCCGGGGCCGGGCGCTGGCCGTGGCCCTGCTGCCGGCTGCCGCCGAGGTGATCCTGCTGACCGGTGGTTCCACCGGCCATCTCGTCGGCCCGGGCTGGGACACCGCCCGCTGGGTGGTGGGCGTGGTCGCCGTGGTCGTGCTGCTGGCCGCCGCCGGCATCGCCCTGGTCGTGGCCCGCGCCCGCCCCGCCATGACCCCCACGGTCCCGGTCTCCGAGGAGTCGGCTCCCGACCTGTACCGGCTCGTGCGTGACCTCGCCGACCGGCTCGACGTCCCCGCGCCCTCGGCGATAGCGCTCACTCCCGACTGCGACAGCTGGCTGGAGGACCGCACCCACCCGGCGCACGGTCCGCCCGCCCGGCCGGCGCCCGACGAGCCTGCGGAACCCGGTCCCGCAACCGGCCCCGGCGCCCACCGTCGCCCCGCCCCCGCCCCGGTCCTCGTCATCGGCTCCCCGTTCCTGTGGTGGATGCGCGTGGGCGAGCTGCGCGCCGTCCTCGCCCCGGTCGTCGCCGGTACGGGACCCTCCGCGCACCCCGACATAGCCGCCGCCCGCCGCTTCGTGCGCGGTCTGGACGCGACGGTGGCCGTGGCCTCGACGCCCGGCCGGTGCGTGCTGACCCGGGGCGTGTGCGCGGTCCTCGGCTGGGTCGCGCGGCTGCTGCTGCGGGGCTGCCGCGAGCACGCGGTGCTGATGGAGCGCGGGGTCGCGGCGGCGGCGGCCGAGCGGGCGCAGGCCGTGGACTACGGCCTGCGGATCGTCGCCCAGGAGCAGGTCGGGCTCGCCTACGCGGGCTGGGACCGGCTGCTGACCCGGGTGGCGCTGCCCGCTTGGCGGATGGGCCGCTGGCCCTCCCGGCTGGACGCCGGTGTGGTCGCCGCGCTCACCGAGCTGTCCCGCCGGGACCGGCTGGCCGAGGGCTTCGCCTCCCGCCTCGGCGAGCGCCCCGCCTGCGACCTGCTGGAGGAGCCGGGCGCGATCGACGAGGCCACCTCCCTGCTCGCCGCCCGCCTCTTCCACGGCGGCCCGGCCGAGTGCGGTCCCGACTGGGCCCCGGTGGACTGGCAGGCGTACCCGGAGGAGGTCGTCGACCGCACCTGGCGCGCGGACGCGGCCCGGCTGCACCGGGTCCTGGACTCCCTGGGTGTCCGCCCGGCCCCCGGCGCCCCCGCCCCCGGTTCCGACGGCCCGACCCTGGCCCGCGTCCTTGACCACCTCACGGAACCCGGCCACTGGGAGCAGGGTGACCAGCCCGTTCCGGCGGTGGCCCAGGGAGTCCTCCCCCGGCCGGAGGACGAGGTTCGCCCGCACCCGGACGGCCTGACCCCCGAGGAACCGGCCGACGCGACCCCCCGCGAAGCGGCCGAGGGGAGCCCCCGGGAAGCGGTCGCCGACAGCCCCCGGGAACCGGTCAGCGCGAGCCCCCGGGAACCGGCCGCCCAGACCCGTCCGGAGGCCACCGCGCCCCATGCGGAAGCCCCCGCTGACCAGGCCGGGCCCGCCGCCCCGGGAAGAACCGACGCCCCGCTCCCGGACGCGGCCGCCGAGGCCCCGCACCCCGATACCGCCGCCGAGGCCTCGCCGGCCGACGCGGCCGCCGAGGCCCCGCATCCTGATGCCGCCGCCGACGACGCGCCGCACCCGGACGCGGACGACGAGTACGCCGATCCGAGTACCGAGCGCAGTGCCGCTCTGGCCGCCGGGCTCAGCGCGGAGCTGGCGCGGGAGGAGATCGCCGCCCCGCGGGGTGCCACGGCCAGTGGGCTGATTCCGGACAGTGCGCTGTGGGACGACGGTTCCCTCCCGTTGTTCCCGCTCCAACCCCCGCGCGGCGCCCGCGAACTCCTCGCCGACCACGTGACGGCGATGGTCTGCTGCGCCGCCGTCGACACGGCCGGTGCCGCTCCCGGCCTCGACTGGCTCGACGGCCCCTCCCTGGTGCTGGGCGGCGAACGGGCCGCCGACCTCGCGCCCAAGGTGCTCAGCCTGATCGAGGAAGGGGACCCGCGCCCGCTGCGCGACTGGCTGGCCGCGTCGGGGATACGGCCCGAGAAGCCGGTCCGCCTCGTCTGACGCCCGCCGCCGCCGGACGCCGTCCCGGCCGGGAGGCGTGGCGGGAGCCGTGGCGGGACCGGGCCGGACCCCGACGCGACTACCGGAAAACCTTCTTCCACTTCAGGTCAATTCGCAACGAATAGTGACCGCCCCCGTGCGTTATGTGATGTGCTGGGACCGACCGCGCACATGGCAAAGGCATGCGACATACGACAGCGCGACCGAGCGCCTGCCGAGCACCGCCGAGCAGCACCGAGCACCATCGTCCAGGGACACGGGGGACATGAGGGAGGGGAGCGACCATGGCCTCGGACCACATCCGCCGCTGGGAGTCCGGAGCACTCGCGCACGCCGTCACGGACCCCTTCGGCCAGGGCCCCGTCCCCTGGCTGCGCGGCAGTGAGACGTACTTCGACGACACGGGCCACGTCGTGCCCTGGTACGTCGACCCGACCCCGCAGCAGCCCACCGGGGAGCGGCCGCGGGTGCCCGCGCCGCGCTCGTCCGGCTCGGGACCGCGCTCGGCCGACGACGTGCGCCGCCAGATCAAGGGCTTCACCTCCACCGGAGCGGTCTCGCCCGGCGAGGCGATCGACTTCCACATCACGGTCGACCCGCCCCAGCAGTTCGGCGTGGACATCTACCGGATCGGCCACTACGGCGGCGACGGCGCCGCGAAGATCACCACCAGCCCGCGGCTGTCCGGCATCGTCCAGCCCCAGCCGCTGGCCGCCGACCGCACGGTCTCCTGCCACCACTGGTGGCTGTCCTGGCGGCTCCAGGTGCCCTCCTACTGGAGCGTGGGCGCCTACGTGGCCGTCCTGACCACCGCCGACGGCTACCGCTCCCACGTGCCCTTCACGGTCCGCGACGACCACCCGGCCGACCTGCTCCTGCTGCTGCCCGACATCACCTGGCAGGCGTACAACCTCTACCCGGAGGACGGCCGGACCGGCGCCAGCCTGTACCACGCCTGGGACGAGAAGGGCTGCCTGCTGGGCGAGGCGGACGCCGCCACCACGGTCTCCTTCGACCGCCCGTACGCGGGCGCGGGCCTGCCCCTGCACGTGGGCCACGCCTACGACTTCATCCGCTGGGCCGAGCGCTACGGCTACGACCTCGCCTACGCCGACGCCCGCGACCTGCACGCGGGCCGTGTCGACCCCACCCGCTACCGCGGCCTGGTCTTCCCCGGCCACGACGAGTACTGGTCGGCGCCGATGCGGCGCGCCGTCGAGGACGCCCGGGACCGCGGCACCTCGCTGGTCTTCCTGTCCGCGAACACCATGTACTGGCAGGTGGAGCTGGGCCCCTCCCCGTCCGGCGTGCCCGACCGGCTGCTGACCTGCCGCAAGCGCCGGGGCCCCGGCCGGCCGGTGCTGTGGCGCGAGGTCGACCGGCCCGAGCAGCAGGTGGTCGGCATCCAGTACGCGGGCCGGGTCCCCGAACCGCATCCGCTGATCGTGCGCAACGCCGGCCACTGGCTGTGGGACGCGGCCGGCGCGCACGAGGGCGAACCGATCGACGGGCTGGTCGCAGGGGAGGCGGACCGCTACTTCCCGCGCACCCCGCTGCCCGAGCACGAGGAGCGCGTGCTGCTCGCCCACTCCCCCTACACGGACAACGACGGCGCCCGGCGGCACCAGGAGACCTCCCTGTACCGCGCGCCCTCCGGCGCCTGGGTGTTCGCCTCGGGCACCTTCGCCTGGTCACCGGCCCTGGACCGCCCCGGCCACGTGGACGCCCGCGTCCAGCGGGCCACGGCGAACCTCCTGGACCGCATCTGCAAACGGGACTGACCCCTGGCCGCACCCCGGTCACCGGCATACGGGAGAATCGAGGCATTGGACAGAACCACGGGGAGGAACCGTGTCCGGATTCGTAGAAAAGCCCGAGCCGATCCAGGTTCCGGGCCTGGTGCACCTCCACACCGGAAAGGTGCGCGAGCTGTACCGCAACGAGGCGGGCGACCTCGTGATGGTCGCCAGCGACCGCATCTCCGCCTACGACTGGGTGCTGCCCACGGAGATCCCCGACAAGGGGCGTGTCCTCACCCAGCTCTCCCTGTGGTGGTTCGACCAGCTCCGTGACCTGGCCCCGAACCACGTCCTGAGCACCGCGCTGCCCGAGGGCGCCCCCGCCGACTGGGCGGGCCGCACCCTCGTCTGCAAGTCGCTGCGGATGGTTCCCGTGGAGTGCGTGGCCCGCGGTTACCTCACCGGCTCCGGCCTGGCGGAGTACCAGGAGTCCCGTACCGTCTGCGGCCTCGCCCTGCCCGAGGGCCTGGTCGACGGCTCGGAGCTGCCCGCCCCGATCTTCACCCCGGCGACCAAGGCCGAGGTCGGCGAGCACGACGAGAACGTCTCCTACGAGGAGGTCGCCCGCCAGGTCGGCGCGGAGACCGCCGCCGAACTGCGCCAGGCCACCCTCGCGGTGTACGCGCGGGCCCGGGACATCGCCCGGGACCGAGGGATCATCCTGGCCGACACCAAGTTCGAGTTCGGCTTCGACGGCGACTCGCTCGTCCTCGCCGACGAGGTGCTCACCCCGGACTCGTCCCGCTTCTGGCCGGCCGACCGGTGGGAGCCGGGCCGCGCGCAGCCCTCCTACGACAAGCAGTTCGTCCGGGACTGGCTGACCTCCGCAGCGTCCGGCTGGGACCGCAGGAGCGAGCAGCCCCCGCCGCCGCTGCCCGGCGAGGTCGTCGAGGCGACCCGCGCGAAGTACGTGGAGGCGTACGAGCGGCTGACGGGTGTGCGCTGGTCGTAGGAGTGCGAAAGGCCCCCGGTGGGAACCGGGGGCCTTTCGATGTGGAGCGGACGACGAGGCTCGAACTCGCGACCTCAACCTTGGCAAGGTTGCGCTCTACCAACTGAGCTACGTCCGCACTGCGCCGTGGCGCGAGAGCAACTATACCCAACCTCGCTCGCGTGCGAGACGCACTGCCGCATGACGGTTTCCCGCACCGAGTTTCGTGACGGCCGAGGAGAGGTAGTTCCGCACGGTCCCGGGCGACAGCGCGGCCCGCTCGGCGATCTCCGCGACCGGCGCCCCGTCGGCGGCCAGCTCCAGCACCTCGGCCTCCCGCGCGGTCAGCGGGGAGTCCCCGGCGGAGATCGCGTCGGCGGCCAACTCCGGGTCGACGTAACGGTTTCCCGCGTGCACCGTCCGGATGATCTCGGCGAGCCGCTGGGCACTGACCGTCTTCGGGACGAATCCCCGCACACCGGCCGCGAGTGCCCGCTTCAGGTGTCCGGGCCGGCCGTGCCCGGTGACGATCAGCACCTGGCACGTGGGCAGTTCGGCGCGCAGGGATGTGGCGACCTTCACACCGTCGGCGCCGGGCATCTGGAGGTCGAGCACGGCCACGTCGGGGGTGTGCGCCCGGGCCATCGCCAGGGCCTCCGGGCCGCTCGCCGCCTCCGCGACCACCAGCAGGTCGTCCTCCAGGGAGAGCAGGGCGGTCAGCGCGCCCCGGATCAGGTGTTCGTCGTCGGCCAGCAGCAGCCGTACCGGACCGGTCATGAGCGGACCTCAACCTCACCGGCTTGCCGCCCCAAGGGCACCTCGGCCACCAGCCGGAACCGGTCCCCGCCGACCGGTCCCGCCTCCAGGGTCCCGGCCACGGCGGTCAGGCGTTCCCGCAGCCCGGCGAGGCCCGAGCCGCCGCCCGTGGCCGAGCCGCCGCCCGTGGCCGGCTCCGCCGCCCCGTCGTTCTCCACCGCCAGCACCACGCGTCCCTCGCGCACCGCCAGTTCCACCGAGCACCGTCCCGCGTCGCCGTGCCGCAGCACGTTGGTGGCCGCCTCGCGCACCACCCAGCCCAGCGCCGACTGCACCCGGGCGGGCAGCCCCGCGGTGTCGGCGCGCACCTCGCAGGCGATCCCGGCGGCACTCAGCACGCCCTGGGCGCCCGCGAGTTCCACGCCGAGGTCGGCCTCGCGGTAGCCGCGCACGACGTCCCGCACCTCCCGCTGGGACTGCTGCGCGATGCGCTGCACCTCGATCATCTGCTCCACGGCCTCCGGCCTTCCGCGCCGGGCCAGTTGGACGGCCAGCTCGCTCTTGAGGGAGATCACGGACAGGTTCCGCCCCAGCACGTCGTGGAGGTCGCGCCCGAAGCGCAGCCGTTCCTCGGCGACGGCGAGCCGGGCCTCGATCTCCCGGGCGCGCTCCGCCTCCCACAGCACCGACAGGGTCCAGGCGCCGCAGCGTGCGGCGGTCAGCGAGACGACGGCGCCGAAGGCGGTCACCACCGCTGTGGCGACGAGGCCGGGGGCGCTCGGGCGCACGACCGTGAAGACCGCCAGGATCAGCGCCGCGAGGACCGCGGCCCGTCGCAGGAACTCCCGCACGGACACGGTGAGCGCGTACGGCAGCCCGAAGGACATGAGCGCGGCCCCGACCGCCAGCCGGGTGGCGAACGGGTCGAAGCCGTGGACCGAGGCGAGTGCCACGATCGCCGCGAGCGCCAGGCCGAGCAGGAGGGTGGGACCGCGCAGGGTGCCCGGGGGCAGCGCGGCGCGTCCGAGGTAGTGGTCGAGCGCCGGGCGCAGCACCCGGCTCGCGGCCGCGCACTGCAGGACGACCACGGCGACCAGCAGCATGCCGAGGGCCACGGCCACGGGCCGGTGGGCGAGTCCGCCGACCATCGGCAGCAGCAGCCAGCCGAGCGGGACCACCCAGATGCTGCCGTGCCAGGTGACCAGGCTCTGCAGTTCGACCCGCTCGGCCTTGCTCCGGTCCCGCCAGTGCCGTCGGTGCCACCCTCGAACCCGCCCGAGCATGTGCCCCCCTGACCGCCCGCTCACCGCCGCGGTTCCCAGCGGAACCACCGCCGTACAGCAAACACCGCCACGACGGTCCATGCCAGCGCCGCCGCCACCGTCACCAGCACCTCCGGCGCGTCGAGCCGGCCGGTCCAGCCCGCCCGGACCAGCCGGACCGCCGGGGACAGCGGGAGGAACGCGCAGACGGAGGCGAGCCGGTGGGGCAGGACCTCGGTGGGCACCGCGATCCCGGAGCCCACCATGGTGACGAGCACCAGCGGGAGGGCGGTGATCTGCGCGCTCTCCACGCTCCGGGTGAAGGACGCGGTGAGGGCGGCCAGCGCTGCGCTGAGCACGAGCCCCGCGACCAGTCCCAGCAGGGTCAGGTACGGCGCCCTGGGCGCCCCGCTGTGCAGCAGCACCGCGCACCCGGCGGACAGCAGCAGCGCCTGGGCGAGGCCGACGCCCACGGCGGGCAGGGCGGTGCCGGTGAGGATCTCGGCGTCGGTGAGTTCGCCGGTGCGCAGCCGTTTGAGGACGAGTTCCTCGCGGCGGGCGACGTAGGCGTTGACCAGGGTGCAGTAGACGGCGAAGAGGAAGGAGAAGCCGACCGCGGCCGTCATCAGGACCGCTCCGGGCGTCAGCCCCTGCCGGCCCAGGTCCATCTGGTCCAGGGCCGGGCGCAGGCTGAAGGGCAGCGCGAGCGGCGCGAGGAGCGCGGTGAGGACGACACCGCGGTTGCGGCCGAGGAGGGCGAGTTCGGCGCGGGCGAGCGCCCGCAGCCTGCGGCCCGCCGGTGCCGCCGTGAGGCCGCTCATGCCGCGACCGCCCTGTCGCGCGCGATCCCGAGGAACGCCTCCTCCAGGGAGGCCGAGCGCGCGTCGAGGCCGCGCAGTTCGACCCCGGCCCGCCCGGCCCAGGCGAGCACCGCGGTGGCGGTGCGCTGGAGGTCCTGGGTGCGCAGCCGCACGGTCCTGCCGTCGAGTTCGTGTCCGCAGACGCCGAGCCCCGCGAGGGGCGGCAGGTCGCCGAGGAAGTAGCCGTCGGGCAGTTCGAAGGACATCCGGGCGGGTCGGCCCGCGGTGACCTCGGCGGGGGTGCCCGAGGCGGCGACCCGGCCGCGGTGCAGGATGGCGAGCCGGTCGGCGAGCCCTTCCGCCTCCTCCAGGTGGTGCGTGGTGAGCAGCACGGTGGTGCCGGCGTCGCGCAGCGCGCGCACCAACGCCCAGGTGTCGCGGCGGCCTTCGGCGTCGAGCCCGGTGGTCGGTTCGTCCAGGAACAGCACCTCGGGGGCGCCGAGCAGGGCGAGCGCCAGGTCCAGGCGCCGCCGTTCGCCGCCGGAGAGCTGACGCACCCGGACGCCGGCCCGGCCGCCGAGGCCGACGCGTTCCAGCACCTCGCCCTCCGGCCGGGCCCCGCTCGTGCAGGCCGCCCACATCCGGACGGTCTCGGTGACGGTGAGGTCGGAGGGGAAGCCGCCCTCCTGGAGCATGACCCCGGTGCGCGGGCGCACGGCGGACCGCTCCAGGAAGGGGTCGTGGCCGAGGACGCGGACGCGGCCGCCGGACGGCGGCGCGAGCCCCTCCAGCAGTTCGACGGTGGACGTCTTGCCCGCGCCGTTGGTGCCCAGCAGCGCGAAGACCTCCCCGCGCGCGACGGAGAAACCGATGCCGCGCACGGCCTCGAACCCGCCCCCGTAGACACGCCGGAGGTCGGTGACCTCGATCACGTGCTCGTGTTCGTCTGTGTGGTCCATGGCCTCAGCGTCCCGCCGGACGGGGCGGATCAGCAGTGCGCGGTGTCATCGGCCGGCATGACAAATGTCAGATGCGCGACCGAGCGCGCGCACGAAGAAGACCCCGGTCCAGAGGACCGGGGTCTCATCCCGAGCGGACGACGAGGCTCGAACTCGCGACCTCAACCTTGGCAAGGTTGCGCTCTACCAACTGAGCTACGTCCGCACTGCCCCCGACCGGCTCCCACCGATCGGTGCGAGCACCAGCCTACCTGATCCACAAGAGTGGTTCTGACCGGTGCCAGAGCGGGTGACAGGAATTGCACACTGCGCCTTCCCCCTGGAAGGGGGATGTTCTACTACTGAACTACACCCGCACGGTCCGTGGGATCCGGCCTTTCGGCCTCGCCCCTCGGCGTGTCCCAGACATTAGCTGATCAGCAGGGGGGTAGCGCAAGTCGGTTCCCGGCGCGGCCAACTGCACGGCGCCCGGGGCCCGCTGACGGGACCCCGGGCGCCGCCCCTTCGCGGGCCCTCACTGCGCGGCGCTGAACGCCTCGTAGACCTTCTTGGGGATGCGTCCGCGCGCCGGCACGTCCATCTTGTTCGCCTGGGCCCAGGCGCGCACGGCCGCGGGGTCGGGAGCGACCTCCGTCTGCTTGTACGCCTTGCCCGACCGGGACCGCTTGCGGCCGGCCTCCACGTAGGGCGCGAGCGCCTTGCGCAGTTTTCTGGCGTTGGTTTCGTTCAAGTCGATCTCGTACGACCTGCCGTCGAGTCCGAAGGCGATCGTTTCCGCCGCTTCCGAGCCGTCGATGTCGTCAAAGAGAGTGACCACGACCTTTTGCGCCACGAATATCGGTCCCTTCGTGCGGCACGCCGATACAGCTCATCGGCGATGACGTGCCGAGTATCGGCTATTGCCAATTCATTTGTACAGTGCCCGGCATTGCAAAGTGAAGCCCGACTAAATCCGCCCGCGTGTCCCCGTGCAATAGCCGCCACGGACGGACCGCTGGAACTTTCCCAGAACTTTTCGCGAAGTCGCCCGCCCGTCACCCGATCGTGACGCGCCTCACGTAGTTTCCTACAACTCTACCCGCGTAGAAATTTTGTGCGGGTAGTCTGAAGGAACCTGCTCAGCACCACACACCGGGAGTGCCAGTGGCACGCGTCGTAGTCGACGTCATGCTCAAGCCGGAGATCCTCGACCCCCAGGGCCAGGCGGTCCAGCGTGCGCTGCCGCGCCTGGGTTTCGACGGGATCTCGGACGTCCGCCAGGGAAAGCGTTTCGAACTGGAAGTTGACGGGCCGGTCGACGAGGCCGCGCTCGCGCGCATCCACGATCTTGCGGAATCCTTCCTCGCCAACACCGTGATCGAGGACTTCACCGTCAAGGTGGAAGAGGCGGCGGAAGTCGCGGAGGCCGCGAAGTGACCGCTCGTATTGGCGTCGTCACTTTCCCGGGAAGCCTCGACGACCGGGACACGCAGCGCGCGATCCGGCTCGCGGGCGCCGAACCGGTCGCCCTCTGGCACAAGGACAAGGACCTCAAGCAGGTCGACGCCGTGGTGCTGCCCGGCGGTTTCTCCTACGGCGACTATCTGCGGGCCGGGGCCATCTCCCGGTTCTCGCCGGTCATGGAGACGGTCATCGAGGAGGCGAAGGCCGGACTTCCGGTCCTCGGCATCTGCAACGGCTTCCAGGTCCTCACCGAGGCCCACCTGCTGCCCGGCGGCATGCTCGGCAACGACCACCTCCACTTCATCTGCCGCGACCAGAAGCTGCGGGTGGAGAACGCGGAGACCTCGTGGACCGGCGACTACCGCCAGGGCCAGGAGATCCACATCCCGCTGAAGAACATGGACGGCCGGTACGTCGCCGACGAGTACACGCTCGACAAGCTGGAGGCGGAGGGCCGGGTCGTCTTCCGGTACCTGGACTTCAACCCCAACGGCTCGCTGCGGGACATCGCCGGCATCACCAACGAGGCCGGGAACGTCGTCGGCCTCATGCCGCACCCCGAGCACGCCGTCGAGCCGCTGATCGGTACCGGCCGCACCGACGGCCTCCCCTTCTTCACCTCGATCCTCAAGAAGCTGGTCAACGCATGAGCCGGACGCCTCTGGACACGGTCGAGCACGCGGCCGCGACCCCCGACGTCGAGCTGCCCTGGGCCGAACTCGGCCTGAAGAAGGACGAGTACGAGCGGGTGGTGGAGATCCTCGGCCGCCGCCCGACCGGCGCCGAACTCGCCATGTACTCGGTCATGTGGTCCGAGCACTGCTCGTACAAGTCCTCCAAGGTCCACCTGCGCCAGTTCGGCGAGAAGGCGCCGCAGTCGGACGCCATGCTCGTCGGCATCGGCGAGAACGCGGGCGTGGTGGACGTCGGCCAGGGCTACGCGGTCACCTTCAAGGTCGAGTCGCACAACCACCCGTCGTACGTCGAGCCCTACCAGGGCGCGGCCACCGGCGTCGGCGGCATCGTCCGCGACATCATCGCCATGGGCGCCCGCCCGGTCGCGGTCGTCGACCCGCTGCGCTTCGGCGCGGCCGACCACCCCGACACCAAGCGCGTCCTGCCGGGCGTCGTCGCCGGCATCGGCGGCTACGGCAACTGCCTGGGCCTGCCCAACATCGGCGGCGAGGTCGTCTTCGACGCCTGCTACCAGGGCAACCCGCTGGTCAACGCCGGCGCCATCGGCGTCATGCGGCACGAGGACATCCACCTCGCCAAGGCGTCCGGCGCCGGCAACAAGGTCGTCCTGTACGGCGCCCGCACGGGCGGCGACGGCATCGGCGGCGCCTCGATCCTGGCCTCCGAGACCTTCGACGACGCCAAGCCCTCGAAGCGGCCCGCGGTCCAGGTCGGCGACCCCTTCCAGGAGAAGCTCCTCATCGAGTGCACCCTGGAGGCCTTCCAGGAGAAGCTGGTCGTCGGCATCCAGGACCTCGGCGCGGCCGGCCTGTCCTGCGCCACCTCCGAGCTGGCCTCCAACGGCTCCGGCGGCATGCGCGTCACCCTGGACGACGTCCCGCTGCGCGACTCCACGCTCTCGCCCGAGGAGATCCTCATGAGCGAGTCGCAGGAGCGCATGTGCGCCGTCGTCGAGCCGGAGAAGGTGGACCGGTTCCTGGAGATCTGCGCCAAGTGGGACGTCATCGCCACCGTCATCGGTGAGGTGACCGACGGCGACCGGCTGGAGATCTTCTGGCACGGCGGCAAGATCGTCGACGTCGACCCGCGCACGGTGGCGCACGAGGGCCCGGTCTACGAGCGCCCGTACGCCCGCCCCGAGTGGCAGGACGCCCTCCAGGCCGACGACGCGAACAAGCTGCCGCGGCCGGCCTCGAGCGAGGAGCTGAAGGACCAGGTCCTCAAGCTGGTCGCCTCGCCCAACCAGGCGTCCAAGAAGTGGATCACCTCGCAGTACGACCACTTCGTGCAGGGCAACACCGTCCTCGCCCAGCCGGAGGACTCCGGCATGATCCGCGTGGACGAGGAGACCGGGCTCGGTGTCGCGATCGCGACGGACGGCAACGGCCGCTACGCCAAGCTGGACCCGTACACCGGCGCGCAGCTCGCGCTGGCGGAGGCGTACCGCAACGTCGCCACCACCGGCGCCAAGCCGCTCGCGGTCTCCGACTGCCTGAACTTCGGCTCCCCCGAGGACCCGGCGGTCATGTGGCAGTTCGCCGAGGCCGTGCGCGGTCTCGCGGACGGCTGCCTGCAGCTCGGCACCCCGGTGACCGGCGGCAACGTCTCGCTCTACAACCAGACGGGCGAAGCGGCCATCCACCCGACCCCGGTGGTCGCCGTGCTCGGCGTCATCGACGACGTCGCGCGCCGCACGCCGGTCGCCTTCCAGGAGGAGGGCCAGCTGCTCTACCTCCTCGGCGACACCCGTGCGGAGTTCGGCGGTTCGGCCTGGTCCCAGGTGGTCCACGACCACCTCGGCGGGCTGCCCCCGAAGGTCGACCTGGAGCGTGAGCGGCTGCTGGCCGAGATCCTGATCTCCGCCTCCCGCGACGGCATGATCGACTCCGCGCACGACCTCTCCGACGGCGGCCTGGTCCAGGCGGTCGTGGAGTCGGCGCTGCTCGGCGGCAAGGGCGCGCGGCTGGTCGTCCCCGACGGCCTGGACGCCTTCACCTTCCTGCTCTCCGAGTCGGCGGGCCGCGCGGTCGTCGCGGTGCCCCGCTCGGAGGAGGTCCGCTTCAACGACATGTGCGGTGCCCGGGGCCTCCCGGTCACCCGCATCGGTGTCGTGGACGGCGACGCGGTGGAGGTGCAGGGCGAGTTCTCGCTGTCCCTCGCCGAGCTGCGCGAGGCCCACGAGGCCACCATCCCCGCGCTGCTGGCGTAACCGCCCGGAGCATGAGGCGAGGCCCCGCCCGGTGTTCCGGGCGGGGCCTTCCCCGTTCCGGGAGACCGGGCGGGACCATGCCCGCCCGGCCGCCCGGTGCCCGAACGGCGGCGACCGCGACCCCGGCCACCGGAAGCCGGTCGCAGCCGCGGTGCACCCGCGCTTCCCGGAGCCGCCCGGCCCCGCCCGCGCGCGGGACGCGCCGACGCCAGCCGTCGCACCCGTCGTCGCGCTCCGCGTGCCTTCGGCGCCGCGCACCGCTCTGCTGAAGGCCGGCCCGGCCTCCGGGCCTCCCGGCTTCCGGGTCTCCCGGCCTCCCGGCTTCCGGGTCTCCGGGCCTCCCGGCCTTCCGGCTTCCGGGTCTCCCGGCCTTCCGGCTTCCGGGTCTCCCGGCCTCCCGGCCTTTCGGCTTCCGGGTCTCCCGGCCTCCCGGCTTCCGGGTCTCCCGGCCTCCCGGCTTCCGGCCTCCGGGTCTCCGGGTCTCCGGGTCTCCGGGTCTCCGGGTCTCCGGGTCTCCGGGTCTCCGGGTCTCCGGGTCTCCGGGTCTCCCGGCCTCCCGGCCTCCCGGCCTCCCGGCCTCCCGGCCTCCCGGCCTCCCGGCCTCCCGGCCTCCCGGCCTCCCGGCCTCCCGGCCTCCGGGTCTCCGGGGCTCCCGGCCTCCCCGGCATCAGGGCCTCCCCGGCATCAGGGCCGCGTCACTTCGCCGCGCCTCGACCTGTCCCCAGCGCGGGCCTGCTGGGGCCGGGCGCCGTGGCCGGGGTCCGGTGCGTCGGCCGCGGATCGGCGGCGGCAGCGGCGGTTGGGCCCCCTGTCGCGGCCGGCGTCCGGCCCGCTGCGGGGCGGGGGAGAAACGGCCTGAGGGAGAGCGGGTCGAAGGCATAGGGTCGCTGTCATGCCACCGGCCAAGAAGCGTGCCCGCAGCTATGACCCCGCCAGGACCCGCGGCGCGGTCCTCGCCCAGTTCGCGAACGTCCGGGAGGCCGCGCGCGGCCTCACCCCCGAGCAGCTCGCCGGGCCCACCCGGCTCGGCGACTGGACCGTGCGGGAGCTGGTCGCGCACATCGGCATGGCGCTCACCGCCGTGCACGGCGCGCTGGCCGCGCCGGCGCCCCCGAAGGCGACCGTGACGGTCGCCGAGTGGGCGCTGGGCACCGCCGTCCGGGCCGCCGGCATCGCCGACCGCACGCGGGAGGTGGCCGCCGCCCAGCCGGACCTGGACGCCTACCTCGCCGGGGTCGAGAAGGACCTGCGCGCCGCCCTCGAGGAGCACCCCGGCACCCGGCTACTGGACACCACCGCGGGCGCCGTCTCCGTGGACGACTACCTGGTCACCCGCACGGTGGAACTCGTCGTCCACACCGACGACCTCAACGCCGCCGTCCCCGGCCTCGACGTCCCCAGCGAGCGGCAGGCCGTGGCCACCGCCACCCGGCTCCTCGCCGACGCCCTCGCGACGAAGGCGCCCGGCGGCTCCACCGAGGTGCGCGTGCCGCCGTACGCCGTCGTGCAGTGCGTGGAGGGGCTCCGGCACACCCGCGGCACCCCGCCCAACGTCGTGGAGACCGATCCGATGACCTGGATCAGGCTCGCGACCGGCCGGCTGACCTGGGCGGACGCCGTCGCCGGAGCCCAGGTCAGCGCCAGCGGGGAGCGGGCCGACCTCGGGGAACTGCTGCCGCTGCTGTCCTGAGCACCGGCGGCACGGAACCGGCGGCTCCGCCGGACCGTCGAATGCATATGAACCGGTACAAGCAGTGCATGATCCTGACGGCCGCCGCCGTGCTCGTCCCGCTCACGGTGGCCTGCGGCAGCGCCGGGAGCGGGCGGGCGGACAGCGGCGCGACCGGTGTGCCGCGGTCCGTGACCGGGGTCGACTGGCGGGTCGACGGCCTCACCACGGGCGGCACCACCCGGCACGGGCCCGCCTCCGCGCGCATCCGGATCGGCACGGACGGCCGGGCGGCCGGCAACCTCGGCTGCAACCAGTTCGCCGCCATGGCCACCGTGCACGGCGACCGGATCACCATCGGCGATCTGCGCACGACCCGGATGGCCTGCGACCAGGCGCGGATGGACTTCGAGCGCGCCCTCGCCCGCACCCTCACCACCGGCACCCTCACCGCCCGGGTGCACGACGGGAAGGCGACCCTCACCGACGGCGACGGCGACGTCGTCCACCTCGCCCCCGGCGCACCCGATTGATGTGCGACACCTCACTCACGCACACCGCGAACGGGTCCGCGACCGTCGTCCGCAGGGCCGCCCAGAACCGGCCAAGGCCCGTCCCCGCTGGGCTGACCTGCGGAAACGAGGAAACCGCCAAGGTGATCCACAGCGGTGGTCCGGAGACGGGCACGCATCCCCAATTCGGACCAGTGGTCGACCTCGCCTACACTCGGTGCCGTGCCACGTGGTGACGGTCGACTCAATCACGATCTGCTTCCCGGCGAAAAAGGCCCCCAGGACGCTTGCGGCGTCTTCGGTGTCTGGGCTCCTGGTGAAGAGGTCGCAAAGCTCACGTACTTCGGGCTCTACGCCCTCCAGCACCGGGGTCAGGAATCCGCGGGAATCGCGGTCAGCAACGGCTCCCAGATCCTCGTCTTCAAGGACATGGGCCTCGTGTCCCAGGTCTTCGACGAGACCTCGCTCGGTTCGCTCCAGGGTCACATCGCGGTCGGACACGCCCGCTACTCGACCACCGGAGCCTCCGTGTGGGAGAACGCCCAGCCGACGTTCCGTGCCACCGCGCACGGCTCGATCGCGCTCGGCCACAACGGCAACCTGGTCAACACGGCGCAGCTCGCCGAGATGGTCGCCGAACTCCCCAAGGACAACAACGGCCGGTCCACCCGGGTCGCGGCCACCAACGACACCGACCTGCTGACGGCCCTGCTGGCCGCCCAGGTCGACGAGGACGGCAAGCCGCTGACCATCGAGGATGCCGCCCACGCGGTTCTCCCGAAGGTCAAGGGCGCCTTCTCGCTCGTCTTCATGGACGAGCACACGCTCTACGCCGCCCGTGACCCGCAGGGCATCCGCCCGCTGGTCCTCGGCCGCCTGGAGCGCGGCTGGGTGGTCGCCTCCGAGTCGGCCGCGCTCGACATCTGCGGCGCGAGCTTCGTGCGGGAGATCGAGCCCGGCGAGTTCGTCGCCATCGACGAGAACGGCCTTCGTACCTCCCGGTTCGCGGAAGCGAAGCCCAAGGGCTGTGTCTTCGAGTACGTGTACCTGGCCCGCCCGGACACCGACATCGCCGGCCGGAACGTGTACCTCTCCCGTGTGGAGATGGGCCGCCGCCTGGCCAAGGAGGCGCCGGTCGAGGCCGACCTGGTCATAGCGACCCCGGAATCCGGCACCCCGGCCGCCATCGGCTACGCGGAGGCCTCCGGCATCCCCTTCGGCGCGGGTCTGGTGAAGAACGCGTACGTGGGACGGACCTTCATCCAGCCCTCGCAGACCATCCGCCAGCTCGGCATCCGCCTGAAGCTGAACCCGCTCAAGGAAGTCATCAAGGGCAAGCGCCTGGTCGTCGTCGACGACTCGATCGTGCGCGGCAACACCCAGCGGGCCCTGGTGCGCATGCTGCGCGAGGCCGGCGCCGCCGAGGTCCACATCCGGATCTCCTCGCCGCCCGTGAAGTGGCCCTGTTTCTTCGGCATCGACTTCGCCACCCGCGCTGAGCTGATCGCCAACGGGATGACCATCGAGGAGATCGGCACCTCGCTCGGCGCCGACTCGCTCGCGTACATCTCCATCGACGGCATGATCGAGGCGACCGCGATCGCCAAGCCGAACCTGTGCCGCGCCTGCTTCGACGGCGAGTACCCCATGGAGCTGCCGGACCCCGAGCTGCTCGGCAAGCAGCTCCTGGAGACCGAACTGGCCGCGGGCCCCGCCGCCACGGCGGCCTCCGACGCGATCCGGCGCCCGTAACCCCCGCTGTTCTCAAGCGGTACGACACGAAAGTTCTCAAGGACCATGTCTGAGACCACTGGTGCCAGCTACGCAGCGGCAGGCGTCGACATCGAGGCGGGCGACCGCGCCGTCGAACTGATGAAGGAGTGGGTGAAGAAGACCCAGCGCCCCGAGGTCCTCGGTGGCCTCGGCGGCTTCGCCGGGCTCTTCGACGCCTCCGCCCTCAAGCGTTTCGAGCGCCCCCTGCTCGCCTCCGCCACGGACGGCGTCGGCACGAAGGTCGACATCGCGCGCCGACTCGGCGTCTACGACTCGATCGGCCACGACCTGGTCGCCATGGTCATGGACGACATCGTGGTGTGCGGTGCCGAGCCGCTGTTCATGACCGACTACATCTGCGTCGGCAAGGTCCACCCCGAGCGTGTCGCGGCCATCGTGAAGGGCATCGCGGAGGGCTGTGTGCTGGCCGGCTGCGCCCTGGTGGGCGGTGAGACGGCCGAGCACCCCGGTCTGCTCGGCGAGGACGACTTCGACGTCGCAGGCGCCGGTACGGGCGTGGTGGAGGCCGACCGGCTGCTGGGCGCGGATCGCATCCGTACGGGTGACGCGGTGATCGCCATGGCGTCCTCCGGACTTCACTCGAACGGATACTCCCTGGTCCGTCACGTCCTGCTGGACCGGGCCGGCCTGGCCCTGGAGGCCGAGGTGGCCGAACTCGGCCGCACCCTCGGCGAGGAGCTGCTGGAGCCCACCAGGATCTACTCGCTGGACTGCCTGGCCCTCACCCGCACCACCGAGGTGCACGCCTTCAGCCACATCACGGGCGGCGGGCTCGCGGCCAACCTGGCCCGGGTGATCCCGGACGGGCTGCACGCGGTCGTCGACCGGTCCACCTGGGCCCCCGGCGCGATCTTCGACCTGGTCGGCAGGACCGGGAACGTGGAACGCCTGGAGCTGGAGAAGACCCTGAACATGGGCGTCGGCATGATGGCGATCGTCCCGCAGGAGTCCACCGAGGTGGCCCTCGCGACCCTGGCCGACCGCGGGGTCGACGCCTGGGTGGCCGGCGAGATCACCGACCGCACCGAGCAGCCGACCGGCGCCGAGCTGGTCGGGGACTACGCGGTCTGACCCCCCGGGTCGCACAGACCTGCGGGTAGCACAGAACCCGGTCGGTGGGAGTACCACCGACCGGGCAGGTGCTCAGTACTGGGTCAAGCGCCGCGACGGTGCTGCGAGGGACCTTGGTCCTCGTCCTCGTCGTCGTCCTCATAGAGGTCGGCGTAACGAGAATAAAGATCGTCTTCGTCGCCCTCATCGTCCTCGAACGGCTCGCCGTTCGGCGGCTGGCTCGAAGTCGATGCGCCCAGTTCACTGGCCAGACGTGACAGGTCAGTCCCACCGCTGTTGTACTTCAGCTGGCGGGCGACCTTCGTCTGCTTGGCCTTGGCCCGGCCGCGCCCCATGGCTCGACCCCCTCGGTGACGGGGCTCGACGGCCCCAGAGTCTGACACGCGTTCATGATCCGAAACGGACCCTCCGCAGAGAGGCCGGTCCGTAGGGCTTCCACGGTACCTGAGCCCGCGCCCATACGGTACGTCGCCCGCAGCACGCGCGTGTGCACAGGACCCTCGAGGTGCCCTTTCCTCGCTGGTCAGTGGCGATTTTAACCACTTATCGGGGTACGACCCGCCGGTGGAAGTGAGAGTTCTCTCTAAGTTCCCGCCGACGGGTACCGCTCATACGTGCGATCGGACACCCGGTCGGGTTCCGGCCCCCCGGATCAGCGGGTCGCGCGCGCGTCGGCCATCCGCTGCTCGGCGATCCGGTCCGCGGCGGCGGCCGGCGGGATGCCGTCCTCCTTCGCACGTGCGAAGATCGCGAGCGTGGTGTCGAAGATCTTCGCCGCCTTGGCCTTGCACCGGTCGAAGTCGAACCCGTGCAGCTCGTCGGCCACCTGGATGACCCCGCCCGCGTTCACCACGTAGTCCGGCGCGTAGAGGATCCCGCGGTCGGCGAGGTCCTTCTCCACGCCCGGGTGGGCGAGCTGGTTGTTGGCGGCGCCGCACACCACCTTGGCGGTCAGCACCGGCACCGAGAGGTCGTTCAGGGCGCCGCCGAGGGCGCAGGGGGCGTAGACGTCCAGCCCCTCGACCCGGATGAGCGCCTCGGTGTCCGCGACGGCCGTGACCCGCCCCGGGTACTGGTCGAGGACCCGCCGCACGGCGTCGGCGCGCACATCGGTGATCACGACCTCGGCGCCCTCGTCCAGCAGGTGCCGCACCAGGTGGTGGCCCACCTTGCCGACGCCCGCGACGCCGACCCTGCGGTCGCGCAGCGAGGGGTCGCCCCACAGGTGCTGGGCGGAGGCGCGCATGCCCTGGTAGACGCCGAAGGCGGTGAGCACGGAGGAGTCGCCGGCGCCGCCGTTCTCGGGGGAGCGGCCGGTGGTCCAGCGGCACTCGCGGGCCACGACGTCCATGTCGGCGACATAGGTGCCGACGTCGCACGCGGTGACGTAGCGGCCGCCGAGCGAGGCGACCATGCGGCCGTAGGCGAGCAGCAGGTCCTCGGTCTTGTCCTGCTCCGGGTCGCCGATGATGACGGCCTTGCCGCCGCCGTGGTCCAGGCCGGCCATGGCGTTCTTGTACGACATGCCGCGCGCCAGGTTGAGGGCGTCGGCGACGGCCTCGGCCTCGGTGGCGTAGGGGTAGAAGCGGGTGCCGCCGAGGGCCGGGCCCAGGGCGGTGGAGTGGATGGCGATCACGGCCTTGAGGCCGGTTGCGCGGTCCTGGCAGAGCACGACCTGCTCGTGGCCGCCCTGGTCCGAGTGGAACAGGGTGTGCAGGACCTCAGCAGGTGCGCCGGTTACGTCGGTCACTGTGGTGACTCCTGTGTAAAGAGCGGCGGGTGGGGCTCAGCGCCCGTGCGGGTGGCGGGTGCTGTGGCATGAGCGTAGAGCCTCGGCCCACCAGCCATCCTCGCAGTGTTCAGGATCACTCTCCCGTGCCGTACTTGCACGCATGACCGTGGGACGATTTGCCGTGGTTTCGAGCCGGGTCCGATGGGGAGGGAGCAGGCGTGCCCAAGGTGTCCTCCGTGGTCGTCCCGTACGCCGCGTACCTGCGCGTGTACGAGCCGCTGGCCGCCTTCCCGGAGCCGGAGCGCACCCACTGGGCGCGCTACGCCCGGCGCCCCGAGCGTCCCACCTACCAGGACGAACTGCGGCGCTCGCTCGCCGACTTGCTGCCCACGCCGCCGATCCCGGTGCCGGTGCACGAGAGCGGTGACGCGTTCGTGCTGGAGGCCGACGGGGTGGTCTGCGTCTGCCCGTGGCGGACTCGGCTGCGTGGCTGGCAGGCGCTGCAGGAGCTGCCCGAGGAACTGCCCAAGCCGGTCCTGGAGGCGGTGCTGCCGGAGGTCGTGCGGCGCCAGGCGGCCCAGGACTACGAGCGCTGGCTCGCCCGTAACCCGGACGCCCGCCCCTGGATCCGCACGGCGACCTGGCAGGTGCCGGTGAACTGGTTCGTCCTGGTCTCCGACGAGGAGCGCCGGTACGAGAAGGGGACCGCCCAGGTGCCCCCGCTGCTGCGCTACCGCACCCCGATGGTCCAGGCCAGGCGCCGGGTGGCCCGGGCGCTGCGGACCCTGAAGGACGCCATGGGGGAGGGGCCGCTGATCGACGGCCTGGTGGACGTCGGCAGCTGGCTGGAGGACTTCCACCCGCGCTCCCTGGTGGAGCTGGACTACGGCGGCCTGGTGCACACGGTGCCGGCCGGCGACCTGGAGGGCGACCGCTCGGCGGCGGACGTGGCCGAGGGCATCGAGGCGCTGCGCCGGGGCGACGGGGCGGCCGCGGGCGCCGCCTACGCGCGGCTGGTGGAGCGGTGGCGTGCGGTCCGGGACCGGCGCTCCGCGAACTGAGTGACGCACGTCACGGTCGAAATATCCCCGAACGACGTACCGTCTACGGAACTTAGACCACCTGACGGGATGTTGGTCCCGATCCGGGCTTTTGCCTCAAGGGTGATGGACGGCACTTACGCGGCCCTTGCGCCTCTTGCCGCCCCTCGTGCCAAAATAGGACAAGGAGCCCGGGGAGGGCTCCGTTCGCCCAACTATGCTCCAACGAGGGCGAAATCTCAGCATTGCACGCTTTGGGGGGTCTGGTGACTCCTGAGCGCCCCTGTGACTGATCGTCACAGTGGCGTGACTGTCCGCTATGGCATGGTCCATCGGCTTCCGTCGCTGATGAACACCTGGGAGGGCAATTCCATCGGTTTGGCCGACGCGGCTGGACAGATGGTGTAGTTGTAGTGCCGAGGACAAGCCGTTCGTCCTATAACCGACTCGACTCGCGTCCGCCATTTCGGGCAACGCGGGTCAAGGTGCAGAATTTAGAGGAAAGAACCGAGAAGGTTCGGTTCTCCCGAGGAGGCCGCTCATGACCGCTCGCACCCCTGATGCCGAGCCGCTGCTGACCCCGGCTGAGGTCGCCACCATGTTCCGTGTCGACCCCAAGACGGTCACGCGGTGGGCGAAGGCCGGCAAGCTCACGTCCATCCGTACGCTCGGCGGGCACCGCCGCTACCGCGAGGCCGAAGTCCGCGCACTGCTCGCGGGCATCCCGCAGCAGCGCAGCGAGGCCTGAACAACTGAATACCGGGCAAACCGGCTGGTCCCCCAACTGGTCGACGTGCCCGGAACCCTAGCTCCGAGCGACGCGGGACCTGCCCCAACAGGGCCCTCGCCCAGGCCGAAGAGAACGTTGTAGGCAGCGACACAGGGTGCGTCGTAGATCGCGCTGGACTCCGCCGGGTCCAGCGCGATCTTTTTTGTGCGCTGCTCGTGGGCGGACCGGCGCGGCTGTGAGCGGCCTTGTCGGAGTCTGGGGAGGGGTGTCGGAACCGCTGTGAAGGACCCCTCCGGTCGGTGCAATTGCACATATTAAATTGACCAGTTGTATGAGGGGGGTAAGTACCGCCCTTTTGAAAACTCATGCGGTGACACCCGTCACACGGCTCAGCGCTTGTTGCCCACGGACCGGGTGCGGTAGTGGAACCGGCCGCTCCACCGCACCGCACCACCGTGCCACGTGCACGCGGGTGTTGGGAGTCGGCGCTCCGTGCCGGACCGGAAAGTCACGCGCTGCCGGGGCTCTCCCCCTCCAGCGTCTCCAGCGCCTCCAGGGCCTCCGGAGCCTCGTCGGCCGCCCCGGCCGCGTCGACGCCGGCGGCCGCCTCCTGGGGTGATGGCGCCGCGTCCATGGCCAGCCGGAGCAGTCGGTGGCAGATCGGGCAGTGGCGGGTGAGATGCCCGTACGACGAGGCGGCCGACAGGTGCGCCCTCAGCAGCGCCCGCGTCTCGTGCCTGGCCGATGCCGCCATACGCCACCTCCAGGGGCCGCACGGGGAAGGACGGGGCCCTGGTCCCTGGGTACCGGCGGGCGGGGGCGTCGTCAAGGGCGCCGGAGGGCGACCGGGCGCGCGGCGGGAACAGCAGAAGGGCCCCCTCGCGGGGGCCCTTCTCTCTGTGCGGTCCTGACGGGATTTGAACCCGCGGCCTCCACCTTGACAGGGTGGCGAGCACTCCAAACTGCTCCACAGGACCAGGTTTCGCCTCGCTCCGCTCACCGCGTTGCGCTGCGAAAAGAGACTGTACAGGAGGTGGGCCGCCTGGTCGAACTCACCCCCGGTACCCGTACGGTCACGGTGCGACGGCGTCGATCGCCTTCACGATCCGCTTGTCGGAGACCGGGTACGCCGTGCCCAGCGCGTGGGCGAAGTAGCTGACCCGCAGCTCCTCGATCATCCAGCGGATGTCCAGGACGGCGGCGGGCACCGGCCGGCCCTGCGGGAGCTGCTCCAGCAGCCAGGCGTACTCGTCCTGCATCTCGTGGACCTTCTCCATGCGGGTGGTGTCCCGCTGGACGTTCGTCGGCATCTGCTGCAGCCGCCGGTCCGCGGCCACCAGATAGCGCATCAGGTCCGGCAGCCGCCGTATGCCGGCCCACGTCACGAAGCCGGGCTTCACGAGGGCGTCGAGCTGCTTGCGGACGTCCGTCAGGTTCGCCAGCAGCGTGGGGCTGCGCACGCCCTTCAGACGGCGCTCACAGGCCTGCCAGGCCGCCAGGACCTGCTGCACCTGGCCGACCGCGCGCACGGTCGTGTCCACGATGTCCGCGCGCACCTTGTCGTAGAGCTTGCGGTACGACTCCTCGTCCCACACCGGGCCGCCGAAGCCGTCGATCAGCCGGTCGGCCGCGGCCATGGCGCAGTCGTCGAACAGAGCCTGCACGGAGCCGTGCGGATTGGCGGAGAGCGCCAGCTTCTGGGCGTTGGTCAGCTTCTCGGAAGCGAACTTCGCGGGATTGACCGGGATGTTGCGCAGGATCAGCCGGCGGGTGCCCTTCCACATCGCCTCGGCCTGTTCCGCCTCGGTGTCGAAGAGCCGGACCGAGACCGTGTCGCCGTCGTCCACCAGCGCCGGGTACGCCTTCACCGGCTGTCCGGCCCGGCGCGTCTCGAAGACCCGGGTGAGCGTGCCGATCGTCCAGTCCGTCAGGCCGGTGCGCTCCAGGGACTCGCCGCCCGAGCGGGAGGCGGTCGCCGCGGCGGCCTGGGAGAGCGCCTGGCGTGCCTTCGGCTTCAGCCGCAGCCTGAGCGCCTCCAGGTCCTTGTCCTCGGCGAGCGTCCGGCGCCGCTCGTCGACGATCCGGAAAGTGATCTTCAGATGGTCGGGCACCTTGGCCCAGTCGAAGTCGTCCGCATCGAAGGGCACGCCGACCATCCGCTTCAGCTCGCGCGCCATCGTCACCGTCAGCGGCTCCTGCAGGGGCACCGCCCGTTCCAGGAACGCCTTCGCGTAGTTCGGCGCGGGCACGTAGTGGCGGCGGACCGGCTTGGGCAGGGAACGGATGAGCTCCGTGACCACCTCCTCGCGCAGGCCCGGGATCTGCCAGTCGAAGCCCTCGTCGGTGACCTGGTTGAGCACCTGGAGCGGGACGTGCACGGTTACGCCGTCCGCGTCCGCGCCGGGCTCGAACTGGTACGTCACGCGGAACTTGAGCTGCCCCTGCCGCCAGCTGTCCGGGTAGTCGGCCTTGGTGACCGCACCGGCCGACTCGCGGACGAGCATCTCCCGCTCGAAGTCCAGGTAGTCCGGCTGCTCGTGCCGCTTGCGCTTCCACCAGGAGTCGAAGTGGGCGCCCGAGACGACGTGTTCGGGCACCCGCTGCTCGTAGAAGTCGAACAGCGTCTCGTCGTCCACGACGATGTCCCGGCGCCGCGCCCGGTGCTCCAGCTCCTCGACCTCGCTCAGGAGCCTGCGGTTGTCGGCGAAGAACTTGTGGTGCGTGCGCCAGTCGCCCTCGACCAAGGCGTTGCGGATGAACAGCTCGCGGGAGACCTCGGGGTCGATCCGGCCGTAGTTCACCTTCCGCTGCGCGACGATCGGGACGCCGTACAGCGTCACCTTCTCGTACGCCATCACGGCCGCCTGGTCCTTCTCCCAGTGCGGCTCGCTGTAGGTCCGCTTCAGCAGGTGGCCGGCGAGCGGCTCGACCCACTCGGGCTCGATCTTCGCGTTGACCCGGGCCCACAGCCGGCTGGTCTCCACCAGCTCGGCCGACATCACGAACCTCGGCTGCTTGCGGAACAGCGCCGAGCCGGGGAAGACCGCGAACTTGGCGTTGCGGGCGCCCAGGTACTCGTTCTTGTTGCCGTCCTTCACGTCCTTCATCCCGATGTGGGAGAGGAGGCCGGCCAGGAGGGAGACGTGCACGCGGTCGGCCGGGGCGTCGGCACCCGCCGCGGGCTCCTCCAGGTGCATGCCCATCTGCTTGGCCACGGTGCGCAGCTGGCTGTAGATGTCCTGCCACTCGCGGATGCGCAGGAAGTTCAGGTACTCCTGCTTGCACATCCGCCGGAAGGAGCTGGAGCCCCGCTCCTTCTGCTGCTCGCGGACGTATCGCCACAGGTTCAGGAAGGCGAGGAAGTCGCTGGTCTCGTCCTTGAAGCGGGCGTGCTGCTGGTCCGCCTGGGCCTGCTTGTCGGACGGGCGCTCGCGCGGGTCCTGGATGGACAGGGCGGCCGCGATGACCATCACCTCGCGGACGCAGCCGTTCTTGTCGGCCTCCAGCACCATCCGGGCCAGGCGCGGGTCGACGGGCAGCTGGGCCAGCTTGCGGCCGGTGTCCGTGAGGCGCTTGCGCGGGTCCTTCTGCTCCGGGTCGAGCGCGCCCAGCTCCTGGAGCAGCTGCACGCCGTCGCGGATGTTGCGGTGGTCCGGCGGGTCGATGAAGGGGAACTTCTCGATGTCGCCGAGGCCGGCCGCGGTCATCTGGAGGATGACGGAGGCGAGGTTCGTGCGGAGGATCTCGGCGTCCGTGAACTCCGGCCGGGCGAGGAAGTCGTCCTCGCTGTACAGCCGGATGCAGATGCCGTCGGAGGTGCGGCCGCAGCGGCCCTTGCGCTGGTTGGCGCTGGCCTGGGAGACCGGCTCGATGGGCAGCCGCTGCACCTTGGTGCGGTGGCTGTACCGGCTGATGCGGGCGAAGCCCGGGTCGATGACGTACTTGATGCCCGGGACGGTCAGCGAGGTCTCGGCGACGTTGGTCGCCAGAACGATCCTGCGCCCGGTGTGCTGCTGGAAGACCCGGTGCTGCTCCGCGTGCGACAGCCGGGCGTACAGCGGCAGGATCTCCGTGAACCGGTACTGCTTCCTGGTGAGCGCGTCGGCCGTGTCGCGGATCTCCCGCTCACCGGAGAGGAAGACGAGGATGTCGCCCTTGCCCTCCGCCATCAGCTCCTCGACGGCGTCGGTGATCGCGGTGATCTGGTCGCGGTCGGCGTCGTCCGACTCCTCTTCCAGCAGCGGGCGGTAGCGCACCTCCACCGGGTACGTCCGCCCGCTCACCTCGACGATCGGCGCGTCGCCGAAGTGCCGTGAGAAGCGCTCGGGGTCGATGGTGGCGGAGGTGATGACGACCTTCAGGTCCGGCCGCCTGGGCAGCAGCTGGGCGAGGTAGCCGAGCAGGAAGTCGATGTTGAGGGACCGCTCGTGGGCCTCGTCGATGATGATCGTGTCGTAGGCGCGCAGCTCGCGGTCGGTCTGGATCTCGGCGAGCAGGATGCCGTCCGTCATCAGCTTGACGAAGGTGGCGTCCGGGTTCACCTGGTCGGTGAAGCGCACCTTCCAGCCGACGGTCTCGCCGAGCGGGGTGTCCAGCTCCTCGGCCACGCGCTCGGCGACGGTGCGCGCGGCGATCCGGCGGGGCTGGGTGTGCCCGATCATGCCCCGGACCCCACGCCCGAGCTCGAGACAGATCTTCGGGATCTGGGTCGTCTTGCCGGAGCCGGTCTCGCCGGCCACGATCACGACCTGGTGATCGCGGATGGCGGCCGCGATCTCGTCCTTCTTCTGGCTGACGGGCAGCTGCTCCGGGTAGCCGACGGTGGGCACACGGGAGCGCCGCGCGGCCATCCGGGCCTCGGCCTTGCCGACCTCGGCGTCGATCTCGGCGAGGACGGCGGCGCGGGCCTCCGGCTTACGGATCTTGCGCGCGCCCTCGAGCCGCCTGCCGAGCCGGTGCGCGTCGCGCAGCGACAGCTCGGTCAGACGAGGGGCGAGGGCGCCGAGGGCGGGGGCTGGGTGCGTAGACATACGCGGTCCAGGATCTCACCTCGGGGAAATCGCTGGCGAACGATTTGCCGCGCGGCCGTGACGTGCCCGTTCCCCGGGGCGGACCCGCGCGTGTCCGCCCCGCCCGGCTAGGGTGCGCGCGGGGCGGGCGGTGCGGCGGGTGCCGGTGCGGCGGTGGGCTCCGGCTCCTTCTGCCGCCGGGCCGCCGCGTCCCCGAGGGCGATCGACCGCGCGGTGTTGGAGACGGCCTTGATGCCCAGGTACGCGGTGGTCACCCCGCTCACCGCGGTGAAGGCGGCGGTCAGCACGCCGACGATCACGGCCTTGTCGCCGTCGAGCCGCCACACGCCGAAGGCCGCGACCGCGGCGATGGCGCAGTTGCTGATGACGACCGCCATCAGCCCGTACCGCGCCCGGTACTTCTCCAGGTCGGCGTCCCCGATCGCTCTGGTCCGGTCCTGGCCCATCCGCTCCCCCGTCCCCCGAGAAAACCCGTGTGATCCGCCCGAACGTAGCGCCGCCCGCCCCGGCTGCCAAGCGGCGGCGTAGGCCGCACGACGAAGGCCCCGTCCAGTTGGACGGGGCCTTCGAGGTTGTGGCTGGGGCCGGGGTCGAACCGGCGACCTATCGCTTTTCAGGCGATCGCTCGTACCAACTGAGCTACCCAGCCACGAGGCTTCCGGGGAAACCTCAGCGGTCCTGACGGGATTTGAACCCGCGGCCTCCACCTTGACAGGGTGGCGAGCACTCCAAACTGCTCCACAGGACCAAGCTTGTGTGCAACAGTGTCGCACACGATCTTGCGTGCCCCCAACGGGATTCGAACCCGTGCTACCGCCTTGAAAGGGCGGCGTCCTAGGCCGCTAGACGATGAGGGCTATCGGCCCGCCTGCGCGCTTCTCAGCGCGTCGGGGACGTGAGAAGCATATGGGATGGCGGGGAGTATCGCCAAAACGGTTTACGGGGACGCCGGGGACGAGGGCGAGGTGGGCCCCGGGGACGGGGTGGCGCCGGGCAGGTTCTCCTCCGGCAGGTGGCGGCTGACCTCGGCCGTCGTCAGGCCCAGACCCCCGAGCTGGATCGCGTCCCAGGCCTGCAGGCGGCGGGTGTCGCGGTCGAAGTAGAGGATCGAGGCCTCGATGGGCGCCGGGTACCTGCGCTCCACCGCGCGCAGGCCGCTGCCGCCGGTCGAGCCCTCCATCCGCAGCCGGGTGCCGTACTTCAGCACCTCGGTGCCCTCGTGGTGCAGGTGCCCGCACAGCACCAGGGGCACCTCGCCGTCCGTCTCCCGGGCGGCCACGGGCTCGTGGGCGATCGCCACGTCCACCGGCGTGCCGGCCGCCCGCTGGTCGTGCAGGGCCGAGGCCAGGCGGTCGCCCGCGAGCCGCTCGGCCGCGTCACCGCCGCGGGCCTGGGAGCGGTCGGGGGTGAACTGGGGGTCGCCGATCCCCGCGAAGCGCAGGCCGCCGACCGTCCGCGCCCGCCCGTCGTCCAGCACGTGCACGTTCTTCAGGTGCCGCAGGTAGCGCTGGGTGACCCGCGAGTCGTGGTTGCCGCGGACCCAGACGTAGGGCGCGCCCAGGTCCGGGATCGGGTCGAGGAAGCCGTTCTCGGCCGCCGTGCCGTGGTCCATCGTGTCGCCCGAGTCGACGATCACGTCCACCTTGTACTGCCTCACCAGCGAGGCGATGATCTTCCAGCTCGCCGGGTTGAGGTGGATGTCGGAGACGTGCAGGACCCGCAGGGTTGAGGGGTCCGGCTGGTAGGCCGGGAGCGTGGAGGTGACGTCGTAGAGCTTGGTCACGTTCGTCACCAGGCGGGCCAGTTCCTTCTGGTAGACGTCGAACTCGGTGACGATGCTGCGCGCGTTGCCGACCACGGACGGCGCGGAGGACAGCAGGCCGGAGAACCGGGGTTCGAGCACCGACCTGGGGTTCCAGGTGGCGTACGCCGTCGCGCCCGAGGCGGCGAGCAGGGTGAGTGCCAGGCCGCCGGCGGCCAGGGCGCGGCCCGGGCGGCGGTAGACGGCCAGGCCCAGGGCGCACGCCCCGGCCACCACGGCGACCGAGGAACGCACCGCCAGGTCGAGGGTGCCGTGCTCCACGTCCCGGGCCACCTCGTCCTGGAGCCCGGAGAGCCGTTCGGGGTGGTCGACGAGGGCCGCCGAGCGCAGCGGGTCGAGCTGGTCGACGTTGACGTCCAGGCGGACCGGGGCGACGTGGCTGTCCAGGGTCAGCGCGCCGAGCGGGGAGACGTTGATCTTCGTGCCGCCGGTGAGGGACGGGCGCAGCGCCATGGTCGTGTTCACCGGGCCGACCGGGGCCCGTACGTCGCCGACGACGAGCAGGCCCAGCCAGGCGCCGACGAGCACCACCGCGGCGAGGCCGAGGGCGTTCAGCCACGGCCGGGGGCGTTCGGCGAGTTCGAGGGCGGGGAGCGGGCGGGCGGACGGGCGGAAGCGGCGTTTCAGCATGCGGTCCAGGGCTGCGACGGGGACGCGGGCCATTGGGGCCGTATGCCCGGACACCGTCGCCGGTATGCGGCGGCCGCGCACTCTCGGTCCGCGCCCCGGTGCCGGAGAATGACGGTGTGCTGGAGATGACGCGCGAGGAGTTCGAGGAACTGGTCGCCGAGGCGCTGGACCGGATCCCCCCGGAGCTGACGCGGCTGATGGACAACGTGGCGGTGTTCGTCGAGGACGAACCGCCCGCGGACGATCCGGAGCTGCTCGGGCTCTACGAGGGGACCCCGCTGACCGAGCGGGGCGAGTGGTACGCCGGGGTGCTGCCGGACCGGATCACCGTGTACCGGGGCCCGACGCTGCGGATGTGCGCGTCCCGGGCCGACGTGGTGGCCGAGGTGGAGGTCACCGTGGTGCACGAGATCGCCCACCACTTCGGGATCGACGACGCCCGGCTGCACGCGCTCGGGTACGGGTGACCGGGGGCCGTACCGGGGGCCGGTTCGAACGGGGCGCGTGTCCTCTTGCGGGCGAAGGGAGTTGGGGAGGTTGACTCCCTTTCTTTTCCGCGGAGGTGGCCGCCGTGCGCCCCTTGTACGTACCCGTCCGTCTGGCCGTCGTGGTGCTGGCCGTCACGACCGCCGCCGGCTGTGTGAGTGTGGGTGACGACGCGGGCCGGGCCCGGCCCGCGCACTCGGCGGGGCAGCACGGCGGTGAGGCGCCGGACGGTGGTCCGGGAGGGGGCGGCGGCGGCCCGGGGTACGGCGGCCGGGCGGCCGACGGCAAGCACGGGCACGGCGGCAAGGCGAAGAAGGGCGAGTCGGCGTCGGCGTCGGCCACGCCGTCCGGCGCGGACAGCACGTCCGCGGCGCCGTCGAAGCCGGGCCGGCCGGGAGGCGGTGTGGTCTCCGGGGACCCGGCGCCGACCAAGGACCAGCCGACGCCCCCGGCGACCTCCGCCCCGCCGGAGCCCCCGGCGACCACCCCGCCGGCGCCTCCCACCGATCAGCCGTCGGCCGAGCCGTCGTCCTCGGCGCACGAGGACCCGGAGCCGCAGCTGGCGCAGCGGGAGCCGGCGCCGCGGGCGGGAGTGCCGGTGTAGGGAGTGACGAGGGTCTCCATGGAGCGGTTTGCCTTCGGGGGCCGTGGGTGCGTATGGTGGTAGATCGTTTGATCCCATTTGCCCGGCGCCACTGCAGAGCGCGCCGTGTGGCGCGTACTCTCCTTTGCCGTGGCGGACCGCATTGAGGCGGTCGTAGAGCGAATCACGGAGTTGACGGGCGCGTGCCGAAGAGACTCCGGAAGGTTTCCCATTCGCATGTCCGTGTCCAGTACTGATCACATCGTCGTGTCCGAGAACGAGAACGAGCTCGACGACGTGACCACCGAGGTCACCGAGACCACTGACACCCCCCAGACCACCGACACCCCTGAGATCACCTTCGCCGACCTCGGGCTTCCCGAGGGCGTCGTGCGCAAGCTGGCCCAGAACGGTGTCACCGTCCCCTTCCCGATCCAGGCCGCGACCATCCCGGACGCCCTGGCCGGCAAGGACATCCTCGGCCGTGGCCGCACCGGCTCCGGCAAGACCCTCTCCTTCGGTCTGCCCACCCTGGCCACGCTGGCCGGCGGCCGCACCCAGAAGCACAAGCCCCGCGCCGTCATCCTGACCCCGACGCGCGAGCTGGCCATGCAGGTGGCCGACGCCCTCCAGCCGTACGGCGACGTCCTCGGCCTGAAGATGAAGGTCGTCTGCGGCGGTACGTCGATGGGCAACCAGATCTACGCCCTGGAGCGCGGCGTCGACATCCTCGTCGCCACCCCGGGCCGGCTGCGCGACATCATCAACCGCGGCGCCTGCTCCCTGGAGGACACCCAGATCGCGGTCCTCGACGAGGCCGACCAGATGTCCGACCTGGGCTTCCTGCCCGAGGTCACCGAGCTGCTCGACCAGGTCCCGGCGGGCGGCCAGCGGATGCTGTTCTCCGCGACCATGGAGAACGAGATCTCCACGCTGGTCAAGCGCTACCTGACCGACCCGGTCACGCACGAGGTCGACAGCGCCCAGGGCAACGTCACGACCATGTCGCACCACATCCTCATCGTGAAGCCCAAGGACAAGGCGCCGGTCACCGCCGCGATCGCCTCCCGCAAGGGCCGCACGATCATCTTCGTCCGCACCCAGCTGGGCGCCGACCGCATCGCCGAGCAGCTGCGTGACGCCGGTGTGAAGGCCGACGCGCTGCACGGCGGCATGACCCAGGGCGCCCGCACCCGGACGCTGGCCGACTTCAAGGACGGTTACGTCAACGCGCTCGTCGCGACCGACGTCGCCGCCCGCGGCATCCACGTGGACGGCATCGACCTGGTGCTGAACGTCGACCCGGCCGGCGACCACAAGGACTACCTGCACCGCGCGGGCCGTACCGCGCGTGCCGGCCGCACCGGCACGGTCGTCTCGCTGTCCCTGCCGCACCAGCGGCGCCAGATCTTCCGCCTGATGGAGGACGCGGGCGTCGACGCCGCGCGCCACATCATCCAGGGCGCCGGCACCTTCGACCCGGAGGTCGCCGAGATCACCGGCGCCCGGTCGATGACCGAGGTCCAGGCCGAGTCCGCGAACAACGCGGCGCAGCAGGCCGAGCGCGAGCTCGCCCAGCTCACCAAGGAGCTGGAGCGCGCCCAGCGCCGCGCCGCCGAGCTGCGTGACGAGGCCGACCGGCTGGTCGCCCGGGTCGCCCGCGAGCGCGGCGAGGACCCGGAGACCGCCGTGGCCGAGGCCCAGGCGGCCGCGGCCCAGGCCGTGACCGAGCCGGCCGTGGCCGAGGAGCCGGCCCAGCGCGAGACCGAGCGCGACGAGCGTCCGGCGGCCTCGGCGCCGTACGAGCGCCGGGAGCGCCGTTCCTTCGACCGCGACCGCGGCGAGCGGGGCTTCGAGCGCCGTGACGACCGTGGCGGGCGTTCCTTCGAGCGTCGTGAGGAGCGTCGTCCGTTCGACCGCGACCGTAACGACCGTGGTTTCGAGCGTCGCGACGACCGTGGCGGTGACCGCGGTGGCCGTTCCTTCGAGCGTCGTGAGGAGCGTCGTCCGTTCGACCGCGACCGTAACGACCGTGGTTTCGAGCGCCGTGACGACCGTGGCGGTGACCGCGGTGGCCGTTCCTTCGAGCGCCGCGACGACCGGGGCGACCGCGGCGGTGACCGTGGCGGCCGTTCCTTCGAGCGCCGTGACGAGCGCCGTCCGTTCGACCGCGACCGTGGTGGCCGTCCCTTCGAGCGCCGTGACGAGCGGGGCGGCTTCCGCCGCGACGAGCGCGGTGGCCACCGGGGCAGCGACCGTCCGTTCAACCGCGACCGCCGCGACGACCGTCCGGGCTTCCGCTCCGCCGGTCACGACCGCCCCTACGGCCGTCGTGACGACCACCGCGGTTCCGGTTCCGGTTCCGGTTCCGGCTCGTTCGGCCGCCGCGACGACAAGCCGCGCTGGAAGCGCAACGGCTGACACAGGGTGACCGGCTGACCGCCGGTCCCCGCGAACCACGGCCGCGGGCCCCGGAGAGATCCGGGGCCCGCGGCCGTTTCAGCCACTGACGCGGACCGAGGTCACGTACGGCACGTACGGGTCAGCGGCGGCCGCCCTGGATCAGGGCGGCCGCCGCGCCGAGGCGGGCCAGGTCGTCGTCGGTCAGCGTGAGGTCGGCGGCGGCCGTGTTCTGCTCCAGGTAGCTGATCCGCTTGGTGCCCGGGATGGGCACGATGTCGTCGCCCTGGGCGTGCACCCAGGCCAGCGCGATCTGCCCGGGCCGCACCCCGTGGGCGTCGGCGATCTCCCGGATGACGTCCACGACCTGCTGGTTGGCGTCCAGGTTGTCCTGGGAGAACCGCGGCAGGTTGCGGCGCATGTCGTTGGCCGCCATGGTGTCCCGGCTGGTGACCGCGCCGGTCAGGAAGCCGCGGCCGAGCGGGGAGAACGGGACCACGCCGATGCCCAGCCGGCGGGCGGCCGGCAGGACCTGCGCCTCCAGCTCGCGGCTCCACAGCGAGTACTCGCTCTGCACGGCGGTGACCGGGTGTACGGCGTGGGCGCGCTCCAGTTCCTCGGCGGTCACCTCGGAGACGCCGATGTAGCGGACCTTGCCCGCCTTCACCAGCTCGGCGAAGGCGCCGATGGAGTCCTCTACGGGGGTCTTCGGGTCGATCCGGTGCAGGTAGTACAGGTCGATGTGGTCCACGCCGAGGCGCCTGAGCGACTCGTCGCAGCACTGCCGGACGTACTCCGGGTCGGCGCGCAGCTCCATACCGGCGCCGGGCCGCATGTCGACGATGCCGCACTTGGTGGCGAGGGTGACCTCGTCCCGGCGCTCCCTGAGCGCGTAGCCGACCAGCTTCTCGTTGGCGCCGACGCCGTACAGGCCGGTCGCGCCGTACACGTCGGCCGTGTCGATCAGGGTGACGCCCAGGTCGAGGGCCCGGTGGACGGTTCTGATCGACTCCTCGTCGTTGCCGACCCCGTACGACTGGCTCATGCCCATGCAGCCGAGCCCCTGTGCGGAGACTCGCAGACCCTGGCTGCCCAGAGCGACCTGACGCATCGGTGTTTCCCTTCGTGGTGGTGGAACCATCGGTTAGGGAGCGGGATGACCAGCGGGAGCGACACCAGCGTAAGTCCCGTCATGACGAACAGGGCGTATTTGTAAGGGACTTGGCCACGGCTTGACGCCGCGGCCGAAGCGGCGGGCGGCGGGGCGGGAGAGCGGGGGCCGCGTCCCACGCGTCCACGCCAGGGCGATGACGACGTGTCGCATGTCACTGCCCGCGTCAGGGAATTGCTGGGGGCATGACAGAAGACGCGGCAGTGCGCAGCAGAGCGGAAGGGCCGTCCGACGAGGAACGGCTGGCCCAGCTCGGTTACACCCAGGTCCTCGCCCGCCGGATGTCGGCGTTCTCGAACTACGCCGTCTCCTTCACCATCATCTCGGTGCTGTCCGGCTGCCTGACCCTCTACCTCTTCGGCATGATCACCGGCGGTCCCGCGGTGATCACCTGGGGCTGGGTCGCGGTCGGCCTGATGACCCTGTTCGTGGGGCTGTCCATGGCCGAGATCTGCTCGGCCTACCCGACCTCCGCGGGCCTGTACTTCTGGGCCCACCGCCTGGCGCCCCCGCGCTCGGCGGCGGCGTGGGCGTGGTTCACGGGCTGGTTCAACGTGCTGGGCCAGGTGGCGGTGACGGCGGGCATCGACTTCGGCGCCGCGTCCTTCCTCGGCGCCTACCTGAACCTCCAGTTCGGCTTCGAGGTGACCCCCGGCCGCACGGTCCTGCTCTTCGCGGGCATCCTCGTGCTGCACGGCCTGCTGAACACCTTCGGCGTCCGGATCGTCGCCTTCCTGAACAGCGTCAGCGTGTGGTGGCACGTCCTGGGCGTGGCGGTGATCGTCGGCGCGCTGGCCCTCGTCCCGGACCGCCATCAGTCGGCGTCCTTCGTGTTCACGAAGTTCGTCAACGGGACGGGCTGGGGCAGCGGTTTCTACGTGGTCCTGCTCGGCCTCCTCATGGCCCAGTACACGTTCACCGGCTACGACGCCTCGGCGCACATGACGGAGGAGACCCACGACGCCTCCACCGCGGGCCCGAAGGGCATCGTCCGGTCCATCTGGACCTCCTGGATCGCGGGCTTCGTCCTGCTGCTGGGCTTCACCTTCGCCATCCAGTCGTACGACAAGGAGCTGGCCTCCCCGACCGGGGCGCCGCCCGCGCAGATCCTGCTGGACGCGCTGGGCGCGACCACGGGAAAGCTGCTGCTGCTGGTGGTGATCGGTGCCCAGCTGTTCTGCGGCATGGCCTCGGTCACCGCCAACAGCCGCATGATCTACGCCTTCTCCCGCGACGGGGCGCTGCCCTTCTCGCACGTCTGGCACACGGTCAGCCCGCGCACCCGCACCCCCGTGGCGGCGGTCTGGCTGGCCGCGTTCGGCGCCCTGGCCCTCGGCCTGCCCTACCTCATCAACTCGACGGCCTACGCGGCGGTGACGTCGATCGCGGTGATCGGCCTCTACATCGCCTACGTCGTGCCGACCTTCCTGCGCGTCCGCAGGGGAGCGGACTTCGAGCGCGGTCCCTGGCACCTGGGCCGCTGGTCGGTGCCGATCGGCGTGGTGTCCGTCACCTGGGTCGTGCTGATCACCGTGCTGTTCATGCTGCCCCAGGTCTCCCCGGTCACCTGGAAGACGTTCAACTACGCCCCGGTCGCCGTCCTGGTCGTCCTCGGCTTCGCCGCGACCTGGTGGCTGGCCTCCGCCCGCCACTGGTTCCTCAGGCCGGCGCACGTCCCCGGACCCGCCCCCGAGCCGGTCGAAAAGTAGCCCATCCCGCACCCGACGCGGCCGGGTCACCGATACCCGATCGGAGACACGGCCTCGTCCGGCTATGCTCGGACAGGCAACATCGCCAGGGCCCTTAGCTCAATTGGCAGAGCAGTGGACTTTTAATCCATTGGTTGTGGGTTCGAGTCCCACAGGGCCTACGGGAGAGCCCCGGTCCGGACACCGTCCGGACCGGGGCTCCTTTCGTGTCAGCCCGCGCTGAGTTCCGTCAACTCCGCGAGCGGCAGCGTGTGCTGGGTCTGCAGGACCTTCGCCCGCAGGTAGCGGACGTTGTGGGCGGTGGTGAAGACGCCCGTGGGGACGCGGTCGCGGACGGCGACCCCGAGGGCGCGGAGCTGCCCCGCCTTGTCGGGGTTGTTGGAGAGCAGGTCGAGCTCGTCGACGCCGAGCGCGCGCAGCATCTGCGCGGCGGCCGTGTAGTCGCGGGCGTCCTCCGGCAGGCCGAGCGCGGCGTTCGCCTCGTAGGTGTCCAGGCCCCGGTCCTGCAGCGCGTAGGCGTCGAGCTTGTTGTACAGCCCGATGCCGCGCCCCTCCTGGCGCAGGTACAGCAGCACGCCCCCGCGCTCGGCGATCCGCTCGACCGCCTCGCGCAGCTGGGGGCCGCAGTCGCAGCGGGCCGAGCCGAAGACGTCCCCGGTCAGGCACTCGGAGTGCAGCCGCACCAGGGGGACCGGGCCGGGCTCGCCGAGGACGACGGCGATGTGCTCCTGGCCGTCGGCCAGGCCGTGGAAGGTGACGAGTTCGGCGTCGACGGCGTACCCGTCGGCGAAGTGCAGCGGTACCCGCACGCGGGCGCGCGGCGTTGCGGCGGGGGTGTCGGGCATGCGGGCCTCCGGGTTCCGTTCCCATGCTGCAGAGGTCTGCTTCAGATTTGAAGCAGACGGCAGGTGTGGGACCCTACCCCATGCTTAAAAGTTAAAGCAATGCCCTCGCGGTGCCCGCGGCCATTACGCGGACGGGCCGGAAGGCCCCGCGGACGAGCCTTCGGCCGACTCCCCGGACAGCCCCCCGCTCGTCCCCGCACACGGCGACGAGCGCCGCCGCCAGGGCACGCCTTCGGGGGCCGCCCCGGCCTCCTCCCCCTCCAGGGTCCGGGCGATCCCCGAGCAGATCTCCTCCAGCTGCCCCACCTGCTCGGGCGTGAGCCGGTCGAAGAGGGTCGTGCGGACCGTGTCGACGTGCCCCGGTGCCGTACGCTCCAGCACGGCCGTCCCCGCGTCGGTCAGCACCGCGATGCTGCTGCGCCGGTCCCGGGGGCAGTCCTCCCGCCGTACGAGGCCGTCCCGCTCCAGTCTGGTCACCGCGTACGTCAGCCTGCTGCGGGTGATCTTCAGCGTCTCGGCGAGGTCGGTCATGCGCAGGCGCCGCTCGGGCGCCTCGGACAGATTGGCCAGCACGGAGTAGAACAGGTGCGGCATGCCGGCCTCCTGCTGGAGCTGGCGGTCGATCGCGTCCTCCAGCAGCCGGGAGGCGGCGATGTACGCGCGCCAGGCGCGCTGCTCCTCGGGAGTGAGCCAGCGGGTCGTCATGCCACCAGTGTAAGTTTGTTTCAAACTTGAACCAAGATCCCGTAGGGGGTCTTCGCGAGGGAGCGCGCCGATGCCGTACCCGTACGTCCTGCTGTCCGCCGCCGTCTCCCTCGACGGCTACCTGGACGACACCGGCCCCGACCGGCTCCTGCTGTCCGGACCCGCCGACTTCGACCGGGTCGACGAGGTGCGCGCCTCCGTCGACGCCATCCTGATCGGCGCCGGCACCATCCGCGCCGACAACCCGCGCCTGCTGGTGAACTCGCCCGAGCGGCGCGCGGCCCGCGAGGCCGGCGGCAGGCCCGCCTACCCCCTGAAGGTCACCGTCACGGCCTCCGGCGACCTCGACCCCGGCGCGCACTTCTGGCACACCGGTGGCGAGAAGCTCGTGTACACCACCGACCAAGGCGCCGCCCGGGCCGCCCGCGCCCTCGGCCGCACCGCCGACGTGGTCTCCCTCGGCCCCGCCCTCGACTGGCGCGCCCTGCTGCAGCACCTGCACGACGAGCGCGGCGTCCGGCGCCTGATGGTCGAGGGCGGCGGAACCGTCCACACCCAGCTCCTCCAGCAGGGCCTCGCCGACGAGCTCCAGCTCGTCCTCGCCCCGCTGTTCGTGGGCGACCCGGCCGCCCCGCGGATGTTCGGCCCCGGGGCGTACCAGGGCGGCCGGCTCCGGCTCACCGAGACCCGGCGGATCGAGGACGTCGTCCTCATGCGTTACGAGCCCACCGCGCCCGGCACCGGCCCGCTACCCACCGCCGCCGACCGGCGCTGGCTGCGCACCGCCTGCGAGCTGGCCGCCCTCTGCCCGCCCTCGCGGACGGCCTTCAGCGTCGGCGCGGTGGTGGTCGCCGCCGACGGCACCGAGCTGGCGCGCGGCCACTCGCGGGAGGGCGGCGACCCCGTCGTGCACGCCGAGGAGGCGGCCCTCGCCAAGATCGACCCCGCCGACCCGCGCCTCGCCGGCGCCACCGTCTACAGCAGTCTGGAGCCCTGCTCCCGCCGCGCCTCCCGTCCCGCCCCCTGCGCGGAGCTGATCCTGCGGGCGGGCGCCCGCAGGGTCGTCACGGCGTGGCGGGAGCCCGACACGTTCGTGCCGGCGGCGGACGGCGCCGGCGTCCTTGCCGGGGCCGGCGTGGACGTCGTCGAGCTGCCCGACTACGAGGGCCGCGCGAAGGCGCCCAACGCCCACCTCCTGCCCTGATCCGCACCCCCCGGGAAACCCGTGTGCTCGGCACCCCGCGGATGGCGTACACTGGAGTCACAACGACGCGGGGTGGAGCAGCTCGGTAGCTCGCTGGGCTCATAACCCAGAGGTCGCAGGTTCAAATCCTGTCCCCGCTACTGAAGGCTCAGGACCGGAATCCAGCAATGGATTCCGGTCCTGAGTGTTTTCCGGCCCACTCCGCCAGATCACCGGCCCGCCCCCGCCCCGACGTCGAGTGGTGTGCGTCACACCCGGTCGCCCGCTCGGTCCACAGCGGTCGCCCGCACCCCGCACCCCCCGCCACGCTGGACGCGGGATCAAGGACACGGGAGACGAGCGGTGCGCCCTGGTGAGGTGGAGGAGAGTCCGTACGCCAGAGCGGGCGGCCGGCTCCCCGGCGACCCCGTCCCCGATCCCGGGACCGGTCACCCTGGCCCGCCGCTGCCGCCGGACGGGCGCCACGGCCGCCGTCCCGCCCCGCGCACCCTCGCCCGCGCCCTGCCGGTGCTGCTGATCGCGGGCGGGATCCTGTACGACCTGCTCACCCCGCGCGTCTTCACCGCGGTCCCCTTCTTCACCGCCGCCCCGCTGGTGGCCGCGCCCCTGTCCGCACTGCGCACCACGCTGCTCACGGGTCTCGCCGCCCTGGTCGCCACCTTCGCCGTGCACGCGCGCTTCGGCACCGGCGCGGACGCGAGCCTGGTGACCGAGGTCGTCACGGTGGCCACCGTCGCGCTGCTGGCCGTCGCCATCAACCGGGTCGTACGCCTGGGCGACCGGCGGCTCGCCTCCGCCCGCGAGATCGCCGAGGCCGCCCAGCGGGCCGTGCTGCCCGAGCCGGCCGCCCGGATCGCCGGCTTCGACATCGCGGCCCGCTACGAGGCGGCGCGCAAGGACGCCTTCATCGGCGGCGACCTGTACGCCGTGCAGGACAGCCCGCACGGCGTCCGGGTCATCGTCGGGGACGTGCGCGGCAAGGGCCTGGGCGCGGTCGCCGCCGTCGCCGTGGTGATCGGCGCGTTCCGCGAGGCCGCCGAGCAGGAGAGCGCGCTGGAGGGGGTGGCCGAACGGCTGGAGCGCGCGCTGGCCCGCGAGGGCACCCGGCGCGACGGGGTCGACGCCTTCGAGGGGTTCACCACCGCCGTCCTCGCCGAACTCCCGCACGGCGCGGACACCGTCCGGATCGTCAACCGCGGCCACCCGCCGCCGCTGATGCTGCACGCCGACGGCTCGCTGCGCTGCCTGATCCCGTACGAGCCCGCGCTGCCGCTCGGCATGAGCGACCTGGGCCGGTGGCCCGACCGGGCGATCGAGTCGGCCTTCCCGGGCGGTGCGACCCTGCTGCTGTACACCGACGGCCTCTCCGAGGCACGGGACGCGCACGGCCGTTTCTACGACCCCTGGCGCCGGCTCGCCGGACGCCGCTTCCCCGACCCGCGCACCCTGCTCGCCCGCCTCGTCGCCGAGGTGCGCCGGCACTCCGGCGGCGGCACGGAGGACGACATGGCGCTGCTCGCCGTACGGCGGCCCTGACCGGCTCCCCGGCACCCTGTCGAGCGTTCTCACCCAGAGTCACCGGACGGGAGCCCTCCGCATCACATCTGAGTCACCATCAAAACCTCTGAGACTGCTGAGCTTCGGTCAACTCGCCCGTTTTTGGCCGTTCCTGGCGCGTACGTCCAGCCGAAAGAACCTTAATGATCAAGCCGAACGGCTTGGAATCTCACAGCCGGGTCTATTAACGTTCGATAACGCAGCGCGGTCGTCCCAGCCGTCACCAGAGGCGGCTCCGTGCGCACGCGCCGAATCCCGCGAGGGAACCGGGGAACCACCACCCTGGGGTGAATCACGCGAATACCGCCGTGAACCGTACTGGTCCACGGCTCGTATACGCGCGTAGGAGACCTTCCTGCTCCGAACCCGTCAGCTAACCCGGTAGGCGGAGGAAGGAAAGGAGTACGCCCGCGTGGCGTCCAACCCGCCTGCCCCAGAAGCCCCGTTCGTGCCGGCTCAGCGCGAGTCCGACACCTTCGGCTACGGCGAGTACCGCACCGAAGAGGGCCCCTGGGAGGAATGGAATCCCACTGAGGAATCCATTCGCCCCGTGCGCGGCCGGCACCGCGTCGCCAAGCAGCGCGGCGGCGGACTCGCCCGCAGCTCCACGGTCCTCGGTGTCGGCGTCATCGCCGCCGTCGGCGCCGGAGGCATGGCCAGCGCGCACACCGGCAAGCCGCCGGTGTCCCTCTCCATGCCCGACCTCCCTTCCGTCGGATCCCTCTTCGGCGACGACACCTCCGACGCGCCCGCGGCCACCACGGCCTCGCTGAGCCACGTCGGCACCGCCTCCGCCGAGACCGACCACAGCGACGCCGGCGAGGCCCTGCGCAACCGGATCATGGCCCAGGCCGAGCAGCAGCAGAGCAAGGCCGAGACCAAGGCCACGGCCGCCGCCGTCGCCGCCGCCGAGAAGCAGACCGCCGCCGCGGCCGCCAAGGCGGAGAAGGAGGCCGCCGCCAAGGCCGCCGACGCCAAGAAGAAGGCGGAGGCCGACGCCGAGAAGCAGGCCGAGAAGGAGCGCCTGGCCGAGCTGGCCAAGCAGTTCCAGCTCCCGGTCGTCTCGTACACGATCACCGGCACCTTCGGCCAGCCCGGTTCGATGTGGTCCTCCGGCTACCACACCGGCCTCGACTTCGCCGCCCCCACGGGCACGCTGATCAAGGCGATCCACGGCGGCACCGTCACCGAGGCGGGCTGGGCCGGCGCCTATGGCTACCGCACGATCCTCACCCTGGACGACGGCACCGAGCTGTGGTTCTGCCACCAGTCCTCGATCAACGTCAAGGTCGGCCAGAAGGTCGGCACCGGCGACGTCATCGGGCGGATCGGCGCCACCGGCAACGTCACCGGCCCCCACCTCCACCTGGAGGTCCACCCGAACGGGCAGGCCACCGGCATCGACCCGATGACCTGGCTGCGCGGCAAGGGCCTCACCCCCTGACCTGCCCCGCCCCCTGACCGGCCGCTGAACCGGCCCCCGCGGCCCCGACGGCACCCCCCGGACGTCAGGGCCGCGGGCCGTCGTGTTCACACACCGTTCGCGGGAGAACCGGAATGGGCGGTGCCGCTGCGACGGTTGAGACAGACATGACTGCTTCCCTGCGCAAAATCGGCACCTCCGACCTCGAGGTCTTCCCGCTCGCCCTCGGTGGCAACGTCTTCGGCTGGACCGCCGACGAGGAGACCTCCTTCGCCGTCCTCGACGCCTACACGGCCGCCGGCGGCAACTTCGTCGACACCGCCGACTCCTACTCGTCGTGGGTCGAGGGCAACAAGGGCGGTGAGTCCGAGACGATCATCGGCAAGTGGCTCAAGGCCCGCGGCAACCGCTCCGACGTCGTCGTCGCGACCAAGGTCAGCCAGCACCCGGAGTACCCGGGCCTGACCGCCGCCAACATCAAGGCCGCGGCCGACGCCTCCCTGCGCCGCCTGGACACCGACTACATCGACCTCTACTACACCCACTTCGACAAGCCCGAAGTGCCGGTGGAGGAGATCATCGGCGCGCTGGACGAGCTGGTGCGGGCGGGCAAGGTCCGGCACATCGCCGCCTCCAACATCAGCCCCGAGCGTCTGCGGGCCTCGCTGGACTTCTCCGACCGCGAGGGCCTGGCCCGGTACGTGGCCCTCCAGCCGCACTACAACCTGGTCTCCCGCGACACCTACGAGGGCCCGCTGCAGGACCTCGCCGCCCGTGAGGGGCTCGCCGCCGTCCCGTACTTCGCCCTCGCCTCGGGCTTCCTGACCGGCAAGTACCGCCCCGGCACGCAGGTCGACAGCGCCCGCGCCGGCTCGGCCGCCAAGCACCTGGAGTCGGAGCGCGGCCAGAAGGTCCTCACGGCCCTCGACGAGATCGCCGCCGCCCACGACGCCCCGGTGGCCACGGTCGCCCTCGCCTGGCTGGCCGGCCGGCCCACGGTGACCGCCCCGATCGCCTCGGCCCGCACCGTGGAACAGCTTCCGGCGCTGCTGGGAGTGGCGGAGCTGGAGCTGACCCAGGAGGAGTCGGAGCGGCTGACCCAGGCCTCCGCCTGAGCCCCGCCGCGCCGGGCCCCGGTCACCACCGGCCCGGCGCGGTCCGGCGCCCGTCCACGGGCCGGCGTGACCCTCCGGGCGGCGGGCCCCAGGTCTGCGGGCCGCTGACACGCACCAGGCCCTGGGCCGTGTCCGCAAAGTCCCGCCTGCCCCGCGACGCCCGGCACGCACTCTCGCCGCACCGGGCGAAGCCCCGAGTACATCCAGTACAAGGGCCTGCGCCCGGCACGCCGAGAGCACGCACCGGACGCCGCGAGGCCCGCCCTCCGGGCGGATGACGGGACTTTACGGACACGACCTAGGTCCGGTACGGGTTGTGCACGGGGTACGGCCCCGCCGGGTGGCCGTGCGCCGGGTACCCGTGGGGCGCCCAGTACGCCGGGGCCGCGGGCAGGCGCACGGACGCCCTGGCCGCGTACTCCAGCGCCGGCCGGGCCACCGCCCTGCGCCGCCACAGCTCGGCCAGCAGCTCCCGCTCCCGGTCCACGAAGTCGGCCCCGGCCCGCCCCTGCCGCCCCCGGTGCCGCAGGAACGCCAGCGAGGTGGCGTACGCCTCGTACTCGGCCACCGCCCGGGCCGCGGGCCGCCGCCCGAAGTGCTGCCGGGCGTGGTCCCGCGCCGTGCGCCGGGCGCGCATCGACCCGAGGACGAACGGCTCGGCCGGCCCCAGCCACCCGGCGTGCACATAGACCGGCAGTTCCTCGCGCACGGTCCGCAGCTCGCGCTGCCGCGTCCAGATCGCCAGCCAGGTCAGCAGGCCGAACGCGGGCACCATGAAGGCGCCGTAGACCGCGAAGAACCCGAACGGGCCGAAGGTCGAGGAGCCGTTCCAGAAGGCGTGCATGCTCATCGCGAGCAGCAGTCCGCCGAGCGGCACCAGGGCGCGCCGCGCGTGCTGCCGCTCGGCGGAGAGCGCGGCGACGCCGAAGCCGATGCCGGTGAGCACGGTGAACAGGGGGTGCGCGAAGGGGGACATCACGACGCGCACGAAGAAGGTGGCGGCGGTGACGGAGGCGATGCCGCGGCCGCCGGTCATCTGGTCGGTCCCGAAGGCCGTGCCGAGGTAGAGGATGTTCTCGGTGAAGGCGAACCCGGTGGCGGTGATCCCGGCTATCACCACGCCGTCGACGATCCCGGTGAAGTCCCGTCTGCGGAAGAGGAAGACCAGGAGCACGGCCGCGGCCTTGGCGGACTCCTCCACGATCGGCGCGATCACGGTCGCGCCCAGGGTGTCGGCGCCGGCCGGGTCGGCGGTCGCCGTGGCGATCCACTTGGTCGCGAAGGTGTTGGCGACGATGGCTATCAGCGCGGCCGCGCAGGCGCCCCAGGCGAACGCGAAGACCAGGTTCCGCCAGGGGCCCGGTTCCACCCGGTCCAGCCAGCGGAAGGCGGCTATGAGCCAGGGCACGGGCAGGACCGCGAGTCCCAGTCCGACCAGGAAGCCCTCGGTGCCGGTCTGCCGGCGCACCATCGCGAGGATGACGAGGCCGGACAGCGCCAGCAGCGTGATCAGCGCCCCGTACCGCACCCACCGGCGCTGCCACCAGTGCGGGTGTGCGCCGCTTGTGGGGCCGGGCGGGAAGGTCGGGTACGGAGGACTGATGGCCACGGCATCGACCCTAACGGGGGGTTCCGGCGAACGGGGCGGGCACCGGTGCCGGGCCGGGCGCTTCCCGGCCATGGCTTCCGGCGCGGCCGCGGTTTCCGGGCGGCTACGGGTTCCGGGACGGTACGCGGCGGAAGAGCAGGTCGTTCACCACATGTCCCTTGTCCAGTCCCTGACCCTCGAAACGGGTCAGCGGCCGGAACCCGGGACGCGGGGCGAAACCGCCGTCCGCCTGGGTGTTCTCGAAGTCGGGGTGCGCGCTGAGCACCTCCAGCATCTGCTCGGCGTAGGGCTCCCAGTCGGTCGCGCAGTGCACGACCGCGCCGGGCTTCAGCCGGGTCGCGGCCAGCGTCAGGAACTCGGGCTGGATCAGCCGCCGCTTGTGGTGCCGCTTCTTGGGCCAGGGGTCCGGGAAGTACACCCGCAGTCCGTCGAGCGAGTCGGGCCGGAGCATCTCCCGCAGCAGGATGATCGCGTCGCCGTTGGCCACCCGGACGTTGGACAGGGCGTTCTGCTCGGCCAGGTTGAGCAGGTTGCCCTGGCCCGGGGTGTGCACGTCCACGGCGAGGATGTTGGTGCCGGGGTCGCCGGCCGCCATCTGTGCGGTCGCTTCGCCCATTCCGAAGCCGATCTCCAGCACCACGGGGGCGTCGTTCCCGAACAGCTCGGCCGGATCGATCACCTGCTGCCCGTCGATGTCCAGGCCCCACTTGGGCCACAGGCGCTGCAGCGCGTCCGCCTGTCCCGCCGTCACCCGGCTGCGCCGCGGCTGGAAGCTCCGGATCCGCCGCTCGAAGTGCGATCCGGCGGGATCGGCCCGCGGACCGTCCGGGAACCGAGGCTCCCCCTTGGCCCGGCTGTGCCGCACGGACACACCGGGAAGATGCGGGGACACCGGCTCGGCGGGACCGGACCGGGGGGCTTCGGAGGCGTTCAGCGAGTCAGACACAGTGCCACGATTTTACGGCGCCACCCGCCCCCGCCCGACGGCGCTCCACCCGCCCCCGTCCGACGCCCCTCCGTACGCCCCCGTCCGGCGACGCACCGCCGGCCGCCGCCCGTGGGGCGCCTCACGTCGCCGCCAGCATGGACAGTGCCCTGCGTCCCACCTCCCGGCCGATCGGCAGGGAGGCCGTGGCCGCGGGGGACGGCGCGTTCAGCACGTGCACGGTGCGGGCGCCCTCGCGGATCAGGAAGTCGTCCACCAGGGTGCCGTCCCGCAGCACCGCCTGCGCCCGCACCCCGGCCGGGGCCCGGACCAGGTCCGTCTCCTCCACCGCCGGCAGCAGCCGGCGCACCGCCTGCAGGAACGCCCCCTTGGACACCGAGCGGCGCAGCTCACCGGCGCCGTACCGCCAGTGCCGCCGGGCGATCACCCAGGACCCCGGCCAGGCCACCGTCCCGGCCAGCTCCCGGGGCCGCACGACCCCCCAGCCGTACCCCTCCCGGGCCAGCGCAGGCACCGCGTTGGGCCCGACGTGCACGCCGCCGTCGATCCCGCGGGTCAGGTGCACCCCGAGGAAGGGGAACGCCGGGTCCGGGACCGGGTACACGAGACCGCGCACCAGCTCGGGCCGCGCCAGCTCGTAGTACTCCCCGCGGAACGGCACGATCCGCACGCCGGGCTCGTCCCCGGCCAGCCGCGCCACCTCGTCGCAGTACAGCCCGGCGCAGTTGACCAGCACCCGGCCGCGCACGACCTCCCCGCCCGCGGTCAGCACGGCCACGCCCCGCTCCGGCCGGCGGTCCACCCGCACGATCCGCGCCCCGTAGCGGATCTCCGCCCCCGACGCCCGGGCGAGCTGCCGGGCGACGCCCACGAAGTCGCACACGCCGGTCGTGCCGACGTGGATCGCGGCGAGCCCCCGCACCTCCGGCTCGTACTCGCCGATCTGCGCGGCGCCCAGCTCGCGCACCGGTATGCCGTTCTCCCGGCCGCGCTGCACGAGCGCGTGGAGCCGCGGCAGCTCGTCCCGCCCGGTGGCGACGATCAGCTTGCCGGTGACGGCGTGCGCGATGCCGTACTCGGCGCAGAACTTCACCATCTCGGCGGCGCCCCGCACCGCGTACCGCGCCTTGAGCGAGCCGGGGCGGTAGTAGATCCCGCTGTGGATGACGCCGCTGTTGCGCCCGGTCTGGTGCCGGGCCGGTCCCGGCTCCTTCTCCAGCACGGTCACCCGCGTACCCGGCGCCGCCCGCGTGATCGCATACGCCGTCGACAGCCCGACGATCCCGCCCCCGACCACCAGCACGTCGCAGTCGTACGCACCGTCCCGCACCTGCACCACCTCCCACCTCGATAGTGCACTGCGCCACTGACAGCGCCTTCAAACGCGGTGAGGGCGGCGCGCCTACGCCAGAGCCATCAGCAGCGGCCTGGCCCGCTCCCGCAGCTCGGCCACCCGCGGCTCGTCCCCGTACGGCTCCAGCCGGTGCAGCAGGTCCTTCACGTACTCGGTCGTACGGGCCGACGAGATCCGCCCGGCCACCTCCACGGCCCGCACCCCCTGCTCGCAGGCGGCGTCCAGGTTGCCGGACTCCAGTTCGGCGACCGCGGAGACCACCAGCCGCAGCCCGTGCGAGCGCACGAACTCCTCCGTGGGCTTCGACAGCGCCTGCTCGGTGAACCGCCGCACCTGGCGCGGCGCCTTCAGATCGCGGTAGCACTCCGCCGCGTCGGCGGCAAAACGGTCATAACCATAGAAGCCGAGCCACGTGGGGTCGTTGTCACCTTCCCTGGACCGTTCGAGCCAGCTCTCCGCGGCCTTCAGCGCCGCCCCCGCCGCCTGCGCGTCCGAGGCGCGCGCGTGGGCCCGCGCCTCGACCAGCCGGAAGAAGCTCATGGTGCGGGCGGTCGCCAGCCCGCGGTTGCGTTCCAGCGCGGCCTGCGCGAGGTCGACGCCCTCGTCGCCGAAGCCCCGGTACGTGGCCTGCAGCGACATGGAGGCCAGCACGTAGCCGCCGAGCGGGACGTCCGCGGCCGCGCGCGCCAGCCGCAGCGCCTGGATGTAGTACCGCTGCGCCGCCTCCTGCTGGCCGGTGTCGAAGGCCATCCAGCCGGCCAGGCGGGTCAGTTCGGCGCTGGCCCCGAACAGGGCGCGGCCGACCTCGTCGGAGTACGAGCCGAGCAGCAGCGGCGCCGCCTCCACCCGCAGGCACTCGGGCACCATCGACGAACGCCAGTCGCCGCCCCCGTACTTGGAGTCCCAGCGCCTGGCGTCCTCGGCGGCCTCCCGCAGCTTCTGCACGTCGCTGTGGCCGACTTTGATCGGTGCGCCGGAGCCCTCGGCGGGGTTCGCCTCCCGTGCGACCGAACTGTCGGCGGGGGTTATCAGCCACCGTGACGCGGGCGTCGCGTACGCGCTCACCGCGAAGGACCCGGCGAGCGACTGCCAGATGCCGCCCGTGCCGGCCCGGCGCCCGGCCAGGTCGAGCCGGTACAGCTCCGTCGCCGAGCGCACCGCCTGGCCGACGTCCCGGGGGAAGGCGAGGCCCACCTCGGGTGCGGGGTCCGCGTCCGCCAGGCCGATCTCGTGGAGCGGCACCGGGCGGCCGAGCTTCTGGCCGATGGCGGCCGCGATGAGGTGCGGCGCCGCTCCCTGCGGCACCATCCCCTTCGACACCCAGCGCGCCACCGACGTCTTGTCGTAGCGAAGCGTCAACCCGCGTTGGGCGCCGAGGTCGTTGACGCGTCGCGCGAGTCCTGCGTTGCTGATTCCCGCGAGGGCGAGAACGGTGCCGAGTTTTTCGTTCGGCCCGCGTTGCTCCCTGGACATGCGCCACCCCTCGACACAGACGGCTGCCGCGCTGGCATAACCGTGCGGCATTCGTAAACCCAGCGTAGTTCGCCGCATCCCAAGCGTTAAGGGGCATTGTTCCGGTTGGCGGGATTGTGGTCCGTACGGGAGTACGGCCCTGTACGCACCGTGCACGGGCTGCCGCCACGTGCCCCCGCCCGTGTGGCCGTGCGCCCGTCCGTGCGCCTTACTCCGGCCACCTGGGGAGCGGTTCCATGGCTGTTGCGTGGGTCGGCCCGCTGTACTGGATCCAGCGGGCTGGGGGACACCGCCACCTACATCCCCGCGGGTGGCGGACCGGTCCGGGAGGCGATGCCCGCCTCCCGGACTGTGCGCGTACACGGGCCGCCGTGCGCTGCCCAGGCCTGTACGGAGCGTGCTCAAAGCTCGGCGCCCGCAGTCGAATTGGCTGAAAATCGACCCCGGCTCCCGGCGGTGATTTCCGTTCCCACCACGGCACTTGAGGGCGCGAAGGGCGTATTCGGAGCGCGTTTCGGGGGCGCATTCGTATCGCACCTTACCGCCGCCGACTTCGTGCCTCGCCGCCACCCGCCGTGCGCGGCACGGCCGTTCGGCCGGCCTCCCCGCCGCGCCCGGGCGGCCGCCCGCCCGCCCGCCGCACCGGCCGGTACGGGATTTTCCCTCGATCGAAGGCGGCGTCACCGCCCCTCCACGGCGCGTTCTTCATGGCAGCATGGGGATCCGGTTCATGCGGTGCACTGGGTGGTCCACAGCCTGTGGAGGCGTCGATGCGGTGGTTGGTGGGGTGGAGCAGCACCGCCGCGGGCGCTTCCGGAACCGGTACCGCCGGCGCCACCGGATACGACGGCGAGACCCTGCACCCGGTCGGCTCCCACCTCCTGTGGGGCGACCCCGACCCCCTGTGGGCCGTGGGGGACTGGCGGCCGGACGAGGTACGGGTGGTGCGCGCCGACGCCCAGAACCGGATCGCCGTCCTCGGCACCTGCGCGGCCGGCGACGAGGAACTGCGGCGCGCGCTGTTCACCGCGCGCGGCGGCGCCCTGCGCCACCTGACCGCGTGGGCCGGCAGCTACACGGCCGTCGTCCAGGTCGGCCGCCGGATCACCGTCTGCGGCGACCTCGCGGGCGCCCGGCCGGTGTTCCACACCCCCTGGGCCGGCGGCACGGCCTACGCCACGGCCGCCCTGCCGCTCGCCGACCTCATCGAGGCCAACCTCGACTTCGGCCACCTGGCCGCCCTGCTCGCCGCCCCCGACGTACCCGCCGCGCTGCGCGACACCACCCCGTACGAAGGGGTACGGCGCATCCCGCCCGGACACGCGCTCGTACTGCGCGCGGGAGCGCGCGAGATCACCGGGTACGAGCCGGTGGCATCCCTCGCCGTGGCCGCGCCCCCCGCCGACCCCGACCGCGCGGTGGACGCCGTACGGGACGCGCTCGTCGAGGCCGTACGCGCGCGGATGTCCGCACCGCGGCACGTGCCCGACCTCGACCCCGGACCGGTGCCGGGGATGGGCCCGGCGGAGCGGCGCGCCGCGCGCGGCATGCCGATGCCCGGGATCGGCGCCGACCTCTCCGGCGGCCCGGCCTCCGGCACGCTGGCCCTGCTGGCGGCGGGGCTGCCCGGCCGGCCGGGCACGCTGCTCGGCCACGGCACGGGCGCCGGCGAACGGCTGCTCGCGGTCACCTTCAACGACCTGGCCGTCGGCGGCCGGGAGGCCGAACTCGAGCGCGCCGGGACCCTCGCGGCCAACCCGCGCCTGCACCACGTGGTGGTCACCGGCGGCGAGGAGGCCCTGCCGTACGCCGACCTGGACGGCCCCCTCACCGACGAGCCCGGCCCCTCGCTGGTCACCGCGGCCCGCCACCGCGCCCGGTTCGCCGCGGGCAGCGCCGACCACTTCACCGGCCACGGCGCCCGCCAGGTCCTGGACGCCCACCCGGCCCGCCTCGCCGACCTGCTGATGGACCGCAAGCGGCGCCACCTGGTCCGCCCGGTCGCGGCGCTCGCCCGGGCCGACGGCTCGGTGATGGTCCCCGCGCGCGTGTACGGCGCCGCGCGGCGGCTGGCCCGCACCCCGTACCGGACCGGCCTCGAACTCCTCGCCGAGCGGCTGATCCGGCGCCGCTTCGACGAACCCAGGGGTGCGGTCGGCGCGTCCCTCGCCGCGCTCGCCTGGGCGAGACCCGGGCCGGCGGCGCGCTGGCTGACCGGAGAGGCACTGGCTGAAGTATCGGTTCTGCTCAGTTCCGGGGCGGACCGCTCCACCCTGGGCGCGAGCCAGCGCCCCGGCGAGTTCCACGCGCGCGCGGTGCTCGCCCGCTACGCGGCCGACCTGCGCGTTCTGGAACAGGCCGCCGAGATCCGCTCCCAGCGGCTGCACGCACCCTTCCTGGACAACCAGGTCGTCCGCGCCTGCCGCGACCTCCCCGAGGCGCTGCGCGTCCAGCCCGGGGCCCGCTCCGCCGTCCTGCGCACGGTCCTGGAGGGCGCCGGCGTCACCGACCTCCCGCCCGGCTGGGGCACCCCCTCCCACGCCTCCTCGGCCGCCGCCACGCGCGCGGGGCTGCGGCTGGCCGCCGACTCCCTGGTGGACCTCTTCTCCACCCCGTTCCTGGCTGAGGCCGGCCTGATTGAGGCCCGCGTGGTCCGCAAGGCCCTGCGCGCCGCCGCGTCCGGCGAACCCCTGCCCCTGGACGGCCTGGCCGACCTGGTCTCCCTCGAACTCTGGCTCCGCCGCCTGCTGTCCCGCCGGGGCACCTGCTGGACCGGCACCCCCGCCCGCGCCCGAGCCGTCCCCTCCGGAATCCAGCCGAGACGCGACGCCCTGGCCTCGGGAGCCTGAGCCCGCTGCCCGGCTGACGCAGCCCGCCGGTGAGCCCAGCCGTGCGATCGCGGCAGCCGCCCCGCTCCGGGTTCGCACCCGGCCCCGCCGTCCTGCTACCGAGCCGCAGACCACCGCAGCCGCCCCGCCCGCGCCGCCCGCTCCCGGACCCAGCGCGGCAGCCGCCGCCACGCGGGCACCCGGCCACGCCGACCGGCCGTTCCCCGAGCCGCGAGGCCGCGGCAGTCGCCCGCGGCCGGCGGAGGGACACCGGGTGCCACCGTCCCCGCCGACCGGGCGTCCGCCTTGCCGCGGCAGCCGCTCCCTGGCTCGCATCTGGGCATCCGGCCGGCCGGCCGTTTGCCGAGCCACGCCGTCACGGCAGTCACCCGCAGTGGCACGTGGGCACCGTGCCCCCCGGCCCGGCAGACCGAGCGTCCGCTCGGGCACGGCGGCCGTCCCGGCCCGCCCCCGACATCCGGCACCGAGTACCGCTCGCCCAACCACCGCAGCCGCCCCGCCCGCGCGCCCGCCCCCGGACCACGCTCCCATCCCGCGCCCCGGACACCCCCGGACCGAAACACCGTGGCCCCGCCCCGGGCTCACCGGGACAATGAGCCGGTGCGGTACGGAATCCTGGGCACGGCCCGCGTCACGGACGACCAGGGGGTCGCCCTGCACCTCGGGGGGCGGCGGCTGCGGGCGCTTCTCACCGCCCTCGCTCTGCGGCCCGGCCGCACCGCCGGGGCCGAGACGCTGATCGAGGAGGTCTGGGCGGACGCGCCGCCGCAGGACGCGCCCGCCGCCCTCCAAGCCCTCGTGGGCCGCCTGCGCCGCACCCTCGGCCGGGACACCGTCTCCTCCACCGAGGGCGGCTACCGCCTGGAGGCGACCGAGGACGACGTGGACCTGCACGTCTTCGCCCGCCTCACCCGCGCGGGCACCGGAGCGCTCACCGCCGGCGACCCCGCCACCGCCCACCGCGCCCTCACCGAGGCCCTGGCCCTCTGGCACGGCACCGCCCTGGCCGACCTCCCCGACCGCACCGCCGCCGCCCGCCCCGAGGCGCTGCACCTGGAGGCGACCCGCGCCCGCGCCGCCGCCGCCCTCGGCCTCGGCCGCGCCCGGGACGTCGTACCGGAGCTGACGGAACTCACCACCGCGCACCCTTACGACGAATCCCTGCGCGCCCTCCACATCCGCGCCCTGCGCGACACGGGCCGCCCGGCCGACGCCCTCGCCGCGTACGAGTCCGCCCGCCGCACCCTCGCCGACGCCCTCGGCACCGACCCTGGCCCGGAACTCCAGGCCCTGCACGCCTCGCTGCTGAGCGGGCGGCCGCCCGCGGCGGCGCCGCCCACCCGGCCGCCCGGGCGCACCGGCAACCTCCGCCGCCGGTTGACCTCCTTCGGCGGCCGGGAACCCGAACTCGCCGCCATCCGCTCCGATCTGCGTAGGGCCCGCCTCGTCACCCTCACCGGACCGGGCGGCTCGGGCAAGACCCGCCTCGCCGAGGAGGCCGCCACGGGGCTGCCCCAGGCGTGGCTGGCCGAGCTGGCCCCGCTCGACCGGCCGGAGGCGGTGCCCGGCGCGGTGGTCAGCGCGCTCGGTCTGCGCGAGACCGTGCTGCTGGCCAACGACCTGGCGGCGCCGCAGACCGACCCCACCACCCTGCTCGTCGAGCACTGCGCCCCGCGCGAACTCCTCCTGATCCTCGACAACTGCGAACACGTCGTCGACGCGGCCGCCACCCTCGCCGAGACCCTCCTCACCCACTGCCCGGGGCTCACGATCCTCGCCACCAGCCGCGAACCCCTGGGTGTTCCCGGCGAGTCGGTGCGCCCGGTCGAACCCCTCGTGCCGGAGCAGGCGCGCCGCCTCTTCACGGAGCGCGCGCAGGCCGTCCGCCCCGGCGCCGGCGCGGTGGGCGACACCGGGGCCGTGGCGGAGATCTGCCGCCGCCTGGACGGGCTGCCGCTCGCCATCGAACTGGCCGCGGCCCGGCTCAGGCTGCTGACCCCCGGGCAGATCGCCGACCGGCTCGACGATCGCTTCCGCCTGCTCACCTCCGGGAGCCGCACGGTCCTGCCCCGCCAGCAGACCCTGCGCGCGGTGGTCGACTGGTCCTGGGACCTGCTGGACGAGCGCGAGCGCACCGTACTGCGCGAAGTGTCGGTGTTCGCCGGGGGCTGGGACCTCGCGGCCGCCGAGGCCGTGTGCACGGGCCCGGCGGCGGACCTGATCGGCGCCCTCGTGGACAAGTCCCTCGTCGTGGCCGCCCCGGAACCGGCGGACGCCCAGGACGGCCCGGGCGCCCTGGACGGCTCGGGGCCACCGCCCGGCATGCGCTACCGCATGCTGGAGACCATCCACGAGTACGCCACCGAACGCGCGGCCGAGGTCCCCGAACTGCGGGCGGCGGCCGAACGGCGCCACCGCGCCTGGGTCCGCGCCCTGACCGAGGAGGCCGAGCCGCGGCTGCGGTCGGCGGACCAACTGCCCTGCATCCGGCTCCTGGAGGGCGAACTCGACAACATCCGCGCCGCCCTGGACCGCGCGGTGCGCGCCGGCGACGAGGCGGAGGCCGGCGCGATCGTGCGGGCGATGGGCTGGTTCTGGTGGCTGCGCAACTACCGCCAGGAGGCGGTGGACCGGGTGCGCCAGGTGCTGCGCCTCGGCGTCGCCCGGGACGCCCTGCCGGCGGACGCCGACCCCGCCGCGCTGGGCCCGCCGGCGGAGTCGGCGGACCCGGTCGGCGCCTTCCTCGCCGCCCCCGACGGGCAGGCGGGCCACCCGCTGTACGAGCTGCGCATGGACCTGCGACTGTTCGACCTGTTCCTGACCTCGGAGTCGAGCGCCGGGAACCTCGCGGCCGACGAGCGGGCCGGGCGGTACCTCGCGCGGGTACGGGCCGCGTTCGAGGAAGGCGGTCCCCGGGCGGCCCGCCTCCCCGGCATCGTCTGGCCGCTGACCGCGTACTACCTGGGCGACCCGGCCGACCTGGGCCCCGACCTGACCGCCACGGTCGAGAACTGCCGCCGGTACGGAGGCGACTGGGAACTCGGTGTCGCCCTCATGTACCGCGCGCACGTGGTCGTCGACTCGCCCGGCAACCTGCGCGGCGTCGACGAGGACCTGGCGGAGCTGCGGACGATCGGCCGCCGCGTCGGCGACCGCTGGATGCGGGCGCAGGTGTGCAGCGCGGCCGGTGAGGTGGCCATGGCGCGGGGCAGGTTCGGCGAGGCGCGTGGCGAGTACGAGGAGGCGCTGCGCCTCGCCTACGAGGTGGGCGCCTACGCCGAGTCGCCGTTCCTGCTGGCGCGGCTGGCCGACATCGCCCTGCGGTCGGGCGACCGGGCCGCCGCCCTCGCCGCCCTCGACCAGGCCGGCACGGCGGCCGAACGGTACGGGGCGGCCGAGTCGGAGGCGTTCGTCCTGCTGATGCGGTCCCGGATCGCCGAGCTGGACGGCGACCTGGTCCGCGCGCGCGAGCTGTACGACACCGCCTGCGCGGCCGCGGGGGCCGGCACGCCGCCCCCGCAGTACGTCGCCGCCCTGCGCTCGGTAGAGGCCCTGATCACGGCCGGTGAGTCAGGGCCCGCGGCCGCCCTGCCGGTCGTGGCGGAGGCGCTGTGCGAGGCGGTGGAGCGGCACTGCGCCGAGTCGATCACGGCCGGTCTGGTGGACGTCGGCGCCGACCTGCTGGCCCGGCTGGGCGACCTGCCCGGCGCCGTCCGGCTGTTCGCTGCCGCCGACCACTGGCGGGCCGGCCTCCCCCGCCCCGAACCGGAGCGCACCCGGGCCGCCGAGGTGGACACCGCAGCCCGCGCCGCGCTGTCCCCGGACCGCTGTGCGGCCGAGCGGAGGCGGGGCGCGGCGCTCACCGCGCGGGACGCCGCACGGGACCTGACGGCGACGGCGGCCGGCGCGCCGAGGCGCTAGCTGCAGGTGAACCTGGCCTCGGCCCAGTCCGCGAGCGCGGCCTGGGCGAAGACGTCGCGGTGCGGCTCCACGACGAGCCGTACCGTGCGGCGCCCGGCCAGGTCGACATGGACGGGCACGGCCTCGTCGTGCCCCGCGACCGGCCCGGACCGCCACAGCCTCACCCCGTCGGCGTAGACGGAGAAGGTGACCCGGCCGAGCCCGAGGGTCAGGTCGTCCACCCCCACCAGGGCGTCGTAGGCCGTGCAGGGGCGGTTGAGGTCGACGGTGACGGAGGACCGGCCGTGCACGGTGACACCGCCCGCGTACCGGGTACGGGCGACCGACATCCCGTACCGCCGCCACACCCAGCTGCTCTCGCCCAGCCGCATCTCGGGCTGCGTACCGTCCCCGCCGACGTCGTACCCCAGCCCGTTCCACGTGTAGACGGCGGGAGCCGGCGGGGGAGGGAGCGTGGGCGTCGGGGTCGGTGTGGGCCGTGGTTCGGGCGCGGGCGTGGGGGCGCGGGTGGGCTCGGGGGCCGGGTCCGGCGACCGGTGGGGTCCGGGCCTGGCCTGGGAGGTGGGGCTGGGCTTCGCCGCCGGGACCGGGCGCGACACCGGTACGGCCGGTCCGGGTGCGGGTTTTTTCGCGGTGGGCGTGCGGGCCGGCGCCGGCGGCCGGTGGACGCCCGGAGCGGACGGCACGGACGGAGCGGAGGATGCGGAAGGCGTGGAAGGCGCGGGCTCGGCCACCTCCCTGGCCGGATGGCCGTCGTTCACCAGCGCCAGGGCCACCGCGGCGGCGGCCACCGCGACCACCCCGGCCGCGATCCCCGCCTTCACCGGCGCGCCGAGCCCCTCAGCGGCCGCCGCTCCGCCTCCGCCGCCCGTGCCCCCGGACGACCCGCCCGCGGCGGCCGCGGCACCCGCCGCGCCCACCCCGGCGCCCCCGGCGACGATCCCGAGCGCCTTCGCGTACCCGGCGGCCCCGAACCAGCCGATGACCGCGACCGGGACGACACCCGGGATACCGCTCGCGACCTCCTCGATCTGCGCGGCCGCCAGCCGGCACCTGGCACACCCCTCCAGGTGCCCGCGCAGCCCCCGTTCGGCCCGGACGCGCAGTTTGCGGCGGGCGTAGCCGCCGAGCTGGTCGGCGTAGCGGGCGCACTCCTCGTCGCCGGCGAGGGAGGCGCTGACGTGGGCCTGCAGATAGGCCTGCTTCAGCCCCTCGCGGGCGCGGCTGGCCAGCACCCGGGTGCCGTTGGCGTCGAGACCGAACAGGACGGCCACCTCGCTGGGCGACTCGTCCTCCACCTCGGTGTGCCACAGCACGGCCTGCCAGCGCTCGGGCAGCGACCGGAACGCCTGCATGGCCATGGACTGCTCGGCCCGGTGCAGGGCGCGCACGTCGGCGCCCAGCTCCAGGGTGGTGTCGTCGGACGCCTCCGAGGTCTGGGCGGCCTGCTGGGCGAACACGGCGAAGTCGTCCACGAGCTGCTCGCGCCGGGCGGACCTGCCCCAGTGCGCGGCCACCCGCCGCACGGAGGTCAGCAGGTAGGCGCGCACCGCGTGTTCGGGCCCCGAGCCGCCGCGCACCGCCTGCAGCATGCGGGCGAAGACCTCCGCGGTGAGGTCGTCCGCGGTGTGCGCGTCACGGCAGCAGGTACGGGCGTACCGGCGCACCGCGTCGGCGTGCCGCCGGTACAGCTCCTCGTAGGCCGAGTCGTCGCCGGCCCGCATGCGCTCGATCAACGCGCCGTCCGCGGGCGGCGTCCGCCGCGCCGCCGACGCCTCGCGGCCACGCTGGGCGGGCACGCTCTCGTCGGCGCGCGCCCCGCCCGGGGTCCTGCTCCGCCCGCCCTGGCCGGGCACCTGGGGCGAGGTCAGCCCGCCGGCCTCCGCCGGGTCACCGTCACCGCGCGACCCGTCCCACCCGTCAACGCCCATCGCGCGCAGCCCCCGACGCCGGACCAGCCCAACCCGTCACCGGGTCAGGGTGCCACAACGCCCCGCGCCCGGGCCCCGCCCGCACCACCGTCCACTCGTCCGGGCGGACTTGCCCCGCACGCGCACGCGCATCACCCGAACGGGCACCGCGCCCGCGCCCCCGTCCGCCGCGTGCGGAACGGCGGAACAGGGGACGGCGGAACCGTGGAACGGCGGAACCGAGGGACGGCGGAACGAGGGCCGTGGGCGACGGACGTTCGGCCCCGTCGGCGGCCTCGGTGCCTACACCGGCCGGGACCGGAGCCCCTCCAGCAGGATGTCCAGCAGCCGCGCGGACGCCGCGGCCTGCTGCGCCGGGTCCGGCAGCGCGGGCGCCGCCGTGGCGATCACGAGCAGCACGTCCGCCACGGACACGTCCGTGCGCAGCTCGCCCGCCTCCCGGGCCCGGTCCACCAGCTGCCCGACGACCTCCAGCAGCGTGTCGGCCCCGCCGTGGTCCGCGACCGGCTCCGACACCAGCCGCAGCTCACCCGGACCCGACACCACCGGCTGCGACCGCTGCTGCGGCACCCGGGCCTCCTCGGCGGGGCCGGCCTGGCCCTCCTCCGCGACCCCGACCCGCAGCACCTGCGGCGGCAGCAGCCGGCCCGCCCCCGACGCCACGGACGTCCGCAGGAAGCGGGACAGCGCCGACCACGGCTCGTCCTCCTGCCCGAGCGCGGCCCGCGCCTGCTCGGTCAGCCGCGCGGTCTCCTCCTCGGCTATCCGCCGGACCAGCACGTCCTTGCTGGGAAAGCGCCGGTACACGGTGCCGACACCGACGCGTGCCCGCCGCGCCACGTCCTCCATCGGCGCGCCGTAGCCCAGCTCGCCGAAGACCTCACGCGCCGCACGCAGCACGTGCTCCAGGTTGCGCTGTGCGTCCACCCGCAGCGGCGTCGTACGCGACACGTCCGCGCGTCCGTTGCCCGCCTCCGCGGTCACGGCCGGGCCGCCCGTCGCGAGAGCGGTTGCCGACGACCAATGAGTGTCCTGAACATGCATGTGTTTCCCCCGGTTAATGACGTCTCCCCCCGGAGACTCCCCGCCACTGAATCCGGAGTGCGTGGAACCGGCGTCGGTCCCGAGCGGGACCGACCCTTGCGAACCCGTTCGACCACATTCCCTACACCCCGTCGACACACGAACATAGTTGAGAGGGAGTCAATTCAGAAGGGGCAGGTTCCGCACAGTGCGCCCCCCGATCGGAGTACGGGTCATTTATGTCCGGATTCCATCCCCTCACTCCCGTCCGTACGTCTGTGCTGACCTGCCCGGTTCCTCCCCATCGGGACGGCGCGCCCGGGCCCGCGCACATCAGCTCGCCGGTCACACAAATTGCCGGGGCTGTGGACAAACAACAGCGCCGGGTGCGTCATGGGATGGTGAAGGAACGTGCGCGCATTCTGGTTGTCGGCGGCGGCTACGTCGGGATGTACACGGCCCTGCGTCTGCAGCGGAGGTTGAAGCAGGAGCTCAGGCGGGGCGAGGTCGACATCACCGTCGTCACTCCCGACCCCTACATGACGTACCAGCCGTTCCTTCCCGAGGCGGCCGCGGGTTCGATCTCGCCCCGCCATGTCGTCGTACCGCTGCGCCGCGTCCTGGACCGGTGTCACGTGGTCGTCGGCGAGGTCACCTCCATCGACCACGCCGTGCGCACCGCCGCCGTCACCACCCTCGCCACCGCGGAGGACGGCAGGGCCGCCGAACTGATCGGCTACGACGAACTGGTCCTCGCCCCCGGCTCCGTCTCCCGCACCCTGCCCATTCCCGGCCTCGCGGAGTACGGCATCGGCTTCAAGACCGTCGAAGAGGCCATCGGGCTGCGCAACCACGTCATCGAGCAGATGGACATCGCCTCCTCCACCCGCGACCCCGCCGTCCGCGACGCCGCCCTCACCTTCGTGTTCGTCGGCGGCGGCTACGCGGGCGTCGAGGCACTCGGCGAACTGGAGGACATGGCCCGCTACACGGCGCGCTACTACCACAACCTCCGCCCCGAGGACATGAAATGGGTCCTCGTGGAAGCCTCCGGACGGATCCTCCCCGAGGTCGGCGAGGAGATGGGCCGCTACACCGTCACCCAGCTCCGCCGCCGCAACATCCAGGTCCTGCTGGACACCCGCCTCGACTCCTGCGCCGACCGCGTCGCCGTCCTCAGCGACGGCCAGCGCTTCCCGACCCGCACGGTCGTGTGGACCGCCGGCGTCAAACCGCACCCGCTGCTCGCCGCCACCGACCTGCCGCTCACCCCCCAGGGCCGGCTGCGGTGCACCGCCGAACTCACCGTCGACGGCACGGAACACGCCTGGGCCGCCGGCGACGCCGCCGCCGTCCCCGACGTCACCGCCGCCGAGCCCGGCACCGACACCGCGCCCAACGCCCAGCACGCGGTGCGCCAGGCCGCGGTCCTCGGCGACAACATCGTCCACGCGCTGCGCGGCGAGCCCCTGGAGACGTACGCGCACCGGTACGTCGGCTCCGTCGCCTCCCTGGGCCTGCACAAGGGCGTCGCCCAGGTCTACGGGCGCAGGCTGAAGGGCTACCCTGCCTGGTTCATGCACCGCGCGTACCACCTCAGCAGGGTGCCCACCTTCAACCGAAAGGCCCGCGTCCTGGCGGAATGGACCCTCTCCGGGCTCTTCAAACGGGAGATCGTCTCGCTCGGTTCACTCGAACACCCCCGAGCCGAGTTCGAACTCGCGGCCGGTGGAAAGCCTCCTCACGACCCGTCGGACGACCCGAAGGGGTCGTCCTGACCGGTCCCAGGAACTCCACGGCCCGCCCCGGCGTCTGACGGATATCGCCGCGGACGGCCACCTGCCAGACTGCCCCACGTCCTCGGACGGGCACCTGCCCGTCCACAGCACCCACGAGGCTTTCCCCACTGTGAACTTCACGCGCTGGAGCGCCCGGCTCCCCGGAACGCAGCGCCGCGCCGCAGCGCGGACCGAGACCGCGGTCCCCACCGACCGGCGGGGGGAAGGCTCCGTGCCCGCGGCCCGTGCCGAGCACCCGGCCGACGGCCCGCCGGCCGTGCCCGCCGTCGACGAACTGCCCGCACGCGACGTCCTCGACCGCGTCCCGGCCCTCGTCGCCCTCGTCCACGGCCCCGACCACCGCATCGCCTACGTCAACGACGCCTACACGGCGGCCTTCGGCACCCGTACCCCGGGCTCGCCCGCCCGCGAGGCACTTCCCGAACTCGCCGAACTCGGCCTGCTCCCGCTCCTCGACCAGGTGCTGCGCAGCGGAAAGTCGCGCACCCTGAAGTCCCGCAAGGCCGTCGACGGCCGTTCCTACACGTTCACCTGCACCCCGGTCGCGGAGACCGGCGGGGCCGAAGGCGGCGACAGCGACCGTGCCGGGCGTGCCGACCGGGGTGTGCTGGTGTTCGCCACCGACGTCACCGACCACGCCGAGGCCGCCGAACGCCTGCGCGCCAGCGAGCGCCGTCAGCGCGAGACCGCCGTCACGCTCCAGCGCTCCCTGCTCCCGCAGGAACTGGAACAGCCCGACGACCTGCGCATCGCCGCGACCTACCAGCCCGGCGGCACCGAGGCCGCGGTCGGCGGCGACTGGTACGACGTGATCACCCTCGGCGGCGGCCGCACGGCACTCGTCATCGGCGACGTCATGGGCAGGGGCGTCCGCGCGGCGGCCGTCATGGGCCAGCTCCGCACCGCCGTCCGCGCCTACGCCCGGCTCGACCTGCCGCCGCACGAGGTCCTGCAGCTCCTCGACGGCCTCGCCATCGAGATCGACGCCAACCAGATCGCCACCTGCGTGTACGCCGTCCACGACCCGAACGAGGGCAACCTGGTCTACGCCTCGGCCGGCCATCTGCCGATCCTGGTCCGCGACGAGAACGGGCAGGTCTCGCGCGCCGACGAACCCACCGGGCCGCCGCTCGGCACCGGCGGCTGGATCCACGCCTCCGGCTCCATCGCGCTCGGCCCCGGCTCGACCGCCGTCCTCTACACCGACGGCCTGGTCGAGCGCCGCGACGAGGACCTGGACGAGGGGATCGCCTCCCTGGAGCACGCGCTGTCCGGGGCGACCGGCACCCCCCAGGTCGTCTGCGACCGCCTGGTCCGCTCCGCCGGCGTCACCGCCGACCACGACGACGACGTCGCCGTCCTGGTCCTCCAGCACCCGGCCCGCACCGGTCCCGAGGGCGAACTGTTCCGCAACGCGGCCCTGGAACTCCTCGGAGGGGTGGAGGCCGCCCCGCGCGCCCGCGCGTTCGCCTCCGGCGTGCTCACGAGCTGGCGGTTCCCCGCCGACCTGCACGACCTGGGCGTCCTGGCGACCAGCGAACTCGTCGCCAACAGCCTCCAGCACGGCACACCGCCCATGCGGCTCCGGCTCCGCCGCACCGACCGCCGGCTGATCATCGAGGTCACCGACGGCGACGACCACCTCCCGCGCCGGCGCCGGGCGGAACCCGGCGACGAGTCGGGACGGGGCATCGCCATCGTCGCGACGATCGCCTCCCACTGGGGCTCCCGAAGAACCCCGGGCGGTGGCAAGGCCGTGTGGTGCGAGTTCCTTCTCCCGAAGGGCTAGGCCGGACACGACCCGGGCGCACCGCCGTACGCCACCGCCGTGGCCCGCCGGCCTACGCGGCCAGGGTCTCCGCGGGCGCCGTGCCCCGGGCGACCACCCGGCTCTTCGCGCCGGCCCACGGCTGGTCCTGCACGGCGGTCAGCTGCCGCCCGAGGCGCAGCGCCAGCACGGTGATGCCCACCGAGAACAGCAGGAAGGTCACGACGTACGGCGCGGGCAGCGAGGCCGCCAGTGGGCCGCCCACCGCCGGACCGACGGCCAGCGCCAGCTGCTTGACCAGGGCGAACGCCGAGTTGTACTGCCCGGCCATGCCCTCCGGCGCCAGATCCGCCACCAGCGGGGCGAGCGTCGGCGACAGCATGGCCTCACCGAGCCCGAACAGCGCGTACGTCGACACGAACGCGGCGGTCGCCATCTCCTGGCTGCCGTGACCCAGCCCCGCGTACCCCGCGGTCAGCCAGGCCACCGCCCAGATCAGACCGACGGCGGCGATCACACGGGAGCGCCGCCGGCGCTCCACGAACTTCAGCACGGCGAACTGTGCGACGACGATCATCAGCGTGTTCGCGGCCAGGGCGGTACCGAGCGCGGAGGTGGAGATCCCGGCCGCCTCGACGCCGTAGGCGCTCAGCCCCGACTCGAACTGGCCGTAGCAGGCGAAGAACAGCACGAAGCCCAGCACGCACAGCTGCACCATCGCCCGGTTCCCGACCAGCCGCTTCCAGCTGGCCCCGGCCGACACGGCCGGCGCGTCCGCGATCCGCGGGGAGTGCGGCATCCGCACCGTCGCCAGCACCACGACCAGCATCAGGAAGACCGCGGCCTCGATCGCGAAAAGCAGCGTGAACGAGGAGACCCGGGTGGTGTCGACCAGGTGACCGCCGATGAGGCCACCGACACCGAGCCCCAGGTTCTGCAGGAAGAACTGCATCGCGAACGCCCGCGACCGGGTGTCAGCCGTGGAGCAGTCCACGATCATCGTCGCCAGCGACGGCTGCATCACCGCCTGCCCGGCACCGAGCGCCGCCGCCGACAGCAGCACGGCCGCCGCGCTGCTCGCGAGCCCGAGGCTCAGCGCGCCCAGCGCGGCCGTGACCAGAGCGGTGAGCAGGACCGGCAGTGGGCCGCGCCGCACGATCGCCCGGCCGGCGAACGGCAGCACGATCAGCGCGGCGACGGCGAAGACGGCGAGCACGAGTCCCGCCGTCATGGCCCCCAGCCCCCGCACCTGCGCCACATAGACGTACAGGTAGGGGACCGTGAAGCCGAGCCCGAATGCGCTGAGTGCGTTGCCCACGTGGATCCGGCGCATCGCTGCGCCCATCGCCCTGGTCACGTTCACCTCTCTCACTAGTTAGACCTGAAGACTTCGAAGCTAAAGTTCGAAGCTAAAGAGTACACATCCAAGGACTTCAAGGCAAAGTCGCCCCGTGCGATACTGCCGCCATGGCCGAGACCCCCCGCGTCACGGAGCCGACGCTCGAAGAACAGATCGCCGCCTACCAGCGCGAGTTCCAGGACCTCGACCCCCAGGTCGAGAAGATCGTGTCGGCACTGTCCCGGCTGAACCGCCGCATGAACGTGGCGTACGGCCGCCAGACGGCCGCCCTCGGCATCAGCAACGCCGAATGGGAGGTCCTCAAGGCGCTCGTCCTGTCCGGCGCCCCCTACCGGTTGGGCCCCAGCGACCTCGCCAAGCGGCTCGGCCTCACCCCGGCCGCGATGACCCACCGGATCGACCGCATGGTCGCCGAGGGGCTGGTCACCCGGGAACGCGACGAGTCCAACCGGGTGAGGGTGATCGTCGAGCTGACACCCGAGGGCCGGGAGAAGTGGCTGGAGGCGATGCGCCTCGCGACCGTGTTCGAGGAGGACCTGCTCCAGGACCTCACCGGCGGGGAGCGCGCGGTGCTCGGCGAGGTGCTGACCAGGCTGCTGCGCCGGGTGGAGGACGCCCAGCCGGACGCCGGCGGCCGGCTCAGCGATCTCGACTGAGCGGCAGCCGGGCGTCGGAAAAGATCTTGACAGGGGATGCTTGACACGCCCCTGGTCGATCCGTAGAGTTCTTCGGGTTGCCACCGGGCCGTAACGGTTCTCCGGCAGCACCTCAGCCGCTGCGAGCGGCACTCACACCACAAGCACGATCACCTGACCGGGTTGATTTCGGCGTGCCCGAATTCAATTCGAATAGGGACTCGGTGGCCCGATTGGGAATCGCCGAGCGGATCCGCTAAGGTTTGAGACGTCGGAACGGCCCAACAGCCGGGAAGGCAAACCCCCCTGACTGGGAGTCAGACGCCGAAAGGATCTGATAGAGTCGGAACCGCCGGAAAGGGAAACGCGAGAGCGAAGACCTGGAAAGCACCGAGGAAATCGGATCGAGAAAAGATCTGATAGAGTCGGAAACGCAAGACCGAAGGGAAGCGCCCGGAGGAAAGCCCGAGAGGGTGAGTACAAAGGAAGCGACCGTTCCTTGAGAACTCAACAGCGTGCCAAAAATCAACGCCAGATATGTTGATACCCCGTCTCCGGCCATCACGGCTGGGACGAGGTTCCTTTGAAAAACACAGCGAGGACGCTGTGTGCGAGGGGACTATTCCTCCTCTCGCACCGCTCTCGTGGTGTTCAACCGGATTACCGGTAAACATTCACGGAGAGTTTGATCCTGGCTCAGGACGAACGCTGGCGGCGTGCTTAACACATGCAAGTCGAACGATGAACCACTTCGGTGGGGATTAGTGGCGAACGGGTGAGTAACACGTGGGCAATCTGCCCTTCACTCTGGGACAAGCCCTGGAAACGGGGTCTAATACCGGATATGAGCTTCCACCGCATGGTGGAGGCTGTAAAGCTCCGGCGGTGAAGGATGAGCCCGCGGCCTATCAGCTTGTTGGTGAGGTAATGGCTCACCAAGGCGACGACGGGTAGCCGGCCTGAGAGGGCGACCGGCCACACTGGGACTGAGACACGGCCCAGACTCCTACGGGAGGCAGCAGTGGGGAATATTGCACAATGGGCGAAAGCCTGATGCAGCGACGCCGCGTGAGGGATGACGGCCTTCGGGTTGTAAACCTCTTTCAGCAGGGAAGAAGCGAAAGTGACGGTACCTGCAGAAGAAGCGCCGGCTAACTACGTGCCAGCAGCCGCGGTAATACGTAGGGCGCAAGCGTTGTCCGGAATTATTGGGCGTAAAGAGCTCGTAGGCGGCTTGTCACGTCGATTGTGAAAGCCCGAGGCTTAACCTCGGGTCTGCAGTCGATACGGGCTAGCTAGAGTGTGGTAGGGGAGATCGGAATTCCTGGTGTAGCGGTGAAATGCGCAGATATCAGGAGGAACACCGGTGGCGAAGGCGGATCTCTGGGCCATTACTGACGCTGAGGAGCGAAAGCGTGGGGAGCGAACAGGATTAGATACCCTGGTAGTCCACGCCGTAAACGGTGGGAACTAGGTGTTGGCGACATTCCACGTCGTCGGTGCCGCAGCTAACGCATTAAGTTCCCCGCCTGGGGAGTACGGCCGCAAGGCTAAAACTCAAAGGAATTGACGGGGGCCCGCACAAGCGGCGGAGCATGTGGCTTAATTCGACGCAACGCGAAGAACCTTACCAAGGCTTGACATACACCGGAAACGTCTGGAGACAGGCGCCCCCTTGTGGTCGGTGTACAGGTGGTGCATGGCTGTCGTCAGCTCGTGTCGTGAGATGTTGGGTTAAGTCCCGCAACGAGCGCAACCCTTGTTCTGTGTTGCCAGCATGCCCTTCGGGGTGATGGGGACTCACAGGAGACCGCCGGGGTCAACTCGGAGGAAGGTGGGGACGACGTCAAGTCATCATGCCCCTTATGTCTTGGGCTGCACACGTGCTACAATGGCCGGTACAATGAGCTGCGATACCGTGAGGTGGAGCGAATCTCAAAAAGCCGGTCTCAGTTCGGATTGGGGTCTGCAACTCGACCCCATGAAGTCGGAGTCGCTAGTAATCGCAGATCAGCATTGCTGCGGTGAATACGTTCCCGGGCCTTGTACACACCGCCCGTCACGTCACGAAAGTTGGTAACACCCGAAGCCGGTGGCCCAACCCCTTGTGGGAGGGAGCTGTCGAAGGTGGGACTAGCGATTGGGACGAAGTCGTAACAAGGTAGCCGTACCGGAAGGTGCGGCTGGATCACCTCCTTTCTAAGGAGCACTTCTTACCGAGCCTGCTCGGTCAGAGGCCAGAACATCAGCGAACGTCTGATGCTGGTTGCTCATGGGTGGAACGTTGATTATTCGGCACGGTCCAGGATGGACCAGGCGCAAGTACTGCTCTTCGGAGCGTGGAACGCTGATCTGGTCAGCTGATCGTGTCGGGCACGCTGTTGGGTGTCTGAGGGAATGAACTTCCTCAGTCGCCGGCCCCAGTGAACTCCGGTTGTTGACCGGGGGTGATGGGTGGCTGGTCGTTGTTTGAGAACTGCACAGTGGACGCGAGCATCTGTGGCCAAGTTTTTAAGGGCGCACGGTGGATGCCTTGGCACCAGGAACCGATGAAGGACGTGGGAGGCCACGATAGTCCCCGGGGAGTCGTCAACCAGACTTTGATCCGGGGGTTTCCGAATGGGGAAACCCGGCAGTCGTCATGGGCTGTCACCCGCTGCTGAACACATAGGCAGTGTGGAGGGAACGAGGGGAAGTGAAACATCTCAGTACCCTCAGGAAGAGAAAACAACCGTGATTCCGGGAGTAGTGGCGAGCGAAACCGGATGAGGCCAAACCGTATGCGTGTGAGACCCGGCAGGGGTTGCGCATGCGGGGTTGTGGGATCTCTCTTTCACAGTCTGCCGGCTGTGAGACGAGTCAGAAACCGTTGATGTAGACGAAGGACATGCGAAAGGTCCGGCGTAGAGGGTAAGACCCCCGTAGTCGAAACGTCAGCGGCTCGTTTGAGAGACACCCAAGTAGCACGGGGCCCGAGAAATCCCGTGTGAATCTGGCGGGACCACCCGCTAAGCCTAAATATTCCCTGGTGACCGATAGCGGATAGTACCGTGAGGGAATGGTGAAAAGTACCGCGGGAGCGGAGTGAAATAGTACCTGAAACCGTGTGCCTACAAGCCGTGGGAGCGTCGGATGCAGCTTGCTGTATCTCGTGACTGCGTGCCTTTTGAAGAATGAGCCTGCGAGTTTGCGGTGTGTTGCGAGGTTAACCCGTGTGGGGAAGCCGTAGCGAAAGCGAGTCCGAACAGGGCGTTTCAGTAGCACGCTCAAGACCCGAAGCGGAGTGATCTAGCCATGGGCAGGTTGAAGCGGAGGTAAGACTTCGTGGAGGACCGAACCCACCAGGGTTGAAAACCTGGGGGATGACCTGTGGTTAGGGGTGAAAGGCCAATCAAACTCCGTGATAGCTGGTTCTCCCCGAAATGCATTTAGGTGCAGCGTCGTGTGTTTCTTGCCGGAGGTAGAGCACTGGATAGGCGATGGGCCCTACCGGGTTACTGACCTTAGCCAAACTCCGAATGCCGGTAAGTGAGAGCACGGCAGTGAGACTGTGGGGGATAAGCTCCATGGTCGAGAGGGAAACAGCCCAGAGCATCGACTAAGGCCCCTAAGCGTACGCTAAGTGGGAAAGGATGTGGAGTCGCACAGACAACCAGGAGGTTGGCTTAGAAGCAGCCACCCTTGAAAGAGTGCGTAATAGCTCACTGGTCTAGTGATTCCGCGCCGACAATGTAGCGGGGCTCAAGCGTACCGCCGAAGTCGTGTCATTGCAGCATATAGCCCCAACGGGTGCTGTGATGGGTAGGGGAGCGTCGTCTGCCGGGTGAAGCAGCACCGGAAGGTAGTTGTGGACGGTTGACGAGTGAGAATGCAGGCATGAGTAGCGATACAAACGTGAGAAACGTTTGCGCCGATTGACTAAGGGTTCCTGGGTCAAGCTGATCTGCCCAGGGTAAGTCGGGACCTAAGGCGAGGCCGACAGGCGTAGTCGATGGATAACCGGTTGATATTCCGGTACCCGCTGTGAAGCGTCAAACATCGAGCATCGTGATGCTAAGGCCGTGAAGCCGCCCTGATCTCTTCGGAGTTGAGGGGAGTGGTGGAGCCGCCGAACCAAGCGGTTAGTAGGTGAGTGATGGGGTGACGCAGGAAGGTAGTCCATCCCGGGCGGTGGTTGTCCCGGGGTAAGGGTGTAGGACGCGAGGTAGGCAAATCCGCCTTGCACATAGTCTGAGACCTGATGCCGAGCCGATTGTGGTGAAGTGGATGATCCTATGCTGTCGAGAAAAGCCTCTAGCGAGTTTCATGGCGGCCCGTACCCTAAACCGACTCAGGTGGTCAGGTAGAGAATACCGAGGCGTTCGGGTGAACTATGGTTAAGGAACTCGGCAAAATGCCCCCGTAACTTCGGGAGAAGGGGGGCCACACTCGGTGATCGGATTTACTCCGTGAGCTGGGGGTGGCCGCAGAGACCAGCGAGAAGCGACTGTTTACTAAAAACACAGGTCCGTGCGAAGCCGTAAGGCGATGTATACGGACTGACGCCTGCCCGGTGCTGGAACGTTAAGGGGACCGGTTAGCTTGGATTCGTCCAGGCGAAGCTGAGAACTTAAGCGCCAGTAAACGGCGGTGGTAACTATAACCATCCTAAGGTAGCGAAATTCCTTGTCGGGTAAGTTCCGACCTGCACGAATGGCGTAACGACTTCTCGACTGTCTCAACCATAGGCCCGGTGAAATTGCACTACGAGTAAAGATGCTCGTTTCGCGCAGCAGGACGGAAAGACCCCGGGACCTTTACTACAGTTTGATATTGGTGTTCGGTTCGGCTTGTGTAGGATAGCTGGGAGACTTTGAAGCTCATACGCCAGTATGGGTGGAGTCGTCGTTGAAATACCAGTCTGGTCGTGCTGGATGTCTAACCTGGGTCCGTKATCCGGATCAGGGACAGTGTCTGATGGGTAGTTTAACTGGGGCGGTTGCCTCCTAAAGAGTAACGGAGGCGCCCAAAGGTTCCCTCAGCCTGGTTGGCAATCAGGTGTTGAGTGTAAGTGCACAAGGGAGCTTGACTGTGAGACCGACGGGTCGAGCAGGGACGAAAGTCGGGACTAGTGATCCGGCGGTGGCTTGTGGAAGCGCCGTCGCTCAACGGATAAAAGGTACCCCGGGGATAACAGGCTGATCTTCCCCAAGAGTCCATATCGACGGGATGGTTTGGCACCTCGATGTCGGCTCGTCGCATCCTGGGGCTGGAGTCGGTCCCAAGGGTTGGGCTGTTCGCCCATTAAAGCGGTACGCGAGCTGGGTTTAGAACGTCGTGAGACAGTTCGGTCCCTATCCGCTGTGCGCGTAGGAATATTGAGAAGGGCTGTCCCTAGTACGAGAGGACCGGGACGGACGAACCTCTGGTGTGCCAGTTGTTCTGCCAAGGGCATGGCTGGTTGGCTACGTTCGGGAGGGATAACCGCTGAAAGCATCTAAGCGGGAAGCCTGCTTCGAGATGAGTATTCCCACCTCCTTGAGAGGGTAAGGCTCCCAGTAGACGACTGGGTTGATAGGCCGGATCTGGAAGCCCAGTAATGGGTGGAGGTGACCGGTACTAATAGGCCGAGGGCTTGTCCTCAGTTGCTCGCGTCCACTGTGTTGGTTCTGAAACCACGAACAGCCTTTTCGGTTGTCAGTTTCATAGTGTTTCGGTGGTCATAGCGTGAGGGAAACGCCCGGTTACATTCCGAACCCGGAAGCTAAGCCTCACAGCGCCGATGGTACTGCAGGGGGGACCCTGTGGGAGAGTAGGACACCGCCGAACAATTTTTGAGAAAACCCCCGCATCGAAAGATGCGGGGGTTTTCTGCGTTCAGGGTCCTTTTCCGCCGGCTGTCAGAACGTCTGGAACGACACTTCCGCCGTTTTCACGATCCCGCCCTTGCGGCCGGGGGCCCGCTGTCCCGCCCAGTACAGGTTGGTGTGGGCGATCACCTGGGCCGGGACGGGAGCCCCGTACTCGGTCAGGTCCTCCGTGGTGTGGGCGTCGGCGACCAGCGTCGCGTCGTAGCCGCGGGCGATGGCTCCGTGCAGCGTCGAGCGGATGCACATGTCCGTCTGGGCGCCCGCGACGACGAGCCGGCCCACCTTCCGCTCGGCCAGCACGGCCTCCAGGTCGGTGTCCTCGAAGGAGTCCCCGTACGTCTTGTGGATCAGAGGTTCGTCGTCCTGGCGCTTCAGCTCCGGCACGTACTCCCAGGGCTCGGTGTCCCGCGGCAGCGACGCGTCGGAGTGCTGGACCCAGACGACCGGCACGTTCGCCGAGCGGGCCCTGCCGACCAGGGCGTCGATGTTGGCGATGACGCCGTCGCGGTCGTGTGCGTCCGCCACGACGCCGTTCTGGACGTCGATGACGAGCAGTGCGGTATGAGGGCGATCGGTGAGCGTGGTCATGCGCCCACCGTAGGGGGCGCCACTGACAACCGGGGCCTGCCGGGTCTTATATCGGATGAGCCGTCGCCGGAGCGCCGCTACCGTGACGGCATGAACATCCCCACCGGCGAAGACCACGTCGTCCGTCCGATACGCCCCGACGAGTGGGCCGCCATGAAGCAGCTCCGGCTGGACGCGCTGCGCGACCCGGCCGCGCCCATGGCGTTCCTGGAGACCTACGAGGACGCCGTGGACCGGCCGGACTCGTTCTACCGGGAGCGGGCTGAGCGGTCCGCGGAAGAGCCCAGCGGGGCCCGGCAGTTCATCGCCGAGGCGCCGGACGGCACCTGGGCCGGTTCCGTCACCGTCCTCATCGAGGAGCCCGGCACCCAGGACTGGGCCGGGCACCCGGTGGAGCGCCGGCAGGGGCATGTGGTCGGGGTGTACGTACGGCCCGAACAGCGTGGGACCGGCCTGGTCAAGGCGCTGTTCGACGCCGGCGTGACCTGGGCCTGGGAGCGTGGTGCCGAGCGGGTGCGGCTGCTGGTGCACGAGGCCAACGCGCGGGCCCAGGGGGCCTACCGCAAGGCGGGGTTCGTGCCGAGCGGCGTCTCCGTGTGCTTCGTGAAGGACGAGTCGGAGAAGGAGCTGGAGTTCGTTCTCGAACGGCGGCCGTAGCGGGCCAGGAACCGGGCCTAGACCGGCAGTTCCTGGTGCGGCCAGCGGGCCCGGGCCTGTTCGCGGGAACGGAGCAGGGCGAGCGTGGGCAGTCCCTGGGCGGCTCCGGTGGTGAGCAGGTCGGGCAGTTGGGGCAGGGGCGCCACGGCCGCGACGTCGTCCAGCACCAGGGTCAGTGGTGGGTCGAGCCGACCGGAGGATGACCGTTCGGCCATGTGCCGGCCGCGCTCGACCACGCTGGAGACGAGGGCCGTCAGGAGGGGCATCGCGCCCGGGCTGGTCCTGGGGTCCTCGATGGATTCACCGACCACATAAAGCGTGCCCCCTTCGTGGACGAAGGAATCCAAGGCGAGGGCATCAGTTCGGTTTGGTGTGCAAGCCTCGCGGATGTTGACCGTGGAGAGGGCGGCCAGGGCCCGGCTGGTCAGCTCCTGGGCCATGTCACGGCGTTCCGGGTACGCGGTGAGGGCCGCCTCCAGCTCGCCGGCGGCGCCCGGGGCGGCCTTGGGGTGGGTGCGGAGGGTCCGTACCGCGTCCTGCACCTGGAGGCCCTGGGACCAGCGGTGGACGTGGCGGACCGTGCGCGACTCCAGGGCGGCGGCGTGCAGGTAGCTGCGCAGCAGCGTTGTCGCGGTGTCGGCGACCGCCTGGTCGATCCTGGCGGTCGGCTGTACGGGTGCGAGGAGGGCCCTGGCCCGGTCCACGGCCGTCTGCTTGTCCTGGCAGCCGGCCGTCGGGGACCAGTGCATCCGCGCCGGGGTGTCGCAGCGGTGGGCGGGGTCGTAGAGCAGGGTGGGGCCGAGCTTGGCCCGGGCGTCCTTGGTGTCCTGCCAGAGGGCCGGGTTCGAGGTGACCACGAGGGCGGGGCCCTCCGCGTCGCGGACGGCCTGCGCCGCGGCCGTGTGGCGGCCCGCCGGTGGTCCGTAGAGCACAGCGGCCTCGGGGCGGTCGCTCTCCCGGCCGACCGGCTGACCGGTGCCGGCGGGCACCCGCTCCACCGGTACCGCCGGCTGTGCGGCCTGCGCCTGCTCCAGGGGCGCCGTCCGCGCCACGGGCGCCGCCGCCGGTTCCGGTCGTGGCTCCGGGGCCGGTCGCGGCTCGGTGCGCGGTTCCGGGACCTCGTACGGCTCCTGCGGCGCTCCGGCCGGTGCCGCCGCCTGCCCGTGCCCCTGCCCGCGTCCTTGTGCCGCGCCCCGGTCGAACGCCCGGCGCACCCGGCCCGCCCGCCACCGCGCGACCGTGCCCATCACGAACAGGGCGAGGACGAGCAGGATCATCAGCTGGCCGATGAGGAGGCCCCAGAACAGGCCCCAGCCGGAGAGCTGGGCGGCGGGGGTGTCCGGCCAGGCGCCGGCGAGGTCGTGCGGCCGGCCGATGAGGTGGCGCATCGCCACCGGGGTGTGGGTGAAGGTGACGCCGTCGGGCCAGGCCCCCCGGGAGAACAGGCCCGACAGACCGGTGGCCGTCCACACCAGCACCGTCATGCCGACGAGGAAGGCGAGTATGCCGATCAGCAGGCCGTCGGGGATGCCGCCCTGCCCGGCCCGGCGGGGGTCGCGACGCTCGTCACGGCGGTCGTCCGGTCTCACGTGCGTTCTCCCCCTACGCCACCGTCGATTCGGCGTCGCCCAGGTGCTGCTCCACGAAGGCCGCCGCCCGCTGCTCGGCCTCCAGCTCGGCCGCGCGCAGCGCGTCGTCGGCCGCCAGGTCGCTGGAGGACTCGGTCATGGCGCGGTCGGTGAACACCAGCGGCCGTTCCGTCTCCGTGACCAGGTGCTTGACCACCTGCACGTTGCCGTTGACGTCCCAGACGGCGATGCCGGGGGTGAGGGTGGGGATGATCTCCACCGCCCACCGCGGCAGGCCCAGGACCCGGCCGGTGGCTCTGGCCTCGTCCGCCTTCTGGGCGTAGATCGTTCTCGTCGAGGCCATCTTGAGGATCGCCGCCGCCTCCTTGGCGGCCGCTCCGTCCACCACGTCCGACAGGTGGTGGACGACGGCGACGAAGGACAGGCCGAGACGCCGGCCGAACTTCAGCAGCCGCTGGAACAGCTGGGCCACGAACGGGCTGTTGATGATGTGCCAGGCTTCCTCGACCAGGAAGATGCGCTTCTTGCGGTCGGGGCGGATCCAGGTGTGCTCCAGCCACACGCCGACGATCGCCATCAGGATCGGCATGGCGATCGAGTTGCGGTCGATGTGGGAGAGGTCGAAGACGATGAGGGGGGCGTCGAGGTCGATGCCGACCGTCGTGGGGCCGTCGAACATGCCCCTCAGGTCGCCGTCGACCAGCCGGTCGAGGACCAGGGCGACGTCGAGGCCCCAGGCCCGTACGTCGTCTATGGCGACGTTCATCGCCTCCGCCGACTCCGGCTCGGGGTGGCGCAGCTGCTCCACGATGTCGGTGAGCACCGGCTGGCGGTCCAGGATGGACTCGTTGACGTAGGAGTGGGCGACCTTGAGGGCGAAGCCCGAGCGCTCGTCCAGGCCGTGGCCCATCGCGACCTCGATGATGGTGCGCAGCAGGGCGAGCTGGCCGGTGGTGGTGATCGACGGGTCCAGCGGGTTCAGGCGGATGCCGTGGTTCAGGGCGGCCGTCGGGTCGAGGCGGATGGGAGTTATCCCCAGCTCCTCCGCGATGAGGTTCCACTCGCCCACGCCGTCCTCGCCCTGGGCGTCCAGGACGACGACCTGGCGGTCCTTGAAGCGCAGCTGCCGCAGGACGTAGGTCTTCTCCAGTGCCGACTTGCCGTTGCCGGACTCGCCGAGGACCAGCCAGTGCGGTGCCGGGAGCTGCTGGCCGTAGAGCTGGAAGGGGTCGTAGATGTAGCCCTTCCCGGAGTAGACCTCGCGGCCGATGATGACGCCGGAGTCGCCGAGGCCGGGCGCGGCGGTGGGCAGGTAGACCGCCTGGGCCTGGCCGGTGGAGGTGCGTACCGGCAGCCGGGTCGTCTCGACCTTCCCGAACAGGAAGGACGTGAAGGCGTCCGTGAGGACGGACAGCGGGTCCCGCATCAGCGCATCAGCCCCTACCGTCGAATGCCGGTGGCGAAGGGAAGTGTGTTCACGAAGGCCCGGTGGTGCTCGCGGTCGCACCACTCCAGCTTCAGGTACGACTTTCCGGCGGACGCCCTTATCGTCCGCTTGTCGCGGTTGAGGGATTCCGGGGAGCGGGAGGAGACGGTGATGTAGCCGACGAGGTTGACGCCGGCCGCGCCGCTGGCGAGGTCCTCGCCGCGCTGGTCGAGCCGGTTGTGGGCGGCGATGTCGCGCGGGTCGACGGTGCGGTTCATCTTGGCGGCGCGGGAGGCCTCGGCCTCGTCGTTGGTCTTCTCGGTCAGCATGCGTTCGATGGCTACCTCGGTGGGCTCGAGATCCATCGTGACGGCGACCGTTCGGATGACGTCCGGGGTGTGGACCAGCAGCGGGGCGAGGAAGTTGACGCCGACGGGGGTCATCGGCCACTCCTTCACCCAGGCGGTGGCGTGGCACCAGGGGGCGCGGGTGGCGGACTCGCGGGTCTTGGCCTGGAGGTAGGTGGGCTCCATGGCGTCCAGTTCGGCCGGCCAGGCGTTGCGCTTGCTCATCGCCTGGATGTGGTCGATGGGGTGGTCGGGGTCGTACATGGAGTGGATGAGGGAGGCCAGCCTGCCCTGCCCTAGGGGCTGGCGGACGCGGATGTCGGCCTCCTGGAGGCGCGAGCAGATGTCGGTCAGCTCGCGGGCCATGACGACGGCGAGGCCGGCGTCCCGGTCCAGCTTGCGGCCGGACTGCGGCCGGGCGGCCCGTGCCATGGCCTGGGCCTCGGCGGCCAGTTCGCGGGTGTAGTGCATGCAGGCGACGAGGTAGGCGCGGTGCTGCTCGCTGCTGGTGGACACCATGGACTGGAGCTGGTCGTAGGAGTCGGACAGCCAGTGCGGGGCCTTGTTGTCGCCGCGGACGGCGACGTCCTTGGCGTGTGCGTCGGGGTCGGCGGGCAGGGTGCGGGCGAGCATCTGCAGCCGGGTGACGAAACCGTCGCCGTTGGCGACGTGCTTGAGCAGGGTGCCGAAGCGGTCGACGAGGGCTTCCTGGTCCTCGGAGTCGCGCAGGCCGACACCGGGCCCCTCGATCTCGATGCAGGCGGTGACCGTCCTGCGGTCGGCGTGCAGCAGTACGGCGATCTCGTCGGGGCCGAAGGGCGCGGCGAGCCAGTTGATCCGGCCGATGCCCGGCGGCGGGCCGATCTCCACCTCCCGCCCGTCGAGCCGGGTGCCGGCCTCCATGGCGGTGGAGCGGTAGGCGGCGCCGCGCTTGACGGTGCGCTTGTAGGAGCGGTTGACCTCGAACCACTTGTAGAAGGTGCGGCGTTTGTACGGCACGTAGACCGCGGCGAGCGCGAGCAGCGGGAAGCCCGTCAGCAGCACGATGCGCAGGGACAGGACCGGGACGAGGAGGCCGCACATCATGCCGAGGAACGCGCCGGCGACGATCAGCGCGATCTCTCCGGACTCGCGGTTCCTGCCGATGATCGCGTTCGGCCGGGCGCGGCCGATCAGATACGTACGGCGGGGCGTGACCGGATGGGACAGGTGGGACTCGGTCGTCAACGCCCTTCACCTCCCGAGCGGTTGTTGCGGGTGTTACTGGCGTGCGGGGTGTTGGCCGGGCTGGACGCGCGGGGCGCGGGTGCGGCGGAGGGGACGGCTCCGCCGCCGCCCTGGGAGCCGCGGCTGCTGTGCGCCGCGACGCCGCCGGAGGCGGGGTTGGCGGGGCGGGCGGCGCTGGAGCCGCCGCCTCCTCCGTTGTTGTCGGCGCGGGTGCTGTGGGTCTTGATGCCCTGGGCGACCAGGGTGGCGGGGGAGCTGATGACGGCGGCGGCCTTGCTCTCGGCGCCCTGCATCATGCGGTTGTTGCGGGAGCCGGCGATCTCGTCGCCGAAGCCGGGTACGAAGCGGTAGATCATCGCGCTGGCGAAGATGGCGAGCAGGATGATGGCGAGGCCGGAGACGACGGCGGAGAAGGCGTCCGGGCCGCTGTCGCCGGAGAGCGCGCCGGCGAGGCCGAGCACGATGACGATCACCGGTTTGACCAGGATGACGGCGATCATGATGCCGGCCCAGCGGCGGACGTGGCCCCACAGGTTCTTGTCCACGAGGCCGGCGTAGACGACGGTGCCGAGGAGGGCGCCGACGTAGAGCAGGGCGGCGCGGATGACCAGTTCGAGCCAGAGGACGCCGGCGGCGAGGATGCTGACCAGGGAGACGACGATCAGCATGATCGGTCCGCCGCCGATGTCGTTGCCCTTGCCGAGGGCGCCGGAGAAGGTGCCGAAGAACGTGTGGGTCTGGTCGCCGGTCGCCTTCGCGAGGACGTCCGTGACGCCGTCGGTTGCCGAGACGACGGTGTAGAGGATCAGCGGGGTGAAGGCGGAGGCGAGCACGGTCAGCCAGAGGAAGCCGACGGCTTCGGAGATGGCGGTGGTGAGGGGGACTCCGCGGACGGCCCGCTTGGCGACGGCCAGCAGCCACAGCAGGAGCGTGAGGATCGTGGAGGCGGCGAACACGACGGCGTACTGCTGGAGGAACTTGGTGTTCGTGAAGTCGACGTTCGCGGTCTCCTTCACGGCACCGCTGAGCTTCCCGATGGTCCAGGAGGCGGCCTCGGCGCATCCCTTCGCCAGCGACGACAGGGGGTCGAGTGTGCTCGTGTCGGGCGTGGTGGCACCACCGGACCCGCTGGAGGTGTTGCCGCGCTCGCAGTACTTCTTGGCCTCCCCGGAGATGACGTCGCAGTTGTACTTGCTCTTCGACGGCGAGGGGGACGGGCTGCCCGTAGGGGTGGGTGTGGGCGCGGCGATGGCACGGGTGGCCAGCAGTACGGCCGTGGTCTGCACGGCTGTCACGACTCCGGCGAGCTTGAGCGCACGGTGCGAGCTACCGGGCATACGTGAACCCTCCGTACTCTTCGGTGGCCTTGCTGATCTCGTCGGAGGTGGCGGCCTTGTCGTCGCCGGGCACCGGCGCGGGGCCGTCCTTCTGCGCGTCCGAGGCGATCTTCCAATCGCCGTCGGACCACCGCAGGTCGAACGTCCAGGTCTTCCAGGTCGAGGTGACCGGGTCGGTCGAGGCGTTGCCGGCCATGCCGATGAGCCCCAGGTACCAGACCGCGACCTTGGCCCTGTCGTCCTGGTACTGCCGCACGGTCGTGCCGATCGGGACCACTCTCGAGACGAACGTGCTGCCCTTGGGCGGATTGCCCGAAGCGTCGAGACCCATTCTGCCGAGGAACTCCGCCGAATAGGCCTGGTCCATGGGGGCTTGCAGGCGGGACGCCGCGTCGGAGGTGTACAGGAGGTCCAGCAGCGTGTGTCGGCTGTCCTTCCTGAACATGCCGGTGGAGCCCAGCGCCACGGCGTAGTTCGAGGCCGCCGACTGCGCGCCCTGCTCGGTGTGGGCGAATCCCGTGGGCACGCCGGTGGACTTGCTCTCCACCGGCTTGGTGCCGGTCGCGGTCGTCGGGGCCGCCTTCGGCTGGGGCTGTTTGTTCGTCGCGTTGTCGGACGACGCGTCGTGGCCGCGGTTCGCGAAGGCGATCGCCGCGATGAGGAGGACGACCACGCCGACCACCGTGACCAGGCTTCGGGAGGAGGAGCGGCGGCCGCCGCGGCGTGGAGCGCCGCCGTAGGGGTCGCCCTCGGGCAGCCGGGTACGGGTGTGCCCCGTGTCGCCGTAGTCGGTGTAGCCCTGCTCGTCTCCGAGACTCATGCCGCCTGTGCCCCCTCACCCTCGTAGAGATACGACGGTAGCCGTGCTGGTTCCCGCGCGGGCGCGGTGTGGTGACTCGACATCAGGGAGACGCAACCTCAGCCGGTGGGCACGACGGGTGGGTGGGTGGAGGGGGACGGCCGGGCGCGCCCGGGGCGGCAGGGGGTGTCAGACCGCCATGCCGTACACGATGGTGAACAGGGTGCCCAGTGATCCGATGATGAAGACCCCGGTGAGACCGGCGATGATCAGGCCCTTGCCCTGTTCCGCGCTGAAGGTGTCCCGCAGGGCCGTGGCGCCGATCCGCTGTTTGGCCGCGCCCCAGACCGCGATGCCGAGGCAGAGCAGGATGGCGACGGCCATCACCACCTCGATCATCACCTTGGCCTCGTTGCCCAGGCTGCCGAACGGGCCCCAGTCCGGAGCGATCCCGCCGATGATGGTGTTGATGTCTCCCTTGTCGGCCGCAAAGAGCATGTAAGTCACCGCCCCTGGTGGGTAGTTCCGCGTGGCCCCTGCGGTGTGCAGAGGTCAGGACTCATTCTCGCCGACAACCCGGCTGTCGTATGTCGACTTGACGTCATTGACTGGCGGGTTTCGTACGAATGACCCGTACGGTCACTCTGTGTATCACGGCAGGTCACGCCGGGCAACGAGGTCGGTGCGGAACCTGTGGTGTGGTTCCGTCGTTGACCTTCTTCGGCCCTCTTGACGTCCTGGGACGGCTGCCTGACGGCCGGTCGGGTGAGGTGTCGAGACGATGTTCTCACGGCCGGGGGCCGGGCCGGCGGGGTGACCTCGTCGAGCCGGCGTCGCTCCGGGTGACGGGCGGGAGAGGCGGTCGCGGAGCGCTCCCCGTACGGTGGGGAGGCAGGCGCGCCAGGCGCCGGAGCCGTGCGGGGCCCGGGGGGTCACCGGCGGCCGGCGGTGCTGCGCGGGCCCGGCGGCCGTAGGGATGGTTCTCAGGAAAATCTCAGTGAAGTCGGGACGGGATTCTCACCTTCGTGGGGGAGAGTGACGCCTGATGAAGCGCTTCGCACGCATCTGGCTCCCCTCGCGACCCGCCCTGGGCTGCGCGGTCATCACGCTCGCCCTGACGTCCGCGTCCGTGGCCTCGGCCGATGACGGGCCCGGGCCCTTCGGGGTCACCGCCGAGACGGCCATGACGCGGCACACCGTCCGGGTCGGCGCGCTGTTCGGCGCGGACCGGGCCGGCCGGCTGTCCGGCGGGCACTTCTGCACCGCCTCCGTCGTGCACAGCCCCGGGCGCGACCTGATCGTCACCGCCGCGCACTGCGTCGACGGCAGCGACGGCGACCTGGTCTTCGCGCCGGGGTACCGGGACGGGCAGGCGCCCTACGGGGTGTGGAAGGTCGGCAGGCGGTTCCTGCCCGACGGGTGGGCCAAGGGGCAGGACGAGGACAGCGACATCGCCTTCGCGACCGTCGGGGAGCTGGGCGGGCGGCGGGTGGAGGACGTGGTCGGCGGGAACCGGTTCGCCCCCGGCACGGCCACCGGCGCCACCGCCGTGACCGTCACCGGCTACCCGGACGCCCGTGAGGTGCCGATCAGCTGCACCAACAAGCCGGTCCGGCACAGTGGCACCCAGCAGCGGATCGACTGTCCCGAGTTCACCGGCGGCACCAGCGGCAGTCCCTGGGTGAACGGTGACCGGCAGGTCGTCGGTGTGCTCGGCGGGCACGAGCACGGCGGCTCCACCGCGGACACCTCGTACAGCGTGGTGCTGGGCAAGGAGGCCGCCGAGCTGTACAAGGACGCCACGGCCCGTTCCTGAACGCGGCCCCCGCCGGGGCGGGACGTCTCCCCGGCCGAAGGGCGCCCACTGCTCCGAAACTGCTCCGGACGGGTGATTGGCCGGTGCCCCGACGGGACAGATTCCGACCAGCGCCGGGTACGGCCGGCTCCGGGACCGGCGGCCGTAGACTGACCCCGGCGTACTCCCGGGCGGTGAGGGGCGGTTGACGGTGCGTAAGGCGTGGATCGCGGTGGCCGCCGCCGTCGGCGGTGCGCTCGCGTTCGTGATGCTGCTCGTCGTGGGCGTGTACATCGTCGCCGGGAACCTGGTCAACAGCGTCACCACGGGCAGCCGGGGGCTCGCCAAGGGGGCCGTGCCGGCCGCCTACAAGCCGCTCGTGCAGCAGTGGGGCAATCTGTGCCCGGCGCTCAGCCCGGCCCTGCTGGCCGCGCAGTTGTACCAGGAGAGCGGCTGGAACCCGACCGTCGTCAGCCCCGCCGACGCGCGCGGCATCGCCCAGTTCATCCCCGGTACCTGGGCGACGCACGGCATCGACGGCAACGGCGACGGCAAGCGCGACATCTGGGACCCGGCCGACGCGATCCCGTCGGCCGCCTCGTACGACTGCGAACTGGCCAAGTACGTCAAGGACGTTCCGGGGAACGTCTCCGACAACATGCTCGCCGCCTACAACGCGGGCGCCTACCGGGTCATCAGGTCCGGCGGGGTGCCGGGCATCAGCGAGACCCAGAACTACGTCAAGCGGATCCGCAGTCTGGAGAAGTCCTTCGCCGCGCCGGTCCGCCGGCTCGATCCGACCCGGCAGGCGGCGGGCGCCATCGCCTTCGCGCAGAGCAAGCTGGGCACGCCCTACCTCTGGGGCGGCAACGGCACCGCCGACCAGGGCGGGCGCTTCGACTGCTCGGGGCTGACCAAGGCGGCGTACGAGAAGGTGGGCATCGGTCTGCCCCGGGTGGCCAACGACCAGTACAACGCGGGCGCGCACCCCTCGCGTGATCAACTGCTCCCCGGTGACCTGGTGTTCTTCTCCGACGATCTCACCGACTCGCGGGCCATCCGGCACGTGGGGATCTACGTGGGAGGCGGGTACATGATCGACGCCCCGCGCTCGGGTGCGGTGATCCGCTTCGACCCGGTGGACACCCCCGACTACTTCGGCGCCACACGGGTCACCGAAGATGGCGCGAAAGCACTCCCCACGGCGGTGTGAACCGAGCGTGAACCCACCCCCTGAGCTGGGGTGATGAGTCTCTCTTCGATAACGTCTGCGTGATCATTCGGTGGAGAGTGGAACGTATCAAGGGGACCTGTGCGTTCCTGTTGACGTAGCCGAGCGGACGTCAGTGCGCCAGTGCAGCGGAAGCGGATCTACGACCCACGGGGGGCCAGGCGCGGCGCACACGAGGTGCGTCCGGGAAGACGACGAAGGGGCCGCAGCACCATGGCTGTACTCGCCGAATCCGGATCCAACCCCGACGTCGGCCTGCTCTACGACATCAACGGCCTGGCCAAGGACGCGCCGCACTGGTTCGACCGGGTCATGGAGTTCGTGGGCGAATACGGGCTGCCGGTCGCGATGGTGCTCCTGGTGCTGTGGTGCTGGTGGTCGGTGCGCCGCCGGGGTGGTGAGGACGCCGCGTCCTCCGTGGCCGCCCTGGTGTGGGCGCCGCTCGCGGCCGGTCTCGCGGTGCTGGTGAACGTCCCGATCCGCGGCTTCGTCGAACGCCCGCGCCCGTTCGTCGACCACCGGGGACTGGACGTCCTCGTTTCCGGCAAGACCGACTTCTCCTTCGTCAGCGACCACGCCACCCTCACCATGGCGCTCGGTGTGGGCCTCTTCGTCGCCCACCGCCGCTTCGGGCTCGCGGGGATAGGGCTGGCGCTGCTGGAGGGCTTCTGCCGGGTCTACATGGGTGTGCACTACCCGACGGACGTCGTCGGCGGCTTCGCCCTCGGCACGGCCGTCGCCCTGCTGCTGTCCCCGCTCGCCATGGCCCTGCTGACGCCCTTGACGAAGGTCGTGGAGCGCTCGCCGCGTGCGGCCTGGCTGATCCGCGCCCGCACGTCCCCCGACGGGCGGGACAACCCCCTCCTGCCGGGCGCCCGCAAGCCGGCGAAGTCGGAGAAGGACCTGGCCGCGTAGCCCCTGCGGGGGCGCGCGAGCGCTGGTGACCTCCTAAGCCCGCCCCGGAGAGGTGCGTCGGAACGCGCCCTGTGACTCCACAGGGCGCGTTTTCCGCGGGTCCAGCCCCTACGCCCCTACAGCCCCTGCTTGTAGGAGAAGAAGCGCTGGGGGTCGTACTGCTTCTTCACCTTGGTCAGGCGGGTGGACGCGTCGCCGTAGTACGCCTTGCGCCAGTCCGTCAGGGTCGGGTCCGTGTAGTTCTGGTAGGCCGCGCCGGAGGCGTACGGCTTCATCGCGGCGTGGGCCGAGGTCAGCCAGGACTGGGCCGTGCCGCCGGTGCCGCCCGCGCCCCAGGAGGCGATGTACTGCGCCAGCATCCGGGAGCGGCGGTGGACGAACGCCGTGGCCGTGGGGGAGACGCGGTTGACCGCGCCGCCCAGGGCGGTGAACGCGATGCTGCCCCCGCCGCCCCTCACCGCGCCGATCTGCCGGAGCAGGGTCTGCACGCCCGCCGAGGACAGGGAGCGGTCGAAGAAGTCGGAGCGGGCCGCGTAGGTCTCCCGGCCCAGGGCGCCCTGGGGGGAGCGGCCCGGGGTGGAGCCCGGCAGGTGGCACTGGGCGTCCGTGGAGAAGGAGGAGCAGCCGGCGTAGATCTCCATCGCCTCCTCGTAGCCGCGCCGCCGCAGGGTCACGGACCGGGCGTCGGCGCCCGCCTGGTGGGCCAGCCGGTCCACCGCGTTCTGCAGTTCGCCGTAGGTGCCCAGGGAGAAGCAGGCCACCGAGATGCTCGGCGTGCCGCCCGGGGTGTTCGACAGGTGCAGCGAGGACCAGATCTCGTCGGGCTGGGTCGGCCCCCACTCCTGCCAGGCCTTGAACACCGCCGCGGCCTTCGACCAGGACCAGGTCAGGTACGCGGTGACCGCCTGCGGTGCCGGGTGGGTGCGGAACTGCAGCTCGGTGACGACGCCGAAGTTGCCGTTGCCGGCGCCGCGCAGCGCCCAGAAGAGGTCGGAGTGGGAGGTGGCGTTCGCGGTGACCTGGGTGCCGTCCGCGGTGATCACGGTGGCCTGGGTGAGGCTGTCGCAGGTCAGGCCGTAGGCGCGGGAGGCGACACCGTGGCCGCCGCCGAGGACCAGGCCGGAGACGCCGACCGTGGGGCAGGAGCCCGCCGGTATGGTCACGCCCTTCGCGCCCAGGGACCGGTAGACGTCGATCAGCTTGGAGCCGGCGCCCACCACCGCCTGGCCGCCGCTGACCCGGACCCGGTTCAGCTTGGACACGTCGAGGATCAGGCGGTTGTCGCCCGAGGAGTAGCCGGCGTAGGAGTGGCCGCCGTTGCGTATCGCCACCTGTATGCCGTGGGAGTGGGCGTAGGCCAGGGTGGTGCGGATGTCGTCGGCGTGGGCGACGTAGGCGACCGCGGCCGGCTTCAGGCCGTCGAAGCGGGTGTTGTAGAGCTGGTGGGCGGCCTTCCAGGACGCGTCGCCGGGGCGTATCAGCGGGCCGTCGAGGTCCCGGGCCAGGGCGGTCCAGTTCGCGGCGGCGGCCTGAGTGGTGGTCTTCATGGCCGTGACCGACGATGTAGACGACGCAGAGGACGTAGACGACGCGGACAGGTGCGCCGGGCGGCCGGCGGACGTGCCCGTGCCAGAACTGCAACCGGTCAGCGCGGTCGCCGCCAGCGCGGCCGCGCCGCCCGAAATGAACGTACGCCGTTCCATGTCTGTCGCCCTTCCTCGGCTCTCCTGGAACGAGACGACGCCATGCGCACAAGGGTTCCCTCGGGCAGGGTCGCGAACGTCGAAGGTGCGTTCGTGTGCGGCTCGCCGTCGGAACCTTCGCGTGCCCTCCCCGTGAGCATTCCGTGACCTCACCGAGGCGACGGCAGGGGTTCACCCGCCGTTCACTTCCGGCCATCGGCGGCTTCACCTGTTCTGCCTAATTTCGGCCGTGCACGGTGCGGAGTGCGGCCTTACGAGCGCTCGCGCACTACTCCCTCGCACGCCGCCCACCGCGGCGGCTCCTGGAAGGAACTCCCGAAAGTGAAGCTTCAGCGCAAGAACCGGCTGCGCGCCCTTTCCCTCGGTGCGATCGCGGTCTCCGGCGCCCTGGCCCTGACGGCGTGCGGCTCGGACGACAACGGCAGCAACGGCGCGGGCGGCAAGTCGACGGCCTCGGCCAACGCCAGCTCGGTCAAGTGCGACAACGCCAAGGGCCAGCTGCTCGCCGACGGCTCCTCCGCGCAGAAGAACGCGATCGACGCCTGGGTCAAGACCTTCTCCCAGGCCTGTGGCGTGCAGATCAACTACAAGGGTGGTGGCTCCGGCGCCGGCGTGACCGCGTTCACGCAGGGCCAGGTCGCCTTCGCCGGTTCCGACTCCGCGCTGAAGCCGGAAGAGGTCGCCGCCTCCAAGAAGGTGTGCAACGGCGGTCAGGGCATCGACCTCCCGATGGTCGGCGGCCCGATCGCCCTCGGTTACAACGTCCCGGGTGTCGACAACCTGGTCCTGGACGCCCCGACCCTTGCGAAGATCTTCGACAGCAAGATCACCAAGTGGAACGACCCGGCGATCGCCAAGCTGAACAAGGGCGTCAAGCTGCCCGACCTCAAGATCCAGGCGTTCCACCGCTCGGACGAGTCCGGCACCACGGACAACTTCACCAAGTACCTGATCGCCACCACCCCGGACAACTGGAAGTACTCCGGCGGCAAGGCCTGGCAGGCCAAGGGCGGCCAGTCCGCCCCGCAGTCCGCGGGTGTGGCCCAGCAGGTCAAGCAGACCTCCGGCGCCATCGGCTACTTCGAGCTGTCCTACGTCAAGGACGGCATCAAGGCCGTCTCCATCGACACCGGCGCCAGCAAGCCCGTCGCCCCGAGCACCGACAGCGCCACCGCCGACATCGCGGCCGCCAAGGTCGTCGGCACCGGCAAGGACCTGACGCTGAAGCTCGACTACAAGACCAAGGCCGAGGGCGCCTACCCGATCACCCTGGTCACGTACGAGATCGTCTGCGACAAGGGCAACAAGGCGGACACCCTGCCCGCCACCAAGGCGTTCCTCCGCTACATCGCGAGCGAGGACGGCCAGAAGGTCCTGTCGGGCATCGACTACGCGCCCGTCCCCGACGCGATCATCGCCAAGGTCCGCACCACCATCGAGGGCCTGAGCTGACCTGATCCGAGAGTGCGGCCCGGTCCACACGGACTTCCCCGAGGACCGGGCCGCACCGTCCGGTGCACCGCCGCCAAGAGCCGCACACCCCACCCGGGTGCACGGCTCAGCAGACCGGAGAACCCGATGGACATATCGACGAAAACAACCGACGCACCTCCTCCCGCCCCGCGTCCCACCGAGACCGAGGTCAAGCGCGCCGCCCGCGGCGCGACCCGGCCCGGTGACCGGATCTTCCTCGGCCTGACCCGCGGCTCGGGCATCCTGCTTCTGGTGATCATGGCCGCGATCGCGGTCTTCCTCACCTACCGTGCCTCCCTCGCCATCAGCAAGGACCACGGCAACTTCCTGACCACCTTCGAGTGGAACACCAACCTCCTGCCGCCGACCTTCGGCATCGCGGTCCTGGCGTTCGGCACGATCGTCTCCTCCGTCGTCGCCATGCTGCTCGCGGTCCCGGTCGCGGTCGCCATCGCGCTGTTCATCACGCACTACGCGCCGCGCCGGCTCGCCGGTCCGGTCGCCTACGTGATCGACCTGCTCGCCGCCGTGCCGTCCATCGTGTACGGCCTGTGGGGCGCGCTGGTGCTCGTCCCGCACATGAACGGCCTCTTCGGCTGGCTCAACGACTTCTTCGGCTGGACCGGCCTGTTCTCCTGGGACCAGGGCGCCCCGCGCTCGATGCTCACCGTGGGCATCCTGCTCGCGATCATGATCCTGCCGATCATCACCAACGTGAGCCGCGAGGTCTTCCGCCAGGTCCCGCGCATGCACGAGGAGGCGGCCCTGGCCCTCGGCGCCACGCGCTGGGAGGTCATCCGCATGTCCGTGCTGCCCTTCGGCCGCTCCGGCGTGATCTCCGCCTCGATGCTCGGCCTCGGCCGTGCGCTGGGCGAGACGATGGCCGTGGCCACGGTGCTCTCCCCGTCCTTCGACATCCAGGCCAGCCTGCTCAACCCGGGCGGCGGCACCTTCGCGCAGAACATCGCCAGCAAGTTCAGCGAGGCGACGGAGTTCGGCCGGGACGCGCTGATCGCGTCTGGTCTGGTCCTGTTCGTCATCACCCTGCTGGTCAACGGCGCGGCCCGGCTGATCATCGCCCGCCGCGCGGAGTACTCGGGGGCCAACGCATGAGCACCGCAGCCGTCAGCCACAAGCGCCCCAGCACCCTGCGCGGCGCCAGCCTGCCCACGTGGTCGCCCTGGGCGATCGCCGCCGGCTCCGTCGCCCTCGGCATCGGCATCTCGTTCGCCGCCGGACTGCACAGCAGCGTCCAGTGGGGTCTGATCGCCGCGGTCCTGTTCGTCCTCGGCACGTACGGCATCGCCGCGCGCGTCGAGGGCCGCAGGCAGGCCAAGGACCGCATCGTGACCAGCCTGGTCTGGGTCGCCTTCGTGGTCGCCGTGGTGCCGCTGGTCTCCCTGATCTGGGTGACCGTCGCACGCGGTGTGAAGGTCCTGAACCTCTACTTCCTGACCCACTCGATGGGTGTCGTCGCCGACACCGAGCCCGGCGGCGGTATCTACCACGCCATCATCGGCAGCCTGGAGCAGGTCGGCCTCGCCACCCTGATCGGCGCCCCGATCGGCGTGCTCACCGCGATCTACCTGGTGGAGTACGGCCGGGGCAGGCTCGCCAAGGCCGTCACCTTCTTCGTCGACGTCATGACGGGCATCCCGTCGATCGTGGCGGGTCTGTTCATCCTCAGCCTGATGCTCATCTTCAAGATGCAGCCGTTCGGCTTCGCCGGTTCGCTGGCCCTGGCCATCCTGATGATGCCGGTCGTCGTGCGCTCCACCGAGGAGATGCTCAAGCTCGTCCCGAACGAGCTGCGCGAGGCGTCCCTGGCCCTCGGTGTGCCGAAGTGGCGCACGATCATGAAGGTGGTCCTGCCGACCTCGATCGGCGGCATCACCACCGGCATCATGCTGGCGGTCGCCCGTATCGCCGGTGAGACCGCGCCGGTGCTGCTGCTGGTCTTCGGCAACCCGTTCATCAACAACAACCCCTTCGAGGGGGCGCAGGCGTCGCTGCCGCTGTACATCTACCAGCAGTTCGCGAACAGCGCGGGTAGCGGTGCGGCGTACGACCGGGCGTGGGCGGCCTCGCTCGCGCTGATCGCCTTCGTGATGATCCTCAACCTCGTGGCCCGCGGCATCGCCCGCTGGAAGGCCCCGAAGACCGGTCGCTAAGCACCGATTAGCGGCTACCGGCCGATGGCGGCCACCCAGCGACCGAGCTTGAATTTCTGGAAGTGAAGTAGACATGGCCAAGCGAATCGACGTAAGCGGGCTCACCGCCTACTACGGATCCCACAAGGCGATCGAGGACATCTCCATGTCCGTCGAGCCGCGCTCGGTGACGGCGTTCATCGGCCCGTCCGGCTGCGGCAAGTCGACGTTCCTGCGCACGCTGAACCGCATGCACGAGGTCACCCCCGGTGGCCGGGTCGAGGGCAAGGTGCTCCTCGACGACGAGGACCTGTACGGCTCGGGCATCGACCCGGTGTCGGTGCGCCGCGAGGTCGGCATGGTCTTCCAGCGCCCGAACCCCTTCCCCACCATGTCGATCTTCGACAACGTGGCGGCGGGTCTGCGCCTGAACGGCAACTACAAGAAGAGCGCACTGGGCGACATCGTCGAGAAGTCGCTCAAGGGCGCGAACCTCTGGAACGAGGTGAAGGACCGCCTGAACAAGCCGGGCTCCGGCCTGTCGGGTGGCCAGCAGCAGCGTCTGTGCATCGCGCGGGCGATCGCCGTCGAGCCGGACGTCCTGCTCATGGACGAGCCCTGCTCGGCCCTGGACCCGATCTCCACGCTCGCCATCGAGGACCTGATCGGTGAGCTGAAGGAACGGTTCACGATCGTCATCGTGACCCACAACATGCAGCAGGCGGCGCGCGTCTCGGACCGTACGGCGTTCTTCAACCTGGCCGCCGTGGGCCAGCCCGGTCGGCTGATCGAGATCGACGACACCGAGCGGATCTTCTCCAACCCGTCGGTGCAGGCCACGGAGGACTACATCTCCGGCCGCTTCGGCTGATCCCCAGACCCCTCGCGGTGCTGCATGGCGGTGCCACCGCGAGGACGCAGAAGGGCCCGCCCCCGGCTTCCGGGGGCGGGCCCAGCGCGTTGTGGGCACCGGTCTCGGGGGCGGGCCCCCGGCGGTGACTACAGGATCGTCAGGTTGATGATCCCGAAGGCCGCGGCGGCGACCAGGGCGGCCGCCGGCATGGTGATGAACCAGCCGAGGACGATGTTCTTGGCGACGCCCCAGCGCACGGCGTTCACCCGCTTCGTCGCGCCCACGCCCATGATCGCCGAGGTGATCACATGAGTGGTCGAGATCGGCGCCTTGAAGAGGTACGCCGTCGTGAACATGATCGACGCGCCGGTGGTCTCGGCGGCGAAGCCCTGCGGCGGGTCCAGCTCGATGATCTTGCGGCCCAGCGTGCGCATGATGCGCCAGCCGCCCGCGTAAGTGCCCAGCGACAGCATCGCGGCGCAGACGATCTTCACCCAGACCGGGATCGGGTCGCCGTACGTCTCGTGGCCGGAGATCACCAGTGCCATCACCACGACACCCATCGTCTTCTGGGCGTCCTGGAGGCCGTGGCCGAGCGCCATGCCGGCCGCCGAGACGGTCTGCGCGATGCGGAAGCCGCGCTTGGCCTTGTGCGGGTTGGCCTTGCGGAACAGCCAGAGGATCGCCGTCATGACGATGTAGCCGACGATCAGGCCGACCACCGGCGACAGGAACATCGGGATGATGACCTTGTCGACGACGCCGTTCCACAGGACCTCGGTGCCGCCCGCGAGCGCGGCGCCGACCAGGCCGCCGAACAGGGCGTGCGAGGACGAGGAGGGCAGCCCGAAGTACCAGGTGACCAGGTTCCAGACGATCGCGCCGACCAGGGCGGCGAAGAGGATGCCCAGACCGGTCGAGCCCTTGGGCGTCTCGATCAGGCCCTCGCTGACGGTCTTGGCGACCCCGGAGCCCAGGAAGGCGCCCGCGAGGTTCATCACCGCGGCCATGGCGAGCGCCGCCCGCGGGGTCAGCGCGCGCGTCGACACCGAGGTGGCGATCGCGTTGGCGGAGTCGTGAAAGCCGTTCGTGTACGTGAAGAAGAGCGCGACCGCGATGGTCACGATCAGGGCGAAGGTGTCCATCGACGCCTCAGGACTCCTTGACGGCGATGGTCTCCACCGTGTTCGCCACGTGCTCGAACGCGTCCGCGGCCTCTTCCAGCACGTCCACGATCTGCTTGAGCTTCAGCACCTCGATCGCGTCGTACTTTCCGTTGAAGAGGTGGGCCAGCAGCTTGCGGTGGATCTGGTCCGCCTGGTTCTCCAGACGGTTCACCTCGATCCAGTACTCGGTGAGGTTCTCCATCGTGCGGAGGTTCGGCATGGCCTCCGCCGTCAGCTCCGCGGCCCGGGCCAGCACCTCGATCTGCTGCTCGACGCCCTTGGGGAGCTCCTCGACGTTGTAGAGGACGACGAGGTCGACGGCCTCCTCCATGAAGTCCATGATGTCGTCGAGCGAGCCGGCGAGGGCGTAGATGTCCTCGCGGTCGAACGGCGTGATGAACGAGGAGTTCAGCTGGTGGAAGATCGCGTGCGTGGCGTCGTCACCGGCGTGTTCCGCTGCCCGCATACGCTCTGCGATCTCGGCCCGGGCGGCGGAGTCCGCTCCGAGCAGTTCCATCAGGAGTTTCGAGCCGGTGACGATGTTGTCCGCGGAAGCGGCGAACATGTCGTAGAAGCTCGTCTCCCTGGGGGTCAGACGAAAGCGCACGTGGGGTCCTCGGGGTGCTTCGGTTTCGGTCAGGGTGATGCTAGGCGCATCATCCGGCCACGGCTATCGGGCCGCCCTCCAGTGTCGCCCATCGGGCACGACGATCATCAGGGGGGCGTACCAAGGCCCCTCTACCCCGCGAAATTCGTTACCATATACCCACCAGGGGTATGTATCCGAAGTTCGTCCCGAAACGGAGGCCCGCGATGACGACGACCGAGGCCGGCGCCACGCACGGTTACCACAAGCAGAAGGACGAGCACCTCAAGCGACTGCGCCGGATCGAGGGCCAGATCCGCGGCCTGCAGCGCATGGTCGACGAGGACACCTACTGCATCGACATACTCACCCAGGTGTCCGCCTCCACCAAGGCCCTGCAGTCCTTCGCCCTGCAGCTGCTGGAGGAGCACCTGCGGCACTGCGTGGCCGACGCGGCCCTCAAGGGCGGGGACGAGATCGACGCCAAGGTGGACGAGGCCACGAAGGCCATCGGCCGGCTGCTGCGGACCTGAGCCGCCGGACCCGGGATTTTCACACCTCGGCGGACTCCCGCTCCTCGGCCACCCGCAGCACCTCGTCGATGCTCTCCAGGCTCAGCCGGTCCTCGGCGGCCGAGGCGGCGATGATCAGCTCGCCGCACAGTTCGATCTCGGCGAGGGCCACGTGGTCCTGGACTGCCGTACCGCCGACCCCAGCCACGCGCGTCACCTCTTCTCCGCCGACACCGACTTCCTAGAGTAGGCAGGGCTCTACACGCCGCGCATGGCACGGACGGGCTAGTCCCAGGGTGGCGTCCCGGACTAGTGCACCGTCCGGCTCCCGGCCCCGCTCTCCGCGATCCGGCCCGCGTAGATGTCCCGTGGGCTGGGCAGACGCACGTCAGCGGCGGCGCCGAAGTCGTACAGCAGGGTCGTCGAGGCGACCGCGACCGGTGTCTTCTCCCGGCCGTTGACGAAGCTGAAGTGCTGCCGCAGCTTGCGGACGCGCCCCAGGTCGTCCAGATAGGCGTCGAACGGGACAGCGGGTGTGGCGAACCCTTTCGCCGCCGCCCGCAAGGGCTCCCGGTCGTCCGCCGAGGCGGCCGCGGCCGCGCGGGACAGGTCGGCCGTGCCGCGGTAGTGGCGCACCGCGATCCCGCCGACCTCCTCGCGTCCCAGGTACGTGGCCGTGCGCGTCCCGCGCAGCACCTCCGCCGCCGCGTACGGGTCCGTCACCCCGCCGGTGACCAGATTGCCGTCGGACAGGGAGGCGGTCTCCACCCGTACCCACTTGTCGGCGGGCACGCCCGCGCCCCGGTTCTTCATGAACAGTGCTCCCGGTGCCAGCAGTTCGGTGATGGGACGGTGCTCGGGGGTGCCGGCGGGATCCTCGGGCAGCACGACGGTCAGCTGCCCGAGCCGGCGCCGGTAGTCGTAGACGCCCTTGCCGCGGATGGTGACCCGGGTGCCGCCGGTCGCCATCTCCATGGAGGTGCTGGCCTTCGAGCTGCCCGCCTCGCGCAGGGCGCCCGCGGCCTGCCGCAGGACGGCCACCGGGTCGCCGCCCGCGCCGTTCACCCCCTCGGCCGCCGCTCCCCTGCCGGAGCATCCCGTGGCGCCCGCCGCGAGCCCGGCCGTGATCGCCAGGATCTCCACCGCGACGACCGTTCTGCCCGACCGCCTGTGCTGCCGCCGATCCATCGCCTGCCTACCCCCAGCCGGTACGCCGTCACGGGCCCCCTGTCGTTCCGGTTAACGACCGGTAGGGGGTGCCGTCACGCACGGCACCAGGTCGGGGGAAGGGCATACAAACCCTTGACCGGGGTGTCGGTAACGTTGTCACCGTGGCGCAGCAGGAGAGCCCGGAACGGGCTCCGCAGGGGCGGGACCATCTCACGACGACGACCGAGCAGGGCCGCTTCTGTGTGGCCCGCTGCGTCTGCGGCTGGCGCGGACCGGCCCGCCGGGCGCGCAGCCAGGCCAGAACGGACGCGGAGGCCCACACGGCGGGCCTCTGAGGCGCCCGGCGGCCGGTTCCGGCCGCTATCCGCGTTCGGCCGGCCGGCCGAGGGCGTCCACCAGGTCGCGGTCGCGGGGCTGGGTCAGCCGGTCGCGGGCGGCGGCGGGGGAGAGCCACAGGACGCGGTCGACCTCGTCGTTCGGCGCGAAGCGGCCGTCGACCGCCTCGGCCGCCCAGTAACGCACCTGCTTGGGGCGGCCGTTGGCCAGGTAGCGCATGGTGGGCAGCTCGTTGCCCGGCACGGCCGTGTAGCCGGTCTCCTCCGCGACCTCGCGCAGCGCGCCGGCGAGCGAGTCCTCGCCCCGCTTCAGCTTGCCCTTCGGGTGGGACCAGTCGTCGTACTTGGGCCGGTGGACCAGGCAGACCTGCAGGCCGCCGTCCACCGGCGAGCGGCGCCACAGGACGCAGCCCGCCGCCTGGACCGTGGTGTCGTTCACACCGCCTCCTCGGGTGTCGGGATCAGGACGCGCCGACCGCCTGCTTCTGCCACGCCTGCTGGAAGGCGAACCTGGCCGCCTCCACCTCGTGCCGCTGGTCGGCGTGGAGCACGCCCAGGGCGTACGCCGTCGCCGGCGTGATCCGGGGCGTACGGGCCGCCTGCGCGGCCGCGCCCGCCGCCTCCGAGGCGTCCCGGTGCCGGTTCAGCGCGAGGCCCGCGGCCGGCAGCCCCGGCTCCGCCGGGGTCCCGCCTCCGGACAGCACCTCCCGGGCGTAGCGGTGCAGGCGCAGCAGCAGGCGCACCTGGTGCCAGGGGCCGTCCTGCGGGTGCGGGGCCGGGTCCGGGGAGAGGCCGTGGACCAGGGCCTGCGCGTTGTAGGGGTGGCCGGCGGTGAGCAGCGGCAGCGCGGCCACGGAGTCCGTCAGGCGTTCCTCCGCCGCGGCGGCGAGGGGGCGCAGGCCGGTGCTTGCGGCGGCGGGCGTCAGGGGTACCTCGCTGGCGAGCAGGGCGACCTTGTCGGCGACCGCGTGGAAGCGGGAGGAGCCGAGGGCCTGCAGCGCCGTGGAGTGGGCCCGGGTCCTGGCCAGGGTGAGCTGGCGCTCCAGCAGCGCGCCCGCCTTCGCCGCGCCGACCGTCAGGTTGCCGCGGTCCGGGGCGGGTGCGGGGCGGGCGGGGCCCGTGGTGTCCTGCGGTGCCTCCGCCAGGCTCGCCTGCGCGCGCCCGGGGCCGCGCGCTCCGGCCGCCGCGGCGGCCCGGGCGCCCCCGGCGAGGGCGGCCACCGAGCCGCCCCGCTGGGCCGCCGTGCCCGCGGCGACGACGCTCTGCTCCGGGAAGACGGCCGCGCCCGACAGCCGGTGCAGGGCGAGCAACAGCCGTTCGAGACGGGCGGCGTAGGCGTGTTCCAGACCCAGCGTGCCGGAGAGCCAGGCCAGTTCGGGCCTGATGTCCTCGGACCAGTCGGCGTCCAGCAGCGGGCGGAAGGTGTGCAGGCTGCCGCTGATCCGGCGGGCCGAGCGGCGCAGCGCCCGGGCCGCGTCAACGGTCTCCTGCGCGCCGCCCGCCGCGGCGCCGCCCGTCTCGCGGTGCAGGCGCAGCGCGCGCAGGAACTCCGTGGCCTGGGCGCGCAGGTAGACCGCGAGCGCGTCTCCCGTCACCTCCGGGGCCCCGGGGTCCGTCGGGTCAAGGTGTCGCTGTGCCACGCCGGCGCCTCCGGGCGTCTATGAGCATCTCCTGGACGTTGCGCAGGGGCTGTCCGTCCGCGTCCTTCGCGTGCCGGGTCCACTCGCCGTCGGGGCCGAGGTGCCAGGAGGCGGTGCTGTCGGACATGCCGGTGTCGAGCAGCCGGTTCAGGGCCGCCCGGTGGCCGGGGTCGACGACCCGGACCAGGGCCTCGATCCGGCGGTCGAGGTTGCGGTGCATCATGTCGGCGCTGCCGATCCAGACCTCGGGTTCGCCGCCGTTGCCGAAGGCGAACACCCGGGAGTGCTCCAGGAAGCGGCCGAGGATCGAGCGGACCCGGATGTTCTCCGACAGGCCCGCGACGCCCGGCCGGACGGCGCAGATGCCGCGCACCCAGACGTCGACCGGCACGCCCGCCTGGGAGGCGCGGTAGAGCGCGTCGATGACCGCCTCGTCGACCATCGAGTTGACCTTGATGCGGACGAAGGCGGGGCGGCCCGCGCGGTGGTGCTGGACCTCCTTGTTGATCCGGGCGATCAGGCCGTCCCTGAGCGACTTGGGGGCGACCAGCAGGCGCCGGTACGTCTCGCGGCGCGAGTAGCCGGAGAGGCGGTTGAAGAGGTCGGAGAGGTCGGCGCCCACCTGCGGGTCGGCGGTGAGCAGGCCCAGGTCCTCGTACAGCCGGGCCGTCTTCGGGTGGTAGTTGCCGGTGCCGACGTGGCTGTAGCGGCGGAGGGTCTCGCCCTCCTGGCGGACCACCAGGGACAGCTTGCAGTGCGTCTTCAGGCCGACCAGGCCGTAGACGACGTGGCAGCCGGCCTCCTCCAGCTTGCGCGCCCACTTGATGTTGGCGTGCTCGTCGAAGCGTGCCTTGATCTCGACCAGGACGAGGACCTGCTTGCCGGACTCGGCCGCGTCGATGAGCGCGTCGACTATGGGGGAGTCGCCGGAGGTGCGGTACAGCGTCTGCTTGATGGCGAGCACGTCCGGGTCGGCCGCCGCCTGCTCCAGGAAGGCCTGGACGGAGGTGGAGAAGGAGTCGTACGGGTGGTGCAGCAGCACGTCCCGGGCGCGCAGGGCGCCGAAGATGTCCGGCGGGGACGCCGACTCGACCTCGGCCAGGTCGCGGTGGGTGCCCGCGATGAACTTCGGGTACTTCAGCTCGGGGCGGTCGAGGCTGTGGATGCGGAAGAGACCGGTGAGGTCCAGGGGGCCGGGGAGCGGGTACACCTCGGCCTCGGAGATCTTCAGCTCGCGCACGAGGAGGTCCAGCACCTCGCGGTCGATGGACTCCTCGACCTCCAGGCGCACCGGCGGCCCGAAGCGGCGCCGCATGAGCTCCTTCTCCAGGGCCTGCAGGAGGTTCTCGGCGTCGTCCTCCTCGACCTCCAGGTCCTCGTTGCGGGTGAGCCGGAACGCGTGGTGCTCCAGCACCTCCATGCCCGGGAACAGCTCCTCCAGGTGCGCCGCGATGACGTCCTCCAGCGGGACGTAGCGGCCGGGCGCGGCTTCCAGGAAGCGGGAGAGCAGCGGCGGCACCTTCACACGCGCGAAGTGCTTGTGGCCGCTGACCGGGTTGCGCACGACGACGGCCAGGTTCAGCGACAGGCCGGAGATGTACGGGAAGGGGTGGGCGGGGTCCACGGCCAGCGGGGTGAGCACCGGGAAGATCTGGTGCCGGAACAGGGTGAACAGCCGGGCCTGTTCCTTCTCGGTCAGCTCGTTCCAGCGGACCAGGTGGATGCCCTCCTCCGCGAGCGCGGGGGCGACGTCCTCGTGGTAGCAGGCGGCGTGCCGGGCCATCAGCTCGCGCGAGCGGGCCCAGATCATCTCCAGCACCTCGCGCGGCTGGAGGCCGGAGGCGGAGCGGGTGGCGACACCCGTGGCGATGCGGCGCTTCAGGCCTGCCACCCGGACCATGAAGAACTCGTCCAGGTTGCTGGCGAAGATGGCGAGGAAGTTGGCACGCTCCAGCAGGGGCGTGTCGGGGTCCTCGGCCAGTTCCAGGACGCGCTCGTTGAAGGCGAGCCAGCTGCGTTCCCGGTCGAGGAACCGGCCCTGCGGCAGCGGTGCCCCGTCGCTCGGCGCCTCCTCGTACACGTCGAGGTCGGCGTCGAGGTCGGGTTCGAGATCGGACACCGCCGCGGACACGGCATGCTGGCGGTGCGCGGCTATGGAGCCCACGGAGGGCTGGACGTGCTGGACCTCTGCCTGGGTGTCTTGCTGACTCATGAACCCATTCTTCCGCGCCAGGGGCGAGACAGGCGCGTCGGAACGTGCGGGCGGGAGTTTGACGGCCCCGTTCCCCGCGGGCCCCTCGGGGGGCGGCGAAGGCTCTGGCACGGCGGGCTTCATTGGCCGAGCGTCGCAAGCCCGTCTGAATCGATGGTTACGGAGACATGACGTCCCGGCTATCGGGGGGCGGCCCCCGGGGTGCGTCGGGGTGCGCCCCTGCCCCCCGTGACACGGGCGCACCCCGGGTTCCGGGTCAGCCGGCTCGGCGGCGCAGCAGCAGGCAGGCGGCGGTGGTGGCCAGCGCGGTCAGGGCGAGGACCATGCCGGTCGCCGCCAGGTGCAAGGGCCAGAATCCGGGCAGCGTGCCGCGCAGCGGCTGCCACGCCTCGCGCAGGTACAGCCGGAGCGCGAGCGTCGCCGCGAACGCGGTGACCAGCGCGGGGAAGGTGCGGCGCAGGGCCAGTCCGGCGAGCACGCCGGTGGCCAGGGCGCACAGCACCAGCGCCGGGAGCAGCGGGCCGCGGGGTACGAAGACGCGGTCCCAGGTCCAGTGGGTGACCAGGTCGTCCCCGTCGGCGGTCCACACCCGGCCGAAGGCCAGGGCGAGCACACCGCTGCCGGCCAGCAGGGGCACGGCGGCCGTGGTGAGCTGGGCGGCGAGCCAGCGGGCGGGGGAGGCGGCCTGGGACCAGGCCAGCCGGGCGGTGCCCGACTCCAGCTCCCGGCCGATCAGCGAGGCCCCCGCCCAGGCGGCCACCGCGCAGGGCGCCCAGGTGAGCGCCTCGCCGAGGAGGTTCATGACGTTGTTGACGTCGGTGAAGGCGGTGTAGGTGCACACGGCGCCCGGTCGGTGGAAGCAGATCCGGTCGCGGGGGGCGCCGGAGAAGTGCACCCACAGCAGTGCGCCGAGCACGAGGAGGACGAAGGCGGTCCACAGCAGCAGTGCGGGGCGGTGCAGCCGCAGCGCGGTGCGGGGCAGGCCCTGGAAGGCGGCGCCGGTCATGCGGGGGTCTCTCCGGTCCGGGGCCCGGCCAGGCGCCGCAGCACCAGGAACGAGCCGAGTACGAGCAGTCCGGCCACGGCCAGCAGCAGCCCGGTCGTGACGAGCTGGAGTGGCCAGTAGTGGGCGTAGGGGTGGTAGGTCTTGAACTGGCCTACGGCGTGCGCGTAGGCCGCGTCGCAGTCGACGGTGGAGCTGCAGTGGGGCAGCGGCAGGTGCGCGCCGCTCCGGGTCACCAGGCCCTCCTCGACGACGATGCCGGTGCCCGGTGCCCCGCGGTCGAGGCCGCCGACCGTGGTGACGGCCGGCCACAGGTGGGGCATCAGCGTGTGGGCCAGGGCCCAGACGCCCGCGGTGGCCAGCGTGCCGGTGACGAGCGCGGGCAGCGTGCGGCGCAGCAGCAGGCCGGCCAGGACGCCGGCCGCGAGTCCGGCGAGGGCCAGGCCGGTGACGGTGGGGCCGTTGGCGTAGAAGGTGGCGAAGTCGGCCCAGCTCTTGAGGGTGTCGACGCGGCCCCGGCCCGCGGTCCAGACACGGTGGTGCAGCCAGAACAGCAGGCAGGTACCGGCGGTGACGGCGGCGGCCGGGACGGCCAGCCGGACCGCGAGCCAGCGGGCCGGTGAGGTGCTCTGGGCCCAGGCGAGCCGGGCGGTGCCGGACTCCAGTTCCCTGCCGGTCAGGGCGGCCCCGGCCCAGGCGGCCACCACGAGCGGCAGTCCGTCCAGGGCGGTGGTGGTGTAGCCGTACCAGTCCTTGTAGCGCAGGATCGCGTCCTGGTCGTAGGCGCACCTGGTGGCGAAGCCGCAGGCGTCGTACTGCCGCCAGGCTGCCGCCGCCGCGTCGGTGAGCGGTCCGGCGAGCCAGAGCAGCAGGGCGCCCCCGAGGACCACCAGGGCGGTCCAGGCCAGGAGCGCAGGCCGGTGCAGGCGCAGCAGCCAGCGGATCAGCCGGGGGCGCGCCGTGGCGGGCCGGACGGCGGTGGCGGCGGTGGCGGCGCTCACGCGGCGTCCTCCTCGCGCGCGGCCCCGGCGGGGGTGAGGGCGGGGGCCTGCGGGTTGCGCAGGTGGGCGAGGACCAGTTCCTCCAGGGAGGGGGCCGAGGAGCGCAGCTCGCCGGCGAGCGGTCCGGCGGGCCGGATCAGCGCGGAGAGCTGGCGGCCGGTGACCCGGGACTCGACCACGGTGTGCGGGTCGAGGGCGGCGGAGTCGGCCGGGCCGCTGACCCGCAGGTGGGCGGCGAGCAGGTCGTCGATCTCGCCGGCCAGCCGGATCCGGCCGCCGCCGACCAGCAGCAGGTGGTCGCAGGAGTCCTCCAGCTCGGCGACGACGTGCGAGGACATCACGATGGTGGTGCCGTACTGGGCGGCCTCGGCCATCAGCGTGCCCATCAGCTCGTGCCGGGCCAGCGGGTCGAGGTCGGCCATCGGCTCGTCCAGGAGCAGCAGTCCGGGCCGCTTGCCGAGCGCGAGGGCGAGCGCGACGCGGGTGCGCTGTCCGCCGGACAGGGAGCGTATGCGTGCCCCGGGGTCCAGGTCGCCGGCGGCCACGATGCGCTCCGCGGTGGCCGCGTCCCAGCGCCCGGGGTTGAGGTCGGCGCCCATCCGGAGCGTCTCGGCGACCGTGAGCTGGGGGTAGAGCGGCTTGTCCTGGGCGACGAAGCCCACCCGGGCACGCGACCCGGCGGGCGTACGGCCGAGGACGGTCAGCCGGCCCTCGGTGGGCGGCAGGAGCCCGGCCGCGAGGGCGAGCAGGGTCGACTTGCCGGCGCCGTTCGGGCCGACGACGGCGCACACCCGCCCGGTGGGCAGCCGGAAGGCGCAGTCGCGCAGGGCCCAGCCTCCCCGCCGGCCGAAGCGCTTGCCGAGGCCGTCGGCCTCGAGAGCCGTGTCGCTCATGAACGTTCTCCCTGGAAGTGCTTGTCGAGTACGGCGGTGAACAGGGCCGCCACGTCGTCCCGGTCGAGCCCGGACTCCGCGGCCCGCGCCGCCCACGCGTCCAGCTCCGCGCGCAGGGGCGAGTCGGCGGGGGCGGCGCCCAGTGCGCGCCGGACGAAGGTGCCGAGCCCCCGGCGCGCCTCGACCAGGCCCTCGCGTTCGAGTTCGCGGTACGCCTTGAGGACGGTGTTCGGGTTGATGGCGGTGGCCTCGACGACCTCGCGTGCCGTCGGCAGCTTGTCGCCCGGCCGCAGCAGACCCAGGCGGAGGGCCTGCTTGGTCTGCTGGACGATCTGGACGTAGGTGGCGACCCCGCTGTGCCGGTCGATGCGGTATTCGACCACGCGTTGAACCACCCTTTCACTAATTGAGTAGTGAAAGGGTGGTGTAAGAGAGGGGCGGCCGTCAAGTCGGCCGCCCCTGAGCGCGCGTCCGCCCGGGCGGAATCAGGTCTCGGTGCGGTACATGAGGTCGGTCTCGTGCGTGCGGAATCCCAGCCGCTCGTACACCGACACCGCGGCCGTGTTGTCCGCGTCGACGTACAGCATCGCCGTGGGCAGCCCCTGGGCCGCCAGGTGGCGCAGGCCGACGGTGGTGAGGGCCTTGCCGAGGCCGCCGCCCTGCTCACCCGGCCGGACGCCGAGCACGTACACCTCGCCGAGCCCCTCCTCGGCGTGCACCTTGGTCCAGTGGAAGCCGACCAGCTCCCCGCGCCGCTCGGCGAGGAAGAACCCGGCCGGGTCGAACCACGGCTCGGCCTTGCGGTCGTCCAGGTCGCGCTGGGTCAGCCCGCCCTGCTCGGGGTGGTGCGCGAAGGCGGCCGCGTTGACGGTGAGCCAGGCGGCGTCGTCCTTGCCCGGCACGAAGGCGCGTACCGTCACCCCCTCCGCGAGACGCGGCTCGGGCAGCTCCAGGTCGGTCAACGAGCGGCGCATCTGCCGCAGTTCGCGAAAGAGCGTCAGGCCGAGGACCTGGGCGAGGTGCCGGGCGGCGGAGTGGCCGCCGTGCGCCCACACCCGCAGCCGCTTGCCCGAGGCGGCGAGCAGGGCCGAGCCCAGTGCCCGTCCGTGGCCGTGCCCGCGGTGCGCGGGGTGGACGACCAGCTCGGCGGCCGGCGCCTCCACCGGGTCGGTGTCCTCCAGCTGTGCGTAGCCCACGAGTTCGTCCCCGACGGTCAGCACCAGGTGGGAGACGCCCTCGCGGGCCCCGCCGCGCAGCTGCAGCCGCCCCTGCTCGGACACCGGCTGCTGGCCGTCGACCTGGGCGGCCTCGGCGAGCAGTCCGAGTACGGCCTCGGCCTGGTCCGGGTCGAGGGCGGAACGGGTCTCGATGGAGCGGGAGGGGAAGGGCCGTAGGGTGTCGTCGCTGCTCATGCGTACGAGGGTACGGGGCCGCCGGGGCGAAGTGCCGACAGCGCAGCGGGTACGCGGCGGGTAAAGGGACCGGCAAAGGTAAACCAGGATGTAACCACGAACCCCCTGTCGCGCTACGCGCGTTGACCTTAGGCTTCGCGGCTGACGGCCCACTCGCCACAGCCGACCCACAGGGGGGTCCATGCCAGCCGCACCCCGGCGCACCAGACGCCGTACGTTCGCGTTCCTCGGGACGACCGCCGCTCTCGCGACGGCCGCCGCCCTGACCGCCGCGCTGCCCGCGCAGGCGCACCCCGGTCACGGCGGCCACCAGCACCCGGGCCGCTACCAGGACGTCCAGCTGCTGTCCTTCAACGACCTGCACGGCAACCTCGAACCGCCGTCCGGTTCCTCCGGCCGGGTCACCGAGCGGCAGCCCGACGGCACGACGAAGACGATCGACGCGGGGGGCGTCGAGTACCTCGCCACGCACCTCCGGCAGGCCCGTCAGGGCCACCCGTACTCGGTCACCGCGGCCGGCGGCGACATGGTCGGCGCGTCCCCGCTGCTGTCCGGCCTCTTCCACGACGAGCCGACCATCGAGGCGCTCAACAAGCTGAAGCTGGACGTCACCTCGGTCGGCAACCACGAGTTCGACGAGGGCGCGAGGGAACTGGCGCGCCTGCAGAACGGCGGCTGCCACCCGACGGACGGCTGCTACACGGACAAGAAGTTCAAGGGCGCCGACTTCCCCTACCTGGCGGCCAACGTCCTGGACGACAAGACCGGCAAGCCGATCCTGAAGCCGTACTGGGTCTGGAAGAAGAAGGACGTCAGGATCGGCTTCATCGGGGTCACGCTCGAAGGCACCCCGGGCATCGTCTCCGCCGACGGCGTCAAGGGCCTGAAGTTCAAGGACGAGGTCGAGACGATCAACAAGTACGCCAAGGTGCTCCAGCGCCAGGGCGTCCAGTCGATCGTGGCGCTGATCCACGAGGGCGGCTTCCCGGCCTCCGGCTCCTACAACTACGACTGCGACGCGGGCGGCGCGGGCACCGGCATCTCCGGCCCGATCGTGGACATCGCCAAGAACGTCACCCCGGCCGTCGACGCCCTGGTCACCGGCCACACCCACAACGCGTACGTCTGCGACATCCCGGACCCGTCCGGCCGCCCGCGCATGGTCACCTCGGCGGCCTCCTTCGGCCGGCTCTACACCGACACCACGCTGACCTACGACCGTCGCACCGGCGACATCGCGCGCACGGCCGTGAAGTCGGCGAACCGCGTCGTCAGCCGTGACGTGCCCAAGGCACAGGACATGACGGACCTGATCGCGCGGTGGAACACCCTGGCCGCCCCGATCGGCAACCGCACCATCGGCTACATCTCCGCCGACATCGGCAACACCGGCACCGAGTCCCCGATGGGCGACCTGATCGCCGACGCCCAGCTCGCCTACGGCAAGGAGCTGGACCCGAGGACCAGTCTGGCGCTGATGAACCCGGGCGGCGTCCGGGCCGGGCTCACCTACGCGGCCAAGGGCGCCGAGGGCGACGGCGTGGTCACCTACGCGGAGGGCTTCACGGTCCAGCCCTTCGCCAACACCGTGAACCTCCAGGACTTCACCGGCGCCCAGCTCGTCCAGGTGCTCAAGGAGCAGGTGAGCGGGGCCAACGCGGCCGCGCCCAAGATCCTCCAGCCGTCGGCGAACCTGACGTACACGCTGGACCTGACGAAGTCCGGCGCCGACCGTGTCGTCACCGACTCGATCCGTGTGAACGGCGCCCCGGTCGACCCGTCGGCCACCTACCGCATCGCCACCAACAGCTTCCTGGCGGGCGGGGGCGACGGCTTCCCGACCCTCGGTGCGGGCACCGGCGACCTGGTGGGCGCGGACGACCTGACCGCGCTGGAGAAGTACCTGACGGCGAACTCGACGCCGTCCGCGCCGATCGCGCCGCCCGCCACGAACCGGATCACCATCACGCAGTGACGCGGACGCGGTAGCACCCGGCCGTCGGCCCTCGCGGCCACGGCACGAGCGCAACGACCCCGGGAGGCGTCTCCCGGGGTCGTTCGGCGTCCGGCGCCGGACCACGGGACCGCGGGTACCACCGGGTTACGGGGTGTCCGGCGGGGCCGTGGGCGCGCCGGGCAGTCGTACCGTCGCGACGGTCCCGCCGCCCTCCGCCCGGGCCAGGGACACCTCGCCGCCCGCCTGCTGGACGGTGCGGGCGACGATGGACAGGCCCAGGCCGGAGCCGGGCAGGGCGCGCGCGCTCGGTGAGCGCCAGAACCGGTCGAAGACGTGGGGGAGTTCGTCCTCGGGGATGCCGGGGCCGTGGTCCCGCACGGTCAGCACGCCCTCGCTCAGCCGCACCTCGATCGTGCCGCCCTCGGGGCTGAACTTCACCGCGTTGTCGAGGACGTTGACGACAGCCCGCTCCAGGGCGGAGGGCTCCGCCCGGGCGTACCAGGGCTCCACATCAGCGGTGATCGTCAGTTCCGGGCCGCGCAGCCGGGCCCGGCGCAGGGCCGACTCCACGGTGTCCTGGAGGGAGACCACCTGGACGCGTTCGCCGCGCTGGCCCTCCGAGCGGGACAGCTCCTGGAGGTCGCCGATGAGCGAGGCCAGCTCCGTCACCTGCGCCTTCACCGAGGCGAGCAGCGCCTTGCGGTCCTCGGGCGGCAGCGGGCGGCCCGTCTCCTCGCTGCGCGTGAGCAGTTCGATGTTGGTGCGCAGCGAGGTGAGCGGGGTGCGCAGTTCGTGTCCCGCGTCGGCGATCAGCTGCTGCTGGAGGTCGCGGGAGCTGGCCAGGGAGGACGTCATCGAGTTGAAGGACCGGGAGAGCCGGGCCACCTCGTCCTCGCTGTCCTCCTCGACGGGGATGCGCACGCTGAGGTCCTCCGTGCGCGCGACGTGTTCGACGGCCTCGGTGAGCTTGTCGACCGGGCGCAGTCCCGTGCGGGCCACCGCGAGCCCGGCCGCCCCGGCGCCGACCACCCCGATGCCGGAGACCAGCAGCAGGATCAGGGCGAGGTCGTTGAGCGTGTTCTCGGTGTTCTTCAGCGGTACCGCGACGAGCAGGGCGGTGTCCGGGTACGCCTGCGGCGGGGTGAGCGGACCGGTGGTGACGGAGAGGGGCGCGGTCATGACGCGTACGGCGTTGCCGTCGGAGTCGGTGCCGTTGCGCAGCACGCCCTCGCCGCTCGGGTCGCCGATGACGGAGGTGTCCGCCGCGGTGGTCCGCACCCGGCCCGCGGAGCTGGAGGAGACGCAGGCCGTGCCGTCCGTCTTGACCAGCTCGACGTAGTAGTAGTTGCCGTGGGTGCGGAAGCCGCCGAGCCCGGACTCGCTCGGCTTCTGCGGGCACGAGTCGAGCGCGCCCGCCACGTCGTTCAGCCGCTGCGGCACCCAGGCCTTGCGCAGCTCGGCGTTGATCTGGTCGTACAGCTTGCTCTGCACGATGAACCAGCAGGTCACCGAGACCGCGGCCACGGCGAACGCCACCGCCGCCGCCACCAGCATGGCGAGGCGGGTCCGGATCGGCAGGGCCCGGTACCGGCGGGTGGGGCTCTTCACTCCGCGCCGCCCTGCCGCAGCACGTAGCCCACGCCCCGGACCGTGTGCACGAGCCGCGGCTCGCCGCCGGCCTCCGTCTTGCGGCGCAGGTACATGACGTAGACGTCCAGGGAGTTGGACGACGGCTCGAAGTCGAAGCCCCACACCGCCTTGAGGATCTGCTCGCGGGTCAGCACCTGGCGCGGGTGGGCCATGAACATCTCCAGCAGGGTGAACTCCGTGCGGGTCAGCTCGACCTGACGGCCGGACCGGGTGACCTCCCGGGTGGCGAGGTCCATGCGCAGGTCGCCGAAGGACAGCGCCTCGTCCTCCTGGGCCTGGGCCGACACGGTGGCCGCGTAGGAGCTGCGGCGGAGCAGGGCGCGGATGCGGGCGAACAGCTCGTCCAGCTCGAAGGGCTTGACCAGGTAGTCGTCGGCGCCGGCGTCGAGTCCCGTCACCCGGTCGCCGACCGTGTCACGAGCGGTGAGCATCAGGATCGGGGTGGTGTCGCCGGTGCCCCGGATGCGGCGGGCGGCGGTCAGGCCGTCCATCCGCGGCATCTGGATGTCCAGGACGACCAGGTCGGGCCGGTAGGCGGCGGCCTTGTCCAGCGCGTCCGCGCCGTCGACGGCGACCTGCGTGTCGTACCCCTCGAAGGCGAGGCTGCGCTGGAGCGCCTCGCGTACGGCGGGCTCGTCGTCGACGATCAGGATGCGCTGGGTCTCACGGTCGCCTTCGGCGGGGCTCATCGCTCGCGGTTCCTCGGGGTGCGGGGACGGGGGTCGGGGCGTCTCTCAGCGTCGCATGTTTCCCGGCCGGCGGGCACGAGCGACGGCTCAGACCCCGAGCGCCGCCAGACCGCCGACCGCGGTGAGGCGGCACAGCGGGACCTTGCGGCGGTGCGGGCGGTCGGCGGAGGTGCGCAGTCCCATCAGCTCGGGGACCGCCACCTCACCGGCGCGCGGGGCCGGGTCCGGGGCGTGCAGTTCGTGCGCGACCGCGAGGGCCAGGGCGAGGGCGGCCGGACCGGTGCCGGTGCCGGCGTCGTGCGAGACCTGCTGGATCATGACGTACTCCCTTTCGCCGACGCCGGGGCTCAGCTCGTGGAGCCGGCCCGCAGCTTGGCCAGGTCGGACTTGACGGTGTTGACCGGGATCGCGAAGCCGAGGCCGATGCTGCCCGCGTCGGAGGACGACGAGGACTGCGAACCCGACGAGTACATCGCCGAGTTGATGCCGATGACATGGCCGCTCGCGTCGATCAGCGCGCCGCCGGAGTTGCCGGGGTTGAGCGAGGCGTCCGTCTGGATCGCCTTGTAGGTCGTGGTGGACGAGCCGGTGTCGCCGTTGAACTGGCGGCCGCCGAACTGGAACGGCCACTGCCCGTCGCCGCCGTCCTGGCCCTGTCCCTGGTTCTCGTCGGTGGAGACGGTCACGTCCCGGTCAAGAGCGGAGACGATGCCGCTGGTGACGGTGCCCGTCAGACCCTCGGGGGAGCCGATGGCGACGACCGTGTCGCCGACCTGGACCCCGGAGGAGTCGCCGAGCGAGGCGGTCTTCAGACCGGACGCGCCCTTGAGCCGGACCAGCGCGAGGTCCTTGGAGCTGTCGGTGCCGACGACCTCGGCCGGGTAGGTCGTGCCGTCGCTGGTGCGCACCTTGATCGAGGAGGCGCCGGAGACGACGTGGTTGTTGGTGACGATCTCACCGCCGGACGTGATGATCACGCCCGAGCCGGTGGACGAGCCGTTGGCCAGGCTCGCCTGGACCTCGACCACGCTCGGGCTGACCGCGGCGGCGATCGCGGCGACGTCGCCCCGCTTGCCGGTCGGCACCACGGCGGTGGTGGTCGTGCCGGCGGAGGCGACGGTGTCCTTGCCGGTGAGTTCCTGGAAGGCGTAGGCGGTGCCGCCGCCGACGGCGGCCGCGACGATCGCCACCGCCGCGAGCAGCGCCACCGGGCCGCGGGTGCGCTTCTTGTGCGCGGCCGGTCCCGGCTGCGGGGTGCCGGCCGGGTCCGCCGGCGGCTCGTAGGAGGGCGGCGGCGGCCATGCGGGGTTCACGGGAGCGGAGTGGCTGGGCTGCTGGGCGTACGGGCCCTGCGGGCTGCCGTGGCCGGTGGGATTGCCGTACTCGTACTCGTCGCTGCGGCGCATGCTCTCGGTCATGATTTGAGCATGTCCCGCCACCATGAGAGCCGCCTGAGTGCTCCCTGAGAAGCCCGGCAGAACCTCGTTCGTCCCTTGTGAAGACGCGGGCTCGGAGGGGGCTCAGGCCTCGCAGCCGCAGCTCGTGCGGACCACCAGCCGGGAGGGGAACGTCTTCAGGCGCTCACGCCGGGAGCCGGCGACCCGCAGCCCGTCGTCCAGGACGAGGTCCACCGCCGCCCGGGCCATGGCCGAGCGGTCCGAGGCGATCGTGGTCAGTGGCGGGTCGGCGAGCGCCGCCTCCTTGATGTCGTCGAACCCGGCCACGGCGAGCTCCCCGGGCACGTCGATGCGCAGCTCGCGCGCGGCCCGCAGGACGCCGATCGCCTGGTCGTCGGTGGAGCAGAAGATCGCGGGCGGCCGGTCGGGGCCGGAGAGCAGGTCCAGGGCCACCCGGTAGGCGTCGTAGCGGTTGTACGGCGCCTCGAACAGCCGGCCCTCGGTGGGGAGGCCCGCCTCGGCCATGGCCCGCTTCCAGCCCTCGACGTGGTCGGAGACCGGGTCGCCGACGGCCGGCGTGTCCGCCGTGCCGCCCATGCAGGCCACGTACTCGTACCCGTGCTCCAGCAGGTGGCGGACGGCGAGCTGGGCGCCGCCCAGGTCGTCCGTGACCACGGCCACGTCGTCGATGGCCTCCGGGCGCTCGTGCAGCAGCACCACCCGGGCGTCCCAGGCGTCGATCTCCGCCGCGGCGAGGTCGTTCAGGGCGTGGCTGACGAGGATGAGGCCGGAGACCCGCATGCCGAGGAAGGCGCGCAGGTAGTGGACCTCGCGTTCGCCGATGTAATCGGTGTTGCCGACGAGCACCATCTTCCCGCGCTCGGAGGCGGCCTGCTCGACCGCGTGCGCCATCTCCCCGAAGAAGGGCTGGCGGGCGTCGGGAATGATCAGCCCTATGAGGTCGGTGCGCCGGGACGCCATCGCCTGGGCGACCCGGTCCGGGCGGTACCCCAGTTCCTTGATCGCGGCGAGGACACGCTCGCGCGTGGCCGGGGCGACCGGCCGGGGTCCGTTGTTGATGACATAACTGACGACGGCGGTGGAGGTCCCAGCCAGCCGTGCCACATCATCCCGAGTCACCTTGGCCACGCGCGGAGTCTACGCGGATGGACCCCCGCTGGGCAGGGCAAACCGAAGCTGACTGTGCGGTAGCAACGCCTTGCCGAGGAGCCCGCTACGCGTCCGCGTGGAGCTCCACTCCGTCCAGCACGGCGGAGGTGTCCGCATCGTCCGCCTTTGCCCGTTCCGCCTTGGCCCTGGAGTCCTCGCCGGACCGGTCGCCCTTCTCGGGCGTAACGAATCGATAACCGACGTTCCGGACGGTCCCGATCAGCGACTCGTGCTCCGGGCCGAGCTTGGCGCGCAGCCGCCGTACGTGCACGTCCACGGTCCGGGTGCCGCCGAAGTAGTCGTAGCCCCACACCTCCTGCAGCAGCTGGGCGCGGGTGAAGACCCGGCCCGGGTGCTGGGCGAGGTACTTGAGCAGCTCGAACTCCTTGAAGGTCAGGTCCAGGACCCGGCCCTTCAGCTTGGCCGAGTAGGTCGCCTCGTCCACCGAGAGGTCGCCGTTGCGGATCTCCATCGGGGAGTCGTCGTTGACGATCTGCTGGCGGCCCATGGCGAGCCGCAGCCGAGCCTCGACCTCGGCCGGGCCCGCGGTGTCCAGCAGCACGTCGTCGATGCCCCAGTCGGCGGTGACGGCGGCCAGGCCGCCCTCGGTGACGACGAGCAGGAGCGGACAGCCGGGGCCGGTGGAGCGCAGCAGCTGGCACAGGCTGCGCACCTGCGGCAGGTCGCGGCGGCCGTCGATCAGGATGACGTCGGCGCCGGGGGTGTCGACGAGGGCGGGGCCCTCCGCCGGGGCGACCCGCACGTTGTGCAGGAGCAGGCCGAGCGCCGGGAGCACCTCGGTCGACGGCTGGAGGGCGTTGGTCAGGAGCAGCAGAGAACTCATACGTCTGGTTCCTCCTCGGTCCCTGCGGTACGTGACTGCTCTGCGATCCCGAAGGCCCCGTACAGTCGCGGTCGCCCGCGCCGTATACAACGCTTTCGAAAGCACAAAAGGACCCGGGGGCTGCGCTGCCCGAGTCCTCTGCCCAGCAGAATAGCCCACATGAGCAACCGTCCGGCAGGTCGACAGACCCGTTTCACCGTTCGTCCGCATGGCGAGACCGGCGGACCGGGCCCTATCAGGACGTTCCTGCGCACAACCGACGGCGTTCGGGTCGAGGCCGTATACGATCCGGGACCGGTCGTATACGAAGCATCACCGGACGCCTCCCCGGCCGCGGCCGGCGGCACGGTCTTCGTGGTCGCCCACGGCTTCACCGGCGACGTGGACCGGCCGCACGTGCGCAGGGTGGTGGACGTGCTCGCCCGCTACGGCGCCGTCGTGACCTTCTCCTTCCGTGGCCACGGCGCCTCGGGCGGCCGGTCCACGGTCGGCGACAGGGAGGTGCTGGACCTGGCCGCCGCGGTGGAGTGGGCGCGCGGCCTCGGGCACACCCGCGTGACGACGGTCGGTTTCTCCATGGGCGGCTCGGTGGTGCTGCGGCACGCGGCCCTGTACCCGGGCACGGTCGACGCGGTGGTCTCGGTCAGCGCCCCCGCGCGCTGGTACTACCGGGGCACCGCCCCCATGCGCCGGCTGCACTGGCTGGTGACCCGGCCCGGGGGACGCCTGGTGAGCCGCTACGGCCTGCGCACCCGCGTCCACCACCGGCAGTGGGACCCGGTGCCGCTCTCCCCGGTGCAGGCGGTCCCGATGATCGCGCCGGTCCCGCTGCTGGTCGTGCACGGCGACCGGGACGGCTACTTCCCGCTCGACCACCCGCGGATGCTCGCCGAGGCCGCCGGTGCGCACGGCGAGCTGTGGGTGGAGGCCGGCATGGGGCACGCCGAGAACGCGGCGGACGAGGCGCTGCTCGACCGGATCGGCGACTGGGCCGTCCGGCCGCCGCGGGGCGGGCGGGAGGCATGACCGGGCCGCGGGCCCGGTGGCTTAGCCTGACAGCGTCCGTCCCCCTTCCGTCCGCCGTCGATTGAGGAACCAGATGCCCAAGGTCACGGTCCGCTACTGGGCCGCTGCCAAGGCCGCGGCCCAGGTCGCCGAGGAGCCGTACGACGCGGCCACCCTCGCCGACGCGCTCGCCGCGGTGCGCGAGCGACACCCCGGTGAACTCACGCGCGTCCTGCGGCGATGCTCCTTCCTCGTCGACGGTGACCCCGTCGGGACCCGCGCGCATGAGACCGTACGGCTGGCCGAGGGCGGCACGGTCGAGGTGCTCCCGCCGTTCGCAGGAGGATGAGGCGATGAGCGACCAGCCGTACCAGGGCGGGCCGTACGAGGGTTACGACGGGCACCAGGCGTACGACCCTTACGGGGACCAGGCTCACCAGCAGCACCAGCAGCACCACAACCAGCAGCACCAGCCGTATCAGGGCGGGCACCAGGCGCAGCCGCACCAGCAGCAGGCGGCGCAGCCGTGGCCCGGTGAGGCCCGGGCGGGGTACGACCAGGCCCCTTACGGCCGGGCCGGGCACGACCCGTACGGGCAGCAGCCGTACGCCGAGCCGTACCCGCAGGCCGGCCACGACCCGCAGCACACCCAGCAGTGGCAGGGCCGCACCTGGGAGACGCAGTCCCAGGCGCAGGTCCGGGCGGCCGAGACGGCGTACCTGCCCCCGCAGGAGCCGTACACGCCGCCCGCGCCGGCCCCCGAACCCCGGCCCCACCAGGCACCGGAGGGCGCCGCCGGGCCGGAAGCCGCCGCCGAGCCGGTCGCCGAGTACGGGCCCGCCACCCTCGCCGGGAACTCCCGGATCACCGACGCCCAGCGGGCCCGCCTGGAGGGCCGCTCCCCGATCATCGACCCCGGTATGCAGCCCGCGCTGCTCACCGCCGGGCTCGGCCTGCTGCTCGCCGTGACGGCCCCCCTCGGCTCGTACGCCCTCGTCGTGCCGCTGGTGCTGCTCCAGGCCGTGACCGCCGCCGGCTGGTTCCGCCTGAACGGCATGTGGCCCGCCCGCCAGGGCATCGCGCTGGCCTTCCTGGGTGCGCTCACCGCCGACGTGGCGGTCCTCGCCGCGGGCCGCGCGCACGCGCCGGTCGCGATCCTCGGCCCGCTCGGCGTCTGGGTCCTGCTGTCGCTCGTCCTCCAGCTGCGCTCGCACGCCTCCCCCGACGAGCGCATGTACGGCCTGATGGCGACCGTCGCCTCCTCGTCCCTCGCGGTCCTCGCGACGGGCTATCTGGCCGCCGCCCCGCACGCGGTGTCGGTCGGCGCGGCCGCGGTCGCCGTGGCGGTCCTGGCCCGCGCCCTGCCGCTGCCCACCCCGGCCTCGCTCGTGGTCGCGCTGCTCGCCGCCGCCGGCGCGGGCATCGCCGTGGGCGGTATGACCGGCTTCGGCGCCAAGGGCGCCGCCCTGGGCGCGGCGGCCGCGGTCTGCGCGCTGGTCGGCCACCGGGTGGCCGCCTACGACTACCCCTCGCGCTTCGTCCACTTCACGGCGGGCGTGGCGCTGCCGCTGGCGGCGGCGGCGCCGGTGGTGTGGGTCCTGGGACGCGCCCTGGGCTAGGCCGGCTCTCCGGGCCGGTCCTTAAGGGCCGGCCCGGGCCGGCCCGGCGCGGCCGCCCTGTCACAAGTGATCCACAAAACCTCCCGGCCGCTCCCCGCAGGGTTACCGTGACGTAGCCGTACACCACTGCCGACCCGGGGGAACTCCTCATGCGTGCCCTGCGAATACTCCTGATCCTCGTCGTGATCCTGGGCGGCCTGTTCGTGATCGCGGACCGGGTGGCCGTGCACTTCGCCGAGAACGAGGCCGCGGACAAGCTGCGGAACACCGAGAATTTGGCGTCCACCCCGGACGTGAACATCAAGGGCTTCCCCTTCCTCACCCAGGTCGCGAGCGGCTCCCTGGACGACGTCCAGGTCGGCATCAAGAACTACGAGGCGGCCACCGGCACCGGCGGCAGGACCATCCGGATCGACGACCTCACGGCCGACATGAAGGGCGTCGACTTCTCCGGCGACTACAGCTCCGCGACCGCCTCCACCGCCACCGGCACCGCGACGATCGCCTACGACGAGCTGCTCAAGACCGCCAAGTCCCAGCCGACCCAGGTCGCGCCGGGCGTCACGGCCCGGGTCGTCGGCCTCTCCGACGGCGGCAACGGCAAGATCAAGGTCGCGGTCGACGCCACCGTGCTCGGCACCAGGCTGCCCAAGCCGGTCTACGTCCTCAGCACGGTCACCGTCGAGAACGACAAGGTCAAGGTGCAGGCCGACGCCCTGCCCAAGCTGGGCGGTGCCCCCATCGCCGAGGGCCGTATCCGCGAGATCACCGACTTCCAGCAGGCCATCGACCAGCTCCCCGGCGGCATCAAGCTGGACAAGGTGCAGGCCGCCCCGGACGGCGTGGAGATCAGCGTGAAGGGTTCGGGCGTCAAGCTCGCGGGGTAGTCGGGCGGGGCAGCCACGGGGCCGGTGCGGAACCGGCCGGCAGACGGGCGGGGCCGCCGGTGAACGGCGGACGTCCGACAGGCGAGACGCCCGCGTCCGCACCGCAGAAGCCCTGACCGACACAGGCGCCCGGTGGCCGTCGAACGACGCCCCGGGCGCTTTCGTATCCCATTATCCGGACGATCGTGTCTCATGATGCGACACGCCGGTGACACGCCCGCCCGTACGTCCCTACGATCGGGACCATGAAGCGACAGGCGGACCTCACGAAGCGGCGGGCAGTGGACCTGTGCCGCGTTGCCGCCATGCTCTGTCGCCCCTTCTGACTCCGAGCGGACGCCCACGCGCCTCCGCGTCTCTCAGCCGCCCTGCGTCAAGGGCACCCGTGTGACCGCTCGTCTTCCGAGCGCGCACCTTCTCTATCTGCACGCCCCGCCGTAACTGCCCCGGAGGAGAAAGAGCATGAGTCGCAGCGACGTCCTCGTCGACGCAGACTGGGTCCAGGACCACCTGGACGACCCGAACGTCGCCATCGTCGAGGTGGACGAGGACACGTCCGCCTACGAGAAGAACCACATCAAGAACGCGATCCGCATCGACTGGACCAAGGATCTCCAGGACCCGGTCCGCCGTGACTTCATCGACCAGGAGGGCTTCGAGAAGCTCCTGTCGAAGAAGGGCATCGCCAACGACACGCTGGTGATCCTCTACGGCGGCAACAACAACTGGTTCGCGTCCTACGCCTACTGGTACTTCAAGCTGTACGGCCACGACAGCGTGAAGCTCCTCGACGGCGGCCGCAAGAAGTGGGAGCTGGACGCCCGCGAGCTGGTCGACGGCACCGAGGTCCCCGAGCGCGCCACGACCGACTACAAGGCCAAGGCGCAGGACACCTCGATCCGCGCCTTCCGCGACGACGTCGTCGCCGCGATCGGCGCGCAGAACCTGGTCGACGTCCGTTCGCCCGACGAGTTCTCCGGCAAGCTGCTCGCCCCGGCGCACCTGCCGCAGGAGCAGTCGCAGCGCCCGGGCCACGTGCCCACCGCCCGCAACATCCCGTGGTCGAAGAACGCCAACGACGACGGCACCTTCAAGTCGGACGACGAGCTCAAGGCGCTCTACGCCGACGAGGACGTGGACCTCGCCAAGGACACGATCGCCTACTGCCGCATCGGTGAGCGCTCCGCCCTGACCTGGTTCGTCCTGCACGAGCTGCTCGGCGTGGAGAACGTCAAGAACTACGACGGCTCCTGGACCGAGTACGGCTCCCTCGTCGGCGTGCCGATCGAGCTCGGCGCCGGCAAGTAACCCATCCGACCGACCTTCCCGGTCAGACCCCTCAGGAGAGACACATGTGCGGAGCTAAGGCCGGCGGCCCGGACGCCTCGACGATCAAGCCCGGTGAGACGACCATCCAGGGCCAGGTGACCCGCGACGGCGAGCCGGTGACGGGCTACGTCCGTCTGCTCGACTCGACGGGCGAGTTCACCGCGGAGGTCCCCACCTCCGCGACGGGACAGTTCCGCTTCTACGCGGCCGAGGGCACCTGGACGCTGCGCGCCCTCGTCCCCGGCGCCACCGCCGACCGCACGGTCGTCGCCCAGCAGGGCGGCCTCGCGGAGGTCGCGATCGCGGTCTGAGCAGGATCAGCGCGTCCGAAGGGCCGCACCCACCGGGTTGGACGCCTCGGGGTGCGGCCCTTCGGCCTGCCCCGCCCCGTCCCGTCCGTGGTGAGGCCCTCCGGCCCCGGCCGACCTACCCTGTACTCATGTACGCCCGGCGGCGGCACCTGTACTTCGCCATGATGGGGATCTGCATCGGCCTCTTCGTCCTGGCGTGGGCCGTCGTGCGCATCTGGTCGGTGCCGGCGGCCGTCGGCATGTGCGTGGTGGCCATGCTCATCCCGCCCGTGGCCGCGATGGTCGCCAACCGGCGCGGTCCGGAGGACCGCTGGTGGGACGACCCCTCGGGCGACCCGGAGTCCGACGAGTGGTGGGACGAGCTGGACGGCAAGAAGCGCCCCCGCTCCTAGGACACGGCCTCAGGATGCGGCCCGGCGGGCGCCGTTCAGCGGGCGCGGCTCAGTAGACGAGCGCCTGCGTCCCGTCCCCCAGGGCCTCCTGCACGAAGACCTGCGCGCCCGCGATCCGTACGCCCTCCAGGACGTCCTTCTCGGTGATCTCGCGCCGGGCGGCGCACTGCGTGCACAGGGTGACGCGGCCGGCCGCGAGGATCGAGTCGAGCAGGTCCGGCAGCGGCGCGGCGTGCGGCAGCTCGAACTCGGCGGCCCGCCCCGGCAGCGCGAACCACGAGGACTCCCCGGTCAGCCACAGCGAGACCTCGACCCCACTGGCCACGGCGACCGCCGCCACCGTGAACGCCTGCGAGCAGCGCTCGGGGGCATCGGCCCCCGCCGTCACCTTGATCACGAGCTTCTTCGCCATGCCCGCATCGTAATCCGCGGCCGGCCGGCGGCGGAGCCCCGAGGGCCTACCTCGGAAGGAGCCCGGAGCCCGGGCCGCGTAAGCTGGGCCCCGGCTCTGTCGTACGCCCACCCTCGCTCAAGGAGCACCCGTGGAGATCTTCTTCGAAACCCTGCTGGTCCTGGTCTGCGTCGGCGTTCTCGCCTTCGCCGGACTGACCGTGAAGAAGCTGTTCCAGGGCCAGCGCTGAGCATCCCCGAAGAACCGACCAGGAACTTTTCCTCATGATCGAGATCCCGTCCGACCTGCACAAGGACCTCGTCCCGCTGGCCTTCCTGCTCGGCAACTGGGCCGGTGCGGGCGTCCACGACTTCCCCGGCTCCGAGAAGTGCAACTTCGGCCAGGAAGTCACCTTCACCCACGACGGCCGGGACTTCCTCGAGTACCGCTCGCACACCTGGGTCCTGGACAACGAGGGCAACAAGGTCCGGCCCCTGGAGTCGGAGTCCGGCTTCTGGCGGATCGACGCCGACCGCAAGGTCGAGGTGACGATGACCCGCGACGACGGCGTCATCGAGATCTGGTACGGCGAGATGGCCGCCAAGAAGCCGCAGATCGACCTGGTCACCGACGCGGTGGCGCGCACGGCGGCCTCCCAGCCGTACACCGGCGGCAAGCGGCTGTACGGCTACGTCAAGAGCGACCTCATGTGGGTCGGCGAGAAGCAGACCCCCGAGGTCGAGCTGCGCCCCTACATGTCGGCCCACCTGAAGAAGGTCGTCACCCCCGAAGATGTCGAGCGCTGGGCGAAGGCCCTGCCCGACGATATGCCGGACGACGGCATCGCGTTCTTCAAGTAGGTCCCGCACCGGGTGGCTCTAGACTTTCCGGTGTGGTGAGCACCGACTGGAAGAGCGACCTCAGGCAGCGCGGCTACCGGCTGACGCCGCAGCGGCAACTCGTGCTCGAAGCCGTGGACACCCTGGAGCACGCGACCCCCGACGCGATCCTAGGCGAGGTGCGCAGGACCGCGTCGGGGGTCAACATCTCCACCGTCTACCGCACGCTGGAGCTGCTGGAGGAGCTGGGCCTGGTCAGCCACGCCCACCTCGGCCACGGGGCGCCCACCTACCACCTCGCCGACCGCCACCACCATCTGCACCTGGTCTGCCGCGACTGCGAGAACGTCATCGAGGCGGACGTGGAGGTGGCCGCCGACTTCACGGCCAAGCTGCGCGAGCGGTTCGGGTTCGACACCGACATGAAGCACTTCGCGATCTTCGGCCGCTGCAAGGACTGCTCCCTGAAGAGTTCAACTACCACGTCGTAGGCTTGCCCGTATGAAGAGCCCCCTGCTGTCCCTGCCCGGCGCCGTTCCCGCCGAGGGCGTGGACGAAGGCGTCGCCGCCCACTACGGCGACCTGTTCCGCGAGCAGCGCGCCCTCGCCGGGGGCGACGGTTTCGTCGACCTCTCGCACCGCGGCGTGGTCACCGTCTCCGGCGAGGACCGGCTGAGCTGGCTGCACCTGCTGCTCACCCAGCACGTCAGCGACCTGCCCGCGGGCCAGGCCACCGAGGCGCTGATCCTGTCCGCGAACGGCCACATCGAGCACGCCCTGTACCTGGTGGACGACGGCGCGACGACCTGGGCGCACGTCGAGCCCGGCACCGAGGAGGCGCTGATCGCCTACCTGGAGTCGATGAAGTTCTTCTACCGGGTCGAGGTCGCCGACCGCACCGCCGACATCGCGGTCGTCCACCTGCCGGCCGGTTCGATCACCGAGGTCCCCGAGGACGCCGTCGTACGCGAGACGGCGTACGGCCGTGACCTCTTCCTGCCCCGGGCCGACCTGGAGTCCTTCGCGGCCGCTGCCGGGCCCGCCGCCGGTCTGCTCGCCCACGAGGCGCTGCGGGTCGAGCAGCACCGCCCCCGCCTCGGCTTCGAGACCGACCACCGCACGATCCCGCACGAGCTGGGCTGGATCGGCAGCGCGGTCCACCTCCAGAAGGGCTGCTACCGCGGCCAGGAGACGGTCGCCCGGGTGCAGAACCTGGGCAAGCCGCCCCGCCGCCTGGTCTTCCTGCACCTGGACGGCAGCGACGTCCACCTGCCGGTCCACGGCACCGAGATCCGCCTCGCGGACGAGGGCCCCGACGGCCGCAAGATCGGGTTCGTCACCACGTCGGCGCGCCACCACGAGCTGGGCCCGGTGGCCCTCGCCCTGGTCAAGCGGAACGTGCCGACCGACGCCCCGCTGGTGGCCGGTGACACGGCCGCCGCCCAGGAGACGGTCGTCGAGCCCTAGGGCCGGCGGACCCGGGCGGACCCGGGGCTACATCTCCAGCAGGACGGTGAACGGGCCGTCGTTCGTCAGGGACATCCGCATCGCGGCCCCGAAGCGGCCCGTCGCCACCGTCGCGCCCAGGGCGCGCAGCTGCGCGACCACCTCGTCGACCAGAGGCTCGGCGACCTCGCCGGGCGCGGCCGCGTTCCAGGTGGGGCGGCGGCCCTTGCGGGCGTCGCCGTAGAGGGTGAACTGGCTGACGACGAGCAGCGGCGCGTCGACGTCGCTGCACGACCTCTCGTCCCGCAGCATCCGGATCGACCAGAGTTTGCGGGCCAGTTGGGCCGCCTTCTCCTTGGTGTCCTCGTGGGTCACCCCCACCAGGACGCACAGGCCCTCGCCCTCGATCGCGCCCACCGTCTCGCCGTCCACGACGACACTGGCGCCGTCCACCCTCTGCACCACCGCACGCATGCGGACCATCATGCCGGGTGGCCCGGCGGGGGTCGGCGGCGGCCCATTATGGAGCCTTAAACCCGCATGTGGGCCGTTCGGGGGCACTCGGTCACATAGTGGCCACTTGGGGTGGCACGATGCTGTCACACGCTGGTCGAGGGGACGGTCACACGCACATGAGCACACGGGGTACCAGCGATCGGCTGGACACGCACCGCCCGCCCGCCCAGCGCGACGACGAACCGTCCGGCCCCTCGCTGCCCGCGGACCCACCGGAGCCCGACCTGTCCGCGCTGAGCCTGCCGGAACTGCGCACCCTGCGCCGCGACGCGCAGCGTGACGAGGCGGATCTCAGCTATGTGCGGCGGCTGCTCCAGGGGAGGATCGACATCCTGCGCGCGGAGCTCGCGCGGCGCGGCCGGGCCGCGGTGCCCGCGCCCGCGGACGCCTCCCTGGTGGAACGGCTCCCGGAGATCCTCACCGACGCCCCGGCCCGCCAGCGTTCCTCGGCCCGCCACGTCACGCTCGGTCCCCCGCACAACGAGGAGTACCGGCGGCTGGCCGCGGACATGCTCGGCGAGGTCGAGCTGTCGGACCTCGAGGCCCGGACCGACCTGGAACTGACCACCGCGATGGGCCGGCTGGTCCGCTACGAGCAGGAGGTCTCCCGGCGCCGCCAGCGTCTGCAGCGCATCACCGACGACTGCAGCGCGGAGATCGCCCGCCGCTACCGGGTCGGCGAGGCGCAGGTCGACGACCTGCTGACCTGACGGGCCGCCGACCCGACAGCCCGCCGGCCCGACGAGGTGCCGTCCGCGGGGAATTCGGGCGACACGACCGGGGCCGCCGCCTACCTTGATGCCATGAGCACCGAAGTCCGCACCGTCACCGAGGCCGAGTTCGAGGACTGGCAGCGCGCGCTGAACACCGGCTTCCTGCGGGAACCGGTGCTGACGCCCGAGCAGTTGGAGACCCGCCGCCGCCAGTTCGTGCCCGGCCGGCTGCTGGGCGCCTTCGACGGGGACCGCTGTGTGGCGACCTTCCGGTCGTTCGCCCAGGAGCTCACCGCGGTGGGCGGGGCCGCCGTGCCCGCGGACGCCATCACCAACGTCAGCGTCACCTCCACGCACCGCCGCCGCGGTCTGCTGACCCGCATGATGAACCTCGACCTCGCGGCGGCGCGGGAGCGCGGCGACGTCGTCGCCACCCTGATCGCCGCCGAGTACCCGATCTACGGCCGCTACGGCTTCGGTCCGGCGACCTGGACGACCGAGTGGAGCGTGGACGTCACCCGGGCCGGGCTTGACCCGCGCTGGGCGGGCCCCGAGGACGGCGGGCGGATCGACCTGGTCGACGCCGAGGACGTCCGCAAGCTCGGCCCCGAGCTGCACCGGCGGCTGTGCCGTCTCCAGCCCGGTGCGGTGAGCCGCGACGAGCTGTGGTGGCAGGTGAACACCGGGCAGGTGCCCTTCGGCCGGAGCTGGACCGAGCCGTTCTATGCGGTCCACCGCTCGGCCTCCGGCGAGGTGGAGGGCCTCGCGGCGTACGTCTCCGACGACACCTGGGTGGACAAGCAGCCCCGGCAGACGGCCGACGTCAGGGCACTGATCGCGACGACGCCGGCGGCCGAGGCCGCGCTCTGGCGCCACCTGTGCTCGATCGACTGGGTCACGGAGCTCAGGACCGGCCGGCGCGGCCCGGACGACCTGCTGCCCTTCCACCTGCCCAACCCGCGCGCGGTCCGGGTGACCACGCAGGCGGACTGGCTGTGGGTGCGGATCCTGGACGTCGTCCGGGCCCTGGAGACGCGCACGTACGAGGGCACGGGCTCGCTGGTGCTGGAGGTCGTCGACCCGGGCGGGCTCGCCGGGGGCCGGTTCCGGCTGGACGCCTCGCCCGAGGGCGTGTCCTGTGTGCCGGCCGGCGGCGCGGCCGCGGACCTCACCCTGCCGGTGGAGGAGCTGAGCCGGATCTGGCTCGGGGACGAGTCGCCGGTGCGGCTCCTGGCGCTGGGGCGGGTCCGGGAAGAGAGCGAGGGCGCCGCCCGTAAGGCCGACGCCCTGTTCCGTACGCCCGTGCGGCCCTGGTGCCCGGACGTCTTCTAGGCTCCTTCCTCCCGAACGCGCCTGACCGTTCATCCGTAGCTGTTCGTGCTGTTCGTGCTGTTCGTGCTGTTGTGCTTCATGTACTGCTTGTACTGCTTGTACCGCCTGTACTGCCCGCGGTTGTCCCGCGTATTCAGTTGTGGCTGTGCGCCTACCGTGTTCAGTTGTGGCTGTGCCTGCTCTTCAGTTGTGACTGTGCGTTCCGGTGGCCGTCCCCTCACCGGGCTCCCGGCTCCCCTCCGGAAGGGAGCCCGGTCGGCCAACCACTGGGAAGCTCGACCATGTTGTTCAAGTTGGCTACCAACTTCACTGTACTTATCTCCGCTTGGACGCGTCTCATAACCACCTTGCCGTGAACTGCCGCAAGATGGCGGGAAGTTGTAGTGTTTCTTCGTGGACCCGGAACTCGCCTCCGCCAGTGGGCGGAAGAGGCCACAGCGGTCACGGACGTCACATCGCGAGGTGGCCGACGAACTGCGCGCCCGGATCAGGTCCGGTGTGCTGCGGCCGGGGCAGCGCATGCCCACCCAGGCGAAGCTGGCCGACGAGTTCGGCGTCGAGCGCGGGGCGGTGCGGGAGGCCCTGCGGATCCTGCAGTCCGAGCACCTGCTCACCAACGTGTCCAAGGGCAGCCCCGCCACGGTGGCCGCCCCTCCGGGGCAGGCCCGTCCCGCCGCCGGCTCGGGGCTGGCGCCGCAGCCCACCATGGTGGGGCTCACCCCACGGGTCGCCGAGGCGTTCGCCGCCCCGCACGTGGAGATAGACGCCCTGTGCCTGACCGCGGTCTCGCTCACGCTGGCGATCGGCGAGCCGCTGCGGCAGATCCACGCCGGACGGCTGAAACCGGCCAAGATCGACGTCCGGCTGCTGCTGCCCAGCCGGGACATCGACCTCGCCTTCCCGGCGCCGGTGGACGCCTCCGACGGCACCCTGCTGCATCAGCGCTGGCTGGCCCAGCGCAACGCCCAGGGCCAGGTGCTGCGCAACAACCTGCTGGCGCTGCGCACCACGCACGGCATCGAGGTGCGCGTCTCGTTCCGCGCGCTGCCGTTCACCCCGCCGGTCAAGCTGTACCTGCTCAACGGCTCCGAGGCGCTGTTCGCGTACTACACGCTCACCCGCCGTGAACGGCAGATCGACCACGAGCACCTGCAGCTGTACGACGCCGAGGGCACGCGGTCGATGCTGTTCGCCTTCGGGCAGGGCGCGGACCTGCGCGACACGACGTTCGTGGAGCAGTCCCACCTGTGGTTCGACGCGCTGTGGGAGACGATCAGTTCGGAGCTGGTGCTGACCTCGTAGGCCGGTCAGAGGGCCGGCCCCGCGAGGAGCACCGCGAGCAGGACGGCCCCTGCGGAGCTGACCGCCGGGCTCTTGGCCTTGATGCCCACGGACAGCAGGAGCAGGCCGATGACGCCGGCGGCGCCGTACCTCCATTCGACGAGCTGTTCGAAGCCGACGACGAAGAGGGCGCACACGAGTGCGAGGACGGGCATGGTGGTTCCCCCTTTCAGTGTGCCAACTCGACCAAGTTGGCAACCAACTCTGTTTAAGTTGTCCCCACTTGGCACATACTCACAAACAACTTTGCAACAACTCCCATAAGATGGATCAGGGTTGTAGCGTTTGGTCGTGGCCCAGGAGAACGTGGCAGTGAACGGCAGCAGAAGGCTCACGCCCCAGGAGATCGCCGACACCCTGCGCGCGCGCATCCGCGCTGGGGAGCTGAAGGCGGGCGAGCGCCTGCCCACCCAGGCCGAGCTCGCGGAGGAGTTCGGGGTGGAGCGCGGCGCCGTGCGCCAGGCCCTGCGGGCACTCGCCGACGACGGCCTGCTCAGCGACGTCAGCAAGGGCAGCCCGCCCCGGGTCGCCGGGCCCGCCCCCGCCCGCGCCGAGCCCCAGCCCACGATGGTGGGCCTCGCGCCCCGGCTGACCGAGGCGTTCTCCGCGCCGCACGTGCGCATCGACGCGGCCTGCCTGACCGCCCAGTCCCTCATCCCCGCCCTCGGCGAGCCGCTGCGCCTGATCCACGAGGGCCGGATCCGCCCCGACCGCATCGACGTGCGCATCCTGCTGCCCTCCCGGGACATCAACCTCGCCTTCCCGGTCTCCGTCGACGCCCACGGCGACGACGACGCCGTGCACCAGCGCTGGCTGGCGATGCGCAACGCCCAGGGCCAGGTGCTCCAGTACAACCTCCAGGCCCTGCGCTCCACCCACGACATCGACGTGCACGTCACCTTCCGGGCCCTGCCCTTCACCCCGCCGGCGAAGCTGTACCTGCTCAACGGCGCGGAGGCGCTCTACGCGTACTACATGATCGCCCGCCGCGAGGAGCCGACGGACAGCGGAACGCTGGACATGTACGACACCCTCGGGTCCGAGTCCCTGCTGTTCTCCTTCGAGAAGCGGGCCGGCCGGCGCGATGCCGCGTTCGTGGAGCAGTCCCAGAAGTGGTTCGACGCCCTCTGGGAAACCATCACCACGGACCTGACACTCTCCTAGTGACTTCTGAGACGACGACGCAGACCGAAGAGACCACGAACGAGTCCGAGAAGCTTCGGGAATTGATCAGAAGTGCCCGGGTGGTCCTCTGGGACTTCGACGGCCCGATCTGCCGCCTCTTCGCCCGCCACAAGGCCGAACTGGTGGCGGCCGAGCTGGTGGAGTGGCTGGCCGGACGGGGGCTGCACGGCCTGCTCAGCGACCGCGAGCGCGCCTCGCTCGACCCGCACGTGGTGCTGCGCGCCGTGGACCGCCGGCACCCCGGCAGCGACCTCGTCACCGAACTGGAGGAACGCCTCACCCAGGAGGAGCTGCGGGCCGCGACCTCCGCGCTGCCCACCGCCTACGCCGACCCGCTGATCCGCACCTGGACCGCCGTCGGCTCCCGGCTGGCCATCACCACCAACAACTCGCCCCGCGTGGTCCGCTCCTACCTCGACGGCCGCGGCCTCACCGCCTGCTTCGCCCCCCACATCTACGGCCGCACCGCCGACCTGCACCTCCTCAAGCCCGACCCGCACTGCCTCAACCGCGCCCTGAACGCGATGGGCGCGGCCCCCGGGTCCGCCCTGATGATCGGCGACTCCCTCTCCGACCTCGACGCCGCGGACCACGCCGGCGTCCCGTTCCTCGGCTACGCGCGCACCGAAGAGAAGGGAAAGCTTCTGCGGGAGGCCGGAGCAGAGCACGTGGTCGCGTCGCTGGAGCCGCTGCTGCGGGGGTTGCGGGGGCGGTGACCGTTTGCCGACGGAGGGAGGGAGGTACGTACCGCGCGTGACGGTGAGGCGCAAGGACGAGGCCCGTGGCCGGGAGTCGCGCCGGGTCGCGGCGGAGCTGCGGGTCCGGATGGCCGACGGCGGCTGTCCGCCCGACACCCTGCTGCCGTCCCAGCACAAGCTGGCGACGGAGTTCGGTGTCTCCCGGGACACCGTCCAGCGGGTGCTGCGCGAGCTGCGCGGCGAGGGCTGGATCGAGACCCGGCAGGGTCACGGCTCATCATGCTCCCGTCGGCCGTCGACGCGCTGCCGTACCCGAAGAAGGCAGACGCGGGGAACCCCGACCCGGACGTCGAGGCCCGGCTGCGGGCGCGGTTGCGGGGCATCGCCGAGCATCACAGCTAGGAGGCCGCTCTGCGGTCAGGTGAAGCCCACACCGGGTCCACGATGACGGGATGCTCGGGCTTGATATTGCCCAGTTTGTCCCAGAGATTTCGATGACATTCCATGTGGTGCTCGGCGATGTCCCTCGTCGAGCGTGACTTCGAACGCAGATCCCAGCCGATGTAGCGAGCCCGGCCGTAGAGCGGCCCGAAGCCCTCGGTGTCGAGGATTTCGTAGCTGCCCCCGTGCCCGGTGACCGTTCTCGGCTCGATGCCGTAGGGCGTGGAGAAGACGCACTCCTGGTTGAGGATGTACAGCTTCCGCTCGGGCAGCTGTGGCGATTCCCGTATCTCGCAGGATATGGCGATCCGGGGGTTCCTCTGGTGGACGCGGTTCAGCAGTTCCTTCAAGGCGCGCCAGTTGTGTTCCGTGAAGTCGACTCGCATCCGCCTCCGGTTCTCCGGGGAGTCTCTGAAATGGAACGTCCCGCCCTGGGCCCCTCCCTGAGGGCCTGCGGGAACGAGGCCTCCGGGCAGGCCCATCGGCAGGTTGAGATGGGCGATGATGACGCACAGCTTCAGTTCGACCGTCCGTACTTCGTGGTCGGCCATTCTCTCCAGTGGTTCACGGAGGGCGTCCAACAGCGTCTGCATGGTGAAGCCGGAGAAGTCGACGCGTACGAGCCGCGCGTTGAACGCCTTCCGGAACTCGGCGTGCAGCTCGCTGCGGTCGGCGAACACATGGACGCCCGAGATCTCTCTGGGCTCGGACTCGCTGATGGCGTCGAACAGGATGAGCGCCATCAGCGCGGCGAAGGAACCGCCGAGAAGCTGCTGTCCCTTGAGCATGTCCCCCAAGGGGTCGATGAGCTCGGCGGCGACTCCGAGCAGGGCGACCAGTGCGAGCAGTCCCCTGACGATGCGTGGCTTCCACTCGCCCAGCGTGTCCCGGACACGGTCGAGTCTGTTCGGGCCGTCGTTGCCGGGATCGCGAGATGTCACACATACCCCCCGGTGTGCTGAACCTCGTGGGAAGTCAGTTGCTCCGAACCAGGAACTCCGCGGCCTCGATGAGAGGCTCATGGGATTTTACGACCCAGTTGGCCCGTTTGACCCGCAGCAATTCCGCGCGCTCTTCCGACTGGGTGTAGCCGAGAAAGCGGATCCCTGCTGCGTGCGCCGCCTGGAGGTCGGTGAGCTGATCACCGATGAGGAAGGCCCGCTCGGGCGCCGGGCCCCCCAGGCGCTCGAGGGCCCGTTTCACCGAAGCGGGATGCGGCTTCATCAGGTCCAGTCGTTGTGGGTCCCGGCCCACCACGAAGTCGAAGTGCAGTCTCCACTTGTCGAGGAACTCGCGAACCGGTCCGTCGGCGTTGTTGCTGACGATCACGAGACGCCGGCCGCAGTGGGACAGTGCTTCGACGAGGCGCTCGACATGCGGTGCGGGCACGGCCGTCCGCACCGCGACGTGCTCGGCCTCGGTGACGATGGCCTCGGCCTCTTTGAGCGCGCGAGGATCCCAGGGCGTGGCGGCGGGGCGGCCGTACATGTCACTGAGGCGCCTGAGGATGCCGTGGGAGTCGTCGCAGGCCTCGACGTCGGGGTCCAGGTGCCCCCAGATGCCGAGCACTTTCCTCTTGATCTCCGCAGCGACGGGCGCGGTCGACTTGCGGCCGAACAGGTCGGTGACCGGCCCGTCGAAGTCGAAGAGCACGGCATGCGCGTCATGGAGCAGCACTTCCGGAGCCGTTCGTTCGGTGCAGGCCATGGGTCTCCTCCCGCCGGTCGCCCGGCCAGTCTGGACCACGCCGGGCGGTGCTGCCAGCACCGCAGCTCATGGCGGAACGCGGACACCGGTGAGGACATGGCGCCCCGAGCGGCACAAGTGTGCGCTCGATCGCCGATCAGTGGGACGCGGCTCGACGAGTCGAACGCATCTGGCACGATGCAGGAGGCAACAGGAGTACCGTGCTGCCACTTCTGCACCCGTCGGAAGGGTACACGGCGAGAGAAACGGCCAATGTCCCCCGAATCAGCCTCGATTGCTCGGCTGCACGCTGCCGAGATGAGCGGTGACGCGAGCGTCGTCGAAGGTCCGCTCCACGGGTATCACCATGAGACCTACGTGTTTCCGCTGCTCGGCGAAGCGGGTCCGCTTCGGTCGGGACGCTGGAAATGCCGAGAACCACGGGCTGACCTGCTGTGGTTCGACCGGCGCTGCTTCTTCTCGGAAGAGCAGTTGCTCAAGGCGCTCGGCGGCCGGATCCGTTCCGTTCCCGACATCGTCGAGGTCGGCGGTATGGGGTTGCAGCGCTTCATCGAGGGACAGACACTCGGTTCACTCCACCGGTCCGGCACGGTCGTCCCGGACGTGTTCGGGCGTCAGATCACGGACCTGTTCAGGCAGCTGGTCGCCATCGACCCCACGGCCCTCGAGGTCGAGCGAAGATGTGAGGCGCAGGACCGGCCCGACGACGGCGACACCCAGGGTTTCCTGGAGCGGCTCGTCCATTTCACCGAGCACCGGGTGTACGAGCACAACGCGGACAGGTTCGAGGAGCTCTTCCAGGAGCTCGGACTGAACGCGGGTTGTTTCAGTCACCTGCGCAAGCATGTGTCCGGACTGAAGAAACGTCCGTTCTGTCTGCTCCACGCCGACCTGCACCGCGAGAACTTCATCGTGGACGCGGAGCAGCGCCTGTGGACCATCGACTGGGAGTTGGCGATGGTCGGCGACCCCCTGTACGACCTGGCCACTCACCTCCACCTGATGCGCTATCCCGCCCGGCAGGCGCGGGCGGTGGTCCGGCAGTGGTGCACCACCGTGGAAGCGGTTCGTCCGCACAGCTCGAACGGCTGGCAGGACGATCTCCGTCGGCTGGTCGACTACAAGAAGGCCCAGTCCGCCTTCACGGATGTCATCCGGACCGCTCTCGTGCTGGGAGCCATCGAGCAGGTCGGCTGGCGGCACTTTGTTCCCGCGGCCTTCAGGCTGCGCGCCATTCTGGCCGACGCGGCCGGGGCACTCGGAGTCGAGCTGGTGCCCGGTCCGCGTCGCATCGTGATGGCGCTGATGCGCTGGTGCGGGCGGCACGGGAGCGTACTGGCCGCGGAGTGTTGAACGGCGTCGGCGCTACCGTCACACCCATGACATCCCCGAAACCCGCGGCACGGGCCCCCACAGCGGCCGTATCGCGCGGGCTGCTCCGCGACCTGGCCGAGGTCCGCGCCATGCGCTTCCCGGTGTTCGCCTGCGGTGTGGTCCCGGTCCCGGGCGCCAAGAAGGTCGTACGCCCGCTGAACGGACCCGTGCGGTGCGCGGGCGTGCGGGTGGAGGCCGGGGACATGGTGGTGGCCGACGAGGAGGGTGTGGTGGTGGTGCCCGCGGCCCGCCGGGTGCGGGTGCTCGCCGAGGCGCGCGCCAAGCTCGCCAAGGAGGCGGACGAGACGCTCGACGCGTGGGAGGCGGCACACCGGGCCCGGATCGACGCGATCCTGGCCGACCACGGCTCCGAGGGCTGATCCTTGATCTGATGCTGCTCTTCCTCGACGTCGACGGTCCGCTGCTGCCCTTCGGGGCGGCGGACCGCGCGTACCCCGTGTACGACCGCGGCCACGCCGGGGCCCCGGGCCCCGGCCCGGCGGAGCACCCCCTCCTGCACCGCGTCGACCCGGCGCTCGGGCGGCGGCTGATGTCCCTGGGGTGCGAGTTGGTGTGGGCCACCACCTGGATGGACGACGCGAACGCCAGTCTGGCGCCGTGGCTGGGGCTGCCGCCGCTGCCCGTCGTCGAGTGGCCGGACGAGGACGAGCCGCCGGACCTCCTGCACTGGAAGACGCGCCCCCTGGTCGCCTGGGCGGCCGGCCGGCCCTTCGTCTGGATCGACGACGAAGTCACCGAGGCCGACCGCGCCTGGGTGGCCGTGCACCACCCGCGCCCCGCGCTCCTGCACCGCGTGGACCACCGCTACGGCCTGACCGACGCCGACTTCACGACCGTACGGGAGTGGCTCGACCGGGCCCGCTGCTAGCGTGAGCCCGTGCCGGAATCGGACAGGATGCGCCGCCGCTGAGAGCGGCGGCGCGAACCCCAGCCTCTCGCCGTCGCTCCTGACCCCAGGCCAGGAGCGCCTTCGTGGCGCTCGGACTCCTTCCGTCCCGGAGCGCACCCTTGTTCACCCTGTCCGTCCGCCGCCGTCGGCGTGTCCTCGCCGCCGCCCTCCTCTCCGACGCGGTCTTCCCGCTCGCCATCACCGGCGCCACGGCCGCCGTACCCGAGGCGACCGACGGGCTGCCGGGCCCGGCGGCCCTCGGCCCGTGGACCGTCCTCGCCTACAACGGCCTCTTCGCCGCGGCCCTGCTGCTGGCGGGAGCCACCGCGGACCGCACCGCCCGCACCCGCTTCTTCGCCGCCGGCAACCTCGTGGTCGCGGCCACCGGCCTCCTGTCCGCCCTCGCGCCCGGCCTCCCGGCCCTGGTGGCGCTGCGGGCCGTCGCCGGTGTCGGGGCGGCGATGTGCGCCGCCGGCGGGTCGTCGATGGTCCTGGCCGTACATCCGCCCGGCGAACGGCGCCGGGTCTACGGCTACGTCGGCGCCGTCCTCGGCGGCGGTCTGGCGCTCGGGCCGGTCGTCGCCCAGGGCCTCATGGCCGTCGGCGGATGGCCTCTCGTGTTCGTCGTGCCCGGCGCCGTCGCCGCCCTCGCGGCACTGGCCACGCTCGGCCTTCCGGGCCTTCGCGGCGGCGAGCCGGCCGAGGGCTTCGACCGGGCCGGCGCCGTCCTGTTCGGGCTGGCCGTCGCCGCCGCGGTGACCGCGTTCGGCCTCGGCTTCGGCGGTGCCGTCCCGTGGTGGGGACCCGTCTGCCTGCTTCTGGCCGCGACCGCCTGCGCCACCGCGCTCGTCCGCGTCGAGCGGCGCGTCCCGGCTCCGGTGATTCCCCTGGACCTGCTGCGCATCCCCGCCTACCGGGCGTACGCGGTGGCGACGGGCGCCCTCATGGGCATGCTCGTGGTGGGGCTGACGGTGTTCCCCCGGCTGGTTGCCGGCCGGGTTCTCGGCCCGGGCGGAGCCGCGGTCGTGCTCAGCCTGCTGACCGTGCCGTCCACCGTCCTTCCGCTGTTCGCCGCGCGGTTGGCGCGCCGGCGGGCCCGGCCGCTGGTGACCGGGGCGCTCACGGTGTGCGCGGTCACCGCGGCCGTCCTCCAGGTGACCGACCGGCCCGCCGCCCTGTTCGCCGCCGCCGGGACCGTCGGACTGTGCCTGGGACTGACCGAGGGCGTCCCGGACGGGCAGGCGCTGGCCCATGTGCCCGCCGAGCGCGGGGGCGCGGGAGCCGCGCTGTTCGGCACGGCGCGGATGAGCCTGGAGACCCTGACCCTGTCGGCGGCCGCCGGCGTGACGACGACGCTCGGCCCCGCCGCGGGACTGGCGGTCGCCGGAACGGTCTGCCTCACCGCCGCCCTCCTGCTCCACCGTTCCACGCGCCCCGCAGGCCCCGGCCCCGTGCCGCGTGTCCCGGCCCGGTCGGCCGGAGAGGCGGGAGGGAGGTGAGAGCCTGCGGCACACGGGTACTGATTTGGCCGGTGCGGCTGTTTCGCCGATGGCGGGGCCCGTGCCGGGCGGCCTGGGACGGAGAGGACGTCGGGCGCGCGAGCCGTCCGGCGAGCACGCCTTGCGTCGGTGGCCCGCCCGGCGGCCGGCGCCCCGCAGCGGCGGGCGCCGTGACCACCGGCCCCGCGGCGAGCGGGTGAACCTCCGGCGTGGTGTGGCGCACTCTTGCAAGCAGATGCTTGCAATTGTTAGCGCAGTTGCTGCATGGTGGAGGCATGGCATCGCTCAACGTCGGCAATCTCGGTGAGTACCTGCGCGAGCAGCGGCGCAACGCCCAGCTCTCGCTGCGGCAGCTCGCCGACGCCGCCGGGGTGTCCAATCCGTACCTGAGCCAGATCGAGCGCGGGCTGCGCAAGCCCAGCGCGGAGGTGCTCCAGCAGGTCGCCAAGGCGCTGCGCATCTCCGCCGAGACGCTGTACGTCCGCGCCGGGATCCTCGACGCCGAACGGGATCGGGACGAGGTGGAGACGCGCGCCGTCATCCTCGCCGATCCCACGCTGAACGAGCGGCAGAAGCAGGTGCTGCTCCAGATCTACGAGTCGTTCCGCAAGGAGAACGGATTCTGGATCGGCGAACCGGCGCGGGACCCCGGTGAGGGGACCGTGGAGGAACCGGCCGGCGGCACCGATGCCCCGAGCGACACCGACGTACGCGGCACCCGCACGGCCGGCGGCAGTGATGCCGGTCCGCGGCGGACGACCGGATAGGCGGGCCCTCGACAAGTCAGCCCCGGTCGTGGCACCGCGGACCACACCAACCTCAGCCGAACGCGAATCCGGGAGGACCATCACCATGGCCATCACCGACGACCTGCGCAAGACCTTCAGCGACCCGACTCCGCTCTACTTCGCCGCCGGTACGGCCGACCTCGCCCTGCAGCAGGCCAAGAAGGTGCCCGCGCTGGTCGAGCAGTTGCGCGCCGAGGCCCCGGCCCGCATCGAGGCCGTGCGCAACACCGACCCGAAGGCCGTGCAGGAGAAGGCCGCCGACCGCGCCAAGGAGGCGCAGGCCACCCTGCAGTCCCGGGTCAACGAGCTCATCGGGAACCTCGACGTCGACCTGAAGAAGCTCGGTGAGAACGCCCAGGACCTCGCCCTGCGCGGGGTGGGCGTCGCCGCCGAGTACGCCGTCAAGGCGCGCGAGGCCTACGAGCGGGTCGCCGAGCACGGCGAGCAGGCCGTGAAGACCTGGCGCGGCGAGGCCGCCGAGGAGATCGAGGACCTGGCGATCGCCGTCGAGGGCAAGCCCGAGCCGGTCGCGGAGCCGAAGCCGGCCGAGGCCAGGACCGAGCCCGCCGCGGCGCGCAGGCCCGCGGCGAAGAAGGCCCCGGCTCCCCGCAAGGCGGCCACTCCCACCACGAAGAAGACGACTCCGCCGGCCGAGTGACCGGGGGAACCACGAACGGGCCGGGCACCTTTGCGGTGACCGGCCCGTTCTCCGGGTAGCGTGGCGAAGTAAGGATCGGGAGACGGCGGGCGGTGGGCACCATGCTGATGTTGGGCTTCGCGGGGTTCATGGGGATCTTGAAGATCGTCCTGATGGCCCTCGCCGCGTTCGGGCTGGTCGACGCCGCGTTCCGGCGCGAGGACGCCTTCCGCGCGGCCGACAAGCAGAACAAGGTCTTCTGGCTGATCGTCCTCGGCATCGCGCTCGTGGTCAGCTACCTGTTCTCGATCCTCGGCATCCTGCCGATCGCCGGCCTGATCGCGAGCATCGTCTACCTGGTGGACGTGCGCCCCGCGCTCAAGCAGGTCTCCGGCGGCGGCAACGGCTGGGGCCGCCGCCGCGGCGGAAGCAGCAGCGACGGCCCGTACGGCCCCTACAACGGCGGCCGCTGAGCCGGCGCCCGCGGCGGGGCCGCTGAGCCGGTCCCGCGCCCACACCCTCACCCGCTGCCGCTGCCGCTGCCGCTGAGCGGCTCAGCCGGCACCCGCTGCCGCTGAGCCGCCGCCAGGTGTCCCGCTCAGCCGGTGCGGTCCAGCAGGACCACCGCCACGTCGTCCGTCAGCTCGCCGCCGTTGAGGTCGCGTACCTCGCTCACGGCGGCGCGCAGCAGATCCTCGCCGCGCAGGCCCTCGGCGAGCTGGCGGCGGATCATGTCCACCATCCCGTCCTGCCCGAGCCGCTCGCCGTCCGTGCCGACCCGGCCCTCGATCAGGCCGTCGGTGTAGAGCATCAGGCTCCACTCGCGTCCCAGCTCCACCTGCATCCGGGGCCAGCGGGCGCCGGGGAGCAGGCCGAGGGCGGGGCCGTTGTTGTCGTACGGCAGCAGCTTCGGCGCGCGGCCGGGGCGGGCGATCAGCGGCGACGGGTGGCCGGCCAGGCAGAGCCCGGCCCGGCGGCCGTCGGGGGCGATGTCCACCGTGCACAGCGTCGCGAAGATCTCGTCGTCCGCGCGCTCGTGCTCCAGCACCTGCTGCAGCGTGCCCAGCAGCTCGTCCCCGCACAGCCCGGCCAGGGTCAGCGCCCGCCAGGCGATACGCAGCTCCACGCCGAGGGCGGCCTCGTCCGGGCCGTGGCCGCAGACGTCGCCGATCATGGCGTGCACGGTGCCGTCCGGGGTGCGGACGGCGTCGTAGAAGTCACCGCCGAGCAGCGCGCGGGAGCGGCCGGGGCGGTAGCGGGCCGCGAAGCGCAGCGAGGCGCCGTCCAGCAGCGGCGTGGGCAGCAGCCCGCGCTCGAGGCGCCGGTTCTCCTGCGCGCGGAGCTTGCCCTCGGCGAGGCGCCGCTCGGCGGTGTCGGAGCGCTTGCGCTCGACGGCGTAGCGGATGGCACGGCTGAGCAGCCGGCCGTCCAGCTCGTCGCGGAACAGGTAGTCCTGGGCGCCGACACGCACGGCCTCGGCGCCGCGCTCGGCGTCGCCGGAGGCGGTCAGGGCGAGCACGGCGTGCCGGGGGGCGAGCCGCAGCACGTGCCGGAGCACCGCGAGCTCGTCGGCGTCCTCGCCGGCGGGCCGGCCGGGCGCGGGCAGCGCGAGGTCCAGCAGGATGCAGTGGACGTCGTCGGTGAGCAGCCGCTCGGCCTCGGTGAGGTTGCGGGCGGTGCGGACCCGGATGGGCTTGCCGGAGGCGTCCACGAGTTCGGGCACGATCGGCGACCCGGCCGGATCGTCCTCGATCAGCAGCAGGGTGAGAGGGGCGGCGTTCGCGCCGCCGGTCGTGGCGCTGCGGTGAGCCTCTTCCTTGAGGGGGCCACCTTGGGCTGCGGCGTGCGCCTGACCACTCTCCACGGCCGGGATCGCTCTCTGCCGCGGTACGGGTACGGGCATCGTCCTGGTTCCTTCCCTCCCCCCGAGGGCATGGCGGGTGCGAGGGACCTCGACCCACCGACGGGTGACCCTAGCGGTACAGCCCGCCCCGATGGAATGGTGTGAGCCCCGTCGCTCCAGTGCAGGCCACCGTCATATGCCGCGTTCCGTACCGCAGTTGGACAGGCCGCCCCGGCGGGGCGAATGACGAAGCTCACGTACCCCCCGGGTTTCGCCGGGGATTGGGGGTGCGGTGGGTCACACGGCGGCCCGGCGGGCGCGCGTGGGGGCCGTCACATGACGTGGCTCACGCGTCCGGCCGGACGACCCCGAGGATCGGCATGGTGCCCGCGCCCGCGACCGTCACGGTGCGCCCCGGACGCGGCGCGTGGATGATCGCGCCGTCCCCGACGTACATCGCGACATGGCTGGCGTCGTCGAAGTAGATGATGAGGTCGCCGGGGCGCATGTCCTTGACGTCGACGTGCTTCAGCTGCCGCCACTGCTCCTGCGAGGTGCGCGGGATGGGGTGCCCGGCGTCCGCCCAGGCCTGGGAGGTCAGGCCCGAGCAGTCGAAGGAGTCCGGGCCCTCGGCGCCCCACACGTACGGCTTGCCGAGCTGGGCCGTGGCGAACGCGACCGCCTTCCTGCCCTGCTGGGATGCCTTGCCGTCGATCTCCTTGAGGATGCCGGTGTCCAGCCACTGGGTCTGCGCCTTGTACGCGGCCTGGCGCTCCAGTTCGGCGAGCCGCTCCTTCTGCTTCTTCTCCAGCCGGGACTCCAGCTGCTCGGCCTCCGCGATCTGCCGCTTGATCTTCTTCTTCGCGACGGCCTTGGCCTTGCGGTTGGCGTCGAGCTTGCGCCACTGGGCGGAGGCGTCGTCGGCGTACTCGCGCAACTCCTGCTGGGTGCGGGTCATTTCACCGATCAGCTTGGTCGTCGCCCGCTGGCCGTTGAGCACCGTGCCGGCGCCGTCGAGGAACTGCTGCGGGTCGTCGCTGAGCAGGAACTGGGCCGTGGGCGGCAGTCCGCCGCCGCGGTACTGGGCGCGGGCCGACGCGCCCGCCTGGTCCTTCAGGCGGTCCAGCTTCCGCTGCCCCGCGACGATCTTCTTCGCCAGCGCGACGATCCGGGCGGACTGCTCCTTCGCCCGCTCCTCGGCCGCGTTGTAGGAGTCGGTGGCCACCGCCGCGTCGTGGTAGAGCCGGTCGAGTCTCTCGCGGACCTTCTCAAGGTCCTTGTCCGGCGGGGGAGTCGGCACCGCGCCGGGGGTCGCGCCCGCGCGCGGGGCGGCGCCGGTGCCGGGGACGGTGCCGGGGACGGTGCTCGTGCTCGTGCTCGGGGTGGGTTTCGGGGCGGCGAAGGCCGTGCCGGGTGCCGCCAGCACGGTCACCGCGCAGACCACGGTGACGGCTGCCGTGAGCAGGCCGCGTTTGCCCGTACCCATACTCTCCCCCAACCTGATTTACCGTCAGTAACTTACGTGGCCTGAGGGATCGTGCCACGGACTCGCGCAAAACGACAGAGGTCGTCGGAAGTCGGATCATCACCCGTCCGCACCCGGCCCGCCGGCGCCCTCCCCGCCCGTCCGCACTTCTCCCCGGGGCGTCCGCCCGCTACGACGATCTCCCCGCCGATGTGACGAACGACGCACGGAGATCGTTCCGCCCCGCCCCGCCCGGCGTGTCGCCGGTCAGCGGGTGCGCGGTGCCAACGCCGCCCAGGAGACCGTCACTTCCCCCTGGCGCCAGCGGGCCGGGGAGTCCGTCACCGGCCAGTCGGCGCGCAGCGCGCGGACCGTGCGGATCCAGCGCTGGCGGGCGCCGTAGGAGGCGTAGGGCGCGGCGGCCGCCCAGGCGCGGTCGAAGTCGCGCAGGAAGGCGTGCACCGGCTCGCCCGGCACATTGCGGTGGATCAGCGCCTTCGGCAGCCGCTCGGCGAGGTCGGAGGGGCGGTCCAGGGAGCCCAGCCGGGTCGCGAAGGTCACCGTCCGGGGCCCCTCGGGCCCGAGCGCCACCCACACGTGCCGGCGCCCGATCTCGTCGCAGGTGCCTTCGACCAGCAGCCCGCCGCGCGAGCCGCCGCCCGCCGGGGCGAGCCGCGCGCACAGCCGCTCCCACACCGCGGCGACCTGCTCCTCGTCGTACTGGCGCAGCACGTTGGCGGCCCGGACGAGGGCCGGCCGGCCGGGGACGGGCACCTCGAAGCCGCCGTGCCGGAAGGTCAGCCCCTCGCGCTCGTACGGCTTGGCCGCGGCCACCCGCTCCGGTTCGATCTCGACGCCGACCACGCGGGTGCGCGGGGCGGCGGTCCGCAGCCGGCCCAGCAGCTCGACGGCGGTCCACGGCGCCGCCCCGTAGCCGAGGTCCACGGCCACCGGGTCCACGGCGCGGCGCAGCTCGGCGCCGTGCGTGGCCGCGATCCAGCGGTCCATGCGGCGCAGCCGGTTGGGGTTCGTCGTGCCGCGCGTCACCGTTCCCACGACGGGCCCGCCCGAGCGGAGCCGGGCGGGGGGGAGGGTCGTCGCGCGGGGTGCCATGGCTACGAGGGTAGGCGGGTACCCGGTGGGCCAAGACGACACGTCGTCGAACGGTTGAGCGAGCAAGGGTAATGATTCGTTAAAGCGTCTTGATCGGGAATGGGAGCCGAACGCGCCACTGTTGCACCCCCGTGGAGGGCGAGACCGGTCCTCCGTCCGGCATGCCCGCAGCAAGGAGGACCGCCACGTGAGCCAGTACGCCGCCAGGCTCGGGCGTCGCTCCCCGTCGGCCCCCTCGCGCCTCAGGCTGCACCGCAGGCCCCGGCGCGTGGCCATGCTCTCCGTGCACACCTCGCCGCTGCACCAGCCCGGCACCGGCGACGCCGGCGGCATGAACGTCTACATCGTGGAGCTGGCCCAGCGGCTCGCCGCGATCAACATCGAGGTCGAGATCTTCACCCGGGCCACGGCCGGCGGCCTTCCGCCCACCGTCCCGCTCGCCCCCGGCGTCCTCGTCCGGCACGTCGACGCCGGCCCCTACGAGGGCCTCGCCAAGGAGGAGCTGCCCGCCCAGCTCTGCGCCTTCACGCACGGCGTGATGCAGGCGTGGGCCGGCCACCGCCCCGGCTACTACGACCTCGTCCACTCCCACTACTGGCTCTCCGGCCACGTCGGCTGGCTCGCCGCCCAGCGCTGGGGCGTCCCCCTGGTGCACGCCATGCACACCATGGCCAAGGTGAAGAACGCCAGCCTGGCCGCAGGCGACACCCCCGAGCCCGCCGCCCGCGTCATCGGCGAGACCCAGATCGTCGCCGCCGCCGACCGGCTCATCGCCAACACCGCGGAGGAGGCCGCCGAGCTCGCCCGGCACTACGCGGCCGAGCCCGCCAAGGTCGCCGTGGTCCACCCGGGAGTGAACCTCGACCGCTTCCGCCCCGGCGACGGCCGCGCCGCCGCCCGCGCCCGCCTCGGCCTGCCGCAGGACGCGCTGGTCCCGCTCTTCGCGGGCCGCATACAGCCCCTGAAGGCCCCCGACATCCTGCTCCGTGCGGTCGCGGTGCTGCTGGACGAGCGCCCGGAACTGCGCTCCCGGATCGTCGTGCCCGTCGTCGGCGGCCCCAGCGGCAGCGGCCTCGCCAAGCCCGAGGGGCTGCAGAAGCTCGCCGCGCGGCTCGGCATCGCCGACGTCGTACGGTTCTGCCCGCCGGTCGGTCAGGAGCGGCTCGCGGACTGGTTCCGCGCCGCCTCCGTCCTCGTCATGCCGTCCTACAGCGAGTCCTTCGGCCTGGTCGCCATCGAGGCGCAGGCGGCCGGCACCCCGGTCCTCGCGGCCGCGGTCGGCGGGCTCCCGGTGGCCGTGCGCGACGGCGTCACCGGCTTCCTCGTCGACGGCCACGACCCCGCCGCCTACGCGCGCGTGCTGCGCCGTTTCGCCGACGAGCCCTCCCTGGCCACGGACATGGGCGCGGCCGCCGCCCGGCACGCGCAGGGCTTCGGCTGGGACACCGCGGCGGCCGTCACCGCGGACGTGTACACGGCCGCGACCCAGTCCCACCGCCGTCGCGTACGCTCCCAGCATGGGTGATGTGGAGAGGGCCGCACAGGTCATCGAGGGCGTGCTGAAGGACGCCGAACTGGAGTGGGAGAGCCCGGAGACCGGGAACTACGTCGTCAGACTCCCCGGCACGCGCAAGCTCTCCACCACCGTCTCGCTCCTCGTGGGCCGCCACACCCTCTCCCTCAACGCCTTCGTCGTCCGCCACCCGGACGAGAACGAGGCGGGCGTCCACCGCTGGCTGCTGGAGCGCAACCTCAAGCTGTTCGGCGTGGGTTACGCCGTCGACCGGCTCGGCGACATCTATGTCACGGCCCGCCTGCCGCTCGCCGCCGTCACCCCCGAGGAGACCGACCGTCTGCTCGGCCAGGTGCTGGAGGCCGCGGACGGCGCCTTCAACACCCTGCTGGAGCTGGGCTTCGCCACCGCGATCCGCAAGGAGCACGCCTGGCGGGTGTCCCGGGGCGAGTCGACCAAGAACCTGGACGCGTTCAAGAGCCTGATCGAGCGCCCGGCCGACTAGCGCGCCCGGACCTCTCGGGCCTTCGGGCCTCCCGGTCTCCTGGCCCTCGGGCCTCCCGGTCTCCGGCAGCGCCTGGCCGCTCCCGCGTCTTCTCGCCGCACGCCCCCTTCCCCGCCCCGGGGCTCCGTGGCATGCTCGCCGGCGACGCATTCCTGAACGTCGTTCATATCCATGAATACGAAGGGGTGGCCGGACATGAACCACGAGCACATCGGCAGACGCGCACTCCTCGCCGGCGCCACCGCCGTGGCCCTGGGGGCGGTGACGGGCGCGGCGACGGGCACGGCGGCAGCGGCACCCGCCTCCCGGGCCGCCGCCCCCGGGGCAGCCGGAACACCCGATGCGAGGGGTGAAATCCCCGCCCTGTGGCATGAGTTCGCCCGCACCCCGTTCACCCACCCGCAGGTGCCGTTCGTCGGCCGGGCGGGGTGCCGCGCCGGAACCCGCCGCCTCCCCCGCCCCCGCACCGTCGCCGACGTCACCGACTTCGGCGCCGTGCCGGACGGCACCACGGACTGCGCACCCGCGATCAACCGTGCCATCGCCGCCGCCGGAGAGGCCGGCGGTGGCACGGTCACCATCCCGCCCGGCACCTTCCGCATCGACGACGTGATCCGCGTCGGCGACTCCGGCGTCGTCCTGCGCGGCGCCGGCAGCGGCCGCACCACCCTGTACGCCACCAGGAACCTCACCGAACTGATCGGCCCCTACGGCTCGCGCTACGGCGGCGACAAGTCGTCCTGGTCCTGGGCGGGAGGACTGATCTGGCTGGCCCCCAGGGCCCGCCTGGACTCCCTGGTGGCGGCGATCCGATCCCGCGCCTGGCCCTTCGAGGGCTGGACCGGCAACGCGCGGGACGAGTGGACGACCCTCACGACGGTCGAACCGGCCCGCCAGGGCTCCTGGACGGTGACCGTCGCCGACGCGCACCGCCTCCGGCCCGGCCGGCTGGTCCTGCTGCGCCTCGCCGACGACGAGACCCACACCCTGCTGCAGCACATGTCGGGCGGTGGCCCCGGCCCAGCGGCCTACTCCTGGGCCGACAAGACCAAGCTGACCTCGTACGTCCCCTACGAGTGGCCCGTACGGATCACCCGGGTGCGCGGCCGCCGCGTCACCCTCGAACGCCCGCTGCCGCTCGACCTGCGCCCCGAGTGGGACCCCCGGCTGACCACGCACGTCCCGGAGCTGACCGGCTCGGGGGTGGAGGGGCTGACCCTGGAGGCGGTGCAGACCCCGCAGTCCCCGCACCTCCTGGACAAGGGCTACAACGGCGTCGTCCTGCAGTGCGCCTACGACTGCTGGGTGGACGACGTCACGGTCCGGCACGTCGACAACGGCTTCGGCCTGGTCGCCGCCTCCGCCTGCACCCTGCGCCGCACCCGGGTCGCCGGCCGCGGCTCCCACCACCCCTACTTCTGCCGAGAGGGCTCCCACGACAACCTGGTCGAGGACTTCACCGTCGAGCGGCGCACCGTCCCCGCGCCCGCCGGCACCCAGCTGCACGGCATCAACGTCGAGGGACTGTCCTCCCACAACGTCTGGTCGCGCGGCGACATGCGGATGGGCACCTTCGACAGCCACCGCGGCCTGCCCTTCGCCAACGTGCGCACGGACATCACGGTCGAGAACGACGGCCGCCACGGCGGCGACGCCAGCGCGGGCCCGCTCTTCGGGGCCCGCTTCACCCACTGGAACATCCGGGTCACCAACGGCCGCGCCGGACTCGTGAAGATCGACGGTCTCGCGCCCCGCTCGGCGACGGTCGGCCTGAACGAGGTCCGCGAGTTCGACCAGACCGACGTCCCCGACTTCACCGGCGACCTGCGCTCCCGCCTGGAGCTGTACGGCACCACGGACGTCGTACGCCCGCGCAACCTGTACGACGCTCAGCGCGCGCTGAGCCGGTAGCGCCCCGGGGTGACCCCCACCAGCTTCTTGAAGTGCCGGGTCAGATGGGCCTGGTCGCAGAACCCGGTCGCCGCCGCCACCTCGCCCGGCGACCGCCCGTCCAGCAGCAGCCGGCGGGCCCGCCCGACCCGGCGGGACGTCAGGTACTGGTGCGGGGGAAGGCCGTAGGCGGTGCTGAACGCCCGTACGAGATGGGCGGGATGGGCGTGCAGCACCCGCCCGGCGTCGGCGAGGGCGAGCCCGTCGGCGAGGTGCTCGTCGAGCAGTTCGCGCAGGGAGCGCGCGAGCACCGGGTCGGGACGGTGGGTGCGGTCGGCGCCGGCGGATCGCCGCCGCAGGTGGTCCCGCAGCCGCTCCCCGACGAGGGCCAGCCTGCTCTCCGCCTCCAGCTCGTCACCGGCCCGGGACAGCGCGCCGTGCAGCTGCCCGACCCGCAGCCGCAGCACCGGGTCCCGGAGGTCGGGCCCGTCCACCGCCGGGCCGATCAGCTCGTCGCCCAGGTGGCTGGCGTCGAGGTACAGCACCCGCTTGCGGAAGCCGTGCGGGGTGGCGGGGGAGCCGTTGTGCGGGACGTGCGGCGGCAGCAGCGTCACGGTGTCGTGCGGGGTGCCGTGCTCGTGCCGGTCGAGCTCGTACCGTACGGCCCCGTCGTCGACGATGAGCAGCGTCCAGGCGTCGTGGACGTGCATCGGATAGGCGTACTCGGTGAAGTGGGCGTGGAAGACCTCCACCACGCCCGGGATGCGCGGGCGCCAGGCGGAGACGTCCGGCTGAGCGACTGCGGCCACGCAAAGAACGTACAAGACGGTCCCGCGCCGCGAGCGGCAGTCTCATCGCATGGACACCGACCCGATCCGCTTCGACACCAAGATCGCCGTGCTGCTCCGCGAGGACCTGGAGCCCTGGCAGCGCCTGAACGTGACGGCGTTCCTCGTCAGTGGCCTGGGCAGCCGGCTGCCCGAGCTGGTCGGCGAGCCCTACGAGGACGCCGACGGCGTGGCCTACCTGCCGATGTTCCGCCAGCCGGTGCTGGTCTTCGAGGGCACGAAGGAGACCCTGAAGGCGGCCCACGCCAAGGCCCTCACCCGCGCCCTGCCCCGCGCCGTCTTCACCGCCGACCTCTTCGGCACCGGCAACGACCGCGACAACCGGGCGGCGGTACGGGCCGTCCCGACGGCGGACCTGGACGTGGTCGGCCTGGCCGTGCACGGGCCGCGCAACGCGGTGGACAAGGTGCTGAAGGGGGCGCGGATGCATCCGTGAGGTGACCGCCGGCCGCGCCGGTTCTCCCTCACCCGGCCTCGGTCTGCTGCGTCGCCCGCCCCCTGGGGCCACCGCCCCGGCCGGCCCCGTCCGCCCTTCAGGCCGTGCTGACCTCGGGCTCGGGCTGGGGGCCGGTCATGGCTCCGGCACCGGCACCGGCACCGGTGTGTGGGCCTCGGGGCCGGCCGCCGCGGCGACCGGCGCGTCCGCGTCCGCCGCCCGCCCCTCCGCGAGCCCCGGCTCCTCCGCGAGCGCCCGCTCCTCCGGGAGCCCCCGCATGAGCACCGCGTACCCGACGCCGGCCGCCGTGCCGACGAGCGCGCACATCCCCCACAGCCACTCCGCGCCGAACCGGTCGATGACCGCACCGGACATCAGCGGGGCGATGAGTGCCGCGACGGACCAGGACAGGGTGTACACGCCCTGGTAGCGGCCGCGCCCGTGGACCGGCGAGAGCGCGACGACGAGCCCGGTCTGCGTCGGGGCGTTGACGATCTCGGCGAGCGTCCACACGCACACGGTGAGGGCGAACACGCCGACCGATCCGGCGAAGGCGGTGAGCCCGAAGCCGTACCCGGCGAGGACGGACGACACGACCAGCAGCCGGCGCGGATCGCGGTGCTCGATGAAGCGGGTGACCGGGATCTGCAGGGCGACGATCAGGAAGCCGTTGACGGCGATGGCGAGGCCGTAGTCGGCGGGGGAGTACCCGGCGCGGCCCATGGCGACCGGCAGCCCGACCGAACCCTGCTGGAAGACGAGCGCGACCAGGAAGCACAGCCCGACGACGGCCATGTACCGCCCGTCGCGCAGCACCGTGCCGAGCCGGACGTCGTCCTCGCCCGCCTGCTTGGCCATGGCCGTGGGCCGCGACTCGGGCAGCTTGAGGAAGACGACGATCGCGCAGGCCAGGGTCATGCCGGCCTCGATGAGGAACCCGGCGAGGTAGCTGTACTGGGCGATGAAGCCGGCGCCCATGGACGAGACGGCGAAGCCGAGGTTGATGGCCCAGTAGTTGAGCGAGAAGGCCCGCACCCGGTCCTCGGGCCGGACGATGTCCGCCAGCATCGCCTGTACGGCGGGCCGGGAGGCGTTGGAGGCCATGCCGACGAGGAAGGCGACGGCGGCGATGGCGACCGGGTCGTGCACGAAGCCGAGGAGCGCGACCGAGCCGGCGGTGGCGGACTGGGCGATCAGCAGGGTGGGCCGCCGGCCGAGCCGGTCGGCCATCACTCCGCCGCCGAGCGAGGAGACGACGCCGCCGAGCCCGTGCAGGGAGGCGACGAGACCGGCGTAGGTGGCGGAGTAGCCGCGGTCGAGCGTGAGGTAGAGCGCCATGAAGGTGGCGACGAAGGCGCCGAGCCGGTTGACGAGGGTGCTGGTCCACAGCCACCAGAACTCGCGGGGGAGACCGGAGACGGTCTCCCGTGCGGCACGTCTGAGACGGGCTTCGGACATGACAGGACCCCCACGGAGATGTACGGCGAGACGCGGCGAGACGGACGGCGGTGTAAGCGGCTGAAGCGGCACCTGGAACTTACAAGCGGGGATCAGGCCGGGGCCACTCAATTAGCAGATGACGTCAACTGTCCGGCTGCTGGGCGGGCGCCCTGGGGGCGGAATCCGTCGATTAGGCTCTGAAGCATGGCCGACGCACCGTACAAGCTGATCCTCCTCCGCCACGGCGAGAGCGAGTGGAACGCGAAGAACCTGTTCACCGGCTGGGTGGACGTCAACCTCAACGAGAAGGGCGAGAAGGAGGCGGTCCGCGGCGGTGAGCTGCTCAAGGACGCCGGCCTGCTCCCCGACGTGGTCCACACGTCCCTCCAGAAGCGCGCGATCCGCACCGCGCAGCTCGCCCTCGAGTCCGCGGACCGCCACTGGATCCCGGTCCACCGCAGCTGGCGCCTGAACGAGCGGCACTACGGCGCGCTGCAGGGCAAGGACAAGGCGGCCACGCTGGCCGAGTTCGGCGAGGAGCAGTTCATGCTCTGGCGCCGCTCGTACGACACCCCGCCGCCCCCGCTCGCGGACGACTCCGAGTTCTCCCAGGCGCACGACGCCCGCTACGCGACGATCCCGCCGGAGCTGCGCCCGCGCACGGAGTGCCTGAAGGACGTCGTCGTCCGCATGCTTCCGTACTGGTACGACGGCATCGTCCCCGACCTCCTGACGGGCCGCACGGTCCTCGTCGCCGCCCACGGCAACAGCCTGCGCGCCCTGGTCAAGCACCTGGACGGCATCTCGGACGCCGACATCGCGGGCCTGAACATCCCGACGGGCATCCCCCTCTACTACGAGCTGGACGCCGACTTCAAGCCGGTCACCCCCGGCGGCAAGTACCTCGACCCGGAGGCCGCGGCGGCGGCGATCGAGGCGGTCAAGAACCAGGGCAAGAAGAAGTAAGCCCGCACGCTCAAGCCCCCTGCCTGCGGTTTCTCCGCGAGTAGGGGGCTTGTTGCTGCCTCTGGGCCGTCTCCGGGCCGTCAGCCGGTTGATCGGGCCGTGCTCAGTGCTCCAGGAAGCCCGGCTGCGGCTGTTCTCTCTCCTCTGCCCGGGCCCCCACATCACGAAGGGCCGAGACGGCTGCCGCCGCGTCTTCCTGGGGCACGCCGGCCAGAATGACGGCGGGCGCCTGCGCCGCCAGAACCTTGCTTCGCCAGAGGCTCAGCCCCGTCAGCCGACGCACGACCTGGACGACGTCCATCACGCGGACACCAGGATCGGTGAGCACCACGTCATGCGGCACCTCGTCGCACACCAGCACGAAGTACTCGTCGGCCATTGCTCTCCCCGCCCTTCTCCGGTCCGGAGCGTACGAGCCCTCAACCGTCGTGTCGCATCCTTTTGGCGGCGTCGAAGACAGCGCCCACGGCCTTGCGGGTCCGCTCCTGGCTCGACGGCATGAGGTGCGCGTACACGCGGAGAGTCAGTCCAGGGTCCGAGTGGCCGAGGTACTCGGCGAGGGCCTTGATGTTCTCGCCCGCGTCCAGGAGCACCGAGGCGTAGAAGTGCCGCAGGGCGTGCATGCCGTTCTCGCGTGCCTCGGCGTACGACCCGCCCGGCTTCCTGAGCGGGCGGTCGAGAGCTCCCGTGGCGGTCTCCGCGCTTGGTGGCGTACTTGGCGATGTAGGCCGCGACGGCCCGCTCGGTCAGCTCCTGGCCGCCGTCGAAGTCGGCCAACGGCCCCGTCATCGACGGCCGTGCGCACACCTTCGCCTTCGGCCGAGAGCTCGACGTGCGCACCATCCGCTCAGTAGTTCGGCGGTCGCCCAGGCTGGGGGCGGAGTGTCGCCGCCGCCGGGGCCGTCGAGGCGGATCACGGCGTGGAAGTGGACGGCTCCGCGCTTCTGGTACTCGGCGACCTTGGCGAAGTGCGTCCGCCGTCTCATTCATGAACTCGGGTAGTCAGGATGAGGGAGGTATTTCCTCCATGACACCGGTCAGCGGCTGTCCCGCCTCCGCCCACTGTCGGAGGCGGTCACGACCGATCAGACGGATGCCGACATGGTTGGCAAACTCAACTGCATCCTTCGTGAAGCCGCCATTGGTAACGGCAAAGGCAATGTCAGCCTTATGGATGTCTTTCGCAGTTCCGTTCACCTCATAAAGGTCAGGCGCACCGACGTTTCGGCGGCCTGCAGTGTGCTTGCATTGAAAAACGAAGCGTTGCCCGAAGTACCCGGAGGCGATCACGTCGGCCGCTCGGTCGTTTTTGCGACCTCCCGCCTGAAGGACTGAAAACCCATCTCGCTTCAGGAGCGCTACTATCAGCCTCTCGAAAGCGCCATGGTCGAGCTGGTCAACCGCCTCCATCGGGATCGTGGAGACAGAAGCAAAGAGCGCTTCAGGCTGCCTCTGTACCATCTCGACGACCTGGCCGGCGATCCGTTGAACGGCGTCTAGCTGTCGCTTGAGCTCGTCCGGAGCAATCACGACAGTCCGCATTCTGGCGCCGAAAAGCATATCGTCCCGCACTATGTCTTCATGTCTAGCCAATAGCGAACCCCAGAAGCGACGCTCCACATTCACGAGTTGTCGCCGAATGCGCAGCACGTCGAGTTTCTGAGCGTTCAGGAAAGCTTGGAATTCAGTACTAAGACTAATCAGGTGATCTGCATACAGGAACGAGATCTCCGTGACACCCTCCACTAGCGCATCGTCCATCGCGGCGTCAAGAAGATCGGCGATCACCAAGACAGCGTCGAGGAGAGCAGCGAGTCTGGTGATCTGTTCGCCAAACGATGGTACGGGGTAGGGCTCGTCGGCTCCGTTTGCGATGCTCTTCAGCATCTCCACCATGACAGCAACGTGGTTACCGCCGGTGTCGATCTCATCGGCCAGAATCCCCCGGACCGCGAGCAAGTCGAAGTGCTCCATGCGCGCAGGCTACCTGTGTAGGCATGGCTCAAGACTCAGCGTCTCCAGCCCAGCGCCGTTGTGTGCCACAGTTGTGCCAGACGCGAAGGTCATCAGCAGTCAACCAGGGTGACTGCGGGCGTTTCACGCCCGCCAACTCGACAGACATAACCGCAGGTCGCCCCCTGACACGCAGCCTCGCTCCTCACGTGGCGCTCGTGTCACCCGTGGACTCGTCCAGACCTGGCCTCCGGAGCCGTGCGCGCAGGTTCGCACCCTGCCGGGGTATACCGCTTGAGGGTGCCCGGAGGCCCCTCACTAGCGGGAATCGGTGATGCCGGGGGCTTCATACCAGCGCGGTTGCAATCGGTCCAACTGGCTTTTTGTAGCGGCCAGTTAGGCCAGACTCAGGCTATGCCGGTGAGCACTCCCCCCTCCCTTACGTTCGCTCCTCTCGCGCCTCTCCCTGTACCGCCGCGCAGGGTAGTTCTGATCAAGAACCCGCACACGGTCGCTCGCCGGCTGATGCGCAACGCTGGGGATGGACCCTTGCCCGCTCTGGCGATGCGCGTACAGGGCCGAGCCCGAGAGGAGGTTCGGGCCTTCCTCAGCGAGGACGGGTTCCGTGAGCATCGCCTCTATGTCCTGGAGATTGCTGGCAGCCACCCTCACATCAAAATCGGTTACAGCTCCGATCCGTGGGGGCGGTTGACCCAGCACATCGGGGAGATGAACCGCTGGTACCACACATTGATCAGGGCCCATGTCTCTGAGCCACTGAGTGACAAGCACAGCGGAAGGCAGGCTGAGGACCGAGCACACAGCTTCATGCGAAGGCTCTACCCTGTTGCGGCGCCGAGTTCTCGTGAGACGTTCATGGGCACGGACTTCAACGCCGGCACAGCTTGCGTGGATGTCGCTGTCTCCTTGACGAAGTACCCCGCCTGCGCCTGAGCCAGGGACGCGGTGGGCTGGGAGGCGCCTGGCTAGCGCAGACCCTCACCGAGCCCAAGGAAGTCCTGCGCGGCAGCCAGCCCAGCACTCAGGTAAGCAGGAGGGGCAGTGTGCCATTCGTGTGCCAGATTCTACGGAGAATCACGGGGAACAGCGGGGACTTGGCTGCGCATCCGAGAGATCCGAGCACCATATCGATGCTGGTCACACCAGTGTTCGCCGCCAGAAGACCCAAGCTTCCCAAGCTGAGGTCTCACCCCTGTATCTGCCTATCAGTCCAACCAGACGAGCACCGCGTCGTCCGCTCTGGCGGCGGCCTCGAAGAACTGAGTGAGGTCGTCGTACCAGTGACGACCCCACTCCAGTGCGCCAGGCTCGCCCCATCCGAGGGGGTACACCTCGGCGCTGGTCAGTTCGGCAGGATCCACACCTCTCAGGAGCTGGTCATAGTTGGTAGCCCGCAGAGCCTCCGCTGCGAGCTTCGGGTCTCATGGTTGGACCGCCGAGCCGACGGCAGCGCTGACCGCAACGACGGCGGCACGTGGCAGCCCGGTAAAGGTTCCCAAGCTGAGGGCCGAACGCTGCCCGATAGCCTGTTTCCTGTGCCGTTCGCTCAGGCGCCAACGGGCGCCCTTCAGCTGAAGTGGGAGCTCCGGGACCATGGTTGGGCGAGGTGCCACCTGGCCAACGACTTTTCTCAGGCTTCGCTCGTAGTCAGCTACTGCACCGATGCGTTGGCGGATCTCGTGGCAGCTGCAGGAGGGCTGTACGGGCAGCAGCGCACGACCCGATTCTTCTTCGACGCCGAACCGCAGGAAATCCGCTGGGTGCTCCGTGCCGAGGATGCCCTGATCGACGTGACCATCTACGAGTTCCCCGATGTCTCGGTCAGCCCCGACCTACCGGACAGCGCCGGCACGGTGATCTGGCAGTCGGCACACTCGCGTCGCTTGTTCTCCCACGCCGTGCTGAACGCCGCTCAGACTGTGTTCACAGAGCACGGCGAGGCCGGCTACCAGGCCAAGTGGATGCTCCATCCCTTTCCCGTCGCTCTGGTCCAGGATCTCCGCAGACTGCATCTGCGTGACGACGCCTGCGGCCTGGCCCACGACCACGCACATCCCTAGGCGGACGAGGGATTCCCGACTTCCCAGGGCTCCCGGTTGCTTCGGGACGAAGGGGTCATCGCCCAAGGGCCGTCCGAGGGGCCGCTCGGCAGTGGCCAAACGCGACCACCAAGCGCACGTGTCCACCGCCTCTGAACAGTGAAAACGCAGGCTCCCAGGATTCCCCGCGCCCGGTTCAGTAGCTGGTCAGGTCCACGACCACGTCGCACAGGGGGTCGTCGGTCGGCTTTTGGGCGTGCTCATTGTCGAGGTAGCCGGATGTGATTCCGGCGAGCAGGCCGGGGCCGGTGTGGCTGATGATCACGTCGGCGCCGTAGGTGAGGCTTCCGTCGGGTGCTGTCAGGTACAGCCGCATGCGGTCGGTGCCGGTGATCACCAGCCCCTTGAAGGCGGGGAGGTGCGGTGTGTGATCGGCGACCAGGGCGCGAACGATCCCGGGCAGACGCTCGAAGACCGCTTGGTGGTGGTCCTGGCTTCGAGCTGTCACAACGTCGCCTGCCTTCGGGCCGTCAGGAAGATGGGGCCGTGCGCTCGCCGGGATCCGGCTCCTGTCGGAGGAAAACTCTAGGCGCCGAACGCCATCCCCTGCGGGCCTGCGCCCGTCCGTAGGATCCTGCCTCGGTGAGGAGAGGGTGTAGTCGGCCACGCGGATCCCATGGGAAGCCCCCGGCCACAAGCTGGACGGCTACGACTACCGTGCGGTGAGCATCGCGCCCCGGGCCGCCTGACGTCCCCACCTGAGGGCCGCGAGCGCTGACGCACCGCTCTTCAAGCGGTGATCCCGAGGCGCACGGCTGCTTGACCCCCCTGGCCTTCGGCACGGCTGCTTCACGGGCGTCGAAGCGGGGGTCGGCCTCCTTTCGGACCGGGCCCCATACCGTCATAGGCGGGTGGCGCGCATCGGCGCGTGGAGCAGGGGCCGCTTATGTAACGTCAGGCGATGAGGGGTGGCCGGGGCGGGCGCCGGTCTTCTCGCGGAGGGCGGCTGACAGGCGGTCGCGGGTCTCGGTCTGGGCGGCGATGCGTTCGTTGAGGACGGCCAGCCGTTCCAGCGCGACCTGTAGTCCCTTGTCCGAGGGCGGGGCGGCAGCCATGTCGCCGTCCAGGCAGGGCAGGAACACGCGTACGTCGTCCAGGACGAGTCCGGCGGACAGCAGGTAGCGGATGTTGCGGACTCGCGTCACGGTCAGGTCGTCGTAGACGCGGTAGCCGTTGGAAGCTCTCTCGGAGCAGATCAGCCCGGCCTGCTCGTAGTGCCGCAGCGCACGAGCGGTCGCCCCCGTCGCCCTGGCCAGCTCACCGATGCGCACCCGTTGCACCTCCCGGGCCACTCCTATCACGCCACGACGGCTCCTCCGTCGACCGGAAGGACGACGCCGGTGACGAACGACGCGTCCGAGGCGGTGAGTTGTGTGATCGCCCAGGCCACCTCCTCAGGGCGGCCGATCCGGCCCATGGGGGTGTGCGCCACCTGCCACCGCCGCACCGCGGACCTCTGCTCCGGCGTCAGGCCCTGGTGGTCCCCGATGGGGGTGTCGATCGCGCCCGGGGCGACCGCCACCACACGGATGCCGTGGGGTGCCAACTCGACCGCCCAGCTGCGGGTCAGCAGTTCCAGAGCGGTCTTCGTCGCCGCATAGACCGAGTTGCCGGGCCAGGCTCGCTGTCCCACCGACGTGCTGACGTTGACGATCACTCCGCCCGAGGTCTCCAGCAGCGGCAGCGCCGCCTGCGCCAGCAGGACGGGAGCGACGAGATTGGTGGCGAGCTGGGCCGTGACGTCCTCCGGTGTCAGCGTGCCGAGGGTGCCGCTGCGCACGATGCCGGCGTTGTTGACCAGTACGTCCAGCCGGCCGCACCTCTCCAGCACGGTCCGGGTGATCCGCTCCGGCTCGCTCTCGGCGGTGATGTCGGCGGGCAGCGGCGTGATCCGGTCGTCCCCCGCCGCGGTCTCCTTCAGCGGTTCGTCACGTCGGCCGATCGCGATCACGCGGGCGCCCTGGGCGGCGAAGGCGCGGGCCGTCGCCCGGCCGATGCCGCTGCCCGCTCCGGTGACGGCGACGACCCTGCCGCTTCGCGGTGCTGTGTTGTTCATGGCGGCATCGTTCAACCCTGCCGCCAGTGGCAAGGTCAACGTCCCGGCGGAACAAGTACCGCCCCGCCCGCGCCTCACGCCTCCGTGACGACCTCCGCGCGGAGTGCCGAGTACAGGGAAGGGGGCGCGCGCGGGGTGGCGTGGTGCTGTCGACATGGGACAAACCGGTCGCGTCACGGCGAGGGTGATCGCGCCGGTGACGACCGAGCCCCCTGCCCGGGGATCCCGTGGCAGGGGGCTCGGCCCGGTGCTGGGCCTGTCGCGCAGGTCGGCTCAGGCGTTGGGGCGCTTGCCGTGGTTCGACTTCTTCTTCTTGCGGGCGCGTCGCTTGTTGCCTCGCTTCGCCATGGCGCATTTCTCCCTAATGTGACCTGTTCGGTGACTTCGTCAGTCTAGGTTCGGCGCGGGGCCGACCGCATCAGCGCGGCCGACCGGGGAGGAGGGGTACCCGGCGCGACCGGCTCCACGCGGTCGCGTTCGGGGGGTACTCGGGCGAAGCCGGGTCGAATTGCGAAAGCGCAGGTCAGGAGGGTGAAAGGGCCCTGGCGAAGTGGATCTGTGCCGATCGCCACAGCGGAGGGGTTGCGCGGAGGCGCATACTGAGCCATGACCAAGCCTGCCGCGCCTAGGCGCCACCTGCCCACCAGCCCCTTCAAGGCTCCGGTCGCACCGGTTCCCAAGCACTTCGCCGTGGGGGACCAGGTCACGCACGACGTGTACGGACTCGGCCGGGTGATCGGTGTCGAGGACGGGATCGCCGCCATGGTGGACTTCGGCTCGGCGCAGATGCGGATCTTGAGCCCGTACGCCAAGATGACCAAGTTGTAGGACCGCAGTGCCCGGTCACGGCACACCAGGTCCCGTCCGGGACTTGTAACGAAAGAGAGTCCTCTCATCGAAACGACATCGCTGTTCTCCGCCGTGGAAGGCCAGCCCAGCCGCTCCGCCGCGGCCTCGCCGCCCCCGGCGACGAACCCCTTCCAGGCCCCCGACTTCGGGGACGAGGCGTTCGCGTTCGAGGACGTGGAGGAGCCCGCCCCGGGCCTCCGCGCCTCGCGGTCCAGGGCGGCCTAGCTCCCCAGGCCACACGCCACCCGCCCTGCACCACCCGCCCTGCACCACCCGCCCTGCACCACCCGCCGTGCATCACACGCGATGCATCACACGCGATGCATCACACGCGGTGCATCACACGCGATGCGCCGCACGCCCTGCGCCGTGCGGGGCGCGAGCCGTCGTCGGCGCGGACGTTCCCCGTGGCACCGGCCACCGTCGACGGCAGGACCTTGTCCGCCCCGCCCGCAACACGGCGGTCCCCGGCCATACTTGGTGGCCGGGGAGGCGTCTGCCGGGCGATCGGTCTGGGGTCGGCCCGCGGTCTGCGGTCTGTGGTCGTAGCGCGGTCAGACGCCCGTCGGGGTCCTCGGGGGCGTCGACTCCTGGGGCTGCGCCACGCACAGAGCCCAGATGACCACTCCGGAGAAGGCCATCATCAGGGTGGACCACAGGGGTGCGTACGGCAGGGACAGGAAGTTGGCGATGATGATCAGGCCGGCGATGACGATGCCGGAGATCCTGGCCCACATCGCCCCCTGGAACAGTCCCAGGCTCACCACCACGGCGACGGCGCCCAGGATGAGGGTGACCCAGCCCCAGCCGGTCAGGTCGAACCGGAAGACGTAGCCGTTGGCCGCTACGAACACGTCGTCCTTGGCGATCCCCATGATGCCGCGGAAGATGTCGATCACTCCGGCGACCATCAGCATGACGGCTCCGAAGAGCATCAGTCCGCCGGCCCACTGCTGCTTGCGCGCGTGCGTCTGTGTGGTGTGTGTCGTGGTCATCTCTCAGCCTCGCTTGCTCCGGCCGGCGCTCAGTGGGAGCTGGGCGTCCTGACCGGGGTGTCGCTGTTCGCCGGACGGGCGTCGGACAGGATCAGGGCCTTGGCCCGCTGGAACTCCTCCTGAGTGATGTCGCCGCGCTTGCGCAGCTCGGCGAGCCTGGCGAGTTCGTCCGTGCTGCTGGGCCGGCTGGTGGCAGCCGTCTCGCGGACGTAGGAGTCGAACATCTGCTTCTGGGCCTGGGCCTGCTCGATGTCGCGGCGGCCCATGTCCTTGCCCCGGGCGATCAGGTACACGAAGACGCCGAGGAACGGCAGCACGATCACGAACACGAGCCACCCGGTCTTCCCCCAGCCGCCCAGCGAGTCGTCCCGGAAGATATCGAAGACGATCTTGAAGAGCAGGAAGAACCACATGATCCAGAGGAAGAACCAGAGCATGGTCCAGAAGGCGCTCAGCAGGGGGTAGTCGTACGCGAGAAACATCTGCGTGTTCCCTTCGTCTCCCGCCCGGGTCCTCACCCGGATGGTGTCCTGGGTCCACGCTGCGCCCGAAGGGGGGCCGCCGGCCTCACACCGGCCGGGTGATTTCGTGTCGGGGCCCGCTCCGGACGTCCGCGTCGGCCGCCCGCCGCCTGCGCGCGCACCCCACGCCCGGCGACCGCGTGGCCGGCCGGCGGCGACGGCGCACCAGCGGCGGAACACCCCGGCACCCCGATGTCATGACCCTTCGCGACCGGGGAACTCGGCCGCCGAGAGCCCGCCGGGCACCCGTGCCGGGCGTGCTTCAGGGGAACACAAGGGGATACTGACAGATCATGGCCGTTGACCGAACGCGAACGCCACCACGGGGGTGATGACCATGCCACCCGATCGGCCCGACGAGTGGGCGGGTGGCGGCGCGTCCGCGGACTACCGGGGACGGCTGCGGGTCAGCGAGGCGCTGGCCGCGGCGGCCCGGGAGGTCACGGACCCGCGGCGGGTCCCGGACGCGCTGTGCGCGGCCTGCGTACGGCTGCTGCCGGTCAGCGGGGCCTCGGTGTCCATCTCCGGGGGCCGGGGCGTCCAGATGACCTGGTGCGCCAGCGACCGGGTGGCGGCCCGGCTGGCCGAGCTGCAGTACACGATGGGGGACGGGCCCTGCCACTCCGCCCTCGAACAGGGCGCCCCGGTCCTCGCGTCCGACCTCACCGCGGGCCGCGACGCGCGGCGCTGGCCGATCTTCGCGCACGAGGCGGTCGGGCTCGGCGTGTCCGCGGTGTTCTCCCTGCCCCTGGGCGTCAGCGGGGCCGCCCTCGGCACCCTCGACCTGTACTGCGACCGGGTCGGCGGCCTGTCCGAACCGGACCTGCGGACGGCGCTGTGGGTGCGGGACGCCGTCACGTACGCCCTGATGAGCACCCAGCCGGCGCACCCGGGCACCGAGGAGGCCACCGACGAGGAGGTAGCGTCCTGGGTGGAGGCGTCGGAAGCCGACCACACCGAGGTCTACCAGGCGGTCGGCATGGTGATGGTGCAGCTCGACGTCGACCCGGAGCAGGCCCTGGACCGGATGCGGGCCCGCGCCTTCGTCGAGGGCCGTACCGTCAGCCAGGTGGCCCGGGAGGTCCTGGCACGCAAGCTCCGCTTCGAGCCGGAGCCCGGCGGCGAGAACGGCGACGACGGCCCTCAGGACGACGGCCGGCGCGACGGAGAGGGAAGGGACGGTGACCGGTCATGAGCCGGGAACAGCAGCTCGCCGAGGCGGTCGTCGGGCTGGCCGACCCCTTCGCCGACGACGTCGACCCCGTGGTGCTCGCGGACCGGCTGGCCCGCGCCTGCGTCGACATCGCCGGCGCCGACGCCGTGGGCGTCATGGTCGCCTCGGCCCGCGGCGACCTGCGCACTCTGGCGGTCACCGACGAACGGGCGGCCTTCATGGAGCTGTTCCAGCTCCAGACCGACGAGGGCCCCTGCCTCGACTGCTACCGCGAGGGCCGGCGCGTCGACGCCCGCGACATGAGCGCCTGCAGCGACCGCTGGCCCCAGGTGGCACCCTTCGCGCTGCGCAGCGGCTTCGGCTCGGTGCACGCGGTCCCGCTGCGCGTCCACCGGCAGACCGTCGGCGCGGTCAACATGCTGATCCGGAAACCCGGCGGCCTGCCGCCGCTGGACCTGGAACTGGCCCAGACGCTCGCCGACGTCACCGCCGTCTCCCTGGTCACCTGGTCCGCGGACCGGGTGCGGCCCGCCGACGTCAGCGGCCGGGTCCAGGCCGCCCTGGCCGCCAAGGCCACCGTCGACATGGCGTCCGGCATGATCGCCGAGGTCGGCGGCCTGTCCCTGCCCGAGGCCCGTGCCGCCCTGCGCGCCCATGCCGGCGGCCACCGCGGGCGGTTGCTGGACACCGCGCAGGCCCTCGTCCGGCGCACCCTGTCGCCGCGGGACGTGCTGACCGCGGACGCTGACGCGCCGCCCGCACGCGACTAGGCTGGGAGGATCCGGGAGAAGCACCCGGCCGCGGGGTCCGCCGGATCACGCGGCCTCCCAGCGCGGGGAGCGCGGGCATGCAGCAGTTCTCCTGCGAGACCCTGGCCGACCTGACGGTCCCCGGACCGGCCACCGGCCGGCTGGCGGTCATCGCCCTGTACGGCGCCACGGACGCCGCCACCGGCCCCGTCCTCGCCGCGGCCTTCGCCGCGCACGGATCCGCCCAGCTCGTCGTGGACCTCAGCGGTCTGCACCGGCTCGACCTCGCCTGCGCCGAGGTGCTGCACGCCTGCGCCGAGGCCGCGGCCGCCCACGGCCGCCCGCTGCGCCTGGTCGCCTGTGCCCCCGAGGCCGCGACCCTGCTGGCCAGGACCAGGGCGGGCCGGACCGGGCCGGAGCTGTACCGGTCGGTCGCCGACGCGCTCGCCGCCGCGCTGGCGGTCGCCGCCGCGCTGCCCGGACCGGCCGCCGCCGCGCCCTACCTGCGCACCGACGCGGTGGAACTGCGGCACGCCCTGCACACGCAGGCCCTGACCGGCCGGGCCCAGGGCATGCTCATGGAGCGCTACGGCCTGCGCGACGCGGACACCGCCGACGCCCTGCTGGTGGGCGTCGCGCGGCGGCACGGCCTCCGGCCCGTCCACCTGGCCTCGGCCTTCGTCCGGCAGACCGCGCCCCGTCCCGGCCATGTCCGGTTCCCCGGCCACCCCCGGCCCGCCGAGCCCGCGGTCGGTTTCGCCCGTCCGGCCGGCCACCGGCCGCCGTCGCTGTCCGCGTTCCTGGACGCGCTGCGGGACGCCGTCTGCGCCATCACCCACGCGGACATGGCCGACGTCCAGCTCATCGACGCCGGCGACCACACGCTGCGGCTGGAGTCCCACCGCGGCCTCCCGGCCGACTTCGTGCGCTTCTTCGCCGTCGTGGACGACGTCTGCAGCGCTTGCGGCCAGGCCGCCCGCAAGGGCCAACGGGTGGTCGTCGACGACGTCGCCACCGCCCCGGAGTACGACGAACCCTCCCGGGCGGTGATGCTGGCCGCGCACAGTCGCTCCCTGCAGTGCACGCCCATCCCCGGCCCCGACGACCGTCCGCAGGGTATGTTCTCCACCCTCCACACCAGGCCCGGCCACGCCTACACCGAGGCCGAGTTCGGCGCCCTGGACACCGCCGCCCGGGAGGCCGGGGCATGGCTCGACTGGTACCGGGCGACCACGGTGACGGACGCCCTGGAGGACCTGCACCGGGCCGCCCGGCTGCGCTGAGGCCGCCCCCGGCACGCGTGAGGGGCCCCGGGAGTCCCGGGGCCCCTCAGCGGTCGTACGCCGTCAGCCGCACTGGCAGGGAGCGCCCGACTGGCAGCCGCAGCCGCAGCCCGAGCCGCAGCCGCACGCGGCGACGAGCGGCAGGCTCCTGATCTCGCCGGACTGGTCGGTGTCGCGCTCCTGGGTGGGGTCGGGCGTGGTGCTGGGGGATTCGGCCATGGGTCCCTCCTCGACACGGGGGCCTGGTGCCCTCGCCCATTGCATGCCCGTTTCCCTGGGCGCATCAACGGCGCACAGAGGCGCCCGCGCGCCCGCCCGGCGGCCTTCGAGCCCCCCGGCCTCAGACTCCTTCGAGACCGGTGACCGGCTTGATGTCCTGCTGGAGGTCGTCCGCGTGCTCGCCGGTGACGAGGTAGACGACACGCTTGGCGACCGCCACGGCGTGGTCGGCGTACCGCTCGTAGTAGCGGCCCAGCAGGGTCACGTCGACGGCCGTCTCGATGCCGTGCTTCCAGCGCTCGTCGATCAGGTGCTGGAAGAGGGTGCGGTGCAGCAGGTCCATGTCGTCGTCGTCCTGCTCCAGCTGGAGGGCGAGGTCGACGTCCTTCGTCACGATCACCTCGGCCGCCTTGGCCATCAGGCGCTGCGCGAGCTGGCCCATCTCCAGGATGGTGGCGTGCAGGTCGTGCGGCACCGCGCGCGAGGGGAAACGCAGCCGGGCCAGCTTGGCCACGTGCTGCGCGAGGTCCCCGGAGCGCTCGAGGTCGGCGGACATGCGCAGCGACGTGACGACGATACGGAGGTCCGTCGCCACCGGCTGCTGGCGCGCGAGCAGGGCTATCGCCCGCGCCTCCAGGTCGTGCTGGAGTTCGTCGACCTTCTGGTCGGCCTCGATCACGCTCTCGGCCAGCTTCAGGTCGGTGTCGAGGATCGCCGTCGTGGCGCGCCCGATGGCGGAGCCGACCAGCCGGGCCATCTCCACCAGACCGTCGCCGATCGAGTCCAGTTCCTCGTGGTACGCGTCCCGCATCAGGGTTCCCTCTCATAGGTGTGCTTGGTCCCCACGCTCCCACGTTCTGTCCCGCACGCGACGGTTTCTGCCCTCTGAAATGAACCGGTACTGGCTCCAAGGTGAACTCTGGGCGACGAGTGTTCGAGGTCGCACCTCGACGGCTGTGGCCAGCTCGTTCGACATGCCTAACCTTGAGGCATGGACGTGAACGCGGCGGTCGCCGCAGCGGCAGCGATCGCCGGGGTGCTTACCGGTGTCATCGCCATGCTGGCGTTCCGCTGGAGCGAACGCGACCAGAAGCGACCCACCAGGACTTCCTTGCACACCGATCCCGTACTCCCGCCCGGCGTGGACACCGTGCTGTCCGTGCTCCGCTCCTCGGCCGTCGTCCTCGACGAGGCCGACGCCGTCGTCAAGGCCAGCTCCGCCGCCTACGCCCTCGGGCTGGTCCGCGGCGGCAAGCTCTCGGTCGAGCCGATGCTCCAGATGGCCCGGGACACCAGACGCGACGGCGAGATACGCCAGGTGGAGCTGGACCTGCCCCGGCGCGGCACCGGACGGGGCGAGGCCCTCGCCGTCTCCGCGCGGGTGGCCCCGCTCGGCTCCCGGCTGGTCCTGCTGCTGGTCGAGGACCTCACCGAGGCGCGCAGGATCGAGGCCGTACGGCGCGACTTCGTGGCGAACGTCAGCCACGAGCTGAAGACGCCCGTCGGCGCGCTCTCCCTGCTCTCCGAGGCCGTGATGGACGCCTCCGACGACCCCGAGGCCGTGCAGCGCTTCGCGGGCCGCATGCAGATCGAGGCGACCCGGCTGACCAACCTGGTCCAGGAGCTGATCGACCTCTCCCGGGTGCAGAACGACGACCCGCTGGAGGACGCCGAGCCCGTCCGGGTGGACGAGCTGGTCGCCGAGGCCGTCGACCGCTGCCGCCACCAGGCCGGCGCCAAGCAGATCATCATGGCCGCCGGGGGCACCGCCGACCTGCACGTCTGGGGCAACCGCGGCCAGCTCGCCGCCGCCCTCGGCAACCTGGTCGAGAACGCCGTGAACTACTCACCGGCCCGCACCCGGGTCGGCATCGCCGCCCGCAGGGTGGTCGCCCCGGGCGGCGACATGATCGAACTGGCCGTCACCGACCAGGGCATCGGCATCTCCGACAAGGACAAGGAGCGCATCTTCGAGCGCTTCTACCGCGTCGACCCGGCCCGCTCGCGGGCCACCGGGGGCACCGGCCTCGGACTCGCCATCGTCAAGCACGTGGTCGCCTCGCACGGCGGGGAGGTCACGGTGTGGAGCGCCGAGGGGCAGGGCTCCACGTTCACTCTCAGGCTGCCGGAGGCGGGCGTGGCCCGTGACCGCGCGCTGCACCACCCCGACCTCGACGAAGAGGACGGCGGCCCCACCGACACATCTCCGTACGAACCGCTTCCCGCCCCGGAGGTCCTTCCGTGACCCGAGTGCTCGTCGTCGAGGACGAGGAGTCCTTCTCCGACGCCCTGTCGTACATGCTCCGCAAGGAGGGCTTCGAGGTCGCCGTCGCGGCCACCGGCCCCGACGGACTCGACGAGTTCGAGCGCAACGGCGCCGACCTCGTGCTCCTCGACCTGATGCTGCCGGGGCTGCCCGGCACGGAGGTGTGCCGGCAGCTGCGCGGCCGCTCCAACGTCCCCGTGATCATGGTGACCGCCAAGGACAGCGAGATCGACAAGGTCGTGGGCCTGGAGATAGGGGCCGACGACTACGTCACCAAGCCCTTCTCCTCGCGTGAGCTGGTCGCCCGCATCCGGGCCGTGCTGCGCCGTCGCGGCGAGCCGGAGGAGGTCACCCCGGCCGCCCTGGAGGCGGGGCCGGTCCGCATGGACGTCGACCGCCACGTGGTCACGGTCTCGGGCTCGAAGGTCGACCTCCCGCTCAAGGAGTTCGACCTGCTGGAGATGCTGCTGCGCAACGCCGGCCGTGTGCTGACCCGCATGCAGCTCATCGACCGGGTCTGGGGCGCCGACTACGTCGGGGACACCAAGACGCTGGACGTCCACGTCAAGCGGCTGCGCGCCAAGATCGAGCCGGACCCGGGGGCGCCCCGGTATCTGGTGACGGTGCGGGGCCTCGGGTACAAGTTCGAGCCGTAGGCCGCACCGTCCCCGCGGCGGCCCGGTGCGCGGCCGCGAGGGACCGGCGAAGGACGACGAAGGGCGGCACCCCGTGCGGGGTGCCGCCCTTCGTGCGTGCGCTCGCTCAGTTGCCGGCCGACTGGGACGCCGAGTCGCTCGGGGTGGCGCCGCTGTTGGCGGCGTCGCCGGCGGAGGCGGTGCCGGTGGCCGTCGCCGAGGCGGTGGCCTTGCCGCCCTTGTGCGGCTTGCCGCTGCCCGACGCGGACGCGCCCGGCGCGGGGGAGGCGGTGGCCGAGGCGGTCGGGATCTCGCTCGGGCCCCAGCCGCTGAAGTAGCTGGTGGCCGGGACCACGTAGGCGTTCAGGCTCACCGCACCGGTCGAGCTGAGGGTGAAGGTCACCTTCTGCACGTTGCCGTTCTGGACCGCCTCGCGGCCGCTGGCCAGCACGGCGGAGGCGTTGCCCTTGCCGCCGAGGATCAGCGAGCCGTGGGCCGGGACGGTCAGGCTCTGGCCCTTGGCCGGGGAGAGCTTGAGCGGCTGGCTCGCACCCGCGACGGTGACCGACTGGAGCGTCTCGTCGGTCTTGCCCCCGTTGAAGATCGTCGCGGAGACGACGGCCGGGCCGGTGGCCTGCGGGTCGGGCTGGGTGATGATCGTGGCGTTCTGGACCTTGATGGCGCCGACGCTGGTGGCCGCGTTGTCCGGCTTGATCTCCAGCGTCTGGGAGTTGTTTCCGGCGCCGCAGGCGGCGAGCGAGGCGATCGAGAAGGCGATGGCGGAGGCGGCGAGGGCGCCGCGTCGAAGGCTGCTGCTCACGGCGGCGGCAACTCCTTGAACGCAGGGGCGGCTCCTCTATAAAGCCACCCTAAGTGTCTGTCAGCGACCTCAGGTTACCGAGCCGTTCCGGCGCCGCCGCACCCGACCCTCCCCCAAGCCCCCCGCATCCCTCCGGGTGGGGGTACCGCGAGGCCCGCGAGTGACCCGCCGGTCACTTTGCCGGAGGCCACGTCCGGCATTCACATAACGCGCGTGCGAGCGCTCCCGGGACCGCCGGCGACATTTTCGTGAAGGAATGCGTGATCGCCCCGGAAATGGATCACCGATCACCCGTCCGGCCCGCGTTGATCAATTCCGGAAACGGCTCGCGCCGGCGCCGGGCCTCCGAACGGAGTAGCGGAAGTCGCACGTCTGGAAGCGGACAAATCGGGATGTTCATCCGCTTGGAAGCGCCCTCCGGGGCGTGTAGCGTGCGCGTTTCCCTCCGCCCGGAGAGCCCCTCCGACCTGCGAATACCTGGTTCCGCAGGCCCTCCGCAGCACGTTCCTGTCGCTGTTGTCAAGCCCCGAGATATGCCCTGACCTGCGAAAACGCCATTCAGAACCCGCCGTATCCGTGTTACCCTGGATAGCCACGGAAGGGGTACCTGTCACATGACGTTCAAGGTTGGCGACACCGTGGTCTATCCCCATCACGGGGCCGCGCTGATCGAGGCTATCGAAACTCGCCAGATCAAAGGCGTGGACAAGACCTACTTGGTGCTGAAGGTCGCCCAGGGTGACCTGACGGTACGTGTGCCAGCGGACAATGCGGAGTTCGTCGGCGTGCGTGATGTGGTCGGTCAGGACGGGCTGGACCGGGTCTTCGAGGTGCTGCGCGCTCCGTACGCCGAGGAGCCCACGAACTGGTCCCGTCGTTACAAGGCAAACCTGGAGAAGCTCGCCTCGGGCGATGTCATCAAGGTCGCGGAAGTCGTGCGTGACCTGTGGCGTCGCGAGCGCGAGCGCGGACTCTCCGCCGGTGAGAAGCGCATGCTCGCCAAGGCCCGCCAGATCCTGGTGAGCGAGCTGGCCCTCGCGGAGAACACGAACGAGGACAAGGCCGAGGCTCTGCTCGACGAGGTACTCGCCTCCTGACGCGCCCGCGGCGGCAACCGCCGCCCGCAGCACGCGCAACACAGCGAAACTGCCGCGGTGCCCGATGACACTGATCCTGTCGCCGGGCGCTGCGGCATGTTCGTCCCCGGAACTCCGGCCGCGGTGCGGCCGGGGCGACGGGCCGGTACGACGCCTGTCGTTCATCTCGGGGGAAGCCCCCCGATACTTGGTGTGCCGGGCCCGGGCAGATGGCTCGACCAGGGTCACGGAAGGGTCCGGTCAAGGCGTCGCGCCCGGCACTCCTCCAGGCCATACCCACCTGGGTCGAGCACACAAACCTGACAGGAACCGATGTCTGACGATTCGCGCCCCTCACCCGCGCAGATCCCCGTCGCCGCCGTGATTCCCGCCGCCGGCCGGGGCGTCCGCCTGGGCCCCGGCGCCCCCAAGGCGCTGCGCACGCTGAACGGCACACCCATGCTGATCCACGCGGTCCGCGCCCTCGCCGCCTCCCGGCACGTCGCCCTGGTGATCGTCGTGGCCCCGCCCGACGGCGCCGCCGAGGTGAAGTCCCTGCTCGACGCGCACGCCCTGCCCGACCGCACCGACTTCCTCGTCGTGCCCGGCGGGGACAGCCGCCAGGAGTCGGTCCGGCTGGGCCTGGACGCCCTGCCGCCCGAGTACGGGGTCGTCCTCGTGCACGACGCGGCCCGCCCGCTGGTCCCCGTCGACACCGTGGACGGGGTCATCGAGGCCGTACGCGAGGGCGCGCCCGCCGTGGTGCCCGCGCTGCCGCTCGCCGACACCGTCAAGGAGGTCGAGCCCGCGGCCGTCCACGGCGACCCCGAGCCGGTCGTGGCCACGCCCGAGCGGGCCCGGCTGCGCGCCGTGCAGACACCCCAGGGCTTCGACCGCGCGACCCTGGTCCGCGCCCACGAGACCGTCACCGAGGACGTCACGGACGACGCGAGCATGGTCGAGCGGCTCGGCCTGCGGGTCGTCACCGTCCCCGGGCACGAGGAGGCCTTCAAGGTCACCCGCCCCCTCGACCTGGTCCTCGCCGAGGCGGTCCTGGCCCGCAGGAGGCTCAACGATGGCTTCTGAGAACCTGCCCCCGGCCGCGGAGAACCCGCCCGCGGCTTCCGGCGACCGGCCCGCGGCTTCCGGCGACCGGCCCGCGGCTTCCGGGGACCGGCCCGCCCGGGGCCCGGCCGCCGCCCTCCCGTTCGCGCTGCCCCAGGTCGGCATCGGCACCGACATCCACGCCTTCGAGGAAGGCCGCGAGCTGTGGTGCGCCGGCCTGAAGTGGGAGGACGCGGGTCCCGGCCTGGCCGGGCACTCCGACGCCGACGTCGTCGCGCACGCCGCGTGCAACGCGCTCTTCTCCGCCGCCGGGCTCGGCGACCTCGGGCAGCACTTCGGCACCGGGCGCCCCGAGTGGTCCGGCGCCTCCGGCACCACCCTGCTGACCGAGGCCGCCCGCATCGTCCGCGAGGCCGGCTTCACCATCGGCAACGTCGCCGTCCAGGTCGTCGGACCGCGGCCGAAGATCGGCAAGCGCCGGGACGAGGCGCAGAAGATCCTCTCCGAGGCGGCCGGCGCCCCGGTGTCCGTCTCCGGCGCCACGACCGACGGTCTCGGCTTCCCCGGCCGCGAGGAGGGACTCATGGCGGTGGCCACGGCACTCGTGGTGCGGGTGGGCTGACGGCGTGCGAGGGTACCCGCACAGTCACCGCTGACCGAGGAGGTACCCATGCCCGCCGTACTGCCCGACCGGGTCAAGTCCCTGCTGGACGACAAGGTGTTCATCGTCGTCGGCACCATCCAGCCCGACGGGAGCCCGCAGATGTCCCCGGTCTGGGTGAAGCGCGACGGTGACGACATCCTCTTCTCCACCACGGCCGACCGCCGCAAGAAGAAGAACCTGGACCGCGACCCGCGCGTCACGGTCGTCGTCATGAACCCCGAGCAGCCCTACGAGTACGCCGAGATCCGCGGCACCGCCGAGATGACCACCGACGGCGCCGCGGAACTCATCGACGAACTGAGCGAGAAGTACACCGGCAAGAAGTACGCGGACTTCAACCCGGCCTCCGTGAACGACGCCGAGCGGGTGGTGGTGCGCATCACCCCGGCCAAGGTGGTCGGCATGCTCTGAGGCGCCGGCGGTACGGCGCGCTCGTCACACGGGCATTGTGGGGAAGGGGCGTGAGGCACTGCCTGGCGCCCACTACCCTGGAGTGGTGACCATTCGCCTGTACGACACCAGCGCCCGGCAGATCCGTGACTTCACCCCGCTCACGCCGGGCTGTGTCTCGATCTACCTCTGTGGCGCCACCGTGCAGGCGGCCCCGCACATCGGGCACATCCGCTCGGGCCTCAACTTCGACATCATGCGCCGCTGGTTCGCCCACCGCGGCTACGACGTGACGTTCATCCGCAACGTCACGGACATCGACGACAAGATCATCAAGAAGGCCCAGGAGCAGAACCGGCCCTGGTGGTCGATCGGCTACGAGAACGAGCGCGCCTTCAACGACGGCTACTCCGCCCTCGGCTGCCTCCCGCCCACCTACGAGCCCCGCGCGACCGGCCACGTCACCGAGATGATCGAGATGATGCAGGGCCTCATCGAGCGCGGCCACGCCTACGAGTCCGACGGCAACGTCTACTTCGACGTGCGGTCCTTCCCGGGGTACCTGGAGCTGTCCCGGCAGGAGCTGGACAACCTGCTCCAGCCCTCCGGCGAGGGCGAGACCGGCAAGCGCGACCCGCGCGACTTCGCCATGTGGAAGTCCGCCAAGCCCGGCGAGCCGACCTGGCCGACCCCCTGGGGTCCCGGCCGCCCCGGCTGGCACCTGGAGTGCTCGGCGATGGCCCACAAGTACCTGGGCAGCGCCTTCGACATCCACGGTGGCGGTCTCGACCTGATCTTCCCGCACCACGAGAACGAGATCGCCCAGGCCAAGGCCTACGGCGACGACTTCGCGCAGTACTGGGTGCACAACGCCTGGGTCACCATGGCCGGCGACAAGATGTCCAAGTCGCTCGGCAACAGCGTCCTGGTCTCCGAGATGGTCAAGCAGTGGCGCCCGATCGTCCTGCGCTACTACCTCGGCACCCCGCACTACCGCTCGATGATCGAGTACAGCGAGGACGCGCTGCGCGAGGCCGAGTCCGCGTTCGCCCGTATCGAGGGCTTCATCCAGCGCGTGGTGGAGACGGCCGGCGGGGCCGTCGAGCCCGCCGCCGAGGTGCCGCCCGCCTTCGCCGAGGCGATGGACGACGACCTGGGGGTCCCGCAGGCCCTCGCCGTCGTACACACCACCGTCCGGCAGGGCAACAGCGCGCTGGCCGCCGACGACAAGGACGCCGCCGTGGCCCGGCTCGCCGAGGTGCGCGCCATGCTCGGCGTCCTCGGCCTCGACCCGCTCGACCCGCTCTGGGCCGGCGACACCGACCGGGGCGAGGACCTGCACGGTGTGGTCGACAGCCTCGTCCGGCTCGTCCTCGACCAGCGCGAGTCGGCCCGCGGCCGCAAGGACTGGGCCACCGCGGACGCCATCCGCGACCAGCTCAAGGAGACGGGTCTGGTCATCGAGGACAGCCCGCAGGGGCCCCGCTGGAGCCTCGGCCAGCGCTGAGCGCGCCCGCGATCCGATGATCGATTGTGCCGCCCGGACCTCCGGGCGGCACACTGCATAGACGTACACATCCGCACGCACCACAGAGACAGGTAGGTCATGGCCGCGAACAACCGTCGCATGTCCGGCAAGAAGGGCGCGCAGGTCGGCAGTGGCGGCCAGCGGCGCAAGGGCCTGGAGGGCAAGGGCCCGACCCCGCCCGCCGAGATGCGCAAGGGCCACAAGAAGAACCGCATCGCCACCGCGAAGGCGAAGCAGACGGCGCGCCGCCCCGTGGCGCGCGGCCGCGGCGGCAAGTCCCCCTCCGAACTGGTCGTCGGGCGCAACCCGGTGGTCGAGGCGCTGCGCGAGGGCGTGCCCGCCTCCACGCTCTACGTCCAGCAGTTCGTCGACAACGACGAGCGCGTCCGCGAGGCCCTCCAGCTCGCCGCCGAGCGCGGCGGCATCAACCTGATGGAGGCCCCGCGGCCCGAGCTGGACCGCATGACGAACGGCCTGAACCACCAGGGCCTGGTCCTGCAGGTCCCGCCGTACGAGTACGCGCACCCCGAGGACCTCGCCGAGGCCGCCTACGACGAGGCCGCCGACCCGCTGATCGTCGCGCTCGACGGCGTGACCGACCCGCGCAACCTCGGCGCGGTCGTCCGCTCCGTCTCCGCCTTCGGCGGCCACGGCGTGGTCGTCCCCGAGCGCCGCTCGGCCGGCATGACCGCCGGCGCCTGGAAGACCTCCGCCGGTACGGCCGCCCGGACGCCGGTCGCCCGCGCCACCAACCTCACCCGGACCCTGGAGGCCTACAAGAAGGCCGGCATCACGGTCGTGGGCCTGGCGGCGGACGGCGAGGTGGAGCTCGGCGACCTGGAGGCGCTCGGCGGACCCGTCGTCATCGTGGTCGGCAGCGAGGGCAAGGGCCTGTCCCGCCTGGTCGGCGAGACCTGCGACCACCGGGTGCGGATCCCGATGCCGGGTGGCGCGGAGTCCCTGAACGCCGGTGTGGCCGCGGGCATCGTGCTGTACGAGGCGGCGCGCAGGCGGAGCTGAACACCCGTCCGGCACTTCACCCGTGCGGGGTCATTACGGCGTCCATGTGGCGTCAGGAGCCGCTTTGACGGGGTCCGGACACATCCGGGCGGTCAAAGCAGTGTCCTAACTCCACGTCACTCGGTTAGATGAGTGTGGACACCAGAACACCCCGCACACCCACGGGGGACCGCTCGTCGGGATTCGACGACGCTCCCGCGCTGAGCATGGTGAAGGTGCCGAGCGATCCGGCGCAGGTCATCGTCAGTCACGCCAGCTTCCGCGTGCAGTTGGGCGCGTCGGCCAAGCGCGGCCTATCCCCGCGGATCGCCCGGCACCTGAGCGCCACCCAGGAACCCGGCCGTATGCCGGTCATGGGCACCGGGGGACGGGCCGGCGCCACCGCCGCGGCCGGCCGCCGGCGCCCCGTCGTGTGGAGCGGCAGGTCCGCGCCCGACGACACCGGCGCCCACCGGCTGCTCCAGGCCGTCCGGGGCAGCGTCCGCCATGCCGACGAGCCCGTCGAGGCCGGCGCCACCCAGGTCATCCCGCGCGTGGGAACCGGCTACCCGGACGCCTACCCCGGGCTCGACCAGACGGTGGAGACGCCGGTCGTCGGCCACCAGCGCACCGCCCCCGACGAGGGCACCCGGCTCCTGCCGCCCATGCGCAGCGCGGGCAGCGCCTACGACGAACCGGGTTACGCGACGCAGGAGTTCGACGGCGGGTACGGCGACCACGCCGGGTACGCCGGTCACGACGAGTACGCCGGTCAGGGCGACCACGACGACTACGGCGACTACGACGACTACGGCGACTACGAGGACACCGCCGAGACGGGCGAGCGCCTGCGCAGGCGCCACGGCGACGACCCGGCGCGGCACGCCTACTACCCGGGCCGCCGGATGAACCTCGGCGTCGTCCTGCTCCCGCTGCGCATCTTCCTCGGTTTCATCTCCATCTACGGCGGCATGGGCAAGCTGTGCGACCCCGTCTACTTCGACGGCGGCAAGCGCGGCTCCATGGTCAAGTGGCTCAACACCCTGCACCCGTGGGACGTCGCCGAGCCGCTGCGCCAGTTCGCGCTGCACCACCCGGTCGGCTCGGGGCTGGTCATCGCCTTCCTCCAGGTGGTCGTCGGCGTCCTGACCGTCTTCGGCTGCTGGCAGCGTGTCGCGGCCGTGGTCGGCGCCCTGCTCTCGGCCGCGCTGATCGTCACGGTGAGCTGGAAGAGCGTCCCCGCCTACGACACCCCGGACATCATCTACCTGGCCGCCTGGTCCCCGCTGATCATCGCGGGCGCCCCGGTCTACTCGGTCGACGGCCGACTCGCCGGCAGGGCCTGGCGCACGCTCGGCCCCCGCGCGGACATCTGGGAGCTGCGCCGCTACGTCCTGCGCCGCGGCGCGCTGGTCACGGCGGTCACCGTGGGTCTCACCCTGCTCGTCGGCTCCCTGCTGGGCGGCGCCGTGCGCGACTCCAGCCGGGTGGTCGTGCCCGGCCCCGGCGAGGCCCCGCGCAACAACGCGCCCGGTTCCCCGCTGCCGCAGGAGCCCGGTCAGCCGCACCGGCGCACCCCGTCGGCCTCCAGCTCGCCGTCCGGCGGCGCGACGGCCGGCGCCAGCCCCTCCGGTGCGGCGACGACCCCCGGCGCGAGCCGCCGCACCGGCTCCACCACCACGACCCCCAGCCAGACCCAGGGCACCTCGGGCCAGGTCCCGCCCCGCCGCTCCGCCCCGACGGGCGGCGCCCCCAGCACCACGGCGGGCCCGACCAGCACGGGCGGCACGGCGACGGGCGGCGGCACGTCCACCGGCGGCAACGGCGGCGGCTCGGGCGGCACCTCCTCCACCGGCCAGCCGGGCCTGGTGGGCGGCCTGCTGGGCTAGCGGACAGCACAGCCGACGCACCACGGAAGGGCCCCGTACCGGCAAGGTACGGGGCCCTTCGGCGTGAGGCCGGTGTGCGAGGTCCGAGGCTCGGGCCACGGCGCCACGGCGCCACGGCGCCTCGGCGTACGGCCCGTGGGCCGGGGAGCGGGCCCGCGAAGGCGGCCGGAGGCCGCGAGCGGAGGCGCGCCCGACCGCCCGCCGGGACCACCGGATCGGCGTCCGGCCGCCGGCCCGAGGCTGCCGCTGTCCGCCTGGCCGTGGGCCCGGGGCCGTCCGTCGGTCAGGTGCTCGGCGGCAGGCACGCGGCGACTGGTCCTGGCTGCGGTCCGCAGCCGTGGTGGGGCGACCGCAGGCTCCGCTGGTCTCTCCGGTCTGGCGTCCGGCTGCCGGCCCTGGATCCGTCGGCGTGCGCCTGGATGTGGCCCGGAGGCGTGGGGGCGGTCGGCTTGGGGCCGGTCCGGCGCCCGGCTGTCGGCACGGTGCCGTCGTTGGGCGCCCGGAGCTCCTGGGTGTGTGCGCCTGGAGGTCCGGGCGGCACCGGGGTTCCTGCGCTCCGCGTCCGCCGGTGGGCCGGGCCGTCCGTCCGGGGCGGGGAGCGTGTGCCCGGGCCGGCGGTCCCGGGCACAGCGTCCGGCGTTCCCTAGCGGCCCAGGGCCGCCAGTTCCTTGGCTGCCTCGGTGAGGTCCTTGGCGGTGTCGATGGCTCGCCAGTAGGCGCCCTGCGGGATGGTGAAGCCGGCGAGTTTCCGTTCGCGGGCGAGGCGCGGGAACGTGGTGCGCTCGTGGTCCCCGCGGTCGGGCAGCAGGTCGTTGAAGTCGGCGGAGAACACGTAGACGCCGGCGTTGATCTCGAACGTCGACGGCGGGGCCTCGATGAAGTCGGTGATGTGACCGAAGCCGTCGGTCTTCACCGCGCCCCAGGGGATCCGGGGCCGGGCCAGTGCCAGCGTGGCGAGGGCGTCCCGCTCGGTGTGGAAGTCGGCCATGTCCCGCAGGGAGAAGCGGGTCCAGATGTCGCCGTTGGTGGCGTACCAGGGCCGGTCGGGGTGGGGCAGGTGCGCGGCGGCGTACTTGAGTCCGCCGCCCCGGCCGAGGGGCTCCGTCTCCACGACGGTGGTGACGGACACCGGCAGCTCGGCCGAGTCCAGCCACTTCTGCAGCACCTCGGCGAGGTGGCCGCAGGAGACCACCACGTCCGTCACGCCCTCTTCGGCGAGCCAGGCCAGCTGGTGCCCGATGATCGGAGTGCCCGTGCCGGGGATCTCGACCATCGGCTTGGGCCGGTCGTCGGTGTAGGGACGCAGCCGTGAGCCCTGGCCACCGGCCAGGACTACGGCTTGAGTGGGGCGCGACGCGGCGTTCGGATGGGTCATGACCCGAACTGTACGTGGCGCCCCGGCCGGGAATCCGGCCGCAACAAGCTCCTTAAGGAGCCGTTACCGACTTCCCAACCGGGTCTAGTCTGCGCGCCGCGTCGAGCCCGCGCGCCGCGCCTAGCTGTGCGCGGCCAGCACGCCGGAGGCGAAGGCGGTGTCGCAGACCGGCCGGGCGTAGGACTGCGCGCGGGAGGCCCCGTAGATGCGGACCGCCGCCTGGCCCAGGGCCCGCGCGATGGAGGAGCAGTGCTTCGCCAGTGACGGGTGCCCGTTGACGGCCTGCTGGAGGTGGGTGAGGACCACCCCCGGGTTCCGGTCCTGCAGCTCGGTCATCAGCCGGTCGCGCAGGACGTCCTGCGGGGCGTGGGTGACCGTCCGGGTGGAGACCTCCGCCGCGGAGATGTCCGAGGCGGTGAGCACCGAGCTGGAAGGGCTCCCCGTCCAGTTGACCCGGGTGACCGCGAGGGTCCCGGAGAGCACCAGGACGACGGGCAGGACGAGGGCGAGAGTGCGGCCGATCCGGCGGGCAGGGCCGCCCCGGTGGCCGCGTCGCGTCTGAGGGTTGGTGGAGTGCTTCACGCGAGTGAGGGTAGCGCCCGGTAACCATATGGCGACATTTGGTCACCCTTATGGGGGATGAAGTGGCGTCCCTTTCTGGGTAGAGGGTTGACGCACCCCGCCCGAAATGCTCGCCGTGCCGGGGTATCTCCCGGCAGCGGAAGGGGCCCCGCGGCGATCCGCGGGGCCCCTTCCGTCAACCGTGCGTGAAAGCGCTGCTCAGCCGCTCAGTCGGAGAGCCGCTCGCCGGTGGAGGTGGAGAACACGTGGGTCTCGCCCGGACGCGGCACCACGTGCAGCGTGGAGCCCTTCTCCGGCACCTGGCGGCCGTTCACCCGGACGACCAGGTCCTTGACCTCGCCGCTGACCTCGGCGGTGCCGTAGACGTAGCCGTCGGCGCCCAGCTCCTCGACCACGTTCACGGAGACCGCGAGACCGGCCGGAGCGTCCTCGGTGTCCTTGGACAGGGTGGTCGCGGCGCCGCCGCCCAGCTCGACCACGTCGAAGTGCTCGGGGCGGACACCGACGGTCACCGTGCGGTCACCCTTGTCGGAGGCGGCCTTCAGGGCGTCGCGGTTGACCGGGACGACGCTGTTGCCGAACTTCACGCCGCCGTCGGTGATCGGGACCTCGACCAGGTTCATGGCCGGGGAGCCGATGAAGCCGGCGACGAAGAGGTTCGCGGGCCTGTCGTACATGTTGCGCGGCGAGTCGACCTGCTGGAGCAGACCGTCCTTGAGCACGGCCACCCGGTCGCCCATCGTCATGGCCTCGACCTGGTCGTGGGTGACGTAGACGGTGGTGATGCCGAGGCGGCGCTGCAGGGACGCGATCTGCGTACGCGTCGAGACACGGAGCTTGGCGTCCAGGTTGGACAGCGGCTCGTCCATGAGGAAGACCTGCGGCTCACGCACGATGGCGCGGCCCATGGCGACACGCTGGCGCTGACCGCCGGAGAGCGCCTTCGGCTTGCGGTCCAGGTACTCGGTCAGGTCGAGGATCTTCGCGGCCTCCTCGACCTTCTGCCGGATCTCCGCCTTGTTGACGCCGGCGATCTTGAGCGCGAAGCCCATGTTGTCGGCGACGGTCATGTGCGGGTACAGCGCGTAGTTCTGGAACACCATGGCGATGTCCCGGTCCTTGGGCGGCAGGTGGGTGACGTCGCGGTCACCGATGCGGATGGCTCCGCCGTTGACGTCCTCGAGCCCCGCGAGCATCCGGAGCGAGGTGGACTTGCCGCAGCCCGACGGGCCGACCAGGACGAGGAATTCGCCGTCCTCGATCGCGATGTCGAGTCCGTCGACGGCGGGCTTGGTGGAACCCGGGTAGATCCGGGTCGCCTTGTCGAACGTCACAGTGGCCATGGTGAATGGGCCCCCTTCTACCGGCAGGAACGTGCCGGACGATCCGTTGTAGGAAGGTGGTTGGTGTAGTCCACGCGAGTGAACCGGTTCTGGACGGTACCTGCCGTTCACCCGTCTGTCAGCACCCCGGCCCCTGTGAACTTCGCGGAGATTTTCGACGGGCCCGCGGTGGGACGTGGGTACACTGCACAGGCACGTACGCGGTACGCGCGTGCAGGCCTCCTTAGCTCAGATGGCCAGAGCACCGCACTTGTAATGCGTAGGTCGTCGGTTCGAATCCGACAGGGGGCTCCGTAGACCGAGGCCACCCGCACCGTCCGGTGCGGGTGGCCTTCTGTCTGCCCGGGTCAGGGCCGCCGGGCCGGCCGGAGCAGGGTGCGCAGCACCTCGCGCAGGGTGCCCTCCGGGTCCGGGACGGCGCCCGTCGCGCGCCAGGCCACGAAGCCGTCCGGGCGGACCAGGACCGCGCCGTCGGCCGTGGTGCCGTGGGCCTCCGCCCAGTCCGGGGCGTCCGCCGCACCTGGGGCGCCGGTGTCGTAGGTGAGGTCGGCGTCGGCGCCCGGGCCGATGCGGTAGGCGTCCAGGCGCACGCCGTCCAGGGAGGCGACCCGGCGGGCCGCCTCGTACCAGCCGGCGTCGTCCGGGGCGTCGGTGAGCAGCACGAGGGAGCGCTCGTACAGGTCGAGCGTGGACAGGCGGGCTCCGGCGCGGCGCAGCCACAGGTGCGGGGCCCGGGTGCCGGGGCGGCCGTTCAGGGCGAGGCCGTCGGGGACCACCGGCTGGTCCTCGTCGGTGCCGACGACGGCGCCGTGCGGGTAGTGGTAGCCGAGGACGACGTTGAGGATGCCGCCGCGCTTGCCGCCGCCGACGCCGGGGGCCGGGGCGAAGCCGGGGTGGCTGTGCTCCACGGACCGGGCGGAGGCGCGGGCGCTGGTGGCGAGGGCGACCGGGCGGCGCTCGGTGTCGTAGGACGCGAGGAGGCCGGGCTCCGCCCAGCCGTCGAGGACGGCGGCCAGCTTCCAGGCGAGGTTGTGGGCGTCCTGGATGCCCGTGTTGGAGCCGAAGGCGCCGGTGGGGGACATCTCGTGGGCGGAGTCGCCGGCGAGGAAGACCCGGCCGTCGGCGTAGCGGTCGGCGACCCGTTCGGCGGCCCGCCAGGAGGCCTTTCCGGTGATTTCGACGTCCAGGCCGGGCACGCCCACGGCCCGCCGGATGTGGTCCCGCAGCCGTTCCTCGGTGAACGCGTCGAGGGACTCGCCGCGCTCGGGGTGCCAGGGGGCGTGGAAGACCCAGCGCTCCTTGTTGTCGACGGGCAGCAGCGCGCCGTCGGCGTCCGGATGGGTGAGGTAGCAGCAGATGAAGCGCCGGTCGCCGACGACGTCGGCCAGGGCGGCGGAGCGGAAGGTGACGCTGACGTTGGCGAACAGGTCGCCGGGGCCGCTCTGGCCGATGCCGAGGGCGCCCCGGACCGGGCTGCGCGGGCCGTCGGCGGCGACGAGGTAGTCCGCCCGGACGGTGTGGCACCGGTCGGTGGCGCGGTCGCGGATCACCGCCGTCACTCCGTCGGCGTCCTGTTCGAAGGACTCCATCTGGTGGGAGTAGCGCAGTTCGCCGCCGAGTTCGCGGGCGTTGTCCAGCAGCACGGGTTCGAGGTCGTTCTGGCTGCACAGGCACCAGGCGGTGGGGCTGAACCGGGCGAGCCCGCCGCCCGGGTCGATGTGCTTGAACAGCCATTCGCCCGCGTCGCCGACGAGGGTCGGGGTCTGCAGGATGCCGTGGTTCTCGGCCAGGAGCGACGCCGCCGCCTTGATGTCCGGTTCGACGCCCGCCACCCGGAACAGCTCCATCGTCCGCACGTTGTTGCCGCGTCCGCGTGGGTGGATCGAGGTCCCGGAGTGCCGTTCGACGAGCATGTGCCGGACACCGAGTCGGCCCAGGAACACGGACATGGACAGGCCCACCAGAGAGCCGCCCACGATGAGGACGGGGACGCGGTGGTCGGCTTTTTGATGCATCGAAGCCTCCAGAGGCAGGGATGAGCGTGTGGGGCGCCTGTGAGTTCTCTTGCCCGGTGGCGCCGGCTTCGCGTGGCCAATCACCCACGTGGTTCATACGAGTCGCGGGCTTGTGGGGACCGGCACAGGATCAAGGAACGCCGCCGTCGCGTCCTGTGCGCCCGGTGACGGCTCTGCCCCCCGCGAAGGAGATGTGTGCAGGATGACCACGACGTCTGAACGTCTTTCAGCAACGGCACGCGAGGTGTCGAAGCGTGTCTCCCAGTCCGTGTTCGACGGCTCCCGGCTCCGGGTCGTCCTCCTGGTCGACGTCTACGACGGCGCGCAGCAGCAGTTCCTCGAGGCGTACGAGCAGCTCTGCAACCAGGTTGCGTCCGTGCCCGGCCATGTCAGCGACCAACTCTGCCAGTCGATCGAGAATCCCTCCCAATGGCTCATCACGAGCGAGTGGGAGAGTGCCCCGCCGTTCCTCACCTGGGTGAACAGCGAGGAGCACGTGCGGATGGTGGAGCCGCTGCACAGCTGCGTCCGGGACACCCGTTCGCTGCGCTTCCACGTGGTGCGGGAGACCGGCGGGGCCGCGGACCAGACCCGGGCGGGCGAGCGCCGGCTGCAGGCGCACCCGCGCATCGGCGACGGGGTGATCCGGCACGCGCTCACCTTCACGGTCAAGCCGGGCACCGAGGAGAAGGTCGCGAAGATCCTCTCCGACTACGCCTCGCCCAAGGCGGAGGTGGACGCGACGACGCGGCTGTGCCGGACCTCGCTGTTCATGCACGGCAACCGGGTGGTGCGGGCCATCGAGGTGCGCGGCGACCTGCTCGCGGCGCTCAGGCACGTGGCCCGGCAGCCCGAGGTGCGGGCCGTGGAGGCGGCGATCAACCCGTATCTGGAGCAGGACCGGGACCTCGACGACCAGGAGTCGGCCCGGATGTTCTTCACCCGGGCGGCGCTGCCGGCCGTGCACCACGTGAGCGCGGAGGGGCAGCCGGAGGGCTTCCGGCAGGCCCTGTGCTACCCGGCGCGGCCGGGCCGCGGCATGCGGCTGGCCGAGCTGCTGGCGAAGGCGGACTCCGCGGCCGCCGAGGACCCGGCGAGCCCGCTGCTGCGCAGCACGGTCTTCCAGCGTGACGACGTCGTGGTCCGGCTGGTGGACGTGCGCGACGAGCGGGGCGCGGAGGCGCTGCCGGCCGACGCCCGGCTGGCCGCCGAGGTGCGCGAGCTGCTGGAGGCCGAGGCCACCCCCATGGACCTGATCACCGACCGCCGGTCGCCGGACGCCTGACCCGGCCGCCCGGCCCCGACAGCGCCCAGCGGCGACGCAGCAGACAAAACGGAGGAAACGTTGTCCATCAAACCCCGTCCCAAGATCGTGGACCTCAGCGAGGTCGAGCCCAACGTCCGCCGCGGCGGCGACCTGCGCGCCATGCTCACCCCGGCCACCGTCGGCTCCACGAGCGGCTTCATGGGCGTGGCCATCGTGCAGCCCGGTGACCGCATCGGTGAGCACTACCACCCGTACTCCGAGGAGTTCGTCTACGTCGTCTGCGGGGAGCTGGAGGTGGACCTGGACGGCGAGCCGCACCCGCTGCGGCCCGAGCAGGGCCTGATGATCCCCGCCCACATGCGCCACCGGTTCCGCAACGTGGGCACGGCCGAGGCGCGGATCGTCTTCCACCTCGGGCCGCTGGCCCCACGGCCGCAGTTGGGTCACGTCGACACGGAGGAGACGGAGGTCATCGGCGCCGCCGCGGTGATGACCGAGCCCGCCGAGGCGGGTGCCGCGCACGCGGCCGGCCGGGGCCGGGTTCGGTCATGACCCGGCGCGTGGCGGTCACCGGCATAGGCATCGTTGCTCCGGGCGGCATCGGCGTACCGGCATTCTGGGATCTGCTGGCCGACGGCCGGACCGCGACGCGGGGCATCACCTTCTTCGATCCCACGGGTCTCAGGTCGCGGATAGCCGCCGAGTGCGACTTCGATCCGGCGGCGCACGGCCTGGACGCGGAGCAGGTCGCACGGGCGGACCGGTACATCCAGTTCGCCCTGGTCGCCGGGGACGAGGCGGTCCGGGACTCCGGGCTCGACCTCGCCTCGGAGGACCCCTGGCGGATAGCCGTCTCGCTGGGCACGGCGGTCGGCGGCACGACCCGGCTGGAGCACGACTACGTCCTGGTCAGCCAGGGCGGCCGGCGCTGGGACGTCGATCACCGGGAGGCGGAGGCGCACCTGCACCGGGCGTTCTCGCCGAGCACGGTCGCCTCCGCCGTGGCGGAACGTTTCGGCGCGCAGGGCCCGGTGCAGACCGTCTCCACGGGCTGCACCTCGGGCCTCGACGCGGTCGGGTACGCCTTCCACACGGTGGAGGAGGGCCGGGCCGACATCTGCATAGCCGGGGCCTCCGACTCGCCGATCTCCCCGATCACCATGGCCTGCTTCGACGCGATCAAGGCCACCTCCCCGAACAACGACGACCCCGCACACGCCTCCCGGCCCTTCGACAACAACCGTGACGGCTTCGTCATGGGCGAGGGCGGCGCGGTGCTCGTCCTGGAGGAACTGGAACACGCGCGGGCCCGCGGCGCGCACGTGTACTGCGAACTGGGCGGCTACGCCACCTTCGGCAACGCCTACCACATGACCGGCCTGACCAGCGAGGGCCTGGAGATGGCCCGGGCGATCGACCTGGCACTGGACCACGCCCGGCTCGACCCGACGGCCATCGACTACGTCAACGCGCACGGCTCCGGCACCCGGCAGAACGACCGCCACGAGACGGCGGCCGTGAAGCGGGCGCTCGGCGACCACGCCTACGGCACCCCCATGAGCTCCATCAAGTCGATGGTGGGGCACTCCCTCGGGGCGATCGGGGCGATCGAGGTGGTCGCCTGTGTGCTGGCCCTCGCCAAGCAGGTCGTACCGCCGACCGCGAACTACGAGACCCCCGACCCCGAGTGCGACCTGGACTACGTCCCGCGTGTCGCCCGCGAACGGAAGCTGAACAGCGTCCTGTCCGTGGGCAGCGGGTTCGGCGGTTTCCAGTCCGCGGTGGTCCTGACCCGGACGAGGGAGAGGACACGATGAGCGAACCGCACGACCGGCGCGCGGCCGTCACCGGCATCGGGGTCGTCGCGCCCAACGGCACCAGCACCGACACTTTCTGGAAGGCCACCCAGGAAGGTCTCAGCGTCCTCGGCCCGGTCACCCGCGAGGGCTGCGAGCACCTTCCGCTGAAGGTGGCCGGCGAGGTCCGCGACTTCGATCCGGGCGTGACGATCGAGGAGCGCTTCCTCGTCCAGACCGACCGGTTCACGCACTTCGCGATGGCCGCGGCCGACTTCGCGCTGGACGACGCCCGGCTCGGGCAGGCCGAGACCTCGGCGGAGCCGTACTCCATCGGGGTGGTCACCGCCGCCGGCTCCGGCGGCGGCGCGTTCGGCCAGCGCGAGCTGCAGCAGCTGTGGGGCAAGGGCAGCCGCTTCGTCGGCCCCTACCAGTCCATCGCCTGGTTCTACGCCGCGAGCACCGGGCAGATCTCCATCCGCCGCAAGTTCAAGGGCCCCTGCTCGGTCGTCGCCTCCGACGAGGCCGGCGGTCTGGACGCCCTCGCGCACGCCGCCCGTGCGGTGCGGCGCGGCACCGACGTGATCGTGGCCGGCTCCACCGAGGCACCGCTGGCGCCGTACTCGGTGGTCTGCCAGCTCGGTTACGAGGAACTGAGCCGCGAGACCGACCCGTCCCGCGCCTACCGCCCGTTCACGGACACCGCCTGCGGGTTCGTGCCGGCCGAGGGCGGCGCCATGCTCGTGGTGGAGGCGGAGCGGTCCGCCCGCGAACGCGGTGTGCCGGTCCGGGCCTTCGTCGCGGGACACGCGGCGACGTTCACCGGCGCCTCCCGCTGGGCGGAGTCCCGCGACGGCCTGGCCCAGGCCGTACGGCAGGCCCTGGACGAGGCCGGCTGCGCCCCCGAGGAGATCGACGTGGTCTTCGCCGACGCCCTCGGGGTGCCGGAGGCGGACCGGGCCGAGGCGCTCGCCCTGGCCGACGCCCTCGGCGCGCACGGCGCCCGGGTGCCGGTCACGGCGCCCAAGGCCGGCACCGGCCGGGGCTACTGCGCGGCGCCGGTGCTGGACACCGCGGCGGCCGTGCTCGCGATGGAGCACGGGGTGATCCCGCCGACGCCGAACGTCGTCGACGTCTGCCACGACCTCGACCTCGTCACCGGCCACGCCCGCGTCGCCGAAGTGCGGACGGCGCTGGTCCTCAGCCGCGGACTCATGGGGTCGAACTCGGCGCTGGTGCTGCGGCACGGCGCCACGCAGTGAGCACAGCAAAGGAGGAAAGCGCATGTCCCAGATCACGGTGGAAGAACTCGCCGCGCTGATGAAGAAGGCCGCCGGGGTCACCGTCAGCCCGCAGCAGCTCCAGGAGAGGCCGGACACCGGCTTCGACGTCCTCGGTGTCGACTCGCTGGGCCTGCTCGGCATCGTCGGCGAGCTGGAGAACTCGCACGGCACCCCGATGCCGGTCGACGCGGAGCGCTGCAAGACGCCCCAGCAGTTCCTCAACCTCGTCAACAGCACCCTGATGGCAGGAGCCTGACATGGCAGGACACACCCAGAACGAGATCACGATCGCCGCTCCGCTGGACCTGGTCTGGGACATGACCAACGACCTGGAGAGGTGGCCGCAGCTGTTCAGCGAGTACGCCTCCGTCGAGATCCTCTCCCAGGAGGGGAAGAAGACGACGTTCCGGCTGACCATGCACCCGGACGAGAACGGCACCGTCTGGAGCTGGGTCTCCGAGCGCGAGCCCGACCGCGGCTCGCTCACCGTCCGCGCCCGCCGCGTGGAGACCGGACCGTTCGCCCACATGGACATCCTGTGGCAGTACGAGGAGGTCCCGGCCGGTACCCGCATGGTCTGGACGCAGGACTTCGCGATGAAGCCGGACGCCCCGGTCGACGACGACTGGATGACCGACAACATCAACCGCAACTCCAAGGTCCAGATGGCCCTCATCCGGGACAAGGTCGAGAAGGCCGCCGCCGGACACCGGCCCGCCCCGGCCCTGGCCGACTGAACCGGACCGAGGAGAAAGACGCATGCACCAGGCCCTGATCGTCGCCCGGATGGCCCCGGGCTCCGCCCCGGACATCGCCAAGGTGTTCGCGGAGTCCGACCGCGGGGAGCTGCCGCACCTCGTGGGTGTCGTGCGGCGCAGCCTCTTCCAGTTCGGCGATGTGTACCTGCATCTCATCGAGTCCGAGCGCGAGCCGGGACCGGCCATCGCCAAGGTGACGGAGCACCCCCAGTTCCGGGACGTCAGCGACCGTCTGACGGCGTACGTCAGCGCGTACGACCCGGAGACCTGGCGGTCCCCGAAGGACGCGATGGCACAGCGTTTCTACGTCTGGGAGCGCGACTGAGCCGTACGGCGACTTCCGGACGGCCACCGGCCGCCGGGCCCGCAGCGTCGCGGGCCCGGCGGCCGGTGGCCTGTGCGCGGCTGCGTCACCCGGGCACGTGGCACTCGAACGCGTGCAGGTACGGGTTGACCGGCCGGATCTCGTCCACCAGCAGGCCGGCCGCGCCCAGCCTGCTCACCATGGAGTCGGTGGTGTGCTTGGCCCCGCCGACGTTGAGCAGCAGCAGCAGGTCCATGGCGGTGCTGAAGCGCATCGAGGGGGTGTCGTCCACCAGGTTCTCGATGACGATCACCCGGGTGCCCGGGCCGCCCGCCTCGACGACGTTGCGCAGCGTGCGGGCCGTGCTCTCGTCGTCCCACTCCAGGATGTTCTTGATGACGTAGACGTCGGCCTCGACGGGGATCGCCTCCCGGACGTCGCCGGGCACGATCCGCGCGCGGTCGGCGAGGTCGCCGCCCTCGCGCAGCCGCGGCAGGGCGTTCTCGACCACCCGGGGCAGGTCGAGCAGGGTGCCCTGCATCCGCGGGTACTTGTCGAGCAGGCAGGCCACCACGTGGCCCTGGCCGCCGCCGACGTCGGCGACCGACTTGGCGCCGGACAGGTCGAGCAGCGCCGCCACCTCCCGCGCCGACTGCTCGCTGGAGCGGGTCATCGCGCGGTTGAAGACGTCCGCGGACTCGGGGGCGTCCTCGTTGAGGTAGGTGAAGAACTCCTTGCCGTAGAGGTCCTCCACGACGTTCTTGCCGGTGCGCACGGCCTCGTCGAGGCGGGGCCAGGCGTCCCAGGTCCACGGTTCGGTGCACCACAGGGCGATGGCGCGCAGGCTGTCGGGAGCGTCCTCGCGCAGCTGCCGGGACATGTCGGTGTGCGTGAACGTGCCGTCGGGGCCCTCGGCGAAGACGCCGTAGCAGGACAGGGCCCGCAGCAGCCGGCGCAGCGGCTTCGGCTCGGTCTTCACCGCGGCCGCGAGGTCCTCCACGGCCATCGGGCTGTCGTCGAGGGCGTCGGCGACGCCCAGCCGTGCGGCCGCGCGGACGGCGGCGGAGACGGCCGCGCCGAACACGAGTTCGCGCAGGCGCATGGGAGGCGGTGGGGCTGTTTCAGCGGACGTCATCTGCCGCCCTCTCTCTTTCTTCGGCCTTCGTCGGTCCAGCAGGGGCAGGGGTCGGGCGGTCAGCACAGACCCGCGGGGCGCGAGACCCGGCAGGCGTTGCTCCGGAAGGTGTTGCCCTTGCCCTTGGTCTCCGTGTTCACGAGGTCGGCCGGGGAGTTGCCGTCCAGCCGGTTCGCCTCGACGACGTTCTTGTCGCTGGTCACCCCGACGAAGCTCTTGAAGAGCACGATCCCGCCGGACAGCGGGGACTTGCCCGCGTGGCCGGTGACCAGGTTGCCGGCCACGCGGTTGCTCTCGGTGCCGGTCAGGACGATGCCGGAGCCCTGGAGCGCGGGCAGCCGCTCGGTCTTCGGGCACGACCTGTTGTTCCGCTCGACCCGGTTGGCGATCACGTCCACGTGACCGGCCTTCGGCTTGTTCTCGTCGCCGACGAGGAACACCCCGGCGCAGTTGCCGGTGACGTAGTTCTGGTCGACGGTGACGTTGCGCAGCCGGCGGACGGTCACGCCGATCCGGTTGCCCTCCAGGCGGTTGTGCTCGACCCGCGTGCCCGCGGCGTCGTAGGCGCCCGCCTCCTCCTTGATGGTGTTGGCGAGGAACAGGCCCGCGTCGCCGTTGTCACGCGCGTAGTTGCTCCTGAAGAGGCCGCGCACGGACCGCTCCTGGGCGATGCCCCAGACGCCGTTCTTGTAGGCGTACACCCTGCGGACGGTCATGCCGTCCGTCGCCATGCCGAACACCCCGGTCCGGCTGAAGCCGGTCACGGTCAGGTCGGAGACGGTGACGCCCGCGACGTCCTTGGTCTTGGTGCCCACCACGCAGATGCCGTTGCCGCCCTCCGAGCAGCTCTCGGCGGCCTTGGCGGCCGACGTGGGGGGCTTGGGCGCGGGCTTGGTGCCGACGGGCTTGATCACCGTACGGGGGCCCACGCCGCGCAGCGTCAGGCCGGGAGTGCCGATCTTGACGCTCTCGTGGTAGGTGCCGGCGAGCACGAGCACGGTGTCCCCGGCCCGTGCGGAGTCCACCGCCTTCTGGATCGACTGGCCCGGGTGGACGACCAGCGTCCGGTGGGCGGACGAGGCGGGTGCGGCGCCCACGCCGGCGCCGACGAGGGCGGCGGTGCAGGCGAGATATACGAGGTGACATCTCTTCATATCGCGTACGGTATGACCGAATAATCCCCTTGTTGCCGTATAGGCCGATCGGCGGCGTGTCAGTCGGTGCGGGGCGCCCGTGGGCCGCCGGCCGGTCCCGTCCGCGCCGGCTCCGCCGACCCGGCCCGCGCCGGGTCGGCCGCCGTGCGCGGGCGGCCGACCGCCGACCATACTGGCGGGTGTGAACCGGGACAGGCGCGTGCGTCGTGGGCTCCGGGCGGTCGCGGCCTGGATCCGCAGCGCCCCGGGGACGTACATCTGGCTGCTGATCCTGTTCTTCACCACCGTCGCCCTGCACCACATGTCGCCCGACTTCGAGCAGGACTTCCTGCGGCAGCGCTCCACCAACATCCACGAGCTGTCGCAGAACCCGGTACGGGTGCTGATCACCAGCGCGATGTGGATCGACGGCGGGCGCTGGCTGCCGTACGCGGTGCTGTACACCGTCTTCCACGCCCCGGCCGAACGCTGGCTCGGCACCCTGCGCTGGCTCGCGGTGTGCGTGGCCGCGCACGTGCTCGCCACGCTGATCAGCGAACTGGCCCTGCTGAAGGCGATCCACGACGGCATCGCCCCGCACTCAGCCGTCAACTCCCTCGACATCGGCGTCAGTTACGCGCTGGCCGGCGTCACGGCGGTGCTCACGTACCACATCACGGCGCCCTGGCGGTACGGGTACCTGGCGGTGCTGCTCGCGGTCTACACGGTCCCGCTCGTCACCGGCCGCACCTTCACCGACTTCGGCCACTTCCTGGCCGTTCTCATCGGACTCTGCTGCTATCCGCTGGTCAGAGGCCGCGGAAAAGCATGGAATCCGAAGGAGACACTGACCGCCCTGTGGGTTAACGTCCGCGCATGAGCAGCTCGGCGAGCAGTGCCGTCAACGGCGGCATCTCCTTCTGGTACGCGGACGACGGTCTCCCGGTGGCGCGGGAGCCGCTGGCCGGGGACGCGACCGCGGACGTCGTCATCGTCGGCGGCGGCTACACGGGACTGTGGACCGCGTACTACCTGAAGAAGGCCGCCCCCTTCCTGCGGATCACCGTCCTGGAGCAGAAGTTCTGCGGCTACGGCGCCTCCGGCCGCAACGGCGGCTGGCTGTACAACGGCGTCGCGGGCCGCGACCGGTACGCGAAACTGCACGGGCACGAGGCCGCCGTACGCCTGCAGAAGGCCATGAACGACACCGTCGCCGAGGTCGTCGCCGTGGCGGAGGCGGAGGGCATCGACGCCGACGTGCACCGCGGCGGGGTGCTGGAGGTGGCCACCACCCCGGCTCAGCTGGCCCGGCTGAAGGCGTTCCACGAGCACGAGCTGTCCTACGGCGAGAAGGACCGCGAGCTGTACGGCGCCCGGGAGACCGCCGAGCGGATCAGGGTGGCCGGCGCGGTGGGCTCCGCCTGGACCCCGCACGGCGCCCGGCTGCACCCGGTGAAGCTGGTCAAGGGCCTCGCGGCGGCCGTCGAGGCGCTCGGTGTGACCCTGCACGAGTCGACGCCGGTCACCGAGATCCGCCCCCGGCACGCCGTGACCCCCTACGGCACCGTCCGCGCCCCCTACATCCTGCGCTGCACCGAGGGCTTCACGGCCTCCCTCAAGGGCCAGCGGCGCACCTGGCTGCCGATGAACTCCTCGATGATCGCCACCGAACCGCTCACCGAGGAGCAGTGGGCGGCCGTCGGCTGGGACGGCCGGGAGACGCTCGGCGACATGGCGCACGCCTACATGTACGCGCAGCGCACCGCCGACGGGCGGATCGCGCTGGGCGGGCGCGGGGTGCCGTACCGCTTCGGCTCGCGCACCGACAACGACGGGCGTACCCAGCCGGAGACCGTCGAGGCCCTGCGGGAGATCCTGACCCGCTTCTTCCCCGCCCTGGCCGGCGTGCGGGTCGCGCACGCCTGGTCCGGCGTCCTCGGCGTCCCGCGCGACTGGTGCGCCACCGTGACCCTCGACCGGACCACCGGACTCGGCTGGGCGGGCGGGTACGTCGGGTCCGGCGTCGCCACCACCAACCTGGCCGCCCGTACCCTGCGCGACCTCGTCCAGCAGGACTCGGGCCAGGGCGGTCGCACCGGGCTGACGGATCTGCCCTGGGTGAACCACAAGGTCCGCCGGTGGGAGCCGGAGCCGCTGCGCTGGCTGGGCGTCCAGGGCATGTACGCCACGTACCGCGCCGCCGACCGGCGCGAACTGCTCCACCCGAGCGCGCGGTCCTCGCGGCTGGCCCGGGCCGCGGACCGGGTGGCGGGCCGGCACTGACGCCGACCGGGTGACGGGAGGAGGGCGGCCGCTGGTTACCCTCCCCTCATGATTCGCTCCGCGACCCCCGCCGACGTCCCCGTCATCCACGCCCTGATCCGCGAGCTGGCCGAGTACGAGAAAGCGCCGCAGGAGGCACGGGCGAGCGAGGAGCAGCTGCGCGAGGCGCTGTTCGGCGAGCGGCCGGCGGCGTTCGCGCACATCGCCGAGGACGAGACCACCGGGGAGCCCGTCGGCTTCGCCCTGTGGTTCCTGAACTTCTCCACCTGGCGCGGGGTGCACGGCATCTACCTGGAGGACCTGTACGTCCGCCCCTCCGTGCGCGGCGGCGGCCACGGCCGGGCCCTGCTGACCGAACTGGCCCGCATCTGTGTGAGCCGCGGCTACGAGCGCCTGGAGTGGTCGGTCCTGAACTGGAACCGCCCCGCGATCGGCTTCTACGAGGCACTCGGCGCCCGCCCGCAGGACGAGTGGACGGTGTACCGCCTGACGGACGACGCCCTGGCCGAGCTGGGCCGCGCGGCCGGCTGACGGCCGCGGCCGACGGCTCCCGGCCGCGGGAGCCGCGGGGAGTCCGCCGGGGGACCGCCGAGGGACCGCCGGCGATCAGACCACCGGCTCCGCGACCGGGGTCTCGGTGGGGGCGCCGTGGCCGGGAGCCCTGGCGGTGACCATCACGCCCGCCACCAGGCCGGCCAGCAGCATCACACCCGCCGCCCACCAGATGGCGACCGTGTAGCCGTGCACCACGCCGGCCGGGATCACCGCGGCCTTCTCGGCCGGACTGTGCAGATGGGCGGCGACGTAGGCGGCGCTGCTGGTGGTGGCGATGGTGTTGAGCAGCGCCGTGCCGATGGAGCCGCCCACCTGCTGGGCGGTGTTGACGGTCGCCGACGTGACCCCCGCGTCGCGCGGGGCGACGCCCGCGGTGGCGGTGGCGAACACCGGCATGAAGGTCAGGCCCATGCCGAGGCCCATCAGCAGCAGGGCGGGCAGGATCTCGCCGCCGTAGGAGGAGTCGACCGTCATCCGGGTCAGGAGCAGCAGCCCGGACGCGGCCAGCAGCATGCCGGGCACCATGAGCACGCGCGGGGCCACCCGGTGCAGCAGCCGGGCCGAGATCTGGGTGGAGCCGATGATGATCGCGGCGGTCAGCGGCAGGAACGCAAGGCCCGCCCGCACCGGCGAGTAGCCGAGGATGACCTGCAGGTAGTAGGTCATGAACAGGAACAGCCCGAACATGCCGATCACGGCGAGCATCATGGTCAGGAAGCAGCCCGCGCGGTTGCGGTCACGGACGATGTGCAGCGGCAGCAGCGGGCTCGGGGCGCGGTTCTGCCACCACACGAAGCCGACGAGCAGCGCGACACCGACCGCGAACAGGGCGATCACCAGCGGGTCGGTCCAGCCACGCGGCTCGGCCTCGCTGAAGCCGTAGACGATCGCGACCAGTCCGCCGCAGCCGAGCACCGCGCCGGGCACGTCGAGGCGGACGTCGCCGTGGCCGGGGCGGTCGTGCAGCAGGGTGAGGGCGCCGAGCACCGCGACGACGGCGATGGGCACGTTGACGTACAGGCACCAGCGCCAGTTGAGGTACTCGGTGAGCAGGCCGCCGACGATGAACCCGATGGCCGAGCCGCTGCCGGCCAGCGCGCCGTAGATGCCGAACGCCTTCCCGCGCTCGCGGACGTCGGTGAACGTCGTGGTCAGCAGGCTCAGCGCGGAGGGCGCGAGGACGGCCGCGAAGGCGCCCTGCAGGGCCCGGGCGCCGAACAGCATGGCGGAGCTGGTCGCCGCGCCGCCGAGCGCGGAGGCGGCCGCGAAGCCGATCAGGCCGACGACGAAGGTCTTCTTGCGGCCGGCGAGGTCGGCGATCCGGCCGCCGAGCAGGAGCAGCCCGCCGAAGGCGAGGGTGTAGGCGGTGATGACCCACTGCCGGTTGCCGTCGGACATGTTCAGGGCGCGCTGCGCCGAGGGGAGCGCGATGTTCACGATCGTCGCGTCCAGGACCACCATCAGCTGCGCGAGGGCGATGACGACCAGCGCCCACCAGCGATGGGGATCGGCTTCCACGGTCCTGGCCGCGGTCGGCGCGGGTTCACCCTTTCGGCCGATGCTCATCTGGCCAGAAGACCATGAATCGTGATGTATCGCATCCGGGTGTGCGGGGTTGCGGCGTTCGTCGTGCATGACGGGAGCACCACCTTCAGGCGTGTTCGATGTCGAGGGCGGGACGCCCGGTGACCGGTGACGGCGCGGTGACCGCGCTGTTCCCTTGACGACGGGGGCCCCGGGGAATGTGACATCGGCCCGGGGCGCCGCCGGTCCCCGCGGGCCGGGCGGATTGTCAGTGGCGCGGTGCAGCATGGGGGCCATGGCGAGGACAACGACGGGCACGGGCCCGGGCAGGACCGGGACGAAGAGCGCGCGCCGGCCGGAGGTGCGGCTGCCACCGCTGGAGCCCTGGGCGGGCGGCGCGCTGGAGCCGGACGGCGACTACGACGGGCTGGAGTTCCGGGACGCCGACCTGTCCGGGCAGGACGGGGCGGGCGCCCGCTTCATGGACTGCGCGCTCACCGGCTGCGCGGTGGACGAGGCGGCGCTGCCCCGGGCCCGGGTGCTGGACTCGGTCCTCACCGGCCTGCGCGGGGTCGGCACGAACCTGGCCGAGTCCACCTGGCGCGACGTCGAGCTGCGCGACCCCCGCCTGGGCGGCACCCAGCTGCACGGAGCCGTCATGGAGCGGGTCGTGGTCCGGGGCGGCAAGATCGACTTCCTGAACCTGCGCGAGGCCCGGCTCAAGGACGTCGTCTTCGAGTCCTGCGTCCTGGTCGAGCCCGACTTCGCCGGGGCCCGGCTGGAGCGGGTGGAGTTCGTGGACTGCGCGCTCAGGGAGGCCGACTTCGGCAACGTGACGCTGAAGGACGTCGACCTGCGCGGGGCCGCTCCGCTGGAGATCACCCGGGGCCTGGACCGGCTGTCCGGAGCGGTGATCAGCACGGGTCAGCTGCTGGACCTGGCCCCTGTGCTGGCGGCGGAGCTGGGCATCCGCGTGGAGGGCTGAGCGCGAGGGGCGTGCGCAGAGGCGCGGGTCAGGAGACCCGGGGGAAGCGTGCCTGGAGGGTCCAGACCGCCGGGTTCTCCGCCAGGTCCTCGTGCAGATCGGTCAGGTCGGCGATCAGGTCGTGGAGGAAGTCCCGCGCCTCACGCCGGAGTTCGGCGTGGGAGAAGGTGAGCGGGGCCTCCTCGGCCGGCATCCAGTCGGCCTCGATGTCCACCCAGCCGAAGCGGCGCTCGAAGAGCATCCGGTCGGTGGACTCGGTGAAGTCGAGCTCCGCCCGCTGCGGGCGCGAGGCACGGGAGCCCATCGGGTCCCGGTCCAGCCGCTCGGCGATGTCGCACAGCGCCCACGCGAAGTCCAGCACCGGCACCCATCCCCAGGCTGTGGACAGCTCCCGGTCCGCCTTGGTGTCCGCGAGGTAGACGTCCCCGCAGAACAGGTCGTGCCGCAGCGCGTGGACGTCCGCGCGGCGGTAGTCGGTCTGCGGCGGGTCCGGGAAGCGGTTGGAGAGGGCGTAGCCGATGTCGAGCACGGGAGAGATGGTGTCACGCCCGCGCCCCGCACCGGGCCCCGGCCGGTTCCCCGACCTAGGATCACTGACATGTCCAGATCCGCGCGCCTCGTCCCGGCCGCCGCCGCGCTGTGCGCCCTCGCCCTCACCGGCACCGGGTGCGACCGCGGCGTGCACGGCACCCCGGGCGGCCACGGCGTGCGCGACCCCTACTTCCCGAGGGCCGGCAACGGCGGCTACGACGTCACCCACTACGGCCTCACCCTCGACTACACGCCGGACGGCCGCCATCTGACCGGCACGGCGGTGATCACGGCCCGCGCCACCCAGGACCTGACCGCCTTCGACCTCGACCTCGACGGGCTGGACGTCGCCTCGGTCACCGTCGACGGCAGGGACGCCCGCTGGAACCGGGCCGGCCAGGAACTCACCGTCCGCCCCCACGACGACCTCCGACGGGGCCGGACCTTCCGCACCACCGTCCGCTACTCGGGCACCCCGCGGACCCTCACCGACCCCGACGGTTCCGAGGAGGGCTGGCTGCCCACCGCCGACGGCGCGCTCGGCCTGGGCGAGCCGGTCGGCTCCATGGCCTGGTTCCCCGGCGACCACCACCCCTCGGACAAGGCGGCCTACGACATCACGGTCACCGTCCCGCAGGGCCTCCAGGCGGTCTCCAACGGGGAGCTCACGAGCCGGCGCACCCACGGCGGGCGGACCACCTACGCCTGGCACATGGCCCAGCCCATGGCGAGCTACCTCGCCACGGTCGCCGTCGGCCGCTTCGTCATCACCCGCACCACGGGACCGCACGGCCTGCCGGTCCTCACCGCCGTCGACCCCACCCAGGTCCGGGCGAGCGCGGGGGTGCTGGCGAAGCTGCCCGGGATCATCGCGTGGGAGGAGCGGAACTTCGGCCCGTACCCGTTCTCCTCCACCGGGGCGATCGTCGACCGCCCGGACGACGCCGGCTACGCGCTGGAGACCCAGACCCGCCCCGTCTTCCCCGGCGCCCCCGCCACCTCCACCCTCGTGCACGAGCTCGCCCACGAGTGGTACGGCGACTCGGTCACCCCCGCGAGCTGGCAGGACATGTGGCTCAACGAGGGCTTCGCCACCTACGCGGAGTGGCTCTACGAGGAGGACCACGGCGGCCCGAGCGCACAGCGGACCTTCGACGACCTGTACGCGGCGGACGACAAGGAGGTGTGGTCCTTCCCGCCGGCGAAGCCCTCCGACGCCGCGCACATCTCCGCCGCCCCCGTCTACCAGCGCGGCGCGGCGGTCCTGCAGAAGATCCGCCAGAAGGTCGGCGACGACACCTTCCACGCCGTCCTGCGGGGCTGGGCCGCCGCCCACCGCCACGGCACCGCGAGCACCGCCGACTTCACCGCGTACGTCGAGAAGCGGGCGCCGGGCGAGGACTTCTCCGGGATCTGGCGGGACTGGCTGTACGGAGACGGCCGGCCGGACCGCCCGTGACGGGTGGCCCGGCCGTGGAACCGCGTGAAGGGCGCCGTTACTTGACGTTGACCGCCGTCCAGGCCGCCGCCACCGCGTTGTACTCGGCGCTGCCGGACCCGTACAGGGCGGCCGCGGCCTGCAGGGTGCCGGTGCGGGCGCCCGCGTAGGTCGTGGTCGACGTGAAGTACGTGCTCAGGGCCTTGTACCAGATCTGGACGGCCTTGGCCCGGCCGATGCCGGTGACCGCGGCGCCGTTGTAGGTGGGCGAGTCGTACGAGACGCCGTTGATCGTCTTTGCGCCGCTGCCCTCGCTCAGCAGGTAGAAGAAGTGGTTGGCGACGCCCGACGAGTAGTGCACGTCGAGGCGGCCGACCGTCTTCGACCAGTAGTCGGCGGAGCCGCCGTCCTTGCTGGGCTTGTCCATGTAGCGCAGCGGGGTGCCGTCGCCGTTGATGTCGATCTTCTCGCCGATGAGGTAGTCACCGGGGTCGGAGGCGTTGTTGGCGAAGAACTCCACCGAGGTGCCGAAGATGTCGGAGGTGGCCTCGTTCAGGCCGCCGGACTCCCGGCTGTAGTTGAGCTTCGCGGTGGCCGCGGTCAGGCCGTGGCTCATCTCGTGGCCGGCCACGTCCAGCGAGGTGAGCGGGTCGGCGTTGGCCGTGCCGTCGCCGTACGTCATGCAGAAGCAGCTGTCGTCCCAGAAGGCGTTGGCGTAGGCGTTGCCGTAGTGGACGCGCGAGTAGGCGGCCCTGCCGTCGCCCGCGATGCCGTTGCGGTTGAACGCGGACTTGTAGAAGTCCCAGGTGACGGCCGCGCCGTAGGCGGCGTCGACGGCCGCGGTCTGGCGGTTGCCGACGGTGCCGTCGCCCCAGGTGTCGTCGGCGTCGTGGAACAGGGTGCCGGTGCCGGTCGTGCCGCCGTTCAGGTCGTAGGTCTTGTGACCGCCGCGGCCGCCGTCGATCAGGTCGTAGCCGCCGGAGGCGGAGGCGGTGGTGCCGATCGTGACCGTGCCGCTGTACCGGCTGGTGCCGGTACCGGTGTCGATCGCCTGGTAGGAGTAGAGCTTCTTGCCGGTGCGCGCGTCGGTGACGACGTGCACCTCGCTCGGGGTGCCGTCGTGCTGGACGCCCTTGACGACGGACTCGTAGGCCAGGACCGGCTTGGCGCCGGCCGCCCAGACGACCTTGCGGGAGGACGAGGCGGTGGCCTTCGCGGTGCCCGCGGCCTTGAGGGCGGTCTTCTTCGCGTTCGCGGGGGAGACGGCCGCGGTGGTGGTGGGCACGGATATCCGGGCCTTGGACGCCTTGTCGACGCCCTTGAGCGAGCCGTTCTTCGCGACGTGGGTGACCAGGTCACCGCCGAGGACGGGCAGACCGGCGTAGGTGCGCTCGTAGCGCGTGTGGACCGTGCCGTCGGCGTCCTTGAGCACGTCCCGGACGACCAGCTTCTCCTTGCCGCCGAGGCCCAGTTCACGGGCCGCCGCGCCCGCGTGCTGCTGGGCGGTCCTCAGCGCGGTGACCCGGGCGCTCGCGCTGAGCGGGAGGGCCGTGGCGCCGGGGGTGTGCGTGGGGGCGGCGGTGGCCGAGCCGTTCTGCAGCGCGAGAACGACCATCGCGGCCGAACCGGCCAGGGCGGCCGCGCGCAGGGCGGTCTTGCGCGAGGTGCGGGACGCGTGGGGCTGCTGTGTCACTCGATCTCCTTGGGGACTGGTCTCCGTGGGGTGGAGACACAGGCGGAACACAGGGGATGCACAGAGTTGCGGCGGGTGAGGAGAGAGTGACAGCAGCACGTCCTGTTTGACAGGGCGCCGACAACATTTTACGTGTTCGTTTCCGAAAGACGTGCGACGGAAACCGTTATGCGGACACGACTGCGGTGATCAACTGCCCGCTTGCACAGCGCAGTTGGGGCGTGGTTCGGCACACCGTCGCAGCCCCCGCCGGCGCCCGCCTCAGCCCTCCCGCTCGTCCGGCATGCGGGCAAGGCCCGGGGGCCACACCGGCGGATGCCGGTGTGCGTGAAGTCGTGCTCCCGGGTTCACAGCACCTTGCGCAGCACGGCGCAGGGGCGGCCGAGCGCGTGGTCGCTGCGATGGCCCACCACCTCGTAGCCCAGGGCGGTCCAGAAGGCCAGCCCGCTGGTGTTGCCGTCGAGCACGGCGAGCCGCACGGCCCGGCGGCCGGCGGCCCGGAAGCGCCCCTCGACCTCGCCGACGACCCGCCGGCCGTAGCCCCTGCCCTGCTCGGAGGCGTCCACCAGCAGCAGCCCGATCCAGGGGTCCGGGTCGGCCGGGTCCGGGTGCCGGGACAGGGTGATCACGAGCGCGACCAGCCGGCCCCCGGACCGGGCGAGCAGCACCTCGGCGCCCGGGTGGGCCCGTTCATCGGCCAGCAGGGCGGCCACCTGCTCGGGCCGTACGTCGTCCGGATCGGGCAGGTCCCCGCTGAGCGCGAGGAAGTCGCGGTGAGAGGCGTACAGCGCCGTCAGTTCGGTGAGCAGCGGGGCCGGGAGGTCACGGCCGGGCGGCAGCGGCTGGAGGATCACCCGGGCAAGGTAGCGCGGGAGCCCCGGCCCGCGGCCTGTTCGCCGCGTCCCGGGGCTCCCCGCCGAAGGCCCTGCCGGTCAGACGTTGACGCCGAAGTCCTGGGCGATGCCGACCAGGCCGGAGGCGTAACCCTGGCCGACGGCGCGGAACTTCCACTCGGCGCCGTTGCGGTACAGCTCGCCGAAGACCATCGCGGTCTCGGTGGCCGCGTCCTCCGAGAGGTCGTAGCGCGCGATCTCGGCGCCGCCCGCCTGGTTGACGATGCGGATGTAGGCGTTGCGGACCTGGCCGAAGTTCTGGCCGCGGTTCTCGGCGTCGTAGATGGAGACCGGGAAGACGATCTTGTCGATGTCGGCCGGGAGGGCGGCCAGGTTGACGTTGATCGCCTCGTCGTCGCCCGCGCCCTCGCCGGTGCGGTTGTCACCGGTGTGGACGATCGAGTTGTCCGGGGTCTGCTTGTTGTTGAAGAACACGAAGTGGGCGTCGGAGTAGACCTTGCCCTGCGTGTTCACCGCGATGGCGGAGGCGTCCAGGTCGAAGTCCGTGCCGGTGGTGGTGCGGACGTCCCAGCCGAGGCCCACGGTGACGGCGGTCAGGCCCGGAGCCTCCTTGGTGAGCGAGACGTTGCCACCCTTGGACAGGCTTACAGCCATGTTGGGAGTCCCTTCCCTTGTATCCGTGTATCTGTGCCGATGAAGCTACCGTCACCGGGGAGAACGTCGAGGGGGGTCCCGGCGGTTCCGGATCCCTTTACCTTTTTTACCCGGATGGTCCAGACGGCGAAAACCGGATGACGTGGGAGGGCCGCGGCCGGGAACATGGGACACATGTCCGGTCCCTACCTCATCCGCGGCTCCGTCTCGCTCCCCGAGGCCGAGCTGGCGTGGCGTTTCTCGAGGTCGTCCGGTCCGGGCGGCCAGCACGTCAACACCAGTGACTCGCAGGTCGAGCTGCGCTTCGACCTGGCCGCCACCGAGGCCCTGCCCGCGGTCTGGAAGGAGCGGGCGCTGCAGCGGCTGGCCGGGCGGCTGGTCGACGGGGTCGTGGTGGTGCGCTCCTCCGAGCACCGCTCCCAGTGGCGCAACCGGGAGACCGCCGCCGTACGGCTGGCGGCCCTCCTCGCCGAGGCGACCGCGCCCCCGCCCAAGCCCCGCCGCCCGACCCGCGTCCCGCGGGGCATCAACGAACGCCGGCTGCGCCAGAAGAAGGAGCGCTCGCAGACCAAGCGCGGCCGCTCGGGCCGCGACTGGGGATGACCGCTTCACGGCGGTGAGCCGGCCGCGCGGACGGAGCGCCGGCCGCGCGCATTCCGAAACCGATTTCCCCCGGTCGCGACCGCCGAATTCCGTGACCGTGGAATTCGGCGGCCGCGCGGTCAGCCCAACTGCCGGTAACGCCCCCGGAAATACAGCAGGGGGCCGCCCTCCGCGCTCGGCACCCGCGCGGTCAGCACCCGTCCGATGACGAGGGTGTGGTCGCCGGCCGCCACCCGCTGCTCGGTGCGGCACTCCAGGGTCGCCAGCGCGCCGCCCATCAGCGGGGCGCCGGTGACCTCGCCGCGGACGTAGGGCAGGTCCTCGAAGAGCAGGCGGTCGCTGATCCGTCCCTTCATCGCGAAACGGCCGGCGATGTGGCGCTGGCTCTCGGAGAGGACGGAGACGGCCCACAGCGGCTGTTCGTCGAGCAGGTCGTCCATGCGGGCGCCCGTCCGCAGGCTGACCAGCACCAGCGGCGGGTCCAGCGAGACGGAGAGGAAGGCGGTGGCGGTCATGCCGACGTCCTCGACGCCCGGCGCCGTGGGGTCGTCCGGATCCAGCGGCGGCTCCTGCGCGGTCACCAGGACCACGCCCGCGCCCAGCCGGGACATCGCGGCCCGGAACTCGTCGTTGCTCACCCCCTCAGCATGCCCGGAAGCGGAGGTGGCGGTGGGTGAGGGAGTCTTCAGCACACCGGAAACGCTAATCTCCGCCCCGTACGCGCCGCATCGGCCCTCCGCCCGAGCCTGGTCCTAGGTCCGGGGGACCACGCCGGGACGGCCCCGCGGTGCATCATGTGAACACGACGAGAAAGCCTCTCCCGGGTAAACGCACGGGGAAAACGCGGAAACTCCACCCAATTGTTCATGTTCGCCTGTGACTTGAGTCACAAGGGGCAGGAATTGTTGACCCTGTGTACCGAGTGGGGAGCGCGCTGTGATTCAGTGGCGGAGGAGCCGCAGGACCACGACTGGAAGCACACCTGACAGAAGCGCCGACGACAACCCTTGATTCGCTGCGAGGTCTCGGGGGGAGGGCGAGCATGGAGACCGAGTCGGAGCCGTATGTCCGCCTTGCGTCCCTGCGACAGCTGCACCAGGTCATGGCCGACATGAACACGGCCCGCAGCCTGGCGGACACACTGCAGTCGGTCGCCGACGGCGTCGTGGGCGCCCTCGGCTACGAGATGGCCGCCGTCAACCTGGTGCGCCAGGACGGCGACCTCGTCGTCGCCGCCTTCTCCGGCAACTCCGCGGCCGAGTCCCTCATCACCGGCCGGGTCGGCTCGCGCGACTCCTGGGACCGGCGGCTGGGCATGGGCGAGCAGTGGGGCGACCTCGTGTTCATACCGCACACCGAGGGCTGGGTGCTGGACGACGACGACGTCCCGCAGTGGTACACCGACGGGCCCGCCCCCCGCTTCGAGGACGAGTGGCATCCCTCCGACCGGCTCTTCGCCCCGATGTACACGCCCGGCGTGCAGGGCGGCTCCTCCGGTGAGCTGCTCGGGGTCATATCCGTCGACCGGCCGCGCAACGGCCGCCGCCCCGGCGCCTGGGGCCGCGAGGCCCTGCAGATGTACGCCTTCCAGGCCGCCATCGCCATCAGCAACGCGCGTCTACGTGCCAACATGCAGCGCGCCCTGGTCCGTCTCGAGCGGGACCAGCAGGCCCTCAGGGCCAGCGAGGAGAGCTTCCGGCAGGCGTTCGAGTACGCCCCCTCCGGCATGGCCATCGCCGAGATGGGCGGCGACCAGCACGGGCGGATCCTGCGCACCAACGACGCCCTGTGCCGCCTGCTGGGCCGGCCCGCCTCCGCCATGCGCCGCTACTCCTTCTCCGACCTGGTCCACCCCGAGGACATCGGCACCCTGCTGCGCACCTCGGCGGAGGGCGGCCGCGCGGAGCTGCGCCTCGGCCGCCGTGACGGCAGCTACGTCTGGGTCAGCCTGCGCAACTCCGTCGTCGCCGACGCCGCCGACGGCCCCCGCTTCCTGCTCACGCACGTCGAGGACATCGAGGAGCGCAAGCGCCGCGAGCTCCAGCTCGCCCACCGCGCCTCCCACGACTCCCTCACCGGCCTGCCGAACTCCGCCGAGCTGCGCTCGCGCCTCTCGTCCCGGCTGTGCCGGCGCCAGGCCCAGCCGGGCGTCCTGGAGTCCCTGGACGCGGCCTACGGCCACCCCGCCTTCGACGCCCCCACCGGGCACGGCTTCGACTTCGCGCAGGCCGGCGAGGCGTTCGACGGCTTCGACCACCACGTCCACACCATCGCCCCCGAGGACGGCCGCGACGACGGGACCAAGGGTCTCGCGGTCCTCTTCTGCGACCTGGACGGCTTCAAGTCGATCAACGACAGGTTCGGGCACAACGCGGGCGACGCCGTCCTCATCGAGGTCGCCCGCAGGCTCAGCAGGGGCGTGCGGGACGGGGACACCGTCGCCCGGCTCGGCGGCGACGAGTTCGTGATCCTCGCCGACGGACTGGGCAAGGCCGACGCCCAGGACCTCGCCGTACGCCTGCGCAACGAGATCATCCAGCCCATCCGCGCCGAGGGCCGGGCCGTCCGGGTGGGCGCCAGCTTCGGCATCGGCTGGGCCCACTGCGGCATGACGGCGGACGAAGTGCTGAAGTCGGCCGACGAGCGGATGTACGTAGAGAAACGATCTCGTCCCAAACAGCACCGCCGTGCGGGATGACCTCCAGGTCAGTGAGTTGATGCGAGGTGACTCACCCGTTTGGGGCAGCCGGAGCGGGTAGGCTCGCCATTCCACACGCGTATCGCATCCGCCCGCACCTGTTGAGGAGTACCAAGGGATGACGCCCGGCGACAACGGCGCGAGCACGCCCGAGGACGAGGACCCGTTCGGCTACCTGTACGCCGACGGACAGGCCAGAGGGGCCCAGCCGCCGTCCGGCGGTGGCTACGGCTACCCGAACTCGGTCAGCAGAGTGCGCGCGGTCGGCGAGCGCACCTACGGCGGCGCGCCGCAGGCGGCTCCGTACGGCCAGCAGCAGACCGTCCCGCAGCAGGCGGCCTACGGTCAGCCGAACGCCCACTACCAGGCTCCCGAGACGCTGCCCGGCGGTGCTCCGACGGGCCGGCAGTCCGCCCCGTCCGGCGGTGGCGGCGGCCGGCGCGGTCCCAACACCAAGGGCCTGCTGACCGGCGCGATCGCCGTGGTCGCCGTGGTCGTCATCGGTATCGGCGTCGCGATGCTCAACGACAGCTCCGACGACAAGTCCGGCAGCCAGGCGGGGGCCTCCCCGACCCAGGCGCAGAGCAGCGAGCCGAGCGCGTCGAGCAGCACGTCGGCGGCGCCGGGCGAGCTGCCGAAGACGGACGCCAGCGCGCTCCAGCTCACCGGCGGCGCGGCCAAGGCCTCGGACGTCAAGGGCGCGGAGGCCGCCGGCGGCACCTACGTGGGCGGTCTGAACACGGTCGGCTCCTCGGTGACCTGGACGGTCAACGACATCCCCGAGGACGGCCCGTACACCCTCTTCGTGAACTACAGCGCGACCGGTGGCGAGGACCAGTCGATGACGGTCACCGTCAACGGCAAGGAGTTCGGCAGCAAGCTGGGCATGAAGAACTACCGGCACGCGGCCGACGGGGACTTCGCCAAGGGCTGGACCACCTCCTTCGTGTGGCCGACCCTGAAGAAGGGCACCAACACCATCGCCGTCTCCTGCCAGGCCGGGGACAAGTGCAACGTCCTCCTCGACCAGATGTGGCTCAAGAAGGGCCAGGTCCAGCGGAGCAGCTAGGTCCGCGGACGCGGCCTAGGCCACGCTGACCACCCCGGCCACCGTGACCCGGGCGCGCAGGTCCTCGTAGGCGGCGGCGTCGAACTCGCCCGCCGCCGGTGCCCGTACGGTCGCCGCCGACAGGGCGACCGCCCGGGCCAGCCGCTCCGGCCAGGAGAGGCGTTCCACGAGGCCCGACAGCAGTCCCGCGACCGCCGAGTCGCCGGCGCCGGTCGGGTTGCCGTGGACGCGGGCGGGCGGGGCGGCGCGCCAGCGGCCCTCGGGGGTCGCGGCGAGCAGGCCCTGCGGGCCGAGGGAGGCCACGACCGCGTGGGCGCCCCGGCGCCGGGCGTCCTGGGTGGCGCGCGACGGTTCGTGGGAACCGGTCAGCTCGGCCAGTTCCTCCGCGTTCGGCTTGATGATGTCGGGGCGGGCGGCGACCCCGCGGCGCAGCGGCTCCCCGCTGGTGTCCAGCAGCACCGGGACGCCGACGGCCCGGGCGGTGCGGACCAGGCCCGCGTAGGCGCCCACCGGGACCCCCGGCGGCAGGCTGCCGGACAGGGCCACCGCCGAGGCGGTGGGCAGGAGTTCCTCGTAGCGGTCGAGGAAGGCGCTCCACTCGGCCGGCTCGATCTGCGGTCCCGGCTCGTTGAGCTGGGTCGTGTCGCCGGTCAGTTCGTCCACCACGGCGATGGTGCGGCGGGTGGGTCCCGCGCACGGCACCAGCGCGTCCGTCACCCCCGGCACGCGCGCGAGCCGTTCGCGCAGCACCTGTCCGGTGGCGCCGCCCGCGAAGCCGGCGACCGTCGCCTCGTGGCCGAGCGCGGCCAGCACCCGGGCCACGTTCACGCCTTTGCCGCCCGGCCGTTCGGTGACGTCCGAGACGCGGTGCGAGGCGTGCGGCCGCAGGGCGCCCACGCGATAGGTGATGTCGAGTGCGGTGTTCAGTGTGACCGTGAGGATCACCCGGGCCGACCTCCCCTCGAATGGCGTCGCCATCGGTTACCGGGGCCCTGATCATGCCAAAGAGACGGCGGCCGGCCCAGTGCGCGGGTCGGCAGCCGTCCTCGGACGCCCGGACGGATCAGGGCAGTTGGGGCGTGACGACCCATTCTCCTTGCCGCATCACGCCCTTGAGGTCGAAGTCGGCGTCCAGCAGCACCAGGTCGGCGTCCTTGCCCGGCTCCAGGGAGCCGACGCGGTCGGACAGGCCGAGCAGGCGCGCGGGGTTGGCACACAGGGCGGCGACCACGTCCTGGACCGGCAGTCCGTCGACGGTCACCGCCCGCTTGAAGGCCCGGTCGAGGGTGAGCGTGGAGCCCGCGATCGAGCCGCCCTCCACCAGTCGCGCCACGCCTTCGCTGACCTCGACCTCCAGCGGGCCGAGCAGATAGCGGCCGTCACCGCTGCCGGCCGCGTCCATCGCGTCGGTGATGAACGCGACCCGGGAGGCGCCGGCGTGATGGAACGCCAGCTCCAGGGCGGCCGGGTGCAGGTGCACGCCGTCGTTGATCAGCTCGACGGTGACCCGCTCGTCCTCCAGCAGCGCGGCGATCGGGCCGGGGGAGCGGTGGCCGAGGGGCGGCATGGCGTTGAAGAGGTGGGTGGCGACCGTGGCGCCCGCGTCGATCGCCGCGACCGTCTGCTCGTAGCTGGCGTCGGTGTGCCCGATCGCGGCGATCACGCCGTGCTCCGCGAGCAGCCGTACGGAGTCGACACCGCCCGGGAGCTCGGTGGCCAGCGTCACCATGCGGGCCCTGCCGCGGCCCGCGTCGATCAGCTTGCGCACCTCGGCCGGGTCCGGGTCGCGCAGCAGTTCCTCGGAGTGCGCGCCCTTGCGGCACGGGGAGATGAACGGACCCTCGAAGTGGATGCCGGCGATGTCGCCCTGCTCGGCCAGCTCGCTCAGCAGCCCCGCCTGGGTGACCAGCAGGTCCATCTCGTCGGTGACCGTGGAGGCGACCAGGGTGGTGGTGCCGTGCAGCCGGTGGGCGCGGACGGCCGTCAGCACGTCGTCCGCGGTGCCGGAGAAGGAGGCGCCGCCACCGCCGTGGTTGTGGATGTCGACGAAGCCCGGCACCAGCCAGTGGCCGCCGACGTCGAGGACCTCGGCGTCCGCGGGAGCCGGGCCCGCGGCCGTCGTGCCCGCGGAGTCCGCCGCCGCGGCCTGCGTGATCTTCGTGCCCTCCACGACCACGCGCCCGTCGTCCACCACGCCGGTGGGCAGCACCACCCGGGCACCTGTGAGAACCAAGCTGGGAGCCATCAGGCGGTTACCTCCGAGGGGTCGGTCGTGGGGTCGGTGGAGTCGAGGAGATCCCGGGCGAGCAGTCCCGCGCCCAGGCAGCCGGCGGTGTCGCCGAGGGCGGCGGGAACGATGGACGGCAGCTTCTGGAAGGTGACCCGCCGCCGGACGGCGTCCCGCAGCGGCTGGAACAACACTTCCCCCGCCTCGGCCAGGCCGCCACCGATGATCAGGGTGCGCGGGTCCAGCAGGGTGAGCGCGGTCACCAGCCCGTCGGCGAGGGCGTCCACCGCCCCCTGCCAGATCCGGACGGCGTTCGGGTCACCGGACGCGACGGCCTTCGCGCAGTCGGCGGCGTCCGCGTCCGGGTCCCCGCAGACCGCCGCCCACGCCTCGCTGACGGCGGACGCGGAGGCGTAGCGCTCCAGGCAGCCGTGCTGCCCGCAGGGGCAGGCGGTGCCGCCGGGCCGTACGACGACGTGCCCGATCTCGCCGGCGAACCCGTGCGCGCCCGACTCCACCCGGCCGTCCACGCCGATGGCGCCGGCGATCCCGGTGCCGAGGGCGACGAACAGGAAGCGGTCGGCGCCCTTGCCCGCGCCGATGCGGCCCTCGGCGAGTCCGCCGGTGCGCACGTCGTGGCCGAGCGCCACGGGGATGCCGAGCCGTTCGGTGAGCCGGTCGCGCAGGGGCACGTCCCGCCAGCCGAGGTTGGCCGCGTAGACGGCGGTGCCGTGCTCCTCGTCGACGATGCCGGGCACCGCGATGCCGGCCGCGGCGGCCGGCTCGCCGTAGCGCTCCAGGCCGTACGCGTGCAGCTCGGCGGCGAAACCGAGGATCGTCTCGACCACGGCGCCGGGCCCGCGCTCGCGGCCGGTGGCCCGGCGGGCGCGGTGCAGCAGCGCGCCGTCGTCGCCGACGAGGGCCGCCTTCATCCCGGTACCGCCCACGTCCAGGGCGATGACATGTCTCACGGGAGACAGTGTGGCCCGCGGACCCGTAAGAGGTCTAGTCCACTCACGTGGTGTAGACCTTATGTGTCCACATATTGAACGGTCAGACAGCAGGGTTGGGGCTTTGACGGTGCGTCGGCGTACGGCAGGAACGATCGCGGTGGTGTCCGCACTGGGCATGACGGCGGTTCTCGGCGGCTGCGGGAGCACGGGCTCCTCCGACGTGACGCTCAGACTCGTCGCCGCCGACTACGGCGACTCGGCGGCCACCAGCTCGAAGAAGTACTGGGACAAGCTGGCCGCCGCCTACGAGTCCGGGCACCCCGGCGTCAAGGTCGAGGTCAGCGTCTACTCCTGGAACGACGTCGACCGCAAGGTCAAGGAGATGGTCGACGCCGGGCACGCCCCCGACCTGGCCCAGATCGGCGCCTACGCCGACTACGCGGCCGCGGGCAAGCTGTACCAGGTCTCCGACCTGCTCTCCATACGCACCCAGGCCGACTTCCTCTCCCAGCTCGCCGACGCCGGCCAGTGGAAGCACGTGCAGTACGGCATCCCCTTCGCGGCCTCCACCCGGGTGCTCTTCTACAACAAGACCCTCTTCGCGCGCGCCGGCATCACCCCGCCCACCACCTGGGCCGAGCTGGCGTCCGACGCCAAGGCGCTGCGGGACAAGGGCGTGAAGTACCCCTACGCCCTGCCGCTCGGCCCCGAGGAGGCCCAGGCCGAGACCATGCAGTGGCTGCTCAGCGGCGGCTACACCGACAACGGCGGCAACGGCTACACCGACGACATCGGCACCTACACGATCGACTCCGCGCAGAACATCCAGACCTTCACCTGGCTCAAGGACGAGCTGGTCGACAAGGGCCTGACCGGTCCGGTCGCCCCCGGCAAGCTCAACCGCGCGGACGCCTTCACCGCCTTCGCCGACGGCAGCGTCGGCATGCTCAACGGGCATCCGGCGCTGATCCAGCAGGCCGCCAAGAAGGGCGTGAGCTTCGGCATGGTCCCGATGCCGGGCCGCAACGGCACGGCCAGGGCCTCGATGGGCGTCGCCGACTGGATGATGGGCTTCAAGCAGAACGGGCACGCCGAGCAGATCGGCGACTTCCTCGACTACGTCTACGCGCGCAAGAACGTCCTCGCCTTCTCCCGCGCCTACGGGCTGCTCCCCGTCACCGACTCGGCGTCCGGCGCGATGTCCCAGTCCGACGTGGCCGCGGACAAGAGCCTGCGCCCCTTCCTCGACCAGCTCCCCACCTCCCAGCTCTACCCCGTCGGCAAGACCTCGTGGGCCGCGGTCAGCGCGGCCGTCAAGAAGGACATCGGCCAGGCGGTCGCGCCCGGCGGCAGCCCCGCCGGGGTCCTGACCCGTCTGCAGGCGGCGGCGACGGCTGCCGACAGCAGCGACGCGAACTGAGCCGGCTGTCGGTGCCCGGCGCTACGGTGGCCCCCATGGAACTGGGCAGCCGCGAGAAGGCCATCCTCGCGCTGGAGCGCCGGGGCTTCGCCGGCCCCGGCGCGAAGGAACGGGCGATACGCGAGGAACTGGGCCTGGCGCCGGTGCGCTACTACCAGCTCCTCAACGCGTTGCTGGACGACGAGCGGGCGCTGGCGTTCGACCCGGTCACCGTGAACCGGCTGCGCCGGGTCCGGGAGGCACGGCGCTCCGAGCGCTGACCTTCCGCGCTCGCGCACACCGACCAGGCGTGACCCCGGCCCCCGCTGGATAGTGTCGCTGTATGGACCTTCTGCCGACCCCGGCGACCCGGGCCGGACGGGACGGGCTCGCCGCACTGCTCGCCAAGCCGCGCACCGCGGTGATCGGCCTCGACTTCGACGGCACGCTCGCCCCCATCGTGGCCGATCCCGAACAGGCCCGCGCCCACCCGGGGGCGGTGCCCGCGCTCGCCGCGCTCGCCCCCCGGGTCGCCTCCGTCGCCGTGGTGACCGGCCGGCCGGCCGAGGTCGCGGTGCGGCACGGCGGCTTCGCGGACGTGCCCGGCCTGGAACACCTCGTCGTCCTCGGCCACTACGGTGCCGAGCGCTGGCAGGCCGCGACCGGCGAGCTGACCGCACCGCCGCCGCACCCCGGCGTGGCCGCCGTCCGCGCCGAGCTGCCGGGCCTGCTGGACCGGGCCGGCGCCGGGCAGGGCACCTGGATCGAGGAGAAGGGGCGCGCGGTCGCCGTGCACACCCGCCGTGCGCAGGACCCCCAGGCCGCCTTCGACGCCCTGCGCGGCCCCCTCACCGACCTGGCCACCCGGCACGGCCTGATCGTCGAACCCGGCCGGCTGGTGCTGGAACTGCGCCCGCCCGGCATGGACAAGGGCGTGGCCCTGCTCGACCACGTCCGCGCCACCGGCGCGGGAGCCGTCCTCTACGCCGGCGACGACCTCGGCGACCTCCCCGCCTTCGCCGCGGTCGGGAAACTCCGCTCGGACGGCGTACCCGGCCTGCTGGTCTGCAGCGGCAGCACGGAGGTCACCGAACTGGCGGAACGCGCGGACCTCGTCGTGAACGGCCCCGAGGGAGTCGTCGGACTGCTCCGGGGCCTGGCAGCCCGGCTCAGCTGACCGGACGGCCGGCGGCCGGCGGGCAGCGGCCCGCCGCCGACCGACCGCCGGCCGTCAGTCGTCCAAGGCGGTCAGCTGGTCCAGGAACCAGCGGGTGGGGGGCAGGGCGGTGGCCGCGGCCGCGAGTTGTTTGGAGCGGTCCGCCCGCTCGGCCGGCGGCAGGGTCAGCGCCTCGTGCAGGGCGCGTGCCGTGCCCCCGATGTCGTACGGGTTCACCACGATCGCGCTCTCGCCCAGCTCCTCGTACGCCCCGGCCTCCCGGGACAGCACCAGCGCACAGCCCTCGTCGGAGACGACCGGCACCTCCTTGGCGACCAGGTTCATGCCGTCCCGGATGGGGTTGACCAGGGCCACGTCGGCCAGCCGGTACGCGGCCAGGGAGCGCGCGAAGTCGTCCTTCACGTGCAGCACCACCGGGGTCCAGCCGGGCGTGCCGAACGTGGAGTTGATCTCGTCCGCCACCCGCTGCACCTCGGCGGTGTAGTCGCGGTAGACGGCGAGGTCCTGCCGGGACGGGTAGGCGAACGCCACGTGCACCACCCGCTCGCGCCACTCGGGGTGGTCCTCCAGCAGTTCCCGGTACGCCAGCAGACCGCGCACGATGTTCTTGGACAGCTCGGTGCGGTCCACCCGGACGATCGCCCGGCGCCCCTCGCCGATCTCCGCGCGCAGCGCGGCCATCCGCTCGCCCACGTCCTCGCGGTGCGCCCGCTCGCGCAGGAAGTCCGCGTCCGCCCCGAGACCGTGCACCCCGATCCGGGTCCCGGACGGCACGCCGGAGTCCAGGACCGCCCGGCAGCAGTCGGTGAACGCGTCCGCCCACCGCCGGGTGAGGAACGCCGCGCGGTCCGCGCCGAGGATGCCCTCCAGCAGCTCGGCCGCGATGTCGTCGGGCAGCAGCCGGAAGTAGTCCGGCGGGGCCCACGGGGTGTGCGAGAAGTGGCCGATGCGCAGGTCGGGGCGGAGTTCGCGGAGCATCCGGGGGGCGAGGGCCAGGTGGTAGTCCTGGATCAGCACCGCGGCGCCCGGTGCCGCCTCCTCGGCCAGCGCCCGGGCGAACGCCTCGTTGTACGCCCGGTACGACGCCCACTGCCGCCGGAATCCGGCGTCGAAGACCGGCTCCAGCGGGGTCTGGTACAGCATGTGGTGCACGAACCACAGCACCGAGTTGGCGATGCCGTTGTACGCGTCGGCGAACACGGCGGCGTCGATGTCGAGCATCCGCACCCGCTGCCCGCCGGTGTCCTCCTCCGGCAGCAGCCCGCCGGCCGCCCGCCGCACCGCCTCCCGGTCGCCGTCGCCCAGCGCGGCGCACACCCACACCGCGCTGGCGTCGGAGCCGATGGCCGACAGGCCCGAGACCAGGCCGCCACCACCCCGTTTGGCGTGCAGTGAGCCATCCGCGCCGTCGGGGCGCACCTCGTACGAAACCGGTCCGCGATTGGACGCGACCAGCACCTCAGCACCGTGCCTGGAAGCCATAAGCCTCAACCTAGCCCGGCCCGGAAATACTCAAACGTACGTACCGCCCCGTCGGTTGCGGCGCTGTCCGTATACGGCCGTCCGGTCACCGCGCGTTCACGCCACCCGGCGGTGCGCGTACTCCGCGATCTCCGCCATCGGCGGCCGCTCCTCGGTGTCCACCGAGTAGGTGCGCGGCTCGAACCCGTCCGCGCCCCGCTCGAACTGGGTCAGGGACGGCCGGAGCAGATGCCCGCGGGCCAGCCTCAGCTGCGCCGTGCGGTAGATCGCGGCGGCCATCCGGCCCAGCGCCTGGCCGTCCTGGTGGCGGTGCTTGCGCACGCCCACGTCGACCTGCGCCAGCGCGTCCAGGCCCACCAGGTGCAGCGCGTCCACCAGCATGCCCAGCTCCACGCCGTAGCCGACCGGGAAGGGGAGCTGCTCCAGCAGCGAGCGGCGGGCCGCGTACTCGCCGCCCAGCGGCTGCACGAATCCGGCGAGCTGCGGCCAGTGCATGTTCAGCAGCGGGCGGGCCATCAGCTCGGTGACCCGGCCGCCCTGCCCCGCCGTCCGGCCGGCACCGGGCCCGTCGGGGCCGGTGAGGAGCGGCCGGTCGTACATGGCCTTGACCAGGTCGACGTGCGGGTCGGTGAGCAGCGGGCCCACGATCCCGGAGACGAAGTCGGAGGAGAACTCCCGCAGGTCGGCGTCGACGAAGCAGACGATGTCGCCGCCGGTCACCAGCAGGGAGCGCCACAGCACCTCGCCCTTGCCGGGGACGGCGGGCAGGCGCGGCAGGATGTCGTCGCGGTGGACGACCCGCGCGCCCGCGGCGGCGGCGACCTCGGAGGTGCGGTCGGTGGAGCCGGAGTCGACGACGACGATCTCGTCGACCAGCGGGACCTGCCGCACGAGGTCGTGACGGATGATCGCGACGATGTCGCCGACCGTCTCCTCCTCGTTCAGCGCGGGCAGGACCACGGAGACGGACTGGCCGGTGCGCTGCTTGGCGGCCAGGATCCGGTGCAGCGGGCGATCGGCCACGGACCAGGAGCGGGTGGCCAGCCAGCGCTCGACTTCTTCCAGCACGGTCTGCGGCTCCTCACTGTCGCGATCACCCCGGTGACGCGGTGTGATCCATCTCGCGGTACGGACGACTATCTCAACTGTCCTGGCCTTCGGTTACAGTCTTGAACAACGCCGATGACCATCGCATGTCGGGGGTCGCCGGCGCCCACAACCACATACAGCTCATCCAGAGGGGCAGAGGGAAACGGCCCGATGAAGCCCCGGCAACCCTCCAGTCGGTACTCGTAGACCAGACCAGATCTGATCGTCTCCGCGAGGCTCCCGGCTAGGGAAGGTGCCAAATCCGTCTCACGGCGAAGTGCGTCGTGAGGAAGATGAGGAGAAAGGGCCTCGCCTCCATGGCTGCGCAGACAGTTGCAAGCACCAGCAATCCCGTCGTCGATCTCGGTCCCGCCGCCGCCCTCAGTTGTCGCGAGTGCGGCCACCGGGTACCCCTCGGGCCGGTGTTCGCCTGCGAGGAGTGTTTCGGCCCGCTGGAGATCGCCTACGACTTCTCCGCGTACGACACCGAGGAACTGCGCCGGCGCATCGAGTCCGGCCCCGCGAACATCTGGCGCTACGCCCCCCTGCTGCCCGTCCCCGCGGACGTGGCCGACAAGCCCAACATCAACCCGGGCTGGACCAAGCTCGTCAAGGCCGACAACCTGGCGCGCGAACTGGGCGTCACCGGCGGCCTGTACGTGAAGGACGACTCCGGCAACCCGACCCACTCCTTCAAGGACCGGGTCGTCGCCCAGGCGCTGGAGGCCGCGCGGGCCTTCGGCTTCACCACCCTCTCCTGCTCCTCCACCGGCAACCTGGCCGGCGCCGTCGGTGCGGCGGCCGCCCGGGCCGGGTTCCGCTCCTGCGTGTTCATCCCGCACGACCTGGAGCAGGGCAAGGTCGTCATGGCCGCGGTGTACGGGGGCGAGCTCGTCGGCATCGAGGGCAACTACGACGACGTGAACCGTTTCTGTTCCGAGCTGATCGGCGACCCGGCCGGTGAGGGCTGGGGCTTCGTGAACGTCAACCTGCGCCCGTACTACGCGGAGGGCTCCAAGACCCTCGCGTACGAGATCTGCGAGCAGCTCGGCTGGCGGCTCCCGGACCAGATCGTCGTCCCGATCGCCTCCGGCTCCCAGCTCACGAAGATCGACAAGGGGCTGCAGGAGCTGATCAAGCTCGGTCTGGTCGAGGACCGGCCGTACAAGATCTTCGGCGCCCAGGCGGAGGGCTGCTCGCCGGTGTCGACCGCGTACAAGGCGGGTCACGACGTGGTGCGGCCGCAGAAGCCGGACACCATCGCCAAGTCCCTGGCCATCGGCAACCCGGCCGACGGGCCGTACGTCCTGGACATCGCGCGCCGCACCGGCGGCGCGGTGGAGGACGTGACGGACGAGGAGGTCGTGGACGCCATCAAGCTGCTGGCCCGCACCGAGGGCATCTTCGCGGAGACGGCGGGCGGGGTGACCGTCGGGGTCACCCGCAAGCTGCTCAAGGACGGGGTCCTGGACCCGGCGAAGACGACGGTCGTGCTGAACACCGGCGACGGCCTCAAGACCCTCGACGCGGTGGCCGGCACCGGCCTGTCCGCCACCATCCGCCCGACCCTGGACTCCTTCCGAGAGGCTGGCCTCGCATGAGCGTGACCGTTCGCATCCCCACCATCCTGCGCACCTACACGGGTGGCCAGGCCGAGGTCGCCGCCGAGGGCGCGACCCTCGCCGAGGTCATCGAGAGCCTGGAGAAGAACCACACCGGCATCGCCGCCCGGGTGCTGGACGACCAGGGCAAGCTGCGCCGCTTCGTGAACGTCTACGTCAACGACGACGACGTCCGCTTCGAGCAGGGGCTGCAGACCGCGACCCCCGACGGGGCCGGCGTCTCCATCATTCCGGCGGTCGCCGGCGGCTGACATTACCTTCGGTAATCGCGGTTACCGATTGTTCATGGAATGGCCTCCTCCGTGAGAGAAACGGAGGGGGCCATTCTGTGTGATTGAGCGCGGTAGAGTTGGGGAACGCGTTCCGGGTCCGCGGGTCGCGGGCCCCGGAATCATGCCGCGCGCCCGTCGAGAAACAGCCAAAGTGCGCGGTTTTTTTGCGGCTTTTAAGCCATTTGCGGGGCCCGACTTGCCCTGAATTCGCCTGAATTCTCGGCAGATTCCGGATCGGGCGCGTCCAGAATTCTCGTCCGATTGACCTGTTGCAGACGGCAGTTGGACAGATACATTCAGCCGCGGTCGACGCGTTCCGGCGCACGCCCCCGATCAATGGGGGGTGAGGTCTGACCCGGGTCCGCGAAGTGTGGATCTGTGCAAGGGCCAGTAATAGGGGAGTTAGGCATGGCTCAGGGCACCGTCAAGTGGTTCAACGCGGAGAAGGGCTACGGCTTCATCGCGGTCGACGGTGGTGCGGACGTCTTCGTCCACTACAGCGCGATCCAGATGGACGGCTACCGCACCCTGGAAGAGGGCCAGCGGGTCGAGTTCGAGATCTCGCAGGGCCAGAAGGGCCCGCAGGCCGACATGGTTCGCGTCACCGCCTGAACGTTCTTCACGCGAAGGGCCCACACCCCGTCCGGGGTGTGGGCCCTTCGTCCTGTTCGCCCCGGGCTGATCCCCCGGAGGCGCTTGCACTCGCCATGCCCGAGTGCTAATCATTGGCGTTAGCACTCTGAAGGTGAGAGTGACAACGAAGGACCGGGTCGGTGAGGCCCGCGGGTCAAGTGGTGCAAGGAACCACGGGGCCGGCGAGCCGTCCGTCGCGGGCGCGGGCGCGGTCCGAAGGAATCACCCCCAGTCCTGGAGGGACCACTTCACATGGCCAAGATCATCGCGTTCGACGAGGAGGCGCGGCGCGGCCTCGAGCGCGGCATGAACCAGCTCGCGGACGCCGTCAAGGTGACGCTCGGCCCCAAGGGCCGCAACGTCGTCCTCGAGAAGAAGTGGGGCGCCCCCACGATCACCAACGACGGTGTCTCCATCGCCAAGGAGATCGAGCTCGAGGACCCGTACGAGAAGATCGGCGCCGAGCTGGTCAAGGAAGTCGCCAAGAAGACGGACGACGTCGCCGGTGACGGTACGACCACCGCCACCGTGCTCGCCCAGGCCCTGGTCAAGGAGGGTCTGCGCAACGTCGCCGCCGGTGCCAACCCGATGGCCCTGAAGCGCGGTATCGAGAAGGCCGTCGAGGCCGTCTCCGCCGCCCTGCTGGAGCAGGCGAAGGACGTGGAGACGAAGGAGCAGATCGCCTCCACCGCGTCCATCTCCGCCGCCGACACCCAGATCGGCGAGCTGATCGCCGAGGCCATGGACAAGGTCGGCAAGGAAGGCGTCATCACCGTCGAGGAGAGCAACACCTTCGGTCTGGAGCTCGAGCTCACCGAGGGCATGCGCTTCGACAAGGGCTACATCTCCGCCTACTTCGCCACCGACATGGAGCGCATGGAGGCGTCGCTCGAGGACCCGTACATCCTCATCGCGAACTCCAAGATCAGCTCCGTCAAGGACCTGCTCCCGCTGCTGGAGAAGGTCATGCAGTCGGGCAAGCCGCTGCTGATCATCGCCGAGGACGTCGAGGGCGAGGCCCTGTCGACCCTGGTCGTGAACAAGATCCGCGGCACCTTCAAGTCCGTCGCCGTCAAGGCCCCGGGCTTCGGCGACCGCCGCAAGGCCATGCTCGGCGACATCGCCATCCTCACGGGCGGCGAGGTCATCTCCGAGGAGGTCGGCCTCAAGCTGGAGAACGCGACCCTGGACCTCCTGGGCCGCGCCCGCAAGGTCGTCATCACCAAGGACGAGACCACCATCGTCGACGGTGCCGGTTCCTCGGACCAGGTCAACGGCCGGGTGAACCAGATCCGCGCCGAGATCGAGAACAGCGACTCGGACTACGACCGCGAGAAGCTGCAGGAGCGCCTGGCGAAGCTCGCCGGCGGTGTCGCGGTCATCAAGGCCGGTGCCGCCACCGAGGTGGAGCTCAAGGAGCGCAAGCACCGCATCGAGGACGCCGTCCGCAACGCGAAGGCCGCCGTCGAGGAGGGCATCGTCGCCGGTGGTGGCGTGGCCCTGCTGCAGGCCTCCTCGGTCTTCGAGAAGCTGGACCTGGAGGGTGACGAGGCGACCGGCGCCAACGCCGTGAAGCTCGCGCTCGAGGCCCCGCTGAAGCAGATCGCCGTCAACGGTGGTCTCGAGGGTGGCGTCGTCGTGGAGAAGGTGCGCAACCTGGCCGTCGGCCACGGTCTGAACGCCGCCACCGGCGAGTACGTCGACATGATCGCCGAAGGCATCATCGACCCGGCGAAGGTGACCCGTTCCGCGCTGCAGAACGCCGCCTCCATCGCCGCGCTGTTCCTCACCACCGAGGCCGTCATCGCCGACAAGCCGGAGAAGGCCGCCGCGGCCGCCCCGGGCGGCATGCCGGGCGGTGACATGGACTTCTGATCGACCTGACGGTTGATCGCCTGTCCTACGGACCGAGGGCGGTACCCCCAGCTTCTGGCGGGGGGTACCGCCCTCGGGCGTGTCCGGGGCCGGCCACGGAGCGGGGCCAGGCATCGTCCTGCAGTCGCTGCAGCTCTTCCAGTTCGCTTACGGGGATGAGCGCGGCGGCAGGTCTGCCGTACGCGGTGATCAGGATGTGCTCCTGGCCGTGTCGGACCCGGCCGACCAGCTTGCCGAGCTGGTTTCGTGCCTCCGCGAGCGGATACGTCCTCATCCCCGTGCCCTTTCACGCCGCCGCTGGGACATCGAGGCCCGGATCGCGTCTGCGTGGGCGTGGATTGCCGGGGCGGTCAGGGGCGTGGGGAGGCGCGTGGGGGCGCGTTCGCTCCGGCAGCCGCCGCAGACGCCTCCCGGCAGGGCCTCCGGCCGTCCCGGCACCCCGCATTCCGCACACTCCAGGATCCGGCGGGGTGCCGGGTGGGGGACCGGTTCCGGTGGGAGCTTGTCGACCAGGCGGCGGTGGACCAGGGCGGCCGGGTGGTGGACCGGTGTCGGCAGTCCCTCGCTCAGTGCGCGGAGCACGGCCTCGTCGGTGGCCCCACGCGCGAACCACTCCGTGAGGAGCGGGGCGAGCGCGGCGCACTCGGCGGCGGAGAGGGACAGTACGGGTGCCGTGCGCCCGAGGGCGGCGAGGAGGACGTGGGCGCGGGAGCGGGTGGGCCCGGCCCTTTCGGGCGGCCGCGGGTCCTCCGGTACGGCGCCGCGCGTGAACGCCGCCCACCAGGCGTCGTCGCGTGCGGTACGGGACCACCACGATCGGGTGATCCAGCGCGAACCCCCGTCCTGCGTCTCCAGCCGCTCCCTGCCACGCCGCAAGTGCCCCGCCGCCTGGATGCGGTTGAGGGCCGTACGCAGTGCGCACTGGCCGTAGGGAAGCTGCTTGGCCAGCGTTTTCACGGAGATGTCGGCGCCCTGGGGGAGCCGGTCGACGTACGCGGCGACGGCCGCCTCGCGGGGCGGAAGGTGCCCGAAGTCGTGCTTGGTGCGCCGGTGTTGGTCCGGCGCGGAGCGCTTGCCGTAACCCGGATTGGCCATCGGGTGCGAGGACGCGTGCGCGGGCGGGAGGGCAGGGTTAGTCTTGGTGTCAGCCACGGGATCGCCTTTTCCGATCTCGGAGGTCAAGCCCCCGCAGGTGTTGGCGCACCTGGCGGGGGCTGTTCGTTATGCGGGACGCTAGAGCCTCGTGACCGTGCGTGGCAAATCGGCTGCGTTGCGTCAACTCGCCGGGTGGGAGGGTGGGTTGAAGCCCTACCCATTCCATGCGAAGAGGGCTCGAAGCTCAAAGCTTGAGACCCGCGACGAACGCCGACCACGCCTGCGGACGGAACGAGAGCCTCGGGCCTTGCGGGGTCTTGGAGTCGCGGACGGGGACGAGGGTGGGGTGACCGGTGGCGACTTCCAGGCAGTTGTTGCCGCCACCGCTGTAACTCGACTTGATCCATACCGCCGCGCTCAGGTCGCGGTCAGGGGTGTTCCTCATGGGCGTAATCCTCCGCCAACGCCTCAAGGAGAGCCAGGGACTTGTCCCGCGAGAGCGCAGAGGCCACGAGGAGGTCGTACCTGAACCTGAGGTGGGCGACGGTGGCAGGGTCGTCCTCCACCCGCCCCGTGCGCACCCCCTCGTGATAGACCAACGGAGGGGCGTCCGCGAACTCCATCAGCTTCAGGTCACTCTGCATCGCCGCGTGCGCCCCCGCGCTGAACGGGAGTACCTGCACGATGGCCCGGTTCCGGCGGGCCAGCCCGGCGACGTGGCGCAGAACCTCCGCCATCACCGCCCGACCTCCCGTCTCCCGTCGCAACGACGCTTCGTCGAGCACGGCCCACAACAGCGGCTTTGTTGGATGGTCGAGCAGACGGACCCGCTCCATCCGGCCTTCCGTCCACTCCTCGATGGTCTCCTCCGGTGCCATCGGGTCGTGCGCGCGGTTCACGGCCTGTGCGTACGCGCGCGTCTGCAGCAGCCCGGGGATCAGGAGTGGGGTGTACTCCCTGATCGCGGTGGCTTGAGCCTCGGCCTCCGCCACCGCCTCGAAGTGCTCCTCGAACTTCGACTTGGCCGCCGCCCCGCAGTTCCGTTGGAAGAAGCCGTCCGTCTCCAGTGCTTCGTCCAGCATGCGCGCGCAGTCCGGCTGCATCCGTCGTGTTCCCGCCTCCAGTTGCCCGATGAAGGACCCGCTCACGAACAGCCGATGGCCCAACTGGTCCTGACTCAGCCCCTTCCGCTCACGGGCGTGCCGTAACTCGGCGCCCAGCAAGGCGCGCGGTGACGACGACGGGTCGAGGTCCTTCGGTCCCGGCATGGCAACTCCTCGTCCTACAAACACTGCTGTTGGGACGCCGCGTCTGGCCAGGTTAGGCGTCGGTGGCCACGCTGTGTGGTGAACACCGGCACTCAGCGTGGAGGAAATGGCCCAGTGGAGACGACGAAGAAGGACATGGACGAGCGGCCCGCCCGGACGGCCGGGGAAGCGGTCGAACGGCTGCGCGCAGCCCTGTGTGGAGTCGGCATCGTCCTGCCCTCGCTCCGGGTCGACCCGCTGAGCGTCTCGGACGAGGACCCGTACGCCCTGGTCGACCTCGGCCGCTGCAATCTCACCGTGGCGTCCCGGCTCGCGGCCGCGCTGGACCGAGTGCCCGTCGAGCCGGCCCCGCCGGGGGAGGCGCTGCGGGAGCGGGTGCGGCGGCTGAACCACGAGAGCGTGAGAGGCGTCACCTGACGGGTCCCACCGTTGCGGAATGGGGGGCGGCGGGGAGACCGTTACTTAAGGAGCTGCAACAATGCATGCTCACATACCGACCGGTTGACCCTGTCACTCACGAGGAGCTCCCACGTGACCGTCACGCCTCCCGCCACCTCCCGCGCGGCCCAGATCCTCTCCCGTCCGATCGCGCTGAACGGGCTCACGGTGCCCAACCGGATCGTCATGGCGCCCATGACCCGGATGTTCTCGCCGGGCGGCGTACCCGGTGAGGACGTGCGGTCGTACTACGCGCGCCGTGCCGCCGCCGGTGTCGGGCTGATCGTCACCGAGGGCACGTACGTGGGCCACGACTCCGCCGGGAACAGCGGTCGCGTCCCGCGGTTCCACGGGGAGGAGCAGCTCGCGGGCTGGGCGAAGGTGGCCGAGGACGTGCACGCGGCCGGCGGCACGATCGTCCCGCAGCTCTGGCACATCGGCATGGTCCGCGAGCAGGGCCAGAACCCCTTCCCCGACGCCCCCGCGATGGGCCCCTCCGGTCTCGTCACCGCGGGCGCCGAGGCCACCGGCAAGGCGATGACCCAGCAGGACCTCGACGACGTCATCGGCGCGTTCGCCCGGGCCGCCGCCGACGCCGAGCGCATCGGGTTCGACGGCGTGGAGATCCACGGCGCCCACGGCTACCTCCTCGACCAGTTCCTCTGGGAGGGCACCAACCGCCGTACCGACGCCTACGGCGGTGACCCCGTCGCCCGGGCGAAGTTCTCCGCGGAGATCGTCGCGGCGGTCCGCGCTGCCGTGTCCCCCGAGTTCCCGGTGATCTTCCGCTACTCCCAGTGGAAGCAGCAGGACTACACCGCCCGGCTCGCCGAGACCCCCGAGGAGCTGGAGGCCATACTCACCCCGCTGGCCGCCGCGGGCGTCGACGTCTTCCACGCCTCCACCCGCCGCTACTGGCTGCCCGAGTTCGACGGCTCCGACCTGAACCTCGCGGGCTGGACGAAGAAGCTGACCGGCAAGCCCGTCATCACCGTCGGCTCGGTCGGCCTCGACGGCGACTTCACCGGCGCCTTCCAGGGCCAGGGATCCCCGGTCAAGGGGATCGACAACCTGCTGGACCGCATGGAGTCCGACGAGTTCGACATGGTCGCCGTCGGCCGCGCCCTGCTCCAGGACCCGGACTGGGCGGCCAAGGTGCTCGCCGACCGCTTCGAGGACCTCAAGCCCTACGACGCCGCCGCGCTGAAGACCCTGAGCTGAGCCGGGGCCCCGGGAGAGGGGCGCCTAGAGGTTGCCCATCGGCTCGATGTCGACCTGGACCGGGGTGCCCCAGATCCGGAGCACCTCGTAGTCGGTGAACTCGTGCACGAGCCGGTACGCCATCGCCGGCCGGGACCCGCGCCGCTGGGCGGCCAGATAGGCCTCCGCCTCGTGCCGGTCCCGCCGGGGCGTCCCGCACAGCTGCCACTCGCGGCCGTTCCACGCCTCCGGCAGCCACCGCTGCTGGGGCTGGGGCCGGTCGGCGCGGACGCCGTACCGCGACTGGCCGGAGGCGGGCGCCTCGGTCGCCCGCGGCCTGCCGCCCTGGAACTCCGACCGCCGGGCGGCCCGGCGCCTGGTCTCGCAGAGCAGGCACCGGTCGGGCGCGCTCTCGTCGACGGGGCCCTGCGGGTGCTCGGGGCAGCGGGTCGTGGGCGCGCCGGCCGTGACGCTCTCGTCGAGCAGGTCGAGGGCGCGCCTGAGATCTGCCTTGATCTCGTGCAGCCGCGCGTCCGGTGTGTCGGCCGAGAGCGCCTCCCCGTGCTCCCCTACCAGGCGGAGGGCACGGCCCAGGGCGGTGAGCTGGGCGTGGTTCATCGTTCGACGGTAGCGCGCCGGGGAGCCGGGGCGTGCCGCGCGGTCGCGAACGCGGAGTCGTGCGCCGGTCAGCGGCCGTGGTGCAGGAGGCTGTCGGCGCCGCACGCGGGGGCGGCGTCCGACTTGGGCAGCGGCGCCACGCTCGCCAGCGCGGGCAGCGCGAGGTCCCCTGCGCAGCGTGCGGTGCCGGTGGCGGTCCAGTGGCCGTCGGCCCTGCCGTCGGCGTGGGCGGGCGCGGCCAGGGCGGCGGCGCACACCGTGAGGGCGGCGGTGGTCAGGAGCGTCTTCATCATGCCCGGGCCAACGACCGGGCCCGTCGGTCCGTCACGCGGATGTGGCCGAGTGAGGCGGGGCGGGCGGTGAAGCCGACGGGGTGGGTGGTGCTCGGGGCGACCGGGCCCTACGGCCCTACGGCCCTACGGCGCGTCACGCCGACGCGGCAGCGCGGGAGCGGCCGGTGAGGGGGGCGGCATATCGTCGTGCTCGGGTGACCGGACCCCGCGGTGTGTCACGCCGGCGTCGCCGCGCGGGAGCGGTCGGTGAAGCCGACGGGTACGTCGTGCTCGGGGACCGGACCCCTCGGTGCCTCACGCCGGCGTCGCCGTGCGGGAGCGGTCGGTGAAGCCGAAGAGGTACGTCGCCGCGAAGCCGACCGCGTATCCGGTGAGCAGGCCGCCGCCGTAGACGGCCGCCGCCGTCAGGGGGCCGCGGTTGCCCGCGAGCAGGGGGAACAGTGCCCAGCCCGACGGGCCGATGGCCGTCGCCCCCACCTTGTCGCCGAGCATCGCGAAGAAGCCGACGAAGGCCCCGCCCGCCGCCCCGCCCGCACAGGCGGTCACGAACGGGCGGCCCAGCGGCAGCGAGACCCCGTAGATCAGCGGCTCGCCCACGCCCAGCAGCCCGGCCGGGAGCGCCGAGCGGATCGTCGTGCGCAGCGGGACGTCGTGGCGCAGCCGGACGTAGACCGCGAGCGCCGCGCCCACCTGGCCCGCGCCCGCCATGGCGAGGAGGGGCAGCAGGACCGTGTAGCCCTGCTGGGCGATGAGCGTGGTGTGGATGGGGATGAGGGCCTGGTGCAGGCCCAGCATGACCAGGGGCAGGAACAGGCCGCCGAGGATGAGCCCGGCGGCGGGCCCGGTCGTGGCCAGCAGCCAGTCCGCCGCCACGCCGATGGCGGCGGCGACCACCCCGGCCGCGTACATCAGGCCGTACAGAGTGGCCAGGCCGGAGACCAGGACGGTCACCGTGGGGGTGAGGAGGACGTCCAGCGCACCGGGCACCCGGCCCCGGCACCACTTCTCCACCCGCGTGGCCAGCAGCGCCGCCGCGAGCGCGCCGAGCACCCCGCCCTGGCCCGGCACCAGGTGCACCCCGAACGCCGTCACCTTGGCCACGCCCGGGTACACGACCACGGCCGCCACCGCGCCACCGAGCACCGGCGTACCGCCGAACTCCTTGGCCGTGTTGTGCCCGACGAACACGGCGATCAGCGCCATGAAGCCGGAGGCGACGGCGGTCAGCGCCGGGGTGAGGGCGGGCAGCAGGCCGGAGTTGAGCAGCAGACCGTTCAGGCCCGCGAGGACACCGCAGCCGATCAGGGCGGGGATGAGCGGGACGAAGACGTTCGCGACGCGGCGCAGCAGGGCCTTGACCGGCGTCGCCTCGGGCCGGGGAGCCGCAGCGCCCGCCCCGGCGCCCGCCCCGGCGTCCGGGCCGGCCGGCCGCGCGGGCGCGGGACCGGCCTCCCGTACCAGGGCCTCGGCGCGTGCCGTGACCTCCTCGACCACCCCAGGACCCAGCACGATCTGCACGCCGGCGCCGTCCGTCACCACCCCGAGCACCCCGGGCAGTGCGCGCAGCCCCTCCGCGTCGACCGCCGCCGGTTCGGCGACGCCGAGGCGGAGCCGGGTCATGCAGTGGGCGACGGACGTGACGTTCCCGGGGCCGCCGGCCCGGGCGAGGACGGCGGCTGCGGTGGAGGCGGGGTCGTTGCGCACGCCCCGAGCGTGCGCGTCAGGTGGCCGCCGCGGCCAGCGCGGCGCGCAGATGGCCGCCGGAGTCCTCCAGAAGGCGGGCGGCCGTCGGGCCGTCGACACCGGTGAGGAGGGCGAGGATCGCGTTCTTCACCTCGCCGCCCGACTCGGTGAGCGCCTTCTCGATCTCCTCCTCGGGGGCTCCGGTGGCCAGCGCGACGATCCGGCGGGAGCGGGCCCGCAGCTTGTCGTTGGAGGCGCGCACGTCGACCATCAGGTTCCCGTAGGTCTTGCCCAGGCGGACCATCGTGATCGTCGACAGCATGTTGAGCACCAGCTTCTGCGCGGTGCCGGCCTTCAGCCGGGTCGAGCCGGTGATCAGCTCGGGGCCGACCACGACCTCGATGCCGTGCTCGGCGGCGGCCGCCAGGGCGCTGTGCTCGTTGCAGGCGAGTCCGACGGTCAGGGCGCCGAGCGCGCGGGCGTGCTCGACCGCGCCGATGGCGTACGGGGTCCGGCCGGAGGCGGAGATCCCCACGACGGTGTCGTCGGGGCCGAGCCCCAGCGCCGCCAGGTCCCGGCGGGCCAGTTCGCGCGAGTCCTCGGCGCCCTCGACCGAGGTGACCATGGCCTGCGGGCCGCCCGCGATCAGGCCGACGACCTGGGCCGGGTCGGTGTTGAAGGTGGGCGGGCACTCGGAGGCGTCGAGCACCCCGAGGCGTCCGGCGGTGCCGGCGCCGGCGTAGACCAGGCGGCCGCCGCGGGACATGCGGGCGGCCACGGCGTCGATGGCGGCGGCGATCTGCGGCAGCCGGGCGGCGACGGCGGCGGGCACGCCCGCGTCCTCACCGTTCATCAGGCGCGCGATGTCGAGGGTGGACAGCCGATCGATCTCGGCGAGGTCGGGCCGGAACGCCTCGGTGGTGAGGGACTCCAGCTCACTGCGCAGGTCATGGGAGGTCATGGGGGGTGGCTTCCTCGGTTCGGGTGCCGGTTCTCGTGCGTTCACTCACCTGGGCCGGGTGCGGTGCCGGTGGGCCAGCGCCTCGTAGGAGGCGGCCAGCGCGGGCGCCGCGCTCTCGTAGGTCCGCTGCGCGACTCCGACGAACAGGCAGTCCACCACCAGCAGTTGGCTGGTCCGGGAGGACATGGCGGCGGGCCGCAGCTCGCTCTCCCGGGAGGTGGAGGTGGTCAGGACGTGGTCGGCGTACTGGGTGACCGGCGACTCCGGGCGGCCGGTGATGGCCACCGTCGTCGCCCCGTGCTCGAAGGCGACCCGCAGCGGCTCTATGACGTCCCCCGTCGAGCCGGAGTGGGTGATGGCGATCGCCACGTCGCCCGTGCGCAGCTGCACCGCGTTGGTCACGGCGAGATGCGGATCGCTGTGCGCGTGGGCTATGAGCCCTATGCGCAGCAGCTTCTGCGTCAGGTCCTGGGCGACGAGACCCGAGGCCCCGATGCCGTACACGTCGGTGCGGCGGGCGCCGGCGAGCGCGGCGACGGCCGCGCCGAGCTGGCCGGTGTCCAGTGAGGCGGCCGTGTCGGCGAGCGTCTGCTGCTCCTCGTAGGCGAGCTTGGCGACGACGTCGGCCAGCGGGTCGTCCACCGCGATGTCGGTCGTGATGGCCGGGGCCCGGCCCGACTGCTGCTGCGCGGCGAGGCCGGCGAGGGCGAGGCGCAGGTCGCGGTAGCCGGGATAGCCCAGCAGGCGGGCGGTCCGCACCACCGTCGCCTCGCTGGTCCCGGTGAGTTCGGCCAGACCGGTGACCGTGAGGGCGGCGCAGCCGGCCGGGTCGTTCGCGACCGCCTCGGCGACCCGCTGCATCGAGCGGGTCATGGAAGGGGCGAGGGTGCGCACCTTGGCGGCGAGCGAGCCACCCGGACCGCCGAAAATTTCCTTCACGTCGTTGGTCACCAATGAAAGATATTTTCGGTTCGGGTTCGCGGTCAAGAGTGCGCACAATGGGACCATGAAGTCCCTGAGCCCCATCGAGCAGGCCCTGCACGCCGCCCGCGCGCTCGTGCTCGCCGATCTGGTCGCGGGCCGGGTCGCCGAGGCCGACGTGGTCTCCCTCGTCGAGGACTCCGTGGCGCAGCGCCGCTGGTGGGTCGAGCAGTGGCCGGACGGCGTCGGGTACGTGGCCGGGCTGGTCGCCCAGGACGTGCAGGACGCGCTGCTGGAGCGGTACGGCCGCTGGCCGCTGTGCCCGGTGTGCCCCTCCGGCGACCCGCACGCGCTGGACGTGGAGCCCGAGCTGGGCCCCGACCCGCACTGGGTGTGCCACCAGGCGGGCGTGAAGGTGGCGGCGGTCGGTTCCCTGGCGCAGGCCACGGGCGGGGCGCGGTCCTCGTGAGGCGCCCGTGACGGTGTACGTCGACCCGCCGGCCTGGCCGGGCCACGGGCGCCTGTGGTCGCACCTCGTGAGCGACGCGTCGTACGACGAGCTGCACGCGTTCGCCGCCGGTCTCGGCGTGCCCCGGCGGGCGTTCGAGCGCGACCACTACGACCTCCCCTCGCACCGGTACGCGGACGCGGTGGCCGCCGGGGCGGTGGAGGTCAGCAGCCGCGAGGTGGTGCGGCTGCTGCGGGCGTCGGGGCTGCGCCGGCCCAAGGGCCTCGTTCAGCGGCGCAGTTCGTAGGCCAGCTCCCCGCTCTCCTCGCCGTCGTCGCTCACCTGGACGAAGCCGGCCCGGGCGACGACCGCCCGGGAGGCGGTGTTGGCGCGCTCGACGGTGGCGAACAGGGAGCGGACGTCCTCCCGGGCCAGGACCCACTCGGCCAGCGCGCGCAGCGCCTCGGTGGCGTAGCCGTGGCCGCGGGCCTCCTCGGCGAGGTCGTAGCCGATCTCCACCCGGCCCTCCTCGTCGGGGGCGCCGTGGAAGCCGATGCCGCCGACCGCGCGGCCGTCCTCCTCGCGCACCAGGACGAAGACGCCGAACTCGGGGCGGTGCACGCCCGCTTCGTACGCCTTCAGCAGGAAGCCGCAGGCTTCCCGGGTGCCCTCGAACGGCCCGTCGCCGGCCCAGTCGAAGCCGCCGTCGCCGCCCATGCGCAGGTCGCGGGCGACGGCCGGGCGCACGCCGGTCAGCGTGACCCGCTCGGCGGGGACGACCAGGTTGTTGCGCCAGGCCCACCCGGTGACCGGGGCGCGGCCGGGCAGCTCGCCGCGGCCGGTCGCCCACAGCAGCGTCGGCCAGGCGGCCGGTCCGGGCTGGACGTGCGGGAAGAGCCAGCCGAGGACGGACTCGGCCAGGTCCTCCTCCGGCGTGTACGCGATGCCCAGGCCCTCGGCGATGTCGTGGGTGTGCAGCAGCACCTCGGCGATGCCCATCGCGGCGAAGCCCTCGCGGTCCGCGCTGCCGAACGGGTACGGGTGGAAGGCGCGGACGCGGGGCGGGGTGGCGCGGACGGTGGTGGCGAGCAGCACGCCGGTCGTCTCGATGACGTGCAGCAGACCGGTGTTGTCGGTGCCCTCGTCCAGCGCGATCCCGAACGGGACGTACGTCTCCTGGGCGCGGCCCGCCAACTGGCCCGCGTAGGCGATCAGGTCGCTCGCGACGTGCTCGGCCGTCCGCCGGCAGTCCCACTCCAGCCGCCCGGCCGTGGTGTCCGCCCAGTCGCGGTCCACCGCCGGCCGCAGCGTCGCCAGGCATCCCGCCACGGCCCTGTTCACGTCGTCCCCGCTTATCCGTCGCATGGGCGAACAGTAAGGGCCGCACCCGGTCAGGGCGACAGCATTTCCAGCTCGGCCGCGAGGTTGTAGCGGGCCGTGGCCTCCCAGTGCCGCTGTCCGTAGGAGGTGCGGAACAGGCTGGGCAGGTCCAGGAGTTGACGCAGAATCGACGCGCGTCCCGTGCGGAAGACGTCGTTCGGCACGAAGTGGTACTCCTCGCGGACGGCGGCGGTGTAGGCGGCGTACGCGGACGGGGGCGCGGCCAGGACCGCGAGGTCCGCGTCGCACAGGACCTGCCCGTCGCGGTCGTCGGCGGCCGGGTCGTGGGTGACGGTGAGCCGGACCAGCCGGGCGACCTCGGCGGTCTTCGCCGCCGGTACGCCCGCCTCCGGGAGCGCCCGCTCGGCGAGGTGCGCGGAGCGCTCCTCGTTCTCCGAGCGGTCGGGCAGGTAGACCGCGTCGTGGAACCAGGCGGCCAGCTGTACGACGTCCGGGTCGGCCGCGGAATCCGCGAGCACGTCGACGTGGTCGAGGACCGCCGTGAGGTGGGTCAGCGTGTGGTAGTGCCGCTGCGGCTCCTGCCAGCGGGCGAGGAGGTTGTCCGCGTAGGGGGTGGGGTCGGGGCCGTCGCCGGGGGCGCGGGCTCCCTCCAGGGCGCGGGCGAAGCGGAGACGCAGGGCGTCGAGGTCGGCCATGGGCTCATTCTTCCGGATGCGGCGAAGGGGGAACCGGACGTCTTCGGGTGAGGGGCGGCCCCGGGGAGGCGTAGTCTTGGATTGGACTAGACCTGTAGTCGCCGATGAATGGGGTGCCATGAGCAAGCGTGCGGTCCTGGAGGTGATCGCCCTCGACACCGAGGACGCGGTCGCGGCCCAGGCGGGAGGCGCGGACCGCCTCGAACTGGTCACCGAGATGGCGGCTGACGGTCTCACCCCGTCCGTGCGGACCTTCGCCGGGATCCGGGCCGCCGTCGACATCGACCTGCGCGTGATGCTCCGGCTGACGGACGGGTTCGCGGCGGGCGGCCCCGAGAACCTGGACCTGCTGGTCCGGCTGGCGGGGCAGCTGCGGGACGCGGGCGCCGACCAGTTCGTGCTCGGCTTCCTCGAGACCGGCGGCTGCGTGGACCTGGCCGCGGTGGAGCGGGTGGTGGCCGCCCTCGACGGCTGCCGCTGGACCTTCCACCGGGCCATCGACCGCGCCGCCGACCGGGACGCCCTGCGCAAGCAGCTCGCCGACCTGCCCGGCCTCGACACCTATCTGACGGCCGGCTCGGCGGACGGCGTGGACGGCGGACTCGGCACGCTGGTCGCCGAGGCCGCCCACGGCGGGGAACCCGGCTACGAGCAGCAGATCATGGTCGGCGGCGGGCTGCGGCTCGCCCACGTGCCGACGCTCAGGGCCGCCGGGATCGAGGCCTTCCACATCGGCGGCGCGGCACGCACCGCGGGCTGGACCGGCCCGGTCTCCGAGACGGCGGTACGGGAGTGGCGGACGGTGCTGGACGGGGTCTAGCACCGGTCCCGGCCCTGCGGCGGGGCGGGCTCAGCCCAGCTGTGCGGGCAGCGGTGCCGCGTGGGTCACGATCAGCCCGGACACCGCACGGGTCAGCGCCACGTACAGCCGGCGCAGCCCCGTCCGCTCGTCCGGCTCGCCGTCCACCACCGCCTGCGGCTCGTCCAGCACGACGTAGTCGTACTCCAGACCCTTGGCGAGCGAGGCGGGCACCAGCGTCAGCCGGCTCTCGCTGGTGGTCTCCTCGCCCGGCGCCAGGCAGGCGATGCCGGCCGCGGCCAGCGCCTCGGCCAGCGCCGGCACCCGGGCGTCCGCCGCGATCAGGCCCGTCGAACCCTCGTTGCCCAGCAACTCCTCGCAGGCGGCGACCACGTCGGCGGTGCCGTCGGCCGTGCGGACCTCGAAGAAGCCCGGGTTCTCCCGGACCGAGGCGACCGGGGCGAGGCCCGGCGCGATGTGGGGCAGCAGCCGGGACGCGTACGCGATGACGTCCGTCGGCACGCGGAAACCGGCCGTCAGCTCCTCGACGGCACCGTCCCGCTTGCCGAGGTGGGCCAGCGCCTCGTCCCAGCTCCGGGTGGCCCAGGGCGTGGTGCCCTGCGCCAGGTCGCCGAGGACGGTCGCGCTGCCGGTGGTGCAGCGGCGGCCCACCGCCCGGTACTGCATGGGGGACAGGTCCTGCGCCTCGTCCAGGACGACGTGGCCGAGCGAGTGCGTGCGCTCGATCAGGTCGGTCGCCTCGTCGACCAGCACCGCGTCCGCCGCCGACCACCTCGCCGACTTCACGCTGCGCACCGGCTTCGCCCACAGGACCGTCTTCTGCTCGTCCTCGTCCAGCAGGCCCTCGGCGTGCTCGGCGAGGAAGTCGGCGTCCGTCAGCAGCCGCAGCACCAGCTTCGCCGGGTCCACGGCCGGCCAGACCGCCTTCACGGCCGCCTTCACCGCGCTGTTGCGGGCCACCGTGTCCTGCACCCGGTCGTCCGGGGCCTCCCCGGCCCGCTCCATCTGCACCAGCACCGCGTGCGCGATCCGCTGCGGCAGGGCCTCGCGGGCGGCGCCGTACCGGATGTCCCGGTCCAGCAACTCGCGGACCAGTTCCTCCAGTTCGTAGGCCGGCACCCGCCAGCGCCGCGAGCCGCGCACCACGACGACCGGCTCGGTGGGCATGGTCACGTGCGCGTACAGGGCCCGGCGCAGCACCTCGGCCATCCGGGCGTCACCCTTGACGATCGCGGCGGCCGCGTCGTCCGTGCCCCGCACCTCCACGTGCCCGACCAGGTCGTCCACGGTCGCCTGCCGCACGCTCAGCTCGCCGAGCGCCGGCAGGACCTGCTCGATGTAGTGCAGGAAGGACTTGTTCGGCCCGATGACCAGGGTGCCGGTGCGGGCGAGCCGCTCCCGGTGGGCGTACAGCAGGTAGGCGACCCGGTGCAGGCCGACGGCCGTCTTCCCGGTGCCCGGCCCGCCCTGCACGCAGACGGTGCCGCCGAGACCGCTGCGGACGATCTCGTCCTGCTCGGGCTGGATCGTCGCCACGATGTCCCGCATGGGACCGACGCGCGGCCGCTCGATCTCCCGCTGGAGCAGCTTGCTGGTGGTGGCTGCCTCGGCCGGGTCGGACAGGTGCTCGTCCTCGTACGCGGTCAGCGCGCCGCCGGTGTAGCCGAAGCGGCGGCGCAGCCCGACGTCCATCGGGTCCTTCTTCGACGCGCGGTAGAACGGCTGCGAGACCGGGGCGCGCCAGTCGATGACCATCGGGTCGCCGCCGGCGTCGTGCACGTGCCGCCGCCCGATGTAGAACCGCTCGCCCTCCGCCCCCTCGGCCCGCTGGGCGCCCGGCGCGTGCAGGTAGTCGAGCCGCCCGAAGAAGAGCGGGGTGTCGCTGAGGTCGGCCAGCGCCTTGATGCGCTCGTCGATCTGCCGGGCCAGCACCGCGGCGTTGACCCAGTTCGCGGTGACGTCGCTGATGTCCAGCGCCTCCACGTCCTCGCGCATGGCGCGCAGCGCGGAGCGGGACGCGGCGAGGTGGGTGCGTTCCCGGGCGAGCGGGTCGTCGAGGGGGGCGTCGAGCGGTTCGCGGGCGGACGTGGACACGGCGGTGCCTTCCGGGTCGGCTCTTCCATGACTGGGGGCATGACGGGCCTCCCGGTTTCCGTCCGGGCGGCGGCACTCCGCGGGGGGAGGCGGGCAAGAGCGGAGATTTTAGGCGAAGGGACGGGGCCGGGGCCAATGGATTTACGCCCCCTAGGGGACGGGGTCCACCCAGGTCGGGGGTGGGAGTCCGTCCGGAGAGCTACGCGCGGGCCCGCGGACCCGGTCCCTGGGGCGATGCCGGATCGGTGTCCGGCGATCCACCATGGAGACATGAGCGCAGCAACCATCCATCCGCATCCAGCCCCTCCCCCGTCGGGCGCCACGGCCGTGGACGGCCCCCACCGCCACTTCCTGGGCGACGCCCTGCGGGCCGTCAAGGTCTTCGCCGAGGCCGCGTTCGGCGTGGTGATCCTCGGCGAGTACGGCGAGGAGGCGGGCGTACGCCGCAAATGACCGCATAGGGTCGCCCTCGTGCCGAAACGGACGGTGGTGTCCTACGTCTTCCTCGCGGTCTCCCTCTGCTCCTTCACCGCCCTGTGCGTCCTGCAACGGGCCCCGATGGCCGATCTGCTCGTCTACCGGGCCGAGGGTGCCGCCGTGTCCCACGGCGCTGACCTGTACGGCCTCACCGTCACCGAGTGGCGGCTCCCGGCGACCTACCCGCCCTTCGCGGCGATCCTCTTCGTCCCGGCCTCCCGGCTCCCGGTCCCGGTCCTCAAGGCCGCCTTCCTGGCGGGCAACGCGCTCCTGCTCGCCGTCCTGGTCGCCCTCTCCGCCCGGCTGGCCGGCCGCCGGCCGTCCCCGGCCCGGCTCCGCACCGCCACCGCCCTCGCGCTCTGGCTCGAACCGGTCTTCCAGACGGTGCTGTTCGGCCAGGTCAACCTGGCGATCGCCGGCCTGGTCCTGTGGGACCTGACCCGTCCGCCCGGCGCCCGCGCCCGGGGCCTGGCCATCGGCCTCGCCACCGGGATCAAGCTCACCCCGGCCGTCTTCGCCGTCCACCTGCTGCTGCGCGGCCACCGCCGCGAGGCGGCCACGGCGGCCACCGGATTCGCCGGCACCGCGGCTCTCGGCCTGCTGGTCCTGCCCGCGGCGAGCACCGACTTCTGGACCCGGCGGCTGTTCGAGACCGGGCGGGTGGGCAAGGCGTGGATCGTGGACAACCAGTCGCTGCGCGGCCTGGTCGACCGGGCGCTGCACGGCCCGGCACCGGACCCCGCCTGGCTGCTGCCCGCGCTGGCCGTGGGGACCGCGGGCCTGTGGCTGGCGGCACGCGCCCGGGAGGAACGGCACGCCGTCCTCCTGACCGCCGGCACGGCCCTGCTGGTCTCCCCGATCAGCTGGACCCACCACTGGGTGTGGTGCGTGCCGCTGCTGGCGGTGCTGCTGGCCGAGGGCCGGGTCCGGCTCGCGGTGCTCACGGCCGTCGTCTTCACCGCCCGCACCATGTGGCTGCTCCCGCACGAGGGCGACCTGGACCTGCGGCTGCCCTGGTGGCAGCAGCCGCTCGCCGCCCCCTACCCGCTGCTGGCCCTCGCGCTGCTGGCGGCAGCGGCGGTACGGGGACGACCGGCCGCCCGGCCACCGGCTCCTCAGCCGGTGCCCTCCGCGAGGAGGTCGTCGGCGTCCACGATCCGGTAGGCGTAGCCCTGCTCGGCCAGGAACCGCTGGCGGTGCGCGGCGAAGTCCTGGTCGATCGTGTCGCGGGCGACCACCGAGTAGAAGTGGGCCTGGTGGCCGTCGGCCTTGGGGCGCAGCACCCGGCCGAGGCGCTGGGCCTCCTCCTGGCGGGAGCCGAAGGTGCCGGACACCTGGATGGCGACGGTGGCCTCGGGCAGGTCGATGGAGAAGTTGGCGACCTTGGAGACGACCAGCACGCTGATCTCACCCTCACGGAACGCGTCGAAGAGCTTCTCGCGCTGCGCGTTGGACGTCTCGCCCTTGATCACCGGGGCGTTCAGGTGCTCGCCCAGCTCGTCGAGCTGGTCGATGTACTGCCCGATGACGAGGATCTGCTGCCCGGCGAACCGGCGGACGATCGCCTCGGTGACCTTCCGCTTGGTCGCGGTGGTGGCGCAGAACCGGTACTTCTCCTCCGTCTCGGCCGTCGCGTACGCCAGCCGCTCGGAGTCGGTCAGGTTGACGCGGACCTCGACGCAGTCGGCGGGTGCGATGTAGCCCTGCGCCTCGATCTCCTTCCAGGGGGCGTCGAACCGCTTCGGGCCGATGAGCGAGAACACGTCGGACTCGCGGCCGTCCTCGCGCACCAGGGTCGCGGTCAGGCCGAGGCGGCGGCGCGCCTGGAGATCGGCGGTGAACTTGAAGACCGGCGCGGGCAGCAGGTGCACCTCGTCGTAGACGATGAGGCCCCAGTCCCGGGAGTCGAACAGCTCCAGGTGCGGGTAGACGCCCTTCCGCCGGGTCGTCAGCACCTGGTAGGTGGCGATGGTGACCGGGCGGATCTCCTTGCGGGTGCCGCTGTACTCGCCGATCTCGTCCTCGGTGAGCGAGGTCCGCTTCACCAGCTCGTGCTTCCACTGCCGGGCGGAGACCGTGTTGGTGACGAGGATCAGCGTGGTGGACTTCGCCTGGGCCATCGCCCCGGCGCCGACCAGCGTCTTGCCGGCGCCGCAGGGGAGCACGACCACGCCGCTGCCGCCGTGCCAGAAGTTCTCCACGGCCTGCTTCTGGTAGGGGCGCAGCGTCCAGCCGTCCTCCAGCAGGTCGATCGGGTGGGCCTCGCCGTCGACGTACCCGGCGAGGTCCTCGGCCGGCCAGCCGAGCTTCAGCAGCACCTGCTTGATCTGCCCGCGCTCGGAGGGGTGCACCACGACCGTGTCCGGGTCGAGGCGGGCGCCGACCAGCGGGGCGATCCGCTTGGACTTGAGCACCTCCTCCAGCACCGGCCGGTCGGTGGTGGTGAGGACGAGGCCGTGCGCGGGGTGCTTGCTGAGGGTGAGCCGCCCGTACCGGTCCATGGTTTCGGCGATGTCCACCAGCAGGGCGTGCGGCACGGGATAGCGGCTGTACTGCACCAGCGCGTCCACGACCTGCTCGGCGTCGTGCCCGGCGGCCCGCGCGTTCCACAGGCCCAGCGGCGTGACCCGGTAGGTGTGGATGTGCTCCGGGGCGCGCTCCAGCTCGGCGAACGGCGCGATGGCGCGACGGCAGTCGTCGGCGCGCTCGTGGTCCACCTCGAGCAGGAGGGTCTTGTCGGACTGGACGATAAGCGGTCCGTTCACCTACGCACTTCCCTTCGGCACGGCCAAACGTCCAGTGTGCCCTACCGGCGGGTGATCGGGCCGGGGCCGCCGCAACCATGGGCCCCGGCCGCGAGTCTTGCCTGCGGGGGCGGCGCCGGGGCGCGGCCCGTCGACCGGGAGAGGGGGCGCGGCGATGTCCACGAGCAGGTGGCTGACCGGTGGGGGAGCCTCGGTGGTGCTGGTGCTGACCGGGCTGTGGGCCGCGGGGCCGGGGCGGTTGGACCGGCACCTGTGGGACGAGGTGCGGCCGGTGATCGAGGCCCGGCTGGTGGCCGACGAGCGGGGCAGCGGGTACGGGGAGACGGTGCCCGCGCTGCGCGCGCGGTGGTTCTGCGGGGCCGAGCCGCGGGACCTCGACGAGCGGGACGGCGTCGTACGGGCCGGGGTGACCACGCGGTGCGCGGAGTACGGGGTGCGCCGCGGAACCCTGGTGGAGTGCAGCGGAGACGAGGTTCCGCAGGTGGTGCGCCTCGAGCGGGACGCGGCCGCGCCCGGCGGTTTCCGGGTGGTGTCGCGGGAGGAGGCGCCCGACGGCGAGGGCGGCGGGGCCTGGGTGGCGAGCCACTTCGGCCCCCTGTCCGAGCCCGGCCCCGGCGACGTGGTGCCGTCCGACGTTCTGGAGAAGGCCGCCCGCGCCCACTTCCACCTGCCCCCGGACGCCCCGGTCGCCGACTGCTGACCCGGGGCCGTCCCGGCCGGTCGGCCCGGTCGTCCCACCGGTCCTCGGCCGTCCCCGGCCCGCTGGTGCGGGCCCGCTGGGCAGGCCCTAGTCCTCGGCCAGCTCGGCGACCCCCGTGACCCGGTGCAGGGGGTACGTCCGCACCTCGTCGGCCGTGTGGTCGTACGCCGTCACGAAGCCGCCCTCGACCCGGATCGGGGCGATGACGCGCTGGCTGGCGCTGCCCTCCGCGTTGACGTAGCCGATCCACACCGACTCGCCGGTCAGGACGGCGGCCTGCATGGTGGCCAGGGTCTCGGCGGAGGAGGTGCGGGGCAGCTCGCCGCCGGCCGGCCGGTCGCCCGAGGGCTTGCGCGGCGCGGTCGCGGCCAGGTCACCGGCCCGGATCGCGCGGATCGCGGCCCCCAGCAGGGTGGCGTCGGGCGCCGGCGGGCCGTCCGGCACCGGTTCGGGCGCGGTCCGCGGCGGGGTGCGGTGGGAGTGGGCCCGGGCGATGAGCACATCGCCCTCGGCGGACTCGGCGGCGGGCGCGTAGCCCATCGCGCGCAGGCCCTCCAGGAGCGCGGCCGGGTCCGACCGGGTGGCCAGGACGGTCGGGGCCAGCCGGCGCAGCCCCAGCGCGGCCGCCCGCCGGTCGGCGAGGATCTCGTTGAGCAGGGCGTCGTCGTCGCAGCGCACGTACGCCGAGGCGGCGCCCACCCGCAGGTGCCCGTGTCTGCGCGCCACGTCGTCGACCAGGTACGCCAGCGGCTGCGGGACCGGCGTGCGGGAGTGCGCGGCGAGGAAGGCGTGCACGTCGGCGGCGGTGCGGCCGGCGTCCAGGGCGCGCCGCACGGAGGCCGGCGTGAACCGGTAGACGGTCGCGCCGCCCTTGGACTCGACGTCCGCGAGGACCCCGAGCACGTCGGCGAGCGGACGCCGGAGCGGGCCGGGGGCCACCGCCGTCAGGTCGGCCTGGAGCAGCACGTGGTCCAGCGGTTCGGGCAGCAGCGGCGCGAGCAGCCGGGCCGCGGCCGCCGCTGCGGCGGCCCGTTCGGGGCCGGGGAGGGGTTCGGCGGCCGGGGGCACGTGGTGATGGTGGACGGGCAGCTTGTCGCCGGGACCGGAGGACTCCTCGGGGGCGGCGGCCGCGGGGGCGGCGGGCATCCCCAGCAGCGCCCGCCCGTGGGCCGAGAGCGCACCCCGCCCGGTGACGCCGAGCAGCTCGGCCTCCTCCAGGGTCCAGCGGGCCAGCCGGGAGCGCAGGTCGTCGTCGGTGCGCGGGCCGCGCAGCGGGCGTTCCCAGCGCAGCCGGGCCAGCACCGACTCGGTGCCGGGCGCGGCGCCGTGCGGCAGCCCGGCCAGCAGGGTCAGTACCCGGTGCCGTACCTCGGACGCCGCCGACCGGTCGAGGCCCGGGCCCAGCGCGGACAGCGTGCGGTCCTTGGCGTCCCGCCCGCCGACCAGCCCCGGCGTCCGGGTGGCCGTCAGCCAGACCTCGGCCAGCCGGGCCCAGCGTTCGGCGGCGGGTTGCTCGAGCCACTCGTCGTAGCCGGGGGTGGCCGCGAACCGCTCGTCGGCCTCGCCGTCGGAGGCGAGCAGGCCCGCCGCGTACGCCAGCTCGACCCAGAAGGCGGCCACCGGCTCGGACACGTCGAGGGCGACGGCCGTCCGCTTCAGGTCGCGCACGCTGAGCCCGCCGGCTCGCAGCACGGCCGGGCCGCCCTCGTCCCAGTCCTTCAGCAGTTCCTCGACGGTGGCCAGGGCGGTGTAGGCCTGCCCGGCGGCGGTGGCGTCCACCACCTGGGGGCCGTGCACCGCGGCCGGTTCCACGGCGGGGGGCAGCGGCTCGGGCTCGCGGTGGGCGCGGCCCTCGCGCAGGTGCAGGGCGACCTCGCGGGGCAGCACGACCGTGCCCGGCGCGGTGGGCAGCAGCAGACCGCGGTCCAGCAGCCAGCGCAGATGGGCGGCCGGCTCGGGGGTGACCTGCCCGTACGGCGGCCCCCACACCAGCCGGGACAGCACCTCCAGGGCGGCCTCCGGGGCGTCGGCGAGCAGCGCGGCCATCTTCCCCCGGTGCGTGAACAGGGCGGTGAGCGCGGCCACGGCGGAGACCGAGTCGTGGGTCGTGGTGAGCCCGGCGGTGGTGACGATCTCCTGGATCCGCCCCGGCGACATGCCCGAGGTGGCCTCCTGCACGGTCGGGCCGAGACCGGTCGGGGAGGGGTGCTGCGGGGTCGGCGCGAGCAGTTCCCGGGCGGTGCGCACCAGGCGCAGCCGCTCGTCGTCCCCCCATACCAGGGCCTGTTCGCGCAGGGTGGCGAGGGCCCGGGGCAGCGCGGCGGCCACGCCCGCCGCTCCGGCGTCCCCCGCCATCAGTCCGAGCAGTGTCCCGTACGACGCCGGGTCCGGGGCCACCGCGAGCGCCTCCGCGGTCTGCAGCGCGAACCGGTCGAGCCGCTCCAGCGCGCGCAGCACCGAGGCACGGGTGCCGGCGCGGGTGGCGAGCTGGGTGAGGTCGGTGGGGACGGGCGTGATGAGATCGGGTCGGCTGCGCAGGAGCGCGGCCAGCGAGGCGTCGTCCCGCGCGCGGAGCGCTTCCGCGAGGGAGCGGGGGGCCGACGGGGTCGTGTGGGCGCTGCTCATCCTGCCCACGGTACTCGCAGGGCGGCCGGTCGTAGGGGTGTTGCGGGCGGCCTCGCCGCCACGGGCGGGCCCGGCGGCGGGCCCCGGGCCCACCCGGGCCGCCCTCGGGGGCCGTACGCGGTACCTTCGTCCGACGGGGTTTCACCACCGCTGCCCCGGAGGGGTTTTCCGTGGGGATCGAGAGCGACCAGGTCGTCTACGAGTATCTGAGCCGCGTCGGGGACGTCGCCCAGCAGCGGCAGCTGCCGTCGGCCACGCGCATGCGGCTGGTGTCGGAGCTGCGCAACGAGATCGACCGGCACCGGGCCAGGACGGCGGTGGACAGCCCCGCCGCGGTCCGCCGCATCCTGGACCGGCTCGGCACCCCCGACCAGGTGGTCGAGGCCGCGGGCGGCACGGGGGGCACGCCCCAGCCGCCGGCCGCCGCCGTGCCCGTCCAGCCCGAGGCCCCCGAACCGGCACCGCGCCCCAAGGGGCTGCGCCGGGTCGTGCCGCGGCCGCGTCCCGCCGAGCCGGAGCAGCCCGCCCGGCAGGACGCCGCGGCCCCGCCGCACCTGGCCGCCGCGCACGAACTCGGGGACAGCGCGGCCGAGCCCGACTGGTGGCGGGTGCAGGGCAGTCCGTTCGGGTCGCCGGCCGGTGACGAGGTGCCCGGGTTCACGGGCGGGGTGGAGATCCCCGACCTGCTCAGACGCCCCCCGAAGGAGACCGGGAAGGAACCGGGCGCCCAGGCGCGGCCGCAGGAGGCGGCGGAGGCGGTGGCCGAGGAACCCGCGGCGGATCCGGCCACCACCCGCCGCCGGCTGTTCGGGCGCGCCGTCCCCGCCGTCCCCGCCGCCCCTGCGCGCCGGCTGCTGCCGCGCCCCGCCGCCGGCTGGACCAACCCGCTGCTGCTGCTCGCCGCGGCCGCGCTGGTCGCGGGCGCCGCGCTCGGCAACTGGTTCGCGCTGCTCCTCGGCTGGCTGATCGCCTACGGCTCCCGGCGGCTGACCCCGGCGGAGACCAAGTGGGCCGTGCTGGGCGTGCCCTCCCTGGCGCTCGCGGCCGGCCTGGTCTGGCTCTGGGGCCGCGACAACGGCCGCTGGGGCGAACCCATCGCGCACGGCCACATGAACGACGCCCTGGCCGAGACCTGGCCCTGGGTGGTACGCGGCGCGGCGCTGGCCTCGGCCCTGTTCCTGGTCTGGCGCTCCCAGCGCCGGCCGTGATGCCCGGGGCGCGGTTCGGCGCTCTGGGCGCGCGGCCCTTGATGCTCCGGGGGTGTGGTTCCGGGTGGGGGCCGTGATGCCCCGGGGGCGTGGTCTGGCGTTTTGGGTGGGGCCATGGTGCCCGGGGGCGCCGTTCGGCGTTCACGGTGCGGCCCTGATGCCCCGGGGCCGTGGTCTGCCGTTCTGGGCGCGGCCCCTGATGCCCCGGGGGCGGGATCTGGCGTTCTGGGTGGGGGCCGGGCCGTGACGCCCAGGGGTGCGGTCCGGCGTTCCCGGGGCGGGCACTGACGCGCAGGGGCGCGATCCGGCGCTCCCAGCGCGGACCCTGGCACCCAGGGGCGCGGGCCGTGCCGTCGGGAGGGCCCGGCACAATGGCCCGCATGACGCTCCCCGCCCTCACCGTCGGCTTCGACCTCGACATGACGCTCATCGACTCCCGGCCGGGCATCCGCGCCTGCTACGTGGCGCTGGCGGAGCGGACCGGGACGTACATCGACGCGGACCTGGCGGTGACCCGGCTCGGGCCGCCGCTCGCCGAGGAGCTGGTGAACTGGTTCCCGGCCGGGGAGGTCGCCGCCGTGGCCGACCTGTACCGGGAGATGTACCCGTCGTTCGCGATCGCCGCGACGCCCGCCATGGCGGGGGCGCGGGAGGCCGTCGAGGCGGTGCGGGCGGCCGGCGGGCGGACCATGGTGGTCACCGCCAAGTACGAGCCGAACGCCAAGCTGCACCTCGCCCACCTGGGCATCTCGCCCGACGTGGTGGTGGGCGACCTGTGGGCCGAGCAGAAGGCGGAGGCCCTGCGCGCGTACGGCGCGAGCGTGTACGTCGGCGACCACGTCGGTGACGTGCGCGGTGCCCGCGCGGCGGGCGCGCTGTCGGTCGCCGTGGCCACCGGGCCGTGCGACGGCGGTGAGCTACGGGCGGCCGGGGCGGACGTCGTGCTCGACGACCTGTCCGCCTTCCCGCGCTGGCTGGCCGGTCACCGGGCGGCGCCCCGCGCCTGACGCCGGCCGGCGGCGACCGAACGCAGCACGCCCGCGGCGGCGACGAGGAATCCGACGGCCATGAGCATGCTCAATCCGAACATGTAGGTCGGGAAAGGCTTCGCGCCGAAGAACAGCGGTGCCATGGTGACCATCGTGGCCAGGGCCCCGAGGAAGAACACGACGGCACCGGCGCGGATCAGCCGGTCACCGGGCCCGGTGGAATTCGTTTGGGTTTTGTCACGCACCGGACCAGGGTAGTTCCCAGCCCGAGAGAACAACCGGGGGACGTCTTGTCACCCGCCCGAAGACCATTAGCCTTGGTAGCGCTCGGTAGCGCATGGTGTCGGCGGGTCACGATCGATCCGCCCCGGGGCTGTCGAGAGCCGATTACGAAGCATTTTCCCGACGAGGACGAGGACGAGGACAGACGTGCCTACCGGCAAGGTCAAATGGTTCAACAGCGAGAAGGGCTTCGGCTTCCTCTCCCGCGACGACGGCGGTGACGTCTTCGTGCATTCCTCGGTCCTCCCCGCCGGAGTCGACGCGCTCAAGCCGGGCCAGCGCGTGGAGTTCGGCGTGGTCGCCGGCCAGCGCGGTGACCAGGCACTCTCCGTGACCGTGCTCGATCCCACCCCGTCCGTCGCGGCGGCCCAGCGCAAGAAGCCCGACGAGCTGGCCTCCATCGTGCAGGACCTGACGACTCTCCTGGAGAACATCACCCCGGGACTCGAGCGGGGCCGCTACCCGGAGAAGACCTCCGGCAAGCAGATCGCCGGCCTGCTGCGCGCGGTCGCCGACCAGCTCGACGTGTGACCCTCGGCCGGCCCCGGGGGAGCGGTGACCCTCAGGGGAAGGCGAGCGCGTCCGGGCCGAGGGGCGGCACCAGTCCCTCGGCCGCCGCGCGGGTGAGCAGCCCGCGGATCGCCGCGTAGCCGTCCTCGCCGAGGTCGGCGGTGAACTCGTTGACGTACAGCCCGATGTGCTGGTCCGCGACGGCCGGGTCCATCTCCTGGGCGTGCTCCATCACGTACGGCCGGGAGACCTCGGGGTCGTCCCAGGCGGCCCGTACGGACGCCTTGACGGCGTCGGCGATCCGGCCGAGCGCCGGGGCGCCGAGCGAGCGCCTGGCGATGATCGCGCCCAGCGGGATCGGCAGCCCGGTGGTGCGCTCCCAGTGCTCGCCCATGTCGGCGAGCTTGTGCAGCCCGTAGTTCTGGTAGGTGAAGCGGGCCTCGTGGATGACGAGCCCGGCGTCCACCTTGCCGTCGCGCACGGCCGGCATGATCTCGTCGAACGGCATGACCACGATCTCGCCGACCCCGCCGGGGAGCGTGTCCGCCGCCCACAGCCGGAACAGCAGGTACGCGGTCGACCGCTCGCTGGGCACCGCGACCGTACGGCCCGTCAGCTCGGCGCCGTCCTCCCGGGTCAGCACCAGCGGCCCGCAGCCCCGGCCCAGCGCGCCGCCGCACGGCAGCAGCGCGTAGTCGTCCAGGACGTACGGCAGCACGGCGTACGACACCTTCAGTACGTCGAACTCCCCGCGCTCGGCCATGCCGTTGGTGATGTCGATGTCGGCGAAGGTGACGTCGAGCGCGGGCGCGCCGGGGATCCGGCCGTGGGCGAGGGCGTCGAAGACGAACGTGTCGTTCGGGCAGGGGGAGTAGGCGATCTGCAGGGGTTCAGTGGTCATGCGGGTTCCAACTCTCCAGTGCGGGCGCGAGCTTCCCGAACGCCTCGGTGAGGGCGGTGAGCGCGTCGCCGATGCGCCAGGCGGCGCGGTCGCGGGGGCCCACCGGGTTGGAGACCGCGCGGACCTCCAGGACGGGCACCCCGTGCGCGGCGGCGGCCTCGGCGACCCCGAACCCCTCCATGCCCTCGGCGAGGGCGCCGGGGTGCCGGTCGCGCAGCTCGGCGGCGCGGGCGGCGGTCCCGGTGACGGTGGAGACGGTCAGGACGGTGCCGGCGCGTGCGCCGGTGGCCCCGCACGCGACTCGTACGAGTGATTTCGGCGGCCGGTGGGTGACGGTGCCGAAGCCGAGTTCGGTGACCGGCAGGAAGCCGTCGGCCGTCTCGGCGCCCAGGTCGGCCGCGGTGATCGCGTCGGCGACGACGAGTGAGCCGAGCGGCGCGGCGGGCTGGAAGCCGCCGCCGATCCCGGCCGAGACGACCAGGCCGTAGGGGCGGCCGGCCAGGGCCGCGGCGGTGAGCGCCGTGGCGGTGGAGGCGGCGGCGAGAGCCGGTCCCACACCGGCGGCCAGCAGGTCGAACCCGGTGGCCGCGTGCACCACGCGGACCGTTCCGGGCAGTGCGCTCTCCCCGGCTCCAGGGCCGGGGAACGCCCCTGCCACCGCGTCCCGTTCGGCCGGGACCGCGGTGGCTACGAGGACGCGTACGGAAGGCGTGATCAGGCCTTCTTCAGCTTGAAGGACCACAGACCCTTGGCCGGGTTGGTGCCCATCTGGATCGAGACGGTGTTGGTGTCGCCCTGGGTGCCGTACTGGGAGTTGAAGAACGCGCTGCCCGGGATGGTGCGGTACGTCTTCTTGCTGGCCTCGGTGAACTGGCGGCCGTTCACCAGGATCGTCCAGCCGCTGTCCGCGATCTTCGGGTCGACCCCGAAGCGCACGGTCTCGTCCTGGTCCACCTTGATGGACTCGATGTCGCCGGCGTTCTTGGCGCACTTCGTGAGCGACGCGGCGTCCAGCGCCTTGCCGTCGTTGTAGCAGACCGCCTCGGAGCTGACCGAGCTTCGGCCCACGGTGACGGTCGCGACGGGCGTCGGCTTCTCGCAGCCCGACAGGACTAGCAGTCCGGCGGAAACGGCGCCGGCGGCGGCGACGGCGCGGCGGCGTCGCACAACGGATTGCAGCGTGGTCATGGCCGAAGGCTATCGGGCCCCCGCAGCCGTCTGCCCATGTGGGGTACGGCGTGCCCGGTTCGTTACGCCACTCGCGCCCGTGTCCGGCCGCCGTGCCGGGCCGAGGCGAGCAGGCCGCGCAGCGTGGTCAGCCAGCCGACGGCCACGATCGCGGCGGCGACGACCAGGCCGAGCGTGCCGTTGAGCGGCATCACGATGCCGATCGCGCCGCCGAACACCCAGGCCATCTGGAGCAGTGTCTCCGACCGGGCGAACGCCGAGGTCCGCACCAGTTCCGGCACGTCCCGCTGGATCAGCGCGTCCAGGGACAGCTTGGCCAGCGCCTGCGCGAACCCGGCGACCGCGGCCAGAGCGGCCACCAGGAAGGGCCCGAAGAACAGGGCGGCCACGACCGCGGTGCCGAGCGCCACGGCGACGACGGTCACGATGATGACCTCGGGTGCCTTCGACTTCAGCCAGGCGCCGACGGCCGTGCCGAGCGCGTTGCCCGTGCCCGCCGCGACCCCGACGATCCCGAGCGAGACCGCCGCGCTCTCGCCGGCCAGCGGGTGCTCGCGCAGCAGGAAGGCGAGGAAGAAGATCAGGAAGCCGGACAGGCAGCGCAGGGCGGCGTTGGCGCCCAGGGCGTGCGTGACGGCCGGCCCGACCGTCCGCAGACCGGGGCGTTTGGCCTGTTTCTGTCGTGGGCCGTGCAGGTGTTCCTCGTCGGCGGCGAGCAGCGCGAAGTCCTCACCCTTGGCCGAGTCCACCTTGCGCGGCAGGGAGAACGACAGGAACGTTCCCGCCACGAAGATCACGAAGGCGCCGTACAGCGGCCACGGGTCCCCGACGGCGTGCAGCCCCGCCCCGATCGGCGCGGCCACGCCGGTGGCCAGCAGCCCGGCGAGCGTCACCCGCGAGTTGGCCTTGACCAGCGAGAACCCCGGCGGCAGCAGCCGCGGCACGACCGCGCTGCGCACCACCCCGTACGCCTTGGAGGCCACCAGCACCCCGAGCGCGGCCGGATACAGCTCCAGGCTCCCGCTCGCCACCGCCCCCGAGATGATCAGCGCGAGCAGCGCACGCGCCAGCATCGCCCCGGCCATCGCCGCGCGGCGGCCGTGCGGCAGCCGGTCGAGCAGCGGACCGATGACGGGGGCGAGGACGGTGAACGGGGCCATGGTGATGGCCAGGTAGAGCGCGACGCGCCCGCGGGCCTCGTCGGTGGGCACGGAGAAGAACACCGTGGACGCCAGGGCCACGGTGATCATGACGTCCCCGGCGCCGTTCACCGCGTGCAGCTCGATCAGCTTGCCCAGACCGGACTCACCCGCCCCGTGGGCGTGCGTGGCCCTGCGGATCCCGCGCGCGGTGCCGGTCACCGGGAAGTGCAGGGCACGGCCGACCGAGCGGACGGCACCGCCGACCCGGCCCGAACCGCCACCCCGAACGCCTCCCCTGTCCGCGGCTGCCACGTCGTTCATAGTGCCCCGAGACACCGCCCGATAGTGCGGTTTGAATTCAAGCGAGTCGAACGCCCGGCTCGTCCCCCGCCCCTCCCGCGCCCGGCCGGGTGTCCGGGGGACCGTCGTGTACCGGCCGAGGGGGCCGGAATCCGGGTGGGTCGGCGGGCCGTCCGCGACCGGTGGACGGGCCCGGGACATCGCCGCGCGGCGGCGGACTGTCCCCGACCACCGGCGACGGGGTAGCGTGCGTATCTCAGCCATAACGCAGAATGGATGGCAGAGGTGCGCCCGAGCGCGATCGGACGCGGACGTCGATGCGGCCCACAGGTCCGCTCCGTCCGCTTCACCGCCGGAGGCAGCAGCACTCGTGTAGACGGCGTAGGAGAGAAGCGATACCTGTGAGCGCAGCGACAACGCGAAGCCGCACCCCCGACCGCCTGTGCGCCGAGGCCGTCGACCTCGCGCGGGCCGCCGCCGAGGAGGCCGCCGCACCCGGAGTGGTCGGCGAGCACGCCGGCCTGGTGTCGGAGGGCGACCGTGTTGTCACGCACTTCTTCGAGTGCAAGGAGCCCGGCTACCGCGGCTGGCGCTGGGCGGCGACGGTGGCCCGCGCCTCCCGCGCGAAGATCGTGACGCTGGACGAGGTCGTCCTGCTCCCCGGCCCCGACGCCCTCCTCGCCCCCGAATGGGTCCCGTGGAGCGAGCGTCTGCGCCCCGGTGACCTCGGCCCCGGCGACCTGCTCCCGACCGACCAGGAGGACCTGCGCCTGGAGCCCGGTTACACGGGCGAGGAGGAGCCGCCGCCGAACTCGATCCTGTCCGAGGAGATCGCGGAACTCGCGGAGGCCGAGGACGCCGAGGTCACCCCCGGCACCCCGGCGGTCCAGCAGACCGCGCCGGCCCGCGGCACGATCGCCGCGCTCGCCGAGGAACTCGGCCTGCGCCGCGCCCGTGTGCTGTCCCGCTACGGCCTGCACGTCGCCGCCGACCGCTGGGAGGAGGCGTTCGGTCCCAAGACCCCGATGGCCCAGGCGGCCCCGGCCACCTGCGTGACCTGCGGCTTCCTCACTCCCATCGGCGGCTCCCTCGGCCAGGCCTTCGGCGTCTGCGCCAACGAGTTCTCCCCGGCCGACGGCCACGTGGTCTCCCTCGGCTACGGCTGCGGCGCCCACTCGGAGGCGGCGGTCATGCCCAAGCCGCCCCAGCCGCCGGCGCCGGTGATCGACGAGACCCGGGTGGACCCCTTCCCGCTCCGCCCGTCCCGCGACTCGGGCTCGGTCCCGGCGACGGGAGACGACGAGACGGCGGAACTCGGCCACTCGTAGGCTCCGCCGGCCGGCCGGCCGGGTCCGGGGTGGCCTTCCCCTGCGGGGCGGCTGTCCGCCTCCGGAGCGGCTGCGGGCCGGAGGCCGGCTGGACCGTACGGGGCGGTGGCCCACCGCGCGTCGGCTGGCCCGGGCGGGTCGGCTGCCCTCCGCGGGTGGCTGGACCGTCGGGCCACGCGAGTCGGCTGCCCCTGCGGGGCGGCTCCGCCGGACGGGTCGGCCACGCCGGAGCGGCTGGACGAAGCGGGCCGACCGGGCGGGTCGGCCGCCCCCGGGGGTCCGGCCGGGAGCACCTGGCCGACTGGGGACCACGGGCACCCGGCGAGTCCGCTCGGCCACGCCGGACCGGCCGAGGGGCGTACGGGTCGGCCGCCCGACCCCGCCCGGCCCCGCCGCCCCGTGACCCCGCCCGGTTCCGCAGGACCGTCACTCCCCGGCCCCGCCGGACCACCCCCGCCCCACACCCCGCCTGACCTCGCCCTTCGGTCTCCCCGCCGCACTCGCTGTACCTTCGTCCTCACGTCGACGAGGAGAGTGAACGTGAGCAAGTACGTGCGGCCCGCGGCCGAGGGCGCCGACCCCTTCGGCACCGCCCGCCTGCGCCGCGGGGTCCTCGACGCCTGGGCGACCAGCCCCGCCCGGTTCCGCGAGGACGCCAACGCCGAGGAGGACCTGGTCCTCGGCGGCTACCGCGACCGCCTCGTGGTCGAGCTGGCGCAGAACGCCGCGGACGCCGCCGCCCGCGCGGGCGCCCCCGGCCGGCTGCGGCTCACCCTCCGCGACGGCGTCCTGGTCGCCGCGAACACCGGCGCCCCCCTGGACGCGACCGGCGTCGAGTCCCTGTCCACCCTGCGCGCCTCCGCCAAGCGCGACGCCCAGGACACCCACGGCGCCGTCGGCCGGTTCGGCGTCGGCTTCGCCGCCGTCCTCTCCGTCACCGACGAGCCCGCGATCATCGGCCGCCACGGCGGGGTCCGCTGGTCCCTCGCCGAGGCCCGCGCCCTGGCCGCCGACACCGCCCGGCACAGCCCCGGCCTCGGGGACGAGATCCGGCGCCGCGACGGCCATGTCCCGCTGCTGCGGCTGCCGTTCGCCGCCGAGGGCTCCGCCCCGGAGCCGTACGACACCGCCGTCATCCTGCCGCTGCGCGACGCCGCCGCCACCGACCTCGCCGAACGCCTCCTCGACGCCGTCGACGACGCCCTGCTGCTCGCCCTGCCCGGGCTCGACGAGGTCGTCGTCGAAGTCAACGACGAGGCCCCGCGCACCCTGCGCCGCCGCACCGAGGACGCCGTCACCGTCGTGGAGGACTCCCGCGACGGCACCACCCGCTGGCGCACCGCCGCCGCGCACGGCCCGCTCACCCCCGACCTGCTCGCCGACCGGCCGGTGGAGGAACGCCTGCGCCCGCACTGGTCGGTGACCTGGGCCGTCCCCGCCGACGCCGACGGCCGCCCGGCCCGCCCGCGCACCACACCCGTCGTGCACGCCCCCACCCCCAGCGACGAGCCCCTCGGCGTCCCCGCGCTGCTCATCGCGTCGTTCCCGCTGGACACCACCCGCCGGCACGCCGCCCCCGGCCCGCTCACCGACTTCCTGGTGCAGCGGGCGGCGGACGCCTACGCCGAGCTGCTGGCCGCCTGGCGTCCGGTGACCGAGGGAACGATCGACCTCGTACCCGGCCCGCTGGGCCAGGGCGAGCTGGACGGCGCGCTGCGGCAGGCGATCCTGGAGCGGCTGCCGCGCACCGCCTTCCTGCCGCCGGCGGTCGAGGCCGAGGGCGACGAGCACGACGAGGACCTCCCCGAGGCGCTGCGCCCGCGGGACGCCGAGGTCGTGGAGGGCGCGGGCGCGGACACCGTACGGGTGCTCGCGGAGGTGCTGCCCACCCTGCTGCCCGCCGGTCTCGAACGGCGCGCGGAACTGCGCGTGCTCGGCGTCGCCCGGCTCCCGCTCGCCGACGCCGTCGACCGGCTGGCCGGTCTCGAGAAGGCCCCCGGCTGGTGGTGGCGGCTGTACGACAGCCTCGCCGGGATCGACCCGGACCGGCTCTCCGGACTGCCCGTGCCGCTGGCCGGCACCGCCGCCGAGGAGTTCGGCACCGGGGCGGGACGCACGGCCGTCGGACCCCGGCAGATCCTGCTGCCCACCGCGGACGGCGCCCGGATCGACCCCGACGTGCTCGGCCGGCTCGGGCTGAAGGTCGCCCACGAGGACGCGGCGCACCCGCTGCTGGAGAAGCTGGGCGCGCTGCCCGCGACCCCGCGCGCGGTGCTGACCACCCCGCAGGTGCGGGCCGCCGTGGCGGCGTCGCTGGACGACGAGGGTGGCGCGCTGTGGGAGGAGGACGCCCTCGACGCGGAGGAACTGGCCGACACCGTGTTGGCGTTGGTGCGCGACGCGGCCCTGGAGCCCGGTGACGAGCCGTGGCTCGGCGCCCTCGCGCTGCCCGACGAGGACGGCGAACTCGCCCCGGCGGGTGAGCTGGTGCTGCCCGGCAGTGCCTTCGCGCGGGTGCTGCGCGCCGGCGAACTGGCCGCCGTGGACGCCGAACTGGCCGACCGGTGGGGCGAACAGCCGCTGACCGCCTGCGGCGTGCTCGCGGACTTCGCGCTCGTCCGCGCCACGGACGTCGTCCTCGACCCGGACGAACTGGAGCCCCGGGAGGGCGACTTCGCCGAGCCTGACGACGCGGGTCTGCTCGACGCCGTCGACGTCTGGTGCGAGGACATCCTCGACCGCTTCCCGGACACCCCCGTACCGCCGGTCGCCACCGAACTGGTCGCCGTGCGCGACCTCGACCTGGTGGACGACGACCACTGGCCCGAGGCGCTCGCGCTGCTCGCCCGGCCGCCGCTGCGGGACGCGCTCACCCAGCCGGTGCGCGTCCTGCTGCCCGACGGCACCCACGAGGTCGTCCGCCCGTACACCGCCTGGTGGCTGCGCGGGCACCCGGTCCTCGCCGGGCGCCGGCCCGCCGGGCTGCTCGCGGCGGGCGGCGACCCGCTGCTGCGCGGCCTGTACGACGAGGCCGACGCCACCGGCTTCGACGACGAGCAGGTGCTGCGCGCGCTCGGCGTGCGGACCTCGGTGTCCGCGCTGCTCGACGAGCCCGGTGGCGCGGCCGAACTGCTGGACCGCCTCGCCGATCCCGAGCGCAGGGTCGGCCCGGCCCAACTGCACGGGCTGTACGGCGCGTTGGCGGAGCTGGACCCGGACCAGGTGACCCTGCCCGACGAGCTGCGGGCCGTGGTCGACGGGCAGGTACGGGTCGTGGACGCGGCCGACGCGGTGGTCGTCGACTCCCCGGACCTGCTCCCCTTCACCGCCGGCGTCCCGCTGCTCCCGGTCCGCCCGGCCCGCGCCGCCGAGCTGGCCGAGCTGTTCCAGGTGCGGCGGCTGAGCGAGTCGGTCACCGGTGAGATCCACTCCGAGGGCGCCGAGCACGACGTACCGGACCCGGTGCGGGTGCTGCTCGGCCCGCGCACCCCCGCCACCTACGTCGAGCACGAGGAACTGGTCGTCGACGGCGTCGAGATCGACTGGCGCCTCACCGACGACGGCGTTCTGCACGCGGCCACCCTGGAGGGCGTCGCCGCGGGCCTCGCCTGGGCGGCCGGCCAGTGGCCCCGCCGTTTCGAGGTGGCGGCCCTCCTGGAGGACCCGACCCGCACGGAGGAACTGGCGCGCGACCGGTGGTTCGACTGAGGCACCGCCTCACCGCACCACTTCACTGGTTCATCGTGCAATTTTCGAAATCCGTACAACCTTTCGCAGGGGTCGCGCATCCGATCATGTGAGCCAGCAGGCTCCCAAGATCAGTTGGGGCCGGCGACGATGACGCACCCGCGTGGTGCGGCCGCCGGCCCCACTCCTCACACAGGGGAACGCATGCGCATTCGTGCCACCGTGGCCGCCGTCTCCGGCGCCCTGGCCCTCTCCGCCCTCGTCGTGCCGGCCGCGCAGGCGGCCGACTCCGCGCCGTCGTACAAGGCGGCCGCCGCGAAGGTGCTCTCGCACACCGCCGGCAAGAGCGCCCTGAAGGCCGCCGCCGAGCCCGCGGACCTGGGCGTCACCTTCTCTAACCTCAAGATCGCCTCGGCGATCAAGGTCGGTACGACCAACCACGTCACCGCCTCGGTCTCGTACACGATGACCTACGACTCCAGCTACGTCCTCGGCTCGGACGACTTCGACAACGGCCCGTTCATCTACAAGGAGTCCACGGGCGGCATGCTGCTCGGCCAGGCTCCGGCCGCCTGCACCGCGACCTCGGCGACGACCGCGAGCTGCAAGGGCCTCATCGACGTCTACCCGGCCGAGAACGACCTGCTCAACGTGGACGCCGGCACCTGGAAGGCGGGTGCCCTGGCCCTCCAGTACAGCACCGGCGCCAGCGCCGAGACGCTCGGGCTCGGCACCACGCAGGTCCAGCGCTACTCCAAGCTCACGGTCAACGCCTCGCCCGAGCCGGTGAAGAAGGGCAAGACCATCACGGTCACGGGCCAGCTCTCCCGCGCCAACTGGGAGGACCACAAGTACCACGGCTACACCAAGCAGTCGGTCAAGCTGCAGTTCCGCAAGAAGGGCTCCAGCGCCTACACCACGCTGAAGACCATCACGTCGGACTCCACGGGCAACCTGAAGACGACGACCACCGCCAAGGAAGACGGCTACTTCCGCTACTCCTTCGCGGGCACCTCGACCACCCCGGCGGTCAACGCCACGGGTGACTTCGTCGACGTGCAGTAAGCGGTCACGAAGTAGACAGCAGTACCGTCCGGCCCCGGAAGCGCACGCCGCCTCCGGGGCCGGAACGTTTCCTCCCACTTGTGCCACGAGCAGGCAATCGGCGGACAAAGAATGGCCGGGAACGGCTCACGCCGTACAACCGGAGCCAGGTCTCGCGGATCTGATCACGTGAGTCGACCGACTCCTTGATCATCTCGCCCTCCAGGGGAACCGCACATGCGCATACGTGCCACCGTGGCCGCCGTCTCCGGCGCCCTCGCCCTGTCCGCCCTCGCCGTCCCGGCCGCGCACGCGGCCACCGCGGGACCGAACGTCACCTTCTCCGCGATGAAGGTGAACGGCGGCAAGGCCCTCTCCCTCGGCGCGACCACCACGGCCAAGGTCAAGGCGACCTACACCGTGACGCACCCCTCCACCGTCTCCCTCGCAGGAGTCGACACCGGCCCGGTGCTCTACCGCGGCACCTCGGCGAAGGACGCCGACACGCAGGTCATCAGCGACGACCCGGGCACCTGCACCACGGTGAACTCCACCACCGCGAACTGCACGGCGACGATCACCCTCCCCGCGTCCGAGCTGTACAACTCGGACGCCGGCACCTGGAAGACGGGCGGGCTCGCCGTCGACAAGAAGACCCAGGCGCCGACCTGGCAGAACGACCTCGGCACCCTCCCGGTCCGCCGCCTCGCCAAGCTCACCGCGGACGCGGCCCCCGAGCCGGTCAAGAAGGGCAGGACCCTCACCGTCACCGGCACCCTGACCCGGGCCAACTGGGAGACCGGAAAGTACGCCGGCTTCGGCGGCCAGTCGGTCAAGCTCCAGTTCCGCAAGGCGGGCACCACCACCTACACGACGCTGAAGACCGTCACGTCGTCCTCCACCGGCGCCCTGAAGACCACGGTGACGGCCGGCTCCGACGGCTACTACCGCTACAGCTTCGCGGGCACCTCCACGACGTCCTCCGTGAGCGCCACCGGCGACTACGTCGACGTGCAGTAGTCCGGTCCCACCGGACATGGAACCGGGGGCCGTCCGATCGGACGGCCCCCGGTCACGAGGTGACGGACGCGCTCCTAGCGCGCCATGGACCGCGCGTACGCCGCCTTCGCCTCATCGAGGGCCGCCGCGTCCCGCGGCGACACGGCGACCTGCCCGCCCACCCGGTCCAGGAGGACGAGCGAGGTGACGAGCACGCTGTGCCCCAGCTCCCGCAGCATCTCGTTGCGAGTGGACGCGTACAGGTCGTACAGCCGGCCGGTGAAGACCCGGAACACCTCGCGGTCCACCGCACACGAGCCCTGCGGTGTGTGCGTCAGCCCGGACGGCACGTCGAGGACCCCGGCCGCTCCCTCGGCGAGGGCGTGGTACAGCCGACCGCTGCGATATCCCGCGTCCCAGAGTGTCTCGTCGCCGTGTTCGAAGGGGTAGCTCAATCTGCGATCTCCAGCCTGAGGTCGAGGTCCGGGTACTTCTCCCTGAGCTGCTTGAAGCGTTCTTCCAGCGCCGTTCGGAAGCGGGGGTCCATGCCCGGCGTCGTGAAGCGGAATCCGATGGGTGCGTTCTCGTAGCCGGGGAGCAACTTACGGCACCTCAGGTAGGCGGCGAGCTTCTTGTCGACCTTGTCGTCGAGCCACTTGCCGTCAGCGTAGATCGCTGACTTCTCCTCCCACATCACACCGTTCTCGAAGAGGTCGATGTCGGTGATCCTGTTCCCGTTGACGGGGTCGTAGACATCGTGGTCCCTCAGGCCTTCGAGGCACTTGACGGGGTTGTTCCCGGAGGAGGCGGCCCGTGCCGCGGGCCGGAACGAGGCGAAGGAGGCCTTGGAGACCAACTTGCAGCCACGCTTCAGCAGCTTCAGCTCCTCGTAGACCCGCTCCATCCACTTGAACTTGCTCCTGAGCAGGGCGTCCACGGCGAGACCGCTGCAGGAGTCGAAGTCCTTCCTCGCCATGCACTCCTCGTACTTACCGAGGCCCAGCAGCTCCTTCTCGACGTTCCAGAGCATGTCCGCGGCGTCGCTGAACTCCTTGGAGTGCGCCAGGATGTCGCAGTAGGTCTCCTGGTGCTGGCACCAGCGCGCGAAGCCCTGCGGGTCGCAGGGGATGAAACCCTGCTGGCAGCGGTACATCTCCCGGGCGCGAGCCCCCGGGTCGTTCTTCGCCTTCTCCTTCGCCTCGACGGCGGCCTTGCGCCGCGCTTCCGCCTCCTCCCGGTACTTCTTCAGCGAGACCTTGAACGCGTCGGCAGCCGCCTTGAGGGCGGCGTCCGCGTCCTTGTTGGCCGCGACCGCCGACTTCCACGCCTCGTCGGCGTAGTACGAGGCGTTCGATGCTGCCGTCTGGGCGGTCTCCGATGACAGCGTGGCGTCCGCCGCCGACCTCGCCGCGTCGGCCGCGTCGGCATCGGCGCGGCGTGCCGCGTCACGGGCCGTCCTGGCCGATGACGCCGCCTGGTCCGCCGACGCCTCCGCCTCCTTGGCGTACCGGTCGGCTTTCTTGGCGTAGTTGTTCGCGTCGGTCGCCGCCTCGCCTGCCTTCTTCTCCCACTCCTTCGCCGCGTCCGACGCGTTACGGGCGTGCGCGGCCACCTGCTGGGCCGTGGCCGCGTTCTTCCGTGCGGTGGCGGCCACCTTTCCCGCGTCCGCGATCATCTTCTGCACTTCGGCCACATGGGTGGCCGACAGCTGGTCCTTGCGCAGCGCCTGATACTGGCCGGCGACGACGAAGGCGTGCAGGGTCTGCGGCGAGCCCTCCAGAGCGATCCGCGCGGCGGACTTCACCTCCGGGCTGCCGCTGTCGATCAGTTGAGCCGCCCGGACCCGTTCGTCCTGCGTCCGCGCGGTGTTCTGCGTGGTGATGAGGAACTCGCTGTACTTCTTCGGGTCACCCGTGGCGAGGGCCTTGCGGCCGGTGTCGGTGAGCACGGGACCGGCCCCGTCGAGCACCTGGGCGATGGCGACGCGCATGCTTTCGCTGCCCACCCGGTACTGACCGTCGTTCACGAACTCGCTGACAGAAGCGTCGTCACCGGCGAGAGCGGCCTCGGCCGCGTCCCGTACCGTCTTGTCCTCACTCTCCTCGGCGAGGCGCTCCACGTAGGACCGCTGGTCCTGCTGCTCGGCGGTTCTCCATCCGTTCCGCAGGTAGTCGACGACGACCTCGTCGGTCCCGGCCAGGGCCGCTTCGGCAGCGGCGCGTCCCCAAGGCGTGCCGCCTTCCTTCATCACGCGTACGGCCAGGGCCCGGCCCTGCTTGGCGACGGCGGAGAGGTCGGCGTCGGGCTTGGCCGCCACGGTCACCAGCCGATCCCGTTCGTCCTGCCGGTCCTTCGTGGCCTTCTCCAGTGTGGCCTGTGCGGTCGTACGAGCGTCGTCCTGCGCCTTGGCGTCCCGGGCGCGTTCGATGCCGGCGTTGGTGCGGCCCTGCAGTTCCTCGGCCTCCACCTGACGGGCGAGGGTGTAGATCTCCTGAGCCTTGGTCACGGCGGCCGTGGCCGCGTTCGCGGCCTCGGTCGCGGCGTTGGCGTGTTCCGTGGACCGGGTCGCGGCCTTCGCCGACTCGCCGGCGTGATCGGCCGATTCCCGGGCTGCCTTGGCGGCGTTCCGTGCGTGCGTGGCCGCTGACTTCGCGGCGTCACGGGCTTCCCGGGCCGCCTTGCCCGCCTTGCGCGCGAGCGACTCGGCGGCGTCGGCGGCACGGTTGGCCTCCGCGGCGTGTCGCCGTGCGGCCGCGGCGGCGGCGCGCGCCTCGGCCGCTTCGGCACTCGACTGGCCCGCGTAGTTGCCGGCTTCGGTCGCCGCGTCGGCGGCGGCATTGGCGTTGGCTCCCGCGCTGGCCGCGGAGTGGGCCGCGTCACCGGCCGCGTCGGCGGCCTTGGCGGCCTGATCGGCGGCGTCGGCGGCCAGATCGGCTCCCTTGGCGGCCTTGTCGGCGTCCTCGGCCGCCTTGCGCGCGGCGTCCGCCTTCTTCGCGTCCACCGCGGCGTCGGCGGCGGAGCTGCGGGCGCGGGAAGCGGCCTGTGCGGCACCCGCCGCCGCTGCGGCGGCCTGTGCGGCCGCGTTGGCCGCGACACGTGCCGAGTTGTTCGCCGCGTTGGCGGCGTCGATCGCCCGCTGCGCGGAAGCCGCGGCCTGGGCCGCCGCCGTGGCGGCCCGCTTGGCGGCACGCCCGGCCCGATCGGTGTCGTTCTTGGCGGCCTTCGCCTCGGCCTGGGCCTCCAGCGCGGCGTCCTTGGCGAGGTCGGCGGCCTTGACCGCCTTGGCGGACTCCGTCTTGGCGGCCGCGGTCTCCTTGGCGGCCTGTCGCCCCGCCTCCTTCGCCTGCTCGGCGAGTTCCGCGACCGAGGCGTGTTCCTGGTCCTTGTCCCGGGCGACGAACTGGCCGACCTCCAGGAACTCGTGGATGTCGGCGGCGGTTCCATCCAGGGCGATCCGGCCGGCGGCCCGTACGTTGGTGCCGCCCACGCTGATGATCTGGACGAGCTGGACCCGCTCGTCCTCTTCCTGCTGGGTGTACTGGCCCTGGGCGAGGAACGTCCGTACGTCTTCGGCGGTACCGGCCAGCGCGGCCCGGCCGGCGCTCTGCACGTTGGGGCCGGCGGTGTCGATGATCTGGGCGGCCCGGACGCGGTTGTCCTGCTCCATCGGGTCTTCCCAGCCGTCGTCCAGGAAGTCGTGCAGTTGCTCCGGGGTTCCGGCGAGCGCCTGGCGGGCGGCGGTCAGCAGTTCCGGGCCTCCGACGGAGGCGAGCTGGGCTGCGGAGACCCGCTCGTCCTGGAAGGAGAGGTCGTCCACCGTGGCCAGGAACGCCTGAACGTCGGCGTCGCTGCCCGTGAGGGCGGCCTCCGCGGCAGCCTTGACGCCCGGTCCGCCTTCCTCCCAGTAGTCGACGATCCGGCCCCGTTGTTCGGCCGTGGTCTCGGACTGCGCGGCCGTCCGGAAGCTCGTCCCGGACGGCTGGGCGCCTGCCGCGGGTGCCGCACCCAGCAAGCCGGCGGTGAGAGCGAGAGGCAGTAGCCCCAGTGCTGTACGGCGTATCAGGCGCGCCGTTCTTCCAGCGTAATCGAGCTGGTCAGTTCTTCGATTCACTGAACACCTGTCTTGGTCATCGACGACACCCCCGATTGCGAGTCGCCGAATAATGGAGAAGGCAGCGTAACGCCTGTGTTCTTTGCGATCGAATCCGGTTTCCGGCCGTGAAATCAGCCACACCGACCCTCCGGATGAGTCGCCCGGTTTGACTCCCTATGTGATCAACTGGGCTACGTAGTAAGGCTGTTGGGCGGGTCAGATGTGAAAAAACGGCGTTGACGCATGGGAAGTCTTTGACTATTCTGTGTCCCGCCTTTACCACTGCCTGACCAGCGGTGTCTCTTGTTCAAGGCTTTTAATTGCCGCATCTTCCTCTCTGTGAAGCATCGGCCTCGGGGGCCTTTCATGGATTACGGGGGTTGATTCCTGGCGTCTCCGTCAGCCTCGCTACGAGGTCCTCGCCACTTTGAGAAATCCTTTTTTGGAAGGTATCCCTCTGTGTTTTCTCCTGCCCGAAAACTCATCGTGTCCGCAGCCGTGGCCGGCCTCGCCACGCTGGCCGGTGTGTCCGTCGCCGCCGCCGACGACCCGCCGACCACCCCGCCCGCCTCGGCCCCGCCCGTCGCCGTCGAGGACTACGGGTATCCCCAGGCCGACCGCATCCTGACGGAGAAGGGGATCAAGCTGAAGAAGGGCGACGGCCACATCCTCCTCGTCGACTGCGACCAGACGGCGCAGCAGATCCGAGTGCAGACCGTCAAGGACGACTCCGTCGGCCGCCAGGGCACCTACTGCTTCGAGGCGCTGGCCAAGACCGGCCGGCTCACGCTCGAACTCCCCAGGGTCTTCGCGGTGGAGGCCGCCGACCACCCGGTCAGCGCGGACCTGACGGCCAACGGCGAGACCACGACCGTCAACGTGCCCCAGGGCGGCTTCGAATCGGTCGGGGAAGGCACCGTCGGCGGGGCCAGGTCGGTGCTCGTCGAACTGCGCGTCACCGGCTGACCCGCCACCACCGCCCCTGTCCGTGCGCGAGGCGTGCACGGATCCGACATCTGCCTTCGCAGAACAGACCTTGTGATTCGAGGAAGACGTGACACAGCCCCCTACGCGCGGGAAGCGCACGGTGTGGGTGACCGGGGTCCTGACGGCGGGCCTCACCACCGGACTGCTGCTGGCACCCCCGGCCCGGTCCGTCGTCGGCGACCAGGTCGCCGACAGCGCCGACCAGTACACGCTCAAGGTGCACATCAACGTCGGCCGTGACGACGAACGCGCCTGCTCCGGCACCCTCGTCGACGCCCAGTGGGTGCTCACCGCCGCCAGTTGCCTGGCCGCCGACCCCCAGCAGGGCACCCGGATCCCCGCGGGGGCACCGGCGCACACCACGGTCGTGACCGCCGACGGCAACGGGCCCGACGCGGCCGAGACCGCCAAGCAGAAGGTCCTGGAACTCGTCCCGCACCCGGATCGCGACCTGGTCATGGCGCGGATCGGCAACCCCGCCACCATCGACAACCCGCTGGACGGGCCGTTCCCCGGCATCACGGCGGCCCCGGTGGGCACCACCGCTCCGGTCACGGGGGACCGGCTCAGAGCCGTCGGGTACGGGCGCACCAGGAACGAGTGGGTCCCCGGGCGGGCGCACACCGCGTCCTTCGGCGTGGACGCCGTGGACGCGTCGACCCTCACCGTCTCACCCGGCTCCGACTCCGGCGCCCTGTGCCCGGGAGACGCCGGCGGCCCGGTGCTCGACGGCCGGGGCAGACTGGTGGCGGTCGTCGCCCGCTCCTGGAGCGGTGGCTGCTTCGGTTCCACGGAGACCCGCACGGGGGCCGTCGCGACCCGGGTCGACGACATCGCCGGGTGGGTCCAGCAGGTGCGCCTGAAGTCCCGTAAGGACCATGTCGGCGACGCCGTCACGGCGGCCGACTTCAACCACGACGGGCGCACGGACATCGCGGCCGTCCTGGTCAACGGCACGGCGCACGTCTTCCTGGGCCGCGCCGACGGCACGCTGGAGTACGGCAGTCACCTCGACTCCCTGGGCCGCGCCGGCGTGAAGGAGATGGTCGCGGGCGACTTCCAGGCGGCGACGGGGCTCGAAGCGATCACCGTCGAGGACGGCGGGGATCTCTACCTGGCCTCGAAGCACTCCCTGATCCCGACCGTCTGGACGCGGGCCAAGCTGTGGAACGACACCGCCTGGAAGGACGGCCTGCCCGTCGCCACCCTGCACAGCACGACCCCGGGACGCGACACCCCGCTGTTCCAGTGGCCCGACGGTTCCCTCTACACGTACAAGAGGGACGGCGACGGGAACCTGGTGAACCAGAAGAAGTCCATGTGGCCGGACAAGACCTGGAAGAAGAAGCAGATCGCCACGGGTGACTTCACCGGGGACGGACGGGACGACGTCGCCGCCGTCGCCGCGGACGGCTCCCTGAGCCTCTACCCGGCCAAGGCCGACGGCACCTTCGACAAGGGCCGTTCCATGTGGCCCGACAAGACCTGGGGCGGCATGCGCCGCGTGCTCGGCGGTGACTTCGACGGGGACGGCAAGGCCGACCTCGCCGCCCTGACCTCCAGCGGCGACCTGCGCCTCTACGCCGGCGACGGCAAGGGGGGCCTCGCGGCCGGCCGGACCATGTGGCCCTCGGTCTGACCGGTCACGCCGGGAAGCGGCGGTCCACCCATGTCCAGGCGAGTTCCAGGGTGGCCGCCGCCACCACCGAGATGCCCACCGCCGTCCACGGCATCGCCAGGCCGACCAGTCTCAGGGCGAAGAAGGTCTGCAGGGCCGGGACCGCGAGGACGAGGAGGAAGGCGAGGCCCATCGACGCCACCAGGGCGACGCGCCACCACGTGTAGGGGCGGGCGATGATGGCCAGGACCCACATCGAGACCAGGAACAGGGTCAGGGTCGCCGCGCTGGTCTCCGCCTCCAGGGAGTCCGGGCCGGTGTAGTGGTGGCGGGCGATCAGGTACGTCGCGAAGGTCGCCACGCCGGTCACCACCCCGCCCGGGATCGAGTAGCGCATGACCCTGCGGACGAAGTGGGGCCTGGCCCGTTCCCCGTTGGGGGCGAGGGCGAGGAAGAAGGCCGGGACGCCGATCGTGAGGGTCGAGAGCAGGGTCAGGTGCCGGGGCAGGAAGGGGTACTCCACCTGCCAGCACACCACCAGCACGGCGAGCAGCACCGAGTACACCGTCTTGACCAGGAACAGCGTGGCCACGCGGGTGATGTTGCCGATGACCCGGCGCCCCTCGGCCACCACCGAGGGCAGGGTGGCGAAGCTGTTGTCCAGCAGGACGATCTGCGCGACCGCCCGGGTGGCCTCCGAACCGGAGCCCATGGAGACGCCGATGTCCGCGTCCTTGAGCGCGAGGACGTCGTTCACGCCGTCGCCGGTCATCGCGACGGTGTGCCCCTTCGACTGCAGCGCGCCCACCATGTCCCGCTTCTGCTGCGGGGTGACCCGGCCGAAGACGGTCCCCTCGTCCAGCGCGTCCGCCATCGCCTTGCGCTCGGCGGGCAGCCGGCGCGCGTCCACCGCCGTGCCGGACAGGCCCAGCTTGGCCGCGACCGCCCCGACGGACACCGCGTTGTCGCCGGAGATGACCTTCGCGCGGACGTCCTGCTGGGCGAAGTAGCCGAGGGTGCCGGCGGCGTCGGGCCGCAGCCGCTGTTCGAGGACGACGAGGGCGGTGGGACGGGCGCCCCTGGCCGGCTCGGGGTCGTCCAGGTCCCGGGTGGCGCGGCTGAGGAGCAGTACCCGCAGCCCCTGCTCGTTGAGCCGCTCGGTCTCGGCCAGGGCCGGGTCGCCGTCGGCGAGCAGCACGTCGGGGGCGCCCAGCAGCCAGGTGCTGGCCTCGCCGTCGCCCTCGCTGAAGGTGGCGCCGCTGTACTTGCGGGCGGAGGAGAAGGGGAGCGACTCGACGCAGCGCCACTCCTCGCTGTCGGGGTAGGCGTCGATGATCGCCTGGAGGGAGGCGTTGGGCCGCGGGTCGGACTCGCCGAGGGCGCCCAGCACCCTGCGCACGTACGTCTCGTCGGCGCCGCCCAGCGGCTGGAGGCCGGTGACGTCCATGCCGCCCTCGGTCAGGGTTCCGGTCTTGTCCAGGCAGACGGTGTCGACCCGGGCCAGCCCCTCGATGGCGGGCAGTTCCTGCACCAGGCACTGCTTGCGGCCCAGCCGGATGACGCCGATGGCGAAGGCCACGGAGGTCAGCAGCACCAGGCCCTCGGGCACCATCGGGATGATCCCGCCGACCGTGCGGGCCACCGCGTCCTTCAGCCCGTCGCTCTTGACCACCAGCTGGGTGACGACCAGGCCGATCGCGGCCGGCACCATCATCCAGGTCACGTACTTGAGGATCGTGGAGATGCCGGTGCGCAGCTCGGAGTGGACGAGGGTGAAGCGGGAGGCCTCCTCGGCGAGCTGGGCGGCGTAGGCCTCACGGCCCACCTTGGTGGCCCGGAACGCGCCCCCGCCCGCGACCACGAAGCTGCCGGACATGACCGGGTCGCCAAAGCGCTTGACCACCGGGTCGGCCTCGCCGGTGAGCAGCGACTCGTCGATCTCCAGACCGTCGGCCTCCGCGCACACGCCGTCCACGACGACCTTGTCGCCGGGGCCTATCTCCACCAGGTCGTCCAGGACGATCCCGCTGGTGGGGACCTCCACGGCGGTGCCGTCGCGGCGGACGGTCGGCCGGGACTCGCCGATCACCGCGAGCGAGTCCAGGGTCTGCTTCGCGCGCCACTCCTGGACGATGCCGATGCCGGTGTTGGCGAGGATCACGAAGCCGAACAGGCTGTCCTGGATCGGCGCGACGAACAGCATGACCAGCCACAGCACACCGATGATCGCGTTGAACCGGGTGAAGACGTTCGCGCGGACGATCTCGCCCATCGAGCGGCTGCTGCGCACCGGCACGTCGTTGACCTGCCCGCGCGCGACGCGCTCCGCGACCTCGGCGCCGGTCAGCCCGCCCGAGCGGCTCTCGGGCAGGGCCACCGGGTGCACGGGGTCGAGTTCGGCGCCCGCGTCGATGTGCGTCATGCATTCGACGGTACGTGCGCTTTTGTCGGTTCACCTGCCGAGTGGGGTGAATTTCCGACCAGGGGATGACCGGTGGTCCTGCCCAGGTCGTACGGCCGGCCGGTGCGGCCGTCCGCCGTACGGGGCTATTCGACGGACGCCGACTCCAGCGCGGCCGACCGCTTGAGCGCCGCGTCCCGCCTGCGGACGTACCAGACACCGATCAGGCCGAGCCCGCCGCCGGCCAGGCAGGTCCACACCCACCAGGCGTGCCCGTGGTCCGCGAACCAGCCGTAGAAGGGGAGCTGGACCAGGAAGAGGACGAACCACACGATCGTGCCGCCGGTGATGGTGGCGACCACGGGGCCCTCCAGGGGCTCCGGCGCCTCGTGCTTGGGGGTCCACTTAGCCATGGGCACAGCTTAAGCGCCTGGCGGGTCTACGCGCGGAGATAGCGATCTCCGACTCATACCTTCATACTGAAACCGTTTGCCTTTGACCACTTCTGCTCGTATGAAACTCCAATGGGGCTCGGGGGAACCCCGTCGGTGATGAGGTCCCGCATGTCCACCTCGGCGCCTGCCAAGGTCCCCACCCCCGAGATGCCGGGCGGCTCGCCCGCGTACGGCGCTCTCGACCGCTACTTCAAGATCTCGGAACGCGGCAGCACTCTGGGCCGTGAGATCCGTGGCGGTTTCGCCACCTTCTTCGCGATGGCGTACATCATCGTGCTGAATCCGATCATCCTCGGCAGCGCGAAGGACATGTACGGACACCACCTGAACAACGGCCAGCTGGTCACCGCGACCGTCCTGACGGCCGCCTTCACCACGCTGCTCATGGGGGTCATCGGCAACGTGCCGATCGCGCTCGCCGCCGGTCTCGGCGTGAACTCGGTCGTCGCGCTCCAGCTCGCCCCCCGCATGTCCTGGCCGGACGCCATGGGCATGGTCGTCCTGGCCGGCTTCGTGGTCATGCTGCTGGTCGCCACGGGTCTGCGCGAGCGCGTGATGAACGCCGTCCCGTTCGGCCTGCGCAAGGCGATCTCGATCGGTATCGGCCTGTTCATCATGCTGATCGGCCTGGTCGACTCCGGCTTCGTCACCCGCATCCCGGACGTCGCCCAGACCACCGTCCCGCTCCAGCTCGGGGTCAACGGTCACCTCACCGGCTGGCCGGTGCTGATCTTCATCCTGGGCACGCTGCTCACCTTCGCCCTGATCGTCCGCAAGGTGCCGGGCGCCATCCTGATCTCCATCGTCGGGATGACCGTCCTCGCGCTGATCATCAACGCCGTCGCCACGGTCCCGAACTGGGGCCTGACGGTCCCGAAGTGGCCGGGCAACCCGCTGGCCACCCCCGACTTCGGCCTGGTCGGCCAGGTCAGCCTCTTCGGCGGCTTCGGCAAGGTCGGCGTGCTGACCGGCGTCCTCTTCGTCTTCACGGTCCTGCTGTCGTGCTTCTTCGACGCCATGGGCACGATCATGGGCATCAGCGACGAGGCCAAGCTGACCGACGCCCAGGGCTACATGCCCGGCATCAACAAGGTCCTCTTCGTCGACGGCCTCGCCGTCGCGGCGGGCGGCGCCAGCTCCTCCTCGGCCACCACCGCGTTCGTGGAGTCCACGGCCGGTGTCGGCGAGGGCGCGCGCACGGGCTTCGCGAACATCGTCACGGGCGGCCTGTTCGCCGTGGCCCTCTTCCTCACGCCGATCGCCACGATGGTCCCCTCGCAGGCGGCCACCCCGGCGCTGATCACGGTGGGCTTCCTGATCCTGTCGAACTCCGTCAAGGAGATCGACTGGGCGGACTACACCATCGCGATCCCGGCCTTCGTGACCATGCTCATGATGCCGTTCACCTACTCGATCACCAACGGCATCGGCATGGGCTTCATCACCTTCGTCGTGCTGCGCCTGGCGGCCGGCCGGCCCCGGGACATCCCGGTCCCGATGTACGTCGTCTCGGCGGTGTTCGCCTTCTACTACCTGATGCCGGCCCTCGGCCTGACCTGAGACGGGGGCGTCACGTGACGCCGTAGAACCTCTCCGTCTCCTCGACGGCGGTCTGGAACCGTTCGTCGAAGTCGTCCCGAATGAGCGTGCGGACCACATAGTCCTGCACGCTCATTCCCCTTTTGGCCGCGTGGTGCCGGAGCCTCTCGAGCAGCTCCCCGTCCATCCGCAGGCTGAGCACAGTGGTCCCCATGGGTACGAGGGTCGCCACATCGGGTCGTCCCATGCGTCGCTTTCCGGAACCGTGTCACTCGTTCGGGTGATCGAGGGGTTCCGTGGCGGGCGTCACGGGCAACTGGGCGTGTCGGGTTGGTCTTTAGTCAGAGTAATGAGTTACGCTAAGGAACATGCCGGACCTCACCCATGGCGACGATGCTGCCGCCGTGAACTCCCTCCGCTCCGCCGTGATGCGGCTGTCCCGTCGGCTCAAGCACCAGCGGGTCGACGAGTCCCTCAGCCCCACCGAGATGTCGGTGCTGGGCACGCTGTCCAACTGCGGCAGTGCCACGCCGGGCGAGCTCGCCCGCAAGGAACACGTCCAGCCGCCGTCAATGACCCGCATCGTCGCGCTGCTCGAGGGCAAGGGTCTGGTCCGTCTGGAGCCGCACCCCGACGACCGTCGCCAGAAGGTCGTCACCAGGACCGAACAGGCCGAGGCGATGCTCGAGGAGAGCCGCCGCAAGCGCAACGCGTTCCTGGCCGGCCTGGTCGACGGCCTCGACGAGGACGAGTGGGCCAAGCTGCGCGCAGCGGCCCCCGTGCTGGAGAAGCTCGCCCACCTGTAACCAGCCCCCGAAGGAGGCGAACCCTTTTGAGTTCGGGATCCGGAACACCTTCCGCCCCCGCACCGACGTCCACCCACGTATCCCGCAAGTCCTCGATGTTCAGCTCGCTGAGGATCCGCAACTACCGCCTCTTCTTCGTCGGGCAGGTCGTCTCCAACACCGGCACCTGGATGCAGCGCATCGCCCAGGACTGGCTGGTGCTCAGCCTCACCGGATCCTCCGCGGCCGTGGGCATCACGACGGCCCTCCAGTTCCTGCCGATGCTGCTGTTCGGCCTGTACGGCGGCGTCCTCGTGGACCGGCTGCCCAAGCGCCCCACGCTGCTGGTGACCCAGTCGGCCATGGCGCTCACGGGACTCGCGCTCGCCTTCCTGACCCTCTCCGGGCATGTGCAGGTGTGGCACGTCTACGTCGCGGCCTTCGCCGTCGGTCTCGCCACCGTGGTCGACAACCCGGCCCGGCAGTCCTTCGTCTCCGAGATGGTCGGCCCGGACCAGCTGCAGAACGCGGTCAGCCTGAACTCCGCGAACTTCCAGTCCGCCCGTCTGGTCGGTCCCGCCGTCGCGGGCGTCATGATCACCGGCGTGGGCACCGGCTGGGCGTTCCTCTTCAACGGACTGTCCTTCGTCGCCCCGCTGGCCGGCCTGCTCCTGATGCGCGGCCGTGAGCTGCACGTGGTCCAGCGCGCACCGCGCGGCAAGGGCCAGCTGCGGGAGGGGCTGCGGTACGTGGCGGGCCGCCCGGAGCTGATCTGGCCGATCGTCCTGGTCGGCTTCATCGGCACCTTCGGCTTCAACTTCCCGGTGTGGCTGTCGGCCTACGCCGACGACGTCTTCCACGCCGGAGCCGGCGCCTACAGCCTCTTCAACACGCTGATGGCCGTCGGCTCGCTCGGCGGCGCCCTGCTGGCGGCCCGCCGCGGCACGGCCCGGCTGCGTCTGCTGATCGCCGCCGCGCTGGCCTTCGGCGCCCTGGAGACCGTGGCCGCGCTGGCGCCGTCGTACTGGCTGTTCGCGCTGCTCATGGTCCCGATCGGGGTGTGCGGGCTCACGGTCAACGTCACCGCGAACACCTCCGTGCAGATGGCCACCGACCCGGCCATGCGCGGCCGGGTGATGGCCCTGTTCATGATGGTGTTCATGGGCGGTACGCCGATCGGCGCGCCCGTCGTCGGCTGGATCACCGACACCTACGGCCCCCGTGTCGGCTTCGCCCTCGGCGGCCTCATCTCGGCCGCGGCGGCCGCCTCGGTCGGCCTGGCCCTCGCCCGGGTCGGCGGTCTGCGCCTCTCGGTGGGCTGGCACCGCGGCCATCCGCAGGTGCGGTTCGTCCCGCGCGAGCGGGAACGGCTGGCCACCGCAGCGTGAGCGCCCGGCCCGCGGGGTTCGCCTGACCCTGCGGGCCGGGCTCGCTGGGTTTCGCTGAGCGGTGCGGGTCGGGCTCGCTGGGTTTCGCCGAGCGGTGAGGGTCGGGCTCGCTGGGTTTCGCTGAGCCCTATGGCTCCGGCCCGCGGGGTCCTGTGGGCCCGGAGCGCCCGGAGCGCCCGGCGCGTGGGGCTCCGCCAGACCCTGCGGGCCGGCACCTGTCCCGGCCGGTCGTCCGCGCCGTGGCGGAAGGACTCGGTGCGGACGAAGCCGTTGTGCTCGTAGCAGGCGACCAGCCCGCCGTCGCCGCCCGTGCAGCGGTCCACCCGGAGCAGGGAGATCCCGGCCCGGCCCGTCTCCGCGGCCGTGTGGGCGAGCAGGGCGGCACCGGTGCCGCGGCCCGGGGCGCGCCGGGCGCGGGCGAGCAGGTGGATGTGCCGCTCGGGTTCGTCCGCCGGCGTCAGACAGGGGGCGGGGCCGTCCGTGAGCGTGAGCGTGGCGGCCGGGCCCCCGTCCGCCTCGGCGATCCCGGGCGAGCCCCCGGTGACGTGCCGCTCGACCAGCGCCACCGCCCGCGGGTCGCCCGACCAGGACCCGCTGCCCCACTGCCGGGTCCGCCCCCGCGCGACCAGCCACGTCACGACGCTGTCGAGCATGCCGAGGACCAGTGGAATGTCGTCGGGGCCGCCCGCTCTGACGCCGGGCTTCCCGGTGGTCTCCATGCCGCCGATGACGCCGGGTCGGGGACGCCGGGGCAACGGTTTCTTCCGCGCTCGCCGGTCGCCCGCGCAGCACGCTCGCACACCGCGTCCGGCGGTGCCGGGGGCCCGCCCGCGCGCCGGGTCCGGTGACCCGGGGACGCCCGCGCACCGCTTCCGGCGGGCGGCTGGCCCCGTGATCCGTTCCCTGCCAGGGTGACGCCATGAGACTCTTCGCCGCCGTGCTGCCCCCCGCGGACGTGACGGACGAGCTGGCGGCCGAGGTGGCCGTGTTGCGCCGGCTGCCGGGTGCCGACGGGCTGCGCTGGACCGGCCGGCCCGGCTGGCACTTCACGCTCGCCTTCTACGGCGAGGTCGACGACGGACTCGTCCCCGACCTGTCGGACCGGCTGGAGCACGCGGCCCGGCGCACCGACCCGTTCCCGCTGGCGGTCGCGGGCGGCGGGCAGTTCGGGCACGGCCGGGCGCTGTGGGCGGGAGCCCGCGGTGACCTGGACGCCCTGCGGCTGCTGGCCGACCGGGCGGAGGCGGCGGCCCGCAGGGCGGGTGTGCCGATGGGCGAGCACCGCCGCTACAAGGCCCACCTGACGGTGGCACGCAGCCGGGACGGGGTGGACGCGCGGCCGTACGTGGAGGGCCTGCGCGACTTCACGAGCCGCACCTGGTCCGTGGCCGATCTGGTGCTGGTGCGCAGCAACCTGCCCACCTCCGGGGTGCCCGGGGAGCAGCCCCGGTACGAGGCGGTCGCCCGCTGGGCACTCGGGCGGACCGGTTAGGCTCGTCGTGTGGACCCGAAATCCCGGAACCGGATCATGGCCGGTGTGCTCGTGCTGATGTTCGTGGTGGTGGCCGTGGCGGCGGCGGTCAGGTAGAGACCCGGCCGGACGCCGGGGAACCGCCTGTCGTCCTGCGGTTCCCCGCCGCCGGGCGCTACCAGGCGAACGCCTCCGGGGACGGCCCCGGGCCCGGGAAGATCTCGTCCAGGCCGGTCAGCAGCTCCTGCGACAGTTCCAGCTCGACGGCCCTGAGGGCGGATGCGAGCTGCTCGGCGGTGCGCGGGCCGACGATCGGGCCGGTCACCCCCGGCCGGGTCAGCAGCCAGGCCAGGGCGGCCTCGCCGGGCTCCAGACCGTGCTTGTCGAGCAGGTCCTCGTAGGACTGGATCTGCGCGCGTGCGGTGGGGTCGGCCAGGGTGTCGGCGGCCCGCCCGGAGGCACGGCGCCCGCCCTGCACCTCCTTCTTGATCACACCGCCGAGCAGACCTCCGTGCAGCGGCGACCAGGGGATGACCCCGAGGCCGTACTCCTGCGCGGCCGGGATGACCTCCATCTCGGCGCGCCGCTCGGCGAGGTTGTACAGGCACTGCTCGCTGACGAGGCCGATGGTGCCGCCCCGGCGGGCGGCGGCCTCGTTGGCCTGGGCGATCTTGTAGCCGGGGAAGTTGGAGGAGCCGACGTAGAGGATCTTCCCCTGCTGGACGAGGACGTCGATCGCCTGCCAGATCTCCTCGAAGGGGGTGTTCCGGTCGACGTGGTGGAACTGGTAGACGTCGATGTAGTCCGTCCGCAGACGCTTGAGGCTGGCGTCGACGGCCCGGCGGATGTTCACCGCGGACAGCTTGTCGTGGTTGGGCCAGGCGCCGCCGTCGGCGGCCATGTTGCCGTACACCTTGGTGGCCAGCACCACCTTGTCGCGGCGCTCGCCGCCCTGGGCGAACCAGTTCCCGATGATGGACTCGGTCCGGCCCTTGTTCTCGCCCCATCCGTAGACGTTGGCGGTGTCGAAGAAGTTGATGCCCGCGTCCAGCGCCGCGTCCATGATCGCGTGGCTGTCGGCCTCGTCGGTCTGCGGGCCGAAGTTCATGGTGCCGAGGACGAGTCGGCTGACCTTGAGTCCGGTGCGTCCTAGCTGCGTGTACTTCATGGTGTCCCAGCCAACGGCTTGGAGTGCGCTCAAGGCAAGGGCGGCCGGTCAGTCCTGGGGGAACTCGTCGGTCTTGAGGGTGAGACCCACGACCGTGCCGGTGAGGTCCAGGTCGTTGCCGAAGGCCACCGTGGTCTCGATCTCGTAGCCGCCTTCCTTGGGTTGGGTGTAGACGTGGCACCGGCGCTGGTAGGGGTCGGCGACGAGGTAGACCGGGACCTCCGCCGCGGCGTAGGCGGCCTTCTTGGGACCGTAGTCGTTGACCGCGGTGCCCTTGGAAATCACTTCGGCGGCGAACTCGACGTCGCTGTGCCGCCATCGGCCGGCCGGCGTCTGCTCGGCGCCCTCGGAGATCACCGTCACGTCCGTGGCGAAGCCGTTGAGGTGGCCCGGGTAGTCGATCCGGACGTCGGACTTCACCTGTTTCCGGGGGTACTTGGTGCGCAACTGCTCGATGATGCACATGATGATTTCCCAGTGGGTGTCCTGCGGGACCGACATGTAGACGGTCCCTTCGACGACCTCGACCTTGTATCCCTCGGGGACGGGCATCCTCTCGAGCCGCTCGAACAGATCGTCGAGCCTGATCGGGTTGACGCTCTCGGCCATCGCGATCCTGTCTCCCTTGTTGCGGCCGCGCTGTTCAACGATACGCACGGTGACCGGGAAGCGCCGGGATCAGGTCAGTCCGTTCCAGCCGCGTACGCCTGTCCGAATCCCCACGCCTCCCACATCGCCCCCGCGAAGGCCCCCGCGATCCGGTGTTCGCCGCTCTCGTTGGGGTGCGTGCCGTCGTACGTGTCCGCGTGGATGTCGTACGACTCCGGCGGCGAGGCCAGCAGGAGCGGGGACCGGGGCTCGTCCAGGTCGGCGACCGCCTTCGCGAGCAGGACGTTGAACCGGTCCACCTGCTCGGCGAAGGGGGCGTCCAGTTCGGCGCGGACGTTCGGGATCACCGGCAGCAGCACCATCCGGGTGCGTGGGGCCGCCGCGCGCGCCTCGGCGACGAAGGCCCGCACGTTCTCGGCCGTCTGCTCCGCGTTGGTGTAGAAGCCCAGGTCGATGAGGCCGAGGGAGACGAGCAGCACGTCCGCCCTGCAGGTGCGCACCGCTTCGCCGATCAGCGGGGCCATGTGCAGCCAGCCCTCGCCCCAGCCGGCCAGGTGGGCCCGTGGGAAGCGCGGTTCGGCGTAGTCGAGGGAGGTCGGGGCGTCGGCCTCTTTGTCGTACAGGGTCTCGCGCGGGCCGACGAAGGTGAAGGGTCCGTCGTACGACGTGCACAGGTGCTGCCACAGTCGGTAACGCCACGTGTGCTCGCCGGCGCTCCCGATCGTCATGGAGTCACCTACGGGCATGAACCTGAGCATCCGCTCATGATGAACGATCACGCGGACCGGTGGGGTGTGAAGCCCGCCACCCTCGGTGCACCGACGCGGGCGCACACCCCGTAAACACCCGGCGTGAATGGCAGGCTTGGGGCATGCGTCGACCGTTCGCCCTGCTCGCCGGGGTCCTCCTCCTGGGCGCCTGCGCGCTGCCCGCCTCCGCCGCCGACGGCGGCACCGGTGACGAAGGGTTCACCATCAAGGACCCGCGGATCACGGAGTCGAGCGGCCTGGCCGCCTCCCATCTGCACCCGGGCATCTACTGGACGCACAACGACAGCGACGACGGGCCGTACATCTACGCGATCGACAGCCGGACGGGCCGCACCGTCGCCACGGTGACCCTGCGCGGTATCGGTGCCCCGCGCGACGTGGAGGCCATCTCCATCGGGCCCGACCACCAGATCTACGTCGGTGACATCGGCGACAACCTCGACGGCAAGTGGCCGTACGTGTGGATCTACCGGCTGCCCGAGCCGAAGGTGCTGAAGGACCAGACCGTGCGGGCCACCCAGTACGTCGTGAAGTACGCGAACGGTGCGCGCAACGCCGAGTCACTGCTCGTGCACCCCCGCACCGGGCGCGTGTACATCATCGACAAGAAGGAGGACGGCGGTCACCTGTACGAGGGACCGGCGCACCTGAGCACCTCGGGCACGAACGTGTTCAAGCCGATCGCCGCCGTGGACCTGTGGGCCACCGACGCGGCCTTCTCGCCGAACGGCGAACAACTCGTGGTGCGGGGCTACTTCGGCGGCATCCAGTACGACTGGAACGGCGGCAGGATCAAGCGGGTGGGGCGGCTCGACGTGCCCCTGCAGGGCCAGGGCGAGTCGGTCTCGTACTCCGCCGACGGGACGAAGCTGATGTACGGCACCGAGGGCGCCGACAGCGAGGTGCTGGCGCAGGACGCGCCGGCCGGGGCGTCGGACAAGGCGACCACCGGCGGCGGCAGTTCGGCCTCCGGCGGCGGCACCGGGGCCGACGGCAACGGCACCCTGAAGATCGGTGCCGTGGTGGTCGTCGTGGGCGCGGCCGCCCTCTTCGGACTGCGGCGGCTGCGGCGCCGGAACTGACACGGCCCGGGGACCGGCGCCGGGTCGGGGCCGAGGGCGCGGAGGGCGTCCGGAGACGCGAAGGGCGCCCGGTGTGGCACCGGGCGCCCTTCCGACCTGAGTTGACGGGAGGTCAGAGCCTCTCGATCACGTAGTCGACGCACTTGGTGAGTGCCTCGACGTCCGCCGGGTCGATCGCCGGGAACATGGCGATGCGCAGCTGGTTGCGGCCGAGCTTGCGGTACGGCTCGGTGTCCACGACGCCGTTGGCGCGCAGCACCTTGGCCACGGCCGCGGCGTCGATCTCGTCGGAGAAGTCGATCGTGCCGATGACCTGCGAGCGCTTGGCCGGGTCGGAGACGAACGGGGTGGCGTACTTGGACTCCTCCGCCCAGGTGTACAGGCGGGTCGAGGAGTCCTTGGTGCGGCCGGTGGCGAAGGCCAGGCCGCCCTGCCCGTTGAGCCACTCGAGCTGCTGGTTGAGCAGGAAGAGCGTGGCGAGGGCCGGGGTGTTGTACGTCTGGTTCTTGCGGGAGTTGTCGATCGCCGTGGGCAGCGAGAAGAACTCCGGGACGTGGCGGCCGCTCGCGTGGACGCGCTCGGCGCGCTCGATCGCGGCCGGCGAGAAGACGCCGATCCACAGGCCGCCGTCGGAGGCGAAGGACTTCTGCGGGGCGAAGTAGTAGACGTCCGTCTCGGCGATGTCGACCGGGAGGCCGCCCGCGCCGGAGGTGGCGTCCACCAGGACCAGCGCGCCCTCGTCGGCGCCGGACACGCGCTCGATCGGCATGGCCACACCGGTGGAGGTCTCGTTGTGGGTGTAGGCGTAGACGTCGACACCGGCCTCGGCGCGCGCCTCGGGGTGGGTGCCGGGGTCGGCGGCGATGACGGTGGGCTCGGCCAGCCAGGGGGCGAGCTTGGCCGCCTTGGCGAACTTGGAGGAGAACTCGCCGAACGTGAGGTGCTGGGACTTGTTCTCGATCAGCCCGTGGGTGGCGATGTCCCAGAAGGCGGTGGAGCCGCCGTTGCCGAGGACGACCTCGTAGCCCTCGGGCAGGGAGAACAGGGAGCCGATGCCCTCGCGGACCTGGCCCACCAGGTTCTTCACGGGGGCCTGGCGGTGGGAGGTGCCGAGCAGGGAGCTTCCGGTGGCGGCGAGGGCGTCGAGCGCCTCGGTGCGCACCTTGGAGGGGCCAGCGCCGAATCGACCGTCGGCGGGCTTGATGTCAGCGGGAATCTGGATGTCGGCCACGAGTCGGAGGGTATCCGCTAGACGAAACGGGACGGAACCATGTCCGTCCGATGAGACGAGTTCACCGCCCCCTGGACTTGTGAGGTCGTACGACTGATTCGGGGTGGTTGTGGACAACGGACGGTGACTGTCCGTGGTCGTGTGCATCCTGGAACGCATGACGGATCTCTCGGGTCTTGAGGCGGAGCTGCGCGCGAGCGTCCGGGGCGAGGTCGGCTTCGACGTCACCGCCCGGGCGCTGGTGACCATGGACGCGTCCAACTACCGGCGGGTCCCCGCCGGGGTGGTGTCCCCGCGGGACGCCGACGACGTGGCGGCGGTGCTGGAGGTGTGCCGCGGGCGCGGTGTGCCGGTGGTGGCGCGCGGCGGCGGCACCTCCATCGCCGGGCAGGCGACCGGCACGGGCGTGGTGCTGGACTTCACCCGGCACATGAACGGCCTGCTGGAGCTCGACCCGGGCGGCCGCACCGCCGTGGTCCAGCCGGGTCTCGTCCTCGACCGCCTCCAGGAGGCCGCCGCCCCGCACGGGCTGCGCTTCGGCCCCGACCCCTCCACGCACAGCCGGTGCACGCTCGGCGGGATGATCGGCAACAACTCGTGCGGCTCCCACTCGGTCGCCTGGGGGACCACCGCGGACGCCGTGCGGGAGCTGTCCGTCGTCACCGCGCGCGGGCGGCGGCTGCGGCTCGGACGGGACTGGGCCGGAGCGCCGGAGGGCCTGCGGGAGCTGGCGGAGGGCGAACTGGCCCGGTTGCGCACCGGTTTCCCGGACCTGCCCCGCCGGATCTCCGGGTACGCCCTGGACGCGCTGCTGCCCGAGCGGGGCGCCGACGTCGCCCGCTCCTTCTGCGGCTCCGAGGGCACCCTCGGCATCCTGACGGAGGCGGTCGTCCGGCTGGTGGAGGCGCCCCGCGCGCGTGCCCTCGCGGTGCTGGGGTACGCCGACGAGAGCGCGGCCGCCGAGGCCGCGGCGGGCCTGCTGCCGCACCGGCCCCTGACGGTCGAGGGCATGGCGGCCGACCTGGTGCGCTCACCGGCCGGGCTGCCCGGGGGCGGTGCCTGGCTGTTCGTGGAGACCGGTGGGGACGCGCCGGCCGAGGCACGCGCGCGTGCGGAGGCGGTCGTCCGCGCGGCCGACGTCGTCGACTCCCTCGTGGTCACGGACCCGGCGGCCCAGCGGACCCTGTGGCGGATCCGGGAGGACGCGAGCGGGACCGCCACCCGGATGCCGGACGGCACCGAGGCGTGGCCCGGCTGGGAGGACTGCGCCGTGCCGCCCGCCCGGCTCGGCGCCTACCTGCGGGACTTCCGCGCCCTGCTCACCGCCCACCGCCTGCGCGGCACCCCCTACGGCCACTTCGGCGACGGCTGCATCCACGTCCGTATCGACTTCGACCTGCTCACCGAGGCGGGCGTCGGCCGCTTCCGGCGTTTCTCCGAGGAACTGGCCGACCTGGTGGTGGCGCACGGCGGCTCGCTCTCCGGGGAGCACGGCGACGGCCAGGCCCGCGCGGAACTGCTGCCGCGGATGTACGGCGAGGAGACGGTGCGGCTCTTCGAGCGGGCCAAGGCGGTCTGGGACCCCGACGACCTCCTCAACCCCGGCATGCTGGTCCGCCCGGCCCCGCTGGACGCGAACCTGCGCTTCGCCGCCCTGCCCCGCCGCCCGGTCGACGTGGCCTTCGGCTACCCGGCCGACGGCGGCGACTTCTCCGCGGCCGTCCGCCGCTGCGTCGGCGTCGCCAAGTGCCGTACGACGACGGCCGCCGGACCCGCCGTCATGTGCCCCTCCTTCCGGGCGACCGGCGAGGAGGAGCACTCCACGCGCGGGCGGGCCCGGCTGCTGCACGAGATGCTCGCGGGCGAGCTGGTGACGGACGGCTGGCGGTCCCCGCAGGTCAGGGACGCGCTGGACCTGTGCCTGTCCTGCAAGGGCTGTCGCTCGGACTGCCCGGTCGGCGTCGACATGGCCACCTACAAGGCCGAGTTCCTGCACCACCACTACGCGGGCCGGCGCCGCCCGGCCGCCCACCACACCCTGGGCCGGCTGCCGGTCTGGCTGCGCTGGGTGGCCCGGACCCGCACGGCCCCGCTGCTCAACGCGCTCGCGCGGACCGGCCCGCCCGCACGGGCCGCGAAACGACTGGCCGGGATCGCGGCCGAGCGGGAGATCCCCCGGATCGCGCGGGAGCCCTTCAGCCGCTGGTGGCGGCGGCGGACCCCGCGCACCACGGGGACCACGGGGACCACGGGGACCACGGGCGACCTGGCTGTCCTGTGGCCTGACACCTTCACCGAACACCTCTCGCCCTCCGTCGGGCGGGCGGCCGTGAGGGTGCTGGAGGCCGCCGGACTCCGGGTGGTCCTGCCGCCCTCCCGGCCGCTGGGCGCCGGGGTCTGTTGCGGCCTGACCTACGTCTCCACCGGGCAGCTCGACCGCGCCCGCGCGGTGCTGCGCCGCACCCTGGACCTGATGGAGCCGGTGCTGCGCACGGGTGCCCCGGTCGTCGTCCTGGAACCGAGCTGCGCGGCCGCCCTCCGCGGCGACCTCCCGGAGCTGCTGCACGACGACCCGCGCGCGGCCCGCCTGGCGGCGGCGGTCCGCACCTTCGCCGAGACGCTCCAGCAGCACGCCCCCGGCTGGACACCGCCCGCCGTGGACCGCCCGGTCGCCGGCCAGACCCACTGCCACCAGCACGCCGTCCTGGGCGACAGCGCCGACCGCGCGCTGCGCGCCTCCGCGGGCCTGACCGGCGAACTGAGCGGCGGCTGCTGCGGCCTGGCGGGCAACTTCGGCTTCGAGCCGGGCCACTTCGAGGTGTCACGCGCCTGCGCCGAGGAGCAGCTCCTGCCGGCGGTGACCGGGGCCCCCGAGCAGGCCGTGATCCTGGCGGACGGCTACTCCTGCCGGACCCAGCTGCGAGAACTCGCCGGCGTACGGGGTCGGCACCTGGCCGAGGTGCTGGCGGAGGCACTGGAGGAGGGCGCCGATGCATAAGCCACTTCCCAGGTTCACGCGGGAACTCTCAGCCCCGGGGGTGCTCGAACAGGAGCAGTCGTCCGGCAGGTGACCGCGGTGCATCTCACCATCCAGGACAGCTACATAAAGGGTTCACACTCCTGACGGGGTCTATTACCCTGGACTCGGTAGTACATCGAGATGAACATGATCTGATCCGAGCCAGCCCCCAGGACCGCCCGTGAGCACGCCCAGCGCCACCGCACCCCCGACGCAAGCCGCGCCCGCACCCCCGGGTGGCGGTGGTGGCCCGCGCCGCCCGCGGGGCTTCGGCTCGCTCGGGCCCGTCGGGCTGGTGCTCGCCGGCGGCATCTCCGTCCAGTTCGGCGGAGCGCTGGCGGTGACCCTGATGCCCAGGGCCGGTGCGCTCGGCGTCGTCACCCTCCGGCTCCTCGCGGCCGCCGTGGTCCTGCTGCTGGTCTGCCGGCCCCGGCTGCGCGGCCACTCCCGCGCCGACTGGGGCACCGTGGTCGTCTTCGGCATCGCCATGGGCGCGATGAACGGCCTCTTCTACGAGGCGGTCGCCCGGATCCCGCTGGGCCCGGCCGTCACCCTGGAGGTCCTCGGCCCGCTGGCCCTGTCCGTCCTGGCGTCCCGCCGGCTGATCAACGCGCTGTGGGCCGGTCTGGCCCTGGGAGGCGTCTTCCTGCTGGGCGGTGGCGGCTTCAGTGACCTCGACCCCGTCGGTGTCGCCTTCGCCCTGGGCGCCGGCGCCATGTGGGCGGCCTACATCGTCTTCAGCGCCCGCACGGGCCGCCGCTTCCCGCAGGCGGACGGGCTCGCCCTCGCCATGGCGGTCGCGGCCCTGCTGTTCCTGCCGCTGGGCGTCGCCGAGGCGGGCTCCCGGCTCCTCGACCCCACCACCGTCGCCCTCGGCTCGGCGGTGGCCCTGCTCTCCTCGGTGCTGCCCTACACCCTCGAACTCCTGGCCCTGCGCCGCCTGCCCGCCTCCACCTTCGCCATCCTGATGAGCCTGGAACCGGCCATCGCGGCGACGGCCGGTTTCCTCATCCTCGACCAGGCCCTGTCCGCCGTGGAGGCCGCCGCGATCGCCCTCGTCATCGCCGCGAGCATCGGCGCGGTACGCACCCAGATCGGCCGGGGCAAGGTCACCCTGCCGGTCGAGGGGCAGTGACCCGGGGCACCAGGACGCGGGGGGCGCCCGCCCGCTGACCACGGCCAAGGAGCGCGCCCCGACCGCGACGCACCTGTCCCAGCCCCCGCCGGGTTTCCCGGCGGGGGCTGATCAGTCGGCGGATCGAGCCGCGGCGACAAATTAATGCAAGCACGCTTGATTGTTTCTCGGGCCGCTGCCATGCTCCCTGCCATGGCCGACCCGACGCCCGTCATCGACGACCTGCGTGCCGAAAGCGAAGAACTCGACCTGCTGGTAGCTGAGTTGAGTGCCGAACAGTGGGGGCTCGCGACTCCCGCCCCCGGCTGGACCGTCGCCCACCAGATCGCACACCTCGCCTGGACCGACCGCTCGGCGCTGCTGGCCGTCACCGACGCAGACGCCTTCCGCGCACTGGTCGAGAAGGCGCTCACCCGCCCCGACTCGTTCGTCGACGAAGGGGCGGAGGAGGGCGCTCGGCTGCCGACCGCGGAGTTGCTGTCGACGTGGCGCGAGGGCCGCGCCGCCCTCGACCGGTCCCTGCGCGCCGCACCACCGGGCGCTCGATTCCCCTGGTACGGCCCACCCATGTCCGCCGCCTCCATGGCCACCGCCCGGCTCATGGAGACCTGGGCCCACGCACTCGACGTCGCCGACGCCCTCGGTGTGGTGCGCCACCCCTCCGACCGGCTCCGGCATGTGGCCCGGCTCGGGGTGCGGACCCGCGACTTCGCCTTCGGGGCGCACGGACTGACCCCGCCGGCCGAGGAGTTCCGCGTCGAACTGACCGCGCCCTCCGGCGCCCTGTGGGCCTTCGGCCCCGAAGACGCCCCGCAACGCGTCACCGGCCCCGCCCTCGACTTCTGTCTCCTGGTCACCCAGCGCGCGCACCGCGCCGACCTCGACCTGCGTGCCGAGGGTCCGGACGCCGGCCGCTGGCTCGACCTCGCGCAGGCGTTCGCGGGCCCGCCCGGCACCGGGCGCCCGCCGAAGGAGGGAAGCCGGTGAACCTGTTGCGCATCGGCAACTTCTCCGGCTTCTACGGCGACCGCGCGGACGCCCTGCGCGAGATGCTCACCGGCGGCGAGCTGGACGTCCTCACCGGCGACTACCTCGCCGAGCTGACCATGCTGATCCTCGGCCGGGACCGGCTGAAGGATCCCGGCGCCGGGTACGCCCGTACCTTCCTGCGGCAGCTGGAGGACTGCCTCGGCCTCGCCCGGGAGCGCTCCGTCAAGATCGTGACCAACGCCGGCGGCCTCAACCCCGCCGGGCTCGCCGACGCCGTACGGCAGCTGGCCGGCCGGCTCGGTGTCCCCGTCCGCGTCGCCCACGTCGAGGGCGACGACCTCACCGCCCGCCACCCCGGCAGCCTCGCCGCCCACGCCTACCTCGGCGGCTTCGGCATCGCCGAGTGCCTGCGCGGGGGCGCCGACGTCGTGATCACCGGCCGGGTGACCGACGCGGCGCTCGTCACCGGGCCCGCCGCCGCCCACTTCGGCTGGCGGCCGGGGGAGTACGACCGCCTCGCCGGCGCCGTCGTCGCCGGGCACGTGCTGGAGTGCGGGACGCAGGCCACCGGCGGCAACTACGCCTTCTTCGGCGACGGAGACGTCCGCCGCCCCGGCTTCCCGCTCGCCGAGATCCACGAGGACGGCAGCTGCGTCGTCACCAAGCACCCCGGCACCGGCGGCTTCGTCGACGTCGGCACCGTCACCGCGCAGCTCCTGTACGAGACGGCGGGGGCCCGGTACGCCGGGCCCGACGTGACGGCCCGCCTCGACACCGTGCGGCTCACCCAGGACGGCCCCGACCGGGTGCGTGTCGAGGGGGTGCGCGGGGAGGCGCCGCCGCCCACCCTCAAGGTCGGGCTCAATCGCCTCGGCGGGTTCCGCAACGAGGTCGTCTTCGTGCTCACCGGGCTCGACATCGAGGCCAAGGCCGCCCTCGTCCGGGAACAGATGGCCGACGCGCTGGCCAAGTCCCCGCCCGCCGAGACCCGCTGGGAGCTGGCCCGTACCGACCACGCTGACGCCGGCACCGAGGAGACCGCCAGCGCACTGCTGCGGCTCGTCGTGCGCGACCCCGACCAGGCGGTCGTGGGGCGCGCGCTCAGCGGTGCCGCGATCGAGCTGGCCCTCGCCAGCTACCCCGGCTTCCATGTGGTGGCCCCACCGGGGAGGGGCGCGCCCTATGGAGTCTTCGAGGATGTGTTCGTCGACCATGGTGCCGTCGACCATGTGGCCGTCCTCCACGACGGGCGGCGCGTCCCTGTGGCCCCGCCCCGGGACACCGCCCCCCTCACCGACCCGACCCGCCCACCCCTCCCGGACCCCCTGCCGGCCGGGCCCACCCGCCGCGCACCCCTCGGCCGCGTCGCCGGGGCCCGCAGCGGCGACAAGGGCGGCGACGCCAACGTCGGCGTGTGGGCGCGCTCCGAGGACGCCTGGCGGTGGCTCGCCCACGAGCTGACCGTGGACCGGTTCCGGCAGCTGATCCCCGAGAGCCGGGAGCTGCCCGTCACCCGGCACGTGCTGCCGAACCTGCGCGCCCTCAACTTCGTCGTGACCGGCATCCTCGGTGCCGGCGTCGCCGCCCAGCACCGCTTCGACCCGCAGGCCAAGGCCCTCGGCGAATGGCTGCGCTCCCGCCACCTGGACCTCCCGGAGGCCCTCCTGTGACCGTCCTCGGCTCCACCCTGGACACCGAAGACCCGGACTACCGGGCCCACCGCGAGACCATGCTCGCCAAGCTCGCCGACCTCGACACCGAGCACGCCAAGGCGCTCGCGGGCGGCGGTGAGAAGTACGTCCAGCGGCACCGGGGGCGCGGCAAGCTGCTCGCCCGCGAACGCGTCGAGCTGCTCCTCGACCCCGACACGCCCTTCCTGGAGCTGTCCCCGCTGGCCGCCTGGGGCAGCGACTACGCCGTCGGCGCCTCGCTGGTCACCGGCATCGGCGTGGTCGAGGGCGTGGAGTGCCTGATCACCGCCAACGACCCGACCGTGCGCGGCGGCGCCAGCAACCCCTGGAGCCTGAAGAAGGCGCTGCGCGCCAACGACATCGCGCTCGCCAACCGGCTGCCCTGCATCAGCCTGGTGGAGTCCGGCGGTGCCGACCTGCCCTCCCAGAAGGAGATCTTCATCCCCGGCGGGGCCGTCTTCCGGGACCTGACCCGGCTGTCCGCCGCCGGCATCCCGACCGTGGCCGTCGTCTTCGGCAACTCCACCGCGGGCGGCGCCTACGTCCCCGGCATGTCGGACCACGTGATCATGGTCAAGGAGCGGGCCAAGGTGTTCCTCGGCGGACCGCCGCTGGTGAAGATGGCGACCGGCGAGGAGAGCGACGACGAGTCCCTGGGCGGCGCGGAGATGCACGCGCGCGTCTCGGGCCTCGCCGACCACTTCGCCGTGGACGAGCGCGACGCCCTGCGCCAGGCCCGCCGCGTCGTCGCCCGCCTCAACCACCGCAAGGCGTACGAGGACCCGGGGCCGGCGGCGCCGCCCGAGTACGACCCGGAGGAGCTGCTGGGCATCGTCCCCGGCGACCTCAAGATCCCCTTCGACCCGCGCGAGGTCATCGCCCGGATCGTCGACGCCTCCGACTTCGACGAGTTCAAGCCGCTGTACGGCACCAGCCTCACCACCGGCTGGGCGACCCTGCACGGCTACCCGGTCGGCATCCTCGCCAACGCCCAGGGCGTGCTGTTCAGCGCCGAGTCGCAGAAGGCGGCCCAGTTCATCCAGCTCGCCAACCAGCGCGACATCCCGCTGCTGTTCCTGCACAACACCACCGGCTACATGGTCGGCAAGGAGTACGAGCAGGGCGGGATCATCAAGCACGGCGCCATGATGATCAACGCCGTCAGCAACAGCAGGGTCCCGCACCTGTCCGTGCTCATGGGGGCGTCGTACGGCGCCGGGCACTACGGCATGTGCGGGCGCGCCTACGACCCCCGCTTCCTGTTCGCGTGGCCCAGCGCCAAGTCGGCCGTCATGGGCCCGCAGCAGCTCGCGGGCGTGCTGTCGATCGTCGCCCGCCAGTCGGCGACGGCCAAGGGGCAGCCCTACGACGAGGACGCGGACGCCGCCCTGCGCGCCATGGTGGAGCAGCAGATCGAGTCCGAGTCCTTGCCCATGTTCCTGTCCGGGCGGCTGTACGACGACGGCGTCATCGACCCGCGCGACACCCGTACCGTCCTCGGCCTGTGCCTCTCCGCCATCCACACCGCCCCCTACGAGGGCGCGCGCGGCGGCTTCGGCGTCTTCCGGATGTGAGGGACCCAGTGATTTCGACACTCCTCGTCGCCAACCGGGGCGAGATCGCCCACCGCGTCTTCCGCACCTGCGCCGAACTGGGGATCCGGACGGTCGCCGTGCACTCGGACGCGGACGAGAACGCGCTGCACGCGCGCGTGGCCGACGCGGCCGTACGGCTGCCGGGCGCGACGCCCGCGCAGACGTACCTGCGCGGCGACCTGATCGTGAAGGCGGCCCTGGCCGCCGGCGCGGACGCCGTCCACCCCGGCTACGGCTTCCTCTCCGAGAACCCGGACTTCGCCCGCGCGGTGCTCGACGCCGGACTGCTCTGGATCGGGCCGCCGCCGGCCGCCATCGAGGCCATGGCGTCCAAGACACGCGCCAAGGAACTCATGGGCATCGCCCCCCTCGGCGAGGTCACGGAGGACGACCTGCCGGTGCTGGTGAAGGCGGCGGCGGGCGGCGGTGGCCGCGGCATGCGCGTCGTGCGCCGCCTGGCGGACCTGCCGGCCGCGCTGGATAGCGCCGCCGCCGAGGCCGCGAGCGCCTTCGGCGACGGCGAGGTCTTCGTCGAGCCGTACGTCGAACGCGGCCGCCACGTCGAGGTGCAGATCCTCGCCGACACCCACGGCACCGTCTGGACCCTCGGCACCCGCGACTGCTCGCTCCAGCGCCGCCACCAGAAGGTGATCGAGGAGGCCCCCGCACCCGGCCTCGGCCCCCGGCTCACCGAGGAGCTGTACGCCCTGGCGGTGCGCGCGGCCCGGGCCGTCTCCTACGTGGGCGCCGGCACGGTCGAGTTCCTGGTCGCCGACGGCCGGGCCCACTTCCTGGAGATGAACACCCGTCTCCAGGTGGAACACCCGGTCACCGAGGCCGTCTTCGGCCTCGACCTGGTCGCCGAACAGCTCCGCGTCGCCGAGGGCCACCCCCTGCCGGCCGCACCGCCCGCCGCACGCGGCCACGCCGTCGAGGCCCGCCTGTACGCGGAGGACCCCGCCCACGACTGGGCCCCGCAGACCGGCACCCTGCACCGCCTCGCCGTACCGGCCGGGGTCCGTCTCGACACCGGCTACACCGGCGGCGACACCATCGGCGTGCACTACGACCCGATGCTCGCCAAAGTGGTCGCCCACGCACCCACCCGCGCCGAGGCGCTGCGCCGGCTGGCGGGCGCGCTGGAGCGGGCCGAGGTCCACGGCCCGGTCACCAACCGCGACCTGCTGATCCGCTCCCTGCGGCACCCCGAGTTCGCCGCCGGCCCCGTGGACACCGGCTTCTACGACCGTCACCTCGCCGAACTGACCCGCCCCGCGCCCGACGTCCACGCCCCCCTGGCGGCCGCCCTCGCCGACGCGCACGGCCGCTCACGCTTCGGCGGCTGGCGCAACGTCCCCGCGCAGCCGCAGACCAAGCGCTACGAGATGGCGGGCGATGAGGTCGAGGTCCGCTACCGGCACACCCGGCAGGGCCCCGTGGCCGACGGCGTCCGGGTCGTGCACGCGGACGCGCGCACCGTCGTCCTCGAAGTGGACGGCGTGCGGCGGAAGTTCGAGATCGCACGGTACGGCGACCAGGTGTACGTGGGCGCCACCCGCCTCACCGCCCTGCCCCGCTTCCCCGACCCGGCCGCCCAGCTCGCCCCTGGCTCCCTGCTCGCGCCGATGCCGGGCACGGTCGTACGCGTCGCCGACGGCCTCGCCGAGGGGACCACCGTCACCGCGGGCCAGCCGCTGATCTGGCTGGAGGCGATGAAGATGCAGCACCAGATCACCGCACCCGTCGCCGGCACGCTCACCGCCCTGCACGCGAGGCCCGGACAGCAGGTGGAGCCGGGGCTGCTGCTGGCGGTGGTGCAGCCGACCTGACGGGCACGGCGCACCGCCCGCCCCACCATGGGCGGCCCGACCGCGGACCGCCCCGCCACGGACCACCCGCACCCGGAGGACCGCATGACCACCCTCATCGAAACAGCGGAACACAAGGCACTCCGAGACGCGGTCGCCGCACTCGGCAGGCGCTACGGACGCGACTACGTCGCCCGCACCGTCGCCGAGGGCCGCCCGCCCACCGAACTCTGGGCCGAGGCGGGCAAACTCGGCTACCTCGGCGTCAACCTGCCCGAGGAGCACGGAGGCGGCGGCGGTGGCATCACCGAACTGTCCATCGTCCTGGAGGAACTGGGCGCCGCCGGCTCCCCGCTGCTCATGCTCATCGTCTCCCCGGCCATCTGCGGCACCGTCATCGCACGCTTCGGCACCGAGGACCAGAAGCGCACCTGGCTCCCCGGACTCGCCGACGGAAGCCGCCTGATGGCCTTCGGCATCACCGAACCCGACGCCGGCTCCAACAGCCACCGCATCACCACCACCGCCCGCAGGGACGGCGCCGACTGGCTCCTCACCGGCCGCAAGGTCTTCATCTCCGGGGTGGACATGGCCGACGCCGTGCTCATCGTCGGCCGCACCGAGGACGCCCGCACCGGACGCCTCAAGCCCTGCCTGTTCATCGTCCCCACCGACGCCCCCGGCTTCCAGAAGCGGGCGATCGACATGGAACTCAAGGCCGCGGAGCGCCAGTTCGAGCTGGTCCTCGACGACGTACGGCTGCCCGCCGAGGCGCTTGTCGGCGACGAGGACGCCGGTCTGCTCCAGCTGTTCGCCGGCCTCAACCCCGAGCGCATCATGACCGCCGCCTTCGCCATCGGCATGGGCCGGTACGCCCTCGCCAAGGCCGTCGAGTACGCCCGCGACCGCACCGTGTGGAAGACCCCCATCGGCGCCCACCAGGCCATCGCCCACCCCCTGGCACAGGCACACATCGACCTGGAGCTGTCCCGCCTGATGATGCAGAAGGCGGCCCACCTCTACGACGCGGGCGACGACATCGGCGCGGGCGAGGCCGCCAACATGGCCAAGTACGCGGCCGGCGAGGCCTGTGTGAAGGCCGTCGACCAGGCCGTGCACACCCTCGGCGGCAACGGCCTCACCCGCGAGTACGGCCTGGCCTCACTGATAGCCGCCGCGCGCGTGTCTCGTATCGCCCCGGTGAGCCGGGAGATGATTCTCAACTACGTCTCCCACCAGACCCTGGGCCTGCCCAAGTCCTACTAGAGACCGTTCCGTTCGGTTCAGGCCGCCGCAGCCGCTTGGAGGAACCGTGTTCCGCAGCGCGTACGCAGACGTCCCGCCCGTAGAACTCCCCATCCACGAAGCCGTCCTCGGCGGCGCCGCCGACCGCGGCGACCTGCCCGCCCTCATCGACGGCACGGACGGCACCACCCTCACGTACGCGCAGGTGGACCGGTTCCACCGGCGCCTGGCCGCCGCACTCGCCGAGGCGGGCGTCCGCAAGGGCGACGTCCTCGCCCTGCACAGCCCCAACACCATCGCCTTCCCCACCGCCTTCTACGCCGCCACCCGCGCGGGCGCCTCCGTCACCACCGTGCACCCGCTCGCCACCCCCGAGGAGTTCGCCAAGCAACTCGGCGACAGCGCCGCCCGCTGGATCGTCACCGTCTCCCCGCTGCTGCAGTCCGCCCGCCGGGCGGCCGAACTCGCGGGCGGCGTGAGGGAGATCTTCGTCTGCGACAGCGCGCCCGGGCACCGTTCGCTCCGCGACATGCTCGCCACCACCGCCCCCGAACCCGACCTCGCCTTCGACCCGGCCGAGGACGTCGCCGCACTGCCGTACTCCTCCGGCACCACCGGCGTCCCCAAGGGCGTCATGCTCACCCACCGGCAGATCGCCACCAACCTCGCCCAGCTCGAACCCGCCGTACCGGCCGGACCCGGCGACCGCATCCTCGCCGTCCTGCCCTTCTTCCACATCTACGGCCTGACCGCCCTGATGAACGCGCCCCTGCGCCACGGCGCCACCGTCGTCGTCCTGCCCCGCTTCGACCTCGACACCTTCCTCGCCGCCATCGAGAACCACCGCATCACCGGCCTGTACGTCGCACCCCCGATCGTGCTCGCCCTCGCCAAGCACCCGGCCGTCGCCCGCTACGACCTCTCCTCCCTGAAGCACGTCATCAGCGCCGCCGCCCCCCTCGACGCGGCCCTCGCCGCCGCCTGCTCCGAACGCCTCGGCCTGCCCCCCATCGGCCAGGCCTACGGCATGACCGAACTGTCACCCGGCACCCACGTCGTCCCCCTCGACGCCCTCCACCGGGCACCCCCCGGCACCGTCGGCCGGCTCATCGCCGGCACCGAGATGCGCGTCGTCTCCCTCGACGACCCGCACAAGGACCTCCCGGCCGGCGAACCCGGGGAGATCCTCATCCGCGGCCCCCAGGTGATGAAGGGCTACCTCGGCCGCCCCGACGCCACCGCCGACATGATCGACCCCGACGGCTGGCTGCACACCGGCGACGTCGGCCGCGTCGACGAGGACGGCTGGCTGTTCGTCGTCGACCGCGTCAAGGAACTCATCAAGTACAAGGGCTTCCAGGTCGCGCCCGCCGAACTCGAGGCCCTGCTGCTCACCCACCCCGGCATCGCCGACGCGGCCGTCATAGGCGCCCACGACGACGACGGCAACGAGATCCCGCACGCCTTCGTCGTCCGCCAGCCCACCGCCGACGGCCTCACCGGCGACGACGTCACCGCCTACGTCGCCGAACGCGTCGCCCCCTACAAACGCGTCCGCGCCGTCACCTTCATCGAGGACGTGCCCCGCGCCGCCTCCGGAAAGATCCTGCGACGCCAGCTCAGGGAGCGCACATGACCGCACTCGTCGGCCGCACCCGCGCGCGCGGGGTCGAGACCCTCAGCCTCGACTCCACCGCCACCCGCAACGCCCTGTCCGCCGCGCTCGTCACCGAACTCGACGGCGCCCTGACCGACTGCGGCAAGGACCCCGACGTCCGCGCCGTCGTGCTCACCCACACCGGCACCACCTTCTGCGCCGGGGCCGACCTGCGCGACCCGCCCGACCCCGACGCCCTCGTCGGGCTGCTGCGCCGGATCGTCGAACTGCCCACGCCCGTCCTCGCCCGGATCACCGGACACGTCCGCGCCGGCGGCTTCGGCCTGCTCGCCGCCTGCGACATGGCCGCCGCGGGCCCCGAGGCCACCTTCGCCTTCACCGAGGTCCGCATCGGCGTCGCCCCCGCGGTCATCTCCCTGCCGGTCCTGCCGCGCACCGACCCGCGCGCCCTCGCCCGCTACTACCTCACCGGTGAACGCTTCACCCCCGCCGACGCCGTACGCCTGGGCCTGCTCACCGTCACCGCCGACGACGTCGACGACGCCCTCGCCCCCCTCCTCGACGGCCTGCGCCGCTCCGCCCCGCAGGCCCTGGCCGAGACGAAACGGCTGCTCACGGCTAGGGTGCTGGAGACGTTCGACCGGGACGCGGCGGAACTGACCGCGCTCTCGGCCCGGCTGTTCGCCTCCGCCCAGGCCCGGGAGGGGATGACGGCCTTCCTGGAAAGACGGGATGCGGCATGGGTGGTGTGAGTACGGCGGACCGCGACCGCGTACCCAAGCAGGACCGCAGCCGCGCCACCCGGCAGCGGCTGCTGGAAGCCGCCGTCGCCTGCCTCGCCGAACACGGCTGGGCAGGCTCCACGGTCACCGTCGTCGCCGAGCGCGCCGGCGTCTCCCGCGGCGCCGCCCAGCACCACTTCCCCACCCGCGAGGACCTGTTCACCGCCGCCGTCGAGTACGTCGCCGAAGAACGCTCCAACGCCCTCAGGGAACTCTTCCCCGAGGGCGCCGCCGACCGCCGGGCCGTCGTCACCGCCGTCGTCGACCTCTACACCGGCCCGCTCTTCCGCGCCGCCCTCCACCTGTGGGTCGCCGCTTCCAACGAGGAACAACTGCGCTCCCGCGTCACCGAACTGGAAGCCCGCGTCGGCCGCGAGACCCACCGCATCGCCATCGACCTGCTGCACGCCGACGAGACCCGCCCCGGCGTCCGCGAGACCGTCCAGGGCTTCCTCGACATGGCCCGCGGCCTCGGCCTCGCCAACCTCCTCACCGACGACACCGCCCGCCGCCGACGCGTCGTCGCCCAGTGGTCCGACCTGCTGGAACGAGCCCTGCGCTGAGCCGCTGTCAGCGGCGGCCCCGTGTCGAGCCCTGAGCCAGTGAGCCAGGCCACATCCGGATCCGGCCCGGGGCAGTATCCTTGCTCCATGCTTCCGATGCTCGTCCGACGCCGCCACGTGGACTACGTGCGCGTCACGAGCATGGGCTGTCGGCCTTCTGCCTGATTCAGCCCCTTTCTCCTCTCGCCTTTCCCGCCTGTCGCGCTCGCACAGGCATCCCGGGCACCGCCCCACCCTCCGGCGGCCCGCCCGCGGCCCACCCACATCTCCACCCACCCTGTGGACGCACCCATGACGACGCACACCGCGACGACCCCGTCGTACGCCCAGCTCCCCATCATCGACCTGTCCGCAGCCGACCGGGGTCCCCAGGCCCGCGCCCTGCTCCACGCCCAGCTGCACAGCGCCGCCCACGACGTGGGCTTCTTCCAGCTCGTCGGGCACGGCGTCACCCAGGCCGAGACCGACGCGCTCCTCACCGCCATGCGCGCCTTCTTCGACCTCCCCGAGGCCGACCGGCTCGCCCTCGACAACGTCAACTCCCCGCATTTCCGGGGCTACACCCGCATCGGCGACGAACGCACCCAGGGCGCCCGCGACTGGCGCGACCAGCTCGACATCGGCGCCGAACGCCCCGCGCACGCCCCCCGCCCCGGCGAACCCCCCTACTGGTGGCTCGAAGGCCCCAACCAGTGGCCCGCCGCTCTCCCCGAACTGCGCACCGCCGCCCTGCACTGGATCGACCGGCTCAGCGCCGTCGCCCAGCGCCTCCTGCGCGAACTCCTCACCGCCATCGGCGCCCCCGCCGACTTCTACGACCCGATCTTCGGCGAGCACGCCCACCCGCACCTCAAGCTCGTCCGCTACCCCGGCAGCGCCGGCGACGGCACCGACCAGGGCGTCGGCGCCCACAAGGACTACGGCTTCCTCACCCTGCTCCTGCAGGACACCGTCGGCGGCCTCCAGGTCCAGCGCGACGACCACCACTTCCACGACGTCCCGCCGCTCGACGGCGCCTTCGTCGTCAACCTCGGCGAACTCCTCGAAGTCGCCACCAACGGCTACCTGGTCGCCACCAACCACCGCGTCGTCAGCCCGCCCGGAGCGACCGAGCGCTTCTCCGTCCCCTTCTTCTACAACCCCCGTCTGGACGCACGGGTCGAACCCCTGCCCTTCCCGCACGCCGCCACCGCGCCGGGCATCACCAGCGACCCGTCCAACCCGCTCCACGCCGAGTACGGCTACAACGAGCTCAAGGGAAAGCTCCGGGCACACCCGCTGGTCGCCGAACGGCACCACCGCGACGCACTGATCCCGGCCTGAACCACCCGAAGCCCCTCGACCGGACCGGGCGGAGCCACGCCCCGGCGCGCCTCCGCCCGGTCCCGTCGCGGCTCCGCCCGGCCGTGTCCGCTCCCTAGCGGGCGATGTCCGCGTACCCCGTGATCTCCTCCGGCCGCCGCGCACCCGGCCCCACGTACCGCGCCGAGGGCCGCACCAGCCGGCCCGTGCGCTTCTGCTCCAGGATGTGCGCCGACCACCCCGCCGTACGGGCACACGTGAACATCGACGTGAACATGTGCGCCGGCACCTCGGCGAAGTCCAGCATGATCGCCGCCCAGAACTCCACGTTCGTGGCCAGCACCCGGTCCGGCCGCCGGTTGTGCAGCTCCTCCAGCGCCGCCTTCTCCAGCGCCTCCGCGATCTCGAACCGCGGCGCGCCCAGCTCACGGGCGGTACGGCGCAGCACCCGCGCCCGGGGGTCCTCCGCCCGGTACACCCGGTGCCCGAACCCCATCAGCCGCTCACCGCGGTCCAGCGCCCGCTTGACGTACCCCACCGCGTCACCGGTCCGCTCGATCTCCTCGATCATCCCGAGGACCCGCGACGGCGCACCGCCGTGCAGCGGCCCGGACATCGCGCCCACCGCGCCCGACAGCGCGGCCGCGACGTCCGCGCCCGTGGAGGCGATCACCCGCGCCGTGAACGTCGACGCGTTCATGCCGTGCTCGGCGGCCGACGTCCAGTACGCGTCGACGGCCGCCACGTGCTTCGGGTCCGGCTCGCCGCGCCAGCGGATCATGAACCGCTCGACCACCGAACCCGCCTTGTCGATCTCCCGCTGCGGCACCATGGGCAGCCCCTGCCCGCGCGCCGACTGGGCGACGTACGACAGCGCCATGACGGCGGCACGCGCGAGATCGTCACGGGCCCGCGCCTCGTCGATGTCGAGCAGCGGCTTCAGCCCCCACACCGGGGCCAGCATGGCGAGCGCGGACTGGACGTCCACCCGGATGTCACCGGAGTGGACCGGGATCGGGAACGGCTCGGCGGCCGGCAGGCCCGGATTGAAGGCGCCGTCGACCAGCAGCCCCCACACGTTCCCGAACGAGACGTGCCCGACGAGGTCCTCGATGTCGACCCCGCGGTAGCGCAACGCGCCACCCTCCTTGTCGGGTTCGGCGATCTCCGTCTCGAACGCGACGACTCCCTCGAGCCCGGGTACGAAGTCGGACATCAGGCGGCTCCTAGTGAAGGTTCGGCGGCGGTCACCCCGGTGATGCCCCGATCGGCCGGTGGTCACCCAAACCGCTGCGGAACCAGCACGATAACCCCGAGTGCCAGCTTTGGGCAGCCCACGCGACACTGAGTGCCACGCGCGTTCGATGCGGCAGGATGACCGCGTGACCGACCGCGACCCCAGCCTCGACCCCCTCGTGGACCCCGCCGCCATGCGCAAGCAGTACCGGGCCGCGGGACTGGACGAGAAGGACCTCCCCGCGCACCCCATGGACCTGTTCGCCGGCTGGTTCGAGGACGCCGCGCGGGCGGCCCTGCACGGCACGCTGTACGAACCCAACGCGATGGTCGTCTCCACGGCCGACGCCCACGGCCGCCCCAGCTCCCGCACGGTCCTGATGAAGCAGTACGACACCGACGGCTTCGTCTTCTACACCAACTACGACTCGCGCAAGGGCCGCGAGCTGGCCGAGAACCCGTACGTCTCGCTGCTCTTCCCCTGGCACCCCATCGCCCGCCAGGTCATCGTCACCGGCGTCGCCCGGCGTACCTCCCGCGAGGAGACCGCCGCCTACTTCCGCACCCGCCCGCACGGCTCCCGGCTCGGCGCCTGGGCCAGCGCCCAGTCCTCGGTGATCGCCTCCCGCGACGACCTGGACGCGGCCTACGCCGAACTCGGCGCCCGCCACCCCGAGGGCGAGGAGATCCCGGTCCCGCCCCACTGGGGCGGCTTCCGCGTCGCCCCGGAGACCGTCGAGTTCTGGCAGGGCCGCGAGAACCGCCTGCACGACCGCCTGCGCTACGTCACCCGCCCGGACGGAACCTGGCGCACGGAACGCCTCAGCCCCTGAAACCGCTCCGGAAACGCAGACGACCCGCGAGCTCGGTCCCTCCGCCTGCTCGGCGAAGGAGCCGGCCGGACGTACCGGCGAGCTCGCGGGTCGGGTGACTGCTGGGATTGGGCCGGCTGCACGCGTCTGTCACGTGCCGGTCCGGCACCGCACTGAATGTGGTGGCGAGCCGCTAGCCCGCAGTCACCTCACGCGTCCGGTTCTCATACATCTGCCGAACCACCTCCCTTCTCGTGTATGCACACCATAGGAAGCGGCGCGGCCGGGGCTCAACTGTTTTTTTCGCATGACGATCCGCACTCCCTCCTCCTACGGTTCCGTCCATGACCGATCTTCGAATCGAGCCCGTCGCCGGGGACCGCATGCTGGAGCAGTGGCGGTATGTGCACAACGTGGTCGTGCCGCCTGCCGCCATGTCGGTGGAGGACGCCCGGGAGCGGGTGGGGCGGTACCGGCTGGAGAACGCCTATCTCGGGGACGAGCTGGTCGGCTGCTCGACGGTGCGGCCGCCGGCGGGGGAGGGGCGGGTGGCGACCGTCATCGCGCGGGTGCTGCCCGGGTTCCGGGGGCGCGGCTTCGGTGCCGCGCTGTACGGGAACGGGCTCGCCCACGCGCGGGCGCTGGGGGCGGCGGCGGTCGAGACGTGCGTGCTGGCGGTGAACGAGGACGGGCTGCGGTTCGCCGGGCGGCTGGGGTTCGTGGAGGTCGACCGGTATGTGCTGGACGGGAAGAGCGACGAATGGGTCGATCTGCGCCTGGACCGGGTTCCGGGGCCGGACATGGATTCCCGCAAGATTGCGGGAACATGATGTGGGCTGCGTCACGTTCCAGTTGAATGAAGACCAGTGAGCGAATCGAGCGCCGTACGTGCGCGGACGCAGCCTCAGGGGGTCCAGGTGAGTGCTTCGCGGCGGAGTGGGACCACCGACGAGCTGGGGCCGGACGAGCCCGAGCGGGACGGTCCGCACGGTGCTGCCGGTGCGGACGGTCCGGCGGAGGACCCCGGCGGCTCCGATCTGCTCGCCGCGCTGCTGGACGGCATGGACGCGGCCCTGTGCGCCTTCGACGCGGACGGGACGGTGACGCACTGGAACCGCGAGGCCGAGCGCATCCTGGGCTGGACGGCGGCCGAGGCGGTGGGCCGGCACGGGTTCGCGGGGTGGGCGGTGCGCAGCGCCGACGCCGAGGAGGTGCAGGGCCGGCTGATGTCCGCGATGCGGGCGCCGGGCCGGCAGGTGCACGAGTTCGCGCTGGTCACGAAGGACGGCGGCCGTGTCCTGGTGCGGACCCAGTCCGCCGCGGTGCGGGGGCCCGACGGGGAGCCTGCGGGGGTGTACTGCGCGTTCAGCGAGGTGCACGCGCAGATCGACCTGGAGCGGTCCATCGCGCTCAGCGAGGCGTTGTTCGAGGACGCGTCCTGGGGTGTGGTCCTGGTGGACGCCGATCTGCGGCCCGCGGTGGTGAACGGGCACGCGGCGCGGGCGCTGGGCATCGGGCGCACGTCGGCGCTCGGGCGGCCGCTCGGTGAGCTGCTGACGCAGGGCGTGGAGGAGCTGGAGAGCGCGCTGACGCACGTGCTGTCGGAGGGCGCGCCGCCGGCGCCCGCCGAGATGTGGGTGAGTGTGCGGACGTCCGAGGGCGAGGCGCGGCGCTGCTGGCGCAGCGGTTTCGTGCGGCTGGCCTCGCCGCTGGCGGAGGAGCCGGTGCCGCTCGGGGTGGGCTGGCTGTTCCAGGACGTCACGGAGGCCAAGCAGGGCGAGCAGGAGGCGGCGCTGCTGCGGTTCCGCAGCAACCAGTCGCACCGCGCGGCGCGCGCGGCGGCCGAGTGCGAGGACCCGGCGGAGGCGGCCGTGGTCCATCTCGACTTCGCCCTGGCCGGTTTCGCCGACCACGCGCTGCTGGACCGGCTGGCGGGTCCCGCGCGCGGGGAGGGCGACGACGCGGTTCCGGTGCGGCTGGTGCGGCTCGCGGCGACGCCCGCGGGTGCTCCGGGGCCGAGTCTGCTCACGGGCGCGGCGGGGCTGCCGGTGCGCTACGAGGCGGGGCACCCGGCGCTGAGCTGCGTCGAGCGGGCGGGCTCGGTGCGCGCGGACGCGGGGTCGGTGTCGGCCGAGCGGGCGCGTGAGTGGGCGCTGGCGCGGCAGTGGCCGGGCGACGTGGTGCACGCCTTGTGCGCGGTGCTGCGCAGCCGGGGCCGGACGCTGGGTGTGGTGACCTTCCTGCGGGGTGCCGGGCGCAGCCGTTTCGAGCGGTCGGACGCGGCGTACGCGGAGGACGTGGCGCTGCGGATCGGGGCGGCGCTGGATCTGGCGGAGGCGGTGCGGGAGAAGCCGGGGGACTGATGCGCCCCGGCCGCCGCAACAGGCCCTAGTGCCGGTAGAAGATGCGGTCGCCGTACTCGGTCATGACGCGGCCGTTCCAGTCGTGGCCGCCGTCGACGTTGCCGGAGCGCAGCAGCGGGGGTTCGATGCCGCGGTCGGCGAGGGCGGCCGCGGCGGTGGCCATCACGGCCTGCATGAGGGCGCTGGTGACCACGGTGGAGGCGGGGGCGAAGGGCGCCGGGATGGTGTCGAGGGTGAGTTCCGCGTCGCCGACGGCGATCTTGGAGTCCAGGACGATGTCGCAGTGGTCCCGCAGGAAGGTGCCGGAGCTGTGCCGGGAGCTGGTTTCGGTGGCGTAGGCGACGGAGGTGACGCCGACGACCTTGACGCCGAGGGCGCGGGCGCCCAGGGCCATCTCCACGGGGAGGGCGTTGCGCCCGGAGAGGGAGATGATCACGAGGGTGTCGCCGGCGCGCAGGGGTGAGGTGTCGAGGACGGCGCTCGCGAGTCCGTCGACGCGTTCGAGGGCGGAGCCGAGGGTGGCGGGCGTGACGTCGACGCCGACGACCCCGGGGACGGTGAGCAGGTTCATCAGGGCGAGTCCGCCGGCGCGGTAGACGACGTCCTGGGCGGCGAGCGAGGAGTGCCCGGCGCCGAAGGCGAACAGCCGGCCGCCGGCCGCGACGGTGTCGGCGAGCAGGGTGCCGGCCGCGGTGATCGCCTCGGCCTCCTCCTCGCGGACCCGTTGCAGCAGGCCGATGGCGGCGTCGAAGAACAGGTCGGCAGGCGTGCCGTCGCTCATGCGGTGCCCCTTCGCAGCGTCTGTGTCGCGGATCACCCTGCGGTCTGGACCAATGCGGTGTCAATACGGCCGCTACGGTGCGCGTCGGGCCGGGCGTCCCGCGCCGTGACCCCCGTTTTCCCGGTACCGCCCGCTTGTCAGTGGGGTACGGCAGAATTGATGGCAGGGCCAGCGCACGCGCCGGGCTTCCGGCAGAGGTAATCGAGGGGCACGTATGTCCGGACTGATCGACACCACGGAGATGTATCTCCGCACCATCCTCGAGCTCGAAGAGGAAGGCGTCGTCCCCATGCGCGCCCGCATCGCGGAGCGGCTCGACCAGAGCGGGCCGACGGTGAGTCAGACGGTGGCGCGCATGGAGCGCGACGGCCTGGTCTCCGTGGCCAGCGACCGCCATCTGGAGCTGACCGACGAGGGCCGCCGGCTGGCCACGCGGGTGATGCGCAAGCACCGTCTCGCGGAGTGTCTGCTGGTGGACGTGATCGGCCTGGAGTGGGAGCAGGTGCACGCGGAGGCGTGCCGCTGGGAGCACGTGATGAGCGAGGCGGTGGAGCGCCGGGTGCTGGAGCTGCTGCGGCATCCGACCGAGTCGCCGTACGGCAACCCGATCCCGGGTCTGGAGGAGCTGGGCGAGAAGGACGGGGCCGATCCGTTCCTGGACGAGGGCATGGTGTCGCTGGCCGACCTGGACGCGGGCACGGACGGCAAGACGGTCGTGGTCCGTCGTATCGGTGAGCCGATCCAGACGGACGCGCAGCTGATGTACACGCTGCGGCGCGCGGGTGTGCAGCCCGGCTCGGTGGTGAGTGTGACGGAGTCGGCCGGCGGGGTGCTGGTGGGCAGTGGCGGTGAGGCGGCCGAGCTGGAGGCCGACGTCGCCTCGCACGTGTTCGTCGCCAAGCGCTGAACGGAGAGGGCCCCGGCGCTTTCGCGCCGGGGCCTGTCCTCCCCTGTGCTGACCCGGAGCCCCGAGCTCTCAGGGTCATCCCCTCGGACCGCTTTTCCCCGAGTGGTCCGCCTCCCGCCTGAAAGATCCCCTCGGCGGCGGCGATCATTCCTTGAGGGGTGTCACTCGAAGGAGGGGTGTTGTCCGCAGAGGCAGTATTTTCGAATGCGCATTCGATAGTCTGCGTCGGCGGCGCGACCGCGGGCCGGCCGCGGCACCACGGCGCTCCGGCGGCAGTGCGACGGCATTTCGACACGGGAACGGCAGTACACCGGTACGAGGCAGGCGGAGCTGGGGGGTACCAGGCCGATGGCACGGCGTATCGACGTGGCGGGAGCGGACGGGGTGCGCCTGGCCGCCTGGGAGTTCGCGGACCCGCCCAAGGCGGAGGCTGAGCCCGGCACTCCGGGCGTGCTGTTACTCCACGGCCTGATGGGCCGTGCCTCGCACTGGGCGCCCACCGCCCGCTGGCTCGCCGAGCGGCACCGGGCCGTCGCGCTCGACCAGCGCGGCCACGGGCAGAGCGACAAACCGCCGAGGGCCGCCTACACGCGCGAGGCGTACGTCGAGGACGCCGAGGCGGCCCTGGAACAGCTCGGTCTCGCCCCCGCGGTCCTCATCGGCCACGCCATGGGAGCGCTCACCGCCTGGCAGCTCGCCGCGAAACGCCCCGACCTGGTGTGCGGCCTGGTCATCTGCGACATGCGGGCCTCCGCGCTCGGCGCGACCTCCCAGCGCGAGTGGACCGAGTGGTTCCGGTCCTGGCCCGTCCCCTTCGCCACCCTCGCCGACGTCCGCAAGTGGTTCGGCGAGGACGATCCCTGGGTGGAGCGGCCGAGCCCCGCCCGCGGCGCCTTCTACGCCGAGGTCATGCAGGAGTCCGCCGACGGCTGGCGCCCCGTCTTCCTGCCGGAGCAGATGCTGCGCACCCGGGAGAGCTGGGTGTACGACGCGCACTGGGAGGAGCTGGCCCAGGTGCGGTGCCCCGCGCTGGTCGTGCGCGGCCTCGACGGCGAGCTGGGCCGGGCGGAGGCGCAGGAGATGGTGCGGGTGCTGCCCCGGGGCGAGTACGCCGAGGTCGCCGACGCCGGTCACCTCGTGCACTACGACCGGCCACCGGCCTGGCGCGCGGCGGTCGAGCCCTTCCTGGAACGCGTCCTGGTGGGCTGAGGGCGGACCCCGGGGTGGACCGGGGCGTCAGCCCTTGCTGACCGCCGTCAGGATCTCCGGCAGGCGGGCCGCCGCTCGTGGTGCCGCGAGCCGCAGGCCGAGGAACGTGGCCGTGGCGCCGTATGCCGCGCCGGACGGCAGCAGTACCCAGGTCCAGGCGTCCCCGCCCGCGCTCGCGTGCAGCGCGATGGTGAGGGCGACGACGGGCGAGCAGAGCAGGGCCGCCGCGACCATGCCGCCGAAGATGGAGATCCAGGCGAGACCGGCCTGGCCGGGGGCCACGTTCTTGTGGCCCTCCTGGGGGATGGAGTACGGGAAGCGGGCCGAGGTCCACGCCCCGGTGGCGAGCATCGCCCCGAGCAGCGCGAAGGACAGCCCCAGGACCTCCGGCAGCCGGGCCCAGTCGTCCAGCAGGGCCGTGGTCAGGACGGTCACGAGGGTGGCGTACGGCAGGGTGATCACCAGCAGGCCCAGCGCCCGGCCGCGCAGCTCCTCGTAGGCGTCCCGGGGCGTGGAGATCGTCAGTGCGACCATCCAGAAGGCGGAGGTGTCCTGGCCGAACTGGTTGTACATCTGGATGCCGAGCATGCCGGCGGCGAAGCACGCGAAGTAGACCGAGCCGGTGCCCTGCAGGGCGTTGAACACCGGCACGATCAGACCGATGGCCAGCGAGGTGACCCACGCGGCCTTGGTCTTGGGGTCGCGCCAGACGTAGCGCAGGGTGCGCTCCAGGACCGGACCGGTGCGCCCGCCCGGCAGCAGCCGCCGGGCCCCGCCGGTGGCGGCGCGGTCGGGGGTGCCGGCGTCGAGGGCCTGCACGGTGGAGCCGTCCGGCGAGGTCATCAGCCGGTCCAGACTCCGCGCCCAGAAGGCGATCAGCAGCGCGAGCCCGGCCACCGTCAGCCCGAGCTGTCCGGCCGCCGCCCCGTAGGCACCCCCGCTCACCGACCGCACCGCCGCCACCGCCGAGGCGGGCGGCACCCACGACAGGACGTCCGCGACCGGCCGCAGCTGCCCGGCCCCCGCGGAACCGAGGCGCTGCGCGGCGAAGTTGACGAGCTGGGCGCCGACCGCGATCACCAGCCCGCTGAGCACGGCGAGATCGCGGCCCTTGCGGCTGGTCAGCAACCGTACGTTGGCGGTGGCGACGGCCCGGGCGAGCGCCACGCAGGCCAGCAGGGCGAGGGCGGCGGCGACCACGGCGACGACGTATCCGGCCGTGCCGTGCGCCACCGACAGGACGCAGCCCGCCAGCACCAGCAGGGTGAACAGCGGCCCGATGCCGACCAGGGAGGCCGCCAGCAGGGCGCGGACCAGCGGGCGGGGCCGCAGCGGCAGCATCACCAGACGGGTGGGGTCCATGGTCTCGTCGCCGCCGGGGTGGAACAGCGGCAGCACCGCCCAGCCCAGGGCCAGCACGGCCGTGCCCGGTACGGCGACGGCGTCGGCGTGCGCGTGCCCGCGCAGCGCCAGCAGGCCCGCCAGTTGCAGCAGCGCGAACAGCACCGCGACCACCGCGGAGGCGACGAAGGCGGCCCGCCGGCCCGCGGACTGCCTGAGCCCGTTGCGCAGCAGCGACAGTTTCAGCCGTACGACGGTGGCGGTCAGGTGCGTCATCGGGCGGCCCCGCCGCCCAGCCAGTCGAGATCGGTCCCGGCGTCCCGGCCGCGCGCCCCCACCAGATCGAGGAAGGCGGCCTGGAGCGTGGGGTGTTCGCCGCGCACCTCGGCCAGGGTCCCGGTGGCGCGGATGCGGCCCGCCGCGAGGACGGCCACCCAGTCGCACAGCGACTCGACCAGCTCCATCACGTGGGAGGAGAAGACGACGGTGGCGCCGGAGGCGGTGTACCGCTCCAGCACCTGCCGGATCGTCTGCGCGGACACCGGGTCGACGCCCTCGAACGGCTCGTCCAGGAAGAGCACCTGAGGGTTGTGGAGGAGCGCGGCGGCGAGCCCGATCTTCTTGCGCATGCCGGTCGAGTAGTCGACGACCAGCTTGTGCTGGGCCCCGGCCAGGTCGAGCACGTCGAGCACCTGGGTGGCCCGCTTGTCGACCTCGGTGCCCGGCAGCCCCCGCAGCCGCCCGGCGTATCCGAGCAGTTCGCGTCCCGAGAGCCGCTCGAACAGCCGCAGGCCCTCGGGCAGTACGCCGATCCGCGCCTTGACGGCCACCGGGTCGCGCCAGACGTCGTGCCCGACGACCTCGACGGACCCCTGGTCGGGGCGGAGCAGCCCGGTGACCATGGAGAGGGTGGTGGTCTTGCCGGCCCCGTTCGGCCCGACGAGCCCGATGAACTTCCCGGCGGGCAGGTCGAGATCGATGCCGCCGACGGCGACCTGCTGCCCGAATCGCTTCCACAGTCCCCGCACACGCACCGCAGCCTCGGTCATGCACCGAACCCTACGGCGCCCGCCGGCGGCCGCGGGGGGCGGGGAACCGGGTGCGCTACCTGTCCCGGCCGCAGGCGTAGGCGAGCGGCGACACCAGTTCCTCGGCGTCCGGCAGCCACCGGTTGGCATGGGTCGGCCGGCGGGCCCACTGCACGGCGCCCCGGGACCCGAAGCGGGTCGGCGGAGCGGCCACGTAGCCGCCCTCCCCGAGCGGTGTCAGACGCAGCGAGGACGGCGTCCAGCCCAGGGTGCGCACCAGGTCGGGGACCTTCGCGGCGGCGCCCGGCAGCACGAGGAAGTGCATCCGGCGGTCGGGGGTGAGCGTCACCGGGCCGAGGGTCAGTTCCATCCGCTCCATGCGGGCCAGGGCCAGGAACCCGGCGCTCTCGGGGACGGACAGCGCGTCGAACGTGCGCCCCGTCGGCAGCAGGATCGACGCCGTCGGCTGCTTCTGCCACATCCGGCGGGCGACGGTCGCGCTGCCGGTCGCCTGCGTCGCCCAGTCGGGGCGCGCGGGGTGCGCACCCGGCGCGGGGCAGGAGGCGTCGCCGCACGAGCAGCACTGCAGCCCGTCGACGGCTTCCAGCCAGGTGCCCGGGAACACGTCCCAGTGGCGTTCCTCGACGTAGCGCACGGCGGTGTCCAGCAGCGATTCCCCGCGCTGCTGCGGAATCTGAGCGGCTTCGGTCCCCACGATCGTCTCTTCCACGTCCCACTCAACTCCCGCACTCACCCGGGGTTACGGCCGTGGCGCGCGCGGGGGAGGAGCACCGGTCCCTCGCCCGGGGCGCATGGGTGCATGTGCGGGGGCGCGCGGGAGGAACCGCGGCGTGGGGTGGGTAACCAGAGGTGGGGGTGGCATCTGCCTTTACCCCGGCAAACCGCACATGTCACGCATTGACGGTATGTCAGCTGGGCAGTGATCGTCAGGGCCGGGAACCTTCCGGCCGGAACGTCACGCTCCAGGGGTTCGCAGGGGGTAGCAATGGCCGCAAGGCCTCTCGTGGCGAGGCAGCCGAACGAACGGCTGCAGGCACTCATCCAGGAAGCGGGGTGCTCGAACGCCGGGCTGGCCCGGCGGGTCAACATGTGCGGCGCCGAGCACGGTCTCGACCTGCGCTACGACAAGACGTCCGTGGCCCGCTGGCTGCGCGGACAGCAGCCGCGGGGCCGGGCGCCGGCGATCATCGCCGAGGCGCTCGGGCGCAAGCTCGGCCGCACGGTCACGATCGACGAGATCGGCATGGCCAACGGCAAGAACCTCGCCTCGGGGGTCGGTCTCCAGTTCTCGCCGACGGTACTGGGGGCCATCGAGCAGGTCTGCGAGCTGTGGCGCAGCGACGTGGGGCGACGGGACTTCCTGTCCGGCTCGTCCGTCGCCGCCTCCGCGCTGGTCGAGCCCAGCCGCGACTGGCTGATCTCGGTGCCGGACACCCAGGTGGCCCGGCAGGCGGGCCCGCGTGTGGGCCAGTCCGACGTGGCCGCGGTGCGGGCCATGACCCAGGCGCTGGTGGACCTCGACCACCAGTACGGCAGCGGGCATGTGCGCCCGGTCCTGGTGCACTACCTCAACAGCGTCGTCTCCGGGCTGCTCGCGGGGTCCTACCGGGAGGCCGTCGGGCGCGAACTGTTCGCCACGGTCGCCCGGTTGACCGAGCTGGCCGGGTACATGGCGGTCGACACCGGTCAACCGGGCCTGGCCCAGCGGTACTACATCCAGTCCCTGCGCCTTGCGCAGGCCGCCGGGGACCGCGGCTACGGCGGGTACGTGCTCGCCGCCTCCATGAGCCACCTCGCCGCACAGCTCGGGAACCCGCGCGAGATCTCCCAGTTGGCGCGGGCGGCGCAGGAGGGGGCGCGCGGGCGGGTGACCCCGCGGGCGGAGGCGATGTTCCACGCGGCCGAGGCGCGTGGGCACGCCCTGCTCGGTGACGTCCGGTCGGCGCAGGCCGCCGCCGGGCGGGCGATCTCGGCGATGGAACAGGCGGACGCGGCCTCGGGGGACGATCCGGTGTGGATCGCCCACTTCGACGAGGCCTACCTCGCCGACGAGCTGGCGCACTGCCACCGCGACCTGGGGCAGCCGGAGGCGGCGGCGCGGTACGCCGGGCAGTCGCTCGCCGGACACCCCGAGACCCGGGCCAGGCGCCGGGCCATCGGATATGTGCTCCTCGCCACGGCCCAGGTGCAGCAGCGCGAGATCGAGCAGGCGTGCAGCACGGGCACGAAGGCGGTGGAGCTGCTGGAGACGCTGCGGTCCAACCGGGGCGCCGAGTACCTGGAGGACCTCCAGCAGCGGCTCGAACCCTTCCGGGACGAGGCGGTCGTCCGGGAGTTCGGGGCCCGGCTCGACCTGCAGCCCGCCGCCTGAACACTGTCCCCGCGGTCACGTGAACGCACGGCGAACGGCGCCCGGTCGCACGACGGGCACCTGGAACAGCGTGCCGCGGGGCAGTTCTGTTACCGCTGTCACAGGGAAGGAGATCGCGCCCGGAGCTGCGTGGCACGCGGCTCGGGGGACCCGGTAGCGTGAGCCGACGATTCCGAAGGTCCCCCATTCGTAGGAGTCCCGGTGACGCAGAGTGGACAGGGCGAGGAGCCCTCGGCGCGGCCCGCGCGCGAAGGCATCGTGCTGCCCTCGGACGGCGGCGAGCCCTTGCTGCCGGGCATGACCGGCCCCGCCGCCTCGGCGGCGCCGGCCGGTGGCCAGGCATGGGGTGACCCGTGGGGCCCCGGCCCCCAGCAGCAGCCGCAGCAGGAGTGGCCGCCGGCGGCCGCCCAGCAGTGGGGCGCCCCGGAGCAGCAGCCCACGGGCCCCGGCCCGCTGCCTCCGGAGGGAGCGCCGGCCCCGTCGTACGGCGGTCGGTCCTACGGTGCCGGCGACCAGGGCGGCGGCTACGGCGCGGGCGACCAGGGCGGCGGCTACGGCGCGGGCGGCGGGCAGCCGGCCCACGGCGAGCACGGACAGCCCGGCTACGGCGCCCACGACGCGTACCAGCAGCCCCAGCAGCAGTACCCGGCCCAGCCGTACCCGGGCGGCCCCGGTCCGCTGCCGGACGCGTACCCGGCGCAGGGCGCACCGCTGCCCCCGGCGGCCGACGGCGCGACCCAGTACATCCCGCCGGTCCCGGCGGCCCCCGCGGACGAGGGCGCCACCCAGTACCTGCCCCCGGTCCCGGCCGCCCCGGCGCCCGCCGACGAGGGCGCCACGCAGTACATCCCGCCCGTGGCCGCCGGCGGGATGCCGCCCGAGTCCCCCGGTGAGGAGACCCGGTACCTGGGGCGCGCCCAGCAGCAGCCCGCGCCGGGCGCGCACCCGGACGCGCAGGCGACCCAGTACATACCGCCCTACACCGGTCAGGCGCAGGGCGGGGACCGGCAGCCGCCCGCCGAGTTCGACAACCTCTTCCGCAGCGGACCCGGGGGCGGTGACGGCCCGGCCGGCGCCACCCAGCAGATGCCGCGCGTCCCGGCGGCGGACCCCTATCCGCACCCGGCGCAGCAGCAGTCGTACGCCCCGCCCGTGGACGAGGACGAGGAGCGGCGCGGCGGCCGTTCCGGCTCGCGGGTGCCGCTGATCGCCGCCGTGGGCGTGGCGATCGTCGTCCTCGGTGTCGGCGCCGGCGCGCTGCTCAGCGGCGGTGGCGGGGACAAGGGCGGCGACGACAAGACCGCCGCCGCGACCTCGCCGGCCGCCCAGGACTCCCCGTCGTCGGCCGCCGCCGACCCCGCCCGGGAGCAGGCGGTCGCCCTGGACAAGCTGCTCGCCGACAGCGGCAGCAGCCGCGCCTCGGTGATCCAGGCCGTGGCGAACGTCCGGCAGTGCGACAACCTCGGGCAGGCGGCCTCCGACCTGCGCGGCGCGGCCAAGCAGCGCGGCGACCTGGTCACCCGGCTCGGCAAGCTGTCCGTGGACAAGCTGCCGGGCAACGCCGAGCTGACCGCCGCGCTCAACCGGGCCTGGCAGGCGTCCGCGGCCGCCGACAACCACTACGCGGCCTGGGCCGACCAGGTCGGGAGCGGCCACAAGGGCTGCCACAAGGGGCACGCCCGGGTCACCGGCGAGACCCAGGCCGGCAACCGGGAGAGCGGCACCGCCAGCACGCAGAAGGCGAAGGCGGCGGGGCTGTGGAACGCCATCGCGCAGAAGTACGGCCTGACCCGGCGCCAGCCGACCCAGCTCTGAGGGTCCGGGCGGCGGGGCCGGGCCGCCCGGTTCAGTCGAGGTCGGCGCTCTCCAGCGTGGCCGTCATGTCGGTCCCGCCCTCCAGTCCCGTCTCCGCGGTCCGCCTCGCGGCGACCAGCCGGCCGTCCCGGACCACCTGGAGGGTCACGTCGGCGTTGACGAGCCGCGGCAGGCCGAGCCCGGCGAGCTTGCCCTCGTAGGGCCAGTGCAGGGCCGGGGTGAGGCCGCCGGTGGACACCTTCAGGTCGTCGTCGAGGGCGTGCCGCACGGTGTCGGCGCTCGCCTCGCCGCTGCCGATCCGCTCCAGGACGGCCTTCAGCACGAGGTAGGCGATCCAGGTGGTCTGGACGCCGGCGTCGGCGGGGTCGATGCGGTTGTCGCCGAACGCCTCCTCGCTGATCACCTTCTTCATCGGGTCCCAGCGCGAGTCGGACGCCGGCGGGTACCAGCTGGTGACGTACGCGCCCTCGTACGGGCCGCTCGACCCGCCGGTGGCGTCGATCAGGCTCTGGTCGACGCTGCCCAGCACGGTCGCCGTGCGCACGGCGGGGAAGCCGTCGCGGGCCCGCCGGAAGGAGTCCATGAAGGTGTCGGTGCGGTCGCCGAGCGCCGGGACCACGCAGCCCTTCCTGGCCGTGTCCCGGGTGGCGGAGCGCAGCGCCTGGTCGGCCTGGCCGTCGTACGCGGTGGCGTTCTCGGCGGCGAGCTGGTCCTCGGCCGCCGCGTGCCGGCCCGCCTTCAGGCCGGAGTCGAGCAGGGCGGGCAGCTGGTCGCCGGCGATGCTGTCGGGGCGGACCAGCGCGACCGGGCCGCAGGCGCCGGCCAGCGCCCGGCCCAGACCGGCCAGCAGGGCGGGCTGACCGCCGTTGACCGGGTAGGACATGGAGCCGGTGAACTCCTCGTTGGTGACCCCGTAGCCGCCGATGTAGGGGATGCCGGCGCTCTCCAGCGGGGCCAGGTAGGAGTCGCCGAACTGGCTGTAGGAGCCGACGACGGCGACCGCGCCCTCGGCCGCCGCGCGCCGGGCGCACTTCGCCGCGCCGACGCTGTCGTTGTGGTCGTTGCAGGTCAGGACCTCGAGTTTGCGGCCGTTGATGCCGCCGTGGGCGTTGATCCACTTGCCGTAGGCGCGGGCCATGGCGGGCATGCCGGGCTTGTTGGTGGCGTCGGTGTTCTGCGGTGCCCAGGTCATGACCTTGATCGGGTCACCCCCGGAGCCCCCCGTGGCACCGGGGATGACCCCGCATCCGGCGGTGAGCGCCGCACAGGCGGTCAGTGCGACCGCTCCGAGGGCCGTGGCTCTGACGGGCCGGGTGAAGGGAAGGGGGAAGGTGCTGCGGAAGCGTCGCCTGCCGGTCATGCACATGCACGATTCCCTCACACCGCGAACCCGGGAGTGACCCTCGGTCAACGAAAGGTGACACCGAGGTGAATTACGGGGGCCCGTGTGGCCGGTGCGGCGAGGAACGTACGATCGATGACCGTGCAAGGTTCGGAGAACACTTCCCGTCGCGGCCGTCGCTCCTCCACCATGGGCGGCATGCCCCTGAACGACATGCCGTGGTGGCGCTGGCGCAGCAACGTGCGCTCGGCGCTGCACATGCTCTCCGATCCGGCGTTCCAGCGGGACGTCTGGCTGGCCGGCGTGGACGGGTACGGCGACGTCACGGACGCCGTCTACCGGCTGGTGGAGGACACCTGGCTGGACAACTGGTCCGCGGAGAAGTACGTCGGCACGATCTTCCGGGACTCCCAGGAGGCGGCGCTCGTCGACACCGCCGTGCTGCGGGTGCTGCGGATCATGCACCAGGTCGGCCCGGACGCGCCGGTCTCCGCCTACCTCGACCACCACGCGTGGCCGGAGGCGGTGCGGGCGGCCCGGGACGCGCACCTGCGCCTGGCGGCCAGTGACGGCGACGACCCCGAGGCGACGCCGCGCAGCCTGGAAGTGCTGCGGATCATGACGAGGACGGCCTAGCGGCCCGCGGCCCGGTGGCCCGCGGTCGCCGGCCGCCGGGCCGTCCGTCCCGTCCGGCCACCCGTCCGCCCTGCGGACGAGTGCCCGTGGCGGGGGGTCCTTGTGGGACCCTTTGGTGCATGAACGAGCGCATGAACGAGCAGCCCGCGCGCGCCGCCGACGACCCGGCGGACCAGTACGTCCTCACCCTCTCCTGCCCGGACAAACAGGGCATCGTGCACGCCGTGTCCAGCTACCTGTTCATGACCGGCTGCAACATCGAGGACAGCCAGCAGTTCGGCGACCACGACACGGGCCTGTTCTTCATGCGCGTCCACTTCTCCGGCGAGGCGCCGGTCACGGTGGACAAACTGCGGGCGAGCTTCGCGGCGATCGGCGACTCCTTCCACATGGACTGGCAGATCAACCGGGCCGACGAGAAGATGCGCATCGTCCTGATGGTCAGCAAGTTCGGGCACTGCCTGAACGACCTGCTGTTCCGGACGCGGATCGGCGCCCTGCCGGTCGAGATCGCGGCCGTGGTGTCGAACCACACCGACTTCCAGGAGCTGGTCGGCTCCTACAACGTCCCCTTCCACCACATCCCGGTGACGAGGGAGACCAAGGCGGACGCCGAGGCGCGGCTGCTGGAGATCGTCCGCGAGGAGGACGTCGAGCTGGTCGTCCTCGCCCGCTACATGCAGGTCCTCTCGGACGACCTGTGCAAGCGGCTCAGCGGCCGGATCATCAACATCCACCACTCGTTCCTGCCGAGCTTCAAGGGCGCCAAGCCCTACCACCAGGCGCACACCCGGGGCGTGAAGCTGATCGGCGCGACCGCGCACTACGTCACCGCCGACCTCGACGAGGGCCCGATCATCGAGCAGGAGGTCGAGCGGGTGGGGCACGGTGTGACCCCGGACCAGCTCGTCGCGATCGGGCGGGACGTGGAGTGCCAGGCGCTGGCGCGCGCGGTGAAGTGGCACGCGGAGCGCAGGATCCTGCTCAACGGGCGCCGCACGGTCGTCTTCGCCTGAGCGCGGGGCCGCCCGCCCCGTCGGCGCCGCCCGTCCCGTGCCGTCTAGGCTGCGCCCATGACGTCAGCCGCCTACCTCTCCCACCTGTTCTCGCTGGACGGCCGGGTCGCCGTGGTGACCGGCGGCAGTTCCGGCATCGGCCGGGCCATCACCGGGGCGCTGGCCCGCGCCGGCGCGAGCGTGGTGGTCGTGGCCCGCGGGAAGGCGCAGCTGGCCGAGACGGTCGACGAGCTGGTGGCCGGGGGCTGCCGGGCGGCCTGGGTGAGCGGTGACCTGAGCACCCGGGACGGGATCCGCGCGGCGGCCGACGAGGCGGCCGGGGTGTTCGGCGAGCCGGACATCCTGGTCAACTGCGCCGGGGTCAACCTGCGGCCGCCGATGGGCGAGCTGGGCGAGGACGTCTGGGACGCCACCATGACCCTGAACCTGGAGGCGCCCTTCCTGCTGGGACAGCGGTTCGGGCCCGGCATGGCCGAGCGCGGCTACGGCCGGATCATCCACATCACCTCGCAGCAGGCGCACCGGGCCTTCGTGCAGAGCGGCGCCTACGGCGTCTCCAAGGGAGCGCTGGAGTCGCTGGCCCGCTCCCAGGCCGAGGCGTGGTCGCCGCACGGCGTCACCTGCAACACGCTGGTGCCGGGCTTCGTCATGACGCCGCTCAACGCGCGGCTGTCGTCCGACGAGCGGAAGGTGGCGGCACTCGCGGAGCGCACCCTGGTCGGACGCAACGGACTGGCCGAGGACTTCGCGGGCGCGGCCGTCTTCCTCGCCGGTCCGTCCTCCGCCTACGTCACCGGCCAGTCGGTCTTCGTGGACGGCGGCTTCTCCGTCCACTGAACCCGCCCCCGACTCACAGTCGGCTCAGGCCCGCCGCGGCGAACAGCACGTCCCTGATCGCCTCGCGGTCGCCCAGCTGTCCCGCCGCGGCCTCCTCCGGTGGCACGTGGCCCGCCGCCAGGCGGCAGAACTCCACACCGTCCAGGGCGACATGGGCCACCTCGTGGTCGGCGGAGCCCACCGCGGCCGGTGAGTCCAGCGGGATCAGCCACTCCCCGCCGGCCGCGCCCTCGATCTCCAGCCGCAGGCTGCGCCCCGGTGCCCCCGCGGGTACGAGGTGCGGGGTGCGGCCGGGGGCGGACAGCCCGGTCCGGCGCCGCTCGGCCAGCGCGACCGGCAGCATCCGGGCCGCGAGGTCGATCATCTTGTTCAAGTGCCGTGGCGCGGGCGGCTCGTAGGGGTAGTCCACCGCCTCGGCGATGTCCTCGGCGTGCATCCAGCACTCGAAGGCGCGGTCCAGCATGGCGTCGTGCAGCGGCAGCGCGAACTCGCCGTAGGGGACTTCGAGTCCGCCGGCGGTGCTGCCCGTGAAGGACACCGTCCGTACGATGCCGTGGCTCTGCTCGCGCCAGGGCCCGCGCACCGAACGTGTCGGCGGGAAGTGGGAGGCGCGCCAGAACGCCTCGGTCCGGGCCGCCGGGCCCACGGCCTCCGGCGCGCCCCCGGCGAGTCCGGCCAGCGGGTCCTCCAGGCCGAGCGCCACCGCGACCAGCCCGTCCACCGTCAGCAGATGGGCGATCACCCCGGCGACGGTGGTGCGCCGGCTCGTGGCCGCGTCGGCCTCGAACCAGCGCAGGCGCACCGGCGCGTGCCACTCGGCGTCCCCGAAGTCCTGGAGCAGCGCGTCCAGGCGCGCGGTCTCGGCGTCGTAGGCGGCCGCCCACTCGGGCACCGGGATGTGCGGCGGCCGGCGGTCGAGGCAGCTCTCCAGGACGCGGGTGCGCAGGGCGGGGTCGAGGTCCAGGCTCTCGGGCTGGTGCAGCAGTCCGACCGCCTCGCGCAGCCGCAGCGCCTCCTCCGCGCAGGCGCCGCAGGCGCCCAGGTGTTCCTCCACGGCCGCGGTCTCGGCGGCCGAGCAGGCGGCCAGGGCCCAGGCGCCGAGGAGCGACTTCAGGACGTCGTGCGACAGGTCGAGCGGCACGGCTGCGGGGTCCCCCAGGTCGGCCAGGTCGGGCAGTGGCTGTCCGCCGTCCTCGACGGAGGCGCGGGGCAGCGGTATCCGGTGCGGCGACCGGTCGGGTCCGAAGCCGCCGGCGCCGGGCGGCACGGCACCGGCGCCGTGGTCCGTCCCGCGCGCGTCGCCGAACGGGCCGCGCTCGTCGGGTCCCTGGTGCCACTCGGTCCACTCGTCGTGGCCGTCCCGCTCGTGGCCGTCGTGCGCCCCGAAGCCTCCGGTGCCGCTCACACCGCACCCCCGTAGCCCGGCGGGGTGCCCGCGTCGGGGGCGGTGGACAGCAGTTGGAGGCCGAGGCGGAGCCGGCGGCGGGCCTCGTCCTCGGTGACCCCGAGGTCGGCCGCGGTCTGGCGGTAGTCGCGGCGCTGGAAGTAGGCCAGTTCGAGGGCGGCGCGCAGCGGGGCGGGCATGGAGTGGACGATGTAGTCGGCGCGGGCGGCGACCGAGGCGCGGCGCACCTTGCTCTCCAGGCTCTCCAGCCTCCCGGGTTCGTCCGCACCGTCGTCGGCGCGGTCGCTGCCGCCCCGGGTGAGCGCGGCCGTCTCGGTGGCGCGCAGCCGTTGCACGGCCAGCCGGTGGGTCACGGCGGCCACCCAGGAGCGCAGCGGGCCCTGTTTGGGGTCGTAGCTGTCGGGGTGTTCCCAGACATGGGCGAAGACCTCCCGGGTGACGCCGTCGGCCGCCCGTTCGTCCCCCAGGACGCGGTGGGCGAGGCTGTGCACCAGCGAGGCGAACCGGTCGTACAGCTCGCCGAGCGCCGCCGCCTCACCCCGCGCGAGCCGCTGCTGCATCTTGCGGTCCCAGCGGGGCGGTACGTCCTTGTGCGCCATGCTGCCCTCCCCTCGGTCTCGTCCGGCTCGTCCAGCGTCTCCGTACTGCCCTCTCGAATGTAGTCGGCACGTCCGACAGCGCACGCCCCTTTGTGTCAATGTGCGCCCCTGGAAGCGTCGCAGGTGATAGTGCCCCCTTCACACAACCTTCACGCAATGCGGGCCAATCTGCGATCGAACGGGATCGATAGTGACTGAAAGAAGCCCTTTGTTGATCGCGCGCGGTTTGCTGCGGAAAGTTTCAGGGAACGGCCGCTGGGCAGCCGCGCGGAAAGAAACGTAGGAACTGCTTCCGTTTCCGGGCGGTTCCAAGAGTTCCGGCGAGCGGAGGGGCGTGGCCGTGACATTCAGGGTGACCGGCGTCGAAGAAGGCGAGTGGGCCGTGCTCCAGGTGTCCGGGGAACTGGACCTGGTGACCTCCCCGGCCCTGCGCCAGCGCGTGCACGACGTGGTCGCGGAGGGCCACCACAGCCTGGTCCTCGACCTCTCCGAGGTCTTCTTCTGCGACTCCAGCGGGGTCGGCGTGCTGATCGCGGCGCGCCGGCTGATCCGCTCCTGTCAGGGCCGGCTGCGGCTGATCCTGCCGGACCGGGGCGCCGAGGACGGCTCCCACGTCAACCGGGTGCTCGGCGCGCTCGGCGTCCGCCGCCTGTTCGACGTCCGCCCGGACGTCGCGTCCGCCGTCACCGACGAGGCGGACCCGCTCTCCGCCTGACCCTCCACCCGGACCCTCCCGTCCGGGCCCTCCCGGGTTCGTCCGAGCCCCGCCGGGCCCTCTCCTCTCCCGGTCCTTCCCGAACCTTCCCGGCCTCTCCAGGCCCTCCCCGCGAGCCGGGCCGTGCCCGTTCGCCCCGCGTCCGCCGCCCCCGCGCCGATCGGCACGAAGTCGTCGCGGAATTCCCCCGGTCTTGGCACAACGGCCGCCTTTTCGTCACCTGGCCGCCGCCCACGTCGTACGCTCCCTGCCAGATCGACCCCCACGTCTACCTAAGGCGGCCCGAACAGACATGGTCAGCACCGAGTACGAGCGCAGGATCGCCGCCCGGTTCGCCACCTTCGACCAGGACGGCAACGGCTGGATCGACCGCGCGGACTTCAACGCCGCGGCCAAGGCCCTGCTCGCCGAGTTCGCCGTGCCCGCCCGCTCCGACCGCGGCCAGGCGCTGTACGCCGGTGCCGAGGCGTTCTGGCAGGGCATGGCGGGCATCGCGGACCGGGACGGCGACCAGCGCATCTCCCGCGAGGAGTTCGTCACCGGCGCGGTCAAGCGGCTGCGCGACAACCCCGAGCGCTTCGCCGAGATCGCCCGCCCCTTCCTGCACGCGTCCCTGGCCGTGGCGGACCCGGACGGCGACGGACGGGCCACCGTCTCCGACACCGTCCGCGTCCTGCGGGTCTTCCACGTGCCGGAGAACGTCGCCCACACGGTCGCCGCCGCCCTCGACGCGGACGGCGACGGCAGGGTCGGCGAGGCGGAGATCGTGCCGGCGTTCGCGCGGTACTTCACGGTTCCCGAGTAGCCGGCCGCGCGAACCGCTCGCGCAGCTTGTACTTGAGCACCTTGCGCAGCGTCTCGTTGCGCGGCAGGGCGTCCACCACCTCCACACGCTCCGGCAGCTTGTGGACGGACAGCCCCGCCGCCCGCAGGTACGCGACCGTCTCCGCGAGGGTCGGTCCCGGTGCGCCGGGCGGCGGTTCGACCACCGCGCACACCAGCTCGCCGCGCTCGGCGTCCGGCAGGCCGATCACCGCCGCGTCCGCCACCCGCGGGTGCGCGGCGAGCAGGTCCTCGATCTCCTTGGCCGAGATGTTCTCGCCCTTGCGGATGATCACGTCCTTCAGCCGCCCGGTGAGCACGAGGTGCCCGGAGCCGGTCAGCCGGCCCAGGTCGCCGGTGCGCAGGTAGCCCTCCTCGTCGAAGGCCGCCGCCGTCTGGGCGGGGTCCAGATAGCCCCGGCACACGGCCTCGCCCCGCAGCCGCACCTCGCCGTCCACGATCCGGATCCGCATGCCCGCGGGCGGGCGCCCCTCGGTCGTCGCGAGGTTCTCCGGCGTGTCCTCGGGGTCGCCCATCGTGATCATCGGCACCTCCGTCATGCCGTACCCGTGGGTGAGCTGCACCCCCATCTCGCGCACGACGGCGTGGTAGACCTCCGGGGGCTTCGGGGCCCCGCCGCCCGCGAGCAGGCGCAGGGTGGGGATCACCTTCGCCCCCGGCCGCCGGCGCTGCTCGGCCAGGAACATGGAGTAGAAGGCGGTGGAGCCCCCGGCCACCGTCACCCCGTGGCGCCGGTACCCCTCCAGCGCGTCCGGCAGCGCGAACTGCTCGAACATCACCGCCGGGAAGCCGTAGAGCAGCAGCATGACCGTGTAGTCGGGCCCGCCGATGTGGGCGTAGGGGAAGGCCATCGAGCCCACGTCGTCCGGGCGCGGCCGCAGGGCGTGGGCCAGGCAGGAGCCGCCCGCGATCAGCGAACGGTCGGTGTGCAGCACGCCCTTGGGGTCGGAGGTCGTCCCGGAGGTCCAGTAGATCCAGCGGACCGAGGTGCCGTCGGCCGGCGGGGCCGGGAGCACCGACGGGTCGCCGTCGGGCAGGTCGTCGTACGCCTCGAAGACGCCCTTGGCGCCGAGCCGCCGGGCCATCTCCGTGTGGTCGTGGCCGCGCCAGACGCCCGGTACGGCGAAGAACTCCGCGCGGGACTCCCGCAGCGCGAAGCCGACCTCGCGGTCCCGGTAGAACGGGTTGACCGGGGACTGCACGGCGCCCAGCCGGGCCAGCGCGAAGGACAACACGGCCGTCTCGATGCGGGTGGGCAGTTGCCAGGCGACCACCGTGCCCGGGCGCACGCCCATGCCGTACAGCCCGGCCGCGACCCGCTCGGCACGGCTCCGCAGCCCGCCGAAGGTCAGCCGGCGCTCGTCCTGGAGCAGCACGGGCAGGGCGGGGGTGAGGCGGGCCCGGCGGTCCACCAGCTCCCAGAGGGTGCGCGAGGCGCTCAGGGCGTGTGCGGTGTCGTTCACGTCTGCCCCCAAAGCTGACGATGCGTCAGATCGTGCGCAGAGCGTAGGGCCGTGCGCCTTGTCGGTCCAGGGGGTGCGGGCTAGCCTGCTGGCGACGGAGTATCTGACGGCCCATCAGATCAAGCGGATCGACAGGTGGGGGACCCATGACCGAACTGCCGCGCATCGTCAGCGTCGACGACCATGTGATCGAGCCCGCCCACCTCTTCGAGACCTGGCTCCCGGCGAAGTACCGGGAGCGCGGGCCCAAGCCGCTGACCGCCGGGATCGGGGAACTGGCCTACGTCGGCGGCAAGTACCAGATCACCATGGACCCGGACGGCCAGCCGACCGACTGGTGGATCTACGAGGACCTCAAGTTCCCGTACAAGCGCAACATCGCCGCCGTCGGCTTCGACCGCGACGAGATGACCCTGGAGGGGATCACCCGGGAGCAGATGCGGCGCGGCTGCTGGGACCCGAAGGCCCGGCTCGCCGACATGGACCTCAACCACGTCGAGGCCAGCCTCTGCTTCCCGACCTTCCCCCGCTTCTGCGGGCAGACCTTCGCCGAGGCGCACGACAAGGAGGTCGCCCTCGCCTGCGTCCGGGCCTACAACGACTGGATGGTGGAGGAGTGGTGCGGGGACAGCGGGGGCCGCCTGATCCCGCTGTGCCTGATCCCGCTGTGGGACGTGGAGCTGGCCGTCGCGGAGATCCGCCGCAACGCCCGGCGCGGGGTGCGGGCGGTGACCTTCTCCGAGATCCCCACCCACCTCGGGCTGCCGTCCATCCACTCCGGCCACTGGGACCCCTTCTTCGCGGTGTGCCAGGAGACGGGGACGGTCGTCAACATGCACATCGGCAGCAGCTCCCAGATGCCCGCCGCCTCCCCGGACGCGCCGCCCGCCGTCCAGGCCGCGCTCAGCTTCAACAACGCGATGGCCTCGATGACGGACTACCTCTTCAGCGGCGTGCTGGTGCGCTTCCCCGCCCTCAGACTCGCCTACTCCGAGGGGCAGATGGGCTGGATCCCGTACGCCCTGGAGCGCGCCGACGACGTGTGGGAGGAGCACCGCGCCTGGGGCGGGGTGCGCGACCTGGTCCCGGAGCCGCCGTCGACGTACTACTACCGGCAGATCTTCTGCTGCTTCTTCCGCGACCGGCACGGGGTGGCGTCCCTGGACGTGGTCGGACGGGACAACGCCACCTTCGAGACCGACTACCCGCACGTCGACTCGACCTTCCCGCACACCAAGGAGGTCGCCCTCGACCACGTGAAGGGCCTGGACGACGAGACCGTGCGCAAGCTGATGCGGGGCAACGCCATCCGCATGCTCGGCCTGGACCTCGACGACTGATGGACCTGTCGGACACGCCCGAGGAGGAGGAGTTCCGGGCCCGGCTGCGGGAGTGGCTGGCCAAGGTGCTGCCCACCCTGCCGGCCCGGCCGTCCCCGGACGACTGGCCCGGCCGCCGCGCCTACGACCTCGGCTGGCAGCGCACGCTCCACGACGCCGGGTACGCCGACGTGCACTGGGGCGCCTCCCCGACCACCCGGCTCATCTTCCTGGAGGAGACCGAGCGGGCCGGCGCCCCCTACGTGGGCGCGAACTTCGTCGGACTGCTGCACGCGGGACCCACCATCGCCGCCGAGGGCACCCCCGCCCAGCGGGCCCGCTGGCTGCCGCACATCCTGCGCGGCGACGAGGTGTGGTGCCAGGGGTTCAGTGAACCGGACGCCGGATCCGACCTCGCCGCGCTGCGCACGCGCGCGTGGCGCGACGGCGACGACTACGTGGTGAGCGGGTCCAAGATCTGGACCTCGCACGCCGAGGTCGCCGACTGGTGCGAACTGCTGGTCCGCACCGATCCCCGGGCGCCCCGGCACCGGGGCATCACCTGGCTGGCCATGCCCATGGACGCCGACGGTGTCACCGTACGGCCGCTGCGCACCCTCGCCGGATCGGCCGAGTTCGCCGAGGTGTTCCTGGACGAGGTCCGGGTGCCGGCCGCCAACCGGGTGGGGGAGGAGAACGACGGCTGGCGGGTCACCCTGGTGACGCTGTCCTTCGAGCGCGGCACCGCCTTCGTCGGCGAGGTCGTCGCCTGCCGCCGGGTGCTGGGCGAACTCGCCCGCGCCGCACGGGACAACGGCCGCTGGGACGACCCCGTGCTGCGCCGCCGGATCGGCCGGCTGGCCGCCGAGTTCCGCGCGCTGTGGCGTCTGACCCAGTGGAACGTCAGCGAGGCGGAGGCGAGCGGAGGCGTGCCGGGCGCCGGCGGCTCCGTGTTCAAGCTCAGGTACTCGCACGCCCGCCAGGAGCTCTACGACACCGCCGCCGACGTGCTCGGCCCCGACGGACTCGACCTGGACCGGCCCTGGGTCCTGGACCGGCTCTCCTCGCTGTCGTACACCATCGCCGCGGGCACCTCGCAGATCCAGCGCGACATCGTCGCCGAGCGCGTGCTCGGCCTGCCGAAGGGACGATGACCGTGCGCTTCCGACTCACCGAGGACCAGCAGGCGTTGCGGACCTGGGTACGGCGGCTGCTGGAGCGCCGGTGGGACGCGGGCGCCCTGCGCGCGGCGGCGGCCGGGCCGGCCCGGCTGGACCGGGAGCTGTGGCGGGAGCTGGGCGCGGCGGGCCTGTTCGCGCTGCGGCTGCCCGAGACCGAGGGCGGGGCCGGCCTCGGGCTGCCCGAGGCGGTGCTGGTCTTCGAGGAGACCGGCCGCGCCCTGCTGCCGGGCCCGCTGCTGGCGACCCATCTCGCGGCGGGGACCGTGCCGGGGGCCGCCACCGGTCGGACCGTGGTGGCCGGTGTGGACGGCCCGCTGGTGGAGTGGCTGGACGCGGCGGACGCTGTGCTCGGGGACCCCACCGGGGCCGTGCCGCTGCGCTCGGCCGACCCGCTCACCCCGCTGCACCGGGTGCCCGGGGCGGCCGGCGGCGGCACGGCGGAGCCGGTGGCCGTGCTGCTCACCGCCGCCGAGCAGCTCGGCACGGCCGCGCGCGCGTGCGAAATGGCCGTGCAACACGCCCGGGCGCGGGAACAGTTCGGGCGGCCGATCGGGGCCTTCCAGGCGGTCAAACACCTGTGCGCCGACATGCTGGTGCGCGCCGAGACGGCCCGCGCCGCCGTCTACGCGGCCGCCGTGACCGCCGCTCCCGCGGACGTCGCCGCGGCCCGGCTGCTCGCCGACGAGGCCGCCCTGCGGGGCACCCGCGACTGCCTCCAGGTGCACGGCGGCATGGGCTTCACCTGGGAGGCGGAGGTCCATCTGCATCTCAAGCGTGCCTGGGTGCGGGCGCGGCGGGGCGGCGGCGGGGCGGTCGCCGAGGAAGCGCTTGCCGCCGATCTGCTGTCCGGGCCGTAGCGCGGGGCGCCCCGGCGGAACGGCCGGTGAGGTGATGGCCCAGGATGTCGCGGATCGTGGCGCGCCCGCATCACGGAGCGTCGATACCGGGTTGTGTCCTTCGCGCGACTCGTCACGGCCCGGAGTCGGGTGCCCGCTCGGGTACCTTGGGTGAGATGCGAGTGGCTACGAGCACGAACCGTGCCGGTGATGCCCCTGGGGCGTCCCCGGGACGCCCGGTGCGCGCCGCTGCTCGCAGGGCGGTAAGGGCTTGTCGCGCCGCCTGTTCGACTCCCCGGCACACGCGTCGCACAGTATGCCGCACGCGTACTCCTTCGCGCTGGAATATGCCCGAAGCGCTTGTTGGGGTGACTGTACGTCAACCATGCTGTCTCGCAAGGAAATCACGTTCCGTGACCCTTGCTCTGGCCGTTGTCCTGGCCATGCAGAAAATGGCTACGATCGTGGCCCTCGTCGTGCTGTGCGTCACGGCTTCCGCCGTGGTGTCCGCGTGGCGCGGGGCCATGAGTCCGCCGGTTCGGATGGTGTGAGCGGTGCAGGTGCTTCAAGTGCAGCTGGAGATCCGGCCCGACCCCACGGAGGTGGGGCGGGCGAGGCGGTGGGCCCGCTCGCGTCTCGCCGGGCTCGGGATACAGGCCGACGAGGCGTTGGCCGAGACACTGGTCCTGCTCGTCTCCGAGCTGGTGACCAACGCCGTGGTGCACACCGGCCGTCCGGCGGTGCTGCGGCTCTCCCTGCCCGGCGCCGCGGCCGAGCCGGCCGCCGCCACGGTGCGCCTGGAGGTGGCCGACAGCAGCTCCCGCGCGCCCGTCCCGCGCTGCGCGGGCAGTGACGCCACCGGCGGCCGGGGCCTGGCCCTCGTCGACTGCCTGGCCGACCGCTGGGGCTGGAGCCCGGAGGGTTCGGGCAAGAGCATCTGGTGCGAGCTGGACCGCTGCTCACGGCCCGGGCAGGGTGCGGCCGCGGCGTACGGGGGCGGTCTGTCCGCGTACGAGGACTTCGCCTTCGAGGCGGTGTAGGCGCCCGGCGCGGTGTGCGCCGGGGGTGCATCCGTGCGCTGCCCCTGCGAAACGGCCATAAGTGACGATTCACCTCACCGCTGTTGACGGCTCGTGAGTGATCGAACACGCTGGTGGGCGTCGATTCGCCGCGAGGGGACGGCGAGGGCCCGCTCGGCGGTGGTCCTCGTCGAGTGCGGGTCGCACCGGGGGCGGCGCGAGGCCGGAAGGCGGGGGCGCGCCGCCGACCGGACCTCCGAATCCGCCTGATCCCGTGGCGCTGCGGACTGCACGGTGCTGCGGACCTCACAGCACGGCGGACCTCACAGCACGGCGACCGGCGCCACCGGTGTGCCCGTCGCGCCGACGAACGGCTCCGGCATCGCCGACAGCAGGAACGCGTACCGGCCCGCTTCTCCACAGGCTGTGGACAACTCTTCGAGATTCCAGTTCTGGCCCTGGAGCATCCCCATCTCCACCAGGTCCAGGGCGTGCACGGGCAGCCACAGGTCCTCGATCTCGGGCGGGAACACCTCGAAGGTGAGCGTGTCGTTCGCGACCGCCGCCACGTCGCGCGCGTGGAACCACTCCGGACAGCGCACCGAGAGGCCCGGGGACGGATAGCCGTACCCGTGCCGGTCCCCGGCCAGGTACGCCCGCACCTGCCCGGTCCGCACCAGGACCACGTCCCCGGCCCGCACCCGCACCCGGCCGAACTCCTCCGCCGCCTCCAGGTCCTCCGGCGTGACCGCGTGCCCGCCCGGCAGCCGGTCCGTGCCGTGCGCGCGTGCCACGTCCAGCAGCACCCCGCGCGAGACGACGTGCCGGGCCTTGTCGATGCCGGCGAACTCCGCACCCCCGTGCGCGGTCACCGTGTGCGCCGGGCGGCCGTTGTAGAGCGTGCCCGAGTGCGACACGTGGGTCAGCGCGTCCCAGTGGGTGCCTGCCTGGAGGCCCATCGTCACCGTGTCGTCGCTGCACGCCACCGTGCCCGGCCCGAAGACCTCCTGGTTGATCTGCACCATGGCGTGCAGCGGGTTGACCCGCCCCGGGATCACGCCCGTCTGCACCCCGTCCTGGCGCAGCGGCAGGGCGAGCGGGACCCGGTGCCCGGAGCGCACGCAGGCCGCCGCCTCGCGCACCACCTCGCCGGTGACCAGGTTGAGCGTGCCGATCTCGTCGTCCGCCCCCCAACGCCCCCAGTTGTTCACGCGCTTGGCGATGTCGTCGAACGCGGGATGCAGTGTCGGCCGTGACATCCGGTGCCTCCCCGGGGCTTGTGTCCGCGCAGCTGACGCGCCATAAAATCTAACGGTCCGTCAGAAACTTCGGGAAGGGGCCGGGCGTGGGGAACTTCTTGACCGACAAGGTGGTCGCCGTGACGGGCGCCGGACGGGGCATCGGACGCGCGGTCGCCCTCGCGGCGGCGGCCGAGGGAGCCAGGGTCGTCGTCAACGACTACGGGGTGTCCACCGACGGGTCCTCGCCGACGAGCGAGATCGCCGACGGGGTCGTCAAGGAGATCGAGGCGGCCGGCGGCGAGGCGGTCGCGGTCGCCGACGACATCTCCACGATGGCGGGCGGGCAGCGGGTCGTCGACGCCGCCCTGTCCGCCTGGGGCCGCATCGACGGGGCCGTCTGCGTGGCCGGCATCCTGCGCGAACGCATGCTGTTCAACATGTCCGAGGAGGAGTGGGACCAGGTGGTCGCCACCCACCTCAAGGGCACCTTCACCGTCTTCCGGGCCGCCTCCGCCGTCATGCGCGGGCAGCGGTCCGGCACCCTGATCGGCTTCACCAGCGGCAACCACCAGGGCTCGGTCGCGCAGGCCAACTACAGCGCCGCGAAGGGCGGGATCATCTCGCTCGTGCGCAGCGCCGCCCTGGGGCTGCACAAGTACGGGGTGACCGCCAACGCCGTCGCGCCCGTGGCCCGTACCCGGATGTCGGCCGGCGTGCCGATGGAGCTGGCGGAGATCGGCGAGCCGGCGGACGTGGCCGCGCTGGTGGTCTACCTGCTGTCCCGGCAGGCGGCGGAGCAGCGGATCACGGGCCAGGTGTACACGATCGCCGGGCCGAAGCTCGCGGTGTGGGCCCAGCCCCGCGAGCTGCGTGCCGCGTACGCCCCCGGCGGCTGGACGCCGCAGACCATCGCCCGGTTCCTGCCGGGCTCGGTGGGGGTGGACCCGATGCCGATGCTGGCCCGCCTGGAGGCGATGGAGCAGGCGGCCCGGGAGGGCTCCCGGCCCAACGCCTGACCGACGCCGAGGAGGCGCTGTGGACTTTGGATTCACGCCCGAGGACGAGGCGTTCCGGGCCGAGGCCCGGGCCTGGCTGGCGGCGCACGCGGCTCCGGGCGCGGAGCGCCGCGGCTGGGAGCGGACGCTCGGCACCGCCGGCTGGATCGGCCTCGGCTGGCCCGAGGCCGGGTACGGCAACCGCAGCGCCCCGCTCACCCAGCAGGTCGCCTGGGCCGAGGAGTACGCCCGGTCCGCCGCGCCCCCGCGCTCCGGGCACATCGGGGAGAACCTGCTCGCCCCGACCCTCATCGCCCACGGCACCGAGGAGCAGAAGAACCGCTTCCTGCCGCCCGTCGCGGCCGGCGAGGAACTGTGGTGCCAGGGCTACAGCGAACCCGGCGCGGGCTCCGACCTGGCCGCCCTGCGCACGGTGGCGGTACGCGAGGGCGGGCGTTACCGGATCACCGGCCAGAAGATCTGGACCTCCCTCGCGCACGAGGCCGACTGGTGCTTCGTGCTGGCCCGCACGGACCCGGCCAGCCGCCGCCACCACGGGCTGAGCTTCCTGCTGGTCCCCATGGACCAGCCCGGCCGCATCGAGGTCCGGCCCATCCGCCAGCTGACCGGCACCAGCGACTTCAACGAGGTCTTCTTCGACGGGGCGCACGCGGCCGCCGGGCACGTCGTCGGCGGCGAGGGGCAGGGCTGGCGGGTGGCGATGAGCCTGCTGGGCTTCGAGCGCGGGGTGTCGACGCTGGCGCAGCAGATCGGGTTCGCCGAGGAGCTGGCGCGGGTCGTCGAGACGGCCGTGCGCACCGGCGCCGCCGACGACCCGGTGATGCGCGCCCGGCTGGTGCGCCAGTGGGCCGAACTGCGCACCATGCGCTGGAACGCGCTGCGCACCCTCGGCGGTTCCGCGGACTCCGGCGCGCCCAGCGTGGCCAAGCTGCTGTGGGCCGACTGGCACCAGCGGCTCGGGGAGCTGGCGGTGGGGGTACGGGGCGCCGCGGCGGCGGCCGGCCCGGCCGACTGGTCGCCCGAGGCGCCGTACGAACTCGACGCCGGGCAGCACCTGTTCCTCTTCTCCCGGGCCGACACCATCTACGGCGGCTCCGACCAGGTCCAGCGCACGATCATCGCCGAGCGGGTGCTCGGCCTGCCCAGAGAGCCGAAGGGGGCCGTGTGATGCGCGGTGTGGTGTTCGACGGCACGCGGGTCGAGGTGGTGGACGACCTCGCGGTGCGGGAGCCGGGTCCCGGCGAGGTGCGGGTGGCGGTCGCGGCGGCCGGCCTGTGCCACAGCGACCTGTCGGTGGTGGACGGCACCATCCCGTTCCCGGTGCCGGTGGTGCTCGGCCACGAGGGCGCCGGCGTGGTGGAGGCGGTCGGCGCGGGCGTCACCCACGTCGTCCCCGGTGACCATGTGGCCCTGTCCACGCTCGCCAACTGCGGCACCTGCCCGGAGTGCGACCGGGGCCGCCCGACGATGTGCCGCGAGGCGATCGGCCGCCCCGGCCGGCCCTTCAGCCGGGGGAACCGGCCGCTGTACCAGTTCGCCTGCAACTCGGCCTTCGCGGAACGCACGGTCGTCCGCGCCGTGCAGGCGGTGCGGATCCCCGCGGACGTCCCGCTGACGTCGGCCGCGCTGATCGGCTGCGGGGTGCTGACCGGCGTCGGCGCTGTGCTCAACCGGGCCCGGGTGGACCGCGGGGACAGCGTCGTCGTCATCGGCACGGGCGGCATCGGCCTGAACGTCCTCCAGGGCGCGCGGCTCGCCGGGGCGCTCACCGTCGTCGCCGTGGACGCCAACCCGGCCAAGGAGGCGGTGGCCCGGCGGTTCGGCGCCACCGAGTTCCTGACCTCCACGGAGGGCGTGCGGGACGTCCTGCCGACGGGCGCCGACCACGTCTTCGAGTGCGTCGGCCGGGTGGAGCTGGTCCACCGGGCGGTCGACCTCCTGGACCGGCACGGACAGGCCGTCCTGCTCGGCATGCCACCGGCGGGCGCCGAGGCGTCCTTCGTCGTCTCCGCGATGTTCCTGGACAAGGCGATCCTCGGCTGCCGCTACGGCTCCTCCCGTCCCCAGCGGGACATCCCCCTCTACGCCGAGCTGTACCGCCAGGGCCGCCTGCTGCTGGACGAGCTGGTGACCGCGGCCTACCCGGTGGAGGACTTCGAGAAGGCGCGGGCGGACGCGGAGGCGGGGCGGGTGGCGCGGGCGGTGCTGACCTTCTGAGCCGGGACCGCGGCCGCGAACCCGTCCGGGTCCTCGGCGCCGCCGCCGGTCCGGAAGGTGCGCCGGTAGGCGGTGGGGGTGACCCCGAGCGCGGCCTGGAGGTGCTGGCGCATCGACTGGGCGGTGCCGAAACCGGCCTCCTGGGCCACCTGGTCGACCGAGAGACCGGTGGACTCCAGCAGGTGGCGGGCGCGCTCGACCCGCTGCTGGGTGAGCCACTGGCCGGGGCTCACCCCGACCTCCTCGCGGAAGCGGCGGGTGAAGGTGCGCACCGACATCGCCTCCTGCTCCGCCATGTCCCGCAGCTGGATCGGCTCGTGCAGCCGCCCCAGGGCCCAGGCGCGCGCCGCGGTGGTCGTGGCGAGCTGGGGGTCGGGCACCGGGCGGTGGATGTACTGGGCCTGGCCGCCGTCGCGGTGCGGCGGCACGACCGTGCGGCGGGCCACGTCGTTGGCGACGGCCGTCCCGTGGTCGCGCCGCACCATGTGCAGGCACAGGTCGATCCCGGCGGCCACCCCGGCCGAGGTGAGCACGTCCCCGTCGTCGATGAACAGCACGTCCGCGTCCGTCCTGATCCGCGGGAACAGGCGCTGGAAGCGCTCGGCGTCGGCCCAGTGGGTGGTCGCCGGGCGGCCGTCGAGGTACCCGGCGGCGGCGAGGACGTAGACGCCGGTGCAGATGGAGGCCATGCGGGTGCCGGGACGGACCAGGGCGAGCGCGGCCGCCAGTTCCTCGGTGAGCCGGCCCTCCTCGTAGACCGGGCCCAGTTCGTACGACGCCGGGACGATCACCGTGTCGGCCGTCGCCAGGGCCTCGGGGCCGTTCGGGACGTGCACCGTGAAGTCGGCGTCGGTCTCGACCGGGCCGGGCGGCCGGACCGAGCAGGTCACGACCTCGTACAGGGGCCGGCCCTCGGCGTCGTGGGGGCGGCCGAAGATCCGGTGCGGAATGCCCAGCTCGAAGGGGAGCAGGCCGTCCAGCGCGAGGACGACGATCCGGTGCGGGCGGATGTCCTGGCCGAGATTCATGGCCCGATCCTAGCGAACACTGTCCACCGGGCCACTCGTTGCGCGGAGCCGGTGACCGCACTCTTGTGACGTGACTCAGACAACCGAAGCCGCCGTCCCCGTCCAGGCACCGCCCGCCCGGCACCGCCGTGTGCACCGGGCCTGGTTCGTCGCCGCCGTCACCTTCGTCACGATCATCGGCGCGGCGGCCTTCCGCTCCCTGCCGGGACTGCTCATCGACCCGCTGCACCAGGAGTTCGGCTGGTCGCGCGGCACGATCGGCGCCGCCGTCTCGGTCAACCTCGCGCTGTACGGGCTCACCGCGCCGTTCGCCGCCGCGCTGATGGACCGGTTCGGCATCCGCAAGGTCGTCGCCGTCGCGCTGACGGTGATAGCGATCGGCTCCGGTCTGACCGTGTGGATGACGGCGGCCTGGCAGCTGCTGCTGTGCTGGGGCCTGCTGGTCGGCCTCGGCTCGGGGTCGATGGCGCTCGCCTTCGCCGCGACCGTCACCAACCGCTGGTTCACCACCCGGCGCGGGCTGGTCAGCGGCATCCTCACCGCCGCCTCCGCCTCCGGGCAGCTCATCTTCCTGCCGCTGCTGTCGTGGATGGTCGAGGCGTACGACTGGCGCCCGGCCGCCGTGACCGTCGCCCTGGCCGCGCTCGCCGTCGTCCCCTTCGTCTGGCTGCTGCTGCGCGACCACCCCGCCGACGTGGGCCAGAGGCCGTACGGCGCCGAGGAGTTCGTGCCCAAGCCGGCGCCGGTCACCGGTGCCGCGCGGCGCACCCTCGCGGTGCTCGGCTCCGCCGTCCGCACCGGCCCGTTCTGGCTGCTCGCCGGTACCTTCGCGATCTGCGGCGCCTCCACCAACGGCCTGGTCCAGACGCACTTCGTGCCCGCCGCCCACGACCACGGCATGCCCGTCACGGCGGCGGCCTCGCTGCTCGCGGTGGTCGGGGTGTTCGACGTCGTCGGCACCATCGCCTCCGGCTGGTTCACCGACCGCTTCGAACCGCGCCGGCTGCTCGCCGTCTACTACGCCCTGCGCGGTGTCTCGCTGCTCTTCCTGCCCATGCTGCTGGGGCCGTCGGTCCACCCGCCCATGATCTTCTTCATCGTCTTCTACGGCCTCGACTGGGTGGCGACCGTCCCGCCCACCCTGGCCCTGTGCCGGGAGCACTACGGTGAGGACAGCGCCATCGTCTTCGGCTGGGTGCTCGCCTCGCACCAGGTCGGCGCGGCCCTGGTCGCCTTCCTCGGCGGCGTCGCCCGGGACGTCTTCGGCTCCTACGACATCGTCTGGTACGCCGCGGGCACCCTGTGCGCGGCGGCGGCCCTGATGGCCCTGGTGATCAGGCGGCGTCCGGCGGTCCCCGTCCTCGCGGCCGCTTAGAAGCCGTCGCCGAGCCGGGCGAACCTGCCCCGGTGGAAGACCAGCGGATCGGCCGCCCCGTCCGCACCGAGGGCGCTCACCCGTCCGACGACGACCAGGTGGTCGCCCCCGGTGTGCACGGCATGCACCACGCAGTCGATCCAGGCGGCGGCCCCGGCGAGCCGCGGGGCGCCGGAGACGGGGGCCGCGTCGTACGCCACCCCCGCGAACTTGTCGGCGCCGCTCACCGCGAAGGCCCGGCACAGCCCGCCCTGCCCGGCGCTCAGCACGTTGACGCAGAAGACGCCCGCGCGGGCGATCCGCGGCCAGGTGGCCGACGTGCGGCCGACCATGAAGCAGACGAGCGGCGGGTCGAGGGACAGGGAGGAGAACGACTGGCAGGCGAAGCCGGCCGGGGACTCCCCGTCCGCCGCGGCCGGTGCGGTGATCACGGTCACCCCGGTCGGGAAGCTCCCGAGCACCCGCCGGAACACCGCCGGGTCGACCGGCGCCCGCTCGTCCGCGCGCACACACCGCAACTCCGGGCGCGGCAGCGCCTCCACCGGCCCCGCCGAAGCGGCCGACCCCAGGTACCGGACGGCGGCGGCCGCCGCCCCTGCGTGTCCCATCACCCTTCCATTGAAGCTGACGGCTCGTCAGATAGGAAGAGCCGGGGAGGGTCGGGGAAGACCCGGGGAAGGGCCGGGCGGAAGCTCAGCGGCCCCGGAACCCGGCCGCCCGCCGCTCCGTGAACGCCCGCAGGCCCTCCTGGGCGTCCCGGGTCGTCAGGTTGATCTCCTGGGCGGCCGCCTCCGCCGCGAAGGCGCCGGCGCGGTCGCCGTCCAGGGAGGCGTTCACCAGCTGCTTGGCCATCGCCAGCGCCCGGGTCGGGCCGGTGGCCAGCCGGGCCGCCCACTCCCGGGCGGTCTTCTCCAGCTCGCCGTCCGGCACCACCCGGTTGACCAGTCCGAGGTGCCGCGCGTCCGCCGCCGTGACCGCGTCGCCGAAGAACATCAGCTCCTTGGTGCGCTGCGGGCCGATCAGCCGGGGCAGCAGATAGGCGCCGCCGCCGTCCGGGACGAGACCGCGCCGGACGAACACCTCGACGAACCGCGCCGACTCGGCGGCCAGCACCAGGTCGCAGGCGAACGCCAGATGGGCGCCGAGCCCGGCCGCCGTGCCGTTCACGGCCGCGATCACCGGTTTCTCGCAGTCGAGCACGGCGGCGACCAGCCGCTGGGCGCCGAGCCGCAGGGTGCGGGCCACGTCCCCCGGCACGCGTTCCCCGCCGCCCGCGCCCCCGCTGAGGTCCGCGCCCGCGCAGAAGCCGCGCCCGGTGCCGGTCAGGACGACGGCCCGGACGTCCGGATCCGCCGACGCCTGAGCCAGCAGCTCGATCAGCCGGTCCCGCAGTGCGGGCGTGAGGGCGTTGAGGGCCTCGGGCCGGTCCAGGGTGACGTACGAGACGCCGTCACGGACCTCCTGCCGCAGGGGCGCGCTCACCGGCACACCACCAGCGCGTCCAGCGCCACCGCGCCCTGCCCGCGGGGCAGCACCAGCAGCGGGTTGACGTCCAGCTCGGCGATCCGCCCGCCCAGTTCGAGCGCCATGCGCTGGACCCGCAGGACGACCTCCACGAGGGCGTCGAGGTCGGCGGGCGGCCGCCCCCGCACACCGTCCAGCAGGGCCCGTCCGCGCAGCTCGGCGAGCATGTCCCGGGCCTGCTCCTCGCCGAACGGCGGCACCCGTACGGCCGCGTCGCGCAGCACCTCCACCAGCACCCCGCCGAGCCCCACCGTCACGGTCGGCCCGAACAGCTCGTCGTGGGTCACCCCGACGACCATCTCCACGCCCTGCTCGACCATCTGGCACACCAGGACGCCGTCCAGCGGGACGCCTTCGTAGCGGGCGATGTCGGTCAGCTCGCGGTAGGCGTCCCGGACCTGGCTGGCCGAGGTCAGGCCGATCTTCACCAGGCCCAGTTCGGTCTTGTGGGCGATCCGGGCGCCGGACGCCTTCATCACCACCGGGTAGCCGACCTGCCCGGCCGCCCGCACGGCCGCCGCCGCGCTGGTCACGAGCTGCTCGCGCGGCACCCGGATGCCGTAGGCGCGCAGCAGCTGCTTGGCGCCGTGCTCGCTGAGCTGCTGGCCGGGCCGCATCAGGGCCTCGGCCTTGCGGAAGGAGGGGGAGGGGGTGCGCGGTGCCTCGTCGAAGGGGGAGCGGTAGCCGTCGGCGAAGCGGTGGTGGTCGAGCCACGCCCGCACGGCCCCCAGGCAGTTGCCCACGGTCCGGAAGGTGGCCACCCGGGAGGAGCCGAGCAGCACCTCCCGGTACGCCGGCTCGGTGCCGACCGGCGACCCCCACACCACGCAGACCAGCTTGTCCGTCTCCTCGGCGGCCTCGACCAGGTCGCGCACCAGCCGGTCGCTGAGCGGCGGGAAGGGCCCGGTCACCGGGCAGATCAGCACGCCCACCTGCGGGTCGGCGAGGATCGCGTCGATGATCCGGCGGCCGCGCGCGTCACCGACCGGGTGCCCGCCGGTGTCCACCGGGTTGGCCACGTCCAGGTACCCGGGTATCCACTGGTGCAGCTCGGCCTGTTTCTCGGCGGACAGCCGCGGCAGCCGCAGTCCGTGCCCGGCGGCCAGGTCGGCGACGTGCGCGCCGGTGCCGCCGGAGATGGAGCAGACGGCGACCCCGTCGGCCAGCGGCGCCCGGGCCCGGGCCAGCAGGGCCGCGGTGTCCTGGAGTTCGTCGAGTCCGTCCACGCGGATCACGCCGTACTGCCGCATGGCCGCGTCCACCACCTCGTCGGCGCCGGTGAGCTTGCCCGTGTGGGAGGCGGCCGTGCGCGCCCCGGCCTCCGTGCGGCCCACCTTCACCGCCACCACCGGCACCCCGCGGCGGGCGGCGCGGTCGGCGGCCAGCAGGAAGGCCCGGCCGTCCTTCAGGCCCTCCACGTAGCAGGCGATGGCGCCGACCTCGGGCCGCTCGGCGAACCAGGAGACGAAGTCGGCGGTCTCCAGGTCGGCCTCGTTGCCGGTGGGCGCCCAGTGGGAGAGCCGGATGCCCAGCTCCTGCAGGGCGAAGACCGGCCTGCCCTGGTGCCCCGACTGGGTGATGAGCGCGATGGCGGGTCCGTCCAGGTCCTCCCGGAACCGCTCGAAGGCGTTCAGGTTGGTGTTCGGCCCGAGCAGCCGCAGTCCCGAGCGCCGCACCGCCTCCGCGAGCCGTTCCTGCGCCTCGGCCCCCGCCGCGCCGGTCTCGGCGAACCCGGAGGCGAAGGCGACGGCGAACCTGACCTTGGCCTCGGCGAGTTCCTCGACGACCGGCAGCGGGTCCGCCACCAGCAGGACGGCCAGGTCGACCGGTTCGGGCAGGTCGGCGACACGGGCGTGGCAGGGGACGCCGAACACGGACGGCCGCGTGGGGTGCACCGGATGCACCCGGGCCCCGACCCGCCCGGCCCAGTCCAGCAGTTGCCGGGTGATCCCGGTGTTCGGCCGGCCCTCGGTGTCCGAGGCGCCGATCACGGCGACCGACTCGGGCCGGAAGAGCCGCGCCAGGTCCGGTACGGCGGCGGACAGCGGCCGCCCGCTGACGTCGACGTCGGCGCCGTCCGCCGCGCCGTCCGGGGAATCGGCCCGGCCGTGGACGGCGGGTCCGGGCCGCTGCTCGCCGCAGGCGATGACCCGGGCCCGGCGGGAGTCGGTGGTGAGGGTGCCGTGGGTTGATCCAAGCATCGGTCCGCCCGCTCCTGTGTGACAGCCATGACAGGCGCCCATAACTGACGCTCTGTCAGATTACTGAACTGACAGAGCGTCAGGAATGGGTCGTGAGCGGGAAAGTTGTGGAGGCTAGGCCAGCGCGCGGGCCACCGCTCCGGCGATCCGTTCCGCGTCGATCGCCAGCTCGCGGAACATGCCGCTGATCGGGTTGGTGAACCCGGTGAAGTACAGGCCGGGCGCGTTCGCCGGGGTGCGCGGCCCGTGCACCACCGGCCTGCCGCGGCCGTCCAGCACCTCCAGGTGCCCGACCAGTCCTTCCAGCGCCCGGACGTACCCGGTGGCCGCGATCACCGCGTCCGGCGAGATCCGGCTCCCGTCGGCGAGGGCCACCTTCCCGTCCTCGAAGCCCTCGACGGCGGCCACGACCTCCACCTTCCCCTTGCGGACGGCGTCGATGAGGCCGACGTCCTGGACCGGGATGGCACCCTCCCGCACCCTGCTGTACAGCCCGGTCTCCGGGCGCGCCAGCCCGTGCGCGGACAGGTCCGGGGTGCTGATCCGGGCGAGCGGCCGGGCGAGCCGGTCGACGAGCCGCACCGGCAGCCGCCGCACCAGCACGCCCGTGTACTGGGCGGCCCAGCCGGCGGTCGAGCGGCGCACGATGTGCGGGGCGGTGCGTACCGCGAGCCGCACCCGGGCGGCCCCGCCCTCCACCAGGTCCACGGCTATCTCGGCGCCGGTGTTGCCGACGCCGACGACGAGCACGTCCCGGCCCGCGTAGGGCTCGGCGTTGCGGTAGTGGGCGGCGTGGGTGAAGTCCCCGCCGAAGCCGTCGAAGCCCGGCCAGTCGGGCACCCGCGGGGTGTGGTTGTAGCCGGTGGCGACCACCACCGCGCTGCCGGTCAGCTCCCGGCCCCCGGAGGCGTGCAGCAGCCAGCCCGCGCCGTCCGCCGACCGCTCGATCCGGAACACCTCGACCCCGGTGACGATCTCCAGCTCGTGGTGCTCGGCGTATTTCTCCAGGTACCGCACCACGTCGTCCCGGGACACCCAGCGCCCGAACCTGCGGGGCATCCTGAGGCCCGGCAGGGCGGACAGCCGGCGGGTGGTGTGCAGGTGCAGCCGGTCGTAGTGCCGTCGCCAGGAGGAACCCACCTGGTCGGACTTCTCCAGGACCACCGCCCGTATGCCCCGGGACCGCAGCGCGTGGGCGGCCGCCAGCCCGCCGGGGCCCGCGCCGATGACGTAGACGGGGCGGTCGGCGGGGGTCGGGGAGAGGTGCACGGAGGAGGGACGGGAGTCGGCCATGAGCGCGAGCGTAATCACGCACTCCGTTGATGGGTCTCGGTCAAGACCGGAATTGGTTGCGGATTGATCACGGGTGTACGGGAACGGCGCGCGCACGGTGAAGAGCGGCGTCGCGACCCCTCGGCAATCCCACGGATCTGACGTACCGTCAGATGCCATGGACGCGATCTGGCTCGACGGCGCGGAGTGGCTCGCGGTGCTGCGGATGGGGCTCGGCCTGTGGTGGCTGGAGAGCTGGCGGCACAAGGACAAGAAGGCGTGGTTCGAGCGCGGGACGGGCATCGCCTGGGCGGCGGACGTGGCCGCGGAGCACCGCTGGGCCCCGGTGCGGACGGGCTTCGAGCGAGTGGTGAGGCCGCGGCCGAAGCTGATGGCGTACGTCGTGGCCTACGCCGAACTCGCCCTCGGCCTCGGCCTGGTCCTCGGCTTCCTGACCCCGGTGGCCCTGCTGGGCGGCCTGGTCCTGAACGTCCTCTACTTCGTGCTGATGATCCACGACTGGGCGGAGCAGGGCCAGAACTCCATGATGGCGCTGATCTCGCTGGTCGGGTTCTTCGCCATGGCCTGGCAGACCTGGTCGCTGGACGCGGTGCTGGGGTGGTTCGGATGAGCGCGGACGGCTCCGGCGTCCCCGGGGCCGACGCCTTCACCCGCCCCTACTGGGAGGCGGCCGCCGCCGGCCGCCTGCTGATCCGCCGCTGCCGGGACTGCGGCCGGGCCCACCACTACCCCCGTGAGTTCTGCCCGCACTGCTGGAGCGCCGAGGTGGCCTGGGAGGAGGCGAGCGGCCGGGCGGTGCTCTACACCTGGTCCACCGTCCACCGCAACGACCTCCCGCCCTTCGGCGGCCGCACCCCCTACGTGGCGGCGGTGGTGGATCTCGCCGAGGGGCCGCGGATGATGACCGAGCTGGTGGGGTGCGCGGGGGAGGACGCGGTGGCCGGCATGGCCCTGCGGGTCACGTTCCGGGACGGCGTGCCGGTGTTCGCGCCCGGCCGCTGAGCCGCGCCCGTCACGGCCACAGCAGCCGCCTGCTCCAGCCGAACTCGGTGCGCCGGTACTCCAGCCGGACGTGCCGGCGCTCCGGTTCGCCCTGGAAGAACTCCACCGCATCGGGGCGCAGCCGGTACAGGGTCCAGGTGGGGGACGGCTCCGCCGGGTTGTCCCGGGCCCGTTCCCAGGCGGCCAGCGACACCTCGCGCAGCTCCTCCAGCGAGGCCAGTTCCTCGCTCTGCCGTCCCGTGAGCGCGGCCGCCAGCGCCCCCGTCGAGCGCGCGTGCAGGTCCGCCTGGCTCTCCGGGGACGGCGCCGCCGCCACCGTGCCCCGCACCCGCACCTGGCGGCCCAGCACCGGCCAGTAGAAGACCAGGGCGGCGTACGGGCGGGCGGTCAGGTCCCGGCCCTTGCGGCTCGTGGCGTGACTCGCGAAGGACCAGCCGTCCGCGTCGGCGCCGTGCAGCATCACGATCCGGGCGTCCGGCCGGCCGTCCGCGTCCGTCGTGGCCAGCGACATGGTGTGCGGCTCCGGCTGGCCCGCCTCGACCGCCTCGGCGAACCAGGTGGTGAACAGGTGCAGCGGGGCCGGCGGGGCCTTGTCCGGGTCGAAGGGCCGCAGTTCCGTCACTCCGGGTGCCCACACCCGCAGGGACCGCAGCATGTCGTGGAGATCCTTTTGTGCCATGGGGCGAGTATCGCCCCGGGCGGCGCACCACCCGCCCGGAAGGCACGCCGCCGCGCCCGCCGACCCGTCACGCTGCTCGTCAGTCCCGGCCCAGTACCACCGTCGCCGAGGAGCAGAACCAGCCGCCCGTTCCGGAGGCCACGCCGAGGCGTGGCGGGCCGCCGTCCCGGGCGCGGACCTGGCGCTCGCCGGCCTCGCCCCGCAGCTGCCGTACCGCCTCCACCAGCAGGAAGAGGCCGCGCATGCCCGGGTGCTGGGCGGACAGGCCGCCGCCGTCCGTGTTCACCGGCAGCTCCCCGCCGCGCACCAGCAACCGCCCCTTCTCCACGAACGCCCCGCCCTCGCCCTTGGCGCAGAAGCCCAGGTCCTCCAGGGTCACCAGGGTCATGTAGGTGAAGGCGTCGTAGATCTCGGCGAAGTCCATGTCGGCGGGGCGCACCCCGGCCCGGCCGAAGGCCAGCCGGCCGCTGACGGCCGCCGGGGAGACCGTGAAGTCCGGCCACTCGGACATGGCGGCGTGCGAGACGTGCTCCCCGGTGCCGAGGATCCACACCGGCCGCGCGCGGCAGTCCCGCGCGTACTCCTCGGCCACCAGCAGGACCGCCGCGCCGCCGTCCGAGCGCAGACAGCAGTGCAGCTTGGTGAACGGGTCGGCGATCAGCGGGCCGCCCAGCACGTCGTCCACGGTGACGGGGTCGCGGTACATCGCCTCCGGGTTGAGGGCGGCGTTGGCCCGGGCCTGCACCGCCACCTGCGCGAGCTGCTCGATCGTGGTGCCGTGCTCGATCATGTGCCGGCGGGCCGCCATCGCGTACTTGGCGATCAGCGTGTGGCCGTACGGGACCTCGAACTGGAGCGGGCCGCGCGCCCCGAAGGACAGCTCGCCCGTCCGGCGGCCCGCCCTGATGTCCGCCCGCGCCGTCGACCCGTAGACCAGCAGGACGGCCTCGGCGTGGCCGGCCGCTATCGCGTCCGCCGCGTGCGCCGCCATGACCTCCCAGGTCGAGCCCCCGACGGAGGTGGAGTCCACCCAGGTGGGGCGAAGGCCCAGGTACTCGGCCACCTCCACCGGTGCCAGCGTGCCGAGGCCGGCCGACGCGAAGCCGTCCACCAGGGCGCGGTCCAGACCCGCGTCGGCCAGGGCCCGGCGGGCCGCCTGGGCGTGCAGGGCGTACGGGGTCGCGTCGTCCACGCGGCCGCAGTCGGAGAGGGCCACCCCGGCCACGGCGACCTTCCGGTTCCCGGGCTTCATGAATCTGACGGTACATCAGATGAGCCGGAGCGCGGCAGGTGTCGCGCCCCTGGGTTTCCCCGCCCGGCGGGCCTAACATGACGGTCCGTCAGTTCAGGGTGCATCGGGCCGGAGGGATCGGATCAGCCATGGACACCCGCCTCACCGCCGAGCAGGACGAGATCCGCCGCACCCTGCGCGAGCTGCTGCGCAAGCGCTGCGGCGGCGCCGAACTGCGGGCCGCCGCCGACAGCCCGGCCGGGTACGACCCCGCCCTGTGGTCCGCCCTGGCCGGCCGGCTCGGCCTGCCCGGGCTCGCCGTCCCGGAGGGCTACGGCGGTGTCGGCTGCTCGGTCACCGAACTCGCCCTCGCCTGTGAGGAGACCGGACGCGCGCTGGCCCCCTCACCGCTGCTGGCCACCTCCGTCCTCGCCGCCCCGCTGGTCCTCGCCCTCGGCACCGAGGCGCAGCGCGCCGCACTGCTGCCCCCGCTCGCCGCCGGCGTCCGCACCGCGGCCCTCGCCGTCCCCGGCCCCGCCCTCGCCACCGCCCTCGCCCTGACCGGCGGCAACGACGGCCCCTGGGCAGGTGGAGGGCGGGCCGGCGGGGTGCAGGCCCGGCGCGGCGGCGACGGCTGGCGGCTGTACGGCCAGGCCGACCAGGTGCTCGACGGGCACAGCGCGCACCTGCTCCTCGTGCCCGCGCACACCGGGGGGTTCACGCGGTCCCGGACCCTGCTGTTCCTGGTCGACGGAGACGCCGAGGGGCTGGCGCGGGCGCGGCAGACCGCGCTCGACGTCACCCGGCCCCAGGGCCGTGTCCAACTGCGCGACACACCCGCCCGGTTGCTGGGGACCGACGACGCGGACGTGCTCACGGCACTCGCGGACCTCGGCGACGGCGTGGCCACCGTGCTCGCCGCCGAGGCGGTGGGCACCGCGGGGCGGGCGCTGGAGCGGACCGTCGAGTACGTCGGGCAGCGCGAGCAGTTCGGGCGGCCGGTCGGCTCCTTCCAGGCGGTCAAGCACCGGCTCGCGGACGTCTACGTGCGGGTGCAGGCCGCGCGCTCGGCCGCGTGCTACGCGGCCTGGGCCGCCGCCCACGGCCGGCGCGCGGGCCGGCTCGCGCTCGCGCAGGCGCTGGAGGCGGCGCGCTCCGCGGCCGGGGAGGCGATCCAGCTGCACGGCGGGATCGGGTTCACCTGGGAGCACGAGGCCCACCTGTACTTCAAACGGGCGGCCGGGGACGAGCTGCTGTTCGGCCCCGCGCACCGGCTGCGGGACCGGGCCGCCGAGGAGGCGGGGCTGTTCGGCGGGGCCGGGCTGTTCGGCCGCGGCGAGGTGGCGGTCTGATGCCCGGCCTCGCGGTGCGGTGCGTGCAGCGGGTGTCCGCCGGCCGGGCCTTCGCGAAGGTCGCCCCGCACGTGGTCCCGGCGCTCGACCGGGCCGTGCACCGGCTCACCGGGGGCCGGGTGCTGCTCAGCGCCCTGATGCTGCCCGGGGTGATCCTCACCTCCACCGGCGCCCGCAGCGGACTGCCCCGCAGGACCCCGCTCGCCTGCATGCCCGCGGCGGACGGCCGCGGCTGGGTCCTGGTCGGCTCCAACTTCGGGCGGCCCGGGCATCCCGCCTGGACCCACAACCTGCTCGCCCACCCGGACGCCTTCGTCAGCTGGAAGGGGCGGGACGTCCCCGTCACGGCCCGGCTGCTCACCGGCGCGGAACGGGCCGCCGTCTGGCGCGAACTCCTGGTGTTCTGGCCGCCGTACGCCGCCTACCAGGCGCGGGTGGCGCGCGAGATCAGGCTCTTCCGGCTCGACCCCGGGTGAGCGTCACAGCGTCGCGAGACGCTCCACCAGCAGGAACGCGCCGATGCCGAGCATCGCGGCGCCCGAGGTGCGGGTGACCGCGCGGGCCGCCGCCGGGCGGGCCGCAAGCAAAACCCGGGCGAGCAGGCCCACGGTGAGGTAGACGGCCGCGCAGCACGCCATGTGGAGCAGGCCGAGGGCGGCCGTCTGCACGGGCACCGGGAGGTGGCCACCGCGCAGGGTGAGGAACTGCGGCAGCACCGAGAGGTAGAGCAGCAGCCCCTTCGGGTTCAGCCCGCTGATGGTGGCACCCCGCAGGAAGAGGCGGCCGTCGTCGTCCGCCGCCTGACGGGCCGCCCCCGGGACGGCCGGGCGGCGCAGCACCCCCCAGCCGAGCCACAGCAGGTACCCGGCGCCCGCCACCGTCAGCGCCGTCAGCAGCCGGGGCGAGCCCGCCACCAGGACCGCGAGGCCCGCCGCCGCCAGCACCGTGTGCAGGGCGTACCCGCAGACCAGGCCCGCCACCGCGCGCGGCACCGGACGCCCGCGCAGGGCGGCCGCGATGACGTACGCCCAGTCCGCGCCCGGCACGCACACCAGCAGCAGGTCCACGGCGAGGAAGGAGAGGAGCAGTCCGGAGTTCATACCGGGGACATTAGGCGTGAATGGCCCGAAAGTGTTCCCGAAGTTTGCTCGTGATCGCGGCTTGTGAGGGAGAATCTTCCTCATGGACGACGTGGACCGGAAAATCCTTGCCGAGCTGCAGCAGGACGGGCGACTGACCGTGACCGAGCTGGCCGCCCGGGTGCGCCTGAGCGTCTCGCCCTGCCACCGGCGGCTGCGCGAGCTGGAGCGGTCCGGCGCCATCCAGGGCTACCGGGCGGTGGTGGACGCGGCCGCGCTCGGCCTGAACTTCGAGGCGCTGGTCTTCGTCTCCATGCGGCAGGAGGACCGGGACACGGTCGCGGAGTTCGAGCGGGCGGTCGGCGAGCTGGACCACGTGCTGGACGCCCAGCGGCTGTTCGGCGAGCCGGACTACCTGCTGCGGGTGGCCACCGCCGACCTCGCCGCCTTCCAGCGGCTGTACGACGACCGGCTCGCCACCCTGCCGGGCGTGCAGCGGCTGACCTCGACGCTGGTGATGAAGCACGTGGTGCGGGACCGGGCGCTGCCCGCACAGTGAAGCAGGCGGTGGCTCACCACGGGTGAACCACCGCCTGCCAGACAGGACTTGGGACCTGGAAAATGGGGCCGTCCGCTACTTCGTCGGCTTCTTGCCCGTCACGCCGAGGTGGACCAGCAGCGCCAGGTTGGGCTTGAGCTCGGCCTGCTTGACGCCCCAGGAGGAGAAGCCCTTCTGGTGCGAGGCCACCGCCGCGAGCATCGCGACCAGCGAGCCGGCGATCGCCGCCGGGTTCACGTCCTTGTCGATGCGGCCCTTGGCCTGCAGTTCGGTGATGGACTGCGCGAGGGAGTTGTTCACCGAGTTCAGGATCTTCATGCGGATCTTGTAGAACCGTTTGTCCCCCTCGGCCGCCCCGAGGTCCACCACACGCAGGATCGCGTCGTTCCTCCGCCAGAACTCCAGGAACCCGTCGACCAGTTCCTGCGCGGTCTGCCACCCCGCCTTGCCGGCCCAGGTGCGCCCCTCCAGCAGCTCGGTCAACCCGGCGCCCTCGGTGGCCATTTGCTCGGCGATCTCCAGGACGGCGCCCTCGACGTCCGGGAAGTACTGGTAGAAGGTCGCGGGCGAAGTGCCCGCCTTCCGGGCGACATCGATGACCTTGACGTCCCGGTAGGGGGAGGAGCTGAGCATCTCGCTGAGGCAGTCGAGCAGCTTCTGCCGGGTCGCCTGCCCACGCCGGCCGGCCACGCGGCCGTCGACGGTACGCACTTGTCCTGTCATGTCGTCAGCTTACCGAGGGGGGATGAGAGCGCGATTCGGCCGACTGCAAATGGGGTGCACGGGGGTGTTCGCAGTGGTGTGGCTGGTCTGCGGGGTGCGTGCGACGCGGTTACTTTGACCCCATGGCCGAAAACAGGGCACCGGTGTACGCGGAGGGCGCTCCCTGCTGGGTGGACGCCGAGCTTCCCGACGTCGAGGCGGGCAAGCGGTTCTACGGTGAGCTCTTCGGGTGGACCTTCGAGGAGGCGTTCGGCTCCTCGGTGTGGGCCCGGCTGGACGGCGACCTGGTCGCCTCGCTGGCCCCCAAGACGGACGGCCGCATGCCCACGGTCTGGACGGTCTCCTTCGCCACCCCGGACGCCGCGGCGCTCGGCCGGCGGATCACCGCGGCCGGGGGCCAGGTGGTGATGGCCCCGTTCCCGGTGGCCGGCCTCGGGGTCGCCGCCCTGGCCACCGACCCGGACGGGGCGGTCTTCGGCCTGTGGCAGGCCGGCACCCACCCGGGCTTCGAGCGGCGGTACGAGCCGGGCACCTTCGTCTGGGCCGAGCTGTACACCCGGGACACCGCCGCCGCGAACACCTTCTACGGCGAGCTCTTCCACGAGGCCCTGTTCGGCTCCGGCGCCGAGCCCGACTTCGGCCGCGCCGACGTGTCCGAAGTGTTCCCGGCGGAGATGCCCCCGCACTTCCTCACCCACTTCCGGGTCACGGACCTGGACGACACCGTCGGGGCCGTGCAACGGCTCGGCGGCCGGGTCCAGGTCCCGCCCTTCGAGACGTCGTACGGACGCGTGGCCGTCGTCACCGACAATCAGGGGGCGTCGTTCGCGGTGCTGCGGCGGTGACGCGTTCGCGGTCCGGCACCACTGCGATGAGATGACCGTATTCGGCACGAGACACCCCGATTCGTCACCGGGTTCGCAACCAGCGGCCCGGCCAGGAAGAATCAGGGTGCGTGCCGCCATGGCGGTGCGGTGGTGAGACGCTGCACTTCGGTCGCGTACATAAGTGGGTGGCGCGGCTCGTACGGGGAGGTGGCAGGCAAGTGGTGGATCAGCTGACGCAGCACGATCCGCGGCGGATCGGGCCGTTCGAGGTGCTGGGCCGGCTGGGTGCCGGCGGCATGGGGCTGGTCTATCTGGCACGCTCGGCGTCCGGCCGGCGCGTGGCGATCAAGACGGTCCGCACCGAGCTGGCCGAGGACCAGCTCTTCCGGGTCCGCTTCACCCGCGAGGTGGAGGCGGCCCGTGCGGTCTCCGGCTTCTACACGGCCGCCGTGGTCGACGCCGACCCGCGGGCCGCCGTGCCCTGGCTGGCCACCGCCTACGTCCCGGCGCCCTCCCTCGAGGAGATAGTGAACGAGTGCGGGCCGCTCCCGGCCCAGGCCGTGCGCTGGCTCGCCGCGGGTGTGGCGGAGGCGCTGCAGTCCATCCACGGCGCGGGCCTGGTCCACCGCGACCTGAAGCCCTCCAACGTCCTGGTCGTCGAGGACGGACCCCGGGTGATCGACTTCGGTATCGCCTCCGGCGTCTCGAACACCCGTTTGACGATGACGAACGTCGCGGTCGGCACCCCCGCCTACATGTCCCCCGAGCAGGCCAAGGACTCCCGCAGCGTCACCGGCGCCAGCGACGTCTTCTCGCTCGGCTCCATGCTGGTCTTCGCGGCCACCGGCCACCCGCCCTTCCACGGCGCCAACCCGGTCGAGACGGTCTTCATGCTGCTGCGCGAGGGGCCGGACCTGACCGGCCTGCCCGACGAGCTGCGCCCGCTCATCGAGGTCTGCATGCAGATGGAGGCGTCCGGCCGCCCCTCCCCGGCCGACCTCCAGGCCCAGCTCGCCCCCCATCTCTTCGGCTCCGGCTCCGACGACAGCGGCACCGCCTCCGCCTGGCTGCCCGAGAAGGCGGTCGGTCTCATCGAGACCCGCCGCGGCGGCCGCCCCGCCGCCAAGCCGGCGCCCACCGCCCCCGGCCCGCGCGGCACCGGCCGTGCCGCCGTGCCGCCGCCCCCCTCCTACGACCCCCCGGTCCCGTCCCCGGTCAGCGGCACCGGCCCGATCCGGCTGGCCGGCGCCCAGGTGCCCATCGGCCCCGGCCCCCGGGTCGCCGACGCCCGGGCCGCCGCCGTCAAGGCGCCCCCGCCGGAAGCGGGGCTGGTCGCGAGCTGGTCCCGCCCGCGGCCCGGCGTCAACGGCGCCGACCCCGCCGTACCGGCGCTGCCCCCGGAGCCGGCCGGTGGCTGGCGCCCGTGGCGCTTCCGCATGTCGAACGACGTCTGGGGCACCCCGTCCGTGGACGGCGACCTCGTCTACGTCACCTCCTTCGAGGTGCACGCCCTGGACGTGGCCACCGGCCGCCGGCGGTTCAAGACCCGGGACGTGGCCTGGTCCATGGCGGTCGCCGACGGCCGCGTCCACGCCTCCGACGGCCCCACCCTGTTCGCCCTGGACGCCCGCGACGGCAACGACCTGTGGCGGCTGTCCACGGACGCCTGGGTCTACTCCCTGCAGGCCGACCACGGCACCGTCGTCACCGGCACCCGGGGCGGCGGCGTGCAGGCGTGGGAGGCCACGAACGGCCGGAAGCTGTGGGAGATCTCCGGCTGCCAGACCGACTTCGAGTCCCCGGAGGCCGGGCCCGCCGTCCACGACGGCACCGTCTACGTGTGGCAGGACGCCCGGCTGCGCGCCCTGGAGGCCCGCACCGGCGAGGAGCGCTGGTCGTACCCCATCGGCGACGCGGCCTCCTGCGGCGGCGTCCCGGTGCGCCTCGCCCCGGCGCCCGACGGCTACGTCTACGTCTCGGCCGGCACCCGGGTCCTCGCGATCGACGTGGTGAGCGGCATGGTGCGCTGGCACTTCGAGGCCCCGGCGGTCTTCCTGTGCCCGCCGGCCTTCACGCCGGGGCCCGCCGTCACCGGCGGCGGCGTCTACCTGGCCGACTACCTCGGCACGGTCTACGCGCTGGACGCCACCGACGGCCGCGACCGCTGGCGGATCGCCACCGAGACGCGCTCCTCCGTCGAGCCGGTCCTGGTGGCCGCCGGGCACGTGCACGTCGGCAGCGGCAAGGGCCTGTACACCCTGGACGCGGTCACCGGCACCCCGAAATGGCGCTTCCAGGCGGGCGGTGACGTCGTGGGCTCCCCCGTGGTCGCCGAGGGCCGGATCCACTTCGGCTCCACCGACCACCTCCTGTACACCCTCAAGGCCGACGACGGCCGGCTGCGCTGGAAGCTCGCCACCGGTGGCGAGATCACCGGTTCTCCGGTCGTCCGGGACGGAGTGGTGTACGCGTGCAGCAAGGACCGCTGCGTGTACGCGCTGGACGCGGAGAAGGGCACGGGGACGGCGCGGACCTCCTGAACGGGCGACGGCCCGGGCCGACGACGGCCTGCCGGGCCGTCCCCCCGGCCGCTAGGGTGAAGGCATGCACATGCAAAGACAGAAGCGCGTGCTCAGGTTCTCGGCCGTGCTCGTGCTCGTGGTCCTCGCCCTGACGGGCTTCTCCACGGGCCGCGGCCGCGGCCACCACTACAGGAGCGGCCACGGCAGCGGCGGCGGGTGCAGCAGCTCGCACCAGGACCACGACGAGACCTCGTCGTCCTACCGCCGCTCGTACGGCAGTTCGTCGCGCGCCACGAGCAGCGGCTCCGCCGGTACCTCGCCCAGCCCCAGCGCCTACCTGGACGACGCCACGGTCCGGCTGCTGAGCTGCGCCACGAAGCGGGACCCGTACACGAAGGTCCAGGTCACCAATCCGAACGCCACCGGCGCCACCTTCTCGGTGACGGTCCACCTCAAGGACCGCAGCGACCAGGGCATCGACTTCGACGACCTGGACGTCACCGTGCCCGCCCGCGGCAGCCGCACCGCCCGGATCCCGGTCGACAAGGCGGACCTGCCCCGGCTGGACCACTGCGAGCCCGGGCCGAACGCCCCCGCCGCGCGCTGACGGCTCACCGCGTCCCGAACCCGCCCCGGCGCCGCCCCCCGAACAGCTCCGCCTGCTGCCCCGGCGGCAGATTCCCGAGTGCGATGAGGTGCGGCGCCTGCGCGAACGCCTGGGCGCGCGCCGCCTCCTTGGCCGCCCACAGAGCCCGCACGGTCCCCTGCACCGCCTCCGCGGGGCACCCGGCGACGACGGTGGCGCACCGCACGGCCGCGTCCAGCGCCCCGCCCGGTTCGGTGACCTCCGACACCAGCCCGATCTCGTGGGCGCGCCGCGCGGAGATCCGTTCGGCGGTCCCCATGAGCATCATCCGGGCCACCTCCCCGTAGGGCATCCGCTGGGCCATCAGCACCGACTCGTAGGCGCTGACCATGCCGTACGTGGTGTGCGGGTCGAAGAACTCGGCCGTCGGGTCGGCGACGACGAACTCGCTCTCCCCGAGCAGGTAGAAGGCGCCCCCGCAGGCCATCCCGCGCACCGCCGCGACGACCGGCTTCCACAGGTCGTTCGCCTTCGGTCCGGCCGTCAGCAGCGGATCGTCCTGCATGTACGGCGACGACGGCTGGGGCACCACCGCGTCCCGGTCGATCCCGGTGCAGAAGGCCCGCTCCCCGGCCCCGGTGAGCACCACGGCCCGCACCGAGTCGTCGAACCGCAACCCGCGCCACACGTCGGCGAGTTCGCGGGCCGTCTCCAGGTCGATGGCGTTGAGCCGCTCGGGCCGGTCCAGCGTGACCACGGCGACCCCGGTGTCCTTGTCCGTGTCCAGGCGCACTCCGTTCACGCGAGCACCCACTGCGGGAGCCCGCCGGAGAAGACCACCCGCACCCGGGTGCCGATCCGGACGCGGTCCGGGTCGAAGGAGCCGAGCGGCGCTCCGGCGTGCGTGACCAGGTTCCCGACCAGCCGGATCCGGGGAGCGTCCGCCAACTCCACCACGATCACGTTGTACGGCGCCTGCTCCGCGTAGTCCGGCAGCAGCGGCGGATGCGGCACGACGTACGACCACACCCGCCCGCGTCCCGACACCGGACGCCACTCCCCGGCGAAGGACTGGCAGTGCGGGCAGCAGGGGCGGGGCGGGAAGCGGGGCTCGCCGCAGTCGGCGCAGGTCTGCACGCGCAGTTCGCCCTGGGCGGCGTACTCCCAGAAGGGGGCGCCGTCGGCGTCGGTGACGGGGGTCAGCATCGCGGTTCAGCTCCTCAGCAGCAGGGCGGAGGTGGGCACACCCTCGCCGGCGGTGACCAGGCAGGTGGCGGCTCCCGGGACCTGCGCGGTGCTGGTGCCGCGCAGTTGCCGCACCCCTTCGTTGATCAGGTTGAAGCCGTGCACGTAGGCCTCGGAGAGCCCGCCGCCCCCGGTGTTGAGGGGCAGCCGGCCGCCGATCTCCAGGGCGCCCTGCTCGGTGAAGGCGCCGCCCTCGCCCCGCCCGCAGAAGCCGTAGCCCTCCAGGGAGAGGGGCACCAGGGCGGTGAAGGCGTCGTAGATCTGCGCCACGTCCACGTCCTCGGGCGTGAGGTCGGCGTGCTTCCACAGGTGCCGGGCGGCGGTCCAGGCGGGGCCGGTGAGCGGGTCGTCGTTCCAGTAGTTGACCATCCCGTGGTGCTGGGCGGGCAGGCCCTGGGCGGCGGAGTGGACGTACACCGGCCGCCGCCGGCAGTCCCGCGCGCGCTCGGCGGAGACGACGACGCAGGCGAGGGCACCGTCGGTCTCCAGGCAGTTGTCGTAGAGGCAGAGCGGCTCGCTGATCCAGCGCGAGGTCATGTACATCTCGCGGGTGAGCGGCCGGTCGTACATGATCGCGGCCGGGTTCTGGTTGGCCCGGTTGCGGCAGGCCAGGGCGACGTTGAACAGGTGGTCCCGGGTGGCCCCGTACTCGTGCATGTACCGCCGGGCCAGCATGGCGATCTCGTCGGCGGGCCGGAGCAGCCCGAAGGGCCGGGTCCACTGCCCCGGGGTGGGGAGCTGGACGGCGGTGCCGGTCCACGGCCGGGGCCCGCTGCCCCGCTTGCGCGAGCGCCAGGCGACCCCGACGTCCGCCTGCCCGGCGGCGATGGCGGCGGCCAGGTGCGCGACGGTGGCGCACGAACCGCCGCCCCCGAACCCGACCTTGCTGAAGAAAGTGAGGTCGCCGAGCCCCACGGCCTTCGCCAGCTCCACCTCGTCGGTCTCCTCCATGGTGTAGGAGGCGAGGGCGTCGACCTCGCCGGGCGCGATCCCGGCGTCGTCGAGAGCGGCGAGAACGGCCCGGCAGGCGAGGGTCCGCTCGTCCTCCGGAAGCTGCCGGGCGAAGGCGGTCTGCCCGATCCCGACGATGGCGGTGGCGTCCTTCAGTCCCGTACCGGCCATGCTGCGCCCACCCTTCTGCTGCTGACAGCCCGTCAGGTTACAGCTAATCTGACGGACAGTCAGCTACGGTGCAGGGGGCTGCTATGAGTGACTGGGGCACCATCCCGGGCCTGGTGCGGTGGTCGGCCGAGCGGTACGCCGACGCCGAGGCGGTGGTCGAGGGCCGCACCCGGACGACCTACGCCGAACTGGGGGCCCGGGTGGAGCGGGCCGCCGCGGCCTGTCTGGCGAGCGGGGTACGGCCGGGCGACCGGGTCGCCGTCTGGGCCCCCAACTGCCTCGACTGGATCGTCGCGGCCCTGGGCGCGGTGTCGGCCGGCGCGGTGCTCGTACCGCTGAACACGCGCTTCAAGGGGGCCGAGGCGGTCGACGTGCTGCGCCGCAGCGGGGCCCGGCTGCTGTTCGTCACCGGCACCTTCCTCGGCACGTCGTACGTGGCGGCCCTGCGCCGGGCGGCGGGCGCCACCGACGGCGCCGACCGCCCGCTGCCCGGACTGCCGGCCCTCGAACACGTGGTGGTCCTCTCGGACGACGCCCCGCGCTCCTTCCTGACCTGGAAGGACTTCCTGGCGGCGGGGGAGGGCACCGGAGCGGACGAGGTACGCGCCCGGGCCGCCCGGCTGACCGGCGACAGCCTCTCGGACATCGTCTTCACCTCCGGCACCACCGGCCGCCCCAAGGGCGTGATGACCACCCACCGGCAGACGCTCAGGGCCTACGAGATCTGGGCCGCCCTGGCCGGGCTGCGGGCCGGTGACCGCTACCTGATCGTCAACCCGTTCTTCCACACCTTCGGCTACAAGGCCGGAGTGATCGCCTGCCTGATGCGCGGGGCGACGATGATCCCGCAGCCGGTGTTCAACGTGGACACGGTACTGGCGAACATCGCCGCGGAACGGGTCTCGGTCCTCCCGGGGCCGCCCACCCTCCACCAGTCGTTGCTGGACCACCCGGCCCGCGGCGCCCACGACCTGTCCGCCCTGCGCCTGGTGGTGACCGGCGCGGCCGTCGTACCGCTGCGGCTGGTGGAACGGCTGCGCGGGGAACTGGGCGTGGACACCGTCCTCACCGCCTACGGCCTCTCCGAGGCGAGCGGGATCGTCACGATGTGCCGCCGCGGCGACGCCCCGTCGGTCATCGCGGCCACCTCGGGCCGGGCGATCCCCGGTACGGAGGTGAAGGTCGTCGACTCCGGCGGCGCGCCGGTGCCGGCCGGCAGCGCCGGGGAGGTGCTGGTCCGCGGATTCCACGTCATGCGCGGCTACTTCGAGGACCCGGCGGCCACCCGCGAGGCGGTGTCGGCGGACGGCTGGCTGCGCACCGGGGACGTGGGCGTCCTGGACGCCGCGGGCAACCTGCGCATCACCGACCGCCTGAAGGACATGTTCATCGTCGGCGGCTTCAACGCCTACCCGGCCGAGATAGAGCAACTCCTCGCCACCCACCCCGAGGTGGCGGACGTGGCGGTCGTCGGGGTCCCCGACGCCCGGCTCGGCGAGGTCGGCGAGGCGTACGTCGTCCGCCGCCCCGGCGCGGTCCTCACCGCCGACGACCTGATCGCCTGGTCCCGCCGCGAGATGGCCAACTACAAGGTCCCCCGCGCCGTCCGCTTCGTCGCGGCCCTGCCGCGCAACGCGAGCGGCAAGGTGGTGAAGGGGGAGCTGCGGTCCCCCTGACCCACCCCCCCCCGGCACACACCTCGGCCGCGACGGCTCCCCCTCCGCGCCGCCGCGGCCGAAATCCCCTGTCGGGGTGGTGACCTACTAGCCCTTGAGGTCCAGGGCCGGCGGGGCCGGCATGTGGCTGTCGAGGGTCGTCACGGTGTCGTCCTTCGGCGGAGCCGGCATGTGGCTGTCGAGAGGCGTCACAGTGCCGTCCTTCGGCGGAGCCGGCATGTGGCTGTCGAGGGTCGTGACGTCGTCCAGGTTCTTGGACTCTTCGGTGTTGCTCATGAGAACTCCCCTGTGGCAGAGCTGACGGGAACGCCCGCTCAGCAACTCCCCCGTGGTTGTCGAACGGGCGTTCCGGGGCGCTCACCTTACCCGTGGGCCCCGCGCGATCCGCCTCCGCTTCCCCCGCTGCGGCGGACCGACCACTTGAGAGTGTCAGGTGCCCATAAACGTTTGATGAACGGGGCGCCGGACGTGCTCAGAGGACGGCCACGGAGTGGAGCAGACGGCGCAGTTCGTCGGCCTCGGGCGATCCCGCGCCCTCGTAGACGGTGAGCGCGTCGCGCCAGCAGGCCCTCGCCCGGTCCGTCTGGCCCAGGTTCTCGAGGGAGCGGCCCAGGAGGGTGAGGATGTTGGCACGCATCCACTCGCCACCGATGTATCCGGTGGTCAGTGCCTGCTCGGCGTGCTGCGCGGCCCGGGCCGGGCGCCCTGCGGACAGGTGGACCTGGGCGATCCGGAAGTGGGTGGTGCCCTCCCACAGGCGCTGCCGGTTCACCGCGAACGTCTCCAGGGCGGCCGTGAGTTCGTCGAGCGCCTCGTCGTTGCGTCCGCCGTGGCTGAGCGCGATGCCCAGGGCGTAACGGGCGTTCGCGAGGCGGAAGGTGAGCCCGAGCTCGTCGTAGATGGCGATGCCCTCACGGACCAGGTCGATGGCGGTCGGGACCCGGTCCAGGGAGACCAGCACGCGCGAGAGGTTGCACAGCGCGCTGGCCTCTCCCGGGCGATTGCCGTCGGCTCGGAACGCCTTGATCGCCTCGCGCAGGTGGATCTCGCTGACGGTCCGCTGGTTCAGGCAGTTGGCGACGATGCCCTGCTCGTTGTGGGCGTTGCCGCAGGTCCACGGGTCCTTCGTGCTGCGGCCCAGTTCGATGGCACGCGCCGTCTCGACGCCGGCCTCCTCGAACCGGCCGCCGTGACCGAGCACCTGGGCGAGCGTCGTCCTCGCCCGGCCCTCCGCGAAGGCGTCGCCCAGCTCGGCCGCGGCGTCACGGGCGGCCCGCGTCGCCGCCTCGTACCGCAGCGCGCTGGCCCCCGACTCGGCCAGGTCCTTGGACGCGAGCAGGAGATCAACGGCCTTGCGCAGGGTGGGCGCGGCGAGCGACTGCTGGACACAGGCGAGGATGCACGCCGCCTCCGCGTGCAGCCAGTCCAGTGCCCGTGCGTCGTCCACGAACTCCTGGGCCGCCCGCCGTGTCGTCTCCAGGTGGTCCACCGTGCGGTCGCCCGGGCGCTCGATGGCGTACACCCGGGTCGCGGAGGCCAGATAGAAGTCCAGCAACCGCGACATCGCCTCCGCCCGCTCGCTCGGCGGCTGCTCGTCCCGTTCCGCGCAGGCACGCGCGTAGAGCCGCACCAGGTCGTGGAAGCGGTAGCGGCCGGGTGCCGCGGACTCCAGCAGGGACGTGTCGACCAGGGACTCCAGCAGGTCCTCGGTGTCCTCCGGCGGCAGGTCGAGGACGGCGGAGGCGGCCGCGAGGGACATGTCGGGGCCGTCGGCCAGGCCGAGCAGCCGGAAGGCGCGGGCCTGCGCCGGCTCCAACTGGCCGTAGCCCAGCTCGAAGGTCGCCTTCACCGCGAGGTCGCCCGCCTGCAGCTCGTCCAGCCGGCGCCGCTCGTCCGCGAGCTTGGCCGCGAGGACCGAGACCGTCCAGGTGCGGCGGGCGGCCAGCCGCGACGCCGCGATACGCAGGGCCAGGGGGAGGAAGCCGCAGGCCGCCACCACGTCCAGGGCCGCCTCCCGTTCGGCCGCCACCCGCTCCTCGCCCACGATCTTGGTGAACAGGGACAGCGCCTCGTCGGGCGACATCACGTCGAGGTCCACCAGGTGCGCCCCGGCGAGGTCGAGCATCCGGACCCGGGAGGTCACCAGGGCCGCGCAGCCCTCCGTGCCCGGCAGCAGCGGCCGTATCTGCGCCGCGTCCTTGGCGTTGTCCAGCAGCACCAGGACCCGGCGGCCGTCGAGGACCGAGCGGTACAGCGCCGCCCGCTCCTCCAGGGAGTCCGGGATGGCGGAGTCCGCCGTGCCCAGGGCGCGCAGGAAGGAGCCGAGGACCGTCTCGGGCTCGGCGGGGCGCGGCCCGGCACCCTGGAGGTCCACGTACAGCTGGCCGTCGGGGAAGGCGGGGCGGGCCCGGTGGGCCACGTGCACCGCCAGCGTCGTCTTGCCCACGCCGCCGATCCCGGCCAGCGCCGAGACCGCCATCACGCGGCCCTCCGCCTCGGACGCGGAGGCCAGCACCTCGCTCAGCTCGGAGACGAAGAAGGAGCGCCCGGTGAAGTCCGGTACGGAGGCCGGGAGCTGGGCCGGGCGCACCGGGACCAGGGCGGGCTCCGCGGCCGGGATGGACGGTTCGGCGAGTGCCGGGTCCGCCCGGAGGATCCGCTGCTGGAGCTCCCGCAGGCCCGGCCGCGGGTCCACGCCCAGCTCCTCCGCCAGCAGGCGGCGGGTGTCCGCGTACACGGCGAGCGCCTCCGCCTGGCGGCCGCTGCGGTACAGCGCCAGCATCAGCAGCTCGCGCAGCCGCTCGCGCAGCGGGTGCGCCGCGGTCAGGGCGGTCAGCTCGGAGACGGCCTCCGCGTGGCAGCCCAGGTCCAGGTCCAGGTCCAGGCGGGTCTCCAGGAGCTGGAGCCGCCACTCCTGCAGACGGACCCGCTGGGTGTCGGCGTGGGGTCCGGGCACGCCCGCCAGCGGCTCGCCGTCCCACAGCGCCAGCGCGCGGTTCAGCACCTCGCGCGCCTCGCCCAGGTCACCCGCGCCGCGCGCCTTCTCCGCCTGCGCCGCGAGGTCCTGCGCGACCGCGAGGTCCAGCGCGCCCTCGCCGAGCGAGCGCACCGCGTAGCCGCCGGACTCGCTGACCAGCACCCCGGGGTCCAGCACCTTGCGCAGCCGGGAGGCGTACGTGCGCAGCGCGGCCAGTGCCTGGGACGGCGGCTCGGTGCCCCAGAGCGCGTCGATCAGCTCCGCCGCCGTCGCCGTGCGGCCCTCGCGCAGCAGCAGTGCGGCCAGCAGGGCGCGCTGCTGGGGCGAGCCGGTGTTCAGCGGCTGCGCGCCGCGCCAGGCCCGTACCGGACCGAGCACGCCGAAGCGCAGCGGTTCCGGCTCCGCGATGGCTCCGGCCGCGGCGCCGGCACGCCGCTGCTCGGGTACTCGCGGCCCACCGTCCATGCGTTCGCCCCCCTAGGCATCACGAAACACTCCGTCAGTTTGCCTTGTTCAGGCCGGTTGCGTCAGCCGTGGGAGACGCCCGTCACAGCCGGCGCCTCCCGGGTTCACAAGGTGCTCACACGGTCTTCGCACAGAGTCGGCCGGCATCGCTGGCTGACGGACCGTCAGATCGGCGCTACCGTGAACGCCATGGACGCCCCGAGCGCATTCCCCCGGATCATCTCCGTCGACGACCACACGGTGGAGCCCGCGCACGTCTGGCAGGACCGGCTGCCGAAGAAGTACCTGGACACCGGGCCACGCGTGGTCCGCGCCCCGCTGAAGGAGATGACCTTCCTCGGCGGGCGGTTCGCGCCGGTCATGGGCGAGCCGGGCGGCCGCGAGGGGCCCGTGGGCGACTGGTGGGTGTACGAGGACCTGCACCGGCCGCTGACCCGGCTCGACACCGCCGTGGGGTACGACCGGGACGAGATCAGGCTGGAGGTCATCACCTACGAGCAGATGCGCGCCGGCTCCCACGACGTGCCGCACCGGCTCGCCGACATGGACGTCAACCACGTGCAGTCCGCGCTCTGTTTCCCCACCTTCCCCCGTTTCTGCGGCCAGACGTTCACCGAGGCCCGGGACAAGGAGCTGGCCCTGCTCTGCGTCCGTGCCTACAACGACTGGATGGTGGAGGAATGGTGTGGGCCGTCGGCGCGCGGACGGCTGATACCGCTCACCCTCATCCCGCTGTGGGACGCCGAACTGGCCGCGGCCGAGGTCCGGCGCAACGCCGAGCGCGGGGTCCGGGCCGTCGCCTTCTCCGAGATACCCCCGCATCTGGGCCTGCCGTCCGTGCACACCGACGCCTGGGACCCGTTCCTCGCCGCCTGCGACGAGACCGGCACCGTCGTCGCCATGCACATCGGCTCCAGCAGCCGGATGCCCTCCACCTCGGCGGACGCCCCGCCCGCCGTCGGCTCCACGATCACCTTCGCCAACTGCTGCTTCTCGATGGTCGACTGGCTGATGAGCGGCAAGTTCGAGCGCTTCCCCGGCCTGCGGGTCATGTACGCCGAGGGGCAGATCGGGTGGATCCCGTACATCCTGGAGCGCGCGGACGTCGTCTGGGAGGAGAACCGGGGCTGGGGCGGGGTCGCCGACAAGGTGCGCCGGCCGCCGTCCGAGCTGTTCGCCGGGCACGTGTACGGCTGCTTCTTCGACGACGCCTTCGGGCTGCGCAACCTGGACGCCATCGGGGTCGGCAACGTGCTCTACGAGACCGACTACCCCCACTCGGACTCCACCTGGCCCAAGTCCCGCGAGGTGGGCGAGGCGCAGATGGGGCACCTGCCCCCGGACGTGGTCGAGCGGATCGTGCGGGGCAACGCCATCGACCTGCTGGGGCTCACCCCGGACGGGCTGTGGCCGGGTGCCCGGTGAGCCTCGCGTACGGCATCCAGCTGCCCGTCCAGTCGCAGAGCACCCTCTACACGGAGGCCTGGGAGGCCGCCGCCGGGCCGCCCGACCTGGTGGAGATCGCGCGGGCCGTGGAGCGGGCCGGGTTCGACTACCTCGCCGCCTGCGACCACGTGGGCGTCCCGCGCCGGCTGGCCCCGGCGATGAGCACCGTCTGGTACGACCCGGTCGCCACCCTGGCCCACCTCGCGGCCGTCACCGAGCGGGTCCGGCTGCTCAGCCACGTGGCCGTGGTCGGGCTGCGGCACCCGCTGCTCACCGCCAAGCAGTACGCCACCCTCGACCACCTCTCCGGCGGGCGGCTCGTCCTCGGGGTGGGCGCGGGACACGTGCGCGAGGAGTTCGAGGCGCTGGGCGTCGACTTCGAGCGGCGCGGTGCCGTGCTCGACGAGGCGATCGACGCGCTGCGCGCGGCCCTGGGACCCGAGGAGTTCCCCGAGCACCACGGCAGGTTCTACGACTTCGCCGGGCTCGGGCAGCGGCCCCGGCCCGCCCAGCCGCACGTCCCGATCTGGGTCGGCGGCTCCTCGCCGGCCGCCGTCCGCCGGGCGGCTCTGAGAGGCGACGGCTGGCTGCCGCAGGGGGACCCCCGGGACCGGCTGCCCGGGCAGATCGAGCGGCTGCGGCGGCTGCGCGAGGAGCACGGCGTCGGGGCGCCGCTCACCGTCGGCGCCATCACCGAGCCCCTGTACGTCGGCCGCGCCGGCTGGGACGTGGGGCGGCGCACCCTCACCGGGCCACCGGAGGAGATCGCCGAGTCGCTGCGGGCGTACCGCGCGATGGGCGTGCACCAGGTCCAGGTGCGGTTCCGCAGCCGCGGCCGCGCCGAACTCCTGGACCAGATCGCGGCGTTCGGGGCGGAGGTCGGGCCCCGCCTTCACTGAGGAGCGGACATGGGCAAGCTGGACGGGCGGGTCGTCATCGTCACCGGGGCGGCGCGCGGACAGGGCGAGCAGGAGGCGCGGCTCTTCCGGCAGGAGGGGGCGCGGGTGGCCGTCGCCGACGTGCTGGACGACCGGGGCGAGGCGCTCGCCAAGGAGATAGGGGCCCTCTACGTCCACCTGGACGTGGGCACGGAGGACGGCTGGCGGGAGGCCGTCGGCGCGGTCAAGCGGGCGTACGGGCGGATCGACGGGCTGGTCAACAACGCGGGCATCCTGCGCTTCAACGCGCTGGTGGACACCCCGCTGGCCGAGTTCATGCAGGTCGTGCAGGTCAACCAGGTCGGCTGCTTCCTGGGCATGAAGACCGTGGCGCCGGAGCTCGCGGACGGGGGCACGATCGTCAACACCGCCTCCTACACGGCGCTCACCGGCATGGCCGCCGTCGGGACGTACGCGGCGACCAAACACGCGGTGCTCGGGCTGACCCGGGTGGCCGCGCTGGAGCTGGCGAGCCGGCGGATCCGGGTCAACGCCATCTGCCCCGGAGCCATCGACACCGCCATGTCCAACCCGGCCCGGCTGGACCCGGCCGCGGACCCGGAGGAGATGAACCGGGCCCTGGACGAGCTGTACCGGGGGCTCGTGCCGCTCGGCCGGGTCGGGCAGCCGGAGGAGGTGGCCCGGCTGGCCCTGTTCCTCACCTCGGACGACTCCTCGTACATCACGGGCCAGCCGTTCGTGATCGACGGGGGATGGCTGGCGGGCGTCAGCGTCATCTGACCTCCGGCTCCGCCCTTATCTGACTGACCGTCAGCTATTGACGGTCGCGGCCGCCGGTGCGACAGTCGGCCGACACACTTGTCTGACGGATCGTCAGTGAAACTGGGACGGTGAACCGCCGTGGAATTCGGGCTCTTTGTACAGGGATACGTGGGCAAGCGCGCCGAGACCGACCCGCTGGCCGAGCACAAGGCGCTGATGGAGGAGACCGAGTACGTCATCCAGGCGGACAGGTCCGGCTTCAAGTACGCCTGGGCCTCCGAACACCACTTCCTGGAGGAGTACTCCCACCTGTCCGCCAACGACGTCTTCCTCGGCTACCTGGCCCACGCGACCGACCGCATCCACCTGGGCTCGGGCATCTTCAACCCGCTCGCCCAGGTCAACCACCCGGTGAAGGTCGCCGAGAAGGTCGCCATGCTCGACCACCTCAGCGAGGGCCGCTTCGAGTTCGGCAGCGGCCGGGGCGCCGGCAGCCACGAGATCCTCGGCTTCCTCCCCGGGATCACCGACATGAACCACACGAAGGAGATCTGGGAGGAGACCATCGCGGAGTTCCCCAAGATGTGGCTCCAGGACGAGTACGAGGGCTTCCACGGCAAGCACTGGCAGCTCCCGCCGAGGAAGGTGCTCCCCAAGCCGTACGGCAAGTCGCACCCCGCGATGTGGTACGCCGCCGGATCACCGCCCTCCTACGCGATGGCCGCCCGCAAGGGCCTCGGCGTGCTGGGCTTCAGCATCCAGAAGGTCTCCGACATGGAATGGGTGCTGGAGCAGTACAAGACGGCGGTCGTGAACGCGGAGCCGGTCGGCGACTTCGTCAACGACAACGTGATGGTGACGACGACCGCCATCTGCGCGCCGACCCACGCCGAGGCCATCGAGATCGCCGTCGACGGCGGCCTGCACTACCTGCCCTCGCTCGTCTTCCGCTACCACGACACCTTCCCGCGCCCCGAGGGCTTCCCGGTGTGGCCGGAGACGCTGCCCGCGTACACCCCGGAGTTCGTGGAGCTGCTCATCGAGGAGGAGCTGCTGATCTGCGGCGACCCGGACGAGGTGCTGCGGCAGTGCAAGCGGTGGGAGCAGGCCGGCGCGGACCAGCTCAGCTTCGGGCTGCCGGTGGGCGTGCCGAAGGAGGCGACGCTGCAGACGATCCGGCTCATCGGGGAGCACGTGATCCCGAAGATCGACACGGACCCCGTCCACCGGACCTCGCGGTTCCGGGCCGCCGTCTGAGCGCCCTCGCGGGGTGCGGGTCGCGTGTGGCTGGTCGCGCAGTTCCCCGCGCCCCTCGGTACGCATGCCGCCACGTACGTCGAGGAGTTACCGCATGCTTGATCACGTCATCCGCGGCGCGACGGTCGTCGATGGAACCGGCGCACCCGCGTACACCGCCGACGTCGGCGTGCGCGACGGCCGGATCGCCGCCGTCGGCAAGGTCACCGAGAAGGCCCGCACCACCGAGGACGCCACCGGACTCGTCCTCACCCCCGGCTTCGTCGACCCGCACACCCACTACGACGCCCAGCTCTTCTGGGACCCGTACGCCACCCCCTCGCTCAACCACGGGGTGACCACCGTCGCCGCCGGGAACTGCGGGTTCACCCTCGCGCCGCTGAACCCCGGCCGCCCCGGGGACGCCGACTACACCCGGCGGATGATGTCCAAGGTGGAGGGCATGTCCCTGGTGGCCCTGGAGCGGGGGGCGCCCTGGACCTGGCACTCCTTCGGGGAGTACCTGGACGCCCTGGAAGGGCGGATCGCCGTCAACGCCGGGTTCATGGTGGGGCACTGCGCGCTGCGCCGGTACGTCATGGGACCGCGGGCCGTCGGCGGACAGCCGACCGGCGAGCAGCTGGACGCGATGGTGCGGCTGCTGCGCGAGGCGATGGACGCGGGCGCCTGGGGCCTGTCCACCACGCAGTCCGGCACCCACTCGGACGGGGACGGGCAGCCGGTGGCGTCCCGGCACGCGCGGCCGGCGGAACTGCTCGCCCTCGCCCGGGCCGTCGGCGAGCACGAGGGCACCCAGCTCGAGGCGATCGTCGCCGGGTGCCTCGACCAGTTCAGCGACGCCGAGATCGACCTCCTGGTGGAGCTGAGCGCGACCGCCGGACGGCCCCTGAACTGGAACGTCCTCACCGTCGACGCGGCCGTGCCGGAACGGGTGCCCCGGCAGCTCAGCGCGAGCGAGCGGGCCCGCAAGGCGGGCGGCCGGGTGGTCGCCCTCACCATGCCGATCCTCACCCCGATGAACATGTCCCTGGGCACCTTCTGCGCCCTGAACCTCATCCCCGGCTGGGGCCCCGTCCTCGGGCTCCCGGTCCCCGAGCGGATCGCCCGGCTGCGGGACCCCGGCGTCCGCGCGGAGCTGCTGCGCCGCGCCGGCTCGAAGGAGGCGGGCGTCTTCCGGCGGCTCGCCGACTTCGGGCGCTACGTCATCGGCGACACCTACAGCGAGGCCAACCGGGGGCTGACCGGACGGGTGGTGCGGGACATCGCCGCCGAACGCGGGCAGGACCCGTTCTCCTGCCTGGTGGAGATCTGCGCCGCCGATGACCTGCGCACCGTGCTGTGGCCGATGCCCACCGACAACGACCCGGCCTCCTGGGCGCTGCGCGCGGAGACCTGGAGCCACGAGGACGTGCTGCTCGGCGGCTCGGACGCCGGCGCGCACCTGGACCGGATGTGCGGGGCGCCGTACACCACCCGGTTCCTCGGGGACTGCCTGCGCCGCCGCCGGCTGGTCGGTCTGGAGCAGGCGGTCAGGATGCTGACCGACGACCCGGCACGGCTGTTCGGGCTGCGCGAGCGGGGACGGGTGCGGGAGGGCTGGCATGCGGACCTGGTGCTGTTCGACCCGGAGCGGATCGACGCTGCCCCGGCCACCCTGGTGCACGACCTGCCGGGTGACAGCCCGCGCCTGGACTCCAGGGCGCTCGGCGTGCGGGCCGTGTGGGTCAACGGCGTCGAGGCGATCCGGGACGACGAGGTGAGCGGGGCCGTGCCGGGCCGGGTGCTGCGGTCCGGACGGGACACCAGGACGGTGAGCACCAGGTGAGCGACGGGCAGCGGCTGTTCATCGGCGGCGAGTGGACCGAGCCGGACGGCGGGCACTACCCGGTGACCGACCCGGCCACCGAGGAGACCGTCGGCTGGGCCCCGGAGGCCTCGCCGGGGCAGGCGCGGGCGGCCTGCGCGGCGGCCCGGGAGGCGTTCGGGACGTGGTCGCGGACCCGGCCGGAGGAGCGGGCGGCCGTGCTGGGCAGGGCGGCCGGGATCATCCGCGGCTCCCTGGAGCCGTACGCCGACCTCGCCCGCGCCGAGACCGGCGCGACGACCGCGACCGCCCGGGCGATGCAGGTCGGGGTGGCCGCGGCCCGCTTCCGACGGTACGCCTGCACGGAGCCCGCCGAGTGGGCCGTCCCCCCGCAGATCAACGAGGCCGGGCCGATGGGCCGGGCCGGCGTGACGGGCGCGCTCGCGGTGCGCCAGCCCGTCGGCGTGGTCACCTGCGTCACCTCGTACAACAACCCGTGGGCCAACCCGGCGGGCAAGATCGCTCCGGCGCTGGCCATGGGCAACACGGTGGTGGTGAAGCCCGCCCCGCAGGACCCGCTCTCCGTCTACCGGATGGCCGAGGCGCTCCAGGCGGCCGGGGTGCCCCCCGGGGTGGTGAACGTCGTCTCGGGGCGGGAGGTCGCGGTGGGGGAGGCGGTGGTGGCCTCCGGCGACGTCGACATGGTCAGCTTCACCGGTTCCACGGCCGTCGGCCGCCGTATCGCCGAGGTCTGCGGGCGGGACATGAAACGCCAGCTCATGGAGTTGGGCGGCAAGGGCGCCGCGCTCGTCCTGGACGACGCCGACCTCGGCTCGGCCGTCGCCGGCATCGGCACCACCTTCTCCTTCTACAGCGGCCAGATCTGCACCGCGCCGACCCGGGTGCTGGCCCAGCGGGGCGTGTACGGACGGCTGGTGGAGCTGCTGGGCGGCTACGCGTCCCGGCTGAAGGTGGGCGACCCGCGGGAGCCGGACACCGTCGTGGGGCCGGTGATCTCGGCAGAGCACCGGGCGCGCGTCGAGTCGTACGTCGAACTCGGCCGCAAGGAGGGCGCGGTGGTCGTCGCGGGTGGTGAACGGCCGCCGCGGGAACGCGGGTTCTTCGTGGCGCCGACGCTGCTGGCCGACTGCACCAACGACATGCGGGTGGCGCGGGAGGAGATCTTCGGGCCGGTGGTCGTGGTGATCCCGTTCGACGACGAGGAGGAGGGCGTGGCCCTCGCCAACGACTCCGACTACGGGCTCATCGACTACGTCTGGTCCGGTGACGTGGCCCGGGCCTTCCGGGTGGCGCGGCGGCTGCGGGCGGGCGGCGTCGGCGTCAACACGGTCGGCCGCAACATGGAGGCCCCGTTCGGCGGGTTCCGGATGAGCGGCGTCGGCCGGGACGTGGGCTCCTACGCCCTGCACGCCTACAGCGAGGTCCAGTCCATCGTCTGGCCGGGGTGAGCCGGTCCTCAGTCCGCCAGGTCCACCCGGACGGTCAGCAGACCGGAGCCGAGGGCCCGGACGACCGCGCTGTTGAAGCGGGGCAGGGTGCGCAACCGGGCCACGGCGTCGTCCTCCGGCAGCAGGTGGGCGGTGCCGTGGTGCCAGCGGCCGCGGAGGCGCACACGGACCCGGGGGTCGGCCTGGATGTTGCGGACGTACTGGGACGTGAACCCGAACTCCGAGACGATCCAGAAGGAGTCCCCGGTCCGGCGTCCGCCCACCGGGGTCCGCCGCGGCTCCCCGGACGTGCGGCCGGTGGTCTCCAGCAGCGTCTGGAACGGCAGCCGCCGGTTGAGCGGGTTGGCGACGAGGCGCTGGAAACGGGTGACGATCCGCTGCTTGGCACCGGGCTGTGTCTGTGGCTGGGGCGACATGTCCGTGACTCTCCTGCTCTCTGCGGCGGCCGGCGCGTGTCAGCCTCCTCGCGATCACGAGCCGGTGCAACAAGAGGAGGAGGGAAAGCGACAACAACGGCGGCGACGGGACCCGGTTCCGTGTTCCTCGTCCACACGATCACGGTCCGCCGACCCCGCCGGGCGCGATCCGGCTCAAGTGCGCCCCAGGAACACCGGGTTGGTGAACGCGGCCAGGGCCCCGGGCAGGGGGCCCGCGGCCGCCTCGTGCCGTACCTCGGCGCGCACGTAGGCCGCGTACGCCGGTGTCGTGCGCCACTCCACCGTGCCCGCGCCCGACACCGGCAGCGGGTCGCCGGTGAACAGCACGCCCTGGTCGGTGACGAGGCGGACGGAGCAGCGCGGGGCGCCGGTGACGTCCAGGCGCACCGTCACCGGGGTGTCGTCGGGCACCGCCAGCCGCTCTCCGGTCCCGGCCCGCCGGCCGTCCGGCCCGGTCACGCCGAAGTCGAGGGTCACCGCCCGGGACTCGGCCACGTACGAGCGGCCCGCGCGCAGGCCGTCCTGGATCGCCTCGCGGGTCAGGTCGTCGGCGAGGACGACCGTCTGGGGCAGGCCGACCGCGTCCGGGTCGCGGTGGGCGTCGCTGTCGCCCATCGCCGGCAGCCACCCCCGCCCCTGCCGCACGGACGCCACGAGCCGGGCGTCCCACGCGGCCAGGGCCACCTCGTCGTCCGGGGTGTACGGCCCGTTCCACACCTCCACCGCGTCCGCCTCGCCGAACCCGAACTTCCAGGCGCACCCGACGCAGGTGGCGTGCGGGTGGGCGGGCACGACCAGGCCCCCGGCCTCGCGCACGCGCCGGGCGAAGCGGCCGAAGCGGCCGTCCCGGGCCCGGTAGCGCCAGTCGACGAAGGTGCCCGGATCGGTCCCGAGGGCCAGCACGTGGCCGTTCCGCGTGGTGATCTCCTCGCCCAGCATGACCAGCAGGTCGTCGCCCGCCGCCGCGGCCCAGTGGGGGTGCGCCGACGTCGTGTTGTGGTCGGAGCTGTTGATGAAGTCCAGCCCGGCCGCACGCGCCAGCGCGGCGATCTCGGCCGGGGTGCGTCGGCCGTCGGAGTGCCAGGAGTGCAGGTGGCAGTCGCCCCGGTACCAGTCACGGCCCCGGCCGCGGGCCCGGCCCGGCGGGTACACCGGTGCGGGGGTCCTGCCGGGGTCCCCCGGCGTGAGCGTGACGGTCACCTCGTACGTCAGCCCCTGCGGCGCGACCGTGTACGGGCCCAGTGCGACGTGCCAGGTCCCGGGCCGTGGCGGGCCGGGCAGGTAGCCGGGCGTGGCGTCGTCCGCCCGGACGAAGAACTCCGTGCGGGCGCCGCCCGACCAGCCCCGGAAGCCCCGGCCGCCCAGCTCGGTGCCGCGCTCGTCGAAGAGCCCGATGTCGAGGGCGTTGCCCGGGGTGCCGGCCGGGACGGCGGGCCGGTCGTAGCGGTAGGAGACGTGCACCTCGGCCGTACCGGGCGGCACGCCGAACGGCAGGTAGACGTAGTCGGGTGAGCCGGGGGGCAGGGTGCCGCGCAACGTCGTCACCCCGCCACCGTAGGCCGCCCCGGCCGCACCGGGAACGCCACGACAGGCCAACCAGTCGGTATCGACTTCTTTGACCGCCCCCGGTACAGATGACCCATGCGGATCGCCGTGACCATCTTCCTCACCGACGAGACGGTGACCCCCACCCGTCTCGCCCGCGAACTGGAACAGCGCGGCTTCGCCGGGCTGTACCTGCCCGAGCACACCCACATCCCGGTCGAGCGCACCACCCCGTACCCGGTCGGCGGCGAGCTGCCGCGCGAGTACGGCCGCACCCTCGACCCCTTCGTCGCCCTCGGCCAGGCCGCGGCCGTCACCGAGCGGCTGGCGCTCGGCACCGGGATCACCCTGGTCGCCCAGCACGACCCGATCGCCCTGGCCAAGCAGATCGCCACCCTCGACCACCTCTCCGGCGGCCGCTTCACCGTCGGGCTCGGCTTCGGCTGGAACGTCGAGGAGGCCGCCGACCACGGCGTCGAGTGGCGCCGCCGCCGGGAACTGGTCCGGGACCGGATGGCCCTGATGCGGGCCCTGTGGTCCGAGGAACCGGTCGGCCACAAGGGCGAGTTCGGCGGGGTGCGGCCCAGCTCGGCCTTCCCCAAGCCGGTCCGCAAGCCGCGCGGACCGGTCGTCGGCCCCCGCACCCTGATCGGCGGGGCGGCCGGGCCGAAGCTCTTCGCGCACATCGCGGAGTACGCCGACGGCTGGCTGCCGATCGGCGGCGGCGGCCTGACCGGGTCCCTGCCCGTGCTGCGCTCCGTGTGGACGGACGCCGGCCGCGACCCGGCCGGCCTCCAGGTGGTCCCGTACGCCGTCCACCCCACCCCCGGCAAACTCGCCCACTACGCCGCCCTGGGCATCGAGGAGACCGTCGTCCAACTCCCGTCGGCCTCCGAGCGGGAGGTGCTGCGCACCCTGGACGGGTACGCGGCCTTCCTGCCATCCACGGCCGGTTGATCAGCCCGAACGTATGCTCAGGGGATGACGACTTCCGCGACCTCCGGAACCGGCCCTACCGAGAACTCCATGCGTCGCGCTCTCAAACGTGCCCGGGACGGCGTCGCCCTCGACGTCACCGAGGCGGCGGTGCTGCTCCAGGCCCGCGGCGAGGCGCTCACCGACCTCACCGCGTCCGCCGCCCGGGTCCGTGACGCCGGCCTGGAGGCGGCGGGCCGGCCCGGTGTCATCACCTACTCGAAGAGCGTCTTCATCCCCCTCACCCGGCTGTGCCGGGACAAGTGCCACTACTGCACCTTCGTCACCGTCCCCGGCAAGCTGCGCCGCGCGGGCCACGGGATGTTCATGTCCCCCGACGAGGTGCTCGACATCGCCCGCAAGGGCGCCGCCCTCGGCTGCAAGGAAGCCCTGATCACCCTCGGGGACAAGCCCGAGGACCGCTGGCCCGAGGCGCGCGAGTGGCTGGACGCGCACGGCTACGACGACACCATCGCCTACGTCCGCGCGATCTCCGTCCGGGTGCTGGAGGAGACGGGCCTGCTGCCCCACCTCAACCCCGGCGTGCTGACCTGGACCGACTTCCAGCGTCTGAAGCCGGTCGCCCCGTCGATGGGCATGATGCTGGAGACGACCGCGACCCGGCTGTGGTCCGAGCCCGGCGGCCCGCACCACGGCTCCCCGGACAAGGAACCCGCCGTACGCCTGCGCGTCCTGGAGGACGCCGGCCGCTCCTCCGTGCCCTTCACCTCCGGCCTGCTGATCGGCATCGGCGAGACCCACGAGGAGCGCGCCGAGTCCCTCTTCGCGCTGCGCAAGGTCTCCCGGGCCCACCACGGCATCCAGGAACTGATCATCCAGAACTTCCGCGCCAAGCCGGACACGGCGATGCGCGGCATGCCCGACGCCGAACTGGACGAGCTGGTCGCGACCGTCGCCGTGGCCCGGCACATCATGGGCCCGGGCGCCTGCCTCCAGGCCCCGCCGAACCTCGTCGACGCCGAGTACGAGCGGCTGATCGGCGCCGGCATCGACGACTGGGGCGGGGTCTCGCCCCTGACCATCGACCACGTCAACCCCGAACGCCCCTGGCCGCAGATCGAGGAGCTGACCGAGCGCTCCCGCGCCGCCGGCTTCGAGCTGCGCGAACGCCTCTGCGTCTACCCGGAGTTCGTGCGCCGCGGCGAACCCTGGCTCGACCCGCGGCTGCGCCCGCACGTGAACGCGCTCGCCGACCCGGAGACGGGACTGGCGCGTCCGGACGCGGTGGTGGAGGGCCGCCCGTGGCAGGAGCCGGAGGAGGCGTTCGAGGCCACCGGCCGCACGGACCTGCACCACACCATCGACACCGTCGGCCGCACCTCCGACCGGCGCGCGGACTTCGACGAGGTGTACGGCGACTGGGACGCGCTGCGCGAGGCGGCGGCCCCCGGCATGGTCCCGGAGCGCATCGACACCGACGTGCGGCAGGCCCTGCGCACGGCGGCCGACGATCCGACCCGGCTCACCGACGCCGAGGCGCTGGCCCTGCTGCACGCGGACGGCCCGGCGCTGGACGCGCTGTGCCGGCTGGCCGACGACGTGCGCAGGTCGGCCGTGGGCGACGACGTGACGTACATCGTCACGCGCAACATCAACTTCACCAACGTCTGCTACACCGGCTGCCGCTTCTGCGCCTTCGCGCAGCGCCGCACGGACGCCGACGCGTACACGCTGTCCCTGGACCAGGTCGCCGACCGCGCCCAGCAGGCGTGGGACGTCGGCGCGGTCGAGGTGTGCATGCAGGGCGGCATCCACCCGGACCTGCCCGGGACGGCGTACTTCGACATCGCGAAGGCGGTCAAGGAGCGCGTCCCGGGCATGCACGTGCACGCCTTCTCGCCGATGGAGGTGGTGAACGGCGCGACCCGGACCGGTCTGTCGGTCCGGGAGTGGCTCACGGCCGCCAAGGAGGCCGGCCTGGACAGCATCCCGGGGACGGCGGCGGAGATCCTCGACGACGAGGTCCGCTGGGTGCTGACCAAGGGCAAGCTGCCGGCGGCGACCTGGATCGAGGTCGTCACCACGGCCCACGAGCTGGGCATCCGCTCCTCGTCCACGATGATGTACGGCCACGTGGACCAGCCCCGCCACTGGCTCGGCCACCTGCGCACGCTGGCCGGGATCCAGCAGCGCACCGGCGGCTTCACGGAGTTCGTGACGCTGCCCTTCATCCACACCAACGCCCCGGTGTACCTGGCCGGCATCGCCCGCCCGGGGCCCTCGGTCCGGGACAACCGCGCGGTGACGGCGATGGCCCGGCTGCTGCTGCACCCGCACATCCCCAACATCCAGACGAGCTGGGTCAAACTGGGCGCCGAGGGCGCGGCGGAGATGCTCCGCTCCGGGGCGAACGACCTGGGCGGCACGCTGATGGAGGAGACGATCTCCCGCATGGCGGGCTCCTCGTACGGCTCGTACAAGTCGGTGAGGGACCTGGTGGCGGTGGCCGAGGCGGCCGGCCGGCCGGCGCGGCCGCGCACCACGCTGTACGGCGAGGTGCCCGAGGAGCGGCGGCGGGCCGCCGAGGCGTCCGACGGGCACCTGCCCGACCTGCTGCCCGTCCTGGACTGAGTACGATGATCCGACCCCAGCTCCGAATGGGGGACCCGTAGCGGAGGAGATGCGTACCGGTGCCTGCCCGACTGCTGCCCTCGTGGGCCTGGGTCTCCGGCCTGACGGTGGGGGCGACCGCTGCCGTCGTCGCCCTCGCCCTGCAGGCATCCCACGGGCCGCATCCCACCGCGTCGGCCCGGCCCGGCCCGTCGGCGTCGGCGGCGCCGTCGCCGGGTGCGCACCGGCCCGCGTCGGACAAGCCGTCCGGGCCCCCGGCGCTGCCCGACGCCTCGGGCAGCGGCCGCCGGATCGTCTACTCCCTCGGCGAGAAGCGGGTGTGGCTGGTCGACGCGACCGGCAAGGCGTCCCGCACCTTCACGGTCTGGCCGGGCACGGTGGACCCGCGGCCCGGCGGCTACTCGGTCATCAAGCGCACCCAGTCCCTCACCGGCTCGGACGGTGTCCAGATCGAGCACGTGATGTACATCACCCGGACGTCCGGTGTGAACGTGGCCTTCTCCAACGCCCTCGACGGCGCCTCCCCGCCCCCGGCGAACGGCCAGAAGCTGGGCGGCATCCGCGCGAACAAGGCGGACGGGTCCGCGCTGTGGGGCTTCGGCGACCTGAACACCAAGGTGGTCGTGGTCAAGTAGCCTCGCGCCGGCCGCCCGGGAGCTGGTTGACGATCAGCGCCACCCCGCTGAGCAGGAACACCCGGGTCGCGGCGTCCAGCCCGTTCCAGGTCTTCGACTGCCACATGGCGAACCACTCCCCGCCGATGGCGATGAACCCGGCCCCGAACAGCAGCACCAGCATCAGCAGCCCGTACGTCGAGAAGCGCCGGGCCCGCGCGAAGTCGCGCCGGGCCCAGAGCCAGGTCCCCCACACCAGGACGAGGGCCGCGACCGTCTCCCACACGATGATGGCGACGTAGGCGGTGTCCTCCAGCGCGGTGCTCGTGACGGCCCGCCACATCAGGTTGTCGTCCTTGAAGGTGGTGTCCATCGCGAGCACGTGCCGCACGAACTGCTGGTTGGTCCCGAAGTCGGTGATGTTCCCGAGCGCGACCAGGGCGATGTAGAGCCCCAGTATCCCGGTGAGCACACCGGCGGCCAGCGGCAGCGCCGTACCGGAGGTGCGGCTGGTGGAGGTGGTGGCTGTGGTGGGGGTGGTGGTCATGGCTGGATTCTCCCCGCCGCACCCCGCCTCCGGCGGTGCGCATTGCGCCAGAATCCCGCCGCGTTCACGCCGACTTGGTGGCCCGCACCCGGCGTCACCGGGTCCCGCGCGACCACGACCCGGCGGACGGGGCCGCACCGCCCGCCGCCCGCCGACCGGCGGCCACCGGCGTCCGCGCCCGCACCGGGACCCGGCGGATCGCGACCCGGTGACGCCCGACGCCAAAGACCAAAGGACCGGGGAAAGAACCGAACCCACCCCCGCCGCCCCCGGCTGTCACCCGCCGGAGTGAATATGCCCAACGCAACTGGCGCGGCGAGGCAGTTGTGGTGCAACGTCAGCCGCGACAACCGCAGACATGAATCGGCCCCCGGCGGGACTGGCATCCCGTGCGAGGGCCTGATCACCAAGGAAGAAGCACCTTCCCCGTGACTGAGAAGCAGCGTAACGCGCCCACGCGCCCGAAGACCGGGCATTCCTCCGGCGTCACCCACGTGAACGAGCCCCATCACGACAACTTCACCGTGATCGGCAACCACTTGGCGCAGCACCCGGAGCTGTCGCTGACCGCGATCGGCCTGGCCACGCACATCCAGTCGCTGCCCGAGGGCTCCTCGATCGGCATCAAGGCACTGGCGGCGAAGTTCCGCGAGGGCGAGATCCGGATCGCGGCGGCGCTGCGCGAACTGGAGGAGCACGGCTACCTCTCACGCACCAAGGAGCGTCTTCAATCGGGCCGAGTGACGACCCGGACGACCTCCTTCAACAAGCCGCGTCTCGCGATCACCGCGGCCGCCCCGCCCGTACCGGACAAGACCGACGGGCCCGCGCCGGCGCCGCACCGCTCGGCCGCGACCGACCTGCTGGCCGGCCTCCGCGCCCACGACTCCCGCCTGCTCCTCACCGACCGGGACGTCCTGCGCCTGGCACCGGCCGTCTCCGAGTGGCTGGAACGGGGCGTGCCGCCCACGGCCGTGGTGCGCACCCTGACGTCCGACCTGCCCCAGGACCCGATCAAGCACCCGGCGGCCCTCCTGCGACACCGCCTGACCACCCAGCTCCCGCCTCACCTCCCCACGGCCCCGCCGCCACCGGCGCAACCCCGCCCGGCCCCCCTCCAGACCTGCGACGGCTGCGAACGAGCCTTCCGCTCCCCCCACCCGGGCCACTGCCGAGACTGCCGCCCGGCACCTGCGACCGCGGCGTGAAGTCCACGGCGCCTGCATACCACCGAGTCCGCGGGTACCGTACGAGGACCGAGCCACCCGTACCGGAGGTCACCGTGAGCGCCCAGACCGACGGCCCGTACGGCCCGCTGATCCCCATGCCCGAGCTGACGCCTGACGGCCTGCGGGTGGCTGTCGCGCGAATCGCTCCGAGCCGGGTACCGGCCCTCACGCAGCATCTCTTCGAAGCGACGACCCATGCCCAGCAGACTCAGAGCCTCGCGCCGTTGCGGGCCTTCGTGCACTCCTGGGCCGTCTTCGTCGCCATCGAACGGCACCCGGAACGCGCGGCCCGCCTACGTGAACTGGAGGGCATCGTGGATGCGGGGGAGCAGGACCCGACGGCGGCCGTCGCGGAGATCCGCATGATCCGCGAGGCGGCAGAGGCGGAGGCCGGACTGTGACGGACTGGGCTTGGGACTACAACCCGAGTGCCGAGTACGTCACGGGAGGGCTGCCACCAGGAGTAGTGGCCGAGGTGGAGCGCCTCGCCGCGGAATTGGCCGCTCTCGGCCGTGACGCCATCAAGGTGGGTCGGCCCCTCGACCGTGAGGGCGGACTGCGCGAGTTCGACATCCTCGCCGGACGCGGCTTCATCAGCTTCCTCGCGGTACCCCGCCACGAGTGCGTCTACGTCTGCAACGTCACCTGGTACGGCTGACCCGTCCCGACGCGCACCGCTGTCCTCACCTCGAAGAGGGGTGGGCCGGTCCCGAGACGGAGACGAAGCGCTCCCAGCTGTACCGGAATGACCCGGTGGAGCCGATTCGCCCTCGTGAACCGGATGTCCCCGGTCGATTACAGTGCTGGGCGTCGTACGTACGGACGGTTGCCGTGAGGAGGTCGGGGTGGACGCCACGTCCGGTCCCGTCTGGGGCCGCGCCGAGCAGCAGGACTTCCGCAGCCGGGTGCGCGGCACGCTGCTCGGGGTGGCCGTCGGGGACGCGCTCGGCGGGCCCGCCGACGCGCTCGCCCTGGACGAGATCCGCTCCGCCTACGGGCCGGAGGGGCTGCTCGACCTGGCCTTCGGGTCCGGCCGGCGCGGTACGGTCACGCACCACACCCAGCTCACCCTGTTCTCCGTGGACGGGCTGATCCGCGCCCAGGTGCGCCGCGACACCGGCGCCTGGCACCCGCCGACCGATCTGCACCGCGCCTACCTGCGGTGGGCGGCCACCCAGCGCGACTGGGGACCCGACGAGCGCCGCGAGGACGACGGCTGGCTGGCGCGGGAGGAGTGGCTGTACGTCCGCCGCGAGCCGACCCGGCCGCTGCTCATCGGGTTCGGCGACGAGACCATGGGCACCCTGGAGAGCCCGAAGAACCCCGGCGAGCTGGGCCCCGAGGCGGTCGCCCGGTCGGCGCCCTTCGGCCTTCTGGTCGGCTGGGAGCCCCAACTCGTCATCCAGCTCGCGGTCGAGTGCGCCGCCCAGAGCCACGGGCACCCCATCGCCTACCTCTCGGCCGGCGCGTACGCCGTCATCGTGCACGCCCTGGCCTGCGGCGACAGCCTGGACGGCGCCGTGCAGCGCGCCCTCGCCCTGCTCGCCGCCCGCCCCGGCCACCAGCCGGTCTCCGACGCCCTCCAGCACGCGCTCGGCGCGGTTCGCCAGGGCCTGCCGGGACCGGCCCGGGTGGAGGAGCTGGCCGGCGACGGCACCGCGGACGGGCTGCTCGCCGCCTCCGTGTACTGCGCCCTGGTCGGCGAGGACGTACGGCACGGCCTGTGCCTCGCGGTGAACCAGGGCGGCCCCTCGGCCGCCGCGGGCGCGCTGACCGGGGGCCTGCTCGGCGCCCTGCACGGCGAGACGGCCCTCCCGCCGGCCTGGCTGGCCGAACTGGAGGGCCGCCCCACGCTCCTCGAACTCGCCGACGACTTCGCGATGGAGATGACCCAGGGCCCCGCGCTGCACGGCCCGGCCGGCTCGTCCCCGGGCTGGCTGGCCCGCTACCCGCGGGCCTGAACCGCGCCTCAGGGCGCCCCGACCACGTCGTCCCCGGCCGCCGCGGGCACCGGTACCGCCGCCGCGTCGCCGTCCGAGTTGACCCGCTCGATGATCGCCAGGCGCTCGGGGGTGTCCTCCGGCTTCAGGTGACCGATCAGCACGTACAGCACCAGGGAGACCGCCAGCGGGATCGACACCTGGTACTGGAGCGGGACCCCGCCGTCGACGTTCCAGTTGATCGGGTAGTTGACCAGCCAGAAGGCGAGCAGACCGGCCGCCCAGCTGGTGAGCGCCGCCGTCGGCCCCGAGCGGCGGAACGGGCGCAGCAGGCCCAGCATCATCGGGATGGCGATGGGGCCCATGAGACCGGCCACCCACTTGATGACGACCGTGATGATGTCCTTGAACGCGGGGGAGTCGACCTGGGTCGCCACCGCCATCGACAGACCGAGGAAGACGACCGTGGTCACACGGGCCGCGACCAGGCCCGAACGCTCGCCCCACGCCCGCGCCCGCGAGGACAGCACCGGCGCCACGTCCCGGGTGAACACCGCGGCGATCGCGTTGGCGTCGGAGGAGCACATGGCCATCGTGTGCGAGAAGAAGCCGACGATCACCAGGCCCAGCAGGCCGTGCGGCAGGAGCTGTTCGGTCATCAGGGCGTAGGAGTCCGAGCCGTCCGGCTTCTGCGCGTGGACGAGGAGCGGGGACATCCACATGGGGAAGAAGAGGACCACCGGCCACACCAGCCACAGCACCGACGACAGCCGCGCCGAGCGCTCGGCCTCGTGCGGGCTGCCCGTCGCCATGTAGCGCTGGGCCTGGTTCAGCATGCCGCCGTTGTACTCGAACAGCTTGATGAACAGGAACGCGAGGAGGAAGACCGTGCCGTAGGGGCCGACCAGGGGCTTGCCGTGGCCGTGCAGCGCCGGCTCGTCCCAGGCGCCGAGAAAGCCGATGTGCTTGTCGCTCAGCTTCATCACGACCGCGACGAACATCGAGACGCCCGCCAGCAACTGGATGACGAACTGGCCCAGTTCGGTCAGCGCGTCCGCCCACAGACCGCCGATGGTGCAGTACACGGCGGTGATCGCACCGGTGATCAGGATGCCCTGGTCGAGCGACACACCGGTGAACACCGACAACAGGGTGGAGATCGCCGCCCACTTGGCGCCGACGTCCACGATCTTCAGCAGCATGCCCGACCACGCGAGCGCCTGCTGCGTCTGCAGGTTGTAGCGGTTCTTCAGGTACTCCAGCGGGGAGGCCACGTGGAGCCGGGACCGCAACCGGTTGATGCGGGGCGCGAACAGCTTGGAGCCGATGGCGATGCCGAGCGCGATCGGGAAGGACCAGGTGATGAAGGAGGTGACGCCGTAGGTGTAGGCGATCCCCGCGTACCCGGTGAACATCACCGCGCTGTAGCCCGACATGTGGTGCGAGATGCCGGAGAGCCACCAGGGCATCTTGCCGCCGGCCGTGAAGAAGTCGCTGACGTTGTCCACGCGCTTGTGCGACCAGACGCCGATCGCGACCATCACTCCGAAGTAGCCGATGAGCACGGCCCAGTCGAGACTGTTCATGTGCCCGATCGTGGGTGCGGCTACGTGAACACGACAAGCAAGCTACAGGTCAAGGCGAGGTAAAATCGTTCGGGGGAATGACCTTTGTTCATATAGCTGAACAGTCGGCTGGGGCCGGCTTCAGCGGTCAGTGCATCAGCTCACCCGCGTTGACCAGCAACGACTGGCCCGTGATGGCCCGCGCCCGGTCCGACGCCAGGAACGCCACCGCGTCGGCCACGTCCCCGTCCGTCGCCAGCTCCGGCAGCGCCATCCGCTCCGTCAGCCGGCCCAGCACCTCCGCCTCCGGCACCCTCTCGCTCTGCGCGGCGAACCGGACGTAGGCCTGCACCGGCGGCCCCCACATCCAGCCCGGCAGCACCGTGTTCACCCGGATCCGGTACGGCCCCAGCTCCCGCGCCAGCGAGTACATCGCGCTGGTCAGCGCGCCCTTCGAGGCGGCGTACGCGGCCTGCTTCACCTGCGTGGGCGCGGCCACCGCCGACTGCGTCCCGATGAACACCACCGCACCGCCGCCCTCCTTCAGCCCCGGAAGGCACGCCCGGGTCATCCGCAGCGTCCCCAGCAGGTTCACGTCGATGACCGAACGCCAGGTCGCGAAGTCCGCGTCCTCGACCCCGCCGAAGTACGAGTCCCAGGCCGCCACGTGCACCACGGCGTGCAGCCCGCCGAAACGCTCCCGGGCCAGCGCGGCCAGCGCCGCGCACTGCCCCTCGTCCGTGATGTCGGTCGCCCGGTACGCCGTGCGCGCGCCCTCCGGGTCGATCCCGGCCGCGCTCTTGGCCAGGTTCTCCTCGGTGCGCGCCCCCAGCACCGCGTTCCCGCCGTCCCGTACGACGGCGGCGGCGACCTGGTGGCCGAGTCCGGCCCCGACCCCCGAGACGACCACGGTCTTGCCCGCGAGCAGTGCCATCGCGACCTCCAGCGTCCTGACTCTGGCGCATCATCTGACGGAGCGTCAGAGTATGGGCGAGCACCGGAGGACGGAAGGGGAGCGCCATGACGGAGGAGACCGGCACCCGCAGCGAGACCTACGCCGAACTGGCCGCCGTGGGCCCGTACGGCGTCCACCCCGGCCACGCCCTGATCACCATGGTCGAGCCGCACCCCGGCCACGAGTACGCCTACAACCGCTGGTACGAGGACGACCACTACTACGCCGGCGCCATGGCCATGCCCTGGATGTACGCCGGCCGCCGCTGGGTCGCCACCCGCGACCTCCAGCTCCTGCGCTACCCGGAGAAGTCGGCCGTCGCCCAGCCCGTCACCGCCGGCTGCTACCTCTCCACGTACTGGATCACCGACGGCCGCTACGACGACCACATGCGGTGGACCGTGGCCATCAACAAGCGCCTCAACCGCGACGCCCGCGTCCACCAGGCCCGCACCCACGTCTTCACGGCCTTCCAGGACCACGAGGCCACGGTCTACCGGGACGGCGCGGCCGGCCCCCGCGACTTCCACGCCCTCGACCACCCCTACGCCGGCCTGGTGCTACAGGTGATCGACGCCGAATCGGCCGGGCGGACCGAGCTGGCGGAGTGGCTGCGCACCCGCCACCTGCCCCGCCGCCTCGCGGGCTCCCCGGCCGCCCTGGTGACCGTCTTCCGGCCCACGCCCCTGCCCGGCGACCGCATGACCTACGTCAAGCAGGTCGAGGGCGTCGACACCCGGCTGACCCTGCTGTGGTTCCTGGAGAGCGACCCGCGCGCGTGCTGGGAGCGGCACTTCACGGGCCTGGACGAGCAGGTGGCACGGGCCGGTCTCGGCCGGGTCGAACTGGTGGCGCCGTTCGTCCCGACGGTCCCGGGCACGGACCGCTACGTGGCCGAGCTCCGCGACTGACCGACCTCGCGGGGGCACCGCCCCCGGAGGGTCACTTCAGCTCGTCGGGGCAGGGCGTCCCGCGGGGGAGCTGGTAGGGGGCCGCCAGGTGGTACGTCCCGGCGCGCGGGGCGATCAGCATCGTCCACCTGTCGCCCTTGGCGTCCTCCGGGGTCTCCCGCAGGCACCCGTTGACGTTGTCGTACGTCTTCGGCGCGCCGTCGGCCCGGTGCCTGGACTCCTCGGTCTCCTGCGGCGGCTTCAGGCTCTTGCCCCGGGCGTCGACGACGCTCAGCCACGGCGAGTACGGGATCTTGATCAGGATTCGTCCCGGCCTGCGCACCTCCAGCGTCATCTCGCCCTGCTCGGCCCGGTCCACCACCGCGTTCGGCTCGGCGAGCGGCGCCGGGTCGGTCACCTTGAACAGCTGCCAGTTGGCGTCGCCCCAGATCTGCCGCAGGTACGGCATCCCGCGCCGGAGCAGCGCGCGCTCGCGCACCCCGCCGTCCCCGTCCGGGTTGTCCTTCGGCAGCACCACGAAGTGCACCGCCCAGCGCTGCAGCCACTCGTGGTAGTTCGCCGAGTTGAGCGTGTCGTCGTAGAAGAGCGGGTTGCGCTCCATGTCGGCCTGCCGGTTCCAGCCGCGGGCCAGGTTGACGTAGGGCGCGAGCGCCGAGGCCTCGCGGTGCGAGCGGGCCGGGACCACCTCGACCCGGCCCTTCTCGGCGCCGACGTTCTGGAGCTGGTTGACCAGCGGGGCCAGTTCCCGGGCCCAGGAGGCGGCCGGGGTCGTGTGCATGATGTCGTCGACCGTCTTGAAACCCAGCCAGCCGAGCATCCCCAGGCACGCCAGCACGGTCGCGTACCACTTGCGCGAGCGCGGCACCGTGAACGGCAGGGCCGCGACCAGCGTCGCACCCGCGAACAGCATCGGCAGCCGCGATATGTTCGAGCCGATCTGCGAGCTGATCAGCCACACCAGGACGACACCGAGGCTGTAGACGGCGGCCGTCAGCCGTACCGTCCTCCACTCCTTCGGCACCAGGAACAGGCACAGCAGGCCGTACAGCAGGGGCAGTATCACCGAGCCGATGGTCATCGGCTGGGTGCCGGAGAACGGGAACAGCAGCGCCGAGACGGCGACCACCGCCGTCGGCGCGAGCCCCAGCGCCCAGGCGCCCGGCCGCCGCTTCTGCAGGAACAGCGCGGCGGCGACCAGACCCACGAACAGCCCCGCGACCGGCGAGGCCATCGTGGCGAGCGCCGCCAGCGGGGCGGCGACCAGCGCCTTCGCCCACCGTTTGTACCGCCACCGGTAGGGCCAGCAGAAGACGGCGGCGACCGCGCCGAGCGCGAACAGGGTGCCGAGACCGAAGGTCACCCGGCCCGACACCGCGTTGCAGATCAGCGCGAAGACCCCGGCGAGCGACGCCCACAGCGGGTTGCGCACGGCCCGGCTGCGGATCAGGATCAGCGTCAGCAGGGCCGCGGAGCCCGTGCCGGCGATCATCATCGTCGTACGGACGCCGAGGACCGACATCAGGTACGGCGACACCACGCTGTACGAGACCGGGTGCATACCGCCGTACCAGGCGAGGTTGTACGCCGAGTCAGGGTGCCGTCCGACGAACTCCGCCCAGGCGTCCTGCGCCGCGAGGTCGCCACCGGAATTCGCGAACGTGAAGAACCAGATGATGTGCAGGGCGCCCGCGAGGACCGTGAAGGACAGCACCGGGTGCAGCAGGAACCGCTGCCGCACGGGCTCCGCGGCGGCGAGGAGACGGCCGAGCAGGCCGGGGCGCTCCGGGGTGGGGTGGCCGGCGCGACTGGCCTCGTGGCCGCCGCCGTGGTCGCGCGAGTGGTCGCCGCCCCGGTCGCCCGCGTGGTCGTCGGTCCGGCCGCCCGCGTGGTCGTGCGCGTGGCCGTCCGTGTGGTCGTGCGCCTGGTCGTCCGCATGAGAAGTCGCGCGGCCGGCCGGGCGGTCCTCGTGATGACCGTCCGTGTCAGCCGCGGACAGGCGTATTCGCGGGCCCGACCCCGGGTCCGGGTCGGCGTCGTCGGCGCGTGTCGGCTCGGTTGTGGCCACCTGAAGGCACTCCCCGTGTCCCGTCTTCTGTTCTCGGCCGTGTCCCTCGGTGATCCCGGCCGCTTCCCGTCCAGTTCGCGGCCCCGTCCCGTGACCGGCGAGCTGCCCCGTTTCGTGACGCTAGCACGCACCCCGCCGCGGGGCTCCGTCGGCGGGGTGCGGTACTGCCGGAGAGGGACCCGGGGTCAGCCGAGGCGGGTGAGCTTGTCCGCGAAGCCGGGTTCGGCCAGGTCCGCCTTCAGGGCCACCGGCACCTTCACCGCGCCGACCCCGCCGTCACCCACGGTGAGCGTGCCCACCTTGGTGCCGGCCTTCGCCGTGTGCGGCACGGTGTCGGCGGCGAAGGACAGCTTCACCTTCAGCCCGGCCCAGCCCGCCGCCGTCACGTCCTTCGTGGCCACGACCGGGGTACGGCCGCCGAGGCCGTCGTCGACGTACCCGACGACATCGCCCTTCTTCAGGATCGTCGCCGACTTCAGCGCGCCCTGCCCGGCCCGGATGAGCTTGTCGCCCGCGTCCAGGACCCCGCTGATGATGGTGTTGTCGGAACCACCCGCGGGCTGGCGCATCGCGGCCCCGATGATGGTCCGCGTCTCGCCGCCGACCTGCTGCTTCGCCGCGAAGACGAGGTTGCCGAGGGCGGACGTGGTCGTGCCGGTCTTGATGCCGACGACGTTGTTGTAGCCGACCAGCCGGTTGTAGTTGTTGTGCTTGACGCCCTTGTAGTCGACGTACGACATCATCGCCGCGACCTCGCGGAAGGCGGGCCTCTCCATCGCCTTCTTGGCCAGCTTGACCTGGTCCACGGCCGTGCTGACCGTCGAGTCCGTCAGACCCGAGGGGTCGGTGTACGTGGTGTTGGTCATGCCGAGGCCCTTGGCGGCGGCGTTCATCTTCGTCACGAACGCCTTCTCCGACCCCGCGTCCCAGCGGGCCAGGAGCCGGGCCACGTTGTTGGCGGAGGGCAGGAGGATGGCCTCCAGGGCCTCGCGCTCGGAGATCCGGTCGCCGGCCTTGACGGGCACGGTGGACTCCTGGCCGGCGTCCGACTGCTGCTCGGCGGGCTTGTCGATCGTGATCTTGGGTCCGGCCTCGCCGCTCCTGAGCGGGTGGTCGCGCAGGACGAGGTACGCGGTCATCACCTTCGCGAGGCTGGCGATCGGGACGGGCTTCTGGGTCCCGGAGGAGCCGAAGGAGCCGATGCCCTGGACGTCGAGCGCGGCCTGCCCCTGGGACGGCCAGGGGATGTCGGCCTTGCCGCCGGCGAAGGTGTAGCTGTCCTTCGCGGTGAGGCCGAGGGTCGGCTGCGGGAGTGGCCGGAACTCCTGCACCACCGCGAGGACGATCACCAGCAGGATGACCAGCGGGGTCCAGATCTTGACCCGGCGCACGATGGTGCGGACCGGGGTCTCCGGCGGCGGGGGCGTGTTCGTCAGTTCGGCCAGCAGGTCGAGCGGCGGCTTGGGCGGGAGCGGCTGCTGGGTGGTGCGCTCCGGGCCCACCTGGGGCACGGCGGTCGTCACGTCGGGCTTCAGCGCGACGAACTTGCTGGTGCGCTCGGCCTCCGGGGTGGCGGGCCGGGGCTTGGAGCCGAGCTTCAGCATGGTCGTCGGCTGGTCGACCGCGGGCTTCTTCGGGCTCAGGGCCTTGAGAGCGGTGGTCGGCTGGTCGACGACCTTCGCCCGCGGCGCCTCGGGGGCGTCCTCCCCGTCGCTGTCCTTCCCGTCCTCCCCGTCCTGGCCGGGCCGCGGGGCGGAGTCCGGGTCGGACCCGGGGGCGGGCTTCGCGCCGGACTTCGACGCCGGCTCGGCGTCCTCCGGCTCGGACCCGGGCTCGGCGTCCTCCGGCTCGGCGTCCTCCGGCTTGGCGTCCTCCGGCTCGGACTCGGACTTCGAGTCCTCCGGCTTGGCGTCCTCCGGCTCCGGGCGGGGCCCGGGCTCCGGCTTCGCGTCCTGCGGTGCGTCGGCTTCCGCGGCGGCGTCCGGAGCGGCGTCGGCCTCCTCGTCCGCGGGCGCGTCGTCGTCCTGGTCCTCGCTCGCGGCCGGGGCCGTGTCCTCGCCGTCCGACGACTCGTTGTCGTTGTCGTCGTCGGAGCCGTTCGCCGGGCTCGTCTTCGCGTTCGCGTTCGCGTCGGTGCCGGCTTCGGCGTCCACGTGGTCGTCAGCGGCGGCGGCGGTCGCGTCCGTGCCGTCGGCCGGCTCTCTCCCGGCCTTCCCCGCCGGTTCCTTCTCGGGCTCGGTCTCCTCCATGCCCTCGGCGTCCGCCGACTCGCCCTCGGCCACGGCCCCTTCGGGCTTCTCGGGCTTCTTTGCAGTCGCGTCGGCGCCGGACCCGGGCTTCTTCGCGTCCCCGGCCGAGCGGACCCACGCCGAGACGGCCTCGCGGAGGTCGGCGTCCCCGTCCTCGGCGGCGGCCTCGTGCTCGGCCTCGGGCTCGGTGGAAGCGTCATCCTCGGCGGAGCCGGCGGCCGGCTTCGAGGACGTGCCGGACTCGGGGGAGTTGGCGGAGTCCGGGGCCCCGGAGGCGGCCGCGGCCTTCACGTCCCGGACCGAGAGAACCTTCGTCGCGGTGTCCTTCGTGCCGCTCGAGGAATCCTTTTCGCGGGACACCGTGAGCCGCGGATCGCGAGCCCCGGGAACCGAACCCGCGCTCCCCGACGTCGGTTCCACCGACGACTCCTGCTGCTTCGACCTGTCGGGGGACTCGCCCGCCACCGATGCCTCCTCCATGCGCCGCACGCGCATGCGCGCGCCCTGTCCGAACCATGTACCAGTGTCCTGTGTGAGGGCCTGGCCCCTGCGGTAGACGAGAACGACATACCTACCGGTTCCCTCACGAACCGGTCACGCACCCTCGACAGATGAATGTGAGAGGGGTCACCCTGTCATTCATCCACGCGGGGAGGCATGGATGGGCAGGAGCCGCAGAACAATTCCGGAGGAGCTTCTGTTGCTCGCACTGGACCCGGCCACGGGTACCACTGCGCAGCCGCAGTCGCTCGACCTCGGTCTGGCCGGAGCACAGCTAGTGGAGCTGGCGCTGGCCGGACGGATAGCCCCAGACGGGGATCGTATCGCCGTGGTGGTGCCACGGCCGACAGGAGATCCGACTCTGGACTGCGCGTTGGAGTTGCTGCGAAGGCGCGGCGCTCCGGTACGGGCCGTCCACTGGATCGGCGGGCCACGACTGGGGCTTCGCCAGACGTACCTGTCGCATCTGGAGCGGTGCGGCATGGTCGCCGCCGTACCGGGTCAGATGTGCGGGGTGTTGCCGACGACGCGGTACCAGGCGACCGACACCACCATCAGCAGGGAGATCCGGTCCCGGCTGGACACCGCGATCCGCACCGGCGTGCCGCCGGACCCGCGGACCGCGGCGCTCGCCGCCCTGGCGCACGCCGTCGGGCTCGGCAAGCACCTGTATCCGGGGAACGAGGGGCGCTCCTCACGTTCCCGGCTGCGGGACCTGATCCGGCACGACCCCATGGGCGGGCTGGTCGCGCACGCCGTGATGGACGTGCAGAACGGCGCCGCGGCCCAGCCGCGCCGCGGTCCGGCCGCACCCGGCCGCCCGGCGGGGCCCGGAGCGCGGCCCGAACCCGCGCGCGGCGTTCCGATGCAGCCGCGCCACGGGTCCATGGCACGCGCCGTGGCCCACTGAGCCGCACCCCAGTCCCCGAAGCCCGTTACGGGAGCCGCTGGTCCGGGCGGGGTGGTGAGACCTCCGAGGTCCCACCACCCCGCCCGGTCGCGTCCGGGTTACGCGGTTCCGTGCCCGAACTGACGCGTACGCGCCGCATATCCACTGTTTGCCAGCGGTAGAAAGCACCTTGGTGGCAATCTGCTCAGCAGCAGATACGGAAAGTGCCAGGTACAGGCAGTCAGCCGGAGGTGCGCGTCACGTGGCGTCCAATGTCAATCCCACCGTCAGGCGACGCCGCCTGGGCCAGGAGCTGCGCAGGCTCCGTGAGCTCAAGGGCATGACCGCCGAAGAGGTGGCGGAGCGGCTGCTGGTGTCGCAGTCGAAGATCAGCCGGCTGGAGAACGGCCGCAGGAGCATCAGCCAGCGCGACGTGCGGGACCTGTGCGGGGTGTACGAGGTCGAGGACCAGCGGATCGTCGACTCGCTGATGGAGATGGCCCGGGACTCGCGGCAGCAGGGCTGGTGGCACACGTTCGGGGACATCCCGTACAGCGTGTACATCGGTCTGGAGACGGACGCCGAGTCGCTGCGGGTGTACGAACCCCAGTTGGTGACGGGCCTGCTGCAGACCCGCGCCTACGCGGAGGCCCTGGTGCAGGGCGCGTTGCCGGAGACCTCTACGGCCGAGATCGAGAAGCGCGTCCAGGTGCGCATGCGCCGACAGGAACGTATCACCGCCGAGGCCAACCCCCTCAGGCTGTGGGTGGTGCTCGACGAGGCGGCGCTGCGCCGGGTCGTGGGCAACAAGCTGGTGATGCGCGAGCAGTTGGAGCACCTCATCGAGATGTCCCACCTGCCGCACGTCACCGTGCAGGTGCTGCCCTTCGAGGTGGGCGCCCATCCGGGGCTCAACGGCCAGTACGCGATCCTGGAGTTCACCGACGCGGCCGACTCCAGCGTGGTCTACCTGGAGGGCGTCACCAGCGACCTCTACCTGGAGAAGGCGCTGGACGTGCAGAAGTACGCCGTGATGTACGAGCATCTGCGGGCACAGTCCCTCAATGTGGAGCAATCCCGGCAATGCATCTCTGATGTGGCGAAAACCTACGCCGACTGACCCCTGGTCCACGGGAAGCGCCGGATCGTACACGGTGGTCCACTCAAGTGGAAGGCTCATCTGGAATATGCCATCCGCTTGAGTGAACGACTACTCCGGCAGGGGCGGTTGCCCGGTAGCGTCGATCACGCCAATCGGTCGACAAGGTTGGCGTGAACCGCACCACCAGCAACTCGCAACAGGAGTGGACATGGCACTGATTCAGGGCGCTTCGGAGACGTGGATGAAGTCTTCTTATTCCGCGGGCAACGGCGCCTGCGTCGAGGTCAAGTCGCCCACCACCGCGGAACTCGCCGTGCGCGACTCCAAGGTCCACGAGGGTCCCGTCCTGGCCTTCCCCGCCGACGCGTGGAACGCCTTCGTGGCCTCGGTCAAGGCGTAGGGGGGCCTTCTCTGACCCTCGCCGGCAGGCACGCACGACGACAACTGCACAAGCACCACCCCGGAGCCCTCTCGACCAGTCGCCGTCCTTGCCGAGAGGGCTCGGGCATGCCTAGCCGCGCGGGGCCGGCTGGGCCAGCTGCGCCTCGATGGCCGCGACGACCTCGGCGGACTCGGGCTCGGTCTGCGGGGAGAAGCGGGCGACGACCTGTCCGTCCCGGCCGATCAGGAACTTCTCGAAGTTCCAGCGGATGTCCCCGCTGTGGCCCTCGGCGTCGGCGAAGCCCACCAGACGCTCGTACAGCGCGTGCCGGCCCTCCCCGTTCACCTCGACCTTCTCGGTCAGCGGGAAGGACACCCCGTACGTCGCCGAGCAGAACTCGGCGATCTCCTCGGCGGTGCCGGGCTCCTGCCCGAGGAACTGGTTGCAGGGCACGCCGAGCACGGTGAAGCCCTGCTCGGCGTAGCGCTCCTGCAGCCGCTCCAGGCCCGTGTACTGCGGGGTCAGGCCGCACTTGGAGGCCACGTTCACGATGAGCACGGTCTTGCCGGCGTAGTCCGGCAGACCGGCGGAGCCGCCGCGCAGGGCGCCGATCTCGACGTCCAGCGCGGAGCCGTTGTGGTCAGTAGTGGTCATGAGCGGATGCTAGCCCGGCCCGCTCGCGCGGCTACGGCAGCTCGGCACTCTCCTGGGCCTGCTGGGCCTGCTGGGCCTGCTGGGCCTCCTGGGCCTCCTGGGCCGGCTGGGGCTCCGAGGGCTGCCGAGCCGGCTGGGACGGCTGCGGCGGCACACTCTTCGTGAGGTCGGCGCCGATGTGCTGCGCGGCCCGGTCGAAGTACCGCAGCAGCTCGACCGGGAACGGCATCACGAGCGTGGAGTTCTTCTCGGCCGCGACCTCCACGACGGTCTGGAGCAGACGCAGCTGCATCGCCTCGGGGGTGTCGGACATGATCCGCGAGGCGTTGGCGAGCTGCTGCGCCGCCTGGAACTCACCGTCGGCGGTGATGACCCGGGCCCGCCGCTCCCGCTCGGCCTCGGCCTGCCGGGACATCGACCGCTTCAGCGACTCGGGCAGCTGTACGTCCTTGATCTCGACGCGGTCGATGTGGATGCCCCACGCGGCGGCCGGGCTGTCGATCATCAGGGCCAGCCCCTCGTGCAGCCGCTCCCGGTCGGTCAGCAGATCGTCCAGGTCGCTCTTGCCGATGATCGAGCGCAGCGAGGACTGGGCGACCTGGCCGACGGCGAAGACGTAGTCCTGCACCTCGATGGCGGCCCGCAGCGGGTCGGTCACCCGGAAGTAGACGACCGCGTCGACCTTCACCGACACGTTGTCCTTGGTGATGCCCTCCTGCGTGGGCACCGGCATGGTGACGACCTGCACGTTCACCTTGCGCATCCGGTCGGCGAACGGGATGAGGAAGGTGATCCCGGGCTGCCGGTGGCTCGGCAGGGCCTTGCCCCACCGGAACACCACCCCGCGCTCCACCTGGTTGACGACCCGCATGCCGCTCTTCAGCACGAGCAGCAGGAACACGGCCACGACCACCACTGCGACGACGGTGCCTTCCATGGCACTCCATTCTCCGACGCGACTTACGCCCTGTCCCGACCAGACGGTCCGGACACCGGGGAGGACACCGCGGCGGGAGCCGCCGGATGCGGCGGAAGCGTCAGGGAAACGTAAAGAAACAGACGGGGCGTCGGTCCGCGAGGGCGGCCGGCCCCGGGCGGACACGCGAGACGAACACGAAATACGCCGCCGGGAGCGGGGCCGGATTGGCCCCGGACCGTGTTTCACCTGATCAGGGCAACCCACCCATCCGGCCCGGCCGCGGCACCGGATTCCCCGCGTGACGGACGAGGAGAAGGACTCGCGGGCGGAGCGGCGGCCGCCGCGCGCCGCCGTCCGCCCCGAGGCCGGCCCGGTCGCCGGACCATCGGCGACCCACCAACCCGACTACCGACCGACCCCGACACCCCTACAACTCGACACCCCCGACGCCCCCGACACCCCAACGACACCCCAACACCCCCTCAGGAGAACCGTGATGAACGCCCGTGCCCGTCGTCTGGCCGTCGCCCTCGCCGCCACCGCGGTGCTGCCCCTGGCCCTGAGCGCCTGTTCCGACTCCAAGGGCGGTGACTCCGGCAAGCCGGACTCGTCGAGCCCCGCGTCGGCCTCGCGCGGCGGCGGCGACATGGGCGGCTCGGCCGGCGACACCACCGCCGTGGACCAGCCGTTCGGCTCCGCCTGCTCCGCCGTCCCGAAGAACGGCGCGGGCTCCTTCGACGGCATGGCCAAGGACCCGGTGGCCACGGCCGCCTCGCACAACCCCGCGCTGTCCACGCTCGTGGCCGCGGTGAAGAAGGCCGGTTTGGTCGACACGCTCAACAACGCCCAGGACATCACCGTGTTCGCCCCCACCGACGACGCCTTCAAGAAGATCCCGAAGGCGACCCTGGACAAGGTCCTCGCCGACAAGGCCACGCTGACGAAGATCCTCACCTACCACGTCGTCGGCAAGAAGCTGACGCCGAAGGACCTGGAGCACGGCTCCTTCGCCACGCTGGAGAAGTCGAAGCTGACCACCGCCGGTTCGGGCGAGTCCTACACCGTCGACGACTCCGCGAAGGTCGTCTGCGGCGACGTCAAGACGGCCAACGCCAACGTGTACATCGTCGACACCGTGCTGATGCCCAAGAGCTGACCCGACGAAGGGGCCCGGCCCGCGACCACCTCGGTCGCGCGCCGGGCCCCTTCGTGTGTTCAGCTCACGTGTGAGGGGCGTGCGGGAACGGACAGCAGGCCGAGCGGCTTCGTGGTCGGCTGCCGTGACCCCCCGGCCGGCTCCACGGTGACGCCGACCCCGGAGGCGCCGTCCACCCGCCCCCGCATCAGCACCGTCTGCCCGGCCCGGCCGGTGCCCAGCAGACCGGCCGGCCGCATCCGGCCGCCGTCGGCGAACCACAGCTGGTAGACCTTGCCCTCGGGCGGTGCCGCCATGCCCGAGGCCACGAACACGGCCCGGTCCCGGCCCGCGGAGACCACCAGGGTGCCGGTGCCCCCCGCCATCCGCGCCGACCTCGTCGCCGCGTCCGGCGCCCCCAGCACCCCGGCCACCTGGTCCGCGTGCCGCTCCGCGAGCGCCGCCTGCTGCCGCGCGTCCTGGGCACGTTCGTACTGCCACACCGCCGTGCCGCCGAACACCGCAGCCGCGGCCACGCAGGCGGCCAGCGCCCACCGGGCCGGGCCACGCCCCCGCGGTACGGAACGCCGGGCCTGCGCCGGGGCCGCCTTGCCCGGGGCCACCTGGCGGACCCCGGTGACGCGGCGCAGCACCTCCCCGCGCAGCGCGGCGCGGACGGGCTCGGAGGCCGCCGAGGCGAGCCGGGCGGCCGTCGCGGTGAACTCCGCGACCTCCACCGCGCAGGACTCGCAGCCGGACAGGTGGCGTTCGAAGTCGGTGCGCTCGTCGTCGGGCAGCGCGTGCAGCGCGTAGGCACCCGTCAGCAGGTGCGGATCGGCCGTGCTCACGCGGTCACCCCCAGGCAGTCCCGCAGCCGGATGAGCCCGTCCCGCAGCCGGGTCTTCACCGTGCCCAGCGGCAGCGCCAGCGCCTCGGCGACCTGCCGGTAGGTCAGGCCGCGGTAGTAGGCCAGCGTGACCGACTGCCGCTGCAGCTCGGTGAGGGTCCGCAGACAGCGCCGCACCTGCTCCTGCTCCAGCCGGATCTCGACCTGTTCGGTCACCTGGTCGTACTCGGGCGTCCGGGCCAGCAGCGCGGCCTTGCTGTCGCGGGCGGCGGCCGCCTCCACCGACCGGACCCGGTCCACCGCCCGCCGGTGGGCGAGGGTCAGGATCCAGTTGATCGCCGTACCGCGGTCGGGCCGGTAGCGCGGCGCGGTGCGCCACACCTCCACCAGGACGTCCTGTGCCACCTCCTCCGACTGCGCCTGGTCGCGCAGTACCGCCCGGACGACGCCGAGCACCGAGCCGGCCACCGCGTCGTACACCGCGGCGAACGCCTCCTGGTCGCCGAGGGCCACCTCGCGCACCAGTTGTTGCAGGTCCGGCTTGGACGCCGGGTTCGTGCCGATGTGGACGGCTTCCTTCACCAGAGATCTCCCCAGGGTGCGACGGACGTTACGTCCCCGCGTAATCCGGGGCCCGGACGCCCGCGGATTGGTCGCGCCCCGGGTTTTCCCGGCCGTCCCACGGTAGGCGCGTCTCACGCGTCGGCGGGCACCCACTGACGCTCGCCCTGGCCGTTCGTGCCGTACCAGTAGCGGGGGAGTCCCTTGATGCCGCTGGTACGGAAGGGGCGGCCGTGGTCGTCCACGCGGACGGTGCCGGAGCGGCCCTGGGAGGACCAGTCGAGCTCCAGGTACCAGGCGCAGTCGTACGCGTCGGTCGTCGCGGTGACCAGCAGCACCTCCGGGTCCTCGGCGGACACGCGGTAGGGGAACCGCACCGCGGGGAGGGCCTTTCCGCCGTCGTTGCCGGGGCGCGCATGGGCGATCGGCCGGTCGATGTCCAGGTCCACCGAGAAGTCGCGGGGCGTCAGGCCGCCGCCGCAACCCTGCTCCATGTCGTACGCGGTGCCGGCGACCGGCGTGCCGCGGCTGACGACACGGACCCGCAGCGCCGTGAGGACGACGGCCGTGGACGACTTCCCCTGCACCGAGACCTGCACCATCGTCTGGTGCCCGTGCACCGCCCCCTGGGTCGCCGCCCACCTTTCCGCGTCCTGCTGCACCGGCGGCGGGGGCACCTGCGCCGGGTCCTTCCCGATGACGTAGTCGTGCCCGCAACCGCCCTGCCACACCTGTGAGTCGGCACTCCAGGCGAGCGGCACACCGGTCGGCGCGGGGCCGTCGCTCGTCCCGCCCGCCGACGGCCGGCCCTTCGGCCCGGCGCCGCCCGACGCCCGTACACCCGGCGAGGCGGAGGCCGAGGGCGAAGAACGGCTGGGGGACGGGCTGCCGCTCGCGGCGGCGGTGGGCCGGTGCGAGGCGCCGGCCGCCGCGGTACGGGACCGCCCGGGGTCCTTGGCGGCGGCCGGTCCGTCGTGGGGCCGGTCGGCCGGCAGCGCGGCCAGGCTGCCCAGCGTCACCAGCAGCACGGCCGCCGCGGCGGCACCGACGACGGTCCGGCGACGCCGGTACCAGGGGCCGCCGGCCGAGCGGCTCGCGTCCCGGGGGACCGCCGGCCCGGCACCGCCGGCGTCGGCACCCGGCTCGGCGTCCGCCGGCTGCGGTGAACCGTCGGCCGTGTCGGCCGACGCAGCTGCCACTGCCGGTGCGGCCGAGGTCGGTGCGGCCGTCGCACCGGCGGGTGCGGGCTCCGGTGCCACGTCGGCCGTTACGGGTGCCGCCCCCACGCCGAGGCTCGCCGTCTCCGGAGCACCAGCACCACCGGCCGTTTCCGGCTCCTGGGCCTCCTGGGCCTCGTGGGCCTCCTGGCCCTCCTCGGACCTCGGCCGCTGGCGTGCCGTCAGCGCCACCAGCCACAGGCGGTGCAGTTCGAGACGTTCCTCCGGGGTCGCCCCGCAGAAGGCGGCCATGCGCTCCACGGGGGCGTAGTCCTGCGGGACCGCGTCGCCCGCGCAGTAGCGGTGCAGCGTGGAGGTGTTCATGTTGAGACGCCGGGCCAGCGAGCCGTAGCTCCGGTCCGTGCGGTCCTTCAGCCGGCGCAGCAGCGCCGCGAACTGCTCGACGTCGTCCCCGGTCGCCACCGTTCCCCCCGTCCTGCCGTGTGTCCCCGTATCCCAGGCGGTCCATATACCTGCACGTCAGATGGGCTGGGATGGTTCCACCGTCGGCGAAGGGGCTTGTGGCGTTGCGCCGAGGCGCCCCGACGGCCAATGCTCTTGGTGTCGCACCGACCAGGCCAGGCCGACCAGCCGGCGGCGAGCGACGAACGACACCCATGCACTCATCCACGGGGGACAACCATGCCCAAGCGCACCCGAGCCGGCACGCTCCTCGCACTCGCCGTCACGGGCCTCGCCCTCGGCGCGACGCTCGCCACACCGGCCCAGGCCGCCGCGGCCCAGGCGCCCGGCTTCCTCAAAGCGGCCGATCTCCCACCGCACCCGGGCTCGGCCTGGACGGCCGGCAAGGTGACCGCCGGCGTGCCGGAGGCGGTGGAACAGGACCGCTGCCTGGGCATGGCGCTGGGCGGCGACGGCTCGGCCACCTGGTACCGGGAGTTCCACACCGACCTGGACACGAGCGCACGGCAGGTCAGCGTGCGGTTGTCCACGACGGCCGCGGCCAAGGGACGCTTCGCGCGGCTGAACAAGGACATCAGGTCCTGCGCGGCACGCGTCGAGAAGGCCGACCCGGAGACCGAGGCCAGGCTGAAGGACTACGGCGCGCTGCGCGTCGAGGAGGGCGCCCACGTGTACGGCCTGCACACGGTGACCTCCAGGGGTGCCGCCGACGTCCGGCTGCTCTCCGTCGGCCGGGACGGCAGGACCGTCACGGTCGTCGACTGGGGACAGCTCGGCGGCTTCCGGGACGCGCCGGTGAAGGCGTTCAGGAAGACGACCGTCACGGCCGTGAACAAGCTCCACTGACCGCACGACTGGGACCGCTCTCCGTCACGGGGGTGGGGAGAGCGGCCCGCGAACCACGAACAGCACGACCGACCGACTCCGAAACGACCGAGAAAACGGGGAATCACACATGAACAGCAAGACCCGCACCGTCCTGACCGCCGGCGTCCTCGCCGTCGCCCTGGGCCTGGGCGCCACCGCCCAGGCCTCCGCCGGCGCCCCGCGCAGCGTGAGCGGCAAGGCGAACGACAACATCACGCGCATCGCCGACTTCTACGGCACCTACATCGACGCGGTGTACGACGAGGACAGCGGCAAGCTCGGCGACACCCTGCGCAAGCACTACCTGACCCCGGCCTTCCAGAGGACCCTGGCGGCCTGGGAGGACCGGGAGCACGCCGACGGCGTCCTGCGCGCCCAGAACGTCCCGATCGCCTGGAAGGTCACGGACAACGGCACCGCCCGCAACCACACGGAGGCCATCGTCACCCTGACCTGGAGCCGCAACACCACCACCAAGCTGGTCGTCGACATGACCCGCGACACCCACCGGATCTACCACATCAGCGAGAAGAGCACGGGCCGCTAGCAGTCACCCGAGCCGGGCCGGCCGAAGGGCCACCCACGGATCCGCGCAGGATCCGTGGGTGGCCCTTCGTCTGCGCGCTGTGCTGCCACGCCTAGCCCGGCAGCAGACCGAACCCGAGCAGCACCGCGGCCTCGACCCGTACGGTCCCGGGCGCGAAGACGCCGTCGGACTCGGGATCGCCCCCGAGACGACCCCCGTGACTGCGCCGTCCGACCGACTCCGGGTCGACGTCCTGGATGTGCACGACGGGGCCGAGCCGCACACCGCAGGCGTCCGCGTAGACCTCGGCCTTGCGTCGTGCGGTCCCGACGGCCCTACGCCGGGCCTCGTCCCGGAGCGCGGGCTTGTCGAGCACGTCGAAGTGCACCTCGTCGACCCGGTTGGCCCCGGCCTGGACGGCGTCCTCGATCAGGAGTTCGAGCTGGTCGAGCGCTTCGGTCTGCACGGTGTACGTCGCCTCGCAGCGGTAGCCGTGGAACGTCCGTTCCGCGCCGTAACCGGCGAACTCCGACTCGAGGGCGAGGCGTGACCCGGACACCTCGGAATCGGGTATCCCGTGCTCGCGCAGCACAGCCCGCAGCCGGACGACCGCCGCACCGGCCTGCTCGAAGGCTTCCTTGGGCGTCGGCGCCACGAGGTCGACCGCAAGCTTCACCTGAGCGATCCGGGGTTCCGCAGACACGTTCCCCGCACCGAGCACACTGAGCCCCCAGGGCTCCTTGATCTCTGCCATCCGGGGATGGAATCAACAAGAGGGGCTCACCGCAACAGACTTGCGGGAGTCAGACGCCGGTCTGTCCGTCGACGAGCTCGCGCACGATATCGAGGTGACCGTTGTGGCGGGAGATCTCTTCGATGAGGTGGAGGACCACCCAGCGCAGGTCCACGTGGCGGCCGTCACCGATAGGACGCTTGGCCGTCGAGTCCAGGTCGCTGTCGGCCACCAGGCGGCGGTAACGGGCGCTCTGTTCCTCGTACTCGGCGAGAAGCCGGGGCAACGGGACGTCGACCGCCGTCCGCATCTCGGGGTCGGGGTCGTCGTCGGTAGCCGTCGCGAGCGGCCCCTCGGGCTCCTCACCGAGGAACATCACCTGAACCCAGTGATGTTCGACCCACCGCAGGTGGCTGATCAGCCCGCAGATCGTCATCAACGGTGAATTCGGGAGCGGTGCCTTGCGGGCGTCTTCCGCGGACACGCCTTCGCACTTGGCCACCGCCGTGTCACGGGCGTAGTCCAGAAAGGTGGCCAGCTGCGTACGCTCGTCCCACGTGGGAGGTGTATCGGTTCGTTGTGTCATCACGGGCGAGATTCGCACAGCCCGGAGATGGTGTCGCGTGATTTAAGGAAAGCGACGCAGACGCCCGACCGTGCCCTACTACCGCTGCTGGACAGCGACTTGGGCAGCCGGGCGAGCACCTGGGGACGGTGCACGACGATCCGGCCACGCCTGTCGTGGTCACAGGGATCGAAGAGAGGACCGCCATCGCATACCCAGCGGCCGTCTCGCTGTGGACGCGCCGTGGGACGACCCCCATCCCCCCACGCAAACGGCCCCGGACGAGAGGTCCGAGGCCGAGCAGAAGCCCTTGAACCTGCGACACCCGCTTTAGGAATTCGATCCGAGTCCGATCCGACTGCAGCCGTCGACTGGTGTGAGGGCTGGGGAGAGCTGCTGGCGTACATGCCCATGTCGGAGGCGGCTTGTATCCTGCACGCATTCGACGATCGGACGATCACGGATACGGGCATGCGGGCATGCGGGCATGCGGGCATGCGGGCACGGGGCGGGCGCCCAGGGGCGGGACGCGGGGAATTCGATGAGTGACGCACATCCGAAACAAAGCCGCAGACCGAGCCTCTCGCTCGGCGCGCGCATCATCGCCGTGGTCGTCCTCGCCGCGATCGGGGCCGTAAGCGCCTGGCTCCAGCACGACGCTCCCGGCCGGAGTGCGGAGCCGCGTACGGAGTTCACCGCGCACAACCCGCCCGCCGGTCTGCCCACCGCGCTCACCACCGGCCAGCACCTCCACTGGTCCAGCTGCACCTCGCCGCCCTCCGCGCGTACGGGCTACGACTGCGCGACCATGAAGGCCCCCCTCGACTACCGGAAACCGGACGGCAGGACGATCGACGTCGCCCTGATCCGCCGCAAGGCCACCGGCCCGAACGCCCGGCGCATCGGCTCGCTCGTCTTCAATTTCGGCGGCCCCGGCGTGTCCGGCGTGAGCGGACTGCCCGACTTCCTCAACCAGTACGAGTCGCTCCTCGACCGTTACGACCTGGTCTCCTTCGACCCGCGCGGCGTCGGCGCGACCATCCCCGTGCGCTGCGGGAAGACCGCGGACGACACCGGTTACGACGGCGACGACGCCTGCGTCAAGCACTCCGGGGCGCTCCTCCCGTACATCGGCACCTCGCACACCGCGCGTGACCTCGACCTGATGCGCTACCTCCTCGGCGACGAGCGGCTGCACTACTTCGGCGTCTCGTACGGAACGGCGCTCGGTGCGGTCTACGCCCACCTGTACCCGTCGCACGTCGGACGGCTCGTCCTCGAAGCGTCCATCGATCCGACCGAGGACCTCGACGAGAAGAAGCTGTCGCAGGTCAAGGCGGTCCAGGCGGCGTTCGACCGGTTCGCCGTGCACTGCGCGGCCCATATCCGCCACTGCCCGACCGGCGACGGGCCCGATGAGGCCGCGCGACGCATGGCGCGCCTGGCCGACCGCCTGGAGAAGAAACCCGCCCCGGCCGGCGGTGGAAGGCACCTCGACGCCGACGACCTCGCGTACGCCGTCAGCGAGCATCTCCGCCTCGGCACGGACGGCTGGTCGCCACTCGCCAAGGCCCTCACCGCGCTGATCGACCACAACGACGGCCGTCCGCTGAGCAAGGGCGCGGACGACATCGGCTCCGCCGACCGCGCGGCGGCCCCACGCGACAACAGCCGCGTCGCCCATACGGCGATCACCTGCGCGGACTCCAGCCTGCGCCCCGGCCTTGAACGCCTCGACCGGGACGAGGCCCGCATCAAAGCCGCCTCACCTGTCTTCGGCGCGGCCTGGTCCACCGGCGTCTACCTCTGCTACGGCTGGCCGTTCGACGGCGAGCGCACCACGCCCCAGGTGAACGCCGACGGCGCGGCCCCCGTCCTGGTGGTCGGCGGCACCGGCGACCCGATCACCCCCTACCCCGGCGCCCGCCACATGGCCCGCGCCCTGGGCGACGGTGTCGGCGTGCTCCTGACGGCCCAGGAGGAGGGCCACGGCACGTATTCGCAGAACCGCTGCGTCAAGAAGACGGTCGACCAATACCTCCGCACGGGCCGCACGCCGGCCCCTGGGACGGTTTGCCGGGGCAGCATGTCCTGAGGCCCGTACGGATCCACCGGGCAACGCAGCAACAGCGCATCGAGCTTGCGCTCGCGTGCAACAAGCAAGAAGGCGTTCACCGACTTCGCCTAGCGCTGTGTGCGATGCCCGAGCGGTCGCGCCGATCCTCATCGCCCACAGGGCGATCGCCCCGACTGCCTGGAGGCCTGGCAGCTGTGCTCGGCTTGGCGTGGGTCGGAACACATTGCCGCGCCCGTGGTTGAGGAGGGGAAGCGATGTCGACCACCGCCCAGGAGTCCGCACACGGGCGTGACGCTGAGCAGTCCCCCCGCCGCGCAACGGACAGGGGCCCGGGTCGGCATCGCCGATGTCAGAGGTGGTTGTCAAAGGCCCCGGACCGTGATCGGTCCGGGGCCTTTGCACTGGTGCCCCCGGCAGGATTCGAACCTGCGACACCCGCTTCAGGAGAGGGCCTATGACGTCCCCTGTCTGTGATGGTCTCTCCCTGGCTTCACCGTTCCTACTGGTCAGCGGGGTGCAGCCTTCCGCCCTTGCCTGATCGTTCCCCGTCTTTACTCGGCCTCCCGTTCCCATGACGTTCCCGCAGAGCTTCCACGCACCCTTGGAAACGAGGGGCTGGGGAGTCCGCTGAGGTCAGCCGCGGTCGACGAAGCGGTGAGCACCGCGCACCTCTTGGGGGCGACGCGACACCAGTCGGCAGGCGAGGCGCGCTCCGCACGGCCGTCAGGCCCCTGGTGTGACGGCTCACCACTGCTGTCGCTCGCGGACGACTACAACGAGCGGGACTCCTCGGGCCACTACGGCACGACGAGCCACGCCCAACGGGTCATATCGTGCCTGGACGACAGGCAGCGGCCCACTCCTGCCGAGACGAAGAGGCTGCTGCCCCGGTTCGAGCGGATCTCCCCGGTCTTCGCGGACTTCCTCGGCTGGGACACGGCCGGGTGGTGCCACGACTGGCCGGTGGCCGGGCAGTACGACACCCCGGAGGTGAGCGCGCCGGGCGCGGCGCCGATCCTGCTGGTCGGCAACACCGGCGACCCGGCGACCCCGTACGAGGGCGCCCGCAGGATGGCCGACGAGCTGGGCAGAGGCGTGGGCGTGGAACTCACCTGGAAGGGCGAGGGCCACGGCGCCTACGGCAGCGGCAGCGACTGCGTCGACTCCGCGGTGGACGCCTACCTGCTGACCGGGACGGTGCCGAAAAACGGGACGGTCTGTTCATGACGGCGGGGTCCCGGGTGCGACACCCACCCGGGACCCATGAGCCGCGGGTCAGTCCTCGATGACCGGGCGGACCGGTGACAGGAAGGGATCGAGCCGGTCCTGGATCTGCCCCCTGGCCATGACGCGCACCCGGAAGGCTCCCGGGCCCGGCGGGTGGTCCATGTCCGCGGAGCGCTCGTAGAGCAGGCCCCAGGAGCCGGGGAAGCGGTGAGCGATGAAGTGGATCAGGGCGTCCAGTTCCTCGGCCTCGTCACGGCGCCGGTTCACCAGGCCGTCGGTGCGCACGAAGTACTCCCCATTGTGGATCTTCAGCGTCGCCTCGCCGGTCGCCCAGTCGATGCGGTCGATGGCTGCCCGCAGTTCGGTCACTCCCTCTTCGAGGGTTCCCGTGTCCGCTTCTTCGGGGGACTCGGCGATGCCGAACCAGCCATGGAACTCGTACATGTGCCTCTCACAGCGGTTTCGTGTCGATCACGGGCTCGATCCCGTACCGCCTGCCGTACTCCTGGAGCTTGGCGATCACTCCGGGACCCGGCTCGCCGTCGAAGTGGAAGTAAGGAGTGCGGCCGGATTGTATCGCGTACTCGAATGTGGCCTTTGCCTGGTTTCTGAGGGCGCTGCCCATCTGCATGCCCCCCGGTTTCGACTGCGCCACGTAGTCGTCGCTGATCGCGTCGATCTCCCGGCCCTTCGGGTCGTGCTCGAACTTCACCCGGGACTCGCCGCCGAGCCGCTCGGCCAGAGCGTCTGCGGCGGGGTCGGGCTTGTTGACCTTGACGAGGTTGCCGAGGCCGCCGTTGTTCTCGTACGGAGCGAGGCCGAGCGGGTCGCTGGTGGTGTGCGGGTTGTGCACGTAGCCGGCCGGGTCGGGGGCGGGCGCCAGACCGAGCGGGTCCGGGGTGACATAGCGGGCGGTCTGCGGGTCGTAGTAGCGGTGGTGGTTGTAGTGCAGTCCGGTCTCGGGGTCGAAGTACTGCCCGGGGAAGCGCAGGGGGGTGTACGCGGTCGCGGTCGCGTTCCACGTGGTGATGCCCCACAGCGTGGTGCGGCTGTGCCAGGCGATGCGGCCCTGTTCGTCGATGAGCTCGGTGGGGGTGCCGATCAGGTCGGTGGCGACGGCGAAGAAGCGGGCGTCGATCTCGTCCTGCGTGGCCGCGTCGGTGAGCCGCTCGGTCTGGGCGACGGGTGCCAGACCATCGTAGTCCCAGGTGAGGGTGGTGCGGTGGGGCACCTGACCGGTCGGGGTCGTGGACTGCTCGGCCAGGACGGGGCCGTCCCAGACGAACTCGGTGCGTTCGACGACCCGATCGCCTTCGGCCGAGAGCCGCTCCTTTGCCGTGCGGCGGCCCAGCGGGTCGTAGCGGTACCGCCAGACGGTGCCGTCCGGCGTGGTCACGGAGGTGAGCCGGTCTTCGGCGTCGTAGGCGTAGTGCCAGGTGTCGGGCTTGCGGGACAGCCTGGTCCGTGTGCGCCGGACCAGCCGCCCGGCCTCGTCGTAGGCGTACCGGTTGGCGCCGGCTCCCATGATGCAGGTGCCCTCGTACACCCGCTCACCCTGGGCGTCGGCACCCGCGTGCGCGTCGGGCCAGCGCGCCGCCGTCGCCCGGCCGCCCTCGTGGTCGTAGGCGTACGTCTCGCTCCACCGGTCGGCGACGACGCCGGTGACCCGGCCGGCCGGGTCGAGGGCGAAGCGACGCCGGCCGCGCAGGGTGTCGTCCATGCCGACCAGGTGTCCGTTGCGGTCGTAGGCGTAACTGCGGCGGCTGACGCTCCGGTCGCCGTGGGCGACCTCCTGCCCGGTGATCCTCCCGGACTCGTCCCAGCACGAGGTGAGGGTGAGCGCCTCCCCGAAGTTCCGGGACAGCTCGTGGCCGGCCACGTCCCGGGTGAACGCGACCTCGTGTCCGCCGGCCGTCAGCCGGACGGTGCGTCCGGCGGCGTCGTGCGCGTACGACGTCACCTGCCCGCCGGGGGTGATCCTCCGGGTCCGGCGGCCCGCCGCGTCGTACGCGAAGGTGAGTGGACGGCCGTCGGACAGCTCCGCCTTGACGCGACCACATCGGTCGTACTGGTAGGCGAGTTCGCCGTCGGGGCCGACGGCCTGCAGGAGACGTCCGGCCGGGTCGTAGGTGTAGGACGTGACGGCACCCGCCGCGTCCTTGCGGACCACCCTGCCCCGCACATCCCGTTCGTAGCGGACGGTGGCCCCCAGCGGGGTTGTCCGCGAGGAGACGTGACCGAGCGGGTCGACCTCGTAGCGAGTGGTGCGCCCGTCGAAGTCGGTCTCCTCGACCAGTCGGCCCGCGCCGTCGTAGCGGTAGCTCCACCGCAGACCACAGGGGTTGGTGACCGAGGTCAGGCGCAGCTCGGTGTCGTGGACGAACGCGTGGCGGGTGCCGTCGGGGTCGACGCGGGCGACGAGAAGGTCGAAATGTGTGTACTCGAAGCGGGTGGTGGCACCCAGAGCGTCGGTGTGGGAGAGGCAGTTGCCCTCTCCGTCGTACGTCCAGCACTCGGTCGCGCCGTCGGGGTGGGTGACGCGGGCGGGGTGGCCCTCGGGTGTCCAGTCGTAGGACGTGGTGTTCCCGCCCGGGTCGGTCTTCTCGACGATGCGGCCGAAGGCGTCACGTCGGTAGGTCGTCGAGCCGCCGACCGGATCCCTGCGCTCCACCAGGAGCCCCGCCGGGTCGTGGCGCAGGTGGGTGACCGCTCCGAGGGGGTCGGTCACCGAAGTGAGATGGCCCCGCTCGTCGTACGTGTACCGCGTGGTGCGGTCGGCCGGGTCGGTGACCGCGGTACGCCGGCCGCGCTCGTCGAACTGCTGGCGCCAGCGGGTCCCGCCCGGCAGGCTGAGCTCGACCGGCAGGCCCAGGCCGTCGTACGACGCCCGCTGCACACTGCCGTCGGGGTGCGTGACGCTCACGAGCCGGCCGGCGTCGTCGTACGCGAACTCCGTCCGGGCGCCGAGCGCGTCGGTGCGGGCGAGCACACGGTTGTAGCGGTCCTGCGTGGTGCACGTCGTCGCCCCCGTGGGGTCGGTCTCGGCGACCACCTGGAAGCGGTGGTTCACGGCGTACCGCCATGTGTGGCCCAGGGAGTCGGTGACGGTGGTGGTGCGCAGGCCGGTGCCGGGATCCGGCTCGCTGTAGTGGAACTCGGAGGCCAGGTGTCCTTCGGCACCGGTCTGGCTGACGCACCGGTCCTGGTCGTCGTAGACGAACGTGTAGCGGGATCCGTTGGTGTCGGTCCAGGCGAGGATGCGGCCCTCGCCGTCGTACTCGAAGCGGGTGGGGACGCCGGAGGACCGGCTGACCTCGGTGAGGTGGCCGTCCGTGTAGCCGTAGCGGACCAGTTCGGTGCCCTGGGCGCTGAGTGCGGTGATCCGGCCGTTCTCGGTGCTGAACTCCAGGCGGTAGCCACCGGAGTGGGTGAGCGCGAGCGGGTCGCCGAACTCGCCGTACTCGGCGGTGACGGTACGCCCCTGCCGGTCGGTGATCTCGGCCAGCGGAGCCGTGCCGTCACCGCCCGGTTCGACGCCGGGCGGGGCGAGGAAATGGCGGATCAGGCCGGTCTCGGGATCGGTGAGCGTGTAGCCGCCGTCCGCGTGGCGCTCCAACGGGTGGCGGGGGCCCGCCTCGGGCAGGACCGGGGTGCCGGGCGCCGGATGCGGGAAGTACAGCAGAACGTTGTTCTCGCCGTGGAAGACGACGCCGATCGCGTCCACCGTCAGCCGCTGGTCGATCGTCGAGGACCAGGTGGGCCCGAACCAGCGCCCACCCCGGTAGGACGACTCGAAGTCGCGCCGGAAGTCCAGGGGCAGGGAGCCGGGCAGCGAGACGTCCACCTGCGGCAGGAACATACGGCCGGTGGCGAAGTCGACCGGCTCGCGGCCGGAGCACTTGACCTTCGGAGGACGGCTCGGATCGGCGACGTCGTCCGCGCGCCGCGCTCCGGAGCCGGCGTCTTCCAGCCCTTCCGCGCGCCGTGCCGCGTTCGCCGCGTCGGCCAGCTCCTCGGCGGCCCGCGCGCCCTTCACCCCAGCGCCCGCACCTCCGGTGGCCACGGTGAGGACGACGTCGGGGACCAGCCGCCCGAAGCCCTCGGCGGGATCCTTCATGAAGTCGCCCAGCATCTGCTTGCCGGCGCCCCAGGGGTCGTTGGCCACCTGGACCAGGCCGGCCGCCGTGCTGTTGAGCGACATCGCGTACTCGGCGGGGTGCGTGAGGTTGTACGGGTCCATGGGGTCGAGACCGCGGACGAAGTTGACGAGCCCCACGGTGCCCTTGACGATGCCGCCGCCGAAGTGGGTCTGCATGATGTCCAGCTCGTCCAGGCCGTCGCCGGCCTGTTCGGCGTACGACGGCTTCGGCGGGGCGGCGTCGCGGGCACGGGTGATGGCAGAACGGGCGGTCTCGGCGGCGGCGTTGCGCTGCCGGCGCGCCTCGGCGAGGAGCTCCTGCGCCTCCTTCCGCACGCCCTCGCCGGGATCCGGGAACGTGTCCCCCGGTTTCGGCGGCAGTTGCGACAGGTCGCGCTTGTCGGCGGGCTGGGCGTTGTAGTGCGTGACGGCCTTGTTGTAGTCCTCGACCTTCCGGTTGTGCGCGTCCGCGGCGTCCTGGGACGCCTTCTCCGCCTGCTTCCACTTGTCGATGGCGAGCTGCGCCTGGCCTTGCGCCCAGGTGACCGTGTCGGCGAACGCCTCCAGCGCTTTGGCGGCATCCTCGAAGGCGTCGGCGCCCTTGTACCACTTGGGCGGCTGGATCTTCACCGCGCTTCGGAAGGCGTCGGCCGCCTGGCCCTTCAGCGAGTCCGAGTCGAGGCCCTCGAGCCCGAGGCCGACGTTGTTGAACCCCTTCTGGAACGCCCGCAGATGGCCGGCGGTGGAGCGGAGAGTGCCGGGACTGCCGTAGATCAGCTTCGTCTTGTCCTCGGTCTGTCCGAGGTCCATCTCGTCGACCTCGGCGCCCAAGCGGTTGGCGACCGAGCGGGACTTCTCCCGTACCCAGTCCGCGCCGGACTCCCAGCCCACGTCGTCGAGCCGGTCGGCACTCCAGTCGCCGACGTCCTCGACCCGGTTGCCGGCCCACTCGGTGGCGCCCTCGACCGCGTTCTCCACGGAGTCGGGCGTGATGTCACTGATGAAGTCGCCGATTCCCACGACCGGTCACCCCCCGTTGTTCTCCTGCTGCTGGGCCGCGCGTTCCTCGGGCGACGGCCCGAAGGTCTTGTCCACCGCCTGGTCGAAGTCCTTCTGGTCCACACCCAGGAGGTCGTTGAGCATGCGGGACTGCTGCCCGCCGCGCCCCTCGGTCAGCAGGTCGCGCCCGGTGTCCTTCCAGGTCTGCTCGATGTCGTCGCCTGCCCGCCGGAAGGATTCCGGGCTGTAGTCCGGGTGGATCCAGTCGGGGGTGAACACATCGCCCCAGCTCTGCTGTCCGATCTCCTCCTCGGAGGCATGCGGATCGCCGCCGGCGAGAGCGTTCACGCCGACCTTCAGCGAGGTCCCGACGTACTGGTCCTCCTCCCACAGCACACCGGCCGCCAGCCCGAGCTTCGCGGCGATGGCGTTGGCGTCGTGGATGAGCGCCCGGACGCCCCACTCCCAGCGCTCGCAGTAATCCTCGAAGTCGACGGAAAGACCGTGGTGGCCGGCCTCCATGCCGGTCATCGCCAAGTCGGAGAAACCCTTGCCGAGGACGGCGCCCGTGGCGGAGCCGATGTCCTTGAGCTCCCCGATGGCGTCCCGCAGTCCCTGGGTGAGACGGCGGACGCTGAACTCGTCGACGTGCAGGTCCTTGGCGCTGTCTCCCATCAGTGCCCACCTTCCCTTGCCTCGGCGTCCACCGATACGGCTTCGGGCACGATGCCCACGACGGGCGGGAAGAGCATCGCCCCGTCCTCGTCCGCCACGTCGACCGCGACACCGGCCGGCTCGGCCATCGCCGGAATGATCTCGTCGAGCAACCTGGCACCGAGCAGTACGGCGTACTCCCATGCCCGGTCGCCAGGACCCTGGCGGCTCAGGAACCGGGCCAGTGCGTCCTCGTCGGTGAAGGCACAGACCCAGCGGACCCCGCGGAAGTGTGCCGTCCACAGGCCGTCGCCGCCCAGCGGCACGAGCAGGGGCGCTCGCCGCAACTCGCCCACGAGAGCTCGCGGATCCCCCGTCCCGGCTCGTCTCTCGGCTATCCGCTCCGCAAGGGTGGCTCCGTTCCCCACCGCAACCTCCGCCCCGTCGACGCCTGGATGCTTCCAGCACCGTAGGACAACACGCATATGAGGAACAGGCGGTTGCCGCCCCGCTGTCTCCACCTCGAGGTGGAGCTCAACTCTCCACCTCAGGGCCGGTCCGCTGTCCCGCATCCGTCTGGTGCAATGAAGTGGTGATTGCCACGTTGCCTCGGGAACGGCCCAGCCCCGTGAGCAAACCGGTCCCACCGGCGGAAACGGCTGCGGTCTTCCGCGCCTTCGCCCGCGACCTGGCTGCCGGCCGCCGCCTCTGGGACGCCGACACCGCTCGCTTCATCGCGGCCCGGTTCGACCAGTTGGCCGCCGAGTGGGACAGCACCCGCGCCACCGGACGGGACGACCCGCTGCGCGACGCACTGCGACGAGGCGGCCCGATCCCCGACAGGAGATGCCTGGAACTCGGATCCGGCACCGGCCTGTACACCGGACTGCTGCAACACGCCTTCCGGCGTGTGATCAGTCTGGACCTCTCCGAGCAGATGCTCTGCCGGGCCTCAGGACGCTCGCCCTGGCGGGTGCGGGCGGATGCCGGTGCGCTTCCGCTCGCGGACGGGCAGGTCGCGGCGGTCGCTGCCATCGACATGCTGTTGTTCCCCCCGGAAACGGCACGCGTGCTGGCCCAGGACGGCGTGCTCCTGTGGATCAACCAGCTCGGCGAGGACGGCCCGCTGTATCTGCCCGCGACCGCTGTGGCGGCCGCTCTGCCGGGAGAGTGGCACAGCGTCGAGGCGGATGCCGGGTGGGGCAGCTGGGCGTCCTGCGCCGAGCGTGACGCGAAGTGCCGTGTCGACGGCAGAAGCCCACGGCACCCGACCGGGTCGGATGCCGTGGGCTTCGTCAGTCTCGCTGGGGGCGGGACCGGTGATCAGTAGACCGGCGTGTGAGCGCCCTCCTTACAAGGGACGTCGTCCGGTGACCGCACCGGCCGGGTCGTCCAGCAGGGCGATGCGGGCGGTGATGCGTTTGCCGACCGGTTCCCGCTGCGCTTCGAAGCCCTGGCAGACCGCCATGACGATCTCCAGGCCATGCTGGCGTGAATCTTCAGCTTCTTCGCGAGGCGGCGGTATCGCTGGCTGACGCTTGCGGGCACGAGTGGGTCGGAGCTGTCGGCTTCACCGGAGAACACGAAGGCATCACGGGCGAGTTCACCGCCGAGCGCCTTGCAGCGTTCCTCGGCGCGGGCTCGGTGGGCGGCGAGGACGGAACGCGTGATCACGTCGATGGCCTGCTTGCGACGCTGGTGGGTTTTGGTGTCCTTGATCCTGCGACCGTTGTTGGAGTGCTTCACGAAGAGTTCGAGGCGGTCGAGGTTGATGTCCGACCAGCGCAGAGCGCACATCTCGCCGCGGCGTGAGCCGGTGACCATCGTCATGAACAGGAACGTTCCCCAGTCCAGGTCTCGCTGCCAGGCAGTGTTCAGAACTAGAACTGCCTCTTCGGGGGTGGGCGGATCGGGGTTCGGCTTGGGCTGGGATGGCGGCTCGGCGAGGGCCGCCACGTTCGTCGTCACGTAGCCCCAGCGCAGGCCGCGGTTGAGCGCAGGCCGCAAGATGAAGTGAACCTTGCGGACTGAGTTTGCGGAGAGCGGCTCGCAGACGTGCTTCCGCTTCGTCTTGGGGTCGGCCTTGCCGTTGCGCCGGCCTTCGCACTGTTCCTGACATTGCCGGAGGCGGGCGTAGAACAGCTCCAGCATCTCGGCGGTCAGCTTGCCCGCCTTGAGGTCGCCGAACGTCGGCTTGAGGTAGTTGCGGATGATGCCCTCGGCCCGCTCGTACGACGTCTCGTCGAGCTCGGCGACGCCCAGCCACCGGTCGAGCAGGAACGACATGGTCACCTGGGTCTTGGGGTGGCGGTTCTCGTCGACCTGGTGGAGGAGCTTCGTGCGGGCCTTCTCGGCCTCGGCCTCCGTGTCGGCCTGCTCGTGGAGGTAGAGGTCCTTCTTCGTGAGCGGGTCACGTCCGGCGTAGACCCGGACCTGGAAGCCGGCCCCGTTGGGGCGGATGCTGCCGCGCTGACGTCGCTTGCTCTTGGTGTTCGCCATGGTTCTGGAACCTATTCATGGTTAATGCCATGGCTACGACGAACAGCGCGCCTACCTCAGAGAGGTAAACGCGCTGGTCAGACCTTGTGCCCCCGGCAGGATTCGAACCTGCGACACCCGCTTTAGGAGTTCGATCGCTCCACGGCACCGTCGGGGAGCCACCCGGCCACGCTGGCCGTGCCGGACCGCCTAAGAGTGCTGGCGTCCGGCGTCGTTGATGTCACTCGTGGATGTCAGAACGGGGCAACCGCGTGCGTCGGCACGATGGTTCCGTGGTTGACCTGGAACGCATCAAAGCAGAAACCGTGGCGTACTTCAAAGCACTCGATGAAGCCGCCCCAGCGGCACCACTTCCGCCACGCTGACGAGGGGGAGGCCATCGAGGCCGTCCGTGACCGCGGTGAGTCGGTCGTCATAGCAGGCCGAGCTGACCGCAGCCGGCCAGCTCCACCGGTACAGCTGGGAGGACCTGGAGGACGAGCACGACTTTCTGACAGACCAGGCGATCGATCTGAAGAGGATCCGCTGGAAGCTGCCCGAGCCATCGTTCGTTCAGGGTGTCAGCGTTTCAGGGCACCTCCCCCAGGTGGTCCTCCGCTGCTGCCCGTGCCTGCGGCACTCCTGGGTGGTTTATTCGAGTGGTTCCACAATTAAACAAGCTCCCTTCCGGGGAACGCAGCACGGAATGAATCTGACCATAGAGTCGAGTTGACGCGAGCTCTGCACAAGAGAGGGCTCCTCGCATGGCACGCTCCAGCATGTCCTTGCTTACTCGTCCACCCCAGTGTGCCTGCATCAAATATGCCAGCACGGAGTTGAGGTCGTGGCCACAGCAGTACTCTGAGGAATTTGCTACGGACGCCATTTCCGTCTCGAAGAGCGCCAGAACATGAGCTTTGTCATTCTGGCTGATGCGCGCCTTCTTCGACCGCTTCAGACACAGGTCAAATAGCTGGTTGGTGTCGACAGCGTCACCTGACTCACGCACTACTTCCTTGATCGGTGTCCCAGCAACGCGTAGGCCCCATCCGTGATCGTACGAGAGCTTGCGGAGCACACCGAGAGGAAGAGCAAGTCTGACCGCTGCATCTGCCGGTGAAGCAAGTTTGTGAATACTGAGAAACTCCCGTACCTTTTCGCGATCGCAGAAGGCCGAAACAATTCGGCGGCAAACGGTACCCGAGAAGAAGACCGTGGCATCTATGTCATAGAAGTCAGTCCGGGCGGCCAACGAGCTTATCGAATGACGCGACTTATTCCAGTCTCGATCTACGAGTGCTCCAACATTGCGAAGTCCCTGTTGCTCAACCAGGCTGATCGCAACGACAACGGAATCTTTTCCGTATCCCGGAACCGTTTCACATGCGTCTTCCTGGAGATGGGGATCCAGGACTGCACAGTCGGAGTCACCTTCGCAAATCAGGTATCTACGGTCACTGGAACCAGCGCCCAAGAGGATGAGGTAGGAGAATAGGTCGTCGCCCGTGAGATTCTGCAGCATCCCCTTAACTCCACATCTCCTCATTCTCGTAGCCTGGTTCGAGTCCTACAGTTTCCGACCAGTATTTATGAATGATTTGGGGGGAGTGTGTGGCGACCATGAATCGTGCGGAATTAATTGCTGCGATGCGCACGATGTCGTTGAGGAATTCCTTTTGCCATACTACATGCAGTGAGATTTCTGGCTCGTCAATCAAAACAAGACTGTTAGGTTTCACGTTAAACAGCAAGTCGTAGGCAAGTACCAGTTCATGCTGTTCGCCTGAACTAAGCTTGCTCGGAGGAATTTCCTTTCCGCCTGCCGTTACGACGTGAAAGCCCTCTCGATCGAGGACTAGTTCCTTGTACAGGAAGCGAGAGTTGACGATTTCCCGAAGAAGGTCAACGCGATTCAGCAGCTCTTTGAAGGTGTTGAGCTTTTCTTCCGTGTCGTCGAGGTAGGTCCAAAGAACCCTCCGCTCCCAGTTTTCAAGCGGGCGATCAGGTAGCGGTAGTTCACCGGATGCGTCCAATACCGAAATTTGAGTCAGCCTGCGCCTGATCTCATTTTGCTCTGAGTAACGGCTGCGGATCGCGTCCTCGGTGATCTCGGGATGCAGGTTGGTCTCAGAGAGGAGCCTACGAGGAAACGACCGATCCAATCCTTGTGAGACCCGAGAATTCTGAGCCATGGCCTCACCGAGCCTGCGAGAGAAATCCTCGGAAAAGCGCACCACTGTTGGCTGGCGGACGTTGTCTGGATCACGTGATGAACGGCTTGGGCGCATAGCCTGAAGGTTAATCAGGCGTTGAGTTTCAATTAGATGGACTGTGATCGAGGAGAGCGTATCGGAAATCTCCGCTGGAATTTCATCCAATTGTGGAACTAGTGGCGCGCGAGGAAGTAGTTCGCTATACCTCTGATAGATCTCTCGCGCAGGTACAATGTCACCGACGGATAGGTCACGCCACTTAGTGCCGGTAACTCGCCTAATGGGAAGTTCGCTCTCCATCAAGCGAAGGAATCCGGGAGAGAATTCTCCCCGCCTGAGGGCTTTCGACGCATTCCAGGGAATTGTTCTGCCGCCGGGCTGTTTGAGCTGAAACTTAAGTTCCTCGCTAAGGCTTTCCTCTTCCCCCATTCCGGGGAGGGCTTCCTGCCCTGTGCGCTCGATTATGATCGCGCTGCCATCATTGAATTCGAAGACGGCCGATCGGAATGGAATTTCGGAGATTAGCTGCAGGTTCATTGAAAAGGTGGCATCGATGAGTTCCAGCAGTTTAGTCTTGCCGATTCCATTAGGGCCATGAAGAATTACAAAGTCTTTCTGGGGGGAGAAGGGGATTTCGTGATCGAATCGCCCGAGGAGTTGTGACACCTCAACGCGCACTAGCTTGCGATCCTGGTCCTCGGCGTCGTCCGGGCGACCGTCTGCCATGCCTTCCTCCCCGAGTCGGCTGCTGGCCAGAAGATATATGCTCCTGGTCACAACGCGCCATGGGTTCGCTACTTAGACGGAAGTATTGGCGATCCGGCGCAGGGTGGCAGCAAGGTCGGTGGAGCGGGTTTGGCCGGTGGCCTGCCCGGTCTGGGGTCGAGCATGATCAGGGGGCCGTACGCTGGTTGGCAACTCGGGCAGGCTTTGGGCCTGACCGCAATGTGCACGAGTGGCCCCCTGGTCTTGCTCGACGCGGGACCCGGACCGGGGAGGTGGCTAAAGCCGTGGAGCCGACCGCCCCAGCCACGACGTATCCCTTCTTTGGCATCAGGCGACTCATTGCCATGAGCGCGGCACGGGTGCCGGCCGGGCTGGAGCGGGACGGAGGCAGGAGCGCAGGCCCGGCCGGGGGCCGGGCCGCGCGCGGGGAGCGGAGCGAGCCGCCTTGAACCAGTAGAGAAAGTTGTAACTCAGTCGGTCGCGTGGGCCTTGAAACAGTATGCGCACGCCGGTAGTTCGGTGCCCTGGCGGTGAGCCAGCGGCAGGAAGAGCACCGGTCGGATCGTCCACGTGATCCGGGTTCCGGCGTGGGTGACAGACACCGTGCACGGCTCCGCACGCAGCAGGGCTCGTCGGGTCTCGATTCGGCCCTCGTACAGCCACTCCCAGGCCTCATCGGAGGCATCCGCGTCCAGAGCCGGTGAGATCGTGCGGAGTACGACCGCTACCCAACGGTCCGCCTGCGGCGCGGAGTAGGCGTCGAAGGATGCCAGCAGTGCCGGCGGCCACTCCTCGGTCAGGTCCTCGGTCCAGCACTCGCACCAGTAGCCCCGCTGCGGTGGCGTCATCAGCACGGGCCGCCTCCCCGCCGGGCGTCCGCGTACAGCTCCGCGGTGACCGTGTGGCCCTGGTCGCTGTCGTGCACGACGACCCGGTGAGCGATGACGCTGACCATGCCCAGGCCCCGGCCGTGCTCGGCGTCCTGGTCCTGGTGCTCGGCCTTTGGGGCCGTCCCCGTACCGCCGTCGTCCGTGACCGAGACCGCCACCACCTGAGCGGAGACCGCGACGGCCAGGTGGAAGCTGCCGTACTCCCGTCCGCTCGCCGTGTGGAGGATCGCGTTCGCGCTCAGCTCGCTCACGATCAGTTCGGCGTCGTCGGCTAAAGGGGAGCCGCGCAGGATGTCACGGGTCCATCGGCGGGCCCGGCTCACCTCTTCGGGGAATCCTGGGCAACTCAGCCCCCAGACCCGAGCCTTACTCGTATACTCGTGCATACAAGTCCCTTTACGCTGGTAGGCCGCCATGTGCAGCGGGTTCGGGCTAGACGAGTTTCACGCCGTCGTGGGCGCGGATGGTCGGCGGGGTCGTCGCATCGAGTGCGTCCAGGACGCGGATCGAGTACGCCTCGTCGGCAAGCTCGGTGACCTCTTCGCGGGTGGCCCAGCGCAGCGCGCGGGTCTCGTCACCGGTGGTGGGCACACCGTCGGCGGCTTCACAGCGGAAGACCAGCGAGACGATCAAGCCTGTCATGTTCTTGTAGACGCCGGTCAGAGTCGCGGGAAGCGCGATCTTGATGCCGGTCTCTTCGAGGACTTCGCGCTGAAGAGCTTCCGGGATGGTCTCCTCGCGTTCGAGGATGCCGCCCGGCGGCTCCCAGTGACCGTTGTCCCGGCGCTGGATCAGGAGGGCCCGGCCCTGGTCGTCCACGACGACCCCGGCGACGCTCACGGAGTGCGGGCGTTCAGTGCTCACGTTCCTCGGCCCTCTCGGCTGGCTAGGCTCTCCACCGTAGCAACAGAAGTCGCCCACTCGTCTAGATACCTAAAGGAGTACTCACGTGAGCCCTCTTCCTTCGGGCCTCCTCGGTGATCTCGACCCCACGAGCGATCGTGCGGTCTTCCGGCAGATCGCCGACCAGCTGCGCGAGGCCATCGACCGTGGGCGATTCCGTGAGGGCGAGAAGCTGCCCTCCGAAGCCGAGCTGGTCGAGCACTACGGCGTCTCCCGGATGACCGTCCGGAACTCCTTCTCCGTCCTCACGGGTGAGGGCCTGGTGCACGCCGAACACGGCAAGGGTGTCTTCGTCCGGCCGCGTCCCCCGGTGCGCCGGCTCGCCTCCGACCGGTTCGCCCGGCGCCACCGCGAGCAGGGCAAGTCCGCCTTCATCGTGGAGGCCGACGCCGCAGGCAGTCATCCGACGGTCGACAGCCTTGAGGTCAAAGAGGAGAAGCCCAGTCAGGACATCTCCACCCGGCTCGGGTCGGTGCGGCGCGTCCTCGCTCGTCGGCGCCGGTATCTCCTCGACGGGCGGCCGGTCGAGTTCGCGACCTCCTACCTCCCGCTCGACATCGCCCGCGGCACTCCTATCGCCGAGCCCAACCCGGGTCCCGGCGGCATCTACGCCCGCCTCGAAGAGCTGGGGCACCACCTCGACCACTTCGAGGAAGAGATCCGCGCCCGCATGCCCTCGCCCGCAGAGGTGAAGCTCCTGCACCTGGCGGCCGGCGTGCCTGTCATCCACCTGATCCGGACCGCCTTCGACACCGAGGGTCGCGCCGTCGAGGTCTGCGACACGGTCATGGCAGCGGACGCGTACGTCCTGTCGTACCAGCTCCCGGCGACCTGATCCCGGGAGCGGCGGTAGTGCGCGGGGACGCTTCTCCGAACTCGTACACACCGACACGCTTACTCGTATAGACGAGTGGGCAAGTTGTGTGGCAAGGTGATCGACGTGATCCCGGAGATCGGGCTCACGGATCGACTCTTGTATAGACGAGTAGATGGGGGTAGTACCTTGCGCACCATCCGCGTTGAGACCTCCGCCGCGACGATCCTCCTCACGGAGGCTCCCGAGCCGAAGGTCCGTGACCGGCAGACCGGCGAGATCGCCAAGGACGCGACCAGCGGCGAGGCGCTGATGACCATCGGCGTCGTCTACATCGAGGACGGTGAGTCCTCGCTCATCAAGGTCACCGTTCCCGAGGGCGGCGTCTCCGAGGGCCTGATCCTCGGCTCGCCGGTGTCGCTGCCCGGCCTCATCGCCCGGCCGTGGGAGTCCGTCTTCAACGGCCAGCAGCGCCACGGCATCGCCTACCGGGCCGCCGCCGTGACCCCGGCCGCCTTCCCGGCCGTCTCCGGGGCCGCCGCCTGATGTCCGACCTGACGACGCTCCTCGAAGTGGGTGGTCCTGTCGCCGCACTCGGCGGCGGGGCCGCCTACGCCCGGGCCAAGCACCCGGCGGCGTACTGGTCCACGGTCGGCCTTCCGGTGTCCACGGTCCGGCTGCTCAGCTCCTACGGCTCGGTCATGGAGGCATGCGGCCTGACCGTGGCTCCCTCCCGGCTGCGGGTCCTCGCCGTCAAGGCCACGACCCAGCGCGAAGTGCGGCCCGTACCGCCGCGCCGGGGCATCATCCGACCCACCACGACCGGACTGCGGATCCGTCTTCGCCTGGCGCCGGGCCAGGAGCCCGCCGACTTTGCGGCCTCCGCCGAGCGACTGCGGCACGCCTGGGGTGTCCACGCCGTCTACGTCACCACCGTGAAGCCTGGGGTCGTCGACCTGCGGCTCGTCGGCTACGACGTCTTACGGCGGGTGCGCATGCCTCGCAAGGCCGCGCACGGCCCCCTCAAAGTGCCGGTCGCACTGCGAGAAGACGCCACCCCCTTCGTCCGGGACTACCGCACCATCCCCCACCAACTCACTCTCGGCGCCACCCTGTCGGGCAAGTCCATGTACCTGCGGCACCTGGTCGCCGGGCTCGCTCCTCAGTCCGTCGCCCTGGTCGGCATCGACTGCAAGCGGGGCGTCGAACTGGCCCCCTTCGCACCCCGGCTCTCCGCGCTGGCCACCCACCCGGAGCAGGCGGCCGAGCTGCTGCCCGTGCTGGTCGACGAGATGGAGGACCGGTACGACCTGATCAAGGCCCGGCAAGGCATCACCCCTGGCACTCCGGACGAGGAGATCACCTCCGACATCTGGGGCCTACCCGACCACGAACGCCCCGTGCCAATCGTCCTGTTCGTGGACGAGGTCGCTGAACTCTTCCTCATCGCCACCAAGAAGGACGAGGAACGCCGCGACGAGATGGTCACCCAGCTCATCCGGCTCGCCCAGCTCGGCCGCGCCGCCGGCATCTATCTGGAGGTCTGCGGGCAACGCTTCGGCGCCGAACTCGGCAAAGGCGCCACCATGCTCCGCGCCCAGCTCACCGGCCGCGTCTGCCATCGCGTCAACGACGAGGCCTCCGCGAAGATGGCTCTCGGCGACATCGCACCGGAAGCCGTCCAGGCAGCCTGTTCCATCGCTCCCGAACGGCCCGGCCTGGCCGTAGCGGGCGACACCTCTGGCGGCTGGTCCCGCATCCGCACGCCGTACCTCTCCCTCGGGGACGCTGCCGAGACCTGCCGCGAGTCGGCCCACCTGGTGCCCGACCTGCCCGCGCTGAAGCCCTTCCGGCCCGACGTACCCGTGCGCCCGGTCGAGACCGCGGCCCCGGTCTTCCTGCCCCGCCCGGTCATCGACTGATTCCCTCCGTTCGACTCCGGAAGGAGCCGCATCATGCGCGCCCGCTTGGTCCGCGTCGACGCGGTGCTCGTCCAGGCGCTCATCGCCGCCGCGCTGTCCTTCGCCCACCTGCACGACGTCGCCGTGGCGGCCGGACAGGACGGCTGGAAGGCCTGGGCCTACCCCGTCTCCGTGGACCTGCTGCTCGTCGCCGCCTGGCGTCGACTGCGCTCCGGTACAACCAAAACGGCGGCCTGGTGCTGGTTCGTCGTCGCACTCACCGCATCCCTCGGCGCCAACGTCGCCACCGCCGGCCTCCTCGACCTCGGAAACGTCCCGGCCTGGCTGCGCATCCTCGTCGCGGGCTGGCCCGCCGTCGCTTTCCTCGGCGGCACCCTCCTCGCGCACACCGCGCCGAAGACGGGCCCCGGTGCGGAGGTCGTCGAGGACCAGGAGGACGAGCCCGAAACCGCGCCCGAACCGCCCGCCCAACCCGCCATCGAGGCACCGCCTCAACCCCCGCCCGTATCCGTGCCGTCCGCTCTGGTCGCCCACGCCCGCAAGGTCGCCGCCGAGCATCACGCCCGAACCGGCACCCCGATCGACACCCCGACCCTGCGCGCCCGCCTCGGCGTCCCGGTGCCCATGGCCGAAGCCATCGCCGCCCACCTCTGAAAGGAGACCGAATGTCCGCCAACCGCAGCTTCCGCAACGTCACCCGCATCGGCCCCGTCCAGGTCGGCACCGCCTACGACAACCGCGGCCGCGAGAAGCACACCGCCGCCTGCACCGCACCGCGTTGCGGCTTCTCCGCCGACTACGACAGCCGCGCCGCCGCCGAACTGGCCGCCCGCACCCATCGCTGCCCCATCCGCTGAAAGGACCCGGACCACCGTGACCGTCAGCCTGCCGCTCGTCGTCGTTCTCGGCTTCTTCGCCTGGGGAGCGATCAAGTTCCTCGGCGTCCGCACCTGGATCGTCGTCCTCATTGCCCTGTTCGGCTTCTGGCTCTCGCACACCTTCCTGGCGCCCGCCATCGAGTCCGGCACGCGGTCCGGCGTGGGTGTCGTAAACGGCTCACATGACTAGACGAGTAGGTAAGGAGAGCCCGCCGTGTTTCTGCCCAAGTACCCGGACAACCCGACCCCGCCGCCGGTTCACACGCATGCCCCGACCGACCCGGCTCCCGCCCGACGCGCCCTGCCGTCGATCTCCATCGACCAGAAGACGGTCGCGGCCGTGGTCGTCGCGGGCGTGGTCCTCACCGCGCTCCTGGCCGCCGTCGCCGTCACGGCCATCTCTGTAGCCATCGCCGCTGTGGTCCTGCGCTCGCTGCTCCGTGAGCACAACCGGCGCTGAGGCGCCCAGACCTCCGGGGCGGCGAGACACGGCCAGCATCCGCCGCCCCGGAGGCCGATCCCTCCCGACAGTGCCCGTCAGAAGGAGACCGCCATCTTCGCCCGCATCACCCCGCCGCCACTCCCGGAACTCAGCAACCTCGCCGCCGACGGCACCCTGCCGGGTATCCTCCGTCAGCTCTCCGGGCTGGGCGGCTGCACGCACCCGATCCGGCTGGACGGCCACCGCACCGAGTACGACGTCGACATCACGACCGGCGAGATCGGCCGCGTCCTCCAGCACCTCGACTCGGCCGCCCTCCCGGCCGGTCAGCTCCTCGTCCGCTGCAACAACCGCCGCACCACCCGCTGTCCGGCGTGCGCCGAGGTCTACCGCCGCGACACCTTCCACCTGATCACCGCCGGACTACGCGGCGGCAAAGGCACCCCGGAACACGTCGCCGCCCACCCTCGCGTCTTCGCCACCTTCACCGCCCCCGGCTTCGGCCCGGTCCACAACCGCCGCACAGACGGCCGCCCCTGCCGCTGCGGCACCCACCACGACCAGGACGACGACGCCCTTGGCACACCGCTCGCCCCGGACACCTACGACTACGAAGCGGCCGTCCTCTGGAACGCGCACGCCGGACAGCTCTGGCGGCGCTTCTCCATCTACCTCCGCCGAGAGGCCGCTAAGCGCGCGGGCCTGTCACAGCGCCACTTCCGCCAGCACGCCCGCATCTCCTTCGCCAAGGTCGCCGAGTACCAGAAGCGCGGAGCCGTCCACTTCCACGCCGTCATCCGTATCGACGGCCCCGGTGGCGGCGACACTCCGCCCCCGGCCTGGGCGACCGCCGAACTGCTCACGGACGCCATCGAGGCCGCCGCCGCCAAGGTCCGCGTCGACGGCCCGGTCATCGACGGCCGTGCGCACACCTTCGCCTTCGGCCGACAGCTCGACGTCCGCACCATCCGCTCGGCCGACTTCGACGGCGGCCAGGAGCTGACCGAGCGGGCCGTCGCGGCGTACATCGCCAAGTACGCCACCAAGGGCGCCGAGACCGCCACGGGAGCTCTCGACCGCCCGCTCAAGTTCGCCGCCGAACTCGCCCAGCTCGACATCAGCGACCACGCCCGCCGCCTCATCCGCACGGCCTGGACCCTCGGCGCCCGCAAGGACCTCGAACACCTCCGCCTGCGCGCCTGGGCTCACATGCTCGGGTTCCGCGGCCACTTCTCCACCAAGTCCCGCCGCTACTCCACCACCCTCGGCGCCCTCCGCGACGCCCGCGCCGAATGGCGCCGAGCCCAGGCAACAACCGACGAACGGCCGACGGACACGACGTTCGTCCTTGCTCACTGGGTGTTCGCCGGCACCGGCCTGTCCGACACCGAAGCCTGGTTGGCCGCTTCTCTCGAACCCGCACCCGGAACCGAAGGAGAACCGACGCATGCATGACGACGAGCTGCTGACGGTGCCCGACGTGATGGCACGGCTGAAGCTTGGCCGCTCCACGGTCTACGACCTCATCCGCTCCCGGCGGCTGCCCTCGCTCACCATCGGCCGCTGCCGCCGCATTCCGGCGCGCGCCGTCCGCGAGTACATCACCAACGAACTGGAGGCGGTGGCCTGATGGCCAGTCAACGCAAGCGCAACCCGAACGGCGCGGGCACCATCACCAAGCGCAAGGACGGGCGCTACCAGTGCGCCGTCTACGTCCTCCAGCCGGACGGCACCCGCGCTCGCAAGTTCGCCTACGGCAAGACGTGGGCTGAGTGCGACGCCAAGCGCCGTGAACTGCTCGACAAGGTCGACCAAGGAGTGCCCGTGCCCACTCGCTCCGCCAAGCTCTCCGAGTGGCTGCCCTACTGGCTGGACAACGTCATCAAGCCCCGACGCAAGCTCAGCACCTACGACAAGTACGAGGCACACGTCCGGATCTATCTCGTGCCACTGCTCGGCGCCAAGCGCCTCGAATCCCTCAGCGTCGCCGACGTCCGCCGGTTCATCGTCCGCCTGGAGAAGGAGGCCACCGCGGCGACCGCCAAGGAGTCACACCGGGTTCTGCGCTCGGCGCTGTCCTCCGCCTGCCGCGAGGAACTGATCACGCGCAACGTCGCCAAGCTCGTCGAGCCGCCTCGCACCGACAACCGGGAACTCAAGCCCTGGACCCTGGACGAAACGCTCGACTTCCTGGCCGCCTCCCGGAAGGACCCGCTATACGCGGCGTTCGTGCTCGCCATCGCCATGGGCCTGCGGCGGGGCGAGATCATCGGGCTCCGCTGGTCGGACCTCGACCTCGACAACCGTGTCCTGTACGTCCGGCAGCAGACCCAACGCCGCCGGGGCGTCCTCTACGACGACGACCCGAAGAGCCGCAGGCGCCGGGCCGTCCCGCTGCCCGCCCTCTGCATCGCGCCCCTGCGGTGGCACCGCATGCGGCAGGCGGACGCCCGCGCCAAGGCGGGGGAGGGGTGGAACGAGTCGGACTACGTCTTCACCACCCGGACGGGTCGCCCGGTCGAGCCGCGCAACGTCTACCGCTCCTTCACCCGCGTCGCCCGGTCCGCCGGCCTCCGCGTGATCCGGCTGCACGATGCCCGTCACGGGACGGCCACCCTCCTCACGGCGGCCGGTGTCGCGCCCCGCGTGGTGATGGAGATCCTGGGCCACTCTCAGATCAGCATCACCATGGATGTCTACACGCACGTCGTGCAGGACACCCAGCGGGAGGCCATGAGTCACATGGACCGGCTGCTCCGGAAGAGGCGGCCCGAGCGGGGGTGACTGCCCTCGTTGATGTCAGAAGTGGATGTCAAAGGCCCCTCGCCTACGGAAATCCGTAGGTGAGGGGCCTTTGAACTGGTGCCCCCGGCAGGATTCGAACCTGCGACACCCGCTTTAGGAGAGCGGTGCTCTATCCCCTGAGCTACGAAGGCGCGGTACTCGGTCCACAGGGTACCGGATCGGGCCGAGGTGTGTGCGGGGTGATCTTCGGTCAGGCGGGGCCCGCTGTCCCCCCCCGCCTACCCCCGAGTGATGCGCACCCGGTACGCCCCGCCGGGCGTCCCGCTCAGTACCTGGATGGTGATCCGGTGGCGCGGGTCCTTGAAGGTCTGGCCGACGGAGAAGGGGGCGTCGGAGAGTTCCGCGTGGACGTTGGGGCTGCGGGTGCAGCCGCCGCTGTCGCGGTGGCCGTCGAAGACCGTGATGGGGCCGCGCCCGGTGTCCACGGTGGAGTCGACGCGGTAGATGAGGATGCCCGGCTCGCAGACGTCCTCGTCGTTGCCGCCCGGTGCCCGCAGCTCCAGCGCGTACACGCTGCGGGAGTCGACCGGCACCAGGACGAGTTTGCCGCCGCCCGCCTTGTACAGCGGGGTCAGCGTGTACTCGACGCTGCCCCGGGCCCCCGCGCAGCCCACCTGGGTGCCGTCCAGCCAGCCCAGTTTCCACTTGTGCCAGCCGAGCAGGTCGTTGTTGGCCCCCCAGTCCTCGCTCATGATGTCCCAGTGCCCGACCGCGCCCCCGCCCTCCTGGGTGTACAGGTCGGGCAGGCCGAAGGTGTGGCCGTTCTCGTGCGGCAGTACCCGGTAGCCGGTGCGGGCGTAGGAGCCGGAGCCGTCGTCCTGGCGGGAGTAGACGAAGGACGCGTTGGATATGGGGACGCCGTCGGCGACCGGGGCGTCGGAGTTGCCGGCGAAGGTCACGGACAGCACCGTGTCCAGGGCGGAGGGGCCGGCGTTCGGGGTGACCAGCACGTTCAGCAGGTCGTACGAGCGGAAGTCCACGTCGGGATCGGCGGCGGCGACGATGTCCTGGACCAGTTCCCGGTAGCCGGGGTCGAAGGGCGCGCCGCGCTCTATGCCGTACGCCTTGAAGGGTTTCGGCATCCGCAGCCAGGTGGGTATCGGCGTCTCGGGGCGGTAGTCGAGCCGGCCGTAGGACGCCGTGCGGAACCACTCCTGGGTCTGCGGGAAGAACTCGTGGAAGCGGTCGAGCGCGCTGCCCTGTCCGGGCGCGTCGGAGAAGTCGACCATCAGGGTCAGGGCGTGGACCGTGCCCGTGGAGTGCGAGTAGCCGGTGGGGGTGGGCAGACCTTCCGTCATCTGCACGTCCAGGCCGCCGCGGAGGAAACAGGGGGAGAGTGCGGAGGAGCGGGCCAGGCCGACCGGCCCCGCGGTGGTGCGCGCCGTCAGACGCCCGGTTCCGGCCGAGGTGCTGACCGCGAGGGTCAGGACGGTCACCGCGGCGAGGGCGGCCACACGGCGCGGGCGTATGCGACGCGGGCGTATGCGGCGGCTGCGGGGCGACTGCGGCTGCATGCATGGACCTTTCGCTCCACGGCAGCCGCCGGTCTCCGACTGCACCCTTGCGATCACCCTGTGTCGCCGGGGTGACGGCCGCGCGCTGGAGGAGACCGATCGTGGGAAATCCCGGCGCGGGCGGGTGGGACGCCCAGGCGGCGGGTGTGAGCCAGGTCACGGGAATTCTTTTCGGCGGCGGGAAATAACCGGGGAACCTCTCCCCGTTTAGACCTGTGTCCGAGTGAAACGGGGAGTCACTCCCCGGATCCCCTCACCGCCCGGACACCGTCGAGACCTGAGGAGGACGCCGTGCAGACCGCAGCCCCCGAGCGCAAGGTGCCCCGGCCGCGCGCCGATGCCGTGCGCAACCGGGAGCGGATCGTCACCGCCGCCCGGGAGATGTTCGTCGAGCACGGCCCGGACGTGCCGCTCGACGAGATCGCCCGCCGGGCCGGTGTCGGCAACGCCACGCTGTACCGCAACTTCCCCGACCGCGACGCCCTCGTCCGCGAGGTCGTCTGCTCCGTGATGGACCGCACGGCCGAGGCGGCCGAGCAGGCCCTCGCGGAGACCGGAGACGCCTTCGCCGCACTGGAGCGCTTCGTGCACGCCGCCGCCGACGAGCGGATCAGCGCCCTGTGCCCGATGGTCTCCAGCACCTTCGACCAGCACCACCCCGACCTGGAGGCGTCCCGGGAGCGCGTCGAGCAGCTCGTCGACGAGATCATGGGCCGCGCCAAGGCGGCCGGGCAGCTCAGGACCGATGTCGGAGTCGGTGACCTGATGGTCGCCGCGGCCCAGCTCAGCCGGCCTCCGGCCGGTACGGGCTGTCTGTTCGGCGACCGCTTCGTGCACCGTCATCTGCAGCTGTTCCTGGACGGCCTGCGGGCCCCGGCCCGCTCCACCCTGCCGGGCACGGCAGTGACCATGAAGGAGCTGCGTCAGTCCTGACCGCTTCCGCGATCGCCTACCCCCTCGCCCGGTCCCGCATCGGCCGATTCCGTACCGACCGGCTGCGCATCTCCTGGCTCCCCATCGCCCAGTTCCGTCTCACTCAGTTCCGTCTCACTCAGTTCCGTTTCGCTCAGTTCCGTTTCGCTCGGTTCCATATCGCTTAGTTCCGAACGGCTCGGCGGTCCTTCCTTCCGTCCGGCCTCCCTCTCTTCTGCTCTTTTCCGTCACGAAGTCCCGAAGTGGGTACCTCCATGTCCGAAACAGCCCTCAAGGCTCGCGGCGCCGCCGCTCCGAGCGGTGACGCCAACCGCTGGAAAGCGCTCGTCTTCATCGCGCTCGCCCAGCTGATGGTCGTCCTCGACGCCACCATCGTGAACATCGCCCTGCCCTCCGCCCAGCAGGACCTCGGCATATCCGACGGCAACCGCCAGTGGGTGGTCACCGCCTACGCCCTGGCCTTCGGCGGTCTGCTGCTGTTCGGCGGCCGCATCGCCGACCTGTGGGGCCGCAAGCGCGCGTTCGTGCTCGGCCTGGCCGGCTTCGCCGCCGCGTCCGCGCTCGGCGGTGCCGCGACCAGCGGGTCGATGATGTTCGGCGCCCGCGCCCTCCAGGGCGTTTTCGGCGCGCTGCTCGCCCCGGCCGCGCTCTCGCTGCTGGCCGTGATGTTCACCGACGCCAAGGAGCGCGCCAAGGCGTTCGGCATCTACGGCGCCATCGCCGGTGGTGGCGGTGCCGTCGGCCTGATCCTCGGCGGTTTCCTCACCGAGTACCTGGACTGGCGCTGGACCTTCTTCGTGAACGTCCCGTTCGCCGTCGTCGCGGCCGCCGGTGCCTACTTCGTCATCCGTGAGCCGGAGGGCGGCCGCAACCGCTCCCCGCTCGACATCCCCGGCGTGGTCCTGTCCACCCTGGGCCTGGTCTCCCTCGTCTACGGCTTCACGCGTGCCGAGAGCGACGGCTGGGGCGACGCCGTGACCGTCTCGATGTTCGTCGCCTCCGCGGTACTGCTGGTCGCCTTCGCCCTCGTCGAGTCGCGGGTCAAGGCCCCGCTGCTGCCGCTGCGCGTGGTGACCGACCGCAACCGTGGTGGCATCTACCTCTCCCTCGGCCTCGCGATCATCGGCATGTTCGGCCTGTTCCTCTTCCTGACCTACTACCTCCAGGTCGTGAAGGGCTACACGCCGGTCAAGACCGGCTTCGCGTTCCTGCCGATGGTGGCGGGCATGATCACCGGCTCCACCCAGATCGGCGCCCGGCTGATGACCCGGGTCCCGGCCCGCTTCCTGATGGGCCCCGGTTTCCTGGTCGCCGCGCTCGGCATGCTGATCCTGACCCAGCTGAAGATCGACTCGACGTACAGCACCCAGCTGCTGCCCGCGATGCTGCTGCTCGGCCTCGGTATGGGTACGGCGTTCATGCCGGCCATGTCGCTGGCCACCCAGGGCGTGCAGCCCCGGGACGCCGGTGTGGCCTCCGCGATGGTCAACACCTCGCAGCAGGTGGGCGGCGCGATCGGCACCGCCCTGCTGAACACGATCGCCGCGTCCGCGACCACCTCGTACATCACGGACCACATCGGCGGTGCCGCCGCCAGGCCGCAGCAGGAGCTGGTCAAGCTCCAGGGCATGGTGCACGGCTACAGCACCGCGATCTGGTTCGCCGTCGGCATCCTGGCGCTCGCCTCGGTGATCGCCTTCACCTTCGTCAACGCGGGCCGGCCGGGCAGCACCCCGGTCGCCTCCGGCGAGGGCGTCGAGGACGAGCTGCCGGTGCCGGTGGTGGCCCACTGATCCCGGGTCTTAACCCGCTGACCGCAGACTCTGGCCCGCTGACCGCAGGCTCTGGCCCGCTGACCCCGGCTCTGGCCCACTGACCCCGGCTCTGGCCCGCTGACCCCGGGCGCCGGGCCGCTGGCCCGGACCGACCCGTGGTTCGCCGGGCCGGGGTCTTCGGCCCGGGACCCGGCCCCCGGTCTTCGGCCCGAGACCCGGCCTCTAATCTCCGGCCCGGGGCCCGATCCGTGGTCTTCGGCCCGGCCCCGGCCCCGGACCCGGGCCTGGTCCGCTGACCCAGCCCCGGTCCAGGCGCGGACCGGAGCTGACAACGGGCCGCTAGCGGAGCCAGGGCAGGTCCGCACCCGCTTCGTTGGGCTGAAGGCCCTCGGCGACGATCTCCATGATCTCGCCGAGGGCCTTCTGCTGTTCCGGGGTGAGCCGTTCGAACAACGCCTGCCGTACGGCGGCCACATGGCCCGGCGCGGTCCGGCGCAGCACCTCGGCGCCCTCGTCGGTGAGCACCGCGAACTGGCCCCGCTTGTCGGACGGGCAGTCCTCGCGGCGGACCCAGCCGCTCTTCTCCAGGCGGGCGATCGCGTGCGACAGCCGGGAGCGGGTGATCTTCGACAGCATCGCCAGCTCCGTCATCCGCAGCCGGCGGCGCGGCGCCTCGGCGAGGCTCACGAGCAGGCCGTAGTAGATGTGCGGCATGCCCGCGTCGCGCTGGAGCTGCCGGTCGAGGTGGTCCTCCAGGAGGGTGGTGGCGTGCAGGTAGGCGCGCCAGACGCGCTGCTCCTCGTCGGTGAGCCAGCGGTGCCGGCCTGCGGAGTCCGTTGCCCTGTTCATGGGTCCCACTGTACGAGCCGTCTCCTTGAAAGTTGAACAAGTCGGGCGTAGGCTGTGCCGGAAAGCTTGAGAGTTAAAACATCTGGAGTCGCCGTCATGTCCGCCGCCACCCAGGAACGCATGCCCGCGCTGTACCTCAGCCACGGCGCCCCGCCTCTCGCCGACGACCCGGTCTGGCCCGGTCAGCTCGCCGCCTGGTCCGCCGACCTGCCGCGCCCCAAGGCCATCCTGATGGTCTCCGCCCACTGGGAGGAGGCGCCCCTCGCCCTCGGGGCCACGCACACCGTCCCCCTCGTCTACGACTTCTGGGGCTTCCCCGAGCACTACTACCAGGTGCGCTACGCCGCCCCGGGCGCCCCTGAACTGGCCGACTCCGTGCGCAAGTTGCTGCGCGCCCCCGGCATGCCCGTCCAGGACATCCCCGACCGGGGCCTCGACCACGGCGCCTACGTCCCGCTGGTCGAGATGTTCCCGGCCGCCGACATCCCGGTGCTGCAGATCTCCATGCCCACCCTCGACCCGGTCCGGCTGATGGACATCGGGCGCAAGCTCGCCCCGCTGCGCGATGAGGGCGTGCTGATCGTCGGCTCCGGCTTCTTCACGCACAACCTGGCCGCCCTGCGGCACGCGGGCGGCGTGCCGAGCTGGTCCTCCGAGTTCGACGACTGGGGCAGGCGGGCCCTGGAGGCCCGGGACTGGGACGCCCTGCTCGACTTCCTCCACAAGGCGCCGGCCGGCCGCTACGCCCACCCGCGCACCGAGCATTTCGCCCCGCTGTTCGTGACCATGGGCGCGGCGGAGGCGGGCGGCCGGCCGAGCGCGCACCGGTCGGTGATCGACGGGTTCTGGATGGGAATGGCGAAGCGGTCGGTGCAGTTCGACTGACGGGCGGACCGGGCTGGGCCGTGGGGGGCGGGTCCGTCCGTGACGGTCGGTGGGCGCCGATGGGCGCCGATGGCTGGGCCGGGGGGTGTCCCCCTGGCAACCTTCGGGCCGCTGACGTCGTCTTCCGGGGTGGGAGCGGTCAAGGGCGGCGCTCCTCGGTGGTGACGACCGCTGTACGGAACGTGATGACCGTCTCATCCACGCAGTGACCCCAGGGGATGCCGAGGCTGCCGGTACCGGCCTCGACTCCCGCCCTGACCTGCACCTCTGTACGTCCGTACGACCTCACGGATCACTGTGCGGCCGACAGGGTACTGCATGATCAGAAAAATAGAGGGACGGGTTGGGAATTCTGTCCGGATTCCAGTCGTTGTTTCCCACGGATGCAGGGCACTCGAGGAGAGTCCCCAGAGACAGTTTCCGGAGAGCCGAGCGTTCACAAGGACCACCCGCCAGCCCACCATCGCAAGGGAGCACGCATGGCAACCCGTGCCGTCGCCCGTCGTAAGACCGCCTCCGGCGAGACGGTCGACTCGGCAAGCAGTGTTCGCGCCCATGGCGGCGAGATCGCCGACCGCGACCTGGTCGGCATGTACCTCGACGAGATCGCGCGTACGCCGCTGCTCGACGCCGCCAAGGAGGTCGAGCTGTCCCAGACCATCGAGGCGGGTGTGTTCGCGCGGCAGGTCCTCGACGGCGAGGAGGAGTCCGCCACGGACGCCACCCGCGAGGAGCTGGAGTCCCTGTTCGCCGCCGGCGAGCGGGCCAAGGACGTCTTCATCCGCTCCAACCTCCGCCTGGTCGTGGCGGTGGCCCGGCGCTATCCGCGCAGCGGCCTGCCGCTCCTCGACCTCATCCAGGAGGGCAACGCCGGTCTGGTGCGCGCCGTCGAGAAGTTCGACTACCGCAAGGGCTTCAAGTTCTCCACGTACGCCACCTGGTGGATCCGTCAGGCCATCACCCGTTCCATCGCCGACCAGTCCCGCACGATCCGGCTCCCCGTCCACCTGGTGGAGGAGCTGGGCCGCATCCGCCGCGTGCAGCGCGAGTTCAACCGCGAGCACGGGCGTGAGCCGGAGCCCGCGGAGATCGCCGCCGAGCTGGGCTCGACGCCGGAGCGCGTGACGGACGTGCTCGACTGGTCCCGTGACCCGGTCTCGCTGAACATGCCGGTGGACGACGAGGGCGAGACGCAGTTCGGCGACCTGCTGGAGGACACCTCCGCGGTCTCCCCGGAGCAGTCGGTCCTCACCCTGCTGCGCAGCGAGGAACTGGACGACCTGATCGGCCGTCTGGACCAGCGCACCGCGTCCATCATCAAGATGCGCTACGGCATCGACGACGGCCGCGAGCGCACGCTGACCGAGGTCGGCAAGGAGCACGGCCTGACCCGCGAGCGCATCCGGCAGATCGAGAAGCACGCGCTGCTGGAACTGAAGAAGCTGGCCCGCCAGACCGGCTTCGACGCGGCGGCGTAACCGGGGGTACGGCACCGCGGTGCGCGTGCGCCGTGGCGAAAGACGGCGCAAACATGGCGCGGTACCGTCGCTTCAAGGCGCGGTCCCGAGGGAAAAACCATTCCGGGCCCCGCAGCAGGGGTCCTGGACCGCACTCCCCGCCCCGCGCACCCACCCCCACATCCGGCCGGCCGCACCTGGTCCGGCCGGGCGAGTGAGCCACGTCCTGACGCGACCCCCCCAGCGCCGGGACGTTCCCGAGCCGGGCTCGGCGCCCCACCCCCCCCTGGGCGCCGGGTCCGGCTTCTTCGTGCTGCCGAGACCCGGAGCCGGGTGCCGCGGCCTTCGTACGGTGGCCTTCGCGCCGCGGCCTTCTTACGGCAGGCTTCGCGCCGCGGGCTTCGTGCTGCCGGGGCGGGTTCGCGGCGCGATGATGAGGTCGCCGGGCGGTCTCCCGCGGGTGGAGTGGTGGGCCACCCCGTACCTGAACCACGGGGTGGCCCGCCGGATGGCAGATTCTGCCACACCGGCATAGCCTGCCGAGGTGAGCACCCCCCGTACTGCCGGCAACACCGCCCACCAGCACGTTCCCGTGTCTCCCGCGGCGTCCCTCACCGAACGCCGCAAGGCGGAGACCCGCATGGAGATCGCCCGCGCGGCGGCGGCCCTCTTCGTCCGCCAGGGCCTGCGCGCCACCCGCGCCGAGGACATCGCCCAGGCGGCGGGCATCGCCCCGCGCACCTTCTACCGCTACTTCGCCTCCAAGGAAGAGGCGGTGGCCCCGCTGTACGCGGCCGGCGCCGAGCGCTGGACCGAGGCCGTCCGCGCAGCCCCGGCCTCCCTCGGCGTCCTGGAGGCCCTGCGGCACGCGGTCCGCGAGACCCTCACCCCCGGTTTCGGCGTCTCGGCGTCGGCCTGGGAGTGGGTGCGCACCCTCATCCGGCTGGCCGACGCCAGCCCCGCCCTGCGCAAGGTCTGGGCCGAGGTCTGCCAGGCGGAGGAGGGGGCGCTCGCGGAGATCCTGGCCCACCGGCTGTCGACGCACGCGAGGCAGGCGGCGGCCGTAGGAGAGGTCGCCGCCTCTGCCGGAACGAGCCGCACCGACGGATGCGAGGACACTCGCGACAACGTTTCCCACCCGGAGCCGCACCCCTCCCCGGACCCGCACCCGGCCCCAGACGCAGACCCGACCCTGCCTCCGAACCCGAACCCGAACCAGGACCCGAACCCGAACCCGAACCAGGACCCGGCGGCCCCCGCCTCCGCCCCGCCCCGCCTGCGCTTCGCCGCGGCGGTCGCGGGGGCGGCGATCCGGGTCGCCGTCGAGTCCTGGGCCGCCACCACCGAGCCGCCCACGGGCGCCAACGGCCCGGCGACGCTCGCCCTGCACAACCTCGACGCCTTGGCTCACTTCGCCTGGGAGGAGGCCGACTAGCCCCAGGTGACGTCCAGTTGCCCCCATGCGATCGCGCGGCTCACCGGGCCGCACTGCCCGGCGCGGCTCACCGGGCCGCACTGCCCGGCGCGGCTCACCCGGCCGTCCCACCCGCACAGTTCACCCGGCCGCCCCACCCGCGCGGCTCAGCCGGTCGCCCAGTTTCCGTGCGCAGGCCGCCAGTTCGGCCGGTGATCGTACGGTGAACTCGAAGCCCACCATGGCCAGGCGCACCGCCAGCCACTCCGGTTGGTCCCCGCCCGCGCCGCGCAGTACGCAGCCGCCCTCCCCGTCCGCCTCCGGTGCGCCGAGCCACTCCGGCAGTCGTGCGGACACCGTCTCCACGGGGGCGGCGAACCGGACCTCGAACTCGTACCGGTCCTGCCGTTGCCCGATGGACCGGCGCAGGTACTCCGCCGCGCCGCCCTCCGGCAGTTCCCGCGGTGCGAACCGCACCCCGGTGGCGAACGGTTCCCGCACCCGGTCGACCCGGAAGGTGCGCCAGTCCTCCCGGTCGAGGTCGTAGGCGACGAGGTACCACCGGCGCCCGGTCGAGACGAGCCGGTGCGGCTCGGTCAGCCGCCGGGTCTCACCGCCCTCCTTGTCCCGGTAGGCGAAGCGCAGCCGCTCCCGGCCCGCCACCGTCGACGCCATCAGGGTCAGCGTCTCCGGCGCGATGCTCGCCCCGTCCCCGCTGGTCAACGGGGTCGTCGCGGCCTGCAGTGTGGACACCCGATGCCGCAGCCGGGCCGGCAGCACCTGCTCCAGCTTCGCCAGCGCACGCACCGACGCCTCGTCCACGCCCTCCACCGCGTGCCCGGCACCGGCCCGCAGGCCGACCGCGATCGCCACCGCCTCCTCGTCGTCGAGCACCAGTGGGGGCATCGCCTTGCCCGCGACCAGCCGGTACCCGCCGTCCGCGCCCATCGTGGCCTGCACCGGGTAGCCCAGTTCCCGCAGCCGGTCGATGTCCCGCCGGACGGTACGGCGGGACACCCCGAGCCGGTCGGCGAGCTCGCCGCCGGGCCACTCGCGCGGCGTCTGGAGCAGGGAGAGCAGCTGGAGGAGCCGTGCCGGAGTGTCCGTCGTCATGCCTACGAGGATGGCGTACCACTAGGACATGATCTGACCTACTGGGGTCCTAGCTTGGACGCATGACCTCCACGGAACCAACCCTCAGCACGCAGCAGGTACCGGGCGACCGCCGCCGCTGGTTCGCGCTCGCGATCGTCATGGCGGCGGCCTTCATGGACCTCGTCGACGTCACGATCGTCAACATCGCGATCCCCTCGATCCAGCGGGACGCGGACGCCTCGCTCAGCCAGATCCAGTGGATAACCGCGGGGTACGCCCTGGCCTTCGCCGCCGGCCTGATCACCGGTGGCCGTCTCGGCGACATCCACGGCCGCCGCCGGCTGTTCCTCGTCGGCATCGGCGGCTTCACCCTGGCCTCCGCGCTGTGCGGGTTCGCCGCGAACCCGGAGATGCTGGTCGCCTCCCGCCTCCTCCAGGGCGGCATGGCGGCGATGATGGTCCCGCAGGTCCTGTCCATCGTGCACGCCACCTTCCCCGCCCACGAACGCGGCAAGGTCTTCGGGCTGTTCGGCGCGGTCGTCGGCCTCGGCGCGGTCTCCGGGCCGCTGCTGGGCGCCCTGCTGACGGAGTGGAACCTGTTCGGTCTCGAATGGCGGCCGATCTTCCTGATCAACCTGCCGGTCGGCGTCGTCGCCTTCCTGCTCGGCCGTCGCTACATCACCGAGTCCCGCGCGCCGAAGGCACTGAAGCTGGACCTGGTCGGCGTCGCCCTCGTGACCCTCGGCCTGCTGATGCTGCTCTACCCGCTCACCCGCGGCCGTGAGCTGCACTGGCCGCTGTGGGGCCACCTGTGCATGGCGGGCGCGCTCGTGGTGTTCGCGGCGCTGGTGGCCTACGAGCGGCGCAAGGCGGCCCGCGACGGCTCCCCGCTGATCGAGCTGTCGCTGTTCAAGGTCAAGAGCTTCGCCGCCGGCATCGCCGTGCAGACCGTCTTCGGGGTCGCGCTCGGCATCTTCTTCCTGGTCTGGACGCTGTACATGCAGTTCGGCCTCGGCTGGAGCCCGCTGCGGGCCGGCCTGACCGGCGTGCCGTTCTCGCTCGCGGTGTCCACGGCGGCCGGGATGTCGGTGCAGAAGCTGGTCCCGCGGTTCGGCCGCAAGGTGCTCCAGGCGGGCGCGCTGGTGATGGCGACGGGTGTGCTCCTCTACATCTGGGAGGCCCACCGGTACGGCCTCGCCATCGCCTCCTGGCAGATGGCCCTCCCGCTGGTCGTCATGGGGGCCGGCATGGGGCTGATCGTCGCCCCGCTGACGGACGCGGTGCTCTCGGAGGTCCCGCGCGAGCACGCCGGATCGGCGTCCGGTCTCATCAACACCGTGCAGCAGATGGGCAACGCGCTCGGCCTCGGGCTGGTCTCCGTGGTGTTCTTCGGGGTGATCGGCGACCGGCTGACGCGCGCCCAGGTGGGTCCGGCCTTCGTGCACGCCTTCCAGCACGCGCTGTGGTGGGTCGCCGCGGTCCTGGGCGTGATCTTCCTGCTGATGTCCGCCCTTCCGAAGCGTCCGGCGCAGCACGTGGAGGGCGCGGCGGACGACGAGGTCCCGGCGACCGAGCGGGATCCCGAGCTGGTGGGCTGAGACCGGCTGGCAGGACGGGGGCCCGGCACCGCACAGGTGCCGGGCCCTTCGTCGTGCGGCCGGACACACGGACAGGCCCGAAAGTCCGTTCATGCCCGATTCAAATCCGAACCTGTTTACTTTCCGAAAATCCGGGCGTAGCCTCGAATCGAAACCACACGTTCGGGCATGACTCGGAGGCGAACAGACATGTACGCACCGGAGCGGCAGCAGGAGATCCTCCGGATCGCCCGGGACGGCGGCCGGGTGGACGTGCTGTCGCTGGCCGAGGAGTTCCAGGTGACGGCGGAGACGATCCGCCGCGACCTGAAGGCCCTCGACCGCGCCGGCCTGGTGCGCCGGGTGCACGGGGGCGCCATCCCGGCCGGACGCCTCGACTTCGAGCCCGACCTCGCCGAACGCGAGTCCACCGCCGCCGACGAGAAGGACCGCATAGCCAAGGCGGCCCTCGCCGAACTGCCCGTCGAGGGCACCCTGGTCCTCGACGCCGGTACGACCGTGGCCCGCCTGGCCGCGGCCATCCCGCTGGAGGCATCCCTCACCGTCGTCACCCACAGCCTGCCGATCGCGGCCCGCCTCGCCGACCACCCGGGCATCCAGCTCCACCTGGTCGGCGGCCGGGTACGGCACCGTACGCGCGCCGCCGTCGACGCCTGGGCGCTGCGCGCCTACGCCGAGATCCGCGCCGACGTCGCGTTCGTCGCCGCCAACGGCTTCTCCGTGGAGCACGGTCTGACCACCCCCGACCTCGCCGAGGCGGCGGTCAAGCGCGCGGCCGTCACCGCCGCCCGCCGTGTCGTGCTGCTCGCCGACTCCGCCAAGCACGGCCAGGAGCACTTCGCCCGCTTCGGCGGCCTGAACGACGTGGACCTGCTGATCACCGACAACAGGCTGAGCCCCGAGGACAGCGCCGCCATCGAGCGCGGCGGCACGGAAGTGGTGCGCGCATGATTCTCACCGTCACCCCCAACCCCTCCCTCGACCGCACCTACGAGGTCCACGCCCTGGAGCGGGGCGAGGTCATCCGCGCCGAGACCGAGCGCACCGACCCGGGCGGCAAGGGCGTGAACGTCTCGCGCGCCGTCGCGGCCGCCGGCCGGCGCACGGTCGCGGTGCTGCCGCTGGGCGGCGCGGCGGGAGCCCTCGTCGCCGAACTGCTCGACGCCCAGGGCATCGAGGTCGCACCGGTGGCGATCGCCGGGACCACCCGGTCCAACATCGCGCTCGCCGAGGTGGACGGGGTGCTGACGAAGATCAACGCCCCGGGTCCCGAGCTGTTGCCCGCCGAGCAGGAACTCCTTCTGGACACCGTCCGCGCGCAGTCCCCGGGCGCCGGCTGGATCGCCTGCTGCGGGAGCCTGCCCCGCGGGCTCGCCCCCTCCTGGTACGCCGATCTCGTCGTCCGGGCGCACGCGGCGGGCGTCCGCATCGCCCTGGACACCTCGGGGCGCGCGCTGCTCGAAGCGCTGCGCGCGCGGCCGGACGTGGTGAAGCCCAACGCCGCGGAACTCGCGGAAGCGGTCGGGCGCCCCCTGGCGACCGTGGGCGACGCGGTGAAGGCGGCCGAGGAACTGCGCGGCATGGGTGCGCGGGCCGTGCTCGCGAGCCTGGGTGCCGACGGGCAGTTGCTCGTGGACGGCGCCGGTACCTGGTTCGGCAGCGCCCGCGTGGACGACGTACGCAGCAACGTGGGCGCGGGCGACTCCTCCCTCGCCGGCTTCCTGGTCGCCGGCGGCAGCGGCCCTGAGGCCCTGGCCTCCGCCGTCGCCCACGGCGCCGCCGCCGTCCGGCTCCCCGGGAGCGTGATGCCCACCCCGGCCGACCTGGACCCGGCCGCGGTCACTGTCACGGACGACATCCCGATGGACCGCGAGCTGACGGAGCCGGTGTCATGAACGCCGGGGCCGCACCGGGCCTGACCGGACACGGGGCTCCGCTCGGCTTCGTGGACCCGCTCGGACCAACCGCCCCCGAAAGGCGAGGACTCCCCGACCTCGCCTCCACCGGACCCGGCCTCGCCCCCGCTGGGCCAGGACCTGTCTCCGCCGGACCCGGCCTCGCCTCCGCCGGAATCGGCCCCGCCTCCATCGGACCCGGATCCGCCTCCGCTGGGCCAGGACCCGTCTCCGCCGGACCCGGCCTCGCCTCCGCCGGGTCAGGCTCCGTCTCCGCCGGACCCGGCCCCGTCTCCGCCGGACCCGGGCCCGCCGTCCGTCCCCGCAGCATCCCCGTCCCCACCCCCGCCCACCTCACCCCCCCGGGCGATACGCGTGCAGAGGAGCCCGCGATGAGCGACATGATCACCGCGGACCTGGTCGATCTCGACCTGTCCGCCGACACCAAGGAAGCGGCGGCGCGTGCCCTCGCCGAGCGCATGGTGAGCCTGGGCCGGGTGACCGACCTGGAGGGCTTCCTCGCCGACGTCGCCGCCCGCGAGGCTCAGATGCCGACCGGCCTGGACGGCGGCATCGGCATCCCGCACTGCCGCAGCGCCCACGTCACCGAGCCGACGCTCGGCTTCGGCCGCAGCTCCGCCGGGATCGACTTCGGCGCTCCCGACGGCCCGGCCGACCTGATCTTCCTGATCGCGGCTCCGGCCGGCGCCGACGACGCGCATCTGACGATCCTCTCCTCGCTGGCCCGGCAGCTGATGAACACCGAGTTCACGGACGCGCTGCGGTCGGCGGGGGACGCACGGACCGCGGCCGCGCTGATCCGCGGGGAGGACGCGCCCGCCGCCACGGCCCCGGGCGCCGCAGAAGACACCGCCGCGGCGTCGGGGGCGGCCTCCGCCGACGCCGCGGCGGGCAGCACCGCGCAGGACACGGCCGCACCGGCACCGACACCGACAGCGGCACCCGCGGCCGTACCGGCTCCGGCTGGTCCGGCGGCGGCCGCCCAGACCGCTGACGCCACGGCGGGTGCCACGGAGCGCACCGGGGCCGGTGCCGCCGAGGGCCCGGCCGGCGGGTCCGGTGCCGGTGCCGGTGAGCGGCCGTTCCGGGTCGTCGCCGTCACTTCCTGCCCGACCGGTATCGCCCACACCTACATGGCGGCCGAGTCCCTGGAGAACGCGGGCCGCGAGGCCGGCGTCGAGGTCCTCGTCGAGACACAGGGCTCGGCCGGCTTCACCCGGCTCGACCCCGCGGTGATCGCTGCGGCCGACGGCGTGATCTTCGCGCACGACGTCCCCGTACGCGACAAGGACCGCTTCGCGGGCAAGCCGACGGTCGACGTCGGGGTGAAGGCGGGGATCAACCGCGCCGCCGAGCTGATCGGCGAGGTGCGCGGCAAGGCCGAGCGCGGCGAGGCCACCTCGGGCGCGGCACCCGCCACCCCCGTGGAGCGGGCCGGTGACTCCACCGAGGGCTACGGCACCAAACTGCGCAAGTGGCTCATGAGCGGTGTGAGTTACATGGTGCCGTTCGTCGCCGCCGGCGGTCTGCTGATCGCCCTCGGCTTCGCGATCGGCGGCTACACCGTCAACAAGGCACCCTCGGTGATGGACCACTTCCTGTGGACCCAGGCCGACAGCTGGGGCGCGCTGCTGTTCCAGATCGGTGTGGTGTCCTTCGGGTTCCTGGTCCCGGTCCTGGCCGGGTACATCGCCTACGGCATGGCCGACCGCCCCGGACTCGTCCCCGGCTTCGTCGGCGGTGCGATCGCCCTGACCATCAACGCCGGGTTCCTGGGCGGTCTGGTGGCCGGTCTGGTCGCCGGTGGGGTGGTGATGGCGATCCAGAGGGTGCGCATCCCGGCGGCCCTGCGCGGCATCATGCCGGTGGTGGTGATCCCGTTGATCTCCTCGGCGATCGTCGGGTTCCTGATGTTCGTCGTCATCGGCAAGCCCATCGCGTCCGCCCAGAAGGGCATGACCGACTGGCTGAACGGCCTCACCGGCACCAACGCGATCCTGCTCGGCGCGCTGCTCGGCCTGATGATGTGCTTCGACCTCGGCGGTCCGGTGAACAAGGTGGCCTACACCTTCGCCACCGCCGGCATCGCGGTCGCCAGCCCGAGCGACTCCGCGATGAAGATCATGGCCGCGGTGATGGCGGCGGGCATGGTCCCGCCGCTGGCGATGGCCCTGGCCACGACCGTCCGCGGCCGGCTCTTCACCCAGACCGAGCGCGAGAACGGCAAGGCCGCCTGGGTGCTGGGCGCCTCCTTCATCTCCGAGGGCGCCATCCCGTTCGCCGCCGCCGACCCGCTGCGGGTCATCCCGTCCGCGATGGTGGGCGGTGCCCTCACCGGCGCCCTGTCGATGACCTTCGGCGCCACCCTGCGCGCCCCGCACGGCGGCATCTTCGTGGTCCCGCTGATCGGCAACCCGTTCTTCTACCTGATCGCCATCGCGGCGGGCGTGTGCGTCACCACCGCCCTGGTCGTCGTCCTCAAGGGCATGCGCAAGCAGGCCCCCGAGGCCGCGGCCGCCGGCACCGACCCCGCCGCGGGCCCGGCCACGGCGGCGCGGGAGGCCGAGCACACGGTGGCCGCCTGACGGCACCGCCGCCCCTTGTCCCTTTGGCGCACTGTGAGTTGTTCACGGCACCTGCGAGATACGTCACGGTCCGGGACCAAAGTCCCGGACCGTGGTGTGTACTGGGGCGTATGCCTGAGCACGTCTCGACTCTTCAGCTGATCGGCCTGGCCGCGCTCACCGTGGCCGGGCTGGCCTGGGCCGTCGTGGTGATGCGCCTGCTGCGCCGTGCCCGCGTCGAGGCCGTCGCCGAATGGCGGGCCGCGGCCGTGCTGCCGGCTCTGCCGGAACAGCCCAAGGCCGGTCCCGCGCGCGAGTCGGTCGAGCTGACCCCGGCCGAACAGGACGCCTTCGCGGGCCTGATACGCCGACTCGGCGACCGCTGATCGGGCGGCCGCCGACCGCACGACCGCCGATCGGACGGCCCGTTGAACCCCGGCCCTGACTCCCGTCCGCTGATCGGGTGGTCCGTCGAGTTCCGGCCCTGGCTCCCGTCCGCTGATCTGGCGGCCCATTGAGCCCCGGCTCCGGCTCCGTCCGCTGATCGGGTGGTCCGTCGAGGACCCGCCCCGGCTCCGTCCGCCGACTGCCCGCTAGGACCGCCGGGCCGCGCGCCGGTCCATGGCCTCCCGGGCCGCGTCCTCCGTCGCGTAGACCTCGCACATGTGCCGTCCGTCCGGGGTCGCCGTGTGCTCGACCTCCCACAGCGAGATCTCCCGGCCGTCGGGCAGCAGGAACGCGTGCTCGTACAGCGCGAAGCTCAGCCCGGCGCGGGCGGACCGCCCGGACCGGCCGAACGCCTGGGTGATCTGGTGGGCGGCCGCCGTCGCCAGCAGCGCCGCCGTCTCCGCGCCCGGCCGGTCGGGGTTCTCCGCCCGGCGCAGCAACCGGCGGGCGTGGTCGGCGGAGTCGTCCGGCGCGAAGACGTGCCGGGGCTCGGGGACCGCCCAGAGCTGCGTCAGCGCGGGCAGCTCGAAGTCCGGCGCCTCCGGCGGCAACGGGAGCCGGGAGGTGGCCGCGTGCAGCTCCTCCTCGTCCACGTACACCTCGTGCTGCGCGTCGCCGCCCGGGGCGGTGTTGTGCACCAGCTCCCAGAGGGTCACCGGCGAGCCGTCCGCCAGCAGCCAGGTGTGCCGGTACGTCTCGCGGTGCAGGCCCGCGCTGTGATGGGCGGAGAGCAGGCAGCCGTCGTGCGCCAGCGCGCAGTCGAGCCGCCGTATCACCTCGTCGGGGAGCTCGAAGGAGTTCAGGGCACGGCCGAGAAGCCGCGCGAGATGCTCCTCCGGAGACTCCGGCGACTCGGCTGGTTCGTACGCTGCCGTCTCGTACGGAACGCTCAAGGCTTCTCCCGGCGTTGCTGCATGTCACCTGGTGGGTGCATACCGTAGCCCCTCGGTCGGACATCATGTCCCCGAACCGAGAAAACGTATGCCCGGAAAACGCGGGGGCCGCGCGAGAAGTTCCCGCGCGGCCCCACGTACCGTCAAAACCCGCCGGTCAGACGGCGCTTCCCGCGGTCCAGGCGCTCCACGCCATGTTCCAGCCGTTGAGCCCGTTGTCCGGCGAGACCGTCTTGTCCGGGGAGTTCTTCACGATCACGACGTCCCCGATGAGCGAGTTGTCGTAGAACCACTTGGCCGTCGTGGCGCCCTGCGCGCCCTGCACGTCCGCCAGGCCCACGCAGCCGTGGCTGGTGCCCTCCCGGCCGAAGGGCGGGTTGCCCTTGTTGTACCAGTAGTTGCCGTGGATGAAGGTGCCGGACGAGGTCAGGCGCATCGCGTGCGGCACGTCCGAGATGTCGTACTCCCCGCCGAAGCCGACCGTCGAGCCGTTCATCCGGGTCTGCGTGAACTTCTCGGAGATCACCATCTGCCCGTTGTACGTGGTGTGCTGCGGGCTGCCCGCGGAGATCGGCACCGTCTTGAGCGTCCTGCCGTCGCGCACCACCGTCATGGTCTGCGTGCGGGCGTCGACCGTGGACACCTGCGCGCGCCCGACCGTGAAGGACACCGTCTTCTTCTGCACCCCGTAGACGCCGCTCGCACCCCGCACGCCGTCCAGGTCGATCCTCATCGTGACCTTGGAGCCGGCCTTCCAGTACTCCTGCGGCCGGAAGTCCAGCCGCCGGTCCCCGAACCAGTGCCCGACGACCTGCTGGCCGCTGCTGGTGCCGACCGTGATGTGCGACTGCACGGCCTTCTTGTCGGTGATGGACTTGTCGAAGGTGAACGACACCGGCATGCCCACGCCGACCGTGGTGCCGTTGTCCGGGGTGTAGGTGCCGATGAAGCTGTTCGCCGTGGTGACGGTGGTGAAGATGGAGTTGGCCGCCGCGGTGTGCCCGGTGGCGTCCTTCGCGGTCGCGTCGATCTCGTACTTGGTCCCGCGCTCCAGCTGCGCCTTCGGCTTCCAGCTGCCGCCGTCGGCCGATATCGCCCCCGGCACCGCCTGCCCGGATCCCGCCACGGTCATCTTCACGTCCGTCAGCTTCCCGCCGCTGACCTTCACGCCGGTCGCGTTGATGGACGCGTTCGTCGCCCCGTCCTTCGCCGAGATCGTGATCGTGGCCGCCGACGTCTGCGACGACTTGCCGCCGCCCTTGCCGTTGTCGTCGGTCGCGTTGGCGTCGCCGCCGCAGGCGGTGAGGGTCAGGCTGCCGGCCATCAGGGCGGCACAGGCCAGCAGTGCGCGCCGCGCTGCGAGGTCCGGCGTAGTCACGGGCTGCTCCAGGTTCGTGTGAGGTGGGTGATCCGCTCCAGTGCGTGGGAAGAGAGGGACACGGCCCGGGGGAAGGTTCCACCTCGGGCCCGAGAACGCCGTTGCGTGACAGAACCGCGACAATCAGGACCCCTTCGGGTCCTTTCACCACCCGGTTTTCACCACCCGGCTTCCGCCACCCGGGGTGCCTGCCGGGCGCCTACCGGCCGTCGCCGTACAGCTCCCGGTACGACGGCCACGCTCCGCCCGGCCCCTCGACCGGCTCGGCGGCGCGCACGGCACGGACGATCGCCCGGGTCACCAGGTCCGCGCCCGCCGCCAGGATCTCGTTGAGCGCCGACGGGTCCGCGGTGGCGAGCGGCCGCGCGCCCGTCGCCAGCGCGAACACCGTGTCGCCGTCGTGCAGCAGGTGCACCGGCCGTACGGCGCGTGCGATGCCGTCGTGCGCCGTGCCCGCCGTCTTCTGCGCCTGCGCCTTGGTGAGGTCGGCGTCGGTCGCCACCACCGCGAGCGTCGTGTTCAGCGGCGGGAGCGGGGTGCGGGAGGCCACTTCGTCGAGGCGCCGGCGCGCGGCCTCGTGCACGGCCCGCTCCGGGTAGGCCACCCGGCCCTGGAAGAACTCCCCGTACAGCGCCCCCGTCTGCGGGTCGGCCACCGCGCCCGCGGAGTTCACGACCACCAGGGCCGCCACGGTGATCCCCGAGCCGAGGACCGTGCTCGCGGTCCCCACCCCGCCCTTGAGCCGCCCCGCCACCGCGCCCGTGCCCGCGCCCACGCACCCCTCGGGCACGGCCGCGCCCGGCGCGCCGGCCGCCGCGTCCTCCACCGCCGCGCGTCCCGTCGCCGCGTCCGGCCGGGCCTGGAAGTCCCCACCGCGCCCCAGGTCGAAGACACACGCGGCCGGGACCACCGGTACGACGTGCGCCGGACCCGGCCCGACCCGTACCCCGCGCCCCCGCTCCTCCAGCCAGGCCATGACGCCCGACGCCGCGTCGAGCCCGTAGGCGCTGCCGCCGGTCAGCACGACGGCGTCCACCCGCTGCACCACGTTGCGCGGGTCGAGGGCGTCGGTCTCCTTGGTACCGGGGCCGCCTCCGCGCACGTCCACCGCGGCGACGGCTCCGCCCTCCGGCGCGAGGACCACCGTGGTGCCGGTGAGCCGGCCCTCCCCGGTCCGGGTGGCGTGACCCACCCGCAGCCCGGCGACATCCGTCAGAGCGTCAACTGTCATGGGGCCAGTCTGGCCCACCCCCTCACGGTGTCAGGGGAGTTCGGCGGGCCGGCTCCGCCTCGTCCGCGTGCCGTCGGCGGAAGGCCCCGCGGGCCGTCAGCGTGACCCCGGCCACCACAGCGGCCGCCGTCACGAGCCCCGCCGCCAGGACCGCCCAGGAGCCCAGGAAGGTGCAGCAGACCACCAGCAGCGCGGTCCCGGGAAGCACCAGTTGCTGGGCGATGCCCACCTTGAAGTGCCGCGCGTGCAGCGCCCACACCGTCAGCAGGTACAGCGCCGTCGGCAGGGTCACCGCCGCCGAGGCGGCCAGTGCCGAGATGTGCGCCTTGCCGACCGCCTGCTCCACCGCCACCTCCAGACCCGCGCCGATCGCGGCGGCCGAGGCGAAGATCGGATAGTGGCCGTAGCCCCACAGGAACGCCTGCGCGTTGGACCGCAGATGATCGTGGATGGGCACCACGAAGTAGATCCACCACGCCGAGAAGACGATCAGCAGGCCGCCCGCCGCGATCGGCAGCAGCTCGCCCAGCGCGTCGTGCTCGTCCACCGCCGACTTCACGGCGACCGTCGCCGCGGCGATCGTCTCGCCCAGCACGATGATGGTGAACAGGCCGTACCGCTCGGCGATGTGGTGCGGATGCCAGGACGTCTCGTGGTGCCGCTCCGCGAACAGCGGCACGCACAGCTCCACGACCGCCATCACCACGAAGGCCCAGACCCGGGCGGGACCGGGCAGCAGCACCAGCCCCAGCCAGCCGACCTGGCACAGCAGCACACCACCCGCGTATCTGACCGCGGCGGTCCGCTCCGCCCCCTCGGCCGACCGCGCCGCTCTCAGCCACTGCGCGACCATCGCCAGCCGCATGATCGCGTACCCGAGCCAGACCACCAGGTAGTCGTGCTGCTGGAACGCCCGCGAGACACCCGCGGCCAGCACCAGCACGCCGGCGATCTGAACCAGGGTCACGACCCGGTAGAGCGCGTCGTCGTTGTCGTACGCCGAGGCGAACCAGGTGAAGTTCATCCACGCCCACCAGATGGCGAAGAACACCAGCGCGTAGTTGAGGATCCCCTCGCCCGGGTGCCCCTCGGCCACGGCGTGCACGAGCTGCGCGCCGGCCTGGGCGACGGCCACGACGAAACACAGGTCGAAGAGGAGCTCGAGCGGTGACGAGACCCGGTGCGCCTCATGGCGGCCGCGCGCGGTGAGCCGCCGCAGGGGACCCTCGGACTGCGCGCCCGGTGAGGCGGGCGCCGGAGCGGAACTCGACGTCATGCTCCCCAGGACAGCAGAAATCCCCGGCGAAATCTTGTGAACGCATTCACAAGGGCTGTGCCCGCCCTTGGGGCCCGCGCCGTACCCTTGACGCATGAGTACAGCCCCCGCCCCCGAGCCGCGCGACCCGAAGACGGCGCTGGTCTTCGACGACCCGCTGAGCCAGCAGTCCTCGGACGACACCGACGGCGGGTGGGGCGAGCGCCCGGACGGCCGCGACAGCGCCGCCGACCTCAAGCGCTTCCTCGACGAGAAGCCGCCCCACCACATCTGAGCCGCCCGGGGCGGCCCCGCTAGCGGGTGTCGCGCTCCGTCCCGCGCTCCGTCCCGCGCTGCGCGAGCAGCGCGTCGCGGATCTCCTTGAGCACCTCCAGCTCGGTCACCTCGATGACCTCCTGCGTGCCCATCCGCGCCTTCTTGCGGGCCTCCTGCCGCGCCAGGTACTTCGACATGGGCAGGACCATCAGGAAGTACACGACGGCCGCAGTGATCACGAACGTCAGCGTGGCGCCGATGACCGTGCCCCACAGGATCGGCACACCGTTCTTGACGGACCCGTCCGGGTTCACCGCGCACGGTGCCTGCAGGCAGGAGTAGTAGTGGTCCAGGTTCTGCGTGCCGATCGCTCCGACCAGCGGGTTGATGAGCCCCTTCACCACCGAGTTGACGATGTTCGTGAAGGCGGCGCCGATGACCACCGCGACTGCCAGATCGACGACGTTCCCGCGCATCAGGAAGGCTTTGAAGCCCTGCCAGACGCTCGGTTCCTTCTTCGCGCTCACCTCGGGGACTCTCCTCGTATGCACAGGCTGTGGAACGAAACGCTCCGCAACCTACGCCACCATGCCGCCGTCCTGTCGGATTCCGGGGCTCGGTCGGGCGACAGCGCGGCGCGTCGCCGTGCGCACGGCCAGGGCCGGTCAGCACAGCGTCACCGCGAGCCGGGCCGTGGCACTCGCGCCGACGAGCGGGGCCGCCGAGCCGCGCGGCACCGTGAGCACGACCAGCGCCCCGCCTCCGTCCGAGCCCCCGCCCGTGCCCTCCGCGCCCTCCCCGGATTCCGGCACCTCTCTCACCCGCACCCCGCGGGCCAGCACCCGGGCCTCGCCCCCGGTCGCCGGATCCCCGGCGGCGATGACGTCCACCCGGTCGCCGGGCCGGAGCAGCCGGACGGTGGCGGCGTCGGCGATCCGCACCGGCGCCGTCACCATGTCCTCCGCCCGGTGGTGCCGTCCCGGCGGCTCCGCGACCGGCCGGCCCGGGGCGCGGGCGGAGTGGGTCGGCGGCGCGCCGGTCCGCGGACCGGCCGCGACGAGCGCCGCGGCGGTCACGGCCAGGCCGGCCGCGAGGGCGCGCCCTCGCCGGTGTGCCAGCCGCTGCAACCGGTACCGGCCGCCGCGCACCCGCACCGGACCGAACGGCGGGACCTCACAGGTCGCCGGGGCGTCGGTGCCCGGCGGACGCGGCAGACGGAACGGAACCGGCCCGTGCGCGGGCGACGGGGAAGGAGAGGCAGCGCGAGCGGGGGAGAGGGCGGGAGGCGTCGGGGACGACGAGGTCGAGGGCATGGGGTGTCACCACCTGCGACGAGGGCCTGGGCTTGCCCTGCCACGATGGCGCCCCGCGCCGATCCCCGCCGGGGCCTGTGCACTACCCGCCGGTTGTGGAAAACCCCGCCCCCCGAACCGGTGAACCCCGTCGGCGGCCCACCGGGACGAGACGACTACGGCAGGGGGAAGCCCGGGTCCATCCCGCCGAGCGCGTTCACACACGGGCAGTCCCGCGCCGCGGTCTCCGGCAGTGCCGCCACCGCGTCGAACAGCACGCCGCGCAGCCGGTCCACGTTCGCCGCGAACACCCGCAGCACCTCCTCGTGCGAGACGCCCTCACCCGTCTCGGCGCCCGCGTCCAGGTCGGTGACCAGGGTCAGCGAGGTGTAGCAGAGCTCCAGCTCACGGGCGAGCGCCGCCTCGGGGTGGCCCGTCATGCCCACCACCGACCAGCCCTGCGCCTGGTGCCATAGCGATTCGGCTCGGGTCGAGAAGCGCGGGCCCTCGACCACGACCAGCGTGCCGCCGTCCACCGGCTCCCAGTCCCGTCCGCGCGCCGCCTTCAGCGCGGCGGCCCGCCCGGAGGGGCAGTAGGGATCGGCCATGGACACGTGCACCACGTGCGGCACCGTGCCGTCGGGCAGGGGGAGTCCGTCGAAGTAGGTCCCGGTCCGGGACTTCGTCCGGTCCGCGAACTGGTCGGGCACGAGCAGGGTGCCCGGGCCGTACTCGGGGCGCAGCCCGCCCACCGCGCAGGGGCCGAGGACCTGCCGGACGCCGACCGAGCGCAGGGCCCAGAGGTTGGCGCGGTAGTTGATGCGGTGGGGCGGCAGGTGGTGGCCGCGGCCGTGCCGGGGCAGGAAGGCGACCCGCCGGCCGGCGATCTCGCCGAGGAAGAGGGAGTCGCTGGGCTGCCCGTAGGGGGTGTCCACCTGGACCTCGGTCACGTCGTCGAGGAACGAGTAGAAACCCGAGCCCCCGATCACGCCGATCTCTGCGTTCGCCATGACGAGCACACTAGTCGCCCGCCGCACCGGCGGGGAGGCGTGCCCGGGTACGCCTCGGGCACCGGCGTGCGGGCGTGCCCCGGGTACGCCTCAGGCCCCGCCGTCGTAGGACGGCGGGGCCCGGGAAGCGGGACGTCAGGCCGCGGAGCTGCTGGAGGAGCTCGACGACGAGGACGACGAGCTCGACGACGCCGACGAGGTCGAGGAAGCCGACGCGGAGGACGACTTCGAGTCGGACGACGACGAGCCGGCCGGCTTGGAGGCCGGGCTGCTGCTCGACGTGGAGCCGCGGGAGTCGTTGCGGTAGAAGCCGGAGCCCTTGAAGACGATGCCGACGGCGGAGAACACCTTCTTCAGGCGGCCACCGCAGTTGGGGCACTCGGTCAGGGCGTCGTCGGTGAACTTCTGCACCGCCTCGAGGCCCTCGCCGCACTCGGTGCACTGGTACTGGTAGGTCGGCACTGTCTTCCTCCTGGCACTCTCACTCGATGAGTGCTAACGACGATCCATAGTGACGTATTCCAGGGCTTCAGTCCACCGTCACCGGTACGCGGTGACCGACGCCACGCGCGACGGTCCGGTTCCGAGCCGGGGGGACCAGCCGTGAACGCAGGGCGACGAGGGTGGCCAGAGCGAGCAGGGTGCCGGCCATCGGCACCAGGAACCCGGCGCCGTCCCACAGCCGGTCCTCCAGCTGTCCGGCGACCGTGACGGCGGCCGCCTGGCCCAGCGCCACGGCGCCGGTCAGCCAGGTGAACGCCTCGGTGCGGGCCCCGGCCGGCACCAGGCCCTCGACCAGGGTGTAGCCGGTGATCAGGGCCGGGGCGATGCACATGCCGACCAGCAGGCCGAGCCCGGCCAGGAGCAGGACCGAGTGCGCCGTCCACAGCGCGGCCGCGGTCAGCGCGAGCCCCGTGTAGCCGACGAGCAGGCGCCGCTGCGGGGCCGCCTTCCAGGCGATGGCGCCGCAGACGATGCCGGAGAGCATGTTGCCCGCGGCGAAGACGCCGTACAGGACGCCGTTCAGACCGGGCTCGCCGATCGACTCGGTGAACGCGGCCAGCCCCACCTGCATGCCGCCGAAGACGGACCCGATGCCGAGGAACGTCACGATGAGGACCCGCACGCCCGGGACGCGCAGCGCCGAGGTGTGCTCCACGCGCGCGTGGCCGCCCTCGGCAGCGCTCACCGGGGGCTGCGTGCTCTTCTGCGCGGCGAACAGCAGGCCGCCGACGAGGGTGAGCGCGGCCTCGGTCACCAGGCCGGCGGACGGGGTCACCGTCGTGCACAGCGCGGTCGCCAGCAGCGGCCCGAAGACGAAGGTCAGCTCGTCCGTGACGGACTCGAAGGCCGCCGCGGTGCTCATCAGGGGCGAGCCCTGGAGCCGGACGCCCCAGCGGGCGCGCACCATGGGGCCGACCTGCGGCACCGAGGCGCCGGTCGGGACGGCGGCCGCGAACAGCGCCCACAGCGGTGCGTGCGCCAGCGCGAGTGCCGTCAGGGAGAGACCGGAGACCGTGTGCACCAGGACACCGGGGATCAGGACGGCGCGCTGCCCGTAGCGGTCGGCGAGACGGCCGCTGTAGGGCGCGAACAGCGCCATGGAGACACCGGTGGCGGCCGCGGCGGCGCCGGCGGCGCCGTACGAGCCGGTGGTGTGCTGGACGAGCAGCACGATGGAGATGGTGAGCATCGCGAACGGCTGGCGTGCCGCGAAGCCGGGAAGCAGGAACGTCCAGGCGCCGCGGGTGCGCAGCAGCTGTCCGTAGCCCGGCCGGGGGGAGGACTGCGGGTTCTCCGCCGCCTCGCTGGTGACCGTGGACGCCACGGCCCGTGCCTTTCTACCGCCTGGTAGCGCGCCCGTGCGGGGGCGCCGAGAGCTGTCCTCTTGCGCGGAACTGCGGTAGATACCGGGGCCACTGCCAGGGGCGTTCCGGCCGCCATACGGTCGCGCCAGCTCTGCGTCAGGCAGAGTTGGTTCGATCAGGGTGCGCCTTCATCCTACAGGGATCAAGGGCTTGTGCCCCTGTGAAAAGGCGCACCCCGGGGCGCGTGCGCCTGGGAAGGCAGCGGGTGCGCACCTTCGACGAGCCCGACGCGGCGCGAGCCCGCCCGCCGACAGCGCCTGGACCGCGACGTGGGCGGCGACGGGCTCGGCGTATCTCAGCGTGAGCCCGCGCCGCTCGTCCCGAGCCAGTCGGCCAGCTTGCCGCCGTGGGCGACGGCGCGCAGCCGCCGTTCCGCGGCGTCGCGGACCGGGTCGGTGGCCACGACGAGGAGTTCGTCGGCGTGCCGCAGCACCGTCGTGGGCAGCGGAACGAACGACTTCCCCTCCCGCACGACCAGCGTGACGGCGGCTCCGGGCGGCAGCCGCAGCTCGTTGACCTCGACGCCGTTCATCCGGGAGCCCTCGGGGATGGAGACGGACAGCAGGTGCCCGCGCAGCCGCTCCAGGGGCGCCGACTCGATGCCCAGGTCGGACGCCTCGCCCTGCTCGCCGAGCCGCAGCGTGCGGGCCAGCCAGGGCAGCGTCGGGCCCTGGATGAGGGTGTAGACGACGACCAGCACGAAGACGAGGTTGAAGATGCGCCGGCTGCCCGCGACGCCGTTCACCATGGGGATGGTCGCCAGGATGATGGGGACGGCGCCGCGCAGGCCCGCCCACGACATCAGGACCTGCTCCTGCCACGGCACCCGGAACGGGGCCAGGCTGAAGACCACGCTCAGCGGGCGCGCGACCATGGTCAGCACCAGCCCGATGACCAGCGCGGGCAGGATGTCGTCGCCCAGCTCGTGCGGGGTGACCAGCAGGCCGAGCACGACGAACATGCCGATCTGCGCGATCCAGCCGAGCCCCTCGGCGAAGCCGCGGGTGGCGGGCCAGTGCGGCAGCTTGGCGTTGCCGAGCATCATCGAGGCCAGGTAGACGGCGAGGAAGCCGCTGCCGTGCGCCAGGGCGCCGTCGGCGTAGGCGGTGACGGCGATGGCCATCACGGCGATCGGGTACAGACCCGAGGCGGGCAGCGCCACGCGCCGCAGTGCCCAGGACCCGATCCAGCCCACCGCGAGCCCGACGGTGGCTCCGATGGCCAGCTCCAGGGCAATCTCGCCGACCAGGGTGTACCAGTGCTCGACCGGGCCCGCCTGGGAGAAGGCGACGACCAGGATGACGACCGGGGCGTCGTTGAAGCCGGACTCCGCCTCCAGGGTGCCGGTCACGCGCGCGGGGAGCGGGATGCGCCGCAGCACGGAGAAGACCGCCGCCGCGTCCGTCGACGACACCACGGCCCCGATGATGAGGGCCTGCCGCCAGTCCAGCCCGACCAGGTAGTGGGCGCCGGCCGCCGTGACGCCGACGCTGACCGCGACTCCCGCCGTCGCCAGGACCGAGGCGGACGACAGGACCGGCCGGACCTCCTTCCACTTCGTGCCCAGACCGCCCTCGGCGAGGATCACGACCAGGGCCGCGTATCCCATCACCTGGGTCACTTCGGCGCTGTTGAAGTGGATGTGCCCGATGCCGTCCTGGCCCATGAGGACGCCGATCCCCAGGTAGACGAGCAGGCTGGGGAGCCCGCTGCGGGAGGAGATCCGGACCGCCGCGACGGCGACGAGCAGGACGAGGGAGCAGACGAGCAGGAGCTGGTTGAGGTGGTGGACAGTCAGCGGCGGTTCCCTTCCTTGGCCCGCGCGGGGCACGCGCGGGCTCGCGTACACAAGACCCGAGGCTGCGGCGCACCGCACCCAAGTACTTCGTTACCTTACCTAATTCTTGACGCTTTCTTGACGCTTCGCGAGGCAAGATCGAACGCTCGTGCGCGCCGGTTCCCGACTCCGCGTCAAGCGGGACAGGGCCCTGCGCCTATGGTTGCTCCCAGCGCTCATTCAAAGTCACAGCCCGACCTGCCGCTCGCGTTAGGACAGCAAGGACAGCGATGCCCCCCAACACCACCGCCACAACGGGTGACACCGCCACGACCGGTGCCACGCCCGTCAAGTCCGGCAGGAAGAAGGGGCGCAAAGCCCGACTCCTCGTGCTGGTGCTGGTCCTCGCCCTCGTCGCTGGCGTCGCCTACGGGGCGTACTGGTCGATCAGCACCGTCCGCGCCTCCTTCCCGCAGACCCAGGGAACGATCACGCTCGACGGCCTCTCCGGGCCCGTCGACGTGAAGCGGGACGGCAGCGGCATCCCGCAGATCTACGCCTCCTCGGACGCGGACCTGTTCATGGCGCAGGGCTACGTCCAGGCGCAGGACCGGTTCTACGAGATGGACGTGCGCCGGCACATGACCTCCGGGCGCCTGTCGGAGATGTTCGGCAAGGGCCAGGTCAAGAACGACGAGTTCCTGCGCACCCTCGGCTGGGACCGCGTCGCCAAGCAGGAGTACGACACCAAGCTGTCGTCCTCCACCAAGGCGTACCTGCGGGCCTACGCCAAGGGTGTCAACGCCTACCTCAAGGGCAGGAGCGGCAAGGACATCTCCCTGGAGTACGCGGCGCTGGGGCTGACCAACGACTACCAGCCGCAGCCGTGGACCCCGGTCGACTCGGTCTCCTGGCTGAAGGCGATGGCCTGGGACCTGCGCGGCAACATGCAGGACGAGGTGGACCGCGCGCTGATGGCCGGCCGCCTCGGCCCGCAGCAGATCCAGGACCTGTACCCGCGGTACCCGTACAGCCGTCACAAGCCGATCGTGCAGGAGGGCCAGTACAGCGAGCTGACCCACTCCTTCCAGCAGAGCGGCGCCACGGGCTCGACCGGCTCCACGGGCTCGACCGGCTCGACCGGCACGGGCACGACCGGCACCACCGGCACGACGGGAACCACCGGCACGACGGGCACGACCGGCACCACGTCGTCCGGCACCTCGACCTCGTCGGGTTCGGCCCTCACCAGCCAGCTCGCGGGCCTCTACAAGGTCCTGGACGACGTGCCGACCGCCGTCGGCGTGAACGGCCAGGGCATCGGCTCCAACTCCTGGGTCGTCTCCGGCAAGTACACGATCACCAAGAAGCCGCTGCTCGCCAACGACCCGCACCTGTCGGCGTCGCTGCCGTCCGTCTGGTACCAGATGGGCCTGCACTGCCGCACCGTCTCCAGCAAGTGCCAGTACGACGTCGCCGGCTACACCTTCGCCGGGATGCCCGGTGTGATCATCGGCCACAACGCCGACATCGCGTGGGGCATGACCAACTCCGGGGTGGACGTCACCGACCTCTACCTGGAGAAGGTCACCGCCAACGGCTACCAGTACGACGGCAAGGTGCGGCCCTTCAAGAACCGGCAGGAGACCATCAAGGTCGCCGGGGGCAAGTCCAAGACCATCGTCGTGCGCCAGACCGCCGACGGGATGCCGCTGCTGTCCGACCGCGACGACGAACTCGTCCAGGTCGGCAGGAAGGCCACGGTCAACACGGCCGCACCCGACCGCGGCGACGGCTACGGCATCGCCCTGAGGTGGACGGCGCTCGACCCGGGCACCTCCATGGACGCGGTGTTCGCCCTCGACAAGGCAGCCGGCTGGAGCGACTTCCGCTCCGCCGCCGCCCTGTTCGACGTGCCCTCGCAGAACCTCGTCTACGCCGACACCGCGGGGCACATCGGCTACACCCTGCCCGGGAAGATCCCCACGCGCTCCTCGGCGGACGACGGCTCGATCCCGGCTCCCGGCTGGGACTCCAAGTACCGCTGGACCGGCTTCATCAAGAAGAACGAGCTGCCCTACGAGTACGACCCCGCGCGCGGCTACATCGTCACCGCCAACCAGGCCGTGGTCGACCCGGACAAGTACCCGTACACGCTCACCACGGACTGGGGCTACGGCACCCGCAGCCAGCGCATCACCGACCTGATCGAGTCGAAGATCAAGGACGGCGGCAAGATCTCCACCGAGGACATGCGCCAGATGCAGCTGGACAACAGCAGCGACATCGCCAAGCTGCTCGTGCCCAGGCTGCTGAAGATCAACGTCGACGACAAGGACGTCCGCCAGGCGCAGAAGCTCCTGGAGGGCTGGGACTACACCCAGGACGCCGACTCCGCCGCGGCCGCCTACTTCAACGCGGTCTGGCGCAACATCCTCAAGCTCGCCTTCGGCAACAAGCTGCCCAAGGAGCTGCGGGTCAAGGGCCAGTGCCTGTGGGTCGACAAGATCGACAGCACCGGTCCGGTCGACGACGACAGCAAGGTGCGCGAGTGCGGCGAGCGCGACGCCGACCAGGCCCAGCCGGACGGCGGCGACCGCTGGTTCGAGGTGGTCCGCACCCTCATGGAGAAGCCGGACAGCGACTGGTGGAAGACCCCGGCGGGGGCGGGTGACCGCAAGAAGGCCGACAACATGGACCAGCTCTTCGAGCGCGCCATGGTCGACGCCCGCTGGGAGCTGACCGCCAAGCTCGGCAAGGACATCGACTCCTGGAGCTGGGGCCGGCTGCACCGCCTGTTCCTGAAGAACCAGACGCTCGGCACCGAGGGCCCCGGATTCCTGCAGTACGTCCTCAACCGCGGCCCCTGGAAGCTCAGCGGCGGCGAGGCGACCGTCAACGCCTCCGGCTGGAACGCGGCCGGCGGTTACGGCGTGGTCTGGGTGCCGTCCATGCGGATGGTGGTCAACCTCAAGGACCTCGACAAGTCCCGGTGGATCAACCTGACCGGCGCCTCCGGGCACGCCTACAGCGCCCACTACGTCGACCAGACCGGCAAGTGGGCCAAGGGCGAGCTGCTGCCCTGGTCGTTCACGGACAAGGCGGTCGACGGGAGCACGAGCGACACCCTCGTCCTCAAACCGTGAGCCGAGGGCGCCACATCGACGGCGGGGGCCGCCACGCGCGCGCGTGGCGGCCCCCGCCGTCGGCGTACCGGCCGGATCAGGCGCCGGGGAAGCGGCGCACGCCCGACGGGGTCACCACCGCGTGCACCGGCCGGTCGTGCGGCTCCGCCGGCACGCGCGCGACGACCTCCGTGTCGTAGAGCAGCACCACCAGGGCGGGGCGGGCGCCCGCGCGCTCCAGACGGGCGAGCACCCGGTCGTACGACCCGCCGCCGCGCCCCAGGCGCATCCCGCGCGCGTCCACCGCGAGCCCGGGCAGCAGGACCGCGTCGGCCGCGGTCACCGCGTCCGGTCCGAGCCGCTCGCCCGAGGGTTCGAACAGGGCCATCTTTCCGCCATGTTGAATCCGCGTGAGCGAGCCCGCACCGGCGTACTCGCCCCAGTCCAGGTCGTTGTCGGGCAGCAGCGCGGGGAGCAGGACGCGGACGCCCCGCGCGCGCAGCGCGTCCAGCAGCGCGGCCGTGCCGGGCTCGGACCCGACCGAGACGTAGGCCGCCACCGTGCGGGCGCCCGCGAGTTCGGGCAGCTCCAGGGCGTGTCCGGCCAGCGTGCCGCCCGCCTCCCGGACGACATCCGGCGTCAACCTGTTCCTCACCGCCAAGAACTCCCGCCGCAACGTGCGCTTGTCAGGCTCGTCGGTGCGTCCGTCGTGTTCCACTGGTCGTTCTCGTGCCTTTCTCGATGTGCTCATGCTCAATGTGCTCATATGAGAGTCAAATAACCGGAGCCACACATTCCGCGCAAAGGCACCGGTTAAGGTTCGGGCATGACTCAGTCGCACCCCAGGATCAGCAAGGCTGTCATTCCCGCAGCAGGCCTCGGCACCCGGTTCCTGCCGGCCACCAAGGCCACTCCCAAGGAGATGCTGCCGGTCGTGGACAAGCCGGCGATCCAGTACGTGGTCGAGGAGGCCGTGTCGGCGGGGCTCGACGACGTCCTCATGATCACCGGACGCAACAAGCGTCCCCTGGAGGACCACTTCGACCGCAACTACGAGCTGGAGTCGGCGCTCGGGAAGAAGGGCGACGCCGAGCGGCTCGCGAAGGTGCAGGAGTCCAGCGACCTGGCCACGATGCACTACGTGCGCCAGGGCGATCCCAGGGGCCTCGGCCACGCCGTCCTGTGCGCCGCCCCGCACGTCGGCCAGGAGCCCTTCGCCGTCCTCCTGGGCGACGACCTGATCGACCCGCGCGACCCGCTGCTGCAGCGCATGATCGAGATCCAGGAGCGGCACGGCGGCAGTGTGATCGCCCTCATGGAGGTCGCCCCCGAGCAGATCCACCTCTACGGCTGCGCCGCCGTGGAGGCCACCGCCGAGGGCGACGTGGTCCGGGTGACCGGCCTGGTCGAGAAGCCCGACCCGGCCGACGCGCCGTCCGGCTACGCCGTCATCGGCCGTTACGTCCTCGACCCGCACATCTTCGACATACTGCGCAAGACCGAGCCGGGACGCGGCGGCGAGATCCAGCTCACCGACGCCCTCCAGCAGCTCACCGAGGACGAGAAGGTCGGCGGCCCGGTGCACGGCGTCGTCTTCAAGGGCCGCCGTTATGACACCGGCGACCGTGGCGACTACCTGCGTGCCATTGTCAGACTGGCGTGCGAACGTGAAGACCTGGGCCCGGACTTCCGGGCCTGGCTCCGCAGTTACGTAGCCGAGGAGATGCAGCAACGTTGAGCAGCGCCGCGACCCGTCCCGACGACCCGGACCACCTCTGGTCGGTGGACGAGCACCTGGACGACATCCTCACCACCGTCCGTCCCCTCGAACCCATCGAGCTGCACCTGCTCGACGCCCTGGGCTGCGTCCTGGTCGACGACGTCACGGTGCCGGTCTCCCTGCCGCCGTTCGACAACAGCTCCATGGACGGTTACGCGGTGCGGGTCGCGGACGTGTCGGGCGCGAGTGAGGAGTTCCCGGCCGTCCTGGAGGTCGTCGGGGACGTCGCGGCGGGCGCGGCCGACCCGGTGCGGGTCGGCCCCGGCCAGGCGGCCCGCATCATGACCGGCGCCCCGCTGCCGCCCGGCGCCGAGGCCGTCGTCCCCGTCGAATGGACCGACGGCGGGCTCGGCGAGGGACCGGTGAACGGGATGCGGGCGCGCAGCCTGGCCCCCGAGGGCTCCGAGGGGCAGGTGCGCGTGCACCGCCCCGCCGAGGCACGCGCGCACGTGCGCGCCAAGGGCGGCGACGTGAAGGCCGGTGACCTCGCCCTGGAGGCCGGGACGATCCTCGGCCCGCCGCAGATCGCCCTGCTCGCCGCCATCGGCCGGGGCACCGTCCGGGTGCGGCCGCGCCCGCGCGTGGTCGTCCTGTCCACCGGCAGCGAGCTCGTCCAGCCCGGCGAGGAACTGGCCCACGGCCAGATCTACGACTCCAACAGCTTCGCCCTCACCGCCGCCGCGCGGGACGCGGGCGCCATCGCCTACCGGGTGGGCGCCGTCGCCGACGACGCCGACATCCTCCGGTCCACCGTCGAGGACCAGCTCATCCGCGCCGACCTGCTCGTCACCACCGGCGGGGTCAGCGTCGGGGCGTACGACGTCGTCAAGGAGGCGCTGTCGTACGCCGGCGACGAGGACGAGGCGGGCGGCGGCATCGACTTCCGCAAGCTCGCCATGCAGCCCGGCAAGCCCCAGGGCTTCGGCTCCATCGGCCGCGACCACACCCCGCTGCTGGCCCTGCCCGGCAACCCCGTGTCGTCGTACGTCTCCTTCGAGCTGTTCGTGCGCCCCGCGATCCGCACCCTCATGGGCCTGACGGACGTCCACCGGCCGCGCGCCCGGGCCACCCTGCGCGCGGACAAGGCGCTCGGCTCGCCCCGGGGGCGCCGGCAGTTCCTGCGCGGCACCTACGCCGACGGCGAGGTGACCCCCGTGGGCGGCTCCGGCTCGCACCTCATCGCGGCGCTGGCCCACGCCGACGCGCTGATCGTCCTGCCCGAGGACGTGGAGTCCGCCGAGCCGGGCACCGAGGTGGAGGTCGTGCTGCTCGGCTGAGCGTCCGTCCGGGGTCCTGGCCCGGTGCCCGTCCCGACTTGGCGGTACCGTGTCGCGCACAACAGGTCCGCGCACCGCACCGCGCCGGGCCCGGACCGGGAGCGCCACACACCATGACCGTGCCATCCCGGGGGGAGACCCCCGGAACCTCCGCACAGGACCGGCTGACGCACATCGACGAGGCGGGCGCCGCCCGGATGGTCGACGTGTCCGGCAAGGACGTCACCGCCCGCACCGCCCGCGCCGCCGGACGGGTCCTCGTCTCGCCCCGCGTGGTGGAACTGCTGCGCGGCGAGGGCATGCCCAAGGGGGACGCCCTCGCCACCGCCCGCATCGCGGGCATCATGGGCGCCAAACGCACCCCCGATCTGATCCCGCTCTGTCACCCGTTGTCGGTGTCCGGTGTGAAACTGGACCTGTCGGTCGCGGACGACGCCGTGGAGATCCGGGCCACCGTGAAGACGACGGACCGGACCGGCGTCGAGATGGAGGCCCTGACCGCGGTGACGGTCGCCGCGCTCACCGTGATCGACATGGTCAAGGCGGTCGACAAGGGAGCGGTCATCACGGACGTACGGGTCGAGGAGAAGACGGGCGGCAAGTCGGGCGACTGGAGCCGGGCATGAGCGGCGGGCCGTACCGCGCGCTGGTCGTGACCGCCTCCAACCGCGCCGCCGCCGGCGTCTACGAGGACAGGGGCGGGCCGCTGGTCGCGGACGGCCTCAGGGGCTTCGGGTTCACCGTCGAAGGGCCGCGGGTCGTGCCCGACGGCGACCCGGTCGAGGCCGCGCTGCGGGAGGCCGTGGCGGCCGGCTTCGACGTCGTCGTCACCACCGGGGGCACCGGCATCTCGCCCACCGACCGCACCCCTGAGGCGACCCGGAGCGTGCTCGACCACGAGGTGCCCGGCATCGCGGAGGCGATCCGCGCGTTCGGCCGGGACAAGGTGCCGACCGCCGCGCTCTCCCGGGGACTGGCCGGGGTGGCCGGGCGGACGCTGATCGTCAACCTGCCGGGTTCCACCGGCGGGGTGCGGGACGGGCTGGCCGTCCTGGAGCCCCTGCTGGCGCACGCCGTCGACCAGATCCGCGGCGGCGACCACGCCCGGCCCGGCGCCACCAGTGGGGGTGCGAGCTGAACAGCCCATCCTGGCCGGTCGTGCTGGCGGACGGCGATGTCGTCCTCCGGCCGATAAAGCTGCGCGACCAGCGGGCCTGGCGTGAGGTGAACCGGCGCAACCGGGACTGGCTGCGCCCCTGGGAGGCGACCATCCCGCCGCCCACGCCGAGCGGTCCGGTCGTGCACCGGCCGACCTACCGCCAGATGGTCCGGCACCTGCGGTCCGAGGCCAACGCGGGCCGGATGCTGCCCTTCGTCATCGAGTACCAGGGGCAGCTCGTCGGGCAGTTGACGGTCGCCGGGATCACCTGGGGGTCGATGTGCTCGGGGCACGTCGGCTACTGGGTGGACGAGGCGGTCGCCGGGCGCGGGGTCATGCCGACGGCCGTCGCGCTGGCGGTGGACCACTGTTTCCGCGCGGTCGGGCTGCACCGCGTCGAGGTCTGCATTCGCCCCGAGAACCGGCCCAGCCGCCGGGTCGTGGAGAAACTCGGATTCCGCGAGGAGGGGCTGCGGCCGCGTTATCTGCACATCGACGGCGCCTGGCGGGACCACCTCGTCTTCGCGCTCACCGCCGAGGAGGTGCCCGAGGGGCTGCTCGGGCGCTGGAAGCGGGCGCGCTCCGCACGCGACCAGCACACCCAGCACCCCGGGAATCACGCGCAGTCCGGTAATTGAATATGTGTTCGAAATTGACCGCTCGGCGACCGGCTCCGGACATTCAATTCGCGACTTCGGCGGTCCTGTGATCGCATCGGTCGCAAAAAAAGCTGGAAATATCAGCCAGATCGTGCGACACACCGGCCCAATTGGCGGATGGCCCCACGCAAACCCCTCTACCGTGTGAGACGTGAGCAGCAGCGGCCTCATCTACGCAGTCATCGTCGGGGCCTGGGCCGCCTACTTGGTGCCGATGTGGCTCCGTAGGCAGGACGAGCTGAACGAGGCCCGTCCGACGGAACGCTTCAGTACCGCCATCCGGCTGCTGTCCGGACGGGCGGGTATGGAGCGCCGGTACGCCAAGGACCTGCGGGCGCGCTCCGTCCAGGAGGGGGAGCAGGACGCCGGCCAACCGGACGTCACCGACTCGGTCGACGTCCGGGCCTTCGCCGTGCCCCCGACCCGCCGTCAGGTCCACGCCGACGCCGAACCGGAGACCTCCGAACGGACGGAACCGGCGACCGGCCGGCCCGTCATCCCGGCGCCCAAGTCCCCCTCCGCGCACACCCCGGGTCCCGCCCCCGCCCAGAAGCGGGTGCCGGCCCCCCGGCGCACGCCCTCGGCACAGGCGTCCGCGGCACGCGCCCAGCGCTCCAAGGCGCTCGCGCGCCGCCGGCGCACCACCGTGATGCTCTTCCTCGCCTTCACCCTGGGCGCGATCGTCGCGGCCGTCGGCGGCCTCGCCTTCCTCTGGGCGCCCGGCGTGCCCGCGATCCTGCTGAGCGGGTACATCGCGTACCTCCGCTCCCAGGAACGCCGCCGCTTCGCCTACCAGATGGACCGCCGCAGCGCCGAGGTCGCGGCCCAGCGGCTGCGCGAACGCCAGCCGCGCCGCCGCCCCCTCCCCGACGCCGGCCCCGTCGCCGACGAACCGGAGGAGGGAGCCGAGACGGACACCGACTCCGGCCTCTCCGCGCTCGCCGCGGACCGCCGCGCCCTCGTCGAGCAGACCGACCACGCCGAGTGGGTCGACCAGCAGCGCGAGCGCCGGCGCCGCCCCGGGCAGGGGGACAGCTGGGACCCCGTGCCGGTGCCGCTGCCGACCTACGTCACCGCCCCCGTCGCCCCCCGGGCCACCTCCGACGTCGACCTCGGCGCGCCCGACACCTGGAGCTCGGCCCGCTCCAGCACGGTCGCGCCGGACCAGGAGAACGGCCAGGCTCCCGAGGCGGGCGACCCGGCGCCCGACGCCGAGGACCGGCCGGCCGACGGCCGCGGCGACCAGCGCCGCGCCGCCTCCGCCCGGAGGGCGCGCGGCCGCGGACGCACACCCCTGTTCGACCAGTACGAGGACGGCGACCGCCCCCGCGCGGCGAACGAGTGACAGCCGTCACGCCCCCGGAGGCCCGCCCCTGACCAGTCAGGGAACGGATTTCCAAGCACCCCGACGGGGATGCTAGAGTTTCACTCGTTGCAAGGGCCTGTGGCGCAGTCCGGTAGCGCACCTCGTTCGCATCGAGGGGGCCAGGGGTTCAAATCCCCTCAGGTCCACGCATCATGAAGCCCCAGTCGGCAGAGCCGACTGGGGTTTCATCGCGTCTACAGGGCCTTCGCGTAGCAGCGGCTGTCCTCGTAGTGCCGGTAGTAGCCGAACTTGTCGCACGGCTCGTAACCGCACGAGGTGTACAGCGCGATGGCCTCCGGCTGCTTGGTGCCGGTCTCCAGCACCATGCGGAGCCGGCCGGCCGCCCGGGCGTCCTCCTCCAGGGCCGCGAGGATGCGGCGGGCCAGACCACGGCCGCGCATCTGCGAGACGACGAACATCCGCTTCAGCTCGGCGTCGCCGTCCGCGTTGCCCTCGTCGTTGTCGTCCTGGCTGCGCCAGCCGCCCGTGGCCACCGGGCGGTCGAGCTCGTCGTAGACGATCAAGTACGCCCCGCGCGGCGGATCGAAGTCGGTGGCGTCGAGGCTCGTGGCGTCGCCGCCGTCGCCGTAGCGCAGGTGGTACTCGGCCTGGACCTCGTCGTTGAGCTTGACGGCGTCAGGGTGATCGAAACGAACGCGACGTATAATCATTCTGGGTATCGTACTTCTATGCAGGCAGCGGGAAAGACGGACCTGCACCAGTGTGCCGGTATCGTGCCCTGGTGCTGACTGTGACCTCGGTGAACGTGAACGGGCTGCGGGCCGCCGCCAAGAAGGGCTTCGTGGAGTGGCTGGCCCAGACCCCGGCGGACGTCGTCTGCCTCCAGGAGGTGCGCGCCGAACCGCACCAGCTTCCCGAGGAGGTCAGGCAGCCCGGGGGCTGGCACGTGGTGCACGCCCCGGCCGCCGCCAAGGGCCGCGCCGGCGTCTCCCTCTACACCCGACGCGAGCCCGACCGCGTCCGGATCGGCTTCGGCTCGGCCGAGTTCGACGGCAGCGGCCGCTACGTCGAGGCCGACCTGCCGGGCGTCACGGTCGCCTCGCTCTACCTGCCCTCCGGCGAGGTCGGCACGGAGCGCCAGGACGAGAAGACCCGCTTCATGGCCGAGTTCCTGGCCCACCTCAAGGTGCTGCGCGAGAAGGCCGCCGCCGACGGCCGTCACGTGGTGGTCTGCGGCGACTGGAACATCGCCCACCAGCAGGCCGACCTCAAGAACTGGCGCGGCAACACCAAGAACTCGGGCTTCCTCCCCGAGGAGCGGGCCTGGCTCGACCGCGTCCTCGCCCCGGCCGACGGCGGCTACGTCGACGTCGTACGCGCCCTGCACCCGGACACCGAGGGGCCGTACACGTGGTGGTCGTACCGAGGGCGGGCCTTCGAGAACAATGCGGGGTGGCGGATCGACCTCGCCGTCGCGACCCCCGGGATCGCCGAGCGAGCCGTCAAGGCGTACGTGGAACGAGCCGCCAGCCATGAAGAGCGCTGGTCCGATCATGCTCCTGTGACAGTCGTCTTCGATCACTGAGCGGAACGGAAGGGGCGCACCGGCGCTGTGCGCCCCTCCTGGTCACGGTTGGCCCGTGCGCTGCCGACCATTGACGGTGAACGTCAGTCGCGAGGTGTCCGGGCCGGCCAGTCGCTCGGGACCACCGCCGCAACGACCCTTGCTGACGGTGACGCGCACCCCGTCTGCCAGGAGTTGCTTACGGGTCACGTCGCCCTCCACGGCGCGCACCTCCCGATAGCGGCTGACGGTGTAATCGTCCAGCCAACTGGCGCGCATTGCGGCCGGTGCCGGACAGGTGGTGCCGCGGGCGGAGGCGCGGCAGACGTAGTCGCCGTAGGTGTATTGCTTCCGGGTCGCGAAGTACATCCGGCCGTCGCACCCTGCGCAGTGCGCCACTCCGATCAGCAAGGATGTCTCGCGGCGCCTGGGGTGAACCTGCGAGCGAGCGTCGAGGACGCTTTGGAGGGCCTGGTACTCGGCCTCGGTGAGGAGTGGGGGGCCGATAAGGACCGGTGCGCCTTCGGAGTCGCGAACGGTCTTCCCCTTGTGCACCCGATGCCCCATCAGTGCCGGTGTGCGGAGGATCTTGGACAGGCTGCCGGCCGTCCACCGGAAGCGCTCGAAGTCGCGCCCGTGGCGTCGGCCGCCCATGGGGCGTCCCTGTAGCTGGGCGTGGCGATCGCGCGGCACGGGGATGCCCGCCGTCTCGAGCTTGAGGGCGATGGCGACCAGTGACAGGCCCGAGCGCGCGTCGTCCACAATCATGCGCACGATGCCGGTGGTTTCAGGGTCTGGGGTGAGGCACCAGCCCTTCGGGCATTGCGAAGATCAGGGTCGTCGTGTGTTTCTTCCCCCAGTCGAGCAGTTGGGACATGTGGGGGACGGATCGTACGGCGCGGTCCACGTGTGACCACACCACGGCGTCGAACGCGTCCGGACGCTGCAGCCACGACGACAGCGACGGCCTATCGAACGGGGACGTCTGACGTGCCGAGACGCCGAGATCGGCGGCTTCGGCGATCAAAGTCAGTCGCAGACGCTCGGCGCACAGAAGGATCGCGGCGCGCTGCCTGTCCGGTGACGTGGTCACTCCGGTCACAGTGCTGAGCCGGACGACGCCAAGGGCGCGCGGTGATCCGAGCTGGGCGGCGGTGGGCAGGGACGGTTGCGGGCTATGCTCGGCCACGTCGGCGCTCCTAGGCAGTGTCGGCCATGCCCCGGGGCTGGTAGGACAGCCGCCGGGGTTTCGTCGGCCTTCACTTTCGGAGAGCGCCCACCTACTGCGACGCGTTTCGCTGAAAAGTTCCCCCATCGAGTGAACGTTCGGCGTTGGGTCGGCGCTTACGCCCGTTTGTTGATCCGCCGGTCCAGGGCCAGGGACAGTTCCGCCTCCACCACGCTGCGGGCCAGGGGGCGCAGGCGGTGGAGGTCGTGTTCGGTGGCGTGGCGCAGGATCAGGTCGGTGAAGAGGTCCGCCAGGGCCTCGGCGTGTGCGCGGACGCGTTCGCCCGCCGCCAGGACCTCCGCGAGCGGGATGCCCTCGCGGACCAGGGCGGAGGAGACGTCCAGCAGGCGGCGGCTGATGTGGACGATCTCGCCGCCGTCGGTGCCGAGGTAGCCGAGGTCCAGGGCGGCGGCCAGGTTCTCCGGGGTGACCTCGCCCTCGAAGCGGGCGGCGAGCTCCTCGGGGGTGAGGCGGACCGGCTCCTCCTCGGTCGGGGTGCCGACGCCCAGCAGGTCGGCCACGTCGCGGCCCTGGTCGAGGGCCTCGGCGAGTTCCGCGATGCCGGTGAGGGTGTGGCCGCGCTCCAGGAGCGCCGCGATGGTGCGCAGGCGGGCCAGGTGGCGGTCGTCGTACCAGGCGATGCGGCCCTCGCGGCGGGGCGGCGGGATCAGCTTGCGCTCGCGGTAGAAGCGCAGGGTGCGCACGGTGATGCCGGCCAGGCCGGCCAGTTCCTCCATGCGGTACTCGCGCGGTCCGCCGGTGTGCCCGGGGCTCTGCTCGACCTTGTGTCCGCCGTCGTCTGCCACGCCCGCAGCCTATGTTGTACCGCCGGTAACTTTCCTTCCCGCGCCCCCTACCGCTCGGTACGGAGCTGCTCTACAGTCCAATTGCGCCAGTGTTCACTGGCAGAGTCCAAGGCGATGCGTGGAGGCTTCGGGATGGCCGAGCACGAGCATGTTCGAGTGGCGGTGATCGGGTCCGGGTTCGGCGGGCTGGGGGCCGCGGTGCGGCTGCGCCGGGAGGGGATCACCGACTTCGTCGTCCTGGAGCGGGCCGGCAGCGTCGGCGGCACCTGGCGGGACAACAGCTATCCCGGGTGCGCCTGTGACGTCCCGTCCCACCTCTACTCCTTCTCGTTCGCGCCGAACCCCGACTGGCCGCGCACCTTCTCCGGGCAGGAGCACATCCGGGCCTACCTGGAGCACGTCACCGACGTCTTCGGACTGCGCCCGCACCTCCGCTTCGACGCCGAGGTGAAGATGATGCGCTGGGACGGCGAGGAGCTGCGCTGGGAGATCGAGACCGCGACCGGGACGCTGACCGCCGACGTCGTCGTCTCCGCGACCGGACCGCTGTCCGACCCGAAGACACCGGAGATCCCCGGTCTGGAGACCTTCCCGGGCGAGGTGTTCCACTCGGCCCGCTGGGACCACGACTACGACCTGGCCGGCAAGCGCGTGGCCGTGGTCGGCACCGGCGCCTCCGCCATCCAGATCGTGCCCGCCATCCAGCCCGAGGTCGGCCGGCTCACCCTCTTCCAGCGCACCCCGGCCTGGGTGATGCCCCGGGTGGACCGGGCGATCAGCGGCGCCGAGCGCCGGCTGCACCGGGCGCTGCCCTTCACCACCCAGCTCCGGCGCGGCCTGCTGTGGGGCATCCGGGAGCTCCAGGTGCAGGCGTTCACCAAACACCCCGACGAACTCGGTCTGGTCGAGCAGCTCGCCAAGCGCAACATGGCCCGGGCGATCAAGGACCCGGCGCTGCGCGCCAAGCTCACCCCGGACTACCGCATCGGCTGCAAGCGGATCCTGCTGTCCAGCGCGTACTACCCGGCGCTGGCCCAACCGAACGTGGACGTCGTGGCGAGCGGGCTCGCCGAGATCCGCGGCTCGACCCTGGTCGCCGCCGACGGCAGCGAGGCCGAGGCCGACGCGATCGTCTTCGGCACGGGCTTCCACGTCACGGACATGCCCATCGCCGAGCGGGTGGTCGGCGCGGACGGCGTCACCCTCGCGGAGACCTGGAAGAACGGGATGCAGGCGCTGCGCGGAGCCGCGGCGGCCGGGTTCCCCAACTGGATGACGATCATCGGGCCCAACACCGGCCTCGGGAACTCCTCCATGATCCTGATGATCGAGTCCCAGCTGAACTACATGGCGGACTACCTGCGTCAGCTCGACGTCCTCGGCGGCCGGGCCGCGCTCGACGCCCGCCCCGCCGCCGTCGACGCCTGGAACCAGCGGGTGCAGGAGCGCATGCGGCGGACCGTGTGGAACACCGGCGGCTGCACGAGCTGGTACCTCGACCCGAGCGGCCGCAACACCACCATCTGGCCCGGTACGACGACGGAGTTCCGGCGCGCGACCCGGCGGGTGGATCTGGCGGAGTACCAGGTCGTCCGCAAGGCCGGCACGCGGGGGACCGGCGGACCGGCGCCCGCCTCCACGCCTGCGTCCGCCGCCTCGTCCGCGTCCGCCTCCACGCCCGAGGCCACCCCCTCGCCCGAGGCCACTCCCTCGGCCGCCACCGGTGGCGCGCCGAAGAGCGGGGCCGCCGCATGAGCCGCGCCCTCTCCGTGGCCTCCGGGCCCTACGCGCCGCCCGCTCCCGCCCGCACCCTCACCGTCGTCTCCGCCGACGGCGCGCGGCTGCACGTCGAGGTGCACGGGCCCGCGGGGGCACCCGCGGTCGTGCTCGCGCACGGCTGGACCTGTTCGACCGCCTTCTGGGCGGCCCAGATCCGCGAACTGGCGCGTGACCACCGGGTGATCGCCTACGACCAGCGGGGTCACGGGCGCAGCCCGGCGAGCCCCGCCTGCACCACCGACGCACTGGCCGACGACCTCGAAGCGGTGCTCGCGCAGGCGCTGGAGCGCGGGGAGAAGGCCCTGGTGGTCGGCCACTCCATGGGCGGGATGACGGTCATGGCCGCAGCCGGCCGGGCCCGCTTCCGCGAGCACACCGCCGCCGTCCTGCTGTGCAGCACGGGCAGTTCCCGGCTGGTCGCCGAGTCGCGTGTGGTGCCGCTGCGCGCCGGACGGGCGCGCACCTGGATCACCGGCCGCATCCTCGGTTCGCGCGCGCCGCTGGGCCCGGTCACGCCGCTGGCGAAGCGCGTCCTCAAGTACGGCACCATGGGCGCCGGTTCGGCCCCGCACATGGTGGAGGCGTGCGCGCACATCGTGCACGCCTGCCCCCGGGCCGTGCGCCACGCCTGGGCCGGTGTCCTCGCGGCGCTCGATCTCGACCACGGCGTACGGGAGTTGCGGGTGCCCACCGCGGTGGTGCACGGCGCCCGGGACCGGCTCACCCCGCCCGTGCACGCCCGCGCGCTGGTGGCCGCGCTGCCGCACTGCGTCGGCCTGACCGAACTGCCCGGCGTCGGCCACATGACCCCGGTCGAGGCGTCCGACCAGGTGACCGGCAGGATCCGGGAACTGGTCACCACGTACGTCACGCCGGACGACCTCACGCCGGACGACCTCACGTCGGGCACCCCCGGCGTACCGCAGCAGTCCCACGGCACCCCGGTGCCGCAGATCAAGGAGGGCGCATGAGCAGGGTCGGTCTCGAAGGGCAGGTCGCCGTCGTCACCGGAGCGGCGCGCGGCGTCGGCGAGTTGCTCGCCCGCAAGCTCTCCGCACGGGGCGCCAAGGTGGCGCTGGTCGGGCTGGAGGAGGAGGCGCTCAAGGAGGTCTCCGAGCGGCTGCACAGCGACAGCGCGCACTGGTACGCGGACGTCACCGACCACGAGGCGATGAGCCGGGTGGCGCGGGAGGTGAAGGCCCACTTCGGGAAGGTGGACATCGTCGTCGCCAACGCCGGTGTGGCCACCGGGGGGCCGTTCATCGACTCCGACCCGGAGGCCTGGCGGCGGGTGATCGAGGTGAACCTGATCGGCTCGGCGGTGACGGCCCGCGCGTTCCTGCCGGTGCTGGTCGAGAGCCGGGGCTACCTGCTGCAGATCGCCTCGCTCGCCGCGATCACCCCGGCGCCGATGATGTCGGCGTACTGCGCCTCCAAGTCGGGGGTGGAGGCGTACGCGCACAGTCTGCGGGCCGAGGTCGGCTACCAGGGCGTCCGGGTCGGCGTCGGCTACCTGTCCTGGACCGACACCGACATGGTGCGCGGCGCCGACCAGGACGACGTGATGCGCGAGTTGCGGCAGCGGCTGCCGTGGCCGTCGAACAAGACGTACCCGCTGGGCCCCGCGGTGGAGCGGATCGTGGCCGGGATCGAGCGGCGCTCGGCGCACGTGTACGGGCAGTGGTGGCTGCGCGGCATGCAGGGGGTGCGCGGCTACCTGCCGGCCCTCATCGGCACGGTCGGCCAGCGCGAGATGCGCAGGTTCGCGCCGAGGTTGCAGGGGATGCGTTCCGGGCTCGTCGGCGCAGGTGGGGAGGCCGACGAGGCAGCGCGCGCTACGCACCGTAACTGATCGACATGCGCAGCGTGTTCGCCCGTGTGAATCTGGTCGAGGCCCCACCGAGGGGCCGAATCCCCCACCTCACTCATTACGGGAGTGAACCCACATGGGTATGAAGGACAAGGCGAACGAGATGCAGGACCAGGCCAAGCAGAAGATCGGCGAGGCCCGTGAGAAGGCCGGCCACCGCGGCCCGCAGTCGGGTCAGCAGCGCGGCCAGCAGCCTCAGCGTGGCCAGCAGCCGCAGCGCGGGCAGCAGAGCCCCCGCGACATCAAGGACCCGGAGCGGGAGATGGACGACCGCTTCGACCACGACTACGACGCCTAGTCGCTGCGCTCGGCTTCGGCCGGTCTGTGCGGGGTGCCCTTCCTTCCTGGGGGGCACCCCGCTCCTTTTGTTCGGGCTCGGTGCGTTGTCGGGTGACCCGTCGTGGGGGCTTGTCGCGCAGTTCCCCGCGCCCCTCACGGGGCGCCTACCTCGGGGGGAGCTTTGGGCGGGATCTGTTCGGTACGTCTGCCAGGGTCGGGGGAGTTGCCGGTGGGTTGTCCTTGAGCAGGTCCAGGGCGAGTCGGACCGCGTCGTCGAGCTGCGCGTGGCGGCCCTCCGCCCAGTCGAGGGGGGTGCGCTCGACCTCCAGGTCGGGGGCGACGCCGTGGTTCTCCACGGACCAGCCGTAGGCGTCGAACCAGGCCGCGTTCATCGGGACGGTGATCACGGTGCCGTCGCCGAGCCGGTGCCGGCCGGTCATGCCGACGACCCCGCCCCAGGTGCGCTGGCCGACGACCGGGCCGAGCCGCATGAGCTTGAAGGCCGCGGTGATCATGTCGCCGTCGGAGGAGGTCGCCTCGTCCGCGAGGGCCACCACCGGGCCCCGGGGCGCGTTGGAGGTGTACGACACCGGTTGCGCGTCCCGGGTCAGGTCCCAGCCCAGGATCTTCCGGGAGAGCTTCTCGATGACGAGTTCGCTGATGTGGCCGCCCGCGTTCCCGCGCACGTCGACGATCAGCGCGGGCCGGGACACCTCCAGGCGCAGGTCCCGGTTGAACTGGGCCCAGCCGGAGCCGCCCATGTCGGGGATGTGCAGGTAGCCGCACCTGCCGCCGCTCAGCTCCCGGACGACCGCCCGGCGTTTGGCGACCCAGTCCTGGTAGCGCAGGGGCCGTTCGTCGACGAGCGGGACGACCGCGACCCGCCGGGGTCGTCCTGTCCCGCCGCCGGGGCTCCCGGCCGGGGTGAAGGTCAGTTCCACCGTCGTCCCGCCGGAGCCCGCGAGCAGCGGGTACGGTCCCGTCACCGGGTCGACGGGGCGGCCGTCCACGTGGGTGAGCACGGCGCCCTCGCGGATGCCCGTGCCGGCCAGCGGTGAGCGCGCCTTGGAGTCGGACGAGTCGCCGGGCAGGATGCGCTTGACCGCCCAGCCGCCGTCCCGGCGCACGAGGTTGGCGCCGAGCAGGCCCTGCCAGCGCTGGTAGTGGGGCGGGCCCTCGTTGCGGCGGGCGGCGGTGACGTAGGCGTGCGAGGTGCCCAGCTCGCCCAGGACCTCGCGCAGCAGGTCGGCGAACTCGTCGGGGGAGGCGACCCGTTCGACCAGTGGCCGGTACTGGTCGAGCACGGCGTCCCAGTCGATGCCGCACATGCCGGGGTCCCAGAAGTAGGCACGGATGATCCGGCCGGCCTCTTCGTACGCCTGGCGCCACTCGGCGGGCGGGTCGACCTCGTGCAGGATGCGGCGCAGGTCGATCCACACGGTGGTGTCGGAGTCGCCGGACTCGGTCGACGGCACGGCCCGCAGGTCGCCCTCGTCGACCACCACCAGGCGGGTGCCGTCCCCGCTCACCGCGAACCAGTCGAGGTGGTCGACGAGTTCGGCCTTCTTCGCCTTGGCGATGTTGAAGTACTCCAGCGTCGGCCGTCCGCTGATGTCGGCCGGGTTGGCGAAGGTCTCGCCGAGCGCGCCGGAGATGGGCCAGCGCAGCCAGACCAGGCCGCCGCCGGCCACCGGGTGGAGCGCCGAGTACTTGGAGGCGACCACCGGGAACGGGGTCACCCGGCTCTCCAGGCCCTCCGCCTCCACCGTCACCGTGCCGTCGCCGGTCTCCTCGTCCTCGACGGGGTCGAGCCCACCCGCGGCCGGCCGTCCCTCGGGGTTCAGGGCGAACGGGGAGGGCGTCGCGGAGGACAGCGGGACCAGGTAGGGGCGGCAGCCCAGCGGAAAGGACAGGTCGCCGGTGTGCACGTCGTACACCGGGTCGAAGCCGCGCCAGGACAGGAAGGCGAGGTAGCGGCCGTCGCGGGTGAAGACGGGATTCTCGTCCTCGAAGCGGCCGTTGGTGACGTCCACGACGAACCGGTCCTTGATGCGGGCCAGCTTGATCTGGCGCAGCGAGCGCCCGATGCCCGGGTGGGACCAGGTGAGCCAGGCCCCGTCCGGGGAGAACGCCAGGTCCCGGACGGGGCCGTTCACGGACCGGATCAGCTCGGTGACCCCCCTGGCCCCGGTGACCCCGGTGACCCCGGTGACCCCGCTGGCACCCGTGCCCTCGGCGGCTTCCGGGGCGCTCGTCCCCGTCTCCCCGGCTGCTTCCGTGGCGGAGCCCGTCTCCCCGGCGGCTTCCCGCGCGGAGCCCGTCTCCGCCTCCCCGGTACCACCGCCCGCGGAGCCCGTCTCCGCCTCCCCGGCATCTCCGTCCGCGGGGCCCGTCCCCGTCTCATCGGCGGCTTCCGCCGCCTCCGGGCCCGCTTCCCCGTCGGCCGATGTCTCCTCCCCGCCTTCCACCGCCGCGGCCTCCGCCGCCTCCGCCGCCTCCTTCTCCCCGGTCAGGTCGAGCAGCAGGAGCCGTCCGTCGTGGGAGGCGATCGCCATCCGTTCGCCGAGCGGGTCGGACACCATCTCCAGGACCCGGCCCAGTTCGCCGGAGGCCAGCCGGTGCGGTGGGCGGTCGCCGCTGGCGCGGGGCAGCTGGGCGATCTCGACGGCGTCCGCGCCGTCGGCGTCCGTCACGTAGGCGACCTGGCCGGTGGAGCCGAGCATCTCCGGCAGCCGGGTCCGTACCCCGGGCGTGTCCGTGATGGTGCGGGCCGGTCCGTCCCGGTGGGTGAGCCAGTGCAGGCTGCCGCGCACGACGACGGCGCTGGCGCGTCCGGTCTCGTCCACGGAGATGCCGTCCACGTGCTGGGCGGCCGGCACCTGGTACCTGCGGCGCCCCGGGCACGGGCCGCTCAGCCGGACGTCGAGCCGGCGCGGCCGCGCGCCCGGGGCGAAGTCCTCCACCAGCCACAGGTCGCCGGCGCACTGGTAGACGACGCGGGTGCCGTCACTGGCGGCGGCGCGGGCGTAGAAGGCGTCGTGGTCGGTGTGCCGGCGCAGGTCGGAGCCGTCGTAGGCGCAGGAGTAGAGGTTGCCGACGCCCTCGTGGTCGGAGAGGAAGGCGATGCGCCCGGCGACGAACATGGGCGCCTCCAGATGGCCGCCGATGTCCTCGAGGAGCCGCTCGCCGTGCAGCCACAGCCGGCCCATGGCGCCGCCCCGGTACCGCTTCCAGGAGGCCGGTTCGTGCGGTGGGGTGCCGGTGAGCAGCAGGGTCTTGTGCACGCCGTCGAGGTCGGCGACCTGGAGGTCGGAGACCGGGCCCCAGGGCAGTTTGCGGCCGGGGTCGCCGTCGGTGGTCACCTTGTAGGCCCAGGTGAAGTAGGAGAAGGGCTCGCCGTGCGAGGCGACGGCGAGGATGTCGCTGCGGCCGTCCTCGTCCGGGGGTGTCCAGCCGCGCACCTGGGTGTCGGTGCTGCCCCAGTAGGTCAGCTGCCGCGTGGGCCCGCCGTCGACGCCGACGACGTGGATCTCGGGCACCAGGCTGCGCCAGGTCGTGTACGCGATCCGGCGGCCGTCGGGCGAGAAACGGGGGTGACCGGTCTTGGTGCGGTCGACGGTGAGCCGCCAGGCGCGGCCGGGCGCGTCGAGGGGGGCCAGCCAGAGGTCGTCCTCGGCCACGAAGCACAGCAGGTCGCCGCTGAGGTGGGGCAGGCGCAGATAGCTCACCCTCCCCATGCTTTTCCGGGGGAGAGGGGCCAGCAACTTATGCGGAACCGACAGCCGTGAGCCAGGACACGTACGAAACGGTTTCGTTTCGCTTGCTCTCAGGGTATCTTCATGGATGTACGACGAAGGAAGGCTCCGGAGCGGGAAGGTGACTGGCATGACCGAGGCTGCCGCGACGACGCGACGCAGTCGGATCACGCCCGAGCGCGAGGCCGAGCTGTACGAGGCCGTGCTCGACCTGCTCCGGGAAGTCGGCTACGACGCCCTCACCATGGACGCCGTGGCGGCCCGCACCCGGTCCAGCAAGGCCACCCTCTACCGCCAGTGGGGCGGGAAGGCCGAGCTGGTCGCCAAGGCGGTGCGGCACGGCAAGCCGGGCGCGTTCGCCGACGACATCGACACCGGGTCGCTCAAGGGCGACCTGCACGCGCTCACACTGCGCGCGGACGACTGCGAGATGGAGCAGAACTCCGCGCTGATGCGGGGCCTGGCCATGGCGACCCACTCCAACCCGGACCTCCTGCGGGCGTTCCGGGACCACCTGATCGAGCCGGAGCTGGCGGAGTTCCGCCGGGTCCTGCAGCGGGCGATCGACCGGGGTGAGGTCCGCGCGGACAATCCCGCCATCCAGTACGTGATGCACATGATGATCGGTGGCTTCGCCGCCCGCACGCTGATCGACGAGCAGCCCCCCACCCAGGATTTCCTCCTGTCGTACATCGACGCCGTGGTCCTCCCCGCCCTCGGCGCGCCCACCGGCTGAAGCCCGGTCGAGCTCAGCTGAAACCCAGCTGAAGCACAGCCGAGCCCAGCCGGAACCGATCCCCAGCAAGCCCACCACCTGACGTCACCCGCTCACGTCGTCGGGCTGATCTCCCCTGCCCTGATGAACCCCACGACCTGACCGGGAGTACGCCTCCATGGCCACGTTCCTCTACAAGATCGGCCGTCTCGCCTTCCGGCGACGGCACTTCGTCGCCCTCATATGGGTGGCGCTGCTGACCCTCGCCGGAGTGGGCGCCGCCTCGGCGCCGGCCGCCGGCAACTCGTCCTTCTCCATCCCCGGCACCGAGGCCCAGAAGGCCTTCGACCTGCTGGAACAGCGCTTCCCCGGCATGAGCGCCGACGGCGCCACCGCACGCGTCGTCTTCAAGGCGCCGAGCGGCGAGAAGATGACGGGCAAGGCCAACAAGGCCACCGTCCGCGCGACGGTCAAGGAGCTGCGCTCCGGCTCCGAGGTCACCTCCGTCGCCGACCCGTACACCGCGCACGCCGTCAGCAGGGACGGCACGGTCGCCTACGCTTCGGTGAAGTACAAGGTCTCCGGCATGGAGCTCCAGGACGCCTCCCGGGACGCCCTGAAGGCGGCCGCGAAGGACGCGCGGGACGCCGGGCTCACGGTCGAGGTCGGCGGTGACGCGCTCACCGCGGCCCCCGAGACCGGCTCCAGCGAGATCATCGGCATCGCGGTCGCCGCCGTCGTCCTCGTCATCACCTTCGGCTCGCTGCTCGCGGCCGGGTTCCCGCTGCTCACCGCGCTCATCGGGGTCGGCATCGGGGTCTCCACGATCACCGCGCTCGCCAGCGCCCTGGACCTCGGCACCACCACCTCCACCCTGGCGTCGATGATCGGCCTCGCCGTCGGCATCGACTACGCCCTGTTCATCGTCTCCCGCTACCGCTCCGAACTGGCCGAGGGCCGCGAGCGCGAGGAGGCGGCCGGCCGGGCCGTCGGCACCGCGGGCTCGGCGGTGGTCTTCGCGGGCCTGACCGTCCTGATCGCCCTGGTCGGCCTGTCCGTGGTCAACATCCCGATGCTGACCAAGATGGGCGTGGCGGCCGCGGGCACGGTGGCCATCGCCGTCCTCATCGCCCTCACCCTGATCCCGGCGCTGCTCGGCTACGCGGGCCGCCGGATCAAGCCGACCGGCGAGAAGAGCAGGCTCCTCGGCGGCGGCCGCAAGGCCAAGGCCGGCAACCCCGGCGGCCACGGCAAGCAGCCCCGCCCGAACATGGGCACCCGCTGGGCGAGCTTCGTCGTACGGCGCCCGGTCGCCGTGCTGCTGCTCGGTGTGATCGGCCTCGGCGCCGCGGCCGTCCCGGCCGCCTCCCTCGAACTGGGCCTGCCCGACGACGGCGCGCAGCCCACGTCCACCACCCAGCGCCGCGCCTACGACCTGCTGTCCGAGGGCTTCGGACCGGGCTTCAACGGCCCCCTGATGGTCGTGGTCGACGCCAAGGACAGCGCCCACCCCAAGAAGGCCTTCACCGAGGTCGGCGACGAGATCAAGGGGCTCAAGGACGTCGTCACGGTCACCCCGGCCGTGCCCAACAAGGCGGGCGACACCGCGACGATCACCGTCATCCCGAACTCCAAGCCGTCCTCGACCACCACCGAGGACCTGGTTCACGCCATCCGCGGCAAGGGTGCGGACCTCACCTCGGCGACCGACGCCAAGGTGCTGGTCACCGGCTCGACGGCGATGAACATCGACGTGTCCCAGCGGCTGAACGACGCCCTGCTGCCCTACCTCGCCCTCGTGGTCGGCCTCGCCTTCCTGCTGCTGATCGTGGTCTTCCGCTCGGTCCTCGTCCCGCTGAAGGCGGCCCTCGGCTTCCTGCTCAGCGTGATGGCGGCCCTCGGCGCCGTGGTCGCCGTCTTCCAGTGGGGCTGGCTGTCCGGCCTGATGAACGTCGAGCAGACCGGCCCGGTCATGTCGATGATGCCGATCTTCATGGTCGGCGTGGTCTTCGGTCTCGCCATGGACTACGAGGTGTTCCTCGTGACCCGGATGCGGGAGGCGTACGTCCACGGGGAGAAGCCCAGCCAGGCGGTGGTGACCGGCTTCAGGCACGGCGCACGGGTGGTCACGGCCGCCGCCGTCATCATGATCGCCGTCTTCTCCGGCTTCATCGGCTCCAGCGAGTCGATGATCAAGATGATCGGCTTCGGCCTGGCCGTCGCCGTCTTCTTCGACGCGTTCGTCGTCCGCATGGCCATCGTCCCGGCGGTGCTCGCCCTGCTCGGCAGGCGGGCCTGGTGGCTGCCCAGGTGGCTGGACCGGGCGCTGCCCAACGTCGACGTCGAGGGCGAGGGCCTGCGCACCGCCGAGGACCGGCGCACCGACCCCGACGGGGAGCGTGAGCTGGTGCGCGCCTGACCCGGCGCGCGCGACCGGCGCCACGAGGGCGCCCGGGACGGCGCGCGCGACGAGGACCAGCCGGTGAGGGATTCCGTGGGGACGGGGCTGCCCTCACCGGCTGCTTCATGCCCTCGTCGCCGGTGAATCCGTTCGCCCGCACGGCGGGGCCACCGCTAGCGTGCCCCGCATGACGACAGCCGCCACTGACGAAGAACCCGGAGCCCACCCCCGCTTCGCCGAGGCCCTGCGCGGGCTCGGTCTGCAGGACGTGCTCGCCCGGACCCGGCGCTTCCCCGAGGGCACCCGCACCGCCGCCGAAGCGGCGGCCGCCGTCGGCTGCGAACTGAGCCAGATCTGCAAGTCGCTGATCTTCGCGGCGGACGGTGTGCCGGTGCTCGTGCTGATGGACGGCGCCTCCCGCGTCGACGTGGAGCGGGTCCGCGAGGAACTGGCCGCCGGGGAGGTCACCCGCGCCGACGCCGGGCTCGTGCGCGAGACCACCGGGTACGCCATCGGCGGGGTACCGCCCTTCGGGCACCGCACCCGCACCCGCGTCCTCGCCGACCGCTCGCTGCTCGCGCACGACGTGGTGTGGGCGGCCGCCGGGACACCGCACGCGGTGTTCCCCATCGAACCGGAGGCGCTGGTGGCCCACGCCGGTGCCGCACTCGTGGACGTGCGCGAGCGGACCGCGTGACACCCCTGGTCAAGGAGCCCTTCGGCGCTCCCCGGATCGCGGCGGCGGGCCTGCTGGTCGTGGGCATCGGGCTGATGCTGCACGCTGGGTAGGCGCCGCGCGCGACCCCGGGCGGCGGGGGTCCCGAGGGGACTTCGGGGGCACCCGGGGGACTCGGAGGACAGGAACCTCAGGGACAGGAGCCGTCATGACCGACAAGCCGACCGTCAGTGTCCTGGGTACGGGCATCATGGGTGCCGCCATGGCCCGCAACCTCGCCCGCGCCGGACTCGAGGTACGGGCCTGGAACCGCACCCGGGAGAAGGCCGAGCCGCTGGCCGCCGACGGGATCCGGGTCACCGGCACGCCCGCCGAGGCCGTCGAGGGCGCCGACGTCGTGCTGACCATGCTGTACGACGGCGGCGCCGCCCTGGACGTCATGCGCGAGGCCGCCCCGGCGCTGCGGCCGGGCACCGTGTGGGCGCAGTCCACCACCGCCGGCGTCGAACTCGTCGCCGACCTCGCCGGATTCGCCCGCGAGCACGGCCTGGTGTTCTACGACGCGCCGGTCCTGGGCACCCGTCAGCCCGCCGAGGCCGGTGAACTCGTGGTGCTGGCCGCCGGGCCCGAGGAGGGCCGGGAGACGCTCGCGCCCGTCTTCGACGCGGTCGGCACCCGGACCGTGTGGACCGGCGACGACGGGGCCGCGGGCAGCGCCAGCCGGCTGAAGCTGGTCGCCAACAGCTGGGTCCTCGCGGCCACCGCGGCGACCGGCGAGGTGCTGGCCCTGGCCCGGGCCCTCGGCGTCGACCCGCACGACTTCTTCGACCTCATCGAGGGCGGCCCGCTCGACATGGGTTACCTGCGCGCCAAGTCCGCCCTGGTCCTCGACGGGAAGCTGACCCCGGCGTCGTTCGCCGTGTCCACCGCCGAGAAGGACGCCCGGCTCATCGTCCAGGCCGGTGAGCGGGGCGGCGTACGGCTCGACGTGGCCGCCGCGACCGCGGAGCGGCTGGCCCGGGCCGCCGCGCAGGGGCACGCCGACGAGGACATGGTCGCCGCCTACTTCGCCAGCTTCGAGGAGCCGCCGGGCGGCGGCCCGGCCTCCACGTGACGTTCCGGGCGCGCGGGAGCACCCTGGAACCACGGACTTCGTGGAGGTGGTCGACATGATGAACACCGTGGTGGGATGGCACGTCGAGCTGGAGTTCCACGAGGACGACCAGCACACGCGCGCGGTCGCCCTGGTGCGCTTGCCCGACGGCACCGAGGTGCGCGCCCACGGCGCCGCCAGCCGTCACCGCATCGACTCCAACCAGCCGCGGGTCGGCGAGGAGATCGCGGGTGCCCGCGCCCTCAACGAGATCGCCATGCAGTTGCTGACCAAGGCGCACGGGGAGATCGACTCGGTGTCCGGACGGACCTCGCACCCGATCAACGTGTGAGAACCCGGCACCCGGCCGGCCCGGCCGGCCCGGGCGTCCGGCCGTCCGGTCAGCCGGCCTCGCGGCCGAGCGCCGTGCGCACGGCCCGCACCAGGGCCTGCGCCCTCGGGTCCGCCGTCACGCTCGCGCGGAAGCCGTTGGTGACGTAGCCGAAGGCGATCCCGGACTCGGGATCGGCGAACGCGAGGGCGCCGCCCCGGCCCGGGTGGCCGAAGGAGCCGGGGGAGAGCAGCGGCGACGCGCTGCCGTGCAGCATGTAGCCGAGGCCGAACCGGGTGCCCACGACGAGGACCCGGTCCGGCCCGGCGGACCTCTCCGCGCGGGCCAGTTCGGCGGTCCGCGGCGTGAACAGGCGGGTGCCGCCGTCCACCTCGCCGATCAGCGAGGCGTAGAAGCGGGCGAGCCCGTCGGCGGTCGCGATGCCGTTGGAGGCGGGCAGGGCGGCCGCGCGGTAGGCGGGGTCGTTCTCGTCCGGCAGTGGGGTGATCGCGGCGAACGCGCGCCGGGTGAGCGAGCCGGGGTCGGCGTACGCCTCGGCGACCGCGCGCTTGGGGCGGGTCTTCAGCACCCCGGCCGTCTCGGGTGCCGCCAGCGGGCCGACGCGGCCCACGCGGGCCCGCTCGGACTCCGGCAGCCCCAGCCACAGGCCGGCGCCGACGGGAGCGGCGATCTCGCGGGCGATCCATTCGCCGACCGGACGCCCGGTGACCCGGCGGACCAGCTCGCCGGTGAGCCAGCTGTAGGTCTGCGCGTGGTAGCCGTGGTCCGCCCCCGGCTGCCACACCGGCGCCTGGGCGGCGACGGCGGCCGCGCCGAGGTCCGGGTCGGCCGCCTCGGCGGGGGTCAGCGGCCGGTCCAGCACGGGCACGCCGGCGCGGTGCGCGAGCAGGTCCCGGACGAGCGTGCGCTCCTTGCCGGCCGTCTTGTACTCGGGCCAGTACGTGCCGACGGGGGCGTCGAGGTCCAGCTCGCCGCGCTGGTGCAGCAGCAGGAGCGCGGCGGCGGCGACCCCCTTGGTCGCCGAGCGCACCACCTGCGCGGTGCCCCGCTCCCAGGGCTCGGTGCCGTCCACGTCCCGGGCGCCGGCCCACAGGTCGACGACCCGGTGCCCGTCCCGGTACACGGTGACGGCCGCGCCGCGCTCACCGAGCAGTTCGAAGTTGGCCGCGAACGCCTCCCCGACCGGCTCGAAGCCCTCGGCCACCGTGCCGTTCACATCCACATCCACGCCTGATCCCTCCAGTGACCCCGGACCATGAGTGAAACACGGGTGCGCGGCCTTGGATTCCTCGGCGGGTGGTGAGATGTGGCTCAGCCCAGCAGGATCGTCACGTCGATATTGCCGCGGGTGGCGTTGGAGTACGGGCACACCTCGTGCGCCGCGTCCACCAGCCTCTCCGCGATCTCCCGGTCCAGGACCGGCAGCGAGACGCTGAGGGCGACGGCGAGGCCGTAGCCGCGGTGCCGGTTGGGGCCGATGCCCACCTTCGCGGCCACCGTGGAGCCGGTCAGGTCGAAGCCCGCGCGGTTGCCGACGAGGATCAGCGCGTTGTGGAAGCAGGAGCTGTAGCCGGCCGCGAACAGCTGCTCGGGGTTGGTGCCGCTGCCGTCGCCGCCCAGCTCCGGCGGCATCGCGACCTTCAGCTGGATCTCGCCGTCCTGGCTGGTGACGTAGCCGTTCCGGCCCCCGTGGGCGGTGGCCTCGGCGACGTACATGATCTTGGTCGGACGGGTGTCGACGGCGGTGTCCGCGGTGGCGTCGGTCATGGTCGGCCTCCCCCAGGAAAAGTGGCGCGCAAGTACATCGCGCACAAGGTACCGGCCGGTATGTCGGTAGGTGCGGGCGGGGGGTGGCAACCGCCGGTAACCCCGGCACACCGGGCCGGCGACGGAAAACCCGGGATCAGCGCCGGCCGGCCGCGGGTGGCCCGGTGCTAGCGCCGGTCGGCCGCCGCGTCGGCGCGCTCGGTGAGCTTCCACAGCTCCGCGCGCAGCAGCTCCACCTCCCGGCCGCCGAGCCCCGTCGCCGCGAGCAGCGCGCCGGGTACGCGCGCCGCGCGCTCCCTGAGCTGCTCCCCGCGCCCGGTGCACGCGACCAGGACCGAGCGCTCGTCGTCCGCCGCCCGCTCCCGGCGCACCAGGCCCGCCCCCTCCAGCCGCTTCAGCAGCGGTGAGACGGTGCCGTAGTCCAGCCGCAGGGCGCCCGCCAGTTCCTTCACGCTGGTCTCCCCGTGCTCCCACAGCACCAGCAGCACGAGGTACTGCGGATAGGTGAGCCCCAGGTCGTCCAGGAGCGGGCGGTACGCGGCGGTCACGGCGCGCTGGGCCGCGTACAGCGCGAAGCAGAGCTGGTCGTCGAGCAGCAGCGACCCGGCGGCGCCGTCGTCGTCTCGGTGGTCTTGACGCGTCACGCGCCCATTGTCACGGACTTCGGGTCGAAGCCGAACGGCAGCTCCAGGCGGTGGGCCCGCATCAGGGTGTCGTCGCCGAGCAGCGTGCCGGTCGGGCCGTCCGCCGCGATCACGCCGTCGCTGAGGACGAGCGAGCGCGGGCACAGCTCCAGGGCGTACGGCAGGTCGTGCGTGACCATGAGGACCGTCACGTCCAGCGAGCGCAGGATGTCGGCGAGTTCGCGCCGGGAGGCCGGGTCCAGGTTGGAGGAGGGCTCGTCCAGGACCAGGATCTCCGGTTCCATGGCGAGCACGGTCGCCACCGCGACCCGGCGCCGCTGGCCGAACGAGAGGTGGTGCGGCGGCCGGTCGGCGAACTCCCGCATCCCGACCCGCTCCAGGGCCGTGCTCACCCGCTCCTCCAGCGCCGCGCCCCTGATCCCGGCCGCCGCGGGCCCGAACGCGACGTCCTCGCGCACGGTCGGCATGAACAACTGGTCGTCGGGATCCTGGAAGACGATGCCGACCTTCTGCCGGATCTCGGCCATGTGCCGCCGGCCGACCGGCAGTCCGGCCACGGTGACCGTGCCGGTGCCGCCGCCCAGGATGCCGTTCAGGTGCAGCACGAGGGTGGTCTTGCCCGCGCCGTTCGGGCCGAGGAGGGCGACCCGTTCGCCGCGCGCGATGGAGAAGTCCACGCCGAACAGGGCCTGGTGGCCGTCGGGGTAGGCGAACGCGAGGCCGGAGACCTCCAGGGAAGCAGTACTCACAGGACCCATCCCAGCAGACAGACGACAAGGGCGGCACAGGGGAGGGCGAGGGCGTGGCGCCACTGGGCCCGGGACGCGGTCACCTCGTCGATGACCGGCATCGAACCGGCGTACCCGCGGCTCACCATGGCCAGGTGCACCCGCTCGCCGCGCTCGTAGGACCGGATGAACAGGGCGCCGGCGGACTTGGCGAGCACCCCCCAGTGCCGCACCCCCCGCGCCTCGAAGCCGCGTGACTCACGGGCGATCCGCATCCGGCGCATCTCGTCGGTGATGACGTCCCCGTAGCGGATCATGAACGAGGCGATCTGCACGAGCAGCGACGGCAGCCTCAGCCGCTGGAGCCCGAGCAGCAGTTCGCGCAGCTCGGTGGTGGCGGCCAGGAGCACGGAGGCGGCGACGCCGAGGGTGCCCTTGGCGAGCACGTTCCAGGCACCCCACAGCCCGTTGACACTCAGCGACAGGCCCAGCACGTGCACCCGCTCGCCCTCCGCCACGAACGGCATGAGCACCGCGAACGCGACGAACGGCACCTCGATCAGCAGCCGCTTGAGCAGGAAGGCGGCGGGCACGCGGGCCCGGTGGGCGACGTACCCGAGCAGGCCCGCGTACAGCGCGAACGCCCACATGGCCTCGCGCGGGGTCGACACGACGACCACCACGAAGGCGAAGGCGGCGGCCAGTTTGGTGTGCGGCGGCAGGGCGTGCACGGGCGAGTGCCCGTGCCGGTAGAGCCGGTGCGCGTGTCCTGCGCCCATGTCAGACGCCCGAGTTCACGGGCGAGACGTCCCGGACGTCCTCGGTGCGCCGCCTGCGCACCGTCCAGAACACCGCGCTGCCCGCGACGACCGTCACGCCGACGCCGATCACACCCGCGAGGCCCCCGGACAGGCGCGCGTCGGCGACGTCCTTGACGCCGTAGCCGGCCAGCGGGGAGCCGTCCGACGCGTGCTTCCCGGCCTTCTTGTCGATGCCCTGGTCGTGCGCGACCTTCTCCAGGCCGTCGGGGCTGGCCGAGGCGTAGAAGCTGACGAACCCGGCGAGCACCAGCGAGGCGGCCAGACCGGTGAGCCACAGCCCGCGCCGGGAGGTGCGGGCCGCGACGGGGGCCGCCGCGGGCGCGTCCACCAGCTCGCCGTTCACCCGCAGCCTGAGGCGCTGCCGCAGCCCGCGCGCGCCGTGCACCAGGTCGGGGCGGACGGCGACGACGGCGCTCACCGTCAGGGCGGTGATCACGGCCTCGCCGACACCGATCAGCACATGGACGCCGATCATGGCGGTCGCGACCTTGCCGATGGCGACGTCGGTGGTGCCGCCGACCGCGTACATGAGCGTGAAGGCGACGGCCGCGGCCGGCACGGAGACCAGCGCGGCGACGAAGGAGGCGACGGTGACCGAGCGCCGTCTGCGGGGCAGCACCGCGAGCAGCGCGCGGAAGACGGCGTACGACACCACGGTCGTGACCAGCGCCATGTCGGTGATGTTCACGCCGAGCGCGGTCAGCCCGCCGTCGGCGAACAGCACGCCCTGCATGAGCAGCACGACCGACACGCAGAGCACGCCGGTGCAGGGGCCGACCAGGATGGCGGCGAGCGCGCCGCCCAGCAGATGGCCGCTGGTCCCGGCGGCCACGGGGAAGTTCAGCATCTGCACGGCGAAGATGAACGCCGCGACGAGACCGGCCAGCGGGGCGGTCCGCTCGTCGAGTTCGCGGCGGGCGCCGCGCAGGCTCACCGCGAGGGCGCCTGCGGCGACCACTCCGGTGACGGCGGAGGTGGGGGCGTCGATGAATCCGTCGGGTACGTGCACCGTACGATTTTAGGGGCTTGTTGCGAACGAATTGCAAGAGAGAGTCGGTCTCGGTGCCGGTCGCGGTCCGTGACCCCGCGCTCGCCAGGGCACACACGGGAATATGTGCGACATTGGAGGGGAAGCGGATGCATAGCTTTCACTTCTGTCACTGAGTGTGAGAGGGCGGTCCGATGTCTGTGGTCGAACAGTACGCGCGCGCCCATATCGTCACGGACGAAGAGGATCCCGGAGCGGTGCCCGTCGTGCTGCGCTGGGACCCCGACACGGACCCCCGGCTCGTCCGGGTCGGCCTTCCCGGGCCGCACGAGTGGGCGTTCTCCCGCGCACTGCTCGAAAAGGGCCTGAGGGCGCCCGCCGCCAGCGGCGACGTCCGGGTCTGGCCCTGCGGACGCGTCCAGGCCGTGGTCGAGTTCCACTCCTCGCACGGGGTGGAAGTGGTGCAGTTCGAGTCGAAGACGCTGGTCAGATTCCTGCGCCGGACCTACACGGCAGAGCCCGTACGAGGCTGACGCGTCCGGTCAGCCGCCGAGCTTCAGCAGGGCCGCCACGATCGGACCGGCCGTGTCGCCGCCGTGGCCGCCCGCCTCGACCACGCCGGCCGCGGCGAGATCGCCCCGGTACGCGGTGAGCCAGCCGTTCGGCTTCTTCTGGCTGTCGACCTCGGCGGAGCCCGTCTTGGCGCCGTAGTCCGGGCCCAGTCCCGCCATCGCCTTGGCCGCCGTGCCGTACGCCGCCGTGTACTGCATGACCTCCTTCACCTGGGACTGCGTCTTCGACGACATCCTGCGCGCGGCCTTCGCCACCGAGCGGTGGTCCACCGAGGGCGCCACCAGGTACGGCTGGCGGAAGACGCCGGACTCCACCGTCGCCGACACCGAGGCCATGTTCAGCGGGTTCATCCGGACCCCGCCCTGCCCGATCAGCGAGGCGCCCATCTGCGCGCCGCTCTGCACCGGCACGGAGCCGTCGAACGTGGGGACGCCGATCGCCCAGTTGTCCAGCCCCAGGCCGTAGACCTGCTGGGCCTCCTTCGTCAGGTCGCTGTCCGACAGCTTCGGCGCGAAGTTGATGAAGGCGTTGTTGCAGGAGGCCCCGAAACTCAGCTTGAACGAGCCCTTCTTGATCTCCGAGTCGGCGTCGTTGTGGAACGTCCAGCCCGCCAGCTTGTACGTCTTGGGGCAGGGGTGCGAGGCGCCGGGGGTGACGAGCTTCTTCTCGAACAGCATCGTCGACGTGATGATCTTCATGGTGGAGCCGGGGGCCAGCGAGCCCTGGAAGGCCGTGTTGAAGCCGTGCCCGCTGTTGGCGACCGCGAGGATCTCGCCCGTCGAGGGCCGCATGACGACCACCGAGGCCCGCGACCGCTTGCCGACCTGCCGCTCGGCGGCGGCCTGGAGGGTCGGGCTCAGCGTGGTCCGCACCGTGCCCGGCGTGCCCTGGCTCAGCTCCACGAGCGTCTTGTCGGACAGCTTGGCCGTCTGCGACGCCTTGCCGCGCACCACGCGCAGCTCGACGCCCGCCTTGCCGCCCGCCGTCTTGCCGAACTTCTCGCGCAGACCGTCCAGCACGGTGCCCAGCGACGGATAGGCGGCCGTGGTCAGCTCGGCGCCCTCGCGGTCCAGCGCCTTGATCGGCGGGGTGCCGGACGCACCGGTGACGAGCGTGTCGCCGTCCTTGAGGTCCGGGTGGACCACGGAGGCGTGCCAGTCGACCAGCGGCTTGCCGTCGCTCGCCCGCCGGACCACGGTCAGCGCGCTGCCGTAGGCGAGCGGCTTGCTCAGGTCCCGGTACGACACCGTCGCCTTGACGGAGAACGGCACCTTGGCGCCGGTCGCGGTGCCGGCGGTGAGCGTGACGTCCTTCAGGTGGGCGTCCTTGGTGTAGCCGGTGAGCAGGGAGGTGGCGGCGGACGGGTCGTCGGTGGCGGCCGCGGCCTCGGACACCCTGCCCTTCTGCCAGGCGGTGAGGAAGCGCGTGGTCACCGTGTGGACCTCGGCCGCGGTCGGCGGACCGGTCTTCACGGTCTTGTGGCCGGAGGCACGGTCGTCGGCCGCGGCACCGCCGCCGTAGAGCGCGTAGGCACCGAGGCCGGCGCCGCCGACGACCACGGCGATCATCCCGCCGAGCACGGCGGGTCCGGTCTTCCGTCGCTCGGCGACGCGCCTTCTCTTGCCCACAGCCTCAGTTCCTCCGCGCCTTCCCCAGGGTCCCCGCAGCCCTCACACTCCCCAACGATTCCCCCACACTAAGGTCCCCCGCCCAGCGGGAAACCCCGGCCGGCACTCCGTAGCAGGCTTGCGACATTGGGCCGGGCCGGGCCGGGGCCGCCGGCGTGTCCCCGGCTACACCCAGGTGTCCAGCCACATCCGCGACCGCCAGCTGTCGATCGGGATCGCCTGCCCCGTGTACAGGGGCCAGAAGTAGATGAAGTTCCAGGCGATCAGCAGGACCAGGACGCCCGCCGCCGAGGCGCCGATGACGCGGCGGGTGTCGGAGGAGCCCGGTGGGCCGACGATGGCGCCGATCATCATCGCCACCGCCAGGCACAGGAAGGGCAGGAAGACCACCGCGTAGAAGAGGAAGATCGTCCGCTCCTGGTACAGGAACCAGGGGAGGTAACCGGCCGCGATGCCGCAGGCGATGGCGCCGGCCCGCCAGTCGCGGCGGAAGGCCCAGCGCCACAGGACGTACAGGATCGCGAAGCAGGCCGCCCACCACAGCAGGGGTGTGCCGATGGCCAGCACCTCGCGGGCGCACTTCTGGCCGGCGTCGGCCGGGCAGCCGTCGGCGCCGGGCGAGGGGGACTCGTAGAAGTACGACACCGGGCGGCCCAGCAGGATCCAGCTCCACGGGTTGGACTGGTAGGTGTGCGGGGACGACAGGTGCACGTGGAAGTCGTACACCTCGTGCTCGTAGTGCCACAGACTGCGCAGCCAGTCCGGCAGGAAGGTCCAGTGGCCGCCCTTGCCGTCGGTCGCCGCCCAGTTGCGGAAGTAGCCGCCGGTGCCGTCGGCCGGGGAGAGGATCCAGCCGGTCCAGGACGCGAGGTAGACCGCGATCGTCACCGGGACCGTCGCGAGGAACGTGATGCCCGTGTCGTGCTTCAGCGCGGCGACGTAGGGGTGCCGGGCGCCGGCCACCTTGCGCGCGCCGACGTCCCACAGCACCGCCATCACGCAGAACGCGACGAGGATGTACAGGCCGTTCCACTTGGTGCCGAAGGCCAGGCCCAGCATCAGCCCGGCGCCCCAGCGCCAGGGCCGCCATCCGAACCGGAACGTGTCGGCCACCCGCTCGTCCGGGCGGACCACGCCGTCCGGCCCGGCGGGCAGCGCCTCGGCCAGTCTGCGCCGGGAGCGGTCCCGGTCGACGACCAGACAGCCGAACGCGGCCACCACGAAGAACATCAGGACGCCGTCGAGCAGCGCGGTCCGGCTCATCACGAAGTGCAGGCCGTCCACCGCCATCAGCGCGCCCGCCAGGCAGCCGAGGAACGTGGAGCGGAACATGCGGCGGCCGATCCGGCACAGCAGCAGCACGGACAGGGTGCCGAGCAGCGCCGTCATGAACCGCCAGCCGAACGGGTCGAACCCGAACATCAGCTCGCCCAGGCCGATGACGTACTTGCCCACCGGCGGGTGCACGACGTACGCGGCGTCCGCGGGGATCGTGAGGTGGCCGTGCGACTGCAGCACGAGGTCGTTGGCGTTCTTGTCCCAGTTGACCTCGAACCCGCGGTGGACGAGCGCCCAGGCGTCCTTGGCGTAGTACGTCTCGTCGAATATCACCGCCCGGGGGCTGCCCAGGTTCCAGAACCGCATCACGCCCGCCATCAGGGTGACCAGCAGCGGACCGGCCCAGCCCGACCAGCGCGTGATCCGGTCCGCGAGCACCGGCGGCGCCCCCAGGGCCTGCCACAGGCGCGGGCTCGGCGCCGTGTACGGCGGCACCAGCCGGTCCCGTACGTCGCCGGCGGGCGCGTCCGTGGCGGGCGTGTAGCCGAAGCGGCGCAGCCGCTGCTGCCACGGCGTCCGCCGGTCGTGCGGTGCCTGGCCCTGCCGGAGGTCCGTGGAGGACGCGGTACTGGTCACCGCGCCATCGTAGGGAACCGATCTGTGTGAGTCCCGTGCATGGCGGTACCGGTCGGGACACGGCCGCATTCCGCCCGGCCCGCGAGCGCCTGCGAGGATGGGGACGTGACTGGAACCCTTGTCCTGGCAGGTACTCCCATCGGCGACATCGCGGACGCGCCGCCCCGGCTGGCCGAGGAGCTGGCGGGAGCCGACGTCGTCGCCGCCGAGGACACGCGGCGGCTGCGCCGGCTCACCCAGGCGCTCGGCGTGTCCCCCAAGGGCCGCGTCGTGTCCTACTTCGAGGGCAACGAGGCCGCCCGCACCCCCGAACTCGTCGAGGAGCTGCTCGGCGGCGCGCGCGTGCTGCTGGTGACCGACGCGGGCATGCCGTCGGTCTCCGACCCCGGCTACCGGCTGGTCGCCGCCGCCGTGGAGAAGGACGTCCGGGTCACCGCCGTCCCCGGGCCGTCCGCCGTGCTCACCGCACTGGCGCTGTCCGGGCTGCCCGTCGACCGGTTCTGCTTCGAGGGCTTCCTGCCGCGCAAGGCCGGCGAACGGCTGTCCCGGCTGCGGGAGGTCGCCGCCGAGCGGCGCACGCTCGTCTACTTCGAGGCCCCGCACCGGCTCGACGACACCCTCGCCGCCATGGCCGAGGTCTTCGGCGCCGACCGGCGGGCCGCCGTCTGCCGCGAGCTGACCAAGACCTACGAGGAGGTCAGGCGGGGCCCGCTGGACGAGCTGGCGCGGTGGGCCGCCGAGGGCGTGCGCGGGGAGATCACCGTCGTCGTCGAGGGCGCCCCCGAGGCCGGGCCCGAGGAGCTCGACGCCGAGGAACTGGTCCGGCGGGTGCGCGTCCGGGAAGAGGCCGGCGAGCGCCGCAAGGAGGCCATCGCGGCGGTGGCGGCGGCGGCCGGACTGCCCAAGCGGACGGTGTTCGACGCGGTGGTCGCCGCGAAGAAGGAGGGGGCGCTCTGACCGCGCCCGACCCGCGCGCACGCCCTCTGAGCAGGACTCTTCTCGGGTGAGCGTGCGCCCCATGCGCGGGCAAAAGGCGGCCTGCGAAGGCAAAGCCCGGACCCCACGCGGAGGACCGTTTCGGCAAGGAACATCCAAAACGCCTCCAACACTCCACAGGACTGATGCGTTCGCGCCGGCGGAGGCGTCCACTGGTCGAAGGGACGCACCCGTCCCTCGCCCCAGGGTTCCGGGGGGAACCCGCCCCGGGGCGCTTGTCCAGCGGACAAGAGGAGCTGGCATGAGTGAGATCGCAGGGCGGACCGGCCTTCGCGGCACCGCCGCCGCCGTCGTTCACGAGTCGTACGCGTTCGCCTGCATGCGGTGCGGGCACGGGTGGGAACAGTCGTACGCGATAGAGCACCACACGGACCTGCACGGACAGGCGTTCGTGACGTACGTGGCCGACGACCGGGTCGTCCCGTCCCCGTTGAGCCGGCCCGCGTGCCAGAACTGCGACGGACACGTCGTCAGGATCATGCGCGCGGGCCAGGTCTCGTCGGTGCGCGGTGCCGCCGAACGGCAGCACCGGGTGCCGCAGGCGGGGCCGGTCGAGACGCCGCAGGTGCCTGGACAGTCCACCCCGCAGGTGCCGGAGCGGGCCAGGGAACCGCACCACTGGCACCTGTCCGATCTCCTGCACCCTTTCCAGCGCCGCGCGAGCTGAGCGCAGCACCCCGGGCGGGAGCACCCCGCCCGGGCGGGACACCGGCGTTCGAGAGCGTCCCCCTTTCGTAGGATCGGAGCATGCCTTCGAACGCCGGCCGCGCCGCACAAAAGGACGACAAGACTGCGGCTCCGCCGCTCCCGGCACCCCTGCGGGTGCCCGTCGCCGACTCTCACACCCACCTCGACATGCAGTCCGGCAGCGTCGAGGAAGGCCTCGCCAAGGCCGCCTCCGTGGGCGTGACGACGGTCGTCCAGGTCGGCTGCGACCTCGCGGGCTCCCGCTGGGCCGCCGAGACCGCCGCGGCGCACGCCGGCGTCCACGCGACCGTCGCCCTTCACCCCAACGAGGCGCCGCGCATCGTCCACGGCGACCCCGACGGCTGGTCGCGGCAGGGCGCGCGCGAGCCCGGCGGCGACGCGGCGCTCGACGAGGCCCTCGCCGAGATCGACCGGCTGGCCGCGCTGCCCCAGGTCAGGGGCGTCGGCGAGACCGGCCTCGACCACTTCCGCACCGGCCCCGACGGCAAGGCCGCCCAGGAGCGCTCGTTCCGCGCCCACATCGAGATCGCCAAGCGGCACGGCAAGACCCTCGTCATCCACGACCGCGACGCCCACGCCGACGTCCTGCGCGTCCTCAAGGAGGAGGGCGCACCCGAGCGCACCGTCTTCCACTGCTACTCCGGCGACGCCGAGATGGCCGAGATCTGCGCCCGCGAGGGCTACTACATGTCCTTCGCGGGCAACGTCACCTTCAAGAACGCCCAGAACCTCCGGGACGCGCTCGCCGTCGCCCCGCTGGACCTGGTCCTGGTGGAGACCGACGCGCCCTTCCTGACCCCGGCGCCCTACCGCGGACGGCCCAACGCCCCGTACCTGATCCCGGTGACGGTGCGCGCGATGGCCGCCGTACGGGGCATCGACGAGGACGCCCTGGCGACCGCCCTGGGCGCGAACACGGCCCGCGCGTTCGGCTACTGAGGAGGCGGCCGGTCCGCCGAGGGCGCGTCCGGCCCTTGGCCCGCCGAGGGCGCCGGGCGCGCGTTCGGTGGGCAACTGTACGTAGTCGAGCCGCTTTGGAGAGTAACCGTCGCTCCGCTAGGTTCTGGGGGCCCGATCCGGACCCCTCTGGCCCTTCTGGAGCGTGTCGGCGTGAGCAAGCCGCAGTTCGAGACGTACGACCCGCACGGCCACGACGCCTCCGTGCACACCGCGGAGACGCTGCCGTACGGGATGTACCGGGACACGTACCGGCCCGCCTACGAGGCGGAGGCGTACTTCGTCACCGAGCCCGCGCTGCCGCTGCCGCGCCAGGTGCCGGGCATGCCCGGGGCGGCGGCGCCGGACGCCGAGACGGTGATCCTTGACCGCGGCGAGCCCACGGTGGCCGTGTACCGCGGCGAGCCCATGGTGGCCGTGTACCGCGGCGAGCCCGCGGCGGCCCCGCACGGCGGTGAGCCCACGGTCGTTCTCGATCACGGGGAGCCGACGGTGGCCCTGCGTCGCGGTGACCCCACGGCCGTCCCGGGGTCCGGAGAGCCCACGGTGGTGCTGGACTCCGCCCGGGCGGTCGCGGGGGGCGGCCGGGCCGCCCGGCGGCGCAGGGCCCGCTCCGCCGAGCGCCCCGAGTCCGCCGTGCGCCGGCTGCTGCCGCAGGCGCTGGTCGTCGCGTTCCTGGCCGGCGGCACCACCGCCTTCGTCGCCAACGACAAGGCCGTCCAGCTGAGCGTCGACGGCAGGCCGCGCACCCTGCACACCTTCGCCGGCGACGTGTCGGAGCTGCTCGCCGAGGAGGGCGTGCGGGTCGGGGAGCACGACATGGTCGCGCCGTCCCGGGACGCCCGCCTCGCCAGCGGCGACGAGGTGTCCGTGCGCTACGGGCGCCCGGTGCGGCTCACGCTGGACGGCGAGCAGCGGGAGGTGTGGACGACGGCGCACACCGTGGACGGGGCACTGCGGGAGATGGGGGTGCGCGCGGAGGGCGCCTACCTGTCGGCCTCCCGTTCCCAGGGCATCGGACGCGCCGGTCTCGCGCTCGACGTGCGCACCGAACGCGCCGTCACGATCATGGCGGACGGCCGCACCCGCACCATCCGCACCAACGCGGCCACCGTCCGCGAGGCCGTCGAGGAGGCCGGCATCACCCTGCACGGCCAGGACACCACCTCCGTGCCGCCGGACAGCTTCCCGCGCGACGGGCAGACGGTGACCGTGCTGCGGGTGAACGGCGGCAGGGAGATCCGCGAGGAGCCGATCCCGTTCGGCGTGCGGCGGACCGCCGACCCCACCCTGTTCAAGGGCACCGAGGTCGTCGACCGCCCGGGCCGGCCCGGGCTGCGACGGGTCACCTACTACCTGCGCACCGTCAACGGCGTACGCGAGAAGCCGCGCAGGGAGACGTCGGTGGTGGTGCGCGCACCGCGCCGGCAGCTCGTGCGGGTCGGCACCAAGCCGCGGCCGCACTCCGTGCAGGGCGCCGAGCACCTCGACTGGCGCGGCCTGGCGGCCTGCGAGTCCGGCGGCCGCCCGGACGCCGTGGACCCCTCCGGGACCTACGGCGGGCTCTATCAGTTCGACACGCACACCTGGCAGAGCCTCGGCGGCAGCGGCCGCCCCCAGGACGCGCCCGCGGAGGAGCAGACCTTCCGCGCCAAGAAGCTCTACCTGAGCCGGGGCGCCACCCCCTGGCCGCACTGCGGGGCACGCCTGCGGGGGTGAGGGGCCGGCAGGACGGAGGGTGAGGGGCCGGCAGGACGGAGGGTCCCCGGCGGCCCCGTACCCTTGTCCCGTGACCAGCCCCACCCCCGACGCCCTCCTCGGCCCCGCCGACATCCGCGAGCTCGCGGCCGCACTCGGTGTCCGTCCCACCAAGCAGCGCGGCCAGAACTTCGTGATCGACGCCAACACGGTCCGCCGGATCGTCCGCACCGCCGGGGTCCGCCCCGACGACGTGGTCGTCGAGGTCGGACCGGGCCTCGGCTCCCTCACCCTCGCCCTGCTGGAGGCCGCCGACCGGGTCACCGCCGTCGAGATCGACGACGTGCTGGCCGCCGCGCTGCCCGCCACCATCGCCGCCCGGATGCCCGAGCGCGCCGGCCGGTTCGCCCTGGTCCACTCCGACGCGATGCACGTCACCGAGCTGCCCGGCCCCGTGCCCACGGCCCTGGTGGCGAACCTGCCCTACAACGTGGCCGTACCGGTGCTGCTGCACATGCTCGACACCTTCCCCGGCATCGAGCGGACGCTCGTGATGGTGCAGGCCGAGGTGGCCGACCGGCTGGCCGCCGCGCCCGGCTCGAAGGTGTACGGCGTCCCGTCCGTGAAGGCCAACTGGTACGCCGAGGTGAAGCGGGCCGGGGCCATCGGGCGCAACGTCTTCTGGCCCGCGCCGAACGTCGACAGCGGCCTGGTCTCGCTCGTCCGGCGGACCGAGCCGGTCAAGACGACGGCCTCCAAGGCCGAGGTCTTCGCGGTCGTCGACGCGGCGTTCGCACAGCGCCGCAAGACCCTGCGGGCGGCCCTCGCCGGCTGGGCCGGGTCCGCGGCCGCCGCCGAGGCGGCCCTGGTCGCGGCCGGGGTCTCCCCGCAGGCGCGCGGCGAGTCACTGACGGTGGAGGAGTTCGCTCGGATCGCCGAGCAGAGGGAGGCGGGCAAGTGAGCGTGACGGTGCGGGTGCCGGCGAAGGTGAACGTGCAGCTCGCGGTGGGCGCCGCCCGCCCCGACGGGTTCCACGACCTCGCCAACGTGTTCCTCGCGGTCGGTCTGTACGACGAGGTCACCGTCACCCCGGCGGACGAGCTCCGCGTCACCTGCGCGGGGCCGGACGCCGACCAGGTCCCGCTGGACCGCACCAACCTCGCCGCGCGTGCGGCGTTCGCGCTCGCCGCACGCCGGGGCATCGAACCGGCCGTGCACCTGCACATCACCAAGGACATCCCGGTCGCCGGCGGCATGGCGGGCGGCAGCGCGGACGGTGCGGGCGCCCTGCTCGCCTGCGACGCGCTGTGGGGCACCGGCGCCTCGCGCGCCGAGCTGCTCGCCATCTGCGCCGAGCTGGGCAGCGACGTGCCGTTCAGCCTGGTGGGCGGGGCCGCCCTCGGCACCGGGCGCGGCGAACGGCTGACCGCCCTCGAGGTCGGCGGCACCTTCCACTGGGTGTTCGCGATGGCCCGGCGCGGACTGTCCACCCCGGCGGTCTTCCGGGAGTTCGACCGCATGGCCGAGGGCCGGACGATCCCGGAGCCCGAGGCCTCGGCCGAGCTGCTGGACGCACTGGCCAAGGGCGACCCGGACGCGCTGGCCGCCACCGTCTCCAACGACCTCCAGCCCGCCGCGCTCTCCCTCTTCCCGGAACTGGCCGACACCCTGGCCGCCGGCCGCGACGCGGGCGCCCTGACCGCGCTCGTCTCCGGTTCGGGCCCCACCACGGCCTTCCTCGCCCGCGACCCCGAATCCGCCGTGAAGATCGCCGACGCCCTGCGCACCTCCGGCACCTGCCGCACGGTCCGCACCGCGACGGCACCCGCACCGGGCGCGACGGTGACGGGCCGGACGGACCAGTGACCCTGCCCGGCCGCCCCCGGCGTCCGGCAGCTCCGCAGTGCGTTGATCGTCGGCCGGTGTCCGGCGGTCCCGCCGTGCGTTGATCACCGTCGGGTGTTCGGTAGTCCCGCCGCGCGTTGATCACCGTCGGGTGTTCGGTAGTCCCGCCGCGCGCCGATCGCCGCCCGGTGTCCGGCGGTCCCGCCGCGCGGCGAGCGCGCCCGGCGTCCGGCAGCCCGCCGCGCGCGCTCATCGTGTCCCGGCGCCGGGCACTCCGCACCCTTCGACCGGCCTGCCCGTCCCACCGCAACCCCCTAGGCTCACTCGACGGCGCGTCGGCCGTTCCGTGGGGGAGCGGTCGCGAGCTCGGCGGGGGAGGAGTGGGCGTGACCACGGTGGACGACGGGGAGCGGCTCGCCGCGGCCGTACGGCAGGGGCAGGCCGAGCGGGTCCGGGAGCTGCTGGAGGCCGGAGGCGGACCGGACGCGCTCGACGCGCGCACGGGCCTGCCCGTGCTGTGCTCGGCGATCGCCGCGCACGACGAGCCGGTCGCCGAGGTCCTGGTGGAGTACGGGGCCGATCCGCTGCGCCGGCTGCCCGACGGCACCACCCCCCTGCTGCGGGCGGTGGACACCGGCTCACCGTGGCTGATGTGGGCCGTCTTCCCCGAGGTGGTGCGCCGGCCCGGCCCGGCCCGCGAGGAACTGCTGGCCCGCGCCCGCCACCGGGCGCGCACCGGCGCGGAAGCCGAACTGCGGCGCCGTACCGGCCTGCCCGGCCCGGCGGGACGCACCAGGCGGGAGGACGAGACCGGCTGCTGGTACGAGGAACTCGCGCTCGGCGGACAGACGCTGTGCGACGGGAGCCTGGCGATCCTCACGGGCCTGGAGGCGAAACTCCGGCTGCGCACCCCCTTCCCCGAACTCCTGGCCCGCGCCCTGACGCACCCGGACCGGAACCACCGGACGTGGTCGGAGTCGGTGACAGTGCTGGGCGGCCGCCTCGACGACGAGACCTGGGCCGAGGCGTGGGACCTGAGCCGCGACCCCGATCCGGTGAACCGCCTGTTCGCCGCCGACGTACTGCTCGCACTCGTCGTCGGAGCACCGGCGAGCGCCAGGCCGCAGCCGTTCCTCGGGCGGGCCCGGGAGCTGCTGCCCTGGGCCGAACGGGAACGGGACGTGCCGGTGCTCGACGTCCTGCTCAACGCGCTGACGTGGGCCGAGGACCTTGAGCCCCGGGGCATCGGCCTGCGCTGCGCGGCCCACCCGGACCCCCGGATCCGCTCCTGGGCGCCGGAACTGCTGGACGCCGACGCGGACGGCAGCCTCGGCCCGCGCAGCCTGGCCGTCCTGCACGACCTGGTGCGCGACCCGGACGCCGACGTGCGCGCCCGGACCTGCCACTGGCTCGAACACCACCGGGGCCCCGAGCCCGGGGTGGGCGACGCGCTGCTGGAGCTGACACACGACGAACGGCAGCTCACCCGCATCCACGCCGTCGCGGGACTGGCTTACCGGGACGACCCGCGCTGTGTGGAGGCCGAGACACGCATCGGCCCCGTCGGCCCCGACCTCGGTGAGGTGGAGCCGCCGCTGCTGGCCGTCCGGTACTACCAGCGGCGTCAGGAGGAGCGGGCACCGGACCGGCACCCGACCTCCGACTACCCTGGAAGGTCGATCCATCCCCCCGGGCAGGAGTGAAATGGCCGTCAACCTGGTCAATGTCGAGAACGTCAGCAAGGTGTACGGCACCCGTGCCCTGCTGGACGGCGTCTCGCTCGGTGTGTCCGAAGGGGACCGGATCGGCGTCGTCGGGCGCAACGGCGACGGCAAGACCACCCTCATCCGGATGCTCGCCAAGCTGGAGGAGGCCGACACCGGGCGCGTCACCCACTCCGGCGGGCTGCGGCTCGGCGTGCTCACCCAGCACGACTCGCTCGACCCCGCCGCCACCGTCCGGCACGAGGTCATCGGCGACATGGCCGACCACGAGTGGGCGGGCAACGCCAAGGTCAGGGACGTACTGACCGGGCTGTTCGGCGGACTCGACCTGCCCGGCTTCCCCAAGGGCCTCGACACCGTCATCGGCCCGCTCTCCGGTGGCGAGCGGCGCCGTATCGCGCTCGCCAAGCTGCTCATCGAGGAGCAGGACCTGCTCGTCCTCGACGAGCCCACCAACCACCTCGACGTCGAGGGCATCGCCTGGCTCGCCACGCACCTGCGCAACCGGCGCTCCGCGCTGGTCTGCGTCACCCACGACCGGTGGTTCCTCGACCAGGTCTGCACCCGCATGTGGGACGTGCAGCGCGGCGACGTCTACGAGTACGAGGGCGGCTACTCCGACTACGTCTTCGCGCGCGCGGAGCGCGAGCGGATCGCGGCCACCGAAGAGGCCAAGCGGCAGAACCTCATCCGCAAGGAGCTGGCCTGGCTGCGCCGCGGCGCGCCCGCCCGCACCTCCAAGCCGCGCTTCCGCGTCGAGGCCGCCAACGAGCTGATCGCCGACGTCCCACCGCCCCGCGACAGCAGCGAGCTGATGAAGTTCGCCTCCACCCGGCTCGGCAAGACCGTCTTCGACCTGGAGGACGTCACCGTCCAGGCCGGACCGAAGGTGCTGCTCAAGCACGTCACCTGGCAGCTCGGCCCCGGCGACCGGATCGGCCTCGTCGGCGTCAACGGCGCCGGCAAGACCTCCCTGCTGCGGGCGATGGCGCAGGCGGCCCGCACCGAGGGCGAGGCACAGCCGGCCGGCGGCCGGGTCGCCGTCGGCCGGACCGTCAAGCTCGCCTACCTCTCCCAGGAGGTGGCCGAACTCGACCCCGCCCTGCGGGTCCTGGAGGCCGTGCAGCAGGTACGGGAGCGAGTCGACCTCGGCAAGGGCCGCGAGATGACCGCCGGACAGCTCTGCGAGACGTTCGGCTTCAACAAGGAGAAGCAGTGGACGCCGGTCGGTGACCTCTCCGGTGGCGAGCGCCGGCGGCTCCAGCTGCTGCGCCTGCTCATGGACGAGCCCAACGTCCTCTTCCTCGACGAGCCCACCAACGACCTCGACATCGAGACCCTCACCCAGCTCGAGGACGTCCTCGACGGCTGGCCCGGCTCGATGATCGTCATCTCCCACGACCGGTTCTTCGTGGAGCGCACCACGGACCGGGTGTTCGCCCTCCTCGGTGACGGCGCCCTGCGGATGCTGCCGCGCGGCATCGACGAGTACCTGGAGCGGCGGCAGCGGATGGAGGAGGCGGTCGCCGCGCAGACCGCCGCCGCGGCCCCGCGCCCGGCCGGCACCGAGAAGAGCGCCGCCGACCAGCGCGCCGCCAAGAAGGAACTCCAGAAGATCGAACGGCAGTTGGACAAGGTCTCCGAGAAGGAGACCAAGCTGCACGCCCAGATCGCCGAGAACGCCACCGACTTCGCGAAGGTGGCGGAACTGGACGCCCGGCTGAGGGACTTGGGCGCCGAGCGGGAGGAACTGGAGATGCGCTGGCTGGAACTGGCGGAGGACGCCTGACCTCGCACGCGAGCCGCGCAGGGGGCGCGTGCGTCGCGTGAAGGGGGCGTGAAGGCGCGTAACGGGGGCATCACGGGCCGGTTCTCCCTTGGGAACAGGGGAGGGCACGGCCCCGTCCGCTGTCGGTACCGGGTGATAGAAAGAGCCGTCTGAGAACAGTCTGAGTACGACCCAGGGTCCGTGAGCGAACCTCAGGGCGTGGCTAAAAATCAGTGAACGAGGGGGAAGAGCGCTGATGACTCAGCCGCCCGACCAGCCGCCGCAGGGCGGTTTCGGAGCACCGCAGGACCAGCCGCCGCAGGGTGGTGGATTCGGCGCTCCGCAGCCGCCGCCCCCGCCGCCGGGCCGGCCACCGGCCCAGCCGCCCCAGGCGCAGCCCCAGCCCGGCTACGGCTATCCCCAGCAGCCCGGCCCCTACGCCCAGCCGGGCCCGTACGCGGCGCCCGGCGCCCCCGCGCCCGGCCCCTACGGCCAGCCGCAGCAGCCCGGTCCCTACGGCGGGCCCCAGCCCGGCCCGTACGGACCGCAGCCCGGCTACGGCTACCCGCAGCAGCCGCCCCAGTACCCCGGCGCCCCCGGCACCGCGCCCGGCGGCGCCCCGTACGGCGGCAAGCCGCCGGCCAAGGGCCGCACCGCGCTGATCATCGGCGCCGCGGCGGCCGCGCTGCTCGTCATCGGCGGCACCGTCTACGCCGTGACCAGCGGCGGTGACGACGGGAAGAAGACGCCGGTCGCCGGGAAGAGCGACGACGGCAAGCAGTCCTCCGCCACCGCGTCCGTCGACCCCGGTGACGGCAACGGCAACGGCGGCGCCGACCCGGACAACCTCAACGAGGGCCGCAAGCCCGGCGAGGCGAAGGTGCTCTGGTACAAGAGCGCACCCGACGCCCCCGGTTCCGGCGCCGACGCCCCCGGCATGTGGATCTCCGGCGGCACGGCGGTGAAGGCGGCGTACAAGCAGGTCTTCGCCTACGACGCCGGCACCGGCAGCGCGGCCTGGGACCCGATCACGTTCCCGCAGAAGATCTGCGCGGTCACCGCGCAGAAGTCGGCGGACGACAAGATCGTCGTGGCCTACATGAGCGGTGTCAGCGACCGCGCCAAGTGCAACCAGCTCCAGCAGATCGACCTGGCCACCGGCAAGAAGGGCTGGAGCGCCGAGGTCGCCGACGGCGCCCTGTTCGACAGCGCCATCAGCATCGAGCTGACGGTCAGCGGCAAGACGCTGATGGTGGGCCGCTCGCAGTCGGGCACGGCGTACGACATCGACAACGGCCACAAGCTGTACGACAAGCAGAAGTACGGTTCGGCCTGCTTCCCGACCGCGTTCGCGGGCGGCGCGGGCCGGCTGGTCCAGGTGGCCTCCTGCGGCGCCGGCACCAGCAACGAGCACGACGAGATCCGGGAGCTGAACCCGGCCGACGGCAAGGTCAGGTGGACGCAGCCGGTCAAGAAGGGCTGGCGGGTCGCGCGCACCTACTCCCTGAACCCGCTCGTGGTCTACCTGACCAACGAGGACAAGAAGGCGTGGAACATCTCCACCTTCACCGCGGCCGGCAAGTTCAGGTCCGAGGTCAAGGTGAACGAGAAGTTCGCGCCGCAGTGCGGCTGGGCGATCCTCGCCCGTGACCTCCAGGGCTGCCAGGGCGTCGCCGTCGACGGCGACACGCTCTACCTGCCCACCGACGCGACGGGCGGCGCCAACGAGATCGTCGCCGTCAGCCTCGCCACCGGCAAGGAGAAGTGGCGGGTCAAGTCGCCCACGGACGAGTCGATGTCGCCGGTGAGGACCGAGGGCGGCAAGCTCATCGCGTACGTGCGGCCGTCCTACGACGCGGGCGGCCAGGTGGTGTCGATCCCGACCGCCGGCGGCTCGCACCGGCCGACCAAGCTGCTGCAGAACCCCGCGGGCACCGCGACGATCGAGAACGGCTTCTTCAGCTCGGCCGTGGACTGGGCCGGCGGACGCTTCTACATCTCCACCACCCGGCTCAACGGCAACGACGAATCGAAGGAGAAGCTGATGATGGCGTTCGGCAAGTGAGTCCGGGCCCGGCTCCCGGCCGCCCGCTCCCTTCCCCGCTCCCTCTTCCTTCTCCGCCCCCTCTCCTTCGTCCCCCATCTCCCGGGCCGTCAGGCCCGGAGAGCGTCACCGAGGTACCCCAGCCATGAGCCAGCCGCCCCCGCCGCCCCCGAACCAGCCGCCGCAGGGCGGCTTCGGGCCGCCCCAGGACCAGCCGCCCGCGGCCCCGCCCACCCCGCCCGCTCCCCAGCCCGGGTACGGCTACCCGCAGCAGCCCCCGGCACCGCAGCAGCCCCAGCCCGGCTACGGCCCTCCGCAGCCGCCTGCCCCGCAGCCCGGTTACGGCTACCCGCAGGCACCGGCACCCCAGCCGCCGCAGCCGGGCTACGGCCAGCCGCAGGTCCCGCAGCCGACGCAGCCGCAGCCCGGCTACGGCTACCCGGGCGCGCCGCAGAACCCGTACGCCCAGCAGCAGCCCTACGGCTACCCGACCGTGCCCGTCGGCCCGGCGCCCGCGCAGAGCGGCGGCGGCAGGAACACGACCACCTTCGTCATCATCGCCGCGGCACTCGTCGTGATCGCCCTGATCGTCGGCGGCGGCGTCTGGTACGCCAAGTCCTCCGGCGGCGACGGGAAGAAGGACGACACCGCGCACTCCAGCGGCGGCACGGGCGGCAAGAACGGCTCCGGGGGCACGACCGCCGGCGGCAAGGAGAAGGCGCCGGCGGACCCCGCCGCGAAGGTGCTCTTCCAGGCCCCGATGCCCAAGACCTCCGACACCGTCGTCACCGCGGGCTCCTGGCTCACCGACCAGGTGTACGCCAAGAGCGGGATCGCGCAGATCGTCGGCTACGACCCGGTCAAGGGCACCAAGCTGTGGACGGTCGAGCTGCCGGGCCCGGTGTGCTCGGCCGCCAGGCACGTGACGGCGGACGGCAGGACGGCGATCGTCTTCCAGCCGAAGACGCCCGCCAAGAACTCCAGCGCGGGCTGCAGCCAGGTCGCCGCCATCGACCTCGCCAAGGGCACCAAGCTGTGGACCAAGACGGTCAAGAACGCTGACAGCACGATCAACCTGGACAACGTGACGGTCGCCCAGCACACCGTCGCGGTCGGCAGCACCAACGGCGGCGCCGCGTTCGACATCGACTCCGGCAAGGCGCTGTGGCAGCCGAAGCCGGGGGACACCTGCTACGACGCCGGCTACGGCGGCGGTGCCAAGCTGGTCGCGATGCGCAAGTGCGGCAGCTACGGCGACCGCCAGCTGCACGTCCAGACCATCGACCCGGCCTCCGGGAAGGTGATCTCCGACTACAAGATGGCCTCCGGCATCGAGTACGCCAGCATCGTCTCCACCGACCCGCTGGTGGTGGCCGCCGACGTCGGCGACAGCGCCGGCGACGGCAGCGGCATCTCCGACTACTTCTCCATCGACGGCAGGACCGGCAAGCTGCTGGCCCGCATCTCCGCGCCCGGCGACACCTACGCCGGCCGCTGCGACGGCATCACCCGCATCGAGGACTGCCGGGAGGTCGTCGCCGGGGGCGGCAAGCTGTTCGTGCCGACCGAGGAGCACGACGGCACCGGCAAGTACAGCAAGACCAACGAGGTCGTCGCCTTCGACCTGGCCACCGGCAAGGAGACCGGCCAGCGCGCCGAGGCCGGCGACGGCTACCTGCTCGCCCCGCTGCGCATGGACGGCGGCAACCTGATCGCCTACAAGCGGCCGCCCTACGACAAGGGCGGCCAGGTCGTCAGCATCGACGGCGGCTCCTTCAAGGCGACCGAGCTGCTGGAGAACCCGGCGGCGCAGGACGTGCGGCAGGCGGAGACCACGATGCTCCCCGACTACGCGGAGATCCTGTTCGGGCAGGGCCGGCTGTACATGTCGTCCGTGTACGCGCACAAGGCCTCGTCCTACGGCAAGGAGTACCTGCTGATCGCGTTCGGCGCGGGCGGCTGACCGCACGCCCCGGGGCGCTTCAGGGCGCCCGGGGTGAATGCCAGGGATTACCAGGGAGTGCCCCGGATTTCATCGATCCGGGGCACTTCTCCTTCATAGGGGCAGCGCGACGTCGAACAAGCGTGTAGCTTCCGGGGGCATGAAGGGCGGGGTGCCGGGGGGCCCTCTGTCGTGGTGCGCGGTGGGCGTCCATAGTGGGGCATCCATGGGGGGACTGGGGGTTGCTGCATGGGAGTGCGGCTCATGGTCGTCGACGACCATCGCCTGCTCGCGGAGGCGCTGGCGTCGGCGTTGAAGCTGCGCGGGCACCGGGTGCTCGCGGCGGCGGCGCCGGCCGCGGGCGCGGCGGATCTGGTGATCGCGCGGGCGCCGGAGGTGTGCCTGCTGGGCACGGCCGCGCCGGCCGAGCCGGGGGCGTTCGACCCGGTGGTGAAGATCAAGCGGGAGCGGCCGCAGGTGGCGGTACTGGTGCTGGGCCCGGTGCCGTCGCCGCGGGGGATCGCGGCGGCCTTCGCGGCCGGCGCGTCGGGGTACGTGCGGCACGACGAGCGGATCGAGGGGGTCGAGCGGGCCATCATGAAGGCCCGGGCCGGTGAGGCGGCGGTGGCCCCGCAGTTGTTGCAGGGCGCCTTCGGCGAGCTGCTCAACCCGGCGGCCCAGCCCGACGACGAGGGGCAGCGGCTGCTGCAGATGCTCACCCCGCGGGAGGTGGAGGTGCTGGTCAGGGTGGCCGAGGGGGAGGACACCCGGCTGATCGCCGCGGGCATGGGCATCGCTCCCAGCACGGCGCGCACGCACGTCCAGCGGGTCCTGATGAAGCTGGGGGTGGGCTCCCGCCTGGAGGCGGCGGCGCTGGCGGCCCGGACCGGTCTGCTGGACCGCGCCGGACCGCCGCCGGCGGGACCGGAGTCGTAGACCGGTCCGCAAAGTCCCGCCTGCCCCACGACGCGACTTTGCGGACAGGCCCCGGTGCCTCCGCACCGCCGCGCGGACGGCGCGGGCCGGCCGGTGTTACGCCTTCTCCCCCGGCTCCTCGGGCAGCCCCTCGCGGGGCGGCGGCGGCGGGGTCGGCCGCAGCTTCAGCCAGGCCAGGAAGAAGATGCCGAGGAGCAGCATGCCGATGCCGGTCCACAGGTTGATGTTGACGCCCTGGGCCTTGTCGATGGCGGCCTGGGAGTCGGTGATGCCGGTGATCGTGACGATGACGCCGTAGACCACGAACAGGCCACCGATGATGCGGCGCAGGTCGAAGAGGCGGGCGGCCGTCTCGGACCTGCCCTCCAGGTCGGTGACTTCGCGCTGGACGTCGTCCTCGGAGAAATGGAACCGCTCGGGCTCGCGGTCGGAGTGCTCGGTCATGGTTTCCTCATCCTCCCGCGGTCAGAACGAGAACGGGATGTAGCAGGCGGCGGCCAGGACGATCGCGCCCCAGCCGAGCAGGGCGGGCTTGCGGTACCAGGCGTCGTCGCCCGCGGCGGGCGGCTCCGCCATGCCGGGGGAGCGGGTGCCGTACACCAGGCCCCGCAGTTCCTGTTCCGGCTTCGGTTTGGTGAACAGGGACACGATGAACATCACGACGGCGCCGGCGACGAAGCCCGCGATCGCCGAGACGAAGTTGGCGCCCTGGTCGGTGGGGATCGAGATGATGCCCCTCTTGTAGAGCACGAAGTAGTTGACCATCGCGGTCACGGTGCCCGCGAGCAGCCCCCAGAACCCGGACTTGGCCGAGGCCCGCTTCCAGAACATGCCGACGATGAACACCACGAACATCGGCACGTTGAAGAAGGAGAACAGGGTCTGCAGGTAGGACATGATGTTCGAGAACGAGGAGGCCAGGAACGCGGTGCCGACGGAGGCGCACACGCCGATCGCGGTGATCAGGCGGCCGAAGCGGACGTAGTAGCCGTCCTCGCGGCCGCGCACCACGTACTTGGCCCAGATGTCGTTGGTGAACACGGTGTTGAAGGACGACACGTTGGCCGCCATGCCGGCCATGAAGGCCGCCAGCAGACCGGTGACGGCGATGCCGAGCACGCCGTTGGGCAGCAGTTCCTGCATCAGGAACGGGATGGCGTCGTTGTACTGGTAACCGGAGCCGGCGGTGCCGAACTTGGGGATGATCGCGGCGGCGACCAGGCCCGGGATCATCACCAGGAAGACGATGAAGATCTTCGGGTAGGCGGCGATCAGCGGGGTCCGCTGCCCGGCGGAGAGGTTCTTGGCGGACAGGGCGCGCTGCACCTCGGCGAAGTTGGTGGTCCAGTAGCCGAAGGAGAGCACGAAGCCGAGGCCGAGGACGATGGTCAGCCAGTTGGCGCCGAGCGGGTTGGTGCTGCCGATGCCGGTGCCGCCCCAGGCCGTGGTGAAGTCGGCGCCGTGGGTGGCGGTGAGCTTGTCGGTCAGACCGCCCCAGCCGCCGACCTTCCTCAGGCCGAGGATGGTGATCGGGATGAGGGCGGCCAGGATCACGAAGAACTGCAGCACCTCGTTGTAGATCGCCGAGGACAGGCCGCCCAGCGTGATGTACGCCAGCACGAAGGCGCCGGCGACGACGATGGCCACCCACTGCGGCCAGCCGAGGAGGGCCTCGACGACGATCGCCAGGGCGTAGAGGTTCACGCCGGCGATGAGGATGGCCGCGAAGGCGAACAGGATCGAACTGAGCAGGTGGGCGCCCCGGTCGAAGCGCAGCAGCAGGAACTCGGGGACCGAGCGGACCTTGCTGCCGTAGTAGAAGGGCATCATCACCAGGCCCAGGAAGACCATGGCCGGGATGGCGCCGATCCAGTACCAGTGCACGGTGTAGGCGCCGTACTGGGCGCTGTTCGCCGCCATGCCGAGGATCTCGGTGGCCGCCAGGTTGGCGGAGATGAAGGCGAGGCCGGTGATCCAGGCGGGCAGCGAGCGTCCGGAGAGGAAGAAGTCGAGGCTGGTCTTCACCGAGCGGCGGGCCGCGAAGCCGATGCCGAGCACGACGACGAAGTAGATCGCCAGGATCGTGTAGTCCAGCCAGTTGGTGGGGAGCCGTAGCTCCGCCGCCAGGTAGGTGGGGGCATGTGTGGGGGTTTGCATGAAGAACTCGCTTCGTCGCGCGAACTGATCCAGAGCGGAACCTACGCCGCCGCGTTCAGATATTGAACAGTTCTGATGGTGTTCTTTGTTTGATTGTGATCGTCCGGGGTGTTGTCGAGTTGTGATCTGTTATGTTTGATTGTGTTGAGTGATTGGGTGCGGGACGTAGAGGAGTCCGGCGTTGAAGAAGACCTCGACACGGCTGGCCGACGGACGTGAACTGATCTACTACGACCTCCGGGACGACACCGTGCGCACCGCCGCCGACCGTCGCCCGCTGGACCGTACGGTCACCACGTCGGAGATCCGCCGTGACGTCCTGCTCGGCGACTCGGTCGCCATCGCCTCCCACCGGCAGGGCCGCACCTATCACCCGCCGGCCGACGAGTGCCCGCTCTGCCCGACCCGGGGCGAACGCCTGAGCGAGATCCCCGACTCCTCGTACGACGTCGTCGTCTTCGAGAACCGCTTCCCCTCGCTCGCCGGCGACTCCGGCCGCTGCGAGGTCGTCTGCTTCACCTCCGACCACGACGCGTCCTTCGCCGACCTCACCGAGGAACAGGCCCGGCTGGTGCTGGACGCGTGGACGGACCGCACGTCGGAACTGTCTCATCTGCCCTCCGTCGAGCAGGTCTTCTGCTTCGAGAACCGCGGTGAGGAGATCGGGGTGACGCTGGGTCACCCGCACGGCCAGATCTACGCCTACCCCTTCACCACCCCCCGCACCGCGCTGATGCTCCGCTCGACCGCCGCGCACAAGGAGGCCACCGGCGGGGAGAACCTCTTCGACGCCGTCCTGCGCCGGGAGGCGGCCGACCGCCGGGTCGTCCTCGAGGGTGAACACTGGGTGGCCTTCGTGCCCTACGCCGCCCACTGGCCTTACGAGGTGCACCTGTATCCCCGGCGCCGGGTGCCCGACCTGCTCGCCCTCGACGAGGCGGCACGCACAGAGTTCCCCCAGGTCTATCTGGAACTCTTGAGGCGCTTCGACCGGATCTTCGCCGCTGGTGACGGTGGCAGGGGCCAGGGCACGGCGGACGAGCCCCGTACGCCGTACATCGCGGCCTGGCACCAGGCCCCGTTCGGCGCGCTGGAGGAGTTCGACGGGGTCACCCGGGACGACTTCGCCCTGCACCTCGAGCTTTTCACCATCCGACGCACTTCCGGCAAGCTGAAGTTTCTCGCGGGTTCCGAGTCCGGCATGAACGTGTTCATCAACGACGTGCCGCCGGAACGCGCGGCCGAGCGACTGCGAGAGGTAGCGAGTTCATGAAGTACCTGGTGACGGGTGGCGCGGGTTACGTCGGCAGTGTCGTGTCCCAGCACCTGCTGGAGGCCGGCCACGAGGTCACCGTCCTCGACAACCTCTCCACCGGCTTCCGCGCGGGCGTCCCGGCCGGCGCCGCCTTCGTCGAGGGCGACATCCGCGACGCCGCCAAGTGGCTCGACGCCTCCTACGACGGCGTGCTGCACTTCGCCGCGTCCTCCCAGGTCGGGGAGTCGGTGGCGAAGCCGGAGAAGTACTGGGCCAACAACGTCGGCGGCAGCATGGCCCTGCTCGGCGCGATGCGCGAGGCGGGCGTGCGCAAGCTGGTCTTCTCCTCCACGGCGGCCACCTACGGCGAGCCCGAGCGGGTCCCCATCGTCGAGACCGCCCCCACCGCCCCGACCAGCCCCTACGGCGCCACCAAGCTCGCCGTCGACCACATGATCACCGGCGAGGCGGCCGCCCACGGCCTGGCCGCGGTGTCCCTGCGCTACTTCAACGTCGCCGGTGCCTACGGCAGGTGCGGCGAGCGCCACGACCCCGAGTCCCACCTCATCCCGCTGGTCCTCCAGGTCGCCCAGGGCCGCCGCGAGGCGATCTCCGTCTACGGCGACGACTACCCGACCCCGGACGGCACCTGCGTCCGCGACTACATCCACGTCGCGGACCTGGCCGAGGCCCATCTGCTGGCCCTGACGGCGGCCCGCCCGGGTGAGCACCTGATCTGCAACCTCGGCAACGGCAGCGGCTTCTCCGTCCGCGAGGTGATCGACACCGTCCGCAAGGTCACCGGCCACCCGATCCCGGAAGTGGTGGCACCGCGCCGCGGCGGCGACCCGGCCGTCCTGGTCGCGGCCGCCGGCACGGCCCGCGAGAAGCTGGGCTGGAACCCGTCCCGCGCGGATCTCGCGGGAATCGTCGCGGACGCGTGGGAGTTCGCGCAGAGCATCGCGAAGGAGCACTAGTGGGGGCACAGCAGGTCGCACAGCAGGTCCGGGAGCGCTTCGCCGAGCTGTACGGGACGCGCCCCGAGGGAGTGTGGGCGGCGCCGGGCAGGGTCAACCTGATCGGCGAGCACACCGACTACAACGACGGCTTCGTGATGCCGTTCGCCCTGCCGCACCAGGCCACCGCGGCGGTCTCCCGCCGCACCGACGGCGTGCTGCGCCTGCACTCGGCGGACGTCGGGGACACGGTCGTGGAACTGCGCCTGGACTCCCTCGCCCCGGGCAGCGACCCGGACTGGACGGCCTACCCGGCCGGCGTCGTCTGGGCGCTGCGCGAGGCCGGTCACCCGGTCACCGGCGCCGACGTCCACCTGGCCTCGACGGTCCCGACCGGCGCGGGCCTGTCCTCCTCGGCCGCCCTCGAGGTCGTGATCGCCCTCGCCCTCGACGACCTGTTCGGCCTGGGACTTGAGCGGTGGCGACTGGCCCGCCTGTGCCAGCGCGCCGAGAACGTCTACGTCGGCGCGCCCACCGGCATCATGGACCAGACCGCCTCGGCCTGCTGCACCGGCGGCCACGCCCTCTTCCTCGACACCCGGGACCTGTCCCAGCGGCAGATCCCCCTCGACCTCGCCGCCGAGGGCCTGCGCCTGCTGGTGGTCGACACCCAGGTCAAGCACGCCCACAGCGGCGGCGAGTACGGCAGGCGCCGGGCCGGCTGCGAGAAGGGCGCCGCCCTGCTCGGCGTCGACGCCCTGCGCGACATCCCCTACGACGGCCTCGACGCGGCCCTGGCCCGGCTCGGCGACGAGGAGGAGGTCGCCCGCCTGGTCCGGCACGTCGTCACCGAGGACCAGCGGGTGGAGCGGGTGGTGTCCCTGCTGCACGCCGGCGAGACCCGCGCCGTCGGCCCGGTCCTGACCGAGGGCCACGCCTCCCTGCGCGACGACTTCCGCATCTCCTGCCCCGAGCTCGACCTGGTCGTGGACACCGCCCTGTCCCACGGCGCCCTCGGCGCCCGGATGACCGGCGGCGGCTTCGGCGGCTCCGCGATCGTCCTGGCCGAGGCGACCGACGTGACCACCCTGACCAAGGCGATCGAGGAAGCCTTCACGGCAGCGTCCTTCACCCCTCCGCGCACCTTCGAGGCGGTGCCCTCGGCGGGGGCGCGGCGGGTGGTCTGACGGTGCGTTATCGGCCTCGTACACCTGTGCGGGGCCTACGGCTTTCACGGAGGGCGGACCGGATGGACGCCGACACGATACGGTCCCGCTTCGACGGGCGCGGTCATGTCGAGTTGCAGGTCGGGGCGGGACAGCGGGCGCCGGCCGAGGCCATCGGGCACGCGCTCGGCTACGAGCTCGTCTCCGTCGAGCAGCGGGGCGGCAGTCCGATCGACCTCGGCGCCATCGACCTGCGCACGGCCCGCGGCTACAGGCTCGTCTTCCGGCGCGACGACGATCCCCGGGCCCGGCGCCGGGCCGAGCTGACCATCGCGCGGCTGCGGGCCGGTGGCCCGGTGCTCACGGACGACGAGCTGGATCCGCCCCCGCCGCCCCCGTCGGACCCGCCGCCCTTCGTCCCCCGCCCGCCCCGGCCGCGGCCCGCGGCGGTCGCTGGAGCCCCGGCCGCCCCGCCGGTGGGGGCGCCGCGGCCCAGGGTCCCGCCCCGGCCGGCCTACCCGCCGGCCCCCGCTCCGCCTCCGCCGCTGACGCCGCCGCCCTCGCCGGAGGCATGAGCAGCCGTCAGGCCAGCCGCTTCGTCAGGGTGTACTCCGTGATGCCCGGGGGGTAGTCGGGGATCACGCCGACCACGTCGTAGCCCTGCTTGGTGTAGAAGGCCGGGGCCTGGAAGTCCCAGGTCTCCAGGCGGGACGCGGTGCAGCCGCGGGTGGTGCGGGCGATGCGTTCGGCGCGGGCGAGCAGGTGGGTGCCCAGGCCCGCGCCGCGGTGGCGGGCGTCGACCCACAGATAGGTGACGTGCAGCCAGCTCGTCCAGGTGTGGCCGACCAGACCGCCGGCCAGATCGCCCGCGGGGTCCAGTGCCCAGACGTGGAGGGGGACTTCGCGTTCGCCGGGCGTGCCGCGCAGGGCCGCCAGGACGGGGGACGCCGCCGTGTTGGTGTCCCGCAGCCGCGAGCGGAGCAGATCACGTCGGCCTTTGTCGACTTCCGCCTCAATACGAAACATGCGGCACACCATAAACGTGCCGGACGGCCAGTTCTGTAAATCGCCTTCCGCTCCCTGCCGCCATCCGTACTCTGATGAGCAGCACCGGTGGGGGCCGGTGCTGATCAGGGGGCGAGACAGGCGGGTACGGCGCCCGCGGTGGGGGTAGCAGTTTCCGCAACGGCGGCGGCCGTGTGCGGTCGGGCGTTCCTTCCGCGGGTGTCGTGTCCGCGCGCGTCGTCGTTCTCCGGACCTTGGCTATCCCCTGCTCCTCGAGGAGCCCGGGGAAGGGGGTTTCGTGGTTCGCATCCGAGTTCTGGTCGTCGACGACCACCGCATCTTCGCCGAGTCGCTGGCCGCGGCACTGGCCGCCGAGCCCGACGTCGACGTCTCCGCCGCGGGCAGCGGCCCGGCCGCGCTGCGCTGCCTGGAGCGCGCGGTTACCGAGGGCCGCCGCTACGACGTCCTGCTCGTCGACGCCGACCTCGGCGGCCACCTGCCCGGCGCCCGTCCGGCCGTCCCCGTGCAGGAGGGCAACGAGGAGGGCCTGGTGGACGGGATCTCCCTGGTCGCCGGCGTCCGCTCGGCCCAGCCCGCGGTGCGCACGGTGGTCATCGCCGAGAAGGACGACCCCCGTCGCGCGGCCCTCGCGCTGGGGGCCGGCGCCTCCGGCTGGGTCGCCAAGGACAGCTCGCTGTCCCGGCTGCTCACGGTGATCCGGGGGGTGCTGCGCGACGAGACCCATCTGCCGCCCGCCCTGCTCACCGGCGTCCTCAAGGAGCTGACGGCCGCGCGCAAGCACCGCACCGAGAGCGAGCGGCTGGTGGAGTCGCTGACCCCGCGCGAGCGCGAGGTGCTGCGCTGCATGGTCGCGGGCCTGGGCCGCAAGGCCGTCGCCGAACGGCTGTTCCTCTCCCCGCACACCGTGCGCACCCACATGCAGAACGTCCTCGGCAAGCTGGGCGTGCACTCGACCCTGGCCGCCGTGGCGCTCGCGCGCCGGGCGGGCGTGGGCCCGGCCGACCTAACCGGGGATGTTGTCGAACGGGGCGGTCAGCTGGCGTAGCAGCGCCGCCAGTTCGGCGCGCTGGGCGCGGGACAGCTCGGCGAGGATCGCCCGCTCCTGGTCCAGCAGGCCCGCCAGCGCCTGGTCCGCGCGTTCCTGACCGGTCCCGGTCAGCCGGACCAGCACGCCCCGCCGGTCGCTGGGATCGGGCAGCCGCTCGACCAGGCCCTTCTTGGCGAGCCGGTCGATCCGGTTGGTCATCGTGCCCGAGGTGACCAGCGTCTGGGTGAGCAGCTGTCCGGGGGAGAGCTGGTACGGCGTCCCCGCGCGCCGCAGCGCGGTCAGCACGTCGAACTCCCAGGGCTCGAGCTGGTGCTCGGCGAAGGCGAGCCGCCGCGCGCGGTCCAGGTGCCGGGCCAGCCTGCTCACCCGGCTGAGCACTTCGAGCGGGTCCACGTCGAGGTCCGGGCGCTCCCGGCGCCACGCTGCGACCAGCCGATCGACCTCGTCCTCCATGGGGATCAGTGTAGTGGTTGTGTCGACATGAAGTCTCTTGATCTCAAGTCTCTTGACATCGAGAGAAATGCGCGGGGAGAGTGGACCCCATGACGCACACCAAACCCGCCTGGGACCCCGCCCAGTACCTCCGCCACGCCGGCCACCGCGCCCGCCCCTTCGCCGACCTCCTCGCCCAGGTCCCCGGCCTCCCCACCGACCGCCCCCGCATCGCCGACCTCGGCTGCGGCCCCGGCAACGTCACCGTCCTGCTCACCGAACGCTGGCCCACCGCCCACGTCACCGGCCACGACAACTCACCCGCGATGCTCGACCGCGCCCACACCGAACACGAGGGCCCCACCCCCGGCGGCGGCCGGCTCGACTTCGCCCACGCCGACGTCACCACCTGGACACCCGCCGAGCCGTACGACCTGATCGTCTCCAACGCCACCCTGCAGTGGGTCCCCGGCCACGCCGACCGCTTCGCCGACTGGATCGCAGGACTGCGCCCCGGCGGCACCTTCGCCTTCCAGGTCCCCGACAACATCGACGCCCCGCTGCACGCCCTCATGCGCGAACTGGCCGCCGGCCCCCGCTGGCAGCCCCTCCTCGGCGACGTGCTGCGCGCCACCGACTCGGTGCACACACCCGACGTCTACCTGGACCGCCTCGCCCGCCTCGGCTGCGCGACCGACGTGTGGCAGACGACGTACCTCCACGTCCTCCAGGGACCGGACCCCGTCCTCGACTGGGTCAAGGGCACCGGACTGCGGCCCGCCCTCACCGCGCTCGCCGACGACCCCGAGGCCCGCGACGCCTTCGTCACCGAGTACCGGGACCTGCTGCGCCGCGCCTACCCGAGCGCCCCCTACGGCACCGTCATGCCGTTCCGCCGGCTATTCGCCGTCGCCACCAAGGAGGCGTGAGGATGCTCGCCGCCCTCGACCACGTACAGCTCGCCGCACCTCCGGGCACGGAGGACGCGCTGCGGGCGTTCTACACCGGCGCACTCGGCATGACCGAGATCCCCAAGCCGCCCGTGCTCGCCGCACGGGGCGGATGCTGGTTCCGGGCCGGATCCGTACAGCTGCACGTGGGGGTCGAACGGGACTTCCGGCCCGCGAAGAAGGCCCACCCCGGGCTGCGGGTGACCGGCATCGACGCCCTGGCCGCCCGGCTCACCGCCCACGGCGCCCCGGTGACCTGGGACGACGACCTGCCCGGCCACCGCCGCTTCTACTCCGAGGACCCCGCCGGCAACCGACTGGAATTCCTCCAGCCCCACTGACTCCGGCGTACTCGGTGCGGCCGCGCCGGCCTCAGCTCTTGCGGTGTCCGATCAGGCGCGGCTTCTGCTCCAGCCCGTCCAGGCCGTGCCACGCCAGGTTCACCAGATGCGCCGCGACCTCAGCCTTCCGCGGCCGGCGCACGTCCAGCCACCACTGCCCCGTCAGCGCGACCATGCCCACCAGGGCCTGCGCGTACAGCGGGGCCAGCTTCGGGTCGAAGCCGCGGCTCTTGAACTCACGCCCCAGGATGTCCTCCACCTGGGTGGCGATGTCGGAGATCAGCGAGGCGAACGACCCCGTGGACTGCGGGATGGGCGAGTCCCGCACGAGGATGCGGAACCCGTCCGTGTACTCCTCGATGTAGTCCAGCAGCGCGAACGCCGCCTGCTCGCACAGCTCCCGCGGATGCCCCGCGGTCAGCGAGCCGGTCACCATGTCCAGCAGCCGCCGCATCTCGCGGTCCACCACCACCGCGTACAGGCCCTCCTTGCCGCCGAAGTGCTCGTACACCACCGGCTTGGACACCCCGGCCTTCGCCGCGATCTCCTCCACCGACGTGCCCTCGAAGCCCTTCGCCGCGAAGAGCGTGCGACCGATCTCCAGCAGCTGCTGGCGGCGCTCCGCACCGGTCATACGCGTCCGGCGGGTCCGCCGCTGCTTGTCATTTCCGGGATTGCTGCTGGGATCGGTCGCCACGGCGTCAATCATGCCGGTTCAACGGCCTGCTTCCGGCGCCGAGAGCCGTCTTCACCGGTGTTACGACGCGAATCGATACGCGAGCGTGACGGCCAGCGCACGTCGTACGCCCAGCCCAGCAGCTCGAACCAGCGGATGAAACGCGCCGAGGAGTCGATCTGCCCGCGCATCACCCCGTGCCGGGCCGACGTCGGGTCCGCGTGATGCAGGTTGTGCCAGGACTCCCCGCACGACAGCACCGCCAGCCACCACACGTTGCCCGAACGGTCCCGCGACTTGAACGGCCGCTTGCCCACCGCGTGACAGATCGAGTTGATCGACCACGTCACATGGTGCAGCAGCGCCACCCGGACGAGTGAACCCCAGAAGAACGCGGTGAACGCGCCCCACCACGACATCGTGACCAGCCCGCCGATCAGCGGAGGCAGCGTCAGCGACACCACCGTCCACAGCACGAACTGCCGGGAGATCGCCCGGATCGCACCGTCCCTGATCAGATCCGGCGCGTACTTCTCCTGCGGCGTCTGCTCCTCGTCGAACATCCAGGCGATGTGCGCCCACCACAGGCCCTTCAGCAGCGCCGGCACCGTCTCCCCGAACCGCCACGGTGAGTGAGGATCACCCTCCGCGTCGGAGAACTTGTGGTGCCTGCGGTGGTCCGCCACCCAGCGCACCAGCGGGCCCTCGACCGCCAGCGACCCCATGATCGCCAGAGCGATCCGCAACGGCCGCTTCGCCTTGAACGAGCCATGGGTGAAGTACCGGTGGAAACCGATCGTGATGCCGTGGCACCCCAGGAAGTAGAAGAACACCAGCAGGCCCAGATCGAGCCAGCTCACCCCCCAGCCCCAGGCCAGCGGCACGGCCGCCACCAGTGCCAGGAACGGCACGGTGATGAACAGGAGCAGCGTGATCTGCTCGATCGAACGCTTCTGCTCGCCGCCCAGCGTGGCGGAAGGGGTGGAGGTGTCGTTGGCCGAACGGGCTTCGTCGATCACATCGGAACTTGACGTCATGCGCGTCCCCTGTGGGGTCGAGGGTAGAGAGAGATACCGGGGCCGCCGGAACCGGGCGGGACTCGAAGCGGTGCATTCCCTACGGTTCCGTAACCTACGGTGACGTAAGTATGGCAGCGCGCCGCCCGGCGGCAAGAGCCCGAGAACCTGCGCGTCCCCATGGACACCTATCCTTGGAGTCGGTCGGACAGCGCGGTCCGCTCTGATTCCTTCCCGGATCATCCGGCCCGTAAGCGGCACCAGCCGCCGGTGGTCGGATGCCCCGGGTTCCCTCCCGGACGAGCTTCAACACTGCAAGGAGCCGCACCTGTGAGCAGTGCCGACGACCAGGCCACCACGACCAGCACCGAGCTGCGCGCCGACATCAGGCGGCTGGGCGACCTCCTGGGCGAGACCCTCGTACGCCAGGAAGGCCCCGAACTCCTCGACCTGGTCGAGAAGGTCCGCCGCCTCACCCGCGAGGACGGCGAGGCCGCCGCCGAGCTGCTGCGCGGCACCGAACTCGACACCGCGGCCAAGCTGGTCCGCGCCTTCTCCACCTACTTCCACCTGGCCAACGTCACCGAACAGGTGCACCGCGGCCGCGAACTGCGCGCCCGGCGCGCCGCCGAGGGCGGCCTCCTCGCCCGCACCGCCGACCGCCTCAAGGACGCCGACCCCGAGCACCTGCGGCAGACCGTCGAGCACCTCAACGTGCGCCCCGTCTTCACCGCCCACCCCACCGAGGCCGCACGCCGCTCCGTCCTCAACAAGCTCCGCCGCGTCGCCGCCCTCCTGGACACCCCCGTCCTCGACTCCGACCGCCGCCGCCACGACGTCCGCCTCGCCGAGAACATCGACCTCGTCTGGCAGACCGACGAACTCCGCGTCGTGCGCCCCGAGCCCGCCGACGAGGCCCGCAACGCCATCTACTACCTCGACGAACTCCACGCCGACGCCGTCGGCGACGTCCTCGAGGACCTCACCGCCGAACTCGAACGCGTCGGGGTCAAGCTCCCCGACCACGCCCGCCCCCTCACCTTCGGCACCTGGATCGGCGGCGACCGCGACGGCAACCCCAACGTCACCCCCCAGGTCACCTGGGACGTCCTCATCCTCCAGCACGAACACGGCATCAACGACGCCCTGGAGATGATCGACGAACTGCGCGGACTGCTCTCCAACTCCATCCGCTACACCGGCGCCACCCAGGAACTGCTCGACTCCCTCGACACCGACCTCGAGCGGCTCCCCGAGATCAGCCCCCGCTACAAGCGCCTCAACGCCGAGGAGCCCTACCGGCTCAAGGCCACCTGCATCCGCCAGAAGCTGGAGAACACCAAGCAGCGCCTCGCCAAGGGCAGCGCCCACGAGGACGGCCGCGACTACCTCGGCACCGGCGAACTCCTCACCGACCTGCGGATCATCCAGGCATCCCTGCGCGAACACCGAGGCGCCCTCTTCGCCGACGGCCGCCTCAACCGCACCATCCGCACCCTCGCCGCCTTCGGCCTCCAGCTCGCCACCATGGACGTCCGCGAACACGCCGACGCCCACCACCACGCCCTCGGCCAGCTCTTCGACCGCCTCGGCGAGGAGTCCTGGCGCTACGCCGACATGCCCCGCGACTACCGCGCCAAGCTCCTCGCCAAGGAACTGCGCTCCCGCCGGCCCCTCGCCCCCACCCCCGCCCCCGTCGACGCGGCCGGGCAGAAGACCCTCGGCGTCTTCGAGACCGTCAAGAAGGCCCTCGCGGTCTTCGGCCCCGAGGTCATCGAGTCCTACATCATCTCCATGTGCCAGGGCGCCGACGACGTCTTCGCCGCCGCCGTCCTCGCCCGCGAGGCCGGCCTCCTCGACCTCCACGCCGGCTGGGCCAAGATCGGCATCGTGCCCCTCCTGGAGACCACCGACGAGCTGCGCGCCGCCGACACCATCCTCGAGGACATGCTCTCCGACCCGTCCTACCGGCGCCTCGTCGCGCTGCGCGGCGACGTCCAGGAGGTCATGCTCGGCTACTCCGACTCCTCCAAGTTCGGCGGCATCACCACCAGCCAGTGGGAGATCCACCGCGCCCAGCGCCGGCTGCGCGACGTCGCCCACCGCTACGGCGTACGCCTGCGCCTCTTCCACGGCCGCGGCGGCACCGTCGGCCGCGGCGGCGGCCCCTCGCACGACGCGATCCTCGCCCAGCCCTGGGGCACCCTGGAGGGCGAGATCAAGGTGACCGAGCAGGGCGAGGTCATCTCCGACAAGTACCTGATCCCCTCCCTCGCCCGGGAGAACCTGGAGCTGACGGTCGCCGCCACCCTCCAGGCGTCCGCCCTGCACACCGCGCCCCGCCAGTCCGACGAGGCCCTCGCCCGCTGGGACGCGGCCATGGACGTCGTCTCCGACGCCGCCCACGCCGCCTACCGCCGGCTCGTCGAGGACCCCGACCTGCCGACGTACTTCCTCGCCTCCACCCCCGTCGACCAGCTCGCCGAGCTGCACCTGGGCTCGCGGCCCTCCCGCCGCCCCGGCTCCGGCGTCTCGCTCGACGGCCTGCGCGCCATCCCCTGGGTGTTCGGCTGGACCCAGTCCCGGCAGATCGTGCCCGGCTGGTTCGGCGTCGGCTCCGGCCTCAAGGCGCTGCGGGAGACCGGCCTGGACACCGTGCTCGGCGAGATGCACGAACAGTGGCACTTCTTCCGCAACTTCATCTCCAACGTCGAGATGACCCTCGCCAAGACCGACCTGCGCATCGCCCAGCACTACGTCGACACCCTCGTCCCCGACGAGCTCAAGCACGTCTTCGACACCATCAGGGCCGAACACGAGCTGACCGTCAGCGAGGTCCTCAAGGTCACCGGCGAACAGGAACTCCTCGACGCCCAGCCCGTCCTCAGGCAGACCTTCAGCATCCGCGACGCCTACCTGGACCCGATCTCCTACCTCCAGGTCGCCCTGCTCAAGCGCCAGCGCGACGAGGCCGCCGCCGGCGCCACCCCCGACCCGCTGCTCTCCCGCGCCCTGCTCCTCACCGTCAACGGCGTGGCCGCCGGCCTGCGCAACACCGGCTGATCCGCACGCAGGACGAAAAGTGCCCCGGGGTCCCGCGACCCCGGGGCACTCCCGTATCCGCTCACCGCGCCGGACTACCGCACCGCCACGAACGCCGCCGTCAGCAGAGCCGCACCCGCGAGACCCAGCACCCACGCCACCCGCGTCAGCCGCATCCCGCCGGCCACCACCACCGCGGCCAGCAGCAACGCCCCGCCCAGCGGCAGCCACGCGTACAGGATCCCGGCCGGACCCGAACGCACCGCGTCCCCGGTGCCCGGCTTCAGGACGACGTCGTACGTCCGCCCCTCACGCACCGCCACCGACTTCTCCAGCTCCACGCGCGCGTGCGCCCGCGCCCCCGCCGACCCCGGCGAGAACGGCCCGCTGCACGTGTCACCCGCACACCCGGTCACCCGTACCGTGCCCCGCTCGCGCCCCTTGGTCAGCATCACGTGCTGCGCGGTCCCCCAGGAACCCCACACCCCCGCGAAGAGGATCAGCGCGGCGAGTACAGCCGTCGTCGCGACCCGCCCGAACCGCAAAGCGGACACGGACGCCCGGCGGGCTGGGCTGGCAGAGGCAGGCATGGCCGGGATCATTGGCCAAACCCCCACGCGTGGTCAACCCAGGTGTCCGCGTCGAACCACATGTCAGGAGTTGTACGCGCTCTGCGCCCGCTCCAGCCCCTCCGACACCAGACTCTCCACCGCGTCCGCCGCCCGGTCCACGCAGTAGTCCAGCTCCTTGCGCTCCGCCGACGAGAAGTCCTTCAGCACGAAGTCCGCCACCTGCATACGGCCCGGCGGACGCCCGATCCCGAACCGCACCCGGTGGTACTCCGCCCCCATCGCCTTCGTCATCGACTTCAGGCCGTTGTGGCCGTTGTCGCCGCCACCCAGCTTCAGCCGCAGCGTGCCGTAGTCGATGTCCAGCTCGTCGTGCACCGCCACGACGTTCGCCACCGGCACCTTGTAGAAGTCCCGCAGCGCGTTCACCGGACCCCCCGACAGGTTCATGAACGACATCGGCTTCGCCAGGATCACCCGCCGGCCGGCCGGCCCCACCGGGCCCATCCGCCCTTCCAGCACCTGCGCCTGGGCCTTGCCCGCCCGCTTGAACTTCCCCCCGATCCGCTCCGCCAGCAGATCCACCACCATGAACCCGACGTTGTGCCGGTTCATCGCGTACTCCGGCCCCGGATTACCGAGCCCAACGATCAGCCAGGGGCCCTCTGCGGGAGTGCTCACGTCCATGTCTCCTTGATACGCGCCAGCCGCTGTCCCCCACGGGAACAGCGGCTGGCGAAACGACGACTACGAGGATCAGGCCTCGGCGACTTCCTCGGCCTCGGTCTCCTCGCCCTCCACGGCCTCCTCGGCCTGCGCGGCCAGGACCTGCAGGACGACCGCGTCCTCCTCGACGGCCAGGGTCACGCCGGACGGCAGGGTGATGTCCTTGGCGTGGATGGAGGCGCCGGCCTCCAGGCCCTCGACGGAGACGGTGACGGCCTCGGGGATGTGCGTGGCCTCGGCCTCGACCGGCAGCGCGTTCAGCACGTGCTCGAGCAGGTTGCCACCGGGGGCCAGCTCGCCCTCGGCCTGGACCGGAATCTCGACCGTGACCTTCTCGCCGCGCTTGACCAGCAGCAGGTCGACGTGCTCCAGGAAGCCCTTCAGCGGGTCACGCTGCACGGACTTCGGGATCGCCAGCTCGTTGCTCTTGCCGTCGATGTCCAGGGAGATCAGGACGTTGGGCGTACGCAGCGCCAGCAGCAGCTCGTGGCCCGGCAGGGTCAGGTGCAGCGGGTCGGAACCGTGGCCGTACAGCACACCCGGAACCTTGTTCTCGCGGCGGATACGACGGGCGGCACCCTTGCCGAACTCGCTACGCGTCTCGGCGGTGAGCTTCACCTCGGACATGTTGATCACTCCTCGTCAAACAGAAACGGACGTGGTCACCCGGCCACGAACGGCCTGCTACGAAGAGCGCGTCGATAACGGACAGCCGTCCCCGCGTGAAACGGAGTACGGCCTCCCTCGCCGAGCAACTGCAGCAGTCTACTCGGCAAGGGAGGCCGCACCCAAAAGGATCTTCAGTCAGCCCGCGTCAGGGCGACTGCAGAAACCTCACTGCTCGTCGAAGAGGCTGGTCACCGAGCCGTCCTGGAACACCTCACGCACCGCGCTCGCGATCGTCGGAGCGATCGACAGCACCTTGATCTTGTCCATGTCCGCCGCCAGCTCACCCGGCGTCGGCAGCGTGTCCGTGAACACGAACTCACTCACCCGCGAGTTCTTCAGACGGTCCGCCGCCGGACCCGACAGCACACCGTGCGTCGCCGTCACGATGACGTCCTCCGCACCGTGCGCGAACAGCGCGTCCGCCGCCGCACAGATCGTGCCACCCGTGTCGATCATGTCGTCGACCAGCACACACACCCGGCCCTCGACCTCACCCACGACCTCGTGGACGGTCACCTGGTTCGCCACGTCCTTGTCCCGGCGCTTGTGCACGATCGCCAGCGGCGCACCGAGCCGGTCGCACCACCGGTCCGCCACCCGCACCCGGCCCGCGTCCGGCGACACCACGGTCAGCTTCGCCCGGTCCACCTTGCCACCCACGTAGTCCGCCAGCAGCGGCAGCGCGAACAGGTGATCCACCGGACCGTCGAAGAAGCCCTGGATCTGGTCCGTGTGCAGATCCACGGTCAGGATCCGGTCGGCACCCGCGGTCTTCATCAGATCCGCGATCAGACGCGCCGAGATCGGTTCACGACCACGGTGCTTCTTGTCCTGCCGCGCGTAACCGTAGAACGGCACGATCACCGTGATGGAGCGGGCCGACGCACGCTTCAGCGCGTCGATCATGATCAGCTGCTCCATGATCCACTTGTTGATCGGAGCCGTGTGGCTCTGGATCAGGAAGCAGTCCGCACCACGCGCCGACTCCTGGTAACGAACGTAGATCTCGCCATTGGCGAAGTCGAAGGCCTTCGTCGGGACGACCCCGACACCCAGCTGCTGGGCGACCTCCTCGGCAAGCTCGGGGTGGGCGCGGCCGGAGAAGAACATCATCTTCTTCTCGCCGGTCGTCTTGATCCCGGTCACAGCACTGTCTCCTCAGAGGTTCTCAGCCAGCCGGCTGCTCGGCGACCTCTCGGCTGGGCATGAGAGGCCGTATCAGCTGGTAGGGGTGCAGGGTGCACTCGTGCGGATGTGCACTTATCACGGTACGCCGTGTTTGGCGCACCCGTTTCCGGTCAGCCCTCGCGCTCGACCTGCCGCGACGCCGCCTCGGCCGCCTTCGCGGCCGAACTCCCAGGACGCTTGCGCGCCACCCAACCCTCGATATTCCGCTGCTGACCACGGGCCACGGCCAGCGAACCGGGGGGCACGTCCTTCGTGATCACGGACCCGGCGGCGGTGTACGCACCGTCCCCGACCGTGACAGGAGCCACAAACATGTTGTCCGAACCCGTCTTGCAGTGCGACCCGACGGTCGTGTGGTGCTTGCTCTCACCGTCGTAGTTCACGAACACACTCGCCGCACCGATGTTCGTGAAGTCACCGATCGTCGCGTCACCCACGTACGACAGGTGCGGGACCTTCGTCCCCTCACCGATCGACGAGTTCTTCGTCTCCACGTACGTACCGATCTTGGCCTTCGCGCCCAGCCGGGTCCCCGGCCGCAGATACGCGTACGGCCCCACCGACGCGCCCTCACCGACCCGGGCACCCTCCGACACGGTGTTGTCCACCCGCGCCCCCCGGCCCACCCGGGTGTCCTTCAGCCGGCTGTTCGGACCCACCTCGGCACCACCGCCGATGTGCGTCGAACCCGACAGCTGCGTGTTCGGATGCACCACCGAGTCCTGCTCGAACGTCACGGTCACGTCCACCCAGGTGCTCGCCGGGTCCACCACCGTCACACCGTCCAGCATCGCGCGGGTCAGCAGCCGGTCGTTGAGGATCCGGCGCGCCTCCGCGAGCTGCACGCGGTTGTTGATCCCCGCGATCTCCCGGTGGTCCCCGGCCACCGACGCACCGACCCGGTGCCCCGCCTCGCGCAGGATCCCCAGGACGTCCGTCAGGTACTCCTCGCCCTGGCTGTTGTCCGTCCGCACCCTCTTCAGCGCGTCCGAGAGCAGCCGGCCGTCGAACGCGAACACGCCGCTGTTGATCTCCCGGATCGACCGCACCGCGTCCGACGCGTCCTTGTGCTCCACGATCGCCGTCACGGCACCGGTCGCCTCGTCCCGCACGATCCGGCCGTAACCGGTCGCGTCCGGCACCTCGGCGGTCAGGACCGTCACGGCGTTGCCGTCCGCGTGGTGGGTCGCCGCGAGCTTCTTCAGCGTGTCCGCGGTCAGCAGGGGCGTGTCCCCGCACACCACGACCACGGTCCCGTCCACGGAACCGCCCAGCTCCTCAAGGCCCATCCGTACGGCGTGCCCCGTACCGTTCTGCTCCGCCTGCACGGCCGTGCGCACACCGGGGTCGATCTCGGTCAGGTGCGCGGCGACCTGCTCACGGGCGTGGCCCACGACGACGACCAGGTTCGCCGGGTCCAACTCACGAGAGGCGGCCAGCACATGGCCGACCAGGGAACGGCCGCAGATCTGATGCAGGACCTTCGGTGTGGCCGACTTCATACGGGTGCCCTCACCCGCTGCGAGAACGACGACGGCTGCCGGGCGAATGGCGCTCACGGGGTTGCCCTTCGGCTCTGGATGGGTGGGGGTGACAGCCGCAGGATACCGGGGGGACATCGGGGGGAAATGAGCGCGGGCCCTGACAGCGGCGTCAGGGCCCGAACTTGGGTCTTGTGTGCTGTGGCTCCCCCGCAAGGATTCGAACCTTGTCCTGCTGGTACCAAAAACCAGTGTGCTGCCAGTTACACCACGGGGGACAGCGCTCCAGACCTTACCCGAGACGTGCCTGTGCCTGAGCGACGATTCCGCTCCACCAGCCCTCGATGCGGTTGTACAGATGGGCGCTCCTGGCCACCGTGACGACCAGGCAGCCGTGATAGTCGTCCCCTGTGTTCTTGCGGACCGTCTTGGGGTTGTGCTTCTTCAGCGTCGGCTTCGCGAAGACCGACTCGTCCACGTCGGCCACCTCGGCCCAGAAGCGGTGCGCGGCGGCCACGTCCGCCGACTCGTGGATGAGCACCCGGAACGACAGCCGCTCCCGGTCCACGTCCAGGAGATCCAGCCACGCGAGATAGGTCCGGATGACGCCGGCGTCGCTGTTGACGAAGATCGCCCGTTCGCGCCGGTCGTAGGGCTTGCTCTTGGCCCCCTCCGCCCAGTAGAGCGCCACGCCCGCCATGAACAGCTCGCGATCCGTCAGCTCACCGACGTCCCGGAGCGCCGCGATCCTGGACTTCCTGCGCCTGTCGTGTTCCGCGGCGCGGCACCTGGCCAGCCCCTCCCGCATGAGCGCCTGCTGTTCTTCGGGGGTGTACCGGGGCTCCGGCTTCGGCAGGTCGCGGACCCACAGGGAGATCGAGCTCTTCGAGCAGCCCAGGGCCGCCTGGATGCGGTCGTAGGTCCAGCCCTGGAGGCGCAGCTCGCGGGCCTTCCGCCTCAGGTCGTCCTTCGCGTTCGGGCGTTTCGTCCATTCCGGGGGCGGTTCCCCCTTCACCAGTTGGTTGAGGAGGTCGTTGTTGAAGACCTTCAGCTCGTCGCGGATCTGCCGGAGGCTGCGCCCCTCGCGGCGCAGGGCGACCGCTCGCTCCCGCAACGCCTCGAACTCCTCGTACCTGCCGCTTTTGCCGTTCGCATGTGTCATACGCATACCGTCCGGGCGGAATGCCGAGTTCCGGCCTCGAACGGATGTGGTTCAGCAGTTCGAGGGATATCGGCGGCTTTCGAGAGCCTCCGGTCGCGGCGTGTGGTCTACGCCGGTAGGCGAAAGTCACCGGAAATGCCTCCCCCCGCGCCCGTAGGCTGGACGCATGACCACGACGGGGGAAGAGCACGCCAGGGCCCTGACCGGCCCCTGGTGGTGGGCCAGGTGGCGCAGTGCGGTGCTCGACGCGAGCCTCGCCCTGGTGTCCGCGGTGGAGTGCGGTGCGGAGGGGATCCCGTTCGCGCGTGACGCGGGGATCCCCGTGTCGGTGGGGATCGTGTTCGGGCTGATCGCCGGTTCGGTGCTGCTGGTGCGCCGGAAGTGGCCGATCGCCGTCGTGCTGGTCGCGATCGCGATCACGCCGGCCCAGATGGGTTTCCTGATGGGCATCGTCGGCCTGTACACGCTGGCGGCGTGCGAGTTGCCGCGCCGGATCATCGCGGCCCTGGCCGGCATGAGTCTGCTGGGCACGATGATCGTGACGTTCGTACGGGTGCGGCAGGACATGGCACGGGGCGATCTGACCCTGGGCGACTGGTTCGTCCCGTTCGCCTCCATCACGACGTCCCTGGGGCTGACGGCACCGCCGGTGCTGCTCGGGCTGTACGTCGGCGCGCGCCGCAGGCTGATGGAGAGCCTGCGGGAGCGGGCGGACAGTCTGGAGCGGGAGCTTCAGCTGCTCGCCGAGCGGGCCGAGGAGCGGGCCGAGTGGGCGCGCAACGAGGAGCGGACGCGGATCGCCCGGGAGATGCACGACGTCGTCGCGCACCGGGTGAGCCTGATGGTGGTGCACGCGGCGGCGTTGCAGGCGGTGGCGCGCAAGGATCCGGAGAAGGCCGTGAAGAACGCGGCGCTGGTCGGGGACATGGGCCGGCAGGCGCTGACGGAGCTGCGGGAGATGCTCGGGGTGCTGCGCGCGGGTGAGGACGCGGGGCGGCGTGCGGCGGCGGTGCCGCTGATGGCGGTCGGGGTGGCCGTCGCGCAGGCGGCGTCGCGGGCTGCGGACGAGGCCGATGGGCCGTCTCTGTCCGAGCTGGAGGAGCTGGTGGGGCAGTCGGCCGCCGCGGGGATGGTGGTGGCCCTGTCGGTGGAGGGGGAGGCGCGCGGTTACGCGGCGGAGGTGGAGCAGACGGCGTACCGGGTGGTGCAGGAGGCGTTGACGAACGTCCACAAGCACGCGGCGGGCGCGAAGACGTACGTGCGGCTGGCGCACCGGGGTGCGGAGATCGCGATGCAGGTGGAGAACGAGCCGCCGGAGCCGGGTTCGGGGTCCGCGGCACGGTTGCCGTCGGGCGGCAACGGCCTGGTGGGCATGCGGGAGCGGGTCCTGGCGCTGGGCGGGGTGTTCGTGTCGGGGCCGACCGACGCGGGTGGCTTCCGGGTGTCGGCGGTGATTCCGGCGGTCTGACGGCGGGGTGGGGGGGCTGGCCCGGCGAGCGGTGCGGCCGGTCGTCGTGCCGTCGGGTCGTCGTGCTGTCGCGCCGTCGTGCTGTCGGATCGTCGGATCGACCTGCCATCGGACCGTTGGGTCGTCCGACCGTCCGACCGTCCGACTGCCCGACCGTCGTGCCGTCAGGTTGTCGGGTCGTCGGTCCGGTCGCGGGGGGCGGCCGGTGGCGGTCGGCCCGCGCTCGGCCCGTCCTCGGCCTGTCCGGGTGGCGGTCGGCCCGCGCTCGGCCCCTCGTCGGCAGCCTGCCGTCGGCCCGTGGTCAGCCCGTGGTCAGCCGGGCCGGTTCGGTGCCGGCGATGAGGGTGGCCAGGGCATGGTCGATGTCGCGGCCGACGTACCAGTCGCCGGTGTGGTCGACGGTATAGACGCGGCCCTCCGCGTCGATGGCGAGGAGGGCGGCGGTGTCGGTCTCTTCGCCGAGGGGGCTGACCTCGGTGCCGAGGGCACGGCCGAGGTCGCCGAGGGTGCGGGCGAGGTGGAGGCCGTGCAGGGGGTCGATGTGCAGGGTGGCGGGGGCCACCTGGCGGCCGGGGCCGCCGGGGGTGATGTGGAGTCCGCCGAACTCGGCCCAGGCCTCGACGGCGGCGGGGAAGACGGTGTGCCGGTGTCCGGCGGGCGAGGTGTGCTCGCGCAGGGTGTCGGCCCAGTACTCGGCCTGCTTTATGTCCCAGCGGCCGGGTTGCCAGCCGGCGGTGCGCAGGGCGGCGTCGACGGGGACGGGGAAGCGCGTGGTCGAGGTGCGGTCGGGGTGCATCGGCCTTCGATCGTCGGGTGTGCCTGGTGGTTCCGTGGGCGCCGGGGGTGGTTCAGCCGTCGGTCGCGGTGGGGTCGACGATGCGGACGCCGAAGTGGGCGCTGAGGGCGGTGCAGGCGCGGCAGGGCGCGGCGAAGCTGCCGTGGAGGGGGTCGCCGTCCTCGCGTATGCGGCGGGCGGTGAGCTTGGACTGCTTGAGGGCCCTGCGGGCCTCGCCGTTGGTCATGGGTCTGCGGGCGGCGCGTTTGCTGCGCGCGGCGTCGGCGGCGGCGATCTGCCGGGAGATGAGGATGGTCTCGGCGCAGCGGCCGGTGAAGCGGTCGCGCTGGGCGCTGGTGAGGGTGTCGAGGAAGTCCTGTACGAGCGGGTGCAGGGGTGGGGGCTGGTCGCCGCGGGCGGCGGTGCCGGTGAGGGTGGCGCCGCGGACGGAGAGGGCGGCGGCGACGGTGGGCAGGATGCCGTCGCGCCGGTGCAGGAGGGTGGGGACGGGGGGCGTGTCGGTGCCGCTCCAGCCGATGCGAGGGTCGCCGGCCCGCACGTCGGTACCTCCGGTCTGCAAGGTATTCATGATCGTCATCCCCTCCCGGGCATCCCCCGAAGGACACAGAGTGCCAAATGCCGTGGCGGGTGCGGAAGCTGGGGCGGCGCGACACGCCCGTGGCGATTCGGGCCGTCACGGTGGGGTGACGGCTGGTCACGGAAGCGGAGGGGGGAAGTGCGGGGGTGGGGTGGCGGGCCGGTGACCGGTGTGCGGGTACCGCATAGGCTGTCGGCGTCCGCGATCGACACCGCCGTTCAGGCCAGAGAGAACGCCGCAGGGGGCAACTGCCATGACGACAGGTCGGCTCGGGCTGGGGGCGCCGCCCAGCCGCCAGGCCGGGGGAGAAGCCGTGCCGCCGAACGCGGCCTATGCCGGGCAGGTCGTGCACTTCCCGGATCCGGTCCGGGCGGCGCGTCATCCCAGAGGGGTACGGGTCGATGAGCATGGTTACCCGGATTTCTCGCCGTACGCGCGGGCGGCGGCGGAGATCGCCGATCCGCCGGAGGGCTTCGGGGTCGACGAACTGCGGCTGACGGACTACGTGTCGGCGAACGCGGCGCTGGCGGCTTCGGGGCACGAGTTGTGGGACACGGTGCCGTACGTGGCGACGCCGCACGGCTGGACGTGGCACCACGTGCTCGGTTCGCGGCGGCTGGAGCTGGTCCCGGTCGAGGTGAAGGCGTTGCTGCGGCACCACGGTGGGGTGGCGACGGCCCGGGTCGACCAGGGCAAGCGGGGCACGCGGCCGTTGCAGGAGACGCGTCCGGCGCACTTCGGGCTGCCGAAGTCGGGTGTGGCGGTGACGGAGTCGCAGGTGCTGGCCGTCGAGGAGGATCTGGGCTACCGGTTGCCGGGTGCCTATCGGACGTTCCTGAAGGCGGCGGGCGGTTGCGCGCCGGTGGGTGCGGCGCTGGACGCCGAGTTGGGCCTGCTGCTGGACCAGCCGTTCTTCACGGTGCGGGACGAGGCGGCGGTCAACGACCTGGTGTACGTGAACAAGTGCCTGCGTGACCACCTGACGAAGGACTACCTGGGCGTCGGTTTCGTCCAGGGCGGGCTGCTCGCGGTGAAGGTGCGCGGTGAGCGGGCCGGTTCGGTGTGGTTCTGCGCGTACGACGACGTGCGGGACGTGGATCCGTCGTGGTCGCCGGCGGAGCGGGTGGAGCGGTTGCTGGTGCCGTGCGGTGACGACTTCGACGGGTTCCTGGCGCGGCTCGCGGGCAATCCGCCGGAGCTGGAGACGGTGGCGAACCTGATGGTGGACGGCGGGTTCGCGCGTGCGGTCGCGGTGTCGTCCGGCCCGGTGGGGGAGTGAGGTCCGAGCGATGGTGACTTTCGCGCAGGCGCAGGAGCGCGCCGAGGAGTGGGTCAACGGGGACGTCCCGGCGTACCAGCACCGCGAGGTGCGGGTCCGGGAGTTCGAGCTGGGTTTCGTGGTGTGGGGCGAGGACCGTGCGGAGGGCCCGCGTTCGGACGCGGGCGCGCAGCGGCTCGTCATCGCGCGGGACAGCGGTGAGGCGACGTTGTGGCCCGCGTTGCCGGTGGGTGAGGTGATCCGCCGGTACGAGGAGGAGTACGGCCGTGGCGACGAGGTCGAGGACGCGGTGCCGGCGCCGGCGGCCCGGGTGGATCTGAACCAGACGTCGTTCCTGCTGAGTCCGCCGGAGTGGTTGCAGGAGGCGGCGGACAAGCTGGGGATTCCGGACCGGCGTGCGGGTGCGGGTGCGAGTTCGGGTGCGGGTGCCGTGGCTCCGGGTCCGTCCGAGCCGGTCGACGCGGTGCCGCCCGCGCCGGTGCCTTCGGTGCCTTCGGCGGCTTCCGGTGCGGCCGGTGGGTTCGGTGCGTCCGGTGTTTCCGGTGGCGGTGCTGCCGGTGCCGGTGGGCTGCCCGAGACGCAGGCGGGGGTGCCGGTGGGGGCGGATGCCGCCGCTTCCGGTCCGGTGCCGGCCGGTGGGCCGGGCAGCGGTGCTTCGTGGCCGGCCGCCGGCGCGCAGGACGTGCCGGACGGTGCCACGCCGTGGGCCGGTACGGACACCAACGCGGATTCCGGTGAGGACCGGTCGGTGCCGCTGCCCGCGACGGTGTTCGCGCCGCCGTTGAGCGATCCGGACGCGGCTGGTCCGCGGCCTCCGGCGGTCGCTCCGGAGGCGAAGACGGCGCTGATGTCGGGGGGCAGCCAGTTGCCCGCCACGGCGGTCGCGCCGGCACTGGACGCGCCGGGCGTGCCGGGGGCGCAGTCCGCCGGGAACGCGCCGGGCGCCCCGCCGCACGGCACGCCTCCGCCGCCTCCGGGCACGCCCCCGCAGGGCGCCCCTTCCTACGCTCCGCATCCCGGTGCGCAGGCCGGGCCTCCCGCCGGTCCGGGTGTCCCCCCGGGCAGCACGCCTCCGCCTCCGCCGCCGGGCGGCGAGCCGTACGGCTATCCGCAGGGGCCCGCCGGCCCGGGGGTCCCGCCGGGTGCCCCGGCCTACGGCTATCCGCAGGGGCCGGGCGCCGGTGCGCACGCGCCGCAGCCGCCGGCCGGGCCGGGGCGTCCGCTTCCGCCCCACGCCGGTGACATCGCCGACGCGGCGACCAGCAAGGCCGCTCCGCCGCCGCGCAAGGCGCGCGGTGGGGCGGGCGCTCCGCCGCCTCCGCCGGGCGCCCCGGGTGCGCCGGGCGCGCGTCCGGGGAGCATGCCGCCGCCCCCGCCCGGTGCGCCCGCGGGCGGGTACATCCCGACCCAGCTCGTGTCGGCGCTCGGGCCCGAGGGGCCTGAAGGACCCGGTGCTCCCGGTGCTCCCGGTGGTCCGGTGGGTGGCGACGCTGCCCAGGGTCAGGGCCCGGGCGGTGCTCCGCACGCGCCGGGTGCTCCCGGTGCCCCCGGCGTTCCCGGTGTTCCGGGCGGCACGCCGCCCGGTGGTGTGCACCACGCGGCCACGGTGTTCGCCGACCCGAGCCTGAGGGGAGCCGTACCCCAGCCTCCCGTCCCTGGCGCTCCGGGCGTTCCGGGTGCCCCGGGCATGCCGAACCCGCCCGGCGCCCCGGCGGCTCCGGGCGCCCCCGGCATGCCTCCGGGCCCCGGGGCACCGCACCTCGCGGGCGCCCCCGGCGCACCTCAGCCGCCCGGCGCCCCCGGTGGTCCGCGTGGTGCGGTGCACCACGCGGAGACCGTGCTGGCCGCGCCTCCCGTGGCCGGCCCCGGCGCGCCTCCGCCGCCGCCCGGTCCCGGCATGCCGCACGGCGCTCCCGGTGCTCCTGGCATGCCCGGCGCCCCGCAGCCGATGCCGCCGGGTGCGGTACCGCCAGGTGCGGTACCGCCCGGTGCGGTGCCGCCGCCGGGTGGGCCGGTGCCGGGGCAGCCGCAGGCGTACGGCTATCCGCCGCCGGGGCAGCCGACGGTGGGCCCGGGGTATCAGGCCGTGTTGCGCTACCGCGCGCAGGACGGCTCGGAGCAGCAGCTGATCCGGCGTTCGGCGCCGGGGACGCCGCACCCGGAGTGGCAGATCTTCCACGAGCTGCGGGCGATGAACGTGCCGCCGGACCAGGTGCTGGAGCTGCACACCGAGCTGGAGTCGTGCGAGCTGCCGGGTGCGTACTGCGCGCGGATGATCCGGGAGCAGTGGCCGCAGGCGCGGATCGCGAGCATCGCGCCGTACGGCACGGACCACGCGAGCCGGCAGCAGGGCATGCAGCAGCTGCTGGCGCACCAGGGCGAGCTGCACCAGGTGGCGGACGGTCCCGCGCGGCCGGCGCCGGTGCGGGCTCCGCTGACGCCGGTGCAGGCCGCCGCGCCGGTTCCGCCGGAGGCCGTCGCGCAGGAGCTGGTTGCGGCGTTCGGGCCGGGGGTCTTCCGGTTCGACCAGCAGGCGGTGTCGCGTCAGGGGGTGCCGCCGGTCGTGGCGCACACGCTGGTGGTGGCCGGTCTGCCGGTGGACATGGGTCCGTTCTTCTGGGCGCAGGCCCAGCCGGGCCGTCCGGTGCCGACGCTGGCGGAGCTGGCGGCCGAGCGCGGTGTGCAGCCGGCCGCGGACGCGGGCTCGTACCTCGTGATGGGTACGGACTTCGGCAAGGCGCTGTGTGTGCAGTACGGGACGGCGAACATCGTCGCGGTGCCGGTGGAGGCGGGGCCTGGTGGTGCGCCGGTGCCGCCGCAGTTCGTGAACACGGGGCTGCCGGAGTTCGCGCGGTGCCTGGCGCTGCTGGGCCGGATGTGGCGGCTGAGGTTCGGTCTCAACCAGGAGCAGGCGGGCCGCTGGACGGTGGACTTCCAGGCGCAGCTGGCCGCCCTCGACCCGGCGGCGCTGGGTTCGCCGGAGAGCTGGTGGTCGGTGCTGCTGGAGCAGATGTGGGACGGCCTGCTGTAGCGGGCGCGTCCGATCGCCTCATGCCCTTCACGCCTGAGCGTGAAGGGCATGAGTTTTTTGTCGGGGGTGCGCGGGCCGCTCCGACCGGAGTTGCCGCATGTCGGAGGTTCGCGACCGTGGCTTGCGCGCGGAGTGTCGCGTTATGACCGCTTGTGCCCGATCCCTCAGGATGTGCGCCACATGACGTGGTGTGCAGGTCCGGCGGAGAGGGGTCTCCAGGGTGAGCAGCGCAGTGACGCCGCACCGTTTCGCGACGGTCCGGGGACGTGCCTACCGTCCCGCCCAGGTGGACGCGTACCTGGCGGCGCTGGGGCGGGACCGGGACGCCGCCTGGGAGCGGGCCGCGCGGCTGACCGTGCTGGCCAAGGACATGGAAGCGGAGGCCGCGCGGCTGCGTGAGGTGGTCGCGGGGCTGGAGCCGCAGGCGTACGAGACGCTCGGCGAGCAGGCGCACGAGCTCTACGGGCTCGTGCTGCGGGAGGCGGCGGCCGTCCGCGAACGTGCCCGGGGCGAGGCGGAGGAGTGGCGCGCGCGGGCCGAGTCGTACGCCCGGGAGCTCGGCGAGGCGGCGCGGGAGGACGCGCGGGCGCTGCGCGCGGAGGCCGAGGAGCATGCCCGCCGGTGTCTGCTCGCGGCGCGCGCCGAGGCCGACGAACTGCGCGTCGGCGCCCGGCGCGAGGTGAAGGAGAGGCGCGGGGAGACGCTCGGCGCGCTGCGCGAGGTGCGGCAGCGCACCGCGGACGTGCTCACGGGGCTGACCCGGGAGCACGCCGGGCGGTGGGCCGCGGCCGAGCGTGAGGAGGCCGGACGGCTGGCCGCGTTCGAGGCCGCCGACGCCGAGCGCACGGCCCGGGCCGAGGCCGCCCTGGCCGCGGCGGAACGCGCACTCGCCGAGGCCCGGGAGTGGGCGCGCTCCCGCGAGGAGGAGGCGCGGGCGCACGCCGTCGCGCTGGTCGCCGAGGCGCGGGCGCGCGAGGAGCGGATCGCCCGGGACACCGAGCGGTTGCTGCGGGAGCACGGCGAGACCTGGGACGTGGTGCAGACGCAGATGGACTCGGTGCGTGACAGTCTCGTCTCGCTGACCGGCCGGGCGGTCGTGGAGTAGCGGCGGCGCGCGCGGTACGGCCGCTCAGTCGCCCTCGCGTACCGCCCCCGCCAGGATGCGGCCCTCCACGGCCTCGTACTGGTGCCGTTGCTCCTCCGCCCGGTGGCGGCCGGAGGCGACCGTGCCGAGCCAGCCGAAGAGGAAGCCGGCCGGGATGGAGACGATGCCGGTGGTGGTGAACGGGAACCAGTTGAAGTCGGCGTCCGGGAAGGCGGAGGCGGGCGAGCCGGAGACGAGGTTGGTGCCCGGCATGAGCAGCAGCACGGTCAGCGAGCCGCCGATCAGGGTGCCCATCAGCCCGGCGCGGGTGTAGCGGCGCCAGAAGAGGCCGTAGACCAGGGCGGGCGCGAGGGCGGAGGCGCCCAGGCAGAAGGAGAGGGTCACCAGGGGCTGCAGGCTGTGGTGCTGCGCCAGGGTGGCCAGCAGGATCGTCGGGGCTCCGATGGCGAGGGCGGAGAAGCGGGCCAGGAGTATCTCCCGGCGGGCGGGCATCCGCCGCGCCCAGCTCGCGAACACGTCGTGGGCGAGGGAGTTGGCGCAGGCGAGGATCATCCCGGCCACCGAGGCGAGCAGGGTGAGGAAGATCGCCGTGGTCACCAGGGTGAAGAGGAAGGTCTCGCCCGCCGACACGTCGGTGCCGAACGCGGCCCGTGAGCCGATCAGGTAGGCGGTGTTGCCCTGCGGGTCGGCGGCGCCGATCGCCGCGCGGCCGACGAGGGCGGTGGCGCCGAACCCGACGACGGTGAGGACCAGGACGAACAGGGCGACGAGGGAGACCGCCCAGGACAGGGAGCGGCGCACCTGGCGGGCGCTGGAGGCGGTGTACATGCGCATGGTGATGTGGGGCAGGCAGGCGCCGCCGAGCACGATGGTCAGCTCCGAGGTGATCATGTCCAGGCGGGCGCCGGAGTGCCCGGTGAACTGGAGTCCGGAGTGCAGGAAGGCGGGTCCGGCGCCGCTCTGCCGCGCGGCCGCGGTGAACAGGGCGCCCGGGTCCCAGTCGAAGCGGCGCAGGATCAGTACGGCGACGGCGGCGCCGGAGCCGACCAGCAGCACGATCTTCGCGATCTGGATGAGGGCGGTGCCCTTCATGCCGCCGATGGCCGCGTAGCTGATCATCAGGGTGCCGATGCCGATGACGCAGCCGGTCTTCAGCGATGCGTTGGAGAAGCCGAGGATGAACGCCATGAGCTGCCCGGCGCCCGCCAGTTGGACCAGCATCATCGGCAGCAGCGAGGCGATGGTGACCGCGCAGGCGGTGATCCGCACGGACCGGCCGGGCATCCGGCGGGCAAGCGCGTCGCCCATGGTGAACCGGCCCGCGTTGCGCAGCGGTTCGGCGAGCAGGAACATCAGCAGGAGCAGCGAGAGGGTGGTGCTGAGGGCGAGGACGACCCCGTCGTAGCCGCACAGGGCGATCACTCCGCCGGTGCCGAGGACGGTGGCGGCGGAGATGTAGTCGCCCGCGATGGCGAGGCCGTTGCGCAGCGGGGACAGGGTGCCGTAGCCGGTGTAGAACTCGTCGAGGTCGTCGCCGTCGGGGCCGGTCATCACGCACAGCAGCAGGATCAGGGTGGCCACGGCGCAGAAGGCGACCAGGGACAGGGTCTGGCTCGAGCCGCTGAATCCGGTGATGCCGGCGGGTGCTTGGGCGGCGGTGGTCATCGGGTCGCTCCCCGGCGCGCGTTGAGTTCGGTCTCCTTGCGGATGCGGTCGGCGAGCGGGTCCACGTGGCGGTGCGCGGTGTGCTCGTACAGGGCGATCGCCAGCCAGGTGACCGGGAGTTGGAGCAGGGCCAGCAGCAGTCCCGCGGGGATGCCGTCGGCGACCGTCCGGGTCATGACGCCGGGCGCGAACGCGGACAGGGCGAGGAACAGGGTGAAGTAGCCGAGCGCGGTGAGGGTGGCGGTGCGGCGCTGCCAGCGGTAGGCGCTGCGCAGCACTCTCAGGTCGCTGTGGTGTCCGAGGGGTTCGCGGACGCGGGCACGGTACGGCCGGGGCGGTTCTGGCGGCGGGGGCTGCCAGGGGTAGGTGAGGTGGGATGGCGGGCGCGGCGGGTCATAGGACATCCCGTTGGCTCCTTGCGTGGCTCGGGTCCGTGGCGGCGGACCGCAGGGAGGTGGGGGGCGGAGCCACGCACGCTACTCGCGGGCCGGGGAACGCGCGGCGATTTCACCAAACTGGCCGGTCGGTATGCGCTTACTTCGCGAACACGGGCTCCGGCCTGGGTTGTTACCCGCGTTAACCCGGAGTGCCGGGGCTCAATCCGGCCGTACCGGGAACCGCCGGGGCGCCACCACGAGCAGCACCACGAACGCCAGGGCCGCCGCGCCGGCCGCGCCCAGGTACACCGCGTGCACCGCGGCGGCGATCGCCCGGCGGGTGGTCTCCGGCGCCGTGCCGGCGGCCAGGGCGCGGGTGACGGACTCCAGGTCGCCGGATCCGCCGAGGCGGGCGGCCAGCACGCCGTTGGCGACGGCGCCGAACACGGAGGCGCCCACGGTCTGCCCGGTCTGCCGGCAGAACAGCACCGACGCCGTGGTCGTCCCGCGCTCCGACCAGCCCACCGTCGACTGCACCCCGATGATCAGCGGCAGCTGGAACAGCCCCAGCGCGCCGCCGAGCAGCAGCATCAGCAGCATCGGCTGCCACCAGGAGCCGGGGTAGGGCAGGAACGGGAACGCGAACAGGATCAGCGCGCCCAGGCCGATGCCGAGCAGAGCGGTGTCGCGGAAGCCGATGCGCCGGTACACGTGCTGGCTCAGCGCCGCCGACGCCGACCAGGTCAGCGTCCACACGCACAGCACCAGACCGGCGGCCGCCGGGCCGAGCCCCAGCACCGACTGGGCGTACGTCGGCAGGAACACCGAGGGCGCCACCATCAGCAGTCCGAGCGCGCCCAGCGCCAGGTTGACGGCCGCGATCGTACGGCGCCGCCACACCCACCCGGGGATGATCGGCTCCGCCGCCCGCCGCTCCACCCCCACCACGGCCCCGGCCAGCGCGAGCCCGGTGCCGGCCAGCGCCAGCGAGGGCGCCGACAGCCACGGCCAGGCCACCCCGCCCTGCACCAGCGCGGTCAGCAGCACCCCGCCGCAGGCGAAGACCGCCGCCGCGCCCGCCCAGTCCACGCGCACCCGGGCCGCCCGCTCCCGCGCGGGCTCGTGCAGATGACGGACGACCAGCCACAGCGCCACCGCGCCGATCGGCAGGTTGACCAGGAAGATCCAGCGCCAGCCGGCGTACGCGGCGAGCACCCCGCCCAGACCGGGCCCGGCCACCGCCGACACCGCCCACACCGTGGACAGCCGGGCCTGGATGCGCGGGCGTTCCTTCAGCGGGTACAGGTCGGCGGCCAGTGTCTGCACAGTCCCCTGCAACGCCCCGCCGCCCAGGCCCTGCACGACCCGGAACGCGATCAGCGCCCCCATGTCCCAGGCGCCCGCGCACAGCAGCGAGCCCAGCAGGAACACGGCGGCCCCGGCCACCAGCACCGGTTTGCGGCCGAAGGTGTCGGACAGCTTGCCGTAGACGGGGAGGGTGACGGTGACGGCGAGCAGATAGCCGGAGAACAGCCAGGAGAAGACGGAGAACCCGCCGAGGTCGCCGACGATCTGCGGGACCGCGGTGGAGACGATCGTCGCGTCGAGCGCGGCCAGCGCCATCGAGAGCATCAGCGCGGCGACGACCGCGCCCCGGCCCCGGCCGCCCCGCCGCGCGGTGGCTCCCCCACGTGTCGCGGGTGTCGTGCTCCCCACCCGATCCCCCTTCCCCCGTACCCCGTGCCCCGCACCCGCGTTGCCGCGCGCGCCTGCCCGCACCCCGCGTCCCGCGAGGTGAAGTGCCCCGCGACAGCTTCGCACTTGACCCTGACGCGGCGGGAGGGTGGAGCCTTGCCGGGCCGGAGGGTGGAGCCGACCCCGAGAACCTCTCCACCCGGCGGTGGACCACCCCTAGGGGTACCTCCGTATCAGGGCTCGGGGAGGGTTCGTCCCGCCGGAGGACGAGAAGGGCCCGGTGCCGTCCTTAATCTGGCTTTACGCCGCTGGGGGGCGGCAGAACGAACCGGCGGGGGTGGGGTTAGCCCCCGTACAAGAGGGGTCCTCACACCAGCGCGCGGCCCGCCGCCGCACGCCAGACTCGTCGACGTACCCAGAGCAAACGCACCGGCCCGCCGGGGCGCATCCGCGACTTGCCGACCGACATAGGAGACTTACCGTGACATCGGCTGTGACCATTCCCAGGCACGGGGGCACTGGAGGAACGACGGCCGTTGCCGCGAGGGCCCGGCAGGTCGTGAAGGCGTACGGGTCCGGCGAGACCCGGGTCGTCGCCCTGGACCACGTCGACGTGGACATCGCCCGCGGTCAGTTCACCGCGATCATGGGCCCCTCCGGGTCCGGCAAGTCCACCCTGATGCACTGCCTCGCCGGTCTCGACACCGTCACCTCCGGGCAGATCTACCTGGACGAGACCGAGATCACCGGACTGAAGGACAAGAAGCTCACCCGGCTGCGCCGGGACCGGATCGGCTTCATCTTCCAGGCGTTCAACCTGCTTCCCACGCTGAACGCGCTGGAAAACATCACGCTGCCCATGGACATCGCCGGCCGCAAGCCCGACCGGGCCTGGCTGGACCGGGTGGTGGAGACCGTCGGCCTCGCCGGGCGGCTCAAGCACCGGCCCACCCAGCTCTCCGGCGGCCAGCAGCAGCGCGTCGCCGTGGCCCGCGCGCTCGCCGCCCGCCCGGAGATCATCTTCGGTGACGAGCCCACCGGCAACCTCGACTCGCGCGCCGGCGCCGAGGTCCTCGGCTTCCTGCGCAGGTCCGTCGACGAACTGGGCCAGACGATAGTGATGGTCACCCACGACCCGGTCGCCGCCTCCTACGCCGACCGCGTGCTCTACCTCGCCGACGGCCGCATCGTGGACGAGATGTACCAGCCGACGGCCGATCAGGTCCTGGACCGCATGAAGGACTTCGACGCCCGGGGGCGTACGTCATGACCGTCCTGAAGACCTCCCTGCGCAACTTCCTCGCGCACAAGGGCCGGATGGCCCTGTCCGCCGTCGCCGTCCTGCTGTCGGTCGGCTTCGTCACCGGCACCCTGGTGTTCACCGACACGATGAACACCACCTTCGACAAGCTCTTCCAGGCCACGTCCTCGAACGTCACGGTCAGCGCCAAGGGGTCCTCCGACACCGGCGAGACCACCTCCCGCACCGGCAAGCCGCCGGTCATGCCCGCCTCGGTGCTCGGCGAGATCCGCAGGGCCCCGGGCGTCCGGTCGGCCGAGGGCACCGTGTTCTCCACCTCGGTCACCGTCGTCGACGGGCACAACGACAAGCTGTCGCCCACCAGCGGCGCCCCGACCATCGTCGGCAACTGGAACCACAACGACGCCCGCACCATGAAGATCACCTCCGGCACGGCGCCGAAGGACGCGGGCCAGGTCATGCTCGACGCGGACACCGCCAAGAAGCACCACCTCGGACTCGGTGACGACATCGGCGTGATCACCGCCCTCGGCACGCACCACGCGCGCGTGTCCGGCATCGCCACCTTCACCGTCACCAACCCCGGCGCGGCCATCTTCTACCTGGAGACGAAGACCGCCCAGCAGACCCTCGTCGGCCGCACCGGCGTGTACACCAACGTCAACGTCACCGCCGCCAAGGGCGTCACCGACGCGCGGCTGAAGAAGGACGTGAGCGCCGCCCTCGGCGGCGGCTACAAGGTGCAGACCGCCAAGGAGGTCGCCGACGCCAACCAGAAGGACGTCGAGAGCTTCCTGAACGTCATGAAGTACGCGATGCTCGGCTTCGCCGGGATCGCCTTCCTGGTCGGCATCTTCCTCATCATCAACACCTTCTCGATGCTGGTCGCCCAGCGCACCCGCGAGATCGGCCTGATGCGCGCCATCGGCTCCTCCCGCCGCCAGGTCAACCGGTCCGTGCTCGTCGAGGCCCTGCTGCTCGGCGTCATCGGCTCCGCGCTCGGCGTCGGCGCCGGCGTCGGCATCGCCGTCGGCCTGATGAAGCTCATGGGCAGCATGGGGATGCACCTGTCCACCGACGACCTGACCGTCGCCTGGACCACCCCCGCGCTCGGCCTGCTGCTCGGCGTGGTCGTCACCGTCCTCGCCGCCTACCTGCCGGCCCGCCGCGCCGGCAAGGTCTCCCCGATGGCCGCCCTGCGCGACGCCGGCGCCCCCGCCGACGCCCGGGCCGGGATCGTCCGGGCCGTGATCGGCCTGGTCCTCACCGGCGCCGGCACCGCGAGCCTGTACGTCGCCGGCACCGCCGACAAGGCCACCGGCGGCTCCGCCTGGCTCGGCCTCGGCGTGGTGCTCACCCTGATCGGCTTCGTCGTCATCGGCCCGCTGCTGGCCTCCGGCCTGATCCGCGTCCTCGGCGCCGTCATCCTGCGGGTCTTCGGCCCCGTCGGACGCATGGCCGAGCGCAACGCGCTGCGCAACCCGCGCCGCACCGGCGCCACCGGCGCCGCCCTGATGATCGGCCTGGCCCTGGTGGCCTGCCTGTCGGTGGTCGGCTCCTCCATGGTGGCCTCCGCCACCGACCAGCTCGACAAGACCGTCGGCACCGACTTCATCATCCAGGAGGACCACGGCCAGGTCATCAACCCGCAGGCCGTCAAGGCCGTCAAGGCCACGCCGGGCCTGGCGCGGGTCACCGAGTACCGCAGCACCGTCGCCGACTACACCACCCCCGACGGCCGCACCCTCAAGGACACCGACATCACCGCGGCCGATCCGACCTACGCACGCGACCTGCGCAAGAAGACCGTCGCGGGCAACCTGGAGGACGCCTACCGGCCCGACTCGATGTCGGTCCACGAGAAGTTCGCCAAGGCCCACGGCATCCACCTCGGCTCGAAGATCACCGTCGCCTTCAAGGACGGCTCCACGGCCCACCTGACCGTCCGCGCCGTCACCAGCAGCGACGAGGTGATCGACCAGGGTGCCATGTACACCTCCATCGCCACCCTGGCGAAGTACGTGCCCGCCGACAAGATGCCGCTCGACCAGCTGGTCTTCGCCACCGCGAAGGACGGGCAGCAGGCGGCCGCCTACAAGGCGCTGAAGCAGGCCCTGCACGCCTACCCGCAGTACACCGTGCGCGACCAGACCGACTACAAGAAGGCGCTGAAGGACCAGATCGGCCAGCTCCTCAACATGATCTACGGCCTCCTGGCGCTCGCGATCATCGTCGCGATCCTCGGCGTGGTGAACACCCTCGCCCTCTCCGTGGTCGAGCGCACCCGCGAGATCGGCCTGATGCGGGCGATCGGCCTCTCCCGCCGCCAGCTGCGCCGCATGATCCGCCTGGAGTCCGTGGTGATCGCCGTCTTCGGTGCCCTGCTCGGCCTCGGCCTCGGCATGGGCTGGGGCGCCACCGCCCAGAAGCTGCTCGCGCTGGAGGGCCTGAAGGTCCTGGACATCCCGTGGCCGACCATCATCACCGTCTTCGTCGCCTCGGCCTTCGTGGGCCTGTTCGCCGCCCTGGTCCCGGCCTTCCGGGCCGGCCGGATGAACGTCCTGAACGCCATCGCGACCGACTAGCCCGACGGCACGGCCACCGCACACGGGGGTTGCGGGGGAAGACCCGGTGCCGGGAAGTCCTGCCAGGACTTCCCGGCACCGGGTCGTCGCGCTCCCCGGGTCCTCCACCGGTCCGCAGTTGTCCACAGGCTCGGGCGCCCGCGAGCCCGGCGACGTAGGCTGGAGACCCCCCGGCCCTCACCCGAGTCGGGCTCTTCGCGTTGCCCACACCCGGACGGAAAGCCTCCTCCATGAGCCTGCACGGTCTGCTCGACGCCGTCGTCAAGGACCCCGCCCTCGCGGAAGCGATCGAGGCGGCGGCGGACGGCAACCGCATGCACGTCGACCTCGTCGGTCCCCCGGCCGCCCGCCCCTTCGCGGTCGCCGCCCTCGCCCGCGAGGCCGCCCGCCCGGTGCTCGCCGTGACCGCGACGGGCCGCGAGGCCGAGGACCTCGCGGCGGCCCTGCGCTCGCTGCTGCCCGAGGAGGGCGTCGTCGAGTACCCCTCCTGGGAGACCCTCCCGCACGAGCGGCTCAGCCCCCGCAGCGACACCGTCGGCCGCCGCCTCGCCGTCCTGCGCCGCCTCGCCCACCCCCGCCCCGACGACCCCGAGACCGGCCCGGTCTCCGTCGTCGTCGCGCCCGTGCGCTCCGTGCTCCAGCCGCAGGTCAAGGGCCTCGGCGACCTGGAGCCCGTGGCGCTGAGGACCGGCCAGACCGCCGACCTGAACGAGATCGTGCAGGCCCTCGCGGCCGCCGCCTACGCGCGCGTGGAGCTGGTCGAGAAGCGCGGCGAGTTCGCCGTGCGCGGCGGCATCCTGGACGTGTTCCCGCCCACCGAGGAACACCCCCTGCGCATCGAGTTCTGGGGCGACGACGTCGAGGAGATCCGCTACTTCAAGGTCGCCGACCAGCGCTCCCTCGAAGTCGCCGAGCACGGCCTGTGGGCCCCGCCCTGCCGCGAGCTGCTGCTCACCGACGACGTGCGCGCCCGCGCGCGCGCCCTCGCCGAGGAGCACCCGGAGCTGGGCGAACTGCTCAACAAGATCGCCGAGGGCATCGCGGTCGAGGGCATGGAGTCCCTCGCCCCCGTCCTCGTCGACGACATGGAACTGCTCCTCGACGTCCTGCCCAAGGGCGCCATGGCCGTGGTCTGCGACCCGGAGCGGGTCCGCACCCGCGCCGCCGACCTCGTCGCCACCAGCCAGGAGTTCCTCCAGGCGTCCTGGGCGGCCACCGCGGGCGGCGGCGACGCCCCGATCGACGTGGGCGCCGCCTCCCTGTGGTCCATCGCCGACGTCCGCGACCGCGCGCGCGAACTGGACATGATGTGGTGGTCCATCTCGCCGTTCGCCGCCGACGAGGAGCTGGACGCGGGCACCCTCAAGCTGGGCATGCACGCCACCGAGACCTACCGCGGCGACACCGCGCGGGCGCTCGCCGACACCAAGGGCTGGCTCGCCGACGGCTGGCGCACGGTCTACGTCACCGAGGGCCACGGCCCGGCCGCCCGCACCGTCGAGGTGCTCGGCGGCGAGGGCATCGCCGCCCGCCTGGACGTCGACCTCGGCGAGATCAGCCCCTCCGTCGTCCACGTGGCCTGCGGCTGCATCGACTACGGCTTCGTCGACCCGGCGCTGAAGATCGCCGTCCTCACCGAGACCGACCTCACCGGCCAGAAGGCCGCCGGCCGCGACGGCGCCCGCATGCCGGCCCGCCGCCGCAAGACGATCGACCCGCTCACCCTGGAGCCGGGCGACTACATCGTGCACGAGCAGCACGGAGTCGGCCGCTACATCGAGATGGTGCAGCGCACCGTGCAGGGCGCCACCCGCGAGTACCTGGTCGTGGAGTACGCCCCCGCCAAGCGCGGCCAGCCCGGCGACCGCCTCTACATCCCCACCGACCAGCTGGAGCAGATCACCAAGTACGTCGGCGGCGAGGCACCCACCCTGCACCGCCTCGGCGGCGCCGACTGGACCAAGACCAAGGCGCGCGCCAAGAAGGCGGTCAAGGAGATCGCCGCCGACCTGATCAAGCTCTACAGCGCCCGCATGGCCGCCCCCGGCCACGCCTTCGGCCCCGACTCCCCCTGGCAGCGCGAGCTGGAGGACGCGTTCCCGTACGCGGAGACCCCCGACCAGCTCACCACCATCGCCGAGGTCAAGGAGGATATGGAGAAGTCGGTCCCGATGGACCGCCTGATCTGCGGCGACGTCGGCTACGGCAAGACCGAGATCGCGGTCCGCGCCGCCTTCAAGGCCGTGCAGGACGGCAAGCAGGTCGCCGTGCTCGTCCCCACCACCCTGCTGGTGCAGCAGCACTACGGCACCTTCTCCGAGCGGTACGGACAGTTCCCGGTGAACGTGCGGGCCCTGTCCCGGTTCCAGACCGACACCGAGGCCAAGGCCGTTCTGGAGGGCCTGAAGGACGGCGCGGTGGACGTCGTCATCGGCACCCACCGCCTGTTCTCCTCGGAGACGAAGTTCAAGGACCTCGGCCTGGTCATCGTCGACGAGGAGCAGCGCTTCGGCGTCGAGCACAAGGAGCAGCTGAAGAAGCTCCGCGCCAACGTCGACGTGCTGACCATGTCGGCCACCCCGATCCCGCGCACCCTGGAGATGGCGGTCACCGGCATCCGCGAGATGTCCACGATCACCACCCCGCCCGAGGAACGGCACCCGGTGCTCACCTTCGTCGGGCCGTACGAGGAGCGGCAGATCGGCGCGGCCATCCGGCGCGAACTGCTGCGCGAGGGACAGGTCTTCTACATCCACAACCGGGTCGAGTCCATCGACCGGGCGGCCGCGCGGCTGCGCGAGGTCGTCCCCGAGGCACGCATCGCCACCGCCCACGGCCAGATGTCCGAGGGCGCGCTGGAGCAGGTCGTCGTGGACTTCTGGGAGAAGAAGTTCGACGTGCTGGTGTCGACCACGATCGTCGAGTCCGGCATCGACATCTCCAACGCCAACACGCTGATCGTGGAGCGCGGCGACACCTTCGGCCTCTCCCAGCTGCACCAGCTGCGCGGCCGCGTCGGCCGCGGCAGGGAGCGCGGTTACGCGTACTTCCTCTACCCGCCGGAGAAGCCGCTGACGGAGACCGCGCACGAGCGGCTCGCCACCATCGCCCAGCACACCGAGATGGGTGCGGGCATGTACGTGGCGATGAAGGACCTGGAGATCCGCGGCGCCGGAAACCTGCTCGGCGGCGAGCAGTCCGGGCACATCGCGGGCGTCGGCTTCGACCTCTACGTCCGCATGGTCGGCGAGGCCGTCGCGGACTACCGGCGGCAGCTGGAGACCGGCGAGATCGAGGAGGAGCCGCCGCTCGAGGTCAAGATCGAACTGCCCGTCGACGCGCACGTCCCGCACGACTACGCGCCCGGCGAGCGGCTGCGCCTGCAGGCCTACCGCGCCATCGCCTCCGCCAACTCCGAGGAGGACGTCAAGGCCGTCCGCGAGGAGCTCACCGACCGCTACGGCAAGCTGCCCGAGCCGGTGGAGAACCTGCTGCTGGTGGCCGGGCTGCGGATGCTGGCGCGCGCGTGCGGCGTCGGCGAGGTCGTGCTCCAGGGCACCAACATCCGGTTCGCCCCGGTCGAGCTGCGCGAGTCTCAGGAGCTGCGCCTCAAGCGGCTGTACCCGGGCACGGTCATCAAGCCGTCCGTGCACCAGGTGCTGGTTCCGCGCCCGAAGACCGCCAAGGTCGGCGGCAAGCCGCTCGTCGGCCGTGAACTGCTCGGCTGGGTGGGCGAGTTCCTCGCCTCGATCCTCGGCTCGTGACGCCCGGCCGGCCCTGACCGGCGCTCCCCGGCGACCGCCGCCGGCGTCATGACCACCGAAGCCCCGGATCCACCGGATCCGGGGCTTCGGCCGTACCGCCCCGCTCCCCGCGTCGCCGCTCACGACAAGTCACGTCCTTCTTGCCCTGGTTGACCCCCTTATCGGACCATCTGCTGGACGCCGTCGGCCCGTTACCGTGGAAGCAGGAACGGTCCGCCCGAACAGCACGGCGGCCGGCGCGAGCGAGGGGGGCGCACCGTGACGCGTCTGAGGGGCGGGACGATCACCTTGGTGGCCGTCATGGCGGTCGCCGTGACCGGCTGCAAGAACGGGCAGATCACGGGATCCTCCGGTCCGCGGGAGACCGGGCGCGGGGGAGCGGCCCTGGCCGCCGCCGACGCGCTGACCGTCAAGGGACGGGCCCCGAAGACCGGTTACGCGCGCGAGCGCTTCGGCACCGCCTGGGCCGACACCGACTCCAACTCCTGCGACACCCGCGACGACATACTCAAGCGCGACCTGAAGGAGGTGAGGTTCACCGGTGGCACCTGCAAGGTCAGCTACGGCCTGCTGGAGCCGGACCCGTACTCGGGCAAGGACATCACCTACCGGCGCGGCCGCAGCCAGGTCGACATCGACCACGTCGTCGCCCTGTCGGACGCCTGGCAGAAGGGCGCGAAGTACTGGACCGTTGGCAAGCGGATAGCCCTGGCCAACGACCCGCTCAACCTCATCGCGGTCGACGCGAGCACCAACCGCGGCAAGGGCGACGGAGACACCGCCACCTGGGTCCCGCCCAACAAGTCCTACCGCTGCTCCTACGTGGCCGCCCAGGTGGCCGTGAAGAAGAAGTACGAGCTGTGGGTCACCGCCGCCGAGAAGGCCGCGATGAAGAAGGTCCTCGCCACCTGCCCGGACCAGAAGCTCCCGTCGGGCGGCAACCCGACCGAGGCACCGAAGCGGTTCCGGGCGCGGTGAGCCGCGACGGGTGAGCCGGGCGCGGTGAACCGGACGGGGTGGGCCCACCCGGGCGAGCCCGGGTGGGCCAAGGTGGGCGGTCCCGAATCCGGTTCCCCGGCCCGTACCCGACTGCGTCGCCCCGGCCTCCATGACCGTGGGCGCCTCCCTGGACGAGTGGCGCCGCTGGGCCGGCCTGCCCTTCGGCACACGCGGGGACGTCGAGGTGGCCGCGCGGGCCGCCGTCCGGCTCAGCCGCCCAGGGCGTCCAGGTCGACGACCTTCCCGGCCGGCTTCCGCGCCGGGACCGGCTTCTCGTAGTCGGTGAAGGACAGGTGCACCGGCTCCTTCGCTCCGGAGGAGCTGTCCACGCGCAGCAGGTAGGGCTTGCCCTCGGTCGCCACGTACAGCGTGTACCGGTCCTTGCCGTCCTTCTCGTGCAGGACGATCGCCGGGGTGCCGTCGACGGTGGCGGTCCTGCCGCGGGTGGCGTCCGAGCTGACGTCGTCCGCGCCGGCGAGGACCGAGTCCAGGTCGCAGAAGCCCGCGATGTCCTTGGCGTCCTGCCCCTTCACCGCCATCTTGGCCCACTTGCCGGCCAGCATGCCGACGGCGGCGTCGGTGTCCGCCTTGGACTCGCCGTCGCTCTGGGCGCGCAGGAACGCCTCGTCGTACTTCATGTAGACGGTGTCGCCGGTCTTGACCAGGTCGGCCTTGCCCTGACCGCCCATGCTCATGGTGCCGGCGCACTCGCCCTTCTTGTTCAGGGCCATGTCGAGGGCGATGGTGCCCTTGCTCCCGTCGTCGGCGACGTCGCCCTTCATCCGCAGCGACGAGGCACCCGTGGTGGCCTTCAGCGCGCGGTCGGCGATCTGCCCGCCGCTCAGCCCGGCGAACGGGCCCTTCGGCTTGCCGTCCGCCTTGTCCTGCCCCGAGTGGCAGCCGGTGAGCCCCGCGGTGGCCGCGGCGGCGAGACAGAGGGCGGCGATTGCGGTACGGCGCATGGGAGTTCCTTGCTGCGAGAAGTGAAATGAGGTGAAGTGAGGTGAAGTGAGGCGCGAACGAGCGTGCCGGACGAGGTGTCGGGCGGAGGTGTCGGGCGAGGCGGAGCGGTGACCCCCCGGGGTCAGCCCGTCGGTTTCCGGTCGCCGCAGCCGGTCGTCCTGAAGTAGGCGTCCGTGGCGCGGACGGTGACCACGGCCGTGCCGGTCACGTCGTCGTCGGCGTGGTGTGCCGCGGAACCCTTGCCCCCGGTGCCCGTGCCGCCGCCCTTGCCGTCGGTGCCGGCGTTCGCCGACACGACTCCGATGACCACGACCCCCACGACGGCGCGGAACGCGATCTTGCCCTTCATGCCCATGACGGACCCCCTCCGGCACGACGGCCGCCCCCTCCGGCCAGCCGCTCGTTCGCTGGGTCAATGAGACCAGAGCCTGTGAACCGAGTCAACACGGTTCACACTTGGAGTCGAGTACACGGTCGTGAATGCCGTGATCGTGTGTACGCCGGTATGCTCGGCGCACACGCGGGACGAGGGGAGCTGGGCCGGTGCAGGACAACGCGACAGAGGTGACCGCCGCCGGTATCGCGCGGCTCGCCGGAGTGGGCCGGGCGGCGGTCAGCAACTGGCGTCGCCGGCACGCCGACTTCCCCAAGCCGGTGGGCGGCACCGAGACCAGCCCCTCCTTCGCGCTCGCCGAGGTGGAGGCGTGGCTGCGTCGGCAGGGCAAGCTCGCCGAGGTCCCGCTGCGTGAACGCGTCTGGCAGCAGCTCGCCGGGCATCCGGAGGGCCCGGTCACCGCCCTCGCGTACACGGGCTGCGTCCTGCTGCTCATCCATGAGCGCCCCACCGTCTGGCTCGACGTGAGCGCGGGCTCCGACGAGCGGCTGGCCGAGCTGCTGCCCGGTGCCCTGGAGCAGGTGCTCACCCCGCGCTTCGGTGCCCCGAACGCCTCCGGTGTTCACACCGGAGGGGGTGGTGTTCACACCGGCGAGGCCGGAGCCCCCTCGCCGGCGAGGGGCGGCGGGCCCGCTGTGAACACCGGCCAGACGCCCCCGGCGAGCCCCGCGCACGCCGCGACCGCACCCGCCGCGAGCCCCGCGCACGCCGTGACCCCCGAGCACACGGCGACCCCCGCGCCCGCCGCCGTACCCGCCGCGCCCGGCGCGACCCCGCCCGCCCCCGCCACCCCCGCGGCCCCGGCCCCAGCGGCCCCGGCCCCCGCGATCCCCGTCCCGGCCGGCGACCGGCTCCTCGCCTCCGCCCCCCTGCTGCGCGGGGCGGCCGAGCTGGCCGCCGGGACGGGGGCGCGGCAGACCTTCGAGTTCCTGCTGGGCCGGCACCTGGACGCCAACCCGCGCCAGTACACGCTCACCCCGGCCGAGCTGGCCCGGCTGATGGCCGACCTCGCCGGACCCGCCCGCACCGTCCTGGACCCGGCCTGCGGCACCGGCGCTCTGCTGCGCGCCGTGGACCCGCGCCCCGACCAGGAGCTGTACGCCCAGGACAGCTCCGCCGACCTCGCCGCGCTGACCGCGCTGCGCCTCGCCCTGCGGTCCCGGGCCACCGTCCGCGCCGCCGCGGGCGACACCCTGCGCGGCGACGCCCACCCCGGGCTGCGGGCCGACGCCGTCCTGTGCCATCCGCCGTTCAACGAGCGCAACTGGGGCCACGACGAACTGGCCTACGACCCCCGCTGGGAGTACGGCTTCCCCGCGCGCACCGAGTCCGAGCTGGCCTGGGTCCAGCACGCGCTGGCCCGCCTGGCCGACGAGGGCACCGCCGTCCTGCTCATGCCGCCGGCCGCCGCCTCCCGCCGGTCCGGGCGCCGGATCCGCGCCGACCTGTTGCGCCGGGGCGCGCTGCGGGCCGTGGTCGCGTTGCCGGTCGGCGCGGCACCGCCGTACAACATCCCGCTCCACCTGTGGGTGCTGCGCAGGCCGGGCCGGACGCCCGCGGCGCCCGAGGTGCTGCTCGCCGACACCGGGCGGTTCGCGGGCGAGGCGCGCGGCGGCCCGGACTGGCAGGCGGTGCGGGACGCCGTCCTGGAGGCCTGGCGCGCCTTCGCACGCGGGGAACGGTCGGCGGAACGGCCGGGCCTGGCACGTGCCGTACCGGTCATCGAACTGCTCGACGACGACGTGGACCTCGCGCCCGCCCGGCACCTGCCGCCGTCCGGGCCGGCCGACGGCGTCGAACAGCTCACGGCGGTGCGCGAACGCCTCGGCGTGACCCTGCGGCTGACCGCCGACCTCACCCCGCCGCCCGCCGAACCGGTGGCGCCCGCGCGCCGGCCGCTCACCACCGTCGGCGAACTCGCGCGCGGCGGCGCGCTGGTGCTGCGCACCGGCGGCACCGGCGGCCACACGCGCGTGCCCGTGCTCACCGACCACGACGTGCTCGCCGGGACCGCGCCCTCCGGGACGCTTCCGGAGAGCGACGAGGAGGCCGTGCTGACCGAACCGGGCGACGTCGTCCTGCCGGTGCTCGGCGGCGGCTCGGTGGCGCGCGTGATCGACGGAACGACCGGGGGCGCCGCCCTGGGCCGCAACCTCGTGCTGCTGCGCCCCGATCCCGCGGCGCTCGACCCCTGGTTCCTCGCCGGCTTCCTGCGCGGCACCGCCAACCACCGCCGGGCCAGCAGCTACGCCTCCACCGCCACCCGCCTGGACGTCCGCCGCCTCCAGCTGCCCCGGCTCCCGCTGGACGAACAGCTGCGCTACGGCGCGCGGTTCAGGGCCCTCGACGAGTTCGAGCGGGCGCTGCGTCACGCGAGCCGGCTGGGGGAGCAGTTGGTGCGCGGGATGTACGACGGGCTCACGGACGGCACCGTCGCGCCGGATTGACGGCGGCGGCCGGACAACGGTTCGGTACAACCCGGACCGCTTGTCCGTGTCGGGCCATATGCTCGATGCGACCATCGCACGAGTGGTGTCGTCGGCCCGGTGGAGCACACCGGGCGGACAGGTACGCCCATTTCAGGCATCAGGAGCAGCCATGCAAGGCCACGGCTACGCACAGCCGGCGAAGCAGCCACCGCACCTCGCGTGGCTCGTCTTCCTGCGTGTGCTGTTCGTCGCGGTCGCGGTCTTCAGCATCGGCTTCCTGGCCTGGGTGGTCCTGCTGCGGCTGGCCGTCGTCACGCGCAAGTCCCTGGACTGGGGCCTGTTCGTGGCGGTGCTGGCGGCCGACATCCTCAGCATCGTGCTGCTGGGCAGCGAGCCCGGCGACGAGATCCACACCCCCGGCGGCTACCTGGGCCTGAGCATCCTGCTCATCACCCTGGCCCTGGCGGTCGTGTACTACCTGGTGGCCGAGAGCCGGCACTACCAGGGCCTGCGCGCGGTCCACGGACCCGGCCCGGCCTACGGCTACCCGCAGCCGGCGTCGCCGTTCACCGCGACGACCGCGCCGCACAACCCCGACGGGCTGCGGACGCCGCCCACCACGCCGCCCCTGACGCACACCCCCGTCCCCGGGCCCCCGCCGCAGCGCCCGGCGCCCGCCCGGATCGACCAGGTCCGCGCCGAACTGGACGAGCTGAGCGACTACCTGCGCCACCACGACGGACACCAGGGCGGCCACCCCGACGGGATGCCGGGCGCCGGTCACGAGGGCGGACGGTGAGCGTGGCGGCAGGACGTGTCGTCGCCGGTCGCTACGAGTTGTCCACCCTCATCGGCCAGGGCGGCATGGGCCAGGTCTGGACGGCGTACGACCAGCGGCTCGACCGGCGCGTCGCGGTGAAGCTGCTGCGCCCCGACAAGGTGGCCGGCCAGGAGGCCGACGAACTGCGCCGCCGGTTCGTGCGCGAGTGCCGGGTCACCGCGCAGGTCGACCACCCCGGGCTGGTCACCGTGCACGACGCCGGCAGCGAGGGCGAGGAGCTGTTCCTCGTCATGCAGTACGTCGACGGCGCCGACCTCTCCGACCACCTCGCCGAGCACGACCCCTACCCGTGGCAGTGGTCGGTCGCCGTGGCCGCGCAGCTCTGCGCCGTGCTCAGCGCCGTGCACGCGGTGCCGATCGTGCACCGCGACCTCAAGCCGCGGAACGTGATGGTCAAGCAGGACGGCACCGTCACCGTCCTCGACCTGGGCGTGGCCTCCGTGATGGACACCGACACCACGCGCCTGACCCACACCGGCTCACCCATCGGCTCGCCCGCCTACATGGCGCCCGAGCAGGCGATGGGCGGCGCCGTCGGCCCGTACACCGACCTGTACGCGCTCGGCGTGCTGCTGCACGAACTGCTCAGCGGCGAGGTGCCGTTCGCCGGTTCCACGGCGCTCGGCGTGCTGCACCGGCACCTGTACGAGCCGCCGGTGCCCGTGCGCCGCATCCGCCCGGAGGTCCCCGAGGCCCTGGAGGCGCTCGTGCTGCGCCTGCTCTCCAAGGACCCGCAGCACCGGCCGGCCTCCGCGCAGGAGGTCTACGAGCACCTCGAACTGCTGCTGCCCGCACGGGGCATGCCGACCGGCGCGCCCCTGGACCCCACCCGCCCCTTCCTGCGCCCGCACGCCCCCTGGCCGGACCGCGCCCGGACGCCCGCGCCGCAGCCCGCACCCGTCGCGCCCGCACCGGCGGTGACCGGCAAGCCCGACGTGGCCGCCGCCGTCGACGAGGTCAAGCGGCTGCTCGGCGAGGGCCGGATCACCCAGGCCGTGGACATCCTCGGCGCCATCCTGCCGACCGCGGCCGAGCAGCACGGCGAGCACTCCCCGGTGGTGCGCACCCTGCGCAAGCAGTACGCGGCCACCCTCATGGACGACGGCCAGTACCGGCGCGCGCTGCCCGAGCTGCGCCGGCTGGCCGACGAGCGCGCCGCCGAGGCCGGCCAGGCCGACCCGCAGTCCCTGCGCTACCGCTACGAGGCGGCCCAGTGCCTGGAGCAGCTCGGCGAACCGGCGGCCGCGCTCGCCGAGTACCGCGCCCTGCTGCCGTACTACGAGAACCAGTACGTCTCCGGGGACCCGCAGCTCGCGCACGACGTCCGGCGCCGCATCGGCCACCTGCTGCTCGCCGTCGGGGACCGGCCCGCCGCCCACGACACGCTCGCGCGGCTGCTGGTGGACGTCGAGCGCTTCCAGGGCCCCGGCCACCCGCTGGCCGGGGAGATCCGCCGCACCCTGCAGTGGCTGGGGCAGGTGCGCGGCTAGATTTTGCCGGTCCCTGGCCGATTCTTGTGATCTTCAGGGGACCGCGTTTTCCGAAGCCGGCAACGCGCCGGGATAGGTTGCCGTTCGTTTTGCCACGGCACGCACGAGCAGGGGTGGGGTTTCATGGCCGGCCATCGCCAGTCGAAGAAGCGCAGATACGTCACGTGGGCGGTGGTCGGGGCGGCGGTCGCCGCCGGCGCCGGCATCGCGGCACAGACCTCCATGGCGGCCACGGCCTGGCCGGCGCAGAAGACCTTCACCGGCCGCACCTTCGACACCTGCACCGCGCCCTCCCAGTCCACGATGAAGGCCTGGCACACCGGCTTCTACGGCGCCGCCGCCGTCTACGTGGGCGGCAGGAACCGCGGCTGCGCCCAGCCCAACCTGACCTCCTCCTGGGTGAAGTACGTCAGCGGGCTCGGCTGGAAGCTCATCCCGCTCTACGTCGGCGCCCAGCCGCCCTGCCAGTCCGGCTCCAACCCGGAGAAGCTGACCGCCTCCACCGCGGCCTCCCTCGGCGCCACGGACGCCGCCGACGCCGTGGCCAAGGCATCCGCGCTCGGCATGAAGGCGGGCAGCGCCATCTACCTCGACATGGAGGCGTACGACAGCACGAACACGTCGTGCAACAACGCCGTGCTGACCTACGTGCGCGCCTTCGACAAGGGCCTGCACGCCAAGACGTACCGCGCCGGCTACTACGGCTTCACCAGCTCCAGCGCCAAGGCGATCGCCACCGCGTCGGACAAGACGGACCTGCCGGGCAACCTCTGGTACGCGCTGTGGGACAAGGAGAACACCACCACCACGGACTGGCCGTGGGGCGCGACCCAGTTCACCGACCACAGCCGGGCCCACCAGTACATGGTCAACAGCAAGGAGGCGCACGGCGGTGTGACGCTCACGGTCGACCGTGACGCGTGGGACGCGCCGGTGGCCGTCACCGGCTGATCCGGGCGGGACGCGCGGCGGTGCCCGAAGCGCGCGTGAATCGTTGGTCGAATGGGTTGGCCACAGCGTGCCGACTGCCTACCATCGATCACCGCAAGACTTTGTGCACCGCCGCACAATCTCCCCTTGGAGGTCTCCTTGCACCGCCGTCGCACCGCGCTCGTCCTCTCCGCCGCGATCGCCGCGGCGGCCCCCCTGCTCACCGCGTGCGGAAGCGAGGCCCATCCGGGCGCGGCCGCCGTGGTGGGAGGGCAGCGCATCACCGTCGCCCAGCTCGAGGGCCGGGTCAACGAGGTTCGCGAGGCACAGCGGGCCGCGGTGCCGGACGAGACCCAGTACCAGCAGGTCCTCGCCTCCACCGGCAGCCTCACCCGCGACACCCTGCACAACATGGTCCTGGACCGGGTGCTGCACCGCGCGGCGCAGGACGAGGGGATCGCGGTCAGCCGCAAGGAGGTCCTGCAGATGCGCGCGGGCCTCGAGCAGCAGGCCGGCGGCGCCAAGGGACTGCAGACGACCTGGCTGCAGAAGTACGGCATCGCGCCCGAGCGCCTGGACGACAACCTCCGCCTCCAGCTGGAGGCGCAGAAGCTCGCCGCGAAGCTCGGCACCGACACCAGCCAGCCCGCCTTCTGGAAGGCCCTGTCGAAGGCGTCCGGCGAGCTGCACATCGACCTCAACCCGCGCTACGGCTCCTGGGACGTGCAGAAGAGCAGCCGCGTGGACGCCGGCACGCCGTGGGTGCACGAGGTCACGACCACCGCGCGGCAGCAGCCGGCCTAGTACTGCCGGTCCTACGATCACACGGTGATCCCGGGCCTGTGGACAACCGATCCCGTGCGTCCGTGCCGTGGGTTACGTTCGGATGGTGAACGCAACCAGCCCCGAGGCCGTCCCCGGCCGCATCGTCCTGCTCACCACCAGCCACCGCGTCGCCCCCGGGCTGCTGTCCTGGCCCGCGTGGCAGGCGCTGCGCGCCGCCGACACCGTGCTGTGCGCGGACGGCGCGCACCCGCAGCTGCCGTATCTGCGGGAGGCCGGGATAGCGGTGACGGAGGCGTCCCCCACCGCGCGGGAGCTGGTCGACGCGTGCGCGGGCGGGCGGACCGCGGTGGTCGTGGCCACGGGTGAGGGGGAGCCCGCCCTCACCGACGGACTGGCCCGCCTGGCGGGCTCCGGCCGGGTGCGCATGCCCGAGCTGGAGCTGCTGCCCGCCTCCTACGACCTGCCCGGGGCCCGCCTCCTCGACCTCGTCCAGGTGATGGACCGCATCCGCCTCGAATGCCCCTGGTCCTCCCGGCAGACCCACGAGGGCCTGGCCAAGTACGGCATCGAGGAGGCGTACGAACTGGTCGAGGCGATCGAGGCCGGCGACCGCGAGGAGCTGCGGGAGGAACTGGGCGACGTGCTGCTCCAGGTCGTCTTCCACTCCCGCATCGCCGAGGAGGACCCGGACGCGCCGTTCTCCGTGGACGACGTGGCCGGCGGCATCGTCGCCAAGCTGATCCACCGCCACCCCCACGTGTTCGGCGAGGAGACGGCCGAGACCCCGGAGGACGTCAAGGAGCACTGGCTGCGCACCAAGGCCGAGGAGAAGCGGCGCAGCTCGGTCACCGAGGGCGTCCCCCTCGGCCAGCCCGGCCTCGCCCTCACCGCCAAGCTCGCCTCCCGCGTGCGTACGGCGGGCCTCGACGTCCCGCTGCCCGAGGGGGACGGCATCGGCTACGAACTGCTGGCCCTCGCGGTCCGCGCCGAGGCCGACGGAGTGGACCCGGAGGCGGCACTGCGCGCGGCGGCCCGGGTGTACCGGGACGCGATCAAACGGACGGAGGGCCAGGGCACGGGCGGCGCCGGGGACTGACGACGCAGGGACCCGAGCGGGCGGCCGCCCGCGCAGGCCCGGCGTGAGGACGAGAAGGACGGCGCGCCCGGCGCGAGCCCGGGCGGGCCGGATACCGTCGGGGAGTGACCGACCAGCCCCACCCCCCGACGGCTCCCGAACTCTTCACGTGGGAGTTCGCCAGCGACCCGTACCCCGCCTACGCCTGGCTCCGCGAGCACGCGCCCGTGCACCGCACGCGACTGCCCAGCGGGGTGGAGGCATGGCTGGTCACCCGGTACGCCGACGCCAAGCAGGCGCTGGCCGACCAGCGGCTGAGCAAGAACCCGGCGCATCACGACGAGCCCGCGCACGCCAAGGGCAAGACCGGTATCCCGGGGGAGCGCAAGGCCGAGCTGATGACGCACCTGCTGAACATCGACCCGCCGGACCACACCCGGCTGCGCCGGCTGGTCAGCAAGGCGTTCACGCCCCGCAGGGTCGCCGAGTTCGCGCCCCGGGTGCAGGAGCTGACCGACCAGCTCATCGACCGGTTCGCCGCGACCGGCTCGGCCGACCTCATCCACGAGTTCGCCTTCCCGCTCCCCATCTACGCCATCTGCGACCTGCTCGGCGTCCCGCGCGAGGACCAGGACGACTTCCGGGACTGGGCGGGCATGATGATCCGGCACGGCGGGGGCCCGCGCGGCGGTGTCGCGCGGTCCGTGAAGAAGATGCGCGGCTACCTCGCCGAGCTGATCCACCGCAAGCGCGAGGCGCTGCCCGACACCCCGGCCGCCGGCGAGGACCTGCTCTCCGGACTCATCCGCGCCTCCGACCACGGCGAGCACCTCACCGAGAACGAGGCCGCGGCCATGGCCTTCATCCTGCTGTTCGCCGGGTTCGAGACCACGGTGAACCTGATCGGCAACGGGACGTACGCCCTGCTCACCCACCCCGGTCAGCGCCGGCGGCTGCAGGACTCCCTGGCCCTCGGCGAGCGCGCCCTGCTGGAGACCGGGGTCGAGGAACTGCTGCGCTACGACGGCCCGGTGGAGCTGGCGACCTGGCGCTTCGCCACCCGTCCGCTCACCGTCGGCGGGCAGGACATCGCCGCCGGCGACCCGGTGCTCGTCGTGCTCGCCGCCGCCGACCGGGACCCGGAGCGGTTCGCCGACCCGGACGTGCTCGACCTGTCCCGGCGGGACAACCAGCACCTCGGGTACGGGCACGGCATCCACTACTGCCTCGGCGCCCCGCTCGCCCGGCTGGAGGGGCAGACCGCGCTCGCCACGCTGCTGACCCGCCTGCCCGACCTGCGGCTCGCGGCGGATCCGGCGGAGCTGCGCTGGCGCGGCGGGCTCATCATGCGCGGTCTGCGCACCCTGCCCGTGGAGTTCACGCCCGTTCCCTGACGCAGTGGTACGGGCCGACATACATGCGGTGTTCAACTCTGTGATCTTCACGTGATCTACGCGGCATTAACTTGTGACAAGTGATCGTCTGCCTATACGTTCACCCATCAGCGTGGCGCGGAGCTCCTTGCGCCGCGCCGGTCCTGCTGTCGCACGAAAGGTCTCCGCATGCTCTCCGGGAACGGCCGCCATCGTCGCCCCCGTCAGGCCCCGGCCCTGCTCGTAGCGGCGGGGGTGACCGGGTCCGCCATCGCGATCCCGCTCCTCGGCGCCGCGAGCGCCAACGCGGCCGACGGCACCACTTGGGACAAGGTGGCCGAGTGCGAGAGCGGCGGCTCCTGGAGCGCCGCCACCGGAAACGGCTACTACGGCGGTCTCCAGATATCCCAGGACGACTGGGACAAGTACGGCGGCGGCCAGTACGCCTCCAGCGCCGACCAGGCCAGCCGCTCGCAGCAGATCGCGGTCGCCGAGAAGATCCTCGCCGACCGGGGCACCACCCCCTGGGCGACCTGCGCCCTGCTGTCGGGCCTGACCTCCAACTCCGGTTCGGTGGACGTCGACACGGGCGTCGGCGGCTCCGGCAAGGGCTCGTCGGGCCAGGGTGACTCCGGCACCACGGACGACTCGCAGGTCAACTCCGACGGCGATGCCGACTCGTCCGGCCTGCCGGATTCGTCCACCTCGTCCGGCCCCTCCGCGCCCTCCGGCTCCTCGTCCTCCTCCGACGCGAGCGCCAAGCCGTCGCCGGGCGAGAGCAAGGGCAAGGACAAGGGCAAGGGCGGCGAATCCCGCGGTTCCGGCAAGGGGGCCGACACCCCCAAGTCGGACAAATCAGCTTCTCCTGGCTCCGGTGACACACAGGAGGCCGGGGCCTCCCCTGTGGAACCCGCCACGGACGACTCGGACCATTCATGGCAGGCCGGGAGTTCTTGGAGCCTGGTCGACACCGGCGCCGTCAGCAGCGGCGGGCGTCATCGCGGCACCAGTGCGGACGAAAGCGTGACAAACGGTCAGAGTGACGCCTCTTCGGGCCGTCACGCCTCCCGCACCGCCGACACCTACACGGTCCACGAGGGGGACAGCCTCGCCTCCATCGCCGAGTCCCTTGACGTCGACGGCGGGTGGCACGCGCTCTACGACCGGAACAAGAAGGCGATCGGCGCCGACCCGGACGACATCAGTGCCGGTCAGACCCTGCGAGTCGGTGCCGAAACGGGCGAATAGCGACGGGAGTTGGCGCCCCACTTCACTCACTAATGTCCGGTTTGGTGAAAGTGTGGGATGAGTCTCAGAAGCCCTGATCGTCTTTGAAATTCCGTCGATCGCCTGTCTACGGTCAAGGCCGCTCGTCACCACGAGCCCCGGCAGTCGCAACGCCGAATCCTGCCAGCGGTTGCCCGGGAACAGTCGTCGCGTCAAGCGCCGCAGGCAGGAGCGGGGGACCCAAGGTAAGTGCCGGGCCCAGCAGTCGAGCTGGAACCGGCTAGGGGTGGAGCCGTGCCTCCCAGGGAGGCGCGGCCGGGCAACTCAACCGGCCCGAACCCGACAGCTCACCTCGCAGGCGTCGGTGAGGGGATCGATCCATGCTGTTTTCCGGCAAGGGCAAGCACCGTCGTCCGTCCAAGGCCGTCCGCGCCATCACGTTCGCCGGTGTCACCGGCGCCGTCGTCGCCGCCCCGCTGATGGCGGCCGGCAACGCCTCCGCCGCCACCGCCTCCGAGTGGGACAAGGTCGCCCAGTGCGAGTCCGGCGGCAACTGGTCCATCAACACCGGCAACGGCTACTACGGCGGTCTGCAGTTCTCCGCCTCCACCTGGGCCGCGTACGGCGGCACCGCCTACGCCCCGCAGGCCAACCAGGCCGGCAAGGCGCAGCAGATAGCCGTCGCCGAGAAGGTGCTGGCTGCGCAGGGCAAGGGCGCCTGGCCGGTCTGCGGCACGGGCCTGTCCGGCACCCCGTACTCCGGTGCCGCCGCCTCGGCCGGCACGAGCAAGAGCACCACCACCACCACCCGCTCCACCGACCAGCAGGCCGCCAACCGCTCGGCCACCCGCACCGCCCCGTCGGCGAGCAAGACCGTCACCACCCCGACCGGCAAGAAGGTCAAGAAGGGTGACGGCGAGTACAAGGTCGTCAAGGGCGACACCCTCAGCCTCATCGCCGGCAAGCACCACGTCCAGGGCGGCTGGAAGAAGCTCTTCGAGCTGAACAAGGACATCGTCCAGGACGCCAACCTCATCTACCCGGGTCAGCAGCTCCACCTGAAGTGACCCCCGGCTCCCTCCGGGAGCACCGCGCTCTCACCCGGGGCCCCGACCTGAGGGCCCGTGAGAGTCGCCCCCGTCCCCACGGGCTCCCCGCCCCGGCGCGTCGTCCCCCGTACGCGCCGGGGCGGGGTTCTGCTGTTTGCCGGGTGTTCGGCCGGGCCTCATGCGCACGCCCCTTTGTTCCGGACGGAAACAATGGGTACGGTTCCCCCTGTCCCTCCCAGTCCTCGCCTGTCCACGGGACGGTCGGTCGGTGGCCGACGCCCCTTGGACGGTTAGGCTCTAGGCGCGCGGCACACCAGCCCCGCACAACCAGCGTCACATCCATGAAGGAGATGCTCGTGCCGTCCATCGACGTCGTCGTAGCCCGGGAAATCCTGGACTCCCGAGGCAACCCCACGGTCGAGGTCGAGGTCGGCCTCGACGACGGCAGCACGGGTCGTGCCGCCGTCCCGTCCGGCGCCTCCACCGGCGCCTTCGAGGCCATCGAGCTGCGCGACGGTGACCCGAACCGCTACCAGGGCAAGGGTGTCGAGAAGGCCGTCCTGGCCGTCATCGAGCAGATCGGCCCGGAGCTGGTCGGCTACGACGCCACCGAGCAGCGCCTGATCGACCAGGCCATGTTCGACCTGGACGCCACCGACAACAAGGGCTCGCTCGGCGCCAACGCCATCCTCGGCGTCTCCCTCGCCGTCGCCCACGCCGCCTCCGAGGCCAGCGACCTGCCGCTGTTCCGCTACCTGGGCGGTCCCAACGCGCACCTGCTCCCGGTGCCGATGATGAACATCCTGAACGGCGGCTCGCACGCCGACTCCAACGTGGACATCCAGGAGTTCATGATCGCCCCGATCGGCGCGGAGTCCTTCTCCGAGGCCCTGCGCTGGGGCACCGAGGTCTACCACACGCTGAAGAAGGTCCTGAAGAGCAAGGGCCTGGCCACCGGCCTCGGCGACGAGGGCGGCTTCGCCCCGAACCTCGGCTCCAACCGCGAGGCCCTCGACCTCATCCTCGAAGCGATCAAGGAAGCCGGCTACGCGCCCGGCGAGCAGATCGCCCTCGCGCTCGACGTCGCCGCCTCCGAGTTCTACAAGGACGGCAAGTACCTCTTCGAGGGCAAGGAGCGCTCCGCCGCCGAGATGACGGAGTACTACGAGGAGCTCGTCGCGGCCTACCCGCTCGTCTCCATCGAGGACCCGCTGTTCGAGGACGACTGGGCCGGCTGGAAGGTCATCACCGACAAGCTCGGCGACAAGGTCCAGCTCGTCGGCGACGACCTGTTCGTCACCAACCCCGAGCGCCTCGCCCGCGGCATCGAGGAGGGCACCGCCAACGCCCTGCTGGTGAAGGTGAACCAGATCGGCTCGCTCACCGAGACCCTGGACGCCGTCGAGCTGGCCCAGCGCAACGGCTTCAAGTGCATGATGTCGCACCGCTCCGGCGAGACCGAGGACGTCACCATCGCCGACCTGGCCGTCGCCACCAACTGCGGCCAGATCAAGACCGGCGCCCCGGCCCGCTCCGAGCGTGTCGCCAAGTACAACCAGCTGCTGCGCATCGAGGAGATCCTCGACGACGCCGCCGTCTACGCCGGTCGCAGCGCGTTCCCGCGCTTCCGCGGCCACGCCGGGGTCTCCAAGGGCTGACCTCCCACCGGGCTAAGTCTTAGCCAGTCGTACGTACGTCCCCGTACCCGGTCCCGTACCGTGTCCGGGGACGTACGCACGTGGAAGGGGAGGCGGCAAGCCACATGGCCGTGAAGGACCGGGACCGTTTCTCCACCGCGACCAGGCTGCGGCTGCTCGGCGAGCAGACGGCGGCCCGGGTCTACCGCTCGCAGACCAAGCGGCAGGCGCGCCGCTCCCGGCTCACGGGCCGCGCGGCTCTGCTCGCGCTGGTCCTGTGCTCGATGATCGTCGCGCTCGCCTACCCGATGCGGCAGTACGTCTCGCAGCGCGCCGAGATCGCCGACCAGCAGCGGCAGCAGGAACAGGCCCGCAGACGCGTCGAGCAGCTGCGCGACCTGAAGGCGCGCTGGCAGGACGACGCCTACGCCGAGCAGCAGATCCGGCGCCGGCTGCACTACGTGATGCCCGGGGAGACCGGGTACGTCGTGATCGACCCGGGCGCGGCCAAGCAGTCCCGCGCCGACCTGGGGGCCGCCCACCGGCCCTGGTACGCGAACGTCTGGGACGGGGTCGACAAGTCCGACGCCTCCGACCAGTGAGCCGGCCCCCGGCCGGTGACCGACAGAAAGCCACCCTGAAAGCAGTCATGGAAACGCCTCCGCCGACCACTCCGCACACCGAGCCCACCGACGCGGACGTCGAGGCCTTCAAGCAGCAGCTCGGCCGCCCGCCGCGGGGCCTTCGGGCCATCGCGCACCGCTGCCCCTGCGGTCAGCCGGACGTCGTCGAGACGGCACCCCGCCTGCCCGACGGCACGCCCTTCCCGACGACGTACTACCTGACGTGCCCGCGCGCCGCCTCGGCGATCGGCACGCTGGAGGCGAACGGCGTCATGAAGGAGATGACCGAGCGGCTGGCCACCGACCCGGAACTGGCCGCCGCCTACCGCGCCGCGCACGAGGACTACATCCGGCGCCGCGACGAGATCGAGGTCCTGGAGGGCTTCCCGAGCGCCGGCGGCATGCCGGACCGGGTGAAGTGCCTGCACGTGCTCGTCGCCCACTCGCTGGCCGCGGGGCCGGGCGTGAACCCGCTGGGCGACGAGGCCATCGCGATGCTGCCCGAGTGGTGGGCCAAGGGGCCGTGCGTGACGCCGGCCGACGCCGCCGGGTCCGCCGAGCCCGCCGAAGGGGGCGCCGAGTGACCCGGGTCGCCGCCATCGACTGCGGTACGAACTCCATCCGGCTCCTGGTCGCCGACGCCGACCCCGCGACGGGTGAACTCGTCGACCTGGACCGGCGCATGACGATCGTGCGGCTCGGCCAGGGCGTCGACCGCACCGGCCGGCTCGCCCCCGAGGCGCTGGAGCGCACCTTCGCCGCCTGCCGCGAGTACGCGGAGATCATCAAGGAGCACGGCGCCGAGAAGCTCCGCTTCGTCGCCACCTCCGCCTCCCGCGACGCCGAGAACCGGGACGACTTCGTCCGCGGGGTCGTGGACATCCTCGGCGTCGAGCCCGAGGTCATCACCGGCGACCAGGAGGCCGAGTTCTCCTTCACCGGTGCCACCAGGGAGCTGACGGGCCGTGACGACCTCGCCCGGCCCTACCTCGTCGTGGACATCGGCGGCGGCTCCACCGAGTTCGTCGTCGGCGACGACCACGTGCGGGCCGCGCGCTCCGTGGACGTGGGCTGCGTGCGGATGACGGAGCGTCACCTGGTGCACGACGGCAAGGTGAGCGACCCGCCCACCGAGGCGCAGGTCGCCGCGATAAAGGCCGACATCGAGGCCGCCCTCGACCTCGCCGAACGGACGGTCCCGCTGCGCGAGGCGCACACCCTGGTGGGGCTCGCGGGCTCGGTCACCACGGTGTCCGCGATCGCCCAGGACCTGCCGGAGTACGACTCCGCGCGCATCCACCACTCCCGGATCTCCCACGACCGTGTCCGCGAGATCACCGAGGGGCTGCTGCGCTCCACGCACGCCGAGCGCGCGCGGATCCCGTCGATGCACCCGGGCCGGGTCGACGTCATCGGCGCGGGCGCCCTCGTGCTGCTGGCGATCATGGAGCGGATCGGTGCCCGGGAGGTCGTCGTCAGCGAGCACGACATCCTCGACGGCATCGCCTGGTCGGTGGCCTAGCTCTCTTTTGTTACCGATCGGTAGCCATCGGCTGAGCAGGTCGGATAACGTCTGAGCGGGTCTGAGGGGCCCTCCTGGGGCCCCTCGGGCGCGGCCTCCCGGCAAAGTTCGTGAAGTTCTTCACAAGGAATTCCGCCTCGTGGAACCCGGAAAAGGGGCCGACAGGCCCTTCCGGGGGCTCCCCGCCCGTTTGAACATGTTCAGACGGTGAGTGTGAGGGGACCGTGGAAGGGGGTGTTCCGGGGGTGTCACGGGAGGCTCACCGCTCCGCCGAACACCAAGAGGGGCAGCTCACGCGGCCTTGACAACGGGTCAGACCGCCCACCGGTTCCCGTTCGTGACCATGACCTGCGTCACGCGGGTCGCGGAGTTTAGCACAGGCCCTGTCCAACCTTGTGAAGGGGCGCACGAGCACCCCTGCCGAGGCAGGTGGATACTCGATGGCATGAGCACCACGGAGCGTCCCAGGATCCTCGTAGTAGGCGGTGGGTACGTAGGCCTGTACGCAGCTCGGCGCATTCTCAAGAAGATGCGCTACGGAGAGGCGACCGTCACGGTCGTCGACCCCCGGTCGTACATGACCTACCAGCCCTTCCTCCCCGAAGCCGCCGCCGGCAGCATCTCCCCTCGGCACGTCGTCGTCCCGCTGCGACGCGTGCTGCCGAAGGCGGAGGTCCTCACCGGCCGGGTCACCACCATCGACCAGGACCGCAAGGTCGCCACGATCGCCCCGCTCGTGGGCGAGGCGTACGAGCTGCCGTTCGACTACCTGGTCATCGCGATGGGCGCGGTCTCCCGCACCTTCCCGATCCCCGGCCTCGCCGAGCAGGGCATCGGCATGAAGGGCATCGAGGAGTCCATCGGCCTGCGCAACCACGTCCTCGAGCAGCTCGACAAGGCCGACTCCACGACCGACGAGGAGATCCGCCGCAAGGCGCTCACCTTCGTCTTCATCGGCGGTGGCTTCGCGGGCGCGGAGACCATCGGCGAGGTCGAGGACATGGCCCGGGACGCGGCCAAGTACTACAAGAACGTCTCCCGCGAGGACATGCGGTTCGTCCTCGTCGACGCCGCGGACAAGATCCTCCCCGAGGTCGGCCCCAAGCTCGGCCAGTACGGCAAGGAGCACCTGGAGAGCCGCGGTGTGGAGATCTACCTCTCCACCTCCATGGACTCCTGCGTCGACGGCCACGTGGTGCTGAAGAACGGCCTCGAGGTCGACTCCAACACCATCGTCTGGACCGCCGGCGTCAAGCCGAACCCGGCCCTCGCCCGCTTCGGCCTGCCCCTCGGCCCCCGCGGCCACGTCGACTGCGAGCCCACGCTCCAGGTCAAGGGCACGGACTACATCTGGGCCGCCGGCGACAACGCCCAGGTCCCGGACCTCGTCGGCCGCAAGGCCGGCAACGAGAACGCCTGGTGCCCGCCGAACGCCCAGCACGCGCTGCGCCAGGCCCGCGCCCTCGGCGACAACGTGATCTCCGGCATGCGGGGCTTCCCGCAGAAGGAGTACGAGCACGCCAACAAGGGTGCGGTCGCCGGTCTCGGCCTGCACAAGGGCGTGGCGATGATCGTCATGGGCAAGATGAAGATCAAGCTCAAGGGCCGCCTCGCCTGGTACATGCACCGTGGCTACCACGGTCTGGCGATGCCGACCTGGAACCGCAAGATCCGCGTCTTCGCCGACTGGACCCTCGGCATGTTCCTCAAGCGCGAGGTCGTGTCCCTGGGCGCCATGGAGAACCCCCGCGAGGAGTTCTACGAGGCCGCCAAGCCCGCGCCGGTCGCCGCCGCGAGCAAGACCGAGGAGAAGGCCAAGGCCTCCTGACCCCTCCCGGTCGCGCACGAACCGAACGAACCGAAGGGCCTCCCGCCATCCGTGGTGCGGGGGGCCCTTCGGCTTTTTCGTCCACGTGTAACTCCTTTGCGGGACTGCGCTGAGCGCTCCGCGGTGTTTACGTGGTGAACGGACATCCGGGATCGTCGTCTTGGAGGTGTGCGCCATGGCCGACGCCGCGTCGCGGCTGGGGAGTCTTGCCGAGCGGATGCTGGGAGCACCGCTCCCGCTGCGGATCCGCGCCTGGGACGGTTCGCAGGCCGGCCCGCCGGGGGCCCCGGCCCTCGTCATCCGCAACCGCCGCGCCCTGCGCCGCATGCTGTTCAAACCCGGTGAACTGGGCCTGGCCCGCGCCTGGGTCGCCGGGGACCTGGACGTCGAGGGGGACCTGTACACGGCCCTCGAGGCCATGGCCGGGTCCGTCTGGGAGCGCGGTGAGGACGCCCGCACCCTGACCCAGGCGCTGCGCGACCCCGAGGTGCGGGCCGCCGGACGCGAGCTGCTGCGGCTCGTCGGCCCGCCGATCCCGCCCGCCCCGCCGCGCGAGGAGGTCCGCAGACGCCGCCATCTGCACACCCGGCGCAGCGACAGCCGGGCCATCAGCCACCACTACGACGTGGGCAACGACTTCTACGAACTCGTCCTCGGACCGTCCATGGTCTACTCGTGCGCCTACTGGGAGGACGGGGGCTCACTGGAGTCCGCCCAGCGCGACAAGCTCGAACTCGTCTCCCGCAAGCTCGGCCTGACGCCGGGACAGCGGCTGCTGGACGTGGGCTGCGGCTGGGGTTCGATGGCCATCCACGCGGCCCGTGAGCACGGCGTGAGCGTCGTCGGGATCACCCTCTCGCAGGAGCAGGCCGCCTTCGCCCGCAAGCGGGTCGCCGACGAGGGGCTGACCGACCGGGTGGAGATCCGCGTCCAGGACTACCGGGACGTCGTGGACGGTCCCTACGACGCCATCTCCTCCATCGGCATGGCCGAGCACGTCGGCGCCGAACGCTACCTGGAGTACGCGAGGGACCTGTACGGCCTGCTGCGCCCCGGTGGCCGGCTGCTCAACCACCAGATCGCCCGCCGCCCGCAGCGCGACGAGTCGGCGTACGAGGTGGATCCGTTCATCGACGCCTACGTCTTCCCGGACGGCGAGCTGGCGCCGATCGGCACCACCGTCACGCAGCTGGAGCGGGCCGGCTTCGAGGTCCGGGACGTGGAGTCCCTCCGCGAGCACTACGCCCGCACCCTGCGCCGCTGGGTCACCAACCTGGAGGACGACTGGGGCCGCGCGGTCCGCCTCACCAGCCCCGGCCGCGCCCGCGTCTGGCGCCTCTACATGGCCGCCTCCGCACTCGCCTTCGAGCGCAACCGCATCGGCGTGAACCAGGTCCTGGCGATCCGCACCCCGGACCCGGGCACCTCGGGGCTGCCGCTGCGCACCCGCACCTGGAACACCTGACCAGCCCCCCTGGCACGCGAGGGGCCCCGCTCCGGTCACGGAACGGGGCCCCGGTGCGCTCGTACCGCTACTCGGCCTTGATCGCCGTCAGCATGTCGAGCCGGGCCGCGCGCCGGGCCGGCCACAGCGCGGCCAGTACCCCGACCAGGGCCGCCAGCAGCAGGAACAGCGCCATCCGGGCCCAGGGCAGGACCAGTTCGTACGTCGGCATCTTCGTGCCCAGCAGCTGACCGGCCGCCCAGCCGAAGAACACGCCGAGGCCGATGCCGAGGACACCGCCGAACAGGGAGATCACCAGGGACTCCAGGCGCACCATCCGCTTGACCGCCTTGCGGTCCAGGCCGATGGCGCGGAGCATGCCGATCTCCTGGGAGCGCTCGAAGACCGACATCGCCAGGGTGTTGATGACGCCGAGGACCGCGACGATCACCGCCATGCCGAGCAGGCCGTAGAGCATGTTCAGCATGGTCGTGAACATCTTCGCGATGTCGTTGGAGATGTCCTGCTTGTCCTGGATCCTGATCGCCGGGTTCAGGCCGAGGGCCTTGGTCAGCGTGTCCCTGGCCGTCTTCGAGGTGCCGCCCGCCGTCTTGACCATGACCTGCATGTCGGCCGGGTCCTTCAGGTGCGGGGTGAGGACCTTGTCGTCGAGCATGATCCCGTTGATCATCTCGTTGCCCTCGTAGATCCCGGCGACGGTCAGCCGCCGCGCCTTGCCGTCCTCGAAGTGCGCGGTGAAGTGCGAGCCGGTGCGCCAGCCGAAGTCCTTCGCCCGGTCCTTGTCGACGACGACCCGGGAGCCGCCGACCTCGAAGGCGCCGTCGTCCACCTTCAGGTCCGTCAGTTTCGCGATGGACGAGCCGTTGACGCCGGTCAGGAACTCGGTCCTGCCGTCGATGCGGGACTCGGCGTTGCGCAGCGGGCTGCTGGCGGTCACGCCGTCGGCGGCGGCGACCTTGTCCGCCACGTCGGGGGAGAGCGGGCCGCGGTTGGCCATCGAGACGACGTAGTCCGCGCGGATCGCGGAGGAGGCCATCTTGTCGATCGCCGTCTGCAGGCTGCCCGCCATCACCGTCATGCCGGTGATCAGGGTCAGGCCGATCATCAGCGCGGAGGCGGTGGCCGCCGTACGGCGCGGGTTGCGCACCGAGTTCTGCCGGGCCAGCTTGCCCGACACGCCGAAGACGCGCAGCACCGGGGCGGCGGCCGCGATCAGCGGCCGGGACAGCAGCGGGGTCAGGATGAACACGCCGATGATCAGCAGGACGGCACCCAGCCCCATCGGGGCCTGCGCCGCGTCGGCGTCCATCGTCGTGGCCCCGAGGACCGTGGCGACACCGGCCGCCGAGAACAGGGCGCCGAACGTGTTGCGCAGCACCAGCGACTTGGTGGTGGCCTTGGCGTGCACGCTGCTCATCGCCGCCACCGGCGGGATCTTCGCGGCCCGGCGGCCGGGCAGCCAGGCGGCGAGCATGGTGATGAGGATGCCGACCGCGAGGGCGGCGACCACGGTGCCGGGGCTGATCACCAGCGGCCCGTCGGGCACGCTCGCGCCGAAGGAGCCGAGCAGGGAGCGCAGGCCCGCGCCGATGCCGATGCCGGCGGCGAGTCCCGTCACACCGGCGACCGCGCCGACCGCGAACGCCTCGATGAGCACCGAGCGGGTGACCTGGCGGCGGGAGGCGCCGACCGCACGCATCAGGGCGAGTTCCCGGGTGCGCTGGGCGACGAGCATGGTGAAGGTGTTGGCGATGATGAACGTGCCGACGAACAGCGCGATGCCGGCGAACACCAGCAGGGCCTGCTTCAGACCGCTCATCGAGGCGGCGATCTGCGTGGCCTGGTCGGCGGCGAGCTTCTCGCCGGTGGTGGTCTGCACCAGGCGGGCGGGCAGCGCCTTGTCCAGCTCGGACTTCAGCGCGGCCTGGCCGGTGCCGGCCGCGGCCCGCACGTCGATCTCGTCGTAGGTGCCCTTCTTGTGGAACAGGGCCTGTGCGGTGGGGGTGTCGAACAGGGCGAGGCTGCCGCCCGCGGAGACGTTGCCGTCGTCGGTGGTGAAGACGCCGGCGAGGGTCGGGGTGAGGACCGGTCCGTCCACGGACAGCCGTACGGTGTCGCCGACCTTGTAGCCGCCGCGCTCGGCGGTCCTGGAGTCGAGCAGCACCTCGTCCCTGCCGTGCGGGGCGTGGCCGTCGACCAGCGGGTACCGGGCGTCCTTCGTGCCCCAGTAGTTGCCGCCGGCGGACTGCCAGTCTCCGCCGACGAGCTTGCCGTCCTGGTCGGCGACCGCGGTGAAGCCGCTGACGACACCGGTCGCGGAGGCGGCGCCCGGGACGTGACCGGCCTTGTCGAGCATGGCCTGGGTCAGGTCGGCCCTCCCGCCGACCCGGTCGCCCGCCGAGTCCTGGTACTCGGGCGTCACGGCTACGTCGACCCGGTCGAAGCCCTTGGCGGAACTCCGCTGGTAGGCGTCGGAGATGGTGTTGGTGAAGACCAGGGTCCCGGAGACGAACGCCACGCCGAGCATGACGGCGAGCACGGTCATCAGGAGCCGGGCCTTGTGCGCGAGTACGTTGCGCAGGGCGGTGCGGAACATCAGCTGGTACGGCCCTTCGCGTCGAACTGCTTCATCAGGTCGAGGACGGAGTCGGCCGTGGGGGCGTGGATCTCGTCGACGATCCGGCCGTCGGCCAGGAAGACGACCCGGTCCGCGTAGGCGGCGGCCACCGGGTCGTGCGTCACCATGACCACGGTCTGGCCCAGCTCGCGCACGGAGTTGCGCAGGAAGCCCAGCACCTCGGCGCCCGAGCGCGAGTCGAGGTTTCCGGTGGGCTCGTCACCGAAGATGATGTCGGGCCGGGAGGCGAGCGCCCGGGCCACGGCGACCCGCTGCTGCTGGCCGCCGGACAGCTGGGACGGCCGGTGGCTCAGCCGTCCCGACAGCCCGACCATCTGGATGACCTGGTCGAGCCACGCCTTGTCCGGCTTCCGCCCGGCGATGTCCATCGGCAGGGTGATGTTCTCCAGCGCGGTCAGCGTCGGCAGCAGATTGAAGGCCTGGAAGATGAAGCCGATCTTGTCGCGGCGCAACTTGGTGAGCTGCCGGTCCTTCAGGGAGCCCAGCTCGGTCTCGCCGATCCGCACCGAGCCCGAGGAGAAGGTGTCCAGGCCGGCCACGCAGTGCATCAGCGTGGACTTGCCGGAGCCGGACGGACCCATGATCGCGGTGAACTCGGCCTGCCGGAAGTCGACGGAGACCCGGTCGAGGGCGACCACCCGGGTCTCGCCCTGCCCGTAGATCTTCGACAGCTCCGTGGCGCGTGCGGCCACGGCCGTGGTTCGGCCGGCGGTGGGTGTGGTGGTCACGGGAAGGTGCTCCTGTCGGGACGGCGTGGTTCGTGGGGACCTGTCAATCGTCCCGGCCGCCGGCGCCCGTGTAGTCAGTCGCTGATCCGGTTCCGGAGGGCGACTGCGGTCGGACGGGAGGGGCCCGTGTCATACCTGGGGAGGATCGGCGACCCCGACTGCCGCGAGGTTCAGAACAGGCTGACCGCCCTCGTTCGGTAGGTGAAATCTCGTCATTCCGCGTACGCGCGCGCCCACGCCACGTCACGCTATTGGCAAGTGCGGATGGCCCGTTCCGCGGGCTGATGCACCCTCAGACGTCAATAAAATAAGACAACATCGGGTCGTCCCGTCCGCTGTCCGAGGGACGCGTCCCGATAGGCTCGGACCCTCGACGCGGTGCCCATGGCCTGCCCGGATGGTGGAATGCAGACACGGCGAGCTTAAACCTCGCTGCCCCTTCGCGGGCGTGCCGGTTCAAGTCCGGCTCCGGGCACTTCCTCGCCAGCGACCGAGGGCGCGGGCGCCTCCCGAACCGCCCCGGCAGCGGCCCCGCCGGTCGTGCCTCCGGCGGTGCTCACCTCCCCGTTCCCGGGCCGGTTCCTCCCGTTGGCGAGAACTCGTTCGAACCCCTGCCCGGACCGCCTGACCCGGTCGGCCGGGACCGGCCTCGCCGGGGCGCACACGGGATTCCCGCTGGGCCGACCGGGCAGGTGCCGCCCCCGAGGGGGAATGGGGGCCTCCGTGACCGGGAATGAGGCTTCCGCGTAGCGTGTTGCGCCGCAGGAGGACCAGGGAAAGATCCTCCCCAGGTATCACGTCGTTCTTTTGCCAATCCATTACCCTTGAGGCCAAGGCCGCGCAGGGTGGCCATGGAGGAGTGAAATGAGGAGCAGCAACCCGGTCTTCTCGCGACGGGGGTTCAGCCGCGACAACGGCTACGCCGGCTTCAACACCGCAGCGCAGGCCGGGTACGCCCAGGGCAACCCGTACGCGCAGAACCCCTACGCGCAGAACCCGTACGCCCAGCAGGGCGTGCAGCACGGCGCCCCGCCGCAGGCCCCGGCCACCACCGACCGGATGACGATGGACGACGTCGTCACCCGTTCGGCCCTGACGCTCGGCACGGTCGCCGTCGGCGCCGTCCTCGCCTGGACGCTGCTGCCGGTCTCCGGGACCAGCTACGCGCTGGCGTTCGGCGCCGCGATCGTGGCGATGGTCCTGGCACTGGTGCAGAGCTTCAAGCGCACCCCCTCGCCCGCCCTGATCCTGGGTTACGCCGCCTTCGAGGGCGTCTTCCTGGGTGTCATCAGCGAGATGTTCAACAGCCGCTGGAGCGGCGCCCCCTTCCAGGCGGTGCTCGGCACGCTGGCCGTCTCGGGTGCCACGCTGCTGGTCTACAAGGCCGGCTGGATCCGCGTCACCGCGCGCTACGCCCGCATCGGCATGGCCATCGCCATGGCCTTCATCCTCGTGATGGCGGTCAACCTGCTGCTGGTGGCGTTCGGCGTCGCCGCCGACGGCGGCCTGCGCAGCTTCGGCCCGCTCGGCGCGATCGTCGGCATCATCGCCATCCTGCTCGGCGCGTTCTTCCTGACCCTCGACTTCAAGCAGATCGAGGACGGCATCGCCTACGGCGCCCCGCGCAACGAGTCCTGGCTCGCCGCGTTCGGCCTCACCATGACCCTGGTGTGGATCTACGTGGAGATGCTCCGGCTGGTCGCGATCTTCAGCAGCAACGACTAGCGGTACCCCGCACGCGCGGAAGGGCCCCGGGTTCCCCCGGGGCCCTTCCGGCGTCTCAGAGCAGCTTGCGGGCCGCCCTGCGCAGGTCGTACTCGTGCACGATCGCCTTCGCGTGGCCGTACGCGAGGTCGTACTCGTGCCGGAGCCAGCTGACCTTCTCCTCGAAGCGGAACAGTGCGGGGCCTTCTTCGACGGTGCGCAGCCAGTCGGAGACCTCACGACCGGTGCAGTGCGGGATGCGGGCGAGCAGGTTGCGGTGGGTCTCCTCGGAGAAGAGTTGGGACATCGGCGCCTCCGAACGCAAAGGGGATGTAAGCCGGTCCTTCACGTCACCGTGCCTGAGCGTTCGCGTATTGGCAACAGTGCGGCGCGTTACGCTCGGCGCGTGGTTGATACGACGCCGTTGACCCGAGCAGTGGATCATTTCGCCGACCGTCTGCGGGCGGCACCCCAGAGCCGCCTCCAGCGCAGCGCAGCCGCCGAGGCACTGGCGCTGGCCAGGGAGTTGGCGCGGTGGGCGCAGCGCGTGGAGGAGCCGTCCGCCGAGCCGCGGGAGATGCCGGACGCGGGGATGTTCGCCGCGGCCGACCAAATCCTGGTGGCCGCGCACGACTTGGCCGTGGTGCTGGAGAGCGACGACGAGGTCGCCGAGGCCGTGCGGCTGGTGGAGGAGGCGCGCAAGAAGGCGGGGGTGTGAGACGTCCCGGCGGACCGGGACGCGACCGCGGTCAGAAGGACGCGATGACCCGGTCCGCCAGGATGTAGACCGTGTCCTCGCCGCACGCGAACGTCAGCGTGTAGGCGCCGGAGATGCCCGAGCCGCCGAGCAGGTACGGCGTCTCGCCCTCGCCCAGCGCCGCCGCCAGCCGCTCGGCCGTCTCGCGGTGGCCCGGCGTCATGCACAGCGTGGTGCCGTCGGCGAAGACGTACACGTCGAGGGTGCCGAGCGGGCCGGGGCGCACGTCGGACAGCTCGACCTGCCCGGCGGCCAGCTGCTCCAGGGCGGTCACCGTGCGCTCGTGGTCGTTCACGGCGGGCGACTGCACCGGGACGAAGTCGGGGTGCGAGGGGTGGCGGCGGCGGGCCGCGGCCAGCTCGGCGGACTCCGTCGGGGTGCCGCCCTGGGCGAAGTCCCTGGCGGAGAGCTCCTCGGCCTCGGCGGCCGGCCCGGTGATCGGCTCCAGGCCGGAGAAGTCCGCCTGCCGGGGCAGGAACAGGTCGTTGTCGGGCAGGCCCAGCAGGGAGGGCGCATCGGAGGCGTCACGGGCCTCCTGGGCGGCCCAGAAGGCGCGCGCCTCGGCGAGCTCGCGCTCCCGCTCCTCGGCGAGCGCCTCGGCCACCGCCGCGCGTATCTCGTCGGCGTCCGCGGCCCGGGCCGCGGGCAGCAGGGCGCCCACGGCCGCGGCCTGGTCACCGGTCAGCTGGGCCTGCAGCTCGGTGAGCTGGCGGCGCAGTTTCAGCACGGTGCGCAGGACGGCGACGCCCACGGCGCCCGTGGCGGCCGTGGTGAGCAGCAGGGCGATCGGCATGGCGCTCACTGACGTACTCCCAGGTTCAAAGTCGACCCCCGACTTCCTACATCAGCTTGAAGGGCGGACTAAGCAGCTGTCAGTGCGTAACGTCACGAAACGGACGGGACTTTGGGTCCGTGGCTTCGTGGGCCGCCCCGCTGACCTGCGCTGACCTGCGGTGTTCTCCCCGGTGGGGGAGATAGGTCACATCCTGAGGGAGATTGGATCACAAAACGGCCCAGAACCCTGGTGTTTTCCGGGTTCCGGGCCGTTCCGTGACCTGCCGTGCCCGGCCGGTGACCGTTGGTGGACCGGGGGTGCGCGGAAGCGGTGGATCAGCTGAGGCGCTCGATGACCATCGCCATGCCCTGGCCGCCGCCGACGCACATCGTCTCCAGGCCGAACTGCTTGTCGTGGAACTGGAGCGAGTTGATCAGGGTGCCGGTGATGCGGGCGCCGGTCATGCCGAAGGGGTGGCCGACGGCGATGGCGCCGCCGTTGACGTTCACCTTGTCGAGGTCGAAGCCGAGGTCCCGGTAGGAGGGGATCACCTGGGCGGCGAACGCCTCGTTGATCTCGACCAGGTCGATGTCGCCGACGGTGAGGCCGGCGCGGCGCAGCGCCTGCTGCGAGGCCTCGACCGGGCCGAGGCCCATGATCTCGGGGGAGAGGCCGGAGACACCGGTGGAGACGATCCGGGCGAGCGGGGTCAGGCCCAGCTCGCGGGCCTTGGTGTCGCTCATGACGACGACGGCGGCGGCGCCGTCGTTGAGCGGGCAGCAGTTGCCGGCGGTGACCAGGCCGTCGGGGCGGAAGACCGGCTTGAGGCCCTGGACGCCCTCCAGGGTGACGCCGGCGCGCGGGCCGTCGTCCTTGCTGACGACCGTGCCGTCCGGGAGGGTCACCGGGGTGATCTCGCGCTCCCAGAAGCCGTTCTTGATGGCCTGCTCGGCGAGGTTCTGCGAGCGCACGCCGAACTCGTCCATGTCCTGGCGGGTGACGCCCTTCCAGCGGGCCAGGTTCTCCGCGGTCTGGCCCATGGAGATGTAGGCGTCCGGGACCAGGCCGTCCTCGCGCGGGTCGTGCCAGGTCGTGCCCTCCTGCTCCGCGACCGCGGCGGTGCGGGCCTCGGCGTCGGCGAAGAAGGGGTTGTGCGTGTCGGGCAGGCTGTCGGAGTTGCCCTTGACGAACCGGGAGACCATCTCGACACCGGCCGAGATGAAGACGTCGCCCTCGCCGGCCTTGATGGCGTGCAGGGCCATGCGGCTGGTCTGCAGCGAGGAGGAGCAGTACCGGGTGATCGTGCAGCCCGGCAGGTGGTCCATGCCCATCTGCACGGCCACGATCCGGCCGAGGTTGTTGCCCTGCTCGCCGCCCGGCAGGCCGCAGCCGAGCATCAGGTCGTCGATGTCCCGCGGGTCGAGTTCGGGGACCTTCGCCAGCGCCGCCTGGATGATCGTGGCGGTCAGGTCGTCGGGGCGCAGGTCCTTCAGGGAGCCCTTGAAGGCGCGGCCGATCGGGGAGCGGGCGGTCGAGACGATCACGGCTTCGGGCATCACGGCTCCAGAGAACGGGATTGCGGGCAGGGCCGGTTCGGAAGTTACCCGTACGTATGGCCCGGGTCACCGGTGTTGCGGTGTGACACTGGCCGCAATTTACTAAGCGCTTGCTTTGAACCCCCCGGGCGGGGATCTTCCGCCGAGCCCGCGGTGACAGCCGTGGTCACAGCGACGGACGGGCGGGCTCGGCCTCCGTCACCCGGCGCCGCCGCCTGCGCTTGAGCAGCGCCCACGGCCCCCGGGGCCCGGTGGGCATCGCCGCCGTGACCTCCGTACCCGCCTCCGACGCCGCCTCGGCGGCGGCGCGGGCCACGGGCAGGAAGCCCTCGCGGCGGGACGCGTCCGGCCGCTCCTCCTCCGCCGGCCACAGCCCCAGCGCCGCGCACACCGTCGGCAGCACCGCCATCGCCGCCGTGGCGTACCCCTCGGCGGAGGGGTGGTAGTTGTCCGGCCCGAACAGCTCCCGCGGGTTCGCCTCGAACTCCGGCCCGAGCAGGTCGCCCAGCGACACCGTCCGCCCGCCCTGCTCGACCACCCCGATCGTCTGGGCCGCCGCGAGCTGCCGCGAGGCCCGGCGGGCCAGCCACCGCAGCGGCTGCTGGACCGGCTCGATGGTGCCCAGGTCGGGGCAGGTGCCGACGACCACCTCCGCGCCGGCCGTGCGCAGCCGCCGTACCGCCGCCGAGAGGTGCCGTACAGAGCGGGTCGGCGGCATCCGGTGCGTGACGTCGTTCGCGCCGATCATGATCACGCAGATGTCCGGAAGCGGGTCGGTGGACGAGAGGACCAGCGCCACCTGACGGTCCAGATCGTCCGACTGGGCCCCGGGAAGGGCCACGTTCCGCAGTTCCACCGGGCGCTCCGCCACCGCCGCGAGACCGGAGGCCAGCAGCGCCGCCGGTGTCTGACCCGCCCGGTGCACGCCCTGCCCGGCCGCCGTGGAGTCCCCCAGCATGGCCAGCCTGAGCGGCGGTTCACCGGGCACGTCGTACGCGTGCCCGTACACGCCCTGCGCCGTCGGCACCCGGCCGCCGCTGCCGTTCCCCACATGGCGCCGGGCCAGCCGCACCTCCGCCAGCAGCAGGCCCACCGCGGCCGCCCCGACCAGTCCGACCCCGCCGCCGCCGTACGCCGCTCCGGCCGCGATCCGCCGGGCCACCCTCGCCCTCGACATGCTCGTCATACGTCGCCGCCACCTCCTCGTAGCCGTACATCCACTCCTTGCCCCGTACGGACCGTGCGCCAATCTCGACGGGGAGTGAACGCCCGCCCGGCTTCACCCGGGGGCCTTAGGCTGGCGACACCAACTACGACCACTGTTTTTTTGCAAGCGACCGGAGACAACGGTGCGATTCCACGACTCGATGATCAGCCTCGTCGGCAACACCCCGCTGCTGAGGCTCAACAGCGTGACCAAGGGCATCCAGGCCACCGTCCTGGCCAAGGTCGAGTACTTCAACCCGGGCGGCTCCGTGAAGGACCGCATCGCCCTGCGCATGATCGAGGCCGCGGAGCAGAGCGGGGAGCTGAAGCCGGGCGGCACCATCGTCGAGCCGACCAGCGGCAACACCGGTGTGGGCCTGGCCATCGTGGCCCAGCAGAAGGGCTACAAGTGCATCTTCGTGTGCCCTGACAAGGTCAGCACGGACAAGATCAACGTGCTGCGCGCCTACGGCGCCGAGGTGGTCGTGTGCCCGACCGCCGTCGCGCCCGAGCACCCGGACTCGTACTACAACGTCTCCGACCGGCTGGTGCGGGAGACCCCCGGCGCCTGGAAGCCCGACCAGTACTCCAACCCCAACAACCCCCTCTCGCACTATCACTCGACCGGCCCCGAGCTGTGGGAGCAGACGGAGGGGAAGATCACCCACTTCGTCGCGGGTGTCGGCACCGGCGGCACCATCTCCGGCACCGGCCGCTACCTGAAGGACGTCAGCGACGGCAAGGTCAAGGTCATCGGCGCCGACCCCGAGGGCTCCGTGTACTCCGGCGGTTCCGGGCGCCCGTACCTCGTGGAGGGCGTGGGCGAGGACTTCTGGCCGAGCGCCTACGACCGGACCGTCGCCGACGAGATCGTCCCGGTCTCCGACAAGGACTCCTTCCAGATGACCCGCCGCCTCGCCAAGGAGGAGGGCCTGCTGGTGGGCGGCTCCTGCGGCATGGCCGTGGTGGGCGCGCTGCGCGTCGCCGAGCGGCTCGGCCCGGACGACGTCGTCGTGGTCCTGCTGCCGGACAGCGGCCGCGGCTACCTCAGCAAGATCTTCAACGACGAGTGGATGGCCGACTACGGCTTCCTGGAGGACGAGGGCCCCTCCGCCCGCGTCGCCGACGTGCTGGAGGACAAGGCGCACGGCAGCATCCCGTCCCTCGTCCACATGCACCCGGAGGAGACGGTCGGGCAGGCCATCGAGGTGCTGCGCGAGTACGGCGTCTCGCAGATGCCGGTCGTCAAGCCCGGCGCCGGTCACCCGGACGTGATGGCCGCCGAGGTCGTCGGCTCGGTGGTGGAACGCGAGCTGCTGGACGCCCTGTTCAGCAAGCGCGCCTCGCTGGAGGACCCGCTGGAGAAGCACATGTCCGCGCCGCTGCCCCAGGTCGGCTCCGGCGAGCCGGTCGGCGACCTGATGCAGGTGCTGGGCTCGGCCGACGCGGCGATCGTGCTGGTCGAGGGCAAGCCGACCGGTGTGGTCAGCCGGCAGGACCTGCTGGCCTTCCTGGCCAAGGGCGGGAACAAGTAACGAACCCGCGGTGCGGAACCGGTACGCGGGTGTCACGTGCGCGCAGCACCCGCTTAACACGGGTCCGGCAGAGTAGTCGGCGTCGGCAGGGCGGGAGCGGCTCCCCGTCCCGGCCGGCGCCGAACGGCGTCAAGGGCCTCCGGAGCGGCTCCCGGACCTCCATCGACGCCACGGACGCGTGATGCCCGGCCCTGACCCGGCCCGCGTCCCCGCGCGGGGACCGCCGTCGTCCCGCCCCCCGGTGACGGGGGTGCGGCGGTCCCCGCGCACACCTCTGCCCCGGGCGGTCCGCCCGTCCGCCGAGTCCGCTCAGTCGTCGTGGGCGGACCTGCCGCGGCGCCCGGACACGATCTCCGGGTTGAGCCGCACGGCCTGGGCCGCGTTGACGCCGACGATGCCGACCCAGGCGGCCACCATCCCGGACATCCCCGCGAGCGCCCCGCCGATCGCGGACAGCGGGATCGCGAGGACCAGCGTGATGACGGCGAAGCCGAACCGCTCGGCCCAGTTCTCGGCCCCCTTGGGCCGCCGGGCGCCGCGCACGTCCACCATCCGCTGCTCGGCCAGGTGCCGGCGCACCCGCCGCTCCACGGTGTCGTCGATGCGCTGCTCGACCTTCTCCAGGAAGGAGTCGACGAGCGCGGAGTCGTACTCCTCGCCCAGTTCCCTGCGTGCCCGTACGGTGGCGTCCAGATCCTTCTTCAGGTCGACGTCCCGGGGGTCCAGTGCGCTCATGCGCCCCACCCTAGGGACCGGTCCCGGCCGCCGCACTGGGGACAACCCCCCTCTTCCCCTCCGGGCACCCGGGGGTGCCCCCGCGTGCCGCCGCGTGGCGCGCGGGATCACGCGCCGCCTCGCGCGCCGGATCATGAGACGTCCCTTGCCTCTCTGCATAGGCTCATGCAGAGTTTCAGGTGACTGAATAATCGAGGGAGTCTGGGCCTGATGACGTCTCGCACCGTGGACGCGCCGGAGTCCGCGCGGACCGCGACGGTGGTCCTCGACGGCGCCGGACTCGGCGTCGAGGACGTCGTACGCCTCGCCGACGGTGCCGTCCGCCCGGTCCCCGGGGCCGACGCGCTGCGCCGGGTCGAGGCGTCCTGGAACGCCGCCCGGCGGATCGCGGCCACCGGCCGGGTCTACGGCCGTTCCACCGGCGTCGGCGCGAACCGGAACGTGGACGTGCCCACCGAGGCCGCCGCCGGCCACGGCCTGCGCCTGCTGCGCAGTCACGCGGGCGCCATCGGCGCGGAGCTGCCCGCCCGGCAGGTGCGCGCGATGCTCGCCATACGCGCCAACCAGCTGCTGGCCGGCGGCGCGGGACTGCGGCCCGGTGTGGTCGGCGCGCTCTGCGAGGCACTGGCGAACGGCGCCCACCCGGTCGTCAACGAGTTCGGCTCCGTCGGCACCGGGGACATCGCGGCGCTCGCCCAGGTAGGGCTCGCGCTCGCCGGCGAGCACTCCTGGCGCGGCACCGGCGCGCCCGCGCCCCAGTCCCTCGACAACAACGACGCCCTCGCCCTGATCAGCAGCAACGCCCTCGTCCTCGGCCAGTCCGCGCTCGCCCTGCACGAACTGCGCGGGCTGATCGGGGCCACCCAGGTCGTCGCCGCGCTCTCCCTGCTCGCCGTCGACGGCTCCCACGAGGCGTACGCGGCGCCCGTGCACGCCGCCCGCCCGCACCGCGGGAGCACCGAGGTGGCTCGCCGGATGCGTGAGCTGATCGGCGCGGCGGACCGCCCGGCCCCGCCGCTGGGCCGGATCCAGGACCCCTACGGCTTCCGCTGCCTGCCCCAGATCCACGGCCCCGCGCTCGACGCGGCGGACGCCCTCGAACAGGTCCTGGACATCGAGTTCAACGCGGCGGCCGAGAACCCGCTCATCGCCGTCGAGGACCTGGCCGCCTACCACCACGGCGGCTTCTACCAGGCCCAACTGGCGCTCGCACTGGACCATTTCCGGCTCGCCGTGACCCAGGTGGCCCGGCTCTCCACGTCCCGCCTGTCCACCCTGAACGAGCCCGCCTACACCCGGCTGCGCCCGTTCCTCACCGACCACGAACCGGCCGCCTCGGGCGTGATGATCCTGGAGTACGCGGCCGCGGCCGCCCTCGGCGATCTGCGGGCCTTCTCCGCCCCCGCCTCACTCGGGCACGCTGTACTCTCCCGGGGCGTCGAGGAACAGGCGAGCTTCGCCTCGCTCGCCGCGCGGCAGACCCTGCGCGCGTGCGGTGCGTACCGTCTGGTGGTCGGCTGCGAACTCGTGGCCGCCGTCCGGGCCCTGCGCCTGCGCGGCCTGCGGCCCGATCCGGGGCTCGGGGCCGGGCGGGCGTTCGCGCTCGCCGACGCGGCCCTCGACGACGACCTGGCCGACCGGCCGCTCACGGACGACGTGACCACGGCGTCCGTACTGCTCGACCGGTTCACCGACATCTGGAGGGGGAGCACGTCATGAGCGTGGACAGGAGCCCGGCCGCCGCGCCGGGTACGACGGACAGTCCGGCCACCCGGCTGCAGGCCCTTTTCGAGGGGCACCGGCTCACACCGACCCAGCGCCGCATCGCGCACAGCATGGTGCGGCGGGCCGCCGACGTGCCCTTCCTGTCGAGCGTGGAGCTGGCCGAGCTGGCCGGGGTCAGCCAGCCCTCGGTGACCCGGTTCGCGGTCGCCCTCGGCTTCGACGGCTACCCCGCCCTGCGCAAGCACCTGCGCGAGGTGGTGCCCGCCGAACCGGCCGCCGAGGCGGGCTCGTTCAACGAGTACCAGCAGGCCGTCGAGGCCGAGATCGAGAACCTCAGGCACCTCGCCGAGCTGCTCGCCGACCCGCGCCCGGTGCAGAAGGCCGGCCGGATCCTCGCCGCCTCCCGCCCGCTGCCCGTGCTGGGCCTGCGCGCCGCCGCCTCCCAGGCGTACGGCTTCGCGTACTTCGCCGCCAAGGTCCACCCGGACGTCCGGCTGCTCAACGAGGGCGGCACGATGATCCACGACCGCATCGACGCGGCCGTCCGGGCGGGCGCCACGGCCCTGCTGTGCTTCGCGCTGCCCCGGCACCCGCGCGAGGTCGTCGACACCCTGGCCTACGCCCGGGAGGCGGGCCTGACCGTGGTCACGGTCGCCGACTCCGCGTTCGCGCCGGTCGCCCGCCACTCCGACCTGCTGCTGCCCGCCGCCGTCGGCACCGGGCTCGCCTTCGACACCGCGTGCGCGCCGATGCTGCTGGGGCGGGTGCTGCTGGAGGCCCTGTGCGACGATCTGCCCGACGCGCAGGCCCGGCTGGAGGACTTCGACGCGCACGCCGCCGCGCGGGGGCTGTTCGTGGAGTGACCCGCCGCGTTCTCAGACTCGTCTCACGTTCCGCCGCTAGCTTCGTGCCGAGGCCCAGGAACTGGGTGGACACGTGACACGGGAGGCCGACGTGGCGCGCGCGGAACGCGGACGTGACGGACGTGAGGAACGCCGGAAGCACGGAGCACGCGGAGAACAGCGAGAACGCGGCGAACAGCGAGATGGCGGAGGACGGGGCGGACGGGGCGGACGGGGACTGGCCCGGGTGGCCGTCGTCGTCCGGGCCGGGGCCGCACCCCTGTGCTGGTTCGGGGTGTGCGCCGCCGGGATCGGGGCCTTGGTGCCCGGGTGGACCGGGCGCCGGATCGGGGTCCTCGCGGGGGCCGCGCTGTTCCTCGTGACGGCGGCCGTGGTGGCGCTGGTGCGGCGCGGGCGGTACACCGCACTGGCCCGAGGGGCGGTCCGCGCGGGCCGGTACGACGTGCTGCAGGACCGTGCGGTGACCGTGCGCGCCTGGCGCCGCGGACACCGCTGGTGGCTGCTGCTGGCCTTCGCCGCCGCCCTCGGCAGTTCCCTCGCGGTGCCCGCCGCCGGCGGCATGCTGCTGGCCGGTGCCGGCACCGGGCTGCGGCTGAAGGCCGCCTGGCTCGGCCGCCGGGAGCGGGCCGGGGACGCGCTGCTGTGGGTGTGCGTGGACTGGCTGGACACGCGGGGCGGGAGCCCCGCGGGCAAGGCCGTGAAGGGTCTGCGCGGTACGGGCATCGCGGCAGGCGACGCGGCCCCGGGTGGGGCCCGCCGCCGAACCGCCGAACTGGTCTGACCCGGGGCCGGAGCCGCCCGGGACCCGCCTCAGACCTCCAGCTCCTCCTCGATCTTCTTCAGCTGGTGCCGGGCCATCGCCAGGTTGGCCCGGGAGTCCAGCACCAGGTAGAGGAACAGGCCGTTGCCGCCGCGGCCCTTGAGCAGGCGGATCAGGTGGTACTGGTCCGACAGCGTGATCAGGATGTCGTCGATCTCGGCCTTCAGGCCGAGGTGCTCCATCGTGCGCATCTTGGCGCGGATCACGTCCGTGTTGCCGGCGGCGGCCACGTTCAGGTCGAAGCTCTTGCTGCCGCCCATCGTGCCCAGCGCCATGCCGCTGGTGTAGTCCACGAGCGCGACGCCGGTCGCGCCCTCGATGGTGGTCAGGGCTTCCTTCAGTGCGGTCTCGGTGTTGGCCATGGTGGTCCTCTCAGCTGTCGGTTGCAGTGCGCGCTTCGGTGGCCGTGGTGCGTGGCACGCGCGTCGTTCGGTTACGTGGTGGGGGTGTGGGCCGGGTGACGGGCCGGGCGGCCGCGGCCGCGGCCTCGGCGGCGTCGAGCAGCTCCCCGATGCGGGCGCCGGCCCGACGGCCCTCCAGGTGCAGCCGGCCGACGTTGACCCGGTCCTTGGTGAGCAGCGTCAGCACGGCGGTGCGGCCGGCCGCGTAGGTGGCGACGTAGCCCTGCGCGCCGCGCACCAGCAGTTCCCGGAAGTCGCCGTTGCCGGTGGCGTCGGCGACCCGTACGGCCACGCCCAGCGAGGCCGCGGTGAGCGCCGCCAGGCCCTCCGGGTCGAGGCCCGGGGTGTCGTGGGCGACGACGAGGCCGTCGACGCCGGCCGCGAGGGCGCCGGTGAGCTGCGGCACCCTGGTGCGCAGCCGGTGCAGTTCGTCGCGGACGGCGGCCAGGTCCTCCTCGGGCACCATCAGCTCTCTCCCTTCGGCGGGGCGGTGCCGTTCAAAGCGCCTCCAGCGCATCCCTGAGCCTCTTCAGCAGCGCGATGTCGGGGTCGGTGACCGTGAGCGGGGGAGTCGGCGGACCCGGCGGCGGCGCGGGGACCGCGACCGCCGGCCGGACGAGCCCGGCCGCCGCGAGCCGGCGCACGTCCACCAGCGTGTGGAACGCCTGCCGGCCCAGGTCGCGGGCGATCCGCGGGGCCGTGCGCACGCCGTCCACCAGGTCCATCACGGCCCGCTGGCGAGGCGTGACGGGCGCCGAGGCGGCCGGGGCGGTGCGGACCAGCGGGGCGTCGTCGGCCGTCGGGTCCGGCCACAGCCGGTGCAGCAGCAGCCGCCGGCGCAGGGTCTCGCGCTCCAGCGCGACGACCGGCACCGAGGGCAGCGGTCCGAGGCGGGGTCCGCTGTCGTAACGGAACCGGCCCGGGGTGCTGCTCGGGGTCAGCGCGAAGTACCCCGCGTCGTACAGCGCGTCCAGGTGGCACAGCTCCAGGGCGCCCTCCGGCAGCAGTCCGGCGGCCAGCAGCCTGCGCGCCGCCTCCCGCGCGTCGCCGGTCCGCCCGGCGGCCTGCTGCCAGGCGGCGCCCGCCAGCGTGCCGTGGGCCGTGAGGAGCACGTCGAGGCCGGGGGCGTGCGGGCTCTCGGCGTGCACCACCCGGCCCTCGGCGAGGTGCAGGGTGCCGTGCTCGCGGACCAGGACCCCGGTGGCCTGCTCCTCGGCGAGCCGCCGGAGCATCGGCGACAAAGCGCCGGCCGTCCGCTCCTGTGCGGTGGTTCTGTCCCGCACCGGCAGCGGCGGGGGTGTTCCGACCATGGTCATCCCAGCACCAGCCGGGACGCCATGTCGCCGAGCCGTATGCGGGCGAGGGCGAGGTTGCCCTCCTCGCGGCCGAGCCACAGGTGGAGGAAGACGCTGCTGTCGAAGGACGTGTCGACGAACCGCAGCAGGTGGTAGCTGTCGTGGTTGCTGACGATCACGTCCTCCACGGGCGGGCGCCCGTCCTCGGCGCCCCCGGCCGCGAAGGCGCCGTGCTCCGCGGCCAGTCGGGCCAGTTCGGCGGCCTCGGCCGCGGTGGTCTCGTGGTCACCGCCGGGGGCCTCCCCGACCGTGCCGAGGGCCAGTCCGCTCGTCCAGTCCACCAGCGCGGCCCCCCGGGCCCCGGGCAGCCGCATGGCTTCCAGTAGGCACTCGTCGATTCCGGGCACCGTGGCTCCCCTCCGCCTGTGACTCCGGTTGAGTGACAGAGACACTACGCAACGTGTGCGACAGGGGTGAGTGCTTTGGCATTTTCCAGTGGAACGTGCGCCGGGCGTACTAGTGTTGGCCGACTGAGGACTGCTTTCAGGCGGTTAAACCATTTGTTCGAGAAGCGGCCGGAGCGGGTCAACGGCTCGCGGAGGCGCGCAGGGTGGCGAGCGCGGACGCGCGCGCCCCTTGGGACTCGGCCATGATCTCCGCCCGCTCCCGGGCCCCGGCGTCGGCGCCGGCACGCGTGTCGCGCTCCCCGGCCCTGCCTCCCGTCGGCCGCCGCACGCTTCCGGCCGAACACCCCGCGCGCGCCGACGCGGTCGTCCCTACGTATTGACTAGTTCTATTCAGGCGTTCAGGATGTGAATAGACGCAGCAACATCAGGAGGCAGACGATGTCGGGACCCCGCCCCGTACGAGCACCGCGCGGCACGGAACTGAGCACCCTGGGATGGCAGCAGGAAGCCGCCCTGCGGATGCTCCAGAACAACCTCGACCCCGAGGTCGCCGAGCACCCCGACAAGCTCGTCGTCTACGGCGGCACCGGCAAGGCCGCCCGTGACTGGCGCTCCTTCGACGCGATGGTGCGCACGCTGCGGACCCTCAAGCAGGACGAGACCATGCTGGTCCAGTCCGGCCGCCCGGTCGGCGTGATGCAGACCCACGAGTGGGCCCCGCGCGTCCTCATCGCCAACTCCAACCTCGTCGGCGACTGGGCCAACTGGGAGGAGTTCCGCCGCCTGGAGGCCCTCGGGCTGACCATGTACGGCCAGATGACCGCCGGCTCCTGGATCTACATCGGCACCCAGGGCATCCTCCAGGGCACCTACGAGACCTTCGCCGCCGTCGCCGCGAAGAAGTTCGGCGGCACCCTCGCCGGGACCATCACCCTCACCGCCGGCCTCGGCGGCATGGGCGGCGCCCAGCCGCTCGCCGTCACCATGAACGACGGCGTCGCCCTCTGCATCGACTGCGACCCGCGCGCCATCGAGCGCCGCATCGAGCACCGCTACCTGGACGTCAAGGCCGACTCGCTCGACCACGCGCTCCAGCTCGCCACCGAGGCCCGCGACCAGCGCAGGCCGCTGTCCATCGGCGTCCTCGGCAACGCCGCCGAGCTGGTCCCGCAGCTGCTCGCGATGAACGCGCCGATCGACATCGTCACCGACCAGACCTCCGCCCACGACCCGCTGGCCTACCTGCCGGTCGGCGTCGCCTTCGAGGACATGGCCGACGCGGCCGCCAAGGACCCGGCCGGCTTCACCACCCGCGCCCGCGAGTCGATGGCGAAGCACGTCGAGGCCATGGTCGGCTTCATGGACGCCGGCGCCGAGGTCTTCGACTACGGCAACTCCATCCGCGGCGAGGCCCAGCTGGCCGGCTACGACCGCGCCTTCGCCTTCCCCGGCTTCGTCCCGGCGTACATCCGGCCCCTGTTCTGCGAGGGCAAGGGCCCCTTCCGCTGGGCCGCCCTGTCCGGCGAGGCGGCCGACATCGCCAAGACCGACAAGGCGCTCCTGGAGCTGTTCCCGGAGAACGAGTCCCTGGCCCGCTGGATCAAGATGGCCGGCGAGCGCGTCCACTTCCAGGGCCTGCCCGCCCGCATCTGCTGGCTCGGCTACGGCGAGCGCGACAAGGCCGGCGAGCGCTTCAACGACATGGTGGCCTCGGGCGAGCTGGCGGCCCCGCTGGCCATCGGCCGCGACCACCTCGACTGCGGCTCCGTCGCCTCCCCGTACCGCGAGACCGAGGCCATGCTCGACGGCTCCGACGCGATCGCCGACTGGCCGCTGCTCAACGCCATGGTCAACGTGGCCTCCGGCGCCTCCTGGGTCTCCCTCCACCACGGCGGCGGCGTCGGCATGGGCCGCTCCATCCACGCCGGCCAGGTCACGGTGGCCGACGGCACCAGGCTCGGCGGCGAGAAGATCCGCCGGGTGCTCACCAACGACCCCGGCATGGGCGTCATCCGGCACGTGGACGCCGGCTACGACATCGCCGACTCGGTCGCGCAGGAGCGCGGGGTGCGGGTGCCGATGCGCGAGGGTGACGAGGCGTGAGCTTCCACAGCATGTGGGCGGAGCTGCTGCCGGTCGGCCGCAGCTCCGCCTCCGGCGGCTACCGCCGCTTCGCCTGGACCGGTGCCGACGCCGACTGCCGGGCCTGGTTCCGTGAGCAGGCCGAGACGCGCGGGCTGGCCTACGAGGTCGACCGCAACGGCAACCAGTGGGCCTGGCTGGGCGACCCGGCCGCCGGGGACGCCGTCGTCACCGGCTCGCACCTGGACTCGGTGCCCGACGGCGGCGCCTTCGACGGGCCCCTCGGCGTCGTCTCCTCCTTCGCCGCCCTGGACGAACTGCGCTCCAGGGGAGTGGGCTTCACCAAGCCCCTGGCCATCGTCAACTTCGGTGACGAGGAGGGCGCCCGGTTCGGCCTCGCCTGCGTCGGCTCCCGGCTGACCGCCGGTGAGCTGACCGTCGAACAGGCCCACCGGCTCACCGACGGCGAGGGCGTCACCCTGCCGCGCGCCATGGAGGCCGCCGGCCACGACCCCGACGCCATCGGGGCCGACCCCGAGCGGCTGGCCCGCATCGGCGCCTTCGTCGAACTCCACGTCGAACAGGGCCGCGCGCTGGACCTGTCCGGCGACCCGGTCGGCGTCGCCAGCGCCATCTGGCCGCACGGCCGCTGGCGGTTCGACTTCCGGGGCGAGGCCAACCACGCGGGCACCACCCGGCTCGCCGACCGGCGCGACCCCATGCTGTCGTACGCCGAGACCGTGCTCGCCGCCCGCCGGGAGGCCGAACTCGCCGGTGCCGTCGCCACCTTCGGCAAGATCTCCGTCGAGCCGAACGGCGTCAACGCCATCCCGTCCCTGGTGCGCGGCTGGCTCGACTCCCGCGCAGCCGACCAGGAGACCCTGGACACGGTCGTCACCGCCGTGGAGAAGGCCGCCCGCGAGTACGCCGCCGCACAGGGCGCCGACCTGGACGTCGTCCGGGAGTCCTTCACCCCGGTGGTGGAGTTCGACCACGCGCTGCGCGACGAACTCGGCCGGATCCTCGGCAAGGACACCGGTCTGAAGGTGCCCGTCCTCGGCACCGGCGCCGGACACGACGCCGGAATCCTCTCGGGACGCGTCCCGACCGCCATGCTGTTCGTGCGCAACCCCACCGGCGTCTCGCACTCCCCGGCCGAGTCCGCGGCCGAGGACGACTGCCTGGCCGGGGTGGACGCGCTCGCCGACGTACTGGAAGGACTGGCCTGCCGGTGACGACACGGACCTACTGGTCGGAGCACGCCTGGCTCGGCACGAACGTCGAGCCGGGGGTCGTGCTGGAGGTCGCGGACGGCCGCCTCGCCGCCGTCCGCGCTGGCGTGCCCACCCCGCCACCCGGCGCCGAGATCCTGCGCGGCCTGACCCTGCCCGGGCTGGCCAACGCCCACTCCCACGCCTTCCACCGGGCCCTGCGCGGCACGGTCCAGGTGGGCAGCGGCACCTTCTGGACCTGGCGCGAGGTGATGTACTCCGTCGCCGACCACCTGACCCCGGAGACCTACCACGCGCTCGCCCGCGCGGTGTACGCCGAGATGGCCCTGGCCGGCATCACCTGCGTCGGCGAGTTCCACTACGTGCACCACGCGCCCGGGGGCACCCCGTACGCCGACCCCAACGCGATGGGCGAGGCCCTGCTCGCGGCCGCCGCCGAGGCCGGCATCCGCATCACCCTGCTGGACACCGCCTACCTGTCCGCCGGCTTCGGCGAGCCGCCCAACACCCACCAGCGGCGCTTCTCCGACGGCACCGCGGACGCCTGGGCCGAACGCGCCGCCCTCCTCAAGGAAGGCGACCACGCGCGGATCGGGGCGGCGATCCACTCCGTACGGGCCGTGCCCGCGGGGCAGCTCGCCACCGTCGCCGAGTGGGCCGCACAGCGCGACGCCCCGCTGCACGTCCACCTGTCGGAGCAGACCGCCGAGAACGACGCCTGCCAGGCCGCGCACGGCCGCACGCCCACTCGGCTGCTCGCCGACCACGGCGTCCTCGGCCCGCGCACCACCGGCGTGCACAACACCCACCTCACCGACGAGGACATCGCACTGCTCGGCGGCTCGCGCACCGGCACCTGCATGTGCCCGACCACCGAACGCGACCTGGCGGACGGCATCGGCCCGGCCGTCGCCCTCCAGCGGGCGGGCTCGCCGCTCTCCCTCGGCTCCGACAGCCATGCCGTCGTCGACCTGCTCGAAGAGGCGCGCGCCATGGAGCTGAACGAGCGGCTGCGCACCCGCACCCGCGGCCACTGGACCGCCGCCGCCCTGCTGCGCGCGGCCTCCGCCGACGGACACGCCGCGCTCGGCTGGCAGGACGCGGGCGAGCTGACGGCGGGGGCACTCGCCGACTTCACGACGATCGCCCTGGACTCCGTCAGGACAGCGGGCCCGCTGCCCCGGCTGGGCGCGGAGACAGCCGTGTTCGCGGCGACCGCGGCGGACGTCCGGCACACCGTCGTGGGCGGCCGCCACGTCGTACGGGACGGGGCCCACACGCTCGTACCGGACGTGCCGTCGGCCCTCGCGGACGCCATCGAGGCCCTGCGGGGCTGACCCCCGCCGACCCCCATCCGGCCACCCTTGAGGACACCATGAGCAGCAGCACCGTCGTCACCAACATCGCCACGCTGGTCACCAACGACCCCTCCCTCGGTGACGGATCGCCCCTCGGACTGATCCAGGACGCGGCCGTCGTCGTCGACGGCGACCGGGTCGTCTGGACCGGTGAGGCCGGCCGAGCACCCGCCGCCGACCACCGGGTCGACGCGGCCGGCCGGGCGGTGCTGCCCGGCTTCGTGGACTCCCACTCCCACCTGGTCTTCGCGGGCGACCGCACACAGGAGTTCAACGCCCGCATGTCCGGCCGCTCCTACAGCGCCGGCGGCATCCGCACCACGGTGGCGGCCACCCGCGCCGCCACCGACGCGGAACTGGAGGCGAACCTCACCCGGTACCTGGCGGAGGCGCTCCGCCAGGGCACCACGACCTTCGAGACCAAGTCGGGCTACGGGCTCACCGTCGAGGACGAGTCACGCGCCCTGCGCATCGCGGCCCGCCACACCGACGAGGTGACCTACCTCGGCGCCCACATCGTCTCCCCCGACCACGCCGACGACCCGGCCGCCTACGTCGCCCTGGTCACCGGCGAGATGCTGGACGCCTGCGCGCCGCACGCCCGCTGGATCGACGTCTTCTGCGAGAAGGGCGCCTTCGACGGCGACCAGGCCCGCGCGATCCTCACCGCCGGCAAGGCGAAGGGCCTGCACCCCCGCATCCACGCCAACCAGCTCTCCTACGGCCCCGGCGTGCAGCTGGCCGTCGAACTGGACGCCGCGAGCGCCGACCACTGCACCCACCTCACGGACGCGGACGTCGACGCGCTCGCGCAGGGCGACACGGTGGCCACCCTGCTGCCCGGCGCCGAGTTCTCCACCCGCGCCGAGTGGCCGGACGCCCGCCGTCTGCTGGACGCGGGCGTGACGGTCGCCCTCTCCACCGACTGCAACCCGGGCTCGTCCTTCACCTCGTCGGTGCCCTTCTGCGTCGCCCTGGCCGTCCGGGACATGGGCATGACCCCCGACGAGGCGGTCTGGTCCGCCACGGCGGGCGGCGCCGCGGCCCTGCGCCGCACCGACGTCGGCCGCCTCACCCCGGGTGCCCGCGCCGACCTGACCCTGCTCGACGCCCCGAGCCACGTCCACCTGGCGTACCGGCCGGGCGTACCGCTGGTCGCGGGCGTCTGGCGCGGCGGCGAGCGGGTCGTGTGACCGGCCGGGCCGGGCAGCCGGTCAGGCCGCCCCGGCCCGCCAGCGCTGTGCCGCGCTCCCGTCCAGCGGGTCGAGTTCCAGGCCGTCACCGCCGTCCGGGGTGAGCGCCGTCTCGATCGCGATCGCCGGGCGGATCGTGCCGTCGGGGTCGACGGTGAAGCGGAGGCTCCGCCCGTTGCGGCCGTAGACCGAGTCGCAGCCCCAGATGCCCACGCCCCGGTCGGTCGAGCCGCGGCTGTCCAGGCAGAAGCCGGAGTCGGCGGCCGAGCGCAGCACTCCCAGGCCCGCGTCGACGCGCCAGCGCTGGCTGGGGGTGGAGTCGCAGGGTGCCGGGACGACGTCGTTGCCCTCGTAGAGGTCGCCGTCCCGGATGTCCAGGCACAGGCCCGTGGCGAGGTTCACCACCTCCGCGTAGCGGCTGCCCGGGGCGGCGAACGTCGGGGAGGGGCTCGGGGCCGGCCGGGGCGGCGCGGACGTGGCCGGCCGGTGCGTGGTCCTGCTCGGCGCGGGCGAGGCGCTGCTGCGGGACGGAGTGCGGGACGGAGTCGGGGACGGCGGCGCGGAGGAGGACGGCGGGACGGACACCGTGGCCGTCACCGTGACCGGCGGGGGCGCCGGCGTGGCCGCCACCGGCTGCCGGTCGGACCCGTCCGGCGCGGACAGCAGGAACACCAGCAGCGGCACCAGGGCCACGCCCAGGGCCGCCGAGGCCAGCAGATAGCGGCGGCTCGCCGGCCAGTACGGGGCCGGCGGGGGCGGCTGCGGCGCCGGGACCGGCTCGGACCGGTGCAGGTACGACACCCCGTCCCAGGGCAGCAGACCCTCCGCCAGCGTCTGCCGCGGGCTGTCCCGCAGCGCCGTCAGGTCCTCGTACGCGGCAGTGCAGTGCGGACAGCGGGCCCTGTGGGCGTCCAGGTCGGGGCTGGGGCGGGCGCCGTCCTGCCGTACCGCCTCCTCGATCAGACGGCGGAAGTCGGCGCAGCGCGGGTCGTCGGAGGCGGCCAGGCGCAGCCGCACGCACGCCTGGGCCAGGGCTTTGAGCGCCTGCGGGGCACCGTGCGCGACGTCAGCCGGACCCAGCCCCAGGTACGCGGCGGTGCGCTCCACCGGCTCCTGTTCGAGGACGCCGTACCAGAGCAGGCCCTGGGCGCGGGAGGGCAGCGTCTGGAACGCCGGGAGCAGCGCGGGGGCGGGTCCGTCGGGCAGGCCGGTGGAGTCGATCACCAGCAGCAGCCCGGGCCGCACGCCTGCGGCGCGCTCGTCGCGGGCCCAGCCGGCCGCGAGCCGGGCCGCCAGGAGCAGCAGGTGGTGGCGCAGCGGGACGGTCGGTTCGGTGCCGCGGGCCGTCTCACGGGCCGCCGTGGTGAAGGTCTCGGCCGTCAGCCGGCGCGCGGCGGACTCGCTCGCGGTCAGCAGCCGGGCGTGGGCGAGGACCGCCGGGTGGTGCCTGCGGCGCAGTTCCTGGAGTGCCGGGTACGCCACCGGGGTCGGGGCGCGCAGCAGTTCCGTCAGCCGCGTGTCCGGGGCCTGTGCGAGTCCGTCTCCCGCGTCGGCCCCGTCGCCGCCCTGGTCCATGCCGCCCCCTCCGTCACCGGAACCACTGCCGTACCAGCCGGTTCGGGGGCCCATCGTGATGCAGGGGGCCGGTTCGGGAAAGACGTTTCCCGCGGTAACCGCATGACGGAGCCGCTCACCGGCCCTTGAGAGCGCTTTCCTGCCGGGGACAGCGGTTTCAGGCCACCGAGCCCCCCGCACGGGGACCGCGGCATGAGGTCCGGGTGCCCGGGTACCGGCCACCCGAGGGAGTCCCGCCCGTGCACGCCGAAGCGGCCCGGCGCCTTCGCCGAGCCGCCCCACGCCCGCGTGCGGAGGAGGGCCGCCCCTCACTCCTCCAGGGTCAGTCCCTTGCGCAGCCGCACCAGCGTCCGCGACAGCAGCCGGGACACGTGCATCTGCGAGATGCCGAGTTCCTCGCCGATCTCGGACTGGGTCATGCCCGCCACGAAGCGCAGCGACAGGATCGTGCGGTCGCGGGTCGGGAGCTCGGCGATCAGGGGCTTCAGGGACTCGACGTACTCGATGCCCTCGAGCCCGTGGTCCTCGTAGCCGATGCGGTCCGCCAGCGCGCCCTCGGAGTCGTCCTCCTCGGGCTGGGCGTCCAGCGAGGAGGCGGTGTAGGCGTTCGAGGCGGCCATGCCCTCGACGACCTGCTCGTTGGAGATGCCGAGCCGTGCGGCGAGTTCCGCGACGGTGGGGGCGCGGTCCAGCTGCTGGGCCAGCTCGTCCCCGGCCTTGGCCAGGTCGAGCCGCAGCTCCTGCAGCCGGCGCGGTACGCGCACGGACCACGAGGTGTCACGGAAGAAGCGCTTGATCTCGCCGATGATGGTCGGCATGGCGAACGTGGGGAACTCCACACCGCGCGCGAGCTCGAAGCGGTCGATCGCCTTGATCAGGCCGATGGTGCCGACCTGGACGATGTCCTCCATCGGCTCGCTGCGGGAGCGGAAGCGTGAGGCGGCGAACTTGACGAGCGCGAGGTTCAGCTCGACGAGCGTGTTGCGGACGTACGAGTACTCGTACGTCCCTTCCTCCAGCGACTCCAGTCGCTCGAACAGGGTCTTGGACAGGGCCCGCGCGTCGACCGGGCCGACCTCGTGGAAGGGGGGGATCTCCGGGAGGCCCTCGAGCGGGTCGAGGGCGTCGAACGGATCGATGGGATCCAGTTGGTCCGGTGGGGGTGTCGACGTCGCGACCGGGGTATGCGATTCGTCGAGCCGGGGTGACATGGGTGTCCTCCATCGTTCTCGGCTTATGGCTGCCGAAGCCAGAAAGGTGCACTGCGGTGTGCGGCGCCTCCGAAGCCGGCGTGTAGGGGCAGGTGTCCCTACTAGCCCTACCTGCTTCTCCGAGCCGATCGCAAGTACGTTCTGTAACGGTATGTCCGATTGTGTGAGGTTGTTCGGGTGTCGGAGTGCGGAAGGAAGGCGTAATGTTCGAGGGCATCAGCAGCCACGACTCGGGAGAGAGACGGCATGGACCACGGGACGGTCGGCAGCGCACAGTCGGGCCGGCTTCTGGTGGAGGTGCGGGAAGAGGGCTCCAGCGCCGTAGTGACACCGGCGGGTGAACTCGATCACCACACCGCCGATCTTCTGCGCGAGCCACTCGACGACCTCCTCGACAAGGGTTTCGCACGGCTCGTGGTGGACTGCTCACGGCTGGAGTTCTGCGACTCCACGGGGCTGAACGTCCTCCTCGGGGCGCGCCTCAAGGCGGAGGCCGCCGGCGGGGGAGTCCACCTGGCGGGAATGCTCCCCGTGGTCGCCCGCGTCTTCGAGATCACCGGAGCGGAGGCGGTCTTCACCGTCCACGACTCCGTGGAGGCGGCCCTGGCCGCCGAGGCCGACTGACCTCGCCTCCCGGCCGTCCCCGCGGGGTGAATCCCGCGCGTCGCACGAGTCACGTCCCATGCGGGGGTGTTTCGCCGGATCCGTCGGGCAGGAGACATCCTGAGCCCCGGCGCTCCGCGGCGCGGCCGGCCGCACCGGGAACCGGAGGACGGCCCGGATGCGACGTAAGTGCCGAAGGGTCGACCACGGAGGGACGACGGAGGAACCGCGTGCGGACCACGGGTGGACGGCGAATGGACCGTACGGTGCCGGAAGGCGCCGGAACTTTCAATTGTGAACTGGTGAATCGGTGAGGTGAAGCGCTGATGAGCACCACCCGGCCTTACTCGCCGGGCGACCGCGGCCCGGAGCCGAGCGGCGCTTCCGGGACGTCCGAGGGGGGTGCGCCGGTGGCAGGCGCGTCCGCGGGGACGGCCGTGCCGTCCGAGCCGTCCGTGGCGTCCGAGGGTGCGCAGGGTCCCCCCGGGCGGCAGACCCGCAGACTGCGGCTGGACGGCGAGAGCGGGGTCGTCCCGCTCGCCCGCGACTTCACCCGCCAGGCGCTGTACGCCTGGGGATGGCTGCCCGCCGCCTCCGCGGACCTGCGGGCCGCCGCCGAGGACGTGCTGCTCGTCGTGTCCGAGCTGGTCACCAACGCCTGCCTGCATGCCGAGGGCCCGGACGAGCTGTTCCTCGCCCGTGACAACAAGGTGATCCGGGTGGAGGTGTCCGACCGCGGCAGCGGCCAGCCGGCACCCCGCACCCCGCACCGTGCCGGCCGCCCCGGCGGTCACGGCATGTTCATCGTGCAGCGGCTGTGCCTCGACTGGGGCGTCGTCCGCACGACGGGCCGCACGGGCAAGACCGTGTGGGCGGAGCTGGGCGCCCCGGCCTGACCGGGACGCCGCCGGTCCGGCCCTGGACCGGCGGCCGCGCCGCATGAGCCCCCTCCCGGGCCCCCGCCTCCACCCGAACCACCCTTCACGCGCGCCGGATCGACACAACTCCGGCGTGTGACGCGTCTTCCTTCCTCACGACCCCCGGCGTACCTTGACGGCCGAATCTGATGTGCCGTCAGGTGCCTCGCCGTGGATGAATGGGGTGGACCGACCGTGTCGTACCCGAAACGAACCGCCGCGCTCGTGTCCGCGGCGGCCCTGGCCGGCCCGGTGCTGCTGCTCAGCGCACCGGCGGCCCGTGCCGACGTCGTGAACGTCGACTACCGGTGCAAGACGCCGATCGGCGCCAAGAGCGCCGTCTCGCCCATCGACATCAGGGCCGTCCGCAGCGGCAGCGGCTACCGGATCACCATGTCCTGGCAGAAGGGCGTCTCCTCCAGCCCGGTCGAGCTGGGCAAGGGCGCCATGAACCCGAGCGCCACCATCAGGCTCGGCGGCGCCGACAGCGGCACCCTCGCGGTCACCGGGCCCGCCAACGCGGCCGCGATCCCCGCCGACACCCCCATCAAGATCAGCGACCTGAGCGGCACCTACACACCGAGGAAGACCGGCAAAGTCACCTTCACGGCGGCCACGCTCACCATCAAGGCGCTGGGCACGACGACCACCTGCGACCCCAGCAACAACCCGGGGCCGTCCCTGACCCTGAGCGTGACGGCGGCGGGCGGATCCGGCTCGTCGTCGTCCTCGTCGTCCTCCTCGTCCTCCTCGTCGGGCGGCTCCGCCGGCCGGCTCCCGCAGACCGGCCCCGCGGACTCCGCCGTCGCCCTCGGCACCCTCGGCGGCACGGTCCTGCTCGCGGGCGCCGCCGGCGCGCTGTGGCTGACCCGGCGGAACCCGGCCGTACGCCGCTGAACCGCAGTCCACGACCGTGGAGCCGCTCATGCCGCCCGCCGCCCGTGTCCTCGGCCTCACCCTGCTCCTGCTGCTGGCGTCCGCACCGGCCGCCCGTGCCGCCGCGGGCTGGTCGGTCGCGCCGGCCGGCGCCGGGCGTCCCTCCTTCTACGCCGAGGGAACCCCGGGCACCGTCCTCACCGACACGGTGTCCGTGACCGACACCGGCCGCGGGCCGCTCACCGTACGGCTGCGCGCGACCGGCGTGCGCATCGCCTTCGCCCGGACCACCGTCCGCGTCCCCGCGCGCACCCGCGCCGAGGTGCCCTTCACCCTGACCGTGCCCGCCGACGCCGCCCCCGGCGACCGCGCGGGCACGATCACCGCCCGGGACACGGCCGGCCGCACGGCGACCGTCGCGGTCCGGCTGCGCGTGGGCGGCCCCGCCCTGGCCGCGCTGACCGTCGAACACGTGGCGGTGCGCGGCGGCCGCATCACCTACCAGTTGGTCAACCGCGGCACGACCGTCCTCGTGCCACGGCTCGCGGTCCACGCGGACGGAGTCCTCGGCCCGGTCCTCGACCGCCCCGCCCGCACTCTGCCGCTGCGCCTGCCACCGGGCACCCGCCGGACCCTCGGCGAACCCTGGCCCGGCCGGCCCGCACTCGACGCCGTCGACCTGCGGCTGACGGTCACCGCCGCGGGCGGCGCCCACGACAGCGCGCACACCTCCGCCCGGTTCGTGCCGTGGGGCCCGGTGTCCGGCGTCCTCGGCGCGGCCGCGGCGGCCGCCGCGCTGCCGGCCGTGCGACGGCACCGGCGGCGCCGCGACGCGGCCCGGGACGGCACGCCCGTCCGCGCCTCGGCCGGCGCACCGGCCGAGCCCGCGGGATCGGTGGGGGGAGCGAGGACATGAGCGCTGACCTGCGCGGCAGGGCCCGGATCCCCGCCCTGGCGGCGGTGCTCGCGCTGCTCCTGCTGCCACTGACCGGCCCCGCTGCGGCGGCGGACGGCCCCGTCGTGAGGCTGTCCGCCGCCCAGGCGGGCACGGGCGGCTCGGTGACCGTCCGGGGCGGCGGCTGGCGGCCCGGCACCCTGCTGATGCTGCTGGTCTGCGGGCGGGCCACGCCGTCCCGCGGGGTGATCGGCGGCACCAACTCCTGCGCCAACGGCGACGGCCGGGCCGTGACCACGGACACCCGCGGCTCCTTCACCAGGAGGCTGCCGGTCGCCGAGCCGCCCGTGCCGTGCCCCTGCGTGGTGCACGTCGCCACCGTGACCGGCGCGAAGGCGGAGGCGGACGCCGTCCTCCAGGTCGCCGGGCACCCTGTCGCCCCGCTGCCCGCCGAGACCTCCGGCGGCCGTCTGTCGATCCTCTCCGACACCCGGCTGACCGGCTCCGGCGGCGTGCTGACCTGGTTCGGGGCCCCGCCCGCGCGCACTTTGGAGTTCACCGCAGGCAACGTCGGCACCACCCCCGTCAAGGACCCCGTCTTCCGGGTCGGCACCGCGCACGGCGTCTTCGCCCCCCAGTGGGACGAGCAGCAGTGGCACGGCACCCTCGCCCCCGGCGGCAAGGCGCTGGTCAGACTGCCCGTCGAGCTGTCCGCGGGGGCGCACGGCGACTACACCGTGTCCCTCGGCTACCAGGGCAAGGTCATCGCCGAGCAGCCCTGGGGGGTGGGCCGTCCCTGGGGCGTGACGCTGTTCCTGCTCCTGCTCTGCCTGGTCGTCCCGGCCGCCCTGTCCCGCGCCGGGATGGCCGTCGTGGACCGGGTACGTCCGCGCCGCCCGGGCGGCGTCCGGCACCGGCGCCTGCCACGGCCCGTCCCGCGCCCGGCCCGCGTCCGCTCCCGCGCCCCCGGGCCCGATCCCGCTCCGACCCTGCCGTGGTTCACCCCGGACTCCGTCCCGGGCGGCCCGGCCGGCCGGCTCTCCGCACCGCACCACGACAGTCCGACGAGTCCTCCGACTCCCACCCCGAAGGGACCCACGTGAGCATGCGAAGGAGAGGCACCACGGCCCGCCGGACGGGCGCCGCGGGCGCCGCACTGGTGCTCTGCTCGGCAGGCGTGCTGCTGGGCGTGGCCGCCGCGCCCGCACAGGCCGCCGAGGTGTCGTTCGCCACCCACTGCGTGCCGCCGGCGGGCATCGACCCGGTCGACGGCACCACGAAGGTCGAGATCACCGCGCCCGCCACCGCGAAGGTGGGCGACACCGTGGACGTCGTGTGGAAGTTCGTCCAGGCCGCGTCCAGGAACCCGGACATCATCGACCTGCCCGCCGACTCGGTGCAGCCCTCGGGCGTCCTGAAGGCGGCCGGGGCGCAGACCGCCGACATCGCCCTGCGGGGGACCCGGAAGAACCCGGCGATCCCCAAGGGCGGCGCCATGGTGCTGTCCGACATGAAGGGCAGCCTGAAGCTGACCGCGGCCGGGGAGGTGACCCTGACCCCCGACGCGTACACGGTCAACGCGATGTCCACGGACACCAGGTGCGCGCCGAAGGAGACCGTGCAGAAGGCGGCGACCATCCAGGTGACGGCGGGCGGCGGCGGCACGCCCACCACCACACCCACCACCACACCCACCACGACGCCCACCGGGACGGCGACACCGACGAAGACCCCCACGGCCACCCCGACGGACACCGGCGGCACCGGACGGACCGACTTCACCGGCAAGGAGGTGCTGATCCCGTACGCCTGCAAGACGCCCATCGGCGACAAGAACGCGACCTCTCCGGTGCGGATCGACGCCAGGAAGGACGGCGGGAGCTACGGCCTCACCGTGCGGTTCGGGAAGTCGGTGATGGACAGCCCCGCCGACATACCCAAGGACTCCGTGAAGCCGTCCATGGAGGTGGTGCTGGGCGGCGCCGACAAGGGCACCGTGCACGTCGAGGGCCCGGCGAACGCCGCCCCGATCAAGTCCGGCGACCCGATCGCGATCCCCGACCTCACCGGCACCTACAAGCCCGGCGCGAGCGGCACGTCGACCCTGTCCCCGGGCGTCCTCACGGTCAAGGCGCTCGGCACGACCACCACGTGCACGCCGACGAGGACCGAGGTCTCGCTCACCCTGGACACCGCCCAGCAGCCGGGCGGCGCCTCGGGCGGCACGTCGACCTCCGGCGGGTCCTCCGTGTCCGGAGGTACGTCCTCGTCGACCGGCGGCAGCAGTGGCGCGGGCGGCCTCGCCGAGACCGGTGCGGGCGACCACGGCGCCCTGAAGGCGCTCGGCCTGGTGGCGGGCACCGCGATCCTGCTGGGCGTGGCCGTGTTCACGTTCCTGCCCGGCCGCAGGACGCGGTAGCAGGCCCCGCACACGACGGGAGGGCCGCCGCACCCCTGGGGTGCGGCGGCCCTCCCGGCCGGTTCCTGACGACTAGCGCACGTCGCCCATCAGCCGGTTGACCTTCTTGCGGTACATCCACACCGCGACACCGGCGACCACGGCGAGCGCCGCCTCCAGGGCGACGAAGCCCGTCCGGTCGAGGTTCACCCCGCCGACGGCCGGGTTGGACAGCAGCGCGGTGATCGAGTCGCCCGCGGTGACCGCGAGGAACCAGACGCCCATCATCTGCGAGGCGTACTTCCTCGGCGCCATCTTCGTCGTCACCGACAGACCCACCGGGGACAGCGTCAGCTCACCGACGGTCTGGACGAAGTAGATCGCGACCAGCCACATCGCCGCGGCCTTGTGGCCGCCGTCGGCGATCGACAGCGGGGCGAGGAAGAGGAAGAACGACGCACCCACCAGCACCAGGCCGGAGGAGAACTTCACGATCGTGCTCGGCTCCTTGCCGCGCCGGTTCAGCCACAGCCACAGCCAGGCGAAGACCGGGGCGAGCGCCATGATCATGACCGGGTTGACCGACTGGTACCAGGAGACCGGGAAGCCCCAGCCGAAGACCGAGTTCTCGGCCTTGCCGTCGGCGAAGAGCGACAGCGTCGAGCCGCCCTGGTCGTAGATCATCCAGAAGACGGCCGCGGCGACGAAGAACCAGACGTACGCCGACACCTTCGACTTCTCGGCCGCGTCCAGGTCCTTGTCGCGGCGGATGCGGGCGATGACGAGGATCGGGACGATCAGGCCGATCAGCGTGAGCGGGATCAGCGCCCAGTTCAGGGTGAAGTGGCCGGTGAAGCCGACGACACCGTAGAAGACGGCGGCGATCGCGAGCCAGATCAGGCCCTTGCGCAGGGTGGCGGACTTCTCCGCGGGGGACATCGGCGTCGGGACGACGTCGCTCTGCGCGCTCAGGTGGCGGCTGCCGAGCAGGTACTGGGCCAGACCCAGCGCCATGCCGACCGCGGCCAGCGCGAAGCCGAAGTGCCAGTTGACGTTCTCGCCGACGGTGCCGATGACCAGCGGGGCGACGAAGGCACCGAGGTTGATGCCGATGTAGAAGAGCGTGAAGCCACCGTCACGGCGCGCGTCGTCCGGCCCGTTGTACAGGTGGCCGACCATCGTGGAGATGTTGGCCTTGAGCAGACCGGAGCCGATCGCGACGAGGCCGAGACCGACGAAGAAGCTGGCCGCGACCGGCAGCGCCAGGCACAGGTGGCCCAGCATGATGATCAGACCGGAGACGGCCACCGTCTTGCGGGGACCGAGGAAGCGGTCGGCGACCCAGCCGCCGGGCAGGGCGAGCAGGTACACGAGCGACACGTACACGGAGTAGATCGCGGTCGCCGTGCCCGCGTTCATGTGCAGGCCACCCGGGGCCACCAGGTACAGCGGGAGCAGGGCCCTCATGCCGTAGTAGGAGAAACGCTCCCACATCTCGGTCATGAAGAGAGTGGCCAGTCCGCGGGGGTGGCCGAAGAAGGTCTTCTCGGACCCGGGGGTGCCCGGGCGGACCGAGTCCTTCGTCAGGCTGGACGCCATGGTCGTTCCTTGCTGGTCAAGACGCGCGTTGGAGCGCTGCGCGCCCGGTGGGGGTGCGGCCGGCACCGGCAGGGTCCCGCGTCCACCCCCACGCCCAGGGGGAGTCCGCCCCGGATCGCGGAGCGGCGGACGGCGACCACCGGGATCCACGCCCCGGGACGCGGCGATGCGTCCGGGGCCCGGCCAGAGGTCATTCCTTTCAGGGCCGACGTTCGTCGGCCCGCACACGAAAGAGACCTTCAGCGTCATTGCCCGCCAAAGGTCCCCGGTGTGCTACAGGCGTTCAGATCACCATACGGCAGGACAGTGCCTGATATGGAAGGACTTGAGACGCGGATCACAGGTGTCGGAGGAACCGAGCCGCCTGTTTCGAAGGTCTCTCCTACGATCCCACCTCCGGGGCAATGGTCCGTACCACCAGCGCGGCCGGGTAAGAATCCCTCGAAGCGATCACACCCCAGCACTGCGCGCGGGCGGTCTACCATCACCTCATGACCCGTGTACTGCTCGCCGAGGACGACGCGTCCATCTCGGAGCCGCTGGCCCGCGCCCTGCGCCGGGAAGGGTACGAGGTCGAGGTGCGCGAGGACGGCCCCACCGCACTCGACGCCGGAATGCAGGGCGGTGTCGACTTGGTCGTGCTGGACCTCGGCCTGCCCGGCATGGACGGCCTCGAGGTCGCCCGCCGGCTGCGCGCCGACGGCCACACCGTGCCGATCCTGATCCTGACCGCGCGCGCCGACGAGGTGGACACCGTCGTCGGCCTGGACGCGGGCGCCGACGACTACGTCACCAAGCCCTTCCGGCTCGCCGAACTGCTCGCCCGGGTCCGGGCCCTGCTCCGGCGCGGCGCCGCCGAACCGCAGCAGCCGCCGGCCACCCACGGCGTGCGGATCGACGTCGAGTCCCACCGGGCGTGGATGGGCGACGAGGAGCTCCAGCTCACGGCGAAGGAGTTCGACCTGCTGCGGGTCCTCGTCCGGGACGCCGGGCGGGTCGTCACACGGGACCAGCTCATGCGCGAGGTCTGGGACACGACCTGGTGGTCGTCGACCAAGACCCTCGACATGCACATCTCCTGGCTGCGCAAGAAGCTGGGCGACGACGCGGCGAACCCCCGCTACATCGCGACGGTCCGCGGCGTCGGCTTCCGCTTCGAGAAGAGCTGAGCCCCGCCCCGGGGCCCAGCGGTCACTACGGGTAGCAGGACATGCGCCGACGTCTCATCCAGTCCACCCTCGCCGTCGTCCTCGTGGTGATCGCGGTCTTCGGGGTCTCCCTGGTGATCGTCGAGACGCGCACCATCAGCAACAGCGCCCAGGAGCGGGTGGAGTCCGAGGCGCTGCGGCTGGCCAGCATCGTGGACAGCCGCATCCTCGCGGCGGAACACGTCAACGCGGACGTGCTGCGCAACCCGGTCAGCAAGGACCAGTACGCCGAGATCCGCATGCCCGGCCGGGACCCGATCCGGATCGGCACCCGGCCCCGGGGCGACGTCATCCACTCCACGCAGCGCGGCGAGGAGGGCGAGACGGTCACCGTCCAGGAGCCACGCTCCGCGGTCACCCGCGAGGTCGGCCGGACCCTGCTCATCATCGGCCTGGTGGCCCTGCTCGCCGTGGTCGCCGCCGTGCTGCTCGCCGTCCGCCAGGCCAACCGGCTCGCCTCCCCGCTGACCGACCTCGCCGAGACCGCCGAACGCCTCGGCTCGGGCGACCCGCGCCCCCGGCACAAGCGCTACGGCGTCCCCGAGCTCGACCGGGTCGCCGACGTGCTGGACTCCTCCGCCGAGCGCATCGGACGGATGCTCACCGCGGAACGGCGACTGGCCGCCGACGCCTCCCACCAGCTGCGCACCCCCCTGACCGCGCTGTCCATGCGGCTGGAGGAGATCACCCTCACCGACGACCCGGACACGGTGAAGGAGGAGGCCAACGTCGCCCTCACCCAGGTCGAGCGGCTGACGGACGTGGTGCAGCGGCTGCTGACCAACTCACGGGACCCGCGCACCGGCTCCGCCGTCACCTTCGACCTCGACGAGGTCATCCAGCAGCAGCTCGCCGAGTGGCGGCCCGCCTACCGCGGGGTCGGCCGGGCCATCGTCAGCTCCGGCAAACGGCACCTCCAGGCCGTCGGCACGCCCGGCGCGGTCGCCCAGGTGCTGGCCGCGCTGATCGAGAACTCGCTGATGCACGGCGGCGGCACGGTCGCCCTGCGCACCCGCGTCACCGGCAACCAGTCCGTGGTCGAGGTCACCGACGAGGGGCCCGGGGTGCCGGCCGACCTCGGCGCCCGGATCTTCGAGCGCACGATCAGCGGGCGCAACTCCACGGGCATCGGCCTGGCCGTCGCCCGGGACCTCGCGGAGGCCGACGGCGGCCGGCTCGAACTGCTCCAGGCGCAGCCGCCGGTCTTCGGCCTGTTCCTGTCCCGCACCCCCCCGGCGCGCAAGCTGGAGGACGAGGACCGGCCGACCGTCCGCTAGGGCCGCTGTGACCCCGAGAGCCCCTACGGCACGCGCTGGCGCGGCGTGGGCTCGCCCGGCTCGTGCCGCAGCACCGGCGCGGCGCCCGCCGCGGCCCCCTGGGCCGGCATCGCCCGGAACACCCACGAGCGGTACGACCAGAACCGGAACAGGGTCGCGACGCCGATGCCGACGAACTTGAAGACGTTGCTCTGCAGCGGGGAGTCCCAGCCGAAGCCGTAGGTCGCCAGGTAGAGCACGCCGTTCTCGATCACCAGACCGATCGCGCTGAACACCAGGAACAGCGTGAGTTCCCTGGTGCGCCCGCCCTTGTCGCGGTCCCGGTACGTCCAGTAGCGGAAACCGACGTAGTTGAAGACGATCGCGACGACGGTCGCGATGATGCTGGCGCGCACCACCGGCAGGTCGGAGACGTGCCGGACCAGGTTGAACACGCCGAGATTGACAAGGACGCCGGCGCCGCCGACCGCGCCGAACTTGGCCACCTCGCGTACGAGTCGTTGCAGCCTCGAGGAACCGCGTTCCATGGCTGTAAAGCCCCCGTCCGTAGGTTTCGTCACCCAGCCATGCTAGCCAGGCGGTCCCGCCCGCGCCCGTGGACGGGGCCACAGCTCGGAAACGGATCGGAAAGAGGCGGGAAAGCCCCGGGTAAGAGGCGACGTGAGGGACGCAATCCGGTCCGGTCGCCGTGGCCGATACGCTAGGGGGGTGACGTTCCCGGTAGTCGGCATGGTCGGCGGGGGGCAGCTCGCGCGTATGACGCACGAAGCCGGCATCCCGTTGGGCATCAGGTTCAAGCTCCTCAGTGACACCCCTCAGGATTCCGCGGCCCAGGTGGTGAACGAAGTCGTCGTCGGCGACTATCGCGACCTGGACACGCTGCGAGAGTTCGCGCGCGGTTGCGATGTGATCACCTTCGATCACGAACATGTACCCACCGAGCACCTCAGGGCCCTGGAGGCGGACGGCATCCCCGTGCGCCCAGGCCCCGACGCCCTGGTGCACGCCCAGGACAAGGGCGTGATGCGGGCGAAGCTCGACGCGATCGGCATCCCGTGCCCACGGCACCGGATCGTCGCCGATCCGCAGGACGTCGCCGCGTTCGCGGCGGAGGGCGACGGCTTCCCCGTCGTCCTGAAGACCGTCCGCGGCGGCTACGACGGCAAGGGCGTGTGGGTCGTCGACTCGGAGGAGGAGGCCGCCGACCCGTTCAGGGCGGGCGTCCCGGTCCTCGCCGAGGAGAAGGTCGACTACGTCCGCGAACTCGCCGCCAACGTCGTACGGTCCCCGCACGGCCAGGCCGTCGCCTACCCGGTGGTGGAGTCGCAGCAGGTGAACGGCGTCTGCGACACCGTGATCGCGCCGGCGCCCGACCTCGACGAGGACCTCGCGCTGCGGGCCGAGGAGATGGCCCTGTCCATCGCCAAGGAACTCGGCGTCGTCGGCCACCTCGCCGTCGAGCTGTTCCAGACCCGCGACGGCCGCATCCTCGTCAACGAACTGGCCATGCGCCCGCACAACTCGGGTCACTGGACCCAGGACGGCGCGATCACCTCCCAGTTCGCCAACCACGTCCGCGCGGTCCTCGACCTGCCGCTCGGCGACCCGCGCCCGCGCGCCAGGTGGACGGTCATGGTCAACGTCCTGGGTGGCGATTACCCGGACATGTACTCCGCGTACTTGCACTGCATGGCTCGCGACCCCAAGCTCAAGATCCACATGTATGGCAAGGACGTGAAGCCCGGTCGCAAGGTCGGACACGTCAACACCTACGGCGACGACCTGGACGACGTGCTGGAGCGCGCCCGTCACGCTGCCGGCTACCTGAGAGGCACGATCACCGAATGAGCCCTGTAGTTGGCATCGTCATGGGGTCGGACTCCGACTGGCCCGTCATGGAGGCCGCGGCCAAGGCCCTGGACGAGTTCGAGATCGCCTACGAGGTCGACGTCGTCTCCGCGCACCGCATGCCCCGCGAGATGATCACCTACGGCGAGCAGGCCGCCGACCGCGGCCTCAAGGCGATCATCGCCGGCGCGGGCGGCGCCGCCCACCTGCCGGGCATGCTCGCCTCCGTCACCCCGCTGCCGGTCATCGGCGTCCCCGTGCCGCTGAAGTACCTCGACGGCATGGACTCCCTGCTGTCGATCGTGCAGATGCCGGCCGGTGTCCCGGTCGCCACCGTCTCCGTCGCCGGGGCCCGCAACGCCGGGCTGCTCGCGGCCCGCATGCTGGCCGCGCACGACGAGGAACTGCTCCAGCGGATGCGCGACTTCCAGCAGGACCTCAACGACCAGGCCACCGAGAAGGGCAAGCGGCTGCGCTCCAAGGTCGAGGGACCGGGCAGCGGCTTCGGCTTCGGGAAGTGACGCCCGTGACCTCCCTGGACACAGCCCGCGACCTGCTGCGCGAGTTCCCCGTCGTCGACGGCCACAACGACCTGCCGTACGCCCTGCGCGAGCAGGTGCGCTACGACCTCGCCGCCCGCGACATCGCCGCCCGCCAGGACGACCACCTGCACACCGACCTGCCCCGGCTGCGCGAGGGCGGCGTCGGCGCGCAGTACTGGTCGGTCTTCGTGCGCTCCGACCTGCCCGGCGCGGTGCCCGCCACGCTGGAGCAGATCGACTGCGTACGGCGGCTCATCGAGCGCTACCCCACCCAGCTGCGGGGCGCGCTGACCGCCGCCGACATGGAGGCCGCCCGCGCCGAGGGCCGGATCGCCTCCCTCATGGGCGCGGAGGGCGGCCACTCGATCGACAACTCCCTCGGCACCCTGCGCGGCCTGTACGAGCTCGGCGTGCGCTACATGACGCTCACCCACAACGACAACGTGGACTGGGCGGACTCGGCGACCGACGAGCCGAAGGCGGGCGGCCTGACCGCGTTCGGCCGCGAGGTCGTCCGCGAGATGAACCGGCTCGGCATGCTCGTGGACCTCTCCCACGTGGCGGCGACGACCATGCGGGACGCGCTGGACACCTCGACCGCGCCGGTGATCTTCTCGCACTCCTCCGCCCGGGCCGTCTGCGACCACCCGCGCAACGTCCCCGACGACGTCCTGGAGCGGCTGCCCGCCAACGGCGGCATGGCCATGGTGACCTTCGTGCCGAAGTTCGTGCTCCAGGCCGCGGTCGACTGGACGGTCGCGGCCGACGCCAACATGCGCGCGCACGGCTTCCACCACCTCGACACCACCGCCGAGGCGATGGCCGTCCACCGCGCCTTCCAGGAGCGCACCCCGCGCCCGGTCGCCACCGTCGCCACGGTCGCCGACCACCTGGACCACATGCGCGAGGCGGCGGGCGTCGACCACATCGGCATCGGCGGCGACTACGACGGCACCGCGTTCACCCCGGACGGCCTGAACGACGTCTCCGGCTACCCGAACCTGATCGCCGAACTGCTCGACCGCGGCTGGTCCCGGGCCGACCTGGCCAAGCTGACCTGGCAGAACGCGGTACGGGTGCTGGGCGCGGCCGAGGACGTGGCCCGGGACCTCCAGACCACCCGCGCCCCGTCCCTCGCCACGATCGAGTCCCTCGACGGCATCAAGGGCTGACCGCCCGGGACCAACGGGCCGGGACGGCCCGCGGAAGACATGGAGAGGTGGTGGACGGCGCGGCCGCCCACCCCCTCCCGCCACCCCCGAACGCCCCACTCACCAGGAAAGACCCCCACGCCCCGTGCGACCGTGGCCGTACACCAGCCACACCTCGACGTAAGCCACGACCGACGCAGCTCACGACGACGCACGGAGCCCGCACATGGCCGACCTCAACGACGACAGGCCCACCACGACCGGCGTCGCTGGTCCGACACCGAGCTGTCCCTGCTGACCTGGGGCAACGTCCAGCGGGTCCTGCGCGCCGCCGACTTCACGGCCCGCACCGCCCAGCACCGCCGCTACCCGTCGGCCGCGCGGATCGCGCACCTCGACGGGTAGCGGCCGCGGGACGCGACGGCGGGGCGTCCCGGCACGGGCCGAGACAGCCGGGCGAGCCACGCGGCTGGAGCCGGCGGGGCGTCCCGGCGCGGGCGGAGACGGCTAGGCGATCCGGCACAGGCAGAACGGATGGCCGGCCGGGTCGGCGTACACCACGAAGTCCTTCTTCTCCCGGTCCTCCAGGTCCAGCGGGCGGGCGCCCAGCGCGAGCACCCGCTCATGGGCCGCGTCGACCTCCGCCCAGGTCGCCCCCGCGTCGAAGTCCAGGTGGAACTGCTGCGACCGGTCCGCCCTGGGCCACTGCGGCGGGGTGTGGCCCTCCGCCCGCTGGAAGGCGAGCCGCGGCCCGCCCGGCACGTTCAGCACCACCCAGTCCGCGTCCTCCTGCTCCGGGGTGCCGCCGGCCACCGCCGCGTAGAAATCGGCGAGCGCCCGCGGGTCGGGGCAGTCCAGGACGACGGAACGGAGGCGGGCGACGGCGGACATGGGGACCTCCCGGAGTCAGCAGGCACAGAGGCAGAACGGGTGCCCGGCCGGATCGGCGTAAACCCGCCAGCCGCGCGAGCGGTCCTCGGCGTCCAGCGGCTTCGCCCCCAGCTCCAGCACGCCCTTCTCGGCCGCGTCCAGGTCCTCCACCACCAGGTCCAGGTGGAACTGCTGGGAGTCGTCCGGCGCGGGCCAGCGCGGCGCGACGAACCCGGACGCCCGCTGGAAGGCGAGCGCCTGCCCGCCGGGCACCTTCAGGTCGATCCAGTCGCCGTCGCCCTCGACGGCGCCGCCGAGCACCTCGGCGTAGAAGCCGGCGAGCGCGCGGGGGTCCGGGCAGTCCAGGACGACCACACCCAGCTTGGCGAGAGCCATGACTTCCTCCTCGGGGTACGGGGCCACCCGCGTTACCTTTGGAAGCGGATAACCGGTAACAGTTACCCCATGCTCGTGCATGAGCGGTAACGCCGCAACCGGATTCGGGAGGTAACTTGCACGCATGAGTGAGAGATCGCCCGCCCCCGCGGGCCTGGCGCTGGTCGAGTCCCTGGTGAACACCCTGGACATCGAGACGGGCCGCGACTCGCTCGACACCGCAGACGGCCGGGCACGCTTCGGGCTCACCGAGCACGACCTGCCCGGCGCCAAGGCCCTGCGCGAGTCCCTGCGGGCCGTGCTGCTCGCCCACGCCGGCCACCCGCCGCACCGCGAGGTGACCCCGCTCGGCGAGCTGCTCCGGCAGGCCCCGCTCCATGTCGCCGTCGACGATCACGACGGCTCCGCGCGCCTCGCCCCGGCCGACGCGGGCCCCCTGCCCTCCCGGGTCGCCGCCGCCGTCGCCGAGGCCCTCGTGGCGGGCACCTGGGCCCGGCTGAAGGCGTGCGAGGCCGACACCTGCCACTGGGCGTACTACGACCGCAGCCCCGCCGGACGGGGCCGCTGGTGCTCGATGCAGGTGTGCGGGGCGCGCGCGAAGATGCGCCGCTACCGGGCCAAGGAGCCGTAGGGCGCCGGGGGTTCATCGGCCACGTATGTGCCCGGTGGTGCAGAATGCGGGAAGACGCCGGTTCGGCCGACTGAGCCTCGGCCGAACCGGCGTCCTCGCGCCCACGGGCGATCGTGCGATCAGGCGGTCGGGCGGCCCATCGCCCGGTACGTCCAGCCGGCCCGCCGCCACAGCTCCGGGTCCAGCGCGTTGCGCCCGTCCAGGATCAGCCGGGCCGCCGCGACCTCGCCCAGCGCCGCCGGGTCCAGCTCACGGAACTCCCGCCACTCCGTCAGGTGCAGCACCACGTCGGCCGCCCGGACCGCGTCGAGGGCCGACTCCGCGTAGCCGAGGGTCGGGAAGACCTTGCGGGCGTTCTCCATGCCCTTCGGGTCGTACACGGTCACCTGACCACCCTGGAGGTGGATCTGCCCGGCCACGTTCAGCGCCGGCGAGTCCCGCACGTCGTCCGAGTCCGGCTTGAAGGTGGCACCGAGCACCGCGACCCGCTTGCCGAGGAACGGGCCGCCGCCCAGCGCCTGCCGGGCCAGCTCCACCATCTGGCCGCGCTGGCGCATGTTGATGGAGTCGATCTCCCGCAGGAAGGTCAGCGCCTGGTCCGCGCCCAGCTCACCGGCGCGCGCCATGAACGCCCGGATGTCCTTCGGCAGGCAGCCGCCGCCGAAGCCGATCCCGGCACGCAGGAACTTCTTCCCGATCCGGTCGTCGTAGCCGATCGCCTCCGCCAGCTTCGCCACGTCACCGCCCGCGGCCTCGCACACCTCCGCCATCGCGTTGATGAAGGAGATCTTGGTGGCCAGGAAGGAGTTCGCCGCGGTCTTCACCAGCTCGGCGGTCGGGAAGTCGGTCACCACGAACGGCGTACCCTCGCCGGTCGGCGTGGCGTACACCTCCCGCAGCAGCTTCTCGGCCCGCTCACTGCGCACCCCGACCACGATCCGGTCCGGGTGCAGGGTGTCCTGCACGGCGAAGCCCTCGCGCAGGAACTCCGGGTTCCAGGCCAGCTCGGCGTCCCCGCCGGCCGGCGCGTGCTCGGCCAGGTAGGCGGCCAGCCGGTCGGCCGAGCCGACCGGCACCGTCGACTTGCCGACGACCAGCGCGGGCCCGCGCAGGTGCGGGGCGAGCGAGGCGACGGCGGCCTCGACGTACGACATGTCCGCCGCGTACTCCCCGTGCCGCTGCGGGGTGTTCACGCACACGAAGTGCACGTCGCCGAACGCCCCGACCTCCGCCCAGTCCTGGGTGAAGCGCAGCCGGCCCGAGGAACCCTCGATGCCCGCGACGTGCTTGCGCAGCAGCTCCTCCAGCCCCGGCTCGTACATCGGGGTCTCACCGCGCTCCAGCATCGCGATCTTCTCCGGCACGACGTCCAGACCCAGCACCTCGAAGCCGAGCTCGGCCATGGCCGCGGCGTGCGTGGCGCCGAGGTATCCGGTGCCGATCACGGTGATCTTCAAGCTCATGGGTGCTCCACATCGGGGGTACGTCGGGGATGCGGAGCCGAGCATAGTCGGGCCGCCCACCGGGCAAATTCCCCGCTGTCGCCAAGGTCACGTAGGCGTCCCGAGAGCCGCCCTCTAAAATTTGAGTTACTTAACGGTAATTAGCGTCAGTATCACTGCGTCTTTGGAGCGTGAGAGACCGTGGCCGGATCGGCTGACTTCGACCTGTACCGCCCGTCCGAGGAGCACGACATGCTCCGGGACGCCGTCCGTTCGCTGGTCGAGGCGAAGATCGCGCCGTACGCCGCGGCGGTCGACGAGGAGGCCCGCTTCCCGCAGGAGGCGCTGGACGCCCTCGTCGCCAACGACCTGCACGCGGTGCACGTCCCCGAGGAGTACGGCGGCGCCGGCGCCGACGCCCTCGCCACCGTCATCGTGATCGAGGAGGTGGCCCGCGCCTGCGTCTCCTCCTCCCTCATCCCCGCGGTGAACAAGCTGGGCTCGCTCCCGGTGATCCTCTCCGGCTCCGAGGACCTGAAGAAGAAGTACCTGGGCCCGCTCGCCAAGGGCGACGCGATGTTCTCGTACTGCCTCTCCGAGCCGGAGGCGGGCTCGGACGCCGGCGGCATGAAGACCAAGGCGGTCCGCGACGGCGACCACTGGGTCCTCAACGGCGTGAAGCGCTGGATCACCAACGCGGGCGTCTCCGAGTACTACACGGTCATGGCCGTCACCGACCCGGCCAAGCGCACCAAGGGCATCTCTGCCTTCGTCGTCGAGAAGTCCGACGAGGGCGTCTCCTTCGGCGCCCCGGAGAAGAAGCTCGGCATCAAGGGCTCCCCGACCCGCGAGGTCTACTTCGACAACGTCCGCATCCCCGCCGACCGCATGATCGGCGAGGAGGGCACCGGCTTCGCCACCGCGATGAAGACGCTGGACCACACCCGCATCACCATCGCCGCCCAGGCCCTCGGCGTCGCCCAGGGCGCCCTCGACTACGCCAAGGGCTACGTCCAGGAGCGCAAGCAGTTCGGCAAGCCGATCGCCGACTTCCAGGGCATCCAGTTCATGCTCGCCGACATGGCCATGAAGATCGCCGCCGCCCGCGCCCTGACCTACCAGGCCGCGGCCGCCTCCGAGCGCGGCGACAAGGACCTCACCTTCCAGGGCGCCGCCGCCAAGTGCTACGCCTCGGACATCGCCATGGAGGTCACCACCGACGCCGTCCAGCTCCTCGGCGGCTACGGCTACACCCGTGACTACCCGGTCGAGCGCATGATGCGCGACGCGAAGATCACCCAGATCTACGAAGGCACGAACCAAGTGCAGCGGATCGTCATGGCCCGCAATCTCCCGTAGCGGTCCCCGGCCGGTTCCCGGAAGGCGTCCCGCGGGGCGCCTTCCGGCGTTCCGGGCGGACCCGTTCGGCGGTCCGTCCGGCAGGTCTCCGGTGGTCGCCTCCCGACCGGTCGGTCACATGCGGGGAGGTGCGAGCGGGCGTAGGACGGAAGCACACGGGGTCCGTGCCGTGGTACCCCCTGCTCCGAGGAGGAGACATGACCCAGTCCGGAATGATGCCCCCCATGACCAAGCAGATGCAGGACTGCGTCGAGGCCTGCATGAACTGCCACACCATCTGCGAGGAGACCATGAGCTCCTGCCTGCAGATGGGCGGTCAGGCCCAGATGCAGATCATGCGCGCGCTCATGGACTGCTCCGAGATGACCCGCATGTGCGCCGACATGATGATGCGGCGCTCGCCGCTGGCCGCCGAGATGTGCGCGATGTGCGCCAGGGCCTGCGACATGTGCGCCGAGGCGTGTATGTCCATGCCCGACGACCCCCAGACGATGCGCTGCGCGGAGGCGTGTCGCCGCTGCGCCGAGATGTGCCGCGCCATGGCGGGCGCGAGCATGTGAGCCGTCGCGCGTGAAGCACCGGAGGGCGTCCGCGGCCGCGACCCCTCACGGAGTCGCGGCCCCGTCGCCGTTCACCAGGTGAAGCCCTTCTGGACCGGCATGCAGGCGTCCTTCTTGTCCCCGTGGAGCACGGCCGCCGAGGAGGGCGCCGCCGTCGGCTCGGCCGCCGCCTTGTAGGCGTCGCCGGTGCGCCAGTCGGCGCCGACGACCAGGGTGACGCCCGAGACGTCGGTCGACTTGCGCACCTGCTTCAGCGGCACACCGAGTGCCTTGGCCACCGCCTGGGCGTCGCCTTCGAGATCGGCGCTCGGGTAGAGCAGGGTGGTCTTGGCCTCCGCCGCGGCCGTGGTGTCCTTGGCGGCCTCGGTGAACCCCTTGCCCTGCAGGACCTGGGCGATCACACCGGCCCGCTGCGGGACCGGGGCCTGACCGTCGGCCCCGGTCCCGTTGCGGACCTGCACCGCGATCCGGTCGTCCGCGGCGGCGGGGTCCTTCGACTTCTGCTCGGTCCTGTGCTTCGCGCCGCGCCCGTCGAGCGCGGAGTCGTCGCGCACCATGGAGAGCAGCTGGTCGGAGTCCTGCGGTGCGGGCACCAGGCGGTTGTGGTCCTGCGACCACTGCACGGTGGGCAGCGTCGTCATCGTGATCCGCTTGGTGGGGACCTTCTTGAACTCCTCCGACAGGTCGTACAGCTTCTTGATCGTCCCCAGGCTCTCGTCGACCTGGAGCGCCTTCGTCGCCGTCTCCGCCAGGCTGCGCATCTTGCCCGGGTTGCTCAGCGTGGCGTTCTCGCGCAGCTGGCGCACCATCGCGTTCATGTACATGTGCTGGGCGTGGGTGCGGCCGAGGTCGGTGCCGTCCTCGAAGCCGTAGCGGGTGCGCAGCCACTGCAGGGCCTGCTGGCCCTTGACGTAGGTGGTGCCCTTCTTCAGCTTCAGGCCCGAGCCGTGACCGTCGGAGGTGTGCGACCAGACGTTCTGCTGCACACAGACGGGGACGCCGCCGATGGCGTCCGCCATGTCCACCACGCCGGAGAAGTCGACCATCATGAAGTGGTCGATGTGGATCTTGGTGAGGTGCTGCCAGGTGGCGACCGTGCAACCGGGTCCGCCACGGCCGAGCGAGTCGTTCGCCATGGCCAGCGTGCTCGCCGGGTACACGTGCCCGGTGTGCGGGTCGGTGCACTTGGGGATCGGGATCATCGTGTCGCGGGGAAGGCTGACCACGGACATGTTGCTGCGGTCGGCCGACACGTGCACCAGCATCTGCACGTCGGCGAGCGGCGGGCGGCCCACGTCCGCCTTGGAACCGCCGAGCTTGAGGTCCTTGGCGGTGTTCCGGCTGTCCGAGCCGATCAGCAGGACGTTCAGCGGCGTCTGGCCGGCCGCGTTCGGCGTCGCCTGCGGTACGTCGGAGTCGCCCAGGTTCAGCTTGTCCTTCTTGATGTTGGCGTTGAGGTGCTGGTAGTAGAGGTAGCCCGCGCCGGCGGTGCCGAGTATGACGACCGACAGGGTCAGCGCCGACCAGCGCAGTATCCGCCGCTTGGGCCGCGGCGGCGCCTGGTCCGTGCGGCGCCGGTGGCCGCTGTCGCGCGAGCGGCCGCCCGCGATCTCCGCCTCGTTCTCCGCCTCGGGTCGGCGGGCGCGCCGAGCGCGCGGTACCACCCCTTCGTCGTCCACGCTGCTGCGCGTCATCTCCAGCCCTCCCGCCCTCGGCACCCATACCGCGGCTTCGTTGCGCGCCCGTCCCCCCGGGAGGCCTGCGGCGCCCTGTCGGTTCTCTCTCGGCCGTGTGCCATGCGTTGCCGGGCACCAGGCCGAAGCGCGGGGTCGGCCCGGGGAGTTCCCGTGGCGTTGCCTCGCTCCTGCGCTCAGTTAGACGCAGAACAAAGCCCTGACGTCACGAGAAGCAATCAAACTTCGTCGGCCGGACAGTGCCCGGCGGCGGACGGCGCCTCGGCCGGCCGAGGGGCGCAACGCCCGAACCGGAGATGTCGATCCGGACGCCACTGGTCCGACGGATCGATGTGGTCCCCCCACACACGGCCCTGCGTGTCCACGGTCGCTTCGTCCTCCGTCGGGGCCGCACGACGAGTCGCCCCCAGCCAAGACCCTCGGTTCAGTCGATCGAACGGTGCACGGCGTCACGGCTGTTCAGCACCGGATCGCACACATTATCGGCACAATGTGGTGCCTGGTCATAGCGGTGACAATCCCCACTCCCGTACAACCGGTCGATTGGCCCGATATCTGGGGAATGGGGATCGCGTCTTGATTCGTGTTTTACCCATTGCGGATAATGGGTTGTCAGAAACGTTCCTTCTTCGGGGACTTGGACCGGGTGCGGCGCCCCGCCCCCGAGGCGGGGCCGTGCGCTCCTAGTTGCCGGAGACGGTGACCTTCTCGTCGTTCTTGAGCTCGTTCACCAGCGTCTTCATCTTCGTCCTGTCCCAGACGAGGTTGCCGCCCCTGGAACCTGCGATCGGCATGTTCAGCGAGGTGCCGTCACCGCCGCTGACGCCCTTCATGGCCCAGAACATGGACGCCAGGTCCCACAGGCCCATGTCCTTGTCCACGGTGAGCGAGTCCAGGCCCGCGCCCATGGTCGGGTAGAACGTGAACGGGTTGAGCACCGTGGACGGGGTGGCCACCTGATGGGCCAGCGCCGCCAGGAACTTCTGCTGGTTCTTGGTGCGCTGCAGGTCCTGCGCCGCGAAGGCGTGCCGGGTGCGGACGAAGGCCAGCGCCTCCTCGCCGTTCAGCGTCTGCTTGCCGGACTTGAAGTCCGCGCCCGAGTCCTTGTCCTTGAAGCCCTTGTCGATGGTGATCTCGACCCCGCCGACCGCGTCGACGATCTTCGCGAAGCCGCCGAAGCCGATCTCCACGTAGTGGTCGATGTGCAGACCGGTGTTGTACTCGATGGTGCGCACCAGCAGGGTCGGGCCGTCCTCGGCGTAGGCCGCGTTCAGCTTGGTGCGGCGGCCGGTGCCCGGGTAGACCTTCCCGGACGTCGACCCCTTGTACGACGGGATCTCCACGTCCGAGTCGCGCGGCAGCGAGAGCAGGGTGTCCCCGTTGTCGCCGACGTGCAGGATCATCATCGAGTCGGTGCGCTGGCCCTGCGCGGAACCCGTGTGCAGCTTCTTCTTGTCGTCGCTCGTCATGCCCTTGCGGCTGTCGGAGCCGACGATCAGGTAGTTGGTGCCCGAGCCGGCGTCGGGCCGGTCGATGACCTTGGACAGGTCGACGTCCCGGTGCAGCTTGGAGTCGGCCCAGAAGTAGGTCGCCACCGATGTGACGATGAGCACGCTCGCCAGCGTGATCGCCGTCCACTTGATGCGGCGCCGCCAGTTCGGCGCGGGCCGCGGGCCCCGGGTGCGGGTGCCCTCCGGGCCGTCGGGGCCGCCCGGGCCGCCGCCGTAGACGTGGCCCGTGTTGTAGCCGCTGTCGTAGTCGCCGTAGCCGTCGTCGTATCCCTGGCCGTCGACGTACGACGGCTGCGACGGGACTCCGCCGCCGTAGGCCGGTGCGGACGGGCCCGGGGTGCCGTACCCGCGCTGCCCGGGCGGCACGGGTCCGCCGCGCTGCACCTGACGCATCACGCGGGCGCCTTCCGGCTGCGCCCCGGCGCTGCCGCGTCCGTAACGCGGGCCGCGGTTGTTGTCGGATCCCTCGGGCCAGTCATTCATGGGCCCCAGTGTGCAGGGCACCGCTGTGTGCCTTACAAGGGATGTCGGAAAATCAGAGCGCCGCTGTTGCGAAGCTGACACAAATTCCGTGAATGTCGCTTCGGCATAAGGTGGGGGCCATGACAGACCAGGCCCCTGACGTGGATCAGGACATCCCGGGCAAGCCGACGTCCGCTTCCCGCACCACGCTCAGCCACATCATGACCCACAACGACACCAACCTGCTGGGTACGGTGCACGGCGGGGTGATCATGAAGCTGGTCGACGACGCGGCGGGCGCGGTGGCCGGCCGGCACTCCGGTGGTCCCGCCGTCACCGCCTCCATGGACGAGATGGCCTTCCTGGAGCCGGTGCGCGTGGGTGACCTGGTGCATGTGAAGGCCCAGGTCAACTGGACCGGCCGGACCTCCATGGAGGTCGGCGTCCGGGTGCTCGCCGAGCGTTGGAACGAGTCCGCGCCCGCTACCCAGGTCGGCTCGGCCTACCTGGTCTTCGCCGCCGTCGACGCCGACGGCAAGCCGCGCCGGGTGCCCCAGGTGATACCGGAGACCGAGCGCGACCGCCGCCGCAACCAGGAGGCGCAGATCCGCCGCACCCACCGCCTCGCCCGCCGCCGCGCGATCCGCGAGCTGCGCGAGAAGCGGGCGGCGGAGGGCATCGAGGACTGAGGCATCGAGGACCGGGGGCATCGAGGACCGACGTCCTCACGCGTGGACCGACGTCCTCACGCGTCCCCCGAGCACACCACCTCGTTGCCGCGCAGCACGTTCGCCTCCGGCCGTGACGGGTCCTCGAACCGCACCTGGTGGACGCCCTTGAAGTCGGCGCCCGCGGTCACCTTGAGCAGCGGTCCCTGGCCGGGCACCGGACGCAGCTCGCTGCCGGGCAGGGCCGCGGCCAGGGAGCGGGCCGAGCGGTCCCAGCGGGGGTCGTAAAAGATCACCGTGCGGGCCACGTGGGCGGGCGCGGTCACCGGCTGGTGCGTGGCGGCGAAGCCGGCCGCCGCGAGCGCGGCGTCGACCCGCTTGGCCAGCCCCATGGTGCCGGTGCCGTTCGCCACCTGCACCCGGATCTGCCGCGGGTCCACCTCCACCGGCGCCGGAACCGGGCCGCGGTGCGGGCGCTCCGCGGTCAGCGGCCTGTCGTCGCGCAGCGCCCGGAAGAGGCCGGCCGACCTGGCCGCGTCCCACTTCAGCGTCGAGCCGATGCCCTTGACCGCGAAGTTCATCTGCGCGATGGGCACCGTGGTGAACTCGGAGGAGGAGGGGGAGAAGGACCGCATCGCCCGGCCCAGGTCGAGCAGCTCGTCGGTGCCGAAGCCCTCGTCGGCGCGGACCGAGCCGAGCACCGCGCGGGTCACGTCGCGGAACTTCATCGGGTTCAGCAGCACCCCGGAGGAGGTGGCCTTCTCGATCAGGGCGGCCAGGAACCGCTGCTGTCGCTTCATCCGCCCGAGGTCGCTCGCGCTGTCGAGGTGCCGGGCGCGCACGTACTGCAGTGCCTGCCCGCCCAGGAGGGTGTGGGTGCCGGGGGAGAGGTCGAGCCCCGTGTACGAGTCCTTCAGCGGTGTCGTGGTGCAGAGCCGGACCCCGCCGAGGACGTCCACGGTCTTCATGAAGCTGGTGAAGTCGACCTCCAGGTAGTGGTCGATCTTCACGTGGGTCATGTTCTCGACCGTGCGCACGGTCAGCTGGGGGCCGCCCTCGGCGTAGGCGGCGTTCAGCTTGATCGGGTGCGGGCCGTGCTGCCTGCGGGTGGTCGCGTCCACGTGCGCGGGAGCCTCCGCGTACGAGTCGCGCGGCAGGCTCACCACCGTGGCCCGCTCCCGGTCCTCCGAGATGTGCACGATCATCATCGTGTCCGTGCAGTGGCAGGGCTGCCCGCCCAGGTGGTAGGCGCGCCGCTGCTGCTCGCTGATCCGGTCCCGGCCGTCGGTGCCGACCAGCAGGATGTTCATGCCATGGCCGGCGCTGGGCCGGTTCTTCATGTCCTTGAACGCGTCGACGCGGGCGATGCCGGAGTCGAGACTGGTCACGACCGCGTGCCCGATGCCGGCGGAGGCGAGCACCACGACGGACAGCGTGGAGACCGCCCGCATGGCCCAGCGCGGCCGTCGCGGCGGCGGGACGGACCGCGTGGGCCGCTCGGGCGGACGCGGCACCCTGCGGGGTGGCTGCGGACGCCGCTGGGGACGCTCAGGGGACCGAGACGGGCTGGGCAAGGAGGACACCTCCGGACGAGGCCGTACGTGGGATCCGTGAGCACGGTAGGCCGATACGATCTCCATCCCGCGTCCCGGCCCCGGCGGCGCGCACCGGTGTCCCCCGTTCGCGGTAACGTGAGCGTCTTATGAACGCCAAGCCCGACGTGCCGCTCCCCGCCGTTTCTGTGATCATGCCCGTCCTCAACGAGGAGCGGCATCTGCGTGGGGCCGTCCAAGCGATCCTCGCGCAGGAGTACGCCGGCGAGATGGAGGTCGTGATCGCCCTCGGTCCGTCCGTGGACCGCACGGACGAGATCGCCGCCGAGCTCGTGGCCGAGGACGCGCGTGTGCACACCGTCCCGAATCCGACCGGCCGCACGCCCGCCGCCCTGAACGCGGCGATCAAGGCGTCCCGGCACCCGATCGTGGTCCGTGTCGACGGCCACGGGATGCTGTCGCCGAACTACATCGCCACCGCCGTCCGGCTCCTGGAGGAGACCGGCGCGCAGAACGTCGGCGGCATCATGCACGCCGAGGGCGAGAACGACTGGGAGCACGCGGTCGCCGCCGCGATGACCTCGAAGATCGGCGTCGGCAACGCGGCCTTCCACACCGGTGGCCAGGCGGGTCCGGCGGAGACGGTCTACCTCGGTGTCTTCCGGCGTGAGGCGCTGGAGCAACAGGGCGGCTACAACGAGGAGTTCATCCGCGCCCAGGACTGGGAGCTGAACTTCCGCATCCGTGAGGCGGGCGGGCTGATCTGGTTCTCGCCCGAGCTGCGGGTGTCGTACCGGCCGCGTCCCTCCGTGCGGGCGCTGGCCAAGCAGTACAAGGACTACGGCCGCTGGCGGCACGTCGTCGCCCGCTACCACTCCGGCTCCATCAACGTGCGCTACCTCGCCCCGCCGACCGCGGTGTGCGCGATCGCGGCGGGCCTCGTGGTGGGCGTGGCCCTGACCCCGTGGGGTCTGGTGGTCCCGGGCGGCTACCTGGCGGCGATCGTCGCGGGCTCCCTCCCGGCGGGCAGGGGCCTGCCGGCGAAGGCCCGGCTGCAGATCCCGGTGGCCCTCGCCACCATGCACATGACCTGGGGCTGGGGGTTCCTGACGAGCCCGAAGGCGCTGGCGCGCAAGGTCATCGCGTCGCGGCGGCCGTCCGTGCGGACGGAGCCCGCGGTCTAGCGTTCCCCCGCACGACAGGGCGACGGCCTCCAGAACCCGTTCGGGTCCCGGAGGCCGTCGTCGTTCATGCCCGCCTCAGCCGGCGCACTTCTGCTTGTCCGCCGTGGACTTGTCGACCGAGGGCGCCTTGGCCGGAGTGGTGAGCGAGACGCCCGCGCCCTTGAAGTCCTTGCCCAGGGTCAGCGTCATCTCCGGCAGCCCCTGCGCGTTGGTCACGCTCTTGCCGGGTTCGAGTGCCGAGCCGGGCAGGCCCATGAGATGGGCCAGCTCCCGTGCCTGCGCCGCCTGGGCCGGTGCGTACTCGAGCGTGGTCTTGTCGAGTGCCTCGGGCGCGTTGCCCGCGTTCTCCGACTTGAGCACGCCCTTGTCGTTCTGCAGCCACTGGAGCGTGCTCTGCGCGCTGCCGCCCTGGGCCCCGCCGTTGAACACCCGCACCCGCACCTCGGAGGGCGCGGACCTGCTGCCCTTGAGCCGCGCGGCGGCCGCGTCCTTGGCCGCCTTCTTCTTTTTCTTCACCTCGGTGAAGGAGACGTCGTTCCTGATCGCGTCGAAGACCGGCGGGGCGGCGTTCGGGTTGACGATCACCGTCTTGTGGACGACGCCGTCGGCCGGGTTGTCGAGGACGGGCACCGTCACGAAGGAGATGTTCTTCGTCGGTACCTTCTTCAGCTCCAGCGCGACGTCCTTGAGCGTGCTCACCTTGCCGATGCCCTTGTCGACGGTGAGCGCCTTGGTGGCCGCCTCCGCCAGGTCGAGCAGCTTCGACGGGTCGGTGAGCGTGTCACCGGAGGTCATCTTGCGCATCAGGGAGGCCATGAACTGCTGCTGCACCTTGATGCGGTCCAGGTCGCCCTGGTTGCCCCAGCTGTGCCGGGTGCGGACGAACGCCAGCGCCTGCTCGCCCTCGACCTTCGAGGGGCCGGCGGGCAGTTTGAGGTGCGAGTCCTTGTCGTTCACCGCGTGGGCGAGGCACACGTCGACGCCGCCGACCGCGGTCGTGAGCGTCTTCACGGCGTTGAAGTCGACCATGACGAAGTGGTCGGGCGTGATGCCGGTGACCTCCTTCACCGTGCGCATCGTGCAGCCCGGGTCGCGGCCCTCCTGGCCGAGGCTCTCGTTGAAGCGGACCTGGCGGGAGCCGGGGATGACCTTCTCGGAGCCGTCGGGCTGGATGGTCTGGCAGTCCGGCACGTCCACGACCAGGTCGCGCGGGATGCTCAGCGCGGTCGCGTTCGTACGGTCCTTGGAGACGTGCAGCAGGATGTTGGTGTCGGCGTGCCCGACGCTGTTCGCGTCGCCGTAGCCCTTGTTGCCCTTGCCGGTGCGCTTGTCGGTGCCGATGATCAGGATGTTGAAGGCGTCGTCCTTGCTGAAGCCGTCCTTGGCCGCGTTGCCGACGTCCGTCGTCGTGACGTTTCCCTCGAGGTGCTTGAGGTACAGGTAACCGGCGGCGCCGACGGCGATCACCACGAACGCCGTGCCGCCGGCGGTCCAGGCGAGGATCTTCTTGGCCTTGCCCTTCTTCTTCACCGGCCGCCGGGTGCGCCGCCCCTGCGGCTGCTCCGGCTCGGTGCCCCGGCGTCGGCCCGACCGCGGCGGCGGTACCTCGCCGCCGCGCTGCCGGCCCGTCTCACGGGTCCCGTCGGCCGCCGGGTCCGGGCGACGGCGCGGCGCCGAGCCGTTGCCGCCACGCGGATTCGGTCTACGGGGCCCGGGTACCGGCGACTGCGCTGCGGAATTGTTCAGTCGCAGTTCGTATTCGCCGGTGTTCGGATTGAGTACCCACTGGTCTGCGGGGTCGATGTTCTCCGCCCGCCCACGGCTCTGCGCGTCCACGGTTGTCCGAATCCTCCGTCGGGGCCACGCGGCGCCTTCCCCCAAGGCGCTCGGGTCTCGGTGAATCAGTGCGCGACCCCAGGACGGACCTCGTGGCCGGGTGCACCGGATCGCTCACACTATCGGCCCAGTTCAGCCGGAAGCGACGCCGATGACAAATTGCGCATCCCTACAACTGGGCAATCCATGCCATTTTCCTGAACACAAGTTCGCTGTTTTGGTCAGCGCATTACTCGCAGGCGTGCTCGGCGGCCGTGCTGCCGCGGAAGGTCGGGGCGGGCGAGGGGCTCTGCGCCGACTCCTGCGGGCCTCCCCGCGAGGGGGCGCCCGAGGGGCTGCCGGAAGGGCTGCCGGAGGGCCCGCCGTCCGGGCTCCGCGGTGCGGTGTCCCGGGCCACCACCACTGGCTGGTCCGACCGCAGCCGCGCGAACAGCCGTTCCGCCTCGGGCTCCACGAGCTGGTCGCGGTTGGAGTCGTAGACGTACGACTCCCGCGGCACCGTCAGGAACTGCACATGTTCCGTGGGGATGTCGCGCAGTCCGCGGACCAACTGGTACAAGCCACGCAGACTCGCCAGTTCCGGATCGGTGGTGAGCGAGGAGGTCGCCGCGTCCAGCACCGGGTAGAGCTTCACCGGGTTCAGCAGCACGTCGTCGCTCTGCACCTTGTCGACCAGCGCGCCGAGGAACCGCTGCTGCCGCTCCATCCGTTCGGTGTCGCTGCCGTCGCCGAGCGACTCGCGGGCCCGTACGAATCCCAGGGCCTGCTCCCCGTCGAGGGTCACCGGGCCCGCCGGCAGCTTCAGCCGGGCCGCCTTGTCGTCGATGGGCTCCTTCAGGCACACCCGCACGCCGTCGACCGCGTCGACCATGTCCTTGAACCCGCTGAAGTCGACCACCATGTGATGGTCGACGCGGATGCCGGTCAGCTTCTCGACGGTCCGCACGGTGCAGGCCGAACCACCCAGCTGGAAGGCGTGGTTGAACATCGCGAACACCGGTGCGCCCTGACTGCCGTCCTGCCGCCGGCAGCCGGGGATGTCCACCATCAGGTCCCGGGGCAGCGAGACGGCCGTGGCATCGCGCCGGTCGGCGGCCAGATGCAGCAGGATCGTGGTGTCGGACCGCTCACTGCCCAGGTCCCGCCCGTACTCCCGGTTGCCGTCCCCGGCCCGGGTGTCCGACCCGATCAGCAGGATGTTCTGCGCGCCCCGCACCAGTGCGGTGGGCCGCTCCCGCTCGTAGCGCGCGAGTTCGGCGGCGGCCCGCTCGTCCGGGGTGATGTTGGCGCTGAGCTTCGCGTACAGCGCCCAGCCGGTCCCGGCCGCCGCCGCGACGAACACGGCCACGCCCAGCGCGGTCCCGTGCGTCCAGCGCCGCCGGCGCCGGCGCGCCAGCCCCTCGCCGGTCGCCGACGAGCCGTTCCCGAGCCCGTGACCGGAGCCATGACCGGGACCGGGATCCGGGCCGGGGGACGGGCGAACGCTGTCGGACACGGTGCGGGCCCCCTCACGGCGTACGAGCGTCACGTCCTGCTCCTACGACCATGGCGGGGGCGGTGGGGCAAGGCCCCCTCAGCTACTCCGAGTGGGGGACCCCGCCGTCGCCTCGGCACGTGGCGGTTGCCCGTCGGCTCGGTGCCGCGTGGGGAGATCCGTCGGCTCAGTGCCGCGTGGCGGTCGCCCGTCGGCTCAGTGCCGCGCAGCGGTCGCACGTCGCATCGGTGCCGCGTGGGGGAGAACGGCCGCCTCAGTGCCGCGCAGCGGTCGCCCGCCGCCTCAGTGCCGCGCGGCGGTCACCCGCTCGTCCTCGATCCGCCTGGCGAGCACTTCACCGTCCACCCGGTCCAGGTTCCGGCACAGCACCACGGACCCGCCGACCGCCAGCGGCGCGTACAGCCCCGCGCTCAGCCCCTCCCAGGTGTCGTACGACAGCCCCGACAGCAGCCGCGATCCCGGACCGGTCAGATCCAGCGCGGGCGCGTCGGCCCGGGCGCGCTCGACGACCTCGGCCCCGCTCAGTTCGGCCCCCGCGACGATGAGTGCCGGCTCCTCGGCGTCCACCGGCGCGAACGGCGCGAACCGGTCGCCCTGACCGGGCACCTCCACGGCGTAGTCGGCGAAGCCGGCCGGCGGCTGCGGGAAGCGGCCGCCCAGCGGACGCAGGGCGAGGGCGACCCGCTCCCCGCGGCAGGCCCGCGCCGCCTCCAGCGAGTCCGGGCCGCTGACGACGACGTCGGCTGCGGCCGGGTCACCGGCCACGTCCGCCACCGCCCCCACCGACGCACAGGCGAGCAGCCACACGGCCGTCTGCCAGTGCGCGGGCAGCAGCAGCGCGACCCGGTCGCCGGGACCGGCGGACAGGTCGCCCTGGAGCAGGTTCGCGGTCTTGGCCACCCAGTTGGCGAAGGTGGCGACGGACAGTTCCACGCGTTCGCCCGTGGCGTCGTCGTAGAAGGTCACCAGAGGGCGGCCGGGGTCCGCGGCGAGCGCGGAACGCAGCAGGTCGGCGGGGGTGCGATCGGTGGCGTTCACGCGCGCAAGGTTACGCCGGGGCGGACGGCCGCACCGGGGGACGGTGCCACCGCCCCGGCGTGGCGGCCCGTCGTGGCCGTCCCCCGGCTTCGGGCCTCCTCGGTCATCCGCAGTAGCCACCGCTACCGCGTCGGGAGCACGGGGCGGCGGGACACCGGCCACGCCTTCCTCGTCGACCTGTGCGGAACGCTCTACGAGGGCCGGCCCGGGGTCGCGGCGAAGGCGGTGCCCGGCGCCCGCACCCCCGGCCCGGCTCCGGCGGCACGGGCATCGCGGTGATCGGCGCATACGCCTCGGCCAGGCCGTCCGGTGCCCCCGGCACGGCCGTCGTCCCGCTCGCCGCGGAGGCCCCGACGTTCCGGCGCCCGTGCCCGAGGCAGGACCCGCCCGGCGCCGGGCGGTGGCAATCTGTGCCCAAAGGGGAAGAACGTACGACTGAACGTGATCTCCGGCCACCGGGACCGACAGGTCACCGAGTGTCCGGGCGAGCGGCTCCACGCCGGCGCGTTCGCCGCCGTCGGGGGGCGGGTGGGGGAGGCCCGGGGGGCCTACGGGGGGTCGGACGGGGGAATCCGGACGCCGATCTCGCGGGACACCGCGCGGCCATCGAAGGCACCGTCGCACGGTCTGCATACACTGACCGGCCGAAACGAGTAGTTGGGCCGGTCCCGGCAGGAAGCAGAGACGACAGGTGACAGAAGCGATCCTCCTGGTCGGCGGCAAAGGCACCCGGCTGCGCCCGCTCACGGTGCACACGCCCAAGCCGATGGTGCCGGCGGCCGGGGTGCCGTTCCTCACGCACCAGCTGGCGAGGGCCAGAGCGGCGGGCGTGGAGCACATCGTCCTCGCGACGAGTTACCTCGCCGAGGTCTTCGAGCCCTACTTCGGCGACGGCGCCTCCCTCGGTCTGCACATCGAGTACGTCACCGAGGAGGAGCCGCTCGGCACGGGCGGTGCCCTGCGCAACGTGGCCTCGCGGCTGCACTCGGGCCCCGACGACCCGGTGCTGATCTTCAACGGCGACATCCTGACCGGCCTGGACATCCGGGCCCTGGTGGACACGCACGAGTCGACCGGCGCGGACGTCTCCCTGCACCTGACCAGGGTGACCGACCCGCGCGCGTACGGCCTCGTCCCCACCGACGGGTCGGGCCGCGTGCTCGCCTTCCTGGAGAAGCCGCAGACGCCCGAGGAGATCGTCACCGACCAAATCAACGCGGGGGCGTACGTCTTCCGCCGCTCGGTCATCGACAGCATCCCGGCGGGCCGCCCGGTGTCCGTGGAGCGCGAGACGTTCCCCGGGCTGCTGTCGGCCGGGGCCCACCTCCAGGGCATGGTCGACTCCACCTACTGGCTGGACCTGGGCACCCCCGCGGCCTTCGTCCGCGGCTCGGCGGACCTGGTCCTGGGCCGCGCGCCGTCCCCCGCGGTCCCCGGCCGCTGCGGCGACTTCCTGGTGCTGCCCACCGCGACGGTCGCCCCACAGGCGAAGCTGACGGGCGGCACGGTGGTCGGCGAGGGCGCGTCCGTCGCCGAGGGCGCGCGGGTCTTCGGCTCGACCATCCTGCCCGGCGCCGTCATCGAGTCCGGCGCCGTCGTCACCGACTCCCTCATCGGCAGCCGGGCCCGGGTCGGCGAGCGCTCCGTGCTCACCGGCACGGTCGTCGGCGACGGAGCGGTGGTCGGCCCCGACAACGAACTGCGCGAGGGCGTACGGGTCTGGTGCGACGCCCGCATCCCGGCGGGAGCGGTCCGCTTCTCCTCCGACCAGTAGCCGCACGGACGGGCCGGGGGTGTGGCCGCGGGGCCGCGCTCCCGGCGGCCGGCGCCGAGCCGTGCGCGGCGCGGGTCCCGGCCGCCTCACAGCAGGCCGATGTCCACCTTGGGCATCTTCGGAGCCCTGCGCGCCGGCGTGTTGCCGCTGAGCAGGATCAGCCGGGCCGCGCGGTGCCGCTGCCCGGCGTAGGGCTCCAGCAGGCGCAGCATCTCGGCGTCGTCGGCGTGCCGGTCGCCCGCCAGCGCCCAGCCGACGATCCCCGGCAGGTGCAGGTCGCCGGTCGTCACCTCGTCCGCCGCGCCATGACTGCGCTGCACGACCTCCGCCGACGTCCAGGGACCGATCCCCGGGACGACCTGCAGCCGCGCCCGTGCCTCGGCCGGCGGCATCCCCACCGCCTGCTCCAGCCGCGCGGCGACCCGCACGGCCCGCAGGACGGTGGACGCCCGCTTGTCGTCCACGCCGGCCCGGTGCCACTCCCAGGAGGGGATCAGCGCCCAGGTCCGGGGCGCGGGCATCACCCACATCGGCTGCTCGCCGGTCCCCGCGGGACCCGGCGCCGGCTCCCCGAACCCGCGCACCAGCCGCCGCCACGCCCGGTAGGCCTCGTAGGTGGTGACCTTCTGCTCCAGCACCGACGGGATCAGCGACTCCAGCACCAGCCCGGTCCGGGTCAGCCGCAGTCCCGGCCGGTGGTGTCGGGCCAGCGCCACCACCCGGTGCCGGGGCACGAACGCGTCCGGCTCGTCGGCGGCACCGAGCAGGTCGGGCAGCCCGTCCAGCAGCCACTCGGCGCCCGGTCCCCACGCCTCGCCCCGCACCTCGCCGCCCGAGGCGTGCACGCGCAGCGTCCCGGGGCCCGCGGGCGTACGCGTGGCCCGCCACACGGACCCGTCCCGGGCCGCCCGGAACGTGGGGTCGCCGGGGCCGCGCCGCAGCGGACCGAGCACCAGGCCGAGGTCGAGCGGCCCCTCGGGCACCCACCGCCGGACCCGCGCCGGTGCCGTGACCTGTCTCGGCACCTCGGCGGGCACGGCGACCTCCCCGCCGCGCACGGTCGTGCGCGTGGGCCGCGGGGCGAAGCGTCCTGCCACGGATGAGGTCCTGGGGTGTCGGTGCTGCGGGTGCCGGTGCTGCGGTGTCGGTACGAGCGGTGTGCCCGGTGCTGCGGGGACCGCCCTATGAGACTAGGGGAGACCGGGCGGTCCCACGGGACACTCACCGCACCTCGATGAACGCCTCCGCGTCCCGTTCCGGCCGCGGCCCCGGCTCCTCGTCCGGGTGGCCGACCGCCACCGCGCCCATCGGGTCCCAGCCGGCCGGGAGGTCCAGCACCTCGCGCACCACGTCCCGGCAGAACATCGTCGAGGACACCCAGGCCGACCCCAGCCGCTCCCCGGCCAGCGCGACCAGCAGGTTCTGCACCCCGGCGCCGGCCGCGACCACGAACATCTCCCGCTCGGCGCCGTCGCGCCGCGCGTCGCCGTAGGTGTGCGAGCCGTCCATGACGAGGCACGGCACGACGAGGTACGGCGCGTTGCGCAGCACGTCCCCGCGCCGGATCCGCCTGGCGACGGACTCCTCGCTCCTGCCGTCGCGGCGCAGGTCCGCGATCCAGGCGTCGCGCATCGCGTCGAGCAGCCGGACCCGGGACTCCGCCGACTCCAGCAGCACGAACCGCCAGGGCGTGGTGTGGTGCGGGGCGGGCGCGGTCACGGCGGCGGCCACCGCGCGCCGGACGGCGCCGGGGTCCACGGGTTCGTCGGTGAAGGCCCGCACGGTACGGCGCTGGGTGACGGCCTCGCGCACCGCCTCGGACGTGCCGAGCCGGAACATGTCGTCCCGGGCGGTCCGCACCAGCGCCCGCGCCCCTTCGCCGTGCTCGGCGGTCACGGCGCGGGCGAGCCCGCGCACGACGGCGACCGGCCGCCCCGCCGCCTTGCCCTTGACCAGGTCACCGGCGGCGGCCAGCTCGTCGGCGGTGGCGACGACGGTGGCGGCGAGCGGATTGCCGTACGCGTCCGTGCCGCCGCGCAGGTCGTCCAGCACCCGTACACCGGCGGCGCCGATCGCCACATCGGTGAGTCCCGCGCGCCAGGGGCGCCCGAAGGTGTCCGTGACGACGACCCCGACATCGACGCCGAGCGCGTCGCGCAGTCCCTCGCGGATCGCGCGCGCGGAGGCGTCCGGGTCCTCGGGCAGCAGGAGCACGGTGCCGGCGGGGGTGTTGGAGGCGTCGACCCCGGCGGCGGCCATGACCAGGCCCTGCCGGTTCTCGACGATGCGCAGGGTGCCGCGGCGGGCCACCACCCGCACCGTCTCGGCGTCGATGGCGGCCTCCCGGTCGTCGGCCCGGACGATCCGGCCCTCCGCCTTGGAGACGATCTTGGAGGTGACGAGCAGCACGTCCCCGTCGGCCAGCCCGGGCCCGGCCGCGGCGATCAGCTTGGCCAGGTCGTCGCCCGGCTGCACCTCGGGGATCCCGGACAGGGCACGGACCGTGTACTGCGGGCGCTCGTCGCTCATGCCCTCCGCGCTCATGCCCCGCGCACCTCCTCGGCCAGCGCCAGGGCCTCCCGGGCCATCTGCGCGGCCGCGTCCAGGTCGGTCATCATCAGGGGTACGGCCCGGCAGCGGATCCCGTCCGCCTCGACCCGCTCGACCACGCCCGCGTCGACGGTGTCGACCAGCCAGCCGTCCAGCAGCCCGGAGCCGTAGTGCTCGGCCACCGCCGCGGCCGTGGACTCCACGCCGACCGCGGCGAGCACCTTGTCGGCCATCCCGCGCACCGGCGCGTCACCGACGATGGGGGAGAGGCCCACCACCGGCACGCCCGCCTCCGCGATCGCCTCCCGGATGCCGGGCACGGCGAGGATCGTGCCGATGGACACGACCGGGTTGGACGGCGGGAAGAGGATGACGTCCGCCCCGGCGATGGCCTCCAGGACCCCCGGCGCGGGCTTCGACTGCTCGGCGCCCACCGGCACGACCGCCTCGGCCGGGACCGAGGCGCGCAGCCGCACCCAGTACTCCTGGAAATGGACCGCCCTGCGCTCGCCGTCCAGATCGACGGCCACATGGGTCTCCACGCGGTCGTCGGTCATCGGGATCAGCCGCACGCCGGGCTTCCAGCGCTCGCACAGCGCCTCGGTGACGGCGCTCAGCGGATAACCGGCGCCGAGCATCTGCGTCCGCACGATGTGCGTGGCGAAGTCCCGGTCGCCGAGCCCGAACCACTCGGGTCCGACGCCGTAGGCCGCCAGTTCCTCCTTGAGGTGGAAGGTCTCGTCAGTCCGCCCCCAGCCCTGCTCCTCGTTGATGCCGCCGCCCAGCGTGTACATCACCGTGTCGAGATCCGGGCAGACCTTCAGCCCGAAGAGGTGGATGTCGTCGCCGGTGTTGCCGATCACCGTGACGTCCGCGTCCGGCACGGCCCGCTTCAGACCGCGCAGGAACCGTGCACCACCGATGCCGCCTGCCAGAACCACAATGCGCATGCGCCAAGTCTCGCAGGCGGCTACGGCAAAGTGTCAGGCAGTCACCGGTCGCGCCTCGCAGTGCGGCGCGGTGGCCGCGTGCATCGGCATCTCGGTCAGTCCCGGGTGGTAGAGGTGCAGGCTGACCGCCGGCTCCAGCGTGTCGTTGACCACCTCGTGCACGTATCCCGGCGCGAAGACCCGCTGCGCGCCGGGCGCGAGCGCGTGCGTACCCCGCGGGGTGTGCTCGGTGAGGGTGCCCTCCAGGACGGCCAGCACCCCGGAGGAGCGCCCGTGGTCGTGCCGCCCGCTGCCCTGTCCGGGCACCCAGGACAGCAGCCACACCTCGTAGCCGGGGCCGGTGCGCAGCCGGTGGTACCAGCGGGTGGTGGCGTCGTAGCGGACGAGGTGCGCCCACTGGGAGCGGTCGGCGGCGATGTCGCGGGCCAGGCCCGCGAACTCGGCGACGGTGGCCGGGTGCTCGCGCGGGGGCTGGAGGAGGTGCGGGACCTCGAGGATGTCGCCGGCGATCTGGAGGTCGCTGTCGCTGTTCATGGAGGTGGTTCCTCGGCAAGGAGTGGGGTGCCCGGGCGGGGCTCTGCGAAGGAGGAAGCGGTCGAGCCGGGGGCTCGACACGGCCGGAGCGGTGGCTCGAAAGGAGCGGTGGCTCAACAGCCGCGACAGCGACAACAGCTACGGCGGACGAGGACAGCACCGTGGGACCCGGCGGTGCGGGTCGAGGTGGATGCCAAGTTCGCGAGCATGCCCACTAGGACAGCGGTTCACACCAGCACTGTCAACTCGCCGCCCGGAATGTGGGACATGTTTCACCTCATCCGGTTCATCTGTCAGGTGAAAGGTTTGTTCACCCGGCAGCCGGGACACATGGCGCACATCCGAGCGCGCAAGCACTCGCGGAACGCGATCGAACGCAGAGGCGTCCTTCTTCGTACAGAGGTTTGTACGGGGTCGGTCACCCTCTCGGGCCTCGTGGGTGTGTCGAGGTTTATGCCGATTTGAACACTTTCCGCATGGCCTTGGTTCCGCAGAGTGAATAACGGGCTCAATAGCAGATCTCGGCTTGACTCGCCCGGAGCAGCACACTTGTAATTTCACTCGTGTCGTTCAGCCGACATCGGTAACGGCTACGCACGGGGACGTGAAAGACAGACGAGGGGCGCACATGACCGAGCTGGTGCAGCAACTGCTGGTCGACGACGCGGACGAGGAACTCGGCTGGCAGGAGCGCGCGCTGTGCGCCCAGACCGACCCCGAGTCCTTCTTCCCCGAGAAGGGCGGCTCCACCAGAGAGGCCAAAAAGGTCTGCCTCGCCTGCGAGGTGCGCTCCGAGTGCCTCGAGTACGCCCTCGCCAACGACGAGCGCTTCGGCATCTGGGGCGGGCTGTCCGAGCGTGAGCGTCGCCGGCTGAAGAAGGCCGCTGTCTGACCGCGTGGAGACCGCCCGCGGACGGCGGAAACCGACAAACCTCGCGAACGGCCCGTCGCCGGTGGGTTATCCACAGGCGGCGGGCCGTCGACATGGTCAGCCGATAGTGTGGGCGCTCGTCCGAGACGCCCCGCTGTCCCCTCGGGACACGGGCGTCCACCGCAGTCCATCGAACCGGGGCCCGTACCTCGATGTCCGTGCACAGCCACAGCCATGCGGCAGCCCAAGACGGCGCTGCCACCCCTGAGTTCCCGCGTCATGTGGTGACGGCGGTCCTCGTCTCCCACGACGGTGCCCGCTGGCTGCCCCACGCGCTCGCCGGGCTGCTCGGCCAGGAGCGCCCCGTCCAGAACGCGGTGGCGGCCGACACCGGCAGCGCGGACGACTCCGCCCGGCTGGTCACCGAGGCCCTCGGCGACGACCGGGTGCTGCACCTCGCCCGGCGCACGGGCTTCGGCCAGGCCGTCGAGGAGGCGAGCCGCATCGCGCCCGCCCTCGGCCCGGACGAGCTGCCCTACCTCAAGCGCCCCAGCGGCTGGGACCCCGTCACGCGCAGCTGGCGCGACGACGCCTACGACCTGCCCGAACTGCCGCACGGAGAACCCGTGCAGTGGCTGTGGCTGCTGCACGACGACTGCGCACCCGAGCCCGACGCCCTCGCCCAGCTGCTCCGGGTCGTCGACAACGAACTGGAACTGGGCCGCGACGACGTGGCGGTCGTCGGCCCCAAGCTGCGCGGCTGGTACGACCGCAGGCAGCTGCTGGAGGTCGGCGTCTCGGTCGCCAACTCCGGCCGCCGCTGGACCGGCCTCGACCGGCGCGAACAGGACCAGGGCCAGCACGACCACGTCCGCACCGTGCTGTCCGTATCCACCGCCGGCATGCTCGTGCGCCGCGACGTCTTCGAGCGGCTCGGCGGCTTCGACCGCAGGCTGCCCCTGATGCGGGACGACCTCGACCTGTGCTGGCGCGCGACCGCCGCCGGCCACCGCGTCCTGGTCGCCCCCGACGCGGTCGTCCGGCATGCCGAGGCGGCCTCCCGCGAGCGCCGTACCGTCGACTGCGTGGGCCGCACCGCCGCCTCCCCGCACAAGGTCGACAAGGCCGGCGCCGTCTACAGCCTCCTCGTCAACACCCGCGCCGCAGCCCTGCCCTGGGTCCTCTTCCGGCTCGTCCTCGGCACCTTCGTCCGCACCCTCGCCTACCTCGTCGGCAAGGTGCCCGGACAGGCCGTCGACGAGATCCGCGGCCTGCTGGGCACCCTGCTGCGGCCCGAGCGGATCCTCGCCGGACGGCGCCGCCGCGGACCCGCGCAGATCGACAAGGGCGAACTGCGCGGGCTCTTCCCGCCGCCCGGCGCGACCGTCCGCGCCACCGTCGAACAGTTCGCGGGCAACTTCTCCAACAGCTCCGACACCGACACCTCCTCGGCCGGCCGGCACGGCGGCGCCGTCGAGTCCGGCCCCGGCGGCGACGACGCCGACTTCCTGGAGATCGAGCAGTTCGCCCGGCTCAAGCGGATCGCCCGCAAGCCCGGCCCGGTGCTCTTCCTGGTCCTGCTGCTCGTCTCGCTCGTCGCCTGCCGCGCCCTGCTCGGCGGCGGCGCGCTCTCGGGCGGCGCCCTGCTGCCCGCCCCGGCCGGCGCCGGCGACCTCTGGTCCCGCTACCTGGACGCCTGGCACCCGGTGGGCGCCGGCGGCACCCCCGCCGCACCCCCCTACCTCGCCGTCGTCGCGAGCCTCGCCTCCCTGCTGTTCGGCTCCACCGGGATCGCGATCACCGCCCTGCTGATCGGCTCCGTGCCGCTGGCCGGGCTCACCGCCTACTTCGCCTCCCGCCCCCTGGTCACCTCACGGCTGCTGCGCGCCTGGGCGGCCATCGCCTACGCCTTCCTGCCCGCGGCCACCGGCGCCCTGGCCGGCGGCCGCATCGGCACCGCCGTCCTCGCCGTGCTGCTGCCGCTCATCGCGCGCGCGGGCGTCGCGGCGAGCGGCCTCACCCACGCCTCCGGCGCCCGCGGCAGCTGGCGCGCGACCTGGGCGTACGCGCTGCTGCTGACCGTCACCACCGCGTTCACGCCGATCGTCTGGCCCGTCGCCCTGATCCTCGGCCTCGGGGTGCTGGTCCTGCGCCGCGGCGACCTCGTCGCCCACGGCCTGCGCTTCCTCGCCCAGCTCGGCACCCCGCTGCTCGTCCTCGCCCCGTGGTCGCTCACCCTGCTGCCCACCGGCTTCTTCACGGAGGCGGGCCTGCCCTACGGCGCCTCGTCCGCCTCCGCGCTCGACCTGCTCGGCGCCAGCCCCGGCGGACCCGGGACCGTGAACGGCCTGATGCTCGTCGGCATCGTCCTGGCCGCCCTGGCCGCACTGCTGCGCTCCGAGCGCCGCCTGGGCATCCTGACCGCCTGGGCGGTCGCCCTGGTGGGCCTCGTCTTCGCCGTCCTGTCCAACCGCTCCACCTGGGCCGGACCGGCCACCCTCGTCTACGGCATCGCCCTGCTGGCCGCCGCCGCGCTCGGCGCCGACGGGGCACGCTCGCGCGTGGCCGAGCAGAACTTCGGCTGGCGCCAGCCGGTAGCCGCCCTCATCGCCTTCGCCTCCGCCGCAGGACCGCTGCTGGTCGCCGCCGGCTGGATGCTCGGCGGCGCCGACGGCCCGCTGGAGCGCCGCGACCCCGTGCAGGTGCCCGCGTTCGTCGCCGAGGACGCCGCCACCCGCGACCAGGCCCGCACGCTGGTCCTGGACAGCGACTCCACCGCCCACGTGCGCTACACCCTGGTCCGCGGCTCCGGCGGCCGCATGGGAGACGCCGAACTGGCCGCGGCCGACGGGGAGAACGCGCGCCTGGACAAGGTCGTCGCCAACCTCGTCGCCGGCTCCGGCGCCGACCAGTCGGGGCAGCTCGGCGGCTTCGCCGTCCGCTACGTCCTCGTCCACAAGGGCGCGCCCCGCGAGGTCACCCGCGTCCTGGACGCCACGCCCGGACTGAGCCGGCTCAGCCAGCAGGACGGCAGCGCCCTGTGGCGCGTCGACCGGCAGGTCTCGCGGGCCACCATCGTGCCCGCCGGCGGATCGGGCGCCGCCCTGTCCGTGGCCGCCGGTCCGGTGGAGATCCACACCACCGTGCCGTCCGGCCCGGGCGGCCGCGTCCTGCGCCTGGCCGACGCCGCCTCCGACGGCTGGACGGCGACCCTGGACGGCAGACCGCTCACCCGCACCACCGTCGACGGCTGGGCCCAGGGCTTCCGGCTCCCCGCCGACGGCGGCACGCTGGACGTCGTCCACGAGGACCCGGTCACCCACACCGCCTGGCTGTGGGCCCAGGGCGCGCTCGCCGTCGTCCTCGTGGTGCTCGCCCTGCCCGGCCGCCGCCGCGACGTCGACGACGACCTCCCCGAGGAGCAGCCGCTGCCCGTCCAGGCCGCCGCCGGAGAGGGCCGCCGCGCCCGCCGGCTGCGCGCCCAGGCCGAGGAGGGCGTCCCGGGGGACCAGCAGGACCCCGGCGCGGCGCCCGCTCCCGAGTACGAGCACGAGCACGACCTCGGGCAGCAGCCGGAGACACCGGCCGTCGTCCCGCAGCAGCAGTCCTACGCCGACTGGGAGTACGCGGGCACCGAGTACGGCGGCTACGCCGACGGCCAGTACCAGGACGCCGGGCACTACCAGAACGCCGGCTACGACCAGCAGGCGTACCGGTCCGACCCGTACCAGTCCGGCGGGCAGCAGCAGTACGACCCCTACGCCTACGGCACCGGCGCGGGCGAGCAGGCGCCGTACGACCCGACGGCGTACCCGCAGGGCTACGACCCGGCCCAGCACCCCTACGGCACCGGCAGTGAGCGCCCCGACGGGAGCCAGCAGTGAAGCGCACCACCCTGTCCCTGATCGCCGGCACGGCCGCGCTGGCCGCCGTCACCGCCTTCGCCGCGCTGGACGCGCCGGCCGCGTCGAGCGCGGGGGCGGGCACCGCCAAGGCGGCCGCCGAACTGCCCGTGGAGCGCACGAGCCTGCTGTGCCCCGCGCCGAGCGTCTCCGACATCGCCGACACGTCGTACACGTCGTTCACCCCGGTCACCCAGGGCACGACGGGCGCCGGCAAGGCCGAACTCCGGTCCGCGGCCGAGCAGTCGGCGGACGGCACGGGTGACGGCACGGCCGGCAAGGGCAAGACGGGCAAGGGCAAGAAGAAGGCCGACGCGCCCGTCCTCGCGCCGAAGGCGCCCGGCACGCCCGCCACCGGCGACACCTCCGGCGCCGACGCGCCCGCGCTGGTCGGCACCGCCGACGGGAAGTTCGCCCCCGGCTGGACCGTCCAGGAGACCACCGCGGTCGCCGCGGGCACCGGCCGCGGCCTCCTGGGTGTCGCCTGCACCGCCCCGGACACCGAGTTCTGGTTCCCGGGCGCCGCCACCTCCGCCGACCGCACCGACTACGTGCACCTCACCAACCCGGACGACTCCGCCGCCGTCGTCGACATCGAGCTCTACGGCAAGAACGGCGCCATCAAGTCCGCGGTGGGCGACGGCTTCACCATCCCGCCGCACGCCAGCAAGCCGGTCCTGCTCTCGACGCTCACCGACGAGCGGCAGACCGACCTGACCGTGCACGTCAGCGTCCGCAGCGGACGGGTCGGCGCGGCCGTGCAGGCCCTGGACGACAAGGTGGGCGGCGACTGGCTGGCCGCCGCCGACGACCCGGCCGGCAGCCTGGTCCTGCCCGGCATCCCGAAGGACGCCACCGACGTCCGCCTGATCGCCTTCACGCCCGGCGACGCCGACGCCGACCTGAAGGTCCGGCTGGCCTCGCCCGGCGGCCTGATCACCCCGGCGGGCAACGAGACCCTGCACGTCAAGTCCGGCATGACGACCGCCGCCGACCTCGGCGCCGTCACCCGCGGCGAGGCCGGCTCCCTGGTCCTCACCCCCACCGACCGGTCCGTGCCGGTCGTGGCGGCGCTGCGGGTGGTCCGCGGCAAGGGCGCCAAGCAGGAGACCGCGTTCATCCCGGCCACGGCGCCCGTCGGCACGCGCGCGACCGCGGCCGACAACAGCGGCAAGAGCACGACGCTCTCCGTGACCGCGCCCACCACCACGGCGACGGTCAAGGTCACCGCGTCGGCGGGCAGCGAGGGCGGCGCACCGGCGACGAAGACCTACACGATCAAGGCGGGCACCACCCAGGACATCGCGGCACCGGCCCCGTCCTCAGGGAAGGGCACCTACGCGCTCACGGTGGAGACCGTCTCCGGCGGCCCGGTGTACGCCGCCCGGACCCTCGCGGCCACCGAGGCCGGCGTCCCCGGCTTCACCATCCAGACGCTCCCGAGCGACCGGGGCCTGGTGGCCGTGCCGGAGGCGGACGAGGACCTGGCGGTCCTGCAGAAGTAGGCGGCCCGCAGGCGCCGGGGGCACGTCACGTCCCCGGCGCCCAGGGCAACAGGCCCTAGTCCTCGCCGTAGCGGGGGTCCACGGTCTCCGGGGTCAGCCCCAGCAGCTCCGCCACCTGCTCCACGACCACCTCGTGCACCAGCGCGGCCCGCTCGTCCCGCCCCTTGGTCCGGATCTCCACCGGCCGCCGGTACACCACGACCCGGCCCCGCCGCCCCTCGCGCGCGGGCACGATCCCGCCCAGTGGCACGGCCTCGTCGCTCCACGCCTCCGTGCCGCGCCCGTCGAGGCGGGGCACCTCGAGCACCACGAAGTCGACGTCGGCGAGCTGCGGCCACCGCCGTTCCAGGCGCTCCACGGAGTCCTGCACCAGGTCCGCGAACACCTCGGCGCGGCTGGCCGCCAGCGGCACCTGCGGCGGCGCGATCGGCCCCCGCATGCCCCGCCCGTGACGATCACGGCGGCGGGGCCCGGGGCCGGCGGCACGGGGCGGTACACGGTTGTCCATCACCGGTGAAGCGTAGTCCCCGCACGCCCCGGCCGCCCGGCCCCACGCGGCGACCGGCCCCCTGACCGCTCCTGTCACGGGATGACCATTCAGGCCAAGCTCTGGCTCGATTCCGTAACCCCCCGAGACCGTCGAACTCAAGGCAATTGACGGTGTTTGTACCGAGTCATGACCGGAGGAAGGGCCGCCGAAGATCGCCCGCCGAGCCGTCCGCGCAGGTCAACAGCCCTTACCCAGAAGGGGGTGTGGGCTGTTTCACAGCACGACACGGTGGAGTGACCTGGGGCAGAGTCGTCGCGGCCCGCTCAAGAGTGCGGTACCGTCCAACATCGTGAGCCCTGTACGTCGCTGTTCGCGCACCGCCTGCGGCCGACCCGCCGTCGCGACGCTGACGTACGTCTACGCCGACTCGACCGCGGTCCTCGGCCCGCTCGCCACCTACGCCGAACCCCACTGCTACGACCTGTGCGCCGAGCACTCCGAGCGCCTCACCGCCCCCCGCGGGTGGGAGGTCGTCCGTCTGCTCGACGGATCGGCGCCCGCGCGGCCCAGCGGGGACGACCTGGAAGCGCTCGCCAACGCCGTGCGCGAGGCGGCCCGCCCCCAGCAACGGGCGGCCGAGGCCGGCGGCGCACGCACCGTGGACCCCATGGAGGTCGCCCGCCGCGGCCACCTGCGCGTCCTGCGCTCCCCGGACAACTGAGCCCCCGCGCAGAGGCGTTCAGCCCCGCCCGGCACCCCCCGCCGGCCCGTCCGATGTCAAGCCCGGCACGCGTCCGGGAGTCCAGTTGGTGTCCGCACACCCGAGCCTTACCCATGACGGGTAGTTTGTGGGCACCCATAGGACTTTCAGGAGGGTTGGCCGTGGCTGCTGATCTGTCGCAGATCGTGAAGGCGTACGACGTACGCGGAGTGGTCCCGGACCAGTGGGACGAGTCGCTGGCCGGCCTCTTCGGCGCCGCCTTCGCCGAGGTGACGGGCGCGGCGGCGATCGTCGTCGGCCACGACATGCGCCCCTCGTCCCCCGGCCTGTCCCGCGCGTTCGCGCTCGGCGCCGCGGCGCGCGGCGTGGACGTCACCGAGATCGGCCTGTGCTCGACGGACCAGCTCTACTACGCCTCGGGCGCGCTGGACCTGCCGGGCGCGATGTTCACGGCCTCCCACAACCCGGCGCAGTACAACGGCATCAAGATGTGCCGGGCCGGCGCCGCCCCCGTCGGCCAGGACACCGGCCTCGCCGAGATCCGCGAACTCGCCGAGCGGTGGCTGGAGTCGGGCGCCCCGGAACCGGCCGCCGCGCCGGGAACCCTCACCACCCGCGAGACGCTGGACGACTACGCGGCGCACCTGCGCTCCCTCGTCGACCTGACCTCGGTCCGCCCCCTGAAGGTCGTCGTCGACGCAGGCAACGGCATGGGCGGCCACACCGTTCCCACCGTCTTCGCCGGACTGCCCCTCACCCTCGTCCCGATGTACTTCGAACTGGACGGCACCTTCCCCAACCACGAGGCCAACCCGCTCGACCCGGCCAACATCGTGGACCTGCAGAAGCGGGTCCCCGCGGAGGGCGCCGACCTCGGCATCGCCTTCGACGGCGACGCCGACCGCTGCTTCGTCGTCGACGAGAACGGCGACCCGGTCTCCCCGTCCGCGATCACCGCGCTGGTCGCCGCGCGCGAACTGGCCCGCAACGGCGGCACGGGCACCGTCATCCACAACCTGATCACCTCCCGCACGGTCCCGGAGGTCGTGAAGGAGAACGGCGGCACCCCGGCCCGCACCCGCGTCGGCCACTCCTTCATCAAGGCCGAGATGGCCCGCGCAGGCGCGATCTTCGGCGGCGAGCACTCCGCCCACTACTACTTCAAGGACTTCTGGAACGCCGACACCGGCATGCTGGCCGCTCTGCACGTCCTCGCGGCCCTCGGCGGCCAGGACGGCCCGCTGTCCGCCCTCGTCGCCCAGTACGACCGCTACGCGGGCTCCGGCGAGATCAACTCCACCGTCGCCGACCAGGCCGGCCGCCTCGCCGCGATCCGCGCCGCCTACGCGGGCCGCCCCGGCATCACCCTCGACGACCTCGACGGCCTCACCGTCTCCGCCGCCGACTGGTGGTTCAACGTCCGCCCGTCCAACACCGAGCCGCTGCTGCGCCTGAACGCGGAGGCCAAGGACGAGGCGACGATGACCAAGATCCGTGACGAGGCGCTGGCGATCATCCGCGCCTGACGCCGATCCCCGGAACGGCTCCGGCCGACCCCGTCGGCCGGCCGCGCCGGCGGTAACCTGACCAGCACATCAGCAAAGCCGTACCCGCCCCCCGAAGGGACACCCCATGCCGCTCGAAGCCGGCCTCCTGGAGATCCTCGCCTGCCCGGCCTGCCACGCCCCCCTCAAGGAGCAGGACGCCGAGCTGATCTGCACCGGCCAGGACTGCGGTCTGGCCTACCCCGTCCGCGACGGCATCCCGGTCCTGCTCGTCGACGAGGCCCGCCGCCCGGCCTAGGGCCTGCGTGGTGCCCCTGGGGCCTTATGCGGTGCCCCCGGGGCCCGTGTGGCGGCCTCGGGGCCGCCACCGGCGTGACGACGGGGCGCCCGCCCGCGCCCCCGCGCCAGACACCCCCCGAACAGGACCCCGGCGAACCGGAGGCTGCCGCCCATGCTCGACGAATCGCTGCTCGACAGCCCGGAGGGCCTCGGCGAGGCCGACCGCCGGGGCCTCCTGCGCGGCGCGGCCGAGGCCGGCGCCCGCGTGCGCACCGCGGCCCGGCACGCCGCCGAGGCCGGCGTCAGGGAGCTCAAGCCCGACGGCCGCCCCCGCGCCGTCCTGATCGCCGGACCCGGCGCGGCCGCCACCCACACCGCCGACCTGCTCGGCTCCCTCGCCGGACCCGGCAGCCCCGTCATCCGGCTGGCGCCCACCGGCGTCGCCCCTGCCGCGGGCGCCCTGCGCTGGGAACTCCCGGGCTGGGCCGGCTCCGTCGACCTGCTGCTGCTCGCCACCCCGGACGGCACCGAACCCAGCCTGTCCCTGCTCGCCGAGCAGGCCTACCGCCGCGGCTGCTCCGTCGTCGCCGTGGCCCCGGCCGGCACCCCGCTCGCCGAGGCCGTCTCCGGCGCCCACGGCCTGCTCGTCCCGATGGCGACGGCACCGTACGACCAGGAGGAACCGCTCGCCGCGTCCTCCTCGGGCGTCTTCTGGGCCCTGCTCACCCCGCTGCTCGCGCTCCTCGACCGCATCGGCCTGCTCACCGCGGCGCCCGACGACCTGGAGAAGGTCGCCGACCGCCTGGACCACATCGCCGAACGCTGCGGCCCCGCCATCGCGACCTACAGCAACCCGGCCAAGACCCTCGCCGCCGAACTCGCCGACTCCCTGCCCGTCGTCTGGACCGAGGGCACCTCCGCCGGGCCCGCGGGCCGCCGCTTCGCCGCCGCCCTCGCCGAACTGGCCGGCCGCCCCGCCGTCGTCGCCGAACTCCCCGAGGCGCTCGCCGCGCACAGCGCCCTGCTGGCCGGCCCCCTCGCCGCCAGCGCCGACCCCGACGACTTCTTCCGCGACCGGGTGGAGGAGCCGCCGGCGCTGCACGCGCGCGTGGTGCTGCTCCGCGACCGCCCCATCGGCGGCCTCACCGCCGCCCCCGGCGCCCGCGACCTGGCCCTCAGCCACGACACCCCGATCAGCGAACTCGAACCGGAGGAGGGCGGCGACCTGGAGACCCTCGCTGAACTGATCGCCGTCACGGATTTCGCCGCTGTTTACCTGGCGCTCGCTTCCGGGGCCTGATCTTGCTCCAGGCCGGCCGGCCCGGGCCCGCCCGGGACGTCCGGCCCGCGCCCACCACCGGACCACGAACCGGCGACGGCGCCGGCCCAGCAGCGTACGTACGGAGACAGAGAAACCACATGGACCGCCTCGACAACACCATCCGCCCCTACGCCTGGGGTTCGCCCACCGCCATCCCGCACCTCCTGGGCGTCGAGCCGACCGGCGAACCGCAGGCGGAGATGTGGATGGGAGCCCACCCGGGCGCTCCCTCGCGCACCGCGCGCGGCACACTCGTCGACGTCATCGACGCCGGCCCGGAGCGCGAACTGGGCACCCCCGCGGTCGCGAAGTTCGGCCCGCGGCTGCCCTTCCTGCTCAAGATCCTCGCCGCCGGCGCGCCGCTCTCCCTCCAGGTCCACCCCGACCTCAAGCAGGCCCAGGAGGGGTACGCCGACGAGGAACGGCGCGGCGTCCCCCTCGACGCGTCCCACCGCAACTACAAGGACGCCAACCACAAGCCCGAACTGATCTGCGCGCTCACCGAGTTCGACGGACTGTGCGGCTTCCGCGACCCGGCCGAGACCGCCCGCCTGCTCGACGGGCTCGGCGTCGACTCCCTGAAGCCGTACGTCGACCTGCTGCGCGCCCACCCCGAGGACGCCGCCCTGAGCGAGGTCCTCACCGCCGTCCTCAGCGCGGACCCCGCCGAGATGGCCCACACGGTCGCCGAGGCCACCGCCGCCTGCACCCGGCTCGGCGGCGACTACGCCCCCTACGCCGGCCTCGCCCACCACTACCCCGGCGACCCCGGCGTGATCGCCGCCATGCTCCTCAACCACGTCCGACTGCAGCCCGGCGAGGCCCTGTTCCTCGGTGCCGGCATCCCGCACGCCTACCTCAACGGCCTCGGCGTCGAGATCATGGCCAACTCCGACAACGTGCTGCGCTGCGGCCTGACCCCCAAACACGTCGACGTGCCCGAACTGCTGCGCGTGGTCCGCTTCGAGGCCCGCGACGCCGGCGTGCTGCGCCCCGAGGCGTCCCCGGACGGCGAGGAGGTCTACGAGACGCCGATCGACGAGTTCCGGCTCTCCCGGTACGCCCTGTCCGAGGGCGGCGAGCCCCACGACCTCACCCTGGAGACCCCGCAGATCCTGCTCTGCACCGCGGGCACCGTCCAGGCCGGCGAACACCGGCTCACGCCCGGCCAGTCGGTCTTCGTCCCGGCGGCCGAGAAGGCCGAGGTGTCCGGCGCGGGCACGGTCTTCCGCGCCACCGTGATCGTATGACCGCGGCTGTGGACACCTGAGGCACCGCCGCCCGGCCGGACTGCAACAATGACCCACCGGCAAAGCACGGGCAAAGACGGGTACACGCCTGGACGGCGTAGACACACGGGCGAAGGGACAACGCGGACTCATGAGCGCGTCAGGCGGTACCAGGGCGATCGTGGCGGCACTCGGCGCCAACCTCGCGATCGCGGCATCGAAGTTCGTGGCGTTCGCGTTCAGCGGCTCCTCGTCGATGCTCGCCGAGGGCGTCCACTCGCTCGCCGACTCCGGCAACCAGTTCCTGCTGCTGATCGGCGGCAAGAAGGCCCAGCGCGAGGCGACCCCGCAGCACCCCTTCGGCTACGGCCGCGAGCGCTACATCTACGCCTTCCTCGTCTCCATCGTCCTCTTCTCGGTCGGCGGCATGTTCGCCATCTACGAGGGCTACGAGAAGATCAGCCACCCGCACGAGATCGAGCGCTGGTACTGGCCGGTGGGCGTCCTCCTCTTCGCGGTCATCGCCGAGGGCTTCTCCTTCCGCACCGCCATCAAGGAGTCCAACGAACTGCGCGGCAAGCTGTCCTGGTCGCAGTTCATCCGCCGGGCCAAGGCCCCCGAGCTGCCCGTCGTCCTCCTGGAGGACTTCGGCGCCCTCATCGGCCTGGTCCTCGCCCTCGTCGGCGTCGGCCTCGCCGTCCTCACCGGCAACGGCGTCTGGGACGGCATCGGCACCGTCTGCATCGGTGTCCTGCTGGTCATGATCGCCCTCGTGCTCGCCGCCGAGACCAAGTCACTGCTGCTCGGCGAGGCAGCCGGCATCGAGGACGTCAAGAAGATCGAGGCCGCGATCGTCGACGGCGACACCGTCACCCGCGTCATCCACATGCGCACCCTCCACCTCGGCCCCGAGGAACTGCTGATCGCCGCCAAGATCGCCGTCCAGCACGACGACACCGCCGCCGAGGTCGCGAAGGCCATCGACGCGGCCGAGGCCCGCATCCGCGCCACCGTCCCCATCGCCCGCGTCATCTACCTGGAACCGGACATCTACAGCGAGGCCGAGGCCGCCAAGGGACCCGACCCGGCGGCCACCCCGGGCGGTCCCACCCCGCACCCGGCCGGCCACTGAGCCCCGCCCCCCGTTCACCCGGAACGACGCGAACCGTTCGGAGGCGGACTGGGGGCCGCCCCGTTCTCCGGTGTAGCTTGGGGTGGAGCCAGACGTCGCTGCTGATGGCGGTCGGGCGGTCCGCGTGCGGACCGGCCGAGGGAGAGAGGGCCTCCGACGGACTGCGCTGCGCGTACGTGGGCATGCCTGTGTCCTCTTCCCGGGCACCCCTGTGTCCGCCGCCGCGCAGACCAGCCGTACCCACCCTCGACCCAATCCCGAGGAGCAGCTCGCAATGACGACTGTCGACAACCGACAGGACTTCAAGGTCGCCGACCTCTCCCTGGCCGACTTCGGCCGCAAGGAGATCACCCTCGCCGAGCACGAGATGCCGGGCCTGATGGCGATCCGCAAGGAGTACGCCGAGGCCCAGCCCCTCGCCGGCGCCCGCGTCACCGGCTCCCTGCACATGACCGTGCAGACCGCCGTCCTCATCGAGACCCTGGTCGCCCTCGGCGCCCAGGTCCGCTGGGCCTCCTGCAACATCTTCTCCACCCAGGACCACGCGGCCGCCGCCATCGCCGTCGGCCCGGACGGCACGCCCGACAACCCGCAGGGCGTCCCGGTCTTCGCCTGGAAGGGCGAGACCCTGGAGGAGTACTGGTGGTGCACCGAGCAGGCGCTGACCTGGCCTGACAGCCCCACCGGCGGCCCGAACATGATCCTCGACGACGGTGGCGACGCCACCCTGCTCGTCCACAAGGGCGTCGAGTACGAGAAGGACGGCAAGGTCCCCTCCGTCGACACCGCCGAGTCCGACGAGCACCGCGTCATCCTGGAACTGCTGCACCGCACCATCACGGACGGCTCGCAGAAGTGGACCCAGCTGGCCTCCGAGATCCGCGGTGTCACCGAGGAGACCACCACCGGCGTCCACCGCCTGTACGAGATGCACCGCGACGGCACCCTGCTGTTCCCGGCGATCAACGTGAACGACGCCGTCACCAAGTCGAAGTTCGACAACAAGTACGGCTGCCGCCACTCCCTGATCGACGGCATCAACCGCGCCACCGACACCCTGATCGGCGGCAAGACCGCCGTCGTCTGCGGCTACGGCGACGTCGGCAAGGGCTGCGCGGAGTCCCTGCGCGGCCAGGGCGCCCGAGTGATCATCACCGAGATCGACCCGATCTGCGCGCTGCAGGCGGCGATGGACGGCTACCAGGTCACGACCCTCGACGAGGTCATCGACAAGGCCGACATCTTCGTCACCACGACGGGCAACAAGGACATCATCATGGCCACGGACATGGCCAAGATGAAGCACCAGGCGATCGTCGGCAACATCGGCCACTTCGACAACGAGATCGACATGGCCGGCCTCGCCAAGATCCCCGGCATCGTCAAGGACGAGGTCAAGCCGCAGGTCCACACCTGGAAGTTCCCCGACGGCAAGGTCATCATCGTGCTGTCCGAGGGCCGCCTGCTGAACCTGGGCAACGCCACCGGCCACCCCTCGTTCGTGATGTCCAACTCGTTCGCGGACCAGACCCTGGCCCAGATCGAGCTGTTCACCAAGCCCGACGCCTACCCGACCGACGTCTACGTGCTGCCCAAGCACCTCGACGAGAAGGTCGCCCGACTGCACCTGGACGCTCTCGGCGTGAAGCTCACCACGCTGCGCCCCGAGCAGGCCGCGTACATCGGCGTCGAGGTCGAGGGCCCGTACAAGTCGGACCACTACCGCTACTGAGTCCGAAGGTCGGCAGATCCGCCGAGGCAGGCCCCCGCACCCCCGTGCCGGGGGCCTGCCCCTTTGGTCTCTGGCCGGACCAGCCCGTCAAGACCCAGGACCCCCATGCCCCGCGGCCGCTATTCGCTCCACGATCCGCACGACCACACCCCCCTGGCACAAGAGCACTTCCAGTGCGCCCCCGGCCCGTCCGGCTGGCGCTACGTCTCACAGCTGACCACTCCCGCGGGCGATCACCGCGGCTCGGTCGACCTCGCCCTCGACGAACTCGGCCGCCCCATTCGCCTGGAACTCCACGCGGGTGGCTGGCAGGTGCGCGGCGCCGCCCTCGACGGCGTCACCTGGGTCCGCACCGACCCCACCGGCACCCATGCCACCGAAGGCAATGTGCGCGCCCACGCCTTCACCGGTACGTCCCCCGCGTTCCTCGTCGCCACCGCCCGTCTCCTGCGCCTCACCCCCTCCTCGGCCGCGACCCGCGTACGCCTCGTGGCCTTCACCGATCCGGTGCTCGCCCCGCTCACCGTGGACCAGTCCTGGGCCTTGGTGGACAGCGAAACACACGCCACTGACAACGGGCCCCTGACCGTGGACGAATACCAGGTCACAGCGCTGGACACGGGCGAACGGCACACCGTCCACCTCGCCGGGGACGTGGTCCTGTCCGCGCCCGGGATCGAGCTGGAGGACCTCCAGTCACCGCCGTCCGCCTTCGACCGGCCGGACCTCGGCTGACAGCCGGACCGCCTGGCTACGCCGGAGGCACGAAGCCGGTGGAACCGGAAGCCGAACCCGAGCCCGGACCCGAGTTCACCGGCCGGTCCGGCGACACCTCGTCCCGCTGACCCGAGACCGGCCGCGCCCCGGCAGCCCGGGACCACCGCGAGGCCCCGTCCTGGGTCTGAGCCGGCGCCGGTTCGGCGGGCTCGGCGAAGGGGACGGAGGGCGGAGCGGGCGAAGCGAACTGATTCGGCCGGGCCGGCTGGGCGTGGTGCGCGGGGTCCTGCGGCCACCCCGGCGCCTGCGGCTGAGCGCCCCCCGCCTCGTACCCACCTGGCGGATACGCACCCACCGGGTACGCACCCGCGCCGGCTGGCCGGCCCGCGAACGCCTGCCGCGCCTCACGCGCCTGCCGCTCGTGGACCACGGCCGCGAGGAACGCGGTGGGGTGCACACCCTGCGGCGGCTGGGCACCGGTACGAGCCGAGAGATCGGCCGCGAGCCGCTGCGCCATGTCCCAGGACACCTGGGGATCGAGCTGCCGCATCCGCGTCAGGTACTGCCGGACGGCCAGCCACAGGCCGTCCGGTACGGCCGACAGGTCGAGCTCGCCGAACCGCCCCGCCAGCTCCGGCGGCGGCGGAGGCACGACACCGGCCGGCCCGACGGGAATCCGCTCGCGCACGACCAGCGTGCCCGCGAACACGTCCCCGAGCCGCCTGCCCCGCGCCGACACCAGCGAGGCGATGCAGGCCACGACCCCGAACGTCATCAGGATCTCGACGACCCCGATGGCACCGCGCACCAGCGCGTGCCGGAACCGGATCGGCCCCCCGTCGTCCCGCACCACACGCAGCCCGAACGCGAGCTTGCCCAGCGAGCGCCCGTGGCTGAGCGTCTCCACCGCGATCGGGGCGCCGACCAGCACCAGCAGGAAGGTCGCGATCGACAGCGCGACCTGCGCCGCCTCGTCCAGCGAAGCGGTCGCCGCCACCAGCACCACGGTCACCGCGATGTAGCCGACCACGGCCACGACCAGGTCGAGCAGCACCGCGAGCGCCCTGCTCGGCAGCTTCGCGGGCCGCAGTTCGAGCGCCACCGCCTCACCGGTCACCAGCTCACTCACGTCCGCCGCCCTTCCCCTGATCTGCCCCTCGGACCGCAAGTCTGCCAAGCTGAGGGCGCATCGCGCCCCAGTAGGACAAGCTGACAGCATCACGAGCATCCACGACGGGCAGTGGAGACCAGCCGAGGAGCAGGCAGACCCCATGGACCTGGACGTCTTCGTCGCCACTCACCGCGCCGAATGGGACCGCCTCGACGCCCTGCTCCGCCGCCAGCGCCGCCTCAACGGCGCCGAGGCCGACGAACTGATCGCCCTCTACCAGCGCACGGCCACCCACCTCTCCCTCCTCCAGTCCAGTGCGCCCGACCCGCAGCTCACCGGTCGGCTCAGTCAGCTCGTGGCACGCGCGCGAGGTGCCGTCACCGGCACCCGACGCGCGTCGTGGCGGGACGCCACCCGCTTCCTGCTGGAGGGCTTCCCCGCCGCCGTCTACCGCGCGCGGTACTGGTGGGTGCCCACCGCGCTCGTCTCCACCGTCGTCGCGATCCTCCTCGGCTGGTGGATAGGCACGCACCCGGAGGTGCAGTCGACCATCGCGGCGCCCGGCCAGCTGCGTGAGCTGACCCGTCCCGGCGGGGAGTACGAGACCTACTACTCGAGCCACCCGGCGGCGTCGTTCGCCGCACAGGTGTGGACGAACAACGCACAGGCCGCGGCGATGTGCCTGGTCCTGGGCGTCTTCCTGGGCCTTCCGGTGCTCTGGATCCTCTTCGAGAACATGCTCAACCTGGGTGTCGGCATCGGCCTGATGTCCTCCGCAGGCCGGCTCGACACCTTCCTGGGCCTGATCCTTCCGCACGGTCTGCTCGAACTGACGGCCGTCTTCGTCGCCGCCGGCACCGGCCTCCGTCTCGGCTGGACCCTCGTCGATCCCGGTCCCCGCACCCGGCGCGCCGCGCTCGCCGAGGAGGGCAGGGCCGCCGTCGGCATGGCCATCGGCCTCGCCCTGGTCCTGTTCGTATCCGGGGCCATCGAAGGCTTCGTCACCCCCTCCGGGCTGCCCACCTGGGCCCGCATCGGCATCGGCGTGGTCGCTGAGGCGGCGTTCCTGACGTACGTCTACGTCCTCGGGGGCAGGGCGGCGCGCAGCGGCCAGACGGGTGATCTGGAGGCGGCTGGACGCAGCTCCGCCGTGCCCATGGCCGCCTGATGTGCGTCCGGCCCTCGTGAGCTGCTAGTCTCCTCTTCGCCCCGCAAAACCTGTTGACACAGGCGGAGTGGGGAGGTAGATTCATTGAGTTGCCTAGAACTGGACAAGTTCAGGGCCGATTGTTAGAATCTATCTGCTCCCAAAGAAGTCGCGAAGGCGCTTCCGTGGAGCACCCCCGATAACTACTCAGAAATGAGCGGCCGGTCAGACCGGCCAAAAACTTCTGATAAAGTCGGAACCGCCGGAAAGGGAAACGCGAAAGCGAAGACCTGGAAAGCACCGAGGAAATCGGATCGAGAAAAGATCTGATAGAGTCGGAAACGCAAGACCGAAGGGAAGCGCCCGGAGGAAAGCCCGAGAGGGTGAGTACAAAGGAAGCGACCGTTCCTTGAGAACTCAACAGCGTGCCAAAAATCAACGCCAGATATGTTGATACCCCGTCTCCGGCCATCACGGCTGGGACGAGGTTCCTTTGAAAAACACAGCGAGGACGCTGTGTGCGAGGGGACTATTCCTCCTCTCGCACCGCTCTCGTGGTGTTCAACCGGATTACCGGTAAACATTCACGGAGAGTTTGATCCTGGCTCAGGACGAACGCTGGCGGCGTGCTTAACACATGCAAGTCGAACGATGAACCACTTCGGTGGGGATTAGTGGCGAACGGGTGAGTAACACGTGGGCAATCTGCCCTTCACTCTGGGACAAGCCCTGGAAACGGGGTCTAATACCGGATATGAGCTTCCACCGCATGGTGGAGGCTGTAAAGCTCCGGCGGTGAAGGATGAGCCCGCGGCCTATCAGCTTGTTGGTGAGGTAATGGCTCACCAAGGCGACGACGGGTAGCCGGCCTGAGAGGGCGACCGGCCACACTGGGACTGAGACACGGCCCAGACTCCTACGGGAGGCAGCAGTGGGGAATATTGCACAATGGGCGAAAGCCTGATGCAGCGACGCCGCGTGAGGGATGACGGCCTTCGGGTTGTAAACCTCTTTCAGCAGGGAAGAAGCGAAAGTGACGGTACCTGCAGAAGAAGCGCCGGCTAACTACGTGCCAGCAGCCGCGGTAATACGTAGGGCGCAAGCGTTGTCCGGAATTATTGGGCGTAAAGAGCTCGTAGGCGGCTTGTCACGTCGATTGTGAAAGCCCGAGGCTTAACCTCGGGTCTGCAGTCGATACGGGCTAGCTAGAGTGTGGTAGGGGAGATCGGAATTCCTGGTGTAGCGGTGAAATGCGCAGATATCAGGAGGAACACCGGTGGCGAAGGCGGATCTCTGGGCCATTACTGACGCTGAGGAGCGAAAGCGTGGGGAGCGAACAGGATTAGATACCCTGGTAGTCCACGCCGTAAACGGTGGGAACTAGGTGTTGGCGACATTCCACGTCGTCGGTGCCGCAGCTAACGCATTAAGTTCCCCGCCTGGGGAGTACGGCCGCAAGGCTAAAACTCAAAGGAATTGACGGGGGCCCGCACAAGCGGCGGAGCATGTGGCTTAATTCGACGCAACGCGAAGAACCTTACCAAGGCTTGACATACACCGGAAACGTCTGGAGACAGGCGCCCCCTTGTGGTCGGTGTACAGGTGGTGCATGGCTGTCGTCAGCTCGTGTCGTGAGATGTTGGGTTAAGTCCCGCAACGAGCGCAACCCTTGTTCTGTGTTGCCAGCATGCCCTTCGGGGTGATGGGGACTCACAGGAGACCGCCGGGGTCAACTCGGAGGAAGGTGGGGACGACGTCAAGTCATCATGCCCCTTATGTCTTGGGCTGCACACGTGCTACAATGGCCGGTACAATGAGCTGCGATACCGTGAGGTGGAGCGAATCTCAAAAAGCCGGTCTCAGTTCGGATTGGGGTCTGCAACTCGACCCCATGAAGTCGGAGTCGCTAGTAATCGCAGATCAGCATTGCTGCGGTGAATACGTTCCCGGGCCTTGTACACACCGCCCGTCACGTCACGAAAGTTGGTAACACCCGAAGCCGGTGGCCCAACCCCTTGTGGGAGGGAGCTGTCGAAGGTGGGACTAGCGATTGGGACGAAGTCGTAACAAGGTAGCCGTACCGGAAGGTGCGGCTGGATCACCTCCTTTCTAAGGAGCACTTCTTAACCGGCTTCGGCTGGTTCAGAGGCCAGAACATCAGCGAACGTCTGATGCTGGTTGCTCATGGGTGGAACGTTGATTATTCGGCCAGGACCTCGGGTCGGAGGCTGCTAGTACTGCTCGCAAGAGCGTGGAACGCATGATCTCCGGACGGGATCCGGCCGGGCACGCTGTTGGGTGTCTGAGGGAATGAACTTCCTCAGTCGCCGGCCCCAGTGCACTCGGATCGAATGGTTCGGGGTGATGGGTGGCTGGTCGTTGTTTGAGAACTGCACAGTGGACGCGAGCATCTGTGGCCAAGTTTTTAAGGGCGCACGGTGGATGCCTTGGCACCAGGAACCGATGAAGGACGTGGGAGGCCACGATAGTCCCCGGGGAGTCGTCAACCAGACTTTGATCCGGGGGTTTCCGAATGGGGAAACCCGGCAGTCGTCATGGGCTGTCACCCGCTGCTGAACACATAGGCAGTGTGGAGGGAACGAGGGGAAGTGAAACATCTCAGTACCCTCAGGAAGAGAAAACAACCGTGATTCCGGGAGTAGTGGCGAGCGAAACCGGATGAGGCCAAACCGTATGCGTGTGAGACCCGGCAGGGGTTGCGCATGCGGGGTTGTGGGATCTCTCTTTCACAGTCTGCCGGCTGTGAGACGAGTCAGAAACCGTTGATGTAGACGAAGGACATGCGAAAGGTCCGGCGTAGAGGGTAAGACCCCCGTAGTCGAAACGTCAGCGGCTCGTTTGAGAGACACCCAAGTAGCACGGGGCCCGAGAAATCCCGTGTGAATCTGGCGGGACCACCCGCTAAGCCTAAATATTCCCTGGTGACCGATAGCGGATAGTACCGTGAGGGAATGGTGAAAAGTACCGCGGGAGCGGAGTGAAATAGTACCTGAAACCGTGTGCCTACAAGCCGTGGGAGCGTCGGATACAGCTTGCTGTATCTCGTGACTGCGTGCCTTTTGAAGAATGAGCCTGCGAGTTTGCGGTGTGTTGCGAGGTTAACCCGTGTGGGGAAGCCGTAGCGAAAGCGAGTCCGAACAGGGCGTTTCAGTAGCACGCTCAAGACCCGAAGCGGAGTGATCTAGCCATGGGCAGGTTGAAGCGGAGGTAAGACTTCGTGGAGGACCGAACCCACCAGGGTTGAAAACCTGGGGGATGACCTGTGGTTAGGGGTGAAAGGCCAATCAAACTCCGTGATAGCTGGTTCTCCCCGAAATGCATTTAGGTGCAGCGTCGTGTGTTTCTTGCCGGAGGTAGAGCACTGGATAGGCGATGGGCCCTACCGGGTTACTGACCTTAGCCAAACTCCGAATGCCGGTAAGTGAGAGCACGGCAGTGAGACTGTGGGGGATAAGCTCCATGGTCGAGAGGGAAACAGCCCAGAGCATCGACTAAGGCCCCTAAGCGTACGCTAAGTGGGAAAGGATGTGGAGTCGCACAGACAACCAGGAGGTTGGCTTAGAAGCAGCCACCCTTGAAAGAGTGCGTAATAGCTCACTGGTCTAGTGATTCCGCGCCGACAATGTAGCGGGGCTCAAGCGTACCGCCGAAGTCGTGTCATTCATGCAACAGCCCCAACGGGTGTATGGATGGGTAGGGGAGCGTCGTCTGCCGGGTGAAGCAGCACCGGAAGGTAGTTGTGGACGGTTGACGAGTGAGAATGCAGGCATGAGTAGCGATACAAACGTGAGAAACGTTTGCGCCGATTGACTAAGGGTTCCTGGGTCAAGCTGATCTGCCCAGGGTAAGTCGGGACCTAAGGCGAGGCCGACAGGCGTAGTCGATGGATAACCGGTTGATATTCCGGTACCCGCTGTGAAGCGTCAAACATCGAGCATCGTGATGCTAAGGCCGTGAAGCCGCCCTGATCTCTTCGGAGTTGAGGGGAGTGGTGGAGCCGCCGAACCAAGCGGTTAGTAGGTGAGTGATGGGGTGACGCAGGAAGGTAGTCCATCCCGGGCGGTGGTTGTCCCGGGGTAAGGGTGTAGGACGCGAGGTAGGCAAATCCGCCTTGCACATAGTCTGAGACCTGATGCCGAGCCGATTGTGGTGAAGTGGATGATCCTATGCTGTCGAGAAAAGCCTCTAGCGAGTTTCATGGCGGCCCGTACCCTAAACCGACTCAGGTGGTCAGGTAGAGAATACCGAGGCGTTCGGGTGAACTATGGTTAAGGAACTCGGCAAAATGCCCCCGTAACTTCGGGAGAAGGGGGGCCACACTCGGTGATCGGATTTACTCCGTGAGCTGGGGGTGGCCGCAGAGACCAGCGAGAAGCGACTGTTTACTAAAAACACAGGTCCGTGCGAAGCCGTAAGGCGATGTATACGGACTGACGCCTGCCCGGTGCTGGAACGTTAAGGGGACCGGTTAGCTTGGATTCGTCCAGGCGAAGCTGAGAACTTAAGCGCCAGTAAACGGCGGTGGTAACTATAACCATCCTAAGGTAGCGAAATTCCTTGTCGGGTAAGTTCCGACCTGCACGAATGGCGTAACGACTTCTCGACTGTCTCAACCATAGGCCCGGTGAAATTGCACTACGAGTAAAGATGCTCGTTTCGCGCAGCAGGACGGAAAGACCCCGGGACCTTTACTACAGTTTGATATTGGTGTTCGGTTCGGCTTGTGTAGGATAGCTGGGAGACTTTGAAGCTCATACGCCAGTATGGGTGGAGTCGTCGTTGAAATACCAGTCTGGTCGTGCTGGATGTCTAACCTGGGTCCGTGATCCGGATCAGGGACAGTGTCTGATGGGTAGTTTAACTGGGGCGGTTGCCTCCTAAAGAGTAACGGAGGCGCCCAAAGGTTCCCTCAGCCTGGTTGGCAATCAGGTGTTGAGTGTAAGTGCACAAGGGAGCTTGACTGTGAGACCGACGGGTCGAGCAGGGACGAAAGTCGGGACTAGTGATCCGGCGGTGGCTTGTGGAAGCGCCGTCGCTCAACGGATAAAAGGTACCCCGGGGATAACAGGCTGATCTTCCCCAAGAGTCCATATCGACGGGATGGTTTGGCACCTCGATGTCGGCTCGTCGCATCCTGGGGCTGGAGTCGGTCCCAAGGGTTGGGCTGTTCGCCCATTAAAGCGGTACGCGAGCTGGGTTTAGAACGTCGTGAGACAGTTCGGTCCCTATCCGCTGTGCGCGTAGGAATATTGAGAAGGGCTGTCCCTAGTACGAGAGGACCGGGACGGACGAACCTCTGGTGTGCCAGTTGTTCTGCCAAGGGCATGGCTGGTTGGCTACGTTCGGGAGGGATAACCGCTGAAAGCATCTAAGCGGGAAGCCTGCTTCGAGATGAGTATTCCCACCTCCTTGAGAGGGTAAGGCTCCCAGTAGACGACTGGGTTGATAGGCCGGATCTGGAAGCCCAGTAATGGGTGGAGGTGACCGGTACTAATAGGCCGAGGGCTTGTCCTCAGTTGCTCGCGTCCACTGTGTTGGTTCTGAAACCACGAACAGCCTTTTCGGTTGTCAGTTTCATAGTGTTTCGGTGGTCATAGCGTGAGGGAAACGCCCGGTTACATTCCGAACCCGGAAGCTAAGCCTCACAGCGCCGATGGTACTGCAGGGGGGACCCTGTGGGAGAGTAGGACACCGCCGAACAATTCTTGAGAAAACCCCCCCATCGAAAGATGCGGGGGTTTTCTGCGTTCAGGGTCCTTTTCCCGGCGTCCCCCGAAGGGGACGGCGAAGAAGGATCACAGCCGACCTGCTGCCTTCAGGGCGAGATACGCGTCCGCCAGTGCGGGAGCTAGATCGTCCGGCGTCGCGTCCACCACGGTCACCCCATGGCGACGGAGCTGCTCCGCCGTGCGCTGACGTTCACTCCCCGCCTGTGCCGCCGCGGCCGCCTCGTACACGGCATCCACACTGCCCCGTGCCCGTGCCATCCGCGCGACGTTCGGGTCGGCCACGGAGGCGACGACTACCGTGTGGCGCCTGGTGAGTTGGGGGAGCACCGGCAGCAGGCCCTGTTCCACGGGCGCCGCGTCCAGCGTGGTGAGCAGCACGATCAGGGAGCTCCGCGGAGCGGTGCGCAGGGCCGTCGCGGTGAGGCCATGGGCGTCGGTCTCGACCAGCTCGGGCTCCAGCGTCGCCATCGCGTTCACCAGGGACGGCAGAACGTCGCCGGCGGAGCGGCCCTGCACCAGAGCACGGACCCGGCGGTCGTAGGCCAGCAGGTCCACCCGGTCGCCGGCACGGGAGGCGAGCGCCGCGAGGAGCAGTGCGGCGTCCAGCGAGGCGTCGAGGCGCGGGACGTCGCCCACCCGGCCGGCCGACGTACGGCCGGTGTCGAGGACCAGCAGGATGTGCCGGTCGCGTTCGGGTCGCCAGGTGCGGACGGCCACCGTGGACTGGCGGGCGGTGGCACGCCAGTCGATGGAACGGGTGTCGTCGCCGGGGACGTACTCGCGCAGACTGTCGAACTCGGTGCCCTCGCCGCGGGTCAGGACGCTCGTGCGGCCGTCCAGTTCGCGCAGCCGGGCCAGTCGGGACGGCAGGTGCTTGCGGCTGGTGAACGGGGGCAGCACCCGTACCGTCCAGGGCACCTCGTGGGCACCCTGGCGGGAGAAGAGGCCGAGGGGGCCGTAGGAGCGGATCGTGACGCGGTCGGCCCGGCGGTCACCGCGGCGGGTGGGGCGCAGCCGGGTCGTCACGCGTCGGCGTTCGCCGGCCGGGACGGTGACGCTGTGCCGGGAGCCGTCGGTCTCCGTGCCGGGCCGCCAGCTGCTCGGCGGCCACGCGTCGCGCAGCCGGGCCCGGAGCAGGCGCCTGGAGGGGTTGGTGAGGGTCAGCGTGACGTCGGCGGTCTCGCCGAGGCGTGTGGAGGTGTCGCCGGAGCGGGACAGGACGAGGCGCCGTACGGGTGCCGCGAGGGCGAAGTCGCAGGCGCAGGCCAGGGCCAGCGGGCCGTTGACCGCGAGGATGCCCGCCCAGCCGGGATCCAGGATCCCGACGGGCAGGGAGCCGATGGCCGCGACCAGGGCGGCGCGTCCGGTGAGCGGCATCAGCGGGGGACCGGGACGTGCGCCAGGATGGCGTTGATGACGGAGTCGGCGGTCACGCCTTCCATCTCCGCCTCGGGGCGCAGCTGGACGCGGTGCCGGAGCGTGGGCAGGGCGAGTGCCTTCACGTCGTCCGGGGTGACGTAGTCGCGCCCGGTCAGCCAGGCCCAGGCGCGCGAGGTCGCGAGGAGGGCCGTGGCGCCGCGCGGGGAGACGCCCAGGGTGAGGGAGGGCGACTCGCGGGTGGCGCGGCAGATGTCGACGACGTAGGCGGTGATCTCGGGGTGGACGTGGGTCTTGGCGACCGCGACGCGGGCCGCCTCCAGTTCCGCGGGCCCCGCGACGGGGCGTACGCCGGCGGCGTGCAGGTCGCGCGGGTCGAAGCCGGAGGCGTGGCGGGTGAGGACGTCGACCTCGTCCTGGCGGGACGGCAGAGGGATCGTCAGTTTCAGCAGGAAGCGGTCCAGTTGGGCTTCGGGCAGCGGGTAGGTGCCCTCGTACTCGACCGGGTTCTGGGTCGCGGCGACGAGGAACGGCTCGGGCAGCGGGCGGGGCTTTCCGTCGACCGTCACCTGCCGTTCCTCCATCGCCTCGAGGAGGGAGGACTGGGTCTTGGGCGGCGTCCGGTTGATCTCGTCCGCCAGGAGCAGGTTGGTGAAGACCGGGCCGGGCTGGAAGGAGAACTCGGCGCTGCGGGTGTCGTAGACGAGTGAGCCGGTGACGTCGCTCGGCATCAGGTCGGGGGTGAACTGGACGCGTTTGGTGTCGAGTTCGAGGGCGGCGGCGAGCGAGCGGACGAGCAGGGTCTTGGCGACGCCGGGGACCCCTTCGAGGAGCACGTGTCCGCGGCACAGGAGGGCGACGACGAGACCGGTCACGGCGGGGTCCTGGCCGACCACGGCTTTGGCGATCTCGGCGCGCAGGGCCTCCAGGGAGGCTCGGGCGCGGCTCGCGTCCCCGGTGTTCCCGGCGTTGTCAGTGGTCGGGTCCATCATGGACGGCGTACCTCTCTTTCGAGGGCGTCGAGTTGGTCGGTGAGCGCGACGAGGGCCGCGTCGTCGCCGGGCGGCGGTCCGAAGAGCAGGGAGTGCAGGGCCTGTCCGTCGCCGTGGAGGTGGGCGGACAGGGCGGGAAGCAGGGCTTCGGGCGCGTGCGCCTGGGCGACGGGGACGCCGACGAGGGGGGCGAGGCGCGTGCGGGTGGTGGAGCGGAGAGCGGCGGCCGCGCGGTCTCGGGCGTCGGCCTTGCGGTAGAGGCGGGCGCGGCCTTCGACGGTCTCGGAGGCGCGGATCGCGACGGGGAGTCTTTCGGGCACCAGGGGGCCGAACCGGCGTGCCCGCCAGAAGGCCGCGAGTGCCGCGGCGACGAACAGCTGCAGGGTGGCCCGGAGCCAGCCGGAGGGCAGCAGGTCGAGGAAGTTCTTCCGTTCGCCGTCGTCGGTGGCGAGGGTGTCGGAGAGCGAGGGGAGGTACCAGACCAGATGGTGGCGGGAGCCGAGGAGCTGCAGGGCGAGCGAGGCGTTGCCCTGCTGGTCGAGACGCTTGTTGTAGAGGATGTCGGGTGCGCCGAGCACGACGGTGTCGCCGCCGGAGGTCGCGGGGACGCGGAGCAGGGTGGCGAGCCGCCGGCTGGGGTAGCAGGAGTCGGCGTCGACATGGGTGGTGGTGTAGCGGATGCCGCCGGTGTCCGCGCTGCCCGCGCGCCGGGCCTCGGGCAGGGCGCAGCCGGGTTCGAGTGTCGTGCCGGAGCTGGTGGCGGGGTCCGCGCTGACCCCCGGGGCGAGCCGTTCGACGGACGAGCTGCCGGCGGCGACGAGGACGGTGCGGCCGCCGGAGTGGGCCGTCGCGGCGTGCAGTCCGGTCTGCTGGCGGTGGGTGAGGAGGTCGGGGGAGGCCACGAGGAGCGTGGTGTCGGGGCCGGCGGCGGCGCGTGCCGCGCCGAGGGAGGTGACCACGCGCGTGGAGACCTCCCGGTCGGCGAGGAGGGCGGCGACGGCGCGGCTGCCGTAGGGGTCGGCGGAGCGGGGGTCGAGGGCGCCGTGCCGGGCCTGGGAGCGGACGGCGGCCATGGCGACGGCCGTGACCAGGATCAGCACCACGGCGAGGACGATGCCCCGGGTGCGGGTCCACACCAGGCGGGCGCCGGGCGCTGTGGAGGTGGCCGGTGTCGTGGCGGTGGCGGGTGGCGTGACCTCTGTGGTCATTCGGCGGCCCCCTGGCCGGTGGGGGGCGTGCCGGTGGCGCCGTGGGCGAGGGCCGGCCGGGTGCGTTCCAGGTCGCGGTCGAGTTCGGTGACGCGCTGGTACGAGGGTGCGGCCGCCCGGCGTCCGCCGTATGTGACGTCGTCGAACTCCTGAGCGGCGGCGCGCAGCCGGTCCGTGTGCGCGGGAAGGGCGCGGCCGGCCTCGGCCGCCGCCTCGTCGGCGGTGCGGCCGGGCCGTACGTCGAGCAGGGCCCGCTCCTCCAGGGAGCGGACGATGGCGCGCATGCGTTCCTGGACGGCCTGGTTCCAGTGGCCCTGGGCGGCGTGCGCCTCGGCGGCGGCGCGGTGTTCGGCGGCGCTGCGGGGGCGGTCGTCGAACAGGGTGGCCGATGAGACCGGTTCGCGGCGCGGGGTGCCAAGGCGCCACCAGAGGGCGGCCAGGACGGCGACGACGAACAGGACCACGACGAGCAGTCCGAGGGTGCCGCCCGGGGTCGCCGAGGCGGCCCGGTCGAGCAGCTTGGCGATCCAGTCCCACAGGGCGTTCAGGGCGCGCTGGAGCAGACCGGGGTCGTTCTCGTGGTACATCCGCTTGGCCAGTTCGCGGCGTGCCGCCTCCCGCGCCGGATCGCGCGGAGTGGTCACCGGCGGCCCGCCGCCCGGACCGCCGGACGCGAGCGCGGCGGTGTGGAGCGTGCCCCTCAGACCGCGCAGGGCCGCACCGGCCCCGAGAACTCCCCCCGTCGGACTCACCGCATCAGCTCCCCGGTACGGGGCCGGGGGTGCTTGCCGTGGGGCCCTGGACACCGGCGGCGCGGGCCAGTTCGAGGTCGAGTGCCTCACGGCGGATGCGCTGGTCGATGTAGAGGAGCACGGTGACGCCCGCGTTGATCGGGAGCGTGAGCATGGACCCGATCACGGCGCCGATGGCGGTGAGGATCAGGAAGGTCCAGGAGGGCGTCTGGCTGGTGGTGGTGGAGAAGAGGCCCACCATGCCCCCGCCGCCGACCGCGCCCGCGATGAGGGTGAAGGGGATCACCACGAGCGACGCGACGATGTTGGCGATGATCGCGGCGAGCAGCTGGATGCCGAGGACGCGCCACCAGGAGCCGCGCACCAGCTTGGCGGAGCGGCTGATCGACTTCACGATGCCCTGTCGTTCCAGCATCAGCGCGGGCGAGGACAGGGAGAAGCGGACCGTCAGCCACACCAGGACGACGACGGCGGCGAGCAGGCCGAGGACGAAGAGCGCGATGGTCGCTGCCCGGCCGCCGCCGGCGATCGCGGAGACGATGCCCGGCAGTGCGCCGGCGAGCATCACGCCGACGGAGATGAGCCCCAGCAGGAAGAGCAGTCCGAACAGCTTCGGCACCTGCTGGCGGGCGTCCCGCCAGGCCTCGCCCGCGCTGACCGGCTTGCCGAGGACGGCGCGGCTGGTGACCGTCGTGAGCAGGGCGGTCGCGATGATGCTGGCGACGACGGAGATGACCAGCACAGCGCCGGAACCGACCGCGAGCGAGCCGAGGACGCGCAGTATCTCGTCGGTGGAGGCGTCGGGGTTGTTGAGGGTGGCGGTGGTCTCGCTGTTCTTCAGGACGAAGCCCTGCAGGAGGAGCACGCCGAGCCGGGTGAGGACCGCGACCGTCAGGGAGATGCCGAGGACCGTGCGCCAGTGGGTGCGCATGGTGGAGACGGCGCCGTCGAGTATCTCGCCGACGCCGAGCGGACGCAGCGGGATGACGCCGGGCTTGGCCGCGGGCGGGGGACCGCCCCAGCCGCCGTTCCAGCCGCCCCAGGCTCCGGGACCGCCGGGGGCGCCGTAGCCGCCGTGGCCTCCGGGAGGACCGCCGTGGGCGCCGCCGTAGCCCCCGGGACCGCCGGGCTGCGCGCCGCCCCAGCCCGGGCCGGGCGGTGGTGGCGGGGGAGCCTGGCCGGGGCTCGGGGGACCCGTGGGAGCGGACCACTGTCCGGCCGGCGGCTGCTCGCTGGACCACTTGGGGCCCGGAGCCTGGGGGTGGGCGCCGGGCTGCGCGGCCGGTTCGGCGGGGCCGGGGCGGTCGGTGGACCCGTCGGGGCCGGACGCGCCGGGTTCCCGCCCGTCGGGCGAAGGGGCGGATCCGGGCGAGGCCCAGCCCGGAGAGTCTGTCATCGAAGCTCCTTCAGGATGCCCGTCCGCGGTCGCGGTGGCAGGTTGGCAGACATCGTGCCATGGGGTGCTCGCGGCGTGACCGGCCCCGGCGGGGCCCGCACTCCTTCAATTGTCCGCCGGATCCGGGGCAGACTGACCGCATGGCTGATCAGTACGCGCAATCCGGCGAGGACAAGCGGCCGACCGAGATACCTGTGCTCCGTTGGGAGGAACCACCCGAAGGCCCCGTACTGGTCCTTCTCGACCAGACGAGACTGCCATCCGAAGAGGTCGAGTTGGTGTGCACGGACGCGTCGGCCCTGGTGGAGGCGATCCGTTCGCTGGCCGTGCGCGGGGCGCCGGTGCTCGGCATCGCGGGCGCGTACGGTGTCGCGCTCGCCGCCGCGCGGGGCTTCGACGTGGAGGAGGCGGCGCGGGCGCTCGAAGGCGCCCGGCCCACCGCGGTGAACCTGTCCGTCGGCGTGCGCAGGGCCGAGTCCGCGTACCGGGCTGCGCTCGCCGAGACCGGTGACCCGACCGCGGCGGCGACGGCGGCGCTGGCCGCGGCGCGCGCCCTGCACCGGGAGGACGCCGAGGCGAGCGCGCGGATGGCCGCGCACGGTCTCGCCCTGCTGGACGAACTGCTGCCGGGCGGCGGCCATCGCGTCCTGACCCACTGCAACACCGGATCGCTGGTGTCGGGCGGGGAGGGGACGGCGTTCGCGGTGGCCCTCGCCGCGCACCGGGAGGGCCGGCTGCGGCGGCTGTGGGTCGACGAGACGCGCCCGCTGCTGCAGGGCTCCCGGCTGACGGCGTACGAGGCGGCCCGCCACGGGATGGCGTACACCCTGCTCACCGACAACGCGGCCGGTTCGCTGTTCGCGGCGGGCGAGGTGGACGCGGTGCTGGTCGGGGCGGACCGGATCGCGGCCGACGGCTCGGTGGCGAACAAGGTGGGGAGCTACCCGCTCGCGGTGCTCGCCCGCTACCACCATGTGCCGTTCATCGTGGTGGCGCCGCTGACCACGGTGGACCCCGGGACGCCGGACGGGGCGTCGATCGAGGTCGAGCAGCGGCCCGGCTTCGAGGTGACGGAGCTGATGGCCCCGCAGGTCCCGGTCACGGGCGCGGGGGCCGGGATCCCGGTGGCGCCGCTGGGCACGCAGGCGCACAACCCGGCGTTCGACGTGACGCCGCCGGAGCTGGTGACGGCGATCGTCACGGAGCGGGGCGCGGTGTCACCGGTGACGGCCGAGGCGCTCGCCGAGCTGTGCGACGGGCTGCGCCGGACGGCGACCGGCTGAACGGAGCCCGGCAAGGTGACCCGGTTACGGTGGCGGCCCCTCATCCTCGCGGCGATGCGCAGGGTGAGGGGCCGTGCCGTCCCCGTTGCGGGGGCAGACAGTGATGGCTCCGTACGACTATCGTCACAGGCCAGTGAGCTGTCTCACCTGCGCCTCTGTCGTCGTTACGAGAATGGGATGATGTCGTTTATGAAGGGACGAGTCCTTGTCGTCGACGACGACACCGCACTGGCCGAGATGCTCGGCATCGTGTTGCGTGGTGAAGGTTTTGAGCCGTCTTTCGTGGCCGACGGCGACAAGGCGCTGGCCGCTTTCCGTGAGGCCAAGCCCGACCTGGTGCTGCTCGACCTGATGCTGCCCGGCCGGGACGGCATCGAGGTGTGCCGCCTGATCAGGGCGGAGTCCGGCGTACCGATCGTGATGCTCACGGCCAAGAGCGACACCGTCGACGTCGTCGTGGGCCTGGAGTCCGGGGCCGACGACTACATCGTGAAGCCGTTCAAGCCGAAGGAGCTGGTGGCCCGCATCCGGGCGCGGCTCAGGAGGTCGGAGGAGCCGGCGCCGGAGCAGCTCACCATCGGTGACCTGGTGATCGACGTGGCCGGGCACTCCGTGAAGCGGGACGGGCAGTCGATCGCGCTCACCCCGCTGGAGTTCGACCTGCTGGTGGCGCTGGCCCGCAAGCCGTGGCAGGTGTTCACCCGCGAGGTGCTCCTGGAGCAGGTGTGGGGCTACCGGCACGCCGCCGACACCCGTCTGGTCAACGTGCACGTCCAGCGGCTGCGTTCCAAGGTCGAGAAGGACCCGGAGCGGCCGGAGATCGTGGTGACCGTCCGCGGTGTCGGGTACAAGGCGGGACCGAGCTGACATGTCCGAGGACAGTGCCGCTTCGGCTCCCGGCCGGTCCGGGGCCCGTCCGGGGCGGCCTGTCGGCCGTGGGACGGTGGGTTCGCGTTGGGGCCGCCTCTTCGAGGGCGGCCTGCTGCAGGGTGGGGTCAAGGGCAGCCCGGTGGTCCGGCTGTTCATCCGTTGGGTACGCCGCCCGCTGCTGCCCGTCATGCGGCTGTGGCGCCGCAACATCCAGCTCAGGGTCGTCGCTACGACCCTGCTGATGTCGCTGGGTGTCGTCCTGCTGCTCGGCTTCGTCGTCATCGGGCAGGTGCGCAACGGCCTGCTCGACGCGAAGGTCAGGGCCTCGCAGAGCCAGGCCACCGGCGGATTCGCGGTGGCCAAGCAGAAGGCGGACGAGGCGGCCGCCGGGACCGGCACGGCGTCCGGCGCCGGCGACGGCACCTCCTCCACCGACGGGCAGCCCTCGCAGAGCGTCATCCCGTGGATGAGCGACCTCGTCGACTCGCTCTCCAGCGGCGGTGCCGGCGCGTTCGACGTCGTGACCCTGCCGGTCGGCAACGACAGCGGCGGCGGGCGCAGCCCCCGCGGCTCGGGGAACGTCGACCCCTCCGCCAGTGTGCCCGCCGACCTGCGGGACCGGATCAACAGCAGCACGACGGCCGCCCAGAGCTACACGCGGATCGTCTACTCGCCCTCCGGCGACTCCCAGCCGGCGCTGGTCATCGGCAAGCAGGTCAACGACCCCAACGGTCACCCCTACGAGCTGTACTACCTCTTCCCGCTCACCCAGGAGGAGAAGTCCCTCAGCCTGGTCAAGGGCACGCTGGCGACCGCCGGTCTCTTCGTCGTCGTCCTCCTGGGCGCCATCGCCTGGCTGGTGGTACGGCAGGTCGTCACCCCGGTGCGGATGGCGGCCGGGATCGCGGAGCGGCTGTCCGCGGGGACCCTCCAGGAGCGGATGAAGGTCACCGGCGAGGACGACATCGCCCGTCTGGGCGAGGCGTTCAACAAGATGGCGCAGAACCTCCAGCTGAAGATTCAGCAGCTGGAGGACCTGTCCCGCATGCAGCGGCGGTTCGTCTCCGACGTCTCGCACGAGCTGCGCACCCCGCTGACCACCGTGCGGATGGCGGCCGACGTCATCCACGAGGCGCGCGAGGACTTCGACCCGGTCACCGCCCGGTCGGCCGAGCTGCTCGCCGACCAGCTCGACCGGTTCGAGTCGCTGCTCGCCGACCTGCTGGAGATCAGCCGCTTCGACGCCGGCGCCGCGGCGCTGGAGGCCGAGCCGATAGACCTCAGGGAGGTCGTGCGGCGGGTGGTCGGCGGGGCCGAGCCGCTCGCCGAGCGCAAGGGCACCCACATACGGGTCGTCGGCGACCAGCAGCCCGTCGTCGCCGAGGCCGACGCCCGGCGCGTGGAGCGCGTCCTGCGCAACCTCGTCGTCAACGCCGTCGAGCACGGCGAGGGCAGGGATGTCGTCGTCAAGCTCGCCGCCGCCGGCGGCGCGGTCGCCGTCGCGGTGCGCGACTACGGCGTCGGGCTGAAGCCCGGCGAGGCGACCCGTGTCTTCAGCCGCTTCTGGCGGGCCGACCCGGCACGCGCGCGTACCACCGGCGGCACGGGCCTGGGCCTGTCGATCGCCCTGGAGGACGCCCGGCTGCACGGCGGCTGGCTGCAGGCGTGGGGGGAGCCGGGCGGCGGCTCGCAGTTCCGGCTGACGCTGCCGAGGACGGCGGACGAACCGCTGCGCGGCTCGCCGATACCGCTGGAACCCAGGGACTCGCGGCGCAACCGCGGGCTCGACGACGCCGGTCTGCCCCGCGGGAGCGAGGAGAAGCGGGCGACCGTCCCGGTGCAGCCGGGCGGCGGCCAGCTCTCGCCGCTGCCCGCACGCGCCCCGCGTCTGGCCTCCGTCAGCCCCGCCGTCGACCCGACGGCGCTGCCCGGCAACGGAAACGGCGCGCGTGTGGTGCCGCGGCCGAGTGGCGCGCAGCGGCGCGCCGACGACGGACCGGCTCCGGCGCCCGACACGCACGCCGGCCGTTCCGGGACCGGAACCGAGGACTCGACCGAGCCAGGGGAGGCATTTCGTGGGCGTTGACCGCGAGGGGGGCGTCCGGCACCGGCCGGCACGCGCGGTGGCCTGCACGGCCTTGGGGGTCGTTCTGCTGGCCGGGTGCGCCTCGATGCCCGACAGCGGCGACCTGCGGGACGTCGAGTCCACGCCGAGGCAGGACACGGGGGTGCGCGTGTTCGCTATGCCGCCTGCCGAGGACGCCCAGGCGTCGGAGATCATGCAGGGCTTCCTGGAGGCCCTGACCAGCGACGATCCGGATTACGACACGGCACGCAAGTACCTGACCGCCGACGCCGCGCGTGCCTGGCGGCCGGAGCGGTCGGCCACCGTGCTCGCCAACGGGCCGAGCATCGCGACCGACAACCAGCCGGTCGGCCGCGGCGCGAGCGACAGCCTCACCTTCGTCCTGACGGGCAGCAAGGTCGCCACCGTCGACGACCAGCAGGCGTACAAGCCGGACGACGGCGACTACCGCCGGAAGGTGCACCTCACCAAGGACGCCAAGAGCGGCCAGTGGCGCATCGACTCGCTGCCGCAGGGCGTCGTCATGGGCAAGACCGACTTCCAGCGCAACTACACGGCCGTCAACAAGTACTACTTCGCCTCCGGTACGACGGTCGCGGCCACCGGGCAGCCGGTGGCGGTCGCCGACCCGGTGTTCGTGCGGGGCAAGGTGGACCCGATGACCCAGGTGGTGCAGTCGCTGCTGCGCGGGCCCACCCGGTGGCTCGGGCCCGTGGTCCGCTCGAGCTTCCCGACCGGTACGGCCCTGCGCAAGGGCGTGTCGGGACTGACGCCGGACGACCAGAACCGGCTGACGGTGCCGCTGAACGACAAGGCCGCCCGGGTCGGGCAGACCAAGTGCATGGAGATGGCGACCCAGCTGCTGTTCACGCTGCGGAACCTGACGCCGACGCTGGAGTCCGTCGAACTGCGGGGGCCCGGGGGGCACCGGCTGTGCGACCTCCCCGGTGAACGCGCCGACTCCGCCGCCTGGCACGCCTCGGCCCAGCGCCCCGACTACCTGTACTTCCTCGACGGCAAGCACCGGCTGGTGCGGCTGCCGAGCGAGGCCACCGGAACCGGCGCCACCCCGGTGCCCGGGCCGTTGGGGGAACCGGGCGGCAGGGTGCTGCGGTCGGTGGCCGTCTCGCGCGACGAGCACGACGTGGCCGGGATCGGCGCGGACGGCAAGTCGCTGTACGTCACCTCGCTGTCCTCGGACGCCTCCCTCGGCGAGGCGGTCGTCACCAGCCAGGGGGCGACCAAGGACGACCGGCTGACCACCCCGAGCTGGGACGCGCACGGCGACCTGTGGGTGGCCGACAAGGACCCGGCCCACACGAAGCTCTACATGCTGGAACAGGGCGGCGGCAAGCCGGTCCAGGTCGGCGTTCCCAACCCGCCGGGGCAGATCCGGGACGTGCGGGTGGCCGCCGACGGGGTGCGGGTCGCGCTGGTGGTGGAGAAGGACGGCAAGCAGTCCCTGCTCGTCGGGCGGATCGAGCCCGGAGACAAGTCGGGCGACAGCCCCGAGGTCGTCGAGCTGCGCTCGGCCGCCCCGGACCTGGAGCAGATCACCGCCATGTCCTGGGCCGGGGACAGCCGGCTGGTCGTGGTCGGCCTGGAGCAGGGCGGCGTGCACCAGATGCGGTACGTGCAGGTCGACGGCTCCACGCTGGACGGTCCGGCGCCCGCGGCCCTGTCGGGCGTGAGGGCGATCGCCGCGTCCGAGGACGACCGGGTGCCGCTGGTCGCCTATTCGGAGGACGGGATCGTACGGCTGCCGTCCGGGGCGCAGTGGCAGAAGGTCGACAAGGACGGGACCGCGCCGATCTATCCGGGCTGAGGAGCCAGGGTTCTCCCCGGACCGAGGAGCCACGGTCCGGGTGAACCGACGAGCCACGGTCCGTCGGGCCGGTCGGCCCAACGGCCTCACTCGTGCGAGTGATGAGTGCCGGGCGCCGCTCCGGCTCGTCCGGCCCGTCCACAGGGCGTTTTCCACAGGGGTGGCCGGCCGGTCCGGCCCTTGGCACAGTGGAGCGCATGCGGGGCTGGTGGCGGGACCTCACCGACCTGGTGCTGCCGGCCGAGTGCGCGGGCTGCGGGGCACCTCGCACGGATCTGTGCCCGCGGTGCCGCACCGCCCTGTGCGGCACCGCACCACGCCGGGTGCGGCCGGAGCCCGAGCCGCCCGGGCTCCCGGTGGTGCACGCGGCGGCTCCCTACGGGGGAGAGGTGCGGACCCTCCTCCTGGCCCACAAGGAGCGCGGTGCGCTGGCGCTCGCGGCGACGCTCGGCGCGGCCCTGGCGGGGGCCGTGCGCGCGGGTCTCGTACCCGACGGGCGCGGCGGTCCTCCCCCGGCCGGCCGGGCCCCGGGGACGGTGCTGCTCGTGCCCGTGCCGTCCGCCCGCTGGGCGGTGCGGGCGCGTGGGCACGATCCGGTGCGGCGGATGGCCCTCGCGGCGGCCGCGGAGCTGCGGCGCTCGGGGACGCCGGCCCGGGTGGCGGCCGTGCTGCGCCAGCGGCGGGCCGTGGCGGACCAGGCGGCGCTGGACGCCCGGCAGCGCCTGGCCAACCTCGCCGGCGCGCTGGAGGTGACGGCCGGCGGGGCGCGGCTGCTGGCGGGCGGTCGCGTCGTGGTCGTCGACGATCTGGTCACCACCGGGGCGAGCCTCGCCGAGGCCGCGCGGGCCGTGCGCGAGGCGACGGTATCCCGCCTTCATGACAGAACGCCTGTGTACGAGGCCGCAACTCGGGAAGGTAGGGGAGAACGACGGATCGAGGCCCGGCAGGAGAGAGGACAGTGGGTGCATGGTGCACCTGAAAAGGCGGTACCGAACGGCAAAGGAGACACGCTCCTAGCGGCCGTCGTAGCCGCTCCCCGGGATTCCTTCGTAATAAGCAGGAACTGAGCGCTGACTCGCATCGTTGCAGGTAGTGAGAGGGTCAATTCACTTGAACGGAGGTACGCGGCAGTAGAGGGTGACGACATCCGTCCGGGCGAGATATGTTCGGTTGTGAGGAAAGGCGCAGGCCACACCTCGCTTATCCGAATGCCGTGCTGCGGGTTTTCCTCTATCACCCGAGCCGGCGGGGTGGAGATCTTGCCCATGGGGGAGGAGGAGGTGGAAGTCACCGAGTCCGAGGTCCCGGGCTCACCGGGACTTGGTGCAAAAGGGAGATGCTCCGCCGGTGCGGCGGAGTGATCCGGGAACGGAGTTCTGCGTGGACATCGTCGTCAAAGGCCGCAAGACCGAGGTGCCCGAGCGGTTCCGCAAGCACGTGGCCGAGAAGCTGAAGCTGGAGAAGATCCAGAGGCTCGATGCCAAGGTGATCAGCCTCGACGTCGAGGTGTCCAAGGAGCCCAACCCGCGACAGGCAGACCGCTGCGACCGGGTGGAGATCACCCTCCGCTCCCGTGGTCCGGTGATCCGTGCGGAGGCGGCGGCCAGCGACCCGTACGCGGCTCTCGACCTGGCCGCGGAGAAGCTGGACGCCCGGCTGCGCAAGCAGCACGACAAGCGTTTCTCGCGACGCGGCGCGCGGCGGATCTCGGCGGCCGAGGTTCCCGACCACGTCCCGGGCGCGGCGACGCTCAACGGCAACGGCCAGCCCGTCCACGACGAGGAGACGGACGGCGTACCCACCAAGAGGATCGGCTCGCTCGAGGTCAAGGGCGAAGGCCCGCTGATCGTCCGCGAGAAGACACACGTCGCCTCCCCGATGAGCCTCGACCAGGCCCTCTACGAGATGGAACTGGTCGGCCACGACTTCTACTTGTTCGTCGACTCCGAGACCAAGGAGCCGAGCGTCGTCTACCGGCGACACGCTTACGACTACGGCGTCATCCACCTCAGCACCGACCCGATGGTCGCCGAGGTGCAGCCCCCGGCGGCAGGGGGCACGCTGGGCGGCTGACCGCCCGGCCGGAGCTCAGCCGGTGCCCCTGGAAGCGCCTGTGCGCCCCCAGGGGCACCGGCGTGCGACCACTTCGCGCCCCACACGTCACCTCCGTGTCGTCCGGGCATGGAATCATGGCCGCACCGGCCCAACCGGTGGGCCGATGCCTTGGGTTGGCGACGGCACCGGTCACGGGCCGAAGCCACAGGGGGAGGAACGATGGCGGACACCTTCGGACCGATGCGGCACGCCGGCGACGGCCACGCCGCCGTCGGCGCGGACCCGGACACGGGTCCTTCGCGCGCGGAGCCGATCAGAGTCCTGGTCGTGGACGACCACGCCCTCTTCCGCCGTGGTCTGGAGATCGTGCTCGCGGCCGAGGAGGACATCCAGGTCGTCGGAGAGGCCGGTGACGGCGCCGAGGCGGTGGACAAGGCCGCGGACCTGCTGCCCGACATCGTGCTGATGGACGTGCGGATGCCCAAGCGCGGCGGGATCGAGGCATGCACCTCCATCAAGGAGGTCGCCCCCAGCGCGAAGATCATCATGCTGACGATCAGCGACGAGGAGGCGGACCTCTACGACGCGATCAAGGCGGGCGCGACCGGATACCTCCTCAAGGAGATCTCCACCGACGAGGTGGCCACCGCCATCCGCGCGGTCGCCGACGGGCAGTCGCAGATCAGTCCGTCCATGGCGTCGAAACTCCTCACCGAGTTCAAGTCGATGATCCAGCGCACCGACGAGCGCCGGCTGGTGCCCGCGCCCCGGCTGACCGACCGCGAGCTGGAGGTGCTCAAGCTCGTCGCGACCGGGATGAACAACCGGGACATCGCCAAGGAGCTGTTCATCTCCGAGAACACCGTGAAGAACCACGTCCGCAACATCCTGGAGAAGCTCCAGCTGCACTCCAGGATGGAAGCCGTGGTCTACGCGATGCGGGAGAAGATCCTCGAGATCCGCTAACCGACGAGGGCGGCCAGTTCCCGCACGAGGGGTTCGCGCAGTTCGGGCGCGTCCACCCGCTCCACGCGGACGTCCACGCAGTTCACCCAGGTCGCCGCCTCGGCCAGGGCCTGCGCCACGGCCGGGACCGCCGTCGGGCCGTCCAGGCCGACCTGCCGCGCCACCAGCGTCCGGCCCTCGCGGGCCGGGTCGACCCGGCCGACCAGCCGGCCGCCGGCCAGGACCGGCATCGCGAAGTAGCCGTGGATCCGCTTGGGCTTGGGGACGTACGCCTCCAGGCGGTGGGTGAAGCCGAAGACGCGCTCCGTGCGCGCCCGCTCCCAGATCAGCGAGTCGAACGGGGACAGCAGGGTCGTGCGGTGGCGGCCGCGCGGCGGCGCGGCGAGGGCCGCCGGGTCCGCCCAGGCCGGCTTGCCCCAGCCCTCCACCTCGACCGGGACCAGACCCGAGTCGGCGATCACCGCGTCGACCTGCTCGGCCTTGAGCCGGTGGTAGTCGGCGATGTCCGCGCGCGTGCCGACGCCGAGGGCCTCACCGGCCAGCCGGACCAGACGGCGCACGCACTCGGCGTCGTCCAGGTCGTCGTGCAGCAGCGCGTCCGGGACGGCGCGCTCGGCGAGGTCGTACACCCGCTTCCAGCCGCGGCGTTCCACGCACACCACCTCGCCGTACATCAGCGCGCGCTCCACGGCGACCTTGGTGCCCGACCAGTCCCACCAGTCGCTGGTCTTCTTCGCGCCGCCCAGCTCCGTGGCCGTCAGCGGGCCCTCGGCGCGCAGCTGCTTGACGACCTGGTCGTACACACCGTCGGGGAGCTGGTGGTTCCAGTGCGGGCGGCCTCGGTAGGCGCGGCGGCGGAAGGCGAAGTGGGGCCACTCCTCGACCGGCAGGATGCACGCCGCGTGCGACCAGTACTCGAACGCGTGGGGCCGCGCCGGGGCGTCGCCGGCGGCACCGGCACCCCAGTACGCCGCCTCGACCGTCTTGCGGCCGACCGCGCCGAGGCGGGCGTAGGCGACCAGCTCGTGGGAGCGGGCCAGGACCGAGATGGTGTCCAGCTGGACCGCGCCGAGGTGGCGGAGCACGCCGCGGACACCGGCACGCCGGTCGGGCGCACCGAGGAAGCCCTGGGCCCGTAGGGCGACACGCCGGGCGTCGTCCGCGGTGAGCGTGGTGGTGGGACGCGGAAGGGTCGTCATGCGTCGGACGATAGAGGGTGCCACTGACAGACCCCGAGCGGCCTGCGGTTCCGTCCCGGCGGCCGGGCGGTCAGGTCCGGGCGGGCAGGTACGGTGCCGTCGACGCGAGGCCCAGGTCCGACGGCAGGAGGGAGCCCACCCAGCAGTCCCGGCGGACGCCCTTGTTGTTGACCGCCGAGCGCAGGGTGCCCTCGACGGTGAAACCGGCGCGCTCCGCCACCGCGCGGGAGGCGTGGTTGCCGACCTCGGCGCGCCATTCGACGCGGTCCACGCCCACCTCGGTGAAGATCCACCGGCACGAGGCGAGCACGGCCTCGGTGACGTAGCCGCGGCCGCGGTGCTCCTTGGCCGACCAGAAGCCGACCTCGGCCACGCCGAGCGCGCGCATCGTCAGGCCGAGCATCCCGGCCAGCGTTCCGTCCGCCGTGAACACGCCGAAGGTGAACATGGAGCCGTCGGACCAGCCGTCGGGGACCATCTCCTCCGTGAAGCCCCGGGCGTGCTCGGGCAGATAGGGGGAGGGGATGGTCGTCCAGCGCTGGATGTCCGGGTCCTGGACGGCCTCGTACACTGCGGCGGTGTCGTCCGGGCCGACGGTGCGCAGGACGAGACGGTCGGTGGTCAGCGTCACGGGTTCCATCGGCCGATTCTGTTCGGGGGACCCCCGCCACGCCAGTGTTTTCGCGGTGTGTGAGCGGGCGGTCACAATTCGCGCATTTCCTCGCACGGGGCGGCACTATCCGCCGCTCCCGGCCGTTGGAACGTGTGAAGCAGCCGTCGGACCGCCAGGCCTCCCGGCGCGGCCGGGTCCTCGCATACGATGGCCGTTGCTCAGTACGTCAAGGAAAACCGACCGTCCCAGGCCCGACCGGCAAGGAGACCAGCCCCCGTGTCCGTCCTCTCGAAGATCATGCGTGCAGGCGAAGGCAAGATCCTGCGCAAGCTGCACCGCATCGCGGACCAGGTCAACTCCATCGAAGAGGACTTCGTCGACCTCTCCGACGCCGAGCTGCGTGCCCTCACCGAGGAGTACAAGCAGCGCTACGCCGACGGTGAGAGCCTGGACGATCTGCTCCCCGAGGCGTTCGCCACCGTCCGCGAGGCCGCCAAGCGCGTCCTCGGCCAGCGGCACTACGACGTGCAGCTCATGGGTGGCGCCGCCCTCCACCTCGGCTACGTGGCCGAGATGAAGACCGGTGAGGGCAAGACCCTCGTCGGTACGCTGCCGGCGTACCTGAACGCCCTCTCCGGAGACGGCGTCCACCTCATCACGGTCAACGACTACCTGGCCGAGCGCGACTCCGAGATGATGGGCCGCGTCCACAAGTTCCTGGGCCTCGAGGTCGGCTGCATCCTGGCCAACATGACGCCGGCCCAGCGCCGCGAGCAGTACGCGTGCGACATCACCTACGGCACGAACAACGAGTTCGGCTTCGACTACCTGCGCGACAACATGGCGTGGTCGCAGGACGAGTTGGTGCAGCGCGGCCACAACTTCGCCATCGTCGACGAGGTCGACTCCATCCTCGTCGACGAGGCCCGTACGCCGCTGATCATCTCCGGCCCGGCCGACCAGGCCACCAAGTGGTACGGCGACTTCGCCAAGCTGGTCATCCGCCTGAAGAGGGGCGAGGCCGGCAACCCGCTCAAGGGCATGGAGGAGACCGGCGACTACGACGTCGACGAGAAGAAGCGCACCGTCGCCATCCACGAGTCCGGCGTCAGCAAGGTCGAGGACTGGCTGGGCATCGACAACCTCTACGAGTCGGTGAACACCCCGCTCGTGGGCTACCTGAACAACGCCATCAAGGCCAAGGAGCTCTTCAAGAAGGACAAGGACTACGTCGTCATCGACGGCGAAGTCATGATCGTCGACGAGCACACCGGCCGTATCCTCGCCGGCCGCCGCTACAACGAGGGCATGCACCAGGCGATCGAGGCGAAGGAAGGGGTGGACATCAAGGACGAGAACCAGACGCTCGCCACGATCACCCTGCAGAACTTCTTCCGCCTCTACAAGAAGCTCTCCGGCATGACCGGTACGGCCATGACCGAGGCCGCCGAGTTCCACCAGATCTACAAGCTCGGCGTGGTCCCGATCCCGACCAACAAGCCGATGGTCCGCATGGACCAGTCCGACCTGATCTACCGCACCGAGGTGGCCAAGTTCGAGGCCGTCGTCGACGACATCGCCGAGAAGCACGAGAAGGGCCAGCCGATCCTCGTCGGCACGACCTCCGTCGAGAAGTCGGAGTACCTCTCGCAGCAGCTCAGCAAGCGCGGCATCCAGCACGAGGTGCTGAACGCCAAGCACCACGAGCGTGAGGCGTCGATCGTCGCCCAGGCCGGCCGCAAGGGCGCCGTGACGGTGGCCACCAACATGGCCGGCCGTGGTACCGACATCAAGCTCGGCGGCAACCCCGAGGACCTCGCCGAGGCGGAGCTGCGCCAGCGCGGCCTCGACCCCGAGGAGCACATCGAGGAGTGGGCGCACGCCCTGCCCGCCGCCCTGGCCAAGGCCGAGCAGGCGGTCAAGGCCGAGAAGGAGGAGGTCGAGAGCCTCGGCGGTCTGTACGTGCTGGGCACCGAGCGGCACGAGTCGCGCCGTATCGACAACCAGTTGCGCGGTCGTTCCGGCCGTCAGGGCGACCCGGGCGAGTCCCGCTTCTACCTCTCCCTCGGTGACGACCTGATGCGCCTGTTCAAGGCCCAGATGGTCGAGCGCGTGATGTCGATGGCGAACGTGCCGGACGACGTGCCGATCGAGAACAAGATGGTCACGCGCGCGATCGCGTCCGCGCAGTCGCAGGTCGAGCAGCAGAACTTCGAGACGCGCAAGAACGTCCTGAAGTACGACGAGGTGCTCAACCGGCAGCGCGAGGTCATCTACGGCGAACGCCGGCGCGTCCTGGAGGGCGAGGACCTGCAGGAGCAGATCCAGCACTTCACGGACGACACCATCGACGCCTACGTCGGCGCGGAGACCGCCGAGGGCTTCCCCGAGGACTGGGACCTGGACCGGCTGTGGGGTGCCTTCCGGCAGCTCTACCCGGTGAAGGTCACCATCGAGGAGCTGGAGGAGGCGGCCGGTGACCGGGCCGGTCTGACCGCCGAGTTCATCTCCGAGTCCATCAAGGACGACATCCGCGAGCAGTACCAGGCGCGCGAGGCCCAGCTCGGCTCCGAGATCATGCGTGAGCTGGAGCGCCGGGTCGTGCTGTCGGTCCTCGACCGCAAGTGGCGTGAGCACCTCTACGAGATGGACTACCTCCAGGAGGGCATCGGCCTGCGCGCGATGGCCCAGAAGGACCCGCTGGTCGAGTACCAGCGCGAGGGCTTCGACATGTTCACCGCCATGATGGAGGGCATCAAGGAGGAGTCCGTCGGCTACCTGTTCAACCTGGAGGTCCAGGTCGAGCAGCAGGTCGAGGAGGTCCCGGTCGAGGACCTCGCGCTCCCCGAGGGCGTCCAGGACACCGTGCCGGCCCAGGCGGGCGCGCGTCCGGAGATCCGGGCCAAGGGCCTCGACGTTCCGCAGCGCCGGGACCTGCACTTCTCCGCGCCGACCGTCGACGGCGAGGGCGGCATCGTGGAGCGCGACCTGGAGGACGACGAGCCGGTGCGCTCCGAGTCGGACGGGCTGACGCGGGCCGAGCGTCGCAAGCAGGCCAAGGGCGGCCGGCGCCGCAAGAAGTGACCTGCGGCCACTGACCCGCGGTCACCGAGCCAGGAGCCGAAGGGCCGGGCCCCTCTTTCACGGGGGCCCGGCCCTTCGCCGTGCCCGCGGGCCTCTCCTGGTGCCTGCGGCCCTTCCCCGTGCCTGCGGGCATCTCCTCGTGCCTGCGGCTCCTGGGCCGTGCCTGCGGGCCTCTCCGCCGTGCCTGCGGCTCCTTCCTCATGGCCGTGGCCTCACCGCCCTGGCTGCGGCTCCTGCGCCGTGCCTGCGGGTCCTTCGCCGTGCCTGCGGCCCCCTCGTCGTGGCCGCGGGCCTCCTGGCCCTGCGCGCGGCTTCCGCGCGGGCCCGGGGGGCGGCTCCGTGGGCGGCGGAAGGGCCGTGCGGGGCAGGCGGGTCAGTCCTCGGGGGCGTGGGGCGGCCTCGGGCCCAGTTCGATCGCCGTGCAGCGCCAGCGGTGGTCCGGGCCCTGCTCCAGCCGGAAGGCCATGGCGCGGAGCCGGCTGCCGGCGGCGATACGGGCGAATACCTCCAGGGCGCCGGCCCGGGGCACGAACCAGCCGAGGTCGTGGACGACCGGGCGGGTGCCGCGGGTACGCAGGGGGCCGCGCTCGGCGAGCCGCGCGAGGTCGTCGTAGGCGCGGCCGGCGGTGTGCCGGAGCATCCAGTGGACGGGGCGCTGACCGCTGAGGACGGCCAGCAGACGGTCGGCGAAGAGGTCGGTGGGGCGCGGCCGCGCCAGGACCGTCCCCGGCGCCGTACGGGCGCCGCCACGGACCGGGTTGCGGGGCGGCGCGCCGCCCGGGCGGCGGGAGTCCTGGCGGGTCGGCGGCCGGTGCCGCGGACGGGACTGCGCGGCGCGGCTCATGACCTTGTTCATGGGGGTCCCCGTTCGGCGGGCCCGGGTCGTACCGGGCGGTAACGCGCTGGTGGGGATCTTGTACGGGGGCCGGTGCGGGCCCCGCAAGGAAGCCGGAGCGAGTGGCGAGGGCCCGCAGGAGTTCACTTATCCGAGTGATCGTGGTGCCCGTAAAGCCCGTGGGGGCGCGGTGGGACCGGGTGAGGCGAGCGCCGGCGGGTGGACGCCGCGGAGGGGGTGGGCGGGAACCCGAAAGGGGACGGCCGCACGTATCCTGAAGGCCCGTCGGCGACCAGGAAAGAGCGGCAGCCATGCGCGTCTACGTCCCCCTGACCCTCCCCGGTCTCGCCGAGGCGTACAAGACGGGTGAGCTGGGGACGGGGCCCCTCGTGGCGTACGCCGTCACCCCCGCGCTGCGCGAGTGGTACCTCTCCGACGACCTCGAGGAACTGGAGTACGCGGCGCTCAGCCGGGCCGCGCTGGCCTCGCTGCGGCTGCTGGCGGCCGACCCGGACGCGGTACGGCGCCGGGTCGTGGTCGCCGTCGACGTGCCCGACGGTGTCGCCGGGGCCGGTCCGGACCGCGGGGCGGACCCGTCCGCGCTCGGCGAGGTGACGGTGACCGGCGCGGTGCGGCTGGCCAAGGCGGCGGCGGTGCACGTCGACGCCGACGACGCGGAGCGGGACGTGGCCGCCGCTGCGGGGGCCCTGGAGGCCGCCGACGGCGGTGACGACGACGCGCAGTTCCTCGTCGACGAGGCCGACGACCACGAGCTGCTGTGGTTCGCCACCCAGGAGATCCCCAACCTGGTGGACGGCGTCTAGCGAGCCCAGCCCGGGCCCCCGGCCCGCACGGCGGTGACTGTCAGTGCGGGCGGGTACGGTCTTCGGCATGGGGATGCACGCAAGCGCGCACATCGTCTGGGACTGGAACGGCACCCTTTTCCACGACAATGACGCGATCATCGGGGCGACGAACGCGGCCTTCGCCGAACTCGGCCTGGAGCCGATCACGCTGGAGCAGTACCGGACGCTGTACTGCGTGCCGGTGCCGAAGTTCTACGAGCGCCTGCTGGGCCGGCTCCCCACGGACACCGAGTGGGAGCTGATGGACGGCGTCTTCCACCGGTACTACACGGAGCACCGGGTGCGCTGCGGGCTGACCGACGGGGCCGCCGAGCTGCTCGCCGGGTGGCGCTCGGCGGGGCACAGCCAGTCGCTGCTGAGCATGTACGGGCACGAGGACCTGGTGCCGCTGGTGCGCGGTTTCGGGATCGAGGCGCACTTCATCCGCGTCGACGGGCGTACGGGCCCGTCCGGGGGCAGCAAGGCCGAGCACATGGTGCGCCACCTGGAGGCGCTCACGGGAGTCGTGGAGCCCGCGCGCACGGTGGTGATCGGGGACGCGGCGGACGACGCGGTCGCCGCCCGGCACGTGGGAGCGCGCGCCGTGCTCTACACCGGCGGTTCGCACAGCCGGGCCAGCCTGGAGTCGATCGGCGTGCCGGTGGTGGACACGCTGGCGGAGGCGGTGGCCGAGGCCCGCCGCCTGGCGGCGTAGCCCCGGGCCCGGCCCGCCCGCCCGCTCATCAGGAGCCCGCCCGTCCAGGACCCGCCCGCGCAGCGGTACCGCTCAGGTCGCCGGGGCCTTCGCCCGCAGCACGGTGAGGAACTCGCGCATCCAGGCCGGGTGGTCCGGCCAGGCGCGGGCCGAGACGAGGGTGCCGTCGACCACCGCCTCGCTGTCCTCGAAGTGCGCTCCGGCGGACTGCATGTCCAGTTCCAGCGCCGGGTAGGCGGTGACGCGGCGGCCGCGCAGGCTGTCCACCGCCGCGGTGAGCAGCGGGCCGTGGCAGATCTGGGCGACCGGCTTGTCCGCGTCGAAGAACGCCTTGGTGATCTTGCGCAGTTCGGCGTCGTTGCGCAGGTACTCGGGGGCCCGTCCGCCGGGGACGACGAGGGCCGCGTACTGACCGGGGTCGACCTCGGCGAAGGAGAGGTCGGCGGGCCAGGTGTAGCCGGGCTTCTCGGTGTAGGTGTCGTAGCCGGGCTCGAAGTCGTGGACGACGAAGCGGAGCGTCTTGCGGGTGGGGGCCGCGATGTCGACGTCGTAGCCTTCCTCGCGCAGCCGCTGGTAGGGGTAGAGGACTTCCAGGGACTCCGCTGCGTCGCCGGTGACGATGAGGATCTTCGCGGGCATGTCGGCTCCTCCGGGGCGGCACTGTCCCCTCCGCGGGGGACGGGCACTGTTCTCAGGGCAACGTGCCTCGGCGGGGCGCGCTTGCCAAGAGGGCCCGTCGCTTTCAGGGTGCGTCCCCGGGCGCCCCCGCGCGACCGGATGCGGGCACCGGAGGGGCGCACGGCACGGGCGCACGGCACCGGGCCGGCACGGGGCGTCCGACCGGTTACGTCACCCGTCCGCGCTCCGCCCCTGTGCAGAACGTCAAACTTCGGCCCCCTCTTTTGTACACATACGGCTCATGACGGGTCCGGGGTGAGGAGCGATAGCCTTGTGGCGTGATCAGCGCGATAGCTCGCGGGGGCGATGCTGCCCCTGCCCCGCGCCCGGGTTGCACGGAACACCTCCGTGACCGGGCGGCGGTCGCTGGTCTTCGCGGGCGGGACGGGGGCGCGGAAGCCCCCAGGACGCCGATACCGGCCCTGGACACGACGGTGCCGAGAGCAGCGTCACATCCGACGGACGGGCCGAGAATGGCCGAATACACCCCGCTCGTCTCACCTCGCGGCATAGCGTCGGATCGGACCGGACACCCCGGGCCGTGGCGTCGAGCCGGAGGGGAAGAGACCGTTTTTCCTTCTACGTCACGCAACGGCGCGCGACAGGAGCCAGAGGACAATGCAGACCAAGCTGGACGAAGCCAAGGCCGAGCTGCTCGAACGGGCCGCCCGGGTAGCTGAGAACAGCCCGGTCGGGGGGCACCTACCGACCGGGACGACGGGCGAGGGTACGGCCGGCACTCCCGACAGCGAATCCGTGCTCGCGTTCCTCCAGCGCTACTACCTGCACACCGCACCCGAGGACCTGGCCGACCGCGACCCGGTCGACGTCTTCAGCGCCGCGGTCTCGCACCACCGGCTGGCCGAGATGCGACCGCAGGGCACCGCGAACGTGCGGGTGCACACCCCGAGCGTGGAAGAGAACGGGTGGACCTGCAGCCACACCGTGGTGGAGGTCGTCACCGACGACATGCCCTTCCTCGTCGACTCGGTCACCAACGAGCTGACCCGGCAGGGACGCGGCATCCACGTCGTGATCCACCCCCAGTTCGTGGTCCGGCGCGACGTCACCGGCAAGCTCGTCGAGGTGCTGGCGACCCCGCCCACCGGCGACCTGCCGCACGACGCGCACACCGAGTCCTGGATCCACGTCGAGATCGACCGTGAGACCGACCGCGCCGACCTGAAGCAGATCACCGCCGACCTGCTGCGCGTCCTGTCCGACGTCCGCGAGGCCGTCGAGGACTGGGAGAAGATGCGGGACGCGGCGGCCCGGATCGCCGACGGCCTCGGCGACGAGCCGGTGCCGGGCGACCTGCCCGCCCCCGAGGTCGAGGAGGCCCGCGAGCTGCTGCGCTGGCTGGCCACCGACCACTTCACCTTCCTCGGCTACCGCGAGTACCAGCTGCGCGACGACGACACGCTCGCCGCCGTCCCCGGCACCGGTCTGGGCATACTGCGCTCGGACCCGCAGCACGCAGAGGACGACCAGCACCCGGTCAGCCCGTCCTTCGAGCGGCTGCCCGCCGACGCCCGCGCCAAGGCCCGCGAGCACAAGCTGCTCGTGCTGACCAAGGCCAACAGCCGGGCCACCGTGCACCGGCCGTCGTACCTGGACTACATCGGCGTCAAGAAGTTCGACGCGGACGGCAACGTCGTCGGTGAGCGCCGCTTCCTCGGCCTGTTCTCCTCGGCCGCCTACACCGAGTCCGTGCGCCGCGTCCCGGTCATCCGCCGCAAGGTCGAAGAGGTCCTCAGCCTCGCCGGGTTCTCGCCCAACAGCCACGACGGCCGCGACCTGCTCCAGATCCTGGAGACCTACCCGCGCGACGAGCTGTTCCAGACCCCGCCGGCCGAGCTGCAGGCCATCGCGACCAGCGTCCTGTACCTGCAGGAGCGCCGCCGGCTGCGGCTCTACCTGCGCCAGGACGAGTACGGCCGCTACTACTCGGCCCTCGTCTACCTGCCCCGCGACCGCTACACGACCGGCGTGCGGCTGAGGATCATCGACATCCTGAAGGAGGAGCTCGGCGGCATCAGCGTCGACTTCACCGCCTGGAACACCGAGTCGATCCTGTCCCGGCTGCACTTCGTCGTCCGGGTGCCGCCGGGCACCGAGCTGCCCGAGCTGTCCGACAGCGACAAGGAGCGCATCGAGTCGCGCCTGGTCGAGGCCGCCCGCTCCTGGGCGGACGCGTTCGCCGAGGCGCTGACCGCCGAGATCGGCGAGGAGCGCGCCGCCGAGGTGCTGCGCCGCTACAACAACGCCTTCCCCGAGGGCTACAAGGCCGACCACTCCCCGCGTGCCGCCGTCGCCGACCTCGTCCACCTGGAGCAGCTCAGCGAGGACAAGGCGTTCTCGCTCAGCCTGTACGAGCCGGTCGGCGCCGCGCCCGAGGAGCGCCGCTTCAAGATCTACCAGAAGGGCGGCACGGTCTCCCTGTCGCACGTGCTGCCGGTGCTGAGCCGGCTGGGCGTCGAGGTCACCGACGAGCGGCCGTACGAGATGCGCTGCGCGGACCGGACGACCGCCTGGATCTACGACTTCGGCCTGCGCATGCCGAAGACGACGGGCGTCGGCGGGGACCTGGGCGACGACGCGCGTGAGCGGTTCCAGGAGGCGTTCGCCGCGACCTGGACCGGCAAGGCGGAGAACGACGGCTTCAACTCCCTCGTGCTGAGCGCCGGGCTGGACTGGCGGCAGGCGATGGTGCTGCGCGCGTACGCCAAGTACCTGCGGCAGGCCGGCTCCACCTTCAGCCAGGACTACATGGAGGACACCCTCCGCAACAACGTCCACACCACCCGGCTGCTCGTCTCGCTGTTCGAGGCGCGGATGTCGCCGGAGCGGCAGAAGGCCGGGCTGGAGATCACCGACGCCCTGCTGGAGGAGCTGGACGCCGCTCTCGACCAGGTGGCGAGCCTGGACGAGGACCGCATCCTGCGTTCCTTCCTGACCGTCATCAAGGCCACCCTGCGCACGAACTTCTTCCAGGAGGCGCTCGGCGGCGCCCCGCACGACTACGTGTCGATGAAGTTCGACCCGCAGGCCATCCCGGACCTGCCCGCGCCGCGCCCGGCGTACGAGATCTGGGTGTACTCGCCCCGGGTCGAGGGCGTCCACCTGCGCTTCGGCAAGGTCGCCCGAGGCGGTCTGCGCTGGTCCGACCGGCGCGAGGACTTCCGCACGGAGATCCTCGGCCTGGTCAAGGCACAGATGGTGAAGAACACCGTCATCGTGCCGGTCGGCGCCAAGGGCGGCTTCGTCGCCAAGCAGCTGCCGGACCCGGCGGTCGACCGGGACGCGTGGCTGGCCGAGGGCATCGCCAGCTACAAGACGTTCATCTCGGCGCTGCTCGACATCACCGACAACATGGTGGCCGGCGAGGTCGTGCCGCCGCAGGACGTGGTGCGCCACGACGGCGAGGACACCTACCTGGTGGTCGCGGCCGACAAGGGCACCGCGACGTTCTCCGACATCGCCAACGGGGTCGCCGAGAAGTACAACTTCTGGCTCGGCGACGCCTTCGCCTCCGGCGGCTCGGCCGGCTACGACCACAAGGGCATGGGCATCACCGCGCGCGGCGCCTGGGAGTCCGTGAAGCGGCACTTCCGCGAGCTGGGCGTGGACACGCAGACCGAGGACTTCACGGTCGTCGGCATCGGCGACATGTCCGGTGACGTGTTCGGCAACGGCATGCTGCTCTCCGAGCACATCCGCCTGGTCGCCGCCTTCGACCACCGGCACATCTTCATCGACCCGACCCCGGACGCCGCCACCTCCTACGCCGAGCGACGCCGCCTGTTCGAGCTGCCCCGCTCCAGCTGGGAGGAGTACGACACCTCGCTGCTGTCGGCGGGCGGCGGGATCTTCCCCCGGACCGCCAAGGCGATCCCGCTGAACGCGCACATCCGGGACGCCCTGGGCATCGAGGAGAAGGTCTCCAAGATGACCCCGGCCGACCTGATGAAGGCGATCCTGCACGCACCGGTCGACCTGCTGTGGAACGGCGGCATCGGCACCTACGTGAAGTCGTCGGCGGAGTCCAACGCCGACGTCGGCGACAAGGCCAACGACGCCATCCGCGTCGACGGCCAGGACCTGCGGGTCAGCGTCGTCGGCGAGGGCGGAAACCTGGGCCTGACCCAGCTCGGCCGCATCGAGTTCGCAATGCACGGCGGGAAGATCAACACCGACGCGATCGACAACAGCGCCGGTGTGGACACCTCCGACCACGAGGTGAACATCAAGATCCTGCTGAACGGTCTCGTCACCGACGGCGACATGACCGTCAAGCAGCGCAACAAGGTGCTCGCCGAGATGACCGACGAGGTCGGCGCGCTGGTCCTGCGCAACAACTACGCGCAGAACGTGGCCCTCGCCAACGCCCTGTTCCAGGCCAAGGACATGCTCCACGCCCAGCAGCGGTTCATCCGCCACCTGGTGCGCGAGGGCCACCTGGACCGGGCGCTGGAGTTCCTGCCCACCGACCGCCAGATCCGCGAGCGCCTCGGCCACGGCCAGGGCCTGACGGGCCCGGAGACGGCCGTCGTGCTGGCGTACACGAAGATCACGGTGGCCGAGGAGCTCCTGCACACCTCGCTGCCGGACGACCCGTACCTGCGCACCCTGCTGCACGCCTACTTCCCGTCGGCGCTGCGCGAGCGGTTCGCCGACGCCATCGACAACCACCCGCTGCGCCGTGAGATCACCACGACCGTGCTGGTCAACGACACGGTCAACACGGGCGGTACGACGTACCTGCACCGGCTGCGCGAGGAGACCGGCGCCTCCCTGGAGGAGATCGTCCGGGCGCAGACCGTGGCCCGCACGATCTTCCGTTCGGCGCCGGTGTGGGACGCGGTCGAGGAGCTGGACAACAAGGTCGACGCGGACGTCCAGACCCGGATCAGGCTGCACTCGCGCCGCCTGGTGGAGCGCGGCACCCGCTGGCTGCTGAACAACCGGCCGCAGCCGCTGCAGCTCGCGGAGACCATCGAGTTCTTCTCCGAGCGGGTCGAGCAGGTCTGGCAGCAGCTGCCGAAGCTGCTCAAGGGCGCGGACCTGGAGTGGTACCAGCACGTGTACGACGAGCTGTCCGCCGCCGGTGTCCCGGACGAGCTCGCCACCCGCGTGGCCGGCTTCTCCTCCGCCTTCCCGGCGGTCGACATCGTCTCGGTGGCCGACCGCATGGGCAAGGAGCCGCTGGACGTCGCCGAGGTCTACTACGACCTCGCCGACCGCCTCGGCATCACCCAGCTCATGGACCGCATCATCGAGCTGCCCCGCGCCGACCGCTGGCAGTCCATGGCCCGCGCCTCCATCCGTGAGGACCTGTACGCGGCCCACGCGGCGCTCACGGCGGACGTCCTGGCGGTCGGCAACGGCACCTCGACGCCCGAGCAGCGGTTCGCCGACTGGGAGCAGAAGAACGCGGCGATCCTGAGCCGGGCGCGTACCACCCTGGAGGAGATCCGCGGTTCGGACTCCTTCGACCTCGCCAACCTGTCGGTGGCGATGCGCACGATGCGGACGCTGCTGCGCACGCACTCGTAGCCGAACGACGCCGTGAGGCGACCAGGGCGCCCCGGGCCGGTCCAGGCCCGGGGCGCCCTCGTTCTTGCCGATTGCTAGCCGAAAACGTGCGATGAATTTACCGTTTCCTGCTAATCGGGACGTTTCGGATAGGGTCTCCGCTGTGACTGTGAACCTCACCGAGACCCGCCCGCCGGCCGCGGCTCCCGCGCCGGCTCCGGCCCGCCCGGTCACGCGCGTCGTGCTGGAAGTAGTGAAATTCGGGGTCGTCGGCGGCAGCGGCGTCCTCGTCAATTTCCTGGTGTTCAACCTGCTGCTGCACGGCCTGCGTTGGCCTGCGATGACCGCGACGGTCCTGGCGAGCTGTATCGCCATGGCGACCAATTACGTGGGCTTCCGGTATTTCGCCTATCGCGACCGTGCTTCACGCACCCGCCGCCAGATCGTGCTGTTCTTCGTCTTCAGCGGTCTCGGTGTGGTGATGGAAAGCGGACTGTTCTGGATGGGATATCACGGGCTCGGGCTGCACGGCGCCGTCGGGTCGAACGCGGTGAAGGCGCTGTCGATCGTCCTCGCCTCCGCCTTCCGGTTCCTCGTCTACCGCACCTGGGTGTTCCAGCAGGATGCGCGCCGAGCCGCCTAGCGGTGCGAGCGCCGGCCGGGCCCTGCCCCAGGCCGCCGCCGCACTCGTCCTGCTCCTGATGATCCTGGTGATCGTCCGCCTGCCCTGGGCGGGCGACCTCGGCATGCACGCGGCGACCGTGCAACGGCTGCGGCACAGCCTGCTGCACCCCGGCAACCCGCTGGTCGACGCGGACACACCGAGCCCGTACTACTCACCCTGGATGCTGCTGCTGGGCGCCGTCGCCCGGCTGACCGGGCTGTCCGTCTTCGTCGTCCTGCGGATCGGGGCGCTCGCCGGTCTCGTCATGCTGTGCACCGGCGTGTGGCGCTACGTCCGCACGCTCAGCGCCCATCGCGCCGCGCCCGCCCTGGCGATCCTGTGCCTGCTCCTGCTGTGGGGCCCCCTGCTGTTCAACTGGAGCGGCTTCCTCGGCCTCAACTCGCTGGCGCTGACCGTGGCGTACCCCAGCGTGTTCGCCCTCGGCCTCTCCTTCCACCTCTGGGCCTGGCTCACCCGGGTGCTGCGCGGTGAGATCTCCTGGGGGGTGGCGCTGGGGCTCGGCCTGCTGTGGGGACTGATCCTGCTCTGCCACCAGTTCACCGGGGTGGTGGCCTCGCTCGGCGTGCTCGCCACGGTGATCTCCGCGCGGCCCGCCCGCGGGACGCTGCTGCGGCTGGGCGCCGGAGCGGCCCTGGGCGCGGCGCTGTTGTGGGTGTGGCCGTACTACGACTTCTTCGCCCTGTTCTCCGCGGGTGCGGATCTGGAGGCGATCCACCGGCCGCTCTACAGCCACCTCCTCCAGCGCTTCGGGCTGGTGCTGCTCGGGGTCGTGGCCCTGGGCCTGCGGCTGCGACGGGACCGCCGGGACCCGCTGGCGCTGTTCTTCGCGCTCGGAGTGCTGGTGTTCGCCGCGGGCGGGCTGACCGGGCACTACTCCTGGGGCCGCGCCCTGCCGGCCGTGCTGATCCCCGCGCAGCTCGCGGCGGCGCTGGAGACCGTGTCCGCGGGCCGGCGCGCGGTCCGCGTGGCGTGGGCGGGCGTGCTGGCCGTCGCGCTGGCGGTGGGCGCGTGGACCCAGGTGGGGACGCTCGGCTACGTGGTCGGGCGCGACGCGCTGCCCTCCGCGGTCGCGGCGAAGTACCGGACGCCGTGGGTCGGCTACCACTGGATCACGCCCTGGGTGAAGTACGGGGACGTGGTCATGGCGCGCACCATGCCGTCCCGGCAGATCCCCGCGTACGGGCCGTACACAGTGGCCCCCGGGTATCCCGACGTGTTCCTGCCGGACGCGGCCAGGCGGGACGCGGCCGTGACGCACTACTTCGCCGCGGACACCCCGGCCGGCACCCGGCGGGCCATAGTGCGGGAGTACGGCGTGCGCTGGGTCGTGGGCGGCCGGGGTGCCGCGCAGCCGTGGCTGCGGCGGGTCGCCACCGGCCCTGGCGGGCAGGTGCTGTACCGGGTGGAGCGCTGACGAAGACGCCTCGGGGGCGTGCGGGACGGCATCGGCCGTTCCGCACGCCCCCGAGTCAGGAAGCGTCCGGCACCTACCTCAGCACGCTCGCCACCAGCCGTGCCGCGTTGCGCACCTTCGGCCGGGCCACCTTGCGCACCACCGGGCGGATCACCCGGGCGGTGACCCCCACCGGGCGCCAGCGGATCTGGAGCCGGCCGGGGTTGCGGCCCTCGGGTTCGACGGTGACGTCGTGCGTGGTGGCGCCGGAGCGGTACTCCACGCGCGCGGTGCGGGTCGGGAAGTCCAGCGGGGCCAGCAGCAGGCCCGAGTGGACGAGGCCCTGCTGTTCCAGGCGGAGCAGCGGGTGCCGCACCCCGTCGAAGCCCTGCACGGGCAGGGAGGCGGCCGCCAGGTCGAGCCGCACCCGGCCCTCGAAGAGGCCCGGGCGGACCGGGTCGAGCCGGAACGGGACCGTCAGCCGGCGCCGGCCGGGGGCCACCACCAGACTCGCGCGCTGCGGACCGACCGGGAGCCGAAGCCCCGGGTCGTAGGTGCGGATCGCGAGGGTGAGACAGGCCCCGGGGCCCGCGGTGAGTTCGGTGATCTCGTGCCGGAACTGCGCGCTGGGGAACGGCCGGGTCTCCAGCTCCAGGTCGGACAGGGCCAGTTCGCGGCGGGCCCGGTCGGACGTGGGGACGGTGTCGCCCCAGTAGGTGGCGCCGGAGGCGTCGGTGGCGACGTGCCGAGGTGCCACGCCGTGCGCCAGACCGCGCGCCGCGAGCCGGACGTCGGCCAGGCGGCCGTCGCGCAGGAGCTGCAGCACCACCCGCTCCTGGCGCGGCAGCCGGGCGAACGCGCCCTCCGCCAGCGTCTCCAGGTACGGGTTCATGATCTCGGCGAAGGACTCCAGCCACTCGTCGTCCCGGTAGGGCAGGTCGCCTGCGTACATCCGGAAGTCGTGCTTGAGGAACTTGAAGTCCTTGTCCTCGCGCAGCGCCGCGTGCCCGTTCTCCACCAGGAAGTCGTCGATCAGGCGCTGGACGTGCACGCGGTCGCGGACGTTGGAGATCTTGTGCCGCTGGTTGGAGATGGAGGCGGCGGACTCGGCCGCGAACGGCTCGATGTACCAGACGTACACCGGGTCGGGAATGATCGTGAACGCCTTCGCCAGGCAGTACGCCTGCGCCGAGAAGAGCTGGTCCTCGTAGTGGATGCCCTCGGGGAAGCGGAGCCGGTGGCGGTCGAGGAAGGCGCGGGCGTACATCTTGCTGGTCGACAGGTGCTCGAACAGCAGCCGCGGGTCGGCCTCGATGCCGTCCAGCGTGCGGCGCTCCGTCACCAGGTGGGGCATCCACGTCGAGCGCCGGCCGTTGTCCACCCGGACCCGGCGTACCGCGCCCATGGTGAAGTCCACCTCGCGCTCGCGATGCGCGGCCAGCAGCAACTCGACTGCGCGCGGCGGCAGTTCGTCGTCGCTGTCCAGGAACATCAGGTACGGCGCCCGCGCGATCTCGATGGCCCGGTTGCGCGGGGCGCTGCACCCGCCGCTGTTCTCCGGCAGTCGCACGTAGCGGATGCGGGGGTCCTGCGCGGCCAGTTCGCGGGCCACCCGCGGTGTGTCGTCGGTGGAGTGGTCGTCGCTGATGACGATCTCGATGTCGGCGTGCGTCTGGGCGCGCAGCGAGGCGACCGCCCTGGGCAGCCGGGCAGCGTCGTTGTAGACGATGACCGTGACCGTCACGTCGGGGGTCGTCATGCGGTGGCCTCCTCGGGGGTCGGGGCGGGGGTGCGTTCCTCGAGCGGGAGCACCGGGGGCAGCGCCTCCTCGGGTTCGCCGAGGAAGACCCGGCGTACGACCCGCTCGGCGGCGCGGCCGTCGTCGAACTCGCAGAACCGGCGCCGGAAGGCGGCCCGCGCCTTGGCGGCGCACTCGTCGCGCCAGGCACCCGAGCTGAGGATCTCCGTCAGCTCCTCCTGGGTCCGCGCGACCCGGCCGGGTGCCTCGGCCGTCAGGTCGAAGTAGACGCCCCGGGTGGTCCGGTACGTCTCCCAGTCGTCGGCGTAGACGACGATCGGCCGGTCCAGGTTGGCGTAGTCGAACATGATCGACGAGTAGTCCGTGACCAGCGCGTCGGCGGCCAGGCACAGCTCCTCGACGGGGTCGTAGGAGGAGACGTCGATGATCCGGCCGGAGCGCCGCAGGCCGGTCAGCGGGGAGGCCGCGCCGCCGTAGAAGTAGTGCGCGCGGACCAGCAGGACGGTGTCCTCGCCGAGCCGGTCGGCGAGGGCGGCCAGGTCGAGGCGGGGGGTGAAGCCGGCCTCGTAGTCGCGGTGGGTGGGGGCGTACAGCACGGCGGTGCGGCCGGGCGCGATGCCGAGGCGCTCGCGGGCCGCACGGACGTCGGCCGCCGTGGCGGTGTAGAAGACGTCGTTGCGCGGATAGCCGTGGTCCAGGGAGACGTAACGGGCCGGGTAGGCGCGCTCCCACATGCGGGTGGTGTGGCTGTTGGCGCTGACGCTGTAGTCCCACTTGTCGACGCGGGCCAGCAGGGCGGCGAAGTCCAGGCCCTTGGCGGCGGCCGGGTGGTCCATCTGGTCCAGGCCCATGCGCTTGAGCGGGGTGCCGTGGTGGGTCTGCAGGTGGATCGCGTCGGGGCGCTTGACGACCGCGTTGGGGAAGTTGACGTTGTTCGTCAGGTACTTGGCGGTGGCCAGCGTCTCCCAGTAGCGGCGGGTGCCCGGGACCACGTGGTCGGTGCCGGGCGGCAGCAGGGCCGCGTTCTCCTTGTTCACCACCCACACCCGGCGGATGTGCGGGGCGAGTTCGGCGAGCTTGGCGGCGATCGCGGCCGGGTTGCAGGCCACCCCGCGGTCCCAGTAGGCGGCGAAGACGGCCAGGTTCGGGTCGACCGGGCGGGCGAGCGCCTTGCGGTACTGCTGGTCGCGCAGTTTGGCGCCGAGCTGGCGCTTGCGGGTTCTTACCGTCTTCCTGGCCGCGCGGCGGGTGCGGTTGGCGGCCTGGAAGGCACGGTACTTGGTGTAGGCGCCCTCTTCGAGCAGGCCGTGCCGTACGCCTTCGAGGCCGGCCGGCCGCCGGTGGTTCTCGGGGCGCCAGCGGACCGCGGCCAGGGAGGCCCGGCGGAAGAACTCGCGGGCCACCGTGTCGGGCAGGTGCTCACCGGCGAAGGCGCGCACCAGGTCGCGGACCATCAGGTCGTACATGACCGCGCGGGCGGCACGGCGGTCCCGGGCGAGCGGGAGCAGGGACTCGTAGCGGTCGATGAGCGCGAAGCGGTCCTCGGGGGCGCGCGGCGGCAGGCTCTCGGGGCGCAGCCTGCGGTGTTCGTACGCCACCTGGTTCAGGCAGGCGACCCGCTCGGCGTGCAGCAGGGCCGCGTACGCGGCGCCCGGCTCGTCGTCGGTGGTGAGCCGCTCCTCGTGGGCCCGCCAGAACGCGGCCCGCAGGACGCGGTTGCCGAGCAGCGGGGTGAGGCGCAGCAGGTCGGAGGCGTCGTCCAGGGCGAGGACGGCGCGGCCGGCGGCGGCCAGGTGACGGCCGTCGCGGGAGGGGGCGGTCGCGGTCTGCCAGGTGGTGGTGACGTGGTCGAGGAGCAGGACGTCGACCGTGTCGTCCAGCTCGGCGGCGCGCTCGGCGATCAGCCGGGTCGCGCCCGCGGGCAGGCCGTCCTTGGCGTGCACGAAGTGCAGCCAGCGGCCGGCGGCCCGCGCGGCCCCCGCCGCACGGGCCGCCGCGTCGGAGGTGCCCTCCGGCAGGGGGACGACGACGGTGTGGGGCGCGTGGCCCTCGGCCGTCTCCCGGGCCCAGTCGCCGACCGCGGCGACGATCACCTCGGCGTCCGGGAGGGGCCGGGACTCCAGGGCGTCGAGGAGTTCCGTCAGATGCCCCTGGGTGTTCGGCCCGTAGACGATGACGCTCAGTTGGGGCATCGCGGGTGGACTCCTTCGCCTTGTCGTCTGGGGGGGGACCTTTCTTAACATACTGTCACTAGAAGGGTGAAAGGGATAACCACGCCTGGGGTAAGAGGAAGCCTTAAGAAGGTAGAGGAACATCAGGCGCCGTGGGTTGCGCCGCCTTCTTCTTCGGGTCCGTCTTCTTCGCCGGTTTGGCCGGCTTGTCGCTCTTGTCGCCGGTGAAGGCCTCGTACTCCTTGAGGACGTCCTCGGTCGGCCCGTCCATGCGCAGCTCGCCGCGCTCCAGCCACAGCACCCGCTCGCAGGTGTCGCGGATGGACTTGTTGTTGTGGCTGACGAGGAAGACCGTGCCCGCGTGCCGGCGCAGCTCGCGGATCCGTTCCTCGGAGCGCTTCTGGAAGGAGCGGTCGCCGGTCGCGAGGGCCTCGTCGATCAGCAGGACGTCGTGGTCCTTCGCGGCCGCGATGGAGAACCGCAGGCGGGCGGCCATGCCGGAGGAGTACGTGCGCATCGGCAGGGTGATGAAGTCGCCCTTCTCGTTGATCCCGGAGAAGTCGACGATGTCCTGGTAGCGCTCCTTGATCTGCTCCCGGGACATGCCCATGGCGAGGCCGCCGAGGTGCACGTTGCGCTCGCCGGTGAGGTCGTTCATCAGGGCCGCGTTGACGCCGAGCAGCGAGGGCTGGCCGTCGGTGTAGATGTGTCCGTTCTCGACCGGCAGCAGTCCGGCGACCGCCTTGAGCAAGGTCGACTTGCCGGATCCGTTGGTGCCGATGAGGCCGATGGCTTCACCCTTATAGGCGACGAAGGAAACCCTCTTCACCGCGTGCACCCTGCGGACGCCGGCCGCCTTCTCGGCCTGCTTGCGGCGCAGCATGCGGTTGAGGGCGGCGGTGGCGGAGCCGCGGCCCGCGCCGGTGCCGTTGACCCGGTAGACGATGTCGACGCGGTCGGCGACGACGGTGGGGATCTGCTCGGTGGTCCCGCGGTTCTCGGGCGCGTCCGCGAAGGTCTGCTCAGCCACGGCCGTACGTCTCCTCAGCCTTCCAGAAGTAGATGAAGCCGCCGACGCCGGCGAGCAGGGCCCAGCCGACGGCCGTCGCCCACACGTGCGGGGGCAGCTGGTGGGCGTGGAAGCTGTCGATCAGCGCGTACCGCATGAGGTCGATGTAGACCGCGGCCGGGTTGGTCTCCAGCAGGACCGTGACGACGTGCGGCAGGTGGTCCTTCTTGGTGAGCTTGTCGATGCTCCACATGACCCCGGACACGTACATCCAGGTCCGCAGCACGAACGGCATGAGCTGGGCGATGTCCGGGGTCTTGGCGCCCATCCGCGCCATGATCATCGACACGCCCGCGTTGAAGACGAACTGCAGGACCAGCGCGGGGAGCGCCAGCAGCCAGGAGGCGGCGACCGGCACGCCGAAGCAGAGCAGGATGACGACCAGGGCGGCCATCGAGAACAGCAGCTGCTGGAGCTGCTGGAGCGCGAAGGAGATCGGCAGGGCGGCGCGCGGGAAGTGCAGGGCGCGCACCAGGCCGAGGTTGCCGGCGATGGCCCGGGTGCCCGCCATGATCGAGCTCTGCGTGAACGTCCAGATGAACACGCCCGTGACCAGGAACGGCACGTAGTCCGGGACGTTGTGCTTGGTGCCGAGCAGCACGCCGAAGATGAAGTAGTAGACCGCCGCGTTCAGCAGCGGGGTCATGACCTGCCAGACCTGGCCGAGCTTCGCCTGGCTGTACTGGGCGGTGAGCTTGGCGGTGGCGAACGCGGTGATGAAATGGCGCCGGGCCCACAGCTGGCGGACGTACTCCGGCAGCGAGGGGCGGGCGCCGCTGACGGTCAGGCCGTGGCGGGCGGCCAGTGCCGCTAGGTCGTCGCCGGCCGGGACCTGGGTCGGGGGCGGTGTGTGGAGGACCTGGCTCACATCCGCTGCTTTCGCTCGGGGGAGGGGGGTGCGGCCGGGCTGCCGACCGGGCCGGTGCGGTCCCCGTCCGTCATCCGGCGTTTCCTTACGCTTCTCTTCACGTTCTCTTACGTCGGGACGGGACCGTATCGTCGCAACGTGAGCGTAGAACCAACCGACGTCGGAACGCAACCGTTTCGTCGTCACGGCCTATGCTGGTCCGCATGACGACGAACGCCGACGAGGCCCCCAAGCGCACGCGCCGCCGGGCACCCGCCGGGGCCGCCGTGCTCCGGGAGGACGTGACCGAGGCCATCCGGGCGGCGGTCTTCGAGGAGCTCGCGGCGGTCGGGTACGCGCGGATGTCCATCGAGGGGATCGCCCGGCGGGCAGGCGTCGGCAAGACGGCGGTGTACCGGCGGTGGCGCTCGAAGCTGCACCTGGTGCTCGACGTGGTGTCGGCGATGGCCGTGATGGGGCTGCCGGTGCCGGACACCGGCTCGCTGGAGGGGGACCTGCGGCTGCTGTACGAGGTGACCTCGCGCGCGCTGCGCCACCCCGTCGCCTCCCAGATCATTCCCGACCTGCAGGCGGAGGCGGCCCGCAACCCGGACATCGCGGACGCGATGCAGAAGGCCCTGCGGGACGGGCAGGACAGCGTCGCCAGCAAAATCGTGGCCGCGGCGGAGGAGCGGGGGGAGGTGCGGCCGGGGGTGAACCCGGACCTCGCCCTGGACCTGATCTCCGGCCCCCTGTACTGGCGCGCGGTGGTGATCCGCTCAGCGAACCTCCCCAAGGGCTACCTGGCGGACCTGGCCCGGGCCACGGCGGGGGCGCTCAAGGCGCTGTGAGCCGGCCCGGGGCCCCGTAGGGTCCTGGCGCCGGCCCGGGGCCCCGGCCGGGTTCTGGCGCCGGCCCGGGGCCCCGGCCGGGTTCCGGACCTAGGACCGGGCCGCCTCGGGGTGGAGTCGCAGCCAGCCCTCCCAGGCCGAGGTGATCATGTCCTGGACGTCGTACTTCGCCCGCCAGCCGAGTTCCGTGGCGATGCGGTCGGCCGAGGCCACGACCCGGGCGGGGTCGCCGGGGCGGCGGGGGGTGACCGTCGGGGGGCGGTCGTAGCCGGTGACCGCGTTCATGTGGTCGATCATCTCGCGCACCGACACACCCTCGCCCCGGCCGATGTTGAGGGTGAGGTCGTGTCCGGGAGCGGAGCGCAGCGCGCGGGCCACGGTCACATGGGCCTCGGCCAGGTCGACCACGTGGATGTAGTCGCGGACGCAGGTGCCGTCCGGGGTCGGGTAGTCGTCGCCGAAGATCCGCGGGGACGCGCCCTCGGTGAGCTTCTCGAAGACCATCGGGACGAGGTTGAAGACGCCGGTGTCGGCCAGGGCGGGCGTGGCCGCGCCCGCCACGTTGAAGTAGCGCAGCGACGCGGTGGCCAGACCGGTCGCCCGGCCGGTCGCGCGCACCAGCCACTCGCCGGCCAGCTTGGTCTCGCCGTACGGGGAGAGCGGGGCGCAGGGTGTCTCCTCCGTCACCACGTCCACGTCCGGCATGCCGTAGACCGCGGCGGAGGAGGAGAAGACGAAGGCCGCGACGCCGGCCTGGGTCACCGCCTCCAGCAGGACGCGCAGGCCCTCCACGTTCTCCCGGTAGTAGTCCAGCGGCCGGTCGACGGACTCGCCCACCTGCTTCTTCGCCGCCAGGTGGACCACCCCGGTCACCTCGTGCTCGGCCAGGGTGCGCGCCAGTGTCTCGCCGTCCAGGGTCGAGCCCCGCACCAGCGGCACCTCGGCGGGCACCCGCTCGGCGATTCCCGTGGACAGGTCGTCGTAGACCACTGTCCGCTCGCCCGCCTCGGTCATGGCGCGTACGACGTGCGCCCCGATGTATCCGGCGCCGCCGGTGATCAGCCAGGTCATGTGCAGTCGTCCCCTCGTCCGCCGGCCGGTGTCCGGCCGGCGGCTCCGTGTTTCCGGGGCTCTGTGCCCCCGTGTGTCTGTCCGCCCGTGCCGCTCAGTGAAGCAGGCGGCGCAGCCGGCCGCGGGCCACCGAGGCCACTCCGCGCACCCCGGCCGCCACGCGCAGCGCCAGCGCGCCGGAGTGGGTGGCGTACGGCTGGGTCAGCAGCACGCCGTGCCGGGCGCTCGGGACGGCGCGCCGGCGCAGCCGGCCGGCGCCCGCACGGGCGTGCGCCGTCATGTTCCGGGCCGTGCCGTCCGCGAAACGCAAGGTCAGACGCAGGTCCCAGGTGCCCGCGCCGAGCCCGGCGAGATCCACCGGCACCTCGGCCGACCAGAGATCCGGACCGCAGGGCGTGAACGTCGCCGTCGCGCGCTGTGCCGTGCGCTCGTGCTCCCTCGACTGCCACCGCACCTCCACCTCGCCCGGTCCGGCCTCGGCCACCCGCCCGTACAGCTCGTGCAGCCGCAGGCACAGCCGGGTGTCCCGGGCGCGGGGCCGCAGTTCCGCGTCGACCGCGAACGGCAGCAGGGGGGTGGCGCGGCTCAGCAGCGGGGTGAGCGCGACCTGCGGGAGCTCCTCGGACCAGACGGGGGTGCCGCCGGGGGTGCGGGCGTAGGGCGGGAGCAGCCGGGCCGGGCGGGCGGCCAGCTCCCGCAGCCGGGGCAGGTCGAGCGGCTCGGCCGACTCCATGATCACCCGGGCGAGCAGCCGTCCCGGCGCCGAGGGGTTGCGCTCCCAGTCGGCGGCGTCGTAGCGCGTGAGGTACTCCCGGGTGTGCGCCCACCACGCGCTGCGGTACCCGGCGTCGCGCAGGACCAGCTCGCGGGCGTACATGCGCATGTCGTGGTCGAGGAACTTGCCCCGCGCGGCCAGCGCCAGCTCCTTCTGCCCGGCGCCCAGCAGGATGTCGTGGACGAGCGCGCACGCCTCGGTGCGCGCCCGCCAGTTCTCGACGCGGTCCCGGTCCAGCGAGAGCGACAGCTGTTCGGCCGACCGGCGCACGTGCCACACGTACACGCGGTCCGGCACGAGCGCGATGCGCGGCGCGGCGGCGAGCACCCGCGCGGTGAAGACGAAGTCCTCGTACAGGAAGCGGCCTTCGGGGAAGCGGATGCCGTGCTCGCGCAGGAAGTCGGTGCGGTACAGCTTGTTGACGCAGAGCGTGTCGTGGACGAGGCGCGGGCGCTGGGCGGGGCGCGCGAGGACCGCGTGGGTCTCGTAGAGCGGGGCCTGCCAGGGCTGCTCGCGTCCCGAGGGCAGTTCCCTGCGCACGCACAGCCCGCTCGCGACCTCGGCGAGCGCCTCCGTCGCCGCCGTCAGCAGCGCGTCCACCGCGCCGGGCGGCAGCACGTCGTCGCTGTCGAGGAACATCAGGTACGGCATCGTCGCCGCGTCGATCCCGGTGTTGCGCGGGCTGCCGCAGCCACCGCTGTTGACGTCCCGGCGCAGCACCCGCAGCCGGGGTTCCGCGGCGGCGAGCATGGCCAGGAGTTCGGCGGTACCGTCGGTCGAACAGTCGTCGACGGCGATCACCTCACCGACGGCGGCGCCCTGGTCGAGCGCCGAGCGCACGGCGTCGGCCAGGTGCGCGGCGTCGTTGTAACCGATGACGACGACGGCGACCTGGGGCGTCGGGCGGGGGTCTCGTTGGTCTGGCTGCATGGGGTCCACGGGCCGGGAGCGTATAAATGTTCGGTAATACCCCGTTAAGAGATGCTTAGCACTCGATCAGGAAGACGGTCGGAATCGGGTCGGGGTTCATCCGTGGGCGCGGGTCCTTGGGTCGGCGGCCGGGCGGAGCGCCACAGCAGGACCAGGGACAGCACCGCGGTGGCCGCCAGCACCGCGTTGCGGGCCACCAGCAGCAGACAGCCGGTCCAGGTCCCGGCGACCACGTCCCGGTAGAACGCCGGGAACACCACGGAGCTCAGCGCGCTCGCCACGAGGACCAGCACCGCCACCGGGCGCTGGCTGGTGTGCCGGGAGGTCAGGCACACGGCGGCCAGCCCGATCAGCCAGATCATGTACTGCGGGCTGATGACCCGGCTGGTGACCGTGAACAGCAGCACCCCGGCGAGCGCGGCGTCGTACGGGGTGGCCGGGGTCCAGTGCCGTGCCCGCAGCCGCCACAGCACCAGCAGCCCGAACGCGACCGCCGTGAGCGCGAGGGAGGCGGTGGCCACGGCGTGCACGTGCGGGCCGACCATCTCGATCGCGCCGTACTGGTAGCGGGGCCTGCCGGGCCAGCCCGCGTGCCGGGCCAGGTCGAGCGCCGTGCCGCCGAGCGACTCGATCTGCACGCCCCGGCCGCCCTGCTGCGAGAGGAAGGCGAGCGGGTTGCGGAACGACACCGCGAGCAGCGCGCCGCAGGCGCCCCCGGCGGCCGCCGCCCACCGCCACGCCGTCCGGGTGCCCGTCCCCCGGGGCGTGCCGAGGAGTACCAGCGCCGGCCACACCTTCACCAGCGCGCCCAGCGCGCCCAGCGCCCCGCACACGCGCGGCGAGCGCCCCAGCGCCAGCAGCGAGAGGACGGCGAGCGCCGTCACCTCCACGTCGTAGCGGGCGAGCGGAAGGTGCAGCAGCAGCGGCAGGCCGCAGGTCCACACGGCCGCGCCGAGCAGGCTGCGCCCGGGGCGGGTCCCCGCTCGGACGAGAGCCACCGCGATCAGCGCGTCCGCGGCCAGCGTCAGCACGACGAACGCCTGGAAGTACGTCAGCCAGGGCAGCAGGCCCGGGGCCAGCAGCACCGGCCCGGCGCCCGGCGGGTACTGCCAGGTGCTGTCGTGCGCCGGGAACGCGCCGTGCGACAGGACGCCGTACCAGTGGGAGTACAGCCGCCACACCTCGCGCGGCACCGCACCCCCGCCCAGTCGGGGCGAGCTGTCGTGCGTGAGCAGCCCGCACATCAGGGCGCGGGTGGCGAGCCATGCGGCGGTGAGGGCGAGGACCGGGCCGGGGGTGACACGGAGGCGGTTCATCACGGCGGAGCCTAATCCGGGCGGATGGTGTATTCGTGCCGATACGCCGTCAATGACCCGCAAAGGTTGGCTAATCGCAAAAGATCAAGCCGTGGCGAACGTCAGGAGTCCTGTGGAACCGCAGTCGCGCGGACCGGCCGGAACGGTCGTCGGCGCACCGGCGGGTGGCACCGTGGCCGAGGCGGGCCGGGTACCCCGGCGGGTCCGGTGGGCGCTCGCCGTCTGCACGCCCGCGCTCGCGATGCTCGCCCTCGGGCTCTGGGGTCTCGACCGGTCCGGGATGTGGCGGGACGAGGCGGTCACCTTCCAGGTCGCGCGCCGCACCGTGCCCCAGATCTGGCGGCTGCTGCACGGCGTGGACGCGGTGCACGGCCTCTACTACCTCCTCATGCACGCCGTCCTCACCGTGCATCCCGGCGAGGTCGTGCTCAGGCTGCCGTCCGTCTGCGCGGCGGCGCTCACCGCGGGCCTGGTCGGCGCGCTGGGCGCCCGGCTGGTCCGGCCGCGTGCCGGACTGTGGGCCGGGCTGCTGTACGCGGTGTCGCCGCTGGCCGGCCACTACGCGCAGGAGGGCCGGTCCTACGCCCTGGTCGCGGCCGGCGCCACCGGCGCCACCCTGCTGTTCGTGTGCGCCGTGCGCGCCGCGCGGAAAGGTGCCTGGTGGGCGTACGGCGTGGTCCTCGGCCTCACCTGCTGGCTGCACGAGTTCGCGGTCCTGCTGCTGCTCGCCCACGCGCTGTCGCTGGCGCTGGCCCGGGCGGGTGCGCGGGTGTGGCGGGGCTGGGGGTGCGCTGCGGGCGCGGTGTGCGCCGCTCTGGTGCCGATGGTCCTGGTGTCGCGGGCCCAGTCGGCGCAGGTGGCCTGGTTGCGGGAGCCGACCTGGGACACCGCGACGGGCCTGCTGCGGTCGTGCCTCGGGCCGACGGACGGGGTGTACGCGGTGTGCCTGCCGCTCGCCGCGGTGGCCCTGACCGGGCTGGTGGGGCGCCGGGGGGAGCCCACCTGCGCGGGCGTCGCGCTGCCGCTGCTCGTGGTGCCGCCGGCCGCGCTGATGCTGGCCTCCCGGGTGGCGCCGCTGTACGTCGACCGGTACGTGCTCTACGCCCTGTCGGGTGCACCCCTGCTGGTCGCGGCGGGCGCGGAGCGGATGGTGACGGCGGTGGGCCGCCGGTGGTCCCGAGGTCGCCGCACACCCGTCGCCCTCCCGGGGCGTACGGCGCCTGCCGCCCTCCGGGGGCGCACGGCGTCTGCCGTGCTCCCGGGCCGTACCGCGTCCGCCGTCCTCCCGGACCGCCCCGCCTCCCGCTTCTCGGGTCCGTCCCGAAGCCGCACCCTGGGCCCCGCTCTCGCGGGTGCCGTCGCCGTGCTGCTCGCGCTGATTCACCAGTGGCCGCTGCTGCGCGACGACCGGGACCCGGCCCGCCGTCCCGACGACCTCGCGGCCGTCTCCCGGGCCGCCGGGCGGATGCTGCGGCCCGGGGGTGCCGTGCTCTTCCTGCCCGCGCAGACCCGCAACGTGGCCCTCACCTATCCGGGGGCGTTCCGCGGCGCGCGGGACCTGGCCCTGGCCGGACCCGCGCCCGCGTCCGGGACCCTGTACGGCACCGAGGTCGGGGCGGCGGAGCTGCGCCGCCGGACGGACCGGCTGGAGCGGGTGTGGGTGCTGGCCGACCGGGACCTGCTCGCCGGGCGGTGGCGGGTGGGCGACGCCACCGAGCGGGCGAAGCTCGCCGTCCTCGCCCACGACTTCGTGCCCGGCCCGGAACGGGTGCGGGGCGACGTGACCGTACGGCTCTACGTCCGCAGGACCGCCGTCACGCGCAGCCCGGCGTCTCCGACAGCGCCGCCGCGTCCAGCGCCGAGGTGAGCTGGTCCAGGCGTTCGCGCAGCTCGCCGATCTCGGCCACTTCGAAGCCCGTCGCCGCCGCGATGCGCCGGGGCACCTCCAGGGCCCGCTCCCGCAGCGCCGCGCCCTCCTCCGTCAGACGCACCCGCACCGACCGCTCGTCCTCGGCGCTGCGCTCGCGCCGTACGAGACCGGCCGCTTCCAGTCGCTTGACCAGCGGCGACAGCGTGCCCGAGTCGAGACGGAGCTGCTCCCCGAGCTTCTTGACCGGCAGGTCGTCGCGCTCCCACAGCACCAGCATCACCAGGTACTGCGGGTAGGTGAGCCCGAGATCCTTGAGGATCACGCGGTACACGCCGTTGAAGGCGCGGGACGCGGCGTGCAGGGAGAAGCAGATCTGGCGGTCCAGGCGGAGCCAGTCCGTCTCGGGGGCGCTGGGGGTCGGCATGGCGGTCATGGCTCCAGGGTAGCTCGTGCGGGCCATTTAGTTGTGCACAACTTAATTGTGTGCTCTACTTGTGCTCGCAAGCACCCCACACCCCAGAGGGATGGTCTCCATGGACGCGCTCTACACCGCTGTCGCCACCGCCACCCACGGCCGTGACGGTCGCGCCGTCTCCTCCGACGGCAAGATCGACCTCGAACTGGCCCCGCCGGTGGAGCTGGGCGGCAACGGCCAGGGCACCAACCCCGAGCAGCTCTTCGCCGCCGGCTACGCCGCCTGCTTCGGCAGCGCCCTCGGCCTGGTCGGCCGGCAGGCGAAGGTGGACGTCAGCGACGCGGCCGTGACCGCCGAGGTCGGCATCGGCAAGCAGGGCGAGGGCTTCGGCCTGAAGGTGACGCTGCGCATCGAGCTGCCCGACACGGTGGACGAGGCGACCGGCCGCAAGCTGGTCGAGACCGCCCACCAGGTCTGCCCCTACTCCAACGCCACCCGCGGCAACATCGAGGTCGACCTCGTCATCGAGTGACACCTCGGCCGGGCCCCGGCCCACGGCCGGAACCCGGACTCACGGCGACCTGCGCGGCCTCACGTCGAGGCCAGCAGGTCGCCGCCCACGTTCTGGCCGGGGATCCGCACACCGCCCTCCCCGGCGGCCGGCATCGACTCGCCGAGCAGCAGCGTCCGCACCACCCGCTCGGCGGCCCGGCCGTCGTCGAACTCGCAGAACCGCGCCCGGAACTCCGCCCGCGACCGCGCCGACTCCTCGTCCCGCCACGACCCGGAGGTGAACAGCCACGCCAGTTCCCGCTGGGAACGCGAGACAGGGCCCGGCGCGTGCGCGGTGATGTCGAGGTAGGCGCCCCGGCTCGCGGTGAACGGGGCCCAGTCGTCCGCGTGGACCACGATCGGCCGGTCCAGGTTGGCGTAGTCGAACATCAGGGCCGAGTAGTCGGTGATCAGCGCGTCCGAGGCGAGCATCACCTCCTCGACGTGCGGCTCGTCCGTCGCGTCGACGACGACCCCGCGCCGGGCCAGCTCGGCCAGGCCGAAACCCCGCGCCGGCCCGGCCGCCAGCGTCGGATGCAGCCGGACCACCAGCGTGTGCCCCTCGCCGAGGTCCGCCGCGAGCCGGCCCAGGTCGACCCGCTCCACGTACCCGCCCCTGCGGTAGTCCCGGCGGGTCGGCGCGTACAGCACCACCGTGTGGTCCTCCGGGATGCCGTGCCGCAGCCGGAAGGCGTCGCCGGCCCGGTCCCCGGCGCCGACCAGCACGTCGTTACGCGGGCTGCCGGTGCGGGCCGAGGTGAAGTGGCAGGGGTAGGCCCGCTCCCACACCAGCTCCGAGTGGCGGTTGGCCACCAGGCTGAAGTCCCAGCGGTCCGCCCGGCGCAGCATCTGCGGCACGTCGAAGCCGAGCCGCGCCCCGGGCCGGCCCAGCAGGTCGGCGCCCATGTACTTCAACGGGGTGCCCTGGTGGGTGTGGATGTGGACGCTGCCGGGCCGCTTGACCAGCGAGCCGGGCCAGTTGACGTCGTTGACGAAGAACTTCGCCCGCGCGGTGACCTCCAGACACCGCCGGGAGCCCACGAGCACGTGCTCCACCCCCGGCGGGAGCCGCGCCGCCGCCTCCTCGTCCCGGACCACCCACACCCCGCGCAGCCGCGGGGCGATCTCCAGCGCCTTGTGGAAGACGGCGGCCGGATCGCCCAGCACGCCCCGGTGCGAGGACGCCGAGTACACCACCAGCTCCGGGTCCAGCGGCCGCCGCGCGTGCAGCCCGGCCCAGCCGCGCCGGGCCCGCCCTGCCGCCGCCCGGCGTGCCGCGGCCGCCCGCCGTACGGCCTCCCGGCCCGCCCGCCCGGCCTGCCGCCTCAGCTGGTACGCCGCGTAGGAGCCCTCCAGCAGGGCGACCTCGCCGTCCACGAGCGCGCCCGCGGGCCGGTGCCTGCGGAACATCTCCGCGGTCCGCCGGAAGAACTCCGCCTTGTCCTGCGGCGGCAGCCGGTCCGGCTTGGCCAGGATGTCCAGGCAGTGCTCGCCCATCTTGCGGTGCAGGTAGGGCCGGTGAACCGCCAGGTCCTCGTGCCGGTCCACGAAGGCGAAGACCCGCTCGTACTGGTCGTGGATGTCGAAGTGCTTGCGGCTGGTGGTGGAGAGGATGTTGCCCTGCCTGCGCTGCCGGTAGTTCAGGCAGATCCGGTCCAGGACGGCGATCCGCCGGGCGCTGAGCAGCACCGGGAAGGTCCAGGGGGTGTCCTCGTAGTAGCCCGGCGGGAACGCGAAGCCGTGCTCCTCGACGAAGTCGCGCCGGTAGACCTTGTTCCACACCACCATCAGCAGGTCCAGGATCTCCGGCCGGCCGGCGACCGTGAAGGTGTCGGCGCCGGCCTCGGCCAGCACGTGCGCGAGCGCGTTGCGCCGGGTGCCGCCCCACCAGTAGGTGCGCGCGTAGTCGAAGACCAGCACGTCCGGGTCGTCGGCCTCGGCCAGCCGGTCGGCCGTGGCGCGCAGCGCGCCCGGGGTGAGGGTGTCGTCGCTGTCCAGGAAGAGCAGGTAGTCGCCGGTGGCGTGCGGCAGTCCGGCGTTGCGCGCCAGGCCGAGGCCGACGTTCTCCGGCAGGTGCAGCACCTTCACCCGCGGGTCGCGGTCCGCGTACTCGTCCAGGATCGCGCCGCAGTCGTCCGGCGAGCAGTCGTCCACGGCGATCAGTTCGAGGTCGCCGAAGGACTGCAGCAGCACGGAGTCCAGGCACTCGCGCAGGAAGCCCTGCACCTTGAAACAGGGGACGATGACACTGAAGCGGGGCACGGCGGGTCAGCTCCTCACGAGGGTCGCGGCGGCGGGGGCGGGGACGCGCTCGGCGAGCGGGACCACCGGCGGGATCGCCTCCGGCGGCTCGCCCAGCAGCACCCGCCGCACCACCCGCTCGGCGGCCCGGCCGTCGTCGAACTGGCAGAACCGCTCCCGGAACGCGGCCCGCGCGGCCCGGGACTCCGGTCCCGCGTAGGTGCCGTCGCGAAAGACGCGGGCCAGCTCCCCGGGCGTACGGGCGACCGGTCCCGGCGGCTCCGTCATCAGGTCGAAGCAGACGCCGCGGGTCTCCCGGTACACCTCCCAGTCGTCGGCGTACACGACGATCGGCCGGTCCAGGTTGGCGTAGTCGAACATGATCGACGAGTAGTCCGTGACCAGCGCGTCCGCGGCCAGGCACACGTCCTCGGAGGAGCGGTGCGCCGTCACGTCGATGACCCGCCCGCCCCCGCCCGCGCAGGCGCCGCGGCCCCGGTCGTAGAAGTAGTGGGCGCGCAGCAGCACCACCACGTCCTCCCCGGCCGCCTCGCAGAACGCCTCCAGGTCGAGGCCGGGCTCGAAGCCGGTGTGGTGGTCGCGGTGGGTCGGCGCGTAGAGCACGGCCGTGCGGCCCTCGGGCACGCCCAGCTCCCGCCGGACGCGGGCCACGTCGTCCGCCGTGGCGGTGTAGTAGACGTCGTTGCGCGGATAGCCGTACTCCAGATGCTCGTACGAGCCCGGGAAGGCGCGCTCCCACATCTGGGTGGAGTGGCGGTTGGCGGACAGGTTGAAGTCCCAGCGGTCCACCCGCCCCAGCAGCTTGGTGAAGCTGCCGGACTGCGCGGCCACCACCGGGTACGTCGACTGGTCGACCCCCATCGTCTTCAGCGGGGTGCCGTGCTGGGTCTGCAGGTGCACGCTGCCCGGACGCTTGACGACGCCCTCGGCGAAGTTCGCGTTGTTGATCAGGTAGGTGGCGCGGGCCAGCAGCTCCCAGGCGCGGCGGGAGCCGATCACCGCGTACTCGATGTCCTTCGGCATCGCGTGCGCCTGGTCGGCTTCGACGAGGAACACCGAGCGGATGTGCGGGGCGAGTTCCCGGGCCCTGGCGTGGATCGCGGCCGGGTTGCAGGCGTAGCCGCGGCCCCAGTAGGCGCAGTAGACGGCCAGGTTCGGATCCAGCGGGCGGCGCAGGTCACGGGCGTAGCGCAGCCGGGTGCGGAGCATGCGCGGCCGGGGTACGGCCGAACCGGCCCTGACCGCCGCCTGGTTGGCGCCGCGCAGCGCGCGGAACGCGGTGTACGCGCCGGTCGCCAGCAGCCGGTGCTGCACGCCCAGGCTGCCGCCCGGCGTGTGGTGGCCGGCCGGCCGGTGCCTTCGGTAGAGGCGGCCGGCCCGGCGGAAGAACGCCCGGTGCCCGGCGGGCAGCCGCTCGGGCCGGGACGCCGTCCTCAGCACCTGCGCGAACAGCTGGTCGAACAGGGCCCGGCTCCGCTCGGCGGACAGCCCGCCGGCGGCCGCCCTGGTCAGCACCAGCTCCACCTGGTCGAGCAGGGTGTGCTGGTGCGGTCCGGGCAGGTTGAGCCGACTGCCCTGCCGGCGCAGCCGGTGGCGCACCACGACCCGGCGCAGCACCGCGACCCGTGCGGCGGCGATCGACGCCAGGCCGGCCCAGCCGAGGTCCGTGAAATGGCCGTCGGGGAAGGCGAGTCCGTGCTCGGTGAGGAAGGTGCGGCGGTAGACGGCGCTCCATGCCGGCAGCAGCACGCCGGTCAGCTCCGGGCACGCGTCCGGGGCGAAGGCCTCCTTCGGCGCCCCGGCCAGCAGCGCGGCGGCCGGGTTCCCCGGCTCGCCCTCCCACCAGGGCGTCCGCTCGTGCTCGACGTACAGGACGTCGACCCCGGCGGTCCGGGTCAGCCGTTCGTCCAGCGCCGCCAGCGCCCCGGGCAGCAGCAGGTCGTCGCCGTCGAGGAACAGCACGTACGCGCCGGCCGCCACCCGCAGCCCGGCGTTGCGCGCCCCGCTCAGACCGGCGGACGGCGGCGAGTCGACCGGTGTCACCCTGGAGTCCCGGCCGGCGTATCCGGCCGCCACCGCGGCGGCCGGGGCGTCGGGGCCGTCGCAGACCGGGATCAGCTCCAGGTCGTCGAAGGACTGGCCGAGCACCGAGTCCAGTGCCTGGGACAGCCGGCCGGCGACCCCGTGGGACGGAACGATGATGCTGAAGCGGGGCATTCTGCTCTTTCTGTTGTCTCGCGGACGCGGCTGGGCCGTCCGGCGGGACGCCACGTGGACGGCCGGGCCGGAGTGGGCCGCGTCGTACTGAGGGGCATGCGGACTCCTGCCGGGACCAACGGTGTTCAGCGGCCCTCGGTGACGGGGAGGGGGCCGGAAGGTTGCGGGACGGTGGCGAGGGGCGGGCGCGCGGACGCCGCCGCCGACGGGACCGGCTCGCGCGCGGCGGGCGGAACCGGCTCCGGCCGCCCCTCCGTCTCGCCCAGCACCACGTGCCGTACGACGCGTTCGGCGGCGTGTCCGTCGTCGTACGGGCAGAACCGCTCGCGGAACGACGCCCGCGCCTGGGCGGAGCGCGCGCCGCGCCAGTGGCCGCCGGCGAAGATGTCGATCACCTCGTCCTCGGTGGCCGCCACCGGACCCGGTGGGAAGGCGCGCAGGTCGAAGTAGGTGCCCCGGGCCGCCTCGTAGACGTCCAGATCCTCGGTGTGGACGACGACCGGCCGGTCCAGGACCGCGTAGTCGAACATCAGCGAGGAGTAGTCGGTGAGCAGCGCGTCCGAGGCCAGGCACAGGGCCTCCACGCTCGGGTGCTCCGAGACGTCGATGATCCGGGGGCCCCGGCCGAGGCAGCCGCCGCGCTCGGGGTGGGGCCGGGCGAGGATCACGAAGCGCGGTCCCAGACGGTTCAGGACGCGCTCCAGGTCGAGCGGTGGGCGCTGGGTGCGGAGGTGGTCGCGGTAGGTGGGCGCGTAGAGGATCGCGACCGAGCCCTCCGGGATGCCCAGCGACCCGCGCAGCCGGGTCACGTCGGCCGCAGTGGCCTGCTGGAGGACGTCGTTGCGCGGGTGGCCGTACTCCAGCACCGTGTACCGGCCCGGGAGGACCCGCTCCCAGGTCAGGGTGGAGTGCCGGTTGCCGGAGAGCACGTAGTCCCATCGGTCGACGTCGCGCAGCAGCTCCTCGAAGTCGGTGTCCCGGGCCGCCGCCGGGCGCTCCTGGAGGTCGAGGCCCATGTGCTTGAGCGGGGTGCCCCGCCGGGTCTGGACGAGGACCTGGCCGCGGCGCTTTCGCAGCCCGCGGCCGAAGTCGCCGTCGTTCACCAGGTACTTGGAGCGGGCCAGCGCCGTCCAGTAGGCGGCCGTGCCGGGGCACAGTCCGCGCCGGCCCTGCGGGACGGTGTGCCGGTGCTCGGGGCGGACGACCCACGCGGTGCGGAGGTGCGGGGCGTGCGTGCGGAACGCCTGCTCCAGCGCGCCCGGGTCGCCGCCGTGGCCGCGCCCGCCGCGGGCGGCGAACACCGCGCGGTCGGACCGGAGCGGCAGGCAGCGCTGGACCCGGTAGTGCAGCCGCAGCGCGGCGGCCCTGAGCGAACGGGTCAGCTTCAGCGTGGACTTCAGGGTCCGGCGGCGCACCGCCGAGGCCAGCCGCAGGGCCTGGAAGGTGCGGTGCAGACCGAACCGGATCAGCGCGTGCCGCGGCCGGGAGCGCGGCGGCACCCGGGTGCCGGGGACGCGGTGCGCGCGGTAGTGGGCGCGGGCCCGGCGCACGAACTCGGCGCGGCTGCCGCGCGGCAGCCGGTCCCGGCGGCCGAGGATCACCAGATAGTGGTCGATCATCCGGCGGAACAGCTCCGGCCGCCAGCGCGCGAGTCCGGGACGCTGTGCCACGTAGGCGAACACCCGGTCGTACTGGTCGAAGACGTCGAAGTGCCTGCGGCTCGTGGTGCGCAGGATGTTGCCCTGCCGGCGCTGCCGGTAGTGCACGCACACGCGGTCCAGGGTGGCGATCGACCCGGCGGCCATCAGGACCGGGAAGGTCCAGGGGGTGTCCTCGTAGTAGCCCGGGGGGAACGTGAAGCCGTGCTCGGCGACGAACTCCCGCCGGTAGGCCTTGTTCCAGGCGACCATCAGTACCCGCAGCAGCCCCGGCCGGTCCTCGAGGCGGAACGGGGCGGGACCCTCCTCCGTCAGATGAGCGGCGAGCTGGTTGCGGACCGTCCCGCCGTCCCAGTAGGTGCGCGCGTAGTCGAAGACCAGCACGTCCGGCTCGCCGGTCTCCTTGATCCGGTCGGCGACGGCGCGCAGCGCGTCCGGGGTGAGCGTGTCGTCGCTGTCCAGGAAGACCAGGTAGTCACCCGTCGCCTCGGCGACGCCCGCGTTGCGGGCCCGGCCGAGGCCCTGGTTCTCCGGCAGGTGCACGGCCTTCACCCGGGCGTCCCGGGCGGCGTACTCGTCGATGATCGCGCCGCAGGCGTCCGGCGACCGGTCGTCCACGGCGATCAGTTCGAGGTCGGAACAGGACTGGGAGAGCACCGAGTCCAGGCACTGGGGGAGATACGCCTGGACCTTGTACGCGGGGACAATGACACTGAACCTGGGCAAGGGACATCCATGGGTCGGTCGGCGCGGGCGTTCTGCCCGGCAACGGCCGATGGAGTGAATTGGTTACGGTTCATGCGGCATGTGGGGGACTTCCGGGTGAACGCCGAGGGGCGGGCCGTTGACGGCCCGCCCCCGCGAAACACCTTTTCGGTGCGTCTACTTGACCGCGCCCGCCATCACGCCGGACACGAACTGCCGCTGGAACGCGAAGAACACGGCCAGCGGGATCACCATGGAGATGAAGGCTCCCGGCGCCAGGACGTCGATGTTGTTGCCGAACTGGCGCACCTGGGTCTGCAGGGCCACCGTGATCGGCTGCGAGCCCGACTTCGTGAACACCAGCGCCACCAGCATGTCGTTCCACACCCACAGGAACTGGAAGATGCCGAGGCTCGCGATCGCGGGGCCGCCGAGCGGCATCACCACCCGGGCGAACAACCGCAGTTCACCCGCCCCGTCGAGCCGGGCCGCCTCCAGCAGCTCCCTCGGGATCTCCGCGAAGAAGTTCCGCAGCAGGAACACCGCGAACGGCAGCCCGAAGCCGACGTGGAACAGGATCACCCCGAGGATCGTCCCGAACAGACCGATGTTCCCGAAGAGTTCGGCGATCGGGATCAGCGCGACCTGAACGGGCACCACCAGCAGGCTGACCACGCCGAGGAACCACCAGTCCCGGCCGGGGAACTCCATCCACGCGAACGCGTAACCGGCCAGCGAACCGATCACCACGACCAGCAGCGTCGCCGGGACGGTGATCAGCACGGTGTTCACCAGGGAGTGGGTGATGTCACCGTTCTCCAGCAGCTTGCGGTAGCTCTCGAAGGTCAGCTGGGACGGTTTCGCGAACACCTTCCACCAGCCGCTCGCGCTCATGTCCTCCGGCGCGCGCAGGGAGGAGATGAGCAGACCGATGGTCGGCACCAGCCAGAACAGGCCGACGAGCAGGAGGAAGACCCGGACCAGACCGCCGCTCAGCTTCTCGGTGATCCGGGACCCCAGCGACTGCCGTGCCTCGGCCGGCGGGCCCGCGGCCGCCGCCTTCGCGACGCTTCCGGTGGCCGTGGTCATCGCCGCACCTCCCGCCTCAGCCGACGAATGTTGAACAGCATCACCGGGATCACCAGCAGCAGCAGGAACACCGCGATGGCGCTCGCGATGCCCGGCTGGCTCTCCGCGAAGCCCTTCCGGTACAGCTCCAGGGCCAGCACGTTCGCGTCGTCCTGGGAGGAGCCCGGCGCGATGATGTAGACGAGGTCGAACACCTTGAGCACGTTGATCATCAGCGTGACCATGACCACCGCGAGCACCGGGGCCAGCAGCGGCACGGTGATCCGGCGGAACACCTGCCACTCGTTGGCGCCGTCCACGCGCGCGGCCTCCAGCAGCTCCCGGGGCACGCCCGCGAGCCCGGCCGCGATCAGCACCATCGCGAAGCCCGCCCACATCCACACGTACGAGCCGATGATGGCCGGGGTGACCAGCGAGGGACCGAGCCAGTCGACGCCGTTGTACGGCTCCTTGAAGTTGGCCGCGGGCAGCCGCAGCAGAGCCCCGTCGGCCTCCGCCGGCAGCGTGAAGGTGCCGTCCGCCGCGGCCTTCGTGGTGGCCACCACCGTGCCGTCCTTCATCGCCTCGATCCGCATCCCGGCGTAACCCGGCTCGGACGGGTCGGGCGCGCCCAGCCTGCCCACACCCTTGCCGCGGGTGAAGTCCTGCCAGGTGGTGCCGGTGACCTTCCCGGGCTCCGGCCGGGCGGCCACCGCCTTCTTCGTGTCGCCGGGGAACTGGTCGGGGGCGACGCCGACCAGCGGCAACGCGACGGGCCGTCCCGCGTGCACCGGCGCCCTGGTGACGAAGCCGCCCTGGTCGGGCCTGAGCGGCGACTCGCGGCCCGGGTGCGCCTTCGGGAACGCCGACGACGGGGCGAACGTGTCGTGCACGCCCACCCACACCGCGTTGGCGACGCCCTTGGCCGGGTCCTGGTCGTAGACCAGCCGGAAGATGATCCCGGCCGCCAGCATCGAGATCGCCATCGGCATGAAGACGACCAGCTTGAACGCCGTTCCCCAGCGCACCCGTTCGGTCAGCACCGCGAACATCAGGCCGAGCGCGGTGGAGACCGTCGGGGCGAACACCACCCAGATCACGTTGTTCTTCAGCGCCGTGCGGATGCCGTCGTCGGTGAACAGCGCCTTGTAGTTGTCGACCCCGGCGAAGCCGTCGCCCGAGGCGTTGTAGAAGCTGCGGACGATCGAGTACCCGATCGGGTAGACCACGAGCGCGCCCAGCAGCACCAGGGCCGGCAGCAGGAAGAGGGCTGCCACCGTACGGCGGGTGCCGGTCACGCTCTTGCGGCTCTTGGACACGGCGGGGCCCGGTGGGGCCCCGGCCGCCGCTGCCGACGCCATGGCCGGATCAGCCCCCGTTCCCGTACGCGGCCGCCGCGTCCTTCTCCAGCTTCGTCTGGGCGCCCGCGACGTCCTTCGGGTTCTTCAGGAAGTCCTGCAGGTCCTTCCACTCGCCCTTGCCCGGGGTGCCGCCGAAGGCCTGTGGGGCCTGGTCGGACATGTCGAAGCGGAAGTCGTCACCGGACGCGATCAGCGCCTTGGCGATCTTCTGCTGGACCGGGTTCGGGTACGCCGAGACCGGCACGCTCTTGTTCGGCGAGAGGTAGCCACCCAGCTTGGCCTGGATCGTCGCCGCGTCCGGCGAGGCCAGGAAGGTGGCGAGCGCCTGGGCCCCCTTGGAGTCCTTCAGGATGACGGCCGCGTCGCCGCCGGAGACCACGGGCGCCGCGGAACCCACCGCCGGGAACGGGAACACCTTCGCGTCCGTGCCCACCTTGGCCTTGGTGTCACCGATGTTGACCTGCGCGAAGTCGCCCTCGTAGACCATGGCCGCCTTCGGCTGGTCGCCGCCGGTGAAGGTCTGGGTGACGGACGCCGGGAACTCGGTCTGCAGGGCGCCGTCCGCGCCGCCCGCCACGTAGTCCTTCTTGCCCCAGACCTGGGCGAGCGTGGTGAGCGCCTGCTTCACCGAGGGATCGGTCCACTTGATCTTGTGCTGGGCGAGCTGGTCGTACTTCTCCGGGCCCGCCTGGGACAGGTAGACGTTCTCGAACCAGTCGGTGAGCGTCCAGCCGTCGGCGCCGCCGACCGAGAACGGGGTGACACCCGAGTCGTACACCGCCTGCGCGGTGGTCAGCAGCTCCTTCCAGGTCTTCGGCTCCTTGGCGCCCGCGTTCTCGAACGCCTTGGCGTTGTACCAGATCAGCGACTTGTTGGCGGCCTTGTAGTAGACGCCGTACTGCTTGCCGTCGACCTTGCCGATGTCCTGCCAGCCCTGCGAGTAGTTCTTCGACAGCTCCTTGAGGGCGTCCGGGCCGAGGGGCTTGGCCCACTTCTTGTCCACCGCCTGCTTGATGGCGCCCGGCTGCGGCAGCATGGCGACGTCCGGCGGCTGGCCACCGGCGATCTTCGACCCGAGGAAGTTGATGATCGGGTCCTGGGCGGGCACGAACGTGACCTTCGCTCCCGTGCGCTTCTCGAACTCCGCGAGGACCTTCTTGAAGTTCGCCTGTTCCGTGCCGGTCCAGACGGCGGCGACCTCCAGGTTCACGCCGTTCAGCTTCGGCAGGCTGACGCCGGACCCGCTGCCGGTGGATCCGCCGCCGCTGTCCTTCTTGCCGTCGCCGCCTGAGCAGGCGCTGAGGGCGAGGGCTCCCGCGAGGAGCGCGGCGAGTGTGGTGACGGCCCTGTGTGTCCGGATGGTGTTGCTACGCATCACTTCCCCGTTCGTCGTTCTCCGTTGAACGTCAGAACTCTGTCCCGTGCGCTCCGGTCTACGCCGGGCCGTGCGGGAGCGGCAAGAGCGCCTGCGCCGTCCAGCGGCCCATCGTGACCGGCTCGTGATCAAAGGAGTGCGCCGACCCCGGTGAGGGGCGGTCAGAGCAGGGAGGGCACCTCCGCCGCCGCGACCTCCCGGGCCGCGCGCTCCACCGCGCTCGCCAGCAGCGCCAGGTCGGTCGGGCCGTTGCCGAGCTCGCGCACCGGGCGGCGGGTGGGCGGATCGCCCATGCGCTGCCACTCCAGCGGCACGACCGTGGGCCGCTGCGTCGCGGTCCGCGGGATTCGGCCCGTCACCCGGCCGCCCTGGAAGCCGACGGCCCGGCCGTCCGCGTAGGTCAGCCGGCCCCGCCCGGGCGCCGGTTCGTCCGGTCCCGCCGACGGCGCGTCCAGGGATATGCGCAGGTCGGCCCGGCGGGCCGGTTCCGTATCCGCCGTACGGCCGTCCGTGCCGGCCGCGGCCACCAGGTGCACGCCGAGCCGCTCGCCCTCCCTGGCCACCGCCTCGAGAGCGCGCAGCACCGACCCCGCGGCGGGGCGGCCCGGGGAGCCCAGCGCCGGGGAGACCAGCGCGTCCAGGTCGTCCACGACCACCACGAGCCGGGGCAGCGGCGGCGCCGCCTCGGTGCGCTGCCGCGCGGCAGCGCCGGGCCGCAGCCGCAGCGTGGAACTGGACGGGGACTCTATGTCCCCCGCGCCCGCACCCGCGCCCGCGTTCGCCGGGGCCGGGGCGGCGGCCGCCCGCCCACCCGGCGTGCGCTGCGCGACGATACGGCCCGACACCTCACGCCCCGAGTGCCACTGGGTGAAGTCCGTCCGGCCGAGCAGCTCCGCGCGCCGCTTCAGCTCGGCGCTCAGCGACTGCGCGAACTCCCGCATGCGCACCGGGTCGTTGGCGATGAGATGGGTCGTCACATGCGGTATGTCCGTGCAGACGCGCAGTCCCTCGCCGCGCCCCGCGCCGGTGCCGACGCCGTCGCGGCCGTCGATCAGCACCATGCCCAGCCGGTCGGGCCGCTCGGCGGCGGCCAGCGAGGCGACCACGGACCGCAGCAGCTCGGTGCGGCCGCTGCCGGCGGGCCCCTCGACCAGCAGATGCGGCCCCTCGGCGACCAGGTCGGCGGTGAGCGGGCCGCGCGGCCCGGCCCCGAGCACCGCCCGGGCCCGGCCGCCGAGCGACTCCGTGTCGTCGGCCGCGTCCGCCCAGCGCGCCATCAGCGAGGCCGGGGTGGCCCGGGCCAGGCCCAGCTCGTCCAGCAGCCGCGCCGACTGCGGCAGCGGTACGGCCACGCGCGCGTGCCGCTCGCCGACCGGGCCGTCCGGCCGCAGCGGCGCCAGAGCCCGCGCGAACCGCTCCGCCCAGGCGGCGGAGACGGCGTCGACGGTCGCCGACGTCCCCGGCTCGACGGGGCCCGTGGGGGCGACCCGCATCAAATGCAGGGCACCCGCGACGTCCCCGCTGAGCAGGGCCACGGCCCCGCAGTGCCGGAAGGTGGGCGTCAGGGCGCAGGCCTCCTCGTACGTCCGTGTCACGGGCGAGGCGGGGGTGGCGGCCGCGGTCTCGGCGAGGCACAGGACGTGGATCCCGGCCCGGGGCCCGGCCACGGCCAGCCGCGCCAGGCTCTCCTGGAGCGAGGACCCGCCGGGGTCCCCGTCCACGACGACGACCGTGTACGGACCCGGGAAGCCGCCGCCTCCGTCCCGGCCGGCGTCCTCCCGTGCCCAGGAGGGACGGCGGCCGGACGCGGTCCGCTGCGCGGAGCCGGGAGCGGCCGGGGTGCCGAAGGCGGGGGTGCCGGGGACGGTGGGATCGGGTGCCGCCGCGGCTCCGTCGTCCGCCGGGGTCTGCCGTGCCGGAGCGGGCTGGGCCGCGCCCCTGCCGGTCGCCGCGTACTCCTCGACCCGGCGCAGCAGTTCCTCCGTGCGGGCCGCCGCCTGTTCCCGGTCGTGCGCCAGCAGCAGCCGGCAGTCCTGGCCGTGGCCCGGGCGGACGTGCGGGAGCCAGCCGAGCCAGGACCACTCGGCGGCCCGCTCCTCGACCGGACGCGTCCGGTCGGCGCTGATCAGCACGATCTCCAGCAGGTCGGGGGAGTGCAGCGCGGCGAGCTGGGCGAGCACCGCGCGGGCCAGCCCGGCCAGCCGGGGGCGCGGACCGGCCAGGCCCAGCGCGCCCGCCTCGCGCAGCGCGGCGGTCACCGGCACGGCGGGCAGCGTCCCCGAGCCGTCCGGTGCGCTCCGGTCGGCGGTGCCGAGCCGTACGGTCAGGGCCTCGGGGTGACCGGGCCCCCGCTCCCACAGCCGGGGCCCGGGGCCCAGCGCCGTCAGCAGCAGCGCGGCCGGGTCCGGCCAGGTCTCCGGCGCGGGCGGGACGTCGCCCGCCGGGGCGGCGGCCACCGCCGCCACCGGTGCGCCGTACGCCTCGGGCGGGGCCGCCTGCTGCTCGCCGCGCCCGCCGGCCAGCCGGCGCGCCCACGCGCCTATGCCGCCCCGGCGTCGGCCGCCCTCGGGCAGGTCGGTGCCGTGCGGGGGAGTGTCCTTGTGTCCGCCGCGCGCCGCTTCGGTGCGCCGTGCCGTGTCCGCCCCGCGCGCCGCCTCCGCCCCGGCGGCCGCTTGCGTCCCGCGTGCCGCGCGGTACGCCTGGGCCGCTTCCGTCCCGGAGGCCAGGCCGTACGCCCCGCGTGCTGCTTCCGTCCCGGAGGCCACGCCGTACGCCCCGCGCGCCGCTGCCGTCCCGGGGGCCGTGCCGTCCGGCGCCGGGCCGTGGGACGCCGTACCGGTGTACGCGCTCCCGGACAGGCCGCCCGGGCCGCCGATGCCGTAGTGCCCCGCGTGGGTGTCGCCGCCGCGGGCGGGTGCGCCCTGCGCCGGGAGCGTGCCGCCGGGACCGCCCTGCGGTGCTCCCGCGCCGCCGTCGCGCCGCTCGATGCCCGGCGCCCCGGCCTGGCCGGGGACCGCCGGCTGGTCCCGGCGCCGGTACTCCTGGACGCCCGCGCCCCAGCCCGCGGCGCCGTAGGCGTGGTGGGTCGCCCCGGTCGGGTCCCCGGCCGCGGGTGCCACGCGCGGGTGCCCGGCGGTGTCCGCCGCCCCGGCGCCCGGGTCCGCGCCCGCAGTCCGGCCCGGACCGGTGTCCCCGGTCCCTCCGGGCTCCAGGGCGACCCGTACACAGCCCTCCCCGTCCGGCACCGTGCGCACCCGGGCGCCGGGGCCGCCGGACGGCGTGACCCGCAGGGCGGACTCGCCGATCCTCAGCAGCGCCCCCGCGGAGAACCGCACGGGACGCTCGTCCACGCGCGTGCCGTCCAGCGCCGTGCCGTTCGTGGAGCCGAGGTCGGCCACCGAGACGCGGCCGTCGGCGCCCACGGTGACCGCGCAGTGCAGGCGGGAGACGTCCGGGTCGTCCAGCGGGACGTCGGCGTCGGCGGAGCGGCCGACGGTGATCCGGCCACCGTGCAGCAGATGGACCCCGCCCGCGTCCGGGCCGGCGACCACGTGCAGCTGGGTCGGGGCGTCGTCCAGCTCGGGGTGCGGCTCCAGGGCCGCCGGGGCGCCCAGGGACAGCACGGCGCCGTCGACCAGGGGCGGCTCGCCGAGGGTGTGGCGGCGGGGGTCCAGCCGGTCCGTGCCCGCGTACAGCACGACGGGGGCGCCGCCGGTGTCCCGGCCCGTGCCGCCCTCCCCGGTGACCGCCGACGCCAGCGCCGACGCGACGGCGGCCAGGTCCGTGCCCGCGGGCGCCGTCACCAGCACGTCGCGGCTCGCGGCTCGGCCCCGGTGCGGGGTCGGGCCCAGCGGGTCTACGACGGTCAGCCGGATCTGCATCGCCGTCAGCGGTCCCTTCTGCCCGGGCGCGGACGTACCCCACCCCCGCACGAGCACTCGGCCAGTACTGCAGGCATCCTCGCACCTGTCGCTGACAACACGCCCGCGCCCCGGGGCCAAGTGATCTTGATTGGTCAGCTCTGCCCCCAAAAGTGCCTGACCACTGGCGCGTCGATGATCAGTTGAGATCGGTCACGTGCCTCCCTTGGCAACCAGGAGACCGGAGCGAGCGTCTTTCCTTCGAACATCGACGGGAACGTTTACGTAGTGCCCTCGGGGGCGGCACTACAGTGGATCGGAACACCGGAACACCGGCGAGCAAGCAGCCATGCAAGCAGCCAGCAAGCAGCAGGGAGCGCGTGACGTGCGGCCAGTCGGCAGCAAGTACCTGCTCGAGGAGCCGCTCGGACGCGGCGCCACGGGCACCGTCTGGCGTGCTCGCCAGCGCGAGACCGCGGGTGCCGAGGCGGCCGTGCCCGGCCAGCCCGGCGAGACGGTCGCGATCAAGGTCCTGAAGGAAGAGCTGGCGAGCGACCCGGACATCGTGATGCGGTTCCTGCGGGAACGCTCCGTCCTGCTCCGGCTCACCCACCCCAACATCGTCCGGGTCCGCGACCTGGTCGTGGAGGGTGACCTGCTGGCCCTGGTCATGGACCTCGTCGACGGCCCCGACCTGCACCGCTACCTGCGCGAGAACGGCCCCTTCACCCCGGTCGCCGCGGCCCTGATGACGGCGCAGATCGCCGACGCCCTCGCCGCGAGCCACCACGACGGCGTCGTCCACCGCGACCTGAAGCCCGCCAACGTGCTGCTCCAGCAGTACGACGGCCGGATGCACCCGATGCTGACCGACTTCGGCATCGCCCGCCTCGCCGACTCCCCGGGCCTGACCCGCACCCACGAGTTCGTCGGCACCCCCGCCTACGTCGCCCCGGAGTCCGCCGAGGGCCGCCCGCAGACCTCCGCCGTCGACGTCTACGGCGCGGGCATCCTGCTCTACGAGCTGGTCACCGGCCGTCCGCCGTTCTCCGGCGGCAGCGCGCTTGAGGTCCTGCACCAGCACCTGAGCGCCGAGCCGCGCCGGCCCTCCACCGTCCCGGACCCGCTGTGGACGGTGATAGAGCGCTGCCTGCGCAAGAACCCCGACGAGCGGCCCAGCGCCGAGAACCTCGCGCGCGGGCTGCGGGTCGTCGCCGAGGGCGTCGGCGTGCACGCGAACGCCGCACAGATCGCCGCCGCCGAGGGCGTCGGCGCCCTGCTGGCACCCGACCCGGCCCCGGCCGCGGTCCCGGGCGTGCCCGGCGCCGCCGACCCCACCCAGGTGCTGCCGACCAACGCACCGGGCGCGTACGACCCCAACGCCGCCACCAGCGTGCTGCCGCACACCGGCGGCCCCGTCGGCGCCGCCGACCCCACGGCCGTCCTGCCGAGCACGGGCGCCGCCGACCCGACCGCGGTCCTGCCGCCGGTGCCCCAGGGGCAGCCCGGCGGGCAGCCCGAGCAGCCGCACCCCTGGCAGAGCCAGCTGCGTGCCGCCCGGGACCGCAACGAGCAGACGCAGATCCAGTACATCGACCCCGACGAGGACCCGCTGCGCCGCCGCCCGCAAAGGCAGGTCGCCCGGCCGCAGCAGCAGCCCCGCCAGGCCCCGCAGGCACGGCCGCAGCAGCCCCAGCCGCGCGGCCGGCAGCACCCGCCCGCCGGCTACGGCTACCCGGAGCAGCAGCAGCCCCGGCGCCACGCCCCGCAGCAGCAGCCGCAGCGGTACGCGCCCCCCGCCCCGGAACCGCAGCGACCCGCGCGCGAGCCCCGGCCGGCGCGGCAGCGCAGCGCCAACCCGATGAAGATCCCCGGCCTGGGCTGCCTCAAGGGCTGCCTGTTCACGATCGTCATCCTGGTCGTGGCGAGCTGGCTGGTCTGGGAGCTGACCCCGCTGCACAACTGGATCGGCCAGGGCCGGGGCTACTGGTCCCAGCTCAGCGACTGGGCCGGCAAGGTGAGCCACTGGGTCAAGCGGATCGGGGACTCCTCCGGCAGCGGCAACTGATCGCCGGTTTGGGAATTTGTCGACATCTGGCGGGTGATTTCCGTCTCCACGGTGAAGGTTGGCTCCTCCGGCGCGTAGTTTTAGCGACAACACGCGTCGGTAGGAGCAGTCTTGGCACGGAAGATCGGCAGCCGGTACACCGCCAACCAGATCCTGGGGCGGGGCAGTGCCGGCACGGTGTGGCTGGGCGAGGGGCCCGACGGCCCTGTCGCCGTCAAGCTGCTGCGCGAGGACCTCGCGTCCGACCAGGAACTCGTCGGCCGCTTCGTCCAGGAGCGCACCGCGCTGCTCGGCCTGGAACACCCGCACATCGTCACGGTCCGCGACCTGGTGGTCGACGGCAACGACCTGGCCCTCGTCATGGACCTGGTACGCGGCACCGACCTGCGCACCCGCCTGGAGCGTGAGCGCCGGCTCGCGCCCGAGGCGGCCGTGGCGATCGTCGCCGACGTCGCCGACGCCCTCGCGGCGGCCCACGCGGCCGGGGTCGTGCACCGGGACGTGAAGCCCGAGAACGTCCTGCTGGACATGCAGGGCCCGCTCGGCCCCGGCGGCGCGCACCCGGCGCTGCTCACCGACTTCGGCGTCGCCAAACTGATCGACTCCCCGAAGCGCACCCGCGCCACGAAGATCATCGGCACCCCCGACTACCTGGCCCCCGAGATCGTCGAGGGCCTGCCGCCGCGCGCCGCCGTCGACATCTACGCCCTGGCGACCGTGCTGTACGAACTGCTCGCCGGCTTCACGCCCTTCGGGGGCGGCCACCCCGGCGCGGTGCTGCGCCGGCACGTCACCGAGTCCGTCGCGCCGCTGCCCGGCATCCCCGACGAGCTGTGGCAGCTCATCGTCCAGTGCCTGGCGAAGGCCCCCGCCTCCCGGCTGCGCGCCTCGGAGCTGGCCGCACGGCTGCGCGAGCAGCTCCCGACGCTGGCGGGCATGCCGCCGCTGGACGTGGACGAGCCCGACCTCGCCGACGAGGCGGACGAGGAGCCGGCGCCGCCCGCGCGGTCCGGCGGAGAGCCGGTACGACGGCGCGGCGCGGTGTCCCTCGTGCCCGGCGCCCGGCCCGACTCCAACCGGGACACGCACACCTCGATGCGGGTGCCGGCCCCCGACGAGCTGGCCGGCGGCGCGCACGGGACGGCGCGGGTGCCCCGGGCCCACGGTGCGCCCAGGCCGGGCTCGGCACGGCACCGGGCGACCGTGCGGCGGCGCAGGATCACCCTCGGGGTGGCCGGGGTGGCCGTCGCGGCCCTCGTGGGCGTCGGCGCCTGGTGGGCCGCCTCGGGAGAGGACCAGCCGCCGCAGGACACCCACAGCACCTCGGCCCCGTGACCGTGCGGGGGCGGGCGGCGGGGCCCCGGAGGTGCCCGGCCGGGCGCACCCTGCCCTGGGCGCTCGGCGGAGCCGTTACGCTGGAGGCGTGGCAGTCGTCGATGTATCCGAAGAGCTGAAGTCCCTCTCCTCGACCATGGAGTCGATCGAGGCCGTCCTGGACCTCGACCGGATGAGGGCAGACATCGCCGTGCTCGAGGAGCAGGCGGCCGCGCCGTCCCTGTGGGACAACCCGGACGAGGCGCAGAAGATCACCAGCAAGCTCTCCCACCTCCAGGCCGAGGTCAGGAAGGCGGAGGCGCTGCGCGGCCGGATCGACGACCTGTCGGTCCTCTTCGAGATGGCCGAGGAGGAGGACGACCCGGACACCCGCGCCGAGGCCGAGTCCGAGCTCGCGTCGGTGCGCAAGTCGCTGGACGAGATGGAGGTCCGTACCCTCCTGTCCGGCGAGTACGACTCCCGTGAGGCGCTGGTCAACATCCGCGCCGAGGCCGGTGGCGTGGACGCCGCCGACTTCGCCGAGAAGCTCCAGCGCATGTACCTGCGCTGGGCCGAGCAGCGTGGCTACAAGACGGAGCTCATCGAGACGTCGTACGCCGAAGAGGCCGGCATCAAGTCGACCACCTTCTCCGTGCAGGCGCCGTACGCCTACGGCACCCTCTCCGTCGAGCAGGGCACGCACCGCCTCGTGCGCATCTCGCCCTTCGACAACCAGGGCCGCCGCCAGACCTCCTTCGCGGGCGTCGAGGTGCTGCCGGTCGTCGAGCAGTCCGACCACGTCGAGATCGACGAGACCGACCTGCGCATCGACGTCTACCGGTCCTCCGGACCCGGCGGTCAGGGCGTCAACACCACCGACTCGGCGGTGCGCATCACCCACCTCCCCACCGGCATCGTGGTCTCCTGCCAGAACGAGCGGTCGCAGATCCAGAACAAGGCCACCGCGATGAACGTCCTCCAGGCCAAGCTGCTGGAGCGGCGCCGGCAGGAGGAACAGGCCAAGATGGACGCCCTCAAGGGCGACGGCGGCAACTCCTGGGGCAACCAGATGCGTTCGTACGTGCTGCACCCGTACCAGATGGTCAAGGACCTGCGCACCGAGTTCGAGGTCGGCAACCCCGAGGCCGTGTTCAACGGCGAGATCGAGGGCTTCCTGGAGGCCGGAATTCGCTGGCGCAAGCAGCAGGAGAAGTAACTTTGTCGACATGACAACTGCCGCCCCTGAGGCGGCAGTTGTCATTTGTCTGGGTTTTACATCACACTCACAGGCTTCAACTCCCGGCAAACGCCTCCCTGCTGGACATTGCGCGCGCAACGGCCTTGACGCGTCTTTGAAAAGTGGGAAGGGTGAAGCGTGGCATGCGTATCTCTTGGGGCGCATGTGAACCGGGGGAACGGAAACGCTCGATCGCGTATCGGGCTTCGTCGGCTGCCTCCGTCGATCACGGCCTGCCCCGAGCGCCGCCTCATTGACGAACAGCTACTGGGGGTAGCAACCACATGACGAAGAAGACGCGGATCCGGGTCGCGCGGATAGCCGCCGGCGCCGTGATCGCGGCCGGTGCCTCGCTGACCGCGGCCGGTGCCGCCTCCGCGCTGGACCTCGGTGTCCAGGCGGGGCCGCTCACCCTCGGCGTGAGCGCGGACGGGGAAGACGACGGCGGCACCACCGACGGCGGTGGCGGCTGCGACCCCGTCGGGGTCTGCGACACCACGGGTGGCACCACCACCGGAGGTGACGACACCACCGGCGGCACCACCACCGGGGGTGACGACACCACCGGGGGCACCGTGACCATCGGTGGCGTCATCGGCGGAGAGGACGGCTCCGGCGGCACCACCACGACGGGCGGTGACGACACCACCGGTGGCAGCACCACGACGGGCGGTGACGACACCACTGGTGGCACCACCACGACCGGTGGCACCACCACGACCGGTGGCACCACCACGACGGGTGGCACCAGCACCGACGGCGGCACCACCACGACCGGCGGCGATGGCAGCACCGGCGGCAATGGCAACTCCGGTGGCAACGGCACCTCTGGCGGCGGTTCCAGCACCGGTGGTGGCAACGGCGGTTCCGGCGGCCATGGCGGCGGCCACGGCGGCGGCCACGGCGGCAACGGTCACACCACGCCCGACGGCGGCGGCAACGACAACGTGCCGCAGGAGGAGGGTTCCTCGACCCTCACCGACACCGGCTCCGACACCACGGCCCAGGGCGGCGGCAAGCAGCTCGCCGAGACCGGTGCCGGCCAGACCGCGTTCCTGCTCGTCGGCGCCGCGACCATGATCGCCGGCGGCATCGGCTTCCGCGTCCTGCCCCGTCTGGTCAACGGCCGTGGCGGCGCCGCGGCCTGAGCGTAGCCCCGCGGTCACACACCGCACGCACGCTGATCGCCGAAGGGCCCGGAGCTCGGCGCTCCGGGCCCTTCCGGCGTCTTTGCGGGCCGTCGCGCACGCCGTGCGTGCGCCGTCCCGCGCGGGTCTTCTAGGCGGTCTGGTGCGCCAGCAGCGCGACCGTGGCGATCAGCAGAGCGAGCAGTGCGATCAGCGCCATGGGGTTCAGCCCCGCGAAGAAGTTGTCCTGCTGCAGTCGCTCGCGGTTGGCGCGGCACACCGGGCACCGGCCCTCGCTCACCGGCGACGCGCAGTTCGCGCACACCAACCGGTCGTACGTCATGCGCTCGCCCTCCTTGCACCGGCCATCACACATATAACGCACACGGGAACCAGAACGTTCCCCCTCCACTGTGCCAGGTTCCCCCGGAAAGAGCGCGGGCGCCCGGAGAACCCCACATCCGGGGCCGTACAAAAACGCACAAGCCGCACCCAACCGCGCCCGGGCCCTGCGCTCGCGCACCCGGTTCGCGTATGGTCACGCTCATCTACCCCCGGCGACCCGTGGTGCATCCGTGATCCGATTCGACAACGTCTCCAAGGTCTACCCCAAGCAGACCCGCCCAGCCCTGCGGGATGTGTCCCTGGAAGTGGAGAAGGGCGAGTTCGTCTTCCTCGTGGGATCCTCCGGCTCCGGGAAGTCCACCTTCCTGCGGCTCGTCCTCCGCGAGGAGCGGTGCAGCCACGGCCAGGTGCACGTGCTGGGCAAGGACCTCGCCCGCCTCTCGAACTGGAAGGTGCCGCAGATGCGCCGCCAGCTCGGGACGGTCTTCCAGGACTTCCGCCTCCTGCCCAACAAGACGGTCGCGGAGAACGTGGCCTTCGCGCAGGAGGTGATCGGCAAGTCCCGCGGCGAGATCCGCAAGTCGGTGCCGCAGGTGCTCGACCTCGTCGGGCTCGGCGGCAAGGAGGACCGCAGGCCCGGCGAGCTGTCCGGTGGTGAGCAGCAGCGCGTGGCCATCGCGCGCGCCTTCGTCAACCGGCCCAAGCTGCTGATCGCCGACGAGCCCACCGGCAACCTCGACCCGCAGACCTCCGTCGGCATCATGAAGCTGCTCGACCGCATCAACCGGACGGGCACCACCGTCATCATGGCGACGCACGACCAGAACATCGTGGACCAGATGCGCAAGCGCGTCATCGAGCTGGAGAAGGGCCGCCTCGTGCGTGACCAGGCCCGCGGCGTCTACGGCTACCAGCACTAAGCAAGTTCACGACGGAAAGGCTTGACCAGACGCCATGCGCGCCCAGTTCGTCCTGTCGGAGATCGGTGTCGGTCTCCGCCGCAACCTGACGATGACGTTCGCCGTCATCGTCTCCGTCGCCCTGTCCCTCGCCCTCTTCGGCGGCTCCCTGCTGATGAGCGACCAGGTGAGCACCATGAAGGGCTACTGGTACGACAAGGTCAACGTCTCGATCTTCCTGTGCAACAAGAGCGACGCGCAGTCGGACGTCAACTGCGCCAAGGGCGCGGTCACCGAGGACCAGAAGAAGCAGATCCTGAGCGACCTGCACAAGATGCCGATCGTCGAGAAGGTCGCGTACGAGTCGCAGGACCAGGCGTACAAGCACTACAAGGAGCAGTTCGGCAACTCCCCGCTGGCCAGCTCGCTCACGCCGGACCAGATGCAGGAGTCGTACCGCATCAAGCTCAAGGACCCGCAGAAGTACCAGGTGATCGCGACCGCGTTCAACGGCCGTGACGGGGTGCAGTCGGTCCAGGACCAGAAGGGCATCCTGGACAACCTCTTCCAGCTCCTCAACCTGATGAACCGGGCGGCCCTCGGTGTGATGGCGCTGATGCTGCTCGTCGCGCTGCTGCTGATCGTCAACACCGTGCGGGTCTCGGCGTTCAGCCGCAGGCGCGAGACCGGGATCATGCGCCTGGTCGGTGCCTCGGGCTTCTACATCCAGGCGCCGTTCATCATGGAGGCGGCGGTCGCCGGGCTCATCGGCGGTGGCCTCGCCTGCCTCTTCCTCGTCGTCGGGCGGTACTTCACGATCGACCACGGCATGGCGCTGTCGACCAAGCTCACCCTGATCAACTTCGTCGGCTGGGACGCGGTGTTCACCAAGCTCCCGCTGATCCTCGCGACCAGTGTGCTGATGCCCGCCTTGGCGGCGTTCTTCGCGCTGCGCAAGTACCTGAAGGTGTGACGCATGCCAACAGGGCCGTACGGGCAAGCGACCGTACGGCCCTTCGCGTTGTCCTAGACTCACCGCCATGTCCGGCCGCGACCTGTTCTGTCAGCCCCGCCGCTTCGGCCGCGGGGCCGCCCTGACATTGGTCTTCGCCGGTGTCCTCGTCGCCGGCGCCGCCACCGGTTCCTTCCCGGACACCGCCCAGGGGGGCCATTCCGGCCGCAAGGCCGCCTCCGGGCCCGCGCGTTCGGCGTCCCGGCACGAGGACGTGCGGGAGGCCGCGGCCCGGGCCATGGCCGACGGCAAGTCGCCGATGGAGGCGGCCGAGCGGGCCGTCAGCCGCAGCGGCGACCGCTGGGGCGCCGTCTACTCCGAGGACGAGTACCAGGAGTTCCAGGAGGCCCTCGACGGCCAGTACACCGGTGTCGGCCTGTGGGCGCGGCGCGAGGCGGACGGCCGTATCGAGGTGACCCGGGTGCAGTCGGGCTCGCCGGCCGCCGACGCGGGGATCCGCGCGGGCGACCGGCTGCGCAGTGTCGACGGCGGCGCGGTCGACGGACGGCCGGTCACGGAGGTGGTCTCGTTACTCCGCGGCGACGCCGACGACGCGCGCGCCGGCACGGCGGTCACGCTCGGCCTGCAACGCGGCACGCGCGCGTGGACCGAGACCCTGCGCCGGGCCCGCCTGTCCACCGACTCGGTGACCACGCGCAAGCTGCCCGGCGGGGTCACCGTCATCAGGATCGCCGCCTTCACCAAGGGCTCCGGCGGCGCCGTGCGCGCCGCGGTGCGACAGGCCCCGGCCGGTGTCGTGCTCGACCTGCGGGGCAACTCCGGCGGTCTGGTCACCGAGGCCGTGGACACCGCCTCCGCCTTCCTCGACGGCGGCCTGGTCGCCACCTACGACGTCGACGGCGCCCAGCGCGCCCTGCACGCCCGCACCGGCGGCGACACCGCCCGGCCGCTGGTCGCCCTCGTCGACGGGGGCACGATGAGCGCGGCCGAGATGCTCACCGGCGCGCTCCAGGACCGGGGCCGCGCGGTGGTGATCGGCTCCCGCACCTTCGGCAAGGGCTCCATCCAGATGCCGACCCGGCTGCCCGACGGCTCCGTGGCCGAGCTGACCGTGGGCCACTACCGCACCCCGTCCGGGCACGCGGTGGACGGCCGGGGCATCACTCCCGACCTGGACGCGGGGCCCGGAGCCCTGCGACGGGCGGAGACCGTCCTCACCGGCCTGGGCGACCCCTCGTAGCGCCCCCTGCCGAAGCATCCTCAATGCGCTTCCCTCCCACCCCCTCCATGGTGCGAAAATGGTCGGCACTATGGCTAAGGAAAAAGGGCGCAAGCTGATCGCGCAGAACAAGAAGGCGCGGCACGACTACCACATCCTCGACACGTACGAGGCGGGCCTCGTGCTGATGGGGACCGAGGTGAAGTCGCTGCGCCAGGGGCGGGCCTCGCTGGCCGACGGCTTCGTGCAGCTCGACGGCCACGAGGCGTGGCTGCACAACGTGCACGTGCCCGAGTACAGCCAGGGCACCTGGACCAACCACAGCGCCCGCCGCAAGCGGAAGCTGCTGCTGCACCGCGACGAGATCGACAAGCTGGAGTCGAAGTCCCAGGAGACGGGCCACACCATCGTGCCCCTCGCCCTGTACTTCAAGGACGGCCGCGCCAAGGTCGAGATCGCGCTGGCGAAGGGCAAGAAGGAGTACGACAAGCGCCAGACCCTGCGCGAGAAGCAGGACCGCCGCGAGGCGGACCGCGCCATGTCGGCGGTGCGCCGCAAGCAGCGGGCCTAGCGGGAATACGCTGGCATCGACCCGCGTTGGTCACGTACGATGGCACCTGCACCCCCCGAGGGTGCGTGTGACCCTCTCCGGAGGGATTGAAAAATCAACATGGGGATGATCGGTTTCGACAGCGGATGTCGAAGCAGGGGAAGCGTGTCGAGGAAGCGGCCATGATCTCGTAAACCACAGGCCGAAAACAATAATCGCCAACACCAAGCGCGATTCCTCCTCGTTCGCCCTCGCTGCCTAATTAGCAGCTAGCGAACTCTCATAGGAGTGTCAGCCCGGGGCTGTTCCCGACCCGGATCCTGGCATCGACTAGGGGACTAAACCTTGATCCCGGTCACGGGGTGAAGAGGGAAACCAAACAGTGACTGAGCCCGTCGGAGACTTGTCCGCGTGATCTCCGGGGCCGAGAAAAGCGAAGCGGACTGCACACGGAGAAGCCCTCCTTCCGCACCGTTGGACGCGGGTTCGATTCCCGCCATCTCCACCAGCTCCCCGCGGGGAGTACCCCATGTGGGCCACGGCCCCGTCGCTTCCGAGCGGCGGGGCCGTCGTCATGCCCCGGCCGCCGCCCTCACGCGGCGGCCGGAGCGGCGCTCGCCGTCCCGGCGCCGGCACGGGTCAGCGCGGCCAGTACGAGGGCGAGTGCGGCGGCGGCCACCGGCACGGCGTAGGCGGTGGTGGGGGACAGGTGCTCCACCGCCCAGCCGCCCGTCGCCGAACCGCAGGCGATCCCGGTCAGCAGGCCGGTCACCACCAGGCTCATCCCCTCGTTGAGACGGCCGGCCGGGGTGCGCCGCTGGACGAGGGTCATCGCCGTCACCATCGTCGGTGCCGTCGCCATCCCCGCCGGCAGCAGCGCGCCCGCCAGCACCCACAGCGACCCCGTGGTCCACGCGGCCAGCCACGGCAGCGTCATCAGCACGGCCATCCCGGTCAGGCAGTGACCGAGCCGCAGCCCGGCCGGCTTCAGGGCGCCGTAGACGAGACCCGCCGCGCACGAGCCCGCCGCCTGCAGTGCGAGGACAGCGCCGGCCGCCGCGCGGTGCCCCTGCGCGTCCGCGAAGGCGATCGTGCCGACCTCCATGGAGCCGAACACCGCGCCGGTCGCCACGAAGCAGGCCAGCAGCGGCGGGATCCCGCGGCTGCGCAGCGGCGACGGGCCCTTGGAACGGGCCGCCGGCGGGGGCTCGGTCGCCCGCTGGGCGGTGAACAGCAGCATGCCGCCGAGCAGCAGGACGGCAGCGGTCAGCGTGCCCGCCTCCGGGAAGAGGGTGCCGGTGAGGAAGGACGCCAGCACCGGGCCGAGCATGAAGCACAGCTCGTCGGCCGCCTGCTCGAAGGAGTTGGCGGTGTGCAGGGCCCCGGGGTCGTCGCGCAGCAGATGGGTCCAGCGGGCGCGGGACAGCCCGCCGATGTTGGGGGTGGCCGCGGTGGCGGCGTAGGCGGCGAACAGGGTCCAGTCGGGGGCGTCGCAGCGCACGCAGAGCAGCAGCGCGAGGCTGCCGAGCACCGCCGTCACGGTGGCCGGCACGGCGACCCGGGTCTGCCCGTACCGGTCCACGAGCCGCGCTATCCAGGGGCCGGCGAGCCCGGTCGCCGCGAGCCCGGTCGCGGTGACCGCGCCGGCCAGGGCGTACGAGCCCCGGGACCCGGCGATCATCACCACCGCGCTCACCCCGAACATGCCCATGGGCAGCCGGGCGATCAGGTTGCCCGCGGTGAAGGCGCGGGCGCCGGGGAGACGGAACAGGCGGCGGTACCCGGATCCGGCGGACGACGGTGTCGGCGTCGGTGTCGATGACGGCGACGGTGCGCCCCCTGTTCGGGCGTCTTCGGTGGTCTGTTGCGGCATGCCCCCACGGTCACCCCGAGTGGATCACGGGGTCCAACACCTTCTCCGCGCCGATTCACGCGCTCCCGTTGTAAGTTCCCCGCATGCCCGCTCCCGCCTCCCTCGACCCCCGGCTGCTGCGCGCCTTCCTCGCCGTCGCCGAGGAACTGCACTTCACCCGGGCCGCGGCCCGGCTGTACGTCGCCCAGCAGGCGCTCAGCCGGGACGTGCGGCGACTGGAACGGGAGCTGGGCGCCGAGCTGTTCCTGCGGACCACCCGGCAGGTCGCGCTGACCGCGGACGGCGAGCGCCTGCTGCCACACGCCCGGCGGGTGCTCGCCGCCCAGGACGACCTGCTGGCCGCCTTCGGACAGGCGCGGCCGCTGCTGGTCGACCTCAACTCCGCCGGCCTGGTCACCGGCCGCCGGGTGCTGCACCGGGCCCGTGAACTCGTCCCCGACTGCGAGCTGATGGCCCGCTACGAGAGCGGCCTGACCGGAGCGGCCGGCGAACTGCTCGCGGGCCGGCTGGACGCCTCCTTCGGCCGCTTCGCCGGTCTGGAGCCCGCTCTGCGCTCCGGTCTCGAACAGCAGCCGGTGCGCTGGGAGCCGATGGCCGTGGTGCTGCCCGACGACCACCCCCTGGCGCCCCTGCCCGAGGTCCCGGTGGCAGCACTGGCCGGGGAGACGGTGTACGCCGGGGCCGGCAACCCGCGCACCGGGGAGTGGACCGACCTGGCCCTGCGCCTGTTCGAGGGGCACGGCATCCGGCTGGCCTCGCCCCTGCCGCTGGCGGTCGGGGACGAGGAGTTCGAGCGGATCATGGCCAAGACCCGCAATCCGATCCTGGCCGTGGTGGACTTCCCGGCCATGCCCCGCACGGTGCTGCGGCCGCTCGTCGATCCCGTCCCGCTGTCGCCCGTCTCCCTCGTGTGGCGCAAGGGGCTGGTCCACCCCGGACTGGACGCGCTAAGAGCGGCCGCCGCGGAGATCACCCGCGCCGAGAAGTGGCTTCGACGGCCGGCCGACCGCTGGTTCACGGCCATCGACGATCGTGCGATGGGCGCGTGACGGGCGCCCGGAACCGATCAGCCGCGGCAGGGGACCGAGGACGGCGCGGCCGTGCGGGCCGCCGCCCTCACCGGCCGTCCGCCGGCCGAGTGAGAGCAACGTTCCCTCGCGGTCACTCGCACAGCCACTGACAGGAAACGCGTCCTCCCTACCTTCGGGTCCCAGTTCCGCACCGGACGACCGAGCACCCGGAGCCCCGTGGAGGCGCCATGACTGCCACAGACCCGACCCCGGCCCCGACCCCCGTCCCGCCCCCCGTCCCGCCCCCCGCCCCGACCGGCCGCGCCGGCCGCTGGATCGAGCGCTGGGACCCGGAGGACGAGGTCTTCTGGAAGGCGACCGGGGAGAGGATCGCCCGCCGCAACCTCTGGTTCTCCGTGTTCTCCGAGCACATCGGGTTCTCGGTCTGGACGCTGTGGTCCGTGCTCGTGCTCTTCATGGGGCCCGAGTACGGGCTCACCCCCGCCGACAAGTTCCTGCTGACCTCCGTGGTCACGCTGGTCGGCGCGGCGGTCCGGGTGCCCTACACCTTCGCCGTCGCCCTGTTCGGCGGACGGAACTGGACGATCGTCTCGGCCGGGATGCTGCTCGTGCCGACCGTAGCCGCCTTCGCGGTGATGGAGCCGGGGACGTCCTTCTCCACCTTCCTGCTGGTGGGACTGCTGGCGGGCGTCGGGGGCGGCAACTTCGCCTCCTCCATGACCAACATCAACGCCTTCTTCCCGCTGCGGCGGAAGGGGTGGGCCCTCGGGCTCAACGCGGGCGGCGGCAACATCGGCGTGCCCGTCATCCAGCTCACCGCCCTCGCGATCATCGGGGCGGGCGGCGGGCCCCGGGTGCTGCTCGGCGTCTACATCCCCCTGATCGTCGTCGCCGCCGTCCTCGCCGCACTGTTCATGGACAACCTCGCCACGGTGCGGAACGACACCGGCGCCGCCCGGGACGCGGCGAAGGACGGCCACACCTGGATCATGGCCTTCCTCTACGTCGGCACCTTCGGCTCGTTCATCGGCTACAGCTTCGCCTTCGGGCAGGTCCTGACCAACGAGTTCGGCCGCACCCCGCTGCAGGCCGCCTACCTCACGTTCATCGGCCCACTGCTCGGCTCCCTGATCCGGCCCGTCGGCGGCCGGCTCGCCGACCGCTACGGCGGGGCCCGCATCACCCTGTGGAACTACGTCGGCATGGCCGCCGCCACCGCCGTCCTCATCGTGGCGAGCACGCAGCGCTCGCTCGCGCTGTTCGTGCCGGTCTTCGTGGTGCTGTTCGCGCTCAGCGGGCTCGGCAACGGGTCGACGTACAAGATGATCCCGGGGATCTTCCAGGCCAAGGCCCTGGCCGGGGGACTCACCGGCGAGGCGGCGGCGGCCCACGGGCGACGGCTGTCCGGTGCCGCCATGGGGCTCATCGGGGCCGTCGGCGCGCTCGGCGGCGTCGGCATCAACCTGGCCTTCCGGCAGTCCTTCCTCTCCTACGGCTCCGGCACCGGCGCCTTCGTCGCGTTCCTCGCCTTCTACGGCGTCTGCTTCGCCGTGACCTGGGCCGTATACCTGCGCCGTTCGGCCGGCCGGGTCGCACCCGCCGCCGCAGCCGAGACGAAGCCGCGGCTCAGCTACGCCGAGGTGTGACGTAACACCGCGGACATCACCCCGAACCGAGCCCGTCACGCGCCGTTGACAGGCTCGTTCGGCATGCGGGCAAGGTAGGAGAACCATGGACGACGAACAGCAGCGACCCGACCGGCAGCCCGACGAGGGGCCCCTCGCGGGCTTCACCGTGGGCGTCACCGCCGCGCGCCGCGCCGACGAGCTGGCCGCGCTGCTGCGCCGGCGCGGCGCCGCCGTGCTGCACGCGCCCGCCCTGCGCATCGTGCCGCTCGCCGACGACGGCGAGCTGCTCGCCGCCACCAAGGAACTGATCGACCACGTGCCGGACGTGGTGGTGGCCACCACCGCCATCGGGTTCCGCGGGTGGATCGAGGCCGCCGACGGCTGGGGTCTCGGGGAGCAGCTCCTCGACCGGCTGCGCGGGGTGGAGCTGCTGGCCCGCGGCCCCAAGGTCAAGGGGGCGGTCCGGGCCACCGGACTCACCGAGGAGTGGTCGCCGGCCGGCGAGTCCATGGCCGAGGTGCTCGACCGGCTGCTCGCCGAGGGCGTCGGCGGTCGCCGGGTCGCCGTACAGCTGCACGGGGAGCCGCTGCCGGGATTCGTGGAGGCGCTGCGGGTCGCGGGCGCGGAGGTCGTGCCGGTGCCGGTGTACCGCTGGATGCCGCCGGAGGACATCGGTCCCGTCGACCGCCTGCTGGACGCCGTCGTCGCCCGCACGGTGGACGCCCTCACCTTCACCAGCGCGCCCGCCGCCGCCTCCCTGCTGTCACGCGCCGAGGAACGGGGGCTCGTCGACGAGGTGCTGGCGACGCTCGGCCACGACGTGCCGGCCGCGTGCGTCGGCCCCGTCACCGCGCTGCCGCTCCAGGCCCGGGGCGTGGCCACCGTGCAGCCCGAACGCTTCCGGCTCGGACCGCTCGTACAGCTGCTGTGCCAGGAACTGCCGGGACGGGCCCGGGCGTTGCCGGTCGCCGGGCACCGGGTGGAGATCCGGGGGCACGCGGTCCTGGTGGACGGCGGGCTGAAGCCGGTGCCGCCGGCCGGGATGTCCCTGCTGCGGGCGCTGGCCCGGCGGCCGGGATGGGTGGTGTCCCGGGCCGAACTGCTGCGCGCGCTGCCGGGCTCCGGGCGGGACGAGCACGCGGTGGAGACCGCCATGACCCGGCTGCGCTCGGCGCTGGGGACACCGAAGCTGATCCAGACGGTGGTCAAGCGCGGCTACCGGCTGGCCCTCGACCCGGCAGCGGACGCCAAGTACGCGGACGCGTAGCCGCCGTGGCCCGGCGTGCGGGCCGGAAGACGCCAGGTCCCGGGCCGCCCGGCCGTCAGCGCCCGGTGGCGGGCCGTCCGGCGGTCAGCGCCCGTGCCAGGCAGGCCAGCGCCAGCGTCGACAGCACCGCCCGGACGACGTTCCACGCCACCCAGGGGTCCTCGAAGTGCTCCCGCAGGGCGGTGGGGTCGCCCTTCGCGGCCAGGGCGTCGTTCAGCGGGATGCTGAACACGACCGTGACGAGGAAGGCGAGCCCGTACGCGACGAGCGCCGCCGTCACCCACCGGCCGCCCGCCGTGCCCCGCAGCTGCCACGCCGACACCCCCGTCAGCGCCAGGGCCCCCAGGAAGCTGAGGAAGAACACCGGGTTCTGGATCACCACGTTGATGTCCCGCATGACCTCGACGTACGTACGGTCGTCGCTGCGGTCCAGGGCCGGCATCACCGCGCAGGCGAAGACGTAGAACACCCCGGCGATCAGGCCCATCGCGACCGTGGCCGCGCCCAGGACGGCCCTGCTGCTTCTCTTCTCCGACATGCCCACAAGCCAACCGGGGATCCGCCGCAGGGGACATGGCCGAGGAGCGCGACCGCATACGCGTGCGTCCAGCCCGGTACGGGGGGTTCCGGCGGCCCGCCGGTGCGGGCACTGTGAGGAGGAGCGACGCAAACGGTCCCCCTGTCCTAGGCGGTGGCAGGCACATGGCACTGGATACGGTCACGGTCCCGCACGAGCCGCGGTTCGACGCCGGGAGGATCTGTCTGGACCTCCTCGCGACCGCGCATCCCGCCGAACGGCTGCACGCCGTCGAGCCGTTGCGGTCCTGGATCAGCGGATCCGGGCTCGTGCCACCGGGCACCCCGCTGGACCACGCCGACGCCTCCTGGCTGCCGGGGTTCCGGGAACTGCGCGGACACGTCGGCCGGTTGCTGCGCGGCGGCGACGCGGGGGAGCCCGGACCGTACGACCGCGCGCTCGGCCGGCTCAACGAGATCGCCCGTGCCGCGCCCCCGGTGCCGTGCGCGGTGCGCGGCGAGGACGGCACGCTGGTACGGCGGTTGGCGCCGCTGCCCGGCTGCGCGGGGCTGCTCGCCCTCCTCGCGCGCGACGCCGTGGAACTGCTCACCGACCCCGAGGCGCGGGCGGCCGTCCGCGAGTGCGAGGGGGACAACTGCCCGCTGGTGTACCTGGACACCTCCCGGGGGCGCAGGCGGCGCTGGTGTTCCAGCGAGGTCTGCGGCAACCGGGAGCGGGTGGCACGGCACCGCAGGCGGGCCGCCCTCGCCCGCGCCTGAGCAACCGGAACCCCAGTGTCCGGTACGGGTCTTGTGCCGGATAGGGTCGGATAGCGCCCCCACGACGGCCGGAGTGATTTCCGCAACACCCGGTCCGGCGCCCCTCCCGCACCGCCGGCCCGGCCGCCCTCGGCGCCGTGTCTGAAATGTAAAGATCACGTGGTGGGAATGTGTGCGCATGTCCCGCTCGTCACACCCCTCACAAGAAATCTGCCACCGAGGTTTGAACAGCACGCGGCCCCCGTCCGTACGGGTGGGCGAGCGACCGACTGGGGGAACCCCCGGACACCGGAGGTGGGCGTGCGCAAGGATGCGGCCGTGGCCAATGAACGTGGATCGAGGGCCCGACATCGCATGTCCTCACAGCCCTCGGAACCTGACGAGGAGTTGATGCGTGCCCTGTACCGGGAGCACGCCGGACCTTTGCTCGCGTATGTCCTGCGGCTGGTCGCCGGTGACCGGCAGCGCGCCGAGGACGTCGTACAGGAAACGCTCATCCGTGCCTGGAAGAACGCCGGTCAGCTCAATCGGGCGACCGGTTCGGTACGCCCCTGGCTGGTGACGGTCGCGCGCCGCATCGTCATCGACGGCCACCGCAGCCGGCAGGCCCGGCCGCAGGAGGTCGATCCGTCGCCGCTGGAGGTCATCCCCGCGGAGGACGAGATCGACAAGGCGCTGTGGCTGATGACGCTGTCTGACGCGCTCGACGACCTGACCCCGGCCCACCGGGAGGTGCTCGTCGAGACGTACTTCAAGGGGCGTACCGTCAACGAGGCGGCCGAGACGCTGGGTATCCCCAGCGGCACGGTCCGTTCCCGGGTGTTCTACGCCCTGCGGTCGATGAAGCTGGCACTGGAGGAGCGGGGGGTGACGGCGTGATGAGCGGATACGGGGGAATGCAAGGATTCGGCACGGGTGGTACGGGTATGTCAGGACCCATGCAGGGATCTCCGGTGCCGAACGAGCACGAGACCGTCGGCGCCTACGCCCTGGGCATCCTGGACGACGCCGAGGCGACCGCCTTCGAGGCCCATCTGGCCGGCTGCGAGTGGTGCGCCCAGCAACTGGACGAGCTGGCCGGGATGGAGCCGATGCTGGCCGCCCTCGCGGACCTGCCCGACTCCGGGAGCACACCCGCGCTCGGCGAGTCCCTGTCCGCCAGGCCGAGCCCGCGCCTGGTGGAGAAGCTGGTCGACGAGGTCTCCGAACGCCGGGCCCAGAAGCGGCGCAAGGGCTTCTACCTGGTCGCGGCCGCCGCCGCGCTGATCATCGGCGGCCCGATGGCCGTCATGGCGGTGAACGGCGGAAGCGACTCGGGGCAGACCGCCACACCGCTGGCGGCGAGCGCGCAGACCACCTTCGACCAGCTCCCCGACAAGGTCTCGGGATCGGACGGCGCCACCGGCGCCAGCGCGACCGTCGCCATGGGCGAGAAGACCTGGGGCACCTCGGCGGTCCTCCAGCTCAAGGGCGTCAAGGGACCGCTCAAGTGCTCCCTGATCGCCGTCGGCAAGAACGGCGAGCGTCAGACGCTGGGCTCCTGGTCCGTCCCGAAGTGGGGCTACGGCATCCCGGACGCGACGAGCCCGGAGGCCAAGAAGCCGCTGTACATCGGCGGTGGCACGGCCCTCAAGCCGAACGAGATCGACCACTTCGAGGTGATGACCTTCGACGGCAAGAAGCTCGTCCAGGTGGACGCGTAGCCGGCGTAGCTTTGCCGGGTTCCCTTCGCGTACGGTTGACGGCTGCCCAGCACGTCAGAAGGGGGCCCGGTGGCCGCTCAGGTTCAGCAGTCCGCGGTCGGCTCGGTACACGGCGCACAGGACTCCGTGCGCGACCGAGAGATCAGCGTCGAACAGGAACACCTGGACCGGGTGTACCAGCGGCTCGAGGAGAAGATCCACGAGGCCGAGTTCCTGATGAACGACGCGGCCAAGCGCGGTCAGGTCGGCACCCCCGGCGCGCTCGCCGAACGGGACGCGCAGGTCTTCCGGGCCGGCGTCCACCTCAACCGGCTGAACAACGAGTTCGAGGACTTCCTCTTCGGCCGCATCGACCTGCTGCTCGGCAAGGACGGCAAGAAGGGCCCGGACGGCGCCTACACGGCGGTGGAGCCCGCCGAGGGCGTGGTCCGGCCCGACCGGACGGCCGACATCGCCGAGACCCTGCACATCGGGCGGATCGGCGTGCTCGACGAGGACTACGCCCCGCTCGTCATCGACTGGCGCGCGCCGGCCGCCGCCCCCTTCTACCGGTCCACGCCGAAGGACCCCGGCCGGGTCGTGCGGCGCCGGGTCATCCGCTCCAAGGGCCGCCGGGTCCTCGGCGTCGAGGACGACCTGATGCGCCCGGAGCTGACGGCGTTCCTCGACGGCCGCGAGCTGCCGGTCATCGGCGACGGCGCGCTGATGGCGGCACTCGGCCAGGCCCGCAGCCACACCATGCGGGACATCGTCTCCTCGATCCAGGCCGAGCAGGACCTGGTGATCCGCGCCCCCGCCGCCTCCGTCACCCAGGTCGAGGGCGGCCCGGGCACCGGCAAGACCGCGGTCGCCCTGCACCGCGCCGCCTATCTGCTCTACCAGGACCGCAGACGGTACGCGGGCGGCATCCTGATCGTCTCGCCGACCCCGCTGCTGGTGGCCTACACCGAGGGCGTGCTGCCCTCGCTCGGCGAGGAGGGCCAGGTCGCCATCCGCGCGATCGGCTCGCTCGTCGACGGAGTGGAGGCCACCCTCTACGACTCCCCGGCCGTGGCCCGCGCCAAGGGCTCCTACCGGATGCTGAAGGTGCTGCGCAAAGCGGCCCGGGGCGCCCTGGAGCTGGGGCGCGGGGGCGGCGCTCCCGCCGGACAGCTCGCCCTGGACGACGCCGACGGCTTCAGCGACGGCGACACCGCCGGGCCGCAGAGCCCGGCGGGCCCGCCCGGCCGGCTCCGGGTGGTGGCCTTCGGACGCCGCCTCGAGCTGGAGGGCGCGGAGCTGGAACGCGTCCGCCGCACCGCCCTGGGCGGCACCGCGCCGGTCAACCTGCTCCGCCCCCGTGCCCGCAGGCTGCTGCTGGACGCCCTGTGGGCGAAGTCCGGCGCGGGCTCCCGGCACACCGACCCCGAGCTGGCCGCCGAGCTGCGCTCCTCCTTCGACGAGGACGTCATGGGCGAGGACTCCTTCGTCGCCTTCCTCGACGCCTGGTGGCCCGAGCTGACCCCGAAGGGCGTCCTCGCCGCCATGGCCGACGAGCGGCGGCTCGGCCGCTGGGCGCGCCGGATCCTCAACCCCGGCGAGGTCCGCAAGGTCGCCCGGGCGCTGAGGCGCGACGGGTACTCCGTGCACGACGTGGCCATGCTGGACGAGCTCCAGGCGCTCCTCGGCGTCCCGGCCCGGCCGCGCAAGAAGCGCGAGCTGGACCCGCTGGACCAGCTCACCGGCCTCGAGGAACTGATGCCGGTGCGCGAGGAGTCCCAGCGGGAGCGTGCCGAGCGGCTGGCGCAGGAGCGCACCGAGTACGCGCACGTGATCGTGGACGAGGCGCAGGACGTCACGCCGATGCAGTGGCGCATGGTCGGCCGCCGCGGCCGGCACGCCACCTGGACGGTCGTCGGCGACCCTGCCCAGTCCTCCTGGTCCGACCCGGACGAGGCGGCCGAGGCCCGCGACGAGGCACTGGGCACCCGTCCCCGACGCCGCTTCCAGCTCACCGTGAACTACCGCAACCCGGCGGAGATCGCGGAGCTGGCCGCCAAGGTCCTCGCCCTGGCCATGCCCGGCTCGCAGTCGCCCTCCGCCGTCCGGTCCACGGGCGTCGAGCCGCGCTTCACCGTCGTCCGGGACTCCCTCGAGCGGACCGTGCGCGCGGAGGCCGAGCGGCTTCTCGGCCTGGTGGACGGCACGGTCGGCGTCGTCGTCGCGATGAACCGCCGCGAGGAGGCCCGGCGCTGGCTGGCCGGGCTCGGCGACCGGGTGGTGGCGCTCGGCAGCCTGGAGGCCAAGGGCCTGGAGTACGACGCGACGGTGGTCGTCTCGCCCGCGGAGATCGCCGACGAGTCGCCGGCCGGCCTGCGCGTGCTCTACGTGGCGCTGACCCGGGCCACCCAGCAGCTCACGGTGGTCTCGGGGGAGCGGGACGCGCCGGACGCGGCCGGGGTGCCTGACCTGCTGCGGGACTAGAAACCTCAGGAACTCCCCGCGGGGGAATGGCTCCGCGGGATCCGTTTGTTAGCCTTGGTGTGGCACCGGCCCGATCCAAGCCCCCGGGCCCAACCTTCGTCCCTGCGAGGGACCACTTGCCGCGAGGCGAGCATGGCGGGTCGGTGTCATGAACGTGAGAGAGGCCCACGTCCTGTGTGACGTGGGCCTCTCTCTTTGTGTCACGGACCCCTTTCCCCGCCTGATCGTTTCTCGTATGGTGGAAGAGGTTTTCCGAAACCATGCACCTCCCGCTCATGACGTGTGAACAAAACGTCCGCAACCCAGGGCGACTACCACGTACTGAGGGGTAGGTGCGACGATCGGACGGCACAACTCGCGACACGGTGAAAGCAGAGGAAGTCGGCCATGGCAACGGCGCCCAGCGTCTCCTACTCGATGACCATCCGGCTGGAGGTGCCCGCGAGCGGAACCGCCGTCTCGCAGCTCACCACCGCCGTGGAGTCCTCCGGAGGCTCGGTCACCGGCCTCGACGTCACCGCGTCCGGCCACGAGAAGCTCCGCATCGACGTCACCATCGCGGCCTCCTCGACCGCGCACGCCGACGAGATCGTCGAGAAGCTGCGCGGCATCGAGGGCGTCACCCTGGGCAAGGTCTCCGACCGTACGTTCCTCATGCACCTCGGCGGCAAGATCGAGATGCAGTCCAAGCACCCCATCCGCAACCGTGACGACCTGTCCATGGTCTACACGCCGGGTGTGGCGCGCGTCTGCATGGCCATCGCGCAGAACCCCGAGGACGCCCGCCGCCTGACCATCAAGCGCAACTCGGTTGCGGTCGTGACGGACGGCTCCGCCGTGCTCGGCCTCGGCAACATCGGCCCCAAGGCCGCGCTGCCGGTCATGGAGGGCAAGGCGGCCCTCTTCAAGCGCTTCGCCGGCATCGACGCCTGGCCGATCTGCCTGGACACCCAGGACAGCGACGCGATCGTCGAGATCGTCAAGGCGATCGCCCCCGGCTTCGCCGGCATCAACCTGGAGGACATCTCCGCCCCCCGCTGCTTCGAGATCGAGGCGCGGCTGCGCGAGGCCCTCGACATCCCCGTCTTCCACGACGACCAGCACGGCACCGCGATCGTCGTGCTCGCCGCCCTGACCAACGCGCTGCGCGTGACCGGCAAGGCGATCGAGAACATCCGCGTGGTCATGTCGGGCGCCGGCGCGGCCGGTACGGCCATCCTCAAGCTGCTGATCGCGGCGGGCGTGAAGAACGCCGTCGTGGCCGACATCCACGGCGTGGTGCACGCGGGCCGCGAGGACCTCGTGAACGCCCCGTCCGACTCCCCGCTGCGCTGGATCGCCGACAACACCAACCCCGAGGGCCTCACCGGCACCCTGAAGGAGGCCGTGCGCGGCGCCGACGTGTTCATCGGCGTCTCCGCCCCGAACGTCCTCGACGGCGACGACGTGGCCGCCATGGCCGAGGGCGCCATCGTGTTCGCGCTCGCGAACCCGGACCCCGAGGTCGACCCGGCGATCGCCCGCCAGACGGCCGCCGTGGTGGCCACCGGCCGCTCCGACTTCCCGAACCAGATCAACAACGTGCTGGTCTTCCCGGGCGTCTTCCGCGGCCTGCTGGACGCCCAGTCCCGCACGGTCAACCCCGAGATGATGCTCGCCGCCGCGAAGGCCCTCGCCGACGTGGTGACCGAGGACGAGCTGAACCCGAACTACATCGTCCCCAGCGTCTTCAACGACAAGGTCGCGGGCGCGGTGGCCGGTGCGGTCCGGGAGGCGGCGAAGGCCGTCGGCGCGGCGTCGTAGGCGTCGTACCGTAGGGTGCAGGGGCTGTGAGGATCGACACGGCGGCCCCCGCACCGGCGCGTCGTGGAACCCCCCACCGGCGGACGCCCTCTAGGGTGACGGCCGAGCAGGCGCTTTTCGTGTGACTCCCTAGGGTGTTCTCACGACTCCTACGGGTGCCGGATTGGCATTACCGCCGCAGGTAGGGGCAGGATGCGTCTTTGGGCGCGAGCGCATCGGCATCGATCTCACCTCACGCCTCAACGGCAAGAAGAACACGGGAGTAACAACATGAACCGCAGTGAGCTGGTGGCCGCGCTGGCCGACCGCGCCGAGGTGACCCGGAAGGACGCCGACGCCGTTCTGGCCGCGTTCGCCGAGGTCGTCGGCGACATCGTCTCCAAGGGCGACGAGAAGGTCACCATCCCCGGCTTCCTGACCTTCGAGCGCACCCACCGTGCCGCTCGTACCGCGCGCAACCCGCAGACCGGTGAGCCCATCAACATCCCGGCCGGCTTCAGCGTGAAGGTCTCCGCGGGCTCGAAGCTCAAGGAATCGGCCAAGGGTAAGTAAGCGCTCCGCTCGGGGCGCCGGTCCATCAGGGCGCCCCGGCTGAAGACGCCGAAAAGGGCGGCCCCCCTCCCACCGAGGGGGGCCGCCCTTTCGTCGTTCTCCCGCCGCTTTGCTAGCCCAGCGCCTTGCCGGGGAGCTCCACCTTCGCCCCCAGCTCCACGAGCTTCTCCATGAAGTTCTCGTAGCCGCGGTTGATCAGCTCGATGCCGTGCACCCGGGAGGTGCCCTCGGCCGCCAGGGCCGCGATGAGGTACGAGAAGCCCCCGCGCAGGTCGGGGATGATCAGGTCGGCGCCCTGCAGCTTCGTCGGGCCGGAGACGACCGCGGAGTGCAGGAAGTTGCGCTGGCCGAAGCGGCAGTCGGAGCCGCCGAGGCACTCGCGGTAGAGCTGGATGTGCGCGCCCATCTGGTTCAGCGCGGAGGTGAAGCCGAGCCGGGACTCGTACACCGTCTCGTGGATGATGGACAGGCCCGTGGCCTGCGTCAGCGCGACCACCAGCGGCTGCTGCCAGTCGGTCTGGAAGCCGGGGTGCACGTCCGTCTCCAGCGCGATCGACTTCAGCTGGCCGCCGGGGTGCCAGAAGCGGATGCCCTCGTCGTCGATGTCGAAGGCGCCGCCCACCTTCCGGTAGGTGTTCAGGAACGTCATCATCGAGCGCTGCTGGGCGCCGCGGACGTAGATGTTGCCGCTGGTCGCCAGGGCGGCGGACGCCCACGAGGCGGCCTCCAGGCGGTCCGGCAGGGCGCGGTGGGTGTATCCGTCGAGCTTGTCCACACCGGTGATGCGGATCGTGCGGTCGGTGTCCATCGCGATGATCGCGCCCATTTTCTGCAGGACGCAGATCAGGTCCTCGATCTCGGGCTCGACGGCGGCGTTGGACAACTCCGTGACGCCCTCGGCGAGTACGGCCGTCAGCAGCACCTGCTCGGTGGCGCCGACGGACGGGTACGGCAGCATGATCTTGGTGCCGCGCAGCCGCTGCGGCGCCTCCAGGTACTGGCCGTCCGCGCGCTTCTCGATGGTCGCGCCGAACTGCCGCAGCACGTCGAAGTGGAAGTCGATGGGCCGGCCGCCGATGTCGCAGCCGCCGAGGCCCGGGATGAACGCGTGGCCCAGACGGTGCAGCAGCGGGCCGCAGAGCAGGATCGGGATACGGCTCGAACCGGCGTGGGCATCGATGTCAGCGACGTTCGCGCTCTCCACGTGCGTCGGGTCCATCACCAGCTCGCCGGGCTCCTCACCCGGCCGGACCGTCACCCCGTGCAGCTGGAGCAGGCCGCGTACGACGCGCACGTCACGGATGTCGGGAACATTGCGCAGTCGGCTCGGCGCACTGCCCAGCAGGGCGGCGACCATGGCCTTCGGTACGAGGTTCTTCGCACCGCGGACACGGATCTCGCCCTCCAGCGGGGTGCCGCCGTGGACAAGCAGGACATCGTCGTTGACGGTCATGTATCTCGCGTTCCGATGAGTCGGGCAGGGGTCGGCCGATCACTTGCGCGGGGGCCGGGAGAGACAGGGTAATCGCCGACCACCCCCCGCCCATAAGCCCGAGGACCCCCCAGTCGCGTCATGGCTGTGTCACAACACGAACGGTTCAGCACCCGCCACACGCGGTCACCGGGCGTGCCGGTGTGCGCCCGGGACACACCCGCGCGCCCTGAGCTGCGTTCACTCCCTCAACCCGATTGGCTCCCCACACCAGGGGAAGATGCGGGATCATGTCTGGCATGACCGAGGTGTCCTCGCTCACAGGGCGGCTGCTCGTGGCCACGCCCGCCCTGGCGGACCCGAACTTCGACCGCGCGGTGGTGCTCCTTCTCGACCACGACGAGGAGGGCTCCCTCGGTGTCGTGCTCAACCGCCCCACCCCGGTGGACGTGAGCGACATCCTGGAGGGCTGGGCCGAGCTGACCGGCGAGCCCGGTGTGGTCTTCCAGGGCGGACCCGTCTCGCTGGACTCGGCGCTCGGCGTCGCGGTCATCCCCGGCGGCGCCGACGGCGACCGCACCCCGCTCGGCTGGCGGCGGGTGCACGGCGCCATCGGCCTGGTCGACCTGGAGGCCCCGCCCGAGCTGCTCGCCTCGGCCCTCGGTTCCCTGCGGATCTTCGCCGGTTACGCCGGCTGGGGCCCCGGCCAGCTGGAGGACGAGCTGGCGGAGGGCGCCTGGTACGTCGTCGAGTCCGAGCCCGGCGACGTGTCCTCACCGGCCCCGGAGAGACTCTGGCGCGAGGTGCTCCGGCGCCAGCGCAACGAGTTGGCGATGGTGGCCACGTACCCGGACGACCCATCGCTCAACTGATGCCCGCGGGCTTCAGTACCCTTGCTGGTATGAGCACTCTTGAGCCCGAGCGCGGGACTGGTACGGGGACCCTCGTAGAGCCGACACCGCAGGTGTCCCACGGCGACGGCGACCACGAGCGCTTCGCCCACTACGTCCAGAAGGACAAGATCATGGCGAGCGCCCTCGACGGCACCCCCGTCGTGGCGCTCTGCGGCAAGGTCTGGGTGCCCGGCCGCGACCCGAAGAAGTACCCCGTCTGCCCCATGTGCAAGGAGATCTACGACTCCATGGGCAGCGGTGGCGACGAGGGCGGCGACGACAAGTAGCGGTCACCCCGCACCCCGCCCGGCCGAGGCCGGCAGGACCCCCGGGACGCGTGGGACGCGTCCCGGGGGTCTTTGCGCATTCCGGCCGTCATGTGGTCCAGACCTCTTGTCGGCCGGATCGCGTTGTCCCTAGGCTCGTGACCGTTGTGCAGTGCGAAACAGTCGTTGCGCATCGTGCAACGTTTGGGTCGAACGGCAGGGGAGGGGACCGGCATGACCGACGGGACCGACAGGGCCGGCAGCGCGGGGAAGGCCGACGGGCCGGGGGTGATCCCGGCGCCCGCGCGCTGGACGCCGGGCGCGGCCGGACGCACACGCCTCGACGGCGGAACCGTCCTGGAGGCGGGCCCCGGCACCGAGGGAGTCGCGCGCTGGCTGCGGGCCACCGTCGGCGCGGCGACCGGCCTGCCCTTCCCCGAGAGCGGCGACGGCCCCGGCCGTGTCGTGCTCGGCATCGACCCGGACCTGCCGCCCGAGGGCTACCGCCTGGTCGGCGACGCGGGGCCCGAGGGGCCGTACCGCATCCTGGGCGGCGACGCGGCGGGGGTCTTCTGGGGCGCGCAGACCTTCCGGCAACTGCTCGGCCCCGACGCCTTCCGGCGCGCTCCCGTGCGGCCCGGACGGGAGTGGAGCCTGCCCGGCGGCACCGTCGAGGACGCCCCGCGCTTCCGCTGGCGCGGTCTCATGCTCGACGTGGCCCGGCACTTCATGCCCAAGGAGGGCGTGCTGCGCTACCTGGACCTGATGGCCGCGCACAAACTCAACGTCTTCCACTTCCACCTGACGGACGACCAGGGCTGGCGCGTCGAGATCCGGCGTCACCCCAGGCTGACCGAAATCGCCTCCTGGCGCGCGCGGACCAGATTCGGGCACCGGGCGTCGCCGCTGTGGGAGGAGAAGCCGCACGGCGGCCACTACACCCAGGACGACATCCGGGAGATCGTCGCCTACGCCGCCGAGCGGCACATCTCCGTCGTCCCCGAGATCGACGTACCGGGCCACTCGCAGGCCGCCGTCGCCGCGTACCCCGAACTCGGCAACACCGACGTCGTCGACACCACCGCCCTCTCCGTCTGGGACGACTGGGGGATCTCCCCGAACGTCCTCGCCCCCACCGACACCACACTGCGCTTCTACGAAGGGGTGTTCGAGGAGATCCTGGAACTCTTCCCCGCGGACGCCGCCGAGTTCTCACCGTTCGTGCACATCGGCGGCGACGAGTGCCGCAAGGACCAGTGGACGCGGTCGCCGGCCGCGAAGTCCCGCATCGCGGACCTCGGGCTCGCCGACGAGGACGAGTTGCAGTCCTGGTTCATCGGTCACTTCGACCGCTGGCTCGCCGCGCGCGGGCGCCGGCTCATCGGCTGGGACGAGATCCTGGAGGGCGGACTCGCGCCGGGCGCCGCGGTGTCCTCCTGGCGCGGCTACGGCGGCGGTGTCGCGGCCGCGCGCGCCGGCCACGACGTCGTCATGTGCCCGGAGCAGTACGTCTATCTGGACCACCGGCAGGCCCCCGGCCCCGACGAACCCGTGCCGATCGGCTTCGTGCGCACCCTGGAGGACGTCTACCGGTTCGAACCGGTGCCGGCGGGGCTCACCGCCGGGGAGGCCCGCCATGTGCTGGGCACTCAGGCCAACGTGTGGACCGAGGTGATGGAGGACGCGGGCCGCGTGGACTACCAGGCGTTCCCCAGGCTCGCGGCCCTCGCCGAGGTCGCCTGGAGCCGGCTTCCCGCGCCGCCGGAACGGGACTTCGCGGACTTCGAACGCCGGATGGCCGTCCACTACGGGCGACTTGACGCCCTCGGCGTCGCCTACCGGCCACCCACGGGCCCCCGGCCCTGGCAGCGGCGGCCCGGGGTACCCGGCCGCCCCCTCAAGGGGCCGCCGCCGCACCGGTGAAAACCGGCGCGCCGGACGGAATCGGTCAGCGTGGGGGAGGCGGACGCGGCCGGATGGAACAGATGACGGAAAACCGCACCAGGGTCCACCTAAGAGTGGCAATCGAGGCGCATGGGCGATGCCGTTCGAAAACGGGCCATGTACCCGATGAGGTGGGCGAACGCCTCCTAGCGGACCCCCGCGTCCGGGCCTTGCGAAGATGTGCCAGAGTTGCCACGTCCGCCCTGTGAGCACGTACCGTACGGCCACACAGGTGGGACCAGGTGGGGCAGCGGGAGAGGGGCAGCCGGTTTGACCACGCACGCACCGCAGGCGGCGCAGGCCGTCACGCTGCCCACGACACTGGACGAGGCCGTGGCGGCCCTCACCGCCATGCCCACGGCCGTCCCCGTGGCCGGCGGCACCGACCTCATGGCCGCCGTCAACTCCGGCCAGCTCAGGCCCGCCGCCCTGGTGGGCCTCGGACGGATCAGCGAGATCCGCGGCTGGCAGTACCAGGACGGCCACGCGCTGCTCGGCGCCGGCCTCACCCACGCCCGCATGGGCCGCCCCGACTTCGCGGCCCTGATCCCGGCGCTGGCCGCCGCCGCGCGCGCCGCGGGCCCGCCGCACATCCGCAACGCCGGCACCCTGGGCGGCAACATCGCCACGGCCGCCCCCACCGGGGACGCGCTGCCGGTGCTGGCCGCCCTGGAGGCGACGCTGATCATCGCGGGCCCGGGCGGTGCCCGCCGGGAGATCCCGGTGTCGCACCTGCTGGCCGGCGTGGAGATGCTGCGCGGCGGCGAACTCATCGGCTACGTGCGCGTGCCCCTGCTGCACGCCCCGCAGGTCTTCCTGAAGGCCACCGGACGCACCGGCCCCGGCCGCGCGGTGGCCTCCGTCGCCGTCGTCCTCGACCCGGCCAGGCGCGGGGTGCGGTGCGCCGTCGGCGCCATAGCGCCGATGCCGCTCAGGCCCCTGGACGCCGAGCAGTGGGTCGCCCAGCTGATCGACTGGGACAACGACCGCACGCTCGTCCCGGAGGCCCTGAGCGCCTTCGGCGAGTACGTCGCCTCGGCCTGCATCCCGGACCCCGCCCCGGAGCCGGACGGCTCCGTGGCACCGCTACCGCCCGCCGTACTGCACCTGCGGCGCACCGTCGCCGCGCTGGCCCGACGAGCACTGGGGAGGGCGCTGTCGTGACCGACGACCAGCACGAAGAGGGCGCGCCCCGGAGCGGCGGCCGCTGGAACCCGCTGCCCCAGGGCGACTACGACGACGGCGCCACCGCCTTCGTCAAGCTCCCCGAGGGCGGCATCGAGGCCCTGCTGTCCGGCGACAGCCCGCTGGCCGCCCCCGGCCACGGCTACGTACCGCCGCGGATAACGGCGTCCCCGGGCACGGACGACCCCGCCGCCACCGGCACCTGGTCGACGCCCGCCGGCGGCGACCAGTGGCCCGACCCCAACGCGGTGCCCCAGGACCCGGCGGCGGGCGACCGGTTCACGTACCACCCGGCGGCCACGCAGCAGTGGACGTTCGAGGAGCCGCCGGCCGAGCCCGGCGCAGGGCACGACGTCACCGGCCAGTGGAGCATCCCGGTGGCCGGCGGCGACCTCCCCGACGAGTCGGGCGAGTTCACCACCTCCGCCCTGGTCGAGCAGTGGGGCGGCACGCCACCGGCCACCCTCCCCGGCGGCGCTTCCGCACCGTGGGCGACCGAGCCCGCGGACGGCCCCTGGGGACAGCCGGAGTCCGGCCCCGGCCCCCACCCGGCCGACGCACCCACCGCCGCCGAGTACGGCCGCGCCGGCGCGTACGCCCCGAACCCGCCCGCCCAGGCCCCTGGAGGCCCCGCGGACGGCCCGGCGGAGCATCCCGGGCCCGGGACCGCCCCGGCCGCCTCCCGGGCCGCCGAGGCGGCGGACACGGCCCCTTCGGCGGCTGTCGGCGGCCCGGACCACGCGGCCGACGCGGACGAGGCGGCCCCGGCGGACCAGGCGGCCGGCACCGGCGCGGCGGACCACGCCACCGCCGACGGGACCGGCCGCACCGAGCCCGACGCGGGGCCGTCCGGCGCCGCGACGGACCGGCGGCCGCCCGCCCCCGGAGACGCGACCGGCGAGGCCGCTCCCGCGGACGCCGGGCAGGAGAGCGCCGAGGACCCCGACGAGCCCGCCCCCGCACCCCACGACGACCACCCCCTCGCCTCCTTCGTCCTGCGCGTCAACGGAGCCGACCGCCCCGTCACCGACGCCTGGATCGGCGAGTCCCTGCTGTACGTCCTGCGGGAGCGGCTCGGCCTCGCCGGCGCCAAGGACGGCTGCTCGCAGGGCGAGTGCGGCGCCTGCAACGTGCAGGTGGACGGACGCCTGGTGGCGTCCTGCCTGGTCCCCGCCGTCACCGCGGCCGGCAGCGAGGTCCGCACCGTCGAGGGCCTGGCCGCCGACGGGCAGCCCTCCGACGTGCAGCAGGCCCTCGCCCGGTGCGGCGCCGTGCAGTGCGGCTTCTGCGTACCGGGCATGGCGATGACCCTGCACGACCTGCTGGAAGGCAACCCCGCCCCGACGGAGCTGGAGACCCGGCAGGCCCTGTGCGGCAACCTCTGCCGCTGCTCCGGCTACCGGGGCGTCCTGGACGCCGTCAAGGACGTCGTCGCCGGACGCGAGACGCACGGCGCCGACGACGGGACGGAAGCCGACGAGGCGCGCATCCCGCACCAGGCGGGCCCGGGCTCCGGCGGCGTCAACCCGTCGGCGTTCGACGTGCCGGGGGTCTTCGACAGTCCCGGCACATTCGGTACACCGGGAGTGCACGACCAGCACTACGGCCAGGACGGAGGCCAGGGGTGAGCAACGAAGCGGCCACCGCGACCACCACGGCGGAGTCGGTCCCCGCCGCCGAACCGCTGCCGCACGGCCTCGGCGCCTCGCTGCCGCACGCCGACGCCCGGGCCAAGACCGAGGGCACCTTCCCGTACGCGGCCGACCTGTGGGCCGAGGGCCTGCTGTGGGCGGCCGTCCTGCGCTCCCCGCACGCGCACGCCCGCATCGTCTCCATCGACACCACCCACGCGCGCGAGATGCCCGGCGTACGGGCCGTCGTCACCCACGAGGACGTGCCCGGCACCCCCGTCCACGGCCGGGGCACCCCGGACCGCCCCGTGTTCGCCTCCGAGGTCGTGCGCCACCACGGCGAGCCCATCGCCGCCGTCGCCGCCGACCACCCCGACACCGCGCGGATGGCCGCGGCCGCCGTCATCGTCGAGTACGAGGTCCTCGACCCGGTCACCGACCCCGAACAGGCCTTCGAGGCCGAACCCCTGCACCCCGACGGCAACCTGATCCGGCACATCCCGCTGCGCCACGGCGACCCGGACGCGCTCGGCGAGGTCGTCGTCGAGGGCCTGTACCGCATCGGCCGCCAGGACCCGGCCCCCATCGGCGCCGAGGCCGGCCTCGCGGTGCCGCGCCCCGACGGCGGGGTCGAGCTGTACCTCGCCTCCACCGACCCGCACGCCGACCGCAACACGGCCGCCGCCTGCTTCGGCCTGTCGCCGGAACAGGTGAAGATCGTCGTCACCGGGGTGCCGGGCGCCACCGCCGACCGCGAGGACCAGGGCTTCCAGCTCCCGCTCGGCCTGCTCGCCCTGCGGACCGGCTGCCCGGTCAAGCTCACGGCCACCCGCGAGGAGTCCTTCCTCGGCCACGCCCACCGCCACCCGACCCTGCTGCGCTACCGCCACCACGCCGACGCCGAGGGCAGACTGGTGAAGGTCGAGGCGCAGATCCTGCTCGACGCGGGCCCGTACGCCGACACCTCCGCCGAGGCCCTGGCCGCCGCCGTCTCCTTCGCCTGCGGCCCCTACGTCGTCCCCAACGCCTTCATCGAGGGCTGGGCCGTACGCACCAACAACCCGCCGTCGGGCCACGTCCGCGGCGAGGGCGCCATGCAGGTCTGCGCCGCCTACGAGGCGCAGATGGACAAGCTCGCGAAGAAACTCGGTGCGGACCCGGCCGAACTGCGCCTGCGCAACGCCCTCGCGACCGGGGACGTCCTGCCCATCGGCCAGACCGTGACCTGCCCGGCCCCGGTGGCCGAACTGCTCCAGGCCGTACGCGACTTCCCGCTCCCGGCGCTGCCCAAGGACACCCCCGAGGACGAGTGGCTGCTGCCCGGCGGCCCCGAGGGCGCGGGCGAGCCGGGCGCGGTGCGCCGGGGCGTCGGCTACGGCGTCGGCATGGTGCACATGCTCGGCGCGGAGGGCGCCGACGAGGTCTCCACGGCGACCGTCAAGGTCCACGACGGCGTCGCGACCGTGCTGTGCGCGGCCGTGGAGACGGGCCAGGGCTTCACCACCCTCGCCCGCCAGATCGTCCAGGACACGCTCGGCATCGACGAGGTCCACGTCGCCCCCGTCGACACCGACCAGCCCCCGGCCGGCCCGGGCTGCCGCGGCCGGCACACCTGGGTCTCCGGCGGCGCGGTGGAACGCGCGGCCAAGATGGTCCGCACGCAACTGCTCCAGCCGCTCGCGCACAAGTTCGGCATGTCGACGGAGCTGCTGCAGATCACGGACGGCAAGATCACCTCGTACGACGGTGTCCTGTCGACCACCGTCACCGAGGCGCTGGACGGCAAGGAGCTGTGGGCCACGGCCCAGTGCCGCCCGCACCCCACCGAACCGCTGGACGCCGAGGGACAGGGCGACGCGTTCGTCGGCCTCGCCTTCTGCGCGATCCGCGCGGTGGTGGACGTCGACATCGAACTCGGCTCGGTCCGGGTGGTGGAGCTGGCCGTCGCCCAGGACGTGGGCCGGGTGCTGAACCCGGCGCAACTGGCCTCGCGCATCGAGGCCGGCGTCACCCAGGGCGTGGGCATCGCCCTCACCGAGAACCTGCGCACGCCCCGCGGCCTGATCCGCCACCCCGACCTCACGGGGTACGCCCTGCCGACCGCGCTGGACGCGCCGGACATCCGGATCGTCAGGCTGGTCGAGGAACGGGACGTGGTCGCGCCCTTCGGCGCGAAGTCGGTCAGCGCGGTCCCGGTGGTGACGTCCCCCGCGGCCATCGCCTCGGCGGTCCGCGCGGCGACGGGCCGCCCGGTCAACCGGCTGCCGATCCGCCCCCAGGCCGCGGTGGTGACGGGCCAGTGACGCAGCCTTCCGAGGAAGCGCGCGAGGTGCCGCGCGAGGAGCCCCGCTACGAGGCGGCGCCCGGCGTGGGCAAGCTGGCCCTGTGGATCCTGCTGTTCGCGGTGGCCGCGCTGGCCGTCGTCCTGGGCGGCGTGTACTTCACCTGACCGGGGCCCGCACCACCCGGGGGCGGTTCCCGTGCGCGCCGGCACGCAACGGGCCCGGGCCGCCCCGCGTCCTTTCCCCCGAAGGGCGTTGTCAGTGGTGCGGCGTACTGTGCGGAGCAGTGACGGGCACCTGCCCGCGGACGCCGTCCGACGGCGCCCGCACACAGTCACGCACGCACGGGGAAGATCGCGGGGGAGCGATGAGCACGACCGACGCCGGGGTCCCGGCGATCACGCTGACCGAGGCGGAGCTGGACCGGTACGTCACGCACGCGCCGACGCGCGGTCTGCTCACCGGACCCGGCCTGCCGGCCCGGACCGACCTGCTGACCTTCTCCCCGCTGCGCACGCACGGCCTGCGGACCCTCGGCGACGCCACGGACGGCCCGTTCCGCCTCGCGGAGGAGCTGCGCGGGCGCCTGGTGATCGGCGAACTCCTCAACCCCGCGGGCATGGAGCGCGAGTCGATCCTGCTCGACGGCCGCACGGGCGAGCTGACCACGGCCTACCTCCTCGAACCGGGCGAGACCCGCCCCTTCGCCCCCTCGCTCGACACACTGCTGCGCTTCGCCGCGGTCACGGAGGAACTGGCGGGCCTGCGCGGCCGCTTCGCCTCCCTGGCCGGCCACTACGGCCCCCGGACCGTCACCGAGGCCTCGCGCCGCCTCCTCGCCCTCTTCGCGGAGGGCACGGACGGCCGGGTCCCGGCCTACTGGAAGGCGGCGGCCCTGATCCGCCCGCTCGCCCTCGTCGCCGGTCCCGGCACCGCCTCCGGCCTCACGCTGGACGTCCCGGCCCGTCTCCTCGACCAGGAGTTCGGCCACGGCAGGGTGACGCGCCACGAGGAGGTGGACCTCCCCGCCACCCTCACTCACGAGCCGACCCGCCGCTTCCTGCGCGAGACGGGGCTGCCTGAGGCGGCGGTCGTCTTCCACGCCGACACCGACGGCCCGCTGCGGACCCTCACCGAGTTCACCACCGGCGAGCCGTGCGACGACCGCTCCGGCCGCCCCGCCCCCTCCGCGGACGCCCTGCCCGCCCACTCCGACCACCTGATCCGCCTCGGCCACCTGGTCGAGGACAACAGCCTCGTGGTCGACGGCAGAACGGGCGCGGTCCTCACCTACAGCGCGCCCGACGCGACGCTCCACGCGCTGAACACCGACGTCTCCACGCTGGCCTTCACGCTCTGGCTCCTGCACCACGAGCGCACCATCGACGAGCACCTGTCCCGCGAACTCACGACGGACGCCTACGACCAGCTCGCCGCCGCCATGATCCAGACCCTGGCCTCGGTCGACCCCACCGCGGCGGCCCCGGCCACCGAGTGGCACTACTGGACCGAACTGTTCCAGGACGAGGCGGGCGGGGTGCTCTGACGCGCTCGCCCGGCGCGAGGCCTACTGACGGGGTAAATGGGTACAAATCTACATAAGCGCAGGAGAAGTCCCGCGCAGCGCGGCTGCCCGGGACTTCGGCCAGCCGAGCCGTGTACGGCGTGCGTCGGCCGACTGGTCCCGCCCTCCTCTCGTCGAAGGGATGCGGGTCATGAACGAGGAGACGACGCGTTTGCCCTCGGAGCAGCCACACTCACCGGCGCTGCACCCGACGGTCCCGGGTGATCCCGCTCCGCTGGGCCTGGCGGGTTTCGCCCTGACCACCCTGCTGCTCTCCATCATCAACACGAATCTGCTCCAGGAGACCGCCGCGATCATCCCGGTGCTGGCGCTCGCCCTGTTCTACGGCGGCCTGGCCCAGTTCATCGCCGGCCTCTTCGAGTTCCGCCGCGGCAACACGTTCGGCGCCACGGCCTTCGCCTCGTACGGCGCCTTCTGGCTGTCCTACTGGTGGCTCGCACCGCGCCTGGAGGTCGCCGGCGGCGCGCACAACACGCTGGGGCTGTTCCTGCTCGGGTGGGGCATCTTCACCGCCTTCATGGCCGTCGCCGCGCTGCGCGTCAGCCTCGCCGTCCTGGCCGTGCTGGTGCTGCTGACGATCACCTTCGTCCTCCTGGCCATCGGCGCCTTCCAGACGGGGTTCCCGCCGCACACCGTGACGGAGGTGGGCGGCTGGTTCGGCATCGCCACGGGCCTGGTCGCCTGGTACGCGGCAGCGGCCACGGTCATCAACGACACCCACGGCCGCCCGGTACTCCCCCTGGGCCCCCGCCGGCCCGGCCACCCCGACCAGCCCCGCCCACACGACCCGTCGCCGACGGCGGAGTGACACCCGCCCTACGGCCCGCCGCCGACCGGCGGACGACCCAGAGGGCGGCACCCCTTCCGGGATGTCGCCCTCTTGTCATCTGGTCGCACACGGGAGGCCGTGGCGGGAATCGAAGCCGCGTAACTCGACTTGCAGGTTTGTTTCTGCCGGTCAGAGCGGCATTCGGTGCCATTCGGCCCCGTTCACCCCCGTGTTCGCGCCCATCGCGTGAAGCGCCGTGAACGGCTCCGGACGCGGCTGAATGAGGCGGAAGCCTCGGCCGTCGGGCGTTGGTACGCCGAGTACTCGTCCACTGGAGTCAGTAGCCGAAGAAGTGAAGGGCCGGTTCGCTGACCTGCGGCCGTGTGATTGATCAACGCTGCGACCTGTGACCTAGATGCCATTTCACTTGGTAAGCCGGCGATGGCGTATGAGGGTCGCGGCGATGGCAGTGAAGGCGAGGCAGTGTTCCGGCTTGCGCTCGTAGCGGCGGTGGAGGCGGCGGCGGCCGGACAGCCAGGACACGGTTCGTTCCACGACCCAGCGGTGGCGCCCCAGGTATTGGGACGACTCGACACCCTTGCGGGCGAGACGGTGCTGGACGCCGCGGGAGGCGAGCCATTGCCGCAGGTAGCGGCGTAGCCCGTGTCGCCGTTCAGCTTGCCGGGGCGTCGGCGTTGCGGGCCGCGACGGGAACGGATGGGTGGTATACCGCGGACCAGTGGGATGAGGGCCTGGTTGTCGTGCAGGTTGGCGGCGGAGATGCCGACCGCCAAGGGTGGACCGCGACGGTCGACGATGAGGTGGATTTTCGATCCCTTTATGCCGCGGTCGGTCGGATTCGGTCCCGCCAGCTGCCCCCTATGAGCTATGAGGGCCCGCACGCTTACGGAGTCGATCGCGCACCGCGACCAGTCAAGCTCGCCCCGCGCTCCGAGTTCGTCCAGGGTCAGGCGATGGAGCTGGCCCAGACCCTGGCCTCGGTCCACTCGGTGAAGCGACGGAAGGCAGTCACCCCAGACAGACCAAAGCCTGGCGGGAGTTGCTTCCAGGTGCAGCCCGAGATAGCCGCGAAAACGTCCGTCCCCGCCAGGCTGTCCATGAGTACATTGCGTGACAGCGTGGCCCCTGGACACCTGCGGAGAAGTCCCGGATAGCGCCGAAACCATCGACCGGCCCTGACACCTCGAGCGAGCCCTGCGCCATCATCGCCCAACATCTCACCGTCGAGACTTCTTGGCAGAGGAGAAGACTCGTGCGGGCAGAGGCAAAGACACCTCAGCAAGGCAATACCAGCATCCGAACGAGGCCTGTTCCGCTGCTCATCGACGACAACGCCTTGCCAATGATCGCGCCGACTGCACGGCAGGGGTCCTCGACTCGCATGGCGAACCCTTCAGTGGGCGAGGTGGTGAGCAAATCGCCTACAGATATGGCTCCGTAACTGGCGTCCGCCTTGACATAAACCTGCCCTGCTAGGGCCACCGTCGCTTGATGTTCCGCGTTGGTCGGACTGTGCATGACGCTGCCGGGCGACAGCCCGCCTGCACCCGATACAACTCCGGTAACGCGTGTGTCGTACTCCGTGGAACAGCGTGCCAGTAGGCCGTCATCGTGAACTACGAGTACAGTGCCGGGTTCGGCGTCGTTTTCGGAGCCGAAGGTCTCGGCATAGTCGGCGCCGCTGTGGTGAAATGCATGCGCGGTCACGTCTCCTGTGAAACTTCCGTCTTTCGCATTAATGGCGGGAGTCTGTATGAACAATGAGACGTCCAGTGCTCCATGTACATTCACCTTGCCCTCGAAGAGCCCAGCGACGTCCCCCTTGCCGTAGATACCGGGTGCGGAGCTCTTGCTTAGCCCGTGCACTGCGGCACCGCCCGTGGTGCTGGTCGTCTCCCCGTATATGCCGTGCCACGTCTTGCTCACGCCAGCAACCCCGGGTCCAGTTGCTTCCCCAAGCACCCCGCCGCCGGATTCCTCGCTGCTTGATGCGCCCACGACGCCCCACCAGGTTGAACTTTCCCCAAGGACGCCCGTGCCCTTGGAGTGTCCTTCTACGGCGATTTGTTCCCCATCGCGACTGATGACCGGGTCATTGTTGAAATCGGGCATGGTTTTTCTCCCTGCGCCAAGTGAATTTCGCATGTGATGAGGGAGTAATGACAGCAACGGCTGTGGTCGCTTCGTGCTGAACATGCACCTACGGCCCAAACCTATGACTTCGGGCGGATGATCGCAACATCTAGGCCGGCTAAGGTGATTGGTGGATTTCGATACAGTTTTACGTGGGGCCATATGTTCTGCAAAGTAACGATCACCACGAGGCAAGGGCCGATCTCCGGGATCTGTGCCAGCCTCGGAACAGAAGGGTTTCCGTATGGTCAACGGTGTAGCGGTGCTCGCGCGTTGCGCCTGACCGTGTGACCGCCCCGAGGCGGCGGCGGGTTGAACGCCAACAGAGACGGGACGAGCAAGAGGGTGGCACCCCTTCGTGGTGCCACCCTCTTGCTCTGCCTGGTCAGGCCGGTGGAGGCCGTGGCGGGAATCGAACCCGCGTAACTCGCTTTGCAGGCGAGTCCCTGAACCACTCGGGCACACGGCCGGGTCGGTCGCCCGGGGGCGGGCCGAACTCGGTGCGTCGACCGTACGGCGGGGATCGAGGGCCGCTCAAGGGAACGGCCGGTGCCGCAACGGGACTGCCACACCCCGTTCATGAACCGGGGTCGTACGACCAAGGTCGGAGAGCGGACCGGGCTCCCGACAGGGGTCAAAACCGGTTGAGGACCTTACTCTGACCCGCATGAGCACCCTCGAATCCCCCGACGCCCCCGGTGCGGACGTCGTCGACCAGAACGGCGGGACCGCCGCACCCGCCGAGAAAGCCGAGAACGAGGACGGCGTGCTGGGGCGGGCCCATCGGGCGCTGAGCATCGGGATCGTGTCCGTGGTGCTCCTGATCGCCTTCGAGGCGACCGCCGTCGGGACCGCGATGCCCGTCGCGGCCCGGGAACTGGACGGGGTGGCGCTGTACGCGTTCGCCTTCTCCGGATACTTCACGACCAGCCTGTTCGGCATGGTGCTCGCCGGGCAGTGGTCCGACCGGCGCGGGCCGCTCGGCGCGCTGACCACCGGCATCGGGGCCTTCGCGGCGGGACTGGTGATCGCCGGGACCGCCCAGGTGATGTGGGTGTTCATCCTGGGACGCGCCGTACAGGGACTCGGCGGCGGCCTGGTCATCGTCGCGCTGTACGTCGTCGTGGGACGTGCCTACCCCGAGCGGCTGCGGCCCGCGATCATGGCGGCCTTCGCCGCCGGCTGGGTCGTCCCGTCCATCGTCGGACCGCTCGCCTCGGGCGCCGTCACCGAGCACCTCGGCTGGCGCTGGGTCTTCCTCGGCATCCCCGTCCTGGTGGTGTTCCCGCTCGCGCTCGCGCTGCCCCAGATACGGCGCAGGGCGGCCGGACCCGTGCCCGGTGCCGACGGCTCGGCCTCCCTGGACCGGCGCCGTATCCGGCTCGCCCTCGCGATCTCGCTCGGCGCCGGGCTGCTGCAGTACGCCGCCCAGGACCTGACCTGGCTCTCCCTGCTGCCCGGTCTCGCCGGTGCCGCCCTCCTCGTGCCCGCCGTCCTCGGCCTGCTGCCCCCCGGCACCTGGCGTGCCGCGCGCGGCCTGCCCTCCGTCGTGCTGCTGCGCGGGGTCGCCGCCGGGTCCTTCATCGCGGCCGAGTCCTTCGTCCCGCTGATGCTGGTCACCCAGCGCGGGCTGTCGCCCACCATGGCCGGCTTCTCCCTCGCCGCGGGCGGTGTCACCTGGGCGCTGGGCTCCTGGATGCAGTCCCGGCCGCGTCTCGAACCGCACCGGGAGCGGCTGATGGCCCTGGGCATGGTGCTGGTCGTCGTCGCGATCGCCACCGCGCCGAGCGTGCTCCTTTCCGGCGTGCCCGTCTGGATCGTCGCCGTCGCCTGGGGCTTCGGCTGCTTCGGCATGGGCCTGGTGATCTCCTCCGCCAGCGTGCTCCTGCTGAAGCTGTCCGCCCCCGAGGAGGCCGGCGCCAACTCGGCGGCGCTGCAGATCGCCGACGGCCTCTCCAACGTGATCCTGCTCGCCGCGACCGGCGCCGCCTTCGCGGCCCTCGGCGGCGGCAGCACCGACACCTCTACGGCGGGCGGCTCCCACCCCGCCGCCTTCGCCGCCGTCTTCCTGCCGATGGCGGTGGTGGCCCTGCTGGGCGTCTGGGTGGCGACCCGCCTGCACGACACCGACGAGCCGGTCCGGGTCTGAGCGGCCGACGATCGGCTGGTCCGGGTCTGGTCCGGGTCTGAGCGGCCTGCGGCCGGCCGGGGCTGGCCCTCACCCGGAGCCGGCCCGGCGCCGGCCCCCGGGTTGTGACGTCGGTCCCACCCGTGGGCGACCCGGCCTCGTCCGGGCGTCGGCACCACCGGGCCGCCGGTAGGGTGGCCCGGTTGTCATACGTAGCCGAGCCCGACCCCTCCCCGGAGACCGTGACTACCACCGCCGCTTCCTCCGCTCACTCCCACCACCTCTCGCCCGCCTTCCCGGGCCGGGCCCCCTGGGGTACCGCAAGCAAGCTGCGCGCCTGGCAGCAAGGGGCGATGGAGAAGTACGTCCAGGAGCAGCCGCGTGACTTCCTCGCCGTGGCCACGCCCGGCGCCGGCAAGACGACCTTCGCGCTGACGCTGGCGTCCTGGCTGCTGCACCACCACGTCGTGCAGCAGGTGACCGTGGTCGCGCCGACCGAGCACCTGAAGAAGCAGTGGGCGGAGGCCGCGGCCCGGATAGGGATCAAGCTCGACCCCGAGTACAGCGCCGGCCCGCTCGCCAAGGACTACGACGGAGTCGCGGTCACCTACGCGGGTGTCGGCGTACGCCCCATGCTGCACCGCAACCGCGTCGAGCAGCGCAAGACCCTCGTCATCCTCGACGAGATCCACCACGCCGGTGACTCCAAGTCCTGGGGCGAGGCCTGCCTTGAGGCGTTCGAGCCCGCCACCCGCAGGCTCGCGCTGACCGGTACGCCGTTCCGGTCCGACACCAACCCCATCCCCTTCGTGACGTACGAGGAGGGACAGGACGGCATCCGGCGCTCCGCCGCCGACTACACCTACGGCTACGGCAACGCCCTCGCCGACCATGTCGTCCGCCCGGTCATCTTCCTCTCCTACAGCGGCAACATGCGCTGGCGCACCAAGGCGGGCGACGAGATCGCCGCCCGGCTCGGCGAGCCGATGACCAAGGACGCGATCAGCCAGGCCTGGCGCACCGCGCTCGACGCCCGCGGCGAGTGGATGCCCAGCGTGCTGCGCGCCGCCGACCAGCGGCTGACCGAGGTCAGGAAGGCCATCCCGGACGCGGGCGCCCTCGTCATCGCCTCCGACCAGGAGTCCGCGCGCGCCTACGCCAAGCTCATCCGCGAGATCACGGGGACGAAGGCGACGCTCGTGCTGTCGGACGACGCCGGCGCCTCGAAGCGGATCGACGACTTCAGCGGCAGCGACGACCGGTGGATGGTCGCGGTGCGCATGGTGTCCGAGGGCGTCGACGTGCCCCGGCTGGCGGTCGGCGTGTACGCCACCACCATCTCGACACCCCTGTTCTTCGCGCAGGCCGTCGGGCGCTTCGTGCGGTCCCGGCGGCGCGGCGAGACCGCGTCCGTGTTCCTGCCGACCGTGCCCGACCTGCTGACCTTCGCCAACGAGATGGAGAAGGAACGGGACCACGCCCTCGACAAGCCCAAGAAGGAGGGCGAGGAGGACCCGTACGCCGAATCCGAGAAGGAGATGGAGGAGGCGAACAAGGAGCAGGACGAGGACACCGGCGAGCAGGACATGCTGCCCTTCGAGGCGCTGGAGTCCGACGCCGTCTTCGACCGGGTCCTGTACGACGGCGCCGAGTTCGGCATGCAGGCCCACCCGGGCAGCGAGGAGGAGCAGGACTACCTCGGCATCCCCGGCCTGCTCGAACCCGAGCAGGTGCAGTTGCTGCTGCAGAAGCGGCAGGCCCGGCAGATCGCGCACAGCCGCAAGAAGCCGGACGGCGAGGCCGACCTGCTGGAACTGCCGGCCGAGCGGCGCCCGGTGGTCTCGCACAAGGAGATGATGGAGCTGCGCAAGCAGCTCAACACCATGGTCAGCGCCTACGTCCACCAGAGCGGCAAGCCGCACGGGGTGATCCACACCGAGCTGCGGCGGGTGTGCGGTGGCCCGCCGAGCGCGGAGGCCACCCCCGGACAGCTGCGGCAGCGCATCGCCAAGGTGCAGGAGTGGGCCACCCGCATGCGCTGACGCGCCGCCGGGGATGGCCGAACCCCGCTCCCACCGGCCCCGCACCCACACGGTCATTCGCTCGCCCAGTCGTCCGTCGCCAGCATGTTCGGGCAGGCGGAACGACCTGCCCGGTGTGCGTATCCGGACGAATGCAGGCAGGCCGGAACCACTCTTGCCCGGATTCTGGACGGAGGCTTCCGCTCAGCGAACCGGCTTCGCTAGTGTCCCGCTACGCACACGCCCCGTGGCAGCGCCGCCGCGGAGCGCAGCCGTGAAGCGACATGGCCCGGAGCCGCCGGGCGTCCTGCCGATCGGCGGCCTCTGAAGCGCGTCGCCGTCGGGACCCGGTGACGCATACGTCGCCCAGGGGTCGCCGACCTCACCGCCGAAGGAGTGGGCGTCGTGACCGCGGAGACCTCCCAGACGCTCGACCGGGGACTGCGTGTCCTCAAGCTGCTTGCCGACACCGACCACGGGCTGACCGTCACCGAGCTTTCCAACAAGCTGGGCGTGAACCGGACCGTGGTGTACCGCCTGCTCGCCACGCTGGAACAGCACGCGCTGGTGCGCCGCGACCTGGGCGGGCGGGCCAGGGTCGGTCTGGGAGTGCTGCGCCTCGGTCGTCAGGTGCACCCGCTGGTGCGGGAGGCCGCGCTGCCCGCTTTGCGCGCGCTCGCCGAGGACATAGGGGCGACGGCGCACCTGACGCTGGTGGACGGGACGGAGGCGCTGGCCGTCGCCGTGGTCGAGCCGACGTGGACGGACTACCACGTGGCCTACCGGGCCGGTTTCCGGCATCCGCTGGACCGCGGGGCCGCCGGCAAGGCGATCCTCTCCGCCCGGCAGTCGCCGTCCGGCGATCCCGGGTACACCCTGACGCACGGTGAGCTGGAGGCCGGGGCGAGCGGGGCCGCCGCGCCCCTCGTGGGAGTGACCGGAGTCGAGGGCAGCGTAGGGGTGGTGATGCTCGCGGACGCCGTCCCGGAGCGGGTGGGGCAGCGGGTGGTCGACGCGGCCCGCGAGGTGGCCGAAGCACTCCGCTGACCGGGCCGCCGGACCCACGCCCGGGTGCCGCCTGGCTCGTACTTGGGGTGCCGCCTTACCCGGGCCCGGGTGCCGCCCGGCTCGCGTCCGGGTGCCGCCTGGCTCGCGTCCCGGTGCCGGCAGGCTCGTGCCCGGGTGCCGGCAGGCGCGCCCGCGGGTGCCGTCCGGCTCGCGTCCGGGTGCCGGCCCGCCCATGGATGCCGCCAGGCCCACGCCCGCGTGCCGCCTGGCTCGCGCCCGCGTGCCGCCAGGCCCACGCCCGCGTGCCGCCTGGCTCGCGCCCGGATACCAGCAGGCCCGTGCCGGGTGCCGCCTGGCTGGCCCCCGGGCGCCGCCCGTATCGCGCCCGGACGCCAGCAGACCCGCGCCCGATGCCAGCAGGCCCGCGCCGGGTGCCGGCAGGCCCGCCCACGGGTGCCGTCCGGCTCGCGCCCAGGTGCCGCCGGGATCGTGCCCGCATACCAGCTAGGCCCGCGCCGGGTGCCGGCAGGCCCGCCCCGGGTGCCGCCCGGCCCCCTCCCGTGTGCCGCATGCGCACACCCAGGGGCGGGACGCCTGCGCCGCTCGGGAGGCGGTCGGCCGTCACGTAGATTGATTCCGTGCTCTCACGTCTCACGCGTTCCCAGGCCGTCGCCGTCTGCGCCCTGCCCGTCGTCGCGCTGCTCGCCACGGCCGTGTTCGCGCCGCTGCCGTTCTCGCTGGCGCAGCCCGGGCTGACGGCGGACGTGCTGGGCAAGCACCAGGGCACGCCGGTGATCACCGTCTCCGGGGCGCCGACCCGGACGACCAGCGGTCAGCTGCGGATGGTGACCATCGTGGCGACCGGCCCGGACGCCCGGGTCTCGCTCGGGGACGTCTTCGACAACTGGTTCCGCCCGGACCGTGCCGTGATGCCGCGCGACGCCGTCTACCCGAGCGGCAACAGCGTCAAGGAGATCGAGAAGCACAACGCCGAGCAGATGCAGCAGTCGCAGGACGCGGCGACCCAGGCGGCGCTGAAGTACCTGCACCTGAGCGCCGACAAGGTCAAGGTCAGGCTGAAGCTCGCCGACGTGGGCGGCCCGAGCGCGGGGCTGCTGTTCACCCTGGGGATCATCGACAAGCTGGACGGCGACGGCAGCGGCGGTGACCTCACCGGGGGCCGTGACATCGCCGGTACGGGCACCATCGACGCCGCCGGCAAGGTCGGCGCGGTGGGCGGGGTGGCCCTGAAGACCCAGGCCGCGCGGCGGGACGGTGCCACCGTCTTCCTGGTGCCGAAGGCCGAGTGCGCCGATGCCAGGTCCGAGCTGCCGAAGGGGCTGCGGCTGGTCCCGGTGACCACGTTGAACGGCGCGGTCGACGCACTGCGGGCGCTGGAGAAGGGTAAGGGCCCGGTTCCCAGCTGCTAGGCGACGTTAAGGGCAACGACGACGCCGTGCGCGCGGGGCAGATCAGTGCCCGCTCAGGCCCCCTCCGCCGCGTCCCCGGCGGCCTGTTCCACCAGCGGGATGACCCGCAGCGGGACCGGGTTCTCCATCACGATCGCGGTGGACGCCCGGACGATGCCCTCGAAGCCGACGACCAGGTCGATCACCCGCTGCAGATCGGCGTTCGAGCGCGCCACCAGCCGGCACAGCATGTCCCCGCTGCCGGTGGTCGTCAGCAGCTCCAGCACCTCGGGCACCGTCGCCAGGTGGGCCCGGACGTCCGCCCCCTGGCCCTGCCTGATCTGGAGCGTGGCGAACGCCGTGACCGGGTAGCCGAGGGCCGCCGGGTCCACCTGCGGGCCGAAACCGCGGATCACCCCGTTCGACTGGAGCCGGTCGAGCCGCGCCTGGACCGTCCCCCGGGCCACCCCCAGCCGCCGCGACATCTCCAGCACGCCGATGCGCGGCTCCCGGGCCAGCAGCACGATGATCCGCCCGTCCAGACGATCGATCGCCACGGTCCCGCCCGCCTCCTCTCCGGGGTGGTCATCCTGTACAGAAAGACCGCCGGTGCGGCCCTACCGCTGAACACATTGCCCAGTGAACACGCAAACTATTGCGCACCTTGCAGACCGGGGCCACCCTTCCGACATGACGCAGACCACACACCTCACTCCCGACGCGACCGCCCGGCAGGCCGACCCCTTCCCGGTCAAGGGAATGGACGCGGTCGTCTTCGCCGTGGGCAACGCCAAGCAGGCGGCGCACTACTACTCCAGCGCCTTCGGCATGAAGCTGGTCGCCTACTCCGGACCGGAGAACGGCAGCCGCGAGACCGCCAGCTACGTGCTCGAGAACGGCTCCGCCCGCTTCGTCCTCACCTCGGTCATCAAGCCGTCCACCCCCTGGGGCCACTTCGTCGCCCAGCACGTGGCCGAGCACGGCGACGGCGTCATCGACCTGGCCATCGAGGTCCCGGACGCCCGCGCCGCCTACGCCTACGCCATCGAGCACGGCGCCTCCTCGGTGGCCGAGCCGTACGAGGTGAAGGACGAGCACGGCACCGTCGTCCTCGCCGCCATCGCCACCTACGGCGAGACCCGCCACACCCTGGTCGAGCGCAGCGGCTACGACGGCCCCTACCTGCCCGGTTACGTCGCCGCGCAGCCGATCGTCGAGGCGCCCGCCCGCCGTACCTTCCAGGCGATCGACCACTGCGTCGGCAACGTCGAACTCGGCAAGATGGACGAGTGGGTGGCGTTCTACAACAACGTCATGGGCTTCACGAACATGAAGGAGTTCGTGGGCGACGACATCGCCACCGAGTACAGCGCGCTGATGTCGAAGGTCGTCGCGGACGGCACCCTCAAGGTGAAGTTCCCGCTCAACGAGCCCGCGATCGCCAAGAAGAAGTCCCAGATCGACGAGTACCTGGAGTTCTACGGCGGCCCCGGCGTCCAGCACATCGCGCTGGCCACCAACGACATCGTGCAGACGGTGCGCACCATGCGCGCGGCCGGCGTCGAGTTCCTCAGCACCCCCGACTCGTACTACGACACCCTCGGCGAGTGGGTCGGCGACACCCGGGTGCCGATCGAGACTCTCCGGGAACTGAGGATCCTGGCGGACCGTGACGAGGACGGGTACCTTCTGCAGATCTTCACCAAGCCGGTCCAGGACCGGCCGACCGTGTTCTTCGAACTGATCGAGCGGCACGGCTCGATGGGCTTCGGCAAGGGCAACTTCAAGGCGCTCTTCGAGGCCATCGAGCGCGAGCAGGAGAAGCGGGGCAACCTGTAGGACCCGGGGTCCCGCCCGGCGCGAGGGGGGACCGTGGCGGAGCACATCGACCTCGCCGCGCCGGCCGTGTGCCGGCTGCGGGAGCGGGCGACGCTCCGGGAGCCCACGGTCCTCCAGTCCTTCGCGTTCGACGAGGTGCACCGCCACCTCTACGTCCTCCAGGTCGCCCGGGGCGGCCTGGCGGACGGTGACCTGTGTTTGAACCGCCTGGACATGGAGGGCCGGCGGCTCGGCCACATGTACCTCAAGGGGTTCGGGCACGGCGTCAGCATGGGCGTGCAGAACGACCCCGACGGCACGGTCTGGATCTGGACCGAGGCCGACGCCCTGCACGGCTTCGGCCGGGGCGTCACCCGGTTCCGGTTCGCCGCCGGCGCCACCCGCACCACCCGCGACGTCAAGGTCCGCCACCCCGTCGAGGGATCCCGCAACAACCAGCCCACGCTCTGCGCGGCCACCCGCCGCCTGGCGATCCGCTACCGCGTGCGGAACGTCCCGCGCTACCGCGTCTGGGACCTCGCCGCCTTCGTCGCCCGCGACTACGCGAACCCGCTCGCCGACTTCCCGCAGACCGGCGCCCACCCCGACCCGGCGGTCCCCTTCCAGGGCTACGCGCTGCACGGCGACCACCTCTACCAGCTCGCCGGCAGCGCCTACGACGCCCGGACCAACCCGCCCGCCCGCCACGGCAACGCGTACCTGTCCTGCCTCGACATCCGCACCGGCGCCCTGCTGGCCGCCCACCGCACCGGAGCGGGCCACACCCTGAGTCACCGCGAGCCCGAGGGCCTGGCGGTCACGCGCACCGGCGGCCCCCGCCTGTACCTGGGCCTCGCCTCCGGCGAGCCCGGAGCGCGCCGGTTCTCCCTGTACTGCAAACCCGGGCCCTGAGACCCGGGTGCACGGCACGACCTAGTCGTCCGCGCCGGGCAGCGGCTCGTCGGGCACGTCCCCCAGCTCCCGCAGCGCAGCCCGGGCCTCGGGAGCCCGCAGCGGCGAGAAGTACGGGTTGATCCGCAGCGCCTCCTGCAGATGGCGCCGGGCCGGACCCGGCCGGTCCGTCTCGCGCTCGATCATGCCCAGGTGGAAGGCGTACAGCGCACTGCGCACCCCGCCGCCCTTCGCCTTGTCCGTGGCGATCGAGGCGTACTTCAGCGCCTCCTGGTCGTCACCGGCCCGGTGCAGCGCCCAGCCGAGCGCGTCGGCCACCTCGATCCCCGGCTGGCGGCGCCACTCCTCCTCCAGCCGCACCACCGCGTCCTGCGCGTCGCCGTGGTCCGCCTCGTACTGGCCGATCAGCAGCTCCTCGTCCACCCCGCCGTCGACCGACCGCTCCACCCGCTCCCGCATCAGCTCGTACTGCTCGCGCGCGGAGGAGAACCGGCCCAGCGACTCGTACAGCTCGCCCAGTTCCAGGGTGACCCGGGGGTCCGGCTGCCCGGCGAGCGCCGCCCGGTAGGCGGTCAGCGCCTCGTCGGCGCGACCCAGCGCGGCCAGCGCCCGGCCCTTCCCGGCCAGCGCCGCCCACCGGCCGGGATCGACCCGTACGGCCGCCTCGAAGTGCCGCAGCGCGTCCTCCCGGTCGCCGCGCTCCCAGGCGAGCTGCCCCACCCCGGTCAGATAGGCGCCCTGCTCGGGGGGTGTCCGGGCGGTCGACGCCGCGTCCGTCAGCTGGGCCACGGCGTCCTCGCGCCAGCCCCGGTCCCGGTACACCGCCGACGCCCGGGCCATCACGGCGGGCCGGGCGGCCACCCCCGGCCGCAGCGCCAGCAGCTTGTCCAGGGCGCCCCGGGCCGCCTTGTAGTCACCGAGCCCCGTGTAGGCGTCGATCAGCGGCGGATACGCCGTCCACCGCTTCGGCGTCAGCTTCAGCGCCTGCTCGCCGTACCGTTTCGCCGCCGCGAAGTCGCGGCGGGCGTTGGCCAGCGCGGCCAGCCCGCCCAGCGCCTCGGCGTTGCCGCCGGCGCGCACCTGGATGGACGTCGTCAGCGCCCGCTCCGCCTTCGGGTAGTTCGCGGGGTCGGCGCTCACCCGCCCGCGCTCCACGTACGCCGTCCCCAGCACCGCCCAGGCACGGGCGTCCTGGGGACGCGCCCGTACCCGGCCCTCCTGCTGCCCGATCAGCGCCGTCAGGTCGGGCAGCGCGGCCGGCACCCCCGAGGTCAGCGCGGCCAGCGCCAGCGCCAGCGCCTGCGGCTGGGTCCGGGGGCCCGCGGCGGGCGGCGGCGGCACCGCCCGGCGCTCCGGCTCGTCCGGGACCGTCGCCAGCACCGCGCCCGCCGCCGCCCCGCCCGCGAGCGCGACGGCCAGCACACCGAGCGGCCACCGGCGCCCGCGGCGCGGCGGCGGCCCGGCCGCCGGGGACGTGCCGGGAGCGGAGGGGCCGTACTGTCGGATCTCCATACCGCTCACTGTGCGCCAGCGTGACGGGCCCGCCCGGGTGGCCCAAGGACGGCACGGACGGGGTTCACACCGATGGCCCCGAGTGACACGCTGTGATCATGAGCCGTATCGAAGCGCATCGCGACACCGATGCTGTGGCACCCGGTAACCTCACCGACCGGCTCCTGGCCGGCCTGCCCGTCGAGGCCGTCCTCGTCGACCCCGACGTCACCACCTCCTACGCCAACGACATGGCCAGCTTCTGCCCGGCCGGGGCCCCGGCCGTGGTCGTGCTGCCGCGCACCGTCGAACAGGTCCAGCACGTGATGCGCACCGCCAGTGAGCTGCGCGTCCCGGTGGTCCCGCAGGGGGCCCGCACGGGCCTGTCCGGCGGCGCCAACGCCACCGAGGGCTGCATCGTGCTGTCCCTGACGAAGATGGACCGCATCCTGGAGATCAGCCCGGTGGACCGGATCGCGGTGGTCGAACCGGGCGTGATCAACGCGGCCCTCTCCCGCGCGGTGGAGGAACACGGCCTCTACTACCCGCCGGACCCCTCCAGTTGGGAGATGTGCACCATCGGAGGGAACATCGGCACGGCCTCGGGCGGGCTGTGCTGCGTGAAGTACGGCGTGACCGCCGAGTACGTGCTGGGCCTGGACGTCGTCCTCGCCGACGGCCGTCTGATGTCCACCGGGCGGCGCACCGCGAAGGGCGTGGCGGGCTACGACCTGACCAGGCTCTTCGTCGGCTCCGAGGGTTCGCTCGGCATCGTCGTGCGGGCGGTCCTGGCGCTGCGGCCGAAGCCGCCTCGCCAGCTCGTCCTGGCCGCCGAGTTCGCCTCGGCGGCCGCCGCCTGCGACGCCGTGTGCCGGATCATGGAGGGCGGTCACGTCCCGTCCCTCCTCGAACTGATGGACCGTACGACCGTCAAGGCGGTCAACGACCTCGCCCACATGGGTCTCCCGGAGACCACCGAGGCGCTGCTGCTGGCCGCCTTCGACACCCCCGACCCCGCCGCCGACCTGGCCGCCGTCGGCGCGGTGTGCGAGGCGGCGGGCGCCACCCAGGTGGTACCGGCCGAGGACGCCGCCGAGTCCGACCTGCTGCTCCAGGCCCGGCGGCTCTCGCTGACCGCGCTGGAGGCGGTGAAGGGCACGACGATGATCGACGACGTGTGCGTGCCGCGCTCCCGGCTCGGCGCGATGCTCGAAGGGGTCGAGCGGATCGCCGGGAAGTACGACCTCACCATCGGCGTCTGCGCGCACGCCGGGGACGGCAACACCCACCCCACCGTCTGCTTCGACGCCGCCGACCCGGACGAGTCCCGGCGGGCCCGCGAGTCCTTCGACGAGATCATGGCCCTCGGCCTGGAACTCGGCGGCACCATCACCGGCGAACACGGCGTCGGCGTGCTGAAGAAGGAGTGGCTGGCCCGGGAGATCGGTCCGGTCGGCGTGGAGATGCAGCGCGCGGTGAAGCAGGTCTTCGACCCGCTCGGCATCCTCAACCCCGGCAAGCTGTTCTGACCCCCCTGAGGGGGCGCTCACCGGGCGAACAGCTCGTCGAGGGCGCCGTCCAGGCCCAGCCGCCCGGCCTCGCTGCCCGGGGGCACCGCGCGCAGCGTCCGCTCCAGCCAGGCCGACACCTGGGCGGCCGGTGCCTCCAGCAGGGCGTCCCCGTCGGGGGAACTCAGCGCCATCAGCACGACGCCGCGTCCGTCGACCTTGGTCGGCCACACCCGCACATCGCCGTGCCCGCACGGCCGGAACACCCCCTCCACCAGCAGTTCCCGGGCGAACGTCCAGTCGACGGGGTGCTCGGAGTCGATGTGGAAGGCGACGTGGACGGCGTAGGGGTCGTCGGAGCGGTAGCCCAGCCGGGCCGGCACCGGCACGCTGCGCTCGGGGGACAGAACGAGCTTCAGCTCCAGCTCCCGCTCCACCACGGTGTGATCCATGATCTGTGTTTCCTTCCTGCCGGGGCCGCCCTGAGTGGGCCGGTACCCGGAGAGAGGCGGCGAAGGCGCTGCCATTACGCGGGTTCCGGGAAGTTCTTCGGCTCGGACCGGGGGAGCGGAGGCACGGCGTCGCCCGGAAAGGGGTGGGTACGGCGGGACTGGCGGTGTGGCATGCCCCGGTCTGATAGATGTGGAGGCTCCCATCCCACCCCCGAGCAGATACGGGACGACGGACATGAGCGCCCCAACCCCGGCCCCCGGTGACGACAGGCCCCGTGAGGGCTACTACCCGGACCCCTCCATCCCCGGGTACGTGCGGTACTGGAACGGCGCCTCCTGGGTGCCGGGCACCAGCCGGCCGGCGCCCGCGGACGGCAGCCCGCTCAGCCCGCCGCCCGGCGCCCGCCCCGCGGCCCCGCCCGTCGAGGAGACGGGCCCGCACTTCTTCGACGAGGACCCCGGGCCGGGTGCGGGCGCGGGCGGTCAGGCGTCCGGGTGGGGCGACCAGGGCGACGCGCGGCTCGGACAGCACGCACCGCACGGACCGTACGAGCGGCCCGGATTCGGCGCCGATCCGAGGGCCGCCGCGCAGGGCCCGGCCCAGCCGGCCGGCCACGCGGCCCGCACCGACGGCACCGCCTCGATCCCGCCCACGGACGACGACGGCCCCGACCCCGGGGGCACGTTCATCTTCCGCCGTCCGGTCCCGGGCCCCGCGGCCGTCAGGGACGACTCCGCGCCGCCCTTCGGCCCGGCACCGGGGCAGGGCCGGGCGGGCGGCGAGGCGGGCGCGGCGGCACCGGGCGGGCAGCCGTCCGCACCGGCCGGCGCCGGTGGTTTCGCCGCCCAGGGCCCGGGCGGGGCGGCACCCGCCGGGGCGGCACCGGGCGGCCCGGGAGCGGCCGGTCCCGGCGCGCAGGGCCCGGTCGGGGTCCCGGGGCAGTCCCCGGCGGCTGCGGGCCCCGGTTTCGGGGCCGGGAAGGCGGCCGCCGCTCGGGCCGCCGCCGCGCAGACACCCCAGGCAGCGCCCTCGGCCGTGGCCCCCGCGGTACCGCAGCAGACGCCGCCGCCGCAGGGCGGGCAGCAGGGTGGCAGGCAGGGCGGCCCGCAGCAGGTACCGGCGCCCGGCACCCCGCTGACCTCGGGCCCCGGCGGCGGCCAGAGTTCCTGGGCGCAGCAGGTGCACCGGCTGGCCGGGGGCGCGGACGAGCAGCCCGTGGCGCCCTGGAAGCCGCCCGTCGAGGACGTGTTCCAGGCGGCCGCCCGCCGGCAGGCCGCGGCCCGTCCGGCCGGTCTGGGCAAGCGGCTGGCCGCCCGTCTGGTCGACAGCCTGGTCATCGGCGCCGTCACCGCCGCCGCCGCGGTCCCGCTCGGCACCCGGGCGGTCGACCACGTCCAGCGGAAGATCGACGAGGCGAAGCTGTCCGGCCGCACCGTCACCGTGTGGCTGATCGACGGCACGACCGGCACCTCGCTCGCCGTCGTGCTCGGCGTCCTGCTGGTCTTCGGCGTCCTCTACGAGGTGCTGCCCACGGCCAGGTGGGGCCGCACGCTGGGCAAGAAGCTGTGCGGTCTCGAGGTGCGGGACATCGAGGCGCACGAGCCCCCGGGGTTCGGCGCCGCCCTGCGCCGCTGGCTGGTCTACAGCGTCCCCGGCCTGCTCGGCATCGGCGTCGTCGGCGTGCTGTGGTGCGTGTTCGACCGGCCCTGGCGCCAGTGCTGGCACGACAAGGCGGCCCACACCTTCGTCGCCGACTGAGCGGGCGAGCCCGTCCCCCGTACGGCCGCCCGCCGGATGCGGGGGAGGGCGGTTCGCGGTGCACTCGGGCCATGAGCAGCGAACCGCCCCCCGGCTCCGGAGAGCAGCCTCCGGAGGACGACCCGTTCAGGAAGAGGCCCCCGTCGGAGCAGGGGTCGGGCTCGCCGTACGACGCTCCGTACGGCGACCGGCAGCCCCCGCCGCCCGGTGGTCAGCCGCCACCCCCGGGCGCCCCGCCCCCCGGCGGCGGACAGGAGCCCCCGCCCGGCGGCTGGCAGCCCCCGCCCTACGGGGGCGCGCAGCCCCCGCCACCCGGCGGCGGTCCCTACGGGGGCGGTGGTCCCTACGGCGGCGGCCCCTACGGTGCCGGGGGGCAGGGCTACCCCGCCGACCCCCTCGCCGGCATGCCGCCACTCGCCGACAGCGGCAGGCGGACCCTCGCGCGCATCATCGACATGATCCTCGTCGGGATCGTCGTGTGGCTGCTCACCCTGGTGTTCGGCGTCCGCGCGTACACCGTCAACGGCACCGGGAGCGAGGTGGCCCGCTCCGTCGGGCAGTCCGTCATCGCCGCGGTCTGCTACGTCGCCTACGACACCTTCCTGATCGCCAGGACGGGGCAGACCCTCGGCAAGAAGCTGCTCAAGATGCGGGTGGCCAACCTCGACAACGGCTCCACCCCGGCCACCCAGACCTCGCTGAACCGGGCCCTGGTGCTGTGGCTGCCGTTCGCCTTCTGCTGCGCCTGCGTCTGGACGGCGATCTGCGGCGGCTGGAGCTTCTTCGACCGGCCGTACAAGCAGGGACTGCACGACAAGGCGGCCAAGACGGTGGTGGTCAGCACCCGTTGACGACCGGCGGGTACGAGAGCGGCGGTTCCGGAACGGTCACGGAACCGCCGCTCTCGTACGTGCCGGCCGCGGGGGTCAGAGCGCCGTGGGCACGCGTTCCTGCTCGCGGGCGCCCTGGGCAGCGGTCTCGGCGGCCCGCGTCCGGGGCAGCGGGACCGTCATGGCCACCAGCAGACCCAGGGCGAGCGCGGCCAGGGCGATGACGGCGATCCCGAGGCCCGAACTCGTCTGCGACAGCAGCAGCATGGCGAGCGTCGAGAAGATCACGGTGCAGGAACCGTAGGCGAGCTGTGCGGGGGTCGGACGAGGCATGGCAATCGTGTCCTCGGAAGCTGGTTGCCTGGATGTCGGGAGGGTGCCAGTGGACTCTATTCGCGTGCATGCCCGAACCCGACGCTTGGTAAGCGTGACCTAACCCACGGTGCCGGTGCACAGGGGGCGCACGGAGTCATGTGTCCCGCCAACTGGACGGCGGCACGCGCCCGCCGGGGGTCGGCCGGACGTTCGTAAAACGAACGTCGTCTCCGCATAACGCACTTGTCCTGCTCAAGTCAAGATCTGTCTTTTCTTCTAAACCTCTAGTCAAATGTCGTCACTTGATTACAACGCGTTGATCGTGCGCGCGCGGACCCAACCAACATCGGGGTCCCCTGTCCGAGCGCGCGGCGCGGGGGAGGAACTCATCAAGTGACCAGCAGAACCTGGACGTTCAGAGCCACGGCGATCGGCGTGGCCCTTGCGGCGGCTTCCGCCACCTTCGCGACCTTCGCGGTGGCGGAGGCCAGCACCACCGCCCCGCCGGCCGCCGCGAACCGGCACGACCCGGCTCCGGTGAAGCAGCAGGGCCACGACCTCGACGGCCCGATGAGCAAGACGCAGAAGGCCCAGCGTCAGGAGGCCCTGAACCAGCTCATAGCGGGCAAGGTGAAGGCCAGGGACCGCAACGGCTCCAAGGTCGTCCAGCTCAAGAGCAAGAAGGGCGACAGCAAGTACGTCGAGCTGAGCCGCGAGAAGACCGACAAGATCTTCACCATCCTGGTGGAGTTCGGGGACCAGACGGACCCGAAGTTCGGCGGCACGGCGGGCCCGCGGCACAACAAGATCGCCGCGCCGGACCGCAAGAAGGACAACTCGACGGCCTGGCAGAAGGACTACAACCAGAAGCACTACCAGGACCTGTACTTCGGCACCGGCAAGAAGACCGAGTCGCTGAAGAAGTACTACGAGAAGCAGTCCTCGGGCCGCTACTCGGTCTCCGGTGAGGTCACCGACTGGGTCAAGGTCCCCTACAACGAGGCCCGTTACGGCAACAACGCGTGCGGCCAGACCAACTGCCCGAGCGTGTGGAACGTCGTCAGCGACGGTCTGAAGGCGTGGGTCGCCCAGCAGAAGGCGGCCGGCAAGTCCGACGCCGACATCAAGGCGGACCTGGCCAAGTACGACCAGTGGGACCGCTACGACTACGACGGCGACGGCAACTTCAACGAGCCCGACGGCTACGTCGACCACTTCCAGATCGTGCACGCCGGTGAGGACGAGTCCGCCGGCGGCGGGGCCCAGGGCACCGACGCGATCTGGGCCCACCGCTGGTACGCCTTCGGCACCGACGCCGGCGCCACCGGCCCGGCCGAGAACAAGCTCGGCGGCGCGCAGGTCGGCGACACCGGTGTCTGGGTCGGCGACTACACCATTCAGCCGGAGAACGGCGGCCTCGGCGTCTACGCCCACGAGTACGGCCACGACCTCGGTCTGCCGGACGAGTACGACACCGCGGGCGGCGACAACTCCACCGGCTTCTGGACCCTGATGTCCTCCGGTTCCTGGCTCGGCACCGGCAAGGAGGCCATCGGCGACCTGCCCGGGGACATGAACGCCTGGGACAAGCTGCAGCTGGGCTGGCTGAACTACGACTCCGCCAAGGCCGGCGTCTCCTCCTGGCACAAGCTCGGTGTCGCCGAGTACAACACCAAGTACCGCCAGGCGCTGGTCGTCACGCTGCCGAAGAAGGCCGTGAAGACCCAGATCGTCACCCCGGCGCAGGGTTCCACCCAGTGGTGGAGCGGCAGCGGTGACAACCTCAAGAACACGCTGACCCGTTCGGTGGACCTCACCGGCAAGACGTCGGCCGCCCTCACCCTCGACGGCTGGTACGACATCGAGAAGGACTACGACTTCCTCTACGCCGAGGTGTCGACCGACGGCGGCGCCAACTGGACCGCCCTGGACGGCACGGTGGACGGCCAGGCCATCCCGCGTGACGGCTCCGGCAAGCCGGGCCTGACCGGTTCGGTCGACGCCTACAAGAAGCTGTCGTACCCGCTCGACGCCTACGCGGGCAAGAAGATCGACCTGCGCTTCCGCTACCAGACCGACGGTGGTGTGGCCCTGAAGGGCTTCGCGGCCGACGAGATCACGGTGACGGCCGACGGCACGCCGCTCTTCTCGGACAACGCCGAGAGCGCGGACGCCGCCTGGACCGCGTCCGGCTTCTCCCGCATCGGCGCGTCCTTCACCAAGGAGTACGCGCAGTACTACCTCGCCGAGAACCGCCAGTACGTGTCGTACGACAAGACCCTCAAGGTCGGCCCGTACAACTTCGGCTTCGCCAGCCGTCCGGACTGGGTCGAGCACTACCCGTACCAGAACGGCCTGCTGATCTGGAAGTGGGACACCTCCCAGGCGGACGACAACACGAACGCCACCAACGGTCACCCGGGCACCGGTCTGATCCTCCCGATCGACGCGCACCCGAAGGCGCTGAAGTGGGCCGACGGCACGCTGCTGCGCAACCGCATGCAGGCCTACGACTCGCCGTTCAGCCTGGACGCCACGGACGGCCTCACCCTGCACAAGGCGGACAAGGTCACCAAGATCAAGTCGCAGAAGGGTGTGTCGCTCTTCAACGACCACACCAGCACCTACTACGACAAGACGAACCCGGCCGGTGGCGTCAAGGTCACTGACACCAACACCACCATCAAGATCATCAAGCAGGCGAAGGACGGCTCGACCCTCGAGCTCGAGGTCGGCCGCGCGGTGAAGTAGCGGATATCTCCGCAGGTCAGAAGCGTATCGGCGGTGACCCCCTGGCGGGTCGCCGCCGATCGTGTTTAGGTGCGTCCTGTGACTCGCTTATTGACACCGACCGGAACGGGGATGTGACCGCATGGCCGCAGGAGGCTTCTGCAAGCTGCCGAACGGCTCGGTGGTGGTGGCGCTCAACCTGCCCGGCCTCGGCCCCGCCGGAGGCACCGACGGGGGCACCGCCCGGGTCAGGGTCCTGGTGCTCGCGCAGAACCGCGCCCGCGCCCTGACCCGGCTGCGCAACCTGGGCCTGCGCGCGGTCTACCTGCGGGGCAACGCGGCGCCGCCCAGCCCGGACGAGATCACGGCGGTCCTGCACCACCCGGACGGCCTGATATGGCGCACCGCGCCGGACAACGGCGTCATCGCCACCGAACTGTGGCACCCGATCCGCGCCCTCCTGCGCGGAACGGCGGTGGCCAGGCCCTAGGTACCTGGGCCGTCTCGGAGGCTCGGCCAGGCACCGGGCCGTCCCGGGCGCAGGTCCTGCTGGACCCGGCGTCCGGACCGGGCCCCGGAGCCCGGCTTCCGAACGGCTCCGGACCGGTTCCTAGCCGCTGACCACCGGCTTGCCGGTGAGCTCCACCCCGGCCTCGCGCAGCTCCTCCAGGGCCCGCTCGGTCGTCTCGGGGGCCACGCCGGCCGTCAGGTCCAGCAGGACCTGTGTCCGGAAGCCCTCCCGGGCGGCGTCCAGGGCCGTGGCGCGCACGCAGTGGTCCGTCGCTATGCCGACCACGTCGACCTCGTCGATCTGGCGCTCGCGCAGCCACTCGGCCAGGCTCGCCCCGTTCTCGTCGGTGCCCTCGAAGCCGCTGTAGGCCGCCGAGTAGGCACCCTTGTCGAACACCGCGTCCACCGAACCGGAGGCGACGGCCGGGGCGAAGTTCGGGTGGAAGCCGACGCCCTCCGTGCCCGCGACGCAGTGCGCGGGCCAGGAGCGGACGAAGTCCGGGTTGTCCGCGAAGTGCCCACCGGGTGCGATGTGGTGGTCACGGGTGGCGACGACGTGGCGGTATCCGGCGCCGCCCGCCTGGCCGATCAGCTCGGTGATGGCGGCGGCCACGTCGGCACCGCCGGACACCGCGAGGCTGCCTCCCTCGCAGAAGTCGTTCTGCACGTCTACGACGATCAAGGCGCGGCGCATGCTGGCTGTCCTTCGACTGTGAGTTAAGTAACTGAGCCTAGAGACTTTCCGGCCTCCGCGGGAGGGGGCGTCGGCGGGGCGGACGGCGGACGCGGTCAGCCGTCCGCGCGCCCCCGGACGTACTCCGTCGGCAGGACGGGTTCGCCGCGGGAGAGCTGGGTCGCCGACAGCGGCAGATTGGCCCGCGCGGCGATGTGCCGCTCGCGGGGCGCGTCGAGCGGTTCGCGCGCCACCACCGCGCCCCCCTTGACCAGCGGCACCAGCAGCTGCCGGTCGGCCAGCGCGTCCGGCACCGGCCCGGTGCCGACGACCTCGGCCTCGGCCACCCCGTCCTCGTCCAGCCGCCGGGCCGCCCACTTGCGCCCGCCGACCGAGGACTTGCCCCCGCTGGACTTCTTGGCGACGGGCACCAGCGGTGCCTGCGGGTCGGCGGACCCGGCGCGGGCGACCAGCTTGTAGACCATCGAGCAGGTCGGGTGCCCGGAGCCGGTCACCAGCTGGGTGCCGACGCCGTACGCGTCCACCGGCGCCGCGGCGAGCGAGGCGATGGCGTACTCGTCCAGGTCGGAGGTGACGACGATCTTCGTGCCGGTCGCGCCCAGCTCGTCGAGCTGCTGGCGCACCCGGTGGGCCACCAGCAGCAGGTCCCCGGAGTCGATGCGCACCGCGCCCAGCTCGGGCCCGGCCACCTCCACCGCCGTGCGGACCGCCTCGGCGACGTCGTAGGTGTCCACCAGCAGCGTGGTCCCCCTGCCCAGGGAGTCCACCTGGGCCTGGAAGGCGTCCCGCTCGCGGTCGTGCAGCAGGGTGAAGGCGTGCGCGGAGGTGCCGACGGTGGGGATGCCGTACCGGAAGCCGGCCGCGAGGTCGGAGGTGGTGGCGAAGCCGCCGACGTAGGCGGCTCGCGAGGCGGCCACGGCGGCCAGTTCGTGGGTGCGGCGGGCGCCCATCTCGATCAGCGGGCGGTCACCGGCCGCCGAGGCCATGCGGGAGGCGGCGGCCGCGATCGCGGAGTCGTGGTTGAGGATCGAGAGGATCACGGTCTCCAGCAGCACGCACTCGGCGAACGAGCCCTCGACCCGCATGATCGGGGAGCCGGGGAAGTACACCTCGCCCTCCGGGTAGCCCCAGACGTCACCGGTGAAGCGGTAGTCGGCGAGCCAGTCGCGGGTCTCGTCGTCGACGATGCCCCGCCCGTGCAGGAAGGCCAGCACGGGCTCGTCGAAGCGGAAGTTCTCCACCGCGTCCAGGACGCGCCCGGTGCCGGCCACCACCCCGTAGCGGCGCCCCTCCGGCAGCCGCCGGGTGAAGACCTCGAACACGCTGCGCCGCTCGGCCGTACCGCCCTTGAGGGCGGCCTGCAGCATCGTCAGCTCGTACTGGTCCGTGAAGAGCGCCGTCGACGGGACGTCCACCGGCAGCCCAAGGTCCGCTGTGTTCATGGCAAGCATGCTACCCCCATTTCGTCAGTGTGACGATTTCTGGGCCGCGTGGCAGCATGGCTGTGTGACGTCACCCGCGCCCGTAGAGATCGAACGCACCGAGTCGGCGGAGGAGGTCTTCGCCGTACCCGAGCCCGACGTCCCCTGGGTCACGATCGTCCACAACGACCCGGTCAACCTCATGAGCTACGTGACGTACGTCTTCCAGTCGTACTTCGGGTACACGAAGGACAAGGCCACCAAGCTCATGCTCGACGTCCACCACAAGGGCCGGGCGGTCGTCTCCAGCGGCAGTCGCGAGGAGATGGAACGCGACGTGCAGGCGATGCACGGCTACGGTCTGTGGGCCACCCTCCAGCAGGACCGGAAGTAGCGAACCCGTCAGATGCCCGGACACTTCGAACCGATCCCCGGTGGCGGCGCGGCCGTCGCCCTCGACGACGTCGAGATCTCCATCATCCGGTCGCTGGCCGTCCAGCTCCTGGAGCTGATCGGCCCCGGCCCGGGCGGCGACGCCCCCGAGGACCCGCTCGCCGAGCTGTTCGCCGAGGGGCCGAGCGAGCCGCCCGCCGACCCCGTGCTCAGGAGGCTCTTCCCGGACGCCTACGTCGACCCGGAGCAGGCGCCCGGCACCGCGGCCGAGGCCGAGGAGCGGCGGGCGCACTCCTCCGAGTTCCGCCGCTACACCGAGAACGACCTGCGGGCCGGCAAGCGGGAGAACGCCCTCGTGGTCATCCGCTCGCTGGACGCGCTCGCGCCGGTGGACGAGGGCGGCGCGATCCTCAAGCTGGCCCCCGCGGAGTCCCGGTGCTGGCTCGGTGCCCTCAACGACCTGCGCCTGGCGATCGGTGCCCGGCTGGAGATCACCGACGAGGACGACACCGATCTGCTCTACCGGCTCCCCGACGAGGACCCGCGCAAGCCGATGGTGCTGGCGTACCTCTGGCTCGGCGGTCTCCAGGAGACGCTCGTCACGACCCTCATGTCGTAGTCGCTGCGGATATCGCCCCTTTTGAGCGTCCGCTCAGAGGACGCTCAAATCCGGATAACGATCCCGTCACCGTTGCGGCCTGTTTTGCCGCATTCGAGCGCTCTTTGTCCGGTTCTTCCTGTGGTGTGCGCCACATCGTGCTTCGGTGATCAGTATGGCGGCCGTGATAAATCTTCACGACCGCCCGGCGAACACCACCCATGTTCGGCCGGGTGCGCCACCGAGCCGGCGACCGCCGGCCAGGCACGGGCGGGTCCGCGAAACCCGCCCAGCTCCATCAATCCGGGGGGATCGAAACCCGATCCGAGGCCGACTGAAGGCCCGGTTCGGCATGGAGAAAGGCGCACCACACATGACCTCCGAGAAGAAGGTCACCACTGCCCCTGAGGAGGGGTACGAGCGCGGGCTCGGCAGCCGTCAGGTCCAGATGATCGCGATCGGCGGCGCCGTCGGCGTCGGCTTGTTCCTGGGAGCCGGGGCGAACATCGCCAAGGCCGGACCCAGCCTCATCCTGATGTACGCCCTCGCGGGCGTGATCATCTTCTTCATCATGCGGGCGCTCGGCGAGCTGCTGCTCTACCGCCCGGTCTCGGGCTCCTTCGCGGAGTACTCCCGGGAGTTCCTCGGCCCGTTCTTCGGCTACTTCACCGGCTGGACGTACTGGCTGATGTGGGTGGTCACCGGCATGGCCGAGCTGACGGCCGCGGCCATCTACGTGAACTACTGGTTCCCGGCCGTCCCCCAGTGGGTGACCGCGCTGGTCTTCCTGGTCGTCCTGTTCGTGGCCAACCTGATCTCGGTGAAGCTCTTCGGTGAGATCGAGTTCTGGTTCTCCATGGTCAAGGTCACCGCGCTGATCGGCATGATCGTGATCGGCATCGGTGTGCTGACCTTCGGCTTCAGCGCCGCCGGTGACACGGCCCACGTGGCCAACCTCTGGCAGTTCGACGGCTTCTTCCCCAAGGGCATCGGCTCGTCCCTGATGACCCTGCAGGGCGTCATGTTCGCCTACCTCGCGGTCGAGCTGGTCGGCGTCACCGCCGGCGAGTCCGAGAACCCGGAGAAGACCCTCCCGAAGGCGATCAACACCCTGCCCTGGCGCATCGCGCTGTTCTACGTCGGCGCCCTCACCGTCATCCTGTGCGTGGTGAAGTGGACCGAGTTCGCGGCGGGCGTCAGTCCCTTCGTGAAGGCGTTCGCCGTGATCGGCATCCCGGCCGGCGCCGGCATCGTCAACTTCGTGGTGCTGACCGCGGCCCTGTCCTCCTGCAACTCCGGCATGTACTCCACGGGCCGCATGCTGCGCACCCTGGCCGACAACGGCGAGGCGCCGCGCGTCTTCAGCCGGCTGTCCGCCTCGAAGACCCCCGCGCTCGGCATCACCGTCTCCGTCGCCTTCATGGCGATCGGCGTGGTCCTCAACTACATCGTGCCGGAGAAGGCGTTCGGCTACGTCACCTCCGTCGCCACCGCGGCCGGCATCTGGACCTGGCTCATGATCCTGGTCAGCCACGTCCTCTACCGCCGCGCGGTCGACGCGGGCCGGCTGCCGGCCTCCTCCTTCCCGGCGCCGGGCGGAGCGGTGTGCAGCTGGATCGCCATCGTGTTCCTGCTCTTCGTCACCGGCCTGATCGCGATCGATGCCGAGTCCCGCATCTGCCTCTACGTGATGGCCGGCTGGGCCGCCGCCCTCGCCATCGGCTGGGCGGTCCTGAAGGCCCGCAACCCGCAGGTCACCGAGCGCCGCGAGCCGGAGCTGGAGAAGGTGGGCTGACCACCGGCGCAGACCATCCCAGGACGTCCGGCCGCCGCGGGTACTCGTGGCACCCACGGAGGCCGCCGCTCAGGACGTCCGGCATGTGGGCCGTCCCGTACCACACCTCGGTACGGGACGGCCCACACGCTTATCCTGGCCACCATGCTGACCATCACCCAGGAACTCGTCGACGCGATCGTCGCCCACGCCCGCAAGGACCACCCCGACGAGGCGTGCGGCGTCGTCGCGGGCCCGGCCGGCTCGGACCGCCCCGAGCGCTTCGTCCCCATGCTGAACGCGGCCATGTCGCCCACCTTCTACGAGTTCGACTCGGGCGATCTGCTGAAGCTCTACCGGGAGCTGGACGACCGCGACGAGGAGCCGGTGGTGATCTACCACTCCCACACGGCGACCGAGGCCTACCCCTCCCGCACGGACATCTCCTACGCCAACGAGCCCGGCGCCCACTACGTGCTCGTCTCCACCGCGGACACCGACGGGCTCGGCGACTTCCAGTTCCGCTCCTACCGGATCCTCGACGGCGAGGTCACCGAGGAGGAGGTCAAGGTCGTGGAGGCGTACTGATCTCAGCCCTTGGCTGCGATCGGTCCGGTATGTGGGATCACATTCCAGGAGCCGGACCGGGAATCGATACGATGAGCCCATGGTTCTGAACGACGTGAGCGAGAAGACGCCGGGCATCCTGCTCGTGGCGCGGCTGCACGTCGACCTGTGCAGGCTGAACAGCGCCATCTGTTGACGTTCCCCCACCGCCGTACGGCCGCTGCCGCGGCGCTCTCCCGGTGCCCGAGGTCCGGGGAGACCCCCGGGCGCGCGCACACCGAATCGCCGAAACCTTCCCGACAGGAGCCCGCAACCATGGCCATCGAGGTCCGCATCCCCACCATCCTCCGCACCTACACCGGCGGCCAGAAGGCGGTCGAAGGCACCGGGGAGACCCTCGCCGACCTGTTCGCCGACCTCGAGACCCGCCACACGGGCATCCAGGCCCGCATCGTGGACAACGGCCAGCTGCGCCGCTTCGTCAACGTGTACCTGAACGACGAGGACGTCCGCTTCGTCGACGGCATCGACACCAAGCTGTCCGACGGCGACACCGTGACGATCCTGCCGGCCGTGGCCGGCGGCATGGCCTGATCGGCCGCTGGGCAGCGATGCGCTACGACTCCCCGCTGGCCGCGGTGGGCAACACCCCTCTGGTGCGCCTGCCGCGGCTGTCGCCGTCCGCCGAGGTCCGGATCTGGGCCAAGCTGGAGGACCGCAACCCGACCGGCTCGGTCAAGGACCGCCCGGCCCTGCACATGATCGAACAGGCGGAGAAGGACGGCCGCCTGACCCCGGGGTGCACGATCCTGGAACCCACCTCGGGCAACACCGGCATCTCGCTGGCGATGGCCGCCAAGCTCAAGGGCTACCGCATGGTGTGCGTGATGCCCGAGAACACCTCCCAGGAGCGCCGGGACCTGCTCGGCATGTGGGGCGCCGAGATCATCTCCTCCCCGGCCGCCGGCGGTTCCAACACCGCCGTGCGCGTCGCCAAGGAGCTGTCCGCCGAGCACCCCGACTGGGTGATGCTCTACCAGTACGGCAACCCGGACAACGCGGGCGCGCACTACGCGACGACCGGCCCGGAGATCCTCGCCGACCTGCCGTCCGTCACCCACTTCGTCGCGGGCCTCGGCACCACCGGCACCCTCATGGGCGTCGGCCGCTACCTGCGCGAGCACAAGCCGGACGTGAAGATCGTCGCCGCCGAACCGCGCTACGACGACCTGGTCTACGGTCTGCGCAACCTCGACGAGGGGTTCGTGCCCGAGCTGTACGACGCCTCCGTCCTCACCACCCGCTTCTCGGTCGGCTCCGCCGACGCGGTCACCCGCACCCGGGAACTCCTCCAGCAGGAGGGCATCTTCGCGGGCGTCTCCACCGGCGCCGCCCTGCACGCGGCGATCGGGGTCGGGCGCAAGGCCGTGAAGGCGGGGGAGTCCGCCGACATCGTCTTCGTCGTCGCCGACGGGGGCTGGAAGTACCTCTCCACCGGCGTCTACACGGCCGCCACCACCGAGGAGGCCATCGAGACGCTGCACGGCCAGCTCTGGGCCTGAGGCCCTGGCCGAGGCCGTTCCCGGCGCCGGGAACGGCCCGCATCAAGCCCGTGCCAGCCCCCTCCTATGAGGGGGCCAACCTCATCCTATGGAGGGGCAAAGAATTCCCTCCGGTACTGCCGGTGGCCCCGGGGCCGGGACTACGTTCCTCGCGCACCCTGTCATGTCACGCTCAGCGCGGCGGACGGGGCGTCTGTGAATGTCATGCTCATGACTCGCGGTTCGCCGCCGCTACGCGCGTCACGGGCCTGCCCGACCACTGCGAGAATCCCCACTTCCCCATGGAGGCAGTACCCCATGCGTGAGTCCCGCCCCAGCGGGCGGAGGCGGAGTCTGCGAAGACTCGTCTCCATCGCCCTGCCCGCTCTCGCCCTCACCGTCGCCGGTCTCGTCGCCGCCCCCACTGCAGGCGCCCACACCACGGCGGCACACCCCCACACCGGCAAGGCCACCCAGAACGCCAAGGCCCTGACCGACCCGCAGCGGCAGATCTTCCACTCCACCGGCAAGGCCGGCCAGAAGGTCCCCACGACCCACCTCTGCGCCACCGCCGCACCGGGGCACGCGTCCTGCTTCGCCCAGCGCCGCACCGACATCAGGCAGCGGCTCGCCTCGGCCCTCGCCGCCGCCGCGCCCTCCGGCCTGTCACCGGCCAACCTGCACAGCGCCTACAACCTGCCCACCAGCGGGGGCAGCGGCCTGACGGTCGCCGTGGTCGACGCCTACAACGACCCCAACGCCGAGTCGGACCTGGCCACTTACCGCTCCACCTACGGCCTGTCCGCCTGCACCAAGGCCAACGGCTGCTTCAAGCAGGTCAGCCAGACCGGCTCGACCACCTCGCTGCCCACCAACGACACCGGCTGGGCGGGCGAGGAGGCCCTCGACCTCGACATGGTCAGCGCGGTCTGCCCGAACTGCAACATCGTCCTGGTCGAGGCGAGCTCCGCGAACGACTCCGACCTCGGCATCGCCGAGAACGAGGCCGTCTCCCTCGGCGCCAAGTTCGTCTCCAACAGCTGGGGCGGCAGCGAGTCCTCCACCCAGACCAGCGAGGACACCCAGTACTTCAAGCACCCGGGCGTCGCCATCACCGTCTCCTCCGGTGACTCCGCCTACGGCGCCGAGTACCCGGCGACCTCCCAGTACGTGACCGCCGTCGGCGGCACCGCGCTCAGCACCGCCTCCAACTCCCGCGGCTGGAGCGAGTCGGTGTGGCACACCAGCTCCACCGAGGGCACCGGCTCCGGCTGCTCGGCGTACGACCCCAAGCCGAGCTGGCAGACCGACGCCAGCTGCTCCAAGCGCATGGAGGCCGACGTCTCCGCCGTCGCCGACCCGGCCACCGGTGTGGCGGTCTACGACACCTACGGCGGCTCCGGCTGGGCGGTCTACGGCGGCACCAGCGCCTCCGCCCCGATCATCGCCGGCGTCTACGCCCTCGCGGGCACCCCGGCCTCCGGCGACTACCCGGCGAAGTACCCGTACGCGCACACCGGCAACCTGTACGACGTGACCAGCGGCAGCAACGGCTCCTGCACCACCTCCTACTTCTGCACCGCGCGCACCGGCTACGACGGCCCGACCGGCTGGGGCACCCCGAACGGCACCACCGCGTTCACCGGCGGCACCAGCACCGGCAACACGGTGACGGTCACCAACCCCGGCAGCCAGTCCACCACCACCGGCGGCTCGGTCAGCCTGCAGATCAAGGCCAGTGACAGCGCGGGCGCCGCCCTGACCTACAGCGCCTCGGGCCTGCCCACCGGCCTGTCCGTCAACAGCACCTCCGGCCTGATCAGCGGCACCGCGTCCACCGCGGGCACCTACCAGGTCACGGTCACCGCGACCGACTCCACCGGCGCCTCCGGCGCCACCTCCTTCACCTGGACGGTCGGCGGCTCCGGCGGCACCTGCACCTCGGCGCAGCTGCTGGCCAACCCCGGCTTCGAGTCCGGCAGCACCGGCTGGACCTCCAGCACCGGTGTCATCACCACCGACACCGGTGAGGCGGCCCACGGCGGCTCCTACAAGGCCTGGCTCGACGGCTACGGCTCCGCGCACACCGACACGCTGTCCCAGTCGGTGACCGTCCCGTCCGGCTGCAAGGCCACGTTCACCTTCTACCTGCACGTCGACACCGCGGAGACCGGCAGCACCGCGTACGACAAGCTGACCGTCTCCGCCGGCTCGACCACCCTGGCGACGTACTCGAACGTCAACGCCGCCTCCGGGTACACGCAGAAGACCTTCGACCTGTCCTCGTTCGCGGGTCAGACGGTCACCCTGAAGTTCAGCGGAGTCGAGGACTCCTCCCTCCAGACCAGCTTCGTCGTGGACGACACCGCCCTGACGACCGGCTGATCCGCACGACCCCAGGTCCCGCACGCGAAGGCAGCATCCCGCGTGCGGGACCGCCGCGTCCGCGCGTCCGCGGTAGGCCGCCGGGTCCGGCGGGGCCGACGGGCTGATGGAGCCGACCGGTGCGGAGTGCGCCCGTCCGGTCCGCGGCCGGGTGGGATCCACGGGCGCCCGTGGTACGTCACATCTGCGTCAGGGGGCCGGTCGGCCCGCCACGGCAGAAAGGCGGTACCCATGCGTCGCACGACGCCCGTCGCCATCGCGGCGGCAGCAGTGCTCCTCACGGCCTGCGGCTCCCAGAGCGGCGGGGACAAGGGGGGCGGCGACAGCGGCAAGGTGTCCCCGTCGGCATCCGCGCCGTCCGCCGGGGGAGCGTGCGCCCCGCACGTGGAACTCACCGCGGGCGACAACGGCCGCACCGTCTGCGTGACCAAGGGCGGCGAACTGCGGCTCACCCTGGACGGCACCAGGGCCAGGCCCTGGCAGCCGGTGCGGACCAGCGGCAACGCCCTGCGCGCGATCAACTCCGGCTTCGTCATCCAGCCGGGCGATGCCACGGCCGCCTACCAGGCGCTGGCCCCCGGCACCGCGAAGCTGACGTCCGCCCGGCCGCTGTGCGCCGAGCCCACGGCCCCCGGCCAGGTCTCCTGCAAGGGCATCCAGGAGTGGACGGTCACCGTGCGGGTGAAGTAGGCGGGGGTCAGTCGGCGAGGTGCCTGACCTGGTCCCACAGGACCGGGTCGACCACGCCCACCCGGCGGCGGAAGTCGGCGACCGCCACCTCGCGCAGCTCGTCGGTCTGCAGGAAGCTCGGCCGGCCGTGGGCGTCGCCCACCGCGCCCGGCGGCAGCGGGATCACGCCCGCGCGCTCGTCGTGGTACTTGCTGGTGATCTTCGCGACCGTGGCCCGGTTGCCGCGCACGGCCAGCACCAGACAGGGCCGGTCCTTGGACTCCGGGCGGTCCTCGTAGGGGACCTGGGCCCACCAGATGTCACCGGGGTTCGGACGGCCCGTCCGGGCACCCGCCCGGCCCGCGGGACGGCCGGAGGGACGGCCGCCGGGGCGACCGGGCGGCCGCCGCCGGCCGGGTCTGCGGCCGCGGCCCCAGCCGTCGACCAGCGTGGCGACCAGCGCGAGCAGCACCACCGCCGCGAGCGCGAGCCACCAGGACGTGTCCATGGGGACGACGTTACCGGCGCGCGCCCGGCAGCGCGCGCCCTCTGCAAGCTTCATGCGCCCACGGTCCAGCCGAACCGGTGACAGCACAGGTGAGTTCGCCCACAACGGCCCCTGGCAGAGGAGCGACCCGCCCTTTCGCGCCTTACGCTCGACAAACCGCACAACCCCCTGCCTGCTCCCTGCCTTTTTCCCGCCCATCGGTTCCCGCCAACGGAGGTTTCTGCTTCATGAAGCTCACCGTCGTCGGCTGCTCAGGGTCGTTCCCGTCCGCGGATTCGGCCTGCTCGAGCTACCTCGTCGAGGCCGACGGCTTCCGGCTGCTCCTCGACATGGGCAACGGCGCCCTCGGTGAGCTGCAGCGCCACTGCGGTCTCTACGACCTCGACGCGATCTTCCTGAGCCATCTGCACGCCGACCACTGCATCGACATGCTCGGGTACTTCGTCGCGCGGTACTACCGCCACGAGGGCGGCCGCTGCGATCCCCTCCCCGTCTACGGCCCCGAGGGCACCGAGCACCGGCTGACCACGGCGTACGCCGACACCCCCTCCGCCTCCTCCATGAGCGAGGTCTTCGACTTCCACACGGTCAAGCCGTCCACGTTCGAGATCGGCCCGTTCACGGTGCACACCGAGCGGGTCCGCCACCCCGTGGAGGCCTACGCGATCCGCATCGAGCACGGCGGGAAGTCCCTGACGTACTCCGGCGACACGGGCGTCAGCGAGGCGCTGGACGAGCTGGCCCGCGACACGGACCTGTTCCTGTGCGAGGCGGCCTTCACGCACGGCAAGGAGAGCATCCCCGACCTGCACCTCAACGGCCGCGAGGCAGGCGAGTCGGCGGCCCGCGCGGGCGCCCGCCACTTGGTCCTGACCCACATCCCGCCGTGGACCGACCCGAGCGTCAACCTGGCGGACGCCCGCGAGGTCTTCGACGGCCCGGTGGACCTGGCCGCTCCGCGCCGTACGTACGAGATCTGACGCCGTCGCACGCGGCGCATGACGAGGCCCCCGGAGCCGCTGCTCCGGGGGCCTCGTCATGCGGTGCCGTCAGGACTCACGCCTTCGTGAGGTCCTCGACCTCCTCCTCGGGCTCGCGGCCCGGGGTGGGGAGGTTGAACTTGACGATGGCGAACCGGAAGACCACGTAGTAGATCGCGGCGAAGACCAGGCCGACCGGGATCATCAGCCAGGGCCGGGTGGAGATGCCCCAGTTGATGAACACGTCGGTGAGGCCGGCCGAGAAGCTGAAGCCCATGTGGATGCCCAGCGCCCAGGTGACGGCCATCGACACCGCGGTCAGCACCGCGTGGATGGCGTACAGCAGCGGGGCGATGAACATGAACGAGAACTCGATCGGCTCGGTGACGCCGGTGACGAACGAGGTCAGCGCGAGGGAGACCATCATGCCCGTCACGGCCTGACGGCGCTCGGGGCGGGCCGTGTGCGCGATGGCCAGGGCGGCGGCGGGCAGACCGAACATCATGATCGGGAAGAAGCCGGTCATGAACATTCCCGCGTGCGGGTCCCCGGCGAAGAAGCGCGGCAGGTCGCCGTGGAAGACGGTGCCGGCGGAGTTGGTGTAGTCACCGATCTGGAACCAGGCCACCGAGTTGACGAACTGGTGCATGCCGATCGGGATCAGCGCCCGGTTGATGAGGCCGAAGAGGGCCGCGCCGAAGGAGCCGAGGCCGGTCATCCACTCGCCGAAGTTGGTGATCACGTCACCGATGGGCTGCCACCCGAGGACCACCAGGACACCGAGGGCCGCGCCCACGACGGCGGTGATGATCGGCACGAGCCGGCGGCCGTTGAAGAAGCCCAGCCAGTCCTTGAGCCGCTTGCGGTGGTAGCGCTGCCACAGCACCGCGGTCAGCAGACCGATGATGATGCCGCCGAGCACGCCGGGGTTCTGGAACGAGGCGGCCTGCGCGGCCTCGTGTCCCTTCTGCCAGAATCCTCCGAAGGGAGCGACGGGCGTGTAGGTGGCGCCCTCGTGCCCGTCCTTGATGGGGAACTGGTGGATCACCGCGTAGTAGGTGAGGAAGGCCACCACGGCGGCCAGCGCCGTCGAGCCGTCGGCCTTCTTCGCGAAGCCGATCGCCACGCCTATGCAGAACAGCAGGGGCAGACCGAACGAGCTGTCGAACAGCACGCCGCCGGCACCGGCGAAGACCTTGGCGACGTTCGTGGGAAGGTGCAGCTTCTCCTGGACGTCGGGCTGGCCGAGGCGCATCAGCAGGCCCGCCGCCGGCAGCACGGCGATCGGGAGCTGGAGGCTGCGGCCGACTTTCTGCAGGCCCTGAAGCAGACCGGATCCCCGCTTCTTTGCGGGGGCCGCCGTTTCGGTGGCGGTGCTCATGGTTCCTCCATCGGGTGGTGGTCTACACCACTCAGTGGTGTAGACCTGTTGTAGCACGATGGGGGGCGTGTAAGGAACCGTTAAATCCGCTACCGCGGCACTACGCAAAGTGCCGGGTCAGACGGGGTGCGCGGGGGCCGCGAACGGCCGTTGCTCAGACCTTGGTGACGTCCTCGACGTCCTCCTCGGGCTCGCGGCCCGGGGTGCGCAGGTCGAACGTCGTGATCGCGAAGCGGAAGACGACGTAGTAGACGACGGCGAAGCCCAGCCCGATGGGGATGATCGCCCACGGCTTCGTCGCCAGGTTCCAGTTGATGACGTAGTCGATCAGGCCCGCCGAGAAGCTGAACCCGTCGTGCACCCCGAGCCCCCACGTCACCGCCATCGACACCCCGGTCAGCAGCGCGTGCGCCACGTACAGCAGCGGGGCGATGAACAGGAACGAGTACTCCAGCGGCTCGGTGATGCCGGTCACGAACGACGTCAGCGCCACCGACAGCATCAGCCCGCCGACCTCCTTGCGGCGCTCGGGGCGGGCGCAGTGCGTCATCGCCAGCGCGGCGGCGGGCAGCGCGAACATCATGATCGGGAAGAAGCCCGAGGTGAACTGGCCCGCGTTCGGGTCGCCCGCCAGGAACATGTTGATGTCGCCGTGCACCGGCGACCCGCCCGGCGGCGTGTAGGTCCCGAACTGGAACCAGATCGGCACGTTCAGAAACTGGTGCAGCCCCACCACCAGCAGCGCCCGGTTCGCGACACCGAACACACCCGCGCCCCACGACCCCGCGTCCCGCAGCCACCCGCTGAAGCTCTCCAGCCCGGCCCCGACGGGCGGCCACACCCACAGGCACAGCGCCGCGAAGGCGATGGCGACGAACGCCATGATGATCGGCACCAGCCGCCGCCCGTTGAAGAAGCCCAGCCAGTCGACGAGGCGCGTGCGGTGGTAGCGCGCCCAGAAGAACGCCGCCAGCAGACCCAGCACGATGCCGCCGAAGACCCCCGGGTTCTGGAAGGTGTACGGCGTCACCGAGCCGGCCCCGGCGCCGACGCTCACCTGGCAGCCGATGCCCGCCAGCTCCTTCGAGCCCCCCGGGCACCCCTGGGGGAACTCGTGCAGCACGCCGTAGTAGACGAGGAAGCCCGCCACCGCCGCGAGCGCCGTCGAGCCGTCCGCCTTCTTCGCCATGCCGATGGCGACGCCCACGCAGAACAGCAGCGGCAGCCCGAGGGAGCCGTCGAGCAGCGCGCCGCCCGCACCCTTCATCACCTTCGACACGGCGTTCCAGCCCAGGCCCTGGTCACCGAAGACGTCCGGCTGCCCGAGCCGGTTGAGGATGCCCGCGGCCGGCAGCACGGCGATCGGCAGCTGCAGACTGCGGCCCATCTTCTGCAGCCCCTGGAACAGCCGGTTCCACCGCTCCCGCGCCGCACCGGCCGTGCTGTCGGCGCTGCCTGCGCTCTCGGCGCTCATGGCGTCCTCCCCGGCGCTCGACCCGGACGTGGTTTGGCGACCGTCCCCCCTGTGGTGTAGACCAGTTGCCGGACGGTTCCGCTGTCGTGATCGCCATCATCCGGCACGCACGGCATGACCGCTCGCGAAGATGGGCCAACTGTGGGTTACTGCGACAAAGCGGTTCGGATCAGGGAGAAAGAACATGGCCAGCAAGGCTGAGAAGATCGTCGCGGGTCTCGGTGGTATCGAGAACATCGAGGAGATCGAGGGCTGCATCACCCGGCTGCGCACCGAGGTGTCCGACCCCTCGCTGGTCGACGAAGCCGCCCTGAAGGCCGCCGGCGCCCACGGCGTCGTCAAGATGGGCACCGCCATCCAGGTCGTCATCGGCACCGACGCCGACCCCATCGCCGCGGAGATCGAAGACATGATGTGAGCCCCCGCGCTCACCTGTAAGGGGCTCCTCCCGCCGCGGGAGGAGCCCCTCGCGTCACTCCCGATAGGCTCGTGGCCATGTCTCGAATCGACGGCCGCACCCCCGAACAGCTCCGCCCCGTCACCATCGAACGCGGCTGGAGCAAGCACGCCGAGGGCTCCGTCCTCGTCTCCTTCGGCGACACCAAGGTCTTCTGCACCGCCTCGGTCACCGAAGGCGTCCCCCGCTGGCGCAAGGGCAGCGGCGAGGGCTGGGTCACCGCGGAGTACGCCATGCTGCCCCGCGCCACCAACACCCGCGGCGACCGCGAGTCCGTCAAGGGCAGGATCGGCGGCCGCACCCACGAGATCTCCCGCCTCATCGGCCGCTCCCTGCGCGCCGTCATCGACTACAAGGCGCTCGGCGAGAACACCATCGTCCTCGACTGCGACGTCCTCCAGGCCGACGGCGGCACCCGCACCGCCGCCATCACCGGCGCCTACGTCGCCCTCGCCGACGCGGTCGCCTGGGCCCAGGGCAGGAAACTGATCAAGGCCGGCCGCCAGCCGCTGACCGGCACCGTCAGCGCCGTCTCCGTCGGCATCGTCGGCGGGGTGCCCCTCCTCGACCTCTGCTACGAGGAGGACGTGCGCGCCGAGACCGACATGAACGTCGTCTGCACCGGCGACGGCCGCTTCGTCGAGGTCCAGGGCACCGCCGAGGCCGAGCCCTTCGCCCGCGACGAACTCGACGCCCTGCTCGACCTCGCCGTCACCGGCTGCACCGAACTCGCCGTGATCCAGCGGGCCGCCCTGGCCGCCACCCGCGAACAGTAAAGCCCGCCCCAAAACCCCGGGGGCGCGAGGGCAACCCCCGCACCCTCCCCGGCGTCCCTATGGATACGGGCGCACGGCCACCGCCGTGCGCCCGGCCAGCCGTACAAGGGGAGGGAACACCACCATGGCCGTCAGCCGACGCCGAGGCCGACTCACCGCCGTCGCCGCGGTCGTGGCGACCGCAGTGCTCACCACGGGCCTCACCACCGGCTGCGACGCCGTGAACAAGGCCCTGGACTGCGTGCACACCGCCGACTCCATCGCCGACGGCGTCACCGACCTCCAGCAGGCCGTGGAGAACGCCGCGAACGACCCCGACCAGGCCGACGCCTCCCTCGACTCCATAGAGAAGAACCTGCGCAAGATCGGCGACAAGACCGACGACGCCGACGTCAACAAGGCCGTCGACCACCTCGACCAGGCCGTACGGAACGTCCGCACGGCCCTCAGGAACGGCGACCACACCCCCGACGTCAGCCCCGTCACCGACGCGGCCGGAGAACTCACCAAGGTCTGCACCTCGTAGGGCCGGACAGGCGCAGCGCAGGGGAGAACTCAGCGCTCTCCCCGCCGGCGCCGCTCCCGGTCCGGTTCGCGGTCGGGCTCCCGGTCCCGCGACCGCTCCTCGCGCCGCGCCCGGTGCAGCTCGTGCCGCGACTCCTTGCGCTCCAGGCGCTCCTGACGGCGCATCTCCTTCAGCCGCTGCCGCTCGGCCCGGGTGACCTTGCGCTCCACGGCGACCCCGCCCCAGAAGGCGAACCCGCTGACGACCACCCGCGGGGCACCCGGCTCGGGCCGTCCGTCACCGTCCGGATGGTCGAAGCCCCCCATGATCCCGACCCCGCGCACGACGACCTCGACCCCCGGCGGCACGGTCACCTGCACCCCACCCATGATCGCCACGCAGTTGATCTCGACCTCGCGGTCCGCGAAGTCCGCCTCCCGCAGGTCGATCTCGCCGCCGCCCCAGAACGCGAAACAGCTGAACCGCCGGGGCACCGTCCAGCGCCCCTTGCGCTGGAACCCGGACAGGACCGCGACCCCGCTCGTCGACGACCCCTCACCGCCGACGATCCGGCCCGCCCAACTCCCCTCGGCAACCGGCTCCTTGGTGAACGACACCGGACGCGGCGCCACCGTCCCGCCCGCCGGGAGATCACGCGTGATCGGCGTCAGCTCCGCGTACGTGCGCGCCTTGTACGTCGCCTCCAGACGCTCCTCGAACTCTTCCATGTCCAGGCGTCCCTCGGCGAGGGCGTCCCGCAGGACCTCGCCGACCCGCTCACGGTCGGCATCCGATGCGCGGAGATCCGGGACTGCGTCGTCGGTCATGGCAGAAGCCTACGAGACCGCCTTCTCGGCGTACATCTTCGCGATGACGGCCTCGATGTCCGGCTCCCGCACCGACAGGTCCACCAGCGGATACTCGGCCGCCAGGTACGCCACCAACGGCGCGGCCGACTGCCCCGCCGGGAACGCCAGCCACTGCCGCGGCCCCTCCACCCGCACCACCCGGCACGCCGGCGCTTCGACCGGCGGCAACTCCCGCTCCAGGTCCACCACCAACGTCCGCTCGCCCTCCCCGGCCTCGTGCAGCCCCGCGAGCGCGCCGTCGTACACCAGCCGCCCGTGGTCGATCACCATCACCCGCGAGCACAACTGCTCGATGTCCTGCAGGTCGTGCGTCGTCAGCAGCACCGTCGTCCCCCGGCCCGCGTTCAGCTCCTTCAGGAAGCCCCGCACCTTGGCCTTCGACACGACGTCCAGACCGATCGTCGGCTCGTCCAGGTACAGCACCTCGGGATCGTGCAGCAGCGCCGCCGCGATGTCCCCGCGCATCCGCTGCCCCAGCGACAACTGCCGCACCGGCACGTCCAACAGGGCACCCAGCTCCAGCAGTTCCACACACCGGTCGAGGTTCTCCCGGTAACGGGCGTCCGGGATCCGGTACATACGGTGCGCCAGCCGGTAGGAGTCGATCAGCGGCAGGTCCCACCACAGCGTCGTCCGCTGCCCGAACACCACCCCTATCCGGCGCGCCAGCCGCGTCCGCTCCCGCGACGGATCGATCCCCGCCACCCGCAGCCGCCCCGCGCTCGGTGTCAGGATGCCCGTCAGCATCTTGATCGTCGTCGACTTCCCGGCACCGTTCGGACCGATGTAGCCGACCATCTCACCCCGCGCCACGGTGAACGAGATCGAGTCCACCGCCCGCACCCGCCGCCGCTCCCGCTTCAGGAACCCGGTCCGCTTGCGCACGTCGAAGACCTTCTCGACCCGGTCCACCTCGATGAACGCGTCCATCGCTAACTCCCTGTGCTCCGATACGACCGAAGACCCGTCCGCCACGCGAGACCCGCCGCCGCGCAGCACACCACCGCCACCAGCGGAGGCGCGAACGCCGCCCACCCGGGCACCCCGCCCAGCGGATACGGCCGCCCCAGCACATAGGCCGCCGGCACCCAGTTGACGAAGGCCAGCGGCAGCATGAACGTCACCCCCCGCACCAGCTCCTTGCCGAACACGGTCGGCGGGTACTGCAACAGCGTCTGACCGCCGTACGTGAACGCGTTCTGCACCTCGGAGGCGTCCTGCGCCACGAACTGGAACGCCGCCCCCACCACGAACACCGCGGCGAAGATCATCCCGCCGCACACCAGCATCCCCGGCACCATCAGCACCTTCACCGGCGTCCAGACGATGTCCGACGCGACCAGCGCCCAGCCCAGCACCAGCGCCCCCTGCGTGATCCGGGCGACCCGGCGCAGCGCGAACCGGTCGGCGGCCACCTGCGCCAGCACCGGCGCCGGCCGCACCAGCAAGGTGTCGAGCGTGCCGTCCCGCACCCGGGTGCCCAGCCGGCCCGCCGAACCGATCGCCAGGTCCGCGATCCCGAACGACGTCGCCGACAACCCGTACAGGAACGCCACCTCGGCCAGCGAGTAACCGCCGAGGACGTCGACCCGCGAGAACATCAGCAGGATCGACACGAAATCCAGCCCCGTCACCAGCACCCCGCCGCACACCGCCAGCGCGAACGACGCCCGGTAGGTCAGCGTCGACCGCATCCACATCCCGGCGATCAGCCGGTACGCGCGCAACCCCTCCGCCACGGCACCACGCTCACCCACCCTGGACCACCACCCGCCGGGCCGCCGCCGTCTGCAACAGCCGTCCCGCCGCCAGCAGCACCACCGCCCACACCGCCTGGAACGCGAAGGCGGGCAGCGGGTCCGCCTGCCCCATCAGCACATCCGCGGGCACCTGCACCTGCGCCGCCCACGGCAGCACCCGTACGACCTCACCGAGCGTCCCCGGGAACGCGTTCAGCGGCAGCGTCATCCCCGAACAGAAGATGCCCGTGATCATCAGCGCCTGGAGCGCCCCCGTGCCGTCCATCAGCCAGAACCCGGTCAGCGCCACCAGGTAACGGATCCCGAAGCTGACGACCATCGCCAGCGCCACGGCCACCAGGAACGCCAGCCACGTCCCCACGTCATGCGGCAGCGCCGTCGGGAAGACCAGCGCCCCGAAAGTGAACGGGATCACACCACGGCCGAGGAGCTGGAACACCGCCCGGCCCAAGTCGTTCGCCAGCCACCACACTTGCAGGTCCGCCGGCCGGTACAGATCGATCGCTACCTCACCCGTACGGATGCGCTCCATGAACTCCGTCTCGAAGCCGCCGCCCTGGATCGCCAGCGTCGCGTACAGCGCCTGTCCCAGCCACACGAACGTCACCGCCTGTGCCTGGTCGTAGCCTCCGAGGTGCGGTTTCACGTCCCACAGCGCCAGGTAGGTGTAGACGAGGATCAGCCCGAAGACCGTATTGGTGAAGACCCCTGCCGCAGTGGCGGCCCGATACGTCGCGTACCGTCTGAATCCCCCCGCCGCGACGGCCACGTACAACCGTCCCGCGCCCACGTCAGTCGACCTCCCCGGACCTCTCGACACCGAAGCGCAGGAGCCTAGTCCGGAGGCACGGCGACCGGCCACGCATTTTCGTCCCGGATGCGTGCCGCTATCCGGGAACGGAACGCCAGGTGCGAGAGTCTTCAAACAGGGGGCAGAAGGCGTACGAGGCGTACGGGAAACGTACGACGCGAAACAGGAGTCCGTGCACGAGATGAGCGACGAGCCGCAGCCGCAGCAGCAGGGCAAGGGCGGGGCACCGGAGGAACCGCTGCCGGCTGAAGGGCCCGGGGAGCCGACGGGCTCCACCGACGCGAACGCAGATCCGGCCGAGGGGGCGGCGGACCCGGCCGGGGCGACGCCGCGAGCCGGATCACCCGGCGACCCGTCGGTCCCGGCCGCCCGCACCGGCCGCCTCGACCAGGTACGCCGCGCGGCCCAGGCGGGCCGCGCCGTCCCGGCCCCCCGTACGACCGGGCGGACCGCCCCGGCGGCACCCACCAGGGCCGGCGAGGAGCGCCGATCCGGCGCCTCGGGTGAGTCCGACGCCTCCGGGCGGCCGGGCGAGACCCAGCGGTCCGGTGAGACGCGTGCCGACGGCGCGACGCAGGGGGCCGGCGGAGCCGGTGGTGCTGGTGGTGCCGGTGGTACCAGCCGCACCAGTGGGACCACTGGGACCAGTGGGACTGGTGGTACTGGTGTGCCGCAGCAGTCCGGTGGGGCGCGGGGGGCCGATGCGGCTCAGCGCTCCGGGGGCGGGGCAGGTTCCGGTGAGGCTCAGCGCCCCGGCGAGGCGTCGGGCGCCGTCGGGGCTCAGCGGTCGGCCGAGGCCGGCGGGGCGCGGGACGGTGGTCGGACCCGTCGGCCCGGTGAGGCCCAGCGGGCAGATGAACGTCGAGGGGCCGGCGCGTCCGGTGCCGCCGGCGGGGCAGCGGCGGGGCGGGCGCAGGCGTCCGGCAGGGGCGACGCGTCCGGTGACGCGGAGGCCGCCGCCGGCGCGCAGACGCCCGGGAAGCCGCAGCGGCCCGGTCAGGGGCGGTCCGCTCAGGCCCCCGGCAAGGGCGGCCCGGCCGCGGACAAGTCCGACTCCGCCGAGAGCACGCAGGTGCTGCGGCGGATCGAGAAGCCCCCGGCGACGGGGCGGTCCGGCAAGGCCGGTGCCGCCGCGCAGGGTGCGGCCGAAGGGCAGGCCCCCGAGACCACCCAGATCCTCCGTCGGGTCAAGGCTCCCCAGCAGGGCGAGCAGTCCGGGCCGAAGCAGCCGGCCAAGCCGTCGGCCTCGTCACCCTCGTCCTCCTCCACCCCCACGTCCCGGACGTCCCAGGCGCTCGGCGCGTCCGGCATGACCGGTGCCACCCGTCCGGCCGGGACCGGAGCAGGCTCCGGCACCGGGGCCGGGACCGGCGCCGCAGCGGGTGCCGCAGCCGCAGCCGCTGCCGCTGCCGCAGCCGGTTCCGCCGGGCAGGCCGGCGCCGCCGCCCGGGCGGCCCAGGCCCCCGCGGCGAACCCCGCCGCCCCGGCCACCGCGAACCCCGCAGGCAGCGGCGGCAAGGGCAAGAAGCCGAAGCGGCCCAAGCGGACCGGATGGCGGCGCCTCGTCCCGACCTGGCGCATGGTGCTCGGCACCTTCGTGATGGGCGTGCTGCTGATCGTCGGCCTGTTCTTCATCGGCTACTCGATGGTGCCGATCCCCTCCGCCAACGCCCTCGCCACCAAGCAGAGCAACGTCTACCTGTACGCCGACGGCTCCCAGCTCGCCCGCGACGGCCAGATCAACCGCGAGAACGTCACCCTCGCCCAGATCTCCAAGCCCGCCCAGCACGCGATCCTGGCCGCCGAGGACCGCGACTTCTACACCGAGTCCGCCATCGACCCCAAGGCCATGCTCCGCGCCGGCTGGAACACCGCCACCGGCAAGGGCAAGCAGTCCGGCTCCACGATCACCCAGCAGTACGTGAAGAACTACTACCTGGCCCAGGAACAGACGGTCACCCGCAAGGCCAAGGAGTTCTTCATCTCGATCAAGCTGGACCGCAACAAGTCCAAGGACGAGATCCTCGAGGGCTACCTCAACACCAGCTACTTCGGCCGCAACGCCTACGGCATCCAGTCCGCCGCCCAGGCCTACTACGGCAAGGACGCGGCCGACCTCGACCCGGCCCGCGCCGCCTACCTCGCCGCGCTCGTCAACGCGCCCAGCGAGTACGACGTCGTGGCCCACCCCGAGAACAAGCCCGCCGCCATCGCCCGCTGGAACTACGTCCTGGACGGCATGGTCACCAAGGGCTGGCTCAGCAAGTCCGAGCGCGCCGGCATGAAGTTCCCCATGCCGAAGGAGCAGACCGTCTCCACCGGCCTCTCCGGCCAGCGCGGCTACCTCGTCGAGGCCGTCAAGGACTACCTCACCGAGAACGAGATCCTCACCAAGGAACAGCTGGAGGGCGGCGGCTACCGCATCACCACCACGTTCCAGAAGTCCAAGCAGAACGCCTTCGTCAAGGCCGTCAACGACCAGCTGATCTCCAAGCTGGACAAGAAGAACAACAAGGTCGACAACTACGTCCGGGCCGGCGGCGCCTCCGTCGACCCCAAGACGGGCAAGGTCGTCGCCCTGTACGGCGGCATCGACTACGTGAAGCAGTACACCAACGGCGCCACCCGCGGTGACTTCCAGGTCGGCTCCACCTTCAAGCCCTTCGTGTTCACCGCGGCGGTGCAGAACAGCTCGACCACCCAGGACGGCCAGCCCATCACCCCGAACACCACGTACGACGGCACCAACCGGCGCCCCGTGCAGGGCTGGAGCGGCGGCCCCTACGCCCCCGCGAACGAGGACCAGAAGTCGTACGGCGACATCACCGTCCGCAAGGCCACCGACCTCTCGGTCAACTCGGTCTACGCACAGATGGCCGTCGACGTGGGCCCCGCCAAGGTCAAGCAGACCGCCGTCGACCTCGGCGTCCCGTCCGGCACGCAGGACCTCCAGCCCTACCCGTCCATCGCCCTCGGCACCGCCACCGCCAGCGTCCTGGACATGGCGGAGTCGTACGCCACGCTCGCCAACCACGGCAGGCACGGCACGTACACCATGGTCGAGAAGATCACCAAGGACAGCACCGAGGACGTCAAGCTGCCCGACCGGCAGACCAAGCAGGCCGTCAGCCGCGAGGCCGCCGACACCACCACCTCCGTCCTGCAGAGCGTCGTCGACAACGGCACCGCCGTCGCCGCCCAGCAGGCCGGCCGTCCCGCGGCCGGCAAGACCGGCACCGCCGAGGAGGACACCGCCGCCTGGTTCGCGGGCTACACCCCCGACCTCGCCACCGTCGTCTCCGTCATGGGCCAGGACCCGGTCACGGCCAAGCACAGGTCGCTGTACTACGCCCTCGGCCAGCCCCGTATGAACGGTGGTGGCCCGCCCACCGCCATCTGGGCGCAGTACACGCGCGACGCCCTCAAGGGCAAGCCGGCCACCGAGTTCGACCTCGAACTCCAGCAGGGCGCCGACGTGGTCCTGCCCCCGAGTTCGAGCCCCTCCGACCAGCCCGGCACCACCGGCCAGGACAACGGGGGCACCACCAACGACGGCGGCCAGGGCAACGGCGGCACCACCAGCACCCCCTCCGGCACCCCGACCGACGGCGGCACCACGGGTGCCACCAACGGCGGGACCACGACCGGCGGCGGTGGCACGACCACTGACGGCGGCGGGACACAGGGCGGCGCCAACGGCGGCGACGCGGCAGGAGGCGCCAACGGCGGCGGCACGACCACCGACGGCGGCGGGACACAGGGCGGCGCCAACGGCGGCGGTACGGCCACCGGCGGCGGCGCCGACGGAGGCGCCCCGGGCGGCCCCGGCACCACAGGGGCCCAACCGTAGAAACCGCGACCGCGGAGGACCGCGGAGGACCGCGCAAAACCGCGGAGGACCGTGAAGAAGGACGACGCCCGTCAGCGACCGCCGGCCGCTGACGGGCGTCCGTCCTCAGTGGCCGCCGGTCACCTTCAGCCCGACCACGGCGACCAGCAGCAGACACACGAAGAAGATCCGGGCCGCGGTGACCGGCTCACCGAGCACCACCATGCCGAGCACCGCCGCCCCGGCCGCCCCGATCCCCACCCACACGCCGTAGGCGGTACCGATGGGCAGCGACCTGGCGGCGTACGACAGCAGCACCATGCTGGCGACGATCCCCGCACCGGTGAACAGGCTGGGCACGAGCCGGCTGAAACCGTCCGTGTACTTCATCCCGATCGACCAGCCGACCTCCAGCAGACCGGCCACGACCAGCAGAACCCACGCCACGACAGCGCACCTCCAAGACGACGGGAAAACCACTTCTCGCGGTGCGTCGTCTTTGCCTGCGTCCCGGTACGGCGCGTCTCGTCGGGTTCCTTCGAACATAGCAAAGGAACGCCGGAGGGGCCGGTGACCACCGTCACCGGCCCCTCCGGCCTGCTCGGATCAGAGATGATCAGAGATACAGGCCCGTGGAGTCCTCGGCCCCCTCGAACCGGTCCGCGGCCACCGCGTGCAGGTCGCGCTCGCGCATGAGCACGTACGCCACGCCCCGCACCTCGACCTCGGCCCGGTCCTCCGGGTCGAACAGGACCCGGTCGCCCGGCTCCACGGTCCGCACGTTCTGGCCGACCGCGACGACCGCGGCCCAGGCCAGCCGGCGCCCGACCGCCGCGGTCGCGGGGATCAGGATGCCGCCGCCCGACCGCCGCTCGCCCTCGCCGGTCTCCTGCCGGACGAGGACCCGGTCGTGCAGCATGCGAATGGGCAGCTTGTCGTGCTGGGGGTCGCTGTTTCTGTTGGCGCTCACACCTCGAACCTACCTGCCTGTCACTAGCCCGTACGAACCCGGTCAGCCCTTGCGGCGCCGCGCGCCGAGGGCGAGCAGCCCCACGACCCCGACCACCACCAGGGCCACGGGCACGACCCGCTCGAGCCGCGGCGCACCCTCCTCGTCCACGAACTGGGCGCGCACCTCACTCACGACGCGATTGACCTCGACGTACGCCCGTCCGACCGTGTGGTCGACATTGGCGACCACCTTGGCCTTCGCGTCGCCGACGATCGTCTTCGGGTGCACCCGCACCCCGATCTCGTCGAGCGTCTCGGCCAGCACTTCACGGCGGCGCTTGATGTCCGCCTCGATCTGCGCCGGGGTTCTGGTGTCCGACGTGTCCGCCACCGTACGGCCTCCGAAGTCCTTGATGCTGTTCTGGACAGTCTGTCAGTTCCCGGCTTTCCCGCACCGTAAGGCCCCCCGGTTACGCTGGCCCGATGAGCGAGCGACTCCAGCCCGGGGACCCGGCCCCCGACTTCACCCTCCTCGACGCCGACGGCAACGAGGTGTCCCTTGCCGCCCACAAGGGCCGCAAGGTCATCGTCTACTTCTACCCCGCCGCCCTCACTCCCGGCTGCACCAAGCAGGCCTGCGACTTCACGGACAACCTGGAGGTGCTGGCCGGGGCGGGCTACGACGTCCTCGGCGTCAGCCCCGACAAGCCTGAGAAGCTCGCGAAGTTCCGCGAGAAGGAGTCCCTGAAGGTCACGCTGCTGGCCGACCCGGACAAGAAGGTCCTGGAGGCGTACGGCGCCTTCGGCGAGAAGAAGCTCTACGGCAAGACGGTCGTCGGCGTCATCCGCTCCACGGTGGTCGTGGACGAGGAGGGCAAGGTCGAGCGCGCCCTGTACAACGTCAAGGCCACCGGCCACGTGGCGAAGATCATCAAGGACCTCGGCATCTGAGGTCCGCCCGCCCGAACGGCCCGCCCCGGCATCCGCCGCGGCGGGCCGTTCCCGCGTCCTGGGCCGTGACCGCCCGCCCCACGACTCGTTACTCCGTACGAGCCACGAACACGTGGCCAGGACGGAGGGGGAGCGATGGGGGCCGGCACGTACACCAGGGAACGGCTGCAGGAAGCGGCACACGGCGCGCGGACGCTCTCGGAGGCACTGGAGAACCTGGGAGCGGACCCCCGGAGCCCGACGCGGCGGTACGTCCGGGAGCGGATGAGGAAGCTCGGGGTGGACGTGTCGCACTTCGAGCGGGAGGGGGTGAAGTGGACGAGAGAGGTCCTGGAAGCGGCGGTGGCGGCTTCCTGCAGCCTGAACGACGTACTGCGCCATCTCGGACTGGGGGTCGTCGGCGGTCATCACACGCACATCGGCCGCAAGATCAAGAGCTACGGCATCGACACCTCACACTTCACGCCGGTGGTACGGACGGAGCGCATGAGGGAGAACCGGCGCCGACGCACCGCCGCGGAGATCCTCGTCAGAGATGCGTCGACGCGAGCGGGACGGGTCCCGAGCGGACGTCTCAAGAGGGCGATGACCGAGATGGGCGTCGAGGAACGGTGCGCCCTGTGCGGCATCGGGCCGGTCTGGCTCGGCGAGCCGCTGCCACTGGAGGTGGACCACATCAGCGGTGACTGGCGGGACAACCGTCTCCCCAACCTGCGGTTGCTCTGCCCCAACTGCCACTCCACGACGGACCGGTACCGGGGCCGCGGCGCACGCCGGGACCGGGCACGTGCCGTATGAGGTACGCGCGTGAGCGGAAGCCGCGTCCCGAACGGGAAGAGCTGCGGTCGGCCGTGGACGCGTCGGCGTCGGTGGCCGAACTGCTTCGCCGCCTCGGGCTTGCCGACAACGGCACCCAGCGCGCGAACGTGACGAGGTGGATCGCCGCCGACGGACTGGTCACCGACCACTTCCTGGGCCGGGCCCACCAGCGGGGGAAGCGGAGCAGGAACGCCAAGCGGCCGGAGGACGTCCTGATCCGTCGCGACACCGGCCCCCGGATCTCGACGCGGCGCCTGCGGCGCGCACTGCTCGACGTCGGCGTGCCCGAAGGGTGCGCCCGGTGCGGGGTCGGGCCCGAGTGGCGCGGGAGTCCCCTGACACTGGAGGTCGACCACATCAACGGCGACTGGCGGGACGACCGACGGGAGAACCTGCGGTTGCTCTGCCCCAACTGCCATGCGATCACCAGCACCTGGTGCAGGGGCGGCAGTAGGCGGCGGAGCTCTCCCGGTACGATGACAAACGGCCAGCGGCGGTGGCGCAACGGCTGACGCAGCAGGTTTAGGTCCTGTGGCCCTTGATCGGGCTTGAGGGTTCGAATCCCTTCCGCCGCACACCGACGGCCTGCGAATCGAAAGCTCGACTCGCAGGCCGTTTCCGTGCCGTCAGCCCAGCAGCTCCCGCACCACCGGCGCCAGCGCCCGGAACGCCTTGCCGCGGTGGCTGATCGCGTTCTTCTCCTCGGGGCTCAGCTCCGCGCAGGTGCGGGTCTCGCCGTCGGGCTGGAGCACCGGGTCGTAGCCGAAACCGTTCGTGCCGGCCGGCGCGTGCCGCAGGACGCCCCGCAGCTGGCCCTCGACCACCCGCTCGGTGCCGTCCGGCAGCGCCAGCGCCGCGGCGCACGCGAAGTGCGCGGTCCGGTGCTCCTCCGCGATGTCGGAGAGCTGGGCGAGCAGCAGGTCCAGGTTGGCCTTGTCGTCGCCGTGCCGGCCCGCCCAGCGGGCGGAGAAGATGCCGGGGGCCCCGCCCAGGACGTCGACGCAGAGACCGGAGTCGTCGGCGACGGCGGGCAGACCGGTGGCCCGGGCCAGCGCGTGCGCCTTGAGGAGGGCGTTCTCGGCGAAGGTGACGCCGGTCTCCTTGACGTCGGGGATGTCGGGGTAGGCGTCGGCGCCGACCAGCTCGTGGGGGAGCCCTGCTTCGGCGAGGATGGCCCTCAGCTCGGTGATCTTTCCGGCGTTACGGGTGGCGAGGATCAGGCGGGTCATGGGGGCCAGTATCCCTGGTGGCCGGGGGCCCCGAGGCCCGGACCGTTCACGGCCTGCCGGCCGGGGGCCGCGCCGTGGGGTCCTGCCGGTGGCCTGGACGTACGGCGTCCCGGCCGTGGTGAGCCCGGCCCCCACGGCGCTCGCGCGTCACGCCCTGCCGACCGCGGGCGGAGCCGCGTGCCTCTGCTGTCGGCCTGGGCGGGTCAGGGCCTCCCGGCCGTGGCGGGTCCGGTCCCACGACCCACGCCCTGCCGGCCGTCGGCGGGGCCGCGTGCCTCTGCTGTCGGCCTGTGCGGGTCACGGCCTCCCGGCCGTGGTGGGCCCGGTCCCACGGCCCGCGCTCTGGAGCCCCTCGGCGGCGCCATGGGCCCTGTCGGCAGCCTGGGCGGGGCAGGCCCTACGCCGGCCGCAGGCGGGACAGTGGGACCCGCCCGACGGCCTGGGCGGCTCACGGCCTCCCGGCCGTCATGGTTCGGCCACCATGGCCCGAAGGCCCACGCCCTGCTCGCCGCAGGTGGGACAGTGGGCCCCTGCCGTCGGCCTGGGCGGGGCGCGGTCCGCCGAGCGGGGTGGGTCCGCCCTCGGCCTCATGCGTAACCGGCGTAACCGGCTCACGCCCTGCCGGCCCGCGAGCGGCTGCCCTGGGCCCCCTTCCGGGGGCCCAGGGCAGCTACGTCGCGTCGCCCGCTCGCGGCGTCGCGCGGGTCACGGCCTTCCGACCGCCGGCGGGGCCGTGGGGCCGTGGCCGCCGCGGGTGGAACCGGCGGCGCGGGCGTTCCGGGTCGCCGTCTTCGCCTTGTTCGCGACGGCGGACAGCGGGCGGGCGACGTCCTCCAGGGAGCGGCCCTCGGCCCGTACCGCGAGCGCGGCCGCGACCAGCCCGGCCAGGCACATCAAGGTGGCGCCGATCTGGAAGGCGAGGACGGTGTCGCCGACCTTGCCGGTGCTGGTGAGGTCCGCGAAGAGCAGCGGGCCGCTGATGCCGCCTGCGGCGGTGCCGAGGGCGTAGAAGAAGGCGATGGACATGGCCCGGGTCTCCATCGGGAAGATCTCGGAGACCGTCAGGTAGGCGCTGGAGGCGCCCGCGGAGGCGAAGAAGAGGACCGCGCACCAGCAGGCGGTGAGGGTGCTCGCGCTGAGCGAGCCGCGGTCGAAGAGCCAGGCGGTGCCGAACAGCAGGAGGCCGGACAGCAGGTAGGTCGAGGAGATCATGATCCGGCGGCCGACGGTGTCGAAGAGCTTGCCGAGCAGCAGCGGGCCGCAGAAGTTGCCGATGGCGATGACGGCGAAGTAGTAGCCGGTGTGGTCGGCGGGCACGTCGAAGAACTTGGTGAGGATGGCGCCGAAGCCGAAGGTGATCGCGTTGTAGAGGAACGCCTGGCCGATGAAGAGGGAGAAGCCGAGGGTGGCCCGCTTGGGGTAGTCGGCGAAGATGGTGCGGGCGATCTCCAGGAACTTGACGTCCTTGCGCTGGTGGATCTCCAGCTCGCCCTCGGGCGCGGCGAGCGCTTCGCCCTGCTCGGACTCGATGCGCCGTTCGATGCCGGTGACGATCTCCTCGGCCTCCCGGTCCCTGCCGTGGATCAGCAGCCAGCGGGGGCTCTCGGGGACGTGGCGTCGTACGAGGAGGATGACCAGGGCGAGGACGGCACCGAGGGCGAAGGTCAGGCGCCAGCCGAGGTTCGCGGGCAGCAGGTCGGTGTTGAGGGCGACGATGGAGAGCAGGGAGCCGCCGACGGCGCCGAGCCAGAAGCTGCCGTTGATCATCAGGTCGACGCGGCCGCGGTACTTGGCCGGGATCAGTTCGTCGATCGCGGAGTTGATCGCCGCGTACTCGCCGCCGATGCCGAAGCCGGTCAGGAACCGGAAGACGAAGAACCACCAGGGGGCGAAGGAGACGGCGGTCAGCGCGGTGGCCGCGAGGTACACGGCCAGGGTGATCATGAACAGGTTCTTGCGGCCGAAGCGGTCGGTCAGCCGGCCCCAGAAGAGGGCGCCGGCACAGGCGCCGGCCACGTACAGGGCGGCGGCCATGCCGGTGATCTGGCCGGAGGAGATGGCGAGGCCGCTGCCGGGTTCGGAGAGGCGGCCCGCGATGTTGCCGACGACCGTGACCTCAAGGCCGTCGAGGATCCACACCGTTCCCAGCCCGATCACGATGGTCCAGTGCCAGCGGGACCAGGGGAGGCGGTCGAGTCGGGCGGGGATGTTGGTGGTGATGGTCCGGCCGTTCCCGGGTGACGGCGCTTCGGCTGCAGTGCTCATGGGCTCCCTCCTCGTCGAGGACGAGGAGTCGGGTGCCCTGGTCCGGTGCGATTAGGCCCCGAGGCCGCGGGAGAGGGCGTAGATGGCCAGGCCGGCGAGGGAGCCGACCACGGTGCCGTTGATACGGATGAACTGCAGATCGCGGCCGATGTGGGCCTCGATCTTGCGGGTGGTGTGCTCGGCGTCCCAGCCGGCGACGGTGTCGGTGATCAGGGAGGTGATCTCCTTGCGGTAGGTGGTGACGACGTGCACGGCGGCGCCCTCGACCCAGGTGTCGACCTTGTCCTGGACCTTCGGCTCGCTCGCCATGCGGGAGCCGAGGGACAGCAGGGCGGCCCGTACCCGCAGCCGGAGTTCGCTGCGTTCGTCCTCGGCGGCCGCGACGATCATGGAGCGGACGGCGGTCCAGGCGGAGGCGATGAGGTCCTGGACCTCGCCGCGGCCCAGGACCTCGCCCTTGAGGCGTTCGACCCGGGCGCGGGTGTCGGTGTCGGACTGGAGGTCGGAGGCGAAGTCGGTGAGGAAGCGGTCGAGGGCGCCGCGGGCGGGGTGGGAGGGCATGTCGCGCATCTCGGTGCAGAAGCGCAGCAGTTCCTTGTAGACGCGTTCGCCGACCTTCTTGTCGACGAACCGCGGGGTCCAGCCGGGCGCGCCGCCCTCGACGGCGACCATGACGTCGGTGCGGTGCAGCACGAGCCAGTCGTGGGCGCGGCCGACGACGAGGTCGACGACGCGTTTGTGGCCGCCGTCGGCGACGACCCGTTCCAGCATCTTGCCGATGCCGGGGGCGATCTCCTGGGCGTTGGCGCGCCGGGTGACGGCCTCTCCGACGACGGCTTGGACGTCGGAGTCGCGCAGGACGGTGAGGGCGCCCCTGAGGGCGGTGGCCAGTTCGGCGGTGACGCGGTCGGCGTGGTCGGGTTCGGCCAGCCAGGCGCCGAGCCGGCTGCCGATGCCGACGGCGCGCAGCCGCTGGCGTACGACGTCCTGGGAGAGGAAGTTCTCGCCGACGAACTCGCCGAGGGAGACGCCGAGCTGGTCCTTCTTGGTGGGGATGATCGCGGTGTGCGGGATGGGCAGGCCGAGGGGGTGCCGGAAGAGTGCGGTGACCGCGAACCAGTCGGCGAGCGCGCCGACCATGCCGGCCTCGGCGGCCGCCGCCACGTACTCCGTCCAGGTGCCCGCGCCCTGGTGCGAGGCCCATTTCGCCAGGACGTAGACGACGGCCACGAACAGCAGCATGCCGGTCGCCGTCAGTTTCATGCGCCGTACCCCGCGCCGCCGTTCCTCGTCGGCGGGGGTGAAGGCGGTCATGGTCCGGTACGACGTGGTCCGGTCCGGTGTTTCCGTCTCCGTGTGTTCCATCAGCTCCACCCGTTCGGTGATCCCGCACACAATTGTCCCTTCCTGACCGACTCCCGGAACGGAACAGGAGTTCCCGGCGTCTGTCTCCTCGGGGGGTTTGCGGCAGGTCCCTGTCAGCTCTCCCTGGTTCATGACGCATCATGGACTCATCGGATCGGAGCCCGGGGCTCCCATCTCTCGAGGAGAACAACACAAGCGTGACCAAGCGTCATGGTTATGCCGTCCTGAGCGCGCTCGCCGCGCTGGTGGTGATTCTGTCCGCCGTCATCTACGTCACGGCGGCCGCCGACGACGGCACCCCCCGCAGTTCCTTCGCCGGCGATCGTCCGCATCGCGGCTCCTCCGTCGCTCCCGCCTCGACCGGTACCTGGGTCGGTTCCTGGTCGACGGCGCCCGCGGGCGGCGAGCCGGGCACCGAGACCGCCGGGCTGGCCGGCCGGTCGGTGCGCAACGTCGTGCACGCGAGCACCGCAGGGACGAGTGCCCGCATCACGCTGTCCAACCTCTACGGCCAGTCGCCGCTGACGATCTCGCACGCCTCGGTGGCCCTGTCGGCGGGTGACGGCAGCGCCGCGGCGGCCGCGGAAACGATGCGGCGCCTGACCTTCGACGGCTCCGGCGGTGTCGTGATCCCGGCGGGCGGCCAGGTGCTCAGCGACGTGGTCCGGCTGACCGTTCCGCACGACACGGACGTGCTGGTCACCACGTACTCGCCGACGCCGTCGGGCCCGGTGACCTACCACCCGCACGCGCAGCAGGTGTCGTACGTCGCCCAGGGCGACCGCACCGAGGACGCGACCGGCACCCCGTACACCGAACGGACGCCGTACTGGCGGTATGTGACGGCTCTTGACGTCCTCAGCAACGAGGCCGCGGGCACGGTCGTCGTCTTCGGCGACTCCATCACCGACGGGATAACGTCCACCGTGGGCGCCAACCGCCGCTGGACCGACGTGCTGGCCGGGCGGCTGCGCACGGCCGTGGAGAGCGGTGACGCCCTGCCGCGCTACGGCGTCGTCAACGAGGGCATCAGCGGCAACCAGGTGCTCGCGGACGGTCTCGGCCGCCCGGCCGAGAACCAGAGCGGTCTGGGCCGCTTCGGCCGGGACGCGCTGTCCCGGACCAACGCCAAGGTCGTCGTGATCGACCTCGGCATCAACGACATCCTGCGCAACCCCCGGCTCGCGGACCCCGACAAGATCGTCGAGGGGCTGCGCACCCTGGTCCGCCAGGCCCACGCCCGCGGCCTGAAGGTCGTCGGCGCCACCCTCATGCCCTTCGAGGGCCACCGCGGCTGGACCCCGGCCCGGGAGGCCGTACGGCAGCAGGTCAACGCCCGGATCAGGGCCGGACGGGTGTACGACTCCGTCGTGGACTTCGACAGGTCGCTCAGGGACCCGTACGACCCGCGTCGGCTGCGCCCGGAGTACGACTCCGGCGACCACCTGCACCCCAGCGACCTGGGCTTCGCCCGGATGGGCGACGTCTTCGACCTGACCGCGCTGAAGGGTGCGGGGCAGACGGAGCTGTAGGGCACGCGCGGACGGAGCCGTAGGGCGCGGGCGGGGGCCGTCCGGCGGGAGCGTCGGGCGGCTTGTCGGTTGCGGCCGGCCGGTCGGGCGGGGCCGTCCGGTGGGCGGTCAGGCGCCGGTCGTCGAACCGGGCCGCACGATCATGAGGATCGTCACGGCCGCCCACAGCAGGTTGAACACGCCGGTGAACATGGCCAGCCGCACGGTCCTCGCGCGCGTGCCGCCGCCCTCCACGAGCACGGTCTGGGCGGGCAGCACCAGGGCGGCGAGCACGAGCGCGGCCAGGGCCGTGAGCGCGATGGACACGATCAGCCACGCGCTGCCGAGCACGCCCATCCGGCTCGCGGTGGCGAACCCGAACACCGGGACGACGAGGCCGACGACGGCGTACACGCGGCAGATCCGGTGCAGCAGGCCCAGGGTCTGCGCGGCCCGGACGTCGTCCGGGGCGGCCACGGCCCGGCGGGCGGCGGGCGGGAACATGCTGGCGGCGACGGTCACGGGCCCGACGGCGACGATCGCGGCGAGGACGTGGACGGCGAGGAGGAGCTTGGTCACGGGGGGACGCTATGCGGGCGGCTGATCATCGCAGAAGTGGCGGGATTGCCAGGTAGCGACGGATTCCCGCCAGTGGCCTGACCGTGCCCGCCGCGCTTCCCGTCGGCGGTTTCCGTGAACGATTCCGATGCCTCCGACATGAGGTGACTGGCGCCGAGGGTGGCCCCCGGGGCCTGTTGGCGCCGCCGTCCGGCGGGCTCGCCGCGGTTTGGCGCGTTCCCGTCGTAGAGCTACTTTCCTGCCATGCACTCCGTGGCCGTCCTGGCGCTGGACCAGGTGATCCCGTTCGACCTGTCCGTCCCGATCGACACCTTCGGATGGGCCCGGCTGCCGGACGGCCGTCCCGGCTACCGGGTCCGGGTGTGCTCCCCGGCGGGGGAGGTGGGCGCCGCGGCCGGCGCCTTCGCGGTGCGGGCGCCGTACGGGCTGGAGGCACTGGCGGAGGCGGACACGATCGTCCTGCCCGGGGTGGCGGACCCGGCCCGCCCGCTGCCGCCCGGCGTGGTGGACGCGGTGCGCGCGGCGGCGGCGAACGGCACGCGCGTCGCGTCGATCTGCGTGGGCGCGTTCGTCCTCGCGGCCACCGGCCTGCTGGACGGCCTGCGGGCGACGACCCACTGGAAGGCGGCCGGGACGCTCGCGGAGAGGTACCCGCGGATCGTCGTGGATCCGAACGTCCTCTACGTCGACAACGGCCAGTTCCTCACCTCGGCGGGCGCCGCGGCGGCCCTGGACATGTGCCTGCACATGATCCGCAGGGACCACGGTTCGGCGGTCGCCGCGCACGCGGCCCGGATGTCCGTGATGCCGCTCGAACGGGAGGGCGGGCAGGCCCAGTTCATCGTCCACGACCTGCCCCCGGCCCCCGCCGGTGCGACCCTGGAGCCGCTGCTGGCCTGGCTGGAGGCCCACTGCGACCGTGACCTCACCCTGGACGAGATCGCGGCGCAGGCCCGCATGAGCAGCCGTACCCTCAACCGCCGTTTCCGCGAGCAGACGGGCACGACACCGCTGCAGTGGCTGCACCGGGCGCGGGTGCGGCGGGCGCAGTACCTGCTGGAGACGACGGCGTACCCGGTGGAGCGGATCGCCGCACAGGCGGGCTTCGGCTCCTCGACGGCCTTCAGGGATCGCTTCCGGCGGGTGGTCGGGACGAGCCCACAGGCGTACCGGCGGTCGTTCCAGGCGCGCTCGTTCCAGACACAGTCGTTCCAGACACAGTCGTTCCAGACAGAAATGTGAAGATCGCGTGTCCTCGCGTCGAGGTGGAGAGCGTGACGTCGGTCCGTTCTGAGCTGTGACGATCTGCCGAGCCGTCGCTTCGGCGCCAGTCGACGCACACATCATCTTCACAACATGGCCTGCTCCGTGCCAAGATCGTCGCGCCTCGTTCAGTGCCCCTGGACGCGTCACCGCGCGGCTGCCTTCGGCGGCCGCGCGCCTCTTTGCCCCTGGCGGGGCCTGACAACGTAGTCGTCGTCGAGGAGCACAGGTCATGCCTCCCACCTGCTCGCACTGCGAGGCCCAGTTGGCCGGACAGGCCCGCTTCTGCGGTGCCTGCGGCCGCCCCACCCGCGCTCCGGAGCCGGCACCGGAGCCACCGCCCATGCCGGCCGCACCCCCGCCCCCGCCACGGCCGGCCGCCGCTCCGGCCGGCCCCGGGAACCCCGCGGGCACCGCCGCGTTGCTGCGCCTGGCCCAGGGCGACTGGACCGGCCCCGCCCGCATCGTGGCCTACCCGGTCGCCGTGTTGCTGGTGCTGACCCTGATCGTGGCGTGCGTGTCCAGCGCCCAAGGAGGCGTGTTCGGGCAGGCGTTCGGCGCCGGCCTCGCGCTCGTGCTGACCTCGGTCGGCGCGGAGCTGGAAGTTGCCCTGGGCGAGCAGTCGACGACGCTCACGGCCTCGGCGCACCTGCTGGCCGTACCGCTCACCGTCACGCTGCTGTACGCCGGTGCCTGGTGGCTGGGCGCGGTACGGCACGCGAGGCGCGCCGAGGCGATGTCCGAGCGGGCGGCGCCGGGGGAGTCCGCCCTGGCCGGGGTACGCGCCCTGCTGCTCGGCACGGTGCTGACCATGGTGCTGGCCTGGGTGGCGGGCACGTCGGTTCCGCTCATGGACCCGTCGACCGACGGGGCGTCGAACCCCATGGGCCTGATGGGTTCCGAGGGGTCCATGGGCGGCGGCCTGCCGGACGTGGCCGAGCGGGGCGTCTCGCTCACCGTGTCGTCCTCGCCCTGGGCCGCGGGCTGGTGGACGGCGCTGCTGGCCGCCGCGGTGCTCTGCCGCACGCTGTGGCGTCCCGCGATCACGGCATACGTGGCACGCGGTGGATCGGCGCAGAGAGCCCGGCTGTGGCTGACGGCGGCTCGCGACGCGTTGGTGTGCCTGGCCGTGCCGGTCGCGGCGGGCGGTGTCGTGAGTGTCCTGGCGCTGGTGGCGCGGGGCGGGTCCTCGGCGCTGGTCCCCGCCGTCGCGTTCGCCCCCAACTTGGGCGTGATCGCCCTGGGGTTCGGGTTCGGTGTCCCGTTCGACCTCACGCTCTCCGGACTCCCGCGCGTGACGGACGAGTTCGGCGGCGCGGCGACGGGGAGCGGCGACTTCGGCGTCTCCCTGTTCGACCTCCACCAACTGAGCGGCTGGCTGTGGCTGTCGGTGCTGCTCGGCGTCGGTACGGTGCTGCTGCTGAGCAGGACCGCCCTCCGCCGGGGAGCGGACCAGGCGGCGCGCCTGCGGGTCCTGGTGTGCTTCGTACTGCTGTTCACGGCAGCGGCGACGGTGACCGGCGACAGCGTCGACGTCTCCGTCGAGGGCAGCCTCGTGAACGTGGTGCAGGCGTTCGCGGCCGATCTGCTTCCCGCCGGGGCGAAGGCGCAGGTCTCGGTCGGCCTCTCCGTGTTGGGCGCGGCGCTGGGGGCGGCCGTGTGGGCGGCCCTCGGCCTGTTCGTCGTCCCGAGGGCGGCGCGGTTCCTGCGGGGGCCGGGCGGGATGGAGGCGGCCGGGGTGTGGGTGGCCGCGGCGGAGGGGGCCGGGGTGGACGGGGCCGGGGTGGAGGGGCCTCTCCTCGACGGGATTCCCGCGCAGCGGCCGGCGGAGCGGCCCGCGGCTCCGGCCGCTCCCGCGACCCTCGCCGCTCCTCCTGCCCCCGCTCCTGCGCCTATTGCTCCTCCGGCCTCTGCCTCTGCTCCTGTGCCTGTTGCTCCTCCGGCCTCTGCCCCTGCTCCTGCGGCCGCGCCTGGGACCGGGGCCGCCACCGCTCCCGTGCCCTCGGCCGCGCCCGTCGCCCTCGGCCGCGCCCGCGCCGGAGGAGCCGGACGCGCCGGAGGCTCCGGACGCGCCGGAGGCTCCGGACGCGCCAGGGGCTCCGGACGCGCCAGGGGCTCTGGACCAGGACTCGGTGGAGATCGGGTACGTCGCGTCCGAAGCCGCTGACGAGCCTTCCGCCGTGGGCGACGCTCAGCCCACTCAGCCGGCACCCGTGCCGGTCCCGCCGCCGGTGTCACCGGCACGGCTCGAAGACGCTCGGACGCCGGCGGGACCTCGGCCGCGCCCCCGGCCCTCCCAGCCGCACGCCGCACAGTCGCCCCCCACGCCGGTGGCCGCCCTCGCCCCCGTTCCCGCGACCTCGTTCCCCGTGGGACAACAGCCCGTGTCGCCGCCCCCGGCATCCCAGGGGCCCGGCCGTGGCAGGGGAGTGACCATCGCCGTGACCCTCCTGGCGACGGCCCTGGTGGCGGGTGGCGCGACCGCGCTGGCCCTGCGCCTCGGTGGCGGCGCCGCGCGGCCGCACATACTCGCCGCGACGCCTTCGCCCGCATCGACCCTTGCCTCCGCGGGGGAGGCGGTGCCGAGCCGGCAGCCCGCAACCGACGGCGAGGACGCCACCACAAGCCAGTCACCATCGGGCTCACCGTCCCCGGCCGTACCGGCCACGGTGACGGAAGCGGACGCCCTGCTCAAGGAGAACGCTTCCCTGCGTGGCCGGGTGGGGGCAGCCGTCGAAGCCGTACGCGACTGCTCGCTCGGCCCGGCCCCCCTACGGGAAGCGCGGAAGGAGTTCCTCACCGTGGCGGATCGCCGGGACGACTTCGTCCGCCGTCTCCAGCTGCTCGAACCGGACGCGAACGACGACCTGAACGCCGCGGTGGAAGCTTTGTCGCAGGCGTGGACGGCGTCCGCGTCGGCCGACCGCGACTACTACTCCTGGGCCTCGGACGTCCTGGCCGCCGTGGAGGAGGACCCGGTGACGGGCTGCGCGGGGAGCAGCGCTTCGGACTACGACGTGGCCGGCGGCCACAACGAGGCGGCGAACAAGGCGAAGGGCCGGTTCGCCAGGCTCTGGGCTCCGGTGGCCGTGCGGTACGGCCTCACGGAGGTCAAGCCGGGCGACCTGTAGCGCCCGCAACGCCGCGTCGACCGGGAAACGCGTCCGCCCCACCCGCCCGCGCCCCTCGGGCGGGAGCCGCGGCGGGTGGGTCGGCTGAGGCCCGGGCTAGGAGTGGCGCCGGTCGGCGACGGCCCAGGAGGCGAGGGCCACGGCGCCGGCGACACCGAAGACCGCGGGCCAGGCGCCGACCTTCTTGGCCAGCGGGTGGGCGCCGGCGAACGCGGCGACGTAGGCGGCGGTGAGCGCACCGGCGGCCTTCCCGCCCGCCTGCTGCCGCCACCGCTGCGCGGCGGCGGCACCGGCGACGGCCAGCACGGCCCCGCCGAGCTGCCGCTTCTTGGTCCAGCGGGCGACGCCGTACCCACCGACGAGCCCGGTCGCGGCGACGACCGCGCTGGGAACCCTGGCCATGAGTGCCTCCTGCTCCTGATGTCCTCTTCGTTGCGCTTCGAGGCTAACCGGCAGGTGAGCGGGGTCTTCGAACCTGAGTCCGGGTTTGTCAAGTTTCCGGGCGGCCAGACATTGGCCGAACCCCGTCCCATGGCGGCCATGATCGGGGGTACAGGGCGTGCGGAGTTCCGAAGCGTCCCGGAGGAGGAGCCGGCCATGACCGTGGCAGCCCCGCAGCACAGATCCACCATCCCCGCCCCGACCCCGCGTCCCGACACCCGCGACTCGGCCGGAGAGGCCGGCTGGCTGGAACTGACGCGGGCGGTGCGGGAGGCGGGTCAGTACGCGACGGCCGCGGAGGCCGAGGCGGTGACCCGTACCGTCCTGTCCTTCCTGGGCACGCACGTGACCGGCGACGAACGCGTGGCCCTGGCCCAGTCCCTCCCCCCGGAGGCGGGCAGGGTGGTCGCGTCCCAGATCCCGGTCGTCCACCCGCTGCCCGCCCGGGAGTTCGTGGAGCTGGTGGCGTCCCGCATCGAGGGCTCGACCCCCGCGACGGCCCGCTGGGACGTCAGCTCGGTCCTCGGCGTCCTGGCGGACCAGTTGGACGAACCCCTGACGACCCGGGTGCTGGCCCAACTCCCGCACGGTTACGCCATCCTGTTCGGCCGGGCGGACCTGGCGCCGCCGATGCCGTCGACGGCACCGACGGCGTAGCCCTCGTACGCGGGGCGCCGCACCACCGCCCTGCGGCGCCCGCCCCCTGCTTCCCCGGTCCGAACCCTGTTCCCGCCACCGGACTTGGACCTGCGTCCGGGATGGCCCTCGGCCGCGATCGAGCCACCGGTTCCATTCCTGACCACTCCGGATCACTCCGGACCACTCCGGATCATTCCGGACCCCGACCGGGCCGGATAGCTGACAGACCCTCGGGTACTCGCTTCCCCAGCACGGCCCATGGCCGAGTCCGGTATGCGGTGACAGCAACGGAGAACCAGATGAAGGCCCGCCGATCAGCAGCCCCGCCGGCCCCCGCGCCGGTCCGAGCGGACTCGCGGTCCGCCGATGTCCTTTCCGGTCGTTACCGGTTGGGCGCCAGAATCGGATCGGGAGGCATGGCCGACGTCTACGAGGGCCTCGACATGCGCCTCAGGCGGCCCGTGGCGGTCAAGGTCTTCCGGCCGGGCCCCGGCCCGCAGACCGAGGAGAGCCTCGCCATGGAGGCCGTCCTCCTCGCCGGCCTCCAGCACCCCGGACTGGTCACGGTGTACGACTCCGGCCGCCACGAGGACCGGACCTACCTGGTCATGCAACTGGTCGACGGCCCCAGCCTGCACAGCCTCCTGACGAGCGGACCGCTGCCCCAGCCGCGTGTGGCCGCGCTCGGCGCCTCCCTGGCCGGGGCGCTGGCCTACGTCCACAGGACCGACATAGTCCACCGCGACGTCAAGCCATCGAACGTCCTGCTGGACCGGGCCGGGAACCCCCACCTGGCGGACTTCGGCATCGCGCTCTTCGCGGACGCCACCCGCCAGACCGCACCCGACGTGCTGACGGGCACGGCCGCCTATCTGGCACCGGAGCAGGTGGAGGGCGGACGCGTCGGCCCGGCCGCCGACGTCTACGCGCTCGGACTGGTCCTGCTGGAGTGCCTGAAGGGAACACCGGAGTACCGGGGCACCCCGCTGGAGGCAGCGCTCGCCCGCCTCCTGCGCGCCCCCGAAGTCCCCGCCTGGCTCCCCTCGGACTTCGCCGGCCTGCTGCGGTCGATGACGTCCCAGGACCCGGCGTCCCGCCCGGACGCGGCCGAGTGCGCGCAGGTCCTCGCCGCCCTGACCCCCGAGAGCCATCCGCACGAGCCGCTGCAGACAGCCCTCACCCCGGACCGGGGCCCGTCCCTACCGGCGCCGCACCCCGCCACGAACGACCTGGAGCGAACGCACCGGGCGGCCCCTGTCCTGCCGCTCCGCACCCATGACCGAACAGAAGCGCCAGCACCGGGCGCCCACCGCCGCCACCGCCTGGCGGTGGGCGCCCTGGCCGCGCTCTCCGTGGCTCTGGGCACGACCCTCGCCGTCGCCCCGGGCACCAGCGGAACGAACGCCAACCACACGGACGCGGCCGCGACCACCCCCGACCACCCACGCCCCGCCCCGAAGACCAAGACCCCCAGCGGCACCCCCGGCACCCCGGCCCCCAAGCCGACCACCCCCCAGGCCGAGCCCATATCCAGGAACCTCAACCTGATCTCGTCGGCCCGCCCGGCCCAGACACACATCCTCTCGACCACGCACCGCCCCCCGACCACCCCCGAGCCCGAGAACCCCCCCGCCCGACACCACCCCCAGAAACCAGCCACTCCACCGCACCCGCACCCGAACCCGCACGGCCATCCCGGCAAGCGGCATCACGACGAGGGACAGGATGGGGAGGACTGACTTTCCCAGCGGGCGTGTGTCTCAGCTCGCCGTGATCGCCGCATAGGTCCAGACGTCTGCTGGCAGCTGGTGCTTCAGACGCCAGGTGATCGCCATCGGCTTGCTGCCCGTGTGGCGCTCGAAGGTGGCCGGGCCAAGGAGCATCCACGGCTGGGACTTGCCTATGTCGGTGTTCTTGTAGCGGCGCACGAAGAGCAGGACATGGCTGTGGCGATCGTCGTGCTGTCGATATCGCAACCCGGTGCGTGAGTCCTCCGCGGTCGAGTTCTGGGATTCCCAGTGGAAGAGCGTCGGGCTCAAGGCGTAGTCCTTATAGCGGACCGTGGGTGAGAAGTCCTTCTCGTCCTTCTCCAGTGTGATCAGCAGAGCGTCCGTCCGGAGCTCCTCGACCCACTGCACTCCTTGGGCAAAGGAACGGGGCATCTGTCCGTTGAAGCGAGCTACACCAAGGGCAGCGAGGATCTCGGATCGGTTGTACGCGCAGTGCACCCTCAGCGGCACCTTGCTGAGGCGGCCTGTCAGCGGAATCGGGACGTGATCCGCCTGCTCCATGACATGAGACAGCACCTGACGCAGCTCGTCCCTGAACACTTGCTGAGGACGCAGCGAGTCAAGACCCTCCTGGAAGCTGGTGAACCCACCCGCGTCGTCCCAGAGGTTGAAGAACAACATGCGGGCATACGACTGCTCGGTCGCAGGCAGTTCCTCGTACGGTGGGGCGTCGTCGTCGAGGAGCCGGAGATAGGCCGCGGCGCGCTCGGGATCGTCCACGTGGAGGAATGCGTGGGCTCGCTTGAGTAGTGCTGCCTCACCCGGTGCCGGAGCCTCCTGGATCAGGCCGGCGCGTCGGAGGACAGCCGTCCAGGAGTTGCCGCTCTTGTAGAGCTCCTTGACCTCCCGGCGGCTCTCGCGGAGGTAGTCGGACAGACGTGGTGTGCTGTACGCCCTGACCTCGTTCGCCAGCGTTCGGACGTTGGCGCTGAGCTGAGTGCGGATGTTGTTCAGGACGAGGTCTTTGGACTTGCCCTCCAGAAGGATCTGGCAGCCCGACGGCAGGAGCGGAAAGTCCCGCTCGATGTGCTCGACGAGTCGGTTCCGCGAGAGATTGGTGAGGGCGCGGAACTGCTCCTCGAAGCGGAACTCCGCCCGGTGCTGCCCGATGAAGTCGAGGACGGTGAGCACGGGCTTTGTTTCGGTGCGCCGCAGACCGCGCCCCAACTGCTGGAGGAAGACGGTGGCGCTGTTGGTGGGACGGAGGAGGAGCAGTGTGTCGACGTCGGGGATGTCCAGCCCCTCGTTGAAGAGGTCGACGGAGAAAATCACCTGGAGTTTCCCGTCGCGCAGCTCGGTCAGGGCCCTGGCGCGCAACTCGGCGGGAGACTCACTGTCGAGAGCGACGGCCTGGAAACCGGCCTGGCGGAAGAAGTCCGCCATGAAGTGGGCGTGCGCCTTGGTGACGCAGAAGCCCAGGGCCTTCATGGCGCCGGGATGGGAGACCTTGTCCCGGATCTGCTTCACCACGATCCGGGCGCGGGCGTGGTTGCCCGTGTAGAGGTTGTCCAGGTCCTGGTCGGTGTAGGCGCCCTTCTGCCAGCCGAGGTTCGTCAGGTCTGTGCCGTCAGGAATGCCGAAGTAGTGGAAGGGGCAGAGCAGGTCGTTCTCCAGCGCCTCCCACAGTCGCATTTCGGCGGCGATTCGGCCGTCGAAGAACTCGTCCTGGACGTTCCGGCCGTCCATCCGCTCGGGTGTGGCGGTGAGGCCCAGCAACTCACGCGGTGCGAAGTGGTCGATAACCCGCCGGTACGTGGTGGCGGTGGCGTGGTGGAACTCGTCGATGACGATGATGTCGAAGTGGTCGTGGGCCAGTTGCTCAAGCCGCGGGACATGGAGGGACTGGACGCTCGCGAACACGTGGTCCCAGGCGCGGGGCTCCGTGCCGGCGTGCAGTAGCTCGCCGAACGAGGCGTCGTCCAGTACTTCCCGGTAGGTGCGGAGCGACTGTTTGAGGATCTCCTTGCGGTGGGCCACGAAGAGCAGCCTCGGCCGTGTGCTCTCCGAAGTCCTGCACAGGCTCCGGTAGTCCAGGGCCGCCATCACCGTCTTGCCTGTTCCGGTCGCCGCGACCAGCAGGTTCCGGTGCCGGCCGCGGATCTCCCGTTCGACGGTGAGCCGCTCCAGCATGTCCCGCTGGTGCGGGAAGGGACGTACCTCCAGACCGGACAGGTTGATCTTCAGGTCGCTGGCGGAGGTGCCGCCACCTGCCTGGGCCAGTGCGCCGTCGAGGCGCTCACCGTGCAGGTCGGGGTCGTAGGTCTCGAAGGCCGAGTCGTTCCAATACGCCTCGAAGGTCGCCTCGAACTTGTCCAGCACCGCAGGCGTTGCGATCGAGGACAGACGGACGTTCCACTCCAGACCATCCAGCAGTGCGGCCCTGGAGAGGTTCGAGCTGCCGACGTAGGCCGTGTCGAAGCCCGTGTCGCGCCGGAACAGCCACGCTTTGGCGTGCAGGCGGGTAGATCGGATCTCGTAGTTCACCTTGACGGTGGCACCGAAGTCGCGGACGAGACGGTCGAGCGCGTGGCGGTCGGTGGCACCCATGTACGTGGTCGTGATGACCCGGATCTGTACGCCTCGCTCCTTGGCGGCGCGCAGCGCGTCTTCCAGGACCCGGATGCCGTACCACTTCACGAACGCGCAGAGCAGATCGATGCGGTCCGCCGTGGCGAGCTCGGCTCGCAGCTCCGAGCCGAGGCTGAGGTCCTCCGGGGAGTTCGTGAGGAGTGACGTCTCGGAAAGCGGGGTGAGCGGACGGATCGCGTACGCACCCGGTGCTTCCTGCTTGGCGAGCGCGAGCAACTGGCGGGGGCCTTCCGCGACTGCGCTTATGGGCTCCGGATCACTCTGCGCAAGGGCGTCGGCGTTCAGGGAGGCCAGGATGCGGTTGGCGTAGGTGACCTGCTGGTCGGCCGGGAGTTGGTTGAGCCTGCGCGCGACCACCTCACCGATGTGGCGGGCAAGCACGTGAGGCGTCGACTCGGTGCCCACTTCACCATCGACGGCCTTCCACCCCAGGGCCTCGAGCTGGCCGAGCTCCCTGCGCACATCCTCGGTGATCAGCTGCTCGTACACGCCAGCGACCGGTTGCATCCGTCCCCCCGAGTCCGTCACCTGGCCCCCTCCACCACTCTCGACGTGCCTCTGTTGTAACAGGAGGCACTGACAGCGGGGCTGGAAGGGCTGGCCTTCGGGGCGCGGCCACCGCGCCTATGTCCGGTGAGCCGGTTTCCAGCGGCTCCCGGTTACAGAAGCGCAAGAACGCCCAGCCCGATGCCGAGTGCCATGCAAAACACGCACCAGACCAGATTCGCCGTAGGCGAGTAGGACTTCGCCGTGCGGATCACCACCGCGCGGCTTGGGTCCCCCGGGTCGTAGCGGAGGACGACCGGGGTGCCGCGGTAGAGGGCGTTGGGGGAGCCGGGGTTCAGGGGGACCTGGCGGTAGGTCCGGGTGGCGGGTGCGGTGGGGTGGCCGGGTGGTGGGGCCTGGTACCGGATCTGGGGCGGGTGGTACGACGTGCCGACCCGGCGGGCCGAGTTGGCCACCTCGCCTCTCGTCCGGACCCCCGGCACGCCCAGTAGGTCCAGTGACCGGCGGGCGCGCAGGGCGGCACGGGTGCCGTGGGCGCCGACGAGCGTCCAGAACGCGGCGAAGAAGAGGGCCACGACGGGCCAGGGGTGGGGCATGGCCGGGCCCTCTCCTCGGTCTGGTGGGTGCGGGTTCCTCGCCGTACGCAGGCTCCCGGAGGCCGTCGGCCGGCCCAGGTGCCCCGGCCCACCCTCGTCTCTCAGACGCCCGCGACGGGCTCCTGCGTTCCGTGGCAGGCGCCGTACGTCCGGGCCGAGCCGCACCAGCACGAGGCCCCGCGCTGCGGCGGCCACGCCACCGCGCGGCCCCGGGCCGCCAGGGTCGTGGCGTACTGGGGCAGGAGGGTCGGGTCGGACGGGCTCGAGCCCTCCGAGGCCGCGAACGCCTCGTAGGACGGGACCGTGCCGGTGACGATGCCCAGGTTCGCGGTACCGGAGGACGCCAGTTCGCGCAGGGACGCCTCTATGGTCGCCAGGTGCGTCTCGTGGGAGGGGTACTCCGCCGCCAGGGCGTCGTAGGCCGAGAGCAGTTCCGTCAGTTCGGTGGCCGGCCAGTGCAGGACGGCCACCGGGAACGGGCGGGACAGCGCCTCCCGGTAGGCGCCGAGTTCGGCGCGGAGGCGGGAGATCTCCGCCGCCAGTTCCGCCGGGTTGTCCGAGCCCAGGGACCACACCCGCTTGGGGTCGTGGAGTTCGTCCAGCGGCACGGGGGAGGTGTGGAGGGTGTCCGCCAGGGTGTCCCAGTCGTCGTGGGGCAGGCCCCGCATGCGGCGCACGCGGTGGCGGCCGTACAGGAGCGGGTGGGTGGCGCGCGGCGGTTCCGTGCCCTCCGGCAGGAGCAGGCGGGCTCCCTCCGTGAAGGTCTCCTCCGCGGCCTCCAGCTCGTCGTGCGCCTCCAGGGACTCCGCCACGATCACCCACGGGGCCGCATCGCGCGGCGCCGACATGCGGACGCCGTCGATGATCGCCCGTGCCTCCGCTTCGTGGCCGTACTCCCACAGGTTCGAGGCCTTCAGGGCGCGGACGAGGTGGGGGTCCTCCAGCTCGTCCGAGGACGACAGCAGGCGGTCGTAGAGCGTCGTCGCGGCGGGGCGGTCGCCGGAGAGCTCCAGGTGGGCCGCGGCGCGCAGGAGCAGGGCCTCCGCGTCCTCGGGGTACAGGCCGGCGGTTCGCTCCAGGCGTGCCGCTTCGGCGGTGTGGTCGACGTTCTCGGCAGGCGTGTCGGGGCGCATGGGTGACACCGTACTGCCGACCGGTGACACAGGAGGAGGACGCCCCGGCCGTCTGCGCCCTCGGGGGTCCCCGGCAGGGCACCATCAGTTCCCCGGCAGGGCCCCGCCGGGGCGGATTCTCGTCCTTCCTTCCCTCCCCCTGGACGGGGTCCGCTACGGCGTCACCCCGTCCACCTGGAGCGTCTGCACCGACTTCGCCGCGAACGGGACCGTCAGGGTCCTGCCGGACAGGCGGATGTCCGTGTGGGGTGTGTAGAGGTCCGCGCCGCCCGTCGTCACCGTGTTCCAGCGGGGGACCAGGCCGCCCGTCCCGCCCGTCACGGTCGTGAACCCGGACAGGTCGAAGGTGAGCGTCCGGGCCGTGGCGCCGGTGTTCGCGGCCACGATCACCAGGCGCTTCGACGTCCTGTCCAGGGCCGCCACCGCGTAGCTCACGCCGGTGTCCAGGATCGTCATGCCCGGCCGTATGTGACGGCTGAACTGCGCCATGACGTAGTACTTCGTCTGCACTGCGCCCGGCTGGAGGGTGCTCGCGTCGTAGGCGATCATCGCCCAGCCCGCGCTGGGGTCCATCACCTGCCAGTAGACCCAGGCCGTCGGGTGCAGCCAGCGGAAGTCGTAGAGGAGGTTGCTCGCCAGGGCCAGGCCGGTGCCGTCGCCGTCGCCGGTCTCCGAGTTCCACAGGGCCTTGCCCGCAGTGGTGACCACGTCCGTGTACAGCAGGTCGCGCCGGCCGCCCGAGCCCTGGTAGCCGTGGACGTTGACGCGGTCGACGTAGCCCTTGGTGGTGGCGGAGAACGAGTTCCAGGTGGTGCGGGCCAGGTCGTAGCTCGTCTCGTCCGACGCCGAGATCCTCGTGCCCGTCAGGCCCCGCTTGTCCAACTCCGCTCGCAGATAAGGGAGTACGGCCGACTGGACGGAGGAGTCGATGTGGCAGCCCTCCTGGGTGCCCGTCGCCGTCCACCACGCGGAGGACGGCTCGTTGAAGGCCTCCACCGTCGCGAAGTCCACCCCCCAGTTCTGCCTGGCGTACAGGGCCACGGCGGCGAGGTGGGAGGCGTGCCGGCGGTGGTTCCACGACTGGAGGTTGTTGCCGCCGGCGGCCGCCCCGGACGGGTTGTGGTTCAGGCACATCCACCACATCGGGGAGTTGGCGAACAGCTCCGACACCGCGCCCCTCGCCGTCGCCTTCCGCAGCATCGCGCGCTGGGTGGCGTCCGCCGTCCACTTCCAGGCCGACGAGGTGGGGTCCTCGTTGTTCCAGTCCTGCCAGTAGCCCTCGATCTGCTTGAAGGACGGGATGTTCGGCGAAACCGTCATCGTCTCGCCGCCCACGCTGTTCCAGCTGCACGCGCCCAGGTTGTAGCGGGCGATGTTCAGGCCGAGGCCGGGCAGTGCGGTGCCGCCGTACGTCGTCGTACCGGTGGTGAAGAAGAGGTCCGCGAAGTCGTCCCGGGCGCCGAAGGCGTTCGCCCACCAGGCCAGTGAGGTGCCCCAGCCCTCCCAGGTGCCGTAGCCGGCCGACGGGTCGACCGGGATCGTGGCGTCGGCGTGGGCGGTCCCCGTGGCCAGGGTGCTGCCCAGGAGGCCGCCGCCCGCCGCGGCGAGCAGCGTTCTGCGTCGGATCATGACTTCGTCTCCGCCTCTCCGTGCGGCTGTGACGCCCGCCTGCCGCGGCCGGCGCCCGGCTCGTCCCCCTCACATGCCAACAGGAAGCATGGGGGTGCCGGGTGGGGCTGTCGAGGTATGTGACAGCCCTTTCTCAAACCCGTTGAGGAAGTCCGTGTCAGGGGGTGGTGCGGCGCTCGCTCCCGCGGTCCCGCGTCCCGTATCCCCTGCCGCTCTGGCGAGTTGAGGTGTCCCGTCCTATCGTGCGGGCGGTTCCTCGGGAGGCCCGGCGGTGGGAGGCGGGGGTGCGGATGCGGGTCGTACGGCACCGGGACCGCCGCAGGCGGGCGAGGTGGCGGCGGGGGCTGCTCGGCTCCGGCGAACTGCTGGTCACCGTCGGGGCCGTCCTCATGCTGCTCGTCGTGCACCAACTGTGGTGGACCAACCGGGAGGCGCGGCAGGGGGCCGCGCGGGAGGTGCGCACCCTGGAGCGTGAGTGGGGGAACGGGGGCGGAACCGGGGTGCCTTCGGGAGGCGCGTCCCCTCCCGGCGCGTCCCCGGGGTCGGCGTCCGCCGGTCCCCGGCCTCCCGCCGGCGCGGGGGCGGGTGCCGGGGCGGGCGGCGGTGGGCCGCGGGGGGCGTCCGGCTCCGTCGTCGGCGGGAGGCCGCGCCGCTCCCAGGCGTACGCGGTTCTCCTCGTGCCCCGGCTGGGGCTCCGCGTCCCCGTCGCGGAGGGCGTGAGCAAGCAGGACGTCCTGAACAAGGGGTACGTCGGCCACTACCCGGGCACCCAGCAGCCGGGCCAGGCGGGCAACTTCGCCCTCGCCGGGCACCGCAACACCCACGGCGAGCCCTTCCGGTACCTGCCGAGGCTCCGGCGGGGCGACACGGTGGAGGTGGAGACGAGGGCGGCGGTCTACACGTACACCGTCGACCGGATCCTGCCGCGGACGTCCGCCCGCGACTCGGGTGTCGTACGACCCGTGCCGCGCTCGCTCGTCCGGCCCGGGTACGGGTACGACCGGCCGGGCTACTACATCACCCTGACCACCTGCACCCCCGAGTTCACCTCGCGGTACCGGATGGCGGTGTGGGGGAAGCTGAGGTCGATGCGGCCCCGGGGATGAGCGGAGCCGCTCCCGTCCTCAGGCCCGGACCCGTCCTCAGGCCCGGACCCGTCCTCACGCCCGCTCCCGCAGCAGTCCCACCACCGCCGCGCCGAGCACGGCCAGTACCGCCGAGACCGTCATCGCCACGTTCGCGCCGTGGGCCGGGCCGCCGCCCGACGAGGTGACGAGGGCGATGGTGAGGGCGACGCCGGCGCAGGAGCCGATGTAGCGGAACGTCTGCTGGGCGCCGGAGCCCATCGCGGCACGCTCGGCCGGTACCGAGTCCACCGCCACCAGCGGCAGCGCCGCGTTCAGCAGGCCGCTGCCCACACCGCCGAGGACCAGGCCGGGCAGCATCCGTGTCCACGAGCCCGCGCCGATCGCGCCCAGCATCGTCAGCGCGCCCGCCGCGTGCAGCAGGAAGCCCGCCGCCATCTGCCGGCGGGGCGCCACCCGGCCCGCCAGCCGCTTGGCCTGCAGGGCGACGACGAAGGACAGGCCCGACCAGAGGAGGAACAGCCAGGCGGTGTTCATCGCGGACAGGCGCTCGGTCCGCTGGAGCAGGGCGGGGAGGTAGCTGAAGAGGCCGATCACCGTCAGGCCCGTGAACAGGCCGCCCGCCGAGGAGGCGAGGAAGCCGGGCCGGCGCAGGAGGGAGAGGTCGATCATGGGGGTGGAAGTCCGGCGCTCCACGACCGTGAACAGGGCGAGCAGGACCACCGTGGCCGCGAACAGCAGGCCCACCGGTGCGCGCAGCCAGCCGTCGCGGCCGAGGGTGAGGGCGGCGACCAGGGAGACCAGGGCCGTGCCGAAGGTCAGGGCGCCGAGGATGTCGGGGCGGCCGCCGCGTGGGGCCCGGGACTCGGACAGGGCGCGGGTGCCGACGGCCGCCGTCAGCAGCGCCGCCGCGCCGAGGGCGCCGTACGCCAGCCGCCAGGACGGGAACGCCCCGCTGACCAGCGGGCCCGCCGCGATGCCCGCGCTGACGAAGGCGCCCCACACGCCGGTGGCGTGCAGTCGGCCGCGCGCGCTCGGGAAGGCCGTGACCAGCAGGCCCAGGCTGCTCGCGAGGATCGCGGCGCTCGCCGCGCCCTGGGCGACACGGGCGAGGGTGAACAGGAAGGTCGAGGTCGTCAGGCCGCCGAGGGCCGTGGTGAGGCCGAGGGCGAGGGTGCCGGCGAGGAAGACGCGGCGGCGGCCGTAGTCGTCGGCCAGGCTGCCGGCCACCAGGAGCAGGGCGGCCAGGCCCAGCGGGGTGCCGTTCAGCAGCCAGGCCTGGGCGGAGGGCGAGGTGTGCAGCGCGGCCGCGGTGTCCGGGAGCGTGACCACGGGGGCGGTGTACGTCATCAGGGTCACGGCGGTGGCCGCGCTGGTGACGGCGAGCGTGGCGCGCGGGTGCGGGGGCGCGGGGCGGCTCCCCCTCCTCTCCTGCACGGCCACCTGCTGCCGAGGAGGAGTTCTGACCTGAGTTCTTTCACTGAACTTGGGCATGGTCCGACCGTAGCACCCTAGGTTCGTTGATTGAACCCATAGCGGAAAATGGCTACAGTGGACGGCATGGCACTGGGCAAGGACTACGCGACGCAGGAATGCTCGATCGCCCGCGCGCTCGAGGTCGTCGGGGAGCGGTGGACGCTCCTCGTCGTCCGGGACGCGCTCTTCGGCGTCCGGCGCTACAACGACTTCCTCGTCCACCTCGGCATCCCGCGTGCCGTCCTCTCGGCCCGGCTGAAGGCGCTGACCGAGGAGGGGGTCCTGGAGAAGCGGCGCTACCAGGAGGCACCGCCGCGCGACGAGTACGTCGTCACCGAGCGCGGTGCCGCACTGTGGCCCGCGCTGCGGGCGCTGGGGCTGTGGGGCCGCGAGCACTTCCAGGAAAACCAGTTGCGGGCCTTCCAGCACGCCCGGTGCGGCACCGAACTCGGTCCGTACGGCGAATGTCCCGCCTGTGGAACCTTCGTGCCCCCCGCGGACGTCCTCATGGTGCCGGGGCCGGGACTCGATCCCGACCCGGCGGATCCGGTCAGCAGGGCGCTGCTCAAGCCCAAGCGGCTCATGGAGCCCCTGCACGTCGATCCCGCGCAACAGGTCGCGCAAGGCAGGTAAGTCACGCAGGTCCACGGGAGGGGGAGGTCATGGTCCGCGGTCGTTCCGCCGTCGCGCGTCCCGCCGCCTCGCTGCTGGTCCTGGTGAGCCTGCTCCTGCTCCAAGCCGCGCTCCTCGACACCGGCAGTCTCTCCACCGCCGTCGCGCTCGCCGCGACCGCCGCCGCCGGGTCCGCGTTCGCCGCCTGCGTCCTGCTCGCCGCCCGCTCCGCGCCCACCGTCCCGCCCACCCGGGTCCGTACGGCGATACGCGACCGGGCCCGGCGTACGGCCTTCCTGCCGCAGCGCGACCCCGACGCCCCGGGGCGCCGCCGGCCCCGGGCACCCGGACACGCCCCCGCGACGACCCGCGCGCGGGGCACCGGCCGGTCCAGGTGCAGGTACAGCTGCACGTACAGACACGCGGCCTTCCCGACATGCTCATCCGCATGATCACCGGAGCGTGATCCGCCGAACGTGACCCCGCGCGGGTCGTCCTGCCGCCCTGCCCTGCCGTCTCCCCTGAGCCGGCGGGCCCCGCACACCGGCACGACGCACCCGTCACGAAGGGGTCCACCCATGTCCGTTTTCGCGCGCCTGGTCGATCAGCTCGCCGACCTGCTCCAGCCGCTTTTCCACGCCTCCGCGGCCGCCGCCGCGATCGTCCTGTTCACCGCGCTGGTACGGCTCCTCGTCCATCCGCTCTCCCGGGCCGCCGCCCGCGGGCAGCGCGCCCGGGCCGCGCTGCAGCCGAGGATCGCGGAGCTGCGCGAGAAGCACGCCGACGACCCCGGGCGGCTCCAGCGGGCGGTCCTCGAACTGCACACCGAGGAACGGGTCTCGCCGCTCTCCGGCTGCCTGCCCAGCCTGCTCCAGATGCCCGCCTTCTTCCTCCTCTACCACCTCTTCTCCAGCTCCTCGGCCGGCGGGCTGCTGTCCCACCGGCTGTTCACCGCGCCGCTCGGCGGACGCTGGGCCGACGCCCTCGCCGACGGCGGGGTGTTCGGGACCGCCGGGCTCGTCTACCTCGCGCTGTTCGCCCTCGTCGCCGTGGTCGCCGCCTTCAACTACCGGCGCACCCGGCTGATGACGGCGAAGAACCCGTCCCCGCTCGCGACGGCCGACGGGGAACGGGTGCCGGGCCTCGGCGCGGTCAACCGGCTCATGCCGTTCACGTCGTTCTTCACGCTCGTCACCGTCGCGGTGGTGCCGCTCGCGGCGGCGCTGTACGTCGTCACGAGCACCACGTGGAGCGCGGTGGAGCGGGCCGCCCTGTACCGCTGAGGAGCGTGCCGCGCTTCACGGGTGGGGGTGCGGGCCGCCCGGTGGCGCACCGCCGGGCCGCGGGCCGGGAGCGGGAGGGCAGTCCAGTACGTGAACACGGTATTGCGGAGTGGACGGCCGGATTGGAGGATCGACCAAGTCCGCTCCGTTGGCTGCACCCATCGGCCGGGCGTCCGCGATCGAGGGAGATTGTGACCATGAAGCTGCTGCGAGTCGGTCCCGCCGGGGCGGAGCGCCCCGCGTTGCTCGACGCCGACGGAACGCTCAGGGACCTGTCGGTACTCGTGGACGACATCGACGGGGTGCTGCTCGCCGACGCCGCCGCGCTGGGCCGGGTACGGGCGGCGGCCGAGGCCGGCGAGCTGCCCGCGCTGGACGCGGCGGGGCTGCGCGTCGGGCCCCCGGTCGGCCGGATCGGCAAGGTGGTGTGCATCGGGCTCAACTACCACGACCACGCGCGGGAGACCGGAGCCGAGCCGCCCGCCGAGCCCGTGATCTTCTTCAAGGCCGCGGACACGGTCGTCGGACCGAACGACACCGTGCTGGTGCCGCGCGGGTCCACCAAGACGGACTGGGAGGTGGAGCTGGCCGTCGTCGTCGGGCGTACGGCCCGCTACCTGGAGTCGGCCGAGGAAGGGCTCGCGCACGTCGCCGGGTACGCGGTGGCGCACGACGTGTCCGAGCGGGAGTTCCAGATCGAGCGCGGCGGCACCTGGGACAAGGGGAAGAACTGCGAGACGTTCAACCCGCTGGGCCCCTGGCTGGTGACGGCCGACGAGGTCCCCGACCCGCAACGGCTCTCGCTGCGGCTGTGGGTCAACGGCGAGCTGAGGCAGGACGGGACGACCGCGGAGCAGATCTTCCCCGTGGGTGAAGTGGTGCGCTACGTCAGCCACTTCATGACCCTCTACCCCGGCGACGTCATCAACACCGGCACGCCCGCCGGGGTCGCCATGGGCCACCCCGACCCCAAGCCGTACCTGCGGGCCGGCGACGTGGTGGAACTGGAGGTCGAGGGCCTGGGCCGCCAGCGACAGGAACTGAAGGACGCCTAGCGCTCCGCGATGGAGCGCCGGCAGCGCGCCGCCGGGGGCGCAGGGAGTGCCGCCCGGGGCGTAGGGAGTGCCGCCGGTAGCACCGGTAACGCCGCCGAAGCGCCGGGGACCGCTAACGGCCGTCTGCCGTCTGCCGTCTGCCGTCTGCCGTCTGCCGTCTGCCGTCTGCCGTCTGCCGTCTGCCGTCTGCCGCGCGGCGATCGCCGCGCGGCCGAGCGGTTCCCGGCGCCTCCGCCGCTTCTCAGCCCAGCAGCGGCGCCAGCCTCCGCCACGCCTCGCGCGGCAGGCTCTCCCGCGAGCCGCCGTCCACGACCTGGATCGCCACATGGTCCGCGCCCGCCTCGTGGAAGGCGGTGAGGCGGGTGTGGATGCGGGATTCGTCGCCCCAGGCGTACAGGGCGTCCACCAGGCGGTCGCTGCCGCCGTCGGCCAGGTCGTCGTCGGTGTAGCCGAGGCGGCGGAAGCTGTTGGTGTAGTTCGGGAGGGCCAGGTACATCGACAGGTGCTCGCGGGCCAGGGCGCGGGCGGTGCCCGGGTCGGTCTCCAGGACGACCGCGAACTCCGGTGCCAGCAGCGGGGTCTCGCCCAGGATCTCGCGGGCCCGCGCGGTGTGCTCGGGGGTGACGAGGTAGGGGATGGCGCCCGCCGACCGGTCGCGGGAGAGCTCCAGGGTCTTCGGGCCCAGGGCCGCGAGCACCCGGCGTCCGGCCGGGACCCCGGCCGTGTCCAGCGCGTCGAGGTAGCCGACCAGGGCGGAGTACGGGCGCCGGTACTGGTCCGCCAGCTTGGCGTGGCTCACGCCCAGGCCGAGCAGGAAGCGGCCCGGGTGGGCCGACTCCAGCTCGGCGAAACCGGCCGCGCTCTCCTCGGCCTCGTACTGCCAGATGCTCTGGATGCTCGTACCGACGACGAGCCGTGACGTCGCCTCCAGCAGTGGCGCGGCGTGCCGGGGCGCGCTGCTGCCGCCCAGCCAGGCGGTCCCGTAGCCGAGTTGCTCCAGTTCCGCGGCGGCCTCGGCGATGTCGCCGCGCCGGGCCGGGTCCTCCTCCCTGAGGCCCACGTTCCAGACGCCGTACCGGCCGATCGACTCCTTGACGGTGCGGGCGCTGTCCGTCGACTCGCTCATCGGGTCCCTTCCCTCCGGGTGGGTGTGATGCCGTCGTGATGGTCGTGCACACCGGTGCCAACCGGAGGGAGCCGCGCGGTAATCCTTCGGACGCCGCGCGCGGGCCCTACTTGCCGAGGAATCGCTCCAGCGCCTCCACGACGAACCGGTGGTCCTGGAGCTGGGGCAGGCCGGAGACCGTCACCGTGCCGATGACGCCCGCGTCCTCGACCCGGACCGGGAAGCAGCCGCCGTGCGCCGCATAGGTGTCGGGGTCCAGCCGGGAGGACTCCTCGAACGTCGTGCCCTTGGCGCGGAAGCGGGCGCCCACCAGGTAGGAGGAGGCGCCGTAGCGCTCCACCACCCGGCGCTTGCGGCTGATCCAGGCGTCGTTGTCCGGGGTGGAGCCGGGCAGGGCGGCGTGGAACAGCTGCTGCCCACCGCGGTGGATGTCGACGGCCACCGGGGCCCGGCGCTCGCGGGCCAGCTCCACCAGGAGGGAGCCGAGGGCCCAGGCGTCGTCGTGGGTGAACCGGTCGAAGACCAGCCGGCGTTCCTGCTCCTCCAGTTCCTCCACGCTAGGGGTGATCTCGGGCGCGAACCGGGGGGTGATCTGCGGGTGGTGCATCAGAGGGTCACCGTCACCTTCTCGTGGGCGGACCGGCGGGCCGCCTCCAGCACGTCGAGGGCCGAGGCCGCCTCCAGGGCGGTCACCGGGTTGGGGCCGTCGCCGGCCAGGGCGGCGGCCACGGCCGCGTAGTACGCGGGGTAGTCGCCGCGGAGCGTCGGCACGGGGTCGCCGCCGCCGGTCAGCGGGGACTGCCCGGCACCGATCCGGCCCCACAGCGCCTCGGGCTCCGCGCCCCAGGCCGGGCCCGGCCGCAGTCCTTCGCGCAGCGCCGCCTCCTGCGGGTCGAGGCCGTGCTTCACATAGCCCGCACGGGAGCCCAGCACCCGGAAGCGGGGGCCGAGCTGGGCGGTGGTGGAGGAGACGTACAGGTGGGAGCGGACGCCGCTCGCGTGGGTGAGGGCGATGAAGGTGTCGTCGTCGGTCTCGGCGCCGGCCCGGCGCACGACCGCCTCGGCGTACACCTCGGTGACCGGGCCGAACAGCACCAGGGCCTGGTCGACGACGTGGCTGCCGAGGTCGTAGAGCAGACCGCCGATCTCCGCCGGGTCGCCGGACTCGCGCCAGCCGCCCTTGGGCTGCGGGCGCCAGCGCTCGAAGCGGGACTCGAAGCGCCACACCTCGCCCAGCGCGCCGTCCTCGACCAGCTTGCGCAGGGTCAGGAAGTCGTTGTCCCAGCGGCGGTTCTGGAAGACCGACAGGAGCAGGCCGCGCTCCTCGGCGAGGGCGGCCAGCTCGCGCGCCTCCGCCGCCGTGCCCGCCACCGGCTTGTCCACGACCACCGGCAGGCCCGCCTTCAGGGCGGTGGTGGCGAGCGGGACGTGCGTCTTGTTCGGGGAGGCGATGACGATCAGGTCCAGCGCGTCGGCGCGGTCGAACAGCTCCTCGGGGGTGCCGGCGACGCGCACGTCCGGGAACTCGGCGCGAGCCTGCTCCTGCCGCTCGGGGTTCGAGGTCACCACGGTGTCCAGGGCGAGGCCCTCGGTGGCGGCGATCAGCGGGGCGTGGAAGACGGAGCCGGCCAGTCCGTAACCGATCAGGCCGACGCGGAGGGGGGTACCAGTCATGCGCCCTACTTTCGCAACGCTGTTGCCAAAGTGCAAGCGGAGGGGAGAATGGGTGGCGTGAACAGGACGAGAAGCGGTGGGCCGGTCGGGGCGAACCTGGTCGCGGTGCGCAGTCACAACGCCGCGCTGGTACTGGACCTGCTGCGGACGGCCGGTGCCCCGGGCATCAGCCGCCTCGAGCTGGCCGAGCGGACCGGGCTGACCCCGCAGGCGGTCAGCAAGATCACCGCACGGCTGCGGGACGAGGGGTTCGCCGCCGAGGCCGGGCGGCGGGCGTCCACCGGGGGCAAGCCGCGCACCGTGCTGCGCCTGGTCCCGGAGGCCGGGCACGCGGTCGGGGTGCACCTGGACCGGGACGAGCTGCGGGCCGTGCTGGTGGACCTCGACGGGACCGTGGTCGGGCAGCGGCGCGGCCCGCTGGACCTCGGGGCGGGCGCCGAGGCCGTGCTGGGCGTCCTGGCCGGCGCGGTGGAGGAGCTGGTGGCCGAGGTCCTGGGGGGCGACGGGCTCGCCACCGCGGGCTCGCTGCTCGGCGTCGGCGTCGCGCTGCCCGGGCCGCTCGACCACACGCGCGGAGTGCTGCACCGCGTCACCGGGTTCCCCGAGTGGGAGGGGTTCGCCCTGCGGGACGCGCTGACCGGGCGGCTGGGGGTGCCGGTCGTGGTGGACAAGGACACCAACGCGGCCGCGCTGGGCCTTTCGGTCGCCGGCGAGGGCGGCTCCTTCGCGTACCTGCACCTCGGTACGGGGCTCGGAGCCGGCCTGGTCATCGGCGGCCACGTGCACCGGGGCGCGCGGACCGGGGCCGGGGAGTTCGGGCACCAGGTGCTCCAGCTCGACGGGCCCGCGTGCGGGTGCGGGAACCGGGGGTGCGTGGAGGTGCTGTGCCTGTCGGCCGTGGGCCGCGGCGAGGTCGGCGAGGCGGCGCGGGTGCTGGGGGTCGGCGCCGGGAACCTGGTGGGGCTGCTGGACATCGACCTCGTGCTGCTCGGCGGGCGCACCGTGGCGGCGGCGCCGGACGCCTACGTCCGTGGTGTCGCGGACGTGCTCGACGCACGGGCCCGTCGTGAGGGGGTGCCGGGCGGGACGGTGCCGGTACGGGTGGCTCCCGGCGGGGAACGGCTCGTGGCGGAGGGTGCGGCGCAACTGCTGCTCGCTCCCCTGTTCGGGCGGTCGGACGCGTGAGGCTCCGGCCGGGGGCGGTCGGTTCTGCTCGCGGAGCTTTCGGCCGAGGTGGGTGCCCGGGGGCGTGCGCGCTGTCGTGGTGTGCGCTCTGTTGTGCTTTGTGCCCCCTTTGTTACGGTTCGACCGGCGTCCGGTGAGGAAGTCATCCAGTGAGGGCGCCGGGGCTGGAGTGGGGCCGGCGCTCGTGACCGTCTCCGAGGAGGTCGCGGAGTGCGCTCGAACAAGGTGAACGCCGCTGCGGGACTGGTGGGTGCCGTCGTGCTGGGCCTGTCGTGGGCCGTGCCCGCGGCGGCCGCTGCGGACGGGACCGCTCCGCAGGAGGCCGCGCGTGCCGTGCGGTTCTGCGGCGTGGACCGGACCACCGGGCTCGGCGTGTCGGCAGGAACGGACGTGTCCTGTGGCGCGGCGCTCGGGGTGGCGGCCGCCTACACCCGGGTGTGGCAGCGCGCGGGCGGAGCGCCCGTCGACGTCCACACGGACGGGGCGACCTGGGCCTGCCGGGAACGGCGCGGCGATCCCGATCCGTACCAGGAGTGCCTGGACGTGAACGACGGCGGCCGGCGGGTCCTGCTCACGTCCTGAACCGGCCGGTCCCGCCCGCGCCCCCGTCCCCGCCCTGCCCCGTTCCGGTCATCCGCCGTATCGGTGATCCGGAGGTTCCCATGAGATACCTGCGTCCGGCCGTCGCCGCGGCGGCGACCGCGGTCCTGGTCGTGCTCGCCCCGACGGCTCACGCCGCGCCTGCTCCGGTGCCCCGGGCGGCGCCGCCATCTTCCTCCAGTGCAAGGGTCGTACCCCTCTCACTCTCCCTCTCACCGGCAGGCACGGGCGCCGTGTCCGCTCCTGTCCGGGACGCCTGCGGCAGGGCGTTGGCCGCCGCCGGGCGGGCGGAGCGGGAGTACGACCTCATGCGGCACCAGTTGCTGCGGATCATCGCGGGCGGCGGGCACCCGGACGTCTCCCAGCGGCAGGCGCTCGCGGTCGCCGAAGCCGAGCGCGACATGTGGGCCGCGCACGCCCGGCGGCTCTGCGGATCCTGAGCCGACGGCCGTAGGCGGGCGGAGAGCGGCGGGTGGCCGACGGCGGGCGCCCCGGCGCGCCGCCGCCCAGGCGGAGGTGATCGGCCGATCGGGCGGGCTTGTCCGCGTGCACGGAGTGGCGGCCGCGCTAGCCCGCCCTCAGCCGGGATGGTCATGTGTTTATGCGACTGTGCTCGTCCCTGTCCCTCTGCCTTGCCGCAGCCGCCCTTCTCGTCCCGGTGTCGTCGCAGGCCGCGTACGCGGACTCGACCCCCTCCTGCGCGGCGCCCGGCGACCGTGCGTTCCCGCTGACCACCCGCGTCCACGGCGGGCCCACGTCCTACGAGGCGGGCGGTGGCTACGGCACCTGGTACATCGACCTGACCAACACGACCGGCCGGGCCTGCGCCAACATCCACCCGGTCGTCGTCCTCACCGACGACAAGCGCGCCCTGAAGCCGTCCCAGGCCGAGCTGGACTTCTACGACGGCGCCCGCGCCCTGCCCGTCACCTTCGAGGACACCGACGAGCAGGAACTGGTCGGTGTGCTCGACGGCGAGGGGTTCGACGGGTTCACCGTGGCGCCCGGCAAGACGGTCAGCGTCAAGGTCCGGCTCGCCCTCGCCTCCGACGCCGGGGCCGACGAGGTCACCGCCAACGCCGCCGTCGTCCAGCGCCGGGGCGACGACGGAGACTGGGTGGGGGAGTCCAACGCCTACCGCTTCGGAGTCGGGCGGGACGGCGGCGGTACGGAGGAGCAGGACCCCGACGCGACACGGGAGCCGGGGAACCCGGAGGGCACGGGGACGCCGGACGGCACGCGGGAGCCGAGGGGGACGGAGGACCCGGGCGGCACCGAGACCCCGGGCGGCGCCGAGACCCCGGGCGGTACGAGCGCAAGCCCGACCGGAGCCCCGTCGGCCACCCCGGGCGCCGCCGACCCGGACGGCACGTCCCTGCCGGTCGCCGAGGAGGCCGAGGAGGCCGGGGAGCGGGCCCGCGAACTGGCCCGCACCGGACCGGGTCTCGCCCGCGGGGTGCTGGCGGCCACCACCGTACTGCTGGCCGTCGGCGGAGGAGCCTTCCTGCTGGCCCGCCGCCGTCGCTGAGGCGCGGGCTGCGGCCGGGAGCCGGGAGCCGGGGGTTGGGGGCTGGGGGCCGGGGGGAGGGCGCCGTGCGAGGCGCCCGCCGGGCCGCGGTCACGTGTGCCATCCACGCCCCCACGCCGCCCCCACGTGTGCCCTCCAGGCCCCCGCGCCGCCCCCCACGCCCGCGCCCGTCCCCGACCGCGGGCCGCCCTCCACCCGCCCTCCCCGGTCTGCGACGATCCCCCCGTGGACTACCCGAACGACCAGGCCCCCGGCGCCCCCGTCCGCTCCGGCATTCCGGAGCACGGGCGTGTTCCGAAGTACTACGCGGTCAAGGCGCGCATCGCCGGGCTGCTGGAGGAGCTGGGGGAAGGCGGGGTCATCCCCACCGAGCGGGACCTCGCCGAGCGGTACGACGTGGCGCGGGAGACCGTGCGGCAGGCCGTGCGGGAGCTGGTGCTGGAGGGGCGGCTCAGGCGGCAGGGGCGGGGGACCGTCGTCGCCGGGCCCAAGCTGGCCCAGCCGCTCTCCCTGGCCAGCTACACCGAAGGAGTGCGCCGGCAGGGCCGTACCCCCGGTCGTACGCTCGTCACCCTCGACCGCTTCCCGTGCCCGGAGCCCCTCGCCGCCGAGACCGGGCTCACCCGGGGCGAGCCCGTCTGGCACCTGGAGCGCGTGCTGCTCGCCGACGACGAGCGGGTCGGCCTGGAGAGCACGTACGTCGCCGTCGCCCGGGTGCCGCGCCTGGACGCCGACTTCGACCCCGACTCCTCCTTCTACGCCTACCTGCGGGACCAGGGCATCGCCTTCGGGGACGCCGACGAGCGCGTCGAGACCGTGCTCGCCACGCCCCGGGAGGCCCTGCTCATCGGCACCCCGCCGGCCCTGCCCATGCTGCTGATCCACCGGGTCTCCCGGGACACCGCAGGGCGGCCGCTGGAGCGGGTCCGCTCCCTCTACCGGGGCGACCGGTTCTCCTTCACGGCCCACCTCAGGGGCTGAGAGCACCGCACCGCACCCCCGGCCCTCGGCATCCTCACCCGCACTCCCGCCTCCGGTTGCATAACGAGAAGATAACGGGTCTAGCCCAAACGTGACGGGTGGGTCACGCTCTCGTGGTGAGCCGGATGTCTCCGGTCTTCTGATCGAGAGGAGCGTTGCCGCCGTGAGAGTGACGGTCGTCGGAGCCGGCGTGGTGGGCACCATGCACGCCTGGCAAGCACTGGAGCGGGGCCACCAGGTCGTCCAGATCGAGCGCGAGACCGAGGCGCGCGGCGCCTCGCTGCGCAACTTCGGGCAGATCTGGGTCAGCGGCCGCGCCGGTGGAGAAGAACTGGAAGCGGCCCTGCGGGCACGGGAGCTGTGGGAGGAGATCGGCGCGCGCGTCCCGGCGCTGGGCTTCCGGGCCATCGGCTCCCTGACCCCCGTCCGCGGCCCCCTCGAACTCGCCGTCGCCGAGGCCGCCGTGGCCCGCCCGGACGCCGCCGCACGCGGGTACGGGCTGCTCACCCCGGGCGAGGCCCGCGCGCTCAACCCCGCCCTGCGCGGCGAGTTCACCGCCGCCCTGCACTGCGAGCGGGACGCGGCGGTCGAGCCGCGCACCGCCCAGCTCGCCCTGCGCGAGGAGCTGCTGAGGCACCCGGGCTACACGTTCCTGCCGGGCCGCGAGGTGCGGGAGGTCACCGGTGCCGCGACGGTCCGCGACGACCACGGGGAGGTGCACCACGCCGACGCGGTCGTCCTGTGCACCGGCGCCTGGCTCGGCGGCCTGGTCCGCGAGCTGGCCGGCCCCGACCTGCCCGTGCGCCGCGTCCGCCTGCAGATGATGCAGACCGACCCGCTCGGCGAAGCCCTGACCACCTCGGTCGCGGACGCCGACAGCTTCCGCTACTACCCGGCCTACGCCTCCGCGGCGCTCGACGAGCTGAACGTCCGGCAGCCGCAGGCCGAGACCGCCGCCGCCCACCGCATGCAACTGCTCATGGTGCAGCGCGCCGACGGCGGCCTGACCATCGGCGACACCCACGAGTACGAGCACCCCTTCGCCTTCGACACCGTCGAGGAGCCCTACGAGCACCTCACCGGCGTCGTCGAGTCCCTGCTCGGCCGGCCCCTGCCGCGGGTCCGGCGCCGCTGGGCCGGGGTGTACGCGCAGTGCGCCGAACCCGGCCGGGTCGTGCACCGGCAGCAGGTGCGCGAGGGGGTGTGGCTGGTCACCGGGCCCGGCGGGCGCGGCATGACGTGCTCGCCCGCGATAGCCGAGACCACCGCGAACGAACTGGGCTGGTGAGGAAGTTGACCACGGACACCCGCGACATCCGCCTCGTCGTCCTCGACATGGCCGGCACCACCGTCGCCGACGGCGGCCTCGTCGAGCGCGCCTTCGCCGCGGCCGCCGCCGAACTCGGCGTCGAGCCCGGCTCGGCCGAGCACGCCGGGCACCTCTCCTACGTCCGCGCCACCATGGGCGAGTCGAAGATCTCCGTCTTCCGGCACCTGTTCGGCGACGAGGACCGCGCCCGGCGGGCCAACGCCACCTTCGAGAAGGCGTACGGCGAACTCGTCGAGGAGGGCCTGACCGCCCCCGTCCCCGGGGCCCGCGAGGCCATCGAGGAGCTGGCCGGCAGCGGCCGCACCGTCGTCCTGACCACCGGCTTCGCCCGGGTCACCCAGGACGCCCTCCTGGACGCCCTGGGCTGGCGCGGCCTCGTACCGCTCACCCTGTGCCCGGCCGACGCCGGCGGGCGCGGGCGGCCCTACCCGGACATGGTCCTGGAGGCGTTCGTCCGGACGAAGGCCGCGGCCGACGTACGGCAGGTCGCCGTCGTCGGCGACACCTCGTACGACGTGCTCAGCGGCGTCCGGGCGGGCGCCGGGCTGGTCGCGGGCGTGCGCACCGGGGCGCACGGGGACGACGCGTTCCGCGCCGCCGGCGCCACCCACGTCCTGGACTCCGTCGCCGACCTGCCCGCCCTGCTCGCGGCCCGGCCCGCGCCGCTCGCCGGGGATGGGTGAGACGGGCATCCGCTTCGACTCCGTCGCCGTCGCCCACGACGGGAACGTCGTCCCGGACGCGCTCGACCCGACCGTCGGGCCGGGCGAGGCCATGGCGCGGCTCGGGCCGTCCGGCTCCGGCAAGACCACCGCGCCGCGGGCGGTCACCGGGTTCGTACGGCCCGTCTCCGGGCAGGTGCTCCTCGGCGACCGGGACATGAGCCGTCGGCCGTGTCGCGCCGTGCGCGGTAGCCGGTGATCGGCGGGGTCCGAATCGCACGGGGCTGATTAGGCTGGGGGCGTCGGTACGCCGTGGTTCCGGCGACCCCCGCCCGTACGTACGCCAGGAGACGCAAGCACATGGCAGACCGCAAGCCCATCGAGTCGTGGCTGACCGACATGGACGGTGTCCTGATCCACGAGGGCGTCCCGATCCCCGGCGCCGACGCCTTCCTGAAGAAGCTGCGCGACTCCGGGCGGCCCTTCCTGGTGCTCACCAACAACTCCATCTACACCGCGCGCGACCTGCACGCCCGGCTGCGCCGCATGGGCCTGGACGTGCCGGTCGACAACATCTGGACCTCCGCCCTGGCCACCGCCCAGTTCCTGGACGACCAGCGACCCGGCGGCAGCGCCTACGTGATCGGCGAGGCGGGCCTGACCACCGCGCTGCACGACATCGGCTACATCCTCACCGACCACGAGCCCGACTTCGTGATCCTCGGCGAGACCCGCACGTACTCCTTCGAGGCCCTGACCAAGGCCGTCCGCCTGATCAACGACGGCGCCCGGTTCATCGCCACCAACCCCGACAACGTCGGCCCGTCCACCGAGGGCGACCTGCCCGCCACCGGCTCCGTCGCCGCCCTGATCACCGCCGCCACCGGCAAGAAGCCGTACTTCGTCGGCAAGCCGAACCCGCTGATGATGCGGGCGGGGCTGAACGCGATCGGCGCCCACTCCGAGACCTCCGCGATGATCGGCGACCGCATGGACACCGACGTCCTCGCCGGCCTGGAGGCCGGGATGCGCACCTTCCTGGTGCTCAGCGGGGTCACCCAGCCGGTCGACGTCGACCGCTACCCGTTCCGCCCGTCCGAGGTCGTCGACTCCATCGCCGATCTGGTCGACCTCGTCTGACCTGCGGTTTCCACACCCCGCCCCACCCGTTCGGAGCAATCGCGCGCCTTCCGAGGATGCGGAGGCGCGCGGTCCGGGGGAGCCTCCCTTTATCTGGAGGTTTCACGATGGGCTCAGCACGTCTCACTCTCTGTACCGGACTCCTGGCCGTCGCCGCGCTCACGCCGGCGGCGTACGCGGCCGACAACGACCGCGGAGTCACCGTGACCCCGTCCTCCCCGGCCCCGGGCGACGACGTGGCGCTACAGGTGCGCGGCTGCACCGGGGCACAGGCCACGGCCGCCTCGCCCGCCTTCGTCTCCGACGCGCGGCTGACCGGCGGCCAGGGCGGTCAGAGCGCGATGGCGGGCCAGACCCGCATCCGCACCGCGCTCGAACCCGGCGCCTACGACGTGCGGATCAGCTGCGCCGACGTGGTGATGACCGGCACCATCACCGTCGTGGACAAAGGCGCCGGGCGGGCGGACGGGCAGGGCACCGCCCCGGACCCGGCCGCCTCGCCCGTGGCACCGGTGCACGCGGGCGGCGGCGGCACCGCGCACTTCGCGACCGTGGCCACCGACGCGTCCGGACCCGACACCGCCCAGGGAGTGACCGGCCTGGCCCTCGCCGGGGTCGCCGCGGCCGCCGTCGGGCTGCGCAGGGCCCGCCGGAGCCACGGCACCGGCTGAGCGCCGCGGACATGTCCGACGAACACGGGCGCGGCTCCGGCACCGGGCGCCTGGTCACCGGCCTGGCCTGGGCGGTGCTGCTGTTCGGGCTGTGGCTGTGGGGACGCGGCGTGACCGCCGTGCCCGCGAGCCCGTCCGGACCCACCACGGGCGACGTGGCCGGACTCGACCGCGCCGCGGGGACGCTTCCGCTGCCGCCCGCGGCCCGGCCCCTCGGGGCCGCCGCGCCGCTGCGCGTGGACATCCCCGAACTGGCCGTGCAGGCACCGGTCGTGGCCCGCGGCCTGGACCGGGAGGGCGCCGTCGACCCGCCGCCGTTCGACCAGCCGGGAGTGGTCGGCTGGTACGGCTCCGGGACCGCGCCCGGCGCGGCGGGGGCCGCGCTGATGGTGGGCCACGTCGACACCGAGACCCGGCCCGCCGTCTTCTACAAGCTCAGCACGCTGAAGCCGGGCGAGACGGTCCGGGTGGTCCGCGCGGACGGCAAGGTCGCCCACTTCACCATCGACGACGTACGGGTGCTGCCCCGCGACGACTTCGACGCGCGGGTGGCCTACGGCCCCCGCCGGCCGGGCCGCGCCGAACTCCGCCTGATCACCTGCGGCGGCACCTTCGACCGGGCGAGCCGCAGCTACACGGCCAACGTGGTGGTCTCGGCGTACCTCACCGGCACGGGTCCGTGAGCCCCCGCGCGACCTCGTGACCGGCCGTGCCGGTGTGCCGTGACCGGCTGTTCGCCGGACCGTCCGCGCGTTCGGAGGTCCCGTCGGCCGTCACCGCGCCGGTGGGGGTGAGGCGGGCACGGATGTTGCCGAAGTGGTCCCTTATGGCCTCCTCCGCCCGCACCGAGTCGCCGGACCGGACGGCGTCCAGGATCTCGCGGTGCTGGCGGCAGGTGACCCGCGGGTCCTGCGGCACCTCCACCAGGTCCCGCCGGACGCGGTGGAAGGCGTCCCAGAACGCCTCCAGCACCTCGCTCAGCAGCACGTTGTCCAGCCCCCGGTAGAGGGTGGCGTGAAACGCGCGGTCGGTCTCGGCGAGGCCGCGCCCCTCGGCGGCCTCCCGCTCCATACGGCCCACGAGGGCGTCCAGCTCGACGAGGTCCGCCTCGGGCAGCCGCCCGGCCAGCCGCGAGACCAGTCCCGTCTCGACCGCCTCGCGCAGCTCCAGCAACTGGAGCAGGGAGTCCTCGCCGCGGTAGTGCCCGGCGACCGTGCGGAACGCGAGCCCCTCGATCATGGGTGCGAACGACATCGAGCCGACGTAGGTCCCGAAGCCGTGCCTGATCTCCACGATGCCCATCGCCTGCAGCGCCTTCAGGGCCTCCCGCACCGAGTTCCGGCTCGCCCCGAGGAAGTCCATCAGCTCCGGCTCGGTCGGCAGCGGGGCGCCCGAGGGCAGCCGTCGGTCGACGATGAGCTTCTTGATCCGCTCTTGAAGGTCCCGGGCTGCCATGGCCAGAGGGTATCCGGCCAAACAGGCAATGGGGGCGGCGCGGCGGCGGAAACAGAGATGGCGAGCCAGGACCGCGTGTTCCGCGGACGTGGCTCGCCATCGTCATCGTGCGCCGCCAGGGACTCGAACCCCGGACCCGCTGATTAAGAGTCAGCTGCTCTAACCAACTGAGCTAGCGGCGCCTGCTGACGGGAAAACTCTACATGACCTTCGCGGGTGCTCCGGACCACGCCTGCCGGGGTCCCCGATCCGGAGCAGGCGCGGTACATCATTCGGACCGTCAACATGCGCGCCAGGACGCCGGTTGTGAAACTGATCAACGTGCACACTCGCGGACACATCCATCCCGTATGTGAGGCAGATCGCATGACCGCTCCGCTGTTCGAGGAAGTCGACCCCGGGAACGGCTGCGACTGTCCCGGCTGCGTCCACGGACGGCGGACGAGCGCTCGTCCGCCGTCCGGCCGTTTCGGCGGCCGCCCGGCGACCCGGGGGGTCGTGACGGTGGCCGCCGCCGCGACCGCCGCCCTCGGCGCGATCCCGCAGGCCGCCGCCCTCGGCATCGGCGCCCCCACCCCGCCCGTACCCGGTACCGCCGGCGCGTCCGACGTCACGCCGCAGACCCCGCAGGGCGCCCGGTCCCCGCTGCACGGCCCGGCCGGCAAGCCCGCCCGGCCCGCGGCCTCCCCGACGCCCGCCACCACCCGGAACGAGATCATCAAGCGGGCCAAGGTCTGGGTGACCGCCAAGGTGCCGTACAGCATGAGCGCGTACTGGTCCGACGGCTACCGGCAGGACTGCTCCGGCTACGTGTCCATGGCCTGGGGGCTGACCTCCAACGAGTGGACCGGCAGCCTCGCCGAGTTCGGTGTGAAGATCACCAAGGACGAGCTGCAGCCCGGCGACATCCTGCTCTTCCACAACCCGGACAACCCCGAGGCCGGCTCCCACGTCGTGATCTTCGGCGGCTGGACGAACGGCAAGCACACCGAGTACACGGTCTACGAGCAGACGCCCCCGCACGCCCGCAGTCAGCCCACCCCGTACCCGTACTGGAGCAACGGCAGCAAGTACGTGCCCTACCGGTACAAGGGCCTGACCACCGGGAGCGCCGGCGGGCAGGCCACGGGCGGCAAGTCGGCCACGCCGTTCCCGGGCGCCGCCTACTTCGGCCCCGGCGCGAACAACAAGCACGTCACGGAGCTGGGCCGGATGCTGGTGGCCCGGGGCGCCGGCTCCTTCTACACCAGCGGCCCCGGCCCGGTCTGGGGCGAGGCGGACCGCCGGGCCACCCAGGCCTTCCAGCGGGCCCAGGGCTGGACGGGCGCGGACGCCGACGGGCGGCCCGGTCCCGGCACCTGGAACCTGCTCGTCACCGGCCGGGGCAGGAGCATCCCGGGCGGCACCACCACACCCGGCTCGCCCGCCTCGCACGGCGTGCCCGGCTTCCCCGGCCGGACGTACTTCCGTCCGGGCGCGGAGAACGACTACGTCACCCGGCTGGGGCAGCAGCTCGTGAAGAAAGGGTTCGGCAGGTTCTACGCCACGGGGCCGGGGCCGCGCTGGGGCGACGCCGACCGGCGGGCGGTCGAGGCGTTCCAGCGCGGCCTGGGCTGGCGCGGCGGGGCGGCGGACGGCTACCCGGGCCCGGAGACCTGGCGCCGGCTGTTCGCCTAGCCGCGCCTCGTCCCGCCCCTCTCCCGTCGCCCCTCTCTCCTCTCCCTTCCCCCCTCCCTTCCCCCCTCTTCACCTATCTCTTCTCGTCTCTCTTCTTTTCTCTTCGACCGTCATGACGCGTCTGGCGCGGAGGCTGGAGCACGCATGAGTACGACCACGTCACACAAGGCCGAGTTCGAGGAACAACCGGAGGGTGCGGCCGGCCCGGGTGGCACGGCCATCCGTCCGGCCCGGCTGATCCACAACGAGGCGACCACCGAGATCCCCGTCCACCTGCTGTTCCGCGACGACCCCGAGCCGGTGTCGGTGCCGCTGAAACCCGCCGTGGTGGCCCGCAGACGGGGCACCGGTGAGCAGCCGCGCCTCGGGCGCCCGGCCCCGGTCCCCGGCAGGCCGGCCCCCTGTGTCGATCCCGACCTGGTGGAGCGTCCGGCGCGGGTGCTGCCCGGTCTCGCCGGGGTGCTGGCGGGGGTGGGCGGCGTCGCCGGATGTCTGGCCACCTCGTGGTGGGCGGGGGTGCTGCCGCCCTTCGCGGCGGACGCGCTGCGCCTGCCGGGGTACGGCGGCGCGGGGCTCGGCCCGGCGCAGTGGGCGGCGTACGCGGGAGCGGGGGCGCTCGGTGCGCTCGGTTTCGGTGGACTCGCCCGGGGCCGGACCGGGCAGGCCCGGCTGCTCGGGCTGTTCGGCCGCTACCGGGGGACGGTCCGGCGCACCGGCCTGCTGTGGGTGAACCCGCTGGTGGCCCGCCGCCGGGTCGACGTGCGGCTGCGGCACTGGCGCAGCGAGGCGATGCCGGCGACGGACGGCAACGGGGTGGCGCTGCGGGTGGTCGTGCTGGTCGTGTGGCGGGTGCGGGACACCGCGCGTGCCGTGCTCGGCATCGACGACCACGAGACGTATCTGCGGGAGTGCGTCGAGGCCGCGCTGGCCCGGGTGGCGGTGGATCCGCCGGGCGGCCCGCGGGGCGGGGTGGCGGCTGCCGGTGAGGCGCTGACCCGGCTGGTGGCGGCGGAGGCGGGGCCGGTCGGCCTGGAGGTGTTCTCGGTACGGCCGCTGCGGGTGGAGTACGCGCCGGAGGTGGCCGCCTCGATGCACCGGCGGCAGATCGCCGCGCTGGACGCCCGGGAGCGGTCCGGCATGCTCAACTCGGTCGTGGACTCGGTGGAGGACACGGTGACCCGGCTGACCATGCGCGGGCTCGTCGAACTGGACGACTACGAGCGCAAGGTGCTGGTGCGGGACCTGACGGTGGCGTTCTGCTCGGGTCGCAGGGAGCCGACCTGAGGGGCGCCCGGGATCGGGCTGTGGTGGTTGTGGACACGCTCAACCAACGCCCATACATTGGGACTTGGTCTAGACCTAGTGCCCCGCCTCGCGCGCGGCGGGGCACCGCACCGCACTGCACAGCTCAGCCAGTGAACATCCCCCACGTTCTCCAGGAGCGGCAGCATGCGCACCAAGACCAAGTTGTCCGCGGCCGTGCTGGGCGTGGCGACCGCCGGAGCCTTCGTGCTCTCCTCCGGCGGCGCCAGCGGGCACGGCTACACCGACCTCCCCATCAGCAGACAGAAGCTCTGCCAGAACGGCACCGTGGCGAACTGCGGCGACATCCAGTGGGAGCCGCAGAGCGTCGAGGGCCCCAAGGGCTTCCCGGCCGCCGGTCCCGCCGACGGCCAGATCTGCAACGGCGGTGTCAGCCGGTTCGCCCAGCTCAGCTCACCGATGACACCGTCCGGCGCCGCCTGGCCCACCACCCGGGTGACCGGCGGCCAGTCGTACACCTTCCGCTGGCAGTTCACGGCCATGCACGCCACGACGGACTTCAAGTACTACGTCACCAAGCCGGGCTGGAACCAGAACCACGCACTGTCCCGCTCGGACCTCAACCTCACCCCGTTCCTGACGGTGCCGTACAACGGGCAGCGCCCGCCGGCCACCCTCAGCCACAGCGGCACCCTGCCGTCCGGCCTCAGCGGTCACCACGTCATCGTCGCGGTGTGGACGATCGCCGACACGGGCAACGCGTTCTACGCCTGCTCGGACGTCACCTTCTGAGCCGTCCGCGGCGCGTCACAGCTCGGAAACTGAGGTTCCCTTGAGGGCGCCCGTGCGCCCGGCCGGATACATTCCGGGCCACGCCGGTCTTCCGGAGCGGCGTACCGACCTCGGGGGAACCTCATGTTCGAAATGCTCTTCTACCTCGTGCCCACCCTCATGATCGCGGGTGTCGGCTACTTCGCGTTCCGGCTGGTCCACCGCGCCCGGCGGATCAGCCGGACGTGGGAGCACGGGCTGACGGCCGAGGCGCGCTGCCTGCGCATGTACACCACGACCAGCGGGGGCGGCGGGGACACGTCCGTGCACACGAGCGTGCACCGTGTCTACGAGTACACCACCCGCGAGGGTGCCCAGGTCCGGTTCGAGGAGGCGGGCGGTCCCGCCACCGTCCTGGAGGGCGACATCGTCACCGTGCGGTACCTCCCGGAGCAGCCCCGGCTGGCCACCGCCATCCCGCCGTCCCGCGGCCGGCTCATCACCGAGTCCGGCTGCCTGCTGGCCTTCCTCGGCATGATCATCGTCTTCTGTCTGGGGTTCATGGCCGTCGCGCACGCGATGTTCGCGGAGGCCGGCGGTCTGATGCCGTGACCCTCCACTTCTGACGCCATGTCAGTTACCGTGCCCGGTCATGACGTCCAGGACGGGCACGGTCGCCGAGCTGGTGGCGGCGCGGTGGGGCGACCACCGGCCGGGCATGTGGTGCGAGGACCGGGTGCTCACCCACCACCAGGTGGCGGCGGGCGCGGCCGCCCGGGCCGCGCTGCTGGCCGGCCTGCTGCCGTCCGGCGCCCCACCGCACCTGGGGGTGCTGCTCGACAACACCGAGGAGTTCCCGCTCTGGCTGGGCGCCGCCGCCCTCGCCGGGGCCGCCGTCGCCGGCGTCAACCCCACCCGCCGGGGCGCCGAACTGGCCCGGGACATCCGGCACACCGAGTGCGCGGTCCTGGTCACCGAGCGGGCCCGGCTGCCGCTGCTGGCCGGCCTGGAGCTGCCGGGCGTGCGGGTCCTCGTGACGGACGGCGAGGAGTACGGCACCCTCCTCGCCGGCTGCGAGGGAGCCGTCCCCGACCCGTACGGGGTCACCCCCGCCGACCGGCTGCTGCTGTACTTCACCTCGGGATCCACCGGCGCGCCCAAGGCCGCGATCTGCTCCCAGGGCAGGCTGGCGGCGGCCGGGCAGGCGCTGGTGCGGCAGTTCGGGGTGGGCGCGGACGACGTGCACTACGTCTGCATGCCGATGTTCCACGGCAACGCGGTGATCGCCGACTGGGCGCCCGCGCTGGCCGCCGGGGCCGGGGTGGCGCTGCGCCGGCGGTTCTCGGCCTCCGGGTTCCTCACCGACGTGCGCCGGTACCGGGCCACGTACTTCACCTACGTGGGGCGGGCCGTCCAGTACCTGCTCGCCACGCCCGCCCGGCCCGACGACCGGGACCATCCGCTGCGCACGGGCTTCGGCACGGAGGCCGGGGCGGCCGACGCCGCGGCCTTCGAGCGGCGGTTCGGAGTGCGGCTGGTGGAGGGCTACGGGTCGTCGGAGGGCGGGGCGGCGATCCAGTGGGCGCCCGGCACCCCTGCGGGCGCGGTGGGACCGGCGCGGCCCGGCCTGGTGGTGCTCGACCCGGCCACGGGGCGGGAGTGCCCGGCGGCCGTCTTCGGCCCCGGCGGGCGGCTGGTCAACGGCGACGAGGCCATCGGCGAGCTGGTGAACCGGGGGCCCAGCCCCTTCGAGGGGTACTGGCGCAACCCGGCGGCGGAGGCGGAGCGGCGGCGCGCGGACGGGTACTGGACCGGCGACCTCTTCTACCGGGACTCCCGGGGATACCTGTACTTCGCCGGGCGCGGCGACGACCGCATCCGGGTCGACGGGGAGAACCTGGCCGCCGCGATGATCGAGACCATCGTGGCCCGGTACGAGGGGGCCGACGCGGTCGCCGTGTACGGGGTGCCGGACCCGGTGACCGGGGACCAGGTGATGGCCGCCGTCGCCGGGACCTTCGACCCGGCGGGGTTCGCCGCGTTCCTGCGCGCCCAGCCCGACCTCGGGACGAAGATGGCACCCCGGTACGTGCGGGTGCTGGAGCGGATGCCGGTGACCGCGACGAACAAGATCCACCGGGCGGTCCTGCGCCGCGAGGGGTTCCGGTGCGCCGACCCGGTGTGGTGGCGGCCGCCGGGGGAGGACGCCTACCGGCTGCTGACCACGGACGACACGGACGACACGGAAGACGCCGAAGGGCCCCCCGCTTCCGCGAGGAGCCCTTCGATACCGTGCGCCGCCAGGGACTCGAACCCCGGACCCGCTGATTAAGAGTCAGCTGCTCTAACCAACTGAGCTAGCGGCGCATGACTCCCGCCTTCCGCTTTCGCGGCCGGCGACGAAGAAAATACTACCTGGTCCGCCGGGGTGCTCGTGACCACTCAGAGCGCGAGCGAGAGGAGTACCGGCGCCGCGCTCCGGTTCAGCGCGTCCGCGGCCCGGCGCAGGCGGTAGGCGTGCTCGAGCGGGAGGGACAGCGCCAGACAGCCGACGGACGAGCCCGCGGTGATCGGGACGGCCGCGCAGACGGTGCCGATCGCGTACTCCTGAAGGTCCAGCACCGGCACGGTCGGCGGCTGTGACTCGAGGCGCGAGAGCAGCAGCTTGTCGCTGGTGATGGTGCGCGAGGTCAGACGGGCCATCTTGTACCGGGAGAGGTGGTCGCGGCGCCCGTTGTGGTCGAGCTGGGTCAGCAGGCTCTTGCCGACCGCCGTGGCGTGCGCGGAGCAGCGGAAGTCGACCCACTCGTTGACCGCGGGGGTGCCGGGCCCGGCGGCGTACTGGGTGACCCTGACCTCGCCGTCCACGTACCGGCTCATGTAGACGGCCGCGCCGACGGAGTCCCGCAGCCGGTCCAGGGTGTGCTGGAGCTTCTCGCGCAGGGCACGCTCGCGGTCGTGCGCCGAGGTCAGGCGGCGCAGGGTCGCACCGGTGACGTAGGCGCCGTCCGCGATCTGCTCGACGTAGCCCTCGCGGCGCAGCATGCGCAGCAGGGTGGTCAGCCGTTCGGGTTCCAGGCGGGTGCGGCGGCCCAGCTCGGTGTCGGTGACGCCGGCGGGGTGACGGGCCACGGTCTCCAGGACGCGCAGGGCGTCCTGGGCGGAGTGGTTCGGGGTGGTCGGCTCGTGCATCAGCGCCACGGTTTCCCCCTGCGCTCGCCTGTCTGTGGCCGCGAGATCCGGTCGGTGGATCGCTACCACGATAACCGGCAAAGAGCGTTCGGGGAGAGGGGGTTGGCGAGATTGTGGCACTCGCCGTCCCCCTCCCAACTGGGCGGCAGACCCTCTGGCATATGCCGAAGGCATCACCCAGCGTCCGGACCTCGACTGTTGGCCCTCACCCCCCGTAGTCAGAGGACCGCGCTGAGGAATTCCCGGGTCCGGTCGCGCTCCGGATCGCTGAAGATCTTCTCCGGCGAGCCCGACTCGATCACCCGGCCGGAGTCGAACATCAGTACCTGGTCGGAGATGTCCCGGGCGAAACCCATCTCGTGGGTCACGCACAGCATCGTGATGTCGGTGCTGTGGGCGATGTCCCTGAGCAGATCGAGCACGCCCGCCACCAGCTCCGGGTCGAGCGCCGAGGTCACCTCGTCCAGCAGCAGCACCTGGGGCCGCATCGCCAGCGCCCGGGCGATCGCCACCCGCTGCTGCTGGCCGCCGGAGAGCCGGGTGGGCCGGGCGTCGCACTTGTCGGCCAGCCCCACCAGCTCCAGCAGCTCGCGCGCCCGGGCCTCGGCCTCGTCCCGGGACATGCCGAGGACCCGCACCGGCGCCTCGGTGATGTTCCGCAGCACCGACATGTTCGGGAACAGGTTGAACTGCTGGAACACCATCCCGATCTTCTTGCGCACCTCCCGGACCCGCTTCTCCGGCGCCGGGAACAGCTGCTCCCCGTCGACCGTGATCGTGCCCTCGTCCGGCTTCGTGAGGGTCATCAGCAGCCGCAGGATCGTGGTCTTGCCCGAGCCGGACGGCCCGATCAGGGTCACGTGCTTGCCGGGGGCGACGGAGAAGTTCAGGTCGTCGAGGACGGTGTTCGCCCCGAAGCGCTTGGTGACCCCCTCCAGGCGGATCACGTCGGTGGCCGGGGCGTCGGTGACCGACGACTTGGTTCGGGTCTCAACGGACAAGGCGTCGCTCCAGGGCTCGCAGGAGAAGGGAGGCCAGGTAGGAGATGAGGATGAAGGCCACCCCGATCACGGTCAGGGGCTCGGTGAACTGGAAGTGCTGCTGGGAGAAGAGCCGGGCGTGACCGAGCATCTCCAGCACGGTGATCACCATCAGCATCGGCGTGTCCTTGAGCATGGAGATCACGTAGTTGCCGAGGGCGGGCACCACCCGGCGGATCGCCTGCGGCAGGATCACCGCGGTCCAGGTCCGCCGCCGGGGCAGGTTCAGCGCCGTCGCCGCCTCCCACTGGCCGACCGGAACGGCCTCGATGCCGGCCCGGTAGACCTGCATCGTGTACGTCGAGTAGTGCAGACCGATCGCGAAGACCCCGGTGGCCAGCGCGGAGAAGGTCAGGCCCCACTCCGGCAGCACGTAGAAGAGGAAGAACAGCTGCACCAGCAGCGGGGTGTTGCGCACGAACTCGGTGACCACCCCGACCGGCCAGCGCACCCACCGGCTCGGCGTGCGCATCAGCAGCGTCCACACCAGGCCCAGGGTGAAGGACAGCAGCGAACCGAGGGCCAGCACCTGCAGGGTGACCAGCAGCCCGTCCCAGAAGTCCGGCATGAAGTCGCGCACGGCGTTCCAGTCCCACTTCATGCGACTCCACCCCCCACTCCGGTCGGCTGCGCCGTCTCCGGTTCACGCGCCGCCGGCTCCGCGACGGCGGACGTGCCGGTCCCGGGCTTCAGCCGCTTCTCCAGACCGCGCATCAGCCGGGTCAGCACGAAGGCGATCGCGAAGTAGATCAGCAGGACGTACGTGTAGATCTCCGCGCTCTGCTGGAGGGCGAGGCGCACCAGGTTGGCGCTGAACGTCAGATCGCCCATGCCCATGACCGACACCAGGGCGGTGCCCTTGAGCAGCTCGATCAGCAGGTTGGAGAACGGCGGGATCATCTCCGGCACCGCCTGCGGGAGCAGGATCAGCCGCAGCCGCTGGGCCGGGGTGAAGCCGAGGGCGACGCCGCCCTCCTGCTGCGCCGGGTCGACCGCGTTCAGCGCGCCGCGCACGATCTCCGAGCCGTACGCGCCGTACGTCAGACCGAGCGCCAGCGTGCCCGCCCACATCGGCACCAGCTGCCAGCCGAAGGCGACCGGCAGCACGAAGAACACCCAGAAGATCATCACCAGTGCCGAGGTGCCACGGAACACCTCGGTGTAGAAGCCGGCCAGGAAGCGCACGATCCACAGCCGGTGGGTGCGCGCGACGCCGACGACGAAGGACACCGCGGTGGCCAGCAGCGCGCTGGACACCAGCAGTTGGACGGTGGTCCAGATGCCCCTGAGTACGAGGTCCCAGAGCCCTGAGGTCATCCGCGGCAGAGCTCCTTCGCGGTCATGTCCGTCATCTCGGCCTCGGTGAAGCCGAAGGGACGCAGGATCCGGAACAGCTCCCCGCTCTTCTTCAGCTTGCGCAGCTCGACGTTGAAGGCGTCACGCAGCCGCGTCTCGGTGGGCCGGAACGCGAACGCCCCGCCGTCGACGTGCGGTTTGCCCTTGACCAGCGGGGCGAACGGCTTGGTGGCCTCCGCCTTGCCCGACCTCCTCGCGACCTCGCGGACGGTCAGCGCCGTACCGGCGAAGACGTCGACGCGCCCGGCCTCCACGGCGTTCAGCCCGGCCACCTGGTCCGGGACGATCAGGATGTCGCTCTCCTTGTACCCGGCGTCCACCGCGTACTGGATCTCCGCGTACCCGGTGCCGGTGGCGAACTTCGCCTTCTTCGCCACGACGTCCCGGTAGGAGTGCAGCCCCTTCGGGTTCCCCTTGCGGACGATGAACGCGTCCAGCATCCGGTAGTCCGGATCGGCGAAGATCACCTGCCGGCAGCGTTCGGCGTTGACGTACATCCCGGCGGCCACGACGTCGAACTGCTGGGAGTTCAGCCCCGGGATGAGCGAGCCGAACTCCGTCGGCACCGGCTGCACCCGGGCCACCCCGAGCCGCTTGAAGACCGTCTTCGCCAGCTCCGGCGCCTCGCCGGTCAGCCGGCCGTCCCTGTCGATGTACCCGAAGGGGATCTCGCCGGCTATCCCGAGCCGTACGACACCCTGGGCGCGCAACCGGTCGAGCAGGTCGCCGCCGTTCTCGTCCGACGCCGACGCGACCCGTGTGCAGCCCGCGGCGCCCAGCGCGCCCAGGGCGCCGAGCGCCGCGACACCGGTGAGCACCGAACGTCTGCTGTGTCTGTGTTCCGGCCGGATCGTGTGCACGTCGTTCCCAAGTGGTGGAGCCATGGCGGCGCGGCTACCCAAGCGCTCCCGGCGTATGCACCCTTGGTTCCATGGCCGATCGCTTCGTCACCGTCTCGCTCGACAGGCGGAATACGCACTGCACGGCACGACTGCTGGACGATCGCGCGCCCCTGACCTGCGCGGCAGTGTGGGAGGCACTGCCGCTCGGGGGCGACGTGTACCACGCGAAGTACGCGCGCAACGAGATCTACGCCCTCTTCCCGCCCCTCGCCTCCACGGAACCCCCACTGGAGAACCCGACGGTCACCCCGATTCCCGGCGACCTCTGTTACTTCTCCTTCGCCGGCGCCGAACTGGGTACACGGGCCTACGGCTACGACCGCGAGGTCGGGTCCGGCGCCACCGTGGTCGACCTGGCCCTGTTCTACGAGCGCAACAACCTGCTGCTCAACGGGGACGTGGGCTGGGTGCCCGGGATCGTCTGGGGCCAGGTCGTGTCCGGTCTGGAGGAGATGGCCGAGGCGTGCAACGACCTGTGGCGCACCGGGGCGGCGGGGGAGACGCTCAGCTTCCGGAGAGCGTGAGGTCCGCCTCGTACAGGGCGTGCGAGGCGCGCAGCACCAGGTCGTCGCGGTGCCGGGCGGCGACGACCTGGAGCCCCACGGGCAGCCCGTCGTCGTCCACGCCGACCGGGACCGTCGCCGCCGGCTGCTGGGTCATGTTGAAGGGGTAGGTGAACGGGGTCCACCCGGTCCAGCGCCGCAGCCCGGACCCGGCGGGGACCTCCCGGCCCGCCTCGAACGCCGTGACCGGCAGGGTGGGCGTGACCAGCAGGTCGTAGCGCTCGTGGAAACGGCCCATCCGGCGGCCGAGGTCCGCGCGGACGTCCACCGCGGCCAGGTAGTCCAGCGCGCCGAGCCGCGCGCCCTGCGCGCAGATCTCGCGCAGGCCCGGATCGAGCAGCCGCCGCCGGTTGGGCGAGAAGTCCTGGGTGAGCCGGGCGGCGCCGCTGAACCACAGGGTGTGGAAGGCGTCCACCGGGTCGCTGAAGTCCGGGTCGGCCTCCTCGACGTACGCGCCGAGGTCGGCGAGGCCGGCCACCGCCCGGCGCACGGCCGAGGCGACCCCCGGGCGGACGGCCACCTGCCCGCCGAGGGTCGGCGAATAGGCCACCCGCAGCCCGCGCACGCCCCCGTCCAGCGCCGCCGTGAACGACCCCGGCGGCTCGGGCAGCGCCGACCAGTCGCGCGGGTCGGGTACGCCGATGACGTCGAGCAGGAGTGCCGCGTCGGCCGCGTCCCGGGTCATCGGGCCGACGTGCGAGAGCGTGCCGAACGCGCTCGCCGGATACAGCGGCACCCTGCCGTACGTCGGCTTCAGCCCGAAGATCCCGCAGAACGCGGCCGGGATGCGGATGCTGCCGCCGCCGTCCGTGCCCAGCGACAGCGGGCCCGCGCCCAGCGCGACGGCCGCGGCGCTGCCGCCGCTGGAGCCGCCGGCGGTGCGCGAGGGGTCGTACGGGTTGCGGGTCACCCCGGTCAGCGGGGAGTCGGTGACGCCCTTCCAGCCGTACTCGGGGGTGGTGGTCTTGCCCAGGAACACCGCGCCGTGCTCCCGCAGCCGGGCGACGGACGGCGCGTCCTCCTCCCACCGCCCCTGCTCGGCGATGGTCTTCGAGCCGCGCAGCGTCGGGTGGCCGCGCAGCAGCAGGAGGTCCTTCACCGTCACCGGCACACCGTCGAGCAGCCCGGCCGGCTCCCCGCGCCGCCACCGCTCGGCCGACTCCCGCGCCCGCGCGAGCGCGTCCTCCTCGGTGAGCCGCGCGAACGCGTTGACCTCCGGCTGGATCCGCCGCGCCCGGAGCAGGGCCTGCTCGGTCGCCTCCACCGGGCTGAACTCGCCCTTGCGGTAACCGTCGAGGAGCTGGACGGCGGTCAGTTCGGTGAGCTGCATGCACCCTCCCGGGGCATCGGTGACGGCGTGTCAGTGACCGGGCACGTATCCGCGTTTCTTGTCGACCACGTTCCGCAGCGGCCTGCCGGCCGCCCAGCGTTCGTACAACTCCACGAACTGGGAGCCCAGTTCATCGCGCCAGCCGACCGTGTCACCGCTCATGTGCGGGGAGACGATCAGCCCCGGCAGCCCCCACAACGGGCTCTCCCCGCCGAGGGGTTCCGAGGCGAACACGTCCAGGGCCGCGCCCGCGATCCAGCGCCGGCGCAGCGCCTCGGCCAGGGCGTCCTCGTCGACGAGCCCGCCGCGGCCGACGTTCACGAAGACCGCCGAGGGCTGCATCACGCCGAACCGGCGGGTGTCGAACATGCCGTGCGTCTGCTCCGTCAGCGGCGCGGCGGAGATCACCCAGTCGGCGCGTGAGATCAGCCGGTCCAGGTCGCCCGGGCCGTGGACACCGGTCCGCGGCACCCGCCCGACCAGCGCCGTCGTCACGTCCAGCGCCTTCAGGGTGCGGGCGATCGCCCGGCCGATCGGCCCCGAGCCGATCACGCACGCGCGGGTGCCGGCCACCCGGCGGGTCTCCCGGTGCCGCCAGGTCCGTTCCCGCTGGAGTTCCAGCGTGCGCGGCAGGTCCTTGGCCACCGCCAGCACCAGCGCGGCCACGTACTCGGCGATCGGCTGGTCGAAGACGCCGCGCGCGTTGGTCACCACCGTGTCGGAGACGGCGAGTTCCGGACACATCAGATGGTCCACACCCGCGCTCGCCGCGTGCACCCAGCGCGGCCGCGGGCCCGGCCCGGGCCAGGCGTCGCGAACCGCGTGCGAGGCGAAGTCCCACACCAGCAGCACGTCCGCGGTCGGCAGCCGCCCGGCGAGGCCGGCCGCGTCGGTGTGCTCGATCCGCGCCCGGCCGGTGAGGCGCCCGAGGCGGGGCGGCGGGTCGGCGTCCAAAACCAGGAGGGTGGGCAGGGTCGGCGTCATGCGGGCGGCTCCGGGCGTCTGACATGCGCGGATTGACCACGCTCGCACCCGAACCTACCTTCGTCAACACGGGCGTACGACGACCCTTCCCTCGTCTCCCAGCGTGAGGCCGGTGCCTTGCCATGGACGTCTCCTTCCTCGGTGGTCCCCGCCCTCAGCGGGGTGTCGGTGTCGTGGCCCCCTTCGACTTCGCCCTCGACCGCGAGCTGTGGCGCTGGGTCCCGGACGAGGTGTCCCTGCATCTGACCCGGACCCCGTTCGTGCCGGTGGAGGTGAGCCTGGACCTGGCCCGGCTGGTCAGCGAGCACCGGACGCTCGGCGCGGCGGTGCGGGCCCTGAGCGCCGTCGCGCCCGAGGTCGTCGCCTACGCGTGCACGTCCGGCAGCTTCGTCGACGGGATCGCGGGCGAGCGGGCCATGTGCGCGGCGATGACCGCGGCCGGCGCGCTGCCCTCGGTGACCACCTCCGGCGCGCTGCTGGAGGCGCTGGCCGAGCTGCGGGTGCGCAGGGTGGCCCTCGTCACCCCCTACACGGTGTCCGTCACCCGGGCCCTGGAGCAGTACGTCGCCGAGGCCGGGGTGCGGGTCACCGGCCGCGCCCACATGGGGCTCACCCGGCACATCTGGCGGGTTCCGTACCGGGAGGTGGTCGCCATGGCCCGGCGCGCGGTCCGTCCCGGCCGGGCCGACGCCCTGTTCATCTCCTGCACCAACCTGGCGACGTACGACGTCATCCCCCAACTGGAGGCGGAACTGCGCATCCCCGTGATCTCGGCCAACCAGGTCACGATGTGGGCGGCGCTGCGCCGGCTGGGTACCCGAGCCGTGGGGCCCTACCAGGCGCTGCTGGACGAAGCCGCGCGTGACTGGCCCCCACTGCCGGAAGAGACGCACGATCCGCACGACACGCAGGACCCGCACGAGACACAGAAGACACAGAAGACGCAGAGAACGAAGGAACACGGAGAAGGGCTGACATGACTGCACTGGGCTTCCTCTATCCGGGCCACTCCGGCGAGGACGACTATCCGCGCATCGAGCAGCTCCTGGGCAGCGACATCCGCCTGGACGTGGTGCACACCGACATCGGTGAGGACGCGCACCGGGTGGACGCGCTGCGCGAGATGGGCTCGGCCGAGCGGCTCGCCGAGGGCATGGAGGGGCTGCGGCTGGCCGGGGCCGACACGGTGGTGTGGGCCTGCACCAGCGGCAGCTTCGTGTACGGCTGGGAGGGCGCCCAGGAACAGGTGCGGAACCTGGCCCGGCTGGGCGGGATGCCCGCCTCCTCGACGTCCTTCGCCTTCGTCCACGCGGCCCGGGAGCTGGGTGTCCGCCGGGTCGCCGTGGGTGCGACCTACCCCGAGGACGTGGCCGCCCTGTTCGCGGACTTCCTGCGGGCGGGCGGTCTCGAGGTGGTCGCGACGCGCTCGTCCGGGATCGTGACGGCGGCGGAGGTCGGGACGTGGGGCGAGGAGGAGGTGCTGACGCTGGCCCGGTCCGCGGACGGCCCGGACGCGGAGGCGGTGCTGCTGCCGGACACCGCGCTGCACACGGCCGCCCACCTGTCCCTGCTGGAGAAGTCGCTGTCGAAGCCGGTGCTCACCGCGAACCAGGTGTCGGTCTGGGAGGGGCTGCGGCTCGCCGACCGGCGGGTGAACGCGCCGACGCTCGGCGCTCTGTTCACCCGGGAGCCCCTGGTCCAGGCCTGAGCCGGCCCCGGGGAATAAACGGAGACAGCCTCCTGTTGTCCGGCCGTACGACAGCGCACGACCGTCCACGGCCACAACAGGAGGCACCCACCGTGTCGGCAGACGAGATCAGGGGCACGACGCACGGGACCGCCCCCGTCCCCCTCTCCGTACTGGACCTGGTGACCGTCGGCGCGGGCAGCACCGCCACCGACGCGCTGCGCACCAGCGTGGCGCTGTCCCGGCTCGCCGAGTCGCGCGGCTTCCACCGGTACTGGGTGGCCGAGCACCACTCCATGCCCGGCGTCGCCTCCTCCTCGCCCGCCGTGATCCTCGCCCACCTCGCCGCGCACACCGACCGCATCCGGCTCGGCTCCGGCGGCGTCATGCTGCCCAACCACGCCCCGCTGGTCATCGCCGAGCAGTTCGGCACGCTGGAGGCGATGGCGCCCGGGCGGATCGACCTCGGCCTCGGTCGGGCGCCCGGCACCGACGGCGCCACGGCCGCCGCGCTGCGCCGCACCGACACCCTGAACGAGGGCGCCGACGATTTCCCGCAGCAGCTCGCCGAACTCACCCGCTTCCTCGACGACGACTTCCCCGACGGGCACCCCTACCGGCGCATCCACGCGATCCCCGGCCCGGTGCAGGGCAGCACCCCCGGCGGGCTCCAGTCCCCGCACCGTCCGCCGGTCTGGCTGCTCGGCTCCTCCGGCTTCAGCGCCCGGCTGGCCGGCCTGCTCGGGCTGCCCTTCGCCTTCGCGCACCACTTCTCCGCGCAGAACACCGTCCCGGCGCTGGATCTGTACCGGCAGACCTTCCGGCCCTCCGAGGTGCTGGACGCGCCCTACGCCGTCATCGGCGTCTCCGCCCTCGCCATGGACGACGAGCGGGAGGCCCGGCGCCAGGTGAAGGCAGCCGCGCTGAACATGCTCCGGCTGCGCACCGGCCGCCCGGGTCTCTTCCCCGACCCGGACGAGGCCGAGAAGTACGAGTTCAGCCCGATGGAGGAGGACTTCGTGGCCTCCTGGACCGGCAACATCGTGCACGGCACCGCCGACGAGGTCCGCTCCGGCCTCGACGCCCTGCGCGAGCGCACCGGCGCCGACGAGCTGATGCTCACCTCGCACGCCCACCGCGGCGAGCAGCGGCTGCGCTCCTACGAACTGATCGCCGACGCCTACGGCTTGCCGACCGCGTAGGTCCGGTCGCCCAGCAGCTCGGAGATACGATCCGGCGGCACCGGACGGGAGTACAGCCAGCCCTGCCCGGTGTCGCAGCCGATCCGGCGCAGCCGGGTGGCCTGCGCCGAGGTCTCCACGCACTCCGCCGTCACCGTCAGCCCGAGCCGGTGGGCGAGCTGGATCATCGCCTCCACGATCACCTCGTCGGCCGGGTTCGGCGGCACGCCCTTGGCCGCCTCCTCGTACTGGAAACCGCGCACGAAGGAGCCGTCGAGCTTCAGGACCTTCACCGGCAGCCGGCTCAGATAGGCCAGGTTCGAGTAGCCGGTGCCGAAGTCGTCGATCGCGATGCGCACCCCCATGTCGCTGAGGGCCTGCAGGGCCTGGAGCGGACGCCCCGCCGAGCCCATCACGGCCGACTCGGTCAGCTCCAGCTGGAGCAGGTGCGGGGCGAGCCCGGTCTCGGCGAGCGTCTCGGCCACGTCCGCGACCAGATCCGAGTCCCAGACCTGGCGCACGGCGACGTTGACGCTGACGAAGATCGGCGCTTCACCGGGCCGGTCGAGCTGCCAGCGGCGGGCCTGCCGGCAGGCGGTCACGAGCGCCCAGCGGCCGAGCTGGACGATCGAACCGTCCTCCTCGGCCAGTCCGATGAACCGATTCGGCGTCAGTGTGCCGAACTGGGGGTGATTCCAGCGGATCAACGCCTCGACCCCGCTGAGCCGTCCGTCCTCCATGCCGACCAACGGCTGGTACTCCAGGGCGAATTCGCCGCGCTCGATGGCGGGGCGCAGGGTGGAGGAGAGCGCCTGACGGGTGATCCGGTGCGCGTTGCGCTCCGGGTCGAACAGCGTCCAGCGGCCCTTGCCGTCCGCCTTCGCCCAGTACAGCGTCGTGTCCGCCGCCTGCATCAGACCGGTGGCGGTGGTGCCGGCCGCGTGCCGTTCCACGACACCGATGGAGGCGGTGAGCGACAGCCGCTGCCCGGCCAGGTCGAAGGGCTCCTCCAGCGCCTTCAGCGCGGACTCGGCGAGGTCGGCGACCTGCTCGGTGCCCGTGGAGTCCTCGACCAGCAGGGCGAACTCGTCGCCGCCGAGCCGGGCCACCAGCGGGGTGCCGGCGCGGGCGTACCCGGCCTCGTCGGCGACCCGGGTCAGCCGCTCGGCGACGGCCGCGAGCAGCCGGTCGCCGACCCGGTGGCCGAGGGTGTCGTTGACCGCCTTGAAGCCGTCCACGTCCAGGTAGCACAGCCCGATCCGGCCGGTGCCGGTCTGCTCGTACGACTCCGCCTCCAGCGCGGCCGAGAGACGCTCGAAGAACAGGGTGCGGTTGGGCAGCCGGGTCACCGGGTCGTGCATCTGCAAGTGCCGCAGTCGCGCCTGGAGTTCGCGGCGCGCGCTGACGTCGGCGACCGACAGCAGGACACCGGGACCACCGCCCGCCAGCGGGGCGACGGTGATCTGCGCCCACACCGCGTGCCCCTCGGGGTGCTTCAGCCGGCGGGTGCAGCGCAGCGTGGCTTCCCGGCCGCTCAGCACCTCGCGGTAGGCGTGCCAGGTCCGGGTGTCGGAGGCCAGGTCCACCAGGTCGGCGGCGGGCCGCCCGGCCAACGCGCCCGGGTCGGCGCCGAGGAGCTCGCCGAAGGCGGCGTTGGCGCTGACGACGAGGCCCTCGGCGTCGACGACGGCCATGGAGAGCGGGGCGGCCGCGAAGACACGGTGGTAGGTGTGTTGGTCACTGTCTGTGACGGCTGACCGGTCGAGGTCTGCCGCGGGCGTCGGCCCTTCGGACGTTCCGCTCACCGCTCGCTCCCGCAGTGCACTCGATCTCTGTCCGTGCCGGAAAGTGTGCCGATCATAGAGGCTGGCCCCGGGGCCTTCCAGCCACTCGTCAGTGTCCCGGACGAACCACAGGTTCTGACAGATCGTTTCTGCCCGCACCTGGACGGGTTCTTCAGCCCCCCGACCAGTTGTGACGTTCCGTGAATGTTTCGGGGTGTCGATGGCTGATGTACGCCGGAGCGCAAACGGGCGTACTCACCCTTCTGGTTCAGGCAAACAGGACGAATGCCAATGAAATCCCACAGTCTGGATGCGGTGTCCCGCGAACCGCATCCGGAGGTCCTTCCGTGCCCAAGCTGCGCAGCACCGCCGCCGTGGCCACCACGATGTCGGCGCTCGCCGCGACCTCGATCCTCACCGGCCCGTCGGTCGCCGAGCCCTTCTCGACGGTCCCGTGCGCCCTGCACCGCACCGAGGCCCACCACTCCGAGGGCGTGGACACCTGGAACGCCGGCTACACCCGCCCGGCCGGCACGCTCGACGCCGTCATGATCTTCCTGTCGTTCCCGGACGCCACGCCCCGCACCACCCCGGCCGAGCTGGCGGCCGACCACTTCCCGGCCACCAGCCGCTATTTCGAACAGGCTTCCTACGGCAGGTTCACCCTGCGCCCGCACCCGCTGCGGCACTGGCTGCGCATGCCGCGCCCGTCGACCGCGTACGCCATAAGGCGCGACTGGGGCGCGGACGACCGCGCCGCCTACCTGCGGGACGCCTTCGCCGCCGCCGACCGGGAGGTGGACTTCTCCCGCTACCAGGTCGTCTACTTCGTGGCCGACCCGGACGCGCCCGGTGTCGACTCGGACGCGACGAAGGTCGTCAACCTCGACACCCCCGTGCACGTGGACGACACGGACGTGCGGCGGGTCGTCACGGTGTTCGAGAAGCATCCGCCCGACCGTCTGGTCCTGGCTCATGAGACCGGCCATGTCTTCGACCTCCCCGACCTGTATCACCGCCCGGTCGACGGCAAGGGCGACTGGGACACCTATGTCGGCGACTGGGACCTGATGGGCAGCCAGTTCGGACTTTCCCCGGATCTGTTCGCCTGGCACAAGTGGAGGCTGGGATGGCTGGATCCGCGCCAGGTGGTGTGTGTGCGGGGGGCGGGTCCCACCCGGCTGACCCTGGAGCCGCTGGCCGCCGGTCCGGGCGTCCCGGTGCAGGGCGCGGCCGGTGCCCCGGCCTTCGGTCTCGGGCACGGCGTCAAGCTGGCGGTCGTGCGCACGGGCCCCGACAGCGCCCTGGCCTTCGAGGCGCGCGGCTCGGCGGGCAACGACCGTGCGGCCTGCCGGCAGGGCGTCCTGGTGTACCGGGTGAAGGGCGGCGCGGAGTCCGGTGGTGGCCCGATCCAGGTGGTGGACGCGCATCCGCGCACGGAGGCGTGCTGGGAGAACTCCGTCTACCCGCCGCTGGCCGACGCCCCGGTCGCGCTGGGCGAGAGTTTCACGGTCCCGGGAACCCGGGTGAGGGTCGAGGTGGAGAACCGCACCACCTCAGGAGCCTGGACCGTCAAGATCACCCCGACCCTCACGGGCTGACCGGCAGACCGGCCTCGGCCGAATGGGGGTGTGGGTGGCGAAGCCCCCACAACGCGCGGCGAAGCCGCGCGGAAACAGAGATGGCGAGGAGGTTCGCTCTTTACGCGAACACGCCTCGCCATCGTCATCGTGCGCCGCCAGGGACTCGAACCCCGGACCCGCTGATTAAGAGTCAGCTGCTCTAACCAACTGAGCTAGCGGCGCCTGCTGACGTCGTAGACCTTAGCATCATGGTCGGCGGGAGGAAAAATCGAAATCCGTACGGCCGCGCGGGCCGCCCGTACGGCCGCCCACAGCATGACCTCGGGCCCGGGCAGCCAGGGGTGACGGGTGTCGGGGGCGACCAGCCAGCGGCAGCCGCCCGTGGCCGGGGAGCCGCCGGAGTCGAGCGCCGGGACGGTCACCGCGTCCCCCGTGCCGTGGCAGAACAGGGACGGCACCGCGTCCGCCCGCTGGGACCCCCACTCCTCCCAGGCCATCAGCGACGGCAGCCGCTGGGCCGTGCCGGGGGCGGCGAACAGGAGCGTGCGTCCCCGGACCACCGCGACCGGGCCCGAACCGGGCCCGTCGTCCCACAGCCGGTCCAGCATGCGGCGCCCGAACACCGCCGGGGCGCTGATCACGTCGAAGACGGTGCCGCAGGGCAGGACCAGCGGCGCGTCCGGGCGCTCCCGCCACAGGGCGAGCGTGCTTCGCGGATACGTTCCTGCCGAGGCGAGCCAGGCGGCCCCGTCGGAGGTGACGCGGGTGACGTGCGGAGTGCTGCTCATGCCGACTACATCTACCGGCAGTGAGCGGCCGGTTCTCCTGTGTTGCGGAAATTCGGGACGGGAGGGGGAAGAGGGGAGTATCTTGCCCGCCTGGCATATGCCAGGCGAAGGTCAGACCGGATCGACGGGCGTCCGGCCCTCCGTGTCGACCCCCCGCATCAGATCCCTGCCGAACTCCACCATCTTCTTCGCGTAGTCCTCGGTCCACTCCGCCCGCTCGGCGATGTCCGCCGCGGTCAGCCGGTCGAACCGGCGCGGGTCGGCGAGCTGGGCCGCGGCGACGGCCTGGAACTCCACCGCCCGGTCGGCCGCCGCGCGGAACGCCTGGGTCAGCTCCGTGGCCCGGGTCAGCAGCTCCCGCGGATCGTCGATCGACTCCAGGTCGAAGAAGTGCTCCGCGTCGCCCGCCGCCTCCGCGGGCTCGAAGAGCAGGGGCGCGGGGCGTCGCCGCGGTTCGTGCCGACGCGGCGTGGGCTCCGGCATGTCTTCATCTCCTCCTCGTACGGTTCCGTGGCCCGCCGCCTCGCGGCGGGCCACCGTCCATTGTCTCGCGCGGGCGCAAGGGGACGTCAGGGCCGCCAGCCGACCCGGTGCTCCGCCAGATGCGCCAGCACCGCGTGGTTGGCCTCCCACCCGTCCGGGAACTTCACCAGCGTGCCCAGCTGGACCGGTTCCGTGGACGGGTAGGCGTCCAGCAGGTCGCCCACCCCGGCGCGGCAGACCACGATGCAGGCGTGCCGGTGGCGCGAGGCCAGGACGCACAGCCGGCCGGTCTCCAGGTGGAAGGCGGTGGCGTCGGGGCGGCCGGACAGCGGGTGCAGGACCACCGTGACGTCGTACTCCCGGCCCTGGAGGCGGTTGGCGGTGTCGACCGTCACGTCGGACACGCCCAGGTCGGCCAGGGCCGCCCGGACCGCCGCCGCCTGGTCGCGGTGGGCCGTGCCCACCGCGACGCGGTCCGCCGTGAGCGGGGCCGGGTCCGGCGAGCGCTCGGAGACCGCCGCGCCGCCCCGGTCCAGCAGCCGGCGCACGACCGCCGCCACCGCCCGCACCGCCTCCGGGTCCGTGCGCGGGGTGTGCCGGGCGGGCAGCTCCAGCAGGCCCCAGCCGGACGCCGCCGCCTCGTCGATCACCCGGTCGGGGCCCGAACCGTCGGAGGGCACGGCGAAGGCCAGCCGGCGGTCGCCGTGGCCGGTACCGCTGCGGAACGGGGTGTACGGGTAGAAGGCGTCCGAGACCAGCGGGGCCGCGGACGCGGGCAGCCGCCAGGAGACCGGCAGCCGGTGCTGCGGGAGCCCGGGGTTGTGGGCCAGCAGCGTGGTGACGGCGGAGGCCGAGGGGTCGTACGACAGGCCCGCCCACTGTTCGCTGCCCACGATCGCGAACGGGTCGAGCTGCCCCGGGTCACCCACGAACAGCGCCCGCTCGAACAGGCCGGCGACGGCCAGCAGCGAGTCCGAGCGCATCTGGTACGCCTCGTCGACGATCGCGTGCCGCCACGGCTCGTCCACCTTGACGTGCGCCCACTTCGCCGCGGTGGACAGCACCACCGGCAGCCCGGCCAGCTCGGCCGCCTTGGCCGACGTACGCACCCCGGGCCGCTCGTCCAGCGCCTTGTCGTACGCGTCCGCGTCGCTGCTGTGCAGCCGGCCGACGGGCAGGTCGGGCGCCTTGTCGGCGAGCCGCAGCACCAGGTCGTCGACCTGGGCGTTGGTCTGCGCCACCACCATCAGCGGCCGGCCCGCCCCGGCCAGCTCCAGCGCCGCGCGGACCACCAGCGTGGACTTGCCAGCCCCGGGCGGGGAGTCCACGACCACACCCCGCTCGGTGCCGTGCAGGGTGTCGCCGAGGATCGCGTCGGTGGCGCGTGCCGCCGCCTCCGCGGGGTCGAATCCGGTCGTCGTCACAGGAGGTCCTCCCCGGTCACCGCGTCGGGCGCCTCCGGCACCGCCTCGCCCGGCGGGCCGCCGTGCGTCCACGGCGTCTCCTCCGGATCGGGCAGCTTCGCGCCGCCGCGCTGCTCGTGCTCGAAGAGCGTGAAGCAGACCGCGTCGCCCTTCTCCGGCACCGAGCCGGCCTCGGGCTCCTTGCCCCGGCCCATCTTGTCCACGATCCGCAGCACCAGCAGGCCCTCCTCCGGGTCGCCCGCGTGACCGGCGAACTCCGCCGCCTGCGGCCTGCCGCCCAGCGAGCGGTACACCTTCGCGCGCTCCGCCAGATGCGGCCGGTCGTCCGTGCGGACCGTCACCAGCGGGCGCGGGCTGGGCCGCTTCCCCTCGCTGTACGCCATGACGACGTCGACGACCTCACCCGCGAACGCCTCGCCGGCCAGCCGCCGCTCCGCCATCACCAGCGGGTCGTCCAGCGCCTCTTGCGCTTCCAGACGGGCCTGCTCGCGCTCGCGCGTGGCCAGCTTGTTCGCCGCCGTCACCGCGTCGTCGCGGCGCGGCTGCGGGGGCTCGCCCGCCAGCACCCGGTCACGGTGGCCGGTGAACGACCAGCGGTCCCGCGTCCAGCGCTCCTCGACGTGCCCGCCCTCCGGCAGCCCCCGCAGCAGGTCGAGGCCCCGCCACACCGCGTCCCAGGTGGGCCGCGTCCGGCTCGCGACCAGATCACGGATCCGCTGCTCGGCGTCGGTGAGCGCGGCCAGCCGGTCGTCCGCCTCCAGGGCGTCCTCGGCCGAGGCCAGCGCGGTACGGGCACGGTCGTAGCGCTCGATGGCCGGGGCCAGAAGCCCGTTGTCGAACGCCGGGTCGGTGGCCGGTCCGGCCGGCGGGCACAGCAGCTGGCCCTCGGCGTCCCGCGCGAGTTCCGCCCGGCGTGCCGCCTCGGCCCCGGTGCCCCGTCCGGCGCCGCCCGGGTCCCGCTGTCCGGGGACGGTCGCCGGCGGGGTGTCGATCCAGGCGAGCAGGGCGCCCAGGTGCTGGTCCTCAAGACCCGACTGGCCGGTCGCCCAGTGCCGGGACAGCAGATCGGTGAGGGCCACCAGCAGGGAGGAGCCCGGAACCCGGGCCCGTTCGCCGTAGTGGGTCAGCCAGCGGCCGAGCAGCGGCACATGGGGCGGTGCCGGGTGCGGTGCCTCCGGGTCCTGCTCGGCCGTCCGGCGAAAGCGCATCGAGCGCCCGAGCAGCCGCACGTAGTCCAGGCCCGCGCGGCTCGGCACGATCAGCTGGGGCGCGTCCGCGCACAGCTCGACCTCGACCTTGACCCGCTTGCCGGTCTCCGGATCGGTCTCGGTGCGCTCGGCCGCCTCGACGTCGCGCGCGTAGGAGTCGATGTACGGCAGCACGACGCCGGCCAGTTCGGCGAGGAACGCGAACCGCAGGTCGCGGTCGCGGGGCTGCGGCACGACCAGCAGCCGCGGCGTGTCCCGGTCGGTGCCGACCAGTGCGCCGAGCGGGGCGCCCGCCTCACCGGCGGTGGTGAGCGGCACGAACACCAGGGGGCCGTCCGACAGGTGCCGGTGGCGGACGGTCGCGGCGGGCTGGGCCCGCCCGGTGCTGACGGCCTCGAGCCGGGCGAGGGTGGCGATCAGGGACAAGGAGCCACCTCCCGGGCGTGCGCCAGGGCCTGCGCGCGCAGGGCGGCCGCCCGGCGCAGCGCCGCCACCGCCGGGTCGTCGGGGTCGCCGCTCTCGCCGCGGGCCGCGGCGAGCACGTCCTCGACCGTGGCCAGCCCGCCCAGTTCGGCCCGCAGCGGACGGCCGAGCGGGGTCACCGCACCGGCCTGCCGGGAGCGCTCCCGGCAGTGGAAGGCCAGTTCGCAGGCGGCCAGGCAGTCGGGCGCGTACGACGCCGGGACCGCCTCGACCGCCGCCGTCAGCTCCTCGGCCGAGCGGTCCGGCGCGAAGCAGGTGCCCTCGGGCAGGGCGGCGGCGATCTCCTCCACGCGAGTGAGCCGGGCCAGCTGGCGGGCGGTGACCGCGCGCTGCTTGCGCACGTCGACGGCGGACGCCGTGGGCAGGTTGGAGAAGTCCTTCGGGCACACCAGCAGCACCCGGTGGCGCACCGCGGGGGCGGGGTCGAGACGGGCCGCGACCTCCTCCAGGGCCAGTACGTACACCGCCGACTGCCGGGCGGCCGCGCCCACCTTCGCCGGGTCGGCGAAGCCGTCGAGCATCGGGAAGGACTTGATCTCCACGACCGTCCAGCCGCCGTCCGGGTGCACCACCACCGCGTCCGGCTCCAGGAACGCGAGCGAGCCCGCCACGTCCAGCGCCAGCATCGGGTGGTCGAGCAGCGTCCAGCCGCCCGCCCGCACGGCCTCGCGCAGCGCCAGCGCCGTCCGGGCCGTGCGGCCCTCGGGGCCGGGCGCGGACAGGTCGGGGACCGCCGCGCCCGCGGGCGGCTCGGCACCCGGGTCGAGGCGGGAGTGCACCAGGCGCAGCAGCTCCGCGCCGCCGTCGGCCTTCACCTTGGCCTCGAACGCGTTGCCCCGGGTCAGCGCGAACTGCGACTGCCCGAAGCCCGACGGCGCGCCCAGCGCGCTCGCCAGGGCCGCCTTGTCCACCCCGGCGCCGTCCAGGATCGCCCGTCTGCGGCACCCGGGGTTGGCGGCGAGCGCCGCGAGGGCGCGCGCGTCCAGGGCCTTGGCGGGTACGTCGGGACCGCGCAGTTCAGCGAGCCGGTGCCGGAGTCCCGTCCCCCGCGTCTCGGGGGGCGGCGTCCGGTTCGGCCGCGGACGCGAGCCGCGACTCGCGCTGCCGTGGAATTCGCTCACCCGCGGAAGTCTGGCATCCGTCACTGACAATCGGGGAAACCGCGTCCGCCGGGGCCGGTGCGGCAGCGGTGACCAGGCGGGCCCGGAGCAGATCCGCCACCCGCATCACACGCGGCGCGAGCAGCAGGCCCACACCCATCACGGCCACGCCCGCCACGGCGTCCAGGAAGTAGTGGTTGGCGGTGCCCATGACCACCAGGGCGGTCAGCAGCGGGTAAGCCACCGCGCCCACCTTGGTCAGGCGCGTGCCGCCGAAGCGCCACAGCATGATGCCGCACCACAGCGCCCAGCCGACGTGCAGGCTCGGCATCGCCGCGTACTGGTTGGTCATGCCGCCCATGCCGCGCGGCGCGCTGGCCTCACCGCCCCACCAGCCGTACGAGCTGTAGTGGGCCATCGTGTCCACGAAGCCGTGGCCGGCGGACAGCAGCCGCGGCGGGCAGGTGGGCAGCAGGGTGAAGCCGATCAGGCCGAAGAAGGTGGACGTCATCAGCCAGGTGCGGGCCGCCCGGTAGTGCTCGGCGCGGACCCGGAACAGCCAGACCAGCACGGCGGGCGTGACCACGTAGTGCAGCGAGGCGTACCAGAAGTCGGCCGGCACACCGAGCCACGGCTCGCGTGTGAACAGCCGGTTGAGCGGGTGCTCGGCGTCGAGGTGCAGGGCCTGCTCGAACCGCAGGATCGCCAGGCCGTGGTCGACGGCGGAGGAGACGTCGCCGCGGGCCAGGAGACGGCCGGCCGTGTAGCAGCCGTAGACCAGCAGGATCAGGGGCAGCTCGGTCCACCAGCGCAGCCGGGTCCGCGGGGCCACCTCGGTGCCCGGTGTCTCGGTCTGCGCCATCCGATCGCCCTCCCCCTTCTGCTGTGCGCCCCGGCGGGCGACCGTGCCACCTTACGGTGTCCGCATCCCGGCCGTGCGGCCGCTTCAGCACTCAAAGACGCCGACACCGCCCGGCGGGTTGCCCGTGCCCCGGGTGAGCGATGATGGAGGTATCCCGCCTCTCGCCCCCCGGCGCCGCCCGGCGTCCGGCTCCGGAAAGGTCTCCCATGGCACCGCGCATCCTGCTGGCCCGGCACGGACAGACGGAATGGTCGCTGTCCGGCAAGCACACCGGCAGGACCGACGTACCGCTCCTGGAGGAGGGCCGTCGCGGGGCCAAGCTGCTCGGCGAACGGCTGCACCGGGCGCCGTTCGAGGGGCTGCCCGGGGTCGAGGTGCGCACCAGTCCGCTGGTCCGCGCGCGCGAGACATGCGAACTGGCCGGGTTCGGCGAGCGTGCCGCGACCTGGGACACGCTCATGGAGTGGGACTACGGCTCCTACGAGGGCATGACCCCGGCCGAGATACAGGCGGTGCGGCCGGGCTGGCTGATCTGGCGGGACGGCGTCCCCGGCGGCGAGAGCCTCGCCGACGTCACCGCGCGCGCGGACGAGGTCGTGGCGTGGGCCCGCTCGGCCGACCGAGACGTGCTGGTCTTCGCCCACGGGCACATCCTGCGGTCCATCGGCGCGCGGTGGCTCGGGCTGCCACTGGACTTCGCGGCCCGCGTCCGGCTCAACCCGACCTCACTGTCCGTGCTCGGCTGGGCGTACGGGGAGCCGGCGATCGAGAGCTGGAACGACCTGGGGCACCTGGCGGCCTGACCGGCCGCCCGCGCCGGTCCGCCGTGCCCCGGTCCGCTACGCCCGCCCGGTCCTCGGCAGGGAGGCGTGCCGGTCGAGGAACTCCGACACCCCGGACGCCCGCCGGTGCGGCAGCAGCACCCGGGCCGTCCCGGCCAGCATCGTCTGGATGCGGGAGGACTGGACCTGGTCCAGCAGGCCGAGCACGCGCAGCGCCGCCTGCGCCGCCTCGTCGGGGCGGCCCTCACGGGCCAGGTCGTCGGCGAGTTCGGCGGTGTACAGGGCGATGTTGCGGGTGAAGTGGGGGTCCTGGAGGTCTGCCGCGCGGCGGGCGTGCCGGGACGCGCGCCGCCAGTCGCCCAGCGTCGACCAGCACTGCGCCTCCAGGCCCTCCAGCTCGGCCTCTCCGTAGAAGCTCATCCACTCGGGGTCGGCGTCCGAGTGGCCCCGCTCGAAGAGTGCCTGCGCGCGGGCCAGCGCCTGTTCGCAGCCCGCGCGGTCGGCGAGCCCGGCCCAGCCGCCGGCCTCGCGCAGCGCGAGCAGGGACATCAGCCGGGCGGAGCCCAGCGGGCGGCCGGCGCGCTGGGCGGCCTGCGCGGCGCGCACCGCCTCGCGGGGGCGGCCGGTGTCCCGGGCCAGGAACGCGGTGTTGCAGAAGGCGTGGGCCTCCAGGCCCGGGTCGCCGGTCATGCGGGCGGTCGCGAGCGCCTCCGCGTAGTGCGAGCGCGCGTCGTCGAAGCGGCCGGAGTCATGGGCCAGCCAGCCCACGGAGATGGCCAGTTCACCGGCGCCGGAGTGGAGCCGGTCGGCGGTCGCCAGCCGGGTCGCGCCGGCGTCCAGCAGCGCGTAGGCCGCGCGCAGCGGGGCCGCCGCGCGGCGGTAGAGGCCGTCGGCGCCGTGCCGGTCGTCGAGCAGCCGGATGCGGCGGACGGCCTCCTCCAGCACGGTCGCCTCGGAGCTCCCGGCGCGGCGGGCCGGGCGGACCGCCGCCACGGCGTCGGTGGCGAGCCCCAGCGGGCTCAGCGTGGCGGCGGCCACCGTGGCGCCTCCGCCGGTCATGAATGCGCGACGCAGCACGTCGCTCTCCTCGTGGTTCAGGGGGTCGTTCTCGTACGGTTCGTACGGTTCGTCAGGGTCATGCGGGTCGTACGGGTCCTGCGGGTCGTACCGGTGGTCCTCCGTGTCGTACGGCTCGTGCGCCCCTCGCGTCTCAGCGGTGCCGGACGTCCCGGGCGGGTCGGCGGCCGTGCGCGCCGAGCGTCCGCGGACGGACGAGCGCGGCGCGAAGCCGAGGTCGGTGAGCGTGCGGCCGGGGAACATGTGCAGGAACACCCGCTCGTACGCGTAGTTGGGGCAACGGATCTCACCCGCCTCGACCCTGCCGACGTAGCGTGCGTCACAGCTCACCCGCTCGCCGATCTCCCGCGCGGCCCGCCGCACCAGCGCGGCGAACTCGGCCGGTGAGCGCCGGCCGCGCAGCTGCCGGAAGGCGAGGTTCGGCCGGGATGGCCGTTCGGGCTGTGACGAGGTCTCGGTTGACGACGCCATGGCCGGTCCTCTCGTGCGAACCGTCGAACCAAGCCGGATCCGGGGTGGATTCGGGCTGAGTTGTCCTGGGACACCCTGGTTCCGGCGAGCAAGAACGTACCGGCTGTGTCGGACCCGCCACGCAGTGTTTGGCTACAAACCGGATATCTCATCCACGATCTGCCATGAACTGCCATCCTTTGCGGCGCACATGCGCCGTAGCCGTTGACGCGCTCACGCGTTGAACCACGTGGACTGCAACAGGCGTGGTGGAGGCCGGCATGGAGACCAGCCAGAGCAACGATCCCCGTACGACGGAGACGCCGGGTACGGTGCTGTCGCCGACGGCCCGGGACGAGGCGTGCGACCTGGTGACGGTTCCGGTCCGGCAGGGCCTGGAGGCCGTCGACATCCTGCGCCGCGGGGCGGGGGAGACGGTCGGGCCCGTGCTGCACGACGGCGGGTGCGACACCCTCGGCTTCGTGGTGCCCGCCGGCACCGCCGCCTGCTGGGACGTGCCGGGCAGCACCTGCACGGAGACGAACGGGCGCGGGCTGCGGCTGCACCCGGAGGCGCCGGCGGAGGACTCGGGCTGGCTGCTGCCGCCCGGCGAGGCCGATCCGGCGACCGACCCGGTGGTGCTGCGCCGGGCCCTCGGGGAGGCGGCCCGGCTGATCGAGGCGGCCGACAACTGCCGGTGACGCACCCGCCCGGGCGGGCTGCGAAAATGGACGGATGGGCAGGTCGAGAAACACCCGGCGCGGGCCGTCCGCCGCCGAGGCCGTGGTGGAACCGGTCGACGGCGGGCTCGCGCAGCTCATACCCGACCCGGACCGCCGCCGGGCCTGGACGCTGCTGATCGACGGGGCGCCCCAGTCGCACGTCGACCTCGACGACCCGGCCCACCTGTCCTTCGAGTACCAGCGCCGTCTCGGCCATGTCATCGACCTCGTCGCCCCGCCCGGCAAGCCGGTGCACGCGGTGCACCTCGGCGGCGGCGCCCTCACCCTCGCCCGGTACGTCGCCGCCACCCGGCCCCGCTCCACCCAGCAGGTCGTCGAGCGGGACGCCGCCCTCGTCCAACTGGTGCGCCGCGCACTGCCGCTGGACGCGAACGCGCGGATACGGGTGCGGTCGGCCGACGCCCGCGAAGGACTGGCCAAGGTGCCGGACGGCTGGGCCGACCTGGTCATCGCCGACGTCTTCAGCGGCGCCCGGACCCCCGCCCACCTCACCTCCACCGAGTTCCTCGACGAGGTCCGCCGGGCCCTGAAGCCCTCCGGTGTCTACGCGGCCAACCTCGCCGACGGCCCCCCGCTCGCCCACCTGCGCGGCCAGATCGCCACCGCCGCCGCCCGCTTCCCGGAGCTGGCCCTGATCGCGGACCCGGCCGTGCTGCGCGGCAAACGCTTCGGCAACGCCGTCCTGGCCGCCTGCGACCTCCCGCTCCCGCTGGCCGAACTCACCCGCCGCGCCGCCTCCGACCCGCACCCGGCCCGGGTCGAACACGGCAGACAACTCACCGACTTCACCGGCGGCGCCGCACCCGTGACGGACGCGGCGGCGGTGGCCTCGCCGGCCCCGCCGCCCTCGGTCTTCCGCTGACCGCGCCGCGCCCCCGGGGACCGGTCAGTACGTCCCGACGTCCACGTGCGGCGGCCCGTCGTGCCAGGCGCAGAACACCGACACCCGGTCCGCGCCCCGGCTGAACTCCACCCGGATCCACGTCTCCGTCTTCCACACCTGCATCGACCAGCCGGTCCCGGGGGTGGCGGAGACCAGCGTGGCGCTCGCCGTGCCCAGGTCGAAGACCGCCCGGCCGCCGGCGGTGTCGTAGGGCTTGATCCGGCCCGGCGCGTTGGTGGCGCCGGCGGACGGCGACGGACCGGCGGAGCGGGCCGGGGTGTGCGAGGGCGCCGGCGCCGGTGGCCTGCTCGACGGGCTCCTCGACGGTGCCGGCCGCGCCGACGGCGACCGGAGCGGCCCGGAACGCTGCGTGGTCGCGCCGGCCGACGTGATCGGCAGGGCGCGCGGCGGGTCGTACGCCGTCCCGGCCATCACCGTGTGCACGCCCCACCACGACAGCGTGACCGCCGCGCCCGTCGCGAGCAGCCAAGCCAGAACGTGTACGAGTCCTCTGTGCATCGCGGGCCATACTGCCTCAGGGGGACCGGCGTTCGCACGCGTCCCGAGTTGTCCACAGGCGCCGGACCGAGCGCGCCGCATGGCGTACGGTGCGGCGCATGGCAAGTGTGCTCGTGGTCGAGGACGACCAGTTCGTACGCTCGGCGCTCATCCGGCATCTGACCGACGCCGCGCACACCGTGCGCAGCGTCGGCACCGCGCTGGAGGCGCTGCGCGAGGCCGCCCACTTCCGGTTCGACGTGGTCATCCTGGACCTCGGACTGCCCGACCTGGACGGCTCCGAGGCGCTGAAGATGCTCCGCGGCATCACGGACGTACCGGTGATCATCGCCACCGCGCGGGACGACGAGACGGAGATCGTCCGGCTGCTCAACGCCGGGGCGGACGACTACCTGACCAAGCCGTTCTCGGTCGAGCACCTCTCGGCGCGGATCGCGGCCGTGCTGCGCCGGGCCCGCTCGGCCGGCGGCGAGCCCCCGCCCACGCCCGTCATCCGCGTCGGCGGGCTGACCGTGGACCCGCTGCGCCGCCAGGCCGAACTGGACGGCGTACGGCTCGACCTGACGCGCCGCGAGTTCGACCTGCTCGCCTTCCTCGCCGGCCGTCCCGGTGTCGTCGTCCCGCGCCGGGAACTGCTCGCCGAGGTCTGGCAGCAGTCCTACGGCGACGACCAGACCATCGACGTCCATCTGTCCTGGCTGCGCCGGAAGCTCGGCGAGACGGCCGCCCGGCCGCGCTATCTGCACACGCTCCGGGGGGTCGGCGTGAAGCTCGAACCGCCCGTTCCCGCCGACGGGGGAGGGGAGCCGCCGAGATGAGATGGGCCCTGGTCAAGGTGTGTCTGGCGGTCACCACGATGGTCGTGGTCGCCTTCGCCGTTCCGCTCGGCCTCGTCGTCAAGGAGATGGCCCGCGACCGTGCCTTCTCCAACGCCGAGCGGGAGGCGGCCGCGGTCGCCCCCGCGCTCTCCATCACCACCGAACGGGACGAGCTGGAGCGGGTGGTGGCCTCCGCGGGCGCGGACTCCGGCATGGCCGTGCACCTGCCCGCCGCCGACGGCCGGGCCGCGCTCGACCTCGGCCGGCGGCGCGCCGCCGAGCGGGACATCGAGGCCGTGCGCAGGCTCGGCCGTGCCTCCACCAGCTCCGTGAGCGGCGGCTCCACGCTGCTGCAGCCGGTCGCGCTCGGCTCCGGCGCGATCGCGGTCGTCGAGGTGTACGTCCCCGAGTCCGAGGTGAGCAACGGCGTGGGCACCGCCTGGGCGGTGCTGGCCGCCGTCGGACTCGCCCTGATCGTCGGCTCGGTCGCGGTCGCCGACCGGCTCGGGGTGCGCATGGTGCGGCCCGCGCAGCGGCTGGCCGAGGGCGCCCACGAACTGGGCGAGGGCCGGCTCGGCGCCCGGGTGCCGGAGGACGGCCCGTCCGAACTGCGGCTCGCGGCGGTCGCGTTCAACTCCATGGCCGACCAGGTGGTGCAACTCCTCGCCAACGAGCGGGAACTGGCCGCCGACCTGTCGCACCGGCTGCGCACCCCGCTGACCGTGCTGCGGCTCAACGCGGCCTCCCTGGGCGCCGGGCCCGCCGCCGAGCAGACCCGGACCGCCGTCGCCCAGCTGGAACGGGAGGTCGACACCATCATCCGCACGGCCCGGGAGGCCAAGCCGCAGACCGCGGCGGCCGGACCCGGCGCCGGGTGCGACGCGGCGGCGGTGGTGCGCGAACGCATGGAGTTCTGGTCCGCGCTCGCCGAGGACGAGGGCCGCAAGTGGCGGGTGGCCGGTGTGGAGCGGCCGGTGCGCGTACCCGTGGCCCGCGCCGACCTGGCCGCCGCCCTCGACGCGCTGCTCGGCAACGTGTTCCGGCACACCGCTGAGGGCACCGCCTTCGCCGTCGACGTGCACAACGGCGAGGACGCGGTGATCGTGCTGGTCTCCGACGCGGGCCCCGGCATAGCCGACCCGGTGGCGGCGATGGCGCGCGGCCGCGGCTCCGGCAGCGCGGGTTCGACCGGGCTCGGCCTCGACATCGTGCGCCGGCTCGCCGAGTCCACCGGCGGGGACGTCCGCATCGGCTCCTCGGTGCTGGGCGGCACCGAGGTGCGGATCTGGTTCCAGCTCGACGGCCGCAAGCCGGCCGGCCGGGGACACCGGGGGAGCGTGCGCCGGCGCAGGCGCCCGGCGGGGGTCGGCTGACCCCGTCAGCGTGCCCGCGATCCCGCTCGGTGGTCTCGACCTTTAACCGTCCCCGATCCCTTCCTTAAGCGCACCCTAAGATCCTCGGCCACTGTCCCGATCAAGCCGTTTGTCGTATTCCCGCTCGCTAGCGTGCTGCCGCACCCCACCCCCGTGAACAGCGAAAGCAGGCACGCGCATGAGCACCCACCGGCGCAGGATCAGTGGCAGGAACAAGGCGATCGGCGGCCTGGTGGCGGCGGCCGTGGTCGGTGGCGGCGCGCTCCTGCTGACCGGTACGGCGAACGCGGCCGGGGCGAACGCGGCCTACACCAGGACCAGCGACTGGTCGACCGGCTACACCGCGCAGTACGTCGTCACCAACAACAGCGGCCAGACGGAGAAGACGTGGACGCTGGAGTTCGACCTCCCGTCCGGCGCCAGGCTCAGCTCGCTGTGGAACGGCGACTCGGCCGTCAGCGGTCAGCACGTCACCGTGAAGTCCGCGAAGTGGGACACCGACGGCCTGGCGCCGGGCAAGTCGGTCACCGTCGGCTTCGTGGTCAGCGGCAGCGGCGACCCGACGGGCTGCCGGATCGACGGCACGCAGTGTTCCGCCGACGGCGGCGCCACCCCCGAGCCCAGCGGCCGCCCGACCCAGACCCAGTCGCCGTCCCCGACCCCCACCAGGACGGCCACCCCCACCCCCACCAAGAGCACGACCCCCACCCCCACGCAGAGCGCCACCCCCACCCCCACCGGCGGCACCGGCACCGGCAGCACCGCCTCGGCGGGCTTCGCCCCGTACGTCGACACCTCCCTGTACCCGGCCTTCGACCTGCTGGCCTCGGCCGACGCGACCGGCGTGAAGAACTACAACCTCGCCTTCGTCACCGACGGCGGGGGCTGCACCCCCAAGTGGGGCGGTGTCACCGACCTGACCGGCGACGGCGTGGCCGCGCAGATCGGCGCCCTGCGCGCCAAGGGCGGTGACGTCCGGGTCTCCTTCGGCGGCGCCTCCGGCTCGGAGCTGGCCACCACCTGCTCCTCCGTGGACGCGCTGGCGGCGGCCTACGGCAAGGCCGTCGACGCCTTCAAGCTGACCAAGGTCGACTTCGACGTCGAGGGGGGCGCGCTGCCCGACAAGGCCGCCAACACGCGCCGGGCGCAGGCCATAGCCAAGCTCCAGGCCCAGCACCCGGGCCTGGACGTCTCCTTCACCCTCCCGGTGATGCCCGAGGGCCTGACCCAGGACGGCGTGAACCTCCTGTCCGACGCCAAGTCCAACGGGGTGAAGATCAACACGGTCAACATCATGGCGATGGACTACGGCGCCTCCTACAACGGCGACATGGGCACCTACGCCGAGCAGGCGGCGACCGCCACCCAGGCCCAGGTCAAGAGCGTGCTCGGGCTGTCGGACTCCGCCGCCTGGAAGACGGTCGCGGTCACCCCGATGATCGGCGTCAACGACGTCTCCTCCGAGGTCTTCAAGGTCGACGACGCCACCCAGCTCGTGACCTTCGCCAAGTCCAAGGGCCTGGGCGGGCTCTCCATGTGGTCCGCGACGCGTGACAAGCAGTGCGACGGCGGCACCAAGCCCACCGCCGACGCGACCTGCAGCTCCGTCGCCCAGGACCGGTTCGCGTTCTCGAAGGCCTTCGGCGCCTTCAACTGACCCGCGCGGGGCCGGAGCACGGCTCCGAGCCACGGAACCGGACCACGCGACGGAAACACGCGACGGAAGCAGGGTGCGGCACCCACGGGGGGGTGCCGCACCCTGTTCCTTCCTCCTCGGGCCGGCCGGGACCGGTGTCAGACGGTCGTGCCCACGCCGGGCAGCACGCCCGTCCGCGCCGCCTCGCCGTACCACCGGGCGCTCGACTTCGGCGTGCGCTCCAGCGTCCGGTAGTCCACGTACACCGCGCCGAACCGCTTGCTGTAGCCGTAGGCCCACTCGAAGTTGTCCATCAGCGACCACAGGTAGTACCCGCGCACGTCGGCGCCGTCGGCGATGGCACGGCGGACCGCCGCCAGATGGCCGTGCAGGTAGGCGATGCGCTCCGGGTCGTGCACCCGGCCGTCCGCGTCCGGCTTGTCGTCGTAGGCGGCGCCGTTCTCGGTGATGTAGAGGGGCAGGCCCGGGGCCTCCCGGGTGTAGCGCATGATCAGCTCGTGCAGACCGGTCGGGTCGATCGTCCAGCCCATCTCCGTGCGCTCGCCCGGGGTCTGGTGGAAGAGCACGTCCTCCGCGGCCGGCCAGGAGGAGTGCTCGCTGGCGCCGTGGCCGTCCGCCCGCGGGCCCCCGGCCTTCCCGGTGCCCGCCGACACCAGCGACGGCGTGTAGTAGTTCAGGCCGAGCGCGTCCAGCGGCGCCTTGATCGTGCGCAGGTCGCCGTCGAGGACGTACGACCAGTCGGTGACCGACGCCGTCGAGGCGAACAGGGTCTCGGGGTAGGCGCCCCGCAGCAGCGGGCCGTGGAAGACCCCGTTGGCCAGGTCGTCGATCCGCCGGGCCGCGTCCAGGTCGGCCGGGTCCTGCGAGAGGGGCCGTACGACACTGGAGTTGAGGCTGATGGCGACCTGGCTGCGGGCCGGCGTCGCCGAGCGCAGCGCGGTCGCGCCCAGGCCGTGCGCCAGGTTGAGGTGGTGGGCCGCGCGCAGGGAGGCCGCCGGGTCGGTGCGGCCGGGGGCGTGCACACCGGAGCCGTAGCCCAGGAAGGCGCTGCACCAGGGCTCGTTCAGAGTGATCCAGTTGTCCACCCGGTCGCCCAGCGCCTCGCCGACCAGCCGCGCGTACTCCGCGAACCGGTAGGCGGTGTCCCGCTCGGGCCAGCCGCCCGCGTCCTCCAGCTCCTGCGGCAGGTCCCAGTGGTAGAGGGTGACCGCCGGCTTGATGCCGCGTTCGAGCAGCTCGTCCACCAGGCGGCGGTAGAAGTCCAGGCCCACCTGGACCGCCGGGCCCCGGCCGGTCGGCTGCACCCGGGACCAGGAGACGGAGAAGCGGTAGGCGTTCAGGCCCAGGTCCGCCATCAGCGCCACGTCGTCGCGGTAGCGGTGGTAGTGGTCGACAGCGATGTCACCGGTGTCACCACCGATGGTCCTGCCGGGCGTATGGCTGAAGGTGTCCCAGATCGAGGGGGTGCGGCCGTCCTCCCGCACCGCCCCCTCGATCTGGTACGCGGAGGTGGCCGCGCCCCAGAGGAAGGCGGGAGGAAAGGTCACAGAGGATACGGAATCAGGCATGGAAGCGCTCCCAAAGAGGTCGTGAAGACCGGCGGAAGTAAGGGGACAAGAGCGGGGAGGGGGTGAGGGGCCGGAGCGGCGGTGGCCCGGCCCCCGGGAGGAGGGCGGTCAGCCCTTGATCGCGCCCTGCATGATCCCGCCCACGATCTGCTTGCCGAACAGCAGGAAGGCGATCAGCAGCGGCAGCGTGCCGAGCAGCGCGCCCGCCATGATCACCGCTTGGTCCGGGACATAGCCGGTACCGAGCGAGTTCAGGGCCACCTGCACGGTCGGGTTCTGCTGGTTCAGGGCGATGATCGGCCACAGGAAGTCGTTCCAGGCGAACACGAACGTCAGCAGGCCGAGCACCGCCATCGCGGGGCGCGCCGCCGGGAAGACCACGTGCCACACGACCCGCAGGCTGCTCGCCCCGTCCATCCGGGCGGCCTCGATCAGCTCGGTGGGCAGCGCCTGGACCAGGTACTGCCGCATGAAGAACGTGCCGAACGCGGTCACCAGACTCGGCAGGATCACCGTCTGGAGCTGGTTGGACCAGCCGAAGTCCGACATCCACAGGTACAGCGGCACCACGGCGAGCTGCGGCGGGATCATCATCGTGCCGATGGTCAGCAGCAACAGCAGACCGGAGAACCGGAACCGCAGCTTGGCGAAGGCGAAGCCGGCCAGCGTGGCGAACAGCACCGTGCTCACCGTGATCGTGCCCGCGACGATCAGCGAGTTGAACATGGCGGTGCCGAGCCCGGCCTGGTCCCAGGCGGCCTGGAGGTTCTTGAAGAGGTTGCCGCCGAACCACAGCGGCGGCGGGGTCTCGGCCAGCCGGCGGTCGGTGCGCGAGGCGGCGACCGCCGTCCACACCAGCGGGGCCAGCGAGACCAGCGCGAAGACGACCAGCACCACGTACGTCAGCGGGCCCGCGTGCAGCTGCTTGCCCGCGCCCATCACCCGGCGCCGCTCCCGCTTGACCTCGGCCGTCGGCGGCAGGGTCAGTTCACTCGTGGTCATTGGGACTTCCTCAGCCGTCGGGTGAGCAGCAGGTTGACCGCGGCGACGATCAAGAGGATCAGGAACATCGACCAGGCGATCGCGGACGCCTTGCCGAGGTTGCCGATGATCCAGCCCTGGTCGTACATGTACAGACCGAGCGTCTGGTACTGGTGCTCGGAGCCGCCCTTGGAGCCGCTGACCCCGCCGAACAGCAGCGGCTCGCCGAAGAGCTGGGTCGCGCCGATGGTGGAGACGACCACGGTGAACAGGATCGTCGGCCTGAGCTGCGGGATCGTCACGTGGCGGAACTGCTGCCAGCGGCTGGCGCCGTCGAGCGCCGCCGACTCGTACAGGTCGACCGGGATCGCCTGCATGGCCGCCAGGTAGATCAGCGCGTTGTAGCCGGTCCAGCGCCAGATGACGATCGTGGACACCGCGAACTGCGAACCCCAGTCCGACTCGCGCCAGTTGATGGCGTCGACGCCGAAGAAGTGCAGCACCCAGTTGACCATGCCGCCGTCCCACGAGTACAGCAGCGTGAAGACCAGGGTGGCCGCGGCCACCGAGGTGGCGTACGGGGTCAGCATCACCACGCGCCACACGGTCGAGCCGCGCAGCTTGTAGTTGAGCAGGTGCGACAGCCACAGGGCGGCCACCAGCTGCGGCACCGTCGAGAGCAGACCGATGGTGAACGTGTTCTCCAGCGCGTTCCAGAAGAACTCCGAGGAGAACAGGTTCTTGTAGTTGTCCAGGCCCGCCCAGGTCTGGTGGTCCAGGGCGGAGAGCTGCACGTCGTGCAGCGAGTACCAGGCGGTGTAGAGCAGCGGCACCAGCGAGAAGGCGCCGAAGAGGACGAAGAAGGGGGCGACGAACGCGTACGGGGACGCCTTCATGTCCCAGCGGTACAGCCGGCTGCGCCAGGAGTCGGCGCCCGCCGGCGCACCGCCACCGTGAGCGCCCCGGGCCGCGCCCGGCGGGGTGCCGGGCGCGGCCTCGGCGCTCGACGCGGGATGCGCGAGAGCCTGCTTGGAGCTGGTCACTGGCCGAGCACGTCCTTGATCTCGTTCTTGGCCGCGTCCCAGCCCTGAGCGGGCGCCTTGCCCTTCTGCTCGACCTGGAGGATGCCGACGTCCGTGATCGCGGTGTTGATCGGCTGGTCCTTGATGCCGAAGTACTGCGTCGGGATCGTCTTCGCCGAGTCGGAGAAGATCTGGGTGATCGGCGCGTTCGAGAAGTAGGCGGTGGTGTCCGCGGCCGGCTTCAGGTTCGGGTACGCCGACGGGGTCGACGGGAAGCTGGCCTGCTTGGCGAAGACCTTGGCCTGCTGCTCGGGCGCGGTCAGCCACTTGGCCAGGGCTATGGCCTCCTTCTGGTGCTTGCCGGCGGTCGGCACACCGATGAAGGAACCGCCCCAGTTGGCCGCGGTCGGCGCCGCCGCCACGTCCCAGTTGCCCTTGCCGGAGTCACCGGACTTCTGCTCGATGTAGCCGATCATCCAGGCGGGACAGGCCACCGTGGCGAAGGTGCCGTTCGCGAAGCCCTGGTCCCACGGCTTGTCGAACTGCTTGAGCTTCGCCGACATGTTGCTGGTCGCCACGCTCATCGCGACGTTCCAGGACGACTTCACCCCGGAGGACTTGTCCCAGACGACGTTGCCGTCCTTGTCGTAGTAGCGCTGGTCGGCACCGCCCAGGGACGCGTTGTAGACCGAGGAGGCCGAGTCCACGAACTTGGTGCCCTTGGGCGCCTTCTTCATGTACTGCTTGCCCACGTCGACGTACTTGGACCAGTCGCCCTTCCACTGCTCGGCGAGCTTGGTCCGGTCCGTCTCCAGGCCGGCCTTCTTGAACAGGTCCTTGCGGTAGCAGATCGCCATCGGGCCGACGTCCGTGCCGAGGCCGATCGTCTTGCCGTCCTTGGTGGTGGCCTGCGCGAGCTTCCAGTCCAGCCACTGGGACTTGTCGACCTCCTTGCCGAGGTCGACGAACTTGTCGGCCTGGGTCTGGACGGCCTCGGTGATGTTGCCGACCTCGATGGCCTGGATGTCGTCGGTGCCGGAGCCGGCCTGGAGGCGGGTGAGCACCTTCGGCCAGTAGACGTCGGTACGGGTGGTGACGTTCTCCTTGATGTTGATGTCGGGATGGAGCTTCATGTACTCGTCGTAGAGGCCGGCCTGCTTGTAGCCGAAGACGCCGAAGGTCCCGACGGTCAGCGTGATGTCGCCCTTGCCGTTGCCGCCGTCCGAGTTGTTCGACGAGCCGTCGTCCGAGTCGTTGGCGCAGCCGGCCAGCAACCCCGTGGCCAACGCGGCGACAGCCGTGAAGGCCATCAGTCGCTGAGACCGTCGGATGCTCGTGCGCATTGCGTCCTCCTGTTGCCTGACGTGCCGACCCCCCGGCCAACTGCATGGAATTGGGCCCGTTCATTGTCGCTGCGGCTCGGGCGGGGAACGTGCGGGATGTGTATGTGTCAGGGGCTGTGGGAGCGCTCCCACCAGTGATGTGTTGAAGGTTCGTCGCTCCGGAGCGGGGTGTCAAGGGACCGGACGCGGCGGGATGCGTTCGGTTATCTGAGTGTTAACTGGCCTCCTGGGGGCCCACGGTGGCGGTCCACCGTCTGGCCAGGGCTGTTAGATTCCAGCCAGCGGGGATGTCGGTGCAAGGGAGGCGGAGCCCATGGCAGGCCACGGAGCGCGGGGCCGGGGCGGGGGACGGCCCACGCTCGAGGAGGTCGCCGCCCGGGCGGGGGTCGGCCGGGGCACGGTCTCGCGGGTGATCAACGGCTCGCCGAGGGTGAGTGACGCGACCCGCGCGGCGGTGGAGGCGGCCGTCGCCGAACTCGGTTACGTCCCGAACACCGCGGCCCGCGCCCTCGCGGCCAACCGCACCGACGCCATCGCGCTGGTCGTGCCCGAGCCGGAGACCCGGTTCTTCGCGGAACCGTACTTCTCGGACATGCTGCGCGGTGTCGGCGCGGAACTCAGCGAGACCGAGATGCAGTTGCTGCTGATCTTCGCGGGCAGCGACCGGGAGCGGGAGCGCCTCGCGCAGTATCTGGCGGCGCACCGCGTGGACGGGGTCCTGCTGGTCTCGGTGCACGCCGACGACCCGCTGCCCGACCTGGTGGCGCAGTTGGAGATCCCGGCGGTGATCAGCGGCCCGCGGTCGGCCGCCGAGACGCTGACCTCGGTCGACTCCGACAACTTCGGCGGCGCCCGCTCGGCCGTGGAGCACCTGCTCTCCCGGGGCCGCAGGCGGATCGCCCACATCACCGGCCGCCTCGACGTCTACGGCGCCCAGTGCCGGGTCGACGGCTACCGCGAGGCGCTGCGCGCGGCCGGTCACCCGGCGGACGAACGGCTCATCGTGCCCGGTGACTTCACCGAGGAGGGGGGCCGCCGGGCGATGGCCACGCTGCTGGAGCGGTACCCCGACGTGGACGCGGTCTTCGCCGGCTCGGACGTGACGGCGGCGGGCGCCCGGCAGGTGCTGCGCGAGGCGGGCCGCCGCATCCCCGACGACGTGGCGCTGGTCGGCTACGACGACTCGGCCATCGCCCGGCACATGGACCCGCCGCTGACCAGCGTCCGCCAGCCCATCGAGGAGATGGGCCGGGCGATGATCGACCTGCTGCTCTCGGAGATCGCCGACCGGCGGCCGGCCGCGACCCGCGATCTGGAGCGGCGGCACGCGGTGCTGCCGACGGAACTGGTGACGCGGGCCTCCTCGTGACGCGCCCCGCCTGAGCACGTACAAGGGGAGGGGCCGCTCCGGCCGGGGGCCGGGGCGGTGCCGGAGAAACGAATCAGCCGGTGACCCGTCTTGCGACGGCGTCACCGGCTGATCACGCAGGGTGAGTGACGGGACTCGAACCCGCGGCATCCTGGACCACAACCAGGTGCTCTACCAGCTGAGCTACACCCACCATGACCGGTGGTTCGCTTGGTCGTTTCCCCGACCGGCCGAGAAGAAGTCTACAGGGTCCGAAGGGGTGCTCGCGCACCCGTTTTCCGGGCGAGCCTCCGAGCGGACCCCGCGGGGTCTACTGGGCGGGCAGGACGTGCCGGGCCGCGATGGTCCGCGCCGTGTCGGAGTCGGGGCCCGGCTGGGGGACGAAGATGGCCTCGCGGTAGTAGCGCAGCTCGGCGATCGACTCGCGGATGTCGGCGAGGGCCCGGTGGTTGCCGTTCTTCTCCGGGCTGTTGAAGTAGGCCCGCGGGTACCAGCGCCGGGCCAGCTCCTTGATGCTGGAGACGTCCACGATCCGGTAGTGGAGGTAGTCCTCCAGGGTCGGCATGTCCCGCAGCAGGAAGCCCCGGTCCGTGCCGACGGAGTTGCCGCACAGCGGGGCCTTGCCGGGTTCCTTCACGTGCTCGCGGACGTATGCGAGGACCTGCTCCTCGGCGTCGGCCAGCGTGGTGCCGCCGGCCAGCTCGTCCAGCAGCCCGGACGAGGTGTGCATCTGACGCACCACCTCCGGCATCGTCTCCAGCGCCGCGTCCGGCGGACGGATGACGATGTCCACCCCTTCGCCGAGTACGTTCAGCTCGGAGTCGGTGACGAGGGCGGCCACCTCGATGAGAGCGTCGTCGGACAGCGAGAGGCCGGTCATCTCGCAGTCGATCCACACCATGCGATCGTTCATGCGACCACCCTAAAGCTGACGTCCCCGTTTGGGATGCCCCGCGCAGCCGCCGGACCCGCCGGAAGCCGTCCGGCGCGGCGCGAGCCGGACGGGAAGAAGGGGGCGGGATGTGCCCCGCCCCCTTCTCGCTCCCGCTCGACGTGCGCTCAGTTGCCGCTGCGCGGCCCCGGCAGCAGGCTCACCGGCTGGCGGCGGCTCTGCATCGGGACCCCGCTCTCCCGGTCCGGGTGCAGGACCGAGGGCGCGTGGCCCAGCGGCCCGTGGCCGGACAGGCCCGGTGTCCCGGCCGGACCCTGCTGCGCGACCGCCTCCGGGTCGCCGGGTTTGTCACCCTGCGGCCGGCGGGCCCGGTAGGCGGCCCGGTAGGCGGCGGGGGACGAGCCGAGCTGGCGGCGGAAGTGCCCGCGCAGCGCGACGGGGGAGCGGAAGCCGCAGCGGCCCGCCACCTCGTCCACGGAGTAGTCCGACGTCTCCAGCAGCCGCTGGGCCTGGAGCACCCGCTGGGTGATCAGCCACTGCAGCGGGGCGCTGCCGGTCAGCGAACGGAACCGGCGGTCGAACGTACGGCGGCTCATGTAGGCGCGTGCCGCCAGTGTCTCCACGTCGAACTGCTCGTGGAGGTGTTCCAGCGCCCAGGCGACGACCTCGGCGAGCGGGTCGGCGCCGATCTCCTCGGGTAAAGACCTGTCGAGGTAGCGCTCCTGACCGCCGCTGCGGCGCGGCGGGACCACCAGCCGGCGGGCCAGCGCGCCGGCCGCCTCGTTGCCGTGGTCCGTGCGCACGATGTGCAGGCACAGGTCGATCCCCGCGGCCGTACCGGCCGAGGTCAGCACGTCGCCGTCGTCGACGAACAGTTCGCGTGGATCCACGTGGACCGACGGATAGCGCTTGGCCAGCGTCGGCGCGTACATCCAGTGGGTGGTCGCCGGGCGGCCGTCCAGCAGGCCGGCCGCCGCGAGCACGAAGGCACCGGTGCACAGACCGACGATCCGGGCACCCTCCTCGTGCGCGCGGCGCAGCGCGTCGAGCGCTTCCTCCGGCGGTGGTGAGGTGATCGAACGCCAGGCCGGTACGACGACCGTCCCGGCGCGTGAGATCGCCTCCAGTCCGTGCGGCGCGGTGAGTTCGAGGCCCCCTGTGGTCCGCAGTGGGCCTTCCTCGCCGGCGCACACCAGCAGTCGGTAGCGCGGCACGCCGGCGTCCTGGCGGTCGATCCCGAACACCGACAGCGGTATGGAACTCTCGAAGATGGGGCCGCCGCTGAACAGCAGCACGGCGACGATCTCCTTGCGACGTCGCCCGGAGAGTTTCCGGGCCGCGGCTTCCGGCGCGGCGGTGGAGTCGTGGCTCATCCTGCTAAGCCCCCCTCGGTGGTCGCGGCTCCTCGGTTGTGTCGCTCCTGCACGTTTCCCCTCGGTCCTGCACGAGTCCCCCGCCGTAAGACAGTCAAGATCGAATCTATCGGCTACCGCGGTCGCACGGTGGCCGGTTCGACACGCCGGACATTGTCGACATGACAACTTGGCGTGAAGCATTCGATCACGAAGCGTTGCACTCGTGGGGCGTGCAGGGAAGTGCGCCTTGTCGTAGTGGCCAAACCGCGTAGGGTGCGGAGGTCGGCCCAGACCCTTTCCGTGCAGGTGGAACGGGGGTTGAGGGGTGGGTGTGACCCCCCTGGGGCGGTATCCGGAAGTTGGCCGAAAAGAAGCGTTCGGGGGTGCAAAAACCGGTCAGTCAACCGGTGTCGATCCCCTGGTGTGACGTCCGCCTCTTTGCGCGGCGCAACGTTCGGAGCGCCGCAGCAGGACGCGGCAGACGGCGGTGACGGCGGCGAGTCCGAAGGCGGTGCCGGCGGCTCCGGCCAGTGAGGTGCCGAACCAGACGAGGACCACGGGGACGAGGACGCAGCTGAAGGCCGCCCAGCGGATCACGTCACTCGTGGTGTCCGGGGCGGGGCGCGGGTCGGCGGGGCGGGGGCGGGGCATCTCGTACTCCCTGTGGCGGTGACTCACCGGCTTCAACGCCTGTTCGATCGGTCGGTCACCGGCCGGGGCTGAAGCGAATCCCGTGCAAACCGCCTGTACGGGGCAGCAACCATTGCGTTACGGGCGCCGCTCGTGCATGCTCCGGGGAACCCCTGTGGACATCGGGCGTCCCGCTCACGGAGCGTGCGCGGGAACTGGGCAGAGGAGGCGTGCCGCCGTACCCTTGGGGGTATGGGGTTGGGAAGACGAATCCCGGACACAGCTCCGCCGCACGATGTCACCCCACCCACAAAGGATCACAACGCCGAGACAGCCATGGCCGGTCACGAATTCTTCGAACCCGCGGACCGCAAGCGGCCGGTCGCCGATCCCACGGCGGCCGATCCCCTCGCCGCGGAAGAGTCACGCCCCTCCTGCGATCCCGCCTTCCAGCACGGAGTGGTCGTCGGCTTCGACGGCTCGACGTCCAGTGAGCGTGCCCTCGCCTACGCGATCGGCATGGCGCATCGCTCCCACTCGGGCCTGATCATCGTCCACGTGGCCAACCGGCTGCCCACCACGGTGTGGGCCGGCTGCGAGCCGCCCGTCTTCGTCGACGTGCCGGACCACCGGACCGAGGTGCTGGGGCTCGAACTCGCCTGCGCCGAGTACCTGGCGGAGGTGCCGTGGATCCTGGTCGAGCGCGGCGGCGACATCTGCCACGAACTCGAAGAGGTGGGGCGGGAGTACGAGGCCGACGCGATCGTGGTCGGTTCGACGCACGGCATCGTGGGCCGGATCTTCGGCTCGGTGGCCGGACGGCTCGCCAAGCGGGCGCAGCGGCCCGTCATCGTCATCCCCTGAGTTCCGACGCTCCGTCACATCCCTTGGTACAGCGGGAAACTACTCGCGCGTAGAGGTGTTTGCGCCCTTGTGAAGGGCATATACCGGTCACCGCGCAACCGCACCTGCACGAAGGGAGCCCGCCGTGGACAATGACGTCTCCGCGGGAAGCGGAACCACCACCGTGGCCGGCCGACTCGCCCTGGGAGTCACCCTCCTGGCGTTCGGACTCGGCACCACCGGCGTGATCGACGGCGTGGGGGCGGCCGATGCCGTGTCCCTGGCCCACTACGTGGGCGGCGTCGCCCTGTTCCTCATCGGTCTGCTGGCCTTCCGCGACCGCGACACCGTTTCCGGCACGGGCTTCGTGGCCCTCGGCGCCCTGTGGTTCACCTGGGCCGTCTCGTTCGGCGACCACACCTCGGCCAACGGAGCGGGACTGTTCCTGCTGCTCTTCGCCCTGGTGGCGCTCACCCTCACCCTCGCCGGCGGCGACGGCCTCGGGCAGGTCGTGCACGGGCTGCTGTTCCTGGCCATGCTGCTGCTCGCCGTCGCGGTCTTCGCCGACAGCTCCTCGCTGGCCAAGGCCGGCGGCTGGGTCGCCGCCGTCTCCGGGGCGGCCGCCTGGTACGCGGCGACCGCCGCCCTCGCGCACTGGCCCACGGTGCTTCCCCGGCGTGCTGCCGGCCGGGGGGTGACGGCCACCGGCTGAATCGAGCAGCACCGAAGGGACCCCCACGTGATCGGTGGCGCACGTGGGGGTCCGTTCCGTCCGCGCGCGGTGGCCCGCGCGCGCCGCTACTCCACGGTCACGGACTTCGCGAGGTTGCGGGGCTTGTCGATGTCCCGGCCCAGCACCTTGGCCGTGTGGTAGGCGAGGAGCTGGAGCGGGAGGCCCAGCAGGATCGGGTCCAGCTCGTCCTCGTTCTTCGGGACCACGATCGTCCGGTCGGCCTTCTCCTGGTCGCGGTGGGCCACCGCCAGGATCTTGCCGCTGCGGGCCTTGATCTCCTCCAGGGCCGCGCGGTTCTTCTCCAGCAGGTCGTCGTCCGGGACGATCGCGACCGTCGGCAGGGCCGGCTCGATGAGGGCCAGCGGACCGTGCTTCAGCTCGGAGGCGGGGTAGGCCTCGGCGTGGATGTACGAGACCTCCTTGAGCTTCAGCGAGGCCTCGCGGGCCACCGGGTAGCCCCGGACACGGCCGATGAAGAGCATCGAGCGGGCGTCGGCGTACTCCTCGGCGAGCTGCCGGACCTCGTCCTCCTGCTTGAGGATCTCGGTGATCTGCTCGGGCAGCTTGCGCAGGCCCTCGATGATCCGCTTGCCGTCGCGGACCGAGAGGTCGCGGGTGCGGCCGAGGTGCAGGGCGAGCAGCGCGAAGGCGACCGTGGTGTTGGTGAAGCACTTGGTGGACACCACGCAGACCTCGGGGCCGGCGTGCACGTAGATGCCGCCGTCGGCCTCGCGGGCGATCGCCGAGCCGACCACGTTGACGACGCCCAGCACCCGGGCGCCCTTGCGCTTGAGCTCCTGCACGGCGGCGAGCACGTCGTAGGTCTCACCGGACTGGGAGACCGCGACGTAGAGCGTGTCGGGGTCCACGACCGCGTTGCGGTAGCGGAACTCGGAGGCCGGCTCGGCGTCCGCGGGGATGCGGGCCAGCTCCTCGATCATCTGGGCGCCGATCATGCCCGCGTGGTACGAGGTGCCGCAGCCGAGGATCTTCACGCGGCGGATCCGGCGCGCCTCGCGGGCGTCCAGGTTGAGGCCGCCGAGGTGCACGGTGGAGAAGCGGTCGTCGATGCGGCCGCGCAGCACGCGGTCCACGGCCTCCGCCTGCTCGTGGATCTCCTTGTGCATGTAGGTGTCGTGGCCGCCCATGTCGTACGACGCGGCCTCCCACTCCACGGTGGTCGGCTCGGCGCTGGTCCGGGTGCCCTCGGTGGTGTAGGTGCGGAAGTCGTCGGCCTTCAGGGTGGCCATCTCGCCGTCGTCCAGCGTCACTATCTGCCGGGTGTGGGCGACCAGGGCGGCGATGTCCGAGGCGACGAACATCTCCTTCTCGCCGATGCCGAGAACCACCGGGGAGCCGTTGCGGGCCACCACGATGCGGTCGCCGAAGTCGGCGTGCATCACCGCGATGCCGTACGTGCCCTCGACCAGGCGCAGGGTCTCGCGGACCTTGTCCTCCAGCTTCTCGGCCGTGGAACGGGCGATCAGGTGGGTGAGCACCTCGGTGTCGGTCTCGGACAGGAACTCGACCCCGTCCGCCTCCAGCTTGCGGCGCAGGTCGGCGGCGTTGTCGATGATGCCGTTGTGCACGACGGCGACCTTGTGGTCGGCCGACATGTGCGGGTGGGCGTTCACGTCGGAGGGGGCTCCGTGGGTGGCCCAGCGGGTGTGGGCGATGCCCGTGGTGCCCTTGAAGCGGGCCGGGACCTTCGCCTCCAGGTCGCGCACCCGGCCCTTGGCCTTGACCATCTTCAGGCCGGCCGTCTTCGGGGAGGTGACGACTATGCCCGCGGAGTCGTAGCCGCGGTACTCCAGGCGCTGCAGGCCCTCCAGGAGCAGGGGCGCCACGTCACGCTTCCCGATGTATCCGACAATTCCGCACATAAATAGGTATCTCTCAGCCTGGCGTCTCAGCCGTAGACCATGCGGCGCAGCTGCCTGAGCGTCAGCTCCGGCGGCGCCACCGCCCGGTATCTCAGGTCCGCCTCGATCCGTCCGAAGATCGTCGTGTTCGTCAGGCCCTGGGCCTGCAGTTCACGGTGGCGGCGACGGACGAAGTCCTGCGTCGTCTCGTCGAAGAAGGCGAGCACGTCCTGGACCACCCGCAGCGCCTCACCCCTGCTCAGGGGCGTGGACCGCGTCAGGTGATCGACAAGTTCCTCGTGCACCCGGTAGATCCTCGGGTACGGCGGCGAGTTTCGCAAGAATCCTGCCCGATTCCGGGCAGGCGCCTATTGGATCTCTTATGGGGCGCTGTTCGCAAGCTGTCCATCCTGCGTCTTGCGTCTCGTCGCCCTGGGGGACGAGTTTCAGACGCCATGGACATTCCTCGTATGGGAGTACCCGAGAAGCTGGCCGAGCGCATGAGCATGGCCGAGCAGCACGAGTACCTGCGCGCCAGATTCTCGCGGCGCACCATGATCAGGGGCGGCGCCGTCACGCTGGGCGCCGTCGCGGGCGGCGCCTTCGTGCCGGGCGGCACCGCCCAGGCCGCCGTGCCGGCACAGCGGCACACCCCCGCCGCCCAGAAGGTCGACGGCGCCCTCGTCGCCCCCTTCGGCCGCCACCTCTCCTACGGCACCGACCCGCGCACCGAGATGACCGTCTCCTGGCAGGTCCCGGTCGCGGTGAAGAAGCCCTTCATCCGCATCGGCGCCCACCCGTGGGACCTCTCGCGCAAGATCGAGGCCGAGGTCCGCAGCCTGTACACGCCGGCCGGCGTCGGCGCGAGCGGCGACCACACCCAGTACTACCTGCACGCCCGGCTCACCCACCTGCGCCCGGGTAAGACGTACTACTACGGCGTCGGCCACGAGGGCTTCGACCCGGCCGAGCGTCACCTGCTCGGCACCCTGGGCACCTTCACCACCGCCCCCGCCCACAAGGAGCCCTTCACCTTCACCGCCTTCGGCGACCAGGGGGTGAGCTACCACGCCCTGGCCAACGACAGCCTGATCCTCGGCCAGAACCCGGCCTTCCACCTGCACGCCGGTGACATCGCCTACGGCGACCCGGCCGGCCAGGGCAAGGCCACCGACACCGGGTTCGACTCGCGCACCTGGGACCAGTTCCTCCACCAGACCGAGTCGGTCGCCAAGCAGATCCCGTGGATGGTCAGCTTCGGCAACCACGACATGGAGGCCTGGTACTCGCCCAACGGCTACGGCGGCGAGGAGGCCCGCTGGACCCTCCCGGACAACGGCCCGGACCCGAAGAACCTGCCGGGCGTGTACTCCTTCGTCCACGGCAACACGGCGATCATCTCGCTGGACCCCAACGACGTCTCCTTCGAGATCCCGGCGAACCTGGGCATATCCGGCGGAACCCAGACCACGTGGTTCGAGGCGCAGCTCAAGAGGTTCCGCGCCGCGAAGGACATCGACTTCGTCATCGTCTTCTTCCACCACTGCGCCTACTGCACCTCCACCGCGCACGCCTCGGAGGGGGGCGTGCGTCAGGAGTGGGTGCCGCTGTTCGAGAAGTACACGGTGGACCTGGTCATCAACGGCCACAACCACCAGTACGAGCGCACGGACGTCATCAAGGGCGACACCGTCACCAAGAAGCTCCCGATCGGCGGCACCGCCTACCCCGAGACCGAGGGCGTGGTCTACGTCACCGCCGGCGCCGCGGGCCGCAGCCTCTACGCGTTCAGCGCCCCGGACTCCTACGAGGGCCACGAGCACGAGGTCGACTCCGTGGCCTCGTTCGTCAACCTCAAGGACGGCAAGCAGAACGAGACGGTCGCCTGGTCCCGGGTGCGCTACCTCAACTACTCCTTCCTGCGCGTGGACGTCACCCCCGCGCCGAAGGGCCGCCTCGCCACGCTGAAGGTGTCGGGCATCGCCGAGACCGGCGACCGCATCGACCACTTCACCGTGGCCCGCAGGGCCAAGTAGCACCCGGCCCCGGACGCGCCCGACACGCCGGACGCGGGCGGCCCTCACATCCGCTTGAGGACCGCCCGCTTGGCCAGCCCGAACTCCTCGTCGGTCAGCACCCCCGAACGGTGCAGCTCACCCAGCTCGCGCAGGCGCCGCAGCAGCGCGTCGTGGTCGTCCTCGGCCGGCGGCGCGGCACCGGGCCGCGCCGCCTCGACGGGCGGCGGCCCGGGGAGCGCGTCCGGGACCGCGGCCGGCCCCGACGGATGCGGCAGCCGGGCCTGGACCGCGGCCGCGACCAGGGCCATCAGCGGGTCCTTCTTGAAACCCCACAGCTCGACGGCGTTGGGGTCGTACTTCGGCGGGGCGCCGGCCGGCGCGCCCCGCACGGTGAAGCGCAGATGGCCGTTCTCCAGCCCGGCCGCCGGCTGCCACTCCACGGCGGTGATGTCGTCGAGCGGGATCGTCCGGGGCCCGGTGGCGGCCTTGGCGTCCTCCGTCTTCCAGTTCCACTCCAGGCGCACCCGCTCCCCGTCGAACCCCGCCGTGCCGTCCCCGGCCGTGGCGGACAGCGGCACCGAGGGGCCCGGCAGCAGATACCCGCCGACCGGATCCGGCGAAACGCCGTCCAGCAGCAGGGCGTTGCGCACCTCGTCCGCGAAGTACTCGGCGACGCCGTACCGGTCGGGTTCCACCGTCAGCCGGTACGGGTCGTGCGGCTCGGCGAGCCGGCCGCCGGTGGCGTGCAGCAGCGGATCGGCGCCGTCGCGCAGCCGCAGCCTCAGCCGTCCCGACCGCTTCCCCTGCTCGACCGACACGCCCGCCAACGCGGCCAGCGGCACCACGAGTTCGCCCAGCGTCCGGCGCAGCAGGCCGGTGTTCTTGTCCCGGCCGGGGGTCAGCCTGAGGGCGTCCCCGTCGAACACCCACGTGCCGTCCTTCTGGATGATTTCCGCCATGCGGGGATTGTTTCACCGGATCTGCGGGAGAGTGGTCTTTACCATTCCCGAAGGGAGCGCATGTGAGACGGAACCACAGCACGACTCCCCGACTGACCCGCGTGCTCGGATCACTGTTGCTTCTGGCGGCGGCAGGCGTCTTCACCGTCGGCGCGGCACCCGCTCCGCGGGCCACGCCGGCGACCCCGCTGGACCGTGTGGTCCCGGCGCCCGCCTCGGTCAGACCGGCCGGTCATCCCTACCGCATCACCCCCGGCACGCTCATCCGTGTGGACGGCTCGGACGAGGTCCGCCGCACCGGCGAGTACCTCGCCGGCATCCTGCGGCCGTCCACCGGCTACCCGCTGCCGGTCACCGCTGAACAGGGCTCCGGCGGCATCCGGCTGCACCTGGCCGACGGTCCGTTCGGCGCCGAGGGCTACCGCCTGACCAGCGGCCCCTGGGGCGTCTCCCTCACCGCGAGCACGTCCGCCGGCCTCTTCCACGGCGTTCAGACGCTGCGTCAGCTGCTCCCGGCGGCAGTGGAGAGGAGAAGCGTCCAGGCCGGGCCCTGGCGGGTCGCCGGCGGCACCATCGAGGACCGCCCGCGGTTCGCCTACCGCGGCGCCATGCTGGACGTCTCCCGCCACTTCTTCACCGTCGCCCAGGTCGAGCGCTACATCGACCAGCTCGCCCTCTACAAGATCAACACCCTGCACCTGCACCTGAGCGACGACCAGGGCTGGCGCATCGCCGTCGACTCCTGGCCGCGGCTGACCACCTACGGCGGCTCGACGCAGGTCGGCGGCGGCCGCGGCGGCTTTTACACCAAGGCCGACTACCGGAAGATCGTCGGCTACGCCGCCTCCCGCCATCTGGAGGTCGTGCCCGAGATCGACATGCCCGGCCACACCAACGCGGCCCTCGCCTCCTACGCCCAGCTCAACTGCGACGGCAAGGCGCCCCCGCTGTACACCGGCACCCAGGTGGGCTTCAGCTCGCTGTGCGTGTCCAAGGCGGTGACGTACGACTTCGTGGACGACGTGATCCGCGAGCTGGCCGCCCTCACCCCCGGCCACTACCTGCACATCGGCGGCGACGAGGCGCACTCCACCAGCCACGCCGACTACGTGGCGTTCATGGACCGCGTGCAGCCGGTCGTCGCCAAGTACGGCAAGACGGTCATCGGCTGGCACCAGCTCACCGGCGCCCACCCGGCCCAGGGCGCCCTCGCCCAGTACTGGGGCCAGGACGGCACCAGCGCCGCGGAGAAGGAACAGGTCGCCGAGGCGGCCCGGAACGGCACGGGGATCGTGCTGTCCCCGGCCGACCGGGTGTACCTCGACATGAAGTACACCGCGGCCACCCGGCTGGGCACGAAGTGGGCCGGCCTGGTCGAGGTGAAGCGCTCCTACGACTGGGACCCGGGGACCTATCTGCCCGGCGTGCCGGCCTCGGCCGTCCGGGGCGTCGAGGCGCCGCTGTGGTCGGAGACGCTCACCAAGTCGGCCGACATCGAGTACATGGCGTTCCCACGGCTCGCGGGAGCGGCCGAACTGGGCTGGTCCCCGGCGGCCACCCACGACTGGGACGCCTACCGCACGCGCCTGGCGGCCCAGGGCCCACGCTGGACCGCGCTCGGCATCACCTACTACAGGTCGCCCCAGGTCCCCTGGCCGGCGAGCTGAGCCGGGGACCGGCGGGCACCCCGCGGGACCGTACCGCGGGGTGCCCACCGGTCCGTCAGAACCCGGCGATCGGGTTGTCCAGCTCCCCGACGAGCTGGAGCGCGCCGGACGGGTCCGCGAGGTCCACCATCTGCCGGTTGTCGCGCAACTGGAGCCGGTTCAGGCAGGACAGCGCGAACCGCGGGGCGAAGATGTCGTACCGCCGGAACCGGTCGGCCAGTTCGGGCACCGACTCCTGGTACTCCCGGGTGACCTCGGCGACCGTCCGCCAGAAGCCGTCCTCGGTCAGGACGCCCTCGGCCGCCAGATGCGCCGCGAGGAAGCGGAAGAAGCAGTCGAAGACGTCCGTGAAGATCGACAGCAGCTTCTGGTCCTCCGGGACCTCGGCCCTGATCCGCGCGACCTCCGGCGGCAGCACCGCGTCCGGGTCCATGACGACGATCTCCTCGGCGATGTCCTTGTAGATCGCCCGCCGCACCTCCCCGTCCGCCAGCACCAGGATCACGTTCTCGCCGTGCGGCATGTAGGCCAGGCCGTAGGCGTAGAAGCTGTGCAGCAGCGGGATGTAGTACGCCCGAAGGTAGCGCCGCAGCCACTCGGCGGGCGCGAGGCGCGAGCGCTCGATCAGCGCGCCCGCGAAGGAGGCGCCCTCGTGGTCGACGTGCAGCAGGGACGCCATGGTCGCCAGGGACTCGCCCTCGCCCAGCGACGGCACCGGGCTCTCCCGCCACAGCGCGGCCAGCATCTTGCGGTAGGGCGAGTGGCGGCCGGTGGCCTTCTCGTACTCCAGGTGCCGGTAGCCGACCGCGGCCCGCTCCCGGATGACCGACAGACCGGTCGCCTTGAGCACCGGGTCGTTCCCGACGAGCCGGGCGAGCCAGTCGTTGATCGCCGGGGTGGCCTCCATGTAGGCGGCGGACAGCCCCCGCATGAAGCCCATGTTGAGGACGGACAGCGCCGTCTTCACGTAGTGCCGGTGCGGGGCGGAGGTGTTGAAGAAGGTCCGTATCGACTGCTGCGCCAGGTACTCGTCGTCGCCCTCGCCCAGGCAGACCAGGTGCCGGCGGGCCACCTCGGCGGCGAAGGTCACGCTGAGCTTGTTCCACCACTGCCAGGGGTGGACCGGGATGAACAGGTAGTCGGCGGGGTCCAGACCCTGCCCGGTCAGCGTGGCGCGGAACCGGCCGAGGGCCGCCTCGCCCAGCTCCTCGCGCAGGAAGGACTCGTACTCGACGCCGACGCCCGCGGTGAACGCGGCCCGCGAGCGGTGCGCGGCCAGCCACACCAGCCGGACCGGACTCGCCGTCTCCGGCGCGTAGGACAGGTACTCGTGGACGCCGAAGCCGAGCCGCCCGTTGTTGGCGACGAAGCAGGGATGGCCCTCGGTCATCCCGGTCTCGATCGCCTGGAAACCGCTGCCCGCGAGCTCGGCGGAGGTCACCCGCGGCTTGGTGAGCTTGTAGCAGGTGCCGGACAGGGTGGAGGAGATCTCCTCCAGGTAGACCGGCAGGATCTCGTCGCTCAGCCCCAGCGTCCGGCGCAGCTCGACGCAGAAGTCCAGCGCGTCGAGGGGGAGTTCCGTGCCCTCGCGCCGCCGGGTGACGGACCCGGCGTCGATCTCCCAGTGGTCGAGGCCGCGCCGGACGGCCGCGAACCGGTAGGCGGTGCGCCCGTCGTCGCTGCGGACGACGTACCCGTCGCCGTCCGGCTCGGGGGTGATCAGGCGCTCGTGGGCGAACTCGGCCAGCGCCTTGCGCACCAGCAGCCGGTTGGCGGTGTCCCAGCGCTCGGGGGACAGATGGGCCACGGAGTCGGCGAGGCTCATGCGGCCACCGCCCGCTCGAACCGCTCCCGCGTGCAGAAGCTCAGCAGGGCCCGCTTCTCCGGCTTCCGGATCTCCCGCTCGGGCACGAACCCGACGGCCTCGTTCAGCGCGTGCACGGCCGTGTTGCGCACGTCCGGCTCGACCACGACCCGGCGCGTCGCCGGGTCGGCGAAGAGGTGGGCCATCACGGCCGTGATGACGGCCCGGGTGAACCCGTGGACGGGCGTGTCGGTGGGCGCGACCAGGAAGTGCATCCCGACGTCGCCCGGCTCCGGCTCGTACAGCCCGGCCAGCTCCCGCCGGGCGGGGTCGTAGCGCTCCATCAGGAAGGCCGGCTCGCCGTCGCACAGCCCGAGCAGGGCGTCGTGGTACGGGTCGGCGGCGATCTCCATGTAGGCACGCTCGACGTCCTCGGGACGCGCGTCCTGCATCATCCAGAACGCCGCCTTGGGGTGCGTGACCCAGCCGTGCAGCAGCTCGGCGTCCTCCAGGGGGTCGAGGGGGCGGAACGTGAAGGTCGAGGCGGGGCCGGTCATACCGAGAACTCCTGGAAGGCGACGGTCTTCTCCACCGGGTAGTACTCCGTGCCGAGCAGCTCACGGATGATGTACGAGTTGCGGTAGGCGCCCATGCCGAGGTCGGGGCTGGTGATGCTGTGGGTGTGCACGCCGGCGTTCTGGAGGAAGACGCCCCGGCCCGTCACGTCGATCGCGTAGTTGCGGGCGACGTCGAAGCGGCCGTGGCCGTCGAAGCGGAGCCGGTCGCGGATCGGGGCCAGGAACGCGGGCGGCTCGTACCGGTAGCCGGTGGCCAGCACCAGGCCCTCGGTGCGGATCTCGTAGTCCTTGTCCTGCTCGTCCTGGTGGAAGCCGAGGGTGTACGCGCCCTCCTCGTGAGAGGCGCTCGTGAGCGTGGAGTTGGTGAGCAGGCGGGTGGGCACCGGGCGGTCGCCGCTCTCGACGCCCTTCTGGTAGAGCAGGTCGAAGATCGAGTCGATCAGCTCCGAGTTGATGCCCTTGAACAGGCCCTTCTGCTGTCCCTCCAGCCGGTAGCGGGTCTCCTCGGGCAGCGCGCGGAAGTAGTCGATGTAGTCCGGGGAGGTCATCTCCAGGGTCAGCTTGGTGTACTCGAGCGGGAAGAAGCGCGGGGACCGGGTGACCCAGTTCAGCTCGTAGCCGTGGACGTCGATCTCGGCCAGCAGCTCGTGGTAGATCTCCGCCGCGCTCTGCCCGCTGCCGACGACGGTGATGGACCTCTTCGCCCGCAGCTCCGCCTTGCGGTGCATGTACTGCGAGGTGTGGATGAGGTCGCCGCCGAGCTCGCGGCAGGCCGGGGGCACGTAGGGGGCCGTCCCGGTGCCGAGGACCAGGTGCCGGGCGCGGAACGTCTCGCCGGCCCCGGTGCGCACGGCGTACAGGCCGTCCTCGTGGTGGACCTCGGTGACCGTGGTGCCGAAGCGGACGCTGCCGAGTCTGTTCGCCGCCCAGCGGCAGTAGTCGTCGTACTCGACGCGCAGCGGGTAGAAGTTCTCGCGGATGTAGAACGGGTAGAGCCTGCCCTTCTCCTTCAGATAGTTGAGGAAGGAGTACGGCGAGGTCGGGTCCGCGAGGGTGACCAGGTCCGACATGAACGGGGTCTGCAGGTGGGCGCCGTCCAGGAACATGCCCGCGTGCCACTCGAAGTCGGGTTTGGAGTCCAGGAAGACGCCGTCGAGTTCGGCGATCGGCTCGGTGAGGCAGGCGAGCCCGAGGTTGAAGGGGCCGAGCCCGATCCCCACGAAGTCGTAGGTTCTGTTCGGGACTTCAGGACGCGCGGTCAAGGGACTCTCCCAGGTACTGCTCGGCGTGGTCGGCGATGAGGTCGAGGACGGCGGCGATGTCGGCCGTCGTGGTCTCGGGGTTGAGCAGGGTGAACTTCAGGTAGTGGCGGCCGCCGACCTTGGTGCCCGCGACCACGGCGTCGCCGGAGGCGAACAGGGCCTTGCGGGCGTACAGGTTGGCGCGGTCGACCTCGGCCGGGTCGGTGACCGCCGCGGGGACGTAGCGGAAGACGAGGGTGGAGAGCGAGGGCTCCACGACGACGTCGTAGCGGGGGTCGGCGGCGAGCCGCGCCCAGCCCTGCCGGGCCAGCTCACACACTTGGTCGAAGAGCTCGCCGATGCCGTCGGCGCCCATCACCCGCAGCGTCAGCCACAGCTTGAGGGCGTCGAAACGGCGGGTGGTCTGCAGGGACTTGTCGACCTGGTTGGGGACGCGCTCCGCCACCATGCGGCGCGGGTTCAGGTACTCCGCGTGGTAGGTGGCGTGCCGCAGCGTGGCCGCGTCGCGGACCAGCACGGCCGAGGAACTCACCGGCTGGAAGAAGGACTTGTGGTAGTCGACGGTGACCGAGTCGGCGTGCTCGATGCCGCCGATGCGGTCGCGGTGCCGCAGTGAGACGAGCAGTCCGCAGCCGTAGGCGGCGTCCACGTGCATCCACACGCCGTGGCGGGCGCAGAGTTCGGCGATCTCCGGGAGCGGGTCGATGGAGCCGAAGTCGGTGCTGCCGGCGGTGGCGACGACGGCCATGGGGACCAGGCCGTCTCGCTCGCAGCGCTCCAGCTCGTGGGCGAGCGCGAGGGTCCGCATCCGCTGGTCCTGGTCGACGGGTACCGAGACGACCGCGTCCGGGCCGAGGCCGAGCAGTTTCGCGGACTTCCGCACGCTGAAGTGGCTCACCTCGGAGGCGAGGATCCGCAGTCTGCCGAGGTCCTCGGTCTTGGCCTCCTCCCGGGCCAGCAGCAGCGCCTGGAGGTTGGACTGGGTGCCGCCGGAGGTGAACACCCCGTCGGCGGCGGGTCCGAGGCCGAGGCGCTCGGCGGTCCAGTCGACGAGCCGGCGCTCGATGAGGGTGCCGCCGGCCGACTGGTCCCAGGTGTCCAGGGAGGAGTTGACGGCGGAGAGCACGGCCTCGCCGAGCACCGCGGGGATGACCACCGGGCAGTTGAGGTGGGCGAGGTAGCGGGGGTGGTGGAAGTAGACGGCGTCCCGGAGGTAGAGGTCCTCCAGCTCGTCCAGGACCGCCGCGGTGTCGCCCAGCGGCCGGTCGAGGTCGACCGCGTCGATCCGGGGGGCGAGGGCGTCGACGGTGACGCCGGTGAACGGACGCCCGGTGGCGGCGAGTTTGGCCGCCACCCGCTCGACTCCTTCGGTCACGGAGCGGCGGTAGTGCTCCGCGGTGAGGCCATTGAGCAGGTGCGAGCGCATGTGGGGGTCCTCCGTGGGGACTGTCCGTGCGGGCAGTAACTTAGGTTAGCCTAACCTAATTTTGTCGGGTCGAGATATGGCTGTGCCATGACCGGGGTCACTCGCAAGGGAGTTACTCCGCCGCGCGGAGCTGCTCCTCCGTCATGCCCCGGCGCCAGTACCCGACGAAGGTGACGCGCCGCCGGTCGATCCCGCGCTCGGCGGTGAAGTGCCGGCGCAGCGCCTTCACCCGGCCGGACTCGCCCGCCAGCCAGACGTACGGCCGCCCGGCGTCGGGCAGCCGCGCCTCCCGTACGGCGTCGACGGCCATGGGGGCCCCGTCGTGCCGCACGAGCCAGGTGATCTCCGCGTCCGCCGCGGTGCGCACCTCCTGGACGTCGCCGGCGTGCGGCACCTCCAGCCAGGCCCGGACGCGGGTGCCCGGGGGCAGGGACTCCAGGACGGCGGTCGCGGCCGGTACGGCGGTCTCGTCGCCCCAGAGCACGACCAGATCGGTGTCCGCGGGCGGCCGGAAGCGGATGGCGCGGTTGTCGGCGACCGCCGGGCCCAGCAGCAGGACGCGGTCGCCCGCCGTGGCCCGGGACGCCCAGCGGGAGGCGGGGCCCGCGGGTGCCGGGGCGTCCGGCTCGACGCCGTGCAGCGCGAAGTCGATGTCGATCTCGTCGGGGTTCCTGCGCAGCGCGCGCAGGGTGTACGAGCGCATCACGGCCCGTACGTCGTCCGGGAGTTCACGCCAGCCCTGCCACCAGCCCTCGCCCAGCTCCAGCGGCACGGCGGGCTCGCGCTGGCCCGGGTGCGGCAGGAACAGCGACAGGGACTGGTCGCGTCCGCCGGAGTGGAAGGCGTGCAGGTCGGCACCGGCGAAGGTGACGCGGACCAGGGACGGCCCGAGCCGCCTCGTCCGTGCGACCTGGAGGGAGAAGAAACGGAACGGGGCGGCCACGGCCGTCGTCATGGGTGCTCCTGAGGTTGCCGTTCAGGAAGGGAGTGAGGAAGGGAGGAAGGGAGGGGGTCTAGCTGACCTTCTCGGCCTTCTCCAGGGCCTCGGCCAGGCCGGTCAGCAGCGGCACGCACTTGTCGTAGGACAGGATCGGCTCGGGCGAGCGCGCGATGACCTGGCCGGCCTTGACCGCGGGCAGCTTCTTCCAGGTGGCCTTGGTGATGTCGGCGGGCTGGATGGCCGAGGTGCGGTCGTCCATCATGATGATGTCGGCCTGGTACTTGTCGACGTTCTCCCAGCTCAGCGACTCGTACCAGCCGCCGCCCTGCTTCTTGGCGCTCTCCGGGGGCTCCACGAAGTTCACGCCCAGGGCCTTGAAGTACTCCAGGTCGACGGAGAGGTCGGTGCCGGAGACGTAGAAGAGCTGGTCGCTCGCGGAACCGGCCATCACCCTGATGCCGGGCTTGGCCTTGGCGGCGGCGCGCAGCCGGGCGGCCGCCTCCTCGAAGCGCTTTTTGGCGGCGGTGACCTTCGCGGACTTCATGTCGGCGCCGAGCGACTCGGCGAGGTCCCACAGGCGCTGCAGCGGCCGGGTGAGCTGGCGGTCGTAGACGGAGATGCCGACGCTGGGGGCCAGCTGGGCGATCTTCTTCTTCGACTCGTCGGGGACGTACCAGAGGGTGCCGGCGTCGTCGAACATGGTCGAGACGAGCACGTCGGGCGCGAGGGCCGCGTACTTCTCGATGCTGAACTGGCCCCAGGTGTTGCCGAGGACGGTCACCTTGCTGATGTCCATGTCGCCGGCCTGGACGTCGGGCTTGCCGTCGCCGGTCCTCGTGGGTCCGAAGACGCCCTTGACCTGGACGCCGTAGTCGTGGAGAGCGGCGGCGACGCCGGTGAAGGCGACGATGTTCGCGGGGGCCTTGTCCAGCCTCACGGTCGTGCCGCGGTCGTCCTTGAAGCTCCAGGGGCCGGACTCGCCGCTCGTGGCGGCCTTCCCGGAGTCCCCGTCCTTCCCCTTGCCGTCCCCGCAGGCGGCGAGCGCGGCACCGAGTCCGAGGGCGCCGCCGGCGGCGAGCAGGCCGCGGCGAGTGGGGTGGGTGGCACGGGCATGGGGCATGGGTGTGACTGCTTTCGACCGGGGCGGAGCGCCCGCCGGACAAGTTCGAAGGTAGGTTAGCCTAACCTCAGTAGATGTCCAGGGGGCGGCCCTCGGCCGCCGCGCGCCGCACCCGGACACGCCGACGGGCCCGGCCGCCTACGACCGGACCCGCCCCGACGTGTTGCGAGTTGGCCCCTCGCGGACCGGCGCCGGCTAGCCGGCCAGGCCCAACTCCCGGGCGATCAGCATGCGCTGGACCTCGCTGGTGCCCTCGCCGATCTCCAGGATCTTGGAGTCGCGCCACATGCGGGCCACCGGGTACTCGTTCATGAAGCCGTAACCGCCGTGGACCTGCGTGGCGTCACGGGCGTTGTCGACGGCGACCGTGGAGGAGTACAGCTTGGCCATGGCCGCCTCCTTCTTGAAGGGCTCACCGGCCACCAGCCGGTAGGCCGCGTCGCGCCAGGCCAGCCGCGCCGTGTGCGCCTTCATCTCCATGTCCGCGATCTTGAACTGGATGGCCTGGTTGGCGCCGATCGGCCGGCCGAAGGCGTGCCGCTCCTTGGCGTACTTCACCGACTCGTCGACACAGCCCTGGGCCAGGCCGGTGGCGAGCGCCGCGATGGCGATGCGGCCCTCGTCGAGGATGCGCAGGAACTGGGCGTAGCCCCGGCCTCCCGTGCCCAGCAGGTTCGCGGCGGGCACCCGGACGTCCTGGAAGGACAGTTCACGGGTGTCGGAGGCGTTCCAGCCGACCTTGGAGTACGGCGCGGCCACCGTGAAGCCGGGGGTGCCCGACGGAACGATGATCGCCGAGATCTGCGGCCTGCCGTCCGGCTTGCGGCCGGTGACCGCCGTGACCGTCACCAGACCGGTGATGTCCGTACCGGAGTTGGTGATGAAGCACTTCGAGCCGTTGATCACCCACTCGTCCGTGTCCGGGTCGAGACGGGCCGTGGTCCGGGTGGCGCCCGCGTCGCTGCCGCCGTCCGGCTCGGTCAGGCCGAAGGCGCCGAGGATCTCGCCGGAGCACAGCCGGGGGAGCCACTCGCGCTTCTGCTCCTCCGTGCCGAACAGGTGGATCGGCATGGCGCCCAGGGAGACGCCCGCCTCCAGGGTGATGGCGACCGACGAGTCCACCCGGGCCAGCTCCTCCAGGGCGATGCCGAGCGCCAGGTAGTCGCCACCCATGCCGCCGTGCTCCTCCGGGAACGGCAGCCCGAACAGGCCCATGCGGCCCATCTCGCGGACGATCTCGTACGGGAACTCGTGCCGCTCGTAGAAGTCGCCGATCTTCGGCGCCACGACGTCGTGCGCGAACTCCTCGACCGTACGGCGGAGTTGCTCCAGCTCGGGGCTGAGGCGGTGGTCCATGCTGATCACTGGTCCTTGTGGGAGAGAGCGCGGACGGTACGGGACGGGCTCGGGCGGCCCAGCTGTTCGGCCATCCACACGCTCGTGGCGGTCAGACGGCCGAGGTCGACCCCGGTCTCGATGCCGAGGCCGTGCAGCATCCAGACGAGGTCCTCGGTGGCGAGGTTGCCGGTGGCGGACTTGGCGTACGGGCAGCCGCCGAGGCCCCCGGCGGACGCGTCGATCGTCGTCACACCGTGTTCCAGGGCCGCGTAGGTGTTCGCGAGCGCCTGGCCGTACGTGTCGTGGAAGTGCACGCCGATGGTGTTCGTCGGCACGCCCTCCTCGTTCAGCAGGGAGAGCAGCTCCAGGACATGGCCCGGGGTGGCGACCCCGATCGTGTCGCCTAGGCTCAGCTCGTCGCAGCCCATGTCCCGCAGGGCCGTGCAGACGCGGGCCACCTGGTGGAGCGGGACCGCTCCCTCCCAGGGGTCGCCGAAGCACATCGAGACGTAGCCGCGCACGTGCGCGCCCGCGTCCTTCGCCTTCCGCACCACCGGCTCGAACACGGCCAGCGACTCGTCCACGGTGCGGTTGAGGTTGGCCTTCGCGAAGGACTCCGTGGCACTGGCGAACACCGCGATGCGGCGTGCGCCGAGGGCGAGGGCCCGCTCCAGGCCGCGCTGGTTGGGCACCAGCACCGGGAGGTCGGCGTCGAGGCCGGCGACGAGCGGGAACAGCTGCTCGGCGTCCGCGAGCTGGGGCACCCACTTGGGGTGGACGAAGCTCGTCGCCTCGATCGTGGTCAGGCCCGCGTCGGCCAGCCGGCGGATGAACTCGGCCTTCACCTCGGTCGGCACGGCCGTCTTCTCGTTCTGCAGCCCGTCACGGGCGCCGACCTCGTGGATCCGCACCCGTGCGGGCAGGTCCTGGGCCGGTACGACCATGGGCAGCGCGCCGGTGCTCACTCCGCCTCCCTGGGTGCGATGACGGCGAGGACCTGGTCCATGGCGACCGTCGAGCCCGGGGTCACGTCCAGTTCGGCGACCGTGCCGGCGTGCGGGGCGGAGATGACGTGCTCCATCTTCATCGCCTCGACCACCAGCAGGCTCTGACCCGCCGTGACCTCGTCGCCCACGGCCACCTTCACCACGGTCACGGTGCCCGGCATAGGCGCGGTGAGCGAGTCGGCGCCCGCGTGCGCGGCCCCGGTGAGGGACGCCGCGACCGGGTCGTGGTCCCGCACCTGCCAGGAGTCGCCGTCCCGGCCGAGCCAGTCACTGGCCCGGCGGAAGGAGTGGCGGACGCCGTCGAGGGTGACGGACACCCGGTCGCCCGCGACGCTGTACGCGCCGCGCGGGGTGTACCTGACCGGCTCGGTCACCCGCAGGTCGAACGCGGCCGCCTTCGGGGTGCCGCCGAGGCGCCAGCCGCTCGGCACCGAGAAGGGGTCGGTCCAGCCCTCGCCCCGGGGCTTTAGCGCCTCCTGGCGCACGGCGGCCGCCGCCTCGTACACCTCCTCCGGCACCTCGGCGGGGACCAGCTCGTCCACCACGCGCTCCACCAGACCGGTGTCCAGCTCGCCCGCCACCACCGCCGGATGCGCCAGCAGCCGCCGCAGGAACCCCGCGTTGGTCTGCACCCCCAGGGTGACCGTCCCCGCCAGGGCGGAGCGGAGCCTGCGCAGCGCCGTCGCGCGGTCGGGGCCGTAGGCGATGACCTTGGACAGCATCGGGTCGTACAGGCTGCCCACCTCCGTGCCCTCGCTGAGGCCGGAGTCGGTGCGCACACCGTCGCCCTGCGGCTCGTCGAGCAGCAGCACCGTGCCACCGGAGGGCAGGAAGCCGCGCGCGGGGTCCTCGGCGCAGATCCGGGCCTCGACCGCGTGGCCGGTCAGCGTCACGTCCTGCTGCCCGAAGCCCAGCGGCTCCCCGGCCGCCACCCGCAGCTGCCACTCCACCAGGTCCAGGCCCGTGATCAGCTCGGTGACCGGGTGCTCCACCTGGAGGCGGGTGTTCATCTCCATGAAGTAGTACGACGACGGGTCGCCGCCCGGCACGATGAACTCCACCGTGCCCGCGCCCCGGTACCCGCACGAGCGCGCCGCCTGCACGGCGGCCTCGCCCATGGCGGCCCGGGTGGCCTCGTCGAGGAGCACGCTGGGCGCCTCCTCGATGATCTTCTGGTGCCGCCGCTGCAGGGAGCACTCGCGCTCGCCGAGGTGGACCACGTTGCCGTGGCCGTCCGCCAGCACCTGGATCTCGATGTGCCGGGGGCGGTCGACCCACCGCTCCACCAGCAGGGTGTCGTCCCCGAAGGAGGCGCGGGCCTCGCGGCGGGCCGCCGCGATCTCCTCCTCCAGCGCGGTCACGTCCCGCACCAGCCGCATGCCCTTGCCACCGCCGCCGGCGGACGGCTTGAGCAGCACCGGCACGCCGATCTCGCGTGCGGCGGAGGCCAGTTCGGCGTCCGTGAGCCCGCTGCCGCTCGACCCCGGCACGACCGGGACGCCGGCCGCCTTCACCGTCTCCTTGGCGCGGATCTTGTCGCCCATCAGGGCGATCGCGTCCGCCGAGGGGCCGATGAACACCAGCCCCGCCTCCTCGCACGCACGGGCGAAGCCCGTGTTCTCGGCGAGGAAGCCGTACCCCGGGTGGACCGCCTGGGCGCCGCTGCGGGCGGCGGCCTCCAGCAGCCGCTCCACCGACAGGTAGCTCTCGGACGCGGGCGCGGGCCCGATCCGTACCGCCGTGTCGGCCTCCCTGACGTGCCGCGCGTCGGCGTCGGCGTCGGAGAAGACCGCCACCGAGCGCACGCCCAGCGAGCGGAGCGTACGGATGACCCGTACGGCGATCTCGCCCCGGTTGGCCACCAGCACTGTGTCGAACACGGTTCCCCTCCTCACATCCGGAAGACGCCGAACTGGGGGTCTCCCAGGGGCGCGTTGGCGCAGGCCGTCAGGGCGAGTCCCAGCACCTGACGGGTCTCCAGCGGGTCGATGACGCCGTCGTCCCACAGGCGGGCGGTGGCGTAGTAGGCGTTGCCCTGGTGCTCGTACTGCGCGCGGATCGGCGCCTTGAACGCCTCCTCGTCCTCGGCCGCCCAGTCCTCGCCGCGGGCCTCCAGCTGGTCCCGCTTGACCGTGGCGAGCACGGACGCGGCCTGCTCGCCGCCCATCACGGAGATCTTGGCGTTGGGCCACATCCACAGGAAGCGGGGGGAGTAGGCCCGGCCGCACATCGAGTAGTTGCCGGCCCCGTACGAGCCGCCGACCACCACCGTCAGCTTCGGCACCCGGGTGCAGGCCACCGCCGTGACCATCTTGGCGCCGTGCTTGGCGATGCCGCCCGCCTCGTAGTCCTTGCCGACCATGAAGCCGGAGATGTTCTGCAGGAACACCAGCGGGATGCCGCGCTGGTCGCACAGCTCGATGAAGTGGGCGCCCTTCTGGGCGGACTCGGAGAAGAGGATGCCGTTGTTGGCGACGATCCCGACGGGGTGCCCGTGGATCCGGGCGAAGCCGGTGATCAGGGTCTGCCCGTACTCGCTCTTGAACTCGGCGAACCGGGAGCCGTCGGCCACGCGCGCGATGATCTCGCGCACGTCGTAGGGGGTGCGCGAGTCCACCGGCACGGCGCCGTAGATCCCGTACGGGTCCACCTTCGGCTCGACGACCGGTGTGACCTCCCAGGGCAGCGGCTGCCGCGCGGGGAGCGTGGCGACGATGTCGCGCACGATCCGCAGGGCGTGCGCGTCGTCCTCGGCGAGGTGGTCGGTGACACCGGAGACCCGGGAGTGCACCTCGCCGCCGCCCAGCTCCTCGGCCGTGACGACCTCGCCGGTGGCCGCCTTCACCAGTGGCGGACCGCCGAGGAAGATCGTCCCCTGGTTGCGCACGATCACGGCCTCGTCGCTCATGGCCGGCACGTACGCGCCGCCGGCCGTGCACGAGCCGAGGACCGCCGCGATCTGCGGGATACCGGCGCCGGACATCCGCGCCTGGTTGTAGAAGATCCGCCCGAAGTGCTCGCGGTCCGGGAACACCTCGTCCTGCATCGGCAGGAACGCGCCGCCCGAGTCGACCAGGTAGACGCACGGCAGCCGGTTGTCCAGGGCCACCTCCTGCGCGCGCAGGTGCTTCTTCACCGTCATCGGGTAGTAGGTGCCGCCCTTGACGGTGGCGTCGTTGGCGACGATCACGCACTCGCGCCCGCTGACCCGCCCGATCCCGGCGATCACGCCGGCGGCCGGCGCCTGTCCGTCGTACATCCCGTCGGCGGCGAGGGGGGCCAGCTCCAGGAACGGTGAGCCGGGGTCGAGCAGGGTGTCCACCCTGTCCCTCGGCAGCAGCTTCCCGCGCGCGGTGTGCCGCGCCCGCGCCTTCTCCCCGCCGCCCTCGGCGGCCGCGCCCAGCTTGGCGCGCAGCTCGCCGACGAGGGCGAGGTGAGCCTGTTCATTGGCTCGCCAGGCCTCCGACGCGGGATCTGCCGCGCTCGTCAGCTCCGGTGCCTCCTGCATCCTGCGGTCCCCTCACCCAGTGGTCGTACTGTTAATGAGCGTTAACCATTTCCTTCAGGTTAACGACCGCTAACCTCGCTGTCTAGAATTGCAGGCATGGTCACCAGAACCGACGCCCCCACCCGCCGCGAGCAGATCCTCAAGGAGGCCGCCCGCCTCTTCGCCGAGCGTGGTTTCCACGGCGTCGGCGTGGACGAGATAGGCGCGGCGGTCGGCATCAGCGGACCCGGTCTGTACCGGCACTTCCCCGGCAAGGACGCGATGCTCGCCGAGCTGCTGGTCGGCATCAGCGGCCAGCTGCTGACCGGCGCGAAGCGGCGCCTGGCGGAGGCCGACGGGCGCTCGGGCGCCCCGGCCGTGCTGGACTCGCTCATCGAGGGCCACATCGACTTCGCCCTGGACGACCGTCCCCTGATCACCCTGCACGACCGTGAGCTCGACCGGCTGCGCGACAGCGACCGCAAGCTGGTGCGCCAGCTCCAGCGGCAGTACGTGGAGCTGTGGGTCGAGGTGGTCCGGGAGGTCTACCCGGCCCTCACCGAGCCGTCGGCCCGCTCCGCCGTCCACTCCGTCTTCGGCCTGCTCAACTCCACGCCGCACCTCGGCCGCGCCGGCACCCTGCCCGGCCGCGGGGCCACGGCGGCGCTGCTGCACCGGATGGCCCGGGGCGCCTTCGCCGCGGCGGGTGCCCCGGAGGGCATCGCCGAGGGCTGACCCGGACGGGTGGCGCACCTCACCCTGGACGGCTGAGCGTACTCGCCGGTATCTTCGAGAGTGAGCAAGCGCTTAGACAGGTACCTGGAGGTGGGCGGCGTGCGCCGTACGGTGTTCAACGAGGATCACGAGGCGTTCCGGGAGACCCTCCGCGCCTTCATCGAGGCCGAGGTCGTGCCCGTCTACGACGAGTGGTTCGCGGCCGGCCAGGCCCCGCGCGACTTCTACTACAAGCTCGGCGAGCTGGGCATCTTCGGCATCAACGTCCCCGAGGAGTTCGGCGGGGCGGGCATGGAGAGCCACAAGTTCGAGGCCGTCCTCTACGAGGAGACCGCTCGCGCGGGCGTCCAGTTCGGCGGCTCCGGCGTGCACGTGCTGCTCGCCCTCCCGTACATCAAGATGCTCGCCACCGACGAGCAGAAGAAGCGCTTCCTGCCGAAGTTCGTCACCGGCGAGGAGATGTGGGCCATCGCGATGACGGAGCCGGGCACCGGCTCCGACCTCGCGGGCATGAAGTCCACCGCGAAGCTCTCCGAGGACGGCACCCACTACGTCCTCAACGGCGCCAAGACCTTCATCACCGGCGGTGTGCACGCCGACAAGGTCATCGTCTGCGCCCGCACGGCCGCGCCGACCGCAGAGGACCGCCGCCACGGCATCTCCCTGTTCGCCGTCGACACCAAGTCCGAGGGCTACTCCGTCGGCCGCAAGCTCGACAAGCTCGGCCTGAAGACCTCCGACACCGCCGAGCTGGCGTTCGTCGACGTCAAGGTCCCGGTCGAGGACCTGCTGGGCGAGGAGAACAAGGGCTTCTACTACCTCGGCCACAACCTGGCCTCCGAGCGCTGGGGCATCGCCTTCGGCGCCTACGCCCAGGCCAAGGCCGCCGTCCGGTTCGCCAAGCAGTACGTCCAGGAGCGCACCGTCTTCGGCAAGCCGGTCGCCCACTTCCAGAACACCAAGTTCGAGCTGGCCGCCTGCCAGGCCGAGGTGGACGCGGCCGAGGCCGTCGCCGACCGCGCGACCGAGGCGCTGGACGCCGGTGAGCTGACCCCCGCCGAGGCCGCCTCCGCCAAGCTGTTCTGCACCGAGGTCGCCCACCGCGTGATCGACCGCTGCCTCCAGCTGCACGGCGGCTACGGGTACATGAACGAGTACCCGATCGCCCGCCTGTACGCGGACAACCGCGTCAACCGCATCTACGGCGGCACCAGCGAGATCATGAAGACGATCATCGCCAAGGACATGGGCCTGTAAGGACCCTGTGACGACTGGCCGGTACAACTGAGAGCCATGAGCCAGGCACTTCGGAGTCTCCTCGATCTGCTCGACCTGGAGCAGATCGAGGAGAACATCTTCCGCGGCCGGTCCCGCGCCGCCGTCGTCCCGCGCGTGTTCGGCGGGCAGGTCGCCGCGCAGGCGCTGGTCGCCGCGGGCCGCACGGTCCCCGCCGACCGGCCCGCCCACTCCCTGCACGCGTACTTCCTGCGCCCCGGCGACCCGGGCGCGCCGATCGTCTACACCGTCGACCGCATCCGCGACGGCCGGTCCTTCACCACCCGCCGCGTGGTCGCCGTCCAGCACGGCAAGCCGATCTTCCACCTGTCGGCGTCCTTCCAGACGTACGAGGAGGGCCTCGACCACCAGGCCCCCATGCCGGCCGCGCCCGACCCGGCCGGCCTGCCCACCTCCCAGGAGCGGCTGCGCGGCTACGGCCACCTGGCGCCCGACGTGGTGGAGCGGTTCCTGGAGGCCCGCGAGGCGATCGACCTGCGCTACGTGGACGAGCCGCCGTACGGCAGGTTCGGCGAGCCGCGCGAGCCGCACTCCCAGGTGTGGTTCCGCACCAACGGCAAGCTCGACGACGACCCCCTGCTCCACGTGGTCCTCGCCACCTACGTCTCCGACATGACCCTGCTCGACTCCGTGCTGCTCGCGCACGGGCGCGGCGGCTGGGCGGTGGGCGACGTGGTCGGCGCCTCCCTGGACCACGCCATGTGGTTCCACCGGCCGTTCCGCGCCGACGAGTGGCTGCTGTACGACCAGGAGTCGCCGTCCGCGCACGGCGGCCGTGGCCTGGGCCAGGCCCGCATCCACACCCAGGACGGACGGCTCGCCATCACGGTGATCCAGGAGGGCGTGGTGCGCGTCCCGCGATGAGTGTGACGCGATTAGTCGCCCGAGATGACGAGTGACGGGTGCGGTACTAGGCTCTTTTGGTGAAAGCCGCAAGTGCACGGCACAGGCGGCCGACGAGGTCCCGGCACAGCTCTGACCTCAGCCGCGAAACCCGATGACCGGGAACGCAGGCGTCGGCCGGCACCAGATGCCGCTCATGAGCCAGCGGTGACATCCAACAGACCGCGCCGCACCCTTCTCGTTCCCGTGCGGCGACGGCCATCCACCTCGTGACGCCCCGTCAGGGGCCACGAGAGACGATGGAAGGTACTCCCATGCGAGCAACACGCACGAGGCGTCTTGTCGCGACGTCCGCAGTCGGACTCCTGCTGGCCGGCGGAGCCGCGATCGGGGCGGCGGGCACTGCCTCGGCGTCGGACCACGGCGACCACGGCGGCTACAGCCACAGCAGGGATTGGGGCGACAACGACTGGGGCCACGGCAACGGCTGGTGGAACAACGACGATGACGGCGGCTACTACGGCGACCACGGCGACCACGGTGGCTACGGCAATGGCGACTACGGCGGTTACGGCAATGGCGACCACGGCGGTTACGGCGGTGGCGACCATGGCGGTTACGGCGGTGGCGACCACGGCGGTGGCGGCTACGGCGGTGGCGACCACGGCGGTGGCGGCTACGGCGGTGGAGGAGGTCACTAGAACCGGCCACGCGGCCACGCACTGAGGTGACGGTGCGGTCCTACCTCGGGACCGCACCATCACGCGCGTGGCGGCGGCCGGCCGGGCGTCAGGACAGCCCGGCCTCCGCCAGCAGATACGCCGTCATCGGGTCGTAGTGGCGCGGGCTGACGACATGGTCGTCGAGCGGCACCGCCACCTGCAGGGTGCCCTCGGACTCGGCCAGGAACAGTGCCGGGTCGTTGCAGTCGGCGTACCCGACCGAGTCGACCCCGTGCTGCCCGGCGTACCCCGCCCAGCCGTGGTCGGCGACCACCAGATCGGGCAGCGGACGCCCCTCACGCTCAAGTCCCGTCAGGATGGCCCGCATCGGCTCACCGGAATGCGTGTGCCACAGCGTCGCGCCGTGCTCCAGGACGGCCACGTCCGCGAACTGCATCACATAACCCTCGTCCGTCTGCAGCCCGTCCGGGATGACGACGATCTCGCAGCCGGCGGCGCGCAACGCCGCGGCCGTGGCCCGGTGCACGTCCAGCAGGCCGCCGGGGTGGCCGGTGGCGAACAGCACCCGCTGCCGCCCGTCGGCCGCCTTGCGCAGCCGGCGCGCGAGGCGCTCCAGCGCGTCCACGGTCAGCTCGGGGTCGATGGTGTCCTGCCCGTACCGGTACTCGGGATCGTCGTTGACGCCGACCCGCTCGGCCATGACCGCGAGCACGTCCTGCTCGTCCCGCCAGCGGTCGCCCAGCTCCAGACCGAACCAGAAGTTGCGGACACCGTTGGCGAGCTGACGGTAGTGGGAGAGGTTGTTCTCGCGGGGCGTGGCGACGTCCCCCGCGATACGGGTCCTCACCAGGTGGTCGACGAGCTGGGCGCGGCTGGGTGTCCCGGGTATCGGCATGTCTCCCATTGTGGGGCAGCGGGCCCCGCGCGTCTTCGGCATACCGCACCCTGGGACGTGGGTCACGCACCGTGCCGCAGCGCGAACCACAGCTCCATCCGCAGGTCCGCGTCCTCCAGGTCGGCCTCCAACAGGGCGGCGCAGCGGGCGATCCGCTGCCGCACCGTGTTGCGGTGCACGCCCAGCGCCACCGCCGTACGGTCCCAACTCCCGTGCAGCGAGAGCCAGGCCCGCAGCGTCTCGGCGAGCTCGGGCCGGCCGGCGAGCGGGGCGAGCAGCGCACGCCCATGCGCCTCCGCGTCCGGCCGGGACACCAGGTCGGCCAGACCCGGCCGGGCGCCGTGCCGCACCAGCGGGCCGCGGGTGGCGCGGGCCCGGGCCAGCGCGCGGGCGGCCTGGCGGTCGGCGGCCGGCCACTCCCAGGGCTCCACGGCCGCGCTGACGCCGATGGTCCAGCCCGGCTGCGGGGCCGGCTCCCGCCCGGCGGGCACCAGCACCCGTACGACGTCCCCGGCGAGGTCGACCAGGGGCGAGCCGAGGGCCGCGCCGAGCGCCGAGGCCGCCATCACGTCCGGGAGCTGGGTCTCCGGCCGGGCGTGCACCACGACCCACCGCCCGCCGCCCGGCTCCAGCAGCGGCGCGACCGCCTCCGGCGCCGCGCCGAGCAGCAGCCGTACGAGCGCGGACGAGCGGGCCGCCCCGGCACCGCTCTGGTGCTCGCCGGTGAGCAGGGACAGGAGCACGGAGGCGACGGAGGCGACGGTGTGGTCGCCGGGTTCGCGCTGGGCGGTGGCCACACCGAGCACGAAGCCCTCCCCGGAGCCGAGGGCGTAGGCCAGCAGATGGGTATCGCCGACGGTGTCGGTGGCGGAGGCCGGGGCGGGAGCCGCGCCCGCGCCGCCCGCGGGCCGCACCACGCCCGCCAGCCGGTGCAGCGCGTCGCGGGCCGGCCCCGCCGGCTCCCGGCCCGCCTCCGCGATTGCGCCGCCGTCCGGCCCGTACAGCACCGCCCGGCCGCCGAGGCGCTGGGCGAGCTGGCGCAGCACGGCGGGGACCGGATCGGGGCGGGAGGCCGCGGCCGCGAGGCTCTGCTGCGCCTCCGTCACCCGGCGCAGCTCGGCGAGACGGGCCTGCGCCATCAGCTGCCAGACCGCGCGGGCGACCCCGGAGAAGGTCGTCCGCGGCGGCACCTCCAGCAGGGGGAGGGACGCGGCCTCACAGGCGGCGACCAGGGCGGGCGGGACCGTGTCGTGCACCGGGGCGAGGCCGAAGCCGAGGGCCGCCCCGCCGGCGGCGACGATCCGGGAGACGTACCCGCCGAAGTAGTCGTCCAGCCGCTCCGGGCCCGCGTCCCGCGGGACGTGCACCCCGGCCGTGAGCAGCAGCTCGCCGCCCAGCAGGTAGGGGAAGGGGTCGGCCATCTCCGAGGTGTGCGCCCAGTGGATCGCGACATCCGGGGCCGCGGGCCCGGCGATCTGCCGCAGCGCCAGGTCCTCCCGGGCCAGCAGCGCCGCGAGCGGGACGGGTGGGGTCGGCGGGACGGCCGGGGCCGCCGGGGCTTCGGGGACGGCAGAGGTGACCGGGTCCGGCATGGTGTGCGTTTCCTCCATCCGCCCCCGCTCGTGTGGATGAAACGTACACTTCGCAGTCGCTTTCCGGCCACCTAGGGTCAAGGCAGCACGGCAGCCGCGGGTACGGGCGGATGTCCCCGCAGCCGCTGCCGTCGCCCCCTCTCCCCGAGGACACCCCCACGTATCTGCACGACACGCCACCGAGTGCGCGAAGGAGGGCCCCCGCATGGCCGTCGACTACACAGTGATCGTCGTCTATCTCGCCGGAATGCTGGCCATGGGCTGGTGGGGCATGCGCCGCGCCAGGTCGAAGAGCGAGTTCCTGGTGGCCGGCCGCCGCCTGGGCCCGGCCATGTACTCCGGCACCATGGCCGCGATCGTCCTCGGCGGCGCGTCCACCATCGGCGGAGTGGGACTCGGCTACCAGTACGGGCTGTCCGGCGCGTGGATGGTGTTCACCATCGGCCTCGGGCTGCTGGCCCTGTCCGTGTTCTTCTCCGCGCGCATCGCCCGGCTGAAGGTCTACACCGTCTCCGAGATGCTGGACCTGCGCTACGGCGGCCGGGCCGGCGTGATCTCGGGCGTCGTGATGTGGGCCTACACCCTCATGCTCGCGGTGACCTCCACGATCGCCTACGCCACCATCTTCGACGTCCTGTTCGACATGAACCGGTCCGTCGCCATCGTCCTCGGCGGCGCGATCGTGGTCGCCTACTCGACGCTCGGCGGCATGTGGTCGATCACCCTGACCGACATGGTCCAGTTCGTCGTCAAGACCATCGGCGTGCTGCTCCTGCTGCTGCCCATCGCGGTGGTCAAGGCGGGCGGCTTCTCCGCGATGAAGGCCAAGCTCCCGACCTCCTACTTCGACCCGCTGGGCATCGGCGGCGAGACGATCTTCACCTACGTGCTGATCTACACCTTCGGCATGCTCATCGGCCAGGACATCTGGCAGCGCGTGTTCACCGCCCGCGGCGACCGGACCGCACGCTGGGGCGGCACGGTGGCCGGAACCTACTGCCTGGCCTACGCCCTCGCCGGCGCCGTCATCGGTACGGCGGCCAAGGTGCTCTACCCCAAGCTCGGCAGCCCCGACGACGCCTTCGCCACCATCGTCAAGGACGAGCTGCCCGTCGGCGTGCGCGGCCTGGTGCTGGCCGCCGCCCTCGCCGCCGTGATGTCGACGTCCTCCGGCGCCCTGATCGCCTGCGCCACCGTCGCCAACAACGACATCTGGTCCCGGCTGCGCGGTGCCGTGCGCCGCGACGGGGACGCGCACGGGGAGCCGCACGACGAGGTGCGCGGCAACCGCGTCTTCATCCTGATCATGGGCATCGCGGTGATCGGCACCGCGATCGCGCTGAACAACGTGGTCGAGGCGCTGACCGTGGCCTACAACCTGCTGGTCGGCGGTCTGCTCGTGCCCATCCTCGGCGGCCTGCTGTGGAAGCGCGGCACCGTCCAGGGCGCGCTGGCCTCCGTGATCGTCGGCGGCCTCGCCGTGATCGGCCTGATGGCCGGCTACGGCATCCTCGCCAACGAGCCGGTCTACTACGGCCTGCTCGCCTCCCTCGCCGCCTACGTCGCGGTCTCCCTGGCCACCCGGCCCACCGACGAGGCGGTCCTCGCCACCTGGCGCGAGCGCCTGGCCGGACGGACCCCCGAACTCGCGTCCGAACCCGTCCCGGCTCCCCAGTAGAGTCGTATGAAAAGCAGTACATGCGCGACGAAGCGCAAGAAAGAGAGCATTTGACCATGAGCAGCAACGAGACGCCCCGCGGCCCCGTCGACTCCTCCCGCATCCCGCGGTACGCCGGACCCGCCACCTTCGCCCGGCTGCCCCGGCTGGACGAGGTCGGCACCGCCGACGTCGCCGTCGTGGGCGTGCCGTTCGACTCCGGCGTCTCGTACCGGCCGGGCGCCCGCTTCGGCGGCAACGCCATCCGCGAGGCGTCCCGGCTGCTGCGTCCCTACAACCCCGCGCAGGACGCGTCGCCGTTCGCCCTCGCCCAGGTGGCCGACGGCGGCGACATCGCCGTGAACCCGTTCAACATCAACGAGGCCGTCGACACCATCGAGGCCGCCGCCGACGAGCTGCTCGGCACCGGCGCCCGGCTCATGACCCTGGGCGGCGACCACACCATCGCCCTCCCGCTGCTGCGCTCGGTCGCGAAGAAGCACGGCCCGGTGGCCCTGCTCCACTTCGACGCCCACCTCGACACCTGGGACACCTACTTCGGCGCCGAGTACACCCACGGCACCCCGTTCCGCCGCGCGGTGGAGGAGGGCATCCTCGACACCGAGGCGCTCTCCCACGTCGGCACCCGCGGCCCGCTGTACGGCAAGCAGGACCTCACCGACGACGAGAAGATGGGCTTCGGCATCGTCACCTCGGCGGACATCTACCGCCGCGGGGCCGACGAGGTGGCCGACCAGCTCCGCCAGCGCATCGGCGACCGCCCGCTGTACATCTCCATCGACATCGACTGCCTCGACCCGGCGCACGCGCCCGGCACCGGCACCCCGGAGGCGGGCGGCATGACCTCCCGCGAGCTGCTGGAGATCCTGCGCGGGCTGGCGTCGTGCAACCTGGTGTCGGCGGACGTCGTCGAGGTCGCCCCCGCGTACGACCACGCGGAGATCACCTCGGTGGCCGCCTCCCACACCGCCTACGAACTCACCACCATCATGAGCCGCCAGATCGCGGCGGCCCGCAACGCCTGACGCTCCTTAGGGGGATCGAGAGCAGTGACTCACGACCACGACCTGGTACTCCGCCCGACACCCGCGCAGACCGAGGCCGCGCTCAACCCGCCCTCCCGTCGCCCGGCCACCACCCCTCACGGAGGCGCTTCGCGCCACGCGATGACGGGACGCAACGGCGGAGACCTGGTCGTGGAGACGCTGGCCGGGCTCGGCGCGACCACCGTCTTCGGCCTGCCCGGCCAGCACGCCCTCGGCATGTTCGACGCCCTGCGCCGCTCCTCGCTGCGCTACGTCGGCCTGCGGGTGGAGAACAACGCGGGCTTCGCGGCCGACGCCTACGGCCGCGTCACCGGCGAGGCCGCCCCGCTGCTGCTGTCGACCGGCCCGGGAGCCCTGACCTCCCTGGCCGCGCTGCAGGAGGCGGCGGCGGCCTCGGCCCCCGTCCTGGCGATCAGCAGCCAGATCCCGACGGCGGGCCTCGGCGGCGGCCGCCACGGCTACCTCCACGAACTCCCGGACCAGGCCGCCTCGTTCCGGGGCGTGGTGAAGTCGGTGCACACCGTCCGCAGCCAGTCCCAGATCCCGTCCGCGATCGCGGCGGCCTGGAAGTCGGCGCTGACCGCTCCGCACGGCCCGGTGTGGGTGGAGATCCCGCAGGACGTGCTGCTCGCGGAGGCGACCCTGCCGGTCGTCACGGCGATGGACGCCACCCCGGACGACCTCGTCCCCCGCCCCGAACTGACGGCGCTGGCGGCGGACCTGCTGTCCCGCGCCGAGCGCCCGGCGATCATCGCGGGCGGCGGGGTCGTACGCGCGGACGCCGCGGGCAAGCTGCGGGCGCTGGCCGAGAGGCTGAACGCTCCCGTGGTCACCACCTTCGGCGGCAAGGGCGCCTTCCCCTGGGAGCACCCCCTCTCCCTCCAGTCCTGGCTGGAGGACCGCCACACCACGGACTTCCTGGAGGACGCGGACGTCCTCCTCGTCGTCGGCTCGGGCCTCGGCGAACTGTCCTCCAACTACCACACGTTCACGCCGCGCGGCCGGGTGATCCAGATCGAGGCCGACCTCGGCAAGCTGGAGTCCAACCATCCCGCCCTCGGCATCCACGCGGACGCCCGCCCGGCGCTGCAGGCCCTGCTGGAGACGGTCGAGGAGCGGCCCGACGAGTCGGCGCCGCGGCGGGTCCGGGAGGTCCTCGCCAAGGTCGCCGACCGCATCGCCGCCCAGCAACTCACCCTGGAACAGGACGTGCTGGCGGCCGTCCGGCGGGCCCTGCCGTCCGGTGCCCCGTCCTTCTGGGACATGACGATCCTGGCGTACTGGGCCTGGTCGGCCTTCGACCCCCGGGGCGCCAACACCATGCACTCGGCCCAGGGCGCCGGCGGCCTCGGCTACGGCTTCCCGGCGGCACTGGGCGCGGCGGCGGCCGACCCGACCCGCCCGGTCCTGGCGGTCTCCGGCGACGGCGGAGCCCTCTACTCCATCGCGGAACTGGCCACGGCCGAGCAGTACGGCCTGGACGTCACCTGGCTGATCGTCGACGACGGCGGTTACGGCATCCTGCGCGAGTACATGACGGACACCTTCGGTCAGGCGACGGCGACCGAACTGTCCCGCCCCGACTACGTGGCCCTCGCCGAGTCCTTCGGCGTCCCCGGAGTCCGCACGACCCCGGAGACCCTGGAGACGGACCTGACGAAGGCCCTCGCGACCCCCGGCCCGTCGGTGGTCGTACTCCCCGCGGTCCTGCGGATGTTCGCGCCCACACATCTGGGCTAGGGTCCCGCCTCTTCTCCGCCCCGCCCGGCGGGGAACCACGCCGGGCGCCCGGCCCGTCCGCCCCGGTGATCCTGAAGTGCCGGCCCTGACCCGCGGGCGCCAAGTCGAGCACGCCGTCAGGTGGTTACCGCTGGGCGTCCCGCCTCACCGGCGCGACGCGCGGGGCGACGAGCGCGCAAGGACGAGGGCGGGGTCGGCTGGGTCACCTCCTGGCGGTTCAAGGAGCGCGGGGTGGCCGTGCCCCGCAGCCTCGACGTGCGGATCAACCGGGCCGGGCGCCTGTACGGGCTGACGGTACGTCACCGTCGTCGACGCCGCGACCGGCCGGCTCGCCTCCTGACACCGGCCGACCGAGCACACGACCCCACCTCCCCTTCTCTCCTCGAACTGGCGCGCAGCGAACGCGCGTACAACTTTTCACTCCCCTTGCTGGTCCACTCAGGCAGCGCACGGGTGCGCTCAACGGCGTTCAGGGGGACGCCCGTACGACGTTCAAGGGGAACTCTTCATGACTTACCGGATATCCGGTCGGGTGCTCGCGGCCGCCGTCGGCGGTGCGCTGCTCGTCCCGGCGGTCAGTGCCGCCACCCCGGCCGCCGCGGCCACGCCGGCCGTGAGCTGCACGTCCGCCAAGGCGGGCCTGGCCACCAAGCTGCAGAAGGACATCACGGCGGCGCTGGCGAACCGCAGGAGCACGGTCGCGGTGGGCGTCTACGACCGCACCACCAAGACGACGTGCGCGTTGCGGGCCACCTCCGCGTACGACTCGGCCAGCACGGTGAAGGTCACCGTCCTCGCCACGCTGCTGTGGGACGCCAAGAAGCACGACCGCTATCTGACCGACCGCGAGACCTCGCTCGCCCAGTCCATGATCACCAAGTCGGACAACGCCGCGACCAGCACGCTCTGGAAGCAGCTCGGCATGACGAAGATCAAGGGCTTCCTGGCCGCCGCCGGGATGACCAAGACCGTCCCGGGTGCCAACGGCTACTGGGGCCTGACCCAGGAGAACGTCACCGACGAGCAGAAGCTGCTCAAACTGGTCACCGCCGGCAACACGGTCCTGAGCGACAACTCCCGCGCCTACATCCTCAAGCTCATGGGCCAGGTCATCTCCTCCCAGCGCTGGGGCACGCCGGCCGGCGCGCCGTCCACGGTCACCGTGCACGTCAAGAACGGCTGGCTGCAGCGCTCCACGCACGGCTGGCGGGTGCACAGCCTCGGCACCTTCAGCGGCGGCGGCCACGACTACATGATGTCCGTGCTGACCTGGGACAACAGCACCATGGACTACGGCGTCACCACCATCCAGAACGTGGCGAAGGCCATCCACAAGGACCTCGTCCCGGCGACGACCGCCGCCACCTCGCTGCGCTACAAGCCGACCACCACGCCGAGCGAGGCGTTCCCGGCGGTGCCCGCGGGCGGCTGACACCGGGTGACCGCCGCCGGCCGGCCGAGACCGGACGGCGGTCACTCCCGTCACCCGTGACCTGCGGGTACCTGTCCGGAACCGGCCTCCGGATTGTTGCGGAGGGATGAAATCCGCTTCCCGCGGTGTTGGTGCCTTCCGGAAGAACAGGTCGAACGGAAGGCACCGGCGTGGCAGCGCAACGGGGATGGGCACGACGGCTGGCGGGGTACGCCTGGCGGTATCCGAAGGACGTCGTCCTCGCCCTCGGCGCCTCGCTCGCCGGCATGGCGGTGCTGGCCGTCGTCCCGCTGATCACCAAGGTGATCATCGACGACGTGATCGGCGACCACAGCCGTTCCATGGCCGTGTGGGCGGGCGCCCTGATAGCCGCCGCGCTCCTCGTCTACGCCTCCGCCTTCGTCCGCCGCTACTACGGCGGCCGGCTCGCCCTCGACGTCCAGCACGACCTGCGGACCGAGATGTACGGCACCCTCACCCGGCTCGACGGCCGCCGTCAGGACGAGCTGTCCACCGGGCAGGTCGTCGGCCGCGCCACCAGCGACCTCCAGCTCATCCAGGGCCTGCTCTTCATGCTCCCGATGACCATCGGGAACCTCCTGCTCTTCGTGATCTCCCTGGTGATCATGGCGTGGCTGTCGCTGCCCCTCACCCTGGTCGCCCTGGCCGTGGGCCCGGCCCTCGGCTGGATCGCCAAACGCAGCCGCACCAAGCTCCACCCCGCCACCTGGTACGCCCAGGCCCAGGCCGCCGCGGTCGCCGGAGTGGTGGACGGCGCCGTCAGCGGCGTCCGCGTGGTGAAGGGGTTCGGGCAGGAGGAGCAGGAGACCGGCAAGCTGCGCGAGGTCGGCCGCCGGCTGTTCGCGGGCCGGATGCGCACGATCCGGCTGAACAGCAGGTACACCCCGGCCCTGCAGGCGGTCCCCGCCCTCGGCCAGGTCGCCATGCTGGCGCTCGGCGGCTGGCTGGCCGTGCGCGGCCACATCACCCTCGGCACCTTCGTCGCCTTCTCCACCTACCTCGCCCAGCTCGTCGGTCCGGGCCGGATGCTCGCCGTCGTGCTCACCGTCGGCCAGCAGGCCCGCGCCGGCACCGAGCGCGTCCTGGAGCTGATCGACACCGAGCCCACCCTGCGCGAGGGCACCAAGACCCTGCCGGCCGAGGCGCCCGCCACCGTCGAGTTCGACGACGTGTCCTTCGGCTACGACCAGGACCGCAAGGTCCTGGACGGGCTCAGCTTCGGCATACGCCCCGGCGAGACCCTCGCCGTCGTCGGCTCCTCCGGCTCCGGCAAGTCCACCCTCTCGCTGCTCCTGCCGCGCTTCTACGACGTGACCCACGGCGCCGTCCTGATCGGCGGCCACGACGTGCGCGAGCTGACCCTGGACTCCCTGCGGGCCGCGATCGGCCTGGTCCCCGAGGACTCCTTCCTCTTCTCGGACACCGTCCGCGCCAACATCGCCTACGGCCGTCCCGACGCCACCCAGGAGGAGATCGAGGCCGCCGCGCGCGCCGCCCAGGCGGACCGTTTCATCGCCGAGCTGCCCGCCGGCTACGACACCTTGGTCGGCGAGCACGGACTCACCCTGTCCGGTGGCCAGCGCCAGCGCGTCGCGCTCGCCCGGGCCCTGCTCACCGACCCGCGCCTGCTGGTCCTCGACGACGCCACCTCGGCGGTGGACGCCCGGGTCGAGCACGAGATCCACGAGGCGCTGAAGCAGGTCATGCGGGGCCGCACCACCCTGCTCATCGCACACCGCCGCTCCACCCTCAACCTCGCCGACCGCATCGCCGTCCTCGACGGCGGCCGGCTCTCCGACCTCGGCACGCACGACGAACTCCAGGAGCGCTCCGCCCTCTACCGCCGCCTGCTGACCGACCCGGACGAGCTGGGCGGGGTCTCCCCGGGCCACGCCCTGCCGGCCGGGCCGAGCGAGGACACCTCGGTCCGCGACGAACTGGACGCCGAGTTCGACGCCGAGCGGGGCGTCACCCCCAGGCTGTGGACGGGCGACCGCGAGGCCGGGAGCGCCAAGGACGCGACGCTCTCCGGCACCCCGGCCACCCCGGAGCTGCTGGCCCTGGTGGAGGCGCTGCCCCCGGCCACCGACACCCCGGACGTCGACGAGGCCCGTGCGGTCCGCGCGGAGGAGTCGTACGGCCTGCGCCGCCTGCTGCGCGGCTTCGGGCTGCCCCTGCTGGTCAGCCTGGTGCTGGTCGCCGTGGACGCGGGCGCCGGCCTGCTGCTGCCGGTGCTGATCCGGCACGGCATCGACGCGGGCGTGACCAAGACGGCCGTCGGCGCGGTCTGGGCGGCCTCGCTGCTCGGCCTGCTGACCGTGGCGGTCCAGTGGGGCGCGCAGGTCGGCGAGACCCGGATGACCGGCCGTACCGGCGAGCGCGTGCTGTACGCGCTGCGGCTGAAGATCTTCTCCCAGCTCCAGCGGCTCGGCCTCGACTACTACGAGCGCGAGCTGACCGGCCGGATCATGACCCGGATGACGACGGACGTCGACGCCCTGTCCACGTTCCTGCAGACCGGGCTGGTCACGGCGTTCGTCTCGGTCGTCACCTTCTTCGGCATCATGGTCGTGCTGCTGGTCATCGACGTCCAGCTCGCCCTCGTCGTCTTCGCCACGCTGCCCCCGCTGATCATCGCGACGTTCTTCTTCCGCCGGGCCAGCGTGAAGGCGTACGAGCTCGCCCGGGAGCGGGTCTCGGTGGTCAACGCCGACCTCCAGGAGTCGGTGGCCGGACTCAGGATCGTGCAGGCCTTCCGGCGCGAGCGGGACGGCGGGCGGCGGTTCGCCGAGCGCAGCGACAGCTACCGGCAGGCCCGGATCCGCGGTCAGTGGCTGATATCCGTGTACTTCCCGTTCGTACAGCTGCTGAGCTCGGTGGCCGCCGCGGCCGTCCTGATCGCGGGCGCGGGCCGCATCGAGGCCGCCACCCTGACCACGGGCGCCCTGGTCGCCTACCTGCTCTACATCGACCTGTTCTTCGCCCCGGTCCAGCAGCTCTCCCAGGTCTTCGACGGCTACCAGCAGGCCACGGTCTCCCTCGGCCGCATCCAGGAACTGCTGCGCGAGCCGACCTCGACCCGGACCGCCGACGAGCCCCGGGAGGTCGGCACCCTGCGCGGCGACATCGCCTTCGAGGACGTGCACTTCGCCTACGGCGCCGACGAGGAGGCGCTGACCGGCATCGACCTGACCATCCCGGCCGGGCAGACGGTGGCGTTCGTCGGCGAGACGGGCGCCGGCAAGTCGACCCTGGTCAAGCTGGTGGCCCGGTTCTACGACCCCACCTCCGGCCGGGTCACGGTCGACGGCGCGGAGCTGCGGACGCTGGACCTGACCGCGTACCGGCACCGCCTCGGCGTCGTGCCGCAGGAGGCGTACCTCTTCCCCGGCACCGTCCGCGACGCCATCGCCTACGGCCGCCCCGACGCCACCGACGCCGAGGTCGAGGCGGCGGCCCGGGCGGTCGGCGCGCACGAGATGGTCGCCACCCTCGACGGCGGCTACCTGCACGAGGTCGCCGAGCGCGGCCGCAACCTCTCGGCCGGCCAGCGCCAGCTCATCGCGCTCGCCCGCGCGGAGCTGGTCGACCCCGACGTCCTGCTGCTCGACGAGGCCACCGCCGCCCTGGACCTGGCCACGGAGGCCCAGGTCAACCAGGCCACCGACCGGCTGGCCGGCCGCCGTACGACGCTGGTGGTCGCCCACCGGCTGACCACGGCCGCCCGCGCGGACCGGGTGGTGGTCATGGACCACGGCCGGGTGGCCGAGGACGGCACGCACGAGGAACTCCTGGCGCTCGGCGGCCGGTACGCGGAGCTGTGGCGCACCTTCGTCGGCCGGTCCGAGCCGGAGGAGCCGGTGGGTGTCCCCCGCTGAACCGCCCCCGGCCGCACGGCCGGCGACGCGCCGTTCCCCGAGGGGCGGCGGGAACGTGCTTCTGACGGTCGTGCAACCATCCGACACATGTCGCGCGTCCGTACACCAGTACGGTCATCGGTGACGAGTGACGGCGGTACGGGGAGGACGACAGTGGACAGTGGTGCGATACGCAGGCGTCTGGCGCTGGGCGCGGCCGTGCTGGCCGCGTCCGGCGCGCTCGCCCTCGCGGCACCCGGCACCGCCTCGGCGGCGACGGACGGCTGCGCGGGGCGCGAGGTGCGGACGCTTCCCTTCGGCGCCGGTGCGGTGCACGTCTACAAGCGCGGCGGTTACGTCTGCGCCGTCACCGTGGCCCGCGACCCCGGTACGAGGCGCGTGATGTCGGTCAGCGTGCAGGCCCGCGGCAACCGGCCGGTGGTGGAAAGGGGCAGGTTCACGCACCACGCGGGGCCCGTGACCGTGCACGCCGGGCAGCGCTGCGTGTGGGTGAAGGGCTCGGTGAACGGCGACTCGGTCAGCTCCGGCTGGATCCTGTGCTGACCACGTAAGCCGCAGACCTCGCCAAACCATACAACTCCCTCTGGTGTCATGGCTGTTGCTCCACTAGCTTCCGGCGCACATCTGTCTCACAGGGGAGAGTGCGCATGCGCAAGGCGCTCAGATGGCTGCTGGCGCTCACCGTGTTCATAGGCACGCTGAGCACAGCCGGGGCGGCCACCGCCGCCCCGTCGGCCGCATCGGGGCCCACCGACATCAAGGACCGCCTCCTGGCGATACCGGGCATCAGCCTGGTGCAGGAGAAGCCGTACCCCGGCTACCGGTACTTCGTCCTGAACTTCACCCAGCCGGTCGACCACCGGCACCCGGACCGCGGCACCTTCCAGCAGCGCATCACCGTGCTGCACAAGGACGTGAGCCGCCCGACGGTCTTCTACACCAGCGGCTACAACGTCTCCACGACACCGTCCCGCCGCGAGCCCACCCAGATCGTGGACGGCAACCAGGTCTCCCTGGAGTACCGCTTCTTCACACCCTCCCGGCCCGACCCGGCCGACTGGTCCAAGCTGGACATCTGGCAGGCGGCGAGCGACCAGCACAGCGTCTACGAGGCGCTGAAGCCGGTCTACGGCGCCAACTGGCTGGCCACCGGCGGCTCCAAGGGCGGCATGACGGCCACCTACTACGAGCGCTTCTACCCCCGCGACATGGACGGCGTGGTCGCCTACGTCGCCCCGAACGACGTGGTGAACAACGAGGACTCGGCCTACGACCGCTTCTTCGCCAAGGTCGGCACGAAGGAGTGCCGGGACCGCCTGAACGCCGTCCAGCGCGAGGCCCTGGTCCGGCGCACCTCCCTGGAGGAGAAGTACGCCCGGTACGCCGCCGACAACGGCTACACCTTCGACACCATCGGCGGCCTGGACAGGGCCTACGAGGCGGTCGTCCTCGACTACGTGTGGGGCTTCTGGCAGTACAGCCTGCTGAAGGACTGCGACTCGATCCCCGCGGACGCGGCGCACGCCGCCGACGACGCGATCTGGGACTCGGTCGACACCATCTCCGGCTTCTCCGCCTACACCGACCAGGGGCTGGAGACCTACACGCCGTACTACTACCAGGCCGGCACCCAGCTGGGCGCGCCGACCATCCACTTCCCCTACATCGAGCGCGAGTTGGTCCGCTACGGCTACCAGCCGCCGCGCAACTTCGTGCCCCGTTCCATCCCGATGCGCTTCCAGCCGGACGCGATGCGGGACGTCGACACGTGGGTCCGCCACCACGCCACCCACATGCTGTTCGTGTACGGGCAGAACGACCCCTGGGGCTCGGAGCGCTTCCGCCTCGGCGCGGGCGCCCGTGACTCCTACGTGTTCACGGCCCCCGGCCTGAACCACGGCGCGAACGTCGCCGGTCTGGTGCCCGACCAGAAGGCCCTGGCGACGGCGCGGATCCTCCAGTGGGCCGGGGTCGCGTCCCCGGCGGTGCGGTCCGACCCGTCCGCGGCGAAGCCGCTGGCCCGCCACGACGCCCGCCTCGACGCGGGTGCCGTGGAGCGGGAGCCCGGCCTGCGGCCGTAGCCCCCGGCGAAACGGCCACCGACGGCGGAGTCCGCACCCGCGGGCTCCGCCGTCGGCGCGTCAGCGGGCCCGGCGGGCACAGCCCACCGGGCGGTCGCCGGCGAGCTGGACGTAGAGGACGGTGGAGGCGGGGCAGGCCCGGCGGCTGGTGGTGGCCTCGGTGATCCGGTACCGCGGTGCGCGGCGGCCGGAGCCGTCGCAGGCCGTCTCCCGTACCTGGCCGCGGCCCGAGTCGTAGAGGCAGTCCCCGGGGATGGTGCGCGGGCCGCCGCCGGCGCCGGGGTCGCCCGGGTGCGGGGGCTCCAGATTGCGCATGCAGGCGTAGCCCTGCGGGATCGCGCCGTCGCCGTCCTCGCCGTCCTCGCCGTCCTCGTCACCCGGGTCGTGCGCGGGTCGCTGCGCGCTGATGCGCAGGACGAAGTCGGTGGTCGGCGGGCACGGTGGGCCGCCGGTGACCGCGCCGTCGTGGCGGGCGACGACCCGGGCGGCGGCACGCTCGCCCGCGCAGGGCACCTCGGTGGAACTCACGGTGCCGAAGGAACTGCACGCGCCCACCGCGAGGAACGGGGCACCGTGGCCTGCGGCGCGCCCCGGAGCGGACCGGGCGTCGCCCGCGGGAGCGCCGGCCGGGCCCCGGCAGCCGGTGAGCAGGGCGGCCAGCACGGTCACGGCGGCCACGGCGACGAGGGCGGTCCGGGCGGTCGGACCGACGCGGGCCGACACTCCGGTCAAGGGGCGGACGGGGCCGCCCTGCCGTGGCCGGTGCACCCCTCCCACGCCGCCTCGTCCGCGCATCGCACACCCCCGCCCAGCGTGACCCCGGCCGCGGGGCCACGCCAGGCGTGCGGGAGGTTTTCCGCCCTCCGGGGACGTTCCGCCCCGGTGGACGGCGTACGGCTAGTACGACAGGCCGTACCCCAGGGGATACAGCACCCGCGCCGGATCGTCCGCCCGCTGCACGGGCACCGGGAGCCGGCCGCGCGGGGCCACCCGGCCGGCGATCACCCGTGCGGCGGCGCGCAGTTCCACGTCCGTCCAGGAGTAGGTCGCCAGGCAGGCCCGCACCGAGGTGAGCTGGGCCGCGTCGTAGGGGTTGCGGATGGCGACCGCCACCACCGGCCGCCCGGTGGCGAGCAGTCGGTCGACCAGGGTGCGCTGGCTGCTGTTCGCCGTCACGTTGTACGTCCCGACGACCACCGCGTCCACGTCCTGTGCCGCCGTCACTGCCCGGTCGATCGCCGCCGCCGAGGGTGCGGTGCCGGTGGACAGCGCGGTGGCGGTGAAGCCGAGTTCGGTGAGGGCGGCGGCCAGCACGCCGGTGGGCGGGCCCGTGGTGCCGGACGGCGAGGCCGGGTCGGCGCCGACGACGAGGACCTTGGGCGCGGTGCGGCTGTCGAGCGGGAGGACGCCCCCCTCGTTCACCAGCAGGGTCGTGGTCCGCTCCGCGATCCGGTCGGCGGTGGCCAGGTGGGCGGCGGTGCCGACCGTCCGGTCGACGCCGGCCCGGGTGACGTGCGCCCGTTCCAGGAGCCCGAGCCGGGCCTTGAGCCGCAGGATGCGCAGGATCGATTCGTCCAGACGGGCCTCGGTCAGTTCGCCGTCCTGGACGGCCTTCAGCACCGCGTGCCACGCCACGTCGATCGAGGGCGGGTTGAGCAGCTGGTCGACGCCGGCCTTCAGGGCCAGCACCGGCACCCGGTCGTCGCCGTACTTGGTGCGCACGCCCTCCATGCCCAGCGAGTCGGTGACCACGACCCCGTCGTAGCCGAGTTCGCCGCGCAGGATGCCGGTGAGGATCGGGTGCGAGAGCGTCGCCGGGTCCCCGGAGTCGTCGAGGGCCGGGAACTGGATGTGGGCGGTCATGATCGAGTCGATGCCCGCCTCGATCGCGGCGCGGAAGGGCACCGCGTCCAGCCGCTCCCACAGGTCCCTGCTGTGGGTGATGACCGGGAAGCCGGTGTGGCTGTCCACGGCGGTGTCACCGTGCCCCGGGAAGTGCTTGGCCGTCGCCGCGACCCGGGACCCCTGATAACCCTTCACCTCGGCCGCCACCAGCGCCGCCACCGCGTCCGGGTCGGCACCGAAGGACCGTACGCCGATCACCGGGTTGGCCGGGTTGACGTTCACGTCGGCGTCCGGCGAGTAGTCCTGGTTGATCCCCATCGCGCGCAGTTCGGCGCCGGAGACGCGGCCCAGGGCGCGGGCGTCGGACCGCGAGCCGCCCGCCCCGATCGCCATCGCGCCCGGGAACAGCGTGGCCGGCTTGCCCACCCTGCACACTATGCCGTGCTCCTGGTCGGTCGCGATGAGCACCGGCAGGCCGCGGGGCTGCGCGAGGGACGCCGTCTGGATGCCGTTGGACAGGTCCGCGATCTGGTGCGGGTCGCGGGTGTTGTGCGCCCAGGTGAAGTAGATGATGCCGCCGACCCGGTACTTCGCGATCAGCTCGGCGGCCGTGCGGACCCCGATCTCCGCGAGGTTGGCGTCGATGTCGGCCTGGTCGGGCGCGGTGGCCGAGTGGCCGTAGACCCGCATCACGAAGAGCTGGCCGACCTTCTCCTCCAGGGACATCCGGGAGATCAGGGCGCGCAGCCCGCGCTGGTCGACGGGGGCGGCCTGGGCGGTGGCCGGTACGGTCAGGGCGGCGGTCAGGCCCGCGGTGGCGGCGAGGACGGCCCGTCTGGACGGCCGTGCGGTGTTTCCCGTTCTTCCCGTGCTACCCGTGCTGCTGTCGTGCACGTGCGCTCCTTCCGGAGGAGAACCGCTGAAAGAAACTTCCGAGGAGTCACCAATATCCGGGAAGTTTCTTTCCGTCAAGACAACGCACAGGAAGGCGGAACGGGGCCGCCGCCGGCGCATGGGAGGGGGGCGCGCCGACGGCGGCGGGCCACCGGGTGTGGTGCGGCGCAGAGGGTGCGTCGGCTTCCGCGGCGGGCGAGAGTGCCGACACCGCACCGGGGGCTCGCCCGGCGGCCCGCGCGTTGGACGCGCCGGGGCGAGGGACGGTTCCCTCCGGGCCGTCGGGGGTGGCGGGGAGCGGTGGCCGGTCGAGGGGCCCGCCGGGATGCGAGGTGACACACCGTGAGTCGGGCGTTCCCGACCCCGCGCCGGTCAGGCCCCGGTGACGCCCTCGACGGTGCCGGTGGCCGCGTCCGCGGGTTCCGGCCCCGATCCCGGTTCCGGTTCCGGTTGCGGTTCCGGTGCTGCGGTGCCCCGGAGTTCCGGTGTCGTCGTCGCGACCGCGGCGACCGCGAGGACGCACAGCAGCCCGCCCGTGACCAGCGAGGTCGCGCCCGAGGTCCAGCCGGCGAGCAGGCCGCCGCGGGCGTTGCCGATGCTGGGGCCGGCCTGGCCGACGATCTGCTCGGCCGCCGTGACCCGGCCGAGCAGCGCGTCCGGGGTGCGGGTCTGCACGATCGTGGAGCGGGAGACCACCGCCGTGGCGTCCGCCGCCCCGGCGACGGCGAGCAGCGCGAGCCCGGTCCAGGGATCGCGGGACAGCCCGAAGCCGACCAGGGCCGCGCCCCAGGTCGCGGACGCGCACAGCATCACCGTGCCCGGCCGGGCGAGCCGGGTCAGCGAGCCGGACAGGGCGGTCGCCGCGACACCGCCCACGGCCAGGGCCGACAGGAACAGACCCAGGGTGCTCGGGTCGTCGCCGAAGCGCTCGGCGTTGACCAGCGGGAACAGGCTGACCGGGAACGACAGCACGGTGGCGGCCAGGTCGGTGATCAGCGCGCCCCGCACCACCCGGTGCCCGGCCAGGAACCGCAGCCCGTCCAGCACCCCGTGCACACCCGACCGCGACGGCTCGCCCCGCGGGCGCAGCGCGGGCAGCCCGAAGGCCCCGTAGAAGGCGACGCAGAAGCTGAGCGCGTCCAGCAGGTAGCAGGCGCCGATGCCCAGCCGGCCCAGCAGCACGCCGGCCAGGGCCGGGCCGAGCAGCATCATCGACTGCCCGGTGACCTGGTTCAGGGCCAGACCCGCGGCCACCTGGTCCTTGGGCAGCAGCCGCGGTACGAACACCCCGGCCGCCGGGGCGCCGAGCGCGCCGAACGCCGACTGCACGGCCACCAGCGCGAGCACGGCCACCACCGGCACATGGCCGGTGAATCCCTGCACGGCCAGCAGCAGCGAGCACACGGCCTGGCCCACGGTGGCCGTCAGGTAGATCCGGCGCCGGTCCGCGCGGTCCACCCAGGAGCCGGCGAACAGCCCGAACGCGACCAGGGGCAGCGCCTGTGCCAGCCCGACCGCACCGGTCCACGCCGTGCTGCCGGTCATGTCCCACACCTGGTACATGACCGTCACCATGGTCATGAACCCGCCGAGCACGGAGACGGTCCGCCCGATCAGCAGCCGCCGGAAGACGGGCGAGGTGCGCAGCGGCCGTACGTCGATCAGGGAGCGGGCGAGGCTCATGAGAGGGGGCGGGGGCGGGGGAGGGTGCGCGCGGCGTGCTGGATCACCGGGGGAGGCTAGCCGGTCCCGTGGCGGACCGGCCAGCCGATTACCGGGCCCCGGTGGCCTGGCGCGGCTCGCCGAGCACCGGGCGCCCCGGCGGCCCTACGCGGCCTCGCCGAGCAGCCGCACGAGGTGGTCGCGGCCCGCGTCCAGCAGGTCCGGGAGCGGGGCGGCCGACTCGTACCAGCGCTTCTCGTACTCCCAGCACAGCCAGCCGTCCCAGCCGTGCCGGCACAGGACGTCCACGCACTCGGTCAGCGGCAGCACGCCCGCGCCGAGCGGGAGCGGGCTCGTGTCGTCGGCCGAGGCGATGTCCTTGACCTGGACGTAGCCGAGGTGCGGGGCGAGGGCGGCGTAGCTGTCCTGGGGCTGCTCGCCGCCCAGCCAGGTGTGCGCCACGTCCCAGAGGGCGCCCACCTGCCGGTGGCCGACCGGGCCGAGCACCCGGATCAGGTCGGCACCGGTGCGGTGCGAGTCGTGGGTCTCCAGCAGGATGCGGACGCCGAGCGCGGCCGCGTCCTCGGCGGCGCTGCCCAGCCGCCTGGCGGCGACGGCGTCGGACTCCTCGGCGGGCAGGTCGGGGTCGGCGCCCGGGAACACCCGCAGGAAGGGGGCGCCCAGGTCGTGCGCGAGCTGGAGGAGTCTGCGGAGTTCGTCGAGGACGGGGGCGTCGTCACCGGGCGCGGCGACGCGCGTGTACCCGCCGAGGCCGAGGAGCTCGACGCCGGCCGCCTTGAACAGCGCGGCCGTGTCGGCGCGCTCGGCGGCGCTGAGGCCCGGGTGCACCGGCTCCTCGGGATGGGCGCGCAGTTCGACGCCGTGGTAGCCGTGCGCGGTCGCGAGCGCCAGGACGTCGGGGACGGACAGGCCGGGGACACCGAGAGTGGAGAACGCCAGCTTCATGCTCCGGACCCTACTCGCCACATGCCCGATCCGCGCAGATCCAACCCCCGGTCCCGGCCGACCGGATCCGCGCAGAAGTGTCCAGCCGAGCCACCCGCCCGACGCCCACCCCGCCCACCCCAGGGGCGCGGGGAACCGCGCGCCCAGCCCCCACCCACCCGCAGCCCCTCACACACGAAGGCCACACACCGAGCCCCGCGCAGCCGAGCCACCCGCCCGACGCCCACCCCGCCCACCCCAGGGGCGCGGGGAACTGCGCGCCCAGCCCCCACCCACCCGCAGCGCCTCACACACGAAGGCCACACACCGAGCCCCCGCCCACCCGCAGCCCCCCGCCCGCAAAAGCCCCCACGCACCTCGGCCCCACCAGGACACCGACGCGCTCACCCCCGCGGCACCCCGGAGGACCCCCGCACCATCAACTCCCCCCGCACCGAGGCGATCCCCCCGGGCGGAGGCTCCTCGCGGCCCATGGCGATGCGGCCCGCCCGGGCGCCCGCGTCCGCCAGGGGCAGCCTGACCGTCGTCAGGGACGGCACCGCGTCGATGCTGAAGGGCAGGTCGTCGAAGCCGGCCACCGAGACGTCCTCGGGGATGCGCAGCCCGGACTCGCGCAGCGCGGCGCACGCGCCGAGGGCGACGGAGTCGTTCGCGGCCACGATCGCCGTCAGGGACGGGTCCCGGCGCAGCAGTTCCAGGGTGGCCTCGTGCCCGGACCGCCGGTCGTAGCGGCCGTAGACCGTCCGGCGCGGGTCCTCCTCGATGCCGGCCGCCGCCAGCGCCGCGCGGTGGCCCTCGAGCCGGTGCCGGGTGGTGGTGCGCTCCTCGGGGCCCGCGATGTAGCCGAGCCTGCGGTGGCCGAGGCCGATGAGGTGGTCCGTCAGCGCGCGGGCGCCGCCGCGGTTGTCGAAGGTCAGCGCGACGGCCTCGGTGTCCGGCGCCGGCGGCCGCCCGCACAGCACCACCCGGGTGCCCGCGTCCGCCAGCTTGCGCAGCTTCGCCGCGACGGCCGCGGCGTGCGGCACGTGCTCCACGGCGCCGCCGGTCAGCACCACGGCCGCGGCCCGCTGGCGCTGCAGCAGGGTGAGGTACGTCAGTTCGCGCTCCGGCGACCCGCCGGTGTTGCAGACGACCGCGAGCCGCTCCCCGCCGGCCCGGCCGCCCGGCCCGCCGATCTCGGCCTGGATCGCGCTCGCCATGATGCCGAAGAAGGGGTCCGCGATGTCGTTGACGAGGATGCCGACGAGGTCGGAGGTGGCCGCGGCGAGCGCGCTGGCGGGGCCGTTGAGGACGTAGTCCAGTTCGTCCACCGCGCGCAGCACCCGCTCGCGGGTGGAGGCGGCGACCGGGTAATTGCCGTTCAGCACGCGCGACACCGTCGCGGGGGAGACCTGTGCGCGGGCCGCCACGTCCGCCAGGGTCACCGTCATCGTCGTCCTCCGGTCGTGCTCAGGTCGCGCGTCTGCCCGCGCATGGTTCCGTCCTCGTAGACAGACCGGTCACGGTCACGGTTCCGCCCGGTGTCCAGCAGACCCTAAGGCCAACAACCCGGGTTGTTCGCTCCCTCGAACAACTCGAAAAGGACACGGTCTTGTCCGCACCAGGGCTCAGCGGCTAGCTTCCCACCGGACGGAAAGCGCTTGCTCGCCGCGCTGCCCCCGCTGCCGGCGCCGATCCCCTTCGGGCCGTACGGCGCCGACGAAGGGACTGACGTGACACGCAGGACGGTGCGTATCGCCATGAACGGCGTGACCGGGCGCATGGGCTACCGCCAGCACCTCGTCCGGTCGATCCTCGCCCTGCGCGAGCAGGGCGGCCTCGACCTCGGCGACGGCACCGTGCTGTGGCCCGAGCCGGTCCTGCTCGGCCGCCGCGAGCACGCCCTCAGGGAGATCGCCGAACGGTACGGCCTGGAGCACGTCTCCACCGACCTGGACACCGTCCTCGCCGACCCGGACGTCGACGTCTACTTCGACTCCCAGGTCACCTCGGCCCGCGAGGAGTCGCTCCGCAAGGCGATCGCGGCCGGCAAGCACGTCTACACCGAGAAGCCCACCGCCACCGGCCTGGCCGGCGCCCTCGAACTCGCCCGGCTGGCCCGGGACCGGGGCATCCGGCACGGCGTCGTCCAGGACAAGATCTTCCTGCCGGGCCTGCGCAAGCTGAAGCGCCTGGTCGACGCCGGCTTCTTCGGCCGCGTCCTGTCGGTCCGCGGCGAGTTCGGCTACTGGGTCTTCGAGGGCGACTGGCAGCCCGCCCAGCGCCCTTCCTGGAACTACCGGGCCGAGGACGGCGGCGGCATCGTCGTCGACATGTTCCCGCACTGGGAGTACGTGCTGCACGAGCTGTTCGGCCGCGTGACCTCCGTGCAGGCGCTCGCCACCACCCACATCCCGCAGCGCTGGGACGAGCACGGCAAGCCCTACGACGCCACCGCCGACGACGCCGCCTACGGCATCTTCGAGATCGAGGGCGGCGCGATCGCCCAGATCAACTCCTCCTGGGCGGTCCGCGTCCACCGCGACGAACTCGTCGAGTTCCAGGTCGACGGCACGCACGGATCGGCCGTCGCCGGGCTGCGCCACTGCCGCGCGCAGCACCGCGGCGCCACCCCCAAGCCGGTCTGGAACCCCGACCTGCCCGCCACCGAGGTCTTCCGCGACCAGTGGCAGGAGGTCCCGGACAACGCCGAGTTCGACAACGGATTCAAGGAACAGTGGGAGCTGTTCCTGCGGCACGTCCACACCGGCACCCCGTACCACTGGGACCTGCTGGCCGGCGCCCGCGGCGTCCAGCTGGCCGAACTCGCCCTCAGATCCTCGGCCGAGGGCCGCCGCATCGACGTGCCGGAGGTCGCGCTGTGACCCTCCGGCTCCCGGCCGCCGACGGGGGGACGAGGACGTACGAGCCGCGCACCGAACCGCTCGCCCTCACCCCCGGCGCCCCCCTCACCTCCCGTACCGTCTTCGCGGCGGCGCACGTCGTCGCCGACCCCCGCGCCGACGTCTCACCCGACGCGCCGGCCGCCGTCGACTGGGACGCCACCCTCGCCTTCCGCCGCCATCTGTGGTCCCACGGGCTCGGCGTCGCCGAGGCGATGGACACCGCCCAGCGCGGCATGGGCCTGGACTGGCCGGGCGCGGCCGAGCTGATCCGCCGCTCGGCGGCCGAGGCCAGGAGCGTGGGCGGCCGCGTCGCCTGCGGTGCCGGCACCGACCAGATCACCGGCGGCACCCTGCCCGAGATCCGTGCCGCGTACGAGGAACAGCTCGCCCTGGTCGAGGAGTCCGGCGCCCAGGCGGTCCTGATGGCCTCCCGGGCCCTGGCGGCCGCCGCCTCCGGACCCGACGACTACCTGGACGTCTACGGCCACCTGCTGCGGCAGGCCGCGGAGCCGGTGATCCTGCACTGGCTGGGCCCGGTGTTCGACCCGGCCCTGGAGGGCTACTGGGGTTCGCCCGACCTCGACGCGGCGACGGAGACGTTCCTCGCGGTGGTCGCGGCCCACCCCGGCAAGGTCGACGGCGTCAAGGTCTCCCTGCTGGACGCCCGGCGCGAGACCGCCCTGCGCCGCCGGCTCCCGGCCGGGGTCCGCTGCTACACCGGCGACGACTTCCACTACCCCGAGCTGATCGCGGGCGACGAGCACGGCTTCAGCCACGCCCTGCTCGGCGTCTTCGACCCGCTGGGACCGCTGGCCGCCGAGGCGGTCCGGGTCCTGGACACGGGGGACACGACGGGCTTCCGCGCCCTGCTCGATCCCACGGTCGCCCTGGCCCGCCACCTGTTCCGGCCCCCGACCCGCTTCTACAAGACCGGGGTCGTCCTGCTGGCCTGGCTCGCGGGCCACCAGGACCACTTCACGATGGTCGGCGGCCTGCAGTCGGCCCGCTCCCTCCCGCACCTCGCCCGCGCCTACGAACTCGCCGACGGCCTCGGCCTGTTCCCCGACCCGAAGCTCGCCGAGGAACGGATGAGGAACCTGCTGTCGCTCTACGGGGTGGACCGATGAGCACGGTGGACACGGAACTCGCGCGTCTCTCCGTCAACCAGATGACGGTCCGCCGACTCGGCCTGCCCGAACTCACCGACGCCTGCGCCCGCTCGGGCGTGCCCGGGGTCGGCCTGTGGCGCGAGCCGGTCCGGTCGTACGGCGTCGAGGCGACCGCCAAGCTGGTCCGCGACGCGGGCCTGACGGTGACCACCCTGTGCCGGGGCGGTTTCCTCACGGCGGCCGAGGCCGGGCCGCGAGCGGCCGCGCTGGCCGACAACCGGCGCGCGATCGAGGAGGCGGCGGCCCTCGGCACACAGGTCCTGGTCCTGGTCTCGGGCGGCCTCCCGCCCGGCTCCCAGGACCTGCCGGCGGCCCGCGAGCGCGTCGCCGACGCGCTCGCCGAACTCGGGCCGTACGCCCGGGAGCACGGCGTGCGTCTGGCCGTCGAGCCGCTGCACCCCATGTACGCGTCCGACCGCTGCGTGGTCTCCACCCTGACCCAGGCCCTCGACCTCGCCGAACGCTTCCCCGCCGACCAGGTCGGCGTGGTCGTCGACACCTACCACGTCTGGTGGGACGACCGGGCCCCGCGGCAGATCGCCCGCGCGGGCGCCGCGGGCCGCCTCCACGCCTTCCAGCTCGCCGACTGGACCACCCCGCTGCCCGAGGGCGCCCTCAACGGCCGGGGCCAGCTCGGTGACGGCGCGATCGACCTGCGCGCCTGGAGACGGCACGTGGACGCGGCCGGGTACACGGGCCCGATCGAGGTCGAACTGTTCAACGAGAAACTGTGGGCACGGGACGGGCGAGAGGTGCTGGCGGAGACGGTGGAACGCTTCAGGACCCACGTCGTCGGCTGACGCCGGGGCCGAGGCCGGGGCAGAATTCTCGGCATCCCGTACAACCCTTTCCCCGGACCGCCGGTCGTACCGTGCGTCAGAACCTCCGGGGGGACCCGGGGGGGATCTCGGGGTTCTGGCGGGGAGGGGAAAGCCGAGGGGGTGGGCCCGCTCGACGGACCGGGACCACCCCCTCGAAACGTCACAGGGCCGGGCCCGGGCGGCACACGCTAGAAGAACACCCCGCACCGCAGCAGCACGTTGGCGTACGGCCGGGCCTCCCCGGTGCGCACCACCAGGCGTGCGCGCGCGGACAGTTCCTTGAGCCGCTCGTGCGGCACGTGCGTCAGACCGGGGAGCCGCTCGGACAGCAGCCGGGCCGCGGCCGGGTTGGCGTCCGTGACCTCGCCGGCCGCCGTGGCCCCTTCCACCACCAGCTCCGCCAGCAGGCCGTCCAGGACCTCGGCGAAGGACGGGACACCGGCGCGGAAGGCCAGGTCGACGACGCGCGGCCCGTCCGGCACCGGCATACCCGCGTCGCACACCAGCACCTCGTGCCCGTGCCCCAGCTCGGCCAGCGCGCCCGCCAGGTGCCGGTTGAGGATACCCGCCTTCTTCACAGCGACTCGACCTCCGCGAGCGTCGGGTACGACTCCTGCGCGCCCCGGCGGGTCACCGCCGCCGCGCCGACCCGGACCGCGTGGGCCGCCGCGTCGGCGAGCGGCGCGCCGGAGCCGAGCCCGACGGCCAGCGCGGCGGTGAACGCGTCACCGGCGCCGGTGGTGTCGACCGCGTCCACCTTGGGCGCCGGCACCCGGTTCACCCCCGAGCCGTCGCAGACCAGCGCGCCCGCCGCCCCCAGGGTCACCACCACCGAGCGTGGCCCCCGGGCCAGCAGCAGCCGGGCCCAGTCCGCCGGGTCGTCGCCCTCGCACGCCCCGCCGAGCAGGACCCGGGCCTCGTGCTCGTTCACGATCAGCGGGTCGCAGAGGGCCAGGACCTCGTCGGGCAGCGGGCGCGGCGGGGAGGGGTTCAGCACGAAGCGGCCGTCCGGGGAAAGGGTCCGTACGACCTCCACGACCGTCTCCAGCGGGATCTCCAGCTGAGCCGACACCACCCGTGCGGCACGGACCAGACCGGCGGCCGAGCGGACGTCCGCCGGAGTGAGCCGGGCGTTGGCGCCGGGCGACACCACGATGCTGTTGTCCCCGGAGGGGTCCACGGTGATCAGGGCGACGCCCGTGGGCGCCCCGCCCACCCGCACACCCGCCGTGTCCACCCCGGCCGCCCGCTGCGCGTCCAGCAGCAGCCGGCCGTGCGCGTCGTCGCCGACCCGGGCCAGCAGTGCCGTACGGGCTCCGAGCCGGGCCGCGGCGACCGCCTGGTTGCCGCCCTTGCCGCCCGGGTGGACGGCCAGGTCGCCGCCGAGCACGGTCTCGCCGGCGGCCGGCCGCCGCTCGACGCCGATCACCAGGTCGGCGTTGGCCGAACCCACGACCAGCAGGTCGTAGTCGTACATGGAATTGACTCCCCTGAAGAGATCACCCGGGGCGGGCGGCCGTGGTGCACGGCCGCCCGCCCGTTCCCCGTCGTCAGCCGCTGAAGCCCGCCACGTTGTCCTTCGTGACGACCTTCACCGGCACCTTCACCGTCGGCTCCACCTTCTTGCCGCGCACCGCGCGCAGCGCGTTGTCCACCGCGATCCGGCCGAGCCGGCTCGGCTGCTGCGCGACCGACGCGTACAGCGTGCCGCCCTTGACCGCGGTCAGGCCGTCCGGGGTGCCGTCGAAGCCGACGACCTGGACCGACCGGCCGGCCTTGGCACCCAGGGCCTTGATGGCGCCGAGGGCCATCTCGTCGTTGGCGGCGATCACGCCCTGGACGTCGGGGTGCGCCTGGAGCAGGTTGCTCATCACGTCGAGGCCCTTGGTGCGGTCGAAGTCGGCCGGCTGCTGGGCCAGCACCTTGATGCCGGGGTACGCCTTCAGCCCCTTGGCGAAACCTTCCGCCCGCTCACGGGCCGCGGAGGTGCCCGCCTGCCCCTGAAGGATCACGATCTTGCCGTTGCCGCCCAGCTTCTCGGCCACCGTCTTCGCGGCCAGTTCGCCGCCGGCGACGTTGTCGGAGGCCACGAGCGCGTTCACGGCCGCCTTGTTGACGCCGCGGTCGACCGCGATGACCGGGATGCTCGCCTTGTCGGCGGCCTTCACGGAGTTGCTCGCCGCGTCGGAGTCCACCGGGTTGACGATGATCGCGCCGAGGCCCGAGCTGGTGAAGTTCTGGAGCTGGTTGGCCTGCTGGGAGGCGTCGTTCTGGGCGTCGGTGACGGTCAGGTCCACGCCCAGCTTCTTCGCCTCGGCCTGGGCGCCCGCCCTGATCTGCACGAAGAAGGGGTTGTTCAGGGTGGACAGGGACAGGCCCATCCGCGGGGCCGTCGAGACGGCGGAACCGTTGTGCAGGAAGGAGGTGGCGCCCACGACGGCCGCGGTGACCACGGCGGCGAGCGCGTACGTCCCGGCCTGCCTGCCCTTGCCGCCACCGGTCCCGGCGGCCGGCGCGGTCGCCCCCGCCTTGCGCCGCACCGTGTCCAGCAGCACCGCCAGCGCGATGACCACGCCGATCACGACCTGCTGCCAGAAGGCGGACACGTTCAGGAGGTTCAGGCCGTTGCGCAGCACCGCGAGGATCAGCGCGCCGATCAGCGTGCCGGACGCCTTGCCGGTACCGCCGGCGAGCGAGGCGCCGCCGATGACGACCGCGGCGATCGCGTCCAGCTCGTAGCCGTCGGCCGCCTGCGGCTGAGCCGAGGAGAGGCGGGAGGCCAGCACGATGCCGGCGACGGCGGCGAACAGGCCGGACAGGGCGTAGATCGCGAGCTTCTGCTTCTTGACGCGCAGTCCGGAGAGGCGGGCCGCCTCCTCGTTGCCGCCGATCGCGTACATCGAGCGGCCGATGTAGGTCCGGCCGAGCACGACGGCCGCGGCCAGCCCCATCACGACCATGACCAGCACCGGCACCGGCAGCCAGCCGCCGAGGGTGTCACCGAGGTGGGAGACCGAGTCCGGGAACGGGATCGGCGAACCACCGGAGATCACCAGCGAGAGGCCGCGGGCCACCGACAGCATCGCGAGCGTCGCGATGAACGGCGGCAGCTTGCCGTAGGCGATCAGGAAGCCGTTGACCAGGCCCGCCACGATGCCGGTGGCGACGGACAGCACGACCGCCAGGACGACCGGCACACCGTGCGAGGTCGCGCTCCAGGCGAGCACGGTGGCCGACAGGGCCGCCACCGAACCCACCGACAGGTCGATGCCCGCCGAGACGATCACGAAGGTGACACCGAAGGCGAGGACGGCGGTCACGGCCGCCTGGACACCGACGTTGAGCAGGTTGTCCGTCGTCAGGAAGTCACCGGACAGCGCCGACAGGGCGACGACCAGGACGATCAGCGCGGTGAGCGCGCCGTTGTCGAGCAGGAGACGGCGCAGGCCGCTCGTGGCGCCACCCGCGCCCGGGGTGCTCTTGAGCGTGTCAGTGGCCACGGGGGGCCTCCGTTTCGGTCGTGGGGTTGCTTACGGCGAGTGCCATCACGGCGTCCTGGGTGGCCTCACCGGCCGCGAGCTCGCCCGCGATCCGGCCCTGGGCCATCACCAGCACCCGGTCGCTCATGCCGAGCACCTCGGGCAGATCGCTGGAGATCATCAGGACGGCGGCACCGGCGGCCGTCAGTTCGTTGATGAGCTGGTAGATCTCGACCTTGGCGCCGACGTCGATGCCCCGCGTCGGCTCGTCGAGGATCAGCACCTTGGTGTCGGCCAGCAGCCACTTGCCGATGACGACCTTCTGCTGGTTGCCGCCGGACAGCGTCCGCACGTGCTGGCCGAGTCCGGCCATCCGCACCCCGAGCTGTCCGGCGATCCGCCCGGCCGCCTCGTGCTGCGCCCCGAGATCGACGAGCCCCGCGCGCGTGGCGGAGCGCAGGGTCACCAGGCCGAGGTTCTCCTCGACGGACGCGTCGAGCACCAGCCCCTGGCCCTTGCGGTCCTCGGGGACCAGGCCGATACCGGCCGCCATGGCGGCGTTGACGTCGCCGCGCCGCACCGGGGCACCGGAGACCTTCACGGCCCCCGTGTCGTACGGGTCGGCGCCGAACACGGCCCGCACCACCTCGGTACGGCCGGCCCCGACGAGCCCGGCGATGCCGACGACCTCGCCGGCGTGCACCTCGAAGCCGACGTCGTGGAAGACGCCGTCGCGGGTCAGGCCCTCGACGGTGAGCAGTGCGGCGCCCTTGCCGGGCCGTTCCCGCGGGTACTGCGCCTCGATCGAGCGGCCCACCATGAGCCGCACCAGCTCGTCCTCGGGGGTGGACGCGGGGACCTGGCCCACGGACTTCCCGTCGCGGATGACGGTGACACGGTCGCCGAGGGCGGCGATCTCCTCCAGGTGGTGCGTGATGAACACGACGCCCACCCCGTCCGCGCGCAGCCGGCGCACGATGGCGAAGAGCTTCTCGACCTCCTCGGAGGTGAGCACGGCGGTCGGCTCGTCCATGATCAGCACGCGCGCGTCCAGGCTCAGCGCCTTCGCGATCTCGACCATCTGCAGGCGTGCGATGCCGAGTTCGCGCACCCGCGCGCGGGGCGAGACGTCGACTCCGACGCGCTCCAGCAGGACGGCGGCGGCCGCCTCCATCGCCTTGCGGTCGATCATCCCGAACCGGCGCGGCTGGCGCCCGAGGAAGATGTTCTCCGCGACCGTCAGGTCGGGCACCAGGTTGAACTCCTGGTAGATGGTGGCGATCCCGAGGCGCTCGGAGTCCTGCGCACCGTGGATGCGCACCTCCTCGCCGCCGGCCAGGATCCGCCCGGCGTCGGGGGTGTAGGCGCCGGAGAGCATCTTGATCAGTGTGCTCTTGCCCGCGCCGTTCTCACCGAGCAGCACATGCACCTCGCCCCGGCGCAGGTCGAAGTCGACGCCGTCCAGCGCGACCACACCGGGGAAGGTCTTGCGTATGCCCTCGATGCGCAGCAACTCGTCCGGGTCGCTCACGACGTGCTCCTTTGCACTGGGGAGGGGGAGGAGGGTGCCGCCTCGCCGCACGAGCGGCGTACGACGAGCCGGGCGGCGAGGGTGACGGACGCGGGGGGCCGTCCCTCGATCCGGTCGACCAGGGCGCGTACGGCGGCCCGGCCCAGCTCGCCGGTGGGCTGGGCGATCGCGGTGACCGGCGGATCGGTGTGCACGAACCACGGGATGTCGTCGAACGCGGCCAGGGCGATGTCGTCGGGGACGCGCAGCCCGCGCGCGCGGACGGCGTCCAGGGCACCGAGTGCCATCAGGTTGTCGGCCGCGAAGATCACCTCGGGCGGCTCGGGCAGGTCGAGGAACCCGTCGGTGACCCGCCGTCCGCTGCCGGCCTGGAAGTCGCCCTGCCCTGTGTAGGCGTCCGGGAGCGGGAGCCCGTGTTCGGCCATGGCGTCCCGGAAGGCGTCGACGCGCTCGCTGCCGGTCGTGGTGGCCGCGGGGCCCGCGATGATCGCGAGCCGCCGGTGCCCGAGCCGGCACAGGTGGGCGACGAGGTCCCGTACGGCCTCGCGGCCGTCGGCCCGCACGACCGGCACCTGGACCCCGGGGATCCAGCGGTCCACGAACACCATCGGCGTCCCCGCGCGCACGGCGTCCAGCATCAGCGGGGAGCCGCCGTCGGTGGGGGAGACCAGGAGCCCGTCGATCCGCCGGTCCAGCAGGGTCCGCACGTGGTGGTCCTGGAGGTCGGGGCGCTCGTCGGCGTTGCCGATGATCACGCTGTAGCCGAGTGCCCGCGCCTCCTCCTCGACGGCGCGGGCCAGTTCGGTGAAGTAGGGGTTCAGCACGTCGCTGATGACCAGGCCGAGGGTGCGGGTCTGGTCGGTGCGCAGGGAACGGGCGACGGCGTTGGGCCGGTAGCCGAGGTCCTGCACGGCGGCCATGACCCGCTGCCGCGCGTCCGCGCTGACCGACGGGTGCTCGTTCAGGACGCGCGACACCGTGGCCACGGAGACACCCGCGGCCGCGGCGACGTCCTTGATGCTCGCCATCGCCGGCTCCACCTCCTCGTGGAACGCATGGAATCGATTACACGAAGGATTGGAATCGATTACACGGCCCTCCGCAAGGCCCTGAGACCGGATCGTGATGTCAGAGCGGGCCGGTACCGTCGGCGCATGGCTCAACAGGCGGGGAACCCCACGGGCGAACGGCGGTTCGCCGTGCTCGAAGGAGTGCTGGAGCGGATCACGTACGCCAACGAGGAGAACGGCTACACGGTCGCCCGGGTCGACACCGGCCGCGGCGGCGACCTCCTCACGGTGGTGGGCGCCCTGCTCGGCGCCCAGGTGGGCGAGTCCCTGCGCATGGAGGGGCGCTGGGGCTCCCACCCCCAGTACGGCCGCCAGTTCACGGTGGAGAACTACACGACCGTCCTGCCGGCCACCGTCCAGGGCATCCGCCGCTACCTGGGGTCCGGCCTGGTCAAGGGCATCGGCCCGGTCTTCGCCGACCGCATCACCCAGCACTTCGGCCTGGACACCCTGCGGGTCATCGAGGAGGAGCCGAAGCGGCTGATCGAGGTCCCCGGCCTCGGCCCCAAGCGGACCCGGAAGATCGCCGACGCCTGGGAGGAGCAGAAGGCGATCAAGGAGGTCATGCTCTTCCTCCAGAGCGTCGAGGTCTCGACGTCCGTCGCGGTGCGCATCTACAAGAAGTACGGCGACGCCTCCATCTCCGTCGTCCGCAACCAGCCGTACCGCCTGGCGGCCGACGTCTGGGGCATCGGCTTCCTCACCGCCGACAAGATCGCCCAGTCGGTCGGCATCCCGCACGACAGCCCGGAGCGCGTGAAGGCGGGCCTGCAGTACGCCCTGTCCCAGTCCGCCGACCAGGGGCACTGCTTCCTGCCCGAGGAGCGGCTCATCGCCGACGCCGTCAAACTGCTCCAGGTCGACACCGGCCTGGTCATCGAGTGCCTCGCCGAGCTGGCCGGGCCGGGCGAGGAGGGCGAGGAGCCGGGGGTCGTCCGCGAGAAGGTGCCGGGGCCCGACGGCGACTCCGAGTCCGTCACCGCCGTCTACCTCGTGCCCTTCCACCGCGCCGAACTGTCCCTCTCCGCCCAGGTGCTGCGGCTGCTGCGCACCCAGGAGGACCGGATGCTTGCCTTCCGGGACGTGGACTGGGACAAGGCGCTTCGCTGGCTGAAGGAGCGCACCGGCGCCGACCTCGCGCCCGAGCAGCAGGCCGCCGTACGGCTCGCGCTGACCCAGAAGGTCGCCGTCCTCACCGGCGGGCCCGGCTGCGGCAAGTCCTTCACGGTCCGCTCGGTCGTGGAACTGGCCCGCGCCAAGCGCGCCAAGGTGCTGCTCGCCGCCCCCACCGGCCGGGCCGCCAAGCGCCTGGCCGAACTGACCGGCGCCGAGGCCTCCACCGTCCACCGGCTGCTGGAGCTGAAGCCCGGCGGTGACGCGGCCTACGACCGTGACCGTCCGCTGGACGCCGACCTGGTGGTCGTGGACGAGGCGTCCATGCTCGACCTGCTGCTCGCCAACAAGCTGGTCAAGGCCGTGCCGCCGGGGGCGCACCTGCTGTTCGTCGGTGACGTGGACCAGTTGCCGAGCGTCGGCGCCGGCGAGGTGCTGCGGGACCTGCTGGCCGACGGCGGCCCGGTCCCGGCGGTGCGGCTCACCCGGGTCTTCCGGCAGGCCCAGCAGTCCGGCGTCGTCACCAACGCGCACCGCATCAACGCCGGGCTGCACCCGCTCACCGACGGGCTCAAGGACTTCTTCCTCTTCGTGGAGGACGACACCGAGGAGGCCGGCCGGCTGACCGTGGACGTGGCCGCCCGCCGGCTCCCGGCCAGGTTCGGGCTCGACCCGCGCCGGGACGTGCAGGTGCTGGCGCCCATGCACCGCGGCCCGGCCGGCGCCGGCGTCCTCAACGGCCTGCTCCAGCAGTCCGTCACCCCCGGCCGGCCCGACCTGCCCGAGAAGCGGTTCGGCGGCCGGGTCTTCCGCGTCGGCGACAAGGTCACCCAGATCCGCAACAATTACGACAAGGGGGCGAACGGCGTCTTCAACGGCACCGTGGGCGTGGTCACCTCGCTCGATCCGGTCGACCAGCGGCTGACGGTGCTGACGGACGAGGACGAGGAGGTGCCCTACGAGTTCGACGAACTGGACGAACTGGCCCACGCGTACGCGGTCACCATCCACCGCTCGCAGGGAAGTGAATATCCCGCGGTGGTGATCCCGGTCACCACCGGCGCGTGGATGATGCTCCAGCGGAACCTGCTGTACACGGCGGTGACACGGGCGAAACGGCTGGTCGTCCTGGTCGGTTCACGCAAGGCGATCGGCCAGGCGGTGCGCACCGTCTCCGCCGGACGCCGGTGCACGGCGCTGGACTTCAGGCTGGCCGGCGCCTGACCGGTCCTGACCAGGGGCGACGGCGCAGATCACAAAAAATGATCGATCAAACGAGTCGCAAAGGTCACAGAGCACTTCCAGATGCGGGTCCGAGGGGGCAGGATGAGCAGGTTGGCGGCACTGAGTGCCGTCGATAGGCCCAATGGTCGACCCCGAGTGCACTCTCCTGAGCCAAATGGGGGATGGTAGAGACAGTCAGGGCACCTCGAAGATGAGGCACTACGTCGGTGAGGGAAGACGTGAGCGACAACTCTGTAGTACTGCGGTTCGGCGACGGCGAGTACACCTACCCGGTGGTCGACAGCACCGTCGGTGACAAGGGCTTCGACATCGGCAAGCTCCGCGCCCAGACCGGTCTGGTGACTCTGGACAGCGGTTACGGCAACACGGCCGCCTATAAATCCGCGGTCACCTACCTCGACGGCGAGGCGGGCATCCTCCGCTACCGCGGCTACCCCATCGAGCAGCTGGCCGAGCGCTCCACCTTCCTCGAGGTGGCGTACCTGCTGATCAACGGCGAGCTGCCGACCGTCGACGAGCTCTCCACCTTCAAGAACGACATCACGCGGCACACCCTGCTGCACGAGGACGTCAAGAACTTCTACCGCGGCTTCCCGCGCGACGCCCACCCGATGGCGATGCTGTCCTCGGTCGTCTCGGCGCTGTCCACCTTCTACCAGGACAGCCACAACCCGTTCGACGAGAAGCAGCGCAACCTCTCCACGATCCGCCTGCTCGCCAAGCTCCCGACGATCGCGGCGTACGCGTACAAGAAGTCGATCGGTCACCCGTTCGTCTACCCGCGCAACGACCTCGGCTACGTCGAGAACTTCCTGCGCATGACCTTCTCGGTCCCGGCGGACGAGTACGACCTCGACCCGGTCGTGGTGGCCGCGCTGGACAAGCTGCTGATCCTGCACGCCGACCACGAGCAGAACTGCTCGACCTCCACGGTCCGCCTGGTGGGCTCCTCGCAGGCCAACATGTTCGCGTCGATCTCGGCCGGCATCAGCGCCCTGTGGGGTCCGCTGCACGGCGGCGCCAACCAGTCCGTCCTGGAGATGCTCGAGGGCATCCAGGAGACCGGTGGCGACGTCGACACCTTCATCCGCAAGGTGAAGAACAAGGAGGACGGCGTCCGCCTGATGGGCTTCGGCCACCGGGTCTACAAGAACTTCGACCCGCGCGCCAAGATCATCAAGGCCGCCGCGCACGACGTCCTCTCCGCTCTCGGCAAGTCGGACGAGCTGCTCGACATCGCCCTGAAGCTGGAGGAGCACGCGCTCTCCGACGACTACTTCGTCGAGCGCAAGCTCTACCCGAACGTGGACTTCTACACCGGTCTGATCTACCGGGCCATGGGCTTCCCGACCGAGATGTTCACGGTCCTGTTCGCCCTCGGCCGGCTGCCGGGCTGGATCGCCCAGTGGACCGAGATGATCAAGGAGCCGGGTTCCCGCATCGGCCGCCCGCGCCAGATCTACACCGGCGTGGTGGAGCGGGACTTCGTGCCCGTCGAGGAGCGCTGAGCGGATCTGCGCGCGAGGGCCTGCCGGACCGGCAGGCCCTGAACCGCCGTCGGCGGTGACAGAGGAAAAGCGGAAGGCGCCCTGAGACGCCGGTCCCCCCACGGGCCGACGACCAGGGCGCCTTCCCATGTCCCGGTGCGGATTCCCCCCACGGGATCCGGCCGGGCGCTCGGAGAGACAGCGCCTGAACCGCTGTCCGAGCACGACGGTCTGACCCGTCGTGCTCCAGTGATGTGCGATCTGCCGGGACAACGCACGCTGGGAGGGCCGCTCAAAGCTTCCCTGTGTGCGTGCCCCGGCAACGCATCTCTGAGGAAGTCCCCCAAGACATCCCCAGATGCCAGTCAGCGCCCCCCAAGACGCTGTTTCTGACATCGCCAACTTAGACCGTCGAAGCCCTTCGATGGTTACGTTCACATCACTGTGATCTGCGTCTCTTGCATCTGTCCCTTAGATGCGCAAGAGCCCCGATACGGCGATCGGTGCCCCAGCGTAAGGATGATGCGCGAGCCTTGTGAAGAGCTTATGTGAGGCTCGCGCCTGACTCTAGAGGGTCTCTTACTTCCGTGCGCCCGACCGCGGGTAACTTGCGGTGACTCAGCGGAAGCGGCGCAGCCGCAGGCTGTTGGTGACCACGAACACCGAGGAGAAGGCCATCGCCGCGCCCGCGATCATCGGGTTCAGCAGGCCCGCTGCGGCCAGCGGCAGCGCGGCGACGTTGTAGCCGAAGGCCCACACCAGGTTGCCCTTGATGGTGGCCAGGGTGCGCCGCGAGAGCCGGATGGCGTCCGCCGCCACCCGCAGGTCGCCGCGGACCAGCGTCAGGTCGCCGGCCTCGATGGCCGCGTCGGTGCCGGTGCCCATCGCCAGTCCCAGGTCGGCGGTGGCCAGCGCGGCCGCGTCGTTGACGCCGTCGCCCACCATCGCCACGGCGCGTCCCTCGCCCTGCAGCCGCCGCACGACGTCCACCTTGTCCTCGGGGAGCACCTCGGCGATCACCTCGTCGATGCCGACGGCCCGCGCGACGGACTCGGCGACCGTCCGGTTGTCCCCGGTGAGCAGCACCGGCGTCAGCCCGAGCGCGCGCAGGTCGCGCACCGCCTCGGCGCTGGTCCCCTTGACCGCGTCGGCGACCGCGAGGACACCGCGCGCCCGTCCGTCCCAGCCGACCGGGACGGCCGTACGGCCCTCGCGCTCGAACTGGCCGGCGGCCCGGGCCAGGTCCTCCGGCAGCGCCCCGAGGAGCCGCCCCACGGTCACCTCGTGGCCCTCCACGCGGCCGCGTACGCCCCGTCCGGGCACGTTCTCGAAGTGCTCGACGGCCGGCAGCGCCCCGGCCCGCTCCTCGGCGCCCGCGGCGATCGCGCGGGCGACCGGGTGCTCGGAGGCGTGCTCCAGCGCGCCCGCGAGCCGCAGTACCCGCTTCTCGTCCTCGCCGTCGGCCGCGTACACGTCGTGGAGGGTCATCCGGCCGGTGGTGACCGTGCCGGTCTTGTCCAGGACGACCGTGTCGACGCGGCGGGTGGACTCCAGCACCTCCGGGCCCTTGATCAGGATGCCGAGCTGGGCGCCCCGGCCGGTGCCGACCATCAGCGCGGTCGGCGTGGCGAGGCCCAGCGCGCACGGGCAGGCGATGATCAGGACGGCGACGGCGGCCGTGAACGCGGCCACGGTGTCGCCGGTGACGCCCAGCCAGACGCCGAACGTGCCGAGCGCGATCAGGATGACCACGGGCACGAAGACGGCGGAGATCCGGTCGGCGAGCCGCTGCACCTCGGCCTTGCCGCTCTGCGCGTCCTCCACCAGCCGCGCCATCCGGGCGAGCTGGGTGTCGGCGCCGACCCGGCCGGCCTCGACCACCAGCCGCCCGCCCGCGTTGACCGTGGCTCCGGTGACCCGGTCGCCGGGGCCGACGTCCACCGGTACGGACTCGCCGGTCAGCATGGACGCGTCCACCGCGGAGACGCCCTCGACGACCGTGCCGTCCGTGGCGATCTTCTCGCCGGGCCGTACGACGAACCGGTCGCCGACGGCCAGCGAGGACACCGGCACCCGCACCTCGCGCCCCGCGCGCAGCACGGCGACGTCCTTGGCGCCCAGCTCCATCAGGGCCCGCAGGGCCGCGCCCGCGCGCCGCTTGGACCGGGCCTCCAGGTAGCGGCCGAGGAGGATCAGCGCGACCACGCCCGCGGCGACCTCCAGGTACATGGTGGAGGCGCCGTCCGTCCGGGAGACGGTGAACCGGAACTCGTCGTGCATGCCCGGCATGCCCGCGTCACCGAAGAACAGGGCCCACAGCGACCAGCCGAACGCGGCCAGCGTGCCGACCGACACCAGGGTGTCCATGGTGGCGGCGCCGTGCCGGGCGTTGGTCCAGGCGGCCCGGTGGAACGGCCATCCGCCCCAGACGACGACCGGCGCCGCGAGCGTGAGCGAGAGCCACTGCCAGTTGTCGAACTGCAGCGCGGGCACCATGGCGAGCAGGACGACCGGGGCGGCGAGCAGGGCGGAGACGAGCAGGCGGTGGCGGAGCGCGGCGAGTTCGGGGTCCCGCTCGGCCGGCTCCTTTTCGGGCGCGGGCTCGGGCCGCGGCGGCGCGGGCTCCTCGGCGGTGTAGCCGGTCCGCACCACGGTCGCGATCAGGTCGGCGACGGCCACGCCCTCGGCGTAGCTGACCTTCGCCTTCTCCGTCGCGTAGTTCACCGTGGCGCTCACCCCGTCCATGCGGTTGAGCTTCTTCTCCACGCGGGCGGCGCAGGAGGCGCACGTCATCCCGCCGATGAGCAGCTCGACCTCGGACGTGCCGCCTATCGCGCTCGTCGTGCCGTTCTCTGCGGTGGTGCTGGTCATGTCCGGACTCCAGACATCGGACCGGACCGTACGGATCCAGTATGAGCTGGTCGGCACGGCCCGGTCGGGGAAGGGTTGCGGGGCCCGCGCGGGGCGGGCCCGGATGCTTCGGCCCGCTCCTCGGGGCCCGGGCTCAGGCCCGGCCGGCCAGCTCGAAGCCGGCCTCGTCCACGGCGGCGCGCACGGCCTCGTCGTCCAGCGGGACCGAGGAGACGACGGTGACCTCGCCGGTCGACGCGACGGCCTTGACCGAGTCGACTCCGGGGATCTGGGAGATCTCGCCGGAGACGGAGCCCTCGCAGTGTCCACAGCTCATGCCGGTCACCTTGTAGACGGTGGTCACGGAGCCCGAAAGTCCGGTCTGGGCGCTCATGTCGTTCTCCTCGTCGAGGCGGGTGGGGCCGGTGAGGCTCACGGTGGAGCCCCACCACGTCCCCAGACTATACCCCTAGGGGGTATTTCTCCAAGAGGAGTCCCGGTGCGCCAGCGACCGGGCCCAGGCGGCCCCGGGCAACCCGACGAGTACCAGGCCGCCGACCGAGAACACCACGAAGAGGTGCTGTTCCACGGCGCCGGGCCCGGGCGGGTACCCCTGGGCGAACGGCTGCGCGTCCAGACCGGTGCCCGACAGCAGGGCCACCAGCCAGATCGCGGCGCCGTGCGTGGCGTCCCCCAGAGCGTGCAGCATCGAGACGCCCAGACAGGTGCCGACGACCGGCGCGGCGAGCCGGAAGTGCCCGTTCGGGCGGCGCAGGGACAGCAGGACGGCCCCCGCGATCGCCGTCCACAGGCCCTGCCCGACGGGGGCGACCACCCCGCGCAGCAGCTCTGTCTCCAGCAGGCCCCTGAGGTCGGCGCCCCCGGCCGCGACGGCGGCCCCGAAGGCGTGTCCGCAGCCCTCCGGGGCCGCGAAGCCGAGGCCGACCGCGGCGCCGAGCACCAGTCCGGCCCGCGTCCCGCGGATGCCCGGCTGCCGGCGCAGCGCGAACGCCAGCGCGCCGAGCTTGGCCGCCTCCTCGGCCAGGGCGACGGCGGTGAACACGCCGGGGGAGAGGCGGGGCAGGTACGGCTCGGTCACCGTGGCGGCCGGCACGCCGAGCGCGCCGCCGGCCAGGAAGCAGCCCAGGATCGCGCTGACGCCCAGGTCACGGCTGTGCCGCTCGTACGCCCACAGGACGAAGACGACCGGGACCAGGAAGCCGCCGAGCAGGACCAGGGCCGGCAGCGCCGCCGCGCCGCGCGTCGCGTACGCGGCGACGGCGATCAGCGTCCAGGCGGCGAGCCCGCCGGCCAGGCAGCGCTTCCACAGGCCCGCGGCGATGCGCGGGAACGGCGGCGGGGGCTGCTGGGGGCCCGGGATACGGGCCCGGGGCATGCCGGGCGGCGGGGAGTGGGTCACGGGGTCCCCCTCGGGCTCCTGCGGGGTGATCTATCCGCACTGTAGGCAGCTGCACCCGGGGCCGCAGTCCGGGGACCGCCGGGGGGTCACGTCCGGCCGAGCCGGTCGCCGACCAGGGGGCCGAGGTAGCGGATCAGGACGTTCTTGACCTCCTGCACGTAGGCCGCCCGCTCGGCGTCCTCGTGGCCGAGGACCAGTTCGAGACCGGCCTTGTAGATGCCGAGGCACACATGGGCCGTGCGGGTGATGTCGGCGGCCGGGGTGCCGGGCAGGAGCGAGGCGAGCAGGCCCTCGACCCGTTCGATCAGGGTGGCGTGCAGCTGGTCGTGGGCGTCGGTGATCCCGCCCGGGATGTCGGGGCCGTGCATCAGCGCGAAGAAGACCGGGTGCGCGGTGTTGAAGGCCATGAACCGGTCGACGGCGGCGCCGACGGCCTCCTCCAGCGGCGTGGCGGGGTCCACGGGGGCCAGCGCCTCGCCGTAGGTCTCCCGCATCTCGTGCATGAGCCGGTCGCCCAGCTCGACCGCGATCGCCTCCTTGTTCGGGAAGAACTGGTACAGCGTGCCCGGTGAGACGCCCGCCTCGCGGGCGATGGCGTTGGTGCTGGCGGCCGTGTAGCCGCTGGTGCAGAAGACCTGGGCGGCGGCGGCGAGCAACTGGGCGATGCGGCGTTCGCCGCGCGCCTGGCGGCGGCGCGGCTGTTCCTTCTCCGAGGTCTCCGAGGTGTCGGACACGCGTGATCCCCAGCCCTTCGCAGGCGATTGACAAACGCGAGCGGTCGCTCGCATTCTGGTGGAACGCGAGCGATCTCTCGTGTTTGCCAGTTTATTGGCAATGACCGACCCATGCTGCCTGCCTGCACAGATGTGGGTCACGGTGAAGGGGACACCGCACGATGACCGAAGTCAACAAGGCGACGCCCGACGAGGACGGACCGCCCCGGCCCGGCGCCTGGACCCGCTTCGTCACCGCCCGCCCGCGTCTGTCGCTGCTGGTGGCCCTCGTGCTCACGGCGCTCGCCGTGCTGGCCGGCAGCGGGGTCGCCGACCATCTGGGCAGCGGCGGCTGGGAGGACCCGGCCGCCGAGTCGACCTACGCGACCAAGGCGCTGGAGCGCGAGTTCCCCGACTCCCAGCCCAACCTGCTCCTGCTGGTGGACGCCGGCCGCGCCTCGGTCGACGACCCGGCGGTCACCGCCGAGGCCCGCCGCGTGGCCGGACGGCTGAGCGCGGAGCACGGCGTGACCGGCGTCGGCTCCTACTGGCAGGCCACCCCCGCCGCGGCCCCCGCCCTGCGCGCCAAGGACGGCCACGAGGCCCTGATCGCGGCCCGCATCACCGGCGACGAGAACGCGATGGGCAGGACCCTCGACCGCCTGGCACCCCGCTACCGGGGCACGCACGGCCCGCTCCAGGTGAGGATCGGCGGCATCGTCGCGGTACGGCACGAGATGCAGACGACCATCAAGGAGGACCTCACCCGCGCCGAGATGATCGCCCTGCCGATCACCCTGGTGCTGCTCGTGATGGTCTTCGGCAGTGCCGTCGCGGCCATGCTGCCGCTGGGCATCGGCATCGTCGCGATCCTCGGCACCAACGCGGTGCTGCGTGGCCTGACGGCCTTCACCGACGTCTCGGTGTTCGCGCTGAACCTCACCACCGCCCTCGGCCTCGGGCTCGCCATCGACTACGCCCTCTTCATCGTCCGCCGCTACCGCGAGGAGCTGTCCGCCGGGGCCGACCCGCTGACCGCGATCGGCACCACCCTGCGCACGGCCGGGCGCACGGTCCTGTTCTCCGCCCTCACCGTGGCGGTCTCCCTGGCCGCCATGATGGTCTTCCCGCAGTACTTCCTGCGGTCCTTCGCCTACGCCGGCATCGCCGTGGTCCTGCTCGCCGCGGCGGCCGCCCTCATCCTGCTCCCGGCGGCCCTGGTCCTGCTCGGCCACCGGGTCAACTCCCTCGATCTGCGCCGCCTGCTGCGCCGGGGGAGGGAACGGGGCCGGCCCGGTACCGAGGGCACCGCCTGGGCCCGGACGGCCACGCTCGTGATGCGCCGCGCCCCGCTCTTCGCCGTCGGCACCACCGTCCTGCTGGTGATCCTGGGGCTCCCCTTCACGGGCGTGCGGTTCGGCACCGCGGACGACCGCCAGCTTCCGTCGAGCGCCGAGTCGCACGTGGTGCAGCAGCACCTGCGGGACGGCTTCCCCGGCAGCCCCGGCGGCGGCCTGGAGGTCCTCGCCGAGGGCCGGGCCACCCGGGCGCAGTACGCCGCCTACGAGGAGCGGGTCGCCGCCCTGCCCGAGGTGGCCCGGGTCGACGGCCCGCTGGTCCACGGCGACACGGCCTACTTCACCGTGCAGCCCCGGGGCGAGGCCGTCGACGGCGCCGCCCAGCGGCTGGTCGGCGACCTGCGCGCGCTGAAGGCCCCCTTCGGCACCCAGGTGACCGGCACGGCCGCCGTCCTCGTCGACTCCAAGCACGCGATAGGCGAGCGGCTGCCCTGGGCGGGGGCGTTCATCGCGATCGTCACGCTGCTGCTGGTCTTCCTGCTCACCGGCAGCGTGCTGATCCCCCTGCAGGCGGTGGTGCTCAACGCGCTCAGCCTGACGGCGATGTTCGGCGCGGTGGTCTGGGTGTTCCAGGACGGCCACCTCTCCCGGTGGCTCGGCTTCACCAGCCCCGGCTCGATCGAGACCACCCTGCCCGTCCTCATGTTCTGCGTGGCCTTCGGGCTCTCCATGGACTACGGGGTCTTCCTTCTCTCCCGCATCAAGGAGGAGTACGACCGCACCGGCGACCACAACGAGGCGGTCCGCCACGGCCTCCAGCGCACCGGCGGGCTGATCACGGCGGCGGCGGTCATCCTCGCGGTCGTCATGGTCGCCATCGGCACCTCCCGGGTCACCAACACCAAGATGCTCGGCCTCGGCATCGCCCTCGCGGTGCTGATGGACGCGATGGTCGTGCGCAGCCTGCTGGTCCCGGCGATCATGCGGCTCACCGGCCGCGCCACCTGGTGGGCCCCGGCCCCGCTGCGCCGCTTCCACCGCAGGTTCGGGCTCAGCGAGGGCGAGCCGGCCGCGCCCGCGCAGGTGAAGGAGACGGCCGGGGTGTGAGGCCGCCGGCCGCCATGGAAGGGTGGGGCGCATGAGAGCCGTGGTGTTCGAGCAGTACGGAGAGCCGGCCGCCGTGCGGGAGGTGCCGGACCCGGAGCCCGCGGAGCACGGGGTCGTCGTCCGCGTCGAGGCGACCGGGCTGTGCCGCAGCGACTGGCACGGCTGGATGGGGCACGACCCGGACATCACCCTGCCCCATGTACCGGGGCACGAACTCGCCGGTGTGGTCGAGGCGGTGGGATCCCGGGTGACCGGGTGGCGGCCCGGCGACCGGGTCACCGTGCCCTTCGTCTGCGCCTGCGGCACCTGCCCGTCCTGCGCGGCCGGCGACCAGCAGGTGTGCGAGCGCCAGACCCAGCCGGGCTTCCACCACTGGGGCTCCTTCGCCCAGTTCGTGGCCCTCGACCACGCCGACGTGAACCTGGTCGCGATCCCCGACGGGATGGCGTACGCCACGGCCGCCGCCCTCGGCTGCCGCTTCGCCACCGCCTTCCGCGCGGTGGTGCGCCAGGGCCGGGTGGCGGCGGGGGAGTGGGTCGCGGTGCACGGCTGCGGCGGGGTCGGTCTTTCGGCGGTGATGATCGCGGCGGCCTCGGGGGCCCGGGTGGTGGCCGTCGACGTCTCGTCCGAGGCCCTCGGCCTGGCGCGGAGCTTCGGCGCCGCCGCGTGCGTCGACGCGACCGGCACGGCCGATCCGGCGGCCGCCGTCCGGGAGCTGACCGGCGGCGGCGCCCACCTCTCCCTGGACGCCCTCGGCTCGCCCGCGACCTGCGCTTCCTCCGTCGGCTCTTTGCGCCGCCGGGGCCGGCACGTCCAGGTGGGCCTGCTGCCCTCGGTGGACGGCACCACCCCCGTCCCGCTGGCCCGTGCCATCGCCCTGGAGCTCGAACTCCTCGGCAGCCACGGCATGGCCGCGCACGCCTACCCCGGGATGCTGGAGCTGGTCAGGTCCGGGGCGCTCCGCCCCGACCTGCTGGTGACCCGGACGATCGCCCTCGACGCGGCCCCGGCCGCCCTCGCCGCCATGGGGTCCGCGCCCGGAGCGGGAGTCACGGTCATCGAGCCGTGGCGCTGAGCGCGGCCCACTCGCGGTCGAGGATCGACATGATCACCTCGTCGGCCCAGACGCCGTCCCGGAGCTGCACCTCCCGTTTGACGCCTTCGACCACGAAGCCGGCCTTCTCGTAGACGCGCAGGGCCCGGTGGTTGTGCGCCCAGGCCGCGAGCTCGATCCGGTGCAGTCCGAGTTCACCGAAGGCGTGGGCGACGATCAGCCGGGTCGCCTCGGTGCCGATGCCCCGGCCACGGCCCCGGGGGCCGATCAGGGTGCGGAAGGTGCAGCTGCGTCCGTCCGGGTCGTAGCCGTACAGGACGGCCTCGCCCAGCACCTCCCCGGTCTCCGGGTCGGTGACGGCCAGGTCCAGCCGGTCGGGAGCACCGGCCCGGGAGCCGTACCAGGAGCGCAGCCCCTCCTCGGTCAGCTCGGTCGACGGCTCGAAGGTGAAGCGGACGACCTCGGGGTCGCCGACGATCTCCCACATGGCGGCCGCGTCCGCCTCGGTGAAGGGACGCAGCACGGTCTTCCGGCCGGTCAGGACGGGTTTGACGGAGAAGCTCATGGGACGACTGTGCCCCACGAGGCTGACGGGGCACAGGTGCTTTTCCCGGCGGGCGCGTCCGGGCGCCTCATGTCAACGCGACCCGCCCGGACACCGGGGCCCGCCTTTGCTGCGGGTGCGTCACAAACACCCGCCTTCCGTCACACATGTCGCGTGTACGCGGGCTCTCGGTCACACCCGGTCCACAGCCGTAGTCGCATCGTCACGCAGCGTCGTTCACCGGGCACAGGCTTGGTGATCGCCAGCGCAGCGCCCGGCTCCCCCGACGGCCGCCCCCGGCCGCCGCCGCGGCGCGCGCAGGGAGGTGCGACTCATGACCGACCGAAGGCTCTGGTCCTACAAGGAGATCGCGGCACACATCCGGGTGCAGCCGGACACCGTACGGTCCTACCGCAAGCACGGCCTGCTGCCCGATCCCGACCACGTGGAGGGCGGCAAGCCCTACTGGTACGCGGACACCGTCCGCACCTGGGTCGCCTCCCGGCCGGGCAACCGGGGCCGGAGAGGGGACTGACCACCCGGACGCGTACCCCGGGCGCTTGCTCCGGGCGTTCCTACACCCCGCACGACCGCAGGAACGCCCGGGTGCGCCGGGCGATCGGCAGCGGCGCGTCCGGCTCGCAGGGGTACATGTCCTGCTCGACGATCGCGAACAGGTCGACGTCCAGCCGCCGCGCGGCCCTGAGCACCGGTTCCAGGTCGGGCACGCCGGACGGAGGTTCGCACATCACGCCCCGCGCGACCGCGGGGCCGAACGGCGTGCCGCTCGCGCGCACGTCGGCCAGGATCTCCGGGTCGACCTGCTTGAGGTGCAGATAGCCGATCCGCTCGCCGTAGGTCTCGATCAGCTTGACGCTGTCCCCGCCGCAGTACGCGTAGTGCCCGGTGTCCAGGCAGAGCGACACCAGGTCGGGGTCGGTGCCGTCGAGGAAGCGGGCGACGTTCTCCTCGCTGTCGATGTGGGTGTCGGCGTGCGGGTGGACGACGACCGTCAGCCCGTACCGCTCGCGCACCTCGCGGCCGAGGCGTTCGGTCAGCGAGGTCAGGTCGCGCCACTGCCCGGCGGTGAGGGTGGCGGGCTCCAGCACCTGACCCGTCTTGTCGTCGCGCCAGAAGGACGGGATGACGACGAGGTGGCGGGCGCCCGTCGCCCGGGTCAGGGCGGCGATGTCGCCGACGTGCGCCCAGGTCTCGTCCCACACGGCGGCGCCGTGGTGCAGGCCCGTGAAGACCGTGCCGGCCGACACCTTCAGGCCGCGCCGGCCGGTCTCCTCGGCGAGCACCGCGGGATCGGTCGGCAGGTAGCCATAGGGGCCGAGTTCGATCCACTCGTAGCCCGACGCGGCCACCTCGTCTAGGAAGCGCCGCCACGGCACCTGCCGCGGGTCGTCCGGGAACCACACACCCCAGGAGTCGGGCGCCGATCCGATCCGGATACGGGACAGTGAGGAGGGTGACAAGGACGTCATGGCCGCCAGCGTGAAGGGCCACGGAAAGAGGTGTCAAGCACTGGTCCGAATGTCCGGACAAAACATTGACAGGGTTCGGCGGGCAGGACTACAAAGCCGGGAGGAGCCGTGACGAAGGGAAGCCGATGGCGTACGACCTGATCACGATGGGGCGGTCGGAGTGGACCTCTACCCCCTGCAGACCGGCGTCCCGCTCGCCCAGGTGTCGTCCTTCGGAAAGTTCCTCGGCGGATCGGCGGCGAACGTCGCGGTCGCCGCCGCCCGCCTCGGCCGCCGCACCGCCGTGATCACCCGTACCGGCGACGACCCGTTCGGCGCCTATCTGCACGAGGCCCTGCGCGGCTTCGGCGTCGACGACCGCTGGGTCACCCCGGTGGCCGGCCTGCCCACGCCCGTCACCTTCTGCGAGGTCTTCCCGCCCGACGACTTCCCGCTCTACTTCTACCGCCGCCCCAAGGCCCCCGACCTGGAGATCCACCCCCACGAACTGGACCTCGACGCCGTCCGGGACACCCGCGTCTTCTGGGTCACCGGCACCGGCCTGAGCGAGGAGCCGAGCCGCACGGCGACCCTCGCGGCCCTCGCCCACCGCGCCCGGTCCGGCACGACCGTCTTCGACCTCGACTGGCGGCCGATGTTCTGGACCCACCCGGACCAGGCCCGCCCCTTCTACGCCGAGGCCCTGCGCCACACCACCGTCGCCGTCGGCAACCTCGACGAGGTGGAGGTCGCCACCGGGCTGCGCGACCCCCACGCGGCGGCCCGCGCGCTGCTGGCCGCCGGCGTCGAGCTCGCCGTGGTCAAGCAGGGTCCCAAGGGCGTCCTGGCGGTCAGCGCCTCCGGGGAGTCGGCCGAGGTCCCGCCCCTGCCGGTCACCGTCCTCAACGGCCTCGGCGCCGGCGACGCCTTCGGCGGCTCCCTGTGCCACGGACTGCTCGCGGACCGGGACCTGGAGACCGTCATGCGGCACGCCAACGCGGCCGGCGCCATCGTCGCCTCCCGCCTGGAGTGCTCCTCGGCGATGCCCACCCCGGACGAGGTGGCCGCCGCGCTCGACAGTGGAGCGGTGCGGTGAGGGCCGGCCGGGTGGCGGGCACCCACACCGGGGGCGGCGACGCGGCCCGCCGGCCCCGCGTGGACGTCGCCGCGCTGGTCCACACCCGCACCCACCACCCCGAGGCGATAGCGGAGGCCGCCGCCCGCCGGGCCCGCCGTCCGCTGCTGAGCGAAACCGGCCGCCTGATGATCGTCGCCGCCGACCACCCGGCCCGCGGCGCGCTCGGCGTCGGCGACCGCGAACTCGCCATGGCCAACCGCGCCGACCTCCTCGAACGCCTGTGCCTCGCGCTGTCCCGGCCCGGCGTCGACGGCGTCCTCGCCACCGCCGACATCCTGGACGACCTGCTGCTGCTCGGCGCCCTCGACCACCGGATCGTCATGGGCTCGATGAACCGCGGCGGCCTGCGGGGCGCGAGCTTCGAACTCGACGACCGCTTCACCGGCCACCGTCCCGAGGACATCCAGCGCCTCGGCTTCGACGCCGGCAAGGTGCTGCTGCGCATCGACTACGCCGACCCCGGCTCCCTGACCACCCTGGAGGCCACCGCCCGCGCCGTCGACGACATGGCCGCGCGCCGACTGCCGCTGTTCGTGGAGCCGTTCATCAGCCGGCGCACCCCGGAGGGGACCCTGCGCAACGACCTGTCCGCCGAGGCGGTCACCCGGTCCATCGCCATCGCCTCCGGTCTCGGCGGCTCCTCCGCCTACACCTGGCTGAAGGTGCCGGTCACCGAGAACCCCGACGACATGGCGCGGGTCATGGAGACCTCCACCCTGCCGGCCGTGCTGCTCGGGGGCGACGTCGGCGACTCACCGCAGGAGCAGGGAGCCGCGTACGAGAAGTGGCACGGGGCACTCCAACTGCCCACCGTGCGCGGTCTGGTGGTCGGCCGGTCGCTGCTGTACCCGGCGGACGGCGATGTGGCCGCCGCCGTGGACACCGCCGTCGGACTGCTGTGAGGGACGCATGACCAGCACCGGACTGCACCTGCCCCGGGGTGCCACCGCGAACGACCGGTACGCCGTCGACATCGGCCCCGAGCGGGCCGGCTGGACGTACGGCAGCCTGCGCGTCGTGGAGTTGACGCCGGACGGCACGCATACGTTCACCACGGGGGACGCCGAATGGATCGTCCTTCCGCTGCAAGGTGGATGTACCGTACAAATCGAGACCGCACCAACCCGGCAGGCCGAGTTCCAACTCCAGGGCCGGACCAGCGTGTTCGCGGACGTCTCCGACTTCGCGTACGCGCCCAGGGACGCCCGGGTCCAGATCGCCTCCGGCGCGGGAGGCCGCTTCGCCCTGGCAGGAGCGAAGTGCGAGCGACGACTCCCCGCCCGCTACGGCCCCGCGCCGGAGGTACCCGTCGAGCGCCGCGGCAGCGGCGGCTGCGCCCGCGACGTGCGCAACTTCGCCGCCGCCGACTCCTTCGACTGCGACCGGCTGATCGCCGTCGAGGTGGTCACCCCGGGCGGCAACTGGTCCTCGTACCCGCCGCACAAGCACGACGAGCACCGGCCGGGTGAGGAGTCCGAGCTGGAGGAGATCTACTACTTCGAGATCGACGGACCGAACGGTTTCGGCTATCAGCGCGTATTCCCCTCCCGCGAGGGCGGGGCCGACGTCCTCGCCGAGGTCCGCTCCGGCGACGCCGTGCTCGTCCCCGACGGCTGGCACGGCCCGTCGATCGCCCAGCCGGGCCACGCCATGTACTACCTGAACGTCATGGCGGGGCCCGGTGAGAACCGCGAGTGGCGGATCCGCTTCCACCCGGACCACACAGCGAGCACAGGGGGGTACCGATGACGACCTCGACGACGAGGCTCACGGTCGCGCAGGCACTCGTACGCTTCCTCACCGCCCAGTACACGGAACGGGACGGCCGGCGGCAGCGGCTGATCGGCGCCACCTGGGGCATCTTCGGGCACGGCAACGTGGCCGGCCTCGGCCAGGCGCTGGTCGAGTACGCCGGCGCCATGCCCTTCCACCAGGGCCGCAACGAACAGGCCATGGTGCACGCGGCGGTCGGCTACGCCCGCCAGTCGAACCGGCTGTCGGCCCACGCGGTGACCACCTCGATCGGCCCGGGCGCCACCAACCTGGTCACCGGCGCCGCCCTCGCGACCGTCAACCACCTTCCGGTCCTGCTGCTGCCCGGCGACGTCTTCGCCGCCCGCCCGGCCGACCCGGTGCTGCAGCAGCTCGAGGTGCCCCACGCGGGCGACGTCTCGGTCAACGACACCTTGCGCCCGGTCTCCCGGTACTTCGACCGGGTCACCCGCCCGGAGGCGCTGATCCCCGGCGCGCTGGCCGCCATGCGGGTCCTGACCGACCCGGTGGAGACCGGCGCGGTCACCCTCGCCCTGCCGCAGGACGTCCAGGCGGAGGCGTACGACTGGCCGGAGGAGTTCTTCGCCGAGCGGGTGTGGACCGTACGGCGCCCGGGCGCCGACCCGGCCGAGCTGGCGGAGGCGGTCCGGGCGGTCCGCGAGGCCCGCAGGCCCCTCGTCATCGCGGGCGGCGGGGTTCACCACAGCCGCGCCGAGGAGGCCCTCGCCGAGTTCGCCGAGGTGACCCGCGTCCCGGTCGCCTCCACCCAGGCCGGCAAGGGCTCGCTGCGCCACGACCACCCGCAGGACGTCGGCGGCGTCGGCCACACCGGCACCGCGACCGCCGACGAGCTGGCCCGCACCGCGGACCTGGTGATCGGCGTGGGCACCCGCTACACCGACTTCACCACCGCCTCCGGCACCCTCTTCACCCACCCGGACGTCCGCTTCCTCAACCTCAACATCGCGCCCTTCGACGGGCACAAGATGGCCGGGCTGCCGCTGGTCGCCGACGCCCGCAGCGGCCTCTCCGAACTGACCGAGGCGCTGATCGTGCACGGCTACGAGGTCGCCGACTCCTACGTCACCGAGTACACCGAGGACAAGGAGCGCTGGGAGCAGCGGGTGGACGCCTGCTTCGAGGCGGAGGAACCGGACGTCCGGCCGACCCAGCCGCAGGTGCTCGGCGTCCTCGACGCCCTGGTCGACGAGTCCGACATCCTCGTCAACGCGGCCGGCTCGCTCCCCGGCGACCTGCACAAGCTGTGGCGGACCCGCTCCTACGACCAGTACCACCTGGAGTACGGCTACTCCTGCATGGGCTACGAGATCCCGGCCGCCATCGGGGTGAAGCTCGCCGCGCCCGGGCGGAACGTGTGGGCGCTGGTCGGCGACGGCACGTACCTGATGATGCCGACGGAGATCGTGACCGCCGTGCAGGAGGGCGTCGCGATCAAGATCCTGCTGGTGCAGAACCACGGCTACGCGTCCATCGGCGGTCTGTCGGAGTCCGTGGGCGGTGAGCGGTTCGGCACCGCCTACCGCTTCACTGCGGACGACGGCACCTACACGGGCGCCCCGCTGCCCGTCGACCTCGCGGCCAACGCGGCCAGCCTGGGTATACGGGTGCTGCGCGCGAAGACCGTTCGGGACCTGCGCGCGGCGCTCGCCGAGGCTCGGGCGGCCGACACTCCCACATGTGTCTACGTGGAGACCGAAACGTCCGACACTGTGTCGGGCGCGCCTCCGGCGCAGGCCTGGTGGGATGTTCCTGTGGCCGAGACCGCGACCCGATCGTCCGCGGTCAAGGCACGGGAGCTGTACGAACGGCACGTCTCGACCCGACGCCGCCACTTGTAAAAGGAGTTTCTGGGCATGACGAAGATCGTCAACCACTGGATCGGCGGCAAGGCCGTCGAAGGCGCGTCGGGTACGTACGGGCCGGTCACGGACCCGGCGACCGGCGCGGTCACCACCAAGGTCGCGTTCGCGTCGGTCGAGGAGGTGGACGCGGCCGTCGCGGCGGCCAAGGACGCCTTCGCGACCTGGGGCCGGTCCTCGCTGGCCCAGCGCACCACCATCCTGTTCCGGTTCCGCGCGCTGCTCGACGCCCACCGGGACGAGATCGCGGAGCTGATCACCGCCGAGCACGGCAAGGTGCACTCCGACGCGCTCGGCGAGGTGGCGCGCGGCCTGGAGATCGTCGACCTGGCCTGCGGCATCAACGTCCAGCTCAAGGGCGAGCTGTCCACACAGGTCGCCAGCAACGTCGACGTCTCCTCCCTGCGCCAGCCGCTCGGTGTGGTCGCCGGCATCACGCCGTTCAACTTCCCGGCGATGGTCCCCATGTGGATGTTCCCGATCGCCGTCGCGACCGGCAACACCTTCGTGCTCAAGCCGTCCGAGAAGGACCCGTCGGCCTCCCTGAAGATCGCGGAGCTGCTGGCCGAGGCCGGTCTGCCCGACGGCGTCTTCAACGTGGTGCAGGGTGACAAGGTCGCCGTGGACCGCCTGCTGGAGCACCCGGACGTCAAGGCGGTCTCCTTCGTCGGCTCGACCCCGATCGCCCGCTACATCCACACCACCGCCTCCGCGAACGGCAAGCGGGTGCAGGCGCTCGGCGGCGCCAAGAACCACATGCTGGTCCTGCCGGACGCGGACCTGGACGCGGCTGCGGACGCGGCGGTCTCGGCGGCCTACGGCTCGGCGGGCGAGCGCTGCATGGCCATCTCCGCGGTCGTCGCGGTCGGCTCCATCGGCGACGAGCTGGTGGAGAAGATCCGCGAGCGGGCCGAGAAGATCAAGATCGGCCCCGGCAACGACCCGGCCTCCGAGATGGGCCCGCTGATCACCAAGGCCCACCGGGACAAGGTGGCCTCCTACGTCGAGGGCGCGGCGGCCGAGGGCTGCGAGGTCGTGCTCGACGGCACCGGTCACACCGTGGAGGGCTTCGAGGACGGTCACTGGATCGGCATCTCGCTGCTGGACAAGGTGCCGACCAGCGCCAAGGCGTACCAGGACGAGATCTTCGGCCCGGTGCTGTGCGTGCTGCGCGTGGACACCTACGAGGAGGGCGTGGCCCTCATGAACGCCTCGCCGTTCGGCAACGGCACGGCGATCTTCACCCGGGACGGCGGCGCCGCCCGCCGCTTCCAGCTGGAGATCGAGGCGGGCATGGTCGGCGTGAACGTGCCGATCCCGGTCCCGGTGGGCTACCACAGCTTCGGTGGCTGGAAGGACTCGCTCTTCGGCGACCACCACATCTACGGCAACGACGGCACGCACTTCTACACCCGCGGCAAGGTCGTCACCACGCGCTGGCCCGACCCGGCCGACGCCCCCGCGGGCGTGGACCTGGGCTTCCCGCGCAACCACTGAGTGTCACCCGGAGGTCGCCTCCGGCCCCCGTCAGGTCGTCCGGATACCGGACGGCCTGACATTTTTTTGCCACCTTGGCTGCGGTTCCCGTTTTCGCGGGATCAAACGGATGGCTAAGGGTTTGATGGCTAAATGCCTTCGAAAGCAAGGTCATGCCTCGTATGGGCTTGATGGATGCCCCTATAGGCCGTCACGACCTAAGAAAGTGATGTGTCGTCGGTCGCTCGCCGAGTGCGGATTCCGAAGGTAAACAGCCATTGACGTGGTGGTTTTCGTCGGGGTTCCCTATGCACGCCGGGAGCGGACCAGACGACGAACGTACGACGAGCCGCCCGGAGGCGATAGCGCTCCCGAGCCCACCCTCACTCGCACCAGCCGATCGGATTCCGCCGCATGACCGACACGCTCCGTCCTGTCGACACAGGCTCTGCCGAAGCAGCACTCGCAGCAGCCTCCGACAGTCCTCAGAAGCTCAAGCGTTCCATCGGCGTCGTCGGCGGCACCCTGCTCACCCTGTCGTGCGTCACGCCGGCCTCCACGCTCTTCGTGATCGTGCCGGACCTGTTCTCCAGCCTCGGCACGGCGACGGCGCTCTGTCTCGTCATCGGCGCGCTGCTCTGCATCCCCGTCGCCCTGTGCTACTCGGAGCTGGGCACGCTCGTGCCGAGCGCGGGCGGCGAGTACGCGATCGTCTCCACCCTCGCCGGCCGGCTCGCAGGCTGGCTCGCCTTCGTGATGTCGCTCCTCGTCGTGATGATCGTCCCCCCGGTCATCGCGATGGGCACCGCGGACTACCTCGCCCCGGTCATCCACCTGGACCCCGCCTGGACGGGCGCCGGCGTGATGCTCGCGGCCACCCTCGCCGGTCTGCTCGACCTGCGCGCCAACGCCTGGATCACCGGCATCTTCCTGGTGCTGGAGGTCGTCGCGGCCGGTGTCGTCGCCATGCTCGGCTTCACCCACTCCCAGCGCGGGCTCGGCAGCCTCGGCAACCTGCAGATCGCCGGTGAGCACGCCCACGTCACCCCGGTGACGGGCGCGATGGTCCTCTCCGGACTCGCCATCGCCCTCTTCGCCACCCAGGGCTTCTCCACCGCCGTCTACCTCTCCGAGGAGCTGGAGAACCCGCGCCGCAACGTGGCCCGCACCGTCCTCGCGACGCTCGCCATCTCCAGCGTCGTCATCCTGGTGCCGGTCGTGGCGATCACCCTCGGCGCCGGCGACCTGAAGGCCCTGACCGGCGGCGACATCTCCGGCATGGTCATCGCCTGGAGCAACTCGGCCGTCGGCACCTTCGTCAGCCTCTGCGTCGCCCTCGCCATCATCAACGCGGGCATCGTCATGGTCATCCAGAACTCCCGCGTCCTGTTCGCCTCCGCCCGCGACAAGGCCTGGCCCGCGCCGGTCAACAGCGCCCTGTCCAAGCTCGGCCGCTTCGGCTCCCCCTGGGTCGCCACCCTCGTCGTCGGCGTCCCCGGCGCCTTCCTCTGCTTCGTCAACCTGGACACCCTCTACGGCGTCACCGGCGTCGCGGTCACCGGCCTGTACCTGCTGGTCGCGATCGCCGCCCTGCTCGCCCGGCGCGGCGCGCACGGCACCCGCAAGGCCTGGCGGATGCCGCTGTGGCCGGCCATGCCGATCCTGCTGATCGCCGTCCTCGTCTACATCCTCGTCGAGCAGGACGTCTCGTACCTGCTGTGGACCGGCGGCATCACCGCCGTCGCCACCCTCTACTGGGCCTTCTACCTCCGCCCCCGCCAGGCCACCCGCTGGGTGGTGTCCGTCCCCGACGACGTCCAGTCCTGACGGTCACCCGGCCGACCTGACGGCCCCCCACCGCGCACCACCCGTCGTCCCCGCCCACCGAGGCGGGGACGACGTCGTGCCTCCGGGGTGCGTCCGGGGTGCGTCCGGCGTGCGCCCGTGACCGGCCGCCCGCGTCGCGTGCGCGTACCGCACCCGAAGTACGCGGTGGCGGGCGCGTACTCCCGGAGGAGGGTCCGGGGTTCAGCCCAGCGGCAGCGTCGGTTGTCGGCGGCGGCCCGTACCGTTGAGGCATGGATCTTCGAGGGCCCGCGCTGCGCGGGCTGCTGAAGGGGCCGCGGCGGCTGCTGGCCGCCGCGGCCGCCGTGGTGGTGCTCGCGGGCGCCGGCACGTGGACGGCCGTGGCCTCCGACAGCCCCCCGCCGGTGCACCGCGGCGACCGCGTCATGACCATGGCCGACGGCACGCGCATCGACACCTCGTACTTCACCGCGGGCCCCACCGGCCGCCGCCCCGCCGTCCTGCTCGCGCACGGCTTCGGCGGCAGCAAGGACGACGTACGGCAGCAGGCCGAGGACCTCGCCCGGGACGGGTACGCGGTCCTGACCTGGTCCGCGCGCGGCTTCGGCAAGTCCACCGGGAGGATCGGCCTCAACGACCCCGGGCACGAGGTCGCCGACGTCTCCCGGCTCATCGACTGGCTCGCCGAGCAGCCCCAGGTCCGCCTCGACCGGCCCGGCGACCCGCGCGTCGGCGTGACCGGCGGCTCCTACGGCGGCGCGATCTCCCTGCTCGCCGCCGGCCACGACCCCCGCGTCGACGCCATCGCCCCGGCCGTCACCTACTGGAACCTCGCCGACGCCCTCTTCCCGGACGGCGTGTTCAAGAAGCTGTGGACCGGCGTCTTCTTCAACACCGGCGGCGGCTGCGCCCGGTTCGAACCCGCCCTGTGCCGGATGTACGACCGGGTCGCCGAGTCGGGCACCCCGGACGCGGCCGCCCGCGCACTGCTGGAGGAGCGCTCGCCGTCCGCGGTCGGCGGCCGCATCAAGGTGCCCACCCTGCTGGTGCAGGGCCAGACCGACTCCCTGTTCACCCTCTCCCAGTCCGACGCGGCCGCGCGGGCGATCCGCGCCAACGGCGCCCCGGTCGACGTCGACTGGATCGCGGGCGGGCACGACGGCGGCGACATGGAGAACGGCCGGGTCCAGCGCCGGGTGACGGCCTGGTTCGACCGCTACCTCAAGGGCGACACCTCCACCGGCACCGGCCCGGCCTTCCGGATCACCCGTACGGGAGGGGTCGACTCCACCGACGGCGCCACCCTGCTGCGCGGCGCGAGCGCGGACACCTACCCCGGCCTGCGCGACCACCGGCGGACCGTCGCCCTCACCGGCGGCACCCGGCGCATCGCCAACCCGGCAGGCGCCAGCCCGCCCGCCGTGTCCGCCCTGCCCGGCCTCGGCGGCTCCGGCGGCCTCGCCCAGCTCTCCGCGCTCGGCGTCGGCGTTTCCGTGGACTTCCCCGGCCAGTACGCCAAGTTCGACTCCGCGCCGCTCACCCGCGACCTGCGGATCACCGGCACCCCCACCGTGACCGCCCACGTCACCTCCAGCAGCGACGACGCCGTCCTGTTCGGCAAGGTCTACGACGTCGGCCCCGACGGCACCCGGCAGGTGCTGCCCTCCCAGCTCGTCGCCCCCCTCAGGGTCACCGGCGCCCGGCACGGCAAGGACGTCACGATCACCCTCCCGGCGATCGACCACGAGGTGCAGAAGGGTCACCGCCTCCGCCTGGTCCTCGCCTCCACCGACCTCGGCTACGCCTCACCGGCCGCCCCGGCGACCTACACCGTCTCCGTCACCGGCGGGCTGAGCGTGCCGACGGCCCCCGCCGTCACCACCGCCGCGGCCCCGCTGCCCGCCTGGGTGTGGTGGCTGCCCCTGGCCGGAGCCGCCGCCGCGCTCGCCCTGCTGCTCACCGGCCGCCGCCGCACCGCCGCGCCCGCGCCCGACCCAGGGCTCGCCGACGTCCCGCTGCGGATAACGGGCCTGAGCAAGCGCTACGCCCGCGCCACCGACCGGTACGCGGTGCGCGAGCTGTCCTTCCGCGTGGAGAAGGGCCAGGTGCTCGGCCTGCTCGGCCCCAACGGCGCCGGCAAGACCACCACCCTGCGCATGCTCATGGGCCTGATCAAGCCGGACGACGGCGAGATCCGCCTCTTCGGCCACGCCGTCCGCCCCGGCGCCCCCGTCCTGTCGCGGGTCGGCGCCTTCGTGGAGGGCGCGGGCTTCCTGCCCCACCTGTCCGGCCGGGAGAACCTGGAGCTGTACTGGCGGGCCACCGGCCGCCCGCCCGAGGACGCCCACCTGACGGAGGCCCTGGAGATCGCCGGCCTCGGTGACGCCCTGGCCCGCGCGGTGCGCACCTACTCCCAAGGCATGCGCCAGCGCCTGGCCATCGCCCAGGCCATGCTCGGCCTGCCCGACCTGCTCATCCTCGACGAGCCCACCAACGGCCTCGACCCGCCCCAGATCCGCGAGATGCGCGAGGTGATGATCCGCTACGCGGCCGCGGGCCGCACGGTGATCGTCTCCAGCCATCTCCTCGCCGAGGTCGAGCAGTCCTGCACCCACCTGGTGGTGATGGACCGCGGCCGGCTGGTCCAGGCCGGACCGGTGGCGGAGATCATCGGCTCCGGCGACACCCTGCTGGTCGGCACCGGCACGCCCGTGGAGGAGCCGGTCGCGGAGAAGGTGGCCGCCCTGCCCGGCGTCGCCTCCGCCGTCCGCACCGAGGACGGACTGCTGGTCCGCCTCGAACCCGGCGGCACCGCCGAGCGGCTGGTCGTGGAGCTGGTGCGCCTGGAGGTGCCCGTCGCCTCCGTCGGCCCGCACCGGCGCCTGGAAGACGCGTTCCTCACCCTGATCGGAGGTACCCCGTGAGCACGCTCACCGAGCCCGCCGAGGTCGCCCCCGGCTACCGCGCGGGGCGCACCCTGCCGCTGCGCGTCGAGCTGATCCGCCAGCTCAAGCGGCGCCGCACGCTGGTCATGGGCGCGATCCTCGCCGTCCTGCCGTTCGTCCTGCTCGTCGCCTTCGCGATCGGCGGCGACCCGTCGGGCCGCGACGGCCGGGTCACGCTGATGGACACGGCCACCGCGTCGGGCGCCAACTTCGCCGCGGTGAACCTGTTCGTCTCGGCCGGCTTCCTGCTGGTCATCCCGGTCGCGCTGTTCTGCGGGGACACCGTCGCCTCGGAGGCCGGCTGGTCCTCCCTGCGCTATCTGCTCGCCGCACCCGTGCCCCGGGCCCGCCTGCTGTGGTCCAAGCTCGTCGTGGGGCTCGGCACCAGCCTGGCCGCCATCGTGCTGCTGCCCCTGGTGGCCCTCGTGGTCGGCACGGCCGCCTACGGCTGGGGCCCGCTGCAGATCCCGACCGGCGGAGCGCTGTCCACCGGCACGGCGGCCCAGCGCCTGGCCGTCGTGGTGGCGTACATCTTCGTGTCGCAACTGGTCACCGCGGGACTGGCGTTCTGGCTGTCGACCCGGACGGACGCCCCGCTCGGCGCGGTCGGCGGCGCCGTCGGCCTGACCATCGTCGGCAACGTGCTCGACGCCGTCACCGCCCTCGGCCACTGGCGCGACTTCCTGCCCGCGCACTGGCAGTTCGCCTGGGCGGACGCCGTCCAGCCGCACCCCGAGTGGTCCGGCATGGTCCAGGGCACCGCCGTCTCCGTCACCTACGCTCTGGTGCTGTTCGCCCTGGCCTTCCGGGGTTTCGCCCGCAAGGACATCGTCTCCTAGGTCACCGGCGGGTCTCGGCGGGCTCCCGCCGTGGCCGGTTCGAGACCCATCCGCAACACCACGGGCCGCACGTTCCGGGCCCCCGCGCCGTCACAGTCGGCAGAGGTCGCACACGAAGACCTCACGTCGACGTCAACGGACCGAGGGGGCACGCGAGATGGAGCCGAACCGCACACCACGGACACCGTGCACGGCACGGGCACCACGCGCACGACGGACCCGCCGCGCGCTGCTCGCGCTCACGGCGGCGGCCGGCCTGCTGCTGACGGCCTGCTCGGCGGAAGGCTCCGCGGACGGCTCCGCCGCCGACAAGCGCGGCCTGCCCGCCCCCGCACCCGCCCCCGGCGGGCGGAACTCCGGGTCGGCCGCCCCCGCACCCGGCGACAGCCATCTGTCCACCTTCGCCCTCGACGTCGACACCGCCTCCTACACCTACGCCCGCCGCACCCTCGCCGACGGCCGCGTGCCCGATCCGTCGACCGTCCGCCCCGAGGAGTTCGTCAACAGCTTCCGCCAGGACTACCGCAGGCCCGACGGCAACGGCTTCTCCGTCACCGTCGACGGCGCCCGCACCACCCGGCCGGACTGGTCCCTGGTCCGCGTCGGCCTCGCCACCCGCGGCGCCGACCCGGACGGGCGACGGCCGCCCGCCGCGCTCACCTTCGTCATCGACGTGTCCGGCTCGATGGACGAACCCGGCCGGCTCGACCTCGCCAAGCGGTCCCTGGACACCATGACCGACCGGCTGCGCGACGACGACTCGGTGGCCGTCGTCACCTTCAGCACCCGCGCCCGCACCGTCCTGCCGATGACCCGGCTCGGCGGCCACCGCGGCGAGGTGCACGACGCCGTCGACGGACTGCGCGCCCTGACCTCCACCAACCTCGGCGCGGGCGTCGAGACCGGCTACGACACGGCCGTCGAGGGCCTGCGCGAGGGCGCGACCAACCGGGTCGTGCTGATCTCCGACGCCCTCGCCAACACGGGGGAGACCCGCCCCGACGCCATCCTGCGCCGCATCGACTCGGCCCGCCGCGAGCACGGCATCACCCTCTTCGGCGTGGGCGTCGGCAGCGACTACGGCGACGCCCTCATGGAACGCCTCGCCGACAAGGGCGACGGCCACACCGCCTACGTCTCCGACACCGCCGAGGCGCGCCGGGTGTTCTGCGTCCAGCTCCCGCAGAACATCGGCCTGACCGCCCGCGACGCCAAGGCACAGGTCGCCTTCGACCCCGGGACCGTCGCCGAGTTCCGCCTCGTCGGCTACGACGACCGGGCCGTCGCCGACCACGACTTCCGCGACGACCGGGTGGACGGCGGCGAGGTCGGCCCCGGCCACACCGTGACCGCCCTGTACGCGGTGCGCACCAGGCCGGACGCCGACGGCCACCTCGCCACCGCCACCGTCCGCTGGCTCGACCCCGCGACCCGGGCCCCGCACGAGCGCTCCGGAGCCCTGGAGACCGGTGCCCTGCGGGACGACGTCTGGGCGGCGAGCCCCCGCTTCCAGGTCACGGCGGTCGCCGCCTACTTCGCCGACGCCCTGCGCGCCGCCGGCACCGACCACGGCCCCGCCCTCCCCGGCGCCCCGAGCCTGGCCCGGCTCGCCGGCCGGGCCGCCGCGCTCGCCGGAACCACCGAGGACAAGGACGTGCGGGCGCTCGCCGACGCGATCCGGCAGGCGGACGGCACCGGCCGGATCGGGCGGACGGACACCGGAGAGAGCGGGGAATGAGCGCCGCACACCCGGTCGACACACCCCATCCTCCTTACCCGCAGCCGGCATGCGCGCCGAGAAGGGGTCGGCCACGCCAAGAAGGCCGTGCCGCGGGCAGCACGCGGAGCGGCGGGCCACCGGAAGGAACCGGTGACCCGCCGCTCGCGGAGCGCTCGCTCAGCCGTTGCCGGACAGCGCGGAGATGTCGTCCAGGATGTGCGAGAGCGGCTCGTCGCCCTTCGCCTGCGTCGAGTTCTCCGTGCACTGCTGGGTCTGCGGCGCGGACAGGACCGGGATGTCCTGGACGCCGACGTTGACCAGGGCCAGGATCGACTGGGCGTCGACCTTCGCCGGCAGGCCGACACACGGCTTGTTGAGCGAGCCCTGCACCAGCGAGAGCTGCGGGCTCTGGTTGCCGGCCGTGGCCGAGTTGCCGAAGGACTGCTGGGCCTCGTTGCCGCTCAGCGAGGTGGTGCCGTGGTCGTCACCGATGGCCAGGGCCTGAGGGGCGGCGAAGCCCGCCAGACCGGCGACGGAGGCGGCGACAGCCGCGGTTGCCCACAGCTTCTTCATGTTCGTTCCCTTTCGAGAGGCGGACTCCGGGGAGGAGTTGCGTGATCATCAACGCCGGGGATCCGACCGCGGTTGCGGCCTTTGCCCCGTTTGGAGTAGCTCGGTACGATCAGCCGACCGGCGCCCGGCGCGGCACGGTCCCCCGCGCCGCGAGGCGGTCCCGAACGGGCCGACGGGCCGCCGGGAGAACGCGGCGGCCCGTCGGCACGGGCCCGTGGGGAGGCCCGGGGGTCTGCGGATCAGCCGTTGCCGGACAGCGCGGAGATGTCGTCCAGGATGTGCGAGAGCGGCTCGTCGCCCTTGGCCTGGGTCGAGTTCTCCGTGCACTGCTGGGTCTGCGGGGCGGACAGGATCGGGATGTCCTGGACGCCGACGTTGACCAGGGCCAGGATCGACTGGGCGTCGACCTTGGCCGGCAGGCCGATGCAGGGCTTGTTGAACGAGCCCTGGATGAGAGCGAGCTGCGGGCTCATGTTGCCGTAGGTGGCCGAGTTGCCGTACGACTGCACCGCGTCGTTGCCGCTCAGCGAGGTGGTGCCGTGGTCGTCACCGATGGCCAGGGCCGGCGACGCGGCGGTCGCGGTGAAACCGACGACGGAAGCGGCGACCGCGGCAGAGGCCAGAACCTTCTTGATCACTTGCTGATTCCCTTCTGGAGAAACCCCGTCCACCGGAGCGACCTGCATCAACTGCCGACCGCCGTCCGGGGTTGCTCTCGTTCACTCCGATGGCCCACACGGTGCCTGGGGAAGGGCTTGCGGAGTCGAGAGGGGAATTCCCCGAATTCCGCCACCCGGAACGATCCGATCGGGTGACACCCCGCAACCATTCCGCCCGGGCCCGGTTGATGCGTGGCAGGAACATGCGTCTTGGCGAGGAGCCAAGGAAAGGAAAGCGAAATGCTGAAGAAGGCAATGGCCGCGGCGGCGGTCGCCGCGTCCTTCGTCGGTGTGTCCGCTGCGGCAGCCCCCCAGGCGCTTGCCATCGGCGACGACACCGGCACCACCTCGCTGAGCGGCAACGCGGCGCAGGACTCGTTCGGCAACTCGGTGACCCGGGGCAACATGAGCCCGCAGGCCACCCTGGTGCAGAGCTCGGTCAACAAGCTGTGCGTCGGCCTGCCGGTCAAGGCGGACGCCCAGTCCCTGGTGGCCGTCCTCGCCAACGTCGGTGTCCAGGACATCCCGGTCCTGTCCGCCCCGCAGACCCAGCAGTGCGCCGACAACTCGACCCAGGCCAAGGACGACGAGCCGCTGTCGCACGTCGCGGACGACATCGCGGTCCTGGCCGGCAACGGCTGAGGCACCCGTCTCGGCCTGGCCGACGGAACACCGCCCGGGTGGCGTGCCGGTGCATCCACCGCCACCCGGGCGGTCTTTTGCTGCCCATCTCCAAGAAGTGTTTTGCTGACGCTCCGCCAACATGTCAAATCTGCGGGGGCGTTCGAGTGAATTCATCGAGGACGCGCGTTCCGTAGTTTCTTCGGCTGTCTATCCCTCGTTTTACAGCCTGCCGGTCATGGTGCGAGCCGTTCAAGTTGTGCTCGCTCGGTTTCGGCCGTCACAGGGCATGACCGCTATGAAGGGAAAGTTCATGAAGAAGAGCGCTGCTGTCGTCGCCGGCACGATCCTGGCGCTGGCCGGGGCCGTCCCCGCCTTCGCCGACTCCGGTGCGACCGGTGGGGCCGCCAACTCCCCCGGCGTCCTCTCGGGCAACGTCATCGAGGTCCCGGTCCACGTCCCGGTCAACGCCTGCGGCGACACCGTCGACGTCATCGGGCTGCTGAACCCGGCCTTCGGCGGCGCCTGCGTCAACCACTGAGCGACAGCGCTACGCGCCAGCCCCCTCGGCTGTGTTCTGGCCGGCCTCGGACCGTCGATCCATCGGCTCCTCGTCCGAGGCCGGCTTTCCCACTTCTTCGAGCAGGAAGACAACGAACTTGCGACAGACCCTCAGCAAGGGCATGGTCGTGGCCGCCGCCGCGACGGGCATGCTGTCCTTGTACGGAAGTCAGGCGCTCGCCGACACGGGTGCCCAGGGTGCCGCCCAGCACTCGGCCGGCGTACTGTCCGGCAACACCGTCCAGGTCCCGGTGAACGTCCCGGTCAACGTCTGCGGCAACTCCGTGGACGCGGCCGCCGCGCTGAATCCCGCGTTCGGCAACTCCTGTGCGAACGGCTCCGTCCAGAGCGGTGACGGCGGTGTCCGGCACGGCGGCCCGCAGGGCGGCTGGGACACCTCCGAGCGCACCTCGGGCGGCCACCCCGACGTCCCCGGCGTCCCCGGCGACCGGGGCGGCTTCCCCGGCGGCCACACGATGCCGTCCTCGCACGACGGCTCCGAGCACACGATGCCGTCCCCGCACCACGGCGGCGACCGCACGAAGGCGCCCTCGTACGGCGGCGGCAGTCACACGGCGCCCCCCGGGTACGGCGACGACCACACCACCCCGCCTCCGTACGGCGGCCCCTCGTCCCCGCCCTCGTACGGCGACGACCACACCACCCCGCCCCCGTACGGCGGCCCCTCGTCCCCGCCCTCGTACGGCGACGACCACACGACGCCCCCTCCGTACGGCGGTCACGACAAGCCGACCCCGCCTCCGTACGGCGGCGGCGACCACACGACGCCCCCTCCGTACGGCGGTCACGACAAGCCGACGCCGCCCCCGTACGGCGGCGACGACTGGACTCCGCCGCACCACGGAAGCCACCACCCGGACCAGCCGCCGAGCCTCGCGCACACCGGCGCCGACTCCGGGACCATCCTCGGAGCGTCGGCCGCCAGCGCCGCGCTGATCGCCGGGGGAACCATCCTGTACCGCCGGGGCCGCGGAGCCTCGGGCCGGTGACGTGCCGGGTGCCGGACCCCAGTGCCCGGCACCCCGCGTCCCGCACCGGCGCCCTCCGCAGTGGCGCCGTACCGCATCCTTCAGCGCCGTAGCGTCTCCGGCACCTCGCCACGCCGTCCGGCCGGGGAACCGCCAGCCCGCCGGCTCCACACGCCACGGCGAACTCCCGCCCGAGGCCCACCCCAGCACCTTCCCCGGTCGTTCCTCCCGTTCCTCCCGCCCCTCCCGCTCAGGGTTCGCCCGTGCGGGGGCCGGGGCCACCTGAACGCCGTAGCCGTGCTGGCGGACGCCACGCCGATGTGACTGTGTGTCAATAGCAGGAACCGGCCCACCGGGGCGCGGTCCAGTGGCGGAAGGAGCGGGCATGGCTCCGCGAGAGCGACGGGCCCGCGCCCGGCGGCTGACCGTGGTGGCGTCGGTGGTCGCCGCCGCCCTCGCCCTGGTGGCCGGCCCCGGCCCCGGCCCCGCGCCAGGCGCGGCACGGCCCGCCGGCTCCTCCGCAGCCGCACGGCCCGCCGGCTCCTCCGTCGCGGAGCGGCAGGCGCCCCCGCCGTTCGGCGCGTTCCTCGGCTCCGGCCCGAGCGGCCTGGCCCGGATCGCCGGGCTCGGCGACTGGCTCGGCGGCACCGAACCGACCGTCGGGCACACCTATCTGCCCGGCGGCACATGGAGCGACATCGAGGGCCCGCCCGGCTTCCTCGACCCGTGGGCGCGATGGCGGCGCGAGAAGCCGGACCGCACGCTCGTGCTCAACGTCCCCATGCAGGAGCGCAACGAGGAGGACCTCTCCGACGACCAGGTGCGCTCGCTGCTGCGCAAGGGCGCGGCCGGGCGGTTCGACCGGCACTTCCGCACCCTCGCCGAGCGGCTGGTCGACCTGCGCGTGCCGGACACGGTCGTCGTGCTCGGCTGGGAGATGAACGGCGTCACCTACACCCACCGCTGCGGCCCGGACCCGGAGTCGTGGAAGACCTACTGGAACCGGATCGTCAGGGCCATGCGGGCGGTGCCCGGCCAGCGGTTCCGGTTCGACTTCGCTCCCAGCCGGGGCCGGGACGCCGTCCCCTGGACCGAGTGCTACCCCGGGGACGACACGGTCGACATCGTCGGCATGGACTCCTACGACCAGCCGGCCGGCATGTCCTTCGACGAGCAGGTGACGGAACCCTACGGCCTCCAGCGGCACGTGGACTTCGCCGAGGCCCACGGCAAGCCGCTCTCGTACCCGGAGTGGGGGCTCTTCCGCAACGGCGACGACGCCACGTACATGCGCCGGATGCTCGCCTGGATGGAAGCGCACCGGCCGCTGTACAACACGCTGACCGACTACTGCCCGCACGGCGTGTGGCAGTGCGCGCGGAACCCTATGGCGTCCGCGGTGTACCGGTCCGCGCTGTACGGCCGCACCGGCGCACGCACCCCGGACCCCGTGCCGGCCACCCCCACCGCACCGGCACCGACGCCCCCGCCGACCCCCCTGCCCGCGCCCGTGCCGACCCCCGCGCCCACGCGGCGGCCCCCGGACGCCTGCGCGTCGCCGGACCTGGGCGGCTGGGTCGCGTACTGGCTCGGCGGGAACCCCTGTCTCCCCGCCGACCGGTGGCCGCGCACCCTCTAGTGCCCGTCGCGACGCCCCGGCATCCACCGGCGCAGTGCCTGCTTCCACCGGCGCAGTGCCTGCCCCCACCGGAGCGACACCCGACCGCCCCGGCGCAGTGCCTGCCCGCCCCGCCGCCGGACGGCCGTCTCGGCGAGCACGGCCACGAGCAGTGGGGCGGTGCGCCGCCTGGCCAGCAGCAGCCGTCGGCTGACCACCGGTTCGGGACGCCAGTGGTGTTTGTACGGCTCGTCGCCGCGCAGCAGGCTCAGCACGCCCCGGCCGCCCGCCGCGCCGCGCGCTGCCGCCGCCGCGTGCCCGCTGCACGCGTCCAGCAGCATCACGGCCACGTCCGCCTTCCGTTCCCGCAGCCGGGGATCGGCGCCGTACAGATAACCGCCCGCCAGACCCCGGGACAGCAGCGTCAGGTCGACGGCGACCACCTCGCCGTCGAGCCTGAACTCGGTGACCACCGCGTCCCCGGCACGGACCATCGGGCCCACCGCGCGGACCAGATGCTCCCGGAACCGCGGCCGCAGATGCTCGGCCGTCACGCCCCGCCCCTGCCACTGGGAGCGGTGCAGCTCCAGCAGCCGGTGCAGGGCCGCCGGCACCTCACCGGGCCCGGCCACCCGCCGCTCCACGCCCAGCGCGGTCAGCCTGCGCAGCTTGGCCCGCACCCGCTGCGCCTTGCCCGACGGCAGCCGGGCGACCAGCTCCTCCATGGGCACGGCGGGCAGTTCGAGGCACAGCGAGTCGTCGAGCGCGCGCCGGGGCCCGCGCCACCGGGCGAGCACCCGCTCCGCCGCGCCACCCGGCCGTACCTCGCGGAAGTCGACCAGCGCCGTGCGCGCCGCCCGCGACAGGGCCGCGGCGAGGGCGCCGGCCGCGCTCCCGTCGTCGCCGTCGTCCAGCAGCACGTCCCCGTAGTCGGAGATCGGCCCGCCGAGCGGCACCAGGGCGGGCAGCGGACGGCGGACCAGCATCAGCGGTGCCGCGGCGGCCAGTTCACCGCCCGGGCCGCGGCGCACCAGCAGCAGTCTGAGCCGTCCCGTCCTGCCGTACGACCGCCACCACGAGTGCAGCCAGGCGTGGCTCAGGAAGGGTGTCGCGGTGCCGCACCGCCCGTACAGCCGCCCCCAGGCAGGTCCGAGCGCGGCGAAGACGGCCTCGTCGGTGACGACTTCGGTGACGAGTCCGGTGGAGGGCCCGCCGAGGGGAGCGGTGGTGCACTCCGGCCGCGCCGGGTACGTCGCCGTCACAGCTGGCCGCGCGCGTCGGCGGCGAGGGCGGGCGCGGGCACGGTGGCCGCCCGCGCCGGCTCGGGCGACCGGCGCCTCGGCCGCACCAGCAGCGCCAGACCGCCGAGCAGCCCGCCCGCGCTCGCCCCCACCAGAGCGGTGAGTCCCGCGGACGCCGAGGACGGCGCGGTCGGTGGCAACGCCCGCGAGAACTCCATGAGTTCGACGTGGGTCCGGCTCTTGGTGGCGTTGGCGTGCCGGGTCAGGGAACGGGCGACCGCGTCGGCCATGCCGGCGGCCTCGGCCGGGCGGCCCGAGGTCGCGGACACCGCCACCATGGGGGCGTCCGGCGAGGTCGCGGTGCGCACGTCGGCGCGCAGGGTCTCCACCGGCACCCCGGCCTGCCGCTGCGCGTCGCCGAGCACCGCGAGCTGGGTGGCGACCCGGCCGTAGGCCTGGGCGAAGCCGAGCGCGGAGGCGGTGTCGGACCCTTCGGTGGGTACGGCGACCACATAACTGGTGGCCGTGTACACCGGTGGCTTCAGCTCCCCGTACGCGCCGCCCAGCAGACCGCCCGCGAGGACGCCGGCCGCCACCAGCGTCCAGGGCGGCAGCGCGCGGGCGCGGGTGAGGCGGGCCGGGCGGTGGTGCCTGAGGGGATACTCGGTCATGGCGGGGTGACTCCCTGGGAGGATCGGGGCTCGGGGACGGTACGGGCGAGAGCCGCCGCGTAGACGTCCATGAGCCGGCTGGCGCTGCGGGCGATGCAGTAGTGACGGGCGGCCTCGGGGGCGGTGCGCGGGCCGGGGCCGGCGGCGCGTACCTCGGCGAGCGCCCGGGTGTAGGCGTCGGTGCCGCCCTCGACGCGCAGGGCGCCCGGGGCGGCCCCGGGCGGCAGGTCCTCGACGGCCGGGCAGGAGGTGTAGCGCACCGGCAGCCCGGCCGCGAGCGCCTCGACGACGGCCAGCCCGAACGCCTCCTCGGCGGAGGGCGAGGCGAGCACGTCCATCGCCGAGGCCAGCGCGGGCAGGTCGGGGCCGGCGGCGGGGTCGCACCCGTGGGGCCGCTCACCGGCGAAGACCACCCGGTCGGCGACCCCGGCGAGCCGGGCGGCCCCGCGCAGCGCGCCCTCCTCGCCGCCCCCGCCGACCAGCAGCAGCCGGCAGTCGCCGGGGAGCCCGGCCAGAGCCCGGATCAGCACGTCGAAGCGTTTGCCGGGGGCGAGCCTGCCGACGCCGCCGATGACGAACGCGTCGTCCGGCAGCCCGAGCCGGGCCCGGGTGCGCAGCCGCAGCCCCGGGTCGAAGCGGAACCGCTCCAGGTCGATGCCGTTGGGCACGACCGCGATGCGCGGCCCGGGCACGCCCCAGCGCGTCAGCCGCTCGGCGACCGTCGGGGACACCGCCACCGTGGACCGGCCCAGCCGCTCACCGGCCAGGTACAGGGCGCGCACCCCGGCCGTGAGCGGGCGGCCCTCCATCTGCGAGTCACCGAGGGAGTGTTCGGTGGCGACGACCGCGCGGACGCCGGCGAGCCGGGCCGCGATCCTGCCGTACAGGCAGGCCCGGTACAGGTGGGTGTGCACCAGGTCGTAGCGGCCGCGCCGGATCAGCCGGGCCAGGCGGGGCAGCGCGGCCAGGTCGCGGTTGCCGCGCATGCCCAGGTGGACCACGTGGACGCCGTCGGCGGCCAGCCCCTCGGCGACCGGCCCGGGGTCGGTCAGCGTCACCACGTCGCAGTCCACCGGCAGGTGCCGCAGCAGCAGCCGCAGTTGCTGCTCGGCGCCGCCGGTCCCGAGCCCGGTGATGACGTGCAGCGCCCTCATCGCGGCTCCGCGGCGGGGCGGCGGCGCAGCCGGTGCAGCCGGTACTTCAGCGACAGGCGCAGGGCGGCGTCGTTCTGCCCGATGTGCACGCGGGGCAGGGCGTGCGGGCCGGTCAGCGGGCCGGGGTCGATGGCGCAGGCGTAGGCGTACCCGGCCGCGCGCACCGCGTCGACGGCCCGGCGGTCGACGGTGCCGTAGGGGTAGCAGAACCCGCCCACCGGGGTCCCGGTCAGCTCCCGCAGCAGGGTCCGGCTCCCGGCGGTCTCGGCCCCGAGGACGGTGTCGTCGGCACGGGTGAGGTCGACGTGGGTGAGGCCGTGCGAGCCGATCTCCACGCCCGCGCGGGCGGCCTCCCGGACGGCGTCGGCGGTGAGCAGCGGCTTGCGCGGGCCCAGCGGGTCCCACGCGTTGTCGCCGCCGAACCGGCCGGGCAGCACGAACAGGGTGGCCGTGCACTCCCAGCGGGTCAGCACCGGCAACGCGCCGGTGAGGAAGTCGGCGTACCCGTCGTCGAAGGTGAGCCCCACCAGGTCGCGGCCCTCGCCCCGGGCGCGGGCCGCCAGCAGCTCGGCCACCGACACACCCCGCAGGCCACGGGCGCGCAGCCAGCGCAGCTGCCGCTCCAGCCGGTCCGGGGTGACGGTGACCCGGTACGGGTCGTCGGAACAGTCGCCGACCGAGTGGTACATGGCGATCCACGGGACGGTGCCCGGCCGGGCGGCCCGGGCACGGCGGGGCGACTCAACGGCGGACGGCATGGACGAGCCTCCGTACGAGGGTGCGGACAGGAAGGAGAAGGCGCCGGACGAAGGGCCGGCGGAGGGAAGGCAGGGCCGGGAGGAAGCGGGCGAGCGGGAGGGAAGGCGGGCCGGACGTCCCGCCCCGGGCGCTCAGCACACGGCCGAGCAGGACGAACACGGCGGTCACGGTGGCGCCGCCGGCGACCGGACCCGCGTACGGTCCGCCCGCCCGGCCCGCCGCCAGGGCGCCGGCGACCGCTGCCACCACGGCCGCCACCAGCGGCCCGCCCACCCCGGCCAGCACGCGCCGGGCGCGCACCGGCACACCGCGCGGGCCGCCCGGAAGGACGGAGCGCCCCCGCGGACCGCTCGCCGTGCCCGCCAGCAGCAGGACCGCGGTGACGGTGATGCCGGCGGCGTTGGCCGCGGCGATCCCGGTGACCCCCCAGGGGCCGACCGTCCCGGCGCCCGCCCAGAACGTGACGGCGAGGCCGGCGGCCATCGCGGCGACCGGGTACCAGGCGGCGCGGCCCGCCGAGAAGTAGGAGCGGACCAGCACGCCCGTCAGCGTCTGGCCGAGCAGCCCCAGCGCGTACACCCGCATCACGCCCGCGGTCGCCGCCGTGTCATGGGCCGTGAAGGCGCCCCGCTGGAAGAGCAGTTGGACGATCTGCGGGGCGCAGGCGACGACGGCCGCCGTGCCGAGGAGCACCAGCCAGGAGGCCACCACCAGGTCGCGCTCCACCCGGTCCCGGGCCTGCTCGGTGTCACCGTCGGCGAGCGCGCGCGCCACCACCGGGAAGGTGACCGTGCACAGCATCGTCGACAGCGTCATCGGGATCTGCGCGACCTTCTGCGCGTAGTTGAGATGCGAGATGGCGCCCGCGGGCAGTCCGGAGGCCAGGTACCGCTCGACGAGCACCTGCGACTGCCGGACCAGCGCGAACAGCAGCACGGTCGCCATCAGCGCGGCGTCCACGGGCCGTTGCCCGGGCGGGGTGCCGGTCCCGGCGCCGCCGCTCGGACCGGCCTCCGTACCGATCTCCGCGACGGTGCCGGCCGACCGCCGTGACCGCCGGGTGCGCAACCGCCGTACCAGCGAGGGAATCTGTACGGCCACCATCAGACAGCCGCCCACCGCCACCCCGAACGCGGCCGAGCGCACGCCCCACCGGCCGCCGAGGGTGAACATGGTGACGACGATGCCGGTGTTGTAGGCGACGTAGATCGCGGCCGGGGCCAGGAAGCTTCGGTGGGCCCGCAGGGCCGCGCTGCAGTAGCCGGCGAGCCCGAAGCTGCACACGCAACTCGCGGTGAGCCGGGTGCAGTCCACGGCGAGTGCCGGGTCGGGCAGACCCGGCGCGAGCACCCCGACCAGCCACGGCGCGGCCACGGCGAGCAGCACGGCCACCGCGGCGAAGGCCGGTGCCAGCCGCGGCAGGGTGCTCGCGACCAGGGACCGGACGGGGTCCCCGGGTGCCCCCTGCGCACGCCGGGCCAGCGCCACGCTGAACGCCGGGACCAGCGCGTAGGCCAGTCCGTCCTCGATGAGCAGGGTGGCCGCGAACTCCGGCAGGGTCCAGGCCACCAGGAAGGCGTCGGTGTCCCGGCCGGCCCCGAACAGCCGCGCCAGCGACTGGTCGCGCACCAGCCCGAGCAGCGCGCCCGCGACCGTGAGGGAGGCGGTGATCAGAGCGGCCCTGGCCAGGAAGCCCCGGCTGGGCGGCGCCTGTCCGGACCCGGCAGGCCGCGCCGGGCCGGGGCGCGCCCCGGCCCGCGTCCCGGCGGCGGTTGTGTCGGCCCGGGTACCTGAGTGGGTACCGGCGGGCGCACCGGAGTGGGTAGCGGCGGGCGCACCGGCCCGTGCACCGGCCCGGGGTGAGGCCAGCACGACCGGGCCTTCGCCGTCGCCGTCGTCCGGTCCGGGCACCGCACCGCTCCCGCCGGTCCCGCGGCGGGCTTCGGGGGAGGGCGTCACCGTCACCGGACCCCGGCCTCCCCGACGGCCCGTTCCTCCGCGGCCGGCCGCGCGGCACACCCTGCGGAGCCGACCGCGCCCGCGTCGGAGGCGACGGCGTCCGGTAGGGGAACGACCTCGTCCGCGCCCACCAGCGCCCACCAGGCCACGAGGCCCAGGCACACCGCGGTCAGCACGGTCGAGCTGCCGCCGATGTCGGCGTAGGCGAAGTCGACCAGCTGCCAGACCAGCAGCCCGCAGGAGATGAGCGCGCACTCCTGGCCCCGGCCCGAGCGGCGCGCCCGGCGCACGCCCCGCAGCGCGCACACCAGCAGGGCCAGCCAGCCGCCCACCAGGCCCACGAGACCGACCAGGCCCTGCTCGCCGAGCACCAGCAGGTACATGTTGTGCGGGGACAGCAGCGGCTGCCTGCGGTAGGCGGCGCCCGCGCCCTCCGTGTCGCTGCCCGAGGACAGGGCGAGCGAGGCGTGCCCGTCGCGGTACTCGGGGAAGCCCTTCAGCCCCACACCGGTCAACGGCCGCTGCCGCCACATGTCGCCCGCCGCCGCCCACATCGTGTACCGGTCGGTGACCGACTGGTCGGGCGCGTCGGTGACCCGCGTGATGCTGTCGATCCGTTCCTGGAGCATCGCGGAGCCCAGCCCGAGACCGCCCACCAGCACCACACCCGCCGCCACGGCTGCCGCGCCGACCCGCAGCGCACGGCGCGGCCCGGCCGCCACGAGCTGGACGGTGAGCGTCACGGCGGTGGCGATCCAGGCGCCCCGGCTGAAGGACAGGGCGAGCGGGACGAGCAGGACGAACGCGCAGACGGCCGCGACCGCCCGCTCGCGCACCGGCGTCCGGCCGAGCGCCAGACCGGCCGCGCACACCAGGCCGAACGACACCACGGTCGCCATGCCCATCACGTCCGACGCCCCGAAGGTGCCCACCGCGCGGATGTCCTCGCCCTGGTAGGAGGCGCCGGTCCCGGTGGCGTACTGCTGGACGCCCAGCGCGCCCTGCCACAGCGCGAGCCCCACCAGGGACCAGGCGAGCAGACGGAAGTCGGACCGGTGGCGGACCAGCAGCAGGACGGCGGCCGGCACCAGGACGAAGATCTGCAGGTAGCGGCCGAGGCCGGCGATCCCCGCGCCCGGGGAGACCGCGTCCGCCGCGGCGAGCGCGAGACCGGTGACCGGCAGGCCGAGGACCACGGCGGCCGTAGGGGACAGCGGGCGCCGCCGTGCGCGCAGCAGTCGTACCGCGCAGTGGCCGACGACCAGCGCGGACACCACGTCGGCCGGTCCGGCGCCGCCCTCGCCCCCCGGGGTGAGGGGCAGCGCGAGCAGGGCCACCACGGCCACCACCGACAGCACCGGGGCCGGCGCGGGGCGGCGCCGGGTCAGGGTGAGGCTCATCGGTCAGCTCCCCGTGGAACGCACGAGCGCGGCCGCGGTGCGCAGCAGGATGCAGACGTCCTGCCACAGCGACCAGGTGTCGATGTACGCGTTGTCGAAGCGGGCCCGGTCCTCGATGGAGGTGTCGCCGCGCAGGCCGTTGATCTGGGCGAGGCCGGTGATGCCGGTCCGCACCCGGTGGCGGGCCGCGTAGCCCGGGTGGGTGCGGCTGAACTGGGCCACGAAGTAAGGGCGTTCGGGCCGCGGGCCGACCAGGCTCATGTCGCCCCGGAAGACGTTCCACAGCTGGAGCAGCTCGTCCAGCGAGGTCTGCCGCAGGAAGCGGCAGAAGCGGCTCATCCCGTCGTCGCCCGCCACGCTCCAGCGGGTCGCCGCCTCCCGCTCGTCCACCGGGCGGTGGGTGCGCAGCTTCAGCAGCGTGAAGGGCCGCCCGCCGGCGCCGATGCGTTCCTGCCGGAACACCACGCCGGGCCCCTCGGTGAGCCGCAGCACGGCCGCGCACACCAGCAGCAGCGGACTGACCAGCACCAGCAGGGCCCCGGACACCGTCACGTCCAGCAGCCGCTTGCCGGGGCTGCCGTGGTGCCGGGTGTCCAGGTCGAGGGGGCGGACGGAGAAACCGGCGAGCAGGTCGCGCGTCCCGAACGCCGGGCCGTCCGCGTCCACCTCCCACACCGTGCAGCCGGACTCCGCCAGTGCCCGCAGCAGCGGGCCCCGTTCGGCGCGCACGGCCGGGCCGACGGTGAGCACGACCCGCACCCCGTTCTGGATGAGCGCCCGCTGCACCTCCTCACCGGTGCCGAGCACCGGCAGCCCACCGCGGCCCGCGGGGTGCTCGGCGACGACGCCCACCGGCCGCACCCCGCAGCGCGGGTGGCGCAGCAGCGCGGCGGCCACCCGTTGCGCGGTCGCCGCCGGACCGACGACCAGGGCCGTACGCGGACGGCGTGTCAGTGCCACCCGGCGGCGCCAGTGCACGGCACCGCGCGCCGCGCAGGCCGCCACCGCCTGCGCCGCCCAGCCGAGCAGCAGCGTGCGGGCGGACAGCGCGCGGCCGGGGTCGAGGGCGGCCGCCAGCGCGCCGAGGGCGAGCCAGAGGACCGCGATCCGGCCGCAGACGGCCGGGAGTTCGTCGAGCACTCCCGGCACCGGCCGGGTGAGGCGCGGGCGCAGCAGCAGCGCTCCGCACACCAACACGGCCACGAGTGGCGCACGTTGGGTGGCCAGGCCCGGAGCGAGCGCGCCCACCAGCGCGGCGACCAGGTCGGCGGTGAGCAGCGGCAGGGGCGAGGCGGGCCGCGCGGCCAGCCGTCGCACCGGGAACCGGAAGCCGCCCGGCGCGCGGGCCGGGCGTACCCGGGCGGGCGAGGGGCCTTGCTCCTGCGGTCGCGAGCCGGGAGCGGCAGGGGCGCCGGGGGCGCCGGAGGAGGGGACGGTGCGTTCCGCGGTCACGGGTGGAGGGACTCCCTGCGCTCGGTGGACACGGGCGGCCGGGCGCCGAGGAGTTCGCGGTACAGGACCGCGAACCGGTCGGCGGTGTGCCGCACGTCGTGCGTGGACTGGACGTGCCCGCGTCCCCGCTCGCCGAGCGACGCGCGCAGCGGCGCGTCGGGCAGCAGCGCGGCGATCGCCCGGGCCAGCGCCCCGGGGTCCTCCGGGGGCACCAGGCAGTGGGGCGCGAGCGCCGGCGGCAGGCTCTCGCGCGCGCCGTCGACGTCGGTGAGCACGACGGGCCGGCCGCAGGCCATCGCCTCCAGCGGGGCCAGGGCCATGCCCTCCCAGCGCGAGGGCAGCACCACCAGGTCGGCGGCCCGGTACCAGGGCACGGTGTCGGTGACGGCACCCGCGAACCGGACGGCGGGGCCGAGCGCGCGGGCTCGCCGGCGCAGCGCGTCCCGGTCGGGTCCGTCGCCGACCAGGGCCAGCCGGGCGCCGGGCACCTGGCGCACGACGTGCTCCCAGGCGCGCAACAGCAGGTCCTGGCCCTTCTGCCGGCACAGCCGCCCGACACAGACGACGAGCGGCGCCGCCGGGTCGAGGTCCGGGAGCAGGGCGGCGCGGGCGGGCCCCGCGGGCGCGGGGGAGTGACGGTCGAGGTCGATGCCGTTGGGAATGACGGCGTACGAGGCGTGCACCCCGGCGCGCAGTCCGGTCGCGCGCTCCGCCTGGCTGACGCACACCACACGGTCCGCCCACCGGGCCCCCCACCGCTCCCAGCGCAGCGCCAGCGCGGCGGTGGGGCCGCCGACGGCCTCGAACGACCACGCGTGCGGCTGGAACACGGTCGGGACCCGGCCGCGGACGGCGAGCCGCACGGCGAGTCCCGCCTTGGCGCTGTGCGCGTGCACCAGTTCGGGCCGTACCTCTTCGACCAGCCGTGCGAGCCGTCGTATCTCGCCGGACAGCCCCGGACCCGGCGACCGTCCGGCCCCCCACGGGCGCACGTCGACCCCCAGCTCCCGCAGCTCCGCGCCCAGTTCACCGCCCGGGCAGCCCGCCGCGACGCGCACGCCGGCCGACAGCTGAGCCCGCGCCAGGTCCCGTACGACGCGGGCGACCCCGCCGTCGACAGGCTGCGCGACGTGCAGGACCCGCGGCCGCGTGGGGGGTGGTGGCTGGTGCATCGACGGGTTCCTCGCTCACGGGGGCGCTCGGGGTTGCGGGTGGGCACGCGGGGGCACGACCGCGCGTCCACGACGACGAAGAGCGCGCCGGCCCACGACGCGTCCCCTTGGGAACGAGCCGGGAGCCCGGCGGGTCACCGCCATGGACGTCACTCGATTGGCGGCACAACCCCACGGCGTGCGGCGCGTTGACACAGCGCCGGGCATCCGCCCGGATGTTTGTGTCGATTTCAAGGAGCTCCTCTCCATGTCGCGTATCGCGAAGGGTCTGGTCCTGACCTCCGCCGCCGTCGCGGCCGTCGCCGGCGCCGCCGGTGTGGCCTGCGCCGACGCCGGCGCCAGTGGCGGCGCCGCCAACTCGCCGGGTGTCGTGTCGGGCAACGTCGTCGAGGTCCCGGTCCACGTGCCGGTCAACGTCAGCGGCGACAGCATCAACGTCATCGGCCTGCTGAACCCGGCGTTCGGCAACATCGCGGCCAACGGCTGACGTCGGGACGCACCCCTCGGACCGGCCGTCCGCCCGCGCGTCGTCGCGGACGGACGGCCGGTTCGTGCGTTCCCCCAGATGGTTCACGCACCGTGCGTGAGCGGTTGCGCGGCGACACGGGGAGTTCAACGGTGGGCTCAGACCCCTGCCCCACCGAAAGGAACCCCCATGCGTGTGCTGCCCGTACGGCGCCTGGCGTCCACCACCCTCTGCGCCGCCCTCGTGATCGGCATCGCCGGCCCCGTCGCCGTCGCCGCCGACTCGGCCCGGGAGCGCACCCGGACCAGCGCGCACTCGCCCGTACCCGGCGCGGACGCGCTGCTCGCCCAAGTCCGGTCCCTGCACGGCACCGACGCCGCCCTCGACCCCGTCGTCGACCTGGTCGACGCGTCACTAAGCAAGGGACGTCTCACCCCCGGCGAGGCCAAGAAGCTCGGCGACGCGGCCCGTGAGGCCGTCGCCAAGGCCGCGGCGGCCGCCCCGAGCACGGCGGCCACCCCCACCTCCGCGGCCACCCCCACCTCCGCGGCGACGCCGAGCACCCCCGCCACGCCCACCGCTTCGACCGCTCCCACCGCCCCGGCCGTGCCGAGCACCGCCGCCACGCCGTCCACGGCGGCCACCCCGACGGCGCCCGCCGTCCCGAGCGCCCCCGTCACCCCGAGCGTCGCCACCGACGCGAGCGGCTCCGCCGTGCCGTCCCCGGCCGCCCTGACCGCGCTCACCACCGGCACCGCCGCCAAGGAGCCCGCGGCCCGCGACGCCACCGGCGACCTGCTCGCCGCGCTGCAGACCGCCATCGACAAGCTGATCAAGGCCGTCACCGCCGACGTCGACGGCGTGCTGTCCGCCGCCAACGGCGTCGTGGACGACGTGCTCGAACTGATCGACTCGACCCTCGCCGGACTGCCGACCGCGCCGGGCACGGCCCTGCCCAGCCTGCCGCAGGCCCCCGCGCTGCCGACCGGGTGACGCGCGGACGGCAGCGCCCACGGGGATCTCATATGTCTTCCGGGGCCGGGGTTTCCGGCCCCGCGGGCACTCGTTAGGCACGGCGCCAGTACGTCTCCCCGGGGTGACGCGAGTCGCCGAAGAGAGGAACCCGATGAAGTCCCTGAAGGCCGCCGCCGTCCTTGCCGGTTCCGTGGCTCTCGCCGGCGTCGCCGCGCCCGCGTTCGCCCACACCACCGCCGAGCTGACCCCCACCAGCCTCAACGGTGCCGTGGACTCGATCACCCGGGGCGGCCTGACCGTCAAGGACGTCATGCCACTGCAGCAGCAGTCGCACGCGCTCGACACCGAGAACGCCGACTCCGTCCTGCACTCCGTCAAGGGCGCCACCACCGCCCTGAACCAGCACAACCCGCTGCTCGGCGGCCTGCCGCTGCAGAGCTGACCCCGCCGCCGCACCACCGGGAGGAGCCGGCACCGCACACCGCGGAGCCGGCTCCCGGCCTGTTCGAGACCGCTTCCCCCGATCGTGTGGAGCGGCTGCGGGCACTGGTCCGGACGGGTGAGAGGCCGCCGGGCCGCGCCGCGCCCCGCCGATAGGGTCGCGCGGTGACCTCAAGCCCCAGCGAAACCCGTCCCTTCCGCCCCGCCGACCTCGGCACGCTCGTCGTCCTCGCCTGGAGCGGCGAGGCACCCGACGGCACCGACATGCCGTACCTGCTGGCCTACTCCCTCGGCGACACGGAGGGCGGCCCCGAGGCCACCGCCGCCGCCATCAGGCACCTGCTGACGAGCAACAACCTGCCGGTCGGCGGGCAGGTGGTGGACGGCACCTCGAAGCCGAGCCTGCCCATCACCCTGCTCGTCGAGGCCGGCCAGGCCGTCGTCAACATGCCGCAGATGGTCGCCCAGGCCGAGGCACCGCCGGAGTGGCTCGCCGCCGTCGCCGCGCGCGGCTACGCCTACCTCGTCTTCACCACCCTCGCCTGGCCCGAGGGCCGTCCCGGCCAGGTCGTCGACCCGGCCGCGCTGGCCGCCTTCGCCGGCGCCGACGAGACCCTGACCGCCGCGGCCCACATCGTCCTGCCGGCCCGCAGCCTGCGCCGCTGATGCCCCGGCCCCCGGCCGGCGGCAGGGGTCTCGGGCTGCTGCTGGTGATCACCGGCGCGGCCGGTCTGCTGGCCTCCTGGGTCATCACCCTCGACGAGTTCGAGCTGCTGAGGAACCCGGACTTCGTGCCCGGGTGCAGCCTGAACCCGGTGGTGTCCTGCGGCAGCGTGATGAAGAGCGCCCAGGCCGGGGTCTTCGGGTTCCCCAACCCGATGCTGGGCCTGGTCGCCTACGGCGTCGTCGGCTGCGTCGGCGTGAGCCTGCTGGCCGACGCCCGGTTCCCCGGCTGGTACTGGCTGCTGTTCGAGGCCGGGTGCCTGTTCGGCGTCGGGTTCGTGTCCTGGCTGCAGTTCGAGTCGCTGTACCGGATCAACGCGCTGTGTCTGTGGTGCTGTCTGGCCTGGGCCGCCACGATCGTCCTGTTCTGGTACGTCACCTCGCTCGTCGTCCGGAGCGGATACGTCCCCGCGCCCGCCGCACTGCGGAACTTCCTCGCGGAGTTCACCTGGGTCCCGCCGGTCCTGCACATCGGTGTCGTGGGCATGCTCGTCCTGACCCGATGGTGGGATTTCTGGACGAGCTGACGAGCCGACCATTGCTGCGGCCGGGCGAATTGTGAACTGAAGCAGTTTTCCGGCTCGTTGTGCGATGCGGACCTCGAACTCCGCGCACCCGAAAAGGACCGCACCTGACATGAAGCCGACCACCCGAGGAACCCTCGCCGCCGTCGTCACGGGCGTCGCGGCCGCCGTGGGAGCGACCGCCCCCGCCCTGGCGGCCGGCGCGGTCCCCGTCCCCGTGCCGCTGAACGGCGTCTCCCAGTCCCTCGGCACCGAGGTGCCGAAGGTCGGCCTCGAAGTGCCGCTGGTGAAGCCCGGCGCTCCCGAGGGCCCCCGGTACGTCACCGGCCGGCTGCTGCCCGAGCGCGCGCTGCCCCAGGTGCCGCTGAACGGCGCCCTGCCCGGCGCGAACCTGCGGGCGCCCCTGCCGCGCGTCCTCGGCGACGACTTCGACCACGTCGGTGTCGACGCCCCCGCCTCCGACCTGCGCACCGCGGGCCCCGGTCTGTCCCTGGACGCCCCGCTGACCGCCCCCGACCCGCACCACTTCGGCCTGCCCGAGCCCAAGCTGCCGCAGGCCGGCCTGCTCGCCCCGGTCCTGCGGACGGTGCCCGCCGCGAACCTGGGCCTCGGCCCCGGCCTCTGACACGGGCCGTGGGCTTCGGTCCCGGGCTCTGACACGGGCTGTGGGCTTCGGTCCCGGGCTCTGACACGGGCTGTGGGCTTCGGTCCCGGGCTCTGACACGGGCTGTGGGCTTCGGTCCCGGGCTCTGACACGGGCTGTGGGCTTCGGTCCCGGGCTCTGACACGGGCTGTGGGCTTCGGTCCCGGGCTCTGACACGGGCTGTGGGCTTCGGTCCCGGGCTCCGACACGGGCTGTGGGCTTCGGTCCCGGGCTCCGACACGGGCTGTGGGCTTCGGTCCCGGCTCCGGCGCCGACCGGGGGCCTCGGTCGTGACTCCGGCCCCGGCCCCGGCCACGTACCTGAGTCCCGGCCGCGCACCTGAGCCCCGGCCACGTACCTGAGCCTGGTCGCGAGTCTCAGCCCGGTCGCGAACCGGGGACCTTCGGCACGTCTCCGGTGCCGGCCGCACACGTCCCCGCACCCACCGGATGGCCCCCCGGTGGTGACCCCGCGCGCGTTCCGGCGGTTACCCGTGCGGAATCCGATCACGGGACGAGGAGCGAAAGATGGTCGTGGGTGCCGGTGGCGTCGCGGTGGGAGCCGAGCAGCAGGTCGTGGCGGGGACGGGAAGAGTGACGCGAAGAGAGGTGGCGCGGGGGCTGCTGGCCTCCGCCGCCGCACTGGCGCTGGCGCCGGTGGTCGCCGCCTCCCGCCCCCTGCCCATGTCGGACGGACCCGGGGGCGGCTCCTTCGACGAGACCTACCGGGGCCGCCGCATCCAGGGCGTCGTGATCCCGGTCGCAGGACACCGGGGCCTCGCCGGGGGCGACTGGCAGGTCACCATCGACGGCCGCCCGCTGCACCTGATGCGCCGGGCCGACGGCACCTGGCTGAGCATGGTCGACCACTACAGCTCGTACCGTACGCCGCTGGAGGCGACCCGCGCGGCCGTGGACGAGATGGGCCCCGGCCAGCGCCTGCGCGAGCTCGCGCCCGGCCCGGTGGACGCCGGGCACGTGGGACACGACATGGGGGGACAGCATGACGTACGTGCGTAAGAACGTCAGCGCACTCACCCCCACCGAGCGCAGGCGGTTCGTCAACGCCCTGCTGGAGCTCAAACGGCGCGGCGAGTACGACGCCTTCGTGCGCACGCACATCGACTACTACACCGCCGACGGCGAGGCCGGCCTGCGCACCGCGCACATGACGCCGTCCTTCCTGCCCTGGCACCGCAGGTTCGTGCTGGAGCTGGAGCGGGCGCTGCGCCGCGTGGACTCCTCGGTGACGGTGCCGTACTGGGACTGGACCCGGGACCGTACGACGACGTCCTCACCCTGGACGAAGGACCTGCTCGGCGGCAACGGGCGGCGCTCCGACCGGCAGGTGACGACCGGTCCGTTCGCCTACGCGGCCGGTCACTGGACCATCAAGGAGGGCATCACGGACGGCAGGTTCCTCACCCGGGACCTCGGCCGCGCGGCCGCGCCCCTCCAGCTCCCCACCCGCAGCGAGCTGCAGTGGGCCCTCGACGACCCCGTCTACGACGTCCGCCCCTGGGACTCCACGGTCACCAAGGGCTTCCGCAACAAGCTGGAGGGCTGGGGGCCGGGGACCGGCAGCTCCTCCTGGCGCAACCACAACCGGGTGCACCGCTGGGTGGGCGGCGCGATGCTCGGCGGCGCGTCCGTCAACGACCCGGTGTTCTGGCTGCACCACGCCTTCCTCGACCTGCAGTGGGACCGCTGGCAGCGCGCCCACCGGTCGCACCGCTACCTGCCCGCCGACCCGCCCGGCACCGGCGACCCCCAGCACAAGCGGGTCGTCGCCCGGCACCAGAAGCTGCCGCCCTGGGGCGTCACGCCGGACGAGCTGGAGGACATGAGCCGGATCTACCGGTACGCGTGAACCGTGCCGGGACACGGCGGAGCCCCGGCGCTCGAGGTGCCGGGGCTCCGCCGTGTCCGTGGGACGCGATCAGCTGCCGTAGCCGTCGTCGCCGGGGCCCGGGTTGCCCTGGGTGACAGGGGCGGCGTGCGTGTTGGCGCAGCCGTTGCCGAAGGCGGGGTTCAGCAGGCCGATGACGTCGACGGTGTCACCGCACAGGTTCACGGGCACGTTGAGGGGAACCTGGACCACGTTGCCGGACAGCACACCGGGCGAGTTGGTGGACGCACCCTGGGCGCCCGCGTCGGCCAGGGCCAGACCGGCGCCGCTGATGACCACGGCACCCGTACCGAGAGCGACGGCGGCCGCTTTCGCGAAGCGAGACATCACGTTCTCCTTTTGTTGCTCGGTGGTGTGCGGCGACGGACAGTCACCGCACCTTCCCGGTCAACGGTGTCGCGCCGGGCGAGTCACGCCGATCAGCAGGAGATCACCCTTTCAACGGGCGGTGCCGCCGCCGCTGCGGTGACGGTGACCGGTGTTAATGGGAGGCGCCGGGTCCGGCGGCCCGCCTAACCTCCGGTCATGACCCCCGACACCGAGACCGGCACGGACACCGAGACCGACACGGACACGGAGACCGGCACGGAGACCGGCACGGACACCGATTCAGCCGAGCGGGCCAGGCAGCTGATCGGGCTGCTGGCGGAGGAGAGCCGGATGCGCGCCCTGGCCGCCGTGGCGCTGGGCGCGGACGGTCCCGAGCGGGTCGCCGAGGCGGCCGGGCTGTCCGCGAAGGACACGGCCCTCGCGCTGCTGCGACTGCGCGAGCAGGGCGTGGTCGTGGACGGCACATCGGACGGACTGACCGTCTCCTACGACCTGTTCCGCGGCCTGCTCCGGCGCGGGCCGGCCGGCGCCCCCGACCGGCGGCGGGCCGGAGGCCGCCGTCCTGGCCACCTTCGTCCGCGACGGGCGGCTGCTGCGCCTGCCCGCCCAGTGGACCCGGAAGAAGCTGGTGCTGCGCCACATCGCCGAGCAGACCTTCGAGCCGGGCGCCGAGTACCCGGAGCGCGTGGTGAACGAGCGGCTGCGGGCCTGGTGCGAGGACTCCGACGGCGTCGACCATGTGACGCTCCGGCGCTACCTGGTGGACCTCCACCACCTGCACCGGAGCGAGGGCGTCTACCGCAGGCCGGAAGCCGGCTGACCTGCCGAGGGGCTGACTGACCGTCCGGAAGCCGGCTGACCGACCGGGGGGCTGACTGACCGTCCGGAAGCCGGCTGATCGGCGCGGACCGGCCCGACAGCGGGCGTCACGGAAGCCGTCGTACCGGAGCTCCCGCCAGGTAGGCCGCGATGTCCTCCACCGCCTGGCCGTAGTACTTCGCGTAGTTGGCCCGTGAGACGTAGCCGAGGTGGGGTGTGGCCAGCAGGCGGGGCGCCGTGCGCATCGGGTGACCAGGGGGCAGCGGTTCGACGTCGAACACGTCGACGCCGGCCCCCGCGATCCGGCCCTCGTGCAGCGCGGCCAGCAGGGCGTCCTGGTCGACGATCGCGGCGCGCGAGGTGTTCACCAGATAGGCGTCCGGCTTCATCAGGGCCAGTTCGGCGGCGCCGACCAGTCCCCGGGTGCGCTCCGACAGGGCCAGGTGGACGGAGACGAAGTCGCTGGTGGCCAGCAGGTCCTCCGTGGAGGCGGCGAGCTCCACGCCCACCTCCGCGGTCCGCTCCTTCGTCAGGTTCCGGCTCCACGCGCTCACGTGCATGCCGAAGGCGAGTCCGACCCGCGCCACGCGCTCGCCGATCTTCCCGAGCCCGAGCAGCCCGAGCCGGCGGCCGTGCAGGTCGGCGCCGACGGTGGACTGCCAGGGGCCGCCCGAGCGCAGCGCGCCGTTCTCCGTGACGATCCCGCGGGCGAGGCCCAGCAGCAGCGCCCAGGTCAGCTCGACCGGAGGCGTGGAGGAACTCGCCGTACCGCACACCGTCACCCCGTGCGCCTCGGCCGCCGCGTAGTCGATGACGCTGTTGCGCATCCCGGAGGCGACCAGCAGCCGCAGCCGGGGGAGACGCGCGATCAGCGAGCCGGGGAACGGGACGCGCTCGCGCAGGGTGACGACGATGTCGAAGCCGGCGAGCGCCGCGGCGAGGGCGTCCTCGCCGTCCAGGTGCTCGCGCAGCGCGACGACCTCCACCCGGTCCTCGATCACCGACCAGTCGGCCGAACCGGCGGCCGCCCCCTGGAAGTCGTCCAGCACCGCACAGCGAAGTCGCACGTCGTCTCCCCTTCCCCGTTGGTCCCCGTTGTTCCGCGTTGCCGCGGTGCCGAGTTGACCCGCCCCCCGCTTCCCCCGGCGACTGTACCCGCAGGTCACGGGGCCGGCCCGGGGTGTACCACAGGGAAACGGAACATGGATGTCTTCTTTCCGAACGCTGTACAACTCTTCGTCCTTTTCTTACGTCGAACTGGTGAACAACGGCGTTTGCCCTCACGCGCGCGCCATCCGGGAAGAGGAAAAATGCCCATGACGATCCGTCGGTTGTGCGGTGCCCTGCGCGTGCGCGGGGTCACCGACCTGCTGCTCGTGCTCCTGCTCGCCGGCGGCTTCGCCGCGCTGCCCGTCTTCGCGCTGCTGCCCTCCCTGTCGGGCTTCGTCGCGGCGTCGGCCGTGACGTACGTCGCCGACGAGGTGCTGCACTCCAGGGCCCCGGGATTCGTGCGCAGACTGGCGACGCTCCAGCTCACCCGCCCGCTGCGGTTCGCGGTCCGCACCGTGATGCTGCTCGCGCTGGCCAGCCGGGCGGACGCGCCGGAGGCGGTGCTCGTCACCGCGCTCGCCGTGTTCAGCGTCCACTTCGCGGCCATGATGCTCTACACGGCCCTGCACCACGCCGTCCGCCGGCGCCGGGTGCTGCCGCTGGGCGTGCGCAACCTGGACATGAGCGAGCTGCCCATACCCAAGCAGCCGCCCGCCTTCCTGTACCGGCGCTTCCTGCGCAAGCTGCTCCACCTGGACCTGCCGGCCCACGCCGGCCTGCTCGCCGCGCTGGCCACCGGCGGCTGGAGCCTGGCGTACACCGGCTTCGCGGTCACCGTCGCGGTCCCGGTGCTCGGCGTCCTCGCGCTGCTGCTCCAGTACCGCAGGGTCCGCCGGATGCCCGTCCGGGACGAGGTCTTCGCCGAGGTCAACCGCCGGCTCGCCGACTACCGTCCCCAGGTGGCGCTCTACTTCAGCTTCGCCGCGGTCTCCCGTGACTTCATGTACCAGGTCAACATGTGGATCGAGACGCTGGAGCAGCTCGACATGCGGCCGGTGATCATCCTGCGGGAGCGGGCCTCCTTCCGCCACCTCAGCCGCACCTGGCTCCCGGTCGTCTGCGTCCCCAAGGCCGACGACCTGGCGGAGCTGGAGCTGTCCGGCGTCCGGGTCGTCCTCTACCCGGGCAACGCCGGCAAGAACGTGCACATGCTGCGCGTCGCCGAGGCCAAGCACGTCTTCATCGGCCACGGCGACAGCGACAAGCTCGCCAGCAGCAACCGGGTCAGCAAGGTGTACGACGAGATCTGGGTGGCCGGCCGCGCGGGCCGCGACCGCTACCAGCGCGTCCGGCACGCCATCAGCGACAGCGCCATCGTCGAGGTGGGCCGCCCGCAGCTCGCCCCGATCCGCCTGCACGCCGAGCACACCCCCGGACCGCTCCCGGTCGTCCTGTACGCACCGACCTGGGAGGGCTGGAGCGACGACGACTGCCACACGTCGCTGATCCCGATGGGCGTGCCCCTGATCGAGAAGCTCCTCCAGGAGAACGTCCGCGTCATCTACAAGCCGCACCCGCTCACCGGCAAGCGCTCGGCAGAGGCCGCCGAGGCCGACCGGGCGATCCGCGAGCTGCTGCGCGCGGACAACGAGCAGCGCGGCGCCGCCGAGGCCGAGGCCGCCGTCGCAGCGGCCAAGCCCCGGCTGAAGGAGATCCAGGAGCGGCTCGACGAGCTGGCCGGCCGCCTCGGCGGCGACGACGCCGAGCAGCTGCGCGAGGCCCGGCTGCCCGACCGCGCCGCGGCGGCCGAGTGGCAGGAGCTGCGCGCCGAGTGGCACCGCATCTTCTGGGAGACCAGGGGCCCGGTCCGGCACAACGTGATCCTCAAGAGCCTGCCCACCCTCTACGACTGCTTCAACCAGGCCGACATCCTGATCAGCGACGTCTCCTCGGTCGTCGCCGACTTCGTGGCCGGCCTGAAGCCCTACGTCCTCACCAACGCCCACGACCTGCCCGACGAGGAGTTCCGCGCCGCCTACACCACCGCGGGCGGCGCCTACCTCCTCGACCGCGACTGCACCCGCCTGACCGGGATCCTCGACTCGGTCCGCGCCCCGCACACCGACCCGATGGCCCCGGCCCGCCGCACCCTCAAGGAGTACGTCCTCGGCCCGGACCACCCCTCGTCCATGGAGCGCTTCAACGCGGCGGCCAACGCCCTGGCCGCGAAGAGCGAGGCGGAGCGCCTGGAGGCGGAGACGGAACTGGCCGCCTGACCGTCACCCGGCGGCGACCCGGTGCCCAGGCGTTCGTACTCGGACGGGACTGAGTACGAACGCTCTGGGCGGTGACCGCCGGGGCCGCGACGCTGGAGGCATGCGAACAGGACTGCGCAAACCCATTGCCCAGCTGGTGTCGATCCTCGCCCTGGCCGCGCTCGCCCCGGCCCTCTGGGCGGCCTGGCTCGGCTGGGACCAGCACCGCGACGTGCACCCCGACGGTTCGACGACCGGCCCGTACCAGGCGTGGCAGGTGATCGGCCTGGTGCTGACCCTGCTCGCGGCGGTCGGCTGGGCGGCCTACCGGGACTACGTCGCGGGCGCGGTACTCGGCACCACGGCCGGCCTGACCGCCGCCGCCTACGTCGACTGGTCGGACGACTCCAGCGGCCTGTTCGTCATCGGCGTGGGGCTGGTCATGATGGGGACCTTCGTCGGCACCGTCGTCGTCTCCGCCGTGACCACCGCCGTACGACCGGTCGAACAGCGCTGATCCCGAGGCGTACGCCTGTTCCGGGACGCGCCCATCTCACCCCCGAGGGGTGAGGCACCGCCCGCCGTGCTGCCGGATGGTTGGCTCGTGACCGAGACAGTCGAGCGCGAGCGCGCGGCGGGGCAGCGCAAGGTGCTGGCCGCGCTGGCCCTGGCCCAGTTCATCTGCAGCTTCGCCGGCTCCAACATGAACGTGATGATAAACGACATCAGCACCGACCTGGACACCACCGTCCAGGGGGTGCAGGTGGCGATCACCGTCTTCCTGCTGGTGATGGCCGCGCTGATGATCCCCGGCGGCAAGCTGACCGACCGCTACGGACGCAAACGGTGCTTCCTCACCGGCCTCGTCGTCTACGCGATCGGGGCCCTGCTGAGCGCGGCCGCGCCGGGGCTCGGGGTGCTGATCCTCGGCAACTCGATCCTGGAGGGCGTCGGCACCGCCCTGCTCATCCCGCCCGTCTACATCCTCGCGACACTGCTCTACCCGGACCTCACCTCCCGGGCCCGCGCCTTCGGCACGATCATGGCGCTGGGCGGCATCGGCGCCGCCGCCGGACCACTGATCGGCGGCCTGATCACCACAGCCGTCAGCTGGCGCGCGGCCTTCGTGTTCCAGGCCCTGATCATCGCGGTGATCGTGCTGCTCAGCCGCCACATGGACGATCCGCTGCCGCCCGACCCGACCCGTACCTTCGACACCCTGGGCGCGATCCTGTCGTCCGCCGGTCTGGTCCTCGTGGTCATGGGCATCCTCGCCGCGGACAACGACATCTGGCTCATGATCGCCCTGCTGGTCCTCGGAGCGGGCGTGCTGTGGTGGTTCTTCCGTTACGTGCGGGCCCGGGAGGCGTCGGGCAGGGAACCGCTGCTGTCGCTGAGCCTGTTCCGCAACCGCACGTCCAACCTGGGACTGGTCACCCAGAACGTCCAGTGGCTCATGCTGATGGGCGTGTCCTTCACGGTCGCGGCCTACCTCCAGGTCGTGCGCCACTACGACGCCATCCAGACCGGGATCATCTTCACGGCGGCCACCCTGGGCCTGCTGCTGACCTCCCTGTCCGCCGAGCGCCTGGCCGAACGGCGCTCCCAGCGCACGCTCGTGATGACCGGCTTCGTCGTCTGCATCCTCGGCGTCGTCGTCCTGGTCGTCCTGGCGGCCGCCTACACGACCGCCTGGGCGTTCGTCCCCGGCCTCCTGCTGATCGGCCTCGGCCTCGGCGTCATGCTGACCCCGTCGGTCAACGTGGTGCAGTCCAGCTTCCCGGAGGAACGCCAGGGCGAGATCTCCGGCCTGTCCCGGAGCGTGTCGAACCTGGGCTCGTCCTTCGGCACGGCCATCGCCGGCACGATCCTGGTCTCCGGCCTGACCAGGGGCGCCTACGCGGCGGCGATGCTGTCCCTGGCCGTGATCGGCCTGGCCGGCCTGGCGGCGGCGACCCGCCTCCCCCGGCAGACCGACCCGACGCACACCCCGCGGAGGGCGGCGCGGGAGCGGCCGGGGGCTTGAAGCGGCCCGCGAGACGTTCTTCGGGGACGTACGGCCTGCTGCCGGTGGACGCCCGGCGCCCAAGCGGGCCCGCGAACTGGGACCTGTGGCCGAGCGCTTGGCCATCCCGAAGCCGCTCGGGGGGAACCCGGGGAAATCCGGATGCGGCGGGTCGGCCCGGCTGGCTACCGTCCGGACGTGGCCCACACCTACCCCCCGCTGAACGTCGAAGTGCGCACGCCGCGCCTGACGTTGGCCGGCGCGTCCGACGATCTGCTGGAACGTCTCGTGCCGCTCGTACGCGCCGGGGTCGCCGACGCCGAGCCGTGGCCGTTCGACGACCCGATCTCCTTCTACGCCGACAACCCCGAACGCGAGTGGCGGTGGCTGCGCGGCATCTGGGCCGGCCGCGCCCGAGTGAGCCCGGACGCGTGGCGGCTGTACTTCGCCGTGCTGGTCGACGGCGAGCCGGTCGGCATGCAGGACCTCATCGGCACGAACTTCACCCGGTTCGGCACGGTGTCCAGCTTCTCGTGGCTCGCCCCCGGCAGCCGAGGACAGGGGCTCGGCAAGGAGATGCGGGCGGCGATCCTGCACCTGGCCTTCGCGGGCCTGGGGGCACGTGAGGCGGGCAGCGACGCCTTCATGGACAACAAGGCGTCCAACCGCATCTCCCAGGCCCTGGACTACGAACCGAACGGCACGGACTGGGACACCCGCCGAGGCGAGCCCGCGAGGATCCAGCAGTGGCGCCTCACGAGGCAGACGTGGGAACGAACCCGCCGACCCGACATCGCCCTGACCGGAGTCGAGGAGTGCCTGCCCGTCCTGGGCATCGGCTGACGGAGCACACGGGGTCGTCAGCCGACGGGCCGACCCCGATCCCGGAGCAGGACCTGCACCGACTGCGGATGGGGCCAGGGCATCTGTTCCAAGTAGGTCAGCCTGGTCCAGTTGAGCCTCCAGAAGCCGATGGCCACGCGTCCATGCCCGGGATGGGTTCGAAGCACTGGTGCCATGCACGACGCTCGTCGGGCCGGGGGAGCGGCTCCATCACCTCCCCGGCCCCGAAAGCGATGACGGTGACTTCGCAATCTCTGCTCCCGCGGGCCATGTTCGGGCGCGCGTCCCCCAAGGTCCACGGCTCGCTGAGCTGCCCGCACCGCATGAGGGGACCGGCGGTCGCTCCACTGTCGCGGACTCGCACGAAGCAGAGGCTCGCCGGCACGACCACCGGTCCCACGTCCCCGAGCTTGCGAGCACCCTGGGCCCGCGCAGCGTATCCACACGTCACGCCGCTCGAAAAGCGAGTTTCACCCGTAATCCGCGACGTCACCCCGGCGCCCGCACGCGACCGCTGCCGTCGGCGCAGATGACGGACCGGCCGGCCACAGCGCCCCGTGCCGCGTGTCCATTTACGCTCGGTGCGCCGCTGGGCACCTCCAGGACGTGAAGCAGCGGATTCTGGCGCGTGGGGACCTTCCCGAGGTGCCTGAGGCCGGCTGACGGCCGCCTGAGCACTTCTCCGCGTATTCACCGCAGCCACCCGCAGGAACCCGGTGACAGCCGGACAGCGCCGGACCCTCCCCGCGATCACCGGGGGCGGTCCGGCGTTCTTCTGCGTGCGGCGGCACCCGCCCTGACCAGCAAAAAGCCCTCCCGAACGGGAGGGCGAGGGGTGGCGCCCCCGGCAGGACTCGAACCTGCGGCCAAGCGCTTAGAAGGCGCCTGCTCTATCCACTGAGCTACGGGGGCCTGGTGCGGGACAAGGATAAAGCTCCCCGTTCCTTGACCCGGTTGCTTCGCCTCCGTGGCTCGATGTGGAGGTTCGGTGAAGCGGTCCTGATAATCGCAGGCAGGTACGAATCGTGCACCGCTTTTGGCCTCCGACGCACCGGGTGTTGTGCACTCGTTATGCCTGGACTGTGCCTCCGTCCCAGTCATCCCTTACATCCGATGTGTTCCATCGGCACGCTGAGATGTCCATATGCTTCAGAAATCCCATAAACTTGGGCATTCTTCACATGTGGTGACCTTGGACGTACGGCCTCAGCTGCTCGACACACTCTCCGCGTTGCGCGACCGTGTCGCGGCCGCACGCTTTCCGCTGCCCCTGGCCGGAGCCCCCCGCGCGCGTGCGAACCGTGACGAACTCCTGGCGCAGCTAGACGACTATCTGCTGCCCCGGCTACGGGAGCCCGAGGCGCCTCTGCTGGCGGTCGTCGGCGGGTCCACCGGAGCGGGCAAGTCCACCCTGGTGAACTCGCTGGTGGGCCGGCGGGTGAGCGAGGCGGGGGTGTTGCGGCCGACGACCCGCACACCCGTCCTCGTCTGCCATCCGGAGGACCATCACTGGTTCAGCGGCACCCGCGTGCTCCCCGCGCTCACCCGTGTGTGGGTGCCCGACAGGGACACGGGCGACGATCTGCTGCCCTCCGGCGACGGCCCGCCGCGCGTGCTGCGCATCGAGACCGCCGAGACCCTCCCGCGCGGCCTCGCCCTGCTGGACGCCCCCGACATCGACTCCCTGCTCGCCGACAACCGTGCCCTGGCCGCCCAGCTGATCTGTGCCGCCGACATCTGGGTCATGGTCACCACCGCCGCACGCTACGCGGACGCCGTCCCCTGGCACCTGCTGCGCACCGCCAAGGAGTACGACGCCGCCCTGGTGACCGTCCTGGACCGGGTGCCCCACCAGATCGTCTCGGAGGTCTCCCGCCAGTACGGCGCCCTGCTCAGCAAGGCCGGACTCGGCGAGGTGCCCCGCTTCACCGTGCCCGAGCTGCCCGAGTCGGCCTGGGGCGCCGGGCTGCTGCCGGCCAGCGCCGTGGCCGCCCTGCGGACCTGGCTCGTGCACCACGCCCAGGACGCCGGGGCCCACCGCACCGTCATGGCCCGCACCGCCTACGGCCTGCTCGACTCGCTGAAGGCGCGCGTTCCGGAGCTGGCCAGTGCCGCGGCAGCCCAGTACGCGGCCGCCCTCCGGCTCACCGCCGCCGTCGACGGCGCCTACGACACCGAGCACGCGCGCGTGCGCGGCCGCCTGCAGTCCGGGGCGGTGCTCGCCGGGGACGCGCTCAAACGCTGGCGTGCGTTCCCCCTCGACTGCACGGCGGGCGAACTGCTCGACGCCCTGGTCGAAAGCCTCGCCGCCCTGCTGTTGTGCGCCGTCACCGCCGCCGACGAGCGTGTCGACGACACCTGGCGGCGCGAACCCGCGGGCGAAGCCCCCGGACTCACCGGCCGCGACCCCTCCGTGGAGAGCGCCGAGCACCGCATCGGGCTCGCCGTACGGCGCTGGCGGCGCGAGCTGGAGGAGTACGCCGAGGAGGAGGTGCGGCACCTCGAGCGCAGCACCGCGCCCGACTCCGAGGCCATCGCCGCCCTCGTCGCCACCGCCCTGCTGGGCGGCCGCCGGGCGCGCAATGCCGGCGAGGGCCTCGCCGAGCGGCTCGGCGCCCACGGCGCGCTCCGGCTGCGCGACCGCTCCGGACGCCTGCTGACCGATTACGTCGACCGCGTGATGCACACCGAACGCGAGCGGCGTCTCGCCCCCCTCGACGCCCTGGGTGTCGACGCCGGGCCCCAAGTCGACCTCATCGCCGCGCTGTCCGTACTGCAGAAGGAGAGGTGACCGGTGACCGCCGTCACTGACCACGACCACACGGACCACATGGATCAGCTCGATCGCTCGGATCACTTGAAGCGCATGGACCACACGGAGCAGGCAGACGGTCACGGGGGAGTGGATTCCGGCAGCCGCGGCACCAGGGACGTACCCGCGGGGCGGGGACCGGCACCGGACCAGGTTCCCGCGACCGGTACGGACGCCCCGGCCGCTCCGGGCACCGCAGGCACCCCGTCCCAGGGGAACGCCGGCGAAGGCGCCCCGCGGCCGGCCGAGGGCGGGCACGCGCGCGTACCCGAGGAGCGCCGGGACGGCGAACGGCAGGCCCGGGTCCCGGAGGCGAACCACGGCGACCAGGAACGGCACGCGCGCGTGCGGCCTCCGGAGGCGGAGACCTACGGAGCCGGCGGAGCCGACGACAGCGGCGGCGATACGGGTGCCGCCTCCAGGCGCCGTGGGGACGGCGCCACGGCCGGCGACACCGGCGGCAGCAACACCAGTGGCGCCGCCAACACCAGCGGCGCTGCCAACACCAGTGGCGTCAAAACCGGCGGTGACAGGGACGGTGCCAAGTCCACTGCCGCGTACCGCCCCACGAACGGTGCCGCGTACGGCGAGAGGTCCGGCTCCCGCGGCGACTCCGGTCCCAGCCCGGCTTCCGGCTCGGGCTCGGGTCCGGGCTCGAATTCGGGTCCGGGCTCGGGTTCGGCACAAGGTTCCGGCTCCGGTCCCAGTTCCGGTACGGCGGCGGGGCCCGCGTCCCGTACGGCATCGGTCTCCACGTCCGGTACGCCAGCGGGCTCCACGTCCCGTGAGGCCTCCGGCTCCGACCCGGACGCCGACCTCGACCTCGACCCCGACTCCGACTCCGAAGCCTGGGACGACGGCCTCATCGCGCGGCGCGTGACGGAGAGCAACGCCGCCGCCCTCGCCGCCGAGCGTGCCGCACTGCTCGACGTCCCCGCCCGCGCCCCGGGCGGCCACAACCCCGTACCGCTGGCCTACGACGGCCCCCTGCGCTCGCGCCTCGACGCCCTGCGGGAACTCGTCGGCCTCTCCCGGGCCCGCCTGGACAGCCGCACCCTCGCCGAGGCGGGCCGGGTGCTGGACGAGGCGGCCGCCCGCCGCAAGCTGTCCGGCCGGCACACCGTCGTCGCCATCGCGGGTGCCACCGGCAGCGGGAAGTCGCAGCTGTTCAACGCCCTCGCCGGGGTGGCGATCTCCGAGACCGGCGTACGGCGCCCGACCACGGCGTCGCCCATCGCGTGCAGCTGGAGCGACGGTGCCGCTGGGCTCATCGACCGCCTGGGCATCCCGGGGCGGTTGCGCCGCCGCCCGCTGCACAGCGCCGAGGGCGAGGGGCAGTTGCGGGGACTGGTCCTGGTCGACCTGCCCGACCACGACTCCGCGGCCGTGGAACACCGGGCGCAGGTCGACCGGATCCTGCGGCTGGTGGACGCGGTCATCTGGGTGGTGGACCCCGAGAAGTACGCCGACGCCATGCTCCACGAGCGCTACCTGCGGCCCATGGCCGGGCACGCCGAGGTCATGTTCGTCGTCCTGAACCAGATCGACCGGCTGCCCGGGGACGCCGCCGACCAGGTCCTGGACGACCTGCGCCGGCTGCTCGACGAGGACGGCGTGGCGCTCGGCGAGTTCGGTGAACCGGGCGCGACCGTGCTCGCGCTGTCCGCGCTCACCGGCGACGGGGTCGGCGATCTGCGTGACGCCCTCGGCGAGTTCGTGACGGAGCGCGGCGCGGCGGCCCGCCGGGTGGCGGCCGACGTGGACTGCGCCGCGGACCAGTTGCGGCCCGTCTACGCCACGGGGCGGCGTGTCGGCCTCAGCGAGGAGGCGCGCGAGGAGTTCGCCGCCCGGCTCGCGGACGCCGTCGGCGCCACCGCGGCCGGCGAGGCCGCCGAGCGCGCCTGGCTGCGCAACGCGAACCGGGCCTGCGGAACCCCGTGGCTGCGGCTGTGGCGCTGGTACCAGGGCCGCGGCGACTCCACCACGGGCCGCCTCCCGGTGCGCACCCAGGCCGACGAGGAGGCCACGGCCCGCCAGCGCGTCGAGCAGGCCGTCCGCACGGTCTCCGACCGGGCCTCGGCGGGGCTGCCGGCGCCGTGGGCGCAGGCGGTGCGGGAAGCGGCCGTGCGCGGCTCCCAGGGGCTCTCCGAGGCGCTGGACGAGCTGGCGGCGCGGGCCGGACTGCCGCCGGGGCGGCCGCCGCGCCCGGGGTGGTGGCCGGTGGCCGTGCTGGTCCAGGCGGCCATGACCCTGCTGCAGATCGTGGGCGGCGCGTGGCTGGCGGGCCAGATCGCCGGGGTCATGGCCCCCAACCTGGGGGTGCCGGTGCTGCTGATGGTGTGCGGCATCATCGGCGGGCCGCTCGTGGAATGGGGCTGCCGGATGGCGGCCAGAGGACCGGCGCGCCGGTACGGCCAGGACGCGGAACGGCGGCTGCGGGAAGCCGCCGGGAGCTGCGGCCGGGCCCGGGTGCTCGACCCGCTGGCGGCGGAGCTGCTGCGGTACCGCGAGGTGCGCGAACAGTACGGCCGGGTGGTGGGGAGCGGGGCCGGGGTGGGCTGAACCGGCTTCCCGGCAAGGCTGCGCCACAAAGGGCTGGGAGGCGCTCCCAGGACGTGGCTCACCCGCCCGGGTGACGGAGTTTTCCACAGATCAAGGACCGGTCCACAGCGCTCAGCGGGCCCGGCCCGACGGAGGCAGTCTGATGCCACGGCGATCACGCCGCAGGGCGGACGCCGCCGTACGGGACGGGCCCGTACGTGTGTCCACCGGCCGAAGAGGCCGGACGAGGGAGGGGATCACGATGAACGAGACCATGGTGTGCGTGGTGGGCAACGTGGCGACGCCGCCGGTGTACCGGGAACTGGCGGCCGGACCGTCGACGAGGTTCCGGATGGCGGTGACCTCGCGCTACTGGGACCGGGAGAAGAGCGCCTGGACGGACGGGCACACCAACTTCTTCACGGTGTGGGCCAACCGCCAGCTCGCCTCCAACGTGATGGGCTCGGTGGAGGTCGGGCAGCCGGTCGTGGTCCAGGGCAGGCTGAAGGTGCGCTCGGAGCAGCGCGAGGGCCAGACCTGGGTGTCGGCCGACATCGACGCGGTGGCCATCGGGCACGACCTGGCGCGGGGCACCACGGTGTTCCGGCGCGCCGCCAGGCCGGAGACGGCGTCGGCGGCGGCGCCCGCGGTGGCCCGTCCGGAGCCGGACTGGGAGACACCGGTAGCCGACGCCTCGGACGGCGAGGCGCTCCAACAGAGCCCGGAGCCAGCGATGGTGACATGACGTGAGATGGGTCGGAGGCCGGTCCGTGACGAGCTGTCGGCCCCACCGAGGCGGGCTCTTCCGGCCTGGGACGGCCGAACGTGTCCCGCGAACACCTCGACAGAATCGGTGGATTTGTCGATAAGCCCAGCTCACATCCCGTACCGGCGATAACGATTGCGGATCGGAACGGCCATCGGACGATCCGACCGGCCGACTCGGCCCGGTGTGATTCATAGGATGCCGGGCGTGCCCCTTGGGGCTGCCGATTCTGCTGGTGGGACCTTCCCCCACGTCCAACGGGTCCTGCTCGAAGGGGAATTCTGTGCTTGCTGCGTTCTCTGGGTTTCCTCGGTCCGCCCGGACGGCGGCCCGCTTCGGCGCCGTGACGCTCGTGTCCGGTCTGGTGGCCGCCGGGGTGCTGTCCGGCGCCGGTACGGCCGTGGCCGACGGGACGCCACAGCCCGAGGGCGGCGCGACGGCCACGATCGACGGTCTGAAGACCTACGGCGAGGCAGTGATCCACGGCGACGGCGGCGACCAGCGGGTGGCCGCCGGGCTGTTCCAGATGTCCGTGGACGGCGGCGGCATGCTGCAGACGTACTGCGTCGACATACACAACCCGACCCAGCGTGACGCCCCCTACCAGGAGACGTCCTGGAGCGGCACCTCGCTCGGCACCAACAGGAACGCCGGCAAGATCCGCTGGATCCTGCAGAACTCCTACCCCCAGGTCAACGACCTCGCCGCGCTCGCCCGGCAGGCAGGCGCCGGCTCGCTGACCGAGCAGGACGCGGCGGCCGGCACCCAGGTGGCCATCTGGCGCTACTCGGACGGCGCCAAGGTCGACGCGGTGGACCCCCGGGCCGAGAAGCTCGCCGACTACCTGGAGAAGAACGCCCGCGGCATCGGGGAGCCGCAGGCTTCGCTGACCCTGGACCCGCCCGCGGTCTCCGGCCGCCCCGGAGATCTCCTCGGCCCGGTGACCGTGCACACCAACGCGGGCAGCGTGACGGTGAGTCCGCCGGTCGACGCGGCCGCCGGCGGAGTCCGCATCATCGACAAGACCGGCAAGGTGATCACCTCGGCGAAGGACGGCAGCCAACTGTTCTTCGACGTACCCGAGGACGCGGCGGACGGTTCGGTGGAGCTGACGGTGCAGGGCTCCACCACCGTGCCGGTGGGCCGCGCCTTCGCCTCCGAGAGTCGCAGCCAGACGCAGATACTGGCCGGCTCCAGCGAGTCCACGGTCTCCGCGACGGCGACCGCGACCTGGGCGGCCAAGGGTGCCGTACCGGCGGTGTCGGCCCGGAAGAACTGCGCCAAGGGCGGCGTGGACGTCACCGCGGCCAACAAGGGCGACCAGCCCTTCACCTTCCAGCTCATGGGCGCGGAGCACACCATCCCCGTCGGCACGTCCCGCACGGTGACGGTCCCACTCCAGGAAGACCAGCCGTACGACTTCACGGTCACCGGCCCGAACGGCTTCAGCCGGCGGTTCACCGGAGTCCTGGACTGCAGGACCCAGGGCGCGATCACCACCGAGAGCACCCAGACCCTGAGCGAGCCGTCCCCCGCGACGGTGGGCGGCGGCACCACTCCGCCCGGCACGGACCTCGCCGCGACGGGCGGCTCGGCGGTCACCCCGATGATCGCCGGCGTGGCCATCGGCCTGGTCGTCATCGGAGGGGCGGTCCTGGTGTTCCTCCGCCGCAAGGAGATCGAGCAGGCCGACTGACGGCACTGCACGGCACTGCACCACACGACCCCGACCCCGCGCCCGGCGTCTGTGCCGACGCCGTCGCCCCGGTCGGCGGTGCCGGGGCCCCGGGGATCAGTTGCCCTCCACCCGGTACCACTCGGTGCCGCCGAGCAGGTACTCGTAGACCGGACGGCCCGGACTGCCGCTGGTGCGGAACGGCCTGCCATGGTCGTCGATCCGGATGGTTCCCTGACGGCCGCCGCTGGACCACTGCAGTTCCACGTACCAGCGCACGTCGTGGGTCCGGGCGTGGGCGGTGACGTACAGCACCTCGGGGTCGGACTGGCTGACCTTGTAGGGGACATCGCGCTGGCCGGCCTTGGGCACGATGACGGGATGACCGGCGTCGAGATCGGTGTCGAACGACCTCGTCTCGACGCCCCCGCCGCAGCCCGACGACCCCAGGTAGGCGTTCCAGGCCGGGGGCGGGCTCGAGTCGACCACGCGGACGTGCAGGGACTCGATGACCACGGTGTCGTCCCCGGTGCCCTGGACGGTCAGCGCCACCCGCTGCGCGTCGGCGGCGACGGCACCCTGCGCCTTCACCCAGCCCGGCACGTCCTGGCCCATCACCGGCGGTGAGACCCGGGCCGGGGGCCGGTCGATCAGGTACTTTCCCTCGCACTGCGGGTCGTCCCAGGCGTAGGTCCGGGTGCTCACCGTGAGCGGGACGGCCGCACCGTCCTGAGCGCCGTCGCCCGCGCCGGTCCGGCGCGCAGAGGGCCCGGCGCCGGGCGCGGCGGAGGCCGAGGCCGAGGCCGAGGCCGGGGAGCGGCTCGGGCGGGCGGACGGGGACGGGGACGCCGAGGGACGGGGCGTGGAGGCGGCGGGTTCCGGCAGCCCCGAAGCGGTCACGGTGCCGGCCGGCCGGTCGTTCTCCGCCAGGTCCGTCCCGCCGCCCTTCAGGTCGAGTGCGAGCGCGGTGCACACGGCGACGACTACGACGGTGCCCGCCGCGAAGAGGGCCCACCGCCTGCGGGCGGACCGGATGAGCGCCGGCGTGCGGCGAGCGAGGACGACGGTGTCCGCCACCGGTTCGACGGCGGAGCCGGAAGGACCGGTGTGCCCGATCGTGGGGGCGGGGGAAGCGGCCCGCTCACCGGCGGCAGCGGATGAGGGACAGGTCGGCCCGCCGGCGACGGAGGGTTCGGTGGGCCCGCTCATGGCGGTGGGGGGATCGGTGGGCCCGCTCACGGTGGCGGCGGGTGTGGTCGCCGGACCGGCCGGTGGCGCGAGCGGGGCGTCCGACGCGGCCTCCTGCCGAGGCCGGTCCGTGTGCGGGGGAGCCTGCGCGGAGCGTGGCTCCGGGCCGGAGCCGGACGGGGACGCTGTGGCCGGGGCCTCCGTGGCCCGGCCGGCGGAGTCCTGCTTCGCGTCCGCGGCGGCCCGGCGGGCGCGTTCCCGTGCCGCGTCCGCCAGGACCCAGCGCCGGTGCAGTTGGACCATCTCTTCGGGGGTCGCCCTGCACACGCGGCCGAACCGGGAGACGGCCGCGAGGTCGGCCGGAACCCCTTCCCCCTTGCAGTACCGGTGCAGCGTCGAGGTGCTCATGTGCGACCGCTTCGCCAACGCCTCGTAACTCAGCCCGGATCGCTGCTTCAGCTCGCGCAGCAACGCCGCGAACTCGGCGATCTCCTCAGCCGCCCCCACCAGTTCCCCATTCCGTTCGACATCCCAGGGAGGTCACGTTCACCCAGGTCAGAGCCGATTCGCGCATCCCGGCGTCCCACACCCCCCGATGGAATGGCCGATGGGACACCGCACGGCACAGGCTTGGGTCATCCAAGCACGGCGCCTCGCCGGGCACGGTGATCGGCCCTGCTCAACTCCCCTTCCCCGTCAGTGTTTCCGGCGCGCCCGGCGCGCGCCACGCGGCACGACCGGGAAAGGGGCGGCCGATCGGCGCGGCTCACACCACCGGAAGGCACCTTCCGGCCCCACAGAGAAAGCAGTTCCTCCATGCGCATCGTCACTCGTTCCGCCTCCCGCGCGACCGCCTCCTGCGTGGTCGCCGCCCTCGCGCTCGCCGGTGTCCAGGCCGCCGCGCAGACGGCCTCCGCCGCGACGAAGGCGGCCTCGGTCGTCACCTGCACCGCGGCGAACACCAAGGTGACCGTCACCGAGGTGTCCCGCCCGATCAACCACCTCCTGCTCAAGGCGACCAACACCGGCACCAAGCCCTGCTACGCCTACAACGCCCCCTTCCTGCGGGCCGGCGCCGACGCCCAGGCCCCGCTGGCGTGGGCCGACGAGACCACCCCGCAGGCCGTGGTGACGCTCGAGCCCGGGCAGTCCGCCTACGCGGGCATCCTGACGTCGTCCCCGGAGGGCGAGGGAGGTGCCAAGGAGACGACGCTGGGCGTGATCTTCACCAACCGCAGCGGCGGCGCGACCGCCGAGGAGAAGACCCTGAACCTGCCCCACGGCGGTGTCTTCTTCAACAGCGCCGCCGTCGTCACCTACTGGCAGGACAACGCACAGGACGCCCTGGCCTGGTAACCACCCGGTGCCCCACGCCACAGCCGCCGCCTGCCCGCACCTGTCGCCCCACCTCCACCGACGGGCGCCACCGCGGGCGGCGGCGAGCGGCACGGCGAAGACAGCGTGAACGACCGCCGCCGGAGCAGCCCGACGCGGTGCGTACTCGCGCCTACGACCTGCGGTCCAGCTCGCCGGCCGGGCGAAGCAGCACCGTTGAGGTGCTTGTGCTCGCCCCGCAGGGAGTTCCCCCGCGGCCGGACCGAAATGCGCACGGCGACGGGCTGTTCTAGCGTTGGGTGGGGGAGGGGAGATACCGCCGGGCTGTGGGTTCGCCGGGCCGGGGACTCGGCACGCGCGGTGCCACGTTCGCCACTTGGCGCCTTGAATCCGCGGGTCGGGTCCCGACCAACTCCGGAGAGCAGGTGGCTCCCATGTGCACGTCGTCTCGCGCAGCCGGCCTCCTCACCGGTCTGGCCCTCGCACTCGGCGCGGTGTTCACCGCCCCGGCCGCCCATGCGGACATCCCGGCCTGCACAAATCTGGTCCAGGGAGCGGGCGTCGAGGTCTCGGACGCCGTCAGAACGGCGTGCACCCAGGGTGTGCACAATGACCTGCAAGGCTGTGTGAGCGGCCTGACCGGGGCCGGCGTGCCGGGCGGCGCCGCGAACGGTGCCTGCCGGCTGGCGGCCAATCCCCCGAGGTGAGCGCACACTCGCGGTCGCTGTAGAGCAGCCGCGGCACAGGTCGTCCACGCCAGGGGACTTGCGCGAGCCTTGCCGGAGCCGACTATTCCCCTGACGCCGCGGGCAGACCTCCCGCATGGCGACGCCAGAGACCGACGAACAGCGGCGAGACGCGGATGCCCGTCTGTGGGAGCACCATCTGCATACCGACACCATGCTCTTCGAGCGCGGCAACCTGTTCCTCGTCGCGCAATCTCTGCTGGCGGTGGCGTACAGCAGTACTGCCACTTCGGCTTCCACACACGCGGCAGCGCGTGTCCTGGCCGGCTTCGGGCTCGCTCTCACCACCATCTGGGCATACGTGGGACACCGGTATCACTGCTACAACCGGGCCATCCAACGACGTACCGCCGAGCGTCTGGCGGACTACGCGGAAACCTATACGGCCAGCCGCATCTCCGGTCCCAGCGCGATGCCGCTGATCGCCTACGCGCTTCCGACTCTCTCCGCCGTCATGTGGATCGTCCTGCTCGTTGTCACGTAGAGGGCGCTGCTGCTCCGCTGCCGCGGGTGCTTCTCTGCTGCTCAAGCCGCTGTCACGCATTCAACCGGCATGTTCGACACGTCCCGGTTCAGGCAGAGGGACGATCAACGCGCGGCTCTTACCTACGTCCCCACGTGACGAGCCCGACGCCGACCGTGCGCGTGCCTCGCCGTCCTCGCGCGCAGCTTCACCCGTGCTGCCATCGCTGCCGGGAACGAAGCCCCAGGTCAGAGCCGCCCAGCCAGACGCTTTCATACGGATAGAGGGTGTGCCCGATGCCGTGGGGCTGGCTGGGATGGAGCTGCCTGCCCTCGGGGCCGCCGTCACGGGCGTCGTCCACTGGCTCGACGCACGCAACCACCAGGTGAGGGTCCGGCTCGACGAGTGGCAGGCGGAGGAGGAGTGATCGTCCCTGGCCGCCTCTGGGCCGTCTCCGGGCCGTGCCAGGGTGGCCGAGGCCGACCTGCGACCGGCACTGGCGGGCGAGCCACCTGCGCCGCCGTTGAAAGCCCAGGTCAGAGCCGCCCGGCCAGACGCGTTTCCGCACAGGGGTGGCGGTACGGCAAGATGGGGTGTATCTGCCCACTGCCAGATTTCAAGCTGCCGGACGGTTTCTCTTGGCTGAGTTCATTTACACCATGCGCAAGGCGCGCAAAGCGCACGGCGACAAGGTGATCCTCGACGACGTCACCCTGAGCTTCCTGCCGGGAGCGAAGATCGGTGTCGTCGGCCCGAACGGTGCCGGTAAGTCGACCGTGCTGAAGATCATGGCAGGGCTGGAGCAGCCCTCCAACGGTGACGCCTTCCTGTCGCCGGGCTACAGCGTCGGCATCCTGCTGCAGGAGCCGCCGCTGAACGAGGCGAAGACCGTCCTGGAGAACGTCCAGGAGGGTGTCGCCGAGATCAAGGGCAAGCTCGACCGGTTCAACGAGATCGCCGAGCTGATGGCGACCGACTACTCCGACGCGCTGCTCGACGAGATGGGCAAGCTGCAGGAGGAGCTGGACCACGCCAACGCCTGGGACCTCGACGCCCAGCTGGAGCAGGCCATGGACGCCCTGGGCTGCCCGCCCGGCGACTGGCCGGTCACCAACCTCTCCGGTGGTGAGAAGCGCCGCGTCGCGCTCTGCAAGCTGCTGCTGGAGCAGCCCGACCTGCTGCTCCTCGACGAGCCCACCAACCACCTCGACGCCGAGTCGGTGAACTGGCTGGAGCAGCACCTGGCCAAGTACCCGGGCACCGTCGTGGCGATCACCCACGACCGGTACTTCCTGGACAACGTCGCCGAGTGGATCCTCGAGCTGGACCGCGGCCGCGCCTACCCGTACGAGGGCAACTACTCCACCTACCTGGAGACCAAGGCCACGCGTCTCAAGGTCGAGGGCCAGAAGGACGCCAAGCGCCAGAAGCGGCTCAAGGAAGAGCTGGAGTGGGTCCGCTCCAACGCGAAGGGCCGCCAGGCCAAGTCCAAGGCCCGTCTCGCTCGCTACGAGGAGATGGCCGCCGAGGCCGACAAGATGCGGAAGCTGGACTTCGAGGAGATCCAGATCCCGCCGGGCCCGCGCCTGGGCAGCATCGTCGTCGAGGTCGACAAGCTCAACAAGGCCTTCGGTGAGAAGGTCCTCGTGGACGGCCTCAGCTTCACGCTGCCGCGCAACGGCATCGTGGGCGTCATCGGCCCGAACGGCGCCGGCAAGACCACGCTGTTCAAGATGATCCAGGGTCTGGAGACCCCGGACTCCGGTGACATCAAGGTCGGCGAGACCGTCAAGATCTCCTACGTCGACCAGAGCCGCGAGAACCTCGACCCGAAGAAGACGCTGTGGGAGGTCGTGTCCGACGGGCTCGACTACATCAACGTCGGCCAGGTCGAGATGCCGAGCCGGGCGTACGTGTCCGCGTTCGGCTTCAAGGGCCCGGACCAGCAGAAGCCGACCGGCGTCCTGTCCGGTGGTGAGCGCAACCGCCTCAACCTGGCGCTGACCCTCAAGCAGGGCGGCAACCTGCTGCTCCTCGACGAGCCCACCAACGACCTCGACGTGGAGACGCTCTCCAGCCTGGAGAACGCGCTGCTGGACTTCCCCGGCTGCGCCGTGGTCGTCTCCCACGACCGCTGGTTCCTGGACCGGGTCGCCACGCACATCCTCGCCTACGAGGGCGAGTCGCGCTGGTTCTGGTTCGAGGGCAACTTCGAGTCGTACGAGAAGAACAAGGTCGAGCGCCTCGGCGCGGACGCCGCGCGCCCGCACCGTGCCACCTACAAGAAGCTGACCCGGGGCTGATCGATCTTGCGGCACCTCTACCGCTGCCCGCTGCGCTGGGCGGACATGGACGCGTACGGCCACGTCAACAACGTGGTGTTCCTCCGCTATCTGGAGGAGGCCCGTATCGACTTCCTGTTCCGCCCGGACAAGGATTTCCAGCAGGGGTCCGTGGTGGCGCGCCATGAGATCGACTACAAGCGGCAGCTCGTCCACCGGCACCACCCGGTGGACATCGAGCTGTGGATCACGCAGATCCGGGCCGCGTCCTTCACCATCACCTACGAGGTGAAGGACGAGGACGTCGTCTACGTGCGGGCGTCCACCGTGGTCGTGCCGTTCGACTTCGAGGCCCAGCGGCCGCGCCGGATCACCGAGGAGGAGCGCGAGTTCCTCCTCGGGTACACGGACGACGCGGCCGAGGAGGCCGTCGCCGCATGACGGTGCTCCACCTCGCCGACGAGACGGAGGCGGCGGACCTCGCCGCCTTCCTCTCCCGGCTGCTCCACTACGACCGGGGAGCGGCGGTGCGGCTGCAGGCGGCGGGCACCGCGCTCGCCGTGTTCGGGCGGCCGCCGTCCTTCGAGGTGCTGGCGGTCCGCGCGGTGCGGCTCGCGAAGCCGTACGAGAACGGGCTCGACGTCACCCTCGACGTGACCGTCTCCGCGGGTGAGTTCCTGGAGTCCCTGGACGAGCGGGCGGCCACGGCCGCCGTGCCGGCGGCGGTCACCGGACCGCCGTGGGCCGGGCTCCTGCCGCCGCGGGGCGGCTGGCGGGCCGAGCCGGGGCTGCCGGCGCCGGACGTGCTGCGGGCGAGGGTCGCCGAGGCCGTCGCCGAGTTCCGCTCCCGTACCGAGGAGATGGCGCCGGAACTGCGCACCCGCGCGGAGCTGGACCGGATCGGCCGGGACATCTGGTCCCGCGAGATAGAGCGCACCCCGCTCCCGGTACGGGTCGTGCACGCGGCCCAGTCCCTGGGCTTCCTGCGGCCCGGCGTCGGGGCGGCCGACACCGCGCTGTTCTCCTCCGGAGCGTGGCTCAGGCTGCGGACACCGTACGGCTCCGTCGCCGTACGCCGCGCCGGCCTCGGCACCCTCGGCATCAGCGTCCGTTAGCCGACCGACCGACCGACCGCCCACCGCACCGCCCGGCCCGGTCCCCGAGGGGGCCTGCCGGCTGCGTGGCTCCCCGTGCCCGCCGGTCCCAGCCGCTGACCGGGTCCCGTCGGCGGTACCTGCGGCCGGTCCGCCGGCGCTCACCGAGCGGCCCGCACAGGCGCCCCCGGGCACGCCGTTCCCGGCGCCCGTCGCGCCGGCCGCCGGGTGCGTTCACCGGCCCCGCCGGGCCGTGCTGTTCCACCCGCCGGCCGGGATGCCGACCGTGCCCGGCTGCTTTCACCGGCCCGCCGCTTCCCGCGCCCGAGCCGGACGGTCAAGGACCAGGCGACGGCAGCCCGTCGAGGTCCTGCGCGCGCCCCGCGCACGGGAGATCAGCCGACCGTGTTCACCATCGACTGGGCCGCGTACGTCAGGTAGTTCCACAGCGTCCGCTCGTGCTCCTCGGAGAGCCCCAGCTCGTCGACGGCCACCCGCATGTGCCGCAGCCAGGCGTCGTGCGCCGCCCGGTCCACGGTGAAGGGGGCGTGCCGCATGCGCAGCCGGGGGTGGCCGCGGTTCTCGCTGTAGGTGGTGGGGCCGCCCCAGTACTGCATGAGGAAAAGCGTCAGCCGTTCCTCGGCCGGGCCCAGGTCCTCCTCCGGGTACATCGCCCGCAGCTCCGGGTCCTCGGCGACTCCCTCGTAGAAACGGTGGACGAGCCGACGGAAGGTCTCCTCCCCGCCGACCTGCTCGTAGAAGGTCTGCTCCTGAAGCGTGCCGCGCCGAATCTCATTCACCCGTCCATCGTCTCAGACCGGGTGACCGAGGACTCAAGGCGTAGGACCGTCGCCCCTACTGTGGACCCATGGGCGTCCACGACACGGGGATCGACGAGCTCGCCGCCGAGGCACGGGCCGCGCTGGTCGCGGAGATCGACGCCGAGGGGGCCTGGGACGAGGACCCGGTGTGGCGGGAGGCGTTCGCCCGGGTGCCCCGGCACCTGTTCGTGCCCTACTACTACGTCGGCGTCCGGGGCGGCTACGAACGCCGCTGGGGCGAGAGCCCGGACCCCGGGGCGCGGGAGCGCTGGGTGCGCGGCGCCTACGCCGACGTCCCGCTGGCCACCCGGCTGCGCGACGGCGAACTGCTCTCGTCCAGCAGCCAGCCCTCGCTGATGGCGCGGATGCTGGTGGCCCTGCGCGTGGCGGAGGGCGACCGGGTCCTCGAGGTGGGTGCGGGCACCGGCTACAACGCCGCCCTGCTCGCCCACCGGCTCGGCGACGACGACCTCGTCACCACCGTCGACCTGGAACCGGAGATCACCGAGTCCGCCGCCCGGCACCTCGCGGCGGCCGGTCACCACCCGGTGGTCGTCACCGGTGACGGCGCGCGCGGAGTGCCCGAACGCGCCCCCTTCGACCGGATCATCGCCACCTGCGCGCTGCCCACGGTGCCCGGCGCCTGGCTGGCCCAGTGCCGTCCCGGCGCCCGGATCCTGACCCCGCTGGCCACCGGTCTGCTCGCGCTCACCGTCCGGCACGACGGCCACGCCGAGGGCCGCTTCCTGCCCGCGGCCGCCTACTTCGTCCCGCTGCGCGGCGCGGGCGGCGGGCGTCCCGCGGCGGTGTCCCTGGCCGGGCTGCCGGCCGGCGCCGGGGAGCAGGAGACGTTCCGCTTCCTGCTCGCTCTGACCAGGGGCGTACTGGACCCGCGGGACGCCTACGGGCTGTGGGAGCGCGAGGGCGGCCCCGGCCGGGAGCGCTACGGCGTCACGGTCGGCGGCGCGCACGCCTGGGCCTGGCTGGACGACCCGGAGGGGCCGTACGCCTGGCCCCTGCCGTGACCTGCAGGCCGTGGAGCCGCTCGCGCGGAGCGGCTCCCGTGCGCCGCGTCAGCCCCGGCAGCGGGTGATCGTCAGCCCCGGTGGACGGTGATCGTCGTCCAGGCGCCCACGTGCACCCGGTCGCCGTCCTGCAGCGGCACCGGCACGAACGGCTGGATCGGCTCGTCCGAGCCGTTGACCGTGGTGCCGTTCGTCGAGTTCTGGTCGACGACCGCCCAGCCGCCGTCCGGCTGCTGGACCAGCACCGCGTGCTGGTGCGAGACACCCGGGTCCTCCGGCGGCACCGACAGGTCGATGTCGGGGGTGTCGCCGGTGGAGTGCCGGCGGCGGCCGATGGTGACCTGGTTGCCGGTCAGCGCGCGCTGCTGCTCGGGCGAGTACGCGGGCAGGTTCAGGCCCGCGGCCTCGGGGCCCGAGCGCTGCATCATCGCCATGAAGTAGTCGCGGTCCGGGCCGATGGTCGCGGTCCAGCGGGCCGGCTGACGCTGCGCCTGCGGGTAGCCGGGGCCGTTCGGGGCCTGGGTGGCACCGGGCTGCGGGTAGCCGTAGCCACCGCCCTGCCCGGGGCCGCCGGACGGCGGGGAGATCACCCAGTCGTCCTCGGCGCCGCCAAAGGACGGACCGCCGGCCGGGGGCCGGCCGGTCTCCTGCGGGTAGGCGGGCGGCGCGGACTGCTGGAAGGCCTGCGGCGCACCGCCGGCCGGGCCACCGGGGCCGCCCTGCGGGGTCGGGCCGGGCGGCGGAACCGGACGGGAGGGGTCGCCACCGAAGCCCGACGGGCCACCGGGGCCGCCACGGCCACTGGTGCCGCCGGGGCCGCCGGAACCACCCGGGCCGCCGGGACCGCCGTACCCGCCGGGGCCGGAGGACTCGGAGCCGAACGGGTCGCGTCCGAAGGGCGGCGGGCCGGACGGGTTGCCGGGACCACCCGGACCCTGCCCCGGACCACCCGGACCACCAGGACCACCACCGAAACCGCCCGGACCGCCGGAACCGCCGGGACCACCCGGGCCGGCACCGAAGCCGCCCGGACCACCGGGGGCGCCACTGAAGCCACCAGGATTGCCGGAGTCGCCACCGAAGCCGGACGGACCACCGCGGCCACCAGGACCGCCGGAGTCGCCACCGAAGCCGGACGGACCACCGGGGCCACCGGAACCACCAGGACCGCCGGAGTCGCCACCGAAGCCGGACGGACCACCGGGGCCACCGGAACCACCAGGACCGCCGGAGTCGCCACCGAAGCCGGACGGACCACCGCGGCCACCAGAACCACCAGGACCGCCAGAACCACCAGGACCACCGGGACCCGCGCCCTGGCCGCCGCCGAAGCCCTGCGGGGCACCGGCCGGGCGCCGGGCGCCGCCGAAGGCGTCCGGGCCGCCCTGGCCGCCCGAGGTGGGCGGCGGGCCGGAGCGGCCGCGCTCACCGGCGAACGGCGTCGGGCCCGACGGCTCGCTGCCGAAGGACGGGATGGGCTCGGCGGGCCGGTTCATCTGCGAGGGCCGCGAGCCCTGGTACTCGTAGGAGTCGCCGCCGCCGTAGGTCGCGCTCGGCGGCTGGAAGCGGGGCTGGGCCGGACGCGGGGCGGCCGGGGTGTACGAGGTGGCCGTGTTGGTGAGGAAGTTCCACCGGCACTCCTCGCAGAAGGGCGCGCCGCCCTCCCGGGGCGTGCGGCACTGCGGGCACAGTTCGGGCTCGGCCCCGCCGGGGCCGCCGGCCGGGCGGCCGCCGGGACCGCCCTGCGGGGGCGGGAAGCCGTAGCCGCCGCCGGCCGGGGGCGGCGGAGGGGGCGGGGGCACGGCACCGGCCATGCGGTGACCGCAGACCTCGCACCAGTCGTCGGAACCCGACTGGTGTCCGTTCGGGCAGGTCGGCATGTCGGCGCTTCCCCCTCTCCTTCAGGATCCTGCTTCAGTGCTTCGGTACTTCGTGGTCACTACTGGTGTCACTTCTTTACACGAACAGTCTTTGTGGACCGGGTCTCGAGAGTCATCTCGTCGGCCTCCGCGACCTTCGCCTTCAGTCGCACAGTACCTGTCGCCGCGTCGACCACGTCCACCACCTTCGAAAGCAGTTTCGCAGTATCCGCGTTCCCCGAGGCACTCGCGAGCTGAACAGCACGTCCCAATTTGGCCGTTGCCCCGTCGAAATCGCCCGCTTTGCGAAGGTCGAGCCCCTGTTGGATGGCCTGTGCCAGTTCGGCCTGCCCGGTGTAGTGCGCCACCTGGGGGCTGATCGAGGTCGAGGCGGCCATGTCGTCGGTCCACACGGCCCGTACGAGCCCCTGCGCCCCGAGGTTCTGTACCGTTCCGTCCGCTTGTGGGACGACCAGGGAGACCCGCGCGGCGAGCATCTCCTGGCCGAGACCGGCCGCCGGGACCTCGACGCACAGGTGGTAGTCGCGGGACTCGTCGCCCCAGGACCCGGTGGGATAGTCGCCGGCGCGCGGGCCCGCCTCGGTCCGTCGGCCGGTCAACTCCTCGACGGTGGGCGCTACTTGCTTGACGAACCGGATGGTGGTGCCGACCGGCGTCCACACCCGCAGGGCCACGTCGGCGACCTCCTTGCCCATCGCCGTCTCCATCATCCGCGTGAAGTCGGCGGCCAGGCCCGCCGGATCGGCGACGATGTCCGCCGTGCCGAGCAGCGCCGAGGCGATGCCTGTGACTTCTTTCACTTCCCAGTCGGTGCCCACGCCCCGCGCGTCACAGGTGAACCGCCCGGCGCACTCGTCCAGCGCGGCCCGCAGGTCCTCCGGCGACTCGTGCTCGTTGCGGCCGTCGGTGAGCAGGATGCCGTGCCGGATGGCGACGTCGGCCGAGGACAGCAGCCGGTCGGCCAGCCGCAGCCAGGTGCCGATGGCCGTACCGCCGCCCGCGCTCAGCCGGCGCAGCGCCTGCTTGGCCTCCTCGCGGGTGGCGGCGTCGGCGACCGCGAGCCGCCCGCCGCCGGGATAGACCTCCTTGGCGACGTGCGTGCCGCCGATCACCGCGAAGTGCACGCCGTCGCGCAGGGTGTCGACGGCGGCGGCCGTGGCGTCTCGGGCGTTGCGCATCTTGGTCGGCGGGTACTCCATGGAACCCGAGCAGTCGACCATGATCGCCACTGCGGCGGAGGGCCCCTGGCCGGGCGCGTACAGGTGCGGGGCCGCGACGGCGCTGCCGACCGTGCCGCCACCGGTCGCGGTCACGGTGACGATGGCGTTGACCTCGCGGCCGCCCTCGGGCAGGTACTCGTTCTGGTAGACGTCGACCGAGAACTGCGGCACGTTCGACTTGGCGAAATTGGCCATGCTGCTTCGAATCCCCCTAGTACAACCCCGCTCGCGCGGGGCAATGCGTGTGGCCGGACCGGTCCCCTCCGGTCCGTCGAGGCCTCCCCGTCGTGTACGGCCTCAGGCCGATCCTGCCCCCTGCGGCGGTGCGGGGAACGGCAGGAGGGCCACTGTTACGTTGTCGTGGCCCCCGCCGTCCAGGGCGTGGCCGACCAGGACCCGGGCGCCGTGCAGCGGACGGGTGGCCGCGTCCAGGGGCACGATCTCGGCCATCTCCTCGGCCGTCTCGGCGTAGTTCCACAGGCCGTCGGTGCACACCACCACCACGCCCGGCCGGTCCGGCTTGAACGACGCGGTGTGCGGCTCCAGTTCGTAGGCGTCCGCGCCGAGCCAGCCGGTGATGGCGTGGGCCCGCTCGTCCGCGTACGCCTCCGCCTCGTTCATCAGGCCGGCCGCGACCATCTGGGCGGCCCAGGAGTCGTCCTCGGTCAGCCGGGCCGCGGGCGCCGAGCGGTCCGCCGGCACCCAGTAGGCGCGGCTGTCGCCGACCCAGCCGACCACCAGCAGCCCGGAGGCGACCACCGCGCCGACGAAGGTGCAGGCCGGGGCGTTCTGGTGCGGGGTGTGCTCACGGGCCGAGGCGGGCTCACCGGCCAGCGCGTCGACCGCCTGCGCGGCGGCCACGATCGCCTCGTGCATCGCCTGCTGGGGGTGCGTGCCGCGCGGCAGCGCGGCCAGCAGGAGGTCACCGGCCGTCCGCGCGGCGGCCGCCGAGGCCTCGTCGGGCCGGGTCGCGGAGGACACGCCGTCGCAGACCACCGCCACGGCGGCGGGCGTGCCGTCGGACAGCGCGGTGTGCCCGACGGTGAAGGAGTCCTCGTTGCGGTGGTGGCGCAGGCCGCGGTCGCTGACCGCGGCGACCGGGCCCGACTCCCGCTCCATGTGGTCGCGTTCACGCGGCTGGGCGTGCCCGCAGTTCTCGCAGTAGCCGTCGTCGTCGACCTGGCCGGCCCGGCAGGCGACGCACACCTTCGCCGCGCCCTCCGGCACGGCGGTGTCGGCGGCCACGCGCGGGTCCGGTGCCTGCAACGGGTACTCCTCGGGTTCCGCGGGCCGGTCGAAGCGGACACCGGAGGCGGGCGGCTCGTGCGGCTCCCGCGGCTCGTGCGGCTCACGCGGCTCGTGCGGGTGCTGCTGCTCCTGCCCGTGCAGCGGGTTGCCGCCCGAGTCGGTGCCGGGCACGTCGGCGGCCCGGTGCGCCGTGGGCGGCGTGGCACCGGAGCCGGCCGGGTCGGGGGCGGGCCAGTCCACGCCGTCGGCGGGCGTCGCCGGACCGGTCATGGTGAGCGTCGGATGGTCCTGCGGCGGGGCGGGCACGACGGACAGGTCGTATCCGCACGCACCGCAGAAGAGGTCACCCGACTCGAGCGGCTCCGCGCAGCTCGGGCACTTCGCCAGTGCGGCCTGCTGGGGCATCTGCGACATCAACTACACCCACGTCCGGGGGCGGTAACGGTTGGCCCGTTCCACCAGCTCGATCCTCTCCTCACCGCCGGGCGCGAGGCGCGCCAGCGTGCGGTACGCGCGCTCCAGGCCGAAGCGGAGGCCCCGCTCGTCCAGACCGCTGCCGAGCAGCACCCGCCCGCCGGTGGCGGGCAGGTCGGCTCCCTGGCCTCCGGAGAGTATCCAGTCCAGGGCGCTGCCGAGCACTTCGGCCGACAACTGCTCGCGCCTGGCGGGGTCCAGACCGTACGTCCGGAGCGCCTCGACCTGGCCCGCGGCGGCGGTCAGGTCGTCCAGGAACGGTACGTCACCGGCGACCGCCGTGCGCTGTCTGAGCCGGGCCCGGACGGCCGCGACCCGGGCCGCCGTGTAGTGGATGGAGGACTCCGGCACCGACTCCAGGGTGCGTACCGCGCCCTGCCGGTCACCGGCCGCGAGCTGCACCCTGGCCAGGCCGAAGGCGGCGCTGACGAAGCTCGGGTCGGTCGCCCACACCAGCCGGTAGTACTCGGCCGCGTTGTCCAGCTGGCCCAGCACCTCCGCGCACAGGCCGAGCGCCAGCTTGGGCGCGGCCTCGCCCGGGAAGGCGTCGTAGACCGCGTCGAAGGACAGCGCCGCGCCCTCGAAGTCCCCGGTGACCAGGGCGGCCGTGCCCCGGTACCACACCACCCGCCAGTCGTCGGGCCGTTCGCCCTCCAGCTCGGCCAGCGCCGCCAGCGCGCCGGGGTGGTCGCCGCTCTCCAGTCGGGCGCGGACCTGCCGCAGCCGGGTCTCCACGGTCCGTACCGGCGCCGCGTCCAGCGCGGCGATCAGCTCCGCCGGCGCGGACGCCATCAGCCCCGCCAGGAAACCGGCGTTGGGGTCGGCCGGGTCGACCAGCGGGACGGGCAGCGCGAGGGCGGCCGCCGGGGTGTCCACGGGTCTGACGAGGGCCGGCGGGGGCAGCTCCGGGGGAGACCCGGCGGCCCGCGTGGCGCGCGCGCCCAGCCGTGACACGTCCCCGTCGAGACGGGGGAACAACTCCGTGTCCGTGACCCGCACCTCCGGCCCGAACAGCGTCGACAGCGCGGGCCTGGCCTGCCCCGTCTGCAGCGAGACGACCTCGCGCAGCACCCCGGTCAGCTGCTCGGCCATCTCCTGCGCGGAGGCGAACCGGCGGGCCGGGTCGGGGTCGGTGGCCCGCACCAGGAGCCGGTAGAAGGACTCGTAGCGGTGGAAGACCTCGATGTTGTCCGGGTCGGGCAGGGAGTCCACGAAGACGTTCGTGTAGCCCTGGAAGTCGAACGTGAGCACCGCGAGGGTGCGGCCCACGGTGTACAGGTCGCTCGCCACCGACGGGCCGATCTCGGCCACCTCCGGCGCCTGGTAGCCGACCGTGCCGTAGATCGCCGACTCGTCGTCGTCCATGCGGCGCACCGCGCCCATGTCGATCAGCTTGAGCTGGTCCTCGGTCTGGATGGCGTTGTCGACCTTGAAGTCGCAGTACAGCAGGTTGCGGCTGTGCAGGTGGCCGAGCGCCTCCAGCGCCTCGATGCCGTACGCGCACGCCTGCTCCACCGGCAGCGGGTCGCGCCGGCCGTCCGGTGTGCGGCGGGCGTTGGCGATCTCCTTCAGCGACTTGCCGCCGACGTACTCCATGACGATGTAGCCGTCGAGGGAGCCGGTGCGCTGGTCGAGGTGCTCCACGAAGTTGTAGATCCGCACGATGTTGGCGTGCTCGATCTCGGCGAGGAAGCGCCGCTCGGAGATCGCGGCGGCCATCGCGTCCTGGTCGCCGGTGTCCAGCAGGCCCTTGAGCACCACCCAGCGGTCGGAGACCGCCCGGTCCACCGCGAGGTAGATCCAGCCCAGACCGCCGTGCGCCAGGCAGCCGGCCACCTCGTACTGGCCGTGCACGACGTCCCCGGCCTTCAGCTTGGGCACGAACGAGTACGGGTGCCCGCACTTGGTGCAGAAGCCCTCCGTGCGTCCGGGCCGCTCGCCGCGGGCCCGGCCGACCGGCGCTCCGCAGTCGGAGCGCGAGCAGAACCGCTTGCGCTCGGGCACCTCCGGGTTGTCGAGCACCATGGCGCGCGGGTCGGGCCGCGGCACCTGCGGCACCGACACCAGACCGGCGCCGAGCCGGCCGCGGGCGGAGGTCCCGGAGGAGGAGCCGGAGCTGCGCACCGACACCGAGCGGCCGGTGGCGCTGCCCGACAGGGAGCGGGAGAGCCGCCCGGACACCGACCGCCGCGACTTCGACGACTGCGACGACGTCCGCGCGCTGCGGCCCGTGGAGCCCGAACCGCCGCTCGCCGAGGAGCCCCTGGTGACCCCGGTGGGCGGTGAGCCGACCATGCCGGTCGCGGAGACGACCGGGGCGAGGCCGCAGGTGTCGCAGTACAGCTCACCGCCGCCGACGTCCTCGTACGACCCCTCGCAGCCGGGCCGCTGGCACGGCCGCTGTGCCTGACTCATGACGACTCACTCCTACGGTCCTCGGGCCCGCCCTGAGGGGGGATTCCGGGCGTGCCGAGCTGCTCGGCCGCCGCCTGCTGGTAGCGCAGCACGGCCTGCTCGGCCACCCGCAGGTCGCAGGGCGCGCTCCACAGCATCCGCCGGGCCGCGTCGTACCGCTCGACCAGCAGCGGGTCCTCGGCCAGCCCGTGCCGGGCCACCTTCGCCCGGTACGCGTCGAGCCGCCCGCGCAGCTCGGCGCGGACCGCGAGCGGCGCGGTCACCGCCGTCAACGACTCGCGAGCGCGCAGCAGTTCGTCCTCGGCCTTCTGCTCCAGCGACTCCAGCAGCGGCGAGAGCCGGTGCCAGCGCGCCTGCCGCCGGTACTCGGCGGCCGTCGCGAGCTGCTCCTGGAGCACGGTCGGCGGCCCGCTGACCACGGGCACCTCGGTCGCCGCGATCTTGGCGAGCACCTCGCCGCGCGCGGTGCGCGCCTCGGCGAGGGTGCGGTCCGCCCGGGAGAGCAGGTCGCGCAGCCGGATCAGCCGCGTCTCCGCGTCCTGGCGCACGGTGAGCACCGCGTCGATCTCCCGGCGCACGTCCTCCAGGGCGCGCGCCTCACGGTCGTACACGGTGGTGTCCGGCCGGCCGCCGCCGGGCGCCGAACTGCCCTCGGCGGGCACCCAGAAGGCCAGCGGGTCGGAGACCACGTCCTCGCGCAGCCCGGTCAGGGTGCGCGTGATGCGCTCCAGGTCGTCGCCGGCCGGGTGCTCGCCGGGGCGCACGCCGACGGAGTGGGCGAGCTTGCGGGTGCGCTGGAGTTCGGCGGCGAGTAAATCGATCCGCGCGGGCAGCGCCGACCAGACCGCGTCGGCGGTGACGACCAGGTCGAGCGAGGAGGCGTACAGCTCGTTCATCCGGTCGACCAGGGCGGTCAGCGAGAAGCCCTCGCTGAGCCGGCCCGTGTGACCGCCGCCGCCGGCGCCGTCCGGGACGGTGACGGACTCGCCGCGCAGCAGCTCGGTCAGCTCCGCCAGGTCCTCCCGGCTGGACCAGCGGCGCCGGGCCCGGATCTCCCGGGCGGAGCGCAGCGCGGCCGAGTAGGCGTCGAAGTAGGCCCACAGCAGGGTGATGGACGCCTCGGCGGCGGCCCAGCGCTCCCGGGTGACGCCGGTCAGCTCGGCGCCTTCGAGGAGCCTGCGGCCGGCGTGGTCCTGGAGGGCGAGCAGCGAGGTCTCGATCGCCTCGTGCTCGGCACCGAGCCGGGCCAGCGCACGGTCCACCTCGTCCCGGTCCATCACCGGCCCGGCGGGGTCCGTGACGCCCATCGATCACCTCTCGCTGCTGTGTGGTTGGCCTGGGTCGGTTCGGTCGGGGCGGGCTCAGTCCGTGGACAGGTACTGCGGGGCGGGCGGCCGGGACGGCCCCGGGTCCTTGCCCAGGGTCGCCGCGAGCCAGGTGTCGTACGACGTCTGCCAGCCGTGCGCGCGGTAGTCCACCAGGATGCGGTTCACCCGGCGTACCAGATCACTCGCGTCCTTCTTCATCGCCACGCCGTAGTACTCGGTCGTGAACGCCGCGCCCTTGAGTTCCAGGGTCGGGTCCTGGGCGGCCTGGCTGGCGGCGAGCGCGCCGTCGGTGACCACCGCGTCGACCTCGCCGAGCTGCAGCCGCACCAGGCAGTCGAGCTGGTTGGGGACGGTGGTGGAGATGTCGGTGGAGGCCGGCAGGGCGCCCTTGTCCCGGTCCGCCTTCAGCTTGATGTAGGCGGTCGAACCGGACGCCGTGCAGATCCTCTGGTGCGCGAGCGTGCCGTTGTAGCCGGTGACGCCCGAGGACTTGGGCGCGAGCACCTGCTGCCCGGTCTTGAAGTACGGCGCGGAGAACGCGACGTCGCCGAGCCGCTCGCAGGTGATGGTCATCGTGCGGACCACCATGTCGACCCGGCCGTCCTTGATGGCGGGGATGCGCTGACTGGTCGGTATGGCCTTGAACTGGACGGCGTCCGGGTCGCCGAGGATGTCCTCGGCGATCTTGTGGACGAGGTCGATGTCGAAGCCCTCCAGCTCCGCCCCCTCGGTGTTCGGGTTGCGGTAGCCCCAGTGGTAGCTGTTCTGGTCGACGCCGACGACCAGCTTGCGCTTGGCGCCCGTACGGGACTTGATGGCCTCGATGGTCGGGCCGTCGGCGCCGGACGGCGGCAGCGTCCTGTTCTGCGCCTCGGAGTCCTTGCAGGCGCCGGCGCGCGCCTGGAGGCCGGTGGCCGCCCGGGCGCCGGCCGGGCCGTCCTGGACCCGGGTCTGGGTGCGGGGCAGCAGCAGGACGGCCGCCAGCGCCAGGACGCACAGGACGGCCATCGCGCCGACCCCGCCCCAGCCCCGCAGGGAGGTCCGTACACGGCTCGCGTACATCGTCCTGCCCCCTGTCACCGGTACTCCGAAAGCCTGCGCCCGATGCCCGCGACGGCACCGGCGGCGCCCAGCACGGCGAGCACCGCGGCCCCGAGGGTCAGTCCGGTCATGGCGTCGAGGCCGCTGCCCGCGGCCTGCCTGAACTCGGTCTGCTCGTGGTCGATGGCCCGGGCGAGGTTGCTGTCGACGCTGTCGAAGCACGCGCCGGTCGCGCCCTTGCCGCCGATCACCAGGTCGAGCGCCTGCTGGTAGTTGCCGTTCTCGTCCTCGCCGCGGGCCGTGGCGTGGCGCTTCTTCCACACCGCCATGTTGCCCCGGGCCGCCGTGACCGGCTTGGTGCCCGCCTGGTCGTCGGCGAGCCCGGCCGCCTCGGTCAGTCCCCGGCCGAGCACGTTCATGTCCTTGTCGAAGTCGTAGTAGTACGCGTCGTACGTCTGCCCGCCGACCGTCACGGTCTCGGCGCCGCGCGCCACCAGGCTGAGGTTCTCGTTGCCGCGCGCCTTCAGCGAGGCGATCCGCGCGTCGTGCAGCACCTTCAGCGAGCGGATGCCGTGGTCGTAGGAGCCGTTCAGCTCCGTGCGCGCCACCGCGTGCCCGACCACCAGCCACAGCAGCACCACCGTCGTCGCGGCCGTGCCGGCGACGAGGCCGTGGTTCAGGACGCGGTTGGTGCGCTGGTAGGTGCGGTGCTGGGCCCAGCCCAGGGCGGCCAGGGCGAGCACGCCGAGCGCGATCGCCGCCCACGGGTACGGCGTCGCATCCGCGTAGTCGGCGTCCAGCCGCTGGTTCTCCTTGGTGTAGAGGTCCTCCGCTGCCGGGAGCATCTCCTGCTGCATCTTCTCGTTGGCGTAGCGCAGATACGCGCCGCCGACCGGGTAGCCCTGCCGGTTGTAGGTCCGGGCGCGCTCGATCAGGCCCTTGTACTCGGGCAGCAGCCGGTTCAGCCGGGCGATGGTCGCCTCGGAGGACGACCCCGGCTCCGCGTTGGCGGCGGCCGTGACGAGTCCGCCGGCCGCGGCGCGGATGTCCTTCTCGTACCGGTCGCGGGAGGCCGCGCTCTCCTGACCGCCCGCCAGGAACCCGCTGGAGGCCGCCGTGTTGGCGTCGGCCAGCGACCGGTAGATGCCGGCCGCACCGGAGCTGAGCGGCTGGCTGCGGTGCAGTACGTCGTCGGCGGCGGCCGCGCGCTCGGACGTCTGCCAGGCGGTGACCGCCCCGAACGCGACGACGAGCAGCGCCAGTACGGCTCCGATGATGCGCAGCCGTCCCGGCTCGGTGGTCGCGGCGGCCCGCAGCCGCTCGGCGCCCTCGGCGAAGGCGGTGCGGCGGCCGGTGGGGGCCGGGGGCGGGCTCGCGGGCGCGGGCGGGCCGGGCTGCGGGGGAACGGCGGGCAGGGCGGGGCCCGCCTGCGGCGGCGCCGCGCTGCTCTTCGGCGGGTGTGTCACTTGACCTCCCCCATGGTCATCCGTTCGCCGCCAAGTATCACCGCCCGGGCCGGTATCCGCACCAGCCTTCACGCGATCTTGATCGGATCGCAGCGCAACCTACGGCATGCCGGCGCGGGGAGCGTGCCGCACCACCCCCTGTCCCTCAACACGCCCTGCGCGGCTGTTCGGTTCCTTGTAGCCTCCGCGGGCATGCACGTACGACCGAATCACCAGCCCGGCACGCCCCGCACCGCGCGGCACGACTGGTGGGGCGTGGTGCTGGAGGCACCCGACCCGGGGGCCCTGGCGCGCTTCTACGCGGAACTCCTCGGCTGGGACATCGCCAGGGAGGACGACGACGGGGCGGCCGTCGCGCCGCCGGAGGGCGTGGCCTACCTCGCCGTCCAGCGCTCGGACGGGTACGTTCCGCCGGTCTGGCCCGCCCGGCCCGGTGAGCAGCGGATGACCATGCACCTCGACTTCGAGGTGGCGGACCTGCCGGCCGCCGTGGCGCACGCGCGGGAACTCGGCGCGCGGGAGGCCGGTCACCAGCCGCAGCCCGGCGTGAGGGTGCTGCTCGATCCGGCCGGCCATCCCTTCTGCCTCTACGTGGACGGCAACAGGCCCTAGCTCGCCGCCTGTTGCCTGCCCCGGGCGCGGGGCAGGCCGGTCTCCCAGTGGGCGCGGGCCCGCGCCTGCGCCGCTTCGCCCGCGCCGAGCCGGTCGAGGCCCAGCAGCGCCGCGCCCAGGACCGGTCCGGCCGTCACCACCCGGACGTCGGCCTTGGGGGCCCGGGCGGCCAGCAGGTCCCGGACGCCGTCGTCCAGCCGGGCGTGGCCCGCGGTCAGCACGCTGCCGCCCAGCAGCACCGGCGTCTCCTCGGCCAGCAGGTCCAGGCGGGTCAGGGCCACCGTGGCCATCGTCGCCACCTCCTCGGCGAGCCGGTCCACGAGGGACCGCGCCACCGGGTCGCCCGCGGCGGCCGTCGCGAAGAGCACGGGCGTCAGCTCGTGCCTGCGGTCGTGCTCGACGTGCCCCAGATGCAGGGCCTCGATCAGCGCGTACATGGACGGCAGCCCGAAGTGCGCCGGCAGCGTCCCGGCCAGCGCCGTCGGCCCGCCCCGGCCGTCCTCCGCCCGGGCCGCGTGCCACAGCGCCTCCTCGGCCAGGCCCCAGCCGCCGCCCCAGTCGCCGGAGATGCGGCCGATGGCCGGGAACCGGGCGGTGCGGCCGTCGGGGCGCATGCCCACGCAGTTGATGCCCGCGCCGCACACCACGGCCACGCCACGGGGCTCGGCAACCCCGGCCCGCAGGATCGCGAAGGTGTCGTTGCGGACCTCCACCGAGCCGCCCCACGCGCGCGCGTGCAGCGCGGTGGCCAACTGCTCCTCCTCCACCGGCAGATCGGCGTTGGCGAGGCAGGCGGAGACGTGCGAGACCGCGGGCAGGCCGGCGTCCGCGAGCGCCCGCCCGACCGGCTCGGCCAGGGCGTCCATCGCCGGGCCCACGCCCACCGCGGGCGGGCGGAACCCGCCGCCGCGTGCCGTGGCCAGCACCTCCCCGGCGGCGGTCACCACGGCCACGTCGGTCTTGCTGTTGCCCGCGTCGATGGCGAGGACGCTCGCGGTGTCGGTTGCGGTCAGGCCCACGCGAGGTGCTCCCGGTTGTGCGCGATCAGTCGGTCGGTGAGAGCGTCGGCGTACGCGTACTGGCCGATGAGGGGGTGGCTCAGCAGCGCGCGGAAGACCCGGTCACGGCCGCCCCGCAGGGCCGCCTCGAGAGCCAGCTCCTCGTACGCCGTCACGTTCGCCACCAGCCCCGCGTACAGCGGGTCCAGGTCGGGCACCGGCAGCGGCGCGGCCCCCGTCGGGCCCACCGCGGCCTGCACCTCGATCACCGCGTCGTCCGGCAGGAAGGGCAGGGTGCCCTTGTTGAGCGTGTTCACCACCTGGTACGGGCTGCCTCCGCCGCCCAGCAGGGACGCCGCCAGGTCCACCGCGGCCTCCGAGTAGAAGGCCCCGCCCCGCCTGGCCAGCAGGGCCGGCTTCTCGTCCAGGGACGGGTCGCCGTACATCGTCAGCAGCTCCCGCTCCATGGCCGCGACCTCCGCCGCGCGGGAGGGCTTGGTGCCCAGTTCCCGCACCACCTCGTCGTGCGCGTAGTAGTAGCGCAGGTAGTACGACGGGACCACGCCCAGGCGGTCCAGCAGCGGGCGGGGCAGGCGCAGGTCGTCGGCGATGGCGTCGCCGTGTCCGGCCAGCAGCTTGGGCAGGACGTTCGCGCCCTCGGGGCCGCCGAGCCGCACACCTGTCTCCCAGGTGAGGTGGTTCAGGCCCACGTGGTCCAGGTGCACCTCCCGGGGGTCGGTGCCCAGCAGCGCCGCGAACTTGCGCTGGAGCCCGATCGCCACGTTGCACAGCCCGACCGCCCGGTGACCGGCCTGCAGCAGCGCGCGGGTGACGATGCCGACCGGGTTGGTGAAGTCGATGATCCAGGCGCGCGGGTTCGCCCGGCGGACCCGCTCGGCGATGTCGAGGACGACCGGGACCGTGCGCAGCGCCTTGGCGAGGCCGCCCGCGCCGGTGGTCTCCTGGCCGATGCAGCCGCACTCCAGCGGCCAGGTCTCGTCCTGCTCGCGGGCCGCCTGGCCGCCGACCCGGAGCTGGAGCAGCACCGCGTCGGCGCCCTCGACGCCGGCGTCCAGGTCGGAGGTGGTGACGACGCGGCCCGGGTGGCCCTGCCGGGCGAGGATGCGGCGGGCCAGGCCGCCCACCAGCGCCAGGCGTTCGGCCGCCGGGTCCACGAGGACCAGTTCCTCGACGGGCAGGGTGTCCCTCAGACGCGCGAAGCCGTCGATGAGTTCGGGGGTGTAGGTCGAGCCTCCGCCGACCACGGTGAGTTTCATATGCGGATCAACCCTTCACTCCGGTGAGAGTGACGCCTTCGACGAACGCCTTCTGGGCGAAGAAGAACACGAGGATCACGGGGGCCATGACCAGCACGGTCGCGGCCATGGTCAGGTTCCAGTCGGTGTGGTGCGCCCCCTTGAAGGACTCCAGGCCGTAGGAGAGCGTCCAGGCGCCAGGATTCTCCGAGGCGTAGATCTGGGGGCCGAAGTAGTCGTTCCAGGCGTAGAAGAACTGGAACAGGGCCACGGCGGCGATGCCCGGGCGGGCCATGGGCACGACGATCCGCAGCAGGGTGCGCAGGTCCCCGCAGCCGTCCACCTTGGCCGCGTCCACGTACTCGTTCGGGATCGTCATCAGGAACTGGCGCAGCAGGAAGATGGAGAACGCGTCCCCGAAGGCCATCGGCACGATCAGCGGCCACAGCGTGCCCGACAGGTCCAGCTGCTTCGCCCAGAACAGGTACATCGGGATGATGACCACCTGCGGGGGCAGCATCATCATCGAGATGACCAGCATCAGGGACAGACTGCGGCCGCGGAAGCGGAACTTGGCCAGCGCGTAGGCGACCGGGAGCGAGGAGACCACGGTCAGTACGGTGCCCAGGCCGGCGTAGACCAGGGTGTTGCGCCACCAGGTCAGGAAGCCCGGGGTGTCGAAGACCTTGCGGTAGTTGGCCCACTCCCAGGTGTGCGGGACGAGGTCCCGGCTGAGCGCCTGGGAGTCGCTCATCAGCGAGGTCAGGAACACGAAGACGAAGGGCAGGGTGAAGAACAGCGCGGCGGCGACGCCGAGCGAGTGGACCGCGATCCACTCCAGGAGCGTCCTGCGCCGGGCGGTCCGCTCGGCCTCGGGCATCCGCCGCGCGGCCTTCACCGGTGTGTCGAGTACCTGGGTCATGGTCAGTCACCTGCCTGGACGAGGCCGCCACGGCGCCGCATGAGCAGGGCCGTGAACGCCATGGACAGGGCGAACAGCACCAGCGCCACCACACAGGCGGAGCCGTAGTCGAAGCGCTGGAAGCCGAGGTTGTAGACGAGCTGGGGGAGGGTGAGCGTGGACTTGTCCGGGTAGCCCGGTTCGAACTGGGTGCCGGCGCCCTGGATCACGCCCGAGGCGACCTTCCCGGCGACCAGCGGCTGTGTGTAGTACTGCATCGTCTGGATCACGCCGGTGACCACCGCGAACATCACGATCGGGGAGATGTTCGGCAGGGTGACGTAGCGGAACCGCTGCCACGCCGACGCCCCGTCCAGCTCGGCCGCCTCGTACTGCTCCGCCGGTACGTCGAGCAGCGCGGCCATGAAAATGACCATGAGGTCGCCGATGCCCCACAGGGCGAGCAGGGTCAGGGCCGGCTTGGACCAGGCGGGGTCGTTGAACCAGCCCGGTGCCGGGACGCCCGCCTTCTCCAGGATCGAGTCGACCGGGCCGGTGCCGGGGTTGAGCAGGAAGGCGAAGGCCATGGTGGCCGCCACCGGCGGGGCGAGGTAGGGCAGGTAGAACAGGGTGCGGAAGACCCCGGCACCGGTCTTGATCTTGGTGATGAGCAGTCCCACGCCGAGCCCGAAGACGACCCGGAGGGTGACCATGACCAGCACCAGCCACAGGGTGTTGCGCAGCGCGGGCCAGAACAGCGGGTAGTGCTCGAAGACGTACGTCCAGTTCTTGGTGCCGCTCCACGTCGGCGGCCGGAAGCCGTCGTAGTGCATGAACGAGAAGTAGACCGTGGAGATCAGCGGGTACGCGAAGAAGACCGCGAAGCCGATCAGCCAGGGCGACATGAAGGCGGCCGTGCGCAGCGCCGACCGGCGGCGCTTCGAGGCGAGGGTGAGCGTGGTCATGGCTACTTCGCCTGCGCGATGTCCGTGTCGATCTGCGCGGCCGTCTTCCTCAGCCCGGCCTTCAGATCGGTGACCTTGCCGCTCTCGTAGTCGTAGCCGAACTGCTGGATCGTCACCAGGTACACACCGCCGTTGATCGAGGCGGGCGTGGTGGTGGAGTCCGGGTCGGCGGCGATGTCCAGGAAGGTCTTGAACCGCGGGTCGTACTTCAGCTTCGGTGACTTCAGCGCCGCCAGCGTCGAGGGCACGTTGTGGATGTCGTTGGCGAAGCCGACCACCGCGTCGGTGTCCGTGGTCATGTACTTCACCAGCTCCCAGGCGGCGTTCTGCTTGTGGCTGGTGGCGGCGATGCCGGCGACGGTGCCGGTGATGTAGCCCTTGCCGTACCGGTCGGCCTGGTCGTCGGGGACGGGCAGCGGGGCGACGCCGATCTCGAACTTCGGCTTGGCCTCCTCGGCCATCCCGAGCCGCCACTCGCCGTCGAGCTGCATGGCGACCTGGCCGGTGTGGAAGGGGTGCTTGGGCCCCCACTCGTCGCCCAGCGTGGCCCGGAACCGCTCCAGCTTCTGGAATCCGCCGAGTTCGTCCACGAGCTTCTTCTGCAGCGTGAAGCCCTTCTCGAAGGCCGGGTCCGTGGCCAGGGCGGACTTGCCGTCCTTGCCGAAGTACGTGGGTGAGAACTGCGCGAAGTAGTGCTCGGTGGTCGACTCCCAGCCGTGGTAGTCCGGCATGAAGCCGAGCTGCTTGTAGGTGCCGCCCCGGGGGATCGTCAGCTTCTTGGCGTCGGCCTCGAACTCGGACCAGGTCTTCGGCGGGTGCGTGATGCCGGCCTTCTCGAACGCCGTCTTGTTGTAGTAGAGGCCGTAGGCGTCACCGAGCAGCGGCACGGTACAGCGGTTGCCGTCGAACCGGGTGTACTCGTTCATCGCCTTCGGGAAGGTCGTCTCCGGGTCGATGCCCGCCTTCTTGAAGAAGGGGCCGAGGTCGATGAGCGCGCCCGACGAGCAGAACTTGCCCACGTTGTTGGTGGTGAAGGACGAGATGACGTCGGGGGCCCGGTCGCCGCCGCCGCGCAGCGCCTGGTTGATCTTGTCGTCGGTCATGTTGCCGACGACGTTCACATGGATGTTGGGGTGCGTCTTCTCGAAGCCGGCGACTAGGGACTTCACCGCCTTCACCTCGTTCGGCGCGCTCCAGGCGTGCCAGAAGTTGATCGTCGTCTCCTTCGACGGGTCGTCCGTGGCACCGGCGTCCGACTGGCCGGTGCACGCGGCGGTGAGCAGCACGGCGGAGGCGGTCAGGGCGAAAGCCGCTTTTCGGGCCACTCGGGGTATGGCTGTGGGCATGACGAGGTCTCCCAGGGACGGGGTCGGGAAAAACAGGAGAAGAAGCCGGGGGAAGCCAGGGAAAGCCGGGGGAAGGCGGGTGCGCTCAGCGCGAGGTGTCGAAGACCTCGTCGCGGGTGGCGGCGAGCGCGGACTCCAGCGCGCCGCGCAGTACGGGGTGTTCGTGGACGTCGCCGACGACCAGCCGTGGCCGGGCCGCGGCCAGCTCCTCCAGTTCGGCCTGGACGAGGGCGCGCAGCACCTCGCCGCCGGACGTCAGGGCGGAGCCGCTGAGGACGACGAGTTCGGGGTCGAGGACCGAGACGAGCGAGGCGAGACCGGTGGCCAGCCGGGTCGCGTAGGTCCGCAGCAGCTCCCGGTGCGGGCCGCCCGCGTGGTCGGCGGCCCGGGCCAGCAGTTCCGCGGCCGCCTCGGTGTACGGCCCCGGCGGCACGTCCTCGATGCCCAGTTCGCGGGCCAGCTTCGGTACGGCCTGGGAGCCGGCCAGCTCCTGGTAGCCGCCGCTGTTGGCCTTGGTCACCTGGCGCACCAGGGGGGTGCCGGGCACCGGCAGGAAGCCGACCTCGCCGGCGCCGCCGGTCCAGCCGCGGTGCAGCCGGCCGCCGAGGACCAGGGCGGCGCCCATGCCCTCCTGGTTCCACAGCAGCACGAAGTCCGCGTGGCCGCGGGCCGCGCCGAGCCGCTGTTCGGCGACGGCGACCAGGTTGACGTCGTTCTCGTACTCGACCGGCATCGGCAGCGCGGCGGCGAGTTCGTCGAGCAGCGCGGGGGAGTGCCAGCCGGGCAGGTGGGAGGCGTAGCGCAGTCGCCCGGTGCCCGGGTCGAAGGCGCCGGGGGTGCCGATGACCAGGCGGTGCACGTCGTCCCGGGCGAGCCCGGCGGCCTTCACGGCGCCGTCGAGGGCGTCGGTGACCTGCCGGACGACCGGGTGCGCCGGGCGGCGGCCGGGGGTGGGCAGTTCGAACTCGCCGACGGTGCGGCCGGTGACGTCGGCGACGGCGGCGCGGATGCGGTGCGGGGTGACGTCCAGCCCCGCGGCGTACGCGGCGGCCGGGTTGACCGCGTAGAGCTGCGCGTTGGGCCCCGGCCGGCCCTCGCTGGTGCCGGTGACCCGGACCAGTCCCGCCGCCTCCAGACGGGCGAGCAGCTGGGAGGCGGTCGGCTTGGACAGGCCGGTGAGCTTGCCGATCCGGGTGCGCGACAGCGGCCCGTGCTCCAGCAGGAGGTCGAGGGCGGCGCGGTCGTTCATGGCGCGCAGGACGCGCGGGGTGCCCGGCGTACCGGCGGTTCCTGCCATGCGTCTCGACACCTGCCTTTCCAGCCGCCCAGCTTTTCAGTGACCCGGCCATGCCGTCCAGCCTTGATCACCGGCCACCGGGAAGATCACTGTTAGGAAACTTTCCTATTGGCGTGGGAGGAACGTAAGCCCAGGACGAAGAGGGCGTCAATAGACAACGCCCCCGAGGCAACAGAGTCGTTACCTCGGGGGCGTGGGCCGGGGCGTGGGCCCGGGCGGGCGCGCCGGGCCCGGGCCTACTTGGCGGGTGGTGTCGAACGCTGCACCGCGATCGGCGACGCGGCCGCCGCCTGCGGGGAGTCCGCGTTGGAGTACGCCGACGGCGCCGCCACCGCCGCCATCGGGTCCGGGGTGTCCTCGACGTCCTCCAGGGCCGTCGCCCCGCCCACGATGCGGATGCTCACCGCGTCGAACGCCCGCTTGATGCGCCAGCGCAGTTCGCGCTCCACGGTCACCGACTTGCCCGGCATGGTCCTGGCCGTGACCCGGACCACCATGGAGTCGATCAGCACGGAGTCCAGGCCGAGCACCTCGACCGGGCCCCACAGCAGCTCGTTCCAGGGCTCTTCCTTGGTCATCTTCTCGGCGACCTCGTCCAGCGTGGCCTTGACCCGGTCCAGGTCCTCGCCCGCCCTCACGGTCACGTCGACCCCGGCCGTCGCCCAGCCCTGGGAGAGGTTGCCGATCCGCTTGACCTCGCCGTTGCGGACGTACCAGATCTCGCCGTCGGCGCCGCGCAGCTTGGTCACCCGCAGTCCGACCTCTATCACCTCGCCGGAGGCCACGCCCGCGTCGATCACGTCACCGACGCCGTACTGGTCCTCCAGGATCATGAACACACCGGAGAGGAAGTCCGTCACCAGGTTCCGGGCGCCGAAACCGATCGCCACACCGGCCACACCCGCCGAGGCCAGCAGCGGCGCCAGGTTGATCTTGAACGTGGACAACACCATCAGCGCTGCCGTACCCAGGATCAGGAAACTGGCCACCGAGCGCAGCACCGAGCCGATCGCGGCCGCCCGCTGCCGGCGCCGCTCGACGTTGACCAGCAGCCCGCCCAGCGCGCTGCCCTCCGCCGTCTGGGCCGACCGGGTCATCCGCTCGATGAGCTGGGTGATCGCCCGCCGGACCACCGCTCTGAGCGTGACGGCCACGACCACGACCAGCAGGATCTGCAGACCCATCGCGAGCCAGGTCGACCAGTTCTGCTCCACCCAGCTCGCCGCGTTCGTCGCGCTCTCCTGGGCGTCCTGGAGCGAGGGGACGGCCGGTGCGGTCGAACCGGAGGGGGAGGGGGAGGGGGACGGTGACGCGCCGGCGGCCAGCTGGACGACGGGCAAGGACACGGCAGGTACCTCCATGGTGCTGCGGGGTCCGTCCGGCAGGGCGGTCAAGGCGGGGCGGTCAAGGCTTTCGCGATCACGAAAAGGTCACCGGACGGACAGAACCAACACACTAACGGGGCATCGTGGGTGCTCCGCGCCGTTCCGGGAGGAGAGACCGGTCTCACCCCGGCTTGAACAGGCCATGATCCTGGGGATCCCTCAGGTGTGGTCGAAAACACTCCCAGCCCGTTACCGGGACATGGTGGCGCGTTCACCAGGCATGAGGGGAGACTGACTGCAGATCGTCCCGGCGCGAGCCACGCGCCGCCGACGCCCAAGGAGGCACCCGTGCCGCATGTCCTGGTCCTCAACGCGTCGTACGAGCCGCTCGGCGTCGTACCGCTCCGCCGCGCGCTCGTCCTCGTCCTGGAGAACAAGGCCGTCTCCCTCGAGGAATCCGGCGCCTTTATGCACAGCGCGACCGTCACAGTCCCCGCACCCAGCGTGGTCCGGCTCAAGCGTTTCGTCCGGGTTCCCTACCGCGGGCCCGTTCCTCTCACCCGCCGCGCGCTCTTCGCCCGGGACGGGGGCCGGTGCATGTACTGCGGTGGCGTCGCAACCAGCGTCGACCATGTCATCCCGCGCAGCCGCGGGGGCAAGCACGTCTGGGACAACGTGGTGGCATCCTGCCGCCGCTGCAACCACGTCAAGGCCGACCGCCACCTCGTCGAACTGGGCTGGCGGCTGCGCCACAAACCCGCTCCGCCCACCGGCCTCGCCTGGCGCATCATCGGGACCGGCCATAGGGACCCGCGCTGGCTGCCCTATCTGCAGCCGTACGGCGCGGACGACGCCATGGCCCGGATCGACGGCATTTCCGCCTGACGATCCGGGCCTTCGCGCACCCCGTGGCCGAACGGCACCGGTCAGCCGCGGGGCCCGTCGGCGCGCGCCCCGCGCCCCGCGTACGCGGCGGCGCCCAGCACGAAGGCGGCGAGGGCCGCCGCCCAGGCGCCCGGCTGCGCGCCCGGCTGCATCGGCCAGGCCCACACCGTCACCGCGCGCCCGCGCGTCCCCACCGACGCCAGGTACACCGCGCTCACGTAGCCGAAGGCGGGCAGCCAGCTCAGCCGTGCGCCGAGCAGGACGGCCGAAGCCGCCGTGACACCCGTGCAGCCGAGCGCGTTGCGGATCATGGCGGGCGCCCCGAACGTCTCCGCGTGCCCCAGCACCGCCAGCGGCAGCAGCGTCGCCGCCAGGGCCGTCAGCGCCCCGAGCTGCGCCAGCCGGCGCGGCCACCAGGGCCGTACCGCCGTCCGGTCCAGCTCGTCCGAGGCCGTGTGCAGACTCGTGCCGATCACCGCGGCCGCCAGCAGCGGGGCCAGCGCGACGACGGGCACCCGGCGCCCGGGGTCCAGGTAGGCGTCCAGGCCGCGCGCGGCCCAGACCGCGAAGGCGGTGGTGGCGGCCAGCGCGCACACCGCGAGCGGGACGGCGCGGGAACGGGCGTAGAGCAGGAATCCGGTCACAGGGCCGGCACCCCCTTCACGTCACAGGTGCCCGCCGTCGCGAAGTACGCCGACAGCCAGGCCCGGCGCTCCGCCCCGCCCATCGCGCGCAGCCGGGCCCGCGCTTCCCGGCGGGCGCGCTGCTCCGCGCGCTGCTCCGCGCTGCCCTCCGTGTCCCACGCGTCCAGGCCGTCCTGCAGCGGGCTGGGCGCCAGGTAGGTCTCCACCGCGTCGTCGGCGAGGACCATCCGCCGTGTCGGGTGGAGGCACTCGGGGCGCCGTTCCAGCGCCGCGGCCGCCTCCCAGGCGTACTGCCGCGGATCGGTCAGCCGTCCCCGCACGACCGACCAGCCCAGGGGCGTCAGCATGGGCAGCCGAGCCTCGGGGTCACGCGACTCGTGGTTCCCGTTCTCCCACCGCGTCGGCAGGTTGCGGACCCCCTTCAGCCGGCCCGTGATGCCGGACAGGGCGTCGGTGATCTGCGGGAGCATCCCCGCGAACCGGGCGTCGACGCAGACCGCCGGCGTGACCGAGGTGTCACAGACGTGCCGGCGCACGAGCGGGTCCTCGTGCCACAGGCCCTCCCCGGTCTGCCCCAGCACCGTGGCCGCGGCCACGGCGGCCGCCAGCGGCAGCAGGGCCGTGGCCCGCCGCCGCGCGGCGTACCCGAGCGTGGCGGCGAGCGCCAGGCCGGCCGTCCACCCGGCCATCGCGAGCGGCTGCCACCACACCGGGACGTCGGTGTCCATGACCGGGGTGGCCGGGTCGAGGTGACGGGCGAGCCCCGGGCCCGCCGACGTGAGCACACCGAGCCCCACGTACCCGGCGATCCCCAGCAGCGGCGCGGCCAGCCGGGTCGGCACGGCCCGGCCCACCACGTGCCCGAGCAGCGCGGCCGCGGCCACCGCCACGGCGTCCCCGGGCAGCGGGCCGAGCCGGGGCCGGTCGCCCTGCGCGTAGGGCCAGGTGGCGAGCATCGCGAGCCCCGCCGCGACCAGGTGGCCGGCCGCCGTCCAGAGCGCGACCGGCAGCGCCGAGGCCAGGAACCGGGCCAGCGGGGTGCGGACGACCGTCCCCCACAGCTCCTCGGTACGGCGCCGCCGCTCCCGGCCGCCCTGCCAGCAGCCCGCCGCCGCGGCCAGCGGAACGGAGATCAGTACGCTGTTGTGCAGCTGGGCGGCGGTCTCCGCCCAGCCGCCCTGCCAGTGCGCCGAGGTGCCGGTCAGCAGCACCGCGAGCGTGAGCACCACGGCGGCCCCGGCGAAGGGCGCGAAGCCGCGCACGGCCTCCGCGCGCAACGGATGGGGCGCCCGCACGGGCGTCCTCGGTACGGTCACGGCAGTCATCGCACCGACTCCCGCGCACCCGGTGCCCGGTGGGCCCGCAGCGCGGCCGTGTAGCCGCGCTCGATCGGGTGGTCGCCGGGCCCGTCCGAGACCTCGCCCAGCTCCGAGAGCGACCGCGGGGTGCCCCGGTAGGCGATCCGTCCCGCGTCCAGCAGGGTGACCTCCGTACAGGCGGCGGCCACGTCCTCCACCAGGTGGGTGGAGACCAGCACCGTGGCCGAGGTGCCCAGTTCGCGCAGCAGCTCGCGGAACTCCACGCGTTGCTCGGGGTCCAGACCGGCGGTCGGCTCGTCCAGCAGCAGCACCCCCGGTTCGTTCACCAGGGCCTGCGCGATGCCGACCCGGCGGACCATGCCCCCGGACAGGGTGCGGATCCGCGCGTCGATGCGGTCCGCGAGGCCGACCCGGGCGACGACGTCCGCCACGGCGTCCGGCACGCGCGCGGCGGGCACCTCCTTCAGCCAGGCCACGTACGCCACGAACTCCCGCACGGTGAAGCCCGGGTAGTGGCCGAACTCTTGGGGCAGGTAGCCCAGCCGGCGCCGGACCTCGGTCCGCCCCCGCTGTTCTGCGGTGTCCCGGCCGAGGATCTCCACCCGGCCGCCGGACGGCTGCGCCACGGTGGCCAGCACCCGGATCAGCGAGGTCTTCCCGGCACCGTTCGGCCCGAGCAGGCCGTGCACCCCGGTGCCGAGGTCGAGGTCGACGCCGTCCAGCGCGACGGTCTTGCGATGCCGGACCCGCAGGCCGGTCACGCGTACGGAACTCACAGGGGTCTCCCAGAGGATGCCGGGACGGCCACGGACGGCCGCGGTCACCGGCGGATCGGAGGATCGAAGAACCGGAGGATCGAGGAACCGGAGATCGGAGGAAGCGCCGGAGGGGCCGGACACGGCCTAGCGGCGCGGGAGGCGGTCGTAGGCCGGGCGGCGGGCCGCGAGCAGCGCCGCGCTGAGCACGGCCGCCGCCGCCCACGCGCCCTGCGCCCCCGCGCCGTCCAGGCAGCGGGAGAGCTGCTCGGCCAGCCGCCGCGTGGCCTCGCCGCCCGGCGCGGCCGGCACCGGCGCGAGCACCGCGCACAGCCAGCCCCCCGCCGTCACACCGGCGGCCGTCCGGCAGCCGGTGAAGGAGGCCAGGGCCAGCGTGGCCAGGGACAGCGCCAGCCCCGGCAGCAGCCACGCCGCGGCGGCCGGGGCACCCGAGGCGGGCAGCAGCAGACCGGTGAGGGTCAGCAGCGGCAGGCACACCGCGAGCACCACGGCCGTCCGGGTCAGCGCGAGCCGCAGCCCGCCCGCCGGGGTGGCCGCGACCACCTCGTACAGCGGGTCGGCGTGCGGCCCGTAGGACAGCGCGACCCCGGCGACCGGCACGACCGGGGCGATCGCCAGCAGCAGCGCCCGCGCCCCGTGGAACCCGCCGCCGAATCCCAGGGCCATCGCACCCAGGGCCACCAGCAGCACCGCGGGCAGCCACGCCCCGCGCACCGCGGGCCCGGCGGCCCACAGCAGACGGGCGGCGCGGGGCGGGCCCGGGACCGGCGCGGGCGCCGCTACGAGCGGCAGCGCCGCCGGCGGGGCGGCCGCCAGCACGGCCTCCCGCACCTCGGCCAGCAGCGCGCCGGGCGCCGTGCCGCGCACCGCCCGCGACACCCGGACGGCGCACTGCGTGCAGCCTTCCAGATGCTTCTCCAGCGACCAGGCGTCCGGCTCCGGCAGGGAGCCGTCCGCGTAGCGGGCGACGAGGTCGTCGCAGGCGTGCCACACAGAGGCGTTGCCGCGGGTCATGCCGTGCCTCCCAGCGGGGACGGGTGCAGGTGGCCGAGGGCCGTGCGCAGCTCGGCGCGGGCCCGCCGGGCACGGGACTTGACCGTGCCCTCGGGTATGCCCAGCAGCCGCGCCGCCTCCCGGGTGCTCAGCCCGTCCACGACGGTCGCGCGCAGCACCGCGCGCAGCTCCGGGGAGATCCGGTCCAGGGCGGCGCCGACGTCGCCGTACTCCAGACCGGCCAGCACCCTGTCCTCGGCGGACGCCGTGGCCGCGTACCGGCCGTGCGGCTCCGGTTCCAGCGGCGGGCCCGCCAGCCGGGCGGCCCGCTCCTGCGCCCGCCGGGCGTCGACCAGCCGCCGCGCCGCGATGGTCCACAGCCAGCCGCCGGTCTCCTGCCCGCGGTGCCCGGCCGCCGACCGCCACACCGTGACGAAGGTGTCCTGCAGCACCTCCCGGACCACCTCGGGATCGGCGCAGCGCCGGGTCAGCCGCGCGTGCAGCCATCCCGCGTGCCGGTCGTACAGCTCGGCCATCGCCGCCGCGTCTCCCGCGGCGACGGCCCGCAGCAGTGCCGCGTCGCCACCGGCGCCGTCCTTCTCCCGCTGGCCCCCCACGGGGCGGAACAGTCTCACACCCCCTCTATCGACGGCCCGGCCGGTACCGGATCACCACCGGGCGCGCACCCCTGCCCCACCGGTCGTGGTGAGTGCCGCCGCCGTCTCTGGGTAGGCCTGCCGTAACCACCGCAAGCCGCAGCAATCGACCCAGCGACAAGGAGGCCCCCGTGGCCGCACCGGCTCGTCTCACGATCCCGGCCCAGTGGAAACCCGTGGCGGACCCGTCCGCCGAGACCACCGACGTACAGGCGTGCGTCTTCAGCGCGGAGGCCGCGTGCGGGGAGGCGCCCCTGACCAGCGAGCCGCCGCTGCCCGACGCCGAGCCGCTGACCAGCGAGCCGCCGCTCGCCGACGCGGCCCCGCTGACCAGCGAGTCCGACCCGGTACCCGACTCGTTCGACGCGGTGCTGTAGATGACCGCGGCGCACGAGGACGAGCCGCACGCGCACCAACCGCACGAGGACGAGCCGCGGGAGGACGGACCGCTGGCCCGGCTCGCCGGGCTGCACGGCGTCGCCACCTCCTACCGCCCCGCCCCGGACCACACGGTCGTGGTCCCCGCCTCCGCCGTGGTCGCCGCCCTGGCCGCCCTCGGCGTCGACGCGGGCACCCCGGACGCCGTCCGTTCCGCGCTCGCCGTGCGGGAGCGCGAGCTGCGCGAGCGGCTGCTGCCGCCGACGGTCGTGCACTGGGCCGGTGACCCGGGCGCACCGGCCGCTCTCACCGCGCTGCCCCCCGGCACCCGGCTGGCCGTCGAGACCGAGCAGGGCGAGGCGCGGGACGGCGCCGAGGGCCTGCCGCTCGGCGTGCACCGGGTGACCGCCACCGCCCCGGACGGCCGCACCGGCCAGGCCCATCTCGTCGTCGCGCCGGACCGGCTGCCCGCTCTCGCCGGCCGTTCCTACGGCCTCCTCGTCCAGCTCTACTCGCTGCTGTCGCGGCGCTCCTGGGGCATGGGCGACCTCGGTGACCTGGCCGAGCTGGCCGGCTGGGCCGGACGCACCGCGGGCGCCGGCTTCGTGCAGGTCAACCCGCTGCACGCGGCCGTGCCCGGAGCCCCGACCGACCCGTCCCCGTACCGGCCGTCCTCGCGCCGCTTCCCCGATCCCGTGCACCTGCGGATCGAGGCGATCCCCGAGTTCGCCCACCTCGACGATCCCGCGGACCGCGCCCGGCTCCAGGAACTGCTGGAGCGCGCCGCACGGCTGCGCGCCGCCGTCCTCGACAAGGGCGACCTCATCGACCGGGACGCGGTGTGGGAGCTGAAACGGCAGGCCCTCGAGCTGGTCCTGCAGGTCCCGCTCGGACCGGGGCGGCAGGCCGCCTACGACGCCTTCCGCGCCGAGGAGGGACAGGCGCTGGAGGACCACGCCACCTGGTACGCCCTCGCCGAGACGTACGGCCACGACTGGCACCGGTGGCCCGAGCCGCTGCGCGACCCCCGCTCCGCCGCGACCGCGCGGGCCCGGGCCGAGCTGGCCGCACGCGTCGACTTCCACTCCCGCCTCGCCTGGCTCACCGACGGCCAGCTCCGCGCCGCCCAGCGCACCGCCCGCGAGGCCGGCATGCCCGTCGGGATCGTGCACGACCTCGCCGTCGGGGTGCACCCGGCGGGCGCCGACGCCTGGGCGCAGGGGGACCACTTCGCCGCCGGGATGTCCGTCGGCGCCCCGCCCGACGCGTTCAACGCGCGCGGCCAGGACTGGGGGCTGCCGCCCTGGCGCCCCGACCGCCTCGCCGCCTCCGGGTACGCCCCCTTCCGCCGGCTCCTGCGCGCCCTCTTCCGCTACGCCGGCGCCCTGCGCATCGACCACGTGATGGGCCTGTTCCGGCTCTGGTGGGTGCCCCAGGGCAGCCCGCCCACCGAGGGCACCTACGTCCGCTACGACGCCGAGGCCATGCTGGCCGTGCTCGCCCTGGAGGCCTCCCGCGCCGGGGCGGTGGTGATCGGCGAGGACCTGGGCACCGTGGAGCCCGGGGTCCGCGAGACGCTCCAGCGGCGCGGGGTGCTCGGCACCTCCGTGCTCTGGTTCGAGCGGGACTGGGAGGGCGACGGCCGTCCGCTGCCGCCGGAGCGCTGGCGCGCCGACTGCCTGGCCACCGCCACCACCCACGACCTGCCGCCGACCGCGGCCCGGCTCACCGGCGACCACGTCGAGCTGCGCGACCGCCTCGGTCTGCTGACCCGCCCGGCCGCCGAGGAGCGCGCGGAGGCGACCGCGGACGCGGCGGAGTGGCTGGCGCTGCTGGGCAGCCTCGGGCTGCTGGACAGTCCGGCGGCCGGGCCCCCGGGCTCCGACGAGCAGGCGGAGATCGAGGGCGTCCACCGTTTCCTGCTGCGCACCCCGGCCCGGCTGATCGGCGTCTGGCTCCCGGACGGCGTCGGCGACCGGCGGCCGCAGAACCTGCCCGGCACCTGGGACCAGTACCCGAACTGGCGGCTGCCCGTGGCCGGCCCCGACGGCCGTCCGCTCACGCTGGAGGAGCTGACGGCCTCGCCGCGGCTGCGCGCGCTGCTGGAGGTCTGCCGGGCCGGGGAGGGGGCCGGGGCCTTGTAGGGCACCCCGGGCGCGCAGCCGTCCGGGGCGTTCGCTAACTTGAGAACGTGGACAAGAAGAACGCCCTGCGCGCCGGCGCCCTGGCTGCCGGTACGACGCTGATGATGCTGCTCATGTCGTCCCCCGCGCTCGCGCTGACCCGCGACGACGGCGACGACCCCGGCGCCGGCCTGAGCGTCGCGCAGACGCTGGGCCTGTACGTGCTGTGCCCCCTGGCGCTGTTCGCGATCATCACGGGTCTGGTGATGGTCCTGGACAAGTCCAAGACCCGCGTGACCAAGCCCGCGAAGGCACGGGCCAAGGCCTGATCCGCCGCTGATCTTCGCCGAGGGCGCCGTTCCCACCGCTCACACGGGGTGGGAACGGCGCCCTCGGCGCGTTTCCGGCGGTTCCGCGCGCTCCGGCGTCCGCGCTGTCTAGTCCGCCTCCGCCCGGGTTCCCGCGAGCAGTTCGCGCAGCAGGCCGGCCAGCAGGTCGGCCTGTTCGCCGTCCAGTGACGCCAGCGCCGCGCTCTGCACGGCCAGACCCGCGCCGACCGCCCGGTCGACCGCGTCGAGCCCCTGCTCGGTCAGGGTGACCTGGAGGCCGCGCCGGTCGTGCGGATCGGGGGAGCGGCGCAGCAGCCCGGCCCGTTCCAGCTTGTCGAGGCGGCCCGTCATGCCACCGGTGGTGAGCATCAGTGTCTCCGCGAGCCGGCGCGGGGAGAGGGTGAACGGTTCGCCGGCCCGGCGCAGGGTCGCCAGCACGTCGAACTCGCCGCGCGAGATGCCGTAGGGCGCGTAGGCCTTCTCCATGCGGTCGCCCATGGCGCGGGCGAGGCGGTAGATCCGCCCGAACACCTCCATGGCCCTGGTGTCCAGGTCGGGCCGGACGGCCGCCCACTGGTCGATGATCGCGTCGACGGGATCCGTGCCCTGCCTGCCCTGATGGCGGCCTTCACTCATGGGCCGAGTATCGCCCTCTTCGAAGGTCGACCGCAAGAAAGTAGCTTGACGAAAAGTAGCTTAGGGCTAAGCTACTTGCCATCAAGTCATTCGAGAGGGGAGTCGACGGTGAAGTGGCACGGGGCACGGGGCGAGCGGGTGGCGGGGGAGTGGGCCCTGCCCGTGGCCGCCGCGGTCAACGGCGTGGGCACGGGCATGTACGTCCCGTTCACGCTGGTCTTCTTCCACAGCGTCACCGGCCTGTCCTTCGCGGCGGTCGGCGCCGTGCTGACCGCCACCGGCCTCGCGGGCATCGCCGCGCTGCCGCTGGCCGGTGCGATGGTCGACCGGTACGGTGCCAAGCGCGTGCAGTACCTGCTCTACGGCGTCCGGGTGCTGGGCTTCGCCCTCTACCCGCTCGCCCACGCCCTCCCCGCCTTCGCCGCCGTCGCGCTGGTCACCGCGGCCGCCGACCGGGCCTTCCCGGCCGCCCAGCAGGCCCTGATCGGCGAGGTGGCCCGCGGCGCCGGACGGGACCGGCTCCAGGCGTCGACGCGCGCGCTGCAGAACGCCGGCAACGGGGCGGGCGCACTGCTGGCCACCCTGGTGATCGCCCTCGCGGGCAGCGCCGGGTACGCCTACGCGGCCTGGGGCAACTCCGTGTCCTTCGCGCTCGCCGCGCTGCTGCTGCGCCCGCTGAGGCCGCTGCCCGCCGCGCCCGGCACCCCGGCCGCGCGCCGCGCCGGCGCCGGGTACCGGCTCGTGCTCGCCGACCGGCCCTTCCTGGTCCTCACCGGCGCCAACTTCCTGAACGCCCTCAGCTACTCGGCCCTCTCCGTCCTCTTCCCGCTGTTCGCCGTGGAGTGGCTGCACGGTCCGGTCGCGCTCACCGGAGCCGCGTTCACCGTCAACACCGCGCTGTGCGCCGCGGCCGGCGTGTTCGTCGGTGCCCGGGTCCGGCGGACCGGGGCCCGGCGCACCCGGGCCGCGGCGCTGGGCGGCGGCCTGTTCGCGACCGCCTTCGCCGCCCAGATCGTGCTCGGCACCCTGCGGCCCGGCTCGGGCCCGGTCCTGGCCGGCGCCCTCGTCGCGGTGGTCCTCGTCTACACGCTCGGCGAACTGGTCCACAGCCCCGCCGCCGAGGTGCTCGCCGTGTCCGCGGCCCCCGAGACCGTGCGCGGCCGCTACATGGCGGCCTACCAGATGTCCTGGTCCCTGGCCAAGGCGGTGGCGCCCTCCCTGTTCACCTCCCTGCTCGCCCTGGACGGCCGGGTGCCGTGGGCCTTCCTGATGCTCACCTCGGCGGTGGCCGCGGCCCTGCTGCTGCGGGTGGAGCGCCGGCTGCCCGCGGAGGCGGTACGGCCGCGGCCGGTGACCGTCGGCGGCGGCACCCCCGCCGTCCCCGCGCCCGCCACCGTGTGACCCACCCCCGAGACCGAAGGGAACCGTCATGAAGCGCCCCCTCACCGTGCTGCTCACCGCGCTCGCGCCCGTCTCCTGGGGCACCACCTACGCCGTCACCACCGAGTTCCTGCCACCGGACCGCCCCCTGTTCACCGGCCTGGTGCGGGCCCTGCCGGCCGGCCTCCTGCTGCTGGCGCTGACCCGGGTGCTGCCGCGCGGTGCCTGGTGGTGGAAGGCCCTGGTGCTCGGCGCGCTGAACATCGGCGCCTTCTTCCCGCTGCTGTTCGTGTCGGCGTACCGGCTGCCCGGCGGTACGGCCGCCGTGGTCGGCTCGGTCGGGCCGCTGTTCGTCGTCGGCCTCTCGGTGCCGCTGCTCGGGCAGCGGCCCGCGGTGCGCCATCTGGTCACCGGGGCCGTGGCCGCCGTCGGGGTGAGCCTCGTCGTGCTCAAGGGGGCGGGCGCGCTCGACCCGCTCGGGGTGCTCGCGGCCGTCGCCTCCACCGCCTCGATGTCCACCGGGACGGTGCTGACGAAGCGGTGGGGCCGCCCGGACGGCGTCGGCCCGCTGGCCCTGGCCGGCTGGCAGCTCACCGCGGGCGGCCTGCTCGTCGCGCCCGTCGCGCTGCTGGCCGAGGGCGCGCCGCCCGCGTTCGACGGCCGCGCGCTGGCCGGCGTCGTCTACCTCGCCCTGGCCAACACGGCGGTCGCCTACTGGCTCTGGTTCCGGGGCATCGGGCGGCTCGGCGCCACCCAGGCGGGCTTCCTCGGCCCGCTGTCCCCGCTCACCGCGGCCGTGGTTGGCTGGGCGGCCCTGGGCCAGGCGCTCACCCCGGTGCAGACGGCGGGCATGGTGCTGGCCTTCGGCGCGACGCTGGCGGGTCAGTCGGGGGCGGCCGGGCCGCGACCGTTCCGCTCCGCTGAAAGAACCGGCCGGCAGGGCATCCGCCGCGGTGCGCAGGGCCTGGAGGACTCGGTCGAGGGCCGCCGCCGACCGCGCTCCCTTGCGGACCGCTGCGATCACGTGGCGGACCGGTCGGTCGGCGGCCAGTTCCCGCATCACGACGCCCTCCCGGCGGGCCGCCGCGGTGCGGGGGACCAGGGCGACGCCCATGCCCGCCTCCACCATGGCCAGGACGGCGGTCCGGCCGGAGGCCGTGTGGCCCTGGTGCGGGGTGAAGCCCGCGGCCTCGCAGGCGCGCCGGGTGATGTCCGACCAGGGGCCGCTGCCACCGAGGATCCACGGTTCGGCGGCGAGGCCGGTGAGGGTGAGGCCGGGCGCGGCGGCCGGCGGGTGGTCCGGCGGCAGGGCGACGTCCAGCGGGTCGGACAGCAGCGGAAGCCGGGTGAAGCGGGGGTCGGCCGCGCGCGGTGCCTCGGCGCCGAGGGACAGCGCGAGGCCGACCTCCCCGGCGACTGAGCCCGCGGACGTCCCGGCCGGTTCGCCCCCGGAGTGCGTCTCGTGGCCGGAGGCCGAGCGGCCGAAGACGCGTGAAGGGCGCCCGGCACGGAGCCGGGCGCCCTTCACGGCCTTGCGGAACCTACGACGCGGCGGCGGCGTCCGCGGCCTGGGCCCTCAGGGCGCGTTCGACGCCCGAGCGGGACTCCGAGACCAGACGGCGCAGGGCCGCGTTGGGCTCGGCCGTGGCCAGCCAGGTGTCCGTCCGCGCCAGGGTCTCGTCGGAGACCTGGATCGCCGGGTACAGGCCGATCGCGATCTGCTGGGCGATCTCGTGCGAACGCGCGTCCCAGACGTCCTTGACGACCTCGAAGTACCGCTCCGCGTACGGCGCGAGCAGCTCCCGCTGGTCGGTCTGCACGAAGCCGCCGATCACGGCCTCCTGCACGGCGTTCGGCAGCTTGTCGGACTCGATGACCGACTCCCACGCCTCCGCCTTGGCCTCCGGGGTCGGCCGGGCCGCCCGGGCGGTGGCCGCGTGCCGCTCACCGGCCGCGGTCCGGTCCCGCTCGTACTCGGCCGCGATCTCCGCCTCGTCGAAGCGGCCGACCGCGGCGAGCCGCTGCACGAACGCCCAGCGCAGCTCGGTGTCGACGGCCAGGCCCTCGATCGTCTGCGAGCCGGCCAGCAGGCCCTCCAGCAGGTCGAGCTGCTCCGGCGTGCGGGCCGACCCGGCGAACGCCCGCGCCCAGGCGAGCTGGTGGTCGCCGCCCGCCTCGGCCGCGCGCAGGTGCGCCAGCGTGGCGTCGGTCCAGCGGGCCAGCAGCGCCTCACGGGTGGCCGGTGCGGCGTACAGGTCGATCGCCAGCTTCACCTGGCGGTGCAGCGACTGGACGACACCGATGTCGGACTCCTTGCCGATGCCGGACAGCACCAGCGCCAGGTAGTCGCGCGTGGCCAGCTCGCCGTCGCGGGTCATGTCCCACGCCGACGCCCAGCACAGGGCGCGCGGCAGGGACTCCGCGAAGTCGCCGAGGTGCTCGGTGACCACGCCCAGGGACTTCTCGTCCAGGCGGACCTTGGCGTAGGAGAGGTCGTCGTCGTTGAGCAGGACGACGGCGGGCACGCGCTTGCCGGTGAGCTGCGGCACGGCGGTCAGCTCGCCGTCGACGTCCAGCTCGATCCGCTCGCCGCGCACCAGCTTGCCGTCGGCCGACAGGTCGTACAGGCCGATCGCGATGCGGTGCGGCCGCAGCGTCGGCTCGCCCTTGGCGCCGGCCGGCAGGGCCGGGGCCTCCTGGCGGACGGCGAAGGAGGTGATGACACCCTCCGCGTCCGTCTGGACCTCGGGCCGCAGGACGTTGATGCCGGCCGTCTCCAGCCACTTCTTCGACCAGGTCTTCAGGTCACGGCCGGAGGTCTCCTCCAGCGCGCCCAGCAGGTCCGACAGGCGCGTGTTGCCGAACGCGTGTCGCTTGAAGTAGGCCTGCACGCCCCGGAAGAACTCCTCCTCGCCGACGTAGGCGACGAGCTGCTTCAGGACGCTCGCGCCCTTGGCGTAGGTGATGCCGTCGAAGTTGACCAGCACGTCGTCCAGGTCGCGGATGTCGGCCATGATCGGGTGCGTGGACGGCAGCTGGTCCTGCCGGTAGGCCCAGGTCTTCATCGAGTTGGCGAACGTGGTCCACGAGTGCGGCCACTTCGAGCCGGGCGCGGACGCCTGGCAGGCGATGGAGGTGTAGGTGGCGAACGACTCGTTCAGCCACAGGTCGTTCCACCACTCCATGGTGACCAGGTCGCCGAACCACATGTGGGCCAGCTCGTGCAGGATGGTCTCCGCGCGCACCTCGTACGCCGCGTCGGTCACCTTGGACCGGAAGACGTACTGGTCGCGGATGGTCACCGCGCCCGCGTTCTCCATCGCGCCCGCGTTGAACTCGGGCACGAAGAGCTGGTCGTACTTCTCGAACGGGTACGCGAAGTCGAACTTCTCCTGGAACCAGTCGAAGCCCTGCCGGGTCACCTCGAAGATCGCGTCCGAGTCGAGGTACTCGGCGAGCGAGGGACGGCAGTAGATGCCGAGCGGCACGCTCTGCCCGTCCTTCTCGTACACGCTGTGCACCGAGTGGTACGGGCCGACGATCAGCGCCGTGATGTACGACGAGATGCGGGGCGTCGGGGCGAACGTCCAGACGTTCCCCTCCGGCTCGGGCGTCGGCGAGTTGGAGACGACCGTCCAGCCCTCGGGCGCCTTCACGGTGAACTGGAAGGTCGCCTTCAGGTCGGGCTGCTCGAACGACGCGAAGACCCGGCGGGCGTCCGGGACCTCGAACTGCGTGTAGAGGTACGCCTGCTCGTCGACCGGGTCCACGAAGCGGTGCAGGCCCTCGCCGGTGTTGGTGTAGGCGCAGTCGGCGACGACCCGCAGGATGTTGCGGCCCGACAGCAGGCCGCGCAGCGCGATCCGCGAGTCCGCGAAGACCTCGGCGGGGTCGAGCGCGTCCCCGTTGAGCGTCACCTCGTGCACGGCCGGGGCGACCAGGTCGATGAAGGACGTCGCCTCGTTCTCGGCGACGTCGAAGCGCACCGTGGTCACGGACCGGTAGGTACCGCCCTCCTGCGCGCCGGAGAGGTCGAGATCGATCTCGTACGAGTCAACGGTGAGCAGCTTCGCCCGCTGCTGAGCCTCTTCGCGAGTCAGGTTTGTGCCAGGCACGCGGTCATCTCCTCGATATGGGTGGGTTCGGTCATCCTTCCACGGGACCTGCACGAAGAGCGACGTCCGGCGGCTGTGCGGCGCAGCCCTAGGGAAAGCCCTATGACAAGCCCTACGGCAGGCGGCAGGGCGGCCACCCGAAAGGGTGACCGCCCTGCCGATCCGCGGCGTTCCGTGACGCAGCGTGACGTGCCGTGCCCGAAGCGGTCAGCCCTTGAGCTCCGCCGCCACCAGCTCCGCGATCTGCACCGCGTTCAGCGCGGCGCCCTTGCGGAGGTTGTCGTTGGAGATGAACAGGGCCAGACCGTTGTCGACCGTCTCGTCCCGGCGGATGCGGCCCACGTACGAGGCGTCCTTGCCGGCCGCCTGCAGCGGGGTCGGGATGTCGGAGAGGGCGACGCCCGGGGCGCCGCCGAGCAGCTCGGTCGCGCGCTCCGGCGACAGCGGGCGCGCGAACCGGGCGTTGACCTGGAGGGAGTGGCCGGAGAAGACGGGGACGCGCACACAGGTGCCGGAGACCTTCAGCTCCGGGATCTCCAGGATCTTGCGCGACTCGTTGCGCAGCTTCTGCTCCTCGTCGGTCTCGTTCAGACCGTCGTCGACGATGCTGCCCGCGAGCGGGAGCACGTTGAAGGCGATGGCGCGCTTGTAGACCTGCGGCTCGGGGAAGTCGACCGCCTCGCCGTCGTGGGTCAGCTTGTCCGCCTCGGCGGCCACCTTCTGCACCTGCCCGTGCAGCTCGGCCACGCCCGCGAGGCCGGAACCGGAGACCGCCTGGTAGGTCGCGACGACCAGCGCCTCGAGACCGGCCTCCTCGTGCAGCGGCCTGAGCACGGGCATGGCGGCCATCGTGGTGCAGTTCGGGTTGGCGATGATGCCCTTGGGGCGGTCCGCGATCGCGTGCGGGTTCACCTCGGAGACCACCAGCGGGACCTCGGGGTCCTTGCGCCAGGCGGACGAGTTGTCGATCACCACGGCACCCTGGGAGGCGACCTTCTCGGCCAGCGCCTTGGAGGTCGCGCCGCCCGCGGAGAAGAGCACGATGTCCAGGCCGGTGTAGTCGGCGGTCGACGCGTCCTCCACCGTCACGCCGTCCAGCACGGTCCCGGCCGAGCGGGCCGAGGCGAACAGGCGCAGCTCCGTGACCGGGAAGTTCCGCTCCGTGAGGATTGCGCGCATGACCGTGCCGACCTGACCGGTGGCTCCGACGATTCCGACCCTCACGGCGACTCCCTCTACGTGTCTCTACTGCGTGTCTCTTGCGTGACCGGGGCTTTTCCATGATGCGGCCGACCCCGGTCCACCTGTCCAATTCTTTGCGACGCGTGCCCGAGGAGTGGGACACGATCACCCGGCGGACGGTTCCGGGACCTCCGTCGAACACCCCGCTGAGCTGCAGATGTTCCCCCGGTGGCGGGCCCGCGCCGGAAGCTGTGCTGTGCCGCCCCTGCCCGTCCGGGCACCGGCCACACGGCGGTGTGACGTACGCCTCGCCGAAGTCCCGGAGCACCGGCCGAACGTTTCCGCCCGCCCGGGCGTCGTAGGGGCAGACGCGGGAGGGGGTGGCTTGTGCTGCGCGGAGGGGCGCGCCGCGATCAGGGGGCGTACGCCGGTGCGGGCGGGACCGGCGGTACCGAGGACGATCCCCTGGACGCGGCCCAGGAACGCCGGGTGCGGGCGGTGCTCGCGCTCGGCGGCGTGCCGCAGGCGGACCTGCCGGACGGGGTGCAGCAGGTCCGCCTGCGGCTGCTGGAACGGGCCGCGAGCGGGCGCGAGGCACCGCGGGACGTGTCGGCGTGGGCGGCGGTGGTCGCCTCCAACCTGGCCATGGACTGGCACCGGGCCAAGCGGCGCCAGGAGCGGCTCGGGGAACGGCTGGCCGCGTTGCGCGAACCCGCGCACGCCTCCGGCGAGGAGACCAGTCTGCTCTCCCTCGCCGTCGCCCAGGGCCTGGACGACCTGCCCGACACCCAGCGCCAGGTCCTCGTCCTGCGCTTCTTCGCCGACCTGCCCGTGCGCGGGATCGCCGACGAGCTGGGCATCCCCGAGGGCACGGTCAAGAGCAGGCTGCACACGGCGGTCCGCGCCCTGCGCGCGCGGCTGCACGAGGACGAGCACGAGGGGGTGTGACCATGACCGCCGAACACGAGGGCGCGGACGGCGCGGACGGTGCGGAGGCCGCGCGGGAGTATGCCGGCATGGACGCGCTCATGGCCGCGATCACGGGTGCCCCCCTGCCGGAGGAGGCCCGCCGCGACCCCGCCTTCCTGGCCGAGCACCGAGCGGCCGAGGCCGACATGGCCCTGCTCAGGTCCCAGCTGACCCGCCTCGCCGACGCCCTGACCGGCGAGCCCCCGGCCGACCGTCCCGCCCCACGCGCCGACCGAACCCCACCCCACCGAAAGCCGACAGCCCCTGCCGGGGAGGCCGACGACGACACCACAGCCCCTGCCGGGCAGGCCGGCGACGGCGCCACTGCCCCCGCCGGGGAGGCTTACGACGAGGTCGACGTCCGCGCCATGGCTCCCGCAAGGGACGCCGACGTCGGCATCGCTGCCGCTGCCGGAGGGGGCCGCGGCGCCTCCTCCTCCTCCTCCGGGGAGGCCGATGTCACCGCTCCAGCCGCTCCCGTGCGGTCCGGCAGGCGGTCGTGGGGCGGTGCTCGGCCCGGGGGCTCGGCGCGGCCCGGGCGGCCGCGCGGGCCCCGGCGGGTGCTGCGGATCGCGTTGGGCTCGGTGGCCGGCGTGGCGGCCCTCGGGATGGTGGCCGGGCTCGGTCTGCTCGTCGCCCGGACCGGAGGGAGCGCCGGCGACGCCAAGTCGAGTGCGGCCGACGGTGCCAAGAGCGCGGGGCAGGCCCCTGCGAAGGTCTCCGGTGACGCCGGCCGGCCCGCCGCCCCGGCCCGGGTCCTGGCCTGCTACAAGCTGGTGGTCGAGGGCACCGTGGCCGCGGTGGAGCCGCGGGCCGGGTCGCCCTGGACCCGGATCGAGCTGACCGTGCGCCAGGCGTACGAGCCCGCGCGCACAGCGGCCCGGGTCGCCTTCGACCTCGACGCCGGCGCGCGGCCCGCCCCGCGCGCGGGCCAGCACGTGCTCGTCGGGGTCGGCCGGGGACAGACCAGCGCCTCCCTGTGGGCCGTCGGGGACGCCCGTGTGGCGGTCAACCGCGCGTGGATCACGGAGGCGCTGCCCGAGGCACGGCATACCGGCTGCCCGTCCGGGCGGGAGGCGCCGACCGGAAAGCCGTGAGGGGCGGGTGCCCGTCCGGACACCCGCCCCTCACTTCACCTCACCCGCTCACCGAGCGGGCGTCACTGTGCACGTCACTGCTTACGGCGTGACCTTCTCGATCTTCACGCTGCCGGTGCCGGCGACGGTGCCGCGGGCGTTCACCAGCTGCACCCGGCCGAAGAACTCGCGGCCTGCGGGGGCCTCGGCGGCCGCAGTGACCTGGGCGGTCACCGAGGCGGAGTCACCGGTGCCGAGCTTGACCGGGGCCGAGCCGTCGACCGTGACGGTGCCGAGCGAGGAGGAGAAGAACACGTCCCGGTAGTCGTAGTCGGTCGACCCGGACGGCACCGAGTAGCCCACGACCTTGACCGTGTACGTCCCGGCGGCCGGCGACGGGATGGAGACCGCCTCCTCCGAGTCGCCGTCGGCGGACTGCGCGACCTGCTTGCCGTTCGCGTCGTACACGGTCAGGTCGAGGTCGGCGGCCGCGTCCGAGACGTTGCCGATCGCGACGTCGAGGGACTTGGCGCCGGCCGGGACGGTCACCGTGGTGGTCTGCGTCTCGCCCTGCTTGATGGCCGGACGGGTCGTGCTGGACGAGCCGAGCGGGCCGCCGACCAGCGTGCCGTCGAGCGCCGCGTACTTGTTCGTCACCTTCCAGGAGGCGGCGGCCGGGACGCCGACCTTCGCCTCGGGCACGGACACGGTCTGCGGGTCGAAGGCCGCGCCGAGGACGGAGACGTCCAGCTTGTACGGGTTGTCGAGCAGCGGCGACGTGCGGCGCGCCTCGACCTCGACCTCCCAGACGCCGGGCTGCGGGTCGGCGTAGGAGCGGACGTCCGGCTTGCAGCCGTTGCCGTCGAGGTAGTTGTTGTAGCAGTACGGGGTGCCGGTGTTGTCGACCGGAGTGCCGTAGGGGTGGATCGCGATGAACCGGGTCTGGCTCTTGTCCTTCAGCCCGCCGATCGCGACCTCGAGGGACTTGGCGCCCTCGGGCACGGTCAGGAAGTAGGACCGGGTGCTGTTGCGCTGCACCGAACCGGACGCGTTGTAGGTGAAGCCGACCGGGGCGGAGACCACGACGGTGGTGAGGATCTGCTGGTCGACCCCCTCCGTGCGCGGGTCGTCGACCTCAAGGATCGCGCTCTTGAGACCCGCCGACCGCGGGGCCGCCTGGACCTTGACCGTCACCGGCTGGTTCAGCGGCAGCCGCACCGTGTCGTCACCGAGGATCCGGAACGTGTGCTCGGCGTTGTTGGCGAGGTGCAGCTCGTGCCGCACGGCCTTGTCGGGGCCCGAGGTACGGGTGACGGTGATGTCGTAGGCCTTCTTCTGGCCCGCCTTCAGACCGCCCTCGCGGTCGTACAGGCCGGTGCCGAAGCCCGGGGTCTTCAGGGCGTAGTCGATCGCGGTGTCGACCGGGGCCTTGACGGTGTAGTCGTGGGCGGTGGCGTGATGCCGGATGGAGTCCCAGGCGTCCACGATGTCGATCAGGCCCGCGCCCTCCTCGTAGGCCTGAGCGCCCTTGATGTGGTCGGCCGTCGAGGTCAGCGCCGTGCGCAGGGTGGCGGGCGTCAGGTCGATGCCCTTCTCCTTGGCGGCCGACAGCAGCAGCGCGGAGGCGCCGGTGGCCTGCGGGGACGCCATCGAGGTGCCCTGGAGCATCGAGTAGCCGGCCGGCAGCGAGTAGCCCGCCTCGGCGACCGGGGAGCCCGGCAGCCAGGTCTGGGTGCTGTTGATCGCCGCGCCGGGCGCCACCAGGGTCGGCGTGAAGCCGCCGTCCTCACGCGGGCCGCGCGAGGAGAAGGGCATCAGCTGGTAGTCCTTCTCCACCTGCGAGCCGTAGTTGGCCGCCCAGGTCTGCCGGGAGATGGCGGCGCCGACCGAGATGACCTTGTCGGCGAGGCCGGGGTCACCGATCGTGTTGGCGCCGGGCCCGGAGTTGCCCGCGGAGATGACGAGCTGGACGCCGTAGGTGTCGATGAGCCGCGTGTAGAGGGCGGCGCGCGCGTTGTTGCCGTCGTTCAGCGCCGGGAGGCCGCCGATCGACATGTTGACGATGTCGACGCCCCGGTTGACGACCAGGTCGATCATGCCCTCGGTGAGGGCGACGTTGGTGCAGCCGCCGGTCCAGGTGCAGGCACGGGAGGAGACGATCTTCGCGCCGGGGGCGGCGCCGTTCATCCGCCCGCCGAACAGGCCGTTGGCGGCGGTGATGCCGGCCACGTGGGTGCCGTGCTCGGACTCGATGACGCCGATGTTGACGAAGTCGGCCTTCTTGCCGACCCAGGACCCGCCGTAGGGGTCCATCGCCACGTCCTTGCGGATCTGCACGACGAACGGCACGCGCTCGACGACGTCCGTCTTCGGGTCGTCGGTGCCGAAGTAGCCGACCTGGTAACCGTCCTTGTACGGCTTCATCGCGGTGTCGTCGGTGAAGTCGTGGTTGTTGTTCAGGTCGACGGTGACCGTGCCGGCCGCCGGGTCGTAGAGCACGCCCCAGCTGTCGGTGGTGTCGCCGTCGCGGTCGAGGTCGCCCGCCTCGTCGCCGCCGGTGGTGGCGGACTCCTTGAAGGTGCTGATCTCGTACGAGCCCGCGGCGGCCGTCCAGTTCTGGCCGGAGTACGAGAACGAGGGGCCGGAGACCGCGGTCACCATGGGGCGCCAGGTGGCGTCGCTGTCCACGATGGGGTCGGTCGAGGTGACCCAGTCGACGATCTTGCGCTCGCCGGTGGAGGTCTTCTGCAGCGCCGGGTGACCGAGGTCGACGCCGGAGTCGAGGATGCCGATGGTGACGCCGCGGCCGTCCGCCTTCGGGTGGTCCTTGACGAAGTCGACGGCACCGGTCTCGAAGGACGGGTTGTACGGGTTCCTCGCCGGGGTGCTCTTGTCCGGGCCGGGGTAGGTGGCGGCCGACGGCTTGCCCTGGGCGCCGTGCGGGGTGTCCGCGGCGGGCGACGGGTCGTCGAGCGGTATCTCCTGGCGGAGGTCGATCGCCTGCACCGAGGACAGCTTCGCGGCGGCGGCGATGGCCGAGTCCGCCTTGGCGGTCGGCACGGTGGCCCGGACGTAGCCGAGCTTGTCGTAGGTGCGGCCCACGGACCCGCCCTTGACGGCGTCCAGTTCGCCGGCGACCTGCTCGGTCTTGCCGGGCGTGGTCGCGATCATCATCGTGACGGTCTTGGCGTGGTCCGCCTTGGCCTCGGCAAGCGCTTCGGCGTCGTCCGAACCGAGCTTGTCGTGGGCCGACTTGACGCCCGGTCCGGGGGCCGTGGCGGAGGGCGCGTCCGTGGCGAGGGCCAGGGGTATCGGCCCGGTCGCGGAGAGCGCGGCCACCACGCCGACGGCCACCGCCAGACGGGCGAGATGTCTGTGGCCGGGTATCGGGGCGCGCTCGGGGGTCTGGGTCATCGGCATCCCTTGCAGGTCGAGAATCCTGAGCCGGATGAGCGCACAGCTTTACCCAAGGTTCAGGACTTTGGGGACCGTTGACCGGAACGTGATGGATGTATGGGGAAAACCCGCGATGGGATTTGGGTGAATAAGGGCTGACCGGGGCGGATTTGCTCAGCTGTCCTTGGAACGGGCGTAATGCCGGGAGGCCTTGGCGCGGTTGCCGCACGCGGCCATCGAACACCAGCGCCGGGTGCCGTTGCGCGAGGTGTCGAAGAAGTGCAGGACACACGTCTCGTGGGCGCAGCGGCGGATCCGGTCCGGTGCCCGCGTCAGCAGGTGCAGGTAGTCCCGCGCGGCCAGCCAGGCGGGGCCCCAGGACGGGTCGGTGAACTCGGGCTCCTCGGACACGCCGTTCTCGGTCAGCCGGGCCCGGATGCGCCCGTGCCCGAGCACGGCGTCGACGAGCGGGGCGCCCTGGGCGAGGGAGTCGTCCACCGCGGCCCGCAGCGCCTCCCGGGCCTCGCGCAGGTGCCGCAGCACCTCCGCGTCGGCCGCGTGGGCGCCGTCGAGCCCGTTGCCCGCCAGCCACACCGCGAGGCCCTCGGTGTCGGTGAGCAGGTCCTGGGTCACGCCCTCGCTGTTCCACCGGGTGTTGAGCAGGTCGAGCGCGAGGGGCTCACCGGTGAGCGGGCGCGGGTCGTGGGCGGCGGGCATCGGGCACTCCTTCTCGGCTAACCCCTCAAGCGTACGTGACCGGTTGACCGCGCCCGTCCTAACCTTCTAACGTGAGAACACCAGTTAGAGATCCCTCATGACCGAACAGCCCGAAGGGGAGAGCCATGACCTTGCGCACCGGCCACACCGGCCTGAACGTCACCGACCTCGACCGCTCGCTCGCCTTCTACCGCGACGTGCTGGGCTTCGCCCTGCTGGCCGAGGGCAAGGAGGACGACCGCAGGTTCGCGTTCCTCGGGGACGGCGGTGACCTGCCCGTGCTGACCCTCTGGCAACAGGCGGACGGCGGGTACGACGGGAGCCGGGCGGGACTGCACCACCTGGCGTTCACGGCCGACACGGTGGAGCGGGTCCGGGAGTACGAGACGGCGCTCAGGGCCGCCGGGGCCGAGTTCGCGCACGAGGGCCTCGTGGCCCACCGGGAGGGCTCGGCCTCGGGCGGGATCTTCTTCCACGACCCGGACGGCATCCGCCTCGAGATCTCCGTCCCGGACGGCGCCGAAGGCGCCCCCGCGCCGCACGCGTCCGCCCCCACCTGCGGTTTCTTCTAGTCATGAGCGTGTACCACGCCGGCTCGCGCGCCGTGCAGGACCTGGTCGGCGTGCGGGAGCGCGCCGACCACGTCGGCCGCTCCCTCGGCCAGGGCATCAAGCCGGTCGCCGCGGCCTTCCTGGAACTCCAGCCCCTCCTGGTCGTCGGCGCAGCGGATCCCGGGACGGGCCGTGTCTGGGCCTCGGCGGTCACCGGCCGCCCCGGCTTCGTCCGGGCCACCGGCCCCCGGCGGATGTCCGTCACCACGACCCCCGCCCCGCCGGCCACCCCCGCCCCCGACGGCGGTCCCGGCGGTGGCCTGGCCCCGGCCGACCCGCCCAGGACGGCTCCGGTCACCCCCGTCCTCGGCGGCGGACTGGCCTCGGCCGACCCGCTCACGACGGCCCTGGCCACCCCAGGCACCCCCGTCGGCACCCTCGCCCTCGACCCGCGCACCCGCCGCCGGATGCGCCTCAACGGCCACGCCGAGCCCACGGCCGGGGGCTTCGCGGTCGACGCCGACCAGGTCTTCGCCAACTGCCCGAAGTACATCCAGCGCCGGGAGACCTGCGCGTGGGTGCCGGACCGCGTGCCGGGCCCGCCGCGCACCACCGGCCGGCTGGACGACGAGCAGGCCGCGTTCGTCGCCTCGGCCGACACCTTCTTCCTGGCCACGGTGCACCCCGGCGGCGCCGACGCCAGCCACCGCGGCGGCGACCCGGGCTTCGTGCGGGTGCTCTCACCGCGCGAACTGACCTGGCCGGACTACCCCGGCAACGCCATGTTCCTCACCCTCGGCAACCTGCGCGCCGACCCGCGCGCCGGACTGCTCCTGCTCGACTGGACGACCGGCACCACCCTCCAGCTCACCGGCACGGCGCACGCCGAGTTCACCGCCGACGGCGGGCGCAGCGTCCGCTTCACCGTCACCGAGGCCGTCCACACCCCGGCGGCGCTGCCGCTGCGCTGGTCCGCGCCGGAATATTCACCCGCCAACCCGGACAACTAGCGCTAACGTCCCCGCATGCGACGGAACCTGAGAGTGGCGGCCTACGCCGTCTGCGTCCGTGACGGACAGATCCTGCTCGCCCGCTCCCCGGCCGCCGACGGCACCCGCGAATGGGTCCTGCCGGGCGGCGGCATGGAGCACGGCGAGGATCCGTACGACACCGTCCACCGCGAGCTGATGGAGGAGACCGGCTACCGCATCCGGGTCACCGGCTTCCTCGGCGTCGACTCCCGCCGGCACCTCTTCGCCGGCCGGCGCCTGGAGCCCGCCACCGACCACCACGCGCTCCGCCTCGTCTACGAGGGCGAGGTCGTCGGCGGCGAACTGCGCCCCGAGGTGGACGGCACCACCGACCTCGCCGCCTGGCAGGACCTGGACGCCGTGCCCGGACTCGCCCGGGTCCGGCTCGTCGACGTCGCGCTGCGGCTGTGGCGGGAGCGGCCCGCCGACGGACGCCTCGAGGACCGTCCCCTACCCCGGCAGATGAACGAGGAGTGACCGCCGCCGGGCCGGGCGCGATCGACTCCGTGGCCGCCCCGCCCACCCCGTGATCCACGTACGGTGATCGGCGCCGCGCGTTGCCGCCGCGTTCACGCGCAGGTCATCCCCGATGCCAACCATCCAGAGCGAGCGGGGCGTTCGCGCCTTGGACGGCCCGCGACCACTGCCGACGCGTTCGCACTCGGGGAGATCGCGCCATGTCGCGCTCACGCTCTGCCACCTCCGTACCGGGGGTCCACCGACGTACCGTCCTCGCCGCCGCCGGAGCGGTGTCGCTCTCGGCGGGGGCCGGCTACGCCCTGCGTCCCACCGACAGCCAGGCGGCCGGCGCCGCCGAGGCGCCCGTCGCCCACTCCCGGCGGGCCGCCGCCGCGCCGCTCGCCCCCTACACCAAGGGCACCACGCTCGCCTCCGTCGCCGCTCCCCGCAACAGCTCCGGCTACCGGCGCCTCGGCGACGGCCCCGGCTGGAAGCGCGTCGTGCGCGCCGAGCTGGCCGCGCCCAAGTCCGGGCGCGCCGCGCGACGTTCGACGCTCGCCGCGTTCGTGCAGTTCACCGACCTGCATCTGACGGACGTCCAGCACCCGCTGCGCCTGGAGTACCTGCGCGCCCACGACCCGCACGCCTGGCGCCCGCACGAGGCGCTCACCGTGCCCGGCGCGATCTCGCTCGTGGAGCGGGTCAACGCGCTGCGGGGCGCCCCCGTCACCGGCGCCCCGCTCCACTTCGTGATGACCACCGGCGACAACACCGACAACAACGCCCACTCCGAACTGGAGTGGTTCATGACGGTGATGAGCGGGGGCCGCGTCACGCCCAACTCCGGTGACCCGCGGCACTACGAGGGCGTGCACAACAGCGGCCTGAAGCTGTACTGGCAGCCGGACTCCACGGTCCGCGACGGCGACAAGGCGGTCGGCTTCCCGCACCTCGAGGGCTTCCTGGCCGCCGCGATCCGCGAGGCCAGGAGCCCCGGCCTCAAGCTGCCCTGGTACTCCACCGTCGGCAACCACGACATGCTCCCGCTCGGCTGCCACGGCTCCCGCGGCGACAACTACCTCACCGAGGCGGCCATCGGGGGCAAGAAGCTGATGACCGCCACCGCCGCCGAGGCCAAGAAGCTCCAGGACGCCGTCAAGCAGGCCACCGACCCCAAGGGCACCGGCTACCGGGACTTCCTGAAGGCCCACGCCCGCTCCATGCGCTCGGTCACCCCGGACGAGAAGCGGGCCCCGTACACCCAGGCCGACTACCTCAAGGCCCACCTCGACCCGGCCCACCAGGGCGTCGGCCCGGTCGGGCACGGCTACTCCTCGGCGAACCTGGACGCGGGCACCCAGTACTACGCCTTCCGCATCTCCGACGACGTCGTCGGCATCAGCCTCGACACCACCGACGCCGGCGGCCACTACGAGGGCTCCATCGGCACCGCCCAGCTGGACTGGCTCGCCCGGACGCTGAAGGACAACAAGGACTCCTACGCCGTCGTCTTCAGCCACCACACCAGCGGGACGATGACGAACACCCGCCCCGACCCGGCCCGCCCCGGCGAGCGCCGGCACACCGGTGCCGAGGTGGTCTCCGTCCTCTCCGCCCATGCCAACGTGCTCGCCTGGGTGAACGGCCACATCCACAAGAACGTCATCACCCCGCACAAGGCGTCCGGCGGCCGTTCCTTCTGGGAGATCTCCACCGCCTCGCACGTCGACCACCCCCAGCTGGCCCGGGTCGTCGAACTGGTCGACAACAAGGACGGCACGGTCTCCCTGTTCACCACCCTGATCGAGTCCGCCGCCCCGCACCGCACCGACTACGCCGACCTCTCGCAGACCGGCCTCGCCGCCCTCTACCGCGAACTGTCCTTCAACGCGCCCGGCGCCAAGAAGACCCTCGCGGGCGAGCCGGCCGACCGGAACACCGAACTGGTGCTGAAGAAGGGCTGATTGTCACTCAACCGGCCTACACCGGAGCAACCTTCGCGCAATGCCGGGGAGTCCCTTCCCCCGGCCGGCCGACCGGCCGGCCGGGACCCTTGGGGGAACACATGCGCGTACGCACGACCCTGGTGGGCGCCACCGCCCTGCTCGTCGCCGCGGCCCTGGCCGGCCCGGCCGCCGCGGCCGACGGCGGCACACGGACCGCGACGGCCCCGACGGCCTCGACCGACGGCCACGCGGGCACCCGCCGGGCGCTCCAGGAGGCGGTCCGGGCGGGTGTGCCCGGCGTGACCGCCACCGCGAAGGACACCCACGGCACCTGGTCCACCACCGCGGGCGTGGGCGACGTCCGCACCGGCGCCCCGCGGACGGCGGCCGACCGCTACCGCGTCGGGAGCATCACCAAGACCTTCGTCTCCACCGTCCTGCTCCAGATGGAGGCGGAGGGCCGGATCTCCCTGGACGACAGCGTGGAGAAGTGGCTGCCCGGAGTCGTCCACGGCCACGGCCACGACGGGCGCCACGTCACCGTCCGCCAGTTGCTCAACCACACCAGCGGCATCTACAACTACACGGCCGACGAGGACTTCGGCCGCACCTACTTCCTCGCGGACGGCTTCCTCAGGCACCGCTACGACACGCTCACCCCGCGTGACCTGGTGGCCGTCGCCATGAAGCACGCGCCGGACTTCGCGCCGGGCACGTCCTGGAACTACTCCAACACCAACTACGTCCTGGCCGGCATGGTGATCCAGAAGGTGACCGGGCACTCCTACGCCACGGAGATCGACCGGCGGATCATCGGCCCCCTGCACCTGAGGGCCACGTCCCTGCCCGGGACCAGGGTCACCGTCCCGCGCCCCAGCGGCCGTGCCTACTCCAAGCTGGCCGGGACGGCGACGGGCCCGACATACGACGTCACGACCCTCAACCCCTCCCTCGCCTCCTCGGCCGGCGAGATGATCTCCGACTCCGCCGACCTGGACCGCTTCTACGGCGCCCTGCTGCGCGGCCGGCTGCTCCCGCCCCGGCAGCTGAAGGAGATGAGGACCACGGTGAAGATCGACGGCGCCCCAGACATCCGCTACGGCCTCGGCCTCATGGACACCCGGCTGTCCTGCGGCGTCCACGTCTGGGGCCACGACGGGGGCATCCACGGCTCCACGTCCTCGGCGGTGACCACGGCCGACGGCCGCCACTCCCTGGCCTTCAACTTCAACGGGGACTGGACGGGGGACCACGGCGCGGTGATCGAGAAGGAGTTCTGCAACACCCTGTAGACGGCCCCGGACACGAGGAGGGTCCCCGGTACCGGTACCGGGGACCCTCCCCTCCCCTCCTGACGCCGCCCGGGTCCGGCACTACCGCGGCAGCACGACGACGTACGCGGCCGGGTCGCGGTCGCCCGACGCCATCAGGGCCGTGCGGACCACCGCCGCCTGCTGCTCCGTCGACTCCCGGAGCTTGCGGGGGGTGATGTACACGACCGTGATGCCCAGCCGTTCCAGGTGCTCCCGCTTGCGCGCGTACTCCGACCAGAGCGCGTCCTCGTCCTGGCGGGGCGCGCGGGTGTCGAGCTCCACCGCGACCGCCTGGTCCGGCCAGTAGGCGTCGAGGCCGCCCAGGTGGGGGCCGCCCGGCAGGCGCAGGTCCACGTTCCACACGGGGTCGGGCAGGCCGTGCTCGGTCACCATCCGGTACAGCCGGTCCTCGGCGACGGCCCGGCCCTCGGCGAGCAGGGAGTCCACGGCGTCCACCACGTGCGGCCGGGTCAGCAGCTTCGCCTGGGTCAGCTCGCGCACCACGGCGGCCGGTTCGCAGTGGCCGCCGCGCACCGCCTCGGTCAGCAGCCGGCGCACCGCGTCCGCGTCCGTCAGCCCGGCGACGGCGTCCGCCAGCGCGCGCGGCACCGGTGCCACCGGCAGGCCCGTGACCGCGCGCGGGGTGGGCAGGCCGGAGGTGCGCAGCACGCGCACGTAGCCGCTGGAGCGCAGCCGGCGCAGCCGGGGGACCAGCACGTCGACGCGGTCCAGGGAGAGCAGCGGCGGCGTCGACGAGAAGCCGTACAGGGTGAGCGCCGCCAGGCCGGTGATCATCGCCTCCGCGTACACGGGGCGGTGCGGTTCCCCCGCGGCGGGCTGGGCCGGGACGCCCGGGGCCGACTCCCGGGACGCGTAGAGCAGGGCCCCGTGGAGCCGCTCCTCGCTCGTGGGCGGCCCGGGGTGCAGGAGGACCACCTGGGGCAGCAGGAGCTGCCAGGGGCCGCCGGTGCGGCACTGGTCGCTCAGCTCGGCCGCCGAGACGCCGTGCGAGCGGAGCTGAGCCGCCGTCAGGACGCGGCGGTGGACCTCGGAGAGGTGACGGAGGGGGCGGGGGGAGACCGGGGTGTTGTGCGTCATGGCCTGGGGATTCCCGCGCTCCGCCGCCTCCTTAACCGCTGTTACACGCCCGTCGAGGAATGCGGACAAGGCGGTACTAAAGGACGGGTGTTCGGGTGCCGAGTAGGGACCGGAAACCCCTGGTCCGATCGGGTGCGGACCAGGGGTTACGGCTGTGATTGCCTGAATTCCGTAACGGTCACCGACCGGGGAAGCTCAGGCCAAGGATCACGCCCCGGCGGCCGCCGAGTCGCACTCCTGTGCGCGCAGCGACCGCGCCAGGTCGTCCCGCGCCTCCAGCACGAGCCGGCGCAGCGCGGGCGCCGCGTCCGCGTGGGACGCCAGCCAGCGGTCCGCCGCCTCGAGCGTCTCCGGGCGGTCCTGGAGGGAGGGGAACAGGCCCCGGACGACGTCCATGCCGATCTGGATCGACCGCTCCCGCCACACCCGCTCGATCACCGCGAAGTACGACTCGGCGTACGGCGCCGTCAGCTCCCGCTGCGAGGGCTGGTCGAAGCCCGCGATCGTCGCCTCGACCAGCGCGTTCGACAGTGCGTCGGACTCCACCACCTGCGCCCAGGCCTGCGCCTTGACCGCCGCCGACGGGCGCGCGGCCAGGCAGCGCACCTGGTGGCGCTTGCCGGACGCCGTGTCGTCCCGGGCCAGTTCGGCCGCGAGGACGGACTCGTCGGCCGCCCCGTGGGCCGCCAGCGGCTCCAGGAACGCCCAGCGCAGCTCCTGGTCCACGTCCAGGCCGGGCACCGGAGCCGTGCCGTCCAGCAGCCCCTTGAGCAGGGTGAAGTCCGCCTCGTCGGAGGCGGTCGAGGCGAAGAAGCGCGCCCAGGCGAGCTGGTGCTCACTTCCCGGCTCGGCCGCCCGCAGCTCCCGCAGCGCGCCCTCGGCGAGCAGCCGCTCGCCCGTCGCCCGCCAGGCGGGCGCCGTGTAGTGCGTCAGCGCCGACCCGGCCCAGGCGTGCAGCATCTGCAGCACGCCGATGTCGGACTCCCGGCCCGCGAACCGCAGCACCAGGTCCACGAACTCCCGCGCCGCCAGCAGTCCGTCCCGGGTGAGGTTCCACAGCGCCGACCAGCACAGCGCGCGGGCCAGCGGGTCGGTCAGCTCGCCCAGGTGCGCACGCAGGGTCGTCAGCGAGGTCTCGTCGAAGCGGATCTTGCAGTAGGTCAGGTCGTCGTCGTTGACCAGCACCAGCGCCGGCGCCTCGGCCCCAACCAGCTCCGTGACGACCGTGCGCGGGCCGTCCACGTCCGTCTCCACGCGGGCGTACCGCTCCAGCGTGCCCTCGGGCGTCCGGCGGTACAGGCCCACCGCGACCCGGTGCGGGCGCAGCTCGGGGTGCGACTCGGGGGCGTCCTGGACCACGGCCAGCTCGGCGATCCGGCCCCCCTCGGTGTCCAGCAGCACCTGCGGGGTCAGCGAGTTCACCCCTGCCGTCTGCAGCCAGGACCGCGCCCACGCCGACATGTCCCGGCCGCTGGTCTCGCCCAGCACCGACAGCAGGTCCCCGAGGCGGGTGTTGCCGTACGCGTTGCGCTTGAAGTAGCGGCGGGCGCCTTCCAGGAAGGCGTCCTGGCCGACGTAGGCCACCAGCTGCTTGAGCACCGAGGCGCCCTTGGCGTAGGTGATGCCGTCGAAGTTGAGCTTGGCGTCCTGCAGGTCGCGGATGTCCGCGGTGATCGGGTGCGTGGAGGGGAGCTGGTCCGCGCGGTAGGCCCAGGCCTTGCGGCGGTTGGCGAAGGTGATCCAGGCGTCCCGGAAGCGGGTCGCGCCGACGGCTCCGAACGTGCCCATGAAGTCGGCGAAGGACTCCTTCAGCCACAGGTCGTCCCACCACACCATGGTGACCAGGTCGCCGAACCACATGTGCGCCATCTCGTGCAGGATGACGTTGGCGCGGGCCTCGTAGGAGGCCTGCGTGACCTTGCCGCGGAAGATGTACTCCTCGCGGAAGGTCACCAGGCCGGGGTTCTCCATCGCGCCGAGGTTGTACTCGGGCACGAACGCCTGGTCGTACTTCCCGAACGGGTACGGGTAGTCGAAGTGGTCGTGGAAGAAGTCCAGGCCCTGCTTGGTGACCAGGAAGACGTCGTCGGCGTCGAAGTAGGGCGCGAGGCCCTTGCGGCACAGGGCGCCGAGCGGGATCTCCAGCTTCGTGCCGTCCGCGAACGTCCGCTCGTAGAGGTCCGTCACGTAGTGGTACGGGCCCGCCACCACGCAGGTGATGTACGTCGAGATCGGCTTGGTCTCCGCGAACCGCCACACGCCGTCGGTGAGTTCCCCGGCGCCGTTGCCCCACACCGTCCAGCCCTCGGGGGCTTGCACCTCGAAGCGGTAGGGGGCCTTGAGGTCGGGCTGCTCGAAGTTCGCGAAGACGCGGCGGGCGTCGGCCGGCTCGTACTGGGTGTAGAGGTAGACCTCGCCGTCCTCGGGGTCGACGAAGCGGTGCATGCCCTCGCCGGTGCGGGAGTAGGCGCACTGCGCGTCCACGGTCAGCTCGTTCTCGGCGGCCAGGTCCTCCAGGGCGATCCGGGAGCCGTCGAAGACCTCGCCCGGGTCCAGGTCCTTGCCGTTGAGCGTCACGGACGTCACGCCCGGCGCGATCAGGTCGGCGAAGCTGGACGCGCCCGGCTCGTTGCAGCGGAACCTGATCGTGGTCACCGACCGGAACGTGCGCGGCTCGCCGTTCCCCTCGCCGAGGGCGGAGCGCAGGTCCAGCGCCACCTCGTACCCGTCGACGGACAGCAGGGCGGCCCGCTCCCGGGCCTCGTCACGGGTCAGATTCTCACCGGGCACGGGCGGCACTCCCTCGTGGTCGCTTGGATGCGTGGAACAGGAGTGATCCTGCCATGTGCCCCTGACCGAGGCACCGGGGGAATGGGGCTGCCGGGGGCGTTGTTGTCGTTTCAAACGCCCTTTCCCGAGGAGAAGCATGTCCGAGACCGCGACCACGCCCGGCAAGACTCCCGTGGACTTCTGGTTCGACCCGCTGTGCCCCTGGGCCTGGATGACCTCCCGTTGGGTGCTGGAGGTGGAGAAGGTCCGCGACATCGAGGTCCGCTGGCACATCATGAGCCTCGCCGTCCTCAACGAGAACCGGCTGGACGAGCTGCCCGACGAGTACCGGGAGATGCTCGCCACCAAGGCGTGGAAGCCGGTACGCGTGGTCACCGCCGCCTGGCAGAAGCACGGCGACGACGTCCTCGGCCCGCTCTACACCGCGCTCGGCACCCGCATCCACAACAACGGCGAGGGCCCGACCGTGGAGGCCGTCGCCGGCGCGCTCGCCGACGTCGGGCTGCCCGCCGAGCTCATCGAGTACGCCGACCAGGAGGACTTCGAGTTCGACGCCGAGCTGCGCGCCTCCCACAAGGAGGGCATCGAGAAGGTGGGCCAGGACGTCGGCACCCCGGTCATCGCGGTGCCCGGCCCCGACGGCGAGCAGATCGCCTTCTTCGGCCCGGTCGTCACCCCCGCCCCGCAGGGCGAGGAGGCCGCCCGCCTGTGGGACGGCACCCTCGCGGTCGCCTCGGTGCCGGGCTTCTACGAGATCAAGCGCACCCGCACCAAGGGCCCGGACTTCAGCAACCTGTAGGCCCCGCGCACGCCGGAGGGCCCCCGCGAGTCACGTCCTCGCGGGGGCCCTCCTTCTCTCCGCCTGCCTGCGTGAAAGGTGAGAAGACGATCACGGGCAGGACGTATCGGGTCTCAGGGCGCGATCAGCAGGGCGTTCGCCCCGGACCGGGCGGCGGCGTGGCGGCGGGCCACGTCCTGCCAGTTCACGACCTGCCACATCGCCTCGACGAAGTCCACCTTCTGGTTGCGGTACTGCAGGTAGAAGGCGTGCTCCCAGGCGTCGAAGACCAGCAGCGGGGTCGCGCCCTGGCCGACGTTGCCCTGGTGGTCGTAGACCTGCTCGACGATCAGGCGCCCGCTGAGCGGCTCATACGCCAGCACGCCCCAGCCGGAGCCCTGGGTGGTGGCCGCCGCCTTGGAGAGCTGGGTGCGGAAGGCGGCGAAGGACCCGAAGGACTCCCTGATCGCCTCGGCCAGCTCGCCCACGCCGTCGGCCGCCAGCGGCTCCCCGCCGCCCTCCTTCGGGCCGGTCATGTTCTGCCAGTAGACGCTGTGCAGGATGTGCCCGGAGAGGTGGAAGGCCAGGCTCTTCTCCAGGCCGTTGATCGCGCCCCATGACTCCTTCTCACGCGCCTCCGCGAGCTGCTCGAGGGTGTCGTTGGCGCCCTTCACATAGGCCGCGTGGTGCTTGTCGTGGTGCAGCTCGATGATCTCGGGGCTGATCACGGGCGCCAGCGCCGCGTAGTCGTAGGGCAGCTCGGGCAGCGTGTAGACGGGCATGGGCGATTCCCCTCCGAAGCTCTTATTGCAAGTTACTTGCAACTACACGCTAGCAACAAGAAGGGCCGGGGCAACACGAAGGCCCCCACGTGTCGCACCCGTGGGGGCCCCGGTCGTCATCGGCGGATCGGTCCGCCGGGCGTCAGCGCCCGGCGCGCGCCCGCTGCCGGGCGTACCCGACGGCCGCGAGGACCAGCGTCATGCCGCCCGTCGAGTACAGCTGCACCCGGGTGTCGGGCTGCCGCGCCATCAGGACGAAGATCGCCGCCATGCCCGCCAGCGCGACCCAGGTGAGCCACGGGAAGCCCCACATCCGGACCGCGGGGCGCTCGCCCGGCTCACGCTCCATGCGGCGGCGCAGCACCAGCTGGGAGACGGCGATGAAGATCCAGACGACCAGGATGACCGCGCCGATCATGTTCAGCAGCCACGCGAAGACGTCGTCCGGCCGCCAGTAGCTGAGCAGGACGCAGGCGAAGCCGAAGACCGAGGAGACGAGGACCGCGACGCGCGGCACCCCGCCGGAGACCTTCGCCAGCGCCTTCGGGCCCATGCCGCGCCGCACCAGCGAGTAGGCGATGCGCGAGGAGCCGTAGGTGTTGGCGTTCATCGCCGAGAGCAGGGCGACCAGCACGACCACGTTCATCAGCTGGCCGGCGCCCGGGATGCCCAGGTGGTCGAGGGCGGCGACGTACGGGCCCTTCGTCACGATCTCCTTCGAGTCCCACGGGACCAGGGTGACCACGACCGCCATCGAGCCGACGTAGAACAGCGCGATGCGCCACATCGCCGTGCGCACGGCGTTCGCCACGCCGCGCACCGGGTCCTCGGACTCGGCGGCCGCGATGGTGACCGTCTCCAGGCCGCCGTAGGCGAACACGGACGCCAGCAGGCCGATGACCAGGCCCTCACTGCCGTGCGGCAGGAAGTCGGTCAGGTTCGAGGCGCCGGGGGAGTCGGTGCCGGGCAGGACGCCCGCGACGGCCAGCGCGCCGAGCACCAGGAAGAGGCTGATCGCGCCGACCTTCAGTGCCGCGAACCAGAACTCGAACTCGCCGAAGCTCTTCACCGCGGCCAGGTTGGCGCCGCAGAAGACCAGCATGAACAGCGCCACCCACATCCACTGCGGCGTGCCCGGCAGCCAGCCCTGGACGATCTTCGCGGCGCCGATGCCCTCCATGCCGACGGCCGTGCACAGCAGCACCCAGAACGACCAGCCGGCGGCGAAACCCGCCCAGGGACCGATCGCCCGCTCCGCGTGCGCGGAGAACGAACCCGAGGACGGGTAGGCGGCCGACATCTCGCCGAGCATCCGCATCACCAGCATCACCAGGAGGCCGGAGAGGGCGAAGGCGACCACGATGGACGGGCCGGCGGCGGCGATGCCGGCGCCCGAGCCGACGAACAGGCCCGAGCCGATCACCCCGCCCAGGGCGATCATCGACAGGTGGCGCTGCTTGAGGCCGTGGGACAGGGAGGCGTCCGGGGCCTGCGGGGCGTCCGCCCGCCGCTCGGGGGGTGTGTCCAGGGAGGGGCTGCTGGGCATGGCGCGGTACGTCCTGCGATCGAGGGGCAAAAACGCCCACAGTCTGGGCGGCCCGTCCGCTGACGCGAAGGGGCCGCCCACTATCCGGACACCCGCCGTGCGGAGGGTGAGACGGCCGTTACGCGGCGACCGGTGTGTAGTGCGCCGCGTCGCCCTCGACCGACCAGCTCTCCTTGCCCTCGATACCCACCGGGACGTCACCGGCGACGGTCACCCGGTGCAGCCGGCGGGGCGCGCCGTCGTAGTTGTCGATGGCGTAGTGCTGGGTGATCCGGTTGTCGAAGAGCACGAGCTGGTTCTCCGACCAGCGGTGGCGCAGCACGTTCTCCGGGCGGGTGACGTAGGACTGGAGCAGGTCGAGGACCTTGCGGGACTCGCCGACCGAGAGACCGGCGATCCGCTGCGCGAACCCGCCGATGAACAGGCCGCGCTCCCCGGTCAGCGGGTGGACCCGGACCACCGGGTGCGTCGTGCGGAACCTGATCGACGTGAACTGCGCCCGCTGGGCGGCCTTCTCCTCGTCGATCTCCTCGTCCGGCACCGCGTAGTCGTAGTCGTTGGTGTGCTCCGCCCACAGGGTGTCGGCCAGCCGCCGCAGCGGCTCGGGCAGGTCGCGATAGGCGGCCGCCGCGTTGGCGATCAGGGTCTCGCCGCCGTACGGCGGGACGGTGAGCGAGCGCAGGGTGCTGGCCTGCGGCGGGTTGAGGACGAAGGTGACGTCGGTGTGCCAGTGGTTGGCGCGGCCCCGCTCGCTGTCGACCGGCAGCACGTTCGGGGCGCCGTCGACCGCGCCGACCGTCGGGTGCGCGGTGGTCAGGTCGCCGAAGTGGCGGGCGAACGCCTGCTGCCCGGCGTCGTCCAGCGCGCCGGCGTCGAAGACGAGTGCCTTGTGGACGTTCAGGGCCTCGCGGATCGCGGTGACCTCCTCCGGGGCGAGCGGCGCGGTGATGTCGACGCCGGAGACCCGTGCGCCGATGCGCGCGGTGACCTTGGTGATCTCGATGGACATGGGGATTCCTCTCGGGCGGATCAGGCGAAGGCGGGGGTCAGGTACTGGTTGGCGGGGCGGGGCAGGCCGTAGCGCTCCCGCAGGGTCCGCTCGGGGCCGTAGGCGGTGCGCAGCAGGCCACGGGCGCGCAGGATCGGCACCACGTGCTCGACGAACGCCTCCAGGCCGGAGGGCAGCACGGGCGGCATGATGTTGAAGCCGTCGGCGGCGCCCTGGGTGAACCAGGTCTCGATCCGGTCGGCGATCTGCTCGGGCGTCCCGGCGACGGTGAGGTGACCGCGGCCGCCGCCGAGCCGGGCGATGAGCTGCCGCACGGTGAGCCGCTCGCTCCGGGCGAGTTCCACGACGAGCGTGTAACGGCTCTTGGCGCCCTCGATGGCGGACTCCGGGGGCAGGTCGCCGGGGAGCGGGGCGTCCAGCTCCAGCGTGCCGGGCGCCAGCCGCAGCAGGTTCTCCAGGCGGTCCACGCCGTGCGTGTGCACGATGTGGTCCTCCAGCACCTGCTCGGCGGCCCGCGCCTCCGCCTCCGTCGAGCCGAGCACCGGGACGATGCCGGGCAGCACCTTGACGTGCTCGGGGTTGCGGCCCGCCGCCGCGGTGCGGGACTTCAGGTCGGCGTAGAAGTCCTGGGCGCCGGCGAGGGTCTGCTGGGCGGTGAACACCGCCTCCGCGTACCGGGCGGCGAACGCCTTGCCGTCGTCCGAGGAGCCGGCCTGCACCAGCAGCGGGTAGCCCTGCGGGGAGCGGGGCACGTTGAGGGCGCCCGCCACGCTGAAGTACGCGCCCCGGTGCCGGGGCGGGTGGATCTTGCCGTCGTCGCCCCAGACGCCGGCCGCCTTGTCGGCGACGACCGCGTCGTCCTCCCAGCTGTCCCACAGCTTGAAGGCCACGTCCAGGAACTCGGCGGCCCTGGCGTAGCGCTCGGCGTGCGCGGGCTCGGCGTCCAGGCCGAAGTTGCGGGCGGCCTCGGCGCCCGCGGTGGTGACGATGTTCCAGCCGGCCCGGCCGCCGCTGACGATGTCCAGCGAGGCGAACCTGCGGGCCAGGTTGTAGGGGGAGTTGTAGGAGGTGGACGCGGTGGCGATCAGCCCGATGTGCTCGGTCGCCGTCGCCAGCGCGGTCAGCAGGGTGAGCGGTTCCAGGGCGCCGGCCGGGCGCTGGGCGAGGTTGCTCCACAGCTGGGGGCCGTCGGCGAGGAACAGCGAGTCGAAGGTGCCGCGTTCGGCGGTCCGCGCCAGCCGCACGTAGTGGGCGAGGTCGACGTGCGCGTACGGATCGCTCTCCGGCAGCCGCCAGGAGGCCTCGTGGTGGCCGGTGTTCATCAGGAACGCGTTCAGGTGGAGCAGGCGGGTCATGCGTGGTCCTCCGTGACACCGAGGGCTGCCAGCAGCCGCTCGCGGTACTCGCCCAGCACCGGCTCGCGGTAGGAGCGCGGGTGGGGCCGGTCGATGGTCAGGTCGAGGCCGATCCGGCCCCGGTCCAGGACGAGGACGCGGTCGGCGAGCACGATCGCCTCGTCCACGTCGTGCGTGACGAGCAGCACGGAAGGCCGGTGGCGCTTCCACAGCTCGCGCAGCAGGTTGTGCATCCGGATCCGGGTGAGCGCGTCCAGCGCCCCGAACGGCTCGTCGGCAAGCAGCAGTTCGGGCTCACGGACCAGGGAGCGGGCGAGCGCGGCGCGCTGCGCCTCACCGCCGGACAGCTCGCCCGGCCAGGCCCGCTCGCGGCCGCCCAGGCCCACCTCCGCCAGCGCGGCCCGGCCGCGTTCGGCGGCGTCCTTGCCGTCCAGGCCCAGCAGGACGTTGTCCAGCACCCGGCGCCAGGGCAGCAGCCGGGAGTCCTGGAAGACCACCGACACCCGCTCGGGCGCGGTGAGCCGCCCCTCGCCCGCCACCCCGTGGTCGAGTCCGGCGACCGCCCGCAGCAGGGTCGACTTGCCCGAGCCGCTGTGCCCGAGCAGGGCCGTGAACTGCCCGGCCGGCAGGTCGAGGTCGATGCCGTCGAGGACGGTGCGCTCCCCGAACGAGCGCGTCAGGCCGCGCAGTTGGACGGCCGGACGGGTCAGCTGCTCAGTGTGCGGCGCCATGACAGCACCCTCCGTTCGACGAGACGGACCACGCTGTCGGAGACCAGGCCGAAGACGCCGTAGATCAGCAGGCCGACCAGGATCACGTCGCTCTGGCCGTAGTTCTGCGCCTGGAACATCAGGTAGCCGAGGCCGCTGGTGGCGTTGATCTGCTCCAGCACGACCAGGCCGAGCCAGGAGCCGGTGACGCCGAGCCGGAGTCCCACGAAGAATCCGGGCAGCGCGCCGGGGATCACCACCTGGCGGACGAACCTGAACCTCGACAGGCCCTGCACCTCGGCCAGCTCGACGAACCGGCTGTCGATGCCGGACAGCGCGGCGTGCGTGTTCAGGTAGATCGGGATGTAGACGACGATCGCGATGATGGCGATCTTGAAGGTCTCCCCGATGCCCAGCCAGAGGATGAACAGCGGGATCAGGCCGAGGGTCGGTATCGCGCGGTTGAGCTGCACGGTCCCGTCGATCAGCGCCTCCCCGGTCCGGCTGAGACCGGAGGCGAGCGCCAGGACGACCCCGGCGGTCAGGCCGATCACGAAGCCCGCCCCGGCCCGCTTCAGCGAGGTCAGCACGTCGGTCGGCAGCGTGCCGTCGGTCCACAGCCGGGCGCCCGTGCGCAGCACCGTCCAGGGCGCCGGGATCGCGCCCGTGTCCAGCGTCCCGGCCGCCGAGGCGGCGGCCCACAGGGCGAGTACCAGCAGCGGCCCGGCCAGCCGGGCGGCGGGCAGCCGGCGGCCTGGGGACAGGCGCCTGCGCCGGCGCACCTGGGGCAGTTCGTCGGCGTCGGACGCCGCCACGGCGGTCGTCGTCGAGGTCACGGCGCTCACTTCCGGTACTCCGCCGGTACGGCCCGGGCGGCGAGGGCCTCGAAGCGGTGGTCGAAGAGCGAGGAGACGTCGAACTTCTTCACGAACCCGCCCTCGGCGAGCAGGTCGGCCGTCTCCTGCTCCCACGCGATCGCCTCGTCCCAGCGCGGCGGGAAGAGCGGCTTGTTGGCGAGCGCCGAGATGGACTTCGCCTGGTCCGGGGTCAGGTTCTGGGTCTTGACGTAGAACTCCTCGTTCCACACGTCCGGGTGCTCGTACTGCCACACCTGGCCCTTCGCCCACTGGGGGATGTAGGCGGCGACCGCCGCCGCCTTCGCCGGGTCGGCGAGCACCGACTGCGGCGCCCAGAGCAGGTTGAGCAGGTCGACGACGTCGGTGGCGACCGTGCGGGCGCCCTTGGCCCCGTACTGCTTCAGGTAGGCGGGCGTCTGGCTGTTCGCGAGCGGGGCCACGTCCACCTGTCCGGACTGCAGGGCGGTCAGGAACTGGTTGCTGGTCAGCGGGACCAGTTTCACCTCGTCGTACTTCAGGCCGGCCTTCTTCAGCGCCCGCAGCAGCACGACCCCCTGGGCCTGGCCCTGCGAGAAGGCGAGCTTCCTGCCCTTGAAGTCCTGCACCGAGCGGATGTCGCTGCCGGGCTTGGTGGCGAACACGTAGTTGGGCTTGCGGGTGATGTCGATCGCCACGATCTTCGCGTCGAAGCCCTGGTAGTGCGCCTGGATCGGCGGGATGCCCGCGTTGTTGGCGAGGTCGAGGGACTTGGCGCGGAACGCGTTGATGATGTCCGGACCGGCCCCGAGGTTGACCCAGTCGGACACCGCGAACGGCAGCCGGGGCAGCTTGGCCAGCCGGAACTGCAGCTGCTGCACGTTCTGGTACGACGCGATCCTCAGGCTGGTGCCGGCCGGCACCTTGTCGGCGAGCGGCTTGGTGGCGGCCGCCCTGGTGTCGGCGGACGCGTCGCCCTTGGCGCAGCCGCTGAGACCCGCCACGGTGGCGGACGCGCCCAGCAGGGAGGTGAGAAAGACACGACGGTGCATGGGAGTACTCCCCGGAGAAAAGGAGGGGAAAGGCAGGCGGAATTCCGGTACGCGATACCGGGGGAAAGGAAAACGAAAGGAGCCGGAAACGCGCGCTTCACGCGCGGCAATGTGTCAGCAACAAAGGGTGCGACAGCTCGTAAGCAGGCTCATGACCAGCATGTTCCTTGCCGTTCGTGTTCCGTGTCAACATTCCGAGATTCTGAATTAAATAACCTCAGGTGACGCGCTCAGTGGATCCCGGAACAGCACGTCCAGCATCACCGAGCCGCCCGCCACCGCCAGCACGGAATCCGGGAAACTCGTCGGCAGCACGGTGGCCGCACGGCTGTCCCCGGCCGCGTCCCGCAGTGCGCCCAGGCAGTCCTCGAAGTGGATGACACCGACCTCGGTGACCACGACCGTCTCCGGATTGAGCACGTCGAGCAGCAGTCCGACGGCCCGTCCGGTCGCCCGGGCCCGCTCCCGCAGCAGCCCCCGGGCCACCGTGTCCCCGGCCGCCGCCGCGGCCACCACCCGCATCGGGTTCATCCCGTCGCCGACCCCGGCCGCCCGGGCCCGCCGGCACAGCGTCCGCTCGCTCAGCTCCGCCTGGAGGCAGCCGCTACGGCCGCACGCGCAGGGCTCGTCACCGCCCGGCACCGGCAGATGGGCGATCGCCCCGGCCGCCGAACGCGGCCCGTGGTGCACCTCGTCGTTGGTGGCGAACGCCGCGTCGACCACGTTGCCCACGAACAGGTGCAGCACGCTGCGGCTGCCCCCGGCCCGCCCGAACATCCGCTCACCGTGGACCAACGCCCGCGCGTGACCGTCCACATGGACCGGCAGCCCGGTGCGGGCGCCGAGCAGGTCCCGCACCGGCACCTCCCGCCAGCCCAGCAGCCCGTGCTCGACCACGGTGCCCGTCTCCCGGTCGACCCAGCCGCCGACCGCGACCCCGACCCCCAGCGGCCGGCGGTCCGGCACCCCGGCGAGCAGCGCGGCGAACGCGCCGGCCGCCCGGTCGAACACCCGGCCGGGATCGGTCCCCTCGTGGCGCAGCCGCCGCTCGGCCACCACCCGGCCCCGCAGGTCGAGCAGCGCCACCGTGGTGTACGGCACGGCCACGTGCACACCGCCGACCACGAACCGCTCGCCGTCGAGGTCGACGGGCACGTGCGGCCGGCCCACCCCGCCCGAGCGGCGGGGCGCCGCGTCCTCGCGGATGAGTCCGAGCCCGGCCAGCCGGGCACAGTGCTCGGTCACCGACGCGGGCGAGAGCCCGGTCAGCCGGGCGATGGTGCTGCGCGCCACCGGTCCGTGCTCCAGCACGGACCGCAGCACGACGCTGGCACTCGTGCGCCGCCGGTCGCTGTCGGCGGCACGGGGCACGGGGGAGACAAGGGTGGATGCCGCGGTACGGGGCATGGGGAGGCCGTCCTTGTGAAACGGAGCCGACACGTCTCGGAAGGAGAGGCGTCCCCGGGGGGCCGCCTCTACCCCGGGCGGCGACAGGTGGCCGTGCCCTGGCGTCGCAGGTCGACGTAGCGACGCGACGTGAAGTTCCGGGCCTGGGCAACCATGCGTCCGAAGCTAGCAAACCGCCCCCGCGCTGCCCAGACGGCGACCGACGGGCGAGATGCCCACCGAGCCTTTGGTGGAACCCTACAGACGGGGCGTCATCCCGCCGCGTACCCCGGGCCACGTCACCTCAGTGACCGGTATCACGCCGTACCGGGTGTAACCCGCATCCTTTGTGCGGAGCCCACCAAGGCTGCATCACCGCCTTTGTCGAGCGCTGACGGTGATCAGTGCCCGGACACCGGTATAGCGTCGCCCTGTTCCCCCGTGCCCACACCTTCCGCGGAGTCCCCATGAGCACCGCCACCGCCGCCGTCCGCCCCGGCGCCGTCCTCGCCGACCTCCTGCCCGCGACCCGGGTGCGCGACGTCGCCCTCGTGGTCGGCGGTGCCGTCCTCACCGGTCTCGCCGCCCAGTTGTCGGTGCCGGTGCCCGGCTCCCCGGTCCCGGTGACCGGCCAGACCTTCGCCGCGCTGCTCGTCGGCACCGCGCTCGGCGCCCGCCGCGGCTTCCTCTCCCTCGCCCTGTACGCCGTCGCCGGTGCCGTCGGCGTGCCGTGGTTCGCGGGCGGCGGCTCCGGCTACGGCGCCGTCTCCTTCGGCTATGTCGTCGGCATGCTGCTCGCCTCCGCGCTCGTCGGCGCGCTGGCCCGCCGCGGCGCCGACCGCTCCCCGCTGCGCATGGCGGGCACGATGATCCTCGGTGAGGCCGTCATCTACGCCGTGGGCGTCCCCTACCTGGCCCTGGCCACCGGCATGTCCGCCGGCCAGGCGATCGCGGCCGGGCTCACCCCCTTCCTGATCGGCGACGCCCTGAAGGCCGCCCTGGCGATGGGCGCGCTGCCCGCCGCCTGGAAGTTCGCCGGCGACCGCTGACACCCGCGCAGCCCGCCACGGCGGGACCGGCCGCTCCCGGCCGGCTCGTGACGCACACGACGGCCGCACACCCCCACGTTCCGCGTCGGGGAGGTGCGGCCGCCGTGCGTCCGGCGTGCGCGCGTCCGGTCAGGCCGCCTCGCGCCGCCCGCGCCGGGACCACCACAGGCCGGCGGCCCCTGCCGCGACCAGCGCGGCACCGGTGGCGCCCAGGGGCAGCACGGCACGTCCCACACCGGTCTTCGGCAGTTCGTCGCCGCCCGGCGCGGCCGGCTTGTTGTCGGTGCCGAGGAGCAGCGGGGTCGCCGGGGCGTTCGGCGACGGGTTGGTCGTGCCGAACGGCACCGGGCCCTGCTGCCAGAAGGTCTTCCTCCCGTCCGCCGACTGCACGGGCAGACAGATCCTCCCGGTCCGGCGCAGGTCGTACGTGGCCCGTACCGCGTACGACCCGGACCTCCCGGCAGCGAGCTTGCCGACCGGGCAACTGAAACCGCTGTACGAACCTTCCGGCAGGTTCTTTTCCGCGATCGCCGAGCAGCCCTGAACGCCCGTGATCCGCAGTCCGTCGAATCCGACCACCAAAAGCCGGACTTCGCCGCTCTCCTTGGTGCCCTCGTTCTTCACCGTGGCGGTAATCGCCGTCTTTTTCGAACTGTTGTCGACCGAGATCCTCTCCGGCAGCAGCGTGCGCAACCGCACCCCCGCCGACGCCTCGTCGACCACCTTTCCCCCCTTCTCGCTGCCTGGTCCCTGGTCATCGGCGTATGCCGGCCACGAGAGCACCAGCACGGCCGAGAAAGATGCCGTGACCAGCGATCCCGTGATGCCCGCCCGGAGCCGAGAACTCATGTTCGCCCCCCTTGCCTCCCCCTGAACTGCGCCTGAATTCGCAGTACTTGAAGAGGTACCACAAGATTTCCCCGCACTATGCTGGTACGGCGTGAAGTGTGACCGTCGTGTTTCATCACGGGCGGTCTGCGAGGGGGGTACGACACAGTGCCGGGAATTATGGGGAAAGCGGGAGGGCCGGGAGCCGGCGGGATTCCGGGGCTCCTGGTGAACGCGCGCTACCGGCTGGTCGAAAGCATCGGCCAGGGGGGAATGGGGCGGGTGTGGCGGGCCGTCGACGAAATGCTCGACCGGCTGGTCGCGGTGAAGGAGATCCGTATCGACGGATCCGACGCCGAGGACGTCCGCACCCGCCGCGAACGCACCCTGCGCGAGGGGCGGGCGACGGCGCGGATCGACCATCCCAACGTCGTGCGCGTCTACGACGTCGTGGACGAGGGGGAACGCCTCTGGATCGTCATGGAGCTGGTCCCCGGCCGTTCGCTGGAGCGCGTCGTGGCGGAGGAGGGCCCGCTCGGCCCGCGCGAGGCCGCGCGCATCGGTCTCGGCCTGGTGGCGGCGCTGCGCCAGGTGCACGCGCGCGGGGTGCTGCACCGGGACATCAAACCGGGGAACGTCCTGGTCGAGGCCGGGACGGCCGCCGGGGCGGGGCGCGTGGTCCTCACGGACTTCGGCATCGCCGCGATCCAGGACGCCACGGCCCTCACCATGGTCGGCATGCTCGTCGGCTCCCCCGACTACATGGCGCCCGAGCGGATAGCGGGGCGGCACCAGGGCCCGCCGTCCGACCTGTGGTCCCTGGGGGCGACCCTGTGCGCGGCGCTGGCGGGTCACTCACCGTTCTCCCGCGACACGACCCTGGCCACTCTGCACGCGGTCCTCCACGAGGAGCCCGAACTCCCCGCGTCCCCGGGCCCGCTGCGCGCCCTGCTCGCCGCCCTGCTGAGCAAGGACCCGTCCGACCGCCCCACCCTCACCGCCCTGGAGAGGGCCCTCCACCTGATCGCCGACCCGCCCCCACCACCGGCCCTCCCGGCAGCGTCCCGGCCGCCCGGGACGGCGCAGGGCGAGCCCGCCGGAGGGAGGACCCCGGACGCGGCACCTGCCCGTCCGCCGACCGCCGCGTCCGCGGGCCCGATCCCGACCGGAGCGGGGAGCCCCGGACCGCCACCCGTCGAGCGCCCGGCCGGTGCGGCGGGGCCCCCGGACGGACCCGCCGGACCCGCCGGACCCGCGCGTCGAGCCGGTGTGTCCACGGACGAGGGGGGCGGTGCCCCGGTCCGTTCCGGGCCACCCGTCGCCGGCATCGGCACTCCCGTGGTCCTCAGGGGCGAGCCGACCGCCACCAGTGGCCTGCTCGGTGACGGGGGACGGGCCGAGCCCGCGGGCTTGGCCGGGACGGGGCATGCCGGTTCCGGGGCCGAGGGCCTGCCCACCAGGCCCGCCGGGTCCCCGGCCGGCCGTGGTGGGCCGGCCGGGCCGGACACCGACCGTCGTCCGGGGGTGCCGTTCGAGGTCGCGGTACCCGGTGACGGGGCCCGCCACCGCCGCACCGCGTTGCTCGCCGCGCTCGGGGTCGTGGCCGTCGGGGTCGTGGTGGCCGTGCTGCTCGCCGCCTCCGGGGGCGGCGGCCGGCGCGGTGCCGCCCCCGGGGCGGCCGGCCCCGCGGCGTCGCGCGGCGGCTCCTCGGCCGCCGCTTCCCAGGCGCCCCCGGGCGCGTCCACCGCCTCCCCGTCCGCGACACCCACGGGAGCGACCGGCGGTCCTTCGACCGCCGGCGGCACGGGCACGCCGACCGGGGCGCCGCCCGGCGGTCGTGTGGAGGCGGGCGGGTTCGCCTGGGTGCCGCCGCGCGGGTGGAGGCGGGACGTGAAGACGGGTGCCGAGGTGCACTACACCTCGCCCGACGGGCGGCAGGAACTCGTCGCCAAGTCGTCGCTGGCCCGGGGGGACCTCTGGGGGACCTGGCAGCGGTCTGAGCGCGACGCCCGGCAGGGCCGGGACTACGTGCGGGTCCGGCTGGCGCGGACCAGTTTCCAGGGGTACCCGGCGGTCGTCTGGGAGTACACCTTCACCCTCAAGGGCACCCCCTGGCACGCCCGGCTGCTCGGCTTCGACGCGGACGGGAAGTCGTACCAGGTCAACACCTGGTACCGGCCGGAGATCGAGACCGGGGCCGTACAGACGTACAGCACGGTGAAGGAGACCTTCACCGTGCTGTGAGTCGGAGATGTGCGCCGTGGAGCGGCCCGGGTCAGCCCGTGGTGACCTTCGTGGGCTCGTCGGCCACGGGCACCGCCGTCCGGCGGCCCGCGTCCACCTTCTGCTTGATGAAGGCGATCACCACCACGACCGCCGCGACCAGCAGCGACAGCAGCACGGTCTCCCGGCCGTCGTGCTTGGTGTCGAACAGCATGTAGACGAGGACGAACACGATCATCGCGGCCGTCGCCCAGGTCAGGTACGGGTACAGCCACATCTTCACGACGAGCTTCTCCGGCGCCTCACGCTGGATGATCTTCCGCATCCGCAGCTGCGAGAAGCAGATGGCCAGCCACACGAACAGGGCCACCGCACCGCTGGAGTTGAGCAGGAAGAGGAAGACGGTGTCCGGGTACTCGTAGTTGAAGAAGACCGCCACGAAGCCGAAGACGACCGAGGACAGGATCGCGGCCATCGGGACACCGCGGGCGGTCGTGCGGGCGAACGCCTTCGGGGCGTCACCGCGCTGGCCGAGCGAGAAGGCCATCCGGGAGGCCGTGTAGAGGCCCGAGTTGAGGCAGGACAGCACCGAGGTGAGCACGATGACGTTCATGACCTCGCCGGCGTGCGGGATGCCGAGGGAGTTCAGCGCGGCGACGTAGGAGCCGTCCTTCGCGATGGACGGGTCGTTCCACGGCAGCAGCGAGACCACGACGAGGATCGAGCCCAGGTAGAAGACGCCGATCCGCCAGATGATGCTGTTGGTGGACTTGGTGACCGCGCGCTGCGGGTCCTCCGACTCGCCGGCCGCCAGGGTGGCGATCTCGCTGCCCATGAAGGAGAAGACGACCAGCAGCACACCGGTGAGGATCGCGCCCGGACCGTGCGGCAGGAAGCCGCCGTGGCCGGTCAGGTTGGAGAAGCTCGCCTTGTCGGCGTGGACGCCCGGCAGCACGCCGAACACCGCGAGCAGGCCGACGACGACGAACGCGCCGATCGCCACGACCTTGATGCCAGCGAACCAGAACTCGAACTCGCCGTAGGAGCCGACCGAGACCAGGTTGGTCGCGGTCAGGACGATCATCACGATGAGCGCCCAGCCCCACTGCGGTACGGCCGGCACCCAGCCTTCGAGGATCTTGGCGCCCGCGGTGGCCTCCACGGCCAGCACGACGACCCAGAAGAACCAGTAGAGCCAGCCGATGGAGAAGCCGGCCCAGCGCCCGAGCGCACGGTCGGCGTGGGCCGAGAAGGAGCCCGAGGTGGGGTTGGCGGCGGACATCTCACCGAGCATCCGCATCACCAGGACGACGAGCGTGCCGACGAGGGCGTACGACAGGAGGATGCCGGGGCCGGCGGTGGCGATACCTGAGCTGGAGCCGACGAAGAGTCCGGCACCGATCACGCCGCCGATGGCGATCATCGTCAGGTGACGGTTCTTGAGACCTGCTTGAAGTCCGGAACCAGGGGTCATGGACGGAATTCCTTTGCGCCGGTGGAGCGATTCCCGTTCGAGGGGGGTGCCGTTGTGCGGCTGCGAACAGGTCCTCGCACGAGCGGTGTACGAGGCGGTCCAGTGAATCGGAGGCGAATGGATTCGGGAACCTCCGAATCCAGATTGTTACTTGAGGATTTCTTGAGCTTCAATGGCGCAGCTCACATTTTTCGGCGCCGACACCCGAAGCTGCTGCCCGGATACGGGCGTGTCACACTCGTCCCATGCGCGTGTATCTCGGCTCCGACCATGCGGGCTACGAACTCAAGAACCACCTCGTCGAGTGGCTCAAGGCGGCGGGGCACGAGCCCGTCGACTGCGGGCCCCACCTCTACGACGCCCAGGACGACTACCCGCCCTTCTGCCTGCGTGCAGCGGAGAAGGCGGCCGCGGACCCGGACGCCCTCGGCGTCGTGATCGGCGGCTCCGGCAACGGGGAGCAGATCGCCGCGAACAAGGTGAAGGGGGTGCGGGCGGCCCTGGCCTGGAGCGAGGAGACGGCCGCGCTGGGGCGGCAGCACAACGACGCCAACGTGGTGGCCGTGGGTGCGCGGATGCACAGCACCCAGGAGGCGACCAAGTTCGTCGAGATCTTCCTCGACACCCCGTTCTCCGGTGACGAGCGTCACATCCGCCGCATCGACATGCTGGCCGACTACGAGACCACGGGGAACCTCCCGCCGATCCCGGCCCACCACCCGCAGCAGGACTGAGGGCTCCCGCGGGGAGCCGGAAGGAAAGAGGGACCTTGCCAGAGGGGCACACGATCCACCGGCTGGCGCACGACTACGCCGACCGCTTCTCCGGCAGGGCCCTCAGGGTGACCAGCCCCCAGGGCAAGTTCTCCGACGCCGCCGCGCTGCTCGACGGCGCCGTGCTCACCGGCACCGAGGCGCACGGCAAGCACCTCTTCCTCGGGTTCCGGGACGCCGACTGGGTCCACATCCACCTCGGCCTCTTCGGCAAGGTGGCCTTCGGCCCGGCCCCCGCGCCCCCGCCCACCGACACCGTCCGGCTCCGGCTGGCCGACGCCGGCGCGTACGTCGACCTGCGCGGCCCCACCACCTGCGCGCTGATCACGGACACCGAGAAGCGGGCGGTGCACGACCGCCTCGGACCCGACCCGCTGCGCGCCGACGCCGACCCGGACGCCGTGTACCGGAGGATCTCCCGCAGCCGCACCGCCATCGCCGCGCTGCTGATGGACCAGAAGACCGTCGCCGGCGTCGGCAACGTCTACCGCGCCGAGGTGCTGTTCCGGCACGGCATCGACCCCTACCGGGCCGGCCGGGACATCACCCGCGCCCAGTGGGACGCCGTCTGGGCCGACCTCGTGGAGCTGATGCGCGAGGGCGTCCGCCACAACCGCATCGACACCGTGCGCCCCGAGCACATGCCCGAGGCCATGGGCCGGCCGCCCCGCGTCGACGACCACGGCGGCGAGGTCTACGTCTACCGCCGGGCCACCCTGCCCTGCCACGTCTGCGGCACCGGGATCCGCACCGCCGGGCTCGCCGCCCGCAACCTCTTCTGGTGCCCGGGCTGCCAGAAGCCCTGACCGGGGGCGCGGGCACGGCCTGAGTCGTGTCCGCGACCTAGAAGCCGTGCGGCAGCCACGGCGCCACCGGCGAGCCGAACGCCACCGCCGCCTCGCCCAGCGCGCCCCGCCGCAGCTCCCGCACCCGGCCCGCCCCCGCCAGCGACAGCAGGCTCACCCCGCCCAGGTAGGCCGCCCCCAACTCCCGTACCGACAAAGCGACATCGGCCGCGTCCGAGGTCCGCTCGCAGGACGCGCCCTTCGGGTCCCCGGTCAGCCGCCAACGTCCCGTGTTCCAGGGACAGAAGGCGTCCTCGACGTCCAGGACCACGTCCACCGGAGCCTGGTAGGTCCGGGCGGCGAGCGCCGCGCCCACGTCGACGAGACGGACATGGCACGAGTCGCGCGTGCGCAGCAGGCAGCGCCGGACGTCGGAGACCAGGTGCTGCAAGGAGTCGTCGAGCGGCCGCCCCCGCACGACCAGCGTCGTCATCAGGTCGATGCCGAACAGGAAGCGCCACAGCGCCGCCTCCGTCGCCGGGTCGAGGGCCGCCAGGTTCTCCAGCGTCACCGTCCCGTCGTGCCCGGCCGGGCCCCAGCCCATCTTGGTGCGGAAACGGGCGTACCCGGTGACTTCGCCGTCGCGCTCGGCCACCACGCACTGCAGCGCCGAGCCGCCCGCCCGCTCGCTCTCCGGATCGAGCAGCCCCGCCCGCTCCCAGCCGGGCTGCCGGGCCAGCATCCCGGGCCGGCGCGGCACCAGCTCCGCGTACACCGCCTCGCACTCCGCGAGCACCTCGGCGGGGTCCGCGTACCGCAGCCGCACCTCCCCGGTGCCAGCCGGCAGCGACAGCGTCACCCGGGCCGTGTCGATCTCGGCGTGCAGGTGGGAGACGGCGGCGCCGTAGCCGAAGCGGCCGTAGATCATCGGCTCCGAAGCGGTCAGCGCGGCGAGCGGCTCGCCCAGCGCACGCACGTCGTCGAGCTGGCGCCGCATCATCGAGGTCAGCACCCCGCGCCGCCGGTGCGTGGCGGCCACGCTCACCATGGTGACGCCCGCGGTCGGCACGGAGGCGCCGCCCGGCACCGTCATCCGGAAACTGAACGCCCCGCCCGTCCCGACGATCGCGCCCCCGTCCCAGACGGCCAGCGAACGGTCGAACTCGGTGAGGGACCGGTCCAGTTCACGTTCCTCGGCAGAGGCCGCGGCACCTCCGAAGGCGCGCAGCAGCGTGTCCCACCACGGATCGAACTCCTCCGGGCGCAGCACCCTCATCCCGGTCGCACGGTCAGTCGCCATACGCCATGCCTATCAGCGCGATGCGGGACGAGCGAACGAATTTCTCCCGGTCGGCCGCGGGCGGGCGCCCGGTGCCGTTCACTGGGTGGTTGAACCGCGAAGTTGAGCCTCGGACGGGGGACAAGTGGGACCTCCCGTGCCAAGGGGCTGGTCCGATGGATAGGGTCCCGAACTAATGGCAGCAGGACGAGAGCGGCGCGCCAAGGCCGAGACGTTCACGGCCCGGTGGAAGAAGCAGTGGCACCGGGTCCGCGTCGGCCTGCGCAGAAGCGCGGTGGACTACTTCCGCGGCAACGGCTCGGACTGGATCGCGCTCATCGGCCTGTTCCTCACCATCCCCGTCCTCACGGCGATGACCCTCGGCAACTCCGTGTGGTGCTCGCCGGCCACCCTGGTGCTGCCCATCGTCGCCGGCGGCCTGCTGCTGCGCCCGGCCAGCCTGCTGGGCCTGTACGCGGCCGCGGCCACCGCGCTGATCGTGGAGTCCGTCCGGCTCGGCCCGTACACCGAGGGACCCTCGCGGGTCACCCCGGGCGTGGTCCTCGTGGTCGCCGCGTGCGGCTTCTTCGGGCTGCTCACCGCACAGTTCCGCAGCCGGGTCGGGGTGCCCTGGCGGCGCGGCGGCACCATGCTCTTCGACCTGCGCGAGCGGATCCGCGTCCAGAGCAAGCTGCCCAAGATGCCCCAGGGCTGGCACCACGAGATGGCCCTGCGCCCGGCCGGCGGCCAGTCCTTCTCCGGCGACTTCGTCGTCGCCGCCCGCACCAACGGCGGCCGCACCCTGGAGGTCGTGCTCACCGACGTCTCCGGCAAGGGCATGGACGCCGGGTCCCGCGCCCTGCTGCTGTCGGGCGCGTTCGGCGGCCTGCTCGGCTCGCTCCCGCCGCACGCCTTCCTCCCCGCCGCCAACGGCTACCTGCTCCGCCAGGAGTGGGACGAGGGCTTCGCCACCTCCATCCACCTCGTCCTCGACCTGGACTCGGGCGACTACGAGCTGTACTCCGCGGGCCATCCGCCGGGCCTCCAGCTGAGCGCGGGCAGCGGCCGCTGGGAGGAGAAGGCCGCCGAGGGCCCGCTGCTCGGCGTCTACGACGGCGCCCAGTTCGACTCCGTCAAGGGCTCGCTGCGCCCCGGGGACGTGCTGATGCTGTTCACCGACGGTCTGGTGGAGACCTCCGACCGCGACATCGTCGAGGGCATCGACCGCCTCACCGGGGAGGCCGACCGCTACGTCGCCGGCGGCTTCCACGGTGCCTCCTGGCACCTCATCGAGGCGGTCGCCAAGGACGTCAACGACGACCGCGCCCTCCTCCTCATCTGCCGGCAGGCCTCCGCACCGGCCCGCTGAACGCGCGGGGGTGGGGTTTTCCCCCGCCCCGATCCGCCAGCCGCCCGCATGGTCCCGACCCCCCGGCGCTCCGTACGTTCGTGGACACCAGCGAACGCCCGCGGACCGGAAGGACCCCCATGCCAAGCGACTGGGCCGTAGAACTGCACGGAGTCACGCGCCGCTACGGACGCTCGGCCACCGCCGTGCACGCCCTGCGCGGCATCGACCTCGCCCTGCCCTCGGGCACCTTCACCGCCGTGATGGGCCCCTCCGGCTCCGGCAAGTCCACCTTCCTGCAGTGCGCGGCGGGCCTCGACCGCCCCACCGCCGGCCGGGTGCTGCTCGGCGGCACGGACATCACCGGCCTCAGTGAGAACAAGCTGACCGCGCTGCGCCGCACCCGCCTCGGCTTCGTCTTCCAGGCGTTCAACCTGCTGCCCTCACTCACCGTGGAGCAGAACGTCGTCCTGCCGACGCGGCTGGCCGGCCACCGCCCCGACCGGCGCCGCTGCGCCGAGGTGCTCGCCCAGGTCGGCCTCGCCGACCACGCCCGCCGCCGCCCCGCCCAGCTCTCCGGCGGCCAGCAGCAGCGGGTGGCCGTCGCCCGGGCCCTGGTCGCCCGCCCCGACGTCGTCTTCGCCGACGAACCCACCGGCGCCCTGGACACCACCACGGCGGCGGAGATCCTCGCCCTGCTGCGCGGTGCCGTCGACACCCAGCGCGCCACGGTCGTCATGGTCACCCACGACCCGTCCGCCGCCGCCTGGGCCGACCGCGTCCTGTTCCTCGCCGACGGCACCCTCGTCGACCACCTGGACGGCGCCCCGGCCGACCGCATCGCCGCCCGCATGACGACCCTCACCAGCCACCTGGCCCACCGCCGCACCGCGGCCTAGCGCCACTCGCGGGCCCAGCGCTCGCAGCGCCACTTCCGCGACAGGCCCCAGGGCCCTTCGCCCCTACGACGGGCCCCAGCCGCCGCGCCCGACGCAGCCCGAAGGCGCACCGCCCCAGGCACCACCCCGCGCCGGATCCGCCGCACCGTCGCCACCGAGGCCCTGCTCGTCGCCCCGCTCGCCGGGAGACACTGGAGCGGTGACCGACACACCACTCAGCCTGGCCGAGGTCGAGAACCTGGCGCGCACCGCCCACGAGGGGCAGACCGACAAGGCGGGGCGGCCGTACGCCGAGCACCTCGCGGCCGTCGCCGACGGCGTGCGCGCCCGGGGCGGTGACCCCGAGCAGATCGCCGCGGCCTGGCTGCACGACGCGGTCGAGGACGACGCGCTGCCGGCCGCGTGGCTGGCGGGCGCCGCCCTCACCGAGCGCACCAAGGCGATCGTGCGCGCCGTCACCAAGCGGCCGGGGGAGGAGCCGGAGGCGTACGCGCGCCGGATCCTGGCCACCCCGGGCGCGCTGCTGGTGAAGGAGGCCGACCTGGCGCACAACGCCGACCCGGCCCGGCTCGCCGTCCTCGACGGGCCGACCCGGAAACGACTGACCGAGAAGTACACGCGGATGCGCGCACTCCTCGGTCTGTGAGCGGATGGGGGCGGGGCGGGCCTAGGCGCTGACCTTCTCCCGCTCGCGCTCCCTGGACTGGCGGTCGCGGGCCAGTTCGGCGGCGTCCTGCCGGAACGCCCACTCCATCTTCGGTTCCATCGCGAAGCGGAAGGCCCGCTGTACCGGCCGGGTGCACAGCAGGGTGACGACGGCGGCCGCGACGGCGGTCACCGCGATCTCGCCGAGCGGGTGGTGCAGCCAGGGGTGGTCGAACCAGCCCCGGTAGTCCGCGAACTTCACCAGGAAGCCGTGCAGCAGGTAGCCGTAGAGGGTGCCGGCGCCCAGGGCGGTGAACCACATGGTGCGGCGCGGCACCCAGGCGAAGAAGCAGGCCGTCAGCAGCAGCGAGCAGCCCATCAGCGCGAGCGTCATCACCGGGCCCGACCACCACGGGGCGGCGAGTTCCTGGGCGGCGTCACGGTGGTAGAACCACGCGGTGTTCATACGGGGCACCGCCCACCAGCCGATCACCAGCGCGGCGGCGAACACCGGCACCGAGGCGATCCGCACCGAGCGGCGGCGCACCAGGTGGAAGTGCTCCTGCTTCAGGTTCAGGCCGAGTACGAAGTAGGGCAGGAACTGGAGCACGCGCTGCAGGTCGAGGTCGTCACCGATGTTCGGGGTGACGGTGGCCAGCATGGCCAGTCCGACGGCCAGCGGCAGCGGCCAGCGCACCAGCTTCCAGATCGGCGTGGTGAGCCGCCAGATGAACAGGGCGACCAGGAACCAGGTCAGGTACCAGGGGTCGAGGAGGCTGATCTCCTCGTGGGAGCCGGGGACGACCGCGTTCTTGAAGAGCGGGTAGGCGGTCTCGAAGATGACGTACGGCACCACGACACCGGTGATCAGACGCTTCAGCCGGTCCGGGCGCATGTCGAAACTGCGGGAGAAGTAGCCGGAGATGATGATGAACGCCGGCATGTGGAAGGTGTACACCACCGTGTACAGCGCCTCCAGGATCCGGCTGTCGCCCTTCAGCGGCTCCCAGGAGTGCCCCATCGCGACGAGCACGATGGCGAGGAACTTAGCGTTGTCGAAGAACGCGTCGCGCTGTTTGCCCGGTCTGTCCGCCTTCTTCGCCGGTGGCTGCCGCGCCTGGGTGCTCATGGGGGTGCGCGGACTGGGCACTCCGTCCGCCGGCGACTGTGCCGGGGGGAGTGGCCTGCGGTTCTGGCCGGGGGACGAGGCGGCGTCAAACATCTCAGGCACCCTAGCGTCGTCTGTGGGATTTCGTAAAACCCCGAGCTTCATTCCTGGTTATCCCGCCCGGGTACCCCCTGACTTTCATAACTTGCCTGCCCCGTCCACGTGATGGTGGGCACAGCCGGGCTCCTCGTTCACCTGTAATGTCCCGATTCATCGTGACTAATTGGGTCATACGATGCCTCGGTGTCATCAATTCGAATTACCTGCGCGCGAGATGTGTGGGCACGGAAACGAACCTGCGCAATTCCTCGGTGAGTCCGGTGCGCGGGCGCGGACGAATTACCGGACGGTACGGCGGGGCCGCGGGGCCGATGGCCAACGTTGTGTCACGAGCCGCATAGGGAGGCCGGGTTGGTGGCACGATGGTTCTGGCGGAGGTGCGGGTGCGTGCCTCCGGGCCGGGAGAGGGACCGACCGAGGGTGTGATCAGTTGTGGCCATTTCGCTGTCCGTGGTGCTGCTGTTGGCGATCATCCTGGTAGTGCTGATCCGAGGGGGGAACATCAAGGCGGGACCGGCCATCGTCGCCGTCCTCTTCGGCTTCTTCCTCGCCTCCACCGGCATGGCGCCGTCGATCAACCGGTTCGTGCACTCGATAGCCGAGACGATCAACTCGATCAGCTTCTGACCCGCCCCGGGGGGCGGCGGTCCCCGCCGGCCCTCGCCCGCCTCCGGCGGTACCGCACCCCTGTCCGTACGGGCGGCTCTTCACGAGCGGCCGCTCGTACGGCTGCGCCCCCGCGTCCTCGCCCGCTCCGCTCGCGTCACTCGATCGGAGTAATCCGGCGCTGCGCGCCGCCCGGGAAACAGCCGGGGCCCGGCCCCGCCGAAGCGGAGAGCCGGGCCCCTGGGCCGTACAGAGCGGGCGACGGGAATCGAACCCGCGTAGCTAGTTTGGAAGACTAGGGCTCTACCATTGAGCTACGCCCGCAAGCGTGCGCCGCAGGTCCGTGACCGCGGCACTGCAGAGCATCGTAGCGGGTCGCCCGCCGCGGAGGCCAACGTGTTGCGCTGCGGCGATGCCACGCGCGCGGCAGCGGACAAAGCGGCCGACGGATCCGGCCGGGCCATGTAGCCTACGTGTCGCACCAGACGGGGTGTGGCGCAGCTTGGTAGCGCGTCCGCTTTGGGAGCGGAAGGCCGTGGGTTCAAATCCCGCCACCCCGACCACCGGCTCGCGGCATCCCGATGATCGCCTTTTGGGGCGCTGACCGCCTGCGGTTACTATGCAAATTGCGCGCCCGTGTGTCCCGGCCCACTCGGCCTACGAACTCCTCCGGGCGGCGAAGTCCGCCGGACCATTCTGGCTCCGGCAGAAACCCAGAAGTCAGCCACAAGGAGACCGAACCGTGAAGAGCGCCGTGGAGACCCTGAACCCGACCCGGGTTCGGCTCACTGTCGAGGTGCCCTTCGAGGAGCTCAAGGACAGCCTCGACGCGGCGTACAAGAAGATCAACCAGCAGGTCACGGTGAAGGGCTTCCGTAAGGGCAAGATCCCGGCCCGCGTCATCGACCAGCGGTTCGGCCGCGGTGCGGTCCTGGAGGAGGCGGTCAACGACGCGCTTCCGAAGTTCTACACCGAGGCGGTCAACGAGGCCGAGCTCAGCCCGCTGGGCCAGCCCGAGGTCGACATCACCGACCTGAAGGACGGCGAGACGCTGAACTTCACCGCCGAGGTGGACGTCCGCCCGGCCCTGGAGATCCCGGACTACTCCGGCATCGAGGTCGAGGTCGACGCCGTCGAGGTCAGCGACGAGGACGTCGAGAAGTCGGTCGAGCAGCTCCGCGAGCGCTTCGCCTCCACCTCCCCGGTGGAGCGCGCCGCCGAGGACGGCGACGTGGTCACCATCGACCTGGAGGCCAAGGTCGACGGCGAGGTCCTCGAGGACGGCATCGCCAACGGCGTCTCCTACACCATCGGCTCCGGCGAGCTGCTGGACGGCATCGACGACGCCGTGAAGGGCCTGGAGGCCGGTGGCGAGGCCACCTTCACCTCCGAGCTCAAGGGCGGCTCCGCCGCGGGCAAGGAGGCCGAGGTCACCGTCAAGGTCACCCAGGTCGCCGCCCGCGAACTGCCTTCCCTGGACGACGAGTTCGCCCAGCTCGCCTCCGAGTTCGACACCCTGGACGAGCTGAAGGCCGACAGCCGCAAGCGCCTGGCCAACATGAAGCAGTACGACCAGGCCACCCAGGCGCAGGAGCGCGTCCTGGAGAAGCTCCTCGAGCTGGTCGAGGTCCCGGTCCCCGAGAAGCTGCTCGAGGACGAGATCAACACCCGCAAGCACAACCTGGAGCACCACCAGCTCGGCCAGATGGGTCTGGACCTCGACAAGTACCTGGAGATCCAGGGCAAGACCGCCGAGGAGTTCGACACCGAGACCCGCGAGGCCGCGGTCAAGGGCATCAAGACCCAGTTCGTCCTCGACGAGCTGGTCAAGAAGGAGAACCTCAACGTCAACCAGGAGGAGCTCACCGAGCACCTCATGCGGCGTGCGGCCTCCTCCGGCATGTCCCCCGACCAGTTCGCCCAGGCCGTCGTCGAGGGCGGCCAGGTCCCGCTCCTGGTCGGCGAGGTCGCCCGCGGCAAGGCCCTGGCCGTCGTGGTCGAGGCCGCCACGGTGAAGGACACCAACGGCGAGGTCGTCGACCTCGACGACGAGGAGGAGGAGACCGAGGCCGCCGAGGCGTCGGAGACCTCCGAGGAGACCCCCGAGGCCTGACCGGCCCCGCGGCGCCTCCACAGCGCGTACGACGGGCCCTGGGGACCTTCCCCGGGGCCCGTCGCCGTACCCCGCCGCCCCCGCCCCCCAAGGGGCCCGGGGAACCGCGCGAGCGGCCACCGCCCGCCCGCGGCCCGGTGACGACGCCCGCCACCCCCCACGAACCGCGCCCGTCCCCCTGCGGAGCGCTACGCCCCCGGCGAACACCCCCATCTCCGGGATTCCCCGAAGGGACCTGAGCGTTAGGGTCCTTGAGTACGGGGGCAGGGGAGTCTCCTGACACCCCAGCCAAGCCCCTGGCAGGACGACGTGAGACGGCCCGGCGCCGTCGTAAGACGAGCAGGTGGATACGTGACGAATCTGATGCCCTCCGCCGCCGGCGAGCCTTCCATCGGTGGTGGCCTCGGCGACCAGGTCTACAACCGGCTGCTCGGCGAGCGGATCATCTTCCTCGGCCAGCAGGTTGACGACGACATCGCCAACAAGATCACCGCACAGCTGCTGCTCCTCGCCGCCGACCCGAGCAAGGACATCTACCTCTACATCAACAGCCCCGGCGGCTCGGTGACGGCCGGCATGGCGATCTACGACACCATGCAGTACATCCCGAACGACGTGGTCACGATCGCGATGGGCATGGCGGCCTCCATGGGCCAGTTCCTGCTCACCGGCGGCGCCGCGGGCAAGCGCTTCGCCCTGCCGCACGCGGACATCATGATGCACCAGGGCTCCGCGGGCCTCGGCGGCTCGGTCACGGACATCAAGATCCAGGCCGAGTACCTGCTGCGCACCAAGCGGCGCATGGCCGAGCTGACCGCGCTCCACTCCGGCCAGACGTTCGAGACCATCACCCGGGACGCGGACCGCGACCGCTGGTTCACCCCGGAGGAGGCCAAGGAGTACGGTCTCATTGACGAGATCATCACGTACGCCTCGGGTGTCCCGGGAGGCGGCGGCACCGGTGCCTGACCGGCCAGGCCACATCACGCACCGCCGAGACCGAAGCCCCCAGAACGCCACCAGGACGGTGAACACCCCATGAGCAACTTCCCCGGCGCCGCCAGCGGCCTGTACGAAGGGCCCCGCCCCGACAGCCGCTACGTCATCCCGCGCTTCGTCGAGCGCACCTCCCAGGGCATCCGCGAGTACGACCCGTACGCGAAGCTCTTCGAGGAGCGCGTGATCTTCCTGGGCGTCCAGATCGACGACGCCTCCGCCAACGACGTCATGGCGCAGCTGCTGTGCCTGGAGTCGATGGACCCGGACCGGGACATCTCGATCTACATCAACAGCCCCGGTGGCGACATGACCGCCCTCACGGCGATCTACGACACCATGCAGTTCGTGAAGCCCGACATCCAGACGGTCTGCATGGGCCAGGCGGCCTCCGCCGCGGCCATCCTGCTCGCCGCCGGTACGCCGGGCAAGCGCATGGCGCTGCCGAACTCGCGCGTGCTGATCCACCAGCCGGCGGGCTCCACCGGCCGTGGTCAGCTCTCCGACCTGGAGATCATCGCCAAGGAGTTCACCCGGATGCGTGACCAGCTGGAGAACATGCTGGCCAAGCACTCGAACCAGCCGCTCGACAAGATCCGCGAGGACATCGAGCGCGACAAGATCCTCACGGCCGAGGAAGCGCTCGACTACGGCATCGTCGACCAGATCATCTCCACCCGGAAGATGAACAACGCCGACGTCCGCTGACCCCGAGCAGCAGACTCTCAGGCCCTCTTGGCAGGGCCCACGTCAAAGTGAACCCTGCCAAGGGGGACCCGAACACGGGGCCCGGCAAGGTACCGTCGGACATAAGGCAGCACCAGGAGCCGCTGGACTCGAAAGCGTCCGGGCGTCTCCCAGGCGAAGGGGAAGCACACCGTGGCACGCATCGGTGACGGCGGCGATCTGCTCAAGTGCTCGTTCTGCGGCAAGAGCCAGAAGCAGGTCAAGAAGCTCATCGCAGGGCCCGGTGTGTACATCTGCGACGAGTGCATCGATCTCTGCAACGAGATCATCGAGGAAGAGCTCGCGGAGACCAGCGAGGTGCGCTGGGAGGAACTGCCCAAGCCCCGCGAGATCTACGAGTTCCTCGAGGGCTACGTGGTCGGCCAGGAGGCCGCCAAGAAGGCCCTGTCGGTCGCGGTGTACAACCACTACAAGCGGGTCCAGGCGGGCGAGAACGGCGGCGCGCAGGGCCGCGAGGACGCCATCGAGCTGGCGAAGTCCAACATCCTGCTGCTGGGCCCCACGGGCTCCGGCAAGACCCTCCTCGCCCAGACCCTGGCCCGCATGCTGAACGTGCCGTTCGCGATCGCCGACGCCACGGCGCTGACCGAGGCGGGCTACGTCGGCGAGGACGTCGAGAACATCCTGCTGAAGCTGATCCAGGCGGCGGACTACGACGTCAAGAAGGCCGAGACCGGGATCATCTACATCGACGAGATCGACAAGGTGGCCCGCAAGAGCGAGAACCCCTCGATCACCCGTGACGTCTCGGGCGAGGGCGTCCAGCAGGCCCTGCTGAAGATCCTCGAGGGCACCACGGCCTCCGTCCCGCCGCAGGGCGGCCGCAAGCACCCGCACCAGGAGTTCATCCAGATCGACACGACGAACGTGCTGTTCATCGTGGGCGGTGCCTTCGCCGGTCTGGAGAAGATCATCGAGGCGCGGGCCGGCGCCAAGGGCATCGGCTTCGGCGCCACCATCCGCTCCAAGCGCGAGCTGGAGTCCAAGGACGTCTTCGAGGACGTCATGCCGGAGGACCTGGTCAAGTTCGGCATGATCCCCGAGTTCATCGGCCGTCTGCCGGTGATCACCTCGGTCCACAACCTGGACCGCGAGGCGCTCCTGCAGATCCTGGTCGAGCCCCGCAACGCGCTCGTCAAGCAGTACCAGCGCCTCTTCGAACTCGACGGCGTGGAGCTGGACTTCGAGCGCGAGGCCCTGGAGGCCATCGCCGACCAGGCCATCCTCCGCCAGACCGGCGCCCGCGGCCTGCGCGCCATCATGGAAGAGGTCCTGATGTCGGTGATGTACGAGGTCCCGTCCCGCAAGGACGTGGCCCGCGTGGTCATCACCGCCGACGTGGTCCACTCCAACGTCAACCCGACCCTGATCCCCCGCGACGCCCGCGGCCGGGGAGCGGGGGAGCAGAAGACGGCGTAGGCACCGGACGCGAAAAGGGGCCCCCGGTCAGCCGACCGGGGGCCCCTTTTCGCGCCGGTTCACGCCATCAGAGCTTGACGCGCACGTCGTCGCGGAGCTTCGCGGCGAGCCCCGCCGTGTCGTCGATCGAGCCGCCCTCGCCCGAGGCCAGGGAGGCGACGCTGTACGCCGTGACGATGGCGACCGTGCTGTGGTCGCCCCAGATGCACACCGGCATCTTCATCGTCTTCGGCACCCCGGCCGTCGAGGACGAGCTGCCGCTGTCGATCTGGGCCACCTGGCACTTCATGACGCCGTTGGAGAGGCCCGCCGGGTGGACGGTCTCGGGGCTGCCGATCATCTTGCCCTTGACGTCGGAGCCGCTCTGGTCCTTCTCGGACTCCGAGCGGACCTTGGCGAACATGGCGTCGACGACCGCCTCGGGGTCGTGGACCGTCCCGTACACACCGCTGAAGGTGAGGCCCTTCATGGTGAGGCCCTTGCCGTTCTCGTACTTGGCGCTCACCTGCTTGGGGTCCTTCACCCCCCACTTCTCGAAGTCCGAGACGTCCGAGCCGCTCATGTCGTCCGAGGACCCCGAGTCCGCGGACTTCGTGTAGGTCTGGCTGATCACCTTTTCCGGCGTCGTCAGCTTGTGCGGCCCGTCGTCCGCGACGTCGGTGCCGCCGGTGCCGTGGAGCAGGACGTACGCTCCGACCGCCACCGCCGCGACGACCGCCACCGCGCCGATGACCAGGCCCGTCTTCTTCTTGCCGCCACCCGGCACCGGCGGCTGCGGGGCGCCGTAGGGCTGCTGGCCGTAGGGGCCCGGCTGCTGCTGGCCGTACGGGTTCGGCTGCGGGGGCACGCCCTGCTGCGGGTAGCCGTAACCGGGCTGCGGCGGCACCGGAGGGGCCTGCTGGGGGTAGCCGTAGCCGGGCTGGGGCGCCTGCGGCTGCTGGCCGTAGGGGCCCGGCTGGCCGTAGGGACCAGGCTGCCCCGGCTGGCCGTACGGACCCGGCTGCTGAGGCGGCCCGCCGTACGGACCCGGCTGGTTGTTGCTCATTGCTGGCTTCCCCTCCAGATGCCTTATGTGTTCCTGACATCCTGGCCCAGGTCCGGAGGGCGGACGGCACCGGGGGCCGCACCGTTACAGAACAAACGCGTTTCGGGACCGCCCCGTGACACCTCTAAACTGACCCCCGTGACCGAGAACGCTCAGCAGCAGCCACCCGCGCCCGACACCGAACTGCCGACCCAGTACGCGCCGGCCGATGTAGAGGGGCCGCTGTACGAGCGCTGGGTAGAGCGCGGTTACTTCGAGGCGGACGCGAAGAGCGACAAGCCGCCGTACACGATCGTCATCCCGCCCCCGAACGTCACCGGCAGCCTGCACCTGGGCCACGCCTTCGAGCACACGCTCATCGACGCCCTGACCCGCCGCAAGCGCATGCAGGGGTTCGAGACGCTGTGGCAGCCCGGCATGGACCACGCCGGCATCGCCACACAGAACGTCGTCGAGCGTGAGCTGGGCAAGGAGGGCAAGTCCCGCCACGACCTGGGCCGCGAGGCGTTCGTCGAGCGCGTCTGGCAGTGGAAGGGCGAGTCCGGCGGCCAGATCAGCGGCCAGATGCGCCGCCTCGGCGACGGCGTCGCCTGGTCCCGCGAGCGCTTCACCATGGACGAGGGCCTCTCCCAGGCCGTCCAGACCATCTTCAAGCGCCTCTACGACGACGAGCTGATCTACCGCGCCGAGCGCATCATCAACTGGTGCCCGCGCTGCCTCACCGCCATCTCGGACATCGAGGTCGAGTACCAGGACGACGACGGCGAGCTCGTCTCCATGACGTACGGCGAGGGGGACGACACCATCGTCGTCGCCACCACCCGTGCCGAGACCATGCTCGGCGACACCGCCGTCGCGGTCCACCCGGACGACGAGCGGTACAAGCACCTCGTCGGCAAGCTCATCAGGCTGCCGCTCACCGACCGCTCCATCCCGGTCGTCGCGGACGAGCACGTCGATCCCGAGTTCGGCACCGGTGCCGTCAAGGTCACCCCGGCCCACGACCCGAACGACTTCGAGATCGGCCAGCGGCACGACCTGCCGTCCCTCACCGTGATGGACGAGCACGCCGTCATCACCGCCCACGGCCCCTTCCAGGGCCTGGACCGCCTGGAGGCCCGCTCCGCCATCGTCGCCGCGCTGCGCGCCGAGGGCCGGATCGTCGCCGAGAAGCGGCCCTACGTCCACTCCGTCGGCCACTGCTCGCGCTGCAAGACCACCATCGAGCCGCGCCTGTCCATGCAGTGGTGGGTCAAGGTCGGCCCGCTGGCCAAGGCCGCCGGCGACGCCGTCCGCGACGGCAAGGTCAAGATCCATCCGCAGGAGATGGAGAAGCGCTACTTCGACTGGGTCGACAACCTCCACGACTGGTGCATCTCGCGGCAGTTGTGGTGGGGCCACCGCATCCCGGTCTGGTACGGCCCGGACGGCGAGGTCGTCTGCGTCGGCCCCGACGAGCAGCCGCCCGGCACCGAGGCGGAGGGCTGGAAGCAGGACACCGACGTCCTCGACACCTGGTTCTCCTCCGGCCTGTGGCCGTTCTCCACCCTCGGCTGGCCCGAGCGGACCGAGAGCCTCGCGAAGTTCTACCCGAACTCCGTCCTGGTCACCGGCTACGACATCCTCTTCTTCTGGGTCGCCCGGATGATGATGTTCGGCCTGTACGCGATGGACGGCACCCCGCCGTTCCACACCATCGCCCTGCACGGCATGGTCCGCGACCAGTTCGGCAAGAAGATGTCGAAGTCCTTCGGCAACGCGGTCAACCCGCTGGACTGGATGGACAAGTACGGCTCCGACGCCCTGCGCTTCACGCTCGCCCGCGGCGCCAACCCGGGCGTCGACGTCCCGATCGGCGAGGACTGGGTCCAGGGCTCGCGCAACTTCGCCAACAAGATCTGGAACGCGACCCGCTTCGCGCTGATGAACGGCGCGACGGTGGAGGGCCCGTTGCCGGAGCCGTCCGCGATGTCGGCGACCGACCGCTGGATCCTCTCCCGCCTCAACACCGTCATCGCCGAAGTCGACGCGTACTACGACGACTTCCAGTTCGCCAAGCTCTCCGACGCCCTCTTCCACTTCGCGTGGGACGAGGTCTTCGACTGGTACGTCGAGCTGTCCAAGACGACGTTCCAGGCGGGCGGCGAGGCGGCCGAGGTCAGCAAGCGGGTCCTCGGCGAGGTCCTCGAAGTCACCCTCAAGCTGCTGCACCCGGTGGTCCCGTTCGTCACCGAGACCCTGTGGACCACCCTCACCGGCGGCGAGTCCGTCGTCATCGCCGAGTGGCCGGCGGACAGCGGCTACCGCGACCCGGCGGCCGAGCGGGAGATCGAGTCCCTCCAGTCCGTCATCACCGAGGTCCGCCGCTTCCGCGCCGACCAGGGCCTGCAGCCGGGGCAGCGCGTCCCGGCCCGCCTGACCCTCGACGGCACGGCGCTGGCCCCGCACGAGGCCGCCATCCGCCAGCTGCTGCGCCTGCAGCCGGAGGGCGACGCGTTCACGGCCACCGCCACCCTGCCGGTCGCCGGCGCCGAGGTCGCCCTCGACCTGTCCGGCACCATCGACGTGGCGGCCGAGCGCAAGCGCCTGGCCAAGGACCTGGCCGCCGCCGAGAAGGAGAAGGCCCAGGCCAACGCCAAGCTCGGGAACGAGGCGTTCCTGGCGAAGGCCCCGGAGAACGTGGTCGACAAGATCCGCACCCGCCTCGCCAAGGCGGACGAGGACATCGCCCGCATCACCGCCCAGCTGGACCGCCTCCCGCAGGCGTAGCGACACCCGGCCGGGGGAGGGCGCGAGCCCGCCCCGGCGACCGAAGGCCCCCGGAGCGCACGGCACCGGGGGCCTTCGTCCGCCTATGTCACCGCGCCTCCGTAGACTGGCCCCGTGAGCGAAAACCCCGGCAACGACCAGCCCGACCCCCTCGACTCCTTCGACGAGATCATCGCCGCGGAGACCGACCGCGACCCCGATCTCGCCGTCATCGAGGCCGGCAGCCGCACCCTGCGCACCCAGGGCGGCCCGCCGGAGGGGGACGTCCCCGCCAGGCCGGCGGACCCGGAGGTCGACAGGGCCCTGCGCGAGGTCGAGACGGAGCTGGCCGGCCGCTGGGGCGAGACCAAGCTGGAGCCCTCCGTCAGCCGGATCGCCGCGCTGATGGACGTGCTGGGCGAACCCCAGCGCGCGTACCCGTCCATCCACATCACGGGCACGAACGGCAAGACCTCCACCGCCCGCATGATCGAGGCCCTGCTCGGCGCCTTCGAACTGCGCACCGGCCGCTACACCTCGCCGCACGTGCAGTCGATCACCGAGCGGATCAGCCTGGACGGCGCCCCGATCACCGCCGAGCGGTTCATCGAGACGTACCGGGACATCAAGCCCTACGCCGAGATGGTCGACACCTCGCAGGAGTACCGGCTGTCCTTCTTCGAGGTCCTCACCGGCATGGCGTACGCCGCCTTCGCGGACGCGCCGGTCGACGTGGCCGTCGTGGAGGTCGGCATGGGCGGCTCCTGGGACGCCACCAACGTGATCGACGGCGACGTCGCCGTGGTCACCCCGATCGGCCTCGACCACACCGACCGGCTCGGCAACACGCCGGGCGAGATCGCCGGCGAGAAGGCCGGCATCATCAAGCAGGGCGCGACCGTGATCCTCGCGCAGCAGCCGGTCGACGCGGCGCAGGTGCTGCTGAAGAAGGCCGTCGAGGTCGATGCCACGGTGGCCCGCGAGGGGCTGGAGTTCGGCGTCGTGTCCCGGCAGGTCGCGGTCGGCGGCCAGCTGCTCACCCTGCGCGGCCTGGGCGGCGAGTACACCGAGGTGTACCTGCCCCTGCACGGCGCCCACCAGGCGCACAACGCGGCCGTGGCGCTCGCCGCCGTCGAGGCGTTCTTCGGCGTCGGCGCCCAGCGCGCCGAGCCGCTGGACATCGACACCGTGCGCAAGGCCTTCGCCGCGGTCTCCTCGCCGGGCCGGCTGGAGGTCGTCCGGCGCTCTCCCACCGTCGTCCTCGACGCCGCCCACAACCCGGCGGGCGCCGAGGCCACCGCCGAGGCCGTGCGGGAGGCGTTCGACTTCACCCGGCTGATCGGCGTGGTCGGGGCGAGCGCCGACAAGAACGTACGGGGACTGCTGGAGGCCTTCGAGCCGATCTTCGCCGAGGTCGTCGTCACCCAGAACTCCACCCACCGCGCCATGGACGCGGACGAGCTGGCCGCGATCGCCGTCGAGGTCTTCGGCGAGGAGCGCGTCCAGGTCGAGCCGCGGCTGCCCGAGGCCCTGGAGGCGGCGATCACGCTGGCCGAGGAGGAGGGCGAGTTCGCGGGCGGTGGCGTCCTGGTCACCGGTTCCGTCATCACCGTGGGCGAGGCTCGCCTGCTGCTCGGGAAGGGCTGAGGTGCCGTCGTGCGTACGCTCTGTTCATCGACCCTGATCGGCGAGTTCTTCGTCATCGGCTTCGCCGCCCTGGTGGCCATGAAGGACCCCGGCCTGGCGGTGTCGACCGTGTGGCTGGTCAGCGGGATCGCCATGGTCCTGTGCGTGCTGCTGTGCGGCATGGTGACCCGCCCCGGCGGCGTCGCCCTCGGCTGGGCCCTCCAGCTCGCCCTGGTCGCCTCCGGTGTCTTCGTGCCGACCATGTACTTCATGGGCGCGGTGTTCGCCGCCCTGTGGTGGGCGTCGGTGCACTTCGGCCGAAAGGTGGACGAGGCGAAGGCCAGGTTCGCGGCCCAGGCGGAAGCACCCTCCACTACACCTGACGCTGTGTGACGGGCGGCCCGACACGCCCTGTAACCTCGTCCCACCGCACACGTCAGTAGTAAGGAGCCCTCCGTGAGCCAGCGCACCCTCGTCCTGCTCAAGCCCGACGCCGTCCGTCGGGGCCTGACCGGCGAGATCATCAGCCGTATCGAGCGCAAGGCGGGCTGGCGGATCACCGCGCTGGAGCTGCGCACCCTGGACCAGGACACCCTGGAGCAGCACTACGGCGAGCACAAGGGCAAGCCCTTCTACGAGCCGCTGGTGGAGTTCATGGCCTCCGGCCCGGTCGTCGCGCTGATCGTGGAGGGCGAGCGGGTCATCGAGGGTCTGCGCGCGCTGGCCGGCCCGACCGATCCGATCGCCGCCGCGCCCGGCTCCATCCGGGGGGACTACGGCGTGATCGTCCGCGAGAACCTGATCCACGCCTCCGACTCCGAGGAGTCCGCCGAGCGTGAGGTGAAGATCTTCTTCCCGGGCCGTGCCTGAGGCGCGCCGGACGGAATTTTCCAAGAATTTTCTGAGTGAGCGTCAGCTCGCCCTCGGGTGTCTGACCTGGGACGGCCGTACGTTTTCGGCCGTCCCTCGGCATATGCGTTGCCGATCGGGGGAACGCGTGCCCCCGATGGCCCGTCTCCGAAGGCGAGGCGCCACGCCATCTGCTGACAATGGCGGAGACCCTCGCGCAGTGTTCGCGCAGGCGCGTTTACGATAGAAGCCTTCACGTCACAGCACCCGCCTCGCCGACCTGATATGCCCTCAAAAGCTCAGGAAGGCCAGATGAATCCGGATGGGGAACTCAATGTCGTTCATCGGCCGTGACATGGCTGTCGACCTCGGGACCGCCAACACGCTGGTGTACGTCAGGGGCCGCGGAATCGTTCTCAACGAGCCCTCCGTCGTCGCGATCAACACCAACACGGGCGGCATTCTCGCGGTCGGTGCGGAAGCGAAGAAGATGATCGGCCGGACGCCCGGGAACATCGTCGCCGTACGCCCGCTGAAGGACGGCGTGATCGCCGACTTCGAGATCACCGAGCGGATGCTGCGCTACTTCATCCTGAAGATCCATAAGCGTCGGTATCTGGCCAGGCCGCGCGTGGTCGTCTGTGTGCCCTCGGGCATCACCGGCGTCGAGCGCCGCGCCGTGATCGAGGCGTCCTCCCAGGCGGGCGCGCGCCAGGTGCACATCATCGAGGAGCCCATGGCCGCGGCCATCGGCTCCGGCCTGCCGGTCCACGAGGCCACCGGCAACATGGTGGTGGACATCGGCGGCGGCACCACCGAGGTCGCGGTCATCTCGCTCGGCGGCATCGTCACCGCCCAGTCCATCCGCGTCGCCGGCGACGAACTGGACAACGCGATCATCCAGTACATCAAGAAGGAGTACAGCCTCCTGCTGGGTGAGCGCACCGCCGAACAGATCAAGATCACGATCGGCTCGGCGTACGACCTCGACTCCGACGAGCACACCGAGGTCCGCGGCCGGGACCTGGTCTCCGGCCTGCCGAAGACCGTCGTCATCTCGGCCGCCGAGGTGCGCAAGGCGATCGAGGAGCCGGTCAACGCCATCGTCGACGCCGTCAAGACGACCCTCGACAAGTGCCCGCCGGAGCTGTCCGGCGACATCATGGACAGGGGAATCGTTCTGACCGGCGGCGGAGCTCTGCTGCGCGGCCTGGACGAGCGGTTGCGGCGCGAGACCGGCATGCCGATCCACATCGCCGAGGATCCGCTGGACAGCGTGGCGCTCGGATCGGGCAAGTGCGTCGAGGAGTTCGAGGCGCTCCAGCAGGTCCTGGACGCCCAGCCCCGCAGATGACGTGACACGCCGATTCCGCCGTACGAGACGTTCTCCTCTCGTGCGGCGGATCGTCGCTATCGAGGCATAAGCTCCCCCCACATGGGCCCCTTCGGTCGGCGCTCCCCGAGCGGCGCCTCAAGGGGTCCCCGAATTCCTATCGAGGAAGGGCACGGCCGCCGCACGTGAGGGACACCAAAGAGAGCCGGCTGCTCCTGGTCCTGCTGATCGCCATCGCGTTCGCGCTGATCACGGTGGACATCCGAGGAGGCCGGAACTCACCGGTCGACGGCGCCCGGCACGCCGCGGCCGCGGCGTTCGGCCCCATCGAGAACGGCATGTCCTCGGCGGTCGACCCCGTCGGCAACGCCGTCTCCGCCGTCCGCGACTCCGGCAGCCGCCACGACCGGCTCGCCGCGCTGGAACGCGAGAACGCGGCCCTCAAGGCGAAGCTCGGCAGCGACGACCGCAACCGCAGCCGCCTGGGGCAGCTCGACAAGATGCTGAAGCTCGCCGGCGAGGGCCAGTACGGCATCAAGGGCGCCCAGGTCATCGCCATAGGGTCGGCGCAGGGCTTCTCCTGGACCATCACCATCGACGCCGGCGCGAGCGACGGCATCCGGCGCGACATGACCGTCCTGAACGGCGACGGTCTCGTCGGCCGGGTCACCACCGTCGGCCCCGACACCTCCACCGTCCTGCTCGCCAACGACCCCGACTTCACCGTCGGCACCCGTATGGAGAACGGCGACGAACTCGGCTTCGCCTCCGGACAGGGCGACCGCCCGCTGCGCGTGGAACTCCTCAACGGCAAGGCGGAGGTGAAGAAGGGCGACCGCCTCGTCACCTTCGGCTCGCAGGCCGACAAGCCCTTCGTACCCGGCGTCCCGGTCGGCGTGGTCTCCCGCGTCGACCCCTCCGGCGGCGGCCTCACCCGCACGCTCTACGTCACCCCGTACGTCGGCTTCACCAAGCTCGACATCGTCGGCGTGGTCGTGGCGGCCCCGAAGAAGGACCCCCGCGACGAGGTCCTGCCGGCCAAACCCAAGCCGACCCCGACGCCGACGGTGACCGTCACGGTCACCCCCTCGGCGGACGCACCCGCAGACGGCCAGCAGCAGTAGGAGCTGAGTTTTCTTCATGCGTGTCAACCGGATCCTGCTCTCCACCGCCCTGGTCGTCGTCGCCCTGGTCGTCCAGGTCAGCGTCCTCGCCCGGCTGCACCTGCCGGGCGCCGTCCCCGACCTGCTGCTGCTCACCGTCCTCGGCCTCGCCATGGTGTACGGCCATGTGGGCGGCGCCCTCGTCGGCTTCGGCGCCGGACTGCTCGCCGACCTCGCCCCGCCCGCCGACCACGCGGCCGGCCGCTACGCCCTCGTGCTGTGCGTCACCGGCTACTTCGCCGGACTCATCAGGCCCGAGAACGGCCGCCTGAAGTCGGCCACCGGCCCCATGGCCGTCGTGGTCGCCGCCGCCGTCGGCTCCACCCTGCTCTACGCGGGCGTCGGCGCCCTCGTCGGCGACACCGCCGCCCGCCATGTCGGCCTGACCGGCCTGCTGTTCTCGGCCGCCCTGTACGACCTGCTGCTCGCCCCGTTCGTCGTCCCCGGCATCATGTGGCTGGCTCGCCGCGCCGACAACGACCCGCTCACCGAGACCAGCCCCGCCGCCAAGGCCGGCGACATCTCCTCCGGCTGGCTCTCCTCCGGCACCGGCCTGCGCATCGGCAGCCAGCGCGGCGGACTCGGCGCCCTGAAGGCCAAGGCCCGCACCCGCTCCACCCGGGTCGGCCGCATCAAGGGGGTCAAGCGGCTGTGATCCCGGGCGAGTCCACCCGGACGGCCACCCCGAGGTTCACCCGAACGGGGCGCCGTCCGCGGAACGCGGCCTCACAGGACCGTCGTTCATCATTCGTACGCGCACACGCATCCGCGCACTGAGAGGGGGAGACAGCCGCAGTGACCAACATCCCCGAGACCGGACGGACCCCACGGGTCCAGATCCGGCTCGTCGTCATCCAGATCCTCGTCCTCTCCCTCCTGGGAACCCTCGGCGGCCGCCTGTGGTACCTCCAGATCCGCGAGGGCGCCGCCTACCAGAGAGAGGCATCCGGCAACCACGTCCAGCAGGTCGTCGACCCCGCCGTGCGCGGCGACATCCTCGACGCCCGCGGCGTGCCGCTCGCCGACAACGAGACCCGCCTCGTCGTCTCCGCCTCCCGCACCGACCTGCTCAAGCAGAAGGACGACGGCAAGGCCGTCCTCGCCAAGCTCGCCGGCGTCCTCGGCATGAAGCCCGAGGACGTCACCCAGAAGGTCCGGCTGTGCGACGCGAAGACCCCCCAGCCCTGCTGGAACGGCTCGCCGTACCAGCCGATCCCCATCACCGACGAGGCGACGCCCAAGCAGGCCCTGCAGATCCGCGAACGCGCCGAGGACTTCCCCGGCATCAGCGCCGAGCCCGAGGCCGTGCGCCGCTACCCGGCCCCCGGCAAGTCCAACACCTCCCAGGTCCTCGGCTACCTCTCCCCGGTCACCGACGACGAGATCCAGAAGGCCAAGGACACCGACTCGCCCTACCTGCGCTCCGACATGGTCGGCCGCTCCGGCCTGGAGCGCCAGTACGACAAGGTGCTGCGCGGCAAGGCCGGCGTGACCCGCTACGAGGTGGACAACCTCGGCCGCGTCATCGGCAAGGCCAAGGCCGACGCCGCCGAGTCCGGCTCCAACCTCGTCACCAGCATCGACTCCCGGGTGCAGCGCGTCGCCGAGTACGAGCTCGACAACGCCATGAAGAAGGCCCGCCAGCAGTTCGACAAGATCACCGGCGAGAACTACAAGGCCGACTCCGGTGCCGTCGTGGTGATGGAGGCCAAGACCGGCCGCATCGTCGCCATGGCCTCCGCCCCCACCTACGACCCCAACGTGTGGGTGGGCGGCATCTCCGGCAAGGACTACAAGGCCCTCACCGGCAAGAACTCGGACTACCCGCTGCTCAACCGCGCCATACAGGGTCAGGCCGCGCCCGGCTCGACCTTCAAGGTGGTCTCCACGGCCGCCGCGGTCAACGCCGGCTACGTGTGGGACGGCGGCTACCCGTGCACCAGCTCGTACTCGGTGGGCGGACAGGTCTTCAAGAACTTCGAGGGCGAGAACTTCGGCCCCATCTCCCTCGGCCGCGCCCTGGAGGTCTCCTGCGACACCGTCTTCTACGGTCTCGCCGACCGGGAGTGGAAGAAGGACGGCGGCATCAACCCCAAGAAGGGCCGGCCCAAGGACCACTTCTTCAAGACCGCCCACCAGTTCGGCCTCGGCAAGGAGACCGGCATCGACCTCCCCAACGAGGTCACCGGCCGCGTCCCCGACCGCAAGTGGAAGCTCGACTACTGGAAGGCCAACAAGGACGCCTGGTGCAAGTCCGGGAAGAAGGACGGCTCCTACGTCGAGAAGATCGCGTACGAGAACTGCCTCGAAGGCAACAAGATGCGCGAGGGTGACGAGATCAACTACTCGATCGGCCAGGGCGACACGCTCGTCACCCCGATCCAGGAGGCCGTGATCTACGGCGCCGTCGCCAACGGCGGCACCATGTACCAGCCGACCATCGGCAAGGCCGTCATCAGCGCGGACGGCAAGTCCGTCCAGGAGATCAAGCCGAAGAAGACCGGCCGCCTCCCGGTCACCCAGGCCACCCTCAAGGGCATGGACGACGCCTTCGCGGGCGTCATCACCCGCGGTACCGCGGCCTGGAAGTTCGGCGGCTGGCCGCAGGACAAGATCGCCCTGCACGCCAAGACCGGTACCGCGGAGGTCTACGGCAAGCAGACCACGTCCTGGCTGGCCACCTACTCCAAGGACTACACGGTGATCATGACGATCGCCCAGGCCGGTACCGGTTCCGGCGCCTCCGGTGAGGCGGTGCGCAACATCTACAGCGCGCTCTACGGCGTCCAGGGCGACGGCTCGGTGGACAACAAGAAGGCCCTGCTGCCCCAGCCGCAGAAGGGCCTGCCGAAGGTCCGCCCGGACGGCACCATCGCCGCCCCCAAGATCAGCGGCGACCCCGGCAAGGACGCCGAGGCGGCCCAGAAGAACAACCCCACCAACGGGGACGGCCAGCAGCCCGCCACCTCGCCCTCGCCCACCAGCCGCAACAGCAACACCCGCAGAAAACCTCGCAGGAGGGGACGCCGGAGGATGCCCGCATGACCGGCAACAGCTTCTCCGTCTCCGGCTACGGCCCCGAACGGGCCGGCTGGACCAGGGTCTTCGCCCGCGACTCCCTGGCCCGCCGGCTCGACTGGCCGATGCTCCTCGCCGCGATCGCCCTGTCCCTGCTGGGCTCGCTGCTCGTGTACTCGGCGACCCGCAACCGCACCGAGATCAACCAGGGCGACCCCTACTACTTCCTGCTCCGCCACCTCATGAACACCGGCATCGGGCTCGCCCTGATGATCGGCACGGTCTGGCTCGGCCACCGCGCCCTGCGCAACGCCGTACCGATCCTCTACGGCCTGTCCGTCTTCGGCATCCTCGCCGTGCTCACGCCGCTCGGCTCCACCGTCAACGGCGCGCACTCCTGGATCGTGCTCGGCGGCGGCTTCTCGCTGCAGCCCTCCGAGTTCGTCAAGATCACGATCATCCTGGGCATGGCCATGCTGCTGTCCGCCCGGGTCGACGCCGGCGACAAGAAGTACCCCGACCACCGCACGGTCCTGCAGGCCCTCGGCCTGGCCGCCGTACCCATCCTGATCGTGCTGCTCATGCCCGACCTCGGATCGGTCATGGTCATGGTCATCATCATCCTGGGCGTGCTGCTCGCCTCCGGCGCCTCCAACCGCTGGGTCTTCGGCCTCATCGGCGCCGGCGCCCTCGGCGCCATCGCCGTCTGGCAGCTGCACATCCTGGACGCCTACCAGATCAACCGCTTCGCCGCCTTCGCCAACCCCGACCTGGACCCGGCCGGCGTCGGCTACAACACCAACCAGGCCCGCATCGCCATCGGCTCCGGCGGCCTCACCGGCGCGGGCCTCTTCCACGGCTCCCAGACCACCGGCCAGTTCGTCCCCGAACAGCAGACGGACTTCGTCTACACGGTCGCGGGGGAGGAGCTCGGCTTCGTCGGCGCCGGCCTGATCATCGTGCTGCTCGGCGTGGTCCTGTGGCGCGCCTGCCGCATCGCCCGCGACTCGACCGAGCTGTACGGCACCGTCGTCGCCGCCGGCATCGTCGCCTGGTTCGCCTTCCAGGCGTTCGAGAACATCGGCATGACCCTCGGAATCATGCCGGTCACCGGCCTGCCCCTGCCGTTCGTGTCCTACGGCGGCTCGTCGATGTTCGCCGTCTGGGTGGCCGTGGGCCTCCTGCAGTCGATCAAGGTGCAGCGGCCGATGTCCGCCTGAGGCACCTCACCAGGTGAATGGCGGGCACCCGTCCGCCATTCACCCGGGGCTGCCCCTCCCGTCCACGCCGCTCTGCCACTAGATTCGGTTCATGGCGGACGCGAAACGCGAGATCGAGCGCAAGTACGAATCCGACGACAGTGGTCTGCCCGACCTGACGGGCGTCGGCAAGGTCGCCGACGTCCTCGACAAGGGCGTGACCGAACTGGACGCCACCTACTACGACACCGCCGACGAACGCCTGGCCGCCGCGGCACTCACCCTGCGCCGCCGCACCGGCGGCAGCGACGCCGGCTGGCACCTGAAGGTCCCGGTCGCCCCCGGCGTACGCGACGAGATCAGAGCGCCCCTCTCCGACACCGTCCCCGAGGAGATCGCCGCCCTCGTCCGCTCCCGCGTCCGCACCGCCGACCTGATCCCCGTGGTCCGGCTCCGCTCCGCCCGCGACGTACGCCACCTGGTCGACGCCGACGGAGCCCTGCTGGCCGAGGCCAGCGTCGACGCGGTGACCGCCGAGCGGCTCAACCGGGCCGGCGGCACCGCCCAGTGGACCGAGATCGAGGTCGAACTCGCCGACGACGGCGACCCGGCCTTCCTCGACAAGGTTGACAAACGCCTGCGCAAGGCCGGCGTACGGCCGTCGAAGGCACCCTCCAAACTGGCCCGGGCACTCGAACAGACCGGCGGCACCCCCACCCACCGCCACACCCGCGCCCACCCCGTGACCGCCGGCGACCACGTCCTCGCCTACCTGCGCGAACAGCGCGAGACCCTGCTCGAATGCGACCCCGCCGTCCGGCGCGACCTGCCCGACTCCGTCCACCGCATGCGCGTGGCCACCCGCCGGATGCGCAGCACCTTCCGCACCTTCGGCCGCATCCTCGACCCCACAGCCACCACCCCCCTCGCCGCCGAGCTGAAATGGCTCGGCGCCGAGCTCGGCGCCGACCGCGACCAAGAGGTCCTCGCCGACCGCCTCACCACCGCCCTCGACGCCCTCCCGCCCGCCCTCGTCCTCGGACCCGTCCGCCACCGCGTCACCACCTGGGCGCGCACCCGGCACGGCAGCACCCGCGGCCACCTGATCGCCATCCTCGACTCCGCCCGCTACCTCGCCCTCCTCGACGGCCTCGACGCCCTGCTCGCCGACCCGCCGCTGCGCCCGAAGGCCGCTGCGAAACCCGAAAAGGCCCTCGCCAAGGCCGTACGCAAGGACTTCGCCAAGGTCTCCCGGCTGATCACCGCCGCGCTCGACCTGCCACCGGGCGAGCAGCGCGACCTCGCCCTGCACGACGCCCGCAAGAAGGCCAAGCGCACCCGCTACGCGGCCGAGGCCGCCATCCCCGCCCTCGGCGGCTCCGCCCGCTCCCTGGCCAAGTCCATGAAGTCCCTCACCAGCCTCCTCGGCGACCACCAGGACAGCGTCATGGCACGCCACACCCTGCGCGAGCTGTCCGCCGTGGCCCACGCGGCGGGGGAGAGCGCCTTCACCTACGGGCTGCTCCACGGCCGTGAGGAGGCGCGGGCGGAGGCGGTGGAGAGGGAGCTGCCGGGGCTCTGGCGGGAGATCACCTCCGGGGGGTCCGTCTGAGCGTACGAGGCAGGCCGCCGGGCGGGTTAGTCTGAAGGGTCACCCCTGTCAGCTCATGAAGGTTCGCGAGATGCCTGTCGAGTCGGTTTTCCCGCAGCTCGAAGCTCTGCTCCCCCACGTGCAGAAGCCGATCCAGTACGTCGGCGGTGAGCTCAACTCCACCGTCAAGGACTGGGACGAGTGCGACGTCCGCTGGGCGCTCATGTACCCGGACGCCTACGAGGTCGGTCTGCCCAACCAGGGCGTCATGATCCTCTACGAGGTACTCAACGAGCGGGAGGGCGTCCTCGCCGAGCGCACGTACAGCGTGTGGCCGGACCTGGAGGCGCTGATGCGCGAGCACCGCGTCCCGCAGTTCACGGTGGACGGCCACCGCCCGGTGAAGGCCTTCGACGTGTTCGGCCTGTCCTTCTCCACGGAGCTGGGCTACACCAACATGCTCACGGCCCTGGACCTCGCGGGCATCCCGCTGGAGTCCAAGGACCGCACCGTCGACGACCCGATCGTCCTGGCCGGCGGCCACGCGGCCTTCAACCCGGAGCCGATCGCCGACTTCATCGACGCCGCGATCATCGGCGACGGCGAGCAGGCCGTGCTCGACATGACGCGGATCATCCGCGAGTGGAAGGCGGAGGGCCGCCCCGGCGGCCGCGAGGAGGTCCTGCTCCGCCTGGCCAAGACCGGCGCGGTGTACATCCCGGCGTTCTACGACGTCGAGTACCTGGCCGACGGCCGGATCGCCCGCGTCGTCCCCAACCGGTCCGGTGTCCCGTGGCGCGTCTCCAAGCACACGGTCATGGACCTGGACGAGTGGCCCTACCCCAAGCAGCCCCTGGTCCCGCTCGCCGAGACGGTCCACGAGCGCATGTCGGTCGAGATCTTCCGCGGCTGCACCCGCGGCTGCCGCTTCTGCCAGGCGGGCATGATCACCCGTCCGGTGCGCGAGCGTTCGATCACCGGCATCGGTGAGATGGTCGACAAGGGTCTGAAGGCCACCGGCTTCGAGGAGGTGGGCCTGCTCTCCCTCTCCTCCGCCGACCACTCGGAGATCGGCGACATCGCCAAGGGCCTGGCGGACCGCTACGAGGAAGACAAGATCGGCCTCTCGCTGCCCTCCACCCGCGTCGACGCCTTCAACGTCGACCTGGCCAACGAGCTGACCCGCAACGGCCGCCGCTCCGGTCTGACCTTCGCCCCCGAGGGCGGCTCCGAGCGCATGCGCAAGGTCATCAACAAGATGGTCTCCGAAGAGGACCTGATCCGGACGGTCTCGACCGCCTACGGCAACGGCTGGCGCCAGGTGAAGCTGTACTTCATGTGCGGCCTGCCGACCGAGACCGACGACGACGTCCTGCAGATCGCCGACATGGCGACCCACGTCATCCAGAAGGGCCGCGAGGTCTCGGGCTCGAACGACATCCGCTGCACGGTCTCCATCGGCGGTTTCGTGCCCAAGCCCCACACCCCCTTCCAGTGGGCGCCCCAGCTCTCCGCCGAGGAGACGGACGCCCGCCTGGCCAAGCTGCGGGACAAGATCCGCGGCGACAAGAAGTACGGCCGCTCCATCGGCTTCCGCTACCACGACGGCAAGCCCGGCATCGTCGAGGGCCTGCTCTCCCGCGGCGACCGCCGCATCGGCGCGGTCATCCGCGCGGTCTACGACGACGGCGGCCGCTTCGACGGCTGGCGCGAGCACTTCTCGTACGACCGCTGGATGCAGTGCGCCGACAAGGCCCTCGCCGACTTCGGCGTGGACGTCGACTGGTACACCACCCGCGAGCGGACCTACGAAGAGGTCCTCCCGTGGGACCACCTCGACTCGGGCCTGGACAAGGACTGGCTCTGGGAGGACTGGCAGGACGCCCTCGACGAGACCGAGGTCGAGGACTGCCGCTGGACGCCGTGCTTCGACTGCGGGGTGTGTCCTCAGATGGACACGTCCATCCAGATCGGCCCCACGGGCAAGAAGCTGCTGCCTCTGACCGTCAAGAACGCGGGTCCGGCGCCGGCTTCCAGTGGTCACACGCATTGACGTGAGTGAGGCACTGGATCGGGTGATTGAGGCGCTGGCGGGGGCGAGCGAGGACGAGGTGACGACTGTGCCCGCCGCCGTCGGCGCCTCGCGTCCTCGCCTCCCAGCGCGATCAGACACTTCCCGGATGCCGCTGCCGAGGCCCGGAGGCAGCCTGCGAATCGTCTCCGACGTGGAGTGGGTGTGAGGACTGGCGTTCGCTGAGAACCATCTCGGGCGTGCCAGTCCGGCAGATTGTCGGTCTTCTCGGAACCGTATTTCGGCCATACCGCGTACTGAAGGCATGATTGGCCGCGCGTCTCGCCACGATTACCGGCATGGCGACTTCGGGGGCGAGGAGCAGTCGGTTCGGCGGTCTCGGGCAGTGGTGGGGTGTGCTGGCTGGTGCCCTGCTCGTCGCCGCGTGGATCAACAGAGCAGCGGGTCCGGCCGTGATCGTCACCCTCTCGGCAGCCGTGCTCCTCTGGTCGTTCTTCCAGGCTCCGGTGACCTGTGGGGCTCCGGTAAGAGGGCGCAACGATGGCTGCCGCAACAACGCGACCGGTCTTCTCATGGGCTGCCACATTCGCCAGCACCGGTGGCAAAAGCTCAGAATGCTGATCCTGCGGCGCCAGGTTCGCGACTTCTGCTCCGGCCTGTTCTCGGACGGTAAAGCCACGCTCGTGACACTGGCGGCGATCGGAAGCTTTCTCTCCGGACTCGTGGCCCTCATCCCGGGTGTCGCCCTTGGATGATGCTGAATCGCGAACCCGTCAGGCGAAGCACGGTGTGCAGTCCCTGCGGGCCGGTTCTCGTCAGTGGGTCTCTGCGAAGTCGTCTCCCTTGAGTAGCAGTCGGTCCCGCACGTCTCTGGGGATCAAGAGCTTCGTGTGGATGTGCGGGGCACGGATGCCTTTGACCTTGGTCCGTTTGATCCTGCACTTCACACCGACTCGGAGCAGATCGGCAGCCATGGCCTCTGTACCGCCTTCTTCCCACTGGCTGCGGAAAGTCCTGCCCTTGTGCACTGCCACCCACCGGTCCCGGGTGGACTCCGGATCGATGGCCTCCAGTTGCTTGACCAAGTCGGCCGGCATTTTCTCGGCGAGTACCGACAGTCGCACGGACAGCAGGGCTCGTGGGGGCGCGGGTGCCGGATGTCGTCGGCGAGGTCATCATGGAACCGTGACGGACCTCTTCCCCGCGATGCCGTTGGCGGAGTGGCGGGACACCAAGGAGACCCTGCACCGCTTCGAACAGATCGTCGGCAAGATCCGCCTGGCCGCGAGCGCCCGGCGCAACCACTGGTGGAACGTCCCGTTCCATGTCACGGGGCGGGGCATCACCACGCGTCCGATGGGCCAGCTCGACGGGAATCCGATCTTCACGATCGACTTCGACTTCGTCGACCACTGGCTCGTCGTCGCGACGCTTGACGGCGAGGAGCGGTCCTTCCCGCTCACGGGCCGGTCCGTCGCGTCCTTCCACGACGCGACCCTGGCCGCTCTGGGCGCGCTGGGCGTCCGGGTGGACATCGCCGTTCCCAGGCCCTTCGACCTGCCCGACACCGGCCGGCCGTTCGCCCAGGACACCGAGCACGCGACCTACGACCCCGAGGCCGCCAACCGCTACTGGCGGGTCCTGAGCCAGGTGGCGTCCGTGCTGGAGGAGTTCGCGGCGGGCTACTCGGGAAAGACCAGCCCGGTGCACCACTTCTGGCACACCTTCGACATCGCCCACACCCGGTTCTCCGGGCGACGGATCGACCAGCCCCAGGCCGACCCCGTCACCCGGGAGGCGTACTCCAGGGAAGTGATCAGCTTCGGCTTCTGGTTCGGCGACGACACCTTCGCCGAGCCCGCCTTCTACTCCTACACCGCCCCCGAGCCCGCCGGCCTGGCCGGAGAGCCGCTCAGCCCGGCGTCCGCGCGCTGGATCGCGCGCGGCGACAGCCACCTGGCCGTACTGCGCTACGACGCGGCCCGCGCCGAGACCGATCCCCGTGCGGCCGTCCTCGCCTTCTACGAGAGCGCCTACCGGGCCGGGGCCCGACGCGCCGGATGGGACATCGAGACGCTCGCGTGCCCCGGAGGCATCACGGACACGGTCCGGCGGTCCTGACCCCGGTCCGTGGTCCGGACGGCCGGATCCGGAGGGGCGTGCCCGCTCCCCGTGCCGGAGGGGGCTTGCTGGTGTCCGGAGGGTGTGCGCCGGGCGCGGAGCGGAGCCGGGCGACTGCGTGCGCGGTGATTCGTGTGCCGCGGCGAGATCTCTCAAGTTCGCAGGTCGCGCCGCCGATGCATCGGGCAGGAACGATGAGTGGGGAAGGGCTGGTTCCTGTGACGTCAGTTTCGGTGCCGCGGCCGGACGCGGGCTTCGGCACGGTGGCGGTGGCCATCGACGAGTTGCGGGCAGGGCGCCCCGTGATCGTGGTGGACGACGCGGATCGGGAGAACGAGGGCGACCTCGTCATGGCGGCGCAGTTCGCGACCGCCGAGGCCCTGGGGTTCTTCGTGCGCTGGACGAGTGGCCTGATCTGTGTGCCCATGGCGCCCGAGATCGCCGACCGGCTGGAGCTGCCGCTGATGGTGCCCGCCGCCTCGGGGGCCGGGGCGACCGCGTACACCGTTTCCGTGGACGCGGTCGGTGTCGGCTCCGGCATCTCCGCCGCGGACCGGGCGCTGACCGTGCGGACGCTGGCGGAACCCGGCTGCCGCCCCGACGGGCTGACGCGCCCGGGGCACGTGCTTCCGCTGCGCGCCCGGTCCGGAGGGATCGCGGAGCGCCGTGGGCACACGGAGGCGAGCGTCGACCTCATGCGTCTCGCGGGGCTGTCGCCGGTCGCGGTGATCAGCGAGGTCTGCGAGGACGACGGTTCCGTCGCCCATGCCGACCGGCTGCGTGCGTTCGCCGGAGAACACGGCTTGACGCTGATCTCGGTCCAGCAGCTCTCGGAGGCGCTGCGCCCGCGCCCGGACGCGGCGTCGGCGGTATGACACCGGTGCTGCGGGCGACGGTCTTCGACCTGGACGACACACTGATCGACAGCGGCGGGGCGTGGTCGCGGGTGTGCGCCGCCTTCGCCGCCCGGCACGGGCACCGCTGGCGTGCCGAGGACGAGGCCGCGTTGCACGGCAACGGCGGCTGGGCACCGTACGTCGCGGGCCTGTGCGGTGGAGCGGTGAGCGGTGCGGACGTGGTGGCGTCCTGCACGGCCGCGATGGTGGACGAATGCGCCGCGGGGCGTGTGCGGGCGCTGCCCGGCGCGGTGGAGCTGGTTCTCGAGGCGGGGAGGCACGGGCCCGTCGGCGTGGCGACCGCCAGTCCTCGCCGCTTCGTGCTGGCGGTCCTCAAGGCGCTGGGTCTGGCGCCGGGGCTGAGCGCCGTCGTGTGCGGAGAGGACGTGGTCCGGGTCAAGCCCGCGCCGGACCCCTATCTGCGCGCCGCGGCCGAGCTGGGTGTCCCGCCGTCCTGCTGTCTGGCCGTCGAGGACTCCCCGAACGGCATCCGTTCGGCCGCGGCCGCGGGGATGACCGTCCTCGCGCTCCCCCGTGGCGGGATGCGGTTGCCGGACGGCGTCCTCCATCTGCCCGCTGCGCAGGCCGGCGGTGCGGCCGAGGCCGTGCCGCTGCTGAGCCGGCTGCTCACACCGGCCCGCCCGAAGGCCGGCCCGGCGCCGGCCGTGAGCGGGCACGGCCACTGAGCCGAGCCGGCGTGCCGGGTCGCCGGGTGCTCAGCCCGGCACCGGGGTCCGGGGCTCCTCCGGTGTCCGGCGGATCGCCGTGACCGTGCCTTGCGGGCTCGTCAGCCAGAGCGCGGCGTCGACGGCGTAGTACGGCAGCGGGTCGGCCGGCCGGCCGCCCGAGGAGGACATGCCGCCGGTGGCGATCGCGCCGAACAGCGCGTAGATCGCGGCGACGTCGCTGCCCAGTCCGTAGCGTGCCGTGTAGAACCCGGTGCAGGCCACGAGCGCCACCCGCCCCGCGCGTCGCACGGCCGCGAGGCCCGGATCACGGGTCCGCAGCCGTTCCAGCCCAGCGCGGCGGGGCACCCGGGGCCTCCTCGTCGGTCGTGCGGCCGCCTCCCGCCCGGGACGCGGGGCGGTGTGGGCGGTGTGCGGCGACCCGTCGGCCGCCCGGTGCCCCTGTCAGCCACCCTGCGTGACCTCCAGGTGGATCGGGCCGCGCAGGATGGGGCTGCGGCGGTACGGCGGGGGGTCGGTGACCAACTGGGGCCGGTCCAGGCGGCGTACGAGTTCGGTCAGGGCGATCTGGGTCTCGCGGCGGGCCAGCGGACCGCCGAAGCAGAGGTGGATGCCGCTGCCGAAGCCCAGGTGCTGGTTGTCCCGGCGGTCGGGGTCGAAGCGCTGCGGCTCGTGGAAGCGGACGGGGTCGCGGCTGCCCGACGCCAGCATGAGCATGACCTGGGCGCCCTTGGGGATGAGGGTGCCGGCGACGGTGATGTCGCTGTAGGCCGCGCGCCAGGGAATGATGTGCACGGGCGGCTCGTAGCGCAGCAGTTCCTCGACCAGCGGCACGACCAGGTCCGGGTCCTCGCGCAGCCGGCGCAGCACGTCCGGGTGGCGCAGCAGGGTCAGCATGCCGTTGGTGATGAGGTTGACCGTGGTCTCGTGGCCTGCGATCAGCAGCAGGTTGGCGGTGGCGACGATCTGCTCGTCGGTCATCCGCCCGTCCGGCCCGTCGTCGTTGGCCATCCGCGACAGCAGGTCCTCGCCCGGCTTGCCGTGGCGCCGCTGCAGCAGGCCGCCGAGGTACTCGCGCAGGTCCTTGCGGGCCCGCAGCCCGTTCTCCAGTTTCTCCTTCGGGTCGGTCTCGGGGTTGTAGTCGATCGAGTTGATGAGGGCGTCCACCCACAGGTGGAACCGCGGTTCGTCTTCGCGCGGCACACCGAGCAGGTGGCAGATCACGGCGACGGGGAAGGGGTAGGCGAAGTCGTCGACGACGTCGATCCGCTCCTTGTCCTCAAGGCCGTCGATCAGGGTGGTGACGACGGCGGTCAGGTCGTCCTCCATGCCGGTCACCAGGCCCGGGGTGTGCGGGGGGCCGAAGTGGCGCATCGCCATGCGCCGCAGGCGGTCGTGCTCGGGCGGGTCGAGGTTGATGAACGCCGGGGTGCTCTCGCCCGCGTGGCTGGGCATCGGACGGGCCAGGTTGCGCACGTCGGAGCTGATGTGCGGGTCGTGCAGCAGGCCGGCGATCTCGCGGTAGGTGCTGACGACGTAGCTGCCGTCGCGCTGCCGGGCCACCGGTGTCTCGCGCAGTTCGGCGTACAGCGGGTACGGGTCGGCCCGGGAGGAGTAGTCGAGGATCCGGCGCAGCGTGTCCGTCTCGGTCGTGGTCATCGCGCTGTCCCTCCTACCGGTGGTGCTGCTGCGCGGCCGTGACCCGGCGTTCGCCCGGGTCGTGTCCGGTGACGACCACGGTGGCGCCCTGGGCGAGCAGTTGGGGTCCGGGGAAGTCGACGGGGACCGGCTTCATGTCGAGGGGCTGGTCGGGGGTGGGGCCGGGCGGCGGGAAGGGCGCGGCCGTCTCGATGAGTCCGCGGTAGTGGTCGAGCCACTTGGCGTTGTCGAAGCTGACCGCCGCGGTGACGCGGCCCCGGTAGCCGTACGCGGCGACGAAGCGGTGGTCGGCCACCGATCCCTGGGCGAGGACGACTTCGTCGGCGAAGGTGGGGACGCCGACGGACTTGATGTTGACGCCGAACTGGATCGACCAGAACACCGGCAGGGTGAGGTGGGGCCAGCGGTCGGCCTGGGGGCTGACCATGTTGTGCGCCGCGACCTCCGCCTGTTCGACGGCGTTGGCCCAGTGCTCCAGGGAGATCAGCCGGTACTCGTAGACCGGGTTGGGGCAGCGTGCCACGTCCCCGGCGACGAAGACGTCGTCGGTGATCAGGCCGTCGAGGGTGAGGGCGCGGCAGCCCGTGTCGCAGGCGATTCCCCAGACGCCGGCGGCCAGGCCGGAGCCCCGCAGCCACTCGGTGTTGCGGATGCCGCCGAGCGCCACGACGGCGACGTCGGCGTCGACGGTGGTGCCGTCGTCGAAGTGCGCGCGGCGGAAGTGCCCCTGGGCGTCGCCCTCGAGCCGGGTGACCTTGACGCCGCAGCGCAGGTCCACCCCGTGGGAGCGCTGCATGTCGGAGGCGACCTCGCCGATCATGGCGCCGAGCGCTCCGACCAGGGGGGCCGGGGCCAGTTCGGCGACGGTGACCTCGATGCCGCGTTCACGGCAGATGGAGGCGATCTCGGAGCCGGTGAAGCCCGCCCCGATGACCAGGACGCGGGAGGGTCCGGCGGCGAGGGCCCGCTGGAGACCTTCGGCGTGTTCGCGGGTGCGCAGGACGAACACGCCGTCCAGGGCCGCCTCGCTCTCGACGAACCAGGGCCGGGCCCGTACGCCGGTGGAGATCAGGACCCGGTCGAAGGGGATCTCGCGTCCGTCGGCCAGGCGCACGTGGTTGGCGGCCAGGTCGAGTCCGGCCGCGGGCACGCCCAGCAGCCATTCCGCGTCGATCTCGCGCCGGCGCGGCAGTGCGGTGCCGTCGGCCGGCACCCATCCGGTCAGGACCTGCTTGGACAACGGCGGTCGGTCGTAGGGCTCGCACGTCTCGTCGCCGATCATGGTGAGGGAACCGGTGAAGCCCTCGTCGCGCAGCGTCTCCGCGGCCCGCAGGCCCGCGAGCGACGCCCCGACGATCACGATGCGGCCCTCGCGCTTGAAGGCGCGCAGGTTGTCGGCGCTGGTCATGGCGTCGACGCCGCCACGGTCACGTGCCCGCTCCCGCGCCGGCCCTCCAACTGGTCGACGAGGATGGCCTGGACCGGGCAGGCGGCCGCCGCGCGCAGCACCCGGTCACGCTGGGCGTCGTCGGGACCCGGGTCGTACATCAGCGCTTCCTCCCCGTGCATCCGGAACGCGTCCGGGGCGAGGAAGGCGCACTGCGCGTACCCCTGACAGCGAGACAGATCAACGACCACTCTCATGCCGACCTCCACAGGCACCGCAGGCCGTGGGCACCCCGGACCCGGCGTCACCGCGAGCGCACGGTGCGGGACGAGCCTCGGTGAGAAGAATCGGCAGGCGGCCGTCCCGTGACGAGGAGGGGGCCGCGCCCGTCGGGTCTCCGCAGGGGGACGTGATCGTCGCGCCGCATGCGGCCGGCGTCTGTGGAACCGCCCAGCGAACCTGACCTGGTTGTGACAAAAGCGTATCCCGGGCACATATCACCTGCATTCCAGAGCAGACCGGGAGGCGGACATGGGACAGGTACTGGGGGACGTGCTGGGCCTGGCGGCCGGCGTCGCCGTCAGCCCGCTGCCGATCGTCGCGATCATCATCTTCCTGGCGACGCCCCACGGACGCCGCAACGGCCTGGTGTTCGCCGCCGGTTGGGTGATGGGGCTGTCGGTCCTGGGCGCGGTGGTGCTGGCGATCGGCGGCGGGGGAGACGCCTCAGGACACGGGCATCCGGCCGACTGGGTGGGGGCGCTCAAGCTCGCGCTGGGGCTCGTGCTGATGTTCTTCGGCGTACGGCTGTGGCGGCACCGGCCCACCGACGTGACGCAGGCGCAGCTGCCGAAATGGATGGCCGCGATCGACCGCTTCCGGCCGGGGAAGATCTTCCTCCTCGCCCTGCTGCTGTCGGCGGGGAACCTGAAGAACGCCCCGCTGACCATCGCCGCGGCGGCCTCCATCAGCGCGTCGGGACTGCCGGTCGGGCAGCAGGTCGGCGCGATGGCGATCTTCGTCGTCATCGCCTCCGTCGGGCTGCTGGTTCCGCTGGTGGTCTTCCTGGTCATGAGCGAGCGGGCCGCGGCCATGCTGGGCAACTGGAAGGAGTGGGCCGCGCGGCACAACGTCGCGATCATGGCGGTGCTGTTCTTCGTGTTCGGGCTGAAGCTGCTGGGGGACGGCATCGACGTCTTCACGTCCTGATGCCGTGACGCCCGCCCGGCGGCGGTTCCTCACCCGCTCGGCGACGTCCGGATGCCGTGGCCCGGTGCCGTGGCGAGGATGGGACGGGCCCCGGGCGGTCCCCGCGGGCACCCGAGCGCGAGGTGACCGGATCATGGCGAGACGCGGACGCGGACGCGGGAACGGGGTCGGCAGGCCGGTCCGGGTGGGCGCCGCCGGCCTGTGCTTGGCGGTGCTCGGAGTCCTGCTGTCGGGCTGCTCCGGTACCGACGCCGTCGCCGACGGCCCCGCCGCCTCCGCGTCGCTCGCCTCCACACCGCCGAAGCAGCCACCGCCCCAGCTGACGCGGGCGCAGGTGGGGTCCGCCGTGGACCGGCTGGACGGCCTGGTGCGGGAGGCGATGAAGCGCACCGGGGTGCCGGGGGTCGCCGTGGGCGTCGTGCACGAGGGCCGGGTGGTGTACGCGAAGGGCTTCGGCGTCCGCGAGGTGGGCCGCGGCGCGAGGGTCGGCCCGGGGACGGTCTTCCAGCTGGCGTCGCTGTCCAAGCCGCTGGCGTCCACCGTCGTCGCCGGGGCGGTGGGGCGCCGGGTCGTCGGCTGGGACGACCGGATCGTCACCCACGAACCGGACTTCGCGCTCAGGACCCCGTACGTGAGCGAGAACGTGACGGTCGCGGACCTGTTCGCGCACCGCAGCGGGCTGCCCGACCACGCGGGCGACCTGCTCCAGGACCTTGGCTACCCGCGCGACTACATCCTGCGGCACCTGCGCCTGGAGCCGCTGACGCCGTTCCGCGCGAGCTACGCCTACACCAACTACGGCCTCACGGCGGCGGGCGTGGCGGTGGCCGACGCGGCGGGGACCGACTGGCCGCGGCTCGCCTCGGCCACGCTGTTCGGGCCGCTGGGGATGGACCACTCCAGCTACCGGCGCGCCGACTACGACAAGGCCGCCGACAAGGCGTCGCCCCATGTCGAGGCCGACGGCCGCTGGAAGCCCTCCACCACGGAGAACGCCGACGGCCAGGCCCCGGCGGGCGGGGCCAGTTCCAGCGTCGACGACCTCACGAAGTGGATGCGTCTGCAACTGGACGACGGCACGTTCGGGGGGAGGCGGCTCATCGACCCGGCGGCGCTGGACCGGACCCGCGTCCCGCACTCCGTCGCCATGCAACCGCTCGCCCCGGCGGGCGAGCCCGGCTTCTACGGGCTGGGCTGGAACGTCGGCTACGACCAGCGCGGCCGGCTGCGGCTCAGCCACTCCGGCGCCTTCGACCTCGGCGCCGCGACCGCGGTCACCCTGCTGCCGGGGGAGCGGCTGGGCATCGTCGTGCTCACGAACGGACAGCCCGTCGGCGTGCCCGAGGCGGTGTCCGCCGCGTTCTTCGACATCGCGCAGAACGGCAGGCAGACCGTGGACTGGCTGCCGTTCTACGAGAAGGTCGTGCGGGCGGCCGCCTACACCGGCGCCTCACCCACCGACTACGCGAAGCCGCCCGCCGGCGCCGCCCCGGCGAAGGCCGACGACGTCTACACGGGCACCTACGCGAACGCGTACTACGGTCCGCTCACCGTCACCCGCGACAGCGGCGGCGGGCTGAGCATGAAGCTGGGCCCGCGGGGGATGACGTTCCCCCTCACGCACTACGCGGGCGACACCTTCAGCTACCGGACCCGGGGCGAGAACGCCGTCGGCCTGTCCGGCGTCACGTTCCACGTCCACGCGGACCGCGCCACGAGCGTCACCGTCGAACACCTGGACGCGAACGGCCTGGGCACCTTCGGCCGCTGAGGTCAGTCCCACTCCAGGGCGCCCCAGTAGTCGCCGAGCGCCACGGCCACGGGCTGGGAGTTCTGGGTCGCGGTCGACCGGATGCCCACGGTGTCGATGCCCGCCCTGGCCGTGGTGCGGACCGCGAGCCGGAACTTGTAGATGAGGCTCGCACCGGGCGCGAGGGCCTTGGTGGCTCAACCTGCGGCTGTGCGGCTCCCGTCTGCTGTGCGAGGTCGAGGACACCGAACCCACCGGTCCGGTGCGCGGCGCCGTCGACCTGGACGCGGAGGGCGGCCGGGGCACCGAACTGCTCGACCTGCTCGCGGACGCCTGGGGCAGTGTGCGGACGGCCACGGGCAAGACGATCTGGTTCGAGCTGCGGGACGGGGGGACCGGGCGGGGGGAGCCGGTGGGCTGAGCCCCGTCCACGGCACCCACTGACACCACGGTCCGGCCGCCGGGACCGGCCGGCCGAGGTCAGCGGACGACGTCGAAGACGTTCTTCTGCAGGCCGTTGGCGTAGACCTCGTGCTCGACCAGCCGCAGCTTCTGCGCGTCCTTGTCCGCGGTGCTGAACAGGCGCTTGCCCGCGCCGAGCAGCAGCGGGAAGACCAGCAGGTGGTAGCGGTCGACAAGGCCGGCGTCCGCCAGGCCGTGGTTCAGTTCGGCACTGCCGTGGACGATGATCGAGCCGCCCTCGGTCTCCTTGAGGGCGGCGACCTCGTCGAGCGAGCGCAGGATCGTGGTGTCACCCCAGTCCGTCACCAGGTCGTCCTCGGTGAGGGTGGTGGAGACGACGTACTTCGGCATCACCTTGTAGTCGGCGAACTCCTCCATCGCCGGCCACACCGGGCTGAACGCCTCGTAGCTGACCCGGCCCATGAGCATCGCCGTGGCCTCCTTCTGCTCCCGGCCCTTCAGTTCGAAGGCCTCCGGCAGGAACTCGACGTCCTTGAACGTCCAGCCCGCGTTGCGGTAGCCGCTCTCGCCGCCCGGAGCCTCCACGACCCCGTCGAGCGAGACGAAGGCGGTGCTGATCAGAGTGCGCATGAGGGGTTCTCCCGTGTCTCGTCGTGATCTCGGCGCGGTCGCGTCACCGTCGCACGCGTGGCGGGCGTGCCCCTGCGACGCTTCCAGGATCTGACCGACAAATAATTTTGTCAAGACGATTCAAGTTGTCGGAGAGGGGTGTGCCGGGCCGGGACGCTCAGGCCGTGGCCGTCGGCCGGGCCGGGCCGAGGTACCGCACGTTCGTGTGCTCGGCGTGCGGGGCGAGCAGGCCCTGCAGCTCGTCGGCCGCGACCTTCAGCAGGTCGCCGTCACGGGTGGCGTGGAGGGTCTCCAGGACGAAGACGGCGTGCGCGGTGTCCTCGGTGACCCGGGTGCGGTGGGCGTCGCGGTGGTTCCAGTGGCGGGTCAGGATCCCGGTGGCGTCGGCGTACACGATCTCGCCGGACTTCGGCCGCTCCACGGTGTCCGGCTCGCCGAGCGGGGTGAAGGACTCGGTGCCGTCGGCCCGGCGGATGACGACGTCGCCGTCGACCCGGTCCAGGTCGAAGGCCCCGGCGGGCAGGCCGTGGCGGACGGACACCGCGTTGTAGGAGTCGACGGCCGGGTTGATGCGCGGCAGGCTGCCCTTCCTTGCGAGACGGCGGCCGAGCGCGTCGACGCTGGGGCGCACCCGGCGCGGGTTGGTGCCGAAGGAGCGGTAGGCGGTGTGCCAGGACCCGATGCGCGGGTCGCTCTCGTCGGCGGGCCGCCAGGTGCCGTCGGCGAGCTGCTGCTCCAGTGCCGCCAGGGCGGTGACGGTGTGCGGCCAGGGCTCGCCGCCGCGCAGGCCGCCGGCGGTGACCAGCGCGATGAGGGTGTCGGGGAACGCGTCCGCGACGGCGGGGGCGAGGTGGAAGGCGGACATGGACGGGTTTCCGTTTCCTGTGCTGTGGTGGGCGTGGGCGGGTGCCCGGGCGGGGGAGGGGCGGGTCACTGCTTCCAGGGGCCCATGCGGTCCAGGCGCCGGCGCTGCTGGTGCGCGGCGGGCACGTCCAGGCCCTCGCCGCGCGCGACGAGGCGTTCGGCGACGGCGGTCCGGTGCTCGACGGGCTTGTGGTCGTCGTACTTGAACTTGGCCCGTACGCCGGTGACCTCCAGACGCAGACCGCGGATGCCGGACAGCATCCGCCCGTACGGCGGCCGGTCGGCGGCGACGGCGGCGTGGTCGCCGTCGGGCTGGAAGTGGGCGAGCTGGCGGCGCAGCAGTTCGGCCTTGGCCCCGGGGTCGTCGACGACGCCGGCCCGGCAGGTGAACTGCACGGCCGCGTAGTAGCTGGTCGGGACCCCGTCGAGGGGCGGGGTGCCGGCCGGGGCGCGCCAGGGGCCGGGGACGAAGGCGTGGTCGCCGATGACGGTGAGGACGACGCACGGGTCGCGCTCGATCGCCTCCCAGACCGGGTTGGGCCGGGCGAGGTGGACCAGGAGGGCGGGCCCGTCGCAGCAGAAGTGGGTGGGGACGACGGCAGGCGGGTGGCCGGGCAGGCCGTTGACGCTCAGCTGCCCGAAGTCGTGGCCGTCGGCGATCCAGGTCTGCCACTCGCTCTCGTCCAGGGCGGCGTCCCAGGGGTGGACCAGCATGGTGTTCTCCTCCTCCGTTCGGGGGCGGGGGGACGGGGTGGTGGGGCGGCGGGCCGGCGGGCCGCTCAGGTCAGGGCGAGGAGGCCGACGGCGACGGCGGCGGTGCCCAGGCCGACGAGCTGCCCGCGGTGGATGCGCTCCGCGAGCACGCCACGCGCGAGCAGGACCGTGCCGGCCGGGTAGAGGGCGGTGATCACGGCGACGACGGTGAGGTCCCCGCTGCGTGCGGCGAGCAGGAACAGCAGGTTCGCCACGGAGTCCAGGACGCCCGCGGCCGCCGACGTCCCGTACGCGGGCCGCTCGGAGCCCAGCCTGCGGCGCAGCAGCCCGGCCGCGGCCAGGGTGACCGCCGAGGAGACCGCGCGTCCGGTGATCAGCGGAGCCACACCGCTGCCGGACGGCGCCTGGTGCAGGAAGACGAGCTGGAGCGCGATGGCCGCGCCCGCGCCGAACGCCAGCAGCAGCGCGGTCCGCGAGGGGCGGGCCGAGCCGGCGCCGTGGCCCGCGCTGACCAGGACCACCGCCACCAGTGCCAGGGGCAGGCCCACCAGTCCGGCGGCGGTCAGGTGCTCGCCCTGGAGCAGGCCCACGCCCACGGGCAGGGCCGCGGACACCAGGGCGGTCACGGGCGACAGCACGTTCATCGGGCCGATCGCCAGAGTGCGGTAGAGCAGGGCGAACGCGGCCGCCGAGGCGACGCCCGACGCGGCGCCCCAGCCGAGCGTCGCGGGGTCGAACGAGGCGCCGAGCACCGGCCACAGCAGCAGTTCGACCGCGAGACTGGCCGGCGCCGCGATCATCACGGTGCGCAGCACATGGGCCTGACGGGCGCCGAGGCCGCCGAGGAAGTCGGCGCACCCGTAGGCGAGCGAGCTGCCCAGAGCCAGCAGCAGAGCGATCACAGCACATCCCTTACCATTCAGTCGAACGACCGCACCGTACAACGGACCGACCGCCCGGTGTCAACCAAACGACCGAGCGGTACATTCCATTGATCCAGCTTGCTCCAGCCGAGGATGGTGATCAGGTGGCCGAGACAGCCGCTGCCCTGCGGACGGTCGCGTACAACGTGCGGGCGGCCAGGGTCCGCGCGGGTCTGTCCCTGGAGGAACTCAGCCGGCGTGCCCAGGTCAGCAAGGGCGCGCTGGTGGGTCTGGAGAAGGCCCAGGGCAACCCCAACCTGGCCACCCTGGTCCGGCTCGCCGACACCCTCGGCATCTCGGTGTCCGCCCTGATGCAGGGGCCGGCCGAGGGCCGCGTCCGCGTCGTCTCCGCCGACGCCGTCGCGCCCCTGTGGTCCGGGGAGCACGGCAGCGAGGCGCGGCTCATGCTGACGACGACGGGCCCGGCCCCCGTGGAGGTCTGGCGCTGGAAGCTGGAGCCGGGCGAGGAGTACCCCAGCCACCCCCACCAGGCCGGGGTCGTGGAGACCCTCAGCGTCACGCGGGGCCGTATGGTCCTGACCGTCGACGGCACCGAGCACACCGTCGAGGCCGGGCAGACCGCCACGTTCGACGGCGACACCGCGCACGTCTACCGGGGCGCGGGCGACGGGCCCTGCCACGTGATCATGACCGTCCACCTGCCGCCCGGACCCACGCCCGCCCCCACGCGGCCTGAGGGCCCGGCGCCCACGGCCTGACGGCCCGACGGGTCACGTCGGCTAGCCCGATGTACTGATCCACCAGCGTGTTCTTCCAGGACAGCACCGGCGTTCCCGCATGCCCCGGTCAAGCTCCCTCTCGGACTCGGGCAACACCCGAACACTCTGAGACCAAGGAGCACCCACGTGAGTCCTGAGCGCACGAGAGCCCCGCGACCGGGGCCGGCGGCACCCGGCGGAGCCGGCAGGGTCCGCAGGCTCGCCGCGATCGCCACGGCGGTGACCGTCGCGGTGGCGACCCCCGCGGTGGCGGTGGCCGCCGGCATGACCTCCCGGTCCGGCGCGACGACGTACGCCGCCGGCCCCCATCCCTGCGACGAGCACGGCAAGCCGCGCCACCGTGGGGGTGGCGACTGCGAGACCAAGCCCCCCAAGCCCACCGTCACGGTGACCGAGACGGTCACCGCGACCCCCACCCAGACCGTGACGGCGACGGCCACCGTGACCGCCACCGCGACGGCGTGCGGCACCGGTGTCGACTCGACCCAGCCCAACGGCATGGAGCAGTTCCTCGCCGCCCTGGTCAACGGGACGCCGTTCGCCGGCCGGCGCCCCAACATCAACGCCACCCCGGACAACCCGAACATCGTCTCCGGCCCCGCCAACACCCCCGGCTGGACCGACCTGAGCACGATCACCGGCTACCCCACGGACTCCCCGGTCTGCGACGTGTCGGTCGACGCCAACGGCAGCGACGCCTTCTACAAGATCATCACGCAGGGCGGCTCGGTCTACACCCTGCACTGCGCGGCCAACGGCACCGCCCTGGTGTGTCCCGCCCCGGCCCAGGGCAACGTCCCGCAGTCCAGGTGGACCGCGGTCTCACCCCAGCCCTGAGCCCCGAAGTCCGTCCCGGGCGGCCGTGAACCGCGCCCCCGTAACGGCACCGAGCGGCCCCTGACCGGCTGGACGGGCGGGGGCCGCCGAACGCGCACGCCGGGCGCACGTCACGCCCGCCGGGCGACGACTCACCCGCCTGCCCCCCGCTGTTGCGGAGGTGAGCGGCCCCGCGATGCAATCAAGTGTGAGGCACTTTGGCGGCGCCGAGTCTCCCGGCCGTCCCGCGCCCGGGACAGGGGTGGGCCGCAAGGGGCTCAGGAACAACGCCCTCGGCCTGTTCTCCTCGGTCGTGATCGGGATCGCGTCGACCGCGCCCGCCTACAGCCTCGCCGCGACCCTGGGACTCATCGTGACGGCGGTCGGCCTGCAGGCCCCGATCGTCATCATGCTGTCGTTCCTGCCGATGCTGCTGATCGCGTACGCCTTCCGGGAGCTCAACGCGAGCAACGCCGACTGCGGGACCACCTTCACCTGGGCCACCCGCGCCTTCGGGCCGCGCACCGGCTGGATGGGCGGCTGGGGCATCGTCGTCGCCAACGTCATCGTCATGGCGAGCCTCGCCGAGATCGCCGGCTCCTACGGCTTCCGGCTCGTCGGCCAGGACGCGCTCGCGGAGGACCGGCTGTGGACCACCGTGGCCGGCATCGTCTGGATCGCCGTGATGACCGCGGTCTGCTACGTCGGCATCGAGTTCTCGGCCGCCGTCCAGCGCTGGCTGCTGTGCCTCGAGGCCGGCATGCTCGTCCTCTTCGCCGTCGCCGCGCTGGTCAAGGTCTACACCGACCCCCCGGCGGGGGCGCTGCACGTCTCCGCCTCCTGGTTCAACCCCTTCGAGGTCTCCTCCGTGCAGGCCCTCACCTCCGGCCTGCTGGCGGGAGTCTTCATCTACTGGGGCTGGGACACCGCCGTCTCGATCAACGAGGAGACCGTCGACAGCACCCGCATCCCCGGACGCGCCGCCGTCCTGTCCACCGTGCTGCTCCTGGTCCTGTACGCGCTCGTGGCCACCTCGGCCCAGGCCTTCGCCGGGGTCGGCTCCTCGGGCATCGGCCTCGGCAATCCCAGGGACTCCGACGACGTCCTGTCCGGGCTGGGCGAGGCGGTCTTCGGCCACCACGCCACGGGGCTCGTGCTGACCAGACTGCTGATCCTGATGGTGCTGACCTCGGCGCTCGCGTCCACCCTCACCACCATCCTGCCGCTGGCCAGGACCGTGTTCTCCATGGCGGTCCACAAGGCCGTGCCCGCCCGGTTCGCCCGGGTCCACCGCAGGTTCCTCACCCCGACCTGGTCGACCGTCGGCATGGGGGCGGTGTCCGTCGCCTTCCTCGTCGCTCTCACCTCCTTCAGCGGCAACGTGCTGGCCGACTCGATCGACTCCGTCGGTCTCGCCATCACCTTCCAGTACGGGCTGACCGGCTTCGCCTGCGTCCGGTACCACCGCAGGGTCCTGCGCCGCAGCACCAAGGACCTCGTCTTCAAGGGCGTGCTGCCCGGACTCGGCGGGCTGATCATGTTCTGCCTGTTCTGCTACGCCGCCTACGTCTACGCGGCACCCGGATACGGCGCCACCAGCGTCGACCTGCCACTGCTCGGACCCGTCGGCGGGGTCACCTTCGTCGGCCTGGGCGCCCTGCTGCTCGGCCTGCTGCTCATGCCGGTCGTCACCCGGGGCCACACGGTCGCCCTCAAGCTCCAGCGCAGCCTCCTGCCGCGCAGGCTGCCCCGGCACACCGCCGTCGACACGGCGGCCCGCTACCTGCCCGCCGACAGCGGCTCAGGAGTGGGCGGCGACTGGTACGACGTCATCCCGCTGTCCGGCACCCGGGTCGGCCTGGTCGTCGGGGACGTACTCGGCCACGGCCTGCGCGCCGCGGCCACGATGGGACGCCTGCGCACCGGCGTGCGCGTCCTGGCCCGGCTCGACCTCGCCCCGGACGAACTCCTCTCCCGCCTCGGCGACCTGGCCGAGCAGGCCGTGCAGGAGCGCGAGGCCGGCCGCGCCCAGGGGCACCCCGGGTCGCCCGCCGACGCGACCATGGGGGTGACCTGCCTTTACGCCGTGTACGACCCCGTCTCCGGCGAGTGCAGCCTGGCCCGCGCCGGGGAGTCGGTACTGGCGGTCGTCGAACCCCGGCGGGGCGAGGCCCACTTCCCCCGGCTGCCGCCCGGGCCACCGCTGGGCGTCGCCGGCGTGCCCTACCGGAGCACCGAGTTCCGGCTCCCGCCGGGCAGCCTCCTCGCCCTCTTCACCGGCGGTCTGCTGCAGGCCACCGACGGCGGTGACGCCGGACGCGCGGAGCTGTCCCGCGTCCTCGCCGGGAACCGCGACGGCCGGGAATCCCTCGACGAACTCTGCGACCGGGCGGTGACCACCCTGCTGCCCGGGCCGGTGGACGTGGACGCGACGCTGCTCCTGGTCCGCACCCGACTGCTCGACCGCAGCCGGTTCGCCGAGTGGGAACTGTCCGCCGACCCGGCGGCCGTGGCCACCATCCGGGCCGCCGTCGGCAAGCAACTGGGCGACTGGGACCTGGACGAGCTGGTGTTCACCACGGAACTCGTCGTCAGCGAACTGGTCACCAACGCCATCCGGTACGCGGGCGGCCCCGTCCGGGTGCGCCTGATCCGCGACCGGACCCTGATCTGCGAGGTCTCCGACACCGGCCACACCGCGCCCAACCTGCGGCACGCCGCGACCGACGACGAGGGCGGCCGCGGCCTGTTCATCATCGCCCAGATGACCCACCACTGGGGCACCCGCTACACCCCCACCGGCAAGACGCTCTGGACCGAGCAGGACCTGCCCCCGCCGGCCGGCCCGTGACCCGCCGCCCACACCGGAGGTACCGATGAGTGCAGAGACCAGCGCCGCCGACACCCGCGACCGGCCGCGCCTCGCCGACCGTACGGTGGTGGTGATCGGCGCGAGCGCCGGCATCGGTCTGGAGACCGCACGCCAGGCGCGCGCGGACGGCGCCCGCCTGGTCATGACCGGCCGCGACCCCGAGCGGCTGCGGCGGGCCGCGGCCGAGCTCGACCCCGTCGGCACCGCCGCGTTCGACGCCACCGACACCGACCGGCTCAAGGAGTTCTTCGACGGCCTGCCCGAACCCGTCGACCACGTCATGGTGACCGCCGGCGCCCCCAGCTACCGGCCGCTGGACGAACTCGACCTCGACGACGCCCGGCGGGACTTCGCCGACCGCCTCGCCCTCACGCTCGGGGTGGCCCTGCACAGCCGCGGCAAGGTCCGCGACGGCGGCACACTGCTGTTCGTCGGCGGCACCGGAGGCCGGCGCCCCGCCCCCGGCATGGCCCTCGTCTCCGCCATGACCGCCGCGCTGCCCGCCCTCGTCGCGAACCTGGCACTCGAACTGGCACCGGTCCGGGTGAACCTCATCGCCGCCGGCTTCGTCGACACCCCCCTGTCCGCCGCGCTCCTCGGCGACCGGCTCGAAGCCCGGCGCGCGGAACTGCGCGCGAGCCTCCCCATCCGCAGGGTCGTCGGCCCGGCCGACGTCGCGGCCCTGGCCGTCCACCTCATGTGCAACGACGCGCTCACGGGCGCGACCTACGACATCGACGGCGGCCAGCAACTCCTCTCCCACTGACGCCGAGTCCCACCGGGCCCCGAGCGGACCGTCGGCCATCATCGAGTCCATGACGAGCCGGAACGTCACCTCCAAGGCCCTGGCCCGGCTGCGCGCCGTGCCGGGGCTGCGGACCGTCACGTCGTACCGCCGGCAGTGGCTGGCCAAGGACCTCGTCGCCGGCGTCGTCCTGACCACCCTGCTGGTGCCCCAGGGCATGGCCTACGCGGAACTGGCCGGACTGCCCGCCATCACCGGTCTGTACACCACGGTGCTGTGCCTGCTCGGCTACGCGGTGTTCGGGCCCTCCCGGATCCTCGTGCTGGGCCCGGACTCCTCGCTCGGCCCCATGATCGCCGCCACCGTCCTGCCGCTCGTGGCGGGCGGGGGCCCGGGACGGGCGGTCGCCCTGGCCTCGGCCCTCGCGATCATGGTCGCGGTCATCATGCTGCTGGCCTCGGCGGCGCGGCTGGGCTTCGTCGCCGACCTGATCTCCAAGCCCACGATGACCGGCTACATGAACGGCCTGGCCCTGACCATCCTGATCGGCCAGCTGCCCAAGCTCCTCGGCTTCAAGGTCGAGGCCGACGACCTGGTGGGGGAGTTCGCCGGCGTCGTGACGAACGTGGCCGACGGCCATGTGGTGCCGGCCGCCGCCGCCGTGGGCATCGGCGGGGTCGTGCTGCTCCTGGTGCTCGGACGCCTGCTGCCCGGAGTCCCGGCGGTGCTGGTGATGGTGGTGCTGGCGATCGCCGCGACCTCCGTCCTGGGCCTCGGCGAGCACGGCGTCGGCCTCGTCGGAGTGCTCCCGGAGGGGTTCCCGCCGCTCACCGTGCCCGAGGTCCGGGCGTCCGACCTCGGGCCGCTCGCCGCGGGAGCCCTGGGCATCGCCCTGGTGTCCCTGGCGGACACCATCTCCAACGCCTCGGCGTTCGCCGCGCGCACCGGGCAGGAGGTGCGGGGCAACCAGGAGATGGCCGGGATCGGCGCGGCCAACCTCGCCGCGGGGTTCTTCCAGGGCTTTCCGGTCAGCACGAGCGGCTCCCGCACGGCGGTGGCGGAGCGGGCGGGAGCCAGGACCCAGCTCACCGGGGTCGTCGGGGCGGTGCTGATCGTCCTCATGCTCGTGCTGGTCCCCGGCCTGTTCCGGAACCTCCCGCAGCCCGCCCTCGCGGCCGTCGTGATCGTGGCCTCCCTCTCCCTCGCCGACATCCCGGGGACCGTACGGCTGTGGCGGCAGCGCCGCGTCGAGTTCCTGCTGTCGGTCACCGCGTTCCTCGGCGTCGCGTTCCTCGGTGTGCTGACCGGCATCGCGATCGCCGTCGGGCTGTCCGTCCTCAACGTGTTCCGCCGCGCCTGGTGGCCCTACAACACCGTGCTGGGGCGGGTGCCGGGCCTGGAGGGGTTCCACGACGTCCGCTCCCACCCGCACGCCGAGCAGCTGCCGGGCCTGGTGATCTACCGGTTCGACGCGCCCCTCTTCTTCGCCAACGCCAGGGCCTTCCGGGACGAGGTGCGCAGACTGGCGGCGGCCGACCCGCCGCCGGTCTGGATCCTCGTCGCGGCGGAACCCATGACGGACGTGGACACCACGGCCGCCGACCTCCTCTCCGACCTCGACGAGACACTCAACGCCGGCGGCGTCCACCTGGCGTTCGCGGAACTCAAGGACCCGGTACGGCGGAAGATCGACCGCTACGGCCTCACCCGCACCATCGACCCGGACCACTTCTTCCCGACCGTCGAGTCCGCCGTCGCCGCATACCGCCTGCTCACCGACACCCACTGGACGAGACCAGCACCGGAAGAGCGCCCGGCCGGGCCGGGCGAGGGTCAGGCCGGGTCGGGTGAGGGAACAGCCGGGCCCGGCGATGCCCCGGCGGGGCCGTGACGGTCTCCTCGCCCGCCGCCGGGTGGCGTGGCCTGGCGCGGGTCGGGTGCTCGCGGGCCGGCTGGACGGTCGTCCGCCCGGACGGTGGCGCGCCGGGCCGGTCGGCGGGGCGGTGAACGGTCGGCATCGACGCGGACCCGCGGCGGACCCGCGGCGGACCCGCGGCGGACCCGCGGCGGACCCGCGGCGTTCCCGGGACGGCTCGGGGCCGGCCGGGTCACCACGGGACGCCGGGGAGCGTGGCCCGGCGCGTCCACGCACGCGCGCCGGGTGCGCGGTGGCCGGCCGGAGGAGGGCCGGGGTCCCGGCGCGGCTCCCGGACGCGCGGCGCGCTCGGCCCTGGCGCGATCCTGGGATGTACGGTGCGCCCGCCCCCGGCGCGGTCCTCGGACGCGCCGGCCCTGGCGCGGTCCTCGGATGTGCGGGTGCGCCCGCCCCCGGCGCGGTCCCCGGACGGGCGGTGCGCTCCGGTGCCCTTGGCCCCTGCGCGGTCCCCGGACGTGCCGTGCGCTCGGCTCCTCCCAGTCCCCGCACGTCATCGTCCGCGCCCATGTGGAGCCCATGGCGACGACGCCCCCGACCACGCTCCCGGCAGCCCGTCGGCCGACCGGCGCACGACGTGCCTAGGCAGCCGAGGCGCGTGCCTCCGTGCCGCCCAGGGCGAGTCGGGTCAATTCCGGCCAGTCGACCGGGGGGCCGCCGGAGGGGTGGCCGGGGCGGTCGCGCGGGACGCGGACGCGCAGCGCGCCCGGGGCGATGCGGCAGACGACGGGCGCGGGGAGGGTCACGTGCTCGCCGTCGATGCCGGCGGCCAGGGTGCCGTCGGCGCCGCCCGCCACGACGACCTCCCTGGCGGTCAGCCGGGTGAGACCGGGGGAGCGGTCCCCGCGCACCAGCCGCGCCGCCTGCGCCGTGTCGTCCACCCGTACGCACACCACGCCGAGCAGCCCCGACGACAGGCTCCGCCGCCGGCCGGGCCGGTTGGCGTCGACGGCGCGCAGATACGGGTTGTTGCTGACGAGCAGGGCCTGCAGCCCGTCCATGCGGCTGTCGCCGGCCCGCATCTCCAGGCGCGGCGCCCGCGGGCCCGTGAGCAGGACGGGCAGCGACCGGAACGCGGTCTGCAGCTTGTGGCCCCGGTAGTCGGGCTCGGCGACCACGGCCGCGTAGGTGCCGAACGAGGCGTTGTTGACGAAGGCCCGGCCGGCCGCGTACCCGAGGTCCACCCGGAACTCCACGCCGTCGGACAGGGCCCGGAGCGCGGTGGACGGGTCCCGGCGGTCCAGGCCGAGGTCCAGGGCGAAGTGGTTGCGGGTGCCCGCGGGGATCGCCAGGAAGGGCAGGCCGTTGTGCGCGGCCACCTCGGCGACCAGGGCCTGGGTGCCGTCGCCGCCGGCCACGCCCAGCAGGTCCGCCCCCTCGGCGACCGCGCGCCGGGCCAGGGCGGCCACGTCCTGGTGCGCCCCGGGTTCGAGCAGGACCACCTCGGCGCCCGCCGCCCGGGCCCGGTCCGCCAGGGCGAAGCGGTCCACCTTGCCGCCCCCGGAGAGCGGGTTCATCACGATCCACGGGTGGCGGGGCGCGGGTGCCGCGCGCCGCCACTGCCCGGTGACGTCGTCCTCGGGGACCAGCGCGGCGTGCCCCGCGACCTGGGCGACCAGCCACAGGACGAAGGCCGCCACGGCCGGCCACAGCATGCCGTACGAGGAGTACAGGCCGAGGACGGTGAGCGGAGCGGCCACGGACAGCAGCGCGCCGAGCAGCCGCAGCGGTCCGGTGTACGCGAGCGTCCACCACACGCCCACCGCCGTCAGCGCCACGCCCACGACCGCGAGCAGCAGCCAGAGCGCACTGCGCAGCCCGGCGGCGACGAGCGGCACCACGGCACTGCCCACCAGGGCCACCAGTGCCAGACGTGCCCACCAGGGACGGCGTTCGGGGGTCATCCTGCGTCTCGCCTCGTCTCGCCGCAGCGGCCCGGTGCCCGGCTCGTCCCGGGCGGCGGGGGGTCGGGTTCCAGCGTCCGCCCGGTGCCCGCAGCCGACCTCACCCGGCGGGGGTGACCCCGCGCCGGGTCATCCCGCTCCGTCCTCCTCGTCGGGCGGTTCGTCGGGCGGTTCGTCGGGCGGTTCACCGGGGCGATGGCGGCCCACCTGGCGGCGCACCTTGCGCCAGCGGGAGAGGCTCTGCTCGACCACGCTGTCCCACTGCCGGCGGACCTCGTCGTCGGGCGTGCGCTGCCCCTGGGCGATCCGCGTGAGCTCGTCGGCGACCTCCCGCCCCAGCGCGGCCGACCCGACGACGACGAGCATGACGCCGAAGAGCGCCGAGATCAGCGCGAAGACGGCGCCGACCACCCCGTAGCGCTCGGCGGAGGTGTTGAACAGGCGCGGGAGGTAGAGGGCGGTGCCCCAGGAGTAGAAGGCCGTGGCCACGGCCGCCGTGACACCGAAGGGGACGAGATCCTTCCAGCCGACCCGCCGGGCGGACAGCAGGTAACCGCTCCAGATCAGGAAGACGGCGGACAGCGGTGTCTCGCAGATCGTGGCCACGAGCCCGCGCCTGGTCTCGCCGAGCGCGGCGTACAGCCAGCCGGTCGCCAGCACGAACACGCCTCCGGACAGCAGCCACCACAGCCCGTTGCGGGTGTTGCGCACGCTGAGCGGCTTGAGCTCCCAGGCCTGCTCGAACAGGCGTTGCAGGGCGCGGGTGAAGCTCAGCGCGGAGATGACGAGGAACAGCACGCCGAACACGCCCACGCTGGTGCTGCTCTCGGCGGGCGAGAAGAGGGACCTCACCGCGTCGGCACCGGCTCCGCTGAGGCCGTACCGGGAGATGATCCGGTCCGCGGCGTCCGAGTTGGTGAGGCTGGACAGCACGGTGCCGCCGATGATCGCGACCGGCACCAGGGCGGTCAGTGAGCTGGAGGCCAGGGCCATCGAGCGGTCGAACCCCGCGATCCGCTGGAAGCGGGCGAAGCACCCCAGTGCGAAGGCGGGACGCAGCCAGAACGTGAGCGTTCTGGTCAGGCGCCGGCGACTTTTCTCCGCCGTCCTGCCCTCCTCGGGACGCACGATCGGGGCGGTCTGCCCGGAAGGTGACTTTAGCCGCCCCGAGTGCCGGTGCGCCGCCGCCGACACGGCGAAGGCCCGCCGGAGTGTCCGACGGGCCCTGCGGTGGCTGACGTCCGGTCAGGCGGCGGTCGCGTACTTGGGGTTGGCCCCGTACTCGTTCGCCTCGGCCTTGCCCTCGCCGGCGAGCCAGACGATCAGGATGATCGTGCCCACGAGCGGGATGAGGGAGATGAGGATCGCCCAGCCGGATCGGCCGGTGTCGTGCAGGCGCCGGACCGTGACGGCGAGACCCGGAATCAGGACGGCCAGGGCGTAGATGAGGCCCGGGATGCTCGAACCGATCGCGTTGTCGACGACGGTCAGCACGATGTTGATGATGAAGTTGAACAGGGCAAACATCCAGAATTCCTGTCGGCGCGCGCGCCCGCTGAAGACCGCGTACTTCTTCAGGACATCGACGTACCAGTTCATTCTCGTCCCCCCAGGGATGGTGATGTGCGTGACACCATCGAATCAGTCGCCATGACCGAAAGCCATCGGTCTGGCGTGCTCAGCTCAAGGCGTTACCTTGCTGGGGCCGTTCGGTGACAGAAACCGTCCAGCCAGTCGAAGACACGCTGCTCGAACAGGGCGCGGCCCATGGGTTCGCAGTGCCGGTGCGCCCCCTCGGCCTCGGTGAACCGCACCAGCCGCTTCGGTCCCGGGAGCAAGTCGTACAACTCCCGTGAGGCGCCCGGCCAGAAGTGCTCGCCGTCCGGGTCGGTGATCAGCAGCGGAGTCGTGATCCGGCCGGCGACGGGCGCCAGGTCGTACCGGCTCACCTCGGCCAGCAGCTCGGACGGTACGTCGATGCCGTACGGCTTGGCCCGCCAGCGCCAGGTCGCGGCGAGCGCCGGGTCCTCGGCGAAGGCGCCCTCCAGTACGCGGTCGAAGGTCTCCCGCTCGCCCGACTCCCACAGTCCGCGCAGCTCGGGCCCGAGGTTGTGCCACCAGCTGTCGACCACCCGCACCACCCCCGGGTCGGCGACCGCGGCGGCGATCCGGTGCTCGAAGGCCAGGGCGCGCGGCACCCAGTAGCCGGCCTGGCTGATACCGGCCAGCACGATCCGCGCGGGGTCGACCTCGGGGCGGGCGAGCAGGAAGTCCACGACCGGGGTGACGACGTTCTCCCAGTCGGGCCGGAAGGTCGTCCCGCGCTCGAACAGCGTCGACTGCTGGCCCGGGCCGTCGAACAGCAGGACGCGGTAGCCGCGGGCCACGGCCGGCGCACCGAGCATGGTCCAGGCGGTGCTGACCGGACCGTCGCTGCCGTTGTTGACGATCAGCGTGGGCGACCGGCCCGGCGTACCGGAGGCACCGGCGGCGGAGGGCGGGCTGATCAGATAGCCGGGCAGCGTCGTGTCCTCGTAGGGGATCGCCACCGGCTCGGCGGGCGGCCGCAGGGCACCCAGGAAGCGGTCGAAACAGGCCCGGTGCTCCGGGAACACCTCGGCCAGCCGCTTGTCCGGGTCCGCGACCGCGTCCACGCCGACGAGCGCGGTGCCCAGGTAGCCGGCGGCACGCAGCCAGGCGTCCCGGGCGCTCACCGCGTCCCCGCCCGCCGCGCAGCGGTCGGCCTGCTCCCGCACCCCGCGGCCCAGCGCGGCCCAGGCGTCGAACCACTCCTGCCCGCCGGCGTCCGCGACGGCGGCGGCCGTCGCCAGCACCTCGCCCACATCGGCGCCCTGCCGCCAGGCCGAGCCGAGGGCGACCGCGATCTCGTAGTCGAACTGGACGTTGTCGCTGAAACGGTGGGTCATGGCGGCTCCCGGACAGCCCGTGTCGGCATCCCTCCCGCACGTCACGACCGCTGCTCCCACGCTAGGACGGCGCCGTGCCGGCCGCACAGCGAGCGGCGTGCGGCCGGCGCCGGCCGACGGCACGATGGAGGGAGCGGGGGCGGCGGCACCCGACGGGAGGAACCCATGGCCCAGCAGACGGAGACGAAGGCACCGCCCCGCAAGCCCGTCGGCGCGGGCAGCGTGTTCTTCTCGTTCGCCCCCTGGATCATCTTCGGCGTCGTCGCAAGCCCCAGCACCTGGGAGTACGCGGCGCTCGCCGCGCTGATCGCCGCGATCGCGCTGTCCGGCAAGGACGTCCTGCGCGGGCGGATCTACCTCCTGGACATGGTCGGCATCGTCTTCTTCGCCGTCATCACCGTCCTCGCCCTCGCCCTGGACCGCTCGGAACTCGTGTGGCTGGAGACCTACGCCCAGGTCGTCTCCAACGCGGTGGTGGCCGCCGTGGCGCTCGGTTCGCTGCTCAAGGACCCCTTCACCGCCCAGTACGCCCGCGCGCAGACACCGCGCGCGTACTGGCACTCGCCCGTCTTCCTGCACATCAACCGGGTGCTGACCGCGGCCTGGGGCGTGGTCTTCGTCCTGATGGCCCTCTCGACGTACCTGGCCATCCGCGTCCCGTCCATGGACGACTGGCTCAACTGGGTCATTCCGGTCGTCCTGCTGGTCGCCGTCATCAAGTTCACCGAGCGCTACCCGGAGGCGTACAAGGCGCGCGTCACCCAGGGCGTCGAGACGTAGACGCGTCCGGACGTGGACGCATCCGTACGGCCGCCGCGGGCGTCTGACCGGGTATGGACCACGACAAGCCGCCCGCCCCGCCACGACGCCCCGAGGCACGACAGCCCGAGGGATGTCTCACCGTGGCGATCCGCCTTCCCGTGCGGATCGTCGTCCTCGTCCTGGTGCTTCCGGTGCGCATGGCCTGGGACGCGCTCGTCGTGTGCGGCCGCTTCCTGCGGGACACGGTGCTGCGGCCGGTGGGCCGCGCGCTGCTGTGGGCCGGGTGGGCGCTGCTGGTGTGGCCCTGGGTGACGCTGTGGCGCCATGTCCTCGTGCCCGTCGGGACGGCGCTCGGAGTGCTGGGCCACGTCCTCCTGGTCGTACCGCTGCGCTGGTTCCACGCGCGCGTGCTGACCCCCATGGGCCACGCCCTCGCCCGCGTGGCGCGAGCGGCCGGAGCGGGACTCGCGTGGCTGTACGCGCGCGTGCTCGCCCCGGTGGGCCGAGCGGTCGTCAGGGCGCTGGAAGGCGTCGGCCGCCTGCTCGCCGCGGCCGGGGCCGGTGTGTGGGCCGGCGCGGCCTGGCTGGCGCTTCACCTGGTCGTCGCCCCCGCGCGCGTGCTCCACGCCTGGGTCCTCGCGCCGGCCGGGCGGGCGCTGGCCCGGCTCGCCGCCGCCGTCGTCACCGGGGCCGGCGCCGTCCTGTACTGGACCGCCCGCGTGCTGCTCGTGCTGCCCGCCCTCGCCCTGTGGCGCTGGGTCCTCGTACCCACAGGCCGGGTCCTCGCCGTCGTCGCACGGGAGGTGGCGGAGGCCCTCGGGCACGCCTGGCGGGTGGCCGGCCGGATCTCGCGCGCCGCCGGACGGGTTCTGGCGACCCTCTTCCGGTGGATCTTCGTGGAGCCGTCGCGCTGGGTGTACCGCACGGTCCTCACCCCCGTCGGGCACGTCGTACGGGACCTCGTCCTGCGGCCGGCCGCCCGGGCCGCGCGCGCCGTGGGCCGCACCGCCCGGCAGGCGCTGGACGGTGCCCGCGACACCCTGCGGCAGGCGCGCGCCGACTTCCGGCGCCTGCTCGTGGGCGAGCCCCGGCCACGGAAGGCGGTGGACCGGCGGGAACCCACGGGCCGCGGGACACGTACTCTTGGTAGCAGTACGACCGCTCTCACGAAGGACTAGGACACTGGGCAAGCGACAGCCCGAAGGCCCGCCGCCCGCACCCGCGGTGCAGCGCATCCGACTGCGCTACACCAAGCGCGGCCGCCTCCGGTTCACCAGCCACCGAGACTTCCAGCGCGCCTTCGAGCGTGCGCTGCGCCGCGCCGAGGTGCCCATGGCGTACTCGGCGGGGTTCACGCCGCATCCGAAGGTGTCGTACGCCAATGCCGCACCCACCGGCACGGGCAGTGAGGCGGAGTACCTCGAGATCGCGCTGACCGCGTCGCGCGACCCCGAGCCGCTGCGCGTCCTCCTCGACGAGTCGCTGCCCACCGGGCTCGACATCGTCGACGCGGTCGAGGCACGGACCCCGGGCCTCGCCGACCGGCTCACGGCCTCCATGTGGGAGCTGCGGCTGGACGGCGTCGACCCGGCCGAGGCCGAGCGCGCGGTCGAGGCCTTCACCGGGGCCGACACCGTCGAGGTGCAGCGCATGACCAAGAACGGCGTCCGCACCTTCGACGCCCGCCCGGCCGTGGTCAGTCTGGAAACGCACGGTTCGCAGGCTGATAGGCCGACCGACCAGCCCTGTGCGATACTGCGGCTGGTTGTTCGGCACGTGACGCCTGCCGTACGACCCGACGACGTCCTGTCCGGTCTCCGCGCCGTGGCCGACCTGGCGCCGCCGGTCCCCGCAGCGGTGACCAGGCTGGCGCAGGGGCTGTTCGATGAAGAGACCGGCACGGTGACCGACCCGCTCGCGCCCGACCGCGAGGCAGCCGAGGCCCTGAAGGCCGTACCGGCTGCCGCCGCGACGGCGCCGACGCCGGAAGGTTCCGCGTAGGGACGGACGTCGTAGCGCCGCCCTCGGACTCGGGAGCCACCTGGGTCGGGCAGCGCACCGACCAGAAGACTTTCGCCAGGCCGTACCGACAAGGCGTACGGAACCGGCGAGACAGGACACAGAGTGCTCCCGTGCGGCGCCCGCGCCCCGGACGGCGGCCATCGCGCTTCGCGCGGGCCGCGGACGTCAACGGCGGACGGTCCATCGAGACCGCCGCCGGACCAGGCGCGGCGCCCGGGAGCCTGACGGGAGAAATGCCCGCATGCTCGAACCGACCGAACCCACCGAGGGTTCCGAACTGAACACGCCGAGCGACACCCTGCCCCCGCGCAGGCGTCGCCGTGCCGCCTCCCGCCCGGCGGGTCCGCCCTCCGGGGCCGAGGCGCCCGCCGAGGTGACCGCGCCGGCCATACCGGCAGCGGAGGCCGACGAGATCACCGAGGCCGAGGAGAAGGCCCGGGCCGAGGAGAAGGCCAAGGCCGAGAGCGGGGCCGTCGAGGAGCCCGCTCCCCCCACCCGTACGCGCCGCCGGGCCACCCGTCGCGTGTCCGCGCCGGCCGGTACCTCCGCTTCCGCCGAGGCCGCCGAGACCGTGGTGCCCGCCGCCGCGGGCGCCGGTGAGTCCGAGGCGGCCGTGGCGAGTGCCGGTGCCGACGGGACCGCCGAGGTCGCCGAAGAGGTCGCGCCTCGTCCCACCCGCCGCCGGGCCACGCGTCGCGCCTCCGCGCCGGCCGGTACCTCCGCTTCCGCCGAGGCCGCCGAGACCGTGGTGCCCGCCGCCGCGGGCGCCGGTGAGTCCGAGGCGGCCGTGGCGAGTGCCGGTGCCGACGGGACCGCCGAGGTCGCCGAAGAGGTCGCGCCTCGTCCCACCCGCCGCCGGGCCACCCGTCGCGCCTCCGCGCCCGCTGGTACCGCGTCCGCTTCCGCCGAGGCCGTGGTGCCCGCCGCCGACTCCGGTGCCGCCGCCGAGCAGCCGGCGGAGCAGCCGGAGGCCGCCCAGGCCGAGCCCGCCGCAGCGCCGCGCCGCCGCGCCTCCCGGCGCGCCTCCGCGCCCGCCGGTACGCCGAAGGCCACCGAGACCACCGAGGCCACCGGGCAGACGGTGACCGCCGCCGCGACGGCACCCGCCGCCGAGGCCCCGGCCGCCGCCGAAGCCGTGCCCGCCGCCGAGGCCGAGGCCGCACCCGCCGGCCGCACGCGCCGCCGCGCCGTCCGCCGGGCCGCCGCGCCCGCCGGCGCCCCGGAAGCCGCCGAGACCGCCGTGCCGGCCGAGACCACCGTCTCCGCCGACGCGGAGCCCGCCGCCGAGGCCGCGCCGCAGGAGCCCGCGCCCGCCGAGGCCGCGGAGGACGCGGCCCCGCGCCGCACCCGCCGCCGCGCCACCCGCCGGGTGACCGCGCCCGCCGAGGCCGCCGAGGCGCCCGCGGCCGCCGCCGAGGAGACCGAGATCGCCGAGCCCGTCACCGCCGCCGCCCAGCCCGCGGCCGCCGAGGCCCCCGCCGAGGAGGCGGCGCCGCGCCGTCGCCGCCGGGTGGTGCGCCAGGCCGCGACCGGGTTCTCCGCGCCCGCGCACACCGAGGCCGAGACCGAGTCCGACTCCCCGCGCCGCCCGTCCCGGCCCGCCGTGGCCGTGTTCCAGGCGCCGGTGTTCACCGAGCCGAGGTTCCAGACCCCCGAGCGTGCCGCCGCCCAGGCCGCCGCCGAGGCCGCCGGGACGGAGGAGTCCGAGGAGCTGGAGGAGGCCGTCACCGAGGACCACGCCGAGGAGCGCGCCGAGGCCGGCTCGCGCCGCCGCCGTCGCCGCCGTGGTGCCGCGGACGAGCCGCAGGCCGTCGCGCCCGCCGCCGAGGACGAGGAGCCGGAGGAGGCCGAGGAGGCCGAGGACCTCGCCGACGAGGACGGCGACGAGGCCGAGGGTGCCGAGGAGTCCGGCTCCCGCCGCCGTCGCCGCCGGGGCGGTCGCCGCCGTCGTCGTGGCGACGCCGCCGAGGGCGAGGCCGGCGAGGGCGCCGACGCCGACAGCGACGACCTGGCCGCCGAGCAGGCCGAGCAGGACGCCGAGGACACCGCCGAGCAGGAGGAAGAGGACGCCGAGGACGCGCACGGCGAGGCGGGCGGTTCCGCCTCCAGCCGTCGCCGTCGCCGTCGCCGCCGTCGTGCCGGGGACACCTCCGGTGACGCCGAGCCGGGCGAGGGCGACCCCGAGCGCACGGTCGTCAAGGTCCGCGAGCCCCGCAAGGCCAGCGAGCCCTCCGACGAGGTGCAGTCCATCAAGGGCTCGACCCGTCTGGAGGCCAAGAAGCAGCGCCGCCGGGAAGGCCGTGAGCAGGGCCGCCGCCGCGTCCCGATCATCACCGAGGCCGAGTTCCTGGCCCGCCGCGAGGCCGTCGAGCGCGTGATGGTCGTCCGCCAGCACGGCGAGCGCACCCAGATCGGCGTCCTCGAGGACGGCGTGCTCGTCGAGCACTACGTCAACAAGGAGCAGTCGACCTCGTACGTCGGCAACGTCTACCTGGGCAAGGTCCAGAACGTGCTGCCGTCGATGGAGGCCGCCTTCATCGACATCGGCAAGGGCCGCAACGCGGTCCTGTACGCCGGTGAGGTCAACTTCGAGGCGCTCGGCATGGCCAACGGGCCGCGCCGCATCGAGTCCGCCCTGAAGTCCGGCCAGCCCGTCCTCGTCCAGGTGACGAAGGACCCCATCGGGCACAAGGGCGCCCGTCTGACCAGCCAGGTCTCCCTCCCGGGCCGCTACCTCGTGTACGTCCCCGAGGGCTCCATGACCGGCATCAGCCGCAAGCTGCCCGACACCGAGCGGGCCCGGCTGAAGACCATCCTCAAGAAGATCGTCCCCGAGGACGCGGGCGTCATCGTGCGCACCGCCGCCGAGGGCGCGAGCGAGGAGGAGCTGCGCCGGGACGTCGAGCGGCTCCAGGGGCAGTGGGAGGACATCAAGAAGAAGGCGAAGAACGGCGGCTCCAGCGCGCCCTCGCTGCTCTACGGCGAGCCGGACATGACCGTCCGGGTCGTCCGCGACATCTTCAACGAGGACTTCTCCAAGGTCGTCGTGAGCGGTGACGACGCCTGGTCGACCATCCACGGCTACGTCTCGCACGTCGCGCCCGACCTCGCCGAGCGGCTGTCGAGGTGGACCTCCGAGGTCGACGTCTTCGCCACCTACCGGATCGACGAGCAGCTCGCCAAGGCCCTGGACCGCAAGGTCTGGCTGCCCAGCGGCGGTTCGCTGGTCATCGACCGGACCGAGGCGATGGTCGTCGTCGACGTCAACACCGGCAAGTTCACCGGCCAGGGCGGCAACCTCGAGGAGACCGTCACCAGGAACAACCTGGAGGCGGCCGAGGAGATCGTGCGCCAGCTGCGGCTGCGCGACCTCGGCGGCATCATCGTCATCGACTTCATCGACATGGTGCTGGAGTCCAACCGGGACCTCGTGCTGCGGCGCCTGCTGGAATGCCTGGGCCGCGACCGCACGAAGCACCAGGTCGCCGAGGTGACCTCGCTGGGTCTGGTCCAGATGACCCGCAAGCGCGTCGGCCAGGGCCTGCTGGAGTCCTTCTCCGAGACCTGCGTCCACTGCAACGGCCGCGGCGTCATCGTGCACATGGAGCAGCCGACCGCTGTCGGCGGCGGCGGTGGCGGTGGCGGCAAGCGCAAGAAGCGCGGCCGCGGCGGCGACGGCCAGGAGCACGTGCACGAGACCGCCGCCGTGGCGGTGGAGACCGGCGAGGCCGTCGAGCCCGAGGTGGAGACCGCCGTCGAGGTGGCCGCCGAGCTGGCCGAGCCCGTCGCCCTGCCCGGCCCGGACTTCGCGCCGGACGAGGAGCTGTACAGCAGCGTCGCCGAGGCGGAGGCGGCGGCCGGCCGTGGCCGCGGCCGCCGCCGTGCGAGCCGCCGTGCCTCGGCACCGGCCGGTGCGCCGAAGGCCGAGGGCCGCGCGTCCCGCCGGGCCGCCGAGCCCGCCGAGGCGCCCACGGCCCAGGCCGTGACGGCCGCCGAGGAGGCCGTCCGGCCCGTGCTGCCGGAGCCGGCCGCCGAGGCGCTGGCCGAGCCCGCCGCCGTCGAGGACGCGGTCGTCGAGGCGCCCGAGGCCGCCGAGGACGCGGCGCCCAAGGGCCGTACGCGTCGCCGTGCGACCCGCAAGGTGTCGGCGCCCGCCGGTTCCCCCGAGGGGGCCGCGCCGGCCGTGGTGACCGTGGCCGAGACCGCGCCCGCGGCCGAGGCCCCGGCGGAGCCGGCCGAGCCGGCGGCACCGGCCGCCGAGGCCGCCGCCGAGAGCGCCGCCCCCGCCCGCCCGCGCCGCCGCGCCGTGCGCAAGGCCACCGCGCCGACCGCGTCCGAGGAGACGGCCGTCGTGGTCGTCCCGTCGGCCGCGCCGGAGGAGGCCGCCGTGGAGACGGCCGAGCCGGTGGAGCAGGCGGAGCAGGCGGAGGAGGCGGTTCCGGCCAAGAAGGCGGCCCGCAAGACCGCTGCCAAGAAGGCCACCGCGAAGAAGGCGGCCGCCAAGAAGACCGCGGCCAAGAAGACGGCCGCCAAGAAGACGACGGCCAAGAAGGCGGCGAAGACCGCCAAGACGGCCGCCGCCAAGTCGACGGCGAAGAAGACCACCACGGTCCCGGCCGCCGCCGACGAGGGCTGACACACCCGGGACGGGGCCGGTCCACGTGACCGGCCCCACACCCCGCGGGGCCCGGTTTGACCCCCTCGGCCGTGGCCCCGTAACCTTGACCGTCGGCGTGTCGATCGACACGCCACATCCCCGTAAACCCAATTCCTCCCGGGCGCCATGCGGGCCGGGAGAGGTCACCCATGTTGTTGCTGGGCGGCTGGCCTGCGGGGGTGCCGTTCTCGAGCGAAAGAGAGATCCGCGTGTACGCCATCGTGCGCAGCGGTGGTCGCCAGCACAAGGTTGCTGTCGGCGACATCGTTGAGGTTGACAAGATTTCCACCGCCCAGGTTGGCGACACGGTCGAGCTCTCGACCCTGCTCGTTGTCGACGGCGACGCTGTGACCAGCGACCCGTGGGTGCTGGCCGGCATCAAGGTCCAGGCCGAGGTCGTGGACCACCACAAGGGCCAGAAGATCGACATTCTGCGCTACAAGAACAAGACCGGCTACCGCCGTCGTCAGGGCCACCGCCAGCAGTACACGGCGATCAAGGTCACTGAGATCCCCGCGGCTGCGAAGTAAGGGACTGAGAACAGATGGCACACAAGAAGGGCGCATCGTCCACCCGGAACGGTCGCGACTCCAACGCCCAGCGGCTCGGCGTGAAGCGCTTCGGCGGTCAGGTCGTCAACGCGGGTGAGATCCTGGTCCGCCAGCGCGGTACCCACTTCCACCCGGGCGCCGGCGTCGGCCGTGGCGGCGACGACACGCTGTTCGCCCTGCAGCCGGGTGCGGTGGAGTTCGGCACCCACCGCGGCCGCAAGGTCGTGAACATCGTTCCGGTCGCCTGAATCCCCTGATTCAGCACCGAACGCTTGCGTGAGGCGGACCTCACTTCCCGGTCGGGAAGGCGGGTCCGCCTTTCGCTTGTTGACACCCAGACATACCCGTACTTCCTGGAGGCACCGAAATGACCACCTTCGTGGACCGCGTCGAGCTGCACGTCGCCGCGGGTAACGGAGGCCACGGCTGTGCCTCCGTCCACCGTGAGAAGTTCAAGCCGCTCGGCGGCCCCGACGGCGGCAACGGCGGCCGTGGCGGTGACGTCATCCTGACCGTGGACCAGTCGGTGACCACGCTGCTGGACTACCACCACTCCCCGCACCGCAAGGCCACCAACGGCAAGCCCGGCGAGGGCGGCAACCGCTCCGGCAAGGACGGCCAGGACCTCGTCCTGCCGGTGCCGGACGGCACGGTCGTCCTGGACAAGGCGGGCAACGTGCTCGCCGACCTGGTCGGCCACGGCACCTCGTACGTCGCCGCACAGGGCGGCCGGGGCGGCCTCGGCAACGCGGCGCTGGCGAGCGCCCGCCGCAAGGCGCCCGGTTTCGCGCTGCTCGGCGTGCCCGGCGACCTCCAGGACGTCGTCCTGGAGCTGAAGACCGTCGCCGACGTGGCCCTGGTGGGCTACCCGAGCGCCGGCAAGTCCTCGCTGATCTCCGTGCTCAGCGCGGCCAAGCCGAAGATCGCCGACTACCCGTTCACCACCCTGGTCCCCAACCTGGGCGTGGTGACCGCCGGTTCGACCGTCTACACCATCGCCGACGTGCCCGGTCTGATCCCGGGCGCCAGCCAGGGCCGCGGCCTGGGCCTGGAGTTCCTGCGGCACGTGGAGCGGTGCAGCGTGCTGGTGCACGTGCTGGACACCGCGACCCTGGAGTCCGACCGTGACCCGGTCTCCGACCTCGACATCATCGAGGAGGAGCTGCGCCAGTACGGCGGCCTGGACAACCGGCCCCGGATCGTGGTCCTGAACAAGGTCGACGTGCCGGACGGCAAGGACCTCGCCGAGATGGTCCGCCCCGACCTGGAGGCGCGTGGCTACCGCGTCTTCGAGGTGTCGGCGGTGGCCCACATCGGGCTGCGGGAGCTGACCTTCGCCCTCGGTGAGCTGGTCGCGAACGCGCGTGCCGCCAAGCCCAAGGAGGAGGCGACGCGCATCGTCATCCGGCCCAAGGCCGTGGACGACACGGGCTTCACGGTCACCCGCGAGGAGGTCGGCGGCGAGCCGCTGTTCCGGGTGCGCGGCGAGAAGCCGGAGCGCTGGGTGCGGCAGACCGACTTCAACAACGACGAGGCCGTCGGCTACCTCGCCGACCGCCTGAACCGCCTCGGGGTCGAGGAGCAGCTGATGAAGGCGGGCGCCCGCAACGGCGACGGCGTCGCCATCGGACCCGAGGAGAACGCGGTCGTCTTCGACTGGGAGCCCACCGTCATGGCCGGCGCGGAGATGCTCGGCCGCCGCGGTGAGGACCACCGCTTCGACGCGCCCCGGCCCGCGACCCAGCGCCGGCGCGACAAGCAGGCGGAGCGGGACGAGGCGCTCAACGAGTTCGGCGACTTCGACCCGTTCCAGTAGAACCGCCGTGACTGCGTGAATCAGGTGTGAAAACAGTGAGCGGCCCGGGTGCTAATGCACTTCCGGGCCGCTCTCGTGTTTCCGGTCGGGCCGTTCGGCGCGTGGGGGCTCGTAAAGCGGGTAATGGCGGTGGCGCATTTACCGGCAATGGGTTCCCGGCGGCGCGGGCCGCCGCAGGCGGGCCGCAACGTCCCTGCCGGGGCGCCCGGGCACCGAGCACTCGGCACCTGTGGACTTACTCACAACAATTTCACGGTCGTTCAGGGAACCCCTCGCCCAAGGGCCAGGTGTGCAAGGTGAATGACAGGTGAAGCCCACATATGTAAGGGACGTCTCTCACCTTGCACTGCGCTTACCCGAAGTGGGACGATTTCACGGTTCCCTGTCGCCCCAAGGTAGGTCAGCCTGTGTCAGAGCACATAGCCCAGCCCCGAACCACCGCAGTGATCCTGGCCGGTGGCACCGGTCAGCGGGTGGGTCTGTCGATCCCCAAGCAGCTGCTGAAGATCGCCGGCAAGGCAGTCATCGAGCACACCCTGACCACCTTCGAGAACGCCGACTCGATCGACGACATCATCGTGCTGATGGCGCCCGGCTACGTGCCCGACATCGAGAAGATCGTCGCCAGGGCCGGGTTCACCAAGGTCAAGAAGATCATCGAGGGCGGCTCGACACGGAACGAGACCACCGAGCGCGCCATCTCGGCCCTCGGTGAGGGACTGGCCGAGGGCGAGGACCTCAACGTCCTCTTCCACGACGCCGTCCGCCCCCTGCTCTCGCAGCGCGTCATCGACGACTGCGTGACCGCGCTGGAGCGCTACCAGGCGGTGGACGTCGCCATCCCGTCCGCGGACACCATCATCGTCACGCGCACGCACGGCGAGGACGGCGAGTTCATCACCGAGATCCCGGACCGCTCCCGGCTGCGCCGCGGCCAGACCCCGCAGGCCTTCAAGCTGTCCACCGTCCGCCGCGCCTACGAGGTGGCCGCCGGCGACCCCAACTTCCAGGCCACGGACGACTGCTCGGTCGTGCTCAAGTACCTGCCGGACGTGCCGATCCACGTCGTCGCGGGTGACGAGTACAACATGAAGGTGACCCAGCCGGTCGACGTCTTCATCGCCGACAAGCTCTTCCAGCTCGCCTCCACCGCGGCGCCCGAGCAGAACGGCGACGAGGACTACCGCGAGCTGCTCACCGGCAAGACCGTCGTGGTCTTCGGCGGGTCGTACGGCATCGGCAAGGACATCGCCGAACTCGCCGGGTCCTACGGCGCCACGGTCTACCCGCTGGGCCGCTCCACCACCGGCACCCACGTGGAGAACCCGGAGGAGGTCGACGACGCGCTGTCCAAGGCGTACGCGGAGACCGGCCGGATCGACTACGTCGTCAACACCGCGGGCGTGCTGCGCATCGGCAAGCTCGCCGAGACCGACAACGCCACCATCGAGGAGGCGCTGAAGGTCAACTACCTGGCGCCGGTGCAGATCGCCCGCTCCTCCTACAAGTACCTGGCCGAGTCCAAGGGCCAGCTGCTGCTCTACACCTCCAGCAGCTACACCCGCGGCCGCGCCGAGTACAGCCTCTACTCCTCCACCAAGGCCGCCATGGTGAACCTCACCCAGGCGCTGTCCGACGAGTGGGCCGCCGAGGGCATCCGGGTCAACTGCATCAACCCCGAGCGCACCGCGACCCCGATGCGCACCAAGGCGTTCGGCCAGGAGCCGGCGGGCTCCCTGCTCTCCTCCGAGGCCGTCGCCCGCACCTCCCTCGACGTGCTGCTGTCGGAGCTGACCGGTCACGTCATCGACGTCCGCCAGCAGGACCCGACGGCCGGCGCCGCCAAGGCCTCCGGCTTCGAGCAGGCCCTCGCTTCCGTCCTGGACCGCCAGGACGGCGTGTAATAATCGGGTAATTAGTTTCATGGAATTCAGGCCTCTCCGGGTACCCGCGTGACGGGTATTCGCAGGGGCCTGAACCGTAGGCGCGAATTGTCGATTAACTCCGCACCCCTGGCAATTCTGAACAAAACCGGCACTCCCCCTCCCAGAGCAGGTTTCTCCGTGATATCCACCGCTATTCGCGTCGCCCGGGTGGGCAGCGCGGCCGAGCTGGCCGCGGCGGCCCTCATGATCCTGGGCTTCCCGGTGCTCATGCTGGCCGCGCTCGTCCCGAGCGTTCCCGCCTTCGCGGCCGCGGCCGCCGTGACGTACCTGGCGGACCACTATCTCCACCGCAGGAACAGCTACCTGATCAACCGCCTCAGCAAGGTCCGGGCGGGCCTGTCGATCCGGTTCCTGATCCGGCAGCTGCTGCTGATCCTGCTGCTGGCCCGGTTGTCCCTCGCGGACGACCTGATCTTCTACGGCGCGGTCGCCTGCTTCATCGCCTTCTACGGGCTCCAGGCCCCGCACGGCGCCCTGGTCACCCTGATCCGCAACCGCCGCCGGATGCCGGTCGCCACCCGCAACATCGACCTCAAGTCGCGCATCCGCATCCCGGACGCCCCGCCGCGCGTGCTGCTGCACCGCTCCGCGGAGAAGATCCTGCACCTCGACCTGTTCGCGGTCGTCGGCATCCTCGTCTCGGCGGCGCTCGACGACTCCGCCGTCGGGTTCGGGGGCATCGGCCTCACCATCGCCCTGGGCTGCCTGTACGTCGTCGGGCTCGTGCCGTACGTGCGCGGCGCGAAGACCCCGCCGAGGACCGAGGCGGTGCTCGCCGCCGTCGACGACTGGCTGGCCGCCTACCGGCCGGAGACGGTCCTGTACTTCTCCGGCTCCAGGGACTCCGCGTACCAGGTCAACATGTGGCTGGAGACGATGGAGCAGCTGGACACCCGGCCGCTGATCATCCTGCGCGAGCGCGGCATCCTGAACAACCTCGCGCCCACCACGGTCCCCGTCGTCTGCGTGCCCGGAGGGGTGCACCTGATGAACATGGACCTCTCGACCGTGCGTGTCGCCCTGTACGCGGCCAACGTCGGCAAGAACATCCACCTGCTGCGCGTGCCCACCATGAAGCACGTCTTCATCGGCCACGGCGACAGCGACAAGCTGGCCAGCGTCAACCCGTACAGCAAGGTGTACGACGAGGTGTGGACCGCGGGCCGCGCGGGCCGCGACCGCTACGCCATCGCCGACGTCGGCGTCCGCGACGACGACATCGTTGAGGTCGGCCGGCCGCAGCTCGCCCCCATCCAGAGCTGGCAGGGCGTGCCCGACGGACGCGTCCCGACCGTGCTCTACGCGCCGACCTGGGAGGGCTGGGACGGCAACCCCGGCAACACCTCGATCGTGCTGGCCGGCGAGAACATCGTGAAGAAGCTGGTCACGGCCGACCCGCCGGTCCGCGTCCTGTACAAGCCGCACCCCTTCACCGGCACCGTCAGCGCCGAGGCCGGCGCCGCGCACCGGCGCATCACCGCCCTCATCGAGAAGGCGGCCGCCGAGCGCGCCGCCGACGCCCGCTTCACCGCCGACACCGCCGCCCAGACCGCGGCCGGGGCGGAGCTCGACCGCGTCCAGGCCCGGCTCGCCGAGCTGGCCGCGGCCGCCGGGGACAAGGGCGACGAGGCCGAGGCCACCCGTGACGGGATCGTCGACGTCCAGCGGCACGAGGAGATCGCCCGGCTGCGCGCCGAGTGGAACGACGCCTACTGGCGCTCCTTCCCCTCGTACGAGCACCGGGTGATCACAGGCGCCCAGCCCCGCCTGTACGACTGCTTCAACGTCTCGGACGGCATGGTCTCCGACATCTCCTCCGTGGTCTCGGATTTCATCGCGAGCGGTAAGCCGTACGCGGTCACCGACTCCGCCGAACTCGGCGTGGAGGAGTTCAAGCGGCAGAACACCGCGGTCCGCGCCGCGACCATCCTGTCCAACAGCGCCGCCGAGCTGGGCGCGCTGCTGGACGCCGTGCGCGACCCGTCCGCCGATCCGCTGGCGGAGGACCGCGGCGAGCTGAAGCGCTACCTGCTGGGCCCGGACGAGCCGGCCTCGATCGACCAGTTCAACGCCGCGGTGGCCCACCTGGCCATGAAGGCCGATGCCCGCAACGTGGGCCAGGAGTCCCGGACGGGCGCGGCCAACGCCGACCCCGCCGAGGCGGCCGAGCTGACCAGCGCGCTGCCGGGCCAGCGGGGCGCGTCCGCCGCTGAGACGGACGGCGTGGCCGCCGGTGAGACGGACGGCGTGGCCGCCGGCTGACGCGGACACCCGCCGCAGCGAACGGGGCCGGCCCCCGGGAGAGATCCCGGGGGCCGGCCCCGTGCGCGTGCCCGCGGCCGTTCAGGTTTCTTACCGCCCTCTCTTACCGCGGCGGCGGCCCGCGGCTGAGCAACTCTTACGGGCCGTGCGTACTGTCCGGTGGCGGCGGCCGGCGGTACCGGCAGCCGCCCGCACCCCCCGGATCAATGTGACGTACCCCACTCACCATCGGGCGTCAGGCAACCGCCTCGGCGGGGGACCCGTCTAACAAGGTGAGATTGAGCAGTTACGGGTGGAATGTTCCGTCGTCCCCGCCGGTTCTGTCGGCAAAGGGGGCAAGGGTGACAAGGGGGAAACGTGACCGTCGAGACGCAGCCTGATGTCAGCGTGATCATCGGGGCGTACGAGGCGATGCCCTACCTGGTCGAGTGCCTGGCGTCCGTAGAGGCGCAGACCATCGACCCGGCCCGTATGGAGGTCATCGCCGTCGACGACGGCTCCACGGACGGCACGGGGGAGTACCTGGAGGAGTTCGCGGCCCGTGTCCCCATGCCGGTCACCGTCATCCGGCAGGACAACTCCGGCGGCCCCAGCGGCCCGCGCAACGTCGGCCTCGACAAGGCGGCCGGACGCTACGTCTTCTTCCTCGACGCCGACGACCGGCTCGGCCCCGAGGCCCTGGAGCGCATGGTCGCCATGGCCGACCGGAACGGCACCGACGTCGTGCTCGGCCGGGTCGAGGGCATCAACCGCGTCCCCCCGAAGTCCATGTGGGGCAAGTCGCTCGACCGGACCGACGTCCACTCCTCCAACATCAAGTTCACGCTGAGCGCGCAGAAACTCTTCCGCCGCGCCCTGCTGGACCGGCACGGCATGCGCTTCGACGAGTCCCTGTGGACCGGCGAGGACGCGCTCTTCACCATGGAGGCGTACCTGCGGGCCGACGGCGTCTCCGTGCTCGCCGACTACACCTGCTACTACCTGGTGGGCCGCGAGGACGGCAAGCACGTGACGAAGAGCGGCGGCTACACGCTCCGCTTCGACTCCGCGCGCGCCCTGATGCGGCTGATCGCCGACATGGTCCCGGCGGGCGCCCGGCGCGACAGCCTCATGGTCCGGCCCTTCCTCATCACCCTGCTGCCGCAGTTCGGGCCGAAGTTCCTCAAGGACGCCGAGGACGTCCGCCGGCACAAGCTCGAACTGGCCAAGCCGCTGATGGACGCCTACTGGACGCCCGAGGTGGCCCGCCGGCTCCGGGTGCACGAACGGCTGCGGCTGCACCTGGTCGCCCGGCAGCGCGCCGATCTGCTGGTCGACGTCGTGGAGTTCGTGAAGGCGAAGAAGCAGGCCGCGGCCGTCCTGGAACGGCGCGGGACCCGGCTGTACCTCGTCTACCCGCACTTCCGCTCGGCCGCGGCCGGCGTCCCCGACCACGTCTACCTCGCCGAACCCCGCGAGGCCCGCGCCTTCGACGGCTACCGGGAGGCCGCCGCCAACTCCTTCCTGCGCAGGGCGCTGCGCAAGGTCCGGCGGATGCTGCCGAGCGCGGGCTTCGGCACGGCGGCGGCCTGAACGGCGGCGCCCGCGGCGGCTACGGGCGGCCCGACTGCAGCGCCCGGCCCACCAGCCGGCGGGCCCGCCGGTAGACGGAGGACGCGGGGGCGGGCACCGTGCCCTGCACCTTCCTGGACCGGGCCAGCTCCCGCCGCAACCGGGTGTTGTCCTGGCTCAGTTCGCTGACCCGCGCCGGTTCGTCGGGTTCCTGGACCGGAACGGGCTGCGGAACACCTTCACGCACGGCGACGGCGGTGCGGCCTTCGAGCAGCGTCTGGCGTCGAAGCGCTCGCGGTGGTTCCCGGTCAGCCCGCCGAAGTCGGCCTGCTCGTACAGCCGCGCCGCGATGTTGCCGTGGATGCGCGAGCCGAAGGAGAAGTCGAAGGGCCGCAGCTCGTCGATCCAGGTGACCGGGTCGACGTACACACGCACCTTGTCCTCCCGGTACATCGGGTGGTCCGGATGCGTCGGCATCGCCGTCACCAGGGCGTTCGGGTCGCTGAGGTCCCGCCAGTGCAGCTGCCGCGCGTCGCTGAGGTTCTGTCCCACGAAGCGCAGGTTCGGGTACCGCTCGCACCCGCTTGCGGACGTCGAGGGTGCTGCCGTACAGGAACAGCGACGGGCGATCTGCCGCAGCCGCGCCGGGTCGTGGCTCACCCCGGTCTGCGCGCCGACGCCGAGCACCACGACCGGGATCCGCAGCCGTGTGATCAGCCGGGTGAGGCGCTTCAGGGCGTTCTCGAAGGAGGGCCGGAAGGCGTTGGCGAGCGGGACGACGAACGCGTCGAACTCCGCGTTGATCCGTGCCGCGGCGGCCACCTCGGTGCGCCCGCCGCTGGAGACAACCTCGGTACCCGGTGTCTCCAGGATCTTGTGAGCCGCGTGACCGGACGGCTACGCACCGGCCGTCCGGAGGCTGGACCGGTGCGCACCTCCCGGCCCCCTTCGCGTAGATTGCCGCACAGGCAGCCGGAACCGCGCGAGGGGACAGCAGGCAAGGTGGCAAGGGCAAGGCAGGCCGTGGGCGAGGCCCGCAGGATCGTCGTCAAGGTGGGCTCCTCGTCGCTGACCACCGCCGCCGGCGGCCTGGACGCCGACCGCGTCGACGCGCTGGTCGACGTCCTGGCCAGGAGCCGCGGCGGCGGGGAGCGCGAGGTCGTCCTCGTCTCCTCCGGAGCCATCGCCGCCGGCCTGGCCCCGCTCGGCCTGCGCCGCCGCCCCAAGGACCTGGCCCGCCAGCAGGCCGCCGCCAGCGTCGGCCAGGGCCTGCTCGTCGCCCGCTACACCGCCTCCTTCGCCCGCTACGGCGTCCGCGTCGGCCAGGTGCTGCTCACCAGCGACGACATGAGCCGCCGAGCCCACCACCGCAACGCCTCCCGCACCCTGGACAAGCTGCTGGCCATGGGCGCCTTCCCGATCGTCAACGAGAACGACACCGTCGCCACCGACGAGATCCGCTTCGGCGACAACGACCGCCTGGCCGCGCTCGTCGCCCACCTCGTCCACGCCGACCTGCTCGTGCTCCTCTCCGACGTCGACGGCGTCTACGACGGCGACCCCGGCAGGCCGGGCACCTCGCGGATAGCCGAGGTGCGCGGCCCCGCCGACCTCGCCGAGGTCGAGATCGGCAGCGCCGGCAAGGCGGGCGTCGGCACCGGCGGCATGGTCACCAAGGTCGAGGCCGCCGGGATCGCCGCGGCCGCCGGCATCCCGGTGGTGCTGACCAGTGCCGTGCACGCCGCCGAGGCCCTGGCCGGCGGCGACACCGGTACCTACTTCCACCCCACCGGCAAACGCTCGGCTGACCGGCTGCTGTGGCTGCAGCACGCCTCCACCCCGCAGGGCTCCCTTACCCTGGACGACGGCGCCGTCCGCGCGGTCGTCGAGCGGCGCACGTCCCTGCTGCCCGCCGGAATCGCCGCCGTCGAGGGCGAGTTCAGCGCCGGCGACCCCGTGGAGCTGCGCGACGGCAGCGGACGCGCGGTCGCCCGCGGACTCGTCAACTTCGACGCCAAGGAGATCCCCCAGCTGATCGGCCGCTCCACCCGGGAGCTGGCGCGCGAGCTGGGCCCCGCGTACGAACGCGAGGTCGTACACAGGGACGACCTGGTGCTGCTGCACTCGCAACACTCGTAAAACCGCCGGTAAAACGGGACGTAAGGACCGCCCCCGCTGGGGGACGTTCCGTAAAACCGCCACGCGGAGCCCTGCGGCCTGCTCAACTTTGTCTCAGAGGCAGTCGAAGGGACAGGTTCCGACAGGTTCCGTCGAGGGGCACAGCGTGAAGGAGGCCGTCGTGAGACGAGTGCGCCCTGGGGCGGCGTCCCGCGGTGCTCTGACGAGCGTCGCCGCCGGGGACACCTACCAGGACTACGAGGAGCCCAAGGACCTGCCCCGCCTGTGGCACGTCACCCTCAGCGTCTCCGGCGACAAGGTCCCGCTGCCGGACCTGCGACGCGCGCTCGAACAGCTCGCCCACGACCACCCCTTCCTGCTGACCAGCAGATACGCGAGCGACCACGCCGAGATCCGGTACTGGGAGGAGGCCCGCGACCTGCACGACGCGGCCGCCGTCGCCCTGCGCCTGTGGGGCGAGCACCGGCAGACCGCGGGGCTGCCGGCCTGGGAGATCGTCGGCCTGGAGGTCATCGACCGGGAGACCTACCACCAGCGGATCGCCGAGGGGTACGGACCGGCGCCCGCCACCCCGGTCGGCGTCCACCCCTTCTGACGCCCCACCCCGTCCCGTCCCGGGGCCGGCCCGCGCCACGAGCGTCCCTTTTCACCCGTCTTCCACCCGTCTCGCGGTGTGGGACGACCGCTGAACGGCCCCGCACCGCGCACTACCCTTCCCCCATGACCACGCTCTCGCCGTACGACTCCATGTCCCCGGTCACCCAGGCCGCCTACCGGGCCAGGGCCGCCGCCGCCGACCTCGCGCCGCTCCCGCGCGCCGCCAAGGACGACGCGCTGCTCGCGGTGGCCGACGCCCTGGAGGTCCGCACCGGCGAGATCGTCGAGGCCAACGCCGAGGACGTGGCCAGGGCCAGGGAGAACGGCACCAGCGAGGCCATCGTCGACCGGCTCACCCTCACCCCCGAACGGGTCCGGGCCATCGCCTCCGACGTCCGTGACGTCGCGAAGCTGCCCGATCCGGTCGGCGAGGTCGTCCGCGGCTCCACCCTGCCCAACGGCATCGACCTGCGCCAGGTCCGCGTGCCGCTCGGCGTGGTCGGCATCGTCTACGAGGCCCGCCCCAACGTCACCGTCGACGCCGCCGCCCTCTGCCTGAAGTCCGGCAACGCCGTCCTGCTGCGCGGCTCCGCCTCCGCCTACGCGTCCAACACCGCCCTGGTCCGGGTCGTCCGGGACGCCGTCGGCGGCGCCGGACTGCCCGCCGACGCCGTCCAGCTCGTGCCCGGCGAGAGCCGCGAATCCGTGCGCGAACTGATGCGCGCCCGCGGGCTCGTCGACGTGCTGATCCCGCGCGGCGGCGCCTCCCTGATCCGGACCGTGGTCAGCGAGTCCACCGTCCCCGTCATCGAGACCGGCACCGGCAACTGCCACGTCTACGTCGACGCCCAGGCCGACATCGACATGGCGATCGACATCCTGATCAACTCCAAGGCCCACCGGGTCAGCGTCTGCAACGCCGCCGAGACCCTCCTGGTCCACCAGGACATCGCCCCCGCGTTCCTGCCGCGCGCCCTCGACGCCCTCGCCGAGGCCGGGGTCACCGTCCACGCCGACGAGCGGGTGCTCGCCCTCGCCGAGGGCTCCAAGGCCACCGTCGTCGAGGCCACCCCCGAGGACTGGGAGACGGAGTACCTCTCGTACGACATCGCCGCCGCCGTCGTGGACTCCCTCGACAAGGCCGTCGAGCACATCCGGCTGTGGACCTCCGGCCACACCGAGGCCATCGTCACCACCTCCCAGCAGGCGGCCCGCCGCTTCACCCAGCTGGTCGACTCCACCACCGTCGCCGTGAACGCCTCCACCCGCTTCACCGACGGCGGCCAGTTCGGCTTCGGCGCCGAGATCGGCATCTCCACCCAGAAGCTGCACGCCCGCGGCCCCATGGGCCTTCCGGAGCTGACCAGCACCAAGTACATCGTCACCGGCGACGGTCACGTGCGCCGCTGACGGACCGGCGCGAAGCCGTCTCGGCAGCCGGACGAATCTCCATACCGTCTGCCCAAATTGACCCCCCAGGTCTACTCTGGACCCGTGCCGGAGGACGTGGGGGGCACGCCGTTTCCCGACGGCTGGGACCCCGACGACGACCACGACCACGGGGTGTCGGACGAAGAGTTCGCCTCCGTGGTCTTCGACGAGGCCTTCGTACGGGCGGCCGTGGTGCACGAGCCGACCGCCGTCGAACGCCTCCTGGCCGCCGCGCAGGCCAGAGCCGAGGCCTCCGAGGCCGAAGCCCGCCGCGCCCACGCCCGAGGCGAGCGCTACGACGACGGGTACGGCTCCGAGACGGCCGACTTCGGTCATGATCGGGGCGACGAGCTCGACGACACCTACTTCCTCGACGACGACCGCCGCGGCGCCTTCGGACCCCACGGCCGGCAGGTCCGCTGGCACCGGGCCGTCGCCTGGGTGCTCGCCCTCGTGATGGGCGTCGGCATGGTCGCGCTGGCCTTCGCCGCGGTCTACCGCGGCGCCTCCTCCAGCACCCGCGACCGGGTGCCCTCGCCCGCCTCGTCCGGCCTGGAACAGGGCGCGGCCTCACCCCCCTCCGCCGCCGCCGACACCGCGCGGCCGGCGGTGTCCGCGGTCCCGCGATCACCCTGAACAGGCGCACACGGACGGGGTGAGAACCTGTCAGAAGTTGTCGTGCGGCCGGGCGTTTACCCGGGGCTCGTGAGACCTACCCTGAAAGTATGGGCGGGCCTGGAGACCCACCGGAGGGGACACCCGAGGGCGGCCCCGGCGGTGCGGAGGACGAATACCGATCCGTCGTCTTCGACGAGTCGTTCGTCCGCGCTGCCCGTATACAGGAGTACTCGGCCCACGAGCGCATGGCCGACCACACGCCCGCCGTGCGCCGCCGCACGCACCTGCGCCGGGGGCTGACCCGGCAGATCCTGATCCTCGCCGTACTGATCGCCGTCGCCTTCGGCACCGCGATATACATGGGCGTCCGCCACCCGTACAGCTCCCCGGGGACCCGGCGCCCCGTCGAGGCCCTGCGGATGACCGTCATCCCGCTCGTCCCGCGGGGCAAGGTGCCCGGCGCGGCCGACGCCGAGTACCTGTACGCGCACAGCCCCGCCGCACCGTTCGAGGTGGGCGCCACCGGGATCCCGCTGCCCGCCACCCGCAGCACCGCGCACTTCTCCGACAGCCAGGTCACGGCCGCCCTGAGCACCGCCCGCGACTACCTCGTGCGGACCTCGCTCGACCCCGGCGTGCTCACCGGCCGCCAGGTCCGCCCGGCCCGGTCGCTGCTCGACTCCGACCAGCTCGACCAGTTCGACCGAAGCTTCGACCACCCGGCGGCGGACGGGCGGCACGCGCCCACCGGCTGGCTGGTCCGCCTCGACCCCTCCCGCGTGCGGCTGGCCGACGACAGGATCCGCGTCCAGGGCACCCTGGAGGCGACCGAGGCCGACTCCTCCACCCTGGAGGTCGGCGCCCGCACGATCTTCGTCTACGCCCTGCGCCCGGCGGGCGCCGCCGCGACGGCCTCCGCGTCCCTGTTCACCGTCCGCCGCGACCTGACCTTCCGCTTCGACCGCGACGACCTGCGCCTGGGCACGCTCCAGGTGGTCGCCTCCTCCGCCCAGGCCGGACCGATGTCCTGCGCCGAGGACGCCACCTCCTATCTGCGCCCCCTGCTCTCCGGGCAGACCGCAAGGGCGGGCGGCCCGGCGGCCACCGACCCCTTCGCGGCCGACAGCACCACCGCTCTGTGCGGCACGCTGGCCGCCGAGGCCCAGCCGAAGGTCTGAGCGCCGTCAGGAGGCGGGCGGCGTGTCCCGCGGGCTCTCCCCGTCCCGCTGGTCCTGCCCGCCCCGCGGGTCGTCCTTGGACGGCGGGGCGCCGCGGAAGCCGTCGAAGCCGCGCCGGACCCGGCCGCCCAGGTCACCCGCGCCGCCCGCGAGATCCGTCACCAGCTTCATCAGCGGGTCCTTGGAGTCCTTCACATCCCCGGCGTAGCTCGCCGCGGACTCGCGGAAGGAGTCACCCACCGAGGTGTCCTTGTCCTCGCTGCGCCGCGGGTAGTGCCCGTCCATGATCCGCTGGTGGTCCCGCGACTCGGCCCACTTCTTCAGCTCGGCCGCCCGGACGGTGGCGAAGGGGTGCGAGCGGGGCAGCACGTTCAGGATCTTCAGCACGGAGTCGCGCAGATCGCCGCCGGCCTCGTACTCCTCGGCCTGCTCCAGGAAGGCGTCCACGTTCATCTCGTGCAGGTGGTTGCCGCCCGCCATCTTCATCAGGCCGCGCATCGAGGCCCGCAGGTCCTGCCCCACCAGCAGCCCCGCCCGGTCGGCGGACAGCTCCGACTTGCGGAACCACTCCCGCAGCGCCGTCACGATCGCCATGACCGCCAGGTTCCCCAGCGGGATCCAGGCGACCTTCAGCGCCAGCGTCGTCAGGAACAGCAGCACCGTGCGGTACACCGAGTGCCCGGACAGGGCGTGCCCCACCTCGTGCCCGACGACCGCCCGCATCTCCTCCTCGTCGAGCAGTTCGACCAGCCCCGTGGTGACCACGATGATCGGCTCGTCGAGCCCGATGCACATCGCGTTCGGCTGCGGGTCCTGCGTGACGTACATCGGCGGGACCTTCTCCAGGTCCAGGATGTAGCAGGCGTCCAGCAGCATGGTGTGCAGGTGGGAGAACTGCCGCTCCGAGACCCGCACCGAGTCGGACAGGAACAGCAGTCGCAGGCTGCGCTCCGGCAGCAGCCCGCTGAGCGCCTTGAACACCGTGTCGAAGCCACTGAGCCTGCGCAGCGCCACCAGCGCCGACCGGTCGGCCGGGTGCTCGTACGCGCGCGAGGAGATCCCCGGGAAGCGCCTGCGCTGCCTGCTCGGCACGCGCTCGTGTCCGGTCCGCTCGCGGCCGTCGTCCGACATGTCTTCCCCCATGTGCGTGTGTGAGTGCCCGCCGTCCGTGCCCCCGAGGCAGGTGCCAGCCTAGGCGGAGATACCGTGGACGGGCAGTACAGCCGAAGGAGTCCACATCATGGAGCACCACCCCGCAGCCGCCCGGCTGACCGAGGCCGCCGCCGCCGTCCAACAGCACGGGTCGGGGAATCTGCTCCGGATCGTCATCGTGGTGATGATCCTCGGGTGCGTACTGACCGCCTGGTTCCTGCTGCGCGGGTACAAGCAGAAGGACGACTGAGCGGCGCCGAAGGTTCCCCGGGGGCGACCCGGCGGGCCCGCGCCGCGCACCGGTGGCGGAGTCGGGGTGATCGCCGGCGGACCGGCCGCATACGATGAGGCGACATCTTTATCCCGCCCACACGCGATTGGTCCTGCCGAAGATGAGCTTCCACCGCGCCGCCGCCCAGTTGGTCACCATCGCCGAGGAGCACGGCGGCAACCACGACAGCCTCAACCCGGCCATCACCGGCGGGGGCGCCCTGGTCATCCTGCTGCTGCTCCTGTGGATCACCACCCGCTTCAACCGCGACCGCTGACCCGGGACACCGTCCCCGGCCAGGGCCCTCGGGCCGGGCCGGTAGGGTCTGCACGCATGGGAGAGCAGGACATGCCTACCGGTCCGGCGTACGAGACGGCCGCGCGCGCGGCCGGCACCGCCGTCGGCGCCGCCGATCCGGAGGCCCGCACGGCGAAGAACCCGGCGTACGGGCCGGGCGACGGCCCCGCCCACACGGGCAGGCGCCGCCTCGGCGTCATGGGCGGAACGTTCGACCCGATCCACCACGGGCACCTCGTGGCGGCCAGCGAGGTCGCGGCCCGGTTCCGGCTGGACGAGGTGGTGTTCGTCCCCACCGGCCAGCCGTGGCAGAAGTCCCACCGCAGCGTGTCCCCGGCCGAGGACCGCTACCTGATGACGGTCATCGCCACCGCCGAGAACCCGCAGTTCTCCGTCAGCCGCATCGACATCGACCGCGGCGGCCCCACCTACACCGTGGACACCCTGCGCGACCTGCGGGCCCTCAACCCCGACACCGACCTCTTCTTCATCACCGGCGCCGACGCCCTCGCCCAGCTGCTGACCTGGCGGGACTCCGAGGAGCTGTTCTCCCTCGCGCACTTCATCGGCGTCACCCGGCCCGGACACCAGCTGACGAACCCGGGCCTGCCGGAGGGCGGCGTCTCGCTCGTCGAGGTCCCGGCGCTGGCCATCTCCTCCACGGACTGCCGTGCGAGAGTCGCCAAGGGGGACCCCATCTGGTACATGGTGCCGGACGGGGTCGTGCGTTACATCGACAAGCGCGAGCTGTACCGCGGCGAGTGAGCCGAGAGGGGCACCGGTGAACGACCGATACGACACGGGTGACGCCGGCTACGGCGCCGCACCGTACGAACTCGTCGGCTACGACGAGCACGGCCAGCCCGTGTACCGCCAGATCCCGGCACAGCAGGCGCCGCAGCACGAGCAGCCCTACGACCCGTACGGCCGGCAGGGCTACGGCTACGACCCGTACGCCACGGGCGGCGGACAGCAGCAGAGCCCGGCCTACGACCCGTACGACACCGGTCAGCAGCCGGCCGCGGCGCCCGGCTACGACCCCTACGGCGCCGGCAACCCCTACGACCCCTACGGCACCGGCTCGCACCCCACCGCGGCCCCCTACGACCCCTACGGTCAGACGGCCCCGGACGGCCGCCGGCAGCCCCGGGGCGCCGAGCAGACCGCGTACATCCCGCAGCAGGCCGGCCCCGGCGACCGGGCGCGGCACCCGGGCGGCCACGAGGGCGACCACGCGGGGCCCGAGGAGCCCGTGGGACCGGCCGGACCGGGGGACCCGGGGGACCCGGGGGACGGTGACCGGGACTACCGCACCGAACAGTTCGCGTTCGTGGAGGACCCGGACGGTGACTCCGAGGACGTCATCGACTGGCTGAAGTTCACCGAGAACCGCACCGAGCGCCGCGAGGAGGCCCGCCGCCGCGCCCGCGCGCGGGTACTCGCCCTGGTCGTCGTCCTGGCCCTCGTCGCCGTCGGGGGGATCGGCTGGCTCTGGTACGCCGGGAAGCTGCCCGGTCTGTCCTCCTCCGGCTCGGGGACGGGCGCGGGGTCGACACCGGTGAGCGCCCAGAAACGCGACGTGATCGTCGTCCACCTGCACAACACCGGCAAGGGCGGCACCTCCACGGCCCTGCTGGTGGACAACACCACCACCAAGCAGGGCACCACCGTCCTGCTGCCCAACTCCCTGGCCGTGTCCGGCGACGACGGCACCGCCACGACCCTCGCCAAGTCGGTCGACGACGACGGCGCCTCCGGCACCCGCGACCAGCTCGACACCGTCCTCGGCACCGACATCCAGGGCAGCTGGCGGCTGGACACCCCCTACCTGCAGAACCTCGTCGACCTGGTCGGCAACATCGACCTGGACACCAACGCCGACGTGCCCGACCCGTCCGCCAAGAAGAAGGGCACCGCGCCGCTCGTCCACCAGGGCAAGGCCCAGACCCTCAGCGGCAAGATGGCCGTCGCCTACGCCACCTACCGCGCCCCCGGCGAGGCCCAGAACGCCCAGCTCGAGCGGTTCGGGCAGGTCATGCAGGGCGTGCTGCGCAAGCTCTCGTCCGATCCGTCGGCCGCCACGACCACCGTGCAGACCCTCGCGCAGATCCTCGACCCGCCGCTGACCGACAAGGACCTCGGCACCTTCCTCGCCCGGCTCGCCGACCTCGCCAAGGGCGGCGACTACCGCACCGCCCTGCTGCCCGTGCAGCCCGACGGCACGCTGACCGCCCGGACCAGCGACAGCGTGGTGAAGGACATCCTCGGCGGCACCGCCAAGAGCCCCGACGCGGGCTCCGCGGTCCGGGTCTCCGTCCAGAACGCCACCGGTGTGAAGGACGACACCGAGAAGGCCCGCGTGGTCCTCCTCAACGGCGGCTTCACCTTCCTCGAGGGCGGCACCGCCGCCGGCACGCAGACCGCGTCCAAGGTGCTCTACGCCGACGCGGCCGGCAAGGCGAACGCCGCCGAGGTCGCCAAGACGCTGGGGCTGCCCGCGTCCGCCGTGGCCAAGGGAACCGTCTCCTCCGGCGCCGACGTCTCGGTCGTCCTCGGCGGCGACTACAAGCCGTCCGCCTCCTGACAGCGGCCGGGGCACCCCAGGTGATGCGGTAATCACGTGGGGTGCCCCAGGCGGTCCGTGAGACCCTTGATGTCAAGTGACCCCTTGACGGAAAGCCGTGTAGTGACCGCCACCGACCGTTCCCTTGAGCTCATCAACACCGCCGCCCAGGCGGCGGCCGACAAGCTCGCCCACGACGTCATCGCCTACGACGTCAGCGACGTGCTGTCCATCACGGACGCATTCCTGCTGGCCTCGGCCCCGAACGACCGCCAGGTCAGGGCGATCGTCGACGAGATCGAGGAGCGCCTGCTGAAGGAGCTGGGCGCCAAGCCGGTACGCCGTGAGGGCGACCGCGAGTCCCGCTGGATCCTCCTCGACTACGTCGACATCGTCGTGCACGTCCAGCACAGCGAGGAGCGTGTCTTCTACGCCCTGGAGCGGCTGTGGAAGGACTGCCCCGAGCTGAAGCTGCCCGCCGACGCCGAGGCCACCCGCGGCAAGGCCGAGGAGCACCAGCGGCTGCGGGACGCCGAGGCCGCCGAGGAACCGGGCGGGGAGTGGTGATGAGCTCCACCGGCGAGGTGGGCGACCGCAAGGGCCGTGGCCGCCGCATCATCCTGTGGCGGCACGGCCAGACCGCGTGGAACGTGGAGCGCCGCTTCCAGGGCACCACGGACGTCGAGCTGACCGAGACCGGCATCGGGCAGGCCCGCCGGGCCGCCCGGCTGCTCGCCTCCCTGGGGCCCGACGCGATCGTCTCCTCGGACCTGCGGCGCGCCGCGGACACGGCCGCCGAGCTGGCCGCCCTCACCGGTCTGCCCGTCACCCGCGACGAGGGTCTGCGCGAGACCTACGCGGGTGTCTGGCAGGGGCTGACGCACGAGGAGATCCTCGCCAGGCACGGCGAGGAGTACACCGCCTGGAAGCGCGGCGAGGCGGTCCGCCGCGGCGGCGGCGAGCTGGAGACCGAGGTCGCCGACCGGGCCGCTCCGGTCGTCCTGCGGCACGCCGACAAGCTGCCCGAGGACGGCACCCTCGTGGTGGTCAGCCACGGCGGCACCATCCGCACCACCATCGGCCGGCTGCTCGGTCTCGAGTCCCGGGACTGGGAGAGCCTCGGCGGTCTGTCGAACTGCTGCTGGTCCGTGCTCGGCGAGGGCGCCCGCGGCTGGCGTCTGCTGGAGCACAACGCGGGCACCCTGCCGGAGCCCGTCCTCGGCGACGACGACTGAACCTCCCGGAAGCCCGCCGCCGCGGGCCCGGGGGTCCGGATTTCACTTTCCGGCAGGTCGCAGGCTAAAGTTCTTCTTGTTCGCCCCGCCGAGCGGGAAGAACACCCGGGGCTATAGCTCAGTTGGTAGAGCGCCTGCATGGCATGCAGGAGGTCAGGAGTTCAATTCTCCTTAGCTCCACTGATCGTCACTCCCGAGTGGCAGAAGATCGGTGAAGAGGATCCCGTCCCTCCAGGGGGACGGGATCTTCTGCGTTCCGCCGGTGGATGATCTCGGCCCTCTCTTGAGTCGCCCGGGCCCCACCGGCGTATAGCTCTGTGGAGGCGTTCCCGGCGAGCGTGCGGCCCCGGCCGCGACGGCCGTCGCGGGGGCTGTGTCCGGACTGGTACTGAGGCGTCGCTGACCGTATTGGCCCGGCCGTGGCAGAATCAAACGGCCGGAAGGGGGCGCGGCCCGACGGGAGGGAGTAGCGATGCCTGCGAGCATCCTTGAGGAGGTCGGCCACCTCCTCGGTGCGGCGTTGATACGGGACACGACCACCCGGCTCAGCTGCCCTTCCTGCGGTTCCGCACACGTGGCGCAGGTCCTCGGGGACAACGGCGGGATCTCCTACGTGTGCACGGCCTGCGGCCACAGCTGGAGCTGATCGATGGGTGCACACAGGCGGAAGTGCGACTGGTGCGGGAGCGGTACACCCATCGTCCGGGACATGGAGCCGATCAACCCCGACTACCAGTACTGGTGCGAGGAATGCGCGCGGGCGCTGATCATAAAAGGCGACCCGATCGAGACCTACCGTGAGCTGGAGGGCGAGCCGATCTACGGCCGGCTGCTCGAGGAGCACTGCACGCTCAAGAGGTTCTACTCCTTCGTCACGGCCTGACGCGCGGGGGAGCGCGGCCGGGACACCGGGAGCGAGGTCCGGGTGAGGACGAGGAACAGCGCACCGGCCCCCGCGTAGAGCGCCGACAGGGCCAACTGCGGAGCGGTCAGGTGCAGTTCGGGCCGCCCCGTGCCGTGCGGCACCCACCAGGGGACGTACGAGCAGAAGACCAGCGCCGTGCCCACGGCGGCCACCCGGTGGCCCCGGGTCCACAGCAGCGGCACGACGGGCACGCACCACACCCAGTGGTGCGTCCACGACACCGGGCTGATCAGCAGCGCCGTGACCGCGCAGGCGCACACCGCCCAGGCCCGCGCGCCCCGCGACTCCGCCGAGACCGCCACGGCCAGGCCCAGGACCGCCACCACGGCCGCGACGGCGAGCCAGGGCGTCCCGGGATCCGGGTGGTGTGTCAGACGCGCCAGGACGCCGCGCAGGGCCTGGTTGGCGGTCGCCTCCGGATGCCCGGCCCGGTCCGGGCGGAACGCGACGTCCGTCCAGTACCGCCACGAGTCGTACGGCAGCGCCGCCGCCGCGAGCAGCGTCGCCCCGGCGAACGCGGCGGCCGCCCCGCGCGCGTGCCGCAGCCACGGCCCCCCGTGCTCGCCGCCCAGGCGGGCCGTGACGCCCGTGGCGAGCAGGAACGCGGGGAACAGCGCGGGCGTCAGCTTGATCGCGGCGGCGATCCCGAGTCCCGCCCCGGCCCAGCGGCCGCACCGGCCGGCCGGGTGGCGGGCGAGGTCCCACAGCACCAGGACGGCCAGCAGCAGGTTGACCTGGCCGTAGCGCACGGTCGTCCACACCGGCTCGCACCACACGGCCGCCGCGGCCACCCACCAGACGCTCTCCACGCGCGCGTGGCCGACGAGTCGCAGCGACAGGCGTACGAAGACCACCAGCAGCGCGAGGTTCCCGGCCGTGGCCAGCGTGCGCAGGAGCGTCGTGTCCGGCAGCGTCAGAGCCGTGAACAGCAGCGCCGCGAACGGCGGATAGGTGGGAGGCAGGTGGGCCGCGGTCGCCCGCAGGGCGTACAGGTCACCGCCCGCGCGGACGGCGGCGCCCTCGGCCCGGTAGACCATCAGGTCGACCATCGTCACGTGCGCGGCCCGCTGGGCCAGCCAGAACGCCGCGAAGGACAGCAGGCACGCGCCCACGGCCACCGGCAGCCGGCGCCGGTCTCCGGAGAACGCGATCACGGTCACGAAAGGGGACATTAGCGCCTGTACCGCGGCGGACCGGAAACCGATTTGGTGAAGCACCCCGGGGACCGTGTAATGTTGGCATCGCCGCCGGGGAAACCGGGCGGAACACCGCAAGGGGCTATAGCTCAGTTGGTAGAGCGCCTGCATGGCATGCAGGAGGTCAGGAGTTCAATTCTCCTTAGCTCCACAGAAATCGAAGGCGGATCATCCTGACGGATGGTCCGCCTTCGGCGTGTTTCACCCCACCCGGTCCCGGCGCCCGGCCGGCCTCCGTCCGATGGGTGGCGCGACGGCGGGTCACCCGGGGTGGGGTGACCCGCCGTCGGTTGGCTCAGCGTCCGAGGGCGCGGCGGCCGCGGCCCTGGGACAGGACGGGAAGGTTGCGTGCCGGCGCCTGCCCGCGCGTGTCCTCCTCGATGCGCAGCGCCAGCGCCGGGCAGCGGCGCACCGCGCGCAGCGCCTTCGCCTCCGCGTAGCGCGGCACCTGCGCCTGCGCCACGGTCGGGAACCCGTCCGCGCCCAGTTCGAAGACCTCGGGCAGGATGTCCGCGCACAGTCCGTGGCCCCGGCACAGCGTCCAGTCGACGTAGATCTTCTGGCGGCTGGTGCCGGTCTCCTCGGCCTCTGCGCCGCCCGGGATGCCCGTCGGGGCCCTGCCGCCCTCGAAGAGCGGCAGGACGCCCTCCACGGGCCGCCCGCAGCCGTTGCCGAGGACGTGGGCGGCCAGGTCGTCGGTGAACGCCTTGATGGTCGACTCCAGGAACATCGCCGAGCCGTCCGGGTGCGAACACGCCCCGCGCCGCTTGACGTTCTTGGCGACCTGCTTCAGCGCCTCCAGGGCGGCGGGCCCGCCGCCGTTGAGGATGTCCTCCAGGCCGCGCGCCGCCGCGGGCAGTCCGAGGTAGCAGGGACCGCACTGGCCGGCGCTCTCCTCGGCCAGCCACTGGGCCACCCGCAGCGACTCGCCCAGCGGGCAGGTGTCCTGAGTGATCGGCAGGATCGCGCCGGCGCCCAGGGCTCCGCCCACCGCGTCCAGGGAGTTGCGCGAGACGATGGCCTCGTTGACCGTGGCCGCGTCGATCCACTTGCCGTGGTAGCCGCCGGTGAGCACGCCCTGCGGCACCGGCGGGGCGCCGGCGAGCTGGAGCACGTAGCGCAGCGGCACGCCCGTGGGCACCTCGATCACCATCGGCCGGGCGACCGCGCCGGAGACCGTCAGCATGACGGTGCCCGGCTCGTCGTACAGGCCGGTGTTGCCGTAGCGCTCGGGGCCGATCCGGGCGGCGATGGCGAGCTGGGCGAACGTCTCCGCGTTGGACAGCAGTGTGGGCGCCCCGCCGACACCGCTCTGCGAGGCGCTGATCTTGCGGCCGGGCGGGATCGCCGGACCGCCGTCGACCGAGCGGATCAGCGACGCGGCGGCGCCGGTGACCATGCGCACCGGGTTGCGCTGCACCCACGCGCGCAGGGCCGACCGGCGGCTGTTGCTCAGGCCGCGCTCGGCGAGCGCGGCCTCCATGGAGCGCTGCGTGGACTCCCGGGTGACCCCGATCACGAGCGTGCGGGCGCCGAGCGCCTCCGCGCACAGCAGGGCGCCGTCCAGGATGAGGTGCGGGGCGCGGTTGATGAGCACCGTGTCCTTGCGGCAGGCCGGTTCGTCCTCACTGCCGTTGACGACGACGACCGGCCGCACGCCCCGCTTGATCGCCGCCTCGGCGACCGTGCGCAGCTTCTTGTGGAAGGGGAAGCCCGCGCCGCCGCGCCCCTTGAGGTTGATGCGCTCGGCGAGCTGCGCGAGCTGCTCGCCGCCGAGCGGGTCGAGCGGCCCGTGCACCTTGAGGTGCATGGGCAGATCGAGCCGCTCCACAAGGTCGAAGCCCGACGTGAGCACGGGAAGACCGACCACGCGGACTTCGGGTACGTCGGGCAGGGCCTCGTTCACCTATAGCCTCCGGAAGGCGTGTTCCAGGGTTCGCCCGAACCCGGTGCGTCGTACGAGGCGCCGGGGTTTGTCTCGGTGGCGGGACCGCCGTTGAACGTGTCGTTCGAGTTGTACGTCCCGAAGCGGTTGTTCGTCTCACCGGTGTCGTACACGTCACTCCGGCCGTAGCCGGCGGTGCCCGGATTGCCATAAGCCGGGATGTTGTATCCGGTGTCCTGGAGCGGGTCGTACGCCGACGGCGGGGCCTCGCCGACCGGCGGCGGCGAGGGGATCGGCCAGCTTCCCGAGGTGCTGGACGGGCCGTCCACGCGCGGCATCGCCTCGGTGGCCTGCAGATCCAGCGGCAGGTCCATGCGCGTCGTCGGGCCGGGCGCGAACGGCTGCTGGGAGCCGGGCATCTGCACCGCCCGGTAGGCGGCGGCGAACCCGGAGGCGGGCTCGCCGGCCGGGGCCATCGGGGTCTGGTACAGCGGCGCGGCGGCGGGGGCCGGGGCCTCGGCGGGGCGCCGCGGCTCGCGCCGGCCCTCGCGCCGGCCCTCGAAGCCCTGGGGGCCGGACTCGGCGACCCGCGAGCGGCTCGCCTCCAGGTCGTCGATGCCGGGCCGCTCGGAGCTGCCCAGGAGGGCGACGAGCCGGTCGGCGACCTTGCGCTTGACGGGGCGCGGGGCGGACCGCAGCGCGAGGGCGCCCATGACGCCCAGCAGGGCGAGGCTGTAGAGGATCGTGAAGATGGGCTTGGCCTGGCGGCCCGCGTAGAGGCCGTGGACCAGCGCGGCGCACCAGGCCGGGTAGGCGAGCATGTGCATCGCCCGCCAGCGGGCGGCGACGGGGGCCGGGGTGGCGAAGTTGCTGCGCAGGGCACCGGTGACGCCGACGAAGATCATCAGCAGGCCCGCGAGCGAGCCCAGGCCGATGAGGCCGCCGATCCCGGTGACGCCCAGGGAGAACGGGATGATCGCGGCGATCAGCTGGGTGTGACCGAGTGCGATCTTGGTGGTGATGTGCAGCAGCAGGAACGCGATCGAGGCGACCGCGGTCGTCCGGTGCACCGCCTGGCCGACGATCCGCTGGCGCGTGTTCAGGAAGATCCGGTCCTGGGCGAACAGGCCCCAGATCACCGAGCAGCTGAGTGAGACGAGGGACAGCACGCCCGCGCCGAAGTTCAGGAACTCGCGGAACTGGCTGCCTCCGACCAGCACGATCGCGGGTATGAGCAGCAGGACGACAGCGGACGCCACCCCGTAGGCCGACCGGCCGGGTTTGGGGAGCGAGCTGTTACTACGACGAGTGTTCATGGGGGCAACTCCGAGCAGTTTCGGGAAAGCGGTCCCGCTGCCGAACTCTAAGTGGAGCCATACCGATCAGTACGAGGTTTGAGTTATTGCGTTGTTATCAAAGGACAATGCGACTGTGTCGATGTCCCTTAGTAGCTGTTACGCGAAGTAATCCTTGACCTTCGTTCAGTTCTGGTCGGGTTCCTGGCATGTCCACAAGGCATACGGAAGCGCGTCGCGGCTTACTCAAGGCCTGCGGTACCCTAGCGCCATGCGTGCCGTACGCCTTCTGCTTAGCGGGCCGCGCTGATCAGTACCGACCCCCGGTCGAACCGAGAGGTCGGCATCGGCGCGGCGTCCCCTCCTGTGTGAGGGGCTTTTTCGTTTTCGGATGACGCAGCCGCAGGCAGAGACGATCGATGGAGCTTTGAGGATCATGAGCGAGACGAACCCCGCTGCCACCGCTGCGGCGTCGGCGGAGGCCGCGCCGCACCGCTACACGGCCGCCCTGGCCGCCGACATCGAGGCGCGCTGGCAGGACTTCTGGGACGCCGACGGCACCTACGCCGCGCCCAACCCCACGGGCGACCTGGCGGGCGATCCGGAGCTGGTCGCGAAGCCCAAGAAGTTCATCATGGACATGTTCCCGTACCCCTCGGGCGCGGGTCTGCACGTGGGTCACCCCCTGGGCTACATCGCCACCGACGTCTACGCCCGGTTCCAGCGCATGACCGGCCACAACGTCCTGCACACCCTCGGCTTCGACGCCTTCGGCCTGCCCGCCGAGCAGTACGCGGTGCAGACCGGCACGCACCCGCGCGTGTCCACCGAGGCCAACATCGAGAACATGAAGGCCCAGCTGCGCCGGCTGGGCCTGGGCCACGACAAGCGCCGCTCGTTCGCCACGATCGACCCGGACTACTACAAGTGGACCCAGTGGATCTTCCTGCAGATCTTCAACTCCTGGTACGACGCAGAGGCCGGCAGGGCCCGCCCGATCGCCGAGCTGATCGCCGCGTTCGAGTCCGGTGAGCGGCCGGTCCCGGGCACCACGCGCGCGTGGAGCGAGCTGAGCGAGGGCGAGCGCGCCGACGTCCTGGGCGAGTACCGCCTGGCCTACGCCTCCGACGCGCCGGTCAACTGGTGCCCCGGCCTGGGCACCGTGCTGGCCAACGAGGAGGTCACCGCCGACGGCCGGTCCGAGCGCGGCAACTTCCCGGTCTTCAAGGCCAAGCTGCGCCAGTGGAACATGCGCATCACCGCCTACGCCGACCGCCTGCTGGAGGACCTGGAGGAGCTGGACTGGCCCGAGGCCATCAAGCTGCAGCAGCGCAACTGGATCGGCCGCAGCGAGGGCGCCCGCGTCGACTTCCCGATCGACGGCGAGAACATCACGGTCTTCACGACCCGCCCGGACACCCTGTTCGGCGCCACCTACATGGTGCTGGCCCCCGAGCACCCGCTGGTCGAGAAGTTCACCCCCGAGGCGTGGCCCGAGGGCACCCACGACGTGTGGACCGGCGGCCACGCCACCCCGTCCGAGGCCGTCGCCGCCTACCGCGCGCAGGCCGCCGCCAAGTCCGACGTGGAGCGGCAGGCCGAGGCCAAGGACAAGACCGGCGTCTTCATCGGCGCCTACGCCACCAACCCGGTCAACGGCGAGCGGGTGCCGGTCTTCATCGCCGACTACGTGCTGATGGGCTACGGCACCGGCGCGATCATGGCCGTCCCGGCGGGCGACCAGCGCGACTTCGAGTTCGCGCGCGCCTTCGAGCTGCCGATCCACTGCATCGTCGAGCCGACCGACGGCCGCGGCACCGACACCGCCACGTGGGAGAACGCCTTCGCCTCCTACGACGCGAAGATCATCAACTCGTCCAACGACGAGGTCACGCTGGACGGCCTGGGCGTCGCCGAGGCCAAGGCGCGCATCACCGAGTGGATGCAGAGCCGCGGCGTCGGCGAGGGCACCGTCAACTTCCGCCTGCGCGACTGGCTGTTCAGCCGCCAGCGCTACTGGGGCGAGCCCTTCCCGATCGTCTACGACGAGGACGGCATCGCCCACGCGCTGCCCGAGTCGATGCTGCCGCTGGAACTGCCCGAGGTCGAGGACTACAGCCCGCGCACGTTCGACCCGGACGACGCCGACACCCAGCCCGAGACGCCGCTGTCGCGCAACGAGGACTGGGTCAACGTCACGCTGGACCTGGGCGACGGACCCCGCAAGTACCGCCGCGAGACCAACACCATGCCCAACTGGGCCGGTTCCTGCTGGTACGAGTTCCGTTACCTGGACCCGCACAACGACCAGAAGCTGGTCGACCCCGAGATCGAGCGGTACTGGATGGGTCCGCGCGAGGGCCTGCCGCACGGCGGCGTCGACCTGTACGTCGGCGGCGCCGAGCACGCCGTGCTGCACCTGCTGTACGCCCGCTTCTGGTCCAAGGTCCTGTACGACCTGGGGCACGTCTCCTCGGCCGAGCCGTTCCACAAGCTGTTCAACCAGGGCATGATCCAGGCCTACGTCTACCGCGACAGCCGGGGCATCGCGGTGCCGGCCGCCGAGGTGGAGGAGCGCGACGGCGACTACTACTACCAGGGCGAGAAGGTCAGCCGCCTGCTGGGCAAGATGGGCAAGTCGCTGAAGAACGCGGTGACCCCGGACGAGATCGCCGCCGAGTACGGCGCCGACACCCTGCGCCTGTACGAGATGGCCATGGGCCCGCTGGACGTCTCCCGGCCCTGGGACACACGCGCGGTCGTCGGCCAGTTCCGGCTGCTGCAGCGGCTGTGGCGCAACGTCGTCGACGAGGACTCCGGCGAGACGACCGTCACCGGCGCCGAGCCCGACGAGGACACCCTGCGCGCCCTGCACAAGGCGATCGACGGCGTGCGCCAGGACCTGGAGGGCCTGCGCTTCAACACCGCCATCGCCAAGGTCACCGAGCTGAACAACCACCTGACCAAGGCCGGCACCGCGGTGCCGCGCCAGGTCGCCGAGCCGCTGGTGCTGATGATCGCCCCGCTGGCCCCGCACATCGCCGAGGAGCTGTGGCGCAGGCTGGGCCACACCGAATCGGTCGTCCACCAGGACTTCCCGGTCGCCGACCCGCGCTACGTGGTGGACGAGACCGTGACCTGTGTCGTGCAGGTCAAGGGCAAGGTCAAGGCCCGCCTGGAGGTGCCGCCGGGCATCTCCGACGAGGAGCTGGAGAAGGCCGCCCTGGCCGACGAGAAGGTCGTCCTGGCACTGGGCGGCGCGGCCGTCCGCAAGGTCATCGTGCGGGCTCCGAAGCTGGTGAACATCGTCACCGGCTGACCGCGCGTCCCCGCGGGACGGTCCCGGCACACAGGGGTGACCAGGTGTGCCGGGCGTCGGGGTAGTCCCCTACGGGCAGGTTCGGGGTTCTTCCGGAACCCGGGGCCTGCCCGCTGCGTTTACCGTGGAGAGGCGGCCGCTCGTGCCGTGCCGGTCGGAGGAGGAGCGTCATGGAAGCAGTGATCACCGTGTTCGTTCTGATCCTCCTTGCGTTCATCGGCGTGGGCACCTACGTCACGATCAAGGCCGTCGGCGCCGCCAAACGCGGAGTGGACCGCACGATCGCGCAGGCCAGGCGCACGGTCGAGGACCACACCCTGCGTGCCAGGTCCTTCGCCCAGATCGGCCCGGCCGGGGAGATCGCCCAGCTCCGGCTCACCCTGCGCACCTCGATGCGGGCCACCCAGGACGCGCTGGCCGCGGGCGCGGTGGAGGACGAGTCGCTGAAGGAGTCCCTCGGCCTCTTCGAGCGGCTCAGCGCGCACGGACGCGAACTGGACGCCGACCTACGGCGGCTGGAGTCCGAGCCGGACCGGGCCGCCCTCGCCGCACTGCTGCCCGAGCTGCGCCGCCGCACCGAGCGCATCACCAAGTCCGCCGACTCCCTGCGCTGGGCCGCCCGTGACCGGGCCCGCCGCTTCTCCGACGACGACCTGGACTCGCTGAGCACCCAGATCGACGTCGAGGCGGGCGCCCTGCGGCACTGGACCGGGCCGGAACCCGCGTCCTCGCCGTGGTCCGACACCCCGGCGTCCGCCACCGACGCGGAGCGGCCGGCGCCCGCGATCACCCCGCCCGCGCAGCGTCCCACCCCCTCCTGGCAGAAGAAACCGCGCCCCGAGAGCACCACATGACGGACCCGTTCCCGGTCCGGCGGGCAGGGGCCGGGCTGCCGCACGGCGACCACGGCAGGTAACCTCCAGCTCATGTCCCGCCATGTCGCGATCGTCACCGATTCAACGGCCTACCTGCCGCCGCGGACGATGGAGCGCCACGGCATCACCGCGGTGCCCCTGACCGTGGTCCTCGGGAACCAGGCGCTCGAAGAGGGCACCGAGATCTCGACCCGTTCGCTGGCCCAGGCGTTGCAGAAGCGCCGCCCGGTCACCACCTCCCGCCCCAGCCCCCAGGTCTTCGCGGAGACGTACCGTCAGGTCGCCGAGTCCGGGGCGAGCGGCATCGTCTCCCTGCACCTGTCCGCCGAACTGTCCGGCACCCACGACGCGGCCGTCCTGGCGGCCCGTGAGGCACCGGTGCCGGTACGGGTGGTGGACACCGGGATGGTCGCCATGGCCCTGGGCTTCTGCGCGCTTGCCGCGGCCGAGGCGGCGGAGGCCGGCGGCACCGTGGACGAGGCCGTGACGGCCGCCGAGAAGCGGGCCGCGGGCACCACCGCCTACTTCTACGTCGACACCCTCGACTATCTGCGCCGCGGCGGCCGGATCGGCGCCGCACAGGCCCTGCTCGGCTCCGCCCTCGCGGTCAAGCCGCTGCTCCAGCTCGACCGCGGCCGCATCGAACTCCTCGAGAAGGTCCGCACGGCGTCCAAGGCGATCGCCCGCCTCGAGGAGATCGCCGCCGACCGGGCGGGCGGCGCCGACGTCGACATCGCCGTCCACCACCTCGCCGCCCCCGACCGGGCCTCCGCCCTGGCCGACCGGCTGCGGGCGAGGGTCCCCGCCCTGGCCGACCTCCATGTCAGCGAGGTCGGAGCGGTGATCGGCGCCCACACCGGCCCCGGACTGCTGGGCGTGGTCGTCTCACCTCGCTGACCCCCACTTTCCGGGCTGCCGTCCCGCACTCGCGCGAGTGACGAAGTTGTCCACAAGTCGCCCGGTGTCCACGGGAATCGACCAAGATCATCGCTGATCGGCGGGATGCCCCATCCTCGTCGCATGGCACTTCGATCACGCTCCCGCACCGCCCTCCCGACCAGCGGACCCGGCCGCGGCCCGGCCTCCGACGGCCGCTTCCGCCGCCGCCCGCCCGACCGCCACCGCGCCCGGCACCGCGGCCCCGCCCCGGCGGACGAACTGCGCCGCCGAGCGGAACTCCTCTTCGGCGAACGCACCGAACGCACCGTGGAATGGGGGGAGTCGGGCAAGGCGCCACCGGACGCACCATCGGTCAGGCGGTCGGAGGCGCCACCGGACGGGCGGACGGCCGTGGGTGTGGCGACCGTGGCAGGGACCGGCACCGTGAGGGGGTTCGGGGCTGTGCCGCGCCCGGTGGCCTGGACGCGGGCGAGGGCCGCCGGAGAGATGACTCCCGGACCGGACGCGACAACGGCCTTGGCGGCGACGCCCGGTCGGCTCCGGGCCGGGTCGCACCCGGAGGAGGACCACCCGGAGGAGGACCAGCCGGAGGCGGCCGACCCCCTCGGGCCCGTGCCGAGCCTGCGCGACCGGGCCGGGCTCGCCCTGCGCGAGCGGCTGCCGGTGTGGGTGCAGGCGCGCTGCGGGATGGAACGGCGGGGCGTGGTCGCGCTCGCCGTGGTGCTCATGGTGGCGGCCGTGCTCGCCGTCCAGCACTTCTGGACCGGCCGGACGCAGACCGTGAGCGCTCCCCAAGTGGTGCGGGCGCAGACACCGTTCACCGAACGGGAGGCGGCCGGGGACGGGGGCGGAGGTGCGGGCGCCACGACCGCCCGGGCGCCGGGTGCTTCGGCCACGCCGGGCGGGGAGATCGTCGTCGACGTGGGCGGCAAGGTCCGCAGGCCCGGCATCCGGCGGCTGCCGTCCGGCTCGCGGGTGGCCGACGCGCTGCGGGCGGCGGGCGGAGTACGGCCGGGCGTGAGCACCGACGGCCTCAACCGGGCCCGCTTCCTGGTGGACGGCGAGCAGGTCCTGGTCGGTGCCACCGCAGGGGCGGCGGCCCCGCCGGGGCCGGGCGGCGGCGCGGGCTCCGGCTCAGGACCGGCGGGCCCGGCCCCCGCGGCCCCGGTCTCCCTCAACACGGCGACCGCCGAGCAGCTCGACACCCTGCCCGGGGTCGGCCCCGTGCTGGCCCAGCACATCATCGACTACCGCACCCGCCACGGCGGCTTCCGCTCGGTGGACGAACTGCGGCAGGTCAACGGCATCGGCGCCCGTCGCTACGGCGATCTGCGGACCATGGTGCGGCCATGAGCACCGCCCCCGGGCACAGCGCACCCGCCGCGGCCGCGGCCGACCTGCGCCTGGTGCCTCCCGCGCTGGCCGCCTGGGCGACGGCCGCCCTGGTCGTCGACGCCCCACCGCACTGGAGCGCGACAGTCGCGGTCGTCAGCCTGATCACCGGTGTCGTTCTGCTGGGGGTCCGCCGGTGGGGCGGGCCGGCCCGGACGCCCTCCCGGTCCGGCTGGGTCCGGGCTCCGCTCGCCGCCGTGCTGCTGTGCGTGGCGGCGGCGGCCGCATCGGCCGGGCTGCACGGCGCGGACCTGCGGCGCGGGCCGGTGCCGGAGGCGGCGCGGCGGTTCGCGACCATGACCGCCGAGGTCGAGCTGACCGGTGACCCCTGGCCGAGCCGGCCCCGGGTGCGCGGCGACCACGCGGCGCCGGTGGCGGTCCTGGCCCGGGCGGAGGTGCGCCGCGTGGAGAAGGTGGAGGAGGCGGAGGGGAGGGCGGGGAGGGAGGGAAGGGACGGAGCGGCGGTCGGGACACGCACCCCCGTCCTGCTGGTCATCGACGCGGACGTCCCGGCACCCCGGGCACCCGCCACCGGAGCGCCGCCCGGCACTCCGGCGGCGGCACCCGACGCGATGGCCGCCCCCCGAGCGACGGTGGCCCCGGACGTGGCCGGCGCCCCGGACGTGGCCGGCGCCCCGGACGTGGCCGGCGCCCCGGACGTAGCCGGCCCCCCGAACGTGGCCGTCGCCCCCGACGAGCCCGTCGCCCCCGGCGAGCCCGGCGTACCGGCCGCGGCCGGTGCCGCGCGCCGTGCCTGGCTCGGGCTGCTGCCCACCACCCGGTTGCGGGTCGTCGCCCGGCTGGCGCCCGCTCTGAGCGGCGGCGACCGGAGCGCGGCCGTGCTGCGGGTGCGCGCGGAGCCCCGGCCCGAGGTGGTCGCGGGACCGAGCGGGCCGCAGCGGCTGGCCGGCGCGCTCAGAGCCGGGCTGCGGGACGCCACCGAGGGGCTGCCGGCGGACGCCCGGGCGCTGCTCCCGGGACTGGTCGTCGGCGACACCTCGCGGATCACACCCGAGCTGGACGAGGCGTTCAAGGAGACGGACCTCGCGCACACCCTCGCCGTGTCCGGCAGCAACCTCACCATCCTGCTCGCCCTGCTCGTCGGGCCGCCCGGTCTCGCCCAGCGCGCCGAGCGCCGCGGCCTCGCCCCGCGCCTGGGACTGCCGCTGCGGACCACCGCGCTCGTGGCCGGTGCCCTCACCCTCGCGTTCGTCGTCCTCTGCCGGCCCGACCCGAGCGTGCTGCGGGCCGCGGCCTGCGGCTCCGTGGCCCTGCTCGCCCTGGCGACCGGGCGGCGCGGATCGCTCGTCCCGGCGCTGGCCGCGGCCGTGCTCCTGCTGGTGCTCCACGACCCCTGGCTGGCCCGCGGTTACGGCTTCCTGCTCTCCGTGCTGGCCACCGGCGCGCTGCTCCTGACGGCACCGGGCTGGAGCGAGGCGCTGCGGCGGCGCGGGGTGCCCGCACGGCTCGCCGAGGCGCTGGCCGCGGCCGCCGCCGCGCAGGCCGTGTGCGCACCGGTCGTGGCGGTGCTGTCGGCACGCGTGAGCCTGGTGGCGGTGCCGTGCAACCTGCTGGCGGAAGTGGCCGTGGCGCCCGCCACGGTGCTGGGGTTCGCGGCGCTGGCCACGGCACCGGTGGCGATGCCGGTGGCCAAGGGGCTGGCCTGGTGCGCCGGCTGGCCGGCCGGCTGGATCGTGCGGGTGGCCCGGACCGGGGCCGCGTTGCCGGGCGGGGGAGTGGACTGGCCGGGGAACTGGGCCGGGGCCCTGCTCCTCGCCGCGCTCACCGGGGCCGTCGTCCTGGCCGGCCGGCGGCTGTCGCGGCACCCCTGGTGGTGCGGCGCGCTGGGGGTGCTGCTCCTGCTGGTGGTGGTGCGGCCGGCGCCGCTGGCCCGGGTGGTCACCGGCTGGCCGCCGCCGGGCTGGCGGTACGCGATGTGCGACGTCGGACAGGGCGACGCGACCGTGCTGGCGGCCGGTGACGGGGCCGGGGTGGTCGTGGACACCGGTCCCGACCCCGGACGGGTCGACCGCTGTCTGCGGAAGCTGGGCGTCACCCGTGTCCCCCTGGTCGTCCTGACCCACTTCCACGCCGACCACGTCGCGGGGCTGCCCGGTGTCCTGCGCGGCCGCTCGGTGGCCGCGATCGAGACGACGGACTTCGAGGAACCGGCCGACCAGGTCGCGTTCGTCCGGCAGGAGGCGGCAGAGCGGCACATCCCGCTCACCCGGGCCGCGGCGGGGGAGGAGCGGCGCGCCGGACCGGTGACCTGGCGGGTGCTGTGGCCGCCGGCCGCTCCCGCGCCGGGGCAGGTCCCGGCGGTGGAACCGGACGGACCGAACGACGCCAGCGTGGCCCTGCTGGTGCGGACCGGCGGACTGCGGCTGCTGCTGCTCGGGGACCTCGAACCACCGTCCCAGCAGGCCCTGGCACACTCACCGGCCGCGGCCGGGCTGGCGGGGGTGGACGTGCTGAAGGTGGCCCACCACGGCTCCGCCTACCAGGACCCGGACCTGATACGGCTGGCCGCTCCCCGGGTGGCGCTCATTTCTTGCGGCGCGGACAACCCCTACGGGCACCCGGCACCGGCGACCGTGGCCGCGCTGCGGGCGGGCGGGGCGACGGTCCTGCGCACCGACCGGGACGGAGCGCTCGCGGTCGGCGGCGGAGGAGGCGGGGACGGACGCGGCGGCGGCAGCGGTGAGGCGGCCCGGGAGGTGCGGGTGACGAGAGACCGCTCGTGAGCCCGCGGCCGGCCCCGAGCCCGCGGCCGGCCCCGAGCCCGGGGCCGCACCCGGGACCACCCAGTGCCACGAGTGCCACCGACGCGCCGAGCGTTCGCCGAGACTGGGAGCATGAACTCAGCACAGGCAGACGCCTATCTCCGCCGGCTCGGTGCCACCCGCCCGCAGCGCCCCACCACCGAGCCCCTGCGCGACCTGCACCTGCGCCATCTGCTGACCGTGCCCTTCGAGAACCTGTCCATCCACCTCGGAGAGGAGATCGTGCTGGAGGAAAAGCGGCTGCTGGACAAGGTGGTCGAGGGGCGGCGGGGCGGTTTCTGCTACGAACTCAACGGCGCGTTCGGGGCGTTGCTGACCTCCCTCGGCTACGAGGTCCGGCTGCTCGCGGCGCGGGTCCACGGGGACGGAGGGCGGCTCGGCATCCCCTACGACCACCTCGCGCTGCGGGTGCGGACGGCGGACGGCGGTGACTGGCTGGCCGACGTCGGGTTCGGGGCGCACAGTCACTGGCCGCTGGCCTTCGCGGAGCGCGGGGAGCAGCCGGACCCCGGCGGGGTGTTCCGGGTGGCGCAGGCCGGTCCCGACGACGCCGGGGTGGTCGGCGGCGGGGAGGGGGACCCGGCCGACGGCGCGGACCTGGACGTCGAGCGGGACGGCAGGCCGCAGTACCGGCTGGAGACGCGGCCGCGCGCTCTCGGGGACTTCGCGGCGGGCGCCTGGTGGCACAGCACCTCGCCGCGGTCCCACTTCACCCGCTCGCTGGTCTGCTCGCGGGTGACGGAGGACGGCGGGCGGATCACCCTCGCCGGGCGGACGCTGACGACGACGGCGCCCGGCGGCCGGAAGGAGGCGCGGGAGCTGGGCACGGACGAGGAGGTGCTCACGGTGTACCGGGACCGGTTCGGGATCGAGCTCGACGGGGTCCCGGCCGTGCGGAGCCGCGATCAGGCCGGGGCGCGGACCACGTGAGCCCGGCCGGTCCGGCACGCGGCCCGGGAGGGCCCGTGCCGGACCGGCCGGACGGGTCAGGCGGCTTCCCGCCAGCTGGTCGGATGGGTGTAGGCCGGGCGGCGCCAGGCCGCGAGCGGCGTGACCGGGGCGGGCATCGGCTCGGGGGAGTTCAGGGCGAGGAGGACGACGGCGAGGGCGGCGAGTTCGGACTCGTCGGCGGTGCCGCGGACCACGCGGAACAGTGGTTCGCCGGACGGGGTGGGTGACATACGGTCTCCTTCGCGAGGGGCTGCGGGGTGTGCCTCACTGAGGCTGGTTGCCGTGCTTGCGGGCGGGCAGGTCGGCGTGTTTGGTGCGGAGCATCGCCAGGGCGGAGGAGAGCACCGCACGGGTCTCGGCGGGGTCGACGACGTCGTCGACCAGACCGCGTTCGGCCGCGTAGTACGGGTGCATCAGCTCCGAGCGGTACTCCTTGATCTTCTGTTCGCGGACCGCTTCCGGGGTGGCCGAGGCGGCGATGTCGCGGCGGAAGATCACGTTGGCCGCGCCCTCCGCGCCCATGACCGCGATCTCGTTCGTCGGCCACGCCAGCGTCAGGTCGGCGCCGATCGACTGGGAGTCCATGACGATGTAGGCACCGCCATAGGCCTTGCGCAGGATCAGCGAGATGCGGGGCACGGTCGCGTTGCAGTAGGCGTAGAGGAGCTTGGCGCCGTGCCGGATGATGCCGCCGTGCTCCTGGTCCACGCCGGGGAGGAAGCCCGGGACGTCGACCAGCGTGATCAGCGGGATGTTGAAGGCGTCGCAGAACTGCACGAAGCGGGCCGCCTTCTCGCTCGCCCCGATGTCCAGCACTCCGGCGAGGGACTGGGGCTGGTTCGCGACCAGGCCGACGACATGGCCGTCGAGGCGGGCCAGTGCGCACAGCACGTTGGCCGACCACCGCTCGTGGATCTCCAGGTACTCGCCGTTGTCGACGATCTCCTCGATCACACGGCGCATGTCGTAGGGCCGGTTGCCGTCCGCCGGGACCAGGTCGAGCAGGGCCTCGGTGCGCCGTTCGGCCGGATCGCCGGTCGCTCCGACCGGAGGGGCCTCGCGGTTGTTCTGGGGCAGCAGCGAGAGGAGGTAGCGCACCTCGGCGATGCAGGTCTCCTCGTCGTCGTAGGCGAAGTGGCACACGCCGGAGGTCTCGGCGTGGACGTCGGCGCCGCCCAGGCCGTTCTGGGTGATCTCCTCGCCGGTGACGGCCTTGACGACGTCGGGGCCGGTGATGAACATCTGCGAGGTCTCGCGGACCATGAACACGAAGTCGGTCAGCGCCGGGCTGTAGGCCGCGCCGCCGGCGCACGGGCCGAGCATCACGGAGATCTGCGGGATGACACCCGAGGCCTTCGTGTTGCGCTGGAAGATGCCGCCGTAGCCGGCGAGGGCGGAGACGCCCTCCTGGATGCGGGCGCCGGCGCCGTCGTTGAGGGAGACCAGCGGGGCACCGGCCGCGATGGCCATGTCCATGATCTTGTGGATCTTGGTGGCGTGGGCCTCGCCCAGCGCGCCACCGAAGATCCGGAAGTCGTGCGCGTACACGAAGACCGTGCGGCCCTCGACCGTGCCCCAGCCGGTGATCACACCATCGGTGTACGGCTTCTTCGCCTCCAGGCCGAACCCGGTCGCCCGGTGCCGGCGCAGCTGCTCGACCTCCTGGAAGGAGCCCGGGTCCAGGAGCAGCTCGATGCGCTCCCGAGCCGTCAGCTTGCCCTTGGCGTGCTGCGCCTCGGTCGCCTTCCCGCCGGGGCCCGCCAGAGCCTGCGCACGGATCCCGTGCAGCTCGGCCACCCTCGCGGCGGTGGTCGCCGTCGTACTCATCGTTCCTCCGTCCCTCCTGGGTCCGCCTGGGCCGAGGCCGCGAACCAGGTCATTGCCGTGCCGCCCGCGTCCGTACCGCGTCCAGGAGCGTGGCCTGTTCCAGGCACTCCGCCGCGGCGGCGTCGCCGACCCCGCCGGAGCGGGCGGCCTCGACGAACGCCCGCACGGTCGCGGCCACCTGGTCGTGCGGCGCGAGGGACAGCTCGCGCGATCCGGCGCCGTCCGTCACCCACACCGTCGGGCTGTGGCCGGCGGGCGGGGTGAACGCGCTCTCGACGCGGATCCGGCCTTCGCTGCCCCAGAGTTCGTACGCCGACCGGTACGCGTGCTCCATGCCGAAGGCGAGCTGTCCGAGCACGCCCTTCGGGGTCCGCACGAGGACCGCGCCGGACGTCTCCACCGCCGAGCCGGCCGAGTGCTCCAGGGCCGCACCGACCACGTCGAGGCCGGAGCCGAGGAAGTGCAGGGCCGCCCGGACCGGGTAGTAGCCGATGTCGAGCAGGGCGCCGCCGCCGAGTTCGGGCCGGTGGCGGATGTTGCCGGCCGGCAGCGGCGGAACGGCGAACACCGCGCTGAACGCGCGCAGTTCGCCGATCGTCCCGGCGGCGACGAGTTCGCGCACCACCGCGTGCTGCGGATGGTGGACGAACATGACGTTCTCCATCAGGGCCAGCCCCGCCGCGCGGGCCAGCCCGAGGAGTTCGGCGGTGGTGTGCGCGTGCGCGGTGAGCGGCTTCTCCGCGAGGACGTGCTTGCCCGCGGCGAGCGCGCGGCGCGCCCACTCGGCGTGCAGGGAGACGGGCAGCGGGACGTAGACGGCGTCCACGTCGGGCCGGTCCAGGACCGCCTCGTACGACGTGACCGCCGCGCAGCCGTAGGGGCCCGCCACCTCCCGCGCCCGCTCGCCGCTCCGGCTCGCCACGGCGGTCAGCTCCACGTCCGGATCCGCCGAGAGGGCGGGCAGGACACGGCGGCGGGCGATGTCCGCGGTGCCGAGGACGGCGACGCGCAGCGGACGTTCAGTCATGTGATCGGGTTCCCAGGGAGTCGGGTCCGGCGGCGTCCGTGGTCGGGGACATCGCGTTCAGGCAGGCGAGCAGGGTCCTGGCCTGCACGTTGACGTAGTGGCCGTGCTTGACCAGTTCGGAGAGCTGGCCGACCGTCACCCACTGGTAGCCGGCGGGCGGCAGCATCGGCGCCTCGGACTCGTCCGCCTCGATGACCAGGTAGCGGTTCTCGGCGTAGAGGAAGCGGCCGCCCTCCTCGGAGTGGACGGCGTCGTAGCGGATGCGGTCCGGGGCGGCGGAGAGCACCAGGTCGAGGAAGGGCGGCCGGACCGGGATCCCCGCGAAGTTGTCCGGCGAGGCCTGCACGGTCGGCGCGAGCTCCACGGTGTCGAGGAAGCCGCCCTCGACCTTCGCGTTGGCCAGGACGTGCAGGACGCCGCCGAAGGAGCGGGTGAGGAAGGCCGCGATGCCCCGGCTGGACGGCTCGATCAGCGGCTGGGTCCAGCTGGTGACCTCGCGGTTGCCGGCCTGCACCTCGACGGCGACGACGTCGAACCAGCGGCCGTCGTCCTTGCCGATCCGGGCCTCGTCGCGGGTCCAGCCGGGCACCTCCGCGAGCGGGATGCGCTCGGCCCGGACGTCGTAGCGGGAACGCTCGGAGGTGAACCAGGACAGCAGGTCCACGTCGGTGAGCAGCGCGCCGGCCTGCGGGTCGCGGGAGCGGGCGAGGGCGTGCGCGAAGCCGTCCCCGGCGGGCGGCTCGGGACGGTACGCCGGCAGGCAGGCCAGCACCGTCCGCGAGTCCATGTTGACCAGGTTGTCGTGGTGCAGCAGCTCGTTGAGCTGGCCGAGGGTGAGCCAGCAGAAGTCCTCGTCGAGCGGGACGTCGCCGTCCACCTCGACGATCATGTTGCGGTTGCTCTTGTGGAAGAACCACGAGCCGTGCTCGGACTGCAGCACGTCGGCGAGGACCCGGCCGCGCTCGGGACCGGTGAAGTACTGGATGTACTTGACGTCCGTGCCCTTGTGGACCTTGGTGTAGTTGCTGCGGGTGGCCTGCACGGTGGGGGAGAGCTGGAGCAGGTTGCGGTTGCCCGGCTCCATCTTGGCCTGCATCAGGAAGTGCAGGACGCCGTCGAACTCCTTGACCAGGATGCCCAGGATGCCGACCTCGGGCTGCTTGATGATCGGCTGGTACCACTCCCGGTGCGGGCCGTCGTCGGCGGTGACGTGCAGGCCCTCGACGCTGAAGAAGCGGCCGCTCGCGTGCACCAGGTTGCCGGTGTCCGGCTCGAAGGACCAGCCGCGCAGCTTCGAGAAGGGGATGCGCTCGACGCTGAAGCGGCCCGCCTTCCCGCGGCCGGCGAACCAGTCGTGGAAGGCGCCGGTGGTCATGCGTCCCGCCGTGGCCGCCGCGGACGCCGCTATCCGGTCGGCCACCGAGGCCGGCTCGCGAGGCTGGACCACGGACGGCGGGCGCGTCAACTCCATGAGTATCGACGACATGGGGTCTCTCCTTGTCAAGGACGTGAGGGGCTGTGCAACGCGGAGGAGCGGCGGGTGCGGGAGCGGACGGCTCCGGGTGTCACCGGCCGGCGAGGAACTCACGGACGGACGCGACCATGTAGTCGGTCATCTCGTCGGTGAGGCCGGGATAGACGCCGATCCAGAAGGTCTGCTCGGTGATGATGTCCGAGTTGGTGAGGTCGCCGACCACCCGGTGCGGCACGTCCTGGTAGGCGGGCTGCCGGGTGAGGTTGCCCGCGAACAGGTTGCGGGTGCCGATCTTGCGGGCCTCCAGGAAGTCCACCAGCTCCTTGCGGGTGAACGGCGCGTCGGGGGCGACCGTGATCACGAACCCGAACCAGCTGGGCTCGCTGTTCAGCGTGGCCTCCGGCAGGATCAGGTGCGGGGCGCCGTCCAGGCCCTCGCGCAGCCGGCTCCAGTTGTGACGGCGGGCGGCGGTGAACGCGTCGACCTTGGCCAGCTGGGTCAGCCCGAGTGCGGCCTGCAGGTCGGTGGCCTTCAGGTTGTAGCCCACGTGCGAGTAGATGTACTTGTGGTCGTACCCGGCCGGCAGGCTGCCCAGCTGGTACTCGAACCGCTTGAAGCAGCGGTTGTTCTCGCCGGGCTCGCACCAGCAGTCGCGGCCCCAGTCCCGCATCGACTCGACGATCCGGGCGAGCGCGAGGTTCGAGGTGAGCACGCAGCCGCCCTCGCCCATGGTGAGGTGGTGCGCCGGGTAGAAGCTGACGGTCGTCAGGTCACCGAAGGTGCCGGTGAGCCGGCCGTCGTGCAGGGAGCCGACGGCGTCGCAGTTGTCCTCGATGAGGAAGAGGCCGTTCTCCTCGGCGATGCGCGCGACGTCGGCGACCTCGAAGGGGTTGCCGAGCGCGTGCGCGATCATGATGGCGCGGGTCTTCGGGCCGACCGCGGCCTTGATGCGCTCGGCCGTGGTGTTGTACGTCTTCAGCTCGACGTCGACGAAGACGGGCACGAGGCCGTTCTGGATGATCGGGTTGACGGTCGTGGGGAAGCCGGCGGCGACCGTGACGACCTCGTCGCCGGGCCGGAGCCGGCGGTCCTCCAGATGCGGTGAGGTGAGGGCCGACAGGGCGAGCAGGTTCGCCGACGAGCCGGAGTTCACCAGATGCGCCTTGCGGTGCTTCATGTAGCGGGCGAAGCGCGACTCGAACCGGCGGGAGTGGGTGCCGGCCGCGATCTTCATGTCGAGGGCCGCCTCCACGAGGGCGGCCCGGTCCTCGGGGCCGAGCACCGCGCCGGACGGCCAGATCTCGTCGACGCCGGGACGGAAGACCTGCGACGACTCCTTCTCCAGGTGGTAGTCGCGCACCTGACTCAGTATCCGTGCCTTCGTGTCACTCATCTTGGTCCTGCCTCCCTGGAGAGTCCGGCACGTGGCCGTCAGCGGTGGGCCGATGCGGACATCGTGGGCGCCGCTGCTCGAACGGCACTGGACAACAGGTCGTGCAGCGACTCGTCGAGGCCGGTGCGGGGCTGCCAGCCGAGCAGGGTGCGGGCGAGGGTGACGTCCATGCGCTGCCACTCGGCCTCCGGGGGCCGGCCGCCCGCGACGGGAGCCTCCACGATCCGGACGCCGCGACCGTCCGCCGAGGCCATGCGGCCGACCAGGTCACGCACCGATACCGCCGCGCCGCCGCCGATGTTGACGACCCGTCCGGTCGCCCCGGAGGCCGCGGCGCGCACCACCGCGTCGGCGACGTCCCGCACGTCCACGAAGTCCCGGTGGGCGAGCAGCGGCGCGAGCCGCAGGGGCTCGGCGGACCCGGACGCCAGGTGCGCGGCGACCATGCCCAGCAGGCTGAGCGGGGAGGTACCGGGGCCCGACACGTTCGACACGCGCAGGACGAGCCCGTCGGCGCCGGAGTCGAGCAGGGCCCGCGCCCCGGCCAGTTTCGACCGGCCGTAGGGGGTGACGGGCGCCGTCGGGGTGGTCTCGGTGATCGCGGTGCGCGACACCGGACCGTACTCGTGCACCGAGCCCAGCTGGATCAGCCGAGGCGGCCCGGCCTCCACCAGGCGCCGCACCAGGTCCCGGTTGCCCAGGTCCATCTCGTCCTCGGTGACGCCCCAGACCGCGCCGGCCGCGTTCACGACCACGTCGGCGTGGTGGCGCCGGACCAGCTCCGCGATACGGGCGGGTTCGGCCCGCACCAGGTCGAGCTCGTGGATCTCGTACGGGAGGGCCGCGGACCGGGCCGTACGGGCCACGCCCGCCACCCGCCAGCCCGCCGCCGCGAAGGCGCGGCACACGTGCCCGCCCACGAACCCCGAGGCGCCCAGCACCAGTACCGCGCGCCCGTCCTGTGACCGTCGATCGATCGCCGACACCGTCCCCGCCTTCCCAGTCGTCAGTGGAGGGCGGCACTGTGGCGGGTCCCGCTAGGGCACGGCTGGACCCGTCGCCCCCGGCGCCACCGAGAATCGAGTAGGGGCCCCTACCGTGCCGCGGCATGAGGATCGAAGAGACCGCTGTGCCGGACGCGTACCGCATCATGCCGAGGCTGCTGCCGGACCCGCGCGGCAGCTTCCACGAGTCCTACCGGTACGACCGGCTCGAAGCCGAGACCGGACACTCCTTCCTGCCCCGGCAGGTCAACTACTCGGCGTCGGCCCGCAACACGATCCGCGGGCTGCACGGCGTGGCCATCCCGCCGGGGCAGGCCAAGCTGGTCAGCTGCGTGCGCGGGGTGCTGCTCGACGTGGTGGTCGACGTGCGGGTGGGCTCGCCCACCTTCGGGACGTACGACTGCACCGTGCTGGACGCCCGCAGCGGGCGGGCGGTGTTCGTGGCGGAGGGCCTGGCGCACGGCTTCGTCGCGCTCACCGACGACACCTGCATCAGCTACCTCTGCTCCACGGAGTACGTGCCGGGCACGCAGCTCGACCTGCGGGCGCTCGACCCGGAGCTGGGCCTGCCGTGGGCCAAGTGGCTCACCGGGGAGCCGCTGCTCTCGGAGAAGGACGCGAACGCGGTGACCGTCGCCGAGGCCGCGGCGCTCGGCATGCTGCCGTCGTACGAGCAGTGCCTGGAGCTGTACGGGAAGCGGGGACGGCGGGCCGCGTAGGGCGCCGTGCGCCCCGCGCGCTCCCGCATTGACCGCACAGGGCCGAGGCCCGCCCCGACGCGTCGGGGCGGGCCTCGGCCCTGTGTGCGCCGGTCAGGCGGCCCGGGTGAACGTCTCCAGCCGGATGCCCAGCGACGCCAGGGCCGCCGACGGGGACTGCCCGGCGCTCCCGCGGGCGGCCACGTAGCCGTCGGGGCGGACCAGCAGCCAGTCGCCCGCGCGCAGACCGAGGTCGGCGGCGACCGACGGGTCGGACAGGGACAGCGTGCGCGGCTGCCCCTCCGCCGCGGGGCCGTGGGTGAGCAGCAGCCATTCCGGACGGCGCAGTTCGGCCAGCACCCGCTGCCACTCCGGCGAGCCGCCGGCGCGGGCCGCGTCGACCCGGGCGAGCCGGTCGCCGGGCCGGACCGGCCGGGCGGACGGGTCTTCGAGGGTGAGGGGACCGGCGCCGTAGCCGAGGCCGAGGGCCGACATGCCGCCCATGATCTTGCGCTGGACGCGGCCCTTGAGGGGCGGGATGTTGCGCAGCACGGTGAAGGCGGTGCGCAGGAACGCGGCCGCCCTGCGGCTGCGCAGCTGGACCAGCAGGGTGGCGACCTTGGTGGTGCGCAGCAGCTCCGCCCCGACCGGCACCCGTTCGGCGCCGTAGGAGTCGAGGAGCGAGTCGCTCGCCTCGCCGCGCAGGACCGCCGCCAGCTTCCAGGAGAGGTTCACCGCGTCCTGGACCCCGGTGTTCATCCCCTGCCCGGAGGCGGGGCTGTGGACGTGCGCGGCGTCGCCCGCGAGCAGCACCCGGCCCTCGCGCATCTGCGGGATCATGCGCTGCTGGATCGTGAAGACCGAAACCCAGCCGGGCAGTTCGACCCGGGCGGGTTTCCCGGTGCCGGCGCTGATCTTCGCGGCGAAGCGGTCCGCGACCATCCGGTCGTCCCCGCCGTACGACGTCTCCGCGGTGTCGAGCAGGCGCCACTTGCCCTCGTCGGGGAACGGCACCATCATCACCGTGCCCCGAGGGGTGCGCATCCAGTGGATGCTGTCCCTCGGCAGGTCGCAGTCGACGACCGCGTCCGCGATCAGCCAGGTCTCGCTCGACTCGCCCGCCAGCTTCAGGCCGAGCTGCTTGCGGACGGTGCTGTGGCCGCCGTCGGCGCCGACCAGCCAGCCGGCGGTGACGGTCTCGGCGCGGCCGTCGGGGCCGGTGAGGTGGGCGCGGACGCCGTCCTCCCCCAGATCCTCGAAGCGGTCGAGCCGCACCCCCCACTCGACGGTGACACCGTGCCGGGCCGCCGCGTCGCGCAGCACCTCCTCGGTGATCACCTGGTCGACCATGAGCGTGAACGGGAAGCGGGTCGGCAGCCGGCTGTAGTCCGTGTCGAAGCGGATCAGCCGGCGGCCGTTCTGGTGCAGCGTGAAGTGCTCGACGCGCTGGCCACGCGGCAGCAGGTCGTCCAGGACGCCCATCTGGTCGTACGTCTCCAGGGTGCGGGCGTGCGTGGCCAGCGCCCTGCTGGTGGTGGCCGGGCCGGGCGCGGCGTCCACCAGGCGGACCCACACCCCCTGCCGGGCCAGCTCGTGGGCGGCGCTCAGCCCGACCGGGCCGGCACCGACCACGAGCACCTCGGGGGCGGTCCCCGTCATCGCCGGTCCTCCCCGGCGCCGTGCTTGACCGCCTTCCACCAGCCGGGGTTGTCCCGGTACCAGTCGACCGTGGCGGCGAGGCCCTCCTCGAAGGTGACGCGGGGCGTGTAGCCCAGCTCCTCGCGGATCTTGGACTCGTCGAGCGAGTAGCGCAGGTCGTGGCCCTTGCGGTCGGCGACCCGCACCACCCGGGACCAGTCGTTGCCCGTCAGTTCGAGCAGCCGCTCGGTGATCTGCCGGTTCGTCTGCTCGTTGCCGCCGCCCACGTTGTAGATCTCGCCGGCCCGGCCCCGGGTCAGCACCAGCTGGATCGCCCGGCAGTGGTCGTCGACGTGCAGCCACTCGCGGATGTTGGCGCCCTCGCCGTACAGCGGGACCGTCTCGCCCTCCAGCAGGTTGGTGACGAAGCGCGGGATCAGCTTCTCCGGGTGCTGGTACGGCCCGTAGTTGTTGGAGCAGCGGGTGACCGAGACGTTCAGGCCGTGGGTGCGCCAGTAGGCGCGGGCGATCAGGTCGGAGCCGGCCTTGGACGCCGCGTAGGGGGAGTTGGGCAGCAGCGGCCACTCCTCCGTCCAGGAGCCCTCGTCGATGGTGCCGTACACCTCGTCGGTGGAGACGTGCACGACCCGCTCCACGCCCGTGCGCAGGGCCGCCTCCATGACGTTCTGCGTGCCGCCCACGTTGGTGGCGACGAACTCCGCGGCCGACTCCAGCGAGCGGTCCACGTGCGACTCGGCCGCGAAGTGCACCACCGCGTCGTGGCCCGCGAACAGGTCCAGCAACGCCGGCAGGTCGCAGATGTCGCCCTCGACGAACGTCAGCCGCGGGTGGGCGGCGGGCAGGTTGTCACGGTTGCCGGCGTAGGTCAGCTTGTCGAGGACGGTGACCTCGGCGTCCTCGTAGCCCTCGTAGCCGCCGTCCAGGAGTGTGCGGACGTAGTGCGAACCGATGAAGCCCGCACCGCCGGTGACCAGGATCCTCTTGCTCATGCCGCGACCTCCACGCGGGTGTGGTCGCCGACCACCAGGCGGTGGTGGCGCTCTTCCAGTTGGGCGCCGGTGACGGCGGCGGACCGGCCCAGCAGCGAGCCGCGCAGCCCGCGCACGCCGGAGACCGAGGCGCCGTCCAGCGCGATGGAGTGGTCCAGATGGGCGTCGGTCAGGACGCAGTCCCGGCCGATCGAGGTGTACGGGCCGACGTGGCTGTCCTCCAGCAGGGTGCCCGCGCCGATCACCACCGGGCCCACCACGAACGAGCGGACGACCCGGGCCCCGGCCTCCAGGACGACGTTGCCGATCAGCACCGTGTCCTCGTCGGTCTCGCCCTCGACCCGGCGCGTCACGCCGTCCAGGAGCATCCGGTTGCACTCCAGGACGTCCTCGACCCGGCCGGTGTCCTTCCAGTAGCCGGCGTACTCCTGGGCCCGCACGGTCCGGCCGCCGGTCACCAGCCACTGGATGGCGTCGGTGATCTCCAGCTCGCCCCGGGCGCTCGGCTCGATCGAGTCGACGGCCTCGTGCACGGCCGGGGTGAAGAAGTACACGCCGATCAGCGCCAGGTTGGAGCGCGGGACCGGGGGCTTCTCCACCAGCCGCTCCACCACGCCGTCCGCGTCGACCTCCGCGACCCCGAAGGCGCGCGGGTCCTCGACCTGCGCGACCAGGACCTGGGCGGCGGGGCGCAGGGCGCGGAACTCGGCGGCCGCCTCCTCGATGCCCTCGGGCAGCATGTTGTCGCCGAGGTACATCACGAAGTCGTCGTCGCCGAGGAACCCGCGGGCCAGCTGCACGGTCTGCGCGAGACCGGCCGGGCGGTCCTGCGGGATGTACGTGATGCGCACACCCAGGCGGGAGCCGTCGCCGAGCGCGTCCGCGATCTCGGTGGCGTGGTTGCCGACGATGATGCCGATCTCGGTGACGCCGATGTCGCGGATGTTGTCCAGGACGTGCTCCAGGACCGGCTTGTTGGCGATCGGGATGAGCTGTTTGGGCATGGAGTAGCTGAACGGGCGCAGCCGGGATCCCGTTCCGCCGGCCAGCACAAGAGCCTTCATGGGGGCCTCTTCCGTGGAGTTCGGTGTGTCAGTCATGGGTCAGGCGGCCGCCGGCGCCAGACGGCGGGCGGGCCGGTGCAGGGCTTCCACGAGTTCCGCGAACCGGTCGGTGGCGGAGTCGAGCAGGTCACCCATGGCCTCGGCCCGCTCGGCGTGCACGAAGAAGCTCTCGGCGACGGCGGCCGGCTTCATCGACATCAGGACGGGGCGCAGGCCGTAGTCGAGGGCGAGTACGTGGGCGAGGGAGCCGCCGGTGGCCAGCGGCAGAACGACCTTGCCGTCCAGCGCGAACTGGGGCAGCAGGTCCAGGTAGGCCTTCAGCAGGCCGGAGTACCCGGCCTTGTACACGGGGGTCGCGAGGACCACCGCGTCGGCCTCGGCGAACCGCCGCGCGGCGGCGGCGACGCCCGGGTGAGAGGTGTCGGCGGCCAGCAGTTCGGCGGCCGGCAGGGTGCGTACGGCGAGCACGTCGACCAGGTGACCGCGTGCGCCGAGCCGTTCGGCGGCGCGGGTGAGCACCCGGTGGGTGAGCGAGACGGGCGACGGGCTGCCGGAGACGGCGAGGATCGTCGGCACGGGGGGACCTCCTGAGGTCAGCGGGCCGCCACGAGCTCGGCGGCCCGCGCGGCGTCACGGCGTACGGCGTCGAGCAGCTCCAGCGAGCCGAGCACCTGCTGCGCGTCCGGCACGAAGTCCACCAGGCAGGCGATCTCGTCGACGCCGGCGGCGCGCACCCGGCGGGCCGTCTCGGTGCACTCCTCGACCGAACCGATCAGGGAGTTGCCGGACAGGTAGCGGTTGACGCCCAGCTCGGCCAGCTTCCGCTGGGCGCGGGCCGCGGACAGCACGTCCCGGCCCGCCTTGTCGCCGCTCATCCGGCCGCCCGCCCGGACGGCGCCGGCCTCCAGGTCGATGGCGGACAGCAGGTAGTCGCGCAGGGCCCCGCCGCCGATCTCACGGGCCTGCCCGGACGTCTCGGCCACGTAGGTGTGCATCATCACGGTGACCGTGCCGGGTCCCGGGAGACCGGCCTCGGCGCGGGCCGCGCGGTACAGGGCGACCTTGTCGGCCAGCGACTCGACGTCCTGGTTCTCCAGGTGGGTGAGGATGTTGCAGCCGAGCCGGCCCGCCTGGACGAAGGTGCCCTCGCTGCGCGACGCGGTGACCCACACCGGCAGTTCCCGCTGCACCGGGCGGGGGTACAGCGGCAGCGAGACCTCGTCGCCGAGCGGGGTGGTGCCGCTCCAGCGACCGGTGCGCCAGGCCTCGCGGATGTCCGTCACGTCCTTGGCCATCTGCTCGCGCCGCGTCTCGTACTTCCCGGGCGCGATGACGAAGTCGTTGACGTTCCAGCCGGACCCCACCGAGATTCCCACCCGGCCGCCGGAGATGCCGTCCACCACGGCGAAGTCCTCGACGATCCGCGACGCCGGGTGCAGCGGGGTGACCACGCTGCCCGCCCGGATGTGGATCCGCCGGGTCGTGGCGGCGATGGCGGCCGAGGTGACGGCCGGGTTCGGGAAGGCGCCGCCGAAGCGGTGGAAATGGCGCTCGGGCGTCGACACGAAGCCGAAGCCGAGTTCGTCGGCGCGGCGCGCCGCGTCCAGCATCAGCCGGTAGGTGTCCTCGGACCGGTCGCCGACCGCGGCGAAGAAGAAGACGCCGAGGTCCAGCGGGCGACCGCCGGGTGCTGCGCCGCCGGAGCCGCCGGACTGCCGGGATTGCGCGTTCATCCTGTGCTGCCTCCTTCCCCGTCGGACGTCGTCGCGGCGGGGTCGTCGTCTTCATGGGGCTTGCTGCCGCGGTCACCATCGGACCGGCTCCTCGCAGCGGACTTGAGCGCGGGCAGGCCGCCGCGGTGCGAGAGCGGCTCCACCACAGGTCGAGCGGGGGCGGTGACGCTGGCCGGGACCGACTTCCGCTCCGACGGACCCGATCGCCCCAAGAGGTTGCCGAATGACGACTCAGACACTGGTGGCCGCCGACACCGTCGACGGCCTGCTCGCCGCGGCGGTCGCCGCCCGGCCCGACGCCCCCGCCGTGCGGGACGCCTCGGGGGCGTGGACCTACGCCGAACTCGACGCCTGGTCACGGGCGTACGCCGACTGGCTCACCGAGGACCGGGGCGTGCGCCGCGGTGACCGGGTGCTGGCCCGGGTCGGCAACGTCCGCGAGTTCACCGCCCTGCTCTTCGGCGCGCTGCGCCGCGGGATCGTCTTCGTCCCGGTCAACCCGGCGATGAAGCGCTTCCACCTGAACACCGTGGTGCCGGACTGCGACCCCGTCCTGCTGGTGGCGCAGGAGGGCGACGACGCCTCCGTCCTGCGGGAGCTGACGGACCGCCCGGTCGTGTCGCTCGCCGAGGCCCGGGCCGGCGCCGAGGAGCGGCTGCGCGCCGGCGCCCGCGCCGCCGAGGACACCGCCCCCGTGCGCCCCGACGACCTCGGTCTGCTGATCTACACCTCCGGCTCCACCTCGGCCCCCAAGGCCGTGGCGAGCCCGCACGCCCCGATCGTCTTCGCGGCCCGCGCCATCCAGGCCCGGCTGGACTACCGGGAGGACGACGTCGTCCTCGCCGCCGTGCCGCTGTCGTTCGACTACGGGCTCTACCAGATCTTCCTCTCGGTGCTCGCCGGCGCCCAGCTGGTGCTGACCGAACCCGACCGCCACGTACGGCTGCTGGGCACCCTGCACGAGCACGGTGTGACCGTCGTACCGCTCGTGCCGTCGCTCGCCGAGATGCTGCTGACCCTCTCCCGCCGCGACCGCCGGGCGGCGCCCCCGGTGCGGCTGTTCACCAACACCGGCGCGGCCCTGACCGCGCCGGTCATCGCCCGGCTGCGCGCCGCCTTCCCGCACGCCCGGGTGTCGCCGATGTTCGGCACCACCGAGTGCAAGCGGATCACCGTCCTCGAACCGGACGGCGACCTGGCCAGGCCCGGCTCGGTCGGCCGCGCCCTGGACGGCACCGAGGTGCTGGTCCTCGCCGACGACGGCACCCCGCTGCCGCCCGGCACGGTCGGCGAGATCGCCGTACGCGGCCCGCACGTCATGGCCGGCTACTGGCGCGCTCCCGAGCAGACCGCGCTGCGCTTCCGCCCCGACCCGGTCACCGGCGGGATCACCCTGCACACCGGCGACTACGGCCACCTGGACGCGGACGGCCACCTCTACTTCGAGGGCCGCCGGGACGACCTGTTCAAGCGCAAGGGCGTCCGCATGGGCACCCTCGAGATCGAGACGGCCGCCCTGGACATCCCCGGCGTCACCGCCGCCGCGGCACTCGCCCCGGCCGACGGCCACGACCTCACCCTGTACGCCGTCACGGAGCTGACCCCCGACGCCGTGCTCGCGCACCTCGGCGAGCGGCTGGAGGCCGCCAAGGTCCCCGCCGCCTGCCACCCGGTCGACGAGCTGCCCCTCACCCCGAACGGCAAGACCGACAAGCAGCGGCTGCGCCGCGAGCAGCACGCCCACGCCTCCAAGGAGCAGACATCATGACGACGATCCCGGACCACGACTTCGAGCAGCTGCTGCGCTCCGTGCTGCCGCGGCTGGCCGGCCAGGACCCGGTCGACCCGGCCCGCGACCTCAAGGAGGCCGGTCTCGACTCGATGGCGACCATCGAGCTCCTGGTCCGCCTGGAGGACACCTACGGCGTGGAGTTCCCGGAGGAGACCCTCACCGCCGCGACCTTCGCCACCCCGGCGGCCCTGTGGGGCGTGCTCCGCGCCCAGCGTGCCGCCGTCGCCCGCTGAACCGCCCGACCGGACGACGTCCCGTCTCCCGGCCTCACGGCCCGTCACATCCCGACCCGTCACATCCCAACCCCTCACACAAGGAGAAACACCATGACGCACCTCTTCATCGGCCTCGGTGTCACCGTCGCGCTGATCCTCGCCGCCAAGTTCGTGAGTGACGCCCTGAAGAAGAACCGCGGCTGATCCCCGACCGAACCGAAAGGGCCCCGACCGGAAGATCCGGTCGGGGCCCTTCCCGTCGGGCCGGTCAGGCGCCGGCGGCCAGCCGCTCCAGGTCGGCCACGATCTCCGCCGGGCTCGGCATCGCGGCCATGTCGTCGCGCAGCTCCCGCGCGCTCTTGCGGTACCGGTCGTCGGTGAGGACCTCCGTGACGGCGGCCCGGACCAGCGCCGCGTCGTTCTGCGGCGCCGCCTCGCCGAGCACCCGGGCGGCGCCCGCCGCGGCGAGCAGCTCGGCCGACGCGAACTGGTCGACGAGCTGCGGCAGGACGACCTGCGGCAGTCCGAAGTGGCAGCCGGTCATGGTGGTGTTGGCGCCGCCGTGGTGGATCAGCGCGTCGCAGTCCCGCAGGAAGAGGTTGAGCGGCACCGGCTCGACCACCCGCACGTTGTCCGGGAGCCGGCCGAAGCCCTCGTGGTACTCGGGGGCGGCGGTGACGACCGCCTGCACGTCCGTGAGCCCCTCGAACGACTCGATGATCGTGCGGAACAACCCGCTGCCGTTGAGCACCAGCGTCTGGTTGCCCAGGCAGACCGCCACCCGGCGCACGCCCTGGGGCGCCGGGACGCGCAGCCACTCGGGCACGGTGCCCACGCCGTTGTAGGGGACGTGGCCGAGGGGGCTGCCCGGCGGGGCGGTGGGATGGCGCAGGGCCGGCGGGCACGGGTCGAGGAGCAGGTCGGGGTCGGGCAGACCGTCGAGGCCGAGCCGGACGCAGGTGCCGTGCAGGAAGTTGCGGGCGGAGGCGCGGGACGGGCCGCTGAGCGGGTCGACGCCCCAGCGCACCTGCACCGACGGCACCCCGAGCACCGCGGCGACGACCGGCCCCGCCAGCTCCAGCTGCTCGGAGACGACGAGGTCGGGACGCCATTCACGGGCGAACTCCAGGTAGGAGCCCAGCAGGTACCGGGCGTGGGTCTCCCACAGCTTGGTGGTGCCCGCCATCTTCTCCGGCGGGGTCGGCCCCATCAGCTCCAGCGGGCGGACCCCCGGCGGCAGATGGCGCTGGAGGACGTCCAGGCCGTGGAACCGGTCGCCGATGTCGACGGCCGTGATCCCCGCCGCGCGGGCCGCGTCGGTGACGTCAGGCTGGGCGGCCACCGTCACCTCGTGGCCCGCCCCCTTCAGCGCCCAGGCCAGCGGGACCAGCGGGGTGAAGTGGGTCGGAAAGGGGGTGCTCAGCATCAGTACGCGCATCTTCTCGCGCCTCCTCGGCGGCTTCGTTGAGTTCGTCGACATGGACCTCGCCCATCAGCAGTGCGGTGATCAGGGCGAGCAGCAGCAGTCCGGCGGCGGTCAGCAGGACCGTGCCGGTGGCGTGGGCGAAGGCGCCCCGCACCAGGTGCCGGACGGCGGGCGGGAGTCCGGCGAGGCGGGCCGCGGCGGCATCGGGGTCGGTGATCCCGGACGCCTTGGCGGACGAGGCGAACCGGGCGCTCAGGACCGCGCCGAGCACGCTGCCGCCGATCGTGGTCCCCAGCATGGTGGCGAACCGCGAGGTGGTGGTGACCACGCCGAGCTGCTCGGGGTCGGCCGCCGACTGGGTCATGAACAGGGCGATCTGGGTGACCCCGCCGAGGCCGGCGCCGAGCAGCACCAGCAGCACGTCCAGCTGCCACAGGGGAGCGTCGGCCACGGTCAGGGCGAGCCCGGCGGTCGCGGCGACCGCCGTCGCCGTGGTGCCGATCAGGACCGGCCGGCAGCGTCCGGTGCGGGCGATGACCCGGCCCCAGACGACGAAGACCAGGACCACGCCGACGGCGAGCGGGATCAGGTGAAGCCCGACGGCGTCGAGGTCCACCCCGCGCACGATGTTCAGGTAGTTGATGAGGAACACCGGCAGGGACAGCAGCGCGAACCCGCCCACGAACTGCAGGATCGCGGCGGGCCGGAACACCCGGTCCCGGAACAGGGTCAGCGGCATCAGCGGGTCCGCCGCCTTCAGCTGGCGGACCGCGAAGAACACGAACATCATCAGGCCGCCGTAGAAGTACGGCACCACCGAGCCCGAGAACGAGTGCTGCTCGCCGTAGGTCTTGACGCCGAGCAGCAGGGCGCAGGTGGCGGAGGCGACTAGGACCGAGCCGAAGAAGTCGACCGGCTGCCGGGTCCCGCGCACGTTCAGCCGCAGCGCCCAGGTGATGCCGGCGAGCGCGAGCCCGGCGAGCGGCACGTTGAGCAGGAAGATCCACCGCCAGGACAGCTCCTGGCTGAGCGGGCCGCCGATCGCCGGGCCCGCGACGATGCCCGCCGCGATGAGCGCGCCGCCCGTGTTCGAGCGGCCCGCGCGGGACTTGGGCGGGTACAGCGTGGCGATCACGATCAGCGTCATGCTCATCAGGCCGCCGCCGCCGAGCCCCTGCACGGCACGGAAGAAGATCAGCTGGGTCAGCGACTGCGCACTCGCGCACAGCGCGGAACCGGCCAGGAACGTGGCCAGCGCGGTGAGGTAGATCCGGCGCGGCCCGTAGCTGTCGCTCAGCCTGCCGTACAGCGGCTGGGCGGCGGTCGCGGCGAGCAGATAGGACGTGATCAGCCAGGGGAAGCGGTCGATGCCGTGGGCCGGGTCGAGGTCGCGCACGATCGGCAGGACGGCGGAGGAGACGATGGAGCCGTCGAGCAGGGCCAGCGTCATGGTCGCCATCGCGCACACGATGAACACCAGCACCTGGACGTCGGTCATGCCGTGCGGGTTGGGCTCCTTCGCCGGCTTCTCCGGCTTGTCCGGCCGCGCCACGGGCGCCTCCACGGTCATGCCGGCACCCCCTGCCGGGCCGCCAGCCGCTCCAGCCGTACGGCGATGTCGGCAGGTGCCGGCATCGCGTCGGTCTCGGCGCGCACGGCGGCCGCGGCCGTGCGGTGGGCGGGCTCCTCGAGCAGCGCCCGTACGGCGTCGGTCAGCCGGGCCGGGTCGTTCTGGAGCTCCGCCGAGTCCAGCGTCAGACCGGCGCCCGCGCCCGCGATCCGGTCGCCGGCCACGAAGGCGTCGCCGAGCTGCGGGAGCACCAGCTGCGGGACACCGAGGGCGGCGGCGCCCAGCGTGGAGCCGGCGCCACCGTGGTGCACCACCAGGTCGGCCTCCGCGAACAGCGAGCCGGGCGCGGTCAGCGCGGTGTACGTCATGCCGTCCGGCAGGGCGCCGACCGCCTCGCGGTGCCGGGGCGCCGCGGACACCACCGCCTCGACGCCGTCCACCCGGCCCAGCACGTCCACCACCCGCCGCAGCAGGCCGGCGCCGCCGAGGTCCAGGGTGTGCCCGCCCAGCGCGACGGCCACCCGGCGGCCCGGCGGGGTGCGGTACGTCCAGGGGCCGCCCGGCTCCGTGTGGGGGACGGGGCGGATCGGCTCGGCGGCCGGGGCCTCGCGGTCGGCGAGGGACGGCGGCGCCGGGTCGAGCAGCAGGTCGGGCACCGGCACGGAGTCCAGGCCGACCCGCGCGCAGACCGGTTCCTGGTAGAGGCGGACGAAGCCGAGCATGGCCGGGGAGGTCGGGTTGACGCCCCAGCGGTGCTGCACGCTGGGGATGCCGAGGAGCGCGCCGATGATCGACCCGGCGAACTCCATGTGCTCGGACAGCACCAGGTCGGCCCGCCACTCGCGGGCCACCTCCAGGTAGTCCGGCAGGAAGTACGGGACGTGGTTGCGCCACACCTGGGCGACCCCGCCGATCTGCTGCCGGTCCGGGCGCCCGGACACCTCGATGGGGCGCCGGTCGGCGGGCCGCCTGCCGCCGCGCAGGTCCTCGGAGTGGAAGGCCTCCCCGAAGGTGATCGTGGCCAGCCCTGCCGCCGCGGCGGCGTCGGTGACGTCGGGCTGGCCGGTCACCAGGATCTCGTGCCCGGCGTCGGCGAGCGCCCTGATCAGGGGCAGCATCGGCAGGAAGTGGGTGTCGACGGGGGTGCTGATGACTAGGACGCGCATCGCAGGTTCTCCAGGTCGCGGACGACGGCGGCGGGGCTCGGCATGGCGGCGACGGAGCGCGCGAGTCCGGCGGCGCCCTTCGCGTGGCGCTCGGCGCCGAGGAGGTGGTCGAGGGCTTCGGCGACGGTCGCCGGGTCGTTCTGCTCGTCGGCGGTGCCGAGCGAGATGGCGGCGTCGGTGGCGGCGAGCAGCTCGCCGCCGGCGAACTGGTCGGCGAGCTGCGGCAGCACCAGCTGCGGGAGACCGGCCCCGGTGGCCGTCATCAGGGTGTTGGCGCCGCCGTGGTGCACGATCGCCGCGCAAGCGCCGAGGAACCCGCTCAGCGGCGCCGGTGAGATCAGCCGCACGTTGGCGGGGGTCGGGCCCAGCGCGTCCAGGTACTCGTCCTGGACGGTGAAGACGCCCTCGAGGTGCGGGAGCCGGCCGAACGCCTCGATCACCGTGCGGAACAGCGGGATCCCGCCGAGCGCGATCGTCTGCCGGCCCATGGAGACGACGACCCGCGGCTTGTCGCCGGGCCGCCGCAGCCACGCGGGGACGGCCCCGGTGCCGTTGAACGGGATGTGCCGGATCGGGGTCGCCGCCGGGGTGCCCGGGTAGAGCAGCTCCGGCGGCGCCGGGTCGAGGACGACGTCCGGCAGCGGGAGCCCGCCCTCGATGCCGTTGCGGTCGCAGGTGCCCTGCAGGAAGTCGACCGCGGTCTGACGCATCAGCGGGCTCAGCGGGTCGACGCCCCAGCGGTGCGAGACGACCGGGATCCGCAGGACTCCGCCCACCAGCAGGGCCGCGTAGTCCATCTGCTCCGACACCACCAGGTCGGGCCGGAACTGCCGGGCCACCTCCAGGTAGCGCGGGAACAGGTAACGGGCGTGCAGCACCCACACCTTGGAGCCGATGGCGATCATCTTCGGCGTCGTCGGACCCGCCACCTCGATGGGGCGCCGGTCCGGCGGCAGCGGCGGGCTCAGCAGGTCCTTGGCGTGGAACGCGCGGCCGACGGTGACCGTGGACAGGCCGGCCGACCGGGCCGCCGGGACGATGTCCGGCTGGCCGGCGACGAGCACCTCGTGCCCGGCCCCGCGCAGCGCCCAGGCCAGCGGGACCATCGTCGTGAAGTGGGTGGATTCGGGGGTGCTCAGGATCAGTACGCGCATGAGGGGTCCTCGGGGTCGGCGGGCAGCTCGGCCGGTCCGCGCCGTACCGCCTCGGCGTAGGCGGTCACGACGGCGTCCGCGAGCTCCGCGGGCAGCCGGTCGGTGCGGACCGTGGCGGTCACGTCCGCGCCGCTGCCGCGCAGGCGCACGTCGAGCTCCAGCTCGGTGGACATGACGGGACTGTCGATGCGCAGCAACTCGGCCGTGCAGTGCGGAAGTTCGAGCACCGGGGCCGGGTCGTCCTGCATCAGGAAGGTGGGGATGGAGGGCAGTGCCTCGCTGCCGCCGGACCACACCAGGATGTGGTCCAGGGCCGCTCCGCCGAGCTCCATGGCGGCCAGCGACGCGTCGGTGCTCGCCACGGCGCTCGCCAGGGCGTCCGCGTGCGCCGCCGTGTCCTGCGTGCCCGGCGGCCGGAAGCGCAGGTACACCAGGTCGACGCGGCAGGTCACCGCCGTCGCGAGCACACCGCTGCCGCGCCGGGCCACGGGGACCTTGACCAGGATGTCGCGCTGCCCGCCCAGCTCGCGCAGCACGACGCCGAACAACGACGCGAGCAGGGCGAAACGGGTGGTGCCCAGCGCCCGGGCCCGGGCGTCCCAGCGGGCGAGCTCCTCGCCCGGCAGGCGCACGGAGCGGCCGTGTTTGGGACCCGCCGACCGGGTGCTCCCGGTCCGGCCGGGCAGCCGCAGCGGTTCCGGATCGTCCAGCAGCTCCTCCCAGAAGGCGCGCTGGGCGGTCAGATCGGCACGGGACAGGGCGCGCCGGTGGTCGGCGGCCACCTGGGCCAGGCTCGCCGCGGGGGCCGGGAAGCGGGGCGCGCGGCCCTCGGCGCGCGCCGTGTAGGCGAACGCGAGGTCGGCGGCGAGGACCGTCTCGGAGGCCCCGTCGAAGGCGACGTGGTGGGCGACCAGGCCGAAGAGGGTGCGGCCGGTGTCCCGGCTGCGCAGTGCCGCGCACCGCCACACCCGGCCCTCGTCCACGGCCAGCGGGGTGAACACCGCGGCCAGCCAGTGCTCGACCGCCGCCGTCTCGTCGTCGGCGTCCGGCAGGCGCAGGAACTCGGCCGGCGCGGGCCGTTCGGGCAGCACGGCCAGCGCCGTCTGCTCGCGCAGCACGTACCGGGCGTGCAGCGACTGGTGGCGCAGCTGCACGTCGCCGGCGGCCAGTTCCAGGGCGGCGAGGTCGACCGGGCCCGACAGCCACCAGGTCAGCCGGCACAGCCCGCCGATACCGGTGCTGTCGTGGGCGCCGGCCCACAGGAAGCCGGCCTGCTGCGGTGGCAGGACGACCTCGCCCGGAGTCCCCTCGGGGCCGGTGCCCGACGGTTCGCCCGCCCGCGGGGCGGAGTCCAGCCAGTCGGCGAGGCCCCGCACCGTCGGCGTGCGGAAGAGCTGCGAGAGCTGCACGGCCGCGCCCAGCGTGTCGTCCAGGTGCTGGCACAGCCGGGCCGCGTCCAGCGAGCTGCCGCCCAGTTCGAAGAACGACGCGTGCTCCGGCACGGGACCGGTGCCCAGCACCGTCCGGAACGCCTCGGCGACCGCGCCCGCCGTACCGTCGAGCGCCGTACCGTCGAGCGCCGGCCCGCCGGAGCCCGGTCCGGCCGGCTGCTCCGTGCGGGCCCGTGCGGCGAGTTCGCGCCGGTCGAGCTTGCCGTTGGCGAGCAGCGGGAAGCGGTCCAGCAGGTGGACATGGCGGGGGACCAGGTACTCCGGGAGCAGCGAGGCGAGCCGCTCGCGCAGCTCCTCGGGGCCGGTGCCGCGGTCGTCGGCGCGCGTGTAGAAGAGGGCGAGGCCGTGGTACGAGCCGTCCGGCTTCGGCAGCGGCACGACCGCCGCGCCGGTGACCGTGGGGACCCGCTCGACGGTCCGCTCGACCTCGGCGGGTTCGATCCGGTGCCCGCGGACCTTGATCTGCCGGTCGCCGCGCCCGGTGTAGTGCAGGACGCCCCCGGCGGTGCGGTGGCCCAGGTCGCCCGTGCGGTAGACGCGCCGGCCCCCGACGGTGGCGAAGACCGCCTCGGTCAGCTCCGGCCGGCCGAGGTAGCCGCGGGCCAGGCCGGGACCGCCGAGGCACAGCTCGCCCGTCTCCCCGGAGGCGCAGACCCGGTCGCCGTCGAGCACCACCACGTCGGTGTGGGCGAGTTCGCGGCCCAGCGGGATCCCGGCGGGGTCGTCGCAGTCCTCGGGGCGGATGTCGTGCGCGGTGACGATCGCCCCGCACTCGACGGGACCGTACACGTTGAGCAGCCGGATGCCGGGGTGCTCGGCCAGGAAGCGGCGGATGCGGGTGGGGGCGGCCCGTTCGCCGCCGACGGCCAGCCACTTCATGCCCGCGAACGCGCCCACGTCGGTGGTGACCAGCATGTTGAACAGCTGGGTCGTCATGAACGCCGCGTTCACGCCGTCCTCGGCGATGAGCGCGCGCAGGGCGCGCGGCACCAGCACCGGCTCGTCGAGCAGCACCGTCGTGCCGCCGGTGAGCAGCATGCTCCAGCAGTCCAGGGTGAAGCCGTCCCAGGTCGGCGGCGCGGTCTGCGGCATCACGGTGCCGGGGCCCAGCTCGGCGAAGGTGTGCTCGTCGAAGAGGCGCACCGCGTTCTCGTGGAGGGAGACCACGCCCTTGGGCGCGCCGCTCGTGCCCGAGGTGAAGAACACCGCGCACGGGTCGCCGCCGCTCACCGCCACCGGCGCCGGACGCAGCCCGCGCGCCGCGGTGACCGTCAGGTCCTCGGCGGGCGGCGCCCACGCCGGCACCGGCCAGGCACCGGTCGAGGCCGTGACGAGCAGCGGCGCGTCGAGCTGGGCGATCTGCGTGCGCAGGCGCTCGGCCGGCCAGCGCGGGTCCAGGACGGAGTAGGCGGCCCCGCACTTGAACAGCGCGACCAGGACCGCGATCAGCCGGGTGCCGCGCTCCAGCAGCACCGGCACCAGGTCGCCGGGCCGCACCCCTTGTTCCTGCAGGAGCGCCGCCAGGGTGTCCGAGGCCGCGTCCAGTTCGCGGTACGACACCCGGGCCGGGCCGTGGACGAGCGCGGTCGCCTCCGGGAAGCGACGGGCCGCGTCCTGGAACAGGGCGTGCATGGTCGCGCCCCGTGTGAACCTGGGCGCCTCGGCCTGCACGGCGGGCGCGAGGAGTTGCACGGTCATCGTCTTCCTGCCTCCGCGGGAGTGGGGACGTCGGTGTGACCGGCTCTCGCGCACTCCTCGAGGAAGCCCACGAGCCGGTCGGGGGTGGGCATCGCGTCGATCTCGGCCCGCAGCGCGTGGGCCCGCTGCCGGTAGGAGGGGCGGGCCAGCAGGTCCCGCAGGGCCGTGCCGACCGCGCCCTCGCCCGCGTCGGCGGGCAGCGCGGTCCCGGCGCCCGCGGCGCTGACGAGATGGGACCAGTGCTCCTGGAAGGCGTTCCGCGGGAGCAGCAGCTGCGGCAGGCCGTGCGTGACGGCGATCAGCCCGCTGCCGACACCGCCGTGGTGCACCAGCGCGTCGCAGTGGGCGAGCAGCACGTCCAGCGGGAAGGACTCGACGGCCCGCACGCCGTCCGGGAGTTCGGGCAGGCTCTCCGCCTGGGCCGCGGTGACGGCGAGGACCACGTCCGCGCCCAGCTCGCGCAGCCCGGCGACGACATGGTCGCGGACCTCGTCGAGAGCGGTGGTGGTGACCCCGCCGGTGACGCACACCAGCGGCCGGTCGGAGTCCCGCCCCGTGCGCAGCCACGGCGGGAGCGCGGCCGGCCCGGCGAACGGCACGTAGCGCATGTCGGCCCGGCGCACGGGGTGCGGCGGGCGCAGGCCCGGCGGGCACGGGTCGATCCAGACGGACGGGCCGACCACCGGGTCGACGCCGAACCGCTCGAAGAGCCGCGCGTACGAGGGCCGCAGGTCGGCGTCGTCCTCGCAGTGCACGCCGAGCGAGACGCCCCAGGTGTGGCCGACGGCCGGGACCTTGACGGCCGCGGCGGCCACCAGGCCCGCGGCGGCGGCGGTGTCGTGGACGACGATGTCGGGCTGCCAGAAGCGGGCGAAGGCGACCAGGTCGTCGGTGAGCGTGTCGGCGACCGCGATCATCTTCTCGACGAGGGTGTCGGCGACGTCGGCGTCCAGGGCACCGGCCGCCCGGTCGGCCGGCCGCAGCCGGCCCGGGCCCAGGGGCAGCCGGCGCGCGGCCACGGCGCCGGCCGCGGCCTCGTCCCCGACGGGCACGGCGACCAGCCCGGCCCGGGTGACCGGTGCCACGCACTGCGGCCGCACCGCCACCCGTACGTCGTGCCCGGCGAGCCGGGAGGCCCAGGCGAGCGGGATGATCCAGGGGATGTGGGCCGGGCCGTGACCCACGAACAACACGCGCATCCAGTTGCCTCACTCCATCGCGTCCGTCAGTGGCAGGGCAAGGGTGCGGCGGGTCACTCGAATGCGGCTCGCGCGCCGTAGGAACGCGAAAGCGCCCGCAAGGGGTGGCCCCCTTGCGGGCACTGCGGGCCGGGCGCGCTCAGGCGCGGCGGCCGCCCCTGCGGTAGGCGAAGGCCGCGAAACCGGCCAGCAGAACCGTCCAGGCCGCGAGGACGCCCACTCCGGCGAGGGTGGGAGCCGCGCTGTCGGCGGCGTTCCAGGACAACTGGGCGTACCGGAAGACCGGGGTGGCCCGGGACAGCTGCTGCGCCCAGTGCGGGAAGTTGTCGATCGGGAGCAGCAGGCCGCCGAGCAGCGTCAGCGACAGGTAGGAGACGGTGCCGGCGATCTGCGCGAGCTGGGCCTTGAACAGGTAGCCGATGCCGATGCCGAGCATCGCGAGCGGGGCGATGCCGAACCACAGGAGGAAGAACACCGCGAGCCAGGTGCCGAAGCCGAGGTGGACGCCCCGGTAGAAGACGCCGATCAGCGAGATCACCGTGATCGGCAGGATGGCCAGGCAGGTCGCGACCGCGCCCCGCGCCACCACCACCTGCACCGGGGACAGCGGGGTCAGCCGCAGCTGGCGCAGCCAGCCCAGCGCCCGGTCCTCGGCGATCCCGGTGCCGTTGGTGATCACCACGCCGAGGGCGCCGAAGGCCGCCGCGCCGACCATGGCCTGGGCGAGGGACCGCTGGTCCGGGCCGCCGCCCGCGAAGGTCACGTACATGCCGACCGGCATGACGAGACTCATCATCAGGTAGCCGCCGTTGCGGACGAGCCGCAGGATCTCGAGTCGGATGTAGCCGAGCATCACAGGCTCCGTCCTTCCGGGGCGGCTTCGCGGTGGCGAGCGCGGTGGGTCAGTGCGATGAAGGCCTCCTCCAGGCCGACGCCCGACACCTCGAGGTCGGTGAAGGCGTCCGCCCGGGCCAGCGCGTGGACGGTCCGGTCGGAGTCGGTGGTGCGCAGGTGCACCCGGCCGCCGTGGAACTCCACCGCGGTGACGCCGGGCAGCAGGTCGTAGCCGTCGCTCGGGCCGCCGCGCGGCGCGAAGCTGACCGTGCGTCCCTCGACCATGCTCTTGATCTGGGAGGTCGTGCCGTCGGCGACCACCCGGCCGGCGGCGATCACGATCACCCGGTCGGCGCTGTCGTCGGCCTCCTCGAGGTAGTGCGTCGAGAACAGCACCGTGTTGCCGCGCCGGGCGTAGCGCTGCATCGCGGCCCACAGCTCGCGCCGCGACTCCACGTCGAGGGCGGCCGTCGGCTCGTCCAGGACCACCAGGTCGGGGTCGCCGGCCAGGGCGAGCGCGAAGCGGACCCGCTGGGCCTGGCCCCCGGAGAGCCGGTCCACCTTCCGGTCGGCGATCGCGGTGAGTTCGGCCAGTTCCAGGACCTCCTGGAGCGGCAGCGGGTCGCGGTACGTCCCGCGTACGAAGTCGACCAGCTCACGGACCGACACCCGGGGAATCATCTTCCCCTCCTGCAGCATCGCGCCCAGGTGGCCGGCGCGCATCGCGAGTTCGGGCTTCTTGCCGAACACCTCGACGGTTCCCTCGTCCGGCGGGAAGAGGCCGAGGAGCATGCCGATGGTGGTGGACTTGCCCGCTCCGTTCGGGCCGAGGAGGGCGACCGTCTCGCCGCGGTGGATCGTCAGGTCGATCCCGTCGACGGCGCGGACGTCGCCGTACGCCTTGACGACGCCCTCGAAGACGACCGCGGGCGGTCCGTGCTGTTCTGCCATGGGGGGTGGCACCTGTTCCCTTTCCTGTACGTGCTGTGTGAGCGGACGCATGTCAGATCAGCCCCTCCAGGGTGCGGACCAGTTCGGCGGGGCCGGGGAGGCCCGCGATCTCCTCGCCGACCGCGCGTGCGGCCTTGCGGTAGTGCTCCTCGGTGAGCAGTGCGGCCACCGCGGCCCGGACCAGCCCGGCGTCCCGCTGCTCCTGCTCGCCCGCGAGGTTGCGCCCGGCGCCGGACGCCTCCACGAGCCGTCCCGTGGTCTGCAGGAACGGCTTGCCGCCGGGCAGGACCAGCTGCGGCACACCGGAGGCGAAGGACGTCATGCTCGTGCCGCTGCCGCCGTGGTGCACCGTCAGCGCGGTGTGCCGCATCAGCGGACCGATCGGGAACCGGTCCACCACCCGCAGCGTGTCCGGCACGTCGCCGAGCAGCGGGTGGTACTGGGCGTCGATCGGGAACAGCACGTCCACGCCCAGTTCGGCGCAGGCGGACAGCGCGTGCCGGAAGCCGGGCGGAAGCTCGCCGGTCTCGGCGAGCAGCCGGCCGTGCCACATGCCGAGGCAGAGCAGGGCACGCGGCCGCTCGGGCCGCCGCACCGCCCAGTCAGGCAGTTCGGCGGTGCCGCAGTAGGGGACGTAGCGGGTCAGCAGCCCGGGGACGTTGTCACCGCCGGGCAGCAGCGAGGCCGGGCTCGGGTCGATGATCAGGGCCGGGTCCGGGAAGCCGTCGGCGCCGAACTCCCGGCTCAGGCCGTCGAGCTGGACCTCGGCCTGGCGCAGCAGCGGGCTGGTGAAGTCGTCGGGACCCCAGCGGTGGACGACCCCGGGCACGCCGAGCGCGGCGGCGGTGATCAGCCCGCCGAACTCGACGGGGTCGGTCACCACCAGGTCCGCCGCCCAGTCCCGGCCGAGTCCGACGAGCTCGTCGATGTAGCCGCCCAGCCGGGTGCGCCAGCGTTCGCCGGCCTCGTCCCACTCGGACGCCGCGCGGCGGTCCATCCCGGCCCGGTCGGGCATGCGGACCGCGCCGGGCCGGGTCAGCCGCTGGCGCAGTTCGCCGCCGCCGACCGGGCGGGTGTCGAGGCCCGCGGCGGCCGCGAACCGCACCAGTTCGGCGTCCCCGGTCACCAGCACCTCGTGCCCGGCGGCGCGCAGCGCCCAGGTCAGCGGCACCATCGGGACGAGATGGCTCGGGACGAGCGCGGTGATCAGGACACGCATGACGCCTCCTCGGCGGATGTACGGGTGGCCGCCACCAGCTCCTCCAGGTCCGCCACCAGCCGCTCCACCGGCGGGCAGGCGAGGATCTCCCGCCGGACGGCGGCGGCGCGGCGCCGGTAGGCCGGGTCGGTGAGCAGGGCGGTGACGGCCGCGGTGACCGCCTCCGCGTCCGCGAAGGGGGCGGGCAGGTCGATGGCGCAGCCGAGCGCGGCACAGCGCTCCGCCGAGTGCGGCTGGTCGTCGTACATGGGGGTGACGAGCATCGGCGTGCCCGAGCGCAGTCCCTCGCGGATGCCGCTGTGGCCGCCGTGGGTGATGAACACGTCGGCGGCCTCCAGCAGGACGTCCTGCGGCACCCACTCGGTGACCAGCCGGACGTGCCCGGGCACCGGCCCGAAGTCCTCGGGGTCGCGGCCGACGCCGACCGAGACGACGGCGGTGCAGTCGATGCCGGACAGGGCCTCGATCACCGCGCCCAGCACGCCGTCCGACTTCCCCGGCAGCGACGGGGCGATGGTGCCGATCGACGCGTAGACCACCGGCTTGTCGTCGGGCAGTCCGGCGAGCCAGGGCAGCACCGGGTCGTCACCGCGGAACGGCGTGGTCTGGCGGTAGTGGCGCAGGGTGCGGCCGTCGAGCCCGTCCCCGGTCCAGCTCGCCGGCAGCCAGCTCACCAGGAGGTGGCGGTAGGCGGTGTTGTCGTCCGGGTCGCCGGGCAGGCCGAGTTCGGCGCGCAGCGCGTTGAGCCGGTCGTGGGTGACGGCGGGCGTCAGCAGATGCGTGGAGCCGCCGGCCACCGCGACGTGCGGGATGCCCAGGGCCTCCGCGGCGAGGTAACCGCCCATCTCCTCGCCCTCGCGGACGATCAGGTCGGGCTTCCACTCCCGGGCGGCGGCGATGATGTCGCGGGCCGCGCGCAGGGCGGGCGCGCCCAGGATGCAGTCGACGAGCCCGTCCTCGTACGCCTCCTGGTCCCCCGACCACAGACCGGGCGCGATCGCGGCGACGCAGTCCGGGTCGAGGGCCCAGTCGACGCCCGCCGGGAAGAAGGCGAGGCCGTAGGTCTCGCTCTCCCCCCGCATCGACTCGTCGTCGGCGACGGCCACGGTGTGCCCGGCCCGGACCGCCGCCTGGGCCAGGGGGATCAGCAGCCGCAGATGCGACTTGCCCGCATGGGCGGTGAAGAGGATGCGCACGGCGGATCTCCGAGGAGTCGGTGGGGGGTCGTGTCGGGGCGGCGGGCGCGGCACGCCCACCCTCCGGTCGTGCAGCAGAGCGTGGCGGCAGCGGCTCGGCCGCCGCTCGGGTCCCGCTCGAGCGGCGCTGGAGTCCGCGCCCGCGTCCGTTCCCCTCCCGGACTCCAGCGCCGTTCGAGAGCGTGCGCGGACCGTGGGCGCATGCCGAACCGCCCGAGTTCCGAGCCGGAGGAGTAGCTGGATGCGCTGGAAAGATGTCTATGTCGCCGGACTCGGCAGCTGGCTGCCCGAACCGGTGCCGGTCGCGGAGTGCGTCGCGGCCGGGGAGTGCGGCCAGGAGTGGATCGACGACTTCGGGTACGAGTCCGTCCGGATCGCCCGCGAGGCGGCCGGCGAGGCATGGACCGCCCCGCCGGACATGGCCGTCGCCGCGGGCCGCAGCGCCCACGAGCGCTCCGGCCTGCCGAAGTCGGCGTACTCCCTGCTGCTGCACGGCAGCACCTGGTTCCAGGGGCTGGACATCTGGCCGGCCGCCTCCTACGTGGCCAAGCGCACCGTCGGCTCCACCGTGCCGGGCCTCGACGTGCAGCAGCGCTGCAACGTCGGCATCAGCGGCCTGGAGCTGGCCGCCGCCCATCTGACGGCCGGTCTCGGCAGCGCGGTCATGCTCACCACCGCCGACCGCTTCGGCGGCCCCGGCGCCGACCGCTGGCGCCTGAGGCACGGCAACGCCTACGCCGACGGCGCCACGGCCACCGTGCTGTCCACCGGGGGCGGCTTCGCCCGGCTGGTGGCGACCGCCACCGTCGCCGACAACACCCTCGAACCGATGGCCCGCGGCGACGAGGAGTTCGCCCCCGTCTCACGCGCCGCCGAACGGCAGATCGACCTCACCGCGCGTGGCGACGCCCACCGGGCCGTCAGTGACGAGACGTTCACCAACATCCGCTTCGGCAAGGTCATGCAGGAGGCCAAGCAGGCCGTCCTGGACGACGCGGGCCTGGAGACCGCCGACCTCGCGTACGTCGTGATCCCGTCCACCGGGCGGATCCAGGGGCCCTTCCAGATCCACCACCTGCTCGGGGTCGAGGAGGAGCGGACCACCTGGGAGTTCGCCCGCCGCAGCGGGCACGTCGGCGCCGGCGACTGGGCCGCGGGGCTCGAACACCTGCTGTGCACGGGCGCGTTGAGCCCGGGCGACCACGTGATGCTCTACGGCGGCGGCGCGGGATACACGATCACCACCGCCGTCCTGGAGATCACCGCCGTCCCCGACTGGGCCACCTCGCCCCGCCGGTGAACCACCCATCGACCACGAGGAGTTGGCACATCCCATGGAGATCGTCGGCAGGGGATTCCTGGCCGGGCATCTGGCGGGCATCAGCGACCACCACCCCGACGTGGTGGCGCTCGCCGCCGGGGTCTCGGCCGCCGGGGACATCCCGCCCGAGCAGTACACGAGGGAGTCGGCCCGGCTCTACGAGACGCTTCGGTACTGCGAGAAGCACGGCAAGCGGCTGGTGTTCTTCTCCACGGCGTCCGCCGGGATGTACTCGGTGCCCGACGCCTCGCCGGGCCGGGAGGACGGGCCGGTCTACCCGGCCACTCCGTACGGCCGCCACAAGCTCTCCCTGGAGGCCGTGGTCAGGTCCTCCGACGTCGAGTACCTGATCCTGCGCCTGTCCCACGTGGTGGGCTTCAACCAGCCCGCGCACCAGCTGCTGCCCGCCCTCGTGCGGCAGCTGTCGAGCGGCCGGATCCATGTGCACCGCGGCGCCCAGCGCGACCTGATCGACGTCGAGGACGTCGTCAAGATCGTGCACACGCTGCTGGTCGACGGCCGCACCCGCGACGTCGTCAACGTCGCCTCCGGGCAGGCCCCCCGCATCGAGGACGTCATCGCCCACATGGAGGGCCTGCTCGGCACCGGCGCCGAGAAGACCTATGTGGAGGCCTCCGGCGCCCAGCCCGTCTCCATCGACAAGCTCTGCCGGCTCGTGCCGACCGTGTACGGCCTCGGCTTCGGCCCCGACTACTACCGGTCCGTGCTCGACAAGTACGTCCACGCGTACGTGCCGCAGCCCGCCTGAGCGACCGTCACCCCTCCTCGCCCCACCCCGTCCCGCCCCACTCATCCACCGAAAGGCACCGAGACATGACCGCCAACGCCCCTGTCGTCGCCGTCGCCCACTTCGTGCTCAAGGACAAGCACAAGCAGAAGGGCGCCGAGTTCGAGAAGGCGTACCAGAGCTACAAGGAGGCCGTCTCGCAGCGTGACGGCCTGCTGCGCACCGCCCTGCTGCGGGGCATCTCCGCGCCCGACTCCTTCGTCATCCTCACCTGGTGGCGGGACGCCGAGGCGCACCGCACGGTCGTCGGCGACTGGCAGTTCTTCACCGCCGTCAGCAGCCGGTTCGTCTACCTGGCCTCGATCACCAGCGTGCACGGTCCCGTGCTGGCCGGCGAGAAGGCCGCGGACGGCGTGGGCGAGGCCGAGGCCCCGGCGGCCGACGCCGCCGTCGCGCTGACCACGTTCACCCTGCGCGAGGGCGCCGACCAGCGGGCCTTCGAGGAGGCCTTCCTCGGCCACGTCTCCTTCGTGAAGGCCAACGACGGCTTCCTCGCCCACCAGCTGGTCCACTCCGACCGCGAGAGCGGGTCCTACGTCAACATCGGCTGGTGGACCGGGCCGCAGGCCTACGCGCCGGTCCTGCACAGCCCCGAGATGGCCGCCGACGCGCAGCGCATGGCCGCGCACGCCGAGGTGCGGGGCGGCCTCTACGCCGTCGCCGTGGACACGGCCCGGGAGCGGGTGCCGGCCGTGTGAGGCGCACGAAGAGGGGGCCGGGTCCCATGGACCCGGCCCCCTCTTCGTGTGTCCGGCTACAGCGCGAACAGCTCCTCGGCGACCCGGACGGACGGGTTGCCGTACGCGACGGTGCGCAGGATCTTCCGGTACAGCGGGGTGTGCCGGACCACCGCGGCCAGGCGGGGCCGCACCCGGGTGGCGAACGTGCCCGTCGACAGCATCGCCTTGCTCTGGACGCCCTGCAGCCGCATCGTGGCCGCGATGTCGGGGGCCCGCAGCCGCTCGAACCGGGACAGGGACTCCGCACCGGTGTCCTCCCGGCGCACCGCATCGACCAGCACCGGATGGAGCACCACGGCGTCCTGCACGGCCAGGTTGATGCCCTGCGCGCCGATCGGGCTGTGGGTGTGCGCGGCGTCGCCGATCAGCACCAGACCGTCCACGGCCCAGCGCTCGGCACGCCCGGAGAAGACGTCGAGCAGGCTCAGGTCGCGCAGCGAGGTGATCTGGTCGTCGATCAGCTCCGCGTACGCCGGCACCGCCCGCGCCAGCTGGGCCTTGATGTGCCCGAGCCCGCCCCGGGCGACCTCCTGGTACCCCTTGTGCGGCAGCGTCCAGCCGACCTGCACGTTGTCCGGCCACGACCCGTACACCAGGACCGGGCTGGTGCCCGCGCCGCGGAACACCCGCACGTCGTGCCCGTCCTCGCGCCGCGCGCCGCGCAGCTTGAACCAGAGCACGTCCTGGTCGAACGCCTCGGTCCGGCCCGCCTCGATCCCGGCGAGCCGCCGCACCTTGGAGAACCGCCCGTCGGCGCCGACCACCACCTTCGCGCGGAAGACGTGCCCGTCACCGGTCACCCCGGTCACCCGCCCCCCGTCGTCGCGCAGCAGCCCGCCGACCCGGCAGCCGTCGACGTACCGGAAGCCGGTGAACCGGGCGCAGTGAAGCAGGAGTTCGGTCAGCAGATGGGCCTGGGGGAGGGACAGCAGATGGTCGTACGGGGCGGGCAGCGACCGGTAGTCGATGTCGAGCAGCACCCGGTCCCGCTCCAGGAGCCGGAACCGGGAGTGCTCGTGGCAGCCGCGCGCCCGCGCGTTCTCCAGCACGCCCAGCTGGTCCAGGATCCGCATCGCGCCGGGCTGCAGGATCTCCCCGCGGAACTCCCGCTGGTGCGACCGCGAACGCTCCACCACGCTGACCCGCAGCCCCGACCGGAGCAGCAGCAGCGCCAGGGTGAGCCCGGCCGGCCCGGCGCCGACGACGCAGACGTCCGACTCGATCTCCTCGACGTCCGCCGCCTCGCTCATCGGGCACCCGCGAGCGTGAGCGCGTCCCGCACCCCGGCCTCGGCGAGCCGGCGCACCCGCGCGTGCTCGTCCGTGGCGACGGCCAGCACATCCGCCGTCACCCGCACGCCGCCCGCCTCCTCGGCCAGCCGCCACCGCGTCCGGTACAGCCGCGCGGGCGCGGGCGGCGACAGCGGCTTCTGCACGAGGACGGCGTCACCGTGCGCGATCTGCACAGCGGGGCCCGTCCCCGTGTCCCCGAACCAGGCGTCGCCGTCCCCGGCGGGCAGCGCCGCCAGCAGCCGGCCGCGGACCTCGGCGAGGGAGCGGCCGGCGACGTGCGCCGCGGACTCGGCGCGGATCACGTCCGTGGTGAGCGCGGTGGCGCTCTCCGTCTGCGACTTCAGCGTCCGCATCTGCAGGGATCCGTGCCGGTCCAGCTCCCCGGCGGTCCCGGCGGGGTCGGCGTCGGTGGTGAACCAGTGCCCGGACTCCACCCGGCAGCCCCCGTCGGGCCGGGACACGAAGTCCCAGGTGCCGCCCAGCTGCCGGATCGGGCCGACGGAGCCCCGCTGCTCGAACACCATGCGCAGCGCCCGCGGGTCCAGGGTGCGCTTCGACGTCCACACGCGCAGCCCGGTGCCGTCGGGCCGCACGGCCCAGAACTTCACCTCGTCGTCCGCGCCCTCGCGGCCGAGCACCTCGGTGTGCGCGATCCAGGGGTAGAGAACCGGCCAGTCGGCGACACCGGTCAGCGCCCGGTAGACGGAGTCGGCGGGGGCGTCGATGTCGACGGTGGCGCGGGTGTGGTGGACCTGCCGTTCGGTACCGGCGGATACGGTCATGAGGGGACCTTTCAACGGGCGGTCTGGGTAAGGGATGCGGCGCGCAGCATCCGGCTGAGGGTGAGCGCGGGGTCGCGGACCACCACCGGGGCGAGGGCCGCGTCGATCCGGTGCAGCAGCTCCGGGTCCAGCGGGGTGCGCAGGGCCGCGAGGTTGCGGGTGATCTGCTCGGGAGCGGACGCGCCGATGACGGCGGTGGCGACCGCCTCGCCGCGCAGCGCCCAGGCGAGCGCGAGCCGGGGAAGCGTGAGACCGGCCCGGCCGGCCAGGTCGGCGGCCCGGGAGACGGCGGTCAGCACCGCGTCGTCCAGGAAGTCGAACCGGCGGATGGAGACCTCGCCGCCGCGCGCGGCCACGGCACGCGAGCCGGCCGGAGGCGGCTGCCCGGGCCGGTACTTGCCGGTCAGCACGCCTCCGGCCAGCGGTGACCACACCATCTGCCCGATGCCGAGCGCGGTGCACGCGGGGATCACCTCGGCCTCGATCACCCGCCACAGCAGCGAGTACTGCGGCTGGTTGGCGACCAGCGGCACCCCGAGTTCGCGGGCGAGCCCGGCCGCGCGCCCGATCTCGTCGGCGGCCCACTCGGACACGCCGACGCAGCGGACCTTCCCGGCGCGCACGGCGTCGGCGAAGGCCCCCATGGTCTCTTCCAGCGGGGTCGAGTCGTCGTAGAGATGCGCCTGGTACAGGTCGACGTGCCCGGTGCCCAGCCGCCGCAGCGACGCGTCCAGGCTCGTGGCGATCCGCCCGGCGGACAGCGCGCCGGGACCGGGCCCGCCGCCCCTGCCCACCTTGGTGCAGACGACGACGGAGTCCCGGTCCACGCCACGCAGGGCCCGGCCGAGCAGTTCCTCGGCCCGGCCGTCCGCGTAGGCGTCCGCGGTGTCGAAGGTCGTGATGCCGGCGTCCAGCGCGGCGCGTACGCACGCCAGGGCGTTCGCGTCGGCGAGCTGGTTGCCGGCGGTCAGCGAGTTCCCGAACGCGATCCGGCTGACCACCGGCCCGTCCGTGCCGAGTCGGCGGTACTCCATGGGGTCCTCCTGTTCAGACCGCGCCGGCGGCGAGGTCGGCGCGGTTGCCCGCGATCGGCGAGGCGGGCAGCGCGCGCTCCACGAAGGGGGCGCGGGCGGCGGCCGCCTGCTCGGCGGAGCGCCAGCGGGTCAGGGCGGTGAAGCCGCCGGGGCGGGCGAACAGCGACCTGGCGACGTCGGCGCCGACGAAGCCGTCGGCCTGCGCGTAGCCGCGGTACGCGCCCGGGTCCTGGTCGGTGAAGAACTCGACGACGAGGTGGTCGCCGTCGCCGGCGCTCGCGCCGTCCAGGCGCAGCACGCCCGCGGACGGGTCGGCGACCACGTCCACGATCCGGTGGAACTCCTCGGCGTGCTCCTTGAAGGTGTCGCTCGCGAGCACCGCCTGGAAGTCCTCCGGCTTCTCCCACCAGCCGAAGTTGACGTACACCCCGGGCTGCTCGGTGGAGCGGACCGCCTGGTGGGCGACGAACCCGGGGCGGCCGCGCATCCACTCCACATGGCTGAGGAAGCGCTCCTCGAACTCCGCGGCGCGCGCCGGGTCCTTGAGCGTGAAGGTGTTGACGACGGTGAAGTTCATGGTCCCTCCGGGGGGTCAGGCGGGCTGGTGGTTCCTCAGCTGCTCGGCCAGCAGCCGCCGCTGGATCTTTCCGTTGCCGGAGCGCGGGATGGCGTCGAGCGCCATCGCGTCCCGGATGTGCTGGTAGTACGGCAGTGCGTCGTTCACCCCGGCGACCACGTCCCCCAGCGCCGACGGCTCGCGCAGGACGACCAGCGCCCCGGCGACCGCCCCGTGCGCGGTGTCCGGCAGCTCGACCACGACGGCGTCCGCGACCCGCGGGTCGCGCAGCAGGACCCGCTCCACGTCGGACGGCGCGACCAGGAAGTTGTCGCACTTGAAGACGTCCTTGAGCCGGTCCACCAGGAACAGCCGGCCGTCCTCGTCGACGCGTCCCACGTCCCCGGTGCTCAGCCAGCCGTCCGGCTCCAGCCCGGTGCCGTCGGGGCCGCCGAGGTAGCCCCGCATGACCTGGGGCCCGCGCAGCTGCACCTCGCCCGCCGAGCCGGCGGGAAGGACGGCCCGGGTGTCGATGTCCACGATCCGGCACTCGGTCCCGGCGACGGGCCGCCCGACCGAACCGTGCACCGGCCGGTCGGGGTCGTCGCTGTGCGTGAGCGGGGAGGTCTCGGCCAGCCCGTACCCCTGGAAGACGGGGACGGAGAACCGCTTCGAGAGCCTGCGGGCCGCGGCGACCGGCAGTCCCGACCCGCCCGACGCGATCCGCCGCAGGGAGCGCACCGACACGCTGTCCAGGTCGGGGTCGGCCGCGAGCCGGGCCAGCCGTACCGGCAGGCTGTAGAGGATCGTCGCACCGCACCGGCCGGCCGTCAGCAGCGCCACGAGCGGCTCCGGCGCACGGCACAGCACCTGGGTGGCGCCCGCCGCGACCGCCGAGTTGAGGTGCATCGGGTGGTACGTCGGCAGGTGGTTGAGGGCGACCGTGGTGCCGTCGAGACGGTGCGCTTCGGCGATCTGGGCGGCGTTGACGACGACGTTGCGGTGGCTCAGCCGCACCGCCTTGGGGCGGCCGGTCGTCCCGCTGGTGAACTGCAGCACGGCGGTGTCGCCGGGCCCGGTGCCGGGGTCGGCGGGCGCGCCGGCGCCCGCGGGCAGCGCCCCGATGCGGAGCACCTCCCGCAGCGCCGGCAGCCGGTCGCGTACGGCGGCCAGCCGGGCCTCCAGCGCCGCGTCGACGACGGCGACCGCGGCGCCGCCGAGCGTCAGCACGTGCAGCAGGTCCTCCTCGCGCAGCAGGGGGTTGACCACCGCGACGGTCCGCCCCGCGCGGGCGGCGGCGTGGTAGGCCACCGCGAAGTCCGGGTGCAGGACGGACGCCACCGCCACCACGTCGCCCGCCGCCGTGCGGTCCTGCAGCGCGGCGGCGAAGGAGTCGACGCGCGCGTCGAGCGTCGCGTAGTCCAGCTCCGTGCCGTCGTCGACGATCGCCGGGTGCGCCGGGGTGGCGGCCGCGGCCCGCGCGAGCAACTGGTCGACCCGGTCGGGCAGTTCGTACGGCAGCTCAGCCACGGAGCGCCTCCGCGTGCGCCTTGGCCAGCTTCAGGGTGTTGGTGCTGTTGGTGCTGAGCGCCTTGTGGACGTACTCGCGGGCGTCGGCGACCGTCTTGCCGGTGCCGAGGATCCTCTCCACCGCGGACGGCTTCAGCGTGACCGTGTGCCGGGAGGTGACGCGGACGCCGTCCGTCCCGGGAACGATGGTCCAGCTGCCGGTGTGGGCGGTCATGAGGCCCGGCACGGTGGTCTGCTTGTAGACGATCCGGTCGGGTCCGAACACGACGCGCACCGACTCGGTGGTGTGGGTGGAGCCGTCCCGGGCGCTGGTGTCCATCGCCATGACCTGCACACCCGGCTCGTCCTCGGTCAGGTCCAGGCGGGCCACGTGCGGCAGCCGCTCGGGCCACAGGTCGGCCCGGTCGAGGAAGTCGAACACGTCCTTGCCCTCGGCGGCCATCTCCACGGTGTCCTCGAAGGAGAAGACCAGCTCGTCCAGCTCGCGGTACCGCTCGGCGATCTCCTTGATGTTGCCCAGCTCGGCCCCGCTGTTGCGGTCCACGGCCGCCGTGATCCACTCGACGCCGGCCGGGTCGTCGTCGACGGCGGCGAAGTCGTGGTGCAGCTCCAGCAGCGAGGAGCCGCCGTCGACGGGGGAGACCACCCAGGTGCCGCCCATCGCGGCCACCGGCGGGGCGGACACCTCCTGGCGGAACGTGACGGTCAGCGCGGCCGGGTCCAGGGTGCGGCGCGACACCCAGTTCTTGACCGTGCCGTTCGCGAGCGCCCAGATGTGGATGCGCTCGCTGCCCTCGTCCTTCTCCAGGTGCTCGACGTGCACGTTGGGGGCGAAGTACTGGGGCCACCTGGTGACGTCGGCGACGATCCCGTAGACGACCTCGGCGGGCGCGGCCACGGCGATGCTGTGCAGGGTGCGGTGCGGTGTGGTCACGGACACGGATGGACTTCCTTTGCTCGAAAGAGGGGCTCGGAGGGAGGAGGGGCGGGGCACGCGGCTCAGAAGTTGCCGAGGCCGCCGCAGACGTTGAGGGCCTGCGAGGTGATCGAGGCGGCGGTGTCGGAGGCCAGGTAGCCGACCAGGCCGGCCACCTCCTCGGGCGTGGAGTAGCGGCCGAGCGGGATCTTCGCCTGGAACTTGGCGAGGATCTGCTCCTCCGAGGTGTCGTAGGCCGCCGCGTATCCCTCGCGCACGCGCTGCGCCATGGGCGTCTCGACGTAGCCGGGGCAGACGGCGTTCACGGTGATGCCGGTGGGCGCCAGCTCGTTGCCGAGGGCCTTGGTGAAGCCGACCACGCCGTGCTTGGAGGCGGAGTAGGGGGCGCCGAGGACCACGCCCTGCTTGCCCGCCGTGGAGGCGATGTTGATGATCCGGCCCCAGCCGCGCTCCCGCATGCCGCCCTGGGTCAGGACTTCGCGGGTGGCGAAGAAGACGGAGTTGAGGTTGGTCGCGATGACGTCGTTCCACAGCTCGTCGGTGAGGTCGGCGGTGACGCCGCCGCCGCTGCGCCCGGCGTTGTTGACCAGCACGTCGATCCGGCCGAAGGCGGCCACGGCGGCGCCCACCAGCGCCTTCACCGACTCCGGGTCGCGCACGTCGGCGACGGTCCCGTCGGCCTCGTACCCCTCCTCGCGCAGCTGCTTCACGGTCAGCCGCACCGATTCCTCGCCGCGGGCGCAGATGAAGACGGCGTACCCGGCCTCGGCCAGGGTGCGGGCGGCCGCCAGGCCGATGCCGCTGGTGGCGCCGGTGACGAGCGCGGCCTTGTGGTCCTTGAGCTGCTGAGCCATGGGGTCTCTCCTGGACGTTCGGTGTCGGTGCGCCCCAACGTGCCGAGCCCCGCTCGAACCGGTGTAGAGCACCGGTGGACGGCCGCCGCTCCAGAACCCCCCGACCGCCGTTCGAGCGCCGACGGCGAGCGTGAACGGCGCCGGGAGGCCCGCAGCGGGACCACCGCAGAGCCACGGCACGACCACCGCAGGAGAGGACCCGTATGACCGTCACCGAGCTGCCGCAGTCCGCCACGGCCGGGCTGTACCAGGAGATCCAGCAGTTCTACGCCCAGCAGATGCACCTGCTCGACGACGGCCGGGTCGAGGAGTGGGCCCGGACCTTCACCGAGGACGGCGTCTTCGCGGCCAACGCCCAGCCCGTCCCGGCCGTCGGCCGCGCCGCGATCACCGAGGCCGCCGCCAGGGCCACCGAGGCGTACGCGGCCGCCGGCGTCCAGCGCCGGCACTGGCTCGGGATGGTCTCGGTCGAGTCCGCCACCGAGCGGACGGTCACCGCCCGCTGCTACGCCCTCGTCATCGAGACCCCGCGCGGCGGCCGTCCCGAGATCAAGGCCAGCACCCTGTGCGAGGACCGCATCGTCCGCGCCGACGGCGCCTGGCAGATCCAGGACCGTCGGATCACCCGCGACGACCTCATCTGACCATCCCCCCAGGGCCGGCCGGCGCCGGCCCTTCCCCCGGCAGTGCCCGCACGCGACTCCCCCGGCGTGCGGGCACTGCTGTGTGCTGCGCGCCGTGCACTGTGCGAGGGCACGGGAACGCCGCAGGCCGCCGCACCCCGTACGGGATGGGCGGCCTGCGCGCGGGAACGGCTGCCGGCGGGGGCCTATGCGGCCCGGACCGCCGACGCGGCCCCCAGCTGCTCGTTGATGAACTCCAGCAGCAGCCGCGGCGTGGTCGCCTCGGCCACCGTGTCGTCGGACAGCTGGATCCGGTGGTCGCGCTCGATGACACCGGTCACCTGGAGGACGGCCAGCGAGTCGTAGCCCAGCTCGTCGAAGGGGGTGTCGAGGACGTCGCCGTCCAGGTCGACGCCCTCGTCGACGCCGGCGCACTCACGCAGCAGGTCGGTCAGTTCTTTCAGTTCCATGGAAGTCACCTGTCTGTTGGGGGTTCTCAGTCGTCGGCGGTCACGACGGCGGCGGCGTTGAAACCGCCCCTGCCGCGCGCCAGCACGAGCGCCGTGCGCACCGGGCCGCGGCGGACCGCGGTGACCAGGTCGAGGGCGCCGTCGGCCGGTGCCGTGACGTTCACGGTCGGCGGGATCACCGCGTCCCGCACGGACAGCAGCGCGGCGGCCAGGTCGAGCGAGGCGCCGCCCGCCAGCAGCCGGCCGGTCATGGTCTTGGGAGCGGTCACCGGCACCCCGCGCGTCCCGAACAGCGCGGTGAGGGCGTCGGTCTCCTGCCGGTCGAGCTCGGGCACGCCGGCCGCGTCGGCGAACACGACGTCCACCGCGGACGGCGCCAGCGACGCCTCCTCCAGGGCGAGTTCGGCGGCGCGCCGCAGCCCGGGCTCACCACCCCGGCCCGGCGCCGGGTCGAAGGTCGCCGCGTACCCGGCGAGCCGTCCGTACACCCGAGCCCCGCGGTCCCGGGCCGCCTCGGCGTCCTCCAGCACGAGGATCGCGCCGCCCTCGCCGACGACGTACCCGGACGCCTCCGCGGCGAAGGGCAGGTACGCCCGCCCGGGGTCCGTCACCGTGCTCATCCGGCCGCCCGCGAGCTGGGCGGTCCAGCCCCAGGGGCAGATCGCGCCGTCCACGCCGCCGCTGACGATGAGCTTGCTGCCCTTGCGCAGCTGGCGCCGCGCCTGGGCGACGGCGTCGAGCCCGCCCGCCTGCTCGGTGACCAGCACACCGCTCGGCCCGCGCAGCCCGTGCCGGATGGAGATCTGGCCGGTGTTGACGGCGTAGAACCAGGCGTACGACTGGTAGGCGCTGACGTACTGGCCGCCCTTGCTCCACAGCGCCTGCAGCTCGCGCTGCCCGTACTCGAAGCCGCCCGCGGAGGCGGCGGTGACCACACCGGCCGAGTACGGCGGCAGTTCGTCGGGGGAGGCGCCGCTGTCCTCGACGGCCTCCCTGGCCGCGGTGAGGGCGAGGCGGGTCATGTGGTCCGTGGCCGGCAGGAGCCGGCTCGGGATGTGCTCGGCGGGGTCGAAGCCCGGCACCTCGCCCGCCAGCCGCGCCGGGTAGCCGGACGCGTCGAAGCGGGAGACCGGACGGATGCCGCTCTCGCCGGCCAGCGTCGCCCGCCACCACGCCTCGGTGCCCAGGCCGTTGGGAGCGGTGACGCCGATGCCGGTGAAGACCGCGGTCGTCGTGGCGAGTGCGGTGGTCATGCGGCCCTACTCTCTGTCGTACGGTCCGGACGCCCGGGCCTGGTGAGCACGATGGCGCTCTGGAAGCCGCCGAACCCGCTGCCCACGCTGAGCACCGTGTCGATGGTCTTCTCGCGCGCCACGACCGGCGTGTAGTCGAGGTCGCACTTGGGGTCGGCCTCGTGCAGGTTGGCGGTGGGCGGCACCACGCCGTGCTCGATGGCGAGCGCGGACGCCGCGATCTCCAGGGACCCGATGGCGCCGAGCGAGTGCCCGATCATCGACTTGATCGACGACACGGGCGTGGCGTAGGCGTGCTCGCCCAGGCTGCGCTTGAACGCGGCGGTCTCGTGCCGGTCGTTCTGCAGCGTGCCCGAGCCGTGGGCGTTGATGTAGTCGACGGCGGTCCCGGGCAGGCCGGCCTCGTCGAGCGCCACCGTGATCGCCTCGGCCATCTCGGCGCCGTCCGCCCGCAGACCGGTCATGTGGTAGGCGTTGGAGCGCGAGGCGAACCCCGCGACCTCGGCGTACATGTGCGCGCCGCGGGCGACGGCCCGCTCGTACTCCTCCAGGACGAAGACGGCGCTGCCCTCGCCCAGGACGAAGCCGTTGCGCGACTTGTCGAAGGGGCGGGAGGCGGTCTCCGCCTCGTCGTTGCGGTTGGAGGTCGCCTTGATGGCGTCGAAGCAGGCGACGGAGATCGGCGAGATCGGCGCCTCGGTGGCCCCGGCGATCATCACGTCGGCGCTGCCCTCGCGGATCAGCTCGACGGCGTGGCCGACCGAGTCGAGCCCGGAGGTGCAGCCGGTCGACACCACGGCCGTCGGCCCCTGCGCACCGAACTCCCAGGCCACCTCGGCGGCGAAGGAACTCGGCACGAAGCAGTCGTACAGGTGCGGGACGGCCCGCTCGTGGTCGACCAGCCAGGCCTCCCCGTCGTCGCTGACGGCCGCGTACTCGTAGTCGAGGCTGGTGGTGGCGCCGACCGCGCTGCCGATGGCGACACCGGTGCGGAACGGGTCGGTCCCCGCCGGGCCGAGGCCGCTGTCCGAGACCGCCTCGCGGGCGGCCACCAGGGCGAACTGGGCCGCCCGGTCGAGTCGTTGGCCCTGCTCCTCGGTCAGCCCCTGGGCGACCGGGTCGAAGTCGACCTCGGCGGCGATGCGGGACCGGAAGCCCGAGGCGTCGAAGAGCGAGATCGCCCGGGTCGCGGTGCGGCCCTCGGTCAGCAGGGACCAGTACTCCTTGGTGCCGACGCCCCCGGGGGCTACCACACCGATTCCGGTAATGACGACGCGTCGGCTCATCGGGCCTCCTCGGTTCGCGGGTCGCGGGGGATCGCCCCGGGAGAATGCAGCACGGCTGCGTCACCTCTCTGATCGGTCAGCTGTCGCCATGAGTCTCGACGCGGCGTCTTGATCCGCGCTCGACTCGTCTTGGAACGGCCCCCGCAACTCCTCGGCCACCTCACGCAGCAGCCGCGGCACGGACCGCTCCCGTACGAAGAAGTGGCCGCCGGGCAGGGTCTGGAGCCGGAACCCGGCGTCCGTGTAGTCCGCCCACTCGGCCATGTCGGCCAGCGGCGAGACCGGGTCGTCCCGTCCGGCCAGCGCGGTCAGCGGGGTGCGCAGCCGCGTGCCCGCCCCCGCCCGGCACAGCGACTCGGCGAGCCGCAGGTCGTCCCGCAGGGCCGGCACCACCCGCCGCCGCCACAGCGCGACGTCACGGCCGGCGGCCTCCGCGGGTATCGCGTCCAGATCGACCAGCAGCTCCAGCAGCTGCCGGTCCGCCAGGTCGGCGCTGCGCACCAGGAGATTGCGCAGATGCGGCGGGGGCACGGCCCCGACCACGAGCCGCGCGGGCGGGTGCAGGCCGTCCTTCTCCAGGGCCAGCGTCAGCGCGTGGGCGACGAGACCGCCGAGGCTGTGCCCGTAGAGCAGATACGGCCGGTCGAGCAGCGGCAGGATCAATTCCTGCAGCTCGCCCATGAGTTCGGCGGCGTCCGTGATCCTCGGCTCCCTGGAGCGCGGCCCGCGTCCCGGCAGCAGTACCGGGACCACCTCGGCGGCGTCGCCGAGGTCCCGCTGCCAGCGGGCGAAGGACGAGACACCGGCGCCCGCGTGGTGGAAGCAGAACAGCCACGGCGCCGCCATCTCCGAACTCGTCCGGAGCCTCATTCCCCGATCAGGGCCACGGCCCGGGTCCAGCCCGCTCCCGCACCGGCGATCTTCACGGGGAAGCAGGACACCCGGAAGCCGTGCGCGGGCAGGGTGTCGAGCTGGGCGAGCCGCTCCACCTGGCAGTACTCGCGGCGCCGCCCGGCGAAGTGGGCCGGCCACAGCACCGAGCGGTCGCCGGTCTCCTGGTAGGCGCGGATCATGTGGCCGAAGGGGGCGTCCAGGCTCCAGGCGTCGGTGCCGATGACGCGCACGCCGAGGTCCAGGAGATGGTCCGTGGCCGGGCCGTCGAGCCCGGCGAAGTCGGTGAAGTACCGCGGGGTGCCGGCGTGCACGGAGGCGCCGGTGTGCAGCAGGACGATGTCCAGCGGGCGCGGTACGTACCCCGCCTCGGCGATCGCCTTCTCGATCCGGTCGACGCCGATGACACCGGTGCCGACGTCGCTGACGTCGAGGACCACGGCCGGGCGCAGGAACCAGTCGAGCGGCATCTCGTCGATGTTCCGCGGGCGTCCGTAGGAGCCGGATGAGCCGTAGTGCGAGGGCGCGTCCACATGGGTGCCGGTGTGGCTGGTCAGGGTGAGCGTGTCCAGCGAGAGCAGTTCACCGCCCGGCAGGTCGGCGGGGTCGAAGTCGAGACCGAAGTGCTCCTTCATCTCCGCCGCCATGTGCCGGGCCCCCTCGGCCGGCGTCATGATCTCGTGGACGATCGGGTCCGGCTCCCACCCCGACGCGTCCACGGCGGACGACAGGTCGATGACTCGCAAGGTGAACCCCCAGGTTCGGTAGGAGAGTTTCGGGGGCACCGTGCGGCCAGACCCTGGAGGACCGGTCGAGCCGCGCACGCGCCGGGCCGCCCGCTCGCCGGGAAGGGGGCGGGCGGCCCGGCGGTGTCCCGGCGAGCGCCCCGGTCAGGCGGCGAACAGGTCCAGCGTGCGGCGCCCCGCGGAGGTCGCCGCGTCCAGGGAGGGGTTCCCGGCGAGCACCGCGTGGTGCAGCTGCTGCAGCCGCGTGGAAGGGTCCAGGCCCAGCTCGTCGGCGAGACCGCGGCGCAGGTTCTGGTACACGTCCAGCGCCTGCCACTGCCGTCCCGACCGGTACAGCGCCACCATGCACTGGGCGTGCAGCCCCTCGTGCAGCGGGTGCCGGGCCGTCAGCGAGGTCAGCTCCGCCAGCAGCTGCATGTGGCGCCCGAGGCGCAGATCGCAGTCGATGCGCTGCTCCAGCACCTCCAGCCGGCTCTGCTCCAGCCGCACCAGCTCGATCTCCAGGAGCGGGCCGAGCCGTACGTCGACCAGGGCCGGCCCGCGCCACATGGCGAGCGCGTCCCGGTACAGGGCGGCGGCCGTGGTGTCGTCGCCCCGGTCGGCCTCGGACCGGGCGGTGGCCACCAGCCGGTCGTACTCGTGCACGTCGACCGCGCCGGGCTGCACCTCGAGCAGGTAGCCGCCGTGCCGGGTGGCCAGCACGTCCCGGGCGCCGTAGGGGCTGTCCGGGCCGAGCGCCTTACCGATCAGCCGGCGCAGCTGGAGGATGTAGGTCTGCAGCGTGGTCAGCGCGCTGCGGGGCATGTCGCCGCCCCAGATCTCCTCCATCAGCGTCGGCACGGGCACGACCTGGTTCGTGTACACGGACAGCAGGGCCAGGATCTGCCGGGGCTTGCCGGCGCTCGGGACGATCGATGTGCCACCTGTTTCGGCCATCAGCGGGCCGAGCACCTTGATCTCCATCGTGGGTTCCTCCGGGGTTGGGTCCGCCGGACCTCCCCGTCGTATCGGGCCCGGCTGCAACACCCTCCGAAGCTCTCATCGGGGTCCGTTCCCGGCCAGTGCGAGGCTCCTGAACCCGGCATGCGGCTCTCCCGTGACAGGTGTGAAAGTTTCATGTGCATCGCGTGACCGTGGCACTGGGGAGGCGCGGGTTCCGGCGGCAGGGTTCTCGGTGTCGGCACGACCGGAAACCGAGTGCCGGCGGGGGGTTCCCCCCAACGTCAGCTCACTGACCAAGGGATGGATGTCATGCAGGGGAACATGATTGTCACGGGTGCCGGCCAGGACGACCTCGTCATCGAGGAGTTCGGGCGCAGCGCGATCGTCGGGCAGGCGCCGAAGCTGTGCCTCGGCTGCGGAGTGGCGCTGCCGGAGTCCGCCAAGTCCGCCCCGTACACCGCCTGATGGGCGTCGGCCGGACCGCCGTCCCGCTGCTGGGGTTCAAGCCGCACCTGCGGGTCGAGCAGGTGCCCGGTGAAGCGGTCTACCTGATCTCCGACCAGCGGGTGACCGCCCTGCACGGCCAGCAGATCAGCCGGCTCGCGCCCCTGCTGGACGGCACCCGGCCGCTGGAGCGGATCGCCCGCGACGCCGCGGACACGCTGCCCGCCGGACAGGCGGCCCGGCTGGTGTCCCGGCTGAGCGGCGCCGGACTGCTGTGCAACCGTGCCGAGCGCGTCGTGGAGCCGGAGCGGGCGGCCGAGGAGGCCTACTGGGAGGCGGGCGGCCTGGACGGCGACCGCGCCGCGGCCGCCCGCACGGACGGGACGGTCCAGGTGCTCGCGGTGGGGGGTGTGGACGCCGCCGAGCTGTCCGCCTGCCTCGAGGCCGTCGGCCTCGCGACGGCCGAGCCCGGGCGCGAGGCGGACGCCGCCCTCGCGGTGGTCCTCTGCGACGACTACCTCGACCCGGCGCTCGCCGCCGTGGACGCCGAGTTCCGCGCGGCCGGCCGGCGCTGGCTGCCGGTGAAGACCGAGGGCACCGAGCTGTGGCTGGGCCCGTTCCTCGGCGGCGGCGACGGCCCCTGCTGGTCCTGCCTGGCCGAACGCCTGTGGCGGTCCCGCCCCGTGGAGGCGCACATCCAGCGGATGCTGGGCCGGTCCGGCCCGGTGCCGCGCCCCTCCTGCTCGCTGCCCGCGTCCCGGCTGACGGCGCTGCACCTGGCCGCGCTGGAGGCCGCCAAGTGGCTGGCCGGATACCGGCACGCCGGCCAGCAGGCGCTGCGCACCCTCGACAGCCTGACGCTGGCCGGGGAGCGGCATCCGGTGAGCCTGCGCCCGCAGTGCGCGACGTGCGGCGAGCCGGGCATGGCCGCCGCCCAGGTGCGGGCCCCCGTGGTGCTGCGCTCCCGGCTCAAGACGGACACCGGCGGCAACGGCCACCGCAGTCTCGGCCCGCGGCAGCTCCTGGACCGCTACGGGCACCTGGTGGACCCGGTCACCGGGCTGGTCCGCGAGATCACCCGCTATCCGTGCGGTCCCGAGTTCCTCAACTCCTACTGCGCCGGGCTCAACCCGGCCGTCGCCGGCCAGGGGATCGGGGCGATCCGCGGCGGGCTGCGCGCCGCCGTGGGCGGCAAGGGGGCCACCGCGCTCCAGGCCCGGGTGAGCGCGCTGGCGGAGGCGCTGGAGCGGCACTCCGGGTACGCGGAGGGCGGCGAGGCGACGGTACGCGGCAGCTACCGCGCGCTTCAGGACCGCGCCGTCCACCCCGACACCGTCCAGCTGTACGACCCGAGGCAGTACGCCGGACGCGCCGAGTGGAACGAGGCCCACGGGCCGTTCCAGTATGTGTGCGAGCCCTTCGACGACGACCGGGAGACGGACTGGACACCCATGTGGTCGCTGACCGAACGGCGCCAGAGACTGCTGCCGACGGCACTGCTCTACTACGGGGTGCCGCAGCCGCAGGACGCCTTCACCTGTCTGGCCACCTCCAACGGCACGGCGGCGGGGGGCACCCTGGAGGACGCCGTGCTCCAGGGGTTCCTGGAACTCGTCGAACGCGACGCCCTCGCCCTGTGGTGGTACAACCGCACCCGGCACCCCGCGGTGGACCTGGACGCCTTCGACGACCCCTGGATCACCGAACTCCGCCGCGTGCACGCCTCGCTGGGCCGTGAGGTCTGGGTGCTCGACATCACGGCCGACCTCGGCATCCCGGTGATGGCCGCGGTCTCCCGGCGCACCGACGGCGGACCGGAGCACATCATGTTCGGCTTCGGCGCCCACCTCGATCCGCGCGTCGCCCTGCGGCGCGCCCTGACCGAGCTGAACCAGATGATGCCGCACGTCCTCGAGGACACCCCCGAGGGCATGGCCGTCACCCGGGACGCCGAGGTCGCCCACTGGCTGCGGACCGCCACCACGGCCGCCCACCCGTACCTGCTGCCGGACGGCTCGTCCCCCACCGGGCCCGGCACGCACGCGTACACCCCGCGCGACGATCTGCGCGAGGACGTCGAGGCCGCCGTGGCCCTCCTGCGGGAGCACGGGATGGAGCTGCTCGTGCTGGACCAGACCCGTCCCGACGTGGGCCTCCCCGTGGTCCGGGTGGTCGTGCCCGGCCTGCGCCCGCATTGGGCCCGGTTCGCCCCGGGCCGTCTCTTCGACGTGCCGGTGGCGCTGGGCAGACGCGCCGAACCCACCAGGTACGAGGACCTCAACCCCGTACCGCTGTTCCTGTAGCCCACCGCCCGGCCTCACCCCCCGTACACCCGGAAGGACCCCCATGCGCATCGACCGGCTCGCGGCCCCCGAACTCTCGGAGCTGTGGTCGCTGCGCGAGGACGTCACGGTCGGGTTCGACGGCGACGACGTGCTGCTGCGCACGCCGTGGGGCCGGCGTACCGTCCCGCGGCCCGCGCGCTCTGTCCGCGAGGCGCTGCGCCGGATGCTGCTCGGTCCGGTCTCCCTCGCCAACGTGGTCCCCGGATTCCCCGGCTACGACGTCCCCGAGGAGCACTGGGACGACGCGTCCCGGGAGCTGCTCACCGTCCTCGACGCGCACCAGGACGTGGTGGTCCGGCACCTGGCGGTCGGTGCCACCGTGTGCCTGAGCGTGCTGCCCGTCGCGCCCCGGGCCGGCTTCCGCCCGACGTCCGCGGAGCCGGGCGGCCGGGCGCGGCTGCGGGACGACGTCCTGGTCCGGCGCGAGGGACGCACCACGGTCCTGCACTCGCCGCGCCTGCACCACCGCCTCGAACTGCACGGTCCCGAGGCCGAACGCCTCCTCCACTGGCTGAGCGGCCGTCGCGACGGCACCCCGGCACATCCCCCGCCGGCCGTCGCCCGCGCCGCACGCTGTTACGCGGCCGCCGCCGGACTGCTCGCCGAACGCGTCGCGCCCGGCGGCGGATCGCCGGGGTTCGCTCAGGGGCTACTGAACGGAAAAGAAGATTCTTTATGATTCCGGATCGGGACTGTGCTGTGACCAAGCACTGTGGACCATGGGGGAATTTTGGGAATACTCGAAGTCGGCCGCGCGGACGGACCATCCGCGCCGGCCGGCAGTCAAGAACTACCGCCGCGTAAGGCGGTAGTCGTCACCGCGGTCGTTCTCGTCGGATTCTTCGTCATCGACGGCTCGTACGTCTGGGCCGAACACCCGCCCACGTGGCAGCTCGGCGCCGCCCTGTTCGGCTTCGCGGCCATCCTCCTGCTGCAACTGGGGCACTCCTTCCCCAGGTTGTTCCCCGTCGCGCCCCGCTACCGGGCCGTGACCTGGGTGCTGCAGGGCCTGCTCGCCTATCTGCCGATCACACGGTTCGGCGAGGCGTGGGGCGGTATGACGGAGTTTCTGACGGCCTCGGCGGTACTCGTGTTCCCGGCCGCGATCGGCTGGCCCCTGTTCTGCCTCTGCGCCGTCGGGGACATCGCGGTCTTCCTGCACTTCGCCGGCGGCTGGGCCACGATCGCGTACAACACGACGGAGGCCGTGCTGATCCCGCTGATCGTGATCGGCCTGTCGCGGATGTCGGGCATGATCGCCCATCTGCACCGCTCCCGCGCCGAACTCGCCCGGCTCGCCGTCGACGGCGAACGGCTGCGTTTCGCACGGGACCTGCACGACGTGCTCGGCTACAGCCTCTCGGCGGTCTCCCTGAAGTGCGAACTGGCCTACCGTCTGCTGGCGGACGCCCCGGCGCTGGCGCGGGACGAACTGACCGGGGTGCTGCGCACCTCCCGCAAGGCGCTGGCCGACGTGCGGTCGGTGAGCAGGGGGTACCGGGAGATGTCGCTCTCCGGTGAGGCGGACGCGGCCGTGTCGATGCTGGCCGCGGCCGGGATCAGGGCCGACGTGGGCTACGACTGCGGGCAGTTGCCGGGTCCGGTGGACACCGCGCTCGCGGCGGTGCTGCGCGAGGGCCTGACGAACATGCTCCGGCACAGCAAGGCCGAGCACTGTGTGATCAGGGCCGAGGCCCATGACGCCACCGCGCGCCTGAGCGTCGTCAACGACGGCGTCGGACGCGCGTCCCGGGTCGTGCACTCGGTCGCCGACGGGGGGCTCGCCGTCCTGGAACGGCGGATCCGCGCGCTCGGCGGTTCGCTCCGTCACGCACCGGACGCCGACGGCTGGTTCCGCATCGAGGCCGCGGTGCCGCTGAGCGAGCCGGCCCCGCCCGAGCCCGCCGACTCCCGTCCCGCCCGGCGCGCCGCGTCCGGCGACGACGAGGCGCAGACGTACGAGTGCGTGTACCCGGACATGGTGCCGACGGCGGCCACGGCGATCACCTCCGCCGTCCTCCTCGGCTACTTCGTGGCCTCGGCGGTCCTCGCCCTCTCCTTCGAACCGGGCCCCGGACGGACGGCCGCGACCGCGGCCTGGCTCGTGGGCGCCTGCGCCCTCCAGGTCGCCCAGTCGTTCCACTGGCGCCTGCCGTGGTCGGCGAGGTGGGCCGGATGGCCGCGGTACGCGGCGCTCGCACTGCAGGCGGCGTTCCAGTTCGTCCCGTTCCTGCTGTTCGGGATCGAGTGGCTGGGACTGCCCGGCTTCGTCGCGGGCTCCGCCCTCCTCGTGCTGCCCGCTGCCGCCGCCTGGCCGGTGGCCGCCGGCGTCGTCGCGAGCAGCACGCTCGCGCTCTACCTCGTCGGCAACGCCACCCAGGACATCATCTACCTGTCCGCCTACGACGTGATCTGCGCACTGGTCGTCTTCGGCCTGTCCCGCATGGCCCAGCTCGCCTTCGAACTGCACTGGTCGCGCGCCGAGATCGCCCGGCTCGCCGTGATCACCGAACGCCTCCGCTTCGCCCGTGACCTGCACGACCTGCTCGGGTTCAGCCTCTCCGCGATCACCCTCAAGTGCGAACTGGTCCGCAGGCTGGCCGAGGACAAGCCGGTGCAGGCCCAGGGGGAACTCACCGAGGTGCTCCAGATCGTCCGGCAGGCGCTGGCCGACGTACGGACCGTGGCGGGCGGCACCCACCGGATGAGCCTGAGCGCGGAGGCGGAGAGCGCGGTGACCATGCTGGCCGGCGTGGGCATCCGGGCACAGGTCCGGCTCGACTGCGGCGAGCTGCCCGGCGACGTCGACACCGTCCTCGCGACCCTGCTGCGGGAGGGGATGACCAACGTCCTGCGGCACAGCCAGGCCAAGCGGTGCCTGATCACCGCCGAGCGCGTGGCGGGGGCGGTACGGCTCTCGCTGGTCAACGACGGGGTGGACGGCTCCGGAGAGCCCGTGCTGGAATCCCGTGGCGGCGGGAGCGGCATCGGGAACCTGTCGACCCGCGTGACGGCGGTCGGCGGCTCCCTCTCGGCGGGACCGCGTACGGACGGCTGGTTCGAACTGGCGGCGGAGGTCGAGCTCGTGCCGGCGGCTTAGCCGCGCACCGGGGCGCCGGCCCGGTCCGGCGCCCCTAGAGCGCCCGCAGCCAGCCCGCCTCGCGGGCGATGCGGATCGCGTCCACCCGGTTGCGGGCGTTGAGTTTGCTGACGGCCGAGGTCAGGTAGTTGCGCACGGTCCCGGAGGACAGGTGGAGCCGCGAGGCGATGTGGGACGGCTCGTGACCCTCCGCCGCGAGTTGCAGGACCTCCTGCTCCCGCACGGTGAGCGGGGACGGCCCGGAGTCCAGCGTGGCGAGGGCCAGTTGGGGGTCGATGACCCGCTCGCCCGCGGCGACCTTGCGGATCGCGTCGCACAGCGCGTCGGGGTCGGAGTCCTTCGGCAGGAAGCCGGAGACGTGGGCCGCCAGGGCCCGCCGCAGGTTCCCGGGTCTGCCCAGGCTGGTGAGGATCAGGGTGCGGCACTCCGGCACGGATTCGTGCAGCGCGGCCGCGGCGGTGATGCCGTCGGTGCCGGGAAGGTCGATGTCGAGAACGGCGACGTCCGGTCGCAGCGCGAGGGCGGTCGGCACGATGTCGGAGCCGGACGACAGCTCCGCCACGATCTCCAGTCCCGCTTCCAGCTGGATCAGTGAGACCAGCGCCTTGCGCAGCATGTGCATGTCCTCGGCTATGAGAACGCGTACCACTCATGCCCCCCGTGTCTCAGTTGAATCAGACTCGGCCAAGTATGCCGCACCCACCGATCGATAAGGATGGCCAAAATCAGTTGCGTCGCGACACGCCCTTTCGCGACCTCTCCACCGAAGTTCCAGTGGTTCTCCGGCACTTCTCCGGCCTGTCCTCCCATCCTCCCTGCCACCCCGGCCGCCGACCGGCCGGAGGTGAAGGGAGAGGCGACCGAGATGAACGGATACCGCGGCTTGAAAGGTGTGCTCTGACATGGCCCGATGGAAGCGTCCCGGCCACTGGCGCCGCCGGCTCGGCCGCTGGCTGCGACCGGTGGGACACGCCCTCATGGTCCACGGCGGCGTCGATCTGTACCTCGCGGCGGCCGACAGCACCGGGGCCCGGCTCCGCGGCCTCGACGACGGCTTCCGGCTGATGGTCGCCGTCGACGCCGACGGCCCGCCGCCCGGCCATCCGGAACGACTGCGCCCCGACCTCCCGCTCAGTGAGCAGGAGATGAACCTCCTGCACGATCTGCTCGACGGGGCGCCGCGGTTCCGCCGATGACCGGACCGGGACCGACCAGCGCGATCGATCGTCAAGTGTTCGTCAAGGACCGGCACGCAGAGTAGGAGTGGACAGGCATTCGCACCGGCGCAGGGGGAGCAGGGTATGACAGCGGCGACGAGCTTCACACGCGCACTGGCGGAGCGGTTCTCCGCGAGCGCCGGGGACACCGCTCTGCTCTGCCTGGACGAGACCGGCCGGGCCACCGCCCTCGACTACCGCGAACTGGACGCCCGGGCCCGCACCGTGGCCGCCGCGCTGCGCGGGCGCCGGGCCGCCGGCGTCCCGGTCCTGGTCGCCACCGACAGCGGCCCGGACACGGTGGCGGCCCTGCTCGGCTGCCTGTACGCGGGGGCCGTCGCGGTCCCCGTACCTCCGCCGGACGCCTCGCGGGCCGCCGCCGAACGCACCGCCGCCATCGCCGCGGAGACCGACGCGCCCCTGCTGCTCACCCACTCCGCGCACGCCCCCGAGTTCTCCCGCCGGCTCGCCGACGCCGGACGCTCCGCGGTCGTGTGCCTCGCGGTCGACCACCTGCCGGCCGCAGCCGGCGACGGGGAGCCGGCCGCCCCCGGCCCCGGGGACACCGCCCTCATCCAGTACACCTCCGGCAGCACCGCCGCCCCGCGCGGCGTCCGCGTCACGCACGCCAACCTGCTCGCCGTCATGCGGGCGCTCAAGGACGCCCTGCGCACGGACCGGACCGCCCGCATCGGCGGCTGGCTGCCGCTCCACCACGACCTGGGCCTCATCGGCCAGCTCCTGCACCCCCTCTGGCTCGGCGCCACCGCGGTCCTCATGCCCCAGAGCCTGTTCGCCGCCGACCCGCTGCGCTGGCTGCGCGAGGTCGCCCGGCACGGCGTCACCGTCACCGCCGCCCCCGACTCGGCGTACGCCCGCTGCCTGGCCGCCGTCACCGACGCCGACCTCGCGGAGCTCGACCTCGGCCGGCTGGCCGTCGCCGTCAACGCGTCCGAGCCCGTCTCGGCCGTCACCCAGGACGCCTTCGCGCGCCGCTTCGCCGCCGCGGGCCTGCGCACCGGCGCACTGGTCGCGGGCTACGGCCTCGCCGAGGCGACCCTGCTGGTCAGCGTCGGCGGCCCGGACCCGGCGCGGACCACCACCGTCTGCGCCGCCGCACTGGACCACGGCACGCTCACCCCTCCCGTCCCGGGCCGTGCGGTGCGCACGGTCGTCGGCTGCGGCCGCCCGGCCCCGGACACCGTGCGCATCGTCGACCCGGACACCTCCGCGGTCCTCACGGACGAAACGGTCGGGGAGATCTGGGTCCGCGGCCCCGCGGTCACGGCCGGATACTGGCGCCGCCCCACGGAGACCGCCGCCGCCTTCGCCGCGGTCACCGCCCGCGGCGAACACGGCTTCCTGCGCACCGGCGACCTCGGTGCCCTGTCCGACGGCGAGCTGTACGTCACCGGCCGCATCAAGGACGCCCTCCTGATCGACGGCCGGACCCTGCACCCCCAGGAGGCCGAACGCCAACTGGCGCGCACCGGAGCCCCGTTCGGCTCGGCCGTCGTGCTCGCCGCTGCTGCCGAACGGGAGGAGATCGTGGCCATCCAGGAGGTCCACGGCACCGGCTGGAGCACCCGGCAGCTGGCCGAACTGGCCGACCGGGTGCGGGGCCGGCTGCACGGCGAGTTCGGCGCCGACCCCGGCCGGGTGGTCCTGGTCCGCCCCGGCACCGTCCGCCGCACGACCAGCGGCAAGGTCCGCCGCTCCCTGATGCGCGACCTGTACCTGCGCGGCGAGTTGAGGCCGCTGTACGCCCGCGCGGCGGAGGGAGGGCTCAGCCCGTGACCGTGGAACTCCGTGAGCGGGACGACGTCCGCCACCGGGCCGCCCGCCTCGAACGCCGGTTCGGCGACCCCGGCGACCCCGCCAACCCCCTCGGCTTCCGGGCCCTCCTCGCCGCCGACGACGCCTGCGAACTCCTGCCGGAGGCGGAGGCGTTGCTCGACGACGAGGGGTTCGGCGCGGAGCTGGTCCCGGTCGCGCTCGGCGGCCGGCTGCACGACGCCGAGAGCCTCGTCCACATGCTGCGCCCCGTCTTCCGCCGCGACATGGCCCTCGGCTTCGGGTACGGCATCACCTCGCTGTTCGCGGCGGCCCCGGTCTTCGCCGCCGGATCGCCGGCCCAACGCGCCCACGTGGCAGGGCTGCTGGCCTCCGGCGGCCGGGCCGCGATCGTGCACCGCTCCCTCGCGCACGGCACCGCGATGCTCCGCGGCGAGGTCGACGCCCTGCCCGACGGCGACGGCTACCTGCTGCGCGGCCGCAAGGACGTCGTCGTCAACGCCGACCGGGCGGGCGCGGTCGTCGCCTACGTCCGGACCGACCCCGCGCCCGGCCCGGCCGCCCACTCGGTGCTGCTCCTCGACCCCCACGCCCTGCGCGGCGACGGGCTCGGACTGCTCGGCCGCCGCCCCACCACCGGCATGCGCGGCTGCCGCTTCGCCGGATACGAGTTCGAGGACTGCCGGGTCCCCGGCACCGCCCTGGTCGGCGCGGAGGGCGCCGGCGTACGCCTCGCCCTGCGCACCTTCCAGCTCAACCGCACCCTCATCACCGGCGCGGTGATCGCCTCCGTGGACACCGTGCTGCGCTCGGCGCTGCGCACCGCCCTCGCCGCCGGCGCCCTCGGCCGACGGCAGCGCGGCGTCCTGGCGGGCGTGTTCGCGGACCTCCTGGCGAGCGACAGCTGCGCCACCGCCGTACTGCGCGCCCTGTCCCTGCTCCCGGACAGCGCCCATCTGGCCGCGGCCGGACTCAAGTACCTCGTGCCCGACCTGCTCCGCGACGATCTCGAGGAGCTGGCCACCGTGCTCGGCGCCGGCGGCTACAGCCGCGACACCGACCAGGGCATGCTCTCCAAACTGCTGCGCGACCTGCCCGCCGCCGGTCTCGGTCACGCCGGCACCGCCTCCTGCCAGGCCGTAGTCGTCCCCCAGCTGCCCCTGCTCGCCCGCACCTCCTGGGGCGTCGAACCCGAGCCCGCCGACGCCCTCTTCGCCCCCGGCGCCCGGGTCCCCGCCCTCGACCTCACCGCCCTCCAGGTGGCCGGCGGCGGCGACTTCCTGGCCGCGGCGCTCGGCGCCGGCGCCGACCGCCTCGCCGGGGACACCGCCCCGGGCCCGTACGGCTCGGTCCTGCGCACCATGGCCACCGCCTTCCGGGACGCCCTGCGGGAACTGCGCGACGACTGCCGCGCCGTGGAGCCGGGCGACCGGGCGGCCCTCACCGGCCCCGCCATGGCCGCACGCGCCGACCGCCACGCGGTGCTCTGCGTCGTCGGAGCCGCCCTCGCCACCTGGGAACGGCACACCGAGGGCTTCCTCGCCGAGCCGGCCTGGCTCGTGCTGGCGCTGCACCGGCTGGGCCGCCGGCTCGGCCTCACCCTGCCGCCCCTCCCCGCGGACTGCGTCGACCGCGTGATGGAGGAACTGCTGGCGCGCTTCGCCGCCGGCCGCGGTCTCGACCTTCACGACGCGCCCCTGGCGGAAGCAGGTACCCCGTGAACAGTCCCGCAGTGGCGGCGCCCCTGCACATGCCCGGGCCGGACGGCCCGTGGAGCCGGGTCAGGCAGTCCATGGCCTGGCACGGCCACGTCGTCGTCCACGCGTCGTGGCGCGGCTGGCTGCCCGCCACCCTGGCCGACCCCCGGCTGCGCCCGGTGCTCGGCGCCCGCGACTGGCAGCGGCTGCACGCCCTGACCGACCCGCAGGCCCGCGACCGCTTCGCGGCCTCCCGGCTGCTGCTGAAGCACACGGCCGGTGCCGTCCTGCAGACCCCGCCGGACGCGGTGGAACTCGCGTCCAAGGCGGGCGGGCGGCCGTACCTGCGGGGTTGCGACCAGATCGAGGTGAGCCTCAGCCACACCGGCGACCTGCTGGTGGTGGGCCTGAACCGGCGCGGCCGGATCGGCGTCGACACCGAGCGGGGCGACCGCCGCATCCAGTACTCGGCGGTCGAGCGCCATGTGTGCACCCCGGCCGAGCGCCGCCGCCTGGCCGCCCTCCCCGAGGAGGAACAGCAGCGCGACCTCCTGCGCACCTGGGTCCTGAAGGAGGCCTACACCAAGGCGCTCGGGCAGGGCATGCGGATGGGCTTCACCCAGTTCGGCTTCGACCCGGACCACCGCGCGCTGCTCACCCCGACGGGCACCCCGGCCTCGCACGGCGAGTGGTCCTTCGGCACCTTCGCGCTGGACGGCGGCCATCTGATCGGCGTGGCCTGCCACGACGCGGGCTACGGCGACGAGGGCGACACGGCGGTCTCCACCATGCTCGACGAGGGGTTCCTCGGCGAGGTCGTCGACCTGCTCGGCCGGACCTCCCGCTGAGCACGGGAGCGCGGGCGCGGCGGGCCCCTGCCGCGCGTACCGGACAATGAACCCCGTGAGCGATGTGAGACATGTGCTGGTCCTGCCCGACCGCGAGGCCGCGGACGAGGCGGCACGGGCACTGGAGGGGCGGTTCGGCCTCGACGAGGAACCGCGGATCGTGCGGGACGCGCTGGCCGGGGAGGACGACGCCGAGGACGCCCAGTGGCTGGTCGTGCTGACGGACGCGGAGGAGCGCCTCGACGCGGCGGCGCTCGACTCCTTCGCGGGGGAGTGGGACGGCTGGCGGGAGGAGCCGTGATCCGGCGGCGCGGACGCGTTGTCGGTGCCGCGTGGGATGCTGTCCGTGATGGCCAAGAAGACCGCTGACGACGACCTCCTCGCCCCCGTCACCCTGGCGGTGGGCCAGGAGGACCTGCTGCTCGACCGTGCCGTGCAGGGGGTGGTGGCCGCCGCGAGAGCCGCCGACGCCGACACGGACGTCCGGGACCTGACCCCGGACCAGTTGCAGCCCGGCACGCTCGCCGAGCTGACCAGCCCGTCGCTGTTCGCAGAGCGCAAGGTCGTGGTGGTGCGCAACGCGCAGGACCTGTCGGCCGACACGGTCAAGGACGTGAAGGCGTACCTCGGGTCGCCCGCCGAGGAGATCACGCTCGTGCTGCTGCACGCGGGCGGCGCGAAGGGCAAGGGGCTGCTGGACGCCGCGCGCAAGGCCGGGGCGCGGGAGGTGGCCTGCCCGAAGATGACCAAGCCGGCGGACCGGCTGGCGTTCGTGCGGGGCGAGTTCCGGTCCTTCGGGCGGTCGGCGACGCCGGAGGCGTGCCAGGCGCTGTGCGACGCCATCGGCAGTGATCTGCGGGAGCTGGCCTCGGCGGCGTCCCAGCTGGTGGCGGACGTCGAGGGGACGATCGACGAGGCGGTCGTCGGGAGGTACTACACCGGGCGGGCCGAGGCGTCGAGTTTCACGGTCGCCGACCGGGCGGTGGAGGGCCGTACGGCGGAGGCCCTGGAGGCGCTGCGCTGGTCGCTGGCCACCGGCGTGGCCCCCGTGATGATCACCAGCGCGCTGGCCCAGGGGGTGCGCGCGATCGGGAAGCTGTCGTCGGCGCGCGGTGGCCGGCCCGCCGACCTGGCCCGTGAGCTGGGGATGCCGCCGTGGAAGATCGACCGGGTCCGCCAGCAGATGCGCGGCTGGACGCCGGACGGGGTTTCCGTGGCCCTGCGGGCGGTCGCGGAGGCCGACGCCGGGGTGAAGGGCGGGAGCGACGACCCCGAGTACGCCCTGGAGAAGGCGGTCGTGACCATCGCGCGGGCCGCGCGGTCCCGGGGCCGGGGCTGAACCGCCCGGCGCGGTGATCCAGTCGCCGCGCGCGGGCCGGCGAGGAGAATCGGAGCTGTCAGCCCCACCTCGCCGACGCGTGGAAAGGTGGCGATCGCCATGGCTGAACACCCGCACGCGACCCTCGTCCGCAAGGGGTACGACGCCTTCCTCCGCGTCGACATGGACGCCCTGCGCGGGCTGATGACGGCCGACGTCACGCACCATGTCCCCGGCCGGCACCCGCTGTCCGGGGACTTCAAGGGGCAGGACGCGGTCATCGGCATGTACGAGCGGCTCTTCCAGGAGACCGGCGGCAGCTTCCGCGCGGACCTGCGCGGTGTGTTCGTCGACGGCCGGGGGCACGCGGTCGCGCTGCACCACATCACCGCGGAGCGCGCGGGCAGGCGTCACCACGAGGACGGCTGCCTGGTCCTGCGGATCGTCGGGGACAAGATCACCGACATCGACGAGTGCGTACCGGACCTCGGCGAGAACGACGACTTCTGGGCCTGAGCCCCGGTGCGGGCATGCCGAAGGCCCCGGTGTCCGCCCTGGGGAAGGGAGGGTGCCGGGGCCTTCGGATCAAGCTGCCGGATCCGCGCCCGCGTGGCGAACGCAGGCCGCGCGCGGATCCTGGGGTGCCGGTCGGGAGCGGATGAGAGAGGGCCCGCTCTGGGTCCTTCCGGCGGTCAGATCAGTAAGGGTCTCAGCCCTTGAGCGCGACGACCTTGGAAGCAAGCGCCGACTTCTTGTTGGCGGCCTGGTTCTTGTGGATGACGCCCTTGGAGACGGCCTTGTCGAGCGCACGCGCGGCAACGCGCTGCAGCTCGGTGGCCTTCTCGACGTCACCCGCGGCAGCGGCCTCGCGGGCCTTGCGGATCGCGGTCTTCAGGGAGGACTTGACGGCCTTGTTGCGCTGCCGAGCCTTCTCGTTGGTCTTGATCCGCTTGATCTGGGACTTGATGTTCGCCACGAAGGAGCCTTTTCAGGTTCAGGAACGGGGCCGCTCGGGTCCCGTACCGGTGATCCAAAATTTCTCTGACGTGCCTCGCGCCGAGAGGGCATGAGGCACAGCCATCTACAGTACCAGTGGCCCTGCGAGCGGCCCAAAACGGTCCCCGGTCCCGCCGCGTGGGACCATGGAGACTACGTATCGATCCGACCCGAGGCATAAGGCGCCTCAAGAGACAGGACCCTGCGTGCCCGCGACCCCTAACCATGTGCCCGAGCCGAGCCGTACCGACCCGGCTCTGATCCGCAATTTCTGCATCATCGCGCACATCGACCACGGCAAGTCCACGCTCGCCGACCGGATGCTCCAGCTGACCGGTGTGGTCGAGCAGCGGCAGATGCGTGCTCAGTACCTCGACCGTATGGACATCGAGCGCGAGCGCGGCATCACGATCAAGTCCCAGGCGGTGCGTCTGCCCTGGGCCCCGACCGAGGGCCCCGACCAGGGCACGGCCCACATCCTCAACATGATCGACACCCCGGGGCACGTCGACTTCACCTACGAGGTCTCGCGGTCGCTGGCCGCCTGCGAGGGGACCATCCTCCTCGTCGACGCCGCCCAGGGCATCGAGGCGCAGACCCTCGCCAACCTCTACCTGGCGATGGAGAACGACCTCACGATCATCCCCGTGCTGAACAAGATCGACCTGCCGGCCGCGCAGCCGGAGAAGTTCGCCGAGGAGCTGGCGAACCTGGTCGGCTGTGACCCGGAGGACGTGCTCAAGGTCTCCGCGAAGACCGGTCTCGGCGTCGACGCGCTGCTGAACAAGGTCGTCAAGGAGATCCCGCCGCCGGTCGGCGTCGCCGACGCGCCCGCGCGCGCGATGATCTTCGACTCGGTCTACGACTCCTACCGCGGTGTCGTGACGTACGTGCGTGTCATCGACGGCCAGCTCAACAGGCGCGAGCGCATCCGCATGATGTCGACGGGCGCCACGCACGAGCTGCTGGAGATCGGTGTCACCTCGCCCGAGATGCTGCCGGCCGACGGGCTCGGGGTCGGTGAGGTGGGCTACCTCATCACCGGCGTGAAGGACGTCCGCCAGTCGAAGGTCGGTGACACCGTCACCAGCCAGGCCAAGGGCGCCACCGAGGCGCTCGGCGGTTACAAGGACCCGAAGCCGATGGTCTTCTCGGGTCTGTACCCGCTGGACGGCTCCGACTACCCGGAGCTGCGCGAGGCCCTCGACAAGCTCCAGCTCAACGACGCCGCGCTGGTCTACGAGCCGGAGACGTCCGCGGCCCTGGGCTTCGGCTTCCGCGTCGGCTTCCTCGGCCTGCTGCACCTGGACGTGATCCGGGAGCGGCTGGAGCGCGAGTTCGGCCTCGACCTGATCGCGACCGCGCCGAACGTGGTCTACCGCGTGGTCATGGAGGACGGGACCGAGCACACGGTCACCAACCCCAGCGAGTTCCCCGAGGGCAAGATCGACGAGGTGTACGAGCCGGTCGTGCGCGCCACCATCCTGGCGCCGACCGAGTTCATCGGCTCGATCATGGAGCTGTGCCAGACCCGGCGCGGCACCCTGCTCGGCATGGACTACCTCTCCGAGGACCGGGTCGAGATCCGCTACACCCTCCCGCTCGCGGAGATCGTGTTCGACTTCTTCGACCAGCTGAAGTCCAAGACCCGCGGCTACGCCTCGCTGGACTACGAGCCCACCGGCGAGCAGACGTCGAGCCTGGTCAAGGTCGACATCCTGCTGCACGGCGACAAGGTCGACGCCTTCTCGGCGATCACCCACAAGGACCAGGCGTACGCCTACGGTGTGCGGCTCGTGGCCAAGCTGAAGGAACTCATCCCGCGGCAGGCCTTCGAGGTGCCGGTCCAGGCCGCCATCGGCTCCCGGGTGATCGCCCGTGAGACCATCCGCGCCATCCGCAAGGACGTCCTCGCCAAGTGCTACGGCGGTGACATCTCCCGTAAGCGGAAGCTGCTGGAGAAGCAGAAGGAAGGCAAGAAGCGGATGAAGATGGTGGGTTCCGTGGAGGTTCCGCAGGAGGCCTTCATCGCGGTGCTCTCCAGCGATGACAGCGCGGGGTCGGCCAAGAGCAAGAAGTAACCAGGGGTAACAACGGGTCGTGTCCGCATTCCGGGCATCCGGGGGCTCGTCGTACGAAAGTGCGGCGGGCCCCTGTGCGTGCGTAGCGTCGCTCTGCGTGGAAAGTGACAGGCCGATGCCCCTTACGCAGCGGGCGGTCGCGCCTTACTCTGATCCCCTGCTCAGTAGTTACTCGCGAGTTAAACAAGCGCGCGAACCCCACCGTGAGTCAACCCCAGCCGCACCGAGCCAGCCGCACTGTCGCGGGCCCCGGAGGATGTCGTGAGCGACACACAGACCTTGATCGAGAACCGTCCGCCGTCCGTCGCGGCCCTCTTCCTCGAGCGCGTGGCGGCCACACCGGACGCCGAGGCCTACCGCTACCCCTTGCCGTCCACCGGGCAGGGCCCCGACGACTGGAAGTCGCTGAGCTGGGGCGAGGCGGCGCAGCGGGTGTACGCGATCGCGGCCGGGCTCATCGAACTGGGCCTCGGGCCGGAGCAGCGGGTGGCGCTGGCGTCCTCCACCCGCGTCGAGTGGATCCTCGCCGACCTCGGCATCATGTGCGCGGGCGGCGCCACCACGACCATCTACCCGCAGACCAACGCCGACGAGTCGGCGTTCATCCTCGCCGACTCCGAGAGCCGGGTGCTGATCGCCGAGGACGCGGCCCAGGCCGCCAAGGCGGTGGAGAAGCGCGCCGAGCTGCCCGCCCTGACCAAGGTCGTCGTCATCGACTCCGCCGGCGTCGAGACGGACGACTGGGTGACCACGCTCACCGAACTGGAGCAGCGCGGCACCGCCTACCTGGAGAAGCACCCGCAGCTGATCAAGGAGCGGGTCGGCGCGATCACCAGGGACCAGCTCGCGACCCTCATCTACACCTCCGGCACCACCGGCCGCCCCAAGGGCGTCAGGCTCCCGCACGACAACTGGTCGTACATGGCGAAGGCCATCGCGGCGACCGGCCTGGTCACCGTGGACGACGTGCAGTACCTGTGGCTGCCGCTCGCGCACGTCTTCGGCAAGGTGCTCACCTCGGGCCAGATCGAGGTCGGCCACGTCACGGCCGTCGACGGCCGCGTCGACAAGATCATCGAGAACCTGCCGGTGGTGCAGCCGACGTACATGGCGGCCGTGCCGCGGATCTTCGAGAAGGTCTACAACGGCGTCGCGGCCAAGGCCCGCGAGGGCGGCGCGGCCAAGTACCGGATCTTCCAGTGGGCCGCCGAGGTCGCCCGCGAGTACGCCAAGGTCACCCAGGACAACTTCCGCCGCACCGGCACCGCCACGGCCCCGTTCGGGCTCGCCGCCAAGCACAAGGTGGCCGACGCCCTCGTCTACGCCAAGCTCCGCGAGGCCTTCGGCGGCCGGCTGCGCGCCTGTGTCTCCGGCGCCTCCGCGCTCGCGCCCGAGATCGGCTACTTCTTCGCCGGCGCCGGCATCCACATCCTGGAGGGCTACGGCCTCACCGAGTCCTCCGCGGCCTCCTTCGTCAACCCGGGCGAGGCGTACCGGACCGGCACGGTCGGCAAGCCGCTGCCCGGCACCGAGGTCCGCATCGCCGACGACGGCGAGATCCTGCTGCGCGGCCCCGGCATCATGGACGGCTACCACCAGCAGCCGGAGAAGACCGCCGAGGTGCTGGAGTCGGACGGCTGGTTCCACACCGGTGACATCGGCGAGCTGTCGCCCGACGGCTACCTGCGCATCACCGACCGCAAGAAGGACCTCATCAAGACCTCCGGCGGCAAGTACGTCGCCCCCGCCGAGGTCGAGGGCCAGTTCAAGGCGGTGTGCCCCTACGTCTCCAACATCCTGGTGCACGGCGCCGACCGGAACTACTGCACCGCCCTCATCGCGCTCGACGAGCCCTCCATCCTGCAGTGGGCCAAGGACAACGGCCTCGAGGGCAGGTCCTACGCCGAGGTCGTCGCCGCGCCGCAGACCGTCGAGATGGTCGACGGGTACGTCAAGGAGCTCAACGAGGGCCTGCAGCGCTGGCAGACCATCAAGAAGTTCCGGCTGCTGCCGCGCGACCTGGACGTGGAGCACGGCGAGATCACGCCGAGCCTGAAGCTGAAGCGGCCGGTGGTCGAGCGGGAGTACAAGGGCCTGATCGACGAGATGTACGCGGGCACGCGGGAGGCCTGAGCCGGCCGCCCGGTCCCGGAGGGCGTCCGGCCCTCCGGGACCGGCGCACGCCCGAAACAGAGGGAAAGGCTCGATTTCCGACCGCCTTCGGGCATCTCCCTAGCACAGTTCTCACGGGCGGCTGTCCACTTCGGTAACTCACCGCTTAGGACCCGGGTCTTTCTGTCACCCTGGCCGCATGGACATGGCTGCGATACCGACGCAGCGGGAGACCGGCTCCCGGGCCTGTGACGCGCCCGCGCACCCCGGCGCGTGCGCGCGCGCCCGGGGGCGCGCCACCCTGCCCGGCAGCCCCCTCGCGCCCGGCTCCGCCCGTGCCCTGCTGCGCGCCGCGTTCGCCGAGTGGGCCGACCAGGGCCTGACCGAGCCCGCGTCCGCCGCCCGGCTGGCCGAGGACGCCATGGCCGTCGTCAGCGAACTCGTCACCAACGCCGTCCTGCACGCGGGCACCGAGGTGGTGGTCGACTGGCGCCTGGAGGAGACCGGCGCGTTCGTCGTGGAGGTCGACGACCAGCACCCGGCCCGCGCCCCGCGCGACCCCGTCGGCGAGCCGCCGTCCGAGGCGTCCGGGCACGGGCGCGGGCTGCGCCTGGTCGCCGCACTCGCCGAGTCCTGGGGCGTCACCTACCGCACCGACGCCAAGACGGTGTGGGCCCGGCTGCCCGCCGGCGGCCGGGCGCGCCCCCGCCCGCCGGCCGCCGCGCCCGCCCTGGAGACCGCCGAGGCTCTCGCCCCCCGCCCGTACGGCACCGCGGACGGCCGGGACTGGCTGGGCCGGGGCGCGCTGACCTTCCTCGCCGAGGCATCCGACCTGCTGGCCGGGCAGCTGGACGAGAGCCTGGTCACGGCCCTCACCGGCCAGCTCATCGTGCCCCGGCTGGCCGACTGGTGCGCGGTGTGGCTGGAGGACGAGGCGACCGTGCGCGGCGGCGATGGCAACGCGCCCGCCCGGGTCTGGCACGCCAGCGAGGACCGCGCCGAGGAACTGGCCCGCGCCCTGGAGAAGGAACCGCCGTGCCCCCGGGAGGGCCTCAGGTCCGGTCCCGAGCCCTACCCGTGGCCCGGCGAGGCGCTCGGCCCGCGGGGCGCCCACGGCACGGCGCTCTCCTACCGGCTCATCGCGGGCGGCCGCCCGCTGGGCACGCTGGTGATCGGGCGCTGTGCCCTCGAGCGCTTCCCGGACGAGGTCACCGGCCTGGTGGAGGACCTCGGGCGCCGGGTGGCCCTCGCCATCGGAGCGGCCCGCCAGTACGCCCGGCAGGCCACCATCAGCGCCGTCCTGCAGCGCGGCCTGCTGCCCGGCGCGGTCGCCGAGATCCCCGGGGTGAGCAGCGCGCTCGTCTACGAGCCCCGCGACCAGGGCGGCCCGAGCGGCGACTTCTACGACCTGTTCCCAGCGGGCGACGGCCGCTGGTGCTTCGCGGTGGGCGACGTGCAGGGGAAGGGCCCCGAGGCTGCGGTCGTGATCGGCCTCGCCCGCCCCTGGCTGCGGCTGCTGGCCCGCGAGGGCTACCGGGTCGCCGACGTCCTCGACCGGCTCAACCAGCTCCTGCTGGACGACGCCACCGAGGCCGCCGACGCGGCCGCCCGCGCGCTCGTCGCCGCCGGCGCCCGTCCCCTGGTCGCCGGGGACGGCCCGCAGACCCGCTTCCTGTCGCTCCTCTACGGCGAGCTGACCCCGCACGACGGAGGGGTCCGCTGCACGCTCGCCTCCGCCGGACACCCGCTGCCGCTGCTCCTGCGCCCCGACGGCGAGGTGTGCACGGCCGCCCGCCCGCAGACCCTGCTCGGCGTGGTGGAGGACGAGACGTACACCAGCGAGACCGTCGAGCTCGGGCCCGGCGACAGCCTGCTGTGCGTCACCGACGGCGTCACCGAGCGCCGCTCCGGCTCCCGCCAGTTCGACGACGGCGACGGGCTGGCGCGGGCCCTGTCCGGCTGCGCGGGGCTGAGCGCCGAGCTGATCGCGGAAAGGATCCGCCGCCTGGTGCACGAGTTCGGCGGCGGCCTGCCCGAGGACGATCTGGCCCTGCTGGTGCTCCAGGCCGGGTGACCGCCGCCGTACGGGACAATGGGGGACATGCCTTCCGCACTTCCCGACGGCGAGCCCGTCCCCGCCGACGGCGCGCTGCCCGCCGCCGCGCTCGCCGGGGCCGCCGAGCGCCCCCTCGGCTTCTACCTGCACGTCCCGTACTGCGCCACCCGCTGCGGCTACTGCGACTTCAACACGTACACCGCGTCCGAGCTGCGCGGCACGGGCGGGGTGCTGGCCTCCCGGGACAACTACGCGGACACCCTGACCGACGAGGTCCGGCTCGCCCGCAAGGTGCTCGGCGACGACCCGCGCGAGATCCGCACGGTCTTCGTCGGCGGCGGCACGCCGACGCTGCTGGCCGCCGACGACCTCGTCCGGATGCTGGCCGCCGTGCGCGACGAGTTCGGCCTGGCGCCGGACGCCGAGATCACCACGGAGGCGAACCCGGAGTCGGTGGACCCGGCCTACCTCGCCACGCTGCGGGAGGGCGGCTTCAACCGGATCTCCTTCGGCATGCAGAGCGCCCGGCGGCACGTGCTGAGCGTCCTGGACCGCACCCACACCCCCGGCCGCCCCGAGGCGTGCGTGGCGGAGGCGCGGGCGGCGGGCTTCGAGCACGTCAACCTCGACCTGATCTACGGCACCCCCGGCGAGTCCGACGACGACTGGCGGGCGTCCCTGGACGCGGCCATCGGCGCGGGACCGGACCACGTCAGCGCCTACGCCCTCATCGTCGAGGAGGGCACCCGGCTGGCCCGCCGCATCCGCCGGGGCGAGGTCCCGATGACGGACGACGACGTGCACGCCGACCGCTACCTGATCGCCGAGGAGACCCTGTCGGCGGCGGGCTTCGACTGGTACGAGGTCTCCAACTGGGCCACCTCCGAGGCCGGGCGCTGCCTGCACAACGAGCTGTACTGGCGGGGCGCGGACTGGTGGGGCGCGGGCCCCGGGGCCCACTCGCACGTGGGCGGCGTGCGCTGGTGGAACGTCAAGCACCCGGGCGCCTACGCGGCTGCCCTGGCCTCGGGCCGCTCCCCGGGCGCGGGCCGCGAACTGCTCTCCGACGAGGACCGCCGGGTCGAGCGGATCCTGCTGGAACTGCGGCTGAGCGAGGGCGTCCCGCTCTCCCTGCTCAAGGAGGCCGGCCGCGAGGCCGCCCGCCGCGCCCTGACCGACGGCCTCCTCCAGCAGACCCCCTACACCGAGGGCCGCGCCGCCCTGACCCTGCGCGGCCGCCTGCTGGCGGACGCGGTGGTGCGGGACCTGGTGGACTGAACACGACCGACCGCGGCTGATCACTCCGGCGGGTGAATCGCGGCGAGACACCGGTTCGATCCCTAACCTGGTTCCTGGGCTGCCGTCAAAAGTACGCGGCGGATGTGGAGGGCCACGGAGATGACCGCTGTGGATGAGCGTGGGATGGCCAGGTTCTTCGAGGAGTTCGAGCCTCCCGAGGGCGTCAAGGTCGAGCTTCTGCGGGGGGAAATCGTGATGATGGCCGCTCCCGATCTGGTCCACAACCGGATCGTGACGAACGTGCAGGACCAGATCCCGCCCGCACGGTGGGAGCGGCTCCAGACGACCGACGTGGACATCGCCGGCGAGGCCAGCGAGCCGGTGCCGGACCTGGTGGTGCTGGAGCGCGCGGCGGTCCCGGACTCCGGGCGTCTGGTGCCGTCCCAGCTGGTCACGATGGTGGTCGAGGTGGTGTCCAGGACCAGCGTCGACCGCGACTACGGTGTCAAGCGCTCCATCTACGCCGCCGGCCAGGTACCCGCCTGTCTGATCGTCGACCCGATCGTGGCGCACTGCGTCCTGCTCACCGAGCCCACCGGTGGGGGAGACGACGCCGACTACCAGGCGCAGCGGATCGTCAAGTTCGGTGCGCCGCTGCCGCTGGAGCCCCTCGGCGTGGAACTCGACACCACCGGCTTCGGCACCTACAAGGGCGTCAAGCCCCACCGCCGGCCGTGACGAAGTCGATCAGCTCCTCCACGCGGCCCAGGAGTTCCGGCTCCAGGTCCTTGTAGGAGCGCACGCCGGACAGGATGCGCTGCCAGGCCGCGCCCGTGTTCTCGGGCCAGCCCAGGGCCCGGCACACGCCCGTCTTCCAGTCCTGGCCGCGGGGCACCCGGGGCCAGCCGGGGATGCCCACGGAGGACGGCTTCACCGCCTCCCAGACGTCGATGTAGGGGTGGCCGACCACCAGCGCGTGCTCGCTCGTCACGGCCTCGGCGATCCGCCACTCCTTGGTGCCCGGCACCAGGTGGTCCACCAGGACGCCGAGCCGGGCGTCGGGCCCCGGCGCGAACTCCGCCACGATTCCCGGCAGGTCGTCCACGCCCTCCAGGTACTCCACGACCACGCCCTCGATGCGCAGGTCGTCGCCCCACACCCGCTCGACCAGCTCGGCGTCGTGCCGGCCCTCGACGTAGATGCGGCCGGCGCGGGCCACGCGGGCCCGGGCCCCCGGGACCGCCACCGAACCGGACGCCGTCCGGGTGGGCCGCGGGGGAGCGGCGGCCGGCCGTACGAGGGTGACCGCCCGGCCCTCCAGCAGGAAGCCGCGCGGCTCCAGCGGGAACACCCGGTGCTTGCCGAAGCGGTCCTCCAGCGTCACCGTGCCCGCCTCGCAGCGGATCACTGCGCCGCAGAACCCGGTACCGGCCTCCTCCACCACCAGACCCGGCTCCGCCGCGACCTCCGGGACGGGCTTGGGCTTCTTCCACGGCGGGGTCAGGTCGGCGGAGTACTGGCGCATTCGAGTGACGATAGGAGAAGCCGCCGCCCCAGGCTCACGACACGCCGAAACGCGCCGCCAGCTCGTCGCGCTGCCGCCGTACGAACCCGGCGTCCACCACCGCACCGTGACCGGGCACGTACAGCGCGTCCTCGCCGCCCAGCCCCAGCAGCCGGTCGAGCGCGGCCGGCCACCGCGACGGCACGGCGTCCGGGCCCGCCTGCGGTGTGCCGGACTCCTCGACCAGGTCGCCGCAGAACACCACCTCGGGCGAGCCGGGGACGAGCACCGCCAGGTCGTGCGCGGTGTGCCCGGGCCCCACGTTGGCCAGCAGCGCCTGCCGGCCGTCCCCGAGGTCCAGCGTCAGCTCGCCGGAGACCGGATGCCGGGGTGCGCCCGCCGCCAGCGTGTCCACCGCCTCCTCCGCGTCGTCCGCCGGCAGGCCGTGGCGGACCGCGTCCAGACGCAGCTCCTCGCGCCCGCCGGTGAACACCGCCTCCGCCCCCACCGCCGCGTACACGTCGGCCCCGGCGAACGCGGCCGTGCCGAAGACGTGGTCGAAATGGGGGTGGGTCAGCGCGAGATGGGTCACACGCCGGCCCGCCAGCCGCTCGGCGCACTCCCGCAGCCGGGCGCCCTCGGCCAGGCTCGACCCGGCGTCCACCACCAGCGCCGTGCCGTGCCCGATCACCAGGCCCGCGGTGCAGTCCCAGCCGGGCAGCCGGCACCTGCCGATCCCATCGGCCAGCCGCTCCCATCCCAGCTCTTCCCAAGTCACCGTCATACCGCGACGCTAGCGCTACGACCCCGCACGGCAGGACCGACCTTGCCCAGTGAGTACCCCACGGCCGTACACTGGGCCGGGGAACGCTGGCACTCGGACACGCAGAGTGCCAGATGGACCACTCGAAGGTCCCAGGGGACGACATGCTGGAGGTGTGCGCGGATGCTGAGTGAACGCAGGCTCAAGGTGCTGCGCGCCATCGTCCAGGACTACGTGGGCACCGAGGAGCCGGTGGGCTCCAAGGCGCTCACCGAACGGCACAACCTCGGCGTCTCCCCGGCGACGGTGCGCAACGACATGGCGGCCCTGGAGGACGAGGGCTACATCGCTCAGCCGCACACCAGCGCCGGGCGCATCCCCACCGACAAGGGCTACCGGCTGTTCGTGGACAAGCTCGCGGGCGTCAAGCCGATGACCGGGCCCGAGCGCCGGGCCATCCAGAACTTCCTCGAGGGCGCCGTCGACCTCGACGACGTCGTGGCCCGCACGGTGCGGCTGCTCGCGCAGCTCACCCGGCAGGTCGCCGTCGTGCAGTACCCGTCCCTGACCCGGTCCACCGTCCGGCACGTGGAGCTGCTCTCACTCGCGCCCGCGCGGGTGATGCTCGTGCTGATCACGGACACCGGCCGGGTCGAGCAGCGGATGGTCGACTGCCCGGCGCCGTTCGGCGACGCGTCCCTGGCCGACCTCAGGGCCCGGCTGAACAGCCGGGTCGCCGGCCGCCGGTTCAGCGATGTGCCGCGCCTGGTCGAGGACCTCCCCGAGGGCTTCGAGGCCGAGGATCGCGGTACGGTCTCCACCGTGCTCTCCACTCTGCTGGAGACACTGGTGGAGGAGAACGAGGAGCGGTTGATGATCGGCGGTACCGCCAATCTCACCCGTTTCGGACATGACTTCCCCCTCACGATCCGGCCCGTCCTGGAGGCTCTTGAGGAGCAGGTCGTGCTCCTCAAGCTCCTGGGCGAGGCGAAGGATCCGGGCGTGATGGTGCGCATCGGGCACGAGAACGCCCATGAGGGACTCAACTCCACCTCCGTGGTGTCGGTCGGCTACGGTTCGGGCGGCGAGGCGGTTGCCAAGCTCGGCGTGGTCGGACCGACCCGCATGGACTATCCGGGAACGATGGGAGCGGTACGCGCAGTGGCACGGTACGTCGGACAGATCCTGGCGGAGTCGTAAGTGGCCACGGACTACTACGCCGTTCTCGGCGTGCGCCGCGACGCGTCGCAGGATGAGATCAAGAAGGCGTTCCGTCGGCTCGCGCGCGAGCTGCACCCGGACGTCAACCCCGATCCGAAGACCCAGGAGCGGTTCAAGGAGATCAACGCCGCCTACGAGGTGCTGTCGGACCCGCAGAAGAAGCAGGTCTACGACCTCGGCGGCGACCCGCTCTCCCAGGCGGGCGGCGCGGGCGCGGGCGGCTTCGGCGCCGGCGGCTTCGGCAACTTCTCCGACATCATGGACGCGTTCTTCGGCACGGCGTCGCAGCGCGGACCGCGCTCACGCACCCGGCGCGGCCAGGACGCGATGATCCGCATCGAGGTCGAGCTGGACGAGGCGGCCTTCGGGACGACCAAGGACATCCAGGTCGACACCGCGATCGTCTGCAACACCTGCAACGGCGAGGGCGCGGCGCCCGGCACCAGCGCCCAGACCTGTGACATGTGCCGCGGCCGCGGCGAGGTCTCCCAGGTGACCCGGTCCTTCCTCGGCCAGGTCATGACCTCCCGCCCCTGCCCCCAGTGCCAGGGCTTCGGCACGGTCGTGCCGACCCCCTGCCCGGAGTGCGCGGGCGACGGCCGGATCCGCTCCCGCCGCACCCTGACGGTGAAGATCCCGGCCGGTGTCGACAACGGCACCCGGATCCAGCTCGCCGGCGAGGGCGAGGTCGGCCCCGGCGGCGGTCCGGCCGGCGACCTCTACGTCGAGATCCACGAGCTGCCGCACTCGACCTTCCAGCGGCGCGGCGACGACCTGCACTGCACGGTCACCATCCCGATGACCGCGGCGGCCCTCGGCACCAAGGTGCCGCTGGAGACCCTGGACGGGATGGAGGAGGTCGACATCCGGCCCGGCACCCAGTCCGGCCAGTCGATCCCGCTGCACAACCGGGGCGTCACGCACCTGCGCGGCGGCGGCCGGGGCGACCTGATCGTGCACGTCGAGGTCACCACGCCGACCAAGCTCGACCCCGAGCAGGAGCGGCTGCTGCGCGAGCTGTCGAAGCTGCGCGGCGAGGAGCGGCCCCAGGGTCAGTTCCAGCCGGGCCAGCAGGGCCTGTTCTCACGGCTGAAGGACGCCTTCAACGGGCGCTGACGCCGGCCGGCAGGGCGGTCCGGACCCGGTCCGGACCGCCGCCCGGTCCACGGCCCGCACCGCCGTCGGCGGCGGTGCGCACGGGGCGCCCGGACCCCCTGTGCCACTGGCCTATGCCGCCGGACGCCCGGATTCGGACTTGTTTCAAGGACGTGACAACATGCGCTCATGTCCTCCGCACTGACCGATCTCTTCCCACTTCCGATCGTGCAGGCCCCCATGGCGGGCGGTGTCTCCGTCCCGCAGCTCGCGGCCGCCGTGTCCGAGGCGGGCGGTCTCGGCTTCCTCGCCGCCGGGTACAAGACCGCCGACGGCATGTACCAGGAGATCAAGCAGCTGCGCGGGCTCACGTCCCGCCCGTTCGGCGTGAACCTCTTCATGCCCCAGCCCGAGTACGCGGAGTCGGGCGCGGTGGAGGTCTACGCGCACCAGCTGGCCGGCGAGGCCGCCTGGTACGAGACCGAGCTGGGCGACCCCGACAGCGGACGCGACGACGGCTACGACGCCAAGCTCGCCGTCCTCCTCGACAACCCGGTCCCGGTGGTCTCCTTCCACTTCGGTGTGCCCGGCGGGGACGTCCTCGACTCGCTGCGCCGGGCCGGCACCCTCACCCTGGTCACCGCCACCACCGCCGAGGAGGCCCTCGCCGTCGAGCGGGCGGGTGCGGACGCGGTGATCGCGCAGGGTGTCGAGGCCGGCGGCCACCAGGGCACCCACCGGGACCTCGCGGAGAACGACGGCTCCGGCATCGGGCTGCTCTCGCTTCTCGCGCAGGTCCGCGAGACCGTGCGCATCCCGGTCGTCGCGGCCGGCGGCATCATGCGCGGCGCCCAGATCGCCGCCGTCCTCGCCGCGGGCGCGAGCGCGGCCCAGCTCGGCACCGCGTTCGTCGCCACCCACGAGTCCGGCGCGCCCGCCCCGCACAGGCAGGCGCTGACCAACCCGCTGTTCACGCGTACCGAGCTGACCCGGGCCTTCTCCGGCCGCCCGGCGCGCGCCCTGGTCAACCGCTTCCTGCGCGAGCACGGCCCGTACGCCCCCGCCGCGTACCCCGAGGTCCACCACCTGACCTCGCCGCTGCGCAAGGCCGCGGCCAAGGCGGGAGACGCCCAGGGCATGGCGCTGTGGGCCGGCCAGGGCCACCGGATGGCCCGCGAGCTGCCCGCCGGTGAACTCGTGCGGGTGCTGACGGCCGAACTCACCGCGGCCCGGACAGCGTTGTCGGGCCCGGCCGGCGCGGGAGGTGAGGGGCGATGACGGCACCGGTCTTCGTCGTCGAGCACTTCGACGCGGACGGTCACCGCTACGTCCTGGACGGGCCCGAGGGCCGCCACGCGGTCTCGGTCAAGCGCCTCGAGGCGGGCGAGGAGGTCGTCCTCACGGACGGCGCCGGACGCCACGCCGTGTGCGAGGTGATCGGCACCGAGGGCAAGGACCGGCTGATCGTCCGCCTGGGCGCCGTCACCGAGGAGCCGGAGCCCGCACCGCGCATCACCGTCGTGCAGGCCCTGCCCAAGGGAGACCGCGGTGAGGTCGCCGTCGAGACCATGACGGAGGTCGGCGTCGACGCCGTCGTGCCCTGGCAGGCGGCCCGCTGCGTCACCCAGTGGCGGGGCGACCGCGGGCTGAAGGCCCTCGGCAAGTGGCGGGCCACCGCCCGGGAGGCCGGCAAGCAGTCCCGCCGGGTCCGCTTCCCCGAGATCGCGGACGCGGCCACCACCAAGCAGGTCGCCGCGCTCCTCGCCGGGGCCGACTTCGCCGCCGTGCTGCACTCCGACTTCGCGCACGGCAGCGCGCCGCTGGCCACCGCCGAACTCCCCGACCGGGGCGAGATCGTGCTGGTGGTCGGGCCCGAAGGCGGAGTCTCCCGCGACGAGTTGGCCCTCTTCGAGGAGGCGGGTGCCCGCGCCTACGTGCTCGGCCCCTCCGTCCTGCGCACGTCCACCGCCGGCACCGCCGCCGCGGCCCTGCTCCTGGGCCGCACCGGCCGCTGGTCCTGACCCCGAGGGACACGATGGAACTCGCCCAGATACGGCTCCTCGTCACCGACTTCCCGGCCTGCTACCGGTTCTACGCCGAGGTCCTCGGCCTCACCCCGCAGTCCGGAGCGGCCGAGGGCCCGTACGAGAAGTTCAGCCCGCACGCCGGCTCGGCCGGGATCGCGCTCCAGGACCGCGCCATGATGGCCGGCGTCCTTCCCGAACTGGGCGGCGCCGCCACGGGCCACCGCTCCCTGGTCGTCCTGCGCGTCGACGACCTGGACGCCTACTGCGAGGAGATCGGCTCCCGCGGCGCGACCGTCCTGCACGGGCCCGCCCCCATGACGGACCGCATGCGGGTGGCCCACCTCAAGGACCCGGAGGGGAACATGGTGGAGCTCCAGGAGTGGCTGCTGCTGCGTACCTGACGGCCGCCGGGAGCAGCGGCCAGCCGTCCATCTCGCCGCAGTGCGCCTCGCCGCCGGCCGTCTCCCGTGCCCGCACCACGTCCACGAACGCCCGTACGACGGACGGCAGGTGGAGATTGGCCGTGTTCCCGTGCTCGTCGCTCACGAGCCCGGAGTGGCTGTACGCCTCGCTGCCCGCCACCCGTCCCGGGCCGCCCCGGAAGACGAGCCGGGCGGCGGGCCGGTCGGTCCGGCCGTCCCGGTACAGCACCAGCGTCTCCTGGCAGGGGGCGCCGTCGGCCCGGTGCCGGTGCCCGACCCGCCACCACCACGACTCCCCGTCCGGCCCGGCCAGTCGTCTGAGTCTGCCTCTCCCGCCCATCGGGTCAGCCTACGTCGGCCCGGACGCCACGGCCGCCCCAAGGCCGCCCCACGGGCGCGCGCCCGAACGGGTGAGTGGCCGTAAGCGGTCTTCCGCACCGCCCGCACCGGTGGCACGCTGCCCTGCATGGGGGCTTCGAGACGAATCGGACAGCGGCCACGAGCCACGCGCGCACTGGCCGTGGCGGGACTCGCGATGGTGACGGTGGGCGTGGTGACGGCGTGTCAGCCGGGTGACCTCAGCTCGGCCGCGGTGGCGTACACCACCGACAAGACCGCCACCGACGAACTCAAGCGCCGTCACGTGGACATCAGTTGGCTCACCTGCACCGGCAACTACGGCAAGGGCGGCTACACGCCGGGGAGGTCCCCCTCGCCGACCGAGACCACCGTCGTCTCCGTCGACTGCCAGGGGAAGACCGAGGACGGCCGGAAGATCACCGTCACGGGCAGGGTGACCAGGGCCGTCGACGGCGCCTGCGTGCGCGGGGACCTGACCGCCCGGGTCGGCGGCCGGCAGGTGTTCCGGGTCAGCGGGCTCGGCGACTGCGACGCCACGACCGGGCCGACGTACCGGCCGCCCGTCACCTATCGCCCCACCGGCGGGCAGCCCACCGTCACGGTCACCGTCACCCGGACCCTGTGGTGCAAGGGCGACCCGACCTGCTGGCCCGTGGAGGGCAAGTGATCCGAACCGGGGGCGGACGCACCGGCCGCTGCGTAGAGTGACGGGGTGACTCAGAGCGCTCCGGCAGGACCCTCCGGCTACCTCCGATTCCCGCACCTGAACGGCGACTTGGTGACCTTCACCGCCGAGGACGACGTCTGGCTGGCCCCCCTGGACGGCGGCCGGGCCTGGCGGGCCGGCGCCGACAACGTGCCGGTGAACCACCCCCGCATCTCGCCCGACGGCACCACCCTCGCCTGGACCTCGACCCGGGACGGCGCCCCCGAGGTGTACGTCGCCCCGGTCGACGGCGGGCCCTCCAGGCGGCTGACCCACTGGGGGAGCCTCAAGACCCAGGTGCGCGGCTGGACCCCGGACGGCGAGGTCCTCGCACTCAGCACCCACGGCCAGGCGAGCCTGCGCCGCACCTGGGCGCGGGCCGTCCCGCTGGACGGCGGACCGGCCGCCACCCTGCCCCACGGTCCGGTCGGCGACATCGCCCACGGGCCGCACACCGTGCTGCTGAGCGCCCCGATGGGCCGCGAGGCCGCCTGGTGGAAGCGCTACCGGGGCGGCACCGCGGGCAAGCTGTGGATCGACCGCGGCGCCGGCGAGTTCGTCCGGCTGCACGAGGACCTGGACGGCAACATCGAGTACCCGCTGTGGGCCGGCGACCGGGTGGCGTTCCTCTCCGACCACGAGGGCACCGGAGCCCTCTACTCCTCCCTCGCCGACGGGTCCGACCTGCGGCGCCACACCCCCCTCGACGGCTTCTACGCCCGCCACGCCGCCTCCGACGGCACCCGCGTCGTCTACTCCAGCGCGGGCGAGCTCTGGCTGCTCGACGACCTCGACGGCGCCGAACCGCGCCGCCTGGACATCCGGCTCGGCGGCCCGCGCGTCGATCTCAGGCCCTTCCAGCTGAACGCCTCCCGCTGGTTCGGGCACGCGACCCCCGACCACACCGCGCGCGGCAGCGCGGTCGCCGTGCGCGGCACCGTCCACTGGGTCACCCACCGCTCGGGCCCGGCCCGCGCCCTCGCCGCACAGCCCGGCGTGCGCGCCCGGCTCCCGCGCGCCTTCCGCGCCGACGGCGAGGAGTGGGCGGTGTGGGTGACCGACGCCGAGGGCGAGGACGCCCTGGAGTTCGCGCCCGCCACCGGCGCCACCCCCGGCGCGACCCCGCGCCGGATCGCCGCCGGACAGCTCGGCCGCGTCCTGGAGCTGGCCGTGGCCCCCGACGGCAGCCGGGCCGCCGTGGCCGCGCACGACGGACGGCTGCTGCTGGTCGAGCGGGACAGCGGCGAGGTCCGCGAGGTCGACCGCAGCGACCACGGGGACGTCAGCGACCTCGCCTTCTCACCCGACTCCGGCTGGCTCGCCTGGTCGCACCCCGGCCCGCGCCCGCTGTGCCAGCTGCGCATCGCCAACACCACCGACCTGTCGGTCACCGAGGCGACCCCGCTGCGCTTCCAGGACTACCAGCCCGCCTTCACCCTGGACGGCAAGCACCTCGCCTTCCTCTCCAGCCGCTCCTTCGACCCGGTCTACGACGAGCACGTCTTCGACCTGGCCTTCGTCGAGGGCGCCCGGCCGCACCTGATCACCCTCGCCGCGACGACGCCGTCCCCGTTCGGTCCGCAGCGGCACGGCCGGCCCTTCGGCACCCCCGACAAGGACGAGACCCCCGACAGCGAGGGCACCCCGGTCACCCGCGTCGACCTCGACGGCCTGGCCGACCGCATCGTGCCGTTCCCGGTCGAGGCCGCCCGCTACTCCAACCTGCGCGCCGCCAGGGACGGCCTGCTCTGGCTGCGCCATCCCGTGCGCGGAGTCCTCGGCGCCTCCCGGGCCACCCCGGACGCCCCCGACCCCAAGACCGAGCTGGAGCGCTACGACCTCGCCCAGCAGCGCCTGGAGCATCTCGCCGCCGACGCGGACCGCTTCGAGGTCAGCGGTGACGGCAAGCGGGTGCTGCTGTGGGCCGACGGCCGGCTCAGGGTGGTGCCCGCCGACCGGCGGGCCTCCGACGACGAGGACCGCGACTCGAACGTCACCGTCGACCTGACCCGGGTCCGGCAGACGGTCGACCCCGCCGCCGAGTGGCGGCAGATGTTCGACGAGACCGGCCGCATCATGCGGGACAACTTCTGGCGCCCGGACATGGCCGGCGTCGACTGGGACGGCGTGCTCGACCGCTACCGGCCCGTCCTCGCCCGCCTCGCCACCCACGACGACCTGGTGGACCTGCTGTGGGAGGTGCAGGGCGAACTCGGCACCTCCCACGCCTACGTCACCCCGCGCGGCGGCCACGGCCGCGGGCCCCGCCAGGGCCTGCTCGGCGCCGACATCTCCCGGCACGAGGACGGCGGCTGGCGCGTCGACCGCGTCCTGCCCACCGAGACCTCCGACCCGGACGCCCGCTCCCCGCTCGCCGCGCCCGGTGTCGCCGTGCGCCCCGGGGACGCCATCGTCGCCGTCGGCGGACAGCCCGTCGACCCGGTCACGGGGCCGGGACCGCTGCTGACCGGCACGGCCGGCAAACCGGTCGAGCTGACCGTCTCGCCCGCCGGCGGCGGCGACCCCCGGCACGTGGTCGTCGTCCCGCTCGCGGACGAGGAACCCCTGCGCTACCACGCCTGGGTCGCCGACCGCCGCGCCCACGTGCACGCCCGCTCCGGCGGCCGTCTCGGCTACCTCCACGTGCCCGACATGCAGGCGCCCGGCTGGGCCCAGATCCACCGCGACCTGCGCGTCGAGGTGGCCCGCGAGGGCCTCGTCGTCGACGTCCGGGAGAACCGCGGCGGCCACACCTCCCAGCTCGTCGTGGAGAAGCTGGCCCGGCGGATCGTCGGCTGGGACGTACCCCGGGGCATGCGGGCCGAGAGCTATCCGCTGGACGCGCCGCGCGGCCCCGTCGTCGCCGTCGCCAACGAGTTCTCCGGGTCCGACGGCGACATCGTCAACGCGGCGATCCGCGCCCTCGGCATCGGCCCGGTCGTCGGCACCCGCACCTGGGGCGGCGTCATCGGCATCGACAGCCGCTACCGCCTGGTCGACGGCACCCTGATCACCCAGCCCAAGTACGCCTTCTGGCTGGAGGGTTACGGCTGGGGCGTGGAGAACCACGGCGTGGACCCGGACGTGGAGGTGGTCCAGCGCCCGCAGGACTGGGCGGCGGGCCGGGACGCCCAGCTCGACGCGGCGATCGCGCTCGCGCTGGAGGCACTGCAGGAGCGGCCCGCCAAGACCCCGCCGGACCTGCCGGACCTGCCGTCCTGAGGTGACCGGCGCCCGACCGACTACCATGCCCCCGTACTGATCACCACCGGCGAAAGCGAGCGCAGCGAATGGCGGGAGAGCCGCAGGACGACTGCCTGTTCTGCAAGATCGTCGCGGGTCACATCCCGGCGACCATCGTCCGCGAGACCGAGACCACCGTCGCCTTCCGTGACATAAACCCCCAGGCGCCGACCCACGTCCTGGTGATCCCCAAGGCGCACTACGAGAACGCGGCCGCGCTCGGCGCGGGCGCCCCGCAGCTCGCCGCCGACGTGCTCGCCGAGACGCAGGCCGTCGCCGACGAGGAGAAGCTGGACAGCTACCGCGTGGTCTTCAACACCGGCAGCGGCGCGGGCCAGACCGTCTGGCACGCCCACGCGCACGTCCTCGGGGGCCGCGGCCTTCAATGGCCGCCCGGATGACTCGCCATGTCAGTCCGTGAACTGGTGGTCCTCGGCACCGCCAGCCAGGTCCCGACCCGGCACCGCAACCACAACGGCTACCTGCTGCGCTGGGACGGCGAGGGGCTCCTGTTCGACCCCGGCGAGGGCACCCAGCGGCAGATGCTGCGCGCCGGGGTCGCCGCCCACGACCTGCACCGGATCTGTGTGACGCACTTCCACGGCGACCACTCCCTCGGCCTCGCCGGCGTCATCCAGCGGATCAACCTCGACCGGGTGCCGCACGAGATCAGCGCGCACTACCCGCTCTCCGGGCAGCGCTTCTTCGACCGGCTGCGGTACGCGACCGCCTACCGGGAGACCGTCCGCCTCACCGAGGCGCCGGTCGCCGCGGACGGCAACCTCGCGGTGACCCCGGCGTACACCCTGGAGGCCCGCAGGCTGTCCCACCCCGTGGAGTCCTACGGCTACCGGCTGACCGAACCCGACGGCCGCCGCATGCTGCCCGACCGGCTCGCCGCGCACGGCATCTCGGGCCCGGACGTCGGCCGCCTCCAGCGCGAGGGCCGGCTCGGCGACGTGACGCTGGACGACGTCAGCGAGACGCGGCACGGGCAGCGGTTCGCGTTCGTCATGGACACCCGGCTGTGCGACGGGGTGCACGCCCTCGCCGAGGGCTGCGACCTGCTCGTCATCGAGTCCACGTTCCTCGACGAGGACATCGAACTGGCCGTCGACCACGGGCATCTGACGGCGGGCCAGGCGGCCGGCGTGGCCCGGGACGCGGGCGTGCGCCACCTCGTCCTCACCCACTTCAGCCAGCGCTACTCCGACCCCGGGGAGTTCGAGCGGCAGGCACGCGCCGCCGGGTTCGAGGGCGAGCTGACCGTGGCGCACGACCTGCAGCGGGTGCCGCTCCCCAAGCGCCGCTGAGGCGCCGCCGACGCGCCGGATGAAGTCGCAGGTGGGAGCGCCGTACGATGCTCTGATGCCTCTCCCGAAAGCAGAACTGCACCTTCACATCGAAGGCACCCTGGAGCCCGAGCTGGCGTTCGAGCTGGCCGCCCGCAACGGCGTCGAGCTGCCGTACGCCGACACCGAGGACCTGAGCAGGGCGTACCGGTTCGAGGACCTCCAGTCCTTCCTGAACCTGTACTACGAGCTGATGGCCGTCCTGCGCACCGAGCGGGACTTCGAGGACCTGGCCGACGCCTACCTCGCCCGTGCCGCCGCGCAGGGCGTGCGGCACGCGGAGATCTTCTTCGACCCGCAGGCCCACCTCGCCCGGGGCGTCGCCATGGGCACCGTCGTGGACGGGCTCTGGCGGGCGCTCGGCCGCAGCGAGGAGACCCACGGCGTCTCCACGAGGCTCATCATGTGCTTCCTGCGTGACGAGTCCGCCGAGTCGGCGCTGGAAACCCTTCGGCTGGCCCGGCCGTACCTGGACCGGATCACCGGGGTCGGCCTGGACTCGGCCGAGGTCGGCCATCCGCCGGTGAAGTTCCGCGAGGTGTACGAGGCGGCCGCCGCGCTCGGCCTGCGCCGGGTGGCGCACGCGGGCGAGGAGGGGCCGCCGGAGTACATCACCGAGGCCCTGGACGTGCTCGGCGTGGAGCGCGTCGACCACGGCCTGCGCTGCATGGAGGACCCGGCGCTGGTCGAGCGGCTGGTGCGGGAGCGCGTCCCGCTGACCCTGTGCCCGCTGTCCAACGTCCGGCTGCGCGCCGTGGACGTCCTCTCCGCGCACCCGCTGCCGGCCATGCTCGACGCCGGCCTGCTGTGCACGGTCAACTCCGACGACCCGGCCTACTTCGGCGGCTACGCGGGCGACAACTTCGACGCGGTGCGCTCCGCGCTCGGCCTCTCCGAGGAGCGGCTGCGCGAGCTGGCCCGCAACTCCTTCGTCGCCTCCTTCCTGGAGGACGACGAGGAGCGGCGGGCCCGCTACCTCGCCGAGGTGGAGGCGTACGAGTTCGGGTAGGCGGTGTCGTACGTCCGCCGGGCGGGCACGGCGGGGGTCTCCACCACGATCTCCACCACGGGCAGCGGCCGCCGGCCCGCGCGCAGCGCCACCACCGTCATCGGCACCGCCACCGCGAGCAGTCCGCAGGCCAGGATCGCGCCCATGGCCGGGAACCCGGCCCACGCGGCCAGCACGCTCCCGGCCAGCGGGCCCGCCGCCGTGCCCAGCGACCCCGCCGAGCCGACCAGCACCGCCCAGCGGCCGCGCGGGTCGAGGGAGGCGGCCAGCCCGATGACGTACGACAGCACGACCGGGTAGAGCAGGTTCCAGGAGATCTCGCCCGCCGCGAAGGAGGGCAGGCCGGTCGCCGACGCGCTGACCGCGATGCAGCCCGCGATGAGCGCCGTGCCCGCGCCGATCGGCACCGCCCGGCCCAGCCGGGGCCCCAGCGCCCCGGCGCCCACGACCCCGAGCAGCCCGGCGCCGAGCGCGGCCGCGAACACCGCGCCGACCGTGACCTCGCCGAGGTGCGCCTGACCGAGACCGATGCGGCCGCTGACGCCCCACAGCGAGTTCTGCGCCAGGGACCAGCACGGCATCACCGCGGCCAGCAGCAGCCCGGCCCGCCGGTGGGGGAGGCGCCCGCGCCCGGTGGGCTGGGTGCGGCCCTGGCCGGTGCGGCCGGGCAGGCGGCCGGTGAGCGGCCACACCGCGGCCGCGGTGAGCGCGAGCGCGGCGAGCGGCTGCCCGTGGCCCGGGCCGAGGTGCGGGATCGTCAGGTACAGGGCGCCGGCCAGTGCGGAGACCCCGAGCAGACCGAACGTGGTGACCCGGTGCGGGTCCCGCTGCGCGGCGATGCCGCAGGCGGCGACCGCCGTGGCCGTGCCGGAGCCGAACCCGCCGACGACCGCGCCCGCCACGACGGCCGGCACCAACCCGGTGAGCGCGGCCGCGCCGTAGCCGAGGACGGCGAGCGTGAGGCCGAACCGGGCGAGGGCGCGCGGGCCGATCCGCTCCACCCGGGAGGCGAGCAGGAAGCCGGCCGCCGCCGAACTCAGCAGCAGCGCACTGCCGATGGCGCCGGCCTCGGTGGCGGAGAGCGGGAGTCCGCTGTCCAGCCGGCCCACGGTGGTGGGCAGCAGATAGGGGGCCAGGTACCCGGCCGTGAACAGGGCGACGAGGGGCCAGGGCATGGAGCGGGGGGCGGACACGGGCGTTCCCAGGGCAGGCGGGAGCGACGGCTCGGAAGGAGCCGGCGGGAGGGGGAGGGGCGACGGCCGTCGACGGACGGGAACGCGCGAGCAAGTTGTATCAAGCACGCGGTTCCGGAAGAAGCTCGGACAGAGTGATCTGGATCACTCCTGTGTTTGCCTCATGCGAGTGCGGGTAGGTGTGAGTGCCCCTGCGGGCCGGTTGGCCCGCACCCCGCGGGATGCGCTATGGTTGATCACGTCGCGGTCGCCGGTAACTCCCGGTACCGGACCGTGCGTTGGTGGTCCAAGGAAAGACGCCCCACTTCCTGTGGGGAGATGCAGGTGCAAGGCCTGCCCGGCGCTCCAGCAGAGCCCCGTCCCGCTTGTGCGGGACGGGGCTCTTTTCCGTTGCCCTCCATTGACGGCCGCGGGTCCGTGTATCTAGCCTCTTTCGCATCAGGCGTTCGCATACATGGACGACATTCATAAGGGGAGATGGTCAGGTGGCTGGCGACCCGAGTCCGCAGGACGTGGCGCGGCGACTGCGGGAGGGCATGGCGCGCGGCGTGCTGTCCTTCCCGCTCACCGCCTTCCACGACGACGGCTCCCTCGACCCCGACGGCTTCCGCGCCCACGTCGCCGCCCGGCTCGCCGCCGCGCCCGGCGGCGTGTTCCCGGCCTGCGGCACCGGGGAGTTCTTCTCCCTGGACGAGGACGAGTACCGGCAGGTCGTCGCCATCACCGTCGAGGAGGCGGCCGGCCGGGTGCCGGTGGTGGCCGGGACCGGGTACGGCTGGGCGCAGGCCGCCCGGTTCGCGCGCATCGCGGAGGAGGCGGGCGCCGACGCCCTGCTCGTCCTGCCGCACTACCTCGTCGCCGCCCCGCAGGACGGCCTGGCCGCCCAGCTCGAACAGCTCGCGGCCCGCACCCGGTTGCCGCTCGTCGCCTACCAGCGCGGCCAGGTCGCCTACACCGCGGACACGGTCCGGCGCATCGCGCGCGTCCCGAACGTCATCGGCCTCAAGGACGGCCACAGCGACCTCGACCGCCTCCAGCGCCTCACCCTCGCCGCCCCCGAGGACTTCCTGTTCTTCAACGGCGCCGCCACCGCCGAGATCCAGGCCCGCGCCTACGCCACCGTCGGCGTCCCCGCCTACTCCTCGGCCGTCCACGCCTTCGCGCCCGAGATCGCCGGCGCCTTCTTCCACGCGCTGCGTGCCGGCGACCACGACATCACCGGCAAGCTGCTGCGCGCCTTCTACGTCCCCCTCGTCGAACTGCGCGACCGGGTACCGGGGTACGCGGTCTCCCTGGTCAAGGCGGCCGCCCGGCTGCGCGGCGAGCGTGTCGGCCCCGTCCGCGCCCCGCTCACCGACCCCTCGCCCGCCGACCTCGCCGAGCTGAAGACCCTGCTCACCACCGGACTCGACCTCGTAGGAGCACCACTGTGACCCGAGACCTGACCGTCGCCGAGGTACGGCTCACCCCGATCCTGGTCGCCGACCCGCCCCTGCTCAACACCCAGGGCGTCCACCAGCCGTACACCCCCCGGCTGATCGTGGAGGTCGTGACGGCCGACGGGACCACCGGACTCGGTGAGACCTACGGCGACACCAAGTACCTGGAACTGGCCCGCCCGCTGGCCGAGCACCTCACCGGACGCCGGGTCACGGACGTGAACGAGCTGTTCGCCCTCGACCTCGCCGTCGACGAGTCCCGGACCGGGGCCGCCGTGGACGCCGGCGGGCTGCGGGGCGTGCAGACCGCCGACAAGCTGCGGCTGTCCGTGCTCTCGGCCTTCGAAGTGGCCTGCCTGGACGCCCAGGGCAAGGCGTCCGGGCTGCCGGTGCACGCGCTGCTCGGCGGCAGGGTGCGCGACTCGGTCGAGTACAGCGCCTACCTCTTCTACAAGTGGGCCGGCCACCCGGACGGCGTCGCCGCCGAGCCCGACGACTGGGGCGCCGCCCTCGACCCGGCCGGAGTGGTCGCCCAGGCGCGGCGGTTCACCGAGCGCCACGGCTTCACCTCCTTCAAGCTCAAGGGCGGCGTCTTCCCGCCCGAGGAGGAGATCGCCGCCGTCCGCGCCCTCGCCGAGGCGTTCCCCGGGCGTCCGCTGCGGCTCGACCCCAACGGCGCCTGGTCGGTGGAGACCGCCCTGAAGGTGGCCGGGGAACTCCACGACGTCCTGGAGTACCTGGAGGACCCCACGCTGGGCACCCCGGCGATGGCCGAGGTCTCCGCCGCGACGGAGGTCCCCCTCGCCACCAACATGTGCGTGACCACCTTCGGTGAGATCAGGGAGGCGTTCACCCGCGACGCCGTGCAGGTGCTGCTCTGCGACCACCACTACTGGGGCGGACTGCGCAACACCGGGCACCTCGCCGCGATCTGCGCCGCCTTCGGCGTCGGTCTCTCCATGCACTCCAACACCCACCTCGGCATCAGCCTCGCCGCGATGACCCAGGTCGCGGCCACCGTGCCGGGCCTGCACCACGCCTGCGACTCGCACTACCCCTGGCAGGCGGAGGACGTCCTCACCGAGCGCATCGCCTTCACCGGCGGCCGGGTCGCCGTCTCCGACGCGCCCGGGCTCGGCGTCGAGCTGGACCGGGACGAACTGGCCCGGCTGCACCGGCGGTGGGCCGAGGACGACGGCACCCTGCGCGACCGCGACGACGCCGCGGCGATGCGGGTGGCCGACCCCGGGTGGCGCACCCCGGCCATGCCCCGCTGGTAGTACCGGCCCAGGTGCGCGGGGACGGCGCGCGGGGACCCGCGCCGGACGGGCGGTGGTGCACACTGGCCAGATCCGCACACGTCAGGGAGCGCACCGTGACCCCGTCCCACCCGAGCGCCGGAGAGGAACCGGAGCACCTCACGCGGACCGCGCGCGGCCAGGTCCAGGTCGACCCGCTGGCCGCGCTGCGCACACCCGCCGACCCGCCCTGGGACGTCTACCTCACGGGCACGGTCTTCCTCGACATCATCTTCACCGGCCTGGACTCGGCGCCCGTGCGCGGCACCGAGTCCTGGGCCCGGGGCATGGGGTCGAGCCCGGGCGGGGTCGCCAACATGGCCACCGCGCTGGCCCGCCTCGGCCTGCGGACGTCCCTCGCCGCCGCCTTCGGCGACGACCACTACGGCGAGTACTGCTGGGACGCGCTGCACCAGGGCGAGGGCATCGACCTCGGGCCCTCGCGCACGGTGCCCGGCTGGCACTCGCCGGTCACCGTCTCCATGGCCTACGAGGGCGAGCGGACGATGGTGTCGCACGGGCACGAGCCGCCGCCGGAGGAGACCGCCCCCGACTTCCCGCCCCGCGCGCGTGCCGCCGTCGCCTCGCTCACTCCCGGCCGGCCCGCCTCCTGGATCGCCGAGGCCGCGCGCGCCGGCACCCGCATCTTCGCCGACGTCGGCTGGGACGACACGGGAGCCTGGGACCTGTCCGCGCTCACCGACCTGGGGCACTGCGAGGCGTTCCTGCCCAACGCGGCGGAGGCGATGCGGTACACGGGGGCCGACTGCCCGAAGGCGGCCGCGCACGCGCTGACCGCCCATGTGCCGCTGGCGGTGGTGACCCTGGGGTCGGAGGGCGCGTACGCGGTCGACCGGCGCACGGGGGAGAGCGCCGAGGTGCCCGCCATCGCGGTGGAGGCGCTGGACCCCACCGGCGCGGGTGACGTGTTCGTGGCCGGTTTCGTCACCGGGACGCTGGCCGGCTGGCCGCTCGCCGACCGCCTCGCCTTCGCCGGGCTCACCGCGGCGCTGTCCGTCCAGGAGTTCGGCGGATCGCTGTCGGCGCCGGGGTGGTCGGAGATCGGGGCGTGGTGGCGCAGGGTGCAGTCGGCGCCCGGCCAGGAACCGATGGCGCTGCGCAGGTTCGCGTTCCTCGACGGGCTGGTGCCCGAGGTGCTCGACCGGCCCTGGCCGCTGCGGCGGGCCGTGCCGACCATCGGGTTCGGCCGGTCCCGCTGAGCCACCGGCCCGGGGCCGGTGTGCCCTCGCCAAAACCCCTACGGCCTTGTCACCCGCCCGTCGTACCCTGGAAGCGCGAGGCCGCCCTCAGCTACGCGGCCGTGACGAGGAGGAACCGCAGGCCTACAGAGCCGGCCCATGACTCAGACACCCACAGCTCACACCCCCGCGCAGGAGCGGGCGAGAGCGCAGCTGACAGTCCCCGCTCAGCACCCCATGGTGACCGTGCTGGGCTCAGGCGACTCCCTCCTGCGCGTGATCGAGAAGGCGTTCCCGGCAGCCGACATCCATGTCCGGGGCAATGAGATCAGCGCGGTCGGCGACCCCTCGGACGTCGCCCTCATTTCGCGCGTGTTCGACGAGATGATGCTGGTGCTCCGCACCGGGCAGCCGATGACGGAGGACGCAGTGGAACGCTCGATCGCCATGCTCAAGGCGAGCGACAACGGGACGAGCGACGGCCCGGAGACCCCGGCCGAGGTGCTGACTCAGAACATCCTGTCCTCGCGCGGGCGCACCATCCGCCCCAAGACGCTCAACCAGAAGCGGTACGTCGACGCGATCGACAAGCACACGATCGTCTTCGGCATCGGCCCGGCCGGCACCGGCAAGACCTACCTGGCCATGGCCAAGGCGGTGCAGGCCCTGCAGTCCAAGCAGGTCAACCGGATCATCCTCACCCGTCCCGCGGTTGAGGCGGGGGAGCGGCTCGGCTTCCTGCCCGGCACGCTCTACGAGAAGATCGACCCCTACCTGCGCCCGCTCTACGACGCGCTGCACGACATGCTCGACCCGGACTCCATCCCCCGTCTGATGGCGGCCGGGACGATCGAGGTCGCGCCGCTCGCCTACATGCGCGGCCGCACGCTCAACGACGCCTTCATCATCCTGGACGAGGCCCAGAACACGAGCCCCGAGCAGATGAAGATGTTCCTCACCCGCCTGGGCTTCGACTCGAAGATCGTGATCACCGGTGACGTGACGCAGGTCGACCTGCCGAACGGCACCAAGAGCGGTCTGCGGCAGGTGCAGGAGATCCTGGAGGGCGTGGACGACGTGCACTTCTCCCGGCTGTCGTCCCTCGATGTCGTACGGCACAAGCTGGTGGGCCGTATCGTCGACGCGTACGAGTTGTACGACAGCGAGCACGGCACCGAGAACGGCACCCACAAGGGCGGCCGTGGCAGGACCGGCGCCAAGGCTCCCAAGGGGAAGTAGACCAGCACGACCATGTCGATCGACGTCAACAACGAGTCCGGCACCGAGGTCGACGAGCAGGCGATCCTCGACATCGCCCGCTACGCGCTCGCGCGGATGCGCATCCACCCGCTCTCCGAGCTCTCGGTGATCGTCGTGGACGCCGACGCCATGGAGCAGTTGCACATCCAGTGGATGGACCTGCCCGGGCCCACCGATGTCATGTCGTTCCCGATGGACGAGCTCCGGCCGCCGTCGAAGGACGACGACGAGCCGCCGCAGGGGCTGCTCGGCGACATCGTGCTGTGCCCGGAGGTCGCCGCCAGGCAGGGGACCGAGGCGCCCACGCGGCACTCCATGGACGAGGAGCTGCAACTGCTCACCGTCCACGGGGTGCTGCACCTGCTCGGGTACGACCACGAGGAGCCGGACGAGAAGGCCGAGATGTTCGGCCTCCAGGCCGCCATCGTCGACGGGTGGCGGGCCGAGCACGGCCTGACCGGTCCGTCGCCGGCGCCCACCGTCTCGTAGGCGGGCCGCCCTCCTATGAGTCCGCAGATCGTGATCGGCGCGATCGCGCTGGTCGTGGTGGCCTGGCTCGCCGCCTGCGCGGAGGCGGGCCTCGCCCGCGTCTCCAGCTTCCGCGCCGAGGAGGCCGTGCGCACCGGGCGGCGCGGCAGCGCCAAGCTCGCCCAGATCGCCGCCGACCCCACCCGCTACCTGAACGTGGCCCTGCTGGTCCGCGTCGCCTGCGAGATGGCGGCCGCCGCCCTGGTGACGTACGCCTGCCTGCAGGAGTTCGCCGCCACCTGGCAGGCCCTGCTGGTCGCCATCGGCGTGATGGTCCTGGTGTCGTACGTCGCCGTCGGCGTCTCCCCGCGCACCATCGGCCGCCAGCACCCGCTGAACACCGCGACCGCGGCGGCCTACGTGCTGCTGCCGCTGGCCCGGGTCATGGGACCCGTCCCCTCGCTGCTGATCCTCATCGGCAACGCGCTCACCCCCGGCAAGGGCTTCCGCCGCGGTCCCTTCGCCTCCGAGGCGGAGCTGCGCGCGCTGGTCGACCTCGCCGAGAAGGAGTCGCTGATCGAGGACGAGGAGCGCCGCATGGTGCACTCGGTCTTCGAACTCGGCGACACCCTGGTGCGCGAGGTGATGGTGCCGCGCACCGACCTGGTCGTCATCGAGCGCTACAAGACCATCCGTCAGGCCCTCACCCTCGCCCTGCGCTCGGGGTTCTCCCGGATCCCGGTCACCGGCGAGAGCGAGGACGACATCGTCGGCATCGTGTACCTGAAGGACCTGGTCCGCAAGACGCACATCAGCCGGGACGCCGAGAACGACCTGGTGTCCACGGCCATGCGCCCCGCCGTCTTCGTGCCGGACACCAAGAACGCCGGCGACCTGCTGCGCGAGATGCAGAAGGACCGCAACCACGTCGCCGTCGTCATCGACGAGTACGGCGGCACCGCCGGGATCGTCACCATCGAGGACATCCTGGAGGAGATCGTCGGCGAGATCACCGACGAGTACGACCGGGAGCTGCCGCCGGTGGAGGACCTCGGTGAGGACCGCTACCGGGTCACCGCCCGCCTCGACATCACCGACCTCGGCGAGCTGTACGGCCTGGAGGAGTACGACGACGAGGACGTGGAGACCGTCGGGGGGCTGCTCGCCAAGGCGCTCGGCCGCGTGCCCATCGCCGGCGCCTCCGCCGAGGTCGAACTCCCCGACGGGCGCAGGCTGAAGCTGACGGCCGAGGCGGCGGCCGGCCGCCGCAACAAGATCGTCACGGTGCTGGTGGAGCCGGCCGGCGGCCCGGCCGGGGTGGCCGAGTGACCCCCCAGGAGCTGCGCGCCCTCTGCCTGTCCTTCAACGCGGCCGTGGAGGACTTCCCGTTCAACCCGGAGACCTCCGTCTTCAAGGTCCTCGGCAAGATGTTCGCCCTGACGAACCTGGGCGCGCGGCCCCTGACGGTCAACCTCAAGTGCGATCCGGAGGACGCGGTCCGGCTGCGCGCCGAGCACGAGGGACTGATCGTCCCCGGCTGGCACATGAACAAGCGCCACTGGAACACCGTCTCGGTGACCGGCGGCCTGCCCGACCGGCTGGTCAGGGAGCTGGTCGAGGACTCCTACGACCTCGTCGTCGCGGGCCTGCCCAGGGCGGAGCGGCTGCGGCTGGACCGGCCGTAAATCCGTGTCGGCGCCGGATGAGGCCGTGCCAGAATCCGGCGCATGAGCGTCCGATACCCGCGCCCGCTGCGCCCCGGTGACCGCATAGGTGTGACCTCGCCCTCCAGCGGGGTCGCCGAGGAGCTCCGGGGGCGGCTCGACGTCGCGGTCCGGGACCTGGAGGCGCGCGGCTACGAGGTGGTCGTCGGCCGGTGCATGGACGGCTCGACGCACATCAGCGCGCCGGCCGCCGAACGCGCCGCCGAGCTGACCGGGATGCTGACCGACCCGGCGATCCGGGCCGTGGTGCCCCCGTGGGGCGGGGAGACGGCCATCGACCTGCTGCCGCTGCTCGACTTCGAGCGGATCGGACGGGCCGAGCCGACCTGGGTCGTCGGCTGGTCCGACATCTCCACCCTCATCACGCCGCTGACCCTGCTCACCGGGGTCGCCACCGTGCACGGCAACAACCTGATGGACACGCCCTACCGGACGCCCGAGGGCCTGACGTCCTGGCTGGACATCGTCACCGCACCGCAGGGCGAGCCGTTCACGCAGACCCCGCCCGGCCGCCACCGCACCACCGGCTGGGACGACTGGACCCGCGACCCGGGGATCCGCGACCTCACCCTGGACGCCGAGGGCGGCTGGAGGCGGCTCGACGGCACCGGTGACGTGGACGTCGAGGGCCGGCTGATCGGCGGCTGCGTCGAGACCCTGGTCAACGTGGCGGGCACCCGCCTGCTGGACACGCGGTCCTTCGCGGCCGGCGACGACCTCCTCGTCTACGTCGAGGCGTGCGAGGACAACGCCTACTCCATCTGCCGCAACCTGCACGGCATGCGGCTCGCCGGGTTCTTCGAGCGCGCCGCCGCCGTCCTCGTGGGCCGCACCAAGGCGCCCGACGCCCGCACCCTCACCCAGGACGAGGCCGTCCTCGACGCCCTCGGCTCCCTGGGCGTGCCGATCGTCGCCGGTGTCGAGTGCGGACACGTGCCGCCCTACCTCCCCCTGGTGAACGGCGCGCGCGGCCGTGTGGTGCACACGGCCGCGCGGAGCGAGATCGTTCAGACCCTGGACTGACCCCGCCCGAGGCCCAGTCCCACGAGGACGGCGGTGGTCAGCACGATCGCCGCGTCCAGCGCGAGGACGGTGTGGACGCCGGACAGCAGGTCACGGGAGGTGGTGGCCAGCACGCCCAGCAGGGGGATGCCGACGGTGATGCCCACCTGCTGGGTGGACGTCACCAGGCCGGTGGCCAGGCCCTGTTCGTCGTCCGGGACGCCCGAGGTCACCGTCAGGCCGTACGAGATGATCGCGCCCAGGTGGCACATGCTCGCCAGGGACACGGCCGCCGCGGCCGGCCACACCGACCAGGTGTGGGCGTTCAGCGGCAGCAGGCAGGCCACCAGCGCGCCCTGCCCGGCCAGCGAGCCGACCAGCGTGCGGCGGGCGCCGAAGCGGCCGATGACCCGGGGGGCCAGCGTGCCGGCGACGGCCGAGAGCGCGCCCTGGAAGCCGAAGACCAGACCGGTCTCGAAGGCCGACAGGCGCAGCGTCTCCTGGAGGTACAGGGTCAGCACGAAGACCACCGTCGACATCATCGAGAAGGTGACCAGGCCGCCCAGGTTGCCCCACGCCACCGTGCGGCGGCGCAGCATGGGCAGGGAGACCAGCGGGGAGGCCGAGCGCGACTCGATCATCGTGAACGCGGTCAGCAGGAGCAGCCCCGCGGCCAGCGCGGCGATGACGTCGGTGCGGCCGAAGCCGTGGTCGGCGGCCGTGGACAGGGCGTAGATCAGCGACAGCAGGCCGGCGGTGACGGCGACCGCGCCGGGCACGTCGAGGCGCGGGCGGTCCGGGGTGCGCGACTCGGGCAGCAGACCCGGCGCCAGCGGCAGCACCGTCAGCGCGAACACGGTGAGCAGGGCCATCGTGGAGCGCCAGCCCAGCGCGTCGGTCAGCACACCGCCGGCCACCATGCCGACCGTGAAGCCCAGCGAGAGCAGCGTGCCGGAGATGCCGAGGGCGCGGTCGCGGGCCGGCCCCTCCGGGAAGGTGGTCGTCAGCAGGGACATGCCGGTCGGCACGATCGCCGCCGCGCCGAGGCCCTGCAGCGCCCGCCCGGCCAGGAAGGACGCCGGGTCCCAGGCCAGGGTCGCCAGCAGGGAGGCCGCGCCGAACAGGGCCAGGCCGGTCAGGAACAGCTTCCGGCGGCCGTACAGGTCGCCGACGCGGCCGAACAGCAGCAGGAAACCGCCGGACGGGAGCGCGAACGCGGTGACCGCCCACTGCAGGGCGGAGCGGCTCATGCCGAGGTCGGCGCCCAGCTCGGGCAGCGCCACGTTCAGGACGGAGAAGTCCAGGGCGACCATGAACTGGGCCGCGCACAGGACGAAGAGGACCAGCTTGTCCCGCGCCGACAGCCGGGGGGTGCCGAGCGGTCCGCCCGCGGGGGCGGAGGTCCGCGGGGTGGCCGGTGCGGTGGCCGGGGGTGTGGTCGGGGGTGTGGTCTGAGGGGTGGTGTCGAACGCCATGGGTAGAGCTTCCGGCGAGCGGAATACGCGTGGGGAGTCGGAACTTATGGTGGTGGTGGCACCACCAGACTCGACGGGGGAGGAGCGGTACGTGGCCGCTGCGGAGGCGATGCGCAGTCAACGGCGTGACGAGCTGCGGGAGTTCCTGATGAGCAGGCGGGCCCGGGTGAGCCCGCAGGAGGCCGGACTGCCGGGCGGCGGAGGGCGTCGCCGTACGCCCGGGCTGCGCCGGGAGGAGGTCGCCGTGCTGGCCGGGGTGGGCGCGTCCTGGTACCAGTGGCTCGAACAGGGGCGGGACATCTCGGTCTCGCCGCAGGTCCTGGACGCCGTCGCCCGGGTGCTCCGGCTCAGCGACGCCGAGCGCCGGCACCTGTACCTGCTGGCCGGGATGAACCCGCCGGAGCCCCGGGTGGCGCCCGGGAAGCGGGACATGTGCGACGGGCTGCGACGGCTGATCGACACCTGGATGCCGTACCCGGCGCACATCATGGACGCGTACTACAACTGCGTGATGTACAACGACGCGGCGGCGCTGGTCCTCGGCATGCGGCCGGACAGCACCCAGAACTGCCTCGTCGACTTCTTCGTCGATCCGCTGTACCGGTCGCGCAGCAACAGCTGGGAGCGCAACGCCCGGACGGTCGTGGCCCAGTTCCGGGCCGCCTGCGCGGCCCGGCCGGAGGACGAGGGGTTCCAGGCGGTGCTCGCCGAGGCGTCGGCGCGCAGCCCCGAGTTCGTGGCGCTGTGGGCCGAGCGGGGCATCGAGGACCAGGGGCAGGTGCGCAAGGAGCTGAAGCATCCGCTGGTCGGGACGCTGGTCGTGGAGTCGACGGTGATGAAGGTGCCGGCCCGTCCCGATCTGATGATCGTGCTGCACACTCCGCTGGACGAGGAGAACACCGCGGCGAAGCTGGAGTGGCTGGCGTCCCCGGAGGGGCGGCGGGACGCCATGCACCCCGTGGCGGGGTGAGCCCGGCGCGGCTTCGTATGCTCTGGGCATGACCGACAGCAACGCGCTCGACGCCGAGGACCGCAAGATCGTCACCCTGGCCCGTTCCGCCCGGGCTCGCAACGGTGTGCCCGAGGGCGCGGCCGTACGCGACGAGACCGGGCGCACCTACGTCGCCGGGTCGGTGGAGCTGGCCTCGCTGCGGCTGAGCGCGTTGCGCACGGCGGTCGCGATGGCCGTGGCGTCCGGGGCGCGGTCCCTGGAGGCGGCGGCCGTGGTGAGCGAGGCGGAGGCCGTGCCGGCCGAGGACCTGGCCGCCGTCGCCGACCTCGGGGGCGCCGGGACGCCGGTGCTCCTGGCCGCCCCCGACGGGACCGTCCGGCTGACCGTCTCCGCGGGCTGAGGGGGCCGGGGGCAGCAGGGGCCGCCCGGGACGCGGGCCGTCCCTACCGAACAGAAGGTCGGCTGGAATTCAACCTTGTTGCTCCCGTACCCGCGCGCGTCAATGGAGCCGTACGTTCCGACGGGCCGTCAGATCCGCACCGCCGCCGCAGCGCGTCCGCACCCGCCTGTGCCGGCCTCCCCGCCCGTCGCGTCCCCCACACGGCATCCCCCACAGGGAAGGGAAGCGGATCCCCATGAGAGGCAAGCGCACGGCAACAGGTGCGGCCCTGGTGGCCGGGGCCCTCGCGGTCACCGGTCTCACCCTCGCGCCCACCGCGGCCGCCGTCACCCCCCAGTCGGCGACCATCAACGCGAGCTGCGGCATCTTCGGCGGCGGCACGGCCACGCTGACGGCCACCCAGAGCGGCGGCTCGGCCACCATGACCCTCACCTCCTCCGCCATCACCGCGCCGGTCCCGGTGGCGCAGGACTCGATCGCCTCCACGCTCACCCTGGTCAGGGCGGGCGGCGGAAGCGTCGTGTTCAGCGGGACCAGGAACCCGGCCATGAACACCGGCGCCCCGGTCAGCGTCGGCCCGCTCCCCGGCACCGTCGCCTCCGGTGACAGCCTGGAGGCATACGGCGGCTCCCTGAAGATGGTGATCTTCGGAGTCACCGTGACCTGCAAGGCCACCGCCCCCCAGGCGCCCGGCCCCTTCGTCTTCGACTGAGCGATCTGTTCCGGTTCTCCCGTGGATGCCGCAGAAACTGATGATCCGTCAGTTTTCTGCGGCATCTCCATTGACTTCTCACCCCCGCTCCACATCAATGCCCCCTGTCGGCGCAGACGAGCCGCTGCGCCCGCAACCCTCAGGAGGGGGCCCATGGGTCCGACACCCCGAAGAACCCGACGGTGGCGCTGGGCGTCACTGCTCGGGGCGACCGCCCTCGCGGTCACCGCGGGCGGCGCGCTGGCCTGCCCGGCCGGTGCCGCCGGCGCGAACGTGGACTTCGCCACGCACTGCATCCCGCCCGCCGTCTCCGGCCTGCCGCCGATCGACGGCACCACCACCGCGAGCGTGTCGGTGGACAACACCAGCCCCAAGGTCGGCGACACGGTCACCGTCACCTACACGGTGGTCACACCCGCCGCCGGCAACCCCACCGACCTGGCCCTGCCCGCCGACATCATGACCCCGACCGGCAAGGTCGCGCTCGGCGGCGCCCAGACCGGTTCGGTCACGGTCGCCGGGCCGAAGAAGAACACCCCGGTCCCGGGGAAGGCGCCCTTCCCGTCCTTCTCCATGACCGGCACGTTCACCGTCACCAAGGCCGGGCAGATCACCCTCGCGCCCGGCGACTACAACATCCACACCAGCTACATCCTGGAGCTGGACACCCCCTGCACGGTCACCAACCCGCCCGCCCCGACCTCGCAGACCGTCACGGCGACCGACGGGACACCCGCCAACACCCGGGCCATCTCACTGGGTTCGGCCTCCGGTGACCCCGGTGCCGCCGTCACCGTCAGCGGGACGAACTTCACCCCGGGCGCGAGCGTCACCCTGGCCGGGCGGGCCGGGGCCGCGCAGACCGCGGACACCGCCACCGTGACCGCGAACGCCCAGGGCTCCTTCAGCGGTTCGCTGACCGTCAACGACAAGACGACGACCGGCGTCGTGGCCTACGAGGGCGCCTCCTGGAGCGCGGACAAGGGCGCGGGCCCCGCGGCCTACGTCGTCAACGACACCACGCCCGTGCCGGCCGGCAGCCAGAAGCTGACCACCACCGTCAAGGCGGGCACCCTGTCCATGTCCCAGGCCGGGGACGCCGTCGCGCTGTCGGCGGTGGACTTCGGAAAGGGCGGGGCCTCGACCGGAGCCCTGCGGACGGTGACCGTCAAGGACTACCGCGGCGGGCCCGCCGGCTGGTCCCTGACCGGCAAGGTCACCGACTTCACCGGCCCCGGCGCCAAGATCGAAGCGGGCAGGCTGAGCTGGAACCCCGCCTGCGCGACCAAGGCGGGCAGCCCCAGCACCTGCAAGGCGGGTTCGGCGGGCACCGTGGGCCTCTCGGGAGCGACCCTCGCGTCGACCCCCGACGGCACCCTCACCGGCGGCGAGTTCACCGTCGACGCCGGACTCTCCCTGGACGTACCGGCGTTCACACCTCCGGGCGCGTACTCCGGTGTGCTCACCCTGACGCTCACCTGAGCGTGCGGGCGTCCGCACCCGCCCGCTGCCCGCCTTCCCCCGGTCTTCCCCGCCCGCCTTCCGTCCGTCTCCCGTCCGTCCTCGGCCGTCCGTGGGGGTCCGCACCCATGCGCAAGCCGCACGTCCTCCTCCTGAGCCTGCTTCCGCTCCTCCTCGGCGCCCTCGGTGTGCCCGGTGTCCTCGCCACCCCGGCACGGGCCGCCGACAACGGCAGCTGGTCCGTCTACCCGGTCGCCTCGAAGGTCGCCGCGCGCCCCTACTTCTACCTCTCGGCCGACCCCGGCCAGACCCTCACCGACAAGGTCGCGGTGCAGAACAGGACCGGCCGGCCGCTCACCTTCCGGCTCTACGCGGCCGACGCCTACAACACCGCCCGCGACGGCGGTTTCGCCGTACGGACGGTCAAGGAGCACATGCGCGGGGTCGGCGCCTGGGCGAAGCCCGCGAGGTCACGGATCACCGTGCCCGGCCACCGCACCGTCACCGTGCCGTTCACCCTGCGCGTCCCCGAAGGAGCCGAACCCGGCGACCACCCCGGCGCGATCGTGGCCCTGGACGAGCGGATCGACCCCGGCAGCGGCAGGCTCGCGCTCGGTGTGCGGCGGGCCGTCGGCGCCCGGGTCTACCTCCGGGTCGGCGGCCCCACGCTGGGCGCCCTGTCCGTCGAGCACCTGCGGATCGGCCACCACCAGCCCCCGGTGCCGGGCCTCGGCGACAGCACGGCGACCGTCTCCTACACCCTGCGCAACACCGGGAACGTCACCCTCGACCCCCGGGTGCGGCTGACCGCACGCGGACTGTTCGGCCGGACGCTGCTGGACCGCCGGCTCACCCGGGTGCCCTCCGAACTGCTGCCCGGACAGCGGGTGCGGCTCACCGAGACCTGGCGCGGGGCGCCCCAGCTCGACCGGGCCCACGTCACGCTGACCGTGAGCGCGCCCGGCACCCGGGAATCGGCGAGCGCCTCCTTCCTCGCGCTGCCGTGGCTGCTCGCGGCCCTGGTGTTCACCGCGGGCGCGGTGACCGGAGCGCTGCTGGTCAGAGCGCGTCGGGGCCGCGCTCGCCGGTCCGCACCCGCACGACCGTCTCGACCGGGACGGCCCACACCTTCCCGTCCCCGATCTTCCCCGTCTGCGCGGCGCTGACGATCGCGTCGATCACCTCGTCGGCCACCGCGTCCTCCACCACGACCTCGATCCGGGCCTTGGGCACCAGGTCGACCCGGTACTCGGCCCCCCGGTACACCTCGGTGTGCCCGCGCTGGCGCCCGTAGCCGCTCGCCTCGGTCACGGTCAGGCCCTGCACGCCCAGCTCCTGCAGTGCCGTCTTCACCGCGTCGAGGCGGTAGGGCTTGACGATCGCGGTGATGAGCTTCATGGCTGGGCCTTGACCTTCTGCGCGGAGCCGGCGGGCACGGAGTGGGAGACCGGGGCGCCGTGGCCCAGGACCCCGTGATCGTAAGCCGTCTCGGCGTGCACCGTAAGGTCGAGACCGGTGTGCTCCTGCTCCTCGCTCGCCCGGAAGCCCATCACCCTGTCGAGCAGCCGGCCCAGGCCGTACGTCACCCCGAACGCGTACACCGCGACGGCCACCACGGCCAGCAGCTGCCTGCCCAGCGGCACCAGCCCGCCGCCGTAGAACAGCCCCTCGGCGCCGCCGGTCATGGCCCGCTCCGCGAACAGGCCGATCAGCAGGGTGCCGATGACGCCCCCGACCAGGTGGACACCGACGACGTCCAGCGAGTCGTCGTAGTTCAGCCGGAACTTCCAGCTCACCGCGTAGGAGCAGACGACACCCGCCGCCAGCCCCACCACCAGCGCGCCCAGCAGCGAGACCGTGCCGCACGACGGCGTGATCGCCACGAGACCGGCCACCGCGCCGGAGGCCGCGCCCAGGGTGGTCGGGTGGCCGTCGCGCCGCTGCTCCACGACGAGCCAGCCGAGCAGACCGGTGCAGCCGGCCGCCAGCGTGTTCAGGAAGGCGGCCGCGGCCAGGCCGTTCGCGCCGAGCGCGGACCCCGCGTTGAAGCCGAACCAGCCGAACCAGAGCAGCCCGGCGCCGAGGATCACCATGGGCAGGTTGTGCGGGCGCATGGCGTCCCGCTTGAACCCCAGCCGGGGCCCGAGGACCAGGCACAGGGCCAGGCCCGAGGCGCCCGAGGTGATCTCCACCGGCAGACCGCCGGCGAAGTCCAGCGCGCCGAGCCGGTCCACGATCCAGCCACCGGGCCCCCACACCCAGTGGCTCACCGGCACGTACACCAGCAGCGTCCAGACCGGGACGAAGACCAGCCACGCCGAGAACTTCGCCCGGTCGGCGACCGCGCCGCTGATCAGGGCCGCCGTGACGATCGCGAAGGTGAGCTGGAAGGCGGCGAAGAGCAGGGTGGGCACGGAGCCGTGCACGCTGCCCGGCCCGAGACCGCTCATGCCGGACTGCCCGAGCCCGCCGACGAGCCCCGCGAAGGCGTCGTCCCCGAAGGCCAGCGAGTAGCCCGCCACCAGCCAGACCACGGTGACCAGCGCGATCGACACGAAGCTCATCATCAGCATGTTCAGGACGCTCTTGGCGCGGACCATGCCTCCGTAGAACAGCGCGAGACCCGGGGTCATCAGCAGGACCAGGGCGGTGGCGGCGAGCAGCCAGGCGGTGTCACCGGTGTCGATGCGGGCTGCGGCGAGGGTCACGGGCGTCTCCAGCGGTGTGGGGGCTCGTCAGAGCGTCACCGGCGGGCGTTTCCGGTTGCGTACAGCAGTGTTTCCGTGACGTTTCGTTGCGCGGGGGTTTCCGGAAACTCACGGTCGCGGGCCGCGGGCCGGAACCGTGTGCGCGACTGGTACGGCACGGCCCCGAGGATCAGGGACAATGGTCGCCATGAGCGTGCGTACCCAGTCATCCGAGCAGCCGGCCGAGACCGTCCACCGTGCCGGCTTCGCCTGCTTCGTGGGCCGCCCCAACGCGGGCAAGTCCACCCTCACGAACGCTCTGGTCGGGCAGAAGGTGGCGATCACCGCCAACCAGCCGCAGACCACACGGCACACCGTGCGCGGGATCGTGCACCGGCCGGACGCCCAGCTGATCCTGGTGGACACCCCCGGGCTGCACAAGCCGCGCACCCTGCTCGGCGAGCGGCTCAACGACGTCGTGCGCACGACGTGGGCCGAGGTCGACGTGATCGGCTTCTGCCTGCCGGCGAACGAGAAGATCGGCCCCGGCGACCGCTTCATCGCCAAGGAACTGGCCGGCATCCGCAAGTCACCGAAGGTCGCCATCGTCACCAAGACGGACCTCGTCGACTCCAAGACCCTCGCCGAACAGCTCATCGCGATCGATCAGCTCGGCAAGGAGCTGGGCATCGAGTGGGCGCAGATCGTCCCCGTGTCGGCGACCGCGAACAAGCAGGTCGACCTGCTCGCCGACCTGCTGATCCCGATGCTGCCCGAGGGCCCGGCGCTCTACCCCGAGGGCGACCTCACCGACGAGCCCGAGCAGGTCATGATCGCGGAACTCATCCGCGAGGCCGCCCTGGAGGGCGTCCGCGACGAGCTGCCGCACTCCATCGCCGTGGTCGTCGAGGAGATGCTGCCGCGCGAGGACCGCCCGGCCGACAAGCCGCTGCTGGACATCCACGCCAACGTCTACATCGAGCGCCCCAGCCAGAAGGGCATCATCATCGGCCCCAAGGGCAAGCGCCTGAAGGAGGTCGGCATCAAGTCCCGCAAGCAGATCGAGGCGCTGCTCGGCACGCCGGTCTTCCTGGACCTGCACGTGAAGGTGGCCAAGGACTGGCAGCGCGACCCCAAGCAGCTCCGCAGGCTCGGCTTCTGACCCACGCCCCCCGGCGCCCGGCGCGCGCGGCCCCGGCCCGCCGGAGCGCCGGCGGGTCACTCCACCCCGCGGATCCGGCCCACCAGCAGCGCCCCGGCCAGCCCGATCACCGCGGCCACCAGGTACAGCACCCGGTAGCCGCCCAGGTACGTCACGACCGGCGCGGCCAGCGCCGGGGCCGCCACCTGGGGCAGCGCGTTGGCCACGTTGATGACGCCGAGGTCCCTGCCCCGGTCCAGCGCCTTGGGCAGCACGTCCGTCATCAGCGCGAAGTCGACCGAGGTGAACACCCCGAAGCCGACCCCCAGCAGCGCCGCCGCCACGACCGCGCCCGGCCAGGTCTGCCAGCCCGCCAGGGCCGCCGTCGCCACCGCCATCAGCACGCCCGACCACACGACGAACGGCTTGCGGCGGCCCACCCGGTCCGACCAGATCCCGCCGGCCACCACCGTCGCCATCAGCGTCAGGCCGTTGACCGCCGTCAGGATCAGCACACCCCGCCCGGGGTCCGGATGGTGCAGCCGGTCCCGCAGGTAGTACAGCAGGTACAGCAGCACGAGACCGTTGCTGAGGTTGATCAGGAAACGGGTCAGCCACGCCCAGCCGAGGTCCGGGTACCGGCGCGGGCTCAGCCAGAAGCCCGCCACGAACGAACGCCACGCCCAGACCGGCCGGTCCCGCGGCGCCAGCCGCAGATCCCGGTGGCGCAGCACGTACGGCAGCACGCCCACCGCGGTGAACACCGCGCAGGCCGCGTACCCGGCGCCCGTCCCGCCCGCCACCGTGGCCAGGCCCGTCCCGCCGACCACGCCCAGCATCTGGGCCGCGCCCAGCCAGCCGCCCACCGTGCCCCGCTGCGACCGCGGCACCCGGTCCGGCACGGCCGCGGTCACCGCCGCGAACGCCGCGTTCAGCGTGAGCTGCACCAGGCACCACCCGAGCGCCATCGTCCACGGACCCTCCGCCCCCGCGAGCAGCAGCAGGGCCAGCGCACCGCCCGCCGCCCCGGCCACGATCCACGGCGTACGACGGCCGTGGCGGGCCGTGGTCCGGTCCGACAGCGCGCCGAAGAGGGGGTTGGCGAGCAGCGAGACCACCGCGCCCGCCCCCGTCACCCAGGCCAGCAGGGTCTCCTTGGACATCCCGGAGCCGGGCGCGAGGTCCCCGGCCTGGGAGGCGAGGAGGATCTGCAGCGGGCCGAACCAGCCCACCCAGATCGCCCCGTTGGCGAGCGCCAGCGTCGCCGTCCAGCCCCGGCCGACCGGCTCGACGGGCTCGGCGAGCGCGGCCGGGAGCCGGGCGGTGGTCATCTCTGCGCCCGCAGCACGTCCCGGAACCAGTGGTACGACGCCTTCGGGGTGCGCCTGGGGCCCGCGGGGTCGGTGAAGTCCACGTGGACCAGGCCGAAGCGGCGCGCGTAGCCCTCCGCCCACTCGAAGTTGTCCATCAGGGACCACACGAAGTAGCCGCGCACGTCCACCCCGGCCTCCAGGGCCGTGTGCAGGGCCCGCACATGGGCGTCCAGGTAGGCGATCCGCTCCTGGTCGTCGACGCCCTCGTACGAGCACCCGTTCTCGGTGATGACGACCGGCGGGAGCCGGTCGCCGTAGCGGTCGCGGAACCCGGTGAGGAGTTCCGTCAGCCCCTCCGGGACCACCGGCCAGCCGAAGTCGGTCACCGGCCGGCCCTCGATCTCCCGTACCGAGAAGGGCAGTTCGGCCGGGATGGTCAGTCCGCCGAACTCGGTCTCGGTGCCCTGCGGGGCGCCCACCCGGGTCGGCGCGTAGTAGTTGACGCCGTAGAAGTCGAGGGGTTCGGCGATGACCTTCAGGTCGGCCTGCACGTCCCCGGGCATCAGGTCGCCGATGCCCTCCGGGTACGCGCCGAGGATCACCGGTTCGGCGAAGAGACGGTTGAGCAGGAGGTCGTAGAAGCCCGCCGCCTCCAGGTCGGCCGGCTCCGCCGAGGCGGCCCAGGTCGGGCCGTGGGAGTTGGCGATGCCGATGTCGCGCGCCCCGGCCGCACGCAGCGCCCGGACCGCGAGACCGTGGGCGAGGAGCTGGTGGTGGGCGACCGGGAGCGCGTCGAAGAGCAGCCGCCTGCCGGGGGCGTGGGCGCCCAGCGCGTGGCCCAGCAGGGTGTGCTCGGCCGGTTCGTTGAGGGTGATCCACTTGCCGACGCGGTCGCCCAGGCGCTCGGCCACCACGCCGACGTGGTCGGCGAACCGGGCCGCGGTGTCCCGCTCCAGCCAGTCCAGCGAGGCGGGCAGGTCCCAGTGGAACAGGGTGGGCACGGGCCGGACGCCCGCCGCGCACAGCTCGTCCACCAGACGGTCGTAGAAGTCCAGGCCGCCGGGGGAGTTCACCCGGGGCCAGGAGACGGAGAACCGGTACGCGTCCACGCCGAGGCCCGCGAGCAGCGCCACGTCCTCGGTGTGGCGATGGTAGTGGTCGCAGGCGACCGCCGCCGTGGAGCCGTCCTTCACCCGCCCCGGTTCGGCGGTGAACACGTCCCACACGGACGCCTCGCGCTCGTCGGCGGCTCCTTCGATCTGATGGGCCGAGGTCGAGACGCCCCAGAGGAAGCCGGCCGGGAAACGGGGGATCGGTTCGCCTGCGTCAGTCGCCATGGCCGGGATCATCCTTACCCGGAGTAACGCGCGTCAACGCCTGGGCACGAACCTCACGGAAACGACCCCGCGCTAGGCCCCTTCCTTCAGCACCCGGGAGACCAGCTCCCGCTCGTCCTCGGTCAGCCGCGGGTCGGCCGCGTACACCGTGCGGCCGTCCACCGTGATCTCGTACCGGAAGCCGTCGGGGACGCCGGGTGGCGGGGTGTCCCGGCCGGACGCCAGCACGCGCCCGGCCAGGGCCTGCCACTCGGCGGCGTCGGGCCTGGCCGAGGTGTCCGCCTCGGCCAGGCGCTCGATGCCCGCGAAACCGCCCGTGCGCCGTACTCGAATACGCATGGGGGACTGTCTAGTACGGATCTACAGCGTCCGCACCCCCACCTGCTCCCACGCCTTCTGCACCGCCTGGAGCTCGTCACCGGCGCCGTACCGCTCGCGGGCGGCCCGGACGGTCAGCGTGGCGAAGTCGGCGAACAGGGCGTCCTCCTTCAGCGCGCCGCCGGTGAGCACGTCGTACCAGATTTGCCCGGCCTTCTCCCAGGAGTGGCCGCCGAGCGCGGTGGCGGCCAGGTAGAAGGCGTGGTTCGGGATGCCGGAGTTGATGTGCACACCGCCGTTGTCGCGCCCGGTGCGGACGTAGTGCTCCATCGTCGCCGGCTGCGGGTCCTTGCCGAGGACGTCGTCGTCGTACGCCGTGCCGGGCGCCTTCATCGAGCGCAGGGCGGTGCCGGTGACGCGGGGGGCGAGGAGCCCGGCGCCGATCAGCCAGTCGGCCTCGGCCGCGGTCTGGCCGAGCGCGTACTGCTTGATCAGTGAGCCGAAGACGTCCGACAGGGACTCGTTGAGGGCGCCGGACTGGCCGAAGTAGGCGAGGTTCGCGGTGTGCTGGGTGACGCCGTGCGTCAGCTCGTGGCCGATCACGTCCACCGGGATGGTGAAGTCGAGGAAGATCTCGTTGTCGCCGTCGCCGAACACCATCTGCTCGCCGTTCCAGAAGGCGTTGTCGTAGTCGGTGCCGTAGTGCACGCTCGCGTCCAGCGGCAGGCCCTCGCCGTCGATGGAGTCGCGGCCGTACGCCTTCAGGTACAGCTCGAAGGTGGCGCCGAGGCCCGCGTAGGCGCGGTTGACCGTGGCGTCGGGACCGGCCTCCGAGCCCTCCTCGCGGACCCTGGTGCCGGGCAGGTCCTCCTTGTGCCCGGCGTCGTAGATGGTGCGGTGCGGCTGGTCGGCCGCCGCCGAGGCGGGCGGGGCGACGGAGGGCGCGCCGATCACCGTGGTCAGGCGGCGGTGGGTGCGCTGGTAGGCGTCGTGCTCCAGGGACCGGCGGGCGGGTCCGGAGAGGGCGGGGTCCTCGTTCCGGGCGAGCCGGTCGAGGACGTGCGGCGGCACGATCGTGCAGAAGACGGGCTGGGAGCCCCCGTTGGTCGTCATGTCGGGCACCATCGCACTGCGTGACGTCGGTGTCACTAGTGGCGACCATGATTGCTGAAATACGGTGACAATAGGGTGCGATCGACCTCGCTCTCCGTAGTCGAAGTGGTATGGCGCACTCTTTGTCCACTTCACTACGGTTTGACCATACGGTCCCGCATACTGATACGGGCTCTCGCGGCACGGTCCGCTCGGCTAGCATTCTCTGCATCATGCTTTTCGGGCTGCTCCTCCTTAGCTGCCGCGGCGAGGGCCTGTAGTCGAGGCCGACCCCCTCCCCGCGGAGCTCGGCGTTGCGTCGTCGGCCGTCCTTCCGGACACCTTCCAAGGAGCCCCGCATCATGGCCAACCGCCAGCAGCCCAGTTCCATGCCGGTCCACAAGTACGGTCAGTACGACCAGGTGGCCATCCCGGACCGCACCTGGCCGGAGAAGCGGATCACCGCCGCCCCGCGCTGGCTCTCCACCGATCTGCGGGACGGCAACCAGGCCCTGATCGACCCGATGTCGCCCGAGCGCAAGCGCCGGATGTTCGACCAGCTGGTCAAGATGGGCTACAAGGAGATCGAGGTCGGCTTCCCCGCCTCCGGCCAGACCGACTTCGACTTCGTGCGCTCGATCATCGAGGAGGAGGGCGCGATCCCGGACGACGTCACGATCTCCGTACTGACCCAGGCCCGCGAGGACCTGATCGAGCGGACCGTGGAGTCCCTGAAGGGCGCCCGCCGCGCCACCGTGCACCTGTACAACGCCACCGCCCCGGTCTTCCGCCGGGTCGTCTTCCGCGGCTCCAAGGACGACATCAAGCAGATCGCCGTCGACGGCACCCGCCTGGTGATGGAGTACGCCGAGAAGCTGCTGGGCCCCGAGACCGAGTTCGGCTACCAGTACTCGCCGGAGATCTTCACCGACACCGAACTGGACTTCGCGCTGGAGGTCTGCGAGGCGGTGATGGACGTCTACCAGCCCGGCCCGGGCCGCGAGATCATCCTCAACCTGCCCGCGACCGTCGAGCGTTCGACCCCGTCCACGCACGCGGACCGCTTCGAGTGGATGGGCCGCAACCTGTCCCGCCGCGAGTACGTCTGCCTGTCCGTCCACCCGCACAACGACCGCGGCACGGCCGTGGCCGCCGCCGAGCTGGCCCTGATGGCCGGCGCCGACCGCGTCGAGGGCTGCCTGTTCGGGCAGGGCGAGCGCACCGGCAACGTCGACCTGGTCACCCTGGGCATGAACCTGTTCTCCCAGGGCGTCGACCCGCAGATCGACTTCTCCGACATCGACGAGATCCGTCGTACGTGGGAGTACTGCAACCAGATGGAGGTCCACCCGCGCCACCCGTACGTGGGCGACCTGGTCTACACGTCCTTCTCCGGCTCCCACCAGGACGCCATCAAGAAGGGCTTCGACGCCATGGAGGCCGACGCGGCCGCCCGGGGCGTCACCGTCGACGACATCGAGTGGGCCGTGCCGTACCTGCCCATCGACCCCAAGGACGTCGGCCGCTCCTACGAGGCCGTCATCCGCGTCAACTCGCAGTCCGGCAAGGGCGGCATCTCCTACGTCCTGAAGAACGACCACAAGCTGGACCTGCCGCGCCGCATGCAGATCGAGTTCTCCCGGCTCATCCAGGCGAAGACCGACGCCGAGGGCGGCGAGATCACGCCGAAGGACATCTGGGCGGTCTTCCAGGACGAGTACCTGCCCAACCCCCGCAACCCGTGGGGCCGGATCCAGGTCCGCACCGGCCAGTCCACCACCGACACCGACGGCGTCGACACCCTGACCGTCGAGGCCACCGTCGACGGCGAGGACACCGTCCTGACCGGTTCCGGCAACGGCCCGATCTCCGCCTTCTTCGACGCCCTGCAGTCCATCGGCGTCGACGTACGCCTGCTGGACTACCAGGAGCACACGATGAGCGAGGGCGCCTCCGCGCAGGCCGCCTCGTACATCGAATGCGCGATCGGCGACAAGGTTCTGTGGGGTATCGGCATCGACGCGAACACGACGCGTGCGTCGCTGAAGGCGGTCGTCTCGGCGGTCAACCGCGCGACCCGCTGACCCCCGCTGACCGGCCCTTTCGGGGCCCCGGCCGCCGTATCCGGCGGCCGGGGCCCCGTCGGTTATCGGCCATCGCGCCGTGGAGGTCACGGAAAGGTCTCGTCCGAGGTACTGACTGAACCTCCAGGATGTGGCTAACATCACGCCAGCGCGGCGATGTTGCCGCGTCGTGACGGAGGTGCGACGTGCTGCCAGTACGGGGACGAGACGGCCGTGCCACCAGGGCTGCCCGGATTCTGGGCACCCGCACCGCATGGACACCCGTCGGTGACGGCGAGTTCTTCTGCCCCGGCTGCGGAGGCGACCGCAACTACCAGCGGCTGACCGGCCGCCGCCGCTTCACCCTCCTCGGGGTGCCCGTGCTGCCGCGCGGCGCGACCGGACCGGTCGTGGAGTGCGCGTCCTGCCGCCACCACTACGGCACCGACGTCCTCGACCACCCCACCACCCGCCGCTTCTCCGCGATGCTCCGCGACGCCGTGCACACCGTCGCCCTCGCCGTCCTCGCCGCCGGCGGCACCACCTCCCGCACGGCCCTGGAGACCGCCGCCTGCGCCGTCCGCGCCGCCGGCTTCGAGGACTGCACCGAGGACCAACTGGCCGCCCTCGTCGACGCGCTGGCCGCCGACACCGGCCGGGTCGCCGACGGGCCGTGCGGCGCGAGCCTCACCATAGAGCTGCACGAGGCACTCGACCCGCTCGCACCCCACCTCGCCCCCGGCGGCCGCGAGGCCCTGCTCCTCCAGGCGGCCCGCGTCGCCCTGGCCGACGGCCCCTACACCCCCGCCGAGCGCGACGCCCTCACCACCATCGGCGCCGCCCTCACCATCTGCGCCGACGACGTCAGCAGGCTGCTGGCCGCCGCCCGTACCCCGTCCTGATACTCCCCCAGGAGTAGCCGCACCCCCCGGCCACCCGGGGCAGTAGCCGCGAACTCGCCCCCGCGCCCGACGAAAGAACCCGCCCCCGGCGGAAGTCTGGAAGCCGTAACCGGACATCCGCTGCAGAGGGAGGGCCCGATCCATGAGGGCCGCGACAACACGTGCGAGAGACGGCCGACGGGGCCTGCCCTGGCTGGTGCTGGGACTGTGGGTGGTCCTGCTGGCCGTGGCGGGACCCTTCGCCGCCAGGCTCACCGACGTCCAGCACGACCGTGCCACCGACTACCTGCCCGCCTCCGCCGACTCCACCCGGGTGGCGCGGCTCCAGGACCGGCTGCCGGGCGGCGAGACCACCGAACTGGTCGTCGTCTACCACCGCGCCGCCGGTCTCACCGCCGCCGACCGGGCCACCGCCGCCCGGCAGCTCACCGCGGTCGCCCACCGCCACACCCTGACCACGCCCCCGCGGGGCGTCCCGTCCGCCGACGGCACCACCCTGATGTACCCGGTCGCGAGCAACGCCCCCGGAACCGACGAGAAGAAGCGCGACGCCCTCGTCGACGACGTCCGCGCCACCGCCCGGAGCGCGGACGGGCTGACGGTCCGGGTCGGCGGCCCGGCCGCCCTCGCCACCGACGCCTCCGCCGTGTACTCCTCGCTCGGCGGCCCCCTGCTCTACACCACCGTCGCCGTCGTCGCGGTCCTGCTGATCCTCATCTACCGCAGCCCCCTGCTGTGGCTGGTCCCGCTCGCCGTCGCCGGCGTCGGCGACTTCCTCGCCCGCTCCGCGGCCTACGGACTGCACCAGCTCTTCGGCACCACCGTCTCCGGCCAGAGCGCCGGCATCATGACCATCCTCGTCTTCGGCGCCGGCACCGACTACGCCCTCCTGCTGGTCTCCCGCTACCGCGAGGAGCTACGGCGCCACGAGCGGCCGTACGACGCCATGCGGGCCGCCCTGCGCGGCTGCGGGCCCGCCGTCCTCGCCTCCTCCGGCACCGTCGCCGCGGGCCTGCTGTGCCTGCTCGCCGCCGACCTCAACTCCAGCCGGGGCATGGGCCCGCTCGGCACCGTCGGCGTGCTGTGCGCCCTGGCCGCCATGCTGACCCTGCTCCCCGCCGTCCTGGTCCTGCTCGGCCGCCGCGTCTTCTGGCCGCTCGTCCCCGCGTACGGCAGCAGCCCCAAGGCCCGCCGCTCGCTGTTCGCCGCGATGGGCTCCTCCGCCGGACGCCGCCCGCTGACCGTCCTCGCCGCCGGTGCCGCCCTGCTCGGCGCGCTCGCCCTCGGCACCCTGAACCTGCCCGGACCGCTGAAGCAGCTCGACACCTTCGTGGACCGGCCCGACTCCGTCACCGCCATGGAGACCCTCGCCGCCGCCTACCCGCAGCGGTCCGCCCAGCCCATCGAGGTCCTCGCCCCGGCGGACCGTGCCGACGCCGCCCTGACCGCCGCCGAGGGCACCCGGGGAGTCGCGGCCGCCCGCAAGGGCCGCACCGGCGGCGGCTGGACCGAGATCACCGTGACCGCGGCCGCCCCGCCCCAGTCCGCCGCCGAGACCGCCACCATCGAGGCACTGCGGCACCGGCTGCCCGGCTCCCACGTCGGCGGCCCCAGCGCCCAGCAACTGGACCTGAAGGACACCGACGCACGCGACCGCCTCGTCGTCGTACCGCTCGTGCTTCTGTCCGTGCTGCTGATCCTGGTCCTGCTGCTGCGCTCCCTCGTCGCCCCGCTGATCCTGGTCGCCGCCGTGGTCGCCGTCTGGGGCGCGGCGCTCGGCCTGGGCGGACTGGCCTTCGGCCCGCTGTTCGGCTTCCACGGCAGCGACCCCGGACTCGGCCTGCTCTCCTTCGTGTTCCTGGTCGCCCTCGGCGTCGACTACGGCATCTTCCTGATGCACCGCATGCGGGAGGAGTCACTGAACGGGGCCGCACCGGCCGAGGCCGCGCTCACCGCGCTGCGCACCACCGGCGGAGTCATCGCCTCCGCCGGACTCGTCCTCGCCGCCACCTTCGCGGTGCTGACCGACATGGGTCTGGTCCCCCTGGTCCAACTGGGCTTCGTCATCGCCGTCGGCGTCCTGCTGGACACCTTCCTCGTCCGCACCTACCTGGTGACCAGCGCGAGCGTGGCGCTGGGCCGCCGGGTGTGGTGGCCCGGCCGGCTGTCCCGTCCGGCCCCGGGACCCGACCGGGTGCCCGAGCCGGTGGGCTGAGCCCCGCGGCCCGTGAGCCGAGTCACGGTGCGCCCCCGCCCTGTGCGGGGGCGCACACGCAACGGAAGATGAGGACCGTGCAGGCAACCGTCACCGCTCCCCGCCCCCGCCCGACCGCGGCGTTCCTCCCCGCGACCGCCGTGCCCCCGCGGCAGGACGCCGCCCTGGCCGCCGGCCTCGCCGCCCTGGCCTCCGCGATCGCCGTCACCATCGGCAGCGGACGGCACCCGGACGCGCTCGGCTGGACCCTGCTGCTCGTCCTGCACGTGCCGCTGGCCTGGCGCAGGCGCGCTCCGCTGGCCGCGCTGGCGATCATGATCCCGCTGATCGCCTTCTACCACCAGCAGGACTTCAACCACTCCGCGCCGACGGCCGCGTCCATGGTCGTCCTGTACACCGTGGCGGTCACCAGCGGCCCCCGGCGCACGGCCGTCATCGGCTGCGCCGTCATCGGGCTGATGCTGCTCCTGAAGATCCGCCACGGCATGGCCGGTCTCGCGGTGAGCTTCCAGATCAGCGGCTGGATCATCTCCATGCTGGTCCTCGGCGGCTACATCCGCGTGCACCGGGAGAACGCGGCCGCCGCCCTGGAACGCGCCGAACGGGCCGAACGCACCCGCGAGGAGGAGGCCCGCCGCCGTGTCGCCGAGGAGCGCCTGCGCGTCGCCCGCGACCTGCACGACCTGCTCGCCCACAGCATCACCCTCATCGGGGTGCGCACCTCGGTCGCCGCGCACGTCCTCGCCGCCGACCCCGAGCGCCTGGACCGGGCCGCCGTCGCGCGGGCCCTCGACGACATCGCCGAGACCTGCCGCACGGCCCGGGGCGAACTGCGCACCACCCTGGACGTCCTGCGCGACCCGGACTCCCCGGACAGCCGCGGCCCGCTCCCCGGCCTGCCGGGCCTGGCCGACCTCGCCCGGGCGGCCGCGGGCGCCGAGGTGGACCTGACGGTCACCGCCGGGGAGGTCCCGCCGGCCGTGGGGGCGGCCGCCTACCGGATCGTGCAGGAGGCGCTCACCAACGCCGTACGGCACGGCGGCCGGGAGGACCTGACGGTCCGGGTCCGGGTGGACGAGACGGGCGGTGCCCTGCGGGTGCGGGTCAGCGACGACGGGGTGGGGGCGGGTGCGGGGGTGCGCCCGGCGGACGGAGCGGAGGCCGGGTCCGCCGGACACGCCGACAGCACCGGTGAGACCGGGGACGGTACCCCCGGCTACGGCCTGCTGGGCATGCGGGAGCGGGCGCGCAGCGTCGGCGGGACGGTGACCGCGGGGCCGCGCACGGACGCGCCGGGCTTCGAGGTGACGGCCGTACTGCCGCTGGGAGGCGCCGCGTGACCCCCGTCCGGGTGCTGCTCGCCGACGACCAGGCCCTGGTCAGGGCCGCGTTCGCGATGCTCGTGGAGACCGCGCCGGACATGGTGGTCGTCGGACAGGCCGCCACCGGCCGCGAGGCCGTCGACCTCGCCCGCAGCGAACGCGCCGACCTGGTGCTGATGGACATCCGCATGCCCGGGCTCGACGGCATCGAGGCGACTCGGCTGATCGCCGCCGACGAGGACCTGGCCGGGGTGCGGGTCCTGGTCCTCACCACCTACGACACCGACGAGCACATCGTGGACGCGCTGCGCGCCGGCGCCTCGGGGTTCCTGGTGAAGGACACCCGCCCCGCCGACCTGCTCGACGCGATCCGCGTCGTCGCCGCGGGCGAGGCGCTGCTCTCGCCCGGACCGACGGCACGGCTGATCGAGCGGTTCCTGCGCAGCCCCTCCGCCCCGCCGACGGCCGGTCCCGAGTGCCTGTCGGAGCGGGAGCGGCAGGTGCTGACCCTGGTCGCCCGGGGCCTCAACAACACCGAGATCGCCGAGGCGTTGGGGCTGAGCCCGCTCACCGCCAAGACCCATGTGAGTCGGATCATGGGCAAGCTGGGGGCGCGCGACCGGGCCCAGCTCGTCGTCGTGGGCTACGAGTCCGGGCTGGTGACTCCGGGGACCATGGGGGCGTGACCCCGCTGAGCCGCGTCCTCCTCGCCGCCACCGCCCTCCTCACCCCGCTCACCACCGCCCACCCGGCCCGCCCCGCGCCCCCCGCGCGCCTCGCGTCCGGCTGCGTCTCCTCCGTGCCGTACACGGCCGGGCAGGGCGGCTACGCCACCTACCGCATCCCCGCGACCGTCGTCACCCGGCGCGGCACCGTCCTGGCCTTCGCCGAGGGCCGGCACGACGGCGCGGGCGACAGCGGCGACATCGACGTCCTGCTGCGCCGCTCCACCGACGGCGGCTGCACCTGGGGCCCGCAGACGGTCGTGGCCGCCGGGGAGGGCGACACCCGGGGCAACCCGGCACCCGTGGTCGACCCGCGCACCGGCGCGATCGTCCTGCTCACCTCGTACAACGGCGGATCGGTGACCGAGGCACAGATCATGCGCGGGGAGGCCGCGCCGGACCGTGGCCGCCGGGTGTTCGTGCAGCGCAGCATGGACGACGGCCGCGGCTTCACGCGCCCGAGGGACATCACGGCCGAGGTGAAGCCCGCGCACTGGCGCTGGTACGCCACCGGCCCCGGCCACGCCCTGGCCCTCACCCGGGGCCCGCACGCCGGCCGCCTGCTGATCCCCGCCGACCACTCCACCGCTCCGCCGGCCGGCTCGTCCGACACCGGCCAGGAGCCCAGGTACTACGGCGCCCACGCTCTCTGCAGCGACGACGGCGGCCACACCTGGCACCTGGGCTTCACGGACACCACACACGACGGCAGGGTGAACGCCAACGAGACGACCGCCACCCAACTCGACGACGGCCGGGTCTACTTCACCTCCCGCGACCAGAACGGCACGAGCCCCGGCAACCGCGTGGACACCTACTCCAGCGACGGCGGCGCAACCCTGGACCGCCCCTGGCGCCCGCAGCCCGCACTGGACGGCGTCCCGGTGGTGGAGGCAAGCGTCCTCCAACTCGACGGCCCGGGGGCCCCTCTGCTGTTCTCGGCGCCCTCCACACCCACGGCCCGCCGCGCGATGACCCTGTGGCGCAGCCCGGACGCCGGAAGAACCTTCGCCGAGCTCCTCACCCTGTCCCCCCGACCGGCCGGCTACTCCGACCTCGCCCAACTGGACCGGCACAGGGTCGGGATCCTGTACGAGACGGGTGAGAAGGGGCCGTACGAGAGGATCGAGTTCGCGCGAGTACGCCTGGACGAGTCGGTTGCGATGCCGCGTGGGTGACTTGAACTACGCGGATTGTGACCGTAGTTGACGCGACTTTGCCCATTGTTGATCCGAAGTCCGTTGCTCACGTAAGTGCCCCCATGTGAGCATGGAAGATCGTTCACTGATCGCAAAGCGGCCGAACGAATCGGGACAGTACGGGTAAGGGGGAAGGCGCTGTGGCCAGCGCTGGGCCGACGGGGGAGTCGGGCGAGAGTGAGGGGCGTCCGCGCAGGTCGGCGCTGTCGGACATCGCGGAGCAGACGATTCTGCGCACGGGCGACGAACCGTCGCCCGACGGTGGGACCGCCTCTGGGACCGAACCGCACCACGACTCGCGCGGGCTTGCTGAAGCGAACGAGGCCGCCCGGCTCGCAGCGCACAGGCGTCGCTTCAGGGCCCGGCTCGGCGAGTTCCGCCGTAACCGCGTCCTCGTCCCGTACGGGGAGAACGGCGCGGCTCTGACCGTGGAACTCCAAGGTGCCCGGTGGTTGCTCGCGTTCACCGACGAGGCCGCGCTGGCACGCTTCGCGCGAGCGCGCGGGGAGGCCGACCGGACCTGGCGGTACCGGGCGGTGTGGGGCGCCGCGGTCCTGGACGCGGGCGTACCGGCGGTGGCCGCGGAGCCAGGAGCCGAGGGCGGGGCCGGGCTGCCGTGCGGGGTGCTGGTGGACGCGGGGGACGGCGAGCGGGGACTGGTGCTGCCACCGGTCGTAGGGATAGTGCCGGACGCGTACGCCCTGAACGGCCCGGCCACGGCCACGGACACGGACGCTGACGCGGACGGCGGAACGGGGGAGGAACGGCGATGACCACGCCGAGCGGGGGCGGACAGCCCGACCTGCGGGTGCAGGGGCTGAAGCTGATGGCCGAGGGCATCAACAAGGCGCTGGGCGAGATGGACTCGCTCGGCGGGATGAAGGGCTGGGCGGGCGCGGGACGCGGATTCACCAGCCTGGAGATGGACGGCATGGCCGTCGGCGACGACCACCTCGGCGCGATGCTGCACACCTTCTGCGAGCGCTGGCAGTGGGGGGTGCGCGACCTGATGCAGGAGGGCAACGCGCTGGCGGAGGGGATGGGGCTCGCGGCCGGCACCTTCCACCAGACGGACGAGTACGTGAAGGGCTCGCTGAAGGTCGCGTACAACTCCATGGTCGGAGACCCCTTCGCGTCCAACGACCAGGTGGAGAAGGAGAGCGTGGACCAGATCAGCCACGCGGCGGCGACCACGGGGTACGGCGAGAAGGACCGCGAGAACCTGGTGAACTCCGTGAAGCAGACCGGCAAGGGCATGCTCACGGACGTCGAGACGAGCGAGGGAGTGCCGGGCAGCCCGATCCCGGTGACACCGTCGCTCGTTCAGGACGTGAGGGGCTCGGGGGAGAACAACTGATGTCCTTCACCAGCAAGTTCAACCACGCTGTCGGGTCGCTCAAGTCCGGCTACGACCACGTCAAGCGGACGACGGGCCACGTCATCGACGAGGGCGCGCACGGCGTGGGCGACGCGCTCGACTGGGCCGGCGCGCACGGCGCGGCCGACAAGGTCGACGACTGGGGCGACTCCACCGCGTCCAAGCTGGGCGCGCACGTGGACGAACAGCAGCTCGACGAGACCGAGGACCCGAAGGAGCTGATCCACGGCGACCCCGGGAAGCTGCGCGAGACCGCGGGGCACCTGCGGACCTTCGCGCAGTCCTTCGGCGCCGTCGCCTCCGGCATGCAGAAGCTGGACTCGTCCGACTTCCGGGGCGAGGCGGCCGACACCTTCCGCGAGAAGTTCGCCACCCACCAGACCAAGTGGCGCCAGGCCGCCGAGGCGTGCGGCGACGCCGCCACGGCCCTGGACGACTTCGCCCACACGGTGGAATGGGCCCAGGGCCAGGCCCGGGAGGCGGTGGCGAAGTACCGCGAGGGCAAGGCCGCCTCGAAGACGCACCAGCAGCAGGTGAAGACGTACAACGACGCGGTGGAGGCGGGCGACAGGGACCCGGGGCCCAGGCCCTCGGAACAGGACCCGGGCGACGGAGCCAAGCAAGCGGCCGAGGCGATCCTTTCCGCGGCCAGACGCCAGCGCACGCAGCTCGCCTCGGAGGCGGCCGCACGGGTCGAAGCGGCACTCCAGCACGCCCCCAGCGAGCCCTCGGCCCTGAACCAGCTCAAGCTCGACGGCGCCGACGCCTGGGACGCCGCCAAGACCGAGGACATGCGCTTCTTCGGCGGCTTCGTGCGCGGCCTCGGCGACCTGAACAACCTGGCCCGCAACGCCAACCCGCTCGACCCGTACGCGATCACGCACCCCTACGAGGCGCTCCAGGCGAAGGTGGAACTCCTGGGCGGCGCGGTCCACATGGTCACCCACCCCACCCAGACCGCCGACCACCTGTGGAACTCCTTCCTCCAGGACCCGGGTGGGGTCGGCGGCGAACTCCTTCCCCAGTTCCTCATCCCGGAGGCCGGGGCAGAGGGCGCGGCCGTGGACGGGGCCCGCGCCGCGGAGAGCGGCGTGAAGGGGGCTGAGGAGGGGGCTGCGGGGGAGCGGGGAGCGGCAGCGAACTCCGAAGGGAGCGCCGCCAGGAACAACGCGGACGACAATCCCGAGTCCAGTGCGCAGGAGCACGCGGGGAAGGAGTGCCGCGAGGACCCGGTGGATATCGCATCCGGACACATGGTTCTTCCGCAGACGGACCTGACCCTTCCTGCCGACCTGCCCCTGGTCATCGGGCGGTACTTCAATTCGTCGTACAGGTCAGGGCGCTGGTTTGGCCCGAAGTGGTCGAGCACGCTGGATCAGCGTCTGGAGATCGACGCGCAAGGTGTGGTGTTCGTCGCCGAGGAAGGGATGCTGCTGACGTATCCTCACCCGGCACCCGGGTTGCCTGTCATGCCGGAGCGAGGCCCTCGCTGGCCGCTCGACCGAGTCACCGACGGCTACACCGTGACGGCACCCGAGACGGGCCGGGTCTGGCACTTCGAGGACCAGACCGAGTCCCTTGCACTGCTTCGGCAGGTCGACGACCGAAACGGCAACTGGATCACCTTCGACCACGACACAGAAGGCACCCCTCTCTCCGTCACCCACAGCTGTGGCTATCGGGTGAACCTGACCGCGCAGGACGGTCGTATCACCGGCCTGTACCTAGCGCGGGGCGACCAGGGCGGGGGAGAGACCGTACTGCGTTACGGCTACTCGGATGGCCATCTGGCCGAAGTCATCAACTCGTCAGGGGCGCCTCTGCGCTTCGAGAACGACGAACTCGGACGCATCACCGCCTGGATCGACACCAACGACAGTCGTTTCACCTACGTGTACGACGAGCGCGACCGCTGCATCGAGCAGTGGGGCGAAGCGGGCCATGTGCACAGCCGATTCGCCTACGGCGACCCGGATCCGGCCACGGGCACGTACGTCACTACCTTGACCGACTCCCATGGCCATCAGACTCACTTCCGGATCAACGAACGCTCCCAGGTGGTTTCCGAGACCGACCCATTGGGCGCCACCACGCAGTACGTCCGTGACCGCTACAACCGCCTACTGTCCCGAACAGACCCCCTCGGCCTCACTACCGCCTTCACCTACGACGATGCCGGCAACCTGACCGAGATCGTCCGCCCCGACGGGCGACGGGCAGTGGCCACCTACAACGACCTCGGCTTGCCCGCGAAGATCGTCGGTACAGACGGAAGCGTGGTCCGGCACGGGTATGACGACCGGGGCAACCGCACTTCCACTACCGATACCTCGGGACATACAACGAACTACGGCTACGACGGTGCCGGTCACCTGACCACCATCACCGATGCATGGGGCAACACCACCCAAGTCCGCTGCAACCCGGCTGGTCAGCCCATAGCGATCACCGATGCACTGGGTGCCGTCACCAGCTATCGGTACGACGCCTTCGGGCGCGCGACCGCCGTCACGGACCCCTTGGGTGCCGTCACTCGCTTGGAATGGTCCGTCGAGGGCAAGCTGGTCCGACGCATCGACGCCGATGGCACAGAGGAACGCTGGACTTACGACGGCGAGGGCAACTGCACCACCCACACCGACCAGATCGGCGGCGTCACCCGCTTCGAATACAGCCACTTCGATCTGCTGACCGCCCGTACCGGCCCCGACGGCGTCCGCTATGAGTTCGACCATGACCCCACCCTGCGCCTGACCCAGGTCACCAACCCTCAAGGTCTGACCTGGACGTACGAATACGACGGGGCAGGCCGCGTGATCCGTGAGGTCGACTTCGACGATCGCGTCCAGCTCTACACCTACGACGCCGCAGGCCGCCTGGCCACTCGAACCAACCCCCTGGGCCAGACCATCGCCTTCGACCGCAACGAACTCGGTCAGGTGGTCCGAAAGGACGCCGATGGCAAGGTGACGACGTACGAGTACGACTTCACCGACCAACTGGCTCAGGCCGCGAACCCTGACGCGACCGTGTTGCTGCTGCGCGACCGGCACGGCCGTGTCGTCTCGGAAGCGGTCAACGGTCGTACGCTCACGCACAGGTATGACGAGCTGGGGCGTCGCACGGGCCGCACGACACCCGCCGGTACGGAGAGCACGTGGACGTACGACGTGATGGGCAATCCGACCGCCCTCACCACGCACGGGCACACGCTCTCGTTCACCCACGACGCGCTCAGCCGCGAAACCTCCCGCCGCCTGGGCGACGTGACCTTCACCAATGCCTACGATGCCGTCGGCAGGCTCACCGCTCAGACGGTCAAGGGTGCTGCCGACCAGCTCGTCCAGCACCGCGCGTACAGCTACCGTGCCGACGGCTACGTCACCCGCATCGACGACCACCTCGGCGGCAAACGTCACTACGACCTCGATCCCACCGGTCGCGTCACCACGGTGCGTGCGGCCAACTGGGCGGAGTCCTATGTCTACGACGCCGCCGGCAACCAAGCTCACGCCGACTGGCCCGACGGACACCCTGGCACGGAGGCACGGGGATCGCGCACGTACGAGGGCACGCGTATCACCCGTGCCGGTGCGATCCGCTACGAACACGACGCCGCAGGTCGTGTCACTCTGCGCCAGAAAACCCGCCTCTCCCGCAAGCCTGATACCTGGCGCTACACCTGGGACGCCGAAGACCGACTCACTTCGGTCGTCACCCCGGACGGCACTCTGTGGCGCTACCACTACGACCCGCTGGCGCGCCGCATCGACAAGCAGCGGCTCGCTGCTGACGGCGAGACCGTACTGGAACAGGTCGATTTCACCTGGGACGTCACCACCCTCTGCGAGCAGACCACTCAGGCCGAGGGCATACCCAATCCCGTCACGCTCACTTGGAACCATGAGGGTATGAGGCCTCTCACCCAGGTCGAGCGCATAACGTCGAAGGACGTCCCACAGCGTGAGATAGATTCCCGCTTTTTCGCCATCGCCAGCGACCTGGTCGGCAGCCCGACTGAACTCCTCGACGCGGACGGCGACGTCGCGTGGCGTACGAGATCGACTCTCTGGGGCGACATGACGTGGACTGTCGACAGCACGGCCTTCACACCTCTTCGCTTTCCAGGGCAGTACCACGACTCTGAATCGGGCCTTCACTACAACTACTTCCGGCAATATGACCCGCATTCAGGGCGGTATTGCAGTCCCGATCCGCTCGGTCTCGAACCCGCGCCGAATCCGGCTAGCTACGTGGATAATCCACAGGTAATATCAGATCCTCTCGGCCTCAAGCCCTGTAGGATCAGGGTGTCCCCCGTCGCATCCGACTGGGCGACAAAGGGAGCCCACGTACATGTAGGGCCGGATGAGGTCAGCATTTACGTGGACAAGGATGGAAACTTCGCGGGAAAGCCAATACGGTTGAAGACTGGCATGGCATCGGACAGTAGTGTCCGAAAAGCAGTCGACGCCGTGACTAATGACCCGAAGATTCGCGCCGATCTGCTGGAGAAGGCCAAATCGGCGCGCGAGCACATGCTCGAGCATAACTGGGGAAACAAAGTGAGTCGAGCCGATGAAATGACAAAGATTATCGACAAGCTGGAGGGGGCGCCGTGACGGGGTTGAAGCTTTGTGCGACCCTGCTGGCTACTGGTCGCATCTTCGGTGTCGGAATCGACTCGTCAGTGTCTGAAGTGGACCAAGCGCTGAGGGGGGAGTACATCGAGGAACTCGGCGACAGCGGAGTCGACGCACGCAGGGACTACGGCTGGATCGAGATTTCGTTGACGAAGCGAGAGCAGTGGGTTTTGGTGGGCGCCACCCTCGAACTGCATCGCTTGTCAGAAAATGCCGACCTGATACGCGATGTGTTGAGCGAGTCGGGCGTGGCTTTTGAGGGATACACTCCGTGGCTCGAACTGAAGGAGCAGTTCCTGTCCTCCGCGCCTGATTCATCCTTGCAATGTACGCAGCAGGGGGATTACATGGAGTACCGGAACCCGGATGTCAAAGTTTCGGTCTTCGTGGTGAATGACGACACCGAGCGCGATGAGTGGCCCGGCCATGGTGATGTGTGGAGCATCGCGCTTGGTTGACATGCCGTGCCTTCGGTGGAAGCCCATAATTGAGCGGATCGGCGACGTCTGGTATCCGAGCATGGATGACGTTGTGGTCATTGATGAGTGCGTCGGAGTGCGTCGTGTCCGGATCCTCGACGGTCTTGCTCGTGAACTCCTCCAGCAGCCCCAGGGGTGGAGGGTGGGACCGGCGTAATGCGCATCCAGATTCTGGACCTGTCGCCGAGCACGACGACCGGGGCAGCGCCTGCGGTCGCTTTCAGCGGCGCATGTGGGCGGGCATGGGCTCGGTGGCGTGGGCTCGAGATGCCGGAGGTGGGTGATTTCGCGGATGTGGAAGTCGATATTCCGGACGAGATCACTTCTTGGGCCGTCGCTGACGGCCCTGCCCTGGTTGCGTCAGGCGCTCCAGGGGCACCTGTCCGGATCAGGGGTTCTGTGGAGGCCGCTGATGAAGACTCCGTATTGGCCGTCCGGGTCGGCGCCGACATGCTCCTTGTCGAGGTGGCGGGTTCCGGGGCCTTCCTGCTGCCTGGCCATGCCGGCAAGCCACGGCTCGGCGACTCCATCGAGTTCACGACACCTTGGATCGAGGTTCACCCCTACTCCATCTGAGGCGGCAGGAAGACGCTGCAGGCTCGCTCAAGTTGTGAATCCACGAGGACCATGTCTGAACTCACGCGATCGACACGCCATTTGATCGAATCGACCTACGCTGAAGGTGCCCCAGAGATCCCGGACCACGTCCGCAACTTCATCGAGACGGTCACATTCGCCGAACCTGATGACATTCTTTCCGCGTTGCGTGACGCGCTGGCCGAGGACTGGATGGCGATGCCAGTCTGGGCACGGAATCTCGCGTACCGACTTGCCTGCTTGCAACGTCCGGACGACCCCGAGTTGCTGCGCGACGCGGCAGCCGATCTCCTCTCGTTCGGGCCTGACTGGGACGACTTCGCGGAAGATCTCAAATCGCGAGTGGCCCAGTTGGAAGAATGACTGCAATGGTCTCAGAAAGTTATCGCTACGTGGGGCCGCCCGAGCTCAAGGCCGTCGTACGGCCGGACCGCGGCGGCTGCCGGATCAGCTCGGCGGAAGAGTTCGCAAGCTGGGTTGAGCGGTCGGCGACCGAACTGGGCGAACCGTTCACCTTCGTCGTCGACTTGGACTGCGTGCTGCATCTGGCGCCGCGGCGCAGCGAGCACGTGGCCTGTGCCGGCGGAGAGGCGGTCCTGGGCGCCGGTGAGATCAGCTTCACCTGCGAGGCAGGTCGCTGGGGCGTGGGTGACGTCAGTAATCAGTCCACCGGGTACTGCCCCGACGTCGGCTCCTGGGCGGCGGTAGCTGAGGCTCTCGATCGCGCAGGTCTCAGTCGTCCGCCCGGCTTCACTCACGAGGTGGTGTTCCGGCGCTGTCCCGGCTGCCAGCAGCACAACATCGTGCGTGAGGACGACTTCTTCTGCGTCTTCTGCGGCAGTGATCTACCTGAGACGTGGAATGTGGATCCCAGTTCCTGACAGTTCTCCAAGTCATCATCGCCGTTCGCGTATTGCAACTACCTATCGATAGGGGATTTCGCTCATGCCACCCGGCACTCCGCCTGCCGCCTACGGAAACGTCGTGCCGCCTGCCTGGGTCCCGCCCACCGAGATCGAGCAGGCGTTGCTCGACTTCAAGCTGCGTGAGGACTGGGCCGGATACTTCGACAGGCTGGCACGGGAACGGCTGTATCACGAGATACTGCGGGACAGGGCGGACGCCGACCCCAGTACGACGTACTCGGTCTTCGGGCACGATCCGCGTGTCGGCGGTCCTGTCTGGGCGGTGTACACCGTGGGCATGCTGCCCGCGCCCGAACCGCATCGGGTGTTCAACATCAACAGCCTCGGGTGGCTCGCCGATGCGTGGAAGCCGGGGCGTCCCGCGTGGATCGTGGTCAATCCGGGCAGCCCCTGTGAGGCGTTCCTCCCGGCGGCCCCACCCCATTCCGGGGCGTGGGCTCAGCATCATCGGCCCGGTCGCCCCCTCGGCGGCCGCCACAGGCTGCTCACTCTCCGGGTGGGTGGCCCGCTTCAGGGATCTGTCGCCCATGGCCTCGCCTGCGGAGCACTCCTGTGCGTCAGCAACGGGTCGGTGTGGAACGCCATGGGCTGGCACGGGACGGGATACATAAACGAGCGGAGGCGGCTTCGCGAGTGGTGGGGCATCACCACCCGCGAGGAATGGCAGCACTACCTCCGCGACCTCCTCGCCTGTGAGCAGCACAGCTCGGTGTGGGACTTCGTCCTCGGGCTGCGCCGCACCATCGCCCGGGACTTCGGCGGTCACGTCGACCCGGGGTACTGGCGGCAGGCCGCAGCCAATGTCCTCCGTGCGAAGTCCGAGGGTTCGGTCGTGGTCACCCAGGAGGGCGTCACCAGGACGGAACCTCGTCCCGAGTCCGAGATCGAGGCGCAGATCGAGGGAGTCCAGCGGCTCATCGGGCGTATCACTCGCTATGAAGCTCGCATGCGTGCCGACGGCGTGCTCGGCGAGGGGGCGTACGTCTCGTCCGTCGACGCGTGGGACCTCGGGCGGGCCTCGAAGATGGCCCGATGGGGGCTCGGGGCCAGGTTCGGCACGCTGGAGGAGGCTGAGTACGCCGTCGTACAGGCGGGCCGAGTGGCCTCCCACTCCTACAGGTCGTGGCAGGACTTCTCCGCCGGCTACGTCCTCGGACGCTGCCTGCACTTCGACGAGGAGGAGTTCGGTGACTGGTACCAGGACATGGTCGACGCCCACCGGATCCTGATGTCCGACCCGGGCAGCCCCTGGCTCAACCTTCCCTTTCGGTGACCGTCTCGCCAGGGGGTGAACCCGCCCTGCCCTCACTCCTCGGCGAACAGCTCCGCGGCGTCCGTGGCGTGCACCGCCCGTTGGGCCCACGTCTCCAGCTGGTCCAGGTCGGTGCACGACTCCACTTGCTCGCGGATCGCATCGGCCAGTTGAACGCCGCGCCATTCCAGGATGCGGAGGACCATTTCCCGGCGATCCTGGACGCGTCCCTCTTCCCGGCCCTGCTCTCGTCCCTCTTCTCGCACCTGCTCGGCCAGCGGGTGGCGCCAGAAGTACTGGATCGCTGTCATCGGTCCCTCGTGAATCATGAACTGAGCCAGGTATCCCGGAACTTACACTCGAGCGGGCTAAGGGCGTCACCATCACTGCTGTCGCGAACGGCGAGTCGTGATGCTGTATGCGGTTCCGCTCTGCGTCGACGGCATCGCGCTCGTGCATTCCGGCGCGATGCCCCGACCGTTCTGTTGACTACCGATCCGGCCCTCGGTCTTACTCCCCGGCGAACAGCTCAGCCGCGTCCGTGGCGTGCACGGCCCGTTGGGCCCAGATCTCCAGCTGGTTCAGGTCCGTGCACGCCGCTACCCGTTCGCGGATCCCGTCCGGCACCTGAACTCCGCGCCACTGCAGGATGCGAAGGACCATCTCGGCCTTGGTCTCGACCCGGCCCTGCTCCAGTCCCTCCTCCAAGCCCTGCTCACGCCCCTCCTCCCGCACCTGCTCTGCCAGCGGGTGGCGCCAGAAGTACTGGATCGCTGTCATCAGGTCCCTCCACATCTGCTTCGCCTGGGGGTCGGTCAGGCATGAGTCGATGAACTGCACGAAGACGGCGGCGTTGTCGGGGTCGATGGTCCGCAGGGCGGAGGCCAGGGACTCCAGTATGGCCGGAGCCTGCGGGCCGCGTCCGTGTGTCATCGCCGAGAGCACCGCAAGAGGTACGTCCCGTTCGGCCTGGCGCTCGTCCGTGATCACCGGGACGTTGTCCGGGCCGAGCACGAGGGGCCGTACCGTCAGCGAGTGCCAGCCCGGGAAGCCGAGCCGGATGGGGCGGGACGCCCAGCGGGCCGTGGCGCTGCTCTGGGTGATGACGATCAGGACCGGCTCGCAGCGGTACTTCTCGTACAGGTAGGAGAGGTAGTAGGGCCAGCTGCCGCGCTTTCGGTCGTCCGCCTTGCCCTGGGACTCCACGACCAGCAGGTACGTGCCCTCGTCCGTCTCCGCCCGCAGCAGCGTGTCCACGCGGCGCTCGACCGGTTCGATCTCCGTGAGGTCCACGTTCATCGCCGCGATCTCCCTCGGTTCGGGGAACGGCACGTGCAGCACCCGCTGTAACGCTCGGGTCAGCAGCGCCGGGTCCTTCTGGAAGATCCGGTGCAGTGCTTCGTGGGGTGAGCCGACCATCACACCGCCTCCAGTTCGCACCACACGTACTTGCCGCGGTCCCCGAACCGGCCCGACGGCTGCCAGCCCCAGTAGTCCGCGCAGGCCCGGATCAGGGCCAGGCCCCGCCCGTCCTCCGCCATTTCGGAGATCTGGTCCAGCGGCTGGGGCGGCTGTGGCGGGCCGGGGTCCGTGTCCCAGGCCCCGATCCACACCAACCCCTGTGGCGTCCGGCGGACCCTGAGCGCGGCCGGCCCTTTCGTGTGCCGCACCGCGTTCGAGATCAGCTCCGTCGCCAGGAGCTCCGCCGTGTCGACGAGCCGGATCAGGCCGTGCAGCGTCAGGACCATGCGCAGGGTGCGACGGCACACCGTCACGGCTCTCAGATCGTTGGGGATGTAGAGGGTGTAGTCCCATGTCTCCGACATGCGGCAACTCCGTTCAGAGGGCGAGATTTCGGTGCGGTGGCATTGCCGCGCCCGCCTGGGCAGGGGGAGCGGTGCGCTTCCGCTGAGTGCGCTGTACGTCACCGAACGTAGGGGCCAAATTTGGTCCCGTGCAAGCCGTTGTCGTAATCTCCCCCTGAACGAGTCACTCCTTCCGTGCAGTTGGCAACCTCAGGAGGGGCCATGCCGCGCAGGCAGCAGGCGAGCGCACGTCAACAGCGCCTCGGCGCCGAGCTGCGGAAACTTCGTGAGGCCGCGGGGCTCAAGGGGCGCGAGGCAGCCGCGCTGCTGGGGACCGACTCCGCGCAGGTCAGCCAGATCGAGGCCGGCCTCGCCGGTGTCAGCAAGGTGCGTATGCGGCGAATCGCGGCCCAGTACGCCTGTACGGACACGGAGCTGGTGGACGCCCTGGCCGCAATGGCGGTTGCCCGGACGCAAGGCTGGTGGGAGGAGTATCGAGGGCTCCTCCCGACGTCGTTCCTGGACTTGTCGGAGCTGGAGCACCATGCCACGTACCGCTGGGACGTGGAATTCCTGTACATCCCGGGGCTTCTCCAGACGGAGGACTACGCACGGGCGCTCTTCTCGTCCAGGGTTCCCGAACTGCCCGAGGAGGACTTGGAGCTGCGGGTTCGACACCGGATGCGACGGCGGACCATCCTCGAAAGGGAGCGGCCGATCCCGTACGACGCCTTGGTCCACGAAGCGGCGCTGCGCATCATGGTCGGCAGCCGGGCCGCCTCACGTGCTCAGCTCACGCGCGTCCTGGAGCTCTCCGAGGCAGACCACATCTCTGTGCGCGTGATCCCCTTCGAGCTGGAGCACTTCAGCGACGTCGGTGCCGCCATGGTGTATGCGGGTGGTGCCGTGCCGAGACTCGACACCGTCGTGCGCGATGGACCTCATGGCACGGTCTTCGTCGACTCCGCAGCACAACTGAGTGTGTTCCGAACGCACTTCCGTAGACTGCAGGCGGTGTCGCTTGACCCTGAGCGATCGCGTGACCTCATCCATAGGCTGTCAAAGGAGCTGTGAGGCGCTCATGGCCAACCCTGATCAGTGGCGCAAGTCGTCCTACTCCGGCGGCGGCGACGGCAACGCCTGCGTGGAGATAGCCGCCCGCCATCTGCGGATAGCAGTCCGCGACTCGAAGGCCCCCGCCAGAGGGATGCTCTCCTTTCCGCCGCGAGCCTTCGCCCCCTTCCTGGAAGCCCTGAAGGGGCAGCGGTCCGAGGGGCGGTGAATCGTGCAGAAGAAGTCACGCGAAGACCTCGTTCGCATCGTTCAGCAGCTCATTGACGCGAACCTCCCGGAAGAGGCGGAGGACCGTCTTCTGGACAGCCTCAGGGCGAGCGTGCTCCATCCGCGGGTGTCGGACCTGATCTACTACTCCGACCCTCCGCTCACAGCGGACGAGGTAGTCGAGCAAGCTCTCGCTTATCGCCCTATCGCGCTGTGAGTGAATCCGGGCTCACTGCCAACCGCTGGAGCACTAGAGCAACCCCGCCCCCGCCAAGAACTTCCCCACCCTCGCCACCTCGTCCCCCGACAACGGCACCTGCGGCTCCGCCGTCGCCGCGCAGGCGATGACGCCCCGCAGGTGCAGCGCCGCCTTGAAGGCGCCCAGGGCGGACGAGCTGGTGCCCATGCGTTCCGGGTCGCCGACCCCGACGAGGCCGAACAGGGCGCACAGCCGCTCCTGTTCGGCGCGGGCGGCCTCCCAGTCGCCGGACCGGCAGAGGCGGTAGAGGCGGACGTAGCCGTGCGGGTCGACGTTGGCGAGGCCGGGGACCGCGCCGTCGGCGCCCAGGGCCAGCGCTGAGTCGACCAGCAGCTCGGAGCCGGTCAGGACGCTGAAGCCGGGGTGGGCGCGGGCGCCGGTGACGATCTCGCGGAAGGCGGCCAGGTCGCCGCTGGAGTCCTTCAGGCCCGCCAGCACGCCGTCGGCGGCCAGGCCGAGCACCACCTCGGTGGGGAGCTTGGTGTGCACGGCCGACGGGATGTCGTAGGCGATCACCGGGACCGGGCTCGCGGCCGCGATCCGGCGGTAGTGGTGGACGATCTCGGAGGGGTGGGTGCGGGCGTAGAAGGGGGCCGTGACGACGACGGCCCGGGCGCCGGCCGCGGTGACCGCCGAGACGTGGTCGAGGACGCGCGGGGTCGTCATGTCGATGGCGCCGGCGATGACGGGCAGCTGACCGGCGACATGGGCCGCCACCGCCTCCACCACCTGCCTGCGCTGCCGGTCGGTCAGGAAGGCCGCCTCCGAGCTCGAGCCCAGCACGAACAGGCCGTGCACCCCGCCCGCCACCAGGTGGTCGACCAGCGCGAGCAGCGACGGCACGTCCACCTCGCGGTCCGGTGTGAGGGGCGTGCAGACGGGCGGGACGACACCGGTCAAGGGGGCGGGAAGAGTCATCAGCGCTCCTGGCGGGCTAGGTCATGGGTCGACTGGTCCTCCTCCACAGGATGGTGGCAGCGGTAGCGGTGTCCCGGGCGTGACGCGGCCGAGAAATCCGGCATCGCGGCCGCGCACACCTCGTCGGCCTTCCAGCAGCGGGTGCGGAACGGGCAGCCGCTCGGCGGGCGGGTCGCCGAGGGCACCGGGCCGGTCAGCGGGATCGGGTCGACGGGCTCCAGCAGTCCGGGCGTGGCGGAGAACAGGGCCCGGGTGTACGGGTGCCGGGCCCGGCCGGTGACGCGGTCGGCCGGGGTCTCCTCGACGATCCGGCCGAGGTACATGGTGATCACCCGGTCGCTCATCCGCCGTACCGTCTGGATGTCGTGCGAGACGAACACCAGGGCCAGGCCGAGGCGTTCCTTCAGGTCCAGGAGCAGATTGAGGATCTGCGCGCGGACCGAGACGTCCAGGGCGCTGGTCGGCTCGTCCGCGACCACCAGGCCGGGGTCCAGGGCCAGGGCCCGGGCGATGGCGACCCGCTGCCGCTGGCCGCCGGAGAGCTGACCGGGCAGCGCGTCGGCGAGGGGCCGGGGCAGACCCACCAGGGTCAGCAACTCCGCCACGCGAGTGTCCCGTTCGGCCTTGGTCCCGCGGCCGTGCACGTCCAGCGGGTCGCGCAGGATCCGCCGTACCGTCAGCCGGCGGTTCAGTGCCGTCGACGGGTCCTGGAAGACCATGCCGGTGCCCGCGCCGACCACCGCGCGGCGCTCGGCCGGCGGCATCGACCACAGGTCGCGGCCCTGGAAGGACACCGTCCCCGAGGTCGGCCGCTGGACGCCCACCAGCACCTTCGCCAGGGTCGACTTGCCGCACCCCGACTCACCGACCACGCCGACCGTCTCACCGGGCGCGACGGCGAGATCCGCGCCGGTCAGGGCGTACACCCGGTCGCGCGTGAACAGGCCGCCGCCGTGCGCCTTGTGGACGACATGGGCGTCCCTGACCTCGACGACAGCGCTCACTGCAGTGCCTCCTCGCTCTGTGCCGACGTCAGTTCCACCGCGGGGTGGTGGCAGGCTGCCGTGTGCGTGGGGGTGCCCGTGAGGACGGGTGCGGTGGTGTGGCAGACCTCGGTGGCCAGCGGGCAGCGGCCGGCGAAGCGGCAGCCCGCCGGGAAGTCCGCCGGGGCCGGTACGACACCCCTGATCTGCGTCAGGCGCTCCTCGGCCGACTCCAGCGAGAGCACGCTGCCGAGCAGACCGCGGGTGTAGTGGTGGGCCGGTGCGGCCACCAGGTCCGCGGTCACGCCGGTCTCCACGATCTGCCCGCCGTACATGACCGCCACCCGGTCGGTGACGTCGGCGACCAGCGCCAGGTCGTGCGAGACGAGGACGAGCGCGAACCCCAGCTCCTCGCGCAGCCGCAGCAGCAGCTCCATGACCTGGGCCTGCACGGTCACGTCCAGGGCGGTGGTCGGCTCGTCGGCGACGATCAGCCGGGGGTCGCGGGAGAGCGCCATGGCGATCAGGACGCGCTGGCGCTGGCCGCCGGAGAGTTCGTGCGGGTAGCTGCGCAGGGTGCGTTCGGGGTCGAGTCCGACCAGCGACAGCAGTTCGCGCGGGCCGCGCCGGCCGCCGCGCCGTACGAGCTGGCCGAGCTGGGCGCGTACGGTCATGGCCGGGTTCAGCGAGGACAGCGCGTCCTGGTACACCATCGCCATCTCGTGGCCGAGCAGCCGGCGCCGTACCCGCATCGGCTCGGCGAGCAGGTCACGCTGCCGGAAGCGCACCTGGCCGCCGACCCGGGCCGTCCGCGGCTGGAGCCCCATGACCGTGAGCGCGGTCAGCGACTTGCCGCAGCCCGACTCGCCCACCAGACCCAGCACCTCGCCGGCGTGCACCTCGAAGCCGACCCCGGCCACCACGTCCACGTCGCGGTGCCGGCCGGGGAAACGGATGGTGAGGTTCTCCACCGCGAGCACCGGCGGGCCGTCGGGCGCGGGCCGGGGGCGGGCCCGGGAGCGCAGCCGCCGGGCGGCCTCGGCGAGGCCCGGCAGCGGGAGCACCTCACCGGTGCCGGGCTCCGGCGTCTCCAGGCGGTCCCCTCGCGCCAGGTCCCCTCGCTCCAGGCGGTCCCCTCGCGCCAGGTCCCCTTGCGTCGGGTCGCCTCCCGCCAAGTCCCCCCGCGCCAGGTCCCCCCGCGCCAGGTCCCCCCGCGCCAGGTCCCCTCGCGCCTCCACCTCCCGGGCGGCCGGTGCCGCCCACGCGTCCGAGACGCCCTCGGAGAGGACGTTCAGGGAAAGGACGGTGAGCAGGATCAGCGCCCCGGGGAAGACGGTCGCCCACCAGCCGCCGGTCAGCACCATGTTCTTGCCGTCGGCGATGACACTGCCCCACGACGGGTCGGGCGGGCGCACGCCGGCTCCGATGAAGGACAGCGACGCCTCGAAGACGATCGCCTCGGCGACCTGGACCGTGCAGAACACCAGCACCGGTGCCGCGCAGTTGACGGCCACGTGCCGCAGCACGATGTGCGGCGTGCGGGCGCCGATCACCCGTTCCGCGGTGACGTAGTCCTCGCCGTACTGGTCGAGCACGTTGGCCCGCACCACCCGGGCCACCGGCGGGGTGAACAGGAAGGCGATCGCGCAGATCAGCACGCCGATCCCGCCGCCGAAGACGGCGACGAGCACGGCGGCCAGGGCGATGCCCGGGAACGCCATCACCACGTCCAGGCAGCGCATCAGCGTCTCGTCCACGGCCTTGCGGGAGGTCGCCGCGAGCGCCCCGAGCAGCGCCCCGGCGACCAGCGCGAGCGTGGTCGCGCCCAGCCCGATCGCCAGCGACCAGCGGGCGCCGTACATCAGCCGGCTGAGAACGTCCCGGCCGAGGCTGTCCTGGCCCATCCAGTGGGCGGCGGACGGGTGTCCGGTGCCGCCGGCCGGGTCCTGCTGGTCGAGCGGGTCGTCCGGGGCCAGCACGGGCGCGAGTACGGCGACCACGACGAGCAGCGCCAGGAAGCAGACGGCGACCCGGGGGAGCGGCGGCAGCCGGCGCCACCCCCGCAGGCGGACTCCGGGCCGGGAGAGCCGCCCGGCGAGGCTCGCGCGCGTGACCATCAGGCCGCCCTCAGACGTGGGTTGACGAGCAGGTGGAGGATGTCGATGACGAGGTTGACGACGACGAACCCGGTGGCCGTGGTCAGCACGACCCCCTGGACCACGGCCGGGTCGCCGTTCTGCACGGCGTCGATCATCAGCTTTCCCATGCCGGGCAGCGAGAAGATCGTCTCGATGACGACCGCGCCGCCGAGCAGGTAGCCGACCCGCAGCCCGAGCACCGTCAGCGGGTTGACGAGGGCGTTGCGCAGCACGTTGCGGCCGACGACCACCCGGGGCGGCAGCCCGCTGCCGATCGCCGTGCGGACGTAGTCCCGGTCCAGCTCCTCCACGACCGAGGTGCGCACGATCCGGGTGAGCTGGGCGGCCACCGGCAGGGAGAGCGCGAACGCGGGCAGTGCCATGGTGCGCAGCCAGCCGGTGAGGGAGTCGGCCGGGTTGACGTAGCCGCCGGTCGGGAACCAGCCGCGGTCCACCGCCAGGTACTGGATCATCAGCAGCGCCAGCCAGAACCCGGGTGCCGCCACGCCGACGAGGGAGACGACCCGCACGAGCTGGTCCGGCAGCCGGTCCCGGTGGACGGCCGCCGTCACCCCGCCCGCCAGGGCCAGCACCACCGCGATGCCGAGGCCGAGGAAGGTCAGCTGGAGGGTGAGCGGCAGCGCGGTGGTGATCTGGTCGGCGACCGGGGCCCGGGTGAGCGCGCTGGTGCCGAGGTCGCCGTGGAGCAGGTCGCCGACGAAGTGGACGTAGCGCACCGGCAGCGGGTCCAGCAGGCCGTTGCGCTCCCGGAACTCGTGCAGCTGCCCCGGGGTGGGGCTGGCGCCCTGGAAGAACGCGGACGCCGGGTCGACGTCCGAGAAGCGCATCACCAGGAACACGAACAGCACGATCCCGAGCAGCAGCGGCACCAGCAGGGCGACGCGGCGGAGCAGTATCCGTACGACCGCCGTCATGCCGTCAGGCCCACCGAGCCTGGAGGAGGTTGAGGCCCGGGTAGGGCTGGGGCCTTATCCCGCTGAGCGCGCGCGGGTCCCAGGCGGTCATCAGCTCGTTGTGCACGACCGGGTAGAGGACGGCCTGTTCGGCGACGACGTCGATGTAGTCCTGGATCATCGACTTCTTCCGCGCCGGGTCCGGCTCCCGGGTCGCCCGGTCCATGTCCCGGAACAGCGCCTTGGCGACGGGGTGGTCGGCCCAGCGGGTGTACCGCATCCAGAGGTTCCCGGGCCCGTAGTTGTAGTGCATGATCAGGTCGGCGTCGAGGCCGAACTGGTTGGGGTTGGAGGCGGCCGCGACCACCTGGTAGTCCTGCTTCTGGTCCATCTTGGTGAACACGGCCGTGGTCTCCTGCGGCGCCAGGGTGGTCTCCACGCCGATCGCGTCCCAGGACGACTTGACGGTCGGCAGGCAGTCCACGACCCAGCTCACGTTCACGGCGAGGATCTCGACCTTCAGGCCCTCGACCCCGGCGGCCTTCAGCAGCGCCCTGGCCTTCTCCGGGTCGTGGTCGTAGACGGTCCTGGCCCGCCGGTAGCCGGGGTTCTGCTCGTCCAGGAACGAGGTCGCCGGCTTCCCGTGGCCCTTCAGGGCGACCCGCACCATCTTCTCGGTGTCGATGGCGTGGTGCAGCGCCTGCCGGACGCGTACGTCGTCGAAGGGTTTGTGGCGGGTGTTGAACATCAGGAACAGGTTGTTCATCCCGGCTCCGCCGCCGACCTTCAGGCCGCCCTGTTCCAGGCGCGCGACGTTGGCGTACGGGATGTTGTCGGCGATCTGCGCGCCCGCACCGGTCCCGGAGATCTTCGCCACCCGCGGGGCCGCGTCGACGATGGTCAGCCAGTTCATCCGCCTGAAGGCGGGCCGGCGCGGGCCGTTGTAGGCGGCGAACGCCTCGAAGGTGGTGTTCGACTTCGGGTGGTGCGCGGTCTGCCGGTACGGTCCCGAGCCCACCGCCAGCCCCTTGATCGCGTCGTCCCAGGCGCCGGGCCGGGAGAACACGTGCCGGGGCATGATCTTGGCCAGGGTGAGCCGGGCGAGCCCGTCCGGGAACGGGAACCTCAGGCGCAGCTCGACGGTCCGGGCGTCGACCTTCCCGACTTCCTTCAGCCAGCTCACGAAGAAGCCCTTGGCGAGGGTCTGGGTGCCCGGGTCGAGGATCCGGTCGAAGACGAAGACGACGTCGTCGGCGGTGACCGGCTTCCCGTCGTGGAAGGTCGCGCCGGGGCGCAGCGCGAACCGCCAGGTCGTGGCGTTCGGGTCCTTCGGCAGCCCGGTGGCGAGCGCCGGGTACGGCGTCCGGGAGATGGGGTCGGTGTCCAGGAGCCCCTCGTAGACGTGGTTGTTGGCGGCCATGGCGAAGGCGGACGCGGTCTGCGTCGGGTCCCAGCTCCCGTCGTTGCCGTAGCCGATCACCGCGGTCAGGGTGCGGTCCTTGCCGCTGCCCCCGTCCCCGGTGTCGTTCGTGGACTGCGGGCCCGCGGAGCAACCCGCGAGGACCGGCGGGAGGGCGGCCGCCGCGCCGACCGCCCCCGTGTACTTCAGGAACGACCGGCGGCGCGCTGCCGGTCCGGCCGGCCCGTCGTCGGTCACGTCGTCGCGCACGGTTCCTCCAGCGAGGTCGGGGAGGGAAGAGAGGGCGATGGATGGGGTGCGAGAGGTGCGGAGCCGGGTGCGAGAGGTGCGGAGCAGACGCACGAGAGCGGACATAGGACGTTCTACGTCCGGCCGGTCAGCGTGACCATAGGAGCGTCGCTGGGGACGGTCAAGGGAGCACACACGAATGGCCCAGCCGCCCGGCGGCCCGGACGGGCGCGGGGCGACGGGCCGGAGGGGCGTGCGCGCCGGGGCACACGGGGTCCCGAGTGTAGGGGCGCAGAGCCATCGAGGGGACACGAAGAGTGAAAACGGAGGGGATCGGAGAGGAAAGGGGAACCACCGGTTCGGCGCGACACCCGGCGCCGGCCGCCGAAGAGGCGGAGGACACCTTGAGCGAACCGCGGATCTCGCCGGTACGGGCGGCCGTCGCCGCCGGCCCCGGGGCGGCGCCCCGATGAAGCCCGTCCAGCCACCGCTCGGCACCTACGCCGTCGACACCAGCACGGGCCGGGTCGGCGTCGTCATGGGGCACGAGGGGCCTTACGTACAGTTACGACCGTACGGCGGGGGCAAGGAGTGGGACTGCGACCCCGGCACCGTTCGCAGCGCCACCCCCGACGAGCGCCTCAGAGCGGTCACCGGGCACGACGGCGCGCACGGCCCGGGCGAGCTCCCCTGACACGGAGCGGGGACCGCATGCGCCACCCCGGCCCCGGACGCGGGATCCGTACGGGAGAATGGGCCCATGAGTCTGTTCCGCGACGACGGCATCGTGCTGCGCACCCAGAAGCTGGGCGAGGCGGACCGGATCATCACGATGCTCACCCGCGGTCACGGGCGGGTACGCGCGGTGGCCCGGGGCGTGCGGCGCACCAAGTCGAAGTTCGGGGCCAGACTCGAACCGTTCTCCCACGTCGACGTGCAGTTCTTCGCGCGCGGCAGTGAACTGGTCGGGCGCGGGCTGCCGCTGTGCACCCAGAGCGAGACCATCGCGCCGTACGGCGGCGGGATCGTGACCGACTACGCCCGGTACACGGCCGGCACCGCCATGCTGGAGACCGCCGAGCGGTTCACCGACCACGAGGGCGAACCCGCCGTCCAGCAGTACCTGCTGCTCGTCGGCGCCCTGCGCACCCTCGCCCGCGGCGAGCACGCCCCCCACCTCGTCCTGGACGCCTTCCTGCTGCGCTCGCTCGCCGTCAACGGCTACGCGCCCAGCTTCGGCGACTGCGCGAAGTGCGGCATGCCGGGACCGAACCGGTTCTTCTCCGTGGCCTCCGGCGGCTCGCTCTGCGTCGACTGCCGGGTGCCCGGCTGTGTCGTACCCTCCCCGCAGACCCTGGTACTGCTCGGCGCCCTGCTTACGGGAGACTGGGAGACAGCGGACGCGTCGGAGGCGCGCCACGTCCGGGAGGGCAGCGGGCTGGTGTCCGCCTACCTGCACTGGCACCTGGAGCGCGGGCTGCGCTCGCTCAGGTACGTCGAGAAGTAGCACCGCAAGCAGAGGGAGACGAGAAGCTCATGGTCGTACGCGGGATCCTGGGGCGCCAGCGCCGCGAGTACAGGGCGCCGGAGCCGCACCCGTCCGGCGCCCGGGCGCCGAAGCTCCCGGGCGAGCTGGTCCCGAACCACGTGGCGATCGTCATGGACGGCAACGGCCGCTGGGCCAAGGAGCGCGGGCTGCCCCGCACCGAGGGCCACAAGGTCGGCGCCGAGCGCGTCCTCGACGTGCTGCAGGGCTCCATCGAGGCCGGCGTCCGCAACATCTCGCTGTACGCCTTCTCCACCGAGAACTGGAAGCGCTCGCCCGACGAGGTCCGCTTCCTGATGAACTTCAACCGCGACTTCATCCGCAAGACCCGCGACCAGCTCGACGCGCTGGGGATCCGGGTGCGCTGGGTCGGCCGGATGCCCAAGCTGTGGAAGTCGGTCGCCAAGGAGCTCCAGGTCGCCCAGGAGCAGACCAAGGACAACGACCTGCTCACCCTGTACTTCTGCATGAACTACGGCGGCCGGGCGGAGATCGCCGACGCCGCGCAGGCGCTCGCGCAGGACGTGAAGGCGGGCCGCCTCGACCCGTCCAAGGTCAACGAGAAGACGCTCCAGAAGTACATGTACTACCCGGACATGCCGGACGTCGACCTGTTCCTGCGCCCCAGCGGCGAGCAGCGCACCTCCAACTACCTGCTCTGGCAGAGCGCCTACGCCGAGATGGTCTTCCAGGACGTGCTGTGGCCGGACTTCGACCGCCGCGACCTGTGGCGGGCCTGCGTCGAGTTCGCCTCCCGCGACCGGCGCTTCGGCGGTGCGGTCCCGAACGAGGAGCTCATCGCCATGGAGGCCGCGATGAGGGGCAACGACCCCTCGTAGACCGTTCGTAGGCCCTTCGTGACTCCCTCGGGCGCCGGTCGCGCGGGGGCGCGGTCAGCGTCCGGCCGCGCACTCCGCGCAGGTGCCGAAGATCTCCACCGTGTGCGCCACGTTGACGAAGCCGTGCTCCGCCGCGATCGCCTCGGCCCACTTCTCCACCGCGGGGCCCTCCACCTCGACCGCCTTGCCGCAGGAGCGGCAGACGAGGTGGTGGTGGTGCTCGCCGGTGGAGCAGCGGCGGTAGACGGACTCGCCCTCGGAGGTGCGCAGGACGTCGACCTCGCCGGCGTCGGCGAGGGACTGCAGGGTGCGGTAGACCGTGGTCAGCCCGACGGAGTCGCCCTTGTGCCTGAGCATGTCGTGCAGCTCCTGCGCGCTGCGGAACTCGTCGACCTCGTCGAGCGCCGCCGCCACGGCCGCACGCTGCCGGGTGGAGCGGCCCCTCACGGGCGGTCCAGCGGTCGTCACCGTCGTCTCCTCACGTCTGCGCCTGCCGGGGCCATTGTGCCAGCCCGGCCTGCCGGCGGTCAGACGCCGACCCCGTCGCCGGCCTCCCGCGTGGCCGGAATCGAGCACTCGGCGGGGTCGCCCGCGGGCCGGGCCGCGGCGGCCGCGCGGGCGCGTCGCCGGGCCAGGGGCGTGGCCAGGGCGCTGAGCACGCCGAACGCGCCGATGGTCAGCAGGACGATCGTCGCGCCCGGCGGCACGTCCTGGTAGAACGAGGTCACCGTGCCGCCGATCGACACCGTGACGCCGAGGGCGACGGCGATCGCGAAGGTGGCGGCGAAGCTCCGGGTGAGCTGCTGCGCGGCGGCGACCGGCACGACCATGAGCGCGGAGACCAGGATCAGGCCGACCACCCGCATGGCGACCGTGACCGTGACGGCCGCGGTGACCGCGGTGAGCAGGTTCAGGGCGCGCACCGGCAGCCCGGTGACCCGCGCGAACTCCTCGTCCTGGCTGACCGCGAACAGCTGGCGGCGCAGGCCCAGGGTGACGACGACCACGAACGCGGCGAGCACCATGATCGCGGTCACGTCGGAGGGCGCGACCGTCGACAGCGAGCCGAACAGGTACGACGTCAGGTTGGCGGTGGAGCCGCCCGGTGCGATGTTCACGAACATCACGCCGCCGGCCATGCCGCCGTAGAAGAGCATGGCCAGGGCGATGTCGCCGCGCGTCCTGCCGTACCAGCGGATCAGCTCCATCAGGACCGAGCCGAGGACGGAGACGGCGGTGGCCATCCACACCGGCGAGGCGTGCAGCAGGAAGCCGAGGCCGACGCCGGTCATCGCCACGTGCCCGATGCCGTCGCCCATCAGCGGCTGGCGGCGCTGGACCAGGTAGATGCCGATGGCGGGCGCGGTGATGCCGACCAGGACGGCGGCGAGCAGCGCCCGCTGCATGAAGGCGTAGTTCAGGAGTTCCATCAGCTCAGCAGTCCCGTGCGGCTCGGTTCGGCGCCCGCGGGTGCGTGCGGGTGCACATGGTCGTGGCCGGGCAGGGCGTGCTGTCCGACCGCGCGCGGGGGCGGGCCGTCGTGCAGCACGCAGCCGTCGCGCAGGACGACCGCCCGGTCGATCAGCGGCTCCAGCGGGCCCAGTTCGTGCAGGACGACCAGGACGGTGGTGCCCTGGGCGACCTGCTCCCGCAGGGTGGCCGCCAGCACCTCCTGGCTGGCGAGGTCGACGCCGGCCATCGGCTCGTCCATGATCAGCAGTTCGGGCTCGGAGACCAGGGCGCGGGCGATCAGCACCCGCTGGTGCTGGCCGCCGGAGAGCGCGGTGACCGGGTCCTTGGCGCGGTCCGCCATGCCGACCAGGTCCAGCGCCCGGTGCACGGCCTCGCGGTCGGCACCGCGGAAGAAGCGGAAGCGGGTGCGGGCCAGGCGGCCCGAGGCGACGATCTCGGCCACCGTGGCGGGTACGCCGCCGGCGGCGCTGGTGCGCTGGGGCACGTACCCCACGCGGGCCCAGTCACGGAAGCTCCGGCGCGGGGTGCCGAACAGCTCGACCGTGCCGGAGCCGGCGGGCACCTGGCCGATGAGGGTGCGCACGGCCGTCGACTTTCCGGAGCCGTTGGCGCCGAGCAGCGCGACGACCTCGCCGGCGCGCACGGTCAGGTCGATGCCGCGCAGCACGGGCCGCGAGCCGAGCTCCGCGGTCACCTTGCGCATCGCTATGACGGGTTCGCCCATGATCTCGTCCTCCGTGCCGGTCACTTGGCGCCCAGGGCCCGCTGGAGCGCCTTGAGGTTCGCTTCCTGGACCGCGAAGTAGTCCTTGCCGCGGGACTTCGCCGTGATCCCCTCGATCGGGTCCAGGACGTCGGTCCGCAGGCCCGAGTCGCCGGCGACGGTCTTCGCCGTCCGGTCGCTGACGAGCGTCTCGTAGAAGACGGTGGAGACGCCGTCGCTCTTGGCCACCTCCGCCAGCTCCCGCACGCGGGCGGCGCTGGGCTCCGACTCGGGGTCGAGGCCGTTGATGGCCTCCTCGGTGAGGCCGTAGCGCTCGGCGAGGTAGCCGAAGGCGGCGTGCGTGGTGATGAAGACCTTGGTCCGGGTGTGCCCGAGGCCGTCCTTGAAGCGGGTGTTCAGGTCGTCAAGACGCCTGACCAGGGTGGCGGTGTTCTTGCGGTAGTCGGCCGCGTGGCCGGGGTCGGCCTTCTCGAAGGCCTTGCCGACGCCCTCGGCGACCTGGGCGTAGCGCACCGGGTCGAGCCAGATGTGCGGGTCCTTGCCGGGCGCCTCGCCGTCGTCGTGCGTGTCGTGCGCGGCCGCGTGCCCGCCGACCTCGGTGCCGTGCTGCTCCAGGGTGGTCAGCGAGGCGGCGTCGATCTTCGTGCCGACCGGGGACTGGGCCACCGCGTCGTCGACGGAGGGCTGGAGGTTCTTCAGGTAGAGGACCGCGTCGGACTCTTCCAGCAGGGCGATCTGGCGGGGGCTGATCTCCAGGTCGTGCGGTTCCTGCCCGGGCGTGGTGAGCGTGGTGACGTGGACGTGGTCGCCGCCGATCCGCTCGGCGAGGAAGGCCATCGGGTAGAACGACGCGACGACGTCGAACTTGCCCGTGTTGCCGGGTTTGCCCCCCGCGACGCCGTCGGTGGAGCACGCGGACAGCGCGGCCAGGCCGAGCGCGAGGGCGGCGGCGAGCGCGGACCGGGGTATGAGGCGTCGACTTACGTTCATGACAGTCATTTTCAACAAACGTGGAAACCGTTGTCAACAACGCCTGTGGGAGCCTGTAGACGGGGGCCGATTTGGCCGTGGGGGAGCCTGCGCCGGTAACCTGAATCATTCGCTGGAAGCATCTCGCTTCAACGCCCGTCGTCGTAATGAAGAGAGCACCGTGGCCGCCGACAAGATCGACACCATCGTCAGCCTGAGCAAGCGCCGTGGCTTCGTTTTCCCCTGCAGTGAGATCTACGGCGGCCAGCGTGCCGCCTGGGACTACGGACCGCTGGGTGTCGAGCTCAAGGAGAACATCAAGCGCCAGTGGTGGCGTTACATGGTGACGTCGCGCGAGGACGTGGTCGGTATCGACTCGTCCGTCATCCTGGCCCCCGAGGTCTGGGTCGCCTCCGGCCACGTCGCCACCTTCACGGACCCGCTGACCGAGTGCACCTCGTGTCACAAGCGGTTCCGCGCGGACCACCTGGAAGAGGCGTACGAGGAGAAGAAGGGCCACGCCCCGGCGAACGGCCTCGCCGACATCAACTGCCCGAACTGCGGCAACAAGGGCCAGTTCACCGAGCCCAAGCAGTTCTCGGGTCTGCTGTCGACGCACCTCGGCCCGACCCAGGACAGCGGCTCGGTCGCCTACCTGCGCCCGGAGACCGCCCAGGGCATCTTCACCAACTTCGCCCAGGTGCAGACCACCTCGCGCCGCAAGCCGCCGTTCGGCATCGCCCAGATGGGCAAGTCCTTCCGCAACGAGATCACGCCCGGCAACTTCATCTTCCGCACCCGCGAGTTCGAGCAGATGGAGATGGAGTTCTTCGTCAAGCCGGGCGAGGACGAGAAGTGGCAGGAGTACTGGATGGAGCAGCGCTGGAACTGGTACACGGGCCTCGGCCTGCGTACCGAGAACATGCGCTGGTACGAGCACCCGAAGGAGAAGCTCTCCCACTACTCCAAGCGCACCGCCGACATCGAGTACCGCTTCCAGTTCGGCGGCAGCGAGTGGGGCGAGCTCGAGGGCGTCGCCAACCGCACCGACTACGACCTCGGCGCCCACTCCAAGGCCTCCGGCCAGGACCTCTCCTACTTCGACCAGGAGGCCCAGGAGCGCTGGACGCCGTACGTCATCGAGCCGGCGGCGGGCGTCGGCCGCACCATGCTGGCCTTCCTGCTCGACGCCTACGTCGAGGACGAGGCGCCCAACGCCAAGGGCAAGATGGAGAAGCGCACCGTGCTGCGCCTCGACCACCGGCTCGCCCCGGTGAAGGTGGCGGTGCTCCCGCTGTCCCGCAACCCGGAGCTGTCCCCGAAGGCCAAGGGCCTCGCCCAGGCGCTGCGCCAGCACTGGAACATCGAGTTCGACGACGCCGGCGCCATCGGCCGCCGCTACCGTCGCCAGGACGAGATCGGCACGCCGTTCTGCGTGACCGTCGACTTCGACACGCTCGAGGACAACGCGGTCACCGTCCGCGAGCGTGACTCGATGAAGCAGGAGCGCGTCTCGCTCGACCAGATCGAGGGCTACCTGGCCAGCCGCCTGATCGGCGCCTGACCCGCGGATCCACCGGTGCCGGGCTCCCGCATGGCGGGGCCCGGCACCGTCGTGTCTCAGAGGTCCAGGTCCACGTAGAGCGCCGCGTGGTCGGACGCCGCGTCCGTCTTCGACGTGACGGTGTCGAACGACTTGATGCCCGGCGCGAAGAGTCCACGGGTCTCCAGCCCGACGTGCTGCACCTCGGGCCAGAGCGACGGAGACAGCAGCACGTAGTCGATCTTGTCGTGCTCGCTGTGGCAGTCCCCGTGGGTGCCGGGCTCGCCGTGGTAGGAGGGGTGGCTCATGACGTCCCGAAGCCCCGTTTCCCGCAGCTCCTGGGTCGCCGCGCTGGCCGGGTCGTCGTTGAGGTCTCCGGCGACCAGGACGTGCGGGGTGCGCTCCGAGGCGGCGCGGTAGATCTCCGCGACCCGCCTCGCCTGGGCCAGCCGCAGCTCCGGGTCGTCGTTGAACTTGCTCTTGAGGTGGTTGCCGAGGACCACCAGGGGCGACCCGTCGAGCTGGATCTCGAACTCGGGGCAGTCCCGGCTGAAGAGGCGCTCGTCGGGGTGCTCCGGGTCGGTGTCGAAGAGGTGCGTCCGCACGGAGGTGATCGGGTGGCGGCTGAGGATCCCGATGTCGATGCCCCGGGGGTCGTTGCCGTCGATCAGCAGGTTGTACGGGTACGGGCGTCTGCCGAGCGCCCCGGCCAGGACCTGGGTGTTGAAGCGCTCCAGGGTGAGCCGGTCCTCGACCTCCACGGTGAGCAGGATGTCGGCGTCGACCTCCGAGACCACCCGGCCGGTGTTGCGCACGACGTTCAGGTCGAGGTCGTCCTGCCCCAGCTCGGCCCAACCGGCCCACCCGGTACGGCCGTCCGCGGTGACCTCGACCTTGGTGTCCTTCCCGGACCCGGACGTCCGGAACAGCCCGGAGCCCTTGCCGGGACGGGACTGGTTGACGTAGATCGGCGGAGGGTTCTGCGGGTCGATGGCGTACGCCCGGTGCTTCTCGATGATCCGGGCGATCTCCTTCTTGTCGACCTCCTGATACACCGGCAGGTCCAGGAGGGTGACCAACTTGGCGAAGTCGGAGAGGACTTCCTCGCGCTTCGCCGTCTCCGCGAGGCGGAAGGCCGTGGGCCGGCGGAACACGTTCTCCATGTTGAAGGTGGCGATACGGACGCTCATGGCGGGCCTCCTCCGGCGGCGCGAGAGCACCGCGGGGCCGGCGGCAGGCGCCGCCTGAGGACTGCTCGCCGACAGTTCCCATTCTCCGGGCACCGCGCAACGCTGTCCAACGGAGCGGGCCCGGAGCGGGGAGCCGGTGCTGATCTCGCGTCAGGGACGGGTGGGCCGGGCCGCGGGGGACACGGACCGCGCCGCGACCGGGCGCTCAACGCCCCTGCAGCGTCCGCACGTTGTCGCCGAAGGTCCAGTTCTTCGAGCCGTCCCAGTTGACCGACCACGTCATCAGGCCCTTGAGCGCGCCGCCGTAGTGCCGCCACGCCTGGGACACCAGGGACGGGGACAGGTAGCCGCCGCCCGCGCCGGGCTGGGCGGGCAGGCCGGGCACCTGCTTGTCGTAGGGCACCTTCACGGTCGTGCCCTGGACGACGAGACCTTTGGCGAGGCAGTCGGTCTGGGCGGTGAAGCCCTGCACCGTGCCCGCCGCGTACGAGTCGCCGGAGCAGCCGTACATGCTGCCGTTGTAGTACTGCATGTTCAGCCACCACAGCCGGCCGTTGTCCGCGTACTTCTTCACGATCGGCAGGTACGCGCCCCAGATCGAGCCGTAGGTGACGCTGCCGCCGGTCACGTACGCGGTCTCCGGCGCCATCGTCAGGCCGAACCCGGCCGGCATCCGGGCGAGGACGCCGTCGATGATGCGGATCAGATTGGCCTGCGACGTGGACAGTTGGGTGATGCTGCCGCTGCCCACCAGACCGGTCTCGATGTCGATGTCGATGCCGTCGAAGTTGTACTTCTGCAGGATCGGCACGATGGTCGCGACGAACCGGTCGGCGACCGCGCTGGAGGAGAGGTCGATGCCGGCCGCAGCGCCGCCGATGGACAGCAGGATCGTCTGGCCGGACGCCTTGGCCGCGCACATCTCGGCGGGCGTGGCCACCTTCACCCCGCTGTCCATGCCGTCCTCCCACAGCGCCGTCCCGTCCGAGCGGATGACCGGGAAGGCCGCGTTGAGCACGTTGTAGCCGTGGGCGGCCATCCGGGAGTCGGTGATCGGGGTCCAGCCGAAGGGCGGGTGGACGCCGTTGGCGGCGCCGTCCCAGTTCTCCCAGTAGCCCTGGAGCACCTTGCCGGCCGGGCGCGACTTCACGGCGCAGGTGTCGGCGGCCGAGGCGGTGGGTGCGGTGGCGATCGCGAGGGGGGCGAGGACGGCCGTGGTGAGCGCGGCGGTGAGCAGACGCAGCGTGCGGCGGAGCATGCGGGGCCTCCCGGTGGGGGTGCGGTGAGGTGTCGTAGGCATGACAGTTCGCTTCCCTCGACAGTGCAGGTGGTCCAGACCTCTCGTCAATAGGTCTGGACCAAGTCGCCTACAACGACAAGTGACAGATGACAGCTGACAGATATTGAAATCTGTCAGCTGTCATGGCAGCATGGAGGACATGACGATCCGAACCCGCACCCTCGGAACCACCGGCCCCCACGTCTCCGCCCTCGGCCTCGGCTGCATGGGCATGTCCGCGCTGTACGGCGACGCCGACCGCGCGGAGTCCGTCGCCACCGTCCACGCCGCCCTCGAAGCGGGCGTCACGCTCCTGGACACCGGCGACTTCTACGCCATGGGCCACAACGAGATGCTGATCGGCGAGGCCCTGCGCACCGCGCCCGCCGCCCTGCGCGAGAAGGCCCTGCTCAGCGTGAAGTTCGGCGCCCTGCGCGACCCGGACGGCAACTGGAGCGGTTACGACGGCCGCCCCGCCGCCGTGAAGAACTTCGCCGCCTACTCCCTGCAGCGCCTCGGGGTCGACCACATCGACGTCTACCGCATCGCACGCCTCGACCCGGACGTGCCGATCGAGGAGACCGTCGGCGCGATCGGCGAGCTGATCGAGAAGGGGTACGTCCGGCACGTCGGCCTGAGCGAGGTCGGCGCCGACACCATCCGCCGGGCGGCCGCCACCGCGCCGATCGCCGATCTGCAGATCGAGTACTCGCTCATCTCGCGCGGCATCGAGCGGGAGATCCTGCCGACCACCCGAGAGCTGGGCATCGGCATCACCGCGTACGGCGTGCTCTCCCGCGGCCTGATCTCCGGCCACTTCTCCCAGGACCGGCAGCTCGCCGCGAACGACTTCCGCGCCCACTCGCCCCGCTTCCAGGGCGAGAACCTGCGGCACAACCTGACGCTGGTCGAGGCGCTGCGCAAGATCGCCGAGCAGAAGGGCGTGACCGTCGCGCAGATCGCCATCGCCTGGGTCCTCTCCCGTGGCGAGGACATCGTGCCGCTCGTCGGCGCCCGCACCCGCGACCGGCTGGGCGAGGCGCTGGGCGCGGCGGACGTCACCCTGGACGACGCCGACCTCGCGGCCATCGAACAGGCCGTCCCCGCGGACGCGGCGGCGGGCGACCGCTACCCGGCGGCACAGATGGCACACCTCGACAGCGAGCACTGACCTCGCCCCCGGGTACGGTCTATGGCATGGCACCGACCACCGAGACCCTGACCGCCGAGCGCATCCTCGAAGCGACCGAGGAGGTGCTGCGCCGTCACGGCCCGGCCAAGGCCACCGTGGTCGACGTGGCCCGCGCGCTCGGGGTCAGCCACGGCAGTGTCTACCGGCACTTCCGCACCAAGGCGGCGCTGCGCGAGGCGGTGACCAAGCGGTGGCTGGACCGCACGTCGGAGCGGCTCGCCGGCATCGCCGCCGGTGACGCCGCCGCCGAGGACAGGCTGCGCGCCTGGCTCGCGGCCCTGTTCGAGGCCAAGCGGCACAAGGCGGGCGACGACCCGGAGCTGTTCGCCACCTACACGGTGCTGACCGACGAGAACGGCGAGGCGGTCGGCGAGCACGTCACCGACCTCACCGCCCAGCTCGCCAGGATCATCGAGGCGGGCGCCGGGTCGGGCGCCTTCACCGCACCCGACCCGACCGCGGCGGCCCGCGCCGTCTTCCAGGCCACCGGCCGCTTCCACGACCCGTGCTACGCCCGTGAGTGGCAGCAGCCCGGCATCCGCACGGAGTTCGAGGCGGTCGTCGAGCTGCTGGTGCGGGGCCTGAAGGCGTAGGTCCCACTGGGGGCCGGGGCAGGGCTGGGCTTCGGCCGAGGCCGGGGGTCGGCCGGGGCCGTGCCGCCCGTCAGCGCGACGGCTGGCGGGTGGCCGACGGGTCCACCGTCGCCTGGTGGGCCTCGGCCAGGTGCTCCTCGGCCTTCAGCCAGGGCAGGAACTGGGCGCCGCGGCGCCAGCCGCAGGTGTCGCAGCTGATCGTGCGCTGCACACCCGTGCGCCGGACCCGGACGACGTGCTCCCGGCCGTGCCCGTCCCAGCGGCTGACCTTGCTCGTGCTGTTGTCCCGCGGCATGACGCCTCCCCACGTCCGGCAGACCCGACCGCAAGGAGTGTGCAGCAGGTTCAACATCAACAGGGGGTCCTTCGAGGCGAGTTGTCCAAGCCGTGCCCGGGGCGCGGCCGGCTCAGCCGACCGTGCGCGGCAGCCGCAGGCTGAGCAGGCCGGTCAGCACCACCCCCGCGAGCTGCACCAGCAGCGTGACGACCAGCGCGTCCCGCATGCCGTGGTGCGGGACGAGGGCCAGGAAGAGCGTGCCCAGGGTGGCCACCCCGAGGGCGAGCGCGGACTGCTGGGTGGTGACCATCACCCCGCTGCCGACCCCGGCCCGGGCCGGCGGCACCTCGGACATCACGATCCGCATCAGGTTGGGGAGTTGCAGCGCCTGCCCCGCCCCGGCGACGGTCACGCCCGGCAGCAGCGAACCGAAGCCCAGGTGCGGCCAGTCCCGCCAGGCGGCCAGCACGATCAGCAGCACGCCCGCGCCCTGCACCACGGCACCGGCGGTGAGCACCCGGGTGCCGTACCGGGCGATCAGCCGCGGCCCGGACAGGGAGACGAACAGGAAGGCCACCGCCATCGGCGCGAGCGCGAGCCCCGCCGGCACCGGCCCGAGCCCGGCGCCCCGCTGCAGCGCCAGCGCGATCACGAACATGAACCCGCTGAAGCCGACGGAGAACGGCAGGATCAGCATCAGTCCCCGGCGCAGGGACGCCAGCGCGAACAGGCTCGGCGGCACCAGCGGGGTGCGGCCCTGCCGGTCCGCCCGCCGCTCCACCGCGTAGAAGGCGGCCGCCGCGAGCGGGAACGCGGCCAGGGAGAGCCACGTCCACAGCGGCCAGCCGGCGGCCCGGCCCTCGGTCAGCGGCGCGAGCAGCGTCAGCAGGGACACCGCGAGCAGGACGGTGCCGGGCCCGTCGACGGGCTCCGGACGCGGGGAGCGGGTCTCCGGCACGTACCGCACGGCCAGCACCAGACCCAGCAGCACGACCGGCACGTTGACCAGGAAGATGGCCCGCCAGCCGCTCCCGGCGAGGTCGGCGGCGACCAGCACCCCGCCCAGGATCTGCCCGGCCACCATGGACAGTCCCGCGGTGGCGCCGTACAGGCTCATCGCCCGGGCCCGGCGGCCGCCGCTCGTGGCGGCCTGGATGGTGGCGAGCACCTGCGGCAGCATCGCCGCGGCGGACGCGCCCTGCGCGGCCCGCGCGCCCACCAGCCACCAGGCGCCGGGCGCGAGCCCGCAGGCCAGCGAGGTCAGCCCGAAGGCGGCCATGCCGGCGAGGAACAGCCGCCGCCGGCCGAACAGGTCCCCGAGCCGGCCGCCGAGCACGAGCAGCACGGCGTAGGCGACCCCGTACGCGGCCACGACCAGCTCCAGCACGGCCTCGCCCGCGGCGAGGTCGGCACCGATGGTGGGCAGGGCGACGTTGACGATGAAGAAGTCGACCAGCGGCAGCGCGGCCGCCAGCAGAACGGTGAACAGCCCGGGCCCGCTCAGCGCGGGCGAGGACGCCCGGGCGCGGACCGCGGAGGTGGTGACGGTCTGTGTCATGTCCCCGAGCCTGCGCGCGGCCTCAGACGGGTACCAGAGTGTCCTTGTCCTGGTACAAGAAATACCTGGCAACAGGATCCGCTGCGGAGCACCCTGGAGTCATGACGACCACCGCCCAGCGCACCACCGTCCCGCCGACCGCGCCGACGGCGCCGAGCCCGCCGAGCGCGCGGGGTGCGGAGATCCGGCGGCACGAGCTGGCCGCCTTCCTGCGTAGCCGGCGTGAGCGGATCACGCCCGAGCAGGTCGGGCTGCCCCGCGGGGCCCGGCGGCGCACCCCAGGACTGCGCCGGGAGGAGGTCGCCCAGCTCTCCGCGGTCGGCGTCACCTGGTACACCTGGCTCGAACAGGCCCGCAACATCCAGGTGTCCGTGCAGGTCCTGGACGCACTGGCCCGCACCCTGATGCTCGACGCCGGCGAACGCGCCCACCTCTTCCAGCTGGCCGGCGCGACCGATCCGAGCCCGGCAGCGGACTGCCCCAGCGTGACCCCGGCCCTGCGCGAGATGCTCCGGGCACTGGAGCCGGTGCCGGCCTGCATCCAGAACAGCCGGTACGACATCCTCGCCTACAACCGCACCTACGGCCTGCTCCTCGGCGACCTGGACGCCGTGCCGCCCGAGGACCGCAACTGCATGCTCCTCGTCTACACCAACAGCGACTGGCGGGCGGCCATCGTCCACCTCGACGAGACCATGCGCCTGATGGCCGCCCGGCTGCGCGCCTCCCTGGCCGGCCACCTGGGCGAGCCCGCCTGGAAGATGCTGGTCAAGCGGCTGCAGACGGAGTCGGCGGAGTTCCGCGAGAACTGGGAGCGCTACGAGGTCGTCGGCCACCGCACCAAGATCAAGGAGTTCCTCAACCCCCACGTGGGCCATCTGACGCTGGAGCACACCGACCTGTGGCTGGGGCCGGACGCGGGACCGCGGATGGTGACGTACACCCCCCGGAACGAGGAGACCCGCCGGCGCCTGGAGAAGCTGCACGAGAAGGCACTGGCGGGGGCGGGTCAGGGGCACGGCGCCTGAGGGCCTCTGGAAGGGCCCCGAGTCGCGCTCGGGGCCGGTCCGGGGCAGGCTCAGACGCCCCTGACGGTGGGGCGCGCCCAGGTCAGGTGCTTCTCACGGCGGGGCGCGCCCGGGTCAGGCGCGCCCGGAGGCTCCGACGACCTCGCGTACCTCCGCCGACTCCAGCCGGTCCGCCGTACGCTCGGCGGTCCGCCGGGCCCAGCGTCCGCTGGAGACGAAGCCGAGGACCAGCACGGCCAGCCCGCACGCGGTGAGGATCCACCATCCCGGCCTGGCGGCCGACACGAACGCGTCCTTGTACGGCGAGGACCCCACCCCGGAGGCGAGCACCGCTCCCACGACGGCCACACCGAGCGACTGACCGAGCTGCCTGCTGGTGGAGGCGACCGCGGCCGCGACCCCCGCCTGGGCCCGCGGCATCCCGGACACCGCCGTGTTGGTGATCGGGGCGTTCACGAAGCCGAAGCCGATGCCGAACAGCATGTAGCCGACGAACAGGGTGGCGTCGGAGGTCTCCGCCTCGAAGACCGCGAACAGCACCCCGCTCGCGGTCATCGCGGCGCCGGCCAGCACGAGCGGCAGTCGCGGGCCCCGGCTGCCCACCAGGCGTCCCGACAGCGGCGCGCACAGGAACGTGGGCGCGGCCATCGGCAGCATCCACAGGCCCGCGTGCAGCGCGTCGAGGCCGCGCACGTTCTGCAGGTACAGCGTGGACAGGAACAGGAAGCCGCCGAGCGCCGCGAACGCGCTGACCGCGATCACGGTCGCGCCGCTGAACGGGGCGGAGTGGAAGAAGCGCAGGTCGATCAGGGGTTCGTCGCGGCGCGGCTCGTACCAGAGCAGGGCGAGCAGGGCCACGAGCGCCACCACGGCGAAGGGTGCCACGGCGCCGAACCCGGCGTCCGGCGCCTCGATGATCGCGTACGTCAGCGAGCCGAACAGGGCGATGACCAGCAGCTGGCCGATCGGATCGGGGCGGCGGGCCTTGGGCGCCCGGGACTCCGGCACGAACCGCAGCGTGAGCAGCAGGGCCGCGAGGCCGACCGGGAGGTTGACCCAGAAGATGGAGCGCCAGCCGACCGACTCCACCAGCAGGCCGCCGACCAGTGGCCCGGCCGCCATGGAGATGCCGACCACCGCGCCCCAGACGCCGATCGCGCGGGCGCGCTCACGGGAGTCGGTGAAGGTGTTGGTGATGATCGACATGGCGACCGGGTTGAGCATCGAGCCGCCGACCGCCTGGACCATGCGGAAGACGACGAGCAGTTCGAGGTTGGGCGCGAGGGAGCAGAGCAGCGAGCCGATCGAGAAGACGACCAGGCCCGACATGAAGATCCGCTTGCGGCCGATGCGGTCGGCGGTGGAGCCCGCGAGCATCAACAGGGAGGCCAGGACCAGCGTGTAGGCGTCGATGGTCCACTGCAGGCCGGAGGTCTCGGCGTGCAGTTCGCGCTGCATGGAGGGCAGTGCGACGTTCAGGACGGTGTTGTCGAGGCTCACGATCAGCAGACTCATGCAGCAGATCGCGAGCACGAGCATGCGACGGCGGTGGCTGAGCTCGGGCATGGTTCCCATCGTACGCGAATTTCGATAGTGCATCTAACTAATGACCGCTACAAGATGCTGGCGTGTCCGTGGGGCCGGAGGTCAAGCACCCCGGGCGCCGGGAGGGGCCGGCGGAGCAGGGCGGGGAGTGAGGGACAATGGTTCCTTGCCGTCCGCCGTACGTCCGTCCCGGAGCCGTCTGATGACCCACCCGCTCTCCATCGGCCCGCACGCCGTCGCGCCGCCCGTCGTGCTCGCACCCATGGCGGGCATCACCAACGCGCCCTTCCGCACCCTGTGCCGGGAGTTCAGCGGCGGCAAGGGCCTGTTCGTCAGCGAGATGATCACCACCCGGGCCCTGGTCGAGCGCAACGACAAGACCATGCAGCTGATCAGGTTCGACGCGAGCGAGCAGCCGCGTTCGATCCAGCTGTACGGCGTCGACCCGGCGACCGTCGGCAAGGCCGTCCGCATGATCGCGGAGGAGGGCCTCGCCGACCACATCGACCTGAACTTCGGCTGCCCGGTCCCCAAGGTGACCCGCAAGGGCGGCGGCTCCGCGCTGCCGTACAAGCGCAACCTGCTGCGGGCCATCCTGCGCGAGGCGGTCAGCGGGGCGGGTGACCTGCCCGTCACGATGAAGATGCGCAAGGGCATCGACGACGACCACATCACCTACCTGGACGCCGGCCGCATCGCCGTCGAGGAGGGCGTCACGGCGATCGCGCTGCACGGCCGCACGGCCGCCCAGCACTACGGCGGTACGGCCGACTGGGAGGCCATCGCCCGGCTGAAGGAGCACGTGCCCGAGATCCCGGTGCTCGGCAACGGCGACATCTGGTCGGCCGAGGACGCGCTGCGCATGGTGCGGGAGACCGGCTGCGACGGTGTGGTCGTCGGGCGCGGCTGCCTCGGGCGGCCGTGGCTGTTCGCGGACCTGGTCGCCGCCTTCGAGGGGCGCACCGAGGACCTGGCCCGGCCGACGCTGCGCGAGGTGGCCGGTGTCATGGTCCGCCACGCCACCCTGCTCGGCGAGTGGATCGGGGACGAGTCGAAGGGCGTCGTCGACTTCCGCAAGCACGTCGCCTGGTACCTCAAGGGCTTCGCGGTCGGCTCCGAGATGCGCAAGCGGCTCGCGATCACCTCGTCGCTCGCGGAACTGCGGGCCGGTCTGGACGAGCTGGACCTGGACCAGCCCTGGCCGGCCGGCGCCGACGGGCCCCGCGGCCGTACGTCCGGCAACAACCGGGTGGTGCTGCCGGACGGCTGGCTGAAGGACCCGTACGACTGCGCGGGCGTCGGCGAGGACGCGGAGCTGGACACGTCGGGCGGCTGAGGCTGCCGTCCTGCGGTTCACCGTCCCTGACCGCTGCCCGCCGTCCGGCGGTCAGCCCCGCTTGGGGTGGGGGGTCGACCCGTAGGCCGTCAGGAAGCGGTCGCGGAAGGCGCTCATCTTCCACACCGGGGCGTCGTGCGCGGGCCGGAGGCCGTCCGTCCACCCCCAGCCGTCGATCTTGTCGAGGACCTTCGGGTCCTTGGCGACGATGGCGACCGGCACGTCACGGCTGGCGTGGTTGCCGCTGACGCGGGCGATGGGCTGGTGGTCGCCGAGGAACACCAGGACGGTGTCCTTGTCGCCGTAGCGCTCCAGCCACTGGGTGAGCGCGGTCACCGAGTACTGGACCGACTTGCCGTACTCCTGCCGGGACCTGGTGGTGTCGGCGATGATGTCGGCCGGCTTGTTGCCCGCCGCCTGGATGCCCTTGAAGACCGAGCCGTCGCCGAGCTGGTCCCAGCCGACCATCTTCGGGATCGGCGCCCAGGGCTGGTGGCTGGAGGTGAGGATGAGCAGCGACATCCGCGACTTGCCGTCGGCGGGCTTCTTGCTGTGCACCCGGTCCTGGTACTGCTGGAGCGCGTACTGGTCCGGCATGGTCGACCAGCTGAACTTCGGTCCCTTGTAGCCGAGTTCGAAGGCGTTGTAGACCTTGTTCAGGCCGTAGAAGCTCTGCTCGGGCCAGGCCTTCTGCACCCCCGGCATGACCCCGACCGTGTCGAAGGCGCCGGTCTTCTCGAAGGCCTTGGTGAGGCTGAGGTGGTCGCTCGCCATGACGGTGCGGTAGCGCTGCTGGTTGCTGACCCACAGCCCCGACATGGTGGTGGAGTGGCCGAGCCAGCTGCTGCCGCCGTAGGTCGCCGAGGTCAGCCAGCCGCTCCTGGCGTGGAAGCCGGCCTTGGCCAGCGCGGCGGTGCGCTCGTCCAGCGTCTTGTCGACGCCGGGCGCGATGATCGGGTCCTCGATCGCGCTGCGGCCGTAGCTCTCGATGAACGTGAAGATCATGTCCTTGCCGCGCAGGTCGGGCACGAGCTGGGCGCCGGGGGTGTCGCCGAAGGCGTCCACCCTGGCCACCTTCCGGAACTCCGCCTCGTCCCGGAGGGTGTCGCTCACCCGGTGGGCCTGGATCTTCAGGGCGGCCGCGGTGCGGTCCGAGGCGATCGGCACGCCGGAGATCTGCAGGCCGAGCGAGGAGCAGGTGATCCACACGACGCCCGCGACCAGCGTGCCGCGGGTGGCGGTGCCGGTGTGCCGCGCGAGCAGGTCGCTCAGCCGGACCATGGACAGCGCCAGCAGCACGAAGAGCAGCAGGACCACGACGATCAGACCGGCGGTGGCGGCGAGGGTGGCCGTGCGGCCGAGCGAGTCCTCCAGGTACGACTGCGCGTCGCCGAGCAGGCTCCAGTCGAGGACGAGGTTGAAGCTGCGGCCGAGGTACTGGTTGAACCCCATGTCGAGCAGGTTCAGCACGGTCATCGCGGCCAGCGCCACCCCGGACACCGCGGCCAGCACCACCCGGGGCCGGCGCGGCAGGGCCAGCATCACCGCTGCCCCGATGACCGCCTCCGCCGGGAGCCGGACGAACTTCGCGGGCCGCAGCCCGACCACGGTGTTCGGCAGCACCAGCGCGGCGACGACCAGCGCGGCGGCCAGCACGGTCACCGCCACGGACAGCCCCCGCGCCGCCGCCGGATGCGCGTCCCGCCAGCGCGCTGTCCGCCCGAGCCACCGGGCCCGCACCCCGCCCGCACCGGCCACCGCCGCGGGGGTGGGGTGGGCTTCGCCGGTGGTCGCCGGGGTGGGGCCGGCTCCGCCGGCGCCGGGCGCCGGGGCGTCGCCGGCCGGGACGGCCTGGTCGATCCCGGACTGTGCGGCCTCGCGGCCGGCGGACCCGCCCGTGCCGGGCGCCGGTGCCTCGTCTGCGCGGGGTGATGCGGCCTCTGCGGTGGCGGCGGCCCCACCAGCGCCGGGTTCCTCCGTCTCTCCGGTGGTGGCGGCATTGTCTGCGCGGGGTGGTGCGGCCTCTGCGGTGGCGGCGGCCCCACCAGCGCCGGGTTCCTCCGTCTCTCCGGTGGCGGCGGCCTCGTCTGCGCGGGGTGGAGCGAACTCTGCGGTGGCGGCGGCCTCGTCAGCTCCGGGCTGTGCGGCCTCGCCGGCGGGGCCGGCCTTGTCGGGACCGGGCGCCGGGTCCTTGCCGGCGCCGCCGGTCGCGGCGGCGTCCGGCTTCGCTGCCTCCTCGGCGGGGCCGGCCTCTGAGGCGACCGTCTTCGCCGCCGGGCGGCCGGCGTCAGCCTCCTCGGCGCTGTCGGTGCCGGGCTCCTCGGCCTCCTCGACGGCGGCGGTCCCACCAGTGCCGGGTTCCTCCGTCTCTCCGGTGGTGGCGGTCTCGCCGGTGCCGGGTTCCTGCGCCTCTCCGGTGGCGTCAGCGTCCTCGGCGCTGTCCGTGCCGGGCTTCCTCGCCTCCTCGGCGGCGGTCCCACCGCTGCCGGGCTTCTCAGCCTCTCCGGTGGGGGTGGCCCCACCGCTGCCGGGCTTCTTCGCCTGCCCGGTGGCAGCCGCCTCACCGGTACCCGGCCCCTCCGCTTCCCCGGCGGCGGCCGATTCCGCGGCGCGGGGATTCGGGGGCTTGGGCGCAGCCGACCGGGGAGCCTCCGCGGTAGTCGGCTCCGCTTCGGCCGGGGTGTCCCCGGTCGTCGCCTCCGGTGTGTCCGGCGACTGGCGCGTGCTCGTGTGCTGAGGCAACCCGGAGGTCCTTCCGTGCGAGACCCGTGACGGAGTGGCGGGCCACGCCGGGAGGCTGGGCGGGGCCGGGGAAACACGGCCCGCCTTGGCCCGCCGCCATCCCGTACGGGCCACCCGAGTCCGCTGTTCACGGACCTCGGCAAACACCGGGCAAACGCCCGGTCAAGGCCCGTCAGACCCCTCCGACCGCGGTGAGCAGGGCCAGCGGGGCGGCCGCCGAACGGGCCTCGCGGACGCACGCGTGCGGGTACGGCACCGGCTCCGGGTGGGTGCCACGGCCGTAGCCCGCCAGGACCTCCGGCAGCCGGTGGCCGGCCGCCGACGCCGCCTCCACCAGGGCGCGCGCCACCGTACGGGCCTCGTCGTGCAGCCCGTAGCGGGCCAGGCCCAGCGTGATCAGCGCGTTGTCGTGCGGCCAGACCGAACCGCGGTGGTACGACAGCGGGTGGTACGCCGGCTGGCCGGAGGCGAGCGTGCGCACTCCCCAGCCCGAGAAGAAGTCCGGCTCCAGCAGGCGCCGGCCGACCGCCTCGCCGTACTCCTTGTCCAGCAGCCCCGACCACAGCAGGTGCCCGGCGTCGGAGGCCAGCGCGTCCACCTGCCGCCCGTCACCGTCCAGCGCGAGCGCCGGGAAGGAGTGCTCCCGCATCCAGAAGTCCCGCTGGAAGCGGTCCCGCAGGTCGGCCGCCGCCTGCTCCAGCAGCGCCGCGTACGTCTCGTCGGCCCACGCCGTGCGCGCCACCCAGGCGGTGCGGCGCAGCGCGTCGTACGCGTAGCCCTGGGCGCCCGCGGCCATCACCGCCCCGGTGGGCCGGGTGCCGTCGGCCCAGCAGATGGCGCCGGGGGAGTCCTTCCAGTTCTGGTTGGCCAGGCCGCCCTCGTCGGCGCGGTAGACGAGGTAGCCGCGCGAGGTCAGCCCGCCGTGGTCCAGCATCCAGCCGACGGCGGCCCGGGCGTGCGGCTCCAGACGCCGGGCCAGGCCCGTGTCGCCGGTCCGCTCGGCGTACGCCCCGAGCAGGATCAGGAACAGCGGGGTCGCGTCGACCGAGCCGTAGTACCGCCCGAACGGCACCTGCCCGAAGTGCGCCAGCTCGCCGTGCCGCACCTCGTGCACGATCTTGCCGGGCTGGGCGGCGGACGCCCCGCCGGTCCCGGTCGCCTGCGTCGCGGCCAGCGCGAGCAGCGTGGCGGCGGCCGACCGGGGCCGGTACGGCAGCGTGAACAGGGCGGTGAGCAGCGCGTCCCGGCCGAGCAGGGTGAGGAACCAGGGGGGCACCGGCGGCCGGGACGCGCAGCTCCTCGCCGTCCGGTCCGGTCGCGGGCACCTGGAGCGCGGCCAGGTCGGCCAGGCCGCGGGCGCAGGCCCTGGCCAGCTCCGGCCGGCCGGCCGGGAAGGCGACGCCCTCCACGAACCGCTCCTCCAGGCCGAGGACCTGCTCGCGCACCGAGGCGGGGGAACGCGGGACCCGCAGGGCGCGCCGGTCGCCGTGCGGGCGGGCCATCACACGCAGCATCAGCTCGGTGGTGCCGTGGGGTTCCAGCTCCAGGGTCCACACCAGACGGCGGGCACCGGTGCCGGTCTCCTCGACGGCGTCCGGGGCGGGCTCGGCCGTGATGGTCGTGCAGGACCGCCACTCGGCCCGCCGGTAGGTGAACTGGATGCCGTCGTCCAGGATCTGGCGCGAGCGCACGGCGCCGGCCTTGACGTAGGTGCGGTGGTCGGAGCGGAGCTCGAACTGGTCGGTGAAGTCGACGTCGGCGGTGAGGGCGAGCCGGACGGTGGTGGGCGCCGGGCGGTTGCTGGTCACCCGCAGGGACTCGACGAACGAGCTGTCGCCGACGGCCTGTTCCCGGAAGAGGGTGTGCCCGGGCGGCTCCTGCCGGCCCCCGCGCGGCACCAGCGCACAGCGGGCCGTGTCGCCGTCGGCGACCGGGGTGAGCACCTCGGGCACCGCGCCGTCGAGGGTGAGCTGCCAGCGGCTGAGGTGCCGGGCGTCGCGCACGAACAGCCCGTCGGGCGAGCTGCCGCCCCGTACCCCGCTGATGTCGCCGCGGTCGCCCACGGCGGCGAAGGTCGCCCCGTGCACGAGCAGATGATGCCGGTCCGTCATCGCCGGTCCCCTCCCTTGTCACTGGTGTCGAACGCGCCGGTGGCCGTCCGGGACACGGTGGGGCCCCGGCGCGCGTGCAGCAGGTCCAGTGCGAGCGCGGCGGTCCAGCTGAAGCCGGTCGCGCCGCACGCCTCGCCGGTGTACGGGTCGACGTACTCGGCGAAGCCGCTGGCCCCGGCGAGGGCGGGCACCGCCGCGCGCAGGGCGTCGGCAGGCTCCCGCTCGCCGTGCGTCCGCAGCCCCCGCTCCAGCAGCCAGCTCGTGTTGAACCAGGCGGGTCCGCGCCAGTACCGGTGCGGGTCGAAGGCCTCGCCGAGCAGGTCGTAGCTCGGGACCAGCGCCGTGGACCGGCCGAGCCCGAAGTGCGGGCCGCGCAGCGTGCGCACCAGCGCGCCGACGACGTCCCCGGGCAGTTCCGGCAGCAGCAGCGGGACCAGCCCGGACACACCGCGCTCGGGCAGCAGGCCGCCGCCGCGCAGGTCCCGGCACAGGAACATCCCGCTCGCCGGCTCCCACAGCCGTTCCACCAGGGCCGCCGTCAGCCGTGCCGCGCGGGCGCGGCGGGCCGTCCCCGGCGCCCCCAGCTCCTCGGCGATCCGGGCCAGCGCCCGCTCGGACGCGATCAGCAGGGCGTTGAACGCCGGGTCCTCGACGGCGAAGTCCCCGCCCCCGTCGGCGTACCCGGCGTCCCGGTAGTCCGCGGCCAGCCGCACGTACCGCCCGTAGTCGAGGTCGGTCGGCCGGTCCTCGGCGGCGCCGTGCCCGAGGTCGGCGCGGCGGAAGGAGCCGTCCGGGGCCGGGGGGATCCGGGAGAGCGGGAGGTCCCAGCAGGGGCTGTTGTCCATACCCTGTTCCCAGGGGTGCACGACGGACGCAAGACCGCCCCCGCCCAGGTCCCGCCGGTGCAGCAGATAGCGGTGCCAGGCGGCCAGCCGGGGATACGCCCGGGCCAGGAAGCCGCGCGCCCGCGACAGGACGGGGTCGGCGCGGTGCACCAGCCAGACCGCCAGGGCGTGCACGGGTGGCTGCACGATGCCGGACGTCTGTACGGTGCGCGGGGCGCCGGCCGCGCGCCCCGCGGTCGAGGAGCGCCAGAAGTCGGGGCTCGGGAAGTACGCGTCGAGCGGTACGGAGGGGTTGAAGACGATGTGCGGGACGCGCCCGTCGCCCCACTGGGCCGCCAGCAGGGTCTCCAGCTCCGTCTGCGCCCGCAGCGGCGACAGGTGCCGCAGGCCGACGGCGACGAAGGCCGAGTCCCAGGACCACTGGTGCGGATACAGACTGCGCGAGGGGACGGTCGAGCTGCCCGTCCAGTTCGCCGCCAGTACGCGGGCCGCCCGCGCGCGCAGCGACGCCTCGGCCGGGCCGGACAGGCCGGGGAGGCCCGGCAGTCCGGGCCGCCCGGACGGGGCCGGGGGATCGTATGCGGTCCCGCGCTCAGGGGCGCAGGCTGTGAGCTGGGAAGTGCGGTCCACTCGGGGCTCCCCGAAGACGTCCGGCCGATCGGGTTTGACGGCGGCCGGCGGTGGCTACCGTGGGGTTACGTCTATTTAACACGCAAAACTCACTATGTAATGCGGGTTTGAGGAACACAAGGGGGTGTGCATGACCGGACGGCCCGGCAGGAGCGGCAAGGGCGGAAGTCAGCCCGGCGCCGGCGACCTGCTCGAACTGGTGCGCAGCGGACGGGCGGTGACCCGGGGCGCGCTCCAGCAGGCCACCGGGCTGTCCCGGGCCACCGTCGGGCAGCGCCTGGACCGGCTGTTCCGGGCGGGCTGGCTGCGCGAGGGCGCCGGGGGCCCGGTCGAGTCGCCGCTCGGCGGGCGCCCCGCCATCACCCTGGAGTTCGACGACTCCCACGCGGTCGTCCTCGCCGCCGACCTCGACACCCGGCACGCGCGCGCGGCCGTCCTCACCCTGACCGGCGAGATCGTCGCCGAGCGCGCGGGCATCCTGGTGGTGGAGGACGGACCCGAGGCGGTGCTCGGCGAACTCGGCCGCTGGTTCGCCGCGCTGCTGGCCGAGGCCGGTCAGCCGCCGCACGAGGTGTGCGGGATCGGGCTCGCGGTGCCGGGCCCGGTGGACAGCGGGACCGGCCGGGTCGTGCAGCCGCCGATGATGCCGGGCTGGGACGGCTACGACATAAGGGGCCGCCTCTCCCGCGCCTTCACCGAGCACACCGGCGCCGCTCCCGTCCCCGTCCTGGTCGACAACGACGCCAACCTGATGGCCTACGGCGAACAGCGCACGGCGTACCCCGACTGCTCGGCGTTCGTGCTGGTGAAGGTGTCCACGGGCATCGGCGCCGGGGTGGTGGTCGGCGGCTCGGTCTACCGGGGCGTCGACGGCGGCGCGGGGGACATCGGGCACATCCGGGTGGGCTCCGAGGCGCTGTGCCGGTGCGGCTCGTACGGCTGTCTCGCCGCCGTCGCCAGTGGCGGTGCCGTGGCCCGGCGGCTGGCGGAGTCCGGGGTGCCGGCCGCGTCCGGCTCGGACGTACGGGACCTGCTGGCCGCCGGGCACCCTCAGGCGGCCGCGCTGGCCCGGGAGGCCGGCCGCCGGGTCGGGGACGTGCTGGCCACGGTGGTGACCCTGCTCAACCCGGGCGTGCTGATGATCGCCGGGGACCTGGCCGGGACCGCCTTCCTCACCGGTGTGCGGGAACTGCTCTACCAGCGGGCGCTGCCCCGCTCCACCGCCCGCCTGGACGTGGTGACCTCCCGGCTGGGGGAGCGTGCGGCGCTGGTGGGGGCGGGCGCGCTGGTCGTGGAGCACCTGTACGCGCCCGAGCGGGTGGAGGAGCGGCTGCTCGCGCTGGGCGTGTGACGGGGGGACGACCCGCTCCACCTGCTCGTCTCCGGTCTGGACGCACGTCCGCATGGTGAAATCGGGCGCGTTGTGGCAGCGTGATTCTCGCCACCCTTGATAAGGGTTGCGCTCAGATGAGCGGATCTTGGGCGACTGCACTTCTCCAAGGGGTGGCACTCGGTGCCACCCCTTGATCGTTCATCGATCGAACTCAGACGTGCCACAGGCCGCTCACCTGAGCGTCAAACCCCACCTTGGAGGGTGAGTGCGTTCAAGAGATGAACACATGCTGCGGCAGTTGCTTGCCAAGCTTTGACTTTCGATCCGCTGGCGGACGAGTGGTTACAGGCGCATGACGGGCAAGTGGACGTACCCAGGTGCCTTCGATCTGGGTATGTTCCTGGCCGTCAGGGCAGCCACCGCGGCCTCAAGGAGTCGAGACCCGTGTCGGAAAACAAAGAACCCCACGTAGCGAAGTTCGTTTACGACTTCACCGAGGGCAACAAGGAGCTCAAGGATCTCCTCGGCGGCAAGGGTGCCAACCTCGCCGAGATGACGAACCTGGGCCTCCCGGTCCCTCCCGGCTTCACCATCACCACGGAGGCCTGCAAGGTCTACCTGGAGAGCGGCGAGGAGCCCGCGGCACTGCGTGACGAGGTGAGTGCGCACCTCGACGCCCTCGAGCAGAAGATGGGCAAGAAGCTCGGCCAGGCCGACGACCCCCTGCTCGTCTCCGTCCGCTCGGGCGCGAAGTTCTCCATGCCCGGCATGATGGACACCGTCCTGAACATCGGCCTCTCCGACAAGTCGGTGCAGGGCCTGGCCAAGCAGGCCGGCGACGACCGCTTCGCGTGGGACTCCTACCGCCGCCTGATCCAGATGTTCGGCAAGACCGTCCTCGGCGTCGACGGTGAGCTCTTCGAGGAGGCCCTCGAGGCGGCCAAGGCCGCCAAGAAGGTCACGGTCGACACCGACCTCGAGGCCGCCGACCTGAAGAAGCTGGTCACCAAGTTCAAGAAGATCGTCAAGACCGAGGCCGGCCGGGACTTCCCGCAGGACCCGCGCGAGCAGATGGACCTCGCCATCAAGGCGGTCTTCGACTCCTGGAACGGCGAGCGCGCCAAGCTCTACCGCCGCCAGGAGCGCATCCCGCACGACCTAGGCACGGCCGTCAACGTCTGCTCGATGGTCTTCGGCAACCTCGGCCCCGACTCCGGCACCGGCGTCGCCTTCACCCGCGACCCCGCCTCCGGCCACCAGGGCGTCTACGGCGACTACCTGCAGAACGCGCAGGGCGAGGACGTGGTCGCGGGCATCCGCAACACGGTCGCGCTCGCCGAGCTGGAGAACATCGACAAGAAGTCGTACGACCAGCTCATGCAGATCATGGAGACCCTGGAGAACCACTACAAGGATCTCTGCGACATCGAGTTCACCATCGAGCGCGGCCAGCTCTGGATGCTCCAGACCCGCGTCGGCAAGCGCACCGCCGGTGCCGCCTTCCGTATCGCGACCCAGCTCGTGGACCAGGGCCTCATCGACGAGACCGAGGCGCTCCAGCGCGTCAGCGGCGCCCAGCTCGCGCAGCTGATGTTCCCGCGCTTCGACGAGTCCGCGAAGATCGAGAAGGTCGGCCGGGGCATCGCCGCCTCGCCGGGCGCCGCGGTCGGCAAGGCGGTCTTCGACTCCTACACCGCCGTGAAGTGGTCCCGCTCGGGCGAGAAGGTCATCCTCGTCCGCCGCGAGACCAACCCCGACGACCTCGACGGCATGATCGCGGCCGAGGGCATCCTGACCTCGCGCGGCGGCAAGACCTCCCACGCGGCCGTGGTCGCCCGCGGCATGGGCAAGACCTGTGTCTGCGGCGCCGAGGAGCTCGAGGTCGACACCAAGCGCCGCCGGATGACGGTGCCCGGCGGCCACGTCGTGGAGGAGGGCGACGTCATCTCCATCGACGGCTCCTCCGGCAAGGTCTACCTGGGCGAGGTCCCGGTCGTGCCGTCCCCGGTCGTCGAGTACTTCGAGGGCCGGATGCACCCGGGCGCGGACGACGCCGACGAGCTGGTCGAGGCCGTGCACCGGATGATGGCCTTCGCCGACCGCAAGCGCCGCCTGCGCGTGCGCGCCAACGCGGACAACGCCGAGGACGCGCTGCGCGCCCGCCGCTTCGGCGCCCAGGGCATCGGCCTGTGCCGCACCGAGCACATGTTCCTCGGCGAGCGCCGCGAGATGGTCGAGAAGCTGATCCTCGCCGACACCCAGGAGGAGCGCGAGGCCGCCCTGCGGGAGCTGCTGCCCCTGCAGAAGAAGGACTTCGTCGAGCTGTTCGAGGCGATGGACGGCCTTCCGGTGACGATCCGCCTGCTCGACCCGCCGCTGCACGAGTTCCTGCCGGACATCACCGAGCTGTCGGTCCGCGTGGCCCTGGCCGAGTCCCGCCAGGAGCCGCACGAGAACGAGCTGCGCCTGCTCCAGGCGGTGCACCGCCTGCACGAGCAGAACCCGATGCTGGGCCTGCGCGGTGTGCGCCTCGGCCTGGTCATCCCCGGTCTGTTCACCATGCAGGTCCGTGCGATCGCGGAGGCCGCGGCGGAGCGCAAGAGCGCCAAGGGCGACCCGCGCGCCGAGATCATGATCCCGCTCGTCGGCACGGTCCAGGAGCTGGAGATCGTCCGCGAGGAGGCCGACCAGGTCATCGCCGAGGTCCAGGCGGCGACGGGCACGGAACTCAAGCTCGCGATCGGCACGATGATCGAGCTGCCGCGCGCCGCGCTCACCGCCGGCCAGATCGCCGAGGCCGCGGAGTTCTTCTCCTTCGGCACGAACGACCTGACCCAGACGGTGTGGGGCTTCTCCCGGGACGACGTGGAGGCCTCGTTCTTCACGGCCTACCTGGAGAAGGGCATCTTCGGCGTCAGCCCGTTCGAGACGATCGACAAGGACGGCGTCGGCTCCCTGGTGAAGGCGGCCGCCCAGGCCGGCCGCGCCACCCGCCCCGACCTCAAGCTCGGCGTCTGCGGCGAGCACGGCGGCGACCCGGAGTCGGTCCACTTCTTCCACGAGGCCGGCCTGGACTACGTCTCCTGCTCCCCGTTCCGCATCCCGGTCGCCCGCCTGGAAGCGGGCCGCGCGGCCACCAACTCCGCTGGCAGCGACCACCGCTAGACCCCGGAGCCGTCGTCGGTCCCCGACCCTCAAACCGATCGACGACGGCTCCGGCGCACGAAAAGAAAAGAGAAGCGGCGGCACCCTGTGCGGGGGTGCCGCCGCTTCGTGCGTCGGCTGTGAGGGCTGACAGGTCCGCAGGTGGAAGCGTCAGCTGCTGACCTTGGCGCTTGCGTTCGACGCCCGCTGCGGGAACGGTTCATTCGTCGATGACTCTCGGGTGTCGTGGCCTGAAGCAGGGCTCCAGCTATGATGCTGAGCTCCTTCTGGGACCAAGTGCGTTGTGTAGCAACGGAGTTGAGGCAGGGCATGGAAACGGGGCGAGTGCTCTTCGGGTTGGCTGCGTCGGTTCTGGTTCCGTGGGAACGCGGTTGGCAGCGATCACAACCCTGGGCGATGATCACCTTCTCCGTGTTGTACGGCGTGTATGTGATCGAGCCCTACAGGGGCCAGGAAAAACCTTGGCTGGTTTTGACCATCATCGCCTTAGTCGCTATGTCCGCTGTTCTCATGCACAGCCCGTCAGGCATGCCTTCACTGGGATTCTCCATCACGCTGCCGCTCACGTCCGGCTCGGTGCCGGTAGCGAGACGGGTTGGTGCGGGTCTTTTGGTCGTGGCGATCGCCGTCGCTTGGTGGACTGCTGGTGCGAAGGTACGAGAAGCAATTGCGGTATTCGCGCGGAGCGAGAGGACAGCGATCTTCATGTCGGCTGGGCTTGTCGCCGTGTATGGCGGTGGCCTCATCGCCAAGGCGGTCACCGCGCCGATCCGCCGGACAGTGAAGAATCTTCCACAAGGCGATCCTCAACGCATACTCGCTGAGGACTTCATGATGGGCAGTCGGAACATCGGCCTGCTTGAGCGAGGTCTCATGTTCGCGTTCCTGGCCGCTGGCCAACCCGACGCTGCGGCGCTTGCCCTGACGGCGAAGTCTCTGGCACGTGGTCCTGCCTCGGACCATGGCAAGTACGCGTCCGAGTACTTCCTGCTCGGTACCCTGGCGAGTGTCATAGCAGCGTTGGCCATGAGTGTTGCCGCTCGTGCGACGGTCGGGCTGTCCATCCTGTAGGAGGCGCGGTGGGGCTGAGTAAGCATCCCCTTGTCGAGAAGCTGTGCTCCCTCCACCTGCCTACCGCTGACTTCGTTGTCGCGGGTAGTGGGCCGCTGCTGGCACACGGCCTTCGGATGGAAGTCGGGGATCTGGACGTTGTGGCCCGGGGGGCTGCCTGGAAGCTCGTGCTCGACATGGCCGATCCGGTACCGGCTCCGTCCGGACACGGTCAGATGGTGCTGTTGTTCGGTGGGGATATCGAAGTCTTCGACCGCTGGCTTCCGGGCACGAAAGAGCCTGATGAACTGATCGAGAATGCCGAGATGATCGAGGGGATTCCATTCTGTCCCCTGCGCGAGGTCCTTGACTGGAAGATGCGCTCTGGTAGGCAGAAGGATCGGGTGGACGTTGAGTTGATCAGGGACTATCTCGAGCGTGATCTTTAGCCATCGCTGGGCGTGATCGGTTCTTCGATGGAATGTGAATTGGACGATGGGTTTTCGGAAGGACCGAGAGGGCGGCACTCGAGACCGTGGGTGGGGTGCCGCCCTCAGAAGAAGTCCGGGCCAGTCTTCAGATGGTGCCCTCCGTGTTCACCGGGCCGGTCCGGAAAGTGTTCGAGCAGGTTTTCCAGGGGGCGGGGACCAGGACGGCCGTGTGGGAGGCTGGGGGGTAGACGCGCAGGTAGGAGGCGGTGCGTTGGCAGGGGCCGCCTATCGGGCCGTTGGTGGTGCGGAGCACGGCCGTCGCCGTGTGGGCGGGCGTGAGGGTGACGGTGGAGTACGGCGAGCCGGAGTGGGTCGCCGCCGGGCCGATCTGGTGGTGGGCGGTGTCCACGGCGCTGACGCCCGGGTAGCCGCGCAGGGCGCACTTCGTGCTGCTCGTGTTGGTGAAGACGACGGACCAGTAGAGGGAGCCCGCCGCACCCTCCTTGTGGCCCATCGAGACGTATAGGTCGTCCAGGGCGCAGGTGCGCGGGCCCGCCGGAGCCGCGGTCGCGGTGGCCGCGGTGGCTCCCCAGGCGATCCCCGCTGTCGCGAGGGCCGCCGCCACCGCCGTCAGGGCGGCGGGCAGGCCCCTCCGGGGGAGGCGTCGGGCCCGGTCGAGGGAAGGGTACTGAAAAGTCAGAAACATGGTGCATCCGCCTCCAGAGGGCGAATGGATGGATGAAGGTCGCTATGTTGGATGCACCTCCGGCGGGAAAAGTTGTGCGGTCCGCCGGCCGATGCGGGAAAGGTGGCTGACACGCCGTGCACGGGCCCCGTTGGACCACCGCCGACATCCCCGACCAGAGCGGCCGCACGGCCGTCGTCACCGGGGCCAACGGCGGGCTCGGCTACGTCACCGCGCGCGAGCTCGCCCGCAAGGGGGCACGAGTCGTGCTCGCCTGCCGCAGCGAGACGCGGGGGCGTGAGGCGGCGGAGCGGCTGCTGGAGGAGGTGCCCCGGGCCGAGGCCGAGGTCCGGCGGCTCGACCTCGGCGACCTGAGGTCCGTGCGCTATTTCGCCGCCCGGCTGCCGTACGAGCGGATCGACCTGCTGATCAACAACGCCGGCGTGATGGCGCTCCCTCGCGGGACCACGGCGGACGGCTTCGAGACCCAGTTCGGCGTCAACCACCTGGGCCACTTCGCCCTCACCGCTCTCCTCGCGCCCGCCCTGCTGGCCACCCCGGGCGCCCGGGTCGTCACCGTCTCCAGCCTCATGCACGCCCTGGCCGGAATCGACCTGCGGGACCTCGGCGGCGGCCGCCCCTACCGGCGCTGGGTCGCCTACGCCCGTTCCAAGACCGCCAATCTCCTGTTCACGCACGAGCTGGCCCGCAGGTTCGCCGTGTGCGAAGCGGACGTCGTCGCGGCCGCCGCCCACCCCGGCTACGCCGCCACCGGTCTCCAGACCGCCGGGCCACGCGCCGAGGGGCGCCGGGTCGCCGAGCGGGTCATGCGGCTCGGCAACCAGGTCTTCGCCCAGCCGGCGGAGGCCGGCGCCCTGCCCACGCTGTACGCGGCGACCGCGCCCGGCGTGCGGCCCGACTCGTTCCACGGGCCGTCCTTCGCCATGTGGCGGGGTGCGCCCGCGCCCTCCTGGCGAGCCCCCTGGGCCAAGGACGACCGCATGGCCGCCCGCCTCTGGGACGTCTCGGCGCGGCTGACCGGGGTCGACTTCAGCCCTCCGGGGGCTTGAACGGCCTCACGTACCCGTCCCCGCGGGAGCGCACCGCACCTCGTACGTCCGTACCCGGACCGACTCGTCGTCCAGGCACGCGCCGGTCTGCAGGTCGAAGCGCTGCTTCAGCAGGGGGGACGCCACGAAGGGGCGGCCCCGGTGGGTGCCGGTCAGGCCGCGGGAGAGTACCGCCGCCCCGGTGAACGGGTCGCGGTTGCCGATCGCGTAGAGGCGGTCCGAGCGGTCGCGGAACACGGCCACCTGGCCGCCGTCCGGCAGCAGGGCGGCCACTCCGCGGCCGGGAGCCACCCGGTGCAGGTCGCACACGGTGAACCAGCCCTCCGTCCAGCGGAGCTGCACCTTCAGGCCGGTCGTCTCCGGTGCCAGGGTCATCGCTGGGCACTTCCTTCCAGGACGTCGTCGGCGGGCCGCATGCCGATCGACAGCAGCGGCAGGTCGGGCTTCATCTGGTCGCGTTCGGGGACGAAGGCGACGACCGGGTCCGGGCTGTCCGGGGCGTTCACGAAGGACACGAACCGGGCCAGCTTCTCGGGGTCGTCGATCGTCTCGGCCCACTCGTCGCGGTAGTGGGCGACATGGGCCCGCATCAGCTCCTCCAGCTCGTCGCAGATGCCGAGCGAGTCGTGCACCACCACGTCCCGCACGTGGTCCAGGCCGCCCGGGATCCGCTCCAGCCAGGCCGCGGTGCGCTCCAGGCGGTCGGCCGTGCGGATGTAGAACATGAGGAACCGGTCGATCAGCCGGACGAGTTCGGCATCGGACAGGTCCTGCGCCAGCAGGTCCGCGTGGCGCGGGGTCGCGCCGCCGTTGCCGCCGACGTACAGGTTCCACCCGTGGGCGGTGGCGATCACCCCGAAGTCCTTGGACCGGGCCTCGGCGCACTCGCGCTGGCAGCCGGAGACCGCCGACTTCAGCTTGTGCGGGGAGCGCAGTCCCCGGTAGCGCAGCTCCAGGTCGATCGCCATGCGGACCGAGTCCTGCACGCCGTACCGGCACCAGGTGGAGCCCACACAGGACTTCACCGTGCGCAGCGACTTGCCGTAGGCGTGCCCGGACTCGAAGCCCGCGTCCACCAGTCGCGCCCAGATCAGGGGCAGTTGCTCGACCCGGGCGCCGAACATGTCGATCCGCTGACCGCCGGTGATCTTCGTGTAGAGGCCGAAGTCGCGGGCGACCTCCCCGATCACGATCAGCTTCTCCGGCGCGATCTCCCCGCCGGGGATGCGCGGCACGACCGAGTACGAACCGTTGCGCTGCAGGTTGGCCAGGAAGTGGTCGTTGGTGTCCTGGAGGGCGGCCTGCTCGCCGTCCAGGACGTAGCCGCTCGCGCCGATCACCGGGGCGAGGGAGGCGATGATGGAGCCGACGGCCGGCTTGCAGACCTCGCAGCCCTCGCCGCCCCGGGCGTCCTCGCGGCCGAACCGGTCCAGCAGTTCGGGGTACGACGTCAGGCGCAGGGCGCGGACGATCTCGTACAGCTCCTCGCGGGTCCGGCCGAAGCAGCCGCACAGGCCCTTGTCGACCTCGACGCCGCTCGCCTCCAGCTCCGCGTCGACGAGCTGACCGAGCACCTTGACGCAGCTTCCGCACCCGGTGCCCGCCCTGGTGCACTTCTTCACCTCGGGCACGGTGGTGCACGCGTGCTCGGTGACCGCGCCGCGGACGGTGCCCTTGCTGACGTTGTGGCAGGAGCAGATGACCGCCTCGTCCGGCAGCGCGGCCGGGCCGAGCGAGGCCCCCGACTCCGCTCCGGCGGGCAGGACGAGGGACTCGGGGGAGACGGGGGGCACCGAGCCCGTCAGCGCGCGCAGGGTGCCGTACGCCTCCGCGTCGCCGACCAGGATGCCGCCGAGCAGCGTACCGTCGCCGCCGATGACCAGCTTCTTGTACAGGCCCGCGCGCGAGTCGGAGTAGACCACGTCCAGGCAGCCGTCGGCGGTGCCGTGCGCGTCGCCGAAGGACGCCACGTCCACGCCGAGCAGCTTCAGCTTGGTGGAGAGGTCGGCGCCGGTGAAGGACGCCTCGTCGGCTGCGATGGTCGCGGCGGCCGTCTCGGCCTGCTCGTAGCCGGGGGCCACCAGGCCGTACACCCGGCCGTCCGCCGCCAGCGCGCACTCGCCGATCGCGAACACGTGCGGGTCCGTGACCGTACGGCACTGCTCGTCGACGGTGATGCCGCCGCGCTCGCCGACGGTGAGGCCGCAGCCGCGGGCGAGCTGGTCGCGGGGGCGGACCCCGGCGCTGAACACCACCATGTCGGTGCCGAGTTCGGAGCCGTCGGACAGTTTCATGCCGGTGACGGCACCGGTGGTGTCCGTCACGATCTCCTGGGTGCCGACGCCGGTGTGGACCGTCAGGCCCATGTCCCGGACGGTGCGCAGCAGCGCCGCGCCACCGCCGTCGTCCACCTGCACCGGCATCAGGCGCGGAGCGAACTCCACGATGTGGGTGGCGAGCCCGAGCCCCTTGAGCGCGCCGGCCGCCTCCAAGCCGAGCAGGCCGCCGCCGACCACGGCGCCGGTGGTGGCGCCGGCCCCGGCGTACTCCTCGATGGCGAGCAGGTCCTCGATGGTGCGGTAGACGAAGCAGCCGGTGGCGTCCCTGTTCGGCACGGGCGGCACGAACGGGTAGGAGCCGGTGGCCAGGACGAGCACGTCGTAGTCGATCACCAGGCCCGAGCGGGCGGTCACCGTGCGTGCCGCGCGGTCGACGTGCTCCGCCGGGTCGCCGAGGTGCAGTTCGATGCCGTGGTCCGCGAGGAACCCGGCGTCGGCCAGGGACAGGTCCTCGGGCGTCCGGCCCGAGAAGTACGAGGTCAGCTGGACGCGGTCGTAGGCCGGGCGCGGCTCCTCGCACAGCACGACCACCCGGTGGGTGGCGGTCAGGCCGCGCTCGGCGAGCGCTTCGAGGAAACGCTGGCCGACCATGCCGTGGCCGACGAGCACGATCGTGGGGGTGGCCCCCGGGGCGGCGGTCATTCAGGAGCCTCCATCATGGGTGAGCAGGTGGAGCAGGGGGCCGTCCACGGGAAGCGGCTCCGCTCCCTCCCAGGCGCGGGCGAGCGCGCCGACGGTGCCGAGTTCGCCGACGAGGACCCCGCCGACCAGGCGGTCGTCGCGGACGACGACCTTGCGGTAGGTGCCCCGGGTGGCGTCGGCAAGCTGCACCACGTCGTCGCCGGGGCGGCCCTCGGGCTCGCCGAACGCGGCGAGGTCGAAGGGGGAGCCGGGACCGGTGAGGGTCAGCCGGGTCAGGGAACGGGTGCCGGTGTAGCGGGCGTCCGCGTCGCCGGCGAGCAACCGGGCCAGCGCGTCGGCCTGTTCGAGGGCCGGGGCGGCCAGGCCGTAGAGCGTCCCGTCGTGCCGGGCGCAGTCGCCGACGGCGTGCACGCGCGGGTCGGAGGTGCGCAGTTCGTCGTCGACGAGGACGCCCTCGCGGACGGCGAGGCCCGCCTGCTCGGCTAGGCCCGTACGCGGCCGCACCCCGCAGGCCAGGACCACCAGGTCGGCGTCGAGCGCGTACCCGTCGGCCAGCTCGACCGAGCGGACCGCGCCGCCGGCCGTGCGCACGTCCCGCACCCGGCACTCGGTGTGCACCTCGACGCCGAGCTCCCTCAGATGCCGCAGCACCAGGTGGGAGGCGCGCGGGTCGAGCTGGCGCTCCATGAGCCGCTCGGCCTGCTGCGCGAGGACGACCTGGGCGCCGCGCGCGGCCAGCGCGCGGGCCGCGGAGACCCCGAGCAGACCGCCGCCGACGACGACCGCCCGCACCCCCGGCCCGACCGCGGCGGACAGTCCCAGGCAGTCGTCCATGGTGCGGAACGCGTGGACGCCCTGGGGGAGCCGGTGGCCGGGGGTGAACAGGCCGCGCAGCGGTGGCAGCACGGGGTTGGACCCGGTGGCCAGCACCAGGGTGCCGTAGCCGATCGGCGGGCCGTCGGCACGGTGCAGCAGCCGGGCCGCGCGGTCGATGCCGGTGACGCGGGCGCGGACGTGGGCGGCGGGTGCGGGGAGGGTGATCACCTCCGGCGCGTACCGGCCGGCCAGCACCTCGGCGAGCAGCACCCGGTTGTAGGGCGGGTGCGCCTCGTCGCCGACGAGCAGCGCGGGCGTGCCCAGCTCGCCCAGGCGGCGGGCGAGGCGGGCGCCCGCGAGGCCGGCGCCGATCACCACCACACGCGTCTCCGAGGTCATGCAGGCAGCGTGCGGGCCCGACGTTACCCGGCCGCATCGCTCCTGTTTCCCGGCGGGAACGCTGCCCTCAGCGGGGGCGCGCCGGGGGTGTGAGGGGCCGCGCACGCGCCGGACGCGGGTCGGGGAGGCGGTCGTGCCACTGCGCTCAGGAGGCCGTCCGCCGGCCGCCGGTCAGGTGGCTGCCGGTCGGGAGGTGACGGCGTGGCTGCCGGTCAGGTGGGCGAACACCACCACGTTGCCCTGGTAACCGGTGGTCTTGGAGTAGCCGCCGCCGCAGGTGATGACGCGCAGCTCGGGGCGGGCGGCCGCGCCGTACACCTTGTCGTCGGGGAAGGCGCGGGCGGAGTAGACCTCCACCGCGTCCACGGTGAACACGGCCACGGTGCCGTCCTGGCGGTCCACCTCGATGACGGCGCCGCGCCTGAGGGCGCCGAGGTCGTAGAAGACGGCGGGGCCCTCGGTGTTGTCGACGTGGCCGGCGACGACGGCGGTGCCGGTCTCCCCGGGGGTGGTGCCGGCCTCGTACCAGCCGGCGAGGTTCTTCTTCTCGGCGGGCGGCACGTCCAGGCTGCCCGAGGGGGTGAGCGCCAGGCCCATCAGGGGGGCGTTCACGCGGATCGCGGGGATGCGGATGCGGGTGGGCGGGGACGGTTCGAGCGCGGCGGCCGTGAGCCGTTCCTCGGCGGGGTCGGGCCGGCCCTCGGCGGCCGCCGGCTGCGGCGGCGCGTGCGTCCCGCTCCCGGCGCCGAGCAGCCACACCGCCGTGCCCAGGGCGACGACGGTGACCGCGGCTATCGCGGTGTCCCCGATCCTGCGCATGTGAACCCCTCTCCCGGAGGCGTACCTCCGGCGCGGCGGGACCCGGACGGGTCCCCGAGGTGGGCCCCGGCCCCCTCCGGGCCGCGAGGGGCATCGGACCCGGAGGGGGCGGGGGCTTGCGGTACCGGCGGACGGACAGCGGAGGGTGTCCGTCAGATCCCGTCGCCTCTCGCCCGGCGATGCAGGAGCCAGGTACCGCCCGCGGCGGCGACGGCCAGAGCCGCCACACCCGCCGTGGTCTGCACGGGGTCGTTGCCGAGTGCGCCACCGACCCCCGTCTTCACACTTCCCCGCGGCTGCACCTGCTCGTGCGCCGCGGCCAGCGCCACGACCAGGTCACCGGTGACCTGCCGGGTGCCGTCCGCGCACTTCGCGACGATCTCGTACGTCCCGGGCTGCGCGCTCGACGGCACCCGGAACTGCCCGATGGCCTCGCCCTCGTGGGTGCTGGGCGCCAGCGTGAACGTCCCGGCGCCGACCGCGCCCGCGTCACCGAGCGCCGTGCTCTTCTCGCCGCACGCCGCGGTGTTCACGGTGACCTGGCTGCCCGGCGCCGTCATCGACGGGAACACCTGGAGGCTGTCGGTCAGGGCGCCGAGGGGGCGGGCGGGGAGCGGGAGGGTGAGCCCGCCGACGCCCGTGGGGCCGAGCAGGGCCACGGTCCCGGCGCCGGCCGCGGCGCCCGGCGGGCGGACCGCGGTGCGGACGGCCGTGGCGGCGTGGGCCGGTGCCGTGGCGAGTCCCGCCGTCGCCACGGCGAGCGCGGTACCGGTCAGCAGACGGGCGGTGCGTCGCATGGTGCTCCCCAGAGCTTGTCCGACTCGTTCAGGGGTGCGCCCCTGCCCTTCCGAGGTAAGTGGCACTCGGCCCGGACCGCTTGCCGAGATCTCGTCGGGACTGTGCCGAACGGGTGGCCACCGGGGCCCTCGCGGGGCCCGGCGGGGGCGCGTTCGTGCAGGTCAGCGGCGTGTGTAGAGGCATGCGGAATAACAAGTGCGAAGAACACACGAATGGAGCGACGGGCGCCGGTGAACGGGTGACGCCACGTCAGCCGATCCCCGGCGGGCGCGGTTGAGCGGGCGCGGTTGAGCGGGGGCGCGGGGGAGCGGGCACGGCGGAGGGCCGGTGCCCGGACGGGCACCGGCCCCCTGCGATGCGGGAAGGGGTCAGTTGACGTTGACCGCGCTCCACGCGGCCGCCACCGCGTTGTACTCCGCGCTGCCCGCGCCGTAGAGGTCCTTGGCCGCGTTGAGGGTGGCCGTGCGGGCGCCCGCGTAGTTCGTGGAGGACGTCATGTAGACCGTCAGCGCCCGGTACCAGATCTTGCCGACCTTGTCCCGGCCGATGCCGGTCACCGACGAGCCGTTGTACGTCGGCGAGTCGTAGCTGACGCCGTTGATGGTCTTCGCGCCGCTGCCCTCGGCGAGCAGGTACGCGAAGTGGTTGGCGACGCCCGAGGAGTAGTGGACGTCGAGGTTGCCGACCGAACTGCTCCAGTAGTCGGCCGAGTTGCCGTCCTTGGAGGGCTTGTCCATGAAGCGCAGGGCGGCCTTGCCGAAGCCCGGCTTCACGATCTTCTCGCCGATGAGGTAGTCACCGGGGTCGGAGGAGTTGTTGGCGTACCACTCGACCATGGTGCCGAGGATGTCCGAGGTGGCCTCGTTGAGGCCGCCGGACTCGCCCGAGTAGGTCAGGGCGGCCGTCTTCGACGTCACCCCGTGGGACATCTCGTGCCCGGCGACGTCCAGCGCGACCAGCGGCCCGAAGGTGGTGCCGTCACCGTCGCCGTACGTCATGCAGAAGCAACTGTCGTCCCAGAACGCGTTGTTGTAGTTGCTGCCGTAGTGGACGCGGTTGTACGAGCCCTTTCCGTCGCCCGCGATGCCGTTGCGGCCGTGGACGTTCTTGTAGTAGTCCCAGGTCTCGTTCGTGCCGTACTGGGCGTCGACGGCGGCCGAGGCGCGGTCCGAAGTGGCGCCGGTGCCCCAGTGGTTGTCGGCGTCCGTGAACAGCGTCGCGGGGGCGCGGCTGAAGCAGATGCCGAAGAAGCACAGGTCGGTCTTGCCCTGCGCGTCACCGGTGTAGGTGTTGCCGCGGGTCGGGTCCTTGAGCTGGTACGACGACCCGGACTGGGTGGTCTCCAGCGCGACGGTCCCGCTGTAGAGGGAGGCGCCGTCGCCGGCCGCGGTCTCGATGCTGTCCCAGGCGTCGATCTGGGCACCGGTGCGGGCGTCGGTCAGCACGGTCCGGGCGACCGGGTTGCCGAGCGAGTCCTGGCCGACGGCGTTGGTCCGCCAGGCGAGCTTCGGCGCCCCGTGCAGGGCGTCGACGACCAGCTCGGGCTTGGCCTTCACCCGCTTCAGCGCCTCGCCGAGGTTGGCGGCGCGCAGGGCGTTCACCGCGAGGCCGGCGGCTCTGGGACCGGAGACCACGGGCGTGACCGAGGACAGCGACAGCCGGCTCCGGGTGGCCCGGTCGGCGTTGCGGTAGGCGCCGTCCGGGGCGAGGTGGACCACGAAGTCGCCGCCGAGCACCGGGAGTCCGCGGTAGGTGCGGTCGTACCGGACGTGCTGGGTGCCGTTCCGGTCCACGACGACGTCGCGGACGCTGGTGTTCTGGGCGGAGGTCAGGCCGAGGCTCGCCGCGTGCGCCACGAGGGCCGCGGCGGCGTGGTGCACGGCGGTGGCCCGGGACGGCCGGGCGTCGGCCTGTGCGGCGGGGGAGAGGGCGGTGGCCAGGAGGGTCGCGGCGGTGACGGCGATGCCGGCGGTGGCGAGACGACGGGGACCTCGGACGTGCTGGCGTATCCGACTCATCTGTCTCCTCGGGGAGGCGCCTGTGAGGCGTGGGGGATGGCGCGGCGGTCGTGACAGAGATTTAAGGGGCCATGACATGTCATGTCCATAGCGCCTTCATGGAGATGTGTGGGGAGGGCGGGGGGATGCAGAATCGTTTCCGTGATCACTTCGGACCCGTGGCACCCGTTGCCGTTCTTCGTCTACGGCACCCTGCGCGCCGGCGAGGCCAACCACGACCTGTTCCTGCGCGGGCGGACGGCGTCGCAGGAACCGGCCCGCCTGCCCGATGCGGCGCTCTACGACGGCCCCGGCTACCCCTACGCCGTGGAGCGGCCCGGAGCGGGACCGGTGCACGGCGAACTGGTCACCGCGCTGCCGGAGTCGTACGACCGCCTGCTGGCCGAACTCGACCGGCTGGAGGAGTACGTTCCGGGCGACCCGGGCAACCTCTACGAACGCGTCGCCCGGGACGTACGGCGCCCGGACGGCGGCACCGTGCGGGCCTGGGTGTACCTGGCGGCACCCCGGGTCGCCGCCGGACTGCTCGACCGCGGCACCGCCCTCACGGACGGCGACTGGCTCACCCGCCGCTGACCGGCCCGGCCGCGCGGCCGCCCCGCTCACCGGGGCCCAGCGCCTCCACCCGCACCGCGCACGCCTTGAACTCCGGCATGCGGGACACGGGGTCGAGCGCCGGGTTGGTCAGGGTGTTGGCGCGGCCCTCGCCCGGCCAGTGGAAGGGCATGAACACCGTGTCCGGCCGGATGCCGGCGGTGATCCGGGCGGGGGCCACGGCGCGGCCGCGCCGCGACACCACGGCCACCGGGTCGCCCTCGGCCGCCCCGAGCCGGGCCGCGAGCCGCGGATGCAGTTCGACGAACGGTCCGGGCGCCGCCGCGTTCAGCTCCGGCACCCGCCGGGTCTGCGCCCCCGACTGGTACTGCGCGACCACCCGGCCGGTCGTCAGCAGCAGCGGGTACTCGGCGTCCGGCTCCTCGGCACCCGCCCGGTGCGCCACCGCCACGAACCGGGCCCGCCCGTCCCCGGTGGCGAACCGGTCGAGGAAGAGGCGGGGGGTTCCGGGGTGCGCGAGGGGTCCGGCTCGCGTGGCGTGTTCGGCTTGCGTGGGGTGTTCGGCGTGCGCGGGTGACGCGGCGGGCGCGGGCCCGCCGTTCCCTGCGGGCCCGCCGTTCGCCGTGGAGCCGTCGTTCCCCGTGCAGCCGTCGTTCCCCGTGGAGCCGCCGTCACCTGCGCGGCCGCCGCTTCCCGCGGGGCCGTCGTCGTCCGTCGCCGGCCGCGCCGGGCACGGCCAGAACAGGCCGTCCTCCTCGGCCAGTCGGCGGTAGGTGATGCCCGAGTAGTCCGCCGGGCCGCCCGCGCTGGCCCGGCGCAGTTCCTCGAAGACCTCCTCGGGGTCGGCCGGGAAGCCCTTCTCCACGCCGAGACGGGCGGCCAGGGCGCGCAGCACCTCCAGGTCGCTGCGGACGCCCGGGGGCGCGGCGACCGCCCGGCGGCGCAGCAGGACCCTGCCCTCCAGGCTGGTCGTCGTGCCCGTCTCCTCGGCCCACTGGGTGACCGGCAGCACCACGTCCGCCAGCTCCGCCGTCTCGGAGCGCACCACGTCGCACACGGCCAGGAAGTCCAGCGAGGCGAGCCGCTCCTCGACGTGGGCCGCGCGCGGGGCCGACACCACCGGGTTGGACCCCATCAGCAGCAGCGCGCGGACGTCCCCGCCCAGCGCGTCCAGCAGCTCGTACGCGCTGCGCCCCGGGCCCGGCAGCGTGTCGGGGTCCACGCCCCACACCCCGGCCACGTGCCGCCGCGCCGCCGGGTCGTCCAGCTTGCGGTAGCCGGGCAACTGGTCGGCCTTCTGGCCGTGTTCGCGCCCGCCCTGCCCGTTGCCCTGCCCGGTCAGACAGCCGTACCCGGACAGCGGGCGGCCCGCGCGGCCGGTCGCCAGGCACAGGTTGATCCACGCGCTCACCGTGTCCGTTCCCTTCGACTGCTGCTCCGGTCCCCGCGCCGTCAGCACCATCGCCGACTCCGGCGCGCAGAACAGCCGCACGGCCTCGCGTAGTTGTGGAACGGACACCCCCGTGATCCGCTCCACGTACTCGGGCCAGTGCCCCATCACGGCCGCCCGGGCCTCCGCCCAGCCCGTCGTGCGCTCGCGGATGAACTCCTCGTCCGTGCGGCCCTCGGCGACCACCAGGTGCAGCAGGCCCAGCGCGAGCGCGAGGTCGGTGCCCGGGCGGGGCGCCAGGTGCAGGTCGGCCTGCTCGGCGGTCCGTGTGCGGCGCGGGTCCACCACGATCAGCGTGCCGCCGTTCGCCCGCAGTTCGCTGAAGAAGCGCAGGGAGGGCGGCATGGTCTCGGCGAGGTTGGAGCCCACCAGGATCACGCATCCGGTCCGCGGGACGTCCTCCAGCGGGAACGGCAGCCCACGGTCGAGCCCGAACGCCCTGGTGCCCGCGGCCGCCGCCGACGACATGCAGAAGCGGCCGTTGTAGTCGATCTGCGAGGTGCCCAGCACCACCCGCGCGAACTTGCCCAGCGCGTACGCCTTCTCGTTCGTCAGGCCGCCCCCGCCGAACACGCCGAGCGCGTCGGCGCCGTACCGCTCCCGGACCGACCCCAGCGCCCCGGCGATCCGGTCCAGCGCCTCCTCCCAGGAGGCAGGCACCAGCCGGCCGCCGGAGCGCACCAGCGGCGAGGTCAGCCGTACCGCCGGGGACAGCACCTCGGCGGCCGTGCGGCCCTTGCCGCACAGGGCGCCCCGGTTCACCGGGAAGTCCGGCCGCTCGGTCACCGCGACGCCCCCCTGCGGCAGCGGGGTGACGTTCATCCCGCACTGCAGGGCGCAGTACGGACAGTGGGTGGGCGTCGCGGTGGTGTCCATGCGGACAGCGTGCTTCGGGCGTGTTACGCCCCGCCCCGCTCCCGGTTACACGACCGGGACGACGACCTCCCCGCGCCACCGCGCCCGCCGTGAGGCGACGGCCGCCGCGCCCGCCGTGAGGCGGCGGCCGCCGCGCCCGCCGTGGGTCAACGCCGCTGCCCGCCCGCCGCAGCCGCCGACAGCCACCCGCCGCCCGCCGCCGAGCCCTGCCACGGGACGACCGCCTCGGCCTGCCGAAGGCCCGCCGCAGGCGACCGCCATCGCCCGCCCCACCCCCAGCCGTGGGCGGCCACCGCCGCCCGTCGAACCGGCCGCCGAGCGGTCCCGGGACGGGCCCCGCCGAACAGGCCCGGCTCAGCGTCCCGCCGCGAGTGCCCGTGCGACGCCCTGCTCCTTGCGGCCGAGGAACTGCGGGTCGGGGCGGAAGGCCGCGTCCAGCGCCGCCTTGCCCGCCGCGAACACCTCGCGCGTCCCGCCGTAGTACCAGGTCGTGTCGTGCTTGGCGGCCACGCCGATCCCGTACGAGTCCACCCCGGCCGCCTCGCACAGCGCCACCGCCCGCCGGATGTGGAAGTCCTGGCTGATGAGCACCGCCCGGTCCACCCCGAAGATCTTCTTGGCCCGGACACAGGAGTCCCAGGTGTCGAAACCGGCGTAGTCGCCGACGATCCGCCGGGCCGGCACCCCGTGCCGGGTGAGGTACGCGCGCATGGCGTCCGGCTCGTCGTAGTCCTCGCGGCTGTTGTCCCCGGTGACCAGCACGACCTCGATCCGGCCCGCCCGGTACAGCCGGGCCGCCGCGTCCAGCCGGTGCGCGAGGTAGGGGGACGGCTCCCCGTCCCACAGCCCGGCCCCGAACACCACGGCCACCTCCGTGCGCGGCACGTCCGCCGTCGTCCGCAGCCGGTCCGCCGTGGTCACGTACAGCCAGGTGGCCGGCAGCAGCGCCAGCACGCACGCGGCCATCACGGACTGCACCAGCAGCCGCCGGCCCCTGCGGGTGCGCGGCAGCCGCGGTCGACGGATCTTCATGCGGTCCCCCACGGATCGGTGCGGCCGGCGGTCCCGGCCAGCGGTTCCGCCCCCTCGGGCCCGGCCATCGGTCCCGACCATGGAGGACGCGAACGCGGCCGGTCCGGTTCAGCGCACAGGGGCCTCACCTCGTGCATCCGTACGACGTGAGGCCACGGAAAACAGTGATGACGGCCCGGCAACGGCCGCGCAACCTCCCACCGCCAGGATCCTTCCATGACGGCGTCGAACCCCCTCCGCGACGAGCCCGCCCGCCACCTCGACACCACGGCGCACCTCATGAACGGCATCAGCAGTCCGCTCGCCGACCGGCTTCGGCCGGTCCACCCCGGCGGACGCCGCCGTACGGCCCCGGCGGCCGCCCGGGACGCCGCCCCGCCCGTCCTCGTGCTCGTCGCCCACGGCAGCCGCGACCCGCGCGCGTTCGACACCGTACGGGCCCTGGCGGGCCTGGTGCGCGCGCTGCGCCCCTCGCTCCGCGTCCGCCTGGGCCACATCGAGCTGAACGAGCCGCTGCTCCCGGACACCCTCGCGGCCCTCGGCGCCGCCCCGGCCGTCCTCGTCCCGCTGCTGCTCGGGCGCGGCTACCACGTCAAGCGGGACATCCCCGAGATGGCGGCGGCCGCGTCGGCGCGGGCGCGGGTGGCCGCCCCGCTCGGCCCCCACCCGCTCCTCGTGGAGACCCTGCACGCCCGGCTGACGGAGGCCGGCTGGCGCCCGGACACCGCCGCCCGCGGCACGAGCGCCGTCGTCCTCGCCGCGGCCGGCTCCCGCGACCCCGACTCGGCCGCCGACACCCGCCGCACCGCCCGCCTGCTCGCCGGCCGGCTGGGCGTCCCGGTGGTCCCCGCGTACGCCTCCGCGGCCACCCCGACGGTGGCGACCGCGCTGCGCGCGCTGGCCGCGCGGGGCCGCCCCGACGTGGCCGTGGCCTCCTGCTTCACCGCGCCGGGCCGCTTCGCGACGCAGTGCGCGGCACAGGCACCCGGCATCGCCTCCGCGCCCCTGGGCGCCCACGAGGCGATGGCCCGCCTGGTCCTGCACCGCTACGACCAGGCCCGGGCGACGGCCGGGGCCCGGCCGGCGTCCGCCTGACCGGCCGACCGGCCCCGGCACGACCCGGCCCACCACCGGGCGCCCGGCAGTCCCCGATTGTCACCGCCGACGCTTACTGTCGAATCATGGAAGGCATCGCACTCCTCGACACCTACGACCCCACGTCCCTCGAACGATGGGCCCCGGAGCCCGACAAGCGCCCAGGCCGTACCGCCTTCCAGCGCGACCGCGCCCGCGTCCTGCACTCCGCCGCGCTGCGCCGGCTGGCGGGCAAGACCCAGGTGGTCACCCCGGGCGCCTCGAGCCAGGTGTGGGATGCCAGCCCCCGCACCCGCCTCACCCACTCCCTGGAGTGCGCCCAGGTCGGCCGCGAACTGGGGGCGGCCCTCGGCTGCGACCCCGACCTGGTGGAGGCCGCCTGCCTCTCCCACGACCTCGGTCACCCGCCCTTCGGCCACAACGGCGAACAGGCGCTGAACGAGTTCGCCGACGACTGCGGCGGCTTCGAGGGCAACGCCCAGTCGCTCCGGCTGCTCACCCGCATCGAGCCCAAGCGGTTCACCCCCGACGGCTCCGTCGGTCTCAACCTCACCCGCGCCGCCCTGGACGCCGCCACCAAGTACCCCTGGCCGCGCGGCGCCCACCCCACCGACCCGGCCTCCCCCAAGTTCGGCGTCTACGAGGACGACCGCCCGGTCTTCGACTGGGTCCGCAGCACCGCCCCCGGCACCCGCACCTGCTTCGAGGCCCAGGTCATGGACTGGTCCGACGACGTGGCCTACTCGGTCCACGACGTGGAGGACGGCCTGCACGCCGGTCACATCGACCCCGACTGCCTGCACGCCGAGCCCGAACGGCAGGCGGTGTTCGCCGTGGCCGTCGGCCGGTACGTGCCCGCCGGCACCGACCCGGCCGAGCTCGCCGCGGCCCTCGACCGCCTCCAGGACCAGGAGTGGTGGCCGCACGGCTACGACGGCACCGCGGCCGCCCAGGCCCGCCTCAAGGACGCCACCAGCCAGCTCATCGGCCGGTTCTGCCTGGCCGCCGAGGTGGCGACCCGCGCCGCGTACGGCGGCGGCCGGCTCACCCGGTACGACGCCGAACTCGTCGTACCCCGCGAGGCCCGCATGGAGTGCGCCGTGCTCAAGGCGGTCGCCGACCGGTACGTCATGCAGCGCGCCGAGCAGGAGCGGCTGCGCGCCGACCAGCGGATCGTCGTCGCCGAACTGGCCGAGGCGCTCACCGCCCGCGCCCCGGACGGCCTCGACCCGCAGTTCCGGGCCCTGTTCGACCAGGCGTCGGACGACCACACGCGCAAGCGGGTGATCGTCGACCAGATCGCCTCCCTCACCGACGCCTCCGCCCGCTCGCTGCACGCGAGACTGACGGGGCGCGGCTGAGACGGGGCATGTCCGAAGCGGGACATGTCCGAGGCGGGGCATATCCGAAGGGAAAGTGACCAAGGGTGGCCTGATCGGGTCACACCCCCTTCCCGCAGCACGCCGGGTGCGGGACGCTCGCATGTGGCGGCACCCTTACGAGGAGGCATCAAGTGGTCGACGCGGATCAGACATTCGTCATCGTCGGAGGCGGTCTCGCCGGCGCCAAGGCGGCCGAGACGCTCCGGGCGGAGGGCTTCACCGGCCGGGTGATACTGATCTGCGACGAGCGCGACCACCCCTACGAGCGGCCGCCGCTGTCCAAGGGCTATCTGCTCGGCAAGGAGGAGCGGGACAGCGTCTTCGTGCACGAGCCCGCCTGGTACGCGCGGAACGACGTCGAGCTGCACCTCGGCCAGACCGTCGACCGGATCGACCGCACCGCGCGGACCGTGCGCCTCGGCGACGCCGGCACCCTCGTCCACTACGACAAGCTGCTGCTCGCCACCGGCGCCGAGCCCCGCCGCCTCGACATCCCGGGCACGGACCTGGCGGGCGTCCACCATCTGCGCCGCCTCGCCCACGCCGAGCGGCTCAAGGGCGTCCTCACCTCGCTCGGCCGGGACAACGGGCACCTCGTGATCGCGGGCGCCGGCTGGATCGGCCTGGAGGTCGCGGCGGCGGCCCGCGAGTACGGCGCCGAGGTCACCGTGATCGAACCGGCGCAGACCCCGCTGCACGGCGTCCTCGGCCCCGAGCTGGGCAACGTGTTCGCGGAAGTGCACCGCGCCCACGGCGTCCGTTTCCACTTCGGGGCGCGACTCACCGAGATCGTCGGCCAGGACGGCGTGGTCCTCGCCGCCCGCACCGACGACGGCGAGGAGCACCCGGCGCACGCCGTCCTCGCCGCGATCGGCGCGGCACCGCGCACCGCGCTCGCCGAGGCGGCCGGCCTGGAACTGGCCGACCGGGCGCACGGCGGCGGGGTCCTGGTGGACGAGCGGCTGCGCACCTCCGACCCCGACATCCACGCGGCCGGTGACGTCGCCGCGTTCCCGCACCCCCTCTCCGACACCCGCATCCGGGTCGAGCACTGGGCCAACGCCCTGAACGGCGGCCCGGTCGCGGCCCGCGCGATGCTCGGCCAGGACGTCACCTACGACCGCGTGCCGTACTTCTTCACCGACCAGTACGACCTGGGCATGGAGTACAGCGGCTGGGCGCCGCCGGGGTCCTACGACCAGGTGGTGATCCGCGGCGACGCGGGCAAGCGGGAGTTCATCGCGTTCTGGGTCCGCGAGGGCAGGGTCCTGGCCGGGATGAACGTGAACGTGTGGGATGTCACAGACCCCATCCAGCGGCTCATCCGTTCCCGGGCCGCGGTGGACACCGAAGCCCTCGCCGACCCGCACGTACCGCTCGACGGCCTCGCCTCCTGAACCCCACGGGGACCGGCACTGTCCGACCGCCCCCGTAGAATTCACCCGTGGCAGGACGGATCAACGACGAGGACGTGAAGGCGGTACGGGACGCGGTCCCGATCGACGCCGTGGTCTCCGAGTACCTCCAGCTGCGCAACGCGGGCGGCGGCAACCTCAAGGGCCTGTGCCCGTTCCACGACGAGAAGTCGCCGTCCTTCCAGGTCAGCCCGAGCAAGGGACTCTTCCACTGCTTCGGCTGCCAGGAGGGCGGCGACACCCTCACCTTCGTGATGAAGGTGGACCACCTCTCCTTCTCGGAGGCGGTCGAGCGCCTCGCCGCCCAGGCCGGCATCACGCTGCGCTACGAGGAGGGCGGCTACAACCCCGCCCACCAGCGCGGCGAGCGCATCCGCCTGGTCGAGGCGCACAAGATCGCCGCCCAGTGGTACGCCGAGCAGCTCGCCACCGGCCCCGAGGCCGAGACCGGCCGGGTCTTCCTCGCCGAGCGCGGCTTCGACCAGGCCGCCGCCGTCCACTTCGGCGTCGGCTACAGCCCCCAGGGCTGGGACCACCTCACCCGCTACCTGCGCGGCAAGGGCTTCACGGACAAGGAACTGATCCTCTCCGGGCTGTCCCAGGAGGGCCGGCGCGGTCCCATCGACCGCTTCCGGGGCCGGCTGATGTGGCCGATCCGCGACATCGGCGGCGAGGTCGTCGGCTTCGGCGCCCGCAAGCTCTACGAGGCGGACAACGGCCCCAAGTACCTGAACACGCCCGACACGGCGATCTACAAGAAGTCCCAGGTGCTGTACGGCATCGACCTCGCCAAGCAGCACATCGCCAAGACCAGCCGGGCCGTCGTCGTCGAGGGCTACACCGACGTCATGGCCTGCCACCTGGCCGGTGTCACCACCGCCATCGCCACCTGCGGCACGGCCTTCGGCGGCGACCACATCAAGATCCTGCGCCGTCTGCTCATGGACAACGGCTCGGCGCGCGTGATCTTCACCTTCGACGGCGACGCGGCCGGCCAGAAGGCCGCGCTGCGCGCCTTCGAGGACGACCAGAAGTTCGCCGCCGAGACCTACATCGCCATCGCGCCCGACGGCATGGACCCCTGCGAGCTGCGCCTGGCCAAGGGCGACGACGCGGTCGCCGACCTGGCCGAACCGCGCACCCCGCTCTTCGAGTTCGCGCTCCGCCAGATCGTGGCCCGCTACGACCTCAACACCCCCGCCGGCCGCGCCGCCGCCCTGGACGAGGCCGCCCCGATCGTCGCCCGCATCAAGAACAGCGGCGCCCAGCACGAGGTCGCCGTCGAACTCGCCGGCATGCTCGGCATCCTCGACACCCAGTTCGTGGTCAAGCGGGTCGCCCAGCTGGCCCGCTGGGCCCGCGAGCGCGGCGGCGGCCGGGGCGGCCCGCAGCAGCAGTCCCGCGGCCCCCAGCAGCCGTGGGAGACCGGCCCCCGCGCCGCGGCCCCGTCCGGACCGGCCCTCACCCTGCGCAATCCCGTGCACGCCGCCGAACGCGAACTCCTCAAGCTCGCCCTCCAGCGGCCCGAACTCGTCTCCCCGGCGTTCGACGCGTACGGCGCCGACGAGTTCACCGCCCCGCCCTACACGGCCGTGCACCGGGCGATCGCCGAGGCGGGCGGCGCCGAGTACGGCGTCCAGGACGCGCAGGAGTACCTGATCCGGGTCCGCGAGGCCGCGCCCGACGACGCCGTCCGCGCGATGGTCACCGAACTGGCCGTCGAGCCGATCCTGCGCCGCACCGTCGACGAGACGTACGCGGGCACGGTCCTGGTGCAGATCCGCCGCCGCGCCGTGGAGCGCCGCGTCCGCGACATCCAGTCCCAGCTGACCCGGCTGTCCACCGGTGGCGACCCCGCCGAGCTGGCCGCCGTGCAGAACGAGATGTGGGTCCTCCAGCAGTACGACCAGGCCCTTCGGGAGCGGGGAGCGGAGGCGCTCTAGCGCTCCGGGCGCCCGGTCTGCCCGCCACGATCACCAGTGGGTCACGGACCGGACGCAAAAAGTCACCGCACGCCCCTCGTGGCGGGGATGTGTCGTACTCCACACTGGGTGCGGTGCCCGAGTCCTCCGCTCCCGAAGTGCCGCTGCCGGACCGCTGAGCAGCGATCATCCTGGAGGTCGCCCCCGTGCAGACCCAGACCCTCACCGAGACCGACGGCAGTACCAGCGCCACCAGCACGTCCGCGGACGAGTCGGACGCGGAGCCGGACGTCCTCGTGGCCGTGCCGCCCCAGGGCCGAGCCCCCCAGCACCCGGAGGGGGCGTCCGCCGAGCCGGCGGAGCCGCCCGCCGAAGCGCTCACGGAAGAAGCCGCCGAAGCCGCGGAGAGCGAGGAACCCGAGGGCCCCGGGGAACTCGACGACACCGCCGGGCGCGCCGCGGCACGGCTCGCCGCCCGCGCCGAGACCGGCGGCCCCTCCGCCGACCTGTTCCGCCAGTACCTGCGCGAGATCGGCCGCATCCCGCTGCTCACCGCGGCCGAGGAGGTCGAACTCGCCCGCCGGGTCGAGGCCGGGCTGTTCGCCGAGGAGAAGCTCGGCAGCACCCCCGACCTGGACAGCAGACTCGCGCACGACCTGGACCGGCTCGTCGTCATGGGCAGGATGGCCAAGCGCCGCCTCATCGAGGCCAACCTGCGGCTCGTGGTCTCCGTCGCCAAGCGCTACGTCGGTCGCGGGCTGACCATGCTCGACCTGGTCCAGGAGGGCAACCTCGGGCTCATCCGGGCCGTGGAGAAGTTCGACTACGCCCGCGGCTACAAGTTCTCCACCTACGCCACCTGGTGGATCCGGCAGGCCATGTCCCGCGCGCTGGCCGACCAGGCCCGCACCATCCGCGTCCCCGTGCACGTCGTGGAGCTGATCAACCGGGTCGTGCGCGTCCAGCGCCGCATGCTCCAGGAACGCGGCTACGAGCCGACGCCCGAGGAGGTCGCCGCCCACCTCGAACTGCCGCCCGAGCGGGTCGGCGAGGTGCTGCGGCTCGCCCAGGAACCGGTGTCCCTGCACGCCCCGGTCGGCGAGGAGGACGACGTGGCCCTCGGCGACCTCATCGAGGACGGCGACGCCGCGTCACCCGTCGAGTCGGCCGCGTTCCTGCTGCTCAGGGAGCATCTGGAGGCGGTCCTCTCCACCCTCGGCGAACGCGAGCGCAAGGTCGTCCAGCTCCGCTACGGCCTGGCCGACGGCCGCCCGCGCACCCTGGAGGAGATCGGCCGGCTGTTCGGCGTGACCCGGGAGCGGATTCGGCAGATCGAGTCCAAGACCCTGAACAAGCTCAGGGACCACGCCTTCGCCGACCAGCTGCGGGGCTACCTCGACTGAGTCCGGACGCACGGGGGGCCGCCCACCTCGGTGAGCGGCCCCCGGGTCCGTCCCGCCGGCCCGGCCGGTCCGATCAGTCGACCTCGGCGACCGCCTGCGCGAACTGGGCCTTGTACAGCCGCGCGTACGCCCCGTCGGCCTCCAGCAGGTCCGTGTGCGCGCCCTGTTCGACGATGGAACCGTTCTCCATCACCAGGATGGTGTCGGCGTCCCGGATCGTGGAGAGACGGTGCGCGATGACGAACGAGGTCCGCCCGTCGGCGAGTTTGGCCATCGCCTTCTGGATCAGCACCTCGGTGCGGGTGTCGACGGAGCTGGTCGCCTCGTCCAGCACCAGGATCGTCGGATCGGACAGGAACGCCCGCGCGATGGTGATGAGCTGCTTCTCACCGGCGCTGACCCCCGTGCCCTCGTCGTCGATCACGGTGTCGTAGCCGTCGGGGAGGGTGCGGATGAACCGGTCCGCGTGGGCCGCCCGCGCCGCCTCCTCGATCTCGCCCGGGGTGACCTCGCGCGAGGCGCCGTAGGCGATGTTCTCCGCGATGGTGCCGCCGAACAGCCAGGTGTCCTGGAGCACCATGCCGATCCCGGAGCGCAGGTCGTCCCGGGACATCCGGCGGATGTCCACGCCGTCCAGCAGGATGCTCCCGCCGGAGACGTCGTAGAACCGCATCAGCAGGTTGACCAGCGTGGTCTTGCCCGCACCGGTCGGCCCGACGATCGCCACCGTCTGGCCCGGCTCCACGGTCAGCGACAGGTCCTCGATCAGCGGCTTCTCGGGCTCGTAGCGGAACGACACGTGCTCCAGGACCACCCGGCCGCGCAGCTCGGCCGGCCGCTTGCCCGGCACCGGGTCCGCCTCCTGCTCCTCCGCGTCCAGGAGTTCGAAGATCCGCTCGGCCGAGGCGACACCCGACTGCACCAGGTTCGCCATCGACGCGACCTGGGTCAGCGGCATCGAGAACTGCCGCGAGTACTGGATGAAGGCCTGCACGTCACCGATGGACAGCGCGCCCGACGCGACCCTGAGGCCACCGACGACCGCCACCAGCACGTAGTTCAGGTTCGACACGAACATCATCAGCGGCTGCATGACCCCGCTGTTGAACTGCGCCCTGAAGGAGGCCTCGTACAGCGCCTCGTTCTGCTCGGCGAACTGCTTCGCCGACTCCTCCTGCCGCCCGAACACCTTCACCAGGGTGTGCCCGGTGTACATCTCCTCGACGTGCGCGTTCAGCTTGCCCGTGGAGCGCCACTGCTGCACGAAGTGCGGCTGCGACCGCTTGCCGACCCGGGTGGCGACCACGAACGACAGCGGCACGGTCACCAGTGCGACCAGCGCCAGGATCCAGGAGACCCAGAACATCATCACGAGCACGCCGATGATGGTCAGCAGCGAGTTGATGAGCTGCCCCATCGACTGCTGGAGCGTCTGCCCGATGTTGTCGATGTCGTTGGTCGCACGGGACAGCACCTCACCGCGCTGGCGCTTGTCGAAGTACGACAGCGGCAGCCGCGACAGCTTCGTCTGCACGGACTCGCGCAGACGGTACATCGTGCGGTTGACCGCACGGTTCACCAGCCGGGTGGCGACCGCCATCAGCAGACCGGCGACCAGGAACGTGCCGAGCGCGAGCAGCAGCACATGGCCGACGGCCGTGAAGTCGATGCCCTGGCCGGGGGTGAAGTCGGTGCTCTTGAGCATGTCCGCGATCCGGCCCTGGCCGTGGTCGCGCATCGACCGGAGCACCTGCTCCTTGGTGGCCCCGGCGGGCATCCGGCGGCCGATGATGCCGGCGAACACCAGGTCGGTGGCCCGCCCCAGGATCTTGGGGCCGATCACGCTGAGCCCCACGCTGACCACCACGCACGCCAGCAGGGCGTAGATGGTGACCCGTTCGGGCCTGAACTGGGCGACGAGCCGTCTGCCCGACCCCTTGAAGTCCATCGAGCGCTGGTCGGGGCCGCCCCCGGCCATCATGCGTCCCATGGGCCCGGCCATCAGGCGGCCTCCGCTTCCGTGAGCTGGGAGAGCACGATCTCCCGATAGGTCTCGTTGCCCGCCATCAGCTCGTGGTGCCGGCCGGAGCCGACCACCCGGCCCTCGTCGAGCACGACGATCCGGTCCGCGTCCCGGATGGTCGCCACCCGCTGGGCGACGATGACGACGGTCGCCTCGGCGGTCTCCCGGGCCAGCGCGGCGCGCAGGGCCGCGTCGGTGGCGTAGTCGAGCGCGGAGAAGGAGTCGTCGAACAGGTAGATCTCCGGGCGCTGCACCAGCGTGCGGGCGATGGCGAGCCGCTGGCGCTGACCGCCCGAGACGTTCGTGCCGCCCTGGGCGATCGGCGCGTCCAGACCGCCCTCCAGCTTCGTCACGAAGTCCTTGGCCTGCGCGACCTCCAGCGCGTGCCACAGGTCCTCGTCGGTGGCGTCCGGATTGCCGTAGCGCAGGTTGGTGGCGACCGTGCCCGCGAACAGGTACGGCTTCTGCGGCACCAGGCCGACCGTCTTCGCCAGGAGCCCGGGGTCGACCTGCTGGACGTCCACGCCGTCCACCAGTACCTCGCCCTCGGTGGCGTCGAACAGCCGGGGGACCAGCCCCAGCAGCGTGGACTTGCCACTGCCGGTCGAGCCGATGACGGCGGTCGTCTCGCCCGGCCGGGCCACCAGGGCGATCGACTTCAGCACCGGCTCCTCGGCACCCGGATAGCGGAAGCCCGCGCCCCGGATCTCCAGGTGCCCGTGCCGGCGCAGCTCGGTGACCGGCGCGAGCGGCGGCACCACGCTGGAGTCGGTGCCCAGGACCTCCTCGATGCGCTCGGCGCAGACCTCCGCGCGCGGCACCATCATGAACATGAATGTGGCCATCATCACAGACATGACAATCTGCATCAGATAGGCGAGGAACGCGGTCAGGTCGCCGATCGCCATCCCGCCGCTGTCGATCCGGTGGGCGCCGAACCACACCACCGCGATCGACGACACGTTCACCACCGTCATGACGATCGGGAACATCAGCGCGAGCATCCGGCCGGTGGCCAGCTGCATGTCGGTCAGCTCGCCGTTCGCCTTCCCGAACCGGCCCTTCTCGTACTCGTCCCGGATGAAGGCACGGATCACCCGGTTGCCGGTGATCTGCTCGCGCAGCACCCGGTTCACCGTGTCCAGGCGGACCTGCATGGACCGGAACAGCGGCCGCAGCCTGCGCACGATCAGGGTCACGGAGATGCCGAGCACCGGTACCACGGCCACGAGCACCGCGGACAGCGGCACGTCCAGGCCGAGCGCCAGCACGATCCCGCCGACGCACATGATGGGCGCCGAGACCATCAGGGTGAACGTCATCAGGGCCAGCATCTGGACCTGCTGCACGTCGTTGGTGGTCCGGGTGATGAGCGAAGGCGCCCCGAAGTGACCCACCTCACGCGCGGAGAAGGACTGCACCCGGTCGAAGACGGCTCCGCGCACGTCCCGGCCGAGCGCGGCGGCGGTCCGGGCGCCGAAGTAGACGGCGCCCATGTTGCAGACGACCTGGGCCAGCGAGATGCCGATCATGAGGGCGCCGAAGGACAGGATGTAGTCCGTGTCCCCCTTCACGACACCGTTGTCGATGATGTCGGCGTTGAGCGTGGGCAGGTAGAGGGTGGCGCAGGTCTGCAGGAACTGCAGCAGCACCAGGAAGGCAATGGGTTTCCTGTAGGGCCTGAGATAGGTCCGCAGAAGTCGTATGAGCACGCTACGTCTCTCGGAGTCGGCGATGGGGGCGGGCCGGTGTGCCCTTCGCCCCTATCGTCGGGCACTCCACCCGCGTTACCTCAACCGATTAACCCATCGGCGTACTTCTGCGGCGCCGGGGGTTTGGGCCGCTACGAGCGGAACGCCCCGGGGTGGGTCTGCTCCCGTACCGACACGAACTGCTGCCGCACCGCCTGGCCCACCGCCAGGTCGTCGCCCGGCTCCAGGACCTGCGCGGCCGCTCCCTGCCAGGCGGGCGGGTTGCGGGGATCGAGCACGCCCTGCGACACGCCGAGCGCCCAGGCGGCCTGCCGGGCCGCGCCGATCGCCGCGTAGTCGGCCGGCTGCGGTACGACCACCTGCGCGCCGAACAGCGAGGGCGCCGCGGCCTGTACCGCGGGCAGCTCGGCGGCCTGGCCGAGCAGGAAGATCCGCCGCACCTCCACGCCCCGCCCGCGCAGCACGTCCAGCGCGTCGGCGAGCCCGCACAGCATGCCCTCGAACGCGGCCCGCGCCAGGTGCTCGGCCTTCATCGACTCGCGCCGCAGCCCCGCGAGCGTGCCCGCGGTGTGCGGCAGGTGCGGGGTCCGCTCGCCCTCCAGGTAGGGGAGCAGGACCAGCCCGTGCGACCCCGGCGTGGACTTCATTGCCAGGTCGGACAGGCTCTCCAGATCCGGCAGCCCGAGGAGTTCGGCGGTGCCGCGCAGGGCCCGCACCGCGTTCAGTGTGGTGACGACGGGCAGGTGCATGCCGGTGGCGTCGGCGAGGGAGGTGATCATCCCGGTCTGGTCGGCGAGCGCCTCGGGATGCACGGCCATCACGGACCCGGACGCGCCGAGCGAGACGACCGCGTCACCGAGCCCGATCCCCAGCCCGAACGCGGCGGCCATGGTCTCCCCGGTGCCCGCCGAGATCAGCAGGCCCTCCGGGGTGGTGCCGGCCGCGTCCGACGGGCCGATCACCTCGGGGAGCATCGCCTGGTGGCCCAGCGCCAGCTCGACCAGGTCGGGCCGGTAGGCGCCGGTGGCGGCGGACCAGTAGCCGGTGCCGGAGGCCCCGCCGCGGTCGGTGGTCCGGCGCACCGGCCGTCCGAGGAGCTGCCACACCAGCCAGTCGTGGGCCTGGAGCAGGGCGGCCGTGCGGCGGGCGTTCTCGGGCTCGTTCTTCGCGAGCCAGCGCAGCTTGGTCACCGGCCGCGCGGCCTGCGGCACGCATCCCACGGCCTGCGCCCAGGCCTCCCGGCCGCCCAACGCGTCGACGAGGTCGGCGGCGGCGACCTGCGCCCGCTTGTCCCCGCCGGTGATCGCCGGGCGGACCGTGTTGCCCTGCGCGTCCAGCGGGATCAGCGCGTTCTGCTGCGCGGACACGCCGATGGCCTGCACGCCCTCCAGCAGTCCGCCGCCCGCGGCCTCGCCCAGGGACAGCAGCCAGGCCTGCGGGTCCACGTCGCTGGGCCGCCCCCCTTCCGGTGTGTCCACCGGATGCTGGGCGTAGCCCTGCCTGAGCACGGCTCCGGTGTCCGCGTCGCAGACGACGATGCGAGTGAAATCGGGCGAGCTGTCCAACCCGGCGACTATCCCCATGGCCAAAATTCTGCCGTACCGCGGCGCTTGCTTCGGCCGGTGGGCGCGTATCCCCGCGCCCACCGGCCCCGTGAAGCCCGCGTCCTAGGTGTTGCTGGTGCCCCAGTCGTCCTCGGGCGTGCCGTTGACGTTGCGGTCGCGCAGGGAGCGCACCCGCTGGGCCACCGACTCCGGGACCCGGTCACCGACCTTGTCGCTCACCGTGTGCAGGGCCTTGCCGGCGTAGACGCGGCCCTGCTGGGCGGCCGTCTCGGCGGTGTTGCGGACGGCCGGGTTCTGCGAGATCCGCCGAGCTGACTTCTTCAGCTGCTCGTAACGCTCGCGCCCGGCCCTCGTGCCGAGCACGTAACCGAGGGCCAGTCCGGCGACGAACGTGAGCCGGTAGCGCATGGCTGTCACCCTTCTCCTTGCGTGGGTCTGTGGTGCGGCGTCGGGGCCGAGGGATACCGATTGGCGGAGCACCCCCCTGCTTGCGCTAATGTATGTGTCGCAGCGAGCGCCCGCCCCCTGGCGAATACCCAGGTAGGTACGTTCGATGCAACGAGGCAATCCTCCGTAGCTCAATTGGCAGAGCAGCCGGCTGTTAACCGGCAGGTTACTGGTTCGAGTCCAGTCGGGGGAGCTTCGGTCCTCCGTAGCTCAATTGGCAGAGCAGCCGGCTGTTAACCGGCAGGTTACTGGTTCGAGTCCAGTCGGGGGAGCACGCTGAACGAGGACCCTTCGGGGTCCTTTTTCATGCCCGCGGGAACCGCCCTGGGCTGGGCGAAGTCTCAAGGTCAGGAAGCAGCGCGGAAGCCGACCATCCGAAGCAGGAGATCGTATGAGCGGCTATGCTGCGGCAGACGGCGCGCACACATGTACGCGACACGCCGCTATGGGGCGGTAGCTCAGCCGGTTAGAGCAGCGGACTCATAATCCGTCGGCCGTGGGTTCGAGTCCCACCCGCCCCACCCAGCAAGTACAGGCGCAGAATCGATCTGACCTGTGAGCCCGTACGCAGGGTGGTTGCCACACCGCAGGAGTGGCAACCGTTCACCCGCTCCGAGCAGCATCCGACGGACATCCGGCGGTCTCCGAAGGACACTCACCCCGATCACGGCGCCGCGCCCGGCGCCATACTGTGCGCATGGAACGCATAGGGGGCTACCTCGTCGAGCGGAAGCTCGGTGAGGGTGGGATGGGAACCGTGTTTCTCGCGCGGACGCGCGGTGGGCGTGCGGTGGCGCTGAAGGTCGCCAAGGCGGAACTGACGGCGGACCCGGTCTTCCGCGAGCGGTTCCGCAGCGAGGTGGAGGCGGCCCGCGCGGTCGGCGGCTTCCACACCGCGTCCGTGGTGGACGCGGACGTCGACGGCGACCCGCTGTGGCTGGCCACCGCCTACATCCCGGGCCCGACCCTCGCGGCCCGGCTCGCCGCCCAGGGGGCCATGGACGAGGCGCAGTTGCGGGCGCTCGCCGCCGCGCTCGCCGAGGCGCTGGAGTCCATCCACTCCTGCGGTCTGGTGCACCGCGACCTCAAGCCCGGCAACATCGTCATGGCCGACGACGGGCCGCGCGTCCTGGACTTCGGCATCGCCCGGGCCGTCGAGTCCACCCGGCTCACCGCCACCGGGACCGCCTTCGGCACGCCCGGCTTCCTCGCCCCCGAGCAGGCGCTCGGCCACGATGTCGGCGGCGCCGCCGACGTGTTCGCCCTCGGCGCCGTCCTGGTGGCCGCGGCAGGCGGCAGCGCCTGGGGCGAGGGCACGCCGATGGGGCTGATGTACCGCTCCGTGCACGAGCCGCCGGACACGTCCGCGGTACCGGCCGGGCTGGTGGACGTGGTGACGGCCTGCCTGGCGAAGGACCCCGCGGCCCGTCCGGCCCCCGCCGAACTGCTCGACCTCCTCACCGGCGAGCCGGCCGCCCCGGCCCGGCCGGACGCGCCGTCGCACCCCCCGACCCTCGCGACCGCCCCACCGGCCCCGACACCGCCACCGCATCTTCCGGCGGCCCCCGCCACACCCCCGCACCCGGCCGCTTCGTCCGCGCCCCCGGCGACTCCCTCGCACCTGGCCGCTTCGTCCGCGGCCCCGGCGACTCCCTCGCACCTGGCCGTTTCGTCCGCGGCCCCGGCGACTCCCTCGCACCTGCCCGCTTCGTCCGTGCCCCCGGCGACTCCTTCGCACCTGGCCGCGCAGGCGACGCCGCCGCACCTGGCCGCTTCGCCCGGGGCCCCGGCGACTCCCTCGCACCTGCCCGCTTCGTCCGCGGCCCCGGCGACGCCGTCACCCCAAGGCGCGCTTTCCGCGGCCGCGTCGGCACCCCCGCACCCCGCCGCCTCGCCCGACGCCCCGGGCACGCCCCCGCACCTCCCCGCTTCGCCGGGGGCCCCGGCGACACCTCCGCACCTGGCCGCGTACGCGACGCCCCCGCACCTCGCGGTGACCTCCCCGGTGCCCGGCACGCCCCCGTACCTGCCGCCCGCGCCGCCGGTCCCGCCGCAGGCCGGGTACGGGTTCGGGCCGCCGCTGCCGTACGGCGCGCCGGAGGTCGTGCTCGGGGACGGCGACGCCCGTGTCGTCGTGAACGCGGCCGGGGTGGTCCTCGAACTCGGCGGGGTCGCGGCGGACTTCGAGTGGGCGGAGATCGCCGTCGTGCGGCGGACGCCCGGCACGCGCGGCAACCGGCTCACGGTCACCGTCCAGTTGTGGGACGGCGATGTCTACGACTGCGAGCTGAACGCCCGCCGTTCGGCCCGGCTCACCGAGTGGATCGCACGGCTCGACCCCGTGCTCGGACGGTACCTCCCGCACCGGTGACGCACCGTCCGGCCCGGCCCGTCAAGCGGTTTCGCCAACAGCCGTTCACAGGTCAAGACGTGCCGCCGCATTGGCTTGGACATGCCTTGTCCTGGGCACGGACCTCCTACGGACCACCGCCGTGGGGCGGTACCGGACAGAGGAGGGCGTCATGGACCGTCGGATCCGGGTACGTGTGAGTCGTCGGCCGGCCGCCCCGCGCGGGCAGGAGATCGACCGCAGGACGCCTTCCGGGCGCATCCTGCCGTACTGACCCGTCACCGCTCGCCGCCGGACGGCGGCGCGTGGCGGGCCACCGCCTCGCGCAGTGCCGTCCGCAGCTCCTCCGGCGGCACGGGTCCGTCGGGGACGGTGCTCGCGGTGACCGCCGCGGCCACCTCGCGCAGCTTGGTGTTGGACCGCTGCGACGCCTCCCGCAGGATGTCCCAGGCCCGCTCCGGGCCGCAGCCGTGGGCGGCCATCAGGATGCCGCGCGCCTGGTCGATCACGGGGCGGGAGTCGATCGCGTGCCGCAGCTGCTCGATCTCCTCGCGCAGCTCCCGCAGCTGTTCCGCCCGTTCGAGGGCCACCGCGGAGCCGGTGCGGTCGCGGACCCCGGCCGCGAGCGCGGTGCCCAGCGGGTCGGTGACGTCCAGGCCGACCAGTTCCAGGACCCGGCGCGGCTGGCCCCACCAGCCCGAGACCGTGACCGGCAGGCCGTGCAGGCGGCCGTACTCGGCCAGCGCGTCGAGGAACTCCAGACCCGCCGTGTCCATGAAGGACACCCCGGACATGTCCAGCTCGATCCCGGTGATGCCCGCGGGGAGGGCGTCCAGGGCCGCCGACAGGGTGTCCGTACAGCCCCGGACCAGTTCCCCGCGTGCGTCCAGGAGGGCCCGGCCCTCCTCCGTCCGGCCGCCGACGACCAGTGCGTTCAGCCGTCCGCCGTGCGGTGCTCGTGCCGCTGAGGTCATGCCTCCCCCTCCGTCGGCTCCCGTGGCTCGCCCCCTCGCCTGCCCCTTGTGCCCATGGCTACACACGAAGGACCCACACGAAGGAGGTAAGAAGAGGCGAATCCGGGGCAGTCGGGTCCCGTGCAGACTGTTGATGCGCGTGACGAGGTGCGTGCCGAAGCGCGAGGGGGAGACGGGGTGGACGTGCCGGAACCCGGGGCGCCGCGGCTGGTGCCGGGGCCCGTGGTGCCGCGGCTCGACGTGGTCCCGCTGACCGGGCGGGCCGGGGTCCGGGCGGCCGGTGAGGTGAGCCTGCCGACGCACGGCGTCTGGGAGGGCGTCCTGGAGCGGGCCGTCCGCGACGGCGGGAGCGTGTACTACCTGGAGCTGTCCGCGCTGGCCTTCGTGGACGTGGCGGGCGCCGGCGCCCTCGCGGACGCCGCCCTGCGGTTCGGCACGCGGCGGCTGGTGCTGGACCGGCCGCCGCCCGCCCTGCCCCGCGTCCTGGAACTGCTGTGGCCCGGGCTGCCGGCGATCGAGGTGGCGGCGGCATGACGGTGACCGCCGAACCCTTCGTGCACCCCGCCCTCTTCTACGCGGACGCCGGGCAGTACCTCGCCGGCACCGTGCCCTTCGTCCGCGCCGCGCTGGAGGCCGGCGGGCCGGTCGCGGTCGCCGTGCCCGGCGAGAACCTGCGCCTGGTCCGGGACGCGCTGGGCGCGGACGCCGAGGCCGTACGGTTCCTGGACATGCGCGAGGCCGGCCGCAACCCCGGCCGGATCATCCCCGGCGTGCTGCGGGCCTTCGCCGACGGCCAGTCCGCCGGCCGGCGCGTGCACATCGTCGGCGAGCCGGTCTGGGCGGACCGCGACCCGGCCGAGCACCCCGCCTGCGCGCAGCACGAGGCGCTGATCAACAGCGCGTTCCGGGGGCGCGAAGTGACGATCCTGTGCCCCTACGACACCGCCCGCCTCGACGAGCGGGCGCTGGCCGACGCGTACGCCACCCACCCGCTCGTGATCCCGGCCGGCACCACCGAGCACCTCCCCAGCACCGCCTACGACCCCGAGGGAGTCGTCGCCCGCTACAACCGGCCGCTGCCGCCCGCGCCCGGCGCCGGCCCCGGTGTGCTCGCCACCGCCTTCGAGGCCGGCTCCCTGCCCGCCGTCCGGCACCTGGCCACCGAGCACGGCGCCCGGCTCGGCCTCACCGGCCTGCGGCTCGAGGACCTGACCCTGATCACCGCCGAGCTGACCACCAACAGCGTGGTGCACGGCGGCGGCAGCGGGGTGCTCACGGTGTGGGCGGAGGACGGGCACGTCCGGTGCGAGGTGCGCGACCGCGGCCGGCTGACCGACCCGCTGGCCGGGCGCCGCCCCGCCGGCCGCGACCAGCGCGGCGGCCGCGGCCTGCTGCTGGTCAACCTCGTGGCCGACCTGGTGCTCACGCACACCGGCCCGGACGGCACGACCATCCGCGCACACGTGGGCCCCTGAGCCGGTACGACCGTCCGCCCGGCGTGCTCAGGCGGCCAGCGGGTCCAGGACCAGCGGCTCGACCTGGCCCTCCAGCATGGCGCCGAGCCCCTGGACCGCGCACACGTCCGGCTGTTCGGCGATGTGCACCGGGACGCCGGTCGCCTCGCGGAGCATCTCGTCCAGGCCGGGCAGCCGGGCCGACCCGCCGACCATCATGATCCCGCGGTCCGCGAGGTCGGCCACCAGATCGGGCGGGCACTCGCGCAGCACCCTCCCGATCCCGTCGAGGACGGCCGTCAGCGGGGTGTGGATGGCGTTGCGCACGGCGGCGGTGTCGACCCGCACGCTGCGCGGGAGCCCGGTGGCCACGTCCCGGCCGTGGATCTCGGTCGAGGCCGGGCCCTGCGCGGTGAGCCCGTTGCCGGACAGGGCGATCTGCAGCGGCCGTACGGACTGGCTGGGCAGCACCAGCGCGTGGGCGTGCCGCAGGTGCTGCACGATCGCGTGGTCGACGGCCTCACCGCCCACCGGGATCCGCTGGGCGGTCACGATGGACCCCAGGGACAGCACGGCGACCTGGGTGGCGGCGGCGCCGCACACCATGATCATGGAGGCCTCGGGCCGCTCCACCGGCAGTCCGCAGCCCACGGCGGCGGCGATCAGCGTGTCCACCAGCTCCACCCGCCGCGCGCCGAGCCCGACCAGCGTCTCGATCGTCGCCCGCTGGGCCAGCGGGTCGGCGTCGTGCGGGGTGCAGGCCGCCGCACGCAGCCGGGGCCTGCGGCGCAGTGTGCGGCGCATCTTGTCGCCGATCAGGTGCCGCAGCATGCGCTGCGCCATCTCGATGTCGACCACCGTGCCGCCCGCGACCGGCCGCACCACCCTGATGTAGTCGGGCGTGCGCCCCGTCATCTGCTCCGCGAACTCGCCGACCGCGATGAGCGCGCCGTTACGGGTGTTCATGGCCGCGACCGAGGGCTGGTCCACGACGAGACCGGAGCCCTTCACGTACACCCGGGTGCGGGCCGCGCCCAGGTCGACGGCGAAGTGGCAGCGGCGCAGCTGCTCCAGACTGACGGTCACGGCGGATCCTCCCGAGTGCGCAGGCCTTGGGCGGCCGACCGGTTGGCGGGCCTCTTCCTCCTCTCGATCCTGCTGCCGGGTGAAGGGCGTGCGCCTTCTGGAGGGGGCCGGGCGGGGTGCCGCCGAACGGGGGGTTCGGGCGGCGCGTACGGTGTGTCGCGCCGCCGGAGGGCCCGCCGGGCTGTCGGCCGGGCACGGAGGGCCGCGCCGGCCGCGGGCCGGGCCGCGGTGGTCCGCCCGTCGGTGGTCCGTCCGTCAGTCGCCCGTCGCCGGGGCCGGTTCGGTCGCGGACTTCCAGCTCAGCCGGACGACGAGCTGTCCCTCCGCCGCCCCCTTGGCGATGACCGCGCCCGCCTCCGCGCTCAGCTTCACGCCGAACTCCAGTTCCACCGCGTCGGGGCGCAGGGTGCCGTCCCGGAAGACGCGCAGCGCCGAGTGGGCGGCCGCGCGCACCCCGTCCAGGGCACCCTCGAAGGTGCGGGCGGTCTGCGCCGCCGGGCCGCCCTCGCCGCGGGAGACGAGCCGCGTCCCGCCGGTGGGGTCCGTCTCCTCCACCATCACGACGGCGCCGTCGTCGGTGGTGAACTCCATCAGCCTGTTCATGGCGTCGTACGCCCCCCCGTGTCCTTGATCCACTACCGGCTCCATTGTGGCGGACGGCCGGTGCGGCTGTCCGCGGTTCCGGCCGGGCGGGGGCGCGGTGCCGGCGGGAATCCGCCAGGGCGCCTTCCCGCCATGTACGGTCAACAGCCCTGCGACACAAGGCACATGAGACTCGTCCCAGCACTCCGCGCACCAGGACGGACACCCCCGGACGAGATGAGGCGTGCATGAGGAGAGGACCAGTCGGACGCGGTGCGGTCCTGCTGTCGGCAGGGCTGGTCGTCGCGGCCCTGACACCGGCGGCACCCGCGGCCGCGCGGACGACCGTCACCGCGCAACGGCACGACCCCGGCACCGCGACCCCCACCACCGTCACCCTCGTCACCGGCGACAAGGTCAGCGTGACCGACCTCGGGCACGGCAGACGGACCGTCACCGTGCGGCGGCCCGCCGGGGCCACCGGGGCGGTGCGCACGCAGACGAGCGACGGCGACATCACCGTCGTACCGGACGAGGCGCTGCCGTACCTGCGGGCCGGCACCCTGGACCGGCGGCTGTTCGACGTGAGCGGGCTGATCCGGCAGGGGCTGACGGACGCCCGGTCCGGCGCGCTGCCGCTGATCGTGACCTACGGCAAGGGCGCGCGCGTGACCACCCCGGCCGGGACGGAGCGCACCCGGTCGCTGCCGAGTCTGCGCGGCGCCGCCGTGACGGCGCACCGGGAGCGCGCCTTCTGGCGGTCCTTCACGCACGGCCGGAGCGTCGGCAAGGTCTGGCTCGACGGGCGGGTCGAGGCCGACATGGCGCAGAGCAACGCCCAGATCGGCACGCGGGCCGCTTGGGACGCCGGGCTGACCGGCAAGGGCGTCACCGTCGCCGTCCTCGACACCGGCGTCGACCTGAGCCACCCCGACCTCGCGGACCGGGTCGGCACCACCAGGAGCTTCGTCGACGGCGAGGAGGTCGCCGACCGCAACGGGCACGGCACGCACGTCACCTCCACCGTCGGCGGCAGCGGCGCCGCGTCCGGCGGCACCGAGCAGGGGGTCGCGCCCGGCGCCACCCTCGCGGTCGGCAAGGTGCTCGGCGACCAGGGCTCGGGCAGCGAGTCGCAGATCATCGCGGGCATGGAGTGGGCGGCCCGGGACGTGCACGCGCGGGTGATCTCCATGAGCCTGGGCTCGACCGAGCCGAGCGACGGCACCGACCCGATGGCCCAGGCCGTGAACGACCTCTCCAAGGAGACCGGCGCCCTCTTCGTGGTCGCCGCGGGCAACACCGGCGCCCCGTCCTCCATCGGCTCGCCCGGCGCCGCCGACGCCGCCCTCACCGTCGGCGCCGTCGACTCCGCCGACCAGGCGGCCTACTTCACCAGCGCGGGCCCCCGCTACGGCGACAACGCCCTGAAGCCGGACGTGTCCGCACCCGGCGTCGACATCCTCGCCGCCCGCTCCCAGCTCGTCGAGGGCAGCGGCTACTACACCTCCATGAGCGGCACGTCCATGGCGACCCCGCACGTGGCCGGGGTGGCGGCCCTGCTCGCCCAGGCCCATCCCGACTGGACGGGCGCGCAGTTGAAGGACGCGCTGATGTCCACCTCGAAGCGGCTCGACGCGTCCGCCTACCAGCTCGGCGCGGGACGGGTGAGCGTGCCCGACGTGGTCCGGGCGCGGATCACCGCCACCGGCAGCGCAGACCTCGGCTTCCACAGCTGGCCCTACGACGCCGACCGGCCGGTCACCCGGACCCTCACCTACCGCAACTCGTCCGACGCCGACGTACGCCTCGACCTCGCCGTCGAGGGCGGCCCGGACGGGCTGGCCACCCTCGCCGACCCCGCGCTCACCGTGCCCGCGCACGGCACCGCGTCCACCACCGTCACCGGCGACGGGTCGAAGGCGCCGGTCGGACAGAGCAGCGGGCAGATCGTGGCCTCGGGCCCGGACGGCACCCCGCTCGCCCACACCGCCTTCGGGCTGGTCAAGGAGGAGGAGCGGTACACGCTCACCGTCCACGTCCGGGACCGCGACGGCGCACCCACCGCCGCCGACCTCGCCGTGCAGCGGCTCGCCGAGGGCGAGGACGCCCGGCCCGCGCACGTCGGCGACTCCGGCACCCTGAAGCTGCGGCTGCGGCCCGGCACCTACAGCCTGGCCTCCTTCCTGGACGTGCGCGGCAGCCACGGCGCCGACTCGCTCGGCCTCGGCTTCCTCGCCGCCCCCGAGACCGTCCTCGACCGGGACCGGGAGGTCACCCTGGACGGGCGCCGGCTGCGGGAGATCAGGGCCGACGCCGGCCGGCGCACCGAGACGCGGCAGCTCCTCATGGAGTACGACCGCAAGGCGAACGGCGCCGACCTGTTCGGCGCGGTCCAGGTGCCCCTCACCTACGACAGCGTGTTCGCCGCGCCCACCGCGAAGGTCACCCGGGGCAGCTTCGAGTACCGCACCGTGTGGCGGCTGGCCGAGCCGCTGCTGACGGTCCGGGGGATCGGCGAGGCCACCGTGCAGGCGGGCGGGACGCTCCTGGCAGGACGGACCAGGCTGCCGCTGGTCGACGTCGGGGACGGGCCGTTCACGAAGGTCGCCGGCAAGGCGGTGCTCGCCCGCCTCGCCGACGGCGCCGACCCGGCCGCGCTCGCCGAAGCGGCCCAGGAGGCGGGCGCCAAGGCGCTGTTCGTCACGGACGACGCGCCCGGCCGGCTGATGGCCTGGTGGGGCACGGACGACAACGCCGACCGGCCGCTGCAGATCGCCACGGTCGGCCGGGCGGACGCGGCACGGCTGCGGGCGGCCGGCCGGGCCGACATGACCGGCACCCGCAACTCGCCCTACGTGTACGACCTGTCCGAGGGCCACCCCGGGGCGATCCCGGACCGGTCCCTCACCTACGCGCCCACCAAGCGCCAACTGGCCGCCGTGCACGTGAGCTTCCACGCCTCCGCGCCGGTGAGCGGCGGCGAGTTCCGGTACTCGATCACCGACACCTTCCCGGTCGGGCTCGGCTTCCAGGAACGGATCGACCTGCCCGCCGAACGCACCGACTACGTCTCCACCGGCCCCGGCCAGCGCTGGCACGAGTCCGTCACCGTCCGCGACGGCGCCCTGGAGGAACGCAGCGGACTCGTGCGCTACGACGGCGGGACCCGGCCCGTGCTGAACTGGTTCCGCCCCGTGTGGCACCCCTGGCTCGGCACCGGCCTCGGCTGGGGCCAGCAACGCGCGGGCGACCAGATCCAGTTGAACACCCCGGGATGGGGCGACTCCGGACCCGACCACACCGGCTTCGGCGACGTCTGGAGCGAGGGCAGCGGGATGACCCAGACCACCGCCGTCTACCTGGACGGCACACAGGTCGACCGCCGCACCGGCTCCGGCGCCTACGTCCGGGACGCGCCCGCCGACGAGCACACCTACGAGGTGGTCACCGACACCGCCCTGGACGCGGGCAGGTGGCAGCCCGCCACGAAGGGCCACAGCGAGTGGACCTTCCGGTCGGCGGCCACCCCGGAGGACCACTGGACCAGCCTGCCGCTGATCAACCTCGCCTTCCGCCTCGACACCGACCTCGCCGGGACGGTGCGCGCCGGACAGCGGCTGCCCGTCGCCCTCGGCGCGCGGTACGTGGCCGGCGCGGCCGGCACCGGCACCCTCGGCGGCGGCCGGCTCGCGGTGTCGTACGACGACGGCGCGACCTGGCGGGCCGTCCCGCTGACCGCCGGCCGGGGCGCCGCCTGGCACGGCACGCTGACCGTGCCCCGGCACGCCGCCCACGTCTCCCTGCGGGCCTCGGCCCGCGACGACAGGGGCGGCTCGGTGACCCAGGAGATCGTCCGCGCGGTGGGCGTCAGGTAGCCCGGGACGGGGGGTGGCCCGCGGCCTCGACGACGCCGCGGACCACCCCCAGCTCCACCAGGTCCTGCGGCCTGATGCGCAGCTGGTCCGCCGTCGCCTCCACCTCGTGCGGCGGCCGCTTGAGGATGGCCGCCGCGAGTTCCGGCGCTATCACCGAGAAGTAACTGTCGGGCGTGACCCAGGTGTTGCCCGGTGCGGCCAGCGCCAGCGCCCCGCCGGAGCCGCCCTCCCCGACGACCAGCGTGGTGACCGGCACCCGCGCGCAGGCCACCGCCGAGAACACGTCGGCGATCGCCGCCCCGGCCCCCTGCCGTTCCGCCTCGGCGTCGTTGGCCGCACCCGGGGTGTCCACCAGGGTCAGCACCGGGATGTCAAGCCGGTCGGCGAGCCGGATCAGCCGGGCCGCGGTCCGGTACCCGGCCGGCCGGGTGGGCGCTCCGGTCTGCGCCGCGTACGCCACCGTACGGCCGTCGCGCGCACCGAACCCGCACAGCATGCCGCCGGGGTCGACACCGCCGCAGCGGTCGCCGCCGAGCGCGGCCCGGTGGCTGAAGTAGGCGTCCAAGTAGGCTTCCGCGCGAGGGCGTTCGGGGGAGCGGGCCCGGCGGACGGCCTCCCAGCCGGAGCCGGGCAGCGCGGCCGGACCGAGGGCGCGCGGTGCGGGTGCCTCCGTCGCCGGGCTGGTGAGCAGCCGCAGCCAGGTGCCGAGCACCGCGCGCAGCTCCCCGGGCCGCACCACGGCGTCCGCCGACCCGGCGGCCACCTGTGCCTCGGCCGTGTAGGCGGCCGGGTCCGCGTCCCGGGGCCGTACCCGGGAACCGGCGAAGCCGACCTGGGCACCGGGAAGGGCCAGGACCACGTCGGCCCCGGCGCCGAGGGTGGCCCAGCCGCCGCCGGTCGTCGGGTCGCGCACCACCGCGATCTGCGGCAGGCCCGCCTCCCGGGTGAGCGCCGACTCCCGGGCCACCCGCTGGAGCTGGGTGAGGGCGAGCATGCCCTCCTGCATCCGGCTGCCGCCGGTGGCGACCAGCGGCACGACCGGCAGCCGGTGGGCCCGCGCGTGCCGGTACGCCGCCTCCAGTCGGTCGCCGGTGCGTTCGCCCAGCGAGCCGCCGAGGAAGCCGAACTCGAACGCGAGCAGCACCGCCCGGGTGCCGCCGACGCTCGCGGTGCCGCAGACGACGGACTCCTCCTCGCCGGTGCGCTCGGCGGCGCGGGCCCGGGAGGCGTCGTACCCCTGCCAGCCGAGCGGGCCGTCCACCGCCGGCCGGCGCGTGGCGACGGCGAGTTCGCCGAACGTCCCCTCGTCGGCGACCAGCGCCAGGACCTCCCGTGCCGACAGCCGCTCAGGCATCGGCCACCAGCGCACGCTTCATGATCTTCCCCATGTCGTTGCGCGGCAGCGCGTCAAGAAGGTGGAGCACGCGCGGCCGCTTGTGCGGAGCCAGCCGCCGGGCCACGTGCCCGGCCAGTTCCTCCAGGGACGGCGGGGCGCCCGGGTCCGCCGGGACGATCCACGCCACGATGCGCTCGCCGAGGTCCGCGTCCGGCTCCCCGGTCACCGCGGCCTCGCGCACCCCCGGGTGCTCCAGCAGCGCGTTCTCGATCTCGCCCGCCCCGATCTTGTAACCGCCGCTCTTGATCAGGTCGGTGGCCTTGCGCCCGACGATGCGCACCCCGCCGTCGCTCTCGCGCACGGCCATGTCGCCGGTGCGGAAGAAGCCGTCGGCGGTGAACGCGGCGGCGGTCGCGTCGGGCCGGTTCAGGTACTCGGTGAACAGGTTCGGGCCGCGCACCTGGATCTCCCCGACGGTCTCCCCGTCGTACCCGGCCACCTCCGTGCCGTCCTCCTCCACCAGCCGCAGCTCCACGCCCGGCAGCGGCACCCCGACCGTGCCGGTCCCGGCCGGGCCGTCGGCGCGCACGCTGGTGTTCATCAGCGTCTCCGTCATGCCGTAGCGCTCGATCACCCGGCGGCCGGTCGCGGCCAGGATCCGCTCGTGGTCGTGCACGGGCAGCGCCGCCGAGCCGGAGACCAGCAGCCGGGCCCCGGCCAGGGCCTTGACCAGCTCGGGCTCGTCCGGGAGGGCCTCGGCGATCCGGTGGTACATCGTCGGCACCCCGAACAGCATGGTCGCGCCGTCGTTCAGCTCCCGGGCCACGCCCTCGGTGCCGAACCGGCCCAGGTGCCGCACCGCGCCGCCGCGCCGCAGCGGGCCGAGCACGCCCAGCACCAGACCGTGCACGTGGAACAGGGGCAGGCCGTGCACCAGCACGTCGTCGCCGGTCCACTGCCAGGCGTCGGCGAGCGCGTCCAGCGTCGTGGCGAGGGCACGGCGCGGGATGACCGCGCCCTTGGGCGGGCCGGTGGTGCCGGAGGTGTAGACGACCAGCGCCGGGTCGGTGTCCCCGGCCCGCTCCTCGGGCACGGTGCCCACGGCGCAGGCGTCCACCTCGATCCGGGCGAGGCGGCCGAGTTCGGCGGGCACCTCGGCGCCGGGCGCGGTCAGCACCAGGTCCGGGGCGCTGTCGGTGACGATGTGGGCCAGCTCCCGGCCGCCCGACCTCGGGTTCAGCGGCACCGCGGGCACCCCGGCGAGCAGGGCGCCCGTCACCGCGACGGCGGTCTCCAGTTCCGGAGTCGCCCACACGGCGACCCGGCCGGCATCGCGGAGGCGGGCGGCGAGCGCACCCGCCGCGCCCGCGAGCGCGCCGTACGTCAGCGACCGTTCGCCGAACCGCAGGGCGACCCGCTCGCCCGGACCGTCCGCCAGGGCGGGGAAGAGGGAGGACACGCGGCGCACTCCTTGGGACTCGGTGACGGGCTCGGGGACGTCGACACCTTCCTACACCAGCCGCCGCGTTCCGACGACCGTGCTCAAGTCGGCCGCGAGCCGCAATTCGGCCGACCTGAGCGCCGGATGGCCGAGCCCGGGCAGCCGGGCCCGGTCGACCGCGCCCCCGCGCGGCGCACGGCCGCCCGCCGTCGACGGGCACGGCCGGGCATTCCGCCCTGCCCGCCGCCGTCGAGCACGCACCGTGCTGGGCGGCGACCGGCGGCTGATCGAGAAGCGCGGCCCGTTCGACCTGCTCCGGTGGCGACCCGTCCATGGCGGTGTACGCGGCCGGTCCGGTCGGTGCCGTGGCCCCGGGCCCGACCGGATCAGGCCGCCGCTTCCACCAGATCGGCGACGACGCAGCTCACGTTGTCCGGGCCACCGGCCGCGTTCGCCGCCTCGATCAGGGCGTGCGCGGTGGTGTCCGGGGCGGGGGAGGCGGCCAGCAGCGCCCGGATCCGCACGTCCGGGACGACCGTGGACAGGCCGTCGGAGCACAGCAGGTAGCGGTCGCCCGCCCGGGCCTCGTGCAGCCGCAGGTCCGGCACCGGCGGGGTGTCCGTGCCCAGCGCCTTCAGCAGCAGCGCCCGCTGCGGATGGCTGACGGCCTCCTCGGGGGTCAGCCTGCCCTCGTCGATCAGGGACTGGACCACGCTGTGGTCGTGGGTGATCCGGAACAGCTCGCCGTCCCGCAGCAGGTACACCCGGGAGTCCCCGATGTGGACGAGGGCCAGCTTCGACCCGGTCCACAGCAGCGCGGTCAGCGTGGTCCCGGCCTCCTCGCCGTCCGCCGCGAGGTCCAGGACGGCCTCGCTCGCCCCCCGCACGGCGTCCTCCAGCACGTTCAGCACACCGCCCGCGGCGAGTTCCTCCCCCTCGTCCAGGAACTTCAGCGCCTCCACGGCCGCGCTGCTCGCGGGCGCCCCCGCCGTGCCGAAGCCGTCGGCCACGGCGAGCAGCCTGCGGCCCGCGTACACCGTGTCCTGGTTGGCGGTGCGGACGTGCCCACGGTCGGAGCGGGCGGCATAACGCAGTTCCAGCATGGTGGTGTGATCCCTTCGCGAATCGGCCGTCAGCTGGTCGACGAGGAACGCGGCGAGATCCCGGCGCACGGCCGTCTCCGCCTCCACCCGCGCCCAGTACGCCCGGACCTCCCGGGCGGCGTCCGCCCGGTCCAGGGCGCACACCGCGCGGATCCCGGCCAGCGGCATGCCGAGCCGCCGCAGCCAGGCCACGAGCCGGGCCCGCTCCAGCTGCCGCACGGCGTAGTACCGGTAGCCGCTGGAGGGATCGACCCGTGCGGGCCGCAGCAGATCCAGCTCGTCGTACAGCCGCAGCGCCTTCGGCGACAGCCGGCTCGCCTTGGCGAAGGCGCCGATCGTCAGCAACTCCATGAGCACCTCGCGCTCTCGTCGTCCACCACCGATGCTGGGGCTTCCCCGAAGGTGAAGGTCAAACGCGCTGTCCCGGTTCCCCGGCCGGTTGTTAGCCTCCCCGGTGATCGAACCGCCGTACGCAAGGGAGTCCGACGTGCCCCGCATAGCCCTCGCCACCTACGACCCCGGCACCGAGCCCGGCAAGGACAGGGACCTCCCGGTGCTGGTCGAGGCGCTGCGGGCGGCCGGGGCCGACGCCGAGGCGCGGCACTGGGACGACCCCCGGGCGGACTGGGGCGGCTACGACCTCGTCCTCATCCGCTCGACCTGGGACTACAGCTGGCGGGCCCGGGAGTTCGGGGCGTGGGTGGAGCGGGTCGGCGCCATGACCCGGCTGGCCAATCCGGCCGCCGTCGTGCGCTGGAACTCCGACAAGCGCTACCTCGGTGAGCTGGCGGCGGCCGGTGTGCCCACCGTCCCCACGCGCTACGTCGCTCCCGGCGAGCCCGCCGAGCTGCCCGCCGACCACGAGTACGTGATCAAGCCGACCTCCGGCGCGGGCGCCCGGTTCGCCGCCCGCTACACCCCCGACGGGCACGACACGGCCGTACGGCAGCTCGCCCGGATGCACGCGGAGGGCTTCACCGCGATGGTGCAGCCGTACCTGCGGAGCATCGACGTCAGCGGCGAGCGGGCGCTGCAGTTCTTCGGCGGCCGCCTGCTGCACGCGAGCCGCAAGGGCGCCGTCCTGGCACCCGGCACCCCTTACGACGCGGACAAGGTCGCCCACCCCGACCTGGTGCCCTGGCAGCCCACGGACGAGGAACTCGCCGTCGCCGGGAAGGCGCTGGCGGCCGTTCCCGGCGCACCGGGGCTGCTGTACGCGCGCGTGGACCTCGTGGACGGGGAGGACGGGCGGCCGCGCGTGATGGAGCTGGAACTGGTCGAGCCGAACCTGTTCCTGTTCCTGCACCCGGCCTCGCTGCCGCGCGTCACGGAGGCGATCCTGACGGCTGCGGAAGCCTAGGGGCCGTCCGCGCGTCGCGCAGGCGGACGCCGACGCCGGCCACCAGCGCCTCGTAAGCTCGTTCATGTCACAAGGCAGCAGGAACGGCGGGGAGTTGACGTGGACAAGGTATGGCTGGTGACCGGTGCGAGCAGCGGCTTCGGGCGGGCGATCACGCGGGCGGCGGTCGCCGCGGGCGATGTGGTCGTCGGCGCGGCCCGGCGGCCCGAGGCGCTGGACGAGCTGGTGGCCGCGCATCCCGACCAGGTGGAGGCGCTGCGGCTGGACGTCACGGACATGGCCGCGATCGAGCGGGCCGTACGGGACGTGGTGGCCCGGCACGGGCGGATCGACGTGCTGGTGAACAACGCGGGCCGCACCCACGTCGGCGCTGTCGAGGAGACCACGGACCAGGAGCTGCGGGACCTGTTCGAGCTGCACTTCTTCGGTCCGGCGGCCCTGGTGCGGGCGGTGCTGCCGCACATGCGGGAGCGGCGCTCCGGCGCGATCGTGCAGATGAGCAGTATGGGCGGGCAGATGTCCTTCGCGGGCTTCGGGGCGTACAGCGGCACGAAGTTCGCGCTGGAGGGAATGTCCGAGGCGCTCGCCGACGAGGTGCGGGAGTTCGGCGTCAAGGTGCTGATCGTGGAGCCGGGAGGGTTCCGGACCTCGCTGATGGACTCCGCCCGGGCCGGGGTCAGCGCGGACAGCGGGGTGTACGCGAGGGTGAGCGAGACCCGCGGGTTCGTCGCGGGCGGCGACGGTACGCAGCCCGGTGACCCCGCCAAGGCGGCGGCCCTCATCCTGGCCGCGCTGGAGGCGGAGCGGACCCCGCTGCGGCTGCCGCTCGGCGACGACGGGGTGAGCGCCGTCCTGACCCATCTCGACCAGGTCCGCGAGGACGTCACGGCCTGGGAGAAGCAGGCCAGGGCGACGGCCTTCGACGCGTAGCCCCCCCGGGGACCCCCGCTACGCGCGGATCGCGGTCCGCTGGAGCAGCCCCCAGGTGAACTCGGCGACCACCTCGTGCCGTACGCCGTCGCGGCCGGGAGCGGTGAGGGCGAGCCCCCAGCGGGTGGGGGCGGTGCCCTCCAGCGGGCGGGCCGGGGCGAAGGCGCGGGCGGCCTCGTCGACCGTGCAGGACCACGGGGTCAGGTCGTCCAGGGTGCGCAGCGTCGGGGCCGGCGCACCCGGCGCCCGCACCAGCCACTCGTTCCACACCGCGCCGTCGGGGGAGACCAGCACCTCGAAACGCAGCTCGGGCCAGAGCGGCAGGGCCCACCGGCGGGCCTCGCAGTCCACTTCCCCGAGGCGGCGCGCGACGACGTCCTCGGGCGGGCCGAGCACCGAGCGGTAGCGGGCGCCCGCGGACCGGGACCCGGGCGAGCGGACCATCGCCTGCCAGCGCTTGTTCGTCTCCCGCATGTCTGCGACCGACGCGCCCAGCCGGCGCCGGGCGTCCTCGACCAGGTCCGGATTGTGGTCGGCCATGCGGCGCAGCAGCACCAGCTGGAAATCGAGTCCCATGGCACCCATGGTGCCCGGCTGCCTCCGGACCATTGCCCGCGCAACCCGCGATGACTAGCCTGTGTTCGCCATGCCGATCGTCTGTTGAAATTTCGAACACAGACACCCAGACCCAAGGGAGGGGGCCGGACGTGGGACGTCTCGTGCCTGCCGTGACCCGGGCTCTCGACATACTGGAGCTGTTCCTCGACGGTGACGGGACGCTCTCCGCCCCCGACATCGTGCGCAGGCTGCAACTGCCGCGCACCACCGTGCACGAACTGGTCACCACGCTCGCCGCACGCTCGTACATCGTGCCCGTGCCGGGACAGCCCGGACGGTACCGGCTCGGCGTGCGGCCGTACCAGCTCGGCAGCCGCTACGCCGAGCAGCTCGACCTCGCCGCCGAGGGGCAGCAGGTGGCCCGCTCGGTGGCGGAGACCTGCGACGAGACGGTCCACGTGGCCATCCTCGAAGGCACCGACGTCATCTACATCGCCAAGGTCGACTCCACGCACGCGGTGCGCATGGTCTCGGCCGCGGGCCGCCGCCTCCCCGCCCACTGCACCTCCGTCGGCAAGATGCTGCTGGCCTCGCTGCCCGAGCAGGAGCTGGGCGCGCGGATACCGGACGGCGCCGAGCTGACCGCGATGACCCCGAACAGCATCACCGATCCGGCCGCGCTGCGCGAGGCCCTGGCGGAGATCAGGCGGCGGGGCATCGCGGTGGAGAGCCGTGAGTCCAACCCGGACGTGTCCTGCGTGGCGGCCCCGGTGCGCGACCGGGCCGCAAAGGTCGTCGCCGCCCTGTCCATCTCGGTCCCCATGATCCGCTGGAGCGAGGAGCGCCGGGCGGAGCTGGAGCAGCTGGCCGCCAAGGGCGCGGCGGAGCTGTCGGAGCGGCTGGGCCACCGGTGCGCGGAATGACGGCCTACGAGGTGGCCGTGCGCGCGCAGGCCGCGCTCGGCGAGGGGCCGACCTGGGACCCGGCGACGGGCCGCCTGCTCTGGGTGGACGTCCTGGGCATGCGGATCCACACCTACGACCCCGCGACGGGCCGCCGTACGGTCCGCACCACCGAGCAGCACATCGGCGCCGCCAAGCCCCGGGCGGGCGGCGGCCTGGTGCTGAACCTGCGCGACGGCGTCGGTCTGCTCGACCCCGACGGCACCTTCCGCTGGCTGCACCACGAGCCGGTCGCCGGGCGCCGCGCCAACGACGCGGCCGTCGCCCCCGACGGCTCCCTGTGGGCCGGCACCATGCGCTACGACGAGGCGACGGGCGGCGGCACGCTGTCCCGGCTGACCGGCGACGGAGACGTGCGCACGGTCCTGCCCGACGTCACGGTCAGCAACGGCACCGGCTGGAGCCCCGACGGGAGCCTGATGTACTACGCCGACACGCCGACCCGGCGGGTGGACGTCTTCGACGTCGACGGCGACACCGTCCGCGACCGCCGCACGCTGGTGGAGATCGAGGAGGGCGCGGGCTTCCCGGACGGCCTGACCGTCGACGCGGAGGGCTGTGTGTGGGTGGCGCTGTGGGACGGCGGTGCGGTGCGCCGCTACACGCCCGGCGGCGAGCTGGACCGCGTGGTCCCGCTGCCCACCCCGCGCACCACGGCGTGCGTGTTCGGCGGCCCCGGCCTGACCGACCTGTACATCACGACGGCCGACGTCGGCCTGCCCGCCCCCCACCCCCTGTCCGGCTCCGTACTGGTGGTACCGCACGCAGGCAGAGGCCTCCCCCAACCCCCCTTCAAGGGCTGACCGGCGCGCGGCCCGGAGCCGCCCGGCAAGCCGCCCCCGCTAGAGAATCCCCGCCGCCTTCATCTCCTGCGCGGTCAACGGCGGAGCCGCGAGCGGGGGCAGCAGCGGCCCCACCGCCGCCGCCAGCAGCACGCTCGGCGCCAGCAGCACCTCCGCCCCCCGCTCCAGCGAGGTCACGTCGGTGACCCGCCGCGCGATCCGGCCGTTGCCCGTGGCGGTGCGCAGCAGCCGGCCGACGTAGGCGGACAGGACCCGGTCCCGCAGGGTGGGGCCGCTCTCCGTGGCACCCGGGTAGAACACGTCCGCCCCGATCGCGAGGTCCCAGGCCGCCCGGACCGTACGGCCGACCGCGCGCTGCACGTGCCGGGACAGGCCCGGGGAGCCCAGCCCGTGCCGGCCGGTCACGTCCCGCAGGGCCAGGGCCGACTGGGCGGAGACCGCCATCCCGTGGCCGTACAGCGGGTTCAGCGCGCACAGCGCGTCACCGAGGACCACGAAGTTCTCCGGCCAGGCCGGCGCCTTCTCGTAGAAGAGGCGGCGGTTCGCGGTGGTCCGGGTGACCGACACCTGCGTGAGCGGCTCCGCGCCCGCCAGCAGCCGGCCGATGAGCGGGTGCCGCAGCCTCTCGGTCGCGTACCTGGCGAAGTCCGCTTCCGTGCGCGGTACCGCGTCGTTCCGGCCGCCGATCAGAGTGACCATCCACTTGCCGTCCTCCACCGGAATCAGCACGCCCCCGCTCCCGGTCCCCGTGCCCCGCGGATCGGGCGCGATGTTGACGACCGGGAACCCGCTCCGGGCCCGCTCCGGCGCCCGGAACAGCCGGCTGGCGTACACCAGGCCCGAGTCGACCTCCCGCCGCTCCGGTGCGGGCAGGCCGAACTCCGCCAGCCAGTGCGGGGCCCGGGAGCCGCGGCCGGTGGCGTCCACGACCAGGTCGGCGCCCAGCGTCCGCACCGCGCCCTCGTGGGTGCGCACCCGGGCCCCGGTCACCGCCGCGGCCGTGCCCGCCAGGCCCACCGCCTCGGCCCGCTCGACCAGTTCGATCTCCCCGTCGGCCAGCACGAGCCGCCGTACCACCGAGTCCAGCAGGTCCCGGCCGGCCGCCAGCATGAACGCCGACTCGGCCCACCGCCGGTACCAGCCGTGCGGGGACAGCGCCACCATCTCGGTGGTCATCGCCATCCGGTTCGCCCCGGCCGCCCGCAGCCGCGCGGTCGCGCCGGGCAGCACCTGCTCCAGCGCCCGCGCGCCGCCCGACCAGAGCTGGTGCACGTGCCGGGCCTGGGGCAGTCCCTTGCGCGGGTCGGGGCCCGCGGGCAGCGCGTCCCGCTCGACCAGGGTCACCCGGGCGCCCGTCGAGGCCAGGGCGCGGGCCGCGAGCAGACCGGCGAGGGAGCCGCCGAGCACGACGGCGGCGGGCTTGCGTTCACTCATGGACGGCAACGCTCTCTGCTGGGGCGGCCGCGAGCGCGCGGACCGCCTCGATCTCGTCGGGACTGCGCAGGGCCCGGGACACGGCCCCGATCTCCTGGAGCAGGTTCGTGGTGTCCGGCCCGGCGGCGGCCCCGGACGGCTCCGGGCCGCGGCTCCTCGCCTCGACGGCGTCGAGGACGCTCACCGCGGCCGCCAGCGCCCGGGCCCGCTCCGGCGGGTGCCCGAGGCCGAGCGCGGCCTCGTACGCGCGCCCGCCGAGACCGGTGTCGATGTGCCGGGCCAGCGGCAGCAGCACGTCCCGGATGAAGGTCTCGCGCCGGGTGAGCCGCAGCTCGGGCGTGGCCCGCAGCACGAACGGCACGCCCTCCCCGCCGGCCGTGCGCATCAGCAGGTACAGCGGCCGCAGTTCGCGGTGGGCGAGCCGGACCCGCCAGCGGTCGTGCAGGTACTGGCCGGCGTGCGGAAGGATGAAGCCGACCGCGATCAGGATGGCGGACAGGGCGGCGACGGGCGGGGCGAGGTCGGTGCTCAGCCAGTCCAGGTCCCGGCCGGTCCACCGCGTGACGACCGCGACCAGCTTGGACGCGTCGAAGATCAGGTTGAGCGCGTAGCCGGCGCCCAGCAGCTTCAGGCCCCAGCGCAGCCAGGCGTCGAGGCCCTCGGTGCGCACCCAGTTCCAGATCAGCCGCGAGGTGATCAGGCAGGCGACGGCGTGCGCGACGAGGTAGAGCAGGATCTCCTCGCGCATGAAGGGGGTGGTGGCGTAGTACGTGTCCAGGTCCCGCAGCCGCTCGACCGGCGCGTCGGCGAGCAGGAACAGCACCCACAGCGCGACCACCACCGCGGCGTACACGGAGATCACCCACCGCATGGCGCGGCGGGTGGCGGCCGAGCGGTCGGACCGCCCGTTGCGCCAGGTGATGATCAGCAGCAGGCAGGACCCGCAGAACGCGGTGAGCAGTGAATAGCACCAGGGCGCCGAGATGTTGGGCACGCCGGTGAGCCGGTTGACGGTGGCGATCGTGGACGGGGTGCAGAACACGAACACCCCGCAGGCGAGCAGCAGCAGCCCGCCGACCGCGCGCAGCAGCGGGTCCCGCCACAGCCGGACGATGGTGGGCAGCTTGATCAGCAGGGCCGCGGTGAGCACGGCGGTGGGGATCCAGAAGGAGATGTAGAACTCGCCGAGCAGGTCCGGCGGGTCGAGCGCCAGCAGGGTCACCGCGCGGCTCCCCGGCGGCCGCGGTAGCCGAGCGAGCGCTGGACGGGGTCGAGGTGCGGGCCGGGCCCGGTGCCGTCGAGGTAGGGCCGGAACGCGGTGGCGAGCCGGTGGCCGAAGTCGTCGGCCTCGGCCTCGTCGGCCTCCCGTGAGCCGTTGCGGGCGGCCACCGTCAGGGCCAGGCCGGACCAGCGGGGCTCACCGGCGAGCGCGCGGGCGGCAGCGGCGCCGGCCGGGTGGTGGTGGTGCCGGTGCCCGGCGTGCAGGTGCCACAACTCGTGGCCGAGGATGACCAGTTGCTGCACCGATTCGGCCCGCTCCTCCACGATGACCAGGTCGAAGTCGTGGAACTCCACCCACAGCCCGGTGACTTCGATCTCGTCCGGGAAGCGCTCGAAGCGCAGTTCCACCGGCCGTCCGGCGCGCCGGGCGCTCATCTCCTCGCACAGGGCCCGGCACAGGTCCCGTAAGCCGCCCGGCGGTCGCGGGCGGGCGCGGACGGCGGCGGCGAGGTCGGCCGCGAGGGTGCGTGTCACCGGGCCGGGTCGGGAGCGGCGCAGCCGTGCGGTGAGCCGTACCGCCCGCTCTCGCGCACCCGCGACGCCCATCGTTCCCCCTTCAAACCACCGGTGTGCGGCCCTCCGAGCGTACGCGCCTGGATGTGTCCGCGTCATGCGATCCGGCGACCGTCGTTCAAGGGCGGACCACCGGGCGGACCACCCGTGACGCGCCTCAGCGGCCGGGCGAGGGCACCGCCGGCACCGGGAGCCCGCCGGCCGCCCGGCCCAGCAGGGTCAGCCCCACCTCGCCCGGCCCCGACTGCGAGGTGAACTCCGACAGGACCGCCAGGGCGAGCGTGTTCTCGCCCCGGGTGCGCAGGATGCCGTTCGGCAGGACGAAGGTGTGCTGCGGGCCGACGTTGTTGATGTACTGGCCCATGTTCCAGCCGTTGAGGAAGATCTGCGCCCGGTAGGCCCGGTACGGGTCGTCCTTCAGGGTCAGGCCGATCGAGGCGTCGATGTCGGCCGGCACGGACAGCCGGAAGGTCGTGCGGTACCAGGTCACGCCCTGGCGCCGCTCGGCCCGCGGGAAGGTCACCGCCTCCCAGTCGCGGTCCGGGAAGCCCGGCAGGTGCCAGCCCTCCCGCTCGCCGAACAGACCGCCGTTGTTCAGCGGGCCGCGCACCGGGTCCGGCGCCGCCTCGCCCTGGATCCGCCAGGCCACCTGCGGCGCGGCGCCCTTGAAGCGGGCGGCGGTCAGGCCGCGCGCCACCTTGTGGGTGTCCTGCGACTTGCCGTCCTGGTCGTGCTGCATGCGCCGGACGAGGACCGACAGCACGTGCCTGCCGGGCGAGCGCAGCCGCTCGGCCACCGGGAAGACGGCCGTCGCGTCCCAGCTCCCCTTGCGGATCGTGGTGGTCGCGTCGGGCACGGGCAGCCGGTGGGTGCCCAGCGGCTCCCCGTCCAGCCAGGCCATCAGCAGGCCCTGGGTGCCGGCCGTGTAGGAGAGCGAGACCTCCTCGACGCCCGAGGAGCCGGTGAACGTGCCGCGGTACCAGACGTCCCCGTAGTGGAAGCCGTAGTCGTCGGCGAACAGCACCGGCTGGTCCTTCGGGACCGGGGTGACGCTGTACGACGACGTCCGGTCGGCCCGCCGCCAGGCGGAGTCGTCGAAGTTCGGGCCGGCCTCCGGGTTCTCCGTGCGCGCCCGCCAGCCGCCCAGCGCGGGCAGCGACACCTCCGGCGCGGCGGGCAGCAGCCCGGTGGTCATCAGGCTCCCGGACAGGGTGACCCGGGTCGGCACCTTCCGCCCGTTCCAGACCAGGCTCGCGATCCCGCGCGGACCCCACACCTCCACGCTGGTCCGCCCGGTGACGTCACCCGTCAGGTGGACCTCGGAGCCGCGCAGCTCGACGTGGCGCAGCAGCGCCGGGCCGTACACCAGCACGGTGCCCGACGGGGTGTCGTACGGGAAGATCCGCACGGCGGTGGCGTCGTCGGCGAAGAGCAGCAGCAGCGGGGTGTCGCTCTCGCCCTTGTCGACCATGACGCGGGTCAGGCCGCCCTGGCCGAGGGGCGCGTTGACGTGCAGCTCGTTGCTGTCGTACGCCCAGGCGCCCTCGGGGTCGAGCCGGGTGACGAGCGGCTCCTGGGGGCACTCCAGGACCAGCTCGGCCATGTCGTCCCGGCGCCCGGTGAACAGGGCGATGTCCGTCCGGCCCGCCGTCACGCACAGCACGGGCTGCGCGGTGCAGTACTTCAGCGTCCGCCTGCCGAGCAGGCGCAGTCCGGTGGTCAGCATCCGGGCGTCGCGCGGCGGCACGGTGATCCTGAGGCGTCCCGCGGCGGTGGGCAGGTCGGTGGTCACCGCCTGGGTGCCGTCGTTGCGGGCCACGTAGACATGGCTGCCGGTGTCCGGGTTCGTCAGGTGGTAGACCTTCAGGCCCTCGGCCTCGACGTCCGCCGCCCGGTCCAGCCGGGCGAAGTCGGGCACGCGCTGGAGCAGGTGGCCGAGCGTGTGCATCGGGGCGATCTTGTCGGTGACGTTGCGCCCCTCGTCGATCGCCGCCCCGTAGTCGTACGAGGTGTAGACGACCGGCGCGGGCAGCCATCCCCACGAGGTCCCGCCGAACGTCATGTACACGTTGTGCAGGGTGATGCCGTTGGCCAGGTTGGTGAGGTAGAAGCGGCGCTCGTAGGCGGCGTCCCGGGTGCGCCGGGACTCGGCGTACCCCTTGCCGTCGAACCAGGCCCCGCCCCACGGGTCGAACCAGCCGCCCCCGAACTCGGGCACGAAGCCCGGCGTGCGCGGCGAGGCGGTGGCCCCCCCGGTCGCCCCGCCGGAACCGTAGTGCCCCCAGTCCGGCGGGTTCTGGGCCGGCGACGGGTACCCGTCGAACCCGTACAGCCAGCCGCCCTTCTCCCCGCCGGTGTCGAAGGACCCCGGCGTCCAGTGGCCGTTGCGGCCCTTGTCGTTGTGGAAGAGGGGGACGTCGATCCCGTCCGCACGGACCTTCTCGTACAGATGGGACATGTAGTCCCGGCCGGCCGCCTCCGTGACGTGGGCGTCGTACTCGTTCTCGATCTGGTAGAGCAGGACCGTGCCCCTGCCCTGCGTGAACAGGTGGCGGCGGGCGATCCGGTTCACCTGGGTCAGCCACTCGTCGACGTGCGCGAGGTAGTCCGGGTCGGCGGTGCGGGCCGTCCCCTTCGCCGCCGTCAGCCAGCCCGGGAAGCCGCCGCCGTCCACCTCGGCGTTGATGTACGGGCCGGGCCGCAGGATGACGTACAGGCCGGTCTCGGTGGCCATGCGCAGGAACAGGTCGAGGTCGCGCACGCCGGTGAAGTCGTAGCGGCCGGGCGCGGGGGAGTGGTAGTTCCAGGCCACGTAGATGCTCACGGCGTTGTAGCCGTGCGCCCGCATCTTCTGCAGCACGTCCCGCCACAGGGCCGGGCTCGGCAGCCGGAAGGGGTGCATCTCACCGGACCACACGACCAGCCGCCGGCCGTCCACCAGCAGCGAGTAGTGGTCGTAGCCGACCGTGTGCCGCTCCCCGTCGGCGCCGGGCGGGGCGGGCGCCGGACCCGTGGGCACGCCGCGCGCCGCGTACGCCGAGGGCGCCCCGGGGCCGCCGCTGCCGCCCAGGGCGAAACCGAGCGCGGCAGAGCCGGCCAGGGCACTGAAGGTACGTCTGCTGAGCGCCAAGGTGGATCCTCCCGGGCGATCTTACGGGGGCGCGGTCCGGCCATTCTCCACGCGAACACGCCCCACAATGGACCCATGAGGATCTCGGCGCGGGCGGACTACGCGGTGCGGGCGGTGCTGGAGCTGGCTGTACGGGAGGGTAACGGCCCGGTGAAGGCAGAGGAAATCGCTGCCGTCCAGGACATCCCGCACAAGTTCCTGGAAGGCATCCTCGGCGACCTCCGGCGCGCCGGGATCGTCGACAGCCGGCGCGGCGGGGGCGGCGGCTACCGCCTGGCCCGGCCCGCCGGCGCCATCACCGTGGCCGACGTGATCCGCGGGGTGGACGGCCCGATCGTCTCGGTACGCGGCGAGCGGCCCACGGGCCTCACCTACACCGGCACCGCCCGCCCCCTGCTGCCCCTGTGGATCGCCCTGCGCGCCAACGTCCGCCACGTCCTGGAGGGGGTCTCGCTGGCCGACCTGGCGGCGGACGCCCTCCCGGACCCGGTGCAGGCGCTGGCGGCGGAGCCGGGGGCGTGGGAGAACCCGTGAGCCGGCGGGGGTGCCGTCGCGGGTGCGTGAAAACCCCGGTGTGAATGGCCGGAGTTCACCCTGCCGGCCCAGCGTGGAGGTTTCTACGATGCCCATCGCCTCCCCCTCCTTCACAGGTTCCGCACAGTTTCTTCAAGGTTGAACGGATGGGTCGGAGGTCTCACCCCCCACTCGACAACCGGGAGAAACGATGGCTGGTGGACTCCTCCTGAGCGGCGCCGTAGCCGCTCTGCTCACCACCGCGCTACCCGCTCAGACCTCTTCGCCCGTCTTCGACGACCCGCCGCCGGACAAGATCGTCATCGACGTCGCCACGGTGAACGGCTCGGGCTGTCCCGCGGGCACGGCGGCCGTCGCCGTGTCCCCGGACAACACCGCCTTCACGGTCACCTACAGCACCTACCTCGCCCAGGCCGGCGGCAACTCCGACCCGACCGCCTTCCGCAAGAACTGCCAGCTCAACCTGGTCGTGCACGTGCCGCAGGGCTTCACCTACGCGGTCGCCAGCGCGGACTACCGGGGCTTCCTCTCGCTCCAGCCGGGCGCGACCGCCACCCAGAAGGCCTCGTACTACTTCCAGGGCTCCCCGAACACCGCGGCCAAGACCCACCCCTTCGCCGGCTCCTACAACGACGACTGGCAGGCGACCGACAGCACCGACTGGGCCCAGCTCGTCTGGGCCCCCTGCGGTGTCCTGCGCAACTTCAACATCAACACGGAGCTGCGGGTGAACGCGGGCAGCGCGAACCCCGGCAAGGTCAGCTTCATGACGATGGACTCGACCGACGGGGACATCAGCACGGTCTACCACCTGGCGTGGAAGGAGTGCCCGAAGAGCTAGGTCGCGGACACGGCCCAGGTCCCGCCGTCCCGGAGCCGTCCGGGGCGGCGGGACCCGTGACGTACCGGGCGGCCGGCTCAGCCCGTCTGGCCCATGCCCGCCGCGTTCGGCCAGCTCTGCGCGTTGGGCCAGCCGGTGGCCGGGGCCGGGGAGAGGCCGGTGGCGGGGGCCGGCGTGGGCGGCGCGGTCATCCCGCGGACCTGGGCCGCGGTGAGACCGCCGCGGGCCGGGACACCCGGCGGGGTCGGACCGGGCACCGGGGCGGGCACCGGGGCGGGCACGGGTGCCGGGGCGGGGACGGGCGGAGCGGCCGGAAGCGGAGCGGGGGCCATCGCGGCGGGGGCCATCGGGACGGGGGCCATCGGGACGGGGGCGGGGGGCATCGGGACCGGCGTGGGGGCGGGGGGCGCCGGGGCGGGCGCGGGGGCCGCTGCCGCCGGCGGGAAGGGCGCCGGTGCCGGGGCGGGGGCCGGCGCGGGAGCCATCGGCTGCTGCGCCGGGAACGCCTGGGCTGCCGCCGGCAGCGGCATCCCACCGCCGGCCGGTGCCGCGGCGGCGGGGAGCGGCATGCCGGTGCCGGCGGCCGGGGCGGTGGCGAGCCCCGGGGTGGGGGCGGCCGCGGCGGCCTGAGCGGCCAGCCGCATGCCGGACCCGTTGGTCTCGCTCACCAGCCGGTCCACCGCCGCCGTACCCGAGCTGTAGCTGGTCCCGTTGCCCAGCTCGGGTACGGCGGCTCCCCTCCTGGACCCGTAGAGCACCTGCTCCAGGCCGGACACCAGGCGACGCACGTCGACCTGGGGGCGCACCACGAGTCTCAGGAAGCGGCTGGAAGAACCGATCTTGTTACCGCACTCGCGGACCAGGATCCGGTGCTCGGTGAGCATCCGGTCCCGGACCACCGTGCCCTCGGCGCCGACGGGAAGGCGCACGAAGAGGAAGTTGCCCTGGGAGGGGTAGACGGTGAGGCCGGGCAGCGCGGAGAGCTGGCTCGCCATGTCCAGGCGGTCGCGGCGCACCTGCTGCAGGCTCTGCGCGTACTCCGCGCCGTGCTCGCGCAGCATGAAGACGACGTGCTCGGCGAAGGAGTTGAGGTTCCACTTCGGCAGCATCGAGCGGATCTTCCCCGCGAGCGCCGGGTTGGCGACCAGGTACCCGAAGCGTATGCCGTGCAGGCCGAAGTTCTTGCCCAGGCTGCGCAGCACCACGACGTTGGGCCGCAGCATCGCCTCCTGGACGACGCTCGGCTCCGTCTCCGCGTCGGCGAACTCCAGGAAGGACTCGTCGACGACCACCAGGTCCAGATCGGCCATGGCGTCCATGAACTGCACCACCGACTGCTTGCGCAGATAGCCGCCGTCGGGGTTGTTCGGGTTGCAGATCACCGCCACCCGGGTGCCCCGGGTCCGGAGGAACTCGGCGTACTGGGCGAGGTCGAGCGCGAAGCCGTTCGCCTCCTGGAGCGGGAACATGTCGACCCGCTTGCCGGTCTCCATCGGCTGGTCGGTCCAGCGGCCGAAGGTGGGGACGGGGACGGCCAGGGACTCGCGGACCAGGAGGTGGTCGATCCAGGTGATCAGCTCCGTCGAGCCGTTGCCCATCGCCACGCACTGCGGCGGCAGCTGGAGCAGGCTGCACAGCTCGGCCGTGATGGTGTCGGCGCTGCTCGGGTAGTACGTGATGATCTCGCGCAGCCGGTTCCCCATCTCCTCGAACATGGCCGGGGTCGGGAAGTAGGGGTTGCACGGAATACAGAAGTCGACCGGACCCGTCCCGTCGCTCTCCCGCGCCAGCGCCGCCATCGAAGGACTGTGCGCGGCGGTGTTGCGGAACAACGAGGTGACGTTGTCAGGCAAGAGAACCTCCGTGAAGGGTGGCCCGTGCGGGGGAGCACGGGCCGCCCATGGATACGGAGGGGACCGCGGTGGCGTTCAACTCACCAGCGGTGTGAGCCGTTTCACGTGCCGAACGTGTGCACCGTGCTCGTCCGGTACGTCTGCCCCGGCCGCAGCACCGTCGACGGGAAGTTCGCGTGGTTCGGCGAGTCCGGGAAGTGCTGCGTCTCCAGGCACAGGGCGTCGCCCTGGCGGTAGGTGCGGCCGCCGGTGCCGGTCAGGGTGCCGTCGAGGAAGTTGCCCGAGTAGAACTGCAGGCCCGGCTGGTCGGTGGCGATGGCCAGGGTGCGCCCGGAGCGCGGGTCGCGCAGGGTGGCCACGTGCTTGGGCCCCGCCGTGATGCCCTTGTCCAGCGCCCAGTTGTGGTCGTAGCCCTTGGCCTGCACCTGCTGGACGTGGCCGGCCCGGATGTCCCGGCCGATGGGCTTGGCGCGGCGGAAGTCGAACGGGGTGCCGCCGACCCGGGCCAGTTCACCGGTGGGGATCAGGCCCGCGTCGGTGGGCGTGTAGCGGGAGGCGGCGATCGTGAGCTCGTGGTCCTCGATCGTGCCGCTGCCCTCGCCCGCCAGGTTCCAGTAGACGTGGCTGGTGAGGTTGACGACGGTCGCCCGGTTGGTGGTGGCCTCGTAGTCGATGCGCCAGGCGCCGTGCCGGTCGAGGGTGTACGTCACCTTCGACCGCAGGGTGCCCGGGTAGCCCATCTCCCCGTCGACGCTGGTGTAGTACAGGCGCAGCCCGACGTCGGAGCCCCGGGTGAACGGCTCGACGTCCCACACGTGCTTGTCGAAGCCCTTGGCGCCGCCGTGCAGGCTGTTCTCGCCGTCGTTGACGGACAGCTGGTAGGCGGTGCCGTCGAGGGTGAACCGGCCCTTGCCGATGCGGTTGCCGTACCGCCCGATCAGGGCGCCGAAGTACGGGCTGCTCGCCACGTAGTCGTCGAGGCCGGCGAACCCGGCGACGACGTTCGCGTGCCGGCCGTGCCGGTCGGGGACCTCCAGGCTCTGCACGATGCCGCCGTAGGACAGCACCTTCAGCCGGGTGCCGCCGTTCGCCAGCGACCAGCGGTACACCTTGGTGCCGTCGGCGAGCCTGCCGAAGAGGTGCTTCACCGGTTTCCCGCCCGGGACGGCGGCCTGGGCGGTGCCCGGGCCGAGGGTGGTGGCGGCCAGGCCCGCCGCCGCTGCTCCCGCGATGACCGTACGTCTGTTCAGTTCCACTTGCGGCTCCCGTAAAGGAAGGGGCCCCACCGGCTGTCCGGCGGGGCCCGATCTGACTTACGAACCGGACTTGCGCTTGTTCCACACGTCGAACCCGACCGCCACCAGCAGGGCGAGGCCCTTGATGACCTGTTGCCAGTCGGTGCCGACGCTGAGGAGGTTCATGCCGTTGTTCAGCACGCCGAGGACCAGACCGCCGATGATGGCGCCGAGGACGGTACCGACACCGCCGCTCATGGACGCGCCGCCGATGAACGACGAGGCGATGGCCTCGAGTTCGAAGTTGACGCCGGCCTTCGGCGAGGCCGCGTTCAGGCGGGCGGCGACCACCAGACCCGCCAGGGCCGCGAGCACGCCCATGTTCAGGAAGACGTAGAAGGTGACCTTCTTGTCCTTCACGCCGGACAGCTTGGCCGCCGGCAGGTTGCCGCCGATGGCGTAGATGTGGCGGCCGAACACCGCGTTGCGCATCACGTAGCCGTAGCCGACCACCAGCGCGCCGAGGATGATCAGCACGATCGGGGCGCCCTTGTAGCTGGCGAGCAGCAGGGTGAGCGCGAGGATCGCGGCGACCAGGGCGGTCAGCTTGAGCAGGAACAGCCGGGTGGGCAGGACGTCCAGCGCGAACTCCTGCTGACGGCGCCGGCCTCGGACCTCCTGCCACACCACGGCCGCGATCAGCACCAGGCCGAGCAGCAGGGTGAGGTTGTGGTAGTTGGTGTGCGGGCCGACCTCGGGCAGGAAGCCGTTGCCGAGCTTCTGCAGCCCGTCGGGGAAGGGGCCGAGGGTCTGCCCCTTGAGCAGGATCTCGGTCAGACCGCGGAAGAGCAGCATCCCGGCCAGGGTGACGATGAACGACGGTATGCCGAGATAGGCGATCAGATAGCCCTGCACCGAGCCGGCCACCGCGCCCACCAGCAGGCACAGCACCAGCGCGACCGGCCAGGACAGCCCGTGCTGCACGGTCAGCACGGCGGCGAAGGCGCCGACGAACGCGGTCAGCGAGCCGACCGAGAGGTCGATGTGCCCGGCGATGATCACCAGCATCATGCCGATCGCGAGGATCAGGATGTAGCTGTTCTGCAGCACCAGGTTGGAGGCGTTGCGCGGCAGCAGCAGGTCCCCGTCGGTCCAGATCGCGAACAGCACCACGATCAGGCCGAGCGCGATCAGCATGCCGTACTGGCGCATGTTGCGGCGCAGGCCGTCCAGCATCAGCCGGAGCAGGCCCCCCTCGGCGGCCGGTCCGCTCCTGCCCGGCGGCGCGGGGGCCGGGCTCTTGGCGGTGACATCCGTGCTCATCGGGATACCTCTTTGTCCTTCGTCATATGGCGCATCAGCACTTCCTGCGTGGCCTCGGACCGCGGCACCTCACCGGTCAGCCGCCCGGCGGCCATCGTGTAGATGCGGTCGCACATGCCGAGCAGTTCGGGCAGCTCGGAGGAGATGAAGACGACCGCCTTGCCCTGGGCGGCGAGCTGGTCGATGACCGTGTAGATCTCGTACTTGGCGCCCACGTCGATGCCCCGCGTGGGCTCGTCGAGGATCAGCACGTCCGGGCCCGCGAAGATCCACTTGCTGAGGACGACCTTCTGCTGGTTGCCGCCCGACAGCTTGCCCACCGGTTCGAAGACGGTCGGCGCCTTGATGTTCATGGAGGTGCGGAAGCCCTCGGCGACCTGCCGCTCCTCGTGCTCGTCGACCACGCCCCGGCGGGCGACCTTGCCCAGCGCGGTCAGCGAGATGTTGCGGTTGATGGTGTCGATGAGGTTGAGGCCGTAGTGCTTGCGGTCCTCGGTCACGTAGGCGATGCCGTGCCGCACCGCCTCCGGGACGGTCTTCGTCCGGATCTCCGTGCCGTCCTTCAGGACCGTCCCGGCCGCGTACCGGCCGTAGGTGCGCCCGAAGACGCTCATCGCCAGTTCGGTGCGGCCCGCGCCCATCAGCCCCGCGATGCCGACGATCTCCCCGCGGCGCACGCTCAGGGACACGTCGTCCACGACCTTGCGCTGCTGGTCGATCGGGTGGAAGACGGTCCAGCCCCGGATCTCCAGGGCGGGCGCCGCGCCCTCCTGAGGTTCGTGCGGGTGCGCTCGGGGAAGCGGTGGTCGAGGTCACGGCCGACCATGCCGGCGATGATCCGCTCCTCCGTCGTCCCCGCGGCCTTCACGTCGAGGGTCTCGATCGACCGGCCGTCCCGGATGATCGTCACCGAGTCGGCGACCCGGCGGATCTCGCCCAGCTTGTGGGAGATGATGATCGAGGTGATGCCCTGGTTCTTCAGCTCCAGGATGAGGTCGAGGAGCTTGCCGCTGTCCTCGTCGTTGAGGGCGGCCGTCGGCTCGTCCAGGATCAGCAGCTTCACCGACTTCGACAGCGCCTTGGCGATCTCCACGAGCTGCTGCTTGCCCACGCCGATGTCGGCGACGCGGGTCTCCGGGTGCTCGTCGAGCCCGACCCGGCGCAGCAGTTCGGTGCCGTGCCGGAGGGTCTCGTTCCAGTTGATGAGCCCCCGCCTGGCGTGCTCGTTGCCGAGGAAGAGGTTCTCCGCGATGGAGAGGTACGGCACCAGCGCCAGCTCCTGGTGGATGATCACGATGCCGCGCTGCTCGCTGGCCCGGATGTCCTTGAACTGGCAGACCTCTCCCTCGAAGAGGATGTCCCCCTCGTAACTGCCGTACGGGTGGACGCCGGAGAGCACCTTCATCAGGGTGGACTTGCCGGCGCCGTTCTCCCCGCAGATGGCGTGGACCTCGCCCTGCCGGACGGTCAGGGTGACGTCCGACAGCGCCTTGACGCCGGGAAAGGTCTTGACGATCGAGCGCATGTCCAGGACGGGTCCCGCCATGGTCGTGCCTTCCAATCAGTAGGAGACGGGGCGGGTCACTTCAGTTCGGACTCGGTGTAGTAGCCGCCGTCGACCAGCACCTGCTGGTAGTTGCTCTTGTCGACGCTCACCGGCTGCAGCAGGTAGGCGGGCACGACCTTGGTGCCGTTGTCGTAGGTCTTGGTGTCGTTGACCTGCGGCTTCTTGCCCTTGAGCGCGTCGTCGACCATGGTGGCGGCGACCTTGGCGAGCTGGCGGGTGTCCTTGTAGACGGTCTGCGTCTGATCACCGGCGATGATCGACTTCACCGAGGCCAGCTCGGCGTCCTGGCCGGTGACGACCGGCAGCGCCTTGCTGCCGGAGCCGTAGCCGTCCGACTTCAGCGCGGACAGGATGCCGATCGAGATGCCGTCGTAGGGGGAGAGCACCGCGTCCACCCGGCCGCTCTTGTAGGCGGAGGTGAGGATGTCCTCCATGCGGTGCTGGGCGGTGGTGCCGTCCCAGCGCAGGGTGGTGACCTTGTTGAGCGCGGTCTGGCCGGACTTGACCACCAGCTGCTTCTTGTCGATGTACGGCTGCAGCACGCTCATCGCGCCGCCGAAGAAGTACTTGGTGTTGTTGTCGTCGTTCGAGCCGGCGAACAGCTCGATGTTGAACGGGCCCTTCTTGCCGCTGTCCAGGCCGAGCCGGTGCACGATGTAGGTGCCCTGGAGCTTGCCGACCTTCTCGTTGTCGAACGAGGCGTAGTAGTCGACGTTCTTGGTGCCGAGGATCAGCCGGTCGTAGGCGATGACCGGGATGTTCGCGTCGGCGGCCTCCTGGAGCACGTTGCCCAGGGACTTGTTGTCGATCGCCGCGACGATCAGGCCCTTCACGCCCTGCGTGATGAGGTTCTCGATCTGCGAGACCTGGGTGTCCGGGTCGTCCTCGCCGTAGACCAGCTTGGTCTTGTAGCCCTTGGACTCCAGGTTCTTGACGACGTTCTTGCCGTCCGCGATCCAGCGCTCGGAGGACTTGGTCGGCATCGCGATGCCGATGGTGGCGCCCTTGGTGTCCCCTCCCTTGTCCTTGCTGCCGCCCGAGCTGTCCTGACCGCAGGCGGTCAGGGTGAGGGCGAGCGAGGCGGCTCCGGCTATGGCGGCGAGTGCGGCTCTGCGATTGCGCATGGGTGATCCGTCCTTGGTGGTCTCGTCGTCGAGAGTCGTGGGGAGTCGTGGGGAGTCGGGGCGGTTGCGGGGTGGGAGGGGCTAGGCCGTGGGGAAGCGCCTGAGCGGACCGGGCAGCCGGCTGCCGAGCGGCGCCATGTCGCCGCCCGCGCCGTGCCGGGCGAGCAGGTCGAGGGCGAGCCGGCCGCGCCGCACCCGCTCCCGGGCGGTGTCCAGGGTCACGTCCCGCAGGTGGGTGCCCCACGGGTAGATGCCGGGAGCCTTGGACAGACCGAACTTCAGGTAGAGCGGTGCGCCGCGTCTGATCAGCTCGGCGACCTCGTACATCCGCACATAGCCGCCGAGGTCGTCGGGGGCCTCGATGTACATGTCCATGGGGGCGGCGGACGCCCGGCGGATCTCGGTGAGGTGGTCCAGCGTCAGGTCGCTGGGCACGTTGACGGAATCGGCGCCGAGCCGCTCGAAGACGGCGTACGCGGCCGGGTTGACCGGGCCGATCAGCGCCGAGACCTTGAGGGTGGTGTCGGCCGGGATGATCCCCGTCTCCCGCGCCCGGTGCAGGGTCCACAGCACGCCCTCGTCGGCGACCAGCAGGCACCTGACGCCCAGTTCGGTGGCCCGGACGGCGTCCTCGACGCAGCCGGCGACGGCGTCGTGGCCACGGGCGCGCAGTCCGGCCCCCCGCGAGTCGGAGCGCACCGAGCCGCCGATGTCCCACGTGCCGCGCGGGCCGGTGAAGAGGCACAGCTCGATGTCGCGCTCGGCGGTCACCTCGACCATCTCGGTGATCTCGGCGTCCGTGAGCATCCACACCCCGCTGCCCTGGCTGATCCGGTGGATCGGCACGTCGAGGCGGGAGGACTCCTTGAGCACCACCGCCAGCGCCTCGGGACCCTCGCAGGAGGGGATCTCGGTGCGCCAGCGGCCGCCGCCCGGGAAGCTGTGGGCGGAGGCGTCGGCGGGGTCGAGGGCGGGCGCGTCCAGGCCGAGTGCGGCGAGCACCTGCTCGCCGGGCCTGCGGGCCGCCGGGGCGGAAGCGTCGGTCACTGGCTGTCCTTCGTGTTCGGTATTTCGGACAAGGTTCGCGGCTCAGGGCGGAGCGGGGCCTCGGCGGTGCGGTGGAAAAAGTGAGGCCGGCCCCGGTGGTACGCCGGTCGGGGCGCCGTCAGGTCACGTCCCGGCCGGCGTACGGTCAGGGGCGGAGCAGCACCTTGCCCACCTTCGGATCCCCGGCCCCCACCAACTCGATGGCCTGCGGGAACTCGGTCAGCGGCAGTTCGTGCGTGACCAGCGGCAACGGGTCGAGCAGTCCGGCGCCGAACACCCGTACGGCGTGTGCCCAGGCGTCCGGCGGTGCCCCGAAGACGGTGTGTACCTCCAGCTGCCTGACCACCAGGTCGGTCGGGTCCAGCCCGTCCGCGCCCGGCGCCGGGATGCCGGTCAGCACCAGCCGCCCGCCGCGCCGGAGCAGCGCGGCGGCGGTGCGCGCCGCGGACGCCGAGCCCGCGGTCTCGATCACCACGTCGAAGTCGTCGGGCAGGTCCTGGTCGCGGAGCCGGAAGCCGGTGGCCCCGAACCGCCGGGACAGCGCCTCCCGGTCGTCGCGCGTGCCCACCACGAGCAGCTCCGCCGGGGAGACGGCCCGCAGGAACTGCACGGCGAACATCCCGAGGGTGCCCGTGCCGACCACCGCGACCCGCTCGCCGGGCCGGGCGGCCGCCTTGAGCGCGGCGGCCGCGACGCAGGCGGCCGGCTCCAGCAGGGCGGCGGCCGTGAGGTCGGCGTCGTCCGGGAGCGGGTGCAGCAGCCGGGCGGGCAGGGTGAGCGTGGCGGCCATGGCGCCCGGCTGGGTGAACCCGGTCTCCTCGTACCCGGCCGAGCACAGCGTGGTCTCGCCCGCGTGACAGCGGTCGCACACCTGGCAGTTGCGGAACCCCTCGCCCACCACCTTGCGCCCGACGAGCGAGGCGGGCACCCCGGCGCCCACGGCCCGCACCGTCCCGGACCACTCGTGGCCGGGTGTGAGCGGGTAACGGACGTACCCCTCGGGGCGGTTGCCCTGGTACACCTCGCGGTCGCTGCCGCAGATGCCGACCGCGTGCACGGCGACCAGCGCCTCGCCCGGCGCGGGCTCCCGCGGCGTGTGGTCCTCCACCCGGTGGGCGCCGGGCTCCTCGATCAGGACCTGGGAGGGCCGGGCGGTCACTGCGTGCCCTTCGGCTTGCGCTGCTCCCAGCCCTCGGCCCACAGGTCGAACCGGGCCTGCTGCTGCGGGAACTCGGCCGCCGCGTCGGTGTCGAGCTCGACGCCGAGGCCGGGCCGGTCGCTGAGGTGGAAGTAGCCGTCGACGACCTCGGGGGCGCCCTTGACGACCTTCTTGATCTCCGCGTCCGCGAAGTCGTTGAAGTGCTCCAGGATCTTGAAGTTCGGGGAGGTGAAGCCGACCTGGAGGCTCGCCGCCGTCAGCACCGGACCGCCCACGTTGTGCGGGGCGACCAGCATGTAGTGGGTCTCGGCGGTGGCCGCGAGCTTGCGCGTCTCCCAGATGCCGCCGATGTGGCCGACGTCCGGCTGGATGATGTCCACGGCCTGGCTCTCGAACAGCTCGCGGAACTCGATGCGGTCGTGGATCCGCTCACCGGTGGCGACCGGGATGTCCACCTTGGCGGCGACCTTCTCCAGCGCCTTGAGGTTCTCCGGCGGGCAGGGCTCCTCCAGCCAGGCCGGCGCGAAGGGGGCCATCTCCCGGGCCAGCCGCACGGCGGTGGCGGGGGAGAAGCGGCCGTGCATCTCCAGCATCAGCTCGGCGTCCGGACCGATGGCGTCGCGCACCGCCTCGATGAGGGAGACGGCGTACAGGGTCTGCTCGTGGTCCAGTTCGAAGTGCCCGGTGCCGAACGGGTCGATCTTCAGGGCCCGGTAGCCGCGCTCCATGACGCCCTGCGCGGCCTTGTGGTACGCCTCCGGTGTCCGCTCGGTCGTGTACCACCCGTTGGCGTACGCCTTCACCCGGTCGGTGACCTTGCCGCCCAGCAACTGCCACACCGGGACGCCGAGCGCCTTGCCCTTGATGTCCCAGCACGCCATCTCGACGACCGCGATGCCCGACATGACGATCTCGCCCGCCCGCCCGTAGTCGCCGTACTTCATCCGGCGCACGAGGTCCTCGACGGCGAACGGGTCCGAGCCGAGGACGTGGTTGGCCTCGGCCTCGCGCAGGTAGCCGAGCAGCGCGTCGGTGTGACCGAGCATCCGGGTCTCGCCGACGCCGGTGATCCCCTCGTCGGTGTGCACCTGGACGTAGGTCAGGTTGCGCCACGGCGTCCCGACCACGTGCGTGCTGATTCCGGTGATGCGCACGGCAGTTGCCCCTCGTTGTTCGAGATTTCGTCACACGTTCGAAATGCTGGCGTGACAGTAAGGACGGCGCGGCGGGGGTGTCAATGGGGCGAACAGGTAACAGTTTCGACAAGCCTGTCGAGAGCCTTTTCGGTCCCGCACCAAACCTTCACAGAGGTCCCTAGGAACGTGACCGGCGGGGAATCTAGTCTTCCGGCGTCATGGACTTCTGCCACCCGTGCCAACGGCACCTCAACGGCGCCCTCGCCTGCCCGGGGTGCGGCGCTCCGGCGCGGTCCGTTCCCGCGCACGCGGCCGCTCCCGCCACGCCCACGTACGCGGGCACGGCCGCGGCGCCGTACGGGCAGCAGACCTTCACGGAGGCACCCGCCTGGCCGCATGGCCACGGGGACGGCCCGTACGACGACCGGGACGGGCAGGACGGCTTCCGGGACGGGCAGGACGGCTTCCGGGACGGCCCGGACGACGGCGACCTCCACGAGGGCCACGACGGGCAGGACCTCCATGAGGACCATGACGGCACCGGCCCCTTCGGCGGTGAGGACGGGGGCGAGCCCCGGGGCCGTTCCGCCCGGCGCGACCGCAAGGCGGCCGCACACCGGCGCAGGCGCCGCCGCCTCCTGCTGGTGGCCGCCGGGTTCGTGCTGGCGGCCGGGGGTCTGAGCCTCGCCGAACTCGGCACGGACGCCCCCTTCGCGCCCTTCTCGGGCGGCGGCCCGGCGGTGAGCGGGGACGCCGCGGTGGACGGCGGCGCCTCCGCGTCCCCGGACCGGGCGGCGGCCCCTCCGGACGCCCCGTCGGGCACCCCGGGGCGGCGGGGCGCCTCCGCCTCCGCGGACGCGTCGCCCTCCGCCTCCGCCTCGAAGTCCCCGAAGGACAAGGCGTCGAAGTCGCCGTCCGCCGACGGCGAGTCGGCCCAGCCGGCCACGGCGGGCGCGGGCCCGACCGCCTCGGCGCCGGCCGGTCCGGCGCCCTCCCGGCCGGCGTCCACCCCGACCTCGGCCCCGTCGAACTCCGCGCCGGCGCCGCAGCCGTCGCCGACCCGGACGTGCAACCGGTTCCTGTGGTGGTGCACGTAGGCGGACCACCCCGCCCTCGGCCGTCCCGGGCACCGGTGCACCCGACCGGCCCGCGGAGCGGTTGAGACGGACGGGTGCGTCTCGTCGTACACGATCCCGGGAGCGCCCGAGGCCGCACCGGGCGTTGCGCACGCAGGAGCAGCGAGCGGCGGCTCAGTCGAGGAGAGCGGATGACTCAGGGGACCACCGTGCACGGCACGGTCGCCGAGGGCTTCGAAGTGGTGCGTGAGGAGTTCGCCGCCTTCGTCGGCGAGGAACGGGAGGACTACGAGGGGCAGGTGTGCGCCCATGTGCACGGCCGGCGGGTCGTCGACCTGTGGGCGGGCGAGGGCGCCGACGGGGACTCGCTGTACGGGGTCCTCTGCTCCACCAAGGGCGCCGCCCACCTCGTCACGGCCCTGCTCGTGCAGGACGGCACGCTGGAGCTGGACCGCAAGGTCACCTACTACTGGCCCGAGTTCGGCGCCGAGGGCAAGGGCGCGCTGACCCTGCGCGACCTGCTCGCGCACCGCGCCGGGCTGGTCGGCACCGACACCGGCTTCAGCGCGGCGGAGCTGGCCGACGACCGGGCGCTGGCCGAGCGCCTCGCCGACCAGCGGCCGTTCTGGCGGCCGGGCACGGCCTTCGGCGACCATGCCCTGGTGATCGGCGCGCTCACCGGCGAGGTGGTCCGGCGCGCGACGGGCCGGACCGTCCAGGACCTCTTCGAGGAGCGGGTCCGCGCTCCCTACGCTCTGGACTTCTTCCTGGGGCTGCCGGCCTCCCGGGAGGCCCGGTTCCGCACCGTCCGGCCGATGCTGCCGACCCCCGCGCAGCAGGCGGTGCTCGACGCCCTGCCGAGCGGCCCGCACACGCTCGCCGGTATCGCCTTCAACCGGCACGCCGCCGAGCCGACCGACCTGGCGGCCCTGCCGAACGAGCGCCTCGTGCGCGCCAAGGGCCCGGCCTCGGTGGGCGGTGTCGCCTCGGCGCGCGGTCTGGCGGGCATGTACGCGGCCGTCGTCGGCGAGGTCGACGGCAGGGCACCGCTGCTGAAGGAGGACACCGTCGCCGAGTTCGGCCGGCCGCACTCCGTCGGGTACGACCTCGTGGCGCGCGCCCACAAGTCGTTCGGCCTCGGCTTCCAGGCCACGTCCGACATTTGGTACCCGTGGCTCGGGGCGGGCTCCATCGGCCACAGCGGCGCCGGCGGCTCCCAGGCCTTCGCGGACCCGCGCAGCGGTCTGGCCTACGGCTACACGCGCCGCCGCTTCGCGTTCCCGGGCGGCGCGGCACCGGAGAACGAGCGGCTGGTGCGAGCGGTGCACCGGGCGGCACTGGCCCGCTGAGAACGGCACGGCGGCCGCACCCCACGTCCAGGGATGCGGCCGCCGCCGTGCGCAACGATCACTCGCAGGCGAGGGTCACGGTGATGTTCCCGCGGGTCGCCTTCGAGTAGGGGCACACCTGGTGGGCCTTCTCGACCAGGTCGCGCGCGGCGGCCTCCCCGACGTTCGGGATGTGCGCGGAGATCTCCACGATGATCCCGAAGCCGTCCTCGTTCTTGCCGATCCCGACCTTCGCGGTGACGGTCGAGCCGGAGACGTCGGCGCCCTCCTGCCGGGCGACCACGCCGAGCGCGCCCTGGAAGCAGGCGCTGTAGCCGGCCGCGAACAGCTGCTCGGGGTTGGTGCCGGCGCCGTTGCCGCCCATCTCCTTGGGCGGGTTGACGACGACGTCGAGCCTGCCGTCGTCGGTGGCGACCCGGCCGTCGCGGCCGTTCTCCGCGGTGGCGACCGCCGTGTACAGGACGTCGGACTGCTGAATGGGCATGCGGTGTCTTCCTCCTCGGTCCGCCGTGACTCGCGCCCACGATCGACGGCGGATTCGGAAAAAAGTTACCGCATCACGGAAGCCCGGGCCAGGGGTCAGAGCTTGACGATCATCTTCCCGGTGTTGTCGCCGCGCAGGACGCCGAGGAACGCCTCCAGGTTGTTCTCGATGCCCTCGACGACCGTCTCGCGGTACTTCAGCGCGCCCGAGGCGACCCAGGGGCCGACCTCCTGGACGAACTGCGGCTGGAGGTCGTAGTGGTCGCCGACCAGGAAGCCCTCGATGCGGCCGCGGGTCTGGATCAGCCGGGCGAGGTTGCGCGGGCCGGGGGCCGGCTCGGTGTTGTTGTAGACCGAGATCATGCCGCAGACCGCGATCCGGCCGCCCTGGTTCAGCGAGCCGATGGCCGCCTCCAGGTGGTCGCCGCCGACGTTGTCGAAGTAGACGTCGATGCCGTCGGGCGCGGCCTCGCGCAGCTGCTCGGCCACCGGGCCGTTCTTGTAGTTGAAGGCGGCGTCGAAGCCGTACTCCTCCAGCAGCAGCTTGACCTTCTCGTCGGAGCCGGCCGAGCCGATGACCCGGGAGGCGCCCTTCAGCTTGGCGATCTGCCCGACCTGGCTGCCCACGGCACCCGCGGCGCCGGAGACGAACACGACGTCGCCCTCCTTGAAGGAGGCGGTGCGCAGCAGCCCGGCGTAGGCGGTCAGGCCGGTCATGCCGAGGACGCCGAGGTAGGTCGACAGGGGAGCGGCCGAGGCGTCGACCTTGACGGCGTGCTGCGCGTCCAGGGCCGCGTACTCGCGCCAGCCGAAGAAGTGCAGGACGTGGTCGCCGACGGAGAAGCCCTCGGCGTTCGAGGCGACGACCTCGCCCACCGCACCGCCCTGCATGACCTTGCCCAGCTCGTAGGGGGCGGCGTACGACTTCGCGGCGGACATCCGGCCGCGCATGTACGGGTCCACCGAGACGTACGCGTTGCGTACCAGGATCTGGCCCTCGCCGGGGGTCGGCACGGGCGCCTCCACCAGGGCGAAGTCCTCGGGCTTCGGCCAGCCGACGGGACGGCTCTGCAGGTGCCACTCGCGGTTGATCATGACGGGACCTTTCCGATTTACTTCAGTACCTGAAACAACCGTGCACGTGAATATTTCATGTTGTCAAGTAAGCGGGTATCCTGACGGCATGGCCACACCGCACACGACCCGTCCGGACGAACTGACCATCGAGGTCGTCCAGCTCATCGCCGAGGTGGTGGCCCGGTACCACGCGGACTACGAGGAGGCCGCCGCCGGGCACTCCCTGACCGGCGCCCAGGCGAAGCTGCTCGGCCTGCTGACGCTGGAGCCGCTGCCGATGCGCAAGCTGGCCCAGAAGCTCAGGTGCGAGCCGTCCAACGTGACCGGCATCGTGGACCGCCTGGAGTCCCGCGGCCTGGTCGAGCGCCGCCCCGACCCGGGCGACCGCCGGGTGAAGGTGGCCGCCGCCACGGACGAGGGCCGGGGCGTCGCCCGTGAACTGCGCGACGGCCTGCGCTTCGCCCGCGAGCCGCTGGCCGGCCTGTCCGACGAGGAGCGGCTGGTCCTGCGCGATCTGCTGCGGCGGATGCTCGACGCCTGAGCACCGCCGGTAAAGTTTTCGCCATGCGTGATCTCGGGGCGGGGTTCGGTCATCTCCTGGCGGGCCAGCGGTGGGTCGGCCGGCACGGCAGGCAGTACGGGTTCGGGCTGCTGCCCGGTCTGATCACCCTGGTGCTGTACGCGGCGGCGCTCGTCGCGCTCGGCGTCTGGGGCGAGGACGGGGTGGCCTGGGCGACCCCGTTCGCCGACGACTGGTCGAGCCCCTGGCAGGGACTGTTCCGCGGTTTCCTCACCGCCGTCCTGTTCGCCCTCGGCCTGCTGCTCGCCGTGCTCACCTTCACGGCCGTGACCCTGCTCGTCGGCCAGCCCTTCTACGAGAACCTGTCGGAGAAGGTGGACGAGGACGTCTCGCCCGACGGCACGGTGCCCCGGTCGGGCCTCCCGCTCTGGCGCGAGCTGTGGATCTCGGCCCGCGACAGCCTGCGGATCCTGGTCCGGGCCCTGGTGTGGGGCGTCCTGCTCTTCGCCCTCGGCTTCCTGCCCGTGGTCGGCCAGACGGTCGTGCCGGTGCTCGGCTTCTTCGTCACCGGCTTCTTCCTCACCGAGGAGCTGACCTCCGTCGCGCTGCAGCGCCGCGGCGTCGAACTCCGCGACCGGCTCGCCCTGCTGCGCTCCCGCAAGACCCTGGTGTGGGGCTTCGGCACCCCGCTCGGCCTGGCCTTCCTGGTCCCGTTCGTCGCGGTGTTCCTGATGCCCGGCGCGGTCGCGGGCGCCACCCTCCTCGCCCGTGAACTGCTGGGCGAGGAGAACGCGCGGGACGAGACGGCCGAGGACGGCGAGCCGGTCAGTTCCTGAGCGCGGCCGACGCGGCCACCGTCAGGATCGACCGCACCTGGGCGATGATGTCCAGCCGGTTGCGGACGAACTCCGGGTCGGTGACCGCGCCCGTCGCCGGGTCGGTGTCGCCGGCGCCGAACTGCAGCACGGGTGTGTGCAGATGGCCGCCGGGCAGGGTGTCGTGCAGACCGAGGCGGTCCCGGAGCAGGGTCGCGCGGTAGGCGATCTCGTTGGAGAGGTAGTCCCCGCCGCCGCCCGCACGGGCCGCCGAGCCGGGGGTCGGCCCGTCCGGCCGTACGACGGGGGCCGTGCCGCCCGCCGGGATCTCGGTCACCTCCGTGTGGTCGTACACCGGGAACCGGCCGGTGTCCGCCGCCGTGACGGCCGCGTACGGCAGGGTCGTGGACGTCCACTGGGGCTGCGTGGCCGGGTCGGCGACCGGGACGGTCCCGGTGCTCGCGACGTCGTCGTTGTCGGGGAAGCCGCCCCGCCAGGCCCCGTTGGTGCGCTCGACGTCGAAGCGCCCGACCCGGCCCTGGCTCACCGTCATGAACAGGTCGGCCCGGGACAGGTACGGCCGCAGGGTGCGCTCCACCGTGCCCTCGGCGAAGTCCGCCCAGCGCACCGGGAACACCACGGTCTCCACCCGGGCCGGCCCGCGGGCCGTCTCGATCACCGTGCCGTCCAGCGCCAGCGCGCTCGCCCCCGAGGGGTTGGAGATCCGGATGTCGCGGTCGAGCGTGAACGGGTCGAAACCGGTGAGCAGGATCCGCCCGAGGTGCGGCTTGCCGGGGAGCCGGACGTCGGTCTCTCCGCGCGAGGTGCGTTCCAGCCGGTCCAGCAGGGACGCGCGTTGACCGTCGCCGAGCGCGAACCCCGGCTGCCACGTGCGCACCTGCCGGGTCATGCCGAGCCGGGCCCAGTACAGCGGCCGGTCGTCGTCCCGCGCCAGGTCGCCGCCCGCCGGCCCCCGCCCCTGCGCCCGGTCCACCGCGCGCCGCCACAGCGCGGCACCCTGCCGGCCGACCAGGCGGCGGGCCTGCGGGTAGCTGCGGGCGCGGGCGAGGTCACGGCCGAACCGGGCGGCCGGCTCGTCGAATCCGGAGCGGCGCAGGATCTCCTGGGGCACGGCCCGGTCGAGCCGCCGCTCCTCGGCGGTGGGGGAGGGGGCCGCCGTGGCGGCGGCCGTGGCGGCGGGCGCGGCACCGGGGGCGGACAGGCCGGCCAGCAGGGCCAGCCCGAGCATGCCGAGCCGAAGGCGTAAGGCGGTCAAGGGAGTTCGGGTCCTTCCGTCACAGGGGTGGAAGTGCCGTTCTGGCGCTGATACTGCCACGTGTGACGACGGTGGACGCCGGGTGTCAGTCCACCGGCTCGCCCAGCAGCCGCAGGAAGTCCCGGAACGCGCCCGGCATGTCGACCGCCTCCGGGTCCAGCAGCCACTGGTACTGCAGGCCGTCCATCACCGCGACCAGCAGCGGGGCGGTGCGCTCCGGCGTGAGGCCGCTCGGCAGCCGGTCCCCGTACTCGGCGCGCAGGGCGGCCGCGATGCTCTCGCGTACCTGCGCGTAGCGCCCGGTGAAGTAGGACCGCGCCGGATGCCCCTCCGTCACGCTCTCGCCGAGCAGCGCCGAGAAGGTCTGGACGACGGCCGGGCGCATCGCGTTGTACTCGACCAGCGCAACCAGCAGGTCGACCCGCCACCGCGTGTCCGGCAGCGCGTCCCAGCGGTCCCGGTCCTGGAGCACCGCCACCAGCAGGGCCTCCTTCGTCGGGAAGTGGTGCAGCAGCCCCTGCTGGGTGAGGCCGACCCGCTCGGCCACCGCGCTCAGGCTCGCCCCCCGGTAACCGCGCTCGGCGATCACCGCGAGCGCCGCCCCGACGATCTCCGCCCGCCGCTCCTCGCTCCTGACCCTGGCCTTCATGACGTCACCGTACGGCATCCCCCTCGGCGCGATGTAACGACGGGGTTACGAAACCTACCGCTCCACAGGTGACGGATGCAGGATGTGAGGGACCCAGAGGGACTTCAGCGAGGAGGTACCACCGTGGCGGAGAAGGACGAGGCACGCCGGGCACGCCGGGAGAACGGCGACGAGGCCCGCGAGGCGGCCGTGGAGGCCGCGCTGGGACGGCTCGGGCTCGACGCCAAGGCGCGACTCCTGGCAGGCCAGGACATGTGGAGCCTGCCCGCCCTGCCGGAGATCGGACTGCGCTCCCTGGTCATGTCCGACGGCCCGATCGGCGTCCGGGGGGTGCGCTGGACCGCCGACGACCCCTCCGTCGCCCTGCCCTCGCCCACCGCGCTCGCCGCCTCCTGGGACCCGGAACTCGCCCGCCGCGCGGGCGTGCTGCTCGCCCAGGAGGCCCGCCGCAAGGGCGTGCACGTGCTGCTCGCGCCCACCGTCAACCTGCACCGCTCCCCGCTCGGCGGCCGCCACTTCGAGGCCTACAGCGAAGACCCGTACCTGACCGGTGAGATCGGCGCCGGCTACGTCACCGGCGTCCAGTCCGGCGGCGTCGGCACCACCGTCAAGCACTTCGTCGCCAACGACGCCGAGACCGACCGCTTCACCGTCGACAACCTGGTCTCCGAACGCGCCCTGCGCGAGTTGTACCTGGCCCCCTTCGAGGCCATCGTCGAACGCGCCCGCCCCTGGGGCGTCATGACCGCCTACAACTCCGTCAACGGCACCACGATGACCGAGCACCGCCACCTGGTCGAGGAGGTCCTGCGCGGCGAGTGGGGCTTCGACGGCTTCAACGTCTCCGACTGGACCGCCGCCCGCGACACCGTGGGCGCCCTCGAAGGCGGCCTCGACGTCGCCATGCCCGGCCCCGGCACGGTGTACGGCGAGGCCCTCGCGCGGGCCGTCCGGGACGGCCGGGTCACCGAGGCCGCCGTCGACGCCGCCGTGCGCCGGGTGCTGCGCCTCGCGGCCCGTGTCGGAGTCCTGGACGGCGCCGAACCGGTGGTCGGCGAACCGCCCGCAGCCGTCGACGGCGAGGCCCTGGCCCGGGAGATCGCCCGCCGCTCCTTCGTCCTCGTGCGCAACGAGCGCGGCGCCCTGCCGCTGAAGCCCGGCACCGTGGCCCTGATCGGCGCCGCCGCCCGCGACGCCCGCATCCTCGGCGGCGGCTCCGCCACCGTCTTCCCGGCCCGGATCGTCTCCCCGCTCGACGGCCTCACCGCCGCCCTCCCCGAGGGCGCGCTCGAGTACGCCGTCGGCGCCGACCCGGCCACCGAACTCGCCGTCGCCGAGCGGGGATTCACCTTCCGCGCGATCTGCCGCGACGCCGCCGGGAACATCCTCGGCACCGCCTCGGCGCCGGGCGGGCTGATCCAGTGGATGGGCACCGACCTGCCCGACGGCGTCACCCACGCCACCCTCCACACCGTCGAGCTGACCGGCACCTTCACCCCCCGCGAGTCCGGACCGCACACCTTCGGCGTCCGGGGCATGGGCGCGTTCACCCTGACCGTCGACGGCACGACCCACTACGACGACGTCCAGCGCCCCCATGCGGACAGCCCCTTCGAGGCGTTGTTCGCCGCACCCGTGCCGCGCGCCCGGGCCGAACTCACGGCGGGCCGCACCGTCGAGGTCTCCCTCACCCACGTCGTCCACCACCCCGAGGGCCTCCCCCTGAGGGCCGTCGCCTTCGCCCTCGCCCACTGCGGACCGCCGCGCGACCCCGACGAGCTGATCGCCGAGGCCGTCGCGGCCGCCCGCCGCGCCGACACGGCCGTCGTCATGGTCGCCACCACCGACCGCGTCGAGTCCGAGGGCTTCGACCGCACCGACCTGGCGCTGCCCGGCCGCCAGGACGACCTGGTCCGCGCCGTCGCCGCCGCCAACCCGAACACCGTGGTGATCGTCAACTCCGGCTCCCCGGTCGAACTGCCCTGGCGGGAGGAGGTCGCCGCCGTGCTGCTGACCTGGTTCCCCGGCCAGGAGGGCGGAGCCGCCCTCGCCGACGTCCTGACCGGCGCGCACGAGCCCGGCGGCCGGCTCCCCACCACCTGGGGGTCCCTGGCCGACGCCCCCGTCACCCGGGTCGTCCCCGTGGACGGCGCGCTGCCCTACACCGAGGACCTGTTCATCGGCCACGCCGCCTGGGAGAAGGCCGGCCGCACCCCCGCCTACCCGTTCGGGCACGGCCTCGGCTACACCGACTGGGCCTACGAGTCCCTGGAGGTCGACGGCACCACCGCGCGGGTCCGCCTCCGCAACACCGGCACCCGGCCGGGCCGCGAGGTCGTGCAGCTCTACCTGGCCCCCCAGGAACCCGGCACCGGCCGCCCGGCACGCCGCCTCGCCGGGTTCGCGGCCGCCGAGGCCGGACCCGGCGAGAGCGTCGAGGTGAGCGTCGAACTGCCCCGCCGCGCCTTCGAGAGCTGGGATGAGACGGCGAAGGACTGGGTAATTGTGAAGGGTTCGTACGAGATCGCCGCGGGCCGCTCGATCACGGACCGCAGGCTGACCGCGCCGATTAACGTCTGATCCGGGACAAGTCCCCCACGAGCAGCCCCGGTCCGGGACCTGACACCCGGACCGGGGCTCGGCCCCGGCCTACCGCGCCGAGAAGCCGTACACCGTCTCGGACCGGAAGACCTCTCCCGGGCGCAGCTCGGTGGTCGGGAAGTCCGGGCGGTTGGGGGAGTCCGGGTAGTGCTGGGTCTCCAGGGCGATGCCGTCGTGCGGGGCGAACGGCTCGCCCAGGTGGTCGCCGGTGTAGAGCTGCAGGCCCGGCTCGGTGGTGGCCACCGTGAGCACCCGCCCCGACCTCGGGTCGTGCAGCTCGGCGACCTCCTCGGCCGCCCCCGTCACGCCCTTGTCCAGCACCATGTTGTGGTCGTAGCCGGAACCCACCTTGCGGGCCGTGCGGAAGTCGAAGCGTGAGCCGGTCACGTCCTGCGAGACACCGGCCGGGATCAGGTCCGGCCCCACCGGGGTGTACCGGGACGCGGCCAGCCGCAGCTCGTGACCGCTCGCGTCGCCGGAACCGGCCAGGTTCCAGTACGTGTGGTTGGTGAGGTTCACGACGGTCGGGGCGTCCGTGACGGCCTCGTAGGCGATCCGCAGCGCGCCCGACTCCTGGAGCGTGTACGTCGCCGCCACCTCGAGGCGGCCCGGGAACCCCTCCTCGCCGTCCGGGCTCACCCGGGTCAGCCGCACCCCGTGCTCGACCGGCTCGACGTCCCACACCCGCTTGTCGAACCCGCGCTCACCGCCGTGCAGCGTGTGGGGCCCGTCGTTCGCCGTCAGAGTGAAGACACCGCCCCCCAGGGTGAACCCGGCGCCCCCGATGCGGTTGGCGTACCGGCCGACCAGCGCCCCGAGGAACGGCTCCGGGTGCTCCAGGTAGCCGTCGAGCCCGGCGAACCCCAGCACCACGTCCGCCGTGCCCCCGTCCCGGTCCGGGACCTCGACCGACTGGACGATCCCGCCGTACGACAGCACGCGCACCCGCACCCCCGACCGCTCCAGCGTCCAGCGGTGCACCGGGGTGCCGTCGGAAAATGTGCCGAAGAGTTCACTCATGTGGGAACCCTAGGTCACGGCTTCACCGCGGTCACCGTGCGGTAGGCGATCTCGGCGAGTCGGGCCTGCCCGTCCCGGCTGGGGTGGAACCAGTCCCAGTGGCTGAGCTGATCGGTGCCGAAGCGGTAGTCGAACACGGCGCCCCGGTCGAAGCGGCAGCGGCGGTCCTTGCCGCAGACGTCCTTCAGCACCTCGTTGTACTCCTCCACCCGCTGCTGCACCGCGTCCCGCCGCACCACGGCCGCCCGGGTGAGGTCGTCGGCGTCGCCCAGCATCGACGGGCAGATGCCCAGCTTCCACACCTGTTTGCCCAGCGGGTTCGTCCGCCCCTGGGACCACAGCCGCTTCAGGTTCGGCACGCTCGCCACGTACACCTGCGCCTTCGGCAGCGTCGCGCGCAGGGTGGCCAGCGACTCCTCGAACCCCGCGCGGAAGTCGGCCACCGACGTCATGGCGGAGGCCGACGCACGGCACGCGTCGTTCGCCCCGACCATCACCGTCACCAGCTGCGGGCCCCTGGCCGCCGCCCGGGCCATCTGGCCCGGCAGGTCGGACATCCGGGCACCGGTCTCCGCGTAGTTCCAGCTGTGCCCGGCCGCGCCCGCCGCGCCCAGCAGCCGCACCGCCAGGCTGTCGACCCCGGCGTCACTGCCCGTCGCCCACGACACCTCCGGGCAGTCGGTGAGCACCGCGCAGGCGTCGAAACCGCGGGTGATGGAGTCGCCGACCGCCGCGACCGAGTCGGGGCTGCGGTTCCACACCGGCGCGGGTCTCGACGCCGAGCGGGAGGCGCCGGCCCCGGGGTCCTTCGTGCCGTCCGCGCCGCCGCCACCGAAGGCGTCACACCCGGCCGTCGCCAGCACCGCCGTCACCACGACGGCGAGTGCGGCCCGCGCACGGAGCCCACGCTTCCGCATGCCTGCTGATCCCCTCGGTCGACGGTGTACTGCTCACTCCCATAACAACGTGCGGGGGTTCCCGGCCGCGGCCCCTGGAACGGCGCACCCCCGTACAAGCGTCCCCCTGGGTGAATGGCGGGAGTTTCCCGGCACCGGGACCGACGGTACGTCACACTCCTTGCGCCCCCGCAAGGTAGCCTCGCCATCAACGCGGCCGTCGTGCCACTGCCGCCCCGCCAGTCCGCAAGATGTCCCGCTCTGCCCGGAGGTTCCGGTGACGACACGTGGAGTTCTGTACGTGCACTCCGCGCCGCGCGCGCTGTGTCCGCACGTCGAGTGGGCCGTGGCCGGAGTGCTCGGCACACGCGTCAGCCTGGACTGGATCCGGCAGCCCGCCGCTCCCGGCACCTGGCGCTCGGAGTTCTCCTGGCAGGGCCAGGCCGGCACGGCCTCCAAGCTCGCCTCGGCGCTGCGCGGCTGGCACCTGCTGCGCTTCGAGGTGACCGCCGAGCCCTGCGCCACCGCCGAGGGGGAGCGCTACAGCTGCACCCCCGACCTGGGCATCTTCCACGCCGTCACCGGCATCCACGGTGACATCCTGATCCCCGAGGACCGCCTGCGCGCCGCCCTGCAGCGCAGCCGGCGCGAGGAGACCGACCTGGAGGCCGAGCTGTCCAGACTCCTGGGCAAGCCCTGGGACGACGAGCTGGAGCCGTTCCGCTACGCGGGGGAGGGCGCCCCGGTGCGCTGGCTGCACCAGGTCGTCTGAGACGTCCGGGACCGGGCCGGGACAGAGACGGGACAGAGACGGGAAAGGGCCCCCACCGGACGGTGGGGGCCCTTCCTCATGGGCTCAGATGGTGCGGAACGCCAGCACCACGTTGTGGCCGCCGAAGCCGAACGAGTCGTTCAGCGCGGCGATCCGGCCCTCGGGCAGCGACCGGGGCTCGCCGACGACCACGTCGGCGTTGACCTCGGCGTCCAGCTCGCGCACGTTGATGGTCGGCGGAGCCGTGCGGTTGACCAGCGCCAGGATCGACGCGACGGTCTCGATGCCGCCGGCACCACCGAGCAGGTGACCGGTCATCGACTTGGTCGCCGAGATGGCCATGTGGTCGACGTCGTCGCCGAACACCTTGCGCAGCGCCTTGATCTCCGCGACGTCGCCCTGCGGCGTCGAGGTGGCGTGCGCGTTCACGTGCACGATCTCGGCCGGCTTCAGGTCGGTGTTGTCGAGCAGGTTCTGCAGCGCGTGCGCGATGCCGTTGCCGGAGGGCTCGGGCTGCGTGATGTGGTGGCTGTCGGCGGAGATGCCCTGGCCGACCGCCTCCGCGTAGATCCGGGCGCCGCGGGCCTTCGCGTGCTCCTCGGACTCCAGGACGATCACACCGGCGCCCTCGCCGAGCACGAAGCCGTCACGGCCCGAGTCGTAGGGGCGGGAGGCGCCCTGCGGGTCGTCGTTGTTCTTGGACATCGCCATCATGTTGCCGAACGCGGCGATCGGCAGCGGGTGGATGGCGGCCTCGGTGCCACCGGCCACGACCACGTCCGCACGCCCGGTGCGGATCATCTCGATCGCGTACCCGATGGCCTCGGCGCCGGAGGCGCAGGCCGAGACGGGGGTGTGCACACCGGCGCGGGCACCCAGCTCGATCCCGACGTTGGCCGCCGGGGAGTTGGGCATCAGCATCGGCACGGTGTGCGGGGAGACGCGGCGTACGCCCTTCTCCTTGAGAACGTCGTACTGGTCCAGGAGCGTCGTCACACCGCCGATGCCGGAGGCGATGACCGCACCGAGACGGTCGGGGTTCACGGACGCGTCTTCACCGGCCTTGGCGGTGAAACCGGCGTCTTTCCATGCCTCCTGAGCGGCGATCAGCGCGAACTGCGCGGACCGGTCCAGCTTGCGGGCCTGCGGGCGGGGGATGACCTCCCCCGGCTCGACGGCGATCTGCGCGGCGATGCGGACCGGCAGCTGTGCCGCCCACTCCTGCTCCAGGAGGCTGACGCCGGACCGGCCGGCGACGAGGGCCTCCCAGGTCGAGGCTACGTCGCCACCCAGCGGTGTGGTTGCGCCGATACCGGTGACGACCACGGTGCGATTGGTCGGGCTCACGGGAATTCTTTCTCCAACGGATGCGGGAATCTACGGCGCCACCGCCGGGTGGCGGGGCCTAGCAGCCTGCGGTCTGAGGGGTGACTCAGGCCTGGTGCTTGAGGATGTAGCTGGTGGCGTCACCAACGGTCTTGAGGTTCTTGACGTCCTCGTCCGGGATCTTCACGTCGAAGCGCTCCTCGGCGGCGACGACGACCTCGACCATGGACAGCGAGTCGACGTCCAGGTCGTCGGTGAAGGACTTGTCCAGCTGGACGTCCTCGGTGGGGATCCCGGCGATCTCGTTCACGATCTCGGCGAGACCGGCGACGATCTCTTCCTGAGTGGCGGCCATGTCAGGCGCTCCTTCTTCGATGTTCCAGACGGTTTGTGGCAGTTGTCCCCTGCCGGACCGTGAGATCCGGCACGGAGTGCCTAGGGGAGGGTAACGACCGTGGCGGCGTAGACGAGACCCGCCCCGAATCCGATGACGAGCGCGGTGTCGCCGCTCTTCGCCTCGCCGGTCGCCAGGAGCCGCTCCATCGCGAGCGGGATCGAGGCGGCCGACGTGTTGCCGGTGGTGCGGATGTCACGGGCGACCATGACGTGCTCCGGCAGTTTCAGCGTCTTCACCATCGAGTCGATGATCCGCACGTTGGCCTGGTGCGGGATGAAGACGTCCAGTTCGTCCGCGGTGATTCCGGCCGCGTCCAGCGCCTGCTGGGCGACCTTCGCCATCTCGAACACGGCCCAGCGGAACACCGCCTGGCCCTCCTGCGTGATCGCAGGGAACTTGATGTTGCCCTCGGTGTCGACGGGCAGGTCCGCGGGGGTCTGCGCGCCCGCGCTGAGCCGGGCGTTGGGGAAGAACCGGTCCCACGTGACGGTCTGCTTGATGGTCCCGGACTTGTCGCCCTCGGAGCCCCAGACGGTCGGGCCGATCGCGGGCTCCTTGGAGGGGCCGACCACGACCGCGCCGGCGCCGTCGCCGAACAGGAAGGCCGTGGCCCGGTCTTCCAGGTCGGTCAGGTCGCTGAGCCGCTCCACGCCGATGACCAGCACGTACTCGGCGGAGCCCTCGACCACCATGCCCTTTGCGAGGGTGAGGCCGTAGCCGAAGCCCGCGCAGCCGGCCGAGATGTCGAAGGCGGCGGCCCTGTCGGTGCCCAGCTTGTCGGCGATCTCGGTGGCGACGGCCGGCGTCTGCGTGAAGTGCGAGACGGTGGAGACGACCACGGCCCCGATCTGCTCGGCGGTGATGCCGGCGTCCGCGATCGCCTTGCCGGCGGCCTCGAGGGACATCGCGGCGACCGTCTCCTCGGGGCCCGCCCAGTGCCGGGTCTCGATGCCGGAGCGCGAGCGGATCCACTCGTCGGACGAGTCGATCTTCTCCAGGATCACCTCGTTGGGCACCACCCGGGTCGGGCGGTAGCCGCCGACGCCGAGGATGCGTGCGTACGGGGCGCCCTTGCTGGGCTTGATCTTCGCCATGGTCGGTACGGCTCCTTAGGCGTCAGCGTCGGCGTGCTCGGCGATGAGCGCACGGGCCGCGTCGAGATCGTCGGGGGTCTTCAGGGCGAGCGTCCTGACACCGGGCAGGGCCCGCTTGGCCAGGCCGGTCAGCGTGCCGCCCGGGCACACCTCGATGAGCGCGGTGACGCCCAGCGCCTTGAACGTCTCCATGCACAGGTCCCAGCGCACCGGGTTGGCCACCTGGCCGACCAGGCGCTCCAGCACCTCGGCGCCGGTCTCGACGGTCCGGCCGTCCTTGTTGGAGACGTAGGTGACCTTCGGGTCGGCGGGCGACAGCGCCGCGGCCGCCCCGGCCAGCGTCTCGACGGCGGGAGCCATGTGCCGGGTGTGGAAGGCGCCGGCGACCTTGAGCGCGACGACCTTGCGGACGCCCTCGGGCATGTCCTCGTTCAGCGCGGCGAGCTGCTCCAGCGTGCCGGCGGCGACGATCTGGCCCGCGCCGTTGATGTTCGCCGGGGTCAGGCCCAGTTTCTCCAGGTGCGCGACGGAGACGTCCGGGTCGCCGCCGAGCAGCGCCGACATGCCGGTCTCGGTGATGGCGGCGGCGTCGGCCATGGCCAGACCCCGGGTGCGCACCAGACGCAGCGCGGCGGCGTCGTCGAGGACGCCCGCGAAGGCGGCGGCGGTGATCTCACCGACGCTGTGACCGGCGACCGCGCCCGGGGCGAGCTCGGAGATGTCACCGAGTGCCGCGGCGGACAGGATGCCGGCGGCGACCAGCAGCGGCTGGGCCACCGCGGTGTCGCGGATGGCGTCCGCGTCGGCCCGGGTGCCGTAGTGGACCAGGTCCAGACCGATGGCCTCCGACCACGCGGCGACGCGGTCCGAGGCACCGGGGAGGTCGAGCCAGGGAGTCAGGAAGCCGGGCGTCTGGGCGCCCTGGCCGGGAGCGACGAGTACGAGCACTCTCACACTCTCTCTTGGGGACGGCCACGGCCGCCCGTGGGGACAGGGACGAAGAACACGGGGGGCTTTTGTGGGCCCCCGACAAAAGCCTAGGGTTGGGCGTCTCCATCAGCCAGACGCCCCAGGATCAGCGCGATCCGCAGTGTGAACGCGGATCGTACATCCGAAGGCGACCAGCCGGTGACGTCTGTCACACGTCGGAGCCGGTAGCGCACGGTGTTCGGGTGAACGAAGAGCATCCTGGCCGCGCCCTCCAGGCTGCTCGCCTGCTCCAGGTAGACACTCAGGGTTTCCAGGAGCGCCGAGCCCGCCTCCTCCAGCGGTCTGTAGATCTCCTCCACCAACTGCTCGCGGGCGCTCGGATCGCCCGCGATGGCGCGCTCCGGCAGCAGATCGTCCGCCAGTACCGGGCGCGGGGCGTCCTGCCAGGCGGAGCACGCCTTCAGCCCGGCCGCCGCGGCCTGCGCGGAGCGGGTGGCGGCCAGCAGGTCGGGCACGACGGGCCCGGCGACCACCGGCCCGGCGGCGTACGGCCCGATCAGCGACCTGGCCACGGCGAGCGGGTTGGGGTTGCCGCCCGCGATGACGACGAGCCGGTCCCCGAGCACCCCGGTGAGCACCTGGAGCTTGGCGTGCCGGGCGGCCCGCCTGATGGCCTCGACGGTCAGCTCGCTGTCCCCGTCGGGCGCGGTCCCGAGCACCACGCACACGTGCTCCGGGGAGTTCCAGCCGAGCGCGGCGGCCCGGCTCACGGCGCCCTCGTCGGCCTCCCCGCTGAGCACGGCGTTGACGACCAGCGACTCCAGGCGCGCGTCCCAGGCACCGCGTGCCTCGGCGGCCTGCGCGTACACCTGGGCGGTGGCGAAGGCGATCTCCCGCGCGTAGACGAGCAGCGCCTCGCGCAGCACCCTCTCGTCGCCCGGGGCCGCGACCTCGTCGATGGCGGACTCCATCACCTCGATGGTGGTCCGCACCATCTCGACGGTCTGCCGCAGCGTGATGGCCCGGGTGAGCTCGCGGGGCGCCGTCCCGAAGACGTCCGTGGAGATCGCCTGGGGCGCGTCGGGGTGCCGGAACCACTCGGTGAAGGCCGCGATGCCCGCCTGGGCCACGAGCCCGATCCAGGAACGGTTCTCCGGGGGCATGGCCCGGTACCACGAGAGCGTCTCGTCCATGCGCGCGATGGCCTGCGCGGCGAGGCTCCCGGACGACTTCTCCAGCCGCTTCAGGGTCGCCGAGTGCGGATGGGCGGGCCGTGCTGCGGGGTCGCTGTGACGGGTTACGGGTTCGGGCACGGGGACAAGACTGCCTTATCCGGACGGGAGCGTGCGCCGCCGGGGTCGCGGGCGGGATGCACGGGGGGACCGGCGGCGGTCCCCGGCGCCGTCTACGGTGGTGCCCGTGATGGACGTACGGCGCGCCGCGGAGCGCTATCGCGGAGGGGATCCGAAGGACGGGATCGAGACCCGCCACGCCTTCTCCTTCGGCCCGCACTACGACCCCGGCAACCTGCGCTTCGGGGCGGTGATCGCCTGCAACGAGGAGCGGCTGGCGCCCGGCGCCGGCTTCGACGAGCACCCGCACAGCCACACGGAGATCGTGACCTGGGTGGTCGAGGGCGAGCTGACCCACCGCGACTCCACCGGCCGCGCGAGCAGGGTCGGGCCCGGCGACGTCCAGCACCTCAGCGCCGCCGCGGGCGTCCGGCACGTGGAGCGCAACGACTCCGACCGCCCGCTGACCTTCGTCCAGATGTGGCTCGCGCCGCTGGCACCGGGCGGGGAGCCGTCGTACGACGTGGTCCGGGGCATCGCGGACTCCACCCCGTACGCCGTCCCGGCCGCCGGGGCGATGCTGCACGTGCGGCGGCTGGCCCCGGGCGAGCGGACCGCGGTGCCGGACGCGGCGCTGCTGTACGCGCACGTGGTGCGCGGGGAGGCCGTCCTCGGCGAGGAGCGGCTCGGCCCCGGGGACTCGGCGCGGATCACCGGGGAGCGGGGCCTGGCCGCGGTGGGCGTGACGGCGGCGGAACTGCTGTTGTGGGAGATGACGGCCTGACCCCGGCGGCCGGCCCGACGCCGGTGACCGGCCGGGCCGTGGCGGCCGGCACCGCCGCCCGGGTCAGCCCCGCGCCGAGGCCAGCACGGCGTCCGTGAACGCCGGCCACGCCTCGGTCGCCCAGGGCCCGAACGCCCGGTCCGTCAGGGCGACCGCGGCCAGCCCCGCGTCCGGGTCGATCCACAGGAACGTACCGGACTGGCCGAAGTGCCCGAAGGTCCGGGGCGAGGACGAACCGCCCGTCCAGTGCGGCGACTTGCCGTCCCGGATCTCGAAGCCCAGCCCCCAGTCGTTGGGGTTCTGGTGCCCGTAGCCCGGCAGCACCCCCTTGGTCCCCGGGTACTGCGTGCTCATCGCCTCGGCCACCGTCCGCGGGTCCAGCAGCCGCGGCGCCTGCACCTCCGCCGCGAACCGCAGCAGGTCCTCCACCGTCGAGACGCCGTCCTTCGCGGGCGAGCCCTCCAGCGAGGTCGCGGTCATCCCCAGCGGCGCCAGCACCGCCTGCCGCAGGTACTCGGCGAACGGGATGTCCGTCGCCTTGGCGATGTGGTCCCCGAGCTGCTCGAACCCGGCGTTGGAGTACAGTCGCCGCTCCCCGGGCGGGGCCATCACCCGGTGCTCGTCGAAGGCCAGCCCGGAGGTGTGGGCGAGCAGGTGCCGGACGGTCGACCCGGGCGGCCCGGCCGGCTCGTCCAGCTCGACGGCACCCTCCTCGTACGCGACGAGCGCCGCGTACGCGGCGAGCGGCTTGGTCACCGAGGCCAGCGGGAAGCGGTGCCCGGCCGGCCCGTGCGTCCCGAGCACGGTCCCGTCCGCCCGGACCACACCCGCGGCGGCGGTGGGGACGGGCCAGTTCTCGATCAGCGCCAGACTCTGCAACGACATGCCGGCGAGCCTAGTGCCGGCTCACAGGAGCAGCCGCATCGAGGGGTCGGGGTCACGGGTGAACCCGAGGGAGGAGTACAGCGGCTCCGCCTCGGGGGAGGCGTTCAGCAGCACGTGCCCGGCCCCGCGCGCCCGGAACCAGTCCAGCAGGCCCTCCATGCACGCCCGCGCGTAGCCACGGCGCCGCGCGTCGGGGTCGGTCGCCACACTGAAGACGTGCCCCACCCGGCCGTGCGGATTGCCCGCCTTGCCGATGCGGTACTCCACCGTCCCCGCCACGAGCGCGGCCAGCGCCCCGGGCCGTTCCGGGTGCTCCACCACGAACGCCGCGAAGTCCCCGTCCCCGTCACCGAGTCTGGCGCGCAGCGTCGGCAGGGACTCGGCCTGCCAGCCGGTCGGACCGCCCCCGTCCCCGTCCCCGCCGAACAGGGAGTCGATCATGACCTGGCGCAGTCGCAGCACTTCCGCGGCGTCCTCGGGCCCCGCCCGGCGTACGAGAGTCATGACCGCACGCTAACCAACGCCCACGCGCCGCGTCCCGGGATTTCTTACCGGTATCCGCTTGCTTGGAGTGCACTCGAAGGCCATAGCGTGGGGGCATGACGGTGATGCAGACCCCGCCCGTGGACACCGCGCGCACCAGCCCCGCCGACATCTGCTCCGCCCCGCCCCGGCGCCACCCGCGCGCCGACGGCCAGGACCGCTACACGATCAGCGAGGTCGTCGCCTTCACCGGCCTGACCGCCCACACGCTCCGCTGGTACGAGCGGATCGGCCTGATGCCGCACGTCGACCGCTCGCACACCGGCCAGCGCCGCTACAGCAACCGCGACCTGGACTGGCTGGACTTCGTGACCAAGCTGCGTCTGACCGGCATGCCGGTGGCGGACATGGTGCGGTACGCGGAGCTGGTGCGCGAGGGCGACGGCACCTACCCGGAACGGCAGGACCTGCTGGAGTCCACCCGCCGCGACGTGGTGGCGCGGATCGCGGAGCTGCACGACACGCTCGCGGTGCTGGACCGCAAGATCAGCTTCTACGCGCGGGAGAGGTGAGGGGGGGCCGACGGGCTCGCCCGCTCCCCTTCGGCACCTAGAGCTCGGCCAGCAGCTCCGCCTTCTTGGCGGAGAACTCCTCGTCCGTGAGCAGACCCGCTTCGTGCAGCTCTCCCAGGTGCCGGATGCGCTCGGCGATGTCCGCGGGATCCCGTCGCGCGGGGGTGGGCACCGCCGCCGGTGCCGGCCCCCGGTTCCGTACCGCGGCCAGGACGGCCGCCGCGAACGGCAGCGACTCGTGCACCGGCCCGTAGCCGAGACCGAAGACCACGGCGGCCGGGTCCTGGTCGGGCTGCACGGGACCGGCGGGGCCGCCGGCCTCGCGCGGCAGCAGCCTGAGATGCCCCTCGAAGACCTCCGGCGACCGCCACTCCACCCCGCTGAGCCCGTCGACCGGGTAACTCCGGTCCCCGGCCTTCCACTTCGCCGAGGACGCCCCGGTCCAGGACCACCGGAACCGCACGGTCGTCCCGTCGAAGGACGCCTTGCCGTCGTACGCCTTGAAGTGCATCGGCCCCTCGGGCGCGGCCACCAGGTAGCGGTCGGCCGGCCCGGACGCGGCCTCGGTCAGCAGCGCCTTCAGCTCGTCGGCGTAGTACTCCGCGAGGGTCTCCCGCTCCGCCGGCAGCACCAGCCGGTACGGGTCGGACCCCTCGGGCAGCTGTCCGGCGGCCGCCTCCATCAGCGGGTCGGCACCGGGGCGCGGCCGCAGCCGCAGCGCCACCGTGCCGCGCCGCCCCGAGGTGAGCGTCACCTCTTCCAGCGCGGAGAGCGGGATCCGCCGCTCGCCGAGCGCCTGGAACAGCTTCGGTGTCCGGATCCCCCGTTCGTAGCGGATGAGCACGGAGTCGGACTCGAACTCCCAGACGGCATGAAAACCCGCCAGTACGTCACCCATGCGGCTCATCGTATGCGGCACGTGCTCCTCCGTCGCCACCCGCGCAGACCGCACTTCCTGCTGTTTCTACGCGCGTCCGGCCGTGTTCGTGCCGGGCAGACCGGCCCGGCAGGCGTCGTTCCCACGGGCGCACGTCACCTCGTCGAAAGCGCCCACCCCCACCAGGGCGAGGTTGCGCAGACTGTCCGTGCCCGGCTGGAAATAGCCGGCGTGGCCCTGTGCCTCCCGGGCCGACAGCACCCGCGCCCCGAACGCCGAGGACACCGGGTCGGCCCCGTGCCCGAGACCGCCGAGCTCCAGGTACGGCACGTCCTGCACCCAGTCGGTGGCGTCCCGCATCGACCACACCCGGGCCGAGGTGCCCAGGTGGGAGGCCCGGGTGACGCGCATGCCGGGGCTCGCGGCCACCGCCAGGTCGGTCACCCGGCGGGGCATGCCGTGCGCGGCGACCCCGCAGACCACCGAGCCGTAGCTGTGGCAGAACATCGACACCGGCGCCCGCCCCGGCAGCGCGCGCAGCAGCGCGTTCAGCCGTACGGCGCCCTCCTCGGCGCGCAGACCGGTCGCCGCGTCCACCCCGAGGCCGTCCGGCGCGGTGTAGTCGGCCCAGGCGATCACGGCCGTGCGCGTCGAGGGGCGCTGGGCCCGCTCGGCCGCGTACAGCGCCTTGGACATGCCGAAGGCGGCGGTGTAGGGGCGGTTCGTCTTCTGGAAGGTGAGCAGGTCGGTGGCGACACCGGGGACGACGACCGAGATCCGGTCGGCCCGGTCGAGGCTGCCGAACACCTCGGCGACCCGGCCCGAGCCGGCGGGGTCGAAGGCGAGGATGTGGCGGCCGCGGCTCATCAGCGCCTCGTAGCGGTGCATGCGCCGGCCGGCTTCCTGCTGGCCGGCCGTGCTCAGCCGGCTGTCGTGCATCCGCTTCTTCTCGACCTTGCGGGCCTGCCCCAGCGCGATGTGGTTGGCGCGGTAGCGCAGCGAGACCGGCGCGCCGTTCATGTTGCCGACCGCCAGGGGGTAGCGGTGGGCGATACGGTCGCGCTCGTGCGGGCTCAGCGCTGCGAAGAAGCGGGTGAGCCGCGCCGGGGCGGAGGCGGGGTCCGGCAGGTGGCGGCCGTGGACGTGGCCGTGCCGCCACTTGTCGAGCGAGGCCTGCAGCGCGCTCGCCTCACGGTGGCTGTGCAGTGCGGTCCAGCCGGTCGTGGCGAGCATCACGAACACCACGCCCAGGGCGAGCAGTGCGCGCCAGACGCTGAGTTGCGGGGAGGTGTCGAAGGAAGTCACTGGGAGGACACACTAGGAGAACGAGAGGGTCTCGCGGTAACCGAGTGACAGGTATCACGTTTCGGCAAGCGTCGAACGATCTCGGAACGTCCTCATGTGACGCGCCAGTTCCCGATGAGTGCCGATCCCACCTGATCCAGGTGGCTCGCGGTGAGTTGACGCATCGCCAGCAGACTGAAGTCGTCGCCCGTGCTCCACTGTCGCTCGGTGACCCGTATCACCCCGCCGAAGACGGCCACCGCGAGCCGTGGCCGCGGGTCGGTGTCTACGTCGACACCCTCGCGCTCGGCCAGCAGCCGGGCGATGGTCTCCTCGGTGGCGGCCGAGCGCCGCAGATGGGCGGCGAGCAGCGCGGGCGTCGACTCGATCGTCCGGTACATGCGCAGGTACAGCTCGACCGGCACCGCCGACTCGACGGTCTCCCGGATCGCGTCCCAGCCGTCGAGCACCGCCTGCCGCAGCGCCTCCATGGGCGCCTCGTGCGCGGGTCGCGCCCGTACCGCCGCCACGAAGTGCGCCTCGGTCATCTCCTGCACGGCGAAGGCCACCTCCTCCTTCCCGGCGAAGTAGCGGAAGAAGGTGCGCTGTGAGACCTCGACGGCCCCGGCGATCTCGTCGACGGTCGTGCGCTCGTAGCCCTGGGTCGTGAACAGTTCGAGCGCGGAGCGCACCAGCGCGTCACGGGTGCGCTGCTTCTTGCGCTCACGCAGAGTTTCCATAGGTGTCAGTTACCGACTTGTGAAATGGTTTGTCAATTGTCAGCGACTGTCACTAGCCTCATTACATGACTAGTCAGACCACCGTCGACACCACGGGGCCGGGGGACAAGGCGGCGTCCGCCCCGTCGGAGCCGACCCCGGCCACGGGGCTGCGCGGGCATCCGTGGCTCACCCTCATCACCGTCGCCGTCGGGGTCATGATGGTGGCCCTCGACGGCACCATCGTGGCGATCGCCAACCCGGCCATCGCGAAGGACCTGCACGCGAGCTTCTCGGACGTGCAGTGGATCACCAACGCCTACTTCCTCGCCCTCGCGGTCTCCCTGATCACCGCGGGCAAGCTCGGTGACCGCTTCGGCCACCGGCAGACCTTCCTGATCGGCGTCACCGGCTTCGCCGCCGCCTCGGGCGCCATCGGCCTGTCGCACAGCATCGCCGCGGTCGTCACCTTCCGTGTCTTCCAGGGCCTCTTCGGCGCGCTGCTGATGCCGGCCGCGCTCGGTCTGCTGCGGGCGACCTTCCCGGCCGAGAAGCTCAACATGGCGATCGGTATCTGGGGCATGGTGATCGGCGCCTCCACCGCGGGCGGCCCGATCCTCGGCGGTGTGCTGGTCGAGCACGTCAACTGGCAGTCGGTGTTCTTCGTCAACGTGCCGGTGGGCCTCGTCGCCCTCGTCCTCGGCCTGCTGATCCTGCTGGACCACCGAGCCCACAACGCGCCGCGCTCCTTCGACCTGCCCGGCATCGTCCTGCTCTCCGGCGCGATGTTCTGCCTGGTGTGGGCGCTCATCAAGGCCCCGGCCTGGGGCTGGGGGGACGGCAAGACCTGGCTGTTCATCGGTGCCTCGGCGCTGCTGTTCGCGCTCTTCGCCGTCTGGGAGACGAAGGTCGCCGAACCGCTGATCCCGCTGGGCATGTTCCGCTCGGTCCCGCTGTCCGCGGGTGTCGTCCTCATGGTCCTGATGGCGATCGCCTTCATGGGCGGCCTGTTCTTCGTGACGTTCTACCTCCAGAACGTGCACGGCATGAGCCCCATCGACGCCGGTCTGCACCTGCTGCCCCTCACCGGCATGATGATCGTCGGCTCGCCGCTCGCCGGCGCCGCGATCACCAAGCTCGGCCCGCGCATCCCGCTGGCCGGCGGCATGGCCGCGACCGCGATCGCCATGTACGGCATGTCGACGCTCAAGGCCGACACCGGCAGCGGCGCGATGTCCGTCTGGTTCGCCCTCCTCGGCCTCGGCCTCGCGCCGGTCATGGTCGGCGCCACCGAGGTCATCGTCGGCAACGCGCCCATGGAGCTGTCCGGCGTGGCGGGCGGCCTCCAGCAGGCGGCCATGCAGATCGGCGGCAGCCTCGGCACCGCGGTGCTGGGTGCCGTGATGGCCTCCAAGGTCGACAGCGACCTGCAGGGCAATTGGACCGGCGCCGGACTGCCGAAGCTCGACCCCCGGCAGCTGGACCAGGCCTCCGAGGCCGTCCAGGTCGGCGTGGCCCCGGTCGCCAAGGGCACCCCGGAGCCGATCGTCGCGAAGATCACCGCCGTCGCCCACGACACCTTCATCTCCGGCATGAGCCTCGCCTCCCTGGTCGCGGCGGGCGTGGCGGCGGTGGCCGTCCTCGTCGCGCTGCTCACCAAGCGCGGCGAGAACGCGGAGGCGGGCGCGGGCGTCGGTCACATCTGATCCGGGACCGCCCGGTCCCGGTCGGTGGATTCGCCTATCAGGGTGACGGCGCCGAAGATCCCTCGCTCCCGGCGCGCGCCGCAGGTCACAGTGGGTCAAGTCCTCCGCAAGACATGGGAGGACACGGGCCGCGGCGCGCGCTGCTGGAGGGGGGCAGCGCGCGCAGGTCTGCCCGCGCCCATCCGGGGTACCCGCCCTGTGAAGCCGAACTGTCCACGACGATCAGGGAGTTGATGATGGCAGGCTTCGGGCACGGAACGCGCGGGTACCCCCGGTCACGAGGCCGGACATGGCAACGGACCGGGCCGGACCGTGCGACGCTCGGCATCATCGGCACGATCTGCGCCGTGGCCGGCTTCTTCGCACTGGGCATCGTCCTGGGCCCGGTCGCGATGTTCTGCGGCTGGCAGTCGATGGGCCGCAAATGGTCCTCCGACCACGGCATCCCGGCCCTGGTGGCCCTGGTGCTGGGCGCCATCGACACCCTCCTGGCCATCATCGCCCTGGCGGGCGCGGCCACTTGGGGACACGGACTGCTCTGACCGGACCGAACGGAACCCGACCGGACGGACCGGACGGACCGACCGGCCCGCGGGCCGACGGCGGCACGGCCGCCGCACCGCGGGCCGCCGCGTGTCCGCCGTTCAGCGCGGCTGTTCCTGCCGCTCCGCCGCCAGCCGGGCGACCTCGGCCCGCAGCAGCCGGACCTCCTCGGCCAGCGCGGCGATCGCCTCGGTCTGCCGCCGCTCCTCCACGTCGTCCTTCTCGAACCGGGAGATGAACCAGGCGGCGATGTTCGCGGTGACGACACCGAGCAGCGCGATCCCCGAGAGCATCAGCCCGACCGCGATCATCCGCCCGAGCCCGGTCGTCGGGGCGTGGTCCCCGTACCCCACCGTCGTCATGGTCGTGAACGACCACCACACCGCGTCACCCAGCGTCCGGATGTTCCCGTTCGGCGAGTCCCGCTCCACCGAGAGCACGGCCAGCGAGCCGAACATCAGCAGCCCGATCACCGAGCCCACCACATAGGTGGTCAGCCGGATCTGCGGAGCCATCCGAGCCCGCCGCCCCACCAGCAGCAGTGTGGACACCAGCCGCAGCAGCCTCAGCGGCTGCAGCACCGGCAGCACCACCGCGCACAGGTCGGGCCAGTGCGTCCGGACGAAGTCCCGGCGCCGCGGGGTGAGCGCCAGCCGCATCAGGTAGTCGACGGCGAAGGCGCCCCACACCGTCCACTCCACCACCGTGCACAGCGACGTCACGGTGCGACCCGCCGAACCGTCCACGATGGGCACGGCGTACGCGAGGGCGAAGGCCACGGCCAGTGCCAGCAGGGGCCGTTGGGTGTGCCGTTCCCACCGCAGCTGCGCCGCTCGTCGCTCCATGCCCGCATCGTAGGGAAGCCGCGAGGGCGGCGGAGCCCCCTGCTCCGCCGCCCTCGGCCGTTCGCGCGACCGTCCCTGGCCGCCCGGCCCCTGGCTACGCGTCGCCGCCCGCGGCCCCCGGGTCCGCCGCCGAGACGTCCAGCAGCCGGTAACGGTCGATCGCCTGCTTCAGCGCCGACCGGTCGACCTTGCCCTCCCGGGCCAGCTCGGTCAGCACCGCCACCACGATCGACGGGGCGTCGATGTGGAAGAAGCGGCGGGCCGCGCCCCGGGTGTCGGCGAAGCCGAAGCCGTCCGCGCCCAGCGACTGGTACGTCCCGGGCACCCACCGGGCGATCTGGTCCGGGACCGACCGCATCCAGTCGGACACGGCCACGAACGGACCCTCGGCCCCGCTCAGCTTCTGCGTCACCCACGGCACCCGCTGCTCCTCCTCCGGGTGCAGCAGGTTGTGCTCCTCCACGGCGACGGCCTCGCGGCGCAGCTCGTTCCACGACGTCGCCGACCAGACGTCGGCCCGGACGTTCCAGTCCTCGGCGAGGATGCGCTGCGCCTCCAGGGCCCACGGCACCGCGACACCGGACGCCATGATCTGCACCGCGACGGCACCGGCCGTGCCCGCCGAGATCCGGTGGAGGCCCTTGAGGATGCCCTCGACGTCCACGTCGGCCGGCTCGGCCGGGTGCTGGATGGGCTCGTTGTAGACGGTGAGGTAGTAGAAGACGTCCTCGCCGTGCGGGTGCTCGCTGTCGCCGCCGTACATCCGGCGCAGGCCGTCCTGGACGATGTGGGCGATCTCGTAGGCGTAGGCCGGGTCGTACGCGACGCACGCCGGGTTGGTGGAGGCCAGCAGCTGCGAGTGCCCGTCGGCGTGCTGCAGCCCCTCACCGGTCAGGGTCGTACGGCCCGCGGTCGCGCCCAGGACGAAACCGCGCGAGAGCTGGTCGGCCATCTGCCAGAACTGGTCACCGGTGCGCTGGAAACCGAACATCGAGTAGAAGACGTAGACCGGGATCAGCGGCTCGCCGTGCGTGGCGTAGGCGGAGCCCGCCGCGATCAGCGAGGCCGTGCAGCCCGCCTCCGAGATGCCGTCGTGCAGCATCTGGCCGGTCGGCGACTCCTTGTAGGCGAGCAGCAGCTCCCGGTCCACCGACTCGTACTGCTGGCCGAGCGGGTTGTAGATCTTCGCGCTCGGGAAGAACGAGTCCATGCCGAACGTGCGGTACTCGTCCGGCGCGATCAGCACGAACCGCCTGCCGATCTCCTTGTCCCGCATGAGGTCCTTGAGCAGCCGGACGAACGCCATCGTGGTGGCGATGGACTGCTGACCGGTGCCCTTCTTCACGGTGGCGTACGTCTTGTCGTCCGGCAGCGCGAGCGGCTGGGAGCGCACGACACGCGTCGGGACGTACCCGCCGCACGCCTTGCGCATGTCGTGCATGTACTGGATCTCCTCCGTCTCCCGGCCCGGGTGGTAGTACGGCGGGGCGCCGGACTCCAGCTCCTTGTCGGAGATCGGCAGGTGCAGCCGGTCGCGGAAGCGCTTGAGGTCGTCGACCGTCAGCTTCTTCATCTGGTGCGTGGCGTTGCGGCCCTCGAAGTTCGGGCCCAGCGTCCATCCCTTGACCGTCTTGGCCAGGATGACCGTGGGCTGGCCCTTGTGCTCCTTGGCCGCCTTGAACGCCGCGTAGATCTTGCGGTGGTCGTGACCGCCGCGGCCCAGGTGCAGGATCTGGTCGTCGGTCATGTTCTCGACCATCGCGCGCAGCCGCAGGTCGTCGCCGAAGAAGTGCTCACGGATGTAGGAGCCGGACTCGGTGGCGTACGTCTGGAACTGCCCGTCCGGGGTCGTGTTCATCCGGTTCACCAGGACGCCGTCGCGGTCCTGGGCGAGCAGCGGGTCCCAGGTGCGGTCCCAGATCAGCTTGATCACGTTCCAGCCGGCGCCCCGGAAGACCGACTCCAGCTCCTGGATGATCTTGCCGTTGCCGCGCACCGGGCCGTCCAGGCGCTGGAGGTTGCAGTTGACGACGAAGGTCAGGTTGTCCAGGCCCTCGCGCGCGGCGATGCTGAGCTGGCCGAGCGACTCCGGCTCGTCCATCTCGCCGTCCCCGAGGAACGCCCACACGTGCGAGTCGGAGGTGTCGGCGATGCCGCGCGCCTCCATGTAGCGGTTCATCCGCGCCTGGAAGATCGCACCGAGCGGGCCGAGGCCCATCGAGACCGTCGGGAACTCCCAGAAGTCCGGCATGGAGCGCGGGTGCGGGTAGCTGGAGAGCCCGTTCGGGTACTTCGACTTCTCCTGGCGGAAGCCGTCGAGCTGCTCGGCGCTGAGCCGGTCGAGCAGAAAGGCGCGCGCGTAGATGCCGGGGGAGGCGTGCCCCTGGAAGAAGACCTGGTCGCCGCCTTTGCCGTCGTCCTTGCCGCGGAAGAAGTGGTTGAAGCCGACGTCGTACAGCGAGGCGGAGGAGGCGAAGGTGGCGATGTGGCCGCCGACCCCGATGCCGGGGCGCTGCGCGCGGGAGACCATCACGGCCGCGTTCCAGCGCGTGGCGTTCAGGATCTTGCGCTCGATCTCCTCGTTGCCCGGGAAGAACGGCTCGCTCTTGGTGGGGATCGTGTTGACGTAGTCCGTGCTGCGCATCTCGGGCACGGCCACGCGCTTCTCGCGGGCCCGCTCGATCAGGCGCAGCATGAGATAGCGGGCCCGCTCCCGGCCGCGCTCGTCCACGGCGGCGTCGAGCGAGTCGAGCCACTCCTGGGTCTCTTCGGGATCGAAGTCAGGAACCTGACTCGGAAGGCCGCCAATGATGATCGGATTACGATCGGATCCGGAAGGCACGCTGTTCCTTACCTGTCAGAGGGCCGCTTTTGTTCGGTTGTTCCGGTTCTGCCTCGGCATTTCGCGGTACTTCTCGCTCCTGCACCGGTCCCCATCGTGTACCTCGGGAAGGCGTACGTCATCTCCATCCGGGGCGATCCGGGTGCCGGGCCGGTCAAAACGCAACGATACGCCCGGGGTGTGACGGACTTGGCATAGTTGTTCGAAGCTCGGAGGGCCGGATGATTCCGAACCGTGCAAAGCGGGCACATCGGTGTGATGTGGCTCTCGACGAATCGGGGTACGGTGCCAGGAGTTGCGGCGACACGGCCAGGATCGTCACCGTTTCGGCGGTCTGAACGGCCGGGTACTTGCGCGATCCGTCCCGCCCGTGTGGACTACGGCCAATGCTTCGCGCACGCGCGTGGCTGAGATATTCATCAAGACATGATCAGGAGGCAACCCGTGAGCGCGACCGCGGACCACGCGGAGGAGCGGACGAACCCTGCCGCCAGGCTGGGGTTCCAGCCCGGGCAGGTGGTCCAGGAGATCGGCTACGACGACGACGTCGATCAGGAGCTCCGCGAGGCCATTGAGGAAGTCATCGAGGCCGACCTCATGGACGAGGACTACGACGACGTGGCCGATGCCGTCGTGCTGTGGTTCCGTGATGACGACGGTGACCTCACGGATGCGCTGGTGGACGCCACCACGTACATCGAAGAGGGCGGTGCCATCCTGCTCCTCACGCCGAAGACCGGCCGTTCGGGGTACGTGGAGCCGAGCGACATCTCGGAAGCCGCGACGACCGCCGGACTGACCGCGTCCAAGAGCGTCAGCGTCGGCAAGGACTGGAGCGGCTCGCGCCTGGCGACGCCGAAGGCCGCCAAGTCCGGCAAGAGGTAGGACCGCCCCGCCTTCGGGCGCCTCGGACGGGCCGGCACCGGCCGGCCCGTCCGAGGGTCCGCTCCTGCCCGCGGTGATCGCTGCGTAGGGTGGTGCCGAGCGTCTGCCGCGCTCTCACCCGCTCAGCCCACCGAAGGGAAGCACCACGATGGCGATCCAGGTCGGCGACAAGGCGCCCGATTTCGAGCTCAAGGACAACCACGGCCGCCCGGTGCGGCTCGCCGACTACCGCGGCGAGAAGAACGTGGTCCTGCTCTTCTACCCCTTCGCCTTCACCGGCGTGTGCACCGGCGAGCTGTGCGAGCTGCGCGACAACCTGCCGCAGTTCGCGGACCGCGACACGCAGCTCCTCGCCGTCTCCAACGACTCCATCCACACCCTGCGCGTCTTCGCCGAGCAGGAGGGCCTGGAGTACCCGCTGCTCTCCGACTTCTGGCCGCACGGCAACGTCTCGCGCGCCTACGGCGTCTTCGACGAGGACAAGGGCTGCGCCGTCCGGGGCACCTTCGTCATCGACAAGGAGGGTGTCGTGCGGTGGACCGTGGTCAACGGCCTGCCGGACGCGCGCGACCTGAACGAGTACGTGAAGGCGCTCGACGCCCTCTGAGCCGACGGGTGACCGACCGGTGATCCGACACCTGTGGTTCTTCGGGTCCAGGGTCTGCGGGGGGCGGGAACCCGTCACTAGGATCGGCACGTTGATCCCATATCCGTAGCACGACGGGGCTCTCGCCCCTGGACACCACATGGAGGACCCGTGGGAGTCAGCCTCAGCAAGGGCGGCAACGTATCGCTGACGAAGGAGGCCCCGGGCCTCACCGCCGTGATCGTAGGTCTCGGGTGGGACGTGCGCACCACGACCGGCACCGACTTCGACCTCGACGCCAGCGCGCTGCTGCTGAACAGCTCCGGCAAGGTCGCCAGCGACCAGCACTTCGTCTTCTTCAACAACCTCAAGAGCCCCGACGGCTCGGTCGAGCACACCGGTGACAACATCACCGGTGAGGGCGAGGGCGACGACGAGCAGATCAAGATCAACCTGGCCGGCGTCCCGGCCGACGTCGAGAAGATCGTCTTCCCGGTGTCGATCTACGACGCCGAGAACCGCCAGCAGTCCTTCGGCCAGGTCCGCAACGCGTTCATCCGCGTGGTGAACCAGGCGGGCGAGCAGGAGATCGCCCGCTACGACCTGAGCGAGGACGCCTCCACCGAGACCGCGATGGTCTTCGGCGAGCTGTACCGGCACGGCGCGGAGTGGAAGTTCCGCGCCATCGGCCAGGGCTATGCCTCGGGCCTGCGGGGCATCGCCCAGGACTTCGGCGTCAACGTCTGACGCCCGGAGCCCCCGCGTCCGTCCGGCGCCGCACCGTTTACGGTCGGCGCCGGACGTGCAGGACAACCAGGGAAAGCACCATCAGGGGAGGACCAGCATCATGGGCGTCACGCTCGCCAAGGGAGGCAACGTCTCCCTCTCCAAAGCCGCACCGAACCTCACCAACGTCCTGATCGGGCTCGGCTGGGACGCGCGCTCCACCACCGGCGCCCCCTTCGACCTCGACGCCAGCGCCCTGCTGTGCGACGGGAGCAACCGGGTGCTGGGGGACGAGTGGTTCGTGTTCTACAACCAGCTCACCAGCCCCGACGGCTCGGTCGAGCACACCGGTGACAACCTCACCGGTGAGGGCGAGGGCGACGACGAATCGATTCTGATCGACCTGACCAGGGTCTCGCCCCAGTGCGAGAAGGTCATCTTCCCCGTCTCGATCCACCTGGCGGACGAGCGCGGCCAGACCTTCGGGCAGGTGTCCAACGCGTTCATCCGCGTGGTCAACCAGGCCGACGGGCAGGAACTGGCCCGCTACGACCTCAGCGAGGACGCCAGCACCGAGACCGCGATGATCTTCGGCGAGCTCTACCGCTACCAGGGCGAATGGAAGTTCAGGGCCGTGGGACAGGGGTACGCCTCGGGTCTGCGCGGCATCGCTCTAGACTTCGGAGTCAACGTTTCGTAAAGCTGAGTGCAGCGCGGGGGAAACCCCCTCCCCGACTTCGTCCGGGAGGTGCCCCCACAACACGATGGGGTAGCCACTGTGCTTCTGAAAACCTTCGGCTGGTCGTTCGCGATTACCGCGCTCGGCCTGGTCGCGGCGGCGTTCTACGGGGGGTGGACCGCCTTCGGGATCGTGGCGATCCTCGCCGTCCTGGAGATCTCGCTGTCGTTCGACAACGCGGTGGTCAACGCCGGGATCCTGAAGAAGATGAACGCCTTCTGGCAGAAGATCTTCCTCACGGTCGGCGTGCTCATCGCCGTCTTCGGCATGCGGCTGGTCTTCCCCGTCGTCATCGTCGCCATCAGCGCCAAGATGGGCCCGGTCGAGGCCGTCGACCTGGCCCTGAACAACAAGGACCGCTACCAGCAGCTCGTCACCGACGCGCACCCCTCGATCGCCGCGTTCGGCGGGATGTTCCTGCTGATGATCTTCCTCGACTTCATCTTCGAGGACCGGGACATCCAGTGGCTGCGCTGGATCGAGCGGCCCCTGGCCAAGCTCGGCAAGGTCGACATGCTGTCGGTCTGCATCGCCCTGGTCGTCCTGCTGATCACCTCCTTCACCTTCGCCACCCACGCCCACCAGCACGGCGGCGCCCACGCCGACAAGGCACAGACCGTCCTGATCGCCGGCATCGCCGGCCTGATCACCTACATGGTCGTCGGCGGCCTCTCCGGCTACTTCGAGGACAAGCTGGAGGAAGAGGAGGAGCGCGAGCACGAGGAGGAGGAAGAGGCCGCCCGCACGGGCAAGAAGAAGCCCGCCGTCGTGCTGGCCGGCCAGGCCGCCTTCTTCATGTTCCTCTACCTGGAGGTCCTGGACGCGTCGTTCTCCTTCGACGGCGTGATCGGCGCCTTCGCCATCACCAACGACATCGTGCTGATGGCGCTCGGCCTCGGCATCGGCGCGATGTACGTCCGCTCGCTCACCGTGTACCTGGTCCGCCAGGGCACCCTGGACGACTACGTCTACCTGGAGCACGGCGCCCACTACGCGATCGGCGCCCTGGCCGTGATCCTCATGGTCACCATCCAGTACGAGATCAACGAGGTCATCACCGGCCTCGTCGGCGTCGTCCTGATCGCCTGGTCGTTCTGGTCCTCCGTCCGCCGCAACCGCGCCCTCGCGGAGTCCGGCGACGGCGCGGGCGAGAAGGCCGAGGTCTCCTCCGGCGTCTGACAGGTCCCCTCCGGCGGCCGACCGGACGGACCACGACCCCTGGACGCCCCCTACGGGCATGATCAGGGACGTGACGGGGTGTGGCGCCCCGTCCGGTGAGGAACGCTCTGTTCGGGGCGGCCGACACGGTCGGCCGCCCCGACGGCGTTCACAGACCACCATCCGGGGGCGGGCATGGGATTCTTCGACGGGCTGCGGGGCGGACGGGCCGCCGACTTCGACTCGGGCAGCGCGGCGACCAACGCGATCGAGCTGACCCGACGGCACCAGCAGGTGTCCCTCACCAAACAGGACGCGGCCACCGGCCACCTGCGCATCAACCTGGCCTGGCGGATGCGGACCTCCGACTTCGACCAGAACCAGCGCACCAGCCTCTTCCGGCACCCCTTCAAGGCCCTGCGGCCCCCCGAGGTGCTCGGCCACGGCCAGAGCATGGTCAACGTCGACCTCGACCTCGGCTGCCTGTACGAGCTGATGGACGGCACCAAGGGCGTCGTCCAGCCCCTCGGCGGCTACCTCGGCGACGTCAACGCACCGCCGTACATCAAGCTCAGCGGCGACGACCGGTTCGGATCGGCGTCCGGCGAGACCATGTACATCAACCTGGACCACCGCGAGGCGATCAAGCGGCTGCTGGTCTTCGTGTACATCTACGACCAGACCCCCGCCTTCGACCGCACCCACGCGATCGTGACGCTCTACCCCAGCAACGGCCCCCGCATCGAGATAGGCCTCGACGAGCGGCACCCCCAGGCCCGCTCGTGCGCCGTCGTGATGATCGAGAACGTCAAGGACGAACTGCTCGTCCGCCGCGAGGTCAAGTTCGTCTACGGCTTCCAGGGCGAACTCGACCGGCTCTACGGCTGGGGCCTGACCTGGGGACGCGGCTACAAGACCAAGGTGGAGCGGTGACCCCCGGGCCGAGTCCGCCCTAGCGGCCGATGAACTGCGGCCCCTGCGGGGGCAGCCGGAAGTCCGGGTCCAGCGGAGCCGTCAGGGCCGGCTGCGGCGCCTGCGGATAGCCGTAGGCGGGCCGGCTCTCCGGCTGCGGATAGCCGTACGACGGCTGCGGGGCCGGCCGCGCCGACGTCGGCTGCGGATAGCCGTACGCGGGCTGCGGCGGCACCGACGTCGGCTGCTCCGGCGGCAGCGGCTGCGAGGTGGTCTCCGGCGGGGCCTGCCCCCGGTCCTCCTCCGCCTCCGACTCGTCCACCGAGATACCGAAGTCCGTCGCGAGACCCTTCAGACCGTTCGAATAGCCCTCACCCAGCGCACGGAACTTCCAGCCCTCCCCGCGCCGGTACAGCTCACCGCAGATCAGCGCCGTCTCCGCACCGGTCTCCGGCTTGATCTCGAAGTGCGCCAGCGGCTCGCCGTCGGCCACGGAGGCGTCGTAGAGCACGATGCACAGGGCCGGCACCCGGTCGAAGGTCATCCCGTCCGCCGACGCCACCAGCAGGATCCGGCCGACCCCCGGCTCCACCCCCGTCAGCTCCGACTGGATCGTGTCGGTGAGCCCCTCGGTGACCCGCTTCTTGCCCAGCCGCCACACCGCGCCGGACGGATGCCGGGGCTGGTTGTAGAAGACGAAGTCCTCGTCGGAGCGCACACGGCCGTCGGAGCCCAGCAGCAGCGCCGAGGCGTCCACGTCCGGAACACCCTGCCCGGGCGCCCAGCGCAGCACGGCGCGCACCGTGGTGGCCTCCAGCGGGACGTTCGACCCCTTCAGCATCGTGTGCGTCATGCCGTCATCCTGCCCTCTCGGTCCTGGCCACGACAATGCGGGGGGTGGTGACGCCGACACGGGCGAGTTACCGGAAATTCATGCCCGAAGGGAACCCCCGACATCCATCCCTACGTACTATTACCGGCCACCCTTTACCGAATCCACAGGCTCGGCTCGCGCCCTGAGGAGTCCTATGCGTCATTTCGGGCACATCGCCCCCGCGGAGCGACAGCGCCTGTTCCACCAGGAACCCTGCGCGTTCACCGCCGACTCCCCGGCCAGGCTGCTCTCCGCCGCCCTCGGCGCCACGCTGTACAGCCCCGCGACCCGGCCCCGGCTCGCCGACGACATCACCAAGCAGGCCGCGAGCGGCGTCGTCTCGATGGTGCTGTGCCTGGAGGACTCCATCGGCGACGCCGACGTCGTCGCCGGCGAGGAGAACCTCGTCCGCCAGTTCGCCGACCTCGACGCCCGCCCCGGCACCGAGCCGCCCCTGCTGTTCATCCGGGTCCGCACCCCCGAACAGATACCCGACCTCGTCCAGCGCCTCGGCGCCTCCGTACGGCTGCTCTCCGGGTTCGTCCTGCCCAAGTTCACCGAGGAACGCGGCCTGCCCTTCCTTGAGGCCCTCGGCCGCGCCGAGGCCCACAGCGGCCGCCGCCTCTTCGCCATGCCCGTCCTGGAGTCCCCCGAGCTCCTCTACCGCGAGTCCCGCGTCGACACCCTGGAGGGCATCGCCCGCGCCGTCGACAAGTTCCGCGACCGGGTGCTCGCGCTGCGCCTGGGCGTCACCGACTTCTGCTCCTCCTACGGCCTGCGCCGGGCCCCCGACATGACCGCCTACGACGTCCAGGTCGTCGCCTCCGTGATCGCCGACGTCGTCAACATGCTCGGCCGGGCCGACGGCACCGGATTCACCGTGACCGGACCGGTCTGGGAGTACTTCCGCGTCCCCGAGCGCATGTTCAAGCCACAGTTGCGGCAGAGCCCCTTCCTCGAGGTGCAGGCCGTCGAACTGCGCGAGAAGCTCATCGAACACGCCATGGACGGACTGCTGCGGGAGATCTCCCTCGACCAGGCCAACGGCCTCCTCGGCAAGACCTGCATCCACCCCTCCCACGTCCTGCCCGTGCACGCGCTGTCCGTGGTCAGCCACGAGGAGTTCAGCGACGCCCAGGACATCCTCCGGCCGGAACGCGGCGGCGGGGGTGTACTCCGGTCGGCCTACACGAACAAGATGAACGAAGTGAAACCCCACCGCGCCTGGGCCGAACGGACCCTGCTGCGCGCCGAGGTCTTCGGCGTGGCCAACGAGGACATCGGCTTCGTCGAACTGCTCACCGCCGGAATACCCGGCTGACACCGCCGGACGCACCGGCCGACCCTCCGCACCCCAAGGAACGCATGAACAACGCAGTGAACGACGGAGTCTGGTCCGGCACCTGGGTCGCCGAGCGACTCGGCGTCGGCCTCGACGGCGACGACGGCCTGCGGGCCCTGCTGGGGCTCGCGCTGCGCCGCAACCCCAAGCGGGCCCACCTGCTCGTCTCCCACGTGCTCGGCAAGCACGTACCCCAGTCGCCCTCCGTCGTCTACGACCACGGACTCCGCCTCGGCCGCCGCGTCCGCGCCCTCCTCGGCGACACCGAGGCCGCCGCCGCGGTCGTCCTCGGCTACGCGGAGACCGCCACCGGCCTCGGCCACTGCGTCGCCGACGGCCTCGGCCTCGCCCCCTACCTGCACTCCACCCGCCGCCCCGTACCCGGCCTCACCCCCGCCGGCGGCTTCGAGGAGTCCCACTCCCACGCCACCTCCCACCTGCTGCTCCCCGAGGACACCGCCCTGCTCACCGGCGACGGCCCGCTCGTCCTCGTCGACGACGAGTTCTCCACCGGCAACACCGTCCTCAACACCATCCGCGACCTGCACGCACGCCACCCGCGCCGCCACTACGTGGTCGTCGCCCTCGTCGACATGCGCTCCGCCGAGGACAGCGCCCGGCTCGACCGCTTCGCCGACGACATCGGCGCCCGCGTCGACCTCGTCGCCGCCGCCTCCGGCACCGTACGACTGCCCCAGGACGTCCTGAGCAAGGGACAGGAGCTCGTCGCCCGCCACACCCCCGCCGGCCCCGAAGACACCGCCCCCGCGGCCGCGCACCGGCCCCCGCACGACACCCGGACCACCCGGATCGACCTGCACTGGCCCCCCGCCCTCCCCGACGGCGGCCGGCACGGCTTCACCCCCGCCCACCGCGCCCGCCTGGAGACCGCGCTGCCCGCCATGGCCGCCCGCGTCGCCGAGGCCCTGCCCGCCACCGCCCGCCGCGTCCTCGTGCTCGGCTTCGAGGAACTGATGTACGCCCCGCTGCGCATCGCCCGCGAACTCGAACGCACCCACCCCGCCGAGATCCGCTACTCCACCACCACCCGCTCACCCGTCCTCGCCGTCGACGACCCCGGCTACGCCATCCGCACCCGCCTGGCCTTCCCCGCCCACGACGACCCCGCCGACGGCCCCGGCGAGCGCTACGCCTACAACGTCGCCGGCGCCGGCTTCGACGCCGTCGTCGCCGTCGTCGACTCCGCCGCCGACACCCCCGCCCTGCACGCCCCCGACGGCCTGCTGGCCCGCCTCGCCGCCCACACCCCGCACGTCCTGCTCGCCGTCGTACCCGCCTACACCCCCCAGCCCCTCACCCTCCCCGAAAGCGCGCCCATGCTGCCCGAGCCCCTCCGCGGCCCCACCTTCTCCTCCTACCCGCCCGAGGACGTCGGCTGGCTGCTGCAGGACCTCTCGGACGTCACCCTGGAAGCGCCGACCGAGGAACGCGAGGAGGCCATCCAGAGCGGCGGCGCCCACTACGCCGAGTCACTGCCCGTCGAGTACCAGCCCAGCGACCAGTACCAGCGGCTCTTCCACACCGCCCTGGACACGTCCGCCGCCCGCATCGCCCAGGCCGTCGGCGTCGTCACCGAGACCGTCCTCGCCGAGCGTTCCCCCCGCCCCGTCCTGGTGTCCCTGGCCCGCGCCGGCACCCCCGTCGGCGTCCTCATGCGCCGCTGGGCACACCACCGGCACGGCCTCGACCTGCCCCACTACGCCGTCTCCATCGTCCGCGGCCGCGGCATCGACGCCAACGCACTGCGCTGGCTCGCCGCCCACCACGACCCCCGGGACGTCGTCTTCATCGACGGCTGGACCGGCAAGGGCGCCATCACCCGCGAACTCGCCCAGGCGGTCGAGGACTTCGAGCGCAAGGAAGGCATCACCGGCTTCGACCCGGAGATCGCCGTCCTCGCCGACCCCGGCTCCTGCGTCCGCACCTACGGCACCCGCGAGGACTTCCTCATCCCCTCCGCCTGCCTCAACTCCACCGTCTCCGGGCTCATATCCCGCACCGTCCTGCGCGCCGACCTCGTCGGCCCCGACGACTTCCACGGCGCGAAGTACTACCGCGAACTCACCGGCGCCGACGTCTCCGTGACCTTCCTCGACGCCGTGTGCGCCCACTTCCCCGACGTCACCGACACCGTCGACGACGCCGTGAAGGAGCTCATGGCCACCGACCGCACCCCCACCTGGGCCGGCTGGCAGGCCGTCGAACGCATCAGCGAGGAGTACGGCATCCACGACGTCAACCTCGTCAAGCCCGGCGTCGGCGAGACCACCCGCGTCCTGCTGCGCCGCGTCCCCTGGAAGATCCTCGCCAAGGCCGGCGCCGGACCCGACCTCGACCACGTACGCCTGCTCGCCGCACAGCGCGGCGTCCCCGTCGAGGAGGTCGGCGACCTGCCCTACACCTGCGTCGGGCTCATCCACCCGCGCTACACCCGCGGCGCCACCGGCGCCGACGGCAAGGCGGTGAACCTCTGATGCCGGTACTCGTCGCCAGCGACCTCGACCGCACCCTGATCTACTCCTCGGCCGCCCTCGCGCTGACCATGCCCGACGCCCGGGCACCCCGGCTGCTCTGCGTCGAGGTCCACGAGAGCAGGCCCCTGTCCTACCTGACCGAGACCGCGGCCCAGCTCCTCACCGACCTCGGCGACACCGCCGTCTTCGTCCCCACCACCACCCGCACCCGCAAGCAGTACCAGCGCATCAACCTGCCCGGCCCGCAGCCCGCCTACGCCATCTGCGCCAACGGCGGCCACCTCCTCGTCGACGGCGACACCGACCACGACTGGCACACCGCCGTACTGGCCCGCCTCGCCGACGAGTGCGCACCCCTCGACGAGATCCGCGACCACCTCATGCGCACCGCCGACCCCGTCTGGGTCCGCAAGCACCGCGTCGCCGAGGACCTCTTCGCCTACCTCGTCGTCGAACGCGAGCTGCTGCCCGAGGACTGGGTCAAGGAACTGGCCGTCTGGGCGGAACCCCGCGGCTGGACCGTCTCCCTCCAGGGCCGCAAGATCTACGCCGTGCCCGCACCGCTCACCAAGAGCGCCGCCGTCCGCGAGGTCGCCCGCCGCACCGGCGCCGAACTCACCCTCGCGGCCGGCGACTCCCTGCTCGACGCCGACCTGCTGCTCGCCGCCGACCGCGGCTGGCGCCCCGGACACGGCGAACTGGCCGACAACGACTGGCACGCCCCGCACATCAACGCGCTCCCCGAGCGCGGAGTACTCGCCGGGGAGCGCATCGTCCGGGAGTTCCTGCGGGCCGCCCGGCACCAGACCTGACCTGACCCGGCCCGCGCCGGGCCGGAATCAGCCGCAGCAGCCACCACCGCAGCAGCCCCCGCCGCCCCCGCCCGCCCGGGGCGCCGGGGCAGGCGCGGCCGACGAGCCACCGCCCACGGCCACCGTCGACAGCAGCTTCACCGTGTCGTCGTGGCCCGCGGGGCAGGCGGCGGGAGCGGAGGACTCCGCCATGGGACGGCTGAGTTCGAACGTGTCGCCGCAGGTCCGGCAGCGGTACTCGTAGCGAGGCATGCGCACAGGTTAACCGGCCCCGCGCCCACACCCCAGGGCACGAGGCCGGTCACCCGCTCACTCACTCCGGCCGGCCGACCCCGTCCCGTCCGCTCCGGCCCAGCTCGCCGGGCATCGGCGCCGTCACCGGCGGCACACCCGTCCGGTGCTCGTTCCCCGGCGGTTCGGTGCCCGGGTCGGGGTGCCGGGCCCGCCAGTACGGGTTGTCGTACGGCAGCACCGACCCGACCCGGCCGTACATGCCGAACGTCATCAGCAACAGCCCCACCACGAAGCTGAACAGCACGTTCTGGATCCGGAACGCCAGGAAGTCGTTCGGGGTGTCCAGCAGACCCAGGAACAGGAAGCCGTTCAGCAGGAACAGCACACCCAGGACCATGTTCAGCGTCGACGCGAAGTTGCCGCCGATCACCATGCCGACCAGCAGCAGCGCACCGATGCAGATCGACAGCACACTCAGCGTGCCGTTGGTGTTCAGGCCGGCGACCGAATTCCCGCCGGTGTCGAAGAAGCCGATGTGGTCGATCAGGCCCAGGATGCCGAAGGCGACCAGGAAACCACCGATCAGACCGGCACCGATCCGGTACACCAGGTTCAGCCGGTGATCGACGGGCAGATGCTCGTCGAACCGGATCCGCCGGCGCTGGCGTGCGTGTACGTGTGTGGCCATATCCGCCTCCCTCGGGCGTTGAGCGGAGGCCATCCGTCCTCTTTCAATATCCGCCCGCCCCGCCCCACCCGGCAACACGCGCCGCTCAGTGCCCGCCCCCGCGCTCCTCCCGGATCTGCCCCACCACCCGGGCCACCGCCTGCCGCACCGCCTCCGTCTCGGTCAGGAAGTGCCAGTAGTCCGGATGGCGGCCCTGCAGCCCACCGACCGCCCGCTCCAGCCGCCCCACCGCGTCGTCCAGCGGCCGCGCGTGCCGCGGATCCGGCGTCGACCGGCCCGTCATCGCCAGCCGCTGCGCGTCCCGGATCGCGAACCGCGTCCGTTCGATCTCCTGCTGCGGATCCTTCTGCACCGCGTTCAGCCGGGCCAGCCGGTCACCCGCGGCCGACACCGCCTCGTCCGTCGTGTTCAGCAGCGCCCGCACCGTCGACAGCAGCGACGTGGCGTCCGGCCAGCGCTGCGCGTCCCGCGCCGCCTGCGCCTCGCGCAGCTTCAGCTCCGCCTGCCGCACGTTCTCCGCGGCCTGCGCCGGCACCTGCTGCAGATCCTGCCAGCACGCGGCGGCGAACCTGCGCCGCAGCTCGCTCAGCACCGGATCGACCTGCCCCGCCCGGGTCGTCAGCGCCTGCGCCCGCGTCCGCAGACTCACCAGCCGGTGATCCACCTCGGCCGCCTTCTCCGGCAGCCGCTCCGCCTCCGCCAGGATCGCCGCGGCCTCCCGCTGCACCCGCTCGGCCCGCTCCAGCGTCTGCGCCGCCCCGTGCTGACCGGCACCCTGGTTCAGCCGGGTCAGCTCCGGCGACAGCGCCGCCAGCCGCGCCGCCAGGTCGTCGGCGCCAAGACCCCGCTGCCGCACCGTGTCCAGCGCGTTGCTCGCGCCCAGCAGCGCCTGCCGCGCCCGCTCCACGGCCGGGGCGAGCCGGGCGAGCTGGGTCTCGGCCTTGCCCAGCAGCGGCTCCAGCGAAGCGCCGAACCGGTCCAGCTCCTGCTTGACCCGCACCAGTTCGTCCCTGGCCGCGGTCAGCTCCGTACGCGCCCGGGCCGCCACCGCGGCCTCCAGGTCGTCCCGGTCCAGGTCATGGGCGTCCACGGCCTGGATGTACCGCTGACTGACCTCGTCGATCCGCGCGCCCAGCGCGTCGAAGTCGGCCACCGCCCGCCGCGCGGCGGGGGAGTCGTCGACGGCCGTGATCGTCTCCACCGAGATCCGCAGATCCCGCTGGGCGGTGTCCAGTTCGTAGAACGCGGCGGCCGCGGCGTCCTTCGCCGCCTGCGCCTCGGCCCGCTGCCCCTCCGCCCGCCCGCCGAACCAGCGCCGCGTACCACCCCCGGCGAACGCGCCCGGCAGCGCGAGCACGGCCAGCGCCGGCAGCGCCATCAGCGCCAGGGCGTCCCGCAGAGCCGAGGACCCGCCCCGGGCCCTGGAGGCCGACGGCGGGTACGACCGCGTCGATGGCGTGCCCGGTGTCCCCGTCACATCCCTCTCCCGTGCTGTGATCCGCCGTGGCTGGTGTCATTCTCCCACCCGGGATGGACGAAGACACGGGGCGGTCGGTTCGGTGGAGGGAGTGCTGACTCCGCGGCCCACGGGCTTTTCCGTTTGTCGTGCACCGCCGTCGGCCATGTAGGCTGTCGACTCAACCTGGGCGATGTCCCGGGGAGGAACGGGTGCGTAGCTCAGGGGTAGAGCGCCTGCCTTACAAGCAGGATGTCGGCGGTTCGAAACCGTCCGCGCCCACGTTCAGGGAGCCCCCGGCCGGGTCGGTCGGGGGCTTTCCCGTTTCAGGCGGTGGGGCCGGTGGGCTCCGGGGGCGTTTCCTCGTGGGCGTGCTTCAGCCTCGTGCGGGCCTCGACGCGGTCCGCCGTGGCGACCTCGGCCCAGAAGCGGTGGCCGCTGACGAACACCGCCAGCTCGTGCTCCCGTCGGCGCAGCTTCTCCACCTCGGCCTGCTCGTCCGCCGTCCAGCCCGGGGACGCGGGCCGCTCCACCTTCCGCCAGCCGTTGTCGTCGCTGAAGCCGTCCGCCGGCTCGACCGACCAGGGCAGCCGCTTGAGCAGCGCCGACAGCTCGGCCCGGACCTGATGCAGCTCCTCCTGGCCGGCGCGGAGGTCACTGGGGAAGTCATAGGTCTTAGCCACGCGGCAATGGTACGCCTGTTCGATTTTGGGTGGCGAGTTCGGAGGTGAGGTTCACGCGAACGGGCGTTCAGGGGCCGGGGGCTGACATGAGGCCCTCGTCGCGGGTGCGGGGCCGGCCCGGTGGCCGTCGGGTCACCGGGCCGGCGGGGTGCTCAGTGGCCGGCCGCGCGCAGTTCCTGAACCAGGCGCGCCGTCACCGGCACCGGTACGCCGTGACGGTCCGCCGCGCGCAGCAACGCGCCGCCGATGGCGTCGAGTTCGAGCGGGCGTCCGGCCTCGGCGTCACGTTGCATCGAGGACTTCGTCGATGCGGGGAAGGCGTCGAAGCGGGACAGGGACCGGGCCGGGTCCGCGGGGGCTCCGCAGGCGCGGCTCACCGCGGCGGTCTCGGCGACCAGGGACTCCAGCTCCTCGCGGTGCGCCGTGCGCGCCTCGCCGACGGGGATGCCGTAGCGGGTGGTGAGCAGCGCGAAGGGGGCGAGGAAGGCCAGCTTCGCCCACAGGGCCGCCGTCTCGTCGGCCAGGACGCGGGTGGTCACCCCCGCGTCGGCGAGCACCTCGGCCAGGGAGTCCAGCCGGGGGCGGGGTACGCCGTCGCCGGCCAGGTCGATCTCCGCGAAGGGGCTGCCGTGTTCGATCACGCCGGGTGCTGTGCGGGTCGACTCCACGCGGATGACGCCGGGGGCGACGCGGTCGGCGCGGTAGCGGGCGCGCAGGGTCGCGGGGTGTTCGACGCCGTTGAGCAGCGGGACGACCAGGGCGTCCCCGAGGCGGTCGGGTGCCAGGCGGGCGAGGGCGGTGTCCAGGGCGGTGTGCTTGACGGCGACCAGGCAGGCGTCCACCGGTTCGCGCAGTTCGGTGTCGGCCTCCACGGGAGCGGTGAAGTCGCCGAACAGGCGGCTGCGGACCCGGATCCCGTCGGTGCGCAGGGTGTCGGCCGTGGCTTCCCGGGCGAGGCAGACCACGCGGTGCCCGGAGCGGGACAGGAGGGCGGCGAGGAGGCCGCCGATGCCGCCGGGGCCGAGGACGGCCACGGTGCGTTGTGTCGTCACGAGGGTGTTCCTCTCGTCGGTCGGCCCCGGGGTTCGGTGGCCGCCTTCGGCGTGATCCTTCCAGGGCGGGGCGATCCGCGTGAGACTGGGGGCATGTGCCGGAGTATCAAGACGTTGCGCCCGCCCGTACTGCCCGAAGAGGCCACCGAGGACGAGATCCGCGCCGCCGCGCTGCAGTACGTGCGGAAGGTCTCGGGCTTCCGAGCCCCGGCCGCCCACAACCGCGAGGTGTTCGACCGGGCGGTGGAGGCCGTGGCGCAGGCCACGGCGGACCTGCTGGGGGGTCTGGAGGTGCGGGGGCGGTCCGTGCGGGAGGCGGGTTAGGGCCCGGTCCGCGCGGGGTCCGGGTGGCGCCGGGGGCGTCCGGTGAGGGCCGTGGGGCGGCGGTGGGGTGTGTGTCCAGAGCTCGAATCGGTCAGGTTTTCGGGCATAGGGGCGCCGGCGCGGGGTGCCTCACGTGCGGCTCGGGTCGCGGCGGCACCGCGAGCGGAGGCGTAACCATGGCCAAATGTTGAACTTGCAAGCTTTGATTAGGTTCCCCTAACCTGGGTCCTCCATTCGGTACCGCCGCCCCCACGACCGGCCCGTCCCCGGCCGGCCCGACCGCACCGAAGAGGAGACCCCTCGTCATGTCCGCACGTCTCGATTCCGCTCAGCCCTACGTCCTCGGGCTCTTCCGCGTCGTCCTCGGCCTGCTCTTCGCCGTGCACGGCGCCGCCTCGCTCTTCGGTGTCCTCGGCGGCGCCATGGGCACCGGCGGGTCCATCCCCTCCGGCACCTGGCCCGGCTGGTACGCCGCCGTGATCCAGTTGGTCGCCGGCGGCCTCGTCCTGCTCGGCCTGGGCACCCGCGGTGCCGCCCTGATCGCCTCGGGCTCGATGGCGTACGCCTACTTCGACGTGCACCAGCGCGTCGCGCTGTGGCCCATCCAGAACGGCGGCGAGATGTCGGTGCTGTTCTGCTGGGCGTTCCTGCTGCTCGTCTTCACCGGCTCGGGCGCCTTCGGGCTCGACCGGCTGCTGAGCCGGCGCACGGCGGCGACACGCCGGCCGGCCGCCGAGCAGACCCCGATAGCGGCCTGACCGGCCCGCGCCACGGCGCCCCTCCCCGTCCGACGGGGAGGGGCGCCGTGGCCATGAGAGCCCTGGTCGGGAGAGCGGTCGTGGTGGCCGCTCGGCGGCCCGCGCGGTCCCGGCGGTGAAAGCTCCGCTTCGATCGCATGTGCCCCCGTCGGCCCCTCTGTCACACCTGCCGCGTACGCTGTATGGCTGTTGTCGGGGGAGCTACGGGGGAGTCGGAGTGCTGGAGAGCCTGGGGTCACTGGCCGCCGGCCCATGGATCTACGCCATGGTGGGCCTGTCGGTGCTCCTCGACGTGTTCGTGCCCGTGCTGCCGAGCGGAGTGCTCGTCATCACCGCGGCCACGGCGGCCGCCGCCGGGTCCAGCGCGGCGGGTCATGTCCCGCACGACGTGCCGGACATCCTCGTCCTGACCCTCTCCGCCGCGACCGCCTCGGTGCTGGGCGATCTGGTCGCCTACCGGCTGGCCTGGCGGGGCGGTGAGCGTCTGGACCGCGCGATAGCCCGGTCCCGCCGGCTGACCGCCGCGCAGGAACGCCTCGGTGAGGCCCTGGCCCGGGGCGGCGGCGCCCTCGTGGTGCTGGCCCGCTTCGCCCCCGCCGGCCGTTCGGTGGTCTCCTTCTGCGCCGGCGCAGCGCACCGCCGCGCCCGCGACTTCCTGCCCTGGTCGGCGCTGGCCGGCCTGTCCTGGGCGGGCTACAGCGTCGCGCTCGGCTACTTCGGCGGCCGCTGGCTGGGTGCCACCTGGCTGGCCGCTGGGGTGTCGGTGGTGGCGTTGTGCGCGGCGGGGGCCGCGGCCGGGTTCCTGGTGCGGCGCAGGCCCGCACAGCCGTAGCCGTAGCCGCAGCCCGCGCCTGCGTAGTCGGGTACTTCGCGCCCTGCGCAGCCGCCGTAGCCCGTGACCTGAGCGGTCGTACCCCGCGACCTGAGCGGTCGTACCCCGCGACCTGGGCGGCCGTGCCCCGTGATCTGGGCGGCCGTGCCCCGTGACGGTGCCGCCCTCCGCGACCGGGCGTACGCGGCGGTCGGGAGGGCGGGCGGCCGTAGCGGTGACGTCCGGCGGTGCCGGGGTCAGCAGCTCGCCAGGTAGTTCGTCAGCGCGGTCTTCTCCGCGGAGTCGACCGAGAGGTCGTAGTAGTACTTCACCTGCACCCAGGCGCGGACGTAGGTGCAGCGGTAGGCGGTGCGCGACGGCATCCAGGTGGCCGGGTCCTGGTCGCCCTTGGCCTGGTTCACGTTGTCCGTGACGGCGAGGAGCTGGGGCCGGGTGACGTCGTTGGCGAAGGCCTGACGCTGGGCGGTGGTCCACTTGCTCGCACCGGAGTCCCAGGCCTCGGCGAGCGGGACGAGGTGGTCGATGTCCACGTCGGAGGCGGCGGTCCAGGTGGCGCCGTCGTACGGCGAGTACCAGCTGCCGCTGGTGGCGGTGCAGGCGGAGTCGGTGACGACGTTCGTGCCGTCCCGCTTGAGGATCCACTCGCGGGTGTTGCAGGTGCCGGAGATGGTGATCCAGGTCGGGAAGAGGCTGCGGCTGTAGCCGGTGCGGTTCTCGGTGGCCACGGTCAGCTGGGAGAGGTAGCCGCGGGCGGTGGCGGCGCTCACCGGGGTGGGGAGGGCGGCGGAGGCGCTCGGGGAGTTGAACAGGGCGACGGAGGCTATCAGGCCCGTGAGGGCCGAGAGTATGCTCAGCCGTCGACGCGCGTAGAACCTGGACATGCGAACTCCCTTGCGGGGTGGGGGTTTCGGGCGCGAGCGAGGGAATGCTCGCGGTGCCGTGTTGCCGGGGGATGAGCGCTCGGGGTGAATCTAGTGACGCGTTCATGACACGACAAGGTTCACTGCGGAACTTTCACGTCCCGTACCATGGGGAGCGCAGAAGGGGAGTAGCTCTTCGCCGGACCGTCGACATACTGCTCAGCCAGCCTGAGCCGGCGCCCGGAGGCGGATCCCGTAGGGGCCGCCAGCGAGACCTTCGGCAAGCAGTGCACGCGCGTGCCCCTCGGCACGGGCGCAGAGTGTGCTGCCATGCCGAGGTGTCGCCTGTGATGTTCAGCGCTCTCGGCGGGGCAGCCCGACCGATTGAGGGACCTTGATCAGCATCACCGTGACGGCGCTCGTCTTCGGCGTCATCTTCCTCGCCGAACTGCCGGACAAGACCGCGCTCGCCGGTCTCGTGCTCGGCACCCGCTACCGGGCCTCGTACGTCTTCGCGGGCGTCGCCGCCGCCTTCCTGCTGCACGTCGTGCTCGCCGTCGCGGCCGGCAGCGTGCTGACCCTGCTGCCCCAGCAGATCGTGCACGCCCTCACGGGCGTCCTGTTCCTCGCCGGCGCGGCCGTGCTGCTGCTGAAGAAGGGGGAGGAAGAGGAGGAGGTCCGCAAGCCCGCCGACCAGTCCTTCTGGAAGGTGGCCGGCACCGGCTTCATGCTCATCCTGGTCGCCGAGTTCGGCGACCTGACGCAGATCATGACGGCCAACCTCGCGGCCCGCTACGACGACCCGATCTCCGTCGGCCTGGGCGCCGTCCTCGGTCTGTGGGCGGTGGCCGGGCTCGGCATCGTCGGCGGAAAGGCCCTGATGAAGCGGGTTCCGCTGCGCCTGATCACACAGATCGCGGCGCTGCTGATGCTGGCGCTCGGCGTGTGGAGTCTGTACGAGGCGGTCGCCGGCTGAGCGAACGGCGGGTGAACGCTCGCCCGGGGCGGTGGCGCGATCCCGCCCTTATTTTGTACCGTAGAGAAACAAAGTGGCCCCCGCCCGTTTTCCCTGACCGGCGGGCGGGGCCGCCTTGTCCCGTCATTCCTCCCTGGAGCTGCCGATGCCGGCCACCGTCCTCACCGCCCGCGCCCTCCTGCTCGACATGGACGGCACCCTCGTCAACTCGGACGCCGTGGTCGAACGCATCTGGCGGCGCTGGGCCGAGCGGCACGGCCTGGACGGCGACGAGGTGATGAAGGTCGTGCACGGCCGGCAGGGCCACGCCTCGATGGCGGTGCTGCTGCCCGACCGGCCGGTGCGGCAGAACCTCGCCGACAACGCCCGCATGCTCGCGGAGGAGACCGCCGACCTGGACGGCGTGATCGAGGTGCCCGGCGCGGCCGCGTTCCTCGCCTCCCTGCACGGCCTGCCGCACGCCCTGGTGACCTCGGCCGACGTCGCCCTGTCCACCGCCCGGATGGCCGCCGCCGGCCTGCCGCTGCCCGAGGTCCGCGTCACGGCGGAGTCGGTCGGCGCGAGCAAGCCGGACCCGGAGGGCTTCCTCAAGGGCGCCGCCGAACTCGGCGTCGCCCCCGCGGACTGCGTCGTCTTCGAGGACTCCGGCGCGGGTGTCGCGGCGGGGAAGGCCGCCGGGATGCGCGTCGTGGGCGTCGGACCACGGGCCGGTGCCCACGGCCCCGACGTGGTCGTCCCCGACCTCACCCACGTGCGGGTCGAGGCCGCCGCGGACGGGGCGATACGGCTGCACCTGGGCGCCCACGAGGGCTGAGCCGCTCCGCTGTGTGTTCCGGCGGTCCTGGGCCGGGTCCCTGTGCTCTCGCCTCCCCCCGACGCCCGGCACGCACTCCCGCCGCACCGGGGCCGGGCCCCGAGTGCGGCCGGTACGAGGGACTCCGCCCGCGGGTCGGGACCGAGCGGCCGACGCCGCGGGGCTCGCCCTCCGGGCGGACGACGGGGCGTCGCCGTCACGCCCCGGGGCCGGGCGGCAGCCGGGGCCTCACGGCTCGGACGTCTCCGCCTCCAGGCTCGCCCTGGTGGCCGGGCCGTAGACGCCGAGGTCGTCGGAGACGATGCCGCGGGCCAACTGGTAGTTGCGCACGGCGTCCTGCACGGGGCGGGTGAAGACGCCGGTCACCTGGTCGCCGTACAGGTTGAGCTGCTTCAGGCGGAGCTGCAGTTCGGTGACCTCGGGGCCCTCGTCGCCCAGGCGCAGCACCGGGGGCCGGCCGGTCGGCGCGGCCTTCGGACTGCCGGCCGACGGGCTCGGCGAAGCCGGGTGGGACGCGCCGCGCGAGACCGTCGGTGACGGGGAGGGCGAGGAGAGGGTGGGCGACGGGGTCGGCCGGGCCGGCGGGGTCGTGCGCGCCGGGCCCGTGTGGCGCGGAGCGGGCGACGCGGGTGCCGACGAGGTGGCCGTGGCCGTCACCTCGGGCACGCTCTGCCGCACCTCCTGGGCCACCCGGTTACGCGACGGCGCGTGGTAGGAGAGCAGCCCGCTCGCGACTCCGGCCGCGACCGCGACCACGACCCCGGCCGCGGCGGCCGACACCAGGAGGGGCCGCCGCGAAGGACGCCTCGCCTGTCCGGCGGGAACCTCACCACTCTCCGGGCCCGCCCCGTCCGGCGGTTGCCGGCCCGGCAGCAGGGGAGCGACACCACCCGGCTCACCGGTCCCACCGGCCGGGCCCGGCCGCGGCTCGGCGGCATCGGCGACCGTCGCCCCCGGCCGGCCCACCGCTGCCTCGTCCTCCGGTGCCCCCGTGACCTCGACGTACGGGCGGATGCGCAGGGGGTCGAAGTCCTCCGCCGCCGCTGCCTCGGCCGTGCGGGCGTCGCGCAGGGCGTCCGCGGCGCGGCGGGTGCAGTCGCAGGACGGGGTGTTGTCCGGTCCCCTCGGCGCACCGCACTCGGGGCAGGTGAGGCCCGTCGGTTCCGTCACGCGTCGTCCCCTCCCCTCGGAAAGTCCCGAGTTTATGCAGAGGTCCTCCACATCCACCCCGGCGGAACACGCGGCGAACCGGCCAGACAGGGAACTCAACAGGCCATGTACGGCCACACCGCCCACGATGGGAGGTGTGCACCCGAGCCCCGGGAGGTCCTCATGGCCCTGGACACGCACGGTACGGCGAAGGACGCGCACGCCGAGGAGCACGTCGCCGGCAATGTGCTCGTCTCGATCGGCGCCCTGCTGCTCGGGTTGCTGCTCGCCGCGCTCGACCAGACCATCGTGTCGACCGCGCTGCCCACCATCGTCAGCGACCTGGGCGGCCTGGAGCACCTGTCCTGGGTGGTGACCGCCTACCTGCTCGCCTCGACCGCCGCGACCCCGCTGTGGGGCAAGCTCGGCGACCAGTACGGCCGCAAGAGGCTGTTCCAGACCGCGATCGTCATCTTCCTGATCGGGTCCGCGCTGTGCGGCATGGCTCAGGACATGCCGCAGCTGATCGGCTTCCGGGCGCTGCAGGGCCTGGGCGGCGGCGGGCTGATGGTGCTGTCGATGGCGATCGTCGGGGACATCGTGCCGCCCCGCGAACGCGGCCGCTACCAGGGGCTGTTCGGCGCCGTGTTCGGCGCGACCAGCGTGCTCGGGCCGCTGCTGGGCGGTCTGTTCACCGAACACCTCAGCTGGCGCTGGGTGTTCTACGTCAACGTGCCCGTCGGGATCATCGCGCTGGGCGTGATCGCCACCGCGCTGCGCATCCCGCGCAAGAGCGCCCGCCACGTCATCGACTACCTCGGCACCTTCCTGATCGCCGCGGTCGCCACCTGCCTGGTGCTGGTCGCCTCGCTCGGCGGCACGACCTGGCGCTGGAGCTCGCCGCAGATCATCGGGCTCATCGTGCTGGGTGTCGTCCTCGCCGTCGCCTTCGTCGGGGTGGAGAGCCGGGCCGCCGAACCCGTCCTGCCGCTCAAGCTGTTCCGCATCCGCACCTTCACCCTGTCCGCCGTCATCAGCTTCATCGTCGGCTTCGCCATGTTCGGCGCGATGACGTACCTGCCGACCTTCCTCCAGGTGGTCCACGGCGTCTCGCCGACCGTGTCCGGGATCTACATGCTGCCGATGGTGTTCGGCCTGCTGCTCTCCTCCACCGTCTCCGGGCAGATCGTCAGCCGCACCGGCCGCTGGAAGGCCTTCCCGATCGCGGGCACCGCCGTCACCGCGATCGGCCTGCTCCTGCTGCACCGGCTCGACGAGAACAGCTCGACCGCCGAGATGAGCGTCTACTTCTTCGTCTTCGGCCTGGGCCTCGGCCTGGTCATGCAGGTGCTCGTACTGATCGTGCAGAACGCGGTGTCGTACGAGGACCTCGGCGTCGCCACCTCGGGCGCGACCTTCTTCCGCTCCATCGGCGCGTCCTTCGGCGTCGCCATCTTCGGCACCGTCTTCGCCGCCCGCCTCGCCGACAAGCTCGCCGACGCCTTCCGCGGCGTGCGGCTGCCGCCCGGCGTCTCGGCCGACGCGCTCAAGGCCGACCCGCGCGGCATCGCCGCCCTGCCCGCCTCGCTGCGCACACCGGCCCTGCACGCCTTCGCGTCCGCGATCACCGACGTGTTCCTCTACGCCGCTCCGGTCGCGCTCCTCGGCTTCGTGCTGGCCTGGTTCCTGAAGGAGGACCGGCTGCGCGGCTCGGTCACCGCGCCGGACCTGTCCGAGACCATCCCGCCCAACCCGGTCGAGCGCTCCTCGAACGACGAGGTCGGCCGCGCCCTGTCGGTGCTGGGCACCCGCGAGGGCCGCCGGGAGGTCTACCGGAAGATCACCGAGCGGGCCGGGAGCGACCTGCTGCCCGCCGCCGGCTGGATGCTGCTGCGCATCCGCAGATTCGGCTCGGTGGAGCCGGGGATGCTCGCCGAACGCACCGACGTCCCCCTGGAGGTCGTCCTCGCCGCGGAACGCCAGCTGGAGGAGCGGCGCCTGGTCGCCCGCCAGGGACTGGACCTGACGCTCACCGACTCCGGCCGCCTGATCGCCGAACGGCTCGCCCGGGCACGCGAGGATTCCCTGGCCGAACTGCTCGGCGACTGGTGGCGGCCGGGCTGTTCCGAGGACCTGTCCCGGCTGGTGCGGGACCTGTCGGGCGAGCTGTGCGGCTCGGAGCGCGAGCGGCCGCACACCGTCACGGCGCGGGACGCCCGCTGACGGCCCCGGTGCCCGGCAGCTCCTTGCGGAACCAGTGCTCGGCGTACGGGTCGTCGTTGTGCGGCCCGGTCTCCGTGTAGCCGAGCCGCGCGTACAGGGCGCGGGCCTCCACCAGGTCGCCGCGGGTGTCGAGGACCATCCGCCGCGCCCCCAGGGAGCGGGCCGCCTCCTCGGCGGCGGCCACCAGGAGCGGGGCCCCGCCCCGGCCGCGCATCCCCTCGGGCACGAACACCCGGGTGAGTTCGGCGGTCTCGGCGTCGAGCAGCCGGACGCCCGCCGATCCGGCCGGCTCGCCGTCGTACCGGGCGATCAGCAACTCGCCCTTCGGCGCCGCGAGTTCGGCACCGGTCGTGGCGGCGATCGCGCGCTCCAGCTCGGCCGGGTCGGTGCGGTGCCCCTCGTGCAGCAGGTACCAGCGGTCGCTGACCTCCGTGTAGTACGCCCGCCACAGCGCGAGGGCGGCCGGCGAGTCGTACGGCTCCGGGGCGACGGTCCATGTCATGCCGGTCATTCTCGGTCGCCGGGGCGCACCCTCCGCAACGGGTTAAAAGGCCCGGGTGGCCTGGGGGCGGTGGCCGCCGTGCCGTCCGGCGGAGCGGCGGCCGTTTGCGGGGGGTGTTCCGGGTCACACGAGAGGAGAACCGGCCAGCGGGGCCGGTCCGATCCGGAAGGCAACCATGTCCACAGGCATGATCATCGCTGTCATCGTGATCGTGGCGGTCGTGGTCCTCGGCGCCGCCCTCCTGACCCTGCGTGCCCGCGGCCGACACGGCGGGCCGGACCTCAAGAGGCGCTTCGGGCCCGAGTACGAGCGTACGGTCGCCCGGCACGACGGGGACACCCAAGCCGCCGAACGTGAGCTGGCGGAGCGCGTCGAACGCCACGGCGGGCTGCGGGAACGCCCGCTGGAGCCCGCCGAGCGCGAGCGGTACGCGGACCGCTGGACCGCCGTGCAGGAGCGGTTCGTGGACGCGCCGCGGGAGGCGGTGGCGGAGGCCGACCGGCTGCTCGCCGAGGTCGCCGGCGTCCGCGGCTACCCGGACGGCGGACGTTACGAGGAGCAGCTCGCCGCGCTGTCCGTGCACCACGCCGACCACGTCGACGGCTACCGCCGGGTGCACCGCGTCGCCCGGGACGGTGCGGTCACCGGGGCGGACGGCTCCGGCGCGGGGACCGAGGAGCTGCGGACGGCCCTGGTGGACGCCCGTGCCCTCTTCGACGACCTGATCGACACCGGCGGGACGGCCGGCCGTGACCGTACCCACGCCCACGCGGGCGCCGCTTCCGGCGGCACCGACGGGACCCGCCCCCACGCGTGGTCCTTCAGCAAGAGCCACCCGAAGGAGAGCTGATCCATGGCCCAGGACAGGGAGACCGGGCCGGGCCGCGAGCGGTACCCGGCCGGGGAGGACGTCTCCGGTGCGACACGGCGACCTGACGACGAGCGACGGCCCGGTGAGCGGCTTCCCGGCGAGCCGGTGACGCCCGAGCGGCTGTCGCCCGGACCGGTGGCGGCCGACCGGCGGCCCGACGAGCCGATACCGGGCCCGGGCGGCCCGGCCGCGGGCGAGGCCCCGCGCGCCGCACGCCGCCGGGACGACGGCTACGGCCAGGAGGGCCCGGCGCCGGACGAACGGTACGGCGGCCACGACGAGTACGACCGCCAGGCCGTCTACGACCGCAGCGCCCGCGAGGCCCGAGCGGGTACGACGGCGGCCGAGTGGGAAGGCCGTGCGGGCACGACGCCGGACGACCGCTACGACGGGTCGGCCGCCGACGACGTGACCGGCGCGGCCGGTTCCGCCACCGGCGCCCGGGACGCGCGCGGCGAGACGCGGGCGTGGGCGCGGGGCGAGGGCGACGGTACCCCGGGCACCACCGGGGGCACCCCCGGCACCACCGGAGGCACCCTCGGCACCACCGGACACACCTCCGGCACCATCGGACACACCCCGGCCACCGCCGGAGCCGGCCGGGAGGACATCGCCTCGGGCGGCCCGATGCCCGACGACGGACTCGGCGCGCCCTCGACCGGTGAGCTGAGCGGCCGTGAGGCGACGACGACGAACGGCCGGGGCACGGACTCCTGGCCGGCCGCACCCGCCGGGGCCCGTGACGAGGACCGGGAGACCGGCGGGAGCACCCCGCTGCTGCCGCACGAGGAGACGGAGCACTGGGAATCGGAGCTGCGCCGTACGGCCGCGGGCTTCGTGGACGAGCCCAGGGCCGCCGTGGAGGAGGCCGACCGGGAGCTGGAGGAGATCGCCGCGCGCTTCGGCGAGGCCGTGACGCGCCGCCGCCGCGCCCTGCGCATGTCCTGGCAGGACGAGGAGGGCGGGCGGGCCCGCGAGGCCGACACCGAGCAGCTCAGGCTGGCCCTGCGGGACTACCGGGAGCTGGCCGGACGCCTGCTGCACCTGTGAACGCCCTACGGTCGACCCGTACCTGAACACCACCGGACGCCCGGGCCCGCCGCCGCAGCGGCGGGCCCGGGCGCACGTTCTCTAGGCGTCCGTGACCCGCGCGTCCTTCGCCGCCGCCCGCAGCCTGCGCCACTCCTGTACGACCTCGTCGACGTCGTACGGCTTCTTGCCCAGCGGCGGTCCCGGCGGCGGTTTGAACATCATGTCGCGGATCTTCACGTTGACCTCGGTGATGATCTGCCGGACGGCCCGCTCCGAGGGGGCCGCGTAGGCCGCCGCGAGGGCGTCCTCGGCCTCCTTGCGCAGGGCCAGCGCGGGCGGCAGCACCGCGAGCCCCTCGCGGGCCATCTTCCGCTTGACCCACCACAGTTCGTCGTACGTGGAGTACAGATCCGCGGGCAGCGGCTCGCCCACGCCCGGCAGCCCCTCGAACTCGCCCCGGCCCTGTGCGTCGCGGATCTGCTTGTCGACCCACGACTCGAACGGGACACCGGGTGGCTTTCGCTCGGTCATGAGCCCATTGTGCCGGACGCGGCCCGGCCGGGCGTTTTATCATGCGGCGGCGGAGCCGCGGACCGGCCACCGCACGATGCCGGCGACGGCGGCGTCGCGACAGGGACGTCTGGTGGCGTCGCAGCTTCTTCAGGGGGAATCGCACGTGCTCGAACTGACCATGGCCACCGTCTCCGGGGCCGACGCGGGCGCCACGGCCGGCATGACGATGGCCGACGCGCCCAGCGAGCCGGGCGCCGTGCTGCGGGTGGGCCGGGACGCGGCCGTGTGCCGGCTCGTCACCCCCGAGGACTGGCTGTTCGTCTCCCGGGTCCACCTCGAGTTCCAGTGCGGCCCCGACGGCGTCTGGCAGTTGTCCTGGCTGCGCGGCTCGCAGGCCGAGCCGTCCGCCGAAGTCCGGCTGATCGTCGGGGAGTACGCGCAGACCGTTGCCTACGGCGGGGCGGTGCAGCTGCCCCGCGGCGGCTCCGGCGAGGTCGTCGTACAGGACCGCACCGGACCGCGCAGCGTCAACGTGGGCTTCTACCACGAGGCGTGAGCCCGGACGGGCTCAGCCCAGCACCCGGGCCAGCGCGAAGCCGTCGTACCCCTTGCTGCCCACCGTCTGGACCGCGGTGCCGGTGAGCCGGGGGTGGGAGGCGATCAGGTCGATGGCGGCGCGGGTGCCGACGATGTCGGGGGCCGAGCTCTCGGCGTCGGTGACCCCGCCGCCGCGCACCACGTTGTCCAGCACGATGAGGCTGCCCGCGCGGGAGAGCCGCAGCGCCCACTCCACGTAGTGCCGGTTGTTCGCCTTGTCGGCGTCGATGAAGACCAGATCGAAGGGGGCGGGGTTCTCGTCGGCGAGCTTGGGCAGCGACTCCAGCGCAGGCCCGACCCGCACCTCCACGATCCGCTCCAGGCCCGCGCGGGCGATGTTGCGGGTCGCCACGTCCGCGTGCTTGGCGTTGTACTCCAGGGAGATCAGCCGGCCGTCGGCGGGCAGGGCGCGGCCCAGCCAGATCGTGCTGTAGCCGCCGAGGGTGCCGATCTCCAGGATGTTCCGCGCGCCCTGGATCTGCGCGAGCAGTTGCAGGAACTTGCCCTGGGGCGCCGTGACGGCGATGTGCGGCAGCCCGGCGGCCTCGCTGTCGCGCAGGGCCGCTTGCAGCGCCTCGTCGTCCGGTGCCAGATGGCTGCTGAAGTAGAAGTCGACGTCGTCCCAGAGCTGCGAACCGCTCATGCGCCTGCTGCCTTTCCCGAGTGTCCGTCCGTCCACATGAATGGTCTCAGCCGAGCGGCGCGGACGGGGTGACCGGCGGAGGAGCGGCACAGTCGGCGGGGTCGGCAGCGGCCGCCGGGAGCGTCCCACGAGGGCGCGGCCGGCGGACCGGTGTCCCCACGTCCGGCTCGCTCGACGGGCCGTCCGCACCTCCGCGCCCGGGCTGGCAGGCCCCGGACGAGCCTGCTCGGGCGCGGCCCCTCGGATCGTGGGACTCGGTGCCGTCCGAGGGGCGCCGGAGAACCGGCCGAGGCAGGGCGCGGTGCTCGGCGCCGCCGGGCCGGGGTGTCGGGAAAGCCCCGGAGGAGCTCGCTTGGGCGTGGCGGCCCAGGTGTGGGGGCGGCCGTGCGGCTCTGGGGTCGCGGGTGCGCGGGTGCTGCCGGGCCGCGGGGGTGCCGGGGGCGGTGCGGCGCGTTTCGCGGCCGTCCCGGGCGCGGCGGACGTGCGCGGTGTCGGGAAAGCCCCGGACGAGCCCGCTCGGGCGTGGCGGCCCAGGTGTGAGGGCGGCCGTGCGGCTCTGGGATCGCGGGTGCGCGGTGCTGCCGGGCCGCGGGGTTGCCGGGGGCGGTGCGGCGCGTTTCGCGGCCGTCCCGGGCGCGGCGGACGTGCGCGGTGCCGGGAAAGCCCCGGACGAGGCCGCTCGGGCGTGGCGGCGGTGCGGGAGGCTGCGCGCCCCTCCGGATCGCGAGGCTCGGTGCTGTCCGAGGGGTGGCGGAGAACCGGCCGAGGCGGGGTGCTGTGCTCGGCGCCGGCGGGCCGGGGTGTCGTGGGCGGCGCGGCACGGCACGGTTCGTGTTCGTCGGGCGCCGCGGACGCGCGGGGCCGGGGCGCGGCCGGGCGAGCGCGGCCGGGCGTGGTCCCTGGAGCGCGGAAAAACCGCGTGGCTCCAAGGGCGGGGGAACCGCGCGGCTCATGGGGCGCGAAAACCGCGCGGCTCCCCGGGGTGAGGAAGCCGCGTGGCTCCTGAGGTGGACCCCCCCGGCCTATGGGTGCGGGGGCGGAGACCGCCTGGCCTATGCGTACGGGGCCGGACACCGCCTGGCCCCCGGGATGGGCGCCTGGCCCCCGGGGTGCGCGCCTGGCTCCCGGGGATGGGCGCCTGGCCCCCGGGGAGGGGCGCCTGGCCCCCGGCCGTGCCTACCCCCGGGGTGCGGGACCCAGGCGGCCCCCCGACCCCAGCCCCGCAGGGCTCAGCTGCGTTCGACCGACGGTGCCGAGCCCGGGAGCGGGCGGCCGGCGGACTCGGTCATCCGCCAGACCGCGAAGCCGCCCACGACGGCGGCGGCCATCATGTAGTACGCGGGCATCATCATGTTGCCGGTCGCGCCGATCAGCGCGGTGACCACCAGCGGGGTGGTGCCGCCGAACAGGGACACCGACACGTTGAAGCCGATCGACAGGGAGCCGTAGCGGACCCGGGTCGGGAAGAGCGCGGGCAGCGCGGCGGGCATGGCGGCGGTGAAGCAGACCAGCAGCAGACCCAGGGCGCCCATGCCGAGCCCGACGGCCAGCAGGCTGCCCTGGCGGATCAGCAGCAGGGCCGGGACGGACAGCAGCAGGAAGCCCGCGCAGCCCACGGCGATCACGGGGCGGCGGCCGACCCGGTCGGTCAGGGCGCCGGCGAACGGCTGGACGATCATCATCAGCGCCATCACGGCGAGCACGACCAGCAGCCCGTGGGTCTCGTCGTACTTCAGCTCACTGGTGAGGTAGCTGGGCATGTACGACAGCAGCATGTAGTCGGTGACGTTGAAGACCAGCACCAGGCCCATGCACAGCAGCAGCGCCTTCCACTGCCCCGCGACCATCTCGCGCAGCGGCACCTTGGGCCGGGCGGCTTCCGCCTTCTCGACCTCGGCGGCGAAGGCCGGGGTCTCCTCCAGGCGCATCCGCAGGTAGAGGCCGATGATGCCCATCGGGCCAGCGATCAGGAACGGGATCCGCCAGCCCCAGGAGAGCAGGTCGTGCGTGGACAGCAGGGCGGTCATCAGGGTGACCAGGCCCGCGCCGCCGATGTACCCGGCCAGCGTGCCGAACTCCAGCCAGCTCCCGAAGAAGCCGCGCCTGCGGTCCGGTGCGTACTCGGCGATGAACGTCGAGGCGCCCGCGTACTCGCCGCCGGTGGAGAACCCCTGCACCAGGCGGGCGGCCAGCAGGAGCAGCGGCGCTCCGACGCCGATCGTCGCGTACGACGGGATCAGGCCGATCGCGAAGGTGCCGGCCGCCATCATGATCATGGTGACGGCGAGGACCTTCTGGCGTCCCACGCGGTCGCCCAGCGGGCCGAAGACCATGCCGCCGAGCGGGCGGACCAGGAAGGCCGCGGCGAAGGCGCCGAAGGTGGAGAGCAGCTGCGCGGTGGGGTTGCCCGAGGGGAAGAAGACCTTGCCCAGGGTGACCGCGATGTAGCTGTAGACACCGAAGTCGAACCACTCCATCGCGTTGCCGAGCGCGGCCGCCTTCACGGCGCGCTTGACGAGCGCGGGGTCGGTGACGGTGACGTCGGACGTCTTGCGGGCCCTGGGGATCTTCAGGGAGGGGGTGACGGCTGTGACGGTCGCCAAAACGGGGCTCGCCTACCTTTCGACGGGGACATGGCGCGACCCGGACGGCGGCGGTGGCGTGCGACGGGCCGAAAAACGACGATAGGGCGACTTGGGCCCCTTACGTCCCGTACGCGACTAGATGCATAACGCAGCTAAAGGGTGCGTACGCAGGTACTCCTGCCCCCTTCCGACCAGGAATAACGGCCTTCCACTGTGATCCTTGTCGCGTCATCAGACGGACATTTCGGACGTCCGAGGGGAGGTGCGGCCCCCGGCGGGGTGCCGGGGGCCGCGGTCGGGCCGGGGTCCGGGCGGGCCCTACAGGCGCTGGATGATGGTGCCGGTCGCGAGTCCGCCGCCCGCGCACATCGTGATCAGTGCGAACTCCTTGTCGGCGCGTTCCAGCTCGTGCAGGGCGGTGGTGATGAGGCGGGCGCCGGTCGCGCCGACCGGGTGGCCGAGCGCGATCGCGCCGCCGTTGACGTTCACCTTCTCCAGGTCCTGCTCGAAGACCCGGGCCCAGCTCAGCACGACGGAGGCGAACGCCTCGTTGATCTCGACCAGGTCGATGTCCCGCAGGGTCATGCCCGCCTTGCCCAGCACGGCGTGGGTGGCGTCGACGGGGCCGTCGAGGTGGAAGTGCGGGTCCGCGCCGACCAGCGCCTGGGCGACGATCCGGGCGCGCGGCCTCAGCTTCAGGGCGCGCGCCATGCGCTTGGACGCCCACATGACGGCCGCGGCGCCGTCGGAGATCTGCGAGGAGTTCCCGGCGGTGTGGACGGCGGTCGGCATGACCGGCTTCAGCCCCGCCAGCGCCTCCGGCGAGGTGTCGCGCAGCCCCTCGTCCCGGTCCACGAGACGCCACATGCCCTGCCCGGCGTGCTGCTCCTCCTCCGTGGTGGGCACCTGCACGGCGAAGGTCTCCCGCTTGAAGCGCTCCTCCGCCCAGGCGTGCGCCGCCCGCTCCTGCGAGAGCAGGCCGAGCGCGTCCACGTCCGCGCGGGTCAGGCCGCGGTGCCGGGCGATCCGCTCGGCCGCCTCGAACTGGTTGGGCAGGTCCACGTTCCACTCGTCCGGGAACGGTTTGCCGGGCCCGTGCTTGGAGCCCGAGCCCAGCGGCACCCGGGACATCGCCTCGACCCCGCAGCTGATGCCGACGTCGATCACACCGGCGGCCACCATGTTGGCCACCATGTGCGAGGCCTGCTGCGAGGAGCCGCACTGGCAGTCGACGGTCGTCGCCGCCGTCTCGTACGGCAGCCCCATGGCCAGCCACGCCGTGCGCGCGGGGTTCATGGACTGCTCGCCGGCGTGGGTCACCGTGCCGCCGACGATCTGCTCGACCGCGTCGGCTGGGATGCCGGTGCGGCCGAGCAGTTCACGGTAGGTCTCGCCCAGCAGGTAGGCGGGGTGCAGATGGGCGAGCGCGCCGCCGCGCTTGCCGATCGGGGTGCGTACGGCTTCGACGATCACGGGTTCCGCGGCCATGGGGGTGCGTCCTCTCCTCGGTCGCCCGCGCGGCGCGGGAGCGTCCCGGCCCGCCCGCCACGCAGAACTAGAACGCGTACTAGTTCTGGTCGAAGTCTGCTGACATGGTGTCCGTCGCCGCAAGGGTCGTGCAGCCTCCGAAGTCGCGATCCGCACGAATCACGCCCGCAATTGGGGCCGACGCATGTCTTGCCACTTGTAGAACCCGTTACTACCTTCACGGCAGCCGAATGTCTGATGGACCGTCAGAACGGACGACGGGAGCCGCCGATGCACTGTCCCGCGCTGCCCGACGGGTTCGACTTCACCGACCCCGACCTGCTGCAAAGCCGCGTGCCCCTCCCGGAGTTCGCCGAGCTGCGCCGCGCCGAACCGGTCCGCTGGATCCCGCAGTCCCAGGGCCTCGCGGGCTTCGCCGACGAGGGCTACTGGGCCGTGACCCGGCACGCGGACGTCAAGTACGTCTCCACCCACCCGGAGCTCTTCTCCTCCACCCTCAACACCGCGATCATCCGCTTCAACGAGCACATCGAACGCGACGCGATCGACGCCCAGCGGCTGATCCTGCTGAACATGGACCCGCCCGAACACACCCGGGTCCGCCAGATCGTGCAGCGCGGCTTCACGCCGCGTTCCGTCCGGGCCCTGGAGGACCGGCTGCGCGCCCGCGCCGAGGGCATCGTCACCGCCGCCCGCGCCCGCTCGGGACCCTTCGACTTCGTCACCGAGGTCGCCTGCGAACTGCCCCTGCAGGCCATCGCCGAACTGATCGGCGTCCCCCAGGAGGACCGGTCGAAGATCTTCGACTGGTCCAACCGGATGATCGCCTACGACGACCCCGAGTACGCGATCACCGAGGAGGTCGGCGCGCAGTCCGCCGCCGAGATCATCGCCTACGCCATGAACATGGCCGCCGAACGCAAGCGATGCCCCGCCCACGACATCGTCACGACCCTCGTGGCCGCGGAGGACGAAGGCAACCTGAACTCCGACGAGTTCGGCTTCTTCGTGCTCATGCTGGCGGTGGCGGGCAACGAGACCACCCGCAACGCCATCACCCACGGCATGCACGCCTTCCTCACCCACCCCGCCCAGTGGGACCTCTTCAAGCGCGAGCGGCCGGCGACCACCGCCGAGGAGATAGTCCGCTGGGCGACCCCGGTCAACGCCTTCCAGCGCACGGCCACCCAGGACACCGAACTCGGCGGGGCCCGGATCGGGAAGGGCGACCGGGTGGGCCTGTTCTACGCCTCCGCCAACCACGACCCCGAGGTCTTCGCCTCGCCCGACGCCTTCGACATCACCCGCGACCCCAACCCGCACCTCGGCTTCGGCGGCGGTGGTCCCCACTTCTGCCTCGGCAAGTCCCTCGCGGTCCTGGAGATCGACCTGATCTTCAACGCCCTGGCGGACGCGATGCCGTCCCTGCGCCTGGCCGGCGAACCGCGCCGGCTGCGCTCCGCCTGGATCAACGGCGTCAAGGAACTCCGGGTCACCACGGGCTGATCCCCCTGAACGGGGCCGACGGCTCCCGGCGCCGCCGGCCCACCCCGAGGGAGGCAGGAACAACCCGTCCCTATGCCCTGTTCCTGCCTCCCCCGAGCTTTCGCGTCCGCGAGTTCCCGCGCCCCCGGGGCTCGCCACCGTTCACTCGCGGCCCGAGGCCACCACGGCCAGCACCGCCGCGGCCGCCGCCGCGACCAGCAGCGGAACGCCGAGACCGTGGTGGAGGACCAGCCAGGCGCCGAGCGCGGCACCCACGACCATCGCGACCACCGACGCCGTACGGCGCGGGGAGCGCCGGCCGCTGCCGTCGCCGAGGCGGGAGTCGGCGGCCAGGCCCGTCAGGGTCATCGTCAGCACCGTCGTCGTCAGGTCCGGCACGCCCAGCCTGCGCACGGTGGCGTTGCGCAGGCCCATCGCGAAGGCGGTGAGCGCGATCAGGGCGTACCGGGTGCCGGTCGTGCCCGGCCGGCCGAAGCCCACCACCGCCGCCACCCCGACCAGCAGCGCCTCCGCCGCGAGGATCAGCCGCGCCCAGCTGCGGCGCGAGCCCCGCCCGTACCGTGCCGCCGCCCGGCCGCCGGCCACCGCACCCAGCAGGAAGCACACCAGCGAGGTGGCGGTGCCCGGGACCGAGAAGCCGGGCGCCCCGGCGGCGGCGAACCCGAGGACCACCACGTTGCCGGTCATGTTGGCGGTGAAGACCCGGCCGAGGCCCAGATAGCTCACCGCGTCGATCAGGCCGCTGACCACCGTCAGCACCAGCAGCACGGCCACCAGCCGCACCCCGCGCCCCTCGGGGCCGGCCGTCGGTGTCGTCATCGTTCCTCCTCGGACGCCCCGGCGAAGCCCGCGTCCCCGGCCGCCCGGACATGGCACATCCGGGCACGGCGCGTCCGGACATGACGGAGGACACGCTCGCGGCGGGCGGAAAAGCAGCCCGGTCGGCGGATGTGCGAGGCGGACGCGCGAGGGGCCGCGCGGGTCGGACGCGTGCGGTGGGCGCGAGCGCGCCGGAGGTCACGCGTGCCGGGGGCCGCCGTCATTCCGGCCGTCGTGCCGCTTCACCCGCGTCCGGACATGCGCGCGCACCCTCGCCCGGTGCGGGGCGAGGGTGCGGATGCGGAAGGGGGGCCCGTCGACCGGGCGGGGGTCGTACCGGGCGGCCCTGGCCGGCGTCGCGCGCCGGTTCACAGCGGGGCGGCCGAGGGCGGGGACCTGCGATGTCATGCAGGGTTCTGCGGGAGGGGGTGGGCCGTCCGCGGCCGGGGGGTGCTGCTGCCGGCCGGCTCAGTACCAGCCGTTGGCCTGCCAGAAGGACCAGGCCTTGGCCGGGCTGCCGTAGCGGGAGTTCATGTAGTCCAGGCCCCACTTGATCTGGGTGGCCGGGTTGGTCTTCCAGTCGGAGCCGGCCGAGGACATCTTCGAGCCCGGCAGCGCCTGGACCAGGCCGTAGGCGCCGGAGGAGCTGTTGGTGGCGGCGGGGTTCCAGCCGCTCTCGTGCTCCACGATCTTGCTGAACGCGTTGTACTGCGCGGCGTCCGGGATCATCTTGTGCGCGACCGCCTGGGCGGAGGAGGCCGTGGAGGGCGCGGCCTGGGCGGGCGCCGCGGTCAGCGCCATGCCTGCGGTGGCGGCGGCCAGGGCGGCGGCGGTGAGGGCCTTCTTCGGGGAAGCGACGCGGCGGATGAAGGAGACGGACACGGAGAACCTCTTGGCTCGGGGACGGGGGATCGCCCGCGTCCGGACCACCTGACGCGGTGGCCGCACACGTCGGCGCCCGGACCCGTTCGGGCTCGTGGCGCCTGGCGACGTCGTCCAGACAAACAGGCCCGAGGCGTGTCCGCAATGACCCCTTTTACTAGTTGTGGCCGGATCGGCGGCCCCGGCCGCCCGTGTGGCGTGGCTCTCAAAACCCAGGTCAGAGGGGGTGCCCGAAAGGGCTTTTCGGACATTTACCCCTACGGCCCCGGATCGTAGGTGACCTGCGTCATGTGGGGCGCTTCACCGGCCGCCTCACGGTCCGCAGGCGGACGCTCACGGGGCGGGTGCGTCGAATGTGACCGCGGTCTCGAAAGCGGCCCGCCGGGTGGCCCGGCGCAGCGCGCGCAGCAGCGCCGGCCCGACGAACACGGTCAGCAGGACCGTGCAGACCGCCCGGCCCAGGTCCCAGCCCATGGAGGTGGCCAGGCAGTACGCGGCGAACCGGGCCAGGTTGGCCGGGACCGCCGCGTGCGGGTCGAAGGCGATGTTCGAGGTGAGGGCGCCCATGAAGGGCCAGCCGGCCAGGTTCATGACCGTGCCGTAGGCGAAGGCGGCGACGAAGCCGTAGCCCGCGAGCAGCAGCAGTTCCCCGCGGCCGCGCAGCCCGGACCGGCCGGGCAGCAGTCCGGCGCCCATGGTGAACCAGCCCATGGCCAGCATCTGGAACGGCATCCACGGCCCGACCCCGCCGGTGAGCAGCGCGGACGCGAACATCGTGACCGAGCCGAGCACGAACCCGAAGCCGGGGCCGAGCACCCGGCCGCTGAGCACCATGAGGAAGAACATGGGCTCGATCCCGGCGGTGCCCGCGCCGACCGGGCGCAGCGCCGCCCCGGTCGCGGCCAGCACCCCCAGCATCGCGACGGCCTTCGGGCCGAGACCGGACTCGGAGATCGTCGCCGCCACGACCGCGACCAGCAGCACCAGCAGACCGGCGAACAGCCAGGGGGCGTCCTCGGCGTGCGCGCCGATCCGCGAGCCGGGCGGAGCGAGGAAGGGCCAGCAGAAGGCCACCACGCCGACCGCGCTGACCAGCCCGAGCGCGGCCAGGGAGCGGGGGCCGAGGGGTACGGCACGCACGGCACGTACGGGAACGGCGGCGCGGGCCGGACCGGGGGAACCGTCGTGGCCCGTGCGGGCCCGGCCCGTGCGTGCCGTGCCGGTGCCGTGCGTGCCGTCGGTGGCGCGGGCGCCGGGGACCTCACCCGCCTCGCCGGTGCGGTCCGGGCGCGGGGTGTGCGCGGTCGTCATGCCAGGGCCTCCCGTACCTCGGCCACCGTCAGCCAGCGCTGCGGGGCCAGGATCTTGGTGACCTGCGGGGCGAAGGACGGCGAGGAGACCACGATCTCCGCCGTCGGGCCGTCCGCGATCACCTCGCCGTCGGCGAGCAGCACCACCCGGTGCGCGATCTCGGCCGCCAGCTCCACGTCGTGGGTGGCCAGCACGATCGCGTGCCCCTCGGCGGCAAGACCGCGCAACACCGTGACCAGGCGGGCCTTGGCCGCGTAGTCCAGACCGCGCGTCGGCTCGTCGAGCAGCAGCAGGGGCGGCCGGGCGGCCAGGACGACCGCCAGCGCGAGCGCCAGGCGCTGCCCCTCCGACAGGTCACGCGGATGGGTGTCGTCGGTGATGTCCGGCAGCAGCCCGGACACCAGGGCACGGCAGGTGCCGGGCTCGGCTCCCGCGTCCCGGTCGGCGGCCGCGCACTCGGCGGCCACCGTGTCCGCGTAGAGCAGGTCGCGCGGCTCCTGCGGCACGAGTCCGACCCGGCGCACCAGCTCGGGCGGCGCGGTGCGGTGCGGTACGGCGCCGCCGACGTGGACCGTGCCCGCGCTCGGCTCGACCAGTCCGACCAGCGAGCCGAGCAGCGTGGACTTCCCGGCGCCGTTGCGGCCCATGAGCGCGACCGTCTCGCCGGGCGCCACGGACAGGTCGACCTCCCGCAGGGCGGTGATCCGGCTCCGCCGCACCGACAGCGAGCGGACCTCGGCGACCTGCGGGGCGGCGGCGGGACCCGCGGCGGGCCGCCGGAACAGCCGGCGGCGGGGCGCCGGCACGGACGCGCGGGGCCCAGGCGACGCGCAGGCGGCCGGGGCGGACGCCGCAGACGGGGCCGCGGCGGCCGGCGGGGTGCTCCCGGTCAGCCGCTCGCGCAGCCCGGCGGCCCGGCGCCGGGCGTCCCGTACGGTCAGCGGCAGCGGGGCCCAGCCGGCCAGCCGGCCCAGGTCCACCACCGGCGGGTACACCGGCGAGACGGCCATCAGCTCGGCCGGGTCGCCGTGCAGCGGGGCCGCGCCGGGCGCGGGCAGCAGCACGACCCGGTCGGCGTACTGGATCACCCGCTCCAGCCGGTGCTCGGCCATCAGCACCGTCGTACCGAGGTCGTGGACCAGCCGCTGCAGGACGGCCAGCACCTCCTCCGCCGCCGCGGGGTCGAGCGCCGAGGTCGGCTCGTCCAGCACCAGCACCCGCGGGTGCGGCGTGAGGACCGAGCCGATCGCCACCCGCTGGCGCTGCCCGCCGGAGAGCGTGGCGATCGGACGGTCCCGCAGATCGGCCAGGCCCAGCAGGTCGAGGGTCTCCTCCACCCGGCGCCGCATCACCGCCGGGGCGAGCCCCAACGACTCCATGCCGTAGGCGAGTTCCTCCTCCACCGTGTCCGTCACGAAGTGCGCGAGCGGGTCCTGGCCCACCGTGCCCACCACATCGGCGAGTTCGCGCGGCCGGTGGGTCCGGGTGTCCCGGCCGGCCACCGTGACCCGGCCGCGCAGGGTGCCGCCGGTGAAGTGCGGGACCAGCCCGCCGACCGCGCCCAGCACGGTCGACTTGCCGACCCCGGACGGACCGACCAGCAGCGCCAGTTCCCCCTCGGGCACCTCGAAGTCCACGTCCCGCACGGCCGGCCGGGCCGCGCCCTCGTACGAGACGGCGACCTCCTCGAAGCGGATCACGACGGCTCCTCGGGGTCCGGGGTTTCCTTGGGTACGACGAAGGCGGGCAGCAGGGCCGGCAGGACGGCGGCGGCCGGCCACAGCGGCAGGGTGGGGGCGGCCAGCGGCACGACCCCGGGGTTCAGCGCGCCCGGATCGCGCACCGAGGCGAGCGTGAGCAGCGCGGCGACGGCGGCACCCGAGCCCGCGACCAGCCAGGCGTGCGCCCCCCACGGCTCCGGCCGGTACCGGGTGCGCGGGGCGCGGCGGCCGCCCAGGCGCAGGCCCGCGAGCGCGGCGGCGACCCCGGCGAGCAGCACCGGCAGCCCGTAGGTGCCGCCCTCGGCGGTGAGCAGTCCGTACGTGCCCGCGCACACGCCGAGCAGCCCGCCGAGGGTGAGCGCGGTCGTGGTGCGGCGCACCGGGGCGGGGACGTCGGCGGTGCGGCCGTAGCCGCGGGCGTCCATCGCGGCGGCCAGGGCGACGGAACGTTCCAGCGCGCCCTCCAGGACCGGCAGGCCGACCTGCAGCAGCCCGCGCACGCCCCGGTCCGGGCGGCCGCGCAGCCGGCGGGCGGCGCGCAGCCGCTGGACGTCGGCGACGAGGTGCGGCGCGAAGGTGAGCGCGACGACCACGGCCACGCCCGTCTCGTACAGGGCGCCGGGCAGCGACTTGAGCAGCCGGGCCGGGGCGGCCAGCGCGTTGGCGGCGCCCACGCAGATGAGGAGCGCGGCGAGCTTGAGGCCGTTGTACCCGGCGAAGAGCAGCGCCTCCGCGCTGACCGGGCCGCCGAGCCTGATGCCCTGCGCCCAGTGCGGCAGGGGGACTTCGGGCAGGGTGAACAGGATGTGGGAGCCGGGCACGGGGGAGCCGAGCACGACCGTGAAGGCGAGACGGACGACGAGCACGGCGACCGCGAGCTTGGCGAACGCGGTGTAGGAGCGGGCCCAGGGAGCGGCCGAGCGGTGGGTGGCCACCACATAGCCGGCCGCGGCCATGAGAAGCGCGAGGAGCAGGGGGTTGGTGGTACGGGTGGCCGCCGTGCCGAGGCCGAGCGACCAGAGCCACCAGGCCCCCGGGTGCAGGGGCGCACGGCGCCGGTGCCGGGCGACGGCCGGGGCGGCGGTGGCCGCCCCGGCGGTGCCGCGGACCGCGCGACCGGCCGCCGGCCGCGCGCGGTCACCGGCGCCGCTACGCATTCCCGCGCCGCCGCGCCTGCCAGACGGCCGCGCCCGCGAGCAGCGCGACCACCGCCGCGCCGATCGGCAGGCCCAGCGAGGGACCGCCGTGCGAACCGGACTCGTGGTTCGCCTCCGAGCCGGACTTCGTACCGGCGCCGGCCGCCGGTGCCTTCCCCGCCGACACCTGCTCCCCGCAGCCCTTGTGCGGGTAGCCGGCGATCGCGCACAGCAGGGCGTTGGCGTCGTAGCGCAGCGGTTTCGCGGCCGCCGCCAGGGCGTCGGCCGCCGTGGCGTCCTCGGACACCCGGGCGCAGGCCGTGCGGCGGGCCGGCGGCGTCTCACCGGACGGCGCGTCCGCCGGGGTGCCGAAGTCGAGGACCAGCGCGACGCGCTTGTGGCCCGGACGGGCCGGGGTGCCCGCGCAGATGGTGGCGAAGTCCGCCGCACCGCGCGGCCGGCTCGCGTCCGCGGAGTCCTCGCTCACCGCGAACCGGAAGCCCTGCACACTGCCGTCGTCGGGGCGCGCGGTCGCCGGGCCCTGGGTGGCGTACGTCCACCGGGCCCCGTCCCGCTCCCAGAACGACCAGTAGCGGTACCCGGCGGCATGCGCCTGGGCCGCGCCGGCCACCACGACGAGCACGGCGGCCAGCAGGGCGGCGGCACGGCGGACGGTGGTCACGACCGTGCCTTCTTCTTCCGGCCGCTGAGCAGGAACCCGATGCCGACGCCCGCGACCAGGCCGACGCCGACGATCCACCAGACGCCCGTGTGCGAGTCGTCCTCGGCGGCCTTCGCCTCGGAGTGCGCCGCGCTCCCGGCCTTCGGCGCCGGACCCGTCGCGTTGAGCGCCCGCACCAGATCCGTACCGCCGAAGTGGCGCGGGTCGTCGCCCATCGCGTGGGCGGCGAAGACCAGTTCGGCGTAGGCGGCCGGGCCGCTCTGCTCCGCCCACTTCGCCGCGTTCTTCTCCAGCCAGGCGTACGGCTTCTTCGCCTGACGGGTCCAGCCGTCCGCGGCGAGCGCGACGACGGCGTCCGCGGTGTTGCCGTAGTCGGGCTGGTCCTTGGCGCCGGGCAGCGCCGACTTCAGGTACGGGTCGCCGGCCATGGCGCCCGCCAGGTAGGCGGAGGCGTTGTTCGCCACCTGCGCGGGGGTGAGCGGCTTGCCGGAGCCGGCGCAGACGTACCCCTGCTCGGGGGCCTTGCCGGCACCGGCCGCGAGGGTCTTGCCGAGGGCGCCGAGCACGGCGGCCGCCGTCGCGTCCGGGTTGCCGGTCAGCTTGCCCTTCTTGTCCGGCTGGTAGGGGAGCGCGCCGGCCGCGTCGCCGTCGCACGGCAGCGACCACTTGGCCAGCAGGTCGTAGGGGTTCTTGCTGCCGAGGTGCAGCTTGGCGGGGTCCTGGCCGGCTCCGGCGAACGCGCCGGCGACGACACCGGTGGAGTTGGTGTCGCTCGGGGAGCCGGGGGTGTAGCCCCAGCCGCCGTCCTTGTTCTGCTGGGACGACAGCCAGACCAGGGCCTTGCGTATCTCGGTGTCGTGACCGCCGAGCGCCTGCAGCGCCTGGACGGCGGCGGCCGTGCTGTTGGTGTCGGGCTGGGCGCCGGTCTTGCCGCCGCAGGGCTTGGCGGTGTCGGCCCGGAAGGCGGCGAAGCCGCCGTCGGCGCACTGCTGCCCGGTCAGCCAGTCGACGGCCGAGGCGGCCGGGCGGTAGCCGACGGTCCGCTGCGCGAGCAGCGCCAGCGACTGGCGCCAGACACCGTCGTACGTCGGGTCCGTCCTGCCGTACAGGCCGGCGGGCACGGTCACCTTCGGGGAGGCGGACGGGGACGAATCGGCGGCCGTGGCGGGCGCGGCTGCGGCCAGCACACCCAGGGCGGCGAGAGCCGCGGCACTGCGGCGGACGTTCATGGTCGGCGACTGCCTCTCTGCGGGAACCGGCAGCGCGCGGGACCACCCCGGGCGGCTCGGCTCCGTGAACCTCGACGGTGCCGTGCGCGACGGGCCGTCGCGCACGCGAGCCGGTCAACGTCCCGCCCGGGGCAGTCCGGCTCACCGCCCGGGGGGCGGTTCACGGTTGCGGGTCAGCGCCGGAATTGCACCGGCTTCCCCCCGTACGGGTGTGATGACGACGCCGCCACTTTACCGGCCGCCGAACCGGGCCTGAGAGGTGGCTGTGGGCACAGGGCCACCGTGACCGGGGTCACCCGGTGTGGAGGGGTGGCGGTCGGGGGTGCGGAGGTGTGTCGGGCGGCGTGCGGTCGGGGGTGCGGAGGTGTGTCGGGCGGCCCGTGGTCGGGAGCGTGGAGGTGCGTCAGGCTCTGCACGGCGGCCGGAGGTGTGGGGATGCGTCGGGCTTCGTGCGGCGGCCGGAGGTGTGGGATGCGTCAGGTTTCGTGCGGCGGCTGGAGGTGTGGGATGCGTCAGGTTTCGTGCGGCGGCTGGAGGTGTGGGGATGCGTCACGTTTCGCGCGGTCGCCGGGGATGCGCGGGTGCGTCGGGCTTCGGGTGGCCGGACCGCGGAGGTCGCGTCAGGCCGCGTGCGGCTGGGTCGTCGGGGTGACGGTCGCGCTCAGGTAGTGGGCCATCTCGCGCAGCGCGTGCTCGCACCGCGCCGGGTCGTCGCCCTCCGCCACCCAGTGCGCGAGCCGGTCGGCCGGCCCGGCGTGCGCGGCCGCCGTGACCGCGTCTCCCGGCCGCCGGGTGAGCACCATCCGCTCGGCGCACGGCTCGTACCGGGCGGCCGGGTCCAGGTGGAGGTGGGTCAGCAGGCCGGTCGTGGCCGGGTAGGCGAACTGGATCGCGGCCGCCCGCTGCCGGGTCGGCGTCACGTCCGGGAGGCGCCCCGTGGCCAGGGCCGCGGCGGCCCGTACGAGGTCGACGCCGGTGGCCCGTTCCACCAGCAGCGGGATCAGGTCACCGGGCAGATGCGGGACGACGTCCGTGACCCGGGGACCCCGTTCGGTCAGCCGCAGGCCGACGTGGGCCACCGTGTGGGCGAGACCGAGCGCGCGCACGGTCCGCTCCACCGTCTGCCGCAGGAACGGGTTGTGCAGCAGGGCGTCGTGCGCGTGCACGGAGTGCCGCAGCGGCTGCCGGGCGGGCGCCGGACCCGGGGTCGTCCGGGTGAGCGCGGCGATGCGCACCTCGTCGTCCAGGACCACGGCCTCCGCCGAGACCAGCAGCCCCTCCGTGTCCTCGGGACCGGCCGGCGCCACCCGGTGACGGGCCAGCAGCGCCGCCAGGGCGACGGGATCGGCGCAGGCCGCGGCCGTCTCGTACGGGACGCCGGGCAGCGCCAGCCGCGCGGCGATGCGCGCGGCGCCCACCAGATGCTCCGCCGACCAGGTCAGCACCCCGCGGAAGCGGTGCCGGGCCGCGTACCGCGCGACCGCCGCCGCCGCGGCCTCCTCGCGCGGGTCCGCCGCCAGATGGCCCGCCAGGTAGGGGCGGGTCCAGCCGGGCGGGTCGAGGCCCACCAGCACCACCGGGTGGGAGGCCGCGATCCGGGCCAGCGGGTACGCGTCGTACGCGGCCCGGCGGCCGGTCCCGAGCAGGAGGACGGACTGCGGCATCGGAGCCTCACCTTCGTGGGGAGAAGGCGGACAGAGGAACGCCCCGGGTGCTGCTCCCCCGATATGCAGCACCCGGAGCGGGTCGATCTTGCTCTCCGTGTCCCGATACTCACCCAACGCACCCTCAACTGTCAACGATTGCTGCTTCTTTGGGCAGTCGGCCCTGCCATGTCTGGTCGGCACCCGGGTGACCGGGTAGCCTCGCGTGAGCTCAGCCACGGAACGGACGACGCGCCCAGGGGGGACCTCGGTGAGTGACGCCTACGCCCCGCTGGCCGACGTGCTGGACCGGCTCGGGGAACTGACCGGTCGGCCAGGCCGGCTGCCGGAGGCGCTGGACGTGGCCGGCCTCTCGCACCGCACCGGCATCCCCGTCGGCGTCGTCGCCGAACTGCTCTCGGGCGGCCGGGCACCCGAGGTGTGCCTGTCCCAACGAGTGCGCCAGCGGCTGGACTTCATCCGGGAGACGCGGCGCAGGGCGGACGGCAAGCGGTACTCGCTGGACGAGCTGGCCCGGATCGCCGGCACCAGCAGGCAGTGGCTGAGCGAGTGGCGCAAGAGCGGCATGCCGGGCCTGGAACACACCGACCGGCTGCGCCGGTTCTTCGGTCTGCCGGCCGGCTTCTTCACCGCGGACGAACAGGAAGCGCTGTGCGAGGCGTTGCAGCCGGTGCTGCAGAGCCTGGAGGCGGAGGCCGACCCGCTGCTGCGGCTGCGGGAGAGCGGACTGGTGCGGCTGGCCGCCCGCGCCCCGCAGATGAACGCCCGCCAGCTCGCCACGCTCGCCGATCTGGCCGAGATGATCATCACCTCGGAGCGGTCAGGGGAGCGCGGGGCGGTCAGGGAGCCCGCCGACCTGCGAGGTGCCGGGCGGGCGTGACACCCGCCGAGGGCTCCGCCGTGTGCCCGGTTCGGCACTGGCCGTAAACGATCGTTCCCGCCCGGGGAACATGCCATTCCCGTGCTTCTGGTCCTATGGTTCGCGCGCACAGCCGCGCACAGCCGCGCACCCGCACGCCCGCGCACCCGCACGCCCGCACGGCTGCACACCCGCGCACCGCAGGCCCGCACAGCCGCGCACCGCACCCCGCACGCCCGCACGCCCGCCGACCTCGACCGCAAGGACGACGACCGCAAGGACGACGCATGCGCCCCGACAGATCGCCGAGATCCCGCAGACCCGTGAGGTCGCCGAAGCGGTTCCTCGACCGGCTCGTCCGCGACACCGCCCGGACCCTCACCCCGCCCGTCCGGCCGGAGGCGTTCCTGCACGCGGTCTGCGCCACGCTCGGTCCGCAGCTCGACCGCCCGGTCCGGCTGAAGTTCGTCGGCTTCCCGCCGGGTCTCGACATCTCCGGGGCCACCTTCGCCCTGGACGACGCGTACGTCGTCGTGGTCGAGGAACGCGCCCCGGACGAGCACAAGTTCGTCATCGCGGGGCACGAGATCGGCCACATCCACTTCCGGACGCTGGACGTCCACCAACCGGCCGGGATCCCCGCGGCCGCGCGCCGGCTGCTGGCCCGCGCCGACGAGGACGTCCCCTGGGCGCGGGTGGTCGCCCTGGCCGCCCGGTCGCCCACGACGGCGGCGGCCGAGGCGGAGTGGGAGGCCGAGGAGTGCGGGCTGCGGCTCGCGGCCAAGTTCCGCCGGGTCGTCGGCCCGGGCGCGGCCGCCGGGCGGACCACCCAGGACACCCTCACCGGCCGCCTGTCGTCCTCACTGGGCAACATCGGCGGGCCGTGATGCGCTGGGACCCGTGCGGCTCGTTCGCCGCCTACGCCGTCCCCGCCGCGCTGCTCGCGGTGGCCTTCCTGATCAAGCTGCCGCTGCTGCGGCGGGCCTGGCAGGACCCGATCCTGCGGGCCACCGCCCTGCTGCTGGCGATCGGCACGGTCGTCTTCGCCTCGCTGCCGCCGGCCAACCTGCACCGCATCAACCGGATCACCGGGATCCCCAACTTCGCCGGTCTGTGGGTGTACTCGCTGCTCACCGTCTACTGCGGGGCCTGTCTGTGGCTGATCATCACCTGGCGCGAGCCGCCGTCCGCGGTCCGCCGCCGGCGCACCCGCACGGTCTGGCTGGTCTACGGCGCCATCATCCTCGGCCTGTGGACGACCTTCCTGCTCGGCGACCACCACGTCGAGCGGCTGCGGGACCTCGACACGTACTACGCCGACACGCCTTGGATGCGGGAGTTCACGCTGCTGTACCTGGTGGCGCACCTGGCCTCGGCGCTGGTCGCGGCGGGCATCCTGTGGGCCTGGTTCAAGGAGGTCGAGGACACCTGGCTCCGCCGGGCCGTGGTCTTCCTCCGGGTCGCGTACGCGCTCGGGCTCGTCTTCGGCATCGTCAAACTCGTCGCGATCGGCGCCCGGTTCGACGGGCGGGACTGGGACTGGCTGTCGACCTGCGCGGCCCCGCCGTTCGCCATCGCCGAGGCGGGACTGGTCGCCGTCGGCTTCATCGCCGGCCAGGCCGGACCGGTCGTCGAGGAGCGCCGGCGCCTGGTCCGCACCCACCGGCGGCTCAGGCCCCTGTGGCAGGTGATGCTCACCGTCACGCCCCCCGCCGCCCCGGCGACCGGCCGGGTCAGCGGTGCCGCCCTGCGCCTGGAGTTGCGCCGGGCCACCATCAACGACGGCCTGCTCAGACTCAGCCCCCACCTCAGCCGGTCCCGCCGCGACCGCACCCACCGCGCGGCGACCGCGGCCGGCCACCCCGACACGGCCGCCCGCGGCATCGCGGCGGCGGTGGACATCCTGACCGCGGCGGAAGCGCTCCGCCTGCCGGTTCCCGAGCGGCCCGGGGCACCCGACACGGTGCCGGGCCTCGGCCCCCACCCCGTGTCCGTCGATCCGGTCGCGCCCGCGCGGGGCCTCGCGGATGTGTCCGACGGTGAGCTGGAGTGCATCGCGCACGCCCTGCGGGTCCACTCGTCGATCGTCGACACGCTCCGCCGGGAGGCGGTCGCCGCAGAAGGTCTCACCACGGGTGCCTGACCTGCGCACGCCGTCCAGCAGGCAGGCACCCCTTCCTGACGGTGATCCCCTCACGCCGCCACGTACGCCACCGGCTCGCTCCCCGTCACCGGCTCCGCCCGCCCCAGTTTCACCAGGCGGCGCAGATGGGCCTCGGCCTCGGAGACCGCGATGGTGCGTGACCCGTAGGGGATCTGGGACCAGGGGCGGTTCCACTCCATGCGCTCGGCCAGCTGCCAGGGGGTGAGCGGTTCGCGGAGGAGGGCGAGCAGGCCGGTGAGGCGTTCCTCGTGGTGCGCGAGCAACTCCCGTACCCGGCCGGAGGCGTCGGCGAAGACGTGCTGGTGGGCGGGGAGCACCTCGGCCGGTGCGAGCCGCCCCACCCGCTCCAGGGAGTCCAGGTAGTCACCGAGCGGATCGGTGACCGTGGCGTCGTCGGGGTCCTCGTACAGGCCGATGTGCGGGGTGATCTCCGGCAGCAGGTGGTCGCCGCTGAACAGCCTTCCCCGGCCGGGGAGATGGGCGGGGTGCTCCTCCTCCAGGTGCAGACACACGTGGCCGGGCGTGTGGCCCGGGGTCCAGATCGCGCGCAGCCGGCGGCCCGGCAGGTCGAGGAGTTCGCCGGGGACGATCTCGCGGTCGGGCAGCGCGGGGGAGAGGCCGGGCAGGGTCCGGCGGCCCCGGGCCGCGCGCAACGGGGCGACGTGCTCCTCGGGCGCCCCGGCCGCCGTCAGCTTGGCCGCCATGTACGCGTACCAGCGCCCGGGCCGCGTCTCGCGGGCCCTGCGCACGATCGCCGCGTCCGCCGCGTGCATCGCCACCCACGCCCCGGAGACCTCGCGGACCTGCCCCGACAGGCCGTGGTGGTCCGGATGGTGATGCGTGACGACGACGCCGGCCACCTCGCCGACGGACGTCCCGCAGGCCGTCAGCCCGGCCGTGAGCGCGTCCCAGGCGGCCGGATCGTCCCAGCCCGTGTCCACCAGGACCGGCCCCCGGTCGGTGTCCACGACGTACACCAGCGTGTGGCCGAGCGGATTGTCCGGGATCGGCACCCGGACGGACCGCACACCTCCGCCGTGATCGAACGCCTCCGCCATCGCCGGACCTCCGCCCCACCGCCCGCAGTCCATGACCCTCGCCCACTATAAACAGAACTGATGGCCCGTCAGGTGTTCCTCCTGCCCGGCAGCCGGGGCGATGCCCGGGGTCAAGGTGTTCGAGTGCCGGCTCGACTTCTGACGTCTGGTCTCCCGCGACGGGAACTGGTATCAGTTTCTGATACAGCGTCAGATACAGGCGGTGCGTCGGGAGGCGGTCGGCCATGGCGGAGCTCGTGGAGCACGGACAGCTGTACATCGGCGGGGAGTTGGCCGATCCCGTCGGCAAGGACGTCATCGAGGTGGTCTCGCCGCACACCGAGGAGGTCATCGGCCGGGTGCCGCACGCCTCGCGCGAGGACGTCGACCGCGCCGTTGCCGTCGCCCGCCGCGCCTTCGACGAGGGGGACTGGCCGCGTGCCTCACTGGAGGAGCGGACCGGGGTCGTCACCCGGATCAAGGACGGGATCGCCGCCCGGCACGAGGAGATCGCCCGGATGATCTCCTCGGAGAACGGCTCCCCGTACTCATGGAGCGTCCTCGCCCAGGCGCTCGGCGCGATGATGGTGTGGGACTCGGCGATCAAGGTCGCGCGGGACTTCCCGTACGAGGAGCGCCGCGACGGCGTGCTCGGCCCGATCCTCGTGCGGCGCGAGCCGGTCGGCGTGGTCGCCGCAGTCGTCCCCTGGAACGTCCCGCAGTTCGTCGCGGCCGCGAAACTCGCCCCCGCGCTGCTGGCCGGCTGCTCGGTCGTGCTCAAGCCGTCCCCGGAGTCCCCGCTGGACGCCTATCTCCTCGGCGAGATCGCGCGCGAGGCCGGGCTGCCGGAGGGCGTCCTGTCGATCCTGCCCGCCGACCGCGAGGTCAGCGAGTACCTGGTCGGCCACCCCGGCATCGACAAGGTCTCCTTCACCGGGTCGGTCGCGGCGGGCCGCCGGGTGATGGAGGTGGCCGCCCGCAACCTCACCCGGGTCACCCTGGAGCTGGGCGGCAAGTCGGCGGCGGTCGTGCTGCCCGACGCCGACCTCGGGGCGGCCGTCTCGGGGATCGTCCCCGCGGCCTGGATGAACAACGGGCAGGCGTGCGTGGCCCAGACCCGGATCCTCGTCCCCCGGGCCCGCTACGACGAGTTCGCGGACGCCTTCGCGCAGGCCGCGGGCGCGCTCGAGGTCGGCGACCCGCTGGACCCGGCCACCCGGGTCGGCCCGCTGGTGGCCCGGCGGCAGCAGCGCCGCAACCTCGACTACATCCGCATCGGCCAGGAGGAGGGCGCCAAGATCCTCACCGGCGGCGGCCGCCCGCCGGGCCTGGACAAGGGCTGGTACGTAGAGCCCACCCTCTTCGGCGACGTCCACAACTCCATGCGGATCGCCCGTGAGGAGATCTTCGGCCCGGTCGTCTGCCTGCTCCCGTACGGCGACGAGACCGAGGCCGTGAAGATCGCCAACGACTCCGAGTACGGCCTGTCCGGGAGTGTGTGGACGGCCGACGTCGGGCACGGCGTCGAGATCGCCCGCCAGGTGCGCACCGGCACCTACTCCGTCAACACCTTCAGCCTCGACATGCTGGGCCCGTTCGGCGGCTACAAGAACTCCGGCCTGGGCCGGGAGTTCGGCCCCGAGGGGTACGGCGAGTACCTGGAGCACAAGATGATCCACCTGCCGGCGGGAGCCTAGGGATGGGCGACCGCTGGCACGTCGAGGTCGACCGGTCCGTGTGCATCGGCTCGGCCCAGTGCCTCCACCACGCCCCGGACGGCTTCCGCCTCGACATGGCCCGCCAGTCCCACCCCGTCGCACCGGACGCCGACGCGGGCGAGCAGTTGCTGGCGGCGGCCGAGGGCTGCCCGGTGGAGGCGATCACGCTCACCCTGGCGGCCGGCGGGGAGCCGGTGTTCCCGCCCGAGGAGTAGCGCTCCCGTGCTGGAAAAAGTTCCCCATTGGGCGGTTCCATCACGCCTGTACGGGTTTATCCTGAGAGCAGCCTACGAGGCGAGTGAGGGAGCCCGACCGCAACGGCCGACTTCGGCGCGACGCACCACGCATCCGCCGGTGCCGACTGTCACGGTAGGGCTGAGAGGCCAGAAGGCAGCAGTCGGGCCGGATGGCGACCCCCATCACCTGATCCGGACCATACCGGCGAAGGGAACCCGTCTCGTAGGTCTCGCCGTGTCCGGGGCCGCTCCCCTGCCATCCCTCCGTCGCCGGCTGCCGTGACGCGGCCGCCCGGGGGCCGCCGCACGGCCGCGTCAGCGCGCCGCCCCCGGACCCGCCGCCCCCGGCTCCGTCAGGTCGATCAGGCGGCACACCGTCTCTATGTCGATCTTCACCTGGGCGATCGAGGCGCGGCCCGACAGCCAGGTGATCAGCGCCGAGTGCCAGGTGTGCTCGATCACCCGGACGGCGGAGAGCTGTTCGGCGGAGGGGTGCTCCAGGCCCACCGCGTCCAGGATGATCGCCGTCGTCTGCCGGGAGACCTGGTCGACCTCGGGGGAGACGCTGCGGTCGGCGAAGGTGAGGGCGCGGACCATCGCGTCGGCCAGGTGCGGCTCGCGCTGCAGCGCGCGGAAGGCCCGCATCAGGGTCTCCGCGACCCGCTCGGCCGCCGTGTCGCCCGCCGGCGGCTTCTTCCGCAGCGTCCCGTGCATGTGCTCCAGCTGGTCCTGCATGGTGGCGACCAGCAGATGCACCTTGGACGGGAAGTAGCGGTACAGCGTGCCGAGGGCCACCTGCGAGGACTCGGCGACCTCGCGCATCTGCACCGCGTCGAAACCGCCCCGGCTGGCAAGCTGCGCGCTCGCGTGCAGGATCCGGCGGCGACGGGCCTCCTGGCGCTCGGTCAGCGGCGCCGAAGGGGGCCGGGCGCTACTCGCTTCCAGCTTGGATTCCGCAGGCATGGGTCCCGCTCCGTGACAGTCGGTGAGGGCTTCGGTAGGGCATGTGATCATCCTGCACGGCGGGGGTCCGTGCCGTGGCGTGAATCACCTGATCCACTGCTCACAGGGCCCTTACCTGCCGGTAGATTCAGAGCCTCTTGAACGATCAAGTCTGTAACTTGTTCTAGATTAGCGTCCCGACGTAGTCTCGCGGGACAGTGCAGGGAGAAGGGGGTCCGGAGTGACCGCTGAGGCCAGTCAGGCGGGTCCCCGACCGGACCTCGCGGCGGACGGCGAGCGACCGCTCAGGATCGCGCTTCTCACCTATAAAGGGAACCCGTTCTGCGGCGGCCAGGGCGTCTACGTACGGCACCTCTCCCGCGAGCTGGCCCGCCTCGGCCACCGCGTCGAGGTCATCGGCTCCCAGCCCTACCCCGTCCTCGACGAGGGCTACGACGGCCTGAGCCTGACCGAGCTGCCCAGCCTCGACCTCTACCGGCAGCCCGACCCCTTCCGCACCCCGAAGCGGGACGAGTACCGGGACTGGATCGACGCCGTCGAGGTCGCCACCATGTGGACCGGCGGCTTCCCCGAACCCCTGACGTTCTCCCTGCGCGCCCGCCGCCATCTGCGCGCCCGTGCGGGCGAGTTCGACGTCGTCCACGACAACCAGACGCTCGGCTACGGCCTGCTCGGCGACATCGGCGCCCCCCTGGTCACCACCATCCACCATCCCATCACCGTCGACCGGCAGTTGGAGCTGGACGCCGCCGAGGGCCGCGGGCGCAGGCTGTCCGTGCGCCGCTGGTACGCCTTCACCCGCATGCAGAAGCGCGTCGCCCGCCGCCTGCCCTCGGTGCTCACCGTCTCCGGCAGCTCCCGCCAGGAGATCGTGGACCACCTCGGCGTCCGCGACGACCGCGTCCACGTCGTCCACATCGGCGCCGACACCGACCTGTTCGCGCCGGATCCGGCCGTCCCCGAGGTTCCCGGCCGCATCGTCACCACGTCGAGCGCCGACGTGCCCCTCAAGGGCCTGGTCTTCCTCGTCGAGGCCCTCGCCAAGGTGCGCACCGAACACCCCGCCGCCCACCTCGTCGTCGTCGGCAAGCGCCCCATCGAGGGCCCGGTAGCCCAGGCCGTCGAGCGCTACGGCCTCGAAGGCGCCGTCGAGTTCGTCAAGGGCATCTCCGACGCCGAGCTGGTCGACCTGGTCCGCTCGGCCGAGGTCGCCTGCGTGCCCTCGCTCTACGAGGGCTTCTCGCTGCCCGCGGCCGAGGCCATGGCCACCGGCACCCCGCTGGTCGCCACCACCGGCGGAGCCATCCCCGAGGTCGCCGGCCGCGACGGCGAGACCTGCCTGGCCGTACCGCCCGGCGACCCCGGCGCGCTCGCCGCCGGCCTCGGCCGGCTGCTCGGCGACCCGCAGCTGCGCGCCCGGCTCGGCGCCGCCGGCCGGGCCCGCGTCCTGGACCGGTTCACCTGGGCCCGTGCCGCCGAGGGGACCGTGGCCCGCTACCGTGACGCCATCGCCCGTCACCCGGGCACCCCGGCCGTTCCCGCGCGCCCGCCCGTCGCGCAGGCGGCCGTAGCCGCGGAACCACCCGCCTCCGACCGCGACACCTCCGAGAGCGAAAGCAGGGCCACGTGCTGACCGTCGACTTCTCCCGGTTCCCGCTCGCCCCGGGCGACCGCGTCCTGGACCTCGGCTGCGGCGCCGGACGGCACGCCTTCGAGTGCTACCGGCGCGGCGCGCAGGTCGTGGCGCTCGACCAGAACGCCGAGGAGATCCGCGAGGTCGCCAAGTGGTTCGCGGCCATGGCGGAGGCGGGCGAGGCCCCGGCCGGAGCGACCGCGACCGCGATGGAGGGCGACGCCCTCGCCCTGCCCTTCCCCGACGAGTCCTTCGACGTCGTCATCATCTCCGAGGTCATGGAGCACATCCCCGACGACAAGGGCGTCCTCGCCGAGATGGTGCGCGTCCTCAAGCCGGGCGGCCGCATCGCCGTCACCGTGCCCCGCTACGGCCCCGAGAAGGTCTGCTGGGCGCTGTCCGACGCCTACCACGAGGTCGAGGGCGGCCACATCCGCATCTACAAGGCGGACGAGCTCGTCGGCAAGATCCGCGAGGCCGGCCTCAAGCCGTACGGCAGCCACCACGCGCACGCCCTGCACGCGCCGTACTGGTGGCTCAAGTGCGCGTTCGGCGTCGACAACGACAAGGCGCTGCCCGTCCGCGCGTACCACAAGCTGCTGGTCTGGGACATCATGAAGAAGCCGCTGGCCACCCGGGTCGCCGAACAGGCGCTCAACCCGCTCATCGGCAAGAGCTTCGTGGTCTACGCGACCAAGCCCCACCTGCCCCGCCTCGCCGACACCGACGGGGCGGCCGCCAAGTGACGACACCCCGGACGGAACACCTGGTCCTGCCCGGGGTCCTCACCGCCGAGCAGGCCGCCGCGACCGTCCACGGCATCCTCGCCGTGCAGCGGGAGGACGGCGCCATCCCCTGGTTCCGCGGCCACCACCTCGACCCGTGGGACCACACCGAGGCGGCCATGGCCCTGGACGCGGCCGGCGAGCACGAGGCGGCCGAACGGGCCTACACCTGGCTCGCCACCCACCAGAACCCCGACGGCTCCTGGTACGCCGCCTACGCCGACGGCGCCCACGACGACGTCACCGACCGCGCCCGCGAGTCCAACTTCGTCGCCTACATAGCGGTGGGCGTCTGGCACCACTACCTGTCCACCGGCGACGACACGTTCCTGGACCGCATGTGGCCCACCGTCCAGGCGGCCATGGAGTGGGTGCTGCGGCTGCAGCAGCCCGGCGGCCAGATCGGCTGGCGCCGCGACGACGACGGCACACCCGCCGACGACGCGCTGCTCACCGGCAGCTCCTCCGTCCACCACGCGCTGCGCTGCGCCCTCGCCATCGCCGAGGAGCGCGAAGAACCGCAGCCGGACTGGGAGTTGGCGGTCGGCGCGCTGCGCCACGCGATCCGCCGCCACCCCGAGCGTTTCCTGGACAAGGACCGCTACTCGATGGACTGGTACTACCCGGTCCTCGGCGGCGCGCTGACCGGAGCGGAGGCCAAGTCCCGCATCGAGGCGGACTGGGACCGCTTCGTCGTCCCCGGGCTCGGCGTGCGCTGCGTCGTCCCCAACCCGTGGGTGACCGGCGGCGAGTCCAGCGAACTCGCCCTGGCCCTGTGGGCCATGGGCGAGTCCGACCGCTCCCTGGAGATCCTCCAGTCCATCCAGCACCTGCGCGACCCGGCGACGGGCCTGTACTGGACGGGCTACGTCTTCGACGACGGTGCCGTCTGGCCGCAGGAACTCACGACGTGGACGGCGGGCTCCCTGCTGCTCGCCGTCGCCGCCCTCGGCGGCCACGACGCGACCTGCGCGGTCTTCGGCGGGGAGCACCTGCCGTCCGGCCTGGACCCCGACTGCTGCGACTAGGGCCTGTCGCCCCGGGCGGCAGGCGCCGGGGTCCGGGTACCGGACGTCAGTGCCGGTGCATGCGGTTGGCGATGGCGTGCCCCACGAACAGGTACACCACGGCGGCGAGGCCGTATCCGGCGACCACCCGGGCCCAGGCCTCGTTGAACGTGAAGAGGTCGTGGGACCAGCCGGCCAGCCAGGCGGCTGCGTCATGGACGAACTGCACCAGGCTGTTGGCCCGGTTGGCGTCCAGCAGGTACATCAGAATCCACAGGCCGAGGATGAAGGCCATGATGTCGGCGACGACGGCGACGACCCTCCCGGCCTGATTCGCTCCGTTGCGATATCCAGACATGCCCTTCGGATTGCCGCTTCCGGGCCCGCGAAACAAGGCCGGCCACCCCGACGGCGTCCCCTGGGTGGCGCGCGTCCGCCCTCCGGGGGAGGCTGCCGGAGGAAACAGCCGCTCGGGGAGACATTGTCCGGAGGACCCCGTGCCCGTACCGATACGGCGCCTGTGCGTGGCGCTCACCCTGTGCTGCGCGCTGCTGGCCGGCTCCACCGCCTGTGGAAACAGCGAGAAGACCAGGACGAAGGACACCGCGGACGTCGCGGCCGTCGACGCGGCCACGCCCAGCCCGACCACGTCGGCCGAGCGGCAGAAGTTCGCCAAGACCCGCTTCGTGGCCAACGCGGGCCTCGCGGCGGGCGCGACGTACCAGTGGATCGTCAAACCCTGGAAGGCCGGCAAGTTCAAGAAGGGCGCCCAGGGGCGCAAGGTGTCCCTGGTGAAGGCCGGCCTGGCCGGCGCCTTCGTCTACAACCGGCTCAAGGCCGCCCAGCGCAACGCCCAGGGCGACCCGCACCTCGCCAAGGCCCTCGCCCCGCTCACCGCGGGAATCGAGGGGCTCAAGAGCCTGCCGGCCAAGCTGCGCGGCGGCGACGCGGACGCGGCCGGCACCTTCGACGACATCATCAACAAGGTCAAGGACGCCGGCAAGAGCGCCGGCGCCCCGGTGAAGGACCAGGTGCCCTCCTCGTCCCAGCTGTCCGCCGGCTAGGAGTTCAGCTCCGCCAGCACCCTCAGGGTGTGCGGGTCCGGTGACAGGGCCAGCAGGTCCGTCACCGGGCCCTTGCGCCACAACTCCAGCCGCTCGGCGATGCGTTGCCGTGGGCCGACCAGTGAGATCTCGTCGGCGAACGCGTCCGGCACGGCCAGCACGGCCTCCTCCCGGCGCCCGGCGAGGAACAGCTCCTGGATCCGCCGGGCCTGCTCCTCGTACCCCATGCGGGCCATGAGGTCGGCGTGGAAGTTGCGGGCCGCGTGCCCCATCCCGCCGACGTAGAAGCCGAGCATGGCCTTCACCGGGAGCAGGCCCTCGGCCACGTCGTCGCACACCTTCACCCGGGCCATCGGCGCCACCGTGAAACCCTCGGGCAGCTCGCGCACCGCCTCCCCGTACACCTCGGGCCGGCTCGGCGACCAGTACAACGGCAGCCAGCCGTCGGCGATCCGGACCGTCTGCGCGACGTTCTTCGGGCCCTCCGCGCCGAGCAGCACGGGCAGGTCGCCGCGGAGCGGGTGGGTGATCGGCTTGAGCGGCCTGCCCAGACCGGTGCCGTCCGGGCCCCGGTACGGCAGCGGATGGAACCGCCCGTCGGACACCACCGGCGCCTCGCGCCGCAGCACCTGGCGCACCACGTCCACGTACTCCCGGGTCGCGGTCAGCGGCGACTTCGGGAACGGGCGGCCGTACCAGCCCTCCACCACCTGCGGTCCGGACAGGCCGAGCCCCAGCAGCACCCGCCCGCCGGAGAGGTGGTCCAGGGTGAGCGCGTGCATGGCGGTCGCGGTCGGCGAACGGGCCGCCATCTGGGCGACCGCCGTGCCCAGCCGGATCGTCGAGGTCCGCGCGGCGATCCAGGTCAGGGCGGTGAAGCAGTCCGAACCCCAGGACTCGGCCGTCCACACCGAGTGGTAGCCGAGCCGCTCCGCCTCGCGGGCGAGCGGCACATGACCGGCGTCCGGGCCGCGGCCCCAGTAGCCGAGAGCGAGACCGAGCCGCATGCGCCTGCCTCCTGACGAACCGTCAGCGATGTGCCGGGAGGCGACTGTACGGCAACGGCCCCCCGCCCGGAAGGGCGAGGGGCCGTGCGCGCACGTACGGGCGCGGGGCGCTCGGCGTCAGCCGCGCTGGATCCCGGAGGTGTCCTGGAGCACACCGCGGCGGCCGTCCTGCGTCTGCGCCACCAGCGCACCGCCCCGCTGCTCGACCGCCAGGTACCAGGTGCCCGGCGCCAGTTCGGCGATCGGGTTCGGCGCGCCGTCCTCGGCGAACAGCGGCCGGGCGACCGGCACGGCGAACCAGAACGGCGAGAAGTCCCCGCCGCCCTGCTGCGGCGCCGGGGCGGCGGCCTGCTGGGGCGCCGGCTGCTGCCCGAACGGCTGGCCCGGCTGCGGCTGCGCGCCGTACGGCTGACCCGGCTGCGGCTGCGCGCCCGGGTAACCGTAACCACCGGGCGGCTGGGCGCCGTAGGGCTGCGGGGCGGCCGGCTTGGGAGCCGGGACCAGACCGGCCTGCAGGGCCGGCACGAGGGGCGTCGCGATGGCGGCACCGGCCATGACGAGGGTGGCGATGAGGGCGATGATCAGGCCCGTGCCCGCGCTCGGGCCGTTGCTGGTGGCGCCGGAGAAGTTGTTCGCGCCACCCGCCGGGTCGATGATGTTGCCCAGCGCGCTCCACGCGGCGAACACCGCGAAGGCGACACCGAACTGCCCGAGGTCGAGACCCGCGACCTTGCGCGGCTCCGGCAGGGCACGGGCGACGACGATCAGCGCCGCGCCGATGATCCCCGCCAGGACGACGCTGAGCAGGACGGGTCCGCTCGCCCACAGGTTCGGCAGGTCGAGGCCGTCCGGCGCCCCGTCGTACGAGTAGTTGTCGAGGAACGACGCGATGAACAGCAACACCGCTGCTCCGATCACCACGCCGTCGCCTCTAGTGAGGGAGCGGATATTCACTTCAGGTCCTTCGTAGGTCGTCTCGACGTCGGTAGACACTATCGTCCGCAAGATCGGCCTGTCCGCCCGGTTGCGCCCGTCGTCACGACTCGCGCAGGAAGCTCACGATTCCCTCGGAGATCCCCTGCGCCGCCTTCTGCCGCCAGGTGCCACTGGTGAGGAGTGCCGCGTCCTTGCTATCGCGCATGTTGCCGCACTCGATGAACACCTTGGGAACTGTTGACAGATTGAGACCGCCCAGGTCCTGTCGTGTGACGAGACCGGTACCGTCGCCCACGTAGTTGGAGGGGGGTTCGCCCGTGACGCGGACGAAGTTTCCCGCCACCCGCTCGCCCAGGTCGCGCGAGGCGGCGGTGATGGGCCGGGTGTCGGCGGCGCCCGCGTGCACGGCCGCCGGGAGGATGACGTGGAAACCGCGGTTGCCCGCGGCCGAGCCGTCGGCGTGGATGGAGATGGCGGCGTCCGCGTGCGCCGTGTTGCCGATCCGGGCGCGCTCGTCGACGCAGGGGCCCCAGGGCGGCGAGTCGCCGTCGTGCGTCAACTTCACGGTGGCGCCCTGCCGTTCCAGGATCGCGCGCAGGCGGTGGGCGACGTCCAGGGTGAACCGGGCCTCGGAGTAGCCCGCGTTGGTGGACGTGCCGGTGGTGTCGCACTCCTTCTTGTTGGTGCCGATGTCCACCTGGCGGTTGATCTCGGCCGTGTGCCGGACGTTTCCGGGGTTGTGGCCGGGGTCGATGACGACCACCTTGCCGCGCAGGGCGCCGGACGCGGCCGGTGCGGTGGTGCTGCGCCCGGGGGCCGGCCGCTTGGCGTCGGCGGTGGGCGTACCCCGGCCGGACGCCGTGGCCGGCGGTGCCGACGAGCCGGCGGGGGAGCCGGCGGAGGTGGACGCCGAGGCGGTGCTCACGGCGCCCGAGGAGCCGCCCGAGCCGCCCACCGCCTCGTACACCAGCCAGCCGAGCAGCGCGCCGGGCACCAGCGCGGCGAGCGCGACGGTCAGTGGTCCGCGCCTGGGCCGGCGCGGCTGCGGGGGATCGAAGTCCGGGCCTACGTACGACACGCCTGCCACCCTAGCGGCCGTCCAGGGCCTTCACATGACCGAGAGGTCCCAACGGGTGGCGCGGCCGGAGACGGCGGCCGCCCGGCTCGCGGCGCGGGCAGGGCGCGGACGCGGCCCGGCCCGGCGACCTGCGGCCGGTGCCCGCGAGCGCGTTGCCGAGGAGGCCGACCAGCGGCGCCCCGAAGGCGATCAGAAGCAGTCCGGTCAGAAGGCCCGCAGCCCCGCCCCCGTCGCCGGGACCGCCCCGCCGGCGATCCCGGCGAGCCCAGGTCAGAAGCCGGTCCCGGTCCGCCGCAGCACCCGCAACGATCCGGTCACCGAGGTCTCCGTGAACGCGCCCGACTCCAGGGCGCGGAGGTAGACCCGGTACGGCGCCTGGCCGGTGAACTCGTCCTCGGGGTGCGGGAACACGTCGTGGATGACGAGCAGTCCGCCCTCGGCGACGTGCGGGGCCCAGCCCTCGTAGTCGGCGTTCGCGTGCTCGTCGGTGTGGCCGCCGTCGACGAAGACGAGGCCGAGCGGCGCGTTCCAGAGGGCGGCGATCTGCGGGGAGCGGCCGACGAGGGCCACCACGTGGTCCTCCAGGCCCGCCCGGTGCAGGGTCCGGCGGAAGGTGGGCAGCGTGTCCATCAGGCCGAGCTCCGGGTCGACCGTGCCGGGGTCGTGGTAGTCCCAGCCCGGCTGCTGCTCCTCGCTGCCCCGGTGGTGGTCGACGGTGAGCGCGGTGACCCCGGCGCCGCGGGCCGCGTCGGCGAGCAGGACCGTGGAGCGTCCGCAGTAGGTGCCGACCTCCAGGAGGGGGAGGCCGAGCCGGCCGGCCTCGACGGCGGCCGCGTACAGCGCCAGGCCCTCGTCCACGGGCATGAAGCCCTTCGCCGCCTCGAACGCGGCCAGGATCTCGGGCTTGGGTGCGGCGGGCATGGGGCGCCTTTCGGTCGTACGGCTTTCCGGGCGCCTATGCTGCCGCACCCCCTGCCGCCGGGGCGACAGGGGGTGCGTGCGAGGTGGGTGCCGGGAGGCGGAGCGCGTTACGCGGTCACCGTCTCGCCCGGCAGGGAGAGGTCGAGCTCGACGGCCCGCTCCTCGCCGTGGTGGCTGGCGGCGGAGGCGAGCGGCCCGTGCCCGGCGGCCTTCGCGGCGAGCACGTACGCGCCGCCGGCCGGCACGGTGAGGACGTAGCCGCCGTCCGCGCCGGAGAGCGTCGCCCCCGCCTGCCGTCCCCGGCGGTCGATCAGGGTGACCTTGGCGCGGGCGACCGGGCTGCCGCCGGCGTCCAGCACCCGGCCCCTGAAGCCGCGCAGCGCCTGCTCGGCGCGCTCCAGCGCCGCGTCCTCCTCGCTGCTGGCGCGCAGCTGGGTGTGCGCGGCGGGGCGGGGCGTCCTGGGCAGCAGGAGGGCGAACAGCAGGCCGACCGCGACGGCCGCGGTGGCGATCAGGAAGGAGACGCGGAACCCGTGCATGGTCGGCACGGCGACCGCGCCGGTGTGGTGCGCGGTGTTGGCCAGCACCATGCCGATGACGGCGCTGGAGACCGAGGTGCCGATCGACCGCATCAGGGTGTTGAGGCCGTTGGCCGCGCCGGTCTCGGAGGCCGGGACGGCGCCGATGATCAGGGCGGGCAGCGAGGAGTAGGCGAGGCCGATGCCGGCGCCGAGCACGACGGAGGTGACGATGGTCTGCCAGGCCGCGTCCATCAGGCCGAGGCCGCCCCCGTAGCCGAGGCCGATGACCAGCAGGCCGATGATCAGGGTGACCTTGGGGCCGTAGCGGGCCGACAGGCGGGCGTAGACCGGTGCCGTGAACATCATGGTCAGGCCCAGCGGCGCGACGCACAGGCCGGCGACGACCATGGACCGGCCGAGGCCGTAGCCGGTGGCCTCCGGGAGCTGGAGGAGCTGGGGGAGGACCAGCGAGACGACGTAGAAGCTGACGCCGACCATGATCGAGGCGAGGTTGGTGAACAGCACGGCCGGGCGGGCGGTGGTGCGCAGGTCGACCAGCGGGGCCTTGACGCGCAGTTCGTAGGCGCCCCACAGGAGGAACACGGCGACGGAGGCGGCGAACAGGCCGAGCGTGGTGCCGGAGGACCAGCCCCAGTCGCTGCCCTTGGTGATCGGCAGCAGGAGCAGGACCAGTCCGGCGGACAGGCCGAGCGCGCCGGGCAGGTCGAAGGTGCCGCGGGCGCGCATCGGCGACTCGGGCACCACCAGGTAGGTCAGGGCGATGGCGACGACGCCGAGACCGGCGGCGCCGTAGAAGAGCGCGTGCCAGTCGCTGTGCTCGGCGACGAGGGCCGCGGCGGGCAGCGCGAGGCCGCCGCCGACGCCGATCGAGGAGCTCATCAGGGCCATGGCGGAGCCGAGCCGCTCGCGCGGCAGCATGTCGCGCATCAGGCCGATGCCCAGCGGGATGGCGCCCATCGCGAAGCCCTGCAGGGTGCGGCCCGCGATCATCGTGAGGAGGTCGCTGGTGAGGGCGCTGACCAGGGCGCCGACCACCATCACGGCGAGGCTCAGGACCAGCAGCCGCCGCTTCCCGTAGAGGTCGCCGAGGCGGCCCATGATGGGGGTGGCGACGGCGCCCGACAGCAGGGTCGAGGTGAGGACCCAGGTGGCGTTGCTGGGCGCGGTGTCCAGGAGCTGCGGCAGGTCCTTGATGACCGGCACGAGCAGGGTCTGCATCACCGCGACCACGATGCCCGCGAAGGCGAGCACCGGGACCACGGCTCCGCCGGCCCTCCGGTCGGGCTGGTCGGTCGTCGTGTGCGTCATTGAGTGAGGCCTCCCGTGGACATAAGTGGTGGGTAAACCTCGTATGCACAGGCAACTATTCCGTTGCTTCGGGCCTCTAATGAATCCTTGACCCACTCATGGGTTTCTGACCTCGCGTCAGGGTCTGGTCCGTTGATGGAACGCGTTCTAGTCTGGCCCGCCATGAAGGCCTATGTCGCCGGGGTCGGGATGACCCGCTTCGAAAAGCCCGGGACCAGGGAATGGCAGTACTGGGACATGGTGCGGGAGGCGGGCGGGGCCGCGCTCGCCGACGCCGGGATCTCCTACAACGAAGTGGAACAGGTTCCCGTCGGCTACTGCTTCCAGCCCTCGACCGCCGGCCAGCGCGCCGCCTACGAACTCGGCCTGACCGGCGTTCCGGTCTACAACGTCAACAACAACTGCGCGACCGGCGCCACCGCGCTCATGCTGGCCCGCCAGCTCGTCGAGGGCGGCGGCTGCGACTGCGTCCTGGCGCTGGGCTTCGAGAAGATGCGCAAGGGCGCGCTCGGCGCGGGCGCCGACGGAGGGGACCTCGCCGCCTCACCGGTGGCCCGCCACTACGGGATCATGGCCGCCCGGCACGGCTTCGCGGCCACCCCGCCGACCGCCCAGATCTTCGGCGGCGCGGCCCGCGAGCACATGGAGCGCCACGGCACCACCGAGGCGCAGCTCGCCGCGGTCGCCGCCAAGAACCACCGCCACTCCGTGCACAACCCCTACGCCCAGTTCCGGGACGCCCACGACGTCGACGCGGTCCTCGCCGCGCCCACCGTGCACCGGCCGCTGACCAGGCTCCAGTGCTCACCGACCTCGGACGGCGCCGCGGCGGCCGTGGTGGTCTCGGAGCGGTTCGCCGAGCGGCGGGGCCTGGGCGGCCTGACCGAGATCGTCGCGCAGGCCATGGTCACGGACACCGCCGAGTCCTTCGCGTCCGGATCCTGCATCGACGTCGTCGGGCAACCGATGTCCCGCGAGGCGGCCCGGCAGGCGTACGAGCGGGCCGGGCTCGGCATCGACGACGTGGACGTCGTGGAGCTGCACGACTGCTTCTCCGTCAACGAACTGCTCACCTACGAGGCGCTCGGCATGTGCCCGGCCGGCGAGTCCGGGGCGCTGGTGGAGTCCGGGGCGACCACGTACGGGGGCCGCTGGGTGGTGAACCCGTCGGGCGGGCTGATCTCCAAGGGTCATCCGCTGGGCGCCACCGGCCTCGCCCAGGCCGCCGAACTGGTCTGGCAGCTGCGCGGCGAGGCGGGGGAGCGGCAGGTGCCCGGCGCCCGGGTGGGGCTCGCGCACAACATCGGGCTGGGCGGGGCGGCGGTCGTCACCCTGCTGCGGGCGGCGTAGGCCGTGCGGACCAGGGCCCGCTGGTCCGAAAAGCCGATGCAAGGGGCGCGGCCCGGTTGAGAGCATGACACCCATGCTCGAAGCCGCCGATGTCTCCCGCCGCACCTCCCGCCGCCCGGCGACGCCCCCGACCTGGCTGGTGGTGGCGCTGGCCTGCGCCGGGCAGTTCCTGGTCGTGCTCGACGTGTCCGTGGTCAACGTCGCCCTGCCGTCGATGCGGAGCGACCTCGGACTGAGCGGTCCCGGCCTGCAGTGGGTGGTGAACGCCTACGCCATCGCCTTCGCCGGCTTCATGCTGCTCGGCGGCCGGGCCGGCGACCTCTACGGCCGCAAGCGGATGTTCCTCGTCGGGCTCGGCCTGTTCACCCTCGCCTCGCTGGGCGGCGGACTCGCCGGGGACGGCTGGCAGCTGCTGCTCGCGCGGGCCGTGCAGGGGCTGGGCGCGGCCGTGCTCGCCCCCTCGACGCTGACCCTGCTGACGGCCGCCGTCCCCGAAGGAGCCGCCCGGGCCCGCGCGATAGCGACCTGGACCGCGGTCGGCGCGGGCGGCGGGGCGGCGGGCGGGCTCGTCGGCGGGGTGCTGGTGGACGTGCTCTCCTGGCGGTGGGTGCTGCTGATCAACGTGCCGGTGGGCGCCGTGGTGCTGGCCGGCTCCGCGCTGTGGCTGGCCGAGAGCCGCGCCGGGGACCGGCGGCGCCTCGACCTGCCGGGCGCCCTGCTGGTGACGGCGGGACTCGCGATCCTCGCCTACGGCATCGTGCAGACCGAGGCGCGGGGCTGGACGGCCGCGGCCACGCTGCTGCCGCTGGCCGCCGGACTGGCCCTCATCGGCTGCTTCCTGCTGGTCGAGGCCCGCACCGCGGCGCCGCTGATGCCGCTCGGACTGCTCAGGCTGCGCTCGGTGGCCTCGGCGAACGCGGCCATGTTCGTCTCCGGCTCCGCCATGTTCTGCATGTGGTACTTCATGACGCTGTACGCCCAGAACGTGCTCGGCTACTCGCCGCTGGAGGCCGGTCTCGCCCTGGTGCCCAGCTCGCTGTCGGTGGTCGTCGGCTCCAAGGTGGCCCCCCGCCTGATGCGCTCGGCCGGGGCCCGCACGGTGGCGGCCCTGGGGACCCTGGTCGCCGCGGCGGGCTTCGCCTGGCAGTCGACGATGACCGCGCACGGGGCGTACGTCACCGGGATCATGATCCCCGGCATGCTGATGATGCTGGGCGCGGGCCTGGCCGGGACCCCGCTGGCCGCGCTGGCCACGTCGGGCGCGGCCCCGGGCGAGGCCGGACTGGTGTCGGGGCTGATCAACACCTCCCGCACCATGGGCGGTTCGCTGGGCCTCGCCGTCATGTCGACCGTCGCGGCGGCCGGCACCGGCAGCGGACACGGGCCCGGTGCCCTGACCGACGGCTACGCGCTCGCCTTCCGCACCAGCGCGGCCCTGCTGCTGGGCGGGGCGCTGCTGATGCTGGTGTGGCTGCCGCGCAGGACTCCGGCGCGTTCAGCGGGACGAGGCAACGGTCCGGGCGGTCCGTGGACTCCTCCTGATGTCTAGGAGGTGCCCATGGGGGATCGTAAGCCGGCTCGGGACGAGGAGTTCCAGAGCTTCATGACGGGCCGCTGGCCGCGGCTGATGCGTACGGCGTTCCTGCTCACGGGGGAGCGGCACGCCGCCGAGGACCTGGTCCAGTCGACGCTCGAACGGGTCTACGTGGCCTGGCGCAGGGTCGGCTCCGCCGACGACCCGGAGGCCTACGTACGCCGCGTGATGATCAACGCGCACGCCCGCAGGCACAGAAGGCGGCTCAAGGAGTTCCTGGCCCCGAGGGACGACGCGGGCCTGGTGCGCGAGGTGGCCGACGCGGGCGACCGGATGGCGCAGGCCGACGACCGGGACGCGCTGCTGGAGGCGCTCGCCCAACTTCCGGCGCGGCAGCGGGAGGCGGTGGTCCTGCGCTACTGGGAGGACCTGACGGAGACCCAGACGGCCGAGGCGATGGGCTGCTCGGTCGGCACCGTGAAGAGCAACGCGGCCAAGGGCATCGCGAAACTGCGCGCCCTGCCGGGACTGGCCGAGACGGTGACGCACGGAGGGCGGAAGTGATGAGCGCGGACCGGGAGAACCACGAGATGACACCGTCGGACATCGCCCTTCTGCTCGCGGACACCGCGGACCGGGTCGAGATCGGCACCGCTCCGGTGCAGGCGGTGCTGCGCGGCGGCAGGCGGCGCAGGGCCCGGCGCTGGGCGGTGACGGCGGCCACGGCGCTGGTGCTGGCCGGGACCACCGGCGCCCTCGCGGTGACCGGGCTGCCCGGCGGCGGCCGTGCCGACCGTGGGAGCGACGTGGCGAAGCCGCCCGCCTCCGCCGCCGCGCGCCACGTGTACGCACCGCAGCGGACCGAGATCGCGCGGGGCACCTACCGGGGCGAGGAGTGGCGGGTCGGCGTCGACGTGTGGGGGGCGCCGCACAACGAGCGCGAGGCGGACCGCCAGTTCGCCGCCATGGCCGCGCTGGGCGTCACGCCGGCGGACGCCCGCAAGCCCGCCGACCTGGTCGGAAAGATCTCGTACTTCGCGATGCGCGGCTGGGGCGACTCGGAGCGTCCGCAGCAGGTGGTCTTCAACTCGGTCGAGAGGTTCGAGCGGTTCAGGGGCACGGACATGGTGGCCGGTGCGAGCCGGCTGGGCACCGGGGGCGAGAGCTCCGGCCGGCTGGTGATCGGCACGGTCGCGAAGACCGCACGGCAGGTCACCTGCCACTGGAAGGACGGCACGACGGCCGTGGCCGAGCCGGCCGAGGGCTTCTCCGCCCACTACACGGGCTCGGCGATCCGCACGGTGGCCGGCTTCCAGGGGGCGAACTGGTTCACCTGCGTCGCACCCGAGGGGACGTCCTACGCGTCCGCGGAGGTGACGAGGTAGCGGACCCGCCGGGAGGTCACAGCCACCCCTGCTGCCTGGCCTCCCGGACCGCCTCCGCCCGGTTGCGGGTGCCCGTCTTGCCGATGGCGGAGGACAGGTAGTTGCGGACCGTCGACTCCGACAGGTGAAGGCGGCCGGCGACGTCCGCGACCGTCGCCCCGTCCGCCGACGCCTGCAGCACCTCGCGCTCCCGGGCCGTCAGCGGGTTCGGCCCGGCACTGAGCGCGGCGGCCGCCAGCGCCGGATCGACCACGGTCTCCCCGGTGAGCACGCGCCGGACCGCCTGGGCGAGTTCCTCCACCGGCCCGTCCTTGACCAGGAAACCGGCCGCCCCGGCCTCCATGGCCCGGCGCAGATAGCCGGGCCGGCCGAAGGTGGTCAGGATCAGCACCCGGCAGTCCGGCGCCTGCTCGCGCAGCTGAGCCGCCGCGTCCAGGCCGCTGACACCGGGCAGTTCGATGTCCAGCAGCGCCACGTCCGGCCGGTGCAGCAGCGCCGCCGCCACGATCGCGTCGCCGGACGACACCTGGGCGACCACCTCGATGTCGTCCTCCATGCCGAGCAGCAGCGCGAGGGCACCGCGCATCATGCCCTGGTCCTCGGCGAGCAGGACTCGGATGTTCTTCACGGCCCAAGCGTAACCGCGGAAGTGAATCGAGGACCCGTCACGATTTCGGTCCGCGGGGGTTGACGATTCCCGGTGACGCGAAAACAATCGCCTCTGCATTTCCGGTATTTGTTCGGTATTTCGGCGCGGAAAAGGTTCGGTATTTCGATCGAACGACGTTCGGTATACCGACCGGGCCCGCACCGACCCCCACGAGAGACCGAAGAGGTGCACGTGTCCCCCATCCTCCCGCGCTGTGTCCCACGGCGGATCGAGAGCGCCGCCCTGTCCGTGCTCGCGGTGTTCGCGGTGTTCGCGTCGGTCGCCGCGCTCGTCCTCGGCGCCGGCGCCCCGCGGGCCGCCGCCGCGACCTCACGGCCCTGCGACGTCTACGCGGCCGCCGGCACCCCGTGCGTCGCCGCGCACAGCCTCGTCCGCGCCCTGTACTCCGCCTACGGCGGCCCCCTCTACCAGGTGAAGCGGGCCTCCGACGGCGGATTCGCGAACATCGGCGTGCTGACCACCGGCGGCTACGCCGACGCGGCGGCCCAGGACGCCTTCTGTGCCGGTACGACCTGCGTCATCACCGAGATCTACGACCAGTCGGCGCGCCACAACCACCTCACCGTGGAGGGCGCGGGCGGGGCCGGAGCGGCCGACGTCGGAGCGCCCGCCGACGCCCTGCCGGTGACCGTGGGCGGCCACCAGGTCTACGGCCTGGAGATCTCCGCCGGCATGGGCTACCGGGACAACTCCACCTCCGGCGTGGCCGTGAACGGGCAGGCCGAGGGGATGTACATGGTGACCTCCGGCACCCACGTCAACGGCGCCTGCTGCTTCGACTACGGCAACGCCGAGACGAACAACAAGGACACCGGCAACGGGCACATGGACGCCATCAACTTCGGCACCGAGTGCTGGTTCGCGCCCTGCCACGGGCAGGGACCCTGGGTCCAGGCCGACCTGGAGAACGGCCTGTTCCAGTCCGACGCCGGGTACAGCAGGAACACCTCGAACACCGGCACCGGACCGATGCCCTTCGTGACCGCGCTGCTGAAGAACAACGGGCAGAACCATTTCGCGCTGAAATACGGAAACGCGCAATCCGGTGGACTGACGACCACCTATTCCGGCGGTGAGCCGACCGCGGGCGGCTACGCGCCCATGCACCAGGAGGGCGCGATCGTCCTCGGCACCGGCGGCGACAACAGCAACGGCTCCATCGGCTCCTTCTTCGAGGGCGTGATGACCTCCGGGATACCGACGGACGCGGCCGACGACGCCGTCCAGGCCGACATCGTCTCCGCCGGGTACGGCGGCCCGACCGGCAGCACCGGCACCCTGAGCCCCGGCTCGGAGATCTCGCTGCGCGCGACCACCGCCTGCTGCACCACCGACTACCTGCGCCACCAGGCCGACGCCGCGGTCATCTCCCCGGTCACGTCCGGCAGTTCCGCGCTCGACCGGAACGACGCGACCTGGATCGTGCGCCGGGGGCTCGCCGACGCCTCCTGCGTCTCCTTCGAGTCGCGGAACTACCCCGGTGACTTCCTGCGCCACTACAACTACCGGATCTACCGGCAGCCCATGAACGGCACGAGCCAGTTCCGCGCCGACGCCACCTTCTGCCCGGCCACCGGCAGGAGCGGCACGGGCACCTCGTTCGCGTCGTACAACTACCCGAGCCGCTACCTGCGCCACTACGACCTGGGCGTCTACGCGGCGAGCGACGGGGGCGCCAACGCCTTCGACAGCGCCGCCTCGTGGAGCGACGACGTCAGCTGGGCGGTCAGCCCGCCCTGGGCGCCGTAACCGCCGTACCCGCCCCCACGGCCGCAAGCGCCGCCGGCTCCACCGGGAGTTCGGCGGTGACCGCGAAGCCGCCGCGCGGCGACGGGCCGGCCCGCAGCGAGCCGCCCGCCGCCGCCAGGCGCTCGGTCAGGCCCGTCAGACCGGTGCCGCCGATGCCCTCGACGCGGCACGCGGCGGCCCGGTCGGCGGCACCGCCGGCGCCGTCGTCCGTGACGGTGAGCCGGGCCCGCTCGGCCGTGCTCTCCACGGTGATCTCGCAGCGGCCGGCGGCGCTGTGCCGGACGACGTTGGTGACCGCCTCCCGCACCACCCAGCTCAGCAGCGCCTCGGTCTGCGGCTCCAGCGGCGCCCCGGACTGCCGTACCACCGGCCGGATGCTCGCCGCGGACAGCGCCGAGCGGGCCCGGGTCAGCTCGGTGGCCAGACTGCCCTCGCGGTAGCCGGTCACCGCCTCGCGGATCTCGGTGAGCGCCTGCCGGCCCACCGACTCGATGTCACCGATCTGCGTGAGGGCCGCGTCCATGTCCCGCGGGGCCAGCCGCCGGGCCGCCTCCGACTTCACCACGATCACCGACAGGGTGTGCCCGAGCAGGTCGTGCAGATCGCGGGAGAAGCGCAGCCGCTCCTTCTCCACCGCCCGCCGGGCCAGCTCCTCGCGGGCGGCCCGCAGCTCCCGCACGGCCTCGGAGAGCCCGAGGATCGCCGCGGTCACCATCGTCGACAGGAAGGCCGCGTACCCGATGTTCGTGGCGTCGCCCCAGCCGTCCCGGACGGCGGAGATCCCGGCCGCGTACAGCGCGAGCAGCACAGCCGTGCGCCCCAGCCACGGGCCCCGCAGGGTGGCGCCGGCCGCCAGACCCAGCAGCGGGAAGAACATCAGCCAGTTGCCGCCGTACCCGAGCGCGAGGCCCGTGGTGAGCAGGCCCATCAGCCCCAGCGCCACCCGCGTGGACACCGTCCGGCGCTTGTCCCGGTCGAAGGAGCGGAAGGTGACGTAGATGTACAGCGAGTTGAAGACGAGCAGGCCGAGACCGCCGATCCAGGGGTTCGCGGTGCGGCCCTGCAGCAGGTTGGAGAAGGACCCCATGCCCAGCAGCAGCCACGGCAGCAGGGCGAAGCCGGTGGGCGGCGGCCCCGGGTGGCTGACGTCGGGGACCCGTCCCGTCTTCCGGGCGGCCCGCCGTGCCGTCTTGAAGCGCTCGTGGTCCGCCTTCCACTGCGCCCGCGCCGCCTGCCAGGCCGTCACCTGGCACTTCACTCCGCGCCACCACGTCATGTCCCTGTTCCCCCGATCAGTTGGCCAGCCCGATGATCGCACCGGGAGCGGGTCCGCGCCCCGTGCCGTGCCACGCCTACGACGGTAGGAACCGGAGCCGCCCGCGGGGAAGACGCGGATGTACGGACCCGGGCGGTACAAATGTCACAGCCGTCGATCTGACACAGCGTCAGGAGCCTTCACAAGTACTGGTCGCTCGGCTATACAGGGGGCGCCGGACTGGAACGCGTTCTAGATCCGCCCGTGGACGACCTCGGTGCGGCCGACGGTGCGGACGTCCGCACCGAGGTCTTGAGACCCGTCAGGAGCCCCATGCCCATCGACGCCGCCAAGGCCCTCGCCGCCGAACCCCGGACCGACGGGATCAGCTGGACCACCAAGGACGTCCAGCTCTACCACCTCGGCATCGGCGCCGGCGCCGACCCGGACCGCGACAGCCCCGCCACCGACCCCGACGAGCTGCGCTACCTCCTGGAGTCCCGGCTGCACGTCCTGCCGAGCTTCGCCACCGTCGCCGGAGCCGGCGCGCCGGGCGTCATCGGCGGACTGTCGCTGCCCGGCGTGGACGTCGAACTGGCCAAGGTCCTGCACGGGGGGCAGACACTGGAGATCCACCGCCCCGTCCCGGCCCGGGGCACGGCCACCGCCACCCACCGGCTCGCCGCCGTGTACGACAAGGGCACGGCCGCCATCCTGGTCCTGCGCACCGAGGTCGCCGACGCCGACGGCCCGCTGTGGACCGACGACTCGCAGATCTTCGTGCGCGGCGAGGGCGGCTGGGGCGGCGACCGCGGCCCCTCCAACCGCCTCGACCCGCCCACCGGCGCACCCGACCGGACCGTCGAACGCCCGGTCCGCGCCGACCAGGCGCTGCTCTACCGCCTCTGCGGCGACTGGAACCCGCTGCACGCCGACCCCGAGTTCGCGAAGCTCGCCGGGTTCGACCGGCCCATCCTGCACGGCCTGTGCACCTACGGCATCACCCTCAAGGCCGTCGTCGACACGCTGCTCGGCGGCGACGTGACCCGGGTCCGCGGCTACACGACCCGCTTCGCCGGCGTGACGTACCCGGGCGAGACCCTGCGCATCCGCATGTGGCGGCAGGAGGGGAGCGTGCAGGTGGCCGTGAGCGCCGTGGAGCGGGACGACGCGCCCGTCCTCACCGACACCATCGTCCGTCACTCCTGACACCGCCCGCCTCCGAGGGGAGCCGCACCATGCGCGCAGCCGTACTGCACGAGATCGGCCAGGACAAGCTGGAGGTGTTCGACGACGTCGAGGCGGTCGGATCCGGCCCCGGCAGGGTGCGGGTCCGGGTGCGGGCCACCGGGCTGTGCCACTCCGACCTGTCCGCGATGAGCGGGGTGCTGCCGCAGCCGGCCCCGTTCGTGCCCGGCCACGAGGGCGCCGGCGAGATCATCGAGGTCGGCGAGAACGTCAGCCACCTGAAGCCGGGGGACCGGGTCGTCCTGTGCTGGCTGCCCGCCTGCGGCGGCTGCCCGGCCTGCCGGCGCGGCCAGACCGAACTGTGCCTGGCCGGCTTCATGAACGCGGGCACCCCCAACTTCAGGCGCCCCGGCGGCGACGTCTTCGGCTTCGCCGGCACCGGCACCTTCGCCGAGGAGGTCGTCGTCGACGCCGGCTGCGCGGTGCCGATCCCGGACGACGTGCCCTTCGACATCGCCGCGCTCATCGGCTGCGGGGTGACCACCGGACTCGGCGCCGCCCTCAACACCGCCGACGTGCAGGCCGGTTCGTCGGTCGCCGTCATCGGCTGCGGAGGCGTCGGCATCTCCGCGGTGCAGGGCGCGCGGCTCAAGGGCGCCGCCGAGATCGTCGCCGTCGACCCGGTCGCCTCCCGGCGCGAGGCCGCCCTGCGGTTCGGCGCGACCAGGGCCGTCTCCCCGGACGAACTGCCCGGCGCCCGGCAGGAGGTCACCGCCGGCGAGGGCTTCGACTACGTCTTCGAGGTCGTGGGCAGGTCCGCCACCGCCCGCACCGCCTACGAGAACACCCGGCGCGGCGGCACCCTGGTCGTCGTCGGCGCGGGCGCCGTGGACGACTTCCTGCAGCTCAACATGTTCGAGCTGTTCTTCGACGAGAAGCGGATCCTGCCGTCCCTGTACGGCGGCGGTGACGTGCTGCGCTCCTACGAGCGGGCCATCGCCCTGTGGCGGGCCGGCCGCATCGACCTGGCCGGCCTGATCACCCACCGGGTGCCGCTGGCGGAGATCAACGAGGCACTGGACCAGATGCGCACGGGAACGGCCCTGCGCACCTGCATCGAGATCTGAGGCCGGCCATGTCACTGCCACTGGAGGGACGGTCCGCCGTGGTCACCGGGGCCGGCCGCGGGCTCGGCCGGGCCGAGGCCCTGGAACTCGCCCGGCTCGGCGCGGCCGTCGTCGTCAACGACTACGGGCAGCCCGGCCGCGACGGCTCGGGCGAGGCCTCCGGCGCGCCCGCCGAGCGGACCGCGGCCGAGATACGCGAGGCGGGCGGCCGGGCGGTCGCGCACACGGGCGACGTCTCCGACTTCGGGCAGGCGCGCGCACTCGTCGGCCGGGCGGTCGCCGAGTTCGGCGGCTTGGACATCCTGGTCAACAACGCGGGCATCCTGCGCGACCGCATGGTCTTCTCCATGACCGAGGACGAGTGGGACTCGGTGATCCGGGTCCACCTCAAGGGCCACTTCAACACCACCCACTTCGCCGCCGCGCACTGGCGGGAGCGGTCCAAGGCGGCCGGGGGGCCGGTGTACGGGCGGATCGTGAACACCTCCTCGGAGGCGTTCCTGGCCGGCTCCGCCGGACAGCCCAACTACGCCGCCGCCAAGGGCGGGATCGTCGGCCTCACCACCTCCACCGCGCTCGCCCTGGCCAAGTACGGTGTCACCGCCAACGCCATCTGCCCGCGCGCCCGCACCCGGATGACCGAGGACGTCTTCGCCGGCATGCGGCCGCCCGACGACGGCCTCGACCCGCTCGCCCCCGAACACGTCGCCCCGCTCGTCGGCTACCTGGCCTCGCCGGCCGCCGCCCGGGTCAACGGCCAGCTGCTCGTCGTCCACGGCGGCATGGTCGCCGTCGTGGAACGCCCGCGCGTACGGGCGCAGTTCGACAGCAAGCAGGACACCTTCACGTACGACGAGCTGGACGCGCTGCTCACCCCGCACTACGCGGACCGGCCGCCGGGGGAGACCTTCGCCGCGACGGAGGTGCTGGGCCTCGGCCGCCGCTGACGGCGCGACGGCCCGCGGCGACACGAGACGGTGACGCAAAGGGAGAGGGGCTCCCCGTCGGCGACGGGAAGCCCCTCTCGTTCTCCTTGTTCCGTCAGGCGGCCGCCTCGGCGGTCTCCTGGGCCGGCTTGCGGTGCCGGCCGTGCGGAGCCGTCTCATTGTCCTGAGCCGCGTACGGGCCCCGGTGCCGGCCGTGCCCGGCCGTGTCCTGAGAGTCGGCAGACAGCTGTTCCGTCTTGCTGGTGTCGCTCATCGGAAGTATTCACCCCGTCAACATGATCTTTCGTACAGCCGGGCGAGTGTAACCAACCCACCGCGTGCCGAATCCAGGCGCACACGCCAACCGGCACTACTTCGTTACAAGACGTCCCAGGGGGGCCTGCTGCAAGGGCACGGGACGGGCCACCGCCGGTTCGGGAGGCTCCGGTTCCGCCGTCCGCCGGAACACCGCGGGCGCCCCGGCGACCAGGCCGTCCCGCACCGGGCCGTCCGGCGCGGTGTCCCCGGGCGCGACGGCCTCCGGCGCGGCGTCCACGCGCTCCGCCCGCGGCATCACCAGCTCCGCCACGCCGCACGGGACCTCCGGTGTGGCGTACGGCAGCCGCAGCACCCCGTCCCGCGTCCACAGCCCGGCCCCGGCCAGCCAGCCCTCGGGCGCGGCCAGCGGGCGCACCCGCCGCTCGGCGGGCCGCCAGCCGCCGACCCAGGTGCCGAGCGGCCCGTCGACGCGCAGCGCCACCGCGCAGTGCTCCGGCGTCAGCACCTGTTCCGGCTGGACGGCGAACGGCGTCACCGAGGAGTCCGCCACCCGCAGGCACTCGGGGAAGCGCACCGGCAGCGTGCTGCCCATGACCCCCCAGCCCAATCGTTCCTGCCCCGGGGAGGGCGCGTCGGAGGAGATCAGCAGCAGTCCGCTGTCCGGGTCGGCGAGCAGCAGCCGGTCGTCGCTGGCCTCCGTGATCTGCAGCAGCGGCGAGATCTCGCCGCCCCGCCCGAGGTCGACCGCCACCGTCTTGGTGCGCCCGCCCAGCTCCCGGTCCAGCGCCAGCAGTCGCCCGGCGCGGTCCAGCCAGACCCCGCCGGAGCAGCGCCCCGGCACCTCGGCCAGCCGCTCGGGCCCGAAGGCGCCGCCCGCCACCAGCCACACCACCGTCGCACGCGGGCCGACGGCCAGCGCGTACGCCCGGGCGCCGCCCGGGGCCGGCGGCAGCAGGGTGAGCCGGGTGCCGGGCTCCGGGCACTCCACCGCGCCCAGCGGCAGCTCGCCGGTGCCGGGGCCGGTCGGGTACAGCAGCGAGAAGGCGTGCCGCCGCTCCACCCGGCGGTGGATCAGCACCCGCCCGTCCCCCATCGGCTGCACCTGGGTGCCGGGCTCCTCCGGCTGGTTGCCGGGCAGCGGCACCGCGTAGGGCTCGGGGCCGTCCAGGGTCCAGCGCTCCGGGAACCAGCAGTCGCCGTCCAGCGCGAGCCGGGCGGCGTACGCGCCGTCCGCCGTGATGGCGCACCCCGTCCCCGGCACACCGCCTTCCTCGCCGGTGGAGGGGGGTTCGATCGCACAAGCCGTCATCGTTCGGTCACCTCCGGCGACGAAGCTAGTTTTCGTACGCGAAGGCGGGGGACCGGCCGACCCCGGCTTCACACATACGGGTGGCGCAGAAGCGATTCTGCTGAGGGGGTGGGGGCGTCTGTGCTGACCGGATCCGGACGGGGCCGATGCGGTACGTCAAGGCAGAACGGCCAGGTAGCCTTTTCCCCGTGCCCCGTCTGTCTGAAGTCATCGCCGCGCTGGAGACCCTGTGGCCCGCCGAGCGGGCCGAGTCCTGGGACGCGGTCGGCACGGTCGTGGGCGACCCCGGCCAGGAGGTCACCCGGGTCCTGTTCGCCGTCGATCCCGTCCAGGAGATCGTCGACGAGGCGGTGAAGCTCGGCGCCGACCTGCTGGTCACCCACCACCCGCTCTACCTGCGCGGGACGACCACGGTCGCGGCGACGCACTTCAAGGGCCGGGTCGTGCACACGCTGATCAAGAACGACATCGCGCTGCACGTCGCGCACACCAACGCCGACACCGCCGACCCGGGCGTCTCGGACGCCCTCGCCGGCGCGCTCGGCCTGCGGGTCGTGGCGCCGCTCGTGCCGGACCCGACCGACCCGGCGGGCTGCCGGGGCCTCGGCCGGGTCTGCGAACTCGACCACCCGGTCACCGTACGCGAGCTGGCCGCCCGCGCCGCCGAGCGGCTGCCCGCCACCGCGCAGGGCATCCGGGTGGCAGGCGACCCCGAGGCCGTCGTCCGCACGGTGGCCGTCAGCGGCGGCTCCGGCGACAGCCTCTTCGACCAGGTCCGCGCGGCCGGCGTCGACGCCTTCCTCACCGCCGACCTGCGCCACCACCCGGCGAGCGAGGCCGTCGCCCACAGTCCCCTCGCGCTGCTCGACGCGGCGCACTGGGCCACCGAGTGGCCCTGGTGCGAGCTGGCCGCAGCCCAGCTCGACGAGATCTCCGACCGCCACGGCTGGGACCTCAGGGTCCATGTCTCCAAGACGGTCACCGACCCCTGGACCGCCCACGCGGCGTCCACCGCCACCACGAACTAACGGGAGCCCCCAACTGAACGCCGCGCCCGCCGACCAGATCCGACTCCTCGACGTCCAGGCCCTCGACGTCCGCCTGCAGCAGCTCGCGCACCGGCGCAGGTCCCTGCCCGAGCACGCCGAGATCGACTCGCTGAACAAGGACCTCACGCAGCTGCGCGACCTGCTGGTCGCCGCGCAGACCGAGGAGAGCGACACCGCCCGCGAGCAGACCAAGGCCGAGCAGGACGTGGACCAGGTGCGCCAGCGTGCCGCCCGCGACCAGCAGCGCCTGGACTCGGGCGCCGTCACCTCGCCCAAGGACCTGTCCAACCTCCAGCACGAGATCGCCTCCCTCGCCAAGCGCCAGGGCGACCTGGAGGACGTCGTCCTCGAGGTCATGGAGCGCCGCGAGGCCGCGCAGGAGCGGGTCGCGGAGCTGACCGAGCGGGTCGGCTCCGTCCAGGCCAGGATCGACGACGCGACCGGCCGCCGCGGCGCCGCGTTCGGCGAGATCGACGGCGAGGTCGCCTCGGTGACCAAGGAGCGCGAGGTCATCGCCGCCTCCGTCCCCGCCGACCTGCTCAAGCTCTACGACAAGCTGCGCGAGCAGCAGGGCGGCATCGGCGCGGCGAAGCTGTACGCCCGCACCTGCCAGGGCTGCCGCCAGGAACTGGCGATCACCGAGCTGAACGAGGTCCGCTCGGCGGCCCCGGACACCGTGGTCCGCTGCGAGAACTGCCGCCGCATCCTGGTGCGCACGGCCGAGTCGGGGCTGTAGGAGCCGGCGCGGTGCGGGAGTTCATCGTCGAGGCCGACGGCGGGTCGCGGGGCAACCCCGGGCCCGCGGGCTACGGCGCGCTGGTGGCCGACGCGGCGACGGGGGAGACGCTGGCGGAGGCGGCCGAGTACATCGGCGTCGCCACCAACAACGTCGCCGAGTACCGGGGGCTGCTGGCCGGACTGCGTGCCGCGCACGCGCTCGACCCCGCCGCGCGGGTCCACGTCCGCATGGACTCCAAGCTGGTCGTCGAGCAGATGTCGGGCCGCTGGAAGATCAAGCACCCCGACATGAAGCCGCTGGCGACCCAGGCCCGTGCCGTCTTCCCGCCCGGCCAGGTCACCTACGAGTGGATCCCGCGCGAACGCAACAAGCACGCCGACCGGCTGGCCAACGAGGCGATGGACGCGGGCGCCAAGGGCGGCCAGTGGTCGCCCACGGCCTCCCGCGCCGCCCTGGACACCCCGCCCGAGCCGGCCGGCCCGCCCGGAGACGCGGCAGCGGGCGCGGCCCGCGCCCGGGCGGCGATGGCGAAATCCCGGCCGACCGCTTCGACGCGGACGCCTGCGGCGGGCGTGAGCGGGGCTGCCGGGGCGGGCTCGGTGGCCGCCGGCGGTGAGGCGCGCGGCGACGCCGGGGGAGACGCGGGGCGCCCGGCCGCCCCGGGCGGCGGGATCCGCCCGGCGGAGGCGGGCAGCGAGGAGCACCCCACAGCCGCGCGCGGCGGGGGACGCTCCGCGCTCGCGGCCGGGGAAGAGCGCACGGCGACCGGGGGCGGCGAGGGGCGCACGGCGGACGCGGGCAGCGAACCGGCAGCCGCGCGCGGCGGGGGACGCTCCGCGCTCGCGGCCGGGGAAGAGCGCACCGCGACCGGCAGCGGCGAGACGTGCTCCGCGGCCACGGACGGCGAGGGACGCCCGGCGGACGCGGGCAGCGAACCGGCAGCCGCGCGCAGCGAGGGCCGCCCCGCTGCCACTGCCGGCCAGGACCGCCCGGCAGCCGGGGACCGCGAGGCGCGTCCTGCGCTCGCGGCCGGCGAGAATCGCCCAGCAACCGCACGCAACGGAAGACACCGGGCCCCCGGCGGGACGACGCACCCCTCCGCCCCCGGCTGGAGCGCCGCCCCCGACATGGGGGCCCCAGCCACCTTCGTGCTGTTGCGGCACGGGGAGACGCCGCTGACTCCGCAGAAGCGGTTCTCCGGCAGTGGCGGCAGCGACCCCTCCCTCTCGGACACCGGGCGCGAGCAGGCCCGGCGGGTCGCCGAGGCACTCGCCCGGCGCGGGACCGTCCAGGCGGTCGTCGCCTCCCCGCTCGCCCGGACCCGGGAGACCGCGGGCATCGTCGCCGCCCGCCTCGGCCTCGACGTGGCGGTCGACGACGGGCTGCGGGAGACGGACTTCGGCGCCTGGGAGGGCCTGACCTTCGGCGAGGTCCGCGACCGGTACCCGGACGACCTGAACGCCTGGCTCGCCGACCCGGCGGCCCGCCCCACCGGCGGCGGCGAGAGCTTCACCGAGACCGCCGTCCGGATCGAGGCCACCCGGGAGAAGCTGGTCGCGGCGTACGCGGGACGCACGGTCCTGCTGGTCACCCACGTCACCCCGATCAAGACCTTCGTGCGGCTCGCCCTCGGCGCCCCGGACCAGGCGCTGTTCCGCATGGAGCTGTCGGCCGCCTCGCTGTCGGCGGTGGCGTACTACGCGGACGGCAACGCGAGCGTCCGGCTGTTCAACGACACGTCCCACCTGCGTCCCTGAGCCCGGCGGCGGCCCGCGCCAGCCGCTCGATCCGGTCCCAGTCCCCGGCGGCCACCGCGTCCGCCGGGACCATCCAGCTCCCGCCCACGCAGCCGACGTTGGGCAGCGCGAGGTACTCCGGGGCGATCTCCGGGCCGATCCCGCCCGTCGGGCAGAAGCGGGCCTGCGGCAGCGGCCCGGCCAGCGACCTCAGATACGCCGTGCCGCCCGCCGCCTGTGCGGGGAAGAACTTCATCTCGCGCACCCCGCGCTCCAGCAGCGCCACCACCTCCGAGGTGGTCGACACCCCCGGCAGGAACGGCAGCCCGGACGCCCGCATCGCGGCGAGCAGCGCGTCCGTCCAGCCGGGGCTGACCAGGAACCGCGCTCCGGCCGCCACGCACCCGCTCACCTGCTCCGGCGTGATGACCGTGCCCGCGCCGACCACCGCGTCCGGCACCTCCGCGGCGATCGCCCGGATCGCGTCCGGCGCACCGGGCGTCCGCAGCGTCACCTCGACGGCGGGCAGCCCGCCGGCCACCAGCGCGCGCGCCAGCGGTACGGCGTCGGCCACGTCGGTGAGCACCACGACGGGCACGACGGGCGCCAGATCCAGCACGGAGGCAGCCGAAGAGGAGGGCAGCGGTGAGGTCATGCCCCACATCGTGCCCATGAGCGTCAGCATGCGCAATGAGCGTTGCGCATGCTGCAACGTATGCCGGGTCCGGTCAGCGCCGGCTCAGTGGATCTCCTCCACCAGCACGTCCAGCGCCCACGGCCGCCCCGCCCTGCCCGGCGCCTGCGCCTCCACCTCGTACCCCAGCTCCCGCAGCGCCTCCACCAGCGCGGCCGGGTCCTTCGGCGCGATCCCGGCGGACAGCAGAGCGCGCACGATCCGCCCCTTCGTGGCCTTGTTGAAGTGGCTGACGACCTTCCGCGTCGGCGCGTGCAGCACCCGCACCGTCGCCGTGCGCCCGGCCACCTCGCCCTTCGGCTTCCACGCGGCCGCGTAGGCGGCCGAGCGCAGATCGAGCACCAGGCCGTCACCGGCCGCCTCGGGCATCACCTCGTCCATCGGCGCCCGCCAGTGCCCGGCCAGCGCGCCGAGGCCCGGCAGCCGCACCCCCATCGAGCAGCGGTAGGACGGGATCCTGTCGGTCACCCGCACCGCCCCCCACAGCCCGGAGAAGACCAGCAGCGAACGCGCCGCGCGCCGCTTCGCCGCCGCGTCCAGCGAGGCCAGGCCCAGGGCGTCGTACAGCACACCGGTGTAGATCTCCCCGGCGGGACGGGCCCCGGCGGTGCGCAGCCCCGCGTTCTTCGCGACCTCGCCGCGCAGCCCCTCGCTCAGGCCGAGCACCTCGCGCGCCTTCTCCTCGTCGGCGGCGCACAGCTCCACCAGCTCCCCGAGGACGGCCTCCCGCGCGCCGGTCAGCCCCGGCAGGGACAGCGAGTCCGGCTTCAGCGGGGCGCCACGGCCCGAGTTCGCCTTGCCTTCCGACGGCGGCAGCAGGACCAGCACCACGTACTCCTTCTCATCGGCTCTGCGCCAGGGTACGGGGTGCTGCCGGGGCGCCCGCGCCCTACGCTCGACACATGCCCCGCCGCAAACTCCGTGTGACCGGCGCACCCGAGGCCCCGCTCCGGGCGGCCCTCGCCGCCCTGCGCACCGGCCTCGGCCTGCCGCGGGACTTCCCCCCAGAGGTCCTCCAGGAGGCCGAGCACGCGGCGAAGGCCGCACCCCCGATGTCGTACGCCGACGCCACGGACATCCCCTTCTACACCGTGGACCCGCCCGGCGCCGCCGACCTCGACCAGGCGGCGCACCTGTCCCGCCGGGGCACCGGCTACCGGGTCCGCTACGCCATCGCCGACGTGGCCGCCTTCGTCACCCCCGGCGGCGCGCTGGACGCGGAGGCGCACCGGCGGGTGAACACCCTCTACTTCCCCGACGAGAAGGTCCCGCTGCACCCCGACGTGCTCGGCGAGGACGCCGCGAGCCTGCTGCCGGACCGGACCCGGCCGGCCGTGCTGTGGACCGTCGACCTCGACGCCGACGGGCGTACCGTCGCCGTCGACGTGCGCCGCGCCCTGGTCCGCAGCCGGGCCAGGCTCGACTACGCGGGCGTGCAGCGGCTGATCGACGGCGGGACCGCCGAGGAGCCGGTCGCCCTGCTCGCGGAGATCGGGCGGGCCCGGCAGCGCCTGGAGGTGGAGCGCGGCGGCATCTCCCTCGGCGTGCCCGAACAGATCGTCACCGAGCGGGACCACACCTACCGGCCCGGCTTCCGCGCCCCGCTGCCCGCCGAGGACTGGAACGCCCAGCTCTCCCTGCTCACCGGCATGGCGGCGGCCGACCTGATGCTGGCCGCCGGCACCGGCATCCTGCGCACCCTGCCCCCCGCCCCCGACGGCGCCGTGGCCCGGCTGCGGCGCACCGCGGTCGCCCTGCACATCGACTGGCCGCACCACGTGTCGTACGCGGCGCTGATCCGCGGCCTCGACCCGCACCGGCCGGACCACGCGGCCTTCCTCCAGGAGTGCACGACCCTGCTGCGGGGCGCCGGGTACACGGTCTTCCGGGACGGCGAACTGCCCCCGATCACCACCCACGCGGCCGTGGCCGCCCCCTACGCGCACTGCACCGCCCCGCTGCGCCGCCTCGCCGACCGCTACGCCTCCGAACTGTGCCTGGCCGCTGCCGCCGGCCGCGAGGCGCCGGCCTGGGTGCCGGCCGCGCTCGACGCCCTGCCCCGGCGGATGGCCGAGGGTTCGCGGCTCGCGGGCACGGTGGAGCGCGAGAGCGTCGACATCGTCGAGGCCGCGCTGCTGAAGGACCGGGTCGGGGACGTCTTCGACGGCTGCGTGATCGAACTCGCCGACCACCGGCCGACCGTGGGCACGGTCCAGCTCGTCACCCCGGCGGTCATCGGCCGGATCGAGGGCGACCACCTGCCCCTCGGCGAACGACTGCGGGTCCGCCTCACCCAGGCCGACCCGGGCACCGCGAAGATCCTGTTCGCACCGGCCTGAGCACGCTCGCCCCCGAGCCGGGCGCGGCACGGTGACGCGTCCCGGCGAGCCGCGGTGTGAAGCGGACCGGGGTGGGTGCGGCTCGGGGATGCGGGGGTAGGCCGCCCCGAGGCGGGCGCGGCACGGTGACGCGTCCCGGCGAGCCGTGGTGTGAAGCGGACCGGGGGCCGGTGCGGCACGGGGATGCGGGAGTAGGCCGCCCCGAGGCGGGCGCGGCGCGGCACGGGACCGCGCGGCAGGGCGCGGGACGGGACGCGACCCCGCGAGCCGCGGAGGGAAGCCGCTCCGAGCCGGGCGCGGCATGGAAAAGGGGGCCGTGAGCGTTGCAGCGGCTACGGGCACCCTGACCGTCCCCGCGACGGGAACCCGACGGGGTGCGCCACGGGAGAGGGGCGCCGGATGGCGGAACAGGCTCTGTGGACGAGGGCCCGGCTCGGGCGGTGCGGCCCGCGCCTGGACCTCCTCACCGCTCGCTTCGACACCCACGTCTACGCTCCGCACGCCCACGACGAGTTCACGATCGGCGTCTGCGTCGGCGGCTCCGAGGTCATCGACTACCGCGGCGGCCACATCCGCACCGGGCCCGGATCCATCGTCGTGCTGGCCCCCGGCGAGATCCACACCGGCGGCCCCGGCAACGCCACCGACGGCTACGCCTACCGCGCCCTGTACGCCGACCCCGCCCTCATCGCCGACGGCACCCTCGGCGGCCTCCCGCACTTCCCCGAACCGCTGATCGACGACCCCGAGCTGGCAGCCGCCCTCCTGCGCACCCACACCGACCTGGGCGCCCGCCCCGACCCGCTGGAGGCGGAGTCCCGCCTCCCCTGGCTGCTCACGGCCCTGGCCCGGCGCCACTCCACCGCCCGCCCGGCACCCGACACCGTCCCCGGCGCGCACCACGTCGCCCGCGCGGTCCGCGACCGCCTCGCCGACGAGCTGCTGGAGCCGCCCTCCCTGGCCGACCTGGCGGCCGGCCTCGGCCTGTCCCGCTACCAGCTGCTGCGCGCCTTCCGCACGGCGGTCGGGATACCGCCGTACGCCTGGCTCGCCCAGCACCGGGTGCACCGGGCCCGGGGACTTCTGGACGCCGGCCTGCGCCCCGCCGAGGCCGCCGCGCTGGTCGGCTTCGCGGACCAGGCGCACCTGACCCGCTGGTTCCGGCGCGTGCTCGGGGTGACCCCGGCGGCGTACCGCAACAGCGTTCAAGACGCCCGGGCCTGAACCGGCCGAGACTCGCCGTATGACTGCACGCGGCTGGTTCCTGTTCTCCCTGATGGGAGTGGTCTGGGGCATCCCCTACCTGATGATCAAGGTGGCGGTGGACGACCTGTCCCCGTCCATGGTGGTGTTCACCCGCTGTGCCCTGGGCGCGGCCCTGCTGCTGCCCTTCGCGCTGCGCCAGGCGGGCCTGTTCCGGACCGTCCGGGCGCACTGGCTGCCGCTGCTGGCCTTCGCGTGCGTCGAGATCGTCGGGCCGTGGTTCACGCTGACGGACGCCGAGCGTCGTCTGTCCAGCTCGACCGCGGGACTGCTGATCGCGGGCGTCCCGATCGTCGGGGTGGCGCTGGCCCGTTTCTTCGGGCACAGCGAGCGGCTGGGCGTACGGCGGCTGTCCGGTCTGGTGCTGGGCCTCGCCGGCGTCGGTGTGCTGACCGTCCCGCACCTCACCGGGGGCGACGCGCGCTCGCTGGCCGAGGTGCTGCTGACGGTCGTGGGCTACGCGACGGCCCCGCTGATCGCGGCGCGCTACCTGAAGGACGTCCCCTCGCTCCACCTCACCGCACCCTGCCTGGCCGTGGCGGCCGTCGTCTACGCCCCCGCGGCGGCGGCGACCTGGCCGGCCCGGATGCCCTCCGCGCAGGTCCTGGCCGCCCTCGCCGGCCTGGGCGTCGTCTGCACGGCGCTCGCCTTCGTGGCGTTCCTCGAACTGATCAAGGAGGCCGGCCCGACCCGGGCGACGGTCTTCACGTACGTCAACCCGGCGGTGGCGGTCGCGGCGGGCGCCCTGTTCCTGCACGAGCCGCTGACCGCAGGGATCCTGGCGGCCTTCACCCTGATCCTGGCGGGCTCGGTGCTGGCGACGGCCGCCGCCGGTCCCCGCCGTGCCGCACGCCCGGTACCATGGTCGACACGGCAGACGAGCCGGGCGGACGGCCGCGTGAAGTCCCTCAGGGGGCTTCCCGAGGAACGTCCGGGCTCCACAGGGCAGGGTGGTGGCTAACGGCCACCCGGGGTGACCCGCGGGACAGTGCCACAGAAAGCAGACCGCCGGGGATCTCGGTCCTCGGTAAGGGTGAAACGGTGGTGTAAGAGACCACCAGTGCCCAGGGTGACCTGGGCAGCTAGGTAAACCCCACCCGGAGCAAGGTCAAAAGGGAGCACCCCGGTGCTCCTGCGCGGACGTTCGAGGGCTGCCCGCCCGAGTCCGCGGGTAGACCGCACGAGGCCGGTGGCAACACCGGCCCTAGATGGATGGCCGTCGCCGAGGGCCCCGCGAGGAACCCTCGGAACAGAACCCGGCGTACAGCCCGACTCGTCTGCCGCCACCTGCGGCTTTGCCTGGAAAAGGACCTCTGACCTGCGTCGGAGGTCCTTTCACCGACTAGCAGGAAGGCGCTACCGACCATGGCGCTTCTCGCCGAGCATCACGTCACCGCAACCCCCGGCCGCTGCGTCGTAGAGGTCTACGACGCAGACGCATTCCTCGGCGACGTAGCCGCCCTGGACGCCGCGGAAGTACAGGTGGCGGCAGGAAACGGCTACCACCTGTACTTCATCAGCCTGCAACCCGACATCCCCGTCCAGGTCACCATCCGCATCTGGGACACGCCACCCAGCCCGCCGGCTGACGCGGAAGGCCATGTCGACATCAGTATCGAGTCCGGAACGGGAATCCTCGTCGTGGGCCAACTCGACCGTGGGCCCGCCGGCGAGATGACCCTGCCGAGCCCCGGTGTCTACGAGGGGCACGCCTGGTGGACCAACCGGCAGGCAACAGCCGACTACTACAACACCACCCTCGAGCGGCTCGCCGACGACGCTTCCGACGACTGGCTGACGGAGGCCTGGAACAACTGCCCCGTCACCGAGGGCTACGTCCTGGACCTGGCCTAACAGCCGAGAAGCCAGTGCCGCAATCGAGGTCTCGCCCTGTCCGGCCGGGCGTCAGAGGCCGAACAGGACCCCGCGCCACGTCCATCCCGCGCCGAGGACCGCCTCCTGCAAGGGCGTCCTCAGTTCCGCGGGGTCGAAGCAGGACTCCTCCGTCCGCCGCAGGCGGCCGTCGGCCCCGCGCTCGACCGTCCAGCGCCGGGACACCGTCCGCACCTGCCCGCGGGACCGCTCCGCCGACAGCACCAGCCTGGGTCTGTCTCCGGCCCAGGTGACGTCCCACGCCCGGTCGAGAGCGCGGACCTCACGGCGCTCCGGGACCAGACGCATCCTGATCTGAAGGGTCCGGCTCACCTGGGTCCGGGCGAAGAAGGTGTGCCAGGCCGGATCCCGGACACGCCACTCCGCGACCAGATCGGCCTTCTCCAGGGCACCGTCGCGCACCACGTAGGGCGTGTCCGGCCCGCTGACGGCGAGCAGCGCCGCCCGGACCTCCTCGGCGGACCGCGGTACGACGCCGCCCTCCGGGTGCCTGGTGCCGGTGAACACGTCGAAAAGGCCCATCCGGTCATCCCCCCTGCACGTCCGGCCACTCCACGCGGGACACGCTAGGACATCGCTACGCCTCCGGCGTCAGCGGGCGTTCCCGTACGCGGGTCAGGTGGGAGTCGAAGACCTCGTCGGCCTGCGGGGTCAGGGTGCGCAGGGCGACCAGGGCGGTGATCGCCACGTCGCACAGTTCGGACTGGACGTCCTCCCAGGTGTGGGTGACGCCCTTGCGCGGGTTCTGGCCGGTGGCGCCGAGCACCGCCTCGGCGACCTCGCCGACCTCCTCGGAGAGTTTGAGGATGCGCAGCAGGACGCCCTCCCGGCCCGCGTGCGCGCGTGTCGCCTCCAGACGGGACCAGAGTGCGTCGATCGTCGGCCACAGGGGTGCGGGCTGCTGAGCGGTCATGCCCAGCAGCCTGCCACGCCGGCGGCCGCCCCGGCGTCCGTTCCTCGCCGGCGGCCGCCCCGGCGTCCGTTCCTCGCCGTCTGCGGTCCGGCGTCCGTTCCTCGAACCGTGCGGTCCGGCGTCCGTTCCTCGAACCGTGCGGCCCCGCCTACTCCTCGAACAGGGCCTCCTGCTCGCCCTCCGTCCTGCGCCGTACCCGCCGGGTCCGCGCGCCCACCACCACGGCCGTGCCCGCGGCGGCCACGCCCAGGGCCACCGGCACCATCCATCCGCGGTCGAAGACGTGGCCCATGGCGTGATCCAGGGACAGCCGGCCCGGCCCGGTCACCGCCAGGCCCGCCGCGGCCAGGCCCAGGCTCGCCGCGTGCTCGTAGCCGCCCTCCTGGGCGAAGAAGCCGTTGGGCACGTGGACCGCCGCGGCCCCGGCCATCGCGCCGGCCGCCGCGGCGCCCGCCGCCGGGGTCGCGAGCCCCAGGGCCAGCAGGGCACCGCCGCCCGCCTCCGCGAGACCCGCCGCCGTCGCGCTCGCCTTGCCCGGCGCGTAGCCGACGGACTCCATGAACTGGCCGGTGCCCTCGAGGCCGTGCCCGCCGAACCAGCCGAACAGCTTCTGCGCGCCGTGCGCCGCGAGCACCCCGCCCGTCCCCAGCCGGAGCAGCAGCAGGCCCAGATCGCGTCGGTCGTAACAGGTCACGGTGACTCCCCAGCAGGCAGGCGGACGGATCGCTCTCGTGTTTCCACCGTCGCAGCTCCCACACCGCCGGGCCCGCCCTGGATGGCGTTCGGGTGGCGGGTCCGGGGGAGCGGTGTGAGCCTGACGCCATGACGATTCAGCCAGCCAAGCTCCGCGATCCGGCCGTCCGGGCCTTCGTCAACGCCGTCAACTCCCGTGACCGGGAGGGCTTCCTGTCCCTCCTCGCGCCCGACGCGACCATGGCCGACGACGGCTCCGACCGTGACCTCGCCGACTGGATCGACCAGGAGATCTTCTCCACCCACGGGCACCTCGAGGTCGACAACGAGTCCAACGGCGGCCGCTCCCTCATCGCCCGCTACCGCAACGACACCTGGGGCGAGATGCGCACCCGGTGGTCCTTCACCGTCGAGGACGACGGGCGGATCTCCCGCTTCGAGACGGGCCAGGCCTGACCGCGGCCCGCCACACCGGCCGCACACCGCGCTCCCACCGGCCGCCGGGGAACCTTTGCGGCGGACCGAGTAAAAGATGTGTCAGAGCTGAGAGAAACAGGTGGGCGACCAAAATTTCATAAGACAGCAAATTCCCCTGCCATTGCGGGCGTCCTGCCAGGAATCCCCTGTTGGGCGCGGTGTACGGTCCCGGGGTGCGTGATTGTTCCCGGCTCAGCCGACGTGCCGTCCTCGGACTGACGGCCGCCGCCCTTCCCCTGTCCGCGGCCGCCCCGGCCGCCGCCGCCGAGCCCGCCGTCATCGGCGGTGAACGGCTGGCCCGAACCGGAGTCCAGGTGCGCGGTGCCACCGGACTGCCCAAGAAGCTCGACGCCCGTTCGTGGCTGGTCGCCGACTGCGAGAGCGGCGAGGTGCTCGCCTCGTTCAACGCCCACCGGCGGCTGGCGCCCGCGTCCACCCTGAAGATGCTGTTCGCGGACACCGTGCTGGCCAAGTTCGAGCGGACCGAACGGCACCGGGTCACCGACGCGGACCTCGCCGACATCCCGGCCGGCTCCAGCCTCGTCGGCATCAAGCCCGGCATCACCTACACCGTGGAGCAGCTCTGGCAGGGCGTGTTCCTGCGCTCCGGCAACGACGCCGTGCACGTGCTCGCGCACATGAACGGCGGTGTCGCGAAGACGGTCGCGGAGATGCAGGCCAGGGCCGAGGACCTGCAGGCCTTGGACACCCATGTGGTGAGCCCCGACGGCTTCGACCACAAGGGGCAGCTCTCCTCGGCGTACGACCTCACGCTGTTCGCCCGGCACGGCCTGAAGGACCCCGACTTCCGCGCGTACTGCGGCACGCGGATCGCCGACTTCCCGGCGGGCGGCAAGAAGACCTTCCAGATCCAGAACACCGACCGCCTGCTCACGGGCGCCTGGGGGCTGGGCACGTACGACGGCCTGATCGGTGTGAAGAACGGTTACACCAGCCATGCCGGCAACACCTTCACCGGTGCCGCCACCCGCGGCGGACGCACCCTGCTGGTCACCGTGATGCATCCGGTGGCGGGCAGCAACGCGGTGTACGAGCAGACCGCGGCGCTGCTCGACTGGGGTTTCGGGCACGGGCGTTCGGCCCAGGCGGTGGGCGCGCTGGTGACCCCGCTCAGCGAGGGCGGCGCCGGCGCCACCCCGGCGCCCCCGGGCAAGGCGGCGAAGGCCGCGGCCGGGGCTCCCGGCACGGCGTCGAAGGGGCCCTCGGCGTTGCGGCTGGTGGAGGGCGGCGCCGGGACGGCGGCGCTGCTGGGCGCGGGTGCGTGGGCGCTGCGCCGCAAGCTCCGGGCGAAGCCGGCGGCCGAGGCCGCCGGCGCGGACGCGGGCGTGACGGAGACGGCGACCGAGCCGGAGCGTGAGTCCGGGCGGGAGCGTGAGTCCGGGCGGGAGCCGCGCAGCGAGTCGCAGTCGCAGAGGGAGTCCGGGGGACGGCACCGGCGCTGAGCCGCCGGGCGGGAATGCGGCGGCGGCCGTTCCACCGACCGGTGCGCACCTCGCGGTCCCACGCGAGGTCCACCCCCGACTCCGGTCCGGTGGAACGGCCGCCGTCCTCCCCCCTGGGTATGGCTACGGAACCCCCGCGCCCCAAGTGTGAAGCTCTTGTGGAGGAAAGTTGAGCATATGTGGTCGACCGGCCGCAATAGTGCGGACTTTCAAATTCCGTTTGTGCGCGGGGAGAAGCCGGGTGAGACGCCGGGCCGAGTCGGGGCCCGGCCCCGCCCTCAGCCCCGCCCGACGTACGGCATCGCCGTCGCCAGCACCGTCGCGAACTGCACGTTCGCCTCTAGGGGCAGCTCGGCCATGTGCCGCACGGTGCGCGCCACGTCGGCCACGTCCATCACCGGCTCGGGCACGACCTCCCCGTCGGCCTGGAGCGCGCCGGTCGCCATACGGGCCGTCATGTCGGTGGCCGCGTTGCCGATGTCGATCTGCCCGACCGCGATCCGGTACGGCCGCCCGTCCAGCGACAGCGACTTGGTCAGGCCGGTCAGCGCGTGCTTGGTCGCGGTGTAGGCCACCGACATCGGGCGGGGCGTGTGCGCGGAGACCGAGCCGTTGTTGATGATCCGGCCGCCCTGCGGGTCCTGTTCCTTCATCTGCCGGTACGCCGCCTGCGCGCACAGGAACGCCCCGTTGAGGTTGGTGTCCACCACGTGCCGCCAGGCGTCGTAGGGCAGTTCCTCGACCGGCACCCCGCCGGGACCGAACGTGCCGGCGTTGTTGAACAGCAGGTCCACCCGCCCGAACAGTTCCACCGTCGCCGCGAACAGGGCCGCGACCTCCTCGGGCCGGGACACGTCGGTGCGCACGGCGAGCGAGGGCCCCCCGGGCACCAGCCCCGCCGTCTCCTCCAGCGTCTCCATGCGCCGGCCGGCCAGCGCCACGGACCAGCCGCCGCGCAGCAGTTCCACGGCGACGGCCCGCCCGATGCCGGAGCCGGCGCCGGTCACGACCGCGATCTTCGTCTGCCTGTCAGTCATGGCTCCGCAGCGTAGGCCCGAAGTCCGCCATGCGGAATCAGGTGTCCGCCATACGGCTACCCGGCGGCGGCAGTGGCCGCGACAGTGGCTGCGGCTATGTGGCGACGGCGACGGCGGCCGCCGCCACCGCGTCGTCCCCCGGGTACCGCACCCCGATCCGCTCCCGGATCGTGTCCAGCGTGCGCATCACCGCGAGGCTGCCCGCCAGCGGTACCAGCGGTGACTCCTTCTCGCCCGCACGCAGCGCCCGCATGACCTCCCGCGCCTCGTGCCGCAGGCTGGTGCGCGGGCCGTCCTCCGGCGCGGCGGTGAACTCCTCGGGCTCACGCCCGTCGCGGTGCAGCACGAAGCGGTCGGGGTGGAAGAAGCCCGCGGGGACGTCGATCCGGCCGCGCGAGCCGGTGACCGACGCGGTGACCGCCGTGCCGCCCACGATGGAACAGTGCACCGAGGCCAGCGCCCCGCTCTCCCAGGACAGCAGGGCGCCGGTCTGGAGGTCGACTCCCTCCGCCGAGAGCACCGCCCGCGCGACCACCTCGTCCGGCTCGCCCAGCAGGAGCTGCGCGAAGGACACCGGGTACACCCCGAGGTCCAGCAGCGCGCCGCCGCCCAGCGCCGGGTCCCGCAGCCGGTGCGCCGGCGGGAACGGCCCGGCCAGCCCGAAGTCGGCCTGCACCGAGCGCACCTCGCCGATCGCCCCGTCCCGCACCAGCGCCGTCAGCCGCCGGACCAGCGGATTGCAGTACATCCACATCGCCTCCATCAGGAAGCGGTCGTGCTCCTCGGCCAGCGCCACCAGTTCCTCGGCCTCGCGCAGGTTCAGCGTGAACGCCTTCTCGCACAGCACGTTCCGCCCGGCCGTCAGGCACAGCCCGGCCGCCGCCCGGTGCGCCGCGTGCGGGGTCGCCACGTACACGACGTCGAGGTCCGCGTCCGCGGCCAGCGACTCCCAGTCGCCGTAGGCACGCGTCACCCCGAACCGCTCGGCGAACGCCTCCGCCGACTCCCGGCTGCGCGAGCCGACCGCCACGATCTCGGCGTCCGGCAGATCCACCAGGTCCGCCGCGAAGGCCGCCGCGATGCCGCCCGTCGCCAGGATCCCCCACCGCACGCTCTGCTCCGCCATCCCGCCCCGCCCTCGTCCGTGTGTGCCTCGGCAGTGTGTACGAGCTGAGAGCATAGGTGCCGGTCAGTACGAGAGGGAGGGACCCATGCCCGAGCACGCGGCGGCAGCGGCACCGGAGACGGAGCAGCAGCCCACCACCGCCCCGGCCGCCGCCCGGCGCACCGGCCTGCTCGTCACCCTGGTGCTCGGCGGCCTCACCGCCACACCCCCGCTCGCGATGGACATGTACCTCCCGTCGCTGCCGGAGGTCACCCGCACCCTGCACGCCCCCGCCGCGACGGTGCAGCTCACCCTCACCGCCTGCCTGGCCGGCATGGCGCTGGGGCAGCTCGTCGTCGGGCCGATGAGCGACCGCTGGGGCCGCCGCCGCCCGCTGCTGGCCGGCCTCGCGCTCTACCTCCTCGCCACCGCCCTGTGCGCGGTGGCCCCGAACGTCGAGGCGCTGGTCGCCCTCCGGCTGGCGCAGGGCCTCGCGGGCGCGGCCGGCATCGTCATCGCGCGGGCCGTCGTACGCGACCTGTACGACGGCGTCGCCATGGCCCGCTTCTTCTCCACCCTGATGCTGATATCCGGGGCCGCGCCGATCGTGGCCCCACTCGTCGGCGGGCAGATCCTCAGGGTGACGGACTGGCGGGGTGTGTTCGCCGTCCTCACCGTCGTCGGCGCCGCGCTCGCCGTCGTCGTCTGGCTGCGGCTGCCCGAGACGCTGCCGCCCGACCGGCGGCACGGCGGGGGAGTGGGCGAGGCCCTGCGCGCCATGCGCGGCCTGCTCGCCGACCTCCCCTTCACCGGCTACCTGCTGGCCGGCGGCTTCGCCTTCGCCGCGCTGTTCGCCTACATCAGCGCCTCCCCGTTCGTGGTCCAGGAGATCTACGGCGCCTCCCCGCAGACCTTCAGTCTGCTCTTCGGCCTGAACTCGGTCGGCCTGGTGATCGCCGGGCAGGTCAACGGCAAGGTGCTGGTGGGCCGGGTCAGCCTGGACAAGGTGCTCGGCACCGGCCTCGCCGTGACCGTGCTCGCCGCGACCGCCCTGCTGCTGATGGCCTGCGGCGCGTTCGGTGACGTCGGGCTCGCCCCGGTCGCGGCCGCCCTGTTCGTGCTGATGTCGGCGATGGGCATCACCCTGCCCAACGCCCAGTCGCTCGCCCTGCTGCGCACCCGGCAGGCCGCCGGCTCCGCCTCCGCGCTGCTCGGCACCTGCTCCTTCCTCGTCGGAGCGGTCGCCTCCCCGCTCGTCGGCGTCGCCGGGGAGCACACCGCCGTGCCCATGGCGATCGTCCAACTGGCGGGCGCACTGGTCGCGGCGGCCTGCTTCGTGGGAATGTGCCGTCCCTGGAACACACGTACGGATTCGGAGGGGGAGCAGAACTGAGCGCACCGCGACTGCGCGCCGGCACACCCGAGCGCGCCGGGCTCGACCCCGTCCAGCTCCGCCACCTGGCCGAGGAGGTGCACGCCCTCACCGCCGGAGCCCGCCCCTGGGCCGCCGGTGCCGTCGCGCTGGCCGGGCGCGGCCCGGTGATCGCCGTCGCCGAGGCTTCGGGCTGGGCCGTGCGCCACGCCCACTACGACCCCGACACCGGCACCGGCGTGGAACTGCCGCCCGCCGAGCGGGTGCCGGTCACCGTCGACACGCCCTTCGACCTGGCCTCGCTCACCAAGCTGTTCACGGCCGTCGCCGCCGTTCAGCAGATCGAGCGCGGCACCCTCGGCATGGACGCCCGCGTCGGCGCCTACCTGCCCGAGTTCACCGCGGCCGCCGAACACGGCATCACCGTACGGCAGCTGCTCACCCACACCTCCGGGCTGCGCCCCGAACTCCCGCTGTACGACTGCCCGGACGACACCGCCCGGCTCGCCCTGCTGCGCGCCGAGGCGCCGATCGCCGCGCCCGGCACCCACCTCTACTCGGACCTGAACATGCTGCTGCTCCAGTTCGTGCTGGAGCGGATCACCGGCCGCACCCTCGACGTGCTGATCGCGGACGGCATCACCCGCCCGCTCGGCATGACCGCGACCGCCTTCGGCCCCTGCCCCGGTGCCGCGGCCACCGAGGACCAGCGGCGGCCGTGGGCCAAGGCGGACCGGGGGATGCTGCGCGGCGCGGTCCACGACGAGAACGCCTGGGCGCTCGGCGGCGTGGCGGGGCACGCGGGCCTCTTCTCCACCGCGTACGACCTCGCGGTCTTCGCCCGCACCCTGCTGGCCGGCGGCGGGTACGGGCCCGCCCGCGTCCTCGGCCCCGACTTCGTCGAGCTGCTGCTGACCCCGCCGGGCCTGGGCTTCGCCGTGGACCAGCCGTGGTTCATGGGCGAACTCGCGGGCCGGGGCGCGGCCGGGCACACCGGCTTCACCGGCACCTCACTGGTCCTGGACCCGGCGACGGACACCTTCCTGGTCCTGCTGGCCAACACCGTCCACCCCCGTCGCCGCGCCCCCGACAGCCGCCCGAGGGCCGCACTCGCCACCTACCTGGCACGAGCGGTGATCTGACCCCCACCGGAGAGCGGCGGCCAGGGCACGGGCCCGGTGGCTCGGTGCGGGCCCGGTGCCAGGGGTGCGGGGCTGGTGGTCCTGGGCAGCCCGGGTCGGGGCGGTCGGAGGGCGGATGGCCTCGGGACGGAGGGGTCGGGGTCCAGGGGTGCGGGCCCGGTGCCAGGGGTGCGGGGCTCGTGGGCCGGGGCCCCGGGATCGGGTGGTCGGCGGCCGAGGTGGCCTCCGGACGGGGCGGTCGGCGGCCGGGGTGGCTCCGGGCCGGAGCGGTGGGGCCGAGACATCGGGCCGGAGGGACAAGGCGGCCTCGGGCCGGAGTGGCTGGGCCCCGGGGCGGAGCGGCCGGACGGCCGAGACGGCTCGGGCCGGAGCGGTCAGAGGGCAGAGCGGTCAACGGGGCGGAGCGGTCAGGGAGCCGAGGCGGTCATGGGGCCGGAGCCGCCCGGGCCGGAGCGGTCAGGAGGCCAGGGCTGCCTCGGGGCGCAGCGGTCCGGGGGCGGTGTTCTCAGCCATACAATCGCCAGGTGAACGCCCCCGCCTCGCCCGCCGAAGCCCTCCGCGGCACCCTCGCGGAACTGCTCGCCGGTCTTCCGCCCAGCCAGGCCGCCTCAGCCGTGGAACGGCTGATCGCCAAGTACCGGGGCGACACCCCCACCCACGCCCCCATCCTCCGTGACCGCGCCGACGTCGCCGCCTACGCCGCCTACCGCATGCCGGCCACCTTCGAGGCGGTCCGCTCCGCGCTGGAGGCGTTCGCACGGGCCGTGCCCGGCTGGACGCCCGAGGGCCATGTCGACGTCGGCGGCGGTACCGGCGCCGCCACCTGGGCCGTCACGGAGACCTGGCCCGGCGAACGCGACGTGACCGTGCTGGACTGGGCCGAGCCCGCGCTCGCCCTCGGCCGGGAGATCGCCGCCGCCAACCCGGACCTGCGCGGCGCCCGCTGGCAGCGGGCCCGGATCGGCTCCTCGCTCACCCTGGAGCCCACCGACCTCGTGACGGTGTCGTACGTCCTCAACGAACTCGCCGAGGCCGACCGCGCCGCCCTCGTGGACGCCGCCGCGGCGGCCGCCCCGTCGGTCGTGATCGTGGAGGCCGGCACCCCCGCGGGCTACGCCCGGGTCATCGAGGCCCGCGACCGGCTGGTCGCGGCCGGGTTCCGGGTCGCCGCCCCCTGCCCGCACAGCGCCGCCTGCCCCATCGTCCCCGGCACCGACTGGTGCCACTTCTCCGCCCGGGTCAGCCGTTCCTCCCTGCACCGCCAGGTCAAGGGCGGCTCCCTCGCCTACGAGGACGAGAAGTTCAGCTACGTCGCCGCCACCCGGCTGCCCGCGGCACCGGCACCCGCCCGCGTCGTGCGGCGCCCGCAGATCCGCAAGGGCCAGGTGCTCCTCGACCTGTGCGAGACCGACCAGCGGCTGAGCCGTACGACGGTCACCAAGCGCCACGGCGGCCTCTACCGGGCCGCCCGGGACGCCGACTGGGGCGACCCCTGGCCGCCGCCGGACGAGCCCGCCTGACCGGCGCGCTTGTTAGCGTCACCCCCATGGTCAAGAAGCCCGCCCCCGACGCCACCCGCCGCAGCGAGAAGTCCCGGCGGGCGATCTACGCCGCCGCCCTCGCCCTGGTCGCCGAGGCCGGGTACCCCAGGACCACCGTCGAGGGGATCGCCGCCCGGGCCGGGGTCGGCAAGCAGACCATCTACCGGTGGTGGGGTTCCAAGGCGGACGTCCTGCTGGAGGCCTTCCTCGACCTCGGCGAGCAGATGGCGCGGACGGCCGGGCAGGAGGCGTCCGCCGTCCCCGACACGGGCGATCTCGCCGCCGACCTCAAGGCGGTGCTGCGCGCCACGATCGACGAACTCCTCGACCCGCGCTTCGAGGTGCCCGCCCGCTCCCTGGCCGCCGAGGGCCTGGTCAACGAGCAGGTCGGCCGCGAGTTCGTCACCAAGCTCCTCGAACCCCAGCTCCAGCTCTACGTCGACCGGCTGCGCTCCGCGCAGGCCACCGGGGCGGTGCGCGCCGACGTCGACCCGCGTATCGCGCTGGAGCTGTTCGTCTCCCCGCTCGCCCAGCGGTGGCTGCAGCGCACCGGCCCGATCTCCCACGACTACACGGACACGCTGGTCGACTACGCGCTGCACGGCATCGCCCCGCGCTGACCGGCCCCGGGACGGCCCGGGCCGCCCAGTCCGCCCGCTCCGCGAGGCAGGTCTGTGAGGCACGTCTCGTCCGCATCGCCCGGATTGCCCGACAGGCACCCCGGGGCAGGGGAAGGTGGGACGATGAGGCATGCTGGCCGCACCACAGCGAGGCGACCACGGCGAGGCGAGGGGTAGATGAGCGCGACGTTCGGCGGCCGGTCCGGCCGGCAGGGCAGACTCTCCCAGTGGCTGCTCGGCCGCCGCCCGAAGGAGACCGCCGACGACACCGGCGGCCGTGAGGCCCTGCTGCTCTCCGCCGCAGCGGCCGGACTGCCGCTGGCCCCCGCCGCGCACCCCGGTGCGGGCTACGGCTGCTCCTGCGACCGCGTCGGCTGCCCGACCCCGGCCCGGCACCCGGTGTCGTTCGCCTGGCAGACCCAGTCCACGACGGACCGCGGGCAGATCGAGCGCTGGGCCCGGCACCAACCGGAGGCCAACTTCATCACCGCCACCGGCATGACGCACGACGTCCTGGACGTGCCCCTGGAGGCCGGCCGGGAGGCGCTCGACCGGCTGCTCGGGGCCGGCGTCGAGGTCGGCCCGGTCGCCGAGAGCGACGACGGCCGCATGCTGTTCTTCACCCTCACCCGCGGCACCCCCGAGGACGAGGACGAGTGGTGGCCCTGCGAGCTGGACTGCCACCCCGAGACCATGGACGAGCACCCCGGTCTTCGCTGGCACTGCCGCGGCTCCTACGTCCTCGTGCCGCCCGCCCGGCTGCCGGGTGAGGACCGCGGGGTGCACTGGGTGCGCGGCCCGGAGCAGCCGCTGCCCGACCCGCTGAGCCTGCTGGAGGCGCTCACGGACGCCTGCGCCCGGCACGTCGGCACGGAGGCCGGCCGGGCGGGCGCCGCCTGGCCCCCGCGGCACTGAGCCGCGCGGGCGCCCCCTCCCGCGAGCGGGCCGTCGAGGTCCCGGGCGGGCCTACTCGCCCTGCGCGGCCGTCAGCCCCCGCACCTGGCCCACGATCGACACCGGGCCGCTGCCCGCCGGGACGAGGGCGGCCTCGTTGGAGACGATCTCCAGCGTCAGCGACTGCTTGACCTCGCCCTTGGTCAGGGCCTGCACGTCCTTGTTCGGGACCGGCACCGAGGTGCCCGCGGCGGCGGTCTGCTTCTCGAAGTGGTGCGTGGTGAAGAAGACCAGCGCCCCGCCGTCCGCCGTGCGCAGCGCGAGCGGCGCGTAGTCGCCGCGGGTCAGCGGCTCGTCGATGAACTGCCGCACCAGACCCGGCTTCTTGGCCCGCCGCGCGCGGTCCGCGCGCAGCGCGCTGGTGCTCCGGCCGTCCGCGAAGGTCTTCCCGCCGTCCCGCAGATAGCGCGCGTAGGCCCTGCTCAGGCCGGCGGGCGGCACGGCGAGGCCCGGGGCGTCCGCGGGGACGGTCTCGGCGAACCCGTCCGCGTCCTTCCTGAACTCCGGTACGGCGCCGGGCGCCACCAGCGTCAGATAGGCGACCTTCCACTGCTCGCCGAGGCCGTGGCGGGTGAACACCAGCAGCCAGCGGGCGCCGCCCCCCACGTTGCCCTTGGCGTCCGCGACGAACCAGCGGGGCCAGCCGGCCTTGGCGGGGATCGTGAAGTGCGCGTCCGTCAGCTCCAGCGGGGTGTGCCGGGGGTTGCCGGAAGGGTGGTTGACGTGCCCGGCCTTCAGCCGGGCCCCGTCGATGTCGGCGAGAGCGCCGGTGACCTGCCCCGCGTCCAGGGAGCGGTCGTAGGCCTTGTCGGCCCTGTTGTAGGCGTCCGTGAACCGCACGAGCGCCTTGGCGGCCTCGGCGCGGCTGGTGGCGGGCAGTACCTCGCGCTCGCCGTGCACCACCACGCATCCGCTCGCCGTCATCGACAAAGCGGTCAGCGAGGCCGCTATGAGTGCGTTCCGGTCACGCCGACGGAGCCCACGACGACCGCGATCCCTGCTCATGAAGTGCCTTCACCCTCCCCTTTCCGGAGGCGAACCCTACCGGGACGGGAACACGCGCGGGTGGCCGGTTCACGCACTCGGTACCGTCGGCCCCCGCCGTCACTCGGCGGCCGGGACCCGCTCCTCGGCCGCCGGAGCGGCCGTGCTCCGCCCGCCGCCCTTGAGCCGGGCGAGGAACTCGGGCGTGACCAGGAAGACGGCCAGGGTCGGCACCAGGTAGAGCGCCCACACCGCCAGCTGCACGACGGTCGGGTCGGGCTGGAAGTTGAAGACGCCCTTGAGCAGGGTGCCGTACCAGCTGTCCGGCGGGATCGTGCCGCTGATGTCGAAGGCCAGGTCGGCGATGCCCGGGATCCAGTTGGCCTCCTGGAGGTCGTGGAAGCCGTACGCCAGCACGCCCGCCGCGACCACCACCAGCATCCCGCCGGTCCAGGTGAAGAACTTGGCCAGGTTGATCTTCAGGGCGCCGCGGTAGAACAGCCAGCCGAGCAGGACGGCCGTGGCCAGGCCGAGGGCCACGCCGACCAGCGGGCGCGGGGTGCCGTCGGAGGCGGCGTGCACCGAGGCCCACACGAACAGGGCGGTCTCCAGGCCCTCCCGGCCGACGGCCAGGAACGCGGTGGCGACCAGCGCGCCGGTGCCCATGGCGAGGGCCGCGTCCAGTTTGCCGTGCAGTTCGGACCTCAGGTGCCGGGCGGTGCGCCGCATCCAGAACACCATCCAGGTCACCAGGCCGACGGCGATGACGGACAGCGAGCCGCCGAGCGCCTCCTGCGCCTCGAAGGTGAGCTCCTGGGAGCCGAACTCCAGGGCGCAGCCGAAGCCCATGGCGATGGCGACGGCGATGCCGATGCCGATCCAGATCGGCTTCAGGGCGTCCCTGCGGCCGGTCTTGACCAGGTAGGCGATCAGGATGCAGACGACGAGGCTGGCTTCCAGGCCCTCGCGCAGGCCGATCAGGTAGTTGGAGAACACGGGTCACGCCTCCTCGGAGAACAGCGTCCGGCCCCACCAGTCGTCCTTGTCCCGGACGCCGGGCGGGACCGCGAAGACCGCCGAACCCACGTGCTGGATGTACTCGTTGAGCGCGTCTTTCGCCGACAGCTGCCGCTGCAGCGGGATGAATCCCTTGCGGACGTCGCGCTGGTAGGCCAGGAAGAACAGGCCCGCGTCGAGGCGGCCGAGGCCGTCCGTGCCGTCCGTGAAGGAGTAGCCCCGGCGCAGGATGGTGATCCCGTTGTTGGAGTCGGGGTGCGCGAGCCGCACGTGCGCGTCCGGCTTCATCGCCTTCAGGAACGGCTTGTCGTGCTCCTTGGCCCTGCCGACCGGGGCGCCCTCGCCCTTGTCGCGGCCGAAGACGTCCTCCTGCTCCTGCAGCGAGGTCCGGTCCCAGGTCTCGATGTTCATCCGGATGCGGCGGGCGACCAGGTAGGACCCGCCGGTCATCCAGGACTCGCCCTTGCCGCCGTCGCCGTCGCCGACCCACACGAACTTCTTCAGCCGGTCCGTCTCGGTGCCCGCGATGTTGCGGGTGCCGTCCTTGAAGCCCATCAGGTTGCGGGGCGTCTGGGCGTCCGGGGTGGTGGAGGACGTCTTGCCGAAGCCGAGCTGGGACCAGCGGATGGCGACCTTGCCGAAGCCGATGCGGGCCAGGTTGCGGATGGCGTGCACGGCGACCTGGGGGTCGTCCGCGCAGGCCTGGATGCACAGGTCGCCGCCGGTGCGGGTCCGGTCGAGGTTGTCGCCCGCGAACCTGGGCAGGTCGACCAGGGCCGCGGGCCGCTTGCCGGCCAGCCCGAACCGCTCGAACAGGGACGGTCCGAACCCGATCGTCAGCGTCAGCCGGGAGGGGGCGAGCCCCAGGGCCTCGCCGGTGTCGTCCGGCGGTGCCTCGGCCAGTCCGCCGTACGCGCCCTCGCCGACCGCGTGACCGGCGGTCATCCGGCGGGCGGCGGCCGTCCAGTCCTTCAGCATCCGCACGAACTCGGCGCGGTCGTCGGTCTTCACGTCGAACGCGGCGAAGTGCAGCCGGTCCTGGACCGGGGTGGCGATGCCCGCCTGATGGGCGCCGTGGAACGCGACGGCACCGCCCGCCTCGGCGGCGGCGGGGTCGGCGTCGTCACCGGCCCGGGTCGCGGCCACGGCACCGCCGGCCGCGACGGCACCGAGCGCGAGCCCGGCACCGCCCCAGCCGATCAGCGCACGGCGGGACGGGGAGCCCGCGGGGGAGGCGGTGGTGGTGTCCTGGGTCTCGGTCATGCCCGTCCTTCCTACTTCACGACCGCGGCGGCGAGCTTGGACAGCGGCTCCGCGAGGGCGTTGACCGCGTCCGACAGCTCCTTGGTCTGGTCCTTGGTGAGCTTGTCGTAGGAGACGAAGTCGTAGGAGTTCTTGTCGGAGCGGTACTTGTCGAGCAGCGTGTCGAGCGCGGTGAACTGCTTGTCCAGCTCCTTGGCCAGCGCCGGGTCGTTCTTCGAGGCGACCGGCTTGAGCAGGTCGTACGCCTTCTGCGCGCCCTCGACGTTGCCCTTGAAGTCGACCAGGTCGGTGTGCGAGTAGCGCTCCTCCTCACCGGTGACCTTGCCGGTGGCGACCTCGTCGAGCAGCTCCTTGGCGCCGTTGGCCATGGACGAGGGGGTGATCTCGGCCTTGCCGACCCGCTCCTGCCAGTCCTTCAGGTCGGTGACCAGCCGGTCGGCGAGGGTCTTCTCCTCGGCACCGATCTTCTTGTCGGCCCACAGGGCCTTCTCCAGACGGTGCCAGCCGGTCCACTTCTGGCCGTCCTCCAGGCCGTCCTCGCGGACGTCGACCTTGGGGTCGATGTCGCCGAAGGACTCGGCGACCGGCTCGGTGCGCTCCCAGCCGAGGCGCGAGGGCGCGTACGCCTTCCTGGCGGCCGCCAGGTCGCCGTCCTTGACGGCCTTCACGAAGGTCCCGACGAGCGGCAGCGTCCGGTCGGCCTGGTCCTGCGCGTACTGGCGGTAGTCGGCGACGGCCTTGTCGAGCCGCGGGTCGCGCCCGGCGGTCGCGCCGCCGCCGGTCACGGTGAGCTTCTGCCGGACGCCGTGGCCCTTCATGCCGGGGCGGCAGGCGATCTCGTAGGCGCCGGCCTTCACCTCGGCGGTCAGCGTGTACTTGGTGCCGGGGCCGATGTTCTCCTTCTCGGAGACGATCCGGTCGTCCGGGAACAGGATCTCGACCTCGGTGGCCTTCGAGCCCTTGTTCTCTATCTTCAGCGTGACCTGCCCGGCCGGTACCGACTTGGTGGAGGTCTCGCACGTGGCGTCGGCCGCGGTCACCCGGATCGCGTCGCCGTCGGCGGCGTCGCTCTTCGCGGTGCAGGCCGAGAGGGCGGTCAGGGCGGCCACGGCGGTGGCGGCGGTGACGGTCAGTCGGACGGCTCGCATGCAGGCTCCCAGCGGATCCGGTGTGGTGCGGTGTGGTGAGGCTGCCCTAACTTACCTGAGGCTTACCTCAGTACCGCCCGGCGGGGTCGTGATTCAGCTCTCACGGGGGGCGGTGTTTCAATTCCGGAGTGACTGATTACGACGTACTCCGCGTCTTCTGCGCGCCGAACGGCGGCTACGGCAACGAACTCGGTGTCGTGCGGGACGGCTCGGTGCTGCCCGGGCGGGACGACCGGCAGGAGCTCGCCGCGAAGCTCGGGTTCAGCGAGACCGTGTTCGTGGACGACCCCGAGCGCGGAGTGATCGACATCTACACGCCCACCCTGCGGCTGCCCTTCGCCGGCCACCCCTGCGTGGGCACGGCCTGGCTGCTGGACGTGCCCGAACTGGTCACGCCCGCCGGGGAGGTCGGCGCCCGCCTCGACGGCGAGTTCAGCTGGATCGAGGCCCGCGCGGAGTGGGTGCCGCCCCGCACCCTGCGCCAGTTCGCCACCGCCGCCGAGGTCGACGCCCTGACCGTCCCGCCGCCCGGCGCGTGGCTGTACGCCTGGGCCTGGGAGGACGAGGCGGCCGGCCGGGTCCGCGCCCGCGCCTTCCCCGGCCGCGACGACGGCATCGAGGAGGACGAGGCGACCGGCGCCGCGGCGCTGCTCCTGACCGACCGGCTCGGCCGCGCCCTGAACATCACCCAGGGCAGGGGCTCGCAGATCCTGACCGCACCGCAGCCGAACGGCTGGGTGGAGATCGGCGGCCGCGTCCTCCTGGAGCGCTAGGCCGCGTCCGGCCTACGCGCTCAGCGGGAACTCCGCGCCCAGGGCGCGGAAGACCCCGGTGTTCAGGTCGAACGCCCGGCGGCACTCCGCCACGATCCGCTGCCGCTCCAGCTCGTCCGCCTCGACGGCGTCCAGCAGTTCGCGGTAACCGCGCTTGAACGCGGCCGGGTTGGCTATGTCCTCGAAGACGTAGAAGCGGACGCCGTCGCCCTTGCGTGCGAAGCCCCAGGTGCGCTCCGCGCGGTCCCGGATGACCTGGCCGCCGGAGAGGTCGCCCAGGTAGCGGGTGTAGTGGTGGGCGACGTACCCGCCGGGCCAGCCCTCGGCGCACTCCCGGACCCGGTCGGCGTACGCACGGGTCGCGGGCAGGGCGGACAGCGTCGAGCGCCACCCCGGACCCCGCAGGTGCGCCAGGTCCCGCTCCAGCGCGGGCATTCGCAGCAGTTCCGGCCGGACGAAGGGCCCGGCCACCGGGTCCGCCGCCAGCCGCCCGGCGGTGCTCTCCAGGGCCTCGTAGACGAACCACAGCTGCTCGGTGTAGCGGGCGAACGCGGCCACGCCGAGCCGGCCGCCGAGCAGGTCGCCCATGAACGTCGAGGTCTCCGCCTCCACGTGCTGCTCGTGGGACGCCGTGCGGATCACGGTCGAGAACGACTCCATGGACTCTCCTCCGTTTGCCGACCTGCTGTCGGTAACTTTACCGACAGGATGTCGGAAAAACATCAGGAGCCCGCCCCCGGATGTGCGTCGAAGCCCGCCCCGGACGCCGGGACGGGCTTCGACGGGACGGGCTTCGACGGGACGGGTGGCCGGCGCGCCGGCGGGCCGTCACGGCAGGGTGAGGATGTCCGCCCCGGTCTCCGTCACGACCAGCGTGTGCTCGAACTGGGCCGTCCGCCTGCGGTCCTTGGTCACGACCGTCCAGCCGTCGTCCCACATGTCGTACTCGTGGCTGCCCAGCGTCAGCATCGGCTCGATCGTGAAGGTCATCCCCGGCTGCATCACGGTCGTCGCGTGCGGGCTGTCGTAGTGCGGGATGATCAGGCCGGAGTGGAACGAGGAGCTGATCCCGTGACCCGTGAAGTCACGGACGACGCCGTAGCCGAACCGCTTGGCGTAGGACTCGATGACCCGGCCGATGACGTTGATCTGCCGGCCCGGCCTGACCGCCTTGATCGCCCGGTTCAGCGACTCCCGGGTCCGCTCCACCAGCAGCCGGGACTCCTCGTCCACGTCACCCACCAGGTAGGTGGCGTTGTTGTCGCCGTGCACCCCGCCGATGTACGCCGTGACGTCCAGGTTGACGATGTCGCCGTCCCTGAGGACCGTCGAGTCCGGGATGCCGTGGCAGATGACCTCGTTGACCGAGGTGCACAGCGACTTCGGGAAGCCCCGGTAGCCGAGCGTGGACGGGTAGGCGCCGTGGTCGCACATGTACGCGTGGGCGACCTGGTCCAGCTGGTCCGTGGTGACACCGGGCGCGATGATCTTCGCGGCCTCCTCCATCGCCTGCGCGGCGATGCGGCCGGCGACGCGCATCGCCTCGACGGTCTCCGGGGTCTGCACCTCCGGACCGGTGTACGGCGCCGGCGCGGGCTTGCCGACGTACTCGGGGCGGCGGATGTTCCCGGGTACCGGGCGGGTGGGGGAGAGTTCCCCTGGTACGAGCAGCGACTGGGCGGACATGTCAGCGAGTCTAACCAGCGGGCTCGGGGGAACATGTCGATGGCGAGAGGAGCAGTTCATGGCCCTGTTCAAGAAGCGCACCGTCGGTAAACCGGGCGAGTGGTACTACTGCCTGGAGCACAAGAAGGTCGAGGAGGGCCCGGACTGTCCGGGCAAGGACCGCTTCGGTCCCTACGCGAGCCCGCAGGAGGCGCAGCGCGCGATGGAGATCGCCCAGGAACGCAACCTGGAGTGGGAGACCGACCCCCGCTGGCACGACGCCAAGGGGGGCGGCCAGAGCGCCGGGGACGACTGATCACACCCGCGCGGGCGCGGTCGCGGCGCGCTGCTCGCGCAGCCGCACCGCGTGCGCGTTGGTCCGGGCGTCGTAGGTCATCAGTCCGGGCAGGCACAGGGCCAGCAGCCCCATCGCGCCCGCGCAGAGCGCCCCGCCCGACCACACGGACGTCCGCACGCCCGCCCAGGCGGCGACACCGCCGGAGCGGACCTGGCCGAGCTGCGGTCCCACCGAGTAGGACAGCAGCTCGATACCGGCGAGGCGGCCGCGCAGCTCGTCGGGGATCGTCTGGTTCCACATCGCGCCCCGGAAGATCCCGCTGACCATGTCGCAGGCGCCGGCCACGGTCAGGAGCAGCAGCACCAGCCAGACGTCGCCGACCAGACCCGCCGCGGTGACCGCCAGGCCCCACAGCGCGGCCGACAGCACCACCATGCGGCCGTGCCGGTGCACCCGCGAGGTCCAGCCGCTCGTCGCGCTGACCAGCAGCGCGCCCAGCGGGAAGGTCGCGTACATCAGTCCGAGCGACCACGCGGCGTGCAGCTCGTCGGCGAGGAACGGCAGCACGGCCAGCGGCATGGCCAGGAACATCGCCGCGAGGTCGACCGCGTAGGTGCCGAGGAGTTCCTTGCGGCTCCAGGCGTAGCGGGCACCCTCCGCGACGGCCCGCAGATCCGGCCTGGCCGCCTCGTGCGAGGCGGGGGAGGGCGCGATGCGGACGACGAATACCAGCGACAGCGCGAAGGTCAGCAGGTCGGCGGCGTAGGCCCAGCCCAGGCCCGCGTAGGCGACGACCACCCCCGCGACCGCGGGACCGGCCACCCCGCCCACGGTCCAGCGCAGCGAGTTCAGGGAGGCGGCGGCGGGCAGGTGCTCGTGGGCCACGATCCGCGGCAGCAGCGAGTCCAGCGCGGGCCGCTGGACCGACACCAGCGCGGAGGAGAGCGCCGCCACCACGTACAGCGGCCACACGGCGGGCCCGGGGAGCAGCGCGTTCACCAGCAGGGCGGCGCTGAGCAGGCCCTGTCCCGCCTCCGTCCACACGATCAGCCGCCGCTTGTCCAGGGCGTCGGCGAGCGCGCCGCCGTACAGCCCGAAGACGATCAGCGGGATCAGTTCCACCGCGCCGACGGCGCCCACCGCCGCCGCGGAGCCGGTCAGGTCCTTGAGCTGCACCGGCAGCGCGACGAAGGTCAGGAAGCTGCCGAAGTTGCTGATCAGGCCGGAGGCCCACAGCCTGCGGAAGTCGGCGGAGGCTTTCCAGGGGGCGAGGTCGGGCAGGAGTGCGGGCACCGCAGCATGCTCCGCTCGGCCCCGGCGCCGGGCAACTTCTTTTCCGGGCGGGCGGCCGGGCGGGCGGCAAGGTCACCAGGGCGTGGCCGGCGGTGCCGTCAGGATCTCCGCCAGCCTCGACAGCCGGTCACGGAAGCCCCGCCGGCCCCGCGGCGAGCCCCCGCCCCCGTTCTCGCCCGCCGCCGCGCTCACCAGGTGCTGCACGCTGTCCAGGTCCAGCTCCGCACTCTCCGGCACGGCCAGCGTGTCGTGGGCCATCGCCGCCAGTTCGCCCCCGCCCGCGCCGAGCGCCAGCACCTTCACCCCGGCCCGGCGCGCGCCGTGCACCCGCTCCAGCAGCTCCGCGGGCTCCTCGGGAGCCACCACCAGCAGGGTCTCGCCGCGTCCGGCCGCCTCGATCCGCCCTGGACCGACGGCCAGGTGCGCGGGGTCGGAGGGGCGCGCGTGGTGCCGTACCAGCGTCGGCGCCAGCTCGGGCGTGCCCGACCAGGCCGCCTCGTCCGCCAGGTGCGCGGCCAGGTGCCAGGGCTCGTACGCGGGCGTGCCCACCAGCAGCAGCCCGCCGCCGTGCGCCACCACCGACCCGCGCAGCGTCCCCGCGAACCGCCGGGTGGCCCCCAGCCACTCGGTCCCGGCGAGCACCTCGCGCAGCAGCGCGACCCGTACGGCGTCCATGCGACCGCATACTGCCGCAACCGGTCAGTCGTGACGTGGAGTTCACCCCGAATTCGCCCGACCCGGGGAGGGGTGACGGACCGTCGCCGTCCACCGAGGAGCCGTCCGATGACCGACGTGACCGTCCCCTTCCGCGCGGGCCACGAGGGATACGCGAGCTTCCGCATCCCCGCCGTCGTCGCGAGCCGCGCGGGCACCCTGCTCGCCTTCTGCGAGGGCCGGGCCGGCTCCGCGGCCGACCACGGGCACATCGACATCGTGCTGAAGCGGTCCACGGACGGCGGCCGCACGTGGGGACCGCTCCAGGTCGCCGCGAGCAACGGGAGGAACCTCGCGGGCAACCCCGCCCCCGTGGTCCTGGACACCGGCCGCGTCCTGCTCGTGCACGTCCGGGCGGCGGCCGCCGCCACCGAGGACGCCATCCTGCGCGGCCGGGTCACGGACGCCGACGGCCGCCGGGTGTGGCTGCGGCACAGCGACGACGACGGACGGACCTGGTCCCCGCCCCGGGAGATCACCCACCAGGTGAAGCGGCCCGGCTGGCGCTGGTACGCCACCACCCCCGGCCACGCCCTCCAGCTCACCTCCGGCCGCGTCCTGGTCCCCGCCAACCACACCCTGCCGCCCACCGGCACCGACACCGGCGCCGAGGCCCGCTACAACAGCGGCCACTGCCTGCTCAGCGACGACCGCGGCGCCAACTGGTACCTCGGCTACCTCGACGAGAACACCGACGGCTACGTCAACGTCAACGAGACCACCGCCGCCGAACTCCCCGACGGCCGCGTCTACCTCAACACCCGCAACGACTCCCCGTCCCCCGGCAACCGCGCCGACGCCCACTCCCGGGACGGCGGCAGGACCCTCGTCAAACCGTTCCGCCCGCAGGCCGGCCTCGTCACCCCGGTCTGCGAGGCCGCCGTGCTGCAACTCCGCGACCCCGACCTGCTGCTCTTCTCCGGCCCGGCCGACCCCGCCGCCCGCGCCCTGATGACCGTCCGCGCCTCCGCCGACGGCGGCACCACCTGGCGCACCGCCCACACCGTCGACGGACTGCCCGCCGCCTACTCCGACCTGGTCCGCGTCGACCGGGACACGGTCGGACTCCTCTACGAGACCGGGGACTTCAGCGCCTACGAGACCATCACCTTCCGTCGCCTCCCCGTGACGCGGCTCACCTGAACCGCGGCCACCGGCCCCCGCGGACGCGCGGTGCCGCCCGCCCGGCGGACGTAGAGTCGGCCCATGACCTCTACCGACAGCGCACAGACTCCCGCGAAGGCCCCCGCCAAGGACCCCTGGGACCTGCCCGACGTCTCCGGGCTGGTCGTCGGCGTGCTCGGCGGCACCGGCCCGCAGGGCAAGGGCCTCGCCCACCGGCTCGCCCGGGCCGGGCAGAAGGTGATCATCGGCTCGCGGGCCGCGGAGCGCGCCCGGGCCACCGCCGAGGAGCTGGGGGACGGCGTCGAGGGCGCCGACAACGCCGAGACCGCGCGCCGCAGCGACATCGTGATCGTCGCCGTGCCGTGGGAGGGCCACGGCAAGACCCTGGAGTCGCTGCGCGAGGAGCTGGCCGGGAAGCTCGTCGTCGACTGTGTGAACCCGCTCGGCTTCGACAAGCAGGGCGCCTACGCGCTCAGGCCCGAGGAGGGCAGCGCCGCCGAGCAGGCCGCCGCCCTGCTGCCCGACTCCCGGGTCACCGCCGCCTTCCACCACCTGTCGGCCGTCCTGCTGCAGGACCCGGAGATCGAGGAGATCGACACCGACGTGATGGTGCTGGGCGACGCCCGCGCCGACGTGGAGACCGTCCAGGCGCTGGCCGGCCGCATCCCCGGCATGCGCGGCATCTTCGCCGGCCGGCTGCGCAACGCCCACCAGGTCGAGTCGCTGGTCGCGAACCTGATCTCCGTGAACCGCCGCTACAAGGCACACGCCGGGCTCCGCGTCACCGACGTGTGAGTCCATGGGGGACACTGGTGACCTCAGCAGTGTCCCCCGACAGGAGCCCCCCGTCATGCCCCGCATCGCCCTCTACACCCTGATCGTCTGCCTCCTGGCCACCGCCGCGGCCGTCGTCTCGTTCGTGCAGGGCAGCTGGCTGGGCATCGTCTGGGTGCTGCTCGCGGGGCTGACGTCCAACATGACCTGGTACTACGTCAAGCGCGCCCGGGACAACGCCGCCGGCGGCAAGTCCGTCACGGGATGATCGAACAGCCGGGGTCGTTCTCCCGCCAGAACCGGAACAGGTCGTAGCCGCAGTACGTCTGGACCTCGTCGATCCCCAGGGCGCGCAGGACCGCGTGGATCGCGTTGAAGAACACGCCGTTCACCGCCGGCAGCCACAGCAGCGCGAACACGATCATCAGGCCGAACGGCGCGAACGGCTCCACCTGCCGCTTCACCTGGTACGACAGCCACGGCTCGATCACCCCGTAGCCGTCGAGGCCCGGCACCGGCAGGAAGTTCAGGATCGCCGCGGTCACCTGGAGCAGCGCGAGGAACGCCAGCGCGTACCGGAAGTCGCGGGGCACCCCGTCCAGGGCGTGCAGCCAGAAGGGCGCGGTGCACACCACCGCGAACACCACGTTGGTCAGCGGGCCCGCCGCCGAGATCATGCTGTGTCGCCACCGGCCCTGGATGCGGCCCCGCTCGATGAAGACCGCGCCGCCCGGCAGGCCGATCCCGCCCATGATCATGAACACCACCGGGAGCACGATGCTCAGCAGCGCGTGCGTGTACTTCAGCGGGTTCAGCGTCAGGTAGCCCTTCGCGCCGACCGAGACGTCCCCGTTGTGCAGCGCGGTGCGCGCGTGCGCGTACTCGTGCAGGCACAGGGAGACGATCCAGGCCGCCGTCACGAACAGGAACAGCGCGATCCCCGGCTGCTCGGCGAAGCCCGTCCAGGTGGCCCAGCCGGTCACGGCGGCGACGGCCAGGATCCCGAGGAAGACGGGGCTGATCCGCCGATCGCCTCGGCTGGTGGTGACGGTGGTCATGGTCCGGGCTCCTGAGGGGCGTGGCGGGCGGGAAGCCCGACCGTACCCGCACCGGACTCGCGGGGAAAACGTCTCGCGACCGCCCGCCGGTTCCTGGACGCTGGGGAGATGGCACTGATGAAGGTGTTCTACGAGGACTGGCAGATGGAATGCTGCGGCAGCCCGTTCGACGTGGGCGAGGAGGTGGCCTGGAAGCTGGTCGCCTACGACGGCGAGGACCGGCGGCACGGCGCCGAGGCGTGGGTGGAGAACCACGGCGGCCCCGACCGGGAGACCGTGGGCGGTGTCCGGGCCATCGACCTGGTGCACCAGGAGTTCCTGGCCCACCACGACCCCCGCGCCGCCGAAGCCGCGGAACTCGCCGACGTGCCGCCCGGCACGCTGGTCTTCCGGTCGACCGGGCGCAGGCTGAAGCCGGTGCCGGGCCCGCCCACCCTGGAGCCCGTCCGCAGCTGCCCCCGGTGGTTCAACGCGTTCGAGGAGGAGGAGCAGCCGCCGCGCCGCGTCCCCTTCCGTGTCCGCCGCGCCGTCGGCGTCCTCGTCGCCCTGGAGGTTTCCGACGCCACACCGCACCGGCCCGGTGACCGCCCCTGACGCCACCGGAGACAATGGGTCCCGTGCGCTATCGCCTCCTCGGTCCCACCCAGGCACTCCGCCCCGACGGCACACCCGTCCCGATCGGCGGCGCGCGGCTGCGTGCCCTGCTGAGCGTGCTCGCCCTGCGCACCGGCCGCACCGTGCCGGCGGGCGTGCTGGTGGACGAGGTCTGGGGCGCCGACACACCCGCCGACGCCACCGGCGCGCTCCAGGCACTGGTCGGCCGGCTGCGCCGGACGCTCGGCACGGACGCCGTCGCCTCCGCCGACGGCGGCTACCGGCTCGCCGCCGACCCCGACGACATCGACCTCAACCGGTTCGACCGGCTGACCGGCGAGGGCCTGGCCGCCCTCGCCGACGGCGACCCGGCCAAGGCCGCCGCCGTCCTGGACGACGCGCTCGCCCTGTGGCACGGGGCCGCTCTGGCCGACCTGCCCGACCGCGCCGCCGAGGCGGCCCGCTGGGAGACCCGCCGCCTGGACGCCCTGCGCGCCCGGCACACCGCCGCCCTCGCCCTCGGCCACGCCGAGCAGACCCTGCCCGAGCTGGCCGCGCTGTGCGACAGCCACCCCCTCGACGAGTCGCTCCAGGCGCTGCGGCTGCGGGCGCTGCGCGACGCCGGCCGGCCCGCCCAGGCGCTCGCCGGCTACGAGGACGTACGACGGCTGCTCGCGGACCGGCTCGGTTCCGACCCCGGCCCCGAACTGCGCGCTCTGCACGCCGAACTGCTCAGCGAGGAACCGCCGCGCGCGGCCCCCGCGCCCGCGCCCCGGCCCGGCAACCTGCCCGCCCGGCTCACCTCGTTCGTCGGCCGGGAGTCCGACATCGATGCCATCGGCGCCGACCTCGCGACGGCCCGCCTCGTCACCCTGCTCGGACCCGGCGGCGCCGGCAAGACCCGGCTCTCGCAGGAGGCCGCCGACGCCGTACGGCACGACGCCCGGGACGGGGTGTGGCTGGCCGAGCTGGCGCCCGTGGACGACCCGGACGCCGTGCCGCGGGCCGTGCTCACCGCGATCGGCGCCCGCGAGACCGTGCTGCACGGTGCGGGCGCCGAGAGCATGCGGGCCGTCGCCGACCGGCACGACGATCCGGCCGAGCGGCTGGTGGAGCACTGCGCCCGGCGCCGGATGCTGCTGATCCTCGACAACTGCGAGCACGTCGTCGAGGCCGCCGCCCAGCTCGCCGAACGCCTGCTGGCGCACTGCCCGGGGCTGACCCTGCTCGCCACCAGCCGGGAACCGCTCGGCGTGCCCGGTGAGGTGGTGCGGCCCGTGGAGCCGCTGCCCGAGCCGGTCGCGCTGCGGCTGCTCGCCGACCGGGGTGCGGCCGCCCGGCCCGGATTCCGGGTCGGGGACGACCCCGAGGCGTGCGCCGAGATCTGCCGGCGGCTCGACGGACTGCCCCTCGCCATCGAGCTGGCGGCCGCCCGGCTGCGCATGCTCACGCCCCGCCAGATAGCCGACCGCCTCGACGACCGCTTCCGGCTGCTCACCAGCGGCAGCCGCACCGTGCTGCCCCGCCAGCAGACCCTGCGCGCCGTCGTGGACTGGTCCTGGGACCTGCTCGACACCGACGAGCGCGACGTCCTCAGCCGGCTCTCGGTGTTCGCGGGCGGCTGCGACCTGGCCGCCGCCGAGGCCGTCTGCGGCCCGCTCGCGCTGGACGCGCTCGGCTCCCTGGTCGACAAGTCCCTGGTGGTGGCCGCCCCCTCGGCCGACGGTCAGATGCGCTACCGCCTGCTGGAGACCGTCGCCGAGTACGCGGCCGAACGGCTGGACGAGACCGGGCGCCGCCCGGAGGCCGAACGCGCCCATCTGACGTACTACCGCGAACTCACCCGCACCACCGACCCGTTGCTGCGCGGTCCCGGCCAGCGCGCCGCCGTCGACCGGCTCCAGCTGGAGTACGAGAACGTGCGCCACGCCCTGCGGCACGCCATCGCGGGCCGGGACGAGCAGGAGGCGCTCTGCATCATCCACGGCCTGATCTGGTACTGGCAGATGCGCGACCTGCGCGTCGAGGCCCGCAACCTGTGCCGTGAGGTCATGGAGCTGGGCCCCGACCCGTTCGAGGAGCCGGTGCGCCGGGCCGCCCCGGTGTGGCAGCGCTGCACCGACACCCCGCCCCCCTACACCGGCGAGCTGCTCGACGAGGCCCGGCGCGGACTGCACCTGGCCCATCTGGCCTGCATGGACACCGAACTGGAGACCTGGCAGACCCCGGCGGCCCAGGCCAAGATGCGCGCCATCACCCGGGTCTACGAGCCCGGCATGCCGCAGACCTGCCGCGCCCCGGGGATGCTCTGGTTCTTCGCCGAGCTGCTGACCGGCGGCGTCGACCGGCTGCGCGCCATCCTCGACTCCTGCGTCCGCACCTGCCGGGACACCCCCGGGTTCGAGTGGGAGCTGGCCGGCACCCTGCAGATGCGCGCCAACATCCTCGCCAACCGCACCGAGTGGGCGGGCGACGCCACCCGTGACGCCGACGAGGCGCTGGAGATCTTCGAACGCCTCGGGGACGCCTGGGGCGCCGCCGAGGCGCTCTCCGCCCGCGGCGAGTCGTACGAGCGCAAGGGCGACTACGAGGCGGCGGCCGCCGACTTCCGGGCGGCCGTCGCGCACGCCGAGCGCCTCGGCGCCCACGCCCAGGCGGCGGTGCTGGGCATCCGCCTGGGCGCCGTGCTGCTGGAGACCGGCGAGCCGGAGCAGGGCGAGCGCCTGCTGCGCGAGATCATCGCGCGCACGGACGGCACCATCAGCGAGGCGCTGCCGATGGCCCGCCTCTTCCTGTCCGCCCACCTCTGCCTGGCCGGCCAGGTCGAGGAGGCGCGCGAGCAGCTGCGGCTGCTGCGCGAGGGGTTCAACATCGCGCACTTCGTCGTCTTCGACGCCCTCATCCTCGGCCAGGAGGCCTGGGTGGACATCGTCGACGGCCGTGCCGAGGAGTCCCTGGACAAGATCCGGCAGGCGCTGGCACGCGCCCGCGACCCCCTGTCCCTGGCCATCGCCCCGCAGTTGCAGCCCCTGTACCTGAGCATCGCCGCGGCCGCCCTCGCGGAGGCCGACGGCGGCGGCCGCGCGGTCGAGGCCGCCCGCCTGCTGGGCACCGCCCACGCGCTGCTGCCCCCGGGCCATGTCGCCACGAGGGCCGAGCGGGCGACCCGCGCCCACGCCGAGGCGGCCGTCCGCGCCGTGCTCGACCGGGCGGCGTTCGACGCCGCGTACGCGGAGGGCGGTGGCCTCTCCCTCGCGGAGGCCACCGCCCTGGTCTGACCGCCCGGGCGGGTCAGGCCTTGGTGCGGAACTTGTGGATGGCGACCGGCGCCATGACCGCCGTGAGTCCCACCGACCAGATCAGGGTCACCCACAGGTCGTGCGCCACCGGGCCGCCCTCCATCAGGCCACGCGCGGTGTCGGCCAGCGCGGACAGCGGGTTGTAGTCGGTGAACGACCGGAGCCAGCCCGGCATCGACGCGGTCGGCGCGAAGATCGAGGAGCCGAACTGCAGCGGCATCAGCACGAGGAAGCCCATCGCCTGCACCGACTGGGCGTTCTTCATCACCACGCCGAGGGTCAGGAACACCCACATCAGGGCCGAGCCGAACACCACCGACAGGCCGACGGAGGCCAGCAGCCCGCTCCAGCTGTGGATGTCGTAGCCCACGAGGACGGCGACCACCATCAGCACGCAGGTCGCGAACAGCATGCGCAGCAGCTCCACCGCGATCTTGGCGAAGAGGACGGAGCCGCGCCCGATGGGCAGCGAGCGGAAGCGGTCCATCACACCGGAGTTGAAGTCCTGGTTGAAACCGGTGCCCACTCCCTGCGCCATGTTCATGCCCATCATGGCCATGAGTCCCGGGATCACGTACTGCACGTACCGGTCCTGGCCGCCGCCCAGCGACTGCCCGATGGAGCCGCCGAAGACGTACACGAACAGCAGGGTGAAGATGACCGGGAAGAGGATCGCGTCGAACATCGACTCGGGGTCCTGCCGGATCCACAGCAGGTTGCGGCGGATCAGCGCGCCGGTGTGCCGCAGATGGGCCCGCAGGGTGATGGGCGTGTCCGCCTTCACGGCGGCCGGGGTCAGGGTGGCGGTACTCATACGGCGACCTCCTGGCGGTCGTCGGCGGGCGTGGGCTCCTGCGGGGCACTGGCGCGGTGGCCGGTGAGGGACAGGAACACCTCGTCCAGGCTGGGCAGTTCGGTGGTGATGGAGGAGATGGTGATACCGCGCGCGGTGACCGCGCCGACCACGGCGGTCAGCTGCTCGTCGCTGAGGATCGGTACCAGCAGGGTTCCGGTCTCGGTGTCCACGGTGGTGGCGGCGAGCCCGGTGATGCCGAGGTCGTCCAGCATCGCGGCGAGCGGGCGCAGCTGGAGCGCGTCCACCGGCCGGACCCGCAGGGTGCGGCCGCCGACCCTGGCCTTCAGCTGCTCGATGCCGCCGCCTGCGATCACCTTGCCGCGGTCCACGACGGTCAGCTCGGTGGCGAGCTGCTCGGCCTCCTCCATGTACTGGGTGGTGAGCAGCACGGTGACCCCGTCCCCGACCATCGCCTTGACCTCGTCCCAGACCTCGTTGCGGGTCCGCGGGTCGAGGCCGGTCGTCGGCTCGTCCAGGTAGAGCACGGCCGGCCGGCCGATCATCGAGGCGGCGAGGTCGAGCCGCCTGCGCATACCGCCGGAGTAGGTGCCCGCCGGGCGCTTGGCGGCCTCCGTCAGGGAGAACCGCTCCAGCAGCTCGTCGGCGCGGGTGCGGGCGTCCTTGCGGGACAGGTCCAGCAGCCGGCCGATCATGTACAGGTTCTCCCAGCCGGGGAGCTTCTCGTCCACGGAGGCGTACTGACCGGTCAGCCCTATCACCCGGCGCAGCTGGCGGGGCTGGCGCACGACGTCGTAGCCGGCCACGGTGGCCTGCCCGGCGTCCGGGGTGATGAGGGTGGACAGGATCCGCACGAGCGTGGTCTTGCCGGCTCCGTTGGGCCCGAGCACACCCATCACGGTGCCCTCGCGCACGTCCAGGTCGACCCCGTCCAGCGCCTTGGTCTCGCCGTAGTGCTTGACCAGTCCCCGTACGGTCACGGCGGGGCGCCCGCCGGCGGGGTTGTCGTCGATTCGCGTCATGCCGAAGACGGTGCCAGCGTCCGCCGACAAACCACCGACAGCCCGCCTACAGCCGCCGACAGCCGGCCGACAGCGGTCACGCCGCACCGGGCTGCTGCGCCCGCGGACCCGGCCTGTGCCCCCCCGGGGCCGCGCCCACGGGAAAGGGGCAGCCCCGCCGACGGGGGACGATCAGCGGGGCTGCCGGGGTGTTGCCGCGGTGGTCTAGTGGACGGAGTGCTCCTCCAGCGGGAAGGTCCCGCCGACGACGTCCTGCGCGAACTCCTTGACCGCGCCGGTCATGACCTCGCGCAGGTTCGCGTACTTCTTGACGAACTTAGGGACCCGGCCGGAGGTCAGCCCGAGCATGTCGGTCCACACGAGGACCTGCGCGTCCGTCTCCGGACCGGCGCCGATGCCCACCGTCGGGATCTGCAGCACCCGCGTGACCTCGGCGGCCAGCTCCGCCGGCACGAGTTCGAGCACGACCGCGAAGGCGCCCGCGTCCTGCACGGCCTTGGCGTCGCGCAGCAGCTGCTGGGCGGCCTCCTCGCCGCGCCCCTGCACGCGGTAGCCCATCGCGTTGACCGACTGCGGGGTCAGCCCGATGTGCGCCATGACGGGGATGCCGGACTCCACCAGCAGCCGGATCTGCTCGTGCGACCGCTCGCCGCCCTCCAGCTTGACCGCGCCGACCCCGGCCTCCTTGACCAGCCGGGTCGCCGAGCGCAGCGCCTGCACCGGACCCTCCTGGTAGGAGCCGAAGGGCAGGTCGCCGACGATCAGGGCGCGGCTGGTGCCGCGGACGACGGCCGCCGACAGCATGGTCATCTGGTCGAGGGTCACCGGCACGGTGGACTCGTACCCCAGGTGACAGTTGCCCGCCGAGTCGCCGACCAGCATGACCGGGATGCCGGCCTCGTCGAAGACGGACGCGGTCATCGCGTCGTAGGCGGTGAGCATGGGCCACTTCTCGCCCCGCTCCTTGGCGAGGGCGATGTCGCGGACGGTGATGCGGCGTGTGCCCTTCCCCCCGTACAGCGCCTTGCTGCCGTCGGAGGGCTTGTTCTGGGCAGCCGAAAGCTGCGTCATGGCAACGGCTCCTTCAGTCATCTCGAGGCGCCCTCACGGCGTCCCCGGATCGCCTCCATGGTGGCACCTCGTGCCGTCCGGGGCCAGGGGGACCCCCTGTGATCCCTTCCGCCTCCGGCCAAACCCCCGTTGCGTAAGGCACGAGTAAAGAAATTAAGATACGAGACGGTTCCGTATCGGAATGGTCGTAGGCTCGGACGCATGACAACTTCCGTCCCTGCCTCCCGGATACCGGAAGCGGTGCACCGGCGCCGCTGGGCGATCCTCGGCGTGCTGATGCTGAGCCTGCTCATCGTGGTGCTCGACAACTCGATCCTGAACGTCGCCATCAAGACGATCTCCACCCCGGCGCCCACCGGCCTCGGCGCCACCCAGAGCCAGATCGAGTGGGCGATCAACTCCTACACGCTCGTCTTCGCCGGCCTGCTGTTCACCGCCGGACTCATCGGCGACCGCCTCGGCCGCAAGAAGGTCCTGCTCGGCGGTCTCGTCGTGTTCGGCCTCGGCTCCGCCCTGGCCGCCGAGTCCGGCACCCCGGCCCAGCTCATCGCCTTCCGGGCCCTGATGGCCCTCGGTGCCGCCTTCGTGATGCCCGCCACCCTCGCGGTGCTGATGAACGTCTTCGAGCGCGAGGAGCAGCCCAAGGCCATCGGCATCTGGGCGGGCGGCGTGGGCCTCGCCATCGCCATCGGCCCGATCACCGGCGGCGCCCTGCTCGACCACTTCTGGTGGGGCTCGGTCTTCCTCATCAACGTGCCGATCGTGATCGTCGCGCTCGCCCTGATGGTGTGGCTGGTGCCCGACTCCCGCGACCCGAACCCGGGCCGGCTCGACCCCGTCGGCGTGGTGCTGTCCGTCGTCGGCCTGGTCCTGCTGGTCTACGGCATCATCAAGGGCGGTGAACTGGCCGACTTCACCGACGCCAAGGTGCTGGCGACCATCATCGCCGGCCTCGCCGTCCTCGCCGCCTTCGTCATCCACGAGAAGCGCAGCGACCACCCGTCGCTCGACGTCACCTACTTCAAGAACAAGGTGTTCTCGGCGGCCATGGCGGCCATCGCGCTGGTCTTCTTCGCGCTCATGGGCGTCACCTTCTTCTCCGTCTTCTACACCCAGAGCGTGCGCGGCTACTCGCCGCTGGAGTCCGGCGTGCTGATGCTGCCGCTGGCCGCCGCCCAGATGATCTTCGCGCCGCGGGCCCGGCTGGTGGTCGAGCGGTTCGGCAACAAGGCCACCACCACGGCGGGCCTGGTGCTGATCGCCGCGATGCTGGCCTCCTTCGCCACCTTCGAGACCGACACGCCGATCTGGCTGCTGGAGATCATCTTCTTCCTCATGGGCACCGGCATGGCGCACATCATGACGCCGACCTCCGTCGTCATCATGCAGGCCCTGCCCCGCGAGAAGGCCGGTTCCGCCTCCGCGCTCAGCAACACCTTCCGCCAGGTCGGCGGCGCCCTCGGCATCGCCGTGCTCGGCTCGGTGCTCTCCACCGCCTACCGCAACGGCATCGAGGGCAGGCTCGGCCTGCTGCCGCCCGGCCTGCGCGACACCGCCGGCGAGTCCATCGAGGCCACCCTCGGCATCGCCGAGAAGCTCGGCGCGCGCGGCCAGGGCCTGATCACGCCCGCCAACGACGCCTTCCTGCACGCCATGCACGTCACCGCCCTGTGCGGCACGGGCGTCGCGCTCGTCGGCGCCGTGGTCACCGCCCTGTGGCTGCCGGGCAGGCCGCCGGCCGGCCAGGCGGACAAGAAGGAAGCCGAACTGGTCACCGTCAAGGACTGACCGCTCCGGCACCACTCCACGGGGGAAGGAGGCGGCTGCGGGACAATTCCCGCAGCGCAGCGAAAGGACGGACGAGTGAGCCTTGCCGAAAGCCGGCCGCGGCCGGACGGGCCCGCGCGGGGACGACCGCGCAGTGAGGCCGTGGAACGAGCCATCATCGAGGGCGTGATGCAGCTCCTGGAGGAGGGCGTGCCCCTCGCCGAGCTCTCCATCGAGCGCGTCGCCCGCACGGCAGGCGTCGGCAAGGCCACCATCTACCGCCGCTGGAGCGGCAAGGAGGAACTGTTCGTCGACGTCGTGCGCGCCGCCGAACCCCCGGACCCCGAACTCCCGGGCACCTCCATGCGCGACGACCTCGTCGTCCTGCTGGAGAGCCTGCGCCGGCGCGGTCTCGCCACCCGATCCTCGGTGATCCTGCACAACGTGTACGCCCAGATGAAGTCCAGCCCCCGGATCTGGGCCGCCTACCACGCCAGCGTCATAGCGCCCCGGCGCGCGATCGGCATGGACGTGCTGCGCCGGGGGCTGCGCGACGGCGAACTGCGGCCGGACGTCGACCTGGAGCTGGTCAACGACATGTTCGTCGGCCCCATGCTGGTGCGCTCCGTCATGCGCCCGGACGCCGAGCTGCCCGAGGGCCTCGCGGAGGAGATCGTCGACACGGTCCTGGCCGGCCTACGGCCCGTCAGCTCGACAGCCCCGTAGCGCGTATGTGCGCGTTTCGTCACAGATCCGGGCGGTGTCGGGGGTAACCGGAACCCCCGGCGCCGCCCCGTTCGTCCTCGTCTTCCGTACGGCCGTCGCGGGACGGCGGGATCGGAGCCGATCATCCCCTAGGGTCGGAAGAGCGCGGGGGGAACGACGGTGGGCACGGCAGGCAGTGAGGCAGACGGTATGGCGCGGCAGGCGTACGTGACGGAGACGGACCACGGCGGCTCGGGGCCCGAGCGACCGGGATCGCGGCTCCGACGCCTGGTGCGGCGCCTGTTGCACGGCTGGCGCGGCGATCCGCGCGTCTGGCGCAGAGGAGCCGTCCTCGCCGTCCTCGCGCTGCTGCTCGCCCTGGTGATGCTGCTGCACTCGCACATCCCCAACCGGGTGGGCAACCTGGGCAGTCTGAGCGAGACGTTCCTGCCCTGGCTGGGGCTGGCCATCCCGGTGCTGCTGGTCCTCGGCGTGCTGCGCAAATCGGCGACCGCGCTGATCGCGGTCCTGCTCCCCGGCATCGTGTGGCTGAACCTCTTCGGCGGTCTGCTCACCGACAAGCAGGGCACCGGCGGCGACCTGATGGTGGCCACCCACAACGTGAACGCGGACAACCCCGACCCGGCCACGACCGCCCGGGACGTGGCCTCCTCCGGGGCCCAGCTGCTGGCGCTGGAGGAACTGCCCGCGTCCGCCGTCCCGGTGTACGAGCGGACGCTCGCGTCGACGTACCGGTACCACGCGGTCGTCGGCACGGTCGGGTTGTGGAGCAAGTACCCGATGAGCGGCGTCGAGGCGGTCGACATCAAGCTCGGCTGGAAGCGCGCCATGCGCGCGACCGTCGCCACCCCCGAGGGCCCGCTCGCGGTGTACGTCGCCCACATGCCCTCGGTCCGCGTGAAGATGGAGGCCGGGTTCACCGCCCGGCAGCGCGACAAGAGCGCCGACGCGCTCGGCGAGGCGATCGCCGACGAGACGCTGAAGCGGGTGGTGCTGCTCGGCGACCTGAACGGCACGATGAACGACCGCTCGCTCAACGGTGTGACCTCCCAGCTGCGCTCCACGCAGGGCGCCGTGGGCAGCGGCTTCGGGTTCAGCTGGCCGGCGTCCTTCCCGATGGCGCGGATCGACCAGATCATGGTCCGGGGCGTCGAGCCGGAGAGCTCCTGGACGCTGCCGCGCACGGGCAGCGACCACCTGCCGGTGGCCGCGCGTGTGCAGCTCGACACGTCCTCGTAACCCGCCGGAATACCGAGCCGGGGAGACTTTGTTCCGCCAGTGAACATACACTGGACGGAACTCCGCTCTCCTCGAAAGGCACAGGCACCCCATGCCCCTGGCCCTGCTCGCCCTGGCCGTCGGCGCCTTCGGCATCGGTACCACCGAGTTCGTGATGATGGGACTGCTCCCCGACGTCGCGGACGACCTGCACCTCGCCATCCCCACCGCGGGACACCTCGTCTCGGCCTACGCGCTGGGCGTCGTCATCGGCGCCCCGCTGCTGGCGGCGCTCACCGCGCGCCTCTCGCGCCGCCACGTCCTCATCGGGCTGATGGCCCTGTTCGTCGCGGGCAACGCGCTCTCCGCGTTCGCCCCGGGCTACGACTCCCTGCTGGCAGCCCGCTTCCTCAGCGGGCTGCCGCACGGCGCGTTCTTCGGCGTGGGCGCGGTCGTGGCCACCGGCATGGTCGCGCCGGAGCGCAAGGCGCGCTCGGTGTCCCTGATGTTCCTCGGCCTGACCGTCGCCAACATCGCGGGCGTCCCCGTCGCCACGCTGATGGGCCAGCACCTGGGCTGGCGGGCCACCTTCCTCGGCGTGAGCGCGATCGGCCTGGCCGCGATCGCGTCCCTCGCCCTGCTGATCCCGCACGACCGCGCCGCCGCACCCACCACCGGTCTGCGCGGCGAACTGGCGGCGCTGCGGTCGGTGCCGGTGTGGCTGGCCCTGGGCACCACGGTGGCCGGCTTCGGCGCGCTCTTCGCCGCGTACAGCTACATCACCCCGATGCTCACGGAAGCGGCGGGCTTCGCGGAGGGCAACGTGACGCTGCTCCTCGCCCTGTTCGGCGTCGGCGCGACGGCCGGCAACCTCCTCGGCGGCCGCCTCGCGGACCACTCCCTGCGCGGCACCCTGTTCGGCGGCCTCGTCTCCCTGGCGCTGGTGCTGCTGCTGTTCCCGGTCCTCATGCGGGCGGAGTGGAGCGCGGCCCTGTCCGTCGCCCTCCTCGGCATGGCGGCGTTCGTCACCGGCTCCCCGCTCCAGCTCATGGTCATGGAGAAGGCCGCCACGGCCCCCTCCCTCGCCTCCTCGGCCAACCAGGCGGCCTTCAACCTGGCGAACGCCGGCGGAGCCTGGATCGGCGGCCTCGCCCTGGCAGCGGGCTTCGGACCGACGTCGCCCGCGCCGGCGGGGGCGGGGCTGGCGGTACTGGGGCTGGGGGTGGCGGGGGTGGCCTGGGCGGTGGACCGCCGTCACGAGGTCGCCCACGAGGGGCGCGTGGTCGCCACCCACGTACCGGACCAGGCGGGCGTGCTGCACCACTGAGTCGGGGGCCTGGGCGCGCCGGCCGGGCGGAACGGCTCAGCCGGCGCTCCGTTCGAGGACCCTCGGGAGGACCTTCTCGGCGATGTCGACGAGGGCGGTGTCGGGCGGGAGGGCGCCGGACTGGCTCCAGACGGTGAGGTCGTAGGAGCCGCCCCGGTCCTTGCGGTCGAGGGCGATGGACAGCGTCCTGGCCAGAGGGCCCTGCTGGACCGGCGCGCTCTTGTGCTCCTCGCCGAAGTTGATCTCGATCTTCATGGTGGGGTCCGAGGAGAAGAACGCGGGCCTGCCGAGGACCTTGACGGTCCTGACGTCCTTCTCGGCCCTGTCACCCGCGATGTCGAACAGCCGCACGTACTGGGCGGTCGACAGGTGGTTGTACGTGGCCGACAGCTTCACGCTGTACGTGTCGAACGAGACCTGCGCGTCCGGCTCGGCGACCTTCCCGTCGGTCAGGGCGGCGGTGCCGTTGTCGCCGGAAGCCGTGGTCGCGGTCTCCCCGGGCGTTCCGAGGAGCCGGGCGAGGTCCGGGCGGTTCAGCGCCTCGCACAGTTCGTCACCGGTCACGGCCCCGGGCGTCCTCGCGTACGCCTTCGGCAGCTTGTCGTGCTCCGAGTCCTTCGAGTCCGCACACGAGGCGGGGTGCGTCGTGTTGTCGTCGGACGGGAGCATGTGGGGGCCCAGCCAGATCGCCGCCGCGAGCGCCCCGAACACGCCGAAGGCCGCGAGGGCCTGGCCCCATGCGTTGTGGTCCTTCTCCGGTGCGGCAGGGGAGGACGGCGGCCCGGCGACGGGCGGAGCCGGAGCCGGAGCGGCTGCCGGCGTCGGGGCCGGGCCCGGGTTCCGGCGTGCGCGGAGCGCCTTGACCACCGTGTGGACCCGTATCGCGGTGAACACGAGGAACACCGTGCCGATCCCGGCCGCCTTCCAGTCGTGGTCGTGGACGGCGAGGTACATGATGCGCACGCCGAAGACGGACCCGATCACGATGTAGAGAGGTTCGCGGACCCAGAAGGGCAGGAAGCGGAGGATTAGACCGAGCACCCGGCGATCTCACCAGGTCGGGACCGCTTCCGCCGTGGTGGAGGCCACAGTTCCGGGCATGTTCATGACTTCCTGGCCGGGTAGTTCGCACCACACCGTCTTGTGGTCCGGCCCCTGGTCCACGCCCCACCGCCGGGCGAGTGCGTCGATCAGGGCCAGGCCCCGGCCCGACTCGGCGGTGTCGGCGGCCGCCAGCAGGACGGGGAGGGCGCGGGCGTCCGGGTCGGTGACCTCGACGCGGGTGCGGCCGTACGGCGTGCCGGTGACCCGTACCGTCACCGGCGTGCCCGCGCCGAGGTGGTCCAGGACGTTGGTGAGTAACTCGGTCACGCACAGCTGGACGTCGAAGTCGAACGCGCCCAGGCGGCGGCGCAGTTCGGGTACCGCCTCGGGGGTGGCGAGCAGCGCGAGCTCGAAGGGCGCCGTGGGGGAGTGGTCGGGCATGGGGGGCCGTGGCCTTCTGTGCGGTGGGTTACGAACACCTCACAGAGTGTCGCCCCGCTCGCTACCGTGGAAGCCGCCTCGCGTCCGCGACGCGAGCGGCGGAAACGGCACGGTGAGTTACGGCGGTGAGCACGTGGTCCGACGCAAGGACATCGACGGTTCGATCAGCGTCCCCGACTTCTACGGCAAGGAGTTGAGGTGGCAGCGGGAGGCCGCGGGTCTCTCGCTGGAACGGCTGGTCGAGGGCAGCTTCTACGGCAAGTCCCACCTCAGCGACATCGAGCACGGCAAGCGGCGCATGCCGATGGACCTGGCCCGGCACGTGGACCGGATCCTGGGCACCGACGGCTACTTCGAGCGTCACTGCGAGGATGTGCGCAGGGCGCGGCGCGCGGGCCACGCCGAGTACTTCGAAAAGGTCCTGGAGGCGGAGAAGCACGCCAGGACCATCGAAGAGTGGTGCCCCACTGTCCTGCCCGGGCTGCTGCAGACTCCGGCGTACGCCAGGGCCGTCATTCTGGCGGGCCTCCCGCTGTCCCCCGATACCGAGGTGGAAGACAAGGTCAACGCCCGAATGGCGCGCGCCGACCTCTTCGACGTGGATCACCAGATTCCCGAATACTGGGTGATCCTGCATGAGTCGCTGATCACTGATCCGCTGCTGGAGCCCGAAGACATGGCCGAGCAACTGGATCGGATCGTGGAGCTGGCGGATCGGCGCCGGATCACTTCGCAGGTACTCCTGCGGAAGTGCGTGGCGCATCCGTTCATGACCGGTTCAGCGAAGATCATGACCTTCGCTGATGCCCCGCCGCTGTTCTACACGGAGGCGTTGCACAGCGGTGACACCATCGATGATCCAGCTCTCGTAGGGGACTACCGCAAGTCGTACGATCGCCTCAGGGCCGTCGCGCTGTCACCGGAGACGTCCCTGGCCATGATCAGGAAAGCGGCAGGGGACTATCGAAATGGCAAGGGACCGGATCGACTTGAGTGAAGCGCTCTGGCTCAAGAGCAGCTACAGCAACGCAACCGGAGGCGACTGCCTCGAAGTTGCCGCCAACTTCCCCGGCCTCGTCCCCGTCCGGGACTCCAAGGTCCCGGACGGGGACGTCCTGCTGATCGGTGCCGCCGCCTGGGCCCCCTTCGTGGACGCCCTCAGGTCGTAGGCGCGTCGAACCGGGCCAGGTCGCGCAGCCAGGCCCGGGCGTTGCCGTCGGACGGGGCGCGCCAGTCGCCGCGCGGGGAGAGGGAGCCGCCCGCCGAGACCTTCGGCCCGTTCGGCATGGCCGAGCGCTTGAACTGCGCGAAGGCGAAGAAGCGGCGGCAGAAGACCTCGAGCCATTTCCGGATGTCCGGCAGGTCGTACGCCATCCGCTTGGCCTCGGGGAAGTTCGGCGGCCAGTCGCCGGCCTCGGCGTCGTGCCAGGCGTGCCAGGCCAGGAAGGCGATCTTCGAGGGCCGCAGGCCGTAGCGCAGCACGTGGAAGAGCGTGAAGTCGTGCAGCGCGTACGGGCCGATCTTCGACTCCGTCGACTGCATCTCCTCGCCCGGGACCAGCTCGGGGCTGATCTCCGTGTCGAGGATCGCGGCGAGCGTCCGGCCGGTCTCCTCGTCGAACTGGCCGCTGCTGATGACCCAGCGGATCAGGTGCTGCATCAGCGTCTTCGGCACGCCCGAGTTGACGTTGTAGTGGCTCATCTGGTCGCCGACGCCGTACGTGGACCAGCCGAGCGCCAGCTCGGAGAGGTCGCCGGTGCCGAGCACGATGCCGCCGCGCTGGTTGGCCAGCCGGAACAGGTAGTCGGTGCGCAGACCCGCCTGCACGTTCTCGAAGGTGACGTCGTACACCGGCTCGCCGGCGGCGAAGGGGTGGTCCATCTCCTTCAGCATCAGCCGTGCCGTCGGCGTGATGTCCAGCTCGGCCGCGGTGACGCCGAGGGAGCGCATCAGCTTGTGCGCGTTGTCCTTGGTGTGGTCGCTGGTGGCGAAGCCGGGCAGGGTCCAGGCGAGGATGTCGCTGCGCGGCCGGCCCGCGCGGTCCATCGCGCGGGCGGCGACGATCAGCGCGTGGGTGGAGTCCAGGCCGCCGGAGACGCCGATGACCACCTTGGGTCCGCCGATGGCCGCCAGACGCTGCTGGAGGCCCGCCACCTGGATGTTGTACGCCTCGTAGCAGTCCTGGGCGAGCCGGTCGGCGTCGGCCGGCACGAAGGGGAAGCGCTCCAGGCGGCGGCGCAGCCCCAGGTCGGTGAGCGGCGGGTCGAGCTCGAAGGAGACGGTGCGGAAGTCACGGGTCCGGGCGTCGTGCGTACGGCGGTTGTCGTCGAACGTGCCCATCCGCTGCCGCTCCTGGCGCAGCAGGTCGAGGTCGACGTCGGCCACCGCGTACTCGTCGCCGAGCGGGAAGCGCTCGGTCTCGGCGAGCAGCACGCCGTTCTCGTAGACCATGGCCTGGCCGTCCCAGGACAGGTCGGTGGTCGACTCGCCGAGGCCGGCCGCCGCGTAGACGTACGCGGCCAGGCAGCGGGAGGACGCCGAGCGGCACAGCAGCTTGCGGTCCTCGGCGCGCCCGACGGTGATGGGGCTGCCCGAGAGGTTGACCAGGACGGTCGCGCCGGCGAGGGCGGCCTCGGCGCTGGGCGGCACCGGCACCCACATGTCCTCGCAGATCTCCGCGTGCAGCACGAGCCCGCGCACGTCCTCGGCCGCGAACAGCAGGTCCACGCCGAACGGCACGGACTCGCCGCCGAGCCGGATCGACCCGCCGCGCTCGTCGGCGCCGTCGCCGATCTGCCGGCGCTCGTAGAACTCGCGGTAGTTCGGCGGGTACGACTTGGGCACGACGCCGAGTACCCGGCCGCGGTGCACGACCACCGCGCAGTTGTAGACCCGGTTGCGGTGGCGCAGCGGCGCCCCGACGACCAGGACCGGCAGCAGGTCGGCCGAGCCGGCCACCACGTCGAGGAGCGCCTGCTCGACCTCGTCGAGCAGCGCGTCCTGGAGCAGCAGGTCCTCGATCGAGTAGCCGCACAGTCCCATCTCCGGGAAGACGGCGACGGCCACTCCTTCACCGGCGCACCGGCGGGCGTGGCGCAGGACCGCCTCGGCGTTGCCGCGCGGGTCCGCGAGGACCGTGTGACCCGTGCACGCGGCGACGCGCGCGAAGCCATGCTGATAGATCGACCAGAAGTTCAAGGCAGGCACGCGCCCAGTGTAATCGTCAGAGAGACGCGATAGGGGGCGTGGGGTGCTGAGCACCCCACGCCCCCCTCTACCGGGTCAGTCGGCTACCGGTCCGGCGGATCAGTGCCGGCGGTAGGACTGGACGTAGCCGTCCGCGGGCGAACCCACGCCGGTGACGTCATCGTAGCCCTTCACCGCGGACAGCGAGCTGTCCTTGCCGAGGCTGCGGACCGAGGTCGCGAGCCCACCGGCGGCGTCGAAGCCGTTCACGAAGTCGATCCGGGCCACGGCCAGGTCGGTGCCGGTCGGCTTGTCCGTGACGTCGTGGAAGACGCCCTTCTTGCCGTACTGGGCGTAGATCGACGGGTTGGCGAAGCCGATCGCCTTGCCGCCGCCCGCCTCCTGGGCCAGGGCCTGGACCGCCGCGATCACCGGGGCGGCCAGCGAGGTGCCGCCGATGCGGTACTCGCTGTACTGCTCGGTGCCGTCGGGGAAGGTCTGGGTCTGGCCGACCAGGAAGCCGGTGTTCGGGTCGGCGATGGCCGCGATGTCCGGGACGACGCGGTTGCCGGCGGCGTTGTTGGCCGTGGCCAGCGCCTTCGGGACGACGTTCTTCTGGTAGTACGGCTGCGGCACCGTCTTGCTGGTGCCACCGCCCGCGCCCGAGGTGTACGCGCCGGGGAAGTTCGTCCAGCTCTTGCCGTCGGCCGACAGGGTCGCCTTCTCGGTGCCCCAGCCGGTCTCCCACTGGTACTTGTCGCCCTTGCCGACGGCCAGCGAGGTGCCGCCGACCGCGGTCACCCACGCCGAGTTGGCCGGGGTGTCGACCTGCTTCGTCTTGGTGTGGGCGACCTCGTCGCCGTTGTCACCGGAGGAGAAGTAGAAGCCGATGCCCTGGACAGCGCCGAGCTGGAAGACCTGGTCGTAGGCGGCCGCGAGGTCCGGCGTCTGGTTGGCCTCGACGTCGCCCCACGAGTTGGAGACGATGTCGGCCAGGTGCTGGTCGACGACCTTGCTGAGCGAGTCGAGCAGGTCGTCGTCGTAGCAGGACGCGGCGCCCACGTAGGTGACGTCGGCGCTCGGTGCGACGGCGTGCACGGCCTCGACGTCGAGGGTCTCCTCGCCGTACCAGCCGGCCGCGCCGCACTCCTCGGTCTTCGTGTAGTTCTTCGGCAGCGCCTGGTGCAGCTGGCCGGTCGTCCAGGCCGCGTCACCGTTCTTCACCGCGTACTTGCCGGCGTCGAAGGCGATGGTCGGCGAGGCGTACGCGTCGGTGATCGCGACGCGGACGTGCTTGCCGGTGTAGGTGCCCGCGCCGTAGGCGGCGCGCAGCTGCTTGCCGGTGTAGCCCTTGATCGCGTACGGGATCTTCTGGCCGTACGCGTCCGGCAGCGTGGTCGCGATCTTCGAGCCGTAGTACGAGGAGAACGGCCCGGAGTTCTTGAACACGGCGTCCGGGGGCGGGAGCTGGTCGTCGTGGGTCGACTTGTGCGGCGCGCTGTCCAGGCCGGTGACGGTCAGGACGGCGCCCTGCAGACCGGCCGGCACCGAGGCGGTCTTCGCCGGGGCGCGGTAGGTCTTCGCGCCCTTGGCGAAGTTGTGCATCTGGGTGCCGAACGCCTTCTCGACGGCGGCGACGTCACCGGAGACGGCGACGTAGTGCGAGGTGACCCCGGTGATCTGCAGTCCGGCCGACTTCAGCCAGGACTTGACCGCGGAGACCTGCGCCTTGGTGGCCCCGAAGCGGGCCTGCGCCTTCTTGGCGCTCAGGTACTTCCCGTACAGCGGCGAGCTGGGGTCGGACACGGCCTTGGCGTAGGCGGCGAGTCCGGCCCTGTCCCGGCCGGCCAGGTAGACCCGGGCGTTGACGCGCGCGCTGTCGGCAGTGGCACCCTTGTCCGCCTTGGCCGTGGCCCACGCGGGCTTGGTGCCCGCCAGCGCGTCACGGGCCGGGGTGTCCGCGGCGTGCGCCGCGGGTATGCCGAGCGCCAGCGCTCCGGCGATCATGGGCAGCGCCGCTGCCATGCTCACGCCGGCGCGCACGGTGGCGCGGTTGGATCTCATAGAACCCCCTGCGATGCGATTCGCATGCATGTAGTGGCTGGTACGTCGTGGATCCGCGCACCGGCCCGCGGCGGCGTAGGCCTGCGAATGGATCACACGATGGGGGCCACTCTTGCGATGAACCGTTCATGCCAGGGGAACGCAAGGGTCAAGAGAAACCCAAGGAACCGTCAGATGTGACGAATTGGGCTTTTCGTCCGTGCGGCGTGGTTACGTGCGGGTGGTCACGAACGGGGTTGTGCGCCCCGCTCCTTGAGCATGTCGGCCATCAGCTGGATCTCCGACTGCTGCGCGTCGACCATGCCCTGCGCGAGCCGCTTCTCCACGCCCACCGTGCACTTGGCGACGCAGCCCTCGGCCATGTGGATACCGCCCTTGTGATGGGCCGTCATGAGCTGGAGGTAGAAGACCTCGGCCTTCTTGCCGCTGAGGGTCTGAAGCCTCTTCAGGTCGGTGTTGGTCGCCATGCCCGGCATCAGCGCGCCGTCCTTGCCGGAGGCCATGCCGCCCATGCCCATCCAGGTCATCGGCGGCTCGGCCGACACCTTCGGCAGCTCCCACAGGTCCAGCCAGCCCAGCAGCATCCCGCGCTGGTTGGCCTGCGTCTGCGCGATGTCGTAGGCGAGCCGCCGTACCTCCACGTTCTTCGTGCGGTCGCGCACGATGTACGACATCTCGACGGCCTGCTGGTGGTGCACCGCCATGTCCCGCGCGAACCCGGCGTCGGCGGACTCCGCGCCCGGCGTTCGCGCGCCCGAGCCGCCGTCCTCGGCGACCGCGTACGTGATCGCGCCGGCGGCGACCAGCACCGCGGCGGCGGCGCCGGCCACCCAGCCGATGTGCTGCCGCCTCACTTCATCATCCCGCCCGTGCACGAGGCGCCCGGCTCGGGCGTCTGCTTGCCCTGCACGTAGGTGGCGAAGAACTTGTCCACCTCCGGGTCGCTCGCGCTCTTCACGCTCACCTGGTGACCCCAGGCCGACAGGATCAGCGGGGCGGCCTGGTTCTCGTACGGGCTCATCAGCGAGTACGGCGTCTTCTTGACCTTCGCCGCGAGCGCGTCCACGTCCGCCTTCGGTGCCTTCGCGGTGTACGTCACCCAGACCGCGCCGTGCTCCAGCGCGTGCACGGCGTTCTCGTCCTGCACCGGCTTGGGGTAGACGTCACCGTTGCAGTTCAGCCAGACCGGGTTGTGGTTGCCGCCGACCGGCGGGTGCATCGGGTACGACACCTTGGTCGTCACGTGCGTCCGCGACAGCTTCCCGGACCAGGTCCTCACCCCGTCCGAGCCGGTGGTGAAGTGCCCGGAGTCCCCGGACGAGCCGCCCTTGCCGTCGCTGCCCGCGGCCGAGTCCTTCTTGCCCGACTGCGAGTTCACCAGCACCACACCGCCGACGACGAGACCGGCGACGACCACCACGCTCGCGGCGACGGTGAGCACCCGGTTGCGGCGCTCCCGGCTGCGCTCGGCGCGCCGCATCTCGTCGACGCGGGCCTTGCGCGCGGCCGCGCTGTTGTTCTTGGCGGAACCCATGAGGCGTGTCCTTCTGGCGAAAGGGAAGGGGACGAAGGGGCGTGCCGATCGTAATGGGCCCGGGGGCGCCTTCCGCAGGGAGGGCACGGAACACCGAATAATTTGAACCGCGGATACCTATTACCTACCCTCGCGGTATGCGGCTGCTGCGCTCCACCGACCTGGCCCTGCGCATCCTGATGCGCCTCACCGTCGTCGACGGCACCAGCCCCACGACCCGCCAGGTCGCGGGGGACATGGACGTGCCCTACACGCACGCCGCCAAGGTCGTCGCCGAACTCCAGCACATGGGTCTCGTCGACGCCCGCCGCGGCCGCGGCGGCGGCCTGACCCTGACCGAAAAGGGCCGCACGGCGTCCGTGGGCGGCGTGGTGCGCGCCTTCGAGGGCGAGGGCGACGTCGTGGACTGCGAGGGCACCGGACAGGGCGCCACGGCCTGCCCGCTCAGCGCGGGCTGCCGGCTGCGGGGCGCACTGCGCCAGGCTCAGCAAGCGTTCTACGCGGCCCTGGACCCGGTGACCGTCCAGGACATCGTCGTGGAGCCGACGGGCCCGCTGCTGCTGACGCTCGGGAAGGCGCCCGCGTAGCGGCCACTGTCCGGCCTCCCCGAGGGCTCCGGGCGCCCGCTCGCTCGCCGGTGCCGGGGTCAGCCCTCGGCCAGCCAGAGGTCCGGGCCGAAGACCTCGTAGTGGATGTCGGCGGGAGCCACACCCTTGTCGATCAGCTGGGTGCGCACCGCGCGCATGAAGGGCAGCGGACCGCACAGGTAGGCGTGCGCGCCGGCCGGGACGTCGACGCCGGCGAGGTCGACCAGGCCGGTCCGCCCGGCGCCCTCGGCGTCCCGCTCGTAGAAGAAGACCGACCGGCCCTCGGGCAGCTTGGCCGCGTACGCCTCGTGGGCGGCGCGCAGGGCGTGCGCGGCGGGGGAGCGGTCGGCGTGCACCACGGTCACCGGGGCCCGGTGGCCGGTGAGGGCGAGCTGCTCCAGCATGGCGATCATCGGGGTGACGCCGATGCCCGCGGAGGCGAGCAGCAGCGGAGCCTCGGTGTCCTCCAGGACCAGGTCGCCGTAGGGGGCGGAGAGCCGCAGGACGTCACCCTCGCGGACGTGGGCGTGCAGATGGCCGGAGACCTCGCCGTCCGGGCCCGCGCCCGCGCCGGTCACCCGCTTGACGGCGAACCGCCGCTCCGGCGAGCCGGGGGCCGCGGTCAGGCTGTACTGGCGGATCTGCCGGGCCCCGTCCGGAAGCGTGACGCCGACCGAGACGTACTGGCCCGCGCGGTAGCCGGCCACCGGGCCCTCGTCCACCGGGCGGAGCCTGAAGGTGGCCACGTCGGCGGTCTCGTCGATCCGCTCGACCACCTTCCACTCCCGCCAGCCCTGCTGCTCGCTCTGCGCGTACAGCCGCTTCTCGATGGCGATGAGGGCGTTGGCCATCAGCCAGTAGACCTCGGTCCAGGCGGCGGCCACCTCGGCGGTGACCGCGTCACCGAGGATCTCGGCGATGGCGGCGAACAGGTGTTCGTGGACGAGGGGGTACTGCTCCGGTGTGATGCCCAGCGAGGCGTGCTTGTGGGCGATGCGCTCCAGCATCAGGTCGGGGCGCTGCTCGGGGTTGTCCACCAGGTGGGTGGCGAAGGCCGCGATGGAGCCGGCGAGGGCCTGCTTCTGGGTGCCGGTGGCCTGGTTGCCGCGGTTGAACAGGTCGCGCAGCAGCGCGGGGTGGGCCTCGAAGAGCCGGGCGTAGAAGCGCTCGGTGATCTCGCCGATCGCCGCGCCGACGACGGGCAGGGTGGCGCGGACGGTGGCTGCTGACTGCTCGGACAGCATGAGGACTCCTGGGAGGGTTCGATCGCTCAACTGATCGAAACGGTATTGAAACTTGCATCTGAGATACAAATTAAAAGGACGTGTCGTCCGCCACTCCCGGAGCACTCGCGGAGCACTCCCGAGGCCCTGCGGCCATTACGGATGTCGCCGCCAGCAGGCAAGATGGGCGACAGAGCAGTACACCTGCCGTACGAGAGGCGTTCAGGTCGGGGACGCCCGGGCGATCAAGGGCCGCAACGCGCGTGAAACGGTGTTGTGGTGTGATGCTCGGGTGCCCGACCGCCCGGTTCCGCGCCACGCGGGCGAAGGCGGCCTGACCAGCAAGGATGGGGAAGCGGAAGATGGACAAGCAGCAGGAGTTCGTGCTCCGGACGTTGGAGGAGCGCGACATCCGGTTCGTGCGCCTGTGGTTCACCGACGTGCTGGGCTTCCTGAAGTCCGTGGCCGTGGCCCCCGCCGAGCTGGAGCAGGCCTTCGACGAGGGCATCGGCTTCGACGGCTCCGCCATCGAGGGCTTCGCCCGCGTCTACGAGTCCGACATGATCGCCAAGCCGGACCCGTCCACCTTCCAGGTCCTGCCCTGGCGCGCGGAGACCCCCGGCACCGCCCGCATGTTCTGCGACATCCTCATGCCGGACGGCTCCCCGTCCTTCGCCGACCCGCGCTACGTCCTCAAGCGCGCCCTCGCCCGCACCTCCGACCTGGGCTTCACCTTCTACACCCACCCGGAGATCGAGTTCTTCCTGCTGAAGGACCGCCCCCTCGACGGCTCCCGCCCCATCCCGGCGGACAACTCGGGCTACTTCGACCACACCCCGACCAACGTCGGCATGGACTTCCGCCGCCAGGCGATCACCATGCTGGAGTCGATGGGCATCTCGGTCGAGTTCTCCCACCACGAGGGCGCCCCCGGTCAGCAGGAGATCGACCTGCGCTACGCCGACGCCCTCTCGACCGCCGACAACATCATGACGTTCCGCCTGGTCATGAAGCAGGTGGCGCTGGAGCAGGGGGTCCACGCGACCTTCATGCCGAAGCCGTTCTCCGAGCACCCCGGCTCGGGCATGCACACCCACCTCTCCCTCTTCGAGGGCGACCGCAACGCGTTCTACGAGTCCGGCGCCGAGTACCAGCTCTCCAAGGTCGGCCGCTCCTTCATCGCGGGCCTGCTCAAGCACGCGGCGGAGATCTCCGCGGTCACCAACCAGTGGGTGAACTCGTACAAGCGCATCTGGGGCGGCTCCGAGCGCACCGCGGGCGCCGGCGGCGAGGCGCCCTCGTACATCTGCTGGGGCCACAACAACCGCAGCGCCCTCGTCCGCGTCCCCATGTACAAGCCCGGCAAGACCGGCTCCGCGCGCGTGGAGGTCCGCTCCCTGGACACCGGCGCCAACCCGTACCTGGCGTACGCCGTCCTCCTGGCCGCCGGCCTCAAGGGCATCGAGGAGGGCTACGAGCTCCCGCCGGGCGCCGAGGACGACGTCTGGGCCCTCTCCAACGCCGAACGCCGCGCGATGGGCATCGAGCCCCTCCCGCAGAACCTCGGCGAGGCCCTGACCCTCATGGAGAACAGCGACCTCCTCGCCGAGACCCTGGGCGAACACGTCTTCGACTTCTTCCTCCGCAACAAGAAGTCTGAGTGGGAGGAGTACCGCAGCGAGGTCACGGCCTTCGAGCTGCGGAAGAACTTGCCGGTGCTGTAGTCGCAGGTCGGGGCGGTTTGCCACCGAAACCAGACCTTGGGGCCGACGGTCGTGGACCGCCGGCCCCACAGCGTCTCAGTGCCCATGGGCCGTCTGTGGGCCGTCCTGCACGTTCCTCCGGCCTGCCGGGTGGCAACCCTCTGCAGAGCTGGATGCCTAGCGCTCGATGATCAACGGCAGCTAGTGACCCTCATCTGCCGTCGACGCCAGCCAGCGGTAGCGCGACTCGTCAACGTGACCAGCGCGCGTCTACCCGGTGCGCTTCCGCGAGTTTTGGCGCTCGGTCAATTGATGAGTTGTTCCATGGTTTTTTGCGCGCGACCGCTCGATGACTGGCCGAGGCCGTATTCATCGGTTAGACGCTGAGCTTCGGCAGGATCAGGCTCGCTGTTGACTTGTTCAAAGGGGCTGATCTTAGGTACGAGAAATGGCCCATTCCATGACCTTGTTGGTTCTTCGAGAACCCACCATAGGGTGACATACCTGGCGCTTCGCGTGTACTCAAGAAATGCGTCACTGTGGACGATGCGCGATTGGAACTTGAAGGTTTCATTGTTCTCAGCGACCCACTTCGGCGCTTCTACTTTTTCGGCGTGGCTACCATCCTTGTGCCATGAACTACGCCCTGATTGCCGGTAGAGATCGCTGACTAGCACAACTCTGTCTGCTCGTATGTAGACCATGTCGGCAGAGGCGTCAATCACCTCGTAGGACTTTTTTGACGGAAATTGAACGATGCTATCTGTCACGATTTCTGTGCCAGGGTCCAGTTTCAAGCCTTGCCGAACAAACCGGCCCTGCGCCAGGAGGTCATAGCTTTTCCCTCTCTCGTCCTCGTATGCGTACAGAACTGGTTGACCATCGTTAATATCTCGTAGCCGGTCTCCTTTGCTAAGGGGGTGCTTGGAATAGATTGGGCCTCTGGCTGTAACCTGAAAGAGGGAGCCGAGCGTATAAACGCTGACGCTCCCCGTGTTCTTTGCTTTCAAATGGATTGGTAGTGTCACCTTGCCGTTGATAACCTTAGCGTGGCCTATTTCAACTGAGGCGGAGATCGACGCTGGCGTGCTGTATGGCTGATAGACTTCCGCGTAACCGAAGTTGGCGGCCGCGATGAGTATGGTTACGACCGCTCCAACAGCGAACGCTTTGGGTCTCGGGATCTCGACTTGTCGTTTCCGGTGTTGTAGATAGAGGCAAATGAGCATCGTAAGCGATGAGAGGAATAGGAAGACCCAAATCCAAAGATAGGGGGTGTAACTCCAGGTTTCGGCCTGCAAGATGAGCAGCGTGACATTCACGGCCAGGGATAGGCTGATTCCCACGACAACTACCGCGCACGCGAACCCCTTGAGCGTGTTGTGGACGAAAAGGTGCTCAATGTACGCGGCGAGTGCAGTAATTGCCACCACCACTGCCATCAGCAGAAGAATTCCGTTTAGGCGGCCAGCATAGGTTAGTGCGCCATTGACATCCTCGGAGCCTAGCCATGCGAATTCGGCAGCGGTAGCGAGCAGGGTAATTATGAGTACTGTAATTACAATCCTTCGGGGCCATAGATAAATGAGGCTTGTGAACGAAAGGATGGCGAGGGTTAGCCAAAACGAAAGATGAGGGGTGTGACTCCGACTCGCAACCTTCAAGACGAGCAGTGTGACATTCACGGCCAGAGATAGGGCGATTGTCACGAAAACTATTTTGCATGCGAACCCCGTGAGGTTGCCGGGGGTGATAAGGTGCCGGATATATGCGGCGAGTGCCGTCAGTATTGCCGCCACTGCCAGTATGAGAAAAGTACCCCTCAATCGGCCGGTGTAGGTTAGTGCGCCATTGACATCTTGAGAGCCGAGCCATGCAAATTGGGCGGCGGTACCGAGCAGTGTAATTACGGGCACTGTTGCTAGCGCCCTTCTTATCCAGGTCATGTATTCAGTGTGTGGGGTGTCGGGCGTGCTGGCACCTGATAATCGGCCGACGGAGTGGCAGGCGGAGACACGCGAGCACGTCACCGGAGGCCTCGGCGTCGCTCAGCGGCGATTCGAGCGTGCCTTGTCGGGGCACGAGGTACCTACTTCGGGCCGACCAGTACACCGTCGGCCGGCCCGTCGCCTCTCAATCCCCTGAAAGCATCCGCGAACCGAACAGTGCAGGAGCGGCACCCTCGTACAGGCTGTCCACGGCCTTCCGTGCCCGTGCGTCACTGCGCGGCATTAGATGCGTGTACACCCGAAGAGTGAACCCCGGATCGTCGTGTCCGAGGTAGTGACTAAGCGCCTTGATGTTCTCGCCTGCGTCCAGCAGGAGAGAAGCATAGAAGTGTCTCAGGGCGTGCATGCCTTGGTCCCGCGCGGCGTGGTGGCGCTCGCCCGGCTTTGGGGCCGGGATAACTCCCGCAGCGACGAGAGCAGGCTTCCACGTGCGGTCGTTGAAGTCGCTCCGTCGGACTGCGCCCGCGCCGTCTAAGCGGGTGAACAAAAGCCGCTTCGTGATGAGCGGACCATCCGGCCGGAGCCATGGCAAGGTGATCTCTACCGGTGGGAACGCTTCCATGTGCCGCTTAAGAACGCGTGCCACGCGGTCCGGCAGGGGTACGTCGCGGACCTTGCCCCGCTTCGGCGGGGCGAACACGAGACCGTCCCTGGTCACCGCGCAGTACCTGTTTTACTGGTACTGCATGAGGGTCCGTCAAGCATGTCGTCGGAACCTCTTGGTTTTCGCGCCTGGACTTCCTGGCGCACATTCAGCATTGCCGCAGGTCGGGGGAGTTGGTCACCCCATACGTGGACAGCTTCGAGACTTCTAGCTGCGGTCAAGAAGTCCCTAGACGTCCCAACGGGGGTGCTCATGTCGAACGAGCGGTTACGGTCGGCCCTCCTCGCCCGCGGCATGACCGTGCAGAGCCTCGCCGAGGCGATTGCGGTCAACCCGAAAACGGTCGAACGCTGGATCACTCAAGGGAAGGTGCCGTACAGACGTCACCAGTACGCCACCGCGGCAGCGCTCAAGGTCGACGTAACGACGCTCTGGGACGACGGCCGGACCGTCGACAGCGCGACGGAGCTGACGAAAGCCGAGATTGCGGCCGTCTACCCACACCGGCACACGGTGCCGTCTGACCTGTGGCGAGAGCTTTACGGCCGCGCTGAGCGAAACCTCGACGTGCTGGTCTACTCGGGCCTGTTCCTCTCGGAGGATCCGCTGTTCCTCGACCTCGTGAAGGCGAAGGTGGGAGCAGGCGCCCAGGTACGCATCCTGTTGGGGGATCCTGGCTGCGCGGCCGTCCGGCAGCGTGGCATCGATGAGGGTCACCAGATCATGGACGGAAAGATTCGCAACGCCCTGATGTTGTACCGCCCTCTCATGCGGAGCCACCCGGACATCGACTTCCGTCTGCACGACTCGACGCTTTACAACTCCATCTACCGCGCGGATGACGAGATGCTAGTGAATCCGCACGTCTACGGCATCGGTGCCTACATGGCGCCCGTCCTTCACCTACGCCGTCTGCCGGGCGGGGGCCTCTTCGATACGTACGCGGAGAGCATCGAGCACACCTGGCAGAACGCCCGCCCGGTCACCGAGCGGGACATAGTCACAACCACAGGAGTCACGAGCCATGGGACGCATTGATTACCTGCACGACCCCGATGCTCCGCCGGCCAACTCGGTCGTGCCGTCCGTCGTTGCGTTCGTCCAGAACGATGCGGACCAGGTGCTAATGATCCAGCGGTCTGACAATGGGCGATGGGCACTCCCCGGCGGCGGCCATGACGTGGGCGAGTCCATCAGGGATACGGTCGTGCGCGAGGTTTGGGAAGAGACTGGGATCAAGGTGGAAGTGAGCGACGTGTCCGGGCTCTACACGGACCCCGGACACGTCATGCAGTACGACGACGGCGAGGTGCGCCAGCAATTCAGCATCTGCTTCCGCGCGCGGCCGGTTGGTGGCGAACTCCGTACGAGCAACGAGACGACACAGGTCCGCTGGGTCGACCCGGCGGACCTGACGACGCTGGACGTACACGCCACGATGCGGCTCCGCATCGAGCACGCTATGGATCGGGAGCGGACTGCGCCCTACATTGGCTGACGCTTCGCGGCAGCGACTCGTTCGAGAACGCGGCACGAGCACGCAAGAATCTCCGGTTCCGCCCTGCGGATGAACCGCCCGATCAGGCTGTCAGGCCCATAACGTCCAGTGATCTCGTTGATCCGGTCGATGGGGTTGGTCGGAGTTCCGTCCGGGGTTGTGTTCATGTCGCAGTAGCAGAGGGCGTCATTCAGGTGCTCGCTCTCGCGGGGAAAATCCCCGACTAGCTCCGCGTGAAGTCCACGTGCTTCTGCCTCAAGCCATGAACAGGAGTGGTGAGCGACCAGATTGGTCACTCGCTCGTCGGCGCCGGCCACGTCCCGGAGGTAGCGTGCGCCGTCCAGCGGGTGAAAGCCTGTCTTGGCCAAGTCCGGCGCGTAGCCGATGTCATGGAGGACCGCCGCAGCTTCCAAGAGGTCTGCGTCCTGGTCGAGAACAAGCGCGATCGTACGTGCTCTCTCGGCCACCCCAAGGCAGTGCTTCCAGCGCCGCGGCAACGGTTCAGCAAGCAGGGACTCAGCCAGGGGATAGGCCCACCCCGTCAACGTCGACAAGCTACGAACGCTCCTCTCGCGCTGGCACGGCGCGTACCGTCCGCACCTTGCCCTGTCCTCCACCCGCCAACACGCCGGCGGCGTCCAACTTCTCCAATGCCTTGGTCACGGTGGGACGTGACACCCCGAACCGTTCGGCCAGCGCGGAAGCGCTCGGGAGGGCTTCCCCTACTTCGAGTCCGTCAGTCGCGACGATCTCCGCGATGCGCTGGTCGAGCGGGCGCCGATCGACTTGGGTACCCGTGCGTACGACGCGCCACCGCTCACCCGGCACCGGTTCGGCCAAGCCCGCCTGCCGAAGAACGCCGAACGCGCGGAGAGCGACCCCGCGCGACACCTTGTGATCGCGCATGACCTCAGCCAGAGACGGAAGCTCCGTCATGTCAGGCTCATCCTCGATCTGCCTCTTCACAAAGTCGGCGATCTTCAGGAAGGTTCCCCGAGGGTTGGCCTGCTGCGACACTCGCTCTCCTTCGTTCGCCTTCGTCGTCCCAAGGCTCCCATGACTGCCCGCCGCTGTGGAGAGAGGCCCGGGTCCTGCAGCTCACCTTCGGTCGGTAGGGGGCGGGTCAACAAGCGCGGAGCTGCACTAGCTGTTCCATCCGTCTAGTCTCGAAGACGGACTGGCGCCAAAGCGGTGATGAGCGGCATCGGTGGAGGGCAACGGGACTGTAAGCACCCGTCAACACCCGCGAGCCAAGCGATCGACTCGTCAGCCTCAGGGCGCCATCAGCCTTCAGGCGTGGGAACTTTTCGTCCCCCGGCCCTGGGAACGACGCGGCGGGCGCTGAGCATGCCGGAGTGATTCACTCAGCACCCGCAGTCGCCGGCAAAAGGCGCCCCCTTCGTTGCTGCCGAGCCCGGCCATACGCCTGCTGTGCTGCACCGCAGCCTAATCCTGCGCCCGCTCAGGCTCTTGCAGTATTGACTCTGCGGGATACCATCTACTTTTTGAGCTCACTGTAAGCGGCACACCATGTACCGCAACGGTGACGGGTTTACCGTCAAGGTTCACCTTGAAGTAGTCAGGGACGCTTGTTCCCAGATGCCTTCTCGCTCCAGCTTCATGGGCTTTTGCATCCTGAGGTGGAGGGGCTGGCGCAACGACCGAAAACTCTGGTTCCCAGAGGAACCACCGCGCCCCGCCACCTGGGTACAGAGCCAAGATAGCGGTTGGCCGCATGGGCGGACGATCCGGCCAAAGTTGCTTATCAAGCCATTCACAGGCGTTCTTGTAAATGGGCCACGCCTGAATGAGACGATTGATGGAGTCAATCAACTCGTGCGCGTCAACCCCGTCAAGAACCTCAATCCGGCGACACAAGTCCCGAAAAAATGACAACCCTTCGGGATATGCGAGCACGGCCAACTCAAGGGAGGGCCCTACACGGTGAATAGGCAGCCCTTGCCCCTCTCTCCGGGTGCCCAGGGTTCCGCCGAAGCTTCCATGTGTCACCTGAGACAGCAGCCTGTATGTATCGTAAGAGGAGCCAAATCCACAGATTTCAGCCCGCTCACGAATACTAACCGCCGCCCAATCACGCGTAAATGATGGCCCGTACTGCTTGCAAGCGGCTTGCACTTTTGACCTGCTGCTGCGCTCCATTTTATTGAGGCGATGCAACTCCCGTTTTCGCTGAACGTTGCTCAGAAGCATCACACCGCGCCGCATTTTCGCAAGCAGGTCGAGTGTTATCGACTCGTGTGCAACATATCGCTCTTTGGCTTCTTCGTAAGCGGCCACCCAACAGTAGTTTACGAGGTGCTCGTACAGGGAGCGGGAAGTTCTGGCACAGTTCCGCCCATCTCCCTCCCGCAACTGATCAATCAGTGAATTGAAGTCATTGATAGCGTGATTGAAAATCGAAGTCCGTGCTCGATCGTCAATTCTCGGCCAATAGCTGCGAGAGACGTATAGAAGAGTTCGCTGGACTTCCTCGATCACGAGGTCCAAGGGTCGCAGCGCATTCGTAAGATTTACTCTTGCCTCATCTCCGATGCCCAGTCCAGCACGCCGCGCAGGAGGGACGGATAGATCGATCCGACTGAATATTTCCATGATTCCACCGGCTCATAAAGGTTCGGACATGCAACGGGAACGGCGTGGTGGACTTCAAATTACTTGCTGCTGGCCCTGCTGAGGCTGATCGAGTTGTTGTTCTCGCATGCGTTGTTCTGCTCGCAGGTCCTCGACCGTGGTGGCAAAGAGAGCTAGATTTCGCTTCTCTTCGACGGCATCGTACGGCGGAATTCCAAGCTCTAGAGCCGTGGCGTTCTGCTCTATGCTGTCGGCCGTGAGTTGGAGGTTGAAAGCTCTTTCGCGGGGCTTGAAGTAGCCTGCTGCAGCGGTGATCACTGTAACTGCAAAGCCCAGGCAGATGAGCGCTCCCTTTGCTGGCTGCGGCGGATCATACCAAGCGGTCACGGCAGAAATAGCCGCTGAACTAATGAATAGCATCCACTGCATGAAGAGGTGTATGCGTCGGTAATACCGTGACTCCTGGCGTAGCCGAGCTATCTCACCTGGAAGTCGCTCCCTGTAGGTCGCCTGCCGATCAATCGGGGGAGGGGTGCGTCGCCTGGCTTCCAGGACATGACGCTCTTCAGCTAGTGAGAGTTCAAGCCTGAGTTTCTTGACTGGGGTTTTGCGGTCCCTCCAGACATTGAGGTCGTTGCTGAATTCTGCGACAGCCTGAACGATGAAAGATATCGCTGATAGCAGAACGGCAATGCTGGTTATGTTGTCGATTGCGTCTGGGGTATTCGAGTGCAACCAAAAGGAAATTTTCAAGCCTACCCACGTGGTGAGCGCGACGAGGATGACAATTGGGGTTCCGTAAAGCCCCAGAACCTGTAAATGGCGATTCCTGATGCGCTGCTTAAGATCGGCAATGTTGCGGCGATGCTGGATGAGTACGTCAGTAGTTTCGGCATCAATGGGTGCGTTGGCTGGCTCTGTCATCACCGATCCGAAGCTTCAAAATAGGGGCCTAATGGGGAACTTTTGCTGGCTCGTGCAAGGGCGTTTCGGGTGCCGGTAGGAAAGTTAGGGGTGCTTTTGAGGTACAATCCATCAGTTCCCGCGATGGACCCTGTTGGCTGGTATTCCCTTTCGTGCTGTGATCTCGGCTGCCCGCTTTTTGATTTCATCCTTCGTCGTGTCATACACGAAAGTAAGGAGATGGTCCAAGATTTCCACGCCGTCCAGTACGTCTGCCAAGCGTAGCCGGTCGTCATGGCTGCCTACGTTGCCGATCCACTTAACTGCCAGCAGGAGCTCGGCTGGCTCCGTGTAGTCCGGTTTAACAGCCTTCCAGTTATTGATACGCTCATGCAACGAGATAGGGCGACTACTTCCCCTGGTATCGATGCCCTTTCGAGGTATCCCTTGGTCATCCATTAGCGCTTCGGCGGCTGAGCGTAGGCGGTTTGCGGCGGAACTGGGGTCTATCCATATCACCTTGGCTGCGGCGTCAATCCGCTCCCCTACCTTTTCGGTACAGACGTCTCGACTTTCGATCAAAGGCAATGGCGGTGAGAAGATTTCTGGTGTGAGACGCTTTTTGTATTGCCCGTACCAACGACCGAATTCGTCGTAATCAGGAGTGAGATCCATTCGCCCTACAACTCTTGTCACGTCGCAATCTTTGATACGGCAGCGCAGTAGACAGTGGAAACCTCCGCTGATCCAGTCCGGTTCCCAATCGTCGTGCTGTCGCCAAGATTTACTCGTCTCCGATTCCTCCAAGACGAGAGATTCGGCAATGGGAGTCAACCCGCCTCTGTGGCAAGTAGGGCATGGGATGTGCGGCCATTGCGCTGGATCCTCGGGTAGTCCCTTAGCGATGGTGCGCAGATCCCTGATGAGGTGGTTTGCCATGGCAGCAGCTTGCCAGCGAGTAGCCGAGGCCCGCGATAGGTTTGCACGTATTCAGTGGCATGGACTCTACGAGGTCGTCACCTGGGATGGGGCCAGCTGTCGGTTGGGGCGCAGTCCGCGGGTGCTGTCGGCAGTGAGGGCGGCTGTCTTTGGACCGCTGCATGGGGGCGACGCTCAGACCTTGGGTGCCCGGACGAGACGTGCCTGGGTTGTAGGCGGGCCATTTCTCGTACAGCGCTGGGGCGCGTTCACGACACTCTGACCTGCGGCCCTGCCACTCGAAGCCGGAGGTTCCCCTGGCGTCGGAGCGGTCTCCTAGCCCGTACGCTGCGGTCGAGCCTCCTCTCGACTCACTCATCTGCACAGGTCAGTGCCGTTCAGAAGGAGTGTTCTTCGGGCGACTGCAAATCTGCCGTACGCGATGGGCTGGGCCGTCTATGGGCCGTCGAAGGGCGGCCCACGACTACCGACAACGACCAACGGCGACTGTTCGATCGCAGGCCGGCGCTGCGGCAACGTGAATCGGCTGAGGCCGGTTCGGGCCGACGTCACTTCCTCCGCAACAAGAAGAGCGAGTGGGAGGAGTACCGCTCCGAGGTCACGGCCTTCGAGCTGCGGAAGAACCTGCCGGTGCTGTAGTCAGCCGCCGAGAGCGGCAGGGGCGGGGTCGGGATCGGGGCCGGAGGCGATGATCTGTGCGAGCAGGTCGAGGCCGGGACGGTCCACGGGCCGGGCGTTGGCGTTGAGGATGACGACCGCGGCTCGGGCTTCGGGGGCTACGGCCAGCAGACTGCGGTAGCCGCCGGTGCCGCCGTCGTGGAAGAGGATCCGGTGCCGGCCGCCGGGCGGGGTGGCCGAGATCCAGCCGGGATGGACGGCGGCTCTGTCGTTGATGCGGTGGGCGGTGGTGTGGGTGAGGGCGATGGCTTCGGCGAGTTCGTCGGGCGCCTGGCCCATCTGCGCCCGGGCCAGCGTGAGCAGGTCGGGCACCGTGGAGTGCAGGCCGCCGGCGCCCGCGAGAGCGGCCAAGTGCCAGGGCGGGCGGGGGCGACCGCTGCGGGAGTGGCCGCCCGCCAGTCGTGCGGTGCGTCCCTGATCGAGAACCACGTGAGTGTCGGTCATGCCGAGGGGGCGGCAGATCTCGGCCTGGACGAGCGAGTCGTAGTCGGTGCCCGTGTGGCGTGCCAGGACGAGTCCGAGCAGGCCCGCACCCAGATTGGAGTACCGGAAGCTGGTGCCGGGCACCGATCGCAGACGGGTGCGCCGCAATCCGTCCATCAGGAACTCGCCCGTGCAGCCGGCGTAGGGGTCCGACCGGAACAGACTTCGCGGCAGCAGGCCTTTGGGTAACCGGGGCAGGCCGGACGTGTGGCACGCCAGGTGAGCCAGCTCGATGACCTCACCGCCGCGTTCCGGAACCCTGATGTCGCGGGGCAGCAGGTCGCGAAGCGGTTGGTCCAGCCTCACGGCACCCCGCACGGTGAGCCGGGCCAGCGCCAGCGCGGTGAACGTCTTGGTGACGGAACCGATCTCGAACAGCGTGCCGGGATCCGCGCCGTGCAGTGCGGACCGCCCGTCCCGGACCGCACCCACCACGATGGCGCCCCGCTGCCGGACGCCGAGCTGCTGCGCCGTTCGCCGTACCAGATCATCGAGGGGCGAGGTCATGATCGTCAGGCCTCCGTCCGGCCGAACAGGCGTCGGCCGCCGTACTTCTTGTGCACGGCCTGCTTCGACACCCCCAGCGCCTCCGCGATCTGCGTCCATGTCGTCCCCGCCACCCGCGCCCGGTGCACCAGGACCTCCTCCTGCCCTTCCAGGCGGCGGCGCAGCGCGGCCGCCTCGCGCAGTGCTTCGAGGGGGTCGGCGTTCTCGGTGATCGATGAGATGTCAACTCCGGTCATGCGTCAACTTTAGTTGACGCAGCCCTGCCGTCAACCCTGGTTGACCGAAGCCCCGCGGCCGCCTCGATGTCCTCGACCTCCCGGGCCGTCCGGGTGAGGGTGCCGGGGACGGCGCCCCGCTCACGGCAGGTACGCCGGTGACACCGCCGCCGGGGAGATCCGGTGGGGGTGGCCCGAGCCGTTGGCCGGGATCTCGTAGAGGTCGGCGCCGTAGTCGCCGGGCAGGGCGTAGACGAGCGTGCGGGGGTCCTTCCAGACCGCCTGGTCGTCGACGCTGCGCGGTTCCGCGAGCGGGGTCTCGTGCATCGTGCGCAGGTCGAGGACGTACAGGCGCCAGGGCGCGTCCTTGGACAGGCCCGCGACGCGCTTCTTGTAGGCGACACGGGTGCCGTCGGGGGAGAGGGACGGGCACTCCACGTTCGCGTGCAGGGTCGTGACGGTGCGGGCGCGCAGGTCGCCGCGGACCAGGTAGGTGTGCCCGCCCGTGGCCAGCGTGGCGTAGAACGTGCGGTCGTCGCCGGCGAACGTCACGCCCCAGAAGTTGGCGTCCGCCGCGCGGTACGGGTGGCCGTCCCGGACGATCCGGAAGGCCTCCAGGGTGGGGATCAGCACGCCGGTGCGGGTGTCCACGATCGCCGTGCGGGTGGAGAAGTTCGTCCCGGCGTACGAGTCACCGCCCACGAACGCGGTCCAGGCGGCGAAGTGCCCGGTGGGGGAGACCCGGGCGCGCGACGGGATGCCGGGGACGTCGTAGTGGTGGCGGGTGCGCAGACGGGCGTCCAGGAGCAGCGCCCGGTACGTGTCGGAGACCGGGCCGTGCACCGCCTGCAGGCACACACCGGTGCCCGAAGCGGCGTAGAACCGCAGGCACTTGACGCCGGAGGCGGTACGGGGCCCCGCCGGGCCGGCCGCCGGGACCGAGGTCAGTTCGTCGCGGTGCGGGCCCCACGCCATGTTGCGGAAGACCATGCGGCCGTGCCCGGTCAGGGACACCGTGCCGGACGTGACCTGGGGGCCGCCCGCCTGCGGCCGGTCGCGGCGGTCCGCGCGCGCCGAGGCGTGCAGGACGGACGCCAGCCCGACCGCCGCGAGGGCCGCGACGGCCGACAGCAGGATCAGGATCCGGGTGCGTACGGTCATGCGGGCACGGTGCCTTTCGGGCGCAGGGTCAGGGAGAACGCGGCACAGACCGCCAGGGCCACCACCGCCCCCGCGAGCGCCGCGCGGTCGCCCCACACCGTCCAGGCCGCGCCGAACAGCAGCGAGCAGGCGAACCGGGCCAGCGCCTGCCCGGTCTGCACGACGGCGAGGCCGGAGGAGCGCAGCGTCGCCGGGACGCCCTCGGAGGCCGCCGCCATCAGCACGCCGTCCGTGGCCGCGTAGAAGCCGCCGTGCAGGGCCAGGACGACGTAGGGCAGGGGCGTGCCGTGCCAGGAGGTGAGCAGCAGCGCGTAGGCGAGGAGCAGGGCCGCGTGGCCGCCCAGGAAGACCGCCCAGCGGCCCACCCGGTCGGCGAGCCGGCCGAGCGGCACCGCCAGCAGCAGGAAGGCGGCCGCCGTGCCGAGCGGCAGCAGCGCGAACCAGCGGTCGGGGACGCCGAGCCGGCGCTGCAGCAGCAGGTAGACGAAGGAGTCGCTGACCGTGGCCAGGCCGAGCAGCAGCGCGCAGACGGTGATCCGGCTCAGGTCGCGGCGGCGGAGCAGGCCCACCGCGGCCCGCAGGGTGGGCCGTTCGCCGCCCCCACCGTCACCGCCCTGGCGCCGCCCGCCCGGTACGAACAGCACCAGGACCAGCACCCCGAACACGGCCACGCAGAAGCTGACCGTGAAGACCGCGTCGTAGCCGTCCACGGTGGCGCGCAGGATCAGGAACGCCACCAGCGGTCCGAACAGGGCGCCCGCGGTGTCCATGGCCCGGTGCACGCCGAAGGCGCGGCCCCGGCCCTCCGGGGTGCTGGAGAGGGAGATCAGCGCGTCCCGGGGCGCGGTGCGCAGCCCCTTGCCGGTGCGGTCGGCGGCCAGGACCAGCCCGATGGGCGTGAGCGAGTGCGCCACCAGCAGCAGCGGCTTGCACAGCGCCGAGACGCCGTAGCCGAGCCCGGCCACCCACTTGTGCCGCCCGCCGCCCCGGTCCGCGAGGTGCCCGCCGGCCAGCCGGACCAGCGCGGAGAAGCCGTTGTAGACGCCGTCGAGCAGCCCGAAGCCGAGCGGGGACAGACCGAGGCCCGTCACCAGGTACAGGGGCAGCACCGCCGTCACCATCTCGGAGGACACGTCGGTGACCAGGCTGACCGTTCCGAGGGCGAGCACGGTGGGGGCGATCGCGGCACGGCGCCGCCCGGCCTCGGGCCGGACGGCACCGTCCGCGGACGCCCGCGCGCTCGCGCGGCTGTCCGCTACGTACACCTCAGGACGCCCAGACGCCGGTGATGTCCTTGGCGGAGGCCGCGTTGCCTGCGTGCGCGGTCAGGCCCTGGGTGTCCTCCAGGGTGCGCAGCAGGTCGTAGTGGTTGTAGGTGGTGGCGGACGACGAACCGGCGGTCACCGGCTGGCCGTAGAGGACGGTCGGGATGCGGTTGCCGCTGAGCCGGTTGTCCTCGTCGAAGGTGACGACGAGCAGGCTGTTGTGGGTCTTGGCCCACGTGGCGTAGGCGCCCAGGTTGTTCTTCAGCCAGGTGTCACCGGTCGACACGGAGCAGTCGTGCATGTCGCTGCACAGGTCGGGGACCACGAACGACATCTGGGGCAGCGTCGAGTAGTCGGTGGGGAACTGGGCGAAGGTCCTGGCGCTCGACGTCGGCACGTTGCCGAAACCGAACCAGGGGTTGTGCTTGCGGGCGTAGTTGCCGCTGCTGCACGTGGTGGAGCCCTGGCTCGGCAGGGTCTCGTTGTAGCTCGCCCAGCTGCGGCCCGCGGCGATCTGCTCGGAGGCGAGGTTCGGCGCCGAGGAGAAACCGGGGGTGTAGCAGCTGTCGTCGGTGATGCCCTGCGTCGAACCGGAGAACAGGGCGAAGTAGTTCGGCTGGCTGGGGTGGGTGATGGCGTAGGACTGGGTGAGGTTGGCGCCACCGGACTTCAGCGAGTTGATGTACGGGGCGCTGGCGGAGCCGATGACCTGGCTGTAGGCGTGGTTCTCGAAGACCACGACGACGACGTGGTCCGGGCTGGGCACGGCACCGGCGGCGTGGGCCGACCCACTGCCGAGGCCGGTCCACACACCGAACGCGGCCGCGGCGAAGGCCGCTGTCGACGCCATGACCGTGCGGGCACGGCGGAACACGGAACTGCCGGACACATCAACCTCCGGAGGGGGAAAGGACGGGGCTGGCGGTGCGGACAGAGCATGCACACGCCAACATTCCCGCGGCCCACGGAAGCCAACCTCACGGGTGAAGAGCGGATGAACGGTGGTACTCGCGCCGTCATGACCCGGATTCTGGTGGGGACTTGTGGCTGGACCGACCCGGCGCTGGTGAGCAGCGGCTGGTACCCGCGCGGCCGCCGCGACGCGGAGGGACGCCTGCGGCACTACGCGGACCACTTCCCCGTGGTCGAGGCGGACTCCCCCTACTACGCGTTGCCGAGCGCCCGTACGACCCGGGCCTGGGCGGACCGCACACCCGACGGCTTCCGCTTCGACGTCAAGGCGTTCTCCCTGCTCACCGGTCACCCCACCCGCCCGGCCGCCCTCCCCGCCGACCTGCGCGGACACCCGCGCGACGAGGGCCTGCTGACGGAGACCTGGGCGCGCTACGCCGAGGCCGTCGACCCCCTCCGCCGCGCCGGCCGTCTGGGCACCCTCCTCTTCCAGTTCCCGCCGTCCCTGGCCCCCGGCCCCGAGGCCGAGTCCTTCGTCCGGGCCGCCCGCGAACGCGCCCGCGACTGGCCGTTCGCCGTCGAGTTCCGCCACGGCGCCTGGTGGCACTCCCCGCGTACGACCGCCTTCCTCCAGGACCTGGACGCCACCGCCGTGGGCGTGGACACCCGCCAGAACCTCCCCACCTCCCTCCCCCCGGACACCCCCGTAACAACCCCTCGCCTCGCCGTCGTCCGCTTCCACGGCCGCAGCCCCCACTGGGGAACAGGCACCAAGGAGGACCGCTTCCGCCACACCTACACCCCGACAGAACTGGCCGAATGGCTACCCCGGATCAAGTCCTTGGCCGCCCACACGGAAGAGGTCCACCTGCTCTTCAACAACTGCTGCGCCGACGCAGCGGCCCAAGCGGCCCAGCACATGCAGGACTTGCTGACCCCCGCCCACAGCACGCCCAGTTGACCGCCCACCCGCACCCACCGGAGCCCAGGCCCGCCGCCGGCCGCGTACGGCGAGCAGGGGACGTGTCGGGTGGTGTCCGCCCGCAGCGGCCGGCGAAAACCCCGCCCACCAGGACCCCACAGCGCGCCGGACCGAGGACGGACACCACCCGGCGCGGCCCCGACCCAAGTACGACCGCAGGCGAACGCAAGCCCCCACGACCCGCGAGGGGCCGCCGCAGGCGCCCCCCATGGGACCGGCACCCGAACAGCCCGCCGCAGGCGCCCTCCATGGGACCGGCACCCGAACAGCCCGCCGCAGGCGCCCTCCATGGGACCGGCACCCGAACAGCCCGCCGCAGGCGCCCTCCATGGGACCGGCACCCGAACAGCCCGCCGCAGGCGCCCTCCATGGGACCGGCACCCGAACAGCCCGCCGCAGGCGCCCTCCATGGGACCGGCACCCGAACAGCCCGCCGCAGGCGCCCTCCATGGGACCGGCACCCGAACAGCCCGCCGCAGGCGCCCTCCATGGGACCGGCACCCGAACAGCCCGCCGCAGGCGCCCCCCATGGGACCGGCACCCGAACAGCCCGCCGCAGGCGCCCCCACAGCCCGCCGCAGGCGCCCCCCATGGGACCCGCACCCCGGCCGAACCACAGCCACCCCCACAGCCCGCCGCAGGCGCCCCCGCCCAATCCCGCCGCAGGCGACCCCCGCCGCAGGCAACCCCGCCGCACCCGAGCCCCACCCCGGCACGCCCGCCCGCACCCGGCTAGGCTCAGCCCAGGACGACCTAGATCCAGGGAGACCGCGGATGACGCCGGGGCGCAGAAGCAGCACCTTCACCCGACTGCTGCGGCACGGCTTCACCGACCCCTCGGCCGCCGAGCGCCTCCTGGACAGCGCCGAGCTGTCCGCCGTACGCGACGACCCGGTCCTCCTGGAGGCCCTGGGCGCCACCGCCGACCCCGACCTCGCCCTGCACGGCCTGGTCCGGATCCTGGAGGCCCAGCCGGACCCCACCGCCCACCGCGAACTGCTGGACACCCTGATAGCGGCCAAGCCGCTGCGCGACCGCCTGCTCGGCGTGCTCGGCGCCTCCGCGGCCCTGGCGGACCACCTCGCCCGCCACCCGAGCGACTGGCAGGCCCTGGTCACCTACGAGCCGCGCGACCTGCACCGCGGGGTGGCGGAGTTCGAGCGGGGCCTGGCCGAGGCCACCGACCCCGTCTCCCTCCGCGTCGCCTACCGCCGCTGCCTGCTGTCCATCGCCGCCCGCGACGTCTGCGGCACCATCGACGTGGCCGAGACCGCCGCCGAGCTGGCCGACCTCGCCACCGCCACGCTCCGCGCCGCCCTGGCCCTGGCCGAGGCCGCCGCCCCGGACGACGCCGCCGCCTGTCGCCTCGCGGTGATCGCGATGGGCAAGTGCGGCGGCCACGAGCTGAACTACGTCTCCGACGTGGACGTGATCTTCGTGGCGGAGGCGGCGGGGACGACCGTAGCGACGGGGACCACGCAGACCACCCAGACCACCGGGACCACCGGGACCACCGGGACCGCCGGGATCGCCGGGATCGCCGGGACCACCCAGACCGCCGGGACCGCCGGGACGGCAGGAGGCACCGACGAGGCCAAGGCGCTCCGCTCCGCCACCGCCCTGGCCTCGCACATGATGCGGATCTGCTCCGAGACCACGGTCGAGGGCTCGATCTGGCCGGTGGACGCCAACCTCCGTCCCGAGGGCCGCAACGGCCCCCTGGTCCGCACGCTGAGCAGCCACCTCGCCTACTACCAGCGCTGGGCGAAGACCTGGGAGTTCCAGGCCCTGCTCAAGGCCCGCCCGGTGGCCGGCGACGCCGCCCTCGGCGAGGCGTACGTCGACGCGCTCGCCCCCCTCGTGTGGCAGGCCGCCGAACGCGAGAACTTCGTGACGGACGTGCAGAAGATGCGCCGCCGCGTGGTGGAGAACATCCCCGCGGCCGAGGTCGAGCGCGAGCTGAAGCTCGGCCCCGGCGGCCTGCGCGACGTCGAGTTCGCCGTGCAGCTGCTCCAGCTCGTGCACGGCCGCAGCGACCCGTCGCTGCGCAGCGGCAGCACCCTCGAAGCCCTCCAGGCGCTGGCCGCCGGCGGCTACGTGGGCCGCGAGGACGGCGCCCGCCTGGACGAGGCGTACCGCTTCCTGCGGTCCATGGAGCACCGCATCCAGCTCTACCGGCTGCGCCGCACCCACCTGGTCCCGGAGGCCGAGTCCGACCGGCGGCGGCTGGGCCGCTCGCTGGGCCTGCGCGCGGACCCGGCGGCCGAGCTGCACCGCGAGTGGAAGCGGCACACCGGCGTGGTGCGGCGGCTGCACGAGAAGCTGTTCTACCGCCCGCTGCTCGACGCGGTCGCCCAGCTCGCCCCGGGGGAGGCCCGGCTGAGCCCGGTGGCGGCCCGCGAGCGCTTGGTGGCCCTTGGGTACGCCGACCCGGCGGCGGCCCTGCGCCACCTGGAGGCACTCGCCTCGGGCGTCACCCGCAAGGCGGCCATCCAGCGCACCCTGCTGCCGGTCATGCTCGGCTGGTTCGCCGACTCGGCCGACCCGGACGCGGGCCTGCTGAACTTCCGCAAGGTCTCCGACGCGCTGGGCAAGACGCCGTGGTACCTGAGGCTGCTACGGGACGAGGGCGCGGCCGCCGAGAACCTGGCCCGGGTGCTGTCGGCGGGCCGCCTCGCCCCCGACCTGCTCATGCGCGCCCCCGAGGCGGTGGCGCTGCTGGGCGACGGTGACGGCGGCGGCCTGGCGCCGCGCGGGCGCGGACCGCTGGAGCAGGAGATCCTGGCCGCGGCGGGGCGCGCGGAGAACGCCGAGCAGGGTGTCACCGCGGCCCGCGGCGTGCGCCGCCGGGAGCTGTTCCGCACGGCCGCCGCCGACATCATCGGCTCCTACGGCACCGAGAACAGCCCCGTCGAGGCCGACCAGGGCGCCCTGGTGGACCGGGTCGGCGCCGCGGTGTCCGACCTGACCGCCGCCACCCTGGCCGGCACCCTGCGGGCGGTCGTACGGGCCGGCTGGGGCGACACCCTGCCCACCCGGTTCGCGATCATCGGGATGGGCCGCTTCGGCGGCCACGAACTGGGCTACGGCTCCGACGCCGACGTGCTGTTCGTGCACGAGCCGCGGGAAGGCGTGGCGGAGCACGAGGCCGCGGCCGCGGCGAACAAGGTGGTCGCCGAGATGCGCCGGCTGCTCCAGCTGCCCAGCGCCGACCCGCCGCTCCTCATCGACGCCGACCTGCGTCCGGAGGGCAAGTCGGGCCCGCTGGTACGCACCCTGAAGTCGTACGAGGCGTACTACCGCCGCTGGTCCCTGGTGTGGGAGTCGCAGGCGCTGCTGCGGGCCGAGCCGGTCGCCGGCGACGAGGACCTGGGCCGCCGCTTCGTCGAGCTGGTCGACCCGCTGCGCTACCCGCCGCGGGGGCTCCCGGAAGACGCCGTGCGGGAGATCCGCCGGCTGAAGGCCCGCATGGAGTCCGAGCGGCTGCCGCGCGGCGCCGACCCCAAGCTGCACACCAAGCTCGGCCCGGGCGGCCTGTCCGACGTCGAGTGGACCGTGCAGCTGTTCCAGCTCAGGCACGGCCACCAGGTGCCCGGTCTGCGCACCACCCGTACCCGCGAGGCGCTGTCCGCGATCCGATCCGCCGGACTGCTCTCCGCCGAGGACACGGAGATCCTGGACGAGGCGTGGGTGCTGGCCACCCGGGTGCGCAACGCGGTCATGCTGGTCCGCGGCCGGGCCGGGGACACCTTCCCCACCGAGCCGCGCGAGCTGGCCGCGGTCGGCCGCTACCTGGGCTACGGCGCCGGGCACGCCGGGGACATGCTGGACGCCTACCGCAGGACCGCCCGGCGGGCCCGCGCGGTCGTCGAAGAGCTGTTCTACGCGGACGGGAACTGACCGGACCCGCTCCCCGCCGGGGCCGGCACCAGCCGGGGCAGGGAGTGCGGCAGACCGCCGTACCAGAGCCCGGCCACCGTGAATCCGAAGAGCAGGCAGAGGCCGCCGCCGACGGCGTCCAGCCAGAAGTGGTTGGCGGTGGCGACGATGACGACCAGGGTCGTCACCGGGTAGAGCAGCCCCAGCAGCCGCACCCACGGCACGGACGCCAGCGCGCAGACGGTCAGCCCGCACCACAGCGACCAGCCGATGTGCATCGACGGCATGGCCGCGTACTGGTTCGACATGTGCTTGAGGTCGCCGGAGGCCATCGAACCCCAGGTGTGGTGGATCATGACCGTGTCCACGAAGCGGCCGCCGTTCATCAGCCGGGGCGGGGCCAGCGGGAACAGGTAGTAACCGACCAGGGCCACGCCGGTGGTGGCGAACAGCACCAGGCGGGCCGCCGCGTAGCGGCCGGGATGCCAGCGGTAGAGCCACACCAGGACACCCAGCGTGATCACGAAGTGCAGGGTGGCGTAGTAGTAGTTCATGCCGATGATCAGCCAGTTCACCGCGTTCACGGTGTGGTTGACCGACTGCTCGACGGCGACGCCCAGCCGGTGCTCCAGGTTCCAGACCCAGTCGGCGTTGCGCAGCGCCTCCGCCCGTTGTTCCGGGACCGCGTTGCGGATCAGCGAGTAGGTCCAGTAACTCACCGCGATCAGAAGGATCTCGAACCACAGCCGGGGCCGGTGCGGCCGCCTGATCCGGCGCATCCGGCGCAGAAGGCGCTTTCCGCGCCTGGCCGTGACGGGCCGCGGAACGGTCAGCTCCTCGCGACCTTCCGGATCTGTCACGGCCGAGTCACTCATAGCAACAGAGTCTGCCAGAAAAGGGATCCTCGCCAGATCATCGCAAGGCCGGGTCCCCCGCGCACGTCCAACGACACCGCGCACGACCAACGACACCCGCGTACGTCCAACGACAACCGGGCACGTCCAACGACACGCGCGGGTCCTAGGGCACGCGCGGACTCACCTGCGGTCGCCCGGTGCCGAGGCGGTGGAACCGCGCACCACCAGCTCCGGCATGAACACGAACTCGCTGTGCGGCGCGGGCGTCCCGCCGATCTCCTCCAGCAGCGTGCGCACCGCCGCCTGCCCCATCGCCGGGACCGGCTTGCGGACCGTGGTCAGCGGCGGGTCGGTGAACGCGATCAGCGGGGAGTCGTCGAAGCCCACCACGGAGACGTCCGTGGGCACCTCGAGGCCGAGCTGCCGGGCCGCCCGTATGGCGCCGAGCGCCATCATGTCGCTCGCGCAGACCACGGCCGTGCACGTGCGCTCGATCAGCGCCGTCGCGGCCGCCTGGCCGCCCTCCAGGGTGTACAGCGAGTGCTGGACCAGCTCCGTCTCGACCGTCTTCGGGTCCAGCCCCAGCTGGTCCTGCATGGCGCGGACGAAGCCCTCGATCTTGCGCTGCACCGGCACGAACCGCTTCGGGCCGAGCGCGAGTCCGATCCGGGTGTGGCCCAGGGACACCAGGTGGGTCACCGCGAGCGAGGTGGCCGCCCGGTCGTCCGGGGAGATGAAGGGTGCCTGCACCTGCGGCGAGAAGCCGTCCACCAGCACGAACGGCACGCCCTGCGCCCGCAGCCGCTCGTAGCGCTGCATGTCGGCGGTGGTGTCCGCGTGCAGTCCGGAGACGTAGATGATGCCCGCCACCCCGCGGTCCACCAGCATCTCGGTCAGCTCGTCCTCCGTGGACCCGCCCGGGGTCTGGGTGGCGAGCACCGGGGTGTAGCCCTGCCGGGTCAGCGCCTGGCCGATGACCTGGGCGAGGGCCGGGAATATCGGGTTCTCCAGCTCCGGGGTGATCAGTCCCACCAGGCCCTCGCTGCGCTGGCGCAGCCGGACCGGACGCTCGTAGCCGAGCACGTCCAGGGCGGCGAGCACGGACTGGCGGGTGGTGGCGGCGACGCCCGGCTTCCCGTTGAGGACCCGGCTGACGGTCGCTTCGCTCACCCCCGCCTGCGCAGCGATGTCAGAAAGCCGTGTGGTCACGGCACCGGACTGTACCGGCCGCACTGCTCCTTGCACACCGACGGGACGCCGTGCGCGGGCGGCCGAACGTCCCGCCGTGGACTGCTGCGTCATCGCGATCCTCGTCCTTCTCGGTGTCCGGTCGGCGTGTGGCCGACCTCGTGGGGGGTGGTGTGCCCAGGTTCGTCCCGGAGCCGGCGTGCGCTCCGCAAGGGGATGATTCCGGCAGTGGAAACGGATGGCAAGGCCTTGCAGAGTCTTGCACAAGTGTCCGTCAACCCGCCGACCGGCGGCGGATCAAGGTTTCCGCGGGGTCAGCCGCAGGTCACGGCGAGGTAACCGCCGTGTTCTCTTGCACTTTTTTGCTGCAAGGTCTTTCGCGGCGCTTACAACGCTGTTACGTTCCCAGTCGCCCGGCCGCCGCAATGGCGCAGTCGGCAAGTCGCAGAGGCGTCAGACGGGACCGCCTTCTGCACCACTCGGGCTTGAAACCCTCAAGGAGAACTCATGCGGCGTGGCATAGCGGCCTCCGCGCTGGTGGCGTCCTTCGCCCTGGCGGCGACGGCGTGCGGCGGGAGCGACAGCGACAGCAAGTCGGACGGCCCGGTGACCATCACCTGGTGGGACACCTCCAACGCCACCAATGAGGCACCGACGTACAAGGCCCTGGTCGCGGACTTCGAGAAGGCCAATCCGAAGATCAAGGTCAAGTACGTCGACGTCCCCTTCGACCAGGCGCAGAACAAGTTCGACACCGCCGCGGGCTCCAAGGGCGCCCCGGACGTGCTGCGCTCCGAGGTCGGCTGGACCCCCGCCTTCGCGAAGAAGAGCTACTTCCTGCCGCTGGACGGCACGGAGGCCCTGGCGGACCAGAGCAAGTTCCAGCCGAACCTGATCAAGCAGGCCCAGTACGAGGGCAAGACCTACGGCGTGCCGCTGGTCACCGACACCCTCGCCCTGGTCTACAACAAGGCCCTGTTCAAGAAGGCCGGCATCACCGAGGCCCCCAAGACCTGGGACGAGCTGAAGTCGGACGCCGCCAAGGTCAAGGCCAAGACCAAGGTCGACGGCTACTGGGGCTCCACCCAGGCCTACTACGCCCAGTCCTTCCTCTACGGCGAGGGCACCGACACCGTCGACGCCACCGCCAAGAAGATCACCGTGGACTCGGCCGCCGCCAAGAAGGCCTACGGCACCTGGCTGAGCACCTTCTCCGGCAAGGGCCTGCACAAGGCCGACACCACCGCCGACGCCTACGCCCACATCCAGGACGCGTTCGTCAACGGCAAGGTCGCCGCGATCATCCAGGGCCCCTGGGAGATCACGAACTTCTACAAGGGCTCGGCCTTCAGCGACAAGTCGAACCTCGGCATCGCCACCGTCCCGGCCGGCTCGGCCGGCAAGGCGGGCGCCCCGACCGGCGGCCACAACCTCTCGGTCTACGCCGGCTCCGACAAGGCCCACCAGGCGGCGGCGCTGAAGTTCGTCAACTTCATGACCTCGGCGAAGTCCCAGGAGACCATCGCCCTGAAGAACTCCACCCTGCCCACCCGCGGCGACGCCTACACCGACCAGGTCAAGGCCGACCCCGGCATCGCCGGCTACCAGGGCGTCCTGTCCGCCGCGCAGCCCCGCCCGGCGCTGCCGGAGTACAGCTCCCTGTGGGGTCCGCTGGACACCGAGCTGCCGAAGATCGCCGGTGGCAAGGAGTCGCTGGACAAGGGCCTGAGCAACGCCGAGCTGGCCATCGCCAAGCTGGTGCCCGACTTCAGCAAGTGAGCCCGTGTGGCCGCCGGGTCCCTCCCGAGGGGGGAGGGACCCGGCGGCCACCGCCCTGTACCCAGCCCACCCCCTGATCGATCAAAAGGTGTCGAACCATGACAGTCGCCATCGACCGCGCGACCGGCAAGCGCCGCGGTGACCGCGCGCCTCGGCCCGGGCTGGGGCAGCGCATCAAGAACGGCTACCAGAAACACTGGTACGCCTACGCGATGATCGCCCCGGTGGTCGTCGTACTCGGTGTCATCGTGGGCTACCCGCTGGTGCGGGGCCTCTACCTGACGCTCACCGACGCCAACAGCCTCAACTCGGCGCGCACCATCGGCGTCAACCACATCGCCGCCACGTACAAGTACATCGGGTTCGGCAACTACAAGGACATCCTGTTCGGCCCGACCTCGTACGACCGGTTCTGGTCGCACTTCCTGTGGACGGTCTTCTGGACCGCCGCCTGTGTGGCCCTGCACTACACCATCGGCCTGGGCCTCGCGCTCATGCTGAACCAGAAGCTGCGCGGCCGTACCTTCTACCGGCTGATGCTGGTCCTGCCCTGGGCCGTGCCGACCTTCGTCACCGTCTTCTCCTGGCGGATCATGCTCGCCGACTCCGGCGTGCTCAACCAGATCCTGCACTCGCTCCACCTGCCCCAGCCGCAGTGGCTGGAGGACACCTTCTGGCAGCGGTTCGCCGCGATCATGGTGAACACCTGGTGCGGTGTGCCGTTCATGATGCTCTCGCTGCTCGGCGGCCTGCAGTCGATCGACTCCACGCTCTACGAGGCCGCGGAGATGGACGGCGCCAGCGCCTGGCAGCAGTTCCGGCACGTCACACTGCCGGGTCTGCGCTCGGTCAGCTCCACCGTGGTGCTGCTCGGCATCATCTGGACGTTCAACCAGTTCGCGATCATCTTCCTGCTCTTCGGGCCGACCGGCGCGCCCGACGCACAGATCCTCGTGACCTGGGCCTACTTCCTCGGCTTCGGCCAGCAGCCCCGGGACTTCGCCCAGTCCGCCGCCTACGGCGTGCTGCTGCTGTCGATCCTGGCCGTCTTCACCTCCTTCTACTTCCGCTGGCTGAAGCGCAATGACCAGCTCGCCGTCTGACGCCGCAGGAGCCGCCGCCATGAGCACCACGACACCCCCCGAGATCAAGCCGGGACGCCCGGTCACCCCGCAGGTCGTCGCCGCCTCGCGCATCCGTCCGACGCGCCGGCGCGGTGAGCGCGGCCCGCTCGGCGCCGCCCTGATGCACGGCGGCCTGATCGTCGCGAGCCTGATCGCGCTGGCCCCGGTGGCCTGGCTGTTCTTCCTGTCCCTCGGCCCGGACAAGGACGACTACCTGCACCCGGGCAAGATCATGGGCAAGCTCAGCTTCTCCAACTACAGCTTCGTGCTGCAGCACACCGCCTTCTTCGACTGGTTCAAGTCGACGATGATCGTGGCCCTCGGCACCACCGTGATCGGTGTCTTCGTCGCCGCGACCACCGGCTACGCCGTCTCGCGCATGCGCTTTCCCGGCTACAAGTCGCTGATGTGGGTGCTGCTGCTCACCCAGGCGTTCCCGATCGCCATCCTGATCGTGCCGATGTACGAGATCTTCAGCGACATCGGCCTGATCGACACCTACTGGTCGCTGATCGTGATCAACTGCACCACCGCCGTGCCGTACAGCGCCTGGCTGCTCAAGGGCTACTTCGACACGATCCCGTTCGAGATCGACGAGGCCGGCCGGGTGGACGGGCTCAGCCCCTTCGGCACCTTCTTCCGGCTGATCCTGCCGCTCGCCCGCCCGGGCCTGGCCGTCGCCGCCTTCTACAACTTCATCACCGCCGTGGGCGAGGTCGCCTTCGCGACGACCTTCATGCTCGACGACTCGAAGTACACCTTCGCCGTCGGTCTGCAGACCTTCGTCAGCCAGCACGACGCCGAGTGGAACTACATGGCCGCCACCGCGGTGCTGATCGCGATACCCGTGTCGGTGTTCTTCTACCTCGTGCAGAAGAACCTCGTCACCGGCCTCACCGCGGGCGGCACCAAGGGCTGACGCCCCCACCGGTGAAAGGCTCCCGCGCGCCTGACCGCGCGGGTAGGCGGCCGCGGTGTTCCATCCGACCCCGCTGACACCGCGGCCGCCTCGTACCCCAGCCGCCCACCACGTCGCCCCTGACCAGACCTCATTCACGCAGCAAGGACGCCATGAGCCAGCAGACCCCCGCAGCCCCGGCCGCCGACTCCGCCGTCGCCACCGTCGCCAAGCGCCGCGACTGGTGGCGGGACGCGGTGATCTACCAGGTCTACCCGCGCAGCTTCGCCGACAGCAACGGCGACGGCATGGGCGACCTGGAGGGCGTACGCTCCCGCCTCCCGTACCTGCGCGACCTCGGCGTGGACGCCGTGTGGCTCAGCCCCTTCTACGCCTCCCCGCAGGCCGACGCCGGCTACGACGTGGCCGACTACCGCGCGGTCGACCCCATGTTCGGCAACCTGCTCGACGCCGACGCGCTGATCCGCGACGCCCGCGGGCTCGGCCTGCGCATCATCGTCGACCTGGTCCCCAACCACTCCTCCGACCAGCACGAGTGGTTCAAGCGCGCCCTCGCGGAGGGCCCCGGCTCCTCCTGCCGGGACCGCTACCACTTCCGCCCCGGCAAGGGGAAGAACGGCGAACTGCCGCCCAACGACTGGGAGTCCATCTTCGGCGGCCCGGCCTGGACCCGGGTCACCGAGCCGGACGGCACCCCCGGTGAGTGGTACCTGCACCTCTTCGCGCCCGAGCAGCCCGACTTCAACTGGGAGCACCCGGCGGTCGGCGACGAGTTCCGCTCCATCCTGCGCTTCTGGCTGGACATGGGTGTCGACGGCTTCCGCATCGACGTCGCCCACGGCCTGGTGAAGGCCGACGGCCTGCCCGACCTCGGCTCCCACGACCAGCTCAAGCTGCTGGGCAACGATGTCATGCCCTTCTTCGACCAGGACGGCGTGCACGCGATCTACCGCCAGTGGCGCACGATCCTGGACGAGTACGCGGGCGAGCGGATCTTCGTGGCCGAGGCGTGGACCCCGACCGTCGAGCGCACCGCCAACTACGTCCGCCCGGACGAGCTGCACCAGGCCTTCAACTTCCAGTACCTGGGCACCGCGTGGGACGCCGAGGAACTGCGGACGGTCATCGACCGCACGCTGGAGGCGATGCGCCCGGTGGGCGCCCCCGCGACCTGGGTGCTGTCCAACCACGACGTCACCCGGCACGCGACCCGGTTCGCCAACCCGCCCGGCCTCGGCACCCAGATCCGCACGGCGGGCGACCGCGCGCTCGGCCTGCGCCGGGCCCGCGCCGCGACCCTGCTGATGCTGGCCCTGCCCGGCTCGGCCTACATCTACCAGGGTGAGGAACTGGGCCTGCCCGACGTGGTGGACCTGCCCGACGAGGTGCGCCAGGACCCGGCCTACTTCCGGGGCGCCGGCCAGGACGGCTTCCGCGACGGCTGCCGGGTGCCGATCCCGTGGACCCGCGAGGGCTCGTCGTACGGCTTCGGCGGTGGCGGCAGCTGGCTGCCCCAGCCGGCCGAGTGGGCCGAGCTGAGCGTGGAGGCGCAGAGCGGCGTGGCCGGCTCGACGCTGGAGCTGTACCGGGCCGCGCTGAGCGAGCGCCGTGCGCGCCCCGACCTGGGCGCGGGCGACGCGGTCGAGTGGCTGCGCGCCCCGGAGGGCGTCCTGGCCTTCCGCCGCGGCGAGTTCGTGTGCGTGGCGAACACCACGGGGGAGTCGGTGACGGTGCCGGCGTACGGCCGGGTGCTGCTCGCCAGTGGTGAGGTGACCGAGGCCGACGGCGAGGCGAAGGTGCCCGCCGACACCACCGTCTGGTGGACCGCGGCGGTCTGACGCCCCCTTCGGCGCCCGCGCTGAAAATTCTTGCATCAACTTGCTTACGGCCCGCTGCCTTTCTGGCAGCGGGCCTTTAACATCTGCGTTACCGCAAGATTGCTGAAACATTTCAGCAAGCGCCTTCAACGTCGAAGGAACCCCCACATGGCACGCAGCACCCTCCCCATGGCGCTCGCCGTCGCGGCCGCCTTCACGATTGGCATGTACCCGACTACCGCGGCGGCCTCGCCGCCCGGCACCAAGGACGTCACCGCCGTCCTCTTCGAGTGGAACTACGCCTCGGTCGCCAAGGAGTGCACCGCCACCCTCGGCCCGGCCGGCTACGGCTACGTCCAGGTCTCCCCGCCCGCCGAGCACATACAGGGCTCGCAGTGGTGGACGTCGTACCAGCCGGTGAGCTACCGGATCGCCGGCCGCCTCGGCGACCGCACGGCCTTCCAGAACATGGTGAACACCTGCCACGCGGCCGGTGTGAAGGTCGTGGTCGACACGGTCGTCAACCACATGGCGGCGGGCAGCGGCACCGGCACCGGCGGCTCGTCGTACACGAAGTACAACTACCCCGGTCTCTACTCGAGCCCCGACTTCGACGACTGCACCTCGCAGGTCACCAACTACCAGGACCGCTGGAACGTCCAGCACTGCGAACTCGTGGGCCTGGCCGACCTGGACACGGGCGAGGAGTACGTCCGCAAGACCATCGCCGGCTACATGAACGACCTGCTGACCCTCGGCGTGGACGGCTTCCGCATCGACGCGGCCAAGCACATCCCGGCCGACGACCTCGCCAACATCAAGAGCCGGCTCACCAAGCCCGCCGCCTACTGGAAGCAGGAGGTCATCTACGGCGCGGGCGAGGCGGTCCAGCCGACCGAGTACACCGGCAACGGCGACGTCCAGGAGTTCCGCTACGCCTACGACCTCAAGCGCGTCTTCAACAACGAGAAGCTCGCCTACCTGAACAACTACGGCGAGGGCTGGGGCTACCTGAGCAGTTCGGTGGCCGGCGTCTTCGTCGACAACCACGACACCGAACGCAACGGCTCCACCCTGAACTACAAGGACGGCGCCAAGTACACCCTGGCCAACGTCTTCATGCTGGCCTGGCCGTACGGCGCCCCGGACATCAACTCGGGCTACGAGTGGTCGGACGCGGACGCCGGCCCGCCCAACGGCGGCAAGGTCAACGCGTGCTGGCAGGACGGCTGGAAGTGCCAGCACGCCTGGCCCGAGATCAAGTCCATGGTCGCCTTCCGCAACGCCACCCGCGGCCAGTCCGTGACCAACTGGTGGGACGACGGCAACAACGCCATCGGCTTCGGCCGGGGCAGCAAGGGCTACGTGGCCATCAACCACGAGTCCTCGTCCCTGACCCGCACCTACCAGACCTCGCTGGCGGCGGGCACGTACTGCAACGTGCAGAACAACACGACGGTGACGGTGAACTCGAACGGGCAGTTCACCGCCACCCTGGGCGCCGACACGGCGCTCGCGATCTACGCCGGGAAGTCGGGCTGCTGATTCCCCCCGACCGGAGCAACCGCGCGTGCGCGGCGCCCGTCGCGGTCCGAGGCTTGCCCCATGAGCATCCGACCCTGGGTCGTCGTCGAGGAACCGGATGACCGGGGCCTGCGCCGGGTCACCGTCGGCAGCACCGCTGCCGGCGGTGTCTGGTCGCTGCGCGAACTGCGGAAACTGCTGGCCCGCCGCGGGCACCCCGACGTGGACGTGGACGACCCGGCCTACGTGTGCTGGCGCGGCGGGGGCAGTGACACGTGGCCCGACCGGGCGTGGAGGCGGCGGACCGTCAGCGCGCTGATGGTGGCGGGCCTGCTCGCTTCCGCGGTGCTCAACGTGGTGATCGGACGGCCGGACGTCTTCGGCGCCCTGACCTTCGCCCAGCGGTTGACCGGGGCTGTCTTCGTCCTGTCCGGTCTGGTGCTGCTGGCGTCAGCGGCGGCGGCAGTCGACCACTGGGGGAAACGGCAGTCGAGGGTGTCCGGTGCGGTCACCGTGCTCGGCGTCCTCATCGCACTGGCCACCGACACCCTTCTTGTTCTCATGTGGCTTGACGAGAGAGAATGGACGCGCTACATGCTGGCGTTCATGCCGCTGTGGTGCTGGGCGGTGTGGGCGCTGTGCTTGTTACTCCGGGAAAGGGCCTGGAAAGGAGTTCCACAGCCCAGGAAAGTCGCGGCCGGAGTGGTGGTGTCAGCCGTGTTCACCGCTCTGAGTCTGGCGTACTCGACCATGTACGCACCCACGGTAGCGCCCTTGCATCTCACTCTGAAAGCGGGATTCGGTGCGGCGCGGGCCGACGGTCTGCATCCCTTCCTTCAGGTGCCATTGAAGTTGTCCGTGAAGAACACCGGGGCGTTCTCGGTGTACATCGTCATCGATGACTTCTCGGTGTACGGGAGGACCGCGAGATACTCGGAAAAGGGGGACTCGTCGGTCGACGAGTGGGAGAGGAGTATTGATCTCGACAAGACCAGGGAGGACTCGGAGACGAATGTCGACCAACTGTACTACACCGCCCTCAGCAGGGGCCGTTTCTATGAGCCCGGGACAGTGCTGGAAAGCGGCCAGGAGGACACGCGCGAGCACGTTCTGCAGGTTCCCCGGAACGCCAAGTACGACCTTCTCCACGTCGACCTGCAGCTCGCCTTCATGAGGAAGGACCGCGGGCGGATCGATGTGGACGCCTTCGGGGATCAGCACCCGTCGTGGAATGTGACGCCGGAACGATTCTTTTGCACGGTGGACTGGTGCCGGGACCGGCTCCTGTATCTAGGCAGAGTGCGTCACAACAACAACCTGGTCAACGTGACACACGGCCCTCGTTACATGTTGGCTACCTGGGGAATCGATGCCAAATATCCTTTCTACTCCATTTCTACGTACCACTTCGAGCATCCGGGGCCGCCTCCTCGGGAAAAAGGAAAGAGGGAACTCGACAGGTTCGGCGTCTCGGCGGTCGACACCAATGCCGAGGTGTCGATGGCGGAACTGACGAAGTCTATCGATGTTCCTCGGCCATCTTGACCCAGGTGCCCGATTCGACTCCGTCCCGGTCGAGTTGACGAGCGGCCCCCAGGCAATGCAGTGCCGGACTCCCCAGAGCGGTGTAGAGTTCTTTCGCCGGTATCGAGTCGGCGAGCTTGGGGACGAGCAGCTTGACGGCCAACGGGGCGTCGATAATTCTCTTGTTCCGCAGTTCGGCGAAAATCTTCAGGGCTTCGTTCCCCGCTTCTTCGGACTTCCAGAATTCTTTGACGCCCTCCTTGTTCCACGGGCCGGGGAGTGCGCTCTCCAGGTCTCCCGCGAGTGTTTCCTCCGAAACACTCCTCTCGAAGACGGAGTTGGTACAGATTTCAGCCGCCTTGCCGAGTGGTTCGGTCGGCAGGGGCTGCGCGGAGAGGTACTCCGTCAGCTCCTTCTCCACTTGGGCAAGCTGCTCCTGCAGTTTCCGGCGTGCCTTCTCCCTCTTCTCGTCCGACGCCCGGCTGTCGGTGGAGCCGTCCAGCGACGAACTGGCCTCGTTCGCCGCTCTCGCCAAGGACCGCCGGCCCCCGCCGTGCGTGTTCCGGTCGCTGAGGGCGCCCATGACCGTGGCCAGGAAACGCAACCTCTGCATGGTCTCCTCGTGGGGAGGGCTGGAGGCCGGTGCGCTCGAGTTCTGGCGGGAAGAGCTGGCCGCCTGGGCGGATTGGGATGCTGCCTGGGTCATGTGGTCGCCGGCACCGGCCGTGTCGTCCCGCTCTTCAGGCGGCGTCCCGGGGTCGCCGATCACCGCCAGAGCGGCCGCTGACTTGGCCCCCACATCGAAGGTCAGGCGCCGTTCCTCAGGCGTGAGCCCAGGGCTGCGCGCCGCGTCGAGGGTGGACGCCACCTGCTTCACGAGCCCTGTCAACTGCGCCCGCACCGCAGGCGGCGTTCCGGGATCGCCGATGACCTTCAGGGCGGAACCCACCGCATGGGCGGTCCCGATGGCTGCGTCACGGTCCTGGGGCGAGGTCCCCGGGTCACCCACCGCGTGGAGGGTGTCGGTCAGTTGCGCGACACTGGGGGCCAGCTCCTTCGGAGCCTCGTTCTTCGCCTGATCCAGGCCCGTCGTTGCCTCTTCAAGTGCCTTCTTCTGTTGCTTCGGCGCCTGGGAAGCCGATGTGTCGCCCCCGGTGGTGCTGGTCGACTCGTCCGACGTACCGCCCGAACTCGATGTATCGGTCGGGTTCGTCGTCCCGGTCGTGCCGGTCCGGCTCGACGTCCCGCTGGTGTCGGTGGCCGAGGAGTCCGGTACCGGCGAGGACGGGCTGGACTCGCCCGGTGAGGTGCCCTGCGTCGATGTGCCGGGAGAGGGCGGGGTCGACAGCCCGGGTGAGGGAGGGGGAGACGTGGACGCCGCTGCGGCCATGGGGAGCGCGAGGGCTGCCGCCACTGCGGACGCGCCGAACAGGTGCAGGATGTGCCGCCGGGGGAGTCTGGCCATGGTGTATCCAGGTGCGGACCGAAGTCGCCGGGGGCGACCCTTCGTTCGTTACGGGCCGACAATCGCCACACAAGCCACTCTTCACCCGCTCGGCGCATCCAGCAAGTCGGATGAAAGATCTTTCCGTTGCTTTCAAGCCTCTTGCTGTAAACCTTTCGGCAGCGGTACGGTCGCGCGGGCGCCCGGCACCGAAGCCGTGCCGCGGCGTTGGGGTCGGACCCAAGAGAGCCGTAATCGCAAGGAGTTACCGCCTGTGATACCCAGATGGCCGGCGCCCCGGGGGCGCCGTACGCCCCGAGCGAGAAGGGCCGCGGCCGTCACCGCCGCCGCCCTCGCAGCCGCCCTGATCCAGCCACTGACGGCTCATGCCGCCACCCCTCCCGCACCGCCGTCCGACGCGGCCCTCGCGGCCCAGCCCGCGCGGCACGACGACACCCGTGAGCAGTTCTACTTCGTCATGCCGGACCGTTTCGCCAACGGCGACCGGTCCAACGACCGCGGCGGACTCACCGGCTCACGCCTGAGCACCGGGTACGACCCCACCGACAAGGGCTTCTACCAGGGCGGCGACCTCAAGGGCCTGACCGAGCGCCTCGACTACATCAAGGACCTCGGCACCACCGCCATCTGGATGGCGCCGATCTTCAAGAACCGCCCGGTGCAGGGCACGGGCGCCAACGCCTCGGCCGGCTACCACGGCTACTGGATCACCGACTTCACCCAGGTCGACCCGCACTTCGGGACCAACGAGGACCTCCGCACCCTCATCGCCAAGGCGCACGCCAGGGGCATGAAGGTCTTCTTCGACGTCATCACCAACCACACCGCCGACGTCGTGGACTACAAGGAGAAGGCGTACGACTACCTCTCCAAGGGCGCCTTCCCGTACCTGACCAGGGACGGCCGGCCCTTCGACGACGCCGACTACGCCGACGGGCGCCGCAGGTTCCCGGCCGTCGACGCGGACTCCTTCCCGCGCACCCCGCGGGTCACGAGCAGGTCCAAGGTCCCGGCCTGGCTCAACGACCCGACGATGTACCACAACCGGGGCGACTCCACCTACGCGGGTGAGTCCACCACCTACGGCGACTTCTCCGGCCTGGACGACCTGTGGACCGAGCGCCCCGAGGTCGTCAGCGGCATGGAGAAGATCTACGAGCGCTGGGTGAAGGACTTCGGCGTCGACGGGTTCCGCATCGACACCGTCAAGCACGTCGACATGGACTTCTGGACCCAGTGGGCCACCGCGCTCGACCGCTACGCGGCCGCGCACGGGCGGAAGAACTTCTTCATGTTCGGCGAGGTCTACACCGCCGACACCTCCCTCACCTCCCCGTACGTCACCCAGGGCCGCCTCGACGCCACCCTCGACTTCCCCTTCCAGGACGCGGCCCGCTCCTACGCCTCCCAGGGCGGCAGCGCGCAAAAGCTCGCGAGCGTCTTCGGCGACGACTACAAGTACACGACCGACAAGGCCAACGCGTACGAGCAGGTCACCTTCCTCGGCAACCACGACATGGGCCGCATCGGGTACTTCCTGAAGCAGGACAACCCCAAGGCCACCGACACCGAGATCCTGCGCAAGGACAGGCTCGCCAACGAGCTGATGTTCCTCAGCCGCGGCAACCCGGTCGTCTACTACGGCGACGAGCAGGGCTTCACCGGCGCCGGCGGCGACAAGGACGCCCGCCAGACCATGTTCGCCTCCAAGGTCGCCGACTACCTCGACGACGACGAGATCGGCACCGACCGCACCCACGCGAGCGACGCCTACGACCGCGGCGCCCCGCTCTACAAGGACATCGCCGCCCTCGCCAAGCTCCGGAGGAACAACCCGGCGCTCACCGACGGCGTGCAGACCGAGCGGTACGCGGCCGACGGCGCCGGTGTCTACGCCTTCACCCGTACGGACGCACGCTCCGGCACCGAGTACGTCGTCGCCCTCAACAACGCCGACGAGGCGAAGACCGCCACCTTCACGACCGGCTCCGCGGGCATGACGTACCGCGGGATCTACGGCACGCACGCCACGGCGGACTCCGACGCCGACCGCAAGGTCACGGTCACCGTCCCGGCCGGCTCCGCCGTCGTCCTCAAGGCCGCCGGCCCCCTCGCCGAGCCCACCGCCAAGCCGTCCCTCACGCTGAAGGCCCCGGACGCCGGCGCCACCGGCACCGTCGAGCTCTCCGCCGACGTAGACGGAGGCCAACTCGACCGGGTCGTCTTCGCCGCCCAGGTCGGCAACGGCGCCTGGCGCACCCTCGGCTCCGCCGACCACGCCCCGTACCGGGTCACCCAGACCATCGGCAAGGACGTGAAGGCCGGCACCGCCCTGCGCTACAAGGCCGTCGTCGTCGACTCCGCCGGACACACCGCGAGCGCCACGGCCACCAGCACCACCGGCACCACGCCCGCCCCCGAGGTCCCCACCGCCTCCTCCCGCGACTACGCGGTCGTCCACTACAAGCGCACCGACGGCGACTACGACAACTGGGGCCTGTACGCCTGGGGCGACATCGCCGACGGCGAGGCCACGAACTGGCCCGCCAGCCACCCCTTCGTGGGCCGGGACGCCTACGGCGCCTTCGCCTACGTCAAGCTCAAGTCCGGCGCCTCGAACGTCGGCTTCCTGGTCATCGACAAGGACGGCAACAAGGACGTCTCCGCCGACCGGAGCATCGACGTCACCAAGACCGGCGAGGTGTGGCTCGAACAGGGCAAGGCCGACGTCCTGACCAAGAAGCCCGACTACCCGGCGCAGGACGAGACCAAGGCGGTCGTCCACTACCACCGCGCCGACGGGAACTACGACGGCTGGGGCCTGCACGTCTGGACCGGCGCCGCGAACCCCACCGACTGGTCGAACCCGCTGAAGCCGGTGAAGACTGACGCCTATGGCGCGGTCTTCGAGGTGCCGCTCAGCGCGGGTGCCACCAGTCTCAGCTACATCATCCACAAGGGCGACGACAAGGACCTGCCCACCGACCAGTCCCTCGACCTCAAGTCGAACGGCCACGAGGTGTGGCTGTTGAACGGCCAGGAGAAGTACCTGCTGCCGCAGCCCGCGGGCAGCGCGGCTGCACTCGACCTGACCACCTCCAAGGCGATCTGGATCGACCGGAACACCGTCGCCTGGAACGGCGCCGACGGCGCCGCCTCCACCCAGCTCCTCTCCTCCCGCGACGGCTCGATCACCGTCAAGGACGGCGCGCTGACCAGCGACGACGAGCGCTGGCTGCGACTGACCAAGACCACCCTGACCGACGCCCAGAAGGCGAAGTTCCCGCACCTGAAGGACTACACCGCCTGGTCCGTCGACCCCCGCGACCGGGACCGGGTGCGCGGCGCCCTCGCCGGGCAGCTCGTCGCCACCCAGCGGGCCGCGAACGGCGCCGTCCTGGCCGCGACCGGCGTGCAGATCGCCGGCGTGCTCGACGACCTGTACCCCGGTGCGACGAAGGCCGCCCTCGGGCCGACCTTCCACGCCGGCAGGCCGACCCTCGCCGTCTGGGCGCCGACCGCGCAGAGCGTCCACCTCGACCTCGACGGCACGTCCGTGAAGATGCGCCGGAACGACACCACCGGCGTCTGGTCCGTCACCGGCCCGGCCTCCTGGAAGGGCAAGCCCTACCGGTACGTCGTGAAGGTCTGGGCGCCCAGCGTCCGCAAGGTGGTCACCAACAAGGTCACCGACCCCTACTCGGTCGCCCTGACCGCGAACTCGGCGCGCAGCCTCGTCGTCGACCTGAACGACAAGAAGCTCTCCCCGAGCGGCTGGGCGGCCCTGAGCAAGCCCAAGGCCGTACCGCTGAAGGACGCGCAGATCCAGGAGCTGCACATCCGCGACTTCTCGGTCGCCGACAAGACCGTCCCGGCCAAGGACCAGGGCACCTACCTGGCCTTCACCGACAAGAACAGCGACGGCTCCAGGCACCTGCGGGCGCTGGCCAAGGCCGGCACCTCCTACGTGCACCTGCTGCCGGCCTTCGACATCGCCACCATCCCCGAGAAGAAGGCCGACCAGGCCACCCCCGACTGCGACCTGGCCTCCTACCCGGCCGACTCCGACAAGCAGCAGGAGTGCGTGGGCAAGGCCGCCGCGAAGGACGCCTACAACTGGGGCTACGACCCGTACCACTACACGGTCCCCGAGGGCTCCTACGCCAGTGACCCGGACGGCACCGCCCGTACCGTCCAGTTCCGCAGGATGGTGCAGGCGCTGAACGGCGACGGCCTCAGGGTCGTCATGGACGTCGTCTACAACCACACGGCGGCCAGCGGCCAGGCCGGCACCTCGGTGCTCGACCGGATCGTGCCCGGCTACTACCAGCGGCTGCTCGCCGACGGCTCGGTGGCCAACAGCACCTGCTGCTCCAACACCGCGCCCGAGAACGCGATGATGGGCAAGCTGGTCGTGGACTCGATCGTCACCTGGGCCAGGGAGTACAAGGTCGACGGCTTCCGCTTCGACCTCATGGGCCACCACCCGAAGGCCAACATCCTGGCCGTCCGCAAGGCCCTGGACGCGCTGACCCTGAAGAAGGACGGCGTCGACGGCAAGAAGATCATCCTGTACGGCGAGGGCTGGAACTTCGGAGAGGTCGCGAACGACGCCCGGTTCGTGCAGGCCACGCAGGCCCACATGGCCGGCACCGGCATCGCCACCTTCTCCGACCGGGCCCGCGACGCCGTGCGCGGCGGCAGCCCCTTCGACTCCGACCCCGGCGTCCAGGGCTTCGCCTCCGGTCTGTACACCGACCCCAACTCCTCCACCGCCAACGGCACCAAGGAGGAGCAGAAGGCCCGGCTGCTGCACTACCAGGACCTGATCAAGATCGGGCTGACCGGAAACCTCGCCAAGTACCACTTCACCGACACGGACGGCAAGGAGGTCACCGGCGCCGAGGTCGACTACAACGGCGCCCCGGCCGGCTACGCGGCCGCGCCCGGCGACGCCCTCGCCTACGTGGACGCGCACGACAACGAGTCGCTGTTCGACGCCCTGACCTACAAGCTCCCCAAGGACACCTCCGCGTCCGACCGGGCCCGTATGCAGGTCCTGGCGATGGCCACGGCCGCCCTCTCGCAGGGTCCGGCGCTCTCCCAGGCGGGCACCGACCTGCTGCGCTCCAAGTCGCTGGACCGCAACTCCTTCGACAGCGGCGACTGGTTCAACGCCATCCACTGGAACTGCGCCGACGGCAACGGCTTCGGGCGCGGACTGCCCATGGCGGCCGACAACCAGGCCAAGTGGGACTACGCCAGGCCGCTGCTCGGCGCGGTCAAGGTGGGCTGCCCCCAGATCACCGGCGCCTCCGCCGCCTACCAGGATCTGCTGCGCATCCGCACGAGCGAGAAGGCCTTCTCCCTCGGCACCGCCACGCAGGTGCAGGACCGGCTGTCCTTCCCGCTGTCGGGCAAGGGCGAGACGCCCGGCGTGATCACCATGCGCCTCGGTGACCTGGTCGTGGTCTTCAACGCCACCCCGGAGCGGCAGGAGCAGAAGATCGCCGCCCTGGCCGGAGCGCACTACCGGCTGCACCCCGTGCAGGCGGCCGGCGCGGACACGGTGGTGAGGACCTCGTCCTACGCGGCCGGCTCGGGCACGTTCACCGTCCCGGCGCGGTCCGTGGCGGTGTTCACCCGGGCGGCGAAGTAGGGTCGGCCCGACGCCGTAGAACAGGAGTACCCATGCCGCAGATCACCGTCGACTACACCGCCGTGCTGGACGACTCGGACAGCCTCGACGCGGACGGCTTCGCGCGGGCGCTGCACGAGGCGGTCGTCGAGATCGCGGCGGCCCGCCCGGAGGCGTGCAAGACGCTGTTCCGGGAGGCCTACGCCGCCTATGGGTACGAAGAGATGGATCAGTCGCACGCGATCGTGCACGTGACCATCGGTCTCCTCGCCGGGCGGAGCGAGGAGACCAAGGCGGCGCTGACGGAGGCCGTGCTGGAGCTGCTCCGCACGCATGTGGCGCCGCGGGACGGAATCACCCTGCACGCCTCCGCCGAGGTCCGCGACCTCGACCCGTCCTACCGGAAGTTCGAGCGGTAGGACGGCGGACGGTCCGGCCCCGGGGTCAGGACGCCAGAGTGATCAGCCGGCCGGCGAGCTCCGCGAAGGGGCCGTCGGCCGGCTCGTCCTCGACCATGGCCCGCACCAGCGCGGCCATGTCCGGGTCGTAGGCCGCGCTGACCGCGGCCAGCGCGGCGAAGTCGTGCACCAGCTGCCGTTCCAGGTCGGACCGCGGGATGCGCCGGCCGTCCAGCCAGATCAGCGCCGTGGACTCGGCGAGCGAGATCCAGGTGCGGATCACCAGCTCCAGACGCGGGGACGCGTCGGTCACGTTCAGGTGCGACAGGATCTGGTCGTAGGCGGCCTGGCGCACGGAGTCGATGAGGGCGTTGGTCGCCGAGGTGTGCTCCTTCGAGCCGACCCCGTCCGCGGGCACGGCCGGGCCGCCGCGCATGAGCGCCGAGAAGCCGGGCCCGTGGTCGTCGACGAAGTCGAAGAAGCGGCGCATCACGCGCAGCAGCCGGGCCCCCAGCGGACCCTCGTGGGGCTCCTCGAACCGGCTCGCGAGGTCCTCCGAGGCGCGCTTCAACGCGGCTTCGTACAGGCTGAGTTTTCCGGGGAAGTAGTGGTACACCAGCGGCCGCGAGATGCCCGCGGCCGAGGCTATCTCGTCGATGGAGACCTCGTCGGGCGAGCGTCGGCTGAACAGGTCGAGCGCGACGCCGATCAGCTGCTGCCGCCGCTCCTCGACGCCCATCCTGCGGCGAACCCCGGTACTCATGCGAACACCTTACCGATCGAATCCGGCCGCTCGTGATCACATGTCGAGCACCAGCCGATCGCTCCGGGACCGGGAGACGCAGATCAGCATCGAATCGCCCCGCTCGGCGTCCGTCAGCAGCTCGTCCCGGTGGTCGATCTCCCCCTCCAGCACCCGCTGTTGGCAGGTCCCGCAGAAACCCTGCCCGCAGGAGTAGGCGGTGTCCGGCAGCGCGTCGCGCACGGCGGCCAGCACCGTGGAGTCCGCCGGAACCGTCAAGGTGCGCCCGCTGCGCCGCAGTTCCAGCTCGAACTCCGTCTCCCCGCCGGCACCGGCCCGTGGCGCAAAACGTTCCAGGTGCAGCGTGGCACCCGTCGGCAGTGCCTCCTCGACCGCGGCCATCAGGCCCTCCGGACCACAGCAGTACACGGCCGTGCCCTCGGCCACGTCCGCGAACAGGGCCGCGAGGCCGGGGCGTCCGTCCTCGTCCTCGGCCACCACCGTCAGCCGGTCCCCGGCCAGCTCGCGCACCTCCGTCAGGAACGGCATCGACGCCCGGGACCGCCCGCCGTACAGCAGCCGCCACTCGGCGCCGTCCGGCAGCGCCCGCAGCATGGGCAGGATCGGCGTGATCCCGATCCCGCCGGCCACGAAGACGTACGACGGCGCCGCGACGAGCGGGAAGCGGTTGCGCGGGCCGCGCACCTCGAGCTCCATGCCCTCCGTGAGCTGTTCGTGCACCTCGCGGGAGCCGCCCCGGCCGTCCTCGACCAGCCGCGCGGCGACGGTGTACGACGAGGTGTCCCCGGGGTCCCCGCACAGCGAGTACTGCCGCACCAGGCCCGACGGCAGCACCAGGTCGAGGTGCGCCCCCGGCTCCCAGCCCCGCAGCCCGGCCCCCTCCAGACGGAGCCGTACGACCCCGTCGGCGATCGTCTCGTGGGAGGTGAGCAGCAGCCGCGTCCGCGAGCGCGGCCGGCCGGAGACCGGCGGGTCAAGGGCGGGCAGCGGCCACAGCGGGGAGCGCCGCACCCGGTGGCGCAGGGCGCGCCGGGTCAGCAGGGCGGCGCCCGCGAGCAGGACCAGGGTGCGCGGCTTCGGCATCACGCGGCCCCCTCGGCGGCCCGCTGCGCCTTCTCCGCGGCCAGTGCTGCGGGGGAGGCGGCCAGATAGGCGACGGCCTGGGCGGTCGAGCACTCGTGGGAGGGGTGGTAACCGCGGCTGAGGTAGCGCGGGATGGACCTCAGCATGTCCCCGGTGGCGGGCAGGGTGCCCTGCCGGCCGCGCCGGTGGAAGCCGGCCAGGGACGGCTTCTGTCCGGTCGTGGCCGGGTCGTTCGCCATGAAGAAGCGGATGCCGCGCTGCCACAGGAACACCAGCGCCGAGAACGCCGCGGCCCACGTGCGCACCCGGCGCCCGTAGTCGCCGTCGACGTGCAGGAACAGGTCGAAGGCGACCGAGCGGTGCTCGACCTCCTCGGCGCCGTGCCAGCGCAGCAGGTCCAGCATGGTCGGGTCGGCCCCGCGCCGGTCCAGCTCGGTCGCGTTGAGCACCCAGTCGCCGAGGAAGGCGGTGTAGTGCTCGATGGCCGCGATGAGCGCCACCCGCTCCAGCAGCCACCAGCGGCGGGCCCGGCCCGGCGGCAGGGTGCGGTCGCCGAGCAGCTTCTCGAAGAACCAGTCGACCTGCGCGGTGTACGGCGTCGGGTCGAGCCCCTGCTCCCTCAGGTGCGGCAGGACCTCGTCGTGCGCCTGGGAGTGCATGGCCTCCTGCCCGATGAACCCGAGGACGTCCGCACGCAGGCGCTCGTCCCGGATGAGCGGCAGCACCTGCTTGTACACATGCACGAACCACCGCTCACCGGCGGGCAGCAGCAGGTGCAGCACGTTGATGGTGTGCGTGGTGAACGGGTCGCCGGGCACCCAGTGCAGCGGGGTGTCCTGCCAGGAGAAGGACACGTTGCGGGCCTTGAGCGGGATGCGCTCGGACTCCACCGGCCGGGCCTGCTTATTGGACATGGCGTCAATGTACTGACGGGTAGACCGCCTGAGAACCCCTTGGCGGCACCTTGTTGACGCCGATGTCAACTAGCGCAGTCCGGTGATCTCCCGGCCGTCCGCCAGCGTGCCCTTCAGACCGGCCCGCGCACCCTTCGTCGCCCGCACCGCCAGCAGCGCGCCCCGGCCGGACGCCGTGACCCCGCCGGCCGCGCGGATCGACGCCGTGTCCGGGCCGCCCGCCGCCAGCAGGTACCAGGCGCCGGTCCCCGACTTCCACAGCACACCGGCCAGCACGTGCGGCCCACGTGGACCGCAGTCCGCGACGTCCGTACCCTTCGCCACCACCGCCCCGGCCGGTCCGCCCGGCGTCCGGAACTGGGCCAGCGCGATCGTGCCGTCACCGCGCCAGGTCTCGGCCCGGGTGCACACCCACTGACCGGCACCGCCCGCGTCGGGCAGGGTCTGGTTCGCGAACCCCCAGGCGTTGACGCTGCGCACACCGGCGGAGCGCTCCGTGGACAGCGAACAGGCGAACGGCGCCCAGGCGCGCAGCCCGTCCGCGCCGCTCGCCTCCGTGGCCGCGCCCGGACGCCCGGCCGTGAGATGGGCCGGGACCAGCTCCCCCAGGTCCGTGGCGAGCCGGGTGCCGGAGGCGTCCGTCACCTGGAGCACGTTCCACGAGGTGCAGCCGCCGGGCTGCAGGGCGGGACTGGCCAGCGGGGTGGTCACGCCGTCGGTGAGGGTCAGCGGGGTCGCGGCCGCGTCCGGCTTCATCAGGTCCCGCTCGGCGGCCTGCTTCACCCAGGGCGCGGTCAGATAGCGGACGTTGCCGTCCGCACGGCCCAGCACCAGCGCGCTCGCCTCGGCGCCGGTCGCGCCGTCGACCCGGGCGAAGTCGAGGGCCGCGCCCGTCGCGCCCTCCGTCGGCTCGGCGTACCGCGCCACGCGCAGACCGTCGTAGAGGATCACCACACGCGCGGTGTCCACCACGCCCGCGTACAGCAGCTGGGGCGGGCCGGCCGGGCCGCCGGTCTGGGTGCCGGGGGTGGCCGAGACCCGGACCGTCTCCCCGGGGCGGGCCCAGACGGCGAGGGCGCGGCGCAGCAGCGCCTTGTCCCCGGTGAGCGGGCCGCGCGCGGGCCACACCGAGAAGTCGGTGCGGTCGGAGGACCGCCAGGCGGTGGGCGCGGCCCTGAGCAGCTTGCCCGGGTCGAGGGCCGCCTCGGCCGCCGGGTTCTCCGCGTACACGGGCGCGGCGGCGCCGTCGGGTCCCCAGCCGCCGCCCGGCATGGCCACCAGCGCCCCGCACACCGCGAGCGCGGCCGCCGCGGCGAGCACGGCCTTGGTGTGCTGGCGGCGCCGCATCAGGTCGGTGGGGCGGGCCTGCAGCGAGCAGGGGTCGAACTCGGGGGAGGTGAGCAACGCGTCCTGCGCGGGCACCCCGTTGGCCTCCGCCAGCGCGGACTCGGGGTGCTGCACCCCGGCGGACTTCAGGATCCGGCGCACGTCGGCGTCGGGCAGCTTCTCCAGACCGCGCAGCACGTACGCGGCCCTGGCCGGTCCGGACAGGGCGGACAGCCGCTGGTCCAAGGCGAGTTCGTCGGCCCCGCCGGAGCGCGGGAACAGCCTGAGGCCCCACACCTGGGGCAGCAGCGGCGGCCGGTGCGCGAGCCGCGGCCGGCCCTTGCGGGTGCCGGACGCGCCGAGCGCGGTGCGCAGGACCCGGAGGCGGACGAACGCGTACCCGGGGTCGCCCTCCCGGCCCGTGGACTGGGCCGGGATCACGGACGTCTGCTTGCGGCCGCGGGGAAGCGCGCGCTGGGCGAGGGCGTGTGCCGTCAGCACCCTGCGGCCGCGGCCGAGGCCGGGTGGCAGGACCAGGTAGGCGAGCCGGACCAGCCGGGGGTAGTGCTCGACGAGCGCGGCCTCGGCCTGCTCGACGTCGACGACCGGGCCGGTGGCGCCGGAGGAGGCGGGTGCGTGACGCTGGGCTACATCCTGTGACTGCACATCGGGGTGAACGAGCGAGGCGTTGGTTGGTCACCGCCGGGCGGGTGACCCCGGGCGGTTCAGTCCGCCGGCTCCACGAGGGCGCGCGCGTAGTTGGCCATCGACCGCTGGTAGCGCGGCAGATGCGGGGCGAGGGCGCCGAGCACCAGGGACAGCCCCTCGCGGTCGCGGCCCAGGCTGGACAGGCACAGGGCCAGGCAGGCCCGCACGGCGTCGTCCAACTCGTCCGAGGACGCGTCGAGTTCCGGGGTGAGCAGCTTCACGCCCTGCTCCGCCTCGCCGATGTTCCGCAGCGAGCTGGAGAGCTGGATCTTGGCCCGCCGCCCCTTGTACCCGCTGACCTCGCTCAGGCCGCCCGCCAGTGCCTCCCGGTACAGCGGCACCGCCCGGTCCGAGTGCCCGGTCGAGTCCCAGGCGCAGGCCCGCTCGAAGGGGGCGAGCGGGCTGCCGTCCGGGAGTTCGGCGGCCAACTCGTCGATCACCGCGCGGAACTCGTGGGCGCGCTCCTCCGGGTAGTCGTCGAAGGTGGCCCAAGCGGCGGTCACGCGGTCTTCCCAGTCCTGGTTCACCGGGCCACCCTCGCACATCCGTACGCGCCCGGTCACCGCATTTGAGCACACCGTGCGCGGGAGCCGTATCCGAGGGGACTGGGGCATGCTTGGCCCACCGGGACCGGAGGATCGGATGAGGTTGACGCGACTGATGATCGGCGCCGCGGCGGCGCTGACGCTGGCGGGCTGTGGCGCGGGCGGGGACAGCAAGCCGGTGCCGCCCACCGCCACGGGCAGTCTGGAGAGCCTGGCCGCCGAGGTGAAGTGCAAGCCGAACATGCAGACCGACGCCGACGAGATCCGCCAGGCCATCTGCCGGAACACCGACGGCAGGTTCATCCTCGCCACGTTCGCCACCGACCGCGGCCAGCGCGAGTGGATCAACGACGCGAAGGACTACGGCGGGTACTACCTCGTCGGCCGCAAGTGGGTCGCCGTCGGTGACGACGGGGTCGTCAAGGCGCTGCGCGGCACGCTCGGCGGCGACGTGGAGATCGGTACGAACCACCACGCCCACCAGGGCTGAGCCCGACGGCGGACACGGAAGCGGGCGGTGGGGACTCCCACCGCCCGCTTCGTTCCTCCTCGTCGGCGACCGACCGTCCGGCTGGTCCGGCCGTCCGGCTCGTGCGACCGGTCAGGCGCAGTTCTGGCCGCGGTTGACGCAGTTCGCGATCCGGTTCGCCAGGCCGTTCTTCGTGACGCTGATGAAGTCGTCGTGGTCCGTGGCCGGCTTGTGGAGCTGCTCCGGGAAGCCGTCCACCGCGTAGGCGTTCTTCACCTGGCCGTTCTGCAGGACCGGCGGGGTGATGTTGTAGACCAGGCGCATCGTCAGCTGCGGGATCGCCTTGAAGCCGTTCTGGCAGTTCCCGTTGGCATCCGCGAAGGCCACGTGCGTGCGGTGGTTGGCGCTGTCCACGTTCTGCCCGTCCCAGCAGCTCTGGAAGGCGAACGTCCGCACCACCTTGCTGCCCTGCGGGCAGACCGGGTACTGCGTGGTCAGCTGGACCTTGTTCTCGAAGCCGGTGCAGCTCCAGTGCGCGTTGGCGTTCGCCAGACCGTTGGTGGTGGTCTTGGCGTCACCGGTGATGATGCGCAGGAACTGCGGCATCGCGACGACCTTTGAGGTCGGGCTGCCGACGTACTTGATCTGCGCCGAGACCGGCGTCAGGATCTTGCCGACGTTGCCCTCCTTGCCGCCGCCGTCCTTGTTCTGGTCGAAGTCCTGCGAGCCGTCCTGGACGCGGACCACGGGCCAGTAGTACGAGGACAGGTCGCTGCTGTTCTGGCAGCTGGTGCCGCCCTGCAGGAACGTCTGGTTGCTGGAGAACGCGTTGACCTTCTGGTTGCCGACGTAGTCGTGCAGGTGGTGCGCGCCGTTGGTCACGCCGGGCGCCACGATCACGTTGTCGGTGTTGTGGTTCTTGTTGGCGTTCACCCCGCACCGCGTGGTGAACGTGCCGGTCGACGCGTTGCCGTTGCGGCGCGGCTTGGCCGGCACGTTCGGCTGGACCTTGGTGATGTCGACGAAGTCCGCCGCCACCGGGCCGTTGCCGGCCTGCCCGCCGACGTTCTGCTGCTGTCCGGCGTTGCCCTGCTGCTGGCCGCCGGCGCCGCCCTGCTGCTGGCCACCGGTGTTGTTCTGCTGCTGGCCACCGTTGTTCTGCTGCTGGCCGCCCTGCTGCTGGCCGCCGGTGTTGTTCTGCTGCTGCCCGCCGGCGGTGGTCTGGTTGGCGTTCTGCGCCGTGCAGGAGGCGAGGACGCTCAGATCGCCGGGCACGGTGCCGCCGACGCGGGTGATCTCCAGCTTGATCCGGTCGAGGATCGCCGCCCGCCGGTCCTTCAGCGGTTGCAGGATGGAGTTCTGAACGAAACTCGCGTCCTGGGCCTGGGCGTCCCGCGTGGTCGCCAGACGCTGGTAGGCGTCGGTGATCTGCCGGTCGAGGTTGGCCAGCTCACCGGCGACCTCGTTACGGGCCTGGTTCGGCACGTTGGTGAGCTTCTGGCCCACGTCCGGGCAGGAGATCGTGGCGACCTGCGCCGTCGCTGCCTTGGTCTGGTTGCCTCCCCACGTCTGGTGGTTCGACTCGTGCGCCGAGGCGTAGAAGTTCGCCCAGATCAGCCCGCCCCCACCGAGCGCTAGGGCCGCCGATGCGGCTATGGCCTTGGTGGCCAGCGGCGTACGGCGTTTTCGTGTGTTGCGTCCCATGGAACTCCTCTGACTTCCTTGCGGGGCAGCATCGAGGCGCCCGACAGGAGTGAAGCGGCGTCCTTCCATACGGACGCCGCTTGCGGGGTGTTCACCGGTCCCACGAATTCATCACGGACCCACTGCGTCACGGTGGCCCCAACAGGCTCCTGAGCAGCGGAAGTTCATGAAAAAGTCCGGCCGTTTCAGCGGTCGCGGTCCAGATGGGCGAGCACCGCCAGAACGCGCCGGTTGTCATCGTCCGACACCTCCAGGCCCAGTTTGGCGAAGATGTTGGAGGTGTGTTTGGCGATGGCCCGTTCCGTCACCACCAGCTGGCCGGCGATCGCCGCGTTGGACCGGCCCTGCGCCATCAGCTCCAGCACCTCGCGCTCCCGCGGGGTGAGCCCGTCGAGCGGCCGGCCGTCGCCGGCCCGGCGCGACAGCAGCTGCTGGATCACCTGCGGGTCCATCGCCGTGCCGCCCGCGGCCACCCGCCGTACCGCGTCCACGAACTGGTCGGCGTCGAACACCCGGTCCTTCAGCAGGTAGCCCACCCCGCCGCTGCCGTCGGCCAGCAACTCGCGCGCGTACAGCTGCTCCACGTGCTGGGAGAGCACCAGCACCGGCAGACCCGGCCGCGCCCGCCGGGCCCGCAGGGCGCACTGCAGCCCCTCGTCGGTGTGCGTGGGCGGCAGCCGCACGTCGACCACCGCGACGTCCGGCCGCGACCGTGCCAGCGCCGCGTCGAGTTCGGGTCCGGACTCGACGGCCGCCACGATCTCGAAGCCGTAGGCCTCCAGCATCCGGACCAGCCCGTCACGCAGCAGGAACAGGTCCTCGGCTAGGACAACGCGCACGGAATCTCCATGGTCACCAGGGTGGGGCCGCCCGCGGGACTGCTGACGGCCAGGACGCCGTCGAATGTACCGAGCCGCCGCTCGATCCCGGCGAGCCCGGTTCCGGCCGCGACCGTCGCCCCGCCCCTGCCGTTGTCGGTCACGGTGACCCGCAGCATGCCGTCCGCGTGCAGCAGGTCGGCCCAGATCCGGTCGGCGCCCGAGTGCTTGACGGCGTTGGTGAGCACCTCGCTCACCGCGAAGTAGGCGGCCGACTCCACCGGGGCGTCCGCACGGCCGGACAGCTCCACGGTGACCTCCGTCGGCACCGGCAGCCGCAGCGCCAGCGCCCGCACCGCGTCCCCGAGGCCCCGCTCGGCCAGCACCGGCGGGTGGATGCCGCGGACCAGGTCGCGCAGTTCCTCCAGGGCCTCGACGGAGTTGCGGCGGGCCTGCGAGAGCAGCCGCCTGGCCTGCGCCGGGTCCTTGTCGAGCAGCATCTCGATCGTCCCGAGGTCCATGCCCATCGCGACCAGCCGGGCCTGCGCGCCGTCGTGCAGGTCCCGCTCGATCCGGCGCAGCTCGGCGGCGGACGTGTCCACCGCGTCGCGCCGGGTCTCGGTCAGCACCCGCACCCGCTCGGTGAGTTCCTCCCGGCCACCGCCCAGCAGGGCCCGGGTGAGCCGGAAGTGCGCGGTCAGCAGCCGTGGGGTGAGGCGGTAGGCGGCGAGGAGGAGCACCACGGCGGTGGCGGCCGCGCCGAGCGCGGAGGGCTGGTCGGTGACCGGCACGAAGCCGTACCAGTAGGTGTGGCCGTCCGCGAGCACCCGCCACAGACCGGCGGCCACCGCGAAGCCCTCGAAGGGGTAGAAGAGCAGGACGGCCGGGAGCAGCGCGGTGACGTACCCGGCCGTCATGTCGACGGCCAGCCAGCGCAGGTCCCGCCAGGTCGCGGGGTCGGACAGCAGCACGACGGTACGGGTCCAGGGGCTGGCGTCCTCGGGGACCGGCCGGTACGACGACCGGATCGGCATCCCGCACCACTCCTGCGAGAGCCGCCGCCGTACGTCCGCGAACCGCCGGACGCCGTCCAGGACCGCGGGGGTCGTGAGGATGCCGAGGCCGAGCGGGACGAACGCGATGGACACCAGGCTGAGGACGAGACAGAGGATGGACAGCGGCAGCATGACCAGTGCGAGCACGAGTCCCCGTACGGCGGCGAGCACGACCTCCCGTATACGGTCGCGGACGACGTCGCTCTTCGTGTCGGTGTTCATGGGGCCAGTCTGGCCGACCCCGGCCCCGGGTTCACTGGCCCGGAGCCCCCTCCTGGGAGGTGGTGCCAGGTACACCCCCGGCCGCCGCGAGCAGCTTCGCCTCCACCTCGGGGGCCAGGCCCACGCCCGCGCGGTCCGGCCGCTGCGGGGCCGCGCCGCCGATCCGGGTGAGCCACTCCCAGGTGTCCGCGACGGTCTCGGCGGCCGGGCGGCACACCAGCCCCGTGGCCAGCGCCCGTGACACGTCCGTGCGGTGGACCGGCGCGTACAGCTCGTCGTCCGGCGGCACCCACACCGGCAGGTGGGTCCACGGCTCCACACCGGCGTCCAGGATCACCCGCGGGTCGGTCCAGCGCAGCTCCGCGTCCGCGCCGGTGATCCGGACACATGTGTCCAGCAGTTCGCCCATGGTGGTGTGGCCGGGCGGCCCGATCAGGTCGTACGGCCCGCTCAGTTCCTGCCGTACCGCCCCGAGGAGCCAGTCCGCGAGGTCGCGCGCGTCGATGAACTGGACGGCAAGGTCGCGCGGTCCGGGTGCCAGGACCGGGCCGCCGCGGGCGATCCGGGTCAGCCACCAGGGCAGCCGGCCGACGTTCTCGTACGGGCCGAGGATCAGCCCGGCCCGGACCAGCAGGGAGCCGTCCGTGCCGAAGGACTCCACGGCCGCGAGCTCGCCGCCCCGCTTGTCCCGGGCGTAGTCCGTCGGGCCGGCGCCGGCCGAGGCGCCCTCGACCAGCCGGGCGTCCTCGGCGGCCCGCGCGGGCCAGGGCCAGGCGTACACGGACCGGCTGGAGACGTACACGTACCGCCCGGCCCGGCCGCGCAGCAGCCGGGCCGCGTCCCGCACCGCGCGCGGCGCGGCCGACCAGGTGTCGACCACCGCGTCCCAGGTGTCACCGGTCCCGGCGAGCGCGGCGAGCCCGCCGGCAGCGGTGCGGTCGCCGCGCAGCGACCGCACCCCGGCCGGGGGTTCGTGCCGGCCCCGGTGGAGGACGGTCACCTCCCAGCCGCGGTCCAGCGCCGCCTCCACGACGGACCGTCCCACGAACTCCGTACCGCCCAGCACCAGAAGTCTCATGCCGGGAAGCGTGCCGGGTGCGGCCCGGGGAGGGAAGGCCCGTCTGCCGAGGGCAGACGTGGCGGTTCAACGCCCGGTCGGCGGGGTGTACTTGTAGCCGACCCGGCGCACCGTCTGGATCGACCCGCGGTGCTGGACGCCCAGCTTGCGGCGCAGCCGGGCGATGTGGACGTCGACGGTGCGGCCGTCGCCCACGTGGCCGTAGCCCCACACCGTGGTGACCAGCTGGTCCCGGGTGTGCACCCGGTGCGGGTGCGCCACCAGGTGGGCGAGCAGTTCGAACTCCAGGTAGGTGAGGTCGAGTTCGGTGCCGTCGACGCTCGCGGTGCGCCGCACGGCGTCGATCCGCACCAGCGGGCCGGCGTCCCCCTGGGCGCCGGCGCGGCCGTCCGGCGCGGCCGCGTCCGGCACCGCGACCGGCGGGAACGGCAGCCGCTGGTCGGCCGGGACCAGCACCAGGTAGCCGACCATGGGCGGCCGGCCGGGCAGCGCGGGCAGGGTGTGCTCGGGGGCGGGCAGCCAGGTGGCGCCGGGCGGCAGCAGGTCGGCCACGTCGACGACCTCGTCCCGGTCGACGGCCCGCAGCCGGTGGCGTGCGGGGTGTGCCGGGGCCTGGGCGGTGGCGGTCAGGGCGGTGGGGGAGAGGGAACCAGGGGTCGCCATGAGAGGTCAGCTCTTTCGCGCGAGGAGTTCGTCGGGAGGTGCGGCGGCCGCGACTCGTGGTCGGGCGCGCCGGGGACGTACGTCGTTCCGCGCTGGCCGGAGGCCGGGGTACGGCTTCAGAGGGCCCGCGCGTCAGGCACGCGGCAACACACCCGGTCGAAGTCGTGGTGCTGACGGGACGGCCAGAACGGCTCCAGGTCATGGCGACCCGTCGCGATGCGGTTCTCGAAGCTGGCCATGGGCCCATTGAAGCAGACGCGGGCGCCCGGCAGGAGCCTCCTCTCACCTCTTGGACGCCTGCCCGGACACGCGGTTGACGCCGCGCCGGCCGGCCGGGCACGCCACAGGGGCGCCCGCCGTCGTGGCGGGCGCCCCTGCGGGGAAGCGGTGCGGATCAGACCTGGCCGGCCTTCTCCAGGGCGGAGCAGCAGGTGTCCACCAGCAGGCGGGTCACCACGTACGGGTCGACGTTGGCGTTCGGGCGGCGGTCCTCGATGTAGCCCTTGCGGTCCTTCTCGACCTGCCACGGGATGCGCACCGAGGCGCCGCGGTCGGAGACGCCGTAGGTGTACTTGTCCCACGGGGCGGTCTCGTGCAGGCCGGTCAGCCGCTCGTCGATGCCGGCGCCGTAGTTCTTGACGTGGTCGAGCGGCTTGGAGCCCTCGCCGAGCGACTCGCACGCGGTGATGATCGCGTCGTAGCCCTCGCGCATCGCCTTCGTGGAGAAGTTGGTGTGCGCGCCCGCCCCGTTCCAGTCGCCCTTCACCGGCTTGGGGTCCAGCGTCGCCGAGACGCCGAAGTCCTCGGCGGTGCGGTACAGCAGCCAGCGGGCCACCCACAGGTGGTCGGAGACCTCCAGCGGGGAGACCGGGCCGACCTGGAACTCCCACTGGCCGGGCATGACCTCGGCGTTGATGCCGGAGATGGCGAGCCCCGCCTTCAGGCAGTTGTCCAGGTGGGCCTCGACGACGTCCCGGCCGAAGATCTCGTCGGCGCCGACACCGCAGTAGTAGCCGCCCTGGGGGGCCGGGAAGCCGTTCTCGGGGAAGCCCAGCGGGCGGGAGCCCTCGAAGAAGGTGTACTCCTGCTCGATGCCGAAGATCGGCTCCTGCGCGGCGAACCGCTCGGCGACCTCGGCGAGCGGGGCCCGCGTGTTGGACCGGTGCGGGGTCATGTCGGTGTCGAGGACGTCGCACAGGACGAGGATGTCGTCGCCGCCGCGGATCGGGTCCGGACAGCTGAAGACCGGCCGGAGCACACGGTCCGAGGCGTGGCCCTCGGCCTGGTTGGTGGAGGAGCCGTCGAAGCCCCAGACGGGCAGCGTGCCGAGACCGCCGAAGGCACCCGTGATGATCTTCGTCTTCGAACGGAGCTTGGCCGTCGGCTCGGTGCCGTCGATCCAGATGTACTCAGCCTTGAAGGTCACGGGGCCACATCCTTAGGGGGTGTGTCGGGCGCACTCGGTGCGGGTGCTGCGGCTGCGGCACCGGGGCACCGCTCGATCTGCCGCGCAGCCTGTCAACAGGCCGTTTCCCGGCCATTGCCCGAATGTGAACCCCGTGTTACCTGGGGCTCGAGTGCCGCGACTCACACGGTGAGGCGCACCGGGCCGACGGGAACCGGGCCCGCGTGCACCGGGCCGACGGGAACCGGTGCGAGGCCGGGGCCGGCGACCGCCACCCCCGCACGGTCGCCAGCCCCGGCCGGGCACGCCGCCTGTTCCTCCTGACCCCGGCGCACCTCGTCGCCGGGGCCGAGGCGGCGTGCCCGCACCGTGCCCTGCCGGTCCGGCCCGGTCTCACCCCACCTTCTCGATGACGGCCCGGCGGATCAGGAACTTGCCCGGTTCGCGGACCTGCTCGAAGGCGGCGTTGTTGAGCAGCACGCAACTGCCGGACACCGAGGTGACCTTCACGGTCGTGGACTTGTTGTTGTCCAGGTTGGTGACCTTCAGCGTCGTCCCCGCCGGGAACTGGTTGCTGGAGGCGGCCGGGGCGCCGGCCTCGCCGGAGAGCGTGACCGTGGAGCCCTTGCAGACCTGCTGGCCGGAGGCCGCGGCGCCGCCGCCGGCGTTCCCCGCGTTCCCGGCGTTCCCGGCCTGCTGGCCGCCCGCCTGCTGGCCGCCCGCCTGCTGGCCGCCCGCCTGCTGGTTGCCCTGGGCGTTGCCGTTGGCGTTGCCCTTGCCGGCGTTGCCCTGCTGGTTCGCGTTGCCCTGCTGGCCGTTGCCGTTCTGCGTCTGCTGGGAGCCCTGAGCCGACTCCCCAACCGTGCATCCGGCGGCCTTCTGCTGGACCTCGATCTGCTTGATGACCGCCTCGCGGTTGGCGATCCGGGCCGCCGACTGCGCGTCCGGGTTCGCCTTCTGGTCCGCGATGAACCGGTCGTTGTTGCCATGGGCCGTGGCCAGCCCCTGGCAGACGGTCGAGTCCCCGGCGGACAGGGTCCGGGCGTTCTGCGGCTGTGCGGCGTTCGAGGTCGTCGCCAGCGCGAAGGCCCCGCCGCCCGCCACCGCCGCGGCACTGACGAGCAGCGCGATCTTCTTCTTCGTGCCGAGAGTTCTCCTGCGCGACATGCGCGCCTCCTGAAGAGGTAGGGGAGCGTACGCCGCTATGTACGAGATCCCGAACGTCGTTACTCAGCGGTCACGGGAGTGATCGAAGTAACGTGCGTCACAAGGGGAGTTGAACCTCGCTCAGCTCTTGCCCCGGGAGAGCGCGTCCTGGACGGCCTCGTCGGTCCTGGCCACCAGGGCGGTGCCGTCGTCGGCGGTGATGATGGGCCGCTGGATGAGCTTCGGGTGCTCGGCGAGCGCGGTGATCCAGCGGTCCCGGGCGCTCTCGTCGCGCGCCCAGTCCCGCAGGCCCAGCTCCTTGGCGGCCGCCTCCTGGGTGCGGGTGATGTCCCAGGGTTCGAGCCCGAGCCGGTCGAGCACGGCCCTGATCTCGTCCTCGCCCGGCACGTCCTCCAGGTAGCGGCGCACGGTGTAGTCCGCCCCCTCGGCGTCGAGCAGGGTGAGCGCGCTGCGGCACTTGGAGCAGGCCGGGTTGATCCAGATTTCCATGCCGCACACGGTACGCGAAACCCGTTCTCCACCTGCGTCACGGCAGCCCCGAAAGCCCTTGTGGCCAGGGGCTTTTGTCAGTGGTGGGTCGTAGAATAGAAGCAGTGTTCGAGGACATCGCCGGGGCCTTCCGGGGGTGTCCTGACCGCGACAGGAGGATGCCCGTGCCCGCTGCCGCCCTGACGACCAAGCCGCTGCCGACCCAGTCCACCGCCAAGCGTCCCGTCCGGCTCGACTCGCCCTACGCGCCGGCGGAGAAGTCCCCGCTGCCGGCCGGCCGGCCGCGCGAGTGGTACGTGACGCACAACCGGCGCCTGAAGGCCATGCGCCTCGCGATCGCCCTGCTCGACTCCGGCGTCTACCTGCCGGCCCAGGCCCGCGACGAGACGATCCGCAGCACGGCGGAGCGGCTCGGCATCCACCCGCCGTCGGCCACGACGTGCCACATGGTGCGGGCGTTCATGCGCTACTCCCGCTGAACCGGGAGGACCGGGTGCCCCGTACCGGTGCGGGGCACCCGTTTCCGCCCGCGGACGTTCCTCACGCGGACAGCGTGCGTTCCAGCGGTGTGCGGAACCGGGGTGTCACCCTCGTCGTCCCCAGCCACGCCCGCAGCCGTTCCGCCCGCGCCGCCACCGCGGCCTCCGCCTCCCGGGCCACACCGCCCCCGGGGATCCGCCAGACGATCTCGCCGTCCGGCCGCTGCGCCCAGCCGCCCACCACCCGGCCGTCCCACCACACCGTCGGGCCCACGTTGCCGCTGCGGTCGAACAGCAGCGGGCGCAGCTCCGGGTCCAGGTACCAGTCGCGCCCCTGCCAGCCCATCGCCGTCGGATCGAGGGCGGGCAGCAGGGCGGCCCACGGCTCCCCGGACGGCTCGACCGGGTCCTCGTCACCGGCGGCGACATGCCCCGTGCCCTCGTCCAGGGACACCTCCCGCGCCCCGATCGCCGCCAGCGCCCGGCGGACCTCCGTCACCCGCCAGCCGGTCCACCACTTCAGGTCCGCCTCGGTCGCCGGGCCGCACGCCCGCAGCCACCGCTCCAGCAGGGCCGACTGCGCCCCGGCCACGTCGAGTTCCGGATGCTCGGGGGCGGGCGCCCAGCGGAACCGGCTCGACGTCCAGGAGCCGAGCGGGCGGCCGCGGACCACCTTCCCCTCGACGCCGAGCACGCGCAGCAGCCGGGAGGAGACCGTGTGGACACCCTCGTAGCTCTTGCCCGGCGCGTACACGAACCGCTCGCGCAGCCGCGGTTCGTCCGCCGTCAGCTCCGCCGCGGTCGCCTGGCCGCGCCGGGCCAGCGCGGCCAGCGTGGCCGCCTCGACCTCCGCGAGCCAGGCCGCGTCCGGCGCGCCGGCCCCGGCCATGTCCTTGAGCAGCGACGCGCGTTCCCGGGCCGCCACCGCGAGGCCCGTCGAGGCGTGCACGACGGCCGTCAGGGCGGCGGGGAACACGAACACCGTGTGCCGCATGCCGTGCATCCTGACCAGCGTGCGGTCCTCGTACAGCGCCCGCTCCGTCGCGGCCACCGCCTTCGCCGGGTCGGCCAGCCGGGCGGCCACCGCCAGGTACACCGTCGCCGGGTCCGAGCCGTGCAGGGCCACCAGCGAGTCCGCGACCTCCTCCGGGGCCGTCGCCCGCGCCGAGGGGGCGAGGCGGTGGCGCAGGGCCAGCCGGGCCCGCCGCTCCGCCACACCGATGTGCCGCCGTCCGTCCGCCATGCCGACCTCCGTCGCTCACCCTGCCCACCGCGCAGCATCGCAGACACCACCGACAGCCCCTCCCGTCACCCGTTCGCCGTCCTCCGGGTGCGGGGGGCCGCCCCACCGGACTTCACTGCCAGCAGGACCAGCAGGAGGTGACGGCAGACGCGGAGAGCCGCGGCACCGCGGAACCGCAGAAGGAGGCCGCCCCATGAGCAGCGCCCCATGAGCACCCCCACGGACCGCGCCCGGCGCGGCACGCCCGAGGACCGCGCCCGGCACGGCCGGGCGGCCCGCAAGGACGTGCCCCGCTCCGCGCACGCCCTCTGGCTGCCCCCCGCCGACCGGCCCGACCCCGTCGCCACGCTGGAACGGCAGGACCGGGACCGGCTGCCGGAGCTGCGGCCGGTCAGGTACGGGCGGATGACCGCCTCGCCGCTGTCGTTCCTGCGCGGCGCCGCCGCCGTGATGGCCGCCGACCTGGCCGCCCAGCCGCACACGGGGCTCGCCGTGCAGCTGTGCGGCGACGCGCACCTGCTCAACTTCGGCCTGCACAGCTCCCCGGAACGCGCCCTGCTGCTCGACCTCCGCGACTTCGACGAGACCTTCCCCGGCCCCTTCGAGTGGGACGTCAAACGCCTCGCGGCCAGCGTCGCCGTGGCCGCCCTGGAGAACGGGCACGCCCGCGCGCGGGCCCGTGAGGCGGCCCGGGCGGCCGTCACCGGCTACCGCACCGCCATGCGCCGGCTGGCCGGGCTCGGGGAGCTGGCCGTCTGGTACGACCGGGTCGACGCGGGAAGCCTGCTGCCCCTGGTCCGCTCCGCGGGCCGCCGGCACGGCATGAACTCCAGTCTCACCCGGGCCCGCCGCCGGACCAGCCTCCCGGCGCTGGGCAGGCTGACGGAGGTGGTCGACGGGCGGCTGCGGATCGTCCACGACCCGCCGCTCCTGGAACCGGCGGGACCCGCGGACATGGCCACTCTGCGCAAGACCTTCAGCGACTACCGGTCCACGCTCACCGAGGAGCGCCGCCACCTCCTCGACCGCTACCGCTTCGTGGACGCCGCCCGCAAGGTCGTCGGGGTCGGCGGTGTCGGCATGCGCTGCTTCGTGGTCCTGCTCGCCGGACGGGACGCCGACGACCCGCTCTTCCTGCAGATCAAGGAGGCGCGGACCTCGGTCCTCGAGGCGCACCTGCCGAACGGGCCGTACGTCCACCCCGGGCACCGGGTGGTCTCCGGACAGCGCCTGCTCCAGGCCGCCCCCGACCTCTTCCTCGGCTGGATGAGCGGGCCGCAGGGCCGCGCCTTCTACTGGCGCCGACTGCACGACACGAAGGACTGCGTCGAGGTCGCCGGCCTCGGCCCGGCCGCTCTGCTCGGCTACGCCCGGCTGTGCGGCACCGTTCTGGCCCGGGCCCACGCCCGTTCCGGCGACCGCATCGCCATCGCCGCCTACCTCGGCGGCTCCGGCGGATTCGACCGCGCCGTGGCCGAGTTCGCCCTGACCTACGCCGACCTGACCGCCGCCGACCACGCCGGCCTCGGCGCGGCCGTCGCCGCGGGCGTCGTGACGGCGGAACCCGGCGTGTGACCCCGCACGGACGGGCCGGGCCTCTAGGCCGCGCCGGGTGCCGGTGCGCCGAGCAGCGCGGTGACGAAGGTGCGCCGGTCCTCCGGGTGGTCGTGGAACCACTGGCCCAGCCGGTGCCCGGCGTCCGGGAACTCCAGGTGGGTGAACCGGGCACGGGTCGCGAGCGCGTCCCGCACCGCGTCCGTCACCTCCGGCGGGATGACGGCGTCCGTGCCCGGCACCGCCAGCACCGCCCGGCCCTCGTACGACCGCAGGGCCGTCAGCGCGGGCGAGTCCCGCCAGCGGTCCGGCGTGCGGATGATCTCGCTGAACCGCCCGTCGCCCGTGCCGAAGGGCTCCGCCCAGGCCGCGGACGCGTACACGGCCGGTGCGCACAGGCCGACGGCCGTCACCCGGCGCCCGTAGTGGCGCACCAGGTCCGCGACCGTCTGCCCGCTCATGCTGAACCCCACCAGCACCAGCGGGCCGGGGGCCGGGGCGTGCGCGTCCAGCACCGCGACCGCCTGCTCGAACCGCCGCCGCAGACTCAGCTCCGCGAGCGCGCCGGTGCTCCCGCCGTGCCCCGAGAAGTCGAAGGCCAGCCCGCGGCCGCCGTGCGCCGCGACGTCGGCGAGCAGCGGCAGCAGCCGCTCCTTGCAGCCGTTGCCCGCGCCGTGCAGCAGGACCACGGTCGGCCGCCCGGCGGGACCGGCGCTCACCGCGCTGAGCCGTTCACCGTCATGTGCGTGGGTGAATTCCCTGGTGGGGTACGGAGGTTCGCTCATGCGCCCATTCACCCACAGCCGCCGGACCGGGGGGCCGGACCGGGAGGCCGCGCAGGCTGCCGCGCCGGTCACAGGCCGGGGGCGCCCCACACCGGGAACCAGCGGCTCAGGTCCTGCTCGGTCCTGAGATCGCTCGCGAGGGCCGCCTTCACCTGGAGCTCCAGGGCGCTGTCCCGGCGCTCGGCGGCGCCGGGCAGGGGCGCGAAGGGGTAGAACGTGCCGCGCTTGTACAGGTAGACCAGGCCCAGGCGGCGGCCGCGCTCGTCCTCGAAGGCGGCGAGCGAGCAGAGGAGCTGCGGCCCGAAGCCGTTGATCTCCATCGAGCTGTTCACCGCGTGCAGGTCGTTGACGAGCTGCGGCAGCTGGCCGGGGGAGCGCCGGGAGACCAGCCAGGAGTAGCCGTAGCCGTCCTGCGTCAGCTCCACCGGGGGACCGGTGCGGTCGGCGTCCGCGTCGAGCAGGGCCTGCACCTCCCGGTGGGTCTGCTCGAAGGCAGCGCCCTCGACCGTCGCGAAGCACACCGCGCCCACGCCGGTCGGGGTGAACCCGGCCGCCGCCTCCAGGGTCACCGCCGCCGCGGGCAGTGCGAACAGCTGGTCCAGGTCCGGCGCGACCGGCCTGGTACGGCCGAGGAGGATGTCCAGCAGCCCCATCCTCAGCCCGCCTTCCCGGGCGCGGCCGCCTCGCCCAGCTCCGCGGAGATCCGCCCGAGCTGGTCGAGCCGCTGCTCCAGGGTGGGGTGGGTGGAGAAGAAGCGCTCGATGCCGGGCTCCTTGCCGGTCGCCGGGGTGAAGTAGAAGGCGTTGAACGCCTGCGCGGTGCGCAGGTCCTCGGTCGGGATCCGGGCGATGTCCCCGGAGACCTTGGTGAGCGCCGACGCCAGCGCCGAGGGCCGGCCGGTCAGGTGCGCGGCCGCCCGGTCCGCCGCCAGCTCCCGGTACCGGGACAGGGCGCGGATCAGCAGGAAGCTGATCGCGTACACGGCCGCGGAGACGCCGATGACGGTGACGAAGACGACGGCGGTGTTCTGGTCCCTGCGGCCGCCGCCGAACAGCTGCGAGTAGAAGGCGAACCGTACGATCAGGCCCGCGATCACGCCGAGGAACGAGGCGATGGTGATCACGGCGACGTCCTTGTGCGCCACGTGCGACAACTCGTGGGCGAGCACACCCTCCAGCTCGGCGGGCTCCAGGCGGCGCAGCAGGCCCGTGGTCACGCAGACCACGGCGTGGTCGGGATTGCGCCCGGTCGCGAACGCGTTGGGCATGCCCATGTCGGACACGGCGACCACCGGCTTGGGCATGTCGGCGATCGCGCACAGCCGGTCGACCACCGCGTGCAGCTCGGGATACTCCTCGCGCTCCACGACCCGCCCGCGCATGGCGAACATGGCGATCCGGTCGGAGTACCAGAACTGGGCCACGAACATCGCCCCGACCAGCACCACGACCAGCAGCCAGGACTTCAGCAGCACGATCAGCGCGGCGACGAAGGCCACGTACAGAAGCCCGAGCAGGAACAGCGTGACCGTCATCCGCACGGTCAGACGCCGGTCGCTCCGGAAGCGGCTCCGCATGGTGCATCACCCCGCAGTCAGGCACTCGTCCCGACTCCAGTGTGCACCTGCCCCATGCCATGAGGTGGTCCCGAACGGCCCTAGGAGCGGCAAAAGCTCCCGGTGAGCGGCCCGCGCCGCCGCACGGCACTCCGCGGGTGCGGCGGCCCGGGGGTCTCCTGGACGGGCCGGCGGGAAGGGCTCAGTAGGGCGAGTGCAGCTGGGCGTAGCCCAGCAGGACTATCACCGCGGCCACGCAGCCGAGGACGACGGCCGTGGACACCCACGACGACCGCCGCGCCCGCACCGGGTCCGGGTCGGCCCGGAACGGCGCCGGGTCCGGCGGGTTCTCCTTCCAGCGGGCGGCGAGCATCCGGGCCCGGGCGGAGGGCTCCTTGTGCTCGGCGGAGTTCGCCCACCTGTGGTCGAACTCGCGCTCCCAGTCGTCCTGTTCTGTCATCCCCGTTGAACCTCTCTCGTCAGGCGGCGCCAGGAGGATGATCCCCCGAGAGTAGGAAGCCTGGGAAGCGGCGGTGGTTGCCCGAGATGCTGGGGGGTGGCCCGGCGGTTATCGTTTACGAGTGAGAGCCGCACCGCGGGGTGCCCGAAGTCGTCTGCCCTGCTTCTCACACTCGTGCGGCACCCCTACGACCGCGCCGGACTCTTCACTCCGAGGTCGCGGCCATCCGTCTCGTGCCCGGAAAGCCGCACGAGGGGTGGAAGGAAGGTGGATCCATGAATGCACACCGCGCGAAGCGTCTTGCCGCGCTGTCCGCCGTCGGCGTCCTGATGGCCGGCGGAGCCGCGATCGGTACGGCAGGTGCCGCATCGGCGGCGACCCCGAGCCAGGTGCACACGGGCGGGGGCTGCTACTACAACGACTGGTGGGGCGGCAACTGCTTCAACCGCAACGACTTCTTCCGCAACAACTTCAACGGCTTCAACAACGGCTTCAGCAGCGTGCCCGTCGTGGTGGTCGTGGTGTCCTGACCCCGGTCGGTACCGCGCACGGCGGAGGGCCGTCACCCGGAAATTCGCTCCCGGGTGGCGGCCCTCGGCGTCACCGGCGTCAGCCACCGCCTCAACAGCCGCGGGCGGTCTCCGGGGCGGCGCTCCCGCCGAGGGTGTCGACGTCGGCCTTGACCACGTACACCTCCCAGGGCTCCCTGCCGGGGCCGTGCACCCAGACCTTGTCCTGGAGGGCGTAGCAGCAGGAGGTGTCGTTCTCCTCGAAGGTGGCCAGTCCCGCGTCCTTCAGCCTTCCGGCTGCGGCACCGACCTGCTCGGTGGACTCGACCTCGACGCCGAGGTGGTCGAGGCGGGTCTCCTCGCCGGGCTCGCCCTCGATGAGCACGAGCTTGAGCGGGGGCTCGGCGAGGGCGAAGTTGGCGTAGCCCGCGCGCCGCTTGGCCGGTTCGGCGCCGAACAGCTTCGAGTAGAAGGTGACCGAGGCTTCCAGGTCACTGACGCGCAGGGCGAGCTGGGCACGGGGCATGACACGACTCCATCGGTGTGCGCCGTCGGGGGGTGAACGGCTTGGATTGATGACTGTCGATGCAAGGTTGCGCCCTGGATCGACGGGCGTCAACATAGACGCATGTCGAAGCAAGAACTCGTGGTGCTCGGGCGGGGTGACGAGGGCGGCGCCTGCTGTCCCGGGCTGGCCACCGCACCGCTGGACGAGGACCGGGCGGCGGAGCTGGCGAAGCCGTTCAAGGCGCTGGGCGACCCCGTCCGGCTGCGCCTGCTGTCGATGATCGCCTCGCGGGCGGGCGGCGAGGTCTGCGTCTGCGACCTGACCCCGGCCTTCGACCTGTCGCAGCCGACGATCTCGCACCACCTCAAGCTGCTGCGCCAGGCCGGCCTGATCGACTGCGAGCGGCGCGGCACGTGGGTCTACTACCGGGCCCTGCCCGCCACTCTCGACCGGCTCGCCGCCGTCCTGACGACGCCCCGGACGACCGAGGCCACGACCGAGGCCACCGCGTGACCGCCCCGCTGCCGCGCCGGGCCCTCGCCGAAGCCGTGGGGACCGCCGCCCTGGTCGCCGTGGTCGTCGGCTCCGGGATCCAGGCCACCGAGCTGTCCCATGACATCGGCGTGCGACTGCTGGCCAACTCGCTGGCCACCGTCTTCGGCCTGGGCGTGCTCATCGCCCTGCTCGGGCCGGTCTCGGGCGCGCACTTCAACCCGGTCGTCACCCTCGCGGCCTGGCTCACCGGCCGTCGCAGGGGGGACGGGCCGACCGCGCGGGACGTCGCCGCCTATCTCCCGGCCCAGACGGCGGGCGCCGTCGCCGGTGCCGTCCTGGCCGACGCCATGTTCGGCAGGCCGCTCGTGCACTGGTCCACACACGACCGCTCCGCCGGTCACCTGTGGCTGGGGGAGATGGTCGCGACCGCCGGGCTCGTCCTGCTGGTCTTCGGACTGACTCGTACGGGACGGGCCCACCTCGGCCCCGTGGCGGTGGCTTCCTACCTCGGCGCCGCCTACTGGTTCACGTCCTCCACCTCGTTCGCCAACCCGGCCGTCACCATCGGCCGCGCCTTCACGGACACCTTCGCCGGCATCGCCCCCGCCTCGCTCGGCCCGTTCGTCGCGGCCCAACTGGTCGGCGGCGCGCTCGGACTGGGCCTGGTCCTCGCGGTGTTCGGGCGCCCGGCCCCCGCACCCGACGGTGCCGCGCCGCTTCCGGGCGAACCCGAACTCGCCGCCCCCGCACTTCCCTGACCAGCCCGCTCCCGAGAAGGACACCCGAGATGAACACCCCCGCCGAGCGTCCGTCCGTGCTCTTCGTCTGCGTCCACAACGCCGGGCGTTCCCAGATGGCCGCGGCCTTCCTCACCCACCTCGCGGGCGAGCGCGTACAGGTGCGCTCGGCCGGGTCCGCGCCCGCGAGCACGGTCAACCCGGCCGTCGTCGAAGCCATGGCGGAGGCGGGCGTCGACATCTCCGCCGAGGTGCCCAAGGTGCTCACCACTGAAGCCGTCCAGGCATCCGACGTGGTCGTCACGATGGGCTGCGGCGACACCTGCCCGGTCTTCCCGGGCAAGCGCTACCTCGACTGGACGCTCCCCGACCCGGCCGGGCAGGGGGGCGCCGCCGTCCGCCCCATCCGCGACGAGATCGCCGAGCGCGTCCGCGGCCTGCTCGCGGAGATCGCCCCCGGGAGCCGGGCATGAGCGAGGCGGACGGGAACGGGGCGGACGCGAACGAGCCGGGCGGGAGCGGGGCGTACGGGGTGCGGGTCGTGCCCATGGAGGCCGGCCACGCCGACGGGGTCCTCGCGGTCTACCGGCTCGGGATCGACGAGGGCAACGCCACGTTCGAGACGGCGGCGCCCGGCTGGGAGCGGTTCGACGCCGCCAAGCTGCCGGGGCACCGGTACGTCGCCGTGGACGAGACCGGCAGGGTGCTGGGCTGGGTCGCGGCCGCGCCGGTGTCCGACCGCTGCGCCTACGCCGGTGTGGTCGAGCACTCGGTGTACGTCCACCCCGACGCCCGCGGCCGGGGAACCGGCCTGGTCCTGCTGCGCGCGCTGATCGCCTCGACCGAGGCGGCGGGCATCTGGACCATCCAGTCCGGCGTCTTCCCCGAGAACACCGGCAGCCTCGCCCTCCACCGCAAGGCGGGCTTCCGCGTCATCGGCACCCGCGAACGCATCGGCCGCCACCACGGGGTATGGCGCGACGTCGTACTGATCGAACGACGCAGCCCAGCGATCGCCTAGCCGGACCACCGGGCCCGGCGGCGCGGGGCCGGAAAGCCGAAGGCCGGCCCTCCCGCGCGGGGAGAACCGGCCGACGGACGGCCCGGGGGAGCGGTCGCCCGCTCTCGCCCGGGGCGATGTCACACGTCGAAGTACAGCTCGAACTCGTGCGGGTGCGGGCGCAGCTGCAGCGGGGCGATCTCGTTCGCGCGCTTGTAGTCGATCCACGTCTCGATCAGGTCGGGCGTGAAGACGTCGCCCTGGAGGAGGAACTCGTGGTCGGCCTCGAGGCGGTCGAGGACCGCGCCGAGGGAGGTCGGGACCTGGGCCACGTTCGCGTGCTCCTCGGGAGCCAGCTCGTACAGGTCCTTGTCGATCGGCTCGGCCGGCTCGATCTTGTTCTTGATGCCGTCCAGGCCCGCGAGGAGCAGGGCGGAGAAGGCCAGGTACGGGTTGCCGGAGGAGTCCGGGGCGCGGAACTCGACGCGCTTGGCCTTCGGGTTCGAGCCGGTGATCGGGATACGCATGGCCGCGGAGCGGTTGCGCTGCGAGTACACCAGGTTGATCGGCGCCTCGAAGCCCGGCACCAGACGGTGGTACGAGTTCACCGTCGGGTTGGTGAAGGCCAGCAGCGACGGGGCGTGCTTGAGGATGCCGCCGATGTAGTAGCGGGCGGTGTCCGACAGACCCGCGTAACCGGCCTCGTCGTAGAACAGCGGGTCGCCGTTGCTCCACAGCGACTGGTGCACGTGCATGCCCGAGCCGTTGTCACCGAAGATCGGCTTCGGCATGAAGGTCGCGGTCTTGCCGTTGCGCCAGGCCACGTTCTTCACGATGTACTTGAAGAGCTGGAGGTCGTCGGCGGCGGCGAGCAGCGTGTTGAACTTGTAGTTGATCTCCGCCTGGCCGGCGGTGCCCACCTCGTGGTGCTGACGCTCGACCTTCAGGCCCTGCCGGTCCAGCTCCAGGGAGATCTCGGCGCGCAGGTCGGCGAAGTGGTCGACCGGCGGGACCGGGAAGTAGCCGCCCTTGTAACGGACCTTGTAACCACGGTTGTTCTCGAGGGCGCCGGTGTTCCAGGCACCCGCCTCGGAGTCGATGTGGTAGAAGGACTCGTTCGCGCCCGTCGCGAAGCGGACCGAGTCGAAGACGTAGAACTCGGCCTCGGGACCGAAGTACGCGGTGTCGGCGATGCCCGTCGACGCCAGGTACGCCTCCGCCTTCTTCGCCACGTTGCGCGGGTCACGGGAGTACTGCTCGCCCGTGATCGGGTCGTGGATGAAGAAGTTGATGTTGAGCGTCTTGTCCCGGCGGAACGGGTCGATGCGCGCGGTGGACAGGTCGGGGCGCAGGGCCATGTCCGACTCGTGGATGGCCTGGAAACCACGGATCGAGGATCCGTCGAAGGCCTGCTCGTCGTCGGGGTCGAACGCCTCCGCGGGCAACGTGAAGTGCTGCATGACACCCGGCAGGTCGCAGAAGCGGACGTCGACGAACTTGACGTCCTCGTCCGCGATGTACTTCTTGGCCTCGTCGGCGTTCTGGAACATCCAGCTCCTCCTACTCCCGACCGTCCGCGCCGGGGTGGTAGATCGTTCGTGCTGCCAGTGCGGTGGCACACGCTGGTCTCGACCCTAGGGACCGGTGATTTCTCGGGCGTGACCCGTTTGTTTCGCAGAAGTTAACCAGCCCCCTACCACCGTAGCCCCGGCACACCCTGGGCGCTTCGGCCGGAACCGGGCGCAGTACCGTGTTCGGGTGGACAACAGGCAAGCAATGGGATCGTGGCTCTCCGGGCCGCGCGCGGCCATGGAGGACGCCGGGGCCGACTTCGGCTACCGGGGCGAGCAGCTCGGCCTCCCCGAGGAGGGACCGAACTCGATCGCACGGCCCGGCAGGCGCCTGGGGGCCCTGGCCGTCGACTGGGGACTGTGCGTGTTGATCGCATACGGTCTCATCACCCATGGCTACACCCCCGCGACCAGCAACTGGGCGCTGCTCGTCTTCTTCGCGATGAGCGCCCTGACGGTCGGCACCGTCGGCTCCACCCCGGGCAAGCGCCTCTTCGGCATCCGGGTCGTGGCCCTGCGGACCGGCACGGTCAACCCGGCGCGTGCCCTGCTGCGCACGTTCCTGCTCTGCCTCGCGATCCCCGCGCTGATCTGGGACCGCGACGGCCGGGGCCTGCACGACCGGCTCGCGCAGACGGTCGAGGTCCGCAGCTAGCCGCTCCGGCCCCCCGGCGGACACGTCCGCACGCGCCCTCCACAGCGGACCTGTCCGGACGCGCCGTCCGCCGGGCGGGACACTCCCGCACGCGCCCTCCACAGCGGACCTGTCCGGACGCGCCGTCCGCCGGGCGGGACACTCCCGCACGCTGCCGCTCGCCACGGCGGACCTGTCCGGACTCGCCGTCCGCCGGCGGGCTCCCGCACGCTGCCGCTCGCCACGGCGGACCCGGCCGCTCCCGCTGTTCACCACGCGGGACACGGCCGTACGCCGCCGCTCGCCACGGCGTACGGCGCGCACGGACCGCGTACGACGAAGGGGCCGCCCGGATCGCTCCGGGCGGCCCCTTTCTCGACGAGGGGGACTAGCGGGCCTTCGGGCCGCCCCTGGGCATCCGCATGCCCTTGGGCATCGGGCCCTTCGGCAGCGGCATGTTGCTCATGAGGTCGCCCAGGGCGCGCAGTCGGTCGTTGGTGGCGGTCACCTGGGCGCCGGTCAGCACCCGCGGGTACTTCAGCATGGTCGTGCGCAGCTTCTTCAGCGAGACCTGGCCCTCGCCGTTGCCGACGATCACGTCGTGCACCGGCACGTCCGCCACGATGCGGTTCATCTTCTTCTTCTCGGCGGCCAGCAGGCTCTTCACCCGGTTCGGGTTGCCCTCGGCGACCAGCACGATGCCGGCCTTGCCGACCGCGCGGTGCACCACGTCCTGGCTGCGGTTCATCGCCACCGCCGGAGTGGTCGTCCAGCCGCGGCCGATGTTGTCCAGCACGGCGGCGGCAGCGCCCGGCTGGCCCTCCATCTGGCCGAAGGCGGCCCGCTCGGCCCTGCGGCCGAAGACGATCGCCGTCGCGAGGACGCCGAGCAGCAGGCCCAGGATGCCGAGATAGACCGGGTGGCCGATCAGGAAGCCGATCGCGAGGAACACACCGAGGGTGCCGAGGCCGACGGCCGCGAGTACAAGACCGATCTTCTTGTCGGCCTTGCGGGTCATCTTGTACGTGAGGGCGATCTGCTTCAGTCGCCCTGCGTTCGCGGCGTCCGCCGCGGTTTCCTTCCTCGCCATGCCACGAAGTCTACGTGGCTCCGGGAGTGCCCACGACGGCAGTGTCCGGTGCCGTACGGCGGGGACGGCCCGGGGGCCGGGGGCCGGGAGGGTCAGGGGCGGCCGGTGGCCTGCTCCAGGAAGCGCTGGGCCTCCACCCGGTCCTTGGCGCGGCGACGGTCCTCCAGCACGGAGGTCCAGGCGTTGCGGCGGGCGGTGCGCTGGCCGCTGCTCATGAGCAGGGACTCCACGGCGCGCAGGGCGTCGGTGAAGGACGGGATGGCGGTGGCGCGGACGGGCGCGGCCTGCATGATCGAGGTCCCCCCTCGGATCGGGTCTACGGGGTGTGATACCAGAGTCACTGTTTGGTGTTACCAGGGCGTGACCGACCGGTCAAACGCGGATGAAGCCTCGATGCGGGCCCCCGCAACGCCGACGCGGCCCTGACGGCCGCCCTCATCAGCGAGGACGTTCAGGACCGCGTCGACTCGGCCACTACTGGCCAGTAATTACTTGTGCGTGAATTCACACGCTCGGCTCACACCGCCTGGGTGGCGATGTAGGAGCCGCGCTTCTCGACGGCCATCTGGTAGAGGCGGCCGGCGCGGTACGAGGAACGGACCAGGGGACCGGACATCACACCGGAGAAGCCGATCTGCTCGGCCTCCTCCTTCAGCTCCACGAACTCGTGCGGCTTGACCCAGCGCTCCACCGGGTGGTGCCGGACGGAGGGGCGCAGGTACTGGGTGATGGTGATCAGCTCACAGCCGGCCTCGTGCAGCTGCCGCAGCGCCTCGCTCACCTCCTCGCGGGTCTCGCCCATGCCGAGGATCAGGTTTGACTTGGTCACCAGGCCGAAGTCGCGGGCCTCGGTGATGACCTTCAGCGAGCGCTCGTAGCGGAAACCGGGGCGGATCCGCTTGAAGATCCGCGGGACCGTCTCGACGTTGTGCGCGAACACCTCGGGGCGGGCGGAGAAGACCTCCGCGAGCTGCTCGGGGACCGCGTTGAAGTCGGGGGCCAGCAGCTCGACCTTGGTCCGGCCGGCCTCGCGGTCCGCCGTCTGCGCGTGGATCTGGCGCACGGTCTCGGCGTAGAGCCAGGCGCCGCCGTCCTCCAGGTCGTCGCGGGCGACGCCGGTGATGGTGGCGTAGTTCAGGTCCATGGTGACCACGGACTCGCCCACGCGGCGCGGCTCGTCGCGGTCGAGCGCCTCGGGCTTGCCGGTGTCGATCTGGCAGAAGTCGCAGCGCCGGGTGCACTGGTCGCCGCCGATGAGGAAGGTCGCCTCGCGGTCCTCCCAGCACTCGTAGATGTTCGGGCAGCCGGCTTCCTGGCAGACCGTGTGCAGGCCCTCGCTCTTCACGAGGTTCTGCATCTTCGTGTACTCGGGACCCATTTTCGCCCGGGTCTTGATCCACTCGGGCTTGCGCTCGATGGGGGTCTGGCTGTTGCGGACCTCCAGGCGCAGCATCTTGCGTCCGTCGGGTGCGACTGCGGACACGTCGGCTCCCTGTAGCTTCGATTCGTCGGCGTACACCAGGGTACGCCCGTATGGATGGGGCCCTGCCGGTGAGGCCAACCTCACGGTCGCAGGGTGCATTCCCTCGATCAGGCGGAAGCCTTCTCGATCACCCGCGGCTTGAGCTCCGCGTTCTCCAGGATGTCGCGCAGGTGGCGTTCCACCACCGGCAGGACCTCCTCGATCGTGATGTCGCGGCCCAGTTCGGCCGCCAGCGAGGCCACGCCCGCGTCCCGGATGCCGCACGGGATGATGCGGTCGAACCACCGGTTGTCCGGGTTCACGTTGAAGGAGAACCCGTGCATGGTGACACCCTTGGCGACCCGGATGCCGATCGCGGCGATCTTGCGGTCCTCGCGGCGCTGGCCGGCGTTGGAGGGCGCGTACTGAGGACCGTTCAGCCGCGGGTCGAACTCCTCGTCGGCGATCCGCGGGTCGAAGTCGAGGGAGAGGCCGCCGAGCGCGGGCCGCCGCTCGACCGGGTCGCCGAGCACCCACACCCCGCTGCGGCCCTCGATCCGGGTGGTCTCCACGCCGTACTCGGCGCAGGTGCGGATCAGGGCCTCCTCCAGGCGCCGTACGTGCGCGACCACGTCCACCGGTCGCGGGAGCTTCTGGATCGGGTAGCCCACGAGCTGGCCGGGGCCGTGCCAGGTGATCTTGCCGCCGCGGTCCACGTCGATGACCGGGGTGCCGTCCAGCGGGCGCTCGCTGTCGTCGGTGCGCCGGCCGGCCGTGTACACCGGGGGGTGCTCCAGCAGCAGCACGGTGTCCGGGATCTCGTCCGCGAACCGGGCCGCGTGCACCCGGCGCTGCTCGTCCCACGCCTCCTGGTAATCGACGGCATCCGCGCCGAACCCCATGCGGACGAACCGCAACTCACTCACGGCAAGCGCCTCCCTCAGCGGACCGGTGTGTCAGGCCTGTAACGCGCCCACGCCACTGTACGTCCGGCCGTCACGCGTCAGCCCTGGGGGCAATCCTCACACGATCGGATGAATGCCTGGGGAAGAGTGCGATCAGCTGCTCACTCTCCGCTACATTCGCGCCGTTCGAGAGGCCAAATCGGCTGCTCACAGGCAATCCCGGCACTTCAGAAGCCCGGAAGGCAGGAGACCGCACCGCAGATGACGGACCGACCCGCGCAGCGCACCCCCAACCGCCAGCTCGCCGCGCTCATCGCAGAGGCGGGGTTCTCCAACGCGGGTCTGGCCCGACGCGTCGACCAGCTCGGTCTGGAGCACGGGCTGGACCTCAGATACGACAAGACGTCGGTCACCCGCTGGCTGCGTGGGCAGCAGCCCCGGGGCACGACGCCGGCCCTGATCGCCGAGGTGTTCACCCGCCGGCTCGGGCGCCGGCTCACCGCCCAGGACCTCGGCCTGGACGCCTGCGCCCCGGTGTACGCCGGGCTGGAGTTCGCGGCCACCCCCGAGGAGGCCGTCGACATCGTCAGCGGGCTCTGGCGCAAGGACTCGGGCAGCCACGCCGAGCTGCGCAAGATCGCCTTCACCCCGGCCGGGCTCGTCGTGCCCAGCCGGGACTGGCTGATCGGCAAGGCCGACGACCGGGTGGCCCGCGAGCCGGTGCTCCGGGTGCCCGCCCAGGGCCGCCCCGGCGCGCCCAAGGACCGCCCGGAGACCGTGCCGGCCCCGCCCCGGCCGCGCGGCACGACCGCACGGGCCCCCGGGCACAAGGTCTCCGGCGGCGACATCGCCGCGCTGCGCTCGGTCGGCGAGCTGTTCCGCACCCTCGACGACGCCTACGGCGGCGGGCACGCCCGGCAGGCCCTCGTGCGGTACCTGGAGCACGAGTGCGAGCCGATGCTGCGCGGCAGTTACGACGAGCAGACCGGCCGCCGGCTGTTCGCCGCGGCGGCCGACCTCACCCGGCTCGCGGGCTGGACGTCGTACGACATCGCGGCGCACGGGCTCGCCCAGCGCTACTTCGTCCAGGCCCTGCGGCTCGCCCAGGCGGCCGGTGACCGCTCCTACGGCTCCTACGTCCTGGTCACCATGAGCCGCCAGGCCGTCTACCTCGGGCACGGGCGGGAGGCGGTACAGCTCGCCCGGGTGGCCCAGCAGGGGGTGGGCACCGGCGCGCCCCCGGTGGTACAGGCGCTGCTGCACGCCTCCGAGGCGCGCGCGCACGGGGTGCTGGGGGAGGTGCGGGCGTGCACCGGTGCGCTGGTACGGGCCGAGCGCGCCCTGGAGGCGGCCCGGCCCGGGGACGAGGTGCCGCACTGGGCCCGGTTCTTCGACGAGGCGCAGCTCGCCGACGAGTTCGGGCACTGCCACCGCGACCTCCACCAGTTCCGGGCGGCCGCGCAGCACGCCGAACGCTCACTGCAGCTGCGCGCGCCGTCCTATGCCCGCAGCCGCCTCTTCTGCCGGGTCGTCCTCGCCACCGCCCGGCTCGGCCTCGGCGAACTCGACCAGGCCTGCGCTCTGGCCGCCGAGGCCGCCGGCCAGGCGGCGGAGATGCGCTCCGCCCGCGCGATCGAGTACGTGAGGGACTTCGAACGCCGCCTGGAGCCCTACAAGGACGCCCCACCGGCCCGTGGCTACCGGGAGCGCGTCGCGGCACTGGGCTGACCGTCCGGGGGGGGCCGGCGTGCCCGGTCACGGCCCGGCGGCCTCTCGGCGGCCGCCGGCCCTGCCGGGGGCAGGAAGCTCGCCGCGCCCCGATGGGAGCCCCGCGGCGCCGGGTTTGCCGACGCGGGAGCGGGGCGCGGGGCGCGGGGCGCGGTGCTGGGCTGAGCGGCCTGGGTGCGGGTCGCGGTCCGGCAGGGCCGGGTGGCGCGGGGCATGGTGGCCGGCGGTCTGCCGGGAGCGGAGAGCCCGCCGCGCCGTGGTCCGGCGGGGATGGTCGGGGCGGGAGCGGGACGCCGGGTCGGGCTGAGCGGCTGGGGTGCGGGCCGCGGTCCGGCAGGGCCGGCCTGGGCGGCGCGGGGGCGAGGAGCCCGCCGCGCCGTGGTCCGGCGGGGGAGCGGGGCGTGTGCCGGCCTGGGCTACGCCGCGCGGGGCAGCGTGGCTGTCGGGTCCGCGCGGTGCAGGGAGCCCGCCGCGCCCAGGTCCGTCAGGATCGCCGACGCGGCCCGGTGGGCGGAGTGCAGGGCGCCCTGGACGGTGCTGGTGTCGCGGTGGTCGCCGCAGACGTACAGGCCGGCCAGCAGGCGCACCGGGCGGCGCAGGTCGTGCGGTGGGCGCATCGCCGGTACCGCCTCCGGGGTGTGATGCACCGCCAGCGTCTCCCAGCGTCGGGTCGGCGTGCCGTAGAGCCGGGCCAGGTGGATGCGGACGGCGGTGTCGACGGCGTCGGGCGGCGTGCCCAGCACCGTCGACGAGATCAGCACCCGGCCGGCCGGTGCCCGGCTCGGGTCGACGCTGCTGAGCACCGCCGTGTGCGCCACCGGCCCGCCGCGGTCGGCGTCCAGCAGCAGCGAGGTGCCCGTCGCGAGGACCGGCGCCGGGTCGTCCGTGGTGTGGTGGACCACCGTCACCGGGTGGAAGTCCGGCACCCGCAGCCCCGGCAGCAGCTCGGCCGCGGCGCGCGCGTCGGTCGCCAGCAGCGCCGCGCGGCAGCGGATCACCCCGTGCTCGGCCGTGGTCACCGCCGTCGTGGACACCGAGGTGACCCGCACCCCGGTGTGCACGGTGCCCGGGGGCAGCGTCCGGGCCAGCACCTCCGGCACCGCCTCCGCACCGCCCTCCGGCACGCACAGCCGCCCGCTCGCGAAGGAGTGCAGCGCGAGGTCGGCGCACCTGCTGGAGGTGGTCAGGTCCGGGTCGCAGAGCAGGGTGGCGAGCAGCGGGCGCAGGAAGCCGTCGACGGTCCGGGCGGGCACCCCGCGGGCCGCGAGGGCCTGCGCGGCGGGCAGTTCGGGGCGGGTCAGCAGGCGCTCGACCGGCGTGGCGGCGATCCGGCCCAGGGCGGTGCCGAGCCGGGCCTGGTCGACGGCGCCGCCGACCGGCGCGCCGGCCCGTCCCGGCACGGCCGACGAGCCCCTAGGGGCGCTCGCCAGGGCGCGCACCACATGAAGTGCGCCCCTCGCGCTCCCCGTGGCCGCCGGTGCGCCGGCCCGGTGGGTGCGCCCGTCGCGGTGGAGCAGGACGCCCGGCGCGAAGCGGCGCAGGGCGAGCGAACCGAGCCCCGGGGTGAGGCGCAACTCGGGACTGGACGTGGACAGCAACTGCCCGATGCGGTCGAGGCGGAAGCCGTCCACCTTCTCCGTCGACATGCGGCCGCCCACCCAGGGGGCGGCCTCCAGGACTGCGGTCGATACTCCTGCGCTGGTGAGCCGGTGAGCCGCCGAGAGTCCGGCGATCCCGGCTCCCACGATGACGACGTCCACCTGGTACGCGGGCTCAAGCACGAGGCCCCTCCTGTGGTTGCGCGGCCGGTGGAGACGTCATGCCCCCAACTGGCCTCGGGAATACCCGAGTTCGGGTCGAGGGTAGGTTCGCTCTCGGTCAGGAACAGTCGCGCATCGACAGAGCACAGTCGCACGACGGTCGCATACGGTCACAAGGCAGCACGGATCGCGTCGTCGACCTCAGGGAACGCGAACGCGAACCCCGACTCCAGCAGCCGCTTGGGCACCACCCGCGCACTGCCCAGCACCTCCCCGGCCATCTCACCCAGCACCGACCGCAGCACGGGCGCCGGGACGGTGAACAGCGTCGGCCGCCGCAGCACGCGCCCCATCGCCTCGGTGACCTCACGGTTCGTCAGCGGCCGGGGCGCCGTCAGGTTGAACGGCCCGGACAGCGTGTCATGGTCGATCAGATGCCGGATCGCGGCGACCTCGTCGTGCAGCGCGATGTACGACCAGTACTGCCGCCCGTCGCCCATCCGGCCCCCGAGCCCGGCCTTGAACAGCGGGAACAGCTTGCCCCAGGCCCCGCCGTCCCGGGCCACGACCAGCCCCGTGCGCAGCAGCACCGTCCGCACGCCCGCCTCCTGCACCGGCACCGTCGCCTCCTCCCACTCCACGCAGAGCGACGGCAGAAAACCGTCCCCCGGCGGCGCGTCCTCGTCCACGGCCCGGTCGCCGGTGTCGCCGTAGACGCCCATCGCGCTGCCGTTCACGAAGACCCGCGGCGGTGTGTCCAGCGAGGCCACCGCCTCCGCCAGGGCGGCCGTGCCGAGCACCCTGCTGTCCCGGACCAGCCGCTTGTACTCGGGCGTCCAGCGCCGGTCCCCGATGCCCGCCCCGGCGAGATTGACCACCGCGTCACAGCCGACCAGCCCCGCCGCGTCCACCTGCTGCCGTTCCGGGTCCCAGCGGACCTCGTCCGCCCCCCGGGGCGCGCGGCGCACCAGGCGCACCACCTCGTGCCCGTCCGCGGCCAGGGACCGTACCAGGGCGCTGCCGATCAGACCGGACGCGCCGGCCACCGCGATTCGCGAAGGTTCCATGAGGTCATCCTTACCCCGCGGACACGGCCTAAGGTGGCCGTCATGTCCGAACCGTCCATACGCCCGGCCCTGCCCGCCGACGAGGAGCAACTCGCCGTGCTCGACCGGACCACCTGGTCCGTCCTGCACTCCGTGCAGCCGGCGCCGGTGCCGCCGTACCCGCCGTTCTTCGACGAGCGCCACCGGCCGCACGACTACCTGGTCGCCGAACTCGACCGGCGGATCGTCGGCTACATCCGCCTCGTGCGCGCCACCGCGCTGGCCGCCAACGCCCACGTGCGCCAGATCCAGGGCCTGGTGGTCTCCGACGAGGTCCGGGGCACGGGCGTCGGCCGGGCGCTGGTCCGGGCCGCGATCGAGGAGGCGCGGCAGCGCGGCGCGCGCCGCCTCACCCTGCGCGTGCTCGGGCACAACGCCCCCGCACGGGCCCTGTACGAGTCCGAGGGCTTCGTGGTCGAGGGCGTGCAGCCGGAGGAGTTCCTGCTCGACGGCGAGTACGTCGACGACGTGGCCATGGGCCGCTTCCTCTGAGCCCCGCGGCTCCGCCGCCACCGGCACCGGGACCGCCACCGGCACCGGGACCGCCACCGGCACCGGGCCCGGGTCCGGCACCGGGTCCTACGACGTGATCAGCCGGCCCGTGTCGACCGGGACCGTCGCCGAGGCCGCCCGCCCGGCGTCGCCCGCCACCTCGTCCGCCGTCAGGACGTAGCCCGTCTCGGTGTCCGACGTCGAGCGGGCGAAGACCACCCCGAACACCCGGCCGTCCGTGGTCAGCAGCGGGCCGCCGGAGTTGCCCGGCAGCACCGTCGAGCGGATCGAGTAGATCTCCCGGGTGACCGTGCTGTCGCCGTAGATGTTCCGGCCCGTCGCCCGGATCCGGTTCGCCACCGTCGCCGCCTGGAGGTTCAGGCCGCCGTCCTGCGGATAGCCCGCGACCACCGCCGAGTCGCCGTGCGCCGCCCCCCGGTCGAACCGCAGCACCGGGGCGCGCAGTCCGGGCACGTACAGCACCGCCACGTCCCGGTCCGGGTCGAAGAGCACCACCCGGGCCGCGTACTCGGGGCCGACCCCGCCCACCCGCACGGTCGGCCGGGCGATGCCCGCCACCACGTGCGCGTTCGTCATCACGTGCCGCGGCGTGAACACGAAGCCGCTGCCCTCCCGGCCCTCGGTGCCGGAGGCGCCCTCGATCTTCACCGTGCTCCGCCTGGCCGCCTCGGTCGCGGCGGGCGTGACACTGTCGCCGCTGGGCCGCGCCACCCGGGCCGTCGACTCGTTCTCGAACGGGTTGAAGACCTGCGGGAAACCCGCCTCCGTCAGCGCGGAGGTGGCCCGCGAGAACCACACCGGCGTGGTCTCCGGCATCGTCTGCTGCACCGCGCCCAGCAGCGCCGAACCACGGATCGCCGTCGTCAGCGTCTGCGACGAGGACGCGCCCAGCACACTCGCCGCGACCCACGCCACGATCAGCACGGCCACCGTGTTGGCCGCCGCGCCCCCTATGCCGTCCGCCACCCGCAGCGGACCCCGGCCCTCCCGGGCCAGCTCCCGGCGCAGCCGCAGCGCCAGCCGGCCCGCCAGCTCGTGCCCCACCATGCCCGGCAGCAGCACCGTCAGCACGGCGAGCACGGTCGCCTCGGCCGACCCGCGCGCCACCAGACCGGTCACCCACGGCAGCGCCCACACGCCGACGACCGCACCGCCCACGAACCCGGCCAGCGACACACATCCGGCCACCAGCCCACGCCGGTAACCGGAGGCCGCGTAGCCGACGATCACCAGCACGAGCACCAGGTCGAGCAGGTCCACGGAGCCGCCTTTCTCTCGGACCCCCTAATACGGGCGGGACGGGCCCGGTGATCAGTCACGCGAGGGCGTGCACGACCCCGGACGGCGAACCGGCCACGTTCGGGTATACCCCCAGAAACGTCCTGCACCGGGACGATGGTTCCGCCAGGTGGCAGAGCGCACATCGCGAGCGGCCCCGGGCGGCCCGACAGTGACACCATGCGTGCCTTCCGAAGAGCGCGGGCGCCACGGGAACGGCGGACCGGGCGGGTCCCCGGCGGCGCCCTGGTCGCCCTGGGACTCCTGCCCGGCCTGACCGCCGTCCTCGCCCTGACCCTGAGCGCCCGCGGCGTCGAGCGCCCCGTCGCCGTCCCCCTGGGACCGGCCGGGGTGCATCCCGGCGCGGACCACACCGCCGGACGGCCGCTCATCGTGCCGCGCTCCGCCTGGCTGGACCGCGCCACCGCCCCGCGCACCCCGCCGCCCCCGCGCTACGACGACCGGGTCGTGGCCGTCTTCGTCCACCACACCGACTCGCCCAGCCAGTACGACTGCGCCGACGTGCCCCGCATCATCCGCGGTCTGTACGCCGGGCAGACCGGCCACCGCCGCTGGGACGACATCGGCTACAACTTCCTCGTCGACCGCTGCGGCACCATCTACGAGGGCCGCGCCGGAGGTGTCGACCGGCCCGTCACCGGCGCCCACACCCAGGGCTTCAACCACCGCACCGCCGGCATCGCCGCCCTCGGCACCTTCACCGCGGGCGCCACCGTCCCCAAGGCCATGACGGACGCGATCGCCGCCCTCGCCGCCTGGAAGCTCGGCCTCGCCGGCATCGACCCGCGCGACCACGTCCACCTGGTCTCCAGCAGCGGCCAGAGCCGCTACCGGGCGGGCAGCACCGTCGTGCTGCCCGCCGTGTCCGGCCACACCGACGGCTACCCGACCAGCTGCCCGGGCGCCGCCCTGAGCGCCCGGCTCCCGCAGATCCGGGACACGGCCGCGCGCCTCCAGGGCCGGACCTCCACAGCCACGGCACAGGCGGCTCACCGGTCCCCCTGAGGCCGCCGCCCTACCGTCGGGGCATCGAGCACCGCGCCCCGGGGGCGCGCCGACGGGAGGCGGGGAGACGATGACCGGCCGGACGCAGCGGCGAGACGAGCGGACGCAGCGGCGGGAGGAGCGGACGCAGCGGCGGGTCGATGGGTCCGAGCCGTCGGAACCGTCGGAGCCGTCGGAGCGGTCGCGGCGGCGGGCGCCGCGGGACCCGTCGTGGACGCGGGCGGTGCGCCGCCCGTGGACGGTCGCCTGCGTCGTGGCCGCCGTCGTGCTCGGACCGGCCGCGGCGACCGCGTCCGCGCTCGACCGGGCCAACGCGGCGCCGCCCCGGCCCGCCCCGCAGCGCGGGACGCACGAAGGCGCCGTCAGCCCCTGAAGCGGTCCCACAGCTTCGGGTACAGCTCGGCGAGGACGGCCTCCCGCTCGAAGTCGACGGGTGTGCCCTCCGGTTCCGCGGGCGCCGGCTCGATCCCCAGGTCCGGGGCGACGGTGCCGGTGAGCTGCTCGTACGCCTCGTCCGCCGCGTAGCCCAGCTCCTCGCCGTCGCCGTCGATCTCCTCGTCGAAGTCGCCGAGCAGGTCGGCCAGGGTGTCCGGGGCGTGCAGCCCGCCCTCGAAGACCTCCCGCCCCTGGCCGATCAGCCAGCACCGGAAGTAGTCGAACGCGTCGTCGCTCGCCCCGTCCAGCAGCACCCAGGCGGCACCCCACAGGTCCCAGCGGTAGGCGCGGTTGTACCGGGCCTCGAAGTGACGGGCGAAGTCCAGGACCATGTCCGGGTCGAGCTGGAGCAGCCGGTCCAGAAGCAGGTCGGCCTGCTCCTCAGGGTCGCCTTCGGCGGCCTCGCGGGTGGCGTCGATCAGCTCCCAGAACTCCGTCTCGTCCATCACGCCACCAGCATCGGGCCTGAGCCGGTGGGGCGCACGTGGAGTGCGGCGGATCGTTATGTCCCGTACAGCGCGGCGAGCCGCACGGCGTCGCGCGCGAACCGCTCCCGCAGACCGCGCGGCGCGAGCACCTCGGCCTCGGGCCCGAGGGCCGTCAGCTGGTCGTGCGCCACCTCCTCCGACTCCACCGGCAGGGTCACGGTGACCCACCCGTCCCGGTCCGGCTCCCCCGCGCCGGCCAGCGCCTCCCGCGCGGAGAGCGGATCGACCACCCGCGGCAGCCCGCGCACCGCGGCCGGGGACAGCCGTACGACGACCTCGGCGCGCAGGATCGACCGGGCGAACCGCTCGGCCTGCGCCGCCCAGTGCGCGGGCAGGTCGAAGTCCGGGTCACGGGCGAACCGCTCCTCATGGGCCTCGACGGCGTCGAAGCGGTCCATCCGGTACGTACGGAAGGCACCGCCCCCGGGCACCCGCGCGCACAGGTACCAGACGCCCGCCTTCAGCACGAGCCCGTACGGCTCCAGCTCCCGCTCGACGGTCGTGTCCCCTCGCCGGTAGACGGCGGCGATCCGCCGGTCCGCCCAGACCGCCTCGGCGATCACCGGCAGCAGAGGGGGCGTCCTCGGCTCCCGGAACCACGCGGGCGCGTCCAGGTGGAACCGCCGGGCGGCGCTGTCCGGGGCGTCCCGCAGGGACGGCAGCAGGGCGGCGGCGACCTTGAGCCGGGCCGCCGAGGCCGCGTCCTGAAGGCCCATCTCCCGCAGCGCCCCCGGCACCCCGCTCAGGAACAGCGCCTCCGCCTCGCTCCGGGCCAGCCCGGTCAGCCGGGTCCGGTACCCGCCGACCAGCCGGTACCCGCCGGCCCGCCCCCGGTCGGCGTAGACCGGCACCCCCGCCTCCGACAGGGCCTGCGCGTCCCGGGTGACCGTGCGCTCCGACACCTCCAGCTCCCGGGCCAGCTCGGCGGCGGTCATGGAGGGCCGGGACTGGAGCAGGAGCACCATCTTGATGAGCCGGGCGGCACGCATGCCCTCATGATGCCGGGGGCCACTGACAGCGCACGGGGGACGGCAGAAGGGGTACGGCATCGGCCGTACCCCTTCTGCGGAACCAGGTGTGACTACAGCCCGTACTTCTCCCGGGCTTCCTTCACCGCCGTCGCCTTGACCTCGCCGCGCTTGGCGAGCTGGGCCAGGGCCGCGACGACGATCGACGGGGCGTCGACGCCGAAGTGGCGGCGGGCGGCCTCACGGGTGTCCGACAGACCGAAGCCGTCGGCGCCCAGCGACGACCACTCCTGCTCGACCCACTGCGCGATCTGGTCCGGGACCTGGCGCATGTAGTCGGAGACCGCGAGGACCGGGCCCTCGGCACCGGTCAGGGCCTGGCGGACGTACGGCAGCCGCTCCTCGCCGCGCAGCAGGGCCGCGTCGGCCTCGAGCGCGTCGCGGCGCAGCTCCGTCCACGAGGTGGCGGACCAGACGTCGGCGGCCACGCCCCACTCGTCGGCGAGCATGCGCTGCGCCTCAAGGGTCCAGTGGATCGCCGTGCCGGAGCCCAGCAACTGGATGCGCGGGGCGTTGGCCGGGACGGTCACGCCCGCGGACTCCGCCGTGTTGAAGCGGTACAGCCCCTTGACGATGCCCTCGTCGATGCCGAGGCCCTGCGGCTTCGCGGGCTGCGGCATCGGCTCGTTGTAGACCGTCAGGTAGTAGAAGACGTTCTGGTCCTCGCCCGGCTTGGCCTCGCCGTACATCCGGCGCAGACCCTCGCGGACGATCACCGCGATCTCGTAGGCGAACGCGGGGTCGTACGACAGCGCCGCCGGGTTGGTGGCCGCGATCACCGGGGAGTGGCCGTCGGCGTGCTGGAGGCCCTCGCCCGTCAGGGTCGTGCGGCCGGCCGTCGCGCCGACGAGGAAGCCGCGGCCGAGCTGGTCGCCGAGCTGCCACATCTGGTCGGCCGTGCGCTGCCAGCCGAACATCGAGTAGAAGATGTAGAACGGGATCATCGCCTCGCCGTGCGTCGCGTACGCGGTGGACGCGGCGATGAAGTCGGCCATGGAACCGGCCTCGGTGATCCCCTCGTTGAGGATCTGGCCGTTCTTGGCCTCCTTGTAGTACATGAGCTGGTCGCGGTCGACCGGCTCGTACGTCTGGCCCTTGGGGGAGTAGATGCCCAGGGACGGGAAGAGGCTCTCCATGCCGAAGGTGCGCGCCTCGTCGGGGACGATCGGCACCCAGCGCCTGCCCGTCTCCTTGTCGCGGACCAGGTCCTTGACCAGACGGACGAAGGCCATGGTGGTGGCCACGTTCTGCGAGCCGGAGCCCTTGTCGAAGGAGGCGAACGCCTTCTCCGCGGGGGCGGGCAGCGGGGCCAGCGCGTGGGTGCGGCGGGCCGGGGCCGGGCCGCCGAGGGCCGCGCGGCGCTCCTGGAGGTAGCGGACCTCGGGGGAGTCGGCGCCCGGGTGACCGTAGGGCACCACGCCGTCGGTGAAGTCGCTGTCCTTGATCGGCAGGCCGAGCAGGTCGCGCATCGCCTTGAACTCGTCCACCGAGAGCTTCTTCATCTGGTGGTTGGCGTTCTTCGACGCGAAGCCCTCGCCGAGGGTGTGGCCCTTGACCGTCTGGGCCAGGATCACGGTCGGCGCGCCCTTGTGCTCGACGGCGGCCTTGTACGCGGCGTAGACCTTGCGGGCCTCGTGACCGCCGCGCGAGAGGTGGAAGCACTCGAGGATCTTGTCGTCGCTCAGCAGCTTCGCCATCTCGGCGAGCGCCGGGTCCTTGCCGAAGAAGTCCTCGCGGATGTAGGCGGCGCTGCGCGTCTGGTACGTCTGGACCTGGGCGTCCGGTACCTCGCGCAGCCGGCGTACGAGCGCGCCGGTGGTGTCGAGCTGGAACAGCTCGTCCCAGGCGGTGCCCCACAGCGTCTTGACGACGTTCCAGCCGGCGCCGCGGAACTGGGCCTCCAGCTCCTGCACGATCTTGAAGTTGGCGCGGACCGGGCCGTCGAGGCGCTGCAGGTTGCAGTTGATGACGAACGTGAGGTTGTCCAGTTCCTCACGCGCGGCCAGTGCGATGGCCGCCGTCGACTCCGGCTCGTCCATCTCGCCGTCGCCGAGGAAGGCCCACACGTGCGAGGCGGAGACGTCCTTGATGCCGCGGCTGGTGAGGTAGCGGTTGAAGCGCGCCTGGTAGATCGCCGACAGCGGGCCGAGGCCCATGGAGACGGTCGGGAACTCCCAGAGCCAGGGCAGCCGGCGCGGGTGCGGGTACGACGGCAGGCCGTTGCCGCCGGCCTCCTGGCGGAAGTTGTCCAGGTGCGCCTCGTTCAGGCGGCCGTCGAGGAAGGCGCGGGCGTAGATGCCGGGGGAGGCGTGGCCCTGGATGTACAGCTGGTCGCCGGAGCCGTCGCCCTCCTTGCCCTTGAAGAAGTGGTTGAAGCCGGTCTCGTACAGCCAGGCGGCGGAGGCGAAGGTGGCGATGTGGCCGCCGACGCCGTGCTTGGCACCGCGGGTCACCATGGCGGCCGCGTTCCAGCGGTTCCAGGCGGTGATCCGGGCCTCCATCTCCGGGTCACCGGGCAGGCCCGGCTCCGCGGAGGTGGGGATGGTGTTGACGTAGTCGGTCTCGAGGAGCTTCGGCAGCGCGATGCCGCCCGCCTCGGCGCGTTCCAGCGTGCGCCGCATCAGGTACGCGGCGCGGTGCGGCCCGGCCTCCCGCGCGACGGCGTCCAGGGAGGCCTGCCATTCGGCGGTCTCCTCCGGGTCGCGGTCCGGGAGCTGGTCGAGCGCGCTCGGCTGGATGGCGTTGGGGTCGGTCATGTCGCCGCCTTCCTCAGTCGAAGGGGGTTCCCTCATCGTCAAGGGTTCGGGGGTGCCCTAGGTCTTTGGCAGGACAGGGCAGGGAGACTTCGGTGGAAGTCCGTCGGAGACTGTAACTCCCTGATCGATGATCGATCAAAGGGTTGAGGTCGAAAACCTCTTGATTTCGAGAAAGTCGGCACCGGGTGCCTTCGACATGGGCACCCGGTGTCGTGTTCGATCAGGGTTTCCGCAGGTGAGCGCTGGTCTGCTCGGCTGCGTGCCAAGGGTGCCCGGGCGCGTCAGGGACGCGGGGCGCAGCCCAGCACATGCGCCTTCACCAGCTCCGGGATCCGCGGGTCCCGGCGCTTGAAAGCCTGCACCAGCTCCTCGTGCTCCTCCGCGTACGACTGCTGGACCGTGCCCAGCCAGCGGATGGACAGGGCCGTGAAGACCTCGATGCCGAGGCCCTCCCAGGTGTGCAGGAGCACCGAGTTGTCCGCCGCGCGCACCAGCTCCCGGTGGAAGCCCACCGTGTGGCGCACCTGGCCGGTGCCGTCGGCGGCGCGGTCGGCCTCGTAGAGGGCCAGGACGTGCGGCTCCAGGGCCGAGCAGTCCTCGGCGAGGCGCTCCGCCGCCAGCTCCGCCGCGATGGCCTCCAGGCCCGCCCGGACCGGGTAGCTCTCCTCCAGGTCGGCCGCGGTCAGGTTCCGCACCCGGACGCCCTTGTTGGGGGCCGACTCGATCAGCCGCAGCGACTCCAGCTCGCGCAGCGCCTCGCGCACCGGGGTCTGGCTGACCTCCAGCTCGGTGGCGATCCGCCGCTCCACGATCCGCTCACCCGGCTGCCAGCGCCCGCTGACGATTCCCTCCACGATGTGCTCGCGGATCTGTTCGCGCAGCGAGTGGACGACGGGCGCGGTCATGGGGGCTCCTTCGGGAAGGGCTGACGTTTAGACAATACGGCGGGTTCGCTCCGCGGGTAGGGCGTGCGGGGGTGCTTTGGCGCAGGTGAGACGAGACTTACACGGCGTGAGCGAGGGTTCGGCGCCCGGCGCCCCGGGAGGTTCCGGCCGCCCCCGCCACGAAGACGACGCCCCGCCCGGGAAGTCCCGGGCGGGGCGTCGTGCGACCTGATGAGCGATCAGAGGCCCAGCTCGACCTCGAACTCGCCCGCCTCCAGGATCGCCTTGACGGCCGTCAGGTAACGGGCCGCGTCGGCGCCGTCGACCAGGCGGTGGTCGTAGGAGAGCGTCAGGTAGGTCATGTCGCGGACGCCGATGACCGTGCCCTCCTCGGTCTCGATGACGGCCGGACGCTTGACCGTGGCACCGATGCCGAGGATCGCGACCTGGCCCGGCGGCACGATGATCGTGTCGAACAGCGCGCCGCGCGAACCGGTGTTGGAGATGGTGAAGGTCGCGCCGGACAGCTCGTCCGGGGTGATCTTGTTGGCGCGGACCTTGCCGGCCAGCTCCGCCGTGGCCTTGGCGATGCCCGCGATGTTGAGGTCGCCGGCGTGCTTGATGACCGGGGTCATCAGGCCCTTCTCGGAGTCCACCGCGATACCGACGTTCTCGGTGTCGAAGTAGGTGATCGTGCCCTCGGCCTCGTTGATCTTGGCGTTGACGACCGCGTGGGCCTTCAGCGCCTGGGCCGCCGCCTTCACGAAGAACGGCATCGGGGAGAGCTTGACGCCCTCGCGCGCGGCGAAGGAGTCCTTGGCCTGGGCGCGCAGGCGCATCAGACGCGTGACGTCCACCTCGACGACCGACGACAGCTGGGCCTGCTCGTGCAGCGCCTTGACCATGTTGTCGCCGATGACCTTGCGGATCCGCGGCATCTTCACGGTCTGGCCGCGCAGCGAGGAGACCTCCAGCGCGGGCGCCGCCTTCCTGGCGGCCGGGGCGGCGGCAGCGGACGGAGCCGGGGCCGCGGCGGCCTTCGCGGCCTCGGCGGCCGCGAGGACGTCCTGCTTGCGGATACGGCCGCCGACGCCGGTGCCCTTGACGGCGGCCAGGTCGACGCCGTTCTCGGCGGCGAGCTTGCGCACCAGCGGGGTCACGTAGGCGCCCTCGTCGGTCGCCTGGGTGGCGGTCGGCGAGGTGGGCGCGGCCGCCGGGGTGACCGGAGCCGGGGCGGGCGCCGGAGCGGCCGGGGCCGGGGCGGCGGCCACGGGGGCCGGAGCCGGGGCCGGAGCGGCAGGCGCGGCGGGAGCCGGAGCCGGAGCGGCGGCGGGGGCCGGGGCGGCGGCGGGGGCCGGGGCGGCGGCGGGGGCCGGGGCGGCCGGAGCCGGAGCGGCGGCCGGGGCGGCACCGGGGGCGCCGATGACGGCGAGCTTGGCACCGACCTCGGCGGTCTCGTCCTCGCCCACCACGATCTCGAGCAGCACACCGGAGGTGGGCGCCGGGATCTCGGTGTCGACCTTGTCCGTGGAGACCTCGAGCAGCGGCTCGTCGGCCTCGACGGAGTCGCCGACCGACTTCAGCCAGCGGGTGACGGTGCCCTCGGTGACGGACTCACCGAGCGCGGGCAGGACCACGTCCGTGCCCTCGGCGCCACCGGCCGGGGCGGCCGGCGCGGCGGGTGCCTCCGGCGCCGGAGCCGGGGCGGGGGCGGCCTCGGCCGCCGGGGCGGCCGGGGCGGCCGGAGCCGGGGCCTCGGCGGCGGCGGGGGCCGGAGCGGCAGCGGGCGCGCCCGTGCCGTCGTCGATCACGGCCAGCTCGGCGCCGACCTCGACGGTCTCGTCCTCGGCGACCTTGATGGAGGCCAGCACACCGGCGGCGGGCGAGGGGATCTCGGTGTCGACCTTGTCGGTCGAGACCTCGAGCAGCGGCTCGTCGGCCTCGACGCGCTCGCCCTCGGCCTTCAGCCAGCGGGTGACAGTGCCCTCGGTGACGCTCTCGCCGAGCGCCGGAAGGGTTACGGAAACCGCCATGGTTTCGGTTGCTCCTTACGAATTGCGGAAGTCTGTGTCGTCGCGCCCGTTGACCGGAGGTCAGTCGTGGGAGTGCAGCGGCTTGCCGGCCAGCGCCAGGTGTGCCTCGCCGAGCGCCTCGTTCTGCGTCGGGTGGGCGTGGATGAGCTGGGCGACCTCGGCCGGCAGCGCTTCCCAGTTGTAGATCAGCTGGGCCTCGCCCACCTGCTCGCCCATGCGGTCGCCGACCATGTGGACGCCGACCACGGCGCCGTCCTTCACCTGGACGAGCTTGATCTCGCCCGCGGTGTTGAGGATCTTGCTCTTTCCGTTGCCCGCAAGGTTGTACTTCAGAGCGACGACCTTGTCCGCGCCGTAGATCTCCTTGGCCTTGGCCTCGGTGATGCCGACGGAGGCGACCTCCGGGTGGCAGTACGTCACCCGCGGGACACCGTCGTAGTCGATCGGGACGGTCTTCAGACCGGCCAGACGCTCCGCCACCAGGATGCCCTCGGCGAAGCCGACGTGCGCGAGCTGGAGCGTCGGGACGAGGTCACCGACGGCGGAGATGGTGGGAACGTTGGTGCGCATGTACTCGTCGACCAGGACGTAGCCGCGGTCCATGGCGACACCCTGCTCCTCGTAGCCGAGGCCCTGGGAGACCGGGCCGCGGCCGACGGCGACGAGCAGGACCTCGGCCTCGAACTCCTTGCCGTCGGCGAGGGTGACCTTGACGCCGTCCTGGGTGTACTCGGCCTTCTGGAAGAAGGTGCCGAGGTTGAACTTGATCCCGCGCTTGCGGAACGCGCGCTCCAGGAGCTTCGAGCTGTTCTCGTCCTCGACCGGGACGAGGTGCTTCAGGCCCTCGACGACCGTGACGTCCGCGCCGAAGGACTTCCACGCCGAGGCGAACTCGACGCCGATGACACCGCCGCCCAGGATGATCGCGGACTTCGGCACGCGGTCCAGGACGAGGGCGTGGTCGGAGGAGATGATGCGGTTTCCGTCGATCTCCAGGCCCGGCAGCGACTTCGGCACGGAGCCGGTCGCCAGCAGGACGTGGCGGCCCTGGATCCGCTGACCGTTCACGTCGACGGAGGTGGGGGAGGACAGCCGGCCCTCGCCCTCGATGTACGTCACCTTGCGGGAGGCGACGAGACCCTGCAGGCCCTTGTACAGGCCGGAGATCACGCCGTCCTTGTACTTGTGGACGCCCGCGATGTCGATGCCCTCGAAGGTGGCCTTGACGCCGAACTGCTCGCTCTCGCGGGCCTGGTCGGCGACCTCGCCCGCGTGCAGCAGGGCCTTGGTGGGGATGCATCCCCGGTGCAGGCAGGTGCCGCCGACCTTGTCCTTCTCGATCAGGGCGACGTCCAGGCCCAGCTGCGCCCCGCGCAGGGCCGCGGCGTAACCACCGCTACCACCGCCGAGGATCACTAGGTCGAAAACGGTGCTGGCGTCGTTCGCCACGTCACGTCCTCCATGCATGTGCGCCTTGCGCCGATCTCCAGTGACCGGCGGGCGGCTGGTGTCCGGCCGCTTGATGCTTCGGCCCTTCGGTGGGGGCCCTGTCCTGCCGGGCTCCATCTTTGCACTTGTTCGAGGCGTACGAGACGCGGGGCCTGAGTGTGAGACACGGCACGTACCCCCGAAAACGAAGGCGGGCACGCCGCAGGGGCGCGGGGAGCCGCGTGAACAGCTCCCCGCGCCCCTGTCGTGGCCGGTCGCGCGGGCGGCGGGGCCGGGCGGTTCAGCCCAGGTCGCCCTCGGCGGTCAGCTCGGCGAGCCGGACCAGCGTGCGCACGGCGGAACCGGTGCCGCCCTTCGGCGTGTAGCCGAACGGGCCGCCCTCGTTGAACGCCGGACCGGCGATGTCCAGGTGCGCCCAGGTGATGCCCTCGCCCACGAACTCGCGCAGGAAGAGACCGGCGACCAGGCCGCCGCCCATCCGCTCGCCCATGTTCGCGATGTCGGCGACGGTGGAGTCCATGCCCTTGCGCAGGTGTTCCGGCAGCGGCATCGGCCACGCGGGCTCGCCGACCTCCTCCGCGGCCTCGTACACCGCGGTGCGGAAGGAGTCGTCGTTGGCCATGATCCCGAAGGTGCGGCTGCCCAGCGCCAGCATCATCGCGCCGGTGAGGGTGGCCACGTCCACGATCGCGTCCGGCTTCTCCTGCGAGGCCGCCCACAGCGCGTCGGCGAGCACCAGCCGGCCCTCGGCGTCGGTGTTGAGCACCTCGACGGTCTTGCCGCTGTACATGCGCAGCACGTCACCGGGGCGCACCGCGGTGCCGGACGGCATGTTCTCGGCCAGCGCCAGCCAGCCGGTGACGTTGACCCGGAGGCCGAGACGGGAGGCGGCGACCACCGCGGCGAACACGGCGGCGGCACCGCTCATGTCGCACTTCATCGTCTCGTTGTGACCGGCCGGCTTCAGCGAGATGCCGCCCGAGTCGTAGGTGATGCCCTTGCCGACGAACGCGAGGTGCTTGTCCGCCTTCGGGTGCGAGTACGACAGCTTGACCAGGCGCGGGGTCGCGGCGGAACCGCCGCCGACGCCGAGCAGGCCGCCGTAGCCGCCCTTGACCAGAGCCTTGTCGTCGAGCACCTGGATCTTGATGCCGTGTTCCTTGGCGGCGGCCTGGGCCACACCGGCGAACGCCTGCGGGGTCAGGTCGTTCGGCGGCATGTTGATCAGGTCGCGGGCGCGGTTCAGCTCCTCGCTCACCGCCACGGCCCGGGCCACGGCGCCCTTGTGGGCGGCGTCGCGCGGCTTGCCGCCGAGCAGCGTGGCCTCGCCGAGCGGGCCCTTGCCGTTCTTGGCCTTCGCGTCCTTCGCGCCGTCCTTGTAGGTGTCGAACGCGTAGGCGCCGAGCAGGACGCCCTCGCCGATCGCGCCGACCTCGCCGGGGCCGTCCACCGGCAGCGCGAACGCGGCCTTGCGGCAGCCGGCGAGGGCACGCGCGGCCACACCGGCGGCCCGGCGCAGCGCCTCGGCGTCGTACCCGGCGTCCTTCTCGGGCTCCGCGCCCAGGCCCACCGCCACCACGAGCGGCGCCTTGAAGCCGGCCGGGGCGGGCAGCTTCGTCAGCTCGCCCTCGGCACCCGAGGCGCCGAGGGTCTCCAGGAGGCCGGCCAGCTTGCCGTCGTATGCCTTGTCCACGGCCTCGGCGCCGGGGGCGACGACCAGGTCCCCAGACCTAGACGCAGCGCTCTTGGCGACACCGATCACGATCGCGTCGGCCCGCAGGCCGGGCGCCGCGGCGGTGCTGAGAGTAAGAGCAGTCACGGTGGTGAAATCTCGCTTCCGATGTGAAGTTGCTGTGGCCGATGAGGGGTGGGTCGACCGGGCCCGAGAGCCGACCCTAGGTCCAGGACTGTGGGCGGGTGGCAACCGGGGCCTTCACCCTGTCGGCGAACACCCGGGACGAGACTACGCGCGTACCCGCGTTCGCTCATGCCTGCGGGTGTTCACCTGTCCGTGGCGTCGTGGCCATTTATCACCCCGGCGCCCCCGCGGCCTGAGCCACACTCATCGGGTTCGGTGGGCCGATCGCCCACTGATTCGCATGATTTCCACTGATCCTCCGCCAATTCGCCACAGAGGATCTCTTGGGGGGAAGGAACTGCCATGGCACACCGCGCGCGCCGCTGGAGAGCGGCGACCGTGACGGCGACGGCCGCGGGGCTGGTCACTCTGGGGCTCACCGCCCCGGCCGCCTCGGCCGCCACCGATCCGCGCATCGACCTGCGGGTCCTCGTGGTCGACGACGGCGGAAGCCCCGTCGGCGCGATCACCGCGCAACTGAAGAGCGAGGGGGTCCCGTACACCACCGTCGACCTGGACGACTCCGGCCGCCCCACCATCAGCGACACCTTTCTGAGCGACACCGTGGGCGGCCGCCCGCGGGCGAAGTTCCAGGGCGTGGTGCTGCCCAACGAGGCGCCCTTCGGGGCGGGCTCGGCCGAGCAGACGGCCCTGGAGTCGTACGAGAGGACGTACGGCATCCCCCAGGTCGACGCCTACACCTGGGCCCACCCCGAGGTCGGCCTGGACTACACCGACAGCAACGGCTACGCCGGGAGCCTCGACGGGCGGACCGCCACCGTGACCACGGCAGGCCGCGCGGGCCCCTTCGGCTACCTGAAGGGCGCCTTCTCCTTCGAGGACAACTCCCCGTCGGTGGACGAGAGCTACGGCTTCCTCGCCCAGCCCCGCACCGGCTTCACCAGCTACGTCGACGTCCCCGTGCCGGGCGGCAGCGGCAACGGCAGCCTGCTCGGCGAGTACGCCCACGACGGGCGCCGCGAGCTGGTGGTGACCTTCGCCTACAACCAGTACCAGCAGCAGTTCCGGGTGCTCGCCCGCGGCATCGTCGAATGGCTGACCCAGGGCCTCCACCTCGGCCAGGCCCGCAACTACTTCGCCGTCCACGTGGACGACGTCTTCGCGCCGGACGCCCGCTGGGACAGCGCCCGCAACTGCACCCCCGGCGACATCGACTGCGCGGGCGGCGGCGCCGACGCCGGGACGCCGATCCGCATGACGGCCGACGACGCCCAGTACGCGGCCTCCTGGGAGCAGAGCCACGGCTTCACCCTCGACATGGTGTTCAACGCGGGCGCCGGCGAGGAGTGGAAGAGCGAGAACGGCAACGCCGACGCGCTGACCGACCAGCTCCTGCGGGACAAGGCCAAGTACCGCTGGGTGAACCACACGTACACCCACCTGTTCCTCGGCTGCGTGCAGGACACCTCGACCGTGCCGTGGAGCTGCGCGAAGAACGCCGACGGTTCCACCAAGTGGGTGAGCCGCCCGGACATCTCCGGGGAGATCTCCAACGACTACGACTGGGCCGTGCAGCACGGGCTGTCCGTCGACCGCACCGAACTGGTCACCGGCGAGCACTCGGGCCTCAAGACCCTGCCGCAGCAGCCCCAGGACAACCCCAACCTGGGCCCGGCGCTCGCGGCGAACGGCGTGAAGTGGACCGCCTCCGACAACTCCCGCGAGTCCGAGCAGCGGGCCGTCGGCAACAGCACCCTCACCGTGCCGCGCTACCCGATGAACGTGTACTACAACGTCGGCACCAAGGCCGAGATGGCCGACGAGTACAACTGGATCTACACGTCCAAGGCGGACGGCGGCAGCGGGATCTGCGAGAACAACCCGACCTCCACCTGCCTGCCCCGGCCGCTGGACACGGCCACCGGCTACACCGACACCATCGTGCCCGCCGAGGCCCACACCGACCTCGGACACGTGCTGAGCAACGACCCGCGCCCGCACTACGCGCACCAGTCGAACCTGGCCGAGGACCGCCTGCTCTACCCGGTCCTGGAACGGGTGCTCGCCGACTACCGGGCGCTCTTCGCGGACAGCGCCCCGATCGTCAACCTGCGCCAGAGCGCCATCGGCGCCGAGCTGCAGAACCGGGCCAAGTGGCAGGCCGCGCTGGACGGCGGCAAGGTCACCGCCTACCGGATCGGCAACACCGTCACGGTCGACGCGCCCTCCGGCACCCAGATCCCGGTGACCGCACCCGAGGGCACCAGGCAGCAGCAACTGCTCGGCACGGCCGCGTTCGGCACGGCCTACGCCGGTCAGCGCTCGGCCTGGGCGGCACCGGCCGCCCTGCAGTCCGCGCTGACGCTCAGGCTGCCGTAGCCGACGCCGAGACAGCCGCACGGCGGAGAACCGCGCACCCGGCCCACCGGACCCCGAGCCGGCGGCCGGGCCGCGGTTCCCCGCACGGCAACCGTGAAAAGTGGGGGGAACCGCGCAGCGATGCGTACCGGCCGCAAGACAACCATGCTCACCGAAGGCACCTATCCGCACGTCCACGGCGGCGTCAGCACCTGGTGCGACCAGCTCGTCAAGGGCATGCCGGAGGTGACCTTCCACGTCGTCTCCATCACCGGCACCGGCCGTGAACCCGTGACCTGGGACCTGCCGCCGAACGTGGGCCGGCACACCACCGTGCCCACCTGGGGCCCGCTCCCCGGCCGGACCCACGCCCCCCGTGGCCGGGCCCGGCGCCGCTTCACCGACGCCTACGAGCGGCTCCTGCTGTCCTTCCTCGACCCCGAGGCACGCTGCGACTTCGGGGAGGCGCTCTACGACCTCGCCGTCCTCGCCCGCGACGGATGGCTCTCGCCGGCCCTGCGCACCGAGACCGCGCTGCGCTCGCTGCAGTGGATCTGGACGATGCCGCACCTGCCGACCGCGGCCGCCCGGCCCACCCTGCACGACGCGCTGACCGCCACCGACCTGCTGGAACACGCCCTGCGCCCGCTCGGCGTGCGGATCGACACGGACTCGGTGGCGCACGCCGTCAGCAGCGGCCTCGCGACCCTGCCCGCGCTCGCCGCGCACCGGCTCGACGGGGTGCCGTTCCTGCTCACCGAGCACGGCATCTACCTGCGCGAGCGCTACCTGGGGCAGCGCGCCGACCGGCACCGCTGGCCCGTCAAGGCGTTCCTGCTCGGCTTCTACCGAGAGCTGAACTCGCTCGGCTACCGGGCCGCCGACCTCATCACCCCCTGCAACCAGTACAACCGGCGCTGGGAGGAACGCGGCGGCGCCGACGCCGACCGGATCCGCACGGTCTACAACGGCGTCGACCCGCACGCCTTCCCGCACGCCGGACCCGAACCCGACACGCCCACCCTCACCTGGTGCGGCCGGGTCGACCCCATCAAGGACCTGGAGACCCTGCTGCGCGCCTACGCCCTGGTCCGCGCCGAACTCCCCGAGACCAGGCTCCGGTTGTTCGGCCCGGTCCCGGCCGGCGGCGAGGCCTACCGCACCCGCCTGGAGAAGCTCGCCGCGGAGCTCGGCATCGCCGACGGCCTCACCTTCGAGGGCCGCATCAGCGAGGTCTGGCGCGCCTACGCGGCCGGGCACGTCGTGATGCTGTCGTCCATCTCCGAGGGCTTCCCGTTCTCCATCATCGAGGCCATGTCGTGCGGGCGTACCACCGTCTCCACGGACGTCGGCGGGGTCCGCGAGGCGGTGGGGGACACCGGCCTGGTGGTCCCGCCGCGCGAGCCGGAGAAGATGGCGGCCGCCGCGCTGACCCTGCTCCGCGACGACGGACGGCGGCTGCGGCTGGGGGAGTCGGCCCGCCAGCGGGTGATCGACCGGTTCACGCTGCGCCGCTCGGTCGACAACTTCCGCACCGTCTACCAGGAACTCGCCGGCCTCCCCGAGGTGTACGAGCCCACCGTCGAGACGGTCGCCGACTGGACCGAGGAACTGCGCGACCCCTGGTACGCGGCGGTGGCGACGGACGGGACCGGCTGGTGAGCGACGACGTCCGCGTACTGCCCGGCGTCCCGGGCCCGCGCCGAAGCCCCGGCTGGGCACGGCGCGACCCCATCGACGAACTCGCCGCCGACTGGGACGAGTCCGTGGCGGCCGCCGTCCACCCGGACGAGATAGCCGCCCTGCTGGAGTCCGACGGCCTGTCCGACGACCAGATCCGCGAGCGCTACGGCGTGGAGAACTCCTTCGCGCTCGCCGAGGAGTTGTACGCCCGCACCCCGCGCCGCCACCCCGAGCCGGACGGCGAGCCGCCCGACCCCTGGCGGACCGGGCTGCTCGGCTGCCTGCTGCGCGGGCTGGTCTTCGCGCTGCCGGGTTTCGCCTACGTGCTGGGCGACCCGCTGCTCGCCGGCCCGCACGAGGCGCTCGGCCTGCCCGCCGGCACCCGCACCCTGCTGGCCGGCGCCCTGTGCGGCTGGGCCTGGAACCAGGGGCTCGCCCACCGCGCCTACGCCTGGCTGGGGCTCGGCGACCGTCCGGCGGCCCGCCGCTGCCTCCTGGTCGGCGCCCCGGTCGGCATGCTGCTGGGCACGCTGGTCGCGCTCGCCGTCGCGGGCCCCGGCCGTCCGGCGGCCGTCGCCTTCGCCGCCGGGCAGTCCTGTTACTTCGGCGCCTCCGGTGTCCTGCTGGTGATGGGCCGTGAGAAGACGCTGCTGGCGGCGCTGCTGCCGATGACCGCGGGCGGCCTCCTCACCCTCGCCCACCCGCTGCCCGCCCCCGTCCGTCTGGTGCTGCTGCTGGGCTCGCTCACCGCCGTCGCGGTCCTCGGCCTGCTGGAGGCCGCCCCGGTCCTGACCGCACCGCGCCGCTGGCGCGCCGCCCTTCGCCGGCTCGCCACGCACGCCAAGTCGTTCTCGCCCGCGCGCTGGTGGCCCTCCGTCCGGGCCGGCCGGAGGGCCGCGCCGCCGGTCACCGGGCCCCGGCCGTTCGCCTCCCTGCCCTACGCCGTGTTCGGCCTCGCGAGCGGGGCGCTGGTGGTCGACGCCACCCTCGGGGACGTCCTGGCCGGCGCCGGGCACGGCGCGCTCGCCGCCCCGGCCGCCGTGGCCCTCACGCTCAGCATGGGCCCCGCCGAATGGCTGCTGTACCGCTTCCGCGGCGCCAGCCTCGCGGCCCTGCGCACCAGCGGCACCCCCAGGCGGTTCCGCCGGACCACGGCCCGGGTGCTGGCCCGCTGCCTCACCGCCTACCTGGCCGCGCTGCTCGCCCTGACCCTGGCCGTCACCGCGCCCTGGCCGCACGCACCCGCCCCGGCCGCCGCCCGGCTCGCGTCCCTGCTCGCCCTCGGCGTGGTGCTGTGGACCGGCCTTCTGCTCCAGTCGTTCGGCGCCGTCCTCGGGGCGACGGCCGTCTGCTGCGCGGCCTCGGTGGCCCAGACCCTGGCGCTGCTCACCCACGCGGGCAGCCCCGACACCGTCGCGCTCGCCGTGTACGCGAGCGCGGCCGGCGCCCAGGTCGCACTCGTCCGCGTCCGGCTGGGAAGGGTGACCGCACACCGATGAACACACCGATGAACACACCGACGGGCACCTTGCTGGTCCCCTACTACGAGCATCCCTCGGTCCGCCCCGCCGAATGGGCGGCGATCCTCGCGGCCGCCCCGCGCCTGTACGGCGTCGTCCTCAACCCGGCCAGCGGCCCGGGCGACCGCCCCGACGCGGCCTTCGCCCAGACCGCCGCCCGGCTGCGCACGGCGGGCGTGACCCTGCTCGGCTACGCCGACACCGGCTACGGCGCACGGCCGTACGCGGACGTCGAGGACGAACTGCGCCGCTACCGCGCCTGGTACGGCACCCACGGCGCCTTCCTGGACCAGGTGGCGTCCGGGGCCGGCGAGGCACGGCACTACGAGCGGCTGACCACGGCCGCCCGGAGCCTCGGGTGCGTCACCCTCGTGCTGAACCACGGCACCCGGCCGCACCCCGCGTACGCGCCGCTCGCCGACCTCCAGGTCACCTTCGAGGGCCCCTGGAGCGCCTACCTGCGCACGCCCGCCCGGCCCGGTCCCCGACCTGCCGGGGCGCGGGTGTGCCACCTGGTGTACGGCGTCCCGCCGGACGCGGACGCGGCCGGCGCCGCCCGGGCGCGGGGCGCCGCCGTGCACTGCGCGGTACCCGGCACGGGCGCCCACCCCTGGGGCACACTGCCCCACGGTCTCGGCCCAGGGGTTCCCCCGGCGCGTTCACCGGGCCCGGGCGAGGGCACCGGCACCGGCACCGGCACCGGCACGGAACCTAGTGGCCGAGAGCCAGCACGATGAGCGCGGTGGTCGCCGCCGTCTCCGCGAGGGCGCCGAACACGTCCCCGGTGACCCCGCCGAACCGGTGCGTGCAGCGGCGCAGCAGGAGTTCGGCCACGGCCGGGGCCAGCAGCATCGCGGCCGCCGCGCGCACCGCGCCGTCCGGGCCTGACACCGCTCCCCAGCCGGCGGCGAGGACCGTGCAGCCGGCCGCGACGGCCAGCGCGCCCCACGTCGGCACCACCCCGGCGACCGCCGCGCCCAGCCCCTCCGGACGGGCGGCGGGCACCCCGGTGCGCGCCGCCAGGGTGAGGGCGAGCCGCGCCGCGACCGCCGAGGTCAGCGCCGCGAGGGCGCCCTCCCGCCAGGAGTCCTGGTAGAGCTGTGCCAGCACGGCGACCTGGGCCAGCAGCACCAGCACCAGGGTGAGCACCCCGAACGGGCCGATGTCCGACTGCTTCATGATGCGCAGCGCCTCGTCGGCGGGCTTGCCGCTGCCCAGCCCGTCGGCCGTGTCGGCGAGCCCGTCCAGGTGCAGCCCCCGCGTCAGCGCGGCCGGTACGGCGACGGAGGCGACGGCGGCGAGCAGCGGCCCCGCGCCCAGGAAGAGCAGCAGCAGCCCGGGCAGCGCCGCGCAGCCACCGACGACGAGGCCCACCACCGGGGCGCACAGCATGCCCCCGCGCGCCGCCTCCCGGTCCCACCGGCGCACCCGGACGGGCAGCACGGAGAGCGTGCCGAAAGCGAAGCGGAGACCGTCTGCGGGCGAGGACGTGAGCACCGGCGCAGGTTACCCGGCGGTCGCCGGGCCCCCCACCGCGGCCGAGGATAAAGTGCGCACATGGGGCACTGGTGGGAGCGGAACATCGTGGAACCGGGCAAACTCCCGCTGCTGCTGGCCCTGACCGCCTTCGTCGTCACCTTCGTCGTCACCCGGGTGATCACCCGGCTGATCCGGGCCGGCAAGGGACCGTTCGGCAACGTGAGGGCGGGCGGGCTGCACATCCACCACGTGGTCCCCGGGGTCCTGCTGACCGTCGTCGGCGGCTTCGGCGCCGTGGCCAGCGCCCGGCACGGCGCGGCCGCGGTCCTCTCCGCCGTCGTCTTCGGCATGGGCGTGGGCCTGGTGCTCGACGAGTTCGCGCTGATCCTGCACCTGGACGACGTGTACTGGAGCGAGGAGGGCCGCAAGAGCGTCGAGGTCGTCGTCCTCACCGCGGCCCTGGTCGGCCTGCTGCTGGCCGGGTTCGTGCCGTTCGGTGTCAACGACCTGTCCCAGGAGGAACTCGCGGACCGCGGGACGGTCATCTCCAACATCGCCCTGAACTTCGTCTTCTCGCTGGTCTCCCTGAGCAAGGGCAAGACCAGGGTCGCGATCTTCGGGGCGGTCGTGCCCCTGGTCGCGCTCGTCGGCGCGATCCGCCTGGCCCGCCCCGGCTCCCCGTGGGCCCGCCGCTTCTACGGCCGCCGCCCCCGTGCCCGGGCCAGGGCCGTCCTGCGCGCCTACCGTCACGACCGCCGCTGGGCCGGGCCCCGCCGGGTCCTTCAGGACTGGATCGGCGGCAAACCCGACCCGCGTCCGGCCCGGCTGCCCGGCCGCCACTGACAGGCCGGCGGCCGGCGCCCGCACCGGTGCCGCCCCGCCGCGGCCAGGCACAGCACGCCCACGCCGAGCAGGGCGGCCAGGTGCTCCTTGCCGGCCAGGTTCTCCTTCAGCAGGACCTCGACCACTATCGCCAGCGTCACCGCGGCCGCCGTCACCTGCGCGCCGTAGCGCCAGGCCACGAACACCGCGAGCCCCACCACCGCCGCCGACGGACCGGTGTCCACCACCCGCGCGTCCGAGCCGGGCAGGCCGAACGGGACGTGCGGGCCGCACGCGATGCCCACGCGCGCGTACAGCGTCCCGGCGAGCGTGGCCGCGTAGGCGATGGCCAGCGTCCGCCACCAGCCCAGACAGATCTCGGCGATCCCGAACACGCACAGGACCTGGGCGAGCGCGCCCCACACCGGCAGGTCCAGCGCCGGGACGTACAGCGAGAGGGGAGTGCGCAGGAGCGCCAGCCACAGCGGGTCCTCGACCCGCACCGCCCCCATGCTCTGCACGAACCGGTAACCCCACGCCTGGTTCTGCACGTACTGCAGCACCGCGGTCAGGCAGACCGCCCCGGCGGTCATCGGGACCGCCCGCAGCCGCCGCTTGCGCAGCGGCTCGCGCACGGTGACGTACAGCAGCCCCCACTCGGCACGGGCCCACCGGCCGGGCGCTCTCATCGCCCGGCCCTCACCGGTGCGTGTCCAGGTGCCGGCGGTGCAGCCACTTGGGCAGCCCCGGCGCCTCCAGGAACCCCTCGGCGCGGGCCGACGCCAGGCCGATGCGCAGCAGGTCCGCGCTCTTCTCGAAGAGCAGGAACCGGGGCTCCCAGATGGGGCGGTACTTGGCGTTGGCCCGGTACAGCGACTCGATCTGCCACCACCGCGAGAAGAAGCTGAGCAGCGACCGCCACAGCCTCAGCACCGGCCCGGCGCCGAGCCGCGCGCCGCGCTCGAAGACCGAGCGGAACATCGCGAAGTTCAGCGAGACCTGGGTGATCCCGATCTCCCCGGCCCGCCGCAGCAGTTCGATGACCATGAACTCCATCAGGCCGTTGTCGCAGTCCCGGTCCCGGCGCATGAGGTCGAGGGACAGCCCGTGCGGACCCCACGGCACGAACGAGAGCAGGGCGCGCAGTTCGCCCTCGGCGTCCGTGCACTCCAGCATCACGCACCGGCCGTCACCGGGGTCGGCGAGCCGCCCGAGCGCCATGCTGAACCCGCGCTCGGTCGCCCCGTCCCGCCAGTCGTCCGCGCGCTCGACGAGGGACGCCATCTCGTCCGCCGGGATGTCCTCGTGCCGCCGGACCCGCACGTGGTAGCCGGCCCTCCTGACCCGGTTGCAGGCCTGCCGGACGGTCCGCATGGCCCGTCCCTCCAGGGTGAACTCGGCCACCTCGACGATCGCCTCGTCCCCGAGTTCCAGCGCGTCGAGGCCGTGCCGCGCGTACACCGTCCCGGCCTCCTCGCCGGCCCCCATCACCGCCGGGATCCACCCGTGCGCCCGCGCCTCGGCCAGCCAGGGCGCGATCGCCCCCGGCCAGGCCTCCGGGTCACCGAGCGGATCGCCGGAGGCGAGGCTCACCCCGCCGACCACCCGGTAGACGACCGCGGCCTTGCCGGTCGGCGACCACACCACGCTCTTCTCCCGGCGCAGCGCGAAGTAGCCGAGCGAGTCGCGCTCCCCGTGCCGCTCCAGCAGCGCCCGCAACCCCTTCTCGTCGTCCTCGGTGAGCGGGTCGACGGCGCGCCGGGAGCGGAACGCGGCGTAGAGGACGGCGAGGACGAGGGCCGTGCTGAGGACGTTGACCGCCACGTTGGCCCAGTTGGGCGGGTCGATGCCGGGGAACCGGGACTCCTCGGCGGCCACCGACACCAGCCGCAGCGTGCCGTAGTGCCAGCGCTCGGCGAACGTCGAACGGGCCGCGTCCGGCGCCTGGTTGGTGACCGTGATCAGCAGCCCGGCGAGCAGCGAGGCGGCGAGCCCGCCGACGGCGGCCACGGTGGCGGCCAGCCGCGGGTTGGACCGGTCGCCCTTGGCGTAGAACTCCCGGCGCCCGGTCAGCAGGGCCCCCACGAAGGCGGCCGTCAGCGCCAGGGACACCCAGTTCTGCGCGTTCCGCCGGATCTCCGGGAACGCCATGGCGAAGGCGAACAGGGTCAGGAACGAACCGCTCAGCACCAGGTTCAGGATCCAGGCGGCCCGCTTGCGCCGGCGCATGGTGATCGCCAGGAAGGCGGTGAACACCCCCGAGGCGAAACCGGCCGTGAGCAGGTACGGCGTGAAGTAGTTCTCCTGGTTGTGCCGGCGCACGTCCTGCCCCAGCGACACCCACACCGCGCTCAGGAAGTTGACGAAGGCGACGGCCCGCAGGTACCAGACGGCGAACGCGGCGGCCCGGCGGGAGACCCCGTTGGACCGCCGCGCCGGCTCGGCTCGCTGTTCCATCGCAATTCGGGCATCTCCCATGGTGAAGGATCATATGGGGGCCGCCCCGGCGAACCATTCTTTTCCGGCTCCCGTGGTGTGCGTACTCCGGTTCGGCCGGGCCGGCCTACTCGCCGGCCGCGTCCCCCGTCTCCTGCGTGTGTTCCGCCCCGGGCCCGTCGTCCTCGCCGGCCTGCTCGTCCTTGCCGGCCTGCTCGTCCAGTCGCTCGGGCAGTTCGGCGGCCAGCGCGGCCGCGCTGCGCACCAGGGGCAGCGCCAGCAGCGCGCCCACCCCCTCACCGACCCTCACGCCCTGCTCCAGCAGCGGCTCGAGGGCCATCCGGTCCAGCGCCTTGGCCTGCCCCGGCTCCCCGCTGTCGTGCCCGGCCAGCCACCAGTCCGGCGCCCGGAAGGCGACCCGCTGGGCGACCAGCGCGCACGCGGCCGCCACCACCCCGTCCAGGATCACCGGCAGCTTCCGGACCGCGCACTGCAGCAGGAACCCGGTCATCGCGGCGAGATCGGCGCCGCCCACGGTCGCGAGCAACTGCAACTGGTCCCCGAGCACCGGCCGCGCCCGGCGCAGTGCGTCCCGGATCGCCGCGCACTTGCGCATCCACGCCAGGTCGTCGATGGGCAGCCCGCCCCGTCCGGTCACCACCGAGGCGTCGGTCCCGCACAGCGCGGCCACCAGCACCGCGGCGGCCGTGGTCCCGCCCACGCTCACATCACCGAGCACCACCAGGTCCGTGCCCGAGTCGGCCTCCTCGTCCGCGACCGCCACGCCCGCCCGGAACGCGGCCTCGGCCTCGTCCTCGGTGAGCGCGTCCTCGACGTCGATACGGCCGCTGCCGCGCCGCACCCGGTGCCGCACGACCTCCGCCGGGAACGCCTCCGGCGGGCAGTCCACGGCCAGGTCCACCACCCGCACCGGTACGTCGAGGCGGCGCGCCAGCACGGCCACCGGGCTCGCGCCCTCCAGCACCGCCCGCACCAGCGCCTCCGCGCCGCCCGCGGGCCGCGCGGAGACACCGGCCCCGGCGATGCCGTGGTCACCGGCGAACAGGACCACCCGCGGCCGTTCGACCGGTCGCACCGGTACGGCACCCTGCGCGGCGGCCAGCCACTCGCCCAGCTCGTCCAGGCGCCCGAGCGACCCGGGCGGCACGATCCGGCGCTCCCGGCGGGCCTCGGCGTCCCGGCGCACGCCCCCGTCCGGGCGCTCGATCAGATCGGTGAAGTCGTCGAGTTCAAGGCTGCTCATTCGCCGAACAGTACCGCCAGCGAACGAACGCACCGGCGCCACACCGGCACCTCAGGATCACGACGTCGTTGCACCCAAGATCGGTATCCCCTACGTTCCGGTTTGCAGCGGAATGTCGCTTAGGGAGCCGCCATGCAGCCCTTGCCCCTCACCCCGCGGGTCACCGAAGCCACCGACCCGTTCCAGGAGCCCCGCCGCACCGACTGCCCCTGGTGCGGCTCCCCCCGGCTGCGGACCCGGCTGCGCGCCCCCGACCCGCTGCGGCACCGCCCGGGCACCTTCGTCCTCGACGCCTGTTCCGACTGCGGCCACACCTTCCAGAACCCCCGGCTCACGGCCGAGGGACTCGCCTTCTACCACCGGGACTTCTACGAGAGGCACCTGGAGGAGTTCGCCGCGCGCGTCGTCTCCGCCCAGGCGGCCCACCGCCGCCACCGGGCCACCGCCCACAAGCTCTCGGCGCTGCCCGAACCGGAGAGCTGGCTGGACGTCGGCACGGGCCACGCCCACTTCCCCGAGGCCGCCCGGGAGTTCTTCCCCTACACCAGCTTCGACGGCCTCGACCCGACGGCCCGGGTGGAGCAGGCCCTGCTGGAGGGGCGGGTCGAGGAGGCCCACCGCGGCTATCTCACCACCCCGGGCACGGCGGCCCGGCTGCGCTCCCGCTACGACGTGGTCAGCATGTTCGACCACCTGGCCCACGCCCCCGACCCCCGCGCCGAACTCCGCGCCGCGCTGGCCGTCCTGCGGCCCGGCGGCCACCTCGTCGTCGAACTCCCGGACCCCCGCTGCGTGTTCGCCACCCTCCTGGGCAAGTGGTGGCTGCCCTACGGCCAGCCACGCCACCTCCACCTGGTGCCCCTGGCCAACCTCCGCGCGGAACTGGAGTCCCAGGGCTGCGCGGTCCTCGTCACCGACCGGCGGGCACCGCACGTCCCCTACGACCTGGCGGCGGCCGTCGCCCTGGCGCTCGCCACCGTCCACCCGTTCCTGCGCGCGCTGGCGGCCCCGGTGCTGGACGTGGCCGCCATCGCCGACCACACCCTGGCACCCCTGCTGCGCCGCACCCCCTTCTCCAACGCCTACCGGGTCGTGGCCCGCAAGGGCGCCGGACCCGCCCCCGGCCCCACGCCGACGCCACCGGCCGCACGGCAGGCGGTGCCGTGAACCTCCCGGGCGCGCTGAGCGTCCGGCGGGGTGCGGGGTGCGGGGTGCGGCGCGGGGCCGCCGGTCAGCCCCGCAGGACCAGTGCCTGGCCCGCCACCACCAGCAGCACCTGCTCGCACTCGCCCGCGAACGCCGCGTTCAGGCGCCCGAGTTCGTCCCGGTAGCGGCGGCCGGAGGCCGTGGCCGGCACGATGCCCGAGCCCACCTCGTTGGACACGGCCACCACCGTCCGCCGGGTCGCCCGCACCGCGGTGGTCAGCTCCCGCACCCGCTCGCGCAGCGCCTTCTCCCCGCCCCCGGCCCACTCCGCGTCGTCCCACGCCCCGACCGCGTCCATGGCGTCCGTCAGCCACAGCGACAGACAGTCGATCAGCAGCGGCGGCCCGTCCTCGCCCAGCAGCGGCTCCAGGTCGGTCGTCTCCGTCGTACGCCACGAACCCGGCCGCCGCTCCCGGTGCGTGGCCACCCGCGCCGCCCACTCGGTGTCCCCGCCGCGCGCCCCGCCGGTCGCGACGTACCGCACGTCCGGGAACGCCTCCAGACGCCGCTCCGCCTCCACCGACTTGCCCGAGCGCGCCCCGCCGAGCACCAGCGTGCGGCGCGGCACGTCCGGCACCTCCTCGTACGCCCCGACCACCAGCGTCGTGCCGTCCGGCACCGCCCGCGCCCCGGCCGCAGCGAGCCTGCGCCGCAACTCCGCGCCCTGCGGCACGTCGTGGTCGAGGTGGACGGCGACGACGTCCGTGGCCGGCCCGACCGCCCCGGCCGAGCGCAGCCGGGCCAGCGCGTCCGGGCGGCCCACCACGTCGGCGAGGACCAACTGGTACGACTCCGCCGTCGCCGCCTCCAGGCCGGCCGGCGCCCCGCCCGGCGGCAGGTACAGCAGCCGCTGCCCGTCGGGCCCCGTCACCGCGTACCCGGTGCCGCCCGCGTCCATCGCCACGGCCCGCACCCGATGCCCCGTCAGCAGCGCCAACTCCCGCCCTTCGGGCACCCGGGCGGGCTGCGGCAGCCCGGCCGGCACCTCCACCGCGGGGCCGTGGTGCGGGTGCGACAGCAGCACCTGGCGCACCCCGCCCAGCGAACGGCCCGACCGGGCGGCGGCGAAGGCCGCCCCCGGCGTCAGGTCGAGCAGCAGGGTGCCGTCCACCAGCAGCGCGGTCGCCGCCCGCGCGTCCGGTCCGAGGGCGGTCGCGCAGACCGCGCAGGGACAGTCGGGGCGGGGCAGCCCCGCGGGGGTACCGGTACCGAGCAGAGTCACTTCCACGGAACCGATTTTCACCTGTCGCAGCACGTCTTGCGCTTCCGGCTAGGCTGCCAGCAGGTGTTGGATCACAAGGAGGCCCACATGACGGCATGGACGTGGCGGTTCGAGAAGGCCGACGGGACGGAGGTCCAGCCCGCGGTGCAGCCGGAGGAGTTCACCACCCAGGGCGACGCCGAGTCCTGGATCGGCGAGCACTGGAAGGAACTGGCCGAGGGCGGCGCCGACCAGGTACGGCTGTTCGAGGAGAGCACCGAGATCTACGGCCCGATGAGCCTGCACGCCGACGCCGCGTAACTCTTACGGGGGTGTCCCCACGGGGGTGAGGAGGGTCCGCCGAGCCGTCCCTCCTCACCGCGCACCGCCCGCCGAGGGAAACGCGTGCCGCCCGTCAGGGGCTCAGCCGCGTACGCCGCACAGGTGCAGCAGCGCCGCCGTCCCCCGGTAGGGGTCCGTCCGGCCGGCCCGCTCCTCGGCCGCGAGCAGGGCCTGGAGGTCGTCCGGGAGCTGCGCGTCGTCCGCCGCCGTGTCGGTGAAGACCCGCACCCCGTACCAGGCGTGCAGCGGGGCGGCGATGCCGGCGAGGGTGGCGGTCAGCGCCGCCAGCCGGTCGGCCCTGACGTCCAGGCCCAGCCGGTTGCGGTAGGCGGTGGTGTCGAAGGCGGCCAGCGCGCCCGCCCAGTCGCCGGACAGGCCCGGCCGCATCGCGAGCGCGTCGCCGTTGCGCACGAGCAGCGAGAGCAGGCCGCCCGGCGCGAGCATCCGGGCCAGCCCCGCCACCAGCGGGTCGGGCTCCTCCACGTACATCAGGACGCCGTGGCACAGCACCACGTCGAAACTGCCCGGCAGGAAGTGCACGCCGGTGTCCCGCCCGTCGCCCTGCACCAGCCGGACCCGCTCACGGATGCCCTCGGGCTCCCCGGCGAGCGCCTCGCGCGCGACGTCGATCATCGTCGCGTCCTGCTCCACACCGGTCACCTGGTGACCGAGCCGGGCCAGCCGCAGGGCCTGCGTGCCCTGGCCCATCCCCACGTCGAGCACCCGCAGCCGCTGCCCGACCGGGAACCGCCCGGCTATCTGCTCGTCGAGCTGCCGGGCCACCAGCTCCTGCCGTACGACATCGCGCAGCCCGCCCAGCCTGCTCAGCCAGGCGTCGGCCGCACCCCCGGTGAAAGCGTCAGCGCTCAGGGCCGCTCTCCGCGCTTGACCTGCGGCTTCGGCAGCCGGAGCCGGCGCATCTGGAGCGAGCGCATCAGACCGTAGGCGACGGCACCGCGCCGGTTCTGGTCCGGGAACCGCTCGGCCAGCCGCTTCTTCAGGCGGAAGCCGCTGACGATCGCGTCGAGCACGATCAGCACGATCACCACGAGCCACAGCCACAGCGCGATGGCCTGGATGGTGGGGACCCGCACGATGCTGAGGACCAGGATCACCACGGCCATGGGCAGGAAGAACTCCGCCACGTTGAACCGGGAGTCCACCCAGTCACGGGCGAACTTGCGGACCGGGCCCTTGTCCCGGGCCGGCAGGTACCGCTCGTCGCCGCCGGCCAGGGCCTGGCGCTGCCGGTCGAGCGCCTGGCGGCGGTCCTCGCGCTGACGCTTGGCGGCGTCCTTGCGCGTCGTCGGCGTGTTGGCGACGCTGCGGCGCTGGGACTGGGCCTCACTGCGCTTGGGCGTGGGCCTGCCCTTGGGGGCCTGCGGGTCACGGGTCTGCTTGGAGAAGTTCACCGGCGCCTTGTCGGCGGGGGCCTTCTCTTCCTTGGCACGGCTACGGAACACAAAACCCAAGGGTACGGGCTCCACCGGCATGGACCCCAGCCGACCGGGGAACGATCCGGCAACACCGGACGTCTGTAGGGGGACAGAGGGGACGTTGCAGACGCTTCACCCGGCCGTCGTCGGGGGGAACACGGGGAGGGGCGGGGGAGCCCACCCGGGTCCCACCTACTCCTCACGCCGGAGCGATACCGTCCGCAGTCGTCCTTGGGGATGAGCGCATCGGTCCCCGAACGGTGCGGTAATGGAGTCAGGGCCCGTACTGTGGGTTCTGTCGCAGGATCTGTGAGCTGGAGTCCGTCAGAAGGGGGCGCGCGAAGCCCATGAGCGGTGTCATGAAGCGTATGGGGATGATCTTCCGCGCGAAGGCGAACAAGGCCCTTGACCGGGCCGAGGACCCGCGCGAGACCCTCGATTACTCGTATCAGAAGCAGCTGGAGCTGCTGCAGAAGGTGCGCCGGGGCGTCGCCGACGTCGCGACCTCCCGCAAGCGCCTGGAACTCCAGCTCAACCAGTTGCAGCAGCAGTCCTCCAAGCTGGAGGACCAGGGCCGCAAGGCCCTCGCGCTCGGCCGCGAGGACCTCGCCCGCGAGGCGCTCTCCCGGCGCGCCGCCCTCCAGCAGCAGGTCACCGACCTGGAGACGCAGCACACGACCCTGCAGGGCGAGGAGGAGAAGCTCACCCTCGCGGCCCAGCGCCTGCAGGCCAAGGTGGACGCCTTCCGGACGAAGAAGGAGACCATCAAGGCCACCTACACCGCCGCCCAGGCCCAGACCCGCATCGGCGAGGCGTTCTCCGGCATCTCCGAGGAGATGGGCGACGTCGGGCTCGCCATCCAGCGCGCCGAGGACAAGACCGCCCAGCTCCAGGCCCGGGCCGGCGCCATCGACGAGCTGCTCGCCTCCGGCGCCCTCGACGACCCCTCCGGCATGGCCAAGGACGACATCCAGGCCGAGCTGGACCGGCTCTCCGGTGGTACGGATGTGGAGCTGGAACTGCAGCGCATGAAGGCGGAACTGGCCGGCGGCTCCTCGCAGCAGGCGATCGAGGGCGGCACCGGGCAGGGACAGTCCCAGCAGCAGCCGCAGGACACCCCGCGCTTCGACAAGCAGTGACCGGGGCCCCGGGACCCGAGCCGAGGAGGCCGACGTGATCGTACGGATCATGGGGGAGGGCCAGGTGAAGCTGGACGACGTCCACTTCACCGAGCTGAACGAGCTGGACGACGATCTGCTGAGGGAAGTGGAGAGCGGCGACGAGGCGGGCTTCCGCCGCACGCTCTCCACGCTCCTCGACGCCGTCCGCCGGCTCGGCACCCCGCTGCCGGACGACGCCCTCGAACCCTCGGAACTGATCCTCCCGGCCGACGAGGCGACGCTGGAGGAGGTCCGGGAACTGCTCGGCGACGACGGCCTGATCCCGGGCTGACCCCACGCCCTGGGGGCCCGTCCCCCGGGCTGGGCCCACGCGCCCTGGGGGCCCGTTCCCCGGGCTGGGCCCACGCTTCCGGGCGGGTCCCATGCCCCTTGGGCCGGGCCCGCGCCCCTGGGCCGAGCCCGCGCCCCTGGGCCGAGCCCGCGCCCCTGGGCCGAGCCCCTACCCCGGGCCGGGTCTGCGCCCTCCCAGCTGAGCCTGCGACCCGCGACTGAGCTCGCGCCCCCGGGCCGGGCCCGCGCCCTCCCAGCTGAGCTCGCGCCCCCCGGCTGAACCCGCACCCCGGGCCGAGCCCCCTATCCCGGGCCGAGCCCCCTACCCCGGGGCCAGGCCCGCGACCGCTCGCCCGTCCGTCGGCCCGGTGTGAGCGGGCCCTGCGAGACCGGGTCCCGCGGGACCGGGCCGTGCCGGAACCCGGCCCCCGGCCGGCCCGGGTGAGGTGTGCCCCGGTCTGTTCCGGCGGCTCGTCCGGCGCCGTACTGTTCAGCGGGTGAGCACTCTCGAACGCGCCCGGTGCGGCCTCAAGGCGCACCCCCTCGCGCTGGACGCGGCCATCGCGGCGGGCGTGCTCGTGTGCATGGTGGCCGGGTCCTTCGTGGTGCCCCGCGGGCCGAACGGGGTCACCTGGGGCGTACGCAGCCCGGCCCCCTTCGGCCTGATCCTGATGACCGTCGGCGCCGCCGCGCTCGTCTTCCGCCGCCGCGCGCCCATGACGGTCCTGGCCGTCACCGGCGCCGTCTCCGTGATCGAGTCCGTCACCGGCGATCCGCGCGCCCCGGTCGCCATGTCCGCCGTGATCGCCCTCTACACCGTCGCCTCCACCACCGACCGCACCACCACCTGGCGCGTCGGCCTGCTCACCATGACCGTGCTGACCGCCGCCGCCATGCTGGCCGGACCGCTGCCCTGGTACGCCCAGGAGAACCTGGGCGTCCTCGCCTGGACCGGGATCGGCGCCACCGCCGGCGACGCCGTGCGCAGCCGCCGCGCGGTCGTCCGGGCCATGCGCGAGCGCGCCGAACGGGCCGAGCGCACCCGCGAGGAGGAGGCCCGCCGCCGGGTCGCCGAGGAGCGGCTGCGCATCGCCCGCGACCTGCACGACGTCGTCGCCCACCACATCGCCCTGGTCAACGTCCAGGCCGGAGTCGCGGCCCACGTCATGGACCGGCGGCCCGACCAGGCCAAGGAGGCCCTCGCCCATGTGCGCGAGGCCAGCCGCTCCGCGCTCAACGAGCTGCGCGCCACCGTCGGCCTGCTGAGGCAGTCCGGCGACCCCGAGGCCCCCACCGAGCCCGCCCCCGGCCTCAGCCGCCTGGAGGAGCTGGCGGACACCTTCCGCAGTGCCGGGCTCCCGGTCGAGGTGGCCCGCGCCGACCACGGCACCGCGCTGCCGGCCGCCGTCGACCTGGCCGCCTACCGGATCGTGCAGGAGGCCCTGACCAACGTCCGCAAGCACGCGGGCACCGGAGCCAAGGCCGAGGTCAGCGTCGTACGCGTCGGACCGCACATCGAGGTCACCGTCCTGGACGACGGCACGGGCGCAGGCGGCGAGTCCGGGGCGGGCGGCGGGCACGGCCTGCTCGGCATGCGGGAGCGGGTCACCGCGCTGGGCGGCACCCTGACCACCGGACCCCGCTACGGCGGCGGTTTCCGCGTCCATGCGATCCTGCCGGTCAAGACCCGCACGACGGCACCGGGGGAGCCCGCATGACCATCCGCGTCCTGCTCGCCGACGACCAGGCACTGCTGCGCAGCGCGTTCCGGGTGCTGGTCGACTCCGAGCCGGACATGGAAGTGGTCGGGGAGGCCTCCGACGGTGCCGAGGCGGTCCTGCTGGCCCAGGAGAGCGGCGCCGACGTGGTCCTCATGGACATCCGGATGCCCGGCACCGACGGCCTCGCGGCCACCCGCCTGATCAGTGCCGACCCCTCCCTGGCCCGGGTCCGCGTGGTGATCCTGACCACCTTCGAGGTGGACGACTACGTCGTACAGGCCCTGCGCGCGGGCGCCTCCGGCTTCCTCGGCAAGGGCAGCGAGCCCGAGGAACTGCTGAACGCCATCCGGGTCGCCGCGGGCGGCGACGCGCTGCTCTCCCCGGTGGCCACCAAGGGCCTGATCGCCCGCTTCCTCGCCCAGGGCGACGGTGACGACGGCCGGGACCCGGCCCGCTCCGACCGCCTCGACGCGCTCACCGGCCGCGAGCGCGAGGTGCTGGTCCAGGTGGCCGGCGGACACTCCAACGACGAGATCGCCGAACGCCTCGAAGTCAGCCCCCTCACGGTGAAGACGCACGTCAACCGGGCCATGGCCAAGCTCGGCGCCCGGGACCGGGCCCAGCTCGTCGTCATCGCCTACGAGTCGGGACTGGTACGTCCGAGGACGGACTGACCTCCACCCGCGCGTACTGCGCGCGGAGTAGGGCCGCGGCACGGAACGGGACCTGGGACCTACACATCGGCCCTCAGGCATGGCTTAGGGTGGTGGGGTGGGCGCTCCCCCCGTGTCCCTCCCGCCACTTCTGCCGCTCACAGAAGAGAGAACCTGATCCATGTCCTGGCTGTCGAGATTCAGCCTCGCGCAGCGGGCCCTCGTCGGGCTCGTGTCCCTCATCGCGCTCGCCTTCGGGCTGATCGCGATACCCCAGATCAAGCAGCAGCTCCTGCCGACCATCGAACTGCCCATGGTCTCGGTCGTCGCCCCGTACCAGGGCGCCGCCCCCGACGTCGTGGAGAAGCAGGTCGTCGAGCCCATCGAGGACAACCTCCAGGGCGTCGACGGCATCACCGGTGTCACCTCCACCGCCGGCGAGGGCAATGCCCTGATCATGGCGTCCTTCGACTACGGCAACGACACCAAGCGGCTCGTCGCCGACGTCCAGCAGGCCGTCAACCGGGCCCGCAACCGGCTCCCGGACGGCGTCGACCCGCAGGTCGTCGCCGGCTCCACGGACGACATGCCGACCGTGGTCCTCGCCGTCACCTCCGACAAGGACCAGCAAGCACTCGCCGACCAGCTCGACACGACCGTCGTCCCGGCCCTGAAGGACATCGACGGCGTCGGCCGCGTCCAGGTCACCGGCGTGCGCGACCTGCGGGTCGCCGTCACCCCGGACGACGCGAAGCTGGCCCGGGCGGGCCTCACCCCCGCCGCCCTCGGCCAGGCCCTCCAGGCCGGCGGCGCCACCGTCCCGGCCGGCTCCTTCGACGAGGACGGCGCCAACCGCACCGTCCAGGTCGGCGGCGGCTTCACCTCGCTGGGCCAGATCCGGAACCTGATGGTCACCGGCGAGGCCGGCAGGAAGCCCGTGCGCCTCGGCTCCGTCGCCACCGTGAAGGAGCAGCCGGCCCCGGCCGACTCCCTCACCCGCACCGACGGCCGGCCCAGCCTCGCCGTCGCCGTGACGATGGACCACGACGGCAGCGCCGTCTCCATCTCCGAGGCGGTCAAGGACAAGCTGCCCGCCCTGCGCGAGGACCTCGGCTCCGGCGCGCGGCTCACGGTCGTCAGCGACCAGGGCCCGGCGGTGTCCAAGTCCATCAAGGGCCTGACCACCGAGGGCACGCTCGGCCTGCTCTTCGCGGTCCTGGTCATCCTGGTCTTCCTGGCCTCGGTCCGCTCGACCCTGGTCACGGCCGTCTCCATCCCGCTGTCGGTCGTCCTCGCGCTCCTCGTGCTGTGGACCCGCGGCCTCTCCCTGAACATGCTCACGCTCGGCGCGCTCACCATCGCGATCGGCCGGGTCGTGGACGACTCGATCGTGGTCCTGGAGAACATCAAGCGGCACCTGGGCTACGGCGAGGAGCGCAAGGAGGCGATCCTCGGCGCGGTGCGCGAGGTCGCCGGCGCGGTCACCTCCTCCACCCTCACCACCGTCGCCGTGTTCCTGCCGATCGGCCTGGTCGGCGGCATGGTGGGCGCCCTGTTCGGCTCGTTCAGCATCACGGTGACGGCGGCCCTGCTGGCCTCCCTCGTCGTGTCCCTGACGGTCGTGCCGGTCCTGTCGTACTGGTTCCTGCGCGCCCCCAAGGGCACCCCCGAGGACGCCGAGGAGGCCCGCCGCAGGGCCGAGGAGAAGGAGGCCAACAGCCGGCTCCAGCGCCTCTACGTGCCCGTCCTGCGGTTCGCGACGCGCCGCCGCCTCACCAGCGTGCTGATCGCGATCGTGGTCCTGGTCGTCACGTTCGGCATGTCCGGACTGCTGAAGACCAACTTCTTCGACCAGGGCCGGCAGGAAGTCCTCACCGTCAAGCAGAAGCTGAAGCCCGGCACCGGCCTCGCGGCCACGGACGTCCAGGCCCGCAAGGTCGAGAAGCTGCTCGCCTCCACCGAGGGCGTGAAGGACTACCAGGTCACCGTCGGCTCCTCCGGCTTCATGGCGGCCTTCGGCGGCGGCACCGACACCAACCAGGCGTCGTACCAGGTCATGCTGAAGGACACGGCCTCCTACGAGGACGTGCAGAAGCACATCGAGGACGGCCTGAAGAAGCTCGACGGCACCGGCACCACCACCGTGTCCGCCGGTGACGGCTTCGGCAGCCAGGACCTCAGCGTCGTGGTCAAGGCGTCCGACCCGCGGGTGCTGCGCGAGGCCTCCGACCGGGTGCGCTCCACCGTGGCCGGCCTCGACCACGTCACGGACGTCACCAGCGACCTCGCCCAGAGCGTGCCGCGCATCTCGGTGAAGGCGAACGCCAAGGCGGCCGCCGCCGGGTTCGACGACCAGAAGCTGGGCGCCGCGGTGGCCCAGGCCGTGCGCGGTACGACGGCGGCGAAGGCGCTCCTCGACGACACCGAGCGCGACGTCGTCATCACCTCCGCGAAGCCCGCCACCACCCTGGCCCAGCTCAGGAACCTGCGCCTCGGCCCGGTCAGGCTCGGCGACATCGCCACCGTCGAGGTGGTCGACGGCCCGGTGTCCATGACCCGTATCGACGGCCGGCGCGCGGCGACGGTCACGGCCCGGCCGACCGGTGACAACACCGGCGCGGTCAGCGCCCAGCTCCAGACGCGGATCAAGGCCCTGAAGCTGCCCGCGGGCGCCGAGGCCAAGATCGGCGGTGTCTCCTCGGACCAGGACAGCGCGTTCAAGAACCTCGGCCTGGCCATGCTGGCGGCGATCGCCATCGTGTTCATGCTGCTGGTCGCGACGTTCCGCTCGCTGGTCCAGCCGCTGATCCTGCTGGTCTCCATCCCGTTCGCGGCCACGGGCGCGATCGGCCTCCTGGTCGTCACCGGCACCCCGATGGGCGTCCCGGCGATGATCGGCATGCTGATGCTGATCGGCATCGTGGTCACCAACGCGATCGTGCTGATCGACCTGATCAACCAGTACCGCGGTCAGGGCCACGGCGTCGTCGAGGCCGTGGTGGAAGGCGGCCGGCACCGGCTGCGGCCCATCCTCATGACGGCGCTGGCGACCGTCTTCGCCCTGCTCCCGATGGCCCTCGGGGTCACCGGCGAGGGCGGCTTCATCGCCCAGCCGCTGGCGGTGGTCGTGATCGGCGGCCTGATCAGCTCGACCCTGCTGACCCTGCTGCTGGTCCCGACGCTCTACGCGATGCTCGAACTCCGCAAGGAGCGGCGCGCGAAGAAGCGGGCGGCGAAGAAGGGCCTGCCGCCCCAGGCGCCGTCCCAGGCCGGGGCCGCCTCGGACGAGCCGGAGCCCGCGGGGGTCTGACCCCCCGACCGGCGTCCCCTCCCGCGCAGGGCTTTCCTATCCTGTGATCCGGAACTGCTCTTGCGGGGGAGGGGGAACGGGGCGGTGGCACTGCACGAGGGCGATCCCGGGTCGCTCGGTGGATACCGGATCGTCGACCGGCTGGGGGCCGGCGGGATGGGGGTCGTCTACCGGGCGAGGGCCGGATCGGGCCGCGAGGTCGCCGTCAAGGTGGTCCACGCCCAGTACGCCGAGGACCCCGTCTTCCGCGTCCGCTTCCGCCAGGAGATCGCCGCCGTCCGCAAGGTGAGCGGCGCCTTCACCGCGCCGGTCGTGGACGCGGACCCGGAGGCGCCCCGGCCCTGGATGGCCACCCAGTACGTACCCGGACGCCCGCTCTCCGCCCGCGTGCGGGACGACGGACCGCTGGCCGGCGCCGAACTGCGCCGGCTCGTCCTCGGCCTGGTGGAGGCCCTGCGCGACATCCACCGGGCCGGGGTCGTGCACCGCGACCTCAAGCCCGCCAACGTCCTGATGGCCGAGGACGGCCCCCGGGTCATCGACTTCGGCGTCTCGCGCGCGGCGGAGAACCAGGCGCTGACCGAGACCGGGCACATGATGGGCACCCCGCCGTTCATGTCCCCCGAGCAGCTCGCGGACGCCCGCTCGGTGGGTCCCGCCTCCGACGTCTTCTCCCTCGCCGCGCTGGTGGTGTTCGCGGCGACCGGACGCGGCCCCTTCGACACGGACAGCCCCTATCTGACGGCGTACCGGGTCATGAGCGAGGAGCCCGACCTGACGGCGGTCCCCGGGCCGCTGCGCGCGGTCCTGTCCCGCTGCCTGGCCAAGGGGGCCGCGGAGCGACCCGGACTCGACGCCCTGGCCGCCGAGTTCGCCGCCGCCCTGCCCGAGCCGGCCGCCACGGAACCGCCCACCGTCCCGCACCGCCGCGCGGACCCCGACCCGACCCGGCCCCCGGCGTCGACCTGGCCTCCGGCGGCGGACCCGGACCCGACCGGGCTCCCGGCGGCGGATTCGGAGCCGACCTGGCCTCCGGCGGCGGACCCGGACCCGACCGGGCTCCCGGCGGCGGATTCGGCGTCGACCTGGCCTCCGGCGGCGGACCCGGACCCGACCGGGCTCCCGGCGGCGGATTCGGAGCCGACCTGGTCTCCGGCGGCGGACCCGGACCCGACCGGGCTCCCGGCGGCGGATCCGGAGCCGACCTGGCCTCCGGCGGTGGACGTGGAACCGACCCGGCTCCCGGCGGCGGACCCGGAGCCGACCCGGCTCCCGGCGCCGGGCCCGACCCGGTCCCCGATGGCGGACCTGGAGCCGACTCGTCTCCCGGACCCGGACCCGACGCGGCCCCCGAGGGCGGCCCCGTCCGCCTCCGTCCCGTACCGGGCCCCTGCCGCCGCGGACCCGGGGGTCGCGGAGGCCGCCCCGGTGCCCGATGCGGCGGGCGACGCCCCCGTCTCCCGGACGCGCCGCCCGCGGGTGCCGCTCGCCGTCGGGATGGCCGGTGTACTGGTCGCCGCGCTCACCGCCTACCTGTTCGGGCCGTTCCAGGCCGGGGAGAGGCCCGGGGCCGCCCCCGCGCCCGGTGCCACGGCCACCCGCTGGGGTGCCCTCCCGGCGGGCTGGCGGCCCTGGCGGACGACGGTGTACGCGGTCGCCGCCCACGGCGTGAAACGCTCCTCGGCACCGGCGGACGGCCCCGGCCACGGCGGGCAGCCGTCCTGCGCGCTGAGCGGGGGAGCGGTGTACTGCGCAGGCGACACCACCCTGCCGATCCGCGTCGACGCGGTCACCGGCCGCACGATCTGGCGGGCCGGCGCCCAGCCGCCGGGGACCCCGCTCGACCACTACGGCAGCGCGGTCGTCGGGGTGCGCGAGGGTGCCGTGCTCGTCCGCGAGAGCGTCCTGAACACGGCGGGCAACGACACGACGACCACCGTCACCGCGTTCGCCGCCGCGGACGGACGGCGGCTGTGGTCCCGTCCGACCGGCGAGGGAAACGCCGCCGTGACGCTCGTGGGCGGCCTGGTCCTCGTTCCCGACGGCCTGACCGTGACCGCCCGTTCCCCACGCGACGGCTCCGCGCGCTGGACGACGTCCGTGCCGGCCGGACACCACTGCGACTTCCACGGCGCGGGCGGCCGGGTGTACGCCGACTGCACCGGCTACCACACCCCGTCCGGCGCCCGGCGGCGGCTGACCGCCCTCGATCCCGCGGACGGCTCCGCGCGCCCGCTCCCGGCCGCGCCGTCGCTGACCGCGGACTACGCCGGAACCCTGGACGGACGGCTGGTCTACGCGGCCCGCCGGTCCGGCGACCCGACCGCGCGGGACAACCCGTACACCGGGGTCGAGGTGATCGATCCGCGCACCGGGACCCGCGAGACCCACGCGCTGGCCGGGGCGTACCGGGGGCGGGCGGCGATGGCGCACGGGGTGCTCTGTCTGGCCGCCTCGGACGGGCTGACGACCGCCGTCTCGCCGCTGACCGGCGGACGGGTGTGGCGGACCGCGACGACCCTGGAACGGCCGGCCGCGCCGGTCGCGGACGGGCGCGACAGCGTGTTCCTGGCCAGCGCGAGCGGCCGGGTCGCGGCCCTCGACGCCCGCACGGGACACAGGCTGTGGGAGTCCTATCCGCGGGCCGCCACTGTGGTCGGCGGCGACTACGACTCGCCGGAACTGCTCGTGAACGGCGGCGCCCTGGTGGTGACGACCCCCGACGGCACCCTCTTCTCGCTGGATCCGGCCCGCCCCGGACGGAAACCGGCGCCGGCGTGACCTCGCACGCCGACGCCGGTGCCCGCCCGACGGGTACGGCTACGGCAGCGCGAGCATCCGCTCCAGGGCGAGCTTGGCGAACGCCTCGGTCTCCTTGTCGACCTCGATGCGGTTGACCAGGTTGCCCTCGGCCAGCGACTCCAGGGCCCAGACCAGGTGGGGCAGGTCGATGCGGTTCATCGTCGAGCAGAAGCAGACCGTCCGGTCGAGGAAGACGATCTCCTTGCCCTCGGGAGCGAAACGGTTCGCCAGCCTGCGGACCAGGTTCAGCTCGGTGCCGATGGCCCACTTGGAGCCGGCCGGGGCCGCTTCCAGGGCCTTGATGATGTACTCGGTGGAGCCGACGTAGTCGGCGGCGGCCACGACCTCGTGCCTGCACTCGGGGTGGACCAGGACGTTCACGCCCGGGATGCGCTCGCGCACGTCGTTGACGGAGTCGAGGCTGAAGCGGCCGTGCACCGAGCAGTGGCCGCGCCACAGGATCATCTTCGCGGCGCGCAGCTCCTCGTTGGTCAGCCCGCCGTTCGGCTTGTGCGGGTTGTAGACCACGCAGTCGTCCAGGGACATCCCCATGTCCCGGACGGCGGTGTTGCGGCCGAGGTGCTGGTCGGGCAGGAACAGGACCTTCTCACCCTGCTCGAAGGCCCAGTCGAGGGCGCGCTTCGCGTTCGACGAGGTGCAGATCAGGCCGCCGTGCTTGCCGGTGAAGGCCTTGATGTCCGCCGAGGAGTTCATGTAGGACACCGGCACCACCTGCCCGGCGACACCCGCCTCCGTCAGCACGTCCCAGCACTCGGCGACCTGCTCGGCGGTGGCCATGTCGGCCATCGAGCAGCCGGCGGCCAGGTCCGGCAGCACGACCTTCTGGTCGTCGGACGTCAGGATGTCCGCCGACTCGGCCATGAAGTGCACACCGCAGAAGACGATGTACTCGGCCCCCGGGCGCGCGGCCGCGTCCCGGGCCAGCTTGAAGGAGTCGCCCGTGACGTCGGCGAACTGGATGACCTCGTCGCGCTGGTAGTGGTGGCCGAGCACGAAGACCTTGTCGCCGAGCTTCTCCTTGGCCGCGCGGGCGCGCATCACCAGGTCGGGGTCGGACGGCGAGGGCAGGTCGCCGGGGCACTCCACGCCCCGCTCGCTCTTCGGGTCGGCCTCACGGCCGAGCAGCAGCAGGGCGAGCGGAGACGGCTGTACGTCGAGCTCCGGGGTCTGGGCGGTGGTCACGACACGCACCCTTTCTACTTTTCGTCTAACTGACGCTATCTATCATATCCCCTTCACGTCACTTTGACGACGGCGATAGCGTCCATGTGACGTGAATCCCGCCCGCGGTCGCCGGGTCGCCCCATGAGCCGCTGTCCGCCGCATCGGGCATGTGCGAGCATGAAGAGAGAAGTGAAAAGGCGACCACCCGAGCGCCCGGCCCGGAATGAATCCGCGGAAACGCCGGTTGCACTCGTCGGCAAGCAGTCTCCGTACAACCCGGGAGAGATGTAGATGTCCGTATCGGACGAGACCACCACCGTCACCGACGGCATCGTCCTGACCGACGCCGCCGCGTCGAAGGTCAAGGCCCTGCTCGACCAGGAAGGCCGCGACGACCTCGCCCTGCGCGTCGCCGTCCAGCCCGGCGGCTGCTCCGGCCTGCGCTACCAGCTCTTCTTCGACGAGCGCTCGCTCGACGGCGACGTGGTGAAGGACTTCGGCGGGGTCAAGGTCGTCACCGACCGCATGAGCGCTCCGTACCTGGGCGGCGCCACCGTCGACTTCGTGGACACCATCGAGAAGCAGGGCTTCACGATCGACAACCCGAACGCGACCGGTTCCTGCGCCTGCGGCGACTCCTTCAGCTGAGCCGGCCACCCGCTGACACGCGAGGCGACGGCCCCCTCCGACGAGGGGACCGTCGCCTGCGTGCGTTCCGGGACCCGTTCAGGGACTTCGCGGACACGGCCTAACCGGCCTGCGGCCGCAGCGCGCCCGGCTTCGTCCTCGGGACCGGCGCACCGTCGGCGCCGGTCACCTCGCGGGCGCCGAGCGGCGCGTCCAGCCGCACGGTCCTGACGTACTGCCGGGCCATGGCGACGCACACCCGGCCGGGCCGGTCCCGCCCGGTCACGGACACCGTCACCCGGCCCGCGCTCTCCTTCGCCGAGGCCGAGTAGGCGGTGCACACCCCGCCCGAGAAGCTCACCGTCAGCTCACGGCCGTCGGCCGTGTAGCCGTCGGCCCGCACGTCGTGCCTGCGGGGAGCCGAGGACGGCCCGGTGGACGGCGCCGACGGCGCCGACGGCCGCGCGGACGACGGTGACTTCACGAAGGCGGGGTCCACCGCCGGGTACGTCACCGTGAAGGTGCCCCGTTCCGCCGGCCCCCGCACCTCGAACAGCCAGGACGGGACCAGCGCCTGCCGCCCGGCGACGGACTGCGCGGCCAGCCCGAAGACGGCCTTGCGCACGGGGAGCGCGTCGGACTTCCCCGCCGTCCCCGAGCCGGAGCCGGAGCCGGAGCCGGAGCCGGAGCCGGAGCACGGCTGCTCCAGCCGGTCCTTCAGCGGGACGGGGGTGGCGCAGCCGCCGATGCCCATCCGGTGGCCGCCGCCCGTGTGCGCCGCGTTCATCAGCGCCAGGGTCCGGCGCGCGTCCAGCACGGGGTACGTGTCGCCCTCGGCCGGTGTCGCCAGCATCCCGTGTCCGCCGACCAGCACGCCGTGCTCGTCGACGATCAGTCCCGTCGTCCAGCCGTACGTGGGCAGCCCGCCGACCACCGGATCGGCGTCGACCACCCGGCGGGCTCCCAGGACCCGGCCGGCGTCGATCTTCGCGTCGTCCTCGCCCAGCGCCTTCAGCACGGGTGCGGCCGTCCGCCGCGCCGCCGCCGCGCTCACCGGGTCGCCGGCCGGGTCCGCCGGGTCCTGCGCGCAGACGGTGACCTTCCGGCAGTTGTCGGTGCCGGGCGCCCAGCGGCTGTAGGTCCAGCTGCCCGCCGCGTCCCGGTTCACCCGGAGCGTCGGCCCGGAGCCGTCCGCGCCCCCGACCCGCCAGCCGCCGGCGTCGGCGACCGGCGTGCCGTCCATGCCGAGGGCCGCGGCCAGCCGGGCCACCCGGTCCTTGCCGACCCCGCCCCTGGGGACGTACACGGGTGCCGAGCCCGGGCCGTCGGGCAGCTTGCCGGCGGCCACGTAGGTCACGCCGTACGGGTCCGGCTCGCCCGGCGCGATCTCGCCGCCCGAGCCGCCGCCCGCCGAGCCGTCCAGGACCAGCGGCGGGGGAGTGGCACCGGCGCCCGCCCGGCCGTCCGCGGCATGCCCCGTGGCGAGGTAGGCCCCCCCGCCCCCGACCACCAGCACGGCAGCGGCCACGGAGAGAACGACGGCGCGCGACCGCCGCCGCGACGACGCCCCACGCCCCGCACCACCGTCCCCGGCACCCTCCGGCACCGGGCGGACCGCGGTGACGTCCGGTGCGTCAGCGACTCCGGGAGCCGCCGCACCGACCTCGGGTGTCCCGGAGGCCGCTGAAGTCCTTGCAGTCTCGACCGGCCCGGCGGCCTCGGACGTCTCCGCAGCCTCGGACGTCTTCGCAGCCTCAGTGGCCCGGCCGGCCGCACCGGGCTCAGGCGTCTCGGGGGAGGTTCCCTCGGGAGCCCCGGTGGACGTCACCGGGGGTTCGGGGGCGTCGGAGGCCCCGGAAACCTCGTCGTTCTCAGGAATCTCGGGTCGCTCGCTGCTCACCGCATCGCTCCTCGCCGGCTCGTGTCCCATGTCCCCGCCCGGGGGACGGCGATGGGACGCGTGCGAGGAGCGCGCGGTTCCCTGCTCGGAGGTTCCTGCTCAGTCCCCGTAGTCCGACATGGCGTCCAGCAGCCGCGCCGACCGCGCCGGTACGTCCACCCCGTGGATCAGCGACGGCGGCACCGGACGGGAGACGCCGTGCACGGGGGCCGCCCAGTGCGGGGCCATCCGGGCGCAGTCGCCGCGCAGCGTGGCGAGGCCGCCCTCGAGATCGGCCGGGGCGGTCGAGTTGACCTTGAGGTTCGTCATGCCGGAACCGTAGGCACGCGAGGCGTCGCGAAGAAAGGGCTACTATCGGGTAGTTTTGTCAGCTTCAGCGGCCCGCCCGAGCGGGGTAGCGTGAACTGTCAATCCAGCCTCCCGCAGGAGAATGCCCGTCGTGCGCATCGCAGTCACCGGCTCCATCGCCACCGACCACCTCATGACCTTCCCCGGCCGATTCGCCGACCAGTTCGTCGCGGACCAGCTGCACACGGTCTCGCTCTCCTTCCTGGTCGACAACCTGGACGTGCGCCGGGGCGGCGTCGGCGCGAACATCGCCTTCGGCATGGGCCAGCTGGGCACCGCGCCGATCCTGGTCGGGGCCGCGGGCTTCGACTTCGACCAGTACCGGGCCTGGCTCGACCGCCACGGCGTGGACACCGACTCGGTGCGCATCTCCGAGACCCTGCACACGGCCCGCTTCGTGTGCACCACCGACGCCGACCACAACCAGATCGGCTCGTTCTACACCGGCGCCATGAGCGAGGCCCGCCTCATCGAGCTGAAGACGGTCGCCGACCGCGTCGGCGGCCTCGACCTGGTCCTGATCGGCGCCGACGACCCCGAGGCGATGCTCCGCCACACGGAGGAGTGCCGCTCGCGCGAGATCCCCTTCGCCGCCGACTTCTCCCAGCAGATCGCCCGCATGGAGGGCGAGGAGATCCGGATACTGCTGGACGGGGCGACCTACCTCTTCTCCAACGCGTACGAGAAGGGGCTCATCGAGTCCAAGACCGGCTGGAGCGACGCCGAGATCCTCTCCCGGGTCGGCCACCGCGTCACCACGCTCGGCTCGCGCGGCGTGCGGATCGAGCGGGTCGGCGAGGACCCGATCGAGGTCGGCTGCCCGGAGGAGGACCGCAAGGCCGACCCCACCGGCGTCGGCGACGCCTTCCGCGCCGGCTTCCTCTCCGGCCTGGCCTGGGGCGTGTCCCTGGAGCGCGCAGCGCAGGTCGGCTGCATGCTGGCGACGCTCGTCATCGAGACGGTCGGCACCCAGGAGTACCAGCTGCGCCGCGGCCACTTCATGGAGCGCTTCACCAAGGCGTACGGCGAAGAGGCCGCCGAAGAGGTCCGCGGTCACCTGGTCTGAGCCGTCCGGGTGCGGCGGCACGGGGGCCGGTTCCGTCCGGTTCCCACGCCGCACCCCCGGGCGCGTCAGCCGATCCGGCGGACGACGTAGGCCGTCCCCCGCTCCGCGGGCTCCTCACCCACGTACTCCTGGCCCCGCATCTCGCACCAGGCCGGGATGTCCAGCCGGGCGGCCTCGTCGTCCGACAGCACCCGGACCGTGCCGCCCACCGGGACGTCGCCGAACACCCTGGCCAGTTCGATGACCGGGATCGGGCACCGCTTGCCGAGGGAGTCGACGACCAGCTCCTCCGCCTCCGCGGCCGGCGCGGCGGCCGGCGCCGCGGCCGGCGCGCCCAGCTTCTCCCGTACGCCCGCCACCACCCCGGGCAGCACCTCCAGGAACCGCTCGACGTCCTGAGCGGCCGTCCCGGGCGGCAGCGACACCCGCACGTTCCCCTCGCTCAGCACTCCCATCGCCCGCAGCACATGGCTGGGCGTCAGGGTGCTGCTCGTGCAGGACGACCCGGACGAGACGGAGAAGCCCTCCCGGTCCAGCTCGTGCAGCAGGGCCTCCCCGTCGACGTAGAGACAGGAGAAGGTGACGATCCCCGGCAGCCGCCGCCGCGGGTCCCCGGCCACCTCCACGTCCGCCACCAGCTCCGGCACCCGCGCCCGGATCCGCTCCGTCAGCTCCCGCAGCCGCAGTGCCTCCTGCGCGGCCTCGGCCCGTACCGCCCGCAGCGAGGCCGCGGCCGCGACGATCGCCGGCAGGTTCTCGAACCCGGGCGCCCGCCCCGACTCCCGCTCGTCCACGGGCCCTTGCGCGGCGAACCGCACGCCCTTGCGCACCACGAGCAGCCCCACCCCCGAGGGGCCGCCCCACTTGTGCGCGCTCGCGGCCAGCAGCGACCAGTCGCCCTCCACCGGACCCCAGCCCAGCGACTGCGCGGCGTCCACCAGCAACGGCACCCCGGCGGCCCGGCACACCCCGGCCACCTCGGCGACCGGTTGCACGGTCCCCACCTCGTGGTTGGCCGACTGCAGACAGGCCAGCGCGGTGTCCTGCCGCAAGGCGTCCGTGAAGGCCGACGGGTCCACCGCCCCGGCCCGGTCGACGGCCACGGTGGTCACCGAGCCGCCGCCGGCCTCGAACGACTCAGCCGAATGGAGTACCGAGGAATGTTCGACGGCTGACACGATCAGGTGGCGCCCCGTCCGCCGTCGCCCGGTCAGCGCCCCGGCGATCCCGGTGTGCACGGCCCGGGTGCCCGAGGAGGTGAACACCACCTCGTCGGCCCGGCAGCCCACCGCCTCGGCCACCGTCTCCCGGGAGGCGTCCAGCAGCATCCGGGCCCTGCGGCCCTCCCGGTAGAGCCGCGCGGGGTCCGCCCACCCCTCGTCCAGGGCGGCCAACAGCGCCTGACGGGCCACGGGGTGGAGGGGGGCGGCGGATGCGGCGTCGAAGTAGGGCACAGAGCAACGTTAAGACTTCGGCGGGGCCGGTCCACCGGAGGGCGCGAGGAACGGTGCGACCAGCGACGACGTCTCCCGCGGCCGCTCGTCAAACCGCGACAACACGAGCTATTAGGCGCTCAATCCCACCCTTAAGGAGGGACCGGCGGCGCGTATGGCACCCTCCCCGCGAACCCTCGAAGAGCGTCGGCTAGGGTTTGGTCCGCATAAACATCCAAACCCCTGCCCGACGCAGGGCGGCGACCGACCAGCGAGAAGGCCGCAGCCGACCGCGCGGGCGAGACTCTCGGGAAGGCGCTACGTGAGTCCCAACGGCTCCGACCGCTCGCCGCGGCGCCCGATGCGGCGGAAGCTGCTGCAGGCAATGACCGCGGGCCTGGTCTTGGCGACAGCCACCGGTTGCTCGTACAACTGGGAAGACTTCCCCCGCCTTGGTATGCCCACCCCGACCACGGAAGAGGCTCCGCGGATCCTCTCCCTGTGGCAGGGTTCCTGGGCGGCTGCGCTCGCCGTCGGCGTGCTGGTGTGGGGCCTGATCCTGTGGAGTGCTTTCTTCCACCGGCGCAGCCGCACCAAGGTCGAGGTACCTCCGCAGACCCGGTACAACATGCCGATCGAGGCCCTGTACACGGTGGTCCCGATCATCATCATCTCGGTGCTCTTCTACTTCACCGCCCGGGACGAGTCGAAGCTCCTGGACCTCTCCAAGAAGCCGGACGTCACGGTCAACGTGGTCGGCTTCCAGTGGAGCTGGGGCTTCAACTACGTCGCGGACGTCCCCGGTTCCACGGGCAACGCCAAGACCGACAAGAACCTGGCCGCGATTCCGGACCGGTTCAAGAAGGACTTCCCGGCCAACGCCGGCGGCGTCTACGACGTCGGTACGCCCGGCACCCGGAACCCGCAGACCGGCAACCCCGGTCCGACGCTCTGGCTCCCCGAGGGCAAGACCGTCCGCTTCGTCCTGACCTCGCGTGACGTCATCCACTCCTTCTGGGTGGTTCCCTTCCTGATGAAGCAGGACGTCATCCCGGGCCACACCAACGCCTTCCAGGTGACCCCGAACCACCAGGGCACCTTCCTCGGCAAGTGTGCGGAGCTCTGCGGTGTCGACCACTCCCGGATGCTGTTCAACGTGAAGGTCGTCTCCCCCGACCGTTACGAGCAGCACCTCAAGGACCTCGCCAAGAAGGGGCAGACCGGTTACATTCCCGCCGGCATCGAGCAGACGCCGCACGAGAAGAACCGGGAGACGAACAACCTGTGAGCATCCTCAACGAACCCCAGGGTGCCGCGGCAGCTGAAGACTCGTACGAGAACGAGCTGCCGGTCAGGCGCAAGCAGCCCGGCAACGTCGTGGTGAAGTGGCTGACGACCACCGACCACAAGACGATCGGAACGCTGTACCTCGTCACGTCGTTCGCGTTCTTCCTGATCGGCGGCGTGATGGCGCTGCTGATGCGTGCCGAGCTGGCCCGTCCGGGCCTGCAGATCATGTCGAACGAGCAGTTCAACCAGGCGTTCACGATGCACGGCACGATCATGCTGCTGATGTTCGCGACGCCGCTGTTCGCCGGTTTCACGAACTGGATCATGCCGCTGCAGATCGGCGCGCCCGACGTGGCGTTCCCGCGGCTGAACATGTTCGCCTACTGGCTGTACCTGTTCGGCTCGACCATCGCGGTGGGCGGCTTCCTCACCCCGCAGGGCGCGGCCGACTTCGGCTGGTTCGCCTACTCGCCGCTCTCGGACGCGGTCCGCTCGCCGGGCATCGGCTCGGACATGTGGATCATGGGTCTGGCCTTCTCCGGCTTCGGCACCATCCTCGGCGCGGTCAACTTCATCACCACGATCATCTGCATGCGCGCACCGGGCATGACGATGTTCCGCATGCCGATCTTCGTGTGGAACGTGCTGCTGACCGCGGTCCTGGTCCTGCTGGCCTTCCCGGTCCTGGCCGCCGCACTGTTCGCCCTGGAGGCGGACCGTAAATTCGGTGCCCATGTGTTCGACGCGGCCAACGGCGGCGCCCTGCTGTGGCAACACCTCTTCTGGTTCTTCGGCCATCCAGAGGTGTACATCATCGCCCTGCCGTTCTTCGGCATCATCAGCGAGGTCATCCCGGTCTTCTCCCGCAAGCCGATGTTCGGCTACATGGGCCTGATCGCGGCGACCATCTCCATCGCCGGCCTGTCCGTGACCGTGTGGGCCCACCACATGTACGTCACCGGCGGTGTGCTGCTGCCGTTCTTCTCCTTCATGACGTTCCTGATCGCCGTACCCACCGGCGTGAAGTTCTTCAACTGGATCGGCACCATGTGGAAGGGCTCCCTGTCCTTCGAGACACCGATGCTCTGGGCGGTCGGCTTCCTGATCACCTTCACCTTCGGTGGCCTGACCGGTGTCATCCTGGCCTCGCCGCCGATGGACTTCCACGTCTCCGACTCGTACTTCGTGGTGGCGCACTTCCACTACGTGGTCTTCGGCACGGTCGTGTTCGCGATGTTCTCCGGCTTCCACTTCTGGTGGCCGAAGATGACCGGCAAGATGCTGGACGAGCGCCTCGGCAAGATCACCTTCTGGACGCTGTTCGTCGGCTTCCACGGCACCTTCCTGGTCCAGCACTGGCTGGGTGTGGAGGGCATGCCGCGCCGTTACGCCGACTACCTGGCGGCCGACGGCTTCACCGCCCTGAACACGGTCTCGACGATCAGCTCGTTCCTGCTCGGCCTGTCGATCCTGCCGTTCCTCTACAACGTGTGGAAGACGGCGAAGTACGGCAAGCCCGTCGGCGTGGACGACCCGTGGGGCTACGGCCGTTCGCTGGAGTGGGCGACCTCCTGCCCGCCGCCGCGGCACAACTTCCTCACCCTGCCGCGGATCCGCAGCGAATCCCCGGCGTTCGACCTGCACCACCCTGAGATCGCCGCCCTGGAGCAGCTGGAGCACGCCGGTCACGGCAGCGCCATCTCGGGCAGCAAGGAGGCCGACAAGTGAAGATCCAGGGCCGGATGTTCATCTGGCTGAGCTTCTTCCTCCTGGTCATGGCCGTCGTGTACGGCGTGTGGTCGAAGGAGCCGGCCGGTACCACGGCGCTCTTCCTGGCCTTCGGCCTGAGCATCATGGTCGGCTTCTACCTGGGCTTCACCGCCCGTCGGGTCGACGCCGGTGCCCAGGACGACAAGGAGGCCGACGTCGCGGACGACGCGGGCGAGCTGGGCTTCTTCAGCCCGCACAGCTGGCAGCCGCTCGCCCTCGGTGTCGGCGGTGCGATCGCCTTCCTCGGTGTCGCGGTCGGCTGGTGGCTGATCTACTTCGCCGCCCCGATCATCATGGTCGGCCTGTTCGGCTGGGTGTTCGAGTACTACCACGGTGAGAACCGCACCCAGTAGCAGCGCAGCGAACGAAGCGGGAGCCCGGACCCTCCGTCAGGAGAGTCCGGGCTCCCGCCTTTGCCGCAGTGTCCGTCCCCCGAAGGGATTACGTACCGCGCCAGTAAGCTCTCCGTCTCATAACGTGATCGTATGAATCACTCTCCGCGGACCCGTTCCGTCGTCGGCTGCGCCTTGCTGGTGACCGTCCTCGGCGTGGGCGTCACCGCCTGCGGTTCGGACGGCAACCCCCTGTCGGCCAAGCCGTACGACGCAGCGGACCAGATCTCCTTCAACGGCCCCACCGAAGCGGGGAAGCGGGTCGACCCCGACAAGCCCCTGGAGATCACCGCCAACGGCGACGACGGCCGCATCACCGATGTCACCGCCCAGGACTCCACAGGGCGCTTCGTGGCAGGCGAACTGGCCGCCGACGGCAGCCGCTGGCACAGCACCTCCCCGTTGGCCGCCAACGCCCATTACACGGTCGCGGTGAGCACGGAGGACGACGACGGCGCCCCCGGCCGCAAGGTCCTCAGCTTCGACACCAGCCGGCCGACCAGCAAGAAGCGGCTCACCGTCACCTTCGGCCAGAAGCCGGGCCAGTACGGCGTCGGACAGCCCATCACCGCCCAGCTCGACCAGGCCATCAAGGACAAGGGCCAGCGGGCCGTGGTGGAGCGCGCCCTCCGGGTGGACTCCGTGCCGGCCGTGCCGGGCTCCTGGTACTGGGTGAGCGACAAGGAACTCCACTACCGCCCCAAGGACTACTGGCCCGCGCACGCCACGATCCAGGTGCACAGCAACCTGGACGGGGTGCGCGTCGGCGACCGGCTGTGGGGCGGCAAGGCCAAGTCCGTGAAGATCACCACAGGGGACCGGATCGAGGCCGTCACGGACGCCTCGGCGCACCAGCTCACGTTCTACGAGAACGGCAAGGCGGTCGAACAGGTCCCCGTCACCACCGGCAAGCCCGGCTTCGAGACCCGCAACGGGGTCAAGGTGGTCCTGGAGAAGCAGTACTTCGTACGGATGCGCGGTACCACCGTCGGCATCGCCGAGGGCAGCTCCGACTCCTACGACCTCCCCGTGTACTACGCCACCCGGGTCACCTGGTCCGGCGAGTACGTGCACGCCGCCCCCTGGTCCGTCGGCTCCCAGGGCTACGCCAACGTCAGCCACGGCTGCACCGGCATGAGCACGTCCAACGCCGAGTGGTTCTTCGACCACATCCACGAGGGCGACATCGTCAAGGTCGTCAACTCCGAGGGCGACCCGATGGAGCCCTTCGGCAACGGCTTCGGCGACTGGAACCTCGACTGGAACAAGTGGCGCGCCGGCAGCGCGCTCGGCAACGGCGCCCAGGACGGCCCGGCACCCCAGGACGCCCTCCGCCTGCAGCCCGCGGCGGTGTGAACGCCGCACGACGCGCGAGGACGCGCGGCGGGGCCCTGCCGGGCCTCCGCCGCGCGTCCTCGCGCGTCACAGCCTCGGCTAGGCGCTCAGCAGCCTCTTGCGGCGCAGCTGGGCGGCCAGCGCGGAGGCGAACTCCACCGGGTCCACCGGCAGGGTCACCGCGGCGTCGGCACGGCTCCAGGTGGCCAGCCACGCGTCCTGGGGGCGGCCCATGAGCAGCAGCACCGGCGGGCAGTTGAACACCTCGTCCTTGATCTGCCGGCACACCCCCATGCCCCCCATCGGCACGGCCTCGCCGTCGAGCACGCAGACGTCGATGCCGCCCTTGGCGAGCTCGCGCAGCACCGCCTCGGGCGTCGCGCACTCGAGGAACTCGACCTGGGGGACATCCGGGGCTGGCCGGCGGCCGGCGGCCAGCCGCACCTGCTCCCGGGTGTTGGAGTCGTCGCTGTACACCAGCACCGTGGCAGTCGGCTGCATGCTTCCTCCGAGACGTCGGCGTCGTACGGGCAGGGCCGTTCGGGCCGGATGTTACTCCCCTGAACACCACGTCAACACCGGTTCGGCGGGCAGCAACACTCCGAACGGCACCCCCCGGAGTGAGGGCGGGATAAGCGACCGACATAATGTCGGTCGTGGCGACAGCAACGACAGTAGAAACCGGGCACGCGCACCCGTCGGTCAACCGGCCGAACCTCACCAGCGTCGGAACCATCATCTGGCTGAGTTCCGAGCTGATGTTCTTCGCGGCCCTCTTCGCGATGTACTTCACCCTCCGGTCGGTGACCGGACCGGCGTACTGGGCGGAGCAGGCGCACGCGCTCAACGTGCCCTTCTCCGCGACCAACACCACGATCCTGGTGCTCTCCTCGCTCACCTGTCAGCTCGGCGTGTTCGCCGCCGAGCGCGGGGACGTGAAGAAGCTCCGTGGCTGGTTCATCCTCACCTTCATCATGGGTGCCATCTTCATCGGCGGTCAGATCTACGAGTACACGGAGCTGGTGAAGAAGGACGGGATCTCCCTGTCCTCCGGCCCGTACGGCTCGGTGTTCTACCTGACCACCGGTTTCCACGGCCTGCACGTGACGGGCGGTCTCATCGCCTTCCTGCTGGTCCTCGGCCGCACGTACGCGGCGAAGAGGTTCACCCACGAGCAGGCGACGGCGGCCATCGTCGTGTCCTACTACTGGCACTTCGTCGATGTGGTCTGGATCGGCCTTTTCGCCACGATCTACCTGATCAAGTAGCCGGGACCGCTCCCGCACATCCAGAAGCATCGACGCAGAAGATCCTGACACCGGGGTAATCCGTGAAAAAGCTCTCCGCACGACGACGCCATCCGCTGGCGGCGGTCGTCGTCCTACTCCTCGCGCTGGCGGCCACGGGGGGGCTGTACGCCGCGTTCGCGCCCGCGAGCAAGGCACAGGCCGATGAATCCTCCCAGTCCCTGACGATCAAGGAGGGCAAGAAGCTCTACGAGGTCGGTTGCGCCAGCTGCCACGGCACCGGTGGCCAGGGCTCGTCCGACGGCCCCAGCCTGGTCGGCGTGGGCGCCGCGGCGGTCGACTTCCAGGTCGGCACGGGCCGCATGCCCGCCGCCACCTCGCAGGGCCCGCAGGTCGTAAAGAAGAAGAACATCTACACCCAGGCCGAGATCGACCAGCTCGCGGCGTACATCGCCTCGCTGGGTGCCGGCCCCGCGGTGCCGACGAAGGAGCAGTACGGCCCGGACGGCGCGGACATCGCCAAGGGTGGCGAGCTGTTCCGCACCAACTGCGCGCAGTGCCACAACTTCACCGGCAAGGGTGGTGCTCTCACCAAGGGCAAGTTCGCGCCGACGCTGGAAGGCGTCGACCCGAAGCACATCTACGAGGCCATGCAGACGGGCCCGCAGAACATGCCGTCCTTCCCCGACACCACGCTGACGGAGAAGAACAAGAAGGACATCATCGCGTACCTGCACGCGGTGGACAGCGACCAGACGACCAACCCCGGCGGTATGGAGCTGGGTGGCATCGGGCCGGTCAGTGAAGGTCTGTTCGCCTGGATCTTCGGTCTCGGCGCGCTGATCGTGGTCGCCGTCTGGGTCGCCGCTCGGACCGCAAAGGCCAAGAAGTCATGAGTAGCCAAGACATTCCAGAAGAGAACCTGCCCGCTGAGCAGGGCCACGCGCACGGCGCCGTGAGCGTCGCGGACGAGGAGAACCCGTTCGCGGACCCGGGGCTGCCGCCCCACGAGCACCGGATCCAGGACATCGACGAGCGTGCCGCCAAGCGGTCCGAGCGCGTCGTCGCCCTGCTGTTCACGGTGTCGATGCTGGCCACGGTCGGCTTCATCGTCTCGTACGTGTCCATCCCGCACGACAAGTCGATCTTCGTCTTCCCGATCGGGCACGTCAGCGCGCTGAACTTCGCGCTCGGCCTGACCCTCGGTGTGGCGCTGTTCTGCATCGGCGCGGGCGCGGTCCACTGGGCCCGCACCCTGATGTCCGACGTGGAGGTCGCCGCCGAGCGTCACCCGATCGAGGCCCCGCCCGAGGTCCGCGCGCAGGTGCACGCCGACTTCCGCGAGGGCGCGAAGGAGTCGGCCCTCGGCCGCCGCAAGCTGATCCGCAACACGATGCTCGGCGCGCTCACCCTGGTGCCGCTCTCCGGCGTCATGCTGCTGCGCGACCTCGGCCCGCTGCCCGGGACCTCCCTGCGCCACACCCTGTGGGCCAAGGGCAAGCTGCTGGTCAACATGAACACGAACCAGCCGCTGCGTCCCGAGGACGTCGCCGTCGGTTCGCTGACCTTCGCCAAGCCCGAGGGACTGGAAGAGACCCAGGAGGACTTCCAGAACGAGATCGCCAAGGCCGCCCTGATGATCATCCGGATCCAGCCGGACAACATCAAGGACAAGCGCGAGCTGGCATGGTCGCACGAGGGCATCGTCGCCTTCTCGAAGATCTGCACCCACGTCGGCTGCCCGATCTCCCTGTACGAGCAGCAGACGCACCACGTGCTGTGCCCGTGCCACCAGTCCACCTTCGACCTCTCCGACGGTGCCCGAGTGATCTTCGGCCCCGCCGGTCACGCCCTGCCGCAGCTCCGCATCGGCGTGAACGACGAGGGTTACCTCCAGGCGCTCGGCGACTTCGAGGAGCCCGTCGGTCCTGCATTCTGGGAGCGCGGATGAGCACCAACGAGAACAACGAGCGACGCGGCAAGGCGCCGGCCGGCGAGCGGGTCGCCGACTGGGCCGACGGCCGGCTGGGGATCTACTCCCTGGCGAAGTCGAACATGCGGAAGATCTTCCCCGACCACTGGTCGTTCATGCTGGGCGAAGTCTGCATGTACAGCTTCCTCATCATCATCCTGACCGGTGTCTATCTGACGCTGTTCTTCCACCCGTCGATGAACGAGGTGGAGTACCACGGCAGCTACGTCCCGCTCCAGGGACAGCTGATGTCCGAGGCGTTCAACTCGACCCTGCACATCTCCTTCGACGTGCGCGGTGGTCTGCTCATCCGGCAGATCCACCACTGGGCCGCGCTGATCTTCCTCGCCGGCATGTTCGTGCACATGATGCGCGTGTTCTTCACCGGCGCGTTCCGCAAGCCGCGTGAGATCAACTGGCTGTTCGGCTTCCTGCTGTTCGTCCTGGGCATGTTCACCGGCTTCACCGGTTACTCGCTCCCGGACGACCTGCTCTCCGGCACCGGTGTCCGTTTCACCGAGGGCGCCATCCTGTCGATGCCGATCGTCGGCACGTACATCTCGTTCTTCCTCTTCGGCGGTCAGTTCCCCGGTCACGACTTCGTCGCCCGGTTCTACTCGATCCACATCCTGCTGCTGCCGGGCATCATGCTCGGCCTGATGGTGGGCCACCTGATCCTGGTCTTCTACCACAAGCACACGCAGTTCGCGGGTCCCGGAAAGACCGAGAAGAACGTCGTCGGCATGCCGCTGCTGCCGGTGTACATGGCCAAGGCGGGCGGCTTCTTCTTCCTGGTCTTCGGTGTGATCGCGGCGATCGCCGCGGTGACCCAGATCAACCCGATCTGGGCCATGGGCCCGTACCGGCCCGACCAGGTTTCCACCGGCGCCCAGCCCGACTGGTACATGGGCTTCGCCGAGGGTCTGGTCCGCTACATGCCGGGCTGGGAGATCAACTTCTGGGGTCACACGCTCGTCCTGGGCGTGTTCATCCCGCTGGTGCTCTTCGGCCTCGTCCTGGCGGTCATCGCGCTGTACCCGTTCCTGGAGTCCTGGGTCACCGGCGACAAGCGCGAGCACCACATCCTGGACCGCCCGCGCAACGCCCCGACGCGTACCGCGTTCGGTGCCGCCTGGGTGACCGTGTACATGATCGGCCTGGTCGGTGGTGGCAACGACCTGTTCGCCACCCACTTCCACCTGTCGATCAACGATGTGACCTGGTTCGTCCGGATCTCCTTCTTCGCCGGACCGGTCATCGCGTTCATCGTCACCAAGCGGATCTGCCTGGGCCTGCAGCGCCGCGACCGCGACAAGGTGCTGCACGGTCGCGAGACCGGCATCATCAAGCGCCTGCCGCACGGTGAGTTCATCGAGGTGCACGAGTCGCTCAGCCAGGAGCAGCTGCACACCCTCACGGCTCACCACCAGTACGAGCCGGCCCAGATCGGCGAGACGGTCGACGAGAACGGTGTCGAGCGCAAGGTGACGTCCGCCGAGAAGCTGCGCGCCAAGCTCAGCCACTCCTTCTACGGAGGGGACAACCAGATCCCGAAGCCCACCGTCGAGGAGTACAAGGAGATCACGAGCGGCCACGGCCACCACTGATCCCGAAGTCGCCACGCCACGCCGAAGGGCCCCGTCCGGGTTACGGACGGGGCCCTTCGCCCTGCCGGGGGCTGGATAGGGTGGCACCACACTCTTCTTTCACGACACCAGGAGCGGCATATGAGCGCTGTGACCCCCGCTGGAGGCGACACCGCGGCGGGCCGCTCCTGGCCCGTCCTGCTGAACGGCCTGCTGGACGGCCACGACCTCTCCGCCGACGACACCGCCTGGGCCATGGACCTCATCATGCGCGGCGAGGCGACGGACGCCCAGATCGCCGGGTTCATGGTGGCCCTGCGGGCCAAGGGCGAGACCGTGCAGGAGATCACCGGCCTCGTGCGGACCATGTACGAGCACGCCAACGTCATCGAGGTGCCGGGCCCCGCCGTCGACATCGTCGGGACCGGCGGCGACGGCGCCAAGACGGTGAACATCTCCACGATGTCGTCCATCGTCGTCGCCGGCACCGGCGCCCGGGTGGTCAAGCACGGCAACCGCGCCGCGTCCTCCGCCTCCGGCTCCTCCGACGTGCTGGAGAAGCTCGGGATCAATCTGAACCTCACCCCGAAGCGGGTCGCCGAGGTCGCCGACGAGGCCGGCATCACCATCTGCTTCGCGGTGAGGTTCCACCCGTCGCTGCGTCATGTCGCGGCGGCACGTGGCCAGTTGGGCATCCGGACCACGTTCAACGTGCTCGGCCCGTTGACCAACCCGGCCAAGGTGCGCGCCCAGGCGGTCGGGGTCGCCGACCCGCGCATGGCGCCGATCGTGGCCGGGGTGCTCGCCGAGCGCGGCAACTCCTCGCTGGTGTTCCGGGGCGACGACGGCCTGGACGAGCTGACCACCACGTCCACCTCCCGGGTGTGGGTGGTCCGCGACGGCAAGGTCGCCGAGGAGCGCTTCGACCCCCGGGACGTCGGCATCGACCTCGTCCCCGTGGAGGCGCTGCGCGGTGCCGACGCGGCCTACAACGCGCAGGTCGCCCGGCGGCTGCTGGACGGCGAGCGCGGCCCGGTCCGGGACGCCGTCCTGCTCAACTCGGCGGCCGCGCTGGTCGCCCTGGAGGCGTCGGACGCGCCGCTCGCCGAGCGGCTGCGCGCCGGAATGGTCCGGGCCGAGGAGTCGATCGACTCGGGTGCGGCCGCGCGGGTACTGGAGCGCTGGGTGGCCGCCAGCAACGCGTAGTGGTGTCCGGTCGGCGTCCCGCGATCCGGACTCGGGTTGCGGGGCGCCGATCACGTCGCGTACGTTTCCGTACCAGGTCATGAGTGACAGTCATGAGGCCCCGGCCGACTGTCCGGCAACCCTCCGTCCGTGGCGGGGTGCCCCGGGTGAGGACCAGGTCGTGGGCAGCGAGGTCCACGACAAGCGCGGACCCCTCGTACACCAGGGGTCCTGGTCGTCGAGGGAGCCTTCTGTGAGCAAGCGAATGCGCTAGGGCGTCGAGCCCCGCCTCCGCGTCCCCCTTTTCCCGCCGTGATCGCCGTTCAGGCCATTCCGGCGACCCCCTTTGTGCCGTCCCCGTGCTCGAGCCCGTCGGCTCGCACGGCGACCGCGCCTGCTCACACAGGAGTCCGTCATGTCCGTGACCGCCACCACCGCCGCCGCCACCCCCACCGCCGACCGCGCCGTGTGTGCTCCGCTGCCCGTGCTGGGCCGGGACGTCACCGTCCCGCTCGTGACGGGCGGCGACGTCACCTACGCGGCACTCGACTACGCCGCCAGCGCCCCCGCACTCCAGCGCGTCTGGGACGACGTGGCCGCCTACGCGCCGTACTACGGCAGCGTCCACCGCGGGGCCGGCTACCTCTCGCAGCTCTCCACCGACCTGTTCGAGAACGCCCGCCGCACGGTCGCCGAGTTCCTCGACTGCCGGCCGGCCGACCAGGTGGTCTTCACCCGCTCGACCACGGACTCCCTGAACCTGCTCGCCCGCGCCCTCCCGGCCGGCTGCCAGGTCTTCGTCTTCGAGACCGAGCACCACGCCTCCCTGCTGCCCTGGCGCGACGCCCGGGTCACCTTCCTCGACGCACCGCGCACCCCGCGCCAGGCCGTCGAGACCCTGGAGCGGGCCCTGGCCGACCGCGACCCGCACGGCCCGGCCCTGGTCTGCGTCACCGGCGCCTCCAACGTGACCGGCGAGCTGTGGCCGGTGCGCGAGCTGGCCGCCGCGGCCCACGCGCACGGCGCCCGGATCGTGCTCGACGCCGCCCAGCTCGCGCCGCACCACCCGGTGTCCGTGCGGGAGCTGGACGTGGACTGGGTCGCCTTCTCCGGCCACAAGCTCTACGCCCCCTTCGGCTCGGGCGTGCTGGCCGGCCGCGCCGACTGGCTGACCGCGGCCGACCCCTACCTCGCGGGCGGCGGCGCCAGCCGCAAGGTCACCCGCCGCGAGGACGGGGGAGTGGCCGTGGAGTGGCACGAGAGCGCCGCACGGCACGAGGCCGGCTCGCCGAACGTCATCGGCGCCTACTCCATCGCCTCCGCCTGCAAGGCGCTCACCGAGGCCGGCTTCGAGACCCTGGTCGCCCGTGAGCGGCGGCTGATCGACACGGTCCGCGCGGGCCTGGCCGAGGTGCCGGAGGTCAGGATCCTGTCCCTCTTCGGCGACGACGCCCCGCGCGTCGGCGTGATCTCCTTCGTCGTCGAGGGCTGGAACAGCTCCCACTTCGCCGCCGCGCTCTCCGCCGAGTACGGCATCGGCGTCCGCGACGGCCTGTTCTGCGCGCACCCGCTGGTGCGCACCCTGCTGGGCGCCGACCCGGGGACCCAGGGCGAGTGCGGCGCCCCCGAGGCCGCGCCGGGCGAGAAGTCCCTGAACGCCATCCGGGTCAGCTTCGGCGCGGGCACCCCCGACGAGCACGTCGAGCGTTTCGTGCGCGCGGTCCGTGAACTGGTCAGGGACGGCGCCAAGTGGCGGTACCGCACCGAGGACGGCCGCTGCGTCCCGGCCGTCTGACGGGTCGGACACGACGAGCAGGGGGCAGGGGCGGCCGCGGCCGCCCCTGCCCCCTGTCGTGGCCGTGCGGGGCTAGTTGTCCAGCCCGATCGCGAACGCGGCCTCCAGGTCGTGCTGGGAGTAGGTGCGGAACGCGACGTGCGTGTCGGTGCCCTCGACGCCCGGGATCCTGCTGATCCGGCCGGGGATGACCTCGGCGAGGTCCTCGTGCTGCCGTACCCGGACCATGGCGATCAGGTCGTAGGTGCCGGTGACGGAGAAGACCTCGCTGACGCTCTCCAGCGCGGCGATCTGCTCCGCGATCTCGGGGATCCGGTCCACGCTGGTCTTGATCAGGACGATCGCGGTGATCACGACTGGTTCTCTCCCTCAGGTGCCGGAGCCGCTGCGGACTTCACTCTAGTCGCCCCCGCGTCCGCCACCACCGCCGCTCCGGGGCCCCGGCCCCGAGCCCGCTCCCGTCCGTAGCGCAGCCACGCGTAGCCGAAGCCGAGGCCGAAGCCGACCAGGTGGGCGAGGTAGGCCACCCCGGGCCCCGAGCCGGAGCTGCCCGCCGCGAGCCACTGCAGCGCCGCCCAGAACGGCAGCACCACCCAGGCGGGGAAGCGCATCGGCAGGAAGAACAGGAAGGGGAGGAGACTGGTCACACGGGCGCGGGGGAACAGGTAGAGGAACGCCCCGAGGACCGCCGAGATCGCCCCGGAGGCGCCCACCAGCGACTGCTCGGAGGCGGCGTTGGCGGCCGCGTAGCCCAGCAGGGCGAGGTAGCCGCAGCCGACGTAGAAGAGGGAGAACTCGACCCGGCCCATCCGTTCCTCGGTCATGACGCCGAAGACGAAGAGGAAGAGCATGTTGCCGAGCAGATGCACCCAGCTGCCGTGCACGAACAGCGCGGTGGCCGGGGTGAGCGCCTCCCGGACCGGGCGGTGGAACAGGTCGGCCGGCACCACACCCCAGTGCCGGAAGTACGCCCGCTGCGCGGCGAGCAGGGCGTCCCCGGCGCCGTAGGCCACCGTCAGCCCCGAGGCCGGTCCGAGGACGAAGAGCAGGGAACACAGGACGATGAGGGTGTACGTGGTGGGTGCGGAGGCGCCCCGGACCGCCCTGAGTGTCCTGCCGGCCGCCGTGCCCCACGTGCTGATCATGACTACAGAGCATGACGTAACGGGACGCAGCCTGACAGACCGCCTCGCCGCCGTGGACGGACGGGCGGCGAGGACCCGGCAGGCCGTAGGGTACGAGCCACACGCGTCGAGGAGCGGCGCGGACCGACCCGAGAAGGAAGCGAACAGGCACGATGACGGTTCCCCTGCCGACCGCCACGACGCGATGGCGCTGCACCCTCTGCGGCAATCTGACCCGCTTCGACGTCACCCGCTCGTCGAAGGTCGTCGAGTACGTCCACCTCGACCTCGCGGGCGAGCCGAACGTGGAGGAGCGCGAGGTGGTCAGTGAGACCATCGAGTCGGTCCGCTGCCGCTGGTGCAACGCGGTGGACCAGGTGGAACTCGTGGACAGGCCGGGCGCCGGCTCCTGAGCGGAGCGGGCCCCGTACAGGTATTGGGGTGTGACGGATGGTGGAGACCGCAGGCGGGGGGCCGGGCGACGGCACCGCTGAGGTGCTTGACCGTCCGCTGCCCGACGGCGTGCGCCGGCGGGTCGTGCAGATCGTCTCGGACGGCTTCGGCGGTCTGACCATGACGGAACTGCCGGCCCAGCTCAGACAGTACGCCCGCTTCACCCCGACCCGGCGGGCGAAGTTCGCCGGGAACGCGATGGCGGCGGCGCTGGAGACCGAGCCGCTGTTCCGGCAGCGGATCGGGGAGAAGTTCAGAGAGGCGCAGCCGGAGCTCTCCGGCGCCCTCGACTCCGGCTCGCCGCCCCCGGCCGCGGACCCGCTCGACGTGGCGGCCGCGGCCTACGTACTGCGCCCCGCGGGCTGGGTGAAGCTGGTCACCGCGGCCGGCGAGGAGGCGCAGCGCGCGGACGCCGAGCGGGCCGACGAGGAGAGCCGGGCCGAACTGGAGCGGCTGCGCGCGGAGCTGGACCGCTCCCGGGAGCAGACCCGGGCCGAGACCGAACGGCTGCGCGCCGAACTGGAGTCGGCCAAGCGGGAGGCGGAGGCGCTGCACCGCAAGCTCAGGGCGGCCCTCAGCGACGTCAAGCGGGGCGAGGCGGCCCTGCGCCGGGTCCACGGCGAGATCGAGGCCGTGCGGGCCGAGGGGGCCGCGCAGGTGTCGGCCGCGGAGAGCGAGAGCCGGCGGCTCAAGGCACGCCTCGGCGAGTCCGAGGCGGCCCTGGAGGCCACCCGCCGGGCGGTCCGCGAGGGCCGCAGCGTCGAGGACATGCGGGTGCGGCTGCTGCTGGACACGCTCCTGGACGCCGCGCAGGGCCTCAGACGTGAACTCGCCCTGCCGCCGGTGTCGGTGCGCCCGGCGGAGACCGTGGACGCGGTCGAGCCGGGGCGGATGACCCCGAAGGACATCGCGGCCCGGGCGCTCTCCGAGAACGATCCGGCCATCCTCGACCAGTTGCTCGCGCTGCCGCAGGCGCACCTGGTGGTCGACGGCTACAACGTCACCAAGACCGGCTATCCGCAGATGCCGCTGGAGAAGCAGCGGCTGCGCCTGCTCGGGCAGCTCTCCGCGCTCGCGGCGCAGACCGGGGCGGAGGTGACGTGCGTCTTCGACGGCGCCGAGCTGGCCGCGCCGGTGCTGCTCGCGCCGCCGCGCGGGGTGCGGGTGCTGTTCTCCAAGCCGGGCGTCACGGCCGACGAGCTGATCCGTCAGCTCGTGCGCGCGGAGCCGCCGGGCCGTCCGGTCATCGTCGCGTCGACCGACCGGGAGGTGGCCGACGGGGTCGCCAGGGCGGGTGCCCGTCCCGTGGCCTCTGCGGTACTTCTGAAGCGACTGTCCTGAACGTGCAACGCGCATATGCAATGCCCGAATTGACCGAACCGTCACGCAACGTAGTGTCAATCGCACATCACCGCACGTGAGTTAAGTGCAAAGAATGCATTGCGTGACGTGTTTTTTTGCCGTGAGGATTTGAACTGATCACAGCGAGGTCACTAGGGTCTGGCCTCGAACCTCCGAACGGGTGATCACTCACAAGAAGGAGTTCGTCCTCCGTGGCGTCCCACCGTCGACCCAAGCAGCCGAGCCGCACGCGTGTCACCGTGCTGACCACCGCAGCCGCCGCTGCCGTCGTGCTGAGCGCGAACGCCGCCAACGCCGCCCCGAGCGAGAAGCTCGGCAAGGACGAGGTGAAGGCGAAGGTCGACAAGCTCTACCAGCAGGCCGAGCAGGCCACCGAGAAGTACAACGGGGCCAAGGAGAAGCAGCAGAAGCTGCAGAAGGAAATCTCCACGATCCAGGACAACGTGGCCCGCGGCCAGGAGGAGCTGAACAAGCTCCGCGACGGCCTGGGTTCGATGGCCACCGCCCAGTACCGCTCGGGCGGCATCGACCCCTCGGTGCAGCTGTTCCTGTCCTCCAACCCGGACGACTACCTCGACAAGGCCTCCACGCTCGACCAGTTGAGCAGCCAGCAGGTCGAGGCGCTGAAAAAGATCCAGGACAAGCAGCGCGAACTCGCCCAGGAGCGCGCCGAGGCCACCGAGAAGCTCAAGGACCTGGCCTCCACCCGTACCGAGCTGGGCAACAAGAAGAAGGAAGTCCAGGGCAAGCTCGCCGAGGCGCAGAAGCTCCTGAACACCCTGACCGCCAAGGAGAAGGCGGCCCTCGACGCCGAGCAGGCCCGCGCCAACCGCTCCTCCACCGAGCGCGTGGACCTCAAGAACGCCCCGCCCGCCTCCGGGCGCGCCTCGGCCGCGTTCTCGGCCGCCCAGAGCCAGATCGGCAAGCCGTACGTCTACGGCGCCACCGGCCCCTCCTCGTTCGACTGCTCGGGCCTGACCTCCTGGGCCTACGCCCAGGCCGGCGTCTCCATACCGCGCACCTCCGAGGCGCAGGCCAACGCCGGCACCCGGATCTACAACCAGTCCGACCTCAAGGTCGGTGACCTGGTCATCTTCTACGGCGACATGCACCACGTCGGCCTGTACGCGGGCAACGGCCAGGTGCTGCACGCGCCGCACACCGGCGCCGTCGTCCGCTACGAGGCGATGGGCAACATGCCCTTCCAGTTCGGCGTCCGCATCTGACCCCGTGGCACCGGCCCGGAAGCGCCCGAACGGGCGAATCCCGTGAACCGGAACTGACTCCACGCCCCGCCGTTGACCTGCGTCACCGGCGGGGCGTCAGTCTGTGTTGACGCCACGGTCTTTGGCCGGGGCCCGCCCGCACGGCTACTGTCTGGCGCGTTTCCCCGGCGCTGGGGCCTCCCCGTCCCCGGCGCCGGGGTAACGGTCTCCGTCCGCCAGCAGAAGGACTGCCGTGGGGTCCCATCGCCGTCTTCCACCGTCCGGGTTCAACCGCGGCGCCGGTGCCGCCCTGTGCGCGCTGTCGGCCGCGGCCGCCGCACTGGGCGCCGTACCGGCCGACGCAGCGCCGCACGGCGGCACCCGTGCCGAGGTGGACCGCCTCTACGAGGAGGCCGAGCGGGCCACCCAGGCCTACGACAAGGCGGACGAACGGGCCGGCACCCTGCGCCGCGAGGTCGGCTACGCCCAGGATCACATCGCCCGGCAGCAGCAGCGGGTCAACACCCTGCGCGAACGGCTCGGTTCGCTGGCCGGCGCGCAGTACCGCTCGGGCGGCATCGACCCGACGGTCGCCCTGCTCTTCTCCGACGACCCCGGCGACTACCTCGACAAGGCGGCCACCCTCGACCGCATCGGCGCCCAGCAGGCGGGCCAGCTGCGCGCGTTGCGGTCCGCGCTGCGCGAACTGGCCCAGGAGCGGGCCGAGGCCGAGGACAAGCTGGCCGCCCTGGAGCAGAGCCGCAAGGCGGTCGCCACGCACAAGCGGACCGTGGAGCGCAAACTCGCCCGGGCCCGCAGGCTGCTCGCATCCCTGCCCGCCGCCGAACGCGCCGCCTACGGCCGGGCCTCCCGCGCCGGCCGCGGCGACCTGCCGGGCCTGGACGGCCTGACCGGCTCCGCCGCGCCCGACGCCCGCGCGGCGGCCGCCCTGGCCGCGGCCCGCTCCGCCCTCGGCCGCCCCTACGTGTGGGGCGCGACCGGCCCCTCCGGCTTCGACTGCTCGGGCCTGATGCAGTGGTCGTACGCGCACGCCGGCATCCATCTGCCGCGCACCTCGCAGGAGCAGCGGCTCGCCGGCCGGCGGGTCCCACTGTCCCAGGCGCGCCCCGGCGACCTGGTCGTCTACCGCTCCGACGCCAGCCACGTGGCGATGTACGTCGGCAACGGGCAGGTGATCCACGCGCCCTACCCCGGCGCGCCGGTGCGCTACGACCCGGTCGGGATGATGCCGGTCTCCTCCGTGACCCGCCCCTGACGTCCGGCCCCGCGCCGTACGATCGAGAAATGGCTGACGGCGGACGGGCGGGGCGCGCGCCGCGCGTGTGGCGCGCCGCGGCGGCGGGGCTCTGCCTGCTGCTCGTACCGCCCCTGTCCGGATGCGGCGGGCGGACGGCGGCGGACTCGGCGCGCGCCGAGGTGCAGCGGGTGCTCGACCGGCGGTCGGCGGCCCTGCTCGGACACGACGAGCGGGCGTACGGCACCACGGGCACCCGGACCGGTTACGTCCGGCTGCGCGCGCTGCCGCTGGCCTCCTGGAGCTACCGGGTGACCGCCGTGCACCGCGAGGGAGCGGGCTCCACCGCCGACGCCGAGCTGCGCTACCGGATCGCCGGCTACGACCAGGCCCCGGTCAGCGTCCCCCGCACCCTCGCGCTGAGCCGCACCGCCGACGGCCGCTGGTACGTCACCGCCGACAAGCCGGCGGGCGGCGCCGGGCAGCAGCTGTGGGACCAGGGCACGGTGACCGCCGTGCAGGGCGCCCACAGCCTGGTCCTGGGGACCGGCCGGAGCGCACGCGGCCTGCGGGAGTACGCCCGGCTCGCGGACCACGCCGTGCCGGCCGTCTCCCAGGAGTGGGGCACCCGCTGGGCGCGCCGGGTCGTCGTCCTCGTCCCGGGCTCGCTGCCGGGCATGGCGGCCCTGCTGGGCTCGCCCGCCTCCAGCTACCGGGGCATCGCCGCCGTCACCACCGGCGAGGCGGGCGGCTCGGGCAAGGCGCCCGCCGACCGGGTGGTGGTCAACCCGGAGGCGTACGCCATGCTCGGCAGCGTCGGCAAGCAGGTCGTGCTCACCCACGAGACGACCCACGTGGCCACCCGCGCGGACACCGGCGCCGCCACCCCGCTGTGGCTCTCCGAGGGCTACGCCGACTGGATCGGCTACCTGGGCACCGGCCGCACGCCCGCCGAAGCCGCACCGGAACTCGCCCGGGCGGTCCAGGACGGGCACGTGCCCACGGCCCTCCCGGCCGACAAGGACTTCGGCTTCAGCGGCGAGCCCACCCACCTCGCCCAGGCCTACGAGGGCGGCTGGCTGGCCTGCCGGATGATCGCCGACGACTGGGGCCAGGCGAAGCTCGGCGCCTTCTACCGGGCCGTCGGCGCCCACCCGCGGCGGGCGGGCGCGGTCGAGGAGGCGCTGCGCAAGGTGCTCGGCACCACGCCCGCGGCGTTCACCGCCGAGTGGCGCGCCTACGTGCGCGGCCAGCTCTCCTGACCGGCCGCCCGCGCCCCGGCCGCCCGCGCCCCGGCCGTCCGGAGCGCCCGGAACCTCAGCCGGGCCGGCCGAGCACCGCGAGGGCCTCGCGCAGCCACTCCCGTTCGGCCCGGCCGGTGGCCCGGGCGACCCGCAGCATGCCCTGCCGGAACAGGTCGCCGGCCTCCTCCGCGGCCACCGGCTCGCCGTCGCGGGTGAAGAAGCTCGACGGGGTCTCGAGGAAGTCGAGGCGGCGGCGCAGCACGGCGGCCTGTTCGGCGGGGTCGGGCAGGTGCCGCAGGAAGGCCAGGACCGTGTTGAAGCGGACCTGGTCGGTGATCTCGGTCTGCCGGGGACTCCGCAGCCGTGCCAGCAGGTCGGCGCGGCCCTGCGCGGTCAGCGACAGCACCCGGCGCGGGGCGGCGCTCGCCCCGTCCTCGGTGCGCTGGTCGAGCAGCCCGGCGGCGACGAGCCGGTTGATGGCCGGGTAGAGGGCGCCGTCGCTGACCGGGCGGACGTGGCCGCTCAGCGCCCTGATGCGCTCCTTGAGCTCGTAGCCGTGCAGGGGTTCCTCGGCCAGGAAGCCCAGGATCGACAGCTCCAGCACGGGGACTCCTCCCGACTCCTCCCACAGCGGACGCGGTAGGCATGCTAGCCGTGGCCCGCGTGTCAGCGGACCGAGGGCTCCCGCGCGGGGACCGGCCGGGGCTCGGAGGGCGCGGCCGGGGCCGTGGACCGCCACAGCGCACGGGCCGCCACGAGGGAGGCGGCGAGCAGCAGGCCGTCGCGGAGCAGGAGCAGGAGCACGCCGTGGGCGTCGCTCGCGACGACGTGCTCGAAGCCGACCGGGAACTCCAGGACGGTCAGCGGGCAGGCCGCCAGGATCAGCACGGCCGGCGCGGTCATCCGGCTGGTCCGCAGGCACAGGCACACCGCGGCCAGGCCGACCAGCCACACCAGGTACTGCGGGCTGATCACCCGGCTGGTGACGGTGAACAGCAGCACCGCCGTGAAGGCCGCGTCGGCGAGGGTGTGCGGCGCGGGGCGGGCCGCCCGCAGCCGCCACAGCACCAGCCAGCCGAGAGCGGCCCCGGTCAGTGCCATCGCGGCACCGCTGACCAGGGCGACCCCGGGGCCGAGGAACTCGACCGACCCGTAGTTCAGCAGCACCTGGCCCGGCCAGCCGAAGTGCCGGGCCGCATGGAACACCAGGGCGCCCAGCGACTCCACCTCGGTACCCCGGTCCCGCTGGTGGGCGAGGAAGGCGAAGGCGCCGGGCGCGACCGCCGCCGACAGGGCCGAGAGGGCCGCCGCGGTCACCGCTGCCGCCGCCCACGCCCGCCGCGCCGCGGCCGCGAGGAGCAGCGCCGGCCACACCTTCAGCAGGGCTCCGAAGGCCGCGAGGGCGCCCATCAGGCGGGGACGCCGGGCCCCGGCGAGCAGCGCCGCCACGGCCACCGCGGTCACCATCAGGTCGTAGCGTGCGTACACCGTCGGGCCGAGCAGCGGCACACCCGCCACCCAGGCCCAGGCGCCCCGGAGCGACCGGCCCGGCCGGGTGCCCGCCCGGCCGAGCAGCGCGAGGACGGCCAGGTCGGCGAGGCACACCAGGGCGAAGAAGGCGTGCGGGTAGGACAGGAACGGCAGGGCGGCGGGGGCGAGCATCGCCAGCGCGGCGGCGGGCGGGTACTGCCAGGTGACGTCGTCCAGCGGGAACGTGCCCTGGCGCAGCACCTCGTACCAGCCCCGGTAGATCACCGACACGTCGGTGGTGACGTCCACCCCGGGCAGCGCCGGCACGCCCAGGACGAGGAGCAGCAGCACCGGCCGGGTGGCGCACCAGGCGCCCAGCAGGCCGGTGAGCCGTCGGTCCGTCCTCTTCACCGTGCGCCCCTGTCCGTCCGGCTGCCGTGGTCCGCAGCCATGATCCACCGGCGGCCCGTGCGAAGGCCGTGAGGCGCGGCCGGGCCGTCACCCACCGCCGCCCGCGGGGTTCGGGCCCGGTAGTGTCGGCGGCGATGCACAAGACCCTGATCGTGACCAACGACTTCCCGCCCCGGCCGGGCGGCATCCAGGCCTTCCTGCACAACATGGCCCTCCGGCTGGACCCGGAGCGGCTGGTCGTCTACGCCTCGACCTGGAAGCGCGGCCGGGAGGGGGCCGAGGCCACGGCCGCCTTCGACGCCGAGCAGCCGTTCACCGTCGTGCGCGACCGCACCACCATGCTGCTGCCCACGCCCCGCGTCACCCGGCGGGCGGCCGGGCTGCTGCGCGAGCACGGCTGCACCTCGGTGTGGTTCGGGGCGGCCGCGCCGCTCGGTCTGATGGCACCGGCGCTCAGGAAGGCCGGGGCGAGCCGGCTGGTGGGGACCACCCACGGTCACGAGGCCGGCTGGGCCCAGCTGCCCGCCGCCCGGCAGCTGCTGGGCCGGATCGGGGAGACCACCGACACACTGACCTACCTCGGCGAGTACACCCGCTCCCGGATAGCGGCCGCGCTCGGCCCGGAGGCCGCCCGGCGGATGGTGCAGCTGCCGCCCGGCGTCGACGAGAAGACCTTCCACCCCGGCTCGGGCGGGGACGAGGTGCGCGCCCGGCTCGGCCTCACCGACCGGCCGGTGGTGGTGTGCGTCTCGCGGCTGGTGCCGCGCAAGGGGCAGGACACCCTGATCCGGGCCATGCCCGCGATCCTCGCCGCCGAGCCGGACACCGTGCTGCTCGTCGTCGGCGGCGGGCCCTACGAAGAGGACCTGCGCAGGCTGGCCCGGGAGACGGGGGTGGCGGACTCGGTCCGCTTCACCGGCGCCGTGCCCTGGTCCGAACTGCCCGCCCACTACGGGGCCGGCGACGTCTTCGCGATGCCGTGCCGCACCCGGCGCGGCGGCCTGGACGTCGAGGGCCTCGGCATCGTCTACCTGGAGGCCTCCGCCACCGGCCTGCCGGTCGTGGCCGGCGACTCGGGCGGCGCGCCGGACGCCGTGCTCGACGGGGAGACCGGCTGGGTGGTCCGCGGCGGCGAGCCGGCCGAGGCCGCCGAGCGGATCGTCGCCCTCCTCGGGGACGCGGAGCTGCGCCGCCGCATGGGCGAGCGGGGCAGGCGGTGGGTCGAGGAGAAGTGGCGGTGGGACCTGCTGGCGGAGAAGCTCAGGACGCTGCTGTGAAACAGCGGCGGCACGCACCCTAGGCGGAACCGGAAAATCCGCCCATGCTGCGCGCATGACAGCAAAACTGACGCAGCATCAGCTGACGAGACGTCACATCCTCGGTATGGTCGCCCTGCAGACGGCGGCCGGCCTCGGCTTCACCCGGATCGGTCTCCAGTCCGCCCACGCCGCCGAGCCCGCTGCGGCCGAGTCCGCCCCGGCCATCGTGGTCGGCTCGGGCTACGGCGGCGCCGTGGCCGCCCTCCGCCTCGGCCAGGCCGGCATCCGCACCCTCGTCCTGGAGATGGGCCGGCTGTGGGACACGGCCGGCCCCGACGGCACGGTGTTCTGCTCCACCAGCGCACCCGACCGGCGCTCCATGTGGTTCCGCACCCGCACGGAGGCCCCGCTGGCCACCTTCCTGTGGCTGGACCTCGTCAACAAGGACATCAGCCCCTACCCGGGGGTGCTGGACCGGGTGCACTACGACCACATGTCCGTCTACGTCGGCCGGGGCGTCGGCGGCGGCTCCCTGGTCAACGGCGGCATGGCGGTCACGCCCCTGAAGTCCTACTTCGCCGAGCAGTTCCCGACCGTCGACGCCGACGAGATGTACGGCACCTACTTCCCGCGCGCCCGCTCCATGCTGGGCGTCAACACGGTCGACCCCGCCTGGTTCGAGTCCACGGACTGGTACCGGTTCACCCGCACCTCCCGCAAGGCCGCGGCCGACGCCGGGCTGCGCACCACCTTCGTGCCGAACGTCTACGACTTCGGCTACATGCAGCGCGAGGCCGCCGGCACCGCCACCCGGTCGGCGCTCGCCGGTGAGGTCATCTACGGCAACAACCACGGCAAGCGCAGCCTGGACAAGTCGTACCTGGCCGCGGCCCTCGGTACCGGCAACGTCACCCTGCACACCCTGGAGCGGGTCAGGTCGCTCAGCAGGGCGGCCGACGGTTCCTACCTGCTGACCGCCGACCGCATCGACACCACCGGCGCGATCGTCGAGACCAAGCAGTACGGCTGCCGGTACCTCTTCCTCGGCGGCGGCAGCCTCGGCACCACCGAACTCCTCGTCCGCGCAAGGGACACCGGCACCCTGCCCGACCTGGACCCGGCCGTGGGTGCGGGCTGGGGCCCCAACGGCAACACCATGCTCGGCCGCGCCAACCACGTCTGGGACACCGTGGGCGCCGACCAGGCGACCATGCCCGTCATGGGCATCGACGACTGGGCCAACGCCGACAACCCGGTCTTCGCCGAGATCGCCCCGCTGCCCATGGGCTTCGAGCACTGGATCAGCCTCTACCTGGCGATCACCAAGAACCCCGAGCGGGCGTCCTTCACCTACGACCCGGCCTCCGGCACGGTCCGGCTCGGCTGGACGGCCGCCCAGAGCGCGGTGTCCTCGGGCATGGCCAAGAAGCTGTTCGACCGGATCAACCTGGCCAATCTCACCCTCTACCGGTACGACCTGTTCGGCTCCACCAGCAAGGTCTTCGCCGACGACTTCACGTACCACCCGCTGGGCGGCTGCGTACTCGGGAAGGCCACCGACGACTACGGCCGGGTCAAGGGGTACTCCCGGCTCTACGTCACCGACGGCTCGCTGGTGCCCGGCAACATCGGCGTGAACCCCTTCGTCACCATCACCGCGCTCGCCGAACGCACGATGGCGCGGGTCCTCGCCGAGGACGCCGCGCCATGACGTACGTCCAGCGGCCCCGCAGGGCGCGCTACTTCGCGTAGATCGCCTCGATCTCGTCCGCGTAGTCCTTCGCCACCACGTTCCGCTTGAGCTTCAGCGACGGGGTGAGGTGGCCCGACTCCTCCGTGAACTGGGAGGACAGAATGCGGAACTTCCGCACCGATTCCGCCTTCGACACCGCGGCGTTGCCGTCGTCGACCGCCGCCTGGATCGCCGCGCGCAGATCCGGGTCCTCGCGCAGCGACGCCGCGGTGGCACCCGCCGGCTTGCCGTGCTCCTCGGCCCAGCGGCCCAGGAACTCCTCGTCGACGGTGACCAGCGCGCCCACGAACGGCCGCCCGTCACCCACCACCATGCACTCCGCGACCAGCGCGTGCGCCCGGATCCGGTCCTCGATCACGGCCGGGGCGACGTTCTTGCCGCCCGCGGTGACGATGATCTCCTTCTTGCGGCCGGTGATCCTGAGGTAGCCGTCCTCGTCGAGGGTGCCGATGTCACCGGTGTGGAACCAGCCGTCGGCCAGCGCCTCGGCCGTCGCGCCCGGGTTGTTCCAGTACTCCTTGAACAGGTGCTCGCCGTGCAGCAGCACCTCGCCGTCGTCCGCTATCCGGACCACCGAACCCGGCAGCGGCTGGCCCACCGTGCCGATCTTCTGCCGGTCCCAGGGGTTGAACGCGGTCGCCGCGCAGGACTCGGTCAGGCCGTAGCCCTCCAGCACCGTGAAGCCGATGCCCCGGAAGAAGTGCCCGAGCCGCTCGCCCAGCGGGGCGCCGCCCGAGATCGCGTACTCGCCCCGGCCGCCGAGGACCGCCCGCAGCTTGCTGTAGACCACCCGGTCGAAGACCTTGTGCTTGATCTTCAGCCCCAGGGACGGGCCCGACGGGGTGTCCAGCGCCTTGCTGTAGGCGATGGCGGTGTCCGCCGCCTTGTCGAAGATCGCGCCCTTGCCGTCGGCCTGCGCCTTGGCGCGCGCCGAGTTGTAGACCTTCTCGAAGACGCGCGGGACGCCGAGGACCAGCGTCGGCCGGAACGCGGCCAGCTCGTCCGTGAGGTGCTTGATGTCCGGGACACAGCCCAGCTTGATCGGCGCCATCATCGGCGCGATCTGCACGAGCCGCCCGAAGACGTGCGCGAGCGGGAGGAAGAGCAGCACCGAGCACTCACCGGTGCGGAACAGCGGCCGCAGCCGCTCCACGATGTTCCCGCACTCGGCGAAGAAGCTGCGGTGGGTGAGCACACAGCCCTTCGGGCGGCCGGTCGTGCCGCTCGTGTAGACGATGGTCGCCGGGTCGTCCGCCCGGGCGATCGAGCTGCGCTCCTCCACGGTCGCGTCCGCGACGTCCTGGCCGAGCCGCCCCAGCTCCTCCAGACCCCCGGCCTCGATCTGCCAGACGTGCTTGAGCGCGGGCAGCGCGTCGCGCACCGAGTCCACGGCGGCCGCGTGGTTGTCCAGCTCCACGACACAGGCGGTCGCGCCCGAGTCCGCCAGGATCCACTGCACCTGCTCCGGCGAGCTGGTCTCGTACACCGGCACGGTGACCGCGCCCGCGCTCCAGATCGCGAAGTCCAGGAGCGTCCACTCGTAGCGCGTCCGGGACATGAGGGCCACCCGGTCGCCCGGCTGCACCCCGGCCGCGACGAGACCCTTGGCGGCGGTGCGCACCTCGGCCAGGAAGCGGGTGGCCGTGACGTCCTGCCAGACGCCCCCCACCTTGCGGGCGATGACGGCGACGTCGGGATGCTGCGCGGCGTTTCTGCGGACGATGTCGGTCAGATTGCCGTCCGCAGGGACCTCGTACAAAGCCGGAAGGCTGAACTCGCGCAAGACTGCTGCTCCTCATAGGGCGCCGGCGCCACGACTCTGTGTGATGCGACGGTGCGGTCCAAGGCTCGGGCGGATGCTCGGGAATTCACATGTTGAAATCCAGAGCACGACTGGACTGCCCGGACGTTACCCGCCGGTATGGCCTCTACGACAGGGGGTCCCGGCGAGATGTTCGCTGCGTCACACGGGATGGCGTTCCTTCGCGCACACTAGTCCACGCCCCAACCGACCGGCGAGTAACCGCAGGCCCGGCCGCCACTGTTCACGCCCACACCACACGCCTACGCTTGATCGTCATGGCACCCACACGCTCCGGCAGCCCGAGGACCCGCGTCCACGTGGTCAGCGACGTCCACGGCAACGCCCGCGACCTGGTCCGGGCCGGCGAAGGTGCGGACGCCCTGATCTGTCTCGGCGACCTCGTCCTCTTCCTCGACTACGCCGACCACTCGCGCGGCATCTTCCCGGACCTGTTCGGCACCGAGAACGCCGACCGCATCGTCGAGCTGCGCACCGCCCGCCGCTTCGAGGAGGCGCGCGCCTTCGGCGCCCGGCTGTGGGCCGGGATCGGCTCCGACCGGGCCACCGCCATCGAGAAGGCGGTGCGCAAGCAGTACGCCGAGCTGTTCGCCGCGTTCCCCACCCCGACGTACGCCACCTACGGCAACGTCGACATGCCGCCCCTGTGGCGCGAGTACGCCCGCCCCGGCACCACCGTGCTCGACGGCGAGCGGGTCGAGATCGGCGGCCGGACCTTCGGCTTCGTCGGCGGCGGCCTGCGCACCCCGATGCGCACGCCCTACGAGATCGACGACGAGGAGTACGCGGCCAAGATCGAGGCCGTCGGCGAGGTGGACGTGCTGTGCACGCACATCCCGCCGGAGGTGCCCGAGCTGGTCTACGACACCGTCGCGCGCCGCTTCGAGCGCGGCAGCCGGGCCCTGCTGGCCGCGATCCGCCGCACCCGGCCGCGCTACTCCCTGTTCGGGCACGTCCACCAGCCGCTGGTCCGCCGGATGCGGATCGGCGCGACGGAGTGCGTGAACGTGGGCCACTTCGCCGGTACCGGCAGGCCCTGGGCGCTCGAATGGTGAGAAGCGCGGTCATGGCCGAGACGGGGTGAAGGCGGCCGGTCGGCGGCGCGGTAGCCTTCACGCTGCACAGACGTGCGCATCCCGCGCACGGAAGACTCCCTGCGGTCCGCATCTGGAGGAGCCACGGCGATGGCGGAACACACCAGTTCGAGCATCACGATCGAGGCGGCTCCGGCCGACGTCATGGCGGTGATCGCCGACTTCGCCCGCTACCCCGACTGGACCGGCGAGGTCAAGGAGGCCGAGGTCCTCGCGGCCGACGCGCGCGGCCGCGCCGAGCAGGTCAGGCTCGTCATGGACGCCGGCGCCATCAAGGACGACCAGACCCTGGCGTACACCTGGACCGGCGAGCACGAGGTGTCCTGGACCCTGGTGAAGTCCCAGATGCTGCGCTCCCTCGACGGCTCCTACCTGCTGAAGCCGGCCGGACAGGGCGGGACCGAGGTCACCTACCAGCTGACCGTCGACGTCAAGATCCCCATGCTCGGCATGATCAAGCGCAAGGCGGAGAAGGTCATCATCGACCGCGCGCTCGCGGGCCTGAAGAAGCGGGTCGAGTCCGGGCGCTAGACCGTGTCCGGGGACGCGTCGTGGCCGGTCGCGGGCACGGCCCTCTCGGTTACCGTTCACCCTCATGCGCACCATCCTGATCATGGGCCCGGGCGGCAGCGGACGGACGACCGTCGCCGCCGCCACCGCGCGCCGCGCCGCCGCCGAGGGCACCCGCACCCTCCTGCTCGGCGCCGACCGCACCGACACCCTGGGTACGGCACTGGGCACCGGGACGGGGCCGGCCCCCGCCGAGGCCGCCCCGCTGCTGACGGTGTGGCGCCCCGACGCCGCCGACCGCTTCCGGCAGGACCTCACCGCCTTCCAGACCCGCGCCGCGAACGTCCTCGACCTCCTCGGCGCCGCCCGCCTGGACGCCGAGGAGGTCACCCCGCTGCCCGGCGCCGAGGAGCTGTCCTTCCTGCGCGCCCTGCGCGACGCCGCCCTCTCCGAGCGCTACGACCTCCTCGTCGTCGACATGCCACCGCTGCCGCGGGCCCTCCCGCTGCTCGGCCTCCCCGAGGAGCTGCGCCGCTACCTGCGTCGCCTGCTGCCGCCCGAACGGCAGGCCGCCCGCGCCCTGCGCCCGGTCCTCGGCCGGCTCGCCGGCGTCCCCATGCCCGCCGAGTGGCTGTACGAGACGGCGGCCCGCTGGGACCTGGAGCTGGCCGCCGTGGAGGCGGTGCTGACCGACCGGGACACCGCCGTACGCCTGGTCGCCGAACCCGGCCCGGCCGGCGACGACGCCCTGCGCACCGCCACCCTCGGCCTCGCCCTGCGCGGTCTGCGCGTCGAGTCGCTGACGGCCAACCGCGTCCTGCCCGACGCCGCCCCCGACGGCTGGCTCGCCGGGCTCCTCGCCCAGCAGCGCAAGACCCTCGCCGAGTGGCAGGGCCGGCCGGACGGCGCGCGGACCCACGACCTCCACCAGGTCCCGCACCTGGGCCGCGACCCGCGCGGCGGCGACGACCTCGACGCCCTCGCGGTCCCCGCCGTCAACCCCGCGCCCGCCCCGGTCGAGTGGCCCGTCGCCGACCGGCTCGCCGAGGACGGCGTGCTGGTCTGGCACATCCCGCTGCCCGGCGCCATACGGGAGGAGCTCGACCTCGTCCGGCGCGGCGACGAACTCGTCATCGGCGCCGGCGCCTTCCGGCGGATCGTTCCGCTCCCCTCCGCCCTGCGCCGCTGCACCGTCGAGGGCGCCGGGCTGCGCGAGGGCGAGCTGCGCATCCGGTTCGCGCCCGACCCCGGTCTGTGGCCCGCCGCCGGACGGTGAACGGCGTACGCCCATTCGGGTAACGTCGGAAGGGCGAACCGTAGTCAGGAGTCCGCCATGAGCGAAGAGCGTCCCGCATCCGAACCCCCCGAGGCGGAGCGGCGGGCGAACGACGCCGACGCCTGGTCCACCGCCTGCGCCGAGGACCTCGCCGCCGAGAAGGCCCGCCGCCGCGCCGGGCAGGGCCCGCCCCCGGGCTCCGCCGCCGAGGAACTGCGCAGGCTCGTGGACACGGTGGCCGACAAGCTGTCCGGCCTGCAGTCCCCGCTCCTCGGAGCCGTCGCGGGCCCGGCCGCCCAGCAGGTGGTGCGCCAGGTCGTGCAGCAGGCGAAGGCCGCCGTCGAGCCCGTCGTGGAGCGCAACCCGGACGTCTTCGACCACCTCGCCGCGGCCGGCACCGAGCTGCTGGCCGCCTACCGCTCCGCCGTCCAGGGCCAGGAGCGCCGCTGGACCACCCGCGCCGCCGAGCCGGAGGCCGGCCCCGACGGCGGCCGCCCCGGCCGTCCCGACGGGGACGAGGGCACCGGTCCGGGGGAGCGCATCGACCTGGACTGAAGCCTTCCCCGGGCAGGGGCTCGGGTACGGTTGGCCGTAGCGGGGCTCGACCGGAACTGAGGGATTCATGGGACTCACCATCGGCGTCGACATCGGCGGCACCAAGATCGCGGCCGGCGTGGTCGACGAGGAAGGCAACATCCTCTCGACCTTCAAGGTGCCGACCCCCACCACGCCCGAGGCCATCGTGGACGCCATCGCCTCCGCGGTGGAGGGAGCGCGTGCGGGGCACGAGATCGTCGGCGTGGGTATCGGTGCGGCCGGCTACGTGAACCGGCAGCGCTCCACGGTGTACTTCGCGCCCAACATCGACTGGCGCAACGAGCCGCTGAAGGAGAAGGTCGAAGCCCGCACCGGCCTCCCCGTCGTGGTCGAGAACGACGCCAACGCGGCCGCCTGGGGCGAGTACCGCTTCGGCGCGGGCAAGGGCCACCGCAACGTCATCTGCATCACGCTCGGCACCGGCCTCGGCGGCGGCATCATCATCGGCAACAAGCTGCGCCGCGGCCACTTCGGCGTCGCCGCCGAGTTCGGCCACATCCGGATGGTCCCGGACGGCCTGCTGTGCGGCTGCGGCTCGCAGGGCTGCTGGGAGCAGTACGCCTCCGGCCGCGCCCTGGTCCGCTACGCCAAGCAGCGCGCCAACGCCACCCCCGAGCGCGCCGAGGTGCTGCTCGCGCTCGGCGACGGCACCCCCGACGGCATCGAGGGCAAGCACATCTCCATGGCCGCCCGCCAGGGCTGCCCGGTCGCCGTCGACTCCTACCGCGAGCTGGCCCGCTGGGCCGGCGCCGGCCTCGCCGACCTGGCCTCCCTCTTCGACCCGTCCGCGTTCATCGTCGGCGGCGGCCTCTCGGACGAGGGCGACCTCGTCCTCGACCCCATCCGCAAGTCCTACAAGCGCTGGCTGGTCGGCGGCAACTGGCGTCCGGTCGCCGACGTGATCGCCGCCCAGCTCGGCAACAAGGCCGGCATGGTGGGCGCGGCCGACCTGGCCCGCGAGCCCGACCCGATCATGTGACGAGCCCGCGTACGACGATGCCCGCCGAGTCCGGTCCCGGAACGGCGGGCATCGTCGTATGTTGATCGTCATGGCGACCACCGATCTGCCCAACTCCGGTACGGAACCCGATGGTTCCGCCGTCGTCCGGGTCCTGAGCTACAACGTCCGCTCCCTGCGCGACGACACCGCGGCGCTGGCCCGGGTGATCACCGCGTGCGCCCCGGACCTGGTCCTGGTCCAGGAGGCCCCCCGCTTCTTCCGCTGGCGCAAGAAGCTGGCCCGGCTCGCGGCCGCCTCCGGGCAGGTCCTCCTCACCGGCGGCGCCACGGCGGCGGGCCCGGCGATCCTGTGCAGCCTGCGCGCCACCGTCGAGCGCACCGAGGACGTGCTCCTGCCCCTCACCCCCGGCCTGCACCGGCGCGGACTCGCCACGGCGGTGGTCCGCTTCGGCGCGGCCCGCCTCGGCGTGGTCAGCTGCCATCTCAGCCTGCGCGCGGACGAGCGGTACGCCCAGGGCGGCATGCTGCTGGACCGGCTCGCCGGGATGGGCGTGGAACACGCGGTGGCCGGCGGCGACCTCAACGAGCGGCCCGGCGGCCGCACCTTCCGGCTGCTCGCCGACAGCCTCCAGGACTGCCGGACCGCCGCCCCCTGGGGCGGCGAGTACACCTCGACCCCCGCGGACCCCCACCAGCGCATCGACGCCCTCTTCGCGACCCGGGGCGTCGAGGTGCTGGGCTGCGGGGTGCCGGACGGGCATCCCGGGGTGACCGGGACGGACCTGAGGGCGGCCACGGACCACCTCCCGGTCCTCGCCGCCCTCAGGATCCCGGCCGCCTAGGCCGTGTCCCCCACAGGTCCCGGCCGCGCCGTCAGACGACCGCCCCGCGGCCGGGGTCGCCGTCCTCGTCGTCGTCCGTGCGCATCCGCATCACCAGCGTGGCGAAGCCGCCCAGGAAGCCGCCGACGGCCAGGGTGGTCAGCCACCAGGTCATCTCCCAGCCCAGCACCACGGCGAGCAGCAGCAGCACGGGACCGCCGACCACACCGAGCCAGGCGAACTTCGCGGTGGCGTCGGCGGCCGGCAGCGGGGGCGGCTCGGGCGGCACGAAGTGGCCCTCGTCGTCCTCGTCGAAGTCGTCGTCGGACGGCTCCGCGGCCCGGTGGTCGCGCGGGCCCACCCCCGGGGCGAAGGAGACGGAGCTGCCCAGCGGCCGGGCCGGCCCCGGCTCGCCGGAGCCGTCGGTGCGCCCGGGGCCCTCGGGCGGCGGGTCCTTCTCGAGCAGCGCGAGATCCTCGACCGGCTTGAAGGGCCGGGCCCCCGGCGGATCGGGCGGCTCCTGGCCGTACCCCGCGACGATGGCACGCCACACGGCGTCCTCGTCGAAGGGCACCCCCTTCTCGTCCGGCTCGCGGTCCCCGCGGTCGGAGTCGTGCTCAGCCAACTGCGGCCGTCCCTTCCTTGCCGACACTGGGTGCGAGCCGGCCCATGAAGGCGAGGCTCTCCTCGAAGATCCGGTCCGCATCGTGGTCCAACGTCGCCACGTGGTAACTCTGTTCCAGCACGATCCCGGTCACGTCCAGGGAGGACACCCGGCTCAGCACCCGCGCCGCGTCGGCCGCCGGGACCACGTGGTCCCGGGCGCTGCGCAGCAGCAGCAACGGCTGGGTGACCTGGGGCAGCTCGCCGTCCAGCCGGCGCAGGAACACCCGCAGGGAGTGCGCCGCGTGCAGCGGGACCCGGTCGTACCCCAGCTCCGCCGACCCGCCCCGGGCGATGTCACTGGCGATGCCCTTCGTCGTCCGTACGAGGTGCCGGGCCACCGGAAGGGCGTACGCCGACAGGCCGTTCACCCGGTTCGCCGGGTTGACGACGACCACCCCGGCGACCCGCTCGCCGTGCCGGGCCGCCAGCCGCAGCGCCAGCGCGCCGCCCATGGACAGGCCACCGACGAAGACCCGGGAACAACGCTCGGACATCAGGCGCAGCTCGCGGTTCACCTCCGCGTACCAGTCCTGCCAGCCCGTCACCTGCATGTCCTCCCAGCGGGTGCCGTGCCCGGGCAGCAGCGGCACCGACACGGTCAGGCCGTGCGCCGCGTGGTGCTCCGCCCAGGGGCGCAGCGACTGGGGCGAGCCGGTGAAGCCGTGACAGAGGAGGACACCCACCTCCCCGCCCTCGTGGCGGTACGGCTCGGCTCCGGGGAGAACCGGCACCTTTCGGGCTCCTGTTCCTGAGTCGGACGTGAAGATCGGACGTGAAGAAACGGCGGATGTGGTTCACCGTACGCGACCGCACTGACACCGACCAGGGTCGTCGGTCCCATTGCCCGCGCTCCGGGTTAAGGTCTGATCGACGGAAACAGGAGGCACGCGGGTGATGTACGGCACGATGAAAGTCGCCATCGGAGGGCCCCTGAAGGTCGCCTTCAGGCCCTGGGTCGAGGGCATGGAGAACATCCCGGCCGCGGGCCCGGCCATCCTGGCGAGCAATCACCTGTCCTTCTCGGACTCGTTCTTCCTGCCCGCGGTCCTGGACCGCAAGGTCACCTTCATCGCCAAGGCCGAGTACTTCACCACCCCGGGCGTCAAGGGGCGCCTCACGGCCGCCTTCTTCAAGGGCGTGGGCCAGCTCCCGGTGGACCGCTCCGGAGCGCGCGGCGCCGGCGAGGCGGCGGTGAAGAGCGGGATAGAGGTGCTGGAGCGCGGCGAGCTGTTCGGCATCTACCCCGAGGGCACCCGTTCGCCCGACGGCCGGCTCTACCGGGGCAAGCCCGGCGGCCTCGCGCGCGTGGCGCTCGCCACCGGCGCGCCGGTCATCCCCGTGGCGATGATCGACACCGAGAAGATCCAGCCGCCCGGCAAGGTGGTGCCCAAGCTGATGCGCCCGGGCATCCGCATCGGCAAGCCGCTGGACTTCAGCCGCTACCTCGGCATGGAGCACGACCGCTTCGTGCTGCGCGCGGTGACCGACGAGGTCATGTACGAGATCATGAAGCTCTCGGGCCAGGAGTACGTGGACATCTACGCCACCGCCGCCAAGCGGCAGATCGCGGAGGCGGCGAAGGCCGCCAAGGAAGCGGAGAAGGCCACCAAGGAGGCGGAGAAGAAGGCCGACGCCTAGCCGGCGGCCGAGAGGGGACCGCGACCCGGGGGGACCGGGGGACCGGGTACGGGGAACGAACAGGGGGAGGGTGCCGTGGCCAGGCGCGAGCGGGTCATGCGCATGTCGGTCGAGCTGCCGCTGTGGCGTGCGCTCGCCGGGTACCGGGTGCTGACGATGCTGTACGCCGTCGGCCTGTTCGCCACCGCGTACGACCACTTCGTCCGTCCCTGGACCGCCGTCGGCTACTACGCCGTCCTGTGCGTGTGGACCCTCGCCACCCTGCCCCGGGTCGCGAGCGAGGCGAGCTGCACCCGGCGCTTCCTCGCGGCGGACCTGGCCGTCGCGCTCACCGGCATCCTGCTCACCCCGCTCGCCGACAGCCACGAGCGGATCGCGGGCGGCGGCCCGACCCTGCCGTCGATATGGACCGCGGGCTCGGTGCTGGCCTTCGCCCTCAAGGGCGGCTGGCGCTGGGCGGCCGCGGCCTCCACGGCCGTCGCGGCGGCCAACCTGGCCGAGCGGGGCAGCCCGGCCCGGGACACCGTGCACAACGTGATCCTGGTCTGGGTGGCCTCCATCGCCATCGGCTACGTCGTGGAGGTCGCCCGCGCCTCCGAGCGCACCCTCGCCCGCGCCCTGGAGATCGAGGCCGCCACCCGGGAACGGGAGCGCCTCGCCCGGGACATCCACGACGGCGTGCTCCAGGTGCTGGCGATGGTGCAGCGGCGCGGCGCGGTCATCGGCGGCGAGGCGGCCGACCTCGGGCGCCTGGCCGGGGAGCAGGAGGTGGCCCTGCGCACCCTGGTCTCCGGCGGGCTGCTGCCCGTCTCCCGGGTCTCGGAGGACACGGCCGCCGGAGCCCTCGTACGCGTCGTGGAGGAACCGGACGAACCCGACGACGACGGACCGGTCGACCTGCGCGCCCTGCTCGCCCCGTTCGCGGCGGCGCGGGTCAGCCTCGCCGAGCCCGGTGCCCCGGTGCCGCTGCCGCGCGCGGCGGCGCGGGAGCTGGCCGCGGCCGTCGGGGCGGCCCTGGACAACGTGCGCGCGCACGCCGGGCCGGACGCCCGGGCGTGGATCCTGGTCGAGGACGAGCCCGACGGGATCGTGGTCACCGTCCGCGACGACGGCCCCGGCATCTGCGAGGGCCGGCTCGCCCAGGCCGAGGGCGAGGGCCGGCTCGGCGTGGCCCAGTCGATCCGGGGCCGCCTGCGCGACCTCGGCGGCAGCGCGGAACTGATCTCCGTCCCCGGGCAGGGCACCGAGGTCGAGCTGAAGGTACCGAAGGGCGCCGCACGGGCGCGGGGGAAGGCGGAGAAGCGATGACACAGCGGCAGGACCCGGTGCGGGACCCGGTGCGGGACCCGATCCGGGTCATGGTGGTCGACGACCACCCCATGTGGCGGGACGCGGTCGCCCGTGACCTGGCCGAGTCGGGCTTCGAGGTGGTCGCCACCGCCGGGGACGGCGAACAGGCGGTGCGCCGGGCCAAGGCGGTCGCCCCCGACGTCCTGGTGCTCGACCTCAACCTGCCCGCCAAGCCGGGCGTCCAGGTGTGCAAGGAACTGGTCGCCCACGACCCCGCGCTCCGGGTCCTCGTGCTGTCCGCGAGCGGCGAGCACGCCGACGTGCTGGAGGCGGTGAAGTCCGGCGCCACCGGCTACCTGCTGAAGTCCGCCTCGACCGCGGAGCTGCTGGACGCCGTGCGCCGCACCGCCGTCGGCGACCCGGTGTTCACCCCGGGCCTCGCCGGGCTGGTGCTCGGCGAGTACCGCCGGCTGGCCTCCGAGCCCGCGGCCGCCCCGGACGCCGACGCGCCGGGGGCGCCGCGGCTGACCGAGCGGGAGACGGAGGTGCTGCGCCTGGTGGCCAAGGGCCTGAGCTACAAGCAGATCGCCGAGCGCCTGGTGATCTCCCACCGCACGGTGCAGAACCACGTGCAGAACACCCTCGGCAAGCTCCAGTTGCACAACCGGGTGGAGCTGGTGCGGTACGCCATCGAGCGCGGCCTCGACGACGCGTAGAAACCGGCAGGTCGAACGGCTTCCACGCATTTCACCGGAATCACCCTTCCCGCCTCTCGCTGTGTGACGCGAATCACCTTTACCGTGACTCACTGTCAGGCAACCGCGGCGAAGGGACATTTCCATGCGGGTCGGAGTACTGACCGGAGGCGGCGACTGCCCCGGGCTCAACGCCGTCATCCGGGGCATCGTCCGTAAGGGCGTACAGGAGTACGGATACGACTTCGTCGGCTTCCGGGACGGCTGGCGCGGACCTCTCGAAGGCGACACCATGCGCCTCGACATCCCCGCGGTGCGCGGCATCCTGCCCCGCGGCGGCACCATCCTCGGCTCCTCGCGGACCAACCCCCTCAAGCTGGAGGGCGGCATCCGCCGGATCAAGGAGAACCTGGCCAAGCTGGAGGTCGAGGCGCTCGTCGCGATCGGCGGCGAGGACACCCTCGGCGTGGCCGCCCGGCTGTCCGACGAGTACGGCGTGCCCTGCGTCGGCGTGCCCAAGACCATCGACAACGACCTGTCCGCCACCGACTACACCTTCGGCTTCGACACGGCCGTGGGCATCGCCACCGAGGCCATCGACCGCCTGCACACCACCGCCGAGTCCCACATGCGGGTCCTGGTGTGCGAGGTGATGGGCCGTCACGCCGGCTGGATCGCCCTGCACTCCGGGCTGGCCGGCGGCGCCAACGTCATCCTCATCCCGGAACAGCGCTTCGACCTCGACCAGGTGTGCGCCTGGATCACCTCCCGCTTCAAGGCCTCCTACGCCCCCATCGTCGTCGTCGCCGAGGGCGCCATGCCGAAGGACGGCGAGATGGTCCTCAAGGACGGGTCGCTTGACTCCTTCGGACACGTGCGGCTGTCCGGGGTGGGCGAGTGGCTGGCCAAGGAGATCGAGAAGCGGACCGGCAAGGAGGCCCGCACCACGGTCCTCGGGCACATCCAGCGCGGCGGCACCCCGAGCGCCTTCGACCGCTGGCTCGCCACCCGCTTCGGACTGCACGCCGTCGACTGCGTGCGCGACGGCGACTTCGGCAAGATGGTGGCCCTGCGCGGCACCGACATCGTCCGCGTCCCGATCGCCGAGGCCACGGCCAGGCTGAAGACCGTCGACCCGAAGCTGTACGAAGAGGTCGGCGTGTTCTTCGGCTGACCGCGGCCCCGGAAGGCTAGACGGTCGTACGGCGCAGCCGGTCCACCAGCTCCCGTACGACCGTGGCCCCGTTCAGCGTCAGCACCGACTCCGGGTGGAACTGCACCCCGCCGAACCCGGGGCCCCGGACCGCGTGCACCTCGCCGTTCGCGGCCCGGCTCACCTCGACCCCGTGCGCGGCCAGTCCGGCCGCCGCCTCCGCGTCGCAGCGCGCCACGAAGCTGTTGTAGAAACCGACGGTCTCGCTCCGCCCGAACAGGTCGATCTCCGTCTGCGCCCCCTGGTACGGCACCTCCTTGCGGACGATCTCCAGGCCCAGCTCCGCCGCGAGCAGCTCGTGCCCGAGGCAGACGCCCAGCACACCGTGCCGGTGCCCGCGGACCACCTCGGCGGCCAGGTCCCGCAGGAACCGCATCTTGGGGTCGGTGAGGTCGGAGGGGTCCCCGGGGCCGGGTCCGAGCACGACCGGGCCCTCGTGCGCGAGGACCGCCTCGCGCAGTCCGGGCTCGTCGTAGCGCCGTACCGTGACGTCCAGCCCGGTCGACCGCAGCACGTGCGCGAGCATCGCCGTGAAGGTGTCCTCGCCGTCGACGATCAAGGCGTGCCCCTGGAGGGCGTCCGACCGCTCCTGCATCCGCAGCCAGAACGGCGCGAGCGACGAGCGGCGCCCGTCCAGCGCGGCCCGCACCCGCGGGTCGTCGGCCAGCCGGGGCCGGGCCCGCTCCGCGCGCGGCCGGGCCGGCCGCACCCCGAGGGCCGCCAGCACGCCCGCCGCCTTCGCGTGGGTCTCCGCCACCTCGCCCGCCGGGTCCGAGCCGCGCACGAGCGTCGCCCCGACCGGCACCCGCAGCCGGCCCCCGGCGTCGATGTCGGCGGTACGGATCAGGATGGGGGAGTCCAGGGTCTGCGCGCCCCCGGAGTCCCGGCCCAGCAGCGCCAGCGCCCCGGCGTAGTAACCCCGGCCGCCCACCTCGTGGCGCTCGATCACCCGGCACGCGTTCTGCACCGGCGAGCCGGTGACCGTCGCCGCGAACATGGTCTCCCGCAGCACCTCCCGCACGTCCAGGGAGGACTTCCCGCGCAGCTCGTACTCGGTGTGGGCGAGGTGCGCCATCTCCTTCAGCCGCGGCCCGACCACCACCCCGCCCCGGTCGCCGACGGTGCACATCATCTTCAGTTCCTCGTCGACGACCATGGACAGCTCCTCGGTCTCCTTGCCGTCGGCGAGGAAGTCCAGCAGGTGCTCGGGCGTCGGGCCGCCGTCGGGGTACCGGTAGGTGCCGCTGATCGGGTTCATGACGACGGTGCCGCCCGACATCCGTACGTGCACCTCCGGACTGGCGCCCACCAGCGTCCGCTCCCCGGTGTGCACGACGAACGTCCAGTACGCGCCCCGCTCGCCCTCCAGCAGCCGCCGGAACAGCGCCAGCGCGTCGGCCCGGCCGAAGCCCGGGACCGTGCCCTCGTACGTCCGGCGGATCACGAAGTTCGCGCCCTCGCCGCGGCCGATCTCCTCGCGCAGCACCCGCCCGACGATCTCGCGGTACTCCTCGTCCCCGACGTCGAAGCCGCCGCCCTCGACCCGCACGTCGTGGCCGGGCAGCTCCGCGAGGGCCCGGTCCAGCGGGACCCGGCAGGACTCCTCGGGCGTCAGCACCAGCAGCGGGGTGCCGTCGTCGCGGACGTCGAAGCCGCGCTCGCGGATCTGGCGGAACGGGACGAGCGCGAGGCCCTCGCCGGGCAGGTCGGCGAGGCGCTCGCGCGCGGTGACCGGGCCGAGCAGCACCTCGACCGTGTGTTCGTCGTGGCCCGGCGTGCGACGGTGCAGCAGGGCGAAGGGGCGAGGGTCGTGCAAGAGGTCCTGGAGATGCATGGGCGATCCTTCTCAACGGAAGAGGAACGACCCCGGGAAACACCGAAGGCCGCCCCTCGGGCGGCCTTCGCGAAGCAGTGCGTACGCGCAGTCAGTGGGCCGCCGGATGAGCGGTCCACCACCAGTTCTGGACAGAGACCCGGACAGGGGTCCGGACGGAAAGCGCGAACATGCGAAAAACCCTACCGCACGGCCGTGGCGTCCATGAGGCAAACACTCCGTCTCACCAGTCGAGCCGGAGGAAAATATGGCGACACGACCCCGTAATGTTTACGAGGTGACCGTGAACGCTAAGACCAGCCCGAGCGCTGGCAACACCTGGCGAAACCTGCCCGCGGCGCAGCAGCCCGAGTACCCCGACCCCGAGGCTCTGCGCGCAGTGATCGCGGACCTCGAGTCGTATCCGCCGCTCGTCTTCGCGGGCGAGTGCGACCAGCTGCGCGCCCGGATGGCGGCCGTCGCCAAGGGAGAGGCGTTCCTTCTCCAGGGCGGCGACTGCGCCGAGGCATTCGACGCGGTGTCCGCCGACCACATCCGCAGCAAGCTCAAGACGCTCCTCCAGATGGGCGCGGTGCTGACCTACGCGGCCTCCGTGCCCGTGGTCAAGGTGGGCCGCATCGCCGGCCAGTACTCCAAGCCGCGCTCCAAGAACACCGAGACCCGCGACGGCGTCACGCTGCCCACGTACCGGGGCGACTCGGTCAACGGCTTCGAATTCAACGAGGCCGCCCGGGTCCCGGACCCCGAGCGCCTGAAGCGGATGTACCACGCGTCCGCCTCCACCCTGAACCTGGTGCGCGCCTTCACCACCGGCGGCTACGCCGACCTGCGCCAGGTGCACGCCTGGAACCAGGACTTCGTGAAGTCGTCCCCGTCCGGCCAGCGCTACGAGCAGCTCGCCCGCGAGATCGACAACGCGCTGAACTTCATGCACGCCTGCGGGGCCGACCCGGAGGAGTTCAAGACCGTCGAGTTCTACGCCTCGCACGAGGCGCTGCTGCTCGACTACGAGTCGGCGCTCACCCGTGTCGACTCGCGCACCGGGCAGCTCTACGACGTCTCGGGCCACATGGTGTGGATCGGTGAGCGCACCCGCCAGCTCGACGGCGCGCACATCGAGTTCGCCTCGAAGATCCGCAACCCGATCGGCATCAAGCTCGGCCCGACCACCACGGCCGAGGAAGCCCTCACCTACATCGACCGCCTCGACCCGGACCGCGAGCCGGGCCGGCTGACCTTCATCGTCCGCATGGGCGCCGACAAGATCCGGGACCGGCTCCCGGAGCTCGTCGAGAAGGTCACCGCCTCCGGTGCGACGGTGGCCTGGGTGACGGACCCGATGCACGGCAACACCTTCGAGGCGGCCTCCGGGCACAAGACGCGCCGGTTCGACGACGTGCTGGACGAGGTCAAGGGCTTCTTCGAGGTCCACAAGGCGCTCGGCACCCACCCGGGCGGCATCCATGTCGAGCTGACGGGTGACGACGTCACCGAGTGCGTGGGCGGCGGCGACGAGATCTTCGTCGACGACCTGCACCAGCGCTACGAGACGGCCTGCGACCCCCGGCTGAACCGCAGCCAGTCGCTGGACCTGGCGTTCCTCGTCGCGGAGATGTACCGGGACCAGTGATGCGGTGTGGGGCGCGGATCACACAGGATCCGCGCCCCGCCCACTGTCGCGGCTCTCGCCGGGTAGGTAAGGTTAGGTTTGCCTCACCGGACAACGGGATGGCGTACGAGACCGATCCCGTCGGGAGGTGAACCGCGTGTTCGTCTGCAGTTGCTTCGGCATCACCGAGGCGCAGGTCAAGCAGCACGCGGAGGACGGTGCCTGCACCCCCCGCCAGATAGCCTCCGCCTGCAAGGCGGGTACGGACTGCGGCTCCTGCGTCCGCCGGATCCAGGCGATCCTCGGCCGGGGCGCCTGCCCCCGCCGCGAGCTCGCGGACCAGGGCAGGCCGGTGCTGGCGAGCCTCCCGGGGAGCCCGGACGGCGCCGGGGCGGATGCCGCCGGGGCGGAAGCCGCCTAGCTCTCGGGCTGTTCGATCAGCTGCGCGAGGTACAGCGCCTCACCGAGCTTGTCCACCAGTTCCAGCTGGGTGTCCAGGTAGTCGATGTGGTGCTCCTCGTCGGCGAGGATGTCCTCGAAGATGTTCGCCGACGTGATGTCGCCCTTCTCGCGCATCACCTTGACGCCCCGCTTGAGCCGGTCGATCGCCTCCACCTCGATCTGCCGGTCGGCCTCGAACATCTCCCGGACCGTCTGCCCCACCCGCACGTGGAACAGCCGCTGGTAGTTGGGCAGCCCCTCCAGGAACAGGATCCGGTCGGTCAGCACCTCCGCGTGCTTCATCTCGTCGAACGACTCGTGCCGCGTGTACTTGGCGAGCTTCGTCCAGCCGAAGTTCTCCTGCATCTTCGCGTGCAGGAAGTACTGGTTGATCGCGGTCAGCTCGCCGGTGAGCTGCTCGTTGAGGAACTCGATGACCTCGGGGTCGCCCTGCATCGCAGAGGCTCCTTCCAGGCGGGGGGACGGGTGAGGTGTGCGGCGGCATGATTGCACCGGTGACGAAGATCGTCCAGTAAGTGCGTACTTAGTAAGTAAGTGACGACCTGATGGTGATTGTCCGATTCGGCAAGGGGTGGTCAAGGACGCTGCCCCAGGTCTGTCAGGATGGAGACATGGGTCATCCGGTGGAGCGCGAATCTGGGACGGCGGCAGGGTCCGAGCTTCCGCCGGGGCAGCGACTCCAGCGCGGCTGGCCGGTCACCCACTACGGGCCCGTGCCGAAGTTCCGGCCCGAGCGCTGGGAGTTCCGGGTCTTCGGCGTCACCGCCGACGGCGACAAGCACACCTGGAACCACGACGAGTTCACGGCCCTGCCGTACACCACCGTGGTGGCCGATCTGCACTGCGTGACGAAGTTCAGCATGACCGGCGCCGAGTGGGGCGGCGTCCCGGCCCGCACCATCCTGGACCTGGCGCCCCCGGCGCCCGACGTCACCCATGTGATGGTGTGGGCGGAGTACGGGTTCAGCTCCAACCTGCGGCTGTCGGACTTCGCCTCCGACCGCGCGATCTTCGCCACCCACAAGGACGGCGAACTCCTCACCGCCGAGCACGGCTTCCCGGTCCGCCTGGTCGTCCCGCACCTGTACGCCTGGAAGGGCCCCAAGTGGGTGCGGGGCGTGGAGTACATGACCGCCGACCGGCGCGGCTTCTGGGAGGAGCGCGGCTACCACAACATCGGCGACCCCTGGAAGGAACAGCGCTACTCCTACCAGGAGGGGCCCGGGGACGGCCCCGAGCTCTGACTCAGCCGTCCCGCAGCCGCTTCAGCCGCTCCACGTCCGCGGCGTGGCCCTCCTTGCCGCCCGGCGTCTCGATCACCAGCGGCACGCCCGCCGTCGCGGGGTGGTTCAGCAGGGCCCGGAACGGGTCCTCGCCGATGTGACCGGCGCCGATGTTCTCGTGGCGGTCCTTGTGCGCGCCCACCACGTCCTTGGAGTCGTTGGCGTGGATCAGCTTCAGCCGGCCCTCGCCGACCGTCTCCACCAGCAGGTCGAGGGTCTGGCGCATGCCGTCCGGCCCGGTCAGGTCGTGCCCGGCGGCGAAGATGTGGCAGGTGTCCAGGCAGACACCCAGCCTGGGGTGGGCGTCCAGCGCCTCGAAGTACGGGCCGAAGTCCCAGGTGCGCGAGCACAGCGAGGAGCCCTGCCCGGCGGTCGACTCCAGCAGCAGGAACGGGTCGTCGTCATGGGTCAGCTCGTCCAGCAGCGGCAGCAGGTGCTCGCGCACCTGCTTCAGCGCCACCTCCCGCGCCCGCCCGCCGGTCGCGCTGCCGGTGTGCACGACGACGCCCAGCGCGCCGATCTCCCGCCCCCGGCGCAGGGAGTGCCGGAGCGACTCCACCGACCGCTCCACGGTGGCCTCGGTGTGCGAGCCGAAGTTGATCAGGTAGGGGGCGTGCACGTACGCGGGGACCGACTCGTCGGCGCACGCCTGGCGGAACGCCTCGTCCTGCCGCGGGTTCCCGGCCGGCGTGGCCCACCCGCGCGGGTTGGCGACGAAGACCTGCACGGTCTCCGCCCTCAGCTCGCGGGCGTAGGACAGCCCCACCGTGTGCAGACCGCCGGCCACGGGGACATGGCCGCCGACCGGGTTGCGGGCGGGGCCGGGGGCGGGGGAGACGGAACGGGACCGCTGACTTGTCACCCGTTCAGGGTGTCATGCCTGGCGGGGCCGCCCGGAACCGGTCCGAGAGCGGCCTCCGGTCACCGGATGGTGATGGTGATCGTCGACCCCTTGGGCGCCTTCTGCCCGGCGTCCACCGACTGCTTGCTCACGGTGTCCCCGAAGAGACCGAGCAGCCCCCGGTCCTTCTCGACCTTGAAGCCGGCGTCCTCCAGCCGCTTGGTCGCGTCGTCGACGGAGGAGCCCACCACGTCCGGCACCTCGACCATCTCCGGGCCCAGGGACAGCGTCAGCGTCACCGTGTCGCCCTCGGCCGCCCGGCCGTTCGCGGGGCTCTGCTGCGCCACCTGGCCCTTGTCGAAGTCCGAGTGCACCTGGCGTGCGGAGACGCTCACCTTCAGACCGGCACCCTCCAGGTCCTGCCGGGCGCTGTCGAGATCCTCGCCGGTGACGTCCGGGACGTCGATCGGGTTGCCCTTGCTGACCAGGAGCGCGATCGCCGAGCCCGCGTGCCGCTCGGTGCCCGTCCCCGGGTCGGTGCCCACCACCGAACCCCGGGCGACGCTGTCGCTGAACGCCCGGTTGACCAGCCCCGGCTCGAGACCGGCCGCCTTCAGCCGCGCCCGCGCCTTGGCCAGCGGGACGCCCCGCAGGTCCGGCACCTTCACGACCTCCGGGCCCCGGGAGATCACCAGTGTCACCGAGTCGTTGCTGCGGATCCGGGCCCCGGGCTTCGGGTCGGTGCGGATGACCGTGCCGCTCTTCACCGTGTCGCTGTACTCGTTCTCGACCTGCTTGACGTCGAGGCCCGAGGCACGCAGCCGGGCCTCGGCCTGCTTCTCGGTCTTGGCCAGCAGCGGCGGGACCTTGGTGAACTGCCCGGAGTTGATGTACCAGACCCCGGCGCCCACGCCGAGGACCAGCAGGACCGCCGCGATCAGGGCGACCGGGCCGCGCCGGGCCCGGCCGGTGCGCCGCCCGGGCGGCACCGGCGGGCTCTCCAGCCGGCTGGTGTGCATCACCGACGCCACGGCCCGGTCGTCCTCGTTGACGGGCAGCGGCCGGGGCACGGTCAGCGAACGCGGGATCACGCTCGTACGGTCCTGCGCGTTGTCGTGCTCCGCGGCCAGCGCCTGCGGCGGCACGGCGTCGAGCTGCTCGGCGCCGAGCGCGGCACGCGCCCGCAGCACCTGGCCGAGCAGCGCCGCCGCGTCCTGCGGCCGGCCGTCCGGGGTGCGCGCGGTCGCCGCGGCCACCAGCTCGTCCAGCTCGCGGGCGAGTCCCGGCACGAGCGCCGACGGCGCCGGCACGTCCTCGTGGATGTGCTTGTACAGGATCTGGGCGGGGGAGTCCCCGGAGTGCGGCTTGCCGCCGGTCAGCATCTCGTACAGGACGACACCGCACGCGTAGACGTCGACCCGCGGGTCGGCGGTGCCCTGCTCGATCTGCTCCGGCGCGAGGTAGGAGACGGTGCCGAGCACGGCACCCGTGGTGCTGGTCACCGTGTCCACGGACCGCACCAGCCCGAAGTCGGCGACCTTGACCCGCCCGTCGTCGCCTATCAGCACGTTCTCGGGCTTCATGTCCCGGTGCACGAAACCGGCCCGGTGCGCGGCGCCGAGCGCGGCCAGCACCGGCTCCAGGACGTCCAGCGCGGCCCGCGGCTGCAGCGCGCCCCGCTCACGCAGCACGTCCCGCAGGGTGCACCCGGCGATGTACTCCATCGCCAGGTACACGTACGACCCGTCGGTGCCCTGGTCGAAGACCTGCACCACGTTGGGGTGGGCGAGCCGGGCGACCGACTTGGCCTCCCGGATGAACCGCTCCACGAACGACCCGTCGGCCGCCAGCGTCGGGTGCATCACCTTGAGCGCGAGGATCCGGTCGAGGCGGGTGTCCACGGCCCGGTAGACCGTGGCCATCCCACCGACCGCGATCCGCGCGTCGACGCGGTACCGGCCGTCGAGCACCTGCCCGACGAGGGGGTCCTGAAGGGTCGTATCCACGCAAGGGAGTCTACGAGGGCGAACCGGCACTCCCACCCGCTCGGCCGTTCCGGTGACGTAATGCAGCACAGCTGTGACGCGCCCGCCGCCGGCCGTGACAGAAGGCGCCGGCCACGCCGGGTCCGCCACCCGCCGCTACCCGAAGGCGGGCCGCTCCGGATCGAGGTGGGCCCGGCCCGCCACCGGGGAGGACGCCTCGGCGAAGTGCCGGCGCGGGATCCGCCCGGCCAGCCGGGCCAGCCGGCCCGCCTCGACCGCGTGCCTCATGGCCGCGGCCATCTCCGCGGGCCGCTGGGCCCGGGTGACGGCGGAGGCCAGCATCACCCCGGCGCACCCCAGCTCCATCGCCAGCGCCACGTCCGAGGCGGTGCCGGCGCCCGCGTCCAGGATCACCGGCACGCCCGCCCGCTCGACGATCAGCTCGAAGTTGTGCGGGTTGCGGATGCCGAGCCCGGACCCGATCGGCGAGCCCAGCGGCATCACCGCCGCACAGCCCACGTCCTCCAGCTTCCGGGCGAGCACCGGGTCGTCGTTGGTGTACGGCAGCACCGTGAACCCGTCGTCCACCAGGGTCTCCGCCGCGTCCAGCAGCTCCACCGGGTCCGGCAGCAGGGTCCGCTCGTCGGCGATGACCTCCAGCTTGACCAGGTCGGTGTCCAGCGCCTCCCGGGCGAGCCGGGCGGTCAGCACGGCCTCCCCGGCGGTGAAGCAGCCCGCCGTGTTCGGCAGCACCCGGATGCCGAGGCGCTGGAGCACCGACAGCACCGAGCCGTGCACGGACGGGTCGACCCGCCGCATCGCGACCGTGGTCAGCTCGGTGCCGGAGGCGGCCAGCGCCCGCTCCAGCACCTCCAGGCTCGGCGCGCCGCCGGTCCCCATGATCAGCCGGGAGCCCAGCGGCAGCCCGCCGAGGACGAAGGGGTCGTCTGCCATGGCTCAGCCTCCCTGGACTGCGGTGAGGACCTCGACGCGGTCCCCCTCGGCGAGGGTCGTGGCCGCCCACCGCGTGCGCGGGACGACGGTCTCGTTGACGGCGGCGGCCACCCCGGAGGGCGCCGCGGTGAGGGTCCGGACGAGGGCGTCCAGCGCGGTGCCCGGGTCGACCCGCGCCGGCCGCCCGTTGACGGAGATGTTCATGCGGGCTGCTCCACGAGGGCGGCGCCGAAGCGCCGGGGGGTGAACGGCCGGGCCTCGGGCGGCAGCTCCCCGCCCGCCAGGACCTGCGCCATCACGTCCCCGGTGACCGGGGTGAGCAGCACCCCGTTGCGGTAGTGCCCGGTGGCCAGCAGCAGCCCGTCCAGCCCCGACGGGCCGAGCAGCGGCGCGTTGTCCGGCGAGCCGGGGCGCAGACCCGCCCGGGTCTCGGTGAGGGGCAGCTCGGTGATCCCCGGCACCAGCTCGTGCGCGTCGCGCAGCAGCTCGTACACGCCCCCCGCGGTCACCGTCGTGTCCCAGCCCAGCTCCTCGCTGGTCGCGCCGACCACCAGCTCACCGTTCTCGCGGGGCACCAGGTAGACCTGGCTGCCGCGCACCACCGCCCGCACGGTCCGGTTCAGGAAGGGCGCGTACCGGCGGGGCACGGTCAGCCGCAGCACCTGCCCCTTCACCGGCCGCACCGGGGGCAGCACCTCGTCCGGCACGCCCGCCAGCCGCCCGCTCAGGCTGCCGCCCGCGAGCACGACCCGGCCCGCGGGCAGCGCGGTGCCGTCCGCCGTGGTGATCCCGGCGGCCCGGCCCCGTACGACGTCGAGCCGGTCGGCCCACGCCCGGTGGAACACCACCCCGGCCCGCTCGCAGGCGGCCACCAGGGCCGACGCCAGCCGCCGCGGGTCGATCTGGTGGTCGCCGTCGACCCGCAGCCCGCCGCGCACACCGGGTGCCAGCATCGGCTCGAGGCGCCGGCAGTCCCGGCCCGACAGCCACTCCGACTCCAGGCCCGAACGCTGCTGGAGCGCGTGCAGTTCGCGCAGGTGGGCGCGGTCGTCGGCGTCCAGCGCGACGGCGAGCGTGCCGCAGCGGCGGTAGCCGAGGTCGTGGCCGGTCAGCTCGGTCAGCTCGGCCGCGAAGTCCGGGTAGCGCCGGGCGGACTCCAGGTTCAGCGCGAGCAGCGTCTCCTCGCCGTAGTGCAGTTCGGTGACCGCGGCCAGCATCCCCGCCGCGACCCGCGCGGCCCCGCCGCCGGGCTCGGGGTCCACCACGGCCGTGGCGAGCCCGCGCTGCGCGGCACGCCATGCGGTGACCAGGCCGATGATCCCGCCCCCGATGACGAGGACGTCGGACGTACGTGACGACATGGGCGTCCAGCCCCTCCCTTCGCCGGCATGACCCGGATCAGGTTCGTACGGTCGGAGGCCGCCAGCCTCCCTCTCAGCCCGGTGCGTCCGGGCTCCCGCGAGTGCTTGTACGGTGGCCACCCTAGCCCGCACGGCACGTCACTCGTAAGGGAGCCCCGCGCATGGCCCGCTCGCTCGACGGACTCGTCCTGGCGCCGGTGGCGGACCAGGCCCCGGGCCAGGTGGGTACGCGCACCCGGTTCGCGTACCACGAGCGGGACGGCGCGATCTGGGCCGAGTACACCGGCGGCGACGTCGTGCGCGGCCATCTGGTCGGCACCCGCGCGGGCGACCGGCTGGACTTCCGGTACGTGCAGCTCAAGCGGGACGGCACCACCTCCTCGGGGCACTGTGTGTCGGCGGTCGTGGAGCTGCCGGACGGGCGGGTGCGGCTGGAGGAGACCTGGGAATGGGAGTCGCAGCCGGGGGCCGGGACGAGCATGGTGGAACAGGTCACCGAGCACGCCCCCTGACTGACGTTTCGTCAGTTGTCTATGGTGATCGGGTGAGCGAGCAGACACCGCAACAGAGCACGTCACAGCCGGGGCGCGTGGTCGTCGTCGGCGCGGGCATGGCCGGGGTGCAGACCGCCGTGGCCCTGCGGGAGCAGGGTTACACGGGCACGGTCACACTGATCGGCGCCGAGCCCCACCAGCCGTACGACCGGCCGCCGCTGTCCAAGGCCGTGCTGCTCGGCACGGCCGAGGGCTCCGCCTTCGACGTCGACTTCGAGTCCCTCGGCATCGAACTGCGGCTCGGCTGCGAGGCGCTGGGCGTACGGCCCGCCGACCACGAGCTGGACACCGAGGCGGGTCCCGTCCCGTACGACGTCCTGGTGCTCGCCACCGGGGCCCAGCCGATCCGGCTGCCGGGCACCGAGGGCGTGCCCGGCGTGCACCTGCTGCGCACCCTGGACGACGCCGAGCGGCTGCGGCCCGTCCTCGCCGCCCAGCACCGCATCGTGGTCGTCGGCGCCGGCTGGATCGGCGCCGAGTTCGCCACGGCGGCCCGCGAGGCCGGCTGCGAGGTCACCGTCGTGGAGGCCGCCGACCGGCCGCTGGCCGGCGCCCTGCCCGCCGAGGTGGCCGCGCGCATGACCGCCTGGTACGCCGACAGCGGCGCCGAGCTGCGCACCGGCGCGCGCGTGGAGCGCGTCGAGCCCGGCCTGGTGGAGCTCGCCGACGGCACCCGGCTGGCCGCGGACGCCGTCGTCGTCGGCATCGGCGCCCGCCCGGCCACCGGCTGGCTGGCCGGCTCCGGCATCGAGCTGGGCGCGGACGGCGAGGTGGTGGCCGACGCCCACCTGCGCACCTCGGCCGCGGACGTGTACGCGGTCGGCGACTGCGCCTCCTTCCCCTCGGCCCGCTACGGCGCCCGGCTGCTCGTCCACCACTGGGACAACGCCCTGCAGGGGCCGCGCACGGTCGCAGCGAACGTCCTGGGCGAGCTGCCGGTGACCTACGACCCGGTGCCGTACTTCTGGTCGGAGCAGTTCGGCCGGTTCGTCCAGTACGCCGGCCACCACGCCGGGGCCGACCGCACGGTGTGGCGCGGCGACCCGGCGAGCCCGGCCTGGACCGTCTGCTGGCTGCGCGAGGACCGTCTGGTGGCGCTGCTGGCCGTCGGCAGGCCGCGCGACCTGGCCCAGGGCCGCCGCCTGATCGAGTCGGGCCGCCGCATGGACCCCGCGGCCCTGCCCGACCCGGCCCGCCCGCTGAAGGACGCCACGGCCGACTGACCGGCGCCCCGCGAGCGGGCACGGGGACGGCGCCACCGGCCACGACGGCGCCCGCGCGACGCCCGCGGACGCACCACGCCACATCGCGGCCGGACCGGCGGAGCGCCTAGGCTGGTTACCGTGACCGAGATTGACGCAAAGATCGATGCTCTCGTCCCCGCCTGGCTCACCCTCCCCGACATCGCCGAACAGTTCGGTGTCGAGGTGACGCGTGTGCGGCAGCTGGTCAAGGAGGGCCAGCTCATCGCCGTACGCCGTGGTGAGAACCGGGCGCTGCACGTCCCCGCCGCCTTCATCGACGGGGACAAGGTCGTCAAGGGCCTGACCGGCACCCTGACGCTCCTGCGGGACGACGGCTTCACGGACGAAGAGATGATCGAGTGGCTCTTCACCCCCGACCCCACCCTGCCCGGCACGCCGGCGCAGGCCCTGAGCGAGAATCGCGGCACGGAGGTGAAGCGCCGCGCCCAGGCGCTCGCCGTCTGATCCGCACCTCATTCCGGGTGGCGTACCGGGCACGGCCCGTACGCCACCCGCTCGCATGCCCATGGACACCCACGGGCACCGATCACGGGGGGACCCGCCCATGTCCGACGCCGCCCGCGCCGAGCTCGCCGACGCCCGCCTCTACCTCTGCACCGACGCCCGGGAACGGCAGGGCGACCTCGCCGCGTTCCTGGACGCGGTCCTGGCCGGCGGTGTCGACGTCGTGCAGCTGCGCGACAAGGGCATGGAGGCGGGCCGGGAGCTGGAGCTCCTGGAGGTGTTCGCCGACGCCTGCGCCCGGCACGGCAGGCTGCTCGCGGTCAACGACCGGGCCGACGTCGCCCACGCCGCCGGCGCGGACGTGCTCCACCTCGGCCAGGGCGACCTCCCGGTCCCCGCGGCCCGCGCGATCCTCGGCCCCGACGTCCTGATCGGCCGCTCGACGCACGCCGAGTCCGAGGCCGCCGCGGCCGCCGTCCAGGAGGGCGTGGACTACTTCTGCACCGGGCCCTGCTGGCCCACCCCCACCAAGCCGGGCCGGCACGCCCCCGGCCTCGACCTGGTCCGGTACACCGCCGGCCTGGGCACCGACCGCCCCTGGTTCGCCATCGGCGGCATCGACCTCGGCAACCTGGACGAGGTGCTGGACGCGGGCGCCCGGCGGGTGGTCGTGGTCCGCGCGATCACCGAGGCCGACGACCCGGGAGCCGCCGCGGCGGAGTTCGCCGCGCGGCTGCGGCAGGCCGGCTGACGGCCGCCCGCCGGGGCTCTGTCCACGTTTTTGTCCAAGGGGTGGACAGGGAACCGGCAATCCGGGCAAATTTCCCCCATTCGGTTGGGGTGCCGCCCACCCCTGGCTAACCTGCGGGTATGGCCCTCGGAACCGCATCCACCAGGACTGATCGCGCGCGCACCGTGCGTGACATCCTCGCCACCGGCAAGACGACGTACTCGTTCGAGTTCTACGCGCCGAAGACCCCCAAGGGCGAGAAGAGCCTGTGGAACGCGCTCCGCCGGGTCGAGGCGGTGGCCCCCGACTTCGTCTCCGTGACCTACGGCGCCGGCGGGTCCACCCGCGCGACCACGGTCAAGGAGACCCAGCAGATCGTCGTCGACACCACGCTCACGCCGGTCGCCCACCTCACCGCCGTGGACCACTCCATCGCCGAACTGCGCAACATCATCGGCCAGTACGCGGACGCGGGCATCCGCAACATGCTGGCCGTGCGCGGCGACCCGCCCGGCGACCCGATGGGCGACTGGGTGCCGCACCCGCGGGGCCTGACCTACGCGGCCGAACTCGTCCGGCTCATCAAGGAGTCGGGCGACTTCTGCGTCGGGGTCGCCGCCTTCCCGGAGATGCACCCGCGGTCCACCGACGCGGACACCGACGTCGCCCACTTCGTGGACAAGTGCCGCGCGGGGGCCGACTACGCCATCACACAGATGTTCTTCCAGCCGGAGTCGTATCTGCGGCTGCGCGACCGGGTCGCGGCGGCCGGCTGCGACACCCCCGTCATCCCCGAGGTCCTGCCGGTCACCAGCGTGAAGATGCTGGAGCGGTTGCCCAGGCTCAGCAACGCGCACTTCCCGGACGCCCTGAAAGAGCGGATCCTCACAGCGAAGGACGACGCGGCGGCGGTACGCTCCATCGGTATCGAGTTCGCCACGGAGTTCTGCGCCCGGCTGCTGGCCGAGGGAGTGCCCGGACTGCACTTCATCACGCTCAACAACTCCACGGCGACCCTGGAAATCTACGAGAACCTGGGCCTGCACCACCCCCCGCAGGCCTAGACCGGCCGCACCGCGGTACGACACACTGCGTAGCGGCCACTGGGAGAGGGGCGTACATGGGCTGGACGGTCCTCTACATCGCGTTCGGTGTCGTCGCACTGTGGTTGCTGGGCGAGGTGCTGCTGCAGTACAAGGCGAGGCTGCGCTGGCGGCTGCTCGCCTTCGCGGGCTTCCTCGGCGTCGTCGTCGGCGTGCTGATGCCGTCGGTGCTCGTCATCGGCGCCGGTGCCGTCGCGTTCGCGATCGGCCAGACCTACGTCACGCTGTCCTTCCGCCGCGGCTTCGCCTCCGGCTGGGCCGTCAAGCGCCCCGAGGCCGAGGCCGAGGGCACCGGCAGCAAGCGCCGGCGCGGCAGGGGCGACCGGCAGGAACCGGCCCTGGAGGTCTCCGGCCTGGAGGCCGCCGACACCGGGGACGACCGGGACGCCGACCTGGGCCACGACCTCGCCTACGGCGACGACGACCGCGACGACGTGTTCACCCCGGCCGGCCGGCCCGAGCAGACGGCCGCCGAGAGCACCGCCGTCTACGCCCCGCAGCCGATGCCCGAGGACACCGGCTCCTACGGCGTCTACGGCGAGGGCGCCTACGCGGGCGCCGCCCAGCAGCAGGGCGCCGACCAGACCTACGCCTACGACTACTCGGGCTACGCCCAGCAGGGCTACGGCTACGACAACAACGGCCAGCAGGGGTACGCCAACTACTCCGACCCCTACATCGGCACCCAGTCCTACGGCGGCGCCTCGTACGGCACCGGCTACGAGCAGCAGTACGGCCAGCAGGGCTACGGCCAGGACGGGTACACCACCGGCGGCTACGGCGAGACCCCGGCCGGCGGGGTCTGGGTCCCGCAGCAGCGCAGCGACGAGACCTACGGCGGCGAACTCCCGCAGGAGCAGCACTACCCCTACCAGGGCGACGAGCAGCGCCCGGGCGCCGGGTACGACGAGCAGTACCGCTTCTGACCCGCGCCCGGGGCCCGCTCCCCGGTCACTGCGAGCCCCGGAAGTCCGGTCCCTCCACGATCAGCCCGGCCACCAGCGCGCCGGACATCCCGGCGTGCGCCAGCCCGCCGCCCGGGTGCGACCAGCCGCCGACCGTGTACAGACCGGGCAGCCCGGTGCTGTTGCCGGGGTGCAGCAGACGGCCGCCGGCGGCCGCGAGCGCCGGGGCGGGCAGCGCACCGCCCGCCGCGCCCGTGACCTCCTCGACGGAGGCCGGCGGGCGCACCCGCGTCCACAGGACGCGGTCCCGCAGCCCGGGCACTGCACGCTCGGCCACGGTGACCATGTCCCGCGCGTACCTGTCGAGGGCCTCGCTGCCGGTGGAGCCCTCCTGCCCTAGACCCGCGGGAACCGTCGAGGTCAGGACGACCGCCTCGTGGGAGGCGTCCGGGACCAGCGCCGGATCGCCGGGGCGCAGCACGGTGACGGTGGGCCGGGCCGGGCGGTCCGCCGCGCTCCCCGGGCCGCCGAAGACCAGGTCCAGCTCGGCCTCCCGGTCCTCCGCGTGCACCACGGTCCGGTGGGGCGTGCCCGGGGGCCGCTCGCCGCGCAGGGCCAGCAGCACCGTCAGCCGGCTCGGCGTGCCGCCCTGCGGCGCGACCTCGCCGTCCCCGCGCACCACCGCTCCCGTGACCAGCCGGCCGAGGACCTCCGGGGCGACACCGGCCACCACGAAGTCCGCCTCGGCCACCGTGCCGTCGGCCAGCTCCACGCCCGCCGCCCAGCCGTCCCCGGCCAGGATCCCGGTCACCTCGGCGCCGAAGACGAACTCCACCCGCCGCCGCACGCACCGCTCGTGCACCGCGCGCGCCAGCTCCCGGACGCCACCGCGCACGTACCAGGTGCCGAAGGCGTGCTCCATGTACGGCAGCACGGCCGCGCTCGCCGGGGCGGTGCGGGGATCGAGGCCGTACGCGAGCGCGTGGCTCTCCAGGAGGGCCGCCAGCCGGTCGTCGCGCAGCTCCCAGGCGCCGATCTCGGCGAGCGTGCCCGCCCGCCGCGTGCGCAGCAGCCGCTTGTGCGGCACGGCCGGGTACGGTTCCCGCTCGCCCAGCACCCGCCAGTCGGGCCACAGGGGCTCCTCCAGCAGCGGCCGCCGGGTGCGGTCCCACGCCTCCCGGGCGCGCACCAGGAAGTCGCCCCAGCGCTGACCGGCCCCCGCCCCCAGCGCCTCGTCGAGGGCCGCGACGACGCCCGCGCGGGAGGCGTTCGGCAGCGGCACCGCGGTGCCGTCCGCGAAGACGTGCCGTGCGGCCGGGTCCACCTGGACCAGCTCGACCAGGTCCTCCAGGGACTCCTTGCCGGTCTTGACGAACAGGTCGCGGTAGACGGCGGGCAGGGTGAGCAGCCCGGGGCCGGTGTCGAAGGCGAACCCGTCCCGTTCGAAGCGGCGCACCGCGCCGCCGTACGTCTCCGTCCGCTCGTACACCGCCACCCGGTGGCCCGCGACGGCCAGCCGGGCGGCGGCCGCCATCGCGCCCATCCCGGCGCCGATCACCGCAATCCGTGCCATGACCGCGACTTTATCGACCGCCACCGACCGTGCCGCCCGCGGGCGGCACCGGCGTGCTCAGCCCGGCGGTCCGGACACCGGCGGCCACGGCAGCGGCGCGGCCGCCCGCCGCTCCCGCCGCCGCTCGGCCCGGCGCCGCAGGAAGCGCCGGACGCGGGAGACGAGGAACACCAGCACCACGATGCCGCAGACCAGCAGCACGCCCGCGACGCAGGCCGCCGCCACCGGATGGAAGAGCGCGAACGAGACGATCCCGGCCACGCCGAGATCCTCGGCGAGGCTCAGAACGATGTTGCTGAACGGCTCCGGCGAGGTGTTGACCGCCATCCGGGTCCCGGCCTTCACGCCGTGGCTGGCCAGCGCGGTCGAACCGCCGATCAGCGCGGCCGCCGCGTCGGGCAGCGAGCCGCCGTGCCCGGCGAGCAGCGCCCCGACCCAGGCGCCCGCGAGCGGCCGGACCACCGTGTGCACCGCGTCCCACGCCGAGTCGACGTACGGGATCTTGTCGGCGACCGCCTCGCACAGGAACAGCACGGCGGCCACGATCAGGACCTCGGGCCGCTGGAGCGTCTGCGGGACGTCGTCGCTCACGCCCGCCGCGCCGAGGAGGCCGAGCAGCAGCACCACCGCGTAGGCGTTGACGCCGCTGGCCCAGCCGCTGGTGAAGACCAGGGGGAGTACCGACACGACAGCGATGGTAGCGAGGCGGCGGCCGCCGTCGTGGGCCTTCGCGCACGGAGGTGAGTACGGGTACTCAGACGCCCGGATGAGTACGCGCGCGGATGGGCCGGGCCCCGGGCGGACGGGAGAGTGGAGGCACGGCAGGGAGCGCGGCCCGGCACCGCCGACACGGGGCGGCGGAACGGCGCCCGCGCCCTCGCCGCTCCTTCCGCCGATCCGTCGGCGGAAGCGAGACACGGGGGACCCGCGGCGGACCACCACGGGGGAACGGGGAAGCGGGGGAAGCGGGGGCACGCAGGGGCGCCGGTCCGGTGGCGGACCGGCGCCCCTCAGCGCCTCCCGCTCACCCGTCCCTGGAGCAGCCGGGACAGCGCGGCGTGGACGTCGTCCAGGGAGCGCTCCGGCTGGAAGGACTTCCAGTCCAGCGCGGCCACCAGCACCATGCCGACCAGCGCGGCCGCGGTGAGCTGGACGTCGATCTCCCCGCTGAACTCCCCGGCCGCCACACCGTCGCGCAGCACCCCCTCCACGACGGCCACGGCTTCCTGCCGCACCACCATCAGCGTGGACTGCCAGGCGCGGTTGGTGCGCCACAGCTCGGCCACGTAGAGCTGGGTGAAGGCCGGGTAGCGGTCGATGAAGACCAGACCCGCGCGGACCATCGCGTCCAGCGCGTCCACCTTGTCGCCGCCCTCGGCGGCGGTCCGCTCGGCCGCCTCCCGCAGGGAGGCGGTGAGCAGGCCCACGCCGTGCCGCAGCAACTCCTCGAAGAGCACCGACTTGCTCGCGAAGTTGTAGTAGACCGTGCCCTTCGCGACCCCGGCCCGCTCGGCGATCTCGTCCACCGTGGTGGCGGAGAAGCCCTGCTCGGCGATGAGCGTGACGGCCGCCTCGTAGAGCTTCTGCCGGGTGGCCTCGCGGCGGGTGCCGCCGCCGGTCGTGGCGCTGCTGCTTTCCATGGCCCTGATTGTCACAGGTACGCGCGCGTGCGGGGACTTCCCCCTGATCACAGGCTCAGCTCCGGGTGCAGCCGGTCCAGCGTCCATACCTGGCGGCGCCGGGCCGCGAGCGCGGTGAGGGCCAGGGCGCCCGCGGTGAACGCGGACAGCACGGCGCACGCCTGCCACACCGGGCCGAGCCCGCCGCCCGTGATCAGCCGGCGCAGGGCCGCCACGACGTAGCTCATCGGCAGGAACGGGTGGATGGCGTTGAAGAAGCCGGGGCTGGTCTGCACCGGGTAGGTGCCGCCCGCCGAGGTGAGCTGGAGCATCAGCAGGGCCAGCACGAGGATCCGGCCGGCCGCGCCGAAGCGCGCGTTCAGCCACTGCACGAGCGCCGCGAAGCAGGCCGCCACGAGGAACAGGAAGCCGACCGTCCCGGCCGCCCGGACCATCCGCAGCCCGATCGCCCAGTGCAGGACGGCCATCAGGGCGGCCGTCTGCAGCACGCCGACGGCGACCACCGGCAGCCAGCCGGCCAGCGCGATCCGCCAGGCCGGCGAACCGGCCGCGAGGGCACGCCGGTTGAGCGGTGTGATCAGCATGTAGGCCACCATCGCGCCCACCCACAGGGACAGCGGGATGAAGTACGGGGCGAAGCCGGTGCCGTAGTTGCCCGCCTTGTGCAGGTCGTGCGAGGCGAGCTGGACCGGGTCGGCCATCACGCCGGTGCGCTTGTCGCGGTCCTGCCGGTCGTAGTCGGGGATCTTCTTCGCGCCGTCGTGCAGACCGCCGGAGAGCTTCCCGGAGCCGTCGACGAGCTTGTACATGCCGCCGTTCAGCGTCTGCGCGCCGGCGGCGGCCGTGCCGATGCCCTGGTCCAGCTTGTCCGCGCCCGTCTCGGCGGTGCCGAGCCCGGCGTGCAGCTTCTTGGCGCCCGCGGCGACCCGGGCGGCCCCGTCGTTCAGCCTGTTGATCCGGCGGACGGCGTCGTCCACGTCCTCGTAGAGGTGCGGTGCGCGGGCGGACAGGGCCCGGGCCTGCTTCTGCAGCGTGCCGAGGTTGGCCCGCATGGTCTTGAGGTCGCCGTCCTGGTCGGCGATCAGGGTGTTGAGGTCGTCGGCGACCTCGGCCACGTCGGCGGCCGCCTGCCTGGCCTTCTTCAGGTCGGGGCAGACCGGGTCCGGGACGACGGCGCTCTCGCAGCGCGTCCTGTAGACCTCGTCCAGGACGGCCGAGGAGGCGTGGGCGGCCCTGGCCGCGCCCGGGGCGAGCCTGACCAGGTCGGCGAGGTTGCGGCGCACCGCGCCGGCCGAGTCGGCGACCAGCCGCGCGGTGTCCCCGATGGTCTTCTCGTTGCCCTTGAGGAACGGACCGGCCTTGGCGTACACGCCGTTGACGTTGTCGGCGAGGCTCTGCGTGCCGTCCGCGACCCGCCGCGAGCCGTCCTCCAGGTCGCCCGCGCCCTTGGTGAGCTTCGTCAGGCCCGTGGAGAGCTTCCCGCTGCCGCTCTTGGCGTCCTGCAGGCCGTCGGCGAGGTCCTTGGAGCCCTTCTCCGCCTTTCCCAGGCCGCCCTTGAGGCGGTCGGCGCCCTCGGCCGCGGTCACCGTCTTGTCGTGGATGGAGGAGAAGGAGATGAAGATGCGGTCCAGGAAGGTGCGGGAGGCCTTGGTGGACGCGGCCGAGCGGACCTCGCTGAACACCGACCGGGAGATCTGCCCGACGATGTAGTTGTTCGCGTCGTTGGTCCGCACCCGCAGCGCGCCCGGCTCGGGCGAGTCGCCCGAGCCGGAGGCGATCCGCCGGCTGAAGTCCGACGGCATCGTCAAGGACAGGTAGTACGTGCCGTCCTCGACGCCGCGCCGGGCCTCCGCGTCGCTCACCCGGTGCCACTCGAAGGTCCGGCTCCCGCGCAGCCCGTCCACGAGGTCGTCGCCGGCCGTGATCCTCTTCCCGCCCGCCGTGGCGCCCCGGTCGTCGTTCACCAGGGCCACCGGGATGCGGTCGAGACGGCCGTAGGGATCCCAGAAGGACCACAGGTACAGGGCGCCGTAGAGCAGGGGCAGCACGAGCAGCGCGACCATGGCGGCGCGCGGCAGCTTCCCCCGCCCGAAGCGCCTCAGCTCAAGCGCGGCGAGCCTCGGCGAGCGCATCGGCCGCCTCCTTTCCCGTGGTGGAGACGCGGACGCAGTCCTCGGGTGCGGTGCGGCACACGGCCGCGACCGTCGCCCCCGCGCGCGTGAGGGAGCGCAACAGCTCCCAGACCTCGGCGCGTTCGCCTTCCGACAGCTTCATGTCGACGTCGTCGACGGCGAGCAGCCGGGGCGCGCCGAGCAGGGCGAGCGCGAGGGACAGCCGCAGCTCCTGCGGGCGTTCCAGGTCCCGTACGGCCGTCCGGGAGCCCTTGGGCAGCGTCTCCGGGTCGAGCCCGGCGGCGGCCAGGGCCGCGTCGACGCGCAGCCGTGCCTCGTGCCGGCGCTGCGCGCGCGGCCGCGTCAGCTCGCGCAGGGAGCCGCCGAACCTGCGCTGCATCAGGGCGCGCTCGCGCAGATGCTCCCCGACGGTCAGGGCCGGTTCGAGGTCGGTGACCCCGGCCACGTTGGCCACGGCGCCGATCCGGCGCACGGCCGCCATGTGCCGGGGAAGTTTGAACTCGCCCACCGCGGCGACTCCTTCGGTGGGCTTCATCCGTCCGGTGAGCGAGAGCAGCAGACTCGTCCGGCCGGAGCCGGACGGTCCCTCGATGGCGATCAGCGCACCGGGCCCCGCCGCCAGGGTGATGCCGCGGAAGGCCCACCCCCGCGGCCCCTTGAGTCCGAGCCCGTCGGCCGTGACGTGCACGCCGTCCACAAGCCCCCCTGTCTGCTGGACATATTTTGAACTGACTGGTCAGTTCAAAAATACGCCCGAACCTGCGATCGAGGCAAAAGCACAGGTCAGAACGGATTGTCAGTGCCATACCGCACGATGGGCACATACGGCACCCGTGCCGTCACCCAGACGACAGGAGGTTCGTCATGGCCAACTCGTCCGCAGCCGCCGCCCACCGGCGCCGCGCCACCGGCCCTGCCCCCTCACTGACCGGACCGGCGAGCGACGTGCACCCCGTGCTCCGCCGCGCCACGGCCCCGCCCGCCGCCCTCGACCTGCTCGCCCAGGCCCGTGCCGGACTCGAGGAGGCCGACCGCCTGGAAACACCCAACGAGCGGTACGCCACGGCCCACCTGGCCGCCCTGCGCACCGCCGCCGCCGTGCTAGCCGCCCGCGGCCGCCCGGAGCCGTCCCCGCGCCGCCGGGCCCGGATCCGCAGCGCCTGGGAGGTGCTGCCCGAGATCGCCCCCGAACTCACCGAGTGGAGCGCCCTCTTCGCCTCCGGCGCCGCCCGCCGCGCCCGCGCCGAGGCGGGCATCCAGGGAGCGGCCGGCCGGCGCGACGCCGACGACCTGATACGCGACGTGGCGATGTTCGTCCGCATCGTCGAGCGGATGCTGGTGCTCCAGCCCGTCCTGCCCCAGCCCCGGCAGGACGAGGAGCCACCCCGGCCGCCGGCCCGCGGCGACCTCCCGGACGCGGGCTGACCTGAGGTGTCCGCCGTACGAGACGGACACGGCCGCCCGCCCCCGTGATGACCGGCCACGGCGGCGGAGGCAATAGGGTGGAGAGCGCCTGAGGCCTTCCCTCCGCCCGCGACCGGGCCGGGGAGGCACCCCGTTCGCGCCGCCGGGCAACAGGCGGTGCCGCGCCGAGGAGTCAACTGACGTGTCGGACCCGATGCGCCCCCGCGCCTCCCTCCGTACCGCCGTGGTCTGGGAGGTCCTCCAGGACGCCCTCGACCGCCGGGTCAAGGCCACGGGGCGGGACGCGCTGGACGTCCTCGACACCGGAGGCGGCAGCGGCAACTTCGCCGTGCCCCTCGCCCGCCTCGGCCACCGCGTCACCGTCGTCGACCCCAGCCCGAACGCCCTGTTCGCACTGGAGCGCCGCGCCGCCGAGGCCGGCGTCGCGGACCGGGTCAAGGGCGTCCAGGGCGACGTCCACGGCCTGTTCGACGTCGTCGGCCGCGGCGGCTACGACGCGGTCCTGTGCCACGGCGTCCTGGAGTACGTGGACGACCCGGCCGAGGGCATCCGCAACGCGGTGGCCGCGCTGCGCTCCGAGGGCGTCCTCAGCCTGCTCGCCGCCGGCCTCGGCGGCGCCGTCCTCGCCCGGGCCCTGGCCGGCCACTTCAAGGAGGCCAAGCAGGCCCTGGAGGACCCGGAGGGCCGCTGGGGCGCCGGCGACCCGATGCCGCGCCGCTTCACCGCCGACCAGCTCACCGCACTGGTGGAGGACGCCGGCCTCCGGGTCGGCGCCGTGCACGGCGTCCGGGTCTTCGCCGACCTGGTGCCGGGCGTCCTCGTCGACACCGAGCCCGGTGCCCTCGACGCGCTGCTGAGGCTGGAGGCCGCGGCGGCCGAGCTGTCCGCCTTCCACTCGGTGGCCACCCAGCTCCACGTGCTGGGCGAGACACGAGGGGCGCCGGAGGCCTGAGCGCACGGCGGGACCGGCCGCTGATCAGGGGCGCGACAGCACATGGAGTACGACACAAGCCCCCCGATCGAGCGGTTTGCGCCGTATGATCGAGGCACACCGTCCGGCATGACGGGTCGGCCGCCGGGGAATGGAAGCCTCAGCGAGCCGGGACGCTCATGGCGGATTTCGGTTGGCCTGTTGGCGTAGAGGGGCGGGTTTCACGGGGGCGATTCCCTGCCTATCCTGAAGGGACCCCCCGGGTCGCCCCGGCGACCGCACGATGAGGAGGACTCCGTGCCGCTCTCGGAGCACGAGCAGCGCATGCTCGAGCAGATGGAGCGAGCGCTGTACGCCGAAGATCCCAAGTTCGCGTCGGCGCTTGAGGGAAGTGGGCTGCGGACGTACACCCGGCGGCGGGTCTACCAGGCGGTCGCGGGCTTCCTCGTGGGTATCGCGCTCCTCATGGCCGGAATGGTGGCCAAGCAGATCTGGGTCAGCGTGGTGGGCTTCCTCGTCATGCTGGGCTGCGCCGTCCTCGCCGTCACGGGCTGGCGCAAGGCCCCCAAGCCCGGCGAACAGCCCGCGGCCGCCGTACGCCGCCAGGTCCGGCCCAAGCGCTCCATGATGGACCGGATCGAGCAGCGCTGGCAGCGCCGCCGGGACGAGCAGCAGGGCCACTGACGCCACAGCGCCACCGCAGACATCCGTGAAGGGGTGACCACCAGCAGGTGGTCACCCCTTCCTTGTCCATGCGGCTTCGCGTGTCCCTGCGGCGGGCCCGGACACGCGCCCGGGCCCGCCGTCCTCAGCCCCGCTGCCCCGACGGCTTGCGCAGCACCGGGCGGGCCGCCACCGCACGCGCCCTGAGCGCGGCCCACCGGGCCGCCAGCGCCCAGAGCAGCCGCGCGGCGCAGCGCGGCGCGAACAGCGCCCGCAACCGCGTCCGCCGGCCCGCCGCGCCGTTCAGCGCGGCGATCACCCGGCGCACGTCCTCGGCCAGACCCGCCGCCGGGCGCGGCCGCGGCGCGTACAGCACCTGCTCCAGCGCGTCCGCCACCCGGTGCACCGCGGCCCCGGCCACCGGGTCGAGCTGCCCGAGCCGGACGATCCGGGCGGCCGCCTTGCGCGGGGTCTGCGACTCGTCCGGCGGGATGCCGAGGTCCCAGGCGCTGTCCGTCAGCTCCTGCCAGGCGGCCAGCGTGTGCGCCGCCGCCCCCTCACCGGTCCGGGCGTGTGCGCCGAGCCGGACCGACCGCAGCCGGGCCCGCCACAGCATCGGCGCCAGCGGGACCGCCAGCGCGGCCAGCACGGCCAGCGCGATCAGCCCGAGACCCAGCAGGTGCCAGGTGCCCCCGCCTCCGCGGTGCGCCGCCACCGCGGCGGACGGGCTGTCGCACGGGTCGAGACCGCGCAGCTGCGCGCCGCAGCCCTCGCTCTGCGAGGCCGACGCCGAGGGCGCCGGGGAGGCGTTCCTGGACGGCAGCGCCGCGTCCGGCTGCGAGGTGCCGGGGGTGTCCGACTGGGTGTACGACGGCACGGTGCCCCGGGTCGGGGTCGGCTCGAAACGGGTCCAGCCCACGCCCTCGAAGTACAGCTCGGGCCAGGCGTGCGCGTCCTTCAGGGACACCGAGACCGAGCCGTCCGCCTGCGGGGTGCCGGGCGCGAAGCCCACCGCCACCCGCGCCGGGATGCCGAGCGTGCGGGCCATCGCCGCCATCGCGAAGGAGAAGTGGACGCAGAAGCCCTGCTTCTTCGCCAGGAAGTTCGCGATCGCGTCCGGGCCCCGGCCGACCTCCACCTGGGTGTCGTACTGGAAGCCGCCGTCGACCGCGAAGTACTCCTGGAGCTTGACCGCCTCCTCGTAGTGGCTCGCCGCGCCCGCGGTGACCTTCTCGGCGGTCCTGGCCACCACCTTCGGCAGCCGCGACGGCACCTTGGTGTACTCGCGCTTCAGTACGGCGGGCGGCTGCCCGGCGGCGGCCAGCTGCTCGGCGGTCGGCTGCACGTGCAGGCTCCTGACCTGGTACGTCTCGCCCCGGGTGTTCTGCCCGTGGTCGCCCACCAGGGTCATGCCCACCGGTTCGTACCGCCAGTTCCCGCTGATCCGCACACCGCTCGGCGGATACGGCATCGGCAGCCAGTCCTGCGCGTACCAGTCCGCCGCCGTCACCGTGGTGCGCACCGTGGTGCGCTTGACGTCCCGGCCGAGGCCGTCGGGCGGAGGGAAGACGTCCGGCACGTCGACGATGTGCCGCTGGGACGGCTTCCAGGTGGTGCCGTCGAAGTCGTCCAGGGACACGATCCGCAGGTACATGTCCGACAGGTCGCCGGAACTCGTCCTCAGCGACAGCACCCGGCGGTCGTTCTCCACGTTCAGGCTGTCGCGCAGCGACACCAGCGGGTTGACCGCGGAGATCGTGCCGCCGCTGCCGTTGCCCGCGCCGACGCCCGCCCCGGTGCCCTCCAGCAGACCGCCCTGCATCGCGGGCAGCGCCAGCGGCACCACCAGGGCGACGCCGAGCGCGACCGCGCCGATCCGCCGCCCGGTGCGCACCGGGGCCACCGCGCCGCCGTCCGGCTCGCCCGGAGCGCGGGCCGGGCCGCCGAAGACGCGGCCCCACTGGGCCAGCCGGTCCCGGCCCTCGGCGAGCAGCAGCATCAGATAGCCGGCCGCCGCGATCAGGAACCACAGCCAGCCGGCGCCGTCGGACAGCCCGGCGGCCACCGAGTACAGCGCGAGCAGCGGCAGCCCGGCCGGGGCCGCGCTGCGGAACGTCACCGCGAGCGTGTCCACCAGCAGGCCGATCACCAGGACACCGCCGACCAGCAGCAGCCTGATGCCGTCGGTGAGCGGCGCCGGGATCGCGTACCGGCCGACGTCCTGCGAGCCCTGCCGGAACAGGTCGGCGAAGTGCCCGACGGTACCGGGACCGGGAAGGACCCCGAGGACCGCCTGCTGCCGGGCGAAGACCAGGGTCAGCAGCATCAGCGTGACCGCGACCTGCGCCGCCACCGTCAGCGGCCGGGCCAGCGGCACCCGCCGGGCCGCCGCGCCGACGCCGGTCTGCACCGCGACCAGCACGACCGCCAGGAACAGCCAGGTCGGCTGGTCGACCAGGGGCAGCAGCGCGCACGAGGCCATCAGGGTGGCCGCCGCCGCGCACAGAGCCAGTCGTGCCCGCCCGCTCATACCGGGGCCTCCCCGCTCACGGCCGTCAGCCCGGAGCGTTCCCGGTCCGCCTGCCGCCACAGATCGTTCAGCGAGGCGCCGCGCGGCACGCCCAGCGCCGTCCAGCCCGCCTCGCGCAGCATGCGCAGCCGCTCCGCGGGCCGCTCGCCCGGCCCCGGCACGTCGGTCGCCTCCCGCGCCCAGGTGCCGGGGTCCAGTACGAAGGCGACGGCGGCGCCGCTGCGCTGGCGCATCTTGGCGACCACCGCGGCCTGCCCCTCGTCCAGGTCGCCCAGGAAGGCGACCAGCAGCCCCTCGTTCCCGCCGCGCAGCAGGTCGTACGCGCGCGACAGGCCGGTGCCGTCGGAGTGGTCGATCACCGCCAGGGTGTCCATCATCAGCCCGGCCGCGTCCGCGGAGTCCTGGCCGGTGCCCGCGAACCCGTCGGCGCCCTCCCCGGGCACCGAGACGCCGTTGTCCGTCAGCAGCCGTACCGTGAAGCCCCGCTCCAGCATGTGCACCAGGACCGACGCGGCGCCCGAGACGGCCCACTCGAAGGCCGAGTCGGGGCCGGCGCCCTCGTAGCCGATGGCCCGGGTGTCCAGCAGGACCGTGCAGCGCGAACGCCGGGGCTGCTCCTCACGGCGCACCATCAGCTCGCCGTAGCGCGCGGTGGAACGCCAGTGCACCCGGCGCAGGTCGTCGCCGTAGCGGTACCCGCGCGGGATCACGTCGTCCTCGCCGGCCAGGGCCAGCGAGCGCTGGCGCCCGTCGCCGTACCCCCTGGCCTCGCCGCTGAGCCGGACCGGTGCCAGCGGGTCCACCCGCGGGACGACGGTGAGCGTGTCGAACGTGGAGAAGGCGCGGGTCAGCTCGCACATCCCGAACGGGTCGGTCAGGCGCAGCTGCAGGGGGCCCAGCGGATAGCGGCCGCGCAGGTCGGAGCGGACCCGGTAGGACACCTCGCGGCGGCCGCCCGGCTCCACCCGGTCCAGCACGAAGCGCGGCCGGGGCCCGAGCACGTAGGGCACCCGGTCCTGGAGCATCAGCAGCCCGGTGGGCAGCCGGGAGACGTTCTCCATCCGCAGGTGCACCCGGGCCTCGCTGCCCGCGGGCACCCGCGCGGGGGAGAGCCGGCGGTTCCCGGCCACCCGGTGGCGGGTGCGGTAGAGCACGGCGGCGCACAGCAGCGGCAGCACGGCCAGCAGCAGGCCGACCCGCAGCAGATCGCTCTGCCCCAGCACGTACGCGCAGATCGCGGCGGCGATCCCGGCGGCCAGGAAGGAGCGCCCGCGGGTGGTGAGCCCCGCCAGGGCGGTACGGATCCCGCCCGCCTCCCCGCGGTCGGGATCCGCCTGCCCGGCCCCCCCGGCGCTCATCACAGACCCCGCGGGGGCTGCTGGGGATAGGCCGGGATGGTGCGGCCCAGGCCGCCGAAGCCCGGCTGCTGGCCCGGCGCGGCGGGGACGGCCGTGTGCTGGAGGATCTCCTGCACGACCTGTTCGGCCGTGCGGCGGTTGAGCTGCGCCTGGGCGGTGGGCAGCAGACGGTGCGCGAGGACCGCGACCGCGAGCGCCTGCACGTCGTCCGGCAGCGCGTACTCCCGGCCGGCCAGCGCGGCGGACGCCTTGGCGGCGCGCAGCAGGTGCAGCGTCGCGCGCGGGGAGGCGCCCAGTCTCAGGTCGGGGTGGCTGCGCGTGGCCGCGACCAGCTCGACCGCGTAGCGGCGCACCGCCTCGGAGACGTGCACCCCGCGCACCGCCTCGATCAGCTTCACGATCTCGTGCGCGTGCGCCACCGGCTGGAGGTCCTCCAGCGGGGAGACGCCGCCGTGCACGTCCAGCATCTGCAGCTCGGCCTCGACGCTCGGGTACCCGACCGAGACCCGGGCCATGAAGCGGTCGCGCTGGGCCTCGGGCAGCGGGTAGGTGCCCTCCATCTCGACCGGGTTCTGCGTCGCCACCACCATGAAGGGGCTGGGCAGTTCGTAGCTGTGCCCGTCGATGGTGACCTGCCGCTCCTCCATGGACTCCAGCAGCGCCGACTGGGTCTTGGGGGAGGCGCGGTTGATCTCGTCGCCGATCACGATCTGGGCGAAGATGGCGCCCGGCTTGAACTCGAAGTCCCGGCGCTGCTGGTCCCAGATGGACACACCGGTGATGTCCGACGGCAGCAGGTCGGGCGTGAACTGGATACGCCGCACCGAGCAGTCGATGGACCGCGCCAGCGCCTTGGCCAGCATCGTCTTGCCCACGCCGGGGACATCCTCGATCAACAGGTGTCCCTCGGCCAGCAGTACGGTCAGCGAAAGCCGCACGACCTCGGGCTTGCCCTCGATCACACCCTCCACCGAACTGCGCACCCGCTCCACAGTGGCGGTCAGATCAGTGAGGCTCGCTCGATCGTCATAGGTCGTCACCCGGCCCTCCTCGGCCCGTTCTTACTCGGGCCGCCGCTCTGCGATGCGAAACCGGCCCACCCCGAAAACACGGACACCGCGTGGAAAAGGTTCCACGTGACGTCCACACCCCGCATTCTTGCTGCCGTTACCGATTCGTGTCACTCGCCTGTGGACAACTGCCCGCACTATGTCGGGCTTGCCTTCATTTCGGCGGGCTCTCGCGGTGCGGTGGACGCTCAGGCCGGGTCGATCTCGCGCAGCCGGCCGGTCGTGACGTCGAAGACGAAGCCGCGCACGTCACCGGTGTGCGGCAGGAAGGGCGAGGTGCGCACGCGCCGCATCGACTGCCGCACGTCCTGGTCGGCGTCGCGGAACGCCTCCACGGCCCAGGCCGGGCGCTGGCCCACCTCCATCTCCAGCTCGTGCCGGAACTCCTCGGTGAGGGTCTGCATGCCGCAGCCGGTGTGGTGGATCAGCACGACGCTGCGGGTGCCGAGCGCACGCTGGCTGATGGTCAGCGAGCGGATCACGTCGTCGGTCACGACACCGCCGGCGTTGCGGATCGTGTGGCAGTCGCCGAGCCGCAGGCCGAGCGCCCTGTGCAGGTCGATCCGGGCGTCCATGCAGGCCACGACCGCGACGCGCAGGACCGGCCGGGCGTCCATGCCCGGGTCGTCGAACGCGGCGGCGTACCGCTCGTTGGCCTCGACGAGGCGGTCCGTGACGGTGTCCCCGCCCGCGGTGGCGCCTCCACCGGGCCCGGTGCCGCCGGATCCGGTGCCGTCGGACCCGGTGGAAGCTGCTGCCGAAGTCGTCATGGCCGCGACATTACTGGTCACCCACGGCCCCGGCCGGGCGGGAGAGCGGATGAAGTGCGTCACCGTGGCGCATGGTGAGCTGATCCACACGGAGGGCAAACAGGACCCGGGAGGGTGAATCCCCCGAAGTGCGGACCGTGCCGGGACGCGGTGCGCGACGCGCAGGCCGGTTGATTGACCGCGCGACACGGTGGACTAAAGTGACGCGAAGCGGGAGGCGCGGCTCTCCCCGCTGGTGAAACCCCAGGAGACCCCGGTACGAGACCCGGACCGTCTCCCCGCGTGCGCGGCGCGTACGTACGGCTCGGCCTCCTCCCGCTCCCGGTCGGCTGACGCTTCCGGCGCCGGCAGGCCACCCCTTCACAGAGCGGGCGGGGACCCGGCGGTGCGTACCGCCCGCCGGACCTGAGAGGCCCCCTTGAGCCAGAGTCGACACTTCCCGGTGATGCTCCAGCGGTGCCTGGACCTGCTGGCACCCGCACTGGAGCGGCCGGGAGCGGTGGTCGTCGACTGCACCCTCGGCCTCGGCGGCCACAGCGAGGCGCTGCTGGCCCGGTTCCCCGAGGCGCGGCTGATCGGCCTCGACCGGGACAAGGAGGCGCTGCGGCTCTCCGGCGAGCGGCTCGCCCCCTACGGCGAGCGCGCCACCCTCGTGCACGCCGTCTACGACGAGCTGCCCGAGGTGCTGGAGCGGCTGCGCGTCCCGCGCGTGCGCGGTGTCCTGTTCGACCTCGGCGTCTCCTCCATGCAGCTGGACGAGGCCGACCGGGGTTTCGCCTACGCCCAGGACGCGCCCCTCGACATGCGCATGGACCAGACGACCGGCATCAGCGCCGCCGAGGTCCTCAACACCTACCCGCCGGGCGAACTGGTGCGCATCCTGCGCGCCTACGGCGAGGAGAAGCAGGCCAAGCGGATCGTCTCCGCCATCGTCCGCGAGCGCGAGAAGGAGCCGTTCGACAACAGCGCGCGGCTCGTCGAACTGATCCGGGACGCGCTGCCGCAGGCCGCCAAGCGCACCGGCGGCAACCCGGCCAAGCGCACCTTCCAGGCGCTGCGCATCGAGGTCAACGGCGAACTGTCCGTCCTGGAACGGGCGATCCCGGCCGCGGTCAAGGCGCTCGACGTCGGCGGCCGCGTCGCCGTGCTGTCGTACCACTCGCTGGAGGACCGGCTGGTGAAGCAGGTGTTCGCGGCCGGCGCCGCGTCCACCGCGCCGCCCGGACTGCCGGTCGTGCCCGAGCGCTACCAGCCGCGGCTCAAGCTGCTCACGCGCGGTGCCGAACTTCCCACGGAGGAAGAGATCGCCGAGAACCGCAGGGCCGCCCCGGCCAGGCTGCGGGGTGCCGAGCGCATCAGGGAGGACGCCGAGTGAGCGGAACCGGGCCGGTTGGGTTTCCGGACGCACCTGTCGGCGCGCCGGAGCCACCGGAGGACCAGTGAGCAGGAAACCCGAACTCAAGGGGAGGGCGGCCCGGCTCGCCCGGCTCTTCCCGGTCGGCCGTGCCCGGGCGGCCCGCGCCCCGTTCGTCCTTCTCGTCGTCCTGCTGCTCGGCGGTGGTCTCATCGGGCTGCTGGTGCTGAACTCCGCCCTGAGCGAAGGCTCGTTCAAGCTCGACGCGCTGCAGAAGCGGACGAAGAACCTCACCGACGAGGAACAGGCCCTGCAACGGGACATCGACGCCTACTCGTCCCCCGACGCCCTGCAGCGCCGCGCCCGCCGGCTGGGCATGGTTCCCGGCGGTGACCCGGCGTTCCTCGGTCCCGGCGGCACCGTCAAGGGCGTTCCGAACGCGGCCGGTCCCGAGCCCGCCGCCCTCACCGACCCGCTCGCCCCGGAGAGCATCGCCCCGGCCGCGGGACCCGGTGCCGTCGCGAGCCCCTCCACCGGCCCCTCGGCCACGCCGGCGCAGCCCCCCGCGGACCCGGCGAACCCGGCCGACCCCGCGAACCCGGCCAATCCCGCGAACCCGGCCGACCCCGCGGCTCCGACCGGCCCCACCGCCCCGGCCCAGGCGCCCGGCGCGCCGGCGGTCGTGACGCCGCTCACCACCCTTCAGCCCGCACCCACCCCGACCCCCGGCAGGTGACGGAAGTGTCCGACAGGGAACCGCCGCGCCGCCGCGTGCCCGGCCCCGCCAAGCCGCCCCGTCCGAGGGGCCCCGTCCGGCGCCAGCCGGGGCCGGGCGCCCGGCCGGCCCGCCGGACCGGCGCGTACCGGCCGCCGCCCGCGCCGGTCCTCCGGCTCGGCAGCCCGAGGCCCCGGCTGCGCATGGTCGGCCTCGCGCTCACCCTGGTGATGCTCGCCTTCGTCGTACGGCTGCTCCAGGTCCAGGCCGTCGACGCCGCCGCGTACGCCGCCAAGGCCGTGCAGAACCGCTATGTCGTGCACACCCTGGCCGCCGAGCGCGGCGGCATCACCGACCGCAACGGCGTGGCCCTCGCCATCAGCGAGGACGCCTACGACATCACGGCCGACCCGACGATGTTCACCGCCAAGCAGCTGAAGATCGGCGACGGACCGGAGCAGGCCGCCGCGCTGCTCGCGCCGATCCTCGGCCAGGACCAGGCGGCCATCGCCAGGAAACTCAGGCCCGCGAACAGGCTCTCGCGCTACACCCGGCTCGCCACCCGCCGGACGCCGCAGGTCTGGAAGCAGATCAAGGACCTGAAGGCCGCGCTCACCAAGAAGGCCGAGACCGACAAGGGCACGGTCAACGTGCTCGCCGGCGTCTTCGCCGACCCGAGCAGCCAGCGCGTGTATCCGAACGGCGACCTCGCCGCCGGGATACTGGGCTGGGTCAACGCCGACGGCCGGGGCGGCGGCGGCATCGAACAGGAGCTGGACAAGCGGCTGTCGGGCAAGGACGGCCAGCTGCGCTACGCCCAGTCCGGCGGTCGCGAGGTACCCACGGCCGGCTCGACGGAGACCCCCGCCGTACCGGGCTCCGACGTCGAACTCACCATCGACCGCGACATCCAGTGGGCCGCCCAGAACGCCATCACGGAGCAGGTGCGCAAGTCCAGGGCGGACCGCGGCTACGTCATCGTCCAGGACACCCGCACCGGCGAGATCCTGGCCATGGCCAACTCGCCCGGTTTCGACCCCAACGACCTGTCGAAGGCCGACGGCGAGGCCATGGGCAACGCGGCCGTCCAGGACGCCTTCGAGCCCGGCTCCACCGCCAAGGTGATGTCGATGGCGGCCGTCCTCGAACGGAACGCGGCCACGCCGCTGACCCACGTCGTCGTGCCCAACCGGCTGCACCGCGGCGACCGGCTCTTCCAGGACGACGTCGACCACGGCACCTGGTACCTCACGCTCAACGGCGTGCTCGCCAAGTCCAGCAACATCGGCACCATCCTCGCCACCGGCCAGCTCGGCCGGACCCAGCCCGAGGCCAACAAGGTCCTCTACTCGTACCTGCGCCGGTTCGGCATCGGCAGCGCCACCGGCCTCGGCTTCCCCGGCGAGACCAGGGGCATTCTCGCGCCCGCCGGAAAGTGGTCCACGTCGCAGCAGTACACGATTCCTTTCGGCCAGGGCTTCTCGCTCAGCGCCATGCAGGCCGCCTCCGTGTACTCGACGATCGCCAACGGCGGCGTCCGCGTGGAGCCGACCCTGGTACGCGGGACGAAGGGCGCCGACGGACGTTTCGCACCGGTCCCGCAGCCCAAGAAGACCCGTGTGGTCAGCGCGAAGACCGCGAAGACCCTCGCCCAGATGCTGGAGTCGGTCGTGGACGACGAGCAGGGGACCGGCATCAAGGCCCGCATCCCCGGGTACCGGGTCGCGGGCAAGACCGGCACGGCCAACCGCGTGGATCCGGCCACCGGCCGCTACCACGGCTACACCTCGTCCTTCGCCGGTTTCGCACCCGCGGACAACCCGCGGATCACCGTCTACTGCGCGATCCAGAACGCCACGTCGGGCAGCTACTTCGGCGGCCAGATCTGCGGCCCGATCTACAAGCAGGTGATGGAGTTCGCCCTGAAGACCCTCCAGGTCCCGCCGACCGGGGCGAGGTCCGCGAACCTGCCCGTCGACTACAAGCCCTGATCAGCACACGCGAACGACCACCAGGAACCCACTCGTGACGACGAACAGCCCGAACCCCGGGGACCGGGGCAGCACCCCCGGCCCCTCACTTCGCTCCGGAGCGGGTGCGCCCGGTACGCTCACCGCCGTGCCACACGCTGATCAGTCCCAAACCACCCAGAAAGGCGCTTCCGTGACATATCCGGGACCGCCGCGACCGGCTCAGGTCTCCGCCACACCTCTCGCGGAGCTGGCCGATCAGCTGGGCGCCGCCGCTCCGGCCGCCGCCGAGGTCACGGGGATCACCCACGACTCGCGCGCCGTCCGCCCCGGCGACCTGTACGCCGCCCTCCCGGGCGCCCGCCTGCACGGCGCCGACTTCGTCACCCAGGCCGCCGGCCTCGGCGCGGTCGCCGTGCTCACCGACCCGGCCGGCGCCGAGCGCGCCGCCGCGTCCGGACTGCCGGCCCTGGTGGTGGACGACCCGCGCGCGCGGATGGGCGAACTGGCGGCCACCATCTACGGTCACCCGGGCCGCGACCTGCTCCAGATCGGCATCACCGGCACCTCCGGCAAGACCACCACCGCCTACCTGGTCGAGGGCGGGCTGCGCACCACGCGCTCCACCGGTCTCATCGGAACCGTCGAGACGCGCATCGGCGAGGAGCGCATCAAGTCCGAGCGCACCACCCCCGAGGCCACCGACCTGCAGGCCCTGTTCGCGGTCATGCGCGAGCGCGGTGTCGAGGCGGTCGCCATGGAGGTCTCCAGCCACGCGCTGGTCCTCGGCCGGGTCGACGGCTGCGTCTTCGACATCGCCGTCTTCACCAACCTCAGCCCGGAACACATGGAGTTCCACTCCGACATGGAGGACTACTTCCGGGCCAAGGCGCAGTTGTTCACACCGAAACGCAGCAGGCTCGGCGTCGTCAACACCGACGACGAGTACGGCCGCCGGCTCGCCGCCGAGGCGACCGTCCCGGTGGTCACCTTCTCCGCCGAGGGCCACCCCGACGCCGACTGGCGCGCCGAGGACGTCCAGGTCGGCCCCATGGACTCGACGTTCACCGTGCTCGGCCCCGAGGGCCGGCGCGTCCACGCCAGGTCACCGATCGCCGGGCCGTTCAACGTGGCGAACACCCTCGCCGCGATCGTCGCCCTCGCCGTGGCCGGTCTCGACCCGCAGACCGCCGCCGACGGCATCGCCGCCGTGCCGGGCGTCCCCGGCCGCCTGGAGCGCGTGGACGCCGGCCAGCCCTACCTCGCCGTCGTGGACTACGCCCACAAGACCGACGCGGTCGAGTCGGTGCTCAAGGCGCTGCGCAAGGTCACCAAGGGCCGGCTGCACGTGGTCCTCGGCTGCGGCGGCGACCGCGACCGGACCAAGCGCGCCCCGATGGGCGCCGCCGTGGCCCGGCTGTCCGACACGGCCGTACTGACCTCCGACAACCCCCGCTCCGAGGACCCCCTGGCGATCCTCGCGACCATGCTCGAGGGCGCGGCCTCCGTGCCCGCGCACGAGCGTGGTGAGGTCCTCCTGTTCGAGGACCGGGCCGCCGCCATCGCCGCCGCCGTGGGCCGCGCCCAGGCCGGCGACACCGTGCTGGTCGCGGGCAAGGGCCACGAGCAGGGCCAGGACATCGCCGGCGTGGTCCGTCCCTTCGACGACCGCCAGGTGCTTCGCGAAGCTATCCAGAAGACCCAGGGATGAACTTGTGATCGCCCTCTCTCTCGCCGAGATCGCTGAAGTCGTCGGCGGGCAGACGCACGACATACCGGATCCGTCCGTCCTCGTCACGGGACCGGTCGTCCGGGACTCCCGGGAGGTGCGCGAAGGCAGCCTCTTCGTGGCCTTCGTCGGCGAGCGCGCCGACGGCCACGACTACGCGCGGGAGGTGGTCGAGGCCGGTGCCGCCGCCGTACTGGCGTCCCGGCCCGTCGGCGTGCCCGCGATCGTGGTCGAGGACGTCCAGGCCGCCCTCGGTGCCCTCGCCCGCCACGTCGTACGCCGGCTCGGCGCGACCCTCGTCGCCCTGACCGGCTCGGCGGGCAAGACCAGCACCAAGGACCTCATCGCCCAGGTGCTCCGGCGCAAGGCGCCCACCGTCTTCACGCCCGGCTCGCTCAACAACGAGATCGGGCTGCCGCTGACCGCCCTGTCCGCGACCGCGGAAACCCGTTTCCTGGTCCTGGAGATGGGCGCCCGGGGCATCGGCCACATCCGCTACCTCGCCGAGCTGACCCCGCCGCGGATCGGCCTGGTGCTCAACGTCGGCACCGCCCACATCGGCGAGTTCGGCGGCCGTGAGCAGATCGCCCAGGCCAAGGGCGAACTCGTCGAGGCGCTTCCGGCCGCGGCCGAGGGCGGTGCCGCGATCCTCAACGCCGACGACCCGCTGGTGCGCGCCATGGCCTCCCGTACCAAGGCGAAGGTGGTCCTTTTCGGAGAGTCGGCCGAAGCGGACGTACGCGCCGAGAACGTACGACTCACGGACAGCGGACAGCCCGCCTTCAGGCTTCACACACCCTCCGGTGCAAGCGATGTGACCATGCGCCTGTACGGTGAACACCACGTGTCGAACGCGCTCGCCGCGGCCGCCGTCGCCCATGAGCTGGGCATGTCCGCGGAAGAGATCGCCCTCGCGCTCTCCGAGGCGGGCTCCCTCTCCCGCTGGCGGATGGAGGTCACCGAGCGCCCGGACGGCGTGACCATCGTCAACGACGCCTACAACGCCAACCCCGAGTCCGTGCGGGCCGCCCTCAGGGCGCTCGCGGCCATGGGCAAGGGGCGCCGCACGTGGGCGGTGCTCGGCAAGATGGCCGAGCTGGGGGACGAGGCGCTCGCCGAGCACGACGCCGTCGGACGGCTCGCCGTCCGGCTCAACGTCAGCAAGCTCGTCGCGGTCGGGGGGATTGAGGCCTCCTGGCTGCAACTGGGCGCATATAACGAGGGTTCGTGGGGTGAGGAGTCGGTGCACGTGTCCGACGCACAGGCGGCGGTCGACCTGTTGCGCAGCGAGTTGCGCCCGGGGGACGTCGTACTCGTGAAGGCCTCCCGTTCGGTGGGGCTCGAGAGCGTCGCCCAGGCGCTCGTCGAGGGCGGGGTCGATGCCCGATGATGAAGCAGATCCTGTTCTCGGGAGTCATCGGCCTCTTCCTGACGCTGGTCGGCACCCCGCTGCTGATCAAGCTCCTCGCCCGCAAGGGCTACGGCCAGTACATCCGCGACGACGGCCCGCGTGAGCACGCCAGCAAGCGCGGTACGCCGACCATGGGCGGCATCGCCTTCATCCTGGCGACGATCGCGGCGTACTTCCTCAGCAAGCTCATCACCGGCTACGCCCCGACCTACTCGGGTCTGCTGGTCCTCGGCCTGATGTTCGGCATGGGCCTGGTCGGCTTCCTGGACGACTACATCAAGATCGTCAAGCGCCGGTCGCTGGGTCTGCGGGCCAAGGCGAAGATGGCCGGCCAGCTCATCGTCGGCATCGGCTTCGCCGTGCTGTCGCTGATGTTCTCCGACGCCCGCGGCAACACCCCGGCGTCCACCAAGCTGTCCTTCATCACCGACTTCGGCTGGTCGATCGGCCCGGTGCTGTTCGTGGTCTGGGCGCTGTTCATGATCCTGGCGATGTCGAACGGCGTGAACCTGACGGACGGTCTGGACGGTCTGGCCACCGGCGCCTCCGTGCTCGTCTTCGGCGCCTACACGTTCATCGGCGTCTGGCAGTTCCAGGAGTCGTGCGCCAACGCGCAGACCCTGACGAACCCGAACGCCTGCTACGAGGTGCGCGACCCGCTGGACCTCGCGGTCGTCGCGTCCGCGCTGATGGGTGCCTGCCTGGGCTTCCTGTGGTGGAACACCTCGCCCGCCAAGATCTTCATGGGGGACACGGGCTCGCTCGCCCTCGGCGGTGTGCTCACCGGTCTGGCCATCCTCTCCCGCACGGAGCTGCTGGTGGCCATCATGGGCGGCCTGTTCGTCCTCATCACCATGTCGGTCGTCATCCAGGTCGGCTCGTTCCGGCTCACCGGGAAACGCGTCTTCCGGATGGCACCGCTCCAGCACCACTTCGAACTCAAGGGCTGGTCCGAGGTCCTGGTGGTGGTCCGCTTCTGGATCATCCAGGGCATCTGCGTGATCGTCGGACTCGGCCTCTTCTACGCGGGATGGGCAGCGGACAAGTGACCTCCTCGGTGCCCACTGGGCTTTCGGAGTTCCAGGGCAAGCACGTCACCGTCGCGGGACTCGGCGTCTCCGGCGTCCCAGCGGCCAGGGTGCTCCACGCGCGCGGCGCGATCGTCACGGTCGTCAACGACGGCGACGACGCACGCGCGCGTGAGCAGGCCGCCGAACTGGAGGCGCTCGGTGTCACCGTGCGCCTCGGTGACGGCGCGACCCTCCCCGAGGGCACCGAGCTGATCGTCACCGCCCCCGGCTGGAAGCCCGACAAGCCGCTCTTCCTGGCGGCCGCGGAGGCGGGCGTGCCCGTCTGGGGCGACGTGGAACTGGCCTGGCGCCTGCGCGGGCCCGACGCGGCCCCCTGGCTCGCCGTGACCGGCACCAACGGCAAGACCACGACCGTGCAGATGCTGGCCTCGATCCTGCGGGCCGCGGGCCTGCGCACGGCCGCGGTCGGCAACATCGGGGTCTCGCTGCTGGACGCGGTCCTCGGCGAGGAGCCGTACGACGTGCTCGCCGTGGAGCTGTCCAGCTACCAGCTGCACTGGGCGCCCTCCCTGCGCGCCCACTCCGCGGCCGTGCTGAACCTCGCCCCGGACCACCTCGACTGGCACGGCTCCATGGAGGCCTACGCGGCCGACAAGGGGCGCATCTACGAGGGCAACCAGGTCGCCTGCGTCTACAACACGGCCGACCCGCGCACCGAGGACCTGGTGCGTGCGGCCGACGTCCAAGAGGGCTGCCGGGCCATCGGGTTCACCCTCGGTGCCCCCGGCCCGTCCCAACTCGGCGTCGTGGACGGCATCCTGGTCGACCGGGCCTTCGTGGAGAACCGGTACAAGAACGCGCAGGAGCTGGCCGAGGTCTCCGACGTCGAACCGCCGGCCCCGCACAACATCGCCAACGCCCTTGCCGCCGCCGCCCTCGCGCGCGCCTTCGGGGTGCCCGCCGCGGCCGTCCGCGACGGTCTGCGCGCCTTCCGTCCCGACGCGCACCGCATCGCGCACGTCGCGGACATCGACGGAGTGGCGTACGTGGACGACTCCAAGGCGACCAACACCCATGCCGCGGAAGCCTCGTTGGCGGCATATGAGCCGATTGTATGGATTGCCGGTGGTCTGGCGAAGGGCGCGACCTTCGACGAACTGGTCGCCAGGTCCGCGAAGCGGCTGCGCGGCGCCGTCCTGATCGGCGCCGATCGGGCCCTGATCCGCGAGGCCCTCACGCGACACGCCCCGGAAGTACCCGTCGTCGACCTCGAACGGACCGACACTGGGGCGATGCTCCAGGCGGTGACGGAAGCGAAGCGGCTCGCACAGCCCGGTGACACGGTGCTGCTGGCCCCGGCCTGCGCCTCCATGGACATGTTCACCAACTACAACGAGCGCGGTGACGCGTTCGCGGAGGCGGTCCGCGAACTCGGCGCCTGACCCGGCCGCCTGCCGGGCGGATCTTGGGAGGGACGCGTGGGACGGTCGACGTTCACTGGAGGCGCTCATGCCCGGTAGCCGTACCGGCCGGCCGCCCGTACAGCGGGCGTCCCGCCGTCCCCCCACCGCCCGGCCCGCGCGCGAGAACCCCCTGCTGCGGCTCTACACGCGGGCACGCAAGGCCTGGGACCGCCCGCTGACCGCCTACTACCTGATCCTCGGCGGCAGCCTGCTGATCACCGTGCTGGGCCTGGTGATGGTCTACTCGGCCTCCCAGATCACCGCGCTCCAGCTCTCGCTCCCGGGGTCGTACTTCTTCCGCAAGCAGGCCCTCGCGGCGCTGATCGGCGGCGCCCTGCTGTTCGCCGCCTCCCGCATGCCGGTGAAGCTGCACCGGGCGCTCGCCTACCCGATCCTGGCCGGCGCCGTCTTCATGATGGCCCTGGTGCAGGTGCCCGGGATAGGGATGTCGATCAACGGCAACCAGAACTGGATCTCCCTCGGCGGCTCGTTCCAGATCCAGCCCAGCGAGTTCGGCAAGCTCGCCCTCGTCCTGTGGGGCGCCGACCTGATCGCCCGCAAGCAGGAGCGCAAGCTGCTGACCCAGTGGAAGCACATGCTGGTGCCGCTGGTCCCGGTCGCCTTCCTGCTGCTGGGCCTGATCATGCTCGGCGGCGACATGGGCACCGCGATCATCCTCACCGCGATCCTGTTCGGCCTGCTCTGGCTCGCCGGGGCGCCGACCCGGCTGTTCGCCGGGGTGCTGACCATCGCCGCCCTGATCGGCGGTGTCCTCATCAAGACCAGCCCCAACCGCATGGCCCGGCTGGCCTGCATCGGCGCCACCGAGCCCAAGGCCGGGGTGGCCGACTGCTGGCAGGCCGTGCACGGCATCTACGCCCTCGCCTCCGGCGGGCTCTTCGGATCCGGCCTCGGCGCGAGTGTGGAAAAATGGGGCCAACTGCCAGAAGCGCACACCGACTTCATCTTCGCCGTCACCGGTGAGGAACTGGGCCTGGCGGGGACGCTGTCGGTACTCGCCCTGTTCGCGGCTCTAGGCTATGCGGGTATCCGCGTGGCCGGATGCACGGAGGACCCCTTCGTGAGGTACGCCGCGGGAGGCGTGACCACGTGGATCACCGCTCAGGCGGTGATCAACATCGGTGCGGTGCTCGGCCTGCTGCCGATCGCCGGCGTCCCCCTCCCGCTGTTCTCCTACGGAGGGTCCGCCCTGCTGCCGACCATGTTCGCCATCGGGCTGCTGATCGCCTTCGCACGCGACGAGCCCGCTGCGCGGGCGGCGCTTGCGATGAGGCAACCTCGCTTTGGTAGAAAGCGGGCTGGAGGCGCCAGGATGGATCGGGGGCCTCGGAGATGGAACACGATGCGACGGCGCGCCTCGGTGGCGCGTACGTCCGGAGAGCGGTGAATTTCGGTGCATGTCGTACTCGCTGGTGGGGGGACCGCCGGCCACATCGAGCCCGCGCTCGCCCTCGCGGACGCCCTGCGCAGGCAGGACCCGACCGTGGGCATCACGGCCCTGGGCACGGAACGCGGACTTGAGACCCGACTCGTCCCGGAGCGCGGCTACGAGCTGGCGCTGATCCCCGCCGTGCCGCTGCCCCGCAAGCCCACGCCCGAGCTGATCACCGTCCCGGGCCGGCTGCGCGGGACCATCAAGGCGGCCGAGCAGATCCTGGAGCGCACCAAGGCGGACTGCGTGGTCGGCTTCGGCGGCTACGTCGCCCTGCCCGGCTACCTGGCCGCCAAGCGCCTCGGTGTGCCCATCGTGATCCACGAGGCCAACGCCCGCCCGGGCCTGGCCAACAAGATCGGCTCACGGTACGCGGCCCGGGTCGCCGTCTCCACGCCGGACAGCAAGCTGCGCGACGCCCGCTACATCGGCATCCCGCTGCGCCGCTCCATCGCCACCCTGGACCGCGCCGCCGTCCGCCCCGAGGCCCGCGCCCGCTTCGGCCTCGACCCCAACCTGCCCACGCTGCTCGTCTCGGGCGGCTCGCAGGGCGCACGGCGCCTCAACGAGGTCGTCCAGCAGGTCGCCCCGTGGCTCCAGCAGGCCGGCATCCAGATCCTCCACGCGGTCGGCCCGAAGAACGAACTGCCGCAGGTGCAGCAGATGCCGGGAATGCCCCCCTACATCCCGGTAAGTTACCTGGACCGGATGGACCTCGCGTACGCCGCGGCCGACATGATGCTCTGCCGCGCGGGCGCGATGACCGTCGCCGAACTCTCCGCCGTGGGTCTCCCGGCCGCCTACGTCCCGCTGCCCATCGGCAACGGCGAACAGCGGCTCAACGCCCAGCCGGTGGTCAAGGCCGGCGGCGGACTCCTGGTCGACGACGCGGAACTCACCCCGGAGTGGGTGCAGCAGACCGTCCTGCCCGTGCTCGCCGATCCGCACCGGCTGTACGAGATGTCCCGCGCCGCGGGCGAGTTCGGCCGCCGGGACGCCGACGAGCTGCTCGTCGGCATGGTGTACGAGGCGATCGCCTCGCGCCGTTAGGACCGTATGACGAAAGGGCTGTGAGCGTGGCCGGACCGACGACCGCCGAGCGCGGTGACCGCCAGCAGGAGTCGTCCGGCCCGCCGCCCGCGCGGTGGTCGGGCACACGCCGCCTCCGCGCCCTCGTCGTCCTGGCCGCCCTGCTGGTGCTTCTCGCGGGCGGCTGCGCCTGGTTGCTGTACGGCTCCTCGTGGCTGCGCCTGGAGCGCGTCTCGGTCTCCGGCACCCGGATGCTGACCCCCGCCGACGTGCGCGAGGCCGCCTCCGTGCCGGTCGGGGCGCCGTTGGTCTCCGTCGACACGGAGGCCGTCGAGGCCCGCCTGCGCCGGAAACTGCCCCGGATCGACACCGTCGACGTCGTCCGTTCCTGGCCGCACGGAATCGGTCTGAAAGTGACCGAACGCACCCCGGTGCTCCTTGTCCGAAAAGCCGGGACGTTCGTGGAAGTCGACGACGACGGTGTCCGGTTCGCCACGGTTTCGCAGGCGCCGAAAGGCGTTCCGGTACTGGAACTGACCGCGTCCCGTTCCGGTTCCGGCGCCGCGAGCTTCCGGCGCTTCGGCACCGACCGGCTGGTGCGCGAGGCCGTGCGGGTCGGCGGCGACCTGCCCGCGGCGGTGGCGCGGCAGACCCGGACCGTCAAAGTCGGCTCCTACGACGACATCTCACTGGAGTTGGGCGACGGGCGCTCGGTCGCGTGGGGCAGCGGCGAGGACGGCCGCGCCAAGGCACGGGCCCTCACAGCACTCATGAAAGCAGTTCCCGGCGCACGGCACTTCGATGTCAGCGTGCCCACCGCCCCTGCGTCATCGGGGAGTTGACGCACATCAGCGCAGGCCAGCACCCTGGTTGGGCACTGCTATGGCTGATCACATAGGGTGAAAAGAAAAACGGGAGGTTCGGCGTGTTCGTTGAACGGGCGCCACTTGTCGACTTAGTGTCCTGTTCAGAAGACTCCAGGGAACAGACACACTGGTAACCCTAAACTTCAAGGTTAGGGTTCGGGTCGGCGTTCGGACCGTCCCATTCGGCATCAGTCGTCCCGGTGCGGGGAACCGCCCCGCGGCGACAACGTAATTCGAGGCGAGAGGCCTTCGACGTGGCAGCACCGCAGAACTACCTCGCAGTCATCAAGGTCATCGGTGTCGGCGGCGGTGGTGTCAATGCCATCAACCGGATGATCGAGGTCGGTCTCAAGGGCGTCGAGTTCATCGCCATCAACACCGACGCACAGGCGCTGTTGATGAGCGACGCCGACGTGAAGCTCGACGTCGGCCGTGAACTCACCCGCGGACTCGGCGCCGGAGCCAACCCGGCCGTCGGCCGCAAGGCGGCCGAGGACCACCGCGAGGAGATCGAGGAGGTCCTCAAGGGGGCCGACATGGTCTTCGTGACGGCCGGTGAAGGCGGCGGCACCGGCACCGGCGGGGCGCCGGTCGTGGCCAACATCGCGCGCTCGCTGGGCGCCCTCACCATCGGCGTGGTCACGCGCCCGTTCACCTTCGAGGGACGGCGCCGCGCGAACCAGGCCGAGGACGGCATCGCCGAGCTGCGCGAGGAGGTCGACACCCTCATCGTCATCCCGAACGACCGGCTGCTGTCCATCTCGGACCGCCAGGTCTCGGTCCTGGACGCCTTCAAGTCGGCCGACCAGGTCCTGCTCTCCGGTGTCCAGGGCATCACCGACCTCATCACCACCCCCGGCCTGATCAACCTCGACTTCGCCGACGTCAAGTCGGTCATGTCCGAGGCCGGTTCCGCCCTCATGGGCATCGGCTCGGCCCGCGGCGACGACCGCGCGGTGGCCGCCGCCGAGATGGCGATCTCCTCGCCGCTGCTGGAGGCGTCCATCGACGGCGCCCGGGGCGTGCTGCTCTCCATCTCCGGCGGTTCGGACCTCGGCCTGTTCGAGATCAACGAGGCGGCCCAGCTGGTCAGCGAGGCGGCCCACCCCGAGGCCAACATCATCTTCGGCGCCGTCATCGACGACGCCCTCGGCGACGAGGTCCGGGTCACCGTGATCGCGGCCGGATTCGACGGCGGCCAGCCGCCGGCCCGCCGGGACAACGTCCTCGGCTCGGCCTCCTCCTCGCCGGCCCCGGCCCGCCGCGAGGAGCCCGCTCCGGCGCGGCAGCCGGAGAGCCGCCCGTCCTTCGGCTCGCTCGGCAGCGTGACGCCGAAGGAGGACCCGGAGCCGGCGCCCGAGCCGGTCGCCGAGATCCCGGTGGCCCCGCCGGTCCCGCCGTCGCCGCGGACCTACTCGGACAGCGCGGCCGAGGAGCTGGACGTGCCGGACTTCCTGAAGTGATAGGACAGCGCGAGAGCGTGAGCGGCGCGCACTTCGCCTTCACCGACCGGTGGGGCGGGGTGAGCGCCGCTCCGTATGAGGAGCTCAACCTCGGCGGGGCGGTCGGCGACGACCCCGGGTCCGTGCGCTCGAACCGGGAACGGGCGGCCGAGGCGCTCGGGCTCGACCCCGGACTCGTCGTCTGGATGAACCAGGTGCACGGCGCCGGCGTGGCCGTCGTGGACGAGCCCTGGGGCGCGCAGCCCGTGCCGGAGGTCGACGCCCTCGTCACCACCCGCCGGGGGCTCGCCCTGGCGGTCCTCACCGCCGACTGCGTACCGGTCCTGCTGGCCGACCCGGTCGCCGGCGTCGTGGCCGCCGCGCACGCCGGGCGGCCCGGCATGATCAAGGGGGTCGTCCCCGCCGCCGTACGGGCCATGACCGAACTCGGCGCCGAGCCGGGCCGGATCGTCGCCCGCACCGGCCCCGCCGTGTGCGGCCGGTGCTACGAGGTGCCGGAGGCGATGCGCGCCGAGGTGGCCGCCGTCGAGCCGGCGGCGCACGCCGAGACGAGCTGGGGCACACCGGCGGTCGACGTGGGCGCCGGCGTGCACGCCCAGCTCGAACGGCTCGGGGTGGACGACCGGGCGCAGTCTCCGGCGTGCACGCTGGAGTCGGGCGACCTCTTCTCCTACCGGCGCGACCGCACCACCGGGCGGCTCGCCGGTTATGTCTGGCTGGACTGATGGGGCATGACGGAACGTAAGGCAGAACTCGCCGCGAATCTGGCGAAAGTGGAGCAGCGCATCGCCGCCGCCTGTGCGGCGGCCGGGCGCGAGCGGGACGAGGTGACCCTGATCGTGGTCACCAAGACGTACCCGGCGAGCGACGTGCGGATCCTGTCGGAGCTCGGTGTGCGTCACGTGGCCGAGAACCGGGACCAGGACGCCGCCCCGAAGGCCGCCGCCTGTGCGGATCTGCCCTTGAAGTGGCACTTTGTCGGACAATTGCAGACCAACAAAGTCCGTTCCGTGGTGGGTTATGCCGATGTGGTGCAGTCCATCGACCGGGACCGGTTGGTGACCGCGCTGTCGAAGGAGGCCGTGCGGACGGGGCGCGAGGTGGGCTGTCTGGTCCAGGTCGCGCTCGACGCGGGCGAGCGCGAGCGGGGCGAGCGCGGAGGCGTCGCGCCCGGCGGGATCGGGGAGTTGGCCCGGCTCGTGGCCGAGGCGCCCGGGCTGCGGCTCGACGGACTGATGACCGTCGCTCCGCTCACCGGGGAATACGCGGGACGCGAACAGGCGGCGTTCGGACGGCTCATGGATTTGTCGACCGACCTGCGCCGGACCCATCCGGCTGCAACCATGGTGTCCGCAGGGATGAGTGCGGACCTCGAACAGGCCGTGGCCGCCGGAGCGACACATGTGCGCGTCGGCACCGCGGTACTCGGAGTCCGACCCAGGCTCGGGTAACGTCGCCAAGAAGTCGGACCACAGCAGAAAATATGGTCAATGTCCGCCCAGGCGGGCGCAACGACCTCGTGGATCGCGGGCACTTGGCAGTCGTCACCCGATCCACCACAGAGCGGAGGACTCAGAGCATGGCCGGCGCGATGCGCAAGATGGCGGTCTACCTCGGCCTCGTGGAGGACGATGGGTACGACGGCCGTGGATTCGACCCCGACGACGACTTCGAGCCCGAGCTGGACCCGGAGCCCGAGCGGGAGCACCGACGGCATGAACCGTCACACCAGTCGCATGGCGCGCACCAGTCCCAAAGGGACGAAGAGGTGCGAATCGTGCAACCGCCCGCGCCGCGCGAGCCGGTGGCCCGAGCGACTGCGCTCGCCGCGGAATCCAGCCGTCCGGCGCGCATCGCGCCCGTGGCATCCATCACACAAGAACGTCAGTCCCTGGAGAAGAACGCGCCGGTGATCATGCCCAAGGTCGTGTCCGAACGAGAGCCGTACCGGATCACCACGCTTCACCCCCGGACCTACAACGAGGCCCGTACCATCGGGGAACACTTCCGTGAGGGCACCCCGGTGATCATGAATCTCACTGAGATGGATGACACAGACGCCAAGCGACTTGTCGACTTTGCGGCCGGTTTGGTGTTTGGTCTTCACGGCAGCATCGAGCGGGTGACGCAGAAGGTGTTCCTGTTGTCGCCTGCTAACGTCGATGTCACGGCGGAGGACAAGGCCCGCATCGCAGAGGGCGGGTTCTTCAACCAGAGCTGAGACGTACCACCGGAGAAGGCACGGAACAGGGGAGAGGGAAAGCCAGACCATGAGCGTGTTCGCGCAGGTGATCTACATCGCGCTGATGGTGTTCCTCGTCGTGCTGATCTTCCGGCTGGTCATGGACTACGTCTTCCAGTTCGCCCGCTCGTGGCAACCCGGCAAGGCGATGGTGGTCATCCTGGAGGCCACCTACACTGTCACCGATCCACCGCTGAAGCTTCTGCGGCGGTTCATCCCGCCGCTGCGTCTCGGGGGCGTGGCGCTCGACCTGTCCTTCTTCGTACTGATGATCATCGTCTGGATCCTCATCTCCGTCGCACAGAGATTCGTGTGATGAGGATGGACGATACGGTCTTGCCGACTGCCGATGACTACGTTGAGGTGAAGAGATGCCGTTGACCCCCGAGGACGTGCGGAACAAGCAGTTCACGACCGTCCGCCTCCGAGAAGGCTATGACGAGGACGAGGTCGATGCCTTCCTCGACGAGGTCGAAGCCGAGCTGACCCGTCTGCTCCGCGAGAACGAGGACCTGCGCGCCAAGCTGGCCGCGGCCACGCGCGCTGCTGCGCAGAACCAGCAGAACATGCGCAAGCCTCCGGAGCAGGACCAGCCGCATCCTCAGCAGCAGGGCATGCGAGGTCCCGGCGCGCCGGTGCCCGCCGGCATATCGGGCCCGCCGCAGCAGCAGATGGGTGGCCCCATGGGTGGCCCGCCCCAGCTGCCGAGCGGTGCCCCGCAGCTGCCTGCCGGCCCCAGCAGCCAGGGCGGCCCGCAGGGTCAGGGTCCGATGGGTCAGGGTCCGATGGGTCAGGGCCCCATGGGCCAGGGTCCGATGGGTCAGGGTCCGATGGGCCAGGGTCCGATGGGTCAGGGCCCCATGGGCGGTCAGCCGCCCATGCAGCAGCAGATGGGTGGCCCGATGGGCGGCCCCATGGGCGGTCCGATGGGCGGCCCCGGTCAGGGTCCCGGTGGCGACAGCGCCGCGCGTGTCCTCTCGCTGGCCCAGCAGACCGCCGACCAGGCGATCGCCGAGGCCCGCTCCGAGGCCAACAAGATCGTCGGTGAGGCCCGCAGCCGCGCCGAGGGTCTGGAGCGTGACGCCCGTGCCAAGGCCGACGCCCTGGAGCGGGACGCGCAGGAGAAGCACCGCGTCGCGATGGGCTCCCTGGAGTCCGCCCGCGCCACGCTGGAGCGCAAGGTCGAGGACCTGCGCGGCTTCGAGCGCGAGTACCGCACGCGTCTGAAGTCGTACCTCGAGTCCCAGCTGCGTCAGCTGGAGACCCAGGCCGACGACTCCCTGGCGCCGCCGCGCACTCCGGCCACCGCGTCCCTGCCGCCGTCCCCGGCGCCCTCGATGGCTCCGGCCGGCGCGAGCGCCCCGTCCTACGGCGGAAACCAGGGAATGGGCGGCCCGTCCGCGCCGTCCGCCCCGTCCTACGGCGGCCAGCAGCAGATGACCCCCGCGATGACCCAGCCCATGGCTCCGGTCCGTCCGCAGGGTCCGTCCCCGATGGGCCAGGCGCCCTCGCCGATGCGCGGGTTCCTGATCGACGAGGACGACAACTGAGTATCGAGCACTAGTACGACAAGGGCGTCGGCAGCGTTCATCGAGGGCGGGGCCCCGGACTTCGGTCCGGGGCCCCGCCCTTTTACGCGTGTTGAGCCGGGTGCGCCGGACATGCGCACCCACGCGAAGGGCCCGGCCCCCCGAGCAGGGGGCCGGGCCCTTCGCGTGGTCCCGCTTACGCCTTGCGCAGCCGGAAGACGAGGGACAGACCCTCGTCGGTGAACGGCTCACCGAAGCCGGCGTCCGCCTCGCCCTGGGCGAAGTCGGTCGCCAGGACCTCCTCGGCGATCAGCCCGCTGTGCTCGGCCAGGGCCGCGACGACCGCCGGGTCCGTGGAGGTCCAGCGCAGGGCGATCCGGTCGGCGACGTCCAGGCCGCTGTTCTTGCGGGCCTCCTGGATCAGCCGGATCGCGTCACGGGCCAGGCCCGCCTGCCGCAGCTCCTCGGTGATCTCCAGGTCCAGCGCCACGGTGGCACCGGAGTCGGAGGCCACCGACCAGCCCTCGCGCGGGGTCTCCGTGATGATCACCTCGTCGGGGGCGAGGGCGACCGTCTCGCCGTCGACCTCCACCGACGCCGTGCCCTCGCGCAGCGCCAGCGACAGCGCGGCGGCGTCGGCGGCGGCGACGGCCTTGGCCACGTCCTGCACCCGCTTGCCGAACCGCTTGCCCAGCGCGCGGAAGTTGGCCTTGGCGGTGGTGTCCACCAGCGAGCCGCCGACCTCGGACAGCGAGGCCAGGGAGGAGACGTTCAGCTCCTCGGTGATCTGGGCGTGCAGCTCCCGGTCCAGGGCCTCGAAGCCGGTCGCGGCGATCAGCGCCCGGGACAGCGGCTGGCGGGTCTTGACGCCCGACTCCGCGCGCGTGGCACGGCCCAGCTCCACCAGCCGGCGGACCAGGACCATCTGCTTCGACAGCTCCGGGTCGATGGCGGAGAGGTCCGCCTCCGGCCAGGGGGCCAGGTGCACGGACTCCGGGGCGCCCGGCGTCACCGGCACGACCAGGTCCTGCCACACCCGCTCGGTGATGAACGGGGTGATCGGGGCCATGAGCTTGGTGACCGTCTCCAGCACCTCGTGCAGCGTGCGCAGCGCGGCCTTGTCGCCTTGCCAGAAACGGCGGCGCGAACGGCGGACGTACCAGTTGGACAGGTCGTCGACGAACGCGGACAGCAGCTTGCCGGCGCGCTGGGTGTCGTACGCCTCCAGGGCCTGGGTCACCTGGTCGGTGAGCGCGTGCAGCTCGGACAGCAGCCAGCGGTCGATCAGCGGGCGCTCGGCCGGGGCCGGGTCCGCCGCTGACGGCGCCCAGTCCGACGTACGGGCGTACAGGGCCTGGAAGGCCACCGTGTTCCAGTACGTCAGCAGGGTCTTGCGGACGACCTCCTGGATGGTGCCGTGACCGACCCGGCGGGCCGCCCACGGGGAGCCGCCGGCCGCCATGAACCAGCGCACCGCGTCCGCGCCGTGCTGGTCCATCAGCGGGATCGGCTGCAGGATGTTGCCCAGGTGCTTGGACATCTTGCGGCCGTCCTCGGCGAGGATGTGGCCGAGGCAGACGACGTTCTCGTACGACGACCGGTCGAACACCAGGGTGCCGACGGCCATCAGCGTGTAGAACCAGCCGCGGGTCTGGTCGATCGCCTCGGAGATGAACTGGGCCGGGTAGCGGCTCTCGAACAGCTCCTTGTTCTTGTACGGGTAACCCCACTGGGCGAACGGCATCGAACCCGAGTCGTACCAGGCGTCGATGACCTCGGGAACCCGTACGGCGGTCTTCCCGCAGCCGTCGTGACGGCAGGCGAAGGTGACCTCGTCGATGTAGGGGCGGTGCGGGTCGAGGCCCGACTGGTCGGTGCCGGTCAGCTCGGTCAGCTCCGCGCGGGAGCCGACACAGGTGAGGTGGTCGTCCTCGCAGCGCCAGATCGGCAGCGGGGTGCCCCAGTAGCGGTTGCGGGAGAGCGCCCAGTCGATGTTGTTGTTCAGCCAGTCGCCGTAACGGCCGTGCTTGACCGTGTCCGGGAACCAGTTGGTCTTCTCGTTCTCCTGAATCAGGCGGTCCTTGATCGCCGTCGTCCGGATGTACCAGGAGGGCTGCGCGTAGTACAGCAGGGCGGTGTGGCAGCGCCAGCAGTGCGGGTAGCTGTGCTCGTACGGCAGGTGCCGGAAGAGCAGGCCGCGCTGCTTGAGGTCCTCGGTGAGCTGCTCGTCGGCCTTCTTGAAGAAGACGCCGCCGACCAGCGGCAGGTCCTCCTCGAAGGTGCCGTCGGGGCGGACCGGGTTCACCACGGGCAGGCCGTAGGAGCGGCAGACCTTGAGGTCGTCCTCACCGAAGGCGGGGGACTGGTGGACCAGACCCGTGCCGTCCTCGGTGGTGACGTAGTCGGCGTTCACCACGTAGTGGGCGGGCGCCGGGAACTCGACCAGCTCGAAGGGGCGCCGGTAGGTCCAGCGCTCCATCTCGGCGCCGGTGAAGGACTGCCCGGTGGTCTCCCAGCCCTCACCGAGCGCCTTGGCGACGAGCGGCTCGGCGACGACGACCTTCTCCTCGCCGTCGGTCGCGACGACGTAGGTGACCCCGGGGTGCGCGGCGACCGCCGTGTTGGACACCAGGGTCCACGGGGTCGTCGTCCACACCAGGAGCGCGGCCTCACCGGCGAGCGGGCCCGAGGTGAGCGGGAAGCGGACGTACACGGACGGGTCCACGACCGTCTCGTAGCCCTGGGCGAGCTCGTGGTCGGACAGGCCGGTGCCGCAGCGCGGGCACCACGGGGCGACGCGGTGGTCCTGGACCAGCAGGCCCTTGCCGAAGATCTCCTTCAGTGACCACCAGACCGACTCCACGTACTCGGGGTCCATGGTGCGGTAGGCGTCGTCCAGGTCGACCCAGTACCCCATGCGGGTGGTCAGCTCGGCGAAGGCGTCGGTGTGCCGGGTCACGGACTCGCGGCACTTGGCGTTGAACTCGGCGATGCCGTACGCCTCGATGTCCTGCTTGCCGGAGAAGCCCAGCTCCTTCTCCACCGCCAGCTCCACGGGCAGGCCGTGGCAGTCCCAGCCGGCCTTGCGGCCCACGTGGTAGCCGCGCATGGTGCGGAAGCGGGGGAAGACGTCCTTGAAGACGCGTGCCTCGATGTGGTGGGCGCCGGGCATGCCGTTGGCGGTGGGCGGCCCTTCGTAGAACACCCACTCCGGGCGGCCCTCGGACTGCTCCAGGCTCTTGGCGAAGATCTTCTGGTCGCGCCAGAAGTCGAGCACCGCGTGCTCAAGCGCGGGCAGGTCGACCTGGGCGGGCACCTGGCGGTACGTCGGCGCTGTCATCTGCGAGCATCCTCCAACGGACTTGCTGCCTTCCGTCGGAGGGACGAGAGCCTTCAATCGTCTACGCCGTGTGCGGCGCGCTCCCGCGGTACCACCCTCCTTGGCCCCTCGGCGTGCCGTACGCGCCGCTGGGCCCCCTCATTGGGGTCGCGAGCCGGTTCTACTCGCCGCGGGTCTTCACGGCTTTCTTCCGGCGGCTCCGGGGTGATCTTCACGTCGCGCTCGCCCCCGGGCTCACACCGTCCCCGGGTCGCTCTGGGCTGCGTACGTCGCTACTCGTCCCCATCCACGCTTTTCGCTCCGCCCAGTGTACGGCGCCGCGCGGACAGCGGCCGACCGCTTTTCGCGGCCCGCGCGGGCGTCCGGCCGGAGCGGGCCGGGTGACCCGGATGGCGCCGGGCGCGGCGACCGGCGTCGCGGCCGGGCGGACCTGCCGGATTACCCGGCGGGGAGCGGGGCACAACGGATGCAGGTCCGCTGCGCGGGGGGTGCGGGCGGGCGAATCGGGCGGTGTGCCCCGTTGCCGCGGGACTCAAGTCGATTTATCGTCCCAGCACGATTCGCGTGCAAGATCACAATATGTGAAGGGGCCGCGGCCATGGTGGCGAAGAAGACCGCCGTACAGCAGCCGGCGACCGGCCGCTCCCGGGGTGCGGACGCCCCCGGTACGGCCGCGTCCCCGGGCGGGCGCAAGCGGACCGGCCACGGGAAGGGCACGCACGCGGACGACGCCACGGCGGGCCGCGCCGAGCCGCTGCGGACGGTCCGGGGACCGGCTGGCAAGTCCTCCGGCGCAGGGCCGGGCACCGCCCCGGGTGGGGCGCCCCCCGGGGAGGAAAGCGGCCGGAAGCGGGGTAGTACTGCCGGGGCCGGGAAGAAGACTGCGGTCGAGGGGGCCGCGAAGACCGGCCCGACCGGCAGGGGGCCGGGCGGGAGAACGGCGGAGAAGCCGACGGACAAGCGGGCGGGGACGGCCGAGCGGGCGGCGGCCGGGGAACCGGCGACGGCCACGCCCGCATCGAAGAGGACGACGGCTGAGAAGGCGGCGCACGGCAGGACGGCCACCGGTAGGACGACGGCCGGTAAGGCGGCGGGGAAGGCGACGGACGGCAGGGCGGGCACCGGAACGGCGGGGACCGGGACGGCGACGGCGGGGAAGGCGGCGCAGGGCAAGGCGGGCACCGGAACGGCGGCGCACGGCGGGGTGGCCTCCGGGAAGTCGGGGACCGAGACGGCTGCGGAAGGCAAGGCGGGCTCGGGGAAGACGGCGGCCAAGACGGCGACGGCGAAGAAGGCGACGGGTGTGGGGTCGGCGGCCAAGAAGGCGGCGGCGAAGAAGGCGGGCGCCGAGGAGGTGGCCACCGGTGTGGCGGGCGCCGAGGAGGCGGTCCCCGGAGGAGCGGTCACCGGGGAGGCGGCGGCCGCCGAGGGGACGAGTCCTTCGGCCGCTCCGAAGCCGGCCGCCCGGAGGACGGCGGCGGCCAGGACGGCCGCGAGGAAGACGGCGGCCGAGAAGGCCGAGGGGGCGGCCGGGGGAGAGGCGAAGGCCGCCGGGAGGGCGGGCACCGGGAAGACGGCGGCCTCGAAGAGGACGGCCGCGCAGAGGACGGCCACCGGGAAGGCGGGCGGCGAGAAGGACGGCACCGGGAAAGCGGTCGCCGGGGAAGCCTCCGCGGGGGCGGCCCGGAAGAGCACGGCCAAGAAAGCGGGCGCGGCGCGGGCCGCGAAGCAGACGGGAGCCACGACAGTGGTTGCGAAGAAGACTCCTGGCACGGCCACGGCGGAGCAGGGCGCCGTTCCCAAGGCACGGCTCGCCGCGGTGGAGCCGGGCGAGCTGGCGGTGCGTCCCGGCGAGGACCCCTGGACCCCGGAGGAGGTCACCGAGGCCCGGGCCGAGCTCCAGTCCGAGGTGGAGCGGCTGCGGAACGAGATCAGCACCTCCGAGGCGTCCCTCGTGGGCCTGATGCGGGACTCCGGCGACGGCGCGGGCGACGACCAGGCCGACACCGGCACCAAGAACATCACGCGCGAGCACGAGATGGCGCTGGCCGCCAACGCGCGCGAGATGCTGACGCAGAACGAGCACGCCCTGGAACGGCTCGACGCGGGCACCTACGGCCTGTGCGAGAACTGCGGCAACCCGATCGGCAAGGCCCGCATGCAGGCCTTCCCCAGGGCCACACTCTGCGTCGAGTGCAAGCAGAAGCAGGAACGCCGCTCCTGAGCACCGGGGTCCGCCGGACCGTGCCGTAGTCTCGTCTCAGTCAGGCACCTAGGTTGAGGGACTCACGTGGCAGAGGCGGAGCGCATCATCGGTACGCCGGACACCCCGGACGACGGCGGCGAGCGGGCGGCGGCCGCCGGGACGCCCGACGGTCCGGGCGCGTCCGGACCGTCCGGCGCGGGCGAGCCGGCGGCGCCGGCAGGGCGGCGGACCGGACGCGGGCGCAGGATCGCCGTGCTGTTCGCGGTGGCCGCTTTCGCCTATGCCCTCGACCTGATCAGCAAGCTGCTCGTGGTCGCGAAGCTGGAGCACCGCGAGCCGATCCGGCTGGTCGGCGACCTGCTGGAGCTGCACGCCATCCGCAACCCCGGCGCGGCCTTCGGCTTCGGCGCGGCCTTCACGGTGATCTTCACCCTGATCGCGGCCGCCGTGATCGTCGTGATCATCCGCCTGGCGCGCAAGCTCTACAGCTTCCCCTGGGCGATCGCGCTCGGCCTGCTGCTCGGTGGCGCGCTCGGCAACCTCACCGACCGCGTCTTCCGGGCGCCCGGGATCTTCGAGGGCGAGGTCGTGGACTTCATCGCGCCCAAGGGCTTCGCGGTGTTCAACCTGGCCGACTCGGCGATCGTCTGCGGCGGCATCCTGATCGTGCTGCTGTCCTTCCGCGGCCTGGACCCGGACGGCACCGTCCACAAGGACTGAGCCCCGGGTCGTACCCGGTTGTCCACAGGCTCGTGCGGGGCCGTCGCGGCCGTCCGGCATACTCGACGGGTGAGCACGATTCCCGAGATCCGTACCCTGCCCGTGCCCGACGGCCTGGAGGGCGAGCGCGTCGACGCCGCCATCTCCCGCATGTTCGGCTTCTCCCGCACCAAGGCGGCGGACCTGGCCGCGGCCGGCAAGGTCCAGGTCGACGGGGCGGTGGTCGGCAAGTCGGAGCGGGTGCACGGAGGCGCCTGGCTCGAGGTCGAGATGCCGCAGGCGCCCGCGCCCGTGCAGGTGGTCGCCGAGCCGGTCGAGGGCATGGAGATCGTGCACGACGACGACGACGTGGTCGTGATCGTCAAGCCGGTCGGCGTGGCCGCGCACCCCTCGCCGGGCTGGAGCGGCCCGACCGTCATCGGCGGCCTCGCCGCCGCCGGGTACCGGATCTCCACCTCGGGCGCCGCCGAGCGCCAGGGCATCGTGCACCGCCTGGACGTCGGCACCTCCGGCCTGATGGTGGTCGCCAAGTCGGAGCGGGCGTACACCTCGCTCAAGCGCCAGTTCAAGGAGCGCACGGTCGACAAGCGCTACCACACCCTCGTCCAGGGCCACCCGGACCCGACGAGCGGCACGATCGACGCCCCCATCGGCCGGCACCCGCACCACGACTACAAGTGGGCGGTCACGGCCGAGGGCAAGCCCTCGGTGACCCACTACGACCTCATCGAGGCCTTCCGCTCCGCCTCCCTGCTCGACGTGAAGCTGGAGACCGGCCGCACCCACCAGATCCGCGTCCACATGTCCGCCCACCGCCACCCCTGCGTGGGCGACCTCACCTACGGCGCCGACCCGACCCTCGCCAAGCGGCTGCGCCTGTCCCGCCAGTGGCTGCACGCCGTCCGGCTCGGCTTCGAGCACCCGGGCGACGGCCAGTGGGTGGAGTTCGGGAGCGACTACCCGGAGGACCTGAGCAAGGCCCTCGACCAGGTACGCGAGGAGACCTACGCGTGAGCGCGCCCGTCACCGTCCGGATCGCCGAGGACCCCGCCGACCGCGAGGCCTGCTTCGCGATCCGCAAGGAGGTGTTCGTCGCCGAGCAGGGCGTCCCGCAGGACATCGAGTACGACGCGTACGACGCCGTCGCCGTCCATGTCCTCGCGGTCCGCGAGGACGGCGAGCCGCTCGGCACCGGGCGCCTGCTGTTCGGCGAGGTGGCCGCCGCCAAGACCGGCGGGGACGCGTCGGTGGGCTCGCTGGGGCGGCTCGCCGTCGCCGGCGCGGCCCGCGGGCTGGGCATCGGCGTGGCCCTGGTGCGGGCCATCGAGGAGGCGGCCCGCGCGCACGGCCTGACCGCGGTGGACCTGCACGCGCAGACCCAGGCCCTGGGCTTCTACGAGCGCCTGGGCTACGTGGCGTACGGCCCGGAGTTCCTGGACGCCGGGATCCCGCACCGGTCGATGCGGCGCGTGCTGTAAGCCGAGGCCCCCGGAACGGCCGGCGGGCGGGTGCCGTGGCAGGCTGGTGGCCTGCCGTGTGATCGTCGACCCTCGGAGCGCTGGCCGTGGATCAGTTGGCCCTGTTGTTCGTGCTGCTGCTGGGGGCCCTGGTCAGCGTCCCGATCGGGGACCGGTTCGGGCTGCCCGCGCCGGTGCTGATGACGCTGCTCGGCGGGGCGCTGGCGGTGGCCGACTTCGTTCCCAACGTGGACATCCCGCCCGAGCTGATCCTGCCCGCCCTGCTGCCGCCCCTGCTCTACGCCGCCGTACGCCGGACCTCGTGGCGGCAGTTCGCCGCCAACAAACGGCCCATCTTCCTGCTGGCCGTGGCCCTGGTGTTCGTGACGATGCTGTGCGTGGCGGCCGTCGCCCACACGATCGTGCCCGGGCTGCCGATCGCCGCCGCGCTCGCGCTGGGCGCGCTGATCGCCCCGCCCGACCCGGTCGCCGCCACCGCCGTCGCCGGACAGCTCGGGCTGCCGCGCCGGCTGGTGTCGATCCTGGAGGGCGAGGGCCTCTTCAACGACGTCACCGCCATCGTGCTCTACCACGTGGCGATCGCCGCCGTGGTGAGCGGGGAGTTCTCGGCCTGGCGCGCCGGGCTCGATCTGGTGCTGTCCGCCGTGGTCGCGGTGGCGGTCGGGCTGGTGCTCGGCTGGGGCGCGAACCGGCTGATGGACCTCCTCGGCGACCCCACCCTGCAGATCGGCATGACCCTGCTGGTGCCCTACGCCTCCTACGTGCTCGCGGAGGAGCTGCACGGGTCCGGCGTGCTGGCCGTGCTCACCACGGCGCTCTTCCTCTCCGAGTACGCCACCGACGCCGACGACGTGATGACCCGGCTCGCCGGCCACACCTTCTGGGACATCATCGACACGCTCGTCACCGGCGTCGCCTTCGGGCTGATCGGCCTCGAACTGCACAACGCGATCAGGACGGCGTCCGGGCGCTGGGGCGAGCTGCTCGGCTGGGCCGCCGCGACCGCCGGCGTCGTCGTCCTGGTCCGGCTGCTGTGGCTGCTGCCCGCGACCTGGCTGACCCAGCGGCTGCACGCCCGGCGGGACTACGACGAGGAGATCCCGGTGAGCTGGCGGGAGACCGTGATCATGTGGTGGTCGGGGATGCGCGGAGTGGCGTCGGTGGCGCTGGCGCTGGCCATCCCGCTGAAGACGGGCGCGGGCAAGCCGTTCCCCGACCGCGACGAGATCGTCTTCATCGCCTTCGGAGTGATCATCGTCACCCTGGTGCTGCAGGGGCTGACCCTGCCGTGGCTGGTGAAGCGGCTCGGGGTGCAGGCCGACTCCGAGCGGGAGAAGGAGTTCGAGAAGGAACTGGCCCGGCGGGCGGCGAAGGCGGCCAAGAGCAGGCTGCGGGAGATCGAGCAGGTGGAGGACCTGCCGGAGGAACTGTCCGAGCAGATGCTGCGGCGCGCCTTCGACATCGGCATCCGGATCAGCCCGGACATGGGCGAGGAGGAGCGTCGGGAGGCGCACCAGCAGCGGGCGCGGCGGCTGCGCCGGGTGCGGCGGATCCAGGGCGAGATGCTCAGCGCCGCCCGGCACGAGGTGCTGGCGGCGCGGAGCGAGCCGGGGGCCGACCCGGAGATCGTGGACCGGGTCCTGCGCCACCTGGACGTACGCAGCCTGCGCTGACCGGGCGGGGCCGCCGGACGGCGTGACCGCCGCCCGGCACCGGCCGGTCCCGCCCGGTGCCGGGCGGGACCGCTGAGGGCGGGGCCGCTCAGCCGCGGCCGGTGCGCGGGAACTCGTAGGCCCGGCGCAGGGTCGCGCCGTCGGGCGACGGGACACGGCTCGGCGGGAGCACCGCCTCGGAGGTGTTGACCCGCGGCAGGGCGTAGGGGTGCTCCGTGGACAGCCAGCCGATCATCTGCTCGCGGACGGCGACCCGGACGGTCCAGATGTCGTCCGCGTCCTTGGCGGTGACCAGGGCGCGCACCTGGATGGTGCTCGGGGTCGTGTCCGTCACCTGGAGGCTGTAGGCGCGGCCGTCCCAGGCCGGGCACTGGCGCAGGATGTCGCGCAGCTTCTCGCGCATCGCCTCGATCGGCGCGCTGTGGTCCAGGTGCCAGTAGACGATGCCCGTCATCTGCGGAGTGCCGCGCGACCAGTTCTCGAAGGGGTTGGAGGTGAAGTACGACACCGGCATGGTGATCCGCCGCTCGTCCCAGGTCCGCACCGTCAGGAAGGTCAGGGTGATCTCCTCGACCGTGCCCCACTCGCCGTCCACCACCACGGTGTCGCCGATGCGCACCATGTCGCCGAAGGCGATCTGGAGTCCCGCGAACATGTTGGCCAGGGTCGACTGGGCGGCGACACCGGCGACGATGCCGAGGAGGCCGGCGGAGGCCAGCAGCGAGGCACCGGCCGCGCGCATCGCCGGGAAGGTGAGCAGCATCGAGGCGCTGGCCACCACGATCACGATCGCGGAGACCACCCGCATGATCAGTTCCACCTGGGTGCGCACCCTGCGCACCCGGGCGGCGTCCCGGTGGACCCGCGCGTAGCGGGAGTAGGAGCTCTCGACGATCGCCGAGGCGATCCGGATCACCAGCCAGGCGGCGGATCCGATCAGCACCAGGGTCAGCCCCTGGCCGATGCCCACGTGGTGGCGCTCCAGGAGTTTCGCCTGGTCGTACGAACCCCTGAGCATGGCGGCGCACAGGACGAGCTGGTACGGGATGCGGCCGCGCCGAAGCAGCCCCCACAGCGGTGTCTCGGAATTTCGTTCGTCTGCCTTGCGCAGCAGCCGGTCGGTCGCCCACCCGATGGCCAGGGTGAGCAGCACCGTGCTGCCGAGCACGATCAAAGGACGGAGTACGTTCTCCATCCTGCGCACCTAACCGGACTCGGCGGTTCATGAACATGTGAGTTCCGGGCGCGGATGGGTACGGCCGCGGTTCGGCCCCGTCGTACCGGGCTGGCACCATGGCCTCATGAACATCATGCTCTTTCACTCGACGTACGGGCTCGGGCCCGCGGTGCGCGCGGCCGCGGACCGGCTGCGCGCGGCCGGCCACGAGGTGTGGACGCCGGACCTCTTCGAGGGGCGCACGTTCGACACGGTCGAGCAGGGCATGGAGTTCGAGCAGCGGACCGGCAAGGACGAGCTGCTGAAGCGGGCCGTGCTGGCTGCCGCGCCCTACTCCGAGCGCGGGCTGGTGTACGCCGGGTTCTCGCTCGGCGCCTCCGTCGCCCAGACGCTCGCGCTCGGCGACGAGCGGGCCCGTGGCCTGCTGCTCCTGCACGGCACGTCCGACATCGCGCCGAACGCCCGGGTGGACGAGTTGCCGGTGCAGCTGCACGTGGCGGAGCCCGACCCGTTCGAGACGGACGACTGGCTGAGCGCCTGGTACCTGCAGATGGGCCGGGCGGGCGCGGACGTCGAGGTCTACCGGTACCCCGGGGCCGGCCACCTCTACACCGACCCCGCGCTGCCCGACTACGACGAGGAGGCGGCCGAGGCCACCTGGCGGGTGGCGCTCGGCTTCCTCGACAGCCTCTAGGAGGCGGCCGCTAGAAGGCGGTCACGGGCCTGCGGAGGGCGGTCACACCGGGTCGTAGGTGCGCTCGATCTTCTGCGTGCCGCTGCGGGTGCGGTAGGAGCGGACCCAGGCGGAGGTGGCGTTCGCGTTCGTGCGGTCGGACAGGACGTAGTAGTCCATCTGCGTGCGGTCCGCGGTGATGTCCAGGACGCCGTAGCCGTGGCGGTCGGTGTCCACCCAGTGGACGTGCCGGTTGGCGGCCTTGATGACCGGAGCGGCGACCGCCGAGACGGTGCCCTCGGGCACCTTCACGATGTCGTCGAGGTTGTCGGAGGTCACCGAGGTGACCACGAACTCGGTGGCCGCCGAGGCCGACAGCGGGTAGGTGCCCGCGTCCACCGGCACGTCGTTGGCCCACGCCATGTGGATGTCACCGGTCAGGAAGACGGTGTTGCCGATGGCGTTGGAGCGCAGGTGGTCGAGCAGCTCGCGGCGGTCGTCGGTGTAGCCGTCCCACTGGTCGGTGTTGGCGGCGATGCCCTCCTGCGGCAGCCCGAGCAGTTTGGCGAGCGGCTTGAACAGGTCGGCGGAGAGCGAGCCGAAGGAGAACGGCGAGATCATCACCGAGTTGCCGACCAGCCGCCACCTGGTGTCGGAGGCCGACAGGTTCGCCTTCAGCCAGTCGAGCTGGGCACGGCCGGTGATCGTACGGTTCGGGTCGTCCACCGAGCCGCTGGCCGTCGAGGCCTGCTGGGAGCGGAAGGAGCGCAGGTCCAGCAGGGAGAGGTCGGCGAGCTTGCCGAAGCGCAGCCGGCGGTAGGTGGTGCCGGCGATGGCGGGGCGGACCGGCATCCACTCGAAGTAGGCCTGCTTGGCAGCGGCCTGCCGGGCGGTCCAGGTGCCCTCGGCGCCCTCGGTGTGGTTGACCGCGCCGCCCGACCAGGCGTTGTCGGCGAACTCGTGGTCGTCCCATATCGCGATGACCGGCGCCTTCACGTGCAGCGCCTGGAGGTCGGGGTCGGTCTTGTACTTCGCGTGCCGGATCCGGTAGTCGGCGAGGGTGAGGATCTCGTTCGCGGGGGAGTGCGGACGGACCACGGTGCCGCGGGCCGCGTACTCGCCCGACTTGTACTCGTAGATGTAGTCGCCCAGGTGCAGCCACGCGTCCAGGTCGTTGCGGGCCGCGAGGTGGCGGTAGGCGGAGAAGTAGCCCGCCTCCCAGTTGGCGCAGGAGACCACGCCGAAGCGCAGACCGGCGACGGCGGCGTCCGCGGCCGGCGCGGTGCGGGTGCGCGCCGCCGGGGAGTCGGTGCCGCCCGCCGAGAACCGGAACCAGTAGTCCGTGGCCGGTGCCAGGCCGCGGATGTCCGCTTTGACGGTGTGGTCGGTTGCGGCCGTCGCCGTGGTGGAGCCCTTGGCGACGATGCTGGTGAACGCCTTGTCCCGGGCGACGGTCCAGCTCACCTCGGTGTCCGGGCCGACGCCGGAGCCGGGCAGGGCCTCGGGGACGGGGGTCACCCGGGTCCACAGCAGGACACCGTCGGGCAGCGGGTCGCCGGAGGCGACACCGTGCAGGAAGGCGGGGGCCTGGTCGGCCGCGCGCGCCGGGAGGGTGGCGGCGAGCGGGCCGGCCAGCACAGCCGTCGCCGCCGCGGCCTTGACGACCGTACGGCGGCGAGGGGAGAGGGAGTTGAGGGCCTGGTGGGCCTCGGAAGATCTGTATCGACTGGTCACGACCGATCAGGTTACTGATCGGTATGCGCGAGAGTAGGCGAACTTCGGAAGTTCGCCCACTCTTCACACCGGGCTCGTCACCGAGCGGGGTCAGCCCTTGAGGGCCGCGTCCACCACCCGGTCGAAGTCGGCCACCGACATGGGCGGGTTGCCCTGGCTGTCGGCGGTCAGCTTCTTGCCGTCCATCACGAAGCTCGGGGTGCCGCTCACCCCGTCCTTGTTGTCGTCGAAGGTCTTCGACATGGCCATCGCCCAGGCGTCGTAGGTGCCCTTCTTGACCGCGTCCTGGAACTTGGCGTTGCCCTTGAGCGCGGGGACGGTGTCGGCGACCTTGACGAGGTAGCTGTCGTCCTTGAACTTGTCGGCCTGCTCGTCCGGGTGCCACTTGGCGGAGTACAGCGCCGTCTTGTACTCGAGGAACGCCTCGGGGCTGACGTCGAGCGCCGCGCCGAGGGCGCTCAGCGCGTTCTTGGAGCCCTCGCCGTTGTCGTGGTTGTCGATGAAGGTGGCACCGATATACTGGATCTTGAACTTGCCGTCGTCCAGGTCCTTCTTCACCGTCGAGTCGACCGTCTGCTCGAACTGGGCGCACACCGGGCAGCGCGGGTCCTCGTAGACCTTCAGGGTCTTCTTGGCGCTGTCCTTGCCGAGGACGACGGTGGTGCCCTTCGTGCCCGTGGTGTTGGCCGGGGCGACGACGGAGGCGTCCTTCAGGCCGTCCCAGTGGCCGGGCTTGTTCATCTGCACGACCGCGTAGCCGATGCCGCCGGCCGCGGCCAGCACGGCCACGACCGAACCGGCCACGATCAGCTGCCGCCTCGCCTTGTCGCGCTTGGCCTGCCGCTCGCGCTCCTGGCGCAGCCGCTCCCGGGCCGCCGTCTTCGCCGACTGGGTGTTCCGCTTGCTCATGGTGGTGATCTCCAGATGGGACGCGCACATGCCGTACGCGGGATACGTGTGGGGGACTTGTCGTGCTCAGCCGAGAGCCGAGAAGCACGGCGGTCCACGCCGTCCCAGGGAGTGCACCAGGAGCCGGTCGAGGGCGGTGGCCGGCCGGGGCGAGGGGTTCGGCAGCCGGCGGACCGGCGAGAGCCGCACGGACCGGGCGGCCGCCACCGCGAGCGACAGCGGCCGGAAGGTGGTGGCGGTGACCGCGCGCAGCAGCTGTACCAGGGCGCGCTCGCCCCGGCGCAGCCAGGCGGCGGCCAGCAGGCCCACGCCCACGTGCGCGGCGAGCAGCAGCCAGGCGGCGGCCGGCTCGGCGTGCGCGAGCAGTTCGTCCGGGCCGCCGTGGCCGCCGGTGACCTGGGCCAGCGGGGCGCCGACGGCACCGCCCTGGCACAGCACGTCGAAGCCGAAGGCGCGCAGCGGTCCGGCGACCGGACCGCCCGCCCTGCCGTAGCAGGCGTGCTGGCCGGTGGTGAACACGGTGTCGGCGGCCAGCTCCAGCGGGACCAGCAGCGCCGCGATGCGGCCGAAACCGCGCTCGCGGCCCGCCAGCGCGTACGCGGTCAGGAACACCCCGGCGGCGACCGCGGCCACGGTCGCCACCGGCAGCGGGGCCCGCGACAGCAGGACGTGCGACGCGGTGCTGAGCGTCACGGCCACGGCCGTGAACAGCGCCGCGCGCACGGCTCTGAGGTGGGTCCCGGATATGTCCATAGCGAGAGAAGAGTCTGTCACGTGCGCGGGTAAGGGACCCCTAAAGGGTGCCTGTGAAAGGGCGGAGGTTACAGCCCCGGGATCCGGCCGTTGCGGAACAGGTCGACGAAGATCTGGTGGTCGGCACGCGCGCGTGCGCCGTAGCGGTGCGCGAAGTCCACCAGCAGGGGACCGAAGCCCTCCTCGTCGGCGGCGAGGGCCGCGTCGATGGCCCGCTCGGTGGAGAACGGCACCAGCGACTCGCCGGAGGTGTCGTCCGCCGCCGCGTGCATCGTGGCCGTGGCCCGGCCCAGGTCGGCGACGACGGCCGCGATCTCCTCCGGGTCGTCGATGTCGTTCCAGTCCAGGTCGACGGCGTACGGCGAGACCTCGGCGACCAGCTGGCCCGCGCCGTCCAGCTCGGTCCACCCCAGCCACGGGTCGGCGTGCGCCTGGAGGGCGCGCTGGGAGATCACCGTGCGGTGCCCCTCGTGCTGGAAGTACCCGGCGATCGCCGGGTCCGTGATGTGCCGGGAGACGGCCGGGGTCTGGGCCTGCTTGATGTAGATCACGACATCGTTCTCCAGGGCGTCGCTGGAGCCCTCCAGGAGGATGTTGTACGAGGGCAGGCCGGCCGACCCGATGCCGATGCCCCGGCGGCCCACGACGTCCTTCACCCGGTAGGAGTCGGGGCGGGCCAGCGAGGCGTCCGGGAGCGTCTCCAGGTAGCCGTCGAAGGCGGCCAGCACCTTGTAGCGGGTCGCCGCGTCCAGCTCGATGGAGCCGCCGCCCGGGGCGAAGCGGCGCTCGAAGTCGCGGATCTCGGTCATCGAGTCCAGCAGCTCGAAGCGGGTCAGCGAGCGGGCGGCGCGCAGGGCGCCCAGCAGCGGGCCGTCGGCCGTGTCCAGGGTGAACGGCGGGACCTCGTCGCTCTTGGCGCCCGTGGCGAGGGCGTGGATCCGCTCGCGGTAGGCGGCCGCGTAGATCGTCACCAGCTCGGTGATCTGCTCGTCACTGAGCGCCTTCGCGTAGCCGATCAGCGCGACGGAGGCCGAGAAGCGCTTGAGGTCCCAGGTGAAGGGGCCGACGTAGGCCTCGTCGAAGTCGTTGACGTTGAAGACCAGGCGCCCGTTGGAGTCCATGTAGGTGCCGAAGTTCTCGGCGTGCAGGTCGCCGTGGATCCACACGCGCGAGGTGCGGTCGTCCAGGTAGGGCCCGCCGCGCTTCTCGGCGTCGACGTCGTGGTAGAAGAGCGCGGCCGTCCCCCGGTAGAACGCGAAGGCCGAGGCGGCCATCTTCCGGAACTTCACCCGGAACGCGGCCGGGTCGGCGGCGAGGAGCCGGCCGAAGGCGGTGTCGAAGACGGCGAGGATCTCCTCGCCGCGCTGCTCGTCGTTGAGCTGGGGGACCGACATCGCGGGGTGCCTCCTGGTACAGGACGGGTGGTGCATGAACGTAGGTGTACGGGTACGACAGCGCTTCCGCCGTCTCCAACGGGCGACGCCACGCGGGAGTGCCCGGTTCCCGCATGAAGGTACGGGGACGAGGCCCGCGTGTGTCAGTGCCGGGGCATAGACTTCGACGCTGTCCCCCAGACTGTCCGCAGTCGGTCCGCAGCCGGTCGGAAGATCGTCGCCGCCCGTTTTCCTTGGAGGCCGAAACCGTGTCGAAGCCGCCCTTCACGCACCTGCACGTCCACACCCAGTACTCGCTGCTGGACGGTGCCGCGCGGCTCAAGGACATGTTCGAGGCCTGCAACGAGATGGGCATGACGCACATCGCCATGTCCGACCACGGCAACCTCCACGGGGCGTACGACTTCTTCCACAGCGCGAAGAAGGCCGGAGTCACCCCGATCATCGGGATCGAGGCGTACGTCGCCCCCGAGTCCCGGCGCAACAAGCGCAAGATCCTCTGGGGCCAGCCCCACCAGAAGCGGGACGACATCTCCGGTTCCGGCGGTTACACCCACAAGACGATGTGGGCGGTGAACCGTACCGGACTGCACAACCTCTTCCGGCTCTCCTCCGACGCCTACGCCGAGGGCTGGCTGCAGAAGTGGCCCCGGATGGACAAGGAGACCATCTCCCAGTGGTCCGAGGGCATCGTCGCCTCCACCGGCTGTCCCTCCGGCGAGGTGCAGACCCGGCTCCGCCTCGGCCACTTCGACGAGGCCCTCAAGGCGGCCGCCGACTACCAGGACATCTTCGGCAAGGACCGGTACTTCCTGGAGCTGATGGACCACGGCATCGAGATCGAGCGCCGGGTCCGCGACGGCTTGCTGGAGATCGGCAGGAAGCTCGGCATCCCGCCGCTGGTCACCAACGACTCGCACTACACGTACGCGCACGAGGCGGGCGCCCACGACGCCCTGCTGTGCATCCAGACCGGCAAGAACCTCTCCGACCCGGACCGCTTCAAGTTCGACGGCACCGGCTACTACCTGAAGTCCACGGACGAGATGTACGCCATCGACTCCTCGGACGCCTGGCAGGAGGGCTGCGCCAACACGCTCCTGGTGGCCGAGATGGTCGACACCACCGGCATGTTCGAGGCCAAGAACCTCATGCCGAAGTTCGACATCCCCGACGGCTACACCGAGGTGACCTGGTTCAAGGAGGAGGTCCGCCGCGGCATGGAGCGCCGCTTCCCGGGCGGCATCCCCGAGGACCGGCAGAAGCAGGCCGACTACGAGATGGACGTCATCATCCAGATGGGGTTCCCGGGTTACTTCCTCGTGGTCGCCGACTTCATCATGTGGGCCAAGAACAACGGCATCGCGGTCGGCCCCGGCCGAGGCTCCGCGGCCGGCTCGATCGTCGCCTACGCCATGGGCATCACCGACCTGGACCCGATCCCGCACGGCCTGATCTTCGAGCGCTTCCTCAACCCCGAGCGCGTCTCCATGCCCGATGTCGACATCGACTTCGACGAGCGCCGGCGCGTCGAGGTGATCCGCTACGTGACCGAGAAGTACGGCGCCGACAAGGTCGCCATGATCGGCACCTACGGCAAGATCAAGGCCAAGAACGCGATCAAGGACTCCGCGCGCGTCCTGGGCTACCCGTACGCCATGGGCGACCGGCTCACCAAGGCGATGCCCGCCGACGTCCTCGGCAAGGGCATCGACCTCAACGGCATCACCGACCCCTCGCACCCGCGCTACGGCGAGGCGGGCGAGATCCGCGGGATGTACGAGAACGAGCCGGACGTGAAGAAGGTCATCGACACCGCCAAGGGCGTGGAGGGCCTGGTCCGCCAGATGGGCGTGCACGCCGCCGGCGTGATCATGTCCAGCGAGACCATCACCGAGCACGTCCCGGTCTGGGTCAGGCACACCGACGGCGTGACCATCACCCAGTGGGACTATCCGAGCTGCGAGTCGCTCGGCCTGCTGAAGATGGACTTCCTGGGCCTGCGCAACCTCACGATCATGGACGACGCGGTCAAGATGGTGAAGGCCAACAAGGGCCTCGACATCGACCTGCTGTCCCTGCCGCTCGACGACCCCAAGACCTTCGAGCTCCTCCAGCGCGGCGACACCCTCGGCGTCTTCCAGTTCGACGGCGGCCCCATGCGCTCGCTGCTGCGGCTGATGAAGCCCGACAACTTCGAGGACATCTCCGCCGTCTCCGCGCTCTACCGTCCGGGCCCGATGGGCATGGACTCGCACACCAACTACGCGCTGCGCAAGAACAAGCTCCAGGAGATCACCCCGATCCACAAGGAGCTGGCGGAGCCCCTGGAAGAGGTCCTCGCCGTCACCTACGGCCTGATCGTCTACCAGGAGCAGGTGCAGAAGGCCGCCCAGATCATCGCGGGCTACTCGCTCGGCGAGGCCGACATCCTGCGCCGCGTGATGGGCAAGAAGAAGCCCGAGGAACTGGCGAAGAACTTCGTGCTCTTCCAGGCGGGCGCGCGCAAGAAGGGATACAGCGACGAGGCCATCCAGGCCCTGTGGGACGTGCTGGTCCCGTTCGCCGGCTACGCGTTCAACAAGGCGCACTCCGCCGCGTACGGCCTGGTCTCCTACTGGACCGCCTACCTCAAGGCGAACTACCCCGCCGAGTACATGGCCGCCCTGCTGACCTCCGTCAAGGACGACAAGGACAAGTCCGCGGTCTACCTCAACGAGTGCCGCCGCATGGGCATCAAGGTGCTCCCGCCGAACGTGAACGAGTCCGAGTCCAACTTCGCCGCCCAGGGCGACGACGTGATCCTCTTCGGCCTCTCCGCCGTGCGCAACGTCGGCACCAACGTCGTCGAGTCGATCATCAAGTGCCGCAAGGCCAAGGGGAAGTACGCCTCCTTCCCCGACTACCTCGACAAGGTCGACGCCGTCGTCTGCAACAAGCGCACCACGGAATCACTGATCAAGGCCGGCGCCTTCGACGAGATGGGCCACACCCGCAAGGGACTCACCGCCCAGTACGAGCCGATGATCGACAACGTCGTCGCGGTCAAGCGCAAGGAGGCCGAGGGGCAGTTCGACCTCTTCGGCGGCATGGGCGAGGACACCGGCAGCGAGCCCGGCTTCGGACTCGACGTGGAGTTCACCACGGACGAGTGGGACAAGACCTATCTGCTCGCCCAGGAGCGGGAGATGCTCGGTCTCTACGTCTCCGACCACCCGCTCTTCGGCCTGGAGCACGTCCTCGCCGACAAGGCCGACGCGGGCATCTCCCAGCTCACCGGCGGCGAGCACGCCGACGGCGCGGTCGTCACCATCGGCGGCATCATCTCCGGTCTCCAGCGCAAGATGACCAAGCAGGGCAACGCCTGGGCGATCGCGACCGTCGAGGACCTCGCCGGCTCCATCGAGTGCATGTTCTTCCCGGCGACCTACCAGCTCATCTCCACCCAACTCGTCGAGGACGCGGTGGTGTTCGTCAAGGGCCGCCTCGACAAGCGGGAGGACGTGCCGCGGCTCGTCGCCATGGAGCTCATGGTCCCCGACCTCTCCAACGCCGGCACCAACGCGCCCGTGATCCTCACCATCCCGGCCACCCGGGTCACCCCGCCCATGGTCAGCCGCCTCGGCGAGATCCTCAGCCACCACAAGGGCGACAGCGAGGTCCGCATCAAGCTCCAGGGCCCCCGCAAGACCACCGTGCTCCGCCTCGACCGGCACCGCGTCAAGCCCGACCCGGCACTGTTCGGCGACCTGAAGGTGCTGCTCGGCCCGTCCTGCCTGGCCGGCTGAGCCGATGCGGCGAGAAGGGGCGCACCCGGCAGGGATGCGCCCCTTCTGCGTGCCCGGGCGGCAACTGCCCGGTGCGCGGAGCTCCTTGGCGGAGCCCTCTTTAGTTGTGGCCGAAGCTCTTCTGCTTCTTACGAGCAACATCCGACGGGCTGCCCGGCACGTGCGCCATCGAGGACTCGTGGTCCTCCGCCGGTCGCTGCGCGCGCTCCTGGCCGTGCTCGCTCTGCGGAGCGCGGTTCTGGGGGCCGGACTGCTTGCGGTTCTTGTTCTTGGCCATGGTGATCTGCCTCCTGAAGGGGATCTAGGGGCCAGGGCCGGCTTCAGATTCACATATGCCGACAACGCGCGCATGTCGGATAATTACCGTGTGTGACAGGGGTGGTGGGCGCGCGGGAGCCGCAAACGCCACGCCGAAGATCGAGTTCGGGCCGTTAACCCCCGCGGGGTCGGGCAGACTCGAAGGAAGTCCGAAGCAAAACCTCCCGGGAAGAGGGTGAGTCGCGTGGACCGCTGCATCGTCCTGGTGGACGCCGGATATCTGCTGGGTGCCGCCGCCAGCCTCCTCGCCGGCGAGCCCTCCCGGTCCCGCATCACCGTCGACCACGCGGCGCTGATCCAGGGGCTGCGCGAGCGCGCGGAGGCCGAGACCGAGCGCCCGCTGCTGCGCATCTACTGGTTCGACGGCGCCCCCGACCGGGTCCCCCAGCCGGAGCATCGCCGGCTGCGTGTCATGCCCCGCGTCACCGTCCGCCTCGGCGCCCTCACCCGCAGCGACGGACGCTGGGCGCAGAAGGGCGTGGACGCCGCCATGCACGCCGAGCTGACCGAACTGGCCCGCAACCGCGCCTGCTCGGACGTCGTCCTCGTCACCGGCGACGGCGACCTGCTGCCCGGCATGATGGCCGCCAAGGAACACGGCGTCGCCGTCCACCTGTGGGCCGTGCAGGCCGCCGACGGTGACTACAACCAGTCCGAGGACCTGGTCGCCGAGGCCGACGAGCGGCGCGTGCTGGACCGGGCCTGGATCACCCAGGCGGTCCGCGCCAAGGAGCTGACCGGCGTCTGCGCCCCGCAGCCGGCGCCCCGGCCCGAGATCGCCGCGATCCTCTCCGCCCCCCTGCCCGAGTCCGCCCCGGCACCCGCGGGCGACCACCCCGCCGAGGAGGGCGGCCACGCCCCGGCCGCCGGGCGGGAGAACGGCGTCCAGGAGCGGGTCCCCGCCGCCAAGGGCGTCCCCACCCCCAAGGACCTCGCCGCGCTGCGCGCCCCCGGGGCGCCGCAGGCCGCCGCGCAGCACCCGACCACCGCGACCCTGCGCTGGTCCTCCGACAAAGGCTGGGTGGACCGGCCGGGCACCGTCGCCGAACCGCCCGAGATCGCCTCGATGCCCACACTGGCCCAGCTGACCACCGCCGAGCAGCGGTGGGCCGACCGGGAGGAGGACATCACCACCGTCGGCGGCGACCCCTACGAGGTGGGACAGGTCTTCGCCCGCCGGTGGACGGCCCGGCTCGGCGACCAGACCCATGTGCAGCGGCTGTCCACGATGTACCCGCGCATCCCGCACCGCATCGACGGCGAGCTGCTGCGGTACGCGGCCCGCTTCGGGCTGCTCGCCCACAAGGACGACCAGATCGACGAGCACGACCGTTACGCCATCCGGGCGGGCTTCTGGCGTGAGGTCGACGTGCCGGCGGCCGCGGAACAGCACGCGCCCGCCGCCGACTGAGATCCGCGTGGCCGCCCCCAAAGGCGAGTAAAGGGCGCGGACCCCGTAGTCTCGTCCCTTGTGAGTACGCGCGCGGCACCGGCACTTCGGCATGACGAGGTCCTACGCGTGCGCGGGCTCGGCAAGACCTATCCGCCCGTGAAGGGCCGGCGCGGGGTGCCTGCCACGCCCGAGGTGCGGGCCACCGACGCCGTGGACCTGGACGTACGGTCCGGGGAGATCTTCGGGCTGCTCGGCCCGAACGGCGCCGGCAAGTCCACCCTCGTCAGGCAGCTCACCGGCCTGCTGCGGCCGGACACCGGCAGTGTCGAGATCCTCGGGCACGACATCGTCCGGCACCCCGAGCGGGCCGCACGGCTCCTCGCCTACCTGGGGCAGGAGTCCTCCGCCCTGGACGAGCTGACCGTCGCCCTCGCCGCCGAGACCACCGGGCGCCTGCGCGGCCTGGACGTACGGCGGGCGCGGGCCGAGCGGGACGCCGTACTGGAGGAACTGGGGCTCACCCCGCTCGCCGGGCGGGCGCTGAAGAAGCTGTCCGGCGGCCAGCGGCGCCTCGCCTGCTTCGCCGCCGCCCTCGTCGGCGAGCGGCCACTGCTGGTCCTCGACGAGCCGACCACCGGCATGGACCCGGTGGCCCGGCGTGCGGTGTGGGCGGCCGTGGACCGGCGGCGGGCCGAGCACGGCACGACCGTGCTGCTGGTCACGCACAACGTCATCGAGGCCGAGACGGTCCTCGACCGGGTGGCGGTCCTGGACCAGGGGCGGGTCATCGCCTGCGACACCCCGGCCGGCCTGAAGGAACAGGTCGCCGGAGAGGTGCGGGTGGAGCTGGTCTGGCGGGAGCGGGCACCCCTGGAGGTGCCGGAGGTCGCCGTGCTGCGCGAGCGGGCGGCGGAGTCCGGGCGCCGCTGGACGCTCCGGCTCGCCCCCGAGGAGGCCAGGGCCGCCGTCGCCACCGTCACCGGCGGAGCCGCGTTCGCCGCCCTGGACGACTTCACGCTCGCCACACCCAGCCTGGAGGACGTGTACCTGGCCCTGGGCGGGGCGGCGCGGCAGGGGCTGGTGAAGGCGTGAAGGCGGACGTGAGCGCGGTGGACTTCGCACCCGTATGGTCCCTGTGGGACGGCGGCCGGGCCGCCGTAGGGAAGAGGAGCAGGGCGTCGTGAGTGTCGTACCCGCGGAGATTCTGCCGGGCGGGGCCCGGACGGTGCCGGAACCGGCCCGGCGCGCGGCCGAGCTCGGGCCGCCCGCGCGGCTGTGGCCGTCCCTGGTGGCCGTGTACCGGGCCCAGCTGTCCCGCGCCCGGGTGGCGCGCATCCCGCTGCTGTTCGTGGCGACCTTCCAGTCCGTCGGCATCGCCGTGATGATGCGCGGTGTCGTCGACAGCGGCGGCGAGGCGCAGTCCGTGGTGGCGGGCTCCTCGGTGCTCGTCGTCGCGTACGTCGCGCTGAACCTGCTGTCGCAGTACTTCGGGCAGCTGCGGGCCAGCGGCGGCCTCGACCACTACGCCACGCTGCCCGTGCCGCCCGCGGCGGTGGTGCTGGGCGCGGCTGCCGCCTACGCCTCCTTCACCGTGCCGGGGACCCTGGTGACGGCCGTCTTCGGGTGCGCGCTGTTCGGGCTGCCGCTGTCCAACCTGTGGATCCTGCTGGCCGTGATCCCGCTCGCCGGAGCCGCCCTCTCCGGGCTCGGCGCCGCCTGCGGGTTGCTGGCGCCGCGCCCCGAGCTGGCCACGCTGCTCGGGCAGCTCGGCATGTCGGCGGCGCTGCTGCTGGGCGTGCTGCCGGCCGACCGGATGCCGGAGCCGATCCGGCTGGCCCGGGACCTGCTGCCGTCGACCTACGGTGTGGAGGCGTACGCCCGGACCTTCGGGGCACACCCCGACTGGGCGGTCGTCCTCGTCGACCTGGCGGTGTGCGCGGGTGTCGGGGTGGTCTCGCTGGCCGTCGCCACCTGGGCCTACCGCCGGGCCGCCGTCCGGTGACGCGGCCCACAGCACGACCTGGCACGATGTCAGGGTGACCGCACCGCTGACTCCGCCACCGCCGCCGCACGACGACTCCCCGCATCAGGTCCGGCAGGCCCCGCCGCCCGCCGGGGCGCCGGTCGCGGGCCCGTACGAACAGGACGGCCCCGGTATGAAGACAGAAGTGCGCGAGGCCGTCCTGATCACGCTCGCCGTGGCGCTGAGCGGGGTGCTGCTGGGCCTGCTGTGGTGGTGGCTGGCGCCGCACGTGCCGTTGGTCGGGGACCAGGTCGACAAGAGCTGGGTGGTCTACCTCAAGGACACCGAGGGCGAGCAGGCGATCGGTGTGGACGGCACGTTCACGCTGCTGAGCCTGGCCTTCGGCGCGGTCAGCGCGGCCGTGGTGTTCCTGCTGCGGCGGCGCGGGGGCGTGCCGCTGGTGGTCGCGCTCGGGCTCGGCGGTCTGCTCGGGGCCGTGCTGGCGTGGCGTCTGGGCGTGTGGCTGGGCCCCACGTCCGACGTGATCGCCCACGCGAGGGCGGTCGGCAAGGGGGTCACCTTCTCCGCCCCGCTCAAGCTGGGCGCGAAGGGCGCGCTGCTCGCCTGGCCGCTGGCCGGGCTGCTGGTCCATCTGGGACTCACCGCCCTGTTCGGCCCCCGAGACCCCGAGGTCCCCTACACCGGCGTCCAGACGCCACCCCACGCCGGCTGACCGGCCGGCACAGCGCTCGGTCCGGCGCCGCGCTCTTGCCGGCGCCGGGCTCTGGTTGGTGCCGTGCTCGGGCCGGCGCTGCGCCCCGTGTCCGCTCAGCCCTGGCCGACGCGGCCGCCCGCCCTGCCCCGGTCGGCCCCCGCGCCTCGATCGGTCCCCGGTCCCCGGCCGGGCACCGTGCCCAGATCGGCGTCCCGGCCCCGCGCTGCTCGGCCCTGGCCGACGCGGCCGGCCTGCCCTGGCCGGCCCCGCGCCCCGGTCGGTCCCCGTTCCCCGGCCGGGCACCGTGCCCAGGTCGGCGTCCCGGCCCCGCGCTGCTCGGCCCCGGCCGACGCGGCCGGCCTGCCCTGGCCGGCCCCGCGCCCCGGCCGGTCCCCGAGTCTCGGCGGGTCGCCGCTGCCCATGTCGGCCGCCGCACTCCGGGGGCCCTCAGCCTTGGCCGAGGCCGACGCTCAGCCCTGCCCCCGGTCGGCCCCCGTGCCTGGGTCGGCCCCCGCGTCCGGGGTCGGCCCCCGCGCCTGAGTCGGGCGCCGTGCCCCGGTCGGTCGCCCCGGCCCCGGGGCGGCTCAGCCCCGGCCTACGCCTGCCCTTGCCCGGCCCCTAACCTCGGCCGGGCGCCGTGCCCAGGTCGGCCGCCGCGGCCCCGGGGCGGCTCAGCCCCGGCCGACGCCCTGCCCCTGGCCGGCGCCTCAGCCTCGGCCGGGCGCCGTGCCCAGGTCGGACGTTCCGGCCCCCGGCCGCTCAGCCACGGCCCACAGGGGCCAGTACGGCGGCGGTCAGTTTTGCCAGGTCTGCGGGTGTCAGTTCGACCTCAAGGCCCCTGCGTCCCGCCGAGACGCAGATCGTCGGGTGGGCCGTGGCCGAGTCGTCCAGGACCGTGGGGAGCCGCTTGCGCTGGCCCAGCGGGGAGATGCCGCCGCGCACGTAGCCGGTGGTGCGTTCGGCGAGCGTGGGGTCGGCCATGGTGGCCCGCTTGCCGCCCACCGCGGCGGCCAGCGCCTTCAGGTCCAGCGAGCCCGAGACCGGCACCACCGCGACGGTCAGGGTGCCGTCCACGTCGGCCACCAGGGTCTTGAAGACGCGGTCGGGGGAGACGCCCATCGCCTCGGCCGCCTCCTCCCCGTAGGACGGGTGGGAGGGGTCGTGGTCGTAGGAGTGGACCGTGTACGCCACGCCCGCCGCCGTCAGGGCCACCGTGGCGGGCGTGCCGCCGGACTGCTGCTTCTTGGACTTCTTCGCCATCGGGTGCGTCGGCCTCGGTTCGCTCGGAGCACGCGCCCGGTGCGGGCGCGCGCGTGCGCTCAGTTCTGGCTGGTCGGCGTCCGCGTCAGCTCGAACGCGGGCAGCGACGGCAGACTACGGATGATGGACGTCTCGGAGCGAAGGAGTTTCAGCTCGTCGCGCAGCCGGGAGGCGGTGTCCGGCGCCTGCAGCAGCCGCTGCTTCGTCGGGGTGTCCAGCACCATCGCCGCCGCCACCAGGTAGGACACCACCGAGGGGTCGTCCGGAAGCTCCGCGCCGGTGCTGAGCGAGCGCTCGCGGGCGCCCGCGAGGCGCTTCTGGTACTGGCGGAACGCGCGCAGCACGCCCTCCGCCAGGGCGCCCGCCTCCTCGCCCGGGTCCTCCGTGAGCTCCTCCAGCTCGGCGGTCAGGAACGGGCCCGAGGCGTCCACGGACAGCAGCCGCACCCGCGTGGTGCCGGTGGCCAGGACCTCGAAGGTGCCGTCGGCGCGCTCCCGGACGGTCGCCGCGTCCGCGATGCAGCCCACCCCGTGGAAGGACTTCAGCGGGTCGGGGCCGAAGCCGGCGGCCGGGCCGCGCTCGGGCCGCGCGGTCTGGTCCGGCATGCCGGGGGCGGCCGGTGCCACCTCGTGGCCGTCGCGGATCGCCACGACGGCGAACCGGCGCGGTTCGTCCTCGGGGGTCTTCAGCAGTTCGCGCATCATGGCGCGATACCGCTCCTCGAAGATGTTCAGGGGCAGCACGAGCCCGGGGAACAGCGCCGAGTTCAGCGGGAAGAGGGGCAGGCGGGCGATGGTCACGGCGCCCCAGCCTAATGGTCGTGGACGGCGGCCCGGCGACGGTGCTCGGTTCGCGGTCGCGGAGGCGCCGCGACGAGCTCGCCGAGCACGGGTCCGGGCGCCTCCGCGAGGAGCGCGTCGCGCAGCCGCAGGAAGTGGCCCAGAGGGTCGTCCGAGAACCGGTCCCACGGGAAGGAGGTGGCGTACGGGCCGATCAGGGGGAGCTGGGCGCGGGCCTCGTCCCAGCGTTCCAGCCGGACCAGGACGTAGAGCAGCTTGTTGCGGAAATCGGCGGGCCGGGGGACGGCCGCCGGGAAGCGCCCGGAGAGCGCGACGGCCCGGTCGGCCGCCGCCTCCAGCCGCTCGCGCGGCACCTCGGGTCCGCAGCCGTCGACGAGGTAGCCGAAGGCGGCGCGGGCCGGCAGCGCCTGCACCAGGGAGCCGGCGGGGGCGTCCTGCGCGGCCAGGTCGGCGAAGTCGAAGCAGGCCGAGTGGGAGCCGTGCCAGCAGGCGCCCAGGTAGCGCAGGGCGGCCACGTGGCACCCGTAGTGGTGCGGGGCCCGCCGGACCGCCGCCTCCCACAGCTCCTCGAAGTACCGGTGCCCGGCCCGGGAGCCGCGCGCGTGGTCCAGCGCGATCCGCCACGGCACCGGGTCGCGGTCGTCGGCCCGGGCGGCGGCCGTGATCAGCGGGCTGACCTCGCGCAGCAGCTCGGCGCGGGCCGGCGAGGGCCAGGCCCGGTCCACCGCGAGCTGGGCGCCGACGAGGGCCACGTCGGGGTCGTGCGGGCTGTCCGCGCGCCACTCCTCGAACCACTCGGGGCGCGAGCGGGCGAAGGAGGCGAGCCGTCTGGCGAACCGGTCGCGGTCCTCCCAGGCGGCCGTCGCGCGGGTGGCGGCGAGCAGGGCGGAGGCGGCGCCGTACTCGCCCCGCCCGGCCGCGACCAGGGCGGGGGAGAGGTGCTCGTCGGGCGCGTCCAGGACGGCCTCGAAGCCGGCCGGCGAAGCGGCGGGGCGGGAGGCGCGTCGTGTCGTCCGGGTGGGGCGGAGGAACGCCGGCAGCAGAACCATGGTGTCGACCATTGAAAGTCCGCTGGTCGGGGCGGCGCCAGAGGGCCGGGGCAAGTAATGGAAAGTTGTACGCACGGTGGTCAAGGGCGAGTAAAAGGTGACTGTTCAACCAATCTCCGGCAACGGCCGCCCCCGGACGCCGGCCCCCGACGTCAGCCGCCGGCCCCCGATGGCAGCCACCGGCCCCGGTGTCAGCCGCGGCGCAGCAGCCGGGTCGCCCCGGCGGCCACCGTCGTGGCCAGCACCCAGCCCACCATCACCATCGCCGCCGCCAGCCACTGCCAGCCCCCGTGCAGCTCCCACTGGCCGGCCTGGCCCAGGTCCACCACCGGCAGCAGGAGGTCGAGGGTGAACAGCGCGGGGCTCCAGGACGGATGCCCGCCGGGGTTCACCGGCGGATGGTCGGCGTGCGCGAAGAGCAGCGTGCCCGCCGCCCACAGCACCGCCATCCACACCGCGGCGCGACCGGGCCGGTACCCGTACGCCACCGCCAGGTCCTGGACGTACCCCCAGGTCTTGGCGGCCGGTGGCAGCGTCTCGCGGCGCCGGCGCTGCTTGGCGAGCAGCACCTCCCGGGCGTCCTCGTCCTCCCCGGCCGCCCGCAGCACCGCGGCCAGCCGCTCGTACGGCTCCGGGTTGTACTCGGCGGTCGCGGCCGTCACCCAGTCCAGGCGCCGGACCAGCGGGAACGGCCCGCGCGGTACCAGGTTCTCGTAGGCGAAGCCGCCCATGTGCAGCCGGCCGGGGCCCGGCCAGCTGCCCGCGCGGTCCACCAGGTTCACCACCCGCGCGCCGGACAGCAGCACCTGGCCCCGCTGCGGGGCGTCCCCGAGGAAGCGCAGCTCCGGCGTCTGCACCCGGCGCAGCGACAGCACCTGGTCGTCGGTCAGGTCGAACCGGGCCCGGTCCAGGTCGATGGCGTCCCCGAACCGCCCGTCGTCCAGCCGCACCCCGCCCTGGCACTCGAACCGCTGGATCCGCGTCCCGCGCGCGGGGGTGGTGCCACTCAGCAGCGGGCTGCCCACACCGGCCGGGGTCAGGTACAGGGTGCGCTCCACCGTGAGCTGGGGGGCGTTCAGGGCGAGGCGCGCGTAGGGGTTGGCCAGTCTCGCTCCCCGCAGGCTCAGCGAGACGCCCACCTTGGCGCTGCGCAGGCTCAGCTCGCCGTGCGACTCCAGCAGCTCCGCCTGGAGGTCCTGGCCCACGGTCATGCCGTCCGCCGCGATCGAGCGGCCGCTGCGGTCCTGGTGCACGATCGCCTGGTTGAGCAGCAGGTCCGTGCCGATGTGGGCGTCGGTGAGCCGGATCCCGAGCGGGACCCGGCAGCGCGGCAGGTGCAGATCGCCCTCGGTGTGCACCCGGGCCGCCTCCAGGCGCGGCACCGCGCAGTCGACCAGGCGCAGGGTGGTGAACCGGGCCTCGGGCAGCAGCACCTGGTCGTCGAAGCGGCAGCCGCGCAGCTCCACGTACGGCGTGACCGTGCCGCCCGCCAGGTCCAGCGTGCCGGTCACGCGCACCCCGGCGAGCTTCAGCGAGGACACCCGGCCCGCGAGCGCGGGCGGCCCGTCCAGCAGCAGCCAGCACACCATCCGCGCCCTGACGCTCCGCTCGGGCCCCCAGGGATGCCCGCCGTGCGGATCGTCGACGACGGCGTCCCCGCTGCTCAGGTCGTACACGCTGCCGTTGCGGAAGGCCTGCCACATGCCCGCCTCGGCCGCGGTCAGGTCGTCCGGCAGGTCCCCGGCGTGGAGGCCGGCCCCCTCGGTCACCGCTCGGTCCTTCTTCCTGTCCACTCGTGAGTCACCTGCGTCGTACAGCAGGTCATGCCCGTTGTGTGACGCCCGGAACACCCGGGGTGAAGGCGATCTTCCGAATTCCGGCCACGTTCTGTATCAGCCATTGATACGCGCGGACGGCTCCCGATGCCGGTCTGAGAGAATTGACCCTGTGATCTCCCGAATCGATCTGCGCGGCGACGCCCTTCCCGAGGGACCCGCCCTGCGCGACCTGCTGCCCCGAGCCGACTTCGACGTTCAGGCCGCCCTGGAGAAGGTGCGTCCGATCTGCGAGGCCGTGCATCATCGTGGCGACGCGGCGCTGATCGACTTCGCCGAGAAGTTCGACGGAGTGCGGCTGGAATCGGTGCGGGTGCCCGCCCGGGCGCTCACCGACGCGCTCGCGGCCCTCGACCCGGCCGTGCGCGCTGCCCTGGAGGAGTCGATCCGGCGGGCCCGCATGGTCCACCGCGCGCAGCGCCGCACCACGCACACCACCCAGGTCGTGCCCGGCGGCTCCGTGACCGAGAAGTGGGTGCCGGTCGAGCGGGTCGGGCTCTACGCGCCCGGGGGCCGGTCCGTCTACCCCTCGTCCGTGATCATGAACGTGGTGCCGGCCCAGGAGGCCGGGGTCCCCTCCATCGCGCTCGCCTCCCCGGCCCAGGCCGAGTTCGGCGGGCTGCCGCACCCGACGATCCTCGCCGCCTGCGCCCTGCTCGGCGTGGACGAGGTCTACGCGGCCGGCGGCGCCACCGCCGTCGCCATGTTCGCCCACGGCACCGAGTCCTGCCCGCCCGCCAACATGGTCACCGGGCCGGGCAACATCTGGGTGGCCGCCGCCAAGCGCTACTTCACCGGCAAGATCGGCATCGACGCCGAGGCCGGACCCACCGAGATCGCGGTCCTCGCGGACGACACCGCCGACCCGGCGCACGTGGCCGCGGACCTGATCAGCCAGGCCGAGCACGACCCGCTCGCGGCGGCCGTCCTGGTCACCGACTCGGTCGAGCTGGCCGACGCGGTGGAGAAGGAGCTGGAGCCGCAGGTCGCGGCCACCAAGCACATCGAGGACCGCATCCGTCCCGCCCTCGCGGGCAGGCAGTCCGCGATCGTCCTGGTCGACGGCGTCGAGGAGGGCCTGCGGGTGGTCGACGCCTACGGCGCCGAGCACCTGGAGATCCAGACCGCCGACGCCGCCGCGGTCGCCGACCGGGTGCGGAACGCGGGCGCGATCTTCATCGGCCCCTGGGCGCCGGTCTCGCTCGGCGACTACGCGGCCGGCTCCAACCACGTCCTGCCCACCGGCGGCTGCGCCTGCCACTCCTCCGGCCTGTCCGTCCAGTCCTTCCTGCGCGGCATCCACATCGTCGACTACACGAAGGACGCGCTGGCCGACGTCGCGCACCACGTGGTGACGCTCGCGGAGGCGGAGGACCTGCCCGCGCACGGCGCGGCGATCAAGGCTCGTTTCGGCTGGAAGGTTCCGGAAGGCAAGTGACAGGCATCGACGATCTTCCCGTCCGGGACGAGCTGCGCGGCAAGTCCCCCTACGGCGCGCCCCAGCTCGACGTACCCGTACGGCTGAACACCAACGAGAACCCCTACCCGCTGCCCGAGCCGCTGGTCGAGCGGATCACCGAGCGGGTCCGTGAGGCCGCCCGCGACCTGAACCGCTACCCCGACCGGGACGCGGTCCAGCTCCGCACCGAGCTGGCCAGGTACCTGACCCGCACCGGCAAGCACCCGCTCGGCGTCGAGAACGTGTGGGCGGCGAACGGCTCCAACGAGGTCATCCAGCAGCTGCTGCAGACCTTCGGCGGCCCCGGCCGCACGGCGATCGGCTTCGAGCCGTCGTACTCCATGCACGCGCTCATCGCGCGCGGCACCGGCACCGGCTGGATCTCCGGCCCGCGCGCCGAGGACTTCACGATCGACCTCGCCGCCGCCGAGCGGGCCATCGCCGAGCACCGCCCCGACGTCGTGTTCATCACCACCCCCAACAACCCCACCGGCAACGCGGTCCCGCCGGAGACGGTCCTCGCGCTCTACGAGGCGGCCCAGGCGGCCAAGCCGTCGATGGTGGTCGTGGACGAGGCGTACGTCGAGTTCAGCCACGGCGACTCGCTGCTGCCGCTGCTGGCCGGCCGGCCGCACCTGGTCGTCTCCCGCACCATGTCGAAGGCGTTCGGCGCCGCCGGACTCCGCCTCGGCTACCTCGCCGCCGACCCGGCGGTCGTGGACGCCGTCCAGCTCGTACGGCTGCCGTACCACCTGTCGGCGATCACCCAGGCGACCGCGCTGGCCGCCCTGGAGCACACCGACACGCTGCTGGGATACGTCGAGCAGCTCAAGTCCGAGCGGGACCGGCTGGTCGCCGAGCTGCGCGCGACCGGCTACGACGTCGTCGAGTCCGACGCCAACTTCGTGCAGTTCGGCCGGTTCGACGACACGCACGGGGCCTGGCAGAAGATCCTCGACCGGGGTGTCCTGGTCCGGGACAACGGCGTACCGGGGTGGCTGCGGGTGTCCGCCGGCACCCCGGCGGAGAACGACGCGTTCCTCGACGCGGTACGGGACTTGAAGAAGGAGCTTGAGGCATGACTCGCGATGTCCGCGTCGGACGAATCGAGCGCACCACCAAGGAGACCTCGGTCCTGGTCGAGATAGACCTCGACGGCACCGGGCGGACCGACATCAAGACCGGGGTCGGCTTCTACGACCACATGCTCGACCAGCTCGGCCGGCACGGTCTGTTCGACCTGACCGTGAAGACCGACGGCGACCTGCACATCGACTCCCACCACACCATCGAGGACACCGCCCTCGCGCTCGGCGCCGCCTTCAAGCAGGCGCTCGGCGACAAGGTGGGCATCTACCGCTTCGGCAACTGCACGGTCCCGCTGGACGAGTCCCTCGCCCAGGTCACCGTCGACCTGTCCGGCCGCCCCTACCTCGTGCACACCGAGCCCGAGAACATGGCGCCGATGATCGGCGAGTACGACACCACCATGACCCGGCACATCCTGGAGTCCTTCGTCGCCCAGGCCCAGGTCGCGCTGCACGTCCACGTGCCGTACGGCCGCAACGCGCACCACATCGTGGAGTGCCAGTTCAAGGCGCTCGCCCGGGCGCTCCGCTACGCCAGCGAGCGCGACCCGCGCGCGGCCGGCATCCTCCCGTCCACGAAGGGCGCGCTGTAAATCCATGAACGGTCTCTCGACCCTCCTGATCGTCGTCGGCCTCTTCCTCGTCGGCGGCATTATCTCCTTCGTCAAGCAGAAGATGCCCACGAGTCTCGTCGTGCTGCTCTCGATCGGCGCCGCCATGTGCCTCGTGGCGGGCGTCATGCGGCTGGAGGTGTGGAATTGAGCGCTGCGAAGAAGGTGGTCGTCTTCGACTACGGCTTCGGCAACGTCCGGTCCGCCGAGCGCGCCCTCGCGCGCGTAGGCGCCGACGTGGAGATCACCCGTGACTTCGACCGGGCGATGAACGCCGACGGCCTGCTGGTGCCCGGCGTCGGCGCCTTCGCGGCCTGCATGCAGGGGCTGCGCGCCGCCCGCGGCGACTGGGTCGTCGACCGGCGGCTGTCCGGCGGCCGCCCGGTGATGGGCATCTGCGTCGGCATGCAGATCCTGTTCGCCCGCGGCATCGAACACGGCGTCGAGGCCGAGGGCCTGGACGAGTGGCCCGGCACCGTCGCGCCGCTCAAGGCCGACGTCGTCCCGCACATGGGCTGGAACACCGTGACGGCCCCGGCCGGCTCCCTGCTGTTCGCGGGCCTCGACCCGGAGGCCCGCTTCTACTTCGTGCATTCCTACGCGGTCCACGACTGGTCCCTGGAGACCCACAACCCGCTGATCGAGAGCCCCAAGGTCACCTGGTCGACGCACGGCGAGCCGTTCGTAGCGGCCGTGGAGAACGGCGCCCTGTGGGCCACCCAGTTCCACCCCGAGAAGTCCGGCGACGCCGGAGCCCAGCTCCTCACCAACTGGATCGGAACCCTGTAGACCATGGCCAAGCTCGAACTCCTCCCCGCCGTCGACGTCCGTGACGGCCAGGCCGTCCGCCTCGTGCACGGCGAGTCCGGGACCGAGACGTCCTACGGCTCCCCGCTGGAGGCCGCCCTCGCCTGGCAGCGCTCCGGCGCCGAGTGGCTGCACCTGGTCGACCTCGACGCCGCCTTCGGCACGGGCGACAACCGGGAGCTGATCGCCGAGGTCGCCAGGGCGATGGACATCAAGGTGGAGCTGTCCGGCGGCATCCGCGACGACGACACCCTCGCCGCCGCCCTCGCCACCGGCTGCACCCGGGTGAACCTCGGCACCGCCGCCCTGGAGACCCCCGAGTGGGTCGCCAAGGTCATCGCCGAGCACGGCGACAAGATCGCCGTCGGCCTGGACGTGCGCGGCACCACCCTGCGCGGCCGTGGCTGGACCCGCGACGGCGGCGACCTCTACGAGACGCTGGCGCGCCTCGACAAGGAGGGCTGCGCCCGCTACGTCGTCACCGACATCGCCAAGGACGGCACCCTCCAGGGCCCGAACCTGGAACTGCTGCGCAACGTCTGCGCGGCCACGGACCGGCCGGTCGTGGCCTCCGGCGGCGTGTCGTCGCTGGACGACCTCCGCGCGATCGCCGAACTGGTACCCCTCGGTGTCGAGGGCTCCATCGTCGGGAAGGCCCTGTACGCGAAGGCGTTCACCCTGGAAGAGGCCTTGGAGGCTGTGTCGTCATGACGTCCGGAGCCGTACGGCGCGTGCAGAGCGGAAGTCCCTGGGAAGAGAGCTTCGGATTCGCGCGCGCCGTCGCGGCGGGTGACCGGGTGCTGGTGGCCGGCACGACGTCCTTCAAGGGCACCGTGCTGTACGGGGAGGGCGACCCCTACGAGCAGGCCAAGGTGGCCTTCACCAGCGCCCTGGAGGCGATCGCGGAGTTCGGGCTCGGCCCCGGGTCGGTGCTCCGCACCAGGATGTACCTCACCCACACGCGGGACGTCGACGAGGCGGGCCGGGCCCACAAGGAGATCTTCGACTCCGTGCGCCCGGTCTCCACCCTGCTGGTCGTGGAGGGCTTCGTCGACCCGCGCATCCTGGTCGAAGTGGAACTAGAAGCATTCAGAGGAGCCGTGACCTGATGACCCTGGCGGTCCGAGTCATCCCCTGCCTGGACGTGGACAACGGCCGGGTCGTCAAGGGCGTCAACTTCCAGAACCTGCGCGACGCGGGCGACCCCGTCGAGATGGCCAAGGTGTACGACGCCGAGGGCGCCGACGAGCTGACGTTCCTGGACATCACCGCGTCCTCGGGCAACCGGGAGACGACCTACGACGTGGTGCGGCGCACCGCCGAGCAGGTGTTCATCCCGCTGACCGTCGGCGGCGGCGTCCGCACGGCCGAGGACGTGGACCGGCTGCTGCGGGCCGGTGCCGACAAGGTCGGCGTGAACACCGCGGCCATCGCGCGCCCCGACCTGATCCGCGAGATCGCCGAGCGGTTCGGCCGGCAGGTGCTGGTGCTTTCGGTGGACGCCCGCCGCGGCGAGTCCGGCTCCTTCGAGGTGACCACCCACGGCGGCCGCAGGGGCACCGGCATCGACGCCGTCGAGTGGGCCCACCGCGCCGCCGAGCTGGGCGCCGGGGAGATCCTGCTGAACTCCATGGACGCCGACGGCACCAAGGACGGCTACGACCTGGAGATGATCGCGGCCGTCCGCAAGCACGTCACCGTCCCGGTGATCGCCTCCGGCGGCGCGGGCCGGCTGGCCGACTTCCCGCCGGCCGTCGAGGCGGGCGCGGACGCGGTCCTGGCCGCCTCCGTCTTCCACTTCGGCGACCTGCGGATCGGCGAGGTGAAGCAGACGCTGCGGGAGGCGGGTCACCCGGTGCGCTGACGCCCCGCTGGGACCAGGGCCCCGGCCGCCCCGTGAGGGCGCCGGGGCCTTCTCGTGCCCAGCCCCGGAGAGACGCAGGAGATGCGAAAGGAAAGTTGCGCAATATCTGTTGTGCAATTTTTCTTTCGCAATTAGGGTCGTGGGCATGGCAAGCGGAGAACAGCGGCGGATCACGGATCTGGGCACCCTCAAGGCACTGGCCCACCCCCTGCGCATGAAGCTCTACCGGCTGCTGTTCGCCGCCGAGGCCGCCACCGCGTCCCAGCTCGCCGAACAGGTCGACGAAGCGGTCTCGCTCGTCAGCTACCACCTGCGCAAGCTCGCCGAGCACGGCCTCGTCGAGAAGGCCGAGCCGCGCAGCGCCGACGCCCGGGAACGCTGGTGGCAGCCGGCCACCCAGGGCGTCTCCATCCGCGACCGGGACTTCCGGGACGCGCCCGAGAAGGCCGCCGCCCACGTGGCCGCCTCCCGGCTCTTCCAGGAACAGCGCTCCGAGATGTACCGCACCTACCTCGACCAGCGCGCGACCTGGGGCCGCGACTGGAACGAGGCGTCCTCCGACTCCGAGTCGCTGCTGCGCCTCACCCCCGCCGAACTCGCCGAGATGAAGCGCGAACTGCTCGACGTGATCAAGCGGTACGACGCCCTCGCCCGTGACCGCGAGGCCGCCGGCGACGGCCTGCGGCGCGAGCACGTCGCGCTGCACGTGTACGGCTTCCCGTTCCGCGTCTGAGAAGGGCACCCACGTGACCGGCACGCTCATACCCCCGGCCCCCGCCACCGACGACCGCCCCGCCCACCGCGACCCCAACGTGCTGCGCTGGCTCGGCGCCTACACCTCCTCCATGCTGGGCGACAGCATCTACTACATCGCCCTGTCCTGGGCCGCCGTCCAGTCCGGCACCCCCGCCGAGGCCGGCCTCGTGATGTCGGTCAGCGCGCTGCCCAGAGCCCTGCTCATGCTCGGCGGGGGAGTGCTGGCCGACCGGCTCGGCCCGCGCCGCGTCGTCATCGGCAGCGACGCCGTGCGCTGCGCCGCCGTCCTCGCGGTGGCCGCCCTGCTGTTCGTCACCAGCCCCGGCCTGTGGCCGCTCGCCCTGCTGGCCTTCCTCTTCGGCACCGTCGACGCCGTGTTCATGCCCGCCGTGGGCGCCCTCCCCGCCAGGATCACCGGCAAGCCGCAGCTCGCCCGGGTGCAGGGCATGCGGGGCCTCGCGATCCGGTTCGCGAGCGTCGTCGGGGCACCGCTCGGCGGCCTCGGCGTGGCGGTCGGCGGCGCGGCCGCCGCCTTCGCCCTCGCCGGACTGCTCATCGCCGTCTCGGTGCCCCTGCTGTACTCCGTCCGGGTGAGGGACCTGCCGGCGGACGACCGGCGCGCCGGCCAGGAGACGAGCGCCTGGCAGGACCTCAGGGGCGGACTGGCCTACGTCCGCCGCCACCGCGTCCTGGCCCCGCTGATGATCACCATCGCCCTCGGCGACCTCGGCTTCGTCGGCCCGCTCAACGTCGGCCTCACCCTGCTCGCCCACCAGCGCGGCTGGGGCGCCTCCGGCATGGGCTCGGTGCTCGCCGGGTTCGGCGTCGGCGCGGGCGCCGCCTCGCTGCTGCTCACCGTCCGGGGACGGCTGCCGCGCGCCGGACTGGTCGCCGCCTGCGCCGTCCTCGCGGGCTCCGTCGCCATCGGCGCCCTGGCCTACGCGCCCGGCCTCGCGGCGGCCGTCGGCACCGCCCTGCTGATCGGACTGCTCGCCGGACTCAGCGGTGCCCTGTGCGGGGCCCTGCTGCAGACCCAGGCCGATCCCGCACGCCTCGGCCGGGTCACCGCCGTCTCCAGCCTGGTCAGCCTCGGCCTCGCCCCGCTGAGCATGCCCTTCGCGGCCGCCGCCATCGGCGCCTGGGGGCTCGGCCCGGTGTTCGTGGCCAGCGCCGTCGTCAGCGGTCTCGGCGGGGTCGTCGCCCTGTGCGTCCCCGCCCTGCGCCGCGCCGAACTGCCGCGCTGAGACTCAGCCGATCGGCTGGGTGAGCTGGACCAGGTTGCCGACCGTGTCGTCGAACACCGCGGCCAGCACCGGACCCTGCTCCTGCGGCGGATGCGTGAACCGGACGCCGAGCCCGCGCAGCCGGTCGTACTCCGCGCGAAGATCGTCCACCGAGAAGACGATGCACGGGAGCCCCGCCTCGTACAGCCCCTTGCGGTACGGCTCCGCGAGGGGACCCTCACCGGGCTCCAGCAGCAGCTGCAGGTCCGGCTGGGCACCCTCGGGCGCCCCGACCGTGACGAACAGCGTGCCGCCGCCCAGATCCATGTGCAGCCGGGTCTCGAACCCCAGCACCCCCGTGTAGAAGGCGTGCGCGGTGGCCACGTCGTCCACGAACACACTGGTCATCGCCACCTTGATCACGGCGCGTCCTCTCTCGCGGATGCCCGGTCTGCCGGACTCAGATGCCCAGTTGCCTGGACTCGTGCAGCCGGGTGATCGCGTCCTCCTCGCCGTCCAGCTCCACCTTGGCCGCGCTCTGCCGGCCGAAGACGAACATCAGCAGCTCAGACGCCTCCCCGGTCGCCGTCACCACCGGCGTGCCACGGTGCGCGACCGCCGTCTGGCCGTCCGGGCGGCGCAGCACCAGACCGGTCGGCACACCCCGCCCGACCAGCCGCGCGGTGCGCTCCAGACGTGACCACAGCGCGTCCTGGAACACGGCGTCCAGCTCGCGCGGGCTCCAGTCCGGCTGGGCGCGCCGTACGTCCTCGGTGTGCACGTAGAACTCGACGATGTTGGCCGCCTCGTCGATCTGCTTGAGCTGGAAGGGCGAGAAGCGCGGCGGGCCGGTACGGATCAGCTGGATCAGCTCCGGGTAAGGCTTGGCCGCGTACTCGGCCTGCACCTTCTCCAGACGCGAGGCGAGCGGCTTGATCAGCGCGCCTCCCGCCGCGTCCGGCCGGCGCTCGCGCACCACCACGTGCGCGGCCAGATCCCGGGTCCGCCAGCCCTCGCAGAGGGTCTCGGCGTCCGGTCCGACGGTTTCCAAGAGGTCGGCGAGCAGGAGCCGTTCACGCTTGGCGAAGGTCGACATGCCGTCAGCCTACGACCCCGTACCGCGTCCGCCCAGCGGGCACCGTCCGTCCGGTGTCCACGGCGGCCGGTGGACGTCCGCACGGCGGTCCGTCCCGTGGACACGGACCGTCACCGCCTCTGCCGCGCGGCACAATGGCACCCATGACCAGTTCGACCGGAACACCCCGGCCCAGCAGCCTCGACCCGGAGATCGCCGCACGCCTCAAGCGCAGCGACGACGGCCTCCTGCCCGCCATCGCCCAGCAGTACGACACCGGCGAGGTGCTGATGCTCGGCTGGATGGACGACGAGGCACTGCACCGCACGCTCACCACCGGCCGCTGCACCTACTGGTCGCGCAGCCGCCGGGAGTACTGGGTCAAGGGCGACACCTCGGGCCACTTCCAGTGGGTGAAGTCCGTCGCCCTGGACTGCGACGCCGACACCGTGCTGGTCCAGGTCGACCAGGTGGGCGCCGCCTGCCACACCGGCGCGCGCACCTGCTTCGACGAGGACGTGCTGGTCGAGGACGCCGGGTCCGGCGCCCCGGGCACGGATCAGTAGGGTCGGCCGCCATGGACCTCGAGACCTTCCGCAAGCTCGCCACCGACCGGCGCGTCATCCCGGTCACGCGCAAGCTCCTCGCCGACGGCGACACCCCGGTCGCGCTCTACCGCAAGCTCGCCGCCGAACGCCCCGGCACCTTCCTGCTGGAGTCCGCCGAGAACGGCCGCTCCTGGTCCCGCTACTCCTTCGTGGGCGTCCGCAGCGCCGCCACGCTCACCGCGCGGGACGGACAGGCCCACTGGCTCGGCACCCCGCCCGTCGGCGTCCCGGCCGAGGGCGACCCGCTGGCCGCCCTGCGGGCGACCATCCAGACCCTGCACACCCCGCACCAGGAGGGCATGCCGCCCTTCACCGGCGGCATGGTCGGCTACCTCGGCTACGACATCGTCCGCCGCCTGGAGAAGATCGGCCCCGGCGACCACGACGACCTGCGGCTGCCCGAGCTGACCATGCTCCTCACCAGCGACCTCGCCGTCATGGACCACTGGGAGGGCTCGGTCCTGCTGATCGCCAACGCGATCAACCACAACGACCTCGACACCGGCGTCGACGAGGCCCACGCGGACGCGGTGGCCCGCCTGGACGCCATGGAGGCGGACCTCGCGCGCCCGGTCGCCCAGCCGCCCGCCGTCCTGCCGCCCTCCGAACTGCCCGCGTACACCGCCCGCTGGGGCGGCCCCGACTTCCAGCGGGCCGTCGAGGACGTCAAGGAGCGCATCCGCGCGGGCGAGGCCTTCCAGGTCGTCCCCTCGCAGCGCTTCGAGACGCCGTGCACGGCGAGCGCGCTGGACGTGTACCGGGTGCTGCGGGCCACCAACCCGTCCCCGTACATGTACCTGTTCCGCTTCCCCCTCGAGGACGGGGGCGCCTTCGACGTCGTCGGCTCGTCCCCCGAGGCGCTGGTCAAGGTCGAGGACGGGCGCGCGATGGTCCACCCCATCGCCGGCACCCGGCACCGCGGCGCCACCCCGCAGGAGGACCAGGCGCTCGCCGAGGAACTGCTCGCCGACCCCAAGGAGCGCGCCGAGCACCTGATGCTCGTCGACCTCGGCCGCAACGACCTCGGCCGCGTCTGCGAGCCCGGCTCGGTCGAGGTCGTGGACTTCATGTCCGTCGAGCGCTATTCGCACGTCATGCACATCGTGTCGACCGTCACCGGCAAAGTCGCCGAGGGACGCACGGCGTTCGACGTGCTGACCGCGTGCTTCCCGGCGGGCACCCTGTCCGGCGCCCCCAAGCCGCGCGCCATGCAGATCATCGACGAGCTCGAGCCCTCCCGGCGCGGCCTGTACGGCGGCTGCGTCGGCTACCTCGACTTCGCCGGCGACTCCGACACCGCCATCGCGATCCGCACCGCCCTGCTCCGGGACGGCACCGCCTACGTCCAGGCGGGCGCGGGCATCGTCGCCGACTCCGACCCGGTCGCCGAGGACCAGGAGTGCCGCAACAAGGCCGCCGCCGTGCTGCGCGCGGTGCACACCGCCAACCGGCTCGGCCGGGCCTGAGCGGGCCCGTGACGAACCCCGGGTGACGGTTCGCCCGGGGTTCAGGCGATAGTGGAGTACGTGACAGCCGTACCTCACCCCCGTTCCGAAGCCGCCGCACCCGCCCGGTCCGGCCGGCGGAGCCTCGCCGTGGCCCTGCTGTGCGGTGCGCTCGGCGCGGCCGTGACGCTGCTCGCGACCCGGCAGCGCTGGTCGGAGGGCACCGCCACGGTGGCCGGCGGCGCGTTCCCGCTGACCGCGAAGGGCAGCGACGTCACCGGCGTCCCCGCGGCCCTCGCCATAGTGGGCCTCGCCGCCCTCGTCGCCGTCTTCGCCGTCCGCGGGGCCGGCCGCGTCGCCGTCGCCGCCCTGCTCACCCTCTCCGGCGCCGGCATCGCCGCCGCCTCCCTGGCCGGCGCCTCCGACGGCTCCTCGCTCGACGAGAAGGCCGCGCAGGCCACGGGCGACACCTCGGCCACGGTCGCCGCCCTCGGCCACACCGGCTGGCCGTACGTCGCGGTCGCCGGCGGCGTCCTGATCCTGCTCGCCGGGCTCCTCGCCCTGCGCTTCGGAAGGACCTGGCCCGCCATGTCCGGCCGCTACGAGCGCGGCACCGACCGGCCCCGGCGCAAGGCCCGCCCGGTCGACCCGGAGCGCCCCGAGGAGATCTGGAAGGCCCTCGACCGCGGCGAGGACCCGACCGGCGCCTGAGGCGCGCCCCGCAGCCGCCGCGCGGGTGTGGCGAACCAGACGTCACCCCCGCGTCCGGCGGACACCCGCGTACGGGACAATGGTCGGCGAGCGTCCGGCTCGGACAGGGACGGGCGGACCCCGGACACGTACACGTGCGACGCGAATTCGACACGTACACAGCAATGAGGAGCAAGTCATGGCGGGCAGCAGCCACGGTCACACCCCGGCCGCCTGGACCGGTGTCATCATCGCCTTCATCGGTTTCTGCGTCGCGGGCGCCTTCATGGTGATGGCCCAGCCGCTCGGCTTCTGGGCCGGCATGGTGATCATCGCCCTGGGCGGTGTCGTCGGCGCCGTCATGCGTGCCATGGGCCTCGGCCAGCCGAAGCAGACGCACACCCTCGCGCACACGGCCCCGGCCCCGGCCCCGGCCCGCGAGCCGGCCGGCGCCGAGGGCTGAGCACCGGGCTTCCCGCGCCTTCCCGCGAGGGGCGGCCCCGACCGGCGACGGTGCGGGCCGCCCCTCGCGCGCGTGCGGCGGGCGCGCGGGGCACAATGCCAGCGTGAACGCCGACAGCCGCACCGCACCGCGCGCCGCCCCGCCCCCGGCGCTGTGGAACCGGCTCGCCGTCCCGGCCGGCCTCCTGGCGGCCGTCGCCGGCGCCTTCGCGTACGTCGGCACCGTCGACCCGAACGAACCCGGCCACTACCCGGTGTGCCCCCTGTACCGGCTCACCGGCCTGTACTGCCCCGGCTGCGGCGGACTGCGCAGCGCGCACGCCTTCGTCCACGGCGACCTCGTCACCGCCCTGCACGACAACGCGGCGGGCGTCGCCGCCTACCTCGGCTTCGCCGTGCTGTGGACCGTCTGGGTGGTCCGCGCGGCGCGCGGCCGGGTGGTGCGGTTCGAGCCCGGGCGGGCGCAGATGTGGGCGGTCGGCGCGTTGCTGCTGGTCTTCACGGTGGTGCGCAACCTGCCGTCCGGCGGCTGGCTGCACCCGTGACCGCCTGCGGGGACGTCCAGGTTGTGGGACCGCCATAGCTCGGATGCAGGGCCTTCGTGGACCTCCGGATACCATCGCATTGACCACGGGTTTTCGAGAGCCCGAAGGAACGACCGTCTGGAAGGGGGCCGCTCGCGTGAGTGTGCTCGACGAGATCATCGACGGAGTCCGTGCCGACCTCGCGGAGCGGCAGGCACGCGTCACCCTCGACGAGCTCAAGGAGCGTGCCGCCAAGGCCCGCCCCGCCAAGGACGGAGTGGCCGCGCTCAAGGGCGACGGCGTCAAGGTCATCTGCGAGGTCAAGCGCTCCAGCCCGTCCAAGGGCGCGCTGGCCGCGATCGCCGACCCGGCCGGGCTCGCCGCCGACTACGAGGCGGGCGGCGCCGCCGTCATCTCGGTGCTGACCGAACAGCGCCGCTTCGGCGGCTCGCTGGCCGACCTGGAGGCCGTCCGCGCCCGCGTGGACATCCCGGTGCTGCGCAAGGACTTCATCGTCACGTCGTACCAGCTCTGGGAGGCCCGGGCGTACGGCGCCGACCTCGCGCTGCTGATCGTCGCCGCCCTGGACCAGCCGGCCCTGGAGTCGCTGATCGAGCGCGCCGTCTCCATCGGCCTCACCCCGCTGGTCGAGGTGCACGACGAGGACGAGGTCGAGCGCGCGGTGGACGCCGGCGCCCGGATCATCGGCGTCAACGCCCGCAACCTGCGGACGCTGGAGGTCGACCGCGGCACCTTCGAGCGCGTCGCCCCGGAGATCCCCGACCACATCGTCAAGGTCGCCGAGTCCGGCGTGCGCGGACCGCACGACCTCATCGCCTACGCCAACGCGGGCGCCGACGCGGTCCTGGTGGGCGAGTCCCTCGTCACCGGGCGCGACCCGAAGGCGGCCGTCTCCGACCTGGTCGCGGCGGGCGAGCACCCCGCGCTGCGGCACGGCCGCGGCTGAGCGGGGGACGACCGCGATGACCCCGACCGCATCCCGGACGGCCACGGACCGGTACGCGCGCCTGGCGCGCGGCTGCCGGCCCCGTGGCTGCCGCGCGCCCGCCCGCAGGGTGCACGGCCGCCGGGTGCGGTACGTCATCGGCGACGAGCCCGGGCAGGTCAACGGCATGCGATGGCAGCGGCGCCCCCACGGGGGCGCGGGGTTGCGCCCGGACACGCGGCCGCGCCGCGTGGCCGTGAGCCGCCACTGACGGCCCGCGGCCGGACGGCCACCGGACGACCACCCCGCCCCCACGGCGAACCGTGTCCTTCCCACACACACTCACCGTGAGGTTTCCGCATGCCCAGCGAGTTCTTCATCCCTGACCCCAGCGGCCAGGTGCCCAGCGCCGAGGGCTACTTCGGCGCGTTCGGCGGCAAGTTCATCCCGGAGGCCCTCGTCGCCGCCGTGGACGAGGTCGCCGTCGAGTACGAGAAGGCCAAGGCCGACCCCGAGTTCGCCCGCGAGCTCGACGACCTGCTCGTCCACTACACCGGCCGCCCCAGCTCCCTCACCGAGGTCCCGAGGTTCGCCGAACACGCCGGCGGCGCCCGGGTGTTCCTCAAGCGCGAGGACCTGAACCACACCGGCTCCCACAAGATCAACAACGTGCTCGGCCAGGCCCTGCTCACCCGGCGGATGGGCAAGACCCGCGTCATCGCCGAGACCGGAGCGGGCCAGCACGGCGTCGCGACGGCCACCGCCTGCGCCCTGTTCGGCCTCGACTGCACCATCTACATGGGCGAGATCGACACCCGGCGCCAGGCCCTGAACGTGGCCCGCATGCGCATGCTGGGCGCCGAGGTCGTCGCCGTGAAGTCCGGCAGCCGCACCCTCAAGGACGCCATCAACGAGGCGTTCCGGGACTGGGTCGCCAACGTCGACCGCACCCACTACCTGTTCGGCACGGTCGCCGGGCCGCACCCGTTCCCGGCCATGGTCCGCGACTTCCACCGGGTCATCGGGGTCGAGGCCCGGCGCCAGATCCTGGAGCGGACCGGCCGCCTGCCCGACGCCGCCGTGGCCTGCGTGGGCGGCGGCTCCAACGCCATCGGCCTCTTCCACGCCTTCATCCCCGACGAGGGCGTCCGCCTGATCGGCTGCGAGCCGGCCGGGCACGGCGTGGAGACCGGCGAGCACGCGGCCACCCTGACCGCGGGCGAGCCCGGCATCCTGCACGGCTCCCGCTCCTACGTCCTGCAGGACGAGGAGGGCCAGATCACCGAGCCGTACTCCATCTCGGCCGGCCTGGACTACCCGGGCGTCGGCCCGGAGCACTCCTACCTGCGCGACAGCGGCCGCGGCGAGTACCGCGCGGTCACCGACGACGCTGCCATGCAGGCGCTGCGCCTGCTGTCCCGCACCGAGGGCATCATCCCGGCCATCGAGAGCGCCCACGCCCTCGCCGGCGCCCTGGAGGTCGGCAGGGAACTGGGCGGGGACGGACTGATCGTCGTCAACCTGTCCGGCCGCGGCGACAAGGACATGGACACCGCGGCCCGCTACTTCGGCCTCTACGACACCGACGCCGAGGTGGCCGCCGACGAAGCCGACATCGCCGAGATCGAGGGGGACGCCAAGTGAGCGGGAACGTGCAGCTGCTGACCGACACCCTCGCCGCCGCCAAGGCGGAGGGGCGGGCGGCGCTCATCGCCTACCTTCCGGCCGGGTTCCCGACCGTGGACGGCGGCATCGAGGCGATCAAGGCCGTCTTCGACGGCGGCGCCGACGTCGTCGAGGTCGGACTGCCGCACAGCGACCCGGTCCTGGACGGCCCCGTCATCCAGACCGCCGACGACATCGCCCTGCGCGGCGGCGTCAGGATCGCGGACGTCATGCGCACGGTCCGCGAGGCCCACGGGGCGACCGGCAAGCCGGTGCTCGTGATGACGTACTGGAACCCCATCGACCGCTACGGCGTCGAGCGCTTCACCGCCGAGCTGGCCGAGGCGGGCGGCGCGGGCTGCATCCTGCCCGACCTGCCGGTCCAGGAGTCGGCCCTGTGGCGCGAGCACGCCGAGAAGCACGGTCTCGCCACCGTCTTCGTGGTCGCCCCCAGCAGCAAGGACGAGCGGCTGGCCGAGATCACCGCCGCGGGCAGCGGCTTCGTCTACGCGGCCTCGCTGATGGGCGTCACCGGCACCCGCGAGTCGGTCGGCGCGCAGGCCCACGACCTGGTCGGGCGCACCCGGGCCACCGGCACCGGGCTGCCCGTCTGCGTCGGCCTGGGCGTCTCCAACGCCGTCCAGGCCGCCGAGGTCGCCGGCTTCGCCGACGGCGTCATCGTCGGCTCGGCGTTCGTCAAGCGGATGCTGGACGCCCCGGACCACGCCTTGGGCCTCGAGGGCGTCCGCGAGCTCGCGGGCGACCTGGCGAAGGGTGTGCGCGGGCGGGCGTAAGCGCCCGGGGACGGTCTGCGGCGCCCTCGGGGGCCCGTAGGCGTTCACAACGGAAGATTCGGTCACTCGAACGAGTGGACCTCGGTCCGGGGAGGCGCGCTGCGCCTCCCCGGTTCGTTCCTGGGATGTGAGCGAGAAGAACCGTGACGGAAAGCGCACCGCCCGCGAGCGGCTGGCGGTCGAGCGTGAGAAGCAGAAGACCGCGGAGAAACGACGGCGCACGCTGATCGTCGGCGCGAGCGTCGTCTGCGTCCTCGGGCTCGCGGCGGTGATCGGCGTGGTCGCAGCGAACGCGGGCAAGAACAAGAGCGGCAGCGCGGGCCCGGTCGTGGCGCCCTCCGGTGCCCAGGGCAAGGACAGCCTCGCGGTCCCGGTCGGCAAGGACGGCGCCAAGGCGACGCTCACGGTCTGGGAGGACTTCCGCTGCCCGGCGTGCCAGTCCTTCGAGACGGTGTACCGGCCCACGCTCCACGAACTGACCGACGCGGGCAAGCTCCGGATCGAGTACCACCTGGTCCGGCTGATCGACGGCAACCTCGGCGGCAGCGGCTCGCTGCGCGCGGCCAACGCGGCGGCCTGCGCCCAGGACGCCGGGAAGTTCCGCGACTACCACGACGTGCTGTACGCGAACCAGCCCAAGGAGACCGACGACGCCTTCGCGGACAACGCCAAGCTGATCGCGCTGGCCGGCAAGGTGACCGGCCTGGACACGCCCGCGTTCCGCGCCTGCGTGAAGAACGGCACCCACGACAACTGGGTGAACAAGTCCCACAAGGCATTCGGCGCCGGCGGCTTCGCCAGCACCCCCACGGTCCTGTTCAACGGCAAGAACATCTACGCGGACCAGACCCTGACCCCGGCGAAGCTCAAGGAGATGGTGGAAGCGGCCAACCGGTAAGGGGGTTTTCTCACGTCCCCGTTACGGACCCGTTGCCGGTCCGCCTGCCGTCCGGGCGGCCCGGCACGGTAGCGTCGACCTTGCCATGGAACTTGCCTACATTCCCAGCCCGTCGCACGGGGTGCTGTACCTCGGCCCCGTTCCCTTGCGCGGCTACGCCTTCTGCATCATCATCGGCGTCTTCGTCGCCGTCTGGCTCGGCAACAAGCGCTGGATCGCCCGGGGCGGGCGGGCCGGCACGGTCGCCGACATCGCCGTCTGGGCGGTGCCTTTCGGCCTGGTGGGCGGCCGGCTCTACCACGTGATCACGGACTACGAGCTGTACTTCAGCGAGGGCCGTGACTGGGTGGACGCCTTCAAGGTGTGGCAGGGCGGCCTCGGCATCTGGGGCGCGGTCGCGCTCGGCGCGGTCGGCGCGTGGATCGGCGCCCGGCGCCGGGGCGTCCCGCTGCCCGCCTACGCCGACGCCGTCGCTCCCGGCATCGCCTTCGCCCAGGCCATCGGCCGCTGGGGCAACTGGTTCAACCAGGAGCTGTACGGACGCGAGACGCATGTTCCGTGGGCGCTGCACATCACGTCCTCCGAGGGCGGCCGGGTGCCGGGCTACTACCACCCGACCTTCCTCTACGAGTCCCTGTGGTGCGTCGGCGTCGCCCTCCTGGTCATGTGGGCCGACCGCCGCTTCCGCCTGGGACACGGCCGGGCGTTCGCGCTGTACGTCGCCGCGTACTGCGTGGGCCGCGGCTGGATCGAGTACATGCGGGTGGACGACGCCCACCACATCCTGGGCCTGCGCCTCAACGACTGGACCGCGCTGATCGTCTTCCTGCTCGCGGTGACCTACTTCGTGGTCTCGGCGAAGAAGCGGCCGGGACGGGAAGCGGTGGTCGAGCCGGCAGCCGCCGCGGAGGCCTCCGGCGAGGCGGCCGAGGACACCGGGACGAATGCCGGGGACGGCGACCGGACCGGCGCCGAGGAGCGGACAGCCGCCGCGGAGACCGGCGGCGAGGCCGGTGACGGCGAGGCCGGCGATCAGGGCGCCGCGAAGGACCGGGACGGCGCCGGGAACGGCGCCGCGGCCGAGTCGGAGCCCACCGCCGCGGCGAAGGACGAGGCGGAGTCGGCCAAGAAGGGCTGAGCCCCGGCCGTACGACAGCGAAGGGCGCCCCGGGAACCCGGGGCGCCCTTCGGCGTGCCGGGGTCAGCGCCGGCGCGCCAGCGCCAGCGTCCGCCGGGCCGCCGCCACCACCGCAGCGTCCACGAAGCGGCCGTCGGGCAGCGCCTGGGCGCCCTCGGTGGTGGCCGCCGCCTTGACGACCGTCTCCGCCTGCTCGATCTCCGCCGCGGTGGGCAGATAGGCCCGTTCGATCACCGGGAGCTGGCGGGGGTGGATGGCCGCGCGGCCCAGGAAGCCGAGGGCACGGCCCCGGGCGCAGGACGCGGCGAGCGCGTCCAGGTCGCGGATGTCGGGGTGGACGGACTGCGGCGGCGGGGGCAGCCCCGCCGCACGCGCGGCGACGATCACCCGGGAGCGCGGCCAGTCGAGCCCGGCGTCGGCCCGGACACCCAGGTCGGCGCGGAGGTCCGCCTCGCCGAGCGAGATGCCGCGCAGGGACGGGTGGGCGCCCGCGATGGCGTAGGCGTGCTCGATGGCGAGCGCCGACTCCAGCAGCGCGTACAGCGGCAGCGGGGTGCTCACGGCGACCTCCCTGACCTGGTGCGGGGAGGCCACCTTGGGCAGCCGCAGCCCGGACACCCCCGGCAGGGCGGCCAGCGCCGCGAGGTCCGCGGCCGCCCAGGGGCCGTCCGGGGCGTTGACGCGGACGTGCACCGGCACCGGCTGCGACTCGCCCAGGCGCTCGGCCGTGGCGGCGCGCGCGTACTCCTTGCGGTCGGGGTCGACCGCGTCCTCCAGGTCGACCACCACCACGTCGGCGCCCGCGGCCAGCGCCTTGGCCACCACGTGCGGGCGGTCGCCGGGGACGTAGAGCCAGGTGAGCGGGAACGGCGTCACAGGGCGCCCTCCTCGCGCAGGGCGCGCAGCTCGGCCGGGGTGAGGCCCAGCTCCGTGAGCACGGCGTCCGTATCGGCGCCGTGCGGCCGGCCGGCCCAGCGGATCGCGCCGGGGGTCGAGGAGAGCCGGAAGAGGACGTTCTGCATGCGCAGCGGGCCCAGCTCGGGGTCGTCGACGGTGGTGATGGTGTCCAGGGCCCGGTACTGGGGGTCCGTCATCACGTCCCGCACGTCCTGGACCGGGGCGACGGCCGCCTCCGCCTTCTCGAAGGCGGCCAGCACCTCGTCGCGGGTGCGGCCGGCGATCCAGGAGCCCACCGCCTCGTCCAGGACGTCGGCGTGCGCCGCGCGGTCCACGCCCGTGGCGAACCAGGGCTCGTCGATCAGCTCCGGGCGGCCCACCAGCCGCATCACGCGCTCCGCCACCGACTGCGCCGAGGTGGAGACGGCGACCCAGTGCCCGTCGGCGGTGCGGTAGGTGTTGCGCGGGGCGTTGTTCGCGGACCGGTTGCCGGTGCGTTCCTGGACGTGGCCGAGCTGGTCGTACCAGGTGGCGTGGGGTCCGAGGACCGCCAGGATCGGTTCGATGATCGCCATGTCCACGACCTGCCCGGCGCCGGTGCGCTCGCGCGCGGCCAGGGCCGTCATGACGGCGTACGCGGTCGCCAGGCCCGCGACCGAGTCGGCGAGCCCGAACGGCGGGAGCGTCGGCGGCGCGTCCGGTTCGCCGGTCAGCGCGGCGAATCCGCTCATGGCCTCGGCGAGGGTGCCGAAGCCGGGCCGGTGGGCGTACGGGCCGAACTGGCCGAAGGCCGTGACCCGGGTGAGGACGAGCCGGGGGTTGGCGGCGGACAGTTCCGCCCAGCCCAGGTCCCACTTCTCCAGGGTGCCCGGGCGGAAGTTCTCGATCAGCACGTCGGCGGTGGCGGCGAGCCGCAGCAGGGTCGCGCGGCCGCCGGGCCTGGACAGGTCGAGGGTGACGGCGCGCTTGTTGCGGCCGAGCACCTTCCACCACAGGCCGATCCCGTCCCTGGCCGGGCCGTGTCCCCGGGACGGGTCGGGGCGGCGCGGGTGCTCCACCTTGATCACCTCGGCGCCGTAGTCGCCGAGCAGGGTGGCGGCCATGGGCCCGGCGAAGAGGGTGGCCAGGTCCAGGACCCGCAGGGCGGACAGGGGCCGGGGGGCGTGCTCGGGCGGGTGCGTGGCGGTCGTCGTCATGCCGTGTACTGCGCCTCGATCTCCTGGCGGTACGGCATCGACGCCGTGGCGCCCACCCGCTGCACGGACAGGGCGGCCGCGGCGGCGGCCCAGGACAGGGCCTCGCGCACCGGCTTCTCCTCGGCGAGGGCCACCGCGAGCGCGCCGACGAAGGTGTCGCCGGCCCCCGTGGAGTCCACCGCCCGCACCCGCGGGGCGGGCACCACCAGCGGCTCGGTGCCCCGGGCCAGGTACAGGCTGCCGGTGGCGCCGAGGGTGACCACGACCTCCGGGACCAGGTCGAGCAGGGCGGCGGCCGCCTCCCGCGGGTCGGTGCGGCCGGTGAGGGTGACCGCCTCGAACTCGTTGGGGACCAGCAGGTCGGTGGCGGCGAGGAGTTCGGGCGCGATCGGCTGGGCGGGGGCGGGGGTGAGGACCGTGCGGACCCCGTGCCGACGGGCCGCCGCGGCGCCCGCGAGGACCGCGGCCTGCGGGATCTCCAGCTGGAGCAGCAGCGCGTCGGCGGTGGCGATCACGCTCTCGTCGCCGGGCGAGAGGTGGTCCACGGTGCCGTTCGCGCCCGGGACGACGACGATGGAGTTGCCGCCCTCGTCGTCCACCACGATGTGGGCGGTGCCGGAAGCGCCCTCGACCGTGCGCAGGAAGTCGGTGTCCACCCCGGAGTGTTCGAGGGTGTCGCGCAGCCGCACACCGTAGCCGTCGTTGCCGACCGCGCCGATCATCGACACCGTGGCGCCGGCCCGGGCCGCGGCGATCGCCTGGTTCGCGCCCTTGCCGCCGGGGATGGTGTGGAACTCCCGTCCCGTCACCGTCTCGCCGCGCTGCGGCGCCTTGTCGACGTAGGCGACGAGGTCCATGTTCATGCTGCCGAGGACCGCGATGTGGGTCATGAGCGGGTCGCCTCCAGGTGCGTGAGATGGGCGAGGGTGTCGAAGCCGGTGCCGTCGAAGCCGGCGACCGAGGTGGCGAGCCGGTTCTTCAGCGGGGTCCGCCAGCGGTCCGGGAGCGCGCCCGGGTCCCCGGCCAGGAGCCCCGCGACGCTGCCGGCGGTGGCCCCGTCGGAGTCGGTGTCCCAGCCGCCGGAGACGGCACGGCAGACGGAGCCGGTGAAGTCGCCGTCCGCGTGCGCGAGGGCGGCGGCGATCAGGGCGGTGTTGGGCACGGCGTGGACCCAGTGGTGGGTGGCGGCGTGCCGGGCGTGCAGGGCGTCGACGACGTCGTCGAAGTCGCGGTGCGCCGCGGCCAGGTCGAGCGCGTCGTCGACCGCCCGGGCCAGCCGGGAGCGGGCCGGGACCACCGCGCGGCCGGTGCGCAGACAGGCGTGCACGTCGGGGGCCCCGCCGGCCGCGGCGGCCAGCGTGGCGGCCGTGAACATCGCCGCGTACACGCCGTTGGCGGTGTGCGTGAGGACGGCGTCCCGGTGGGCCTGCTCGGCGGCGGCAGCGGGGTCGCCGGGGTTGGTCCAGCCGTGGACGTCGGCGCGGATCAGCGCGCCGATCCACTCGCGGAACGGGTTGCGGTGGCGGGCGGTGAGCGGGGGCTCGATGCCGCCGAGGAGGTTGCGGAAGGCGACGCGCTCGGCCGTGAAGGCGCGGCCCGGCGGCAGTTCGTCCAGCCAGAGCCCGGCCACGTCGGCGGTGGTGAAGGCCCGGCCGTGGCGCTGGAGCAGGAGCAGGTTCAGCAGCGGGTAGTTGAGGTCGTCGTCCTCGGGCATGCCGTCGATGTTCTCCGCGAGCGAGGTACCGGCGGAGCGGCGGTTCCACGGATGGGCGGCGAGCAGTTCCGCCGGGACGCCCCGCGCGGTGAACCAGGTGCTCAGCGGCCAGTTGCCGGTGGCCCGCGCGAGGGCGCGGATGCCCTCCAGGGGCAGCTTCTCCACGGGTTTGCCGAGCAGGCAGCCCACGGCCCGGCCCAGCCACGACGCCTCCAGGGCGAGCGGGGCGGGGGCCGGCCGGACCGGGGGCCGCGCGGGCCACTCGGGGCACCGGGCCCTGATCCGCTCCAGGTCGGTCGGCTCGTCCTCCGCCAGCGCGCTGGGCAGGTCGGCCAGTTCGTCCAGGAGGTCCTCGGCGAGCAGCCGCAGGTAGCGCGAGGCCCGCTGCGGCGAGGCCCCGGCCCGCTCCGGCGCGTCGAGCCCGCCGGCCGCGCGCCACCGCGCCTCGATCCTGGACGGCTCCCGGCCGTCCAGGCGAGCCTGGCGCAGCTCGTGGCCCACCAGGTCCTCCGGCTGCACCCAGGTCAGTCGGAGCATGCCGCGCCTCCCAGTTCCGTGAAGGCCCGCTCGTGCGCCCGGCGGCGGTCCACGTCCCGGGCGAAGATCTCCCGGGCGACCCCGGTCAGGGTGCGGGCGGGCTCCCACAGGTCGAGGCGGCTGGCCTCGGCCACCGTCTTGGACCACTCCTCGGGGACCGGCGCGCCGAGGGCGCCGGCGAGGGCGCCCGCCATCGTGGCGGTCGAGTCGCAGTCGCGGCCGTAGTTGACCGAGCCCAGGACCGCCTGCCGGAAGTCGCCGCCGGAGACCAGCAGCATTCCCAGGGCGACGGGGAGTTCCTCGATGGAGTGCAGCCGGGAGGGGCGGCGGGCGCCGAGCGAGGGGGCGCGGTAGTCGGGGCCGACCGTGTCGTAGGGGGCCACCGCCTCTCGCAGCGGGACCAGGGCCGACTCGAAGTCGCCGTGCGCGCGGGCCGCCTCGCAGACCTTCTCGATCGCCGCGCGGGTGCCGTCCTTCGCCAGGGACAGACAGGCGGACACCACCGAGTCCGGGGTCGCGCCCGGCGTGGCGGCGGCGGCGACCGCGGCGGCGAACACCCCGGCGGCCTCCCTGCCGTACGACGACTGGTGCGCGCCCGCGACGTCCAGCGCCTCGGCGTACGCCCGGGCCGGGTCGGCCGCGTTGACCAGGCCGACGGGGGCCATGTACATCGCGGCCCCGCAGTTGACGATGTTGCCGACGCCCGCCTCCCGCGGGTCCGCGTGGCCGTACGCCAGCCGCGCCACCAGCCACTTCTCGGCGAGGAACAGGCGCTGGAGCGGCAGCGCCTCCGCCTCCAGTTCGGGGATCCAGCGCGGGTTCGTCATCAGGTCGGGGACCAGGTGGTCGGCGATCGCGTACGCGTCCAGGTGGTCCCGGACGCGGGCGTAGACCCGGACCAGCGCGTGCGTCATCAGGGTGTCGTCGGTGACGTGGCCGTCGCCCTTGTGGTACGGGGCGATCGGGCGGGCGGTGGGCCAGTCGTCGCCGTGCCACGGGCCCACGACGCCGTGCACGCGGCCGCCGTGGCGGTCGGTGATCTGGTCGGGGGAGTAGCCCTCGACGGGGCCGCCCAGCGCGTCCCCGACGGCGGCCCCGACCAGCGCCGCGGTGATCCGCTCGTCCAGACCGCTCTGCCGCGGCGGGCACGGACCGCTGCTTTCTTCTCCTTTGGGCGTCATGCCCCGAATCATCCCTCTGCTCGGGCCCGGTGCGCGGTTTCCAGGAGTCCGGCGAGTTCCACCAGGTCGGTGCCGGTCAGGCGGGGCAGGGCGCAGCCGGACAGGGTGCGGCAGGCGTCCCGCCAGCTGTCCGGGACGGCCGCGCCGCCGCCCAGGGCTCCGGTGAGCGCCCCGGCGAGGGCGGGCGCGGAGTCGGCGACCCGGGACAGGCAGGCGGCGGCGGGCACGGCCTCGGCGATGCGGCCGCGGGCGGCGGTGGCCAGGGCGAGGGCCACCGGGACGGTCTCGGCGGCGGCGATGCCGTAGCTGTAGACGTGGTCGACGATCTGGTGCTCCAGCAGGGGGATCAGCGCGAAGGCCGACTCGCTGCCGGCGGCCAGGACGAGGGCGTGCCGGGCGTTGCGGCCGATCTCCGTCCCCGCCGGGAGCTCGGCCAGCGCGGCCGCCACGCAGGCATCGGTGTCCGCGCCGGCGAGAGCGAGGGCGAGGGCCGCCGCCATGGCCCGCGCGCCGTGCACGCCGTCGCCGTCCTGGGTGTAGCGGGCGTCGAACTCGGCGAGGTCGGCGGCCCGGCGGGGGTCGCCCGGGTGGGCCACCGCGAGGACGCAGGCGCGGACGCAGGCGGCGTCGTCGAAGTAGTGCGGGTTGTCGTGGCCGGTGGCGGGCGGGCGCAGGCCGGCGGCGAGGTTGCCGAGTCCGGCGCGTACGGAGATGCGGGCCCGCAGCGGGAGCACGGCCGACTCGACCTCGGGGGCGCGGTCCGCCGCCGCGGCGACCTCGGCGGCGACGGCGGTCCAGGTGAGGTCGATCGCGGCGCGCATCCGGCGGTCCCGGTCGAGGTCGCCGAGCACGTCGTCGTCGCCGGCCCGCAGCACCGCCTCGGCGGCGAACGCCGCCCACTCGGCGTCGTCGGAGGGGCCGAGGCGCAGCGGCTCGGGGGGCTGGTTGAGCGCGATCGGCACCGGGAGGGTGGTCGTCGCGTTCTGCTCGGCGAACGTGTCCAGCTCCCGGGTGAGCCGCCGGGTCCACTCGGGCATCCGCGCCGCCCGGTGCCGCGCGGCGGGCCACCCGGCGGCGTCCCCCGCGGCGAGCCCGATCAGCAGCCCCTCGACCCGCCGCGTCACGACCGCCCCTCACTGCCCGCACTCCCGGACTTCCCCACCCCGACGAGGGGCCCCGCCGGGCGGCCGGGCTCCTGTCTTCCGGCGGACTCAGCCGGCTCGACGGTCGTGGCGGGGGCCGGTGGGGCCGGGGGCTCGGGGGTGGTGAGCGGTTGTTGTGGCTCGGTGTGACGGGCAGTGGCGGCGGGGAGGGGCGTGGGGGGATCGGCTGGGGCGGCGGGGGGCAGGGGGCGCCGGTTGGCCGGTCGGCCGGGCGGCGGCGAGGAGCGGCGTGGGTGGCTCCGCCGGCTCGGTGGCCGGGGCTGGGGCCGGCGAGGAGGTCGCGGGCAGTGCCGGCCGGGCTTCGGCCGCCTGGGCGGAGACGAGGGGAGCCGGTGGCTGCGCTACGGCGGGGACCGGTGGGGCGAGGGGGTGGGTGGTGGTGAGCGGTTGCCGTTGATCGGCTGCCTCGGCCGGGGCGTGATGTGGGGGCGACTCGGCCGGCGTGGCGGCAGGGGTCGGGGGCGCCGGGTTCCCGGTCGCCTGGACGAGGGGAAGGGGAAGGGGAAGGGGTGGCTCGGCCGGCTCGGCGGCCGGGAGCGGTGCGGCGGCCGGGAGCGGTGCGGCGGGCGCCGGTGGCCGGGCAGTGGTCGTGGGGACTGCCGGGCGGGCAGTGGTCGCGGGGACCGCCGGGCGGCCGGTGGTGAGCAGGTGGCGGACCGCCTCCGGGAGGAGTTCCGGGGTCGTCACGGCGGAGCCCCACTTGCCGCCCTCCTCCGGGACGAGGAGTTCCGCGATGTCCAGGACGTGGTGGCCGGCCATCGACGGCAGGCAGCGGCCCCGCGCCGGGCCGATCGCCGCCGCCCACTGCGGGGGAATCGCCGCGGCGCCCCGGGTCGCGCCGGCCAGGGCGCCCGCCACCGCGGCCGTCGTGTCCGCGTCGCGGCCCATGTTGACGGCCGTCAGGACCGCTTCCCGGAAGTCCCCGTCGGCCGCCGCGTACGCGCCGAAGGCGAGGGCGACCGCCTCGGGGGCCAGGTCGGTCCACGGGTAGCCGCCGATGACCACCGCGGAGCGGACCGCGCGTTCGCCGCGGTGGGCCACGGTCACCGCGCGCCGCAGCGAGCGGGCCGTCCAGGAGTCGTCGGGGACGACCGCGAGCGCCGAGGCGATCACCACCGCCGGTGAGGCACCCGCCATCGCGGCCGCCACCCCGGCCGCGACCGCCTGGCCGCCGTAGATGCCCTCGCCCTCGTGGCTGACCGCGCCGTCGATCGCGACCAGCCGGGCCGCCTCCCCGGGGCGCCCGGCGGCGAACACCCCGAAGGGTGCCGCCCGCATGGCGAGGCCGTCGCTCCAGGCGTGCCGGTGCTGCGCGGAGATGGGGGCCGCGAGACCGCGGCGGAGGTTCTCCAGCGTGCCCCGCTCGCTGAAGCCCGCCCCGCGGAAGGGGCCCTCGGCACGGTCGGCGATCCACTGGTGCCAGGCGCCCTCGACGTGCGCGGGGGTCAGCGCCGAGCCGTGCCGGGCCAGCAGCAGCCCCGAGAAGATGGCGTACTCGGTGTCGTCCGTGCCGCACGGACGCTCGCTGACGTACCCGGTGATCCGGCCCCAGCGGGCGCGGATCTCGGAGGGCTTGAGGTTCTCCGCGGGTGCCCCGAGCGCGTCGCCGACGGCCAGCCCGAGCAGCGCGCCGCGGGCCCGCTCGCGCAGGGGGACCGCCTCCGCGGGTGCCGGGCCCGGGGGAGTAGGGGCGATCGATGCCATGGGCGGCCTCTCCTTCGCGGCGCCACGAGGGCCACGGGGACCTCGGGCGGACGGACCTCGGGCGGACGGACCTCCGGCGGTTGTCTCCGGCGGTCTCCGGTCGTCTCCCCCGGATGTCTCCCCCCGGCGGGGGCGGGCCTGAGCCCGAAGGCCATCCGTGTCACCCGGTCGGCATCTGAGCATGATCGTTCTCGCATGAGCAAGAACGGGTAAAACCGCAGGTTAGCCCAGCCTTTCCTTGCTGGCGGCCAAGAAATTATCAGCGTACGTTCGGTGTTGTCGAAAAGTAGAACTCATCCAAAGTTAGCTTTGGCTAAGCTTCCTGGGGGACCCCGCATGGCGATCATCGAGACCGAGGCGGCGCTGCACGAGGCGCACCGCGACAACCACACGCACCGTGACGTGAACGGCGGCTGGCTGCGCCCCGCCGTCTTCGGTGCGATGGACGGCCTGGTCTCCAACCTCGCCCTGATGACCGGTGTCGCGGGCGGCTCCGTGGGCCACCAGACCATCGTCATCACCGGCCTCGCGGGCCTCGCCGCCGGCGCCTTCTCCATGGCGGCCGGCGAGTACACCTCCGTCGCCTCGCAGCGCGAACTCGTCGAGGCCGAGCTGGACGTCGAGCGGCGCGAGCTGCGCAAGCACCCCCAGGACGAGGAGGACGAGCTGGCGGCGCTCTACGTGGCCCGCGGGGTGGAGCCCGGACTGGCCCGGGAGGTCGCCCGGCAGCTCTCGAAGGACCCCGAGCAGGCCCTGGAGATCCACGCCCGCGAGGAGCTGGGCATCGACCCCGGCGACCTGCCGTCGCCGCTGGTCGCCGCCGTGTCCTCGTTCGGCTCCTTCGCGCTCGGCGCCCTGCTGCCCCTGCTGCCGTACCTGCTGGGCGCCACCGCCCTCTGGCCGGCCGTGCTCCTCGCGCTGGCCGGGCTGTTCGGCTGCGGTGCCGTGGTGGCCCGGGTGACCGCCCGCTCCTGGTGGTTCAGCGGCCTGAGGCAGCTCGCGCTGGGCGGCGCCGCGGCCGGTGTGACGTACGCCCTGGGCACACTGTTCGGGACGGCCGTAGGATAGGGCCGCAGGTACTTATGCGTCGGACCGCATAAGTACCCGTTACTCGCTGGTTTCGCAGGCATGACCACGGGGCATGAGCCGTAAGCGCTGTGGGCAATGACGCCTGCGGCGCGCTGGTGGATGAGTGAAGGCGCTCATCCCGCCCCCCTCAGGGCCGACGGACGCGGATCCGACCGATCCCGTCCCGGTCCCCACACACTTCCGCCGCCCATGCGCGGCACCCGCCGCGACCCCGCGGCACCCCGGCCGCACCCCCGGCGCCGTCCGCATGTTGGAACGGAGTATCCGGTTCCCGAGAACCGCTCCATCATGTAACCTGCACGAAATTTTGCACTCCACCGCAGAGGGCCAACGTCGTCCCTCGGCACTTGCACATGCCAGATGACGACGACGGGAGAGCCGATGCGTACGCCGCGCCAGCCGTCCCAGCATTCAGCGAACGGCCAGAACTGGTCGTTCATGGATGCTCGCCCTGCTGCCCAGGGTATGTACGACCCCCGCAACGAACGCGACGCCTGTGGCGTCGGTTTCGTCGCCACTCTTACCGGCGAGGCGTCCCACACGCTGGTCGAGCAGGCACTCACCGTGCTGCGCAACCTGGAGCACCGCGGCGCCACCGGCTCCGAGCCCGACTCCGGCGACGGCGCGGGCATCCTCTCCCAGGTTCCCGACGCCTTCTTCCGTGAGGTGGCCGGTTTCGACCTTCCCGCCGCGGGCGGTTACGCGGTAGGCATCGCGTTCCTCCCGGAGGAGGGCGCCGACGTCGCCGTCTCGAAGATCGAGACGATCGCGGCCGAGGAGGGCCTCACCGTCCTCGGCTGGCGCGAGGTCCCGGTCGCCCCGGAGCTGCTCGGCGCCACCGCCCGGTCCACCATGCCGGCCTTCCGCCAGATCTTCGTGTCCGCGGCGGGGAGCGAGGGCATCGCGCTCGACCGCCGGGCCTTCGTGCTGCGCAAGCGCGCCGAGCGGGAGGCCGGGGTCTACTTCCCGTCCCTGTCCGCCCGCACGATCGTCTACAAGGGCATGCTGACCACCGGCCAGCTCGAGCCCTTCTTCCCGGACCTGTCCGACCGCCGCTTCGCCTCGGCGATCGCGCTCGTGCACTCCCGGTTCTCCACGAACACCTTCCCGTCGTGGCCGCTCGCGCACCCCTACCGCTTCGTCGCCCACAACGGTGAGATCAACACCGTCAAGGGCAACCGCAACTGGATGCGCGCCCGCGAGTCCCAGCTCGCCTCCGACCTGTTCGGCCCGGACGAGAAGACCATCGAGCGCATCTTCCCCGTGTGCACGCCGGACGCCTCCGACTCGGCGTCCTTCGACGAGGTGCTCGAACTGCTGCACCTCGGCGGCCGCTCGCTCCCGCACTCCGTGCTGATGATGATCCCGGAGGCGTGGGAGAACCACGACTCCATGGACCCGGCCCGGCGCGCCTTCTACCAGTTCCACTCCACGATGATGGAGCCCTGGGACGGCCCGGCCTGCGTCACCTTCACCGACGGCACCCAGGTCGGCGCCGTGCTCGACCGCAACGGCCTGCGCCCCGGCCGCTACTGGGTCACCGACGAGGGCCTCGTCGTCCTCGGCTCCGAGGTCGGCGTCCTCGACATCGACCCGGCCAGGGTCGTCCGCAAGGGCCGCCTGCAGCCCGGCCGCATGTTCCTCGTCGACACCGCCGAGCACCGCATCGTCGAGGACGACGAGATCAAGGCGTCCCTCGCCGCGGAGCAGCCGTACGCCGACTGGCTGGAGGCCGGCGAGATCGAGCTGGGCGACCTGCCCGAGCGCGAGCACATCGTCCACACCCACGCCTCGGTCACCCGCCGCCAGCAGACCTTCGGCTACACCGAGGAGGAACTGCGCGTCCTCCTCGCGCCGATGGCCCGCAGCGCCGCCGAACCGATCGGCTCCATGGGCACGGACTCGCCCATCGCGGCCCTGTCCGAGCGCCCGCGGCTGCTCTTCGACTACTTCACCCAGCTCTTCGCGCAGGTCACCAACCCGCCGCTGGACGCGATCCGCGAGGAGCTGGTCACCTCCCTGCGCTCGTCGCTCGGCCCGCAGGGCAACCTGCTCGACCCGACCGCCGCCTCCTGCCGGTCCGTCGTGCTGCCCTTCCCGGTCATCGACAACGACGAGCTGGCCAAGCTCATCCACATCAACGCCGACGGCGACATGCCCGGCTTCAAGGCCGCGACGCTCTCCGGCCTGTTCCGGGTCTCCGGCGGCGGCGACTCGCTGGCCGCGCGCATCGAGGAGATCTGCGCCGAGGCCGACGCGGCGATCGACAACGGCGCCCGCCTGATCGTCCTGTCGGACCGCCACTCGGACGCCGAGCACGCGCCGATCCCGTCGCTGCTGCTCACCGCGGCCGTCCACCACCACCTCATCCGCACCAAGCAGCGCACCCACGTGGGCCTGCTGGTCGAGGCCGGCGACGTCCGCGAGGTCCACCACGTCGCGCTGCTCATCGGCTTCGGCGCCGCCGCGGTCAACCCGTACCTGGCGATGGAGTCCGTCGAGGACCTGCTGCGCGCGGGCACCTTCATCGACGGCATCGAGCCCGAGCAGGCCATCCGCAACCTGATCTACGCCCTCGGCAAGGGCGTCCTGAAGGTCATGTCCAAGATGGGCATCTCCACCGTCGCCTCCTACCGCGGCGCCCAGGTCTTCGAGGCCGTCGGCCTGGACGACGCGTTCGTGGAGAAGTACTTCAACGGCACCGCCACCAAGATCGGCGGCGTCGGCATCGACGTCATCGCCAAGGAGGTCGCCGCCCGCCACGCCAAGGCCTACCCGGCCTCCGGCATCGCTCCCGCGCACCGCGCGCTGGAGATCGGCGGCGAGTACCAGTGGCGCCGCGAGGGCGAGCCGCACCTGTTCGACCCGGACACGGTCTTCCGCCTCCAGCACTCCACGCGCTCCGGCCGCTACGACATCTTCAAGAAGTACACCGAGCGGGTGAACGAGCAGTCCGAGCGCCTGATGACGCTGCGCGGCCTGTTCGGCTTCAAGTCGGACCGGCAGCCGATCCCCGTCGACGAGGTCGAGCCGGTCTCCGAGATCGTCAAGCGGTTCTCCACCGGCGCCATGTCGTACGGCTCCATCTCCAAGGAGGCGCACGAGACCCTCGCCATCGCCATGAACCAGCTGGGCGGCAAGTCCAACACCGGTGAGGGCGGCGAGGACCCGGAGCGCCTGTACGACCCGGCGCGCCGCTCGGCGATCAAGCAGGTCGCCTCCGGCCGCTTCGGCGTGACCTCCGAGTACCTGGTCAACGCGGACGACATCCAGATCAAGATGGCCCAGGGCGCCAAGCCCGGCGAGGGCGGCCAGCTGCCCGGCCACAAGGTCTACCCGTGGGTCGCCAAGACGCGTCACTCGACGCCGGGCGTGGGCCTCATCTCCCCGCCGCCGCACCACGACATCTACTCCATCGAGGACCTGGCCCAGCTGATCCACGACCTCAAGAACGCCAACCCGCAGGCCCGCATCCACGTGAAGCTGGTCTCCGAGGTCGGCGTCGGCACGGTCGCGGCCGGTGTGTCCAAGGCGCACGCGGACGTCGTCCTCATCTCGGGTCACGACGGCGGCACCGGCGCCTCCCCGCTGACCTCGCTGAAGCACGCGGGCGGCCCCTGGGAGCTGGGCCTCGCCGAGACCCAGCAGACCCTGCTGCTCAACGGCCTGCGCGACCGCATCGTGGTGCAGACCGACGGTCAGCTGAAGACCGGCCGCGACGTCGTCATCGCCGCGCTGCTCGGCGCCGAGGAGTTCGGTTTCGCGACCGCACCGCTCGTCGTCTCCGGCTGCGTCATGATGCGCGTCTGCCACCTGGACACCTGCCCGGTCGGCATCGCCACCCAGAACCCGACGCTGCGCGACCGGTTCACCGGCAAGGCCGAGCACGTGGTGAACTTCTTCAAGTTCATCGCCGAGGAGGTCCGCGAGATCCTCGCGGAGCTGGGCTTCCGCTCCATCGAGGAGGCCGTCGGCCACGCGGAGACGCTCGACGTCACCCGTGCCGTCGACCACTGGAAGGCGCAGGGCCTGGACCTGGAGCCGCTGTTCCACGTGCCGTCGCTGCCCGAGGGCGCCGTCCGCCACCAGGTGATCGAGCAGGACCACGGCCTCGAGAAGGCCCTGGACAACGAGCTGATCAAGCTGGCCGCCGACGCCCTGGCCGCCTCCGACGCCACCGAGGCCCAGCCGGTGCGCGCCCAGGTCGCCATCCGCAACATCAACCGCACGGTCGGCACCATGCTCGGCCACGAGGTGACGAAGAAGTTCGGCGGCGCGGGCCTGCCCGACGACACCGTCGACATCACCTTCACCGGCTCGGCCGGCCAGTCCTTCGGCGCGTTCCTGCCGCGCGGTGTGACGCTGCGCCTGGAGGGCGACGCCAACGACTACGTCGGCAAGGGCCTGTCCGGCGGCCGGATCGTCGTCCGCCCGGACCGGGCCGCCGACCACCTCGCCGAGTACTCGACCATCGCCGGCAACACCATCGGCTACGGCGCCACCGGCGGCGAGCTGTTCCTGCGCGGCCGTACCGGCGAGCGGTTCTGCGTCCGCAACTCCGGCGCGCTGGTGGTCTCCGAGGGCGTGGGCGACCACGGCTGCGAGTACATGACCGGCGGTCGCGCCGTGGTCCTCGGCGAGACCGGCCGCAACTTCGCGGCGGGCATGTCCGGCGGCATCGCGTACGTCATCGACCTGGACCGCGACAACGTCAACGCCGGCAACGTCGGGGCCGTCGAGGCGCTGGACGACGCCGACCGGCAGTGGCTGCACGACGTCGTGCGCCGGCACGCCGAGGAGACCGGCTCGACCGTCGCCGGGAAGCTGCTCGCCGACTGGGACGCGGCCGTGCAGCGGTTCAGCAAGATCATCCCCAGCACGTACAAGGCAGTGCTCGCCGCCAAGGACGCCGCCGAGCGAGCCGGTCTCACCGAGACCGAGATCACCGAGAAGATGATGGAGGCGGCGATCAATGGCTGACCCGAAGGGCTTCCTCAACCACGGCCGTCAGGTCGCCGAGTCCCGCCCCGTCGAGCAGCGCGTCAAGGACTGGAACGAGGTCTACGTCCCCGGTTCCCTGCTTCCGATCATCAGCAAGCAGGCCAGCCGCTGCATGGACTGCGGCATCCCGTTCTGCCACAACGGCTGTCCGCTGGGGAACCTGATCCCCGAGTGGAACGACTACGCCTACCGCGAGGACTGGGCCGCGGCCCAGGAGCGCCTGCACGCGACCAACAACTTCCCGGAGTTCACCGGTCGCCTCTGCCCGGCCCCCTGCGAGTCGGCGTGCGTGCTGGGCATCAACCAGGCGCCGGTCACCATCAAGAACGTCGAGGTCTCGATCATCGACAAGGCGTGGGAGACCGGGGACGTCGCCCCGCAGGCGCCCGAGCGCCTGTCGGGCAAGACCGTCGCGGTCGTCGGCTCGGGCCCGGCGGGCCTGGCCGCCGCCCAGCAGCTCACCCGGGCCGGTCACACCGTCGCCGTCTACGAGCGCGCGGACCGCGTCGGAGGTCTTCTCCGGTACGGCATCCCCGAGTTCAAGATGGAGAAGCGGCACATCAACCGCCGTATCGAGCAGATGCGCGCGGAGGGCACCCGCTTCCGCACCGGCATCGAGATCGGCCGCGACCTGAAGGCGACGGACCTGAAGAAGCGGTACGACGCCGTGGTCCTGGCCGTCGGCGCCACGACCGCCCGCGACCTGCCGGTCCCCGGCCGCGAACTCAAGGGCATCTACCAGGCGATGGAGTACCTGCCCCTGGCCAACAAGGTCCAGGAGGGCGACTACGTCACCACCCCGATCTCGGCCGAGGGCAAGCACGTCGTCGTCATCGGCGGCGGCGACACCGGCGCCGACTGCGTGGGCACCGCCCACCGCCAGGGCGCGGCCTCGGTCACGCAGCTGGAGATCATGCCCCGCCCGAACGACGAGCGGCACCCGACGAACCAGCCGTGGCCGACCTTCCCGATGCTCTACAAGGTCACCTCGGCGCACGAGGAGGGCGGCGAGCGGGTCTACTCCGTCTCCACCACCCACTTCGAGGGCGACGAGGACGGCAACGTCCAGTGGCTGCACCTGAGCGAGGTCGAGTTCGTCGACGGCAGGCTGACCTCCAAGCCGGGCACGGAGCGCAAGATCCCCGCCCAGCTGGTCACCCTCGCCATGGGCTTCACCGGCACCGACCGGGAGAACGGTCTCGTGGAGCAGTTCGGTCTCGACCTCGACGAGCGCGGCAACATCGCCCGCGACGCCGACTTCCAGACCAACGTGCCCGGCGTGTTCGTCGCCGGGGACGCCGGCCGCGGCCAGTCGCTGATCGTCTGGGCGATCGCCGAGGGCCGTTCCGCGGCCCGCGGTACGGACCGCTTCCTGACCGGTGCCAGCGACCTGCCGGCCCCGATCCGCCCGACGGACCGCTCCCTGGCGGTCTGACGGGCCCCGCGAAACGTTACGTACAACGGCGTACGGAACAAGGACGACGCCTGCCCACCATGTCCCCGACCGGACGGTGGGCAGGCGTCGTCGCACGTCCGGACACCGCGACGGCCGGGCACGCGCGGCCCCCGGCCCACCGCCGGACTTCCCGGACGGCCGACGCCTGCCGCCCTCCGCCCGGCCGGACGGCCCGGGGCCGACGGCGTGCACCACCGCCGTGACGACGGCCGGCACGGCGGCGAGGAGCGGGACCGCGGAGCCGCCTCACGCGGCGGCGCCTCCCGTGAGGTCCGCGACCTTGACCCAGGCGAGCACGAGCAGCACCACCAGCAGCGCCACGCACACGCCGGTCTGGATCAGCGCACGGCGGCCGTCCCGGGGCGCGTAGGCGTACGCCAGCGTCACCGTGCCGCCCGCCAGCAGTCCGCCGAGGTGGCCCTGCCAGGACGTCATCCCCGCGGAGAGCACCAGCCACAGCAGCAGGCCGATCATGTAGCGGTTGACCGCCTGCATGTCGTAGCCGAGGCGGCGGCCCATGACCCAGTAGGCCGCGCCGAGCCCGAAGATGGCGCCGGAGGCGCCCACGCCCAGGACGTCCGGCGCGATGAGCAGCTGCAGGACGGAACCACCCAGGGCCGACAGCAGGTACAGGGCCAGGTAGCGGACCCGGCCCAGCTGCGTCTCCACCACCCGGCCGACCGTCCACAGCGAGGCCATGTTCATCACGATGTGCAGCACGCCGATGCCCTCGGACGGCGGCATGTGCAGGAAGGCGCCGGTCAGCAGCCGCTCCCACTCGCCGCCCGCGAGGCCCTCGGCGTGCACGGAGGAGTCGTACGGGAACTGCCACAGGTAGTGCGCGCCGCCCGCGCCCCCGAGCCCGGCCCCCAGCATCCCGAACCGGTCCACGATCGACGGGCGCGCCAGCTCGGCCAGGTAGGCGAGCACGTTGAGCCCGATGAGGACGTACGTCACCAGCGGCACCGCGCTGATCCGGCCACCGAAGGCCGTGCGCGCCTGCCGGACCGACCGCGCGCCCTCCCTCACGCACTCCACGCACTGGTGGCCGACCGCGGCCTCCCGCATGCACGACGGGCAGATGTGACGGTCGCAGCGGGTGCAGCGGACGTGCGACTCCACCTTGGGGTGACGAAAGCACGTGGTGACGGCGGACTCGGCGGTCACGGCCGGCTCCTCTGAGAACGATCGGACAGGGGTGAGCCGGTGGGGACGGCGCCGAACAAAATAGCCAACGCCGGACGCGGGAGTGACGGCAGGGGCCGGTGATCACATGGGCTCGCGTCCCCCGGAGGTCACCGACCCTTGCTCAGCCGTCGTCCGCGTCCCCGAGGACGGCCTCCCGGCACTCCTCGGGGGTGCCCCATGCGGTGCGCAGCGCACGGGCCTTGGTCAGCCACAGGGACAGGTCGTACTCCGCCGTGTACCCGATCGCGCCGTGCAGCTGGAGCGCGGTGCGGGCCGTGGTGTACGCCGCCTCGCACGCCTTCAGCTTGGCGGCGGCGACGTCCGCCGGGCGCAGCGACAGCGCCGCCCCGAACACCAGCGGACGGGCGAACTCCAGGGCGATCACCGCGTCGGCCAGGCGGTGCTTGACCGCCTGGAAGGAGCCGACCGGGACCCCGAACTGCGTGCGCTGCCGCACGTACGCGACCGTCCGGTCGAGCAGGGCGAGGCCGACCCCGAGGGCCTGGGCGGCGGTCGCGAGGCGCGCCCAGGCCAGCGCGCGGGCCCACGGCGGATCGGGGACCAGCAGCTCGCCGCCGGGCGTCAGCGGGGTCAGCCTGCGGGCCGGGTCGAGGGAGGAGCGGACCGGGCCGGGCCCCGGGGACAGCATCAACCCCTCGGTGGTCGAGGCGAGATGGAGCCTGGCCGCGTCGCCGTCGAGCGCGTACCCGCCGGGTGCCGCCACGGTCGCCAGGGTCCCGCCCGCCGCGAGCCCGGGCAGGAACCGCCGGGCCGGCGCTCCCTCGCCGAGCAGCACGGCCGCCGCGACCGTCTCGACCAGCGGCCCGGGCACCGCGCACCGGCCCAGCTCCACGAAGGCGACGGCCAGTTCCACCGGGTGCGGGCCCAGCCCCCCGTACTCCTCCGGCACCGCCAGCGCGAACACCCCCGCGTCCGCGACCCGCTGCCACAGCGCGCGCCCGCGCGCGTGCTCGCCATGGCTCCACCGCCGCACCACCGCCGGGGTGTCCGCCGCCGCCAGCATCGCGCGCAGCGAGTCGGCGAACGCGCGCTGCTCGGTGTCCAGCAGGAAACGCATCAGCGGCGTCCCTTCGGCAGGCCGAGCAGCCGCTCGGCGACGATGTCCCGCTGGATCTCGTTGGTGCCCGCGTAGATGGGCCCGGCCAGGGCGAAGACGTAGCCCTCCGCCCAGTCGGTGTCCGCGGACTCGCCCCCGGCGCCGAGGAGATCGAGCGCCGTCTCGTGCAGCGCCAGGTCGTACTCGGACCAGAAGACCTTGTTCAGGCTGGACTCCGGGCCGAGCGAGGCGCCCTGCAGGAAGCGGCAGGCGGCCGCGTAGGTGAACAACTGGTAGGCGCGGGCGCCCACCAGGGCGTCGGCCACCCGGCCGCGTGCCTCCCGCGGGCGCCCGGCGGCCCGCCACAGCTCCCGCAGCCGGGCGGCCGAGGCCAGGAAGCGGCCGGGGGAGCGCAGGGTGAGGCCCCGTTCGTTGCCCGCCGTGGACATCGCGATCCGCCAGCCCTGGCCGGGCTCGCCGATCACGTCCTCGTCGGGCACGAAGACCTCGTCCAGGAACAGCTCCGCGAAGGCCGGCCTGCCGTCCAGGCGGCCGATCGGGCGGACCGTGACGCCGGGGGCGCGCAGGTCGAACATCAGGTACGTCAGGCCCTGGTGCGGTCGCGGCGCGCCGGGCTCGCTGCGGAACAGGCCGAAGGCCCGGTCGGCGAAGGCGGCCCGCGAGGACCAGGTCTTCCGGCCGCTCAGCAGCCAGCCGCCGGCCGCTCTCACCGCCCTGGAGGTGAGCGCGGCCAGGTCGGAGCCGGCCTCCGGCTCGGACCACGCCTGCGCCCAGACGACCTCGCCCGTCGCCATCGGCGGCAGCACCCGCGCCCGCTGCTCCGCCGTGCCGTGGTCGAACAGCGTCGGCGCGAGCAGGCTGATCCCGTTCTGGCCGACCCGGCCCGGCGCGCCCGCCGCCCAGTACTCCTCCTCGAACACCAGCCAGCGCAGCAGCCCGGCGCCCCGCCCGCCGTACTCCTCGGGCCAGGAGACCACCGACCAGCGGTCCGCGGCCAGTTCTGCCTCCCAGGCACGATGCGCCGCGAAGCCCTCTGCCGTCTCCAGGGAGGGCAGCGGCGCGCGCGGCACGTGCGCCGCGAGCCAGGCACGGGCCTCGGCGCGGAACTCCTCGTCCGCAGGAGCGTGGGTCAGGTCCACGGCCGCCGTCACCGTCCTTCCCTAACAAGTGTTTGGTAGGTTAGCGTGGGCCCATGACAGGCGTCGAGAGTCCGGCGTACGAGCCCGGCCACGGGCTGCTGAGGGGCCGCACCGCCGTCGTCACCGCGGCGGCCGGCGCGGGGATCGGCGGGGCGACCGCGCGCCGCTTCCTGGAGGAGGGCGCCCGGGTGCTGATCAGCGACGCGCACCCGCGCCGGCTGAAGGAGCACGAGGCCCGGCTGGGCCGGGAGTTCCCGGGCGCCGTGACCGCGACACCCTGCGACGTCACCGACGAGGCTCAGGTCCGCGCACTGTTCGAGACGGCCGCACGCCACCACGGCAGACTCGACATCGTCGTCAACAACGCGGGCCTCGGGGGCACTTCGGACCTCGCCGACATGACCGACGCACAGTGGTCGCGCGTCCTCGACGTCACCCTGGGCGGCACCTTCCGCTGCACCCGGGCGGCTCTGCGCGCCATGCGGGACACCGGCGGCGGGGTCATCGTCAACAACGCCTCCGTCGTCGGCTGGCGCGCCCAGGCCGGACAGGCCCACTACGCCGCCGCCAAGGCCGGGGTGATGGCGCTGACCCGGTGCGCGGCGCTGGAGGCGGCCGGTTACGGGGTGCGCGTCAACGCGGTCGCCCCCAGTCTCGCGATGCACCCGCACCTGGTGAAGGTCACCTCGGCCGAACTCCTCGAAGAGCTGACCGCCCGGGAGGCTTTCGGGCGGTACGCCGAACCCTGGGAGGTGGCCAACGTCATCGTGTTCCTCGCGTCCGGCTACTCCTCCTACCTCACCGGCGAGGTCGTCGCCGTCAGCAGCCAGCACCCCTGACGGCGGGCAGACCACAATGGGTCCGTGCCGACCAAGAAGAAGCCCCAGGTGACCGCCCCGAAGAAGCCCACGGCGGCCGCCGCCCAGGCGCGCCGCGGCGAACTGCTCGCCACCGCCGCCGAGGTCTTCGCCGAACAGGGCTACAACGCAACGACCGTCCGCGCCATCGCCGACCACGCCGGCATGCTCGCGGGCAGCCTCTACTACCACTTCGACTCCAAGGAGTCGATGCTGGAGGAGATCCTGCGCACCTTCCTCGACGAACTGTGGGACGGCTACGACACCGTCCTGGCCTCCGAGCTCGGCCCCCGCGAGACCCTGGAGGCCCTCGTCACCGAGTCCTTCCGGGAGATCGACCGGCACCGCGCCGCCGTCGCGATCTACCAGAAGGAGAGCCGGCAGCTCGTCGCCCAGGACCGCTTCGCCTTCCTCGCCGACTCCCAGCGCCGGTTCGAGAAGGCCTGGCTGTCCACCCTGGAAGAGGGCGTGGCCCGGCGCGTCTTCCGCGCCGACCTGGACGTCCGGCTCACCTACCGGTTCGTCCGCGACACCGTGTGGGTCGCCGCCTCCTGGTACCGGCCCGGCGGACAGCACAGCCCCGAGGAGATCGCCCGGCAGTACCTGTCGATGGTGCTGGACGGGATCGCCGTACGCACCTGACACCGGGGACCACCACCCCTTTCCTGTGAGGGAGTCGCCATGGCCGAGGCCTACATCGTCGAAGCGGTCCGCACACCCGTCGGACGGCGCGGGGGAGGACTCGCCCGGGTCCACCCGGCCGACCTCGGCGCCCATGTGCTGACGGCGCTCGTCCGGCGGACCGGCATCGACCCGGCCGCCGTGGAGGACGTCGTCTTCGGCTGCCTGGACGCCGTCGGGCCGCAGGCCGGGGACATCGCCCGCACCAGCTGGCTGGCCGCCGGCCTGCCCGAGGAGGTGCCGGGCGTGACCGTCGACCGGCAGTGCGGCTCCTCCCAGCAGGCCGTGCACTTCGCCGCGCAGGCCGTGCTCTCCGGCACCCAGGACCTGGTGGTCGCGGGCGGGGTGCAGAACATGTCCCAGATCCCCATCGCCTTCGCCTCCCGGCAGGCCGCCGAACCCCTCGGCCTGACCGACGGACCCTTCCTCGGCAGCACCGGCTGGCGCGCCCGCTACGGCGACCGGCCCGTCAACCAGTTCGCCGGCGCCGAGATGATCGCCGCCAAGTGGGGCATCAGCCGCGAGGACCAGGAGGAGTTCGCGCTGCGCTCGCACCGGCGGGCGGTGTGGGCCATCGACACGGGCCGCTTCGAGCGGGAGACCGTGCCCTGCGGCGAGGTCACCCTCGACGAGGGCCCGCGCCGCGACACCTCCCCGGAGAAGATGGCCGCCCTGAAGCCCGTCCTCGACGGCGGCACCATCACCGCCGCCTGCTCCTCCCAGGTCTCCGACGGAGCGGCGGCCATGCTGCTCGCCTCCGAACGCGCGGTACGGGAACACGGGCTGCGCCCCCGCGCCCGCGTCCACCACCTCTCCGTACGCGGCGAGGACCCCATCCGCATGCTCTCCGCGCCCATACCGGCCACGGCGCACGCCCTGAAGAAGACCGGCCTGACCATCGACGCCCTCGACCTCGTGGAGATCAACGAGGCCTTCGCCCCCGTCGTCCTGGCCTGGCTGAAGGAGACCGGCGCCGACCCGGACAAGGTCAACGTCAACGGCGGCGCGATCGCCCTCGGCCACCCGCTCGGCGCCACCGGCGTCCGGCTGATGACCACCCTGCTCCACGAACTCGAGCGCACCGGCGGCCGGTTCGGGCTGCAGACCATGTGCGAGGGCGGCGGCCAGGCGAACGTGACGATCATCGAACGGCTGTGAGGTCCCCCAGTCCCGTCAGCACCTCCCCGGCCTCCCGCATGATCCGCCCCACCAGCTCCGCGCACGACGGCAGGTCGTCGATCAGCCCGGCGACCTGCCCGGACGCCATCACCCCGAGGTCCGTACGGCCCTCCACCATCGCCGACCTCAGCAGCATCGGCGTGTTCGCCGCGAGCAGCACCTGACCCCACGACAGCTCCTTGCCGTGCCGCAGGGCCAGCCCGTCCCGGACCATCTGCCGCCAGGTGAGCCCCGACAGCCGCCGGAACCCCGCGGCCCGCCGCACCGCGTGGCCCAGCGCCCGTATCCGCCCCGACCGCTCCAGCGCGTCCACCAGGTCCGTGCGCAGCATCCGGTGCGGCAGCCCGTCCACCGCCCGGGTGACCGTGACGTCCCGGACCGTCGCCGCCAGATACCGGGCCTTCACCGGGTCCGGCACCGTCGAGTCCGAGGTGAGCAGGAACCGGGTGCCCATGGCCACCCCCGCCGCCCCGTAGGCCAGGGCCGCGACCAGCCCCCGCCCGTCGAAGAAGCCGCCCGCCGCCACGACCGGTATCCGCACCGCGTCCACCACCTGCGGCAGCAGCACCGTCGTCGCCACCTCACCGGTGTGCCCGCCGCCCTCACCACCCTGCACGATCACCGCGTCCGCACCCCACGCCGCCACCTTCTCGGCGTGCCGCCGCGCCCCTACGGACGGGACGACCACCACCCCGGCCTCCTTGAGCCGGCCGATCAGCTCGGGGGAGGGGGCGAGGGCGAAGGACGCCACCCGGACCCCCTCCTCCAGCATGATCCCCACCCGGTCCGCCGCGTCCGCCGCGTCCGCCCGCAGATTCACCCCGAACGGGGCCCGCGTCCGCGACCGCACCTCCCGCACGGCGTCACGGAGCTGGTCCAGCGTCATGGTCGCGGAGGCGAGGATGCCGAGCGCCCCCGCCTCCGCCGCCGCCGAGACCAGCCGCGGTCCGGCCACCCAGCCCATCCCGGTCTGCACGATCGGATGCCGGACCCCGACCAGCCGGGTCAGCGCGGTCTCCATCACCCCTCACCCCCGCACCGCGCCGGGCACCTCGCGCGCCCGCGCTCCGTCCGGATCCAGCACCTCACGGATCAGCCGCAGTTCCTCGGCCGTCGGCTCCCTGGTCCACGGCACCTCGTACGGCACCGCGAGCGCGAACCCGGTCGCCTCCCGCACCTGCTCCACGCCCACCCCCGGGTGCAGCGAGGCCAGCCGCATCGACCGGTCCGGCGTGGCGAAGTCGAAGACGCCGAGATCGGAGACGACCCGGGGGATCCGGTGGAAGCGTGCCGTGCCGCCCAGGGCGGCCGCCCGGTCGTACCCCACCCCGCACACCATGTCCACCCGCTCCACGAACACCCGCCGGGAATGCCTGGGGATCCAGTAACTGGTCGGGTTGTTCAGCGTGTTGAGCGGCGCCCCGCGCACCCCGAGCAGCTGGCGCCGGGGCCGGGACCAGTCGCCGATGCAGGAGATGTTCTGGTTGCCGAACCGGTCGATCTGGCTCGCCCCCATCATCACGTGCCGCCGGCCGCCCGCGACCAGGGCCAGGTGCCGCCGGTAGGGCAGCCAGCCCTCCGGTGTGCCGTCCGGGCGGACCAGCAGCGCCTCCCCGTCGGTGAGCAGCAGGTCCGGGGCGAAGGTGAGCCGGGCCAGCCGCGCGCCCAGCGACGGGATCAGCCCCATCGGACTGGCCAGGACCTCCCCGTCGCCCCGCCACGCCTCGGCGCAGGCGATCACGCAGTATTCGGCTCGCGTGACCCTCATCCCCGCGGCTCCTTCCGCCACCGCCGCACGGCTTCCCGGTACTCCTTCTCGTCCCCGGCCAGGAACCGCTCGGCGAACTCCGGCCACGGCGTGGACGCGTACGCCCGCTGGAACTCCTCGTCCCGGCCGTAGTCCGGCGCGCACGAGGTGAAGTGCGCCCCGTTCGGCGCCTCGACCACACCGGTCACCGACAGTCTTCTCAGCAGCAGCGACTGCGGGGCCGCCGCCTTGGTCAGCTCGGCGGTGTCGACGATCCGCTCGCAGGACACGTACGCCTCGTCCGCCGCCTCGCAGAACAGGTCGTCGAAGTACGGGTCGGGGCCCAGGTACTGGCCGTTGCCCAGCCGGTCGGCACGGTTGACGTGGACCAGGGCCGCGTCCATCCGCAGGGCGGGCATCGCCACCAGCGTCTCCCCGTCCTCGTACGGCGACGTGACCGTGCGCAGAGCCGGGTTGACCCGCATGACGTCCGAGCCGAGGCCCGCCCGGACCGGCAGGAACGGCAGCCGGTGCGCGGCCGCGCGCAGCCCCGACAGGAGCATCCCCTCGTCGACCTCCGTCAGCTCGAAGGCGCCGCTCTCGCGCGCCGCCCGGTAGTGCGGTTCGAGCGGGACGGAGTCGAGGGTGACGAAGGCGGTGACCAGTCTGCGGATCCGGCCTGCGGCGGCCAGCACACCGACGTCCGGGCCGCCGCAGGACACCACCGTCAGATCCCCGATCCCGGCGCGCAGCAGAGCCCTGACCAGGGCCATGGGCTTGCGCCGTGAACCCCAGCCGCCTATGCCCAGGGTCATCCCGCTGGACAGCCGGGAGACCACCTCGTCGGCGGTCATCGTCTTGTCGCCCACCTACGCCCCCTCCTTCCCGAACGTGTCGCGCACCCGGTCGGCCGGCCCGCCGAGGTTGGCCTCGAACGTGAACCCCTGCTCGTAGCGGTAGCTGCGGCGCACGTCGACCGGGTCGATCCCGTTGATGGCGGCCTTCGCCATCCGCAGCAGCTCCCCGTCCTTCGCCGCGATCTCCCCGGCCAGCTCCAGCGCCGCCGCGCGCAGGCCGGGGCGCGGCACCACACGCCAGACGGAGCCGTGCGCGTGCAGCTCGGCGGCGCTCGCCGTGCGCGCGGTGTAGTACAGCGCCCGCATCAGGTGCTGCGGGACCAGCCGGGCCAGATGGGTCGCGGCCCCCAGCGCGCCCCGGTCCAGCTCCGGCAGCCCGAACGAGGCGTCGTCGCTCGCCACGATCGCGTCCGCGTTGCCCACCAGGCCTATCCCGCCGCCCAGGCAGAACCCCTGGACCGCCGCGACCACCGGCGTCTCGCACTCGTACACCGCCGCGAAGGCCGCCGCACAGCCCCGGTTGGCACCGATCAGCGCCTCGTGCCCGCGCGTCTGTATCTCCTTGATGTCCACGCCCGCGTTGAACCCGCGCCCCTCGGCGGCCAGCACCACGCACCGCACGCCGGGGTCGCGGCCGGCCGCGCGCACGGCCTCGGCCAGCGCGAACCAGCCGTGCACCGGCAGCGCGTTCACCGGCGGGAAGTCGACGGTGACTACGGAAATCCCCTTTTCCGGGGCCGACAGGGAGACACCCATGGACGCATCAGCTACCTTCGCACTCAACGCCTTTCCACCAAACATTTGTTAGGTGGGACGGCTTCGAAGCTAGCAGTCACCGCAGACGAGCGGGAGGGCCTGTGGAAAACTCCGGACACCCCCCGCCCGAGCCTGTGGACGACCGGCGGGACGGCCGCGTCGTCGTCGTCACCGGCGGTACCCGGGGCGTGGGCGCCGGCATCGCCCGTGCCTTCGCCGCGGCCGGCGCCCGGGTCCTGGCCTGCGCCCGGCGCCCACCTGAACGGGCCCTGCCGGGCGTCGAGTTCGCCCCCCTGGACCTGCGCGACCCGCCCGCCGTGCGCGCGTTCTTCGCCGCCCTGCCCCGGCTCGACGTGCTGGTCAACAACGCGGGCGGCACCCCGTACCGCCTGCTGACGGACGCCGACGCCGAACGGCACGCCCGGGTCATCGAGCTGAACCTCCTCACCCCGCTCACCGCCTCCCTCGCCGCCCACGGGCAGCTCCGGCGCACCCGGGGCTGCGTCGTGATGGTCGGCAGCGTCAGCGGCGGCCGCCCCTCGCCCGGCTCGGCGGCCTACGGCGCGGCCAAGGCGGGACTGGAGAACCTGGCCGCCTCCATGGCGGTGGAGTGGGCGCCCGAGGTCCGGGTCAACACGCTGGTGGTCGGGATGGTCCGCACCGAGGCGTCCGCCCCGCACTACGGCGGCCCGGACGGCCTCGCCGCCGTCTCCCGGACCGTTCCGCTCGGCCGGCTCGCCACCCCCGCCGACGTGGCCGGGGCCGCCGTCTTCCTGGCCTCCGGCGAGGCCGCCTACATCAGCGGGGCGAGCCTGCTGGTGCACGGGGGCGGCGAGCGGCCCGCCTTCCTGGACGCGGCCGGCACCGGTACCGGACACCCCACCGAAGGAGACACCCGATGACCGGAATCTGCGCGGGACGCGTCGTCGTCGTCACCGGCGCCGGACGGGGGCTGGGCCGGGCGCACGCCCTCGCCTTCGCCGCCGAGGGCGCCCGGGTCGTCGTCAACGACCTCGGCGTCGGGCCGGACGGGACCCCCGGCCCCGACAGCCCGGCGGCGGCCGTCGCCGCGGAGATCCGGCGGGCGGGCGGCGAGGCCGTCGCGCACGGCGGGGACGTGGCGACGGCCGAGGGGGCCGCCTCCTTGATCAGGACCGCCGTCGAGACGTACGGCCGGCTCGACACCCTCGTCAACAACGCGGGCTTCCTGCGCGACCGCATGCTCGTCAACCTCGACGAGGACGACTGGGACGCCGTGCTCCGCGTGCACCTCAAGGGGCACTTCCTGCCTCTCCGGCACGCCGCCGCGCACTGGCGGGCCGAGGCCGGGGCCGGCCGCCCACCCGTGGCCCGGATCGTCAACACCAGCAGCGGAGCCGGCCTGCTGGGCTCGGTCGGGCAGGGCAACTACAGCGCCGCCAAGGCCGGGATCGTCGGCCTGACCCTCGTCGCGGCGGCCGAACTCGCCCGCTACGGCGTCCAGGTCAACGCCGTCGCCCCGGCCGCCCGCACCCGCATGACGGAACGCGTCTTCGCCGCGGCCATGGCCGCACCGGACACGGGCTTCGACGCCATGGCCCCCGAGAACGTCTCCCCGCTGGTCGTCTGGCTCGGCTCCGCCGGGAGCGCGGGCGTGACCGGCCGCGTGTTCGGGGCGGAGGGCGGCCGGATCACCGTCATGGAGGGCTGGCGCCCGGGCCCCTCGGCCGACACGGGCGCCCGCCGGACCCCGGCCGAGGCGGGCGACACCGCGCTGAAGCTGGTGGCGCGGGCCGAGCCGCCGGGAGCGGTGTACGGCGCCAGGGAATGAGGCCCGCGAGGCGCACGGCCCGGGCGGCGGCGTGATGCGGCCCGGAATCCTCCGTGGCCCGGGAGCAGGGAGTACGGCCCGATCCGGACGGCGGGACTTTGCGGACACGGTCTAGTACTCCAGCAGCGGATCGTGTCCTGAGCTGCGTTTTCGGTAATGGCAGCGGCGGGCGACGGCCCGGCGGCGTCTTCTCCAGGCCGACCACTTCAGCGCGTGGGTGACTGGATCGCGGTCGGCTCGCGGGTGGGGCAGGAGAGCATCCAGGAGCCGCCGTATCTCTGCCACGGTGAGCGGGACCGAGGCTGATCCGTTTCTGCAGCCCAGGGTCGGACAGGCTGCGGCGGGCCATCACCCAGCGGTGATGGGTCGGCGGATCGGGGTCGAAGATCAGGTTGGCAGGCAACTTGGCTGCGGCCCAGTCGTAGACCCGTGGACCCTTGGCCCCGTCACCGCAGGACAGCCGCTGCCAGGCATCACCGGGTGCTTCGTCGATGAGCTGGTCGATGCGCCAGATGCCGGCCAGGGACTTGATCTGCTGCGACTTGGGCACCGCCACCACATAGCCGATGTCGAGCTGCTCGAGCAGGCGGCGAAAGTGCCAGTCCTGCCCATAGGCCTCATCCGCGGTGACCCACTTGGCGGGCAGACCAGCGGCCATGCAGCGGCGGACGATGCCCCGGGCCAGCTCTCCCTTGGTAGCGAAGCCGCGTTCATCGGGGATCTTCGCCGCCCGGCAGCGGTCACGATCGGACGTCCAGGCTTTGGGCAGATACAGCTCCCGGTCCACCAGAGCCCGGCCGGAGCTGGTGGCATAGGCGGCGAACACCCCGATCTGGCAGTTGTCGATCTTTCCGGAGGTTCCGGTGTACTGCCGGCCCACGAGGTCGGCCCGCTGGCCGGCATCGCCATGGTCGCGGCAGGCAGGGCCTGGGACCGCCAGAACGGCACCGCCCGGGACACCGGCGATGAGGAGGACTGACCGTCACACGCCGGGTAGCGGGGCCTGATCGGCTCCGCGCTGGCTTCCGGTGTAGAACACCGCAGCGGCCACCAGCAGCGGCGTGTCTCGTGACCTCGTCGGCGCCGTTGAAGAGTACTGAGTGGCTGGCCCGGCTACTCAGTCCCGCATATAAGAATTAGGTATTCTGCTTGACCGCTCAATCAAAATGCCAGGCTTTCCGGTTACTGGATCGAACGCTTGACGGAACATTTGACGCCATGACAAGATCCTCGTCGCACCTCTGCATGGCGGGTGCATGACGAGCTTGACCGGCTGTCATTGAGAGTCGTCGAAATCGCTGTACTTGGATTTTGGCGCACAAATGGGGGAAGTTTTGAACATAAGGATTTCGCGCGCCGCCATTCTGGCAATGGCCATAACGATGACGGGCGCGCTTATCGGGGGGTCGGCCGGCACGGCAGCTGCGGCTACGAACGCCACTCACTTCGCCACCGCTGCAGCCCAGTACCAGCAGACTTCACTCACGCCGGTTCCTTCGGCCGAGGCTGCACCGTCCTCCAGCCCGCTGCATGTACTAAACGGCTACGTCACATACTCGCAGGAGGGGTACCGCATCGACGCCCCCGCCTCGGTGCTGGCCAATGTGCCGCAGGCTGACCTCGACAAGCTCAACGCCTACATCGACGCCGTCAGCGATGACATCAAGAGTGGCAAGCTCGTGATGTCGGATGAGGGAGTGGCGACAACTGCACCCAGTGAGGGGCCCGTAGGCATCACCGGGTCAGTCGCGGGGGTCGCCGCTCACCCCAAGTACGGGTACATCAAGACTCACTGGTACGGCATCGAGGTGGGGCTAGACAGCTGGCTGACCAACAAGGTGGAAGGTGGTGCCTGGACCGGTTCCGGTGCCGCGACACTTGCCAGCCTGCTCGGCGGGGGACGCACCGCCGGTATCGTGGCTGCGGCACTGGGGATCGCGGCGGGGGCGATACAGGTCTGTCAGCACAAGGACGGTTGGACAATTCTGTACTGGGTCGGGACGATCGGCCCTGGCACGTTCGTTTGTAACCCGTTTGGCTGACATGGAGACACTCTAATGAGTCCAGCAATAAAGCAGGCCGTGGCCGCGACGACCGTTGGGGTCCTGGTTCTCCTTGCTCTGATCTCATTCTTTGCTCAACTTCACTCTTCGGGGAATTACGCGAAGATCTTCGGATCGGCGGCCTTCGTAGCGGGGGTTGTCTTCTTTGCGCTCGGCTGGGTGAAGCCTAAGAGTTAGTCGTGCAATTGCTGTGGTTCGGGCACTGCGGTGTTCTCCGTACCTGAACCACAGCATGCGACGCTGAAGAACCGCTGTCTCACCTTGATCGACAGGCCGTCCACGTGGTATTGGGATCGCGCGGCGCGCGGTACTAGGTGTCGCACTCCAGCACCGTCCGGCACAGCGCGCACCTCGCCCGTACCCGGCCCCGGACCGGCACCCTGATCCGCTGGTGGCAGGTCGGGCAGGGGAAGGAGACGCGAAGCCGGCCGGCCGGGTCGGGCGAGAAGGAGTAGGGCGCCGTCGGCGGCACCCCGGAGACATGGCGGCGGTCGTGGGCGTAGCGCCGGCGGCCCGCCCAGCCGGCCGCGGTCAGCGGCGGCTGCCGTCCGTCCTGCCGGGCCCGGTCCAGACCCCGGGCGTAGGCCGTGTAGGCCTGCGCGCTGGTGAACCACACGGACGGGTCCTCGCCGAAGAACAGGGACCGCTTCGCCAGCACGTAGCCGAACTCCTCCGGCGTGAGGTAACCGAGCTTCTGGGACGACACCCCGTCCTCGCGGTACGCGTCCAGCAGCAGCCAGCCCGCTCCCAGGTAGGTCGCCACCGTGTCCGTCAGGATCTCGTTCTCCGCCGTGGTGGGGAACGCGAGGTCGAGGCGGTGCAGATAGACGTGCGTGACCTCGTGGGCCAGCGCCGCGCCGATGTCCCTGCGGTGGGTGCGGAAGCGGTCGTTCAGCTCGACGAAGTACTCGGGCCCCGCCGCCAGTTCCACATGGGCCGCGTGGGTCATCTCCCGGAATCCGACGATCAGCCGGGCGTCCGGCAGCCGGAAGTGCCGGACGATCTCGCGGGCCACGCGCTGCGCCCCCAGATGCAGGTCGTCCGTGTCGCAGAACGCCACGTCGGCGGGGGCCACGCTGGCCGCGAACGCCTGGACGGTGTCGTACGACAACCGCCGGTACAACGCGGTGATGGCGGCCCGCACCGTCTCCAGGTGCGGGTAGCCGTGCTCGACCGGTCCACCGTTCGCCACGTCCGACCCCCAAGACGCCCGGAATGCCCTTCCACTCTAAGCGGGCGGCAGCGGGTTCTCGCCGGGGCGCGACGCGCCCGCCGAGCGCGCGCTGACCGCATGCTGACCGCCGGTGATCGTGAGCCGCCCGGCCCCTTAGGGTGGGCGCCCATGACCATCAGCAACACCGGAACCGGTGACGTCGACCCCGCGGTCCGCCTGGAACTCGAACGACTGCGCGACAGCATCGACAACATCGACGCGGCCGTCGTCCACATGCTCGCCGAGCGCTTCAAGTGCACCCAGCAGGTCGGCCGGCTCAAGGCGGTGCACCAGCTGCCCCCCGCCGACCCGGCCCGCGAGTCGCGCCAGATCGAGCGGCTGCGCCGCCTCGCCGAGAGCGCCAAGCTCGATCCGGCGTTCGCCGAGAAGTTCCTCAACTTCATCATCGCCGAGGTGATCCGGCACCACGAGTCCATCGCCGAGGACACCGCCAACGGGCAGCCCGACACCACCGGCTGACCCGGCAGGGCGGGATCAGGACAAAAGGCGTGTACCGATCCAGCCCTGTGCGCTGTCAGTTCCATCAGGCAGCATGGCTGCATGTCCGTCATCACGCGCGACGAAGCGCAGCTCCGAGCACAGTTCCTCGACGTCCACCGCTACACGGTCGAGCTCGACCTGACCACCGGGGACGAGACCTTCGACTCCCGCACCGTGATCAGGTTCACCGCGCGGACCGCCGGGGACACGTTCGTCGAGCTGAAGCCGGCCGAGCTGCGCAGCGTCACGCTGGACGGGCAGCCCCTGGACCCCGAGTCGCTGCACGAGGAACGGCTGCCCCTGCGCGGCCTCACCGCCGGCGAACACGAACTGCGCATCGACACCGCCATGCCCTACTCCCACACCGGTGAGGGCATGCACCGCTTCACCGACCCCACCGACGGCGAGACGTACGTCTACACCCAGATGTTCCTGGACGACGTCCAGCGCGTCTTCCCGGCCTTCGACCAGCCCGACCTGAAGGCCGTCTTCGAACTCACCGTCACCGCGCCCGAGGGCTGGACCGTCCTCGCCAACGGCATCACCGAGCACCTCGGCGAGGGCCGCTGGCGGGCCGCCCCGACCCCGCCGATCTCCACCTACCTCGTCGCCGTCGCCGCCGGCCCCTGGCACTCCGTGCGCACCGAGCACCGCGGCCTGCCCTTCGGCCTGCACTGCCGCCGCTCCCTCGCGGCCCACCTCGACGCCGACACCGACGAACTCTTCGAGGTCACGCGCGCGTGCTTCGACCGCTACCACGAGAAGTTCGAGGAGCCCTACCCGTTCGACTCCTACGACCAGGCGTTCGTCCCCGAGTTCAACGCCGGCGCCATGGAGAACCCCGGCCTGGTGACCTTCCGCGACGAGTTCGTCTTCCGCTCCGCCGTCACCGACACCGAGCGGCAGACCCGCGCCATGGTCATCGCGCACGAGATGGCCCACATGTGGTTCGGCGACCTCGTCACCCTCAGGTGGTGGGACGACATCTGGCTGAACGAGTCCTTCGCCGAGTACATGGGCTACCAGACCACCGCCGAGGCCACCCGCTTCACCGACACCTGGATCGACTTCGGGGTCGCCCGCAAGTCCTGGGGCTACGACGCCGACCAGCGCCCGTCCACCCACCCGGTCGCCCCGGACCAGGTCGACGACTCCGCCTCCGCCCTGCTCAACTTCGACGGCATCTCCTACGCCAAGGGCGCCTCCGCGCTGCGCCAGCTCGTGGCCTGGCTCGGCGAGAAGGACTTCCTCGCCGGCATCAACATCCACTTCAAGCGGCACCGCTTCGCCAACGCCACCCTCGCCGACTTCATCGACTCCCTCGCCGCCGCCACCGAGCGCGACGTGCACGCCTGGGCCGAGGCCTGGCTGCGCACCACCGGCGTCGACACCCTCACCCCGGTGATCGAGGCCGCCGACGGCACCTGCGCCCTGACCGTCGACCGCGTCGGCAGCCGCCCGCACCGCGTAACCGCCGGCCTGTACGACCGCGACCTCACCGACGAGGGCGGCCTCATCCTGCGCGAGCGCATCGGCCTCGACGTCCCGCAGACCGCCCCGCAGCCCATCGGCAAGCGCCCCGCGCTGCTCGTCCTCAACGACGGCGACCTGACCTACGCCAAGATCCGCTTCGACGCCGAGTCGTTCGAGACGCTCCGCACGAGCCTGTCCGGGCTGCCGGACCCGCTCACCCGCGCGGTGGTCTGGAACGCCCTGAGGGACGCCGTCCGCGACGGCGAACTCGCACCCACCGCCTACCTGGAGACGGCCCGCGCCCACCTCCCGCTGGAGACCGATCTGGCCCTCGTGCAGGGCGTCCTCGCCTTCGCCTCCGCCCACGTCGCCGACCGCTACCTGAAGGCCGGGGACCGCCCCGCGGCCCTCGCCACCCTCGGCTCCCTCTGCCGCGACCTGCTGCGCCGCACCGAGGACGGCGACAACCCCGGCCTGCGCCTGCTCGCCGTACGGCACTTCATCGACGTCTCCGCGCACCCCGACACCATCGCCGCCTGGCTCGCCGACGGCACCGTGCCCGGCGGACCCGAGCTCGACCCCGAGCTGCGCTGGCGCGTCCTCGGCCGGCTCGCCGTACTCGGCGCCGTCGACGAGGCCGCCATCGCCGCCGAGCTGGACCGCGACCCGTCCGCCGCCGGCCAGGAGGGCGCCGCCACCTGCCGCGCCGCCCTGCCCGACCCCGAGGCCAAGCGCGCCGCCTGGGAGGCCATGTTCGCCACCGACGGCCTCTCCAACTACCTGTTCACCGCCACCGCACGCGGCTTCTGGCAGCCCGAGCAGGCCGACCTGGTCCGGGAGTACATCCCGCGCTACTACGAGGACGCGGTCGCGGTCGCCGCACGGCGCGGCCCCGCCATCGCGGCGGCCGCCGGCCGCTGGGCCTTCCCGCACCACGCCGTCGACGCCGAGAACCTCGCCCTCGGCGAGGCATGCCTGCGCGAGGCCGACCCGAACGTCGCCCTGCGCCGCAAGCTCGTCGACGAACTGGACGACCTGTCCCGCGCGCTCCGCGTCCGCGGGGAGTAACCGCCCCTAACCGGCCCGCAGACGAACAGCCCCGGGCCGGGCCGGGCCGTCCGGCGCCGCCCTGCCGCCCCTCAGGCGAGTCACCCGGCGTTTCGCCCGAGCCGGGCTTCAGGCGGGTCGCCCGACCATCCCGGAGCCGGGCCTTCGCCGGGTCGCCCGGGCCGGGCCGTGGGCGGGACGCCCGGCCTTGAACCGCCCGGGGGTTTCGGGGACGGGGGCGTCCCGTCCCCCCGGAACCCCCGGGGCCCCGCTCAACCCCGCCGCACGCGCAACTCCGCTCGCCGTACGCCCCCTTCCCCGGGGCCCGGGCGGCGGTTGCCGGGCTCGGGCGGGGTGGGGGAGGGGGCGTGCAGGGTGAAGCCGAGGTGTTCCAGGAACCGCTCGCCGCAGCGCCAGCCGGCCGGGACCGTCGCCGTGACCAGGGGCACCTCACCGGCACGGGCCAGCAGGGACTCGGCCAGCGCACGGCCCAGGCCGCGGCCCCGCGCCCAGGGCGCCAGCAGGAACAGGCCCACCGCCACCGCGCCCGGCTCCGGATGATTCCGCACGGCGTCCACCAGGCCCGCGACCGCACCGTCCCGCTCCAGCACCAGCAGCACCTTGTCCTCGGGGCGAGCGCCCTCCGGCAGCGCGTAGAACAGGCTCTGCACGTCACCCGGCCCCGACGGCAGCCCCGTGGCCGCGAGGAACCAGTCCTCGCACTCCCCGAACAGGGTCAGCAGCGGTCCCTCGTCCGCCGGACCCGGTTCCCGCACCCTCACCCGCTCGCCGGGCACGTCGATCATCCACCCGTCAGTCATCCGACCGACGGTAGCCGCAGCCCCGCACCCGTTCCCCCGTTCCAACGCGTTTTCCCCGTACGGCAGTACCCACTTCCGGGGGCCGATCGTTGAACTTTCCGGACGCCCGGCCACCTTCCGGTACAAGCTGGAACTCCCCGCACCGCACCGCCGTACCCAGCCCCCACGCATCCCGCGGAGGAACCCCCGCCACCCGCGCACCGGGACCCCGGCCCCGCCACCGCGCCCCCGAGGAGAGCCCATGAGCATGCCGCCCCTCGCCTCAGGACCCGACGGCCCCGAGGCCCTGCGCCCCCTCCTGGACACCGTCCTCGACGCCCTCGCCGCCGGCGCCCGGGCCCGCGGCGGGCCGCTCCCGGCCGGCGGCCCCGACGCCGTCGCCGCGCGGGTCGCCGACGCCCTCGGGGAGGTCCTGCCGGACGACGGCGACCCCGACGCCCTGCGCGCCCTCGTGCACGCCCTCGCCGAGGGCGCCGTCGACCCCGGGGACCCGCTGTGCGCGGCCCACCTGCACTGCCCGCCGCTCGCCGTCGCCACCGCCGCCGACCTCGCCGCCAGCGCCCTCAACCCCTCCCTGGACTCCTGGGACCAGGCACCGGCCGCCTCCGCGCTGGAGGCCCGGGTCACCCGCGCCCTCGCCCACCACGTCGGCCTCGCCGACGCCCTAGTCACCACCGGCGGCACCGAGTCCAACCAGCTCGCCCTGCTGCTCGCCCGCGAGGCCCACGGCGGCAGCGTCCGGCTGGTCTGCGGGGCCAACGCCCACCACTCCCTGCCCCGTGCCGCCTGGCTGCTCGGCCTGCCCGACCCGGTCGTCGTCCCCGCCCCGGGCGGCACCCTCGACCCGGCCGCCCTCGACGCGGCCCTGACCACCCTCCCCGGCCCCCTGCTGGTCGCCGCCACCGCCGGCACCACCGACGCCGGGCTCATCGACCCGCTGCCCGAGATCGCCCGCCTGTGCGCCGCCCACGGCGCCCGCCTGCACGTCGACGCCGCCTACGGCGCGGGCCTCGCCTTCAGCGACCGCCACCGGGACAAGCTCGCCGGACTCGACACCGCCCACACCGTCACCCTCGACCTGCACAAACTCGGCTGGCAGCCGGCCGCCGCCGGCCTCCTCGCCGTGGCCCGGCCGGACGAACTGGCCGTCCTCCACCAGCGCGCCGACTACCTCAACGCCGACGACGACACCGAGGCCGGCCTCCCCGACCTGCTCGGCCGCTCCATGCGCACCACCCGCCGCCCGGACGTCCTCAAGACCGCCGTCACCCTGAAGACCCTGGGCCGACGCGGCCTGGGCGCCCTCGTCGACCAGGTCTGCGCGCACGCCGAGGAGTTCGCGGCACTCGTCCGCGCCCACCCCGGCTTCGAACTGTACGACCGGCCCGTCATCAGCACCGTCCTCTTCCGGCCCGCGGCCGCGGACGACGACGCCGTGGCCGCCGTGCGCCGCAGGCTGCTGCACGAGGGCCGGGCCGTCCTCGGCCGGGCCCGCCTCGACGGCCGTCTCTGGCTCAAGGCCACCCTCCTCAACCCCCACACCCGGCCGGACGAACTGGCCCAGCTCCTGAAACTCGTGGAAGGAACAACCCCCGCATGACCACGCCCCCACGCCACGAGCCCGAGTCCCCCCGCGACCTGGTCGGCATCGGCATCGGCCCCTGCAACCTCTCCCTCGCCGCGCTCGCCCACCCGCTCGCCGAACTCGACGCCGTCTTCTACGAACAGCGCCCCGGCTTCGCATGGCACCCCGGCCTCCTCATCGAGGGCGCCACCGTCCAGGTGCCCTTCCTCGCCGACCTGGTCACCCTCGCCGACCCCACCAGCCCCTGGAGCTTCCTCAACTACCTCAGAACCCGCGAGCGGCTGTTCCCCTTCTACTTCGGCGAGCGGTTCCACATGCAGCGCGCCGAGTACGACGGCTACTGCCGCTGGGTCTCGCAGCACCTGCCCGGACTGCGCTTCGGCCACCAGGTCGACGCCGTCCGCTGGAACCCCGAACGCGACGTCTTCGAGGTCGACTTCACCCAGCTCGACGCCGACGGCGAGGCCGAGGCGCTGGGCCGCACCTACACCCGCAACATCGTCCTCGGCGTCGGCACCGTCCCCTACGTGCCCGAGCCGCTCAGGCCCCTGGTCGAGGCGCCGGGCGTCCCGGTCGTCCACGCCGCCGACTACCTCGACCACCGCGCGGCCCTCCTCGCCGCCGGGCACGTCACCGTCGTCGGCTCCGGACAGTCGGGCGCCGAGATCTTCCTCGACCTGCTGCGCCACCGCCCCGCCGGCCGCGAGAAGCTGCACTGGATCGGCCGGACCGAGGCGTTCGCGCCGATGGAGTACTCCAAGCTCGGCCTGGAACACTTCACCCCCGACCACACCCGCTACTTCCACGCCCTCGCCGAGCCTGTGCGCGACCGGCTGGTCGCCGCCCAGTGGCAGCTGCACAAGGGTGTGGACGCAGCCACCCTCGCCGCCATCCACGACGAGCTGTACCGCCGCACCCTGGACGGCGGCTGGCCGGACGCCGTCCTCACCCCCGGCGTCCGCGTCCGCACCGCCGGCCGCATCGCCGCCACCCGGGTCGAACTGCACCTGGAACACGTCCAGCAGGGCAGCCGCTCCCGGCTCGCCACCGACGCCGTCGTCCTCGCCACCGGCTACCGCGAACGCCCGCTCGACCACATCCTCGCCGGGCTCGACCCCTACCTGCGCCGCGACAGCGCCGAACGCCCGCGCATCGACGAGCAGTTCCGGTTCGTTCTCGACCCGTCGGTGACCGGAGCGCTCTACGCGCAGAACGCCGAACTGCACACCCACGGCGTCGGCGCCCCCGACCTCGGCCTCGCCGCCTGGCGCAGCGCCTCCATCCTCAACTCCCTCACCGGCAAGGAGCCCTACCCGCTGCCGGCCAGGACGGCGTTCACCACGTTCGGGCTCGACGAGCCCGGCTCCCGGGTGCCGACGGCCCGCGAGGGCAAGCGGCTGACCCCGCTCGCCGACTGAGCTCCGGCAGCCGCGGCGGACACGCCGACGGCGCCGGCGGGAAGACCCCACCGGTGCCGTCGGTCAGTCGTGCGCGTACTCCTAGAACACCGGCGTGCCCTCGCGCGTCAGCTTCCAGTCCACGGAGGCGAAGTCCTTCGGGTTCAGGACGCCCTTGGCGGTGACCCATTCCGCGATCCGGGTGCGGATCTCCGTCGACTCCGACCACAGCTCCTTGGCCGTGGCGACGTACGGGAACGCGCCGCCGCCGTTCGCGCGGTAGTTGTTCACCGCGAGGACGAACTGCTGGGTGTCGTCGAGGGCGGCCCCGTTGTAGGTGAGGTTCTTGATCCGCGAACCGGCCGCCTGGGCGACGTCGATGTCGTACGCGAAGCCCGAGACGTAGTCGTAGTTGTAGTCCGGGCGGCCGCCGGCGTTCGTCAGCTTCTCGACGTCGACGGCGGTGCCGGCGGCCGTCTGGACGTAGTACTCCGCCGAGTACTCCAGGTACGCCCGCAGCTGGGCGCCCGTCATCAGCTTGGCGACCAGCGTGTTGTCGTACACGTACAGGCTGGACAGGTCGCGGATGGTCACGTCGCCGGCCGGGATCTGAGAGGTGCGGGAGAACGGCGAGGCCTGCGCGACCACCGGCAGCGCGGCGTACTCGGTGCCCGCCAGGGCCGCCTTCACCACGTCCTCCTGGACCTTGGTGATCAGGTCGATGATCGGGGCGTCCTTGTAGCGGGCGTCGACCGTGGTCAGGGTGTCGGTGGCCCGGCCCACCACCTGGTTGACGTACGCGACGACCTTCGCGTGCTCGTCCTCGAGCAACTTGGTGATCTTCGGGTCGTCGGCGACGGTCTTCGAGTCGCGCAGCGAGGCGGAGACCGACTCCACCGTCCAGCGGCCCTTGCTGAACACCAGCTCGATGTCGAAGAGCGTCAGCCGTTCGGCGTAGCACAGCGGCTCCGACAGCACGACCGTCTTCCCGGTGCGGTCGTTGGTGACCTTCAGCTCCGGGATCTCCAGGTGGGCGTGGCCGACCAGGATCGCGTCGATGCCGGGCACCTGCCTGGCCACGTTGACGGCCGCGTTCTCCACGTACGGCACCTGGTCGCCGTACGACGAGGTGCCCGAGGTGCCCGAGTGGGCGGAGACCACGACCACGTCCGCGCCGAGGGCCTTCAGCCTCGGCACCCACTTCGCGGCCTGCTCCTCCAGCCCCTCGAACTTCAGCTTGCCCTGGACGTAGGCCTTGTCCCAGATCGCGATGCCGGGGTTGGTCAGCCCGAGGACGGCGACCTTGACCGGCGGGGCGCCGGGCACGTGGACCTTCTTGACGTAGTAGGGCGGGAAGGCCGGCCTCAGCGTCTTGGCGTCCACCGCGTTGGCGCCGAGCAGCGGGAAGTCGAGCTGGTCCTCGAACTTGCGCAGGGTCTCGATGCCGTAGTTGAACTCGTGGTTGCCGAGCGCCGCGGCGTCGTACCCGATGGCGTTCATCGCCTGCGCCATCGGGTGCACCGGGCCGCCCTTGGCGGTGATCGGGTCGACCTTGGCGTAGTAGTACGTCAGCGGGGTGCCCTGGATGGTGTCGCCGGCGTCCAGCAGCAGGGTGTTGCAGCGGCCCTTCTCCTCGCGGACCTGCTCGACCAGGGTCGAGATCCGGGCCAGGCCCATGGCGTTGCCGGCCTTGTCGGAGTACTCCGCGTCCTTGAAGTAGTCCCAGTTGAAGACGTGGCCGTGCAGGTCGGTGGTGCCCATGACGGTGAGCGAGTGACGCTTCACGTGCCGGGCGGCACCCTTCGCCTCCGCCGCCTCGGCCGCCGGGGCCGCCGCCGCACCGGCGATCGCCACTCCCGCCCCGGTGGCGGCGGACTTCTTCAGGAACTTCCGGCGGTTCAACGGCATCTTTCGGTCTCCTCCGGGAATGGTCAATGACGCGCGTAGATTCTGACCCGGTCATGACGGACCGCAACAGGTCCGGAAGGTTTCGATCTGGTGACCGATTGCCTGAACTCAGGTCTGCCGAACGGCAAGCGCGTGACAGAGTGGGACGTATGACCTCAGCGACGGCCGGCCCGTACGGCACCCCCGACGCCCCGCTGCTCGTGGTCCGCGGCGAGGCGGAGTTCGAGGTCGAGCCCGAGGTCGCCCGGATCGGCGTCACCGTCGGCGCGCGGGGCCGCGACCGCCGCGCCACCCTCGACGACCTCACCCGCCGCAACGCCGCCGCCCTCGACCTGGTCAAGTCCTACGGGCAGGCGGTGGAGCACGTGTCCACCGGCGCCTTCACCCTCGCCCCCGAACTCTCCGAGCACGGCCGGGGCGAGCGGGTGCGCGGCTACCACGGCCAGGTGCACCTGGGCGCCGAGCTGACCGACTTCACCGCGCTGGCGGAACTCACCACCCGGCTGGCCGACTTGGAGCTGACCCGGGTGGACGGCCCCTGGTGGTCCCTGCGCGCCGGCTCGCCGGTGCACGCCGAGGCCCGGCGGCGGGCGGTCGCCGAGGCGCTGCGGCGGGCCCGCGAGTACGCCGAGGCCCTGGACACCTCCGTCGACGCGCTGATCGAGCTGGACGACGGCGGCGCCGAGGGCGGCCACCCGGCCCGCGCCACCTTCGAACGCGGGACCCGCCGGTTCTCCCGGGCGGCCGCGGACGAGCCCGCCGGACCGCTGGACCTCGAACCGCAGCGGCTGCGCGTCGCCGCCCGGATCACCGCACGCTTCACGATGCGGCCCCCGCGGCTCTGATCCGGCCGGAAACCGTCATGCGCCGAATGTGTCACCGGAAATGGGTCCACCGCAGGTGACCACCGCATGTGGCACGCCGAATGCGCCCGGCGAATTCGCTCATAGGAGCGGGCCATCGCACAATTCAACACTTGTCAATAACCCTTTACCCAACGGTTGTTGAGTGGCCATGTAGCCCGGATTCTCTACCGGCCGGTAAGCCCTAGGCTCGAAGCATGCGCCGAGCAAAGATCGTTTGTACTCTGGGCCCCGCCACCGACACGTACGACCAGATCAAGGCACTGGTCGAGGCCGGAATGGACGTCGCCCGGTTCAACCTCAGCCACGGCACGCACGCCGAGCACGAGGAGCGTTACCGGCGGGTGCGGAAGGCGGCCGACGAAACCGGCCGCAGCGTCGGAATCCTCGCCGACCTTCAAGGTCCGAAGATCCGGCTGGGCCGCTTCGCCGAGGGCCCCGTATTCCTTGAACGCGGCGACCCCTTCACCATCACCGTGGAGGAGGGCGTCGAGGGCGACCGTCACCGCTGCGGCACCACCTACGCGGGCCTCGCCGGTGACGTCACCCCCGGTGAGCGGGTCCTCGTGGACGACGGCAAGGTCTGCCTGGAGGTCACCGCGGTCGACGGGCCGCGCGTCCGCACCCGGGTGGTCGAGGGCGGGGTGATCTCCGATCACAAGGGCCTCAACCTCCCCGGCGTGGCCGTCTCCGTCCCCGCCCTCTCCAAGAAGGACGAGGACGACCTGCGCTGGGCGCTGCGCACCGGCTTCGACGTCGTCGCCCTCTCCTTCGTGCGCAGCGGCAGGGACGCCGACGACGTGCACCGCATCATGGCGGAGGAGGGCCGCCGCCTCCCGGTCATCGCCAAGGTGGAGAAGCCGCAGGCCGTCGAGAACATCGACGACATCGTGGCCGCCTTCGACGGGATCATGGTCGCCCGCGGCGACCTCGGCGTGGAGATGCCGCTGGAGCAGGTCCCGATCGTGCAGAAACGCGCCGTCAAGCTGGCCCGGCGCAACGCCAAGCCGGTCATCGTGGCCACCCAGATGCTCGACTCGATGATCGACAACGCCCGCCCGACCCGCGCCGAGGCCTCGGACGTCGCCAACGCGGTCATCGACGGCACGGACGCGGTGATGCTCTCCGGCGAGACCAGCGTCGGCAAGCACCCGATCGAGACCGTGCGGACCATGGCGAAGATCATCGAGGCCGCCGAGGAGGACATCCTCGCCAAGGGCCTGGCGCCGCTGACCGAGCGGAACAAGCCGCGCACCCAGGGCGGCGCGGTCGCCCGGGCCGCCGCCGAGATGGGCGACTTCCTCGGCGCCCGGTTCCTGGTCGCCTTCACCCAGTCGGGAGACACCGCCCGCCGGCTGTCCCGCTACCGCTCGCCGATCCCGCTGCTGGCCTTCACCCCCGAGCAGGCCACCCGCTCCCAGCTCAGCCTGACCTGGGGCGCCGAGACCTTCCTCGGTCCGCCGGTCGGCTCCACGGACGCCATGGTCGACCAGGTGGACGAACTGCTGCTGAAGTACGGCCGCTGCCGGAAGGGTGACGTCGTGGTCATCACGGCGGGCTCCCCGCCCGGTGTCTCCGGCGCGACCAACATGGTCCGGGTGCACCACATCGGCGAGGACGACAGCCCCCGGTGAACACGCGAAGGGCCCCTCATCCGAGAGGGGCCCGCCGATATGCTGACCTTGGAAGCGAAGGAAAAGTGCCCCGGGTCGGACTCGAACCGACACTGTACGGGTTTTGAATCCGTTGCCTGCTGCCAATTGGGCTACCGGGGCTCGCAGAATCAAAGGTTTCCCCCGACCCTCCGCGCGTCCACCATACCGTAGCTAGGTAGGCTCTTGTCAGCAGTGCACCTGCCCTGAACGAGGAGCCCCCGTGACCGCCGAGTCGCCCCAGCCCGTAGACGCGCCCGACGACGACAAGTCGCACGTGCCTCCGCTGACGACCCGAGTCGTCATCGCCGAGGACGAGGCCCTGATCCGGCTCGACCTCAAAGAGATGCTCGAGGAGGAGGGCTACACCGTCGTCGGCGAGGCCGGTGACGGCGAGCAGGCCGTGGAGCTGGCCCGTGAGCACCGCCCCGACCTGGTGATCCTCGACGTGAAGATGCCCAAGCTCGACGGCATCTCCGCGGCGGAGAAGATCGCCGAGGAGTCCATCGCCCCGGTCCTGATGCTCACCGCCTTCTCGCAGCGCGACCTCGTCGAGCGCGCCCGGGACGCCGGCGCCATGGCCTACCTGGTGAAGCCGTTCAGCAAGAGCGACGTCGTGCCGGCCATCGAGATGGCCGTCTCCCGCTTCACCGAGCTGAAGCAGCTGGAGCAGGAGGTCGCCGACCTCAGCCAGCGGCTGGAGACCCGCAAGCTGGTCGACCGCGCGAAGTCGGTGCTCCAGACCGAGTACGGCCTGACCGAACCGGCCGCCTTCCGCTGGATCCAGAAGACCTCCATGGACCGCCGCATGTCGATGCAGCAGGTCGCCGAGGCGGTCATCGCGGACAGCGAGGAGAAGAAGGCCGCCAAGGGCTGACCGCCCCCGGCCGGCGCCACCGGCCGCCGGCCACCGGCACGACGAGGCCCGCGCCCCGGAGAAGGGGGCGCGGGCCTCGTCGTGCCGGTGGCCGGTCGGGCGGAGGTCAGTCCTCGCCGAGGTAGGCCTTGCGCACGGACTCGTCGTGCAGCAGGTCACGGCCGGTGCCGGAGAGGACGATGTTGCCGACCTCCATGACATGGCCCTGGTCGGCGAGCGAGAGCGCCGCCTGGGCGTTCTGCTCGACCAGCAGGATCGTCGTGCCCTGCGACTTCAGCTCGGCGATGGTCGCCATGATCTTCTGCATCATGATCGGCGACAGGCCCATCGAGGGCTCGTCCAGCATCAGCAGCTTGGGCTGGGACATCAGCGCCCGGCCCATCGCCAGCATCTGCTGCTCACCGCCGGAGAGGGTGCCGGCGGCCTGCTTCCTGCGCTCCCCGAGGATGGGGAAGAGGTCGTAGGCGCGCTGGATGTCCTTCTCGATGCCCGGCTTGTCGCTGCGCAGGAACGCGCCGAGGCGCAGGTTGTCCTCGATGGTCATGCGCGGGAAGATGTGCCGCCCCTCGGGGGAGTGGGCGAGCCCCAGCGACACCACCTGGTGCGCGGGGATCTTCTTCAGCGACTTGCCGTTGAACCGGATCTGCCCGCCGACCGGCTTGAGCAGACCGGAGAGCGTGCGCAGGGTGGTCGTCTTGCCGGCGCCGTTGGTGCCGATGAGGGTGACCACCTGGCCGGCCTCGACCTTGAAGGAGATGCCCTTGACGGCCTCGATCTTGCCGTAGGCGACCCGCAGGTCCTCTACTTCGAGCAGTGCGGTCATCGGTCGTTCTCCTTGCCGGGCGCGGCGTCCGTCGTGGTGTCGGCGTCCGTCGTGGTTGCGGTGTCCGCCGCGGCCCCGGCCTGCGCCTCGGCCGCCTCGACCTCGGCGGCCTCCTCGTCGCCGGGAGCCTCCTCGAACGGCTCGCCGAGGTAGGCGGCGACGACCCGCTCGTCGCCCTGGACGGTCGCGCTGTCGCCCTCGATCAGCTTCTCGCCCTGCACGAGCACGGCCACCCGGTCGCACAGGTTCATGATGAAGCGCATGTCGTGCTCGATGACGAGGACGGCGATGCCCATGTCCCGGATGGCGAAGACCAGTTCCTCGGTGGCCCGGGTCTCCTGCGGGTTCATGCCGGCCGTCGGCTCGTCGAGGAGCAGCAGACCGGGCTCGCTGGCCAGCGCCCGGGCGATCTCCAGCTTGCGCTGCTCGCCGTAGGGGAGGTTGCGGGCCAGGTGCTCGGCCTTCCTCTCCAGACCCACGAACGCCAGCAGTTCCATGGCCCGCTCGCGGGAGGCCTTCTCCGCGCGGTGGAAGCCCGGACCGCGCAGCAGCGCGGACCACAGGCCCTCCTTGGTGCGGGTGTGCCGGCCGACGAGCACGTTCTCCAGGACCGTCATGTTGGCGAACAGCCGGATGTTCTGGAAGGTGCGGGCGATACCGGCCGCGGTGACCTTGAAGGACTTCGGCGGCAGGACGTTGCCCTTGTAGCGGACCTCGCCCTCGGTGGGCACGTACAGGCCCGTCAGGCAGTTGAAGAAGGTGGTCTTGCCGGCGCCGTTGGGGCCGATCAGACCGACGATCTCGCCGCTGTTGACGGTCAGGTCGACGCCCCGCACGGCGGTCAGGCCGCCGAAGCGCATCGTGACGCCGCGGGCGTCGAGCACGACCTCGCCGGGGGCGGACGCGCCGGGTGCGGCGTCCTGGGTGGTGGTGTCGGTGGTCATGGTGTTCAGGCCCCTGCCTTGCTGAGGACGGCGGGCGCTTCGGTCTCTTCGTGGAATTCGAGCTGGCGGCGCCGGTTGGGGATGAGGCCCTCGGGGCGGAAGCGCATCAGCAGGACGAGCGCGACACCGAAGGCGAACAGCTGGTAGTCGCCCAGGAACTGGAGCTTGGCCGGGATCAGGTACAGCAGCGAGGCGCCGACCAGCGGGCCGGAGATGGTGCCCATGCCGCCGAGCACCACCGCGGCCAGCAGGAACGCCGAGTTGGGCGGCACCACGTGGGCGAACTGGTACTGCTCCGGGGTCACCGTGTAGGTGACGTGGGCCTGGACGGAACCGGCGAGGCCGGCCATGCAGGCGCCCAGGGCGAAGGCGATGAGCTTGACCCGGAAGCCGTTGATGCCCATGGCGAGCGCCGCCGTCTCGTCCTCGCGGATGGCGATCCAGGCGCGGCCGATGCGGGAGTCGCTGCTGCGCCGGAACACCACCACGACGATGAGCGTGATGAGCAGCATCAGCAGGAAGTAGTTCGCGAACCGGCCGACGGTGGCGCCGAACAGCTGGTGCTCCTGGCCGAAGTCGAAGCCGAGGATGTTCAGGTTCGGGATCGAGGAGATGCCGTTGGAGCCGTTGGTGACGTCCGGGCCCGAGGTGCCGTCCATGTTGAGGACGGTGATGCGGAAGATCTCACCGAAGCCGAGCGTCACGATGGCGAGGTAGTCGCCGCGCAGCCGCAGGGTCGGGGCGCCGATCAGGACGCCGAACACCATGGCGACGGCCGCGCCGCACAGCGCCGAGGCCCAGAACGGCATGTTGACGTGCAGCGGCGAGGACGTCGAACCGGAGACCAGGGCCGCGGTGTAGGCGCCGACACCGAGGAAGGCGACGTAACCGAGGTCGAGCAGGCCGGCGAGGCCGACGACGATGTTCAGGCCGAGCGCGACGGTGGCGAAGATCAGGATGTAGACGCCGATCGTCGCGTACTGGTCGTCGGACTGGGTGAAGGGGAAGGCGGCCGCGGCGAGGAAGGCGCCGGTCATGGTGATGTTGCGGTGCCGCGCGGTGATCGCCGAGACCCGGGCCACGAGCCCGGCCTTGGCGAGCGCGCCGAAGCCGAAACCGGCGGTGATCAGGAAGCCGATGAACAGCTCGTCGTACTCGGTGCCGATGCCGTAGGTGAAGACCAGCAGGCCGAGCGCCATGGCCGCGACGATGACGAGGATCTCGGCGTACGCGGGCAGCTTCCGGCCCGGGGCCGGGGCCTCGGCCGCGAAGGCCGCCTTGAAGGTGCTCCAGTCCTGGCGGCGGGCGTGCCGGAACTTCTCCCAGGAGGAGTCGTCGGGGTCGATGGGGTCCGGGGCCGGCCGCTCGAACGGCAGGGCCAGGGCGCCGACCAGGGCGGCCAGCGTGGCGACGGCGACGAGGTAGCCGCCGGGCTCCAGGTTGACCACACCGCCGAGCTTGGCGCTGATGGCGATGACGGTGTACCAGGCGGTGGCGAAGGTGCCGAGCGCGGCCGTCTTCACGGCGCTGTCGGCGCTGCCGGGGGCGAGCCGGCCCAGGCCCTTGACGCCGTAGGAGGCGAGGCCGAACAGGGTGGTGAGGACGCCGCCGATCAGGACGAGGACCTGCAGGCCGCCCGGGTAGCCGTAGACGGTGAGGTCGCCGGGGAACGCGGCGGTCCAGGTCCAGGCGAGGAAGGTGGAGACGATCGTCAGCGCGCCGCCGCCGGTGGCGAGGGCCCGGCCGAAGGCGGTGGGCAGGCCGATGAGGCCGGTCCGCGCGGCCTCGGGAGCGCTCGCGGTCTCCGGGGTCTCCGGGGTCTCGGATGCGGTGGTCTGTGTGGTCATCGGTGTCACGCCCTGTCCGCGACGCGCTCGCCGAGCAGGCCCTGTGGCCTGAACAGCAGCACGAGGATGAGGAGTACGAACGCCCAGACGTCTGCCCAGGACTGGCTGCCGAACTTGTCCATGCCGGGGATGTCCGCGATGTAGGCGGTGGACAGAGCCTCGGCGACACCGAGGACGAGGCCGCCGAGCATGGCGCCGTAGATGTTGCCGATACCACCGAGGACGGCCGCGGTGAACGCCTTCAGACCGAGGATGAAGCCCATGCGGAAGTCGATCTGACCGTACTTCAGGCCGTAGGCGACCGAACCGACGGCGGCGAAGGCGGCGCCCAGGGCGAACGCGATCACGATGATGCGGTCGGTGTTGACACCCATCAGCTTCGCGGTGTCCGGGTCCTGCGCGGTGGCCTGCATGCCGCGGCCGGTGCGGGTGCGCATCACGAAGTAGGCGAGGATCGCCATGCTGATCGGTGCCGCGGCGACCAGGAAGACGTCGCCGGTCTGGATGGTGACGTTGCCGATCTCGAAGGGGCCGCCCGGGATGCTCGGGAAGGTACGGGCGGACTTGGCGCCCGGGTACCAGGCCCACACCGCCTGCTGCAGGGCCAGCGAGAGGCCGATGGCGGTGATGAGCGGCGCGAGGCGCGGGGCGGTGCGCAGCGGGCGGTAGGCGAACCGTTCCGCCCCGACGGCGACCGTGACGGCGACGAGGACGGCCCCGACGAGCATCAGCGGCAGGGCCACCCACATCGAGGTGCCGTCGGGAAGGATGTACGCGTAGACCGTGAGCGCGCCGAACGCGCCGGTCATGAATATCTCGCCGTGGGCGAAGTTGATGAGCTGGACAATGCCATAGACCATCGTGTAGCCGATGGCGACCAGCCCGTACATGGATCCTAGTAGCAGGCCGTTGACCAGCTGCTGCGGCAGTTCGTTCACCGCATGTCCTCCGAGACGTTCGGAAAGTTCGACGGATGAAGCCGGATGCGAGTCCGCGCGGGGCGCCAGTGGAACAGCGCCCCGCGCGGCTCAGGTGATGCGGGTGTGTGGGTCAGCTGCCGTTGTAGGTGCCGGACTCCACGGCCTTCCACGCACCGCCCGTGACGGAGTACACGGTCAGCTGCTTGTTGGTCGCGTCACCGTACTCGTCGAAGGAGACCTTGCCGGTCACACCGTCGAAGGAGACGCTCTGCATCGCGGCGGTCACCTTCGCGCGGGCGTCGGACGGCAGCTTGCCGCCGTTGTCGTCGACGACCTTCTTCACGGCCTCGATGATCGACCACGCCGAGTCGTAGGAGTAGCCGCCGTACGCCGCGTACGCCTCCTTGTAGCCCGCCGCCTTGTAGTTGTCGACGAACTCCTTGGCGGAGTCGAGCGTCTCCACCGGCGCGCCGACCGAGGTCGCCAGGTCACCGGTGCCGGAGGCGCCGGCCAGCTTGATGAAGTCGTCGGCGTAGATGCCGTCGCCGCCGACCAGCGGGATCTTGGCGCCGGCGGCCTTGATCTGCTTGCTCAGCGGACCGGCCTGCGGGTACTCGCCACCGTAGTAGACGACCTGCGCACCCGAGTTCTTCACCTTGGTGGCGACCGCGGAGAAGTCCTTGGTGTCGGGGTTGATGTGCTCGGTGCCGACGATCTTGCCGCCGAGCTTCTTGAACTCGTCGGTGAACGTCCCGGCCAGGCCGGCGCCGTAGGTCTTCTTGTCGTCGATGACGAAGGCCTTGGTCTTCTTGGCCTTGTTGAAGACGTACTGGGCGGCGAACGGGCCCTGGATGGCGTCCGTGGTCGCGGTACGGAAGTACGACTTGTACTGGCGCGTCTTCGACTTGCGCCAGTCCGGGCCCTGGGTCAGGTCCGGGCTGGTGTTCGCCGGGGAGACCTCGACCAGCTTGGCGTCGTCGAAGACCTTCTGCATCGACTGGGCCACGGAGGAGTTCAGCGGGCCGACGACACCGAGGACGTCCTTCTCGCCGACGAAGCCGGTGGCGTTCGTCTGGCCGGAGGAGGGCTGCGCCTGGTCGTCCTTCGCCTCGATCTTGAAGGTGACGCCCTTGACGTAGTTCTTCTTGTTGGCCTGCTTGGCCGCCAGGTCCACGGAGTTCCTGATACCCAGGCCGAGCGCGGACAGGTCGCCGGTCAGCGGGGCGTCGACGCCGATGACGACGGTGGTGCCACCACCGTTGCCGGAGTCCGAGCCCTTGTCGCCGCTGTCGCGCGAGCCGCAGGCGGTGAGGGTGAGCGCTCCCGCCGCCAGGGCGGCGGTGATGGCGATGAGCGAACGTTGACGCACGATCAGTCCTTTCCCCAGAACGGCCGCTTCCCCGTGGAGGCGGTCGAGCCGCTGCGCCAGGCCGAAGAGGGAATCCAGCGGCGCGGTGACTGGCCGTGACTCTAGGCGCGTGTGGGGAACGTAAGGAGGGTCTGACCGATGCTGTGACGCTCTTGTTATGACACGAGGTAATGCAGAGCGGTACGCCGTGGGGAGAACGCCGGAATTCAAGCCGATTCGCCCTGTCCGCATGCTGAGAACCCGCAGGACGGTCCGGGATGCGTTCAGGCGTCTCAAGGGTTTTGGTGATTACCCGAGGCTGTTGCTGCAGGCGACTTTCAGGCCCTTGGAGAGGTGCTGGGCGTACCGCCGGCCGAGGATGAAACTCTGATTCTGCATTGCGCGCGTATTACGCAGAGTTACTTCAAGGAAAGGCAGACCGGCGTCCTTCGGCACCTTTCCGCATTCCGTCACATGCATGGTTATGGTGATCTTGCGGGGAGAGCCCGCCTTTGTCCGGAACGGGGTGCGCGGCTCGGTCGTCAGCCGGAGCCCGGCGTAGGGCTGGCCCACCCGGCTGACCGTGACGGGCGGTCCCGCGTCCACGCTCAGCAGCACGTCGAAACGGAATCCGCGGCCCGGCGACCCGGCCCCGCCGGCTGCGTCCCGCAGGTAAGAGATCGTCATCGCCTGCGCGGGATAGGGCACTTGGGGCGGTGGCGGTTGCGGCGGGCGGGTCGCCCAGAGGTAGCCGCCGCCCGCGACGGCGATCACCGCCGCGGCGGCGGCGAGGGCGGCGCGGCGGTGGCGGGCGTACAGGGCCGCGAGCGGTGCGCGCCGCCGTTGGGCGGCCTCCCACTCCCCGGCCTCCCACGCGCGCGTGCCCTCGCCGGGCTCCAGGGGCCCCGTGCCGCTCATCGCCAGGGTCCTCCGCCCGGAACGCCGTGCCGGTACCGGTCGGCGCACGCCGTACGGGCCTGACGGCCGATCAACTCGTCCGCCGCCGAGGCCCCTTGACGCCGCTCGGCCGCCCGCGCCGCGTCCACGACGGCCCGCAGGATGTCGTACTGGCCGTTGGACAGCCCCATGGACTGGTAGTCCCCGTAGGTGCCGCTGTCGAGCACCTTGCGTGACCAGTGGGCGACGATCGCGGCGCACAGCTCGGCGTCCGACGACGGCGAGGGTGTGGCCGCGGCGGAGTCGTGCGCAGCGTGTCCGGACCCGGCGGGAGCACCGGGTCCGCCCGTGGAGGCGTCCGCGCCGGCCGTGCGGCCGCAGCCGGCCGTCCCCAGCGGCGCGGACAGTGCCAGTCCGAGCGCCAGGAGCCACGCCCCCCGCCGGGAGCCTGACAACCGGCGGCCTCCGATCCGCGGGCATCCCGTCCGCCGGCTTCCGAGCCGTCCCATGTGCCGAAGCTAAGCGGCGGCACGGCCCCGGGGCAACGGCCGGGCGGCGCCCCGTTTTCGCCACGGGGCTTCCGTCCCGGGCGGCCCGGCCGGTGCCGGCGGCCGCCTCGGGCCGCCCGGGGTCCGCGAAGACCTCGGACCTCCGGGACGCTCAGTCGCCGGCCGGGCGGACGGGGGCCTCGTCGCCGGGCCGGGCGTCGCGCAGCAGGCAGGTCAGCCGGGCGCTGCACACCCGGCGGCCCTCCTCGTCACTGATCACGATCTCGTACGTCGCCGTCGACCGTCCCCGGTGCACGGGCGTGGCCACGCCGGTGACCAGGCCCGAGCGGACCCCGCGGTGGTGGGTGCAGTTCAGGTCCACGCCGACCGCGATCTTCGTGCTGCCGCCGTGCAGCATCGCGCCGACCGAGCCCAGGGTCTCCGCCAGCACCGCGGAGGCACCCCCGTGCAGCAGCCCGTACGGCTGGGTGTTGCCCTCGACCGGCATGGTGCCCACGACCCGCTCCGCCGAGGCCTCCACGATCTGGACGCCCATCCGCGTGCCGAGGTGACCCGCCGAGAAGAGCGCGGGCAGGTCCACGCCGAGCGCGGCGTACTCGTCGAGGACCTCCTGCGGGAATGTCACCTGCTGCTGCTCACCCATGGGCCCGGCTCCGTTCGTCTTGCGCCTGTCTGCTGGCTGAGCAAACGCTCAGTCGGTCGCCGATTGTTCCAGACGGGCCTCGGCGGGGCCCGCCAGGTGCTGCCCCGGCCGCCCCGGCACCCCCGCCGCCTCCCCGACGGCCCGCTCCGCGGCCTGCGCCGCCGGCCGCTCCAGGCGGACCACGACGGACTTGCTCGCCGGAGTGTTGCTGGTGTCGGCGGTGGCGTCCAGCGGCACCAGCACGTTGGTCTCCGGGTAGTACGCCGCCGCGCAGCCCCGGGCCGTCGGGTAGTGCACCACCCGGAAACCGGGCGCCCGCCGCTCCACGCCGTCCTTCCACTCACTCACCAGATCCACGTACGACCCGTCGGCGACCCCGAGCGCCCGCGCGTCCTCGGGGTGCACCAGCACGACCCGGCGACCGCCGGTGATGCCCCGGTACCGGTCGTCCAGGCCGTAGATCGTGGTGTTGTACTGGTCGTGCGAGCGCAGTGTCTGCAGCAGCAGCCGGCCCTCGGGCAGCTCCGGGCACTCCACCGGCGCCGCCGTGAAGTTCGCCTTGCCGGTCGCCGTCGGGAAGCGGCGCTCGTCGCGCGGCGCGTGCGGCAGCGCGAAACCTCCGGGCCGCGCCACACGCGCGTTGAAGTCCTCGAAACCGGGGACCACGCGCGCGATGCGGTCGCGGATCTTCGCGTAGTCCATCTCGAACTCCGCCCACGGCACCTTGCTGTCCGCGCCGAGCACCCGGCGCGCCAACCGGGACACGATCGCCGGCTCCGACAGCAGCCGCGGACCCGCCGGGGCGAGCCGGCCGCGCGAGGCGTGCACCATGCCCATGGAGTCCTCGACGGTCACGAACTGCTCGCCGCCGGCCTGCACGTCGCGCTCGGTCCGGCCCAGCGTCGGCAGGATCAGGGCACGCGCGCCCGTCACCACGTGCGAGCGGTTCAGCTTCGTCGACACGTGCACGGTCAGCCGCGCGCGCCGCATGGCCGCCTCGGTGACGTCCGTGTCGGGGGAGGCGGAGACGAAGTTGCCGCCCATGGCGAAGAAGACCTTCGCCTCGCCGTCCCGCAGCGCACGGATCGCCCGTACGACGTCGAAGCCGTGCTCACGCGGCGGCGCGAACCCGAACTCCTTCTCCAGCGCGTCCAGGAAGGCCGGCGCGGGCCGCTCGAAGATGCCCATCGTGCGGTCGCCCTGCACGTTCGAATGGCCGCGCACCGGGCACACGCCCGCGCCCGGGCGGCCGATGTTCCCGCGCAGCAGCAGGAAGTTGACCACTTCCCGGATGGTCGGGACGGCGTGCTTGTGCTGGGTGAGGCCCATCGCCCAGCAGACGATGGTCCGCTCCGAGGCGAGCACCATGCCGAGGGCCCGCTCGATCTCCGCGCGCGTGAGACCCGTGGCCGCGAGCGTCTCGTCCCAGTCGGCGGCGCGCGCGGCCTCGGCGAACTCCTCGAAGCCGTGGGTGTGCTCGCGCACGAACTCCTCGTCGACCGCGCCGTCCGTCTCCAGCACCAGCTTGTTCAGCAGCCGGAACAGGGCCTGGTCACCGCCGATGCGGATCTGCAGGAACAGGTCGGTGAGCGCGGCGCCCTTCAGCATGCCCTTCGCCGTCTGCGGGTTCTTGAACCGCTCCAGGCCGGCCTCGGGCAGCGGGTTGACGCTGATGATCTTCGCGCCGTTGGCCTTGGCCTCCTCCAGCGCCGACAGCATGCGCGGATGGTTCGTCCCGGGGTTCTGCCCGGCGACGATGATCAGGTCCGCCCGGTGCAGGTCCTCCAGCAGGACACTGCCCTTGCCGACGCCGATCGTCTCGGACAGCGCGGACCCGGACGACTCGTGGCACATGTTCGAGCAGTCGGGCAGGTTGTTCGTGCCCAGCTCGCGCGCGAACAGCTGGTACAGGAACGCGGCCTCGTTGCTGGTACGCCCCGAGGTGTAGAACACGGCCTCGTCGGGCGAGCCGAGGGCGGCGATCTCCTCGGCGATGATGTCGAAGGCGCGCTCCCAGCTGACCGGCTCGTAGTGGTCCCCGCCCTCGGGCAGGTGCATGGGGTGGGTGAGCCGGCCCTGCTGGCCCAGCCAGTAGCCGCTCCTGGTGGCCAGGTCGGCCACGGAGTATTCGGCGAAGAACTCCGGGGTGACCCGGCGCAGGGTGGCCTCCTCGGCCACCGCCTTGGCGCCGTTCTCGCAGAACTCCGCCTTGTGCCGGTGCTCCGGCTCCGGCCAGGCGCAGCCGGGGCAGTCGAAACCGTCCTTCTGGTTCACGCGCAGCAGCGTCAGCGCCGTGCGCCGCACCCCCATCTGCTGCCGCGCCATGCGCAGGGTGTGCCCGACGGCGGGGAGCCCGGCCGCCGCGTGCTGCGGCTCCGCGACCTGCGGCGCGTCCTGAACCGGATCACCCTTGGGCGGCTTCGTCGCCATCGCACGGTCCCCTTCGACTGCGTGTGGAAGTACCCGGCGATCCTCCCACGGGCCACCGACAGCCGTGCGCCCCGGTCCGGGCCGGTCCGGGGGGCTGTGCGGGACCGGTCCGGGGGCTGTGCGGGGATCGGCTTGGCGGCCGAGCGCCCGGGCGCCGGTGCGGTGCGGATGCGTGCGGATGCGGGTGCGAACCGGGGGAGCGTCCCGGCCCGGCTCCCGCCACGGCTCCCGGCCCGCGGGCGGCCCGGTCCGGACCGCCCCGGATCCGGCTGTCAGTGCGCCGTGGCAGGATCGGGGGCGTGGCAGACACAGCACCGAAGAAGACCGACAAGACCTCCGGCGGCGCCCGTCCCCGGCTGATGCTCATGGACGGGCACTCGCTGGCCTACCGCGCGTTCTTCGCGCTGCCCGCGGAGAACTTCACGACCGCGACGGGCCAGCCGACGAACGCCATCTACGGCTTCGCCTCGATGCTGGCCAACACCCTGCGTGACGAGGCGCCCACGCACTTCGCGGTCGCCTTCGACGTCTCCCGCAAGACCTGGCGCTCCGAGCGGTTCACCGAGTACAAGGCCAACCGCTCCAAGACCCCCGACGAGTTCAGGGGCCAGGTCGAGCTGATCGGCGAGCTCCTCGACGCGATGCACGCCCCCCGGTTCGCCGTCGAGGGCTTCGAGGCGGACGACGTCATCGCCACCCTCGCCACCCAGGCCGAGGCCGAGGGCTTCGACGTCCTGATCGTCACCGGCGACCGCGACTCCTTCCAGCTCATCACCGAGCACACCACCGTGCTCTACCCGACGAAGGGCGTCTCGGAGCTGACCCGCTTCACCCCGGAGAAGGTTCTCGAGAAGTACGGATTGACGCCCGCCCAGTACCCGGACTTCGCCGCCCTGCGCGGCGACCCGTCCGACAACCTCCCCGGCATCCCCGGCGTCGGCGAGAAGACCGCCGCGAAGTGGATCAACCAGTTCGGCTCGTTCGCCGACCTCGTCGAGCGCGCCGACGAGGTCAAGGGCAAGGCCGGGCAGAACCTCCGCGACCACCTGGAGTCCGTCAAGCTCAACCGCGTCCTGACCGAGCTGGAGCGCCAGGTCGAGCTGGATCGGACGGTCCCCGACCTGGAGCGCGCCCCGTACGACCGCAAGGCCGTGGCCCTGGTCCTGGACACCCTGGAGATCCGCAACCCGTCGCTGCGCGAGCGTCTCTTCGCCGTCGACCCGGGCGCCGAGGAGGCCGAGGTCACCCCGGTCGCCGCGGACGGTGTGGAACTCGACGGCGCGATCCTCGGCACCGGCGAGCTGGCCCCCTGGCTGGCCGAGCACGGCACCGGCACGCTCGGTGTCGCCACGGTCGACACCTGGGCGCTGGGCGCCGGCTCGGTCACCGAGGTCGCGCTCGCCGCCGCCGGGGGAGCGGCCGCCTGGTTCGACCCCACCGAACTGGACGAGGCCGACGAGAACGCGTTCGCCGCCTGGCTGGCCGACGCGAAGCGCACCAAGGTGTTCCACAACCTCAAGGGCGCCGTCCGCGTCTTCGCCGAGCACGGCTGGGACATCGAGGGCGTGCGCATGGACACCGCGCTCGCCGCCTACCTGGTCAAGCCCGGCCGCCGCTCCTTCGACCTCGACGCGCTGTCCCTGGAGTACCTGCACCGCGAACTGGCGCCCGCCGCGGCGGCCGACGGCCAGCTCGCCTTCGGCGCGGACGACGGCGCCGAGGCCGAGGCGCTGATGATCCAGGCCCGTGCCGTCCTCGACCTCGGCGAGGCCTTCGAGACCCGCCTCGGTGAGGTCGGCGCCGCGGACCTCATGCGCGACATGGAACTGCCCACCTCGGCGCTGCTCGCCCGCATGGAGCGCCACGGCATCGCGGCCGACCGCACCCATCTGGAGGCCATGGAGCAGACGTTCGCGGGCGCCGTGCAGCAGGCCGTGAAGGAGGCCCACGCGGCCGCGGGGCACGAGTTCAACCTGGGCTCGCCCAAGCAGCTCCAGGAGGTCCTCTTCGGCGAGCTCGCCCTGCCGCGCACCAAGAAGACCAAGACCGGCTACACCACCGACGCCGACGCCCTGGCCTGGCTCGCCGGACAGACCGACAACGAACTGCCGGTGATCATGCTCCGCCACCGTGAGCAGGCGAAGCTGCGGGTCACGGTCGAGGGCCTGATCAAGACGATCGCCGGCGACGGCCGTATCCACACCACGTTCAACCAGACGGTGGCCGCGACCGGCCGGCTGTCGTCCACGGACCCGAACCTGCAGAACATCCCCGTCCGCACCGACGAGGGCCGGGCCATCCGCCGCGGCTTCGTGGTCGGTGAGGGCTTCGAGTCCCTGATGACCGCCGACTACAGCCAGATCGAACTGCGCGTGATGGCCCACCTCTCCGAGGACGAGGGCCTGATCGAGGCGTTCACCTCCGGCGAGGACCTGCACACCACGGTCGCCTCCCAGGTCTTCTCCGTCGAGCGGGACGCCGTCGACGCGGAGATGCGCCGCAAGATCAAGGCGATGTCCTACGGCCTGGCGTACGGCCTGTCCGCCTTCGGCCTCTCCCAGCAGCTGAACATCGAGGCGGGCGAGGCGCGCGCCCTGATGGACACCTACTTCGAGCGCTTCGGCGGCGTGCGGGACTACCTGCGCCGGGCGGTCGACGAGGCACGGGCGACCGGCTACACGGCGACGCTGTTCGGCCGCCGCCGCTACCTCCCCGACCTCAACAGCGACAACCGGCAGCGCCGTGAGGCGGCCGAGCGGATGGCCCTCAACGCGCCGATCCAGGGCACCGCGGCCGACATCGTCAAGATCGCCATGCTCCACGTCGACCGGGCCCTGCGCGAGGCGGACCTCAAGTCCCGCATGCTCCTGCAGGTGCACGACGAAATCGTCCTGGAGATCGCCCCCGGCGAGCGCGAGGCCACGGAGGAGATCGTCCGCCGCGAAATGGCGAACGCGGTCTCCCTCAGGGCCCCGCTCGACGTCTCGGTGGGCGTCGGCCGCGACTGGGAATCGGCCGCGCACTAACCTCCGGCGGTCCAGCGCAAAGGGGTGCCACCCGGCGGACGCCGGGTGGCACCCCTTTGCGCTCGCGGCGGGCGGGGGGGCGCGCCGCCGGAGACACCGGTGAGCTCCCGCTCCGCCGGGGCGGAGCCGCAGGAAACGGCCTCCCCGCACCGGCACGCCCCGGGGCTCACCCCCGCCCACTCGGCCCACCGCACCCCACCGCGCCCCGCCGAGGCCGCCCCTCCGGGCCCCGCCGCACCCCGAGGCCCGGCCCGTGCCCAGCCCTGGGACGCAGCGCTCCACCGAAGCCTTCCCGGCACCGTGCCACGGCTGACCAGCCCCCACGGTCGCCGCACCCTTACGCCCCCTCCCGCCCGGACCGTGCCCCGGCGGACGACTCCCGCAGGGCCCGCCCCCGCCGAACCCCCCGAAGGGGCGTTTCACTCACGTGGCCCCCGTCAGAACGCATCCCCCGGCTCTCAGCCGCAACACTGCGGGCATGGGTATACGCACGCTTCACCGTCTGACGGCCGAAGGCCCCCCGGCCCGGGTGCACAGCACCTCGGCCCCGGCCGCGCCCGTCTCGCCGGTCCCGGCCCTCGCGGCCGGCGCAAGCACCGCCCGCATCCCCGCCGACCCGGCCGCGACCCTGCGCAGAGCCGTGGCGGACCTCCGGCGCCGACCGGCGGCCGGCACCCGCCTGACGCGCGCCTGGCACGCGCGGGCCGACCTGGCCCGCGCCTACTTCGCGCTGCTGCTCACCCTGGTCCCCAGACCCCGCCCGCGGCGCACCCTCACCGTCTTCGTCGCCACCCTCAACGAGCCGCCGACCGGTCCCGGCGGCCGCAGGCCGGCACACCGGGACCGTCCGGGCGCCGGACCGGACGCCACCACCTGACCCCGGCGGCGTACCCGAGCACCCCGAGCAGCAGCCCGGTGCCCGCGCCGAAGCACAGGGTGGGCACCAGGTCCCGGACGTTCGCGGACGAGCCCCAGTAGGCCCACCAGCGCGCCGCCCGCTGCACCGCCCCCACGAGCGCGCCACCCCCGATGACGGCCGCGGCCCACCAGCGGTCCCGCCCGGACAGCATGGGCAGCGCCGGCGGCCCACCGGCCGGAGCCCGCCGCAGCGCCCGTACCAGGAACACGGCGATCACCACGGCGGCCAGCGCGGACGTGCCGTACTGCAGCCAGGTGAACAGCGGCATCCCCGCCATGCTCCGCGCGAGGCCCGGCACCAGCCGCGAGCCCCACCGGTCGTGGTGCGTGAACGCGTCCCACACGACATGGGTCAGTGCGCCGAGCACCGCGGAGACGTACCACCGCGGCAGGACGTCGAGCCGCACCCGCGCGCGGGGCGCACCGCAGCGCAGCAGGGCGGCCGGCGGCCCCTGCCGGTGCCGGGGCAGCAGGGCCACCAGCGGCTCCCGCACGAACAGCCACGGCGCGACCAGCGTCCAGGCGATGACCACGTCCACACCGGCCACGCCGGCGAAGGAATGGGTGACCGTCCCGAACTCCATGGCGCCCGGCACGGCACTCGCGGCGTAGAAGGGCATGTCGGGCGCGAAGGACCCCGCGACGAGCACCGAGGGCACCAGCCGGCCCCGGCCACCGCCGTCCCGGCGGACGGCGGGCAGCACGGCGGCCGCGTGGCTGAGCGTGAACGGCAACGGGACCCCCTGGGACGGCCGCCGGCGTACGGCGCCGGCACCGGTGATCGTCTGCGGTCCAGTATGCGTGAACCCCCGCCGCCGCCCCCCAGGCCAACGGGAGTTGGCCAACCGGTGAAAACCGGGCACGAACGGGTGCCTGTGCCAAGCAAGTTGTCGTAGGGTCACCTGGGTCGCCCTGCACGGACACGGGGTCGAACACACATCGCACGGATGGAAAGGCGGCTCAGGGGCAACCACAGCACCGGGTCAACCGTCACACCAGAGCGAGGCAGTCGGACGGAGACGGACGCGCAGGCGTTCACGGGAGGGTTCACTCTATGGCGGCGCATTTCGGCAGGCGGCTGCGCAAGGGAGCGGCGACCACCGCGGTGGCGGCGGCAGCGGTCGCGGCACTGTCCGCGTCCCAGGCTCCGGGAGCCACCGGCGCGAACCAGGACAGACCCACCGCCGCCGGCTCCAGCACCCCCGCACCCGACCCGAGCACCGACGGCGACGCCACCGGCAACTCGCCGTACTACACGGACCTGCCGCCCCTCAAGAGCCCCGACCCCAGCCCGTCGCCCACCATCGGCACCCCCGTGGCCCGGGGCGGGACCGAAGCCGGCATCCCCGCCACGGTCCTCGACGCCTACCGCAAGGCCGAAGCCGAACTGCGCGCCACCAAGCCCGGCTGCAACCTGCCCTGGCAACTCCTCGCCGCCATCGGCAAGGTGGAGTCGGGCCAGGCCCGCGGCGGCCGCGTCGACGCCGACGGCACCACCATCGGCCGGATCCTCGGCCCGCAGCTCGACGGCAACGGCTTCGCGCTCATCAAGGACACCGACCACGGCGCGTACGACGGCAACAGCCACTACGACCAGGCCGTCGGCCCGATGCAGTTCATCCCGTCCACCTGGGCCTGGGCCGGCCGCGACGGCAACGGCGACGGCAAGGCGGACCCCAACAACGTCTACGACGCCGTGCTCGCCGCGGGCCACTACCTGTGCCGCAACGACTGGGACATGTCCACCGAGGGCGGCCTGCACAGCGCCATCCTCAGCTACAACAACTCCCAGGACTACCTGAACCTGGTCCTGAACTGGATGGACTACTACCGCAAGGGCAGCCACTCCGTCCCCGACGGCACCGGCGGCGTGCCCTCGCACCGCAGCGACGACCACACCGGGCGGCCCACCGGCACCCCGACGCCCACCGAGCCGCCGCGGACCAAGCCGCACCACAAGCCCGACAAGCCGCACAAGCCCGACAAGCCCGGCGGCCCGGCGAGCCCCGACCCCACGCCGCCCACCCCGCCCGTCCCGCCGAAGCCGCCCACGCCCTCCGACACCGTCGACCACCTGAGCGACGCCGGCACCGGCAAGCTCACCGCACGGGCCGGGGACGACTTCGCCCGGCGGATCAGCACCCGCGCCGAGACCAGGACCGGGACGGCCGTCGGCAAGGTCCGCATCCGCTTCACCATCACCGGCGACACCGACACCACCTTCGCCGGCGGCGAGAAGGTCGCCACCGTCGCCACCGACGCCAAGGGCGTGGCACACGCACCCGCCCTCCAGGCCGGCGAGAAGACGGGCGACTTCACCGTCACCACCGCCGTCGTCGGCCACCGGGCCAAGGGCGTCGACTACACCGCCACCGTCACCGCCCGCACCGCCGACACCCTCGCCCGCACCAGCGACACCCCGCTGACCTGCACCCCCGGCGGCGAGTTCGCCGACCAGGTCCAGGTGAAGGCCACCTACAAGGGCGCCGTCGCCGACCAGGTCGCCGCCACCGCCGTCCTCGTCAAGTCGGAGGACGACCCCACCGAGAACGACAAGGGCCCCTCCTTCAAGGACGCCGACGGCAAGCCGGTGCGCACCCTCACCGGCCTCAAGACCGACGACAAGGGCCTGCTCACGCTGCCCAAGCTGTACGCGGACGACACCACCGGCACCTTCCTGCTCCGCATCACCACCACCGGCGGCGCCACCCTCACCGTCGAACTCGAGGTCGCCGCGGCCGACGCACCGGCCGGCCCCTCGCCGAGCCCGTCCGCCACCTCCTGACACCACCGCACCGCACCAGCGGCCCGCACACACCCGCACACCTACAGGGCGCCCGCTCCGCACCCGCGGACCGGGCGCCCTGCCGGTGCGCGACGGTGTGCGTCTTCCTCGACTTCTTCACCGTCGTCCACGCGCGCGCGGACGACGTGTTCTCTTCTCACGCCCACGTTGCTACCGTGCCCGACCTGACGCCCCATCAGCACCGGCCCGCCGGGAGGTCCCGCATGCGCGCCCTGCTCGCCGCCGCGACCGGCCTCGCCCTCGCCGTCGCCGCCGTCCTCGCCCTGACCGCCCTCGGCACACCGACGGCCCGCACATCCCCCGAGCCACTGCTGACCACCGTGCCCGCACACCCCTAGCAGCGACCCGCCAGGAGGGAGCCGCAATGCGCCGCAAGGCAAGCCTCGTCCTGCTCGCCTGCGCCGTGTTCTGCGCGGCGCTCGCCCCCCTGCTGCGCTGGTACGCCTTCCCGCGCCTGGCCCGCATCCCGGCCGGCCAGTACCAGGACATGGTCCTCGAAGCCCGGAACGCCACCCTCCTCGACTACGGCACCATGCGCGCCAAGAAGGTCCCGAAGGTCACCATCGTGCAGACCCTCAAAGGCAACGTCGAAGCCGCCGCGAACATAGAGCGGACCGCCGGACGGCCCGTCGTCGTCTGGGACAGCCTCTCCTACGTCCAGGGACCCGACGGCAAGATGGTCTCCAGGATCCCCGAACGCTACATCTTCGACGCCCACACCCAGGACCCCGTCCACGCCACCGGCGAAAGCGTCGACGGCGACCCCGTCACCCGCCACGGCATCGAGTTCAAGTGGCCCTTCCTCACCCAGAAGAGGGACTACGAGTACTTCGACGCACAGACCCGCACCACCAGCCCCATCCACTACCGGGGCACCCGCACCTTCCGCGGCCTGCACGTCTACTCCTTCGAACAGACCATCCCCTGGACCAAGGTCCCCTTGCCCAAGACCATGCCGGTCAAAGGCATCACCGCCGCGTCCGTCGCCAGAACCGGCACCACCCGCTGGTACACCACCGTCCGCAGGTTCTGGGTCGAACCCGCCACCGGAGCGCCCGTCTACGGCGAGGAACTCCACCGGGAGGAACTGCGCGGCGGCACCCTCCTCGGCGACCGCGCCAAGGTCACCGCCTTCGCCGGCCACGTCAGGATGCGCGAGGACTACATCGAGCACACCGTCGCCCTCGTCCGGCACAACCGCACCCTCGTCCTCACCCTCACCTCCTACCTGCCCTGGGGATCCCTCACCCTCGGCCTGCTGCTCCTCGCCCTCTCCCTCAGCCTGGAGGCACGCTCCCGCCGTCCCCAGGACCCGGAGGCCACCGAGACGCCCGCACCCGAGCCGGTCGGCGCCTGAACCGGTCAGCGTCCGAGCCGCGCGTTCGTGAACCGCGTGGGCTCGGCGCCCGCCGGATCCTCCGGCCACGGATGCTTCGGATAACGCCCGCGCAACTCCGCCCGCACCCCCTTGTAGCCGTCCGCCCAGAAGGACGCCAGATCGGCCGTGACCGCCGCGGGCCGGCCGGCGGGCGACAGCAGATGCACGAGCAACGGCACACCCGCCACCACCGGCGTCCGGCTCAGCCCGAACATCTCCTGCAGCTTCACCGCGAGCACCGGCCGCTCCGGATCCCCGTAGTCCACCCGGATCCGCGACCCGCTCGGCACGGTGATCCGCTCCGGCGCCAGCTCGTCCAGCCGCGCCGCCTCCCCACCCGCCCAGGGCAGCAGCCGCTCCAGCGCCCGACCGGCGTCGATCCGGGCGAGATCCGCCCGCCGCCGGGCCCGGCCCAGCTCCGGCTCCAGCCACTCGTCCACGCGCGCGTGCAGCGCCGCGTCCGACACGTCCGGCCACGGCTCCCCGAGACGCGCCCGCAGGAACGCCAGCCGCTGCCGCAGCGCCCTTGCCTCCGGCGACCACCGCAACAGCCCCGGCCCCTCCAGCCGCAGCCCCTCGACCAGAGCCGCACGCACCAGCGCCCCGCCGGCGTCCCGCAGCGGCCGCGCGGACAGCTCGATCGCCCCCAGCCGCTCCACCCGCCGCGCCACCACGTCCCCGTCCGCCCAGCGCACCTCCTCGCGCTCCTCGAGGAACGCCCCCGGCGGCCGCCCGCGCCACTCCCTCCGGCACCGCGGCCCCGAGCCGCACCCGCGCGTGCCCCCTGCCGCCCGGCCGGTCCGCCACCGCGACGACGATCCACTCCGCCCCGCGCAACCCCGACCCCTCGGACACCTCGGCCCGCGTCCCGGACACCATCAGATACGACCCGCCGTCCAGCCTCGCCACCCGCTCGGGAAACGCCAGCGCGGACACCAGCCCGACCAGCCCCTCCGCACCGACGGCACCCGCCGACGGACCGGCGAGCCCGGCACCGGCCACCTCCGCCCCCGCGGCCCCTCCCGGCCGGTCACCCCGGCCGGACGCGGGCGCTGACTGCGCCGACACACCCCGCAGCCGCCGCACCTCCGCCGCCCACCGCCCCGCATAACCGTCACCACCCTGCCGGGCCCGCCGCAGCGCACCGGCCAGATCGTCCCCGTACTCCCGCGGCACCTCCTCCGACAGCAGCGCGACGACCGGCGCCCCCGCACCCCCCGTGTCCAGCAGCGCCCGCCCCAGCCGCGGATGCACACCCAGCCGCGCCAGCCGTGCCCCCACCCCCGTGGCCCGCCCGGCGCGGTCCACCGCACCCACCGCCGCCAGCACCGACCGCGCCGCCGCCATCGCCCCGCCCGGCGGCGGATCCAGCAACGCCAGCCCCGAGGCATCCGGATCACCCCAGCAGGCCGCCTGAAGCGCGAACGCCGTCAGGTCGGCCACCTTGATCTCCGGGGCCGGAAACGCCGGCAGACGCACGTCCTCCGCCTCCGCCCAGCACCGGTACACCACCCCCGGCGCCAGCCGCCCGGCCCGCCCCGCCCGCTGCCGCCCCGCCGCCCGCGACGCCCGCACCGTCGCCAGACCGCTCAACCCGCGCGCGTGATCCACCCGCGGCTCCCGCGCCAGACCCGAGTCGACCACCACCCGCACCCCCGGCACCGTCAGCGACGACTCCGCCACCGACGTCGCCAGCACCACCCGCCGCCGCTCCCCGGCCGCCAGCACCGCGTCCTGCACGGCGGCCGGCGCCCGCCCGTGCACCTGGAGCACCTCCACCGCCCCCAGATCACCCAGCTGCGCCGCCACCCGCCCGATCTCCCCGACACCGGGAAGGAAACACAGCACGTCACCCTCCCGCTCGGCCAGCGCCCGCCGCACCAGCGACGCCACGTGCCCCAGCAGCGCCGGATCGACCCACATGCCGTGCGGCGGCCGCACCGGACGCGCGGGCGGCGCCCACACCACCTCCACCGGATGCGAGACACCCTCGGCGGCCACCACCGGCGCACCCCCGAGCAGCCGCGCCCAGCCCTCCGCGTCCGTCGTCGCCGACGCCGCCACCAGCCGCAGCTCCGGCCGCAGCGTCTGCCGCACGTCCCACAGGAACGCGGCCACCGTGTCCGCGTCCAGATGCCGCTCGTGACACTCGTCCAGGACCACCACGTCCACACCGGCCAGCTCCTGGTCGCGCTGCAGCCGCTGCAGCAGCACACCGGTCGTCACGACCTCCACGCGCGTGTGCCGCCCCACCACCCGCTCGCCGCGCACCGTGAAGCCCACGCTCTCCCCGGGCCGCTCACCCAGCAGCCAGGCCATCCGCCGCGCCGCGGCCCGCGCCGCGATCCGCCGCGGCTCGGCCACCACGACCCGCCGCGCAGGACCGCCGCCGACCAGCCCGGCCAGCACCAGCGGCACCAGCGTCGTCTTGCCCGTGCCCGGCGGCGCCACGAGCACGGCCGTGCCGTGCCCCTCCAGGGCGTCGCTCAGCGCGGGCAGGGCGGAACGGACGGGCAGCGCGTCCAGGGCGTCGTCACGGATCACGCCCCCAGTGTCGTACGGACGACACGAACGCCCCGCACGCGCGCGTGCGGGGCGTTCGGAAGGCCGTTCCCGGGACCGTTCACGACAAGGGCCCGGACCGGGAGCGCTCAGTCGCGCTCGCAGACGAAGATCGCCGTCCCCGGCAGCAGGCCACCGCGCAGCGGCGACCAGCCGCCCCACTCCGCGGTGTTCCAGGCCGGCCACTCCGGCTCCACCAGGTCCACCAGCCGGAAACCCGACGCCACGACGTCCCGCACCCGGTCCCCGAGCGTCCTGTGGTGCTCCACGTACACCGCGCGGCCCTCGTCGTCCTGCTCCACATAGGGCGTGCGGTCGAAATAGGACGACGACACGGACAGACCCTCGGGACCCGGCTCGTCCGGGAACGCCCAGCGGATCGGATGCGTCACCGAGAACACGAACCGGCCACCCGGGCGCAGCACCCGCCGCACCTCCCGCAGCACCAGCCGCGGATCGGCCACGAACGGCAGCGCCCCGTACGCGGAGCACGCCAGGTCGAAGGAACCGTCCGCGAACGGCAGCGCCCCGGCGTCGGCACAGACCAGCGGAAACGATCCGCCGATGCGCAGCGCGTGCTGGAGCTGGCGGTGCGAGAGGTCCAGCGCCACCGGACGCGCCCCCTGGGCGGCCAGCCAGCGCGCGCACTGCGCCGCGCCCGCGCCGATCTCCAGGACGTCCCTGGCCTTCAGGTCCTCCGGCGGGCCGAGCAGCTCGGCCTCCACCTCGTCCAGGCCCTCGGGGCCCCACACGAAACGGTCGTCACCGAGGAACGTCCCGTGCTCGACCTGGTACTCGTCGGCGTTCCTGTCCCACCAGCCACGGTTGGCACGGGCGCTCTCCGCGATCCCGGCGTCACGGCGTGTCGCTTCCGGCTCGAACCCCTCGGGCTCGTGCGGTTCCGGCTCTTGGATGATCGGCTCCCTCGTCGTACTCTTCCGTCCAACCCGCCGGGCGAAGGCGTGTCACGGAAGGGGTCCCGCAGGCCTGTACGGCCTCCTGGGACGATTCTTGTGCCGGGAATGCGGCGATCCGCCCCGGGTGTGCGCCTTCGCGCATTGACCCTGTCCGGCTGCCCCCGTATGCTACAAGTTGCGCTGCGGGCCTGCGCACCTCAGACGTAGCAGGCTGCGCTCGCATCTGTATGTATGTCCCCTCGGTTGTCGAGGCGCCACCGGGCACCCGGTGTCCTTATTGGTGGCGCTTCCTTGGCTGTCCGGCTTCTGCAGAGCGAAACGGGCTCCCGGCGTAAGCAGTGCCTACGACTTCAATGTCCGTACCGGAGCCCTTTCCCACATGACGAGCAGCACCGAGACCACCGCCACCACCCCGCAGGTTGCGGTCAACGACATCGGTAACGAGGAAGCCTTCCTCGCCGCGATCGACGAGACGATCAAGTACTTCAACGACGGCGACATCGTCGACGGCGTCATCGTGAAGGTCGACCGGGACGAGGTCCTGCTCGACATCGGTTACAAGACCGAAGGTGTCATCCCGAGCCGCGAACTCTCGATCAAGCACGACGTCGACCCGAACGAGGTCGTCAAGGTCGGCGACGAGATCGAGGCCCTGGTCCTCCAGAAGGAGGACAAGGAAGGCCGCCTGATCCTCTCGAAGAAGCGCGCCCAGTACGAGCGCGCCTGGGGCACCATCGAGAAGATCAAGGAAGAGGACGGCATCGTCACCGGTACCGTCATCGAGGTCGTCAAGGGTGGTCTCATCCTCGACATCGGCCTCCGGGGCTTCCTCCCCGCCTCCCTCGTGGAGATGCGCCGCGTCCGCGACCTCCAGCCGTACGTCGGCAAGGAGCTCGAGGCGAAGATCATCGAGCTGGACAAGAACCGCAACAACGTGGTCCTGTCCCGCCGTGCCTGGCTGGAGCAGACCCAGTCCGAGGTCCGCCAGACGTTCCTCACGACCCTCCAGAAGGGTCAGGTCCGCTCCGGTGTGGTCTCCTCGATCGTCAACTTCGGTGCCTTCGTGGACCTGGGTGGCGTCGACGGTCTGGTCCACGTCTCCGAGCTGTCCTGGAAGCACATCGACCACCCGTCCGAGGTTGTCGAGGTCGGCCAGGAAGTCACCGTCGAGGTCCTCGACGTCGACATGGACCGCGAGCGTGTCTCCCTGTCGCTGAAGGCGACCCAGGAAGACCCGTGGCAGCAGTTCGCCCGCACCCACCAGATCGGCCAGGTCGTGCCCGGCAAGGTCACGAAGCTGGTTCCGTTCGGTGCGTTCGTCCGCGTGGACGAGGGCATCGAGGGTCTGGTCCACATCTCCGAGCTGGCCGAGCGCCACGTGGAGATCCCGGAGCAGGTCGTCCAGGTCAACGACGAGATCTTCGTCAAGGTCATCGACATCGACCTCGAGCGTCGTCGCATCAGCCTCTCGCTGAAGCAGGCCAACGAGTCCTTCGGTGCCGACCCGGCCTCGGTCGAGTTCGACCCGACCCTGTACGGCATGGCCGCGTCCTACGACGACCAGGGCAACTACATCTACCCCGAGGGCTTCGACCCCGAGACCAACGACTGGCTCGAGGGCTACGAGAAGCAGCGCGAGGAGTGGGAGCGCCAGTACGCCGAGGCGCAGACCCGCTTCGAGCAGCACCAGCAGCAGGTCATCAAGTCCCGCGAGGCCGACGCTGCCGCTGCCGCCGAGGGTGGCGAGGCTGCCGCTCCGGCCGCTTCGGGTGGCGGCTCGTACTCCTCCGAGGGTGCGGACACCTCCGGTGCCCTCGCCTCGGACGAGGCGCTGGCCGCGCTGCGCGAGAAGCTGGCCGGCGGCCAGAGCTGATCGCTGCCGCTGAGGCTTAGCAGGTAGTAGCTGCTGAGGGGCCGTACCTTCCGGGGCACGGCCCCTCAGGGCTTTCCGGGCCCGGGCCCCGCCACACTTCCGGGGGGCCGGGGGCCGGGGGCCGGGGGTTCGAGGGGCCGGGGGTTCGAGGGTCCGACGGTCAGGGAGTGACCGGGATGTTGGTGAGGCCCTTGCCGCCGGTCACCGTGTTGCTGCTGTAGACCGTCGTCCGGCAGCCCGCGCCGGCGTTGGTGACGTCGATCGCCCATCGGGTGGAACCGCCGGCACCCGTCAATGTCGACTTGTTTCCTTTGAAGACCGTGCCGCAGCCCCAGCCGGACTGCTGGGTGTGCGTCTGGTAGCCGTCGTTCGTGGTGTTCCTGCCGGTGTTGTTTTGCACCAGGACGTCATCGCCCTTCACGTCCACCCAGGAGTCGTCGTAGTTCGCGCCGGTCAGCCCGCTGCCGTCGAACGTGTTCCCGACGATCCGCGCGCCGGTCGTCCCCTCCTTGATGTCGACGTTCTCGCCCCCCACGTCCGGCCCGATCGTGTTGTCCAGGATCTGGATGCGGTCGCTCCGGTCGGACAGCGTGTTCGCGGTCCCCACGTACACGCCCTCGCCCATGCCGCGGCCGTCGTTCCCGGTGTCGTAGATCGTCGAGTTCCTGATCACGCCGTCCGTGCTGGAATCGCGGAAGTGGACGCCCTCCATCGTGAGCCCGTGCACGGTCACGCCGTCCACCACCACACCCGTGGCCGAGTCGATCATGATGCCCTTCTGGCCGCCGGTCACGGTCAGCCCACTGACCGTCCAGTAGGACGCGCCGTCCAGGTGCAGCCCGTAGCCGCCACCCGCCCGGAGCACGGCCCCCGGGGAGCCCGTGAGGGTGATGCGGGCCGCGGCGGTGGCCGGCGTGACCGCCTTGAAGTTGCCGGTGTACGTGCCGTCCGCCAGACGGATCGTGTCGCCGGGCCGCGCGCCGGCGAGCGCGGTCCGGAGCTGGGCGGCGGTGCCCACCTCCACGGTCTGGGCGGCGGCGGCCGGACCCGCGCAGAGCAGCGGGCCGCCGGTGAGGGCGAGCGTGGCGAGCAGGGAGGTGAGCAGCGGACGCGTGCGCATGGGGGTGCCTTCCTGTCGTACGGACCTGTCGACCGGTACCGATCTCGCTTATCTCATACATGAACGACGGGTGCAATTGTGAACACCGGTCCTGGCGAAGGTACGGACCAGTTGACGGAGCGTCAAGGCACCCGGCACGACATGCCTGATCAGCGCCCCGGACCGGGAATGCCCCCGCCCCGGGGCGCGTTGTCGATGAAGGACACGAGGAGGAGCGGTCACAGTGCTTGATCCGCAGGGTTTGTACGCATGGGAGCCGAAGGGCCTGGCCGTCGTCGACATGGCGCTCGCCCAGGAGTCGGCCGGCCTGGTCATGCTCTACCACTTCGACGGATACATCGACGCGGGGGAGACCGGCGACCAGATCGTCGAACGCCTCCTCGACTCACTGCCCCACCAGGTCGTCGCACGCTTCGACCACGACCGGCTCGTCGACTACCGCGCCCGCCGCCCGCTGCTGACCTTCAAGCGGGACCGCTGGACCGAGTACGAGGTCCCGGCCATCGAGGTCCGCCTCGTCCAGGACGCCACCGGCGCCCCCTTCCTCCTGCTCTCCGGACCCGAACCGGACGTCGAGTGGGAGCGGTTCGCCGGCGCCGTCCAGCAGATCGTCGAGCGACTCGGCGTCCGCCTCTCCGTGAACTTCCACGGCATCCCCATGGGCGTCCCGCACACCCGGCCCGTCGGTCTCACCCCGCACGGCAACCGCACCGACCTGGTCCCCGGCCACCGCAGCCCCTTCGAGGAGGCCCAGGTGCCCGGCAGCGCCGCGTCGCTGCTGGAGTACCGGCTCCTGGAAGCCGGACACGACGTCCTCGGCGTCGCCGCCCACGTCCCGCACTACATCGCCCGCTCCGCCTACCCCGACGCGGCCCTGACCGTCCTCGAGGCCGTCACCGCCGCCACCGGCCTGGTCCTGCCCGGGGTCGCCCACGCCCTGCGCACCGACGCGCACCGCACCCAGACCGAGATCGACCGGCAGATCCAGGAGGGCGACGAGGAACTGACCGCACTCGTCCAGGGCCTCGAGCACCAGTACGACGCGGCCGCGGGCGCCGAGAGCCGCGGCAACATGCTCGCCGAACCGGTCGACATCCCCTCCGCCGACGAGATCGGCCGCGAATTCGAACGCTTCCTGGCCGAACGGGAGGGCGACAACTAGCAGGGTGCGCTACCCGCGGGCTCTCCGTCACCGGCAGGGCCTAAGCTTCCGCACATGCTGAAAGTGGGCCTGACCGGCGGCATCGGCGCCGGCAAGAGCGAGGTGTCACGGCTGCTCGTCGAGCACGGAGCCGTACTCATCGACGCCGACCGCATCGCACGCGAAGTCGTGGCGCCCGGAACCCCCGGGCTCACGGCCGTCGTGGAAGCCTTCGGCCCCGACGTCCTCACCCCGGACGGAAGCCTCGACCGGCCCGGACTCGGCTCCATCGTCTTCGCCGACCCCGGGAAACTCGCCACCCTCAACGCGATCGTCCACCCCCTGGTCGGCACCCGCTCACGCGCACTCGAGGACGCCGCCGCCGACGACGCCGTCGTGATCCACGACGTACCCCTCCTCACCGAGAACGGCCTCGCCCCCCTGTACGACCTCGTGATCGTCGTCGACACCAGCCCCGAGACCCAGCTCGACCGCCTCGTACGACAGCGCGGCATGACCGAACACGACGCCCGCGCACGCATGGCCGCCCAGGCCACCCGCGAACAACGCCGCGAGATCGCCGACATCGTGATCGACAACGACGTCCCCCTCGACACCCTGCGCAAGCGCGTCGCCGAAGTCTGGGACGAGCTCACGCGCCGCGCTCAGGAACCCCGGCCCTCCACCGGCTGAACCGGCCCCGCCCAGGCGCGGAATAGCCGTACTTCCCGGGGCGTTGAACCGCTTCAGCGAGGGAAGGATCTCAGCCGTGCCCGAGACCAGCGGTTCCACCGGACGTACCCCGGAGACGCACGTCATCGACTTCCGCGCCGCCGAGCAACTGCTCAACGCACGGGACCCCAGGGGCGCGGTGAAACTGCTCGACGGAGTCATCGCCGCCCACCCGGAGAACACCGCGGCCCGCCTCCTGCGCGCACGCGCCTTCTTCGCCGCCGCCCAACTCCGTCCTGCGGAACTCGAGTTCACCATCGTGCTCGAACGGGAACCGGACAACGCCTTCGCCCACTTCGCGCTCGCCCGCACCTACGAACGCCAGGGCCGCCCCGACCAGGCCAAGCGCCACTTCCGGCTCGCCGCCGCACTCGACCCGAACCCGGACTACCTCAAGGCCGCCCGCTTCGACGACTGACGGTCACCGGCCGCCACCCCCCGGACGTCACGGGGACGCGCTCACGGATGCCGAGGCCGGCGAGGGCCCGGCCGAGGCGGACCACCCTCCGGCGGACGGTACGGCGGCACGTCCGGACCCGGCTGGTAGTGCGGACCCTGCCGCAGGTGCCGCAGGATCATGGCCATGTCCACCGTGACCACCAGCCACAACACCCCGCACGCCACGGCCCACCCCGGACGCCCGACCAGCGCGAACACCGCCGTCCCGAACACCGCCCAGACGAATCCCCACACACTCAGCCACAACCGCGCCCGCAGAGCACTGCGCGCGGTCACCGGTTCACTGCCCGTACGCATCCGATCACCACTCCTCCTTGCAACGTACTCCCCGTCCTGCCCGACGTCCTCCCCGACCGGAACGCGCCGGTAGGACGGGAGCACCTGAGGACGGGGGGACCTGAGGACGGGGGGACCTGAGGACGGGAGGACGGGGGGCGGGAGGGCCTGGGAGCGGGAGACGAGGCCGGACACCCCATCGAGTGGTGAGAGAGCGCGCCGATGAGCGATGAGTTCCCGGCCCCGGACCGGTCTACCTCGACGACAGCAGGCAGGACCGCTTCACTCAGGAGACTCATATGTCCCAGCCCACCGCCCCCACCGCGACCGCCACCCCGCGCACTTCCGCCACCACCCGCAGCCGCGCGGCCCGTATCGCCCTGCGCACGGTGCAGGTGCTGCTCGCCCTCTTCTACGGGATCGCGAGCGCACTGCCCAAGCTGATAGCGCATCCGTCGGCCGTGGAGTCGTTCGACAAGATGGGCTGGGGAAGCGCGGGGATGTACACCATCGGCGCGCTCGAACTCGCCGGCGCGATCGCGCTGTTGGTGCCCGTCCTGCAGTCGGTGGCCGCCATGGCGCTGAGCGCGCTCATGGTGGGCGCGTTCATCGTCCAGCTCACCGTCTTCGACGGTCAGTACGCGGCGACCCCGCTCATTCTGATCGTGCCGCTCGCACTCATCGCCTGGACCCGCCGGTCCCACAACACCGACCTGCTCCGACTGCTCCGCGGCGCGGGGCGAACGGCTTGAGCGGGGTGGGGAGCCGTCGGCCCTACCGGCCGGCCCCACCGGCTCTCCCCGTCCCGCCGGTGCTTCCGGACCTGCCGGGGCCGGCGAGTCCGGTGGGTCCCTGGGGGCCGCCGGTGGCCGGTCCGCCGAGTCCGCCCAGTCCGCGGAGTCGTTCCAGTTCGCGGCGGTCTCGCTTGGTGGGGCGGCCGGCGCCTCGGTCGCGGATACCGGCCGGGGCCACGGCATCACGCGGCGGGGGCGGAGGCGAGTTGTCGGTGTAGCACTGGGCTGCCACCGGGGCACCGACGCGCTTGCGGATCAGACGCTTGACGATCACGACCCGCTCGCGGCCCTCGTGCCGGAGCCGTACCTCGTCGCCGACGCGTACGGAGTAGGCGGGCTTCACCCGCTCTCCGTTGACGTGGACGTGGCCGCCACGGCAGGCGGTGGCCCCCAGGGAGCGGGTCTTGATGAGGCGCACGGCCCAGATCCAGCTGTCGATCCGTACGGTCTCGCCCGTGCCGGGCCCCGCGGCCTCGGCGGCGGCCACCGCGGCGGCGGTCTTCGGGTCGAGCGGCCCGCCCTCGGCGCGCTCGGCCGCATCGGCGGGGGCCGCTTCATCCGGGCCGCCGGTGTGACCGTGCACGTTCTCGTCCGCATCCTCGGAAGCCATGTCCCGACCTTAACCCGCCGGACCGGGGGACCCGGAGACGATTTTCCGGGCCGGGGCCCGTCGAGCGGCCCGGGTGCGGCTTGCGCTTCAGGGACGACCTCACCGCCCCGCCCTGACGACCGGTCGGCCCCGACAGCCGGCCGGGTCCCACCCTGGCCTGATCTTCGGCGGGGCCGGGCATACGGTGGCGATATGGACGACAGCAGCGGGCTCGCTCGGCTCGACCGGCGCGTCGCGGGATGCCGGGCCTGTCCCCGGCTGGTGGAGTGGCGGGAAGAAGTGGCGCGCACCAAGCGGGCGGCGTTCGCCGACTGGACGTACTGGGGGCGGCCGGTCCCCGGGTTCGGCCCGGCCGACGCGCGCCTCGTGATCGTCGGACTGGCACCCGCGGCGCACGGCGGCAACCGCACGGGCCGCATGTTCACCGGCGACCGTTCCGGAGACGTGCTCTACCAGGCGCTGTACGACGTCGGCCTGGCCTCGCAGCCCACTTCCGAGCGCATCGACGACGGGCTCGAACTGTACGGCGTCCGCATCACCTCGCCCGTCCACTGCGCCCCGCCCGCCAACAAGCCCACCCCGGGCGAGCGGGACACCTGCCGCCCCTGGCTGGTGCAGGAGCTGAAGCTGCTGCGTCCCACGGTCAGGGCGGCGGTGGTGCTCGGCGCCTTCGGCTGGCAGGCGGCGCTGCCGGCCTTCAACGAGGCGGGCTGGCCCGTGCCCCGACCCCGACCCGCCTTCGCCCACGGCGCCCGGGTCACGTTGAACGGCTCGGCCACCTCCGCAGGCTCCGACGGCCTCGAAGATTCTGACGGCCCCGGAGGGGCTGACGCTCCCGAAGGCCCGGCAGGCCCCGACGGCCTGGCCATGCCTGGCGGCCCGGCAGAGCCAGGCGGCTCAGACGGCCCCGGCCCAGACGATCCGGACGGCCCGGGCAGGCTGGACGTCTTCGGCTGCTTCCACGTGAGTCAGCGCAACACCTTCACGGGCCGGCTCACTCCCGCCATGCTCCGCGAGGTGCTGCGTACGGCGGCCGACGCGGCCGGGCTGCCCTGACCGAAGGGCCACCTCAGGACCTCCCTCTCAAGGCCGCCACACGTACCGCACGTCCGGCTCCCGCTCCTCGTTGGCGCTGCCGTCCGTGTGCTCGACGGCGACGAATCCGTGCCGCTCGTAGAAGCGGTGGGCGGGTTTGTTGACCTGGAAGGTCCACAGGCTGAGGCCCCGCGGGCTGCGTTCCTTGGCGAGGGTGACGAACCGGTCGCCGATGCCGTGCCCCCGCCAGTCGGGGGCGAGGTAGAGCTGGGAGAGCTCGTCACCGTTCAGGACCATCACTCCGACTATCCCGCCGTCCTCCCCGGGCGCCTCCGCGACCCAGGTCTCCCGCAGCGGCACCACGACCTCCCGGAAGTAGTCCCGTACGTCGTCGTCGGTGCGGGGCCGGACGACCGTGGGCAGCGCGGCGGCGAAGGAGCGCAGCCAGACGTCGGCGGCGGCTCGGGCGTCCGCCGGCACCGCCCGGCGCAGGACGACCGCGGCCGACGCCGGGTCGTGCCGTTCCTCCGGCACCACGGCCGTCGCCGTGATCTCCACCAGTTGCCCGGTGTACCCGAGGCAGGCGACACCGAGCAGGGTGGACGAGTGGGGACCCCGGCTCAGCCCCGACGCCTCCACGACCTCCCACACCGAGGACAGCACCGCTGGTTCGCTGCTGACGACGTACACGTCCGTCGTCAGCACATGCTCCAAGTCACTCCCCACCGAACGCAGTTGCTCACGGAGGTTGGCTATGACCCGCTCGGCCTGCCGCACCGGATCCCCGGCTCCGACGATGTCCCCCTTCTCGTCGAGCGGCACGGCTCCCGCGAGGAAGGCGAGCTTCGTGCCGGCCTCGACGACGGAGGCGTGGGAGTAGGTGGGCGGCGGGAACAGGGCGGGAGTGGTCACGCGACGGATCATGGCGGCTCCTGGGCTGGCCGGTGCACAACCTCCCGATCATCTGCGCCCCGCCCCCGGCTCGCACCCGAATTTCCCGCCCTGCCACGTCGCACCCTTCCAGGCTGCCGAAGGGGCACCGGCGGCCTCTACGGCCCCGCCTCGTCGGGGTCCTGTCGCTCCGCTCCCGACCGTGCCGCCTCGCCGCGCGCCGCAGCGGCCGCCCTCGCCGACACCTCCCGCCGTCCGCGCCGTAGACCGGCACTCGCCGTGCCGGAGCGCCGGACCGTGGCCGCCGCGACGACTCTGAAGCCGGGGCTCTCTTCGGCCGCTTCGACCCGCTCCAGACGGTAGAGCCGGGTCGGCGGGGCCGACACCGAGTACCGGTTGACGCGCAGCAGATCGGGCTCGCCCAGCAGTCGCCGGACCAGTCCGGCGCTCCAGCCGCGGGCGCGCAACCCCGTCAAGGACACATGGGCGCGGCGCCCCCTGGCTCCGTCGTGCGGTCCGAGCTCCGCTCGGCGTGCCGCATCCTCCCTGTCCGTCACCATGACCTCCCCCGTCGTGACATCGAGTGACGACTTCCTTGATAACGCGCCCCACTGACAATCGGCTCGCCCCGCACCCGTCGACCGCCCTAGGCTCACGGCCCTCGGACGCACGCGCACGCACGCACGCACGCGCTTAGCTGTCGCGCCTCCACCAGCCCGCCCCACCGCGTCCCACCCACCCCACGCTCGTCGCCCCGGCCCCCACCGCACGACCCCCCCCCGACCCCGGAGTCCACCCGTGCCCAGCCTCCCGAACTCCGTCGACGACTTCGATGACGACTCCGCTCACAACGTCGACCGTGACTCCGACGCCGACTTCCTCTCCGCCACCGCCGACCGCCTGGCCACGCTCCCCGCTGTCGAGGCGGTGGCCCTGGGCGGCTCCCGGGCCCAGGGAACCCACACCCCGGACAGTGACTGGGACCTGGCCGTCTACTACCGGCGCGCCTTCGACCCCGCCGACCTGCGCTCCGTCGGCTGGGAGGGCGAGGTGTCGGAGATCGGCGGCTGGGGCGGCGGTGTGTTCAACGGCGGGGCCTGGCTGACCATCGACGGACGCCGGGTCGACGTGCACTACCGGGATCTGGACGTGGTCGAGCACGAACTGGCGGAGGCGGGGGCGGGACGGTTCCGGGTGGAGCCGCTGCTGTTCCATCTCGCGGGGATTCCCAGCTACCTGGTCGTCGCCGAGCTGGCCCTCAACCAGGTGCTGCGCGGCAAGCTGCCCCGCCCGGAGGCGTACCCGCCCGAGCTGCGCCGGACCGCCCCTGAGCGCTGGGCGGGCACCGCCCGGGCAACCCTGGCCTACGCCAGGGCCAGCCACGCCCCGCAGGGCCGCCTCACCGAGGTGGCCGGCGCACTGGCCACCGCTGCCGTACAAGCCGGCCACGCGGTGCTGGCGGCGCGCGGAGAATGGGTGACGAACGAGAAACGGCTGCTGGAGCGGGCCGGTCTGCGCCGGATCGACGAGGTGATGGCCGCACTACGACCGGCCCCGGAGGCGCTGACCGACGCGATCGGGACGGCGGAGCGGATCATCGACCGGGCGACCCGGCGTCCGTGACACCGATCGGCCCCGAAGGTGCCACCGAGCCTTGTGGCCGCAGCGCCGAGCGGCCCTGCCGTGGCAGCGAACGCCCGGCCACGACGAGGGAACGAACGCCCGGCCATGTGACGAGGGAGCGAACACCCGGCCATGTGACGAGGGAGCGGACGCCCGGCCATGTGGCGAGGGAGCGGACGCCCGGCCATGACGAGGGAGCGTCATCGCCCCACGCCGCGCCCCGTTGCGTTCACGAAGAACCCGCCCCTCCCCGCCACCTTTCACCTCACCGAAACACGCCCGCCCCGTTCGCGTGTGGGACGTGATCTACCGTGGAAGTCGCACACCACAGCCCGGCCACCGTCGTCCGAAGGCACATCTCCCGCCCTCGTACGAACAGGAGCCCCGTGTCGCGCCGCGCCGCACTGTCCCCGCCGCCCTGGCTCGCCCACGCCCTGCGCACCCAGCGCGGTCCCGTCCCGTGGAGCGCGGTGGCGCGGGGCGCGCTCGCCGCCGGGCCGCTCCTGCTCACCGGTGTCCTCAACGGCCGTACCGCGATGGGTGTCCTGGCCGCCATCGCCGCGATGCTCGTCGGCATCAACGACCGGCCCGGCAGCCGGCGGGCCTCCGTCAGGCGGCTCGGGGTGCCCGCACTGGCCGGGGCCCTCGGGCTGCTCGTGGGGACGTACGCCGGGCAGTGGCTGCCCGCCGTGCCGCTGACCCTGCTGCTGACCGCGCTCGGGCTCGTCGCCGGCGCCGTCAGCGCGGTCGGGCCCGTCGCCTCCGCCGCGGGCACCCAGCTGCTGGTGACGGCAGCCGTGGGCGCCGGGATGCCGGCGGCCGAGAGCGGCTGGCAGCGGGCCCTCGCCTTCCTCGCCGGAGCGGGCTGGCTGCTCCTGCTGCGGCTCGCGCTGCCCACCCCCGGGTCGCTCACCGGGGATTTCCGGTTCGACGGTGAGCGCGAGGCGGTCGCCGACGTCTACGACGCCGTCGCCGCCCTGCTCGACGCCGTGGGCGGCGAGGCTGCCACCGCCCGCCGGGCCGACCTCACCGCCGCACTCGACCACGCCCAGGACGCACTCGCCGGGCCACGGCTGCGCCGGCAGGCGAGCTCGGCGGCCGAGCGCCGGCTGCACGCCCAGTACGCCGCCGCGCTGCCGCTCGCCGAAGCCGCCACCGCCCTCGCCTGGGCGGGCGAGCCCCTCTCCGCGCGCGCCGCGCAGGGCCCCCGGCGACTGGCAGCGGCCGTCCGGGGCAACACGGGCACCGGTCCGCTGCCCGCACCCGGCCTCCCCCACGCTCGGCATCGCTCGCGCGAGGGGACCCCCGCCGCGCCCGCCCTGCGCGCCCTCGACGACGCCCTGCTGCGTGCCGCGGACGCCTTCGACCGGGCCCAGGGCGTACGCGGCACACGGCACGCCGAAGGCGACGGGCACCGGCTGTTCGCCCGGCGGCGCGACGCCGGGGCGGCCGTCCGGGCCGCGTTGGGCACCGGCGGGCGGGAGTACGGGCTGCGCGTCGCGCTGTGCTTCGGGGCGGGCGCAGCCGTCGCCCAGGCCCTGCACCACAGCCGCTGGTACGGCCAGCACCAGCACTGGTACTGGCTGCCCGCCACCGCCGTCTTCCTCGTCAAGCCCGACCTCGGGCCGCTCGCCTCCCGCGTGCTGGCCCGGGCGGCCGGAACCGTCCTCGGCGCCCTGGTGTTCGCGGTCTTCGCCGCGCTGCTGCCGCGGCCGGAGGGGCTCGTCGTGCTCGTGGCGGTGTGCGGGGCGCTCGTCCCGGTCTCCACCCGGAACTTCGCCGCCCTCACCACCGTGTGCACCGTCCTGGTGCTCGCCCTGGTCATGGTCGGCGGCGAGGCCCAGGCCTCCGTCAGCCGGATCGGGGAGACGCTGCTGGCCTGCGCGATCGTCCTGATCGTGGGACACCTGCCGATGCCGGGCAGGCGCGGCGGCGGGGTACGCGCCAGACTGGGCGCTGCCGGGGACGCCGCGCACGCCTATCTGGCGCACGTCCTGGGCGGGTCCGACGACCGCGCCGAACGCTGGGTGCTGCGCCGCGAGGCCTACCGCACCCTCTCCGAGGCCCGCACCGCGATCGCGCTCGCCGCCGCGGAACTGCCCGCCCTCGCCCGGCACACCGAGGGCACGGACGACGTCGCCGCCGTCCTCGAACGCCTCGTCGACACCACCACCGCTTGCGCCGTGCACCTCGACGACACCGGCCTTCTCACCCCGCACCACGCCCGGCAACTGGAACAACTGCTCGACGAATGGGAGCGGCGCGGCGAGCGGGTCGGCCTGTCCGCCACCGCCCGGTCGCTCGGGAACCGGCGCACGGCTGCCGCGTAGGCCTCCCGAGGCGGCGACTGCGGGCTCGGCGGCGACTGCGGGCTCGGCGGCGGCGCCGGACGAGACCTGGGGGGAGTGGGTACGGGTGCCGTCCCGGCAGCGGCGGAGAGAAAAAATCCGGAAGAGGCCCCGCACGCCGATGAGTTCCGTCCGCGCCGCCGGTCACCACTGCGCACCGGCCGTCGGACAGGAGGACCCATGTCACTTCCGGAGATCGTCACGCGCGAGCAGTGGCGCGTGGCGCGCGAGGAGTTGCTGCGCAAGGAGGAGACGGTCAGGCGGGCGCGCGACGTGCTGAGCGCCGAGCGGCGGCGGCTGCCCATGGTCGAGGTGGACCCGGAGTACGTCTTCGAGGGCGGCGACGGCAAGGCCACCCTCCTCGACCTCTTCGAGGGCCGCACCCAGCTCGTCGTCCACCACTTCATGTTCGCCCCCGAGTGGGAGACGGGCTGCCCGTGCTGCGCGGCCTTCCTCGACCAGGTCGGCCACCTGGCCCATCTGCGCGCCCGTGACACGTCGTTCGCGGCCGTCTCCCGTGCCCCCTTCACCCGGCTCCTGCCGTTCAAGGCGCGGATGGGCTGGGCGGTGCCCTGGTACTCCTCCTGCCACAGCGACTTCAACCGCGACTTCGAGGCCACGGTGGAGCGCGCGGGGGAGCTGGTCGATCGGCCGGGTCTCAGCTGCTTCCTGCGCGACCGCGACCAGGTCTTCCACACCTACTCGGTCCACGACGACGGCCTCGACGGTCTCGGCGCCATCGCCGGGCTGCTCGACCTCACCGCGCTCGGCCGCGACTCGCGCGGTGGCGAGCCGGTCCGGTACCACGACGAGTACGACGACTGAGACGCCCGTAGCGGCGGCGTGGACCGTGAGACGCGTGGGACGACTGAGACGTACGGTCGCGAAACAGTCGCTGAACGTATCGTTCGTGTCCCAAGGTGAACGGATTCTCACCGTCCGCGCTGAAAGGGTGTCAACAAGGTCTCAGTAGGGTCACCGAGCGAGGCGTTTCCCCTCTCCAGAGCGTTAACTCCTTCAAGTACAACGCTTCTGGAGGTGCGAGATGGTGAACGGGCGAACAGTGCTCGAGCGCTTTTCCGCAGGGGGCCCGCGCGGCTCGTGGCCCGCGGAGGAGTTCGCGCACGCTCGACGTCTCGAAGGCATGGCGGCCGAGGTCGTCATGGACCTCGCGACGGACACGTTCCTCGTCATCGTGCGCGGCGGCGACGGCATCGAGTGAGACCCGGCCGGACCGGGCCGCAGCGACAGGGCGCCACCGGTCGGCCGCGAGGTCGCGGCGGCCCGAACAGCGACGGACGGCCCGACGGGCGACGGACGGCACGGGCGGCGACGGTAGGCGTGAGCGGCGACGCATGGCACGTGCGGCGGCGACGTGTGCGGCCCCGGCGATGATGGACGGCACGGGCGGCGACGATAGGCGTGAGCGGCTATGGATGGCACGTGCGGCGGCGACGCATGCGGCCCCGGCGACGACGGACGGCGTGAGCGGCGACGGATTCGGGTGCGGACGCCGAGGCCGCCGGCCCCCGCCCGCCTTCGCCCAGCCCTCCCGCCGGCGTCAGGCCGAGATGCCCCGGGACCAGTCCGGAGTCGTCCCGGTCACCCGGCACAGCGCCAGGTACAGGGGGATCGGCGGCGTGTAGGGCACGGTGCCCTCGGGGCGGTGGATCAGACGCGCCGCGGCGGGCAGCGTAGCCCCCGGGGCGTACTGGGCGGGTGCGGGCCAGGGCAGGGCGTAGTCGGAGTCCGACGGAACGATCCACCACCAGCGCGCGCCGTCCGTGTACACACAGCCGACCCGCGGCAGCCGGGGCACGACCAGGGGCCCCAGACGGTCGGGTACCGCCACGGCGTCGCAGCCGAGCGGCGAGGTCATGCCCTCGGGCACCGGCAGGCGGCGCGCCGGGGCCGGCGCGTGCTGCCGACGGCCCAGGCGCACCAAGGTGTCCAGGCCGAGCGGCCGGCCGGAATCGGCGACGCCGTTCACGGCTGCCCCCAGGCGGGGTGCCGCCGCTGCGGTGCCACGTGCCGGGCCTCGGCCGGCTCCTCCTCGCCCGGGCCGGGCGGCGGGCCGTCCGGCTTGGGGCGGGCGCCCCAGCCCAGGTCGTTACGTGGCTCCGCAGCGTCACGGGTCGCGTCGCTCCGGCGGGCCAGCTCGGCCCAGACCAACAGCCCCGGCCCGTGTTCCTGGGCCCCCCAGGCCCGGCACAGCGCGTCGACGAGAAGCAACCCCCTCCCGTGCTCCTCGTCGGGCCGCTGCGGGGACGGGTGGGGCTCACCGGGCGCACAGCCCTCGTCACGAACGGCTATGCGCACCGTGTCGTCGTGGTCGTGCAGCTCGCACACCACCCGACTGCTCGCGGTGTGCACGATCGCGTTGGTGACCAGTTCCGATATGACCAGCGCCGCGGTGTCACAGGTGTCCGCACATACCGACCAGCCGGTCAGCCGGGCACGCGTCAGGCGTCTCGCCTGCGCGGGGGAACCCGGATGTGCGGCCAGCTCGAAGCGGAACCGGCGCTCGGCAGCGCCCCCACCTGGGGCTGCTCCCGTTGCGGTACCGAGACCGGGACGGCCTGCGGCAGCGTCTGTTCCTAAGGGCGCGGACGGAATCACGCTTGCCACTATCTCCCCGGCGTGAACACTTGGCAAGTGTCACTCTGAAAAATGCAGAGTGCGGTGTGACTCGGTCAGGGACCGTGGCACACTGCTCGCAACAGCACCTCGCGCGGCGCCAATTGAGACCCCCGACGATCCCACCGGACAGTCGAAAGAGTCTTCGAACGGCGCCGCAGGGCTGTGCGGATTCTTTTTGCCGGAGCGGACTGCTGTGTCGGAGGTGAGAACGTGAGCGAACCGCGGTCCGCGCCGACCGTGGGCCAGGTCGTCCTCGGCCGGCGCCTGCTGGACCTGCGGGAACGCGCCGGGCTCAAACGCGAGGAAGCCGCCCAGGTCCTCCGCGTCGCCCCCGCCACCATCCGCCGCATGGAGACGGCCGAGGTCGCCCTCAAGATCCCGTACCTCCAACTCCTGCTCAAGGCCTACGGAGTCACCGACGGCGAGGCCGAGGTCTTCGTCCAACTGGCCGAGGAGGCCAACCGGCCCGGCTGGTGGCAGCGCTTCCACGACATCCTGCCCGGCTGGTTCTCCATGTACGTCAGCCTGGAAGGCGCGGCCGCCCTCATCCGCTCCTACGAACCGCACTTCGCCCCCGGCCTGCTCCAGACCGAGGACTACGCCCGCGGTGTACTCACGTCCGGCGCCATCGGCCAGACCAGCCCCGACGAGATCGAACGGCACGTCGCCCTGCGCATGCAGCGGCAGGCCCTGCTCACCCGCCCGGACGCCCCCCGCTTCTGGGCCGTCATGGACGAGACCGCCCTGCGCCGCCAGGTCGGCGGACCGGACGTGATGCGCGCGCAGATCGACAAGTTGCTCGAGGCCACGACCCTGCCCAACGTGACACTCCAGGTCGCCCCGTTCGCCAACGGACCGCACCCCGGCACCTACGGGCCCTTCGTACTGTTCCGATTCGCCATGTCGGAACTCCCGGACATGGTCTACAGCGAGTACCTCACCGGCGCCGTCTACCTGGACGCGCGCTCCGAGGTGGCGACCCACCTGGAGGTCATGGACCGCATGGCGGCGCAGGCCGCCACGGCGCAACGCACGAAGGAGATCCTCCAGGATCTCCGCAAGGAGCTGTGAATGGACCGCATCAAGCCGCGCAGTCACGTCTACAACGGCATGCCCGCGCGGGAGTTGGGCAACGAGGGCTGGCACAAGCCCTGGAGCGGCGGCAACGGCGGAAACTGCCTGGAAGCGATGAAACTCGCCGACGGCCGCATCGCCGTACGCCAGTCGACCGACCCGGACGGACCGGCGCTGATCTACACCACCGACGAGATGACCGCCTTCATCGAGGGCGCCAAAGCGGGGGAGGCCGACTTCCTCCTCTCCTGAACCACCCATGATGATTGCTACGCGCACAACTTCCTCATCCTGCTGAACACTTGATCATCGGATGCGTCAGACGCCCAGGGAGTGCCACATGACAGGGCGGGACCCGGCAACCGTCGGGATCGACACCAGCAGACCGCACCCCGCCCGCACGTACGACTGGTACCTCGGCGGCAAGGACAACTACCCCGACGACGAGGAGATGGGCCGGCAGATGCCGGCCCTCGACCCCCGCGTCCCCGTCATGGCACGGGTCAACCGCGCCTTCACGCACCGCGCCACCCGCCGGCTCGCCCACCAGGGCTTCGACGGACCGGAACTGGCCGACCCCGGCGTCCAGATCGTCCACCCCTGGCACCCCGAACTCGGCGAACCCGTCCCCGGACAGGACGACGGCGTGATCCCCGGCTACGCCGCGGTGGCCCGCAAGCCGTAGCACCACCGGCGGGGCCCGGGCCGCTCGCTCCGATCCTTCGCAACGGCCCCCGGACCCCGCCCCGGACGCTCACCTCGGGACCCCGCCCCCGGACGCCCGAGGTGAGGACCGGTTCGAGGATCCGTGGTCGTCCCGCCGCTACACGACCATCGGACGGTCGTGCGGCGAGATCGGCGACGGCAGCTGCGAACCGCCCGTCAGATAGCGGTCCACCGCCGCCGCCACCGCCCGCCCCTCCGCGATGGCCCACACGATCAGCGACTGCCCGCGCGCCGCGTCCCCGGCCGCGAACACACCACGCACGTTCGTCGCGAACTCGCCGTCCCGGGCGATCGTGCCGCGCGGCACCATCTCCAGCCCCAACTGGTCGACCAGCCCGTCCTCCCGGTCGGGCCCCGAGAAACCGAGCGCGAGCAGCACCAGATCGGCCGGCAACGTACGGTCGGTCCCCGCCACCGGCTGCCGCGACCCGTCCACCTCCACCAGATGCAGCGACCGCACCCGCCCGCCCTCGTCACCGACGAAACGGAGCGTGGACGCCGCGAACAACCGCGCGTCCGCGTCCGCCGCCGGAGCCGTCCGCAGATCCCGCGCCTCCTCGTGCGCCGCCGACAACCGGTAGATCTTCGGATACGTCGGCCACGGCTCGCTGTCCTCGTCACGCTCACCACCCGGCTGCGCGTAGATGTCCAGCTGCGTCACCGACGCGGCCCCCTCCCGCACCGCCGTCCCCAGACAGTCCGCCCCCGTGTCCCCACCCCCCACGATCACCACGTGCTTCCCCGCCGCCGACAGCGGCGACACCTCCAGATCCCCCTCGCACACCCGATTCGCCAGCGGCAGATACTCCATCGCCTGATGGATCCCGGCCAGCTCCCGCCCCGGCACCGCGAGCTCCCGCCACGCCGTGGCCCCCGTCGCCAGCACCACCGCGTCGTACCGCGCCCGCAACTCGTCCGCCGGCACATCCCGCCCCACCGCCGTCGACGTACGGAACCTCGTGCCCTCCGCCCGCATCTGCTCGATCCGCCGCTCCAGATGGTGCTTCTCCATCTTGAAACCCGGAATCCCGTACCGCATCAGCCCCCCGATCCGGTCATCCCGCTCGTACACCGCCACGGTGTGCCCCGCCCGCGTCAGCTGCTGCGCCGCCGCGAGCCCGGTCGGCCCCGACCCCACCACCGCCACGGTCTTCCCCGACAGCCGGTCCGGAGGCCGCGGCGGCGTCAGACCGTCCTCCCACGCCCGGTCGGCGATCGCACACTCCACGTTCTTGATGGTCACGGCCGGCTGGTTGATCGCCAGCACACACCCCGCCTCACACGGCGCCGGACACAGCCGCCCGGTGAACTCCGGAAAGTTGTTCGTCGCGTGCAGCCGGTCGCTCGCCGCCCGCCAGTCCTCCCGGGACACCAGGTCGTTCCACTCCGGGATCAGATTGCCCAGCGGACAGGCCTGGTGGCAGAACGGGATACCGCAGTCCATGCAGCGATCCGCCTGCTTGCTGATGATCGGCAGCAGCGCCCCGGGAACATAGACCTCGTCCCAGTCCCGGACCCGCTCCTCGACGGGACGCCGCGGCCACTCCTGGCGCGGCGTGTTCATGAACCCCTTGGGATCGGCCATGGTCGTCTTCCTCGCGTACGCGTACCGGGAGGCACCCGGTGTACGACGGGCCGTGCGTCATCGGGCGGCACCCTTCCGGCCACGATACGTCCCAGCCGTGGCCCGCGCAGAGTGGCCGACAGCGCTTGCCTCCCCGGCCCGGACCCGCATGCCTCACGGGCCCGGACCTGCTTGCCTCACCGGCCCGGACTCAGGCCAGCGCCAGCACGTACAGCAGCGCCGACCCGGCGGAGGCCACCGTCCGGACGTGGTTCCAGAACGTCCACTCCCGCACGTACACCGGCCAGTACACGGCCGCCTCCGAGCCGCCCGGCACCAGCCCGGCCAGCCGCTCGTTACGAGGCACGTTCGCGACCGCGGTCGGCCCGAAGGCCCCGCACAGGAACAGAGCACTGCCCAGCAGCAGCTCCACCTTCCCCGCCACCGGCCACACCACGAACGTCACCACCGCGACGATCACACACAGCACCGCCGAACCGGAGAACAACAGCATGAACGCCGGCCGCAGAGCCGCCCTGTTGATCGCGTTCATCGCGGCGACCCCCTGCGCGGGCGGCAGGGCCGCCAGCCCCCGCATCACAAAGGTCGAGAAACCACAGAACACCCCGGCCACCAGCCCGGCCCCCAGCGCACCCAGCACCACCAGCACGAAGAACGGTCCGTCGATCACCATGACACCCCACTCACCACTCACCCACCCACCACGAGCCGCCCAGCCACCCCCAGCCGTCACCCGCCCCGGCCCTCGGCCTCGGCCTCACCTCCAGTGAATGCCCCACGACCACCCCCGAGCCATGGCCGAGCGCCGCGAACACATACGTGACCCTCTACGCCAGCCGGAACGAGGACCGGAGAACCGAGACGGGAAGGCGGGGGACCGGGGCGCGGGACGGGGGCGGGAGAGAGGGGACAGGGGAGGGGCAATAGGGGGAGGGGGCCGGCCGACGGGAAGGGGGCGTCAGGGCTCTACGGCAGGTAGGGCCCGGCGGGCCCTGCGCATCAGGTCCGTCCACCCCCGACCGCTCCGGCCGCCCGACCTCAGCCCGCTTCAGCAGCCCCCGCCCATCCCCGCAGCACACCCTCCACCGTCGCCGCGATCCACCGCCGCGCCTCGAACCTCGGCACACCACGCATCAGCAGCTCGTCGTACGGCGTGTCCACGTGCCGCACCGCCGCCACGACCGCCGAGATCACCGCCCGCTCCGACAGCGCCCGCCCGGCCGGACTGCGCCCCACCCGCCCGCTGCCTCGCGCCGACGCATGCGCCGCGATCGCCCGGGCCCGCTCCGCTGGGCACCCGGGGAACAGCCGCATGATCTCCGCCGCGAACGCCGCCGCGAACCGCTCGTCCTCCACCCCCCTGCGCCGCGCGTCCCGTGCCCGCCGCCGGCGCCGCGCCTCCGCGTCCGCCAGACACCGCGCCTCGGCCCGGACCAGCGCCGCCTCCTCCACGAGCAGCCCCTGCCGCTCGTACCGGCTCCTGCGCCGGTTGAACCGCACCACCACCGCCCACAGGGTGCTCTCCTCCCGCGCCCTGCGGGTCAGCGCGGTGTCACCGCGCGGCAGGAACACCAGATGCCCGAGATCCACGCAGTGCAAGCAGTACGGCGCCCCGTCCTCCAGCACCACCAGCGAAAGCGGCCCACGCCGGCACCGGGCACAGCGCTTCTGCCGCAGGGGCTGAACAGCGACAAGTCCGTCGGGAAGCAACGCAGTTGCGGTACGCGCCATACGCGGTACTTTCCCCGCCCGGCGACGTTCCTCCCGCACCGACTGCCGACCGACAAGGGGGAGGGGCCCCTCCCCCTCCCCCTCCCTCCCCTCCCACCCCTCCTCCCAGCGCCGTCCCCCCGGCCCACCCGGCATCATGGGCCTGTGCGACTCGAAGCGATCACCTGGGACCGGCTCGCCGAGCTGCTCGCCGACCGGCTGCTGGACCTGGAGCCGGCCGACGGGGGTGCCTGGCCGCGTGTCTGCTTCGACGGTGTACCAGCCGCCCGGCCCGGAGACCTCGCCGAGCGCGTGGCCGAAGCGCTGCGGGTACGCGGACGGCCTTCTCTGGTCGTCGGCGCGGAAGGCTTCCTGCGCCCCGCCTCCGTCCGGCTGGAGTACGGGCGACGGGATATCGAGTCCTACTACAGCGGCTGGTTCGACACGAGCGCCCTGTGGCGCGAGGTCTTCACGCCCCTCGACCCCGGCGGCAGCGGCCGCGTCCTGCCCGACCTCTGGGACCCCGTCACCGACCGGGCCACCCGCAGTCCCTACGTCTCGCTACCGGCCGGCGGCTGTCTGCTGCTTCATGGCCCCCTCCTGCTGCGGCACTGGTTCCCCTTCGACCTGACCGTGCACGTCCTCCTCTCCCCGGGCGCCCTGCGTCGCCGTACCCCTGAGTCCGACCACTGGACGCTCCCCGCCTTCGAGCGCTACGAGGCCGAGACCGATCCGGCCGGGACGGCGGACGTCCTCGTCCGGGCCGACGATCCACGGCACCCCGCCTGGAACGGCTGACCCGACCAGTCAGGTGCCCCGGCCGAGACGAGGCGGAGCCTCCCGACACAGCCCCCCGCGACTTGCCGGTGTCGCCGGCCCCCACGGCCTCCTCAGAGCCAGCCGTTGCGCCGGAAGCCGCGGTACAGCGCGAGGCAGGCCGCCGCCATCACTCCCATGACCAGCGGATAGCCCACCCGCCAGTGCAACTCCGGCATGAACGTGAAGTTCATGCCGTAGACGCCGCACACCATCGTCGGGACGGCGATCACCGCCGCCCAGGCCGTGATCTTCCGCATGTCCTCGTTCTGCGCGACCGTCACCTGGGCGAGGTGCGCCTGCAGGATCGAGTTGAGCAGTTCGTCGAACGCGGCTATCTGCTCCTTGGCCCGCATCAGGTGGTCCAGCACATCCCTGAAGTACGCCTGTATCTCCGGGTCGATCACCCGGATCGGCCGGGTCGCCAGGTCCTCCACCGGGCGGGCGAGCGGCATCACCGCCCTCTTCAGCTCCAGGAGTTCACGCTTGAGCTGGTAGATGCGCCCCGGATCGGCCCGTGCGCCGTTCTCCGAGAACACGTCCGTCTCGACCTGGTCGATGTCGGCCTGCACCGCGTCCGTGACGGTCAGATAGTCGTCCACCACATGGTCGGCGAGCGCGTGCAGGACCGCCGCCGGCCCCTTGGCGAGCTGCTGTGGATCGGCTTCCAGCTCCTCGCGCAGCGGGCCGAGGGAGCCGTGCCGTCCGTGCCGTACGGTGATGACGAAGTCCTCGCCGACGAACACCATGATCTCGCCGGTGTCGACCACCTCACTCGTCGCCGTCAGTTGCTCGTGCTCCACGTAGCAGACGGTCTTGAACACCGCGAACAGCGTCTCCCCGTACCGCTCCAGTTTCGGGCGCTGGTGGGCTTCCACCGCGTCCTCGACCGCCAGCGGGTGCAGGTCGAACAGCTCGGCGATGCCGGTGAACTCGCTGTCCGTCGGCTCGTGCAGTCCCAGCCAGACGAAACCCTCACCGCTCTTGCGTACCATCTCCACGGCGTCCACCAGGTCGGCGCACCCGGGAACCCGGGCACCGTCCTGGTAGGTCACGCAGTTGACGACGGAGGAGCCCAGCGGTGACCGGGCGGGATGGCTCAGGTCGACGCGCGGGCGCCGCCGGGCCAGCCGCGCCACCTTGCGCAGACCGCCGACCTTGCCCAGCTCTGTGACCTTGCGCAGGTTCCCTGCCATGGACATCCGGATCTCCTCGCGTGGCTCTCCTCGCGCATCGCCTTCGCGCCTGTCCGGCAAGTGTGCCAGTCCGGCGAACGGCGCGAGCGAGCCTGTGGGAACAACTCATTCCGCTTGGTTCCCGCCTGTGGACGAGGCGTCGGAGGCGCACCGGCCGAGGGGGATTGGGATGATCGGGGCATGGAACCGTCCGACGGATATCTCCTGCGCAACCAGCAGAGCGAGGCGCAGGAGCGCTTCGACGCCTTCGCCTCTCTCTTCGACCCCACGACCTTCCGGCATCTGGAGGGACTCGGGCTCGCTCCTGGCATGCGGTGCTGGGAAGTCGGGGCGGGTGGCACGTCGGTGGTGTCCTGGCTCGCCGACAGGGTCGGGCCCACCGGCCACGTCGTGGCGACGGACATCGACACTTCGCGGCTCGCCTCCGTGGCCCGTCCGTCCGTCGAGGTGCTCGTGCACGACGTCGGCGCACAGGAGCCGCCGGGGGTGGGCTTCGACGTGGTGCACGCCCGGCTGGTCCTGGTCCATGTCCCGGACCGAGACAGGGCGTTGCGCTCCATGATCAGCGCGCTGCGGCCCGGTGGAACGCTGCTGGTCGAGGACGCGGACCCGGCCCTACAGCCTCTGACCTGCCCCGACGAGCACGGTCCGGAGGAGCGGCTCGCCAACCGGCTGCGGCGGGGCTTTCGTGAACTGCTCGCCGATCGCGGCGCGGACCTGTCCTACGGTCGCAGGCTGCCGCGCCTGCTCCGGGAGGCCGGACTCGACGACGTCCGGGCCGACGCCTACTTCCCCATGACCTCTCCCGCCTGTGCGGCCCTGGAGTCCGCCACGGTCCGTCAGATCCGCGGCCGTCTCGTGGCGGCGGGCCTGGCCACCGACGAGGACATCGACCGGCACCTGGCCAACGTGGCGGCCGGCGGCATGGACCTGGCCACCGCGCTGATGATCTCGGCGTGGGGGCGCAAGCGCTGAGGCCGGATGCCCGAACGGTGTCGTGGGCGGGTGTCGTCGTGCGCGAGCGACGCGGTCGTCCGCGGGGCGGACGCGCGGTACGCCCCACCCTCGCTGCCCCTCGACGGGCTCAGCTGCCCTGGTGCGGTGGCCTCCCGCCCACCCGCTCAACGGCCCGCGCCCCCGCCTCGCACCCCCGGGCCGCCGCCTGCCGCGGATCGGCGCCCGTGAGCAGCGCGGCGAGGAACGCGCCGGTGAAGGCGTCGCCCGCGCCCGTGGTGTCCGTCGGGGCCGCCGGTGCGGCGGGAACCCGGGCGAGCACCTTCCCTGCCCGGGCGACCAGAGCCCCCGCCGGACCCGACTTGGCCACCACCAGCGGAACCAGCCGGCTCAGCTTGGCGGCGGCGTCGTCCGCTTCGGGCAGCCCGGTGAGCAGGCACGCCTCGTCCCGGCTGGGCAGCAGCACGTCCAGCCCCTCCGCGAAGGCGAGGAAGCGGTCCACGCCGAACTCCGCCAGGAACCCCGCCGAGGCCGGGTCCAGACTGACCCGTACGCCCCGTGCGCGTGCCGCGGCGAGAGCGACCGCGGCCAGTTCCCGGCTCGGCTCCGAGAACAGCAGATAGCCCGACAGGTGCAGCCGGGTGACGCCGTCGAGCAACGCGTCGGACCAGTCGGCGGGTTCGAGCCGCAAGGAGGCTCCGCTGTCGGTCAGGAAGGTGCGTTCGGCCGCCGCGCCCGCGTCGACGAGGCAGATCACCGTCCCGGTGGCCGCCTCGGGGTCGACCACCAGGTGAGGCCGCACTCCGGCCGCCTGCAGTTCCCGCTCGTGCCACTGCGCCGCGTCCGCACCCACCCGTCCCAGCAGCCGTACGTCCGGGCAGCCGGTGTGGGCGGCCCAGCAGGCCACGTTGGCGCCCGCGCCGCCCGGCAGGGTGCGGATCGCGGCCGCCGTGTCCGTGCCCGTGGCCAGCGGTTCCCGGTGCCGGGCGACGACATCGGTGACGACGTCCCCGACGACCAGCAGCGCGCCGTCCCGGCCCCCGGTCACCCCCTCGTCCACGCGGTGGCGATCCGTGCCGCCAGCCGCACATTGCCGCGCACCGCCGCCAGGTTGGCCTCCAACGAGGCCCCGTCCGTGTGCCGGACCAGGTGGTCGAGGAGGAACGGCGTGACCGCCTGGCCGGTGACGCCCTCCTCCTCGCAGGCGCGCAGGGCGTCGGCGAGCACGCGTGCGTGCAGTCCGGGATCGAGCTGCTGCTCCTCCGGTACGGGATTGGCGACGATCAGTGCCGCGTCCGGGGCGTGCAGCGCGTCCTGTGCCCGCATCACCTCGGCCACCTGCTCCGGGCTGTCCAGGGTCCAGTCGACCGAGTGACCGGAGTCGGACAGGTAGAAGCCGGGGAACCGGTCGGTGCCGTACCCGGCGACGGTCACGCCCAGGGTCTCCAGACGCTGCAGGGTGGCGGGCACGTCCAGGATCGACTTCACGCCCGCGCACACCACCGTGATCCGGGTCCGTGCCAGCAGGCCGAGGTCGGCGGACTCGTCCTGGGTGACCGTCCACTGCCGGTGCACGCCGCCCAGGCCGCCCGTGGCGAAAACGCGGACGCCCGCGAGCGCCGCGAGCTGTGCGGTCGCCGACACCGTGGTCGCCCCGCTCGCCCCGGCCGCCACGGCGGGCGGCAGGTCGCGGTGGCCCAGCTTGCGGATGCCGTCCTCGTTGGCGACCCGTTCGAGCTGTTCCTTGTCGAGGCCGATGTGCGGCTGCCCGTCCAGCACGGCAATGGTGGCGGGGACGGCGCCCTCCCGCCGCACCACGTCCTCCAGCTCCAGCGCCACCTGGAGGTTGCGCGGGCGGGGCAGCCCGTGCGCGATGATGGTCGACTCCAGCGCCACCACCGGCCGCCGCGCGTCGATCGCCTCCCGGACTTCCTGCGACACCACCAGCACCACGCGCCCGCCTCCTGTCCGTCGGTCCTTCCTCATCTCTGGCGGGCGGCACCTCCGGCTAAACGCTTGCCGTCTGTGGGGGATGCCACCAGCCTGGACGGCATGACCGACCACACCGTCCGTCTCGACCACGTCGTGCTGTGGGTGACCGACCCGGTCGCGGCGGCCCGCTTCTACCAGGAGTCCGTGGGCCTCGAACCCGTGAGGGTCGGGGAGTTCGCCGCGGGCAGGGTGTCGTTCCCCTCGGTGCGCGTCAACGAGGAGACCATCCTTGACCTCGCGCCGTACGGGCTGGCGCCGCGCATGGACATGCTTCCCGGTTCCGCCGACAGCGCGGGCCACCCCGTGAACCACGTCTGTCTGTCGCTGTCACCGGCCGGCTTCGACGCCCTGCGGGCCCGCCTGGCCGCTCATGGCGTCCCCATGACCGACGTCGGACACGGCTCCTTCGGCGCCCGCGGCTCGGCCACCGGCACCTTCTACTTCCGGGACCCCGACGGCAACGTGATCGAAGCACGGCACTACACGTAGCCGCGCCCGGGCCGTCAGAACAGCGGCTCGGGCAGCACGCCTTCCAGGGCGAGCAGCTTCCGCTTGGCCTCCAGCCCGCCGCCGAAACCGCCTATGCCGCCGTCGCTCTCCACCACGCGGTGACACGGAACGACGACCGGCAGCGGGTTGGCCCCCATCGCGGCGCCCACCGCCTGCGCGCCGCCCGGCTGTCCCACCCGGCCGGCCAGGTCGCCGTACCCCACCACCGTGCCGTACGGGACGCCGGAGGCCAGCTCGCGCAGCACCTGCCGGTTGAAGCCCGAGATCAGCGACCAGTCCAGCGGCAGGTCGAAGGCGTGGCGATCGCCCGCGAAGTAGGCCTTCACCTGCCGTATCGGCTCCGCCAGCACCGGGGCGTCCGGGTCCTCGGCGAGCTCCGTGCCCAGCCGGGCCGCCAGCCGCTCCAGGGCGCGCTCGCGCACCGGGTCCGAGGCGTGGAAGACCACGTTGACCAGGCCCTCGCGGGTCGCCGCCAGCATCAGCGGGCCGATGCCGGTGTCCACGACGGCCCACACGACCCGCTGCTCGTCCTGCCCATGGCTGTCCATGCGCCCACCGTACGACCCGCCACTGACAACGCCCGCCGCACGGCAGCCGGCCCGGAGGCTCAGTCCGTCCCCAGGGCGGCCCTGACCACGTCGGGCCGGTTGGTGATGACCCCGTCGACGCCGTAGCCGGCGACCTGCCAGGCGGTGGCCGGGTCGTCCACCGTCCACGCGAACACGCCGAGCGTCCTGCCGTGCGGCCCGGTGAAGGTGTGCACCGCGGAGACGTAGGCGCCGGAGATCGACCCGTACGAGGGATTGATCAGATCGACGAAGTGCGCGTACTCGGGCAGCTCCGCGACGGGCGGCCTGCCGAGGTAGGCGGTGGTGACGGCCGGCCTCAGCTCGTGCACCGTCCGCAAGGAGTCGGCGCTGAAGCTCTGGACGATCAGCCGGTCGTGGTGCCGGGGGCCCAGCCAGCCCTCGTTGCTCAGCAGCTTCAGCGTCTGCTGCTCGATGCCGGGGTAGAGCTCGGGGTTCTTGATCTCCAGCAGCAGTTTCTCGTGGTTGCGCTCGACCCGGCGCATGTACTGCTCGAGCGTCGGCACGCGCGTGCCCGCGTACGCGGGCGAGAACCAGCTGCCGGCGTCCAGCCGGGAGATCTCGGCGGCGGTGAAGTCCTTCACCTTCCAGGGCGCCCGGTCCGGGAAGACCTTCTCGACGTCCGTCGTGCGCCGCAGGCTGTCGTCGTGGATGACGACCAGCTCGCCGTCCTTGGTGCGCTGCACGTCGTTCTCCACCCAGGTGAAGCCGAGCTCCGCGGCCTTGTCGATGGAAGCGAGCGTATTTTCGGGGGCGTAGGCCGAGGCACCACGGTGTGCGACCACCGTGGGACGGCCGACCTCGCCCGCCCGGGCCTCGGCCGCGGACAGGGGGGTCAGCAGGGCTGCCGTACCCAGGATCACGGTGGTCGTGGCGGCGACTGCGCGCGCGTACATGCGGTCTCCTCGCGTCGATCGGTTACCGACAGCACCAGCTTGACAGCAGACGGTAAGAGCACGCGTGCGCGGAGCGGCCACCCGGTGAACGACAGCGTGCAAGTCCGCTCACGAGTGCCGCACAAGTGGGGCAAGACCGTGTTTCTTTGCCGGAAAATCGTTCGACCATTCCGGTGGGGGTCATACTCTCAGCGTCAACCCTGGTCGCCCCCGCGGTCCTGGGACGGGGGCGCAAGTCGGATATTCCGGGACGGAACAGGGCGGAAGGGCAGCCGCGCATGCAGGGCACGGTCGACGGATTCAGTTACGGGGCCGTCACCCCGTTGGTGGCCTATCTGATGGCCTGCCTCGGTGGCGCCCTCGGCCTGCGCTGCACCACGAGATCCTTGCTGGTCACGCACTCCCGGCGGCCCGCCTGGCTGGCCCTCGGCTCGGCCGCGATCGGCTCCGGTATCTGGACCATGCACTTCGTCGCCATGATCGGCTTCAGCATCAAGGAGACGCCGATCCACTACGACCAGCCGATCACCTATGCGAGCCTCGCCCTCGCCGTCGTCATGGTGGGCGTCGGGATCTTCATCGTCGGCTACCGGGGCGCCACCGGCACCGCCTTGTTCACCGGCGGCACGATCACCGGTCTGGGCGTCGCCTCGATGCACTACCTGGGCATGGCCGGCATGCAGTTCGACGGCAGGTTCACGTACAACACCCTCACCGTCGCCGCCTCCGTCGTCATAGCGGTCGTGGCCGCCACGGCCGCCCTGTGGGCGGCCGGCCGCGTCCGTGGCTTCCTGTGGAGCGTGGGCGCCAGCCTCGTGATGGGCCTCGCCGTCAGCGGCATGCACTACATGGGCATGGCCGCCCTCGACGTCCACCTCCACACCCCGCCCAGCGCCGCCACGACCGGCTCCGGGGCCGACGTCCTCGCCCCCATGCTCATCGGCCCGCTCGTCTTCCTGCTCATCGCGGGCGTCGTCGTGATGCGCGACCCCCTGATGATCACGGGGAACCCGGCCCGTTCCCCCGTCGAGGAGAAGCCGGGCGTCCCGGCCGCCGCCGTGCCCTCCCACCAGGACCGCCGAACGCAGCCCCACACCGCCCGCCGGCCGGTCCGGCACGAGCGCCACCACGCCTCCCGCACCCCGTAGAACCGCTGACCGGAACCGGTTGTCAGTGGAGGGTCGTACGGTTGATGGCATGCGGCCCGTCTCTCACATCGAACGCACGGTGGCGCCTTTCGAGGTCGTCAGTCCCTACCAGCCCGGCGGCGACCAGCCGGCGGCCATCGCCGACCTGGCCAAGCGCATCGAGGCCGGCGAGAAGGATGTCGTCCTGCTGGGCGCGACCGGCACCGGAAAGTCCGCCACCACCGCCTGGATGATCGAGAAGCTCCAGCGCCCCACCCTCGTGATGGCGCCGAACAAGACGCTGGCCGCCCAGCTGGCCAACGAGTTCCGCGAGCTCCTCCCGAACAACGCGGTCGAGTACTTCGTCTCGTACTACGACTACTACCAGCCCGAGGCCTACGTCCCGCAGTCGGACACCTACATCGAGAAGGACTCCTCGATCAACGAGGAGGTCGAGCGGCTGCGTCACTCGGCGACGAACTCGCTGCTCACCCGCCGCGACGTCATCGTGGTGGCCTCGGTCTCCTGCATCTACGGCCTGGGCACGCCGCAGGAGTACGTGGACCGCATGGTCCCCCTGCGGGTCGGCGACGAGATCGACCGCGACCAGCTGCTGCGCCGCTTCGTCGACATCCAGTACACGCGCAACGACGTGGCCTTCAGCCGCGGCACCTTCCGGGTGCGCGGCGACACCATCGAGATCTTCCCGGTCTACGAGGAGCTGGCCGTCCGCATCGAGATGTTCGGCGACGAGATCGAGGCGCTGTCCACGCTCCACCCGATCACCGGCGAGATCATCAGCGACGACCAGCAGCTGTACGTCTTCCCCGCCTCCCACTACGTCGCGGGACCCGAGCGCATGGAGCGGGCCGTCAACGACATCGAGAAGGAGCTGGTGGAGCGGCTGGCCGAGCTGGAGAAGCAGGGCAAGCTGCTGGAGGCCCAGCGTCTGCGGATGCGCACCACCTACGACATCGAGATGCTCCGCCAGATCGGCACCTGCTCCGGCGTGGAGAACTACTCGATGCACTTCGACGGGCGTCTGCCGGGCTCCCCGCCCAACACCCTGCTGGACTACTTCCCGGACGACTTCCTGCTCGTCATCGACGAGTCGCACGTCACCGTGCCGCAGATCGGTGCCATGTACGAGGGCGACGCCTCCCGCAAGCGCACGCTCGTCGACCACGGCTTCCGGCTGCCCTCCGCGCTGGACAACCGCCCGCTGAAGTGGGAGGAGTTCCAGGGGCGGATCGGGCAGACGGTCTACCTGTCGGCGACCCCGGGCGCCTACGAGCTCTCCCGCGGCGACGGCGTCGTCGAGCAGATCATCCGGCCGACGGGTCTGGTCGACCCGGAGGTGGTGGTCAAGCCCACCGAGGGCCAGATCGACGACCTGGTGCACGAGATCCGCACCCGCACCGAGAAGGACGAGCGCGTCCTGGTCACCACGCTGACCAAGAAGATGGCCGAGGACCTCACCGACTACTTCCTGGAAATGGGCATCCAGGTGCGCTACCTGCACAGCGACGTCGACACCCTGCGCCGGGTCGAGCTGCTGCGTGAGCTGCGCGCCGGTGAGTTCGACGTCCTGGTCGGCATCAACCTCCTGCGCGAGGGCCTCGACCTGCCCGAGGTGTCCCTGGTGGCCATCCTCGACGCCGACAAGGAGGGCTTCCTGCGCTCCGGGACCTCCCTCATCCAGACCATCGGCCGCGCGGCGCGCAACGTCTCCGGCCAGGTCCACATGTACGCCGACAAGATCACCCCGGCGATGGAGAAGGCCATCGACGAGACCAACCGGCGCCGGGAGAAGCAGGTCGCCTACAACAAGGCCAACGGCATCGACCCGCAGCCGCTGCGCAAGAAGATCAACGACATCGTCGCGCAGATCGCCCGCGAGGAGGTCGACACCGAACAGCTCCTCGGCACCGGCTACCGCAACCCCAAGGACGGCAAGAGCGCCAAGGCACCCGTGCCGTCGCTGGGCGACAAGTCGCTCAAGGGCGCGAAGGCGGGCAAGGCCGCCAAGGGCAAGACGGCCACGGTGCCGACGGACCGTCCCGCGGCCGAGCTCGCCGAGCAGATCGAGGAGATGACGGACCGGATGCGGGCGGCCGCAGCCGAGCTGAAGTTCGAGATCGCCGCCCGGCTGCGTGACGAGGTCTCCGAGATGAAGAAGGAGCTGCGCCAGATGCGGGAGGCAGGCATCGCCTGACTCCCCGGCGGCCCTAACGGCCCCACCGGACCCCGGTGTCCGCGCGCTGTGTTGCAACACCGACACAAACCGTGGGCCGGGGTTCGGCACTGTCAGTGCTCCTGCGTAGGGTTCTGGCAACCGCGCGCTGCGCGGCAACAGGGGAAAACGAGAGGGGAAGACAGCCGTGACCGTCAATCTGTCCAAGGGTCAGGCCATCAGCCTGGAGAAGAAGGACGGCGCCACCCTGACCGCCGTCCGTATGGGTCTCGGCTGGCAGGCGGCGAAGCGCCGGGGCCTGTTCGGCTCGCGCACGCAGGAGATCGACCTGGACGCCTCGGCCGTCCTCTTCGCCGAGAAGCAGCCGGTCGACGTCGTCTTCTTCCGCCACCTGGTCAGCGACGACGGCTCCGTGCGCCACACCGGAGACAACCTCGTCGGCGGCTCCGGCCAGGGCGGCGACGACGAGGCCATCCTGGTCGACCTGCAGCGGGTCCCGGTCCACATCGACCAGATCGTCTTCACCGTGAACTCCTTCACCGGTCAGACGTTCCAGGAGGTGCAGAACGCGTTCTGCCGCCTGGTGGACGAGACCAACGGCCAGGAACTCGCCCGCTACACGCTGGCGGGCGGCGGCGCGTACACCGCCCAGATCATGGCCAAGGTGCACCGCGTGGGCTCGGGCTGGACGATGACCGCACTCGGCGAGCCCGCCAAGGGCCGCACCTTCCAGGACCTGATGCCGACGATCCTGCCGCACCTGTAGGGCGACCACCCCGCACGGCGCAGCGCACGACAACACCACACAGGGGGGGCGACGGCGATGACGGCCGAGCTGGTGCGGGGGCAGAACCACCCGCTGTCCCGGACCCGGGTGGAGATCCGGGTCTCCGCCGGCGTACCGGTCCTCGCGGGTGCCGCGCTCGGCGACGAGCACGGCACCGTGCGCGGCGCCGAGTGGGTGGCCCACCCCGGCGCCCCCCACCTGCCCGGGATCGAGGTGTCCGGGCAGGCCGCCGCCGACCACCGGATCGCCGTCGACCTGGCCGCCCTCCCGGAGGCGGTCCAGCGCGTCTCGGTCCTCCTGGCGCTGCCCACGCAGCCCGGGTGCCCCCTCCGGTTCGGCGCGGTCGCCGCCCCGCAGACGGCGGTCACCGCCCCGGACGGCACCGAGATCGCCCGGTTCACCCTCACCGGCCTGGACGCCGAGTCGGCCGTCGTCGCGCTGGAGCTGTACCGCAGGAACGACACCTGGAAGGTCCGCGCGGTGGGACAGGGCTACGCCCTGGGCCTCCCCGCACTCCTGGCCGACCAGGGCCTGGCCGGAGCCGGGGAACTCGCCGCTGTCATCCAGGAGGCGGTGGCCGCGAGCCTCGCCCGCGCTGTACCGGCGCCGCGGTCCCAGGACGCCCCCGGCGGCCCGATTGACTACAGCCACCCCCACCGCCGTGCCGGCGCCGCGCCGTCCCCGTCCCCGGAGGCACCGGCCCCGGCCGGGCAGCCCACGCCGCCGGTGGCGGGCGACGCGGTCGGCTGGTCGATGGAGGAGCGGCTGTACAACCAGGTCTGGGGCATGTTCGAGGACCTGGCCCGCACCACGGCCGCGTACCGCGGCGCCGTCGAGTTCGCCGACTCCCGGCTGGAGAAGGAACTCGACCAGGCCCTGGCCGATCCCCGCAACCGGCTCGGGGGCACGGGAGAGGCCGCGCGCGAGGCGGCCCAGGCCCGGCACACCCAGCTCTCCGACCAGGCGCGGGCCGCCTTCGACCGCGACCTCGCCCAGCTCACCGCCGAGTCCGAGGTCGTCGAGCCGGCGCTCCCGCCGGCCTTCGCCCGCTGGGACAACCCCGTCTGGCACGGCTACCGGGTACCGGCCGAGCCCCCCATGGCCCTGCGACTCGGCGACCTCTGCCTCCCCGAGAGCGCGCTGCTGCGCATCCCGCTGCTGGCCAGGCTCCCGCTGGAGCGAGGACTGTGGATCGACAGCGGGCCCCTGGAGGGACCCGACGGCACCGTCCACGACTCCCCTTCCGCGCGCCGGCTGGCCATGGAGAGCGCCGTGGCACTCGCGGCCCGGCTGCTCGCCGTCCACCCGGCGGGGGAGTTCGCCGTCCAGGTCGTCGACGCGGCCGGAGCCGGCGCCGAAGCGCTGCTGCCGCTCGTCCGGACGGGCGCCGTGGCGGCGGCGCCCGCGAGTGGCGCCGCGGGCGTGGCCGAGGTGCTGGAGCGGCTCACCCGCCGGGTCGACCTCACGCAGATGGCGGTGCGGGGCGGGGCGGCCGAAGCGCTGCCGCCGGACGTCGACGCCGCCCAGCAGCTGCTGATCGTCAACGACTTCCCGCACGGATTCGACGACCGGGCCGTGACCCGGTTGCGCTATCTCGCCGACGAGGGACCGGCCGTCGGCGTGCACCTGCTGATGGTCGCGGACCGCGAGGACGCCGAGGCCTACGGCCCGTTGCTCGACCCGCTGTGGCGTTCGCTCATGCGACTCACCCCCGTGCCCTGCGACCACCTCGCCGACCCGTGGGTCGGTCACGCCTGGACGTACGAGCCCTGTCTGGTGCCGCCCGGCAGCAGGGTCCTGGAGCAGGTGCTCACCGAGCTGACAGAAGCCCGCACCAAGCGTAAGTAAAGTGCCCATGAGCTGCTGATTTGGCAGTAGCTTTACCTAGCACTTTACCTTTCCTTGGTGATTGGGGTACTGTCTTCCGTACGGAGGGGAGTACTCCCTGGCTGCGACGCACCCGTCAGTACGGACCGATGAGGATCCCGGGGCGTCGGCCCGTACCGGGTGGAAGAGACCTCCGGCAGTGACCACGCGAATGTGTTCGCCATGACGTATTGCCGGAGGTGCAATGGAAGTCTCCATGACCCTGTGGGTCCTGACCATCGTGGGTCTCGCCGCCCTGATCGCCGTCGACTTCTTCATCGGGCGCAAGCCCCATGACGTGTCGATCAAGGAAGCGGGCATCTGGACGGTCGTCTGGATCGCCCTGGCCGGCCTCTTCGGACTCGGCCTGTTCCTCTTCGGCGGCGGTCAGCCGGCCGGCGAGTTCCTCGCGGGCTTCATCACCGAGAAATCGCTCAGCGTCGACAACCTCTTCGTCTTCGTCCTGATCATGGCGAAGTTCGCGGTGCCCTCGCAGTACCAGCAGCGGGTGCTGCTCGTCGGCGTCCTCATAGCCCTCGTCCTGCGGGCCGTGTTCATCGCGGCCGGAGCGGCGATCACGGCCAGCTTCTCCTGGGTGTTCTTCCTCTTCGGTGCCTTCCTGGTCTGGACCGCCTGGAAGCTGGTCCAGGAGGCCCGCGGCGACGACGAGGACGAGGAGTTCGAGGAGAACAAGCTGCTGAAGGCGGCCGAGCGCAGGTTCGGCGTGGCCGACCGCTACCACGGCACCAAGCTGTGGATCGAGCAGAACGGCAAGCGGGTCATGACCCCGATGCTGGTCGTGATGCTCGCCATCGGCACCACGGACGTGCTGTTCGCGCTCGACTCGATCCCCGCGATCTTCGGTCTGACCCAGGACCCGTACATCGTCTTCACCGCCAACGCCTTCGCCCTGATGGGCCTGCGCCAGCTGTACTTCCTCATCGGCGGCCTGCTGAAGAAGCTGGTGCACCTGTCCTACGGCCTGTCGGTCATCCTCGGCTTCATCGGCGTCAAGCTGGTGCTGCACGCGCTGCACGAGACCGGCGTCCACGTCCCCGAGATCAGCACCCCGGTCTCCCTGGGCGTGATCTGCGCGGTCCTCGCGGTCACCACGGTCACCAGCCTGCTGGCCACCAGGAAGCAGGCGGCCGCCGACACGGCCTCCCGTGCCGGCGAGAGCCCGGCGGAGGGCGACAAGGCCGGCGGTGAGAGCAGGGACAGCAGGAACAGCGTCGACGCCTGACCGGGCGAGGAGGCGTGAACCGTCCCCCGACCCTTGGGGCGCCGGGCGTGGCAGGCGCCCGGTGCCCCACTCAGGAGCGGGGGACCCGCACAGGAAAGGACGACCAGGCATCCGGAAAGAACGGAATGCGAATCATGTGACTGTCTGCAACGATCGCGGCATGATCAAACGGCTCACCTCGCTCGCCGGGCAGTGGACGCTCCTCGTGCCGGTGCTCGCGGTGATCCTGCTGATCTTCACCTGGGGACGCGGCCTGCCCGGAGCGGTCGTCGGCCTGGTCACCCTGGTCCTGGCGGGATCCGTACTCGCGGCGGTGCACCACGCCGAGGTGATCGCCCACCGGGTCGGAGAACCCTTCGGCTCCCTGGTCCTGGCCATCGCGGTCACGATCATCGAGGTGGCTCTGATCGTCACCCTCATGGTCGACGGCGGCGACAAGAGTGCCACCCTGGCCAGGGACACCGTGTTCGCCGCCGTGATGATCACTTGCAACGGCATCGTCGGACTCTGCCTCCTGGTCGCCTCCCTGCGGCACGGCACGGCCGTCTTCAACCCCGAGGGCACCGGCGCCGCCCTGGCCACGGTGGCCACGCTGGCCACGCTCAGCCTGGTGCTGCCGACCTTCACCACCAGCAAGCCGGGCCCCGAGTTCTCCAGCGTGCAGTTGATGTTCGCCGCGGTCTCCTCGCTGGTCCTCTACGGCCTGTTCGTCACCACCCAGACCGTGCGGCACCGCGACTACTTCCTGCCGATCACCCGGCAGGGCGACGTCATCGCCGCCGACCACGCCGCGGCACCGTCCGCGCGCACCGCCTGGACCAGTCTCGGCCTGCTCGGTCTCGCCCTCGTCGGCGTGGTCGGCCTGGCGAAAGGCGTGTCACCCACCATCGAGTCCGGGGTGAAGGCGGCCGGCCTGAACCAGGCGGTCGTCGGTGTGATCATCGCGCTGCTCGTGCTGCTCCCCGAGACGATCGCCGCACTGCGCTCCGCACGCCGCGACCGCGTGCAGACCAGCCTCAACCTCGCTCTCGGCTCCGCGATGGCCAGCATCGGCCTGACCATCCCCGCCGTCGCACTCGCCTCCGTCTGGCTGCCCGGCCCGCTCGTGCTCGGCCTCGGTTCCACCGACATGCTGCTGCTCGCGCTCACCGTGGTGGTCAGTTCGCTGACCGTGGTCCCCGGCCGGGCCACCCCCCTGCAGGGCGGCGTCCACCTGGTGCTGTTCGCGGCCTACCTGGAACTGGCGATCAACCCGTAGCGCAAACCCCACTAGGTCAGCCGGTCGCAGCGTCCGCCTCCGCCTCCATGGCCGGCGCCGGCGCCGGCCGGGTCTCCGGCAGGAGTGCGAAGCAGCCGAGGCTGAGCAGGCAGATCCCCGTCAGATAGACGCCCACACCCCACGGGACACGCCCGCCGTGCGCGGCCAGCGCCGTCGCCACGACCGGGGTGAGCGCGCCGCCGACGACACCGCCGAGGTTGTAGCCGACCGAGGCACCCGTGCAGCGCACCCGCGCCTCGAACAGCTCCGGCAGATAGGCGGCGATCACCGCGAACATGGTGATGAAACCGATCAGCGCGCCCAGGATGCCCAGGAACATCAGCAGCGGCTCGCCGGTCGCCAGCAGGGAGACCATCGGCAGCATCCACACCGCGCAGACCGCGCACCCCGTCAGGCACAGGGGACGGCGCCCGAACCGGTCCCCGAGCAGCGCCAGGAGAGGAGTGAGCGCGCCCTTCACCACCACCGCGCCCATGACGCAGGTCAGCATGACGGTACGGCTCACCCCCAGCCGCTGCGTCGCGTAGGCCAGCGACCAGGTCGTCACCGCGTAGAACACCGCGTACCCGGCGGCCAGCGCCCCGGCTGCCAGCAGCACCAGCCGCCCGTGGTGCCGGACCACCTCGACGAGCGGCACGCGCGCGTGGTCGTCGATCTCCAGGAACCGCGGAGTCTCCGGGAGCGACGAACGCAGCCACAGCCCGGCCAGAGCCGGCACGGCCGCCGCCCAGAACGGCACCCGCCAGCCCCACTGCGCGAACTGTGCCTCGGACAGCCCCGCCGACAGGGCGAGCATCACACCGTTGGCGAGCACGAAGCCCAGCGCGGGTCCCACCTGGGGGAAGCTCGACCACAGGGCGCGCCGTCCGGCGGGCGCGTGCTCGGCGGTCAGCAGCACCGCCCCGCCCCACTCCCCGCCGAGCCCCAGCCCCTGCAGGAACCGCAGGACGAGCAGCAGTACGGGAGCGGCCACGCCGATGGACCCGTAGGCCGGGACGCAGCCGACCGCGACCGTCGAGGCACCGGTCAGCAGCAGCGAGACCACGAGCACCGGCCGCCGTCCGCGCCGGTCCCCGAGGTGCCCGAACAGGACCGAACCCAGTGGGCGGGCCACGAACCCCACCCCGAACGTCACGAACGCCGCCAGCGTCCCCGCCAGCGGCGAGAAGCCCGGGAAGAACAGCGGCCCCAGGACCAGCGCCGCGGCGGTCCCGTAGACGAAGAAGTCGTAGAACTCGATCGCGGTGCCGGCGAGCGAGGCGGCCGCGAGCCGCGGCATGGAAGGGCTCCTTGCGGCCCGTACAGCGTGCATGCCGCCTCAACCAGCCGAAGTGATCAAGGGTTACGGGGCGCGCGGAGGCGATCGGACGGGTCCGGCGCACGCCGAGGCGGCCCGCGGACACCGGCCCCGGCCGGGAGCGCGGACCGTGATAGACCGGGTCCCAGAAGGCGGCCGCAGCCGCCCCGACCGGACCGGAGGAACCGTGCCCCGCACCCTGGCCAACGCCCCGATCATGATTCTCAACGGGCCCAACCTGAACCTCCTCGGCCAGCGCCAGCCCGAGATCTACGGCAAGGACACCCTTGCCGACGTCGAGGCGATGTGCGCCCGGGCGGCGGCCGCGCACGGCGGCACGGTGGATCTCCGGCAGTCCAACCACGAGGGCGAGCTGGTCGACTGGATCCACGAGGCCCGCGGCGGCCACTGCGGGATCGTCATCAACCCCGGCGCCTACTCCCACACCTCGGTCGCGATCCTGGACGCGCTCAACACCTGCGACGGGATGCCCGTGCTGGAGGTGCACATCTCCAACATCCACCAGCGCGAGTCGTTCCGGCACCACAGCTACGTCTCCCTGCGCGCCGACGGCGTGATCGCGGGCTGCGGGGTGCAGGGCTACGTGTTCGGCGTGGAGCGGGTCGCCGCCCTGCTGGGGGCGGCGCGGGCCGACGCGTAGCCCCCGGAGCCGCTACAGGCGGCCGGCCTCCACGATCCGCCGCAGGAACCGCCGGGTGCGCTCCTGCCGCGGGTCGCCGAAGACCTGCTCGGCGGTACCGCGTTCCAGGACCACCCCTCCGTCGAGGAAGCAGACCTGGTCGGCGACGTCCCGGGCGAAACCCATCTCGTGCGTCGCCAGCACCATGGTCATGCCCTCGTCCTTGAGGTCACGGACGACGTTCAGCACCTCGCCCACGAGTTCGGGGTCGAGCGCCGCCGTGATCTCGTCGAGCAGCAGCAGCCGGGGCCGCACCGCGAGCGCCCGCACGATGGCCGCGCGCTGCTGCTGGCCGCCGCTGAGCCGGTCCGGGTAGGCGTCCGCCTTGTCCGCCAGGCCGAGGCGCTCCAGCAGCCCCCTGGCCCGCTCCTCGGCCTCGGCACGCACGACTCCGTGCACCCGGCGCGGGGCGAGGGTGATGTTGTCCAGCACGGTCATGTGCGGGAAGAGGTTGTACGCCTGGAACACCACGCCGATCCGGCGCCGCACCGCGTCCTGGTCGGCACGCGGGTCGGTGATCTCCTCGCCGTCCAGCCAGATCGCGCCGTCGTCGATCTCCTCCAGAAGGTTGGCGCAGCGCAGCAGCGTGGACTTGCCGGAGCCCGAGGCGCCGATCAGCGCCGTCACCGTGTGCGGGGCGACCTCCAGGCCGATGTCCCGCAGCACGACCGAGTCCCCGAAGGTCTTGCGGACGGACTCCATCCGCAGCACGGGCGCTTCGCCGCCGGGTGCCGTACTCATAGCGATCCTCCCTCGGGACTCACAGGGATCCTCCCTGGGCCCGCTGCCGGTCCATCCTGGCCGTCACCCAGTCCGTGAAGCGGGTCATGGGGATGGTCAGCGCCACGAACACCAGGCCCGCGACGATGTACGGCGTGTAGTTGAGACTGCGGCCCACGATGATGTCGGCCGCGCGTACGGCGTCGATCGCGCCGCCGATCGAGACCAGGCCGGTGTCCTTCTGCAGCGACACCAGGTCGTTGAGCAGGGGCGGCACCTGACGGCGCACCGCCTGGGGGAGCACGACGTACCGCAGGGCCTGCCGGTTGGTCAGGCCCAGCGAGCGGGCCGCGGCGCGCTGCGAGGGGTGGACGGACTCGATGCCGGCGCGGAACACCTCGGCCACGTACGCCGAGTACGTCAGGGTCAGTGCCGTACCGCCCAGCAGTACCGGATCGACCGTCACGCCCTGCAGCCGCAGGGCGGGCACCCCGAGGACCACGATCATCAGATTGATGATCAGCGGCAGTCCGCGGAAGAAGTCGGTGTACGCCGCCGCCAGCGCGCGCAGCGGGAAGAACACCGGGCCGCGCAGGGTCCGGGCGATCGCGATGAGCATGCCGAGGACCAGCACGGCGGCGCCGCAGACGAACAGGAGGCGGACGTTCAGCCACAGCCCGTCGAGGACCTTCGGCAGCGCCTCGCGCGCGTACTGCGCGCTGAAGAACGTCTCCTTGGTGCGCGGCCAGCCGGGGGCGTTGACGACGACCAGGTAGAGCACGACGGCGGTGACCAGGGTGGAGAGCGCGGCGACGGCCGTGGCGCGGCGGGCGCGCGCCCTCTTGTGGCGCTCGCGCTCCAGCCGCCGTGCGGACGGCGTGTAGCCGTCCGTGGCGCCCGGGACCGGGTCCCCGGCGCCGCCGGTCATGTCGCCCTCGTCGTCCGCTCCCTCCCGCGCGGACTCGCCTTTGGTGACCGTCACTTGAGCACCGGCGCGTCGACGGCGTCGGAGAGCCACTGCTTCTCGATCCTCGCCAGGGTGCCGTCCTTGCGCAGGGCGTCGACGGCGCCGCTCACGCACGAGGTCAGCGCGCTTCCCTTGTCGAGCACGAGCCCGAACTGCTCGGGCGCGGCGCCCTGGTTCTCGAACTGGCCGACGATCCGGGCGTCGGTCACCTCGGCGGAGGTGATGTAGAACGCGGTGGGCAGGTCGGTGACGACGGCGTCGACCTGACCGTTCTTCAGGGCGGACTTGGCCTGGTCGTTCTTGGCGTACACCGCGGCCTGCTGCTTCGGCTTCACGACGTCGGTGATGTAGTCGAGGCTGGTGGTGCCCACCTGGGCGCCCAGCTTGAGGTTCCTCAGGTCCGCGATGCTCGTCGCCTTGGCGGCCTTGCCGCCCTTGAGCGCGATGACGGCCTGGCGGACGTCGTAGTAGCCGGAGGAGAAGTCCACGGCCTTCTTGCGCTCGGTGCTGATCGACACCTGGTTGATGTCGAAGTCGAAGGTCTTCGCACCGGGCGCGAACGCCTTGTTGAAGGGGACGCTCTGCCAGACCACCGCGCCGCGGCCGTAGCCCAGTCGCTCGGCGACGGCGTAGGCGACGGCGGACTCGAAGCCCTTGCCGTTCGCCGGCTTGTCGTCCTTGAACCAGGGCTCGTAGGCCGGTTCGTCGGTCGCGACGGTCAGCTTCCCGGACGTCTTGGTGGCCAGCTTGCCCGGGGCGCAGCTCTTCGCGGCGGACCCCGACGAGGAGGTCGTCGCCTTGTCCTCGGGCTGCGGAGCACAGCCGACGGCGGTGGCGAGCAGGGCTATGGTCGCGGCGGATACCGCGCGGCGCAGGGCGCGAGGGGCAGGGTGCATGGCGGGAGATTGGCAGCGAACCCCCTGTTTGTCCAGGTCACGGGGGTAACTGTCCGCATGGTGGGAACGGTGTTGCAGCCGTGTGAACCGCGCACCGCCGTGCGGCCGCCCCGGCCTGGGCCGCCGGTCGAGGGCGGGGTTGGAGACCGGCGGCCCTGCCGCTCAGGAGCCGTCATCCTGTGCGGGGCCATCACCAGTTGACCTCCTGGCGGCACGCGCCGGGAGCGCGCACGGGTGTCCGGCGCGTGCGAACCGTTCACACCGGGCGCGTTCGGGGGAGTGCGCGGCCGGGCGTGGTCTCCGGTGAGCGCCCGTGGTGCGCCCGGTGTGCGGGGACCCCGCGTCGCGCGGGCGCCGTTGTCACCAGCCGCGCGCGTGCCACTCGGGGAGATGCGGCCGCTCCGTGCCCAGGGTGGTGTCATTCCCGTGTCCCGGGTACACCCACGTCTCGTCCGGCAGCACGTCGAAGATCTTCGTCTCGACGTCGTGGATCAGGCTTGCGAACGCCTTCGGGTCCTTGTGGGTGTTGCCGACGCCGCCCGGGAACAGGCAGTCGCCGGTGAACACGTGGGGGTGACCGTGCGGGTCGTCGTAGACCAGGGCGATGGAGCCCGGGGTGTGCCCGACGAGATGACGCGCGGTGAGTTCCACCCGCCCCACCCTGATGACGTCCCCGTCGTCGACCAGGACGTCGGTGGGCACCGGGATGCCGGGCGCGTCCTCGCGGCCCGCGTAGGTGCGGGCGCCCGTGGCGGAGACGACCTCGGCGAGCGCCTGCCAGTGGTCGCCGTGCCGGTGCGTGGTGACGACGGACGCGATGCCGTCGTCACCGATCATGCCGAGCAGGGTGCGCGCCTCGTTGGCGGCGTCGACGAGGAGTTGCTCGTCGGTGGCCCGGCAGCGCAGCAGATAGGCGTTGTTGTCCATCGGGCCGACCGCGATCTTGGTGATCATCAGGTCTTTCAGCTCGTGCACGTCCGCCGGTCCGCCGACCTTGACCTCTCCGCTGTACGTCATGGCGGCAGCCTATAGCGGAGAGGGGCCGGCGGACCGGCGTCGCGCTACAGCGGCGGCAGCGTCGGCAGAGCGCCGCCCGTGGTCTTCAGCGCCTCGCCCTCGCGGCGCCCGGCGAGCCAGCCGAGCAGGTCCGCGGGGGTGCCGTCGACCGTCACCTCGGGCTCGGCCGCCGCGCGTCCCGTGCTCCACGCGCGCGTGCCCGCCGTGACCCGGGTCGCCGGGACGTCGGGGTGGCCGGAGAACCGCTGCGTCAGGAAGTCGATCTCGCGCTCGGTGAACTCGGCCGGAAGATCCTCCAGCTCGTAACCGACCCCCAGGTCGACGTGGTGCAGCTCGACCTCGATCCACCGCCGGAACGGCACGCGGGCCGCGGCGTCGGTGACCCCGTTGCGCAGTTCCACCGTGCGCCCCCAGTCCGCCGGCGCGGCCCCGGTGGCCTCGAAGCGGGCCGCGCTCTCGCGCACGTCGGCGAGCTGGACGTCCAGGGGGCGCGGGGCGTCCCGCTCGATGTCGGCGTCCCGGGCCTCGGCGCTCGGGTACATCGGGCGGCCCCCGAGGACGTTCACGAGGGCGTCTGCGTTGCGGGCGAGGTGGGCGAGGACGTGACCGCGGGTCCAGCCGGGCAGGCGTGACGGCTCGGCGAGCGAGGCGTTGTCCAGTTCGGCGACAGCGCTGAGGAGCCGCTCGGTCGCGTCATGTACACATGCCAGGTCATGAGCGTGATCAATCATGGGCCTGACATTAGCCTCACCACACCTTCGGGTGAAGGTGGTGAAGCCCGCCCTTAAATCGAATGCCCGTGCTATATCGTCGAGAGTGGCGTCGGGCATGAAAGAGAGCCGGGGATTGTTATGCATCCCGGAATCCGACCGGCGTTGTCAGTGGCTCCCCCTAGTCTCGAAGAAGCACGGGGGCTCCGGCCCCTGTCACTTCTCTCAAGAAAGGTGCGGACCGGCGTGGCCGACCGTCTCATCGTCCGTGGCGCGCGTGAGCACAATCTGAAGAATGTCTCGCTCGACCTGCCTCGCGACTCGCTCATCGTCTTCACGGGCCTCTCCGGGTCGGGCAAGTCCTCCCTGGCCTTCGACACGATCTTCGCCGAGGGGCAGCGGCGGTACGTCGAGTCGCTCTCCTCGTACGCCCGGCAGTTCCTCGGCCAGATGGACAAGCCGGACGTCGACTTCATCGAGGGCCTGTCCCCGGCGGTCTCGATCGACCAGAAGTCGACCTCGCGCAACCCGCGCTCGACGGTCGGCACCATCACCGAGGTCTACGACTACCTGCGCCTGCTGTTCGCGCGCATCGGCAAGCCGCACTGTCCCGAGTGCGGGCGTCCGATCTCGCGCCAGTCGCCCCAGGCCATCGTCGACAAGGTGCTGGAGCTGCCCGAGGGCAGCCGCTTCCAGGTCCTGTCGCCGCTGGTGCGCGAGCGCAAGGGCGAGTTCGTCGACCTCTTCGCCGACCTGCAGACCAAGGGCTACTCCCGCGCGCGTGTCGACGGCCGGACCATCCAGCTGTCCGACCCGCCGACCCTGAAGAAGCAGGAGAAGCACACCATCGAGGTGGTCATCGACCGCCTCACGGTGAAGGACACCGCCAAGCGCCGCCTCACCGACTCCGTGGAGACCGCCCTCGGCCTGTCCGGTGGCATGGTCGTGCTCGACTTCGTCGACCTGCCCGAGGACGACCCCGAGCGCGAGCGCATGTTCTCGGAGCACCTGTACTGCCCGTACGACGACCTGTCCTTCGAGGAACTGGAGCCCCGCTCCTTCTCCTTCAACTCGCCCTTCGGCGCCTGCCCCGAGTGCACGGGCATCGGCACGCGCATGGAGGTCGACCCGGAGCTGATCGTCCCGGACGAGGACAAGTCCCTGGACGAGGGCGCCATCCACCCCTGGTCCCACGGACACACCAAGGACTACTTCGGCCGTCTCATCGGCGCCCTCGCGGACGCCCTCGGCTTCCGCACGGACATCCCCTTCGCCGGGCTGCCGCAGCGCGCGAAGAAGGCCCTGCTCCAGGGACACAAGACGCAGATCGAGGTCCGCTACCGCAACCGGTACGGCCGCGAGCGCGTGTACACCACGCCCTTCGAGGGCGCGGTGCCCTTCGTCAAGCGCCGGCACAGCGAGGCCGAGAGCGACGCCAGCCGTGAGCGCTTCGAGGGCTACATGCGCGAGGTGCCCTGCCCCTCCTGCGAGGGCACGCGCCTGAAGCCGATCGTCCTCGCCGTCACGATCATGGAGAAGTCGATCGCCGAGGTCGCCGCGATGTCGATCAGCGACTGCGCGGACTTCCTGGGCGAGCTGAAGCTCAACGCCCGCGACAAGAAGATCGCCGAGCGCGTCCTGAAGGAGGTCAACGAGCGGCTCCGGTTCCTCGTCGACGTCGGCCTCGACTACCTCTCCCTCAACCGCGCGGCCGGCACCCTGTCCGGCGGCGAGGCCCAGCGCATCCGGCTGGCCACCCAGATCGGCTCCGGTCTCGTCGGCGTCCTGTACGTCCTGGACGAGCCGTCCATCGGCCTGCACCAGCGTGACAACCACCGGCTGATCGAGACCCTGGTCCGGCTGCGCGACATGGGCAACACGCTCATCGTCGTGGAGCACGACGAGGACACGATCAAGGTCGCCGACTGGATCGTGGACATCGGCCCCGGCGCGGGTGAGCACGGCGGCAAGGTCGTGCACAGCGGCTCCCTGAAGGAACTGCTGGCGAACACCGAGTCGCAGACCGGCCAGTACCTCTCGGGTCGCAAGGCCATCCCGCTCCCGGACGTGCGCCGCCCCCGCGACCCGTCCCGGCAGCTCACCGTGCACGGCGCCCGGGAGAACAACCTCCAGGACATCGACGTGTCCTTCCCGCTGGGCGTCTTCACGGCCGTCACGGGCGTGTCCGGATCCGGCAAGTCGACGCTGGTCAACGACATCCTCTACACACACCTGGCCCGTGAGCTGAACGGCGCGCGCAACGTCCCCGGACGGCACACGCGCGTGGACGGCGACGACCTCGTGGACAAGGTCGTGCACGTCGACCAGTCGCCGATCGGCCGCACCCCGCGGTCCAACCCGGCGACCTACACCGGCGTCTTCGACCACATCCGCAAGCTGTTCGCCGAGACCACCGAGGCGAAGGTGCGCGGCTACCTGCCCGGACGCTTCTCCTTCAACGTCAAGGGCGGCCGCTGCGAGAACTGCGCGGGCGACGGCACGATCAAGATCGAGATGAACTTCCTGCCGGACGTCTACGTCCCGTGCGAGGTGTGCCACGGCGCCCGGTACAACCGCGAGACCCTGGACGTCCACTACAAGGGCAAGTCCATCGCCGACGTGCTGAACATGCCGATCGAGGAGGCCACCGACTTCTTCGAGGCCGTCCCGGCCATCTCCCGGCACCTGCGGACGCTCAAGGACGTCGGCCTCGGGTACGTGCGGCTCGGTCAGTCCGCGACCACCCTGTCCGGCGGCGAGGCGCAGCGCGTGAAGCTCGCCAGCGAACTGCAGAAGCGCTCCACCGGCCGGACGGTCTACGTCCTGGACGAGCCGACCACCGGCCTGCACTTCGAGGACATCAGCAAGCTGCTGACGGTCCTCTCCGGCCTGGTCGACAAGGGCAACACGGTCATCGTCATCGAGCACAACCTCGACGTGATCAAGACCGCCGACTGGCTGGTCGACATGGGGCCGGAGGGCGGCGCCGGCGGTGGTCTCGTGGTCGCCGAGGGCACGCCCGAGGAGGTCGCCGGCGTTCCGGCCAGCCACACCGGCAAGTTCCTGCGCGACATCCTCGGCGCCGACCGCATCAGCGACGCGCAGCCGGTGAAGGCGTCCCGCGGCACGACGGCCCGGAAGACCGCCGCGGCGCGGTCGACGACGAAGAAGACGGTGACGGCCAAGGCCGACGGCAAGACGACCGGCAAGACGACCGGCAAGACCGCCGCCGTCACGAAGAAGGCGGCCCCGGCCAAGAAGACGACCCGGGCCCGCAAGGCCTGACCCGGGTCGGGCGACATGCTCTGACATGCCATCAAAAAAGCGGCGCCCCGCGGGAACTCCCCGCGGGGCGCCGCTCGTTCCCTCTACAGCCACCCCGGCCCCGCGCAGCGGCAGCCTCCACCGGTGTCACGAACCGCGGAGCCGGCAGCACCTTGACAACAGCATCGAGGAAATCCGCGAAGACCCCCGCCCCCCCCCGGCGTCCCTCTGCGTCCCCTCGGGTCCCCGGTTTGTGGTCGGCTCAGAGTTCTCCCAGCTCGCTCGCGAACGGCGGCTCCGCCCCGGCCCGGGAGCAGGTGATCGCGGCCGCGCGCGCCGCGAACCGCAGCAGCCGCTGCCAGCCGTCCGGTCCCAGGGCGGCCAGGCCCCGCGCGGACAGCGCGTCCTGGGCGCAGAGCCCGTGCAGCAGGGCCGCGTTCACGGTGTCACCGGCACCGATGGTGTCCACGACATCGACCTTCTCACCCGGTACGGAGTACTCCGCGCCGTCCCGGGTGAGGACGGTGAGGCCGTCCCCGCCCCGGGTGAGCACGACGGCCGACGGCCCCGCGGCCAGCCACTCGCGCGGAGTGCCGCCCAGCCACTCGGCGTCCTCCTCTGACAGCTTCAGCAGCGTCACCGAGGGCAGCCAGCCCCTGAAACGCGCCCGGTAGGCGTCCGCGTCCGGGATCAGCCCCGCCCGGATGTTGGGGTCGAGTGCGGTGAACAGGCCCTGTGCGGCGGCGGCCCGCATCAGCTCCTCATAGGCGCTCGCTCCCGGCTCCAGGACGAGCGAACAGGTACCGAAGGAGACCGCGCGCGTGCCGGCGGGAAGCGCGGCGGGAGTGGTGAAGAGACGGTCGGCGGTGCCGTCGACGTAGAAGGAGTAAGAGGCCGAGCCACCGCTGCCGACGGTGGCGACTGCCAGGGTGGTCGGCTCCGGGCCACGCTGCACACCCGACAGCTCCACCCCGGCCCTCCTCAGCCCGTCGAGCAGGGCCTCGCCGAAGGCGTCGTGCGACGTCCGGGAGCAGAACGCGGTCGGGGAACCGAGACGGCCGAGGGCCACGGCCGTGTTGTACGGGCCGCCGCCGAGCGCCGGCTTCAGGTCCGCGAGGGCACCCGGGCCGTGCGGTACCAGGTCGATCAGTGCCTCACCGGCGACGACGATCACGAGGTTGTTCCCTTCTCGGACAGCGTGGAGCGTGCGGATGATGCGGCTTTGCCGGCCAGGCCGCCCGGCACCGGGCCGGTCCCTTCGTCCCGGTCTCTCTCCCGGCCCAGGTCCCCGGCCGGCTCCTCCGGGCAGCCGCAGGAGGTGCGGTGGACGAGGGCGCAGGGCAGCCGTACGGTCCGGGCAGGCCGGCCGGGCGTGACGAGCCGGTCCAGCAGCACCCGGACGGCCTGGGCGCCGATCTCCCTGCTGGGCTGGGCGACGGCGGTGAGCCGCGGGGAGAACAGGTCGGCCCAGGCGAAGTCGTCGAAGCAGCACAGGGCGATGTCGTCCGGCACGGCCAGGCCCCGCCGTCGCAGGGCGCGCAGGGCGCCGATGGTCATGGCGTTGTTGGCGGTGACGAGTGCCGTGGGCGGCTCGGGACGGGCCAGCAGGGCGGCCGTGGCCCGCTCGGCGCCGGACGACTCCGAGTTTCCGGACACCACCAGGTCGTCGTCATGGGGGAGGCCCGCCGAGGTGAGGGCCCGCCGGTAGCCGGCGATCCGCTCGGTCGTGGTGCTGAGCCCGGGCAGGCCGGCGACGAGGCCGATCCGCCGATGGCCGAGCGCGGTGAGATGGCCGACGAGCCGGGCCATCGGCTCGACGTTCTCGGCGCAGACCTGATCGGGGCCATCGCGGTTATCGGGGCCGACGCGGCCATCGGCCGCCTCCTCGCCACCCGTGAGCACCCGGTCCAGGAACACCGTGGGCACGGAGTGGCGGGCGAGGTAGTCCACGAGGGCGTGCGGGTCGGCGGAGGGAGCGACGATCATGCCGTCCACCCGGCGCTCGTGGAGCAGTTGGACGACCTTGCGCTCGTGCACGGGGTCGTCGTGCGGGTCGGCGATGAGCAGGCCGTAGCCGGCTTCGAGGGCCGCGGCCTCCACACCTTGGAGGATCTCCGTGAAGTACGGGTTGCTGATCGCCGACACCGCCAGACCGATGGAGCGGGTCCGGGAGGTCACCAGCGAGCGGGCGAGGGTGTTGGGCGTGTAGCCGAGGGCGTCGACGGCGTCCAGCACCGCCTGACGGGTGTGGGGCAGCACCGGGCGCGTGCCGTTGAGCACGTGGGAGACGGTCGCGACGGAGACACCGGCGCTCCGGGCGACGTCGGCCATGGTCGGCATCGGCGTTCCTCCCTGCGTCGCGACGGAGCCGTCGGCCCGGAAAGCTACCCCAGGCAGACGCCCCGCGTAAACGCTTGCGCAAGCGTTTACGCGCTCCGGTTCCACCCGTGTCGGCGGACCGCTCCCCTCCGTATCGGCGTACCGCCCGCCCGTGTCCGCCCGTATCCACCCCTCCCGCCGGAAGCCCGGCCGACTTGCCCCGGTATCGTGCGGCTCGCACGCCCCCGATCCGTGGAGTCCTGATGCCTGCCCGTTCGTCCGCGAGCCGTCGTACCGTCCTTCGAGGGGCCGCAGCGGCCCCGGTCGCCGGGCTCGGACTGGCCGCCTGCTCCGCCCCGGGCGGCGCCACGGCCGACGCCACCCCGACCGCGCCGGTCGACCTCGGCGCCGAGAACGAGGTCCCCAAGGGCGGGGCCAAGCTCTATCGCGACCGGAATGTGGTGGTCAGCCGGGACGCGAGCGGTGCCCTCAAGGCGTACAGCACCATCTGCACGCACGCGGGGTGCCCCATCAACAAGCTGCAGGGGACCACGCTGGTCTGCCCCTGCCACGGCAGCCAGTTCGACGCGGCGACCGGAAAGGTGGTCCAGTCACCGGCCACCGAGCCGCTGAACGAACTGCCGGTCAGGGCCACCGGGGGCAGGCTCATCGCCGGCCCCGGCGCCTGACTCACCGGCCTCCCCGGGACCGGCCTGCACACCGAGACCGGCCCACGCCCTCGGCGTCGGCCGGGGACCGGCCCAGGCCCCTCAACCGTCGCCCTGGGACCGGCCCACGCCCTCGGGCCAGCGGGGCCCGCGAGGACAGCCCGGCGCCCCGGGGACAGCCCGGCCCTCCAGGTCCGCCCCGGATCAGACGCTCACTCCCAGTCCCAGGTGATGCCCACCAGTCCCGGCCGGATCCTGGGCTCGACCACATGGACGCTGTGATGCGGCCCGGTGACCGGCAGCTCGTGCCGCCCGCTGCGCGGGGCCGCGGGCGAGTGCTGTGTGAAGCGATGGCAGCGGGCCGGCAGCGCGGCCCCGTCGAAGCGCACCTGGAGCGCGTACTGCCCGCCCGGGAAGCCGAACCGGTGGGCGTACTCCCGGCAGGCACCCGCCGTGCCGTCCTCGACGCCGTACCGGAAGAGGAAGGTGTCGCCGGCGCGCAGCCGGGTGCCGAAGAGCAGCTCGACCACCAGCACGCCGGTGTCCTGGTCCCGGCGCACCCGTCCGGTGCGGCAGTTGTCCAGGGCGTGCACCGTCATGGCGCGCGGGTCGCAGCCGGGGTCGCCGTGGTGCACGGCGACGAAGCGGTCGACGCCGTCACGGTGGGCCCGCACGATGTGGTGGGACTCGCGGCCCGCCAGTTCGCGGCGGGCGCCGATCCGCACGCGTTCGTGGTGGCCGAGGGTGTGCAGCCCGCCGTCGAGGGACCAGCCCAGGTCGGCCTGGAGCCGGGTCAGGGCGTCGGAGGCCTCGACGAGGGAGCGGTAGGAGCGGGCCGAGGGGCGACGGGCCGAGGCGGCCTCGTCGGCCTCGGCGAGCAGCCGGATCAGCGACTCGTCGGGCAGCCGGAGTATCTCCTCCAGGGCCCGGACGGCGCGCAGCGACTCCGGGCGCTGCGGGCGGCGGGCGCCCTGCTGCCAGTAACTCAGGCTGGTGACCCCCACCTTGACCCCGTGGCGCGACAGATGGTGCTGCACGCGCTGAAGCGGCAGTCCCCGGGCGGCGATCGCGGCGCGCAGCGCCACGTGGAAGGGGCCGCCCCGCAGGGCCAGGTCGAGTTGCGCGGCGGGGGCGTCCGCGTGCTCTGCTGTGGCGTGCCGCATGCACAGGGGCCTTTCTGTGAGGTTCACGGAGGCTGGTCGGACCGTCCGTGCGGGTGTGCGGGGCCACCCCCGTGGGCGTGGGAACGCCCTTTCTGCGCGCGCCGCGTCCGTACGCCGGCACGCTCGGCCCCGAGCTCCCCCGCATTGAAGCGTGTTGACCAGACCCCGACAACACCTCGGGCCGGGACACCGCTCAGTCCTGGCCGACCAGCGACCCCCGGCGCACGCACCCGGGCACGGTACGGTCACCGTCCGTGCCCGTCCGGGCGGGCCCGCGGGGGCCGACATGGCCGGAACTCCGCCCGTGGCCGACGCCCGGCCGGCGTCGTCCACGGGCCCGACGCGGTGTCGGCGCTCGCCAGTAGGGTGTGAGACATGGCCGACCCTTCCAGCTACCGCCCCAGGCCGGGTGATGTCCCGGACAGTCCCGGGGTGTACAGGTTCCGTGACGAGCACCGCCGGGTGATCTACGTCGGAAAGGCGAAGAGCCTGCGCCAGCGCCTGGCGAACTACTTCCAGGACCTGGCGAACCTGCACCCGCGCACCCGCTCGATGGTGACCACCGCCGCCTCCGTGGAGTGGACCGTGGTGTCCACGGAGGTCGAGGCGCTGCAGCTGGAGTACTCCTGGATCAAGGAGTACGACCCCCGGTTCAACGTCAAGTACCGCGACGACAAGAGCTACCCGTACCTCGCGGTGACGATGAACGAGGAGTTCCCGCGTGTGCAGGTGATGCGCGGTCACAAGAAGAAGGGCGTCAGGTACTTCGGGCCGTACGCGCACGCCTGGGCCATCCGGGACACCGTCGACCTGCTGCTGCGGGTCTTCCCGGTGCGCACCTGCTCGGCCGGTGTCTTCAAGAACGCCGCCCGCACCGGCCGCCCCTGCCTGCTCGGCTACATCGGCAAGTGCTCCGCGCCCTGCGTCGGCCGCATCACTCCCGAGGACCACCGGGACCTGGCCGAGGAGTTCTCGGACTTCATGGCGGGCCGCACGGGCACCTACCTCCGCCGCCTGGAGAGGCAGATGACGGAGGCGGCCGAGGACATGGAGTACGAGCGGGCCGCCCGCCTGCGCGACGACATCGAGGCCCTGAAGAAGGCCATGGAGAAGAACGCGGTCGTGCTCGCCGACGCCACCGACGCCGACCTCGTCGCCGTCGCGGAGGACGAGCTGGAGGCGGCCGTGCAGATCTTCCACGTGCGCGGCGGCCGGGTGCGCGGCCAGCGCGGCTGGGTGACCGACAAGGTCGAGGAGGTCACCACGGGTGCCCTCGTCGAGCACGCCCTGCAGCAGTTGTACGGCGAGGAGAGCGGGGACGCCGTGCCCAAGGAGGTGCTGGTCCCGGCGCTGCCCGAGCCCGTCGAGCCGGTCCAGGAGTGGCTGACCGGCCGCCGCGGGTCCAACGTCTCGCTGCGCATCCCGCAGCGCGGCGACAAGAAGGCGCTCATGGAGACCGTGCAGCGCAACGCCCAGCAGTCCCTCGCCCTGCACAAGACCAAGCGCGCCTCCGACCTGACCACGCGCTCGCGGGCGCTGGAGGAGATCGCCGAGGCCCTCGACCTGGACAGTGCCCCGCTGCGCATCGAGTGCTACGACATCTCCCACCTCCAGGGCGACGACGTGGTCGCCTCCATGGTCGTCTTCGAGGACGGCCTGCAGCGCAAGAGTGAGTACCGCCGCTTCCAGATCAGGGGCTTCGCCGGGCAGGACGACGTCCGCTCCATGCACGAGGTGATCACCCGGCGCTTCCGGCGCTACCTGGCCGAGAAGGAGAAGACGGGGGAGTGGACCGACGGAGCCGTCCCGGAGGACGTGCTCGCCGACGGTGAGCCGGTCATCGACCCCCTGAACGACGGTGAGCCGGTCCCCGACACCCTCAAGGACGACGACGGCCGGCCCAGGAAGTTCGCCTACCCGCCGCAGCTCGTCGTGGTCGACGGCGGGCAGCCGCAGGTCGCGGCCGCCCGGCGGGCGCTGGACGAGCTGGGTATCGACGACATCGCGGTGTGCGGTCTCGCCAAGCGCCTGGAGGAGGTGTGGGTGCCCGGCGAGGACGACCCGGTCGTCCTGCCGCGCACCAGCGAGGGCCTGTACATGCTCCAGCGCGTCCGGGACGAGGCGCACCGCTTCGCGATCACCTATCAGCGCACAAGGCGTGCCAAACGCTTCCGTTCCAGCCCCCTGGACGACGTGCCCGGCCTCGGTGAGACGCGGAAACAGGCGCTCATCAAGCATTTCGGCTCGGTGAAGAAGCTGCGGTCCGCCACAATCGAGCAGATCCAGGAGGTGCCCGGCATAGGCCGGAAGACGGCCGAGACCATCGCTGTGGCCCTCGCCCGGGCGGTTCCGGCCGCACCCGCCGTGAACACGGCGACCGGGGAGATCATTGACGACGAGGAACCCGACACGACCGGGGGTTCCTCGGGGGAGCCCGTGACCGCGGGCCCCCCGGACGAACGACGGGGGCAGGAGCCATGACCGAGCACGACGCACAGCGCGCAGCGGACCGAGAACAGACGGCCCAGGCCCAGGGGGAGCCACAGCAGGCGGTCGACGAAAACGGAGCACAGGTGAGTACGGACGTCACACCGGCCGGGGCCCCCGAGGCGGCCATCCCCGAGCTGGTGATCATCTCCGGCATGTCCGGTGCGGGCCGGTCGACGGCCGCGAAGTGTCTGGAGGACCTCGGCTGGTTCGTCGTCGACAACCTCCCGCCCGCCCTGATCCCCACCATGGTGGAGCTGGGCGCCCGCTCCCAGGGCAACGTGGCGCGGATCGCGGTCGTCGTGGACGTGCGCGGCCGGCGCTTCTTCGACAATCTGCGCGAGTCCCTCGCCGACCTCGACACCCGGGGTGTCACCCGCCGCATCGTGTTCCTGGAGTCCTCCGACGAGGCCCTGGTGCGGCGCTTCGAGTCGGTGCGCCGCCCGCACCCGCTGCAGGGCGACGGCCGCATCGTGGACGGCATCGCCGCCGAGCGCGAGCTGCTGCGCGAGCTGCGCGGCGACGCCGACCTGGTGATCGACACCTCCAGCCTGAACGTGCACGAGCTGCGCGCCAAGATGGACGCGCAGTTCGCCGGTGAGGAGGAGCCCGAGCTGCGGGCCACCGTGATGTCCTTCGGGTTCAAGTACGGCCTGCCGGTCGACGCCGACTTGGTCGCGGACATGCGGTTCCTGCCCAACCCGCACTGGGTGCCGGAGCTGCGGCCGTACACGGGCCTGAACGAGGAGGTCGCCGCCTACGTCTTCAACCAGCCCGGCGCCAAGGAGTTCCTGGACCGGTACGCGGAGCTGCTGCGGCTCGTCGCGGCCGGCTACCGGCGCGAGGGCAAGCGGTATGTGACCATCGCCATCGGCTGTACCGGCGGCAAGCACCGCTCGGTCGCGATGTCGGAGAAGCTCGCCGCGCGCCTCGCGGCCGAGGGCGTGGAGACGGTGGTCGTGCACCGGGACATGGGACGGGAATGACGGAACGTACACCGCGGCTGGGCAGGCTGCGCCGGGCGGTCCCGGAGGGCCGTTCCGGCCGCGCCGTGGGCGGGGCCCGGGCGCCCCGTCCGGCCGAGCGCCGGGCGGGCGGCCGGGCCCGCCGGCGCGGCGCCCAGCCCAAGGTCGTCGCGCTCGGCGGCGGCATGGGCCTGTCCGCCTCGCTCGCCGCGCTGCGCCGGATCACCGGTGACCTGACCGCCGTCGTCACGGTGGCCGACGACGGCGGCTCCAGCGGACGCCTGCGCGACGAGCTGGGCGTGCTGCCGCCCGGCGACCTGCGCAAGGCGCTGGCCGCCCTGTGCGGTGACGACGACTGGGGCCAGACCTGGGCCCGGGTCATCCAGCACCGCTTCCAGTCCAAGGGCGACCTGCACGACCACGCGGTGGGCAACCTGCTGATCGTCGCGCTGTGGGAGCAGCTCGGCGACCATGTCCAGGCCCTGGACCTGGTCGGCAAGCTGCTCGGCGCGCACGGGCGGGTGCTGCCCATGTCCGCCGTGCCGCTGGAGCTGCAGGCGCTGGTCAGGGGGCACGACCCGGAGCGCCCGGACGACGTGGACACGGTCCGCGGGCAGGCGACGGTGGCGCTCACGCCGGGGGAGGTGCAGTCCGTGCACGTCGTGCCGCACGACCCGCCGGCGGTGCCCGAGGCCGTCGCGGCGGTCCTGGACGCGGACTGGGTGGTGCTCGGCCCGGGCTCCTGGTTCTCGTCGGTGATCCCGCACCTGCTGGTGCCGGACCTGCTGGACGCGCTGACCGAGACCAAGGCGCGCAAGGTGCTCTCCTTGAACCTCGCCCCGCAGCCGGGAGAAACCGAGGGCTTCTCCCCGCAGCGTCATTTGGAGGTTTTGGGGCGACACGCCCCTAAACTCGCCCTGGACGTGGTGCTGGCCGACGAGGCCGCCGTGCCCGACCGCGACTCGCTCACCGAAGCGGCCAAGAGGCTCGGGGCCGCGGTCGAGCTGGCGCCGGTGGCCCGGACCGACGGAAGCCCCCGGCACGACCCGGAGCTGTTGGCCGCCGCGTACGACCGTATTTTTCGGATGCATGGAAGGATCGGCCCATGGCGATGACGGCAGCGGTGAAGGACGAGATCTCCCGGCTCCCCGTCACCCGGACCTGCTGCAGGAAGGCGGAGGTCTCCGCCATTCTGCGGTTCGCCGGCGGCCTTCACCTGGTGAGCGGGCGCATCGTGATCGAGGCGGAGCTGGACACCGCGATGGCGGCCCGCCGGCTCAAGCGGGACATCCTGGAGATCTTCGGCCACAGTTCCGAACTGATCGTGATGGCTCCCGGCGGTCTGCGCCGTGGTTCGCGGTACGTGGTGCGGGTGGTCGCGGGCGGTGACCAGCTGGCCCGCCAGACCGGGCTGGTGGACGGCCGCGGGCGCCCGATCCGGGGTCTGCCCCCGCAGGTGGTCTCGGGGGCCACCTGTGACGCGGAGGCGGCCTGGCGGGGCGCCTTCCTGGCGCACGGCTCGCTGACCGAGCCCGGCCGTTCCTCCTCCCTGGAGGTGACCTGCCCCGGTCCCGAGGCCGCGCTCGCGCTGGTCGGTGCCGCGCGCCGGCTGTCGATCGCCGCGAAGGCCCGCGAGGTGCGCGGGGTGGACCGGGTGGTCGTCCGCGACGGTGACGCGATCGGCGCCCTGCTCACCCGGCTCGGCGCGCACGAGTCGGTGCTGGCCTGGGAGGAGCGCCGGATGCGGCGCGAGGTGCGGGCCACCGCCAACCGGCTCGCCAACTTCGACGACGCCAACCTGCGCCGCTCGGCCCGTGCCGCGGTGGCCGCCGGTGCCCGGGTGCAGCGCGCGCTGGAGATCCTCGGCGAGGAGGTGCCCGAGCACCTCGCGGCCGCCGGCCGGCTGCGCATGGAGCACAAGCAGGCCTCGCTGGAGGAACTGGGCGCGCTCGCCGACCCGCCGCTGACCAAGGACGCGGTCGCGGGCCGGATCCGCCGGCTGCTGGCGATGGCCGACAAGCGCGCCGCCGACCTCGGCATCCCGAGCACCGAGGCCAACCTCAGCGACGAGCTGGCGGACAACCTGGCGGGCTGATCCGGACCCCCCGATCCGCCGGTGCCGGCGCCCGAACGGGTGGCCGGCACCGGCGTTTGCGTGTCCGTGAGGCGCTCTTGACTCGATCATGAGGTGACATGAGCCTGGCAACCTGTTCGCCGCTGTGGCGGACCACCGCAAGGGGGGTTCATGAGACACAGAGCGAGATCGATCCTCGCTGTCGGCACGCTCCTGATCGGGGGAGCGGCCCTTGCACCCGTCGCCCGCGCACAGAGCGGAAGCCCTTCTCCGTCCGACCCCGGCGTGGTCAAGGTCTTCCGCGCCGACATCACCCGTAAACAGGTCCCGCTGCTCCTGGCGGCCGGCCAGGACGGCCAGGAACTCGGCGAGCAGGTGACCGGCAAGGGCCGGAGCACCGTCGAGGTCTATCTGACCGACGAGCAGGCCGGGAAGCTCCGGCGGCGGGGCGTGCACCTCACCGAGCGCACCGTCTCGGCCAGGTCCGCGAAGCGCGTCGAGGGCGCCTCACAGGGCGTGTTCCGGCCGTACAGCGGAAGCGGCGGCCTGAAGGAGGAGATCCTCCGCACGGCTCGGGCCCACCCCGGCCTCACCAAGGTCGAGTCCATCGGCAGGACCGTCGGCGGCCAGGACATCCTCGCGCTCCGGCTGACCAAGGACGCCCGGAAGTCCAAGGACGGCTCCAAGCCGGCGGTGCTGTACATGTCCAACCAGCACGCGCGCGAGTGGATCACCCCGGAGATGACCCGGCGTCTGATGCACTACTACCTGGACGGCTACACGTCCGACAAGCGCGTGCGGCGGATCGTCGACTCCACCGAACTGTGGTTCGTGCTGTCGGCCAACCCCGACGGCTACGACTACACGTTCAAGGACTCCTCCACCCGCCTGTGGCGCAAGAACCTGCGGGACAACAACGGCGACGGTGTCATCGGCACCGGCGACGGGGTCGACCTCAACCGCAACTTCCCCTACAAGTGGGGCTACGACGACGAGGGCTCGTCCCCCAACCCCACCAGTGAGACGTACCGCGGCGCGACCCCCGAGTCCGAGCCGGAGACGAAGGCCCTGGACGGCTTCGAGAAGCGCGTCCGCTTCACCTACGGCATCAACTACCACTCCGCCGCCGAACTGCTGCTGTACGGCGTGGGATGGCAGGTCGCCACCCCGACCCCGGACGACGTCCTGTACAAGGCGCTCGCCGGCACCCCCGACAACCCGGCGATCCCGGGCTACCGTTCGCAGGTCTCCTCCGAGCTGTACACCACCAACGGCGAGGCGGACGGCCACGCCTCGAACGTCAACGGCATGGGAATGTTCACCCCCGAGATGTCGACGTGCGAGACCGCGTCGAACGTCGACCCGAACGACGCCTGGAACCCCGGCGACTGCCAGTCGGTCTTCAACTTCCCCGACGACGAGAAGCTGATCCAGCAGGAGTTCGAGAAGAACGTCCCGTTCGCGCTCTCCGTCGCCGAGACGGCCGCCCACCCCGACCGGCCGGCCTCACCGGTCGGCCTGAAGGCCGCCGACTTCACCCCGGCCGCGTTCGCCACCTCCTACGCGCGGGGCACGGACCAGCAGGTCTCCGTCGTCGTCCGCAAGGCGGTCCGGCACAAGGAACTCAAGTACCGCGTCGACGGCGGCCGTACGCACGACCTCGCGCTCAGGCGCTGGAGGGGCGGCAAGACGTACGGCGGCGAGGACGACCTCTACTTCGACGAGTACCGGGCGAAGGTGCCCGGCGGCAGGCCGGGCGACAAGGTCGAGGTGTGGTTCACCGGTGAGACCGGGCGCGGCGGACACGGCCGGAGGACGGCGAGCTCCCGCTTCACCTACACCGTCGCCGAGCGGCCCGCGGCCGACACACTGGTGGTCGCCGAGGAGGGCACGGCCGCCGCGCAGGCGCGGACGTACGCCCACGCGCTGCGCGCCGCCGGCCACCGGGCCGTCGTCTGGGACGTCGCCACGCAGGGCGCGCCCGACGCGCTCGGCGTGCTCGGCCACTTCCGGACGGTCGTGCACTACTCGGGCGCCGACGGTCCGGGCAACGCCACCCAGCTCCAGCTGCGCGCCTACCTCAACGAGGGCGGCCGGCTGATCGAGGCCGGCGAGCTGGCCGGCGGCAGCGTCGACCTCGGCGACGGCACGCCCTCGGACGACTTCAGCCAGTACTACCTGGGCGCCTACAGCCGTACCTCGACCAAGGGAGCCACCGGTTTCACCGGCTCCGGCGGCCTGGCCGGCTACACCGGCCCCCTCGGCGACGCGCCCGGCAACCCGCTGGACCGGGCCGGCACCTACGGCGTGACGTCGGACGAGCTGCCGGCCGCGACGTACCCGCAGTTCGCGAGCGCGGGGGCGGGGCAGTTCGCCGGCACGGTCAACCCCTACGGCCCGTACAGCGGCTCCTTCATGGCCGCCGCCGTCCACACCGACGACGCCTACAAGCGCCTGACCCGCACCGTCGACCTCACCGGGGTGAGTGCCGCCGACCGGCCCACGCTGAGCACCCGGCTGCTGTGGGACACCGAGCGCGGCTACGACCACGCGGTCCTCGAGGCGCACACGGTGGGCGGCGACGACTGGACCACGCTCCCGGAGGCGTCCGGCGCCACCACGTCGGCCGTGCCCGCCGAGTGCGGGGCCGGGTTCCTGATCCGCGAACACCCCTGGCTCAGGCACTACCTGACACTCGCGGACAACTCCTGCACCGCGAGCGGCACCTCGGGGGCGTGGCACAGCCTCACCGGCAGCTCCAGCGGCTGGCAGCGGGCGGACTTCGACCTGAGCGCGTACGCGGGGAAGTCGGTGGAGATCTCCCTCGCCTACATCACCGACCCGGGCAGCGGCGGGCACGGCGTGCTCGCCGACGACGCCTCCCTCGTCGTGGGCGGCACCGCGAAGGAGACCGAGGGCTTCGAGACGTCCCTCGGCGCGTGGCGCGTGTCCGGACCGCCCCCGGGCAGCCCGGCGGTCCTGAAGGACTGGACGCGCACCGGAACCCTCTTCCGCACCTACGGAGCCGTCACCACGAAGGACACCGTGCTCCTCGGCTTCGGTCTGGAGCAGGTGCCGTCGGCGGCCGATCGCGCCGCCCTGATGAGGAAGGCGTTCGTCTCGCTCGGCAGTTGAGACGAGCTGACTCGACATGTGAGCGGGACCCTCTCTCAACGGTGCGCGGAAACGGCACTCATCAGGTGAGCCGACCCGCTCACGAACGAGTGAAAACAACGTCGAAGGGCAGCGGCATTACATAACAAAGACCTGCGAAACGACCGCCGATCCGAGGTGGTCCGTACCCTACTGGCCGGTACGGACCGCCTGCCCTTTTATGCGGCATCTCGATGTCACTCCGGGGCACCCAGAGGGGTAGGGTCGGGGGTGGTCGGGGACATCCCAAATACAGCTCGCCGGCACCGCATGGCCGGCGTACCAACGAGGAGATCGGTTCGTGACGATCCGCGTAGGCATCAACGGCTTCGGCCGTATCGGACGCAACTACTTCCGCGCGCTGCTGGAGCAGGGTGCCGACATCGAGGTTGTGGCTGTCAACGACCTGGGTGACACCGCGACCACCGCCCACCTGCTCAAGTACGACACCATCCTGGGCCGCCTCAAGGCGGAGGTCACCCACACCGCCGACACCATCACCGTCGACGGCCACACCATCAAGGTGCTCTCCGAGCGCAACCCGGCCGACATCCCGTGGGGTGAGCTGGGCGTCGACATCGTCATCGAGTCGACCGGCATCTTCACCAAGAAGGAAGACGCCGCCAAGCACATCGCCGGTGGCGCGAAGAAGGTCCTCATCTCGGCCCCGGCCAAGGACGAGGACATCACCATCGTGATGGGCGTCAACCAGGACAAGTACGACCCGGCGAACCACCACGTCATCTCCAACGCCTCCTGTACCACCAACTGTGTGGCGCCGATGGCGAAGGTCCTCGACGAGAACTTCGGCATCGTCAAGGGCCTGATGACGACGGTGCACGCGTACACGAACGACCAGCGCATCCTGGACTTCCCGCACAAGGACCTGCGCCGCGCCCGTGCCGCCGCCGAGAACATCATCCCGACCACCACCGGTGCCGCCAAGGCCACCGCGCTGGTCCTGCCGCAGCTCAAGGGCAAGCTCGACGGCATCGCGATGCGTGTCCCGGTCCCGACCGGCTCGGCCACCGACCTCGTGGTGGAGCTCTCGCGCGAGGTCACCAAGGACGAGGTCAACGCCGCCTTCAAGAAGGCGTCCGAGGGCGAGCTGCAGGGCTACCTGACCTACACCGAGGACCAGATCGTCTCCTCGGACATCGTCGGCGACCCGTCGTCCTGCACCTTCGACTCCTCCCTGACCATGGTCCAGGAGGGCACGTCGGTGAAGATCCTCGGCTGGTACGACAACGAGTGGGGCTACTCCAACCGCCTCGTGGACCTCACGGTCTTCGTCGGCAACCAGCTCTGATCGGCCGCAACGGGCAGCCGATGCGTCAACGCAGGGCTCGGGCAGCGCAACGTCGCGCTGCCCGGGCCCTGACGTGCGTGCAGGCGGCCCCGGCCGACCTGCGAAGATCGAGCCTCGTAGGAACAAGAGCCCTCCTCAGGAGCCCACTCTCATGAAGACCATCGACGAACTTCTCTCCGCGGGCGTGGACGGCAAGCGGGTCTTCGTCCGTGCCGACCTCAACGTGCCGCTCGCCGACGGCGTCATCACGGACGACGGCCGCATCCGCGCCGTCCTGCCCACGGTCAAGGCGCTCGCCGAGGCCGGCGCCAAGGTGGTCGTCGCCTCCCACCTGGGCCGCCCCAAGGGCGCCCCGGACCCCGCCTTCTCGCTGCTGCCCGCCGCCGAGCGGCTCGGCGAACTCCTCGGCGCGCCGGTCGCGTTCGCCCAGGACACCGTCGGCCCCGCCGCCCACGACGCCGTCAACGGCCTCCAGCCCGGCCAGGTCGCGGTCATCGAGAACCTGCGCTTCAACGCCGGCGAGACCGCCAAGGACGACACCGAGCGCGGCGAGTTCGCCGACCGGCTGGCCGCCCTCGCCGACGTGTACGTCGGGGACGGCTTCGGCGCGGTGCACCGCAAGCACGCTTCCGTCTACGACCTTCCGGCCCGGCTGCCGCACTACGCCGGCTACCTGATCGCCACCGAGGTCGGCGTCCTGAAGAAGCTCACCGACGACGTCAAGCGCCCCTACGTCGTCGCGCTCGGCGGCGCCAAGGTCTCCGACAAGCTCGCCGTCATCGACCAGCTCCTCGGCAAGGCCGACCGGCTGCTCATCGGCGGCGGCATGGCCTACACCTTCCTCAAGGCCAAGGGTTACGAGGTCGGCATCTCCCTGCTCCAGGAGGACCAGGTCCCGGCCGTCACCGAGTACCTGGAGCGCGCCGAGAAGCAGGGCGTGGAGCTGCTGCTCCCCGTCGACGTCGTGGTCTCCCGGGAGTTCCCGGACCTGAAGACCAAGGCGCCGACCGAGAACACCGTGGTCGACGCGGACAAGATCCCCGCCGACCAGGAGGGCCTGGACATCGGCCCCAGGACCCGGGAGCTCTACGCCTCGAAGCTCGCCGACGCCGAGACCGTCTTCTGGAACGGTCCCATGGGCGTCTTCGAGCACCCCGACTACGCCGAGGGCACCAAGGCGGTCGCCCAGGCCCTTGTCGACTCGAACGGCTTCAGCGTCGTCGGCGGTGGTGACTCCGCCGCGGCCGTGCGTACGCTCGGCTTCGACGAGAAGGCATTCGGCCACATCTCGACCGGTGGCGGCGCCTCCCTCGAATACCTCGAGGGCAAGACGCTCCCCGGCCTCGCCGCACTGGAGGACTGACCTCGATGAGCACGCGCACGCCGCTGATGGCGGGCAACTGGAAGATGAACCTCAACCACCTCGAGGCCATCGCGCACGTCCAGAAGCTCGCCTTCGCCCTGGCCGACAAGGACTACGAGGCCGTCGAGGTCGCCGTCCTGCCGCCCTTCACCGACCTGCGCTCCGTGCAGACCCTGGTCGACGGCGACAAGCTCAAGATCAAGTACGGTGCCCAGGACATCTCGGCGCACGACTCCGGCGCCTACACCGGTGAGATCTCCGGTCCGATGCTGGCCAAGCTCAAGTGCACGTACGTGGCCATCGGCCACTCCGAGCGCCGCCAGTACCACCACGAGACCGACGAGATCGTGAACGCCAAGGTCAAGGCCGCCTACAAGCACGGTCTGACCCCGATCCTGTGCGTCGGCGAGGAGCTGGACGTCCGCGAGGCGGGCAACCACGTCTCCCACACCCTCGCCCAGGTCGAGGGCGGTCTGAAGGACCTCCCGGCCGAGCAGGCCGAGACCGTCGTGATCGCCTACGAGCCCGTCTGGGCCATCGGCACCGGCAAGGTCTGCGGCGCCGACGACGCCCAGGAGGTCTGCGCGGCCATCCGCGGCAAGCTCGCCGAGCTGTACTCCCAGGACGTGGCCGACAAGGTCCGCATCCAGTACGGCGGCTCCGTGAAGGCCGGCAACGTCGCCGAGATCATGGCCAAGGCCGACATCGACGGCGCCCTGGTCGGCGGTGCCTCGCTGGACGCCGACGAGTTCGTCAAGATCGTGCGCTTCCGCGACCAGTGATCAGGTCCGTGAGTAGGCGGTAGCGACGATACGTCGTACTCTTGCGGGGGCACAGCCATGGTGCTGTGCCCCCGCAGTCCATCCGAATCCGAGGAAGTTGGTCCAGCCGTGGTTTTGGGGTTCTCGATCGCCCTGATCGTCTTCAGCCTGCTGCTGATGCTGCTGGTGCTGATGCACAAGGGGAAGGGCGGCGGCCTGTCCGACATGTTCGGTGGCGGTATGCAGTCCTCCGTCGGCGGTTCCTCGGTCGCCGAGCGCAACCTCGACCGCATCACCATCGTCATCGGTCTGCTGTGGTTCGCGTGCATCGTCGTCCTCGGCATCCTCATGAAGACGAACAGCTGACCGACACGTCGCGCACACGCTCGATCCGTACGTAAGGCCCCATGTCCGGTACGCGCCCCAGGGCGCGGCCTATCATGGGGCTTGCGTCTAGGTGCGGGGGCTGTAACTCCGCACACTGGACGCGCGTTGGGCCTTACGTAGACTGAGGCGCTCGCGGCGAAGCGGAACGCCGACTCGCTTCGCGGCACCATCACGCAGGGAGTTACGACCGTGGCAAGTGGCAACGCGATCCGGGGAAGCCGGGTCGGAGCGGGGCCGATGGGCGAGGCCGAGCGTGGCGAGTCCGCGCCGCGTCTGCGCATCTCCTTCTGGTGCTCCAACGGGCACGAGACGCAGCCGAGCTTCGCCAGCGACGCGCAGGTCCCCGACACCTGGGACTGCCCGCGCTGCGGCTTCCCGGCCGGCCAGGACCGGGACAACCCGCCGGACCCGCCGCGCACCGAGCCGTACAAGACGCACCTCGCGTACGTACGGGAGCGGCGCAGCGACGCGGACGGCGAGGCGATCCTCGCCGAGGCACTCGCCAAACTGCGCGGCGAGATCTAGGACTTCACCGGCCGGGTGCCCTCGGGTGCCCGGCCGCCGCCGTCCCGCACGCAGCCCCGGCCGACGCCGGCGGCGGGGCGTGGCCCTGGCACGCTTCGTGCTGCCGGCGTGCCCGCATGCCCGCCCCGGGCTGCCCGCCGTCCTGATCCTGCGCCGTTCGACGGCCCGCGTCTCCGCCGGGCGGCACGCCCCTCGGCCTGCACCCGGCCTGCCCGGCGCCCTCCGCGGCCTGCGCCCCGCTTCTGCCCGGCGACCCCGTGCGACTCTTCGGCTCGCGCCCCGGGCCGGCCGGGCGAGCCGCGTCCCCGGGCGCCCGCCCGTTCCGCACCGTGCTGACACCGGCGCGTCAGCCGGACGTACCTCTTGTCGCCCGCACCGACGGCGTCACCACCGCTCGTCACCGGCCCTGATCAACTAGGTTGGGACCGGCAGTGGGGCACGGGACACAGCAGGACAGGCGCAGGAAAGAAGGCTGAAGTCGGATATGAACGCAGACGGCCGTACCAGGCTCAACCAGACGCCCGAGTGGACCGCTCTCGAGAAGCACCGCGAGGAACTGGCCGGGACCGGGCTGCGGGACCTGTTCGCCGCCGAGCCGGGGCGCGGCAGCGGGTACACCCTGCAGGTCGGTGACCTGCACATCGACTACTCCAAGCACCTCGTCACCGACGAGACGCTGCGGCTGCTGCGCGAGCTTGCCGCCGCGACGGACGTCTTCGGTCTGCGGGACGCCATGTTCCGCGGTGAGAAGATCAACGTCACCGAGAACCGGGCGGTGCTGCACACCGCGCTGCGGGCCGCGCCCGGCGCGGTGGTCGAGGTCGACGGCGAGAACGTCGTACCGGCCGTGCACGCCGTGCTGGACAAGATGGCCGGCTTCGCCGAGCGGGTGCGCTCCGGCGAGTGGACCGGCCACACCGGCAGGCGCATCAGGAACGTCGTCAACATCGGCATCGGCGGCTCCGACCTCGGCCCGGCGATGGCCTACGAGGTGCTGCGCAGCTTCACCGACCGCGACCTGACCGTCCGTTTCGTCTCCAACGTGGACGGCGCCGACCTGCACGAGGCCACCCGCGACCTGGACCCGGCCGAGACGCTGTTCATCGTCGCGTCCAAGACGTTCACCACCATCGAGACGATCACCAACGCGACCTCCGCCCGCTCCTGGCTGGTGGACGCGCTCGGCGACGAAGCGGCCGTGGCCAAGCACTTCGTGGCGCTGTCCACGAACGCGGAGAAGGTGTCGGACTTCGGCATCGACACGGCCAACATGTTCGAGTTCTGGGACTGGGTCGGCGGCCGCTACTCGTACGACTCCGCGATCGGTCTGTCCCTGATGATCGCGATCGGCCCGGACCGCTTCCGCGAGATGCTGGACGGCTTCCGCCTGGTCGACGACCACTTCCGCACCGCGCCCGCCGAGGCCAACGCCCCGCTGCTGCTCGGGCTGTTGGGTATCTGGTACGACAACTTCCACGACGCCCAGTCGCACGCGGTGCTGCCGTACTCGCACTACCTGTCCAAGTTCACGGCGTACCTGCAGCAATTGGACATGGAGTCCAACGGCAAGTACGTGGCGCGGGACGGCAAGCGGGTGGAGTGGCAGACCGGGCCGGTGGTCTGGGGCACGCCCGGCACCAACGGGCAGCACGCCTACTACCAGCTCATCCACCAGGGCACGAAGCTGATCCCGGCGGACTTCATCGGCTTCGCCGAGCCGGTCGCCGAGCTGAGCGGTGAACTCAAGGCCCAGCACGACCTGTTGATGGCGAACTTCTTCGCCCAGACGCAGGCCCTCGCCTTCGGCAAGACGGCCGAGGAGGTCCGCGCGGAGGGCGTGCCGGAGGAACTGGTCCCGCACAAGACGTTCCCGGGCGACCGGCCGACGACGACGATCCTCGCCCGCGAACTGACCCCGTCCGTCCTCGGCCAGCTGGTCGCCCTCTACGAGCACAAGGTGTTGGTGCAGGGTGCCGTCTGGAACATCGACTCCTTCGACCAGTGGGGCGTGGAGCTCGGCAAGGTCCTCGCCAAGCGCGTCGAACCCGCCCTGACCGAGGGCAAGGAGGTCCCCGGCCTGGACACCTCCACGCAGGCCCTGGTCGCCAAGTACCGCGAGCTGCGCGGCCGGGCCTGACCCGGCTCCCGGTGCGGCCCGGCCCCCGACCGGGCGGGGCCGCACCGGTCCCGGCCCGCTCGGCCGTCCGTCTCCCGCCGGCCCGGCGCCGCCTCGCGGGCGCCGCGCCCGCGTCAGGACAAGCGCTCGGCGTGCCCGCGGACCGTCGGGACACCGCGCCTGCGCCGCCCCGGCTTCCGGCCGGCCCTCGCCCCGCGGTCACCGGTACGACCGCACCGGCCCGCGAAAGCCCGGAGGAGCCGCCTCGGGCCGGCCTTTGACACACCGGCCGACTCGGCCCTCGACCCGGCCGCCACACCCGTGCGGCGCACCCCGCCTGGCCACCGCCCCCCGCTGCGCGTACCCCGCCTCTGCACGGCCCCCGGCGCGCACCCCAGCTCCGCGCCGCCGCGCGCGGCACCGCGCCTGCTCGCGGCACCGCGCCCGCTCACGACACCCCGGTGGACGGCCCGAAGAGCGGCGCCCCGGAGGCGACCTGACGGTGGCGGGCGGGGCTCCTCACGCGTAGGGGCTGTCGGCGCCCGCGGCCGGGGGCGGGGCAGCAGCCGACCGGGCAGAGGAGGCCCCAGCTCACCTCGGCGGGCGGCACCTAACCGGTGCAGACCAGCCCCGGCTTCTTCAACGCCGTCCAGCCGCGCCCGCTCACGACGCCCGCCCGCTCACGACACCGCGCTCAGCGTGTCCGCCAGGCGGCGGCGGGCCGCGCGGGACGCGGGGAGGGCGGAGAGGGCCGCCGCGCCGAGGACGGCGCCCGTGCCCAGCAGCAGGAGCAGGGCGGGGGAGGGGGACTGGGCGATGCCGGCGCCGATGCCGCTCGAACCGCCCTGCGCGTCGATCAGCCGGTGGGCCAGCGGCAGGCCCAGCACCGTGGCGGCGACGGCGGCCGCGAGCGCCGTGCAGGTCGTCGCGGTGACGGTGATCGCGGTGATCTGCCGCGGTGACATGCCGATCGCCCGCAGCGCCAGCACGTCCCGTTCGCTCTCCCGTACGGTGCCGCCGATCGCGGTGAGCAGCTCGACGAGCCCGATGAGGGCGAGCACGGCGATCAGCGCGGTCACCACCCCGCGCAGCGGCGAGAGCCCGTCGGCCGGGTTCGTGACCGGGTGCACGTCCAGGTGCCCGTGGCCGGCCCGGGTCAGGGCGGAGGCCACCCGCCGCGGGTCGGCGCCGGGGCGCAGGCGGAGCTGGTAGAAGGCGGGGGACAGGTGCGCGTCGTTCTCCCGCAGGGTGTCCAGGGAGGTCGTCACGACCCGCCCGGCGTTCTGCGGCTCGATGCTGCGGCCCACGATGTGCAGGATCTGCGGCCGCTCTCCCACCGTGATCCGCACCCAGTCCCCGACCCGCGCGTGCACCAGGTCGAGCATGCCCTGGCCGGCCACCGCCTCGTCGGGACCGCGGGCGGCCCGGCCCTCGGCGAGGGTGTACGGGTAGGGGTGGGCCCGGGTGCCGAGGCCGCGCAGGGCGACCGTCCCGGTCTGTCCGGGGAGCAGCGCGGCCAGCTCGACGCCCGGGTAGGCGGCGCCGACCCCGGGGTCCGCCGCCAGCAGGGCCCGGACACCGGCGTCGCCCAGGTCGCCGTCCGAGCGGACCGAGAGCGCCGCCGGCAGGCCCACGCGCCCGGGACTGCTGTGGAACCGGTCCAGGGTGGTCCACGCGCTCATGGCCACCACCATGAGCAGCAGTGGCAGCGTCAGGCGGGCCACGCCGGCCAGTGAGCGGCCGCGCCCGGCGAACGCCTTGTGGCAGCCGAGCACGAGCGCGGCCGGCAGCCGCAGGCCCAGCGCGCTGCGGGCGACGGCGGTGAGCCGGCCGCCCGCCGGGGCCGCCGGGCGGGGCACCGGCACCGGCGGCACCCGGCCCGCCCGCCAGGCGGCGAGCCCCGTGGTCACGCCGATGAACAGCACCGCGCCGACCGGCACGGCGGACAGGGTCACGGTGTGCCCGGGCAGCCCCTGCCACACCCCCACCGCGTCGCCGAGCCGCCCCGGGACCCGGTTGCCCAGGCCCTCGGTGAGCGCGGCCGCGGCCACCGCGCCGAGCGCCGCGAACGCCAGGTGCTGGAGCAGGAAGATCCGCACCACCTGGCCGGGCGTGAAGCCGATCGCCTTGAGCACCGAGATGTCCCGCAGGTGGCCGCGGATGCGGGTGCCGATCGCCCCGTGCACGGCGAAGCCGGCGGCGGCCAGGGCGCCGAGCCCGAACAGGCCGAGCACCTGTCCGAGGAGCCGGTTCTCGCCCTGGGCCGCGGCCCGCTCCTGTTGCCAGGTGGAGACCTCGCCGACGGTGCCCGCGCCGAGCACCGTGACGGCGCGCTGCACCGCGTAGTCGGTGTCGCCCGGGTCCTTCAGGCGCAGCCCGGTCACCCGGCCGGCGTCGGCGCGCACGGCGGGGGGCAGCGCCCAGACCAGGCCCGGCTGGGCTCCCGGGCTGTAGCCGGGCTCGGCGCTGTCGGCGATGCCCTCCACGGTCAGGGTGCGTGCGCTGCCGGGCAGGGTGAGGGTGTCGCCGGGCTCGGCGAGCAGGGCCCGGGCCAGGCGGCTCTCCAGGACCACGCCGTCCGGCTCGGCCGGGTCCAGCCAGTGGCCGACGGTGACGAGCGGCCGGCCGACGGTCGGCAGGTCCGGGGTGCCGCGCAGCTCGACGGCGGCCCGGGTGCCGCGAGCGGCGACGGTGGTGGACTCCGTCCGGTAGGGGCCGGCGACGGACTCGACGCCGTCCAGCCGGGCGAGCTCGCGGACGTCGGTGGAGGCGGCGGTGTGGATCCACACGTGCGCCCCGTGCGCCTCGGTGAAGGTCCGCTGCCAGGGGTTGGTGGCGTAGCCGAACAGCGCGGCCGCCAGCAGCAGCGAGGCGACGATGCCGGCCGTGGCGAGCGTGATGAACAGCGCCTCGCCGCGGTGCGTGCGCAGATCGGAGTGGGCCCAGCGGAGGGTGGCGCGCACGGCCTCAGCCCCCGGTCGTCGAACGGTCGTGCACCCGGATCAGTCCCTCAGCTCCAGCACGCCGGAGGCGCCGCCGCGGCGGGACGGGGTGCCGTCCAGCGTGGCGTCGTCGGCTATGCGGCCGTCGAAGAAGCTGATGACGCGGTCGGCCGCGCTGGCCAGCCGGGCGTCGTGGGTGACCAGCACGATGGTCTGGCCCCGCCCGTGGAAGCGGGACAGCAGCCGCATCACCTCGCGGGTGCCCTTGCTGTCCAGGCTGCCGGCGGGCTCGTCGGCCAGCAGCAGCGGCGGGTGGTTGACCAGGGCGCGGGCCAGCGCGACCCGCTGCTGCTCGCCGCCGGACAGCTCGCCCGGCATGCTGCGCTCCTTGCCCTCCAGGCCCAGTTCGGCGAGCAGTTCCTCGCGCTCGCCGCGCGCCTTCTTCGGCGGCACGCCCGCGAGCAGCGCGGGCAGCTCGACGTTGTCGGCGACCGACAGGTTCGACACCAGGTTGAAGAACTGGAAGACGATCCCGATGGCCTTGCGGCGCTCCAGCGCCCAGCGGGCCTCGCCGAAGGTGTCCGTGCAGCGGCCGTCGAGCCAGATGCTGCCCCGGTCGGGCCGCTGCAGGCCGCCGAGCAGGTGCAGCAGCGTGGACTTGCCGGCTCCCGACGGTCCGGTGACCGCCACGAACTCGCCGCGCGCCACGCTCAGGTCGACCCCGCGCACGGCGTGCGCGGGCGCGCCCTCGCCGTGGTGGGTCTTGACCAGGCCCTCGGCCCGCAGCACGGCGGCCGGGCCGGGCGTGGCAGACCGGCGGTCATGCGCCTTGGGTCCTGAGGACCGGCCGTCCCTCACTCCAGGTCCTCCAGTTCTTCCTGGCACCGTTCCAGCCAGTCCAGGTCGGCCTGCAGGTGCAGCATCGCGCCCTCGATCAGCAGATGGGCGATTCGGTTGTCCCGGTTCTCGGCGGCGGCCAGCTTCGACAGATCGCGCATGGTGTTGAGGTACTGGCGCCGCTGGCGGTTGATGAGGGCGATCTGGTCGGCGAGACCGGTCTGCGGGGCGAGCGCGAGCTTCATGAAGAACTCGTCCCGGACCCGCGGTTCGTCCTCGGTCTCCTCGAACCAGGCGTGCAGCGCTTCCCGCCCGGCGTCGGTGAGGTGGTAGACCTTCTTGTTGGGCCGGCTGGACTGCTCGACGTCCTCGCCCTCGATCAGTCCCGACTTCTCGAGGCGGCCGAGGGTGACGTAGATCTGGCCGACGTTGGGCTGAGGGTACGCGGAGCCCAGCAGTTGCTCAAGGTCGTGCTTCAGCTCGTAACCGTGGGCCGGGCCGCGCGCGAGCAGTGCCAGGAGGGGCAGGCGCACTCGTGCTGTCCTCCTGTCTACGGCAATGTGCTCCAGGCCCTAGTATCGCCCATACCTAACAGGTATACATGGCCTCTGACCGCGGGCGCGGGTGCCCGGGGCCGGTGTACGTGTTCTGGGAGGAACCTATGCGGTGGATGCGCGCCGCCGGTAGGGGGCTCCTCGTTCTGGCCGTGGTCCTCAGTGGCTACGTCGCCTCCGGCACCCGGAGCGGCGAGGCGGCCGACGGCGGCCGCGGGCCGCTCACCCTCGCGACCGCCGGTGACCTCACCGACTACCTCGACCCGCTGCTGCGGGGCTGGAACCGCACGCACCCCGCCGAGAAGGTCACCCTCGTCGAGCTGCCCGACTCCGCCGACGAGACCCACGCGCAGATGACCACCGACCTGCGCGGCGGCGACCGGGGGCGGTTCGACGTCCTCAACATCGACGTCAACTGGACCTCGGAGTTCGCGGCGGCCGGCTGGATCCGCCCGCTGCCCCCGGACCGCTTCCCGCTGCGCAGCTTCCTGCGGCCGGTGGTGGACACGGCCACGTACGACGGCCGGCTGTACGCCGTGCCGTACGTCACCAACGCGGGGCTGCTGCTGTACCGCAGGGACGTGCTGGCCAAGGAGGGCCTGCCGCCGCCGCGCACCTGGGCCGAGCTGGAGCATGACGCGAAGACCGTCGCGCCCAAGTACGGTCTGGGCGGTTACGCGGGCCAGTTCCTGCCCTACGAGGGCCTGACCGTCAACGCGGCCGAGGCCGTGTACTCGGCGGGCGGCACGATCCTCGGCGACGAGGGCACCCGGGTCACCGTCGACTCCGACGCGGCCCGCGAGGGCATCGGCTTCCTCGCCCGCGGTGTGCGCGAGGGCTGGATCCCGAAGGCGGCGCTGACGTACAAGGAGGAGGAGTCCAAGGAGGCGTTCCAGGACGGCCGGCTGCTCTTCCTGCGGAACTGGCCCTACGCCTACGCCGTGGCCTCGGCCCCCGGCTCCAAGGTGGCCGGGAAGATCGGCGCCGTACGGCTGCCGGGACCGCACGGTCCGGGCAAGAGCGTCCTGGGCGGCTCCAACCTGGCCGTCAACACGCATGCGCGGCACCCCGACTCGGCCGCCCGGCTGATCGCCTACCTCACCAGCGAGCCGGTCCAGCGCCAGGTGCTCACCCGGGGCGCGCTGCCGCCCGTACGCGCCGCGCTCTACGACGACCCCGCGCTCGTGCGGCGGTTCCCCTATCTGCCGATCCTGCGCGACGCCGTCCGCACGGCCGAGCCGCGGCCCAAGAGCCCCCGCTACGACCAGGTGAGCCTCGTGGTGCAGGCGGTCGTGCAGGACGCGCTGACCGGGCACGAGACGCCGGCCGCCGCGGTGCGCCGGCTGGCGCGGGAACTGGCCGCCATCTCCGACCGCTAGTTACTTGTTAGGTAACGCGGACATCTCGCTTGTCTTCAGGATGCCCTTTTAAGTCCTGTTTTGCCGACCCAACTCCTCGGTAGCTCTGTTCTTTTCATTGACACCCTCACGACACGCCTACCTAACATGCATACATGTTGAGTAAGTACCACTGGTGGCGCGACGCGGTGATCTACCAGGTGTATGTCCGCAGCTTCCTGGACAGCACCGGGGACGGCATCGGCGATCTGGCCGGGGTCCGCACCGGACTGCCGTACCTGAAGAAGCTCGGCGTCGACGGGATCTGGCTGAGCCCCTTCTACCCCTCGCCCCAGCACGACCACGGCTACGACGTCGCCGACTACCGCGGCGTCGACCCGGTCTTCGGCGACCTCGCCGAGTTCGACCTGCTGATGACCGCCGCCCGCCGGCTCGGGATCAAGGTGCTGCTCGACATCGTCCCCAACCACTGCTCCAGCGAGCACCCGTGGTTCGCCGAGGCCCTGGCCGCCGGACCCGGCAGCCCGGCCCGGGCCCGCTTCCACTTCGCCGACGGCCGCGGCCCCGGCGGCGACGAGCCGCCCAACAACTGGCACGCCATGTTCGGCGGCCCGGCCTGGACCCGCGTCACGGAGGCGGACGGCCGGCCCGGCCAGTGGTACCTGCACATGTTCACGCCGGAACAGCCGGACTGGAACTGGCGCAACCCCGAGATCCCCGCCGAGTTCGACCGTGTGCTGCGGTTCTGGCTGGACCGCGGGGTGGACGGCTTCCGCATCGACGTCGCCGCCGGCCTCTACAAGCACCCGGACCTGCCCGACTCGGACGACCCGGAGGCCGACGCCCGCGCCCGCGACTCGGTCAACCCGCTCGCCTGGAACCAGCCCGAGGTGCACGAGGTGTGGCGGCACTGGCGGTCGGTGTGCGAGGAGTACACCGCGCGCGACGGCCGCGAGCGGCTGCTGGTGGGGGAGGTCTCGGTCCCCACCGCCCGCGAGCACGCCCGCTACGTCCGCCCCGACGAACTCCACCAGGCCTTCTTCTTCGACCTGCTCGGCGCCCCCTGGCAGGCCGACGCCTTCCGCAAGGTCGTCTCCGAGGCCATGCAGGACATCGCCGGCACGGGCTCCACGGTCACCTGGGTCCTCAACAACCACGACCAGGTGCGCACCGTCACCCGCTACGGCGAGCCCGCCCCCGAGGGCAGCGGCCTCGGCGCCGCCCGCGCCCGCGCCGCGGCGCTGCTGATGCTCGCGCTGCCCGGCGCCGCGTACATCTACCAGGGCGAGGAACTGGGCCTGCCCGAGGTCGTCGACCTCCCCGACGACGTGCTCACCGACCCGATCTTCCGCCGCACCGGGAGCCGCGCCCGGGTCCGGGACGGCTGCCGCGTGCCGCTGCCCTGGTCCGGGCAGGCGTCCCCGTTCGGCTTCACCTCCGGTGTCGAGAGCGCCCGGCCCTGGCTCCCGCAGCCCGACTACTTCGCCGAGTACGCCACCGACCGCGCCCTCGCCGACACCCGCTCCTTCTGGCACCTGTACCGCGACGGCCTCCAACTGCGCTCGGCACTGCCGCAGTTGGGCGAAGGCACGCTGCGCTGGCTGGACTCCCCGCCGGACGTCCTCGCCTTCGCCCGCGGCGACGACCTCGTCTGCGCCGTCAACTTCGGTACGGCGCCCGCCCCCGCGCCGGTCTCCGGCGCACCCCTGCTGTCCAGCGGCCCCTGCCCGCCCGGGGTGCTCCCCGGGTCGACGGCCGCCTGGTGGATCAGCGACGGCACCGCCCTCTGATCCCTCCCCGCTCCACCCTCGTCAGCTCCCCACCCCTGAAGGGACATCAACGATGATGCGACGACGCACCACGCTGCTCACCGGCTGCACCGCCCTCGCCCTGGCCCTCGGCACCACCGCCTGCGGCGGCGGCGGCCCGGTCTCCGCCGGCGGCGGCGACAAGGCGCTCGACGGCCAGACCGTCACCGTGGCCGGTGTCTGGTCCGGCAGCGAGCAGAAGAACTTCCAGAAGGTGCTCGACGCGTTCAGCGCGAAGACCGGCGCCAAGACGCAGTTCACGTCCACCGGCGACAACGTCTCCACCGTCGTCGGCAGCAAGATCGAGGGCGGCAACGCCCCCGACGTGGTGATGGTCCCCCAGGTCGGCGTGCTCCAGCAGTTCGCCAAGAAGGGCTGGCTGGAGCCGCTGTCCGCCACCGCGCAGAAGTCGGTGGACGCGGGCTTCGCCCCCGTCTGGAAGAAGTACGGCAGCGTCGACGGCACCCTCTACGGCCTCTACTTCAAGGCGGCCCACAAGTCGACCGTGTGGTACAGCCCCGACGCGCTCGCCCAGGCCGGCGTCAAGCCGCCGAAGACCTACGACGAGATGCTGAAGGCCGGCCACACCGTCTCCGACTCCGGGCTCGCCGCCTTCTCCGTGGCCGGCCAGGACGGCTGGACCCTCACCGACTGGTTCGAGAACGTCTACCTCTCGCAGGCCGGGCCCGAGAAGTACGACGCCCTCGCCGCGCACAAGCTGAAGTGGACCGACGCCTCCGTCGTCGAGGCGCTCACCACCCTGGGCAAGCTGTTCAAGGACAAGCAGCTGGTCGCGGGCGGTCAGAAGGAGGCCCTCAACACCGACTTCCCCGGCTCGGTGGAGAAGGTGTTCGGGCCCCAGCCCAAGGCCGGCATGGTCTACGAGGGCGACTTCGTCGCCGGTGTCGCCCATGACCAGTTCCAGAAGACCATCGGCAAGGACGCCGACTTCTTCCCGTTCCCCGCCGTCGGCGGCGGCAAGGCCCCGGTGGTCAGCGGCGGCGACGCGGCCGTCGTCCTCAAGGACGGCAAGAACGCCAAGGCCGGCATGAAGCTCCTGGAGTACCTGGCGACCCCCGAGGCGGCGGCCGTCTGGGCGAAGGCGGGCGGCTTCCTGTCCCCGAACAGGAAGCTCGACCTCGCCGCCTACGGCGACGACGTCACCCGCGCCACCGCCAAGTCCCTCGTCGGGGCCGGCGACTCGGTCCGCTTCGACATGTCCGACCAGGCGCCGGCGGCCTTCGGCGGCACCAAGGGCGCGGGCGAGTGGAAGCTGCTCCAGGACTTCCTGCGCGACCCGTCGGACCCGAAGGGCACCGCCGCGAAGCTGGAGTCCGCCGCGGCCAAGGCCTACCAGGACTGATCCGCGATGACCGCCACCACGCTCGTGAGCAAAGAGGCGAGCCCGCCCGCCGCCGGTGCGACCCGCAGGCGTCGCACCCGGCGGCGGGGCCGGATCGTCGCCCTGCTCTTCGTCTTCCCCGCGCTGCTGCTGCTCGGCGCGCTGGTCGTCTACCCGGTGCTGTTCTCCGTCGGACGCAGCTTCTTCGACGCCTCCGGCACCCGCTTCGTCGGCGGCGGCAACTACACCGAGATGTTCCGCGACCCGGCGACCGTCAAGGCCATCCGCAACACCGCCATCTGGGTCGTCGTCGCCCCGGCCCTGCTGACCGGCCTCGGCCTGATCCTGGCCGTCCTGGTGGAGAAGGTCCGCTGGGCCACCGCGTTCAAGCTGCTGCTGTTCATGCCGATGGCGGTCTCCTTCCTCGCCGCCGGCATCATCTTCCGTCTCGCCTACGACGAGGACCCCGACAAGGGCGTCCTCAACGCCGCCGTGGTCTCGGTGCACGACGCCTTCGCGGGCACCTCGTCGTACCCCACGGCACGGGCGCGCGACGGACAGGACCTCACCCGGGGGCGGGACGGCTCGTACCTGACCGCGAACGCCCTGTCCCCGGGTGACTCGGTGGCCCTCGGGCTGGTCGGGGTGCTGCCCAGGGACCTGCCCCGGGGCGCCTCGCCCGCGGCCGCCGCGGCCGCCCGCCGGGCCGCCCCCGGCGAGCTGCGCGGCGTCGTCTACCTGGACTTCACACCCGGCGGCGGAGGCAGGCCCGGCAGGGTCGACCCGAAGGAGAGCGGGCTGCCCGGCATGCAGGTCGAGGCGACCCGCGACGGACGGACGGTCGCGAGCACCACGACCGCCGGCGACGGCTCCTTCCGCTTCACCGGGCTCGACGACGGCTCGTACACGGTGAGGCTGCCGGCCGCCAACTTCGCCCCGCCCTACCAGGGCGTCTCCTGGCTCGGCCCGGCGCTCGTCACCCCCGCGATCATCGGGGCGTACCTGTGGATTTGGACCGGCTTCGCGATGGTCCTGATCGGCGCGGGCCTCGCCGCCCTCCCGCGCGACGCGCTGGAGGCCGCCCGGATGGACGGCGCGAACGAGTGGCAGATCTTCCGCCGCATCACCGTGCCGCTGCTCGCCCCCGTGCTCACGGTCGTCTTCGTGACCCTCGTGATCAACGTGATGAAGGTCTTCGACCTCGTCTACATCATCGCGCCCGGACCGGTGCAGGAGGACGCCACGGTGCTCGCGACGCAGATGTGGCTCGTGTCCTTCGGCGGCGGCAACAACCAGGGCCTCGGCAGCGCGCTGGGCGTCCTGCTGCTGCTCCTGGTCGTCCCCGCGATGGTCTTCAACGTCCGCCGCTTCCGAAGGAGCCAGCGATGAACGCGATCCGGCGCGGCCTGGGCAACGGCCTGGTCCAGGCGTTCCTCGTGGTGATCGGCCTGGTCTGGCTGACCCCCCTCGCGGGACTGTTCGTGTCCTCCCTGCGCTCGGCGCGTGACACCGCCAAGGGCGGCTGGTGGACCGCGCTCGCCAGTCCCGGCCAGCTGTCCTTCGACAACTACTCGGCGCTGCTGAAGAACTCCGGCATGACGCAGGCGTTCTGGAACACCGTGCTGATCTCGGTGCCGGCGACCACCCTGGTCGTCGTCATCGCGGCACTCGCCGGATACGCCTTCGCCTGGCTGGACTTCCCCGGCCGCGAACCGGTCTTCCTGCTGGTCGTCGCCCTGCTGGTGGTGCCGGTGCAGATCGGCCTGCTGCCGGTGGCCAGACTCTTCGGGCAGCTCGGCCTGTTCGGCACCATCCCCGGCGTGGTCCTCTTCCACGTCGCCTACGGCCTGCCGTTCGCGGTGTTCCTGCTGCGGAACTACTTCGCGGAGATGCCGAAGGAGATGCTGGAGGCGGCCCGGATGGACGGGGGCACCGAGTGGCGCATCTTCACCCGCCTGGTCCTGCCGGTCGGACGCCCGGCGATCGCCTCGCTCGCCATCTTCCAGTTCCTGTGGGTCTGGAACGACATGCTGGTGGCCCTGCTCTTCGCCGACAGCTCCGCCCAGCCGCTGACCGTGCAACTCCAGTCCCAGATACGCCAGTTCGGCAGCAACATCGACGTCCTGGCGCCGGGCGCCTTCCTCTCCCTGATCGTCCCGGTCGTCGTCTTCTTCGCCTTCCAGCGGCACTTCGTCCAGGGCGTGATGGCGGGATCGGTCAAGTGACCCCGCCTCCCCCGTCTCAGGCGTACGTCCAGCGCCTGGCGTTGGCGCTGTAGGCGTATGCGCATGTGGGCGGTCGAGGGCCGGTCGGCGGGAAGTCGGCGCACACGACGAGGGCGGCAGGGGAGTCGTCCCCTGCCGCCCTCGTTCCGCGGAGATTTCAGATGGTCACGGCGACGCCGGCGGATACAGCGACCGCGGCAGCTGCGAGGCCGCCGCCGAGTCCAGCAGCCACAGGGTGCGGGAACGGCCGTACGCCCCGGCCGCCGGGGCCTGGATCTCGCCCGCGCCCGACAGGGCGATGGCCGCGGCCTCCGCCTTGTCCTCGCCGGCCGCGAGCAGCCAGACCTCGCGGGCCGAGCGGATCGCCGGGAGGGTCAGGGTGATCCGGGTCGGCGGGGGCTTCGGGGCGCCGTGGACGCCCACCACCGTCCGCTCGGTCTCCCGTACCGCGGGCAACTCCGGGAACAGGGAGGCCACATGGGTGTCCGGGCCGACGCCCAGCATCAGGACGTCGAAGGACGGCACCGCGCCGTGGTTCTCGGGGCCGGCCGCCTTCGCCAGCTCCTGCGCGTAGGCCTCCGCCGCCGCCTCCACGTCCGCGCCGTGCGGGCCGTCGGAGGCGGGCATGGCGTGCACGCGCTCCGGGTCCAGCGGTACGGAGTCCAGCAGGGCCTCGCGGGCCTGCGTGACGTTGCGCTCCGGGTCGCCCTCGGGCAGGAACCGCTCGTCGCCCCACCACAGGTCCAGGCGGCCCCAGTCGATGGCGTCCCGGGCCGGTGCCGCCGCCAGCGCGGCCAGCAGGCCGTTGCCGTTGCGGCCGCCGGTGAGGACCACGGACGCGTGACCCCGGGAGGCCTGCGCGTCCACGATCTTCGTGATCAGGCGGGCCGCGGCGGCCTGGGCCATCAGTTCCTTGTCGCGGTGCACGACCAGCTGAGGAGTGCTCACTTCGCCGCCGCCTTCTTCGCCGGGGCCCGCTTGGCGGCCGCCTTCTTGGCCGGCGCCTTGGCCGCCAGCCGCTCCGGCTCCGCGACCGGCTCGCCGGACCCGTCGACCGAACCCTCGGGGGAGTCGGAAGCGTCCTCGCCCGGCCTCTCGGCGGACGCGGGCTCCGGGACGGTGGCCAGCCGGTCCACGCCGAAGCGCAGCGCCGACGCGTAGGTGTCGTCCGGGTCGAGCCGGCGCAGCTCCTCCGCGATCAGCTCGGCGGTGTCCCGGCGCTTGAGCGCCACCGCGCGGGCCGGCTGCCCGTCGATGGCCAGGGTGGCCAGCGAGCCGTCGGCGCGGTCCAGGACGATCGGACCGCCGCTGGTGGTCATGCGGACGGCGGTCAGGCCCGGGCCCGAGGACAGCGAGCGCCGGACGGGGACGTCCAGCCGGTCCGCGAGCCACATCGCCAGCAGCTCGCAGCTCGGGTTGAACTCCTCGCCCTCCACCTCGACGGCCTCCACCTCGCAGACCACCTGGTCCAGGGCCGCCGCCAGCATCGAGCGCCAGGGCGTGATCCGGGTCCAGGACAGGTCGGTGTCGCCGGGCTTGTAGGTCCCGGCGCGGGCGGACAGCTCCCGCACCGGCTCCTCGGCGGTGTAGGTGTCGGTGACCCGGCGCTGGGCCAGCGCGCCCAGCGGGTCCTCGGCCGGGTCCAGCGGGGCGTTCACCGGCCACCACACGACCACCGGGGCGTCCGGCAGCAGCAGCGGCAGCACCACGGAGTCGGCGTGGTCGGACACCTCGCCGTACAGCCGCAGCACGACCGTCTCGCCGGTGCCCGCGTCCGCGCCCACCCGCACCTCGGCGTCCAGCCGCGAGGACGTGCGGTCGCGCGGGGAGCGGGAGACGCGCTTGATGACCACCAGCGTGCGCGAAGGGTGCTCGCGCGAGGCGTCGTTGGCGGCCTTCAGGGCGTCGTAGGCGTTCTCCTCGTCGGTGACGATGACGAGGGTGAGGACCATGCCGACGGCGGGGGTGCCGATGGCACGGCGGCCCCGGACGAGCGCCTTGTTGATCGCACCGGCGGTGGTGCCGGTCAGGTCTATCTTCATGGCCGGCGCCAGCTCCGTCCGTCTCGTGCGAGCATCTCGTCCGCCTCCACGGGTCCCCAGGTGCCCGACCGGTACTGCGCGGGCTTGCCGTGCTTGTCCCAGTAGCGCTCGATCGGGTCGAGGATCTGCCAGGACAGCTCGACCTCCTCGGTGCGCGGGAAGAGGTTGGCGTCGCCGAGCAGCACGTCCAGGATCAGCCGCTCGTAGGCCTCCGGGCTGGACTCGGTGAAGGACTCGCCGTAGGCGAAGTCCATCGACACGTCCCGGATCTCCATCGAGGTGCCCGGCACCTTGGAGCCGAAGCGGACCGTGATGCCCTCGTCGGGCTGGACGCGGATGACGACCGCGTTCGAGCCCAGCTCCTCCGTCGCCGTGTGGTCGAAGGGGGAGTGCGGGGCCCGCTGGAACACCACCGCGATCTCGGTGACCCGGCGGCCAAGGCGCTTGCCGGTGCGCAGGTAGAAGGGGACGCCCGCCCAGCGGCGGTTGTCGATCTCCAGCTTCACGGCCGCGTAGGTGTCGGTCTTCGACTTGGCGTCGATGCCGTCCTCTTCGAGGTAGCCGATGACCTTCTCGCCGCCCTGCCAGCCGGCCGCGTACTGCCCGCGCACCGTGGAGCGGCCCAGGTCCCTGGGCAGCCGTACGGCACCGAGCACCTTGGTCTTCTCGGCCGCCAGCGCGTCCGCGCCGAAGGAGGCCGGCTCCTCCATCGCGGTCAGCGCGAGCAGCTGGAGCAGGTGGTTCTGGATGACGTCACGGGCGGCGCCGATGCCGTCGTAGTAGCCCGCGCGGCCGCCGATGCCGATGTCCTCGGCCATGGTGATCTGCACGTGGTCCACGAAGGACCGGTTCCAGATCGGCTCGAACATGGTGTTGGCGAAGCGCAGCGCCAGGATGTTCTGGACGGTCTCCTTGCCGAGGTAGTGGTCGATCCGGAACACCTGGTCCGGCTCGAACACCTCGTGCACGACCTTGTTCAGCTGCTCGGCCGACGCCAGGTCGTGCCCGAACGGCTTCTCGATGACCGCCCGCCGCCAGGACCCCTCGGTCTGGTCGGCGAGGCCGTGCTTCTTGAGCTGCTGGATGACCACCGGGAAGGAGCGCGGCGGCACCGACAGGTAGAAGGCGAAGTTGCCCCCCGTGCCCTGCGCCTTGTCCAGCTCCTCGATGGTGGCCCGCAGCCGCTCGAACGCCTCGTCGTCGTCGAAGGTGCCCTGGACGAAGCGCATCCCCTGGATGAGCTGCTGCCAGACCTCCTCACGGAACGGGGTGCGCGAGTGCTCCTTGACCGCGTCGTGGACGACCTCCGCGAAGTCCTCGTGCTCCCAGTCGCGGCGGGCGAAGCCCACCAGCGAGAAGCCCGGCGGCAGCAGACCCCGGTTGGCGAGGTCGTACACCGCGGGCATCAGCTTCTTGCGGGACAGGTCGCCCGTGACACCGAAGATGACCAGACCCGACGGCCCCGCGATACGCGGGAGCCGTCGGTCGGCCGGGTCACGAAGCGGGTTCGCTCCGGAACCGGAAACGGGTGACAAGTCAGCCCTCCGAGGGGGCGAGGCGCTCGAGCTCCGCCTGGGTGGACTTGAGCAGGTCGTTCCAGGAGGCCTCGAACTTCTCGACGCCCTCCTCCTCCAGCACCCGGACCACGTCGTCGTACGAGATCCCGAGCTTCTCCAGCGCGTCGAGGTCGGCGCGGGCCTGCTCGTACGTACCGGCGATCGTGTTGCCGGTGATCTCGCCGTGGTCCTCGGTGGCCTCCAGCGTGGCCTCCGGCATGGTGTTGACCGTGTTCGGCGCGACCAGCTCGGTGACGTAGAGGGTGTCCGGGTACGCCGGGTCCTTCACACCGGTCGACGCCCACAGCGGACGCTGCTTGTTCGCGCCCGCCTTCTCCAGCGCGTTCCAGCGGTCGGAGGAGAAGACCTCCTCGTACGCCTGGTACGCCAGACGGGCGTTGGCGAGGGCGGCCTTGCCGCGCAGCGCCTTGGCCTCCTCGGTGCCGATCCCGTCCAGCCGCTTGTCGATCTCGGTGTCCACGCGGGACACGAAGAAGGACGCCACGGAGTGGATCTTCGACAGGTCCAGGCCGCGCTCCTTGGCCTTCTCCAGGCCGGAGAGGTAGGCGTCCATGACGGCGCGGTACCGCTCCAGGGAGAAGATCAGGGTGACGTTGACGCTGATGCCGAGACCGATGACCGAGCCGATCGCGGGGATGCCCGCCATCGTGGCCGGGATCTTGATCAGGGTGTTCGGGCGGTCGACGAGCCAGGCCAGCTGCCGGGCCTCGGCCACGGTCGGCTTCTCGTTGTGCGCGAGGCGCGGGTCGACCTCGATGGAGACCCGGCCGTCCTGGCCGTCCGTGGCGTCGAAGACCGGGCGCAGGATGTCGGCGGCGTCGCGGACGTCCGCCGTCGTGATCATGCGGATGGCCTCTTCGACGGTGACCTTGCGCGCGGCGAGGTCGGAGAGCTGCTGGTCGTAACCGTCGCCCTGCGAGATCGCCTTCTGGAAGATCGTCGGGTTGGTGGTGACGCCCACGACGTGCTGCTGGTCGATCAGTTCCGCGAGGTTGCCGGACGTGATCCGCTTGCGCGACAGGTCGTCCAGCCAGATCGCGACGCCTTCCTCGGAGAGGCGCTTGAGTGCGTCTGTCATGGAATTACATCTCCTACGTGTCGTATATGGGCGTCAGCGCTGGGCGGCGGCGATGGATTCCCGCGCCTTGGCGGCCACGTTCTCGGCGGTGAAACCGAATTCGCGGAAGAGGACCTTGGCGTCGGCGGAGGCACCGAAGTGCTCCAGGGAAACGATGCGGCCGGCGTCCCCGACGTACTTGTGCCAGGTCAGGCCGATGCCCGCCTCGACCGAGACACGGGCCTTGACGGACGGCGGCAGCACGGAGTCCCGGTACCCCTGGTCCTGCTCCTCGAACCACTCGACCGACGGCATCGACACGACACGCGTCGGCACGCCCTCGGCCTGGAGCTGCTCGCGGGCCTCCACGGCGACGTGGACCTCGGAGCCGGTGGCGATCAGGATCACCTGGGGCTCGCCGCCCTCGGCCTCGAACAGCACGTAACCACCGCGCGCCGCGTCCTCGTTGGGCTCGTAGATCGGCACGCCCTGGCGGGTCAGCGCGAGGCCGTGCGGGGCGCCCTTGCCGAACTCCTTGGTGTAGCGCTTGAGGATCTCGCGCCAGGCGATCGCGGTCTCGTTGGCGTCCGCCGGGCGGACGACGTTCAGGCCCGGAATCGCGCGCAGCGAGGCGAGGTGCTCGACCGGCTGGTGGGTGGGGCCGTCCTCGCCGAGACCGATCGAGTCGTGCGTCCAGACGTACGTCACCGGCAGGTGCATCAGGGCCGACAGGCGCACCGCGTTGCGCATGTAGTCGGAGAACACCAGGAAGGTGCCGCCGTAGACGCGCGTGTTGCCGTGCAGCGTGATGCCGTTCAGCTCCGCGCCCATGGAGTGCTCGCGGATGCCGAAGTGGATCGTGCGGCCGTAGGGGGAGGCCTCGGGCAGCGGGTTGCCCACCGGCAGGAAGGAGCTGTCCTTGTCGATGGTGGTGTTGTTCGAACCGGCGAGGTCGGCGGAGCCGCCCCACAGCTCGGGGATCACCGCGCCCAGCGACTGGAGCACCTTGCCGGAGGCGGCACGGGTGGCGATGGCCTTGCCCGTCTCGAAGACCGGGAGCTTCTCCTCCCAGCCGGCGGGCAGTTCGCCGCTGCTGATGCGGTCGAAGTCGGCCGCGCGCTCGGCGTTGCCGTCGCGCCACTCCTGGAAGGACTTCTCCCACTGCGCCTTGTACTCGCGGCCCCGGTCCAGGGCCTGGCGGGTGTGGGCGAGCACCTCGTCGGAGACCTCGAAGGTCTTCTCCGGGTCGAAGCCGAGGACGCGCTTGGTGGCCGCGACCTCGTCGTCGCCGAGCGCCGAGCCGTGCGCGGCCTCGGTGTTCTGCGCGTTCGGGGCCGGCCAGGCGATGATCGAGCGCATCGCGATGAACGACGGCCGGTCGGTGACCTGCTTCGCGGCCTCGATGGCGTTGTAGATGGCGTGCGGGTCGAGGTCGCCGTCCGGCTTCGGGGCGATCCGCTGCACGTGCCAGCCGTAGGCCTCGTACCGCTTGACCGTGTCCTCGGAGACGGCCGTCTCGGTGTCGCCCTCGATCGAGATGTGGTTGTCGTCCCACAGCAGGATCAGGTTGCCCAGCTTCTGGTGGCCGGCCATCGAGGACGCCTCGGCCGAGATGCCCTCCTGCAGGCAGCCGTCGCCGGCGATGCAGTAGATGTAGTGGTCGAAGGGGGACTCGCCCTGCGGGGCCTCCGGGTCGAAGAGACCGCGCTCGTAGCGGGCGGCCATGGCCATGCCCACCGCGTTCGCCACACCCTGGCCCAGCGGGCCGGTGGTGGTCTCGACACCCTTGGTGTGCCCGTACTCCGGGTGGCCCGGCGTCTTCGAGCCCCAGGTGCGGAAGGCCTTGAGGTCGTCCAGCTCCAGGCCGAAGCCGGCCAGGAAGAGCTGCGTGTAGAGGGTCAGGGACGAGTGGCCGGCGGACAGCACGAAGCGGTCACGCGCGACCCACTCCGGATCGGCCGGGTCGTGCCGCATCACCTTCTGGAAGAGGGTGTATGCGGCGGGGGCCAGGCTCATCGCCGTTCCGGGATGGCCGTTGCCGACCTTCTGTACGGCGTCGGCGGCAAGAACACGGGCGGTGTCCACGGCCCGCTGGTCCAGGTCGGTCCACTCAAGGTCTGTGGTGGTCGGCTTGGTGCTCACCCTGGGTCAGGGCTCCTCTCCACATGTCGGTCGCCGGTCTTTCGGGACGTGCCCTCACCCGGCCGCCGGTGCACTGCCTGCCCACCGGCCGTTGTCGAGCCTACCCCCGTAAGGACGTGCGTTTTTTCGAGTCATTCCAGACTGCCGGGACTCTCGGAGATCCGCCTCCCGACTGGCCGAAGACGTATTCGGCACATGAATACGGAGCCGCTCATCTGACCGCTCAATCGAGTCACCGAAGATCTCAAACGGGCCGCACGCCAACACGAGCCCACCCCCGCGAAGGCCGGGGTATGGGCAACGTCTAAAGTGGCGTGGTACGCGCGAGCCTTTTACCGGGACCTCACACGGGGAGGCTTGCTGGGATGTCTCTGTCAGGGGTGTGCGTGACGGCCGTCGAATCCCGTCCTGGGGCCACCTCCCAGGCCGTTGAGGCCCTGGGGGAGGGTGTGCTCGCCGGTGCGAGCCGGAGCCCGGTTCACCGGCCGTTCGGGGCCCGTGTCAAGGCCTTCGTGGCGCTGACCAAGCCGCGGATCATCGAGCTGCTGCTCATCACCACGGTGCCGGTGATGTTCCTGGCGCAGCAGGGCGTGCCCGACCTCGGCCTCGTGCTGCTGACCTGTCTCGGCGGCTACCTGTCGGCGGGCGGCGCCAACGCGCTGAACATGTACATCGACCGGGACATCGACGCCCTGATGGACCGCACCTCGCAGCGCCCGCTGGTCACCGGCATGGTGAGCCCGCGCGAGTGCCTGGCCTTCGGCATCACGCTGGCGGTCGTCTCGACGCTGCTGTTCGGGCTGACCGTCAACTGGCTGAGTGCCTGGCTCTCGCTCGGAGCGCTCCTCTTCTACGTCGTCGTCTACACGATGATCCTCAAGCGGCGTACCTCCCAGAACATCGTCTGGGGCGGCATCGCCGGCTGCCTGCCCGTGCTGATCGGCTGGTCCTCGGTCACGAACTCCATGTCGTGGGCGCCGGTCGTCCTCTTCCTCGTCATGTTCTTCTGGACGCCGCCGCACTACTGGCCGCTGTCCATGAAGGTCAAGGACGACTACGCGCGCGTGGGCGTGCCCATGCTCCCGGTGGTCGCGTCCAACAAGGTGGTCGCCCGGCAGATCGTCATCTACAGCTGGGTGATGGTCGCCGTCTCCCTGCTGCTGACCCCGCTCGGCTACACGGGCTGGTTCTACACCCTGGTCGCGCTCGCGGCCGGCGGGTTCTGGCTGTGGGAGGCCCACGGGCTGCAGAACCGCGCGAAGGCCGAGGTGACCGGCGCGAAGCTGAAGGAGATGCGGCTCTTCCACTGGTCGATCACCTACGTGTCGATCCTGTTCGTCGCGGTCGCGGTGGACCCGTTCCTGCGCTGAACGTCCCGACTCCCGACGGGAGGGGCGCGTGGTCAAGGCCACGCACCCCTCCCGTCGCCGTTCGATCTACCCGTCGGTAGCATCCTGGCCATGGCAGACACGCAGCAGGTTGACCCCAAGGCCGAGCGCACGGCGGCGAAGCTCGCCCGGCAGATCACCGCCTTCGCCAAGGCGCACGGCGGTGCCGAGGGCCAGGTGGCCCACATCGGCGAGCGCGGCGCCCGGATCGTGCTCGTCGGCGAGGACGGCGGCTGGGGCGACCTGGTGGCCCCTGACACCACGACCGCCGAGCAGGCGGTGGCGAAGGCCGGCATCACCGTCCACGAGTCCTTCGACGGCGAGTTCGCCGCGAAGGTCGCGACGGGGCCGTACGAGTGGAAGCGGATGGCCGGCATCCAGGTCGGCGGCTAGGCGCGCGCGGCGGGCGGGGGTGGATCCACCGCCGTCGAGCGGTGGTGGTGCGCCGGAGCGCGGCCCGCGAGGGCGCGCGCTCCGGTATCCGGCCGCGGCCGGACCGCCACCTGGCACCCCGCTCACCCGTTAGGACCGGTAGGCCAGCGCAGCGCCCACGCGTCCTCCCGGGGAGCCGGAATGATCGAAACGCCGTCCCTCGTGGACCAGTACTGCCACGGCGTACTGCGCACGGAGCTGGGTCTCGGCACCTTCGAGGCCCAGCTCGTGCGGACCGAGGGCCCGCCGGCTCCGGGCACCACCCTCTTCGACACCCAGACCGGCTTCGCCGTACGCCGCTGGTGTCCGCCCCTGCTCGGCCTCGAACCGCACTGCCCGCCCGCCCGCTACCTCGCCCGGCGCCGCGAACTCGGCGTGCTGGAGTCGGCCCGCAGGCTGCTGCGGGGCAGCGGCATCACCACCTACCTGGTCGACACCGGGCTGCCCGGGGACCTCACCGGCCCCGACGAGATGGCCCTGACGGGCGACGCCGAGGCACGGGAGATCGTCCGCCTCGAACTGCTCGCCGAGCAGGTCGCCGACACCTCGGGCACCGTCGAGTCCTTCCTCGCCAACCTCGCCGAGTCGGTGCACGGCGCGGCCGCCGGCACCGTCGCCTTCAGCTCCGTCGCCTGCCTCCGGCACGGTCTGGCCCTGGCCCCCGAGCCCCCGGGGCCGGGCGAGGTGCGAGGCGCGGCGGGCCGCTGGCTGGCCGGACGGCGGGTGGGCGGCGAGCTGACGGACCCGGTGCTGCTGCGGCACCTGCTGTGGATCGCCGTCGCCTCCGGCCTGCCGCTGCAACTGCACGCGGGACTCGGCGGGCCCGGCTCCCGCGTCGACCGCACCGACCCGGTGCCGCTCACCGACTTCGTACGGGCCACGGCGGGTCTCGGCACCGACCTGATCCTGCTGCACGGCTACCCGCACCACCGGCACGCCGCCCACCTGGCCGGCGTGTTCCCGCACGTGTACGCCGACTCCGGCGCGGCCCTCGTCCGCACCGGCGCCCGCGCGGCCACCGTCCTGGCCGAGATCCTGGAACTCGCCCCCTTCGGCAAGATCCTCTTCTCCAGCGGCGCCCACGCCCTGCCCGAGCTCCACGTCGTCGGCGCCCACCTGTTCCGCGAGTCCCTGGCCCGTGTCCTCGGCACCTGGGTGGCCGACGGCGCGTGGTGCCTGGAGGACGCCCAGCGCGTGGCCCACATGGTGGCCGCGGGGAACGCGCGGCGGGTGTACGGGCTGCAGTGAGGCGCAAGGGGCGCAAGGAGCGCGAGGGGGCGGGCTCGGCGGGGGCCGGCTGTCCGGTCGCCCGGGTGGGCCCGGGGCGCGGGGCGCGTCGGAGGCGGCGGGGGCGCGCCGGACAAGAGGTCACGGCCCGTGCGAGCGAACGCACCGGCGGGCCCGGCGACGGTGGCTCGCGTGCCCGCGCAGTCGCGTGCCCCGCGCGGTCGGGCCCTCCACGGCGGCGGCACAGGGCCGGGCTCGGCGCGTGCGGGGGCACCCCGGTCGCCGTGGGCGGCGTGGCCCATGGTGGCGGCACGCCCCGCGGGGCCGGGCTCTCGGCGGGAGCGGGACCCCGCCGTCCGCGGGGACCTGGGCGCGCCGCGCCCCGAGAGGATGCCGTACCCCGAGAGCTGTACCGCGGCGGCGGTTCCCGGCAGACTGGCGCGATGCCTACCGACGCGCTTCTCGCGCGCTTCGTCCGGGAGCTGGCGCCGCTCGGGACCCGTGCCGTCTGGGCGCACGGGTCGCTGGCCGGCGGGGACTACCAGGAGGGACGCAGTGACCTCGACCTGGTCGCGGTACTGCGGGAGCCGCCCAGGCTCCAGACCGTGCGGAAGGTGGCGACGGCGCACCGGCGGCTGCGGGCCGAGCCGCTCGCCGGGCGGCTGCACTGCAGCTACGTCGCCCCGGCCACCCTGGACGACCCCGAGCGGCCGCACCTCACCTGGGCGCACGGGCGGCTGATGCGCCGCCCTGTCACCCCCGTCACCCGGCGCGAGCTGCACGACTTCGGACGGGTGCTGTCCGGCGAGGCGCCCGCCGGGCTGCTCCCCGAGGTGCCGGACGCGGAGTTGCGCGGCTTCGTCGTCAGGGACCAGCGGGACTACTGGCGGCCCGCGGTGGACAAGGCCCGGCTCTGGCGCCAGGACATCTGGGTCGACCTGGGCCTGCTCACCTTCGCCCGGGCCACGGTGACCCTGCGCGAGGGCCGGCTGGTCACCAAACGGGAGGCACTGGGGGAGCTGCGCGAACTCGGCGCGCCCGAGGAGGTCGTCGCGGACATCGAACGACGCCGCTACCCGGACACCGCCCCCGGCACGGACCCCGCTCCCGGCGCCGCCACGGCCGGCGGACCGGACACCGCCCCCGGCACGGGCACGGCCCCCGCCCCCGCGGACGACCACCGGCTCACCGTCCGTGCCGAGCTGACCCGTGCCTACCTCGGGCCCGCGATCGACGCGCTGGTCGCGACGTACGGCTGACCGCGGGCCCGGTTCGGAATCCGGGCCCGGACCACGGGCCCGGACAACGGGTCAGGCGCGGGTGCCGACCGGGACCTCGGCCGAGGGGCCGGGCAGGTCGAACGCGTCCTCCGGGCGTTCCCGCAGCGCCAGCAGCACCCGCAGCACGCCGATCCACACCAGGCAGGAGCCCAGCATGTGCAGTGCGACCAGGATCTCGGGCAGGTGCGTGAAGTACTGGACGTAGCCGATGACACCCTGCGAGAGCAGGATCAGGAACAGCTCCCGGGTACGGCCGAGCGGACCCCGGGGGGCGTCGACGGCCTTGAGGACGAACCACAGAGCGAAGGTGAGCGTCACCACGATCCAGGCGAGCACGGCGTGCAGCTTGCCGACCGTCTCCCAGTCGATCGGGATCCGCGCGACCTCCTTGGAGTCGCCCGCGTGCGGCCCGGCCCCGGTCACCACCGTGCCGACCGCGATGAGCAGCGTGGAGGCGGCCACCAGGAACCACACGAGCTGCTGCACGGCCTTGCCGACCAGCGGGCGCGGCGCCCCGTCGCCCTCGCGGGTGCGCTGCCACATCACCGTGGCGACGGCGATCAGCGCCGAGGAGAGCAGGAAGTGCGCGGCGACCGTGTACGGGTTCAGGCCCACCAGGACCACGATCCCGCCGAGCACGGCGTTGCCCATGACCACCCAGAACTGCGCCCAGCCCAGCCGGGTCAGCGCGCGCCGCCACGGCTTCTGCGCGCGCGCCGCGACGATGGCCCAGCCGACGGCCGCGCACAGCACGTAGGTCAGCATGCGGTTGCCGAACTCGATGACCCCGTGGAAGCCCATGGCCCGGGTGGTGGTCAGCGAGTCGTCGGTGCAGGTCGGCCAGGTCGGGCAGCCGAGGCCCGAGGCGGTCAGCCGCACGGCGCCGCCGGTGACGACGATGATCACCGACATGACGAGCGCGGCGAGGGCCGCCCGCTGCACGGTCCGGGGATCCGGGGTCCAGCGGTCGGCGACGAAGGCGAGCGGGTTGCGCACGGCCGCTACGGCGTCGGCACGGTTCAGCTTTGGCACGCGCACCATGGTAGGCCGCCGCTTGTGCACGCGTTCACGAGGGTCCCGTCCCGCGTACGACCCGGGGGTCCGCCCGGCTACTCCCAGCGGAAGAACTTCCCGGCGGCGGCCAGCCCCACGACCGCCCAGACGGCGAGGACGCCCAGGTCGCCCCAGGGTGTGCCGGACCCGTGCTGGAGCACGGCCCGCAGGCCGTCGGAGAGCGCCGAGACGGGCAGCAGGCCGAGCACGTGCGATCCGGCCGTGCCGAACTTCTCCAGCGGCACGATCACCCCGCCGCCGACGAGCAGCAGCAGGAAGACCAGGTTGGCGGCGGCCAGCGTCGCCTCCGCCTTCAGGGTGCCGGCCATCAGCAGCCCGAGGCCGGAGAAGGCGGCGGTGCCGAGGACCAGCAGGAGCAGGACGGCGGCCGGGTTGCCGTGCGGGGACCAGCCCAGCGCGAAGGCGATCACCGTCAGCAGGATCACCTGGAGGACCTCGGTGACCAGCACGGAGGCCGTCTTCGCGGTCATCAGGCCCCAGCGGGGCAGCGGGGAGGCCGCGAGCCGCTTGAGCACGCCGTAGCGGCGCTCGAAGCCGGTCGCGATGGCCTGGCCGGTGAAGGCCGTGGACATCACCGCGAGGGCCAGGATGCCCGGGGTGAGGAAGTCGACCGCCTTGCCGGCGCCGGTGTCGACGATGTCGACGCAGCTGAAGAGGACGAGCAACAGGGTCGGGATCACGACCGTCAGCAGCAGCTGCTCGCCGTTGCGCAGCAGCATCTTCGTCTCCAGCGCCGCCTGGGCCGCGATCATGCGCGGAAGGGGCGCCGCACCCGGCTTCGGGGCGTAGGTACCGACACTCACGACCGCAGCTCCTTGCCGGTCAGTTCCAGAAAGACGTCCTCCAGGGTGTGCCGCTCCACCGAGATCCGGTCCGGCATCACCCCGTGCTGGGCGCACCACGAGGTGACCGTGGCCAGCAGTTGCGGGTCGACCTTGCCGACGACCCGGTAGCCGCCCGGGGTCAGCTCGGCCGCGGTGCAGTCGGCGGGCAGCGCCTTGAGCAGCGAGGCCACGTCGAGGCCGGGGCGGCCGGTGAAGCGCAGGGTGTTCTCGGCGCCGCCCCTGCACAGCTCCTCGGGGGAGCCCTGGGCGATGACCCGGCCGCCGTCGACGATCGCGACGTCGTCGGCGAGCTGCTCGGCCTCGTCCATGTGGTGCGTGGTGAGGATCACCGAGACGCCGTCGGCGCGCAGGTCGCGCACCAGGTCCCAGGTGGCGCGGCGGGCCTGCGGGTCGAGACCGGCGGTCGGCTCGTCGAGGAACACCAGTTCGGGGCGCCCCACGACGGCCATGGCGAGCGCGAGCCGCTGCTGCTGGCCGCCGGACAGCCGCCGGTAGCTCGTCCGGCCGCAGGAGCCGAGGCCCAGGCGCTCGACGAGCGCGTCCACGTCCAGCGGGTGGGCGTGCAGCCCGGCCACGTGGCGCAGCATCTCGTCCGCGCGGGCGCCGGAGTAGACGCCGCCCGACTGGAGCATCACGCCGATGCGGGGGCGCAGCTCGGCGGACTGGCGGACCGGGTCGAGGCCCAGGACGCGCACCGTGCCGGAGTCCGGCCTCCGGTACCCCTCGCAGGTCTCGACCGTGGTCGTCTTGCCCGCCCCGTTGGGCCCGAGTACGGCGGTCACCCCGGCCCGGGCCACCAGGTCCAGGCCGTTCACGGCGGTCTTGGTGCCGTACCGCTTCACCAGGCCCCGCACCTCGATGACGGGGTGCGGCGCGAAGCGTCCTCCCGGGGGGTGGTGGTCGTCAGACGGCTGGGCGGGCTCACTTCGCATGGATCCAGAGTCTAGGGAGCCGCCGCGGCCCTCATGCGGGCGGGTGCGGAAGGTACTCCTCACGGGGCCGGTGCAGCGGCAGCCAGTGCTCGGCGTAGGCCACGGCCTCCGCGACCGGGAACAGCCTGGCCTCGGCCGCCCCGACCCGGCCGCGCACGACCGGCCGGTCCCGTTCGAAGTCGTGGCCCAGCTCGTCGAACCGGTCCGAGGTGATCGACACCTCGGTCACCGTCTCCCAGCCGCCGCCCGGGGCCGGCCGGCCGACCAGGACCAGCGGGGAGGGGATGCGGTACTCGGCCAGGTGGAAGCTGGTGCAGGCGCCGTAGCCGGCCCCGAGCAGCAGGACCCGGGCGCCGAGCCGCTCCAGCCGGGCCAGCGGGCTGCGCTCGCCCAGCCGGCAGTCGGTGGCGTGGTCGGCCACGACATGGGCCGCGCGGCCCCCGAGCGCGGCGAAGGAGGTCTGCGGGTGTGCGCTGCGCCGGGCCCCCGGCCAGGTGCGGACGGTCTCCGGGATCACGCCGACCCCCCGCGAGGGCGTGACCCGCGGGTCGTAGCCGGGCATGGTGGCGCGGACCGTGTCCCACCACTCGGCGGGCACCGGCGGGTGCTGCCACACCGCCGGGTCGGACAGGTCGCCCGTCTGGGTGGGCACCACGAGCGTGCCGGACGCGCCGAGGGCGTCGAGGAGTCCCTGGACGACCGCGACGGCGCCGCCGTTGACCCAGCCGAGGGAACTGAGCGAGGAATGCACGAGCAGGGTCTCGCCCGTCTCCACACCCAGCCGCCGCAGCTGTGCGCTGACGGTGTCCCGGGTGACGAGAGGGCCGGTCGCAGGGGGTGTCGGCATGCTTCGGGAGTCTTCCCGAGGAGGCCCGGGGGCGCCACCGAGTTGCCCGGCCGGCCGGGGCGGCGGGTGGGGGTGCGCGGCAGGTCAGCGGCTGGTCGGGGGCCGTTTCCGCAGGTGGGATTAGGTATGCCTAAGTGACGCAGGGCACCGCGGGGTGATCCGGACGCCGCTTGTCAGGCTCCGAGGAATTACGCAACAATGGTGTTGTGAAATACGACGGCGAGGCTCGGGAGACCCCCACGGGGACCCCGCACGAGGAGCTCGCGGCCGGGGTGCGGTCGGACCGCTCGACGCGCAACCGGGTCGCGCGGTCGATCCTGGACCACGGCCCCTCCACCGTCGCCGAGCTGGCCGACCGGCTCGGGCTCACCCAGGCCGCCGTGCGGCGCCATCTGGACGCCCTGGTCGCCGACGACGTCGTCGAGGCGCGCGAGCAGCGGGTCTACGGCACCCGCACCCGCGGCCGTCCCGCCAAGGTGTTCGCGCTGACCGACTGCGGCCGCGACGCCTTCGACCAGTCGTACGACGCGCTCGCCGCCGACGCCCTGCGCTGGATCGCCGACCAGGAGGGCGGCGCCGAGGCGGTGGCCGCCTTCGCCCGCGCGCGGATCGCCGCCCAGGCGGGCGCCTACCGCGCGGCGGTCGAGGAGGCCGGCCCCGACAAACGCGCCGAAGCGCTGGCCAAGGCCCTGAGTGCGGACGGGTACGCTGCTACGGCGCGCAGCGCACCGGTCGGCGAACAGCTGTGCCAGCACCACTGCCCGGTCGCCCACGTGGCGGAACAGTTCCCGCAGCTGTGCGAGGCGGAGACCGAGATCTTCGCGGAGCTGCTGGGTACTCACGTGCAGCGACTGGCGACCATCGCCCACGGCGACGGCGTCTGCACGACGTTCATCCCCAAGATTTCCAAGACCAGCGACAACGCATCTGCAAGCACGGCCGGGAGGAACCCCGCATGACTCTCCCCACGGAGACTGCCCACCCCGAACTCGAGGGCCTGGGCACGTACGAATACGGCTGGGCCGACTCCGACGTGGCCGGTGCCTCTGCCAGGCGCGGCCTGAACGAGGACGTCGTCCGTGACATCTCGGGCAAGAAGTCCGAGCCGGAGTGGATGACGAAGCTGCGCCTCAAGGGTCTGAAGCTGTTCGAGAAGAAGCCCATGCCGAACTGGGGCTCGGACCTGTCGGGCATCGACTTCGACAACATCAAGTACTTCGTGCGCTCCACGGAGAAGCAGGCGGAGTCCTGGGAGGACCTGCCCGAGGACATCAAGAACACCTACGACAAGCTGGGCATCCCGGAGGCCGAGAAGCAGCGCCTCGTCGCCGGTGTCGCCGCCCAGTACGAGTCCGAGGTCGTCTACCACCAGATCCGCGAGGACCTGGAGGAGCAGGGCGTCATCTTCCTCGACACCGACACCGCCCTGAAGGAGCACCCGGAGCTCTTCAAGGAGTACTTCGGCACCGTCATCCCGGCCGGCGACAACAAGTTCGCCGCGCTGAACACGGCCGTGTGGTCCGGCGGCTCCTTCATCTACGTGCCGAAGGGCGTGCACGTCGAGATCCCGCTCCAGGCCTACTTCCGTATCAACACGGAGAACATGGGCCAGTTCGAGCGGACGCTGATCATCGTCGACGAGGACGCCTACGTCCACTACGTCGAGGGCTGCACCGCCCCGATCTACAAGTCGGACTCCCTGCACTCCGCGGTCGTCGAGATCATCGTGAAGAAGGGTGCCCGCTGCCGTTACACGACCATCCAGAACTGGTCGAACAACGTCTACAACCTGGTCACCAAGCGCGCCGTGGCGTACGAGGGCGCGACCATGGAGTGGATCGACGGCAACATCGGCTCCAAGGTGACGATGAAGTACCCGGCCGTCTACCTGATGGGCGAGCACGCCAAGGGCGAGACGCTCTCCATCGCCTTCGCGGGCGAGGGCCAGCACCAGGACGCCGGCTCCAAGATGGTCCACATGGCGCCGAACACCTCGTCCAACATCGTCTCCAAGTCGGTGGCGCGCGGCGGCGGCCGTACCTCCTACCGCGGCCTGGTCGAGATCGGCGAGGGCGCCGCGGGCTCCAAGTCCAACGTGCTCTGCGACGCGCTGCTGGTCGACACCATCTCCCGCTCCGACACGTACCCCTACGTGGACGTCCGCGAGGACGACGTGTCCATGGGCCACGAGGCGACCGTCTCCAAGGTCTCCGAGGACCAGCTCTTCTACCTGATGAGCCGTGGTCTGAGCGAGTTCGAGGCGATGGCGATGATCGTGCGCGGCTTCGTCGAGCCGATCGCCAAGGAACTGCCCATGGAGTACGCCCTCGAGCTCAACCGGCTGATCGAGCTCCAGATGGAGGGCGCGGTCGGCTGACGCCACCGCAGCTCCCGTCAAGCCACTCACGTAAGAAAGCGAGCAGACCGACAGCCATGGCTGAGGCTCAGAACATCCCCGTGGGCTCCACGACCGCGGGCCAGATCGCGGTGGCCGCGGAGTCGACCGTCGCCACCCGCATGAGCGCGCCCCCGTCCTTCGACGTGGCGGACTTCCCCGTCCCCCACGGCCGCGAGGAGGAGTGGCGGTTCACGCCGCTGGAGCGGCTCCGCGGGCTGCACGACGGCACCGCGGTCGCCACCGGCGACGGCGTCAAGGTGGACGTCCAGGCCCCCGAGGGCGTGACCGTGGAGACCGTCGGCCGCGACGACGCCCGGATCGGCCGCGCGGGCACCCCCGTGGACCGCGTCGCCGCCCAGGCGTTCTCGGCCTTCGAGAAGGCCGGCGTGGTCACCGTCCCCAAGGAGACGGTCCTCGCCGAGCCGATCCGCATCGCCGTGCACGGCGAGGGCGGGGTCGCCTACGGCCACCAGGTCATCGAGCTGGGAGCCTTCGCCGAGGCCGTCGTCGTCATCGACCACACCGGTGACGCCGTGCTCGCCGCCAACGTCGACTACGTCCTGGGCGACGGCGCCAAGCTGACCGTCGTGTCCGTCCAGGACTGGGACGACAAGGCCGTCCACGTCGGCCAGCACAACGCGCTGATCGGCCGCGACGCCACCTTCAAGTCCTTCGTGGTCACCTTCGGCGGCGACCTGGTGCGTCTGCACCCGCGCGTCGCCTACGCCGGCCCCGGCGGCGAGGCGGAGCTGTTCGGCCTGTACTTCACCGACTCCGGCCAGCACCAGGAGCACCGCCTCCTCGTCGACCACAACACCCCGCACTGCAAGTCCAACGTCGCCTACAAGGGCGCGCTCCAGGGCGACGACGCGCACGCGGTCTGGATCGGCGACGTGCTCATCGAGGCCAAGGCCGAGGGCACGGACACCTACGAGATGAACCGCAACCTCGTCCTCACGGACGGCGCGCGCGTCGACTCGGTGCCGAACCTGGAGATCGAGACCGGCGAGATCGTCGGCGCCGGGCACGCCTCCGCGACCGGCCGCTTCGACGACGAGCAGCTCTTCTACCTGATGGCCCGCGGCATCCCGGAGCACGAGGCCCGGCGCCTGGTGGTCCGCGGCTTCTTCGCCGAGCTGGTCCAGCAGATCGGTGTCACCGACATCGAGGAGCGCCTGCTCGCCAAGATCGAGGAGGAGCTGGAGGCTTCGGTCGCATGACGACCTTCGTACGCGCCTGCGGGCTGAGCGAGCTGGAGGAGGACACCCCGAAGCGGGTGGAACTCGACGGCACGCCGGTCTCGGTCGTGAAGACCGAGGGCGAGGTGTTCGCCATCAACGACATCTGCTCCCACGCGAACGTCTCGCTCTCCGAGGGCGAGGTGGAGGACTGCCAGATCGAGTGCTGGCTGCACGGCTCCGCCTTCGACCTGCGCACCGGCAAGCCGTCCGGCCTCCCGGCCACGCGTCCCGTACCCGTATACCCCGTAAAGATCGAAGGGGACGACGTGCTCGTCTCCCTCACCCAGGAGTCCTGAGGCACCCATGGCAACGCTTGAAATCCGAGACCTGCACGTCACCGTCGAGGCCGACAACGCCACGAAGGAGATCCTCAAGGGCGTCGACCTCACCGTGAAGCAGGGCGAGACGCACGCCATCATGGGCCCCAACGGCTCCGGCAAGTCGACCCTCGCCTACTCGCTCGCGGGTCACCCCAAGTACACGATCACCGGGGGCACCGTCACCCTCGACGGCGAGGACGTCCTGGAGATGTCCGTCGACGAGCGCGCCCGCGCGGGCCTGTTCCTGGCGATGCAGTACCCGGTCGAGGTCCCCGGCGTCTCGGTCTCCAACTTCCTGCGCACCTCCGCCACCGCCATCCGCGGCGAGGCCCCCAAGCTGCGCACCTGGGTGAAGGAGGTCAAGGAGACCATGGAGCGTCTCAACATGGACCCGTCCTTCGCCGAGCGCAACGTCAACGAGGGCTTCTCCGGCGGTGAGAAGAAGCGCCACGAGATCCTCCAGCTCGAACTGCTCAAGCCGAAGGTCGCGATCCTCGACGAGACCGACTCCGGCCTCGACGTCGACGCGCTCCGCATCGTCTCCGAGGGCGTCAACCGCGTCCGCGAGACGGGCGAGGTCGGCACCCTGCTGATCACGCACTACACGCGCATCCTGCGCTACATCAAGCCCGACCACGTCCACGTGTTCGCCGGCGGCCGCATCGTCGAGTCCGGCGGCCCCGAGCTCGCGGACAAGCTGGAGAACGAGGGCTACGAGGCATACGTGAAGGGTGGCGCATCCGCGTGACACAGCTGCCGGGCCTCCTCGACACCGAGGCGATCCGCAAGGACTTCCCCGTCCTGGACCGAGTGGTCCACGACGGCAAGAAGCTCGTGTACCTGGACAACGCGGCCACCTCGCAGAAGCCGCGCCAGGTGCTGGACGCCCTGAGCGAGTACTACGAGCGCTACAACGCCAACGTCCACCGCGGCGTGCACGTCCTCGCCGAGGAGGCCACGGCGCTCTACGAGGGTGCGCGCGACAAGGTCGCGGAGTTCGTCAACGCGCCGAGCCGCGACGAGGTGATCTTCACCAAGAACGCTTCCGAGTCGCTGAACCTCGTGGCGAACATGCTGGGCTGGGCCGACGAGCCCTACCGGGTGGACCACGAGACCGAGATCGTCATCACGGAGATGGAGCACCACTCCAACATCGTGCCGTGGCAGCTGCTCGCGCAGCGCACCGGCGCGAAGCTGAAGTGGTTCGGGCTGGACGACGAGGGCCGGCTCGACCTCTCCAACATCGACGAGGTCATCACCGAGAAGACGAAGATCGTCTCCTTCGTGCTGGTGTCGAACATCCTGGGCACGGTCAACCCGGTCGAGGCGATAGTGCGCCGCGCCCAGGAGGTCGGCGCGCTGGTCTGCATCGACGCCTCCCAGGCCGCCCCGCACATGCCGCTGGACGTGCAGGCGCTCCAGGCCGACTTCGTGGCCTTCACCGGCCACAAGATGTGCGGCCCGACCGGCATCGGCGTCCTGTGGGGCCGCCAGGAGCTGCTGGAGGACCTGCCCCCGTTCCTCGGCGGCGGCGAGATGATCGAGACCGTCTCGATGCACTCCTCCACCTACGCCCCGGCGCCGCACAAGTTCGAGGCGGGCACGCCCCCGATCGCGCAGGCGGTCGGCCTCGGTGCCGCGATCGACTACCTGAACTCGATCGGCATGGACAAGATCCTCGCCCACGAGCACGCGCTCACCGAGTACGCGGTGCGCAGGCTGGGCGAGGTCCAGGACCTGAGGATCATCGGCCCGACCACGGCCGAGGACCGCGGGGCCGCGATCTCCTTCACGCTGGGTGACATCCACCCGCACGACGTGGGTCAGGTCCTCGACGAGCAGGGCATCGCGGTGCGCGTGGGCCACCACTGCGCGCGGCCCGTCTGCCTGCGCTACGGAATTCCCGCGACCACGCGAGCGTCGTTCTATCTGTACTCCACGCCGGCCGAGATCGACGCACTGGTCGAGGGGCTGGAGCACGTACGGAACTTCTTCGGCTGAGAGGCGTGTCGACACCGTGAAGCTGGACTCGATGTACCAGGAAGTCATCCTGGACCACTACAAGAACCCGCACGGGCGTGGTCTCCGGGACGGCGACGCCGAGGTGCACCACGTCAACCCGACGTGCGGCGACGAGATCACCCTCCGAGTGAAGTACGACGGCACGACGATCGAGGACGTCTCCTACGAGGGGCAGGGCTGCTCCATCAGCCAGGCCTCGGCCTCCGTACTGAACGAGCTGCTGGTCGGCAAGGACGTGTCCGACGCGCAGAAGATCCAGGAGACCTTCCTGGAGCTGATGCAGTCCAAGGGCAGGATCGAGCCGGACGACGCCATGGAGGAAGTGCTGGAGGACGCGGTCGCGTTCGCCGGCGTCTCCAAGTACCCCGCGCGGGTCAAGTGCGCCCTCCTGAGCTGGATGGCGTGGAAGGACGCGACGGCCCAGGCGCTGAGTGGCGCGGAAGCCGAAAGGAAGACCGCATGAGCGAGACCGCTGAGCTGAAGCCGGCCTCGGAGGAAGAACTCCGCGAGGCGCTGTACGACGTCGTCGACCCCGAGCTGGGCATCGACGTCGTCAACCTCGGCCTGATCTACGGCATCCACATCGACGACGCGAACATCGCGACGATCGACATGACCCTGACCTCGGCGGCCTGCCCGCTGACGGACGTGATCGAGGACCAGGCCAAGTCCGCCACGGACGGCCTCGTCAACGAGCTGCGCATCAACTGGGTCTGGATGCCCCCGTGGGGCCCCGACAAGATCACCGACGACGGCCGGGAGCAGCTCCGGGCGCTCGGTTTCAACGTCTGAGCGACGTCTGAGCGACGCCTCGCGCGGACATCCCGCGTGCGGCCTCGCGCCGGAAGCGGCGGCACCCCTCGTGGGTGCCGCCGCTTCCGCGTGCTCAGGCCAGCCCGGACACCAGCAGGAACGCCGAGTCCGCCCGGTAGAGGTCGGTGTCCTGGTAGGGGTCCAGCTTCAGCTGGAAGTCCTGGTGGCGCAGATAGCGGCCGGGGTAGTTGACCGACTCCAGCATGACGGCGCCGGCGAACGCGGACGTGCGCGGGCAGAAGGTGGCGTCCTGCTCGAACAGCCGGGACCCGTCGTCGTGTTCGGCGCGCAGCAGGAAGTTCCGGTGCCTGAGGTAGCCGCCGTCGGCCGTGGCGAAGGAGTAACAGCCCGCCTTCGCCAGCCCCTTGACCACCGTGAAGGTGGCGTCGCGGCGCTCGGCGGCGGAACCGGCCGGGTCGAGCCGTACGAGTCCGTCGCTGACGTGCCAGTAGCGGTCGGGATGGTTGAGGGAGCGCACCGACCGCCGCCCGGACGAGGGCTCCGGCGAACCGCTCTTCTTCTCGGGTGACTTGGCGTGACCGGACGCGGGCCGGTCCGGATGCCCGGAGGCACGGCGTGCGGCGGACGGTGCGCCGGCCGCGGACGGCGTGGCCCCGGACCGGTGCGGGGCCGCACCGGAGGGGGCGGTCGCGGCGGCCGAGGGTGAGGCGAAGGACAGCAGCCCCGGGCCGCTGTCGCTGGGTGCTCCCGGGGTCGCGGGCGAGGCGGTCTTCCCGCTCGCGGCCCCGTCGTTCACGGCTATCGCGGTCGCACCGGCCGCGATCGTGGCCAGGGCCAGCGCCCCGGCCAGCCAGAGTCTTCGGGTGCCGGGGGTGCGGGAGGCGTCCGGGTGCCAGCCGTGGTCCCACGGCTGCCGGTGCGGAGGGCGGGGGGTGTCGTCGGGCATGCGTGGTTCTCCACCGCCGCCCGGCGGCACGGCCGGGGGCGTGAGGGTGAGGTGAATGACGTGTGAGGCCGATGTGAGGCCGAGTGCCGCACATTAGTGGAGCCGGGGGGCCGCCGTACGGCGTTTCGGCAAGTGATCGCCGCGAAAACTGATGCCGCCTCATCCGTACACCCGTACACGTCTCATGTGTACGCTCGTACACATGGGATACCTGTGGCTCGCCGGGGCCATCTCCGCCGAGGTCGCCGCGACGACGGCGATGAAGTACAGCGAGGGGTTCAGCAGGCTCGGGCCCTCGCTCGTGACGGCTGTGGGCTACCTCGTCTCGTTCGCGCTGCTCGCCCGGACCCTGCGGACGCTGTCGATCGGCACGGCGTACGCCATCTGGTCCGGGGTCGGGACGGCGGCCGTCGCCGTCCTCGGCCTGCTGCTGTTCGGGGAGGGGATGAGCGCGGCCAAGGTCGCCGGGATCGTGCTGATAGTCGGCGGCGTGGTCGTGCTGAACCTGGGCGGTGCCCACTGATGGCGCGCAGGCACGATCCCGAGCGGCGGCAGCGGATCATCGACGCGGCGATCCGGGTGGTGGGCCGCAAGGGCATCGCCGGGCTCAGCCACCGCTCGGTCGCCGCCGAGGCCGACGTCCCGCTCGGCTCCACCACGTACCACTTCGCCACCCTGGAGGAGCTGATGGTGGCGGCGCTGCGGCAGACCAACGAGGGGTTCGCCCGCGTGCTGGCCGAGCGGCTGCCCGAGGACGGCCACGGGGACCTCGCGACGCAGCTCGCCGGGGTGCTGGGGGAGTGGCTGGGCGGCGAGCGGACGGGCGTGGAACTGGAGTACGAGCTGTACCTCGCCGCACTGCGGCGGCCGGCGCTGCGCCCGGTCGCCGCCGAGTGGACCGAACGGGCGGCCGAGGGGCTGGCCCGCCGTACGGACGCGGTGACGGCGCGGGCGCTGCTCGCGCTGATGGACGGGATCTGCCTCCAGGTGCTGCTGACCGGCGGTTCGTACGACGAGGGGTACGCCCGCGCCGTGCTGGCCCGGGTGATCCCCTGAAGCCGCGCCCGGCACCTGAGACGCCCCCCGCGCGGGTTCGCCCGCGCAGGCCCCCTCACGTTAGGTTTTCCCCATGACCGACACCGCTTCCCGTACCACCGGCGCCGTCGCCGCCGGCCTCGCCACCCTCGCCTCCGACGGCACCGTTCTCGACACCTGGTTCCCGGCCCCCGAGCTGGTCGGCGAGCCCGGCCCCTCCGGCACCGAGCGGCTCACCGCCGAGCAGGCGGCCGAGCTGCTCGGCGGCGGCGCGACCGCGGCGATCGGCCCGGACGCCCGCCGTGGCGTCGAGGTGGTCGCGGTCCGCACGGTCATCGCCTCGCTCGACGAGAAGCCGATCGACGCGCACGACGTCTACCTGCGGCTGCACCTGCTCTCGCACCGCCTGGTCAAGCCGCACGGCCAGAGCCTCGACGGCATCTTCGGCCACCTGGCCAACGTCGCCTGGACCTCGCTCGGCCCGGTCGCCGTGGACGACATCGAGAAGGTGCGGCTGAACGTCCGCGCCGAGGGCCTGCACCTCCAGGTCACCTCGATCGACAAGTTCCCGCGCATGACGGACTACGTCGCCCCCAAGGGCGTGCGGATCGCCGACGCCGACCGGGTCCGCCTCGGCGCCCACCTCGCCGAGGGCACCACGGTCATGCACGAGGGCTTCGTCAACTTCAACGCCGGCACGCTGGGCACCTCCATGGTCGAGGGCCGCATCTCCGCGGGCGTCGTGGTCGGCAACGGCTCCGACATCGGCGGCGGCGCCTCCACCATGGGCACGCTGTCCGGCGGCGGCAACGTGATCATCTCGATCGGCGAGCGCTGCCTGATCGGCGCCGAGGCGGGCGTCGGCATCGCGCTCGGCGACGAGTGCGTCATCGAGGCGGGCCTCTACGTCACCGCGGGCACCCGCGTGACGATGCCCGACGGCCAGATCGTCAAGGCCCGCGACCTCAGCGGCGCCTCCAACATCCTCTTCCGCCGCAACTCGGTCACGGGCGTGGTGGAGGCCCGGCCGAACAACGCGGTGTGGGGCGGACTGAACGACATCCTGCACAGCCACAACTGATCAGGGGCGGCCATGACCTGCGGCCGCCTCACCGATCACCGCTCTGACCTGCTGCCGAGCTGTCGGCACCTGTCGACGTCGGTCACCATTGAGCGCCCTTCCACGGCCCCAGGACGGCCCGGAAGGGCGCCGCCTGGTTCAGCTACGGGCGACGGTAGGCGGCAGGACTGTCCCGGGCGCCCGGAGGACTCGTGGTCAGGTGGTCCGCTCCGGACGGCCCAGCTACCGCTCCCACTGTGGCGGTTGCCATGACGATCCCGCCTGACTGACGGCGACGGCTGCGGCGAGTGCCGGTAGGGCTAGTGATCTCCGTACCCGGCCATGCGTCAGCTCCCCGGTGAATCGTGTTGGTCACGGGAGCGGGAAAAGAGGGGGTGTTGGCGGTCAGCTGCGGTGACGGTGGTTGCCGCACTCCGCTGCTGTTCAGCGGTCACGGGTTCAGGAAAGCCGCGCGGCCTCGTGCAGTGCGTCGAAGACCATCGCGTCGACGGCCGAGACCCGGTCCCGATCGGCGTAGCGGAACCACGCCTTCTCGGCGATCTCCCGCGACGGGGTCAGCTCACCGCGGTGATCGGCGGTATAACAGATCATCCTGAAGGGGCCGTGCTCCGGATGGCCCTCGCCGATCTCGAACGTGCCGAAGTGCACCATGGAACCGGGATCGATCGTCGCCTGCAGTTCTTCGTCGATCTCCCGCACCAGGGTCTCTGCGTCGGACTCGCCCAGCTCACGATGACCGCCCGGGAAGTAGAAGCGATCTCTGCCGTGACTACGCGTCACCAATACCCGGTCGTCCCGAACCAGGACCCACGCCACCTTCTCCGGCACACCGTTGCCGTTCACCATGGTTCGGACCGTATCGGAGGGCACCGTCTGCTGGGGGAGTAGGTGCCTCGGCTTCGGGCACCATCGGCGTGCTGCGGCCACGGGGCTCGCATACCTTCACGTCATGGACTTCAACATCACCGCGGGGGAGGAAGCCGTCGTGTTCCACGTGGCGAGCCGGGTACAGGAGGGCTTCTCCCTCACGGATGACGACTTGGCGGAGGAACTGGGCGAAGAGGTCCGCCCACTGCTGCAATCGCTCCTGGGCAAGGGCTGGCTTGTCGTGGACGACGATCGGGAGCTGGCCTTGTCCACGATCGCGCGGCACGTCGTGTCCAGCCGGAGAGATGCCGAAGGACCGCAGGCATAGCAAGACCGACCCTTCTCTGCTCGGTGCCCCGTAGGGGCACGGCGCCGGGCCCACAGACGGATGGACACGGCGCCCCTGGTCCGCCATGCTGCCACCGCGATGACGTGCCACCACTGGCTGCATCGAGTGAGGGGCGCAGATCGATGGAGCAATCGCATGTCGCAGCTGTACCGCCGGCGCGCATCCGGTACCGGTTGACGCCCCTCCAATGCGCGCTGTCCATGCTGCCCGGCATCATCATCGTGGCCTCCCAGGTCCTGTTCCGGTTGGACGGGGGACCGTCTGGCCTCTTTCTGGTCTCAGAACTGCTCGTGTGGTGTGTTCTGCCGATCGCCTCCCGGCTCTTCGGGGTCACGCTCACGCCATCCGCGGCCCTCGTGCACAACCTCCGCCGCCGGACCATCCCGTGGTCGAGCGTCCAAGCCATCCAGATCGAGTCTCTCTTCGGGAGCCGGACCGTCGTGATCTACGAAGCGGGCGGCCGCCGTACCCGCCTGCGGGCACCGATCACCGCGCCGCTCAACTGGGATCGCAGCTTCGAGGAGAAGTTCCACACCATCGGCAGGTGGTGGCTGGATCACCGGGGCCCGGACTGGGTTCCCGTCCCGCCACCGGGGGCATGGTGGGATGGCCCACCGGTGTCCAAGGCGAACCCTTACGCCCCTCCCGCGTAGTCAGCAACGTGCGATCCGGCCTCTTTCGGTGCCACAACGCGTCTTCGACCTGCACCGTTGGGGAATACCGTTGGTCCCCGTGCCCGTGTTGGGATGTGGCCGCCGCACTTGGCGCGGCCCTCGGGTCCCTCGATCCGACCTACCGGAAGGAGGGAACGGCCGACGGACGCCCGGCTTGCCTAACTGGACGAACAACACGGGACGAGGACAGCGGTCCCTCGGTCGGCCACGGATCTCACGGCCACGAGTACAGGGTGCCCGTGCCGTACCGTTCGCTCCTGTCCGGGTGTTCCTCGGGCAACGGGTCGCGTACGAACTGGGCGCAATACTCGCTGCACGCCCCGATCGACTCGAAGTTCTGGCGTGCCTGTCGCAGGCTGAGGTCGTGGTTCGGGCCGCCGTGGACGTCGCTCGCGTCGTGTTCGTCCTGGCCGTCGTCCTCCCAGAAGCAGACGTTGCAGATCTCGAACGCCCCGCGCTCGGACAGGGTGACGAAACCGCAGCACGGACAACGGTACGGTCCGTCTTCGGCGCTTCCGCGGACAGCCATGAAGGTCACGGACGCATCATGAGTCATCAACGCGGCGCTTGCGCAGGCATTTTGCGGCTGTCTCGTCGTCCTGGCGTGCCTGGGGTGAGATCTTCTCCAACCGGGGCGGCCGGCCGGACCCAGGGGACCGTTGACCCTCGACCTTGTGCAGGGTTCAGAGTTCGGGTGTGGAGAACGACATGCGCAGCATCGGGGAGATGGGCCGTGACAGCGGTCTGGGGGTGAGCGCTCTGCGGTTCTACGACCGTGCCGGTGTGCTCGTCCCGGCCTGGGTGGATCCGGTGAGTGGATACCGCTGGTACGAGCCCGGGCAGCTCGAGGAGGCCAGGTTGCTGGCTCGCCTGCGCCGGGCCGGGATGCCGCTGCCGGACATCCGGCTCGTGCTGGCCAGCTGGTCCGGTGCGGACACCGGTCTGGTCCGGAAGCTGCTCACGGCGCACCTCGGTCGTCTCGAACAAGGGCTGTCCGACGCCCGCGGCGAGTTCTCCGCGCTCCGCGCACTACTCGATCACCGGGAGAACGCCATGACCTCGCCCCGCACCGCCGCCGTCCGGATGCCCGGCGCCGCAGCCGACCTCGCGGCCGCGCTGGACGCCGTCCGGTTCGCCGTCGGCACCGACCCCGAACTGCCCTCGCTCGGCGGGGTCCTGTTCGACATCGAGGGCGAGGCACTCCATCTCGTCGCCACCGACCGGTACCGCATGGCCGTCGCGTACGCCGAAGTCGCCGGGCACGGCCAGGGCCGGGTGCAGGCCGTCGTGCCCACCCCGCTCGTCGACGCCATGCGGGCGCTGCTGGACGGTGAGGGTCCTGTCCGGCTGTCCGTCGACGGTGATCGCGTGACGCTGGAGGTGGGGGACAGGCAGGCGGGCGGCCAGTGTCCCGACCACGACTTCCCCGACTACCGGCGTCTCCTCCCCAAGGCCGTAGGGCGCCGCGCCGTCGTCGAGGCCGCCGCGTTCCGGAAGGCCCTGGAGACCGGGCCCGTCCGTTCCGAAGGGGCCGGAGCGCCCGACCTCAGCGTGCTCAGCGTGCGGGACGGGGGCACGGTGACCCTCTGCGCGGACGGTGACACGGACCCGGACCGCGTCGCCGTCAACCGTGACTTCCTGCTGGACGCGCTGGCCGCCGGGGGCCGGGACCGGCTGGTTCTCGAGCTCGACACCCCCACCGTGCCGATCGCGGTCCGCCGGCTGGACGACGAGGGCACCTTCTCGATCCTGATGCCGGTCCGTCTGGAGGACTGACACTCCGCTCACCGCGAGGCCGGATGCCGGCGCCCGTCCGGTCACGCGCAGCATGAGGGCGGCCGTCCCCGCGGCCGCCCTCACGTCTTCCTCGCCCCCTCACCGCCGGGGGCCGCCTCACAGCCCCAGGGAGATCGCCAGGCGCGTCAGCTCCGCCGTGGTGGTGATGTCGAGCTTGGCCCGGATGCGGCGCAGGTAGGCGTCGACCGTGTGCTTGGAGAGGCCCATGTGGCGGGCCGTCTGCAGGTAGGTGCGGCCGGCGGCGATGTGCCGGAGGGTCTCACGCTCGCGCGGGGCCAGCTCGGGCGCGGGGGCTTCGGCGGTCTGCGGGGTGAGGATGAGGCTCATGGGGATGTCCTTCGGCGGTCGACTCGGTCGTCGCTGCTCGCGTCCTCGGAAGCAGTGGGCGAGTGCCGGGATGCCAGGGTGTCCGCATAGCCGCATTCCTGCTTGTTCGCCCTCTTTATCCGATTTTGATGTGGGGAGGTCATGGCGCTGTCTGCCGACTGTCACGGGCGTGTCACGAGGCCAGGTGGCGGCATCTTCAGCCGGACCCGCAGGGCCGGCCCGGGCGCACCGACGCCCTGATCGTCGCGCAGCCCTCCGGGCGGCACTCCGGCCGGGCCGCGAACGGGTTGAGGGGGCCGTCGACGTCCAGGAACAGCGGCGGGCGGCTCATGGCGGCACCGTACGGCTGCGGGCCCGGTGGCCGTCGGGGGTCACTGTCCAGGGTGCCGGGGGCAGCCGCCGGTCACGCCCCGCCGACCAGCGTCTCGTACCGCGCCCGCAGCTTCTCGGCCGCCTCCCGCCCCGCGGGCAGCAGTGGTGCGCGTACCGGGCCCGCGGGCAGGCCGAGTCCGCCGAGGAGCGCCTTGACGGTGACCGTGCCCGGCAGGTCCGCGCCCGTCGTCGCCTCGATCAACGGCACGAGCCGCGACTGGAGTTCGGCCGCGCGGGCGGTGTCCGCCGCGTCGAAGGCGTCGAGGACGGCGGCGACATGGCCCGGCACGGCGTTGGCGACCGTGCTCACGCAGCCGGCCGCGCCCACGGCGTACAACGCGAGCAGGTGCTCGTCGCAGCCCGCGTAGTAGGCCAGCTCCGTCTCGGCCAGCACCTTCTGGGTGCCGAGGAAGTCGTAGGAGCAGTCCTTGACCGCCACGATCCGCGGGTGCGCGGCCAGGCGGATCATCGTCTCCGGCTCGATCCGGGTGCCGGTGCGGCCCGGGATGTCGTAGAGCATCACCGGCAGCTCGCTCGCGTCGGCGACCTCGCGGAAGTGCGCCGCCACCGCCTCCTGCGGCGGCCTGCTGTAGTAAGGGGTCACCACCAGCACCCCGTCGGCCCCCGCCTTCCCGGCCGCCAGTGCCAGTCCGGCCGTGTGCCGGGTGTCCGCGGACCCCACCCCCGCCACCAGCGGGACCCCGTCGCCGACCGCCTCCCGTACGGCCCTCACCAGGTCCGCCTTCTCCGCGTCGGTGGTGGTCGGCGACTCGCCCGTGGTGCCGTTGAGCACCAGGCCGTCGCAGCCCGCCGCCACCAGCCGCGCGGCCAGCCGCCCGGCCCCCTCCAGGTCGAGGGCGCCCGCCCCGGTGAACGGGGTGATCATCGCGCAGAGCGTGCGGCCGAAGGGTGTGCGTCGGTTCGTCATAGGGGTAGTCTCGGCGCGACGACGATGTAGCTCCACTTAAATCTTCTACGGCATATTGCGTAGCACTGCTGATCTGTGGTGCGGACGGCCGAAGGCCCTGTGTCCAACTCGGCCCTTCATGGGTCACTATGGGCACGGAGGGTCATCTACGTCGGTCATGGGAGGCACCATGAAGCTCGGCAAGGCACTGGCCACCGGGGTCGCCGAGGAGCGGCAACCCGTCCACGAGGAGGAGCAGCCGCTCCCCGAGGAGATCACCCGCACCGCGCCGGCCGAACCGGCCCGCGAAGAGGTACCGGCGGCCCGATGAGGCTGCGGCTCCCGGTGGAACGCCCCACGGAGCCGCCGACCGGATACAAGATCGCCCACCCGGTGCTGTCCCAGGACGGCACCCGGGCCGGGTTCACCGGTGTGTCCCTGGGTGGCGCGCTGCCGTACGGCGTCCTCGCCGACGCGGCCTGCGTCTACGGGCGCCGGCACCGGCCGCCCGCGCGCCGGTGCGACTGCGGCTTCCACTGCGTGCACGAGCGTGCGGCCGCCGAGGCCCTGCGGTGCACGGCGGAGCACCGGGACACCGTTCTGCTCGAGGTCTCCGTGCTCGGTGCCTACATCCGCTTCGAGCGCGGGTTCCGTTACGCCCGGCAGCGGGTGCGCACGGCGACCGCCGGGCCGTGCGGCTGCGGCGCCGGCGCCGTCGCGTTCGCCGACGCGGGCTGGGGAAGACCCGGCTGGTGGGCCCTCGCCCCCGCGTGCGCCGGCTGTGTCCGCGGGCGGACGTCCGTCTCGCTCGCCGGTTTCGCCCGGCTCGCCGGCGCGGGCCTGCGGGTGGTCGCGGGCGGCCCGGCCCAAGCTGTTCTGCCGGCCGGGACGGCGGCCGAGTTGGCGGCCGACGGAGAACTGGGCCTGCCCGAACTCACCGCGGAAGCGGCCCTGTTGCAGGCCAGGCTCGACTGGTTCCAGACCCAACTCGCCCGGTTCGGCGAAGCCGGGTCCGGGGGGCGGGAACAGGTCTGACGCACCGCGGCCGGGGTACCCGGATGTTCCGTACGGAGAGGAGGCGGACACCGTGACCGTGACCCAGCACGCACGGCCCGCGGCCGACGGGCGCCCCTCCACGGGCGAACTCGTCGGCCGGGCCACCGAACAGCTCTCGCTGCTCCTGCGGCAGGAAGTCGCCCTCGCCAAGGAGGAGCTGACCGAGAAGGGACGCCGGGCCGGGCGCGGCGGCGGACTGCTGGGCGCCTCGGGCGCCGTCGGCTACGTCGGCCTGATCGTGCTGGCCGGCGCCGCCACCGCCGCACTCTCCCTGGCCCTGCCCGTGTGGGCGGCGGCGCTGATCGTCGCCGCCGTGTACTTCGCGGTGGCCGGTGTGCTGGCCGTGGCGGGGCGCGCCGAGTTGCGCCGCGCCGCCCCGCCGACCCCGGAGGAGACGCTCGGCAGCGTCAGGGCGGACGTCGACGAGATCAGGGAAAGGGCACATCGATGACGCACAGGATCCCGCACGGCTCGGGCGCCAAGGGCCCCGACGAGCTGCGGCGCCAGATCGAGCACACCAGGAGCCAGCTCGGCGACACCGTCGCGCAGCTCATGGACAAGGCCGACGTGAAGGGCCGGGCCCGCGCCCGGGCCGCCGACCTGCGCGACAAGGCCGGCGCCATGACCGTGCAGCTCCGGGTGAGCGCCCGGCACGCGGGCCACGCCGTCCAGGACCGGGCGGCGCACGCCGGGCACCTGGTCCAGGACCGGGCGGCGCACGCCGGGCACGTCCTGCAGGACCAGGCCGCGCACGCCGGGCACGCGGTGCAGGACCGGGCCGCCCGCGCGGGCCGCTCCGGCCCGGACGGCCTCCCGCAGCAGTTCCGCGCGGCGCTGCGCTCGGGCAAGCGGCACCCCGGCGCGCTCGCGGCCGTGGGCGTGCTGGGTGCCGCCGCCGTCGCGGCGGGCTTCGCCTGGCGCAGGCAGCGGCAACGCTGACGCCACCACCGATGCCGTCGGCGGGTCAGTGCCGAAGCCGTCGGCGGGTCGCTGCCGGGGCCGTCACCGACGCCACCGCTGACCGCGCCCGGCCGCGGCACGAGCCCCCGGGGCACGTCGGTCCCCGGTGCCGGCCCGCGGTGCCAAGGCGCCGGTCCACCCCGGCCTGGGCCCCCGCCACTCCGCCCACTCCGCCCCCTCCTCCACCCTCCCACCGAAAACGAAGTCTGCTTGGACAGATTTAGTTTTCGGTGGGAGGGTGGACGCATGCTGGACGTCACCGTGATCGAGGACCCCGAGGCGGCGGCCGTATCGCTCGACCCGATACGGGCCCGGCTGCTCGCCGAACTGGCCGCGGAACCCGCCTCCGCCGCGATGCTGGCCGGCCGGGTCGGCCTGCCCCGGCAGAAGGTCAACTACCACCTCAAGGCGCTGGAGCGGCACGGCCTGGTCGAACTGGCCGGGGAGCGCCGCAAGGGCAACGTCACCGAGCGGCTCATGCGCGCGACCGCCGCGTCGTACGTCATCTCGCCGGCCGCCCTGCCCGCCGTGCAGCCGGACCCGGACCGCTTCCGCGACCAGCTCTCCGCGCGCTGGCTGCTCGCCCTCGGCGCCCGCCTGGTACGGGACGTCGGCACCCTGATCACCGGTGCCGCCCGGGCCCGCAGGCCGCTGGCCACCTACGCCCTGGACGGCCAGGTCCGCTTCGCGTCCGCCGCCGACCGCGCGGCCTTCGTGCAGGAGCTGACCGCCGGTGTGAGCGCCCTCGTCCGCAAGTACGACGCCCCCGACGCCGAGGGCGGCCGCGACCACCGGATCGTGATCGCGCTGCACCCCGTGGTCAAGGACCAGCCGTCCGTCGAGAGCTGAGCAGGAGCTTCGCCATGCCCCAGGAATTCGAGATCGTCCGCGAGTTCGAGGTCGACGTCCCGCCGGAGAAGGTGTGGGACGCCGTCACCACCGGCAGCGGTGGCTACCTGTGGCCGATGGATCCGCCCGAGCCCCGGGAGGGCGGCAGGGGACCCTTCGGGTCCACCGTCACCGCCTGGGACCCGCCCCACCGCTACACCAGCCGCAGCGAGGACGTCGGCTCCCCGACCCAGTCGCTCAACCAGCTCGACTACACGATCGAGTCCCGCGACGAGGGCCGCCGCGCCTGGGTGCGCTACGTGCACAGCGGCATCTTCACCGACGACTGGAACAACCAGTACGACGGCGCGAGCAAGCACACCAACTTCTATCTGCACACCCTGTGCGAGTACCTGACGCACTTCGCGCCCCGCCCGGTCGCCTTCGCCCAGCTGAACGGGCCCGCCGCCTCCGCGACACCGCGGGCGCTGGCCGCCGCGGCCCGTGCGCTCGGCCTGCCGGACGACGCGGCCGCGGGCACGAAGGCCACCGTCCGGGGGCCCGGCGGGCGGACCCTGGACGCCGTGCTCGACTACCGCAACCCGTACTTCATCGGACTGCGCACCGACCATGCCCTCGTCCGGTTCTTCGGGCGCGGCCACTGGGGCGCGCCGCTCGGCATCAGCGTCCACGACTTCGCGCCGGACGCCGACGCCGACGCGAACGGGGCCGCCTGGCAGGACTGGCTGAACGACGTGTTCGGCCGGCCCTGAGCCCGGCGGCCCCGGTCGGCGCCGACTGCGGACCTACAGCCCTGCGGACCTACAGCCCTGCGGACCTACAGCCCTGCGGAGCTGCAGACCTACGGGCGGAACCGCAGCACCTGCGGGTCGTGGTCGCTGATCTGGTCGTTGAACTCCGAGTTGATGTGCACGCTGTCGTACTCGAAGTCGCAGCCGCGGCGGATCGACGGGCTGATCAGGATCTGGTCGAGGACCTGCTCGTTGCCCTGGTAGTCGTAGGTGTAACGCTCGCTCCGGGGCAGCGACTTGATCGCCGACCACAGCTCGCCGTCACCCTCCATGATCTTCGCGGTCTCGGAGAACTCGAAGTCGTTCATGTCGCCGAGCGCGATCACGTTCGCGTTCTTCTGCACGGACAGGATGTCCTTGACGAACGCGTTCACCTCGGTCGCCTGCGCGTGGCGCTGGACCTCAGAGCTGCGCGTCGGCGGCTGGTACTGCGAGGTCAGACCCTGGTCGCCACCCTTGGAGTTGAGGTGGTTGCCGATCACGAACACGGTCTTGCCGTGGAAGGTGAACTCGCCGGCCAGCGGCTTGCGGCTGTTGGTCCAGGCCGCGTTCGTCGGGTCGATGCGGCCCGGGGAGGCCGTGAGCTCCGCCTTGCCGTGCACCTTGGTGACGCCGACCGCGGTGGTGGAGTCGCCGCCCGCGCGGTCCACGAAGGACACCCGCTCCGGGTTGAACAGGAAGACCTGGCGGATGTTGCCGCCCGGCTCGCCGCCGTCCTGGTCGTTGACCGGGTTGATCGACCGCCAGTCGTACTTCGGGCCGCCCGCCGCGACGATCGCGTCGATCAGCTTGTTCACGGTCGCGCTCGCGTCGACGGTGCCGTCGTCCGTGGCGCCGTTGTCGTCCTGGATCTCCTCCAGGGACACGATGTCGGGCGACTGAAGGTTGTTCACGATCGCGGCGGCGTGCTTGTCGAACGTGGCGTCCGACGGGTCGAGGTTCTCGACGTTGTAGGTGGCCACCGCCAGCTCGCGGGCGGACTGCTTGGCCGTGGTCTCGCGCTCCAGGCCGCCGCTCGTGAGCGTGCCGAGCTTGCTCGCGACCAGGGTGTAGCCGCCGAACTGGTTGTAGTCCAGCGGGCCGGTGGTGGTGCCCTCCAGGGTGTCGCCGACGTTCGCCTTCGGGAAGGCGGCGGTCGAGCCCAGCGACTGGATCTGCAGCCGGCCGGTGTTCTGCGACTCGTAGGATCCGTAGACCGTGCCGCCGCGATGGTTGCGGTGCTCCCGCGGCTTCACCGTGACCCACAGCTCGCTGTACGGGTCGGTGCGGGTCACCACGCGGGTGTCGGCGACCTGGACGTTCATGCCCTCCAGGGACTCGTAGTAGTCCAGGGCGTACGCCGACGGGTCCAGGGTCAGGCCGTTGACGGAGCCGGCCGCGGCGGTGTCGCCGGCCGGGGTGTAGGCGTCCGGGACCGACTCCGCGTCGATCACGGTGGGCGCCGGGACGGCGTTGCCGGTGGAGACGGTGGTGACCGTCGGCTTGGTCACCTCCGTCACCGACTGGTTGCCGGAGGAGGCGCCGCCCGGGACGAACTCGGAGACCGTGCCGGTCACCGTGACGGAGTCGCCGACCGCGACCTTGGGCGTGGAGCTGGTGAAGACGAACACGCCTTCGCTGGTGGCCGGGTCGTCGTCCGGGGTCGGGTCCTGCATCCAGAAGCCCTTGGACGAGCCGTAGGTGCGCGTGGCCGTCACGATGCCGGGCACGTCGGCGACCTTCTGGCCGGCCAGCGGGGATATACGGGTGGTGCCCTGGATGTCGTGGATGCGCACCGAGTCGGCGTGCGCGGGCGACGTGAGGACGACGGCCGACGCGGCGGAACAGACGGCGGCGACGGTGAGCGCGGCGAGGCGCGCGGTGGACCTGCTCGGCAAGGGATCCCTCCGGGGACGTGCGTGAGCGCCGGGACGAGGGTGGAACGGGAGCGTGTCGGGCTCGTGGCCCTCCGTGACACGCATAGAGCCGAGTGAACAGTTGTCCCCCCAACTTCTACGCGCGTCAATCTCCCGCCAGGCGCCCGGAGTTGTCAAGGTTTCGGCCATGTACGGCGACCGGCGGGGAGATGAACCGGGCGGCATGGGTGGAAATCCGTCTAGGCTGAGCGGCTGAGTGATTTCACGGCCCGAGGAGAACCAGCCGATGTCAGACAGCTCCCCCCTGCCGCCCGTACGGCTGCACCCCGAAGCGGAGCTGGCGCGCGCCGCGCTGTCCACGCCGTTGCTCTCCCGCGCCGTCCGCCTCGCCCGCTGGGCCGGTCCCGCGACCCGGGTGGACGCCGGCGGCGGCCTGGTCGAGGAACAACTGCCTGACGCCGCCGGGACCCTCGGCCTGAGCGGGGACGACGCCGCCGCGTACGCCGCCGAGGCGTGGCGGGTGGCGGTGGACGCCGGGCTGGTCGAGATCACCGACGAGGAGGCCGGGACGGTGACGGCCGGGGAGGAACTCGCGCTGCTCACCGGCGGCTCCCCGCACGACGTGCTCACCGTCTGGCTCAGCGCCCTGGAGACCGTGGTCGCGGACGCGAGCGTGCCGGACCTGGACGGCCTCATGGACGCGATGGACGAGGGCGGCGAGATCGATTTCACGTCACTCGACTGGGACCCGGAGGCCGAGGCGGAGTTCCTCGACGGCGTCCTCGGCAACCTCTACCTGCTGACGGTCAGTGAGGACGGTCCCGGCCAGGCCCCCGTGCCGCTGCCCGCCCTCGCCGCCTCGATGATCGTCCCCAGCGACATGGGCGAACCCACCAACGACGTGCTGGAACAGGTCTCCGACGCGATGATGCGCCTCGACGACCAGTTCCGGACACTGGAGCCGATCGGCCTCGTCGAGTACCGGCCGGTGGACGAGGACCTCATGGCCGACGCCGACGAGGAGCCCGCCGCGCCGGTCGACGACACCGACGTCTCCCGCTACGGCCTGGTCCGGCTCACCCCGCTCGGCGCGTACGGGCTGCGGGTACGGCTGCTGGAGGCCGGCCTCGACGCCCCCGCGGTCGGCGAACTCGCCGAGAAGGGCGCCGACGCCCTGCTCGACGGCACCGCCCGGTTCGGGCAGTCCGCCGCCCAGGCCGAGACGGAGCAGTGGCTCGGCCGGCGTGAACCGCTCGCCGCGGCCAGGGACCTGCTCGCGGCGGCACGCGGCGCGGACGCCGGCGCCCCCTTGCGCAGGCTGCGCTGCCAGCAGGCGCTGTCCCTGGTCGGGACGGAGGCCGAACCGGCCCTGCGGGAGGTGCTGGACGACCCGGAGCTCGGCGGACTCGCCCGGGTGTGGCTGAGCGAGCGCGGCGCCTCCGGCGTGCCGGCGCCCTCCCAGGACCTGGTCTTCTGGCTGACCGTCGACACGGTGGCCGCCCAACTGGCCGCCGAGGGCAACTCCGACGAACTCCAGGCACTGGTGGAGGGGCTCGCCGAGCAGCACAGCGGGTTCTTCGCGGCCGCCTGGCGGGTGGACCACCCCGCCACCGCGGACGTCCTGGAGGCGATGGGCCGGCTGCACCCGGACAAGAAGGTGGCGAAGGAGGCGCGGAAGGCCGCGTTCAAGGCGCGGTCCCAGCAGGGCGGCTGAGCGACCGCCCGCACCCGGCCGCCCGCACCCGGCCGCCCGCACCCGGGCGAACATGGCCGGTGCCCGCCGTTGGCCGGAGGGCGTGCCTACGGGTTCATGGAACCGGGGCCCCGGAAGCAGTACGGCGTTCAACTCCCGTTCAGCAAGCGGCGGGAGCGTGTGCGCCGAACCGAGGCCCGCCACCCGCCACGGCACGTGCCCACCGTCACAGGGAGACACCATGTCGCTCACTCGCAGGGACTTCGCCAGGACATCCGCGGTCACCGGTGCCGGGATCGCGCTGGCGGGCAGCGTCGGGGCCCTCGCCACCGCGCCCAACGCCCTCGCCGCCACCGAGATCGACAGCGCGGAGGGCGAACAGGGGCACGGACACCACGGCCCCGGCTACGGCCCCCTGGTCCCGGACCCGGCCGGCATCCTCGCCCTGCCCGAGGGCTTCCGGTACCGGATCATCACCTACAGCGGCCGGACGAAGCTGGAGTCGGGCGAGTTCACCCCCTCCAACCACGACGGCACCTCCACCTTCGACGGCCCCCGGGGCGCCACCCTCCTCGTCAACAACCACGAGCTGAAGGGCCCCCGCGCCGGCTGGCAGCACCCGGTGCCGCTCACCGAGGGCCTCGTCTACGATCCTGCCGCCGCCGGTGGCTGCACGGTCGTCGAGGTCCGCCGCGACCAGGTCGCCGAGTGGGTCGGCGTCGCCGGCACCTCCACCAACTGCGCGGGCGGCAACACCCCGTGGGGCACCTGGCTGACCTGCGAGGAGACCGAGGACAAGGCCGGCCAGAACGGCATGACCAAGGACCACGGCTACGTCTTCGAGGTCGACCCCGAGGACCGCCGGGCCAACCGCGACCCCAAGCCGGTCAAGGCGCTCGGCCGCTACGCCCACGAGGCCGTCGTCGTCGACCCCAAGCGCGGGCACCTCTACCTCACCGAGGACGCCTCGGGCCCCAACGGCCTCCTCTACCGCTGGACCCCGCCGCAGGGATTCCGCCACGGCCGCGGCAGGCTGCGCACCCTCGCCGACGACGCCGGCGCGCTCCAGGCGTTCAAGTGCTTCGACTCCGGCGGCAGGTTCGTCGACGACCTCTCGCGGGCGACCCGCATCGGCACCGTGTACGGGGTCGACTGGGTGGACGTCCCCGACCGTGACGCCCGGACCACGTCCGTGCGCAAGCAGTTCACCGACGGCCAGGTCACCCGCGCCCGCAAGCTGGAGGGCATGTGGTGGGGCGACGGCGGCGCCTACGTCGTCTCCTCCTACGCCCGCGCGGAGAGTCCTGTCCAGCACGACGGCCAGGTCTGGTTCTACGACCCCAAGCGCCGCACCCTGACCCTCAAGGTGCTCCTCGGCGTCAACCCCGACCCCGCGGCGGACGGCGCCTTCGACGGCCCCGACAACATCACCGTCTCCCCGTACGGCGGCCTTGTCATCGCCGAGGACGGCGAGGGCGTCCAGCACCTCTTCGGCGCCACCGAGAGCGGCCGCACCTACCCGATCGCCCGCAACGAACTGAACATCGGCACCGCGCAGGAACCGGAGTACAGCGAGTTCACCGGCGTCACCTTCTCGCCCGACGGCCGCACCCTGTTCGCCAACATCCAGGAACCGGGCATCATGCTCGCCGTCACCGGCCCCTGGAAGCGGCAGAAGCGCGGCTGACCTCTCCGGGTGTGGCGCGCTGCCGGAGCGGGCCGCACCCCTGTCCGGCGGGTGGCGGGCCATGATGGAGGGGTGTCCCGTCCGCCGCCCGGCCGCCTGGAGTCGGCACCCACGCCCCGGACCGCCGTGGCGTGGCTGCCCCCGGCCGCGCTGTGGCCCGCCGTCCAGGACGTCCGGGCCGAGCACGACCCGCAGATCCGCCGCTGGCCGCCCCATGTGAACCTCGTCTTCGGCTTCGTACCGGAGGAGGACTTCCCGGCGGCGCTCCCGCTGCTGGCCGACGCCGCGGCGCGGTGCGCGCCCTTCGACGCCCGGCTCGCCGGGGTCCGCTCGTTCGGCCACCGCTCCTTCTCCACCGTGTGGCTCGACCCAGCGGCGGCCGGCGTCGCGCCCTGGACGGAACTGCGGCGCGTGCTCGCCGAGCCGTTCCCCGCCTGCGTGGACCGCTTCCCCCGGTTCACCCCGCACCTCTCGCTCGGGCGGACCCGGGCCCCGCGGGACCTCGCGGCCGAGTGCGCCGCCCGGCTCGGGGCGGCCCGGGCCCGGGTGTCCGAGGTCGTGCTGCTGTCCCGCCGCGGTGACGGGCCCATGCGGGTACGCGCCACCGTCGCCCTGGGCACCGGCGCGGTGCACCGCCACCGGGAGGAGGACCCGGGCAGCGGCGGGTACGGGTACGGACCGCCGGCGCACCGGCCGGCGGGACCGGGGGCCGATACGATTCCCGCGAGACCCCCGGTGCGCGAGGAGTAGCTGGATGCCGCAGGGCAGGCCCATGCGCGCGGACGCCCGGCGCAACTACGAACGGCTGCTGACGGTGGCGGCCGAGGCCTTCGCCGAGCACGGGGAGAACGCGTCCCTCGACGACATCGCCAAGCGCGCCGGGGTCGGCGCCGGCACCCTCTACCGCCACTTCCCGACCCGGCAGGACCTGCTGGAGGCCGCGTACGTGGACCGGATGCAGGCCATGGCGGACCGGGCCGGGGAGTTCGCCGCACGGCTGCCGCCGGGCGAGGCGCTGACGGAGTGGCTGCACGAGGTGTGCGTCGGCACGATCCAGGTGCGCGGCATGAAGGCGCTGCTGGGCTCGGCCGTCTCCGACGGCGGCTCCGCCGCGGACACGGTCTGCGGCACCCGGCTGAAGGACGCGGCGCGGCGGCTGGTGGAGGCTGCGCAGCGCGACGGCAGCCTGCGCCCGGACATCGAGCCGATCGAGGTCCTGCGCCTGGCGCACGGCGTGGCCTCGGCGTCGGAGCTGGCCGGCGGGCGGGGACATGAGATCCGCCGCTACCTGACCCTGCTGACCGAGGGACTGCGCCCGGCCGCCGGAGCGTGAGCAGCCGGGCGCGCCCCCGCGGGAACGGGGGCGCCGCCGGCCGCCGGACGCACGCCTAGAGGGCCCGCGCTCCGGGATCGACCATGTTCCGCACGGTGCGGGCCTTCACGAACTCGCCCAGCGCCGTCATGTCCCACTCGCCGGAGAACTGCCGGACGAGCTTGGCCATCATCACGCCCGTCTGCGGCTCGGCGTTGGTGAGGTCGAAGCGGACCAGCTCCTCTCCGGTGTCCGCGTCCAGCAGCCGGCAGTACGCCTTGGCGACCTCGGTGAACTTCTGCCCGGAGAAGGAGTTCACGGTGAAGACCAGACCGGTCACCTCCTGGGGGATCCGCCCCAGGTCCACCATGATCATCTCGTCGTCGCCGCCGCCCTCGCCGGTGAGGTTGTCACCGGAGTGCTTGATCGCGCCGTTCAGGATCGTCAGCTTGCCGAAGTAGCAGCTGTCGACCGGGTTGCGCTGCGGGCCGTAGGCGATGACCGAGGCGTCCAGGTCGATGTCCCTGCCCCGGTGGGCGGGCTCCCAGCCGAGGCCCATCTGCACCACGGACAGCAGCGGGCGGCCGCCCTTGACCAGGGACACCGTCTGGTTCTTCTGGAGGCTGACCCGCCCCTTGTCCAGGTTGACCTTCCCGGCGCCCGGCACCGGGGCGGGGGGAGCGGCGGGAACCGGCGGCGCGGCCGGAACGGCGGGCGCCTGCGCGGCGGGCGCGGGCGGGGCGGCCGGCTGCCGCGGCGCGGCCGCGGGGGCGGCGGGCTCCTCCACCGAGACACCGAAGTCGGTCGCGATGCCCGCGAGGCCGTTCGCGTACCCCTGGCCGACGGCCCGGGCCTTCCAGGCGCCGCCCCTGCGGTAGATCTCCACGACCACCAGCGCCGTCTCGGTGCCGAGCTGCGGCGGGGTGAAGGTGGCCAGGACCGAACCGCCGTCGGCGTCCCGGACCGTGGCGGTCGGCTCGATGCCCTGGAAGGTCTGGCCGGCCGCGTCCGGGCTGGCCGTGACCACGATCTTCTCGATCTCCGGCGGCACGGCGGCGGTGTCCACCGTGATCGCGTCGGGCGCCGAGCCGCCGCCGGACGTGTACGTCACGCCCGGTCCGGCCGGCTGGTTGTAGAAGATGAAGTCGTCGTCGGAGCGCACCTTGCCGTCGGCGGTGAGCAGCAGGCCCGACACGTCGAGCCGCACCGGGGCGGCGACGTCCACCGTCACGCGTGCGGCCGGCAGAGGGATGTTCGAGCCAGGGGTCATAGCTGTCATGCCGGGTGAACGAACGACACCGCTTTACCGTTCCCTTACCGACACCCCGGCGGCCCCGCGTCCCCCGATCGGCTCAGGGCACCACCACGATCTTGCGGCCCACCCCGGCGGCGAACTGCTCCAGCGCCTCGGGGTAGCGCTCCAGCGGGATCCGGTCGCTGATGAACACCTCGGGGTCCAGCACCCCGCCGGCGAACAGTTCGGCCGCCCGCTCGAAGCTGTGCAGCACCGCCATGGAGCCGGTGATGGTGATCTCCTGGTTGTAGATCCGGTACGGGTCGATCGTGACCCGGGTCGCGTAGTCGGCCACCCCGAACTGCAGGAACGTGCCCGCCTTGGCCACCCGGCCCAGGCCGTCCTGGATCGCCGCCGCGTTGCCGGTCGCGTCCACGACCACGTCCCAGCCCTGCGGCCGGTCCAGGTCGTCGGCGCCGGCCGCCGCGCCCGAGACACCGAGCCGGCGGGCCGTCTCCAGCCGATCCGGGTTGACGTCCACCACGTCCACACTGGCCGCACCGGTGCGCTTGGCCAGTTCGAGCATCATCAGGCCCATGGTCCCGGACCCGTAGACCAGCACGTGCGCGCCGAGGCGTGCGCGCAGCACGTCGTAGCCGCGCACCGCGCAGGACAGCGGCTCGACCAGGGCCGCGTCCTCGGTGCGCACGTGCTCGGGCAGCTTCACGCAGTTGGCGACCGGGGCGACGGCGTACCGGGCCGCGCCGCCCGCCGTGGTCACGCCGATCGCGGCCCAGCGCTCGCACAGGTTGTTGTGGCCGGTACGGCAGTAGCGGCACTCGTGGCAGTACAGGGAGGGGTCCACCGCCACCCGGTCGCCGACCGCGGCCTCGGTGACCTGGGTGCCGACCCCGACCACCGTGCCCGCAAACTCGTGGCCGGGCACGATCGGCAGCTCGGGCGCGAACTCGCCCTGGAGGATGTGCAGGTCGGTGCCGCACAGACCGCAGGCGGCGACCTCGACGACGACCTCGCGGGGCCCGGGCGTGGGGTCCGGGACCTCGGTGACGACGGCACGGCCCACGGACTCGATGACGGCGGCCTTCATTTCACGGCTCCCAACGACAGGCCCTGGACCAGCTTGTCCTGGGCGGCGAACCCCGCGGCGAGCACCGGCAGGGAGACGACGAGCGACGCGGCGCACACCTTGGCCAGGAACAGGCCCTGGCTGGTGATGAAGCCGGTCAGGAAGACGGGGGCGGTCCCGGCGACCACACCCGTCAGGACCCGGGCGAACAGCAGCTCGTTCCAGCTGAAGATGAAGCAGATCAGGGCGGTGGCGGCGATGCCGGGCAGGGCGATCGGGGCCACCACGCGCGCGAGGATCACCGGCAGGGACGCGCCGTCCACCCGGGCCGCCTCGATGACCGCCACCGGCACCTCGGCCAGGAAGGACTGCATCATCCACACCGCGATCGGCAGGTTCATGGAGGTGTAGAGGACGACCAGCAGCCAGATGTTGTCGAGCATCCCGGCGTTCTTGGCGAACAGGTAGATCGGCAGCAGGCCCGCCACGGCCGGCAGCATCTTCGTGGACAGGAAGAAGAACAGCACGTTCGTCCACTTGCGCACGGGCCGGACCGACAGCGCGTACGCCGCCGGCAGGGCGAGCAGCAGCACGCACACCGTGGACGCCACGGACGCGACCGTGGAGTTGATCAGCGCGGGCCACGGGCTCGCGCCGCCGCCGGTGCCGAAGAACTCGCGGTAGCCGTCCAGGGTGAGGGAGGCGGTGAAGGACGGCGGGTTGGTCGCCGCGTCCGCCTCGGAGTGGAAGGACGTCAGGGCCATCCACGCGACGGGCAGGAAGAAGACGACGCCGGCCAGCCAGGCCACCAGGCCGAGACCGGACCCCCGGCGCGCCCTGCGCCGTACGGCCGTTGCGCTCATGCGCGGGACACCTCCTCGCGGAACAGGGACGACACCACGCGCAGGGCGAAGGTCGCGATGACGATGGAACCGATGACCACCAGGACGCCGGCGGCCGAGGCGAGGCCGTTCTCGTGGGCCTGGTAGAAGCTCTGGTAGACGGTGTAGGGCAGGTTCGCCGTGCCCAGGCCGCCGGATGTGAGGGTGAAGACCGCGTCGAAGTTCTGCACGATGTAGACCGACCCCAGCAGGGCGCCGAGTTCCAGGTAGCGGCGCAGGTGGGGGAGGGTCAGATGGCGGAAGATCTGCCAGTCGCTCGCGCCGTCGACCCGCGCGGCCTCGATCTGCTGCTGGTCCCGGCTCTGCAGCCCGGCGAGCAGGATCAGCATCATGAACGGCGTCCACTGCCACACCAGCGAGGCCTCGACCGCGAGCAGCGGGGTGTTCGAGATCCAGTCGGGCTGTGGGCCGCCCACATAGTGCAGCAACCCGTTGAGCAGGCCGTATTCGGGGTTGTACAGCACATGCTTCCAGAGCAGGGCGGCGGCCACCGGCACCACCAGGAAGGGCGCGATCAGCAGGGTGCGGACGATGCCCCGGCCGCGGAACCTGCGGTCCAGCAGCAGGGCCAGGACGAGGCCCAGGACCAGGCTGGCCAGCACCACCGCCACCGTGAGCAGCACGGTCGTCCACACCGAGTGGCGCAGGTCCGCGTCGGTCAGCACCTGGCGGTAGTTGGCGAGGCCGGTGAACCGGCGGGCCTTGGGATAGAGGGCGTTCCAGTCGAAGAAGGAGATCACCAGCGTGGCCACGAACGGCAGCTGGGTCACCACGATCATGAAGACCAGGGCCGGCAGCAGCGGGGCCCGGGTGACCCAGGCGCGCAGCCGGGCGGGGGGCTGTTTCGCCGCGCGTACGGCGGTGGTCGCGAGGGGAGCCGTCGTCGCTGTCATCGTCCCTCGTACTCCTTGGAGATCTTCTCGGCGAGCTGCTGGGACCTGCGCAGGGCCGCGTCCGTGGACTGGCGCCCGGCGATGGCCGCGCTGATCTCCTGGGAGACCTTGGTGCCGAGGTCGGTGAACTCGGGGATGCCGACGAACTGGATGCCGGGCGCGGGGCGCGGCTGCACGCCGGGGTCGTCCGGGCGGGCGCTCTCGATCGCCCGCCGGGTCATCTCCTGGAAGGCGGCGGCGGATGTGCGGTAGTCGGCGTTCGTGTAGGTCGAGGCCCGTTTGCCCGCCGGGACGTTCGGCCAGCCGCTGGTCTCGCCGACCAGTCGCTCGTAGCCCTTGCCGGACGCCCAGGAGACGAACTTCCACGCCTTGTCGGGGTTGTGGGAGGCCTTCTGGATGCCCCAGGCCCAGGTGTAGAGCCAGCCGGAGGACGGGGTCCGCTCCACGGGGGCGGGGGCGTAGCCGAGCTTGCCCCGCACCGGCGACTTGTCCGCCTCCAGCAGGCCCGCCGCCGAGGTGGCGTCGTACCACATGGCGACCTTGCCCTGGGTCATGTCGTTGAGGCACTCGGCGAACCCGGACTGGGCCGCGCCCGACTCGCCGTGCTCGCGGACCAGGCCGACGTAGAACTTCGTCGCCTTCACGAACTCGGGGGAGTCCAGGCGGGCCTTCCAGTTCTTGTCGAACCAGGTCCCGCCGAAGGTGTTCACCACGGTGGTGAGCGGGGCCATGAGCTCGCCCCAGCCGGGCAGTCCGCGCAGGCAGACGCCCTTCATGCCGGGGCGCGCGCCGTCCGTCTTCGCGGCGAGGTCGGCCACCTGCCGCCAGGTCGGGCGGGCGGGCATCTTCAGGCCCTTCGCGGCGAAGACGTCCTTGCGGTACATCAGGAAGGACGACTCGCCGTAGAAGGGCTGCCCGTAGAGCCTGCCGTCGTCGCCGGTCAGCGAGCGGCGCATTGGCTTCAGCACGTCCTGCTCGTCGTAGCCGGGGTCCCGGCCGACGTAGGAGTCCATCTCGTGCAGCCAGCCGTTGCGGGCGTAGATCGGTATCTCGTAGTTGGACAGGGTGGCCACGTCGTACTGGCCGGCCTGGTTGGCGAAGTCCTGGCTGATCTTGTCGCGGACGTCGTTCTCGGGCAGGACCGTGAAGTTGACCTTGATGCCGGTCTCCCGGGTGAAGTGGGCGGCGGTCAGCTTCTGCAGCTCGGTCATCTGGGGGTTGTTGACCATCAGCACGTTGATGGAGTCGCCGCCGGAACCGGTCCCGCCGGCCCCGACCCAGCAGCCGGAGAGCAGCGGGGCGAGCAGCGTCCCAGCGGCGGCCGCGGCGAGCGTGGCTCGCGGCCTCCGTCGGCTCGGGGTGCGCATCGATCGCTCCTGGGAGTTGGAGGTGTGGGGAGGTGCAGTAGGGGGCTGAGGGTCCCGGGACATGGAGGTACCGGGACGGGACGGGTCGGGGTGTGACGGGTCGGGGTGTGACGGGGCGGAGGGTGCGGTGGTACGGAAGGGGCCCTCGCGAGCGGGCGCGAGTGGGCGGGCGGGCTGGGGCGGCGGTTCAGACCCGGATGACCTGCGGGCCCAGCAGGGAGTAGCGGTTGGCCTCGGCGGCCGGCAGCAGGGTGCTCGTCACGATCGCCTCCAGCGCGCCGACCTCGGCGAACCGGCAGAAGCTGACGGCCCCGAACTTGGTGTGCGTGCCCGCGAAGACGGTGCGCCGCGCGGACCGGATGGCCTGCGCCTTGACCTCGCTGACCGCGGGGTCCGGGGTGGTCAGGCCGTGTTCGCGGGAGATGCCGTTGGCACCGATGTAGGCGAGGTCGACCACGAAGCCGGCCAGCATCTTCGTCGTCCAGTGGTCGACGGTGGCCAGCGTGCCGGCCCGGACCCGCCCGCCGAGCAGCAGCACCTGGGTGTGCTCGGCCTCGGCGAGGGCGCCCGCGACCGGCAGGGACGCGGTGACCACGGTCAGCGGCCGGTCCGGCGGCAGCGCCTCGGCGATGAGCTGCGGGGTGAAGCCCTCGTCCACGAACACGGTCTCCGCGTCGCCCAGCAGCTCGGCGGCGGCGGCCGCGATCCTGCGTTTCTCGGGCACGTGACTGGTGGCGCGGAAGGCGAGCGTCGTCTCGAAACCCGCGCTCTCCACCGGGTAGGCGCCGCCGTGCGTACGCCGGACCAGGCCGTGGTCCTCCAGCGCCCGCAGGTCGCGCCGGATGGTCTCCTTGGCCACGCCCAGGACGGCGGCGAGCGCCGTGACGTCGACCGAACCGGTGGCGCGCGCGGCGCGCACGATCTCGCGCTGGCGCTCTTCCGCCGTACTGGCGCCCATGCCGTCACCCGCTTCTTCCGCCGGAGCTGCCCGTTCGGGCCCTGGGGGAATTTCTACAGCGGGGGTGCGGCGCCGACCAGGTCTGTTGCGGGCCCGATGCTGCCCGGGTGTGCCCGTTCGCCGTGCGCCGTGCCCGGCTCGGACCTGCGCGGCCGTGCGCGGCCGCGTCTGAGCGGGCGGCCCGGATGCCCGAACAGGGCGGCGGGCGGGCCCGTTCGGTGCCCGCCCGCCGCGTGGACGGCCGTTTCCGGCCGTCCGGAAGGTGCCTCGGTACTGCCTCAGTACGGCCAGACGGGCGGGTCGGTCACGAAGTGGCCGCCCAGGTGGCTGTGGGCCGGATTGTCCGGGTCCAGCTCGCCCTGTTCGGCGATCAGCTCGGCCGCGTACGGCTCGGAGTCGTCCCGCGGCTCGTAGCCGAGGGCCCGCGCGGACGTCAGGTCCCACCACAGGCGGGTGTTGGCCGAGGAGCCGTGAACGACCGTGTGGCCGACCCCGTCGGCGGTCAGGGCCGCGTGGAAGAGGCGGGCGCCGTCGGCCGGGCTCATCCACACCGAGAGCATGCGCACGCTGGTCGGCTCCGGGAAGCAGGAGCCGATCCGCACCGAGACGGTCTCCAGACCGTGCTTGTCCCAGTAGAGCTGGGCCAGGTCCTCGCCGAACGACTTGGACAGGCCGTAGAAGGTGTCCGGGCGGCGCGGGGTGTCGACGGGGATCAGCGCCTCGCCCGGGCGCGGGGCGGGGGTGAAGCCGACGGCGTGGTTGGAGGAGGCGAAGACGATCCGCGGCACGCCTTCGAGGCGGGCGGCCTCGTACAGGTGGTAGGTGCCCTCGATGTTGGACCGCAGGATCTTCTCGAAGGGTGCCTCCAGGGAGATGCCCGCGAGGTGCAGGACCGCGTCCACGCCCCGCACCGCCTCGCGCAGCGCCTCCCGGTCGCCGAGGTCGGCGGTGATCGCGTCCGGCGCGCCCTCGACCGGCCGCACGTCGAACAGGCGCAGCGTGTAGCCGTACTCCGGCAGCAGGGACCGCATCAGCGTGCCGAGGCCGCCGGCGGCGCCGGTGAGCAGAACGGTGCGGGGAGCGGGCATCCTCGGTCTCCTTGCTGTCCGGGCGAAGTCCTGCGAAGTCTGCGAAGTCCTGCGCCGGTCCTCGCGGCGAGTCCCGTACCGACGGCGGCGCGTGCGTGGCGGATATTCACATCCGTAGACGCAAGGTCACGCTAAAGAGGGCCGGGCGCCGGGTCAAGTGCGCCGTGGCGTGCCGGAATCGGCCCTGGTGTTGCCGGTGTGACCGCTTGACCGCCCCAGAGGGCGCCCCGTAGCGTGACGTCGTTCATGAATATGGACGCAGATCAGGCACATGCACCGATGACCTGCACCGACAGGGAGCGCCCGTGACGCCAGCCCCTCTCGCCGCCCGGCTCCGCGACCCGAGCGGGCCGCTGTTCTTCCCCGTCACGGCCTACGGCCCCGACGGCACCGTGGACCTCGACGTCTACCGCGCCCATGTGCGCCGGGGCGTCGCGGACGGCGCCGCCGCCGTGTTCGCCTGCTGCGGCACCGGCGAGTTCCACGCGCTGCTGCCCGAGGAGTTCGGAGCCTGCGTCCGGGCGGCGGTGGAGGCGACGGGAGGGCGGGTCCCGGTGGTCGCGGGCGCCGGGTACGGCACCGCGCTCGCCGTCCGCTACGCGCGCCTCGCCGAGGACGCGGGCGCCGACGGACTCCTCGCCATGCCGCCCTACCTCGTCCACGCCCCCCAGGAGGGGCTGCTGCGGCACTACCGGGAGATCGCCGCGGCCACCGCCCTGCCGGTGATCGTCTACCAGCGGGACAACGCCGTCCTCACCCCGGCCACCGCGGTCGCCCTCGCCCGCACCGACGGTGTCGTCGGCCTCAAGGACGGCCTGGGCGACCTGGACCTCCTGCAGCGGATCGTCAGCGCCGTGCGCACCGAGGTCCCCGGCGACTTCCTGTACTTCAACGGTCTGCCCACCGCCGAGCAGACCCAGCTCGCCTACCGCGCCCTCGGCATCACGCTGTACTCCTCCGCCGTCTTCTGCTTCGCCCCCGAGATCGCCGTCGCCTTCCACCGGGCCCTGGCCGACGGCGACCAGGACACCGTGCGCCGCCTCCTGGACGGCTTCTACCGCCCGTTCGTGGAACTGCGCGCGCAGGGCCGCGGCTACGCCGTCGCGCTCGTCAAGGCCGGCGTACGGCTGCGCGGCCAGGACGTCGGCGAGGTCCGCCCGCCGCTGCACGAACCGTCCGAGGACCACGTCGAACGGCTGGCCCGGCTGATCGAGCGCGGGCACGCACTGCTGGAGGGGGGCGCGTGAAGGCGTCGGCGTTCGTCTACCCCTGGGACGTCGTGGGTGACCCGGAGGCGCCCGCCCGCATCGCCGCCCTCGGCGTCGAGCAGGTGACCCTGGCCTCCGCCTACCACTCCACCCGCGCCCTCACCCCCCGCCACCCGCGCCACCGCATCGTCACCGCCGAGTACGCGGCCGTCCTCTACCCGGTCGGTCACCGCTGGGCGGGCCGCGGGCTGCGCCCCTACCCGGCCGGCCGCTGGGCCCCCGGGGACGCCTACGGGGAGGCCGCCGGCGCGCTCGCCGCGGCCGGTCTCGAGGTGCACACCTGGGTCGTCCTCGCGCACAACTCCCGCATGGGCGCCGAACATCCGGACACCTCCGTCGTCAACGCCTACGGCGACCGCTACCCGTGGGCCCCCTGCATCGCCCAGCCCGCCACGCGCGCGTACCTGGTCGACCTGGCCGCCGAGGCGGCCGTGCGCCCCGGCGCGCGGGGCACCGAACTGGAGTCGCTGGGCTGGTACGGCCTCCAGCACCTGCACGCCCACGACAAGACCGCCGGGGTCGGGCTCGGGGACGCCGGGCAGTACCTGATGTCGCTCTGCTTCTGCCCGGCCTGCCGGACCGGGTACGGCGAACAGGGCCTCGACGCGGACGAGTTGACGGCTGCCGTACGGGACGCCCTCGAACCGCTGTGGCGCGGCGCCGCCGCCGACGGGGGCTGGCCGACGGTCGGCAGGCTCCTCGGCGAGGACCGGGCCGCCGCCACGCGCGCGTGGCGCGACACCACCGCCCGCACCCTCCAGGAGCAGGCCGTCGCCGCCGTGCGCGCGGCCGCCCCCGACGGCTTCCAGGTCCTGCTGCACGCGGACCCGGTGCCCTACCACTGCGGCGCCAACGCGGGCGTCGACCCGGCCCACGTCCTCTCCGTGGCGGACGGCGTGGTGGTGCCGTGCACCGCCGGCCCGTCCCTGCTGACCCCCTTCGCCGAGCAGGCCCGCACGGACACGGTCCTGGCCGCCAACCTCACGGTCGTCGCCGGCATGGGCGGCAGCCGCGGCACACTCACCGCCGACGCGGCCCGCGCCCGCGCTCTGGGCGCGACGGAACTGCGGCTCTACCACGCGGGGTTGGCGTCCGACGACGACCTCGCGGCGGTACGAGGGGCGCTGGCCGCGCGCTGAAACGGGGGGGCGGGGACGGGGGCAGGATCCCGGTCGCCGGTCGCCGGTCGCCGGTCGCCGGTCGCCGGTCGCGCGGTGGCGCCCGGCGCGGTCGCCGGGGACGCGGCCCGCGCGCGTGTCTTGGGAGTGGGGCGACGGGAGTTGTGCCCCGAGGGTCGGCTTCCGACGGTGACCTCGCGGCGGTACGAGCCGCGCCGGGCGCGCGGAAGGGGCGTGGCGCCCTGCGCGGCCCTCGCGGACGCGGCCCGCGCGCGTGCCCCTGGGGCGGCGCGACGGGGGCTGCCATGTCACGGGCGTCCGGCGTCCGGCGGGGACTTCGACGCGGAGCGCGAGGTGAGGGGCGGCCGGTGAACCGTGAGGGTGGCCGCCGTCAGCAGGAGTGCCGAGGCGGTCAGCAGGCACAGGGGCACGGGGCCTGCCGGTCCGGCCAGGGCGGCTCCGGCGGCGAGGCCGACGACGTTCGGGGTGAACAGCACCGTGTGCGCGGTGGCGGTCGCCCGGCCCAGCAGCGGCCCCGGTGTCTCCCGCTGCACCGCGGTGAGCGCGGCGACCAGGACGCACGGCAGCCCCAGCCCGACCGCCGCGCCCGACACCAGGACCACCGGGTCCGAGGGAACGGCGCGCGCCGCCAGCCCGGCCGCCGTCAGCGCGATCCCGGCCGCCGCGAACCGGGGCCCGCCCAGCCGTCGCAGCGCCGGGCCCGAGACCAGCCCGGCCGCCACCGAGCCGGCCCCCTGGACGGCGTACAGCACGCCCAGATAGGCGGGGGAGTGGCCGAGGCGATCGACGACGGCGTACAGCGTCGTGCTGCCCAGCGCGGCGCACAGCATCGTCGTACCGCCCGCGCCGACCAGTGGCCGCAGCCCCCGGTGCCCCCACAGGCGGCGCACGCCCTCCGCCGTCTCCCGCCACCAGCCGGCACCGGAGCGGACCGGGCGCCCCTCCGCCACCCGGAGCAGGGCACACAGCCCGGCGGCGGCGGCGAAGGTGACCGCGTCGAGGCAGGCCACGGCCGGGCCGCCGCCCACCGCGTAGAGGCCCGCCCCGGTCAGCGGGGCGACCAGCTTCATGCCCTCCGTGACCGTCGTGCGCAGCCCGTTGAGGTCACCGAGCAGGTCCGGGGCGACGGCGGCGGCGACCAGGGCCGACTCGGCGGCGTCGAGGACGACGCCGGCGGCGCCGTACAGGAAGAGCACCGTGAACAGCAGCCACAGACGGCCGGGGGAGCGGACGGCGAAGAGGGTGGGCAGCAGGGCGGCCAGGCCCAGGTTCAGGGCGACGAGCAGGGGCCGGCGGCGGCAGCGGTCGGCGAGCGTCCCGAGCGCCGGGCCCGCCACGGTGGGCGCCCACAGGGCGAACACGCACAGCGCGGCCAGGCCGTCCGAACCGGTGAGGTCCTTGACCCACACGCCCGACGCCAGCCACAGCGAGGAGGTGCCGAAGGCGGACACCAGCGAGCCGGTCAGCCAGAGCGCGGCGTTGCGGTCCCGCAGCACGCGGGGCACCGTGGAGGAGGTCGTCATGCCCGCCCATCGTGGGTCTGAGGGGGGCGGGCGGACATCGGGCACCTGCCCTATGCCGCGGGACGGCGGCGGCGGCGGGCTTGCGCCGGACCGATGAGTTTCCCCGTGCCGCGCGGTCAGCCTTCCGTACCGGTACCGCAGCAATCATCGAGGAGCCAGGCATGTCCGACCACCTGCTCGATCTCGGCCCCCAGGCCCGGATCGTGGCGCAACTCGCCGAGGCCGTGACCGACGACCAGCTCTCGGCCCCCACCCCCTGTCCCGACCTGGCGGTACGCAACCTGCTGGGTCATCTGCTCGGGCTGTCCGTCGCCTTCCGCGACGCGGCGCGCAAGGACCTCGGCGCCACCACCGACACCAGCCCGGACAGCGCCGTGCCGGACATCGGCCCAGGCTGGCGCGAGGAACTGCCCAAGGCGCTGGACGAACTCGCCGACGCCTGGCGCGACCCGGCCGCCTGGACCGGCATGACCCGGGCGGGCGGGATCGACCTGCCGGCCGGGATCGCGGGCCCGATCGCCGCCGACGAGCTGGTGATCCACGCCTGGGACCTCGCCCGCGCGACCGGCCTGCCGTACACCCCCGACCCGGCCGCTCTCGACGCCTCCCTCGCCTTCCTCCGGGCCGCGGCCGCCCAGCCGGAGAACAGCCCGTTCGGGCCGCCGGTCGCCGTCCCCGAGGACGCGCCGCCGCTCGACCGCGCGGTGGGCCTGAGCGGCCGGGACCCGGGGTGGCGGCCGTAGCACCCGGACCGGCGGCCGTGGCACCGCCGGGCCGCGGCCCGGAGCGTCGCCCTGGGCCGGCGCCGCCGTCCGTGCGGTGACCTCGTCGCTGCCCGTGCGGTGACCCCGCCGTCGGCCGTGCGGTGACCCCGCCGGCCGGCCGGGCAGCCGCCGGACGCCCCCCTGCGACACCCTCCGCCCACGTCAAGCGGATCGGCGGCGAACGTGGCTACGGTGGAGGCATGAGCGAGATCGTCGTCGTGTACGAACTCGACCAGCCGGCGGCCGGCCACGCGGCCCCGGCCGGCGCCCCCGCGTCCCCCGGTGCGGCCAGCGCGGCACGGGTGCCCCGGCGGGTGCACGCCGCGCCCGCCGCCCCCGGCAGGTCCGGCGCCGCCGGGCCCCGCACCCTGTGCGGCAAGGACACCTTCGCCATGGAGAAGGCCCGCCGGATGTCCGCCGAGGAACCCGAGACCCCCTGGTACCCGCCCGAGTACGCCGCCCGGGTCTGCCCCGACTGCGCGGCCGTGGTGGAGACCTGACCGGTCCTTCGCTCCCGGCTTGCGGGAATCCGCCCGATCCGGGCGGACGGCGTCGGTAGCCTCACTCCCATGCCGCTCACGCTCACCGTTCTCGGCACCGCCTCGCCGCACCCCGGCCCCGACCGGCCCTGCTCCGGGTACCTGGTCTCCGGCGGGGGCGCCGAGGTGTGGGTGGACGCGGGTCCGGGCACGTTCGCCGCGTTGCAGCGGCACACGGACCCCGCGCGGCTCACGGCGATCTGGATCTCGCACCTGCACGCGGACCACAGCGCCGACCTGCTGGCCGCCGCGTACGCCTTCGCCTTCGGCGGGATGACCCCGCCCGCGCCTGTCCCCGTGTACGCCCCGCGGGACTGCGCGCGGCGGCTGGCCGGCTTCTTCGGCCGCCCGGACGTGGACTTCCTGAAGGCCGTCCTCGACTTCCGTGACCTGTACGACGGACACGACGTCCGGCACTGGAACCTCCGCCTGACCAGCCGCGCCGTCGTCCACGACACCGAGGCGTACGGTCTGCGCGCCGAGTGCCAGGGCAGCGTGCTGGCGTACTCGGGGGACAGCGGCCCCTGCCCCGCGCTCACCGAACTCGCCACCGGCGCCGACCTGTTCCTGTGCGAGGCGGACCTCGACGCGCACGGCGGAGACGAGCCTCTCCGGCCGGTCCATCTCACCCCCGAGGACGCCGGGCGCGTCGCCCGTGACGCCCGTGTGCGGGAACTGCTCGTCACCCATGTCGGGCCGACGCTCACCAGGGAGGCGGCGACCGGGCGCGCCGCGGCCGCCTGCGGCCGGCCGACCCACCCGGCCGTCGAGGGCGCCGTCCGCGTCTTCTGACCCGCCCGCCCGCCAACTCCCGGGCCCGGTAAGGACATTCCCCGCCCGCTTCCTTTGTCAGAGGCATTGACGGAACCCGGTCACCCTCCTACGGTCGTCCGCGTCGTACTTCGTACGTCATATATGAGACGCGATACGTGAGATCCGAGAGGGCCGCATGACCTCTGTGCCCACCCCGATCCCGTCCCGCACGCAGTTCGTGCTGGACGCGATCAGACACCGCATCCTGACGGGGCAGTTGCCCCCCGGACAGGCCCTGGTCGAGACGGAGCTGGCCGCGCAGTTCGGGGTGTCCAAGACCCCCGTGCGGGAGGCGCTCAAGACCCTCGCCGGGACGGGCCTGGTCGTGCTGAGCCAGTACAAGGGCGTCACGGTGCGCATGGTGGACGCGGACATGGCCCGCGAGGTCTACGACGTGCGCCTGCTGCTGGAGCCCGAGGCCCTGCGCCGGGCAGTGCGGCGCGGCTCGCCCCTCGACGCCGCCCGCGAGGCCCTCACCCGGGCCGACGCCGCCACCGACACCGCCGAACGCTCCCTCGCCAACCGCGCGTTCCACCGCGCCCTCTACCTGCCGTGCGGCAACCCGCTGCTCGGCCGGATGCTCGACGAGGTCCGCGACCAGGCGGCGCTGGTCTCCGCCGTGGCCTGGGCCGCCGACCCCTCCTGGGAGCGGGAGGCCGCCGAGCACCGGGAGATCCTGCGGCTCGCCCTGGACGGCGACGCGGACGGCGCGGCCGGCGCCCTGCACGCCCACATCGCGTCCTTCGTGCGGCGGGCTTTCCCCGAGCCCCACCCAGCGGAAGGCCGTTCATGAGCAGCGTGACGTTCGAGGCTCAGCGGGCCGCCCTGGCCGACGTGGTGGCCATTCCGGTGACCCCCTTCGCCGCGGACGGCTCCGTCGAGCGTGACACCCACCGGGCCCTGCTGCGCCGTCTGCTCGACGGCGGGATCACGACCCTCACCCCCAACGGCAACACCGGCGAGTTCTACGCCCTCACCCCCGAGGAGCGCCGCCTGGTCACCGAGCTGACCGTCGAGGAGGCCGGCGACCGCGCCGCGGTCCTGGTGGGCGTGGGCCACGACCTGCCCACCGCGACCGGCTCCGCCCGGCACGCCCGCGACCTCGGCGCCGGGATGGTGATGGTCCACCAGCCCGTGCACCCCTACGTCTCGGCCGCCGGCTGGGTCGACTACCACCGGGCCATCGCCGAGGCCGTGCCCGAGCTGGGCGTCGTCCCCTACGTCCGCGACGCGCGGCTCACCGGCGCCCGGCTCGCCGAACTCGCCGACCACTGCCCCAACGTGATCGGCGTGAAGTACGCCGTCCCGGACGCGGCCCGGTTCGCGGCCTTCGCCCGGGACGCGGGCCTGGACCGCTTCGTGTGGGTGGCCGGCCTCGCCGAGCCGTACGCCCCCTCCTACTTCTCCGCCGGCGCCACCGGCTTCACCTCCGGACTCGTCAACGTCGCGCCGGCCGTCCCGCGGAACATGCTCGACGCGCTGCGCTCCGGCGACTACCCGGCCGCCATGAGGGTCTGGGAGCGGATCCGCCGCTTCGAGGAGCTGCGCGCCGCCCACGGCTCCGCCGACAACGTCACCGTCGTCAAGGAGGCGCTCGCCGCGCTCGGCCTGTGCCGCCGGGACGTCCGCCCGCCGAGCAGGCCGCTGCCCGAGGAAAGGCGCGCCGAGGTCGCCGCGATCGCCGCCGGGTGGCCGGTGTGAGCGCGCCCCGCAGGAGCCCGGAAGAGCTCCGGAGCCACCAGTGGTACGGCGCGGACGGCCTGCGCTCCTTCAGCCACCGCGCCCGCACCCGCCAGCTCGGCTACCTGCCCGAGGAACACCTCGGCAAGCCGGTCGTCGCGATCCTCAACACCTGGTCCGACATCAACCCCTGCCACGTCCACCTGCGCGAGCGGGCCCAGGCCGTCAAGCGCGGGGTGTGGCAGGCGGGCGGCTTCCCGCTGGAGTTCCCCGTCTCCACGCTCAGCGAGACCTTCCAGAAGCCGACCCCGATGCTCTACCGCAACCTGCTCGCCATGGAGACCGAGGAACTGCTGCGGTCCTACCCCGTCGACGGCGCGGTGCTCATGGGCGGCTGCGACAAGTCGACCCCCGCGCTGCTCATGGGCGCCGCCTCCGTCGACCTGCCCGCCGTGTTCGTACCGGCCGGGCCCATGCTCCCGGGCCACTGGAGGGGCGAGGTCCTGGGGTCCGGCACCGACATGTGGAAGTACTGGGACGACCGGCGGGCCGGTCTCATCGGCGACTGCGAGATGGCCGAACTGGAGAGCGGACTGGCCCGCTCGCCCGGCCACTGCATGACGATGGGCACCGCGTCGACGCTCACCGCGGCCGCCGAGGCGCTCGGGATGACCGTGCCGGGCGCGTCCAGCATCCCGGCGGTGGACTCCGGGCACGACCGGATGGCCGCGCGGGCCGGCCTGACGATCGTCGCACTGGTCCACCGCGACCGCAGGCCGAGCGACATCCTCACCCGCGAGGCCTTCGAGGACGCCGTCACCACGGTGCTCGGGCTCGGCGGTTCCACCAACGCCGTGATCCACCTGATCGCCATGGCGGGCCGGGCGGGGGTGAAACTCACCCTGGACGACTTCGACCGCATCGCCCGCACCGTCCCGGTCCTCGCCGACGTCCGGCCCGGCGGCCGGCGCCACCTCATGGAGGACTTCCACTTCGCCGGCGGCCTGCCCGGCTTCCTCTCCCGCATCCCCGACCTGCTCCACCTCGACCGGCCGACGGTCTCCCACGACACCCTGCGCGAGCAGCTCGCCGGCGCGCGGGTGCACGACGACGCGGTGATCCGCACCCGTGACAACCCGGTCGCGAGCGAGGGCGGGGTCGCCGTCCTGCGGGGCAACCTCTGCCCGGACGGCGCCGTCGTCAAGCACATCGCCGCCGAGCCCCGCCTGCTGCGGCACACCGGCCCCGCCGTCGTCTTCGACGACTACCGGACCATGCAGCGCACCATCGACGACCCCGCCCTCGGCATCACCGCCGACAGCGTGCTGGTGCTGCGCAACGCCGGACCCAAGGGCGGCCCCGGCATGCCCGAGTACGGCATGCTGCCCATCCCGGGCCACCTGCTCGAGCAAGGAGTGCGGGACATGGTGCGGATCTCCGACGCCCGGATGAGCGGCACCAGTTACGGCGCCTGCGTGCTGCACGTGGCGCCCGAGTCGTACGTCGGCGGGCCCCTCGCGCTGGTGCGCACCGGCGACCTCATCACCCTGGACGTCGACGCCCGCAGCCTCCACCTGCACGTGGACGACGCGGAACTGGAGCGGCGCCGGGCCGCCTGGACCCCGCCGCCCGCCCGGTACGAGCGCGGCTTCGGCGCCCTCCACCAGGCACAGATCACCCAGGCCGACACCGGCTGCGACTTCGAGTTCCTCGCCCGCCCGGGCCAGGTGCCGGACCCGTACGCCGGCTGAGAGGCCCGCGACCCCCGCCGTCTGCCTGCGCCGACACGGCGGCGGTCCGTCCCCGGGCACGGCCCGGCAACTGGGCGCCACGCCAGAAGTGCTGACGCACCGGTGGCTCCGGCACGCCCGTACCCGCCCCGGAGCGCGAGCCGTTCGGGGATGGCTTGATATCGATTGGGCAATGAGTCTCGCGCTCCCCCTGGTGACGCGCGTAGAACACCTGTCATGCGTAAATCACATCGGATCGCGGCGGCCACCGCCGCCTGCGCCCTCGCCGGTGGCGCCCTGTACGGCGCCGGCGCGGCCACGGCCGGCCAGTCCACCGCGAACTCCACCCACGAGCCCTACAACATCGGGCTCCTGGTGAAGGACATCGACACCTACTACGGCACCACCGCCGACAGCAACGGCGTCTACCAGGCGTCCCCGGACAGCCCGTACGCCAAGGACCTCGCGCGCATCGACGCCGACGCCCGCCGCTACATCGACAAGGCGGCGCGCAAGGCGCACCACCACGGCGAGAAGCCGGCCGTCGTCTTCGACATCGACGACACGCTGCTGCTCAGCCTCGACTACGAGAAGCGCTACAACTACACGTACAACGGCACCACCTGGGCCGACTACGTGAACCGTGCCGACCGCCCGGCCGTCTTCGGCAGCCCCGAGCTGGTCCGGTACGCCGCGTCCAAGGGCGTGACGGTCTTCTACAACTCCGGTCTCAGCGAGGCGCAGCGCACCGCCGCCGTCGACAACCTGAAGAAGATCGGCGCCGACGTGAACCTCGACGCCGGCCACATGTTCCTCAAGGACAAGGCCAACCCGCCCGCCTACCTGGGCGACTGCGCCACCCCCGGCACCTGGAACTGCACCACCGTGCAGTACAAGGCCGGCACCCGCAAGCACATCGAGGACGACCTCGGGTACGAGATCGTCGCCAACTTCGGCGACCAGTACTCGGACCTCGACGGCGGACACGCCGACCGCACCTACAAGCTGCCGAACCCGACGTACTTCGTCTCCTGACGTCAGCCGTACGCCGGCGAGCGGACGCTCGCACCCGGCCCCCGTCCCGGCACGACCGTGCCGCGGCGGGGGCCGGCGCGTCGCCCGGGATTCCGTCACACCGGGGAAACCTGAAACGGGTGCGACAGGGGAACAATCCAGCCAGCACGCGCCCATCGGCTCACAGGCGACGAGGAGTTCGACCATGTCCGAGACGCAGCAGGCGGAGCAGCGGCGGAGTGCCGCGCCACCCGCCACGAACGGCCTCGACCGGTACTTCAGAATCACCGAACGGGGCTCCACCTTCGGCCGGGAGATACGCGGCGGTCTCGCCACGTTCTTCACCATGGCCTACATCCTTGTCCTGAACCCGATCATCCTGGGCAGCGCCAAGGACAAGTTCGGCCACTCCCTCGACACCGGCCAACTGGTCACCGCCACCGCGCTGGTGGCCTGCGTCATGACCGTCATCATGGGCGTCGGCGGCAACCTGCCGCTCGCCGTCGCGGCGGGCCTCGGCCTCAACGCCGTCGTCGCCTTCCAGCTCGCGCCGCTGATGAGCTGGCCCGACGCGATGGGCCTGGTGGTCCTGGAGGGCCTCGTCATCTGCCTGCTGGTCCTCACCGGACTCCGGGAAGCGATCATGAACGCGATCCCGCAGCAGCTCAAGCAGGCCATCGGCGTCGGCATCGGCCTGTTCATCGCCTTCATCGGCTTCGTGGACGCCGGGTTCGTCAGCCGGATCCCGGACGCCGCGCACACCACCGTGCCCGTGCAGCTCGGCGCCGTCGGGCGTCTCACCGGCTGGCCGGTCCTCGTCTTCTGCCTCGGCGTGCTGCTGACCGTCGCGCTGCTCGCCCGCAAGGTGAAGGGCGCGATCCTCATCAGCATCGTGACGATGACCGTCGTCGCGATCGTCATCGACGCCGTCGCCGACATCGGGAGCTGGGGCCTGACCACCCCCAGGCTCCCGGACAGGATCGTCGCCGCCCCGGACTTCGGTCTCGTCGGCCACTTCAGCCTGTTCGGCGGCTTCGCCAAGGCCGGGGTGCTCACCGCCGTCCTGCTGGTCTTCACCCTGATCCTGTCCGACTTCTTCGACGCCATGGGCACGATCGTCGGCATCAGCGCCGAGGCCGGACTGCTCGACGACCGGGGGCAGGTGCCCGGCATCGGCCGGGTGCTGTTCATCGACGGCGCCGCCGCCGTCGCGGGCGGTGTCGGCTCCGCCTCCTCCAACACGGCCTACATCGAGTCCGCCGCCGGGGTCGGCGAGGGAGCCCGCACCGGCTTCGCCAACCTGGTCACCGGCGGCCTCTTCGGCCTCGCCCTCTTCCTCACCCCGCTGCTGACGATCGTCCCGCTGCAGGCGGCGGCGCCGGCGCTGATCGCGGTGGGCTTCCTGATGATGACCCATGTGAAGCACATCGACTGGGACCGGTACGAGATCGCCGTCCCGGCGTTCCTCACCATCGCCGCGATGCCCTTCACCTACTCGATCACCGACGGCATCGGCGCGGGCTTCGTGTCCTACGTGCTCATCAAGACGGTCCTCGGCAGGGCCAGGGAGGTCAACTGGCTGCTGTGGGGCGTCTCGGCGCTGTTCCTCGTCTACTTCGCGATCGACCCGGTGGAGCAGATCCTCGGGGTCAGGTGAGCGACGGGGGGCGGCCCGGCGGACCGCCCCCCGCGCCCGGTACCTACTTGAGCGCCGCCCGCATCATCGCCCGGGCCACCGGCGCCGCCAGCCCGTTGCCGCTGACCTCCGACCGGGCCGCGTCGGACTGCTCGACCATCACCGCGACGGCGACCTCCTTGCCGCCCGCCGCCTTTCCGTAGGACGTGAACCAGGCGTACGGCGTCTTGCTGTTGTTCTCGCCGTGCTGCGCGGTGCCGGTCTTGCCGCCGACCGTCACCCCGGCGATCTGCGCGTTCGTACCGGTGCCGTCCTTCACCACCGTCTCCATCGCCGACCGCAGCTGCCCGGCAGTAGCGGAGCTGACGATCTGCCGCGTGTCCGCTCCGTCGTCGTAGTCCTTCAGCGTGTCGCCGCCGCTGTCGGTGATCCGCGAGACCATGTGCGGCGAGACCAGCTTGCCGTCGTTGGCGATGGCCGCCGACACCATGGCCATCTGGAGCGGGGTCGCGGTCACGTCGAACTGGCCGATGCCGGAGAGGCCGGTCTGGGCGTCGTCCATGTGCGCCGGGTACACGCTGGCGTTGGCCCGCACCGGCACGTCCAGCTTCTCGTCGTCGAAGCCGAACTTCTCGGCCATGGCCCGCACCTTGTCCTGGCCGAGCCGGACCGCCATCCTGGCGAAGACGTTGTTGCAGGAGTAGCGCAGCGCGACCCGGATCGGGGCGTCCTTGCAGGGAGCCGACCGGTTCTCGTTGGTCAGCACCTGCGACGTGCCGGGCAGCGTGTACGGATCGGGGCTGTCGGTGGGCTCGTCCACGTTCTTGTACAGCCCGTCCTCCAGCGCGGCCGCGGCCACGACCAGCTTGAACGTGGAGCCGGGCGGCAGCGGCTGGCGCAGCGCCCGGTTGGTGAGCGGCTTGTCCTTGTCCGCGAGCAGCCGCTTCCAGGCCCCGCCCGCGGTGTTGGCGTCGGTGAGCTGCGTGGGGTCGTACGAGGGGGTCGAGACCACCGCGAGGATCCGGCCGGTCTTCGGGTCGAGGGCGACGGCCGCGCCCTTGTTGTTCCCGAGCGCGTCGTAGGCCGCCTTCTGGACGGCCGGTTCGATCGTGGTGAGCACGTCACCCGGCTCGGCCCGCTCCCCGGTGACCGTGTCCATGACGGTCTTGAGCTGGGTGTCGGTGCCGTTGAGCAGGTCCGCGTAGATGCCCTCCAGCTGGGTCGGGGCGTAGGCCTGCGAGGCGTAACCCGTCACGGCCGCGTAGAGTCTGCCGGTCTTGTACGTCCGCTTGTACGCGAGGTCGCCGCCCTTCGTCCGCGCCGAGCCGGTGATCGAGTTCCCGGCCACGATGATGTTCCCCAGCGGCCGTGAGTAGGTCTCGATCGCGTTCCGCCGGTTGTCGTTGTCTTCCGCGAGGGCCTTGCCGTCGTAGAACTGCACCCAGGTCGCCCTGACCAGCAGAGCGAGCACGAGCAGCAGCGCGAAGACGGACGCCCGCCTGATCGTCTTGTTCATCCCGTCCGGAAGGACGAGTGAAAGGGGGGTGATCGTTCCCGCGCGCGCCCTTTCTCATCGCACGTTCAGGAAGCCCGCCTCGTACGCGGCGATCACCGCCTGGGTCCGGTCCCGGGTGCCGGTCTTCGCCGGCACCGCCGCCACGTGCGACTTCACGGTGGCGGCACCGACCTCCATGCGCCGGGCCGTCTCGGCGTTCGTCAGGCCGCCGGCCAGGTGCCGAGCACCTCGCGCTCCCGCCCGGTGAGCCTTCCGACCCAGGCCGGCGGCACCGCCCGCGCTCATCGCGGTGCGTCGGCGGGCCGGTCCGCCGGGTGGCGCGCGGCGGCGGGCGCGACGAGCGGGCCGGCGGTCATCCGCCCAGCGTAGGCGAGGGCCGCCGCCGGCGGCGGCCGATCGGCGAGGTACCCGGAGGTGACGGGCGCGCCCGGCGCGGGCGGGCCGCCCCGGGACGGTCCGTCTCCGCCGCGCGGGGGAGAGGGGCCTTCAGCCCTCCAGCCTCAGGACCACTTCGTCGATCTCTGCGCCGCGCCCGTTGGCGTACCCGCGGGCCCGCGCGCTCTCCTGGAAGCCGCACTTCTCCAGCACCCGCAGCGAGCCCGCGTTGTCGGCGGCGGCCCGGGCGTACAGCGGGCGTTCGGGCACCTCCACGAGCAGGGCCCGCAGCGCCGCCGTCGCCACCCCGCGCCCCCAGTAGGCCCGGTCGATCCAGTACGTCACCTCGCGCTCGCCGGGCTCTCCGTAGACGCCCGCGCTGCCGACCACGACGCCGTCGGCGAGGACCGTGCGCAGCAGGAAGGAACTGTCCCTGACGCGCTTCCAGCGGACGTCGAAGGCGCCGCGGTCGGCGGGGTCCTGCGGGCCGAAGGCGGCCATCCGCAGGGCCTCCGGGTCGCTCATCTGCCGGAAGAAGACCGGCAGATCACTGTCCTCGACGGCACGCAGCGCGATCTCCATGGGGGAGAGCCTACGCGCCGGTCCGGGCCCGGACCGGGCCGCCTAGAGCCGCCGTGTCGCGAGGGTCAGCCGGTCCCGGGCGTCGAACAGCGCGTCCTTGATCATCTGTTCGTGCGCGGGCGTCAGCCGGGCCACCGGGACCGAGCAGCTGATGGCGTCACGGGCCGGGGTGCGGTACGGGATCGCCACCCCGAAGCAGCGCAGCCCCAGCGTGTTCTCCTCGCGGTCGACGGCGAAGCCCTGCTCGCGGACCTGGTGCAGCTCCTCGATCAGCTTCTCGCGGTCGGTGATCGTGTGCTCGGTGAGGGCGGGGAGCGTCTCCGGCAGCAGCTTGCGGACCTGCTCGTCGGTGTGCGTGGCGAGCAGCGCCTTGCCCAGCGAGGTGGAGTGGGCGGGCAGCCGCCGCCCGACCCGGGTGAAGGGCCGCAGGTAGTGCTGCGACTGGCGGGTGGCCAGGTAGACCACGTTCGTGCCGTCGAGGCGCGCGAGGTGGATGGTCTCCGTGGTGTCGTCGGAGAGCCGGTCGAGCGTCGGCCGGGCCGCCGCGACCACCTCGTCGCCGTCGATGTACGACGTGCCCACCAGCAGCGCCCGCACGCCGATGCCGTACCGCGTCCCCGTGGCGTCCGTCTCCACCCAGCCCAGCTCCACGAGCGTGCGCAGGAGCATGTAGAGGCTGGACTTCGGGTAGCCCACGGCCTCCTGGACGGCCGCGAGCGAGTGCATGCCGGGCTTGCCGGCGAAGTACTCGAGCAATTCAACGGTCCGTACCGCGGACTTGACCTGCGCCCCGCCGCCTGTCTCGGCTGCCGACATCGCCCCTGACCCCTTCGTTCGACGAGGACCTAGATATATAGTCTCCGAGCAGCGAATTCATCATCAGAGACAGTGTTCAGTATATCGAACGCGGCTGATGTTGACCCAGGGAATGCGGCCTTACTTGGAGGGACCCGCGGTGGCAGCAGCACCAGTCTGGAGTGTCGACCCGCGCACCGGGAAGCAGCGCGAGCAGGTTGCGGTGGAGGCCACGGCCCAGGAGGTGGACGCGGCCGTCCGGGCGGCGCACGCCGCGCGCGGGGCCCTCGCCGACCGCGCCGTCCGCTCCGCCTTGCTCCGCTCGGCCGCCGCCGGCCTGGACGCGGCCAAGGACGGCCTGGTGGAGACCGCCGACGCCGAGACCGCCCTCGGACCGGTCCGGCTGACCGGCGAACTCGCCCGGACCACCTACCAGTTGCGGGCCTTCGCGGACATGGTCGACGAGGGCGCCTTCCTGGACGTCATCATCGACCACCCCGACGACACCGCCACCCCGCCCGTCCCCGACCTGCGCCGCTACAAGGTGCCGCTCGGTGTGGTGGCCGTCTACTCCGCCTCCAACTTCCCCTTCGCCTTCTCGGTGGCCGGCGGGGACACCGCGAGCGCGCTGGCCGCGGGCTGCCCGGTCGTCGTCAAGGCCCACCCCGACCACCCGGCCCTGTCCGAGCTGGTCGCCGTGGTGCTGCGCCGGGCCGCCGCCGAGCACGGCGTCCCCGAGGGCGTCGTCGGCCTGGTGCACGGCTTCGGGGCGGGCGTCGAACTGATCCGGCACCCGCTGGTGGCCGCCGCCGGCTTCACCGGCTCGGTGCGCGGCGGACGCGCCCTGTTCGACGCGGCCGCGGCGCGGCCGGTGCCGATCCCGTTCCACGGCGAGCTGGGCTCGCTGAACCCGGTCGTGGTCACCGAGGCGGCGGCCGCCGAGCGCGCGGAGGCGATCGGGTCCGGGCTCGCCGGGTCCATGACCCTGGGCGTCGGCCAGTTCTGCGTCAAGCCGGGCCTGGTGCTGGTGCCGTCCGGCGCCGCGGGCGACGGACTCGTCAAGGCGCTCGCGGACGCCGTCGGCGGCACCGGCGCGGGCGTCCTGCTCGACCACCGCATGCGGGACAACTTCGTCGCGGGCGTCGCCGAGCGGGCCGGGCTGCCCGGGGTGGAGGCGCCGGTCACGCCGGGCGCGGGCGGCGAGCACACGGTCAGCGCCGGGTTCCTCACCGTGCCGGCGAGCCGGCTGGCCGGGGAGGGTGCCCACGACCTGCTGCTCGAGGAGTGCTTCGGGCCGGTCACCGTGGTGGCGCGGTACGAGGACGAGGGCGAGGCGACGGCGGTCCTGTCGCGGCTGCCGGGCAACCTGACGGCGACGGTCCACCTCTCCGGCGAGGAGGCCGCCGGCGGGGGCCGCGGCGCCGAGATCCTCGCCGAACTGACCCCGCTGGCAGGGCGGGTGCTGGTGAACGGGTGGCCGACCGGAGTGGCCGTGGCACCCGCGCAGCACCACGGCGGCCCGTACCCCGCCACGACCTCCACGTCCACCTCCGTGGGCGGTACCGCCATCGAACGGTGGCTCAGGCCGGTCGTCTACCAGAACGCGCCCGAGGCACTGCTGCCGAAGGAACTGCGCGACGACAACCCGCTCGGGCTCCCGCGGCGCTTCAACAAGGTCCTGGAGCGCTAGAGCATCTCGCGGCAGTGGCCCTGGACGGCCTCGGCCCCTCTGGGAGAATCCGCCGATGGACACAGAGCTTCCCGAACTCCCCTTCCCGCTGCGGACCTACGGTCCCGACGGCCACTGGTCCCACGAGGACGGCGTGCTGACCGGATGGGCCGGCCCCCGGCAGGACCGGTTCGTCACGCCCACCGGTGAGGCTCTGGATCCCGCCTCCGACGCGCCCCGGCTGCTCGGGGCGCCCGAGGGCGACTTCCAGCTCATCGCGCGCGTCACCGTCGGGTTCAACGCGTCCTTCGACGCCGGCGTGCTCTACGTCCACGTCGGCGAACGGGCCTGGGCCAAGCTCTGCCTGGAGTACTCCCCGGACGTGCCCACCGTCTGCACGGTGGTCACCCGGGGACACTCCGACGACGCCAACTCCTTCACCGTGCAGGGTAGTTCGGTGTGGCTGCGGGTCAGCCGCACCGGACGGGCCTTCGCCTTCCACGCCTCACGGGACGGCGCACGCTGGACCTTCGTCCGGCTGTTCACCCTGGGCGGGGAGAAGGAGACCGGAGCGGCCCTCGTCGGCTTCATGGCCCAGTCGCCGCTGGGCGAGGGCTGCGTGGTCACCTGGGACCACATCGAGTTCCGGCCCGCCTGGCCGAGCGACCTCAGGGACGGGAGCTGAGACGGCCGGGCCGGGCCCCAGCGGAACCGGACCGGGCGCCCCCGCGCCCTCGGTCCCATGATCGGTGATCCCGGACGGCGTCCCCCGGGCCGACTTCGAGGGGAATGAACCCGGCTGTTTGAACGTTCACGTACTGGGCGAGGAGGGTCCTGGCCCGGTACGACCTGGAGAAGAGCCGAGAGCATGCGCGTCGAGATCTGGACGGACATCGCCTGTCCCTGGTGCTATGTCGGTAAGGCCCGTTTCGACAAGGCGCTCGCCGCCTTCCCGCACCGCGACCAGGTCGAGGTGGTGCACCGCTCCTTCGAGCTGGACCCCGGCCGTGCCAAGGGCGACGTGCAGCCGGTCATCACCATGCTCACCCGCAAGTACGGCATGAGCGAGGCGCAGGCCCAGGCCGGCGAGGACAACCTCGGGGCCCAGGCGGCCGCCGAGGGGCTGGACTACCGCACCCGGGGCCGCGACCACGGCAACACCTTCGACATGCACCGGCTGCTGCACCTCGCCAAGGAGCACGGCAGGCAGGACCAGCTCGTCCAGGGCTTCTACCGGGCCAACTTCGCCGAGGAGCGGTCCGTCTTCACCGAGGGCGACGAGCGCCTGGTGGAGCTGGCCGTCGAGGCCGGCCTGGACGCCGACGCCGTCCGCGCGGTCCTCGCCGACCCCGACGCCTACGCCGACGAGGTCCGCGCCGACGAGCGCGAGGCCGCTGAGCTCGGCGCCAACGGCGTCCCCTTCTTCGTCCTCGACCGCGCCTACGGCGTCTCCGGCGCACAGCCGGCCGAGGTCTTCACCCGGGCGCTGACCCAGGCGTGGGGCGACCGCTCCCCGGTGAAGCTCGTCCAGCAGAGCGGTGCCGAGGACGGCACGGCCTGCGGCCCGGACGGGTGCGCGGTGCCCCAGCACTGAGAAACCGCAGGTCGGCGCGGATGTATAAGGGTTCCTGAGACGTTCCGCGTAAAAATGCGCAATGGACGGCCGGTTCGCTGAGCCGCACAGTGGTCCCATGGAGACCACGGAGACCACGGTCACGTTCGAGAGCCTCGTCCGCGCCGAGTTCGCCCCCGCCGGCACCTATCTCAACACCGCGAGCAACGGCCTGCTGCCGGCCCGCACCGTCGCCGCCCTGCACGAGGCGGCGCTGCTGCGGGCCGCGGGCCGGCCGTTGACCCCGCTGTTCGAGGACGTGGAGGCCTGCCGGGCCGCGTACGCCCGGCTCGCCGGGGTCCCGGCCGACCGCGTCGCGGCGGGCGCCTCGGTCGCCGCGCACACCGGGGTGATCGCCGCCTCGCTGCCGGCGGGCGCCGAAGTGCTGACCGCCGAGGCCGACTTCACCTCCGTGCTGAACCCGTTCCACGTCCGCGGCGACCTGAAGGTGCGCGCGGTCCCGCTGGAGCGCCTCGCCGAGTCCGTCCGTCCGGGCACCGCCCTGGTCGCGGTCAGCGCCGCCCAGTCCGCCGACGGACGCGTCGCCGACCTGGCCGCGCTGCGCGAGGCCGCCCGGGAGCACGGCGCCCGCACCTACGTCGACCACTCCCAGGCCGCCGGCTGGCTGCCCATGGACGCCGGCGCGGACGACTTCACCGCCACCGTCTCCTTCAAGTGGCTGCTCGGTCCGCACGGGGCGGCCTTCCTCACGGTGCCCGAGGACTTCGGCGGGCTGACCCCGGTGCTCGCCGGTTGGGTCGCGGGCGAGGCACCGTGGGACAGCTGCTACGGCCCGGTCACCGAACTCGCCCGCTCCGCACGGCGGTTCGACCTCACCCACGCCCTGTTCAGCTACGCCGGGCTGCGCCGCTCCCTCGAACTGATCGAGGAGCTGGGGGTGTCCGCCGTCCACGCGCACGCCGTGGCCCTGGCCGACCGGTTCCGGGCCGGGCTCGCGGACCTCGGGCACGAGCCGGTGCCCGCACCCGGCTCGGCGATCGTCTCGGTGCCGGGACTCGGCTCCCGCCAGCCGGACCTGAGCAGGGCGGGCATCGAGCTCTCCGACCGCGCGGGCCTGCTGCGCGCGGCCTTCCACCTGTACAACACGCCCGCCGACGTGGACCGCCTGCTGGCGGCACTGTCCCGCTGACAGTTCCGCTGACACGACCGGGCCGGGGCCTCCCGTCCCACACGAGGAGGCCCCGGCCCGGTCGTGCCGGAGGTCACCGCACGGGGGTGAAGTCCCTCGCCCCGATGAACTCCGGCCGCCGCACCGGCGCGGCGAACGGCTCCACGGCCGCGTTGTCCACGCTGTTGAACACGATGAACACGTTGCTGCGCGGGAACGGCGTGATGTTGTCGCCGGAGCCGTGCATGCAGTTGCAGTCGAACCAGGTCGCCGAACCGGCCTTGCCCGTGAAGAGGCGGATGCCGTACTCGCCGGCCATCTTCGTCAGCGCCTCGTCGGACGGCGTGCCCGCGTCCTGCATCTGCAGCGACTTCTTGTAGTTGTCCGTAGGCGTCTCGCCGGCGCAGCCGAGGAACGTGCGGTGCGAGCCCGGCATGATCATCAGGCCGCCGTTGGTGTCGTAGTTCTCGGTCAGGGCGATCGAGACGGACACCGTGCGCATGTTCGGCAGGCCGTCCTCGGCGTGCCAGGTCTCGAAGTCCGAGTGCCAGTAGAAGCCGCTGGCGCCGAAGCCCGGCTTGACGTTGATCCGGGACTGGTGGACGTAGACGTCCGAGCCGAGGATCTGCCGGGCGCGGCCGACCACCCGCTCGTCACGCACCAGCTTCGCGAACACCTCGCTGATCCGGTGCACTTCGAAGACCGAGCGGATCTCCTGCGACGCCGGCTCGACGATCGAGCGCTCGTCGGCCCGGATCGCCGGGTCGGCGACCAGCCGCTCCAGCTCCCGCCGGTAGACCTCGACCTCGCCGGGGGTGATCAGCTGGTCGATCGCCAGGAAGCCGTCACGCTCGTACGTCTGCAGGTCGGCCGTGGCGATCGGGCCGGGCGTGTCCGGGGAGCCCCAGACGACCGGGTCCTGGCGCGGGACGGCCACCTCGCCGGCGCCGCGGCTGGGGTAGAGATCGGTGACGGTGGTCATGGGTGTCACACCTCCTCGGGCTCGGTGAGCAGCGGGTAGACGCCGTTCTCGTCGTGGTCCTCCCGTCCGGTCACGGGCGGGTTGAACACGCAGATGCAGTGGAAGTCCTCCTTGACCCGCAGCGTGTGCCGCTCGTGCCCGTTGAGGAGGTACATGGTGCCGGGCGTGATGGTGTAGCTCTGACCGGTCTCGCGGTCGGTCAGCTCGGCCTCGCCCCGGGTGCAGACGACGGCCTCGATGTGGTTGGCGTACCACATGTCGGTCGTGGTGCCGGCGTACAGGATGGTCTCGTGCACGGAGAAGCCGACCCGCTCCTTGGCGAGGACGATCCGCTTGCTCTCCCAGGTGCCGGACTTCGACTTGATGTGCCGGTCGGTGCCTTCGATGTCCTTGAACGATCGGACGATCACGGTGCTGTGCTTCCTCCTCGGTGGTGGTGTCAGACGGTCTCGCGGACGGCGCGGGCGAGGATGCTCAGACCCTCGTCCAGCTCGTCGGCGGTGATGGTGAGAGCGGGGAGCAGTTTGACGACCTCGCTCTCAGGACCTGAGGTCTCGATGAGCAGCCCGAGCTCGAAGGCGCGCTTGGCGACCCGCGAGGCCCGCTCCTTCTCGTGGAACTCCAGACCCCACACCAGACCGCGGCCGCGGTACTCGCGCACGTCGGCCAGGTTCTCCTCGGTGATGGCGATCAGGGACTGCTCGACCTGCTCGCCCCGGGTGCGGGTCTGCTTCTCCATCGCGGAGCCGTCGGTCCAGTAGGTCTCCAGGGCCGCGGTCGCGGTGACGAAGGCGGGGTTGTTGCCGCGGAAGGTGCCGTTGTGCTCGCCCGGCTCCCAGACGTCGAGCTCGGGCTTGAACAGGCACAGCGACATCGGCAGCCCGTAGCCGCTGATGGACTTGGAGACGGTGACGATGTCGGGCGTGACGCCGGCCTCCTCGAAGGAGAAGAAGGCGCCGGTGCGGCCGCAGCCCATCTGGATGTCGTCGACGATCAGCAGCATGTCCTGCCGCTCGCACAGGTCGGCGAGCGCGCGCAGCCACTCGGGGCGCGCGACGTTGATGCCGCCCTCGCCCTGCACGGTCTCCACGATCACGGCGGCCGGCTTGTTGAGCCCGGAGCCCTGGTCCTCCAGCAGCCGCTCGAACCACAGGAAGTCCGGGACCTGGCCGTCGAAGTAGTTGTCGAACGGCATGGGCGTGCCGTGGACCAGCGGGATGCCGGCGCCGGCCCGCTTGAAGGCGTTGCCGGTGACCGCGAGGGAGCCGAGCGACATGCCGTGGAAGGCGTTGGTGAAGGAGACGATCGCCTCCCGGCCCTTCACCTTCCGGGCGAGCTTCAGCGCGGACTCCACCGCGTTGGTGCCGGTGGGGCCCGGGAACATGACCTTGTAGGGCAGGTCGCGCGGGCGCAGCACCAGGTCCTGGAAGGTCTGCAGGAACGACCGTTTGGCCGTGGTCGACATGTCCAGGCCGTGCGTGACGCCGTCCCGCAGCAGGTAGTCGATCAGCGCCCGTTTGAGCACCGGGTTGTTGTGGCCGTAGTTGAGTGAGCCGGCCCCGGCGAAGAAGTCGAGGTAGGCATGGCCGTCCTCGTCGTACATCCGGCTGCCCTGCGCGCGGTCGAACACGGTGGGCCAGCCGCGGCAGTAGCTGCGGACCTCGGACTCCAGGGTCTCGAAGACGCTCAGGTCGGGCTGGGTGATGGTCACGTGGGATCGCTCCTCAGTGCGCGGTGGCGGGGGTCAGCGGGCCGATGCGGTACAGGATTTCCGGATCGTGCGGGCCGTCCGGGAAGAGCCCTGCGGGGAACAGCACCTCACGGCTCAGGTCGGCGCCGTGGCGGGCGGCGAACGACGTGAACAGGCGCTCGGAGGCGGTGTTCCCGGGACTGATGGTGGTCTCGAGACGGGTGATGCCGCGGTCGGCGGTCAGCCGGGCGGCCAGCCCGTCCAGCAGCGCGGCGGCGATGCCGTGGCCCTGGTGGGCGGCGTCGACGGCGACCTGCCAGACGAGCAGCGTGGTGGGGTCGTCGGGCCGCACGTAGCCGGTGACGAAACCGACGGGCTCGCCGTCGGCGCCGCGCGCCACGGCCGAGGTGCCGGCGTAGTCCCGGCACCACAGCAGATAAGCGTACGAAGAGTTCAGGTCGAGGGTTTCGGAATCCTTGGCTATACGCCAGAGCGCGGCTCCGTCGGCCATGGCGGGTCGGTCGATGAGAAGGTCTGCTGGTGCGGCAGTCATGCGGCACGAATTTAGCGAGGCAAATTGAAAAATGCACGGGTGGCTGGAGTGCCTCACGTGGCCGACTGGACGCTATGTCCTGATTGTCACGGTGCAAATCAGGACAGAACTCGCCGTCTGTGGAGTGTGTCACAGCCCGAAAAGCCCCGAGTGGGCCTTGTGCAACCTCATTGTTTAGCTCCGCAAAAAGCGGGCAGAAGAAGACGGGAAGCTATCGACGGATGAATTCGCAGAAATTGTGAAGCCAATTTGAATTCTGAGTCCGGAAACGAGAACGGCCCGCGCGAAAGGCGCGGGCCGCTCCGTGTGACGTCCCCGGGGGACCCGCGGCTACCGCCAGGCGCCGTCCACGGCGACGCGGGCCGCCGCGAGGTCCGCGTCGACGCCCCGCTCGGCGAGGGCCGCGCCGAGGGCGGCCAGCGAGCCGTGCACCGCGGCCGGGGTCGCGTCGGGGCCGTAGTGGTTCACCCGGATCATCTCCTCGGCCAGGGCGCCGCCGCCGGCGGCCAGCGGCAGTGCCGGGTCGCTCGCCAGGGCCCGGGCGACCAGCTCCCGGGCCGAGTGCCCGGCGGGCGCCCGCAGGGTCGTGGCCACCGGCGCCGCGTCCCGCGCCTCGTGCACATAAGGCGTCAGCCCCCCGCCCAGTGCCGTCACGCCCGCCCGGGTCGCCGCGGCGGCCGAGGCGTGCCGCGCCATCACCGCCTGGGCGCCCGCCGACTCGATCCGCTCCAGGCAGGCGTCGAGCGCCAGCATCTCCAGCTGTGCGGGGGCGTGCGGCAGCGCCTTGCGGCCGCCGTCGATCCACCGCTCCTTCCAGTCGAGCAGGGACAGGTAGGAGCGGCGCGGGGCGTGCGGGTTGGCCGCCATGAGCGCCCACGCCCGCTCGCTCACCGAGATCGCCGACACGCCCGCCGGGCCGCCCATCGCCTTCTGGGCCCCGATCACGCACAGGTCCACCCCCCACGCGTCCGGCAGCACGGGCTCGGCGCCCACGGAGGCGACCGCGTCCAGGTAGAACAGCGCGCCCTGCTCGCGCACCGCCGCGCCGATCTCCGCGACCGGGTTGGTGTTGCCGGTCGCGGCCTCGGCGTGCACCAGGGACACGAAGTCGATCTCCGGGTGCTCGGCGAACGCCTCCCGGACCTGGGCGGCGGTCACCGCCGTGTGGAAGGGCACCGCCAGGTCGTGGACCGTCGCGCCGGAGTCCCGGAGCCAGTCGCCGAAGGTCTGCCCGTACGGGCCGGTGATCACGTTCAGCGCGACGGTGCCGGGGCCGGCCGCCGCGCGGATCGCGCCCTCCAGCGGCAGCAGGGCCTCGCCCTGGGTGATCAGCACGTCCTGCCGGGTCGCCAGCAGCCGGGCCACCCGGTCCTCGATGGCGGCGAACCGTCCGGCGGTCAGCGGGGGCAGGTCGAGGAGGGGGTGGGTCACGACGGTGCTCTCTTCGTGCTCGGGGAGTCGACTCCCTCGATCTTAGGTCGGACGGCCCCACAGCCATCGGTTTGATTTGAGAGACCCAAACTCTTCCTTATAATCGGAACCCACTCTTCCCCCACTGGAGACCTCCCCCCATGAAAACGCTCACCGGGCGCCGGACCCGCCTCCTGGCCGCCACCACCGCGACCGCCGGACTCGTGCTCGTGGCCGCCGGCTGCTCCTCGAACGGCGGAGGGAGCGGCGGTGCCACCGTCAAGGGGGTCCACCTCGTCAAGGCCGGTCAGCTCACCACCTGCACCCACCTGCCGTACCCGCCGTTCCAGTCGGAGGTGGGCGGCAAGGTGCAGGGCTTCGACGTCGCCCTCATCGACCTCGTCGCCAAGAACCTGGGCGTCAAGCAGCAGATCGTCGACACGCCCTTCGAGAACTTCAAGACCGGCGCCTTCCTGAACTCCGGGCAGTGCGACCTGGCCGCCGCCGGCATGACGATCACGCCCGAGCGCAAGAAGAACGTCGACTTCTCCGACCCGTACTTCGAGGCCACCCAGGCCGTCCTGGTCGACAAGAGCAGCGGGGTCAACTCGCTCGCCGACGTCAAGGCCAAGGGCAAGAAGCTCGGCGCGCAGGCGCAGACCACCGGCGAGGACTACGCCAAGAGCAAGGGCTTCGACCCGGTCTCCTTCGAGTCCTCCGACGCCGTCCTCAACGGACTGCGCACCGGACAGGTCCAGGCCGTCGTCATCGACTACCCGGTCGTCCAGGGCTGGCTGAAGGACAAGGCCAACGCCGACAAGTTCAAGGTCGTCGACAACCTCAAGACCGGTGAGCAGTACGGCTTCACCGTCAAGAAGGGCAACACGGCGCTGCGCGAGGCGATCGACAAGGCTCTCAAGGACGCCAAGGCCGACGGCACCTACAAGAAGATCTACGAGCAGTGGATCGGTCCGTACGACGCCTCCGTGGCCTCTCCCGCCGGCTCATGACCGACACGGACGTACGGCCCCGGCCGAAGAAGAAGGGACTGACCCGGCGCCAGAAGCGCCGGCTGTCCCGCGGCATCCAGTACGTCGTGTTCGTCGCCGCCGTGATCGCCGCGGCGGTCTCGGCGGACTGGGGCCGGCTGCAGAACCAGTTCGCGCAGGGAAGCATCGCCCGGCAGATGTGGCCGGACGTGCTCACGCTGGCGCTGAAGAACACCGTCCTGTACACGGTGTCCGGCTTCCTCCTCGGGCTGCTGCTCGGCCTGGTCATCGCGCTGATGCGGCTGTCCTCGGTCGGGCCGTACCGCTGGGTGGCCGGCGTCTACATCGAGGTCTTCCGCGGTCTGCCCGCCCTGCTGATCTTCGTCTTCATCGCGGTGGCCGTGCCGCTGGCCTTCCCCGGCGCGGAGATCCCGGGCGGCACCTACGGCAAGGGCGCCCTCGGTCTCGGCCTCATCGGCGCCGCCTACATGGCGGAGACCTTCCGCGCCGGCATCCAGGCGGTGCCCAGGGGACAGACGGAGGCCGCCCGGTCGCTGGGCTTCTCGCCCGCCCGGGCCATGGTCTCCATCATCATCCCGCAGGCGTTCCGGATCATCCTCCCGCCGCTCACCAACGAGCTGATCATGCTCTTCAAGGACTCCTCGCTGGTGCTGCTGCTCGGCGTGACCCTGGAGGAGCGGGAACTGTCCAAGTTCGGCCGGGACCTGGCGAGCACCACCGCCAACTCCACGCCGATCCTGGTCGCCGGCCTGTGCTACCTGCTGGTCACCATCCCGCTCGGCTTCGTCGCCCGCCGCCTGGAGGCCAGGGCCCAGGAGGAGATCAAGTGAGCCGCCCCGAGATCCGCGTCCAGGGCCTGCACAAGTCCTTCGGCGACAACCACGTCCTGCGCGGCATCGACCTGGAGATCGACCAGGGCGAGGTGGTCTGCGTCATCGGCCCCTCCGGCTCCGGCAAGTCGACGCTGCTGCGCTGCGTGAACCTGCTGGAGGAGCCCAGCGAGGGCCAGGTCTTCGTCGGCGGCACCGAGATCACCGACCCGGACGTCGACATCGACGCCGCGCGGCGGCGCATCGGCATGGTCTTCCAGCAGTTCAACCTTTTCCCGCACCTGACGGTGACGGAGAACCTCACCCTGCCGCAGCGCAGGGTGCTCGGCCGGGGCAGGGCGGAGGCCGCCCGGGTCGCCGCCGAGAACCTGGCCCGGGTCGGCCTGGCGGAGAAGGCGGCCGCCTACCCGGCCTCCCTGTCGGGCGGCCAGCAGCAGCGGGTGGCCATCGCCCGCGCGCTCGCCATGGGCCCGGACGTGATGCTCTTCGACGAGCCGACCTCCGCGCTCGACCCGGAGCTCGTCGGGGACGTGCTCGCGGTGATGCGCGGGCTCGCCGAGGAGGGCATGACCATGATGGTCGTGACCCACGAGATGACCTTCGCGCGCGAGGTGGCCGACCGGGTCGTCTTCATGGACGGCGGGGTCGTCGTCGAGGACGGCAGCCCCGACCAGGTGATCGGCGCCCCGCGGCACGAGCGCACCCGGCACTTCCTGTCCCGGCTGCTCGACCCGGCGATGGCCGAGGTGGAGGAGGAGACCTCGGACCAGGTGGGCGAGCCCGGGGCGTAGCTCACTAAGGTGCGGTGCATGAGCGAACAGCCGGTGCTGCACGTGAAGGGGCGGGTCCTGGCGGGGCCCGAGGACGTCCGCGACGGACTGTGGGTGGTGGGGGGCCGGATCTCCTACGACCGCCCCGCCGCCGCCCGCGACGTGCGGACGGTCGAGGGCTGGGCGCTGCCCGGCCTGGTCGACGCGCACTGCCACGTCGGGCTGGGCGCCGAGGGCCCGGTCGACGCGGACACCGCCGAGAAGCAGGCGCTGACCGACCGGGAGACCGGCACCCTGCTCATCCGGGACGCCGGCTCGCCCTCCGACACCCGCTGGGTCGACGAGCGCGACGACCTCCCGAAGATCATCCGGGCCGGCCGGCACATCGCCCGCACCCGCCGCTACATGCGCAACTACGCCCACGAGATCGAGCCGGACGAACTCGTCGCTTATGTCGCCCAGGAGGCCCGGCGCGGGGACGGCTGGGTCAAGCTGGTCGGCGACTGGATCGACCGCGACCTCGGCGACCTGTCGGCCTGCTGGCCGCGCGAGGCCGTCGAGGCGGCCATCGCCGAGGCCCACCGGCTCGGCGCCCGGGTCACCGCGCACTGCTTCGCCGAGAGCTCGCTGCGCGATCTCGTCGAGGCGGGCATCGACTGCATCGAGCACGCCACGGGGCTGACGGACGACCTCGTCCCGCTGTTCGCCGAGCGCGGGGTCGCGATCGTCCCGACGCTGGTCAACATCGCCACCTTCCCGGACCTGGCGGCGGGCGGCGAGCGCAAGTACCCGCGCTGGTCGGCGCACATGCGGCGGCTGCACGAGCGCCGCTACGACACGGTGCGCGGCGCCCACGACGCCGGCATCCCGGTGTACGTCGGCACGGACGCGGGCGGCTCGCTCGCGCACGGGCTGGTGGCGGCCGAGGTCGCCGAACTGGTCACCGCGGGGCTCTCGCCGGTCGCCGCGCTGTCCGCCACGAGCTGGGGCGCCCGCGCCTGGCTGGGCCGTCCCGGCCTGGAGGAGGGCGCGCCGGCCGACCTCGTGGTGTACGCGTCCGACCCCCGGGCCGACGTGCGCGTGCTGGCGGCGCCGCGGCGGGTGGTGCTGAACGGGCGCATCGTCGAGTAGGGGGCGTAGGCGAAGTGGGTGGAGCGGGCGCAATGGGCGGGCAACAGAACGTCTGTGCCCGGGGATTCGAAGAGGTGTGCTGAAACTCCACGATGGAGTGAAGTAACGCAGGATGGCTGACCGTTCACCCACAGTGCGTAAAAGTTGACGGGTCCCAAGCAAGTTTCTTCTGGGGGTCCCACCGCCTTGAACAGCCACTTCTTCCGTATGCCCGCACGCCGTCTCGCCGCCGTCGCGACGGTCACGGCCCTCGCCGCGGCTCCCGCCGCCCTGGGCGCGGGCGCCGCGCACGCGACCACCGGTCACGGTCGCGCCTCCGCCGTCGTGCTCCGCACGGGGCTCGACGTCTCCCTGCTCAACAAGACCGTGAACGTCCCGCTCGCGGTCAGCCTCAACGACGTCAAGGCGCCGGCGGACGCCGAGCGGACCACGCTGACGGCGCGGCTCGACGGCGTCGACGGCGGCAGGCCGTTCACCGTCCTCGGCGCCCAGGTGGCCTCCGCCAGGGCCACCGCGAACAGCAGGCTCGCCGAGGGGTCGGTCCGGCTCGTGCACGCCCGGGTGCACGTCCCCGGCCTGCCCCTGCTCTCCCTGATCGACGTCGGCACGGTCACCGCGAAGGCGACCTGCGCGGCCGGGCACGAGCCCGTCGCCTCCGCGAACGTCCTGGGCGCCGTCACGGTCCTCGGCAAGCGCGTCACGCTCACCGCCGGCGGCCCCACCGAGGTGAAGGTGCCCGGCGTCGGCGACGTCCGGCTCGACCTGTCCCGGCACCGGACCACGTCCCGCACGGCGGCCGCCACGGCCCTGCGGCTCAAGGTCTCGGTCAACCCGCTGAAGCTCAACGTGGCCGACGTGGAAGGAACGGTCACTCTGGCCGCCGCGACCTGCGAGGCCCCGGTGCCCGCCAAGCACGTGCCGAGCCACGCCCCGACCCCCGACGTGAAGCCCCAGGGCACACAGGCCGACCTCGCCGAGACCGGCGGCAGCCCGGCCACGCCGTACATCGCGGGCGGCGCGCTGGCCCTGCTCCTGGCGGGCGGCGGAGCGGTGACGGTGGCCCGCCGCCGCCGAGGCTGACCCCCACGCCCCCACGGCCGGGCGGGTGGGCGTCCGGCCGCGTGACGGTCTGTCGGCTGACGGCGGTGTGTCGGGGGCCGCTACGTCCCGTAGGCGTGGTCGGGCGGGTCTCCTCCGGGGCCGCTGCGGCGGGACGGCCGTCGGCGCGCTTGCGTCGGGGCTGGGCCGAAAGGGCCGCAGGGCCGGGCGGGTGGGCGTCCGGCCGCGTGACGGTCTGTCGGCTCACGGCGCCCCGCGCGGGGGCCTCGGGGCTCCACGGCAGGATCGCCGTCTCCGTACGGGCGGCGGCGCCGGGCCGGGCGCCGGTCCGGGCCCCTGCCGGTCGAGGGCGGATCGCCGTGGCGGCGGGGGCCGCCGGGCCCCGTGGGCAGGGTCCCGTCAGGGACCCCGAGGCCCCTGAGGCAGCACCGCCGTCAGGGCGCGCAGGAAGTCCGTCGCCGTGGCGCGGTCGCGGACGGCGATGCGGATCCACCCTTCGTCCAGGCCCGGGAACGTGTCTCCGCGGCGCACCGCGTAGCCCAGGTCCCGCAGCCGGTGCCGCAGCGCGGCCGCGTCCGGCAGGCGCACCAGCACGAACGGGCCCTCGGCCGGGGACACCACCCGCACGCCGCGGTCCGCGAGGCCGGTCAGGCCGGCCACCAGGTGGGCGCGGTCCGCGGCGGTCCGGTGGGCCGCGTGCGCCGCCTCCGCCAGCGCGCGCGGCGCCAGGCACGCACGGGCCGCGACCAGCGCCGGCGTCGACACCGGCCACAGCGGCTGGGCGCGCTCCAGCTCGGCGACGACCCCGGCCTCGGCCAGCACGTACCCGATCCGCAGCCCGGCCAGACCCCACGTCTTGGTCAGGCTGCGCAGCACGACGAGACCGGGCACGTCGGTCCGCCCCGCCAGCGCCTCCCGCTCGCCCGGCACCGCGTCCATGAACGCCTCGTCGACCACCAGCGTCCGCCCGGGCCGGGCGAGCCCGGCGATCGTCCCGGCCGGGTGCAGCACCGACGTGGGGTTCGTCGGGTTGCCGACCACCACCAGATCCGCGTCCTCGGGAACCGCCGCCGGGTCGAGCCGGAAGCCGTCCGCCTCCCGCAGCAGCACCCGGTCCACCGTGTGCCCCGCGTCGCGCAACGCCGCCTCCGGCTCCGTGAACTGCGGGTGCACCACGACCGGCCGGCGCACCTTCAGCGCCCGCGCCAGCAGCACGAACGCCTCCGCCGCCCCCGCCGTCAGCAGCACCCGCTCCACCGGCAGTCCGTGCCGCTCGGCCACCGCGACCCGCGCGGCCCGCCCGTCCGGGTAGGCCGCAAGCGACGCCAGCGATCCGGAGATCTCCTCGCGCAGCCAGCGCGGAGGCGTGTCCGCGCGGACGTTGACGGCGAGGTCGACCAGTCCGGCCCCGTCGTCCCGCACCTCGGCGTCCCCGTGGTGGCGCAGATCGTGCCCGGTGCCCGAGGCCTCCCGGTCGTCCTCAGTGCGCATGGCTGTGCGAGTGCCCCCCATGAGGGTGGTGCCCGTGGTGGTGCCCGTCGTCGTCCGGGTGGAAGTGCGGCTGCTGCGGCAGCCCCACCTTGTCCTCGAAGCCCGGCAGCGCGATCCGGTACACGCACGAGTCGCAGTTCATGCGCAGGTCACCGCGGACGGCCTCCTCGTACCGCTCCATCACCAGGTCGAGCAGCTCCGGCTCGGGCCCGATGACGTCCGCCGAACGCACCTCGGTCTCCGGGTGGGCGGCCGCCCACTCCTCGGTCTGCCGCCGCACCCGGTCCGGCAGGATGCCGGTGAACAGGAAGTACGGCAGCACGACGATCCGCCGCGCCCCCAGCCTGGCGCAGCGGTCGAGACCGCTCGGCACGTCCGGCGCCGCGAGCGACACGAAGGCCGTCTCGACCCCGGCGTACCCGCGCCCCTCCCACAGCAGCCGGGCCGCCTTGTGCACCTCGGCGTTGGCGTCCGGGTCGGTCGAGCCGCGCCCGACCAGCAGCACGGTCACCTCGGACCGGTCGGCACCGTCCAGCACCTCGTCCAGGCGCCGCTCCAGCACGTTCAGCAGCGCCGGGTGGGGGCCCAGCGGACGGCCGTAGGTGTACGAGATCCCCGGGTGCCGCTCCTTCTCCCGGGCCAGCGCCGCCGGGATGTCCCCCTTGGCGTGCCCGGCGGACACCAGCATCAGCGGTACGGCCGCGAACCGGCGCACGCCCCGTCCGACCAGCTCGGCGACGGCGTCGCCGAGCGGCGGCGGGGACAGCTCGATGAAGCCGCCCGCGACGGGCAGTTGGGGGTGGCGGCGGCCCAGCTCCCGGACGAAGTCGCGGAACGCCTCGGCTCCGGCGTCGTCACGGGTGCCGTGGCCGGCGATGAGCAGGGCGGGCGGGGTGGTCACGAGGTCTCCTCAGGTGAAACGGGGTGGTACAGCAGGGCGTTGAGCGCGGCGGAGGCGACCGCCGAGCCGCCCTTCTCGGACACGTTGCTCACGGCGGGCAGTCCGCTCGCGCGCAGCGCCTCCTTGGACTCGACCGCGCCGACGAAGCCGACGGGCAGGCCGATGACGAGTGCGGGGGAGGCGTCCAGGGTCAGCAGCTCCTCCAGCGCGGTCGGCGCGTTGCCGATGACCCACAGGGCGCCCGGGCCGACCTGTTCGAAGGCGAGCCGGATCCCGTGCGCCGAGCGCGTCAGCCCGGGTCCGGCCGTACCGTCCTTGAGCCGGCAGACGGTCTCCCGGCGGGTGATGCCGGCGCCGACCATCTCGACGTCCACGACGACCGGCGCCCCGGCGTGCAGCGCGGCGTGCGCCCTCACCAGGTCCTCCTCGGCCATGACGAGATCGTCCGCGTACTCCAGGTCGGCGGCCGAGTGGATGACCCGCTCCACCACCGCCCGGGTCAGCGGCGGGAAGCCGGAGGTGTCGAGCCGGGCCCGCAGCCGCCGGTAGGACTCCTGCTCGATGGGGTGGACGATCCGGTTCACCGGGCCTCCTCCCCGGCGCCCTGCCAGCGGTAGCCGCGCGGGGTCACCATGCGCCCCGCGATGTTCCGGGTCGCCGTGTTGCCGACGGTCACGACCGTCATCATGTCGACCGTCGCCGGGTCGAGGGCGCCGAGCGTCGTCACCCGGCTCGACCCGTCCGGCCGCGACGCGTTGCGCACGACACCGACGGGCGTCCGCGGCTCCCGGTGCCCGGCGAGGATCGCCAGCGCCTTGGGGAGCTGCCAGTCACGGCCCCGGGAACGCGGGTTGTAGAAGGTGACCACGAGGTCCGACTCGGCCGCGGCGCGCACCCGGCGCTCGATCACCTCCCACGGCGTGTGCAGGTCGGACAGTGAGATCGACACGTGGTCGTGGCCCAGCGGCGCGCCCAGGATCGCCCCGGCGGCCAGCGCGGCCGTCACCCCGGGCACCCCGACCACGTCGATGTCGTCGGACGCCTCGGCGAGCGCCGGGGAGGCCATGGCGTACACGCCCGCGTCCCCGCTGCCGATCAGCGCCACCGCGTGCCCCGCACGGGCCTCGGCGACCGCCGTGCGGGCCCGCTCCTCCTCGGCGCCCAGACCCGACTCCAGCACCCGGGTGCCGGGCCGCAGCAGGTCGCGGATCTGGTCGACGTACTGGTCGAGTCCGACCAGGACGGAGGCCCGGCGCAGCTCCGCCGCGGCGCGCGGGGTGAGCAGGTCCCGGGCACCCGGCCCGAGCCCGACCACCGCGAGCCGGCCGCGCCCGGGCCGCCGTACGACGGCGCAGGTCGCCATGGCCGGCTGCCCGTCGGCGCGCTCCGACTTGCGCTTGGGCACGAGGAGTTCACCGCCGCGCAGCAGGGCGGCGGCCTCGGCCACGGACGGGGTGCCGACGGCAGCGAGGGGGGCTTCGGAGGGGTTCGGCACCTCGACGGCCGCCAGTTCCTCGGCGGAGTACGTCACCAGGGGCACCCCGAGCCGTTCCGCCGCGGCCACGACGCCCGGCTCGCCGGACTTGGCGTCCACGGTGGCGAGTTCGGCGACGGACCGGGCGCTCAGGCCCGCCTCGCGCAGCGCCTCCTCGACCAGGCCGACGACCTCCTCGGCCGGCGCGCCGCGGGACGCGCCGACCCCGACCACCAGGGTCGGCGGTCTGAGCAGCACCTCGCGCTCGCCCGGCGCGACGGCCCGGTCGGTGAGCCGGACGGTGTACTCGCCCCGCGCGGAGAACGGCAGCGGCGGCAGCGGCCACGCCACCTCGGCGTCGAGCGCCACGGGCTCGCCGTCCAGCAGGGCGCGGGACACCGCGGCCACCGCGCCCTCGTACGGCAGCCCGAGGGTGTCCAGGCCCGGCAGCCCGACCGCGTCGGTCGCGGTGGTCACCACCGGCTCGGCGCCCAGCAACGCGCCGACCTCACGCGCGAGTTCGTTGGCCCCGCCGCCGTGCCCGCCGAGCAGCGACACCGCGAACCGGCCGCCCTCGTCCACGCACACCACGCCCGGGTCGGCCGCCTTGTCGCCGAGCAGCGGCGCGAGCAGCCGTACCACCGCGCCCGTGGCGAGGAAGCACACCAGCCGGTCGCACTCCGCGAACGCGGCCCGCACGGACTCCCCGACGGGACCGTCGTACACCCGCGTGCGGTCCGGCCAGGCCGAGGCCAGCCGGTCCCGCGCCGCCGCCCCCGCCGCGGTGGCGGAAATCAGGCCGATCACTGAGCAACTCCTTCACTGGACACCGGGGTTCTGACGCCCCACAGCAGGAACACCGGATTGGTCGCCGCCAGCCGGGTCACGTCCCCGGGCAGCGGCGCGAGGCGCGAGGACTGCAGCAGCACCCCGTCGCAGTCGAACCCGGCACCGGCCAGCGCCGCACGCGCGGCCGGTACCCGGTCGAGCGCGGCCACGGCCACGACGACCGTCCGCCGCGCCCGCCGGGCGCAGGCGGTGACGACGGCGGGCAGTTCCCGGCCGCCACCGCCGACGAACACCGCGTCGGGGTCGTCGGCGAGGCCGGACAGCGCCCCGGGCGCCGTGCCGTGCACCACGCGCACGTCGACCCCGTGGGCGGCCGCGTTGGCGCGGATCCGCTCCACGCCGTCCGGGGCGCGCTCGACGGCGACGACCGCCGCGCCGAACCGCGCGCACTCCACGGCCACCGACCCGGAACCGGCGCCGACGTCCCACACCAGGTCGCCCGCGCGCGGACCGAGCCGGGCCAGCGCCAGCGCCCGCACCTCGAACTTGGTGATCATCGAGTCCCGGTGGGCGAACGCCTCCTCGGGCAGCGCCCACGCCGCCGGGCCGGCCGCCGCCCCGGCGACCGTGCGCACCGCGCCGAGCGCCCGCGCCCCGTCCAGGCACAGCACCACGTTCACCGCCGGGCCCCAGTCCCGGGCGGCGGCCTCGGCGGGCGTCACCCGCTCCACCCGTTCGCGCTCGGGATCGCCGAGCGCGCTCGCGACCACCAGGACCCGCCCCTCGCCCAGCGCGGCGCCCAGCTCGGCGGGTCCGGCCCCGGGCCCGGTCAGCACCGCCACCTTCGGATGCGCCCGGCAGACGTTGACGGCCGTGCGCGGGTCCCGGCCGTGCGCGCTCACCACGACCGCGTCGTCCCACGGCAGCCCGATCCGCGCGAACGCGGCCGCCACCGACGACACCCCGGGCCGCACGTCGAGGCGTCCGGGACCGAACCGCTCGGCCAGCGCCCGCACCACCCCGAAGAAGCCGGGGTCGCCGGAGGCCAGCACGACCACCGGCAGCTCCTTCCCGACGTACTCCGCGATCGTGTCCAGGGCGGGGGCCAGTGGCCCGAGCACGACGCGCTCCGCTCCCTCGGGCAGCGGTGCGGCGTCCAGGTGCCGCCGCCCGCCGACGACCAGCGCGGCCCGCGCCAGGACGTCCGCCGGCGGCGGCGCGCCCGCGCCGGTCCCCGTGCCGACGACCGTGATCAACTCTTCGCCCGCTGCTCGCGCAGGGCCCGCCGGGCCTCCGGGTCGGCCTTGCGGTACCCGTGGAAGTGCCCCGGGTGGTACAGGTGCGACCGGGTCCCGCTGGCGTCCAGGGCCGGGCCCACCAGGAACAGCGTGTGCTTCCAGAGCTTGTGCTCCTTGACCGTCTCCTCCAGCGTGCCGATCGTGCACCGTGCGAGCAGTTCCTCCGGCCAGGTCGCCTGGTACGCGACGACCACCGGGGTGTCGGTCGGGTAGCCGCCCTCCAGCAGCTCCCGCACCAGCTGCCCGCTGCGGGCCGCCGACAGGAAGACGGCCATGGTGGTGCCGTGCCGGGCGAACTCGCGCACCTCCTCGCCGGGCGGCATCGGCGTCTTGCCGCCGCCGAGCCGGGTGAGCACCACGGACTGGGCGACCTCCGGGATGGTCAGCTCTCGCCGCGCGAGCGCGGCGACGGCGGAGAAGGACGAGACGCCGGGCACGACCTCGGTGTCGATCCCGATCTCGGCGCACCGGTCGAGCTGCTCCTGCGTACCGCCCCACAGCGCCGGGTCGCCGGAGTGGATCCGCGCCACCCTCAGCCCCTCGGCCAGGGCGCGCCGGTAGACGGCCACGACGTCCTCCAGGGACATGGTGGCCGAGTCCAGGATCTCCGCGCCCTCGCGCGCGTGGTCGAGGACCTCCGCCTGGACCAGGCTCGCCGCCCAGATCACCACGTCGGCGTCGGCGATCGCGCGCGCGGCACGGAAGGTCAGCAGGTCGGCGGCGCCGGGGCCGGCACCGACGAAGGTCACCTTGCCGGTGGGGGCATCGGCCATGGGAGGGGTCCTCTCGTACGGGAAACGCAAGTCAGAATCAGTGAAATGTCAGGGTCTGGGGGAGTGTGCGCGCCCCCGGATGTGCGCGAAGGCGCCTCCATCGGATAGCAAGGGGCCTATGGCGGTCTTCGTCGCGCTCGGCGCGTTCCTGATGACGCTGGCCGGCGGCTGGACGGCTCAGCGCGTGACCGACCGCAGGCACCTGGTCCTGGGACTGGCCGGCGGTCTGATGCTCGGTGTGGTCGGCCTCGACCTGCTCCCGGAGGCCCTGCACGCGGCCGACCGCGAGGTCTTCGGCGTGCCCGCCGCGCTGCTGCTGTTCGTGGCCGGATTCCTGCTCGCCCATCTGGTCGAGCGCACCCTGGCCGCACGGCAGGCCGCCCACGGCGGCGCCGAGCACAACCACCGCGCGCCCGAGGTGGGCCTGACGGCGGCCGCCGCGATGGTCGGCCACAGCGCCATGGACGGCGTGGCGATCGGCGCCGCCTTCCAGGTGGGCGGCGGCATGGGCGCCTCCGTCGCGCTCGCCGTGATCGCGCACGACTTCGCCGACGGCTTCAACACCTTCACCCTCACCAGCCTGTACGGCAACGCGCGCCGCCGGGCGATAAGCATGCTCGTGGCCGACGCCTGCGCACCCCTGCTGGGCGCGCTGTCGACCGTGTTCGTCCACATCCCCGAACCGGTGCTCGGCGGCTATCTCGGCCTCTTCGGCGGCGTGCTGCTCTATCTCGCCGCCGCCGAGATCCTCCCCGAGGCCCACCACGAGCACCCCGCCCGCTCCACCCTGCTGTGCACGGTGGCGGGCGCCGCCTTCATCTGGCTGGTGGTCGGCGTCTCCGGCGGCTGACCGCACAGCCCGGCCCGCGTGACGGCTCCCGGCCTCCCGCCCGGAGGGACCCGCGTGACGGCTGGCGGCCTTCTGCCCGGACGGGCCCGCGTGACGGCTCCCGGCCTGCCGCCCGGCCCGGACCGCGTACCGGCTCACAGCTTCCCGCCCCGGCCGCCCTCGCGCCTCGGCGGAGCGATCAGCGTGGACAGGTACGGCAGCGGCTCCCCGTCCAGCTCGCCGGCCGGCCGCACCGACTCCTCGGGCAGCCCGAGCGCGGACCCCCACACGGCGTCCCCGATCCGGCCCGTCTCCCGCAGCGCCTCGGCGACCTCGGCGGCCTGCCGCCCGAACTTGTACGCCACCACGGTCCCCGGCCCGGCCAGCGCCTCCTTCAGCACGGCGGAACCCGCCGTCACCGGCACCAGCGTCAGCGGCTCGGTCCCCTCGGTGAGCACCGCGCCCGAGCGCGCCGCCAGGTCCTGCATGGCGGTGATCCCCGGCACGGTCTCCAGCACGACACCCGGTACGAGACCGGCGATCGTCTGCGCGAGATACGTGAACGTCGAGTACACGTTCGGGTCCCCGATGGTGGCGAAGGCGACCGACCCGTGCCGTTCGAGCAGCCCGGCCACCCGCGTGCCGGCCACGTCCCAGGCCGCCTCCCGCCGCGCCCGGTCGGTCCGCTCGTTCAGCGCGAACACCACCCGGACCACCTTGTCCTCAGGCACGTAGTGCAGCACGGTCGCCTCGGCCCGCCCGCGCTCCCCGCTGTCCATCACGGGCACGACGACGACGTCCGCCGCGCGCAGCGCGTTGACCCCCTTGACGGTCACCAGCTCCGGGTCACCGGGACCGACCCCGACTCCGACCAGCTTGCTGCTCATGACGTCCGGCACCTCTCCACGAACCGACGGGCCACACCGGGCTCGGACGCCCAGTGCGTGTGCAGATAACTCGCGTGCACGCCCTGCTGCACGAAACCTTCGACCCGCCGGGCCGGGGCCAGCAGCCCCCAGGCGGGAGCCGCACCGGCGCCGGGCTCGACGAGCGTGCGGTGGAACTCGTGCCCGCGCATCCGCGTCCCGGCGGCGGCCAGCACACTGTCCCCGACGGCCACCGCGTCGCGGTAGCCGAGGGTGAGCCGTTCCGTCATCCGCGCGGCGGCGTCCAGCACCCCGCACATGGGCCGGCCGTCCAGTTCCCGGCAGAGGTAGAGCAGCCCCGCGCACTCGGCAGCCACCGGCGCGCCGCCGAGCGCCAGCTCCGCGATCTCCTTGCGCAGCGGCTCGTTGGCGGACAGCTCACCCGCGTACACCTCCGGGAAGCCGCCCCCGACGACCAGCCCGGCGGTCCCCTCCGGCAGCCGCTCGTCGTGCAGCGGGTCGAAGACGACGACCGCGGCCCCGGCGGCGGCGAGCAGCTCGGTGTGCTCGGCGTAGGAGAAGCTGAACGCGGGCCCACCGGCGACGGCGACGACGGGCGCCCGGCCTCCGGCGGGGAGCCCCGGGTCGTGGGCGGCCGGGGCGGGCGTCCAGGGAGCGGGGTCCCCCGGGAGGGCGCCGGCCCCCCGGGCCAGGGCTTCCAGCGCGTCCAGATCGCACCCGCGGGCCACCTGCGCCGCCATCGCGGCGACCGCCTCCACCGCGGCGGAGCGCCGCTCGGCGACCGGCACGAGACCCAGGTGCCGGGACGGCGTGTCCACCTGCGGGGCCCGCCGCAGCACCCCCAGCACGGGCACGCCGGAGGCGTCCAGCGCCTCCCGCAGCAGCGCCTCGTGCCGGTCCGAGCCGACCTTGTTCAGGATCACGCCGCCGATCCGCACCTCCGGGTCCCAGGACGTGAACCCGTGCACCAGCGCCGCCACCGACCGCGACTGCGACGACGCGTCCACGACCAGCACCACCGGCGCGCCCAGCAGCTTGGCGACATGCGCGGTGGACGCCAGCTCGCCCTCGCCCGCCGCCCCGTCGTACAGCCCCATCACGCCCTCGACGACCGCCAGGTCGCACCCCCGCGCCCCGTGCAGGAACAACGGGGCGACCAGCTCGGGGCCGCACAGGTAGGCGTCCAGGTTGCGCCCCGTCCGCCCGGTCGCGAGCGCGTGGTACCCCGGGTCGATGTAGTCCGGCCCGACCTTGTGCGGGGACACGGCGAGCCCCCGCGCGGCGAACGCGGCCATCAGCCCCGTGGCGACGGTGGTCTTGCCGCTGCCGGACGACGGCGCGGCGACGACCAGCCGGGGAACGGACGTCACCACTCGATGCCCTTCTGGCCCTTCTGGCCCGCGTCCATGGGGTGCTTCACCTTGGACATGTCGGTGACGAGGTCGGCGAGGTCCACGAGCCTATCCGGCGCGTTCCGGCCGGTGATCACCACGTGCTGGGTGCCGGGGCGGTCGCGCAGCACGTCGACGACCTCCTCGGTGTCGACCCACCCCCAGTGCATCGGGTACGCGAACTCGTCCAGCACGTACAGCCGGTATGTCTCGGCCGCCAGGTCGCGCTTGACCTGCTCCCAGCCCTCCCGGGCCTTCTCCTCGTTGTCCATCTGCGCGTCGCGCTGGACCCAGGACCAGCCCTCGCCCATCTTGTGCCAGTCGACGGTCCCGCCCTCGCCGGAGGCGCCGAGCACGCGCAGCGCGTTCTCCTCGCCGACCTTCCACTTCGCGGACTTGACGAACTGGAACACCCCGATCGGCCAGCCCTGGTTCCAGGCGCGCAGCGCGAGCCCGAACGCGGCGGTCGACTTGCCCTTGCCGACGCCCGTGTGGACCACGACCAGCGGCCGGTTGCGCCGCTGCCGGGTCGTCAGCCCGTCGTCCGGCACCACACTCGGCTGTCCCTGCGGCATTACGCGGCCCTCCCCGACGTCCTCTGCGTCCCCTGCACGTCCCTGACCAGCCCGGCGATCGAGTCGGCCCGCAGCCCGTCCAGGGTCACGGCCGTACCGCCCAGCTCTCCCGCGAGCTGTCCGGCGAGCCCGAGCCGCACCGGCCCGGACTCGCAGTCCACGACCACGGAGGCGACCCCGTCGGCGGCGAACAGCCGGGCCGCGCGGCCCGCCTGCGCCACCGGCTCCCGGCCACCGGTGGCCCGCCCGTCCGTCACCACCACGACCAGCGCACGGCGCGCCGGGTCCCGCAGCCGCTCCACCCGCAGCACCTCGTGCGCCCTGAGCAGCCCGGCCGCGAGCGGGGTGCGCCCGCCGGTCGGCAGCGACCCGAGCCGGGCCGCCGCCGCGTCCACGGAGGAGGTCGGCGGCAGCGCCACCTCGGCCGCGGCACCCCGGAAGGTCACCAGACCCACCTTGTCCCGCCGCTGGTAGGCGTCCAGCAGCAGCGACAGCACGGCGCCCTTCACCGCGCCCATCCGCTGCCGCGCCGCCATCGACCCGGAGGCGTCCACCACGAACAGCACGAGGTTGCCCTCGCGGCCCTCCCGGGTCGCCTGCCGCAGGTCGTCCCGGCGGATCACCAGGCCCGGTCCCGACCGGCCGCGGGCCCGCTGGTGCGGGGCGGCCGCCTGCACGGTGGCCGCCAGGTGCAGCTTGGTCAGCGTGCCCCGGGGCCGCCTGGCCCCGGTGGTCCGCCCGTGCTCGGTGCGCGCCCGGGAGCGCCGGCCCGCGGCGCCCTCGCCGATGCCGGGGACGCTCAGCGCCCTGGTCCGGAAGGGCTCGGCCGCCGGCGCCGCGGCCTGCTCCCGCGCGCCGGACGCCTGCGGTTCCCCGCCCTCGCCGGCCTCGGGACGCGCCGCGGTGTCCCCGCCGCCCTGCGGCCCGTCGTCGGGACGCGGGCCGCCGCCCCCGCCCCCGCCGGGACCGTCCGGATCGGGGTCGTCCCCGCCGTCGTCGTCCCCGGCGTACTGCTCCAGCGTGTCGTCCAGCTTGTCCTCGTCGAGCCCCGGCGCGTCGAACGGGTTGCGCCGGCGCCGGTGCGGCAGCGCGAGCAGCGCGGCCTGCCGTACGTCCTCGGCCAGCACGTCCGTCCGCCCGGCCCACGCGGCCAGCGCGGTCGCGGTGCGCGCCATCACGATGTCGGCCCGCATGCCGTCCACCTCGAAGGCCGCGCAGGTCGCCGCGATCTGCCGCAGCGCGCCGTCGCCGAGGCGCACCCCGGGCAGCAGCCGCCGCGCCGCCACGATCCGCTGCCGCACCGCGGCCTCCTCCTCGGCCCAGCGCGCGGCGAAGCCGTCCGGGTCGTCGTCGTACGCCAGCCGGCGCCGTACGACCTCCACCCGCTGCTCCGGCTCCCGCGAGGCGGCGACCTCCACGGTCAGCCCGAACCGGTCCAGCAACTGCGGCCGCAGTTCGCCCTCTTCCGGGTTCATGGTGCCGACCAGCAGGAAGCGGGCCGCGTGCCGCACGGAGACGCCCTCGCGCTCCACGTACGAGGCGCCCATCGCCGCCGCGTCCAGCAGCAGGTCGACCAGGTGGTCGTGGAGCAGGTTGACCTCGTCGACGTAGAGGATGCCGCGGTGCGCGTCGGCCAGCAGGCCCGGCTCGAACGCCTTGACGCCCTCGGCGAGCGCCCGCTCGATGTCGAGCGCGCCGACCAGCCGGTCCTCGGAGGCGCCGACCGGCAGCTCGACCATCCGGGCCGGCCGGTCCGCGCCGCCGCCCGGCTCGTGCGGTCCGTCGGGGCACGCCGGGTCGGGCGCGGCCGGGTCGCAGGAGAAGCGGCAGCCGGGCACCACGGCGACCGCCGGCAGCAACGCCGAAAGAGCGCGCACCGCCGTCGACTTGGCGGTGCCCTTCTCGCCGCGTACCAGCACACCGCCGACCGCCGGCGAGACGGCGTTCAGCAGCAGCGCGAGCCGCAGGTCGTCCTGGCCGACCACGGCCGTGAACGGGAACGGGGTGGTCACTGGTCGCCCTCCAAGTCGCCTTCCAGCTCCAGATAGGTGGCGCGCAGCCGCTCCAGCGTCTCCGCGTCCGGCTCCGCCCACAGCCCGCGGTCCGCCGCCTCCAGCAGCCGCTCGGTGATCCCGCGCAGCGCCCACGGGTTGGACTGCTTCATGAAGTCCCGGTTCTCCGGGTCGAAGACGTACTCCGCGCTGAGCTTCTCGTACATCCAGTCGTCGACCACGCCCGCCGTGGCGTCGTAGCCGAACAGGTAGTCCACGGTCGCCGCCATCTCGAAGGCGCCCTTGTAGCCGTGCCGGCGCATGGCCGCCATCCAGCGGGGGTTGACGACCCGTGCCCGGAAGACCCGGTGGGTCTCCTCGCCCAGGGTGCGGGTCCTCACCTGGTCGGGCGTGGCCGAATCACCCACGTAGGCCTCGGGGTTGGCGCCGGTCAGGTGCCGGACCATGGCCACCATGCCGCCGTGGTACTGGAAGTAGTCGTCGGCGTCGACCAGGTCGTGCTCGCGGGTGTCCACGTTCTTCGCGGCGACCGCGATCCGCCGGAACGCCGTCTCCATGTCGCCGCGCGCCGCCCGCCCGTCCAGCCCGCGGCCGTAGGCGTAGCCGCCCCACACCGCGTACACCTCGGCGAGGTCGGCGTCGGAGCGCCAGTTGCGGGCGTCGATCAGCGGCAGCAGACCGGCGCCGTACGCGCCCGGCTTGGAGCCGAACACGCGGGCCGTGGCCCGGCGCCGGTCGCCGTGCCCGGCGGTGTCCTCGTCGGCGTGCGCCTTCACGAAGTTGCGGTCGGCCGGCTCGTCCAGCTCGGCCACCGCGCGCACCGCGTCGTCGATCAGTCCGACCACGTGCGGGAACGCGTCCCGGAAGAAGCCGGAGATGCGGACCGTGACGTCGATGCGCGGCCGGCCCAGCTCCGCGAGCGGGACCACCTCGAAGCCGGTCACCCGGCGCGACGCCTCGTCCCACACCGGACGGCAGCCCAGCAGCGCCAGGATCTCGGCGATGTCGTCGCCCTGGGTGCGCATCGCGGACGTGCCCCACACGGTCAGGCCCACCGAGCGCGGGTAGTCGCCGGTGTCCTGGAGGTAGCGGGCGACGAGCGAGTCGGCGAGCGACTGCCCGACCTCCCAGCTCAGCCGCGAGGGGATCGCCTTGGGGTCGACCGAGTAGAAGTTCCGGCCGGTCGGCAGGACGTTGACCAGGCCCCGGGTCGGCGATCCGGACGGGCCCGCGGGGACGTAACCGCCGTCCAGGGCGTGCAGGATGTGCCCGATCTCGTCGGTGGTGCGGGCGAGCCGCGGCACGACCTCGGCGCAGGCGAACTCCAGCACGGCCACCGCCTCGGGCAGTTCGGTGCCGAGCACGCCCCGCAGCACCGCGGGGACGACCGCACGGTCCCAGTCCCGGGCCTCCAGGGCCTCTGCGGCCCGCCGGCACAGCTGCTCCAGCAGGTCGATCGCGTCGGACGCGGTGCGGGCCGGACCGTCCACCAGGTCGGTCAGCTCCACCGGCACCTTCACCGGGGCGCCGGGCTCGGCCAGCAGGTCCTTCTCCACCAGCCCGAAGTGCGCGGCCAGCGAGGCCCGCAGACCCGGCAGGGCGTTCGCCCGCCCGCCCCACACCTGCGCGGCCCGCAGCACCGCCAGGACCAGGTTCACCCGCGGCTCGCCGACCGGACCGCCGCCCAGGACGTGCAGTCCGTCGCGGATCTGCACGTCCTTGATCTCGCACAGGTAGCCGTCGATGTGCATGACGAACTCGTCGAACGCCTCGTCGTCCGGCTGCTCGTCCACGTGCAGGTCGTGGTGCAGCTCGGCCGCCTTGACCAGCGTCCAGATCTGCGCGCGGACGGCCGGGGCCTTCGCCGGGTCCAGGTCGGAGACGAGCGCGTACTCGTCGAGGAGCTGCTCCAGCTTGGCCAGGTCGCCGTAGGTGTCGGCGCGGGCCATCGGCGGGACGAGGTGGTCCACGACGGTGGCGTGCCCGCGCCGCTTGGCCTGGGTGCCCTCACCGGGGTCGTTGACGATGAACGGGTAGATCAGCGGCAGTTCGCCGAGCACCGCGTCCGGCGCGCAGCCGGCGCCGAGGCCGAGGCCCTTGCCCGGCAGCCACTCCATGGTGCCGTGCTTGCCCATGTGGACCACCGCGTCCGCGCCGAAGCTCCGGTCGAGCCAGCGGTAGGCCGCCATGTAGTGGTGCGAGGGCGGCATGTCCGGGTCGTGGTAGATCGCGATCGGGTTCTCGCCGAAGCCGCGCGGCGGCTGGATCATCACGACGACGTTCCCGAACCGCAGGGCGGCCAGCACGATGTCGTCGCCGTCCACGTACAGGCTGCCCGGCGGCTCGCCCCACGCCTCGGTCATGGCGTCCCGCAGCTCCGCGTCCAGCGTGCCGAACCAGGCCAGGTAGTCGGCCAGCGGGACCCGGGCGGGCGCGGCGGCGAGCTGTTCCTCCGTCAGCCACTCGACGTCGTGCCCGCCGGCCTCGATCAGCCGGTGGATCAACTCGTCGCCGTTGTCGGGGTATTCGGTGAGGCCGTAGCCCGCGTCCCGCAGGGCGTCCAGGACGCGTACCGCCGACGCGGGTGTGTCGAGGCCGACCGCGTTGCCGACCCGCGAGTGCTTGGTCGGGTACGCCGTGAAGACCAGCGCGATCCTCTTCTCGGCGTTCGGCCGGTGCTTCAGCCGGGCGTGGCGCAGGGCGATCCCGGCCACCCGGGCGGCCCGCTCGGGGTCGGCGACGTAGACCGGGACCTCGTCCGGGCCCCGCTCCTTGAAGGAGAACGGCACGGTGATCAGGCGGCCGTCGAACTCGGGGATGGCGACCTGCATCGCCGCGTCCATGGGGGAGAGCGCGGCGTCGGACGCCTCCCAGGCGGCCCGGGAGGAGGTCAGGCACAGCCCCTGGAGCACGGGCACGTCCAGGTCGGCGAGCGCCCCGATGTCCCAGGACTCCTCGTCGCCGCCCGCCGACGCCTGCGAGGCGTGGGTGCCGCCGGCCGCGAGCACCGTGGCCACCAGGGCGTCGGTCTTCCCCAGCAGCTCGTACAGCCCGGCGTCCGCGCCGCGCAGCGAACCGCAGTACACGGGCAGGGCGTTGGCGCCCTTCGCCTCGATCGCCGCGCACAGGGTGTCCACGAAGCCGGTGTTGCCGCTCAGTTCGTGCGCCCGGTAGAACAGCACGCCCACGGTGGGCCGGCCCTCGCGCGGTTCGTACGCCCCGTGCACGCCGTACTCCGGCATGCCCTGCGGCTCCTCGAACCCCTCACCGGTCAGCAGCACGGTGTCGGAGAGGAACCGCGCCAGCTCGGTCAGGTTCCCGGGCCCGCCCTCGACCAGGTACCTGAGCGCCTCGGCTACCACACCCGCCGGGACCGACGACTCGGCCATCAGCTCGGCGTCCGGCACGCTCTCGCCGCCCAGCAGCACGGTCGGCACACCGGACGCCCTCAGGGCGGCCAGCCCGTCCTCCCACGCCCGCCTGCCGCCCAGCAGCCGGACGACGGCGAGGTCGGCGCCGTCGAGCAGCCGGGGCAGCTCCCCGGCCACGTCGACCCGGGTGGGGTTCCCGATGCGGTAGTCCGCGCCGGAGGCCCGGGCCGCCAGCAGGTCCGTGTCGGCGGTCGACAACAACAACACAGTGCTCATGCGGGCGCTCCCGGTGGAATGAAAGGCAGTCCTTGCGGCGCGCCCGACTCGATGAGCCGCCACAGCGCGTCCGTGTCCGCGTGCTGTTCGATCAGGTCGCCGAGCCGGTCGAGCTGCTCCTCGCGCAGCGCGGCGAACGAGGTGTCGGGGGCCGGCACGAAGCGGCGCCCCGCGGCGGCGGCCACCTCGCGCAGGAAGGCCCGCCGGAAGCCGTCCGACTCCAGCGAGCCGTGCCAGTGCGTCCCCCAGGTCGGCCCGACCCGGCAGCCGTCCAGGAAGGGCTCGCCCCCGCCGACGGTGGCCACCCCGTGGTGGATCTCGTATCCCTCGACCGGTTCGCCGAGGGCCTCGCCGACCGGCCGGGTCAGCGTCTTCTCACGGGCGAACCGCACCCGCACCGGCAGCAGTCCGAGCCCGGGGACCTCGCCGGCCCGGGACTCGACCTCGTCCTCGATGTGCTCGCCGAGGATCTGGAAGCCGCCGCAGACGCCGAGGGTCGGCCGCCCCTCGGCGGCCCGGGCGCGCAGCGCGTCGGCGAGGCCGCGCTCCCGCAGCCAGGCGAGGGCCCGCACGGTCCCGCGGGTGCCGGGGACCACCACCAGGTCGGCGTCGGCCAGTTCCTCCGGGCGGTCCACGAACCGCACCACGACGCCCGGTTCGGCGGCCAGCGCGTCCACGTCGGTGAAGTTGGACATCAGCGGGATCGCGCACACGGCGACCCGCAGCACGTCCTCGCCGACCGGGGGAGCGACGGTGGACTCCCGCACCGTGCCGCGCAAGGAGACCCTCAGTCCGTCCTCCTCGTCGATGCCGAGCCCGTGCCGGAAGGGCAGCACGCCGTACGTCCGCCGTCCGGTGAGGTCCCGGAGCATGTCCAGGCCCGGCTCCAGCAGGCCGACGTCGCCCCGGAACTTGTTCACCAGGAACCCGGCGATCAGCTCCTGGTCCTCGGGCGAGAGCAGGGCGACGGTGCCGAAGAAGGAGGCGAAGACGCCCCCGCGGTCGATGTCGCCCACCACCAGCACGGGCAGCCGGGCGTTTCGCGCGATGCCCATGTTGACGATGTCGGTGCGCCGCAGGTTGATCTCGGCCGGGCTTCCGGCCCCCTCACAGATCACCGCGTCATACGTGCCCCGCAACTCGGCCAGGCAGTCCAGCACCGTGCCCAGCAGCCGCTGTTGACGTCCACCGTGGTAGCCGCGCGCGCTCATCTCGCCCACCGGCCTGCCCAGCAGCACCACCTGGCTGCTCTGTTCACCGCCCGGCTTGAGCAGCACGGGGTTCATCTGCGCGGTCGGCTCGATCCGGCACGCCTGGGCCTGCATGGCCTGCGCCCGCCCGATCTCCGCGCCGTCGCGCGTCACGAACGAGTTCAGCGACATGTTCTGCGCCTTGAACGGCGCCACCTTCACGCCCCGGCGCACCAGCCAGCGGCAGATCCCGGCCGTCACGACGCTCTTGCCGGCGTCGGAGGTGGTGCCGGCGACGAGGAGCCCTCCGTTCACTTGCCACGTCCCTTCACGAGGAGGCGCGCCGCGGCCGTGACGCCGAGCGCGAGCAGGCCGACGCGGCGGGAGAGCCGTACGGCCCGGTCGATGTCGGTGACCCGGACGGCCCGCCCGGACGCCCCGTTCAGCACGGGCCGGTGCTCGACGCGGCCGCCGTAGGACAGCGTCCCGCCGAGGCGCACCCCGAGGGCGCCCGCGAACGACGCCTCCACCGGACCGGCGTTGGGGCTCGGGTGCCGGCGAGCGTCGGCCTTCCAGGCGCGCAGGGCGCCGCGCGGGTCGGGCCCGGCCGCCGTGGCGAGCACGGCGGTCAGCCGCGCGCCCGGCCAGCCGGCGACGTCGTCGAGGCGGGCGGAGGCCCAGCCGTAGCGCAGGTGGCGGGGCGACCTGTGCCCCACCATCGCGTCCAGGGTGTTGACGGCCCGGAAGCCGAGCAGTCCCGGCACGCCGGCCACGGCACCCCACACCAGGGCGCCGACAACGGCGTCGGAGGTGTTCTCGGCGACCGACTCGACCACGGCGCGGGCGATCCCGTCGGCGTCCAGCGCCTGCGGGTCGCGGCCGCACAGGTGCGGCAGCCGCGCGCGGGCGGCCGGCACGTCGCCGGACTCCAGGGCGCGCCCGACGGCCCGGGCCTCCCGGGCGAGCGAAGTGCCCCCGACGACGGACCAGGTGGCCGCCGCGGTCAGCGCGACGGTGGCGGCGGGGGAGCGGCGCACGGCGCGTTCGGCGAGCGCCCCGAGCGCGACGGCGGCTCCGGCGCACACGCCGGTGTGCAGCGCGCCCCACCCGCGGTGGTCGCGCCACAGCACCCGTTCCACGGCCCCGGCGGCCCGCCCGAACGCGGCGACCGGATGCCCCCGGCGCGGATCGCCGAGGAGCAGGTCGCCGAGGAGGCCGGCGGCGGCGCCGTACGCGTAGCAGCGATCGGCACCCATCGGGTCAGCCGGTCGTCAGAGCAGGCGGGGTCCGGTGCGTGAACGTCGGTCGGCAGCCGCGCATGGCGATATGTCCTCACTCAGGGTGTCCGCGCCCTGGTTCGACGAGACCGGCGGTGAGAGTTCCTGGCTCCCGGGGATCGCATCCCCGGTGACAGTGGCGGGACCGCGCCGGATTCGCACCGGCTTCCTCTTCTGCCGCCGTACATGGCCTGGGCAGTCCACCACGCGCCCGGAAGGGCCGTCAACTTGCCTGTGACCTGCGGGGGAAGAGTGTGCTGAGGCCCACACCGGCACGAGGCGGGCAGCCGAAAGGCCCCCCGCCGGATCTCTCCGGCGAGGGGCCTCGCGAACGGTGCGTCAGGGCTTGACGACGATCAGGTAGATGCCGTAGGCCACCGCGGCCGCGCACGCCGCGAAGCAGACGTACGCGCCGGTGGCGGCGAGCGCCGCCGAGCCGCCCTGCGCGGTGGCCTTCTCGCGCCGTGCCAGGCCGTTGATGCCGAGGGTGAACAGGGCCACCAGGCCCACCGCGAACGCGAGGCTGACGCCGAGGACGGAGCCGATGGCCGCCCAGTCGATCTTCATGGGTTGCTTCCTTCAGTACCGGGTGCTCGGGGTCAGACCGCTGCGGCCGGCGGAACCGCCGGGGCCACGGGCTCGGTCGGGACCGGGGCCGGGATCGTGGCCGTGAGGTCCTCGGTGACGGTGCCGGTGGGCGGCGGGGTCACCATGGCGATCGCGGTGGTCACCACGCCGGGCGGCTCCTCGGCCGGGTCGGCGACGACGCTGGTGTGGTCCACGACCTCGCGCCGGGAGTACTTCCAGATCGCGGCGCTGGCGGCGACCAGGAAGACGGCGACGACCGCGGTGCCCCAGTCGCCCAGGTCCGTGACGGACTCGGCGAGCGCGCCGACCAGCGCGGCGGCCGGGAGCGTGAGCACCCAGGCGATGAGCATGCGCGTGGCGGTGGACCAGCGGACCACACCGCCCTTGCGGCCCAGGCCCGTGCCCATGACCGAGCCGGAGACCACGTGGGTGGTGGAGAGGGAGAAGCCGAGGTGCGACGAGGCCAGGATGGCGGTGGCCGCGCTGGTCTGGGCGGCGAAGCCCTGACGCGGCTCCAGGTCGGTCAGGCCGGTGCCCATGGTGCGGATGATGCGCCAGCCGCCGATGTAGGTGCCGAGCGCGATGGCCAGGCCCGCGGAGAGGATCACCCAGGTGGGGGGGTTGGAGCCCGGCGACACGGCGCCGCCCGCGATCAGCGCCAGGGTGATGATGCCCATGGTCTTCTGCGCGTCGTTGGTGCCGTGCGCGAGGGAGACCAGGCCGGCCGAGGCGATCTGGCCGGCGCGGTAGCCCTTGCGGGTGGCCTCGCCGTCCGACGTGCCGCCGATGGCGTAGGAGAAGCGGGTGGAGAGCATGGCCGCCAGGCCCGCGACCACCGGGGCGGCGACCGCCGGCAGCAGCACCTTGGTGACCAGGACCTCACCGTGGACCGCGCCGAAGCCGGCGGAGGCGACGGTGGCGCCGATCAGGCCGCCCATCAGGGCGTGCGAGGAGCTGGAGGGGAGCCCCACCAGCCAGGTCAGCAGGTTCCAGAGGATCGCGCCGACCAGGGCGGCGAAGATGACCTCGGGACGGATGCCGGTCTCGTCGACGAGACCCTTGGAGATCGTGTTGGCGACCTCCACCGAGAGGAATGCGCCTACAAGGTTGAGCACGGCGGACATGGCCACCGCGACCTTGGGCTTGAGCGCGCCGGTCGAGATGGTCGTGGCCATCGCGTTGGCGGTGTCGTGGAAACCGTTCGTGAAATCGAACGCGAGTGCGGTTACCACCACAATCGCGAGGATCAGCGAGAAGCTTTCCATTTACCCAGGCAATCGTTCGAGGTCGTTGGCTGTTGGACCGTAGGCAATCTGGGTGAACGGAAGGTGAACTGAGGCGGGCGTGACGGTGTCCGTCCGAGAGGTTCCGGATGACGTCCGCCCCCACGCCCCAACCGCCCCTTGGCTACCAGCCCCGCGCGAAGGCCCGCAGCTGCCCCGGCGGCCCGTGGAAGAGATTCTGGTCACCCGGCAGACCGCCCCGCACGCCGTACTGCCAGAAGGTCCAGTCGGACCATCCGCCCGGCAGCGATCCGGGGTCCGACGTGCCGTGACGGGCGATCCACAGCGCGTGGTCGGCGGCGAACGCGCGGCTGTCACCGGTGCACGCGCCCCACCAGTCGGCGGTGGTGTAGATCACCGGCCGGCGGCCGGTCTCGCGCGCCACCTCGTCGCTGAAGGACCGGATCCAGCGGACCATCCGCTTCCACCCCAGCCCGTAGCAGCGGTGCTTCCGGTTGTACGGGTTGTATTCGATGTCGAGCGCCGGCGGCAGGGTCCAGCCGTCCGCCCGCCAGTCGCCGCCGTGCCGCACGAAGTACGACGCCTGCCGCGCGCCCGAGGAGCGGTCCGGGCGCGCGAAGTGGTACGCGCCGCGGATCAGGCCCGCCCGGCGCGCGCCGGCGTACTGCCGGTGGAAGTAGGGGTTGCGGTAGTCGGTCGACTCGGTCGCCTTGACGTAGGTGAACCGGGCGCCCTCCGACCGCGCGGCCGGCCAGTCGACGTGTCTCTGGTGCGAGGAGACGTCGTGCCCCAGCGGCAGCCCCAGCGAGGTCGCGGGCGAACCGGCCGGCACGGCGGACGCGGCCTGCGCGCCCGCGAGAACCAGCGCGGCGCCGGCGGCGGCGAGGCCGGCGGCGCGGCGGCGGGAGCGGGAGGGTGTGCGGTCACGGGCCATGCGTCCCCCTGGAGTGGCGGTGGACCCGCGTTCGGGCGATCGGGAAAGCTCATTGAATGACCGGAGCTCCCGGGATCCAGGCCGATTCCGGACGGTTCATCCCAGGTCCACTCGTTCGGGGGCACGACTTCCGGCCGGAAACGGGCGCCCGGACCGCCCCCGCCGGTCCGGCTGGCAGGATCACGGCATGGCGGAACAGCGACGGGACGCGCCCGGGTCGGACGGCACGGACGGCGGGCACAGGGCGGGCGGAGCCGGTGAGGCCGGGCCCGGCGGGGCCATGGGCACGGCGTGGGCCGCCGAGGCGTACGGCGAGGCGGCGGCCGCCTGGGAGGCGCTGGTCGCGACGGCCCGCCGTACCGTCGCCGACGGCCTGGTCGTGGGCACCTCCGGCAACGTCTCGGCGCGCGTCGGCGACCTCGTGCTGGTCACGCCCTCCGGCGTGCCGTACGACCGGCTGACCCCTGCCGACATCACCGGCGTCGACCTCACCGGACGGCAGGTCGTGGGCACGCTGGTGCCGACCAGCGAACTGCCCATGCACCTCGCCGTCTACCGCACCACCGACGCCCGCGCCGTCGTCCACACCCACGCCGTGCACGCCACGGCCGTCTCCACCCTCGTGACCGAGCTGCCCCCGGTCCACTACATGGCCGGCGCCCTCGGCGGCGTCGTCCGCGTCGCGCCCTACGCGACCTACGGCACCGAGGAGCTGGCGCGGAACATGCTCCGGGCCCTCGACGGCCGCTCCGGCTGCCTGCTGCGCAACCACGGCACGATCACCCACGGCGCCACGCTCGACCAGGCCTACGACCGCACCGCCCAGCTCGAGTGGATGTGCCGCCTGTGGCTGACGGCGTCCTCCGTGCCCGGTCTGACACCGTCGCTGCTGACGGAGGCACACATGGCCGAAGCCGGGGCACGTTTGAAGGGGTACGGCCAACGGAGGTGACCCCTTGCCGCCCAGCCCCTCGTTCCAGCTCCTGCTCGACCGGCTCGCGCACGTCCTGCCCGCGCCCCTGCGCCGCGCCGTCGGCCCGCCGGGCCGCGGGCGTCCCGCGCTGCCGAGGCCGCGCCCGCTCCCGCCCCGGCCCGCCCTTCCACTGGCCGTGCGCACGGACCGCCCCGACACTGGAGCCGTGCGCACCGTCAGAGCCACCGCCGCCGCACTCACCGCCGTGCTGGCCGCCGGCGCGGCCTCCGTGGCCGCCGGCCGCCTCGCCAGCGACGCCGCGCTGAAGGCGCCCGCGGGCCGTCCCCTGCCCACCGAGCCCCGGCTCACCGTGCACGGCACGGCCCCCGGCCGGATCACCCTCACCCGCGATCTCGCCTCGCTGCGTCCGGGCACCTACGGCCTGGCCGGCGACGGCTCGCACGCGGTCGTCGGGCCCGTGCTCGGCACGGCCGCGCAGACCGCCGACACCGTCGTACGGCGCCTGGAGCGGGTCACGCACGGCACCTTCGCCCCCGGCGACGCCGTCTGGCTCACCCCGAACGTCTACGTCGGCAACCCGGCCGCCGCCCTGGGGCTCGACTTCGCCGACGTGGACGTGCCCGGCGAGCTGGGCCCGCTGCCCGCCTGGTTCGTGCCCGGCAGCCGGGACATGTGGGTGATCGCCGTGCACGGCCTCGGCACCACCCGCGAGCAGGCCCTGAACGTCATGGAGTTCCTGCACGGCCGCCGGCTGCCGGTCCTCGCGCTCTCCTACCGCGGCGACCTCGGCGCACCGCGCCCGCCCGACGGCCTGAACCACCTCGGCGAGACCGAGTGGCGCGACCTGGACGCGGCCATCCGCTACGCCGTGCGCTACGGCGCCCGCCGGGTGGTGTTGCTCGGCTGGTCCACCGGCGCCACCATGGCCCTGCGCGCCGCCGAGCACTCCGCCGTGCGCGACCGGATCGCCGGCCTCGTCCTGGACTCCCCGGTCCTCGACTGGGAGGCCACCCTGCGCGCCCTCGCCCAGGCCCGGCACACCCCGGAGCCGCTGCTGCCGCTCGCGGTGCGCGCCGCCCAGGGCCGGGCCGGCCTGCACGCCGACCGGTCCGCCGGGACGGCCGACTTCGACCGGATCGACCTGCCCACCCTGATCGTCCACGGGCCGGACGACGCGGTCGCCCCGTGGGAGTACTCCCGCCGCCTGGCCGACCGCCGCCCGGACCGCGTGGCCCTGCACACGGTCGCCCAGGCCCCGCACGCGGCGATGTGGAACGCCGACCCCGAGGAGTACGAGGAACGCCTGCGCCGCTTCCTGACGCCCCTTTTGTAGGCCCCGCCCGGCCCGGCGGCTTCCGGCTCCGCTTCCGGCTCTCCCACGCGCGTCGCGGGAGCCGGCGCGGAACCCGCGGCGGTACGCGCCGCGGAACGAGTCGGAAGCCCCGGTTCCAGGGGTTCCGTTTAGGGGCGTACCACTGGCCTGATCGGGACCGTTCACCCGGCATCGGACCCGGTGCGTTGGCCAGCCCCGTCGCCCCCCGTGACATTCCGTTTGGGTTTTCGGACCGTCAACCGGAAGACTGCACCCGTGACGTCCCGTATCCCGCGCGACTCCAGGCTTCGACTCGTCCGACCGCGACCCCTGGCCGCCGCCCCCACAGCTGTGAACCAGCGGCGCCCGCGCCGCCCCGCGCCCCGGCCGCCGGAGGGCACTCCCGCGCCCGCGGAACTGGCCAGAATGGCGCGCACCGGACTGGCCGGCGCGGTCCGGGTGGCCCGCTGGGCCGACACCGCCCTCGGCCCGGGAAGCGACGCCGCCACGGCCGACGGCAAGGCCACCCTCTCCGACGCCACCGCCGAGCGCGCCGCCGCCGAACTCGGCCTCAGCGTCACGCAGGTCCGCGCGGAGTGGGACACCGCCCGCCTCGCCGGACTGGTCGAGGTGCACGGGGACAGCGCGCGCCCCGGCTGGCGGCTGCGCGCCTGGGACCGCGACGACAGCGCCGTGCTGCGCGGCTGGGTGGCCCTCTTCGACGCCTGGTCGCTCGCCTGCCCGGAACCCGCGGACCACGAGCCGGCCGCCGTCGCCGAGGTCGTCTCGGCCATGCCGCAGGTGCTCTCCTTCCTCCAGCTCTCCGCCGGCCCCGTCCCGGTCGAGCAGCTCCTCGACCTGCTCCGGCAGCGGGTCACCGAACTGCGCACCGAGCGCTGCGAGGTCTCCTACGAGCCCGGCTCCGCCGAGTCCGCGGGGCGCGCCGAGCCGGCGCCCGGGGACACCCCGCTGCCGCCGCTGCTCGACTGGGCCCTGCGCGCCCTCGCCTCCGTCGGCGCCCTGACCTGCGGCGACAACCAGGCCACGCTCACCCCGCTGGGCAGCTGGGCGGTCTGGGTCAAGCTGGAGCAGATCTGCGTGGCCGCCCAGAGCCCCGCCGGGAACATCGAGCAGTCCGCCGAGGACATGCTCCGCGGCTGCGCCCAGCTGCGGCCCAACGCCGCCCGCGCCGAGTACCGCGCCTGGCTGGCCGCCCGGCCCGTCGGCAGCGCCGTCACCGAACTGCTCGCCGCCGCCCGCGGCGAGGACGCCCTGCTGCGCGGCCTCGCCTTCGAGGCGCTGCGCGTCGTCGGCGCCCCCGCCGAACCCGACGTACGGTCCGTCGTGGACGACCCGGCGCTGCGGCCGTACGCCCTGCTGTGGCTGGCCGAGCACGACGGGGTCGACCCGGAGGACGCCCACGAGGTCCTGACCCGCGAGGAGGCCACCTGGCTGTGGGTCGACACCGCGGCCGCCGTCGCCGACCACGGAGAGACGACGATGCTGGTACGGCACCTGGAGGCCGCGGTGCAGCCCACCGTCCCCGTGCTGCTGGACGAGGTCCGCGCCGTCGGCCACCCGCGCACCGTGCAGGTCCTGGTCGCGCTCGCCGCCGCCCACCCGGACCCGGCCCTCGCCAAGGCCGTGCGCCGGGCCGCGTTCCAAGTGCACACCGGGGGATAGCCGGCACGCGGCGGAAGCGGGCCGCTCAGCAGCCGATCTCGGGGGCGTACGTGCCGAAGCTCCAGATGTTGCCCTCGGCGTCCCGGGCCAGGTAGTCCCGCGAGCCGTAGTCCTGGTCCGTCGGGGGCATCAGGATCTCCGCCCCGTGCTCCACGGCCCGCTCGTGATGGGCGTCGACGTCGTCCACGACGACGTACACCCCCGCCGGTCCCGCGTTCCCCATCGCCGAGTCGAACAGGCCGCCGCGGCCCCTGGAGCCGACCATCACCGCGCCCCTGCCCTGGACCAGCTCGGCGTGCATCACCGTGCCGTCCTGCGCCTCGTACACCGACAGCTCGGTGAACCCGAAGGCCTCGGTGAGCTGCCTGATCGCCGCCCTGGCGTCCGCGTACAGCAGCGTCGGGTAGATGCTCGGCCGTCCGCCGGTGCCTGCCATGCCGATCACTCCTCGGTGCGTCGGTCCTGCCCTGGTCGTGCGCTGGTCGTGCCCTGTCCTGCCGTACCCCGCCCCCCGGTCCCGAGTCTCGCAGCCGCCACCGACGGCGCCCCGCGCCGCGGCCCGAACACGCGCACGTAGAAAAACCGCTTGCACGGCCCCGTTAGAATTGCCTCCATGGCCATTCTCCTCGCGCATTAGACGGCGGGAACGTCCTCAGCCGCCCACCCGCCTCCCACGTACGTCCTGGAGTCTGTCCGTGATCTCCGCCTCCGGTATCGAGCTGCGCGCCGGTGCGCGCGTCCTCATCGAGAACGCCACCTTCCGCGTCGCCAAGGGCGACCGCATCGGCCTCGTCGGCCGCAACGGCGCGGGCAAGACCACCCTGACCAAGGTCCTCGCCGGCGAGGGCATCCCGGCCGGCGGCACCGTCACCCGCTCCGGCGAGGTCGGCTACCTGCCGCAGGACCCCCGCACCGGCGACCTCGACGTCCTCGCCCGTGACCGCGTGCTGTCCGCCCGCGGCCTCGACGTGCTGATCCGCAAGATGCGCGACAACGAGCAGCGCATCGCCAACGGCAAGGGCGCCACCCGCGACAAGGCCATGAAGCAGTACGAGCGCCAGGAGACCGAGTTCCTCACCAAGGGGGGCTACGCCGCCGAGGCCGAGGCCGCGACCATCGCCGCCGCGCTCAACCTGCCCGACCGCGTGCTCGGCCAGCCCCTGCACACGCTCTCCGGCGGTCAGCGCCGGCGTATCGAGCTGGCCCGCATCCTCTTCTCGGACGCCGACACACTGCTGCTCGACGAGCCGACCAACCACCTCGACGCGGACTCGATCATCTGGCTGCGCGACTACCTGAAGACCTACCGCGGCGGCTTCATCGTGATCTCCCACGACGTCGACCTGGTCGAGACGGTCGTCAACAAGGTGTTCTACCTGGACGCCAACCGGTCCCAGATCGACGTCTACAACATGGGCTGGAAGCTCTACCAGCAGCAGCGCGAGGCCGACGAGAAGCGCCGCAAGCGGGAGCGCGCCAACGCCGAGAAGAAGGCCGCCGCCCTGCACTCGCAGGCCGACAAGATGCGCGCCAAGGCCACCAAGACGGTCGCCGCGCAGAACATGGCGCGCCGCGCCGACAAGCTGCTCTCCGGCCTGGAGGCGGTCCGCCAGTCCGACAAGGTCGCCAAGCTCCGCTTCCCCGAGCCCGCGCCCTGCGGCAAGACCCCGCTGATGGCGGAGGGCCTGTCGAAGTCCTACGGCTCGCTGGAGATCTTCACCGACGTCGACCTGGCCATCGACAAGGGCTCCCGGGTCGTCATCCTCGGCCTCAACGGCGCCGGCAAGACCACCCTGCTGCGCCTGCTCGGCGGTGTGGAGCGGCCCGACACCGGCGAGGTCGTCCCCGGCCACGGCCTCAAGCTCGGCTACTACGCCCAGGAGCACGAGACCCTGGACCCCGAGCGCACGGTCCTGGAGAACATGCGCTCGGCCGCCCCCGACATGGACCTCGTGGAGGTCCGCAAGGTGCTGGGCTCGTTCCTGTTCTCCGGGGACGACGTCGACAAGCCGGCCGGCGTCCTGTCCGGCGGCGAGAAGACCCGTCTCGCCCTGGCCACGCTGGTCGTCTCCGCCGCGAACGTCCTGCTCCTCGACGAGCCGACCAACAACCTCGACCCCGCCAGCCGCGAGGAGATCCTCGGCGCGCTGCGCACCTACAAGGGCGCCGTCGTGCTCGTCACCCACGACGAGGGCGCCGTCGAGGCGCTCCAGCCGGAGCGGATCATCCTGCTGCCGGACGGCGTCGAGGACCTGTGGGGCTCCGACTACGCGGATCTGGTCGCCCTGGCGTGAACCGGGAGTGACCGGGACGGCCCGATCGAGGACTGATCCACTGCGTATGGATCATTCGGCCTAGTCGTGATCCACCATCTGTGTGAGATCTCCTCGTATCGAGGTGTGTCGTACACCGATTTCGCGGCCGATCCCCTCTCTGCCCGGGGATCGGCCGCCGCGCTTCGCTGACCTGGCACTTCGTGAATCCGACCGTCCGAACCGCCGTGCACGCCATGGCGGAATCCCTGATTCCGGATGTGGGGAAGCGCTCCTGTCGTCACAACGATGTCTCACGGACCTTGCCGAATGGGTGGCCATCCCGCCCCGGAGGGGTGATCATGAGGAGACCAGAGCGCACTTCCCATGAGGAGGCACGGGTGGCCGAGACTCTGAAGAAGGGCAGCCGGGTGACCGGCGCCGCGCGCGACAAGCTCGCGGCAGACCTGAAGAAGAAGTACGACTCCGGTGCGAGCATCCGGGCGCTGGCCGAAGAGACCGGCCGCTCGTATGGCTTCGTACACCGGATGCTCAGCGAGTCGGGCGTCACGCTCCGTGGGCGTGGCGGAGCGACCCGGGGCAAGAAGGCCGCATCGTCCTGACTCCGGGCGGCCCACCGTCTTCGATGGTGACCATCCGGCCGGTCCTTCCCCAGGGTCCTGACGGGCCCGGGGGTGCCCCTTGATCGGCCGGGTGGTTACTGTGCAGTCACTTGGCATGCCGTCGGCATGCGCGACGACTGCACCCACCGGAGGCGCCCCATGGCTTCGCCCGACCAGGACCTCGCTCCTGTACTCGACAAGGACGGCGTACGGCTCACCGTCGACGACGCGCTCGCCACGGTGACGCTGACCAACCCGGCCAAGCGCAACGCGCAGAGCCCGGCCCTGTGGCGGGCGCTCGCCGAGGCCGGCCGGCTGCTGCCGGGCTCCGTCCGTGTCGTGGTGCTGCGCGGCGAGGGCAAATCCTTCTCCGCCGGGCTGGACCGGCAGATGTTCACCCTGGAGGGGATTCCGGGCGAGCCGACCTTCACCGATCTCGCGCGCCGTGACGACGCCGGGCTCGACGCGTCCATCGCCGAGTTCCAGGAGGCGTTCACCTGGTGGCGGCGCAACGACATCGTGTCCGTCGCCGCTGTCCAGGGGCATGCCATCGGTGCCGGGTTCCAGCTCGCGCTCGCCTGCGACCTGCGGGTCGTCGCCGACGACGTGCAGTTCGCCATGCGCGAGACCGCCCTCGGCATCGTTCCCGACCTGACCGGCACGCATCCGCTGGTCAACCTGGTCGGGTACGCCCGCGCGCTCGAGATCTGTGTGACCGGACGGTTCGTCGGCGCCGAGGAGGCGGTGGCGTCCGGGCTGGCCAACCTGGCGGTGCCCGGCGGGGAACTCGACGGCGCCGTGCGGGACCTGTCCGCCGCGCTGCTCGCCGCGCCGCGGGACGCGGTCGTGGAGACGAAGGCGCTGCTGCGGGGTGCGGCCGGCCGCACCTACGACGAGCAGCGGGCCGCCGAGCGCGCCGCCCAGGCCCGACGACTGCGGGACCTGGCCGGCACCGGCGAATGAGCCGCTGACCCGTCCCGGGCCCGGTGACAGCCGTGCCGGGCCCCGGTGACAGCCGTCCCCGCCCGGGGACAGCTGTGCCGGGTCCGTCACAGCCGTCCCGGGCCCGGTGAGGTACCCGGCGGCGGGGATTGCTGGCGGTGATGACCCCCAGCGGTGGTCCCCCGCCGGCGGTGGCCCCCTCCCGCGGTGACGCTCCCGGCGAGGGTGGCCCCTCAGCGGGTGGTGGCGCCCCAGCCAGGGTGGCGCCCCGGTGGGCGGTCATTCCACGCCGGTGACCAGGACCGTCACCGCCGGGTGATCGTCGAAGGCGTCGCGGACCGCGATCCGCACCAGACGGGCCACGTCCACGGCCCGGTGCCCCGCGCCCGTCGCCAGTTCCACGCGCACCTGCCGCCGGGGCAGCGACGTGCCGACGGTGCTCCGTTCGATGCGCACCGCGCGGCCGAGTCCGCCGAGCGAGCCGGTCAGCCGCGCCACCCCGGGCACCGCGAGCGCGGCCGCGACCACCCGGGCCTCGTCCGGCTCCGCCGCCTCCCGGGCCGCCTGGGGCCGCCACGCGGTCCGGGCCGCCCCCGGCCGCGCGTCCGCCGGCCGCGGCGCGTCCGTCTCCAGCAGGTCCGTCACCCGCAGGTCCACCTCCGTGACGGCGAGGCCGAGGCGTTCCGCAGCGGCCGCCGCCAGCACCAGGCGCAGCCGCGCGGCCGCCTCCGGCAGCGGCTCGGCGGCGTCTGCCGCGAAGTCCGCCGTCACCCGGAGGGACCCGGGCGCCAGGGCGCCCGGCGGCGGCGCCACCACCGGTTCGTGGACGTCGTCGGGATCGGCCGACGCGATCCGCAGCGCGCCCAGCCGTACCCCGGGCAGGCCCGCCGCGGCGCCGGCCAGCACCGCCGCGGCCGCCCCCTCGGCGATCCACGCGCCGTCACGCGGTCCGCCGAGCGGCAGCAGCCTGCCCAGCGCCAGCTGGTGCCTGACACCCTGTGTCCAACCGTCCGCCGTCATTCCTCCAGCCTGCCGCATCCCCGGCGCGCGACCGCGCATCTGCCGCATCCCCGGCGCGCGACCGCGCATCCTTGCTTACGGTGGTCGCAGGAAGACGACCGAAAGGGACGTACGGCGATGACCGATATGACGACGACCCCAGACGGTGACAACGAGCCCCAGGTGTCCACCCGCAAGCCCACCCGACGGGGCGGCGGCGACCCGGCGACCCGGGGAAGGACGACCATCGCCGACGGCGTGGTCGAGAAGATCGCCGGTCTCGCGGCACGGGACGTGGTCGGCGTCCACGCCATGGGCAGCGGGCTGGCCCGCACCTTCGGCGCCGTGCGCGACCGGGTGCCGGGCGGCTCGACGAGGTCCGTGACCCGGGGCGTGAAGGCCGAGGTCGGCGAGGTGCAGACGGCGATCGACCTGGAGATCGTCGTGGACTACGGCGTGTCGATCGGCGAGGTGGCTCGCGCGGTGCGGGAGAACGTGGTCGCCGCCGTGGAGCGCATGACCGGACTCGAGGTGGTCGAGGTCAACATCGCGGTGAGCGACGTCAAGCTTCCCGAGGAGGAGGAAGAGGAGGAGCTCCAGCCGCCCCGCATCCAGTGAGCACCGGTGTCGGCACCCGCACCCTCGTCCGCACCCCCATCCGCACCCCTATCCACATCCCTGACCAGCTGAGGAGCGCTGCATGAGCATGGCCGTGGTCGGCATGATCGCCGGGATGGCGCTGGGCTTCGCCGGCTGGTTCGGCGGGTTCGGGGCCTTCCTGCTGGTCGCCGCGCTGGGTGCCGTCGGCTTCGTCGCCGGCCGGTTCCTGGACGGCGACCTGGAACTCGGCGACTTCTTCCGCCTCCGCGACGACCGGCGCGACCGGCGGCGGTGACCGCCGTGAGCGCGCAGACCGGCACGGCGCGCCCGCCCCTGACCGTGGTGCCGCCCGCCGAGCGGGGCGCCCTCAGGATCGCCGACCGGGTCGTCGCGAAGATCGCCGCGCAGGCGGCGCGCGAGGCGCTGGCCCCGCTGCCCGCCGGTGCGGCGGCCCCGCACGCCACCGTGGTCGTGCAGCACGAAACGGCCCGGGTCCGCGTCCATCTGGAGCTGGGCTACCCGGGTGACATCGGCGCCCGCTGCGCCGCCGTGCGCCGCCGGGTGGTGGAGCGGGTGGGCACCCTGCTGGATCTCCAGGTGCCCGAGGTCGCCGTCCAAGTCGAGCGGCTGCACCCGGCACCGGCGCCCGGCGCGCCCCACGGGAGGATCACATGAGCGAGACCGGACCTCCCGGGGCCGGCACGGCCGGACCGCCCGTCCTCGACGCGGCCGGTCCTCCCGACGGCTCCCCGGCCCCGCCGCCGAGGAGCAGCGGCCGCTTCTGGTCGGCGCGCCGCGTCCCGGCCGGCATCGTGGCCGTACTCCTGCTGGCCGGCTCGGCGCTCCTCCTGTACGACGTGGTCGCCGTCCGGGCCGACCGGCCCGCGATGCGGTGGCGCCGGGCACTGGCCCGGCAGCTCGCCGAACGGCCCCTGGACGACGTCTGGGTGCTGACCGGGGCGGGCGTGGCCGCCGCCCTCGGCCTGTGGCTGTTCGTGCTCGCCGTCACGCCCGGGCTGCGGGGCCTGCTGCCGATGCGGCGCCCGCACCCCGACGTACGCGCCGGACTGCGGCGGGAGGCGGCCGCGCAGGTGCTGCGCGACCGGGCCATGGAGGTCTCCGGTGTGCGGTCGGTACGGGTGCGGCTGCGCCGCCGGCGGGCCGCCGTGCGCGCGCTGTCGCACTTCCGCGACCTCGACGAGGTGCGCGCCGACCTGGACACCGTGCTCGGCGCCGCGGTCGGCGGGCTCGGGCTGAGCCGGGTCCCCGCGCTGTCGGTGCGGGTCCGCCGGGCCGGACGGAAGGGGTGAGGCGGGTGCACCGGGGCGGTGTGAACCGGGTGGTGACCGCGATCGTGGGGCTGGTCCTGCTGGCCCTGGGCGGTTCGGTGCTGGCCGTGGGCCTGGGCGTGCGCCCGCCCCGTTGGTGGCTCCACTCGGGGCCGCACGACGTCCTGCTCAGCAGGGCCGAGCGCACCCACTGGCAGGACGCTGACTGGTGGTGGCCGACGGTCATCGCCGTGCTGGCCGTGCTCGTGCTGCTCGCCCTGTGGTGGCTCGTGGCGATCCTGCGGCGGCGCCGTCCGGCCGAGATCGTGGTCGACACCGGCGACGGCGAGGGCGCCGTGCTGCGCGGCAAGGCCCTGGAGGCCGCGATCGCCGCGGACGCGGCCCGCCAGCAGGGCGTGGCCGGCAGCGGCATCCTGCTGACGGGCCGTCGTACGGCACCGGCGGTGAGCGCCCGGCTCCGCCTGGACCCGGCGGTGGACCCCGCGGCGGCGCTGACCGCCTTCACCGGCCAGGCCCTGGCGCACGCCCGGGAGTCGGCGGGCCTGGCGGCACTGCCGGCCGAGGTACGCCTGGGCGCGATCGGGCACCGAGCGGAGCGGGTCACCTGACCAACGCCGCCCGGGACCCGTCTCGGGCCTGATCGGCATCTGGCCCGGCGCCCGCCGGAACCGGTCTCGGGCCTGATCGGCACTGATCGGCGCCCGGCCGAGGGGACCCGTTTCGGGCCGGACCGGCGCCCGATCGGGACCCTGGGCCTGACCGGCGGCGGCCCGGGACCCGTCTCCGGCCCGACCGGCGCTCGACCAGCACATGACCGGCGCCCGCCAGGGACCCGTCTCCGGCCCGACCGGCGCCCGACCGGCCCCCTGGCGGTCCCTCAGAAGCCGTGCCGCATCCCGCCGTCCACCGGCACCATGATCCCGGTGAGGTAGGAGGCCGCCGGGGACAACAGGAACGCCCCGACCCGCCCGAACTCCTCGGGCCTGCCGTACCGGCGCAGCGGGATCCGGGACTCGTTGGCGGCCCGGGTGGCCTCGGGGTCGGCGGACAGCCCGTCCAGCTCGCGCACGCGGTCGGTGTCGATGCGGGCCGGCAGCAGCCCCACGACCCGGATGCCGCGCGGTCCCAGCTCGTCCGCGATCGACTTGGCGAACCCGGCGAGCCCGGGCCGCAGCCCGTTGGAGATCGTCAGCCCCGGGATCGGCTCGTGCACCGACCCGGACAGCACGAACCCGATGACCCCGCCGTCCTCCAGCTCGGCCGCGGCCGCGCGGGCGAGCCGCACCGCGCCGAGGAACACCGACTCGAAGGCGTCCCGCCACTGCTCGTCGGTGTTGTCCGCGAGAAACCCGGGGGCCGGGCCGCCGACGCTCACCAGGACGCCGTGGAAGCCGCCGAAGCGCTCCCGGGCGGCCGCGACGAGCCGCTCGGCGGCCCCCGCCTCGGCGTTGTCCACGGCCACCCCGGCCGCGTTCGGGCCCAGTTCGGCCGCCGCGTCGGCGACCCGCTTCTCGTCCCGGCCGGTGATGACCACTTTCGCGCCGTCGGCGACGAGCTCCCGCGCGACCGCGTTGCCCAGTCCCCGGGTGGCTCCGGTGACGACGTACACCCGGTCCTTCAGTCCAAGATCCATGGTCCCTATCCTGCCCGTTCGCCCCCGAGGAGGGCGAGGGCGGTGTCGACCCAGCCCGATGCGGCTGAACGCCTGCGGGAAGTCGCCCGCCCGGCCGCCGCTCACCGGGTCGTACTCCCCGGCCGGCAGCCCCACGTCGTCGGTGAGGGACACCGGCCCGCTCGAACAGCTCCCGGGCCTGAGCCGTGCGGCCGGTCAGGTGCGGGGCGTCGGCCGGCCAGAACCAGCAGGGGGTGCGCCGGGGGAGCGAGGTTCCGGGCGGGCCGTCACACGGCGGCCGGCTGCTCCTCCGGGTCGCGCTCGGCCGCGGCCTCCTCGCGGTCCCGCAGCTCACGCCGGACCAGGAACCACCAGCCCACCGGGACCGCCGCGGCGAACAGCCACCACTGGAGCATGTACGCGTAGTTCAGTGGCGCGTCCTCGCTGCCGGGGTCGGAGATCTGCTCCGGGGAGCCGCCCCTGGCGGCGGGGGCCGTCTGCTCGACGTACCCGCCGAGCACCCGGGCGCCGAGCCGCCGTGCCTCCTCCGCGCTGTTGATCAGCATGATCTGCCGGTCCGGCAGGCCCTTGACGTTCTTGATGCCGCTCGCGGCGGTGGTCTCGTCGGCCATCAGCCGTCCGCTGACGGTGGTGCGGCCGGCGGGCGGCGCGGGGACCTTGGGGAAGTCGGTCTGCGCGCCGTTCGCGGGGATCCAGCCCCGGTTGACCAGCAGCACCGTCTTGTCCGGGAGGACGAACGGGGTCAGCACGTGGAAGCCGACCTCGCCGTCGGCGCTGGTCCGGCGCCGGACCACGACCTCCCGGGCGGTGTCGAAGGTGCCGGTCGCGGTGACCGTGCGGTACCGCTCGGTGCGGCTGACGGCGTGGCCGGGGGAGGTGAGCCGCTCCACGGGGACCGGCTTCGCGTGCAGCGCGCCGGAGACCAGGTCGTTGCGCGCGGTGCGCTCCTCGTACCGGTGCTGCTGCCAGAAGCCGAGCCTTATCATCGCCGGGATCAGCGCGATCGCGACGAGGGTGAGGATCACCCACTGGCGGGACAGCAGGAAGCGGTAGCGGTGCACCCCACGACGTTACCTCCGGGCCGTGGGGTGCCGTGCGCCGGGTACCGCGTCACACCCGGTCCACCACCCCCGTCCGGCCCTCCGCCCGGGCGCAGTGGGCGCCGCAGTACCAGTGGCCCTCCACCTCGACGCCCTGCCCGATGATCTGCACCCGGCAGTGCTCGCAGATGGGGGCCATGCGGTGGATCGCGCAGGAGAAGCAGTCGAACACGTGGACTGCGCCCTGGGCGTGGACCTCGAAGGTCATTCCGTAGTCATTGCCGCAAACTTCGCATCTCGCCATGCGCCACAGGGTGAGCCGTCGCCGATCCCCGGGCGAGCGGGCGCGGGGCGAGTCGCGGGGAATCACCCGTCCGTACGGTCGGCCCGGTGGTCGCCGTCACCCGTCGGCGGGCTCCACGTCACGCAGCAGCTGCCCGAACGCGGCCTCGTCGACGACCGGCGTGCCGAACTGCCGCGCTTTGACCACCTTGGAGGTGCCCGACTCGGGGTCGTTGGTCACCAGCAGGCTGGTCAGCCGCGACAGGCTGGTCGCCACGTGCAGCCCGGCCTCGGTCGCCCGGTCCTCCAGCAGTTCGCGCTCGGTGGAGGTGTCCCCGGAGAACGCCACCCGCATGCCCTGCCGGAGGCGTTTGCCGTCCTCGTAGCGGCCCGGGTTGGGGTAAGGGCAGGCGGGCCGCTTCCGTGAGGGGCGCCAGCTCGACTGGCCGCCGTACCCGCCGCTCGCCTGCCGGCCGATCCGGGGTGTGTCCGACCACTCCGTCAGCGGCCGGCACTCCAGCAGCGGCAGCCGGACGCCACCCGCCGCCGCGGCCCGCAGGCTGGGCCGGAACGCCTCGGCCAGCACGCGCGCGTCGTCCAGCGCGTGGTGCGCCCGTTGCTGGACCACCCCGTAGTGCGCCGCCAGCGACTCCAGCTTGAAGTTGGGCAGCGGCAGTCCCAGCTCCTTGGACAGCGCGATGGTGCACAGCCGCTGGCGCACCGGCGCCTCACGCCGGGCGCGCGCGTACTCGCGGGCGATCATCTGCCAGTCGAAGACCGCGTTGTGCGCGACCAGGACCCGGCCGTCCAGCCGGGCGGCGAACTCCTCGGCCACGTCCGCGAAGAGGGGCGCCCCCTCCAGCACCTCGCTCGTCAGGCCGTGTATCCACACGGGCCCCGGATCGCGCTCCGGATTGACCAGGGTGTACCAGTGGTCCTCGACCACGCCGCGCGCGTCCAGCCGGTAGACGGCCGCCGAGATGATCCGGTCGTCCCGGGCCAGGCCGGTGGTCTCCACGTCAACGACCGCGTATCCCTGCGGATACGCGGCCGGCCACAGGGTGGGGGAGGACACTGCGGTCGCACGGTCTTCGAGCATGGTCACTGAGGATACGGGCCACCACCGACAGTTCCGTATCCCAGGGGCGTGCGCCGCCTCCGCGCGCCCGCCCGGCCGCTCGGCGGCCGTACGCGCGTACGTGTCCGACGAGTTGTGGAAAGTCCGTCATGTCCCTTTGGTGAGTGACGGGGCCGGTCGGAGCCGCGCGCCGATCGGTCCGTGCACGTCTCTTCACCCTGCTCGCCGGCTGCGGTAACTGTGTGACAGATGACGGTCCGTCAGAAACGGCGGAGGCGCCGGGGACGTCGGGAGAAGGGCGGTACGGCGCATGGCACGCGTACGGTACGGCGCACGAACCGAAGAGGAGACCGCCGCCACCCGCACGGCGGCCGCCCGGCTCCCGGACGTCTGGTCCACCGGCGTCACCGCCCTCTGGGAGACCGACCCCGACGCGGTCGCGGCCGTGCTGCCGCCACCCCTGACGCCCACCGGCAGCCCGCTCGTCCGCGTGAGCGTCAGCGAGGTCGCGCTCCCGGGGTACCCGCTCGGCGCGGGCTCCGTCGCGGTCGCCGCCGCCCACGGCGCGGTCGACGGCTGGTACCCGCTGGTGATGCCGATGACCCACGAGCGCGCCCTCACCGGCGGCCGCGAGGTCTTCGGGGAGCCCAAGAAGCTCGGCCGGGTGACCGTCGAGCGCGAAGGCCCCGCCGTACGGGCGGCGCTGGAACGGCACGGCATCGCCTTCGTCGAGGTGCGCGGCACGGTGAGCGGCGCGCTGCCCCTGCCGGAGCCGTCGAGCAGGACCGACTTCTACTTCAAGTTCCTCCCCGCGGTGGACGGCCGCGGCTTCGACGGCGACCCCGTCCTGGTGCACTGCGTACGGCACGAACGGGTGCGCCGGCTGGAGCGGATCACCGGCGACGTGGTCCTGCGCGAGTCCGCCTTCGACCCCGTCGCCGACCTCCCGGTGCTGCGCCTGCGGGAGATCACCGCCGGCGAGCGGACCAGCGACCAGAGCGGCCGGGTCGCCGAACGGGTCGACGCCCGGGCCCTGCTGCCGTACGTCCACCAGCGCTACGACGACCCGCTCCAGGCCCACGACGCACCGCCCGAGAGGAGCACGTGATGGACCTGCGCCCGGGACAGGTCGCCGTCGTCACCGGCGCCGCGAGCGGCATCGGCCTCGCCCTGGCCGCGCGGTTCGCCGCCGAGGGACTGAAGGTCGTCCTCGCCGACGTCGAGGAGGCCGCGCTGGAGAAGGCCGCCGCCGGGCTGCGCGCACGGGGAGCCGAGGTGCACGCGCGCGTGACCGACGTCGGCGTGCGCGAACAGGTCGTGGCCCTGGCCGAGTCGGCGTACGGCACCTACGGCGCCGTGCACGTCCTGTGCAACAACGCCGGGGTCGGCTCGGGCGCCGAGGGCCGGATGTGGGAGCACGACCCCAACGACTGGCGGTGGGCCTTCGCCGTCAACGTCTGGGGCGTCTTCCACGGCATCCAGGCGTTCCTGCCCCGGATGATCGGCTCCGGGCAGCCCGGCCACGTCGTCAACACCTCCTCCGGCGACGGCGGCATCGCACCCCTGCCGACCGCCTCCGTCTACGCGGTCACCAAGGCCGCCGTCGTCACGATGACCGAGTCCCTGTACGCCCATCTGCGCGCCGAGCACGCGCGCGTGGGCGCCTCCGTGCTCTTCCCCGGGCCGCACATGCTGCGCACCGGCCTGTGGGAGTCGCACCGCAACCGCCCCGACCGCTACGCCAAGCAGCGCCCCCGCAGGACGCCGTACCGCAGCCTCGACCAGTGGGAGGCCGCCATGCGCGCGGCCGGCCACGAGGTCCGCTTCACCCCCGCCGAGGAGGTCGCGGACCTGGTCGTGGACGGCGTCCGGGCCGACCGGTTCTGGCTGCTGCCGGCGAGCGAGCACAGCGACGCCCGGATCCGCGCGCGGGCGCGCTCGATGCTGGAGCGCGCCGCCCCGTCGTACCTCGAGCGCTTCATCCTGGACTGAGAGGGGGTCGTGGTGGCCGACCGTGACCCGTACCTGATCATCTCCTCCGACTGCCACGCCGGACCGCCCACCGAGCGGTACCGGCCCTACCTGGAGTCACGCTTCCACCGCGACTTCGACGAGTTCCTCGCGGGCCGCGACCGGCGCCGCGAGGAGATGACCCGGCTCGGCATCCGGAACGAGGCGTTCGCCGACCGGTGGTTCCACGACCACGAGGAGGGACTGCGCGGCGGCTGGGACAGCGCGCGACGCCTGAAGGAACTCGACGGGGACGGGGTGGCCGCCGAGGTCGTCTTCCCGGACGCCGACGCCGTGGACAGCCGCACCGCCGCGCCCTTCGGCGTCGGCCTCGGCCTGTCCGGCGACCACGACCCCGCGCTCGGCATGGCGGGCGCCCGGGCGCACAACCGCTGGCTCGCCGACTTCGTCTCCGCCTGCCCCGAACGGCACTGCGGGGTCGCCCTGCTGCCCGTCACGGCCCCCGTCGACCAGGTCGTCGCCGAGATCCACCGGGCCCGGGAGTCCGGGCTGCGCGCCCTGATGATCCCCGCCATGTGGGGCGCCCGGGAGCCGTACCACGACCGCCGCTACGACCCGGTGTGGGCGGCCGCCGCCGCGTGCGGCATGCCCGTGCTCACCCACTCGGGGGCGGCCCCGCGCGAGGAGTACGGCGACCACCTCGGCATCTACGTGAGCGAGGTGACCTGGTGGCCCGCCAGGCCGCTGTGGTTCCTGCTCTGGTCCGGCGTCCTCGAACGCCACCCCGGACTGCGGTTCGGCATCGCGGAGTCGGGCTGCTGGTGGCTGCCGAACCTGCTGTGGTTCATGGACCGCCTCTACCTCGGCGCGCACGGCGGCAAGAAGCTCTCCCCGTTCCGGGAACTGAGCCGCCCGCCGCACGAGTACCTCGACCGGCAGGTCTTCGTGTGCGCCACCAACACCAAGCGGCGCGAACTGGCCCAGCGCTACGAGATCGGCGTCGACAACATCCTCTGGGGCAGCGACTTCCCGCACCCCGAGGGCACCTGGCCCGACACCCGCGGCTGGCTCCGGCGCACCTTCCACGACATCCCGGTGACCGAGACCCGCCGGATGCTCGGCCTCGCGGCGGCCGAGGTCTTCGGCTTCGACCCGGCCGCCCTCGCCCCGCTGGCCCGGCGCATCGGCCCCACCCCCGCCGACCTCGGGCAGCCCGCCGACCAGAGCGCCGTGGAGGCGTCCTGGGCGCGCTCGCGCGAGACCGGCCGGCACTGGCTGACCGGCCACGACTTCCCGGTGCTGGGGGCGACCCGATGAGCGACCGCTACACGGTGATCTCCGCCGACTGCCACGCCGGGGCCGACCTGCTGGACTACCGGCCGTACCTGGACAAGCGGTACCACGACGACTTCGACGACTGGGCGGCCACCTACGTCAACCCCCACGAGGACCTGCTCGCCGACTCCGCCGACCGGAACTGGAACTCCGAACGGCGCCTCGCCGAGCTGGAGTCCGACGGCATCGTCGCCGAGGTCGTCTTCCCCAACACCATCCCGCCCTTCTTCCCGTCGAGCTCCCTCATGGCCCCGCCGGCCACCGCCGAGGAATTCGAACGCCGCTGGGCCGGACTGCGCGCCCACAACCGCTGGCTCGCCGACTTCTGCGCCGCCGCGCCCGGCCGCCGCGCGGGCGTCTTCCAGATCCTCCTCGGGGACGTCGACGAAGCCGTCCGGGAGATCCGCCGGGCCGCCGCGGCCGGCCTCAGGGGCGGGCTGATGCTGCCCGGCACCCCACCCGGCTGCGGACTGCCCGAGCTGTACTCGCGCGCCTACGACCCGATCTGGGCCGCCTGCGCGGAACTCGGCGTCCCCGTCAACCACCACGCGGGCTCCGCCTCACCGCCGCTCGGCGACGAACCCGCCGCCCGCGCGGTCTTCATGGTCGAGACGACCTGGTTCTCCCACCGCGCGCTGTGGCACCTCGTCTTCGGCGGCGCCTTCCGCCGCCACCCGGGACTGCGCCTGGTCCTCACCGAGCAGGGCTCCGGCTGGATCCCCGGGGTCCTCGACATGCTGGACTACTACCACGGCCGCCTCGTCGCGGCCGCCTCCGGCAGCGGCACCGCCGAGGCCAGGTTCGGCGCCGGCCTCGCCGCCGGCACGGGCCGGCCGCCCTCCGCGGTCTGGCACGACCACTGCTACGTCGGCGCCAGCTTCATGCGCCCGCACGAGGTCCCGCTGCGCGACCGCATCGGCGTCGACAGGATCATGTGGGGCAGCGACTACCCGCACGACGAAGGCACCTACCCGTACACCCGCGAGGGCCTGCGCTACGCCTGCGCCGACGTCCCGCGCGCGGAGCTGACGGCCCTGCTCGGCGGCAACGCGGCCCGCGTCTACGGCTTCGACCTCGGCCTGCTGGACCCGATAGCGGCCCGGGTGGGCCCGACCGTGGCCGAGATCGCCGAGCCGCTGCACGAGCCGCCGGCCGACGCGACGAGCCCGCTGTTCGCCCGGGGGGCGTCGGTACGGGTGTGGTGAACGCCCGGGGCGCCGGTGCCACCGGTCCGGCGCCCGGGATGCGATCCTCCGTCCTGTGACGGAACCCACCCACGACGAGGCCCACGCGGGCGCGCTCGGCACCCGGCTGAACTGGCTGCGCGCGGCCGTGCTGGGCGCCAACGACGGCATCGTCTCCACCGCGGGCCTGGTCGTCGGCGTGGCCGGCGCCACCGAGAACCGGGCCGCCCTGCTCACCGCCGGCCTCGCGGGGCTGCTCGCCGGCTCGATGTCCATGGCGGCGGGCGAGTACGTCTCGGTGTCCACCCAGCGCGACTCCGAGATGGCCGCGCTGGCCGTGGAGAAACGGGAGCTGCGCGAGCAGCCCGAGGCCGAGCTGGAGGAGCTGACCGAGATGCTGCGGGTGCGCGGCCTGTCCCGGGAGGTGGCCCGGGAGGCCGCCGAACAGCTCACCGCGCGGGACGCGCTCCGGGCGCACGCGCGCGTGGAGCTCGGCATCGACCCGGACGACCTGACCAACCCCTGGCACGCGGCCTGGGCCAGCTTCCTGGCCTTCACCGTGGGCGCGCTGCTGCCCCTGCTGGCCATCGTGCTGCCCCCGGCCGCCTGGCGGCTCCCGGTCACCGTGGTGTCCGTGCTGGCCGCGCTCGTCCTCACCGGCTGGAGCAGCGCCCGGCTCGGAGCGGCCGACCCCCGGCGCGCGGTGCTGCGCAACGTCCTGGGCGGCGCGCTCGCGATGCTGGTCACCTACGTCACCGGGAGGCTGCTGGGAGCGGCCGGGGTCTGAGCCGCGCGGGGCTGCCGCCGCCGCAACCGGAGACTGCCGGTGCGACCGGGTCGCAGCGCGCGCCGGGCTGCCGCCGCCGTCACCGGGCACCTCGATGAGCGGCCGGGGAACGCCGCGGCGTACCGTGAAGTGCGCCCGACCACCCCCTGGGCGCGTCGCAGTTCTCCCCGCACGAGAAGGACCCTCGCCATGCGCGCCACCACCATTCACGCCCCGTACGACATGCGCGTGGAGGACGTGCCCGACCCCGTGGTGCAGCTGCCCACCGACGCCGTGGTGCGGGTGCTGCGCTCCTGCATCTGCGGCAGCGACCTGTGGGCCTACCGCGGTGAGGCGGCCCGGCAGCCGGGCCAGCGCATCGGGCACGAGTTCCTCGGCGTCGTCGAGGAGACCGGCTCCGAGGTGGCAGGCGTGCGGCGCGGCGACCTGGTGGTCGCGCCCTTCATGTGGTCCGACGGCGTCTGCGACTACTGCCGCGAGGGCCTGACGACCTCCTGCGAGCACGGCGGCTTCTGGGGCGCCGTCGGCTACGACGGCGGGCAGGGCGAGGCCGTGCGCGTGCCGTTCGCCGACGGCACCCTCGTCGGGCTGCCCAAGGAGGCGGCCTCCGACGACCACCTGCTGTCCGCCCTGCTGACCCTCTCCGACGTCCTCGGCACCGGCCACCACGCCGCCCTCGGCGCGGGTGCGCGCCCCGGGGCCACGGTCGCCGTCGTCGGCGACGGCGCGGTCGGCCTGTGCGCGGTGCTGGCCGCCAAGCGGCTGGGCGCCGAGCGGATCATCGCGCTGGGCCGGCACGAGGTCCGCACCGACATCGCGCGCCGCTTCGGCGCCACCGACGTCGTCGCCGAGCGCGGCGAGGCGGCCGTCGAGGCCGTCCGCGAGCTCACCCACGGCCAGGGCGCGCACGCCGTCGTGGAGGCGGTCGGCACCGAGCAGTCCATGCGCACGGCCGTGAACATCACCCGCGACGGCGGCGCCATCGGCTTCGTGGGCGTGCCCCACGGCAGCGGCACCGGCCTCGACCTCGGCGTCATGTTCGACCGGAACATCGCCCTGCGCGGCGGGGTCGCGCCGGTCCGCGCCTACATCCCCCAGCTGCTGCCCGACGTCCTCGACGGCACCATCGACCCCTCGCCGGTCTTCGACATGACCGTCGGCGTGGAGGGCGTCCCGGACGGCTACAAGGCGATGGACGAACGCACCGCGCTCAAGGTGCTCGTGACCGACGCCCGCTGACGTCCGCCCGGCGCGTTCAGTCCCAGGCGGACGGCGGCCCCACGGCGCGTGAGGCCGCCTTCCGGCAGGGCGAAGCGCATGGCGCGTGGGGCAGCCGTCCGTCGGGGCGGAGCCGGGCCGTCCCGCGGGCGCGCCGGCATCGTCCCGCACCGGACGTTTCCCGCCGGGGCCGGCCCCGTACGGCTCGCGCGGCCGCCCGGCCCGGCGTTCAGTCCCAGGCGGCCGGGTCCGTGCCCCACGGCGCGGAAGGCCGTGCCCAGTCGGTGGGGCCGCCTGCGAAGGACACCGGGGGCAGGGCGTGCCGCAGTCGGCCGAGGTCGCTGTCGGTCTCGGCCAGCCAGGCGTCCGGGCCCGGATCCGGGGCGTCGTCGGGCGCCGGTTCCGGCCGGACCTCCCGGGTCAGCCAGAGCGCGGTCCGGGCGAGCGCCAGCCGCACCCCGCGGGCGTGTCCGTCGTACGACTGCTCGGTGACCGCCCGCAGGACGGCCGCCGCCAGCAGGTAGCCGGTGCCGTGGTCCAGCGCCTGCGCCGGCAGCGCGCCGGGTTCGCCGGCCGTCCCCTCCGTCGCCGCGATGCCCGTCGCGACCTGCACCAGGCTGTCGAAGCCGCGCCGCTCGCCCCAGGGCCCGTACCCGCCCCAGGCCGAGACCTGGGCCACGACCAGCCCCGGGCGCCGCTCGGCGAGCGCGCGCGGGGAGAGCCCGAACCGGTCGAGGGCGCCCGGCCGGTAGCCGGTGACCACGACGTCCGCCGAGGCCAGCAGCTTCTCGAAGGTGTCCCGGTCGGCGCCGAGGTCGAGCGTCGCCGACCGCTTGCCGAACCCGGTGTCGGCGTGCTGGTCCGGCAGTTCGGGCAACTCCGGCGCGTCCAGCCGCAGGACGTCGGCGCCGAGCAGCGCCAGGGTGCGGGTGGCGACCGGGCCGGCCAGCACCCGGGTGAGGTCCAGGACCCGCAGCCCGGCGGCGGGCAGCAGGGGTGCGGCGGCCGGGTCGAGCGGCGGCAGCACCCGCGGGGGCGCGGGGGCCAGCCGCTCGCTCTCGACCAATGGCCGTGCGGCGACCTCGGCGGCCTGCTCGTGCGCCGCCCACCCCGCCGGGGTGCGCAGGGCGACGGCGAGACCGCCCGCGCGGTACACCGTCTCCTCCACCTCCAGGGCGGAGCGACCGGCGAGCACGCCGGCGACCTCCGGCGCCGGGGCGTCCGGGGACAGGCCCAGGGCACCGAGCAGACGGGCCCGGTGGTGGGGGTAGTTGGCGTGGGTGCGGACCCAGCCGTCGGCCGTCCGCCAGAACCGCGACAGCGGCGCGAAGGCGACCGGCGCCCGCCCGTCGACCCGGAGCAGCCGCTCACTGTGGAAGGCGGCGGCCACCGCGCCGTCGTCCACCCGCACCCCGGGCACTCCGGCGCGCCCGGTCCGCCGCGCCCCGAGTTCGGCGGCGGCCAGCGCGCACGCGCCCACGCACGTGCGTGCCAGCTCTCGCACCGGAAGCTTCGAGGACAGCGTCCCCGCCCGCCCGACGGCCGTGACGGCCGGCAGGAGGGCGGGGTCACCGCCGAGTGCCGTCCACGCTGTGTATTGATTGGTCATGCGTCAAGCATGCAGTATTGACTCAATCAATATTCAGGGGGTGTGAAGCGGTCCGTCGACCTGGCGCACCGCGCGCAGCGCGTTCACGACGCCGAAGCCGTAGAACCCGTTGACGCGCTTGCCGCCGACGCAGGTGGCGTCCACGACCCCGTCGCCGTTCCAGTCGTAGGGCCCGTCCGGGCAGCCCGGGTTGTCCGCCTGGGCCTTCAGCAGCGCCCGCAGCTGCGCGGGAGTGGCGTGCGGGTGCGCCGACTTCAGCAGCGCGGCCACCGCGGCCACGTGCGGCGACGCCATCGACGTGCCCTGGAGGAAGCCGTACTGGCCGTTCGGCAGCGTGGACAGGATGCGGCCGTTCTTCGACGGGGTGTCCGGGATCTGGTACTTGTCGCCGCCCGGACCGGCCACGTCGATGACGCCCTGCCCGTAGCTGGAGTAGTACGACTTCGCGCCCTTGACGCCCACCGCGCTCACGGTGACCACGCCGGGCAACTGGGTCGGCACGTCGTAGCACCGGTGCGGGTCGACCGTACGGGGCACGGCGGTCGAGTCGTCGGGGCTGGAGTCGTCGGTGATCGCGTGCGAGTCGAGGTCGTCACCCGAGTTGCCGGCCGAGGCCACGTTGAGCGTGCCCTTGCGCTGCGCGTACAGCTGGGCCCTGTTGACCGCGTCCACGATGGCACGTTGATCGGGGTCGTCCATGCAGTTGTACATCCACGGGTCGACGTAGTAGCTGTTGTTGGTGATCTCGATGCCGTGGTCCGCGGCGAACACGAACGCGCAGACCACGCTCTCCGGGTAGAACAGCGAGGTCGCGTCGGGCTGGGCCACCGTGATGCTCGCGACCTTCACCCCGGGCGCCACGCCCGCCACCCCGGTGCCGTTGCGGGCCGCGGCTATCTCGCCCGCCACATGGGTGCCGTGGTAGTGGCCGGCGTCCGCCGGCCGCCAGGCGCCGTACGTCGTGTCCGCCTTGCCGCTCACACAGCTCGCGGACTGGGAGGCGGAGAAGTTCGGCGCGATGTCCGGGTGGGTGTCGTCCACGCCCGTGTCGATCACGCCGACGGTCACGTTCGGGCTGCCGGGGTCGATCGCGGCGGCCTTGTCCGCCCCGATCGCCCGCAGGTCCCACTGGTCGGCCTCCAGGGGTTCCTCGCCCGGCGCCGCACCCTTGGCGATCTCCGCGGCCTCCGCCTTGGACAGGACCTGCACCGCGCCCTCGTCCGTCGTCCCGGCCGGCGCCAGCGGGGCGGTGCGCGTGGCGCCCGCCGAGTCCACACCCCGCACCGCACGCATCCGCGCGCCGAAGTCGGGGGCCGCGGAGTGCGCGACGATCACCCCGATCCGGTCGTAACTCGCCACCACCGTGCCGGCGTTGCGCGTGATCGCCCGCGTCACCGACTCGACCGTGCGGTGGTCCGTCGAGGTGTTGACCACGTACGCGAGGTTCGGACCGTCCGCGGCCCGCGCCGTCGCGGCGGCCGGGGTCGACGCCGAGGCCGCCGTCGGCAGGAAGCCGAGCGAGGCGGTCAGCGACAGCACGACCGGCACGGCGAGCGCGAGCCGGCGTCTGGAACGCAGATGAGCCATGGGATCTCCACATCATCCGGATACGGAACCGCCCGAGACACAGGTGGTGCCCGGGCGGGTACATCAGGTACATGACGGGGGGTGCGAGGCCGAAGCTATCTCCCCCCACTGGTCCACGAAAGGGCGCGGCCCGCACTGATCCACGAAAGGGCGCGGCCGACGTGAACCGCGCCGCGCGTGGCGCCGTGACCGTGGACGGAGGGCCCACCAGGATCGAGGCCCTCCGCGGGAATCACGCCGGGGAGTCGACCGATGACTGGCTGTAGCGTGGTCTCCCGTTCCTGTGAGGTCCGAAGCGCATGTCCGCAACGCGAGGAGACTCCGTGGCCACCGAGACACCGCCCCCCGCGAAACCCCGAGCCCCCCTTCCCTCCACCGAGGAGTTCACCGAGGTGCAGCAGAGCGCGGAGTTCGGTGAACTGCGCCGATCCCACCGCTCGTTCGCCTTCCCGCTGACGATCGGCTTCATCGCCTGGTACCTGCTGTACGTCCTGCTCTCGAACTACGCGGGCGGCTTCATGGGCACCAAGGTGGCCGGCAACGTCAACGTCGCCCTCGTCCTGGGCCTCGCCCAGTTCCTCACCACGTTCCTCATCGCCTGGTGGTACGCGCGGCACGCCGCCGCCGACCTCGACCCGAAGGCCGAGGCCATCAAGTCCCGGATGGAGGGCGGCGCATGAGCCCCGCACAGCACACCCTGCTCGCCGCCGGCGAGGCGAGCGAGCACCGGCCGCTGATCATCACGCTGTTCGCGGTGTTCGTCGCCGCGACCCTCGTCATCACCGTCTGGGCGGGCCGGCAGACCCGGGACGCCGCCGACTTCTACGCCGGCGGCCGCCAGTTCACCGGCTTCCAGAACGGCCTCGCCGTCTCCGGCGACTACATGTCCGCCGCGTCCTTCCTCGGCATCGCCGGCGCCATCGCCCTCTTCGGCTACGACGGCTTCCTCTACTCCATCGGCTTCCTGGTCGCCTGGCTGGTCGCCCTGCTGCTGGTCGCCGAACCGCTGCGCAACTCCGGCCGCTACACCATGGGCGACGTGCTGGCCTACCGCATGCGCCAGCGCCCCGTGCGGACGGCGGCCGGCACCTCGACCATCGTCGTGTCGATCTTCTACCTGCTCGCCCAGATGGCCGGCGCCGGCGTCCTGGTCTCGCTGCTCCTCGGCATCACCAGCGACGGCGGGAAGATCGGTATCGTCGCCCTCGTCGGCCTGCTGATGATCGTGTACGTCACCATCGGCGGCATGAAGGGAACCACCTGGGTGCAGATGGTCAAGGCCGTGCTGCTCATCGCGGGCGCCGTGCTGCTGACCTTCCTGGTCCTGCTGAAGTTCCACTTCAACGTCTCGGACCTGCTCGGCACGGCCGCCACCAACAGCGGCAAGGGCTCCGCGTTCCTGGAGCCGGGCCTGAAGTACGGCGCCACCGGCACCACCAAGCTGGACTTCATCTCGCTCGGCATCGCCCTGGTCCTCGGCACCGCCGGCCTGCCGCACATCCTGATCCGCTTCTACACCGTCCCCACGGCCAAGGCCGCCCGCAAGTCCGTCATCTGGGCGATCGGCCTGATCGGCGCCTTCTACCTGATGACCCTCGCCCTCGGCTTCGGCGCGGCCGCGCTGATCAAACCCGACGAGATCATCACCTCCAACAAGGCCGGCAACACCGCCGCCCCGCTGCTCGCCCTGCACCTGGGCGGAACCCACTCCGACTGGGGCGCGATCCTGCTCGCCACCATCTCGGCGGTCGCCTTCGCCACGATCCTCGCCGTCGTCGCGGGCCTGACCCTGGCCTCCTCCTCGTCCTTCGCGCACGACATCTACGCCAACGTCATCAAGAAGGGCCAGGCCACCGAGAAGCAGGAGATCAACGCGGCCCGCTACGCCACCGTCGGCATCGGCGCCGTCTCCATCGTCCTCGGCGCCCTCTCCCGCGACCTGAACGTCGCCGGACTCGTCGCCCTCGCCTTCGCGGTCGCCGCCTCCGCCAACCTGCCGACCCTGCTCTACAGCCTGTTCTGGAAGCGCTTCACCACCGCAGGCGCCCTCTGGTCCATCTACGGCGGTCTGGTCACCGCGGTCGGCCTGGTGCTGTTCTCACCGGTGGTGTCCGGCAAGCCGACCTCGATGTTCCCCGACGTCGACTTCCACTGGTTCCCGCTGGAGAACCCCGGCATCATCTCGATCCCGGTCGGCTTCCTCCTCGGCGCCCTGGGAACCCTCCTGTCGAAGGAGGTCCCGGACACCGGCAAGTACGCGGAGCTCGAAGTGCGGTCCCTGACCGGCACCGGAGCCCACTGAGCTTCCTACGGACGGCCGCGTCGTACCGGACTGTGCGGTCCTACGACGCGGCCGCGCCGTACCTCGTGGGATCGGGCCGCTGTCGTTGTCGGCGCTCTCACGTAGGCTCACAGGTGACGGGAGAATGAGTGTTCCGGAACGAGGGAGGGGGCCCACGTGCTCATCGACACCTATGGCCGAGTGGCCACCGACCTGAGGGTCTCGCTGACCGACCGGTGCAACCTGCGCTGCACCTACTGCATGCCGGAGGAAGGCCTGCAGTGGCTGGCCAAGCCCGACCTGCTGACGGACGACGAGATCGTCCGCCTCGTCGACATCGCGGTACGCCTGCTCGGCGTCGAGGAGGTCCGCTTCACCGGCGGTGAACCCCTGCTCCGCCCCGGCCTGGTCGGCATCGTCGAGCGGGTCGCGGCCCTCACGCCCCGGCCCCGGACGTCCCTGACGACGAACGGCATCGGCCTCGGGCGCACCGCGTCCGCGCTGAAGGCAGCGGGCCTCGACCGCGTCAACGTCTCGCTGGACACCCTGCGCCCGGACGTCTTCAAGACCCTCACCAGGCGCGACCGGCACAAGGACGTGATCGAGGGCCTGAGGGCCGCCCGCGAGGCCGGCCTCACCCCGGTCAAGGTCAACACCGTCCTGATGCCGGGCCTGAACGCGGACGAGGCCCCCGATTTGCTGGCCTGGGCCGTCGAGCACGACTACGAACTGCGGTTCATCGAGCAGATGCCGCTGGACGCCCAGCACGGCTGGAAGCGCGAGGGCATGGTCACCGCCGGGGACATCCTGGCCTCGCTGCGCACCCGTTTCGAACTCACCCCCGAGGGCGCCGACGAGCGCGGCTCGGCACCGGCGGAGCGCTGGCTGGTGGACGGCGGCCCGCACCGGGTCGGTGTGATCGCCTCGGTCACCCGCCCGTTCTGCGCCGCCTGCGACCGCACCCGGCTCACCGCCGACGGACAGATACGCACCTGCCTGTTCGCCACCGAGGAGACCGACCTGCGGGCGGCCCTGCGCTCCGGCGCCCCCGACGAGGAGATCGCCCGCCTGTGGCGCACGGCGATGTGGGGCAAGAAGGCGGGAGCGGGACTCGACGACCCGTCGTTCGTCCAGCCGGACCGCCCGATGTCCGCGATCGGCGGCTGACGGACACGGCCTAGGAGTCCTCGCGCGCTTCCCAGTCCTCGAACCCGACGACGTCCTTCAGGAAGCCGCGGACCCCGAGGAACTGCGCGAGGTGCTCGCGGTGCTCCTCGCAGGCGAGCCAGGTCTTGCGCCGCTCCGGCGTGTGGACCTTCGGGTTGTTCCACGCCAGCACCCACACGGCGTCGGCACGGCAGCCCTTGGCGGAACAGATGGGCGTCTCACTCACGGATTCGTCTCACAGAGAAGGTGCGCACAAGGCGACGCCGAGCAGCCACGGGGGGAGCTGCCCGGCGTCGGTCCGTCGCTCCGACGGGGGATGCGGAGCGCGTACGCAGTATGTCATGGGTCACCCGCCGCCCGGCACCGGAACAGCACGATTGATCTGAGGTTTTCTTGAGCTTGGCGGCGGTCCGGCTTCCGCTTCCGGCAGCCTTCCCGCGTCCGCCGTGGTCACGCCCCTCCGGGCCGCTCGCCCCCCGTTCCAGCGGGCGGTTCGGGCGGCACGTCCCGCGCGGCGGAGTCGGCCCGCGCGCCCTCTTCCCGCGCCCGCGGCGGCATGATCATCGTCCGGGTCGGCGCGGTGACGAAGGTCGACGGAAGGGAGGGCGGCCGCTCCCGGCCCGCGTTCGCGATCACCACGGCGATGTAGGGGAGCACCGCGCCCAGCACCAGCGCCACGATCGCGACGTACCGTTCGACGTTCCACAGGGTGGCCGCCAGGATCACCGAGGCGGTGCGGACCGTCATGGAGATGACGTACCGCCGCTGGCGGCCCCGCACGTCCTCGGCCAGTCCGGTCCGGGCCCCGGTGATCCGGAACACCTCGACGCCGCCGTGCTGCTTCCGCGTCACTTCCCACCATCCGCCCGCATCGGACTCCCCGGCCCGCACTCGCGTCCCGTCCGGCGGGGAACCGGGCCAGAACACTCCCACGGTACGCCGCGACCGCACCGTCCACGAGACCGGGTCGCCCCGCGGCCCGCGCGCACGCCGCCGGCCGTACCGCGTCCGGCCGCCGCCGGCATGCGGTGCCCGGGGGAGCGGCCCAGACTGGCAGCAACGCTCACGTCGAGCCGTACGAGGAGGCAGTCATGGGCTGGTTGTGGGCGATCATCGTGGGCTTCGTCCTGGGCCTCATCGCGAAGGCCGTCATCCCGGGCAAGCAGCACAGCCCCCTCTGGCTGACCACCATCTGCGGCATGCTGGGCGCCATCGTCGGCAACGCCGTCGCCCGCGCCCTCGGCGTCGAGACCACCCGGGGCATCGACTGGAGCCGGCACGCCTTCCAGCTCATCGCCGCGATCATCATCGTCTTCGCCGTCGACATGCTCTACATGGCGACCCTGGGCAAGCGGAGACAGGGCGCCTGACGGCGGGCGGCCGCGCGGCGGACGCGGCGGCGGACACCGGCCCGGCAGCCGACACGGCGGAGGGCGGCCCCCACGCGGGGAACCGCCCTCCATCCGGTACTCCGGCACCTAGGCGCCGGTGACCTCTACCGCGGCCAGGTTCTTCTTCCCGCGCCGCAGCACCAGCCACCGCCCGTGCAGCAGGTCCTCCTTGGCCGGGACGGCGTCCTCGGCGGTGACCTTCGCGTTGTTCACGTAGGCGCCGCCCTCCTTGACCGTCCGGCGCGCGGCCGACTTGCTGGCGACCAGGCCGACCTCGGCGAGCAGGTCCACCACCGGGCCCAGCTCGGTGACCCGGACGTGCGGCACCTCCGACAGCGCGGCCGCCAGCGTCCGCTCGTCCAGCTCCGCCAGCTCGCCCTGGCCGAACAGGGCCCGCGAGGCGGCGATCACGGCGGCCGTCTGGTCGGCGCCGTGCACCAGCGTCGTCAGCTCCTCGGCCAGCGCGCGCTGCGCGGCACGGGCCTGCGGACGCTCCTCGGTCTGCCGCTCCAGCTCCTCCAGCTCCTCCCGGGACCGGAAGGACAGGATGCGCATGTACTTCGAGATGTCCCGGTCGTCCACGTTCAGCCAGAACTGGTAGAACGCGTACGGCGTCGTCATCTCCGGGTCGAGCCAGACGGCCCCGCCCTCGGTCTTGCCGAACTTGGTGCCGTCCGCCTTGGTCATCAGCGGGGTGGCCAGGGCGTGCGCCTCGGCGTCCGGCTCCAGCCGGTGGATCAGGTCGAGACCGGCCGTGAGGTTGCCCCACTGGTCGCTGCCGCCCTGCTGGAGCGTGCAGCCGTACCGGCGGTACAGCTGCAGGAAGTCCATGCCCTGCAGGATCTGGTAGCTGAACTCGGTGTAGCTGATGCCCTGGTCGGACTCCAGGCGGCGGGCCACGGAGTCCTTGGTCAGCATCTTGTTGACGCGGAAGTGCTTGCCGATGTCCCGCAGGAACTCGATCGCGGAGAGACCCTCGGTCCAGTCGAGGTTGTTCACCATGACCGCCGCGTTCTCGCCCTCGAAGGACAGGAACGGCTCGATCTGGCCGCGCAGCCGGCCCACCCAGCCGGCCACCGTCTCCGGGTCGTTCAGCGTGCGCTCGGCGGTCGGGCGCGGGTCGCCGATCAGGCCCGTCGCGCCGCCGACCAGCGCCAGCGGCCGGTGCCCGGCCTGCTGGAGCCGGCGCACGGTGAGCACCTGCACCAGATGCCCCACGTGCAGCGACGGCGCCGTCGGGTCGAAGCCGCAATAGAACGTGACGGGACCGTCCGCGAGCGCCTTGCGCAAGGCGTCCTCGTCGGTGGACAGGGCGAACAGCCCACGCCACTTCAGCTCGTCGACGATGTCCGTCACGGTTCTCGTGTCTCCTCGGTGATCCTGGGGCGGTCGGGTGACAGCCGCCTACGAGGTTATACGCCCTGGCTGACAGAGCTCATGTTGAAATCGGGGATCCGCAGCGCGGGCATCGCGGCCCGGGTGAACCAGTCGCTCCACTCGCGCGGCAGCGTCTTCTCGGTGCGCCCGGCCTCCACCGCCCGGCCGAGCAGGTCCACCGGCGACTCGTTGAACCGGAAGTTGTTCACCTGCCCGGCCACCTCGCCGTTCTCCACGAGGTAGACGCCGTCCCGGGTGAGCCCGGTGAGCAGCAGTGTCGCCGGGTCCACCTCGCGGATGTACCACAGGCAGGTCAGCAGCAGCCCGCGCTCGGTGTCCGCGACCATGTCCTCCAGCGAGCGGTCCCGGCCGCCGTCCAGGATCAGGTTGCCGGGCGCCGGGGCGACCGGGAGGCCGGTCAGGCCCGCGCTGTGCCGGGTGGTGGTCAGGCTCCTGAGCACCCCCTCGTCGACCCACTCGGTGGGCCGCACCGGCAGCCCGTTGTCGAACACGGACTGGTCGCCGCCCGAGGAGTGGGCGACCACGAACGGCGCGCACTCCAGGCCGGGCTCGTTGGGGTCGCTGCGCAGCGACAGCGGCAGCTCGGTCAGCCGGTCGCCGACCCGGGTGCCGCCGCCCGGCCGGGAGAACACCGTCCGGCCCTCGGCCGCGTCCCGGCCGGAGCCCGACCAGAGCTGGTAGATGAGCAGGTCCGCGACCGCGGTCGGCGGCAGCAGCGTCTCGTACCGGCCCGCCGGCAGCTCCACCCGCCGCTCGGCCCAGCCGAGGCGCACGGCCAGCTCGGCGTCCAGGGCGCCCGGGTCGACGTCCTTGAAGTCCCGGGTGGACCGGCCCGCCCACGCCGAGCGGGTGCGGTCCGGGGACTTGGCGTTCAGCTCCAGGGTGCCGGTGGGCTGGTCGTGCCGCAGCCGCAGCCCGGTGGACGTGCCGACGTACGTCGAGACCAGCTCGTGGTTGGCGAAACCGTACAGCTCGCGGCCGCCGGCACGCGCGCGTGCGAAGGCCTCGCCGAGCGCGGGCGCGAAGTCGGCGAAGACGGCGGAGGAGGTCTCGGCGGGCGCGTCGGTGAAGTCCGGGGACGCCGGGACGCCGTCGACCAGCGGCTGGGCGTCCTCCGCCGGGCCGGCACCGCGCGCGGCGGCCTCGGCGGCCCGCACCAGCGGCTCCAGCTCCTCGGCGGTCACGGCGGACCGCGAGACGACCCCGGAGGCGGTGCCCTCCTGCCCGTCCACGGTCGCGATCACCGTCAGCGTCCGGCCGCGCGTGACACCGTTCGTGGTCAGCGCGTTGCCCGCCCAGCGCAGGTTGGCGGTGGAGTGCTCGTCGGCGATGACGACACAGCCGTCGGCCCGGGACAGCGCCAGCGCCCGCTCGACGACCTCGTGCGGCTTGTGGGTACGGGCGCTCATCGGCCGGCCTCCTGCGTGGTGTTCAGAATGTTGACGCCCTTGAACAGGGCGGAGGGGCACCCGTGGGACACGGCGGCGACCTGGCCCGGTTGGGCCTTGCCGCAGTTGAAGGCGCCGCCCAGCACGTACGTCCCCGGACCGCCGACGGCCGCCATCGAGCCCCAGAAGTCGGTGGTCGTGGCCTGGTAGGCGACGTCCTTGAGCTGCCCGGTGATCCGCCCGTTCTCGATCCGGAAGAAGCGCTGCCCGGTGAACTGGAAGTTGTACCGCTGCATGTCGATCGACCAGGACCGGTCGCCGACGACGTAGATGCCTCGGTCGACGCCGCCGATCAGGTCCTCGGTGGACAGCCCGGCCGGGTCGGGGCGCAGCGACACGTTGGCCATGCGCTGCACCGGGACGTGACCGGGGGAGTCGGCGAACGCGCACCCGTTGGACCGCTCGAAACCGGTCAGCCTGGCGATCCTGCGGTCGAGCTGGTAGCCGACGAGCGTGCCGTCCTTCACCAGGTCCCAGGACTGCGCCTCGACGCCCTCGTCGTCGTAGCCGACGGTCGCCAGGCCGTGCTCGGCGGTGCGGTCGCCGGTGACGTTCATCAGCTCGGAGCCGTACCTCAGCTTGCCGAGCTGGTCGAAGGTGGCGAAGGAGGTGCCGGCGTAGGCGGCCTCGTAGCCGAGCGCCCGGTCCAGCTCGGTGGCGTGCCCGATGGACTCGTGGATGGTCAGCCACAGGTTGGACGGGTCGACCACCAGGTCGTACAGCCCCGGCTCCACGCTCGGCGCCCGCATCTTCTCGGCCAGCAGCTCCGGCATCCGCTCCAGCTCGCCGTCCCAGTCCCAGCCGGTCCCGGTCAGGTACTCCCAGCCGCGCCCGGCCGGCGGCGCGATGGTCCGCATCGAGTCGAACTCGCCGCTCGACTCGTCCACCGAGACCGCCGTGAGCTGCGGGTGCAGCCGCACCCGCTGCTGGGTGGTCACGGTCCCCGCCGTGTCCGCGTAGAACTTGTTCTCGTGCACGGTGAGCAGCGAGGCGTCCACGTGGTTCACGCCGTTGGCCGCCAGCAGCCGGGAGCTCCACTGCGCGAGCAGCGCGGCCTTCTCCTCGTCGGGCACCGAGAACGGGTCGATCTCGTACGACGAGATCCACGTCCGGTCGGCGTGCACCGGCTCGTCGGCCAGCTCCACCCGCTCGTCGGACCCCGCGGCCCTGATGACCTGCGCGGACAGCTTCGCCATCGCCACCGCCTGCGAGGCGACCTTGGCGGCCGCGTCCAGGCTCAGGTCGACCCCCGACGCGAAGCCCCACGTCCCGCCGTGCACGACCCGCACCGCGTACCCGAGGTCGGTGGTGTCCGACGAACCCGCCGGCTTGGCGTCCCGCAGCCGCCAGGACGCGCTGCGCACCCGCTCGAACCGGAAGTCCGCGTGCGCGGCCCCCAGCGCCCGCGCCCGCGCGAGCGCGGCGTCGGCCAGGGCCCTCAGGGGAAGTGCGAGAAACGTCGGATCGATGCCGTGTGCCACAGGAGGCTCTCCCCCAAGTCGTCGGGTTTCTTCAGCGCCCGTGAATGTCCAGCAGGTGGACGCATCAGTGCAGTATGGCGTGCGCACCGGCCGAACGCCTGCGCGATCGCTGCCAGGGTGTCCGCGGAACAACCGCTGGAATTGCCCCAGTCACATACCGACTGTCACGACGTGGTGGCATCATGACGCCATGCAAGGGTGGGGGACGGACTTCCGTGTGTGGCTGTCGTCGCTGGACGAGCTCGAGATACGCGGCTTGTTGACGTGGCATCAGTGTCTGCGGCAACAGTCCTGCAGCTGCCGTCAGGGGAGTCGCGGCCGCTCACCGATCACCCGGCGCGAGGTGAACAGCTTCCGCGTGTGGATCACCCGTGCGAAGCAACCGCAGTTGGTCTCCGTCGCCAGATGCGCTCTGGCCTGGGCCTGCCGCGCGCTGATCGACGAGTACGGTTGCCCCGACGCGGTGGTTCGGGAGCCGATGGTTCATCAGTTGCGCGTCATGCTGGAGGTTCTCGAACCTCCGCTGGCCCGGTGCGCGTTGTACGGCCTGCTCTCGGTCGAGCCGGAGTCGTTGCCGGCCGGGCACATGGCGCGGGAACACGTGGACATCCTGCAGGCGGCGGCGGATCTGCAGCCCCCTTCGAACCCAGCCGAGACCCTCGGGAGAGTAGTGACGGTCACAGGGCCTTCGGTCAGCGACCAGGCGAACGAAGAACGGACGACCGCGGTGGCCGCGTCGGGGGCCGACGACGGGCGGCAACCGGACGGAGCGATACCCACGCTCGACGGCACCGCGGACGACGGGCCGTCCCTGGACACCGCGCTCGCTGAACTCGAGTCCCTCGGTCAGAACCTGACGGCGGACCTGCGGTCCGCGGCCGAGGCCGTGGCGAGTGGACGGAGGCCCGCCGAGCCCCGCAGGCTGGCCGAGTCACTGGCGATGTGGGCCGAACGGCGTGACCGGGTCGCGGACCGGTCCGCCGACGCCGGTGTCGACTGGCCGGACGAATCCGACTACGCGTGGCTGACCACCGAACGCGCGCGGTTGGAGGCCTCCCGTGCGGAACTGGCCGCTCTGCGGGAAAGGGCGCACTCGTACGACGCATTGATCGGTGCCGCCAAGGACCCCGACGAGGTGGCGACCCTCAGCATGCTGCGCGACCGGGTGGTCGCCCAGATCGGCGAAGTCGCGAAGACGCTGGGGCAGAAGAGCACGGTGCCGTCGGCGCAAGCCGAGCCGGATGAAGCGGACGACGGCGAGAGGACGGACGACGCCGTGGCCGCCGGGGCCTTGGCGGACACCCAGGAGCACGCGCCGGTGCCGCTCGTCGCGCAGGACGGGGGAGAGGGCACCGACAACGGCACGGCCACGGGCGAGGAGGCCCCGGCCCCGGCCGGTCCCACCCGAGGAGCGGGGCCGGAGACGTCCCCTGCCGCCGTCTCCGAAGCCGAGGCGGCCGCCGTCCCGTCGGCGGACCCCGGGGACGTACGAGCCGGGGCCGCGACGGCCCCGGCCGGACCGGTCGACGACGGTGCCCGCGGCACGGAGGGCTCCGGCACCGGTGACAGCACCGACTCCGGTCACAGCACCGCCACGGCCGTCGACGGGGCGGCACCGGCCCCGACGCCCGAGCAGGACGCCCCGGAGGGGCGGCAGGCCACGACCGATCTCGACCTCGTCGAGCAGGAACCGTGGCCCGCCTCGGTGGCGGAGGCCGACTGGGACGTGCAGGCGCCGTGGGAGACCGGGCAGGAACCGCCGGTGGTCCGGCTGGTTCGCGACGGACGTCTCGCCGAGGCCTACTGGATGACGGAAGCCTCGGCCGAGCCCGCCATGCGGGCCCAGGCCCTCGCGTTCGCCGCCGCGGCCTTCCGCTGCGGAACCGAGTCGGAAGCCACGGACGTGCAGATCCTGCACGACATCGACCCCGCGGCGCTGGCCCCCGACCGCGACGCCTACCTCGTCGCCCTCGTCGCCGCCCTGCGCGCCGGACTGACCGCGTGCTGGCCGCACGTCCTGGTCAGTGACTTCTCCGCCCCCGCCGGACTGGCGGCACCCTGGCAGGAACTGCTCACGGTACTGGTCGCGGCCGTTCGCAACGGACGGTTGTTCGACCCCGCCGCCCGGCACGCCGACGACGTGCTGAACCAGGAGCATGACCTCGAAGAGGAACTCGGCGAGGAGGCACGTCAGCTGCTCGACGGCCTCGCCCGGCGCAAGACGATGTACCAGCGTGCCACCCGCGTCCTGCAGTACCTGGTCGGCCCCATGGGCGAGCTCGGCCTGGCTCTGCGGGACGTCATCCAGTGGGTGGACGACGGCACACTGCCCACAGCCGGGTTCCGGGCACGCGCCGAAGAACTGCGCAGCAGCGACGCGGTCGACCGGCTGATCGAGCAGACCGACAGCCGGTTCCGCACGCCGAAACAGGCCAAGGAACCCATCACCGCGGGCGCCCTGCGCCAGCTGCACGCCGCCTGCCGTTCCGTGTCGGACCTGCTGACCAAGGCCGACGCGGTCGCCGCGAACCTGTCGCGGCCCTCGGGCCCCGGACAGTCGGGCATCCCGGAACTGGCCTCCGCACGACGGGACCTGCGGGACGTGGAAGCACCGCCCGGCGTGGGCGGAGCGGCACTGCTGCTGCTCCACCAGTGGCTGGAGGGCGAGGTGCAGCCCCCGTCGTCCGAGGACCGCCCGGGCGTGGACGGGGCGGAGCGCCGTCCCCCGGCCGACTGTCTGCTCGCACTGCCCGACGTACCCCGCGACAGTGGCGGCCTTCCCGATCTGGACGACCCGCGCACGGCTCGGCGCATGGCCGCGCTGATGGCACCCGCCGACGCCGAGCAGGCACTGCGCCGCTACCTCAAGAGGGGTGACCTCCACCTGGCGCGCGCCCTGGTCGAAGCCGTGCGACTCGACCGGAACGGCTACGGCGTCACGGACACCGAGTGGGTGGGCGGGGCCGAGCGACGCCTGCAGCAGGCGGAGGAGAACTGGCGGGAGACCGTCCACCGGCAGCACACCCAGGCGGCGGGTCTGCTCGCCCAGATGCGGACCCTCAACCTGCTCGCCCCTGACCAGGAGCGCCATTTCACCGGTCGCCTGCAGGAATTCGCGCACGGCGAGGACGCCGGCCGGTACCGCTACGCCCTCGACCGGCTCGAAAGGCTGGCCAGGGAACTGTCCGAGCTGGTGCAGGACTCGACCCGGCGGCAGCGCCAGGAACTGGAGCAACTGCGGCTGGTTCAGGGTCGCCCGCTGAACCAGGCGGACTACGAACGCATCACCAAACTCATCACCGAGGGCGACACGGTGACGGCCGAGGAGTTCCTGGCGCTCGCGCGCGGCGGGAAGCCCCTGCCCGAGCGGCCCGACGACGACGGCGCCGAACTGGCCGCCTTCGTCGCCGGCCTCACCGGTCCGGGCGTCCCGCGGCCGGGCGGTGACGGAGTCGACGCCGAATGGTGGGCGACGGGATACGGCACGGCCGGCGGACTGACGGAGGCCGCGGACCTGGGCCTGCGATCCTGGAAGGCGCTGTGCACCCGGCACGGACGCAACAGCGAATGGCAGCAGCATCTGCCGCGCGTGCTGCGGCTGCTGGGCCTCGAGCCCACCGGCCAGCCCGTCGTGGAGACACGCACCCAGGGCGTGCGCCGGTTCAAGGTGAAGGCCAGGGTCGCCGAACGCACCGGCTACGTGGCCGCGCTCGGCTCCCAGGCCACGTCGTACACGATCCAGCTCATCTGGGAGGAACAGCGGGCGAACGGCCCCCTCGCCCATCTGGAAGACGCCGACGTCGACGCGAACATCGTGCTGTACCTGCACCCGCTCGGCACCGAAGGACGGCGCCGGCTGGCCGACGCGTCACGCTCCGGTGCCCAGCAGGCGCTGGTCGTGGACCCCGCCGTGGTCGGCTGGATGGCTGCCCGTGCCCCGGGCAGCTTCCGGGCGCTGCAGCGTGTCACCCTGCCCTGGGCCGCGTACAACCCGTACACGCCCTTCGTCGCGGGCCTGGTCCCGCCGGAGGTCTTCTACGGGCGGGACGAGGAGATGCGCGAGGTCATGGACCCGCGTGGCGGGCTCTTCCTGTACGGGGGCCGGCAGCTCGGCAAGTCGGCCCTGCTGCGAAGGGTCGCCAGGATCTTCCCCAGCAGGTCGGACAACTACGTCGCGATCTATCTGGATCTACTCAAGTCGGAGATCGGCCAGGCCGAGGCGCCCGACAAGATCTGGAGCCTGCTCGCCGAGGAGCTCAAACGGCGGGGTGTGTTCGGCAACAAGGTGTCCGAACAGGCCGGCCCGGACGTCGTAGCCCGTCGGCTCGGGGAGTGGCTCGACGCCGACGAGTCGCGGCGGCTGCTCGTCCTCGCGGACGAGGCGGACGCCTTCCTGACGGCGGACTCGCGCAGAACGTTCAAGATGGGCGGCGAGTCGACCTTCCCGAACGTGAAACGGTTCCAGCAGCTCATGGAGCGCACGGACAGACGATTCAAGATCGTCTTCGCCGGCCTCCACCAGGTCCAGCGCTTCGGTGCCCTCTCCAACGTGTCCACCGTGCACGGCGGCCCCGACGTCCTCGTGGGCCCCCTCAAACAGCAGGCGGCCCTCAAGCTGGTCACCGAGCCCATGGCCGCGCTCGGCTACGCCTTCGGGCGTCCCGAGCTGGTCTGGCGCATCCTGGCCATCACCAACTACCAGGCGAACATCGTCGAGATCTTCTGCAGCGAGCTGGTGCGCACGCTGCACTCGCGGCCCTACGTCGTGACGGACCGGGCCACGGCCATCACGGACCAGGATGTCCAGGAGGTCGCGGCCTCGGAGACACTGCGCCGCAGAATCGCCGAGCGCCTGCGCTTCACCATCAACCTCGAGGACCGCTATCGAGTGCTCGCGCTGGTCATCGCCCTGCGCAGCCTCGAGGACCGTTACCGCGGGGACTACAGCGCCAAGGAGCTGCTGGACCTGGCCCGTGAGGCCTGGCCCGAGGGGTTCGAGGAGTGCGGCGTCCAGCAGGCCGAGATCTATCTCACCGAGATGGTCGGGCTCGGTCTGCTGATCCGCCTCGGTGACCGCGCACGCTTCGCCGTACGCAGCCCGAACGTCGTGAACATGCTCGGGACGCGCGAGGAACTGGAGGTGGAACTCCACGAGACGGAGTTCGGCCTTCCCTACGACTACAACCCGCGGGCCGCCCGGCGCATCCTCGGCCGTGAGCGCACCACCGGGGTCCTGCTGTACAGCCCGCTGACCGAGGGGCAGCTGCACGAGGCCGCACAGCCCGGGGTGTCGGTGGTGTCGACGACGGAACTGCACCGACCCGAACTCGTCCTGCGCGCTGTCGCCGCCTTCGCCGAGGGGCGGGGGGTGAAGGTCGTACGTGCCGAGCCCGGCGCGGACCTCGGTTCCGTCCTCGGGGCCGCGGGGGCGGCCCGTTCACGGGCCGGCCACGTCGTCCTCGCCGACCTGCGAGGCAAGAGCGTCGCAGAACTGAACGAGGAGCTGCGACGCTGCGTCGACTTCGCCGGACCGGCAGCCGACGAACACGTCCCGCAGAACGAAGGACGCAAGGAGAAGCAGAGCCGCACCATCCTCGTCCTGGCCGGAGCCGAGGCCGTCGGCGCCCTCAGGGCCCGTGACGAGGGCCGGCGCCTGCGGGTGCGGACCCTGCAGCCCCGGCGCTGGACGGCGGACTCCCTGCGGGCCTGGCCGGAGTGCCCGTTCGTCTCCCGCGAGGATCGCCGCAGGCTCACGGAGGCGACCTCGGGCTGGCCCCGCTGGACGGAGATCGCGGTCGCGGACGTGTCGCTGCGGGGTGCGACCCTCGACGACGCCCTCGACCGCGTCCGCACCGCCACGGCCCTTCCCGCGAACGTCGCCGCCCACATCAGGGAGTCCGGGCTCACCACGCGGGACCTCTCGCTGCTGGACATGTGGCTCGCGTACGTCGAGGAGGGACAGGGCGTTCCGGTGGACGACGTCGAGGCGGCCACCGGCCTGTCGGCCGAGGAGACCCAGGAGTGGCTGGCCCACCTGGATCAGCTCGGAGTCATCGACGAGGTCGACAAGGGGATGGCGGTGGACCCGGTCACCTTCCGCGCTCTGCGGGTTCGCGCCGCGGAGACCACGTGACCATGGGGCAGGACGTCAGCACGCTCCTCGCGCTGCCGGGGGTCAGGGGACAGATCGAGGCGATCGCCGCCGACCTCGAGGCCGGTCTGAACTGCCTGTGGCTGTTGCCTGACCATCTGGTCGAGACCGGAGACGCCGAGGATCTGTACCGGGCTGCCCTGCACACCGCTCCGGACCGCCTGGACGTGCAGCCGCCGACGGTACTCCCGATCCCCACGCCTCGGGGGCCGGACACCGGCGAGCCGTCGGACCGGTCCGTGGCCCACCACGCGGCCCCGTGGGAGGAGGAGGCCTGGGACGGCCTGCCCGACCTCGACTTCGACGGCGGATACGACATCGGCTGGGAAACGCCCGCGCCCGCGCGGGCGACGACCGCACCCGTACGCGAGCATCCGGTTCCGGCGCTGTTCGAACGACTGGGCAAAGAGCTCGCCGTCAGCCCGGGGGAGGTCGTGGCACGGCTGACGGACCGGAGGGGACGCTGGCGGCCCGTGATCGGCCTGCGTGCCTGGCGCGAACCGGAGGACTCGGGGCAACCCGCGCCGGGCGGTCCCCCAGGCGGTGGCAGGGGCGGTGCCGTCGAGCGGCTCCTGCGTTCTCTCACCGCCGCGGTGAAGGACGCGGGCCTTCCGCCTCACGAACGTCCCCGGCTGCTGGTCGTGTCGCGGCTGAGGGATGTTCCCGAGGCACTGACCGACGAACTGGACCGGGACATCGCGACGGCGGCCGTGCACTGGTGGTGGGGCACCGTGGGCCGCCTCGACACCGCCCTCGCTGTCGCGGCGGCCAAGCGTTCCGCCCCGGGCGCAACGCTCGAACAGCGCATCGTAGCGGCCGTACGCGACGAGGTGATCACTGAGCTGGCCGCGTTCGATCTCCTGCTCGCCCAGCGGCTGACCGACGCCTGGGACGGCACGGCGAGCCGGCTGGACGCGGCGCTGCGCTCCTGTCTGGACGTGGCGCTGATCGCGCGTGCCGGGGCATGCCCCGGCGCCACCCAGGACGCCGGATCACGCCGACGCCCGGCATCCAGGTTGCGTTCGGCCTGGTCCGAGGGGGTCGTCCAGTCGTGGGACGGCATGCTGCGCCGTCATCCGGCCGGCTGGTACGCGACCGGAGGGGCCGCCGAGCACCGCGGCAGGCCGATCGAGCTGACCACCCTCGTGGGGCAGGCCCAGCAGCGGGTGGTGTCGCCCTGGATCGAGGAGACCCGGGATCAGCTGGCCCGGCTCGGAGTCAGATACGCGACCAAGGCTCTCGACACGGTCGTAGCGACTTACAGCCAGCGTCCACCGGCCGGCTTCCGGGACCGCCCGGAGGAGGCCTTCCGGCAACTGGAGGTGGGAACGCTGCTGGCGGCCCAGTACGCCGGGGCACTCGCCTTTCCCGCCGAGGAAGAGGCCCTGCTGAAGGACCTGGTCAGGGTCAGGAACATCCTCGCTCACCGTGGGGCACTGCGTGACGACACCCTCGCCGCCTTCTGCACCGCCCTGATCCGGGCCCATCGGCGCTGGGCGAAACTGTAGGGACCCCACAGCGACGCACTTCAGCCACTGTCGGTGCCCGCTTCCCCGCGGGAGGGGCGCTACCGATAGGTTTTCGATGAAGCCGCCTGTCATCGAGGTGTTCGGGCGGGTGTCGGACCGCTGCAGACCGCTATCGAAAGGGTGATCCGTTGAGCCGCTCGGTTCTCGTCACCGGAGGAAACCGGGGCATCGGCCTCGCCATCGCCCGCGCTTTCGCCGACGCCGGCGACAAGGTCGCGATCACGTACCGCTCGGGTGAGCCGCCGGCCGGCTTCCTCGCCGTCCGGTGCGACATCACCGACGCCGAGCAGGTGGAGCAGGCCTACAAGGAGATCGAGGACCAGCACGGTCCGGTCGAGGTCCTGGTCGCCAACGCGGGCGTCACCAAGGACCAGCTCCTGATGCGCATGTCCGAGGAGGACTTCACCTCGGTCATCGACACCAACCTCACCGGCACCTTCCGCGTCGTCAAGCGCGCCAACCGCGGCATGCTCCGCGCCAAGAAGGGCCGCGTCATACTGATCTCCTCGGTGGTCGGCCTGCTCGGCTCCGCGGGCCAGGCGAACTACGCCGCCTCCAAGGCCGCCCTGGTCGGCTTCTCGCGCTCCCTCGCCCGTGAGCTGGGTTCGCGCAACATCACCTTCAACGTCGTCGCGCCCGGTTTCGTCGACACCGACATGACCAAGGTGCTCACCGAGCAGCAGCGCGAGGGCATCGTCTCGCAGGTGCCGCTCGGCCGTTACGCGCAGCCGGAGGAGATCGCCGCGGCGGTGCGGTTCCTCGCCTCGGACGACGCTTCGTACATCACTGGAGCCGTCATCCCCGTTGACGGCGGACTGGGAATGGGTCATTGATCACCATGAGCGGAATCCTCGAGGGCAAGCGCGTCCTGATCACCGGTGTGCTGATGGAGTCCTCCATCGCCTTCCACACCGCCAAGCTGGCCCAGGAGCAGGGCGCCGAGATCATCCTCACCGCGTTCCCGCGTCCCACGCTCACCGAGCGCATCGCCCGCAAGCTGCCGAAGCCCACCAAGGTCATCGAGCTCGACGTCACCAACGACGAGCACCTCGGGCGCCTCGCGGACGTCGTCGGCGAGGAGCTCGGCGGCCTCGACGGCGTCGTCCACTCCATCGGCTTCGCCCCGCAGGACGCGCTCGGCGGCAACTTCCTGAACACGCCGTTCGAGTCGGTCGCCACCGCCATGCACGTCTCGGCGTACTCCCTGAAGTCGCTGACCATGGCCTGCCTGCCGCTGATGCAGAACGGCGGCTCGGTCGTCGGCCTCACCTTCGACGCCCAGTACGCCTGGCCGCAGTACGACTGGATGGGCCCGGCCAAGGCCGCCCTGGAGGCCACCAGCCGCTACATGGCGCGCGACCTGGGCAAGCAGAACATCCGCTGCAACCTGGTCTCGGCCGGCCCGATCGGCTCCATGGCCGCCAAGTCCATCCCGGGCTTCGCGGAGCTGGCGTCCGTCTGGGACTCCCGCGCGCCCCTGGAGTGGGACCTGAAGGACCCGGAGCCGGCCGGCCGCGGCGTCGTCGCCCTGCTGAGCGACTGGTTCCCCAAGACCACCGGCGAGATCGTCCACGTGGACGGCGGTCTGCACGCCATCGGCGCCTGATCCAGGCCCCGGGCCCGACGCCCCGTTCCCCGCACCGCGCGGGGGGCGGGGCGTCACTCGTTCGGAGCATCCGGCCGGGCGGCGCCCGGGGCCGGCGGGCCACTCTGGACTACGGGGTCACCCCGCGCCTTCCCTCCGCAGCCCGGCCGAGGAGGTTCCCTTGTGCGCCTGTCCCGCAGCCTGGCCCCGGTGACCGTGGCCGTAGCCCTCGTCCTGTCCCTGCCGTACGACGCGATGTCCCACGCGCGCGTGACCGACGGCAAGCCGCCCGCGCCGCGCCTGTTCGGCGCCGCCTGCCGCACCGCCGTCCACGGCTCCCACGTCGTGGCCTACTGCCACAACCCCTACGTCGACACCGACCGGGTGCGGCTGCACATCGAATGCGCCCGCTGGTGGGACATCGACACCGACAGCGCCCCGGCGGACGCCGCGGCCGCCATGACCGTACGGCTGACCGGACGCTGCTGGAAGGAGGTCCGCTCGGTCTGGATCAGCCACCAGAAGGCGCGCTGAACCGTCCGGGGCGGCACAGGAAGGGGTAGCTCGCGGCCTCGGCGGCGGCCGCCTCGGCGTCCCCGGTGCGGATCGCGTCCACCAGCCGGCCGTGCTCCATGTACGTCTCCGGCGTCAGGTCGGCGCCGACGTCCGCGCGCAGCCAGTCCCGCAGCACCTCACCGAGGTCGGCGTACATCGCCGTCATGACGTCGTTGTGCGAGGCGGCCACCACCGCCAGGTGGAAGGTCGCGTCCGCCGTCACGAACGCCTCCGCCTCGCCGGTCTCCCATGCCTCCTCGCGCCGCAGCAGGAGCGCGTCGAGCTGCTTGAGGTCCTTCTCCGTGCGCCGCCCGGCGGCAAGACGGGCCGCCGCCGACTCCAGCGTGGAGCGCAGCTCGGCGATGTGGCGCGGGTCGGCGTCCGCGAACCGGCGGTGCATCACGCCCGCCAGCTCGCTCGTCGCCACCACGTAGGTGCCCGAGCCCTGGCGGATGTCCAGCAGCCCGTTGTGCGCGAGGGCGCGGACGGCCTCGCGCACGGTGTTCCGGGCGACCCCGAGCTGCTCGACCAGTTCGGGCTCCGTCGGGATGCGGGAGCCGACCGGCCACTCGCCGGACGCGATCTGGTTGCGCAGCTCGGCGATGACCTGTTCGGACAGCGCCGACCGGCGCGGGTGGCTCAGGGGCATGGCACACCTTCGCACGCTGGGCCGGGGCGGAGAGACCCCGGGAATGGACAACCAATCATCCCATGATTCTATGATGGTCGGCATGGCTGGTGAGGAAACGCGGACCGTGGACACCCGTACGTCGATGCCTTCGACCGAACGCGGTGCTTCCACCGTCGCGCGCACAGACGAAACACCCCGCACGCGCGCGTGGGCGACCCGGCTCGTCGTGGTCGGCATCGTGCTGGCCGCGCTGAACCTCCGGCCGGCCATCACGAGCTTCGGCGCGCTCCTGGAGGAGGTGCGCGACGGGCTCGGCATGAGCGGCAGCGTGGCCGGACTGCTCACCTCCGTGCCCCCGCTGTGCTTCGCCGTCTTCGGCGTCACCGCGCCCCGGCTGGCCCGCCGCTTCGGACCGGCCGCCGTGGTCTGCGCCGGCATGGTCGCCATCGCCGCCGGCCTGCTGATACGGCCCTACGCGGGCGGCGCGGCCGGCTTCCTGGCAGCGAGCGCGCTCGCCCTGATGGGCATCGCCGTCAGCAACGTGCTCATGCCGGTCATCGTCAAGCGCTGGTTCCCCGACCGGGTCGGCTCCATGACCGGCCTGTACTCCATGGCCCTCGCCCTCGGCACCTCCGCCGCCGCCGCGCTCACGGTGCCCGTCACCCACGCCCTGGGCGGGGGCTGGCGGCCCGGCCTCGCCGTGTGGGCCGGGCTCGCCGCCGCCGCCGTACTGCCCTGGCTGCCGCTGGTGCGGCGCCGGGGAGCGGCCCCCGAACCCGCCCCGTCCCCGGAGCCCGGGAACCCGGCGGCGGTGCCCGCGAACCCGGCGGGGGAGCGGCGGCAGGCTCCGCTGCGCATCACCCGCAGCCGCACCGCCTGGGCGCTCGCCGTCTTCTTCGGGCTCCAGGCGACCGCCGCCTACATCACCATGGGCTGGATGGCGCAGATCTTCCGGGACGCCGGCGTCCCGGCCGGCACCGCGGGCATCCTGCTGGCCGTCACCATGGTGATGGGCGTGCCGCTGGCCTTCGTCATCCCGCGGGTGGCCACCCGGCTGCCCCACCAGGGGCCCATCGTGCTCGTCCTGGGCGCCTGCGGCCTCGCCGGGTACGCGGGCCTGTACTTCGCCCCGGCCGCCGGCGCCTGGGCCTGGGCGGTGCTGCTGGGCATCTCCAACTGCGCGTTCCCGCTGGCGCTGACGATGGTCGGCATGCGCGCCCGGACCGGCCCCGGCGTGGGGCAGCTGTCCGCCTTCGCGCAGAGCACCGGCTACCTGATCTCCATCCCCGGACCGCTGCTGGTCGGCGTCCTCTACCAGCACAGCGGCGGCTGGGGCCTGCCGATCGCCCTGATGGCGGCCCTGATGCTGCCCCAGATGGTCGTGGGCTTCCTGGCCGGCCGCGACCGCGTCGTGGAGGACGAGGCGGCGGCGACACGCTGACCCGGGCGGCACCCCGGGGCGGGGCACGGGCACGGCAGGTGGGACACTGGCCGCATGCCCGTGCTCGACCCGAACCCCCAGAACGGCCAGAAGAAGATGCTGCTCGTCTTCGGCTCGTTCCTCGCCATCTTCGTGATCATCGCCATCATCGCGACGCTCGCCTCGCCCTGACCCGAACCGCCCTGAACCGACCCGGTCCGGCCCGGCCGCGGCGCCCGATGGTGGGGCTGGCCCCACCATCCCCTAGGGGGCCAGGGTCAGGGTGAAGTGGGTGGGTCACCGGATGGGTCGGCGGCCCCGGATTCCGTAGTTTCGAGAGGTGACCGCGACAGGCGGCCAGAACCGCTCGGCGACCCACGGAGGCGACCATGCCGGCCCCCATCCCCTCCCGGCCCCACCCGGCGCCTTCGGGCGGTGGCGTCGACATCCGGCTGCGCTGGTGGGCGCTCGCCCTGCCGGCACTCGCCTTCATCATGCTGTTCGCGCTGATACTGAACCCGTCCCAGGCCCACGCGGCGAGCGGCGACCCCGCGATCACTCAGCTCCTCGAACGCGTGCAGCAGCTTCTCGCACGCTGACACCGAGCCCGCGCACCCGGTGAAATCGCAAGTCAACTCCCTGCGCCGGGTGGCCTGTTTCATGCGAAGCTGGATCTCATGAGCGTCGCAGAACCCCGTGAGATCGTCCTCTTCCGGCATGCGAAAGCCGACTGGCCCCAGGTGTCCGACCACGAGCGCCCGCTGGCCGAGCGGGGCCGGATGGACGCCGCCGTCGCCGGACGGAAGCTGGCCGACACCGCCGTCACCTTCGACCTTGCCCTGTGCTCCACCGCGGTCCGGACCCGTGAGACCTGGAAGCTCGCCGTCCACGAACTCGCGCACCGGCCGAAGACCCACTACGAGGAGCGGGTCTACGAGGCCTCGCCCGGGGAGCTGATCGCCGTGCTCAACGAGATCCCGGACGACGTGCGCAACGCGATCCTGATCGGCCACAACCCGGGCATCCACGGCCTGGCCGAGGTGCTGGCCGGCGGCTCCGAGGGCGACGCCCGGGAGCGGATGAACCGCCGTGGCTTCCCCGCCGCCGGCTTCGCGGTGCTCACCTTCGACGGCACCTGGAAGAGCCTGGAGCCGGGCGTGGCCACCCTGACGGACTACTGGGCGCCCTCCGAGTGACGGCACGCACGACAGGAGGGCCCGGCACCCCGTGGTGCCGGGCCCTCCTCACGTCCGGAGCGCCGGGCCGCCGGGCGGCCCCGCTGAGCCGCCGCGGGGAGCTTCAGCCCTCGTCGTGGGTGTCGGCCGCCTCGACCTCTTCGCGGGTGATGCCCAGCAGGTAGAGCACCGTGTCCAGGAAGGGGAAGTTCACGGCCGTGTGCGCGGCCTCGCGGACCACCGGCTTGGCGTTGAAGGCGACACCGAGACCGGCCGCGTTCAGCATGTCCAGGTCGTTGGCGCCGTCCCCGATCGCCACCGTCTGCGCCAGCGGCACCCCGGCCTCCGCGGCGAACCGGCGCAGCAGCCGCGCCTTGCCCGCGCGGTCCACGATCTCGCCGGTGACCCGCCCGGTCAGCCGGCCGTCGACGATCTCCAGCGTGTTGGCCTGCGCGAAGTCCAGCCCCAGGCGCTCCTTCAGATCGTCCGTGACCTGGGTGAACCCGCCTGACACGACGCCGACTTGGAAGCCGAGGCGCTTCAGGGTGCGGATGAGCGTGCGCGCGCCCGGCGTCAGCCGGACCTCATTGCGCACCTTCTCCACCACCGAGGCGTCCAGTCCCTCCAGCAGCGCCACGCGCGCGTGCAGCGACTGCTCGAAGTCCAGCTCGCCGCGCATCGCCGCCGCCGTCACCTCGGCGACCTTGTCCTCGCACCCGGCGTGCGCCGCGAACAGCTCGATGACCTCGTCCTGGATGAGGGTCGAGTCCACGTCCATGACCACCAGCCGCTGGGCGCGCCGGTGCAGACCGGCGGAGACGACGGCGATGTCGACACCCAGTGCCGCCGCGTCCGAGGCCAGGGCCGTGCGCAGCGGCTCGGTCTCCACACCCGAGACGGCGAACTCCACCGCGGTCACCGGGTACTTGGCGAGGCGGAAGATACGGTCGATGTTGCCGCCGGCCTTGGCGATCCGGGCGGCGATGGCGGCCGTCGACTCGGCGGTGAGCGGGTGACCGAGCACCGTCACCAGGGAGCGCCCGAGACCTCGGGGGCGGTTGTCGCCGTGTCCCGAGATGATCTCCGCCTGCATCTTCATCGACTCGGCCCAGCTGTGCACCGTCGCCCGCAGGTCGCCCTCGAGCCCGGCCGGCGGGTGGGTGACCAGCGCGCACAGGACCAGGCGGCCCCGCGTGACGACCTGCTCGATGTCGACGACGTCGACGGTGTAGGCGGCGAGGGTGTCGAAGAGGCCGGCCGTGATGCCCGGCCTGTCCTTGCCGAAGATCTTGACGAGGAGAGTGGGGACCTCGGAGGTCTGCGAAGCGCTCATGGTGTCACCACCGTATCCGGCACCCAGTGCCTTCCGCCCGCCCGGTCCGCCTGACGGACACGGAACAATGGGTGTCCGGCCGGTGTCGCGAACCTTGCCCGGAACCGACGTCCGCCCGACGTGCCCGATCCGCCCGATCCGCCCGCACCGCCCGCTCGCGGGCGCGGACGACGCGGACGGCACGGCACGGTTCCGGCCCCACCACGACTGTGCCACGGAGTGCGGCCCCGGGGCACGCGGGCGCCTGCCGCAGGGCTGCGTCCGCCGCCGAGGAGGCTGGCTCGCCGGGCCGGGCTCGCCGCCCCGGCCCGCCAAGTGGGCCATGGGCCGGTCCGCTCTTCGGTCGTGGTGGAAGTGGGCGCAGTGGGTGGGGAGGACGCCGCCGTCCGCCGCCGGAGCCGGGCGCATCGCCGGGCGGTCTCACCGGCGCGGTCCACCCCCTGGGCCACCGGTCGGGCCGCCCTTCGGCCGCGGCGGGAGCGGGGGCGGTGGGGGAGGCCCGGCCTGCCCGTCGTCCGGCGAGCCCTGGCCGCCCGGCCGGCCCGGCGCGCGCCCCCGTCCGCGGGGCGTCGGGGGAGTCTGCCCGAGCGGCCGGACGACGGTGGGAGCGCCGTGCACCTCGTCCCCGGCCGTCGGAGGCCTCGTGTCCCCGGCCGTCGGAGGCCTCGTGTCCCCGGCCGTCGGAGGCCTCGCGTCCCCGGCCGCCGGAGGCCTCGCGTCCTCGGGCTCCGCCCTCAGCTCCCGCGGCACCTCGAGATAGGGGTTGGTGTCGGGATTCGGCGGCCGGTACGGCCTGTTCGGCAGGTACGGCCCGGCTTCACCACCCCCGGTGCCGCCGCCCCCGGCGCGGCCGCCGACGCTCCCGCTCCCCGGCCGCCCGCTTCCCGCGAAGCCGCCCGAGCCGCCCGACCCGCCCGACCTGCTTGGGCCGCCTGGCCCGCCTGGCCCGCCAGGGCCGCGCGGGTCCCGGGGGCCGGCCGCGCCGGTCCCCGTGTCCCGGCCCGGCAGCACCGCGCGGACCCCCGCCGCCCCCGTCGCCCGCGCCAGCAGTGCTCCCACCGCCCCGGCGCCGGCGCCCCAGACGGCGCCCAGGAGCAGCGCCGTGCCCAGGTGTCCGTGCAGTTCGATGCCCGCGCCGAAGGCGTCGAAGCCGAGCACGGACAGGGAGGCGGTCACCGACACGTCCGCCAGCCGGCCGAGGAAGGGCAGGGCGAGCGCGGTCACCGTCCCGAGCCGCAGGGCGCAACGCCCGGCGAACCCCGCCGCGCCGACCCGCCCGTCCACCGGGGTCCGTACCGCCGTGAGCACTCCGGCGAGCAGCATCATCAGCGCCGCCGCGACCGCGAGCAGCCACACCCGCCCGTCCAGCTCGGCCAGCCGGCCCAGCGTGACGGGCTCGTCGGAGTTCGAGCTCAGGAGCCGGTCGAGCGGGTCGGGCAGCACGGTGCCGAGGACGCCGGTCGCCCGGCCGTCCCAGGGGACGAAGAGACCGATGGGGACGCCGAGCCACACGCCGTTGGGGGCGCCCAGCAGGGCCGCGCCCGCGATCCGGCGCGGGTGGTCGTCGCCGATCGCCGCGTACACTGCCGCCGCGAGCCCGGCGGCCACGGCCACGAGCAGCACGGTGACGAGGGCCGAGACGGCGGGCCGCACCACCCGGTGCACGGCGTCCCAGCCGGCCGGCAGCGGGGTGCGGCGGGAGGCGAACAGGGCGATCAGCAGGACACCGGCGCACCAGCCGAGGCCGCCGAGCAGGGTGGGCGCGGTGTCCACGGTGAAGCCGACGGCCGCCTTGGCGTGGATCAGGTCGCCGATCCGGTCCGGCAGCAGGCCGCCGACGTCGCCCACGCCGGGGATGTCGAGGCCGCCGCCCTTGCCCGCGCCGCCCGGCAGCCGGTCGAGGCCGAGCGCGCCGCCGTCGATCGTGACGACGTCGTGCCCCGCCCACGCGAGGCCGCCCAGCGTCGCCACGAACAGGGCGGTCACCGAGCCCGCGCGGGCGAGGAGTTCGGCCGGCGCGATCACAACTCCGGCCGTGCGCAGGGACCGCAGGAAGAACCACGCCAGCAGCAGGGCTCCGACCAGGCTCACCCCGAGTGGCGTGATCTCGACGGCCGTGTGGGCCTCGGCGCCCTTCAGCCCGAAAGCGGACACATCGCCCGATGGTGACACCGAACCACCCGCCCCGAGGGCCACGACAGCCGCCGTCATGGGGCCGAGAGAGCCCTCGGTGTCCGCCCGCAGCAGGTGCAGACCCAGCGCGGCCGTGCCCGCCATCCCTATCAACGCCCAGCTCACGGCGGCGATCGCGGACAGCAGGATGTCCGCCCACGGCAGCCGTGTGCCGTGCCGTGCGGTCCCGACGCCCCTGGCACTCATGGCAGACCCCCCGATCCGCGGCGCGGTCCCGAGGCCGCGCTCGTCCCCCTCGCGGGGGATTACCACTCTCCGGCCCGGTTTCAACCCCGTCAACGGGGCGAGTTGATGCGCGCACCGGCGCCGTGCGCAAGGCCCGGCTTTCGGTCATGGGGCCGAGCCTGAAATAGTTCCCCACGATGTTCGACATCCCTAGACTCCCTGTGATGGGGGAAATTCGGGGGACAACTCAGTGGGGCATGGAGTGCCGGAACTCGTACTGGAATCAAACGGACGGACCTGGACGCTCGATGCGTCCAGGCCCTACACCCTGGGCCGCGATCCGCAGGGTGACATCGTCTTCGACGACGCCAGGGTCTCCTGGCGCCACGCCACGGTCAGTTTCGACGGCCGCAGTTGGGTCATCGAGGACCACAGCAGCACCAACGGCACCTTCGTGCAGGGCCGGCGGATCGACCGCATGGAGATCGGCCCCGGCTCGGCGGTGTACCTGGGCAACGCGACCGACGGCCCGCGGCTGAACCTCTCCGGTGCCGCGGCCGTCCAGCAGCAGGCGGCGCCGTACGCCGCGCAGGGGGCGGGAGCGGGCTGGGCGCAGCAGGCGCCGGCGCAGCAACCGGCGCCGCAGGCCGACTGGCAACCACCGCAGCAGGCCGCGCCGTTCCCGCAGCAGCAGAGCGTCCCGCCGGAGCAGTACGCGCAGAAGACGCCCGGTGGCGGCGCGGGGGTGCCGCCGGTCCACGGCGACCGCAGCCCCACCACGTTCCACCAGTTCTCGCTCGACCGTGTGATGCGCATCGGCCGTGCCCTGGAGAACGACCTGGTCGTCTCCGACCTGCAGGTCTCGCGTAACCACGCCGAGTTCCACGCCACACCCGACGGCCGGTTCGAGATCCGCGACCTGGGCTCGCACAACGGCACGTACGTCAACGGTATGCCGATCGCCAAGGGCGGTACGGCGCTGCTCGGCCCGAACGACATCGTCGGCGTCGGCCACTCCACCTTCCGCATCGTCGGCGACCGCCTCGAGGAGTTCGTCGACACCGGTGAGGTCTCCTTCTCGGCGCGCCACCTGACCGTCACGGTCGACGGCGGCAAGCAGATCCTCAAGGACGTCTCCTTCGGTGTCCCGGAGAAGTCCCTGATCGCGGTGATCGGCCCGTCGGGATCCGGCAAGTCGACCCTGCTCAAGGCGCTGACCGGCTACCGGCCCGCCAACCAGGGCGAGGTGCTGTACGACAACCGGAACCTGTACAAGCAGTTCGCCGAGCTGCGCCAGCGCATCGGTCTGGTCCCGCAGGACGACATCCTGCACAAGGAGCTGACCGTCAAGAAGGCGCTGAAGTACGCGGCCAAGCTGCGCTTCCCCGCCGACACCACGGCCGCCGAGCGCGACGCCCGCATAGACGAGGTGCTGCGCGAGCTGAAGCTGGACATCCACAAGGACAAGAAGGTCACGTCCCTGTCCGGTGGCCAGCGCAAGCGTGTCTCGGTGGCGCTCGAGCTGCTCACCAAGCCGTCGCTGATCTTCCTGGACGAGCCGACGTCCGGTCTCGACCCGGGCATGGACCGCGACGTCATGCAGCTGCTGCGCGGCCTCGCCGACGACGGCCGCACGGTCCTCGTGGTGACCCACTCCGTGGCCGAGCTGGCGATCTGCGACAAGCTCCTGGTGATGGCGCCGGGCGGTGCGGTGGCCTACTTCGGCCCGCCGGAGGAGGCGCTGAACTTCTTCGGCTACGACAGCTGGGCCGACGTCTTCTCCGCCTTCGAGAACTACCGCGACTACGACTGGGCGGGCCGCTGGAAGGGCTCGCAGCACTACCAGATGTACGCCGCGGACATCGACGCGGTCGCCCCGCAGTCCGTACACATGCCGCCGCCGCAGGCCATCAAGCCGCCCAAGCCGCAGGGCTGGGGCTCGCAGCTGATGACCCTGATCCGGCGCTACGTGGCGGTCATCGCCTCCGACAAGGGCTTCCTGGCCCTGACGGTGATCCTGCCCGCCGTGCTCGGCGCGGTCAGCCTGCTGATCGACAGCGACAAGGGGCTGCTGGTCAACGAGGCGGTCAACCCGAGGACCGGGCTGCACGTGCCCAACGGCACCGCGACCACGGTCCTGCTGATCCTCGCCGTCGGCGCGTGCTTCGCGGGTGCCGCGAACTCCGTCCGTGAGCTGATCAAGGAACGGGTCATCTACGAGCGGGAGCGCGCGACCGGCCTGTCCCGTTCGGCGTACCTGATGTCCAAGGTGGTCGTGCTCGGTGCGGTCACGGTGCTGCAGGGCCTGATGGTCGGCCTGATCGGCTTCTCCAGCCGGGAGATCCCCGGGGAGGGGGTCGTCCTCGGTCACTCGACGCTGCTGGAGCTGTGCCTGCCGGTCATGGCGCTCGGCTTCACCTCGATGATGTTCGGCCTGGTGATCTCCTCGCTGGTGAAGACCGCCGAGAAGACCATGCCGCTGTTGGTCATGTTCGCGATCATCCAGGTCGTGTTCACCGGCTGCCTCTTCACCCTGCACGGCACCCCGGGCGTCAACGAGTTCTCGTACCTGATGCCGTCGCGCTGGGCGGTGGCCGCCGCGGGCGCCACGCTGGACTTCAACAACATCGCCCCGAACGCCGATGACCCGACCAGCACCGACCCGCTGTGGAACCACACGGCGGGCGCCTGGAGCCTGGACATGATCGCCCTGATCGTCCTCGGTGTGGCCTGCGGCTTCCTCGTCGCCCGCTTCCTGCGCCGGCACGAGCCGGAGGTCATGCGGAAGTAACCGCGGCCGGACACGCGAAGGGCGGCACCCCCGAGGGGGTGCCGCCCTTTCCGCGTCGTGTCAGAGGTCCGCGCCGACCTCAGTACGCGCTGTTGACGTTGTCCATCGAGCCGTACTTGTCGGCCGCGTAGTTGGCGGCGGCGGTGATGTTGGCGACCGGGTCGTAGATGTTCCAGGAGGTGCCGGCGACGTGGTACGCGTGGAAGGTCGGCGGGATGACCTGGAGCAGACCCTTGGACGGGATGCCGTTGATCGCGTTGACGTCCCAGTCGTTGATGGCGCGGGGGTTGCCGGAGGACTCGCGCATGATGTTCTTGTACAGGCCGTGGTAGCTGCCCGGGATGCCCTTGGCGCGCATGATGTCCAGGGACTGCCGGATCCAGCCGTCCAGGTTGTCGGCGTAGGTCTTCGCGGCGACGAGCTGGACCTGCGGGCGCTGCGCGGAGCGGTTCGCGGGCGCCTGGGCGGCGCGGTCCTGCGCGGCCTTGCGGGCGGCGGCGTCGGCGGCCTTCTTCTTCGCGTCGGCCGCGGCCTGCTTCTTGGCGGCGGCGTCGGCCGCGGCCTTCTTCTGCGCGGCCAGGGTGTCGAGCTTGACGGTGTCGGTGGCGAGCTGGTCGGTCAGCGAGCCCTTGACGTTCTTCACCTGCGGGGCGGCGGCGACCTGTGCGGACGCGGCGGCCGGTGCGCCGGTGGTGACCGTTTCGGCGTTGCCGGGGACGGCCGAGAAGGCGAGGGCGGCGACGCCGAGGGTGCCGACGCCGGCGATGGCGATCTTCTGCTGCTGCTTGGTCAGCGTGCGACTGAGACGGCTACTGAGGATGTTCTTGGGCATGGCTGATGGACCTCTTCGTTCGGGCGCGGAGGTCGCTCTGCGTCCGCCGGGGGAATCGGCTCCTCCCACACGAACGCCGCGGGGCGAAAACCCACGGCGCTGAGCGACGGAAGCAATTCTTAGCGGGCGCAAAATGCCCAGGCAAAGGTGTGACGTACTATCCGGGATAGTGGATCAGGGAGGGGCAAAACGGGACAGACTAGGCCGTCTGTCCCGTTCATATGGGCGTGTTTATCTCCTATGCCCTTTCGTACGTGATGTGGGCCCTATGCGCGGGCTCACATGGCCGACGCCTGTCTCTTACGAAGAGTTGCCGGCGCAATGCTCTCAGTGAGCCGCCTCGGCGGGGAGGATGAGATGCACGTCCCCGAACTCGTGCCACAGATAGCGGCCCCGCAGCGCCTCCGCGTAGGCACGCTCGACCGCGGCCCGCCCCGCCACCGCCTCCAGCATCAGCAGATGCGAGGCCTCCGGCTCGTGCAGCCCGGTCAGCAGCCCGTCGACCACCTGCACCCCGCGCCCGGGCGTCACCACCAGATCCGTCCAGCCCCGGGCCGCCCCCACCGCGCCGTCCGGCCCCGCGGCCGACTCCAGCGCCCGCACCGCCGTCGTCCCCACCGCGATCACCCGGCCGCCGCCCGCCCGCGCCGCCTCGACCGCCCGCGCCGACGCCTCCGGCACCGCGAACCGCTCCGGGTACGGCGGCTCGTGCGCCTCCATCGACGCCACCCCCGTGTGCAGGGTGACCGGCGCGAACTGCACCCCCCGGCTCACCAGCTCCGTCACCAGGCGCGCGGTGAAGGGCCGCGCGGCACTCGGCATCTCCGCGCTGCCCGCCCCGTCCGCCGAGGGCAGCGCGAACACCGTCTGGTACACCGGCAGCGGCTGGTCCCGCTCCGTGTAGGAGTAGCGGATCGGCCGCCCGTGCACCCGCAGCGCCTGCCGGACGTCCCCCGCGGCCCGGGCCCACCACAGCCGCTCCCCGCGCGCGCTCAGCGGCTCCTCCAGCACCAGCGCCCCCGCTCCGGGCAGCACCACCTCCGTCCCCGCACGCGTACCCGTCCGCGCGCGCGTGGTGCCCGCTCCGTCCGGATCACGCAGCTCGACCGCCCACCGGCCGTCGTCACCCCGCGTGGAGAAGTGCACCACCACGCGCGCGTGCCCGATCCGGCCGTCCACCGCGGCGGCCAGCGTGGGCGAGGTGTTCACCACCAGCAGGTCCCCCGCCCGCAGCAGCCGCGGCAGCTCGGCGAACGCGTGGTGCGTCACCTCCGTACCGCGCGACACCAGCAGCCGCACGGAGTCCCGGTCGAGACCCGGCCCCCGCTGCTCGGCCGGCACCCGCGCGGACAGCTCCTCCGGCACCCGCACCGCCGTGCTCATCGCCCCACCGTCAGGGCCGGCGCCGCGTACCGCCCGCTCGCCGGACGCTCGTCCAGCAGCCGCAGGAACGCCGGCACGACCTCGGCGGGCGCCGGCCGCGGCTCGTCGTCACCGGGCACGGCGGCCGCGTACAGCTCCGTCGCCATGTCCCCGGGGTCCACCGCCCACACCCGCAGGGCCGGCTCCTCGGCGCCCAGCACGGCCGCGAGCCGGTCCAGGGCCGCCTTCGAAGCCCCGTAACCGCCCCACGTCCCGTACGCCTCCACCGCCGCGTCCGAACTCACCGCGATCACCGTGCCCGCCGGCGACCGACGCAGCAGCGGCAGCGCCTCCTGGACCAGGCCGAGCGCCGCCACCACGTTCACCTCCAGCGCCCGCCGCAACCCGTCCAGGCGCAGCTCGGCGAGCGGTACCAGCGGCTCGGCGCCCAGCGCGCTCGCGTTGCTCACCACCAGGTCGGCCCCGCCCAGCCGGCGCGCCGCCGCCACCAGGGCGGCCCGGTGCCCCGGGTCCGTGACGTCCCCGGGCAGCGCCGCCACCCGCACGCCACGCCCCTCGGCCGCCTCCGCGGCCTCCCGCAGCGGCCCCGCGCCCCGGGCGTCGAGCACCAGGTCCCACCCCCGGGCGGCCAGCGCCTCGGCGAGCGCCCGGCCGAGCCCCCTGGACGCCCCTGTGATGATCGCTACCGGCATGACATCCGTCCCCTCGTCGCTGGCCGCCCCCGCCGGGCGGTGATCACAACCTAGGAACGGCCGCCCCGCCGCCGCCTCGGGCGCGGGGCGGGGCCCGGCGGGTCCCTTCGGCGTAGACCGCGCGCCCGGGGACGCCCGACCTAGCGCCCGGGACCTAGCCCTCCCGACCTAGGGCGATGGGACCGGACCGAGCCCCCACCGGTCCGATCCGCGCTGTCACACCCCGCCGGTACCGTGAGGTCATGAGTCAAGGCCCCCGGTCCGGCCTCGCCGCGGTCAGCGCCGCGCTGCTGGCCATGAGCAGGCACCTGGAGGTGCGCGACGTCCTCAAGACGATCGTCGCCTCCGCCCGCGAACTGCTCGACGCGCAGTACGCCGCCCTCGGGGTCCCCGACGACCACGGCGGCTTCGCCCAGTTCGTCGTCGACGGCGTCAGCGACGAGCAGTGGAAGGCCATCGGGCCCCTGCCCCGCCAGCACGGCATCCTCGCCGCGATGCTGCGCGAGGCCCGGCCCGAGCGCCTGGCCGACGTGCGCGAGGACCCGCGCTTCGAGGGCTGGCCGTCCGCCCACCCGGACATGTCCGACTTCCTGGGACTGCCCGTCAAGGACGGCGACGAGGTCATCGGCGCCCTGTTCCTGGCCAACAAGAACTGCCCCAGGCCCACGGGCGGCTGCGGCTTCACCGAGGAGGACGAGGAACTCCTCGCCCTGCTCGCCCAGCACGCCGCCATCGCCCTCACCAACGCGCGTCTCTACGAACGCAGCCGCGAGCTGACCATCGCCGAGGAGCGTTCCCGCCTCGCCCACGAGCTGCACGACGCGGTCAGCCAGAAACTCTTCTCCCTGCGCCTGACCGCCCAGGCCGCGGCCGCGCTCGTCGACCGCGACCCGGCCCGCGCCAAGGGCGAGCTGCACCAGGTCGCCGCCCTCGCCGCCGAGGCGGCCGACGAACTGCGCGCCGCGGTCGTCGAGCTGCGCCCCGCCGCCCTGGACGAGGACGGCCTGATCGCCACCCTGCGCACCCAGATCCAGGTCCTCGACCGCGCCCACACCGCGCGCGTGACCTTCGCCTGCGACGGCTTCCGCGCCCTGCCCGCCGCACAGGAGGAGGCCCTGCTGCGGGTGGCCCAGGAGGCCCTGCACAACGCCCTGCGCCACTCCGGCGGCGACCAGGTCGACGTGACCGTGGACCGGCGCGGCGGCGGCGCCGTCCTGCGCGTCACCGACGACGGCCGCGGCTTCGACCCCAGGTCGGTCCGCCGCGCCGGACGCCACCTGGGCCTGGTCTCGATGCGGGACCGCGCCGACGGCGTCGGCGGCACGCTGACCGTGGAATCGGCGCCCGGCAAGGGCACCACGATCGAGATGGAGGTCCCCGGTGGCTGACCGGATCAAGGTGCTGATCGTCGACGACCACCAGGTCGTCCGCCGGGGCCTGCGCACCTTCCTGGAGGTGCAGGACGACATCGAGGTGGTCGGCGAGGCCGCCGACGGCGCCGAGGGAGTCGCCCGCGCCGAGGAGCTGCGGCCCGACGTCGTCCTCATGGACGTCAAGATGCCGGGCGCCGACGGCATCGACGCCCTGCGCAAACTCCGCGAACTGGACAACCGCGCCCGCGTGCTGATCGTCACGAGCTTCACCGAACAGCGCACGGTCGTCCCGGCCCTGCGCGCCGGCGCCGCCGGGTACGTGTACAAGGACGTGGACCCCGACGCCCTGGCCGGCGCCATCCGCTCCGTGCACGCCGGGCACATCCTGCTCCAGCCGGAGGTGGCCGGCGCCCTGCTCTCCCAGGACGAGGTCAACTCCGGTCAGGGCAGAGGGGGTTCGCTGACCGACCGGGAGCGCGAGGTGCTCGGCCTGATAGCCGACGGCCGCTCCAACCGGGAGATCGCCCGCGCCCTCGTGCTGTCCGAGAAGACCGTCAAGACGCACGTCTCCAACATCCTGATGAAGCTCGACCTCGCCGACCGCACCCAGGCCGCCCTGTGGGCCGTCCGCCACGGCGTGACCGGCTGAGACGTCCGTACCCGACGACCAGCCGTCGACGGATCGGCGCGGTTCCGCTCCGGGCTGAGATTCATACCGTCGTGGGAATGTCACCCGGATGGCGCATCCTCCGGCGATCCCCGCCGTTCTCCAGTGCGTGCCGCGGTGAACACCGCGGTGAACGTCCAGGAGGGGTTGGAAAGTGAAGAACCTGAAGAAGGCGGCGGCCGTGACGATGGTGGCCGGGGGGCTGATCGCCGCCGGTGCGGGCGCGGCCTCCGCCACGAACGGTGCCTGGGCCGGCGGCGAGGCGCACGGCTCCCCGGGCGTCGTCTCGGGCAACGTCCTCCAGGTCCCCGTGCACGTCCCGGTGAACGTGGTCGGCGACAGCGTCAACGTCATCGGCACGCTGAACCCGGCCTTCGGCAACCTCGGCGTCAACCACTGACACCGCGGCCACCGAGCCCAGGCCTCCCGGGCCCACCGGGAGGCCTGTCGGGTTTTCGGCTCGTCGTCCGAGTGGCCCGAACGAGGGCCGGGGCCCGGACCCCCGTAGCCCCGCGGAGACCTCCCGCGTCAGCGCACGAGGTCCCGGTCGACGCCAGCGGCCTGACCGTCGACGTCGTCGGCGCCCCGAACCCGGCCTTCGGCAACCAGGCCACCAACGGCTGACGCCGTCCGCGACGCGCGAGGTCCCCGCGGCACCACGGCTCAGGAGCCCCGGTGACCCCCGCCCCGCGGACCTCGCGCGGTGCGCCCGGGACCCACACCACCCCCCGGCTCAGCGCACCCCCCGCTCCCGCTCCTCCACGATGGAGTTGTACGCCGCCACCTGCGCCCGCCGCGCCGTCCGCTCCACCGGACGCAGCGCCTGCGAGCGGGCCGCCATCTCGGAGGCGGTGACCGCGGCCCCGTGCCCGTTGCCGTGGGCCAGGGCAATCAGCAGCCCCACCCGCTGGGCCAGCTCCAGCACCCGCACCGCCCGCGGCGGATAGCCCGGCGCCAGCACCTCACGGCCCCGCTCGGACCGCGCCCGGTACGCCTCGATCGCCGCCTCCGCCACCGGACCCGACCCGGCGAGATCCAGCTTCGCCAGCACCTCGGTCGCCTCCCGCAGGGCCTCCGCCAGCTCCCGCTCCGCCTCGCCCAGCGACGGCACGTCCGCGGGCGGCGCCTCCCGCACCGGCAGCACCCGCCAGACCACCTCGGCGTGCACATCACCCTCCGGCCCGGCCTCGTACGCCTCCGGCACCAGCCCGAACGCGGCGCCGAAGCAGACCACCGCCTCCTCCGCCTCCAGCGCCCGCGCGTTGAACTCCGGCGGCCCGCTCAGCCCCAGCGGATGACCGGGAGCCGGCAGCGCCACCCGCAGACCGGTCACCCCCAGCGCCCGCAGCCGCCCCAGCGCCAGCGTGAGCCCGACCGGCGCCGGCTCACCCGGAAGCCCCTCCACCCGGTGCACCGTGTCCTCGCCCACAATGGCGAGAGCGGCGTCGTCCGGAGAGACAAGTCCGGCCAAAAGGGCGTTTCCCCAAGCGGCGAGGCGTCCTGAACGCGGTTCCGTCAGCATGCCCCCACCCTAAGGACCGGACCGATGGAATGGTGGGGTGCGCTCGTGGCGTAGATTTCATGGGGGCTGCGCCCACCGGCGCGGCGGACCGAGCCACAGGCGTACGCGACAGCCGAGACCGGCACACTGCAAGGGGAGACAACGCGCTCATGAGCGATGTTCTGGAGCTTCAGGACGTATCCGTGGTCCGCGAGGGCCGGGCTCTGGTGGACCAGGTCTCCTGGTCGGTGAAGGAGGGCGAGCGCTGGGTCATCCTCGGCCCCAACGGCGCCGGCAAGACCACCCTCCTGAACGTCGCCTCCAGCTACCTCTACCCCAGCAAGGGCACCGCCACCATCCTCGGCGAGACCCTCGGCACCCCCGGCACCGACGTCTTCGAGCTGCGCCCCCGCATCGGCGTCGCCGGCATCGCCCTGGCCGAGAAGCTCCCCAAGCGCCAGACGGTCCTGCAGACGGTCCTCACCGCCGCCTACGGCATGACCGCCGGCTGGCAGGAGGAGTACGAGGACGTCGACGAGCAGCGCGCCCGCGCCTTCCTCGACCGCCTCGGCATGAGCGACTACCTCGACCGCAGGTTCGGCACCCTCTCCGAGGGCGAGCGCAAGCGCACCCTGATCGCCCGCGCCCTGATGACCGACCCCGAGCTGCTCCTGCTCGACGAGCCCGCCGCCGGCCTCGACCTCGGCGGCCGCGAGGACCTCGTCCGCCGCCTCGGCCGGCTCGCCCGCGACCCCATCGCCCCCTCCATGATCATGGTCACGCACCATGTCGAGGAGATCGCCCCCGGCTTCACCCACGTCCTCATGATCCGTCAGGGCAAGGTCCTCGCCGCGGGCCCGATCGAGCTCGAACTCTCCTCGCGCAACCTCTCCCTCTGCTTCGGCCTCCCGCTCGTCGTCGAGCAGGTCGGCGACCGCTGGACCGCCCAGGGCCTGCCCCTGTCCTGACCCCTCGGGAGCCCTCCCCGCTCCCCTTCGCGCCCTGTCCGCCGCCCGGCCGCGGTCCTACCATGACCCCTGTGAACGACATGGACGCATGGGTGTGGTGGCTCGTCGGCGCGGCGGCGCTCGGAATCCCGCTCGTGGTCACCGCGATGCCCGAGTTCGGCATGCTCGCGGTCGGCGCCGTCGCGGCGGCGGTCGCCGCCGGCCTCGGCCTCGACGCCGTCGTCCAGGTCCTCGCGTTCGTCGTCGTCTCCGTCGCCCTCATCGCCGTCGTCCGGCCCATCGCGGCCCGCCACGGCAACCAGCGACCCCAACTCGTCACCGGCATCGACGCGTTGAAGGGCCGGCAGGCCGTCGTACTGGAGCGCGTCGACGGCTCCGGCGGCCGCATCAAACTCGCCGGAGAGATCTGGTCGGCCCGCTCCCTCGACAACGCACGCGCCTACGAGGTCGGCCAGGAGGTGGACGTCGTCGACATCGAAGGAGCCACCGCGATCGTCATCTGAGGCATCCTGCCCACGAGTTGGGCGGCCGTCTGTCAGACTCGACCAGCAAGATCTTCGGCGACCACGGGGTCCGCCGAAGGCGCCGAGGCGGAGAGGGGTACGGGGTACACGATGGAACCGGTCATCATCGTCCTGGTCATTCTGGTGGTGTTGGTCTTCATCGCCCTGATCAAGACCATCCAGGTCATCCCACAGGCCAGCGCCGCGATCGTCGAGCGCTTCGGCCGCTACACCCGCACGCTCAACGCGGGCCTGAACATCGTGGTGCCGTTCATCGACACCATCCGCAACCGCATCGACCTGCGTGAACAGGTCGTACCGTTCCCGCCCCAGCCGGTGATCACCCAGGACAACCTGGTCGTGAACATCGACACCGTCATCTACTACCAGGTGACCGACGCCCGGGCCGCGACCTACGAGGTGGCCAGCTACATCCAGGCCATCGAGCAGCTCACCGTCACCACCCTGCGCAACATCATCGGCGGCATGGACCTCGAACGCACCCTGACCTCCCGCGAGGAGATCAACGCGGCCCTGCGCGGCGTGCTCGACGAGGCCACCGGCAAGTGGGGCATCCGCGTCAACCGCGTGGAGCTCAAGGCCATCGAACCGCCCACCTCCATCCAGGACTCGATGGAGAAGCAGATGCGCGCCGACCGCGACAAGCGCGCCGCGATCCTCACCGCGGAAGGCACGCGCCAGGCGGCCATCCTCACAGCCGAGGGCGAGAAGCAGTCCCAGATCCTGCGCGCCGAAGGTGAGGCCAAGGCCGCCGCACTGCGCGCCGAGGGCGAGGCCCAGGCCGTCCGCACGGTCTTCGAGGCCATCCACGCGGGCGACCCGGACCAGAAACTCCTGTCCTACCAGTACCTGCAGATGCTCCCGAAGATCGCCGAGGGCGACGCCAACAAGCTCTGGATCGTCCCCAGCGAGATCGGCGACGCCCTCAAGGGCCTGTCCGGAGCGATGGGCAACTTCGGCCCCTTCGGCGGTGGCGGCAACGGCGGCGGCGCCTCCGTCCCGTCCCAGAACAACGGTCCCGCAGGCGAACGCCGCGAGAAGCCGAGCATCGACTAGGGACCCGCCACCCCGCCGGTCCCGCTCCGCGCCCCACCGGGGGCGCGGAGCACCGCGAGGCTACGGCCGTTCAGGCCGCGGCCCGGGCGAGCCAGTCGGGAAGGGCGGCCATGTCGTCCTGCCCCAGGGCCAACAGCATCGCGTCCGCCGGAGTCGGCTCGAACGGCTCCCGGAGCAGGGCCATCCCCGCCTCCTCCGGAGTGCGGTTCGCCTTGCGGTGGTTGTCCTCCGCGCACGCGGCCACCGTGTTCAGCCACGTGTCCTGCCCACCCTGCGCCCGCGGCACCACGTGGTCGACGGTCGTCGCCCTGCGCCCGCAGTACGCGCATCTGTGCCGGTCCCTGACCAGCACCCCCCGTCTCGACCACGGGGCTTGTCTTCGGAACGGCACCCGTACGTATCTGCAGAGTCTGATCACCCGGGGCGCGGGTATGTCCAGAGCGGCACCGCGCATGCGCAGTTCGGGGTGGGCCTGCTCGACGACGGCCTTGTCCTGCAGGACCAGCACGACGGCCCGGTTCAGAGTCACCGTCGACAGCGGCTCGAAGCTCGCGTTCAGCACCAGCGTGTCACGCATCCGGCCCACCTCCCGTGTGCACCGCCCACCCCCCGGCGGGCTCGGATCAACTCTGGACGGGCGCGCCGAGATGGACAACGCAATAAAAGTGCCCGCCTCTGATCACTTCCAAGACCAGAGGCGGGCAAACGTTCAATGAACGTCGGACCGCGGAACCGCGCCGCGTCAGCCCTGGGCGGGGTTCTCGAACTCGCCGATGAGCTGGGCGCGCGCGATCGCGTGGAACCGCAGGTTGAAGCCGACGACGGCCGGGGAGGCGTCCGCGTCCGGACCCAGCTTCTCCTGGTCCACGGCGTACACCGTGAAGACGTACCGGTGCGGACCGTCCCCGGGCGGCGGGGCGGCGCCGCCGAAGTCCTTCGACCCGTAGTCGTTGCGCGCGTGCACGGCACCCTCGGGCAGGCCCTTGAACCCCGCGCTGCCCGCACCCGCCGGCAGCTCCGTCACGGAGGCCGGGATGTCGAACAGGACCCAGTGCCAGAACCCGCTGCCCGTCGGGGCGTCGGGGTCGTAGCAGGTCACGGCGAAGCTCTTGGTCTCCGCGGGGAAACCGTCCCACCGCAACTGCGGCGAGGTGTTCCCCTCCGCCTGTACCTGGGCGCTGCCCAGCGTCGCTCCCGGCTCGATGTCCTCACTCGTCACCGTGAACGACGGCACGGGCGGATGGAAGTCGTGGGGGAGCGGCCGTCGCTTGAGCTCGGTCACCTCGGTACCTCCTGATCGTTCTCGTTCGGTGGCTCCGAGCCTAGAACCAGTTCCGCTTGCTGCCGACCTCGGACAGCCACTGGTTGAGGTAAGCCGCCCAGTCGGTCCCGTGGAAGTCGTTCAGACCGACCTGGAAGGAGCGGTAGGTGTCCGATCCCTCGCTGAACAGGCCCGACTTCTTGTCCATCTCCAGGACGACGTCCATCGCGTGCTCGTCGGCCACGAAGCTCAGCTCGACCTGGTTCAGGCCCCGGTACTGCGACGGCGGGTAGAACTCGATCTCCTGGTAGAAGGGCAGCCGCTGGCGCGTGCCCCGGATGTGGCCCCGCTCCATGTCCGCGCTCTTGAAGCGGAAGCCCAGCTGGATGAAGCCGTCCAGGATCGCCTTCTGCGCCGGCAGCGGGTGCACGTTGATCGGGTCGAGGTCGCCGGAGTCGATGGCCCGCGCGATCTCCAGCTCGGTCGTCACACCGATGTGCATGCCGCGCAGGGCCTGCCCGTCGATCATCGTGACCGGCGTCTCCCAGGGGATCTCCAGGCCGAACGGCACCGTGTGCACGGCACCCGCCTGCAGTTCGAAGGCACCGCCCAGCCGCACCTTGGTGAACTCGATGTCCTGCTTGTACTCCTGGTCGCCGCTCTCCACCTCGACCTTGGCCTGCAGGCCCACCGACAGGCCCTCGATGTTCTGGTTGACCGACCCGCCCTGGATTCGCACCTCGCCCTGGACGACCCCGCCGGGCACGACGTTGGACTCGGTCAGCACCGTCTCCACCGACGCCCCACCGGCCCCGAGGCTCGCGAGCAGCTTCTTGAACGCCATGACTCTCCCTTTACGAATGGACCCTCGACCCCTACAAACGCGATCGGGCCGCGACCGGTTCCGCCGGGACCGCACCACGTCTGGACTACCCTCGGAGGGCATGATCGCGCCCCCGGACCGTATGCCACTGCCCCGAGAGTTCTTCGACCGCCCCGTACTCGAGGTGGCACCCGACCTCCTCGGCCGCATTCTGGTCCGGACGACCCCCGACGGCCCGATCGCCGTCCGCCTCACGGAGGTGGAGGCGTACGACGGACCGAACGACCCCGGGTCGCACGCCTACCGCGGCCCCACCGCCCGCAACGCGGTGATGTTCGGCCCACCCGGTCATGTGTACGTCTATTTCACCTATGGCATGTGGCACTGCATGAATCTGGTCTGTGGGCCGGAGGGCCGGGCCTGTGCCGTGCTGCTGCGCGCGGGGGAGGTGATCGAAGGGGCCGAACTGGCGCGCAGACGTCGACTTTCGGCCCGGAACGACAAGGAACTGGCCAAGGGGCCGGCCCGTCTGGCCACCGCCCTCGATGTGGGCCGGGCCTTGGACGGCACGGACGCGTGCGCCCCGGGCGAGACACCCCTCAGGGTCCTGACCGGCACTCCCGTCACCTCCGACCAGGTACGCAACGGCCCGCGCACCGGAGTGGCCGGCGAAGGCGGCGACGGCGAGATCCATCCCTGGCGGTACTGGGTGGCCGACGACCCGACCGTCAGCCCCTATCGGGCCCATGTGCCCAGGCGCCGCCGAAGTTGACTCGACCTTGGAAGGTGCGTAATGTGGCCCGAGCCGCTGAACCGGGTACGGCGATCGCCTGCAGCCGGAGCGGCCAAACCACTACCTAGCTACCACCCCTCAGCGGGGTCGATTCTGGCGCGCCCGCGTGCCCTAATTCGAACTCGCGAGACTCGATTATGAGTTCCCGGGGGACTCCGCTAACGTAGTGAATGTCGAAAGGCCGACGGGCGAAAGCCGAAAGCCCCAGACAATCCCGCCGACCGGGAATCGGACGCCGAAAGGATCTGATAGAGTCGGAACCGCCGGAAAGGGAAACGCGAGAGCGAAGACCTGGAAAGCACCGAGGAAATCGGATCGAGAAAAGATCTGATAGAGTCGGAAACGCAAGACCGAAGGGAAGCGCCCGGAGGAAAGCCCGAGAGGGTGAGTACAAAGGAAGCGACCGTTCCTTGAGAACTCAACAGCGTGCCAAAAATCAACGCCAGATATGGTGATACCCCGTCTCCGGCCGTCACGGCTGGGACGAGGTTCCTTTGAAAAACACAGCGAGGACGCTGTGTGCGAGGGGACTATTCCTCCTCTCGCACCGCTCTCGTGTGTGTTGATCCGGATTACCGGTAAACATTCACGGAGAGTTTGATCCTGGCTCAGGACGAACGCTGGCGGCGTGCTTAACACATGCAAGTCGAACGATGAACCACTTCGGTGGGGATTAGTGGCGAACGGGTGAGTAACACGTGGGCAATCTGCCCTTCACTCTGGGACAAGCCCTGGAAACGGGGTCTAATACCGGATATGAGCTTCCACCGCATGGTGGAGGCTGTAAAGCTCCGGCGGTGAAGGATGAGCCCGCGGCCTATCAGCTTGTTGGTGAGGTAATGGCTCACCAAGGCGACGACGGGTAGCCGGCCTGAGAGGGCGACCGGCCACACTGGGACTGAGACACGGCCCAGACTCCTACGGGAGGCAGCAGTGGGGAATATTGCACAATGGGCGAAAGCCTGATGCAGCGACGCCGCGTGAGGGATGACGGCCTTCGGGTTGTAAACCTCTTTCAGCAGGGAAGAAGCGAAAGTGACGGTACCTGCAGAAGAAGCGCCGGCTAACTACGTGCCAGCAGCCGCGGTAATACGTAGGGCGCAAGCGTTGTCCGGAATTATTGGGCGTAAAGAGCTCGTAGGCGGCTTGTCACGTCGATTGTGAAAGCCCGAGGCTTAACCTCGGGTCTGCAGTCGATACGGGCTAGCTAGAGTGTGGTAGGGGAGATCGGAATTCCTGGTGTAGCGGTGAAATGCGCAGATATCAGGAGGAACACCGGTGGCGAAGGCGGATCTCTGGGCCATTACTGACGCTGAGGAGCGAAAGCGTGGGGAGCGAACAGGATTAGATACCCTGGTAGTCCACGCCGTAAACGGTGGGAACTAGGTGTTGGCGACATTCCACGTCGTCGGTGCCGCAGCTAACGCATTAAGTTCCCCGCCTGGGGAGTACGGCCGCAAGGCTAAAACTCAAAGGAATTGACGGGGGCCCGCACAAGCGGCGGAGCATGTGGCTTAATTCGACGCAACGCGAAGAACCTTACCAAGGCTTGACATACACCGGAAACGTCTGGAGACAGGCGCCCCCTTGTGGTCGGTGTACAGGTGGTGCATGGCTGTCGTCAGCTCGTGTCGTGAGATGTTGGGTTAAGTCCCGCAACGAGCGCAACCCTTGTTCTGTGTTGCCAGCATGCCCTTCGGGGTGATGGGGACTCACAGGAGACCGCCGGGGTCAACTCGGAGGAAGGTGGGGACGACGTCAAGTCATCATGCCCCTTATGTCTTGGGCTGCACACGTGCTACAATGGCCGGTACAATGAGCTGCGATACCGTGAGGTGGAGCGAATCTCAAAAAGCCGGTCTCAGTTCGGATTGGGGTCTGCAACTCGACCCCATGAAGTCGGAGTCGCTAGTAATCGCAGATCAGCATTGCTGCGGTGAATACGTTCCCGGGCCTTGTACACACCGCCCGTCACGTCACGAAAGTTGGTAACACCCGAAGCCGGTGGCCCAACCCCTTGTGGGAGGGAGCTGTCGAAGGTGGGACTAGCGATTGGGACGAAGTCGTAACAAGGTAGCCGTACCGGAAGGTGCGGCTGGATCACCTCCTTTCTAAGGAGCACTTCTTACCGAGCCTGCTCGGTCAGAGGCCAGAACATCAGCGAACGTCTGATGCTGGTTGCTCATGGGTGGAACGTTGATTATTCGGCACGGTCCAGGATGGACCAGGCGCTAGTACTGCTCTTCGGAGCGTGGAACGCTGATCTGGTCAGCTGATCGTGTCGGGCACGCTGTTGGGTGTCTGAGGGAATGAACTTCCTCAGTCGCCGGCCCCAGTGAACTCCGGTTGTTGACCGGGGGTGATGGGTGGCTGGTCGTTGTTTGAGAACTGCACAGTGGACGCGAGCATCTGTGGCCAAGTTTTTAAGGGCGCACGGTGGATGCCTTGGCACCAGGAACCGATGAAGGACGTGGGAGGCCACGATAGTCCCCGGGGAGTCGTCAACCAGACTTTGATCCGGGGGTTTCCGAATGGGGAAACCCGGCAGTCGTCATGGGCTGTCACCCGCTGCTGAACACATAGGCAGTGTGGAGGGAACGAGGGGAAGTGAAACATCTCAGTACCCTCAGGAAGAGAAAACAACCGTGATTCCGGGAGTAGTGGCGAGCGAAACCGGATGAGGCCAAACCGTATGCGTGTGAGACCCGGCAGGGGTTGCGCATGCGGGGTTGTGGGATCTCTCTTTCACAGTCTGCCGGCTGTGAGACGAGTCAGAAACCGTTGATGTAGACGAAGGACATGCGAAAGGTCCGGCGTAGAGGGTAAGACCCCCGTAGTCGAAACGTCAGCGGCTCGTTTGAGAGACACCCAAGTAGCACGGGGCCCGAGAAATCCCGTGTGAATCTGGCGGGACCACCCGCTAAGCCTAAATATTCCCTGGTGACCGATAGCGGATAGTACCGTGAGGGAATGGTGAAAAGTACCGCGGGAGCGGAGTGAAATAGTACCTGAAACCGTGTGCCTACAAGCCGTGGGAGCGTCGGATACAGCTTGCTGTATCTCGTGACTGCGTGCCTTTTGAAGAATGAGCCTGCGAGTTTGCGGTGTGTTGCGAGGTTAACCCGTGTGGGGAAGCCGTAGCGAAAGCGAGTCCGAACAGGGCGTTTCAGTAGCACGCTCAAGACCCGAAGCGGAGTGATCTAGCCATGGGCAGGTTGAAGCGGAGGTAAGACTTCGTGGAGGACCGAACCCACCAGGGTTGAAAACCTGGGGGATGACCTGTGGTTAGGGGTGAAAGGCCAATCAAACTCCGTGATAGCTGGTTCTCCCCGAAATGCATTTAGGTGCAGCGTCGTGTGTTTCTTGCCGGAGGTAGAGCACTGGATAGGCGATGGGCCCTACCGGGTTACTGACCTTAGCCAAACTCCGAATGCCGGTAAGTGAGAGCACGGCAGTGAGACTGTGGGGGATAAGCTCCATGGTCGAGAGGGAAACAGCCCAGAGCATCGACTAAGGCCCCTAAGCGTACGCTAAGTGGGAAAGGATGTGGAGTCGCACAGACAACCAGGAGGTTGGCTTAGAAGCAGCCACCCTTGAAAGAGTGCGTAATAGCTCACTGGTCTAGTGATTCCGCGCCGACAATGTAGCGGGGCTCAAGCGTACCGCCGAAGTCGTGTCATTCATGCAACAGCCCCAACGGGTGTATGGATGGGTAGGGGAGCGTCGTCTGCCGGGTGAAGCAGCACCGGAAGGTAGTTGTGGACGGTTGACGAGTGAGAATGCAGGCATGAGTAGCGATACAAACGTGAGAAACGTTTGCGCCGATTGACTAAGGGTTCCTGGGTCAAGCTGATCTGCCCAGGGTAAGTCGGGACCTAAGGCGAGGCCGACAGGCGTAGTCGATGGATAACCGGTTGATATTCCGGTACCCGCTGTGAAGCGTCAAACATCGAGCATCGTGATGCTAAGGCCGTGAAGCCGCCCTGATCTCTTCGGAGTTGAGGGGAGTGGTGGAGCCGCCGAACCAAGCGGTTAGTAGGTGAGTGATGGGGTGACGCAGGAAGGTAGTCCATCCCGGGCGGTGGTTGTCCCGGGGTAAGGGTGTAGGACGCGAGGTAGGCAAATCCGCCTTGCACATAGTCTGAGACCTGATGCCGAGCCGATTGTGGTGAAGTGGATGATCCTATGCTGTCGAGAAAAGCCTCTAGCGAGTTTCATGGCGGCCCGTACCCTAAACCGACTCAGGTGGTCAGGTAGAGAATACCGAGGCGTTCGGGTGAACTATGGTTAAGGAACTCGGCAAAATGCCCCCGTAACTTCGGGAGAAGGGGGGCCACACTCGGTGATCGGATTTACTCCGTGAGCTGGGGGTGGCCGCAGAGACCAGCGAGAAGCGACTGTTTACTAAAAACACAGGTCCGTGCGAAGCCGTAAGGCGATGTATACGGACTGACGCCTGCCCGGTGCTGGAACGTTAAGGGGACCGGTTAGCTTGGATTCGTCCAGGCGAAGCTGAGAACTTAAGCGCCAGTAAACGGCGGTGGTAACTATAACCATCCTAAGGTAGCGAAATTCCTTGTCGGGTAAGTTCCGACCTGCACGAATGGCGTAACGACTTCTCGACTGTCTCAACCATAGGCCCGGTGAAATTGCACTACGAGTAAAGATGCTCGTTTCGCGCAGCAGGACGGAAAGACCCCGGGACCTTTACTACAGTTTGATATTGGTGTTCGGTTCGGCTTGTGTAGGATAGCTGGGAGACTTTGAAGCTCATACGCCAGTATGGGTGGAGTCGTCGTTGAAATACCAGTCTGGTCGTGCTGGATGTCTAACCTGGGTCCGTKATCCGGATCAGGGACAGTGTCTGATGGGTAGTTTAACTGGGGCGGTTGCCTCCTAAAGAGTAACGGAGGCGCCCAAAGGTTCCCTCAGCCTGGTTGGCAATCAGGTGTTGAGTGTAAGTGCACAAGGGAGCTTGACTGTGAGACCGACGGGTCGAGCAGGGACGAAAGTCGGGACTAGTGATCCGGCGGTGGCTTGTGGAAGCGCCGTCGCTCAACGGATAAAAGGTACCCCGGGGATAACAGGCTGATCTTCCCCAAGAGTCCATATCGACGGGATGGTTTGGCACCTCGATGTCGGCTCGTCGCATCCTGGGGCTGGAGTCGGTCCCAAGGGTTGGGCTGTTCGCCCATTAAAGCGGTACGCGAGCTGGGTTTAGAACGTCGTGAGACAGTTCGGTCCCTATCCGCTGTGCGCGTAGGAATATTGAGAAGGGCTGTCCCTAGTACGAGAGGACCGGGACGGACGAACCTCTGGTGTGCCAGTTGTTCTGCCAAGGGCATGGCTGGTTGGCTACGTTCGGGAGGGATAACCGCTGAAAGCATCTAAGCGGGAAGCCTGCTTCGAGATGAGTATTCCCACCTCCTTGAGAGGGTAAGGCTCCCAGTAGACGACTGGGTTGATAGGCCGGATCTGGAAGCCCAGTAATGGGTGGAGGTGACCGGTACTAATAGGCCGAGGGCTTGTCCTCAGTTGCTCGCGTCCACTGTGTTAGTTCTGAGGCAACGAACCGTTGCCGGCTTTGAGTAGAACACAACAACACAAGTAAAAAGTGTGCTTGTTCGCTCGAAACCATTAGGGTTTCGGTGGTCATAGCGTGAGGGAAACGCCCGGTTACATTCCGAACCCGGAAGCTAAGCCTCACAGCGCCGATGGTACTGCAGGGGGGACCCTGTGGGAGAGTAGGACACCGCCGAACAATCTTTGGAGGACCCCTGGTCCCAGCGTTCAGCTGGGACCAGGGGTCCTTTCGTTTTTACAATGCTTGTGTACCGAAGACAGGAGTCACCATGTCCACCAACTCTCCCGACGACCGACCGGAGCGCGACCAGCGGCGACGGGACAGCGGTGACCGTGGCGACCGCGGTGGCTTCCGTCGGGACAACGACCGTCGTGACGACCGGGGTTACGGCCGGCGTGACGACCGTGGCGGTTACGCCGGCCGGCGCGACGACCGTCGCGACGACCGCGACCGAGGCGGCGACCGAGGCGGTGACCGTCCCACGTACCGCCGTGACGACCGCCGTGACGACCGTCGCGATGACCGCGGTGGTGACAGCCGTGGTGGTGGCTACCGGCGTGAGGGTGACCGGGGTTCGCGTCCCGCGTACCAGCGCGACGACCGTGATCGCGGCGAGCGCGGTGGCTTCCGCCGCGACGACCGTGGCGGCGACCGTCCCACCTACCGCCGTGACGACCGCCGCGACGACCGCCGCGACGACCGCCGTGACGACCGCGGTGGCGACCGCCCCACGTTCCGTCGCGACGACGACCGTGGCGGCCACGGCCGCCGCGACGACCGCGGCGGTTACGCCGGCCGGCGTGATGACCGTGGCGGTGACCGTCCCACGTACCGCCGTGACGACCGCCGTGACGACCGTCGCGATGACCGCGGTGGTGACAGCCGTGGCGGTGGCTACCGGCGTGAGGGTGACCGGGGTTCGCGTCCCGCGTACCAGCGCGACGACCGTGATCGCGGCGACCGCGGTGGCTTCCGCCGCGACGACCGTGGCGGCTACGCCGGCCGGCGCGATGACCGTGGCGGCGACCGTCCCACCTACCGCCGCGACGACCGCCGCGACGACCGCCGCGACGACCGCCGTGACGACCGCGGTGGCGACCGCCCCACGTTCCGTCGCGACGACGACCGGATCAGCTACGGCCGCCGCGACGACGACCGCGGTGACCGGGGCTTCCGTCGGGACGACCGTCGGGACGACCGGCGTGGCGAGGACCGCGGTGGCTTCCGGGGCCGGGACGACCGTGGTGACCGCGGTGAACGCGGTGGTTTCCGCGGGCGTGACGACCGGGGCGGTGCCCGTGGGCCCCGCCGGGACGAGCGCGGCGGCCGTCCGGGTGGGTACCGGGGCCGCGACGACCGTCGGGACGACCGCGGTGGCGACCGCCGTGGCGGCGCCGGCCGTTTCCGCGACGAGCGGGACCGGGACCGTGAGCCGATCAAGCGGCTGCCGATCCCGGAGGACGTCACCGGGGACGAGATCGACAAGGATGTCCGGCAGGAGCTGCAGAGCCTGCCCAAGACGCTCGCCGAGGACGTCGCGAAGAACCTGGTGATGGTCGCGCGGCTGATCGACGAGGACCCCGAGGGCGCCTACGGCTACTCCCGGGTGGCCCTGCGCCTGGCGTCCCGCGTGGCCGCCGTCCGCGAGGCCGCCGGCTTCGCCGCGTACGCCACCCAGAAGTACAGCGAGGCCCTCGGCGAGTTCCGGGCCGCGCGGCGCATGACCGGCTCCGCGGAGCTGTGGCCGGTCATGGCCGACTGCGAGCGCGGGCTCGGCCGTCCGGAGAAGGCGCTGGACATGGCCGGTGCTCCCGAGGTGCACAAGCTGGACAAGGCCGGTCAGGTCGAGATGCGGCTGGTCGCCGCCGGCGCCCGGCGTGACATGGGCCAGCTGGACGCGGCCATCGTGACCCTGCAGAGCCCCGAGCTGGCCTCCAACTCCGTCCAACCGTGGACCGCGCGGCTGCGCTACGCCTACGCCGACGCGCTGCTGGCCGCGGGCCGGGAGAACGAGGCGCGGGAGTGGTTCGCGAAGGCCGTGGAGGCGGACCGCGACGGCAGCACCGACGCCTCCGACCGGCTCGCGGAGCTGGACGGTGTGGAGTTCGTCGACGCCCTCGACGAGAACGAGAACGAGAGTGACGGCGAGGGCGCCGGCCGGGCCGCCGATGACACCGCCGACGCCGACGCCGACGCCACCGAGGCGGCAGGCGCTGCCGACAGCGCCGCCGACACCACCCCGGTCTCCGACGCCCCCGAACCGGGCGACAAGGACTGACCCGGACGGGTGAAGGAATGACGAAAGGGCGGGACCCCCGGGGTCCCGCCCTTTCGTATGTGCGGGGTCAGAGCTCCAGTGCCCGCAGCACCAGTCCGGACGCCGGTTTGGGGCCGAACGACGTCGACTTGCGGGGCATCGTCACGCCCTGCCGGGCCAGGTCGCGCACGACCTCCTCGTGGACGGGGTGCAGCAGGACCGCCGTACCGCCGTCGCGCTCGGCCTTCTCCACGGTGGCGGCGGTGTCGTGGATGTAGGCGATGTGCGCCGGGGAGTCCTCGGGGATGTGCCAGACGTGGTCGAGGAGCGTGGCGTGCAGGACGGTGGCGTCCAGCGAGCGCCAGGCGGCCGGGCGGTCGGCCGGGACGGTACGGGCCAGCAGGTCGGGATCGGGACGGTCGACCAGGTGGAAGGTGCCGTCGCCGGCGAACAGGAAGGCGTTGCCCGCGCACGCCGCGTCCGCGAGCGCCGCCAGTGCCTCGGACAGCGGTTTGTCGATCCGCCGTACCCGGAACAGGCCGCTCACGGCCGCCAGGGCGTCCGCGACCGGCAGCCGGTGCAGCAGGCGGTGGATGGCGCGGACGCGCAGCGGATAGCGAGCGGTGTCGACCAGCAGGACCAGGCCGTGGTCCCAGGGGCTGGGGGAGGGCTGCTCGGCGCGCAGCCGCCGGTAGGTGGCCCAGCGGTGGTGCCCGTCGGCGATGAGCGCCTGGTGGTGGGCCAGATCGGACTGGATGCGGCGGACGTCGGCGGGATCGGTGACCGCCCACAGCCGGTGCCGGAACCCGTCCTCGGTGGTCGTGGCCAGCAGCGGGGGCCGCTCGGCGGTCTCCTCCACGACCTCGGCCGCCGCGCCGTTGCCCCGGTAGGTCAGCAGCAGGGGTTCCAGGTTGGCTCGGGTCGCCCGCATCAGGGCCGCGCGGTCGGCGACCACCGGGGGCATGACGTCCTCGTGCGGGAGCACCACGCCGTCCGCGGGCTCGGACACCCGCAGGGCGCCGATGATGCCACGCTGGAGCATGCCGTCGCCGTCCCGCTGCTCGTAGACGTAGAGGGCGGGGTCCGGATCGGCGGTCAGGACGCCCTCGTCGAGCCAGCGGCGCAGGGTGTCGGCCGCCTGTTCGTTGCGGGCCTCGGGCGTGGCGGCCTGCGGGAGGATCAGGCGGACGATGTTGTGCGGGTCGGCGGACTGGAGGTGGTGCAGGCCGTCGGGGCGGACCACGACGTCGTAGGGAGGAGAGGTGACGGCGGCCAGACTGCCGACCCGGTCGGGGTCGTATCGAAGGCCACGGAACGGGTTGAGTTCCAGGCCCCGGCGCGCCGTTGCTTCCGAGTGACCTGCAGTGTTCATCCCGGCATCGTACGTGTGCCGGTGCCGTGGGGGATGATCGACAGGTAAAGCGAGCGAACGAGGAGCGATGCGGAATGAGCCAGGGCGTCAGGACGAGGCCCGAGGGCAGTGGGCAGCCCCTCAGCGAGGCGTACGACACGGCGCTGCTCGATCTGGACGGGGTGGTGTACGCGGGCGGGAACGCCATCGCGCATGCCGTCGAATCCCTGGAGCGTGCCCGCACGGGCGGGATGCGGCTGGCGTACGTCACCAACAACGCCCTGCGCCCCCCGGACGCGGTGGCCGGGCATCTGACGGAGCTGGGGATACCGACCGGGGCGGACGACGTCATCACCTCGGCGCAGGCGGTCGCGCGGCTGATCAGCGAGCAGGTGCCGGCCGGTGCGCGGGTGCTGGTGATCGGTGGTGAGGGGCTGCGCGTGGCGCTGCGCGAGCGCGGTCTGACGCCGGTGGAGTCGGCGGACGACGATCCGGTGGCGGTGGTGCAGGGGTACGGCGGGCCCGATCTGCCCTGGGGGCGGTTCGCGGAGGCGTCGTACGCCGTCGCGCGCGGGGTGCCGTGGTTCGCGTCCAACACCGATCTGACGATTCCCAGCGGGCGGGGGATCGCGCCGGGCAACGGCGCGGCCGTCGAGGTGGTGCGGATCGCGACGGGGGCCGAGCCGCAGGTGGCGGGCAAGCCGCTGCCGCCCATGCACCGGGAGACGATCCTGCGTACGGGCGCGGAGCGGCCGTTGGTGGTCGGAGACCGGCTGGACACCGACATCGAGGGCGCGTTCAACGGCGAGGTCGACTCGCTGCTGGTGCTGACCGGCGTCACGGACGGCGCGCAGCTGCTCGCCGCACCGCCGCGGCACCGGCCGACGTATGTGGACGCCGATCTGCGGGGGCTGCTGACCGGTCAGCCCGACATCACCCGGGAGGGTGAGGGTTTCCGCTGCGGCGGCTGGACGGCGACCGCCGGTGCGGACCGGCTGGGTCTCGACGGTGAGGGTGAGGCGCTCGACGGGTTGCGCGCGCTGTGCGCGGCCGCGTGGACGGCGGCCGGGGACGGTTCCTGCGCCCTGGAGGCGGGCAAGGCGCTGGCCAGGCTGGGTCTCTGACGGTCACGAACACGCACGAGCACGCTCGCGCGTACGGGCGTGCGCGGGTGCGGAACAGGGACGGGAGTACGGACGGGAGCGGGGGCGCGAGCCTGCGCGCGGGGATCCGGCATCGAGATCGTGGCGAGGGTAGGCTAACCTAACCTCGTGTTGGTCGACAGTCCTCCGGAACGACGCGCGCAGACCGCCCCCGCGCTCCCAACCCGTCGGGCGGCAAAGGCCTTTGGGCTGCTCCTCTCCCTCGCGGTCCTGGGCCTCGTCGCCCTGGCGAGCATCGCGGTCGGGGCCAAGGGGCTGTCGCCGGACCAGGTCTGGCACGGCCTGTTCCACGACACGGGCACCTACGGCGACGTCGTCGTCGACGAACGGCTGGCACGGACCGTGCTCGGTCTGCTGGCCGGTGCCGCGCTCGGTCTGTCCGGGGCGGTGCTCCAGGCGCTCACCCGCAATCCGCTGGCCGACCCCGGACTGCTCGGCATCAACGCCGGTGCCTCCGCCGCCGTCGTCACGGCCATCACCTGGTTCGGCGTCACCAGCCTCTCCGGGTACGTGTGGTTCGCGTTCGGCGGCGCGGCCGCGGTCGGCGCGCTGGTGTGGTTCCTCGGTGGCGGCCGGGGTGCCACCCCGGTGCGGCTGGCGCTGGCCGGCACTGCGGTCAGCGCCGCGCTGTACGGCTACCTCCAGGCCGTGATGATCACGGACGACGCGGCGCTCGGCAGGATGCGGTTCTGGACGGTGGGGTCGCTGACCTCGGCCACCGACTCGGCCATCGCGCAGGTGCTGCCGTTCTTCGCGGCCGGCACGGTCCTCGCGCTCGCCCTGGCCCGGCCGCTGAACGCCGTGGCGATGGGCGACGACACCGCGCGCGCCCTCGGGGCGAACCTGGGCCGCACCCGGGTGCTGGCCATGCTGGCCGCGACCGTGCTGTGCGGGGCCGCGACCGCCGCCTGCGGCCCGATCGTCTTCGTCGGCCTGATGGTCCCGCACGTCGTGCGCTCCTTCACCGGACCCGATCTGCGCTGGATCCTTCCCTACGCGACCGTCCTGTCGCCGGTGCTGCTGCTCGGCGCCGACGTCGTCGGCCGGGTCGTGGTCCGCCCCTCGGAGCTCCAGGTCGGCATCGTCACCGCGATCATCGGCGGCCCGGTCTTCGTCCTTCTCGTACGTCGGCGGAGGACGGCCCAGCTGTGAAGACACTCCCCAGGAGCCGTGCCGTGCGCACCCCCGGCGGGCTCTCCCTGCGTCTGGACGTCCGTGCGTTGCTGGTCGTCGTCCTGCTGCTGGCCGCCGCGCTCACCGCGGGCGTGGCGCTGATCGGCACCGGCGACGCGAAGATCCCGGCCGCCGACGTGATCAGGACGCTGACCGGGCACGGCAGCGCCTACCAGGACTTCATCGTCAACGAGCTGCGGCTGCCGCGGGTCCTGGTCGGCCTGCTGGTCGGGGCCTCGCTCGGGCTGGGCGGCGCCCTGTTCCAGACCGTCTCCCGCAACCCGCTGGGCAGTCCGGACGTGCTCGGCCTGTCGCAGGGCTCGACGGCGGGCGCGCTGGTCGTGATCGTGCTGATGTCCGGCAGCGCCGTCCAGGTCACCGTCGGCGCGCTGGTCGGCGGCCTGGTGACCGGGCTCGCCATCCACCTGCTCGCCTGGAAGCAGGGCGTGCACGGCTACCGGCTGGTCCTGGTCGGCATCGGGGTCTCCGCGGTCGCCACCGCGGTCAACGGCTACCTGCTCACCAAGGCGGACCTCGTCGACGCCGCCCGCGCGGTGGTGTGGATGACGGGGTCCCTCGACGGCCGGGACTGGGACCAGGTGTGGCCGCTGGCGGGGCTGTGTGCCGTCCTCGTGCCGCTCGTGTCGGCGGGGGCGCGGGGCCTGCGGATGACGGAGATGGGTGACGACGTCGCCGGCGCCCTCGGGGTGCGCGTCCAGCGCGTACGGCTGGTGCTGATGGTCTGCGCCGTCCTGCTCACCGCGGCCGCCACGGCCGCCGCGGGCCCCGTCAGCTTCGTGGCGCTCACCGCGCCCCAGCTCGCCCGGCGCCTGACCCGCTCGCCCGGGCCCAACCTGCTGCCCTCCCTGTGTATGGGCGCCGCCCTGCTGGTCACCGCCGACTGGGCCGCACAGCGCGTCTTCGGCGCCGACCAGCTGCCCGTGGGCGTGGTCACCGGCGTCCTGGGCGGCGTCTACCTGCTGTGGCTGCTGGTCACCGAGCGCAGGGCGGGCCGGATATGACCGCCGGCAGCGCGCCGCACAACCGAAGGAGCACCGTGAACCGCCTGTCCGCCGAGAACGTCACCCTCGCCTACGACCAGCGCGTCATCGCCGAGCAGTTGTCGGTGGAGATCCCCGACCACTCCTTCACGGTGATCGTCGGCCCGAACGCGTGCGGCAAGTCGACGCTGCTGCGGGCGCTGGCCCGGATGCTGAAGCCGAACCGGGGCCGGGTGCTGCTGGACGGGCAGGTCATCCAGTCCCTGCCGGCGAAGAAGGTCGCGCGGACCCTCGGCCTGCTGCCGCAGTCGTCCATCGCGCCGGACGGCATCACGGTCGGCGACCTCGTCGGGCGCGGCCGTTACCCGCACCAGGGCATCCTGCGCCAGTGGTCGGCCGACGACGAGCGGGTCGTCCAGGAGTCCATGGCGCAGACCGGCGTCGCCGAACTCGCCGACCGGTACGTGGACGAGCTGTCCGGCGGCCAGCGCCAGCGGGTGTGGATCGCCATGGCGCTCGCCCAGCAGACCCCGCTGCTGCTCCTGGACGAGCCGACCACCTACCTCGACATCCAGCACCAGATCGACGTCCTCGACCTGTGCGCCGAACTGCATGAGGCGCAGGGGCGCACGCTGGTGGCGGTGCTCCACGACCTCAACCACGCCGCCCGGTACGCCACGCACCTCATCGCGCTGCGCGGCGGCGAGGTGATCGCCGAGGGCGCCCCGAACGACATCGTCACGGCCGGTCTGGTGGAGGAGGTCTTCGGGCTGCGCTGCCAGATCATCGACGACCCCGAGACGGGGACCCCGCTCGTGGTCCCGGCCGCCCGCAGGGCGCGGCTCACGGCGGCTACCTGAGCCGAAGGCTCGCGGCGGCTTCCAGGGCGTGGGGCTCAGCGCGGTACGCCGGGCGGGAGGGTCACAGCAGCTTCCTGAGCCGGAACAGGTCGAGCAGGCTCGCGTCCAGGCGTACCCGGCCCTTGCCCCAGGCGGTGGCGAAGTTCAGCTCGCCGTCGACCAGGGCGACCAGGTCGTCGCCGGCCAGGGCGAGCCTGATCTGCGCCTTCTCGCGCGGGGGCCCCGGAAGGGTCTCGTCGACCTCGATCCGGCCGCCGGTCATCCGGCCGGCGAAGGTGACGTCGAGGTCCGTGATGTGGCAGCTGACCGAGCGGTCCAGCGCGGCTGCCGCGCGGACGTCGCCCTCGGCGCCCCGCATGTTGTCCGAGAGTTTCCCCAGTGCGGTCCTGCACTCCTCGATCGTGGCCATGGCCATCGACGGTACCCCAGCGGTTCGGGGTAGCGTCTGGGCATGAGCGAGTCCGCGTCCGAGGAAGAGGCCGTACCCGAGGCGGGGGCCGAGCACGCCCCCGTGACCGCGTACGACCCCGCCGCCCCGGCCCCCCTGAACGTCCCGCGCACGCCGACCGGGAACGCGGAGGTCGACGCCGGGCTCGAGCGGCTGGCCGATACCGACCACCTCGCCACCGACGGGCACCTCGAGGTGTACGAGGATGTCCACCGGGGGCTGCGCGACGCGCTCACGGCGCTCGACGCCCGGCCGGGACCTCCGGCGCCCGCCGGCCACGCGGCCGCCGGCCCCCGATGAGACCCTTCGGGTCACATGTTCGATCTTCGTACCACCAGAGCAGGAGCTGAACCCACCGTGGCAGGAGTCGCACGCCGCCGTCTGGACGCGGAGCTGGTCCGCCGGAAGCTCGCGCGCTCGCGCGAGCACGCGAGCCAGCTGATCGCCGCCGGGCGGGTCACCGTCGGCAGGACCGTGGCGACGAAACCGGCCACCCAGGTGGAGACCGCGGCGGCGATCGTGGTCCAGGCCGACGACAGCGATCCGGACTACGTCTCCCGAGGCGGTCACAAGCTGGCCGGTGCCCTGGCCGCCTTCGGGCCCGGGGGACTGGTCGTCGAGGGCCGGCGCGCGCTGGACGCCGGCGCCTCCACCGGCGGTTTCACCGACGTGCTGCTGCGCGCGGGCGCGGCGCACGTGGTCGCGGTGGACGTCGGATACGGCCAACTCGCCTGGTCTCTGCAGAACGATGAACGCGTCACCGTCAAGGACCGTACGAACGTACGCGAGTTGACGCTTGAGGCGATCGATGGGGAACCTGTGGATCTTGTCGTGGGCGATCTGTCCTTCATCCCGCTCGGGCTGGTGCTGCCCGCCCTGAAACGGTGCGTGAAGCCGGACGCCGACCTGGTGATGATGGTCAAGCCGCAGTTCGAGGTGGGGAAGGAGCGGCTCGGCAGCGGGGGTGTCGTACGGAGTCCGCAGCTGCGGGCGGAGGCCGTGCGGGGAGTGGCCGAGAAGGCCTGGGAGCTGGGGCTCGGGGTGCGGGGGGTCACCGCGAGTCCGCTGCCGGGGCCCTCGGGGAACGTCGAGTACTTTCTCTGGCTGCGGGCGGGGGCACCCCAGGTGGACCCGGCCGACGTCGACCGTGCAGTGGCGGAGGGGCCGCGTTGACACAGAACCGAGCGCGTACTGTTTTCCTGCTCGCCCACACCGGGCGGCCCGCGGCCATCCGCAGTGCGGAGCTGGTGGTCAAGGGGCTGCAGCGGCACGGCATCGGGGTGCGGGTGCTGGAGGAGGAGGCGCGCGACCTGCCGCTCCCCGACGAGGTGGAGCTGGTCAAGGAGGCCACACCGCAGTGCCTCGACGGTTGTGAGCTGCTGATCGTGCTCGGCGGCGACGGCACGCTGCTGCGCGGCGCCGAGTTCGCCCGGGCCTCCGGTGTGCCCATGCTCGGCGTCAACCTCGGACGGGTGGGGTTCCTCGCCGAGGCCGAGCGGGACGACCTCGACCGGGTGGTCGACCGGGTGGTGGCGCGGTCGTACGAGGTCGAGGAGCGGATGACCGTCGACGTCGTCGTGCACCGCAACGGGGACATCGTGCACACCGACTGGGCGCTGAACGAGGCGGCCGTGCAGAAGGCCGGCGCCGAGAAGCTGCTGGAAGTCGTGCTGGAGATCGACGGCCGCCCGGTGACGGGGTTCGGGTGCGACGGGATCGTGCTGTCCACGCCCACCGGGTCCACCGCGTACGCGTTCTCGGCCGGCGGCCCCGTGGTGTGGCCCGAGGTGGAGGCGCTGCTGATGGTGCCGATCTCCGCGCACGCGCTGTTCGCGAAGCCGCTGGTCACGTCGCCGGACTCGGTCCTCGCCGTGGAGGTGCTGCCGCACATCCCGCCCGGGGTGCTGTGGTGCGACGGCCGGCGGACCGTCGAGCTGCCGCCCGGGGCGCGGGTGGAGGTGCGGCGCGGGGCCGTGCCGGTGCGGCTGGCCCGGCTGCACCACGCCTCGTTCACGGACCGGCTGGTCGCGAAGTTCGCGCTGCCCGTCGCCGGGTGGCGGGGGGCGCCGCACTAGGTCGTGTCCGTAAAGTCCCGTCGTCCACCCGGAGGGCAGGCGGGACTTTGCGGACACGGCCCAGGGTCTCGTGGGTCACATGGGCGGGCCATGTGCGCTCGCCGCCCCGGACCTCGTATGGTCTGTTCCGTGTTGGAGGAGATGCGGATACGGTCGCTCGGGGTCATCGACGATGCCGTGGTCGAGTTGTCGCCCGGGTTCACCGCCGTCACCGGTGAGACGGGTGCGGGCAAGACCATGGTGGTCACCAGCCTCGGGCTGCTGCTCGGTGGGCGTGCCGACCCGGCGCTGGTGCGGCTCGGCGCGGACCGGGCGGTCGTGGAGGGGCGGATCGCCGTCCCCGCGGACGCCGCCGCGCTCGTGCGCGCCGAGGAGGCCGGGGCCGAGCTGGACGACGGCGCCCTGCTGATCAGCCGTACCGTCTCTGCCGAGGGCCGCTCCCGGGCGCACCTCGGGGGGCGCAGCGTGCCGGTCGGGCTGCTGGCCGAGCTGGCGGACGACCTGGTGGCCGTGCACGGGCAGACCGACCAGCAGGGGCTGCTGAAGCTGTCCCGGCAGCGGCAGGCGCTGGACCGGTACGCCGGTGACGCGGTCGCCGTGCCGCTCGCCAAGTACACCGAGGCCTACCGGCGGCTGCGGGCCGTCTCCGCCGAGCTGGAGGAGATCGTCACCCGGGCGCGCGAGCGTGCCCAGGAGGCCGACATGCTCCGGTACGGCCTGGAGGAGATCGGCGGCGTGGAGCCGCGGGCGGGCGAGGACGCGGAGCTGGCCGAGGAGGCGGAGCGGCTTGGGCACGCCGAGGCGCTGTCGTCGGCCGCCACCGCCGCCCACGGCGCTCTCGCGGGTGTTCCCGAGGACCCCGAGAGCATCGACGCCTCGATGCTCGTCGCGGGCGCGCACCGAGCCCTGGAGGCCGTCCGCGGTCACGACCCGGCGCTCGCCGCCCTCGCCGACCGGATCGGTGAGATCGGCATCCTCCTGGCGGACGTGGCCGGTGAGCTGGCGGGGTACGCCGACGACCTGGACGCCGACCCGCTGCGGCTGGCCGCCGTGGAGGAGCGCAGGGCCGCGCTGACCGCCCTCACCCGCAAGTACGGTGACGACGTCGACGCCGTCCTGGCCTGGGCCGAGCAGAGCGCCGTCCGTCTGACCGAGCTGGACGGCGACGACGAGCGGATCGGCGAGCTGACCGCCGAGCGCGACGCGCTGCGCACCGAACTGGGCGGGCTCGCGCAGGCGCTGACGGACGCGCGGACCGAGGCGGCCGAACGCTTCGCCGCCGCCGTCACGGCCGAGCTGGCCTCTCTCGCCATGCCCCACGCGCGCGTGTCCTTCGCCCTCCGGCAGCAGGACGACCCGGAGGGCGTGGAGGTCGGCGGGCGTGCGGTGGCCTACGGGCCCTCGGGCGTGGACGAGGTCGAGCTGCTGCTCGCGCCGCATCCGGGCGCGCCGCCGCGGCCGATCGCCAAGGGTGCCTCCGGCGGTGAGCTGTCCCGGGTGATGCTGGCCGTGGAGGTCGTCTTCGCCGGGACCGACCCGGTGCCGACGTACCTGTTCGACGAGGTGGACGCCGGTGTCGGTGGCAAGGCCGCGGTGGAGATCGGCCGGCGGCTGGCGAAGCTCGCCAGGACCGCGCAGGTCGTCGTGGTCACCCACCTGCCTCAGGTGGCGGCGTTCGCCGACCGGCAGCTGCTGGTGGAGAAGACCGACGACGGCTCGGTCACCCGCTCCGGCGTGAAGGTCCTGGAGGGCGAGGAGCGGGTCCGGGAGCTGTCCCGGATGCTGGCCGGCCAGGAGGACTCCGAGACGGCCCGGGCACACGCGGAGGAACTGCTGGCCACCGCACGCGCGGACCTGTGAGGCCGGCTCCCGGGCGCCCGGGGCGCAGGTCCCGCTCGTTCCTGCCGGCCGTCGCGCTCACCGCGGCCGGCCAGGCGCTGCTGCGGGCGGCCGCGCCCGGTGGCCGCGGTCGCTGGGAGCGGACGAACCACGCGGGGCGGCCGGTCGGGCTCTACGCCGGGCCCGCCGCGGCGCTGGGCACGGCGGTGGCGGCCGCCCGGGTCAGCCCGGCTGCCGGGCTCGCCGTGCTGGCAGCCGGGGCGTGCGGTGCCTACGACGACGTGGCCGGGGACGACCGGCGCGGTTTCCGCGCGCATCTCCGGGCGCTGCGGCACGGCGAGGTCACCAGCGGTGCGGTCAAGCTGTTCGGGATCTCCGCGGCCGGGCTGGCGGCGGGACACGTGCTCAAGGAGCGGTTCGTCGACCGGGTGCTGGCGGGTGTCGTCATCGCCGGGGCCGCGCACTTCGTCAACCTGGTCGACGTACGGCCGGGACGCGCTGCCGGCGCGGTGCTCGCGCTGGGGGCGCCCGGACTGGTGCGCGGCGGGCCGGGAGCGGAACTGGCCGCGGTGGCCCTCGGCGGGGCCGCGGCCGTGCTGCCCGGGGACCTCGGGGAGCACATGATGCTCGGTGACACGGGCGCGCACGCCCTGGGGGCGGTGTCCGGGGCCGCCGCGGTGGCGTGCAACGGGCGCGCGGGACTGCTGGCGCACGCCGCCGCGGTGGTCGCGGCCGCGGTGTACGGCGACCGGGTGAGCGCGTGGGCGCGGGCACTGTGACCCTCCGGACTCGCGGTGCGGGCCGGGGCGGGACGAGAGGCGCCTGACTGTCTCTCACTCGTACGGGTGACATGCTCCGGCGCGCTGACCCGGACCGCCGCGCTGTGCGCCTCCCCGGATTTCCCGGAAGGGCCGCAGTTGCTGGCATGCTTGGCGGGGAACGCAGGGGGCGGCGGGTCCGGTGCTGTGCGGGCGGTGGGTCAGGCGCCGTGCGAGCGGTGGATTCCACGCGGTGTGCGCGGCTGGTCCGTCCCGTGCGGACGAGCGGCGCGTGACCTCCGTACGCCCCTCTCCACCCGGCACCACCCACTACCTTCTGTACGTCCCCCGTGACCGTCAGCGCCGAGTCAGGAGCCCCGGCCCCGTGAGCCCCGTGAGCAGCAACGCACCGCACGGTCAGTCGCCGCTGCGCACCGTGCAGGTGCTCGGCGGGGGCAACGCCGGCAGCAGCGCGCACGTACGCTCCCTGGCCGAGGGGCTCGTCGCCCGGGGCGTGCGGGTCACGGTGTGCGCCCCCGTCGAGGCCGATCGCACCTACGACTTCACCGGCACCGGCGCCGACCACGTGCACGTGCCGCGCAGCAGCGATCCGGCCTCGGTGGCCGCGCTCCGCACGGCCTGCGCGGACGCCGACCTGGTGCACGCGCACGGCCTGCACGCCTCCTTCCGTGCCGTGCTCGCGCTCGGCGGGCGCAGCACCCCGCTCGTGGTCACCTGGCACAACCGGGCCCGGGCCGAGGGCGCGCGGGCGCATCTCCTGCGGCTGCTGGAGCGGCGCGTGATGCGGACGGCCGCCGTGGTGCTCGGCACCACCTCGGACCTGGTGGACCGGGCCCGCCGGACGGGCGCCCGCGACGCCCGGCTCGCGCCCGTGGCCCTGCCCGGCGGCCGCAGGCCCGTCGACGCGGAGGACCCCGACCGGCTGCGGCCCAAGATCCGTGCCGAACTCGGCGCCACCGGCCGCCCGTTGCTCATGGCCGTCGGCTCCCTGGACCAGCAGCGCGGCTACGACGTGCTGCTGGACGCGGCCAGGGCCTGGCGGGACCTCGACCCGGTGCCGCTGGTCGTCGTCGCGGGGGAGGGGCCGTTGCGGCCGGTGCTCCAGCGGCGGATCGAGGACGAGGAACTGCCGGTGCGGCTCGTCGGGCTGCGCGAGGACGTGCCCGAACTGCTCACGGCCGCCGACCTGGCGCTGCTGACCAGCAGGTGGGAGTCGCGGTCCGTGCTCGCCCAGGAGGCGCTGCACGCCCGGGTCCCGCTCGTCGCGACGCGTGTCGGCGGCATCCCGGACCTGGTGGGCGACGCCGCCGAACTCGTCCCGCGCGACGACCCGGAGGCGCTGTCCGAGGCGGTCGTCCGGCTGCTGGCCGACCCCGGGCGGCGGGAGCTGCTGCGGGAGCGGGGCGTGCGGCAGGCGGCGACCTGGCCGACGGAGGACGAGACCGTCGCCCAGGTGCTCAGCGTCTACGACGAGTTGACCCGCCCGACGCCGCTCGCCTGAGCCCGTCGCGGCGCCGGGTCCTCAGGCCCCCGTGCCGGGCGCGTGCCGGCGGGCCCGCAGGGCGAGGCTCAACGCCAGTACGGTCTGCGGGTCGTCGAGGTCCGTGCCCAGCAACTCCCCGATGCGGGCGAGGCGGTTGTAGAGGGTCTGGCGGTTGAGGTGCAGCTCGCGCGCGGTCTCCGCCTTGCGCCCCGCGTGCGCCAGATAGGTCTCGAGGGTGGGCAGCAGCGGCGGCTTGGAGCGGTGGTCGTGGTCGCGCAGCGGACCGATGGCGCGCTCCACGAACGCGGCCAGGTCGGGGTGGTCGCGCAGCCGCCACAGCAGCAGGTCGATGTCGAGCCGCCGGGCGTCGTACCAGGGCCGGTCGGTCAGGCCCTGGGCGGCCGTCGCCGTCTCCGCCGCGTGCCGCAGCCCCGCCGAGGCGGCCGCCCAGCCGCCGGCCACCCCGACCACCACCACCGGTGGCGGCGCACCGGGCCGTCGCATCCCGGCTCGTTCGACGCCGGCCCGCAGCGCGGCGGCCACCCGGTCGGCGACCGCCGAACGCTCCGTCTCCGAGCGCAGCCCGAGCAGCACCGGCACCCGGCCCTCGACCGGCCGCACGCCGAGCAGTACGGGCACCCCGACGGCCGCCAGCTCCTCCGCGACCGCGCGCGCGAGCACCGCCCAGCCCCCGCCCGGGGAGAGGGAGTCCCCGATCCGCATGACCACGGGCAGCAGCGGGCCGTCGCCGGGCTTGAAGCCGAGCACCCGGGCCTGCGCCGGGGCGTCCTCCGCGGTGATGCGGCCCTCGGCCAGGTCGGTGAGGAAGTCGCCGCGTCCCCGCGCCGCCAGTTCCTCCTCCTGCCGGGCCTGCATCAGCACCACGGCCAGGATGCCCGCGGCCCGCTCGGCCGCGATCCGGTGCACCGGGGCCAGCGGGGAGCGGACCGGCAGCAGTACCAGCCGGGCCCGCACCGCCCCCGGGCCCCCGCCGGGCCCGCCGCCGGGCACGTCCACGAGCACCGAGCCGGCGGGTGGCGGCGCGTCCTTGTGCGGATGGCGCAGCCCCTCCCACACCTGCAGCGGATCGGCGCCCTCGGGGCCGGACCCGGCCGCGTACAGCAGCCGGCCGTCCGACGCCTCCAGGAACACCGGGTTGCCGCTGAAGTCGCCCAGGATGCCCAGGACCTGGGGCACCCCGCCGCCGCCCAGCAGGGCCTCGGTGCACCGCCGGTGGACCTCCTCGGCCCGCTGGAGCAGTGCGTAGTGTCCGTTGACGATCTCGGTGTGGATCTCCTCGGTGACGGTCACGAACGGCACCTCGCGGTGCAGCTGGACCAGGGGCAGCCCCGCGCCGCGTGCGGTGTCCACCAGGGCGGCGGGCAGCCGGGTGAAGCGCGGGCCCAGCTCCACCACCAGCGCGGCGATCCCGCGCTCGGCGAGCGTGCGCACGAACGCCCGCTGGTCGGCGGGGCGGGTGCCCAGGCCGTATCCCGTGGTGAGCAGCAGTTCGCCGCCCTTGAGCAGCGAGGCGATGTTGGGCACCTCGCCCGCGTGCACCCAGCGCACGGTGCGGCCCAGCCGGTCGGCCCCGGCCAGGATCTCCGGGAGGCCGCTGCGCAGTCCGGGCAGTTCGAGCGCCCGCTGAACGGTGATCCCGGCGCCCTGAGTGGCGAATCTGCTGTCCGTGCCGCTGTCCATGCAGCGGACGCTACCTGCGCGAACGCACGGACGACAGATCGGGACGCCGGCCGGGCCGGGTGCGCGGCCCAGGCCGTGTCCGCGACCTAGACCGGACGGATGTTGTGGTTGAAGCGGAAGACGTTGTCGGGGTCGTACCGGCGCTTGACCTTCTCCAGCCGCAGCAGGTTCCCGGCGCCCAGCCCCGCGCGCACCCGCTCGCCGCCCTCCTCGCCGATGAAGTTCAGGTACACCGCACCCGTGCTCCACGCCCGGACGGCCGCGCGCACCTCCCGCACCCAGGCGACGGCCCGCTCGTCGTCGGCCGGGTCCGCCCAGACGGCGAAGGGGTGGACCGCCCAGGCGGCGTCCCGGTAGGGGACCGGGTACGCGTGCGGACCGGCCGCGATCGCGCCTCCCTGCGGGAACAGCAGGTGCTGGGTGGAGGTCGGCACCGGCATGGTCCCGGCGCGGCCGCAGAAGGCGTCCACGGCCTCGTCGGGCAGGCCGGTGAGGTACTCCGCGGACCAGTGGTTCCGCCGGCCGGGCGGAGCGTCCAGCATGCACTGCAGGTCCACGTAGGGCATGTCGCCGACCAGCGCCGCCTCGTGCGGCAGCGCCAGCAGCGGCTGGGCGAGCTTGCGGAGGTCGTCCTCGCCGCCCGCGTAGGTCAGCAGCGCGGCGCACACCAGCTTGCCCACCTGCTCCGGCGGGACGAACTCCTCGGGCGGGCCGGTCAGGTACAGCACCGCGCCGCTCACCTCGTCCGGGCCGCTGCCGATGATCTCGCGGAAGACGCGGACCACGTCCTGGCCGTACTGCGGCTCGAACAGCAGCAGGGCGACGGCGAACTCGGGGAGTTCGTGGAGCTCCAGGGTGATCGCCGTGGCGACGCCGAAGTTGCCGCCGCCGCCGTGCAGGGCCCAGAACAGCTCGGGGTTCTCGTCGGCGTTGGCGTGCACCCGCTCCGCGTCGGCGGTCACCAGCTCCACACCGAGGAGGTTGTCGACGGCGAGGCCGAAGGTGCGGTCGAGCCAGCCGGTGCCGCCGCCGAGGACGAAGCCGCCCACGCCGGTCGTGGAGGCCCGGCAGCCGGTGGTCGCGAGACCGTGCCGCTGGGTGGCCCGGTCCAGGTGGCCCATCGTGGCGCCGCCCCCGACCCGTACCGCCTCGGCCGCCGGGTCGACGGTCACCTGACGCATCCGGCGCAGGTCGACCACCAGCGCTCCGTCGCCCAGGGCCGTCCCGGCGACGCCGTGCCCGCCGCCGCGCACCGCGATCGGCAGGTCGAGGTCCCGGGCGAACCGCACCGCGCGGACCACGTCGGTGGCGTCCGCGCACTGGGCGATCACGGCGGGGCGCCGGTCGATCATGGCGTTGAAGACCTCGCGGGCCTCGTCGTAGCCCATGTCCCCGGGGGCCAACACGTCGCCGACCAGATCCTCGCGGAGCGCTTCGAGGGCCGCGCCCGCCTTCGAAGGGGAAGCCATGGCCGCCCCCTTTCCGGAACGGGGGATGTGTCCGGTCCCAGCCTAGGCGCGGGCACTCCGCAGCGCGGGCAACCCGTTCCCCGCTAGCCGCCGTACGCCCCCGACGCCGTCAGCCGCAGCGCGGTGTCGATCAGCGGCACGTGGCTGAAGGCCTGCGGGAAGTTGCCGACCTGGCGCTGCAGCCTGGGGTCCCACTCCTCGGCGAGCAGACCGAGGTCGTTGCGCAGCGCCAGGAGCTTCTCGAACAGCTTGCGGGCCTCGTCCACCCGGCCGATCATCGCCAGGTCGTCCGCCATCCAGAAGGAGCAGGCCAGGAAGGCGCCCTCGTCGCCCGGCAGGCCGTCGACGCCCTCGTCCTGGCCCTCCGTCGGGTAGCGCAGGATGAACCCGTCCGTGGTCGACAGCTCACGCTGGATCGCCTCGATCGTGCCGATCACCCGCTTGTCGTCCGGCGGCAGGAAGCCCATCTGCGGGATCAGCAGCAGCGAGGCGTCCAGCTCCCGGGAGCCGTAGGACTGGGTGAAGGTGTTGCGCTCCTTGTCGTAGCCCTTCTCGCACACGTCCCGGTGGATGTCGTCGCGCAGTTCCTTCCAGCGCTCCAGCGGGCCGTCCGCGTCACCGGACTGGATCAGCTTGATGGTGCGGTCCACCGCCACCCAGGCCATCACCTTGGAGTGCACGAAGTGCCGGCGCGGCCCGCGCACCTCCCAGATGCCCTCGTCCGGCTCCTGCCAGTGGTCCTCCAGGTAGCGGATCAGCTTCAGCTGGAGCAGCGAGGCGTAGTCGTTGCGCGCCAGGCCGGTCATATGGGCCAGGTGCAGGGCCTCGGTGACCTCGCCGTACACGTCGAGCTGGAGCTGGTGCGCCGCGCCGTTGCCGACCCGCACCGGGGCCGATCCCTCGTAGCCCGGCAGCCAGTCCAGCTCGGCCTCGCCCAGCTCGCGCTCGCCCGCGATGCCGTACATGATCTGCAGGTTCTCCGGGTCGCCCGCGACCGCCCGCAGCAGCCACTCGCGCCAGGCGCGGGCCTCCTCGCGGTAGCCGGTGCGCAGCAGCGAGGACAGGGTGATCGCCGCGTCCCGCAGCCAGGTGTAGCGGTAGTCCCAGTTGCGCACGCCGCCGATGTCCTCGGGCAGCGAGGTGGTGGGGGCCGCGACGATGCCGCCGGTGGGGGCGTACGTCAGCGCCTTCAGGGTGATCAGGGAACGGACCACGGCCTCGCGGTAGGGCCCGTGGTAGGTGCAGTGCTCGACCCACTCGCGCCAGAAGTCCTCGGTCGCCTCCAGCGAGGTCTCCGGCTCCGGCAGCGGCGGCGGCTCCTTGTGCGAGGGCTGCCACGAGATGGTGAACGCGATCCGGTCACCGGGGGCGACCGTGAAGTCGGCGTAGGTCGTCAGCGACTTCCCGTAGGTCTCCGCCTCGGTGTCGAACCACACGGAGTCGGGGCCGGCGACGGCCACGGTCCGGCCCTCGTGCTTGTGCACCCACGGCACGACCCGGCCGTACGAGAACCGCATCCGCAGGGCGGAGCGCATCGGCACCCGGCCGGTGACGCCCTCGACGATCCGGATGAGCTGCGGGGCGCCGTCACGCGGAGGCATGAAATCCGTCACGCGGACGGTGCCGCGCGGGGTGTCCCACTCCGACTCCAGGATCAGCGAGTCGCCGCGGTAGGTGCGCCGCGCCGCGGTGGGCGGCGGGGAGTCGGCCGCGTGCGCCGGGCCGAGCCGCCAGAAGCCGTGCTCCTCGGTGCCCAGCAGGCCGGCGAAGATGGCATGCGAGTCGAAGCGGGGCAGGCACAGCCAGTCGACTGTGCCGTCCCGGCAGACCAGGGCAGCGGTCTGCATGTCTCCGATGAGTGCGTAGTCTTCGATGCGCCCGGCCACGTGCAACTCCAGTCGAACGGCCACGTCACCCCCGCGCAGGGGGGCTGTCGCTAGTGCGGTCAAGGGTGTCGTTGTTGTGCGTCGTTGAGCGGTGAAGCAAAGCAGCCCGCCGAGCCCTGAGGCAAAACGACAGTCCTTGCTCAACGAACTGCCGCGCTCTCGTTGTTCCGGCTGATGGTGGCGGGGGTGTGCCGTCGTTTCCGGCCGGGCTCGGCAGCGAATGTCCGAGCAGGATACGACGCACGTAGATGATCCGCGTGCCGCTCCGGGCAACCTGTGTGGGCCGAACGAGTGAGCGGGCGGTGATGACCATGTGACCGACGCGTGGGGTGACGGCGCGTGTGCCGGGCGTCGCGTGTCGGGCCGGAAGCGGAGCGTGGCCGGAAGCCATCCCGGTCAGGCGCTGTTACGCTGGTAGCCCGTGGACCGGTGGGAGACAAACCCCCGAACCGCAGCGACGGCGCCCCCGGAAGCATCCGGGATCCGGCAGCCGCCCCGCACGACAGCCAGCGACCACGGGAGCCCCCTCTTGGCCATGCCGCCGAAATCTACGACGACCAAGCACATCTTCGTCACCGGGGGTGTCGCCTCCTCGCTCGGCAAGGGCCTCACCGCCTCCAGCCTGGGCATGCTGCTCAAGGCCCGCGGACTGCGCGTCGTCATGCAGAAGCTCGACCCGTACCTGAACGTCGACCCGGGCACGATGAACCCGTTCCAGCACGGTGAGGTGTTCGTCACCAACGACGGCGCCGAGACCGACCTGGACATCGGCCACTACGAGCGCTTCCTCGACCGCGACCTGGACGGCTCCGCGAACGTCACCACCGGCCAGGTCTACTCGACCGTGATCGCCAAGGAGCGGCGCGGCGAGTACCTGGGCGACACCGTGCAGGTCATCCCGCACATCACCAACGAGATCAAGCACCGCATCCGCCGGATGGCGACCGACGAGGTGGACGTCGTCATCACCGAGGTCGGCGGCACGGTCGGCGACATCGAGTCGCTGCCGTTCCTGGAGACCGTCCGCCAGGTCCGCCACGAGGTCGGCCGGGACAACGTCTTCGTCGTGCACATCTCGCTGCTGCCGTACATCGGCCCGTCCGGCGAGCTGAAGACCAAGCCGACCCAGCACTCCGTCGCCGCGCTGCGCAACATCGGTATCCAGCCGGACGCGATCGTGCTGCGCTGCGACCGCGAGGTGCCGACCGCGATCAAGCGGAAGATCTCGCTGATGTGCGACGTCGACGAGGCCGCCGTGGTGGCCTGCCCCGACGCCCGCTCGATCTACGACATCCCGAAGACCGTGCACGGCGAGGGCCTGGACGCCTACGTCGTCCGCAAGCTCGACCTGTCGTTCCGAGACGTGGACTGGACGACCTGGGACGACCTGCTCGACCGCGTCCACAACCCCGACCACGAGATCACCCTCGCCCTGGTCGGCAAGTACATCGACCTGCCCGACGCCTACCTGTCGGTGACCGAGGCGCTGCGCGCCGGCGGCTTCGCCAACAAGGCCCGCGTCAAGATCAAGTGGGTCACCTCGGACGACTGCAAGACCCCGGCCGGCGCCAAGGCCCAGCTCGGCGACGTGGACGGCATCTGCATCCCCGGCGGGTTCGGCGAGCGCGGCGTGACCGGCAAGGTCGGCGCCATCCGCTACGCCCGCGAGAACAAGATCCCGCTGCTCGGCCTCTGCCTGGGCCTGCAGTGCATCGTGGTCGAGGCCGCCCGCAACCTGGCCGACATCGAGGACGCCAACTCCACCGAGTTCGACCCGGCCACCGCCCACCCGGTCATCTCCACCATGGCCGAGCAGATGGACATCGTCGCCGGCGAGGGCGACATGGGCGGCACCATGCGGCTCGGCATGTACCCGGCCAAGCTGGCCGAGGGCTCCATCGTCCGCGAGGTGTACGACGGCAAGGAGTACGTCGAAGAGCGGCACCGCCACCGCTACGAGGTGAACAACGCCTACCGTGCGGAGCTGGAGAAGAAGGCGGGCATCCTGTTCTCCGGCACCTCCCCGGACGGCAAGCTCGTCGAGTACGTGGAGTACCCGCGCGACGTGCACCCCTACCTCGTCGCCACGCAGGCGCACCCGGAGCTGCGCTCGCGGCCGACGCGCCCGCACCCGCTGTTCGCCGGCCTGGTGAAGGCCGCGGTCGAGCGGAAGATCGCCGAGTAACACACCGGTTGTACGGTGGCCGGGGTGCGCGCCTTCGACGGTGGGCACCCCGGCTTTCGTACCCCGGACCCCGTACCGGGCCGGATTCTCGCCTGCGCGTGTGGAAGGACAGGGCATGACGATCAAGGACACCCCCGAGGAGTGGGAGATCCGCGCGACGGAGACCCCCTTCACGGGCAACAAGACCTCCGTGCGCACGGACGACGTCGTCATGCCCGACGGCTCCGTGGTCCGCCGTGACTACCAGGTCCACCCCGGCTCGGTCGCCGTCCTCGCCCTGGACGAGGAGGACCGGGTCCTGCTCATCAACCAGTACCGCCACCCCGTACGGCACAAGCTGTGGGAGATCCCGGCCGGCCTGCTGGACGTGCCCGGCGAGAACCCGCTGCACGCCGCCCAGCGCGAGCTGTACGAGGAGGCGCACGTCAAGGCCGAGGACTGGCGGGTGCTGACCGACGTCTACACCACCCCCGGCGGCTGCGACGAGGCCGTGCGGATCTTCCTCGCCCGCGATCTGTCGGAGGCCGAGGGAGCGCGCTTCGAGGCGGAGCACGAGGAGACCGACATGGAGCACGCGCGCGTGCCGGTCGACGAACTGGTGCGCCGGGTGCTCGCCGGGGACGTCCACAACAACTGCCTGGTGGTCGGAGTCCTCTCCCTGGTGGCCGCCCGCGGCGGGGACGGCGAGGACGCCCTGCGCCCGGCCGACGCGCCCTGGCCCGCCCGCCCCTTCGCGTCCTGACGCCACCCGCGCCCGTTGGTGTGACCATCGCCTGATCCGATCGGGCGACCTGCCCGCCGCGCTCCTCCCGGAACGTCGCAGAGCGTGAACTAGGCTCTGGAAACGCCCGTACCGGGAAGACCCGGCGGGGTTGCGCGTGCGGTGGGACGGGAGTGTGGCCCGTGGCGGATCAGGCGGTGGACACGGACGGAGCGCGGCTGTCCGCGCCCGGGCCCGCGGAGGACCATTTCCTCGGCCGCACGCGGGAGTTGAAGGAGCTGCGCGCCGACATCGAGCGCGCGGGCCTGGACACCCTGTCCGGCCGCAAGGCACCCCGCGCGCGCGTGCTCCTGATCGCGGGCTCACCCGGCTCCGGCCGGACCGCGCTCGCCGCGGAACTCGCCCGGCAGGTAGCCGAGCGTTACCCCGACGGAGTGCTGCGGGCCCGGCTCAGCGAGCCCGACGGCACCCCCGTACCCGTCGAGCACACCGCACGCGAACTGCTCGCCGCCCTGGGCGTGCGGGCCCCCGCCGGGGCCGCGGAGGACGACTTGACCGAGGCGCTGCGCGCCGCGCTCGCCGGCCGGCGGGCCCTGCTCCTGCTGGACGACGCGGCCGGCGCCGAACAGGTCGACGCGCTGCTGCCGGACGCCCCCGACTGCCTCGCGGTCGCCGTCTCCGGCGGGCCGCTCACCGGCATCACGGACGTCCGCCCCTGCACCCTGGGCGGCCTCGACACCAAGTCCGCGGTGGAACTCCTCACCCGCCACACCGGCTCCGTCCGCATCACCGTCGACCCGCGCTCCGCCGAGAGCCTGGCGGAGGCCTGCCAGGGCCGGCCCGCCGCGCTCACCCTGGCCGGCGGCTGGCTCGCCTCCCGGCCCCAGGCGGCCGTCTCCGACCTCGCCAAACGGATGCACGCCGACCGGGAGGACGGCGCCGACGCCGGCCCGCTGGCCCGGATCTTCCGGCTCGTGCACGACCAGCTCCCCGGCCAGGCCGCCCGGACGCTGCGCCTGCTCCACCTCGCCCCGGCCGGCCTCGTCGACCCGCACACCGCCTCGGCCCTGGCCGGCTGCTCGGTGGGTTCCGCGCGCGCGGCCCTGGACGACTTCGTCGCCCTCGGCCTGCTGCGCGCGGTCGACTCCCCGCTGCCCGAGTACGAGGTCCCCGGCTGCCTGCACCCCCTGATGCGCTCCCTCGCCGCGAGCCTGGAGCGCCCGGCGGAGCTGCAGCTCGCCACCGCCCGGATGCTGGAGCGGACCGTACGGCTGCTGCAGTCGTGCCGGCTGATCACCGAGACGGACAGCCCGCAGGCCCGGGAGAAGCTCCAGGAGATGCCCCGGGCGCTGCGCTTCCCCACGCCCCGCGCGGCCGCCGACTGGCTCCGGGTCCGCAGGCCCGCCCTGCTGGCCGCCGTCCGCCTGGCCGTGGCCGACGGGGAGCTGGACACCCTCGCGCGCAGGCTGATGTCCCAGCTGGTCAGGGCCATGGCCGCGCACGTCGGCACCCAGGCGGCCGCGGCCGACCTGTACGGGGTGCACGGTCTGGTCCTGGACGTCGCCGAGCGGCGCGGACTGCACCGGGAGAAGGCCGCCGCCCTGCTGAACCTGGGCGATCTGGACGCCCAGACCGGCCGCACCCGGGCCGCGCTGGCCCGCTACCGGGCCGCGCTGGACGCCGGACGCGAGGCGAACGACCCGTACGCGACCGGCCGCGCGATGGAATCCGTAGGAGGCGCGCACCAGGAGCTGGGGGACTACGACCGGGCCGCCGACTGGTTCGGCCGGGCGCTCGCCGAACGGCTGGCCCGGGGCGAGCGCCCGGAGGCCGCCCGGCTCTACGGCCGCATCGCCACCGCGCACACCTACGCGGGCCGCTACGGCGAGGCGCTCAGGAACTGGCGGGCGGCCGCCGCCGGGTACCGCAAGAACGGCGATGTGGCCGGGCACGCAAGGGCGTTGAGCGAGGTGGCCCGGGTGCAGGAGTACGCGGGCCGGCCCACCGAATCACTGCGGACCTGCCAGGAGGCGGTGGAGTGGGCGCGGCGTGCCGAGGACGTCCGGTTGCAGGCCGCGCTGCAGCTCCGGCTGGCCGACACCCTGGACCGGCTCGGCGACCCCACATCCGCCCACCTGCACCGGGCGGCGGCCGAGCGCATGCTGGGTGAGGAAGGTCCGGAGGACGACTCCAGCCCGGAACAGGACGCTACGGCCTGCGAAATCCGTACCGCATCCGAAGAAGATTGATGCAATGAAAGGCTAGACAGCCGGAACACCTTCATTAAACTGGCTCTGCCGCTCGTTCTCCGGCGGTGTCTCCCGGTATGCCGCCGCATGTCTGGGTACGTCTGTAATGCACCCCCATACCCTCTGAGCCAAGGACCGTGATCGACGTGAAGGTCGGCATCCCCCGCGAGGTCAAGAACAACGAGTTCCGGGTGGCCATCACCCCCGCCGGTGTGCACGAGCTGGTGCGCAACGGCCACCAGGTCGTCGTCGAGCGGGGCGCCGGCCTCGGCTCCTCCATCACGGACGAGGAGTACGTCTCCGCAGGTGCCGGGATCCTCGACACCGCCGACGAGGTGTGGGCCGCCGCCGACCTGGTGCTGAAGGTCAAGGAGCCCATCGCGGAGGAGTACCACCGCCTCCGCAAGGACCAGATCCTCTTCACCTACCTGCACCTGGCCGCCTCCAGGGAGTGCACGGACGCGCTCATCGAGTCCGGCACCACGGCCATCGCCTACGAGACCGTCGAGCTGCCGAACCGCGCGCTGCCGCTGCTCGCCCCGATGTCCGAGGTCGCGGGCCGGCTGGCCCCGCAGGTCGGCGCCTACCACCTGATGCGCGCGGCCGGCGGCCGCGGCGTGCTGCCGGGCGGCGTCCCGGGCGTGACCCCGGCCAAGGCCGTCGTCATCGGTGGCGGTGTCTCCGGCTGGAACGCCACCCAGATCGCCGTCGGCATGGGCTTCGACGTGACCCTGCTCGACCGCGACATCAACAAGCTGCGCGAGGCCGACAAGATCTTCGGTTCGAAGGTCAAGGCGATCATGTCCAACTCCTTCGAGCTGGAGAAGGCCGTCCTCGACGCCGACCTCGTCATCGGCGCGGTCCTCATCCCGGGCGCCAAGGCCCCGAAGCTGGTCACCAACGAGATGGTGGCCCGCATGAAGCCCGGAAGTGTCCTTGTCGACATCGCGATCGACCAGGGCGGCTGCTTCGAGGACTCCCGTCCCACCACGCACGCCGAGCCGACCTTCGTGGTCCACAACTCGGTCTTCTACTGCGTGGCCAACATGCCCGGCGGTGTGCCCAACACCTCCACCAACGCCCTCACCAACGCGACGCTGCCGTACATCGTCTCCGTCGCCAACAACGGCTGGGTCGAGGCGCTGCGCCGCGACCCCGCCCTCGCCAAGGGTCTCAACACCCATGACGGCAAGGTCGTTTACAAGGAGGTCGCCGAGGCCCACGGCCTGGAGCACGTGGAGCTCGAGTCGCTGCTCGGCTGAGCCGTCCTGCCTGGTGAGTCGCTAAGTCACCGGCAGCCAAAAGGCGATTCGTCAACACGGTTCGTCAACGACACACACCCGGCCGGACCTTGCCCGACAAGGTCCGGCCGGATGTGTGTATGGTCACTTTGCGGCTCTCGGTCAACTCGCCTCGAACGTAACCCTTCGACCGATTCGCACACCGGTGAAACCTGCTGTGCGACGGCCTTACGCCCTTGACAGCGGGATGTTTCATTGCCGACACATCCTGCCGGGTCCGGCGGATTGTGTTGCTGCGGACCGCCGACACGCCATAGAGTCGCCAACCGTCGGCATGGTGCCACGCTGACCTTGTCTAGAAGTTTCCTGGTCACCAAGGAGGTAAGACGACTTGTGAATGAGTCGACATTTTCTCCCGGGGGTGGTCAACCAGGAATGCCTGTACGGGGCCAGGGCTCCGCGGGATTCGAGGCTGTCGGCTCCGTCGCAGTGCGCACCTTCGCAGCCCACCAGAGTCCCGGGCCGAAGACGGTCCGGACAGCACACCAGAGCATGGATGGCCATCACGTGAACGCCATGGCCGGCGACGGAAGTGGCGCGCCCCACAACCACTTCGCCGACTACGACGAACTGCCCGAGGGGCACTTCTACGACCCCGACGCCGAGTACGAGCCCGATCCGGAGTACGCGGCCACGCTCGCGCCCGACGCGGCCCGCCAGCGCCGTGAGCGCGTCGGCCCGACCGGGCGCCCGCTGCCGTACTTCCCGATCCCGGGCCCGCTGACCGACCACGGCCCCGCGAAGATCATCGCGATGTGCAACCAGAAGGGCGGCGTCGGCAAGACGACGTCGACCATCAACCTGGGTGCCGCGCTCGCGGAGTACGGCCGGCGCGTGCTGCTCGTGGACTTCGATCCGCAGGGCGCGCTGTCGGTGGGTCTCGGTGTCAACCCGATGGAGCTCGACCTCACGGTCTACAACCTGCTCATGGAGCGGGGCATGTCGGCCGACGAGGTCCTGCTGAAGACCGCGGTCCCCAACATGGACCTGCTGCCCTCCAACATCGACCTGTCGGCCGCCGAGGTCCAGCTGGTCTCCGAGGTCGCCCGCGAGTCGACGCTGCAGCGGGCCCTGAAGCCCCTGATGGACGACTACGACTACATCGTCATCGACTGCCAGCCCTCGCTCGGCCTGCTCACCGTCAACGCGCTGACGGCCGCGCACAAGGTGATCGTGCCGCTGGAGTGCGAGTTCTTCGCGCTGCGCGGTGTGGCTCTGCTGACCGAGACGATCGAGAAGGTCCAGGAGCGGCTCAACCCCGAGCTGGAACTGGACGGCATCCTCGCCACGATGTACGACTCGCGCACCGTGCACAGCCGTGAGGTGCTCGCGCGTGTCGTCGAGGCGTTCGACGACCACGTCTACCACACGGTCATCGGGCGCACCGTCCGCTTCCCGGAGACCACGGTCGCCGGTGAGCCGATCACCACGTACGCCTCCAACTCCGTGGGTGCCGCCGCCTACCGCCAGCTCGCCAGGGAGGTGCTCGCCCGGTGTCACGCCGAGTGAGTCTGCCGGGGGCCGACGAACTCTTCCGTACGACAGGGGGGATGGCGCTCCAGCCGTCCACGCCCCGGCGCGGGGCGGGCGGTGAGGCCCGGGTGCCGGCTCCCGCCGGGGAGAGCGACGACGTGGCGGCCGCGGAGGACGCGCCGCCGTCGGTGCCCGTGCGGGGCGGTGACGGCGAGGGCGCGGAGCATGTGGCGGCGGAGGCGGAACCGGCGGACACGGGCGAGTCCCGGACCCGGCCGGCCCGGCGCCAGGCGGGGCAGGAAGGTTCTTCCGCCGCCGCTGCCCAGCAGCCCCGCAAGCGGGGCCGGGCGGCGGCCCGGCGGCCCAGCGGGCGCGAGCGGCACGACGAGAAGATCACGGTGTACGTCTCGGCCGAGGAGCTCATGGACCTCGAGCACGCGCGCCTGGTGCTGAGGGGCGAGCACGGGCTCGCCGTCGACCGCGGCCGGATCGTCCGCGAGGCGGTCGCGGTGGTCCTCGCCGATCTGGAGTCCCGAGGGGACGCCAGCATCCTGGTCCGGCGGCTGCGGGGTCGGTAGTCGGCCCGGCGGCCGTCAGGCGGTAGCCTGCGACGGCCATGACCTCGAACGACGCACCCGCCCCCGGCCCAGGCGCCGGCCGCAGGCGCGCCCTGGGCCGAGGACCGGGCACCACGCCCCCGCCCGGGGACCCGCAGGACCCCACCGGACACGAGCCCGCACCGCGGAGCGACCACCCTCCGGCCCCCGCCCCAGCCGAGCCCACCCGGATCCCCGAGGACACGCCCGAGCCGGGCGGCGAACCGGAGACCGCGCCCGCGCCGGCGCAGGGTCCCGGAGAAGCCACCGAGTCGGGCCACCGAACCGCGCCCGCGCCCGCGCCGTACCTGGCCCCTGCGGACGCGCCCGTAGTGGGTCGGGGGCCCGCTGAGGCGGCAGCATCCGGTCCGGGGGCCGTGCACGAGCCCGTGCCTGGCCCGGAGTCTGGGGACGCCCCCGCCGCGAGCCGGGAGCCGGTGGGTACGCCTGCGTCGAGCCGGGAGCCCGCGGCCGCGGCCGCGGCCGCTCCGGGGGCCTCCGCGGCATCGCCCGCGTCCGGGGCCACGCCCGCGGCCGCACCCGCGGCGGGCACGGCACCCGCCGGCCCGTCCGCGCCGGGCCCCGCGAACGCGGCCGCGCAGGACGCCGCTCCCGAGGCCGTCGACGGGGTGTTCAAGGTTCGGCTGGCCAACTTCGAGGGGCCGTTCGACCTGCTGCTTCAGTTGATCTCCAAGCACAAGCTGGACGTCACCGAGGTCGCGCTGTCGAAGGTGACCGACGAGTTCATGGCGCACATCCGGGCCATGGGGCCGGACTGGGACCTGGACCAGACGACCGAGTTCCTGGTCGTGGCCGCCACGCTGCTGGACCTGAAGGCGGCGCGACTGCTGCCCACCGCCGAGGTCGAGGACGAGGCCGACCTCGCCCTGCTGGAGGCCCGCGACCTGCTGTTCGCGCGGCTGCTGCAGTACCGGGCCTACAAGCAGATCGCCGACATCTTCAACCGGCGCCTGGACGAGGAGGCCCGCCGCTACCCCCGTACCGTCGGCCTCGAACCCGAGCACGCCGAGCTGCTGCCCGAGGTCGTCATCAGCATCGGCCCCGAGGGCTTCGCGCAGCTCGCCGTCAAGGCCATGCAGCCCAGGCCGAAGCCGCAGGTCTACGTGGACCACATCCACGCCCCGCTGGTCAGCGTCCAGGAGCAGGCGGGGATCGTGGTCGCCCGGCTGAAGGAACTGGGCGAGGCCAGCTTCCGGATCCTGGTCGAGGACACCGACGACACCCTCACCGTCGTCGCCCGCTTCCTCGCGCTGCTGGAGCTGTACCGGGAGAAGGCCGTCTCCCTGGAGCAGGAGGCCGCGCTCGGCGAGCTGCTGGTGCGCTGGACCGGCGGCGACGGGGAGGCGGCCCCGAGGGTCACCGACGAGTTCGACCGGCCACCCGAGGTGCCCGATGCGCCCGATGCGCCCGAGGAGGAGAAGGCATGAGCGAGACCCATTCCGCCCCGGGCCCGGGTGCCGTCGCCGGCCTGGACCTCAAGCCCGCCCTCGAAGCGGTCCTCATGGTGGTCGACGAGCCCGCGACCGAGGAGCACCTGGCCCGGATCCTGGAGCGGCCCAGGCGGCAGATCGCCGACGCCCTGCGGGAGCTGGCCGACGACTACACCGTGCAGGGCCGCGGCTTCGAGCTGCGCTTCGTCGCGGGCGGCTGGCGGTTCTACAGCCGCGCCGCGTACGCGCCCGCCGTCGAACGGCTCGTGCTGGACGGCCAGACGGCCCGCCTCACCCAGGCCGCGCTGGAGACCCTGGCCGTCGTCGCCTACCGCCAGCCGGTCAGCCGCAGCCGCGTGTCCGCCGTGCGCGGGGTCAACTGCGACGGCGTGATGCGGACCCTGCTCCAGCGGGGTCTCGTCGAGGAGGCGGGCGCGGAACCCGAAACAGGTGCGATCCTGTACAGGACGACGAACTACTTCCTGGAGCGGATGGGCCTGCGCGGCCTGGACGAGCTCCCGGAGCTCGCGCCCTTCCTCCCGGAGGCGGAGGCGATCGAGGCCGAGACCCAGGAGGGCGTACCGTCGTTCGATCCGGACGCCCCGGATTCCGAGGACGCAGACGACAAGACGGAACTTTGATGCGAAGCAGCAGCGGCAGGAACAGCAGCGGAAACAACGGCGGGAGCCGTGGTGGCAACAGCGGCGGCCGCGGCGGGAGCGGTGGCGGTCGCGGTAACTACCGCGGCGCCGGCAACTCCCGAGACGACAACCAGGGCGGCCGGCCGAAGAAGCCGCGTCCGGAGGAGCGGCGCTACGACGTCGGTCCCGGCGCCACCCAGGCCGGCCCGAAGTCCGGTCGGGGCGCCTCGGCGCGCGGCGGCGCCAAGGGCGGCCCCCGGCAGGGCCAGGGCACCGGGCGCGACCGCTCGGCGCCGGCCCGCTCGCGCGAGTACGAGACGCGGGCGGAGGAGCGCAACCGCGAGCGGTACGCGGACAAGAAGGACGTCAGGCTGCCCAAGACGTTCCCGGGCGCCGAGCAGGAGGGCGAGCGGCTGCAGAAGGTCCTCGCGCGCGCGGGCTACGGCTCCCGGCGCGCCTGCGAGGAGCTGATCGAACAGGCCCGGGTCGAGATCAACGGCGAGATCGTCCTGGAGCAGGGCCGCCGCGTGGACCCGGAGAAGGACGAGGTCAAGGTCGACGGCCTGACGGTCGCGACGCAGTCGTACCAGTTCTTCTCGCTCAACAAGCCCGCCGGTGTCGTCTCCACCATGGAGGACCCGGAGGGGCGCCAGTGCCTCGGTGACTACGTCACCAACCGCGAGACCCGTCTCTTCCACGTCGGCCGGCTCGACACCGAGACCGAGGGCGTCATCCTGCTCACCAACCACGGCGAGCTGGCGCACCGCCTCACGCACCCCAAGTACGGCGTGAAGAAGACCTACCTCGCGCACATCGTCGGCCCGATCCCGCGCGACCTCGGCAAGCGCCTGAAGGACGGCATCCAGCTGGAGGACGGCTACGCGCGCGCCGACCACTTCCGGGTGGTCGAGCAGACCGGCAAGAACTACCTGGTCGAGGTGACCCTGCACGAGGGCCGCAAGCACATCGTGCGGCGCATGCTCGCCGAGGCCGGCTTCCCGGTCGACAAGCTGGTGCGCACCGCCTTCGGCCCGATCACCCTGGGCGACCAGAAGTCGGGCTGGCTGCGCCGCCTGAGCAACACCGAGGTCGGGATGCTCATGAAGGAGGTCGACCTCTAGGAGCACGACCTCCGAGAGGCGCCTGCACGGCGTTCTGACGGCCGGTCCCGGGCCCCCGGGACCGGCCGTCGGCGTATGCCGCAAACGGGGCTCCAGGGCGCGCTGAGGGGCTTGTGCGATCGAGTGCCGGGGCCGACCTGTCGGCCCCGGCGGCGCTCTGGGACGCTTGGGTCCATGATCGACGACCTCGACATGGACCTGACGCCCGTGATCGCCGAGCAGCCCCACCCCCTGCTGTTCGCGACGGTCTCCGGGGCGCACCTGTACGGCTTTCCGTCCCAGGACTCCGACCTGGACCTGCGCGGGGCCCACCTGCTGCCGGTGGCCGACCTGGTGGGGCTGCGGGAGCCGGAGGAGACCCGGTCCCTGGCGTGGGTGCGGTTCGGCGTCGAGATGGACCTCGTGACCCACGACGTGCGCAAGTTCGTCCGGCTGATGCTCCGGCGCAACGGCTACGTGCTGGAGCAGCTGCTCTCGCCCCTGGTCGCGCACACCACGGAGGAGCACCGGGAGCTGACCGCCCTCGTCCCCGGCGTGCTCACCGGCCACCACGCCCACCACTACCGCGGCTTCGCGGTCACCCAGTGGCGGCTGTTCGAGAAGACCGGCGAACTCAAGCCGCTGCTCTACACCTTCCGCGTGCTGCTCACCGGCATCCACCTGATGCGCAGCGGCGAGGTCCAGGCCCATCTGCCCACCCTCCTGGAACAGGTGGACGCGCCCGGCTACCTGCCGGAGCTGATCGCCGCCAAGGCGGAGCGCGAGCACGGCGGCGCCGACGTCGACCACGCGCGCGTGGCGGCCGACGTGGAGCGGCTGCACGCCACGCTCGACGCGGCGCAGGCCGCCTCAGCGCTGCCCGACGCGCCCACCGCCCACGACGCCCTGCACGACTTCCTGGTACGGGTCAGGCGCGCAGGCTGAGGCACGCCGGACCCGGTGCAGGAAGCCGGCCACGCGCGCGTGGTCCGGCTCCGGTGGCAGCGGGGTGTGCCGCAGGGCCTCGTCGGTCTCGGCGGCGAGCCGGACCATGCGCGCGTCCACCTCGGCCCACGGCACCTCGCCCCGCTTCACCGCGAGCAGCGGCTCGCGCCGGTCGCCGACGTCGAGCCGCAGCTCGCCGGTGCGCAGCAGGTCGCGGGCGCTTTGCAGCAGGCGCAGCAGGTGCATCGCGTGCTTCCAGCGCGGGGCGCCCGTCGTCCGGACGTCGGCGTCGAGCTTGCGGCGCTGGCCGAGGGCGTAGCGGGTGAAGGTGCCGTGGACCTGCCGGGACAGGAAGGCGCCGCGCAGCGCCAGCAGCTCACGGCCCGTGTCGTCCACGTGCTCGACCAGCGGCGAGTGCAGGCACTCCAGGACGTTCGGGTTGCCGCGCAGCGCCAGCTCGCAGAACCGCTCGAGCTCCCAGGAGAACCGCTCCTCGCCCGGCCCCTCCACATGGGTCGGCGGCTTGTGGAAGCGCCAGAACAGCGGAGTGGGGGCGAGGAAGACGCCTCTGCGGTCGGTGTCGCTGGTCTCCGTGGCCAGGCCGAAGGCGCGTGACCCCATGACGCAGGAGTAGATCGTGTGCTCCCGCACCAGGTCCTGCGGGTCCGGGTGCTCTTCGGGGGTCTGGGGCCGCATGCCGGGAGCGTACGCGGGCCGCTCACGCCAGGTGGATCGAATTTCCCTTCACCGTGATCGTCCGCGGGGGCAGCGGCTTGGTCGCCGGGCCGTGCGCCACCGATCCGTCGCCGATCTCGAACCTGCTGCCGTGACAGGGGCAGTCGATGGTGCCGTTCGCCACCTTGTCCACCGTGCAGCCCATGTGGGTGCAGATCGCCGAGAAGGCCTTGAAGTCGCCCTTGGCCGGCTGGGTGACGACCACCTTCTGCTCCTTGAACACCTTGCCGCCGCCCACCGGGATCTCGCCGGTCCCGGCCAGCTTCTCGGTGCCGGGCGCGGAACCGCCCTGGTTCCCGCCGCACCCGGCGGCGAGCGTCGCCACGCCCGTCGCGAGAACCGTGCGCCGCGTGGTGCTGTTGGTCATGTGCCACTCCGAAGGGGAAGACCGAGAGGACAGAGGCGGCGAATGCGCCAAACCCGGTCATCTTCGCATCGAAGGCCCCCGGGGCGCCGGAACACCGGACCGGCCGTCACCGGATCGGGCCCCGTCTCACCCGGCGGGCGCCGCGCGTCCGGCCGGCCGGGGCTGACTACGCTGGACGGGCAGAGAGTCGGTACGCATGTCAGCGAGGAGCAGCGCCGTGGCGGTACGAGCGGTCCGGGGGGCCGTCCAGCGGGACCCGGACGAGACCGGACACAGGGACGAGCGGGTGGCCGCCCGGCGCGAGGACGTCGCCCGGTGAGGACCGCACTCGTCCTCGGCACCGGACTCATCGGCACCTCCGCCGCGCTCGCCCTCACCCAGCGGGGCGTCGTCGTGCACCTCGCCGACCACGACCCCGAGCAGGCCCGCACCGCCGCCGCGCTCGGCGCCGGCACCGACGAGGCCCCCGCGGGCCCGGTGGACCTGGCGCTCGTCGCCGCCCCGCCCGCCCACGTGGCCGCCGTCCTCGCGGACGCCATGGGCCGGGGCCTGGCGCGCGGCTACGTCGACGTGGCCAGCGTCAAGGGCGGACCGCGCCGGGAGCTGGAGGCGCGCGGCCTCGACCTGTCGTCGTACATCGGCACCCACCCGATGTCCGGCCGGGAGAAGTCGGGGCCGCTCGCCGCGACGGCCGACCTGTTCGAGGGGCGCCCCTGGGTGCTCACCCCGACCCGCGACACCGACACCGAGGTCCTGAACCTCGCCCTGGAACTGGTCTCGCACTGCCGCGCGGTCCCCGTGGTCATGGACGCCGACGCCCACGACCGGGCCGTCGCCCTCGTCTCGCACATGCCCCACCTGGTCTCCAGCCTGGTCGCCGCCCGCCTGGAGAACGCCGAGGAGGCCGCCGTACGGCTGTGCGGACAGGGCATCCGGGACGTCACCCGGATCGCCGCCTCCGACCCCCGGATGTGGATCGACATCCTCTCCGCCAACCCCGGCCCGGTCGCCGACCTCCTCGCGGACGTCTCCACCGACCTGGACGACACCGTGCGCGCGCTGCGCGCCCTGCAGTCCTCCGACGAGGCCAAGCGGCGCGAGGGCAGCGCCGGCATCGAGGACGTGCTGCGGCGCGGGAACGCGGGGCAGGTGCGGGTACCCGGGAAGCACGGGTCCGCGCCGCGGGTCTACGAGGTCGTGGCCGTGCTCATCGACGACCAGCCCGGACAGCTGGCCAGGATCTTCGCCGACGCCGGACAGGCCGGGGTCAACGTCGAGGACGTGCGCATCGAGCACGCGACGGGACAGCAGGCGGGTCTCGTCCAGCTCATGGTCGAGCCGAAGGCGGTGCCCGTCCTGACGGCCGCGCTGCGTGAGCGCGGCTGGGCGCTGCGCCAGTAGGACCGCCGGTGGGACTGCCGGTGGGACCGGCGGCAGGACGGCAGGACCGCCCGCGGCACCGCGCCCCGCACCCGTCCGGCACGCGTGCGTCCGGACGAGTGACCCGTACCCAGTAACCTTGTGCGGGGCGCTCTCGCTCCCCGCTCCCCGCACCGCACCAGGAAGGTGTCCCCCCGTGGAAAACGGCGCCCCGACCGCCAAGCCCGTCATCGTCGCGATCGACGGTCCCTCCGGCACGGGCAAGTCGAGCACGTCGAAGGCCGTGGCCGCGCAGCTCGGCCTGAGCTACCTGGACACCGGTGCCCAGTACCGGGCGATCACCTGGTGGATGGTCTCCAACGGCATCGACCTGGAGGACCCCACCGCGATCGCGGCCGTCGCCGGCAAGCCGGAGATCGTCTCCGGCACCGATCCGGCCGCCCCGGCCATCACGGTCGACGGCGTCGACGTGGCCGGCCCGATCCGCACCCAGGAGGTCACCTCCAAGGTCAGCGCGGTCAGCGCGGTGCCCGAGGTGCGCTCGAGGATCACCGAGCTGCAGCGCTCGCTGGCCTCCGGCGCCGAGCGGGGCATCGTGGTCGAGGGCCGGGACATCGGCACGACCGTGCTGCCCGACGCCGACCTGAAGATCTTCCTCACCGCCTCCGCCGAGGCCCGCGCGGCCCGCCGCAGCGGTGAGCTGAAGGGCGCCGACGTCCAGGCCACCCGCGAGGCCCTGATCAAGCGGGACGCGGCCGACTCCAGCCGCAAGACCTCGCCGCTCGCCAAGGCGGACGACGCGGTCGAGGTGGACACCACCGAACTCACCCTCGCCCAGGTCATCGAGTGCGTCGTCACCCTGGTCGAGGAGAAGCGAGCCGGGAAGTGAGCCTTCCGTCCCCGCCCACGGAGCGGGGTGCCGAGGTCGGCCGGCGCATCGGCGTCGGGCTGATGTTCGGGCTGTGGAAGCCGCGTGTGCTGGGCGCCTGGCGGATGCCCGCCACCGGTCCGGCGATCCTCGCCGTGAACCACTCCCACAACATCGACGGACCGATGGTGATGGGCGTGGCCCCCCGGCCGACGCACTTCCTGATCAAGAAGGAGGCGTTCGTCGGCCCGCTGGGCGCCTTCCTGAGCGGGATCGGCCAGCTGAAGGTGGACCGCGCGTCCGCGGACCGCGCGGCCATCGGCCAGGCGCTCGGCGTTCTGGAGAACGGGGGAGTGCTCGGCATCTTCCCCGAGGGCACCCGGGGCGAGGGCGACTTCGCCTCCCTGCGGGCCGGTCTCGCCTACTTCGCGGTCCGCAGCGGGGCGCCGATCGTGCCCGTGGCCGTCCTCGGAAGCTCCGACCGGCCGGGACGGATGGTCAAGGGGCTGCCCCCGCTGCGCTCCCGCGTCGACGTCGTCTTCGGCGACCCGTTCGAGGCGGGCGACGGCAGTGGGCGGCGCACCCGCCGGGCGCTGGACGAGGCGACCGAGCGCATCCAGAAGCAGCTCACCAGCCACCTGGAAAACGCCAGGCGCCTGACCGGGCGCTAGGCGACACTTGAGTAGTGGATCAGCCCAAAAGGGTCGTTCCACCGATCACCACGATGAACGACGAGGTACGGACTTCATGAGCGACCACATCCAGCCCGAAGGCTCGGCCGAGCACGAGTACGAGCACGGGGCGCTCGGCGACGCCGAGTACGCGGAGTTCATGGAGCTCGCCGCGGAGGAGGGCTTCGACCTCCAGGACGTCGAGGGCGCCATCGAGGCGGCCGGCCACGGACCGCTCCCGGTCCTCGCCGTCGTCGGCCGGCCGAACGTCGGCAAGTCGACGCTCGTCAACCGGATCATCGGCCGGCGCGAGGCCGTCGTGGAGGACAAGCCCGGCGTCACCCGCGACCGCGTCACCTACGAGGCCGAGTGGGCGGGCCGCCGCTTCAAGGTCGTCGACACCGGCGGCTGGGAGCAGGACGTCCTCGGCATCGACGCCTCCGTGGCCGCCCAGGCCGAGTACGCGATCGAGGCGGCCGACGCGGTCGTCTTCGTCGTGGACGCCAAGGTCGGCGCCACCGACACCGACGAGGCCGTCGTCCGGCTGCTGCGCAAGGCCGGCAAGCCGGTCGTGCTGTGCGCCAACAAGGTCGACGGCCCGAGCGGCGAGGCCGACGCCTCCTATCTGTGGAGCCTGGGCCTCGGCGAGCCGCACCCGGTCTCCGCGCTGCACGGCCGCGGCACCGGCGACATGCTGGACGCCGTCCTCGAGGCGCTCCCCGAGGCGCCCGAGCAGAGCTTCGGCACCGCCGTCGGCGGCCCGCGCCGCATCGCGCTCATCGGCCGCCCGAACGTCGGCAAGTCCTCGCTGCTGAACAAGGTGGCCGGCGAGGAGCGCGTCGTCGTCAACGAGATGGCGGGCACCACCCGCGACCCGGTCGACGAGCTGATCGAACTGGGCGGCGTGACCTGGAAGTTCGTCGACACGGCGGGCATCCGCAAGCGCGTCCACCTCCAGCAGGGCGCCGACTACTACGCCTCGCTGCGCACCGCGGCCGCCGTCGAGAAGGCCGAGCTGGCCGTCATCCTGATCGACGCGTCCGAGAACATCTCGGTCCAGGACCAGCGCATCGTCACCATGGCCGTGGAAGCGGGCCGCGCGATCGTCCTCGCCTTCAACAAGTGGGACACCCTCGACGAGGAGCGCCGCTACTACCTGGAGCGGGAGATCGAGACCGAGCTGGGCCAGGTCGCCTGGGCGCCCCGGGTCAACGTCTCGGCCCGCACCGGCCGGCACATGGAGAAGCTGGTCCCGGCGATCGAGACCGCCCTCGACGGCTGGGAGACCCGTGTCCCCACCGGCCGGCTGAACGCCTTCCTCGGCGAGCTGGTCTCGGCCCACCCGCACCCGGTCCGTGGCGGCAAGCAGCCGCGCATCCTGTTCGGCACCCAGGCCGGCACCAAGCCCCCGCGGTTCGTCCTGTTCGCCTCCGGCTTCATCGAGGCGGGCTACCGGCGCTTCATCGAGCGCCGGCTGCGCGAGGAGTTCGGCTTCGAGGGCACCCCGATCCACATCTCGGTGCGGGTGCGCGAGAAGCGCGGCACGAAGAAGAAGTAGCAGGAGGAGACCGCCGGCGCCCCAGGCGCCGGCGGCACGACGGCGAAGGGCGGCCCCCCGGTGTGGGGGCCGCCCTTCGCCGTACGTCACGTCCCGCGGGTCACGCGCCCCGGCGCGGACCGGGCGGCAGCGCCGCCGGGACATGGTGCATCCCGGTCTCCTGGGACCGCCCCAGGGTGCCGATCCGCTGCCACTGCGCCTGCTGCTGGCCGCTGCCCTGCCGGGCGCTGTACGCCCCCGCGCTGTAGGCGCTGTAGTTGGCCCGGTACGAGCCGGTGCTGTGCGGGGCGATCCCGAAGGCACTGAACCCCAGCTCCTCCTCGCCGCTGCGGTCACCCGGCAGCGTGCGGAAGGTCCTGACCCACTCCGCGTAGAGGGAGTCGTAGATCGGCGTTGCGGACGCGCTGCCGACCGGCTCCTGGCCCGCCCGTGCGGACGGGATGGAGGAGTAGGGGGACCGGCGGGGAGGAGGGGTGTCGTATGCGTGCACGTATGTCCAAACGACGGCAGCCCGTAAGGGATGCGGCCGATGCGCGGCTTTTGGGAGGGTGGCGCCGGGTTTCCGGCGCCACCTGCGTCCCGGCCGGTGCTCAGGTGCCCGCGAGCGGCAGCGCCGCCGCGACCAGCTTGCCGTTGGCCGCCGCCCTGTCCAGGGCCTCGCGCAGCAGGTCCTCACGGGGCTGGCGCCCGATGGAGCCCACCGGGGCCGCGAACATCAGCACCTGCTGGTGCTTGTTGGCGGCGGCCCGCCAGCTGTCCGTGACCTGCAGCGGCTGGTGCGCCTGCCACCAGGCCACGGGCTGGCCGCCGCCCGGGCCCGGCTGCAGCACCGCGTGCAGCTGGCCGACGGCGAGCAGCACCGACCAGCCGTGCAGCACCGGCGGCACGGACACCAGCTCGGTCACCGGCATGAAGCCCTGCTCGATGAGGAGCGGGAGGAAGTCGTCGCCCACCCCGGTGGAGCCGGGTCGCACGATCGGCGCCGTCGGCTCGACCACCAGCGCGGGGTGCAGCTCGCCCTCGACCAGCACGAGTCCGCTGGTCACGCCGAGTACGGCCTGCTCGGGCACGGGCCGCTGCGGCGTGCCGCCCGTGGCCAGGTCGCCGCCGGTGCCGCCGATGGAGCGTACGGCGCCCTGCAGCTGCTCCTCGGTGACCTGGACGACCTGGGAGGGCAGGCACCCGGCGTGGGCGAACGCGAGGACGGCGGTCTCGTCACCGACGAACAGAACGGTGCTGGTGCGCTCCTGCTCGGAGTCGCCCGGGGTGCGGCAGGACGTGCAGTCGTAACTGCCCGGGGCGTTCTCTCCGGCGAGCAGCCGGTCGGCTTCTTCGTCGCCGATCTCGGCGCGTACGGCGTCACTCACGTCGAGCATGCGCGGCACGGTGGCTCCCTCGGGATGCGGTGCGGGGTCGGCCGGGTGGCTCCCGGCCCCTGAGCCCCGGGGTTCCGGGCTCATGAAGAAGACAACGGGCGTCCTGTGGTGGGGGTCACGCCCCGGGCCCGACGGAATCGAACCATCCACCGCACAGGGTCACCTGAGGTACGGAATTGGCCACTCACCGTCAACTCAACGCGAAGTCAAGGAACTTGAACGGGTGAAGTGGGTCACAGATCGCCTCAGCTGGTGGTCGAATAATCAGGAAATAAGAGTATGAACCGGCTGGCCGAAAATCGACGATACCTGCGGTAACGGCGAACTGGCCTGGAATGACGAGGAGTTGGTTGATATCGACCGCCCGCACTCCCTACATTCCTCCGCCGTGTGCAGACAGCACCGCTCGGGTACGTCCGCCGGCCGGCACCGGACAGAGCACGACCGGCACCGGTCGCGGCGGACGGGGCGGGCACGGAACACCGCGGCCATGCGCGGGGAACCGTGTCCCGTCCGGGGGACCCCGGGTTCGTGGGAGAGGGATCTACATGTCCGAGTGTGCCGATACCAGCCGTACCACCGCTCGTCAGGACGGCGCCCGCAAGGGCCGTACGACGGCCGCCCTCACCGGGGCGGCGCTGCTGGCCCCGCTGGGCCTGCTGGCCGCGACCGGCAACGCCGCGGCGGCGGACGGCGGAGTGTGGGACCGCATCGCCCAGTGCGAGAGCGGCGGCAACTGGCACATCAACACCGGCAACGGCTACTACGGCGGGCTCCAGTTCTCCGCCGGCACCTGGCGCGCGTACGGCGGCTCCGCCTACGCCGCGACGGCCGACCAGGCCTCCAGGGGCGCGCAGATCGCCGTCGCCACCAAGGTCCAGCAGGCCCAGGGCTGGGGCGCCTGGCCGGTCTGCTCGGGCCGGGCCGGCGCCTCGGGAGCCGCTCCCGGGGCCGCCTCCGGGGCCGCCGCCAAGACGGGCGTGACGACGAAGTCCGCCCCGTCGAAGGCGCCCGAACGGTCGAGCACCCACGTCAACCGCGGCGCCTCGCGCGGCGCCTACACCGTCCGCGAGGGCGACACCCTGAGCATCATCGCCGCCCGGCACGGGACCACCTGGCAGCGGATCTACGCGGCCAACAGGTCGGTCATCGGCGGCGACCCGGACGTGATCGTGCCCGGCCAGCGCCTCGCGCTCTGAGCGACGGTCCGCATCCCGGCAGCCGCTGTCCCGACGAGGACAGCGGCTGTCCGCATCGGCTGGCAGACTCGGCCGCATGTTGGAGACCTCGGCACGGCTGCTGCGTCTGCTCTCGCTCCTCCAGGCCCACCGCGAGTGGTCGGGGGCCGACCTCGCCGAACGGCTCGGCGTCACCGCGCGCACCGTCCGCCGCGACGTGGACCGGCTGCGCGAGCTGGGCTACCCGGTCAACGCGAGCCCCGGCACCGGCGGCGGCTACCAGCTCGGTGCGGGCGCCCGGCTGCCCCCGCTGCTGCTCGACGACGACGAGGCCGTCGCCGTGGCGGTCGGCCTGCGCACCGCGGCGGGGCAGGGCATCGAGGGCATCGGCGAGAGCTCCGTACGCGCCCTCGCCAAGCTGGAGCAGGTGCTGCCGGACCGGCTGCGGCACCGGGTGAGCGCGCTCAACGCGTTCACCGTGCCGATGCTGCGCGACGGCCCGCCGGTGTCACCCGTCGAGCCGGCCCTGCTCACCGAGCTCGCCCACCTGTGCCGGGACGCCGAGCGGCTGCGCTTCGAGTACCGCACTCACGAGGGTGTGGCCGGCCGCCGTACCGTCGAGCCGCACCGGCTGGTGTGCACCGAGCGGCGCTGGTACCTGGTCGCCTGGGACGTGGACCGGGAGGACTGGCGGACCTTCCGCGTCGACCGCATCACGCCGAAGCCGCCGCACGGCCCGCGCTTCACCCCGCGCGAGGGACCGGCCGAGGACCTCGCCGCCCATGTCTCGCGGGGTGTCTCCACGCGCGCGTACGCCACCCACTCCGCCGTCCGGCTGCTGGTGCCGCTGCACGAGGCCGCCGAGCGGGTCTCGCCGTCCGCCGGGACCCTGGAGCCCGACGGGGAGCACGCCTGCGTCCTGCGCAGCGGGGCGCCGAACCTGGACGTGATGGTGGTTCACATCATGCTCCTGGGCCTGCCCTTCGAGGTGCTGGAGCCGGCCGGGCTGACCGAGGCCGTCAGGACGCTCCGGGACCGCCTCGACGCCGCTCTGGAGCGGAGCACGGCCCGGCCGGCCGCGGGCTGACGTCCGCGCGGGGCGGGTGCGGAATCCGGCTATTTCCCATGCGGCGTCAGTTCGCCCGGCAGGGGGGCCGATTCCGGCCGATTCCACGGGATAACCGGTCCCGAACCCCGGCCGCGGGCCGCGCCCCCGTCCTTCCCGCCGGATATTCCGGGGCCACGCTCCGGCACGCGGAAATCCTGTTCGAATACCCGCGTCCGGTGAACGGAAACCCCCGTACGTGTGACGCAGTTCGACGGTATCCGGCGCCGGGAAGCTGTGACAGAAGTGTGACCGGGGGATGACGGGGCGCCGATCACGGGCTGCGCTTCCGTCACCGGGCGATGCGGCCTAGCGTGGCCGCATGGCATCGAATCCCACTCCGCCGGCGGAGCCCCAGGACAGTCCCGACGCGTACGTCGGCCTCGACGCCCAGGGCGCCGAGCGGCTCGCCCGGCAGCGCGGCTGGTCGACGGTGCGGGCCCTGCCGCCGGGCGCGATCATCACCATGGAGTACCGGGTGGGCCGGCTCAACTTCGAGGTGCGCGACGGCCGGGTGGCGCGCGCCTGGAAGGGCTGACCCGCCCGCACGCGCACGACGAGGGCCCCGCTCCCGGAACCGGGAGCGGGGCCCTCGTCATGGCGGGGCGGGTGGTGCGTACCGGGCCCCGTGGCCGTGGTGGCCGGTCAGCCGCCGGTGAGCGGGCGGACCGGCTGGGAGGTGCCGCGTGGCACGCGGTCGGCGTGCGGCGGCCGGCGGCTGCCCGCCGGGGTGACCGGGGTGCGCTCCGAACGGGCCGTGTGCGGACCGGGAGCCAGGTGGGCCGGCGCCCGGGAGCCGCGTCCCGAGGCCACCGGCTCGCGGGCCGGTGCGTGCTGGTCGGCGGTGGCGGTCCGTGGCTTGAGGACCACCGGCGTGACGGGCACGGGCGGCACGGGCACGGTGCGGCCGCGGCGGGCGCGCCAGCGGTCGCGCAGGTCGAAGAGCCCGGTCTCGGCCCTGGTGACCAGGGGCTCGAACCAGGGCAGGGCGAGCAGGATCAGCAGCCCCGCGGCCCAGCCCAGCAGCACGTCGCTCAGCCAGTGCGTACCGAGGTAGACGGTGGTGAGGCCGACGCCGAGCGAGGTGACCGCCGACAGGGCGGACAGCCAGCGGCGGGCCCTCGGGCTGGAGGCCAGATACGCCAGGATTCCCCAGGTCACCACGGCGTTGGCGGTGTGGCCGCTGGGAAATATATCGCCGCCGAGACCCATCTCGTTCGAGCCGATCACGGTCGCGTAGTGCGGACCGAGCCGTCCCATGCCGAGCTTGGCGGCACCGACCGTGATGTTGAGCAGCAGCAGGGAGGCGGCCAGTGTCAGCAGCGGGCGCAGCGTGTGCTGCCGCCAGGAGCGCCAGCCGAGCCAGGCCGCGACCATCACGGCGGTGGGGCCGCGCTGGCCGAGCACCACGTAGTAGTCGAGGAAGGCGTGGATCTGCGGCCACTGCTGGTACGGCCGGAAGAACATGACCTGCCAGTCGAGCCGGACCAGCCAGGAGCTGATCACGACGGCCCACACGATCGCCAGGTAGAAGGCGAGGGTCGCGGTGAACAGCACGACCCGGTGCCGGCTCATCCTCGGCACATCGATGTGGGCCGGCCGTTCCGGCTCACGGTCGAGTCTGGCGAAGACCCGGTCCAGACGCCGGGTCAGGTTTCGTTCGGTACGCACTCAATCGACGTTACAGCGAGTGAGCTGTGTTCCCGGTCGAAACAGGGTCTTTGTGATGACGATGTGATGTGGGAAACCTCTCAGGAGAGGCCAGAATTCACAGGATTCGGCAATCCGGTGAGAGTTCTTCGTGCAATTCCTTTGATCATGCCGGGTGTTGTTTATATCGCCCTTACGAATTCGTTCACCCGGCCCTGGTGTGGAATTCTCCGGAGCGTCACGGACCGCCGGAGTCGATCATGGCGGTCCGGAGCCGTTCAGCCAGAACGCCCCGTAGACCGCGCTCGCCGCCGCCACACCGGCCGTGACCAGCACCGCCCTTGAGGTCCGGGTCCGGGCCAGCGTCCGGGCGAGCGGGAACAGCACCGGGAAGGCGGGCATCAGCAGCCGCGGCTTGGAACCGAAGTAGCTGGACGCGCACAGCGCGAGCGCCAGGACGACACCGGTGTACACCAGCAGCGCCACGGGCTGGCGCCGGCGTACGCACGCCACGTAGAGCCGGATCAGCAGCGCCACCCCGACGATCAGGCCCGCGCCCGCGAGGGCCGACGGGAACGACGTGAACTTCTCGGCGACGAAACGGGCGAAGGCGTACCCGCCGTCGAACCCGTTGCGCCAGCCCGCCTGCACGTCGAGGTAGCCGAGCGGGCCCGCGCCGGTGCGGTGGCCGACCCACAGGACGTAACCGGCGGCCCCCAGCGGGGCGATCAGCAGACCGGCGACGAGTGACGGGAGTGACCGGAGGGGCGGAGACGAAGAGACGGAGGCGTGCGCGGCGACCGGCGCGCCCCCCGACGCGGAAGAGGCGTGCGCGGTCCCGCCCGCGCTCCCGGTGTGCGCCGACCGCCCCGCGCGCACTCCGACCGCCGGTTCGGGAGCGTGACCGCCGCCGTGCGCGCCGTGCGCGTCCCGGGCGCTTCGATACCGCACGAAAGAGATCACGCCGGTCGCCCAGACCGCGGCCACCACCGCGAGCCCCACCGGCCGGGTCAGCCCGGCCAGCGCCGCGAGCGCGCCCGCGGCCACCCACCGGCCGGTCAGCACCGTGTACAGCGACCACGCCGCCAGCGCCGTGAACAGGGACTCGCTGTACGCCATCGACTGCACGATCCCGACCGGCAGCACCGCCCACAGCAGCACCGCGCAGACCCCGGCCCGGCCGCCGTACACGTGCTCCGCGACCGCGAAGATCCCGGCGGCCGCCGCGAGCGAGGCGAGCACGGAGACGACGAGGCCGGCATCCGCGTACGACAGCGGCGCGAGCGCGTGCAGCAGCCGCTCCAGCCAGGGCAGCAGCGGGAAGAACGCCAGGTCGGAGTGGACGTCGCCGTTCGGCAGCCGCACCTCGTAGCCGTATCCCGGGCCGGCGACCCGGGCGTACCAGAGCGAGTCCCAGCGCGCGGTGAGCAGGGTGTGGGCGCTCTTGCCGCGCGCCGCGCTCCACCCGGCCAGCACGACGAGGCCCAGGGCGCGCACCGCCACGTACCCGAGCAGGGCCGGGGCGGCCCGGCGGGGGAGTGGGGTGCGGGGCGGGGCCGCGCGGGTCGCAAGGTCGGTCACGGGCCCGATTATCGACCGGCCGCGAAACCGCCCCGGCAGCCGGGCGTGACAAGGGCCGTGCGGGGTGGCGTACGCCACACGGGTTGGGTCCCGCGTGTGAGAGGTCCGCCACGTGCCCCCAGGGAGGACTCGCGTACGCTGGCGAGTCACCTGCGTGGGTTTGCGCGGGCCGGGGACACCGCTCCTCTCCGGCCGTACGACGGGGATCCCCACCCCGCCGATCCGCCGCACGCGAGGGATCATCTGGGAGGTACGTACATGTCCGGGACGACCACGGCTGCCGTACGGCCGCTCCGTCGGGCGCCCGCGGCCGGTGCCAACCGCTGGGTCGTCCTCGTCGTCCTCTGCGTCAGCCTGCTGCTCGTCGCCCTCGACGCGACCGTGCTGCACGTGGCGGTCCCCGCCGTCACCGAGGACCTCAGGCCCGGCGCCATGGAGCTGCTCTGGATCGTCGACGTCTACCCGCTGGTCTGCGCCTCGCTGCTGATCCTCTTCGGCACCCTGGGCGACCGGATCGGCCGCAGACGCGTGCTGCTGCTCGGCTACGCCCTGTTCGGCGTCGCCTCCGCGGTGGCCGCCCTCGCGCCCAGCGCGCCGACGCTGATCCTCGCCCGCGCGCTGCTCGGCGTCGGCGGCGCCATGATCATGCCCGCCACCCTGTCGATCCTCCGCCAGGTCTTCCCCGACCGGCGCGAACGCGCGCTGGCCATCGGCATCTGGAGCGCGGTCGCGGCCGTCGGCGCGGCGGTCGGGCCACTGCTCGGCGGCTTCCTGCTGGAGCACTTCTGGTGGGGCTCGGTCTTCCTCGTCAACATCCCGCTGATGCTGGTCAGCCTGCCGGTCGGACGGCTGCTGCTGCCCGAGTCGCGCGGCGACCGCGACGGCCCCTGGGACGTCGTCGGCGCCCTGATGGCGGCGGGCGGACTGTTCGGGGTGGTGCTGGGGGTGAAGCGGCTCGGCGGCGGTGAGCCGGTGGCCGGCCTGCTCACCCTGGTGCCGCTGCTGCTGGGCGGCACGCTGATCGTCCTGTTCGTGCGCCGCCAGGCGCGGCGCGCGCACCCGCTGGTCGATCTGCGGATGTTCCGCCGGCCCGCCTACAGCACCTCGGTGGGCTGCATCGTGCTGGCGATGCTCGCGCTGGTGGGCCTCGAACTGATCGCCGCCCAGTACCTCCAGCTGGTCCTCGGCCTCTCGCCGCTCCAGACGGGTCTGAGACTGCTGCCGCTGACCGTCGCCGCGATGGCGGCCGGCCTCGCGGGCGCCCGGATGCTGCGCCGCTTCGGGCCGCGCCGGATGGTCTGCTTCGGCTTCTGTCTCACCGCCGCCGCGGTCCTGACCCTGACGGCGATGGGCCCCGCCGACGACGCGGGCCTGCTGCTGTTCGGCTTCGTGCTCCTCGGCTTCGGTCTGGAGACCACGCTCTTCGGGGCCTACGAGTCCATGCTGAGCGAGGCGCCCGCCGGGCAGGCCGGCGGTGCCGCCGCGATCGGCGAGACGTCGTACCAGCTCGGCGCCGGGATCGGCATCGCCCTGCTGGGCAGCGTGATGAACGCGTCCTACGCCCCCGGCCTCGCCTCGGTCCCCGGGGTGCCCTCGCACGCCTCGGCCGCGGCCGGCCACTCGCTGGGCGAGGCCTACGACGTGGCGGGGCGGCTGGGCGGGTCCGCCGGGGCCGCGCTGCGCCGGGCCGCCCGGGACTCCTTCGTGCACGGACTCCACGTCACCCTGCTGGTGAGCGCGGGCCTGCTGCTGCTCGGTGCCGTGATGGCGCTGCGGCTGCCCCGGGTCATGCAGTGCGGCGAGGAGACCGCGGAGGCCGGGCCGGGCGAAGCGGCGGAGCGCGCGGCCGAGGCGGGGGTGCCCTCGCCGCGGGAGGCCGTGCAGCCGCGGGTGTCGGCCTGACCCCCGCTCTTTACGTGCGGGAGACTGCACCGTAACGTCGGCTGCGGAGTCGTGACTAGCGCTGCTAGTTTTCCCGCAGTGCGCCGCAGCGTGTCCCCGTGTCCCGGAGGGTGTTCCATGTCCGCGTCCGCGAAGTTGCCCCCGTTCGATGCCACCGACCCGCTCGGCATCGACGACCTGCTGGACCCGGAGGACCTCGCGGTCCGGGACACCGTCCGCGCCTGGGCCGCCGACCGCGTGCTGCCCCACGTCGCCGACTGGTACGAGAAGGGCGAGCTGCCCGGCATCAGGGACCTCGCGCGCGAACTCGGCGGGATCGGCGCCCTCGGCATGTCGCTCACCGGGTACGGCTGCGCCGGCGCCACGGCCGTGCAGTACGGCCTGGCCTGCCTGGAGCTGGAGGCCGCCGACTCCGGCATCCGGTCCCTGGTCTCCGTCCAGGGCTCCCTCGCCATGTACGCGATCCACCGGTTCGGCAGCGAGGAGCAGAAGCGGGAGTGGCTGCCGCGGATGGCGGCGGGCGAGGTGATCGGCTGCTTCGGGCTCACCGAGCCCGACCACGGCTCCGACCCCTCCTCGATGCGCACCCACGCCAAGCGCGACGGGGACGACTGGATCCTGAACGGCCGCAAGATGTGGATCACCAACGGCTCCGTGGCCGGCGTCGCCGTGGTCTGGGCGCAGACCGAGGACGGCATCCGCGGGTTCGTCGTGCCCACCGACCGCCCCGGCTTCTCGGCGCCCGAGATCAAGCACAAGTGGTCCCTGCGCGCCTCCGTGACCAGCGAACTCGTCCTCGACGACGTACGGCTGCCCGCCACCGCGGTACTCCCCGAGGTCACCGGTCTGCGCGGACCGCTCGGCTGCCTCTCGCACGCCCGCTACGGCATCGTCTGGGGCTCGATGGGCGCGGCGCGCAGCAGCTTCGAGGCGGCGCTCGGGTACGCGCGGACCCGGGAGCAGTTCGGGCGGCCCATCGGCGGCTTCCAGCTCACCCAGGCCAAGCTCGCCGACATGGCGGTCGAGCTGCACAAGGGGATCTTGCTCGCCCACCATCTGGGGCGGCGGATGGACGCCGGCCGGCTGCGCCCCGAGCAGATCAGCTTCGGCAAGCTCAACAACGTCCGCGAGGCCATCGAGATCTGCCGTACGGCGCGGACGATCCTCGGTGCCAACGGGATCTCCCTCGAATACCCCGTGATGCGGCACGCGACCAACCTCGAGTCGGTGCTCACCTACGAGGGCACCGTCGAGATGCACCAGCTCGTGCTGGGCAAGGCGCTCACCGGGCTCGACGCCTTCCGGTGAGCCCCCGGGGGGAGGGCAGGGCCGGCGAGCGGCCCTGCCTCAGCTCTGGTTGAAGAAGCCGTCCTCACGGTGCTTGGCCGGCTCGCCGCTGACGATCTCCGTGTTCGACGGCGTCAGCAGGAAGACCCGGGTGGCCACCCGCTCGATCGTGCCCCGCAGGCCGAAGGTCAGGCCAGCCGCGAAGTCGACGACGCGCTTGGCGTCGGCCGGCTCCATGGCGGTGAGGTTCACGATGACCGGGACACCGTCCCGGAACAGCTCGCCGATGGCACGGGCGTCCCGGAAGCTGTCCGGCGTGACCGTGCCGATGCGGCGGCCCTTCTCCTCGGCCGTGTCCGTGGCCACCTTCACCCGGGGGTCCGTGACCCAGGCGTCCTGGGACCCGGTGCCCTCGGAGTAGTCGTCGTCGTAGTAGCGCTCGTCATCGTTGTCGTCGACGAGGCCGAGCCACGCACTCGCCTTGCGTACCGATCCCATGGACGCCTCCTCTCACAGCGGTCCTTCTTGCTTTCCGCATCCCTATGGTCATCCATGATGCGGACGGCGTGCCAAGTGGATAGACGCCGTGCGGGGGGTTTGTGACGGTACTGGTGCACAGCGGATCCGTCGAGAGTCCTTGTGCCCCAAGGGTCGCGACTCATACGGCTGCTGACTGTGAGTGAAATATGATTGTCGTTGGCGGACGGGTGATGCACGGTGCGTACGGGTGAACGCGTGACCTGATACGAGCTGACAGTCGGCCGATACGATGCCCCGGCTCTACGTCGCAACGCATCACGGGGGATCGTCGTGTTCGGAATCGTCAGGCCGTGCGGCCATCGGCTGGGGGAGGGCCTCAAGGCCCAGTGGACGGCGCACTTGTGCGGGCTCTGCCTGGCATTGCGCCGTGATCACGGACAGTTCGCCCGTATCGTGACGAACTATGACGGGCTTCTCATATCGGTGCTGACGGAGGCTCAGGCGGGCCTGGCGGGCGGGTCCCGGCGCACGGCCGGCCCGTGCGCCCTGCGCGGGATGCGGACCGCGTCCGTCGCGCAGGGCGAGGGCGCGCGGCTGGCCGCCGCCGTCTCGCTGGTCCTCGCCTCCGCCAAGGTGCGCGACCACGTCGCCGACCGGGACGGGCTGCTGGCCCGCAAGCCGGTGGCGGCGGCGGCGCTCCGGGTCGCGGCCGGCTGGGGGCGGGCCGGGGAGCGCGGCGGATCGGCGGTCGGGTTCGACACCGGCGTCCTCCTGGACGCCGTTGACCGGCAGACCGGCATCGAGGCCCTGGCCGGGGTCGGCACCCCGCTGCTGACGGTCACCGAGCCGACCGAGACCGCCACCGCGGCCGCCTTCGCGCACACCGCGGTGCTCGCGGGACGGCCGGGCAACGCCGGTCCGCTCGCCGAGGCCGGCCGGCTCTTCGGGCGGCTCGCCCACCTGCTGGACGCCGTGGAGGACCGGGAGGCCGACGCGCGCTCGGGCGCTTGGAACCCGCTCACCGCGACCGGCACCTCCCTGACCGAGGCCCGCAGGCTCGCCGAGGACGCCCTGCACGGCATCCGGCTCGCCCTGCGGGAGGCCGAGTTCGCCGACGGCCGGCTCGCCCACCTGCTGCTCGTGCACGAACTCCGGCGCTCCGTGGACCGCGCCTTCGGCACGCTGCCGGCCTGCGCCGCGCACGGGCCGGCCCCCCAGGGATCCGCGGCCCGGGGATCCGCGGCTCACGGAACCGCCGCGCGCGGCCCCGCCCCGCACGGGCCGGAGTCCGGGGCCGACCCCTACGTGCCGTTCGGGCCGGGCGGGCCGCACCTGCCGCACAAGCCCAAGGTGCCGCGCGCCCTGCTGCCCGGGTGCGGGGCGTTCCTGCTGCTCTGCTGCACCTGCCGGATGTGCTGCGCCGAGGAGTACGAGGGCCCCTGGTCCCGGAAGAAGCGCGAGGGCTGCTGCCGGGACTGCGACTGCGACGGCTGCAGCGGGTGCGGCGGCTGTGACGGCTGCGCCGGTTGTGGTGACTGCTGCGACGGGTGCGACTGCTGTGACTGCTGCTGCCCCTGCGACAGTTGCTGAGCGGACGGGACCCGGATCATCCGGAGGGGCGAATTCCGGACATCCCCGGTACGGGAGGGCGCGGGGCGGCGGGGTGAATACCGGCCGATCCGACCTCCCGTTCGGAGAAGTCAAGGTCCCCGGGCGGGCGGACGGTTGAACGCTGCACGGCCGAAAGGTGCCCTTGTGCCGACCGGCCGTTCGGCCGAATACTCCCCCCCAGCGCTTGTCAGGGGCATGAATACCCGGGGATCCCGGGCCGTCCCTGGCTGCGCCTCACGGGCCCCGACCCCACGCGGGCCCCCCGACTCTCCCTGGGAGGGAACGAAACGTGAGGATCAAGCGCACCACTCCCCGCAGCGGCACGGCGAGACGGACCCGGCTGATCGCCGTGGCGACCGGTTTCCTGGCCGCGGCCGCGTTCGCCGCCCCCACCGCGAACGCCAGCGATGCCCACACGTTCAGCGCCACCCAGCTGACCAAGGCGAGCGACGCCGTCCTCAACGCCGACGTGCCCGGCACGGCCTGGGCGGTGGACAGCAGGACCAACCGGGTCGTCGTCACCGTGGACAGCACGGTGTCCAAGGCCGAGATCGCCAGGATCAGGCGGCAGGCCGGTGTCGACTCGGGCGCGCTGACCATCAAGCACACCGCGGGCAAGTTCAACAAGCTGATCACCGGTGGCGACGCCATCTACGGCGGCTCCTACCGCTGCTCGCTCGGCTTCAACGTGCGCAGCGGCAGCACGTACTACTTCCTGACCGCGGGACACTGCGGTCAGGTCGCCTCCACCTGGTACAGCAACTCCAGCCACTCCACGGTGCTGGGGACGAACGTCGGCTACAGCTTCCCGGGCAACGACTTCGCGCTCGTGCGGTACACCAACTCCTCGATCGCGCACCCGAGCGCGGTCGGCAGCCAGACCATCAGCAGCGCGGCCACCCCGTCCGTGGGGACGACCGTCTACCGGCGCGGTTCCACCACCGGCACCCACAGCGGCCGGGTCACGGCGCTCAACGCCACGGTCAACTACGGCAGCGGTGACGTCGTCTCCGGCCTGATCCAGACCACGGTGTGCGCCGAGGGCGGCGACAGCGGGGGCCCGCTCTACGCCGGGTCCACGGCCTACGGCCTGACGTCGGGCGGCAGCGGCAACTGCACCTCTGGCGGCACGACGTTCTTCCAGCCGGTCACCGAGGCGCTCAGCTACTACGGCGTGACCCTTCCCTGACGGGTACGGCGTGACCCTTCCCTGAGGGGTACGGCTCCGGCGGGCCCCCGCACGCGTTGCGCGTGCGGGGGCCCGCTTGCGTGCCGGTGTTTGCGCAGGTGGGAGGCGGTCGAGCGGATGTCGCACACTTGTTCGGGAATGGGGGTATGGTGGTTGTGGGAACAGGTGTTCGAGAGTCGGACGGGGCTCATGAGTCGTGGAGGTGTGCGTGCCGGGCTTCGCGCATCTGCACACCGTCTCCGGGTTCTCCCTGAGGTACGGCGCCTCCCACCCGGAGCGGCTGGCCGCGCGCGCCGGGGAGCGGGGGATGGACGCCCTCGCCCTCACCGACCGCGACACCCTCGCCGGCACGGTCCGGTTCGCCAAGGCCTGTGCCGGGACGGGGGTCCGCCCGCTGTTCGGCGTGAACCTGGCGGTGGCCGAGCCGGCGGCCCCCCGTCCTGAGCGCCGCCGCACCCCGGTGCGCGGCGGCGCCTTCGTGGACGAGTCGGCCCCCCGGGTGACCTTCCTCGCCCGGGACGGGGCCCGCGGCTGGGCCGACCTGTGCCGGCTCGTCACGGCGGCTCACCGGGCCGGGCCGGGCGGGGGAGTGGCTGCCGGACCGGGCGGGGGTGTGCCCGTGCTGCCCTGGGACGCCAACCACGGCGACGGCCTGACCGTGCTGCTCGGCCCCGGCTCCGAGGTGGGGCGCGCGCTGGCCGCGGGCCGGCCCGACCGCGCCGCGCGGCTGCTCGCCCCCTGGCGCGAGGTCTACGGCGGCGCGCTGCGCCTGGAGGCCGTCTGCCACGGCCGCGGGGGCACCGGCCCCGGCTCTCTGCGGCTGGCCGCCCGCACCGTCGGTTTCGCCGCCGAGCAGGGGGTCCGGCCGGTCCTCAGCAACGCCGTCCGGTACGCCGACCCCGGTCAGGGGCCGGTCGCCGACGTCCTGGACGCGGCCCGCCGGCTGGTGCCGATCGACCCGCGCAAGGAGCTGGACCCGGGCACGGCCTGGCTGAAGGACGCGCAGGCCATGCTGCGGGTCGCCGAGCGGGTGGTGGAGGCGGCCGGTTACCGGCCGGACACCGCCCGCCGGCTGCTGGAGCAGACCGCGGTCACGGCCGCGGAGTGCCTGGTCGACCCCGAGGACGACCTCGGCATCGGCACCGTCCACTTCCCCGAGCCGCACCTCGTCGGCGCCGGCCGCCGCACCGCCCAGCGGGCGCTCGCCTCCCGGGCGGCGGCGGGCATGGTGCGGCTGGGCTACGCCAGCCGCCGCGCGTACTGGGAGCGGATGCACCACGAGCTGGACATCATCGCCCACCACGGCTTCGCCTCCTACTTCCTCACGGTCGCCCAGGTGGTCGACGACGTACGGGAGATGGGCATCCGGGTGGCCGCCCGCGGCTCCGGCGCGGGCTCCCTCGTCAACCACCTCGTCGGCATCGCGCACGCCGATCCGGTCGAGCACGGGCTGCTGATGGAACGCTTCCTGTCCAAGGAGCGGGTGGTCCTGCCCGACATCGACATCGACGTGGAGTCCGCGCGCCGGCTGGAGGTCTACCGGGCGATCATCGGCCGGTTCGGCACCGAGCGGGTCGCCACCGTCTCCATGCCCGAGACCTACCGGGTGCGGCACGCCGTACGGGACGTGGGGGCCGCCCTGTCCATGGACCCGGCCGAGATCGACCGGGTGGCCAAGTCCTTCCCGCACATCCGGGCCCGGGACGCCCGCGCGGCGCTGGAGGAACTGCCCGAACTGAAGGCGCTGGCGGGGGAGAAGGAGAGGTACGGCAGGCTCTGGGAACTGGTCGAGGCCCTCGACGCCCTGCCGCGCGGGGTCGCCATGCACCCGTGCGGGGTGCTGCTGTCCGACGCCTCCCTGCTCGCCCGTACGCCGGTGGTGCCGACCAGCGGCGAGGGGCTGCCGATGGCGCAGTTCGACAAGGAGGACGTGGAGGACCTCGGTCTGCTCAAGCTGGACGTGCTGGGCGTGCGGATGCAGTCGGCGATGGCGCACGCGGCCGCCGAGGTGGAGCGGGCCACGGGGGAGCGGATCGACCTGGACGCGGTGGCGCCGGGCGACCCGGCGACGTACCGGATGATCCAGGCGGCCGAGACGCTGGGCTGCTTCCAGATCGAGTCGCCGGGCCAGCGCGACCTGGTGGGCCGCCTGCAGCCGAGCACCTTCCACGACCTGGTGGTCGACATCTCCCTCTTCCGGCCGGGACCGGTCGCCGCCGACATGGTCCGGCCGTTCATCGAGGCGCGGCACGGGCGGGCGCCCGTGCGCTACCCGCACCCGGACCTGGAGGAGGCGCTGAAGGGCACGTACGGGGTCGTCGTCTTCCACGAGCAGGTCATCGACATCGTCGCCGTCATGACCGGCTGCGGGCGCGGCGAGGCGGACCGGATCCGGCGCGGGCTGTCCGACCCGGAGTCGCAGGGGCGGATCAAGGTGTGGTTCGCCCAGCACGCGGCGGCGAACGGGTACGACGCGGAGGCGATCCGGCGGACCTGGGAGATCGTCGAGGCCTTCGGCTCGTACGGCTTCTGCAAGGCGCACGCGGTCGCGTTCGCCGTGCCGACCTACCAGTCGGCCTGGCTGAAGGCCCACCACCCGGCCGCCTTCTACGCCGGGCTGCTCACGCACGACCCCGGGATGTACCCGAAGCGGCTGCTGCTCGCGGACGCGCGGCGGCGCGGGGTGCCCATCCTGCCGCTGGACGTGAACGTGTCCGGAGTGCACCACCGGATCGAACTGGTGTCCGAATCAGGGGTGTGGGGGCTGCGGCTCGCCCTCAGCGACGTGCACGGCATCAGCGAGGCCGAGGCCGGGCGGATCGCGGACGGACAGCCGTACGCCTCCCTGCTGGACTTCTGGGAGCGGGCCCGCCCGAGCCGTCCGCTGGCCGGGCGGCTGGCCCAGGTGGGCGCGCTGGACGCGTTCGGTGCCAACCGCCGTGACCTGCAGCTGCACCTGACCGAGCTGCACCGGGGCGCCCGGGGCGGCGGCGGGGGCCAGCTCCCCCTCGCCGGGGGCCGGCGGACCGCCCCGGCCGGCCTGCCCGACCTGACCTCGGCGGAGCGGCTCAGCGCCGAGCTGGGCGTGCTCTCCATGGACGCCTCACGCCATCTGATGGACGACCACCGGGAGTTCCTCAAGGAGCTGGGCGTGCTGTCGGCGCGCCGGCTGCGCGAGGCCGGGCACGGGGAGACGGTGCTGGTCGCGGGCGCCAAGGCGGCCACCCAGACCCCGCCGATCCGGTCCGGCAAGCGGGTCATCTTCTCCACCCTGGACGACGGCACGGGCCTGGTCGACCTCGCCTTCTTCGACGACTCGCACGACGCCTGCGCCCACACGGTCTTCCACTCCTGGCTGCTGCTGGTGCGCGGAGTGGTGCAGCGGCGCGGCCCGCGCAGCCTGAGCGTGGTGGGCGCGGCAGCCTGGAACCTCGCCGAACTGCTCGAGGTGCGCCGCGAGGAGGGGCTCGACGGGGTCGCGGCCCGGCTGGCCGGGGCGACCGGCGGCGCCGGGGAGGACCGCGCGCCGGAGGACGCCGTGGGTCCGTCCCGGGCCCGGGACGCCGGTTCGGACGGGCTGCCCCGGCGCACCGGTTCGGCGGCCCGCGACCCGATGGGGGACCGGACCATCCGCATGCCCACGGGGTACGAGATGCACCCCTGGGCCGATCTGCGCCCCGCGGGCGAAGGGCCCGCGGTGGGAAGGAAGTTGTGGCACCAGAGTCCGGGGAGCGCGGGATGACCATTCTCTGTGTACGTTTCCAGCGGCCGCGGCCGGCCGAGGAGGCCCTGCCCGGACTGCTCGCGCTGCTGGAGGAGTTCACGCCGGTCGTGGAGGCGCTGCCGCCGGACGGGGCGCTGGCCGATCTCCGGGGCGCCGAGCGGTACTTCGGGCGCGACGCGGTCGAACTGGCCTCGGTGATCCGGGTCCGCGCCCTCGCGCTGCACGGCGTCGACTGTGTGATCGGCGCCGGTCCCGGCCCGATGCTGGCCCGGATCGCGATGCGCGACGCCCGTCCCGGGGTGACCGGCGTGGTGCCCGGGGAGCCGGAGGCGGTCGCGGAGTTCCTGGCCGGCCGGCCCGTGTCCGTGCTGCCCGGTGTGGGGGCGGCGACCGCCCGCACCCTGTGCGAGTACGGCCTGGACACCCTGGGGCTGGTCGCCGCCGCGCCGCTGTCCACGCTCCAGCGGCTGATCGGCGCGAGGGCGGGCCGTGAACTGCGCGAGAAGGCCGCCGGCGTCGACCGCGGCCGGGTCGTGCCGAACGCCGGCTCCCTGCCCGGGGCGTTCGGCCGAGCCCGGGCGGGTACCTCCCTGGCGGCCGCCGAACGCCCCTTCGCACTCGACGAGCTGGACCCCGACCGGCACCGCAGGGCGCTGCTGTCGGCGGCCGAGGAGATCGGCGCCCGGCTGCGCGCGGTGGCGAGGGTGTGCCGCACCCTGACGCTCACCGTGCGCTACGCCGACCGCTCCTCGACCACCCGCAGCCGCACCCTGCGGGAGCCGACCGCGCACTCGGCGGCCCTGACCGGGACGGCCTACGACCTGTACGGGGCGCTCGGTCTGCAGCGCGCCCGGGTCCGGGCGCTCGCTCTGCGCGCCGAGGGCCTGGTCCCCGCCGAGCAGGCCTCCCACCAGCTCACCTTCGACCCGGTGGACGAGAAGGTCCGCCGGATCGAGGAGGCCGCCGACCGGGCCCGCGCGAGGTTCGGGCCGCGAGCGGTGATGCCGGGGACGCTGGCGGCGTGATCCGCCCCCGCGCCCGGCTCAGTTGGCCCACGGCGGTGTGAGGCGCGTGCCGTCGGCCAGCAGCGCCTCCAGGCCGACCGAGGTGGTGACCCACGAGATCGCGGTGTGGCCGGTCGGGTTCTCGACGGTCAGGGCCGCACCGGGGTTGACGATCACCGTGTCGCCGGCGGAGATCCGCTCGGTGCGGCCGTCGACGCCGATCAGCAGTTCGCCGACGAGCAGGTGGAAGATCTCCTCCCGGCTCACGGTGTGGGTGGGCGCCTTGGTGCCGGGCGGGATCTCCCCGCGCCAGGCGCAGAGTTCCCTGCTGCCGGTACGCGGGGTGGCGTAGGAGACGAAGCGGGCGCCGTGGATCTCGTGGGTCACGGCCTCGGACGAACGGATGACGGGCAAGGGGACTCCCCGGAGTAGTGGTCAAGCTGCTTGACCATATAGTCAACCGGCTTGACCATCACGTCAAGGGTGTTTCAATGCGTACGTGCAGAACTCCGAAGCCATGGCCCTGTCCGCCGCCCTGCTCGCCGTCGCGGGCGACCTCACGCAACGCATCAACGACGGGGTCGTGGCGCGCGGCTTCACGGACGTCAGGCCCGCCCACGGCTTCGCCTTCGCACGGCTCGCGCCGGACGGCGCCACCGTCACCGACCTCGCCGTCCACCTCGGGGTGACCAAGCAGGCGGCGAGTCAGCTGGTCGACGAGATCGTGCGCAAGGGGTATGCCGAGCGGCGGCCGCACCCGGCCGACGCGCGGGCCCGTCTCGTCGTGCTCACCGGGCGGGGCCGGGAGTGCACGCGAGCGGCCGAGGCGGCGGCCGCCGAGGTCGTGGGGGGATGGGCCGAACTGCTGGGCGAGGGTGAAGTGAGCGTGTTGCGGGAGCGCCTGCTGCGGCTCGCGCCCTACGGTCCGGTCAGGCCCGCCTGGTGACGGCCGGTCAGTGGACGAACGGCATTCCGGTTATCACTGGAAGTTTTTACTGACGCGTAACTTCACACCTGGGCTACTCGCCCGTAACTTGACGAGTGAACAGCATCCTCGTGATCCGGATCACAGGGTTAGGCCGTCGCACCTCCCCTTGAGCCGCAAGGAGATCACCCGATGCTGCCCTGGAAGCGAGTGCTCAGACCCCTCACCGCGCTGCTTTTGACCGCCGCAGTAGCCGCTGTGCCCGCCGCCACCGCCCACGCCTCCACCCCCACCGCGACCGCACCGAGCGGGGGGTCCCCCCGCTCGAGCGCAGCCGAGAGTGGGGGAGGTTGGAACGACTACTCCTGCAAGCCCTCCGCCGCCCATCCCCGCCCGGTCGTCCTGGTGCACGGCACCCTGGGCAACTCCATCGACAACTGGCTGTCCCTCGCCCCCTATCTGGAGACGCGCGGATACTGCGTCTACTCCGTCGACTACGGCCAGCTGCCGGGCGTCCCGCTCTTCCACGGCCTCGGCCCCATCGACAGGTCGGCCCAGCAGCTCTCCGACTTCGTCGACCAGGTGCTCTCCGCCACCGGAGCCGCCAAGGCCGACCTGGTCGGCCACTCCCAGGGCGGCATGATGCCCCGCTACTACCTGAAGTTCCTCGGCGGCGCCGCCAAGGTGAACGCCCTCGTCGGCCTCGCCCCCGACAACCACGGCACCGACCTCGACGGCCTCACCCACCTGCTGCCGTACTTCCCCGGCGCCGGCGACCTGATCAAGGCCACCACCCCCGGCCTCGCCGACCAGATCACCGGCTCCGCGTTCCTGACCAAGCTCAACGCGGGCGGCGACACCGTCCCCGGAGTGCACTACACGGTCATCGCCACCAAGTACGACGAGGTGGCCACGCCCTGGCGCAACCAGTACCTGAGCGGCGAGGACGTCCACAACGTCCTGCTCCAGGACCTGTGCCCGCTCGACCTGTCCGAGCACGTGGCGATCGGCCTGTTCGACCGGATCGCCTTCCACGAGGTGGCCAACGCGCTCGACCCGGCCCACGCGACCAGCACCACCTGCGCCTCGGCCTTCAGCTGAGCCGCCGCCGGGGCCTGTCCGGCCTGAGCCGCCGGACGGGCCCCGGAACGCTGCCGGGCGGGGTTCAGCGGCGCCGGCCGCCGCCCGCCGCCCGCCGCCGCACCGAGAGGAACAGCACGGCCGAGCCGAGGGCCAGGGCCGCCGCACCGCCGACGGCGGCGTAGGAGGTCCCGGCCGTGGCCCCGGTCTCGGCCAGATCCCGCGAAGTCCCTTCGGCCGCGCCCCGGTTGCCGGAGCCGGCCGCGGCAGCCGTGGTGGCCGGTCCCGTGGCGGCCTTCGCCGCCGGCTTCGTGGCGGACGGTTCCGCGGACCTCGGGGCGGTCGGCGCCGCGGACGCGCTCGTGTCACCGTCCCCGTGCCCGTGGTGCCCGACCGTCGACCGGCCGGCGCCGTCCTCGATCTGCTCGTCGGAGGGCGCGGAGGCGCTCGGCGCCGGGGCCGAGCCGCCGCTGCCGCCGCCGAAGTCGACGTCGGAGCAGGAGTAGAAGGCCTCCGGGCTGTCCGAGCGCTGCCAGACCGCGTACAGCAACTGCCGTCCCGTGCGCGCCGGAAGGGTGCCCGAGAAGGTGGAGAAGCCGCCCGAGGCCGCCGGGTCGGTGGCCGTCGCCACCGGGTGCGCCAGGTCCAGTTCGGACCAGGCCAGTGGCTTGGCGGGGGAGTAGCCCGGCTTGGTCAGGTAGACCTTGAAGGTGCCCTTGTGCGGGGCCGTCACGCGGTACCTGAACGTGTACGACCCGCCGCGCACGCGCGTCGCCGGCCAGTCGGCGCGGGCCAGGTCGAGACCCTTGAACTCCTCGTTGCCCGCGCTGCACAGCTTGCCGTCCGGTATCAGCTCCCGGTGCCGCCCGGCGGCGTCGCCGATCCGGATGCCGTTCCAGTCGTACAGCGCCTGCGTGCCGCCGGCCGCCACCGCCGCCGCGCAGGCCGCCGACCGGGGGCTCTCCGGGCCCTCCGCGTAGCACTGCGACACCCGGCTGACCGGATCGCCCATCGTGCCGTGCGCGGACGCGGGCGCCGCCGCGAGGGCGGTCAGCGCGAGCGGGGCGAGACCGGCGACGGCCGCGGCGGCGGCCCTGCGGTGCGCGGGCACGCGGTGTGCGGCCATGCGGAACTCCTCGGAAAGCGGTGCTCTGGGGGACGGATCCCGTGGGGTGATCAGAAGCTAGCCCCGGGAAGCCGCGAAATCGCCCGCTCACGGCGGACGGAGGAGATCCTTATGGTCGGCTTAAGGGCGTGCTCAGACTGCGCTCAGGTAGATAGCGTTCCCGGTATGACGAACGACCTCAGCGCACGGGTCCGGCGCGCCGTCGCGGACGACGTGCCGGCCGTGCGGGACGTGACCGACGCGGCCTACCGGCCCTACGTCGAACGCATCGGCGTGGTGCCGCAGCCCATGGAGGCCGACCACGCGGCGGACGTGGCCGCCGGGAAGGTGTTCGTCACCGGGGAGCCCGTCATCGGGCTCGTGGTGGTCGAGGCGTTCCCCGGCCACCTCTTCCTGGACAGCGTCGCCGTCCGCCCCGACGCCCACGGCCGGGGCGTGGGGCGACGGCTGCTGCACTTCGTCGACGCGCACGCGCGTGCGCTGGGTCTCGGCGAGGTCCGGCTCTACACCAACGCGCTCATGTGGGAGAACCAGCAGATCTATCCGAGGTACGGCTACGAGGTCGTCGAACGCCGTGTCGAGGGACCCTACGACCGGATCCACTACCGCAAACGGCTCGCCTGACGGCCCCGCCGCTCAGCGGTCGGGCCACCAGGTGCGTGCGATGTCCTTGCGCACCTCCGGGCGCGCCGCGGGGCGCTCCTCCGCCTCTTCACGGATCCGGCGGCTGTCCGTCCTCTTCAGGGGCTTCTGCACGGTCACACGGCGCATGGCTGCCTCCTTCAGTGCCTACGGGTTCCGCGTTGTCACGGAGGTAGACGCTTTCGGGGAGAGTTCCTCATCGGGGCGGGTCTGTCAGTGGCGGCTGTCACGTCGGGACTGTCAGTGGCGGGTGTCACTGTGGGGCCATGACGAACGAACGTGAGCGGACGGTCGCGGTGGGTGCCGGCGTGGACTGGGACGCGGCGGCCGCCGCCTTCGACGACGAGCCCGACCACGGCCTGCGCGCACCCGAGGTCCGGGCCGCCTGGGCCGCCCGCCTGCGGTCGTGGCTGCCCGCGCACCCCTGCCACGTCCTCGACCTCGGCTGCGGAACCGGCAGTCTGTCGCTCCTCGCGGCCGGACAGGGACACCGGGTGACCGCCGTCGACAGCTCGCCGGCCATGGTCGCGCTGGCCCGCGCCAAGCTCGCCGGACAGGACGCGCAGGTCCTGTCCGGCGAGGCGGCCGCCCCGCCGGTGCCGGAGGGGCGGCACGACGTCGTCCTGGTCCGGCACGTGCTGTGGACCCTGCCCGAGCCCGCACGCGTCCTGCGCCACTGGCGGACCCTGCTGCGCCCGGGGGGCCGGTTCGTGCTCGTCGAGGGCGTCTGGGGCACGCTCAGCCCCGTCGGCATACCCGCCGCCCGCCTCACCGCGCTCCTGGAGCCCGTCGCCCGGCGGGTGCGCGTCGAGCGACTGTCCGACGACCCCCTGCTGTGGGGGAGGACGGTGGACGACGAGCGGTACGCGGTGGTGGCGGGGGTCTAGCCGGACGGACGCCGGGCGAGGCGCGGCCGGACGGAGGGACGAAAAAGCGGGGCGGGGCGGAGGGGCCGCCGGGGCGGAGCGGGGTGCCGGCGGCCTCAGGCCAACAGGTCCTCGAAGCCGCCCTCGCGGGCCAGCGCCTCCAGCTGGTCCAGGGCCGCCACGGCGGCCGCCGCGGCCCGGGGGTCGGCCTCGGCGAGCCCGCTCTCGGCGAACTCGTCCTCGTCCAGCCGCCGCACGTCCGCGCCGTCGGCGGACCGCCACAGGTCCAGGTCGAGGTCCTCCACCACCAGCCGGCCGCCGGACAGGGCGGCCGGACGGGCGATGTCGCAGTACCAGCCCTTGACGGTGCCGTCCCCGGCCCGGACCTCCTTCACCGAGTACCAGCGGTCCCGCCAGTAGTGCTCGAAGAACACGTCGCCCGGCTCGAAGCGCACGAAGCCGAAGTCGCGCACGCCCTCACCCGCCCACGGAGCGCGGACGAGGACGTGGACGCCGTCGTCGCGCAGCAGCTCCGCCGCGTAACGGATCTTCGTACGGCCGCCCTTGACCAGCACGACCTCCACCCGGGCCGCCGGTTCAGCCGAGTTCGCGGACATGGCGCACCTCCGTGGCGCAGATCTCGTACCCGAGCCACTTGTTGATCGCGATCATGGGGTCGTTCCCGGCGTCGTTGCCCGTGAAGGCCTCGGTGATCCCGGCGGCACGGGCCCGGTACAGGGAGTGGATCTTGGCCAGCTTGGCCAGGCCGCGGCCGCGGTGCGGCCGGGCGGTGCCGGTCATCGACGTGGAGTAGCGGGTGGCGCCGTCGGTGCAGGCCATGCTGAGCGCGACGGGACGGCCGTCGACGACCACCAGCACGGTCAGGTCGTGGTCCAGCAGCGGATGCCGCCAGGTCTCCGCCAGCCAGGCCGCGTAGTCCGTCAGCCGCACGGGCACCATGCCGGGCTCGTCCGACACCGTCTCCGCCTCCAGCTCGAACACCGGACGCGGATCGCCGGCGAAGTCGGCGGCCGTGCGCAGTTCGACGCCCGGCGGGACCTCCGGGAGCGGCGGCAGTGCGCGGTGCGCCAGGTCGAGGCGGAGGAAGTGCGCGGGGCGGCCCTCCGTGTAGCCGTGCCGCTCGGCGAAGGCGCGGTCGGCGGGCTCGTCGAGGACCCAGGTGTACAGCCGCGTCGCCCCGACGGTGGCGAGGTGCTCCTCGCCCACCCGGGCCAGCAGCCGGCCGGCCCCCCGGCCGACCCGGTCCGGGCGCACGTAGACGGTCAGGAGCCCCTGGCCCGGCTCCGCGGCGTCGTGCGCCAGGGACGCCCCGGCCGCGCCGATCACCTCGCCGTCCTCGACCGCGACGAGCGTGCGGAGGTGGGCGTCCGGATGGCCGCGGGTCGCGAGGTGACGCACCGAGTCGGCCGTGAACAGGATGTAGGGCAGGGCGAGTTGCCGGACCCGGGCGTAGCCCTCGGTGTCGGCCGGGACGTCGGGGTCGAGATCACGCACGATCACGGTCATGAGGAGGCACCGTACGGGCGGACCTGTCGTGGGTGCCTCTCATTTTCTCCCGGGTGCGGGACAATCGGCCCTGTGAGCCTGAAGATCCGTATCGATGACAGCGCGCCCCCGTACGAGCAGGTGCGGGCGCAGATCTCCGAGCAGGCGCGGTCCGGCGTGCTGCCGGTGGGCTACCGGCTGCCGACCGTGCGGGGGCTGGCGGAGTCGCTGGGGCTCGCGGTGAACACGGTGGCCAAGGCGTACCGCGCCCTGGAGGGCGACGGGGTGATCGAGACCCGCGGGCGCAACGGGACGTTCGTGGCCGCCGCCGGCTCGGCCGCCGAGCGCGAGGCCGCGCTGGCCGCCCAGGCGTACGTGGAACGGGTGCGGCGGCTCGGCCTCGGCGAGCCGGAGGCCCTGGCCGCGGTACGGGACGCCCTGCGGGCGGCCTACGAAGCCCACTGAACGCGGCCCGGCTGCCCGCCGCCCCCGGCCTGCCCGGCCGCTCCCGGCAGCCGCCGGCCCTGCGCCGGCACCGGCCCCGCCCGTCCGCCGCCGGCCTCACCCCGCGGCCGGGTCCGGCCAGCGGCCTGTCCCGTCGGATCGCCGTCGGCCTCGCCCGGTCACCGTCCTGCGGCTGGGTCCGGCCAGCGGCCTGTCCCGCGGGATCGCCGTCGGCCCCGTCCCCTCACCGTCCTGCGGTCGGGTCCGGCCAGTGGCCTGTCCGGTCGGTTCGTCGTCGGCCTCGCCCGGTCACCGTCCTGCGGCAGGGTCCGGCCAGTGGCCTGTCCGGTCGGTTGGTCGTCGGCCCCGTCCGGTCACCGTCCTGTGGCCGGGTCCGGCCGGCGAACCCGTCTCGCCGGTTCGCCGTCGGCCTCGCCCCTCACCGTCCCGCGACCGGGTCCACCCAGCGGCCCGTCCCGCGGGATCGCCGTCGGCCCCGTCCCCTCACCGTCCTGCGGTCGGGTCCGGCCAGTGGCCTGTCCGGTCGGTTCGTCGTCGGCCCCGCCCGGTCACCGTCGTGCGGCCGGGTCCAGGCAGTGGCCTGTCCGGTCGGTTGGTCGTCGGCCCCGTCCGGTCACCGTCCTGTGGCCGGGTCCGGCCGGCGAACCCGTCTCGCCGGATCGCCGTCGGCCTTGCCCCGGCCGGCGTCCCCACCCGGGCCTTGACCCGGCCGGCGTCCACCCGGGGCTTGACCCGGCCGACCGGCCTCCTAGCCGTGCCGGGCCGGTTCCGGTGTGCGGGTCGGTGCGTGGGCCGGGGTGTGGGTCACCGTGCGGCCCGCACGGCGGGCCGCCCTCGCGAAGGCCACCGCGTCGGCCACCGCCGCCCCGCCGGGGTCGTTGTTGAAGTACGCGTACACGTCCGCCGCGTCCGGCCAGGTCGTCGCGACACGGTCCACCCACGTCTCCAGCGACCGTCTGCCGTAGCGCGGCCACGGCCGGGCGCGGCCCTGGTGGAAGCGCACGTACCCCCAGTCGGCGGTCCGCCACAGCGGGCTCACCGGCCGGGCCAGGACGTCCGCCCAGCACAGCGCCGCGCCCCGCGCCTCCAGGACCGCCCGCACCTGGGGCGTCCACCAGGAGTCGTGGCGCGGCTCGACCGCGACCCGGGTGCCCCGCGGGAAGCGGGCGAGGCAGTCGTCGAGCAGGGCCGCGTCCGCGCGCAGGTTCGGCGGGAGCTGGAGGAGCACCGGGCCGAGACGGTCGCCGAGGCCCGCCGCGTGGGTCATCAGGCGGTGGACCGGTTCCGCGGGCTCCTTCAGCCGCTTGATGTGGGTCAGATAGCGGCTGGCCTTCACCGCGACCACGAAGTCCGGCGGCACCCGGTCCCGCCAGGCCGCGAAGTTCTCCCGGGACGGCAGTCGGTAGAACGCGTTGTTGATCTCCACCGTCGCGAACAGCCGCGTGTACTCCTCGAGCCACAGCCGCGTCGGGACGCCCGCCGGGTAGACGACGTCCCGCCAGTCCTTGTACTGCCACCCCGAAGTGCCGACGAACAAGGTCATGACACCACTAAAGCACTACAGGTACAGCCCCGCGTCCGCCCCGTCCCGCGCCCCCGGCACCGACGTCGGCGTGCTGCCCCGGCGCAGCGCGAACAGCTCGGCGAGCGTCGCGCCGTCCCGGCCGACGGCGTCCCCGTGCCCCTCGGCCTCGTCGCCCAGCCAGGTCATCGCCTCCCGGCGGGTCAGCGGTCCCACCTCGATCCGGGCCAGACAGCGCCCCGGCCTGACCACGGCCGGGTGCAGCCGCTCCAGGTCCTCGTTGGTGGTGACGCCCACCAGCACGTTCCGCCCCTGGCCGAGCAGGCCGTCGGTGAGGTTGAGCAGCCGGGACAGGGCCTGGCCCGCGGTGTGCTTGGCCTCGCCGCGGATCAGCTCGTCGCAGTCCTCCAGCAGCAGCAGGCGCCAGCGGCCCTTGCCCGTGCTGTCGTCCTCGCCGATCGCGATGTCCATCAGGTAGCCGACGTCGGAGAAGAGCCGCTCCGGGTCCAGCACGCAGTCCACCTGGCACCAGTCCCGCCAGGAGCGGGCGAGCGTGCGCAGCGCGGACGTCTTGCCGGTGCCCGGCGGCCCGTGCAGCAGGAGCAGGCGCCCCGCGATGTCCTCGGGCGTCGTCTTCATCAGGCGGTCCATCGCGTCCGCCACCGGCGCCGTGTAGTTGGGCCTGACCTCGTCCCAGGTGCCCGCCGAGATCTGCCGGGTGGTGCGGTGCGGTCCGCGCCGCGGGGAGACGTACCAGAAGCCCATGGTGACGTTCTCCGGCTGGGGTTCCGGTTCGTCGGCCGCGCCGTCCGTGGCCCGGTCGAGGACGGTCTTGGCCAGCTCGGCGGTGGTCGCGGTGACCGTGACGTCCGCGCCGCGGTTCCAGCGCGAGACCAGCAGGGTCCAGCCCTCGCCCTCGGCGAGGGTCGCGCTGCGGTCGTCGTCGCGGGCCACCCGCAGCACCCGGGCGCCGTCCGGGAGCAGGGTGGCCCCGGAGCGCACCCGGTCGATGTTCGCCGCGTGCGAGTACGGCTGCTCGCCCGTCGCGAAGCGGCCGAGGAACAGCGCGTCGACGACGTCGGACGGCGAGTCGGAGTCGTCGACGTGGAGCCGGATCGGCAGAGCGTCGTGTGGGTTCGCAGACATGCCGCCATGATCTGCCACCGGTGCCCCCCGCGCACGGCATTTCCGCCGCTTGTTCCGGGTGTTCCCAAGACCTGCCCCGTATGTGCCGTACGCCGTTACTGTTGTCCTTGATGGGACGTCATGGGTGGTGTTCGGGGGCTCGGCGGTGGCGGCTCACCGCTCTGCTGGGAGTCGGGGCGGCCGCGCTCGCCCTGGTGGTGACCCTGCTCAACACGCTGCCCGGGGGCGGCCCGAGCACCGCCGGCACCACGCGCGACGGCGACAAGGTGCACGGCACCCCGGCCGGCCCGTCCGGGCCCCCGCGGCCCGAGGTCGGCTGGGGCTTCACCCACACCCAGTACAGCGCCGACGACGGCAGCGGCACGGCCGTCGGCCGGGTCGAGCGGCTGCTCGCCGGGGACGGCGGGCTGCCGCAGGATCAGGCGCTGATGGGCTGGGGCGCCGACAACCCCGAGCCGGTGAAGGGCCGTTACGACTTCGGGGCGATGGACCGCCGGATCGACTTCATCCGCAGGTCGGGCGGCACCCCGGTGGTCACGCTGTGCTGCTCGCCGGACTGGATGAAGGGCGGCAGGCCCGGCGCCGGGAACACCGACTGGAGCCGGGCCGCGCTGGAGACCGCGCCCACCCCGGACCACTACCAGGACTTCGCCGACCTGGCCGCGACCGTCGCCAGGCGCTATCCCGACGTACGCCACTTCGTCGTCTGGAACGAGTTCAAGGGCTTCTGGAACGACGCCCGACATCGCTGGGACTACGAGGGCTACACGAGGATGTACAACCTCGTCTACCGGGCGCTGAAGAAGGTCGACAAGGACGTCATGGTCGGCGGCCCCTACCTGGTCATGGACAGCCTGGACCCGCGCGACCCGAACGCCTCGGACGCGCTGAAGGGCCCCTGGGGCGCCGTGGACCGGCGGGTCCTCGACGCCTTCCGCTACTGGAACGCCCACCGGGTGGGAGCCGACTTCGTGGTCGTCGACGGCTCCAGCTACACCAACGACGACGAGCTGCTGCCGGACGAGTTCGCCGCCACCGCCAAGTTCACCGCGGTCGGCGACTGGGTCGGGCGGCAGACCCACGGCCTTCCCCTGTGGTGGGCCGAGTACTACGTGGAGCCCGCCGACGGCAAGGGCGAGCGCACCGGCTGGTCCGAGGCCCACCGCCTCGCCGTGCACGCCGCCGGGCTGATCGCGATGGCCGAGGGCGGCGCGTCCTCCGGCTTCTACTGGAACCCGGAGGAGGCCAGGGGCACCGACTGCCCCGGCTGCCTGTGGACACCCACGGACCGCGCCGGCGGGGGACGCGAACTGCCCATGTACGCCCTGCTGTCACGGTTCGGCGAGGCGTTCGGGCCGGGCACACGCTACGAGACGGTCTCCGTCGCCCCGGACGACGTGCCCAACGTCCGCGTCCTCGCCGACCGCGAGCGGGTGCTGGTGGTCAACACCCTCGGCCGCACGATCAGCGCCCGGGTCGACGGCAAGCGGTTCGACCTGCACGCGTACGAGGTGAAGTGGCTCGACCGCTGAGCCGCCCACCCCGCACCCGTCACCTCGCTCCGCCTCACTTCATGGTCAGGAACCGCTGCACCAGCGACGCCAGCAGCAGCGCGAGCAGCGGCAGCGAGAACCAGAAACTGCCCTGCAGCAGCCGCAGTCGCCGCACTCCCGGCCGCAGTGCGACCCGGGCCACCTCGCGGGCGGTGAGCAGCAGGACCAGGGCGACGGCGGCCAGCGCGCCCGCCACCGACCAGGGTGTCCACGTCACCTGCGGCCCGATGGGCCCCGGGTCGGGCGCCGGCACCCGGCCCGCCGGCCGCTCGCGCATCGCGTACACCGTGACGTCGTCGTTGACCAGGGCCCTGGTCAGCTCCCGCCGCTCGTCCAGGTGCCGCACCAGCCGGGACTCCCAGGCCGGGGCGTAGCCCGCGTCCAGCTGCAGGTAGGTCACCTGGCTCCGGTCGACCATCAGGTACGAGTTCGGTCCCGCGTCCCTGAGCGCCTTGACCAGGCCGGACACCAGCGCCGGGTCGACCGGTGCCTGGGTCGGCACGTAGTTCACCCGCTCCATGTCCCGCGCGCCCCACGGCAGCGCCGGGGTCACGTCGTTGACCGGGTCCTGGGTCAGCCACAGCAGCCGTACCGTCGGCCGGTCGTGGGCGTACACCCAGTCCATGGCCGTGACCTCGCCGGGCCGGGTCCGCTCGAACGGCTCGTTGCCCCACCGGGCCACCAGGAACCCGCCCATCAGCAGCAGCCCCGCCAGCAGCGCGGCCACCGGGGCGAGGGCGTTGTGGTCCTTCGCCCGCTCCCCGGGGGTGACACCGGCGCGCGGGAACAGCGCGAGGGCGCCGAGCAGCGCCGCGCCCGGCACCGCGAACATGAAGACCCGCAGCGCCATCTCACCGCCGTACGACTGCATGCCGAAGCCCAGGAACGGCACGAAGGTCAGCACCAGCAGGGACCGCTCGCGGTACCGGTGGACGCGTCTGCGCCACCAGCCGCAGCAGGCGAACGCCATCACCGAACCGGCCAGCAGGACCCGGGTGTACAGGACCAGCTTGTGGGTCGAACTCCCGCCCTGGATGCGGCCGGAGACGGACGTCGAGACGTTGCTGCCGACCCCGCCGACCCCGCCGAACAGATCGTCGAAGTGGCCGGACCAGTACGGCTCGGCCATGAAGCCGACCCAGGCGGCCACCAGCACCGCGAACAGGATGGGCAGCCCGCGCAGCTCCGACCGGCCGGCCAGCACCAGGGCCGTGAGCACACCGAGCATCACGAACGGGGTGAGCTGGTGGGCCGGGACGCTCGCCGCGTACAGGCCGATCAGCACCAGCAGCAGCACCGCGCGCTGCCGCCGGCCGGCCGGCGCCACCTCGGCCTCGCCGGGGCGGCGCACGGACCAGAGCACCCGCGGGGCGCGGAACCAGACCAGCAGGACGGCGACGAAGACGAGGTACAGCAGGTAGGTGAAGCCCTGCGGGGAGAAGTAGTCCTGGCCGACCCATCCGCTCAGCACGAAGAGCCACACACCGGTCCACTTGGCCCGCCAGCTCGCCCGCAGCGACCGGGTCAGCAGGAACACCGGGGCCAGATAGGCGAGCTGTACGGCCGTGGGCCACCAGCGGATGATCTCCGTGAAGTCGTCGGTCCCGCACGCCCGGGCGACGAACGCGGCCGCGGCGAAGAAGCCGGGCCAGCTCCAGCGGGCGTCCAGGTCGGGTACGGCGGACCCGGTGCGGTCGATGTAGTCGATGAAGCCGAGGTGCTGCCAGGCCGTCGCGAACCGCGGCTCGGTCTCCAGCACGGCGGGCAGCGCGTGCAGGGACACCACCGTCGCCAGCAGGGTGACCAGGAGCAGCGTCCGGTGCTCGCGGCGCAGCCGGAGCAGCGAGGCGAACACCGTGACCAGCAGCGCGGCCCCCACCAGGGTGGGCAGCGGCAGCACGGAGACCAGGCCGAGGCCGCCCATCGCGTCGAGGTCGCCCTCACCGAGCCGCAGTGCCGGCACCCAGTACAGCAGCAGCGCCGCGACCAGCAGACAGCCGAGGACCACTCCGGAACGGGTGGGCGCGAGCCGTGCGGGCGGCGCGGGCGGTGGCGGCTCGTCGGGCACGGCGTCGCCGTCCGCGGGGCCGGTGGCCGCCGCCGGCCTTCCGAACGGCGTGTCGGCGTCCTGCGCCGTCCCATCGGACCGTCCGGCCGCTGCCTCCGTCTCCCGCGACAGCGCGTCGGCCTCGTGGAACGGGGCGTCGGACGTCTCGAACAGGGCGTCGACTCCGCCGAACGGCGCGTCGGAGTCCTCCTCCGCCTTCCGCAGGAGGGCCGCCTCGGCCGGGCCCAGGGAGGCCTCGGCGCCCGGTTCCGGCTCCTCGGCCGGGCGCGGGACGGGAACGCCGGCCGGCGGGGTGCCGGGGCCCGGACGGACGTCGGGGCGGCGTTCGAGGTGGTCGAGGTCGACGTGGATGCCGAGGGCGAGGGTGTCGTTCTCCAGCGCCCAGCCCGGGCTGTGCCGGTGGGTGGGGGAGTCGGCCGGGAGGCCGGGGGCGTCCCCGCGCGGGCGGCCGGCCAGGCGCGGCCGGGAGCGGGAGGGCTCGCCGAGGTCGGCGAGGTCGCCGTCCGGTGCCGCGCGGTCCGGTACGGGGGCGGGAGCCGCCCGGACCGTCCGCCACAGTCTCGGCGCCGCGAGCGCCACGATCACGGTCAGGCTGGAGATCTCGGCGACGCCCGCGCCGGTCAGCCCCATCCGCGGCAGCAGCAGCAGGGTCAGGCCGAGCACCAGCAGGCACAACAGGCCCTGCAACCAGGCCAGTCCGGCGGTCCGGCTCTGCGCGCGGAGCACTGCGAAGTGCGTCTCCATCACGACCCGCAGCACCGCGCCGACCGCGAACCAGCGCAGCAGCGGGGTGGCCGCGTCCGCGTAGCCGTCGCCGAAGACACCCAGGATCCAGGGCGCGCCGACGAAGAGCGCGCCCGCGATCGGCAGCATGATCCGGGCCATCCGCCGCAGCGCGGCGCGGGTGTCGGCGGCGAGCCGCCCCGGATCGTGCGCGCCCTCGACCGTCAGCGACGCGCCCATGTTGATGGCGAGCAGGTTGGTCGTGCCGCCGATGGTGGTGGTGATGTAGAAGTAGGCGTTGTCCTCGGCGCTGACCTGCGAGGCGATGATCACCGGGACCAGGTAGACCACGGCGAGCGAGAACAGGGACCCGGTGTAGTCCCCGGCCAGGAACCTGCCGATCTCGCGCAGTGCCGGCGGTTCGGCGTGGCCCTCGGTCGACCGGACGTGCCGGGGCACCAGCCGCCGGAACACCAGCCAGCCCAGCGGCACCACCGAGGTGGCGATCGCGGCGACCCAGGACACGAAGACGCCGGTGGTCGGGACGGCCACCGCGAACGCGACGAGGAGCCCCAGCTTCACGGCCGAGAACACGGTGTTGCCGACCGGCACCCAGGGCGCGCTGCGCAGCCCGGTCAGCACACCGTCCTGGAGGGTGAGCAGGTTCCAGGCGACGACGGCCGCGACGAAGCCCAGCCCGTTCACCGGCCCGTGCAGGAAGCGGTACGACGGCCCCCACGCGCCCAGGGTCGTCAGGAACACCCCGGCTGCGAGCGCCACGACCAGTGAACTGCCGGCGTACGTGAGGAAGATGAGCCGTCCGGTGCGCCGCCCCGACACCGGGATGAAGCGGGCCAGCGCGCCGGTCAGGGTCACCGCGGTCAGCCCGGCGAGCAGTTTCATCGCGGCGATGGCCGCGGAGCCCTGGCCGACCGCGGACTCGGAGTAGTAGCGGGCCGCGGCGAGCCAGAAGCCGAGCCCGAGGACGGCGGAGATGCCGGTGTTGAGCATCAGCGCGTAGGCGTTGCGGAACAGCGGGCTGCCGCCGGCCGGGCGGCCCGCCCCGGGCAGGCGCAGTCGGCGTCCGGGCCGCTCGGGCGCCTGTGTCCCGGGCGGCGCGGTCTCGGTGGTGGTGGTCGTGTCAGACACGGGAGCTGATGGCCTTCCGGCGGACCTGGCGTGCTCTTCGGACGAGTGCGTAGCCCTGGGTGAGGGCGCGGTCCCTGGCGAAGTTCCGGGCGATCGCGCGGCCCTGGAGCAGCCGTTCGAACTCCTCGACGCCCGTGCCGCGGCGCACGGTGACGCGCCGCAGGGCGTAGGGGCCCTGCCGGCGGCGGGCGAGCCCGTTGCCGACGGCCAGCGCCTGGCCGTACCCCGCCGCGCGCACGGCCTGCCGCACCCGGCGGCTGGAGTAGCCGTAGGGGTAGGCGAACGACACCGGAGGCGCGCCGAGTTCGGCGGTGAGGATGTCGGTGCTGTGCCCGAGTTCCGCGCGCAGCGCCGTGTCGTCCAGCTGGTCGAGCTGCGGGTGGGTGTGGCTGTGGCCGCCGATCTCGACGCCGGTGTCCGCGAGGTCGCGCACCTGCGGCCAGTCCAGCATGGTGTCCAGGCCGCCGCCGGTGTCGTACGCGCCCTTGATCCAGCCGGTGGAGACGAATAGCGTGGCCGGGAAGCCGTGCCGGGCGAGCACGGGCAGGGCGTGCCGGTGGACGCCCTCGTAGCCGTCGTCGAAGGTGATCAGCACCGGCCGGGCGGGCAGCGGTCCGCCGCGGCGCCAGTGCGCCGCGAGGCCGGCGGTGGTCACCGGCGTCAGTCCGAGGTCGCCGATGAGCGCCATCTGTTCGGCGAACGCCTCGGGGGCGACCGACAGGGCCCGGGTGGCGTCGTTGGGCGCGCTCGCCACCGCGTGGTACATGAGGATCGGCACGGGCGCGTCGGTCATGGGCGTTCCCCCTCGATCCGTACGACGGAGAACGTGGTCCCGCCCCGCCGGGCGCGCACCCGTCCCACCAGGTAGCCGCTCGCCGCCGTCAGCACCCCGGCGACGATCGCGCCCGCGCGTCCCGCGCCGCCCCGCCGGGCGAGCAGCGCGTCCCGCAGGCCCCGGGCGACGCCCGCGGGCAGCACCCGGGTGGTGTACCGGCGTTCGGACTCCAGCCCCTTGGCGGCGCCGACGCTCCGCGCCACCAGCGCCTTCGACAGGCCCTCGGCGTAGGTGCGGGTGCGGAAGTAGGCGAAGCGCTCCCGTGGGCCGGGCACCCGGTGGTGGATCACCGCGCGGTCGTCGATGAGCAGCAGCGCGTCGGGGCGGACCCGGGTGAGGCGGATGCACAGCTCCGTCTCCTCGCAGCCCAGCGGGCGCCGGTCGCCGTCGCGGCCGATGCCGGTGGCGAAGCCGCCCGCGGCCTCGAACGCCGTGCGCCGGAAGGAGGCGTTGCCGCCGAGGACGTTGCGGACCCGGACCCGGCCGGGCGGCAGCCCCCGGTAGGTGCAGCCCACCACCCAGTCGAACTCCTCGGGGAACCAGGCCGGACGCCGGCCGGACGCCCAGACGGGGACCGTACGGCCGCCGACGGCCATCACCCTCGGGTCGGCGTACCCCTCGGCGAAGCGCCGCAGCCAGTCCCGCTCGGCCACGGCGTCGTCGTCGAGGAAGGCGATCACCTCGCCGTGGGAGGCGGCGATGCCGGTGTTGCGGCCGGCCGACAGGCCGCGCGGGCCCGCGTTGGCCAGCACCCGTACCTCCGGGTCCGTCTCGTACGCGCGGGCCAGCCGTTCCAGCAGGGCGGCGTTGTGGTCCACGACCAGGAGCGTCTCCAGCGCCGGGCACGACTGCGCGTGCACCGAGGAGACCGCGGCGAGGATGTCCTCCCAGCGGTCCTCGGTGTACACGCAGATCACGACGGAGATGCCGGGATCTCTCAAGACACCTCTCCCCGGCCGGAGTCGAGCAGCGGGGAGTGGTGTTCCTGGCGGCGCAGCTCCCGCCGGTTGGAGCGTTCCCCGAGGATGACCCTGAGCACCCGGAACCCGTCCCGGACCGCGCGCAGGTTGCTCGTGCCGTGGATGCGCAGGTACTCGTGGCTGGGGATCTCCTGCACCTTCAGACCCGCCTTGACCACTCTGATGTTCATCAGCGTCTCGACCTCGAAGCCGGTGCAGTCGAGGTCGATCTTGTCGAGGCAGTGCCGCCAGAACGCGTTGTATCCGTAGCACAGATCGGTGTAGCGGGCGCCGAACTTGCGGTTGACGACGGTGCACAGTGCCCAGTTGCCGAGCTTGCGGACGAAGGTCATGTCGTCGGTGCCGCCGCCGTTGGCGAACCGCGAGCCCTTGGCGAAGTCGGCGCCCGAGACGAGCGCGGAGACGTAGGAGACGATCTCGCCCCCGTCGGCGGAGCCGTCCGCGTCGACCATCACGACGATGTCGCCGGTGCACGCCTCGAAACCCGAGATCAGTGCGTCCCCCTTGCCCTTGCCGCGCTGTTCGACGACCTTGACCGCGGGCCACAGCGAACGCGCGACCTCGACGGTGTCGTCGGTGGAGTTGCCGTCGACGAGGACGACTTCGTGGATCCAGCCCGGAAGCGACTTGAACACGTAGGGCAGGTTCTCCGCCTCGTTCATGGCGGGGATCACCACGCTCACCGGCGGGGTGATCGCCAGGTGGGAGGAGATGGGCCGGTAGTGGGTGGCGATCAGTGGATTCTTGCCCGAACTGGGCGGATGCAGAACGGAACTCATGAGTGTGTGTCCCTCTCGTCCGGTGGACCGCCCGCCCCTGGGCGGCCCGGCTCTGGGTCCGGTTCGAAAGGGGGGTTCTCGTCCCGGGCACGGCGGAGCGATCTCCGTGCACCCTGACGAGCTGGCAAAGCTGGCCGGCCTGCCCGAAGAAGAGGACAGGCGGTCGCGCGGCACGACTCGGTGACACGTGCGGTCACCGAGCACGGCACCCCCCTACCGCGCCCCGCGCCGGAACGTCACGGCCCTGAGCCCTCCCCTGAGCCGCGTGCCGACGGACCGATGCGGGTGACGTACGACGGTATTGACGATTGAAGCAGTATGGCAAGACCTGGAACGAGTCTCACGTTTTTGTTGGTTTGGCCGTTACACAACTTTGGCCGTGGTTGGTCACTCTTGTGTGTGTTTCCTCGAATGCCGTTCCCGGTGCGCCAGGAGAGGCAGGAGGAGGAGCAGGCTGAGCACGGTCACCGCGACGACGCCGCCGCGGACCGACCAGCGGTGCACCGCCAGCATCGCCTGGGCGACCAGCATGTTCAGCACGACCGCCCCCGCGAGCGCGGCGATGACCCGGCCGAACGTCTCCAGCCCGCGCAGCGCCGCCCCGATGCCCGCGGCGGGCGCCGCCAGCAGGAAGAACAGCGTGCACGGGCCGCGCAATGGAGTGCCGGCGTCGGTGAGCGCGAGCGTCGCGCCGACCGCCGCGACGGCCGTGGCCGCCCCCGCGAGCAGGGGTGACAGGTCCCTCCCCGGTCCTGTCCCGGTCCGCTCGGCGTCGCCTGCGGCGCCGTCCGTCGAAGGTGTCTTGATGCGTAACGTCTGCATTGGCGACTTTGCCCCCCAAGGCGCCGGATGTCGGCTTCAATGTCGCGCAGCCACGCGGGGCCGTCAAGACGGCACCCCTTCTTTAAACATGTGTTCCCATCGCGGGATCTCCGGCCGCCGGGGAGCGGAATTGACGCTTCGTCGACATGGCCGCAGGGATGGCATGTACACGCAACCCCTGGGCGCGTGAACTTCCTGGGGCGATCCGGTCGAGACGTCGTTGAGAGCTGAAAAGTCTTGGCATGAACACTTCCGTTCAACTCGCGTAGTTGCTACGAAAGTTACGGCAGAGATCCTGCTAAAGGGAGGTTCCATGAGACGTTCCCGACTTACCGGATTCGGTACTTCACTCCTCCTCGCCACCGGTCTCGGTCTGACCGGAGCCGCCACGGCGCAGGCCTCACCGACGGCCGCGACCGGCGGCTACGTGGCGCTCGGCGACTCCTACTCCTCCGGAGTGGGATCGGGCAGCTACATCAGCTCCAGCGGCAGTTGCGACCGCAGCACCAAGGCGTACCCGTACCTGTGGAACGCCGCCCACAGCCCGTCCTCGTTCGCCTTCAACGCCTGCTCGGGCGCCCGGACCGACGACGTGCTGGCGAACCAGCTCGGCTCCCTCAGCTCCTCCACCGGCCTGGTGTCCATCACCATCGGCGGCAACGACGCGGGCTTCTCCGACGTCATGACGACCTGTGTCACCAGCTCCGACAGCACCTGCCTCGCCAAGATCGACACCGCCAGGGCGTACGTCGACTCCACGCTCCCCGGCAAGCTCGACGCCGTCTACAACGCGATCAGCGCCAAGGCCCCGTACGCCCGGGTGGTCGTGATCGGCTACCCCCGCTTCTACAAGATCGGCCAGACCTGCATCGGGCTCTCCGACACCAAGCGGTCCGCCATCAACAGCGCGGCCGACTACCTGGACAGCGCCATCCAGAAACGCGCCCTGGACCACAACTTCGTCTTCGGCGACGTCCGCACCCCGTTCACCGGCCACGAGATCTGCTCCGGCGACTCCTGGCTGCACAGCCTCAACTGGCTCGACATCGGCGAGTCGTACCACCCCACGGCGACCGGCCAGTCCGGTGGCTACCTGCCGGTGCTCACCAGCGCGGCCTGAGCCGCACGGCCGGCATCGTCAACGCGCGACCGTTCCCAGCCCGACCCGTCAGGGTGAATGCACGGTGTGGTTCCCCGTGCGGATCTCCCCGCGGTTCCCTCAGCGCACGCTCAGGGTGAGGCCGAAGGGGATGCGGAGACCCCGTCCGACGGGGTCTCCGTTGCCGTCGTCGCGCACGTCACCGTGAACGGCACCGCGTTCGACGTGGCCCGCACCGGAGCGCGCACCTCCACGCTGATCTGGTTCTCCACCGTCCCGCTGTCGGAGTAGGCGGTCACGACCACCCGCACCTGCCGGGTGGTGCCGCCGCCCGCCGGGAACGACAACGTCTTCCACCCGGGGTCGGACACCGACCCGTGGGCCAGCACCCACCGGTACTCCACCTGCGCGGGCAGCCGGCCCACCGTGAACGTCGCGGTGAACGCGGGCGCCTGGGCGGCCGGCGGCGGACATGTGCCGTCGTACGTCGTGTGCGCACCCGCCAGCGTCACCCGCACCGACTGCGCCGGCCGGCTGCTCGGCGCGGCACTGCTCGGTGTCGGCGGCGGCGCCCCGGACTTCGTGCCGGTGCCGGTGCCGGTGCTCGCGGAGGGGGAGCGCGCGGTGCCGCTCGCCCGTCCGGTGCGCGCGTCCCCGCTCCCGTCACCGCCCCCGCGCCCGTGGTCGAGCAGTGCGTAGGTCAGCCCCGCGACCGCCAGGACGACCGCCAGCAGACCGGCCACCAGCACCGCGCCCGAACGCCGTCCGCGCTCCGGCGCGGCCGCCGTGGTGCGCGGCTCCGGGTACCCGGTGGGCAGCGGCACCGGCGGCGTGGGCGCGGGCCGGTGCGCCCCGGCGGCGACCGTCGGGGCGTACGGCGAGGACGGCAGCGGGCGGGTGCGGGCCGCTCCGCCCGCCGCGACGGTCCGCAGATCCTGCTCGGCCCGCTCGGCGGACAGCCGTTCGGCGGGGTCCTTGCGCAGCAGCCCCTCGATGACCGGCGCGAGCGGCCCCGCCCGCCGGGGCTCGGGCAGCTCGTCGTCCACCACCGCGCGCAGGGTGCTCAGCGGAGTGTCGTGCCGGAACGGGGAGATGCCCTCCACGGCCGCGTACAGCAGCACCCCCAGCGACCACAGGTCCGACTCGGGGCCCGGGTTGCGCCCCAGCGCCCGCTCGGGGGCGAGGAACTCGGGCGAGCCGATCACCTCGCCGGTCATGGTGAGCGCGGAACTGCCCTCGACCGTCGCGATGCCGAAGTCGGTGAGCACCACCCGTCCGTCGTCGGCCAGCAGCACGTTGGCCGGCTTCACGTCCCGGTGCAGCACCCCGGCGGCGTGCGCGGCGCGCAGCGCGGCCAGCACCTCCGCGCCGATGTGCGCGGCCCGCTCCGGTGGGAACGGGCCCTCGGCGTCGAGCCGGTCGGCCAGCGACAGGCCCCGGACCAGCTCCATCACGATCCACGGGCGGCCGCCCTCCATGGCCACGTCGTAGACGGTGACCACGTTGCGGTTCCCGACCCGGGCCGCCGCCCACGCCTCCCGCTCCAGCCGCGCGTACAGCCGCTCGACGTCCGCGCCGTCCAGCCCGGCCGGGGCCCGCACCTCCTTGACGGCCACCTCGCGGTGCAGCACCTCGTCCCGGGCCCGCCACACGGTGCCCATGCCGCCCTCGCCCAGCGGGGACAGCAGACGGTAACGGTCCGCGATCACTCGTTCACGGCCCGGCTCTTCGGACACGGGGTCCCCCCACGGCATCTGACGCGATATCAACACAAAACTAGCTCAGCCCAGCGCGGTTGCCGCCCCCTTGAGCACCAGTCCGGCACCCAGGGCGAGCACCACCAGCGCGGACGCGAGCGGCAGGGCCCGGCGCAGCAGGCCGGCCAGCGGGTGCCCGGTCCAGCGCGGACGCCGGTCCAGGACGCGGCTGACGCCCGACCCCAGCCGGACGACGGCGAAGCCGGCCGCGGTGAGCGTCAGTGCGAGACCGGCGCCGTACGCCACGACGAGCAGCAGCCCGAACCACGCCTTGCCGAGCGCGGCGGCGCCGACCAGCACGACGACCGCGGACGGGCTGGGCACCAGGCCACCGGCGAACCCGAGCAGGATCGTGCCGCGCAGGGTGGGGGCGACGGGGTGGGTGTGGGTGTGACCGCCGTGGGTGTGTTCGAGGACGGCGTGGCTGTGGGTGTGGCTGTGGTCGTGGCTGTGTTCGGGTCCGTGGCCGTGATCGTGCGGGGCGTGGTGATCGTGGCTGTGGTGGTCGTGAGGACCGTGGCCGTGGTGCGCGTGGCCGTGTGCGCCGTCGTGGGCATGGCTGTGCTCGTGCTGGTCGGCGTCGTCGTGGCCGAGCCGGCCGTGCGGGTGGGGGGCCGTGCCGTGGTGGGCGCCGACGGCGACCGGCAGGCGCCGTGCCCTCTCGGCCGCCGCGGTCGCCTCGGCAGAGACGGGGGTGTGGGGGTGGGTGTGGGGGTGGGGGTGGGTGTGGTTGCGCCAGGCCCGTCGGGTCAGGTTCGCGCCCGCCACCAGCACGAGGGCGCCGCTGGCGATGCCCAGCCAGGCGATCACCGAGGGCGTGGCCGCGGAGCCGGCCGTGACGAGCAGGCCCAGGGCGACCACGCCGAGCGTGTGGGTCACCGTCACCGAGGCGGCCAGCGGCAGCACGTCCCGCAGCCGGGCCCGGCCCCCGCGCGCGGCCGCCGTCGCGGCCATCAGCGTCTTGCCGTGCCCGGGCGCGAGGGCGTGCATCGCGCCGAGCACGACAGCGATGAGCAGGGCCAGCGCGGCGAAGCCCACGGTCAGGTCGTGCCGGGCCACCAGGTCGTCCAGGGCGCGCGTCCAGCGGTCGGCGCCCCGGGGCAGCACGGAGGCGCCCGGGGCGTCCTGCCGCTCCCGCGCGAGGGCCGGACCGCCGGGGCGCACCCGCAGGGAGGCGTCCACGGTGTCGGCCGGCGAGGACAGCAGGTCCTTCGGATAGGTGGTCAGTTCGTGCGAGACCGACGTCTTCGGCACGTCCGTCGCGGTGAGCGTCGTACGGTCGCCGCGCGCGGTGATCTCCCGCCAGCCCGGGCCGCCGGTGCCGCCCGCGCTGTGGAAGCCGACGGTGACGGTCCTGCCGCGGGGCAGCGGCGCGGTGAACCGGCACTCGACGCGCAGGGTGTGCAGTCCGGCCTGGCCGGGGCGCAGGGCGGCGCGCGCGGAACCGGGGGTCAGCGTGACGGAACGGCCGGAGACGGTGAGCCTGCTGTCCCGGGCGGCCCCGGCGCACCGCTGCCCGGCCCAGGCGGGCAGGCCGAGGCGGCGGACGGCGGGGCCGGCCTGGGTGGCCGGGATCTCCGCGAGGTCCTCGACGTGGTCGATCCGCACCTGCCCGGGTGCGGTGACCAGACCGTCGTAGCGGTTGACGGTGAAGTTGCCGAGGGGGTGCGCGCTCGCCGCGCCGGCCGGGGCCAGCAGGAGGGCGCAGGCGGCGGTGAGGACGGCGGCGGCCGAGGCCACCGGGCGGCGCAGGTTCACTCGGCGGCCTCCAGCGCCTTGCGGGCCGCGGCCGCGCCCAGCGGGGAGAAGCCTGGGTTCAGCTTCAGGGCGGCCCGCAGCGAGGCGCGGCCGGCCGCGGTGTGGCCGGTGGCCAGCTCGATCATCCCGCGGTGGTACCGGAAGGCGGCGCTGCGGTAGCCGGTCGCCGTGGCCTTGCGGGCGTAGCCGAGGGCCTCCCCGTCCCGGCCGTTGACGTGCAGCGCCCAGGCCAGGGCGTCCGCGGTGTGCACGGTGTGGCGGCGGGCCCACTCGGCGCGGGCGGCGCGCAGCGCGGCCGCCTTGTCGCCGTGTTCGGCCGCCGCCAGCGCGGTGTCGAGGTCGGCGTTGACGCCGTTGGCGCGGGCGAGGGCGATCCAGGCGTCCACGAGCGCGTACTGCTCGCGTGCCCTGGCCCGGTCGCCGGCCCCGCCCCGGGCCTCGTACAGCTCGCCCAGTTCGACCAGCGGTCCGGGCAGCGGGTAGCGGGCGACCACGGTCCGCAGGCCCTCGATCGCCTCGTCCCGGCGGCCGGTGGCCGCCTGGGCACGGGCCCGGCCCTCCAGCGCGGGGAGGTAGTTCTCGTCCGCGGCCAGGGCGCGGGCGTAGTAGCCGAGCGCTTCGGTGTACTTCCCCTGGTTCCAGGCGAGTTGGCCGAGCTGGGCGGCCACGTACGCGACGTCGCCCGGTGACGCGGCGGCGGTGAGGGCCTGTTCGAGCACGCGCCGCGCGGTCGTCACGTCGCCGCGCAGCTCGTACACGTACGCGTACCGGGTGAAGACCGGCACGCCCGGCCTGCGGTCGTCTGCGGTCCGGGCGGCGCGGAACGCGTCGGTGTAGCGGCCCAGCTCGACGAGGGCGTCGATGCGCGAGGACAGGGCGCGTTCGCTGTACGGGTTCCGCTTCAGTGCCTGGTCCGACCAGCCGAGGGCGTCCTTGAAGTCGTGCCGCGCGGCGGCGAGGGCGGCCCGGCCGGCCAGCGCCTGGTCGTTGCCGGGGGCCAGGGCCAGGGACCGCCGGAGCGCCTTCTCCGCCTGCGGGTACCGGGCCGGGTCCCCCTTCGTGCGCGCCTGCTCGACGTAGGCCAGGCCGAGGGTGGCCCAACTGCCCGCGTCCCTCGGCTGGGACCGCAGGTGGTTCTGCAGGGCGGCGATGCCCGCGTCCAGGTCCCCGCTGCCCAGCGCCCCCGGATCGACGGCGCTGGAGGAGGCCGCCACGGCCACGGACCCCTGGTCCCGCGCGGCCCCGAACGCGATCGCCCCACCGGTGAGCGCCACGGCCAGCAGCGCCGCACACCCGACGAGCCGCACCCCCCGCCACCGCCGCCCGGCGGCGGCGACCCGCCGCACGGCGGCGACACGGTCGTCGCCGAGGGGTTCGTGGGTGCCCGGTTCCTGGGCGCCGGGCCCGGCCGGTGCGCCCCGGCGGGACCCCTCCGCCCGGGGCGGGTCCCCGGCCTCCGAGCCGCCGTCCGCCGCGGCTGCGCCTGCGGTGGGTTCCGCGGGCGCGGCTTCCGGGGGGACGGATGCGACGGCGAGCGCTGTGTCCGCCGCCGGGTCCACCGCCGTGGGGGGAGCGGTGGCAGCCGCCGACTCCGATGCGGCGCGGGCCGGTCGAGCCGACCGCTGCGCACCGACCCGGCGGACGGCGGTGACGCGCTCGTCGGTGGTGCCGGGCGCGGCGGCGGCTCCGCCGGCGACGGCGGCCGGGGCGGCCGGGGAGAGGCCGTCCGGGTGGGGCGGCGGGCCGGGGGGTGCCGGGCTCCGCTCGCCGGGCTCCTCGTCGTTCGTGCGCGCGGACATGCCTCTCCTCGGTCGCCTGGTGGGTGGAGAAAAGGGCGCGGCCCGCCGTGGGGGAAGGGGAAACGGGCCGCGCCGGTCGGTGGGGTGCGGGTCAGTACGGGCGCTGCATCCGGCGGCGCCACCACGCGAAGGCGGTGCCGATCAGCAGGATCCCGGCCGCGCCCGAGGCCGCGGAGGCGGCGATCAGGACCGTGTCGCCCGAGCCGCCGGAGGACGAGCCGGCCGGCGAGAGCGCGTCACCGAGCTGGCTGCGCACGTCCGCGCCCGAGGTCGTGCCCTTGGCGAGCGCGCCGCGCGAACCCGAGGTGGGCTCGGCGACGTACGGGAAGTACTTCTCGAAGTTCTTGTCGTTCTTGTCGACCGCGTCGCCCAGGTCGTTCTTGGAGCCGACGAGTTCGCCCTCCACGACCTGCAGCGCCTCGTCCACCACGTCGTCGGTGAGCCGGCGCCCGTTCGGGAAGCCCGCGTTGTCGCCGTCCAGGACGCCCAGCCGCTTGGGGTGCATGGCCGGCTTGATCGAGGTGTTCAGCCGCAGCTCCTCCGCGGGCCGTACGTTCGGCGGCTGGTTGAGCCCCTTGACGCCCTTGAGGAAGACGTCGACCAGATCGTTGCGCGGCTCGGCGGGCGCCTTGATCTTGTAGATCGACTCGATCAGCTTGGGCAGCTCGGGGTTGGTGACGTTCTTCAGGAACTGCCCGTCGTACGCGGGCTGGGAGGCGTTGAACCGGTCCTTGTCCTTCTGCGGGTTCACCACTTCGTTGACCAGCGGGTTGCCCAGCCGCGAGACCTGCGCGTAGTAGCCCTGCGCGTTACGGCGCTGGGTGGTGGACCAGATGCCGACGACCGGCTGCTTCGACGACTCGCGGATCAGGTCGTTGGGCACCTGCAGCGCGATCGTGTTGACGTTGTAGCCCTTGAGGGTGTCCCGGCCGACCTCGGTGAGGTTGCCGCCGTACAGCAGGTCGAAGACCCGCAGGTCCAGGAAGAACGGGTCGTCGGCCTGACCGGCGAAGGTCGCGGCACCGCCCGCCGCCTTGTACACGGCCTGGGCGCGCAGCTTGCCGTAGTCCGGCATGGACGCCTTGCCCACGTTCGACGGCGCGACCGGCACGTCGTCCGCGACCTTCGTCCTCGACACCACGTGCTGGTGCTTCAGCCGGATCAGCTCGATGTCGTACGTCTGCGTGATGTTGAGGTCGGGGTCGTCGAGGCTGGTGACCGGACCGGTGTTGTACAGGAACGTGTTGCCGTTCTTGGTGTGCGTCCTGAACGTGTAGCGGAACAGCAGGTCGTCCTGCGCGTCACCGTTGCTGTCCACGTGGATGTCGTACTGGGCGTCGTCCGCGAACGTGTAGAAGTTCGGGCCGCCGGCCGGCTCCTCGAACGGGATCCAGTTCGCCACGATCGTCGTGGTGTCGGGCTTGTCCGGGCTGACGAACGCGTACAGGTCCGTGTTGTCGTACTGCGGTGTCCCCGATATCAGCGGGGCCTCCCGGTGGGAGGAGGCGGAGGCCGCCCCGGGTTCCAGCGTGGCGACGCCGGCGGCTGCGAGCCCCCCGGCGGCCAGCGCGCCACAGATGAGCGAGACCAGGCCCTTGCGTCCTGTGCCGCTCCTGGAGAAGAGAGGTGTCATGCCGTCCGTCCTCAGTGCCGACTTGCCTTTGACGGACGGGTATACGGAGCCGGGCGCCGGATCGGATTGGTCGGACGGAAAAAATCTTTTCGGCGTTCCGGACCCGCGATTTCGGCCCTCCGATCCGTATCAACCGCCGGAGGTGTGCGCTCGTGCGGATGCGTGGAGCCAGAGGCAGGGCCGGCTGCGGCCACGGAAGGGCGGCCGGGGTGGAGGCGGACGAACTCCTGATACGCGTCGCGGGCGGCGACCAGAGGGCGTTCGAGGATCTCTACGGACTGGTCTCGGGGCCGGTGTTCGGACTCGTCCGGCGGATCGTGCGCGATCCCGCGCAGTCCGAGGAGGTGTCCCAGGAGGTGCTGCTCGAACTCTGGCGCTCCGCCGCCCGGTTCGACCCGCGGCGCGGCAGCGCCCTGTCCTGGATCCTCACCCTCGCCCACCGCCGGGCCGTCGACCGGGTGCGCAGTGCGCGCGCGGCCGGGGAGCGCGAGCAGCGGGAGGCGCTGCGCGCCGGTGAACCCGCCTTCGACCACGTGGCCGAGGAGGTGGAGGCGGGCCTGGAGCGCGAGTGGGTGCGCCGCTGCCTGGACCGGCTCACCGCGCTGCAGCGCCAGTCCGTGACCCTCGCCTACTACGACGGCTACACCTACCGCGAGGTGGCCGAGCGGCTCCAACTGCCGCTGGGCACGGTCAAGACGCGGATGCGCGACGGGCTCACCCGGCTGCGCGCGTGCCTGGGAGGTGCCGCGTGAGTGTCATCGGCCGCCTGCTGGGCCGCGAGGACCTGCACTCCCTCGCCGCGCCCTACGCGCTCGACGCCCTCGAACCGGGGGAGCGGCGCCGCTTCGAGAAGCACCTCGGCTCCTGCGGCCGCTGCGCGGACGAGGTCCGGGCCCTGTCCGAGGACGCGGTCCGGCTGGCCTGGTCCACGGCAGCCCCCGCGCCGGCCGCGCTGCGCGACCGGGTCCTGGCCGCCGTCCGCACCCTCCCGCAGGAGCAGCCGCGGGGGCCCGTCCGGGAGCGCGCCCCCCAGCTCCCGCCGCACGTCTGGGGCGTCCAGCCCCCGCCCGCGCGCACCCGTACGCCCCGGGGGCGCCCCCTGTTCGTGCCGTTCGCCACGGCGACCGCGGCGGCGGCCCTCGTCGTCGCCTCGCTCTTCGCGGTCCAGGCGCACCACACCCAGGCGCGGCTCGACGCCGAGCGGGACCGGGCACGTGAGATCGCCCACGTTCTCGCCGCTCCGGACGCGCGCGCCGCCGGCAGCACGGACGCCCGCGGCCGCGGTATCGGAGTGATCGCCTCCGCATCGGAGCGGCGGGCCGTCGTCACCCTGAGCGGATACGGCACCCCGTCCGGGGGCCGCGTCCACCAGCTCTGGCTCATGCGCCCCCATGTGCAACCGCGCTCCCTGGGCCTCCTCGCGGGCGACACGCCCTTGCTGGCGAAGGGGCTCGACCCGTCCTCGACGTCACTCGCCGTGACCGTCGAGCCTGATGGCGGCTCAGCACAGCCCACCAGCCAGCCGGTTGTCCAACTCACCCTGAAATCGGTCGGATTCGGAGAGTAGTCAAAATGGGATGGTCAACCGCCTTGCGGGGAAGGTGAATCCTGTGACCGCGATACACGCGCGCCCCACCGGGACGATAGGGTTACCCTGCCCGGGCCGGGTGGACTCGTACGGGTGGGGAGTGACATGGAGCAGATAACAGTGCGCAGCAGGGCGAGGGTCCCTGCGATCACTTGCGGGAGCAGCGCGACGAGTTCGCGTCTCGACCGCCATCTGTCGGTGCTGGCGGGTCCCGCCATACCGCAGCGGGAGACGATCGAGGCGACCTCGCTGATGCTGGAGCTGACGGCGCGTGACACCGCGCACAAGCGCAGCGACCGGGGCGCGCGGGTCCGCCGCGTCTCCCTCTTCGCTCCGCTGCGCCGGCTGCGCCGTTCGCTGTTCGGCGGTCACTAGCGACCGCCGACCGCCGGCCGACCGGCCGCTGAGCGGCCACCGGCCGAACCGGACCGGACCGGCCTCCTCGGAAACCACTTCCAGGACCCGCGCTCAGGCCGTCACACCGTCCCGGCGCAGTGCTGCGATCTCGCCGTCCGTCATCCCCACGGCGCGCAGCAGTGCTTCGGTGTGCTGCCCGAGCGCGGGCACGTCGCCCATCCGTGCCTCGTCCCCGCCCGGCAGCGTGATGGGGGGCAGCAACGCCCTCAGCGGCCCGACCGGCGTCCCCACCTGGCGCCACCGCTCCCGGGCCGCCAGCTGGGGGTGTTCGGCCAGCTCGTGCAGATCCCTGAGCCGTGCGCAGGCGATGCCGGCCTTCTCCAGCCGGGCCACCGCCTCGTCGGCGTCCAGCACGGCCAGTGCGCCCGCCACCAGTGCGTCGGTCCGCTCCCGGTTGGCCACCCGCGCCGCGTTCGTCGCGTAGGCCGGGTCCGTCCCCAGCTCCGCCCTCCCGACGACCTGTTCGGCCAGCCGCCGCCATTCGCGGTCGTTCTGCACCGACAGCAGCACCCGTCCGCCGTCCGCCGTCGGGTACGCGTCGTAGGGCGCGATGACGGCGTGCGCGAGACCGGTGCGGGCCGGGGGCTCGCCGCCGTGCATCGCGTGGTGCAGCGGATGGCCCATCCACTCGGCCAGCGCCTCCAGCATGGACACCTCCACCGGCCCGCCCCGCCCGGTCGTGCCGCGCCGCACCAGGGCGGCCAGCACCCCGGAGAAGGCGTACATGGCCGCCGCGATGTCCGCCGCCGGGATCCCCGCCTTCACGGGCTGCCCGGGCGTCCCCGTCACCGACACCAGCCCCGCCTCGCACTGCACGAGCATGTCGTAGGCCCGCTTGTCCGCGTACGGGCCCGAGCCGCCGTACCCCGAGATGTCCACGGCGATCAGCCGGGGGTGCGCCGCGCACAGCGTGGCCGCGTCCAGGCCGAGCCGGGCGGCGGCGCCCCGGGCCAGGTTCTGCACGAACACGTCGGCGTCCGCCACCAGCCGCCGTACGACGTCCAGACCGCGCGGGTCCTTCAGGTCCAGGGCGAGGGACTCCTTGCCGCGGTTGCACCACACGAAGTGCGAGGCCAGGCCGCCGGCCGCGGTGTCGTAGCCCCGCGCGAAGTCGCCGCCGTCGACCCGTTCCACCTTGATCACCCGGGCGCCCAGGTCGGCGAGCTGCCGGGTCGCGAACGGCGCGGACACCGCCTGTTCGACGGCGACGACGGTGATGCCCTCCAGGGGCAGCGGGAGAAGGTCCATGCGGTGGATGATCTCCTCCGGCCGGCGGTTCTGTCAGCAGGGAGGCCGCTGCCGGAACAGCGCGGGCGTCCTCGCTACAGCAGCGCGAACTGGCCCTCCGGGCCCTCCTCGTGGTGGTCGAGGACCGAGGCCGGGCGGCGGGACGCCGCCGGCACGGGCAGCACGCCGGCCCGGCGCAGCTCGGCCGCCGTCACCGGGGAGGTCACCGTCAGCTCCGCCCGCAGCGGGCGCAGGCCGCCCAGCAGGGCCAGCACCGTGATCAGCTCCAGCAGCTCCGACGTCCACGCCTGGGGCCAGGCCGGCGGCCGGACGGCGTCGAGACCGCCGGGTGCGGCCGGTGCGGTGCGGGCCGCGAACCACGCTTCCAGCACCCGGACCCCGGCGACCTCGTACTCCCAGGCCTGGGCCGGGACGGGGGAGATACGGCCCTCGTCCAGGTGGAGTGTCTCCTCGTCACCGTCGTACGTGAGGGTGGCGGGCCGTGCGGGCAGGGGCGCGCGGACGTAGGGGCGGCGCCCGCCCGGCAGTCTGGGCCGCTCGCCGTCGCGGCGCATCAGCCAGAGCGCGCGCCGGCCCAGCTCCACGCCCCGGTGCCAGTTCTCGGCGTCGCCGGTGAGCGGCACCGTGAGGTCCGGGCGGCCCGCCGCGAGGATCCAGGCCAGCACGTCGAGTGCGCCGGGGCGGAACCCCAGCCGGGCCGCCAGGTGGTCCAGCAGGCCCGGTGCCAGGTTGGGTTCGCCGCCCCCGGGGCGGCGGTGGAGCGGGCGGACGCGGCCGGTGCGCAGGAGGGGGAGGTGGGCGGTCGCCAGCAGGGGGTCGTCGTCGCCCGCCGTCTCGACCACGAACACCTGGTGCTCGTCGGCGACCCGCCACAGCTCCGGGCGGGCGGTGTCGATCAGCCGGTGGTCCGGGATCAGCCACCGCTCGTCGAAGGGCGCCGCGAGCACCCGCACCGGCTCGGCGCAGGGGCCCTCGGCGCGCACCAGCCGTTCCGTGCCGCCGGCCCGGCCGGGGAGCTGGCCCACCGCCGTCCGCAGGGTGCGGGCCCGGGTCGGCTCGAACAGGGCCTCCCGGTCCGGCCCGTCCGCCTTGAGCAGGGCGTCCCAGCGGGCCCTCAGCGAGCCCGGGTCGGGTGCCGTCGGCCAGGCGCGGCCGAGCCGCAGCGGTGCGACGGACCACGGCATGAGGTCCGCCAGCGGCGGAGCGTCGTCGTGCGTCACGCTGGGCATCGTACGGGCTCGTCCCGCCGGACGGGTCAGGTCGCGTCCAAGGTCACCGTGAAGGAGAAACGGTCGCCGCGGTAGTGGATGACCGCCACGTCCAGCACCCGGCCCTGGGCGTCGTAGGTGACGCCCGTGTAGTGCAGGATCGGGCTGAGCAGCGGCACCTGGAGCAGGCGCGCCGTCTCCGGGTCGGCGAGCCGCGCCTCCACGGTGTCGGTGATCCGGCCGATGTCCGCCCGTACGACGTCCCGCAGCACCTTGGTCATCGGCCAGCGGACCAGGTCCTCCCGGTCGATGCGGGCCGCCAGTTCGGGGCGGACGTGGTTGCGGGCGTGGTTGGTCGGCTCACCGGTCTTCTCGTCGCTGCGCAGCCGGTGGTAGGTCGCCACCTCCGCGAGGTCCGGGAAGTACTCGGTGAGTTCGCCGGCCACGGGCGCGTGCCCGTGGTCCAGCAGTTCCGTCGTCATGCCGGACTGCTGGGCCACGATCGCGTCCACGGACCCCAGCAGCCGCACCGGTGCCCCGCGCCGCACCCCGGGCTCGATGAAGGTGCCGCGCCGCCGGTGCCTGCTGATCAGCCCCTCGTCCTCCAGTTCCTTCAGCGCCTGCCGCATGGTCAGCACGCTGACGCCGTAGTGCCCGGCCAGCTGCTCCTCGGTGGGCAGGCGCAGCGGGTCGCGCGGCGACCGGCCGAGTATCGAGGCGCGCAGCGACTGCGACACCTGGTACCACAGCGGCAGCTTGCGGTTCAGGACGATCGAATCCGGAGCGAAGGAGGTCACACGGCTATCCGTACCTGGTGGGGAACGTCCGGTGCAACGGAGGCGTCACAGCGCGCGGAAGTGACGCTCCAGACCCTGCCACACGTCGTCGTAGCGCCGCTGGAGCTGGTCGGCCCCGGCGGCCTGCGGGGTGAGGGTCACCGGCCAGCGCGTCTCGAACATGAACGCCAGCCCGTCGTCGATCTTCTGCGGTCGCAGCTCGGCCGCGCTCGCCCGGTCGAAGGTCTCCCGGTCGGGGCCGTGCGCGGACATCATGTTGTGCAGCGAGCCGCCGCCCGGCACGAAGCCCTCCGCCTTGGCGTCGTAGGCGCCCTCGATCAGGCCCATGTACTCGCTCATCACGTTCCGGTGGAAGTACGGCGGCCGGAAGGTGTCCTCGCCCACCAGCCAGCGCGGTGCGAAGACCACGAAGTCGACGCCGGCCAGTCCCGGGGTGTCGGACGGCGAGGTCAGCACGGTGAAGACGGACGGGTCCGGGTGGTCGTACGAGATGGTGCCGATGACGTTGAAACGGCGCAGGTCGTAGACGTAGGGCACATGGTTGCCGTGCCAGGCGACCACGTCGAGCGGGGAGTGGTCGTAGGTGGCCGTCCAGAGGTTGCCGCAGAACTTGTTCACCACCTCCACCGGCCCCTCCACGTCCTCGTACGCGGCGACCGGCGCCCGGAAGTCCCGCGCGTTGGCGAGCCCGTTGGCGCCGATCGGCCCGAGGTCGGGGAGCTGGAACGGTGCCCCGTAGTTCTCGCACACGTAGCCCCGCGCCGACTCGTCCAGCAGCTCCACCCGGAAGCGCACCCCGCGCGGGACCAGCGCCACGTGGCCGGGCTCCGCGTGGAGCCGGCCGAACTCGGTGTGCAGCAGCAGCCCGCCGCGCTCCGGCACGATCAGCAGCTCGCCGTCGGCGTCCGAGAACACCCGCTCCATCGAGGAGTTGGCGTGATACAGGTGCACGGCGACGCCGCAGCGCTGGGTCGCGTCGCCGTTGCCGCCCAGGGTCCACAGCCCCGCCAGGAAGTCCGTGCCCGCCGGCGGCTCCGGCAGCGGGTTCCAGCGCAGCCGGTTGGGGTCGGGCACCGTCTCGGTGAAGGGAGCGGTGCGGATCGCGCCGTTGCCGGTGCGGGTGAACGCCGGGTGCGCGGCCGACGGGCGGATGCGGTACAGCCAGGACCGGCGGTTGTGCGAGCGCGGCTCCGTGAACGCCGTACCGCTGAGCTGCTCCGCGTACAGGCCGAGCGGTGCGCGCTGCGGCGAGTTGCGGCCCTCCGGCAGGGCACCCGGCACCGCCTCGGAGACGTGTTCGTTGCCGAACCCGGTGAGGTACGACAGCCCCTCGGCGGTCTTCCGTGCGTCCCCGCTCATGATCGCTCCCTTGCGCTCCTGATTCCTATGTATCACCGTAGGAATCAGAGGGGGCGGGCGCAAGAGGGTGCCGGCTCCTCCGTCCCGGGTAGGGCGGGAACCAGACTTCAGGGGGATTTGGGTGCGGGAACGTTGCTCTAGTGTCCCGGTCATGTCGTGGACACGCAGAACCCTGGTCGCGCTCGCGGTCTGCGTCCTGGTGCCGCTCGGCGCCGAGGGCTGCGCGACCGGCGGGGCCTCCGGGCACGCCGGGACCGTCTCGCCCTCACCGGTGGGCAAGGTGCTCCGGGACACCGACGGGACGGGCCGCCACCTGCGCGAGGTCGCCGGAGAGGAAGCGCCCGAGGTCGGCGTCGAGGTGACCCCGGACCGTGCCCGCGGCTGGGACGTCCTGCTGACGGTGCGCCGCTTCCGCTTCTCGGCGGCCGGCGCGCGGCGCGCGGCGGTGCCCGGGCGCGGGCACGCCCGGCTCTTCCTCGACGGCCGCCCGGTGACCCGGCTGCGCGCACCCGGGTACCACCTGTCCGGCCGCCTCGTCCCGCACGGCACCCATCACCTCACCGCCCGCCTCTACGCCGACGACGGCACGGTGTGGGCCGTGCGCGGCCGGCCCGTCGAGAGCACCGCCGACATCACCGCGTCCGGCGCCGAACCGGGCCCGGCGGGCGCCCCGTCGGAGTCCACCCCGTAACCGGCCGACCGGACCCCGGCAGCCCCGGCCGTGCCGTCGGCCCCGTCCGTCGCGGCAGGCCCCGGCGGCGGCCGATGAGTGCACCGGTCACCTTTTCGCGTACTGGGGGGCGAGGTTCACCGGACCCCGGCGGAAAGGCATCATGAAGTCCGTGCCCCACGCGACATCGCTTCGCCGCGCGCCCGTCCAGCGGCGCAGCGCGGAACGGCTGACCAGGATCCTCGACGCCTGCGCCGCCCTCCTCGACGAGGTCGGCTACGACGCCCTGAGCACCCGCGCCGTGGCCACGCGCGCGGGCGTGCCCATCGGCTCGGTCTACCGCTTCTTCGGCAACAAGCGGCAGATGGCCGACGCCCTCGCCCAGCGCAACCTGGAGCGGTACACCGAGCAGGTCGCCGGACGCCTCGACGGCGCGCGCCCGGGGGACTGGCGGGCCGCCATGGACGCCGTGCTGGACGAGTACCTGAGCATGAAGCGCACCGCCCCGGGCTTCTCGCTCGTCGACTTCGGCAACCAGATACCGGTCGGCGCCCGGCAGGCCGAGCCCAACACCCGTGTCGCCGACCGCCTCACCGACCTGGTCTCCGGCCACCTCGGCCGCACCCCGGACGAGGAACTGCGGCGGGTCTTCCTCGTCGCCGTGGAGAGCGCCGACACCCTCGTCCAGCTCGCCTTCCGGGTCGACCCGCAGGGCGACGAGGCGATCATCCACGAGACGCGGGAGCTGCTGCGCGCGTACCTCGGACGGGTGCTGGACTGAGGGCGGCACCCGGGCGGCATCAGGGGCTCCCGTCCATGCCAACCGGTCGGTATGCTCGCCGGGACCCGCCCGTGCCCGCGCGGCACGCCGTCGGCCCCGGCCGCACGGCGGCCCCGGCACCCGCCGACCACCCCGGGAGGACCCGTGTCCCGCACCGCCCTGCGAATCTGCCCCCTGTGCGAGGCCACCTGCGGGCTGACCCTCACCGTCGAGGGCACCCGGGTCACCGGCGCCCGCGGCGACCGCGACGACGTCTTCAGCAAGGGGTTCATCTGCCCCAAGGGCGCCTCCTTCGGCGCCGTCGACGGCGACCCCGACCGGCTGCGCGCCCCCCTGGTCCGCACCGGCGGCGCCCTGCGCGAGGCCACCTGGGAGGAGGCGTTCGACGCGGTGGCCGCGGGACTGCGCCCGGTCGTGGAGCGGTACGGCCCCGACGCCCTCGGTGTCGTCCTCGGCAACCCCAACGTGCACACCGTGGCCGGCGCCCTCTACCCGCCCGTCCTGCTCGGCGCCCTGCGCACCCGGAGCCTGTTCACCGCCTCCACCGTCGACCAGATGCCCAAGCACGTCTCCAGCGGCCTGCTCTTCGGCGACGCCCACGCCATCCCGGTGCCCGACCTCGACCACACCGACCACCTGCTTCTCATCGGCGCCAACCCCCTGGAGTCCAACGGCAGTCTGTGCACCGCCCCCGACTTCCCCGGCCGGCTCAAGGCCCTGAAGGCCCGCGGCGGCCGGCTCACCGTCGTCGACCCGCGCCGCACCCGCACCGCGAAACTCGCCGACCGCCACCTGGCGATCCGCCCCGGCACCGACGCCCTGCTGCTCGCGGCGACGGCCCACACCCTCTTCGCCGAGGACCTCGTCGACCTCGGGCACCTCGCCCCGCACGTCGAGGGCGTCGACGACGTGCGCGACGCCCTGCGGGAGTTCACCCCCGAGGCCGTGGCCGGCGCCTGCGACCTCGACGCCGACGTCGTGCGCGCCCTGGCGCGGGAGCTGGCCGCCGCGCCCACCGCCGCCGTCTACGCCCGCATCGGCAGCTGCACCGTCCCGCACGGCACCCTGGCGAGCTGGCTGGTCGACGTCCTCAACGTCCTCACCGGCAACCTGGACCGGCCGGGCGGCGCCCTGTTCCCGCAGGCCGCCACCGACCGCACGCCCCGCCCGGCGGGCCCCGGCCGCGGCTTCGCCCTCGGCCGCTGGCACTCCCGGGTGCGGCGACTGCCGGAGGCGAAGGGCGAGTTGCCGCTCTCGGCGCTCGCCGAGGAGATCGACACCGCCACCGACCAGGGCGAGCCGGTCCGCGCGCTGCTCGTGGTCGCGGCCAACCCCGTGCTGTCCGCCCCCGACGGCGACCGCCTCGACAAGGCCCTGGCATCACTGGACTTCATGGTCAGCGTCGACCCCTACCTCAACGAGACCTCCCGCCACGCCGACGTCGTCCTGCCCCCGCCGCCGCCCTCGCAGAGCCCGCACCACGACTTCGCCTTCAACACCTTCGCCGTCCGCAACCAGGTCCGCTACAGCCGCCCCGCCGTTCCCCTCGAACCCGGCCGCATGCCCGAGACCGAGATCCTCGCCCGGCTGGTCCTGGCCGTCACCGGGATGCACGGCACCGACCCGGCCGCCGTGGACGCCATGGTCGTCGACCAGACCCTGGGCAAGGCCGTGACCGAGGCGCACTCACCGGTGCACGGCCGCGACCCGCGCGAACTGGCCACCCGGCTCACCGGGGACGACGGCCCCGAACGCCGGCTCGACATGATGCTGCGCCTCGGCCCGTACGGCGATGGCTTCGGCGCCCGGCCCGACGGCCTGACGCTGGAGAAGCTGCTCGCCCACCCGCACGGCATCGACCTCGGCCCGCTGCGCCCCCGGCTGCCGCAACCCCTGAAGACGGTCAGCGGCAAGGTCGAGCTGCTGCCCGGACCGATCGCCGGCGACCTGCCCCGGCTGCGGGAGGCGCTGCGCGAACGGCCCGCCGGGCTCGTCCTGGTCGGCCGCCGCCATCTGCGCTCCAACAACAGCTGGATGCACAACGTGCCCGCTCTGACCGGCGGTTCCAACCGCTGCACCCTGCACATCCACCCCGCGGACGCGGCCCGCCTCGGTGTGACCGACGGCGCGCCGGTGCGGGTCAGGGGCGCCGGGGGAGAGGTGACCGCGCCCGCCGAGGTCACCGACGAGGTGCGCCCCGGCGTGGTGAGCCTGCCGCACGGCTGGGGCCACGACCGCCCCGGCACCCGGCTCGGCCACGCGGCGGGCGTGCCCGGCGTCAACGTCAACCAGCTCCTCGACGGCAGCCTGCTGGACCCGCTGTCCGGCAACGCGGTGCTCAACGGTGTCCCCGTCGAGCTCGCCGCGAGCCGGTGAGCCGGGCATTCCGAGCCTGTCGCGCACGCGACGGCGCCGGGGGCGCGCGGGCGAGCGGGAAGCGGCCGTCGTTGCGCCGCACGGGCGATATCTGACGGCGTGTCCGGCGTTGGTGCCGTGGGTCATGACGTATATGCGTGAGAGTCCCATCGAAAGGTCGATTTGTATGAAAATCGTCTAACTCGGAGGAGCTTGCATGGCCACGCTGACACTTCCGCGGACCTTCTCCCGCGCGGGCGCCACCGTCGTCCTCACCGCCCTCGCCACGGCGGGCGCGTCGTGGGTGGCGGCAGCCCCCGCGGCGGCCCAGGGAGAGAACGGCGACATCAGGATCCACCGCGAGGGCGTGCCCTTCGGGGTCTCCAAGGACGACCCGGTGACCTGCAAGTTCTACCTGGACGCCGTCAACTTCGACATCCTGCCCACCATCGCCTACACCATCACCCCGCAGCCCCCGCTGCCCACCGCGGCCACCGTCACCGGCGGTATCCAGCTCGCCGGCGGCGCCGGGCACACCGACCCGCTGGGCCTCGCGGACGGCCAGTACAAGATCACCTGGATCGTCGGGGGCGCCCCCAAGGAGAAGGTCTTCCGGGTCCGCTGCCACGACGAGAAGCAGGAGGGGCAGCACTCCCCGGGCGGCCAGGGCCAGATCGAGGACCACCAGCGGGACGACCAGCACTCCGACACCGGCTGGGGCCAGAGCGGCGGCGGCGACCACAACGACGGGCCGAAGGGCGGCGTGCACGCGGGCGGCGGCGGCCTGGTCGACACCGCGGGCGCGTTCTCCCCGGTGGCCGCCGCCGCGGCCGTGGGGCTGGTCGCGGTCAGCGGCGCGGTGTACTTCCGGCTGATCCGCCGGCGGCCGCATGGCGCCGCGTAGGCGCGGACGCAGGCCGTGGCACCGGACCCGCGCCTACCGCCTCGCCAGGACGGCTCTGCTCGCGACCGTCCTGGTGACGGTGGGGGTCCGGTGCGACGGACACCACGGGTCGGCCCCCGCGGTCCAGGCGGGCGGCCCGGCCGCCGGCCCCGACTCCGCCCACGGCGACGCGGGCGGCGGGAGCCGGGAGGAGTCCGGTCCGGCCGACGCGACGCCCAGCCCCACACCCCCGCCCCGCCCGCTGCCCCGCTCCCGGCCGACGTCCCTGCGCGTCCCCTCCCTCGGGATCGACGCCCCGGTCACCGGTCTCCAGCTCGACCGGGACCGGCAGTTGGAGACCCCACCGCTCGACAGGCCCAAGCTGGTCGGCTGGTACGAGGGCGGCGCCACGCCCGGCGAGACCGGCACCGCCATCGCCGTCGGCCACCGCGACACCGCGACCGGCCCCGCGGTCTTCTCCGCGCTCGCCCTGATCAAGCCCGGCAAGCAGATCGAGGCCCGGCGCGCGGACGGGCGCACCGCCGTCTACACCGTGGACCGCGTGAAGGTCTTCGACAAGACCGGCTTCCCCGACAAGGAGGTCTACGGCCCCTCCCGGCGGCCGGAGCTGCGGGTGCTCACCTGCGGCGGCCTGTTCACCCGGCGCACCGGCTACACCAGCAACGTGGTGGTCTTCGCCCATCTGACCGCGACGAAGTGAGCGCGCCGCGCGGACGGCGGCGGCCGGGCCGGGGTCCGGCGGCCCCGGATGCCGCTGTCCGTTTCCGCCGCTGCCAGGCGCTCCGCGCACGGTGCCGCCGCCACTCTTCCCCGGCCGGGCACATTCCGTTAACTTCCGTGACCCGTAGGGCTCGTCGTCCGCCCGAGAGCGGTCGCGCGGGCGGAACGAGACGACGTGCCCCGGTCCCGTACGAACCCGCGCGGGGCCTTCGGACCCACGGAGCAGCGGCGCTCCGGACAGCCCCCGGGGGCGGCAAGATGACACGCGCCATATCTCTGCACGACGTGAGCAAGTCCTACGCGCGGGGCCCCCGCGTCGTCGAGAACCTCTCGCTGGACATCGCGCCCGGCGAGTTCCTGGTCCTGCTCGGCCCCTCCGGCTGCGGCAAGTCCACCGTGCTCCGCATGATCGCCGGACTGGAGGACATCGACCGGGGCCGGCTCCTGCTGGACGGCGAGTACGCCAACGACTGGCAGCCCTCGGCGCGCGACATGGCGATGGTCTTCCAGAACTTCGCCCTCTACCCGAGCATGACCAGCCGCGACAACATCGGCTTCCCGCTGCGCATCGAGGCCCCCGGCGCCGACCCCCGCCCCCGCGTGGACGCGACCGCCCGCATGCTCGGCATCGAGGACCTGCTCGACCGCTTCCCCGGCCAGCTCTCCGGCGGCGAACGCCAGCGCGTCGCCATGGGCCGGGCCATCGCCCGCCACCCGTCCGCGTTCCTGATGGACGAGCCGCTGTCCAACCTCGACGCCAAGCTGCGCAACCACCTGCGCGCGGAGATCTCCCGGCTCACCCGCGAACTGGGCGTCACCACCGTGTACGTCACCCACGACCAGTCCGAGGCCATGTCGCTCGGCGACCGGGTGGCCGTCCTGCGCGGCGGCGTCCTGCAGCAGGTCGGCCACCCGCGCGAGGTCTACGCCCTGCCCCGCAACGTCTTCGTCGCCGCCTTCATCGGCACCCCGCGCATCAACCTGCTGCGCGGGCTGGTCCGCGCCCCGCTGGACGGCGCCATGACCGTCAGCCTGGGCAAGCAGTTCCTGCGGCTGCCCGAACCCCTCTCCCTCGACCACCAGTTGCTCCGGGTGCAGCAGGGGCGCGAGGTGATCGTCGGACTGCGCTCGGAGGCGGTGCGCATCGCCAGGCACAGTGCCGCCCGGCCCGGCGAGGTGCCGCTCACCGGGCTGGTGGAGCACGTGGAGTTCCAGGGGCACGAGACCCTGGTCCACTTCGACACCGGCTCCCGCCCGGCCGTCGTGCCCGAGCTGGAGTCTCCGCGCCCGGCCGCCCGCCCGGCCCGGCGGCGCCGCCGGGAGGCGCCCGGCGTGCTGGACCGGCTGCGGGAGCGGGCCGGCGCCCTGCGGGCGGGCCCGGTGGTCGTGCTGGACCACCCGGCGGACACGGAGGCCGAGCCCGCGCCCCCGGAGGGCCGGCTCCCCGGTGACCTGGTGGTGCGCACCACCCCCGACATCCGGCTCCGGCACGGCATGCAGGTCCCGCTCCTGGTCGACCTCGCCCACCTGTTCGTCTTCGACCAGCACGGCGACCGCATCTGCCCGTCGCCGGCGCGGCTGCCCGACCTGGAGGAGTGAGTCCGGCGCGGTGGGCCACCGCCGTCGACGCGCGACGGCCGACGCGCGGTGGGCCGCCGTCGTCGGTGTCCTGGCGGGGCCGGTGGCCGGGTGTCCCTGGCGCGCGAAAACTATCGCCGCTAGTTTGTTGCCGGACGACGGAGACCCGCCAGGAGGAAGCACCATGAAGGCACACGACGGCCTGTACATCGACGGCGCCTGGCGCCCGGCCGCGAGCCGGAACGTGATCGAGGTGGTGAACCCGGCCGACGAGCAGGTCGTCGCCCGGGTCCCGGCCGGTGACGCCGGCGACGTGGACACCGCCGTACGCGCCGCGCGCGCCGCGCTCCCGAGCTGGGCCGCCACACCCCCCGCCGAGCGGGCCGCCCGGCTGGCCGCCCTGCGCGACGTCCTGGTGACCCGCAAGGACGAGATCGCCGAGACGGTCACCCTGGAACTGGGCTCCCCGCCGCAGTTCTCCCAGGCCGTGCACGCCGGGGTGCCCATCGCGGTCGCGGGCTCCTACGCCGAACTGGCCGCGACCCACCCCTTCGAGGAGAAGGTCGGCAACTCCACCGTCCTGCACGAGCCGATCGGCGTGGTCGGCGCGATCACCCCCTGGAACTACCCGCTCCATCAGATCGTCGCCAAGGTCGCCCCCGCGCTCGCCGCGGGCTGCGCCATCGTCCTCAAGCCCGCCGAGGACACCCCGCTCACCGCCCAGCTCTTCGCCGAGGCGGTGCACGAGGCGGGCGTACCGGCCGGTGTGTTCAACCTCGTCACCGGCCTGGGCCCGGTCGCCGGCCAGGCCCTCGCCGAGCACCCGGGCGTGGACCTGGTCTCCTTCACCGGCTCCACGGCGGTCGGCCGCCGCATCGGCGCGCTGGCCGGCGGTGCCGTCAAGAAGGTGGCCCTGGAACTCGGCGGCAAGTCCGCCAACGTCATCCTGCCGAGCGCCGACCTCGCCAAGGCCGTCAACGTCGGCGTGGCCAACGTGATGTCCAACTCCGGGCAGACGTGCAGCGCCTGGACCCGGATGCTGGTCCACCGCGACCAGTACGACGAGGCCGTCGCGCTGGCCGCGGCCGCCGCCGCCCGCTACGGCGACCGCATCGGCCCGGTGGTCAGCGCCCGCCAGCGCGACCGGGTGCGCGGATACATCGAGACGGGCGTCGCCGAGGGCGCCCGGCTCGTCGCGGGCGGACCCGAGGCGCCGCGCGAGACCGGCTGGTTCGTCAGCCCCACGGTCTTCGCGGACGTCACCGCCGACATGACCGTCGCGCAGGAGGAGATCTTCGGCCCGGTCCTGACCATCCTGCGCTACGAGGACGAGGAGGACGCCCTGCGCATCGCCAACGGCACGGTGTACGGTCTCGCGGGCGCCGTCTGGGCCGGTGACGAGGCCGAGGCGGTCGCCTTCGCCCGCCGCATGGACACCGGACAGGTGGACATCAACGGCGGCCGGTTCAACCCGCTCGCCCCCTTCGGCGGCTACAAGCAGTCCGGGGTCGGCCGGGAACTCGGCGGACACGGACTCGCCGAGTACCTCCAGACCAAGTCCCTCCAGTTCTAGTCCCTCCAGCTCCGAGGAAGCCCCGAGCCATGACCGTACGAGCCGCTGTCCTGCCCGCCGTCGGCGCGCCCCTGGAGATCACCGGCATCGACCTGCCGGAGCCCGGCCCCGGACAGGTCCGGGTCCGCCTCGCCGCCGCCGGCGTCTGCCACTCCGACCTGTCCCTGTCCAACGGCACCATGCGGGTGCCCGTCCCGGCGGTCCTCGGCCACGAGGGCGCGGGGACGGTCGTGTCCGTGGGGGAGGGCGTCACCCACCTGGCACCGGGCGCCCCCGTCGTCCTCAACTGGGCCCCCGCCTGCGGCGACTGCCACGCCTGCGCGCTCGGCGAGGTGTGGCTGTGCGCCAACGCGCTGAACGGCGCTGCGGGCGTCCACGCCCGCACCGCCGACGGCACCGAGCTCCACCCCGGCCTGAACGTCGCCGCGTTCGCCGAGGAGACCGTGGTCGCCGCCTCCTGCGTGCTGCCGCTCCCGGACGGCGTCCCGCTGACCGACGCCGCCCTGCTCGGCTGCGCCGTCCTCACCGGCTACGGCGCCGTCCACCACGCGGCGCGGGTCCGCCGGGGCGAGACGGTGGCCGTGTTCGGCGCCGGCGGGGTCGGCCTCGCCACTCTCCAGTCGGCGCGCATCGCCGGCGCCTCCCGGATCATCGCCGTCGACGTCTCCCCGGCCAAGGAGGAACTGGCCCGCGCGGCCGGCGCCACCGACTTCGTCGTCGCCTCCGACACCACCGCCCGCGAGATCCGTGCCCTCACCGGCAAGCAGGGCGCCGACGTCGCCATCGAGTGCGTGGGCCGCGCGGCCACCATCCGTGCCGCCTGGGACTCCACCCGCCGGGGCGGCCGCACGACCGTCGTCGGCATCGGCGGCAAGGACCAGGAGGTCACCTTCAACGCGCTGGAGATCTTCCACTGGGGCCGCACCCTGTCCGGCTGCGTGTACGGCAACACCGACCCGGCGCGCGACCTGCCGGTGCTCGCCGAGCACGTACGGGAGGGCCGGCTCGACCTCTCGGCCCTGGTCACCGAGCGGATCGGACTGGACGGCATCCCGGCCGCCTTCGAGAACATGCTCGCGGGCAAGGGCGGCCGGGCGCTGGTCGTCTTCTGAGGCTCAGGACACCCGCTCAGGACACCTTCTCGGGTCGCGGCTCCCCGGCCGCGACCCGGGTCGTCCGGCCGGCCCGCGTCCGGGAGCGCGACACCGCCACACCCGCCAGGCACAGCACACCGCCCGCCAGCGTGAGCGCCCCGGGCACCTCGCCGAGCGCCAGCCACGACATCAGCACCACCAGCGCGGGCACCGCGTACGTGGTCGCGCCCATCCGGCTCGCGGTGGTGCGGGCCAGGGCGTAGGCCCAGGTGGTGAAGGCCAGCGCGGTCGGGAAGACACCCAGGTAGACCATGTTCAGCGTGGCCGACACCGGCGCGTGGGCGGCCTGGTGGACGAGCTGCCCGGCGAACGGCAGACAGGCCACCGCACCGACCAGGCAGCCGAACGTCGTCACCTGCAACGCGCTGCCCCGGCCCAGGGCGGGCTTCTGCGCGACGACACCGGAGGCGTACGCCACCGCCGCGAGCAGGCACAGCGCCACGCCGAGCAGCGAGGACCCGCCGCCGCCCGACATCGACAGCCCCACGGTCACCGCGCCCGCGAACGACACGGCCATCCCCGCCAGCAGCCTCGGCGGCATCGGGTCCCCGAGCAGCCGGGTGCCCAGCAGGGCGATCAGCAGCGGGCCCACGTTCACCACCAGCGCCGCGGTCCCCGCGTCCACCTGCTGCTCGCCCCAGTTCAGCACGACCATGTAGAAGCCGAACCAGAGCAGCCCGGAGAGCAGGATCCCGCGCCAGGCGGCTCTGGGCGGCAGCCCCTCCCGGCGTACGGCCCAGATGACCCCCAGGGCGAGCGAGCCCGACGCCAGCCGGCCGAGCGCCAGCGCGCCGGGCGAGTAGGCGTCCCCGGCGCTCCGGATCGACACGAAGGCGGAGGCCCACAGCACGACGGCGACGGCCGCCGCGCAGGTGGGAAGTATGTGGGGGCGGTTCCGGAGGACATTCATCATGCTCCTGAGGTTAGGCAGTCCCGCGAGCGAGGACTGGCGTATATCGGACGGGGCGTAGGCGGACGGCGGCCGGGCCCCGGCGTGCTCAGCGCAGCGTGGCCGGCTCGATGCCCAGCAGTTCGGACAGGGCCCGCTCCCCGGCGGGGGTCACCTTCACCGCCCGGGCGGAGCCGACGCGCACGCACCAGCCCGCGTCCAGGGCGTGTCGGCACAGTGCCGCCCCGGCCGCCCCGGCGAGGTGCGGCCGCCGCTCGGTCCAGTCCAGGCACGCCCGGGCCGGCGGGCGCCGGCCGGAGAGGTCCAGGGTGATGCCCGCCGCGCCGAACCACTCGATCCCCGCGTCCGTGAGCGCGAACCCCGTGTCCTGGCGCAGCAGCCCGCGCCCGGTCAGCGCGTCCGTGACCGCGATGCCCAGCCGGCCCGCGAGATGGTCGTAGCAGGTGCGGCCCCGGGCCATCGCCGCGCCCGCGCTCGCCTCCCGCAGGCCGCGCACCGGGCGCCGTGCGTCCACCGCGGCGGCGGCCGGCACCTGCGCGGCGAGGTCCTCGACGAGCTGGGCCACCCCCGGCCCGGCCAGCCGCACGTAACGGTGGCGGCCCTGCCGTTCCTCGGTGAGCAGGCCGCCGGAGACCAGCCTGCCCAGGTGCTCGCTGAGGGTGGAGGCGGCGACGCCGGCGTGCCGGGCCAGTTCCCCGGCGGTCCAGGCCCGCCCGTCCAGCAGGGCCAGCAGGCAGGTGGCCCGGGTCTCGTCGGCGATCAGCGCGGCGAAGGCGGCGAGGGCGGCGGCCCGGGAGTCGGTGGCGGTCACAGGTCCAGCATGGGACACCGACGTTTCGGCGACGGCCGAAGCGTCCGCGGCCGCTCCCCGCGGCCGCCCCGTACCTTCCCCGTCCGCCCTCGCACCGGCGCTACACGCTCTGCCGCACCTGCTCGTACTGCTGCGCCAGACCGTCGAGCAGCGCCGTCAGACCGGTCTCGAAGGCCCGCTCGTCGATCTTCTCCTGCTGGTCGGCGAGCAGGTGCGCCTGCCCGAGGTGCGGGTAGTCGGCGGGGTCGTAGGCGCTCGCGTCGTCCACGAAGCCCCCGGCGAAGGAGCCGAGCGCGGAGCCCATGATGAAGTACCGCATCAGCGCGCCGATGGACGTGGCCTGCGCGGGCGGCCAGCCGGCGTCGACCATCGCGCCGTACACCGCGTCAGCCAGCCGCAGCGCCGCGGGGCGGCGCCCGGGCCCGCGGGCGAGGACCGGGACGATGTTCGGATGGGCGCGCAGCGCCGCCCGGTAGGAGACCGCCCAGTCGTGCAGCGCGGTCCGCCAGTTCCGGCCGTCCTCGAACATCGACAGGTCGACCAGAGCGCTCACCGAGTCGGCGACCACTTCCAGGATCTCGTCCTTGGTGCGGAAGTGGTTGTAGAGCGAGGGCCCGCTCACCCCGAGCCGGGCGGCGAGCCGCCGGGTGGAGACGGCCGCCAGGCCCTCCGTGTCCACGAGTTCCCGGGCCGTCTCGACGATCCGGTCGGTGCTGAGGAGGGGCTTGCGCGGTCGGGCCATGGCGCACATAGTAGGGCTGCGACCGGAAACTAGCAGTGCTAATTTAAATGTACGGCTTTCAAGATCTGTCTGGTGTGGGGTGATCTCGTGGTGAACCTGGGGCTCAGCGAGGAGCAGGCCGCCGTGCGGCGGCTCGCCCGGGACTTCGTGGAGCGCGAGATCGCCCCGCACGTCGTGGCCTGGGACCGGGCCGAGGAGGTCGACCGCGGCATCGTCAGGAAGCTCGGCGACGTCGGCTTCCTCGGGCTCACCGTCGACGAGGAGTACGGCGGCTCGGGCGGCGACCACCTCGCCTACTGCCTGGTCACCGAGGAGCTGGGGCGCGGCGACTCCTCGGTGCGCGGGATCGTCTCGGTCTCCCTGGGCCTGGTGGCCAAGTCGGTCGCGGCCTGGGGGAGCGAGGAGCAGAAGCGGCGCTGGCTGCCGGGGCTGACCGCGGGCGAGTACGTGGGCTGCTTCGGCCTGACCGAGCCGGGCACCGGCTCCGACGCGGGCAGCCTCGCCACGCGTGCCGTGCGCGACGGCGGCGACTACGTCGTCAACGGCTCCAAGATGTTCATCACCAACGGCACCTGGGCGGACGTCGTCCTCCTCTTCGCCCGCTCCACGGACGCCCCCGGCCACAAGGGCGTCTCCGCCTTCCTGGTGCCCACCGACACCCCCGGGCTGACCCGCCGCACGGTCCACGGCAAGCTCGGCCTGCGCGGCCAGGCCACCGCCGAGCTGGTGTTCGAGGACGTCCGCGTGCCCGCCACCGCGATGCTCGGCGAGGAGGGCAAGGGCTTCTCCGTCGCGATGTCCGCGCTGGCCAAGGGGCGGATGTCGGTCGCCGCCGGCTGCGTCGGCATCGCCCAGGCGGCCCTGGACGCGGCGGTCGGCTACGCCGGGGAGCGCGAGCAGTTCGGCAGGTCCATCGCCCACCACCAGCTCGTGCAGGAGCTGATCAGCGACATGGCCGTGGACGTGGACGCCGCCCGGCTGCTCACCTGGCGGGTGGCCGACCTGGTCGACCGGGGCGAGCCGTTCGCCGTCGAGTCCTCCAAGGCCAAGCTGTTCGCCTCCGAGGCGGCCGTCCGGGCCGCGAACAACGCCATCCAGGTGTTCGGCGGCTACGGCTACATCGACGAGTACCCGGTCGGCAAACTGCTGCGCGACGCCCGCGTGATGACCCTCTACGAGGGCACGAGCCAGATCCAGAAGCTGCTCATCGGGCGGGCGCTGACCGGGGTCTCCGCCTTCTGAGTACGCGCCCTGAGTATCCCGGCGGATGTGGCGCGGGCCGCGTCCGCCGACGATCGACGTCATGAGTGACACACCGGTCAAGCAGCAGAACACGGCCGCTTTCTACGGCCAGGCCGTCGCCTCGTTCGCGGTCGCCATGGCGGCCACCGCCGTCGGCATCCTCCGGCTGGACGCCGACGCCTGGGTGCGGGCCTTCCTGGCCATCGCCGTCCTGTACCTCGTCACCTCCGCCTTCACCCTCGCCAAGGTGATCCGGGACCGCCAGGAGGCGGGGCGGATCGTCAGCCGTGTCGACCAGGCCCGGCTGGAGAAGCTGCTCGCCGAGCACGACCCGTTCGAGAAGCTGTGAAAAGCTCCGAGCAGCCACGCTAAGCGCCCGCTCACCGTCGGCGGTATGGTGGTGCTCCTGTCACCGAGAGGGGCGAGCGAGCGATGAGTACGGCGCAGGAGACGACCGGCGGCGAGGTCGAGCCGTGGGAAGAGGTCACCCCTGACGCGGCCCGGCGACTGCTGGTCGCGGCTGTGGAGGCCTTCGCCGAGCGCGGCTACCACGCGACGACGACCCGTGACATCGCGGGCCGCGCCGGCATGAGCCCGGCGGCGCTCTACATCCACTACAAGACCAAGGAAGAGCTGCTCCACCGCATCAGCCGCATCGGCCACGACAAGGCGCTGGACATCCTGCGCACGGCCGCCCGGCGCGAGGGCACCGCGACCGAGCGGCTCGCCGACGCGGTGAGCTCCTTCGTGCGCTGGCACGCGGGGCGGCGCACCACCGCGCGGGTCGTGCAGTACGAACTCGACGCGCTCGGCCCCGAGGCCCGCGCCGAGATCGTCGCGCTGCGCCGGCAGGTGGACGCCGAGGTGCGCGGCATCATCGAGGACGGCGTGGCCTCGGGCGAGTTCCAGGTGCCGGACGTCCAGGGCACCACGCTCGCGGTGCTGTCGCTGTGCATCGACGTGGCCCGCTGGTTCACCGTGAACGGGCCGCGCACCCCCGAGCAGGTCGGCGCGCTCTACGCCGACCTGGTGCTGCGGATGGTGGGCGCCGGCTAGGGCGCCCGGCCCGGGGGCGGCCGTGCCCCCGGCTCAGAGGTAGTACCGCGACACCGACTCCGCGACGCACACCGGCTTGTCGCCGCCCTCGCGCTCCACGGTGAAGGCCACGGTCACCTGCACACCGCCCGGTACGTCCTCGACCCCGGTGATGGCCGCCGTGGCGCGCAGCCGGGAGCCGACGGGGACGGGCGCGGGGAAGCGGACCTTGTTGGTGCCGTAGTTGACGCCCATCCGCACGCCCTCGACGCTGATCAGCTGCGGCCCGAACAGCGGCAGCAGCGAGAGGGTCAGGTACCCGTGGGCGATCGTGGTCCCGAACGGCCCGGCGGCGGCCTTCTCCGGGTCCACGTGGATCCACTGGTGGTCCCCGGTGGCCTCGGCGAACAGGTCGATCCGCTTCTGGTCGACCTCCACCCAGTCCGTGTGGCCCAGCTGCTCGCCCACGGCGGACCGCAGCTCGTCGGGGGAGGTGAAGGTCCTCGGTTCTGCCATGTTCCCGGCCTCTCGCTCGCATGTCTAAGCAACTGCTTAGCATGCTCGGGTACGCGGTCCCTGTCAACGGACCACGACCGGCCCGGCCGGTAGGCTCCGCCGGGTGCCCCAGATCCCCGAGCAGATCCACGAGCTGACCGTGGGCCAGCTGTCCGCGCGCAGCGGCGCCGCGGTCTCCGCCCTGCACTTCTACGAGTCCAAGGGGCTGATCAGCAGCCGCCGCACCGCGGGCAACCAGCGCCGCTACACCCGGGACACCCTGCGCCGAGTCGCCTTCGTGCGCGCCGCCCAGCGCGTCGGCATCCCGCTGGCCACGATCCGCGAGGCCCTGGCGCGGCTCCCGGAGGAGCGCACCCCCACCCGCGCGGACTGGGCGCGGCTGTCCGAGGCGTGGCGCTCGGAGCTGGACGAGCGGATCAGGCAGCTCAACCGGCTCCGGGACCACCTCACCGACTGCATCGGCTGCGGCTGCCTGTCCCTGGACGGCTGTGTGCTGTCCAACCCGGACGACGTGTTCGGCGAGCGGGGGACCGGATCGAGGCTGATGCCCGGCTGACCGGCGCCCGCCGGGCCGCGGCTACTCGTACTCGGTTCCGCCCTTCCGGGTCAGATACGCCGGACTCACCGCCTTGGCGATCGCCCGGCCACCGGTCACCGCGCTGTAGCGCTCCACCGCCGGACGGATCACCACCCCCTCGCGCAGGTGCAGCCCCCGGCCGGACACCGTCTCCCGGCCGCTCGCGCACTCCAGCACCCGCTCGACGTCGTACGGGCCCGCGTACAGCCGGGGCACCAGCGGCAGCTCGCCCGCCAGCACGTCGGCCGGGTCCAGCCAGCGCACCGTCCCGTCGATCTCCGCCGAGACGTCGAAGGCCGCGTACCCCAGCGTCTCCCGCCGCCCGTCGGCCCCGTAGGCCAGATCCTGCACCCCGGCGCCGTACACCTCGCCGAAGACGCCGATCCGGCGTGCTCCGAGCCGCTCGGCCAGCCGGGCCGCCGCCTCGGCGACGCCGTGCCCGCGCACCGCCCGCCAGTACAGGTTCCGCGGGTCCTCCCGCAGTGCCAGGGACTTCGCGCCGAACCCCTTGGAGGACACGTACACCCTGTCCGCCCCGGCGACGTACGTGAGCAGACACGCCGAACCGTGCAGCTTCTCCGTCAGGACGACCGGTTCGCCCGGCGCGAAGACGTCCGGGTACCGCTGGATGTTCTCGATGTCGACCCAGGGCAGCAGGTCCGGCGCCGACTCCACCTCCCCGTCCATCGTCGGCGGGATCGGCGGCACCCACTTGGTGATGCCCAGCCACTCGGCGAAGTCGGTGCCCTCGGCCGCGGCCCGCGCCAGGTCGACGCCGGCCAGCGCCTTCGGCCGGCACACGATGCCCTGCGACAGCTCACCCCGCAGCCGCACCGCCCTGACCCGGTCGGCGCCGGCACCCGACAGCCGCCCGGTCAGCCCCAGCTCCTCGATCAGCACGGGCGGCAGCACGGACTGCTCGGGGATGTAGACCGCGGCCTCGCCGGTGCGGTACGCGCCCTTGGCGACCACGGCCCGGTACAGGCCCACCTGGGCCAGTTCGAGCGCGTCGGCGTCGGGGTGGTCGTGGACGGTCAGCACTTCGGCGGTGACGCGCAGCGTCGACATGGGGCACTCCTCGGGTGCTCAGCGCGGTGTCATCGCCTTCCACTGTCCGGACGTGAAACGGGTGGAGCGAACGGATTCGAGGCTGCTAACGTCTCCGCGCCGGACCGGCGTCGTCCCGCAGCGCAAGTGCCGCGGCCACCAATTCGGCGTTGGACGGAGCCCGTTCGCCGTCCGGCAGGAACAGCGTGTCCTCCAGGCCGATCCGGGTGGCCAGACCGAGCCGTCCCGCCAGCCGCAGCACCGGCCAGGTGCCGCCCTCCTCGCCGTGCAGCAGGACGGGGCGGCCGAAGGCGTCGCCGATGCCGACCAGCAGGGCACGCGCCGAGTCCTCGGCCGTCGCCGGGTCCGGGTCCGTCACCTCGGCCAGCACCCGCAGCACGGCGGGCCCGAGCGGGGAGGCCGCGAACCGGGCCGCGCCGTCCGTGCCGGACCAGATGCCCGCCTCCACGCCGACGCCCATGGTGAGGAAGTGTCCGGCCACGTCCTCGGCGCCGGGCTCGTGCCAGTTGACCGAGACGAAGTCGGGCAGCACCGACCAGCGGGACACCCGCGCCAGCCGTACCGCCGGGTCGGGGGCGGCCCAGGCGCCCGTGGTGACCCCGAGCGGCACCCGCACCCGCCGCCGCAGCACGTCGATCGTCTCCTCGACCACGCGCGGGGAGAGACTGTCCCGTCCGCACGGCGTCCTCGGGTGGACGTGGATCTCCGTGGCGCCGGCCGCCACGGCCTCGGCCGCGGAGCGCGCCAACTCCCCCGGGGACAGCGGCACCGCCGCTCCGTCGGCGCCCGAGCGGCGCCCGTTCAGACACACCTGCACCATGTCCCCGATGGTGCCAGGGCCTACCGACAAGCCCCCGTGCCCGGGCACATCAGGGGGTGCGGCATCCCCGGCGCACCCCCCCGTGCATCCCCGCCGAACGGTCCGGCCCCTTCGTCAGGCCGACATCAGCAGCCGCCCGTGCCTGGCGTACGCCAGCGCCTGGGGCGTGAGCACGGGCCGGGGCACGAGGATCCCGCAGTCCGCGCAGACCGGTCCTGAGGAGGGCTCGTGGTCCAGGCCGTATCTCCACACGAGGCGTTCACCGCCGCACACCGGACAGGCCGCCCCCGGATCGCGGTTCAGCGCGGCGATCAGCCGGCGCAGCACCTCCGCCAGCGGCTCGTCCGGGTGCACCCGCGGATCGTCGCACCAGGCCACCCCGAACCCGCCCCAGGTCAGCCGGTGCCAGTCGTCCACGCTGCCCGGCCGGCGCAGCCCGTCGTGCTTCTCCTTCTTGCGGCGCTCGGCGAACTCGGCCTCGTAGCCGAGCCATACCGCCCGCGCCTCCTCCAGCTCCTCCAGTGCGGCCACGAGCCGCGCCGGGTCGGGGGACCGGTCCTCCGGGCCGAAGCCGGCCCGCGAGCAGAGATGGTCCCAGGTCGCGCGGTGCCCGTAAGGAGCGAACCGCTCCAGACACTTGCGCAGTGAGTAGCGCCGCAGCGCCAGATCACATCGCGGATCTCGCACCTGTCTCGCGAGACTTCGGAATCCGGCCATCGCCCTGCACCTCCGTCACACCTGCGTCCGCACTTCGGTCACTTCGTCGTCGCCGTACGGGTTCCGCGCGACATCGCCGAGTAGACGTGTCGACACACGATTCGGCTCCATCCGTTTTCCGATGCCCTCCCATAAGGCGCCCCGGGTTGACCGCCTGACACCGGTTCAACGACTCCGAAAGTTGACGCATGTTCATCTTCAATCCCGGGGATACCGGCGGTAACGTCCGGCCCACCCCCGTTCGGGAGGAGTCGCCATGCCACGGCGCACCCCACGCAACGCGCTGTTCGACACACTGAGAACTCCCCGCAAGCTCGCCGGGTTCCTGAAGACGGCGTCCGTATGCGTACTGATCGCCGGCCTGCTCTCCCCGCTCACCCAGGCAGCCGCCGCCGAACCCGCCGCCACCTCGAACGACTACTGCGGCGGCCAGTGCTCGGACATCCTGCCGCCCGGTGAGAACGGCAACGCCACGCTTGCCCAGATATTGCTCAACCAGGCATTCGGGACCCAGCCCTCGCACGCCGAGGACCAGCTCGGCCCCTACGCCAGCCTGGCGACCGGCTACTCCGGCCTCACCGACGCCAAGATCAACACGTTCTTCAACGACGCCTCCTTCGGGGTGCCTTCGGACCAGGTCGCCTCCACCGAGAAGCCCGCCGGCCGCGGCGACGTGACGATCGTCCGCGACAAGAAGGCGGGTGTGCCGCACATCACGGGCACCACCCGCTACGGCACCGAGTTCGGCGCCGGGTACGCGGCCGCCGAGGACCGGCTGTGGCTGATGGACGTCTTCCGGCACGTGGGCCGCGGCCAGCTCACCGGCTTCGCGGGCGGCGCCGCTGCCAACCAGGGCCTGGAGCAGCAGTTCTACCGCAACGCGCCGTACACCGAGGCCGACCTCCAGGCGCAGATCGACGGCGCCGTCGCCCGCAACGGCGCCCGCGGGCAGCAGGCCCTCGCCGACGTCGACGCCTACCTCGACGGCGTCAACGCCTACATCGACGCCTCCGACAGCGGGCGCTACTTCCCCGGCGAGTACGTCCTGACCGGCCACAAGGACTCGATCACCAACGCCGGCACCATCGACCACTTCAAGGTCACCGACATGGTGGCGCTGGCCTCCGTCATCGGCTCCCTGTTCGGCTCCGGCGGCGGCGGAGAGGTCGACAACGCCCTGTCGCTGCTGGCCGCCCAGTCCAAGTACGGCGTGGAGCGGGGCACCGCGGTCTGGGAGTCGTTCCGCGAGCGCAACGACGCCGAGGCCGCCCTCACCGTGCACGACGGCCACAGCTTCCCCTACGCCACCAAGCCCGCCGACCCCAAGGGCGAGGCGCTGCCCGACGCCGGCTCCGTCACCCAGGAACCGCTCGTCCACGACCGCACCGGCAGCGCCGCCACCGCGAGCGCGAAGAGCACCTCGGCGGCCGCGGCGAAGGCCACCCTGGGATCCGCCCGGCGCGGCATGTCCAACGCCCTCGTGGTCAGCGGCAAGTACACCGCGAGCGGCCACCCGATCGCCGTCTTCGGGCCGCAGACCGGCTACTTCGCCCCGCAGCTGCTCATGCTCCAGGAGATCCAGGGTCCGGGCATCAGCGCCCGCGGCGCCTCCTTCGCCGGCCTGAGCATGTACGTCGAACTGGGCCGCGGCCAGGACTACTCCTGGAGCGCCACCACCTCCGGACAGGACATCGTCGACACCTACGCGGTCGAACTGTGCCAGGACGACTACCACTACCTGTTCCACGGCACCTGCACCGCGATGGACAAGGTCGAGCAGAAGAACGCCTGGAAGCCGACCGTGGCCGACGGCACGGCCGCCGGGTCGTACACGATGCGCGTGTGGCGCACGAAGTACGGGCCCGTGCAGTACCGGGCCACCGTCGGCGGCAAGAAGGTCGCCTACACCTCCCTGCGCTCCTCCTACCTGCACGAGGCCGACTCGATCATCGGCTTCCAGATGCTGAACGACCCCGACTACGTCAAGGGCCCGCAGGACTTCCAGAGCGCGGCCCAGCACATCAACTACACCTTCAACTGGTTCTACGCCGACTCCCGGCACACCGCGTACTACAACAGCGGCGACAACCCGGTGCGGGCGGCCGGCGTCGACGCCGAGTTCCCGGTCTGGGCCCAGCCGGCGTACGAGTGGCAGAGCTGGGACCCGGCCACCAACACCGCCGCCTACACGCCGGCCTCGGCCCACCCCAACTCCGTCGACCAGGACTACTACATCTCCTGGAACAACAAGCAGGCCAAGGACTACACCACCGCGTCCTGGGGCGACGGTTCCGTGCACCGCGGCAACCTGCTCGACGACCGGGTGCGCCGGCTGGTCGCGGCCGGCGGGGTGACCCGCGCGAAGCTCACCCAGGCCATGGCCGACGCCGCCCTCGCCGACCTGCGCGCCGAGGACGTGCTGCCGAAGCTGCTCAAGGTGATCGACTCCTCCCCGGTGACCGACACCGCGGCCGCCGCCGCGGTGAGCGAGCTGCGGGCGTGGGCGACCGCGGGCGCGAGGCGCACCGAGACCGCGGCCGGTTCCAAGAAGTACGCCGACGCCGACGCGATCCGCATCCTGGACGCCTGGTGGCCGCTGCTGGTGAAGGCGGAGTTCGAACCCGGGCTCGGCAGCGACCTGTACACGGCGTTCACCGCCGACCTGCCCGTGGACGAGGCCCCGTCGGCCGGTCACGGCCCGACCGGATCGCACGCCGGGAGCTCCTTCCAGTACGGCTGGTGGAGCTATGTCGACAAGGACATCCGGGCCGTGCTCGGCGAGCCGGTGCAGGGCGCCCTGGCGCAGAAGTACTGCGGCGGGGGCAGCCTCAGCGCCTGCCGGGACGCCCTGATCAGCACCCTGAAGCAGGCGGCGGGACTGACCGCGGCCCAGGTCTACCCGGGCGACGACCAGTGCTCGGCCGGCGACCAGTGGTGCGCGGACTCCATCGTCCAGCGCACCCTGGGCGGCATCAAGCACGGCCGGATCAGCTGGCAGAACCGGCCGACCTTCCAGCAGGTGGTGGAGTACACCTCGCACCGGTGAGGTGACGTGGGCGGCGGGTCAGCGGATGCGGCCCGCCGCCAGCACCAGTCGGGCCAGCTCCGGGTGCAGGATGTCGCTGTGCGCCCCGGCCGGCCCGCCCCCGCGGCACACCACCGCGGCCGCGTCGACGTTCACGCAGCCCGACGCGGGCAGCGGCCCGCGCAGGGCCGCGGCGAGGTCGTGGACGGCGGTGCCCGGCACCGCCTGGACCCCGTCGTGGCCCATCGCACCCCACCGCGCGCCCAGCGCCCGGCCGAGGTCGAACCCGGCGAGCGACCGGTCGTCGCCGGACATCCGGGAAGCCAGCGGGTAGAAGGTGCCCAGGGCCGCGTCGAAGCGCGAGTGGCAGCACACCAGGGGGCCGTCGATCCGCTTGTGCCGGTCGGCCAGCGCGCCCGCCGTGTCCGCCGCGCCGGGCAGCCGGGCGGCGAACGCGTAGTGCGAGAAGGCCCCTTGGAGCAGGGTCACGGACTTCACCGTGCGCACGCCGCCGGGCAGCCCGCGCAAGCCGAACGACACCAGCCGCCCGCCGAAGCTGTGCCCGACCAGGTGCACCCGCACCCCCGGGGCCGCGGCGGCCAGCCGGCCGAGGAACGGCCCGAGCCCGCGCTCGCCCACGGTCCCGGCCCGCTTCTTCATCGTGTAGTACGTCGCCTGCCGCAGCAGCTCCTTGGCGCCGTCCCACGGGTTCGGCAGCGCGAACCCGGCCGGCTCCCGCGGCGCGCCGAGGCCCGCCAGCGCCCCGGCGAACTCGGCGCAGGCGGCGCCCGCGTCCCCGCCGAACACCAGGGGCTCGCCCTCGTCGTCGGTCGTGTCGCCGACGGCGGCCGTCCGCGGGGAGTCGGCCAGCAGCCGGACCAGCCGCCCGAACTCCGCCGGCCCCGCGTCGCCCGCCGGCTGCTCGTCCAGCATCCGGGCCAGCTGGTCGAGCACGGTGGCCCGGCCGGGAAAGACGTCCAGCAGGGCCCGCCGGGTGTCCTTGTCCAGGGCGGGACCGGGCACCGCCTGCGCCGCGGCGGCCGCCACCGAGCGGGGGAAGTCGGGGATCGGCTCGTCGCAGAACCGCATCGACGGCCAGATCACCCCCACGTACCCGATCCGCGCCTCGGGGGCGAGCCCCGGGAACGGCGCGAAGAACGCCCGGTACAGCGCCGTGGCGCCCGAGCGGTCGTTGTTCCAGCCGTGCGCGAAGACGACCAGGTCACGGACGCCGTGGTCCGTGACCTGCGTCAGCAGCCGGTCGCGTTCGGGGCCGTCCACGTCCCCGTCGGTGTCGAAGGTCAGCTCCCAGTAGGGAGTCACGCTCATCCCCGGATCCGCCATGCCAGGCTCCCTCGTCCCCCCGAAACGATGCGATGTGCGCGTATCGTCCTGCGACGGGGCAGAGTTGGCCATACCGCGCGGGTCACTTGTAGAGCAGGTATCCCTCCCGGACCCGGCGGAACGCCGCCAGCTCCGTCTGCCAGGCGCCGGTCACCTCGTCCACGCCGGCCCCCGCGTCGATCATCGTGCGCACCCGGCCGGAACCGGTGAGCTTGTCGATCCAGTCGTCCGCACGCCAGGCGAAGCCGTCCCAGACCTTCCGGGCGGTCACCAGCAGCGCGACCCCGGTGCGCACGGGGTCGTAGGCGGCGCGGTCGTGCACATGGATCTGCACACCGCCGACGGTCTTGCCCTGGAACTTGGAGAAGGTGGGCGCGAAGTACGCCTCCCGGAACCGCACGCCCGGCAGCCCCAGCTCGTTCGCGGCGGCGGCCCAGCGCCCGTCGACGCCCTCGGCGCCGAGCAGTTCGAAGGGCCGGGTGGTGCCGCGCCCCTCGGAGAGGTTGGTGCCCTCGAACATGCAGGTGCCCGAGTAGACCAGCGCGGTGTCCGGGGTCGGCATGTTCGGGCTCGGCGGCACCCAGGGCAGGCCGGAGGCGTCGTAGAACGTGTCGCGTTGCCAGCCGGTCATCCGCACGGTCTCCAGCGGGACGGGCGTGGTCAGGAACTCGCCGTTGAACAGCCGGGCCAGCTCGGCGACCGTCATGCCGTGCGCCTGTGCGATCGGCTGCCTGCCGACGAACGTGGCGAACTCCCTGTGCAGCACCGGCCCCTCGGCCGCCCGGCCGGTCACCGGGTTCGGGCGGTCCAGCACGACGAACCGCTTGCCCGCGAGCGCGGCCGCCTCCATGCAGTCGTAGAGCGTCCAGATGTACGTGTAGAAGCGGGCGCCCACGTCCTGGATGTCGAAGACGACCGTGTCGACCCCGGAGGCGGTGAACACGTCGGCGAGCGGCCGGCCGCTCTTGAGGTACGTGTCGTAGACCGGCAGGCCGGTCGCCGGGTCGTCGTGGCGGCCCTCGGAGCCGCCCGCCTGCGCGGTGCCGCGGAAGCCGTGCTCCGGGCCGAACACGGCGGTCAGCCGGACCCGGGGGTCCGCGTGCATGACGTCGACGATGTGCCGGGCGTCCCGGGTGACGCCGGTGGGGTTGGTGACGACGCCGACGCGCCGGCCGTCGAGCGCGGCGTACCCGTCGGCCGCGAGTCTCTCGAACCCGGTGCGCAGGGGTGCGCGGTGCCGGGGCGTGGCGCGGTCGGAGCGGTGGGAGGAGAGGACGGGAACGGACGCCGCCGAGGCCGAGGCCGCCAGCGTGGCCGAGGCGAGGAGTTTCCGTCGGGACAGGCGCATGGGGTTGCCTCCGTCGTGGGGAAGGTGCGGGACGTTGCCGGGTCGCGCTCGCGCGGCGCCGCCGGGGGAACGTGGTGGCACCGTGCCCTTTGAGGTTGGGACAGTTCCCCTTCCCTCACACATACCGACCGGTTAGTCTGGCCGTCGCCGAGCCCAGTCGCGCCGTGCCGAAGGAGACCGATGGTGGAAGCCGTGCAGGATGCGGGAGTGGTGGTCACCGGAGCCGGCGGGGGGATCGGGGCCGCGCTGGCCCGCCGGTTCGCCGCCGCGGGCGCCCGTGTCGTCGTGAACGACCTGGACGCCGAGAAGGCCAAGGCCGTCGCCGCGGAGATCGGCGGCACCGCCGTCCCCGGCGACGCCTGCGCGATCGTCGCCGACGCCCGTGACGCGCTCGGCGGCACCGTGGACGTCTACTGCGCCAACGCGGGCGTCGCCTTCGAGGACGCGGGCGCCGGGGAGCCGCTCGACGAGCGGGCCTGGGCCCTGTCCTGGGACGTCAACGTGATGGCCCACGTCCGCGCCGCCCACGCGCTGCTGCCCGGGTGGCTGGAGCGCGGCAGCGGCCGGTTCGTCTCCACCGTCTCCGCCGCCGGGCTCCTCACCATGATCGGCGCCCCCTCCTACGCCGTCACCAAGCACGGCGCGCTGGCCTTCGCCGAATGGCTCTCCCTCACCTACCGCCACCGCGGGATACGGGTCCACGCCATCTGTCCCCAGGGCGTGCGCACCGACATGCTGGCCGCCACCGGCAGCGCCGGCGACCTGGTGCTCCGGCCCTCCGCGATCGAGCCGGACGACGTGGCCGAAGCCCTCTTCCGGGGCATCGAGGAGGACCGCTTCCTGATCCTGCCGCACCCCGAGGTCGCCGAGTACCACCAGGCGCGGGCCGCCGATCCCGACCGGTGGCTGGCCGGCATGAACCACCTCCAGCGCAAGTGGGAGGCCAACCGGTGACCGCCTCCCCCTACGCCGCCCGCCCCTGGCTGGCCCTGCTCACCGACGTCCAGCGCGCCCCGGTCACCCCCGCCGACTCCCTCGTGCACTCCCTGCGCGACGCCGTCGCCGAGGCCCCCGACCGCGCCTTCCTCGCCTACTTTGACGCCCGCCTCTCCTACCGCGAGACGGACGCGCTCACCGACTCGCTCGCCGCCCACCTCGCCGAACGCGGTGTGCGGCGCGGCGACCGGGTCGCCGTCCTGCTGCAGAACTCCCCGCACTTCGTGCTGGCCGTGCTCGGCGCCTGGAAGGCGGGCGCGACCGTCGTGCCGGTCAACCCCATGTACAAGTCGGCCGAGGTCGCCCACGTCCTGCGGGACGCCGAGGTGACCGCGCTGGTCTGCTCCGACCGGGCCTGGGAGTCCTACCTGCGCGACACGGCGGCGGGATCGCCGGTGCGGACCGTGCTCACCGCGTGCGAACGCGACTTCCAGACCCGGGACGACGCGCGCGTCCTCGCCTTCGAGCGGCTGCCCCGGCCCGTCGACACCGACGACCTCGCGGCCGTCGCCCGGCAGGGCGGCAAGGCGCCCGCGGACCGCGACCCGCGCCCCGGTGACATCGCCCTGATCAGCTACACCTCGGGCACCAGCGGCACCCCCAAGGGCGCCACCAACACGCACGCCAACATCATGCACAACGCCGAGCGCCAGCGGACCGGGCTCGGCCTGCCCGACGCGCCCGTCTACTACGCCCTCGCACCCCTGTTCCACATCACCGGCATGGTGTGCCAGTTCGGCGCCTGCCTGGCCGGCGTCGGCACCCTGGTGCTGACCTACCGCTTCGAGCCCGGCGTCGTCCTCGAGGCGTTCGCCGAGCACCGGCCGCACTACACCGTCGGGCCGTCCACCGCCTTCATGGCGCTGGCCGCCCACCCGGCCGCCACCCGCGAGCACTTCGCCTCCTTCGTCAACATCTCCTCGGGCGGCGCCCCCGTGCCCCCGGCCCTGGTGGAACGGTTCCGCGAGCGCTTCGGGCCCTACATCCGGGTCGGCTACGGCCTCACCGAGTGCACCGCGCCCTGCGCCTCCGTCCCGCCCGGCCTCGAGGCGCCCGTCGACCCCGGCTCCGGGACCCTGTCGGTCGGCCTGCCCGGCGCCGACACCCTGGTGCGCGTCCTGGACGACCGGGGCGAGGAGGTGCCCCTCGGCGAACCCGGCGAGATCGTCGTCCGCGGGCCCCAGGTGGTGCCCGGCTACTGGCGGCGGCCCGACGCCACCGCCGAGACCTTCCCGGACGGCGAACTGCGCACCGGTGACATCGGGTTCATGGACGAGCAGGGCTGGCTCTACGTGGTCGACCGCAAGAAGGACATGATCAACGCGTCCGGCTTCAAGGTGTGGCCCCGCGAGGTCGAGGACGTCCTGTACACCCATCCGGCGGTACGCGAGGCGGCCGTGGTCGGTGTCCCCGACGGCTACCGCGGGGAGACCGTACGCGCCTACATCAGCCTGCGCCCGGACAGCGACACGGACCCGGACGAACTGGCGGCGTACTGCAAGGAGAGACTGGCCGCCTACAAATACCCCCGCCAGGTGGAGATCCTGCCCGACCTGCCGAAGACGGCAAGTGGGAAGATCCTCCGGCGGGAACTGCGCTCCCGCGCGCGGGACAGCGCCGACGACAGTCAGTAGACACGACGGAAAGGCAGGTGGCGGCAGTGCCCAGGACGACGGACGGAGACGGGACCCCCGTTCCGCAGCGGCTGCTGGACGCCGCCACCCGCCTCTTCGCCGAGCAGGGATACGACCGCACCTCGGTGCAGGAGATCGTGGAGGCGGCCGGCGTCACCAAGGGGGCGCTGTACCACTACTTCGGCTCCAAGGACGACCTGCTGCACGAGGTGTACGCGCGCGTGCTGCGCGTCCAGCAGGAACGGCTCGACGCCTTCGCGGGCGCCGACGAGCCGATCGAGAAGCGGCTCAGGGCGGCGGCGGCGGACGTCGTGGTCACGACGATCGAGAACCTCGACGACGCGATGATCTTCTTCCGCTCCATGCACCAGCTCAGCCCGGAGAAGAACAAGCAGGTGCGCGCGGAGCGCCGGCGCTACCACGAACGCTTCCGCGCGCTCATCGAGGAGGGCCAGCGCGAGGGCGTCTTCTCCACGGCGACCCCGGCCGACCTGGTCGTGGACTACCACTTCGGCTCGGTCCACCACCTGTCGACCTGGTACCGCCCCGACGGCCCCCTCACCCCGCAGCAGGTGGCCGACCACCTGGCCGACCTGCTGCTGCGAGCACTGCGGCCGTAGCGCCGGTCCGGTCCGGCCGCCCGGCTAGCCGATGATCTCCTTGAAGAACATCACCCCGGTGACGGCCGCGCCGCAGCCCAGGCTCACCGCGACCGGCCAGGCGTTGCCCGCCAGCGCCGCCAGGACGGCGGCGCCGACGCCGGCCAGCGCCGCCAGCAGGAACACCAGGGCGGCCCGCTGGGTGAGGAGCGGCCCGTCCCGTTCGGGCCGCGTGCGGTCGGGAGGCCGGTGCACCCCGGCCTCCTCAGCCGACGCCGCGGGCCGCGGCGCCCGCCGACTCCCGCGGCCGCACCCGCACGCCGTCGCGCTCCGACAGCAGCCACGGATCCTGCGCGGGCCGGACGAGCGAGAAGTCCACCCGGCCGTCCGCGAGCACCCGGACCCCGTGCACCGCCGGCTCGGGCAGGCTGTTGTAGTGGAACGGCGTCGAGAAGTAGTAGGCGCCGGTGTCCGGCACGACGACCAGGTCGCCGGGGTGCAGCAGGGGCAGCGCCCGGTCACGGGCCAGCAGGTCGCCGGCGAAGCACGCGGGGCCCGCGACGTCCTGGCGCACCGCGCGGCCCGTCCTGGCCGTGCCGTCGCCGGCGTGCGCCTCGATCCGCAGCGGCCACGCGTCGGGCCCGAACACGGTCCGGGTGGCGACCTGCACGCCCGCGTGGGTGACGGCGATCGGGCGGCCCCCGGCCGTCTTGGTGTACTCGACGTACGCCGCCATGAAACCGTTCTTGGCGAGCAGGGAGCGGCCGAACTCGGTGACCACCTCGTACCGCCCGGAGAACAGGCCGGGGGCGTGGGCGCGCAGCTGCCCGGCGTACTCCGCGAACGTGGGCGTGAACGCGTCGTCGGCGAAGTTGACGGGCAGCCCGCCGCCGATGTCGATGCCCGCGACCCGGCCCGGCCCGAAGGCCGCCACGACCTCGTCGGCGAACTCCACCGCCTGCGCCACCCCGCGGGCCATGAGGTCGAGCGGGCAGCCCTGGGACCCGGTGTGCGTGTGCACCCGGGTCAGCCAGGGGTGCTCGGCGAACGCCCGCAGCAGCCGTTCCCGGTTGCCCGGGTCGCCCAGCGGGACACCGAACTTCGACGTGCTGGTGGCCGTGCTCATCGCGGCGATGGCACCCCCGCCGACCTGGCAGTTCAGCCGCACCCCGATCCGTGACGCCGAGGGGCGGTGCGCCAGCGTCTGCGCGATCCGCTCCAGCTCCTGGAAGCTGTCCGCGTTGACGGACACCCCGAGGGCCAGGGCCCGCTCCAGCTCCGCCCGGGTCTTGGCCGGGGCGTCGAACACGATCCGTTCGGCGGGGAAGCCGGCCGCCAGCGCCCGGGCCAGCTCGCCCGCGGTCGCCACCTCGCAGCCCATGCCGAGCCCGGCCAGCTCCGCGAGCACGGGCACCAGACAGTTCGCCTTGGCGGCGAACGTGTGCAGCACACCCGGCAGTTCAGGCGGACCGGGGAAGGAGTCCCGCAGGTCCCCGACCGTGACCTCGACCCCGTCCAGGTCGACGAAGGCGGCCAGCAGGGCCCGCTCCGGATCGAGCAGTCCCTGCCGTACGGCCTCCTGGAGGATGCGTTCACGCCGTGCGGCGGCGGGGTTCACAACGGTCATGGTGAGCCTTCCGGGGTCGGGATCGCCACCCGGGGAACCGCTCCCCGGGCACCACCCCAGACTTCCCGCCGCACGCACCGCCCGTCTTCGTCGGTTCGGCACAGACACCCCGCCCGCGACGGGGGAGGAGCCGTACCGCCCCGCCCCCGGGACCGCGCGTTGTGCGCGCCCACGAGGACGGGGCCGTTCCGTGGTGCGGACGGACGAAGTCGGGACGAACGGCCGGGGGAACGGCCGTACGAAGGGCCGGTGGAAGGGCCGTACGCAGGGCTGTACGCAGGGCCGGACCCGCGAGCAGTCGGGGGCCCGGCCCGTCACGGCCGCCCCGAGGTCCCCGCCTCCGGCCCCGCGTCGTCGTCCGCCCGGCGCCGCAGCCGCAGTTGTAGCTGTGCCAGCAGGCGGGCGTCCGGACTGTCGAGGTCGAGCCCGGAGACCTTGGTGATCCGGCCCAGCCGGTAGCGCAGGCTGTTGGGGTGCAGCGACAGGCTGCGCGCGGCCGCGGACACGTCGCCGAAGTGGTCCAGATAGGCCCGCAGCGTCTCCACCAGGCTGCCGCCCTGCTCGGCGTCGGACGCGGCCAGCCGCTCCACCGACGTCCCCGGCGGCAGGCGTACGTCCCGCAGCGCCTCGACCACCTGGAGGACACCGATCGCGTCCGCCACGTCCGCCACCCGTGCCACGCTCCGGCCGTCCGCCGCGCCCTGGAGGGCCCGCAGCGCCTGTTCGGCCTCCCGGCGCGACCCGGCCGCCGCCGCCAGCGACGGGACCGCCTCGCCGAGGCCCACGCGCACCCGCCCGCCGGTCGCGGCGGCCAGCTGCGCGGCGAGCGACCCGCCGAGCTTCGTCACCTGCTCGCGGGCCGCCTCGAGGTCCCGCTCCAGCGCGCCGACCAGCACCAGGGCCCGGCCGCCCGCCGGGACCACCACGGCCCGGTGGCCGAACCCGGCGCAGTGCAGGCCGAGCAGGCCGTACAGCCGCGTGGGGTCCTCGGCCGGTGCCCCCTGCGGGCCGCGGTCGCCGAGACCGACCGCGAGCACGGCGCAGGGCTCCCGCGCCGGCAGCGCCATGCGGTCGGCGAGCAGTTCGGCCGAACCGCGCTCCTCCAGCAGCGCCCGCGCCGCGTCCTCCACCAGGCGGCTGTCCCCGCCACGCGTGCGGTGGTGGAGCAGATGGGCGGCGGCCGCCCGGGACGCGGCCCGCAAAGCCTCCGCCGCGTTCGGCGCCAGGGGCCGGCCGGCGATCGCGGCCACCCAGAGGGAGCCCAGCACCTCGCCGCCCGACCGGACCGCGCACACCAGCCGCTCCGGGTCGTCCCCCCGGGCCCGCCGGTGCAGCACGTCGTCCGTCGTCCACAGGGCGCGGAACAGCCCCGCCTCGCGCATGGCGGCCACGCGCCACGGCGGGACGCGCCGCCCGAGGATGGTCAGCCGGCGCATCTCGTCGACGTTCTCCTCGGTCGAGGAGTGCGCGAGGACCCGGGACTCGGTGTCCTCGATCGTCACCGAGCCGCCGACCAGGGCGGCCACCGCGTCGGCGAGGCCGTCGAGGTCGCCCAGGGCCGGACCGGGCACCCCCGGTACCGGGGGCGCCCCCGCCGAGGCCAGCCCCGACCGCAGCACGCCCACGAGCTGGTCCCAGGGGCACCAGGCGGTGCGGAACAGCACCGCCGTACCGGACTGCTCGGCGGCCGGCCGCAGCGCGGCCGCGGCCCCGCCGGGCCGGTCGGGGCCGAACACCACCCCGGTGGCTCCCGCCGCGCCGGCCCGGCGCAGCACGTCCAGCGCCTGCGCCGATCCGGGGTCGACGCCCACGGCCAGTAACAGCACCCCGTGTCTCGTCTCGGGGTCCAGCGCGTCCAGCACCCCGACCCCGCCGACGGGCACCGCGAGCCCGGCCGGTGCCGTGTCCAGTTCCAGGGCCCCCGGGCCCACGACGGACAGCAGCCGCTCCAGCGTCACCCGGGAGTCGGCGGCCCTGCTCCACTCCGGCTGTTCCCGCAGGTCCGTCACGCCGCCCCCTCCTCGGTCCGCCGGCCGCCGCGCCGGTCCCGGCAGGGGTACGACATCACATGCGGGCCGCGCGCTCAACGGCGCACGAAGGCCACGGCCCGCACGGCCGCCACCCGGGCCACGCGGGTCACGGCCCGCACGAACACCTCGGCCCGGACGGTGGCCGCCACGGCCCGCACGAGGCGGCGGCGCCGCCCGTCACAGGTACTTCTTCAGCTCCCTGCGGGCCAGCGACCGCTGGTGCACCTCGTCCGGACCGTCGGCGATCATCAGGGTGCGCGCCCCCGCGTACAGGTCGGCCAGCGGGAAGTCCTGGCTCACCCCGCCCGCGCCGTGCAGCTGGATCGCACGGTCGATGATGTCGACCACCGCGCGCGGCGTGGCGATCTTGATGGCCTGGATCTCGGTGTGGGCGCCCCTGTTGCCGACGGTGTCCATCAGCCAGGCCGTCTTCAGCACCAGCAGCCGCAGCTGCTCCACCGTCACCCGGGCGTCGGCGATCCAGTTCTGCACCACGCCCTGCTGGGCGAGCGCCTTGCCGAAGGCGGTGCGCGACACCGCGCGCCGGCACATCAGCTCGATGGCCCGCTCGGCCATGCCGATCAGCCGCATGCAGTGGTGGATACGGCCGGGGCCGAGCCGGGCCTGGGCGATGGCGAAGCCGCCGCCCTCCTCGCCGATCAGGTGGGTGACCGGCACGCGCGCGTGGTCGAAGACGACTTCGGCGTGGCCGCCGTGCGAGTGGTCCTCGTAGCCGAACACCTTCATGGCGCGCTTGACGGTGACCCCCGGCGTGTCGCGCGGGACGAGCACCATGGACTGCTGGCGGCGGATGTCCGCCCCGTCCGGGTCGGTCTTGCCCATCACGATGAAGATCTTGCAGTCCGGGTTCATCGCCCCGGAGATGTACCACTTGCGGCCGGTGACGACGTACTCGTCGCCGTCCCGCTCGATCAGCGTGGTGATGTTGGTGGCGTCCGCCGAGGCGACCTCGGGCTCGGTCATCGCGAACGCCGAGCGGATCTCGCCGGCGAGCAGCGGCTCCAGCCACTGCTTGCGCTGCCGTTCGTCGCCGAACTGCGCGAGCACCTCCATGTTTCCGGTGTCCGGAGCCGCGCAGTTCAGGGCCGTGGGCGCGAGGTGCGGGGAGCGGCCGGTGATCTCGGCGAGCGGCGCGTACTGGAGATTCGTCAGACCGGCGCCGTACTCGGTGTCCGGCAGGAAGAGGTTCCACAGGCCCTGCCTGCGCGCCTCGGCCTTCAGCTCCTCGACCACGGCCGGGGTGTCCCAGGGGGAGTCCAGCGCCGCCCGCTGCTCCTCGGCCACCGGCTCCGCCGGGTACACGTGCTCGTCCATGAAGGCGAGGAGCCTGGCCCGCAGTTCCTCGGTGCGCGCGTCGAACGCGAAGTCCATGTCCGGTCAGCCTTCCTGAAGAGTGGTCAGTCCGTGGTCGATGAAGACCGGCACGAGTTCACCGATGCGGTCGAAGCCGCGCCCGACCGTCTGGCCGAGCGTGTACCGGTAGTGGATGCCCTCCAGGATCACGGCGAGCTTGAACCAGGCGAAGGCGGTGTACCAGGAGACGGCCGAGACGTCGCGCCCCGAGCGCGCGGCGTACCGCTCGATCAGCTCCCGCGGGGACGGGTGTCCCGGCGCCTCGGCGGTGGTGGAGACGGGGGAGTGCGGCATGCCGAGCGGCCGGCTGTACATCACCAGCAGGCCGAGGTCGGTGAGCGGGTCGCCGAGCGTCGACATCTCCCAGTCGAGGATCGCCCTGATCCGGTCGTCGTCCCCGATCAGGACGTTGTCCAGCCGGTAGTCGCCGTGGACGACCGTGGCGGCGGGGGAGGCGGGCAGTTCCCGGCCGAGGGCCGCGTGCAGTTCGTCGATGCCGGGCAGCTCGCGGTTGCGGGAGGCGTCGAGCTGCTTGCCCCAGCGGCGCAGCTGGCGGTCGAGGAAGCCCTCCGGACGGCCGAAGTCGGCGAGGCCCACCTCGGCCGGGTCCACCGCGTGCAGCTCGACCAGGGTGTCCACCAGGGACAGCACCGCGTCGCGGGTGCGCTCCGGACCGAGCGGGGCGAGCTGCTGGGCGGTGCGGTACGGAGTGCCCTCGACGAAGTCCATGACGTAGAACGGCGCTCCGAGCACCTCCTCGTCCTCGCACAGCAGCACCGGGCGGGGGACCGGCACGTCCGTCGGGTGCAGCGCGCTGATCACCCGGTGCTCGCGCCGCATGTCGTGCGCGGTGGCCAGCACATGGCCGAGCGGGGGCCGGCGGACGACCCACTTCGCGGTGCCGTCGGAGAGCGCGTACGTGAGGTTCGACCGTCCGCCCTCGATCAGCCGGCCGGACAGCGGGCCGTTCACCAGGCCGGGCCGTTCGCGGTCCAGCAGGCCGCGCAGCCGGTCGAGATCGAGTCCTGGCGGGTGGTCGGCGCTCATACATCACTCCCACGAACGGGCGAACAGGAACGCGACCAATGATGCCGACCGGTCGGTATGCCGTCCAGTGCGTGGGCTCGCCCCGGGGGGAAACGTGACGGGAGCCACCCTAGGGCGGCGGCTCCCCGGCCGGCGCCGGGGAGCCGCCGGACCCGGCCGTACGTCAGGGCCGGCGGGCGGACGGGGTCAGTGGGCGGACGGGGCTCTCAGTGGTCGTCCCAGTGGTCCCCGTGCTCGGCGTGCCGGTGCCCGTCGTGCAGGTAGTCCACGTGGTCGCCGTGCCGCACCTGCGCGTGACCGCACTCGTCGTGGTGGACGTGCTCGTGCCCCTCGTGCGCGGTGTGCCCGGCCGGCTCGCACTCGTCCCAGTGCCCGCCGTGCTCGCGGTGCAGGTGGCCGTCGTGCGCGTAGTCGACGTGGTCGCCGTGCGGCACGGCCGTGTGCCCGCAGTCCGGACCGTGGCGGTGCGAGGCGTGTTCGGTGTGTTCCTGGTGCAGCGTGGTCATGGTGGGTGCCTTCGGGGTACGGGGGTTGACGACGGACAGGCTGCCACGCGAAGGCCACATATCGGGGCATCCCGGTTGCGTGGCGCACGAGTACCCCGGAGGGTCGAGGGCATGAAAGGCATCAGCTACAGCCGGTACGGCGGACCCGACGTACTGGAGTACGGCGAGCTGCGCGACCCGAAGGTGGGTCCCGACCAGGTCCTGGTCAAGGTGCGCGCGGCCGCGGTCAACCCGGTCGACTGGAAGTGCCGCGAGGGCTACCTCGACGGCGCGCTGGACGCCGTCTTCCCGGTGATCCCCGGCTGGGACGTCAGCGGGGTGGTGGTCCAGCCCGGCGTCTCGGTCACGGAGTTCGCCGTCGGGGACGAGGTGATCGGCTACGTCCGCGAGGACTTCCTGTCCCGGGGCACCTTCGCCGAGTACGTGGCCGCCCCGGTGCGCACCCTGGCCCGCAAGCCGCGCAACCGGTCCTTCGAGGAGGCCGCGGGACTGCCCCTGGCCGGCCTCACCGCCTACCAGGTGCTCGTCAAGGTGCTGGAGGTCAAGCGCGGGGAGACGCTGCTGGTGCACGCGGCGGCCGGCGGGGTCGGCTCGCTCGCCGTCCAGCTCGGCGTCCACCTCGGCGTCCGGGTGATCGGCACGGCGAGCGAACGCAACCACGACTATGTCCGCAACCTCGGCGGCGAGCCGGTGACGTACGGCGAGGGGCTGGCCGAGCGGGTGCGCGCGCTGGCGCCCGGGGGCGTGGACGCGGTCTTCGACACCATCGGCGGCGACACCCTGAAGATCTCCGCCAACCTGCTCGCCCCCGAGGGCCGGCTGGCGTCCATCGCCGACCCGGACGTGGTCGGCTTCGGCGGCCGGTACGCCTTCGTCCGTCCCGACTCCGCCGACCTCACCGAGCTGGCCCGCCTCGCGGAGGAGGGTGCCGTCACCGTGCACGTGCAGGAGACGTTCCCGCTGGAGCGGACGGCCGACGCGCACCGGCTGAGCCAGGAGGGGCGCACCCGCGGCAAGATCGTGGTGACGGTGGACTGGCCCGACGAGGAGGACTAGCGAGCGCGTCCGCGTCGCGGGCGATCCGCAGGCTAGGGGCCGAAGCGATCCGCCGGGGATCCGCCGAAGCGATCCGCCGGGGATCCGCCGAAGCGATCCGCCGGGGACGCGCCGGGCCGTGTCCGGGAAGTCCCGCCTGCCCCACGGCGACCGCCACGCCCGGCGCACGTACCGGACGCCGCGAGGCCGCCCTCCGGGTGGGCGACGGGATTCGCGGAGACGATCTAGCGATCCGCTGCCCCCGCCGGTCCGTCCGGGCGGACCCACGTCCGGGCCAGGTCCGCCACCCAGGCCGCCGCCGCGGCGGGCTCGGGCGGGGGCGCGCCGACGACCACGAGTTCGGTGACGCCCGCCGCGGCCAGGCCCGGGAGGTGCTCCGGTGTGCCGTCGCTCAGCGCGACGGCGATCGTGAGCTCCTCCACCGCGCGGCCGCGGCGGGCGCACTCCTCGGCGAGGACGCCGACACGCGAGCGGACCTGCGCCGCCGGGACGTTGAAGCCGTACCAGCCGTCCGCGTGGCCGGCCGCGCGGCGCAGCGCGGTGTCGCTGTTGCCGCCGACGACGACCGGGAGCCGGCCGCCCCGCAGCGGCTTGGGGTTGACCCGGATCGCGTCGAAGCGGGTGAACTCGCCGTCGAACGAGGCCGGGTCCCCGGACCAGAGGGCGCGCATCGCGGCCAGGTACTCCTCGGTGCGCCGCCCACGCCCGGCGAACGGGACCCCGAGCGCGGCGAACTCCTCGGCCGACCAGCCGACCCCGACCCCGAGGCCGAACCGCCCGGCCGAGAGCACGTCGAGCGTGGCGGCCTGCTTGGCGACCACGACCGGGTTGTGCTCGGGCAGCAGCAGCACACCGGTGGCCAGCTCGATCCGGCTGGTGACCGCGGCGGCGAAGGCCAGGGCGAGCAGCGGGTCCAGCCAGTCCGCGTCCGCGGGCACCGCGATCCGGCCGTCGTCCGCGTACGGGTAGCGGGAGACGGGCGCGTCCACGAGCACCACGTGCTCACCGCACCACAGCCGCGCGAACCCGTGCGCCTCCGCGGCCACGGCCACGGCCCGGATCACCTCCGGACGGGCACCGTCGCCGATGCCGAGCGCGTGCAACCCCAGCCGCATCGCCACCTCCTGGCGCCACCGTAGGCGCACGGTACGGCGCTGCCCGCGCGGCGGCCCGCCGGGCGCCGTCCGGTTCCGCCGGGCGGGTGAGCCGGCGGCCGGGCCGCGGTGCCGACATACGGAAAGCGGATGGTCTGTTCGCGTGAGGGGGCTGGCGCCGTACGGAGCGCGTCCGCCCGGTCGCCTCATAGTGGCGGCATGAGCATTGATCAGGGCACCGACGAACTGATCGTCCTGCAGGCCCCGCAGGCGACGGTCCTGGCGCGGCAGCTTGTCGAGGGAGTGGGCAGCCATCAGGAGCGGAAGGCGACGGTGGTCCTCGCCTCCTTCCGGGGCGGCTACTGGCTGCGCCGCTTCACGGAGGAGCCCGACCTGGGCGCCGTGCGGCCGCACGACCGCCCGACCTCGGTGGACTGGGCGCGCCTGCGGGACCTGCTGCGACGGCCCGAGCTGCTGGACGACGACCGCCGGGAGCGAGGCAGCATGGGCCCGCACCTGGCCGTGCTGGAGATCGCCGTGTCCCTGGCCGCGGGGCACCCCCTCGACCTGTGCCGGGTGGCGATGCAGCTGTCCGGGGCGGAGTGGCGGGACGTCCTGCTGAGGATGGAGTCGGCCGCGGACTTCGTCTGAGGCCGGCGGCCGGACGGCCGGTGGACCCGTCGGCCCCGCCGGACCGTCAGACCACCAGCGCGGCCGCGCAGACGGCCAGGGCCACCGCGCACAGCACCGCGGCCGTCGCCTGCCGGCCCGCGAGCGCGGGCGGCCGGGGCCGGGAGGCCAGGGCGTGGATCCGCCGCTGGGCCACCCCCAGGAAGCCGAGCCAGAGCGCGCAGCACAGCGCGCACACCGTGACCCCGCCGGCCGTGGGCCCGCCGTGCAGGGCGGTCCGCACGGCGAGGACGGCGGCCACGGTGCTCGACAGCGTCGTACGGCGCCAGGCCAGCCGGGTCCGCTCCGGCTGGAGCCCCGGGTCGCGGTCCCCGACGGCCCTGGGCGCGCTCATCCCGCCCATCCGACCAGCACCACCACGACCATGGCGACGGCCACCACCGCGACCACCAGGCCGAGCACCGCGGGGAAGCGGGACGTCGGCAGGTCCTCGCCGCGCCGCATCGCCCGCTCGCAGCGCACCCAGTGGTTCACCGCGCGCAGCGAGCACAGCACCCCGGCGCCGAGCAGGGCCAGCGCGAGCCCCACCCGCCAGGCCCAGCGCAGGTCCGGCAGGAACTGGTCCACCGCGAAGCCGCCGCCGATCAGCGCCAGCGCGGTGCGCAGCCAGGCCAGGAAGGTGCGCTCGTTGGCCAGCGAGAACCGGTAGTCGGGGGTGCTGCCCTCGTCCCGTACCTGCTCCGGGGCGAACCAGAGCCGTACGTTCCGCGCGAATTCGATCACGCGCAGGACCCTACCGGGGCGTCACCCGGCCGACCGGAACTCCCCGAGCCGCTCGTACGCGGCCAGCCCGTCCGGCACCCACTCCCACTCGTCCAGGCGCCGTGCGACCTCGTCCTCGGTCAGGAAGCCGTACCACGCGACCTCCTCCGCCTGGGGCCGCACCGGCAGCTCGCAGCGCACCTCGTACACCGCCGACCACCAGCTGTGCCCGGCCCCGTCGTCGTAGAGGAACCGGAACAGGGGCCGCGGCCGGGGCAGGCCGGTGACGCCCAGCTCCTCCTCCGCCTCCCGCAGGGCCGCCTCGTCGTAGGACTCGCCCGCGCCGACGACACCGCCGACGAACAGGTCGTAGAGGGAGGGGAAGACCAGCTTGGTGGCGGTGCGGCGGTGCACGAACAGCCGCCCGGCCGCGTCCCGGGCCTGGACGAAGACGCACCGGTGGCGCAGGCCCCGCGCGTACGCCTCGCCGCGCGGGACCCGGTCCACGACCCGGTCGTGCTCGTCGACGATGTCGAGGATCTCGTCAGCAGGATTCATGCCCGCATCCAAGCAGGCCGGCCAGGCACGGCCCGCACTCCGCCGGTGGGCTCGCCGGCGCCGGAGGCCGGCCCCTGCCCGGCGGGCCCGGCGGCCTCGGCACCGATAGAGACGCCGCCCGCCGGGGTCCGCGCCGCCGGAGATGCCGCCCGGCGGGCCAGGCGCCGCCGGAGATGCCCCCGGCGGGCTCAGCGGTGCTGGAGGTCGTGGTCGGGGCGGGGCTGGGACGGGCCGCAGGGCATCGCCGGGTGCAGGCCGAGCAGGACGATGCCCGCGACGATGGCGGCGAGCCCCGCCGCCTCCCAGGCCAGCGCCCCGGTGTCGGTGTGCAGCCGGTCGCCGAGGAAGCCGACCCCGCACAGGATGCCGGCCAGCGGCTGGGCCGCCGTGAGCGCGGGCAGCGACATGCGCAGCTCGGCCGTCTCGAAGGCGCTCTGCACCAGGACCAGCGCGGTGACGCCCAGCACCAGCACGCCGTACGGCTGCCAGTCGGTGACCAGGCCCGCGAGGCCGCCCTCGGAGAAGCGGGTGCCGCTCACCCGGGTGAGCGCGTCCTGCACGCCGTACAGCAGCCCAGCGGCGGTGGCCAGCAGGACCGGGCCCCGCTCCAGCCGGGACCGCTTGGCGTACGTGGTGAGCACCAGCGCGGTGCCGAGCATCGCCCCGATGATCAGCCAGTGCCGCACCGGATCGGCGACGGCGCTGCCCGCCCGCGGTTGGCCCGCGAGGATGAAGGCGCTCACGCCGCCCGCGAGCAGCGCGAGGCCGGTCCAGCCCTGCCGGCCCAGGGACCTGCCGGTCCGGTACCGGGACAGGGCGAGCGCGAACAGCAGGTTGGTGGCGAGCAACGGCTCCACCAGGGAGATCTCGCCCTTGCCGAGGGCCACGGCGCCGAGCGCCATGCCGGCCACCATCAGGGCGATGCCGCCCAGCCAGCGCGGCACCCGCATGAGGTCCAGGAGCAGCCGGAACGACAGGAAGTCGCCGAGCGGTGCCCTCTGGGCGACGTCCTGCTGGAGCACGAAGCCGAAGCCCACGCAGCAGGCCGCACTCACGGCGAGGAGGAGAACCAGAACGGACAAGCTGCGTACCTCGATCATCCGGCCGGACCATGGACGCGTAGGGGCCCGACTGTAGCGCTCCGGGACGGCATTGACCCGGAGAGTACCCGGAACCGGACCCACGGCCCGGCCACGGTGCCCGGCCCGGCGGTGGACCGCCCGGGGCGGCGGGACCGTCCGGCGCGGCGGGACCGTCCGGCCATGGTGGGCCGCGGGCGGACCCGGCGCCATGGCGTACGCCACAGCGTTCCGGCCGCTTTCCGGCCGTGTCCCGCGCCCGCACCACCCCGAGCAGGGCACTCGCGCCCGGGCGGCTCCTGCCGACAGAATGGTTGAAGCCGGGAACATTCCGGTTCCGCTTGACGCGATCCATGGCTGGGGGTTTGCTGTGCGTGATCGGTCGATGGCAGCCCGAGAAACAGGAAGTTCCGCGGTGCCCCCTCTCCCGCCCCTGCTCGGCGCTCGCCGGGCCCCCACGGCCCCGTCCGGCGACACCGCCCCGGACGACTCCGGCGTGTTACCCGGCGCGGTCGGCGACCCCTTCGCCGACGCCCTGGACGACGCCCTGGACGACGCCCTCAGCGACGCCGAACTGCTCGCGGCCCGGGCCGCGCTCACGCAGGGCCGGAGGCAGGCCGCCCGCTCGCTGCTGCTGCACACCGGCGACGACTGGGACCGCCGCGGCCACCGCGTCACCGTCCTGGCCGGCGCGCCGGACGCCGCCGCCCGGGCCCACGACTGGCTGCTCGCCGAGCCCGGGTCCGCCGACGCCGTCACCCTGCACGCCCTCGCCCTGGTCCAGCGGGCCCTGCGCGGCGAGGAGGACGCCGACCGGGCCCGCGAGGCCTGCGGCACCGCCGCCGCCCTCGCCCCCGCCGACCCCACCCCCTGGCTCGGCCTGCTGCTGCTCGCCCGCACCCTCGGCCCCGAACAGGAACTGCTGCGGGTCTTCGCCGAACTCCGCGAGCGCCACCCCGACCACCACCACGCCCACCACCTGCTGGTCGCCCGGCTCGCCGAACGGCCCGAGGGCGGCCGGGCCGAGTCCCACGAGGTGTACGACCTCGCCGAGCGCGCGGCGGCCGACGCCCCCGCCGACTCCCCGCTGGCCGTCCTGCCGGTGGTCGCCTACGCCGAGCGCTACCGGGTCCTCGCCGCCACCGGCCTCGCCCCCGCCGACCCGGCCGCCTCCGGGCACTGGTCGGGGCCCCGGGCCCGCCGGGTCCTGCGCGCCGCCTTCGACTGGTGGCTGGAATGGGAGCGCGACGAGCACCCCCGCCACCACACCGACCTCAACCACCTGGCCTTCGCCATGTCCTGCGCCGGCCGCCCGGCCGAGGCGGCCGCCCTCTTCCGGCGCATCGGCCGCCACGCCACCAGGGCCCCCTGGTCCTACCCGCACCGCGACCCCTGGCGGGCCTTCCACACCGCCCGGGCCCACGCGCTGCGCGGGCACGGCACCCGGGACTTCCTTACGGAATCCTGACCGGTCGCCCGACTCCCTGGCACCGACCGCCCCGGAAGTGCTCGAATGAACAGGTGAATCCCGAACCGACCGAGGACCCCGGCGCGCAGGGCAGGCCCGTCGGCCGCCGCGTGTTCCTCGGCACCCTGGGCCTCGGCGCCCTCGGCGTCGCCACCGCGCCCGCACTGCAACGCGGCCTCGAAGGCATCCTGGGCGCGGTCGCCGGCAGCGACCCGACCGGCCTGAGCGGACTGCTGCCCAACGGCGGCGGCTTCCGCTACTACTCGGTCGCCGCGTCCGTCCCGGACCGGGGACCCGCCGACTACCGGCTCACCGTCGACGGCCTGGTCGACCGCCCGCACACCTACACCCTGGACGACCTGCGGGGCATGCCGCAGAACCGGCTGGTCAGAGACGTCCAGTGCGTCACCGGCTGGCGGGTCCCGGGCACCCCCTTCCAGGGCGTACGGCTCTCCCGCCTGCTGGACGCCGCGGGCGTCCGCCCCTCGGCCCGGGCCATCCGCTTCACCTGCTTCGACGGCACCTACAGCGAGAGCCTCACCCTCGACCAGGCCCGCCGCCCGGACGTCCTGGTCGCCCTGCGCATGCAGGACAAGGACATCGGCCACGACCACGGCGGCCCGGTCCGCCTCTACGTCGCGCCCATGTACTTCTACAAGTCCGCCAAGTGGCTCTCCGGCATCACCGTGACCGATCGCGTCCGGCCCGGCTACTGGGAGAACCTCGGCTACGACGTGGACGCCTGGGTGGGCCGCTCGAACGGACGGACCGATGAGCCTACGAGCTGAGACCCCGGCGCCGCCGAGCGCCCGCGTCCGCCGCTTCGGCCCGGCCCAGCGGTGGGTGCACCGCACGACGGCCGCGCTGATGGGCGTGTGCGTCGTGACGGCGGCCTGCCTCTACGTCCCGCAGCTCGCCGTGCTCGTCGGGCGCCGCGAACTGGTCGTCCGCGTCCACGAGTGCGCCGGACTCGCCCTGCCGGTCCCCGTCCTGCTGGGCCTCGCCTCCCGCGCCTTCCGCGCCGACCTGCGCTTCCTCAACCGCTTCGGCCCGCACGACCGGATGTGGCTGCGGGCCGCGCTGGTGCGCGACAAACGGCGCTCCTCCCGCCCGGCGGGCAAGTTCAACGCGGGCCAGAAGATCTACGCCGCCTGGATCGCCGGGGCCGCGCTGGTCATGCTCGGCACCGGCCTGATGATGTGGTTCACCCACCTGGCGCCGCTGGTCTGGCGCACCTCGGCGACCTTCGTCCACGACTGGCTGGCCCTGACGATCGGCGTGGTCCTGGCCGGCCACATCGGCATGGCCCTGGGCGACCCGGAGGCACGCAGGGGCCTGCGCACGGGTTCGGTGAGCCGGGAGTGGGCGAAGCGCGAACACCCGCTGTGGCGGCCCTAGTCCGCGAATCGCCGGCCCGGCCGGGCGCCGGTCCGGGGACCGGCGGCTTCTCCGCCCGCGGGCCGCACGCGCCGTGGCGCGCCCTCGCGTCCCCCCGTCGTCGGCGGGGAAGCCGAGCGGGCCCACCCCCTCTCCGGCCTCCGTGACCGGCCTCGGAGAGGCCGGGGGTCACGTCGGGGAGGGGGTGGGCCCGCGTCGCCGTACCGTCGCTAGACCACCAGGGACAGCAGCAGCACCAGGCCGCCGCCGACCACCGAGAGGATGGTCTCCATGATCGACCAGGTCTTGACGGTCTGACCGACGCTCAGCCCGAAGTACTCCTTCACCAGCCAGAAGCCGGCGTCGTTGACGAAGCTGAAGAAGAGCGAGCCGGAGCCGATGGCGAGCACCAGCAAGGCGGTGTGGGCGGTCGACATGTCGGCCGCGAGCGGCGCGACCAGACCGGCCGCCGAGACCGTCGCCACCGTCGCCGAGCCCGTGGCCAGCCGGATCACCACGGCGATCAGCCAGGCCAGCAGCAGCGCCGGGATCGACCAGCTCTTGGACACGTCCAGGATCATCTGACCCACACCGCAGTCGATCAGCGTCTGCTTGAAGCCGCCGCCCGCGCCCACGATCAGCAGGATGCCGGCGATGGGCATCAGGCCCTTCTCGACCGTCTGCTGCAGCCGCTCCTTGCTGAACCCGGCGGGCCGGCCCAGCGTGAAGAAGCCGACGATCACGGCGGCCAGCAGCGCGATCAGCGGGGAGCCGATGACGTCGAAGACCCGCTGGGTGGTGTTCGCCGCGTCGTCCACGACGATGTCGACCAGCGCCTTGAGCAGCATCAGCACGACCGGCAGCAGCACCGTCGCCAGCGTCGCCCCGAACCCCGGACGGCGCTCCAGCTCCTCCGACGGGCGCTGCGGCAGCATCCGGTCGGGGGCCGGGACGTCCACCCAGCGGGCGGCGAACCGGGAGAACACCGGACCGGCGATGATCACCGTCGGTATGGCGACCAGGAGGCCGAGGGCCAGGGTCACGCCCAGGTTGGCGTGCACCGCGTCGATCGCGATCAGCGGGCCGGGGTGCGGCGGGATCAGGCCGTGCATCACGGAGAGACCGGCCAGCGCCGGAATGCCGATGCGCATCAGCGAGTAGTTGCCGCGCTTGGCGACCATCAGCACGACCGGGATCAGCAGCACGATGCCGACCTCGAAGAACAGCGGCAGGCCGATCACCGAGGCGATCAGCACCATCGCCCACGGCATGGCGCGCCCGCCCGCCTTGGCGAGGATCGTGTCGACGATCTGGTCGGCGCCTCCGGAGTCGGCGAGCAGCTTGCCCAGGATCGCCCCGAGCGCGATCAGGACGCCGACGCCGGCCACGGTGGTGCCGAGCCCGGTGGTGAAACTGACGATCGCCTTGTCCAGCGGCGCTCCCGCGACCGCCCCGAGCGCCAGCGACCCGATGGTCAGCGCAAGGAAGGCGTGCAACTTGAACTTGGTGATGAGCACGACGATGACGGCGATGCCCACCAGGACGGCTATGCCGAGCTGGGCGTGGCCGGCCGAGGTGATCGGCGGAGGCGTGTCCGCTGCCAGCATCTCGACGCTGAGTCTGGTCACGGGGGTTCCCTTGCAGGTACGGGGGTGGGGTGAGGTGTTACTCGGTGATGTCGGGAAGCGCGTCGAGCGCCTTCACCGCGCGCTCGGTGATCTCCTGGGGGCCGCCGCCGACGTCCACCGCGACCCCGGCCTCGTCCGGCTCCAGCGGCTGGAGCGTGGCGAACTGGGAGTCCAGCAGTGCCGTCGGCATGAAGTGGCCCTCGCGGTGGGACATGCGGTCCTCGATGAGCTTCCGGTCGCCCGTGAGGTGCACGAACACGACCCCGGGAGCCACGGCCCTGAGCCGGTCGCGGTACGACCGCTTCAGCGCCGAACTGCTGACCACCCCGCCGAGTCCCGCCCGCCCGTGCGCCCAGTGACCGATGGCGTCCAGCCACGGCCACCGGTCGGTGTCCTCGAGCGGGATCCCGGCCGACATCTTGTCGATGTTGGCCTTCGGGTGGAAGTCGTCGCCCTCGGCGTACGGGACGCCCAGCCGGGCGGCGAGCAGGGGACCGATCGTGGTCTTGCCCGTCCCGGCGACGCCCATCACGACGACCACGTGGGGGGTGCGCATGACTGCCTCGCTGTCTTCCTCGACATCCGACGCCGCATCCGGCGTCGCCACACTGAAACCCATTAGTACGATGAATTCAAGAGCGTGTGACGTATAAGTCTGACTTTTTGTTCCCGTGATCCACGCCGTACGCTGAGTGCATGACCACTCCGGGCCGGGGGCTGCACGGCCGCGTACTCGACAGCCTCGGCCCAGCGATCACCGCGGGCGAGTACCCGCCCGGCAGCGTGCTGCGCACGGACGAACTCGCCCAGCACTTCGAGGTGTCACGCTCCGTGATGCGCGAGGCGGTCCGCGTCCTGGAGTCGATGCACCTCGTCGAGTCCCGCCGCCGGGTGGGCGTGACGGTACGGCCCAAGCCCGAGTGGAACGTCTACGACCCCCAGGTCATCCGCTGGCGTCTGGCCGGTGCCGACCGCCCGCACCAGCTGCGCTCGCTGACCGTGCTGCGCTCCGCCGTCGAACCGGTCGCCGCCGGCCTCACCGCCCGGCACGCCACGGCCGAGCAGTGCGCCGAACTCACCGCGTGCGCGCTGGGCATGGTCGCCAACTCCCGCGGCCACCGGCTGGAGGAGTACCTGGTCCACGACGTGGCCTTCCACCGCGTCATCCTCATGGCGTCGGGCAACGAGATGTTCGCCCGCCTCGGCGACGTCGTCGCCGAGGTGCTGGCCGGCCGCACCCACCACGAGGTCATGTTCGAGGACCCCGACCCCGCCGCCGTCACCCTGCACGTGCAGGTCGCCGAAGCGGTCCGCGAGCGCGACGCCGTCCGCGCCGAACGGCTGACCCGCGAGATCACCGAGGGAGCCCTCCAGGAACTGGAGATCCTGGCGCCCTAGTCACGGCGTCCCGGTCGCGGCGCCCCGGCCGCGCCCCGCTCACTCGTCGGGGAAGTCCCCGTCCACGTACACCCACGCGCCGTCCACCCGCTCGAACCGGCTGCGCTCGTGCAGCGAGCCGCCCCGGTACGAGGCCCGGAACGTGACGGTCCCCGTGCGGTGGAACGCGGACCCGTCGGTGGTGCCCAGGATCTCCAGCCCCGTCCACCGCGTCCCCGGGTCCAGGTCCAGCCGGCCCGGCCGGGTCCCCGGATGCCAGGTGCGCAGCAGGTAACCCGCGTCGCCCACCACGAACGCGCTGTAGCGCGACCGCATCAGCGCCTCGGCGGTCGGCGCGGCGGCCGTACCCGCGTGGAAGCGGCCGCAGCACACGTCGTAGGACTCGGGACGGCCGCAGGGGCAGGAGCGCGTGGTCATGGCACACATTCTGCCCGTACCAGGGGAGGCGCCCGCCGCCGCCGCGGTGCACAGTGGAAGGGGTGACGCGCCGCTGCGTCCCGTTTCTCGCAACGCAGTGAGGAGAGACGGACGATGACCCGACCCGTGAGCAGCCGTCCTCCCGCCGTGAAGGAATGGCGGCTCAACCTCTACCTGTCCGAACACGACCCGGACACCACGGCCCGGATCGTCCTCGACACCGGTGACAACGTCCTGGAGAGCCACGCGGAGGCCCGCCGCAGCCCCTACGACCCGGCCATGGCGGACATCGGCGACGAACTCGCCGCGGGCCGCGCCCTGATGGCCATGGGCCGGCTGCTGCTGCGCGCCGCCGCCGGCGACATGAAGGCGATCGGGGCGACCGAGACGGAGACCCCCGCTCCGCTCTGGCCGTCCCAGGAGTGACGGGGCCCCACCGTGCTCCTCACCGACCGGCGCGAAGCGGGACGGCTGCTCGGCGAACGGCTCGCGTACCTCCGGGGCCAGGACGTCGTGGTGCTCGGGCTGCCCCGCGGCGGGGTACCGGTCGGCGCCGCCGTCGCCGCCGCGCTCGACGCGCCCCTGGACATCTGCATGGTCCGCAAACTCGGCGTGCCCCACCAGCCGGAACTCGGCATGGGCGCCATCGGCGAGGACGGCGTACGGGTGATCAACCAGGAGGTCCGGCACGCCACCGGGGTCGGCGACGCGGACCTGGAGCGGGTCGAGGCACAGGAACGCGAGGTGCTGCGCCGCCGCGCCGGCCGCTACCGGGACGCACACGCGCCCGTACCCGTCGCCGGCCGGACCGTCGTGGTCGTCGACGACGGCGTCGCCACCGGCTCCACCGCCCGCGCCGCCTGCCGGATCGCCCGGGCCCGCGGCGCCGCCCGCGTCGTGCTCGCCGTCCCGGTCGCCCCGCAGGACTTCCCCCGGCGGCTCGGCGAGGAGGCCGACGAACTGGTGTGCCTGCACACCCCGGCCGGCTTCCTCGCCATCGGCCAGTTCTACGACGACTTCACCCAGGTCGGCGACGACGAGGTCACCACCTGTCTGCGGCAGGCCGCCGGACACCACGACCGGGTCGCCGGGACCGGCCCGGAGGACCGCGAGGCGGAGGTGGCCGCCGGCGCCGTACGGCTGCGCGGCCGGCTCACCCTGCCCGCCGGCGCCACCGCGGTCGTCGCCTTCGCCCACGGCAGCGGCAGTGGCCGGCACAGCCCGCGCAACCGGTTCGTCGCCGAGGGGCTGAACCGCGCCGGGCTCGGCACCCTGCTCTTCGACCTGCTCACCGAGGACGAGGAACGCGACCGCGCCAACGTCTTCGACATCGCCCTGCTGGCCGGACGACTGGCGGACGCCACCGCCTGGCTGCGCGAGGAACCCGACACCGAAGGGCTCGCCATCGGCTACTTCGGCGCCAGCACCGGCGCGGCCGCCGCCCTGTGGGCCGCCGCCGAACCCTCGGCACGCCCCGCCGTCGTCGTCTCCCGCGGCGGCCGTCCCGACCTCGCCGGACCCCGGCTGCCCGAGGTCACCGCGCCCACGCTGCTCGTCGTGGGAGGGGCCGACACCCAGGTGCTCGACCTCAACCGGGCGGCGCGCGCCCGGCTGCTGCGCTGCGAGAGCCGGCTCGACGTCGTTCCCGGCGCCACCCATCTCTTCGCGGAACCGGGAGCCCTGGAGCGGGTCACCGAACTGGCCCGCGACTGGTTCACCGGCCACCTGGCACCCACCCGACCGGCACACGCGAAAGGCCCCTGCTGAGCAGGGGCCTCACTGGTGTCCGAGGGGGGACTTGAACCCCCACGCCCGATAAAGGGCACTAGCACCTCAAGCTAGCGCGTCTGCCATTCCGCCACCCGGACAAGGTGTCTGTCGTGCGGGTTCTCCCCGCGGCGACGAAGGAAACACTACCAGGCTTTCCGGGGTGGCCGATCACCTCCCGTCCCCGGCGCCCGCAGGGCGTGAACGGCGTGTGACGGGCCGGGACCGGTCTTGGGCCGGAGGCGGTACCGGGGAGAGGATGAGGAGAACCACCAGCGGACAGCGGGAGGAAGCAGCGTGAGCGAGACGGACACGGCCAGGAGCGTCACCGGCGAGGACGAGGTCGTGGACCTCTGCCGTGAACTGATCCGGTTCGACACCAGCAACTACGCCGACCACTCGGGGCCGTGCGAGCGCGCGGCCGCCGAGTACGTCGCCGAGAAGCTCGCCGAGGTCGGACTGGAGCCACAGGTCTTCGAGTCGCACCGCGGGCGCGCCTCCACCGTGGCCCGCATCGAGGGAGAGGACCCGTCGCGGCCCGCGCTGCTGATCCACGGGCACCTGGACGTCGTGCCGGCCAACGCCGCCGACTGGACCCACGACCCCTTCTCGGGCGAGGTCGCCGACGGGTGCGTGTGGGGGCGCGGGGCCGTCGACATGAAGGACATGGACGCCATGACCCTCGCGGTCGTGCGCGACCGGATGCGCTCCGGACGGCGGCCGCCGCGGGACATCGTGCTCGCGTTCCTCGCCGACGAGGAGGCCGGCGGCACCTACGGCGCCCGCTACCTGGTCGACCACCACCCCGGTCTCTTCGAGGGCGTCACCGAGGCGATCAGCGAGGTCGGCGGCTTCTCCTTCACGGTGAGCGAGCAGCGCAGGCTCTACCTGATCCAGACGGCCGAGAAGGGCATGCACTGGATGAAGCTGACCGTGGCCGGGACCGCCGGGCACGGGTCGATGATCCACCGGGACAACGCCATCACGGAGCTGTCCGAGGCCGTCGCCCGGGTCGGCCGGCACAAGTTCCCGGTACGGGTCACCAAGACCACCCGGGCGTTCCTCGACGAACTCGGCGACGCGCTCGGCACCGAGCTGGACCCGGAGGACATGGAGTCCACCCTCGCCAGGCTCGGCGGTATCGCCAAGCTCATCGGGGCGACGCTGAGCAACACCGCCAACCCCACCCAGCTGAACGCCGGGTACAAGGTCAACGTCATCCCCGGCGAGGCCACCGCGCACATCGACGGACGGTTCCTGCCGGGGCACGAGGAGGAGTTCCTCACCGACCTCGACCGGCTGCTCGGCCCGAACGTCCGCCGCGAGGACGTGCACGCCGACAAGGCGGTCGAGACCGGCTTCGACGGGGCACTGGTCGAGGCCATGCAGTCCGCGCTGCTGGCCGAGGACCCGGCGGCCAAGGCGATCCCCTACATGCTCTCCGGCGGCACGGACGCCAAGTCCTTCGACGACCTCGGCATCCGCGGATTCGGTTTCGCGCCGCTCAAGCTGCCGCCGGAGCTGGACTTCGCCGGCATGTTCCACGGCGTCGACGAGCGGGTTCCGGTGGACGGACTGAAGTTCGGCGTCCGGGTGCTGGACCGGTTCATCGACGCGTCGTGAAGCAATGGGCCGTGACGCCATGGGCCCGGGCAATCGGGCGCCCGTGCGAAATCGACTGAGAAGAGTGAATGCGACGATAAGCTCGTAGCTCCATTACTCCTTCCTCGTTACAGGTGATGTGACTCCGCACCTTGGAGTCGCATTGCCTACTAGGAGGAATAATGATCAAGAAGGTCGTCGCTGCCGCGGCTGCCACCGGTGGTCTGGTTCTCGCGGGTGCGGGCCTGGCCGTCGCCGACTCGGGTGCCCAGGGTGCCGCCGTGCACTCGCCCGGCGTCGTCTCCGGCAACGTCATCCAGGTGCCCGTCCACGTCCCGGTGAACGTGTGCGGCAACACGATCAGCGTGATCGGGCTCCTGAACCCCGCCTTCGGCAACACCTGCGTCAACCACTGACGCCGACTCCCTGAGGGGCGTCTTTTTCGAGCCGTCGGCCTCGGAGCGCGCGCCATGCGCTCCGAGGCCGACCGGTCTTCTCTTCCGCGGAATTCCTCTTCGCGGAAACGCACAGAAAACCGAAGGCAGGGGGGAATTCAGAAAATGCGACAGGGCACCCGCAAGGGTCTGATGACCATGGTGGCCGCCACCGGCGTGATCGCCGCGGCGAGCGGTTACGCACAGGCCGACTCGGGAGCGGTGGGAGCCGCGTCCCATTCGCCCGGCGTACTGTCCGGCAACACCGTACAGGCTCCGGTGCATGTACCGGTGAACGTCTGCGGCAACACGGTGAACGTCGTCGGGGCGCTCAACCCGGCCGCCGGAAACGCCTGCGCCAACGGCGGCGGCCACTCCGGCTCCGGGGGGTACGGCGACTCCGGCCACGGCGGCTCGCACCACGGCGGCTCGCACGCGGGCGGTCACACCGGCGGCTCGCCCGGTGTGGGCTCCGGCAACACCGTCCAGGTACCGATCGACGTCCCGGTCAACGTGTGCGGCAACAGCGTCGACGTGATCGGTGTCGGCAACCCGGCCACGGGCAACGACTGCGCCAACGGCGGTGGCGGCGGGCACAAGGCCCCGCCCGGCGGCCCCAACGAGCCGGGCGGCCCGCGCCACCCCGGTCATCCGGGTCACCCGGGACATCCCGGTCACCCGGGCCACCCCGGCACGCCCGGCACGCCCGGCCACCCCGGCACTCCTGGTCACCCGGGTACGCCCGGCACCCCCGGACACCCCGGTACGCCCGGACAGCCGGGCACGCCCGGCCAGGGCGGCCACGCGCCGCACGGGCCGTCCGGATCGTCGGGAACGACCGGTTCGTCCCAGGTGAAGCAGCTCGGCGGTCGCGCGGACCAGTCCCTGGCCGCGGCTCAGCTCGCGCACACCGGCAGTGACGTGCCGCTGGGTCTGGCGCTGCCGGCTGGCGCGGGCGCGCTGCTCGCCGGCGCGGTGCTGTACCGCAAGTCCCGCGCCTCCGCGTAGGGCGGACGGAAGACCTTCCGCGCAGGGCGGACGGAAGAACGGAGCGGGCCCCGCCGCACGGCGGGGCCCGCTCCGTTCACGCGTCCTGAGTCACCACGTGGCCCGCACCTGGCGGATGATCCGCCGGCGCAACCGCACCCTGCGGCTGCCGTCGCGCATGAGGCTCAGTCGGTCCAACTCCCAGTGTCCGTACTCGGCATGCTCCGTCAGCAGACGTGTGGCGTCCTTGCGGGACACCCCGCGAGGTACGTACACGTCGACAAATTCGTATTCCGCCATCGCATCTATTGTGCGGGCTGGTGCCCGGTACGGATAGCGTCTGCACTATGTCTGATGCTGCGCAGCCCACCGCTGCCGAGGTACGCGCCGCCGCCGAGGCGGTCAAGACCGCGCTCGACCGCCACCTTGCGGCGGTCGAACGCAGGACGGGGGACGACGACCCGGCCGTCTACGAGGCCTTCAACGAGCTGGCCGCGGCCGCCGAGGTGTACGACGAACTGCTCTACGACCGCTACGACGAGGTCACGCCCTTCGAGATCCCCGGCGGGGACGACACACTGCCGCCCTACACCGGGCCCGAGGAGCCGAACGCCGTCAGCGTGCTGATCCGGCGCGACTACGCGGTGGCGGAGCCGCAGCGGCTGCTGGCGCAGGCCCAGCGGGTCGAGGCGGCCGAGTACGAGGAGGCCGTCGGCGCGGACGGGGACGCGGCGGCGACGGTCCCCGGCGCCCTGGGCATCCTGTTCGGCGAGTTCGAGCCCGACGAGATCGCCTCCCGGCACAAGGAGTTCGGCCTGGAGGAGGGCGACTCCACGCTCTGGGTCACCGCCGCCGACGAGCCCGCCGACCCCGGTGAGTGGCTGGAGGCGCCGTTCGAGCAGGTCGACCCGCAGCGGGTGGTGTGCAGGTTCGACGTGAGCGCGGTCTTCGACGAGGACGCCTCCGACGACCTCGACGAGGACGACGACCTCGAATTCGAGGACGGCGAGGACATCGAGGACGGCGAGGACCGCGAGGACGCGGACGGCGGCGAGGGGTCGCCGGCCGCCCGGCGGTGAGACCGCGGCGCTGAGGCCGGTGGCGGTGCCGCGCGGTCCGCGCGGCACCGCCGTTCCTAGCCGGCCGCGGGTACCTGGGCGCGCAGCAGCGTCTGCAGGCGGGTCGTACGGGGCTTCGCCGCCGTCTCCGCCACCGCCTTCGGCAGCGCCTGGTCCACGCCGTGCACCACTGACAGGTGGCGCTCCGCCCGGCCGAACGCCGTGTACACCCACGGTCTGCTGAGCGCCTGGGCGGCATCCCCGGGCAGGACCACGACCGCGGCCGGCCAGCGGCCGCCCACCGCCTGGTGCGCCGTCAGCGCCCAGCCGTGCCGCACCCGCTGCTCCACCCGCTCCCGCGGGACGACCATCGGTGCGCCCGCGCACTCCAGGTGCAGCCCGTCCGCGTCCGCAGTCACCACCCGGCCCGGCACCGTGCGGCCCGGGGCGGGGGAGTAGGCGACCCGGTCCCCGGGGTCGAACCCGCCGAAGCGGCCGGGCCCCGGGTTGAGGCGCTCCTTCAGGGCCGAGTTGAGGGCCCGGGTGCCGGCGGCACCGCCGTGTCCCGGGGTGATCACCACCGTCTGCTCGGGCGGCACCCCGAACGCGCGCGGCACCGAGTCCGCGACGAGCTGCACGGTCCGGTGCACGGCCTCGCCCGCGTCCCGCACCGGCACGATGACGACCTCCTTGCCGGGCGCCTCGACCTGGTTCAGCTCGCCGACGCCGACACCAGAGACGAGTTCACCCAGCGGGCCGGGGTCCGGGGTGCGGGAGGCGATCTGCGGGCAGGCGCGGGCCGCCAGCAGGTCGGCGAAGACCCGCCCCGCGCCGGCCGACCACAGCACCGCCGGGTCGCCGCTCAGCACCAGCCGGGCGCCGTCGCGCAGCGACTCGACCAGCATCGCCGCGTTCTCGACGTCCAGTTGGGGCGCGTCCAGCACGATCAGCAGATCGAGGTCCAGCGCGCCGTCCGCGTCCCGGCCGGGGCCCTCGGCACCGGCGAGGACGCCGGCGACCGTGCCGGTCGACGAGGCCGGCGAGGCGTCGTCGCCCCCGCCGGGCAGCACGCCGAGGCGGCGGCGGCCGTCGGGGGTGTGGCAGACGGCGAAGGCGCGCAGGCCCGCCGCGCGGGCGGCGCCGAGCAGCGCGGCCGGCTCCGCGCGGGCCGCCTCACCGCCGGTGTGCAGCACCAGGCCGTGCCCGGCGACCGCGCGGGCCAGCTCCGCCGCGCCGCCGGTGACCCCGGCCGCGAGCGCCTCCCACGGGCCCGCGGCCTCCCCGGGCGAGTTGACCAGCCGGGCCAGACCGTCCGCCAGGCTCTCCTCGGCGAGGGCGTACCGCTCCAGGCCGACGAGGACCCGGACCGGGCGTTCCTCCTCCTCGCCGTCCTCCTCCTGCCGCGGGGCGGGGGCGCCCGGTTCCTCCAGCGCGTCCTGGAACGCCAGTGCCTCGCCCTCGGCGAGGGTGCTCTGCACGGCGGCGTCCGGGTCGGGTACGGCCCGCTGGGCGAGCGCGGCGGTCAGCGCCGGCAGTTCGAGGGCGGTGTGCCCGGCCGACGCCGCCTGCTCCAGCAGCCAGACGGTCAGCGCGCGGCCGCGCCGCTCGTCGTCCGGGCCGCAGTCCGCGCCGAGCAGGGCCCGTGCGAACCCGTCGGCCTGCTCCGGGCGGACACCGCCGATCCGCAGCAGCTGCCAGGGGTCCTCCTGGAGCGCGTCGCCCGCGGCCTCGCCGAGGGCCGCGGCCACCTGTGGCGCCAGCGCTTCGGGAGCGCCGCCCCGGGCCAGCACCCGCCGTACGGACTCGACGGCCTCGGGGGCGGGCCCGCTCGGCACCACGGCCGGCACGGGCTGCTGGGGGCGCCGCACCGGCTCCGGGGCCTGGCGGCGCGGGGCGGGCGCGGGCTCGGCGAAGACCGTGGCCAGGGGCTTGGCCCCGCTCTCCACCGCCCGGACCGCGGCGAGCAGGTCGGCGGCCGAGCCGCTCAGCTTGGTGCCGCTCTCGATGGGGGCCTTCTTCTCGGCCTTGCGCCGCTCGATGCGTTCCCGCTCGAGCCGCTGCGCGGCCAGCTCGGCCTCCGCCTCGGACCGGTCGCCCGAGCCCTCGCCCCCGGCCGTGCCGGTGTCCCCGGCCGCGCCGTCACCCTCGCCCGGGGCCTCGGCCCCGGCCGGCTCCCCGCCGCCCTCGGGGTCCCCGCCGGCCGCCGCGTCCCGCTCCGGAGCGGCCGGAGAGTCCGGGGCGTTGAGGGCGTCCGGGGTGCCCGCGGTGTCCGGGGTGCCCGTGGTGTCCCGGGCCTCCGAGGTGTCCGGGCCCTCCGGGATGCCCGGGGTCCCGGGCCCGGTGTCCTCCGTGGTCTCCGGCTCCGTGCTCACAGCGTGCTCCAGTCGTGATCGGGATAGCGGTGCACGGGCGCCGACACATCGTCCAGCGCCCGGCAGATCTCGTCAGGAAGACTAAGCGCCTCCACTGACAGTGCCGCCGCGAGCTGCTGCGCGTTGCGCGCGCCGACGATCGGCGCGGCCACGCCCGGGCGGTCCCTGACCCAGGCGAGGGCCACCTGGAGCGGGGTGACCGCGAGCCCGTCGGCGGCCGTCGTCACCGCGTCCACGATGCGGGTCGCGGTGTCGTCCAGATACGGCTCCACGAACGGCGCGAGCTGCTCCGAGGCGCCCCGCGAGTCCGTGGGAGTGGCGTGCCGGTACTTGCCGGTGAGCACACCGCGGCCCAGCGGGGAGGAGGGCAGCAGACCGAGCCCCAGGTCGAGCGCGGCGGGCAGCACCTCGCGCTCCACTCCGCGCTGGAGCAGCGAGTACTCCATCTGCGCTCCGGCCAGCCGGGTGCGCGCCCCGGGCGCCGCGAGCTGCCAGGTCGCCGCCTTGGCGAGCTGCCAGCCGCAGAAGTTGGAGACGCCGGCGTACCGGGCGCGGCCGCTGCTCACCGCCAGGTCGAGCGCCTGGAGGGTCTCCTCCAGCGGCGTGGCCGGGTCGTAGGCGTGGACGTGCCACAGGTCCACGTGGTCCGTGCCGAGCCGGGCCAGGGAGGCGTCGAGCGCGGCGAGCAGATGGCCGCGGGAGCCGTCGACGCGGCGGTCGGGATCGGGGACGCTGCCCGCCTTCGTGGAGATCACCAGGTCCCGGCGCGGCACCAGGCCGTCCATGAGCTGTCCGAGCAGGTACTCGGCCTCCCCGTCGCCGTACACGTCGGCGGTGTCGACGAGGGTGCCGCCGGCCTCCCAGAACGCCTTCAGCATGTCCGCGGCGTCGTGCTCGTCGGTGTCCCGGCCCCAGGTGAGGGTGCCGAGCCCGATGCGGGACACGCGCAGGCCTGTGCGGCCGAGATGCCTCTGCTCCATGAGCGCGAGATTACTGGCCAGAACTGGTGCCGTGGGTTGCCTGTGGACAACTCGGATCGACCACCCGTGACCGGGTGACCTGCACCCGATCCCGGGCATGCCCTGCCGGTCGGGGCCGCCCCCGCGCTATGGTCTCCGCCAAGGACGTTACTCATGGGTAAGGGGATCGGCCATGCAGCTCGGGATCAACCTCGGCTACTGGGGCGCCGGGATGGACGCGGACAATCTCGCCGTGGCACAGGAGGCCGAGCGGCTGGGCTACTCCGTGTGCTGGGCCGCCGAGGCGTACGGCTCCGACGCGGCCACGGTGCTCAGCTGGGTCGCCGCGCAGACCGAGCGCATCGACGTCGGCTCGGCCATCTTCCAGATCCCGGCCCGGCAGCCGGCCATGACCGCGATGACCGCGGCGACCCTGGACTCGCTGTCCAAGGGGCGCTTCCGGCTGGGCCTCGGGGTCTCCGGACCGCAGGTCTCCGAGGGCTGGTACGGCGTGAAGTTCGACAAGCCGCTCTCGCGCACCCGCGAGTACGTGGAGATCGTGCGCAAGGCGATGACCCGCGAGCGGCTGTCGTTCGAGGGCGAGCACTGGACGCTGCCGCTGCCCGGCGGCCCGGGCAAGCCGATCAAGCTGACCGTGCACCCCGAGCGTGAGCACATCCCGCTCTACATCGCCGCCATCGGTCCCAGGAACCTGGAACAGACCGGCGAGATCGCCGACGGCGCGCTGCTGATCTTCCCCTCCGCCGAGCACCTGGAGGAGACCACGATCAGGCACCTGCGCGCGGGCCGGGAGAAGGCCGGACTGACCCTCGACGGGTTCGACGTCTGCCCGACCCTGCCGCTGGCCGTCGGCGACGACAAGGACGTGGCCCGGCTCGCCGACACCTTCCGCCCCTACACCGCCCTGTACGTCGGCGGCATGGGCAGCATCAAGCAGAACTTCTACAACCAGCTCGCCCGGCGCATGGGGTACGAGAAGGAAGCCGCCGAGATCCAGGAGAAGTACCTGTCCGGGGACAAGCAGGGAGCCGCGGCCGCGGTCCCGCAGGACCTCATCGACCGGACCACGCTGCTGGGGTCCGTGGAGCGCATCGCCGACCGGATGAAGGCCTACGCCGCCGCCGGCGTCACCACCCTCAGCCTCGCCCCCGCCGGCTTCACCCTCGACGAGCGGCTGGCCTCCCTGCGGGCCGGCAGCGAGGCCCTGGAGCGCGCGGGCCTCGCCTGACGGGCTTCCGCGGCCGTGGTGGGGGCTCGGGGGTCTTCCCCGCCACGGCCGTCACGGGGAACAACGCGCCGGGCGCCGCCCGGTTACGACCCCGGCGCTCCTCCTTTCGGCAGAACCGGCCCGTCCTGCTGTTGCGCCACCACTCTGTCCCGATTTGACTCGATCTTCGCGGGACCCGCAGAGAGGTGGCATCGATGTTCTCGGCGCTTTCGGCCAAGAGACTGTTCCAGGAGATCCTCGCCGACGACAGGTCGTTCCGGCTTTTCTGCTCCGTCGCCGCCGGCGGAGAGGCGCAGGGCGGCTGGGAGAACGGCAGGATCGCCGCGCTGGTGCCGGCGGAGGAACGCGCCCTGGCCCCCAAGATCGCCCGCCACGGCGCCGACGAGGACAAGCACGGGCGCATCTTCGACGCCCTGATGACGAAGCGCGGCCTCGCCCCGGTGCCCGTCCCGCCGGAGACCGACTACACGATGCTCCTGGAGCGCGCGGGCATCGGCCTGGCCCACGACAGGCTCCGGCGCGACGAGCCGCTCACCGTCCGCGACATCATCGTCTACCTCGCGCACAGCCGGGTCACCGAACAGCGCGCCGCCGACCAGATGGGCCTGCTGGAAAGGTGGTTCGGCGACGACCCGGAGATCGGCCGGGCCGTGCGGATGATCGCGCACGACGAGGACAACCACCTCGCCTACACCCACGAGGAACTCCTGCGCCTGACCGCCGCCGGGCACGGCCGCTTCGTCCGGCGCACCCTGCGCGCCTGCGCGCTCGCCGAGATCCGCGTCCACCGGGACGTCAGCCTCGCCGTCATGGCCCACATGGGCCGTATCCTGCGCTGGTCCCGGGCCAGGTCCCGGCTGCTCGCGGCCGGCATCCACGTCCTGTACGCCTACGAGCGGCTGGGCGGCCGGCGCCGCATGGTGACCCTGCGCCGGCCGGACCGCCCCGACCCCCTCGGCGATCCGTCCGGCCCCGCCGCCCCGGCCTCCGGACCCGAGTTCGCGTGAGCCGCGCTCACAGCCAGCCGCGCCGCTTGAACTGGCGGTACAGCAGCACTTCCAGGACGGCCATCACCACGATCACCACCGGGTAGGACCACAACCAGTGCAGCTCGGGCATGTGGTCGAAGTTCATGCCGTAGATCCCCGCGATCATCGTGGGGACCGCGGCCATCGCCGCCCACGCCGAGATCTTCCGCATGTCGTCGTTCTGCCGCACGCTCATCTGCGCCAGATGCGCGTTGAGGATGTCCGACACCAGCCGGTCCAGGCTCTCCACGGACTCGTTCACGCGCGCTAGGTGGTCGTTCACGTCCCGGAAGAAGGGCCGTGCCTTGTCGTCCACGAACGGCACGCCACTGCCGAACTGGCCGGTGCCCGCCAGGCGCGTCAGCGGCGGCACCAGCGGACCGGTGGCCCGCCGGAACTCCAGCACCTGGCGTTTGAAGGTGTAGATCCGCGACGCGGTGTTGCGCGAGCCGCCGCCGTCCGGCTGGAAGACCTCGGCCTCCAGCTCCTCCAGGTCCGTCTGCAACTCCGTCGCCACGTCCAGGTAGTGGTCCACCACGGCGTCGGAGATCGCGTACAGCACCGACGTGGGGCCCTTGCCCAGCATCTCCGGCTCCTCCTCCAGCCGGCGCCGCACCGCCGCGAGCGGCGCGCCCTCGCCGTGCCGGACCGTGACGACGAACGCGTCACCGACGAAGACCATGACCTCGCCGGCCGAGACGGTGTCGCTCTCCGGCTCGTACACCACCGGCTTGAGCACCATGAACAGCGAGTCGTCGTACACCTCCAGCTTGGGCCGCTGATGCGCCTTGAGGGCGTCCTCGACGGCCAGCGGATGCAGCCCGAACTCATGGGTGACCAGCTCGAACTCCCGCTCCGACGGCTCGTGCAGACCGATCCACACGAAACCGCCCGCCGCCCGCGCCGCGTCCAGCGCGTCGGACAGATCCTCCGGGCCCTCGGTGCGGTGCCCGTGCCGGTACACCGCGCAATCCACGATCACGGAGCGCATTCTCCCTTCGTCCGGCCGACTGTGCCTGTGGTGGTGCGCTTACCCTGGGCCGCATGCCCACGCTGATCCTCGTCAGGCACGGACGGTCAACCGCCAACACCTCGGGCGTGCTCGCCGGCTGGACCCCCGGCGTCGCCCTCGACGACCGCGGGGCCGCCCAGGCCGCCGCGCTGCCCGGCCGCCTCGCCGGGCTGCCGCTCTCCGAGGTCGTCGCCAGCCCCCTGCAGCGCTGCCAGGAAACCGTACGGCCGCTGCTCGACGCCCGCCCCGGACTGCGCTCCCACACCGACGAACGGATCGGGGAGTGCCACTACGGCGACTGGTCCGGCCGCAAACTCGCCGAACTCGCCGACGAGCCGCTCATGGAGGTCGTCCAGGCGCACCCGACCGCCGCCGCCTTCCCGGGCGGCGAGTCCATGCGGGCCATGCAGACCCGCGCCGCCGAGGCCGTACGCGAGTGGAACGCGCGCGTGGAGCGCGACCACGGCGCCGACGCCGTCTACCTCATGTGCTCGCACGGCGACATCATCAAGTCCCTCGTCGCCGACGCCCTCGGACTGCATCTCGACCTCTTCCAGCGGATCTCCGTGGAACCGTGTTCCATCACAGCGATCCGTTACACCCGTCTGCGGCCGTTCCTCGTTCGCCTCGGCGACACCGGCGATTTCGCATCTCTCGCCCCGCGCGAGGAACACGGCGAGGAAGACGCACCGGTCGGGGGTGGTGCGGGCGCACCGTGATCGTCGGCCGCAGTAGGGTGAAGCGGTCCGCACGGCGCCTCGCCCGCACCGCACGCACCGCCAGCACCGCAGCAACCCTCGAGTCCCATGGAGACAGGACGTGTCCCGTCAGGTGTTCCTCTACGATCCGCCGGACCGCTTCGTGGCCGGCACGGTCGGACTGCCCGGACGCCGTACGTTCTTCCTCCAGGCCACCGCAGGCGCCCGGGTGACCAGCGTGGCCCTGGAGAAGACCCAGGTCGCCGCGCTCGCCGAGCGCATGGACGAACTGCTGGACGAGGTCGTGCGGCGCAGCGGCGGCAGCGCGGCCGTCCCCGCCGTGGCGCCCTCGGAGATCGCCGACACCGGCCCCCTCGAGGTCCCCATCGAGGAGGAGTTCCGCGTCGGCACCATGGCCCTCGCCTGGGACGGCGACGAGCAGCGCATGATCGTCGAGGCCCAGGCCCTGGTGGAACTGGACGCCGACACCGAGGAGGACCTCGCCGAGGCCGAGGAGCGGCTGCTCCAGGACGAGGAGAACGGGCCCCCGATGCTGCGGGTCCGGCTGACCGGGGCGCAGGCACGATCCTTCGCCAAGCGGGCCCTCGACGTCGTCAACGCCGGGCGGCCGCCGTGCCCGCTGTGCAGCCTCCCGCTCGATCCGGAAGGACACGTATGCCCGCGCCAGAACGGATACCGCCGGGGAGCGTGACGGCCGACCCGCACACCGCGGAGCTGCTGGCCCGCGGTGAGCTGTCCGTGCGCGGCCGGATCCGCGAGGCGTCCAACGCGGCGCTGTTCTGCACCGTGGCCCTCGACGGCCGCGAGGCCACCTGCGTGTACAAGCCCGTCGCCGGGGAGCGCCCGCTGTGGGACTTCCCCGACGGCACCCTGGCCGGCCGCGAGGTGGCCGCCTACGAGGTCTCCGAGGCCACCGGCTGGGGGCTGGTCCCCCCGACGGTGCTGCGCGACGGGCCGTACGGCGAGGGCATGTGCCAGCTCTGGATCGAGGTGGGCGCCGACGCCGAGCTGCTCGCCCTGGTCGACGGCGAGGAGCCGGAACCCGGCTGGAAGGCGATCGGGTTCGCCGACGTCGGCGAGGGCCGCACCGCGCTGCTGGTGCACGCCGACGACGAGCGGCTGCGCCGCCTCGCCGTCCTCGACGCGGTGATCAACAACGCCGACCGCAAGGGCGGCCACCTGCTGCCCACCCCGGACGGCCGGCTCTACGGCATCGACCACGGGGTCACCTTCAACGTCGAGGACAAGCTGCGCACGCTGCTGTGGGGCTGGGCCGGGGAGCCGCTCACCGCGGAGGCCGTCGAGGTGCTCGGCGGGCTGCGCGCGAGGCTCGCCGGGGACGGCGACCTGGCCGCGCGGCTGGCCGGCCTGATCACGCCGGCCGAGCTCGACGCCACGCGCGCGCGGGTCGACGCGCTGCTGGCCTCCGGACGGCACCCGGAGCCGGGCGGGGAGTGGCCCGCGATCCCGTGGCCGCCCGTCTGAGCGCGCCCCGAGCACACCGCCGGAAGTTCCACAAGAGGGCACAACAGGCCATCCGGCCCGATCCCGTTCGTATCCGCGGCTCGTCGCCGGTTAGGCTCATGTACATGCATGCCTGGCCCGCTTCCGAGGTCCCCGCCCTGCCTGGTCAGGGCCGCGACCTGAGGATCCACGACACCGCGACCGGCGGCCTCGTCACCCTCGACCCCGGTCCCGTCGCCCGTATCTACGTCTGCGGCATCACGCCGTACGACGCGACCCACATGGGTCACGCGGCGACCTACAACGCGTTCGACCTCGTTCAGCGCGTGTGGCTCGACACCAAGCGGCAGGTCCACTACGTCCAGAACGTCACCGACGTCGACGATCCGCTGCTGGAGCGCGCGGAGCGGGACGGCGTCGACTGGGTCGCCCTCGCCGAGAAGGAGACCACCCTCTTCCGCGAGGACATGACCGCCCTGCGGATGCTGCCGCCCCGGCACTACATAGGCGCCGTCGAGGCGATACCCGGCATCGTCCCGCTCGTGGAGCGGCTGCGCGACCTCGGCGCGGCCTACGAGCTGGAAGGCGACATCTACTTCTCCGTCGAGTCCGACCCGCACTTCGGCCAGGTCTCGAACCTCGACGCGGCCGCGATGCGGCTGCTGTCCGCCGAGCGCGGCGGCGACCCGGACCGCCCGGGCAAGAAGAACCCGCTCGACCCGATGCTGTGGATGAGCGCCCGCGAGGGCGAGCCGAGCTGGGACGGCGGCTCGCTCGGCCGCGGCCGGCCCGGCTGGCACATCGAGTGCGTGGCCATCGCCCTCGACCACCTCGGCATGGGCTTCGACGTCCAGGGCGGCGGCTCCGACCTGGCCTTCCCGCACCACGAGATGGGCGCCTCGCACGCCCAGGTGCTCACCGGCGAGTTCCCGATGGCCAAGGCCTACGTCCACGCCGGCATGGTCGCCCTGGACGGCGAGAAGATGTCCAAGTCGAAGGGCAACCTCGTCTTCGTCTCCCGGCTGCGCCACGACGGCGTCGACCCGGCCGCGATCCGGCTGACCCTGCTCGCCCACCACTACCGCGCCGACTGGGAGTGGACCGACCAGGTCCTGCGTGACGCGGTGGACCGGCTCGGGCGCTGGCGCGCGGCCGTCTCGCGGCCCGACGGCCCGTCCGCGGACGCGCTCGTGGAGGAGATCCGCGAGGCGCTGGCCCACGACCTGGACGCGCCGGCCGCGCTGGCCGCGGTGGACCGCTGGGCGGCCCGCCAGGAGGCCGAGGGCGGCACCGACCCGGGCGCGCCCGGTGTCGTGACCCGCGCCGTGGACGCGCTGCTGGGCGTGGCCCTGTAGGTCCGGGCCCGGCGGCCTGACGCCGTCCGTACGGCGAGGGGCGGTTCCCGTCACGGGAACCGCCCCTCGTCCGTCTCCCGCGGCACTCGTGCCGCGTCGCCGTGCTCAGTCCTCCGGGGTGTCCGGGGTCTCGGGCCGTTCCGGGGCGTCAGGTGTGTCCGGCGTGTCGGGTGTGTGCTCGTCGCGGCCCTCCGCGGAGCCCTCCGCCGTGCCGTCCGGGGCGCCGCCGGGCGCGTCCTCGCCCGGTCCGTCCTGAGCGCCGCCCGGGGTGTCCTCGCCGGTCCCCTCCGGAGCGCCTTCCTGGGCGCCTTCCGCGGCCCCGGAGGTCCCCGGCCTGGTCGGCTTCGGCGGCCGGGCGCGGCCGGCGCCCGGGGTGTCCCGCAGGTACGAGCCGTCCCCGCCGTCCGCCGTGGCGTGGCCGCCCGGCGGGCTGACGTCCCGGCGCCGCAGGTACCGCTCGAACTCGCGGGCGATCGCCTCGCCGGACGCCTCCGGCAGCTCGGCGGTGTCCCGGGCCTCCTCCAGCGTCTGGACGTACTCGGCGACCTCGCTGTCCTCGGCGGCGAGCTGGTCCACGCCCACCTGCCAGGCGCGCGCGTCCTCGGGCAGCTCGCCCAGCGGGACGCGCAGGTCCAGCAGGTCCTCCAGGCGGTTCAGCAGCGCCAGGGTGGCCTTGGGGTTGGGTGGCTGGGAGACGTAGTGCGGGACGGCCGCCCACAGCGACACCGCGGGGACGCCGGCGTGCGTGCAGGCCTCCTGGAGGACGCCGACGATGCCCGTCGGGCCCTCGTACTTGGTCTCCTCCAGGTCCATGCGGCGGGCCAGATCGGCGTCCGAGGTGACCCCGCTGACCGGGACGGGACGCGTGTGCGGGGTGTCGCCTAGCAGGGCGCCCAGGACGACCACCAGCTCCACGCCCAGCTCGTGCGCGAAGCCGAGCAGTTCGTTGCAGAACGAGCGCCAGCGCATGGACGGTTCGATGCCGCGGACCAGCACCAGGTCGCGCGGCTTGTCGCCGCCGACCCGGACGACCGACAGCCGCGTCGTCGGCCACGTGATCTTGCGCACGCCGCCGTCCATGAACACCGTGGGGCGGTTCACCTGGAAGTCGTAGTAGTCCTCGGCGTCCAGCGCCGCGAACACCTCGCCCTTGAACTCGCGTTCCAGATGCGCGACCGCCGCGGAGGCGGCGTCGCCGGCATCGTTCCAGCCCTCGAACGCGGCCACCATGACTGGGTCGATCAGCTCGGGAACCCCCTCCAGCTCGATCACCCAGCGCCTCCTTCCGACGTGCCCTCGCCTGACGTCCCAACCTTACGGCGTCCCGCGGGGGCGCCCGCAGCCCCCTTGCCCGGGGGATGCGAGATCACTGCCCCGATCACCACCCCGGAACACCCCTGGCCCGCGCGGTGAGGCGAAGCCCGCCGCCCACGAGGGCAGTTCGGGCCGGGCCGGTGCCGCCCGGGCCCGGCGCACGCGCCGCGGCCCCGCCGCGCGTCCGGGCGTCCGGATCGCGGCAGGGCCGTAGCGGTGTCCCGCGGGGAGTTCCCGAGGTGTGGCGGTGCGTCAGCCGAAGGCCTTCACCGCCTGGTAGTAGGTCCACGCGGTGCTGTTGCAGGCGGTCTTCGTGGCGCCGCTGTAGCCGTTGCAGACACGCTTGAGGTCCTCGTACAGGGCGCTGTCCAGGCGCGACTTGTTGGCGCTGAAGGTGCCGGCCGCCTTGTAGTTGCGGTAGCCGAAGTCGTGGCGGGCACAGGACATCTTGAAGGGGAAGCCGAGCGGGTTGTCGGGGGAGTCGGAGCAGTAGTCGGTGGACCAGTCGAAGGCGTAGGCGGCCCACGCCCCCTGGTCGGCGCGGGCGGCGGCCCAGGCGTTGTAGCTGGACGCGGTGGTCTGGGTGAAGTTCGCGAGCACCTGGGGCTTGTCGGCCGGGGCCGCGGTGGCCGCGGTGGCGGTGGCGGTGACGGTCAGGACGGCCATGGCCGAGGCGGCGAATCCGGTGGCGAGCTTGCGGTGCATCCCACACCTCCATGAGAACCGCGATCCGCCCTTCGGATCGCAGGTTCATGACAATGGAGGCGGGGTCTATGACCGGTCTCTGACGGCGACGCCGGACATGCGTCAGGGGCGGCTCCACCGGTGTGGAACCGCCCCTGTCGTCTCTCCGGCTCCCCGTGCGGGAGGAGCCGGCCCTCATCCGTTCCGGCCCCGGTCAGGGGGTGGGGCCGGCCGGGACCTACTTCTTGTCGAGCAGGTCCTGGACCTTGGCGCGGACCTCGTCCGTGGCGAGGCCGCGGATGGTCAGCGTGGTACGGCGGCGCAGCACGTCGTCGGTCGTCTCGGCCCACTCGTGGTCACGGGCCCACACGACCTGCGCCCAGATCTCCGGGGCGTCCGGGTGGACGCGCTCGGCCAGCTCCGGGTGCTCGTTCGCCAGCCGGGCGATGTCGAAGGCCAGCGAGCCGTAGTGGGTGGCGAGGTGCTTGGCGGTGTCGGCCGACATGCGCGGGCCGGGCGCCGGGTGGTCCACCAGCAGGCGGTGGGCGACCGCGCGCGGGTTGGCCACGCCGGGCAGCGGGAGCTTCTTCGGCAGCGAGGAGATCGGCTCGAAGTCGTCACCGAGCGGGTGGCCCGGCAGCTCCTCCAGCTTCTGCATCACCGTGCGGCCGATGTGCCGGAACGTCGTCCACTTGCCGCCCGCGACGGACAGCATGCCGCCCCTGCCCTCGGTCACCACGGTCTCGCGCTTGGCCTTGGCGGTGTCGCCGGGGCCGCCCGGCAGCACCCGCAGACCGGCGAAGGCGTAGGTCATCAGGTCGCGCTGGAGCTGCTGGTCCCGGACGGAGAACGCGGCCTCGTCCAGGATCTGGGCTATGTCCTTCTCGGTGACCGACACGTCGGCCGGGTCGCCCTCGTACTCCTCGTCGGTCGTGCCGAGCAGCAGCATGTCCTCCCAGGGGAGGGCGAAGGTGATGCGGTACTTGTCGATGGGGGTCGCCAGCGCGGCCTTCCAGGGCGCGGTGCGCTTGAGCACCAGGTGCGCGCCCTTGGACAGACGGATGGACGGCGCCGCCGCCGGGTCCTCCATCCGGCGCAGGTGGTCGACCCAGGGGCCGGTCGCGTTCAGCACCAGACGGGCGTTGACGCCGAACTCGTCGCCGGAGGTCCGGTCCTTCAGGTCGGCGCCGGTGACCCGGCCCTTGGTGAAGCGCAGGCCGGTGACCTCGGCGTGGTTGAGGACGACCGCGCCCGCCTCGACGGCCGCGCGGACCGTCATCAGCGCCATGCGCGCGTCGTTCATCTGGTCGTCGCCGTAGACGGCCACGGCCTTGAGGTTCTCGGTGCGCAGCTCCGGCACGTCCTGCGCCGCCTTGGCGGGCGAGAGCAGGTGGCCGACGCCGTCACCGAACGCGGAGAGCGCGGAGTAGGCGAAGACGCCCGCCCCGAGCTTCGCCGCGCCGTGCGGGCCCCCCTTGTACACGGGGAGGTAGAAGGTGAGCGGGTTCGCCAGGTGGGGGGCCACCTGGCGGGAGACCGCACGGCGCTCGAAGTGGTTCTCCGCCACCAGCTTCACGGCGCCGGTCTGCAGGTAGCGCAGACCGCCGTGGAGCAGCTTGGAGGAGGCGGAGGAGGTGGCACCGGCGAAGTCGCCGGCGTCGACCAGCGCCACCCTGAGTCCGGACTGCGCGGCGTGCCAGGCGGTGGAGATGCCCAGGATGCCGCCGCCGATCACAAGAAGGTCGTACGACGCCTTGGCGAGCTGCTCCCTGGTCTCGGCCCGGCTCGGGTTGGAGCCGGAGGCGGGGTGCGTCCCCAGGGCAGGCACGGACTGCAGGGTGGGCTGACTGGTCATTTCGGGTTCTTACTCCTAGTCAGAGTTGGCTGGGCGGGCCGGGCCGCTCAGTCCTCGTCCTCGATCCAGCCCATGGTCCGGTCGACGGCCTTGAGCCAGTTCTTGTACTCACGGTCGCGGGTGTCCGCGTCCATCTGGGGGGTCCACTCGGCGGCCCGGCGCCAGTTGGCGCGCAGTTCGTCGGTGCTGGACCAGAAGCCGACGGCGAGACCGGCGGCGTAGGCGGCGCCGAGGCAGGTGGTCTCGGCGACCATCGGGCGCACCACCGGTGCGTCCAGGACGTCGGCCAGGGTCTGCATCAGCAGGTTGTTGGAGGTCATGCCGCCGTCGACCTTGAGGGCCACCAGCTCGTCGCCGGAGTCCTTGACCATCGCGTCGGCGATCTCGCGGGTCTGCCAGGCGGTGGCCTCCAGAACCGCGCGGGCCAGGTGCGCCTTGGTGACGTACCGGGTCAGGCCGGCGATCACACCGCGGGCGTCGGAGCGCCAGTGCGGGGCGAACAGGCCGGAGAAGGCCGGTACGAAGTAGGCGCCGCCGTTGTCCTCCACCGAGAGCGCGAGCGTCTCGATCTCGGCGGCGGTGGAGATCAGGCCCATCTGGTCGCGCATCCACTGCACCAGGGAGCCGGTGACGGCGATCGAGCCCTCCAGCGCGTACACCGTCGGCTGGTCGCCGATCTTGTAGCCGACCGTGGTCAGCAGGCCCGCGTAGGAGTTGATGATCTTGTCACCGGTGTTCATCACCATGAAGGTGCCGGTGCCGTAGGTGGACTTGGTCTCGCCCTCGGAGAAGCAGGTCTGGCCGAACAGGGCCGCCTGCTGGTCGCCGAGCGCCGACGCGACCGGGATGCCGCCGAGCAGGTCGCCCAGCTTGCCGCCGGTGATCTCGCCGTAGACCTCGGCGGAGGAGCGGATCTCCGGCAGCATCGCCAGCGGGACGCCGATGGACTCGGCGATCTTCGGGTCCCACTGCATGGTGTGCAGGTTCATCAGCATGGTGCGGGACGCGTTGGTGACGTCGGTGACGTGCCTGCCGCCGTTGACGCCGCCGGTCAGGTTCCAGATGACCCAGCTGTCCATCGTGCCGAAGAGGATGTCGCCCGCCTCGGCGCGCTCCTGGAGGCCGTCGACGTGGTCGAGCAGCCAGCGGGCCTTGGGCCCGGCGAAGTACGAGGCCAGCGGCAGGCCCGTCTCGCGGCGGAAGCGGTCCTGGCCGACGTTGCGCCCCAGCTCGCGGCAGAGGGCGTCGGTGCGGGTGTCCTGCCAGACGATGGCGTTGTGGACGGGCTCACCGGTGTTCTTGTCCCACAGCACGGTGGTCTCGCGCTGGTTGGTGATGCCGATGGCCTTGATGTCGTCACGGGTGATGCCGGCCTTCTCGATGGCCCCGGCGACGACTTCCTGGACGTTCGTCCAGATCTCGTTGGCGTTGTGCTCGACCCAGCCCGGCTTCGGGAAGATCTGCTCGTGCTCCTTCTGGTCGACGGAGACGATGCGGCCGTCCCGGTCGAAGACGATGCAGCGCGAGGAAGTCGTGCCCTGGTCGATGGCCGCGATGAACGGGCCTGCGGTGTGGGCGTCGGTCACTGTGTGCTCCTGAGAGATCCGTGGTGATGGGGCTGTACGTACGGCGCGCGTGAGGTGTCTCAGACGAACGCGACGTTGTAGATGCCTGCAGCGATCGCGCCGCCGATCAGCGGGCCGACCACCGGGATCCAGGCGTAGCTCCAGTCGGAACCGCCCTTGTTGGGCAGGGGCAGCAGGGCGTGGACGATACGGGGACCGAGGTCGCGGGCCGGGTTGATCGCGTAGCCCGTCGGGCCGCCGAGGGAGAGGCCGATGGAGACGACCACGAGAGCGGTGACCAGGGCGCCGAGGGTGCCCAGGCCGTTGCCCTTGTCGTTCAGGCCCTGCGTGAGGACGGCGAGCACCAGCACCACGGTGCCGATGATCTCCGTGGCGAGGTTCTGCACCACGTTCCGGATCTCCGGACCGGTGGAGAAGACGCCGAGGACCGGGCCGGCACCCTGCTCCTGGGCCTCGACGGCCTTGGCCGTGGTGGCCTGGGCGCCCGGACCGCCGACGATCTCCTTGTCGGTGAGGTGGGCACGGAACTGGCCGTAGTAGGCGAGCCAGACCAGGGTCGCGCCGATCATGGCGCCAAGCAGCTGGCCGCCCCAGTACGTGGGCAGGTTGCTGAAGTCCTTGTCCTTGATCGCGAGCGCGAGCGTCACGGCCGGGTTCAGATGGGCACCGGACAGGGGTGCCGAGGTGTAAACGGCCGTCAGAACGGCGAAACCCCACCCGAAGGTGATGGCGAGCCAGCCGGCGTTACGGGCCTTGGAGGCCTTCAGCGTCACAGCGGCACACACGCCGCCACCGAGCAGGATGAGTATGGCGGTACCGATGGTCTCGCCGATGAAGATGTCGGAGCTGGACACCCGCGACTCCTTTGTCCTTCGTCCAGGGAAGCCGAACCCCGGGTCCCTCCGGGGGTTGGCGCCCTCGGGGGTGAGAGCGAAATCCGGCCCTTGGCGTTGTCACACTCTAGCGCGTATTGCCGGTAGGTGTTCGACAATGCCGACCGATGGACGGGAGTCTTGCTGCGGCCTTACGCATGCGTCAAGGGTTCTGTTATCGAAAACAGGATCGTTATTGATCGCTGCCGACTATCACTCTTTGTGTGCTGACGTAGCTAATCGCCCTATATGTCCATTTCAGGGTATGGCGAGAACCGGGACGCCGCTCGCGTCCCGGTCGTCTCCGGTCGGTCACCCGCTTCGAGGGCGCGGGTCACCCCTGGGTCAGAACCGCCCGCCGCCGAGGTCGCGCGAGACCGCGCGGGCGCAGTCCCGCACCGCCGCGATCAGCTCCGGGCGCAGCTCGCCGTCCCGGCACAGCCGCTCCACGGCCCCGGTGATCCCCACCGAGCCCACGGGCATCCGGCGCCGGTCGTGGATGGGGGCGGCCACCGAGGCCACGCCCTCCCAGGTCTCCTCGACGTCCGCCGCGTAGCCACGCGCGCGCGTGAGGTCCAGCAGGTGCTCGAACTCCTCGGGCCCGCACACGGTGCGGTCCGTGAACGGCTTGCGGTCGGCCTCCAGGGCCTCGCTGTGGGCCACCGGGTCGTACGCCGAGAGCACCTTGCCCAGCGCCGTGGAGTGCAGCGGCTGCATGGCCCCGATCTCCAGCACCTGCCGGCTGTCGTCCGGCCGGAAGACGTGGTGCACGATCAGCACGCCCTGCTGGTGCAGGACGCCCAGGTACACGCTCTCCCCGCTGGACCGGGCCAGGTCGTCGGTCCACACCAGCGCCCGCGCCCGCAGCTCGTGCACGTCCAGGTAGGTCGTGCCCAGGCGCAGCAGCTCGGCGCCCAGCTGGTAGCGGCCGGAGGCGTCGTCCTGCTCGACGAACCCCTCCTGCTGGAGGGTGCGCAGGATGCCGTGGGCGGTGCCCTTGGCGAGTCCGAGCGACGAGGCGATGTCCGAGAGGCCGAGCCGTCGCTCGCCGCCCGCGAGCAGTCGCAGCATCGCGGCCGCCCGTTCGAGCGACTGGATGTTCCGTGCCATCGCCGTCCTGCCTCCGTCTCCGTCGACCGCCATCGAACCCGCATGGAGTCACAGTGTTCGACAATGCCGAACACTACCGGTCGTCGCCGACCTCCCGCCAACGTTCGGTCGACACCTGTTACGCCGCGGGGCACCCGGATGTGGCATCCGGGTCCTCCCCGGCGGCCACCCGCGTCCGCCTCGTGGACGCCGGTGCCCATCCAAGCCCACTCCCGGTTACTCTGACGCCGTGCCCCCTTGCCCGGTCCGACCGGGGAAGCCGCATAGCCGACAGCCGTCGCATCCCAGGGAGCCCTTTCATGGCCTCGTCGCCAACGTCCCCTTCCGCCGACAGCCGGACCCGTGTGTCCGCGCTCCGAGACGCCCTCGCCACCCGGGTGGTGGTGGCCGACGGTGCCATGGGCACGATGCTCCAGGCGCAGGAGCCCACCCTCGAGGACTTCCAGCAGCTCGAGGGCTGCAACGAGATCCTGAACCTCACCCGTCCGGACATCGTCCGCTCGGTCCACGAGGCGTACTTCGCGGTGGGCGTCGACTGCGTCGAGACCAACACCTTCGGGGCCAACCACTCCGCGCTCGGCGAGTACGACATCGCCGAGCGGGTGCACGAGCTGTCCGAGGCCGGCGCCCGGGTCGCCCGCGAGGCCGCCGACGCGTTCACCGCCGAGGACGGCCGCCCCCGCTGGGTGCTCGGCTCCATGGGCCCCGGCACCAAGCTGCCCACCCTCGGGCACGCCCCCTACACCACCCTGCGCGACGCCTACCAGAGCAACGCCGAGGGCCTGGTCGCGGGCGGTGCCGACGCGCTGCTCGTGGAGACCACCCAGGACCTGCTGCAGACCAAGGCCGCCGTCCTCGGCGCCCGCCGCGGCCTCGCCGCGCTCGGCCTCGACCTGCCCGTCATCGTCTCGGTCACCGTCGAGACCACCGGCACCATGCTGCTGGGCTCCGAGATCGGCGCGGCGCTGACCGCGCTGGAACCGCTCGGCATCGACATGATCGGCCTGAACTGCGCCACCGGGCCGGCCGAGATGAGCGAGCACCTGCGCTACCTCGCCCGCAACGCCCGCATCCCGCTGTCCTGCATGCCCAACGCGGGCCTGCCGGTCCTCGGCAAGGACGGCGCGCACTACCCGCTGACCGCGCCCGAGCTGGCCGACGCGCAGGAGACGTTCGTCCGCGAGTACGGTCTGTCGCTGGTCGGCGGCTGCTGCGGCACCACCCCCGAGCACCTGCGCCAGGTCGTCGAGCGCGTCCAGGGGATGACCCCGCCCGAGCGCCGGCCAAGCCCCGAGCCGGGCGCCGCCTCCCTCTACCAGTCGGTGCCGTTCCGGCAGGACACCTCCTACCTGGCCATCGGCGAGCGCACCAACGCCAACGGCTCCAAGAAGTTCCGCGAGTCCATGCTGGAGGGCCGCTGGGACGACTGCGTGGAGATCGCCCGCGAGCAGATCCGCGAGGGCGCGCACATGCTCGACCTGTGCGTGGACTACGTCGGCCGCGACGGCGTCGCGGACATGCGGGAACTGGCCGGCCGCTTCGCCACCGCCTCCACCCTGCCGATCGTGCTGGACTCGACCGAGGTCGACGTCATCGAGGCGGGCCTGGAGAAGCTCGGCGGCCGCGCCGTGATCAACTCGGTGAACTACGAGGACGGCGCGGGCCCCGGCTCCCGCTTCGCCCGGGTGACCGAGCTCGCGAGGGAGCACGGCGCCGCGCTGATCGCGCTGACCATCGACGAGGAGGGCCAGGCCCGCACGCCCGAGAAGAAGGTCGAGATCGCCGAACGGCTGATCGACGACCTCACCCGGAACTGGGGCATCCGTGAGGAGGACATCCTCATCGACACCCTGACCTTCACCATCTGCACCGGCCAGGAGGAGTCCCGCAAGGACGGCGTCGCCACCATCGAGGCGATCCGCGAGCTGAAGAAGCGCCACCCGGCCGTGCAGACCACCCTGGGACTGTCGAACATCTCCTTCGGGCTCAACCCGGCCGCCCGCATCCTGCTGAACTCCGTCTTCCTGGACGAGTGCGTCAAGGCCGGACTGGACTCCGCCATCGTGCACGCCAGCAAGATCCTGCCCATCGCCCGGTTCAACGAGGAAGAGGTACAGACCGCCCTCGACCTCATCCACGACCGCCGCCGCGAGGGCTACGACCCCCTCCAGAAGCTCATGCAGCTCTTCGAGGGCGCCACCGCCAAGTCCCTCAAGGCCGGCAAGGCGGAGGAACTGGCCGCCCTCCCCCTGGAGGAGCGCCTCAAGCGCCGCATCATCGACGGCGAGCGCAACGGCCTGGAGCAGGACCTGGACCAGGCGCTGCGGGACCGGCCCGCCCTGGACATCGTCAACGACACGCTCCTGGACGGCATGAAGGTGGTCGGCGAGCTGTTCGGCTCCGGCCAGATGCAGCTCCCGTTCGTCCTGCAGTCCGCCGAGGTGATGAAGGCCGCCGTCGCCCACCTCGAACCCCACATGGAGAAGTCGGACGCCGAGGGCAAGGGCACCATCGTGCTGGCCACCGTGCGCGGCGACGTGCACGACATCGGCAAGAACCTCGTCGACATCATCCTGTCCAACAACGGCTACAACGTCGTCAACCTCGGCATCAAGCAGCCGGTCTCCGCGATCCTGGAAGCCGCCGAGGAGCACCGCGCCGACGTGATCGGCATGTCCGGCCTCCTGGTCAAGTCCACGGTGATCATGAAGGAGAACCTGGAGGAGCTGAATCAGCGCGGCCTCGCCCCCCGCTTCCCGGTCATCCTCGGCGGCGCCGCCCTGACCCGGGCCTACGTGGAACAGGACCTCTACGAGATCTACGAGGGCGAGGTCCGCTACGCCCGCGACGCCTTCGAGGGACTGCGCCTCATGGACGCCCTGATCGGCGTCAAGCGGGGCGTGCCCGGTGCGCAGCTGCCCGAACTCCGGCAGCGCCGGGTCCGCGCGACGGCCGCCGTCGAGGTCGAGGAGCGCCCCGAGGAGGGCCACGTCCGCTCCGACGTCGCCACCGACAACCCCGTGCCCACCCCGCCGTTCTGGGACACCCGCGTCATCAAGGGCATCCAGCTCAAGGAGTACGCGAGCTGGCTCGACGAGGGCGCGCTGTTCAAGGGGCAGTGGGGGCTCAAGCAGGCGCGCACCGGTGACGGGCCCTCGTACGAGGAACTCGTGGAGACCGAGGGCCGCCCGCGGCTGCGCGGCCTGCTCGACCGGCTCCAGACCGAGAACCTGCTGGAGGCGGCGGTGGTGCACGGCTACTTCCCGTGCGTCTCCAAGGACGACGACCTGATCATCCTCGACGAGCGGGGCAACGAGCGCACCCGCTTCACCTTCCCGCGCCAGCGCCGCGGCCGCCGGCTCTGCCTCGCCGACTTCTTCCGCCCCGAGGAGTCCGGCGAGACCGACGTGGTCGGCTTCCAGGTGGTGACCGTCGGCTCCCGCATCGGCGAGGAGACGGCGAAGCTCTTCGCGGCCAACTCCTACCGCGACTACCTCGAACTGCACGGCCTGTCCGTGCAGTTGGCCGAGGCACTGGCCGAGTACTGGCACGCGCGCGTGCGCGCCGAACTCGGCTACGCGGGGGAGGACCCGGCCGCCATGGAGGACATGTTCGCCCTGAAGTACCGCGGGGCCCGCTTCTCCCTCGGCTACGGTGCCTGCCCCGACCTGGAGGACCGCGCCAAGATCGCCGAGCTGCTGCGGCCCGAGCGAATCGGAGTCCACCTCTCCGAGGAGTTCCAGCTCCACCCCGAGCAGTCCACGGACGCGATCGTGATCCACCACCCGGAGGCCAAGTACTTCAACGCCCGCTGACCCGTCGCCCGGCGGCCCGCCGACCGCTGGGCGACGGCCCACCGGGGCGGGCGCGGCCGGCCCGGCGCGGGCACACCGGAAGGCTCCCTGGCCTGCGCGGGGGTGTTTCAGGAGGTACCCCGACACGCAGGTGATAAACGAGGCGCTTCGCCCGCGGGAGTCGTACACTGGTCGGTCCACTGCAGGCCGGTTCCCCTGTTCCGGGGGGCCGGCCTGGTCGTCCCTCAAGGAGGTGTGCCCGGATGACCAGTACGGTCCCCGCGCCCGGAACCCTTCCCCACGTTCCCGGCACCACCCCGGCAGGCCGGACCCCGGCGGCCGGGGACTCCGCCCTGCAGGCGGTGCTCCTCGACATGGACGGCACCCTCGTGGACACCGAGGGCTTCTGGTGGGACGTCGAGGTCGAGGTCTTCGGCGCCCTCGGCCACACCCTCGACGACTCCTGGCGGCACGTCGTCGTCGGCGGCCCCATGACCCGCAGCGCCGGCTTCCTGATCGAGGCCACCGGCGCCGACATCTCCCTCGCCGACCTGTCGGTCCTGCTCAACGCGGGATTCGAGGAGCGCATCGGGCACAGCCTGCCGCTGATGCCCGGCGCCGCCCGGCTGCTCGCCGAACTGCACGAGCACGCCGTGCCCACCGCCCTGGTCTCCGCCTCCCACCGGCGCATCATCGACCGGGTGCTGACCGTGCTCGGCCCGCATCACTTCCGGCTCTCCATCGCCGGCGACGAGGTCTCGCGCACCAAGCCCTACCCGGACCCGTACCTGCTGGCCGCCGCCGGACTCGGCGTGGACCCGGCGAGATGCGCCGTCGTCGAGGACACCGCGACGGGCGTCGCCGCGGCCGAGGCGGCCGGCTGCCACGTGGTCGCCGTGCCCTCCGTCGCCGCCATCGTCCCGGCCGAACGGCGCACCGTCGTCGGCTCCCTCCAGGAGGTCGACCTGACATTCCTGCGTGGTCTGATGTCCGGCCGATGACGGAAATGCGCTGACCGTTCACCCAGCGTCAGACTTCCGCAGGACCCGCTGGACGGATTGCCGCGGAAGTACACCGAGTGGAATTCCAGAGCGGGCCGCCCGACCGAATTCCACGGAGCGCCCTACCAGTTGAAAATGTGACGTTCGCCACCTCAGGTGCCCTCGACAACGTTGCCTTGGTGTGCCGAGCACCCGCGAGCGAGCCCTGGGGGAGCGACTTTGTGTCCCGATTGAGGGGACCCTGTACGAATCCTGCCGCTGTCGGGTTTTCGGTGTGTCCACACCCGGTTTCACTCCGTGATGGGGGCTCAACTCGCGCGCCTGTGAGTGCTCCTGCGGGCGCGGACTAATCTCGTCGCGAGAACATCGTCGCAACCCCGTGATCCGCCGCACCACCCTTGCATGCCGGGTACACGGACTCGAACAGCTCTGGAGAAACTCCCGCATGAACCGCAAGACTTTGGTGCTGCCGGCAGTGGCCGGCCTGCTCACGCCGGTTCTCGCCGCGTGCGGCGGATCCGACAGCGGGAGCAAGAGCGGCGACGCCATCGGCGTCGGTACCACGGACCGGTTCACGGCCACCAGCGACGCGCCCGCGCCCCTCGACCCGGCCTACGCCTACGACGTCGGCACCTGGAACATCCTGCGCCAGACGGTGCAGACCCTGATGACCCAGCCCAAGGGTGAGGGCGACCCGGTCCCGGAGGCCGCGGAGAGCTGCTCCTTCACCGACAGCGGCAACGAGCGCTACGCGTGCAAGCTGCGTGAGGGGCTGAAGTTCGCCGACGGCGACAAGGTCACGGCCGCGGACGTCAAGTACTCCATCGACCGGGCCCGTGGCATCAAGGCCGACAGCGGTGTCGCCACCCTGCTCAACACCGTCGACACGGTCGAGACCCAGGGCGACCGCGAGGTCATCTTCCACCTGAAGACGGCCGACGCCACCTTCCCGTACAAGCTGTCCACCCCGGTCGCGGCCATCGTCAACCCCAAGGACTACGCCAAGGACAAGCTGCGCGACGGCTTCGAGGTGGACGGCTCCGGCCCCTACACCTTCAAGGCCGACGTCAAGGACAACGCGATCGTCAGCGCCACCTTCACCAAGAACCCTTCCTACAAGGGCAGCGTGACGGTGAACAACGACCAGGTCGTCATGCGCACCTACCCCGACGCGGACGCCATGGGCGCCGCGATCGACAAGGGCGAGATCGACGTCATGACCCGCACCATGTCCCCGGCGCAGATCAACAAGCTGGACAGCGGCTCCGACGCGAACGTCGACCTGGTCGACATGGCGGGCCTCGAGATCCGCTACCTCGCCTTCAACACCGACGCGCCCACCGTGAAGGACAAGGCGGTGCGCCAGGCCATCGCCCAGGTCGTCAACCGCGGCGAGCTGGTCTCCAAGGTCTACGGCACCCAGGCCGAGGCGCTGTACTCGCTCGTCCCGGCCTCCCTGACCGGCCACTCCAACTCGTTCTTCAACAAGTACGGCGACCCCAGCGCCGCCAAGGCGCGGAACCTGCTCACCAAGGCCGGCATCACCACCCCGGTGAAGCTGACGCTGCACTACACCACCGACCACTACGGCTCGGCGACCAAGCAGGAGTTCCAGATCCTGCAGAAGCAGCTCAACGCCTCCGGCCTGTTCGACGTCTCCATCCAGGGCCACCCGTGGGAGACCTTCCGGCCCGCCGAGATGAAGGGCAAGTACGACGTCTACGGCATGGGTTGGTTCCCCGACTTCCCGGACGCCGACAACTTCGTCGCGCCGTTCCTCGACAAGGGCAACTTCCTCGGGTCCCCGTACTCCAACAGCCAGATCCAGCGCTCGCTGATCCCGCAGTCCCGTCGTGAGGCGGACCGGCTCAACGCCTCCAAGAGCCTGACCCAGATCCAGGACATCGTCGCCGAGGACGTCCCGGTCATCCCGCTGTGGCAGGGCAAGCAGTACGTCGCCGCCCGGGACAACATCACGGGTGTCGCCTACGCCCTCAACTCCTCCTCGACGCTCCAGCTCTGGGAGCTCGGCCGCGGTGTGAGCGGCTGACGCCGAGTCCGGCGAAGCCCCGACGCCACGAAGGGCGCCCCTCCCGCTCGGGAGGGGCGCCCTTCGCGCGTCTCGTACGGACCCGGCGTGACCCGGCCGGCCGCCCGGGGCCTACTGCGCGCCCGGACGCACCAGGCCGCTCTCGTACGCGTACACCGCCGCCTGCACCCGGTCCCTGAGGCCCAGCTTCGTCAGGACGTGCCCCACGTGCGTCTTCACCGTGGTCTCGCTGACGAACAGGTCGGCGGCGATCTCGGCGTTGGACAGCCCGCGCGCCACCAGCTTGAGCACCTCCACCTCACGGTCGGTGAGGGTGTGCAGCGTGTCCGGCACCGGCTCCTCGCCGGACGGCAGATGCGTGGCGTACTTGTCCAGCAGCCGGCGGGTGATGCTCGGCGCCAGCATGGCCTCGCCGCCCGCGACGACCCGGATCGCCTGCACCAGCTCGTTGGCGGGCGCGTCCTTGAGCAGGAAGCCGCTGGCCCCCGCCCGCAGCGCCTCCACCACGTACTCGTCGAGGTCGAACGTCGTCAGCACCAGCACCTTCGCCGGACCGTCCCGGCCCGGCCCGGTGATCTGCCGGGTCGCCTCCACCCCGTCCATCCGCGGCATCCGGATGTCCATGAGCACGACATCCGGCTGCAGGGCACGCACCTGGTCGAGGGCCTGCAGGCCGTCGCCGGCCTCACCGACGACCGCGATGTCCTGCTCGGCCTCCAGGATCATCCGGAAACCGGTACGCAGCAGGGGCTGGTCGTCGACCAGTAGGACGCGGATGGCCACGTGACACTCCTTCGCTAGTCCGGCCCCATTCTGCCCTGCTCCACGGGCAGCGATCCGGGCGCCCTCACGGGCAGCGGATAGGGCGGGGGAGTGCCGCCGAACTCGGGGCAGTGCGCCCGGTGGTCGCACCAGCCGCACAGCTTGGTCGGCCGGGGCCGCCACTCACCGGTCTCGGTGGCCTGCCGGATCGCCTCCCACAGGGCGAGCAGTTTGCGCTCCACCCGTTCGAGGTCGGCGGGGACCGGGTCGTAGGTCAGCACGTCCCCGCTGCCGAGGTAGACGAGCTGGAGCCGGCGCGGCACCACGTTCTTCAGCCGCCACACCACCAGCGCGTAGAACTTCATCTGGAACAGCGCGCCCTCGGCGTACTCCGGGCGCGGCGCCTTGCCCGTCTTGTAGTCGACGATCCGCACCTCACCGGTGGGCGCCACGTCGACCCGGTCGATGATCCCGCGCAGCCGCAGGCCCGAGTCCAGCTCGGCCTCCACGAACAGCTCCCGCTCGGCGGGCTCCAGGCGCGCCGGATCCTCCAGCGTGAACCAGCGCTCCACCAGCCGCTCGGCCTCGCCCAGCCAGCGGGCCAGCCGCTCGCCGTCCGGGTCGTCGGCGAACAGCTCGCCGATCTCCGGCCGGTTCTCCCGCAGCCGGTCCCACTGGCCCGGGATCAACGACTTCGCCCGCGGCGCCGTCCGCTCCACGGCGGGCGCGTCGAACAGCCGCTCCAGCACGGCGTGCACCAGCGTCCCCCGGGTCGCCGCCTCGCTCGGCTTCTCCGGCAGCCGGTCGATCACCCGGAACCGGTACAGCAGCGGGCACTGCATGAAGTCGCCGGCCCGGGAGGGCGACAGCGAGGTGGGCGCCGCCGGCGGCCGTACGGCCACGCCCCCGTCCGCTCCGGGGCCGGACGCCCCGGTCACGACGCCGGGCGCCCCGGTCACGACGCCGGGCGCCCCGGTCACGACGCCGGACGCCTCCGCCTCGGCGGCCGGCGCCCCGCCCGGGGCCACGACGGCCACCGGCTCCGCCTCCGCGGCCACGCCCGTCTCCGGCGCCAGGGCCCCCGCGTCCTCGATGCTGCTGTCCATGACCCCCGACCATACGGCCCGGCACTGACAGTCACCCAGTCGCCGACCGCGTCGATCACCCTCCGGCGGGGCAGGGACAAGGGGTGCCGGGGCGGAACACACCACCACGGCCGCATACCATCGACCCGAGAGCTTCCGCCCGGCAGGAGCGGAAGACGCTTCGAACGAGGGGAAACCGTGGACGTGAGCGGCGCGAGCGGGCAGCCGCGGCCCGGCGACGACGAGCCGGCCCAGCACCCCGCGGGTCCTGCGGCCCCGGCGACCGGACCCACCGACCACCCCGGCCCGGAGCCCCACGAGGCCCCGGCACCCCCGTCCGCCGACCCGGCCCGCCCCGAGCCCCCGCACCCGGCCGCTGCCGACCCGGAGACGACGCCCGGCGGCCGCACCGGCCCGGACGACGGCACAGGCGCCGGCAGCAGCACCGCCACGGACAACGGCCCCGCCGCCGACGCGGGCAGCCGCACCGGCAGTGACGGCACGAGCGCAGGCCGCAGCGACGAGGCGGGCAGCGGCAGCCGCCCCGGCACGGACACCGGCACCGGCACGCACAGCGGCACCGGTCCCGGCCCCGCCGAGGGCACGCCGTCCGAGAGCCGCCGCCCCGCACCGGTCGAGGACCACCCCGCCGCCGAAGCGGGCGAACCGGCCGCGTCCGGCGAGCACCGCTCCCTCGCCCACGCCGGCATCGCCAAGGGCGAGCCGCCCCGGCCCCGGCCGAAGGAACCGGGCGGCGGCCTGCTCATGGGACGCCCCTTCGGCGTCCCCGTCTACGTCGCGCCGAGCTGGTTCCTCGTCGCCGCCCTGATCACCTGGGTCTTCGGCGGCCAGCTCGACCGCGTGCTGCCCGAACTGGGCGCCGCCCGCTACCTGGTCTCGCTGTTCTTCGCCGTCGCCTTCTACGCCTCCGTACTGGTCCACGAGCTGGCCCACACGGTCGCCGCGATCCGCTTCCGGCTCCCGGTCCGCCGCATCCAACTCCAGTTCTTCGGCGGCGTCTCCGAGATCGAGAAGGAGGCCGAGACCCCGGGACGCGAGTTCGTCCTCGCCTTCGTCGGGCCCCTGCTCTCCCTCGTCCTGGCCGGGATCTTCTACCTCGCCATGAAGCCCGTCGAGCCCGACACCGTCCCCGGCGTCCTGCTCGCGGGCCTGATGATCTCCAACCTCATCGTGGCCGCCTTCAACCTGCTGCCCGGCCTCCCCCTGGACGGCGGCCGCATGCTCCGCGCCGTCGTCTGGAAGATCACCGGCAAGCCCATGAGCGGCACCGTCGCCGCCGCCTGGGTGGGCCGCGCCCTCGCCATCTCCGTCCTCGTCGGGCTGCCGCTGCTCAACCAGTCCGGCGTCCTCGGCGGCGGCAACGAGAACATCAGCGGCATGGACACCGTCACCGACGCCCTGCTCGCCGCCATCCTCGCCGCGATCATCTGGACCGGCGCCGGCAACAGTCTGCGCATGGCCCGCCTGCGCGAGCACCTCCCCGAACTGCGCGCACGCACCCTGACCCGGCGGGCCGTGCCGGTCGAGAACGACACCCCGCTGTCCGAGGCACTGCGCCGCGCCAACGCCGCCGGCGCCCGCGCCCTCGTCGTCGTCGACGCCGACGGCAACCCGCTCTCCCTCGTCCGCGAGGCCGCCATCGTCGGGGTGCCCGAGCACCGCCGCCCCTGGGTCGCCGTCAGCGGTCTCGCCCAGGAGCTCACCGACGGCATGCGCGTCTCGGCCGAGCTGGCCGGCGAGGAACTCCTCGACACCCTGCGGGCCACCCCGGCCTCCGAGTACCTCGTGGTCGAGGAGACCGGCGAGATCTACGGCGTGCTCTCCGCCGCCGACGTCGAGCGCGCCTTCGTCAAGGCCATGGCCCGGCCCGCTTCCTGACCCCCTCCCGGCCCCGCGCCTCCCGCCTCCCCGCCCCGCGTCCGGTGGTCGGCGGCCCCCGCAAAGGCCGGTAGTCTGTTCACATGTCCGAACCGACCGGTGCCGCCCGCAGGCGCGGGCCCTTCAAGGTCGGGGACCAGGTTCAGCTGACCGACCCCAAGGGCCGCCACTACACGTTCACGCTCGAAGCCGGGAAGAACTTCCACACCCACAAGGGCTCCTTCCCGCACGACGAACTGATCGGTGCTCCCGAGGGCAGCGTTGTCCGCACCACCGGCAACGTGGCCTACCTCGCGCTGCGCCCCCTGCTCCCCGACTACGTCCTGTCCATGCCCCGCGGCGCAGCCGTCGTCTACCCGAAGGACGCGGGGCAGATCCTCGCCTTCGCCGACATCTTCCCCGGCGCCCGCGTCGTGGAGGCCGGTGTCGGCTCGGGCTCGCTCAGCAGCTTCCTGCTGCGCGCCATCGGCGACCAGGGCATGCTGCACTCCTACGAGCGCCGCGAGGACTTCGCGGAGATCGCCCAGCAGAACGTGGAGCGCTACTTCGGCGGCCCGCACCCCGCCTGGCAGCTGACCGTCGGCGACCTCCAGGACAACCTGTCCGACACCGACGTCGACCGCGTCATCCTCGACATGCTCGCCCCCTGGGAGTGCCTGGAGGCCGTCTCCAAGGCCCTCGTGCCCGGCGGCATCCTGTGCTGCTACGTGGCCACCACCACCCAGCTCGCCCGGACCGTCGAGTCCATCCGGGAGATCGGCTCCTTCAACGAGCCGACCGCCTGGGAGACGATGATCCGCAACTGGCACATCGAGGGCCTCGCCGTCCGTCCCGACCACCGGATGATCGGCCACACCGGCTTCCTGCTCACCGCCCGTCGGCTCGCCGACGGCGTCGAGCCGCCCATGCGCCGCCGCCGCCCCGCCAAGGGCGCCTACGGCGAGGACTACGCCGGACCGAACGCCGACGGCGGCGGCCGCTGAGCCACCGCGTCCCAGGACGCCACAGGGCGCCGTGACCCGCCTCCCGGACGGCACCGGGAACTGGGCCACGGCGTCCGTGCGTTGACCGGGCACCGAGGCGCGGGTGACTCCCGCGCGCGCGGGCTGCCCGCCTGCGGGAATCCCGTTCCGACCCCGCCGTTCCCTCGCTCTGTGACGTGTGGCACCATGCAGGCCACCCCCCCCACCGGCACAGCCCTCACAGGAGACACTCCTAGTGCAGCAATCCGCCGTTCCGGAGCTCGCCCACACGCACACCCGGCCCATCCACTGGGTCGCCACCGCCACCGCCGTGGCCGGTGTGATCGCCCTGTCCTCCGTCGTGCAGCCCGGTTCGGCGACGGCCGCCCAGCCGGCCCCCGGCACCGAGGCCGAGTCCGCCCCCGCGGCCGCGGTCGCGCCGCCCGGCACCGCGGGCGTGGCCTTCCCGCTCAGCTGCGGCCCGGTCAAGGCGCTGGTGGTGAAGAAGGCCACCGGGGACCTCGACGGGGACGGCATACCCGAGACCGTCGCGGTGGTGCACTGCGACGCCCCCATGGGCACCCCGCCGGACGGCGTCTACGTCCTCACCCGGGGCAGGAACGGCGGCGCGGCGCGCGTGGTCGCCACCCTCGTCGACCCCAAGGACCGGGTCACCGTCACCGAGTTCGCCCTGCACGAGGGGGCCGTCAGCGCCACCCTGCTCGGCTACTCGTCGTCCGACGTGCCCAGTTGCTGCCCCGACCTGAAGACTCCGGCCAAGTGGCGGTGGAACGGCAGCGCGTTCCTCCGCTCCACCGGCACCGTCGCGCACAGCGTGTGACGCTCCGGCGCCCCACCGGCCCGCGCGCCCGCGCGCACGCCCCGCGGCGAACTGCGGGCACGCGCGCGTGACCCTCCGGAACCGGCCGGACTCACGCCCGGGCCGGCCCGGGCGGCGTCACTCCGCGTCGGGGCCGTACACCTCGACCCTGTCCGAAACCCGGCGCACGTGGATGCACTCGCCGGGACACTCCCTGGCCGAGTCCACGACGTCCGTGAGCAGCGGCAGCGGCACCGGCGTCGTCGCCCCCGCGGCCTGCAGCAGCGCGTCGTCCGCGCCCTTCACGTACGCCAGCCCGTCGATGTCCAGCTCGAACACCTCCGGGGCGTACTGGGCGCAGATCCCGTCGCCGGTACACAGGTCCTGGTCGATCCAGACCTCCAGCGCCTCGCCGCCCGGGGCCTCCTGCTGCACGGTCATCTCTCCTGCCGTCGGTTCGCCGGGCGCTTCCCGGGGGCGCTCGCGCCGGCCGGGTCCGCTCCAGCGGCTGTTGGACATCCCGACCCTACCTCCGCCCTGTTTCCGCCGTTGCCCGGCGGGGGGAGGGGGTTTCCTCCCCGGCCCCGTCGGGTACCAGCGCCCGACCGGGGAAGGGAGCCCCGGGCCCCGGGGCGATCACTTCAGGCCGCCCCGCGCGTGACCCCGACCGTCAGGACCGTCGCTCTGCGTGATGACCGCCCGTCGACCGGCAGAGCGGCCTTCGGGCTGCCCTCGTACCGGGCGACCGGCCGGGATGGGGCAACTCAGGCCACTCCTGAAGGGTTTTGACCGTTCCCGACATGGAACAAGCGGCTTCTGAATCACGTTGAGTGGGTATCCCCTCCGTGCGAGAGGGAGCGCACCGGGTGACCGACGACACACCTTGACAGTCTTTGTGATCTAGGGGTTTCAATCGACACCCACCCAGGTAGGGTCTGGAAGCGTCCAGCTCCCCTTGGAGGAGGTGAGGACCGTGGCAGCCCACGACGACGACATGAACCGCGGCATCCGCCCGGGACGAGGGTCCGACGACCCGGCCGGGCAGATCGCCTACCTTGAGCAGGAGATCGCCGTCCTGCGACGCAAGCTCGCCGACTCTCCGCGGCACACGAGGATTCTCGAAGAGCGGATCGTCGAGCTGCAGACGAACCTGGCCGGTGTCTCCGCCCAGAACGAAAGACTGGCCAACACCCTGCGCGAGGCCCGCGACCAGATCGTGGCCCTCAAGGAGGAGGTCGACCGACTCGCCCAGCCGCCGGCCGGCTTCGGCGTCTTCCTGCAGGCCAACGAGGACGGCACCGCCGACATCTTCACCGGCGGCCGCAAGCTCCGGGTGAACGTGAGCCCGAGCGTCGAGCTCGACGACCTCAGGCGCGGCCAGGAGGTCATGCTCAACGAAGCGCTCAACGTGGTCGAGGCCATGGAGTACGAGAGCGTCGGCGACATCGTCACCCTCAAGGAGATCCTCGAGGACGGCGAACGCGCGCTCGTACTGGGGCACACCGACGAGGAGCGGGTGGTGCGGCTCGCCGAGCCGCTGCTGGACGTCACCATCCGCCCCGGCGACGCCCTGCTGCTCGAACCGCGCTCCGGCTACGTCTACGAGGTCGTGCCCAAGAGCGAGGTCGAGGAGCTCGTCCTCGAAGAGGTCCCGGACATCGGCTACGAGCAGATCGGCGGTCTGGGCAACCAGATCGAGGCGATCCGCGACGCGGTCGAGCTGCCGTACCTCTACCCGGACCTCTTCAAGGAGCACGAGCTGCGCCCGCCCAAGGGCGTCCTGCTCTACGGTCCCCCCGGATGCGGCAAGACGCTCATCGCCAAGGCCGTGGCCAACTCGCTGGCCAAGAAGGTCGCCGAGGTGACCGGCCAGGCCGCCGGCAAGAGCTTCTTCCTCAACATCAAGGGCCCCGAGCTCCTCAACAAGTACGTCGGCGAGACCGAGCGGCAGATCCGCCTCGTCTTCCAGCGTGCGCGCGAGAAGGCCAGCGAGGGCACCCCCGTCATCGTCTTCTTCGACGAGATGGAGTCCCTCTTCCGCACCCGCGGCTCCGGTGTCAGCTCGGACGTGGAGAACACCATCGTCCCGCAGCTGCTCGCCGAGATCGACGGTGTGGAGGGCCTGCAGAACGTGGTCGTGATCGGCGCCTCCAACCGCGAGGACATGATCGACCCCGCCATCCTGCGCCCCGGCCGTCTCGACGTGAAGATCAAGATCGAGCGTCCGGACGCCGAGGCCGCGAAGGACATCTTCGGCAAGTACCTCACCGAGCGTCTCCCGCTGCACACGGACGACCTCGACGAGCACGGCGGCGACAAGGCCACCACGGTCGGCAGCATGATCCAGACCGCGGTGGAGCACATGTACGCCGAATCCGAGGAGAACCGCTTCCTGGAAGTCACCTACGCCAACGGCGACAAGGAAGTCCTCTACTTCAAGGACTTCAATTCCGGTGCCATGATCGAGAACATCGTGGGCCGCGCCAAGAAAATGGCGATCAAGGACTTCCTGGAGAAGAACCAGAAGGGTCTCCGCGTCTCCCATCTCCTCCAGGCCTGCGTGGACGAGTTCAAGGAGAACGAGGACCTGCCCAACACCACCAACCCCGACGACTGGGCCCGGATCTCCGGAAAGAAGGGCGAACGGATCGTCTACATCCGTACGCTGATCACCGGAAAGCAGGGCGCGGACACCGGACGCTCCATCGACACGGTGGCGAACACCGGTCAGTACCTGTAAGAAGCAGGGCGGCTGCGGGTGCCCTCGACGGGGGTACCCGCAGCCGACTGTTTTTCAGGCCACGACCGGAGCAGGCAATGACGCAAATGATCTCCCCACCAGCGCAAAGGCGTTCTAGGCTCTTTCCTACCGCCGAGTCGCGCAGTGCGGGGACGGGCACCGCACACGCACCGGAGCGCCAGCGGTAGTGAGCGGCGCCCACGACCGAGGGCGCCGCCGGGCAAGGAGGGCCGCATGACCGTACGGCGAGTAATGGGCATCGAGACGGAGTACGGCATCTCCGTCCCCGGTCACCCCAACGCCAATGCCATGCTCACCTCGTCCCAGATCGTCAACGCCTACGCGGCGGCGATGCACCGGGCCCGCCGGGCCCGCTGGGACTTCGAGGAGGAGAACCCGCTACGGGACGCGCGAGGCTTCGACCTCGCCCGCGAGGCCGCCGACTCCAGCCAGCTCACCGACGAGGACATCGGCCTCGCCAACGTGATCCTCACCAACGGCGCGCGCCTCTACGTCGACCACGCCCACCCCGAGTACAGCGCCCCGGAGGTCACCAACCCGCGCGACGCGGTCCTGTGGGACAAGGCCGGCGAACGCATCATGGCCGAGGCCGCCGAGCGGGCCGCGCAGCTCCCCGGCGCCCAGCCGATCCACCTGTACAAGAACAACACCGACAACAAGGGCGCCTCGTACGGCACGCACGAGAACTACCTGATGAAGCGGGAGACCCCCTTCTCGGACATCGTGCGCCACCTCACGCCCTTCTTCGTCTCCCGCCAGGTGGTCACCGGCGCCGGCCGCGTGGGCATCGGACAGGACGGCCACGAGCACGGTTTCCAGCTCAGTCAGCGCGCCGACTACTTCGAGGTCGAGGTCGGCCTGGAGACCACGCTCAAACGCCCGATCATCAACACGCGCGACGAGCCGCACGCCGACGCGGAGAAGTACCGCAGGCTCCACGTGATCATCGGCGACGCCAACCTCTCCGAGATCTCGACCTACCTCAAGCTGGGCACGACCGCCCTGGTCCTGTCCATGATCGAGGACGGTTTCATCGCCGTGGACCTCGCGGTCGACCAGCCCGTCCGCACCCTGCACCAGGTCTCCCACGACCCCTCGCTGCAGCGGCTCATCACCCTGCGCAGCGGCCGGACCCTGACCGCCGTGCAGTTGCAGATGGAGTACTACGAGCTGTCGCGCAAGTACGTGGAGGAGCGGTTCGGGGCGGACGCCGACGACCAGACCAAGGACGTGCTCAGCCGCTGGGAGGACACCCTCAACCGGCTCGAGAACGACCCCATGAGCCTGGCCGGCGAGCTGGACTGGGTCGCCAAGCGGGAGCTCATGGAGGGCTACCGCCGCCGCGACGGCCTGGACTGGGACGCCGCCCGGCTGCACCTGGTGGACCTGCAGTACGCCGACGTACGCGCCGAGAAGGGCCTGTACAACCGCCTGGCGTCCCGCGGCCGCATCAAGCGCCTCCTGGACGAGTCCGAGGTCGACAGGGCCCGTACGACGCCTCCTGAGGACACCCGCGCCTACTTCCGCGGGCGCTGTCTGGAGCAGTACGCGGACGACGTGGCCGCGGCCTCCTGGGACTCGGTCATCTTCGACCTGCCGGGCCGGGACTCCCTCCAGCGCGTCCCAACCCTCGAACCGCTTCGCGGAACGCGAAATCACGTCAAGGAGCTGTTGGACCGCTGCCGCACGGCGGAAGACCTGGTCAGGGTCCTCTCCGGCGGATGAGGGTGACCAGCGGGTACTCCCACGGGTACCCGGACCGTCCCGGGCGGGCAGGGTGGAAACCCCGGCGGCCGGGAATCATCGAGATGGCCCCCGCACGTTGTCGAAACTGCGGGGCCGATGTCGGACCCGGCTTGTAGGGTCTGATCATCACCGATCGGCAGGAATGCCGACCCGTCGACCATGTCGGGCGAACTGAGCGGGGTGAGGGTTATGGCAACCAAGGACACCGGCGGCGGTCAGCAGAAGGCGACGCGCTCCACCGAGGAGGTCGAGGAGCAGGCGCAGGACGCGCAGGCCTCCGAGGACCTCAAGGAGCGGCACGAGAAGCTGAGCGACGACGTGGACTCCGTCCTCGACGAGATCGATGACGTCCTCGAGGAGAACGCCGAGGACTTCGTGCGCTCCTTCGTGCAAAAGGGCGGAGAGTAAGAGCGCCTCGGGTCGCGTCGCCTTCGAAGTGAAGGCAGCGGGGGAGCGTTCGCGAGGGACAGGCAGCGGCGAGACGGCCTCCGGGTGCTGCCCGGAGGCCGTCGGGAAAGCGGCGCCCGGGGTGCGGCGCGGACGCACGGCCGCCCGCGTACGTGATCTGTCCGAAGGCCCCCGCCGCGCATGTGGATCACTGCCGCAAGGGGGGTAGGGTCCCAGGCGTACTGTGCTTCAACTGCAATTCGGCCATCGGCAAGTTGGGGGGCGCCCCCGACGCCGTCCGCCGGGCCGCCGCCTACCTGGAAGGAAACTCGTGGAAGCCAACAATCGTGGCACCGGGCGTCTACCAGCTGCCTTCCTGACGCCAGGGTCCTCCTCCTTCATGGACTTCCTCTCCGACCACCAGCCCGAGCTGCTGCCCGGCAAGCGGCAGCTGCCGCCCGTGCAGGGCGTGGTCGAGGCGCCGCACGGGACCACGATCGTGGCCGTGACGTTCCCGGGGGGCGTGGTCCTGGCCGGTGACCGCCGGGCCACGATGGGCAACGTGATCGCCCAGCGGGACATCGAGAAGGTGTTCCCGGCGGACGAGTACTCGGCCGTCGGCATCGCCGGCACCGCCGGTCTGGCCGTCGAGATGGTGAAGCTCTTCCAGCTGGAGCTGGAGCACTTCGAGAAGGTGGAGGGCGCCCAGCTCTCGCTCGAGGGCAAGGCGAACCGGCTGTCGACGATGATCCGGTCCAACCTCGCCATGGCCATGCAGGGCCTGGCCGTGGTGCCGCTGTTCGCCGGGTACGACGTGGACCGCGGGAAGGGCCGCATCTTCTCGTACGACGTCACCGGCGGCCGCTCCGAGGAGCACAACTACTCGGCGACGGGTTCGGGCTCGATCTTCGCGCGCGGCGCGATGAAGAAGCTGTTCCGCGACGACCTGACCGAGGAGCAGGCCACGACCCTGGTGGTCCAGGCCCTGTACGACGCGGCAGACGACGACTCGGCGACCGGTGGTCCCGATGTCGCCCGCCGGATCTATCCGATCATCACCGTGATCACCGAGGACGGCTTCCGCCGGCTGACCGAGGACGAGGCCTCGGAGCTCTCCCGTTCGGTGCTCCAGCGGCGCCTGGAGGAGCCGGACGGCCCCAAGGCCGCCCTGCTCTGAGCGGGCCGGTTCTTTTTCGAGGTGATCCAGTGACCATCACAGAAAGGGACGGATAACCGGTGTCGACGCCGTTCTATGTCTCACCCCAGCAGGCCATGGCCGACCGGGCGGAGTACGCCCGCAAGGGCATCGCCCGTGGCCGCAGCCTGGTCGTGCTGCAGTACGCCGACGGCATCGTGTTCGTCGGTGAGAACCCGTCCCGCGCGCTGCACAAGTTCAGCGAGATCTACGACCGGATCGGCTTCGCGGCCGCCGGCAAGTACAACGAGTACGAGAACCTGCGCATCGGCGGCGTCCGCTACGCCGACCTGCGGGGCTACACCTACGACCGGGACGACGTCACGGCACGGGGCCTGGCCAACGTCTACGCGCAGACCCTGGGCACCATCTTCTCGTCGGCGGCGGAGAAGCCGTACGAGGTGGAGCTGGTCGTCGCCGAGGTGGGGGAGACCCCCGAGGGCGACCAGATCTACCGGCTGCCGCACGACGGCTCGATCGTGGACGAGCACGGCTCGGTCGCGGTGGGCGGCAACGCGGAGCAGATCAGCGGCTTCCTCGACCAGCGCCACCGGGACGGGATGTCGCTGGCGGAAGCCCTGAAGCTGGCCGTCCAGGCCCTGTCCCGCGACACCAACGGCAGCGAGCGGGAGATCCCCGCCGAGCGCCTCGAGGTCGCGGTGCTGGACCGTACGCGCCCGCAGCAGCGCAAGTTCAAGCGCATCGTCGGCCGTCAGCTCTCGCGCCTCCTGGAGGCGGAGGGCGCCGCCACCGAGGCGGAGAGCTCCGACGAGTCCGAGGAGGAGTAGACGGCTCCGCCCGCGCCTTCGCCGCGCACGGCGACCCACCGCGCCCCGGCCCTCCGGCCGGGGCGCGGTGCGTTCTTGGTGCGGATGCGATTCCCTGGTAGTGGCGGGATGACCGCGTTCTTGTGGGCACTCGGGGATGACGGCGAGACGTGTGTCCCGGAGGTGTGAGCGATGACTGAGCGGAAGTCGTCCTCGGTACTGACCGCTCCCGTGCGGGGCGCGGCCTCCTTGCTGGGCCGGCTGCCCGGCGCGGGGACGGTCGGCCGGGTGGCCGAGGGCGCCCTGGACAAGGTGGGTGCGGTGTCGCCGCGGAGCCGGCGGCTGGCCGTGTACGCCGGGGCCGGGGTGCTCGGCGTGGCGGGCGTCGTGGAGTGGCCGGTGGCGGCCACCGGCGCGGCGGTCGCGTGGCTGACCCAGGCGCGGCCCGAGGACCGTCAGCGGTCCGGCGGGGCGAGGGACGACGTCCCGGCCGGGCAGCCCGGCGGGCGGTCCGGCAGGCCCCGGCACCGGCGGCCAGGCAGGGAGGCGGAGGGCGTCACGGCGGACCCGGACGACGAGGCCGTGGTGTGGGCGGCGACCCACGCCAGGCAGCCCGGGGAGCCCGGTCACCACAAGGCGCCGGGACCGGTCAGAGGCATGACGCAGGGCGGCCGGATGGGCCCCACGGCCCGGCCCACCCGCACGACCCGCTGACGACCCGCCGACGGGCCCGACGGAGACCCTTCCCCGCGCCGAAGTCGACTTGTCGATGAATCTCCGGCGACCGCTCACGACACCACCGAGGATGCCCCATGACGTTCACACTGCTCACGGTGCCCTCCGCCGCCGCGCGGCTGCTGCCGGCGGCCCCCAGGCTCCTCGCCCGGGCGGCGGCGCCCGCCGTGGGCGCGGCGGCCGGGCTGGCGGCGGGCACGGCGCGCGCGGGGGTCCGCACGGCGGACGCCACGGTGCGGGTGGCGCGGGTCGCCGGCAACGCGATGCCGGGCGGCGGTCACCGCTGGCGGGCCGGGGCCCGGCAGCACCTGGCCCTGCGGCCGGCGGACGCCGCCGCCGTGCGGCACGGCATGGAGCAGGTGGCTCGCCAGGTGGCGGCGGCCCTCGCGGAACACCCGGACGTGCTGCTGGCCTACTGGGACGAGGGGCTGGCACGGCTGGTGGTGACGGCCACCGAGGAGCGGTTCGCCGACCTGGTGCTGGAACGGGCGCAGGAGCTGGCGGAACGGCACGGTCTCGTGCTGGCGGCCCCCGAGGGGCCGGAGGAGATCACGCACCCGGCGGACCCGGTGGCGGTCCGGGTGGCCGCGACGGCCCTGGCCGCGGATGTGCTCGGCGCCGGTGCGGCGCTGACGGCGTACGCGCTGCGGCTGCCGCCGTCGCCTCGCGCGGTGACCGCGGCGGTGACGTTCCTGCGGGAGAACCCGTGGGTCCGGCGCACCCTGCGCGCGAAGCTCGGCGGGCCGGGCATGGATCTTGCGCTGGCCTGCGCCAACGCGGCGGCGCACGGCGCCGGGCAGACCCCGTCGTCCCTGGTGCTCGACGGGGCGCTGCGGGGCTGCCAGCTCGCCGAGGCGGTGGCCCGGGCCGCCGCCTTCGACGCCGTGCACGACGAGCTGTGCCTGCCGGAGCGGGTGAGCGTGGGCGCGGACGGGGCGCCGCGCCCGGCGCCCCGGGTGACCCCGGCCCAGGAGTACGCGTCGCACGCGGCGACCGGCAGCGTGCTGGGCGCACTGGCGACGCTGCTGGTCAAGCACGACACGGCGGAGGCCGCGGAGGCGGTGCTGGCCGGTTCCCCGAAGGCGGCGCGCTACGGACCCGCCGCCTTCCACGCGGTGCTGGGGGGCATGCTGGCCCGCTCCGGGGTGCTGGTGCGCGATCCCGAGCGGTTGCGGCAGCTCGAGCTGGTGGGCACGGTCGTCCTGCACCCGAGTGCGCTGCGCGGCGCGGACGGCGAGGCCGATCCGTGGGTGGAGCCGGTGCTGGACGCGGCGCGGCGGGCCGGGCTGCGGGTGGTCGTGGTGGACGACCCGGTGCTGGAGGACTTCACGGGACTGGCCGACCAGGTGGTGGACGCCCGGCGGCCGCTGGACGACGTGGTGTACGAACTGCGCCAGGACGAGCGGGTGGTGCTGACCGTCGCCCGGATGCGCTCGGCGCAGGAACGGGACGTGCTCGCGGGGCTGCGGGCGAGCGACGTGGCGGTGGCGCTGGCCGATCCGGCCGGCGCCGTGGTGTGGGGCGCGGACGTGCTGGCCCTGCACGGTCTGACGGACGTGTGGCGGCTGCTGACGGCGGTCCCGGCGGCCCGCACGGTGGGCCGCCGCTCACAGACGCTGGCGCGCTCGGGCGCGGCGCTCTCCGGGCTGCTCGTGGCGGTCGGCGAGTCCGGCGGCGGGCGCGGGCGCCGGTCGGTGCTGCCGGGCCTGCGGCACGCGCCGGTGGACGTGGGCGCCGCGGGCGCCCTGCTGTCCGGGGCACGGGCGGCGCTGTCCGTGGCGGCGGCCGGAGCCCCGCACCCCCGGCCCCGGGTGCACTGGCACGAACTGGCCCCGCGGGAGGCGCGCGAACGGCTGGAACGGGAGTCGGAGGCGGGCACGCCCACGCCGTTGCGGCGGGCTGGCGAAGGAGTGCGGGGCGCCGTCCGGGCCGTGACGCGGCACCCGGCGGTCGCCCCGGCGCGCTGGACGGTGGAGCTGGGCCGGGCGGTGCGGGGCGAGCTGCACGACCCGCTGACGCCGGTGCTGGCGGTCGGCTCGGCGGCGTCGGCGATCCTCGGCTCGGTGGTGGACGCGTTGCTCGTCGTGGGAGCACTCGACCTGAACGCGCTGGTGGGGGGTGTACAACGGCTGCGCGCCGAGCGGGCGCTGTCCGGTCTGGTGGCGGAGCAGCAGCAGAAGGCGCGGGTGGCGCCGCCGGAGAGCGAGGCGCCCGCGGGCGGCACCCGCACGGTGGACGCCGGGCGCCTCGAGCCGGGTGACGTGATCGAGCTGAAGGGCGACGACGTCGTCCCGGCGGACGCGCGTCTGCTCTGGGAGGACGGCCTCGAGGTCGACGAGTCCGCGCTGACGGGCGAGTCGCTGCCGGTGCAGAAGCAGACCGATCCGACACCGCACGCGCCGGTGGCCGACCGGCACTGCATGGTCTTCGAGGGCACGACGGTGGTGGCCGGACAGGCCCGGGCCGTGGTGGTGGACACCGGCGACCGTACGGAGGCCGCCCGCGCCGTCCACCTGGCCGCGCGCACGCCCCCGGCGGGCGGGGTGCAGGCCCGGCTGCAGGAGCTGACCCGCAAGGCGCTGCCGTGGACGCTCGCGGGCGGCGCGGCGGTGACCGGCGTGGCGCTGCTGCGCGGTACGCCGATCCGGGAGGCGGTCAGCGGCGGGGTGGCCGTCGGGGTCGCCGCGGTGCCCGAGGGGCTGCCGCTGGTGGCCACGGTGGCGCAGCTCGCAGCGGCACGGCGGCTGAGCCGTGGCGGCGTGCTCGTGCGCACGCCGCGCACGCTGGAGGCGCTGGGCCGGATGGACACGATCTGCTTCGACAAGACCGGCACCCTCACCGAGAACCGGCTGCGCCTGGTACGGGCGTCGGACGCCGGAGGCGGGGTGCGCGCCGCGGACGACGCGGCGGTGGAGGAGACCGTACGGGTCGCCGCGCGCGCCTGCCCCCGGCTGAACGGCGGGTCTCAGCGCCCGGTGCACGCCACCGACGAGGCGGTGCTCGACGCGGCCGGCGACGACCCCGGGTGGGTGCAGTCGGAGGGGCTGCCCTTCGAGGCCGGGCGGGGGTACGCGGCCGCCGTGGGCCGGACGGGCGACGGCGGCCCGGTGCTGGTCGTGAAGGGCGCGCCGGAGACCGTGCTGCCCGCGTGCGAGGACCTGGTGCCGGGTGCCTCCGACGCCGCGCACGACCTGGCGGGGGACGGGCTGCGGGTGCTGGCGGTGGCCGAACGGCGGCTGGCCGACGGCGAGGACGAGGCGGCGGCCCTGGTGGAGCCGTTGCGCGGACTGCGGTTCACGGGGCTGCTGGCCCTGTCGGACGTGCCCCGGGAGACGTCCGAGGCGCTGGTGCAGGGGCTGTACGAGTCCGGGGTGCGCCCCGTCATGCTCACCGGGGACCACCCGCAGACGGCGCGCGCCATCGCGCGCGGTCTGGGCTGGCCGGAGGAGCCGGTGGTGGTGACGGGGGACGAGCTGGCGTCGGCGGACCGCTCGGCCCGGGCGCGGATGCTGCGCGACGCGTCCGTGGTGGCCCGGGTGGCTCCCGAGCAGAAGCTCCAGGTCATCGAGGCGCTGCGGGACGCGGGCCGGGTGGTCGGCATGGTCGGCGACGGCGCGAACGACGCGGCGGCGATCCGGGCGGCCGACATCGGCGTGGGGATCAACGCCCGCGGTTCGGCGGCGGCCCGCAACGCCGCCGACATCGTCCTGACGGACGAGGACCTGACCGCCCTGATCGCGGCCGTCGGCGAGGGCCGCGCCCTGTGGCACAGCGTGGCGGACGCCATCGCGATCCTGATCGGCGGGAACGCGGGTGAGGTGGGCTTCGGGCTGCTGGGGACGCTGGTGTCGGGCCGGGCGCCGCTGTCGACGCGGCAGATGCTGCTGGTGAACCTGTTCACGGACCTGTTCCCGGCGATGGCGGTGGCGGTGACCCCGAAGGCCGGTCAGGAGGCCGGCCGGCAGACGGGCCCCCGGGCACCGGAGGACGTGGCCGGCGGGGTGCTCGGGGAGCCGCTGGTCCGGCAGATCCGGCACCGGGCGCTGACCACGTCCGTGGGCGCGCTGACGGCCTGGCTGGTGGGCCGCTTCACGCCGGGGACGGAGCGCCGGTCCAGCACCATGGCGCTGTGCGGGGTGGTGGGCACCCAGCTCGTCCAGACCCTGCTGGACCGCAGGAACAGCCCGCTGGTGCGGTTCACCGTGCTGGGCTCGGCGCTGGCCCTGGTCGCGCTCATCGAGACGCCCGGGGTGAGCGGCGCGTTCGGCTGCACCCCGCTGGGCCCGGTGGCATGGGCGGGCGTCGCCCTCGGCATCCTCGCCGCACTGGCGGGCCAGCGAGCCCTGCCCCGCCTGGAGGAGACGGTGACCCGCCTGGTACCGGCGGCGCCCCGGCCGGCCGCCGCCTAGCCGCGGCCGTCCCCGCACCTGATCAGCGGCGCCCCGGGCCCCGGCCGCAGCGGCTGCGTAGCGCCCCGGCCGCCGGCGCCCCGGCCTCCGACCGCAGCCGTGCCGCTTCCGCCCAGCATCGTGCCGCCGCCGCGCCGTTTCCGCCGGGCATCGGGTCCGGAGCCGTGCCGCCGGGCATCCGGCCCGCAGCCAGCCGGTCGCCGCTTGGCCGCGGCCGTCCCGTCGCCTGATCGGCGGTGGGCCCGGGGCTCCGGCCGCAGCGGCTGCGCCGTGGTCCGGACGGCCGGCAGACCGCCTTCCGCCGGAGGCGTCCCGCCGCAGCCGCCCCTGCGCCAGGCATCCAGCCGCAGCCGTCCCGCCTCCGGCAGGCCCGACAGCCCCGGCTCCCGGCAGGCCCGGCCTCCGGCCGTGGCGTGCAGGCGGTCGGTCGCTTTCGGCCGTGGGCCCGTTCTAGGGGGCCGGCGCGGACGCTCGGGCCGTGGAGCCTCGTACGACCAGTTCGACCGGGATGTCCTCGCCCTCGGGATCCCGGCCGTCCAGGACGGCCAGCAGGGCCTCCATGCCGCGTTCACCGAACCGCTCGGCGTCCAGGCGCACCGTGGTGAGCTCCGGGTCGAGGGCGGTGGCGAGGGCCAGGTCGTCCAGGCCGGTGACGGAGATGTCGTCGGGGACGCGCAGGCCGAGGCGGCGTATGGCCTTGTAGGCGCCGGCGGCCAGTTTGTCGTCGTCGCAGACCACGGCGGTCGGCCGGGGGCCGGGCCGGGTGAGCGCGGCCTCGGCGGCGGCGACCGCGTCGTCGATGGAGATCGGCGCGGCGGCCGTGCGGATCGCGGTGCCGGGGACGGCGGCCAGCCGTGCGGCCAGCTCGCGGGCGCGCAGCTCGAAGGTCCAGGAGGGGACGTCGGCCGCGAGGTGCAGGAAGCGGCGGTGCCCGAGACCGAGCAGGTGCTCGGTGACCTGGCGGACGCCGTCGGCGATGTCCAGGTTCACGGTCGCGGCGCCCAGGCTGCCCTCGGGATCGCTGTCGAGCATGACCAGCGGGAGCTGGTCGCCGCGGATGGCGGTGAGGGCGTCGGCGGCCATCGAGGAGGCGATGACGCCGTCCAGGGCCGCCTGCGCGGAGGCGAAGGGGTCACGGGCCGGGCCGATGCCCTGGGGGGAGGGGTAGAGCACGACGCCGAAGCCGTGCCGGGCCGCCACGCGTGCCGCGCCGGTGTAGACGCCGGCGAAGAACTCGGTCGTCAGGGCCGGCACCACGAGCAGGACGGTGCGGGTGCGGCCCAGGCGCAGGTTGCGGGCCGCCAGGTTGGGCCGGTAGCCCAGCTCGCGCGCGGCCGCGCGGACCCGCTCGGCGGTGGCCTCGGAGACCCGGCCGCGCCACTTGTCGCCGAGGACGAGCGAGACGGCCGCCTGGGACACCCCGGCCGCCTGCGCGACGTCACGGCTGGTCGGGCGCGTGCTGCTGCGTGGCACCGTGGGCCTGCTCCTCTGCTTGGGGTTGCCGCTCGTCTGGACGCGTGAACAGCGCACATGGTACGTATGAGCGGCGAAGTTATACGTAACACTTGGAGGCGGGCATGGCCGCGGGATACCTAGAGATCCTCCGGGCGAGACACGCGGCCCGGCTGCTGACCGGCACGCTGGTGGGCCGGCTGCCCAACGCGACGGCCGCGATCGCCCTGGTGCTGTTCGTCCGCGCCGAGGGCGGCACCTACAGCCTGGCCGGGGCGCTCGCCGCGGTGTACGGCGTCGCCAACGCGGTCGGCCAGCCGGTCCTCGGCCGGCTCGTGGACCTGCACGGCCAGCCGCGCGTGCAGCTGCCGGCCGCCGTCCTGGCGGCGCTCGCCATGACGGCCTTCGCCTTCCTGGGCACCGACCCGCTGCCCCTGGCCTACGTCTGCGTCGCGGCCGCGGGCCTGTTCACCCCGCCCCTGGAGGGCGGCCTGCGCGCCCTGTGGCCCTCCGTGCTGCGCCGCGAGGAGCAGGTGCACACCGCGTACGCCATGGACGCGATCGCCCAGGAGGTCATGTTCACCGTCGGCCCGCTGCTGGTGACCCTGTGCGTCTCGCTGTGGTCGGAGCGCGCGGCCCTGCTCGTGCTGAACGCCGTCGGTGTCCTCGGCGCCCTCTCGGTGGTCGTCTCGCCGCCCTCGCGCGCGTGGCGCTCGGCGCCCCGCGAGGCGCACTGGCTGGGCGCCCTGCGCTCGCCCGGCCTGCTCGCGCTGCTCGGCGCCTTCCTGTTCATCGGCATCGCGCTCGGCTCCATCACGGTCGCCTCCGTGCCCTACGCCGACGACCACGGCGGCGACGCCGTCTACGGCTGGCTGATGGCCGCGCTCGGCCTCGGGGCGCTCATCGGCGGCACCGTCTACGGGGCCCGCCAGTGGGGCGGCACCCCCGAACGGCGACTGCGGCTCCTGGTGGCCCTTCTGGCGGTCTGTTACCTGCCGCTCACCCTGATGCCCGGCACGGTCGCCATGGTGCTGCTCACCCTGGTCGCCGGAGTCTTCCTCGCGCCCTGCATCGCCTGCGCCTTCATCATCGTCGACCGGCACGCGCCGAGCGGCACCGTCACGGAGGCGTTCTCCTGGCTGGTGACGACGTTCACCGTGGGCGCCTCGGTCGGAACGGGCCTGGCGGGGCCGGTCGTCCAGACCGGTGGCGCGCTGTGGGGATTCGCGCTGCCGGCCGCCGCCGGGGCCGTGTCCCTGCTGGTCCTGCTCGCCACCGGACGGGTCCTCGCAGCTCCCGTGCGGGGCGGGGTCGTTGCGGCTTCATCGGAAAATGATCCAAATCGTGCCGTCGAACCCCGTTTCAGCTCAGGGGATCGGGCGTAATGTTCAGTCATGGACCGCCGCATTTTCGGGCTGGAGAACGAGTACGGCGTCACGTGCACGTTCAGGGGACAGCGCCGCCTGTCTCCTGACGAGGTGGCGCGGTACCTCTTCCGCCGTGTCGTGTCATGGGGCCGCAGCAGCAATGTCTTTCTGCGAAACGGCGCCCGGCTCTATCTCGACGTGGGATCACATCCGGAATACGCGACACCCGAATGTGACAACGTGACCGAACTGGTCACCCACGACAAGGCCGGCGAGCGCATTCTCGAGGGACTCCTGGTGGACGCGGAACGACGCCTGCACGAGGAGGGAATCGCGGGCGACGTCTACCTCTTCAAGAACAACACCGACTCGGCGGGCAACTCCTACGGCTGCCACGAGAACTATCTGGTGGCCCGGCACGGGGAGTTCTCCCGGCTCGCGGACATTCTCATCCCCTTCCTGGTGACCAGGCAGCTCCTGTGCGGTGCGGGCAAGGTCCTGCAGACCCCGCGCGGCGCCGTCTACTGCGTCAGCCAGCGCGCGGAGCACATCTGGGAGGGCGTCTCCTCGGCGACGACCCGCTCCCGGCCCATCATCAACACCCGCGACGAGCCGCACGCGGACGCCGAGCGCTACCGCCGCCTGCACGTCATCGTGGGCGACTCGAACATGTCCGAGACGACCATGCTGCTGAAGGTCGGCGCCACCGACCTGGTGCTGCGCATGATCGAGGCGGGCACCGTCATGCGCGACCTCACCCTGGAGAACCCGATCCGGGCGATCCGCGAGGTCAGCCACGACATCACCGGCCGGCGCAAGGTGCGCCTGGCCAGCGGCCGGGAGGCGTCCGCGCTGGAGGTGCAGCGCGAGTACTTCGACAAGGCCGTGGACTTCTGCGACCGCCGGGGCATCCGCACCGGCACCGTCGCGCAGGTGCTGGAGCTGTGGGGCCGCACCCTCGACGCGATCGAGACCGAGGAACTCGACCGCATCGGCACCGAGATCGACTGGGTCATGAAGTACAAGCTCATCGAGCGGTACCGGGCCAAGCACAACATGACCATGTCGCACCCGCGGGTCGCCCAGATAGACCTCGCCTACCACGACATCCACCGCCGTCGTGGTCTGTACTACCTGCTGGAGAAGAAGGGCCAAGCCACCCGGATCTGCAACGACTTGAAGATCTTCGAAGGCAAGTCGGTTCCCCCGCAGACCACTCGGGCACGGCTGCGCGGCGACTTCATCCGCCGGGCACAGGAACAGCGCCGTGACTTCACGGTCGACTGGGTGCACCTGAAACTCAACGACCAGGCGCAGCGCACCGTCCTGTGCAAGGACCCGTTCCGTTCGGTGGACGACCGGGTGGAGAAGCTGATCGCCGGAATGTAGCGAAAGGCCCACGAGTCAAGCGTTTCCGGGCAGGAATGCCGGAGCGCCACACGGGCGCCGTACGTTTCCCGTACGGCGCCCGTGTCACGCCGTAGAGTTGCGCGCACGCCAGTCCACAAGATCGACCGATTACGAGGCATCTCCGTGCGCCGACGCTCACTCCTCCTCGCAGCCGTGCCCGCCGGGCTCGCCACGCTCGCCGGATGCGGCGGCGGCAAGTCAGACTCGGGCAAGGCCGCACCCTCGCCCTCACCGTCGGCCTCGGCGTCCGCACCGCCCCCGCCCAAGATCGTGGACGGGCCGCTGCCCGCGATCACGGCGGGCACCAAGTTCGACGAGAAGCCCACGGTCGCGAAGGGGCCGGGCGAGCCGTCGAAGGACCTCGCGGTGAAGACGGTGATCGCGGGCAGCGGCCGCACGGTCGCGGAGAACGACTTCATCCAGGCCAACTACCTGGGCCAGATCTGGAGCACCGCCAAGGTCTTCGACAACTCCTACGACCGCAAGAGCCCGCTGGTCATCCAGCTCGCCCAGGGCAGCATCATCGACGGCTGGCGCTACGCCCTCGCGGGCAGGAAGACCGGCAGCCGGGTCCAGATCGCCGTCCCGCCCACCTGGGGCTACGGCAAGTCCGGGAACGCGCAGGCGGGCATCAAGGGCACCGACACCCTGGTCTTCGTCATCGACGTGATCGACTCCTTCAACTCCAAGAGCTCCGCCAAGGGCACGCAGGTCCCGCAGACCGACGCCGCCCTGCCGAAGGTCGGCACCAACACCGACGGCCAGGCCCCCTCGATCAGCGTCCCGAAGACCGCCCCGCCGAAGAAGCTGGTGTCGGCCTACGTCCTGGAGGGCGACGGTCCCGAGCTGAAGGCGGACCAGGCGATCCTGTGCCAGTTCAAGGGCGTCGTCTGGGACAGCGGCAAGCCCTTCGAGCAGACGTACGGCTCCGGCCGGCTCAGCCAGTTCTCGCTGGAGCAGATGCGGCAGGTCGTCAAGGGGCTGCCGCAGGGACTGACCGGCAAGAAGGTGGGCAGCAGGGTCCTGGTCGTCGTCCCGCCGGACCTGGCCTACGGGAACAACCCGCCGAGCGGCGGTGCCATCAAGAAGGGCTCCACGCTGGTGTTCTCGGTGGACATCCTCGCCGCGATGTAGCGGGGTCCGTGGCGCGGCCGCCCCGGCACCGCCAGACCTGCGAAGATGACAGACTGTCCGTGTTCCGTGTCGTACACAAGCAGGAGCTTTTGACGTGAGCATCGAGAAGCCCGAGATCGACTTCCCGGGCGGCGAGCCGCCGGCGGACCTCGAGATCAAGGACATCTGGGAGGGCGACGGCGAGGTGGCGCAGGCGGGTCAGACCGTCACCGTCCACTACGTCGGCGTCGCCTTCAGCACCGGCGAGGAGTTCGACGCCAGCTGGAACCGCGGCACCCCGTTCCGCTTCCCGCTGGGTGGCGGCCGTGTCATCAAGGGCTGGGACCTGGGCGTGCAGGGCATGAAGGTCGGTGGCCGCCGCCAGCTGACCATCCCGGCGCACCTCGCCTACGGCGACCAGAGCCCGACCCCGGCGATCCAGCCCGGCGAGACCCTGATCTTCGTGGTCGACCTGGTCGCGGTCTGATCGTCGTACAGCCTGCTGACGGGATCCGACCGGACCCGATCACCTGGGGCCCACGCCTGTCCGGGCGTGGGCCCTCGGCTTTGCCCCGCACCGGCGGGGCGGTACGGTCATCGTCCGTAAGCACCATAGGGAAGGTGAAGGGCGTCGATGGCCATTGCCAAGGCCGAGCGGCTGATGAACCTCGCGCTGTGCCTGCTCGGGACCCGGCGGCCGCTCAGCAAGCGTGAGCTGCGCGACTCCATCGAGGCCTACGTCGAGGCGTCGCGGCCGGAGAGGGGCACGGCGGGCAGCGACGACTCCTTCAACCGGATGTTCGAGCGCGACAAGGACGACCTGCGCGAACTGGGCCTGGTCATCGAGACCGTCGAGAACCTGGACGGCGAGGTGGGCTACCTCGCCCGCCGCGACAGCAACCGGCTGCCGCCGATCACCCTCGACGCCGAGGAGGCCGCCGCCCTCGGCCTGGCCGCCAAGGTCTGGCAGCAGGCCCGGCTGGCCGGCGCGGCCAGCGGCGCCCTGCAGAAGCTCCGCGCGGCCGGCCTGCCCGAGGACGTCGACCCCTACGAGGCGCACGGCGCCCTCGAACCGCGCATCCCCGTGCACGAGGCCGCCTTCGAGCCGCTGATGCTCGCGTGCCGCGACCGCCGCCCGGTGGTCTTCGAGTACCGCAAGGCCTCCGCCGTGCACCCCGAGCCCCGGCACGTCGAGCCGTGGGCGCTGGAGTGCTGGCGCGGCCACTGGTACCTGGCCGGCTGGGACCGCGACCGGGGCGCCGAGCGGGTCTTCCGGCTGTCCCGCATCACCGGCCGGGTCCGCTCCCGCGGGGCGGCCTTCACCGCGCCCGTCCCCGACGTCGTCACCGTCCGGGAGACCGTCGCGAGCTGGGCCGGCGAGATCGCCGACGGCACGGCGCTGATCCGGCTGCGCACCGGCGCCGGCTACCCGCTGCGGGCGAAGGCCACCGGGGTGCGGGAACTGGGCGACGGCTGGGACGAGTTGGAGATCCCGTACGGGCACGGCCTGGACGCCTGGCTGGTGGAGTTCGGCCCGGACGTGGTCGTGCTGGAGCCGGCCGAGCTGCGGGCCGACGTGGTGGACCGGCTGCGTGCCGTGGCCAAGGGCTGAGGGGGAGCGGAGCACAACCATGGCAGGCAAACCGGTCAGGCCCGTGAACGCCATCGACCAGACCCGGCGGATGCTCTCGCTGGTCACCTACCTCAGGGAGCGCCCCGGCGCGCGGATCGCCGACGTCGCGCGCGCCTTCGGCATCACCGAGGACGAACTGGTCTCCGACCTCGATCTGCTGCCCATGTGCGGCACCAGCTTCCGCGGCGGCGACCTGCTCGACATCGACACCGACGGCGAGCGCATCTGGTGGCACAACCCGGCGGCGCTCGGCGAGGAGGCGGCCGAGCCGCTGCGGCTCGCCGCCGACGAGGCCACGGCCCTGCTGGTGGCCGCCCGCGCCGTGTCCACGCTGCCCGGCCTGCGCGAGAGCGACCGGCAGGCGCTGCTGCGGGCGACGGCCAAGGTGGAGACGGCGGCCGGCGAGGCGGCCGGCGCCAGCGCCCGGCTCTCGGTGACCTTCGAGTCCGAGGGCGGCGTCTTCGCCGACGTCGACCGGGCCATCTCCGAGCGCCGCCGGCTGTGGATCCGCTACTACTCGCCGGCGCGCGACGAGGTCACCGAGCGCGAGATCGACCCCATCCGCCTGGTCAGCGTCGGCCACACCTACGTCGAGGCGTGGTGCCGCCGCTCCGAGGCCCGGCGCACCTTCCGGCTCGACCGGGTCGCGGAGATCAGGATCCTCGACGAGCCCTCGGCGCCCCCGGAGATAGAACTGCGGGACCTGTCCGAGGCCCTGGTCCAGCCGGCCGCCGAGGACCCGGAGGTCGTGATCGAGGTCGGCCCCGGCGGCCGCTGGGTCGCCGAGTACTACCCGCACGACAGCGCCGATGAGCTTCCCGACGGCGGGCTGCGTATCACTCTGCGCACCCCCGACCCGGCCTCCCTGCGCCGGCTGGCCCTGCGCCTCGGCCGCGACGGCCGGATCGTCTCACCGCCCGAACTGGCCGACAGCGCCCGCCGGGCGGCCCGCGACGCACTGGCGGCGTACGAGGGCCGGCCGGGCACGGGCCGCGGTGCCGGGGGCGGGCAGGACGACCAGGAAAAGAGGAGCTAGGGCGTTGAGCGAGTCTCCGGTGTCCGGTGCGAGGGGTCCGCGGGAAATGACGGCGGCGGCGGCCTTCGCCGGGATGAGAAGAGTCGTCCCGGTGATGTTCCGGGCCGGCTGCCCGGACTGCCGGGGCCGGTTCGAGCTCGCCGCGGGCGCCCTGCGCCTGGCCATCGGCGCGTCGAGCCGGACCACGTTCTACTCCTTCACCTGCCCCGACTGCGGGGTCGCGGTGCGCAAGCCCGCGGGGGAGCGCATCGTCGAGCTGCTCACCGGCGGCGGCGTCCGTACCCTGCGGCTGCACTCCACGGTGTAGGACCGTCTAGGCTCGGCTCATGTTCTGGCCGATGTTCGCGGTAGCCGTGGGTTTCCTGGGTCTCGCCGTCCTGGGGGTGCTCGCCGTCCGGGTGTTCCTGGAGGCGAGGCGCCTCGGGCAGCAGGTGGCGGACTCCGCGCGCCGCATCAACCGGGCGGCCGAGGACCTGGAGCGGGCGGCGGTGAGCACGGCCCGGGCCGTCGACACACTCTGAGCGCGGCCCGCCTCCGGCGGGCGCGGCCGGTCCGGGATCCTCGTCGGCGCATGGGCGTGCGCGGTCGGTCACACCACTCTGTCACCTTTGCCACCCAGCCAGGTACGCTGCTGGTCGCGGCCCGGAAATGAGGCGCGGTCCGCAGAGCAGGAGTACGCCCGGGGATTGTCCCGCGTTCACCCCGACGCGTTACGATCGCAGCCAGCAAGACGTTCGGACAAGTGTCTGACCTGTCGGACATGCCCGCCTCGGTGAGAAGGTGAAGATTTATGTTCCGCAACGGACTTGAGCCGTGGCACCTGCTGCTCCTCGTCCTGGTCATCGTCCTCGTGTTCGGTTCCAAGAAGCTCCCGGACATGGCGCGCTCGCTGGGCAAGTCCGCTCGCATCCTCAAGAGCGAGGCCAAGGCGATGAAGGACGAGGGTAAGCAGCCCGCCGGCACCGCCCAGTCCACCGAGGACCCCGCTCCGGCGCAGCGCACGATCCAGGCCGCCCCCGGCGACGTGACCAGCTCGCGCCCGGTCAACGAGCCGACGGACACCACCCAGCGCTGACGCGAGGGCCGGGTCGGTCCGGTCCGCTGCACGAGATGAGGATGTGGGTTGCCCAAGTCTGCCCGCAAGAAGGAGAAGGATCCCGAGGGGCGGATGCCGCTCGCGGATCACTTGCGTGAGCTGCGCAACCGGCTCGCGAAGGGTGTCCTGGCGATCGTGCTCGTCACGATCGTGGCGGCGTTCTTCTACAGGGACATCATCAACTTCATCACCGAGCCGGTGCTGGACCAGATCGGCTGCCACCAGTCCTTCGGTGAGCTGGCGTCCTCGAAGAACGTCCACTGTGCGCACATCACGGTCAGCGGCCTGCTCGCACCGTTCACCCTGGCGCTGAAGGTCTCGCTGATGACCGGCGTCGTGCTCGCGTCGCCGGTCTGGCTGTACCAGCTCTGGGCGTTCGTCGCCCCGGGCCTGCACCGCACCGAGAAGAAGTACGCCTACGCGTTCGTCGGTTTCGGCTTCCCGCTGTTCCTCGGCGGCGGCTACCTCGCCTTCCACGTGCTGCCCACCACGGCCCGGGTGATGATCGACCTGACGCCGTCCGGCGCCGAGAACCTGCTGCCGCTGGACGACCTGCTCGACCTCGTCACGCGCATGGTCGTCGTCTTCGGCCTCGCCTTCGAGATGCCCCTGCTGCTGGTCATGCTCAACCTCACCGGCGTGCTGTCCGGCGGCCGGATGCTGGGCTGGTGGCGCGGCATGGTCGTCGGCATCACCGCCTTCGCTGCGGTGGCCACGCCCAGCCCGGACCCGATGACGATGCTGGCGCTCGCGGCGCCGATCTGGGGTCTGTACTTCATCGCCGTGGCCATCGCGCTGATCAACGACCGGCGCCGGGCCCGCCGCGCGGCCGACGGCCCGGGCGACGACGAGGCGTCCGAGCTGGACCTCACCCCCGAGGCCATCGGCGAGGTCGAGCCCGTCTCCGCCGGCCGGCTGCCCGAGCAGACGACCACGGACCGGGTCAACGGCTACGACGACGTGACCTGAGGCCCACCGCATCGCGCACGACGGCTGCCCCCGCCCTGACCGGCGGGGGCAGCCGTCTTTGTCGATCAGCGCACGTTCCGGATAATGATCGTCCTGTTGTCGGTGGGGCCCGGTACGCTCGAAAGCACGATGACAGAGGACCTCTCACCGGCCGAGCGGTACGCGGCAGCCCGGCGACGGGCAGCCGAGCAGGCCACCGCGCTCGCGTCCTTCCGCGAGATGTACGACTTCGGCCTCGACCCCTTCCAGATCGAGGCCTGCCAGGCGCTCGAGGCGGGGAAGGGCGTGCTGGTGGCCGCCCCCACCGGTTCGGGCAAGACGATCGTCGGCGAGTTCGCCGTCCACCTCGCCCTGCTGCAGGGCAAGAAGTGCTTCTACACGACACCCATCAAGGCGCTGTCGAACCAGAAGTACGCCGACCTGTGCCGGCGCTACGGCTCCGAGCAGGTGGGCCTGCTCACCGGCGACAACAGCGTCAACTCCGACGCCCCCGTGGTCGTGATGACCACGGAGGTGCTGCGGAACATGCTGTACGCGGGCTCCCAGACCCTCCTCGGCCTCGGCTACGTGGTCATGGACGAGGTGCACTACCTCTCCGACCGCTTCCGCGGCGCCGTCTGGGAAGAGGTGATCATCCACCTGCCCGAGTCGGTGACCCTGGTGTCGCTGTCCGCGACCGTGTCCAACGCCGAGGAGTTCGGCGACTGGCTGGACACCGTCCGCGGCGACACCGAGGTGATCGTCTCCGAGCACCGGCCCGTGCCGCTGTTCCAGCACGTGCTCGCCGGGCGCCGGATGTACGACCTGTTCGAGGAGGGCGAGGGCCACCGCAAGGCCGTCAACCCCGACCTCGTCCGGCTGGCCCGCATGGAGGCGAGCCGGCCGTCGTACCAGGACCGCAGGCGCGGCCGCGCGATGCGCGAGGCCGACCGGGAGCGGGAGCGCAGACAGCGCTCCCGGGTGTGGACGCCGGGCCGGCCGGAGGTCATCGAGCGCCTCGACGCCGAGGGGCTGCTGCCCGCGATCACCTTCATCTTCAGCCGGGCCGCCTGCGAGGCCGCCGTCCAGCAGTGCCTGTACGCGGGTCTGCGGCTCAACGACGAGGAGGCGCGGGAGAAGGTCCGCGCGCTGGTCGAGGAGCGCACCGCCGCCATCCCCACCGAGGACCTGCACGTCCTCGGCTACTACGAGTGGCTCGAGGGCCTGGAGCGCGGCATCGCCGCCCACCACGCGGGCATGCTGCCGACCTTCAAGGAGGTCGTGGAGGAACTGTTCGTACGCGGTCTCGTCAAGGCCGTGTTCGCGACCGAGACCCTCGCGCTCGGCATCAACATGCCCGCCCGCTCGGTGGTGCTGGAGAAGCTCGTCAAGTGGAACGGCGAGCAGCACGCCGACATCACGCCGGGCGAGTACACGCAGCTCACCGGCCGCGCGGGACGACGTGGCATCGATGTCGAGGGCCACGCCGTGGTGCTCTGGCAGCGCGGCATGAGCCCGGAGCACCTGGCCGGGCTCGCGGGCACCCGCACCTATCCGCTGCGCTCCAGCTTCAAGCCGTCGTACAACATGGCGGTCAACCTGGTCGAGCAGTTCGGCCGGCACCGCTCGCGCGAGCTGCTGGAGACCTCCTTCGCGCAGTTCCAGGCCGACAAGTCGGTCGTCGGCATCTCCCGTCAGGTGCAGCGCAACGAGGAGGGCCTGGAGGGCTACAAGGCCTCCATGACCTGCCACCTCGGCGACTTCGAGGAGTACGCGCGGCTGCGCCGCGAACTCAAGGACCGGGAGACCGAGCTGGCCCGGCAGGGCGCGGCCAGCCGTCGCGCGGAGGCCGCGGTCGCCCTGGAACGGCTCAAGCCGGGCGACGTGATCCACGTGCCCACGGGCAAGTACGCCGGCCTGGCGCTGGTGCTCGACCCGGGCCTGCCGGCCGGCCGTTCCAACGGCCACCGCGGCTTCGACCACCAGGACGGCCCGCGCCCGCTGGTGCTGACCGCCGAGCGTCAGGTCAAGCGGCTGGCGTCGATGGACTTCCCGGTGCCGGTGGAGGCGCTGGACCGGATGCGCATCCCGAAGTCCTTCAACCCGCGCTCCCCGCAGTCCCGCCGGGACCTCGCCTCCGCGCTGCGCACCAAGGCCGGGCACATCCCGCCGGAGCGGGCCCGCAAGAAGCGCTCGCAGGCCGCCGACGACCGCGAGATCGCCCGGCTGCGCACGGCGATCAGGGCCCACCCCTGCCACGGCTGCGACGACCGGGAGGACCACGCCCGCTGGGCCGAGCGGTACCACCGGCTGATGCGCGACACCTCGCAGCTGGAGCGCCGGATCGAGGGCCGCACGAACACCATCGCGCGCACCTTCGACCGGATCGTGGCGCTGCTGACCGAACTGGACTACCTGCGCGGCGACGAGGTCACCGAGCACGGCAAGCGGCTGGCCCGGCTCTACGGCGAGCTCGACCTGCTGGCCAGCGAGTGCCTGCGCGAGGGCGTCTGGGAGGACCTCGGCCCGGCCGAACTGGCGGCCTGTGTCTCGGCGCTGGTGTACGAGGCGCGGGTCGGCGACGACGCCATGGCGCCCAAGCTGCCGTCCGGCAGGGCGAAGGCCGCGCTCGGCGAGATGGTCCGGATCTGGGGCCGGCTGGACGCCGTGGAGGAGGACTTCCGGATCAACCAGACGGAAGGCGTCGGACAGCGCGAGCCCGACCTCGGCTTCGCCTGGGCCGCCTACATGTGGGCCTCGGGCAAGGGGCTGGACGAGGTGCTGCGCGAGGCGGAGATGCCGGCCGGCGACTTCGTGCGCTGGTGCAAGCAGGTCATCGACGTGCTGGGGCAGATCTCCGCGGCGGCCCCCACCGAGGGCTCGACCGTCGCGAAGTCCGCCCGCAAGGCGGTGGAGCAGTTGCTGCGGGGTGTGGTGGCCTACTCGTCCGTCGGATGACACCCGGCGCCATCCCGCATGGCCGGACCGCCCTCAGGGGCGGTCCGGTCTTTTTCACTCCTCACGGTGAGTGACCCTCGCATGCCCGAACGCCGTCACTCCTGGTGTTCGAATAACTGCCGAGAGTGTAAATGGATTCGAGCGTACTCCTGGGGCGTGGGCGATTTCAGGTGCTTGCCGAATATGACACGGCGATGATCCGGTCGGACTAAGCTCGCCCGCGGCGCACCGAGTTGAGGTGAATTCGTGCGCCTGTTCCCAAAATTCCCGAAGATCCCGTCAGTTCCAGGAACATTCCCCCCACGAGCTCCCCCGACACCCAGCCGATCCGTCTCAGAAGGCATCCATGGTGAGTGTTCAGAAGCCTCCCGGTGGCCGTGAACGTCCCTACGCGCGTGTGCTGTTGCTGCCGGCCATAGTGATGGCCGCGGCGGCCGGGGCCGCGGTCGCCCTGGTCCCGGCGCCGGCCCGGATCGCCGTCGGCGGGTGCGGGGCCGTGGCCCTGCTGCTGGTCCTCGCCACGGGCGCCGAAGCCGTCCGCCGCGGACGGGCGCTGCGCGAGGCACAGGCCGAGCACGCCCGTCACGCCGCGTATCTGGAACGCCGTCTCGCCGATCACGACGCGGACATCGTCCGCCTCGGCACCGATGTCCTCTCCCTCGGACTGCGCCGGCTGCGGGCCGGGGAACCGCTGCGGGAGGTGATGCGCAAGGTCGTCGACCTCGACCCCGAACTGCGCCACATGCCCGACTCCCAGCGCACCCTGCTGCGCAACGCGCTGCGCGGCGCCGACCACGAGATCTCGATGCGCGACGCCACCGAGCGCTCCTTCGTCAGCATCGCCCGCCGCGTCCAGGCCATCGTCCACCAGCAGGCCAACGAACTGCGGGAGATGGAGGAGGACCACGGCCGCAACCCCGAGGTCTTCGACGACCTGCTGCGCATCGACCACGGCACCGCGCTGATCGGCCGCCTCGCCGACTCCATCTCGGTGCTCGGCGGCGGCCGCCCCGGCCGTCAGTGGCCGCTGCCCGTGTCGCTGTACAGCGTGCTGCGCGGCGCCATGTCCCGGATCCTGGAGTACCGGCGCATCGAGCTGAACTCCATCGTCAACATCAACATCAAGGGCACCTCCGTCGAGCCGATCATCCACGCGGCCGCCGAACTCCTCGACAACGCCACCCGCTACTCGCCGCCGTCCACCAAGGTGCACGTCACCGCCGCCGAGGTGCAGAGCGGCCTCGTCATCGAGATCGAGGACGCGGGCGTCAGCCTGAGCGAGGAGTCCCGGGCCCGGATCGAGAAGGCGATCACGGACGCCATGGCGGGCGACGACGCGGAGAACCTGGGCTCCACCCCGCGCCTCGGCCTCGCCGTCGTCGGCCGCCTCTGCAAGGCCTTCGACATGCAGGTCTCGCTGCGCGCCTCCGCGTACGGCGGCGTACGGGCGATCCTCGTCGTCCCGCGCGGCATGACCACCACCGAGCCCGGTGTCGGCGCCGCCCACGGCATCGGCGCCACCGCCGTGCCGCAGCCCGAACTCGGCGCCGTCGAGGGCCCGAAGCGCCCGCCCAAGAAGCGCCGCCCCACCAGTCCCCGGATCCCCGCCGGTATCTCGATGGAGGACGACGTCCCCGAGGTCACCGAGTGGACGGCGGGCGGTCTGCCCCAGCGCCGCAGCCGGGTGAAGACCCCGCTCCACCAGCGGATCGCCGAGCAGGCCGCCATCGAGCGCGCCGAGCGCGAGGGCAGGCCGACCATCTGGTCCCAGCCCCGGCCCGAACCGGAGCCCGAGATCGACCCCGAGCGCCAGAAGCTCCGGGACCGGCCGCCCGGCATGTGGGTCGACGCCTTCTGGGACGGCCTGCGCAAGGGCATGCCGGAGGACGCCACCGCGGCCGAACTCACCGACTTCACGCGGAACCCGACCGCGTACCTGCACCTGCTCAACGATTCGGACCCGGCCCCCGCGGCCACCACCGAGGCCGACGACGAGGGAGACCTCAAGTGATCCAGCAGCGAGCGAACTTCGACTGGATGCTCAAGCAGCTGAACGACGGCGTGCCGGGCATCGAGATGATCGTGGTGCTGTCCGCCGACGGACTGCGCATCGCGCGCTACGGCGGCGACCCCGACGCCGCCGACCGGGTGGCCGCCGCCTGCGCGGGGATGCAGAGCCTGGCCGGCGCCATCATCCAGGAGATCCCCGGCGCCGGTGACATGAAGCTCGTCGTCATCGAGATCGACGGCGGCTACTTCTACCTCATGAACGCCGGCGCCAACGCCTACCTCGCCGTGCTCGCCGACGTCACCTGCGAACCCGGCCGGATGAGCGGCATGATGCGCGACCTCGTGGTCCGCATCGGCGCCCACCTCACCAGTCCGCCCCGGCGGAACGGGCAGACCGTATGACTCCTCCGCGACGCAAACGGCGCCGGCAGCACCTGCCGCCCCCGCCACCGCCGCCCGCGAAACGGGCGGAGGGCGAGGAGACCCCCAGGAATCCCGAACGGCTCTACACCATCGCCGGCGGCGCCGACGGCGGCCGGGCCGAACTCGACCTGGTCACCCTGATCGTGGCGCGCTGCGCGCCGCCGCCCTCCGCCACCCCGGAGGAGGCGGCCGTGCTCCGGCTGTGCACCGCCCCCCTGTCCGTGGCCGAGCTCTCGGCCTACCTCCGCCTGCCGTTCAGCGCGATGACCGTCCTGATCACCGAGCTGATCACGAACGAACTGGTGCAGGCGCGCGCCCCGATCGCCCGTCAGGCGCTCCCCGACCGGTCACTCCTCGAAGCGGTGATGCATGGACTTCAACGGCTCTGACACGATCCCCGGCCCCCGCACCGAGGACCACCTCCCGCAGTCGGCGCAGGCCGCGGTGAAGATCGTGATCGTGGGCGGCTTCGGCGTGGGCAAGACCACCATGGTCGGCTCCGTCAGCGAGATCAGGCCGCTGACCACCGAGGAGACCATGACGCAGGCCGGGATCGGCGTCGACGACAACTACGGCTCCGACTCCAAGACGGCCACCACCGTGGCCATGGACTTCGGCCGCATCAGCATCACCGACAAGCTGGTGCTCTACCTCTTCGGCACCCCCGGCCAGGAGCGCTTCTGGTTCCTGTGGAACGGCCTGTTCGAGGGCGCGCTCGGCGCGGTCGTCCTGGTCGACACCCGGCGCCTGGAGGTCAGCTTCGACGTCATGGGGCGCCTGGAGGAGCGTGGCGTGCCGTTCGTCGTCGCCGTCAACTCCTTCCCGGACGCACCCCGTTACCCCGTCGAGGAACTGCGCACCGCGCTCGACCTGGGCCCGGACGTCCCGATCCTGGAGTGCGACGTGCGCCGCCGGGCCTCCAGCAGGGACGTGCTGATGGCCCTGATGCGCTTCCTGCACTCACTCGCCCTGTCCGGCGCGCTCACCTGACCCGCGCGACCCCCCCCGGCCCGGTCCCCACCCGGCCGCCCCCCTCGCACACACCATCCGTTCCCGGAGCGACACTGTGACGCCTGAACAGCAATCCCTGACCGGCACCGACCCCACCTCCGGCCCGCCGCCGGGCTGCCCGGCGCACGGCCTGGGGCCCGGGGGACTGCACCGGCTCTACGGGCCCGACGCGGAGAACCTGGACGACCTCTACGAGCGGCTGCGCGAGGAGCACGGACCCGTCGCGCCCGTGCTCCTGCACGACGACGTACCGATGTGGGTGGTGCTCGGGCACGCCGAGAACCTGCACCTGGTGCGCAGCCCCTCCCAGTACTGCCGCGACAGCCGGATCTGGACCCCGCTGCAGGAGGGCATGGTCAAGCCCGACCATCCGCTCATGCCGCACATCGCCTGGCAGCCCATCTGCTCGCACGCCGAGGGCGACGAGCACCAGCGGCTGCGCGCCGCGGTCACCGGCGCCATGTCGACCATCGACCACCGCAGCATGCGCCGGCACATCGGCCGCCACACACAGGAACTGGTCAACGCCTTCTGCGAACGCGGCCGGGCCGACCTCGTCCCCCAGTTCGCCGAGCACCTGCCGATGGCCGTCATGTGCGAGATCCTCGGCATGCCGGAGGAGTACAACGACCGGATGGTGCAGGCCGCCCGGGACGCCCTGAAGGGTACCGAGACCGCCATCGAGAGCCACGGCTACGTCATGGACGCGCTGAGCCGGCTCACCACCCGGCGGCGGGCCAGGCCCGACGACGACTTCACCAGCCATCTCATCACCCACCCCGCCGGGCTGTCCGACGACGAGGTCCGCGAACACCTGCGCCTGGTCCTGTTCGCCGCCTACGAGGCGACCGCCAACCTGCTCGCCAACGCGCTGCGCATGGTCCTCACCGAGCCGGGCTTCAGGGCCCAGCTCAACGGCGGGCAGATGACCGTGCCGGAGGCGATCGAGCAGTCCCTGTGGGACGAGCCGCCGTTCAGCACCGTCTTCGGCTACTTCGCCAAGCAGGACGCCGAGCTCGGCGGCCAGCGCATCCGCAAGGGCGACGGGCTGCTGTTCGCCCCGGCCCCGGGCAACGTGGACCCACGGGTGCGCCCCGACCTGTCGGCCAACATGCAGGGCAACCGGTCCCACCTCGCCTTCGGCGGCGGCCCGCACGAGTGCCCCGGTCAGGACATCGGCCGTGCCATCGCCGACGTCGGTGTGGACGCGCTGCTGACCCGGCTCTCGGACATCCGGCTCGACTGCCCCGAGGAGGACCTGCGCTGGCGGTCCTCGATCGCCTCCCGGCACCTGGTGGCCCTGCCGGTCCGCTTCGAGCCGAAGCCGCAGCAGGACGTGGGCCTGCCGCCCAGCGCCTCGGCCGTCCCGCCGCAGCGCTCCACCTGGCAGGTGGGCACCGCCCACACCGATCCGGCCCCCGCCCCCGGCCCCCGGCCGGTGGCACCGCCCCCGGTCCCGGTGGACCCCGCCCCGGCGGCGGAGCCCGCCCGCCGCGAGACCCTGTGGCACCGGCTGCTGCGCTGGTGGCGCGGCGACTGACCGCCGGCCCGGGAAACCGGCCCGCGCTACGGCGTCCCGGCGCTCCACTCCCGCGGGGACGCCCAGGCCCGGAGCGTACGGCCACTGGTGAAGGCGTGCTCGACCCCGGTGACGGGATCGGTGAACTCGAGCCGCCGGGCGAGGAGTTGCAGGGGACGCCGGAAGTCGCCGGCCGGCACCGGCGGGGTCACCCGCGGATAGAGCGGGTCGCCGAGGATGGGCACGCCGAGGGCGCTGAGATGGACGCGCAGCTGGTGGGTCTGCCCGGTCTCGGGGACGAGCCGGTAGCGGCCGAGACCGTCGCGGTGCCCGGCCGGATCCACCCGGGTCACCGCGTTCGGCTCGCCTTCGACCTCCCGTGCCGCGGGTATCCCGCGTTCCTTGACGATGCGGCTGCGCACGGTCAGCGGCAGGGCGAGCGAGGGGTCGTACGGCGCGACGGCCTCGTACTCCTTGCGCACCGCGCGGTCCCGGAACAGGGTCTGGTAGGCGCCGCGTTCCTCGGGCCGCACGGTGAACAGCACGAGACCGGCGGTCAGGCGGTCCAGGCGGTGGGCGGCGGTCAGCGTGGGGATGCCCAGCTCGTGCCGCAGCCGGGCCAGCGCGGTCTGGGTGACGTGCGTGCCGCGCGGGGTGGTGGCGAGGAAGTGCGGTTTGTCGGCGACGACGATGTGCTCGTCCCGGTGGACGACCTCCACCGGGAACGGCACCGGCACCTCGGCCGGCGGGTCGCGATGGAACCACACGTACCGGCCGGGCTCGTACGGCGCGTCCGGCGCCACCGCCCGTCCGTCGGCCCCGACGACCTGCCCGGCGTCGAACATCGCCTCGACCACGCCGGGTCCGGCGCCGGTCAGCCGGGCCACGAGATGCTCCCGCACGGTGCCCCAGGCGCCCTCGTACGGCAGCCGCACCCGCACCGGGTCGACACCGTCACGCTGGGGGAGCGGGGCGGGCGGGGGTGGCGTACGGCGTCTCATCGGGGACAAGGGTACGGGCCTCGTGGCCGGGGAGGAGGGGGAGGCCCGCTCAGGCGGCCGCCGCGTCCCCGCTCTCCTGCTCGGCCTCGATACGGGCGTTCCACTCGCGCTTGGAGGCCTGCCAGCCGTCCTCGTTGTGGCCCAGGCGCCAGTAACCGGAGATCGACAGGTCCTCGCGCGGGATCTGCGCCTCCAGCCGCAGCAGCCGGCGCAGCTCCTTCACGAAACCGGCCTCGCCGTGCACGAACGCCTGCGGGCGGCCCGCCGGGAACCGCAGCGCCCGTACGGCCTCCACCAGCGCCTCGCCCACCGGCCGGTCCCCGCGGTGCAGCCAGACCACCGGCACCTCGGAGTCGATCTTCTGCTCCTCCTCGGGGCCCGCCACCTCCACGAAGGCGTGCGCCACGGCGCCCGGGGGCAGCGTCTCCAGGGCACGGGCGATCGCGGGCAGTGCGCTCTCGTCACCGGCGAGCAGATGCCAGTCGGCGCTCGGGTCGGGCGCGTAGGCGCCGCCGGGGCCCATGAAGCGGACGCTCTCGCCCGGCCGCACCCGCGTCGCCCAGGGGCCGGCCAGCCCCTCGTCGCCGTGGACGACGAAGTCCAGGGTCAGCTCGCGCCGTTCCGGGTTCCAGTCGCGCACCGTGTAGGTCCGCGTCACCGGCCACTGCTCGCGGGGGAACTCCGCGCGGATCCGCTCCAGGTCGAAGGGCTCCGGGTAGGTCACGCCCGCGGGACCGAAGAGCAGCTTCACGTAGTGGTCGGTGCAGGTGTCCGCGGCGAAGCCGGCGAGGCCCTCGCCCCCCAGCACGACGCGCTGCATGTGCGGGGACAGCCGCTCGGTGCGCACCACCTGGGCGGTATGGGGCTTGCGCGGCTTCCGTCCCGGGCGCTCTGCCATCACGGCCTCCTGCTGCATTGGTTAGGTTTACCTAAGTTAGCATCCCTCTTCCGTCGGCAGGACCTCCCGCGAGCGCTCGGTGATCGCCCTTTGCCGGAATATTCCGATGAGGATCACTCCGCCAGCGTCGTCAGCAGCCGTTGCAGTGAGCCACCCAGGCCCCACCGGGCCGCCAGCGCCTCCAGCCCCGAGGGATCGCGCGGGGTGCGGGGCAGCGCCGTGTCCACGTCCGGCAGCGGGACGTCGTCCGCCACCCGCACCACCTTCGGCGCGACCGCCACGTACGGCCGCGCCTCGGTCAGCCGCTTGCGCTGCGACGGCGTGAGCCTCGACCGCGGGTCGTCGACCGCCGCCATGATCCCGGCCAGGTCGCCGAACTCGGCGAGCAGCTTGGCGGCCGTCTTCTCGCCGATGCCGACCACACCCGGCAGGCCGTCGCTCGGGTCACCGCGCAGCAGCGCCAGATCCGCGTACCCGCGGCCGTCCACCCCATACTTCGCGCGCAGCACCGCCTCGTCCGTGAGCTGCAGCGTGCCCACGCCCTTGACCGGGTACAGCACCCGGACCTCCCGCCCGTCGTCGACGAGCTGGTACAGGTCACGGTCGCCGGTGACGATGTCCACCGGCCCGGCCGCACGCCCGGTGAACGTGCCGATCACGTCGTCCGCCTCGTACCCCGCGACCCCGACCCGGGCGATGCCGACCGCGTCCAGCACCGCCTCGATGACCGGTACCTGCGGGGTCAGCGTGTCCGGCACCTCCTCCTCGTCCGGCGCGCCCGCGCGCTCCTCGGCGACCCGGTGCGCCTTGTAGGTCGGGATCAGGTCCACCCGCCACTGCGGCCGCCAGTCGGCGTCCATGCAGGCCACGAGCTGCTGCGGCCGGTGGTCCTTGACCAGCCGGTCGATGAAGTCGAGCAGTCCGCGCACGGCGTTCACCGGCGTGCCGTCCGGAGCCTTCACGGAGTCCGGCACGCCGAAGTAGGCGCGGAAGTACAGCGAGGCGGTGTCGAGGAGCATCAGTCGTCCGGTCACGCTCGCATCATGCCGCACGGCACCGACAGCGACCCGGCGGCGCCTCTTCGGCCCCTCCGCCGGGACCTCCGAGGCGTCGGCACGGACGTCGGCAAGGGTTCCCCGGGACGCCGTCCGAAGGGCGCCGAGAGCCAGGTGGCCGGGTGACCTGACGGCACCGACCGCCGCCCACCCCTGGTGCCGTACCGGCGCCCCGGCGACTACGGTACGGTTCCGGCCAACCACGCAACGCCATGCACCCGGCCGCACCGGGAACACCCGCGGCTCCGCGTGCCTTGAACCAGGGGAGACCCGTCCCGCGCGGGCCGTCGCCGCATGGCGCGAACTGTGGGGGTGCGGGCCCACCGACGTGTCGGGGATGTGACAGCCGCCTGAAACGGTTTGCCGAACATGCGTAGGGTGCAGAGAACTCTTCGGAGGTGCGCCCGGCGCGGGGCACCCGGCAGGGGACACGACGAGTGAAGGAGGGAGCCGGAGCGATGGGCGACCACAAAGAGCAGCAGCCCGCGCGGGTGGGCGCGGCCGTCCGGCGCCGCCGCCGCGCGCTCGAGCTCACCCTCGCCGTCGTGGCCGAGCGCACCGGTCTCTCGGTGCCCTTCCTCAGCCAGGTCGAGAACGACAAGGCCCGCCCCAGCCACACCTCCCTGGAGAAGCTGGCCGACGCCCTGCGCACGACCGCCGTGGAGCTGCTCGCCGCCGCCGACCCGGCGGCCAGCGTGGACGTCGTACGGGCCGAGAACGCCGCCGAGGCGGACTTCGCCCCCCGCACCCGCTCCCTGGTCCGCGGCCACCACCAGCTGCACGCCTCCGAGTACACCGGCGACCACGACGCCGGACGCGAGTTCCAGCACCGCAACGACGAGCTGATGTACGTCGCCGACGGCGCCGTCGAGATCGAGGCCGAGGGCCGCGCCTACCGCCTCGGCCGCGGTGACACCCTCTACCTGACCGGTGGGGTCCGCCACCGCTGGCGGGCCACCGTCCCGGACACCCGGATCGTCGTGGTGGCGGTCGCCGAGCACATCGAGGCGGTCCAGGACCGGACCCGCTAGGTCGCGGCGTGCGGCGGGCGGGACTTCGCGGACACGGCCCGGTGCGGGTCGTCTCCCTCGTCCCGTCGCTCACCGAGGCGGTGGCCGCCACCCTGCCCGGGGCGCTGAAGGGCGCAACCGACTGGTGCTCCCACCCGCCCGGCCTCGACGTGACCCGGGTGGGCGGTACCAAGAACCCCGACGTCGAGCGGATCCGCGCCCTGGCCCCCGACCTGGTGATCGCCAACGAGGAGGAGAACCGCGTCCCCGACCTGGACGCCCTGCGCGGGGCGGGCCTGACCGTGGTGGTCACCGAGGTGCGCTCGGTGCCGCAGGCGTTCGGGGAGCTGGAGCGGGTGCTCACCGCCTGCGGCGCGCGGGCCCGCCCCCGCTGGCTCGACGAGGCGGAGGCCGCCTGGGGCGCGCTGCCCGTGCCCGCGAGCCGCAGGACGGCGGTCGTCCCGGTCTGGCGCCGCCCCTGGATGGTCCTCGGCCGCGACACCTTCGCGGGCGACGTCCTGGCCCGACTGGGCGTGCACCACCTGTACACGGGCCATCCCGACCGCTATCCCCGCGTGCCCCTCGACGAGCTGACGGCGGCCCGTCCCGACCTGGTCGTGCTGCCCGACGAGCCCTACCGCTTCACCGCCGACGACGGCCCCGAAGCCTTCCCCGGTCCGCCCTGCGCCCTGGTCAGCGGGCGCCATCTCACCTGGTACGGCCCCTCACTGGCCGAGGCGCCGCGGGTGCTGGGCGAGGCGCTGCGGGCAACTCGCCGCTGAGCAGGCCGCGCACGGTCCCGGCACCGGCCGCCAGCCAGGCGGCGACCAGCAGCGCGTACAGGCCGACGGCGAGTCCCTCGTACACGGCGAGACCGGTGTGCCGGGCGAGCGCGGCGGCGCCGGTGACACAGGTGCCCACCGGGAAGGTGAACGCCCACCAGGTCATCGAGAAGCCCATGCCCCGGCGCCGGGCCCGGACCACGTGCACGGCGGCCAGCGCCAGCCACAGCAGCGCGAACCCCATGACCGGCACCCCGTACAGCACCGCGAAGACACCGAGACCGTGGTCGTACGGCGCCGGTACGACCCCGTCGGCCCGGTCGGCGATCAGCCCGACCGCGGTGGTGGACTGCCCGAGCGGACCGAGCACCAGGAACAGCGCCGGGGTCAGCGCGAGCGGCAGCGGGCCGGAGCCGATCACCCGGGCGAAGACCAGCGGCAGCATCAGCAGCGTCGCCAGCAGGCTGAGCCCGAACAGCGCGAAGCACGCGAGGAGCAGCGTCTCGCGGGGCTGGCCCGGCGGCAGGTGCGGCACCAGCAGCGGGCCGACCGCGGCCGAGACCATCGGGGCGACCAGCGGCAGCAGCCAGGCCGGGGTGGCCTCGGCGGCCCGCACCCGGTGGTGCACCGCCATCAGGTACGGCACCGCCACGGCGGCCGCGAGCCCGATCAGGGTGCCGGCCGGGAAGAGCACCCAGTCCAGGGCGACGGCCGCACGGACACCGATCCAGTCCCGGCCGACGGTGACGGCACCGCCGCCCACCGCCAGCAGCGCCATGGACAGACAGCCGTAGAACGGCGCCATGGCCGGGTCGAGGAGGTCGGCGCGCGCCTGGTCGCGGTGGTGGGTCCAGTGCAGGGCGCGCCCGGCCAGCAGGACCACCAGCAGCACCAGCGCCAGCGCCCAGACCGCCGTGCCGACCTCCCGCAGCCCCTCGACGCGGAGCGGCAGCGCGGCCCCGGCGGTGCCGACGACGGAGGTGCCCATGACGGCGGCGTACCAGTTGGGGCCGAGATGCCGCACACGGGCGGAGCGGGGGAGGGGCACGGACGGTGCCGCTGCGATGACCATGACACCACCGTCCCGCGCCCCCGCCGCGCTGACCAGGGAGTACCCCTCTATGAGGGCATAAGCTGGTCTTATGAGCGACGAGTACGCGACCGTGGACGGCGGCCCCGCCGGCTCGCTGGCCCACCGGGTGCCGGACCTCGGCGCGCTGGAACTCCTGCTGGCCGTGGCGCGGCTCGGCAGCCTGGGGGCGGCGGCGCGGGAGCTCGGCATCACGCAGCCGGCCGCGAGCAGCCGTGTCCGCTCCATGGAGCGGCAGCTCGGCGTCGCCCTGGTCGACCGTTCGCCGCGTGGCTCCCGGCTCACCGACGCGGGCGCCCTGGTGACGGACTGGGCCCGCCGGGTGGTGGAGGCGGCGGCGGCCTTCGACGCGGGCGCGCGGGCCCTGCGCGACCGGCGGGACTCGCGGCTGCGCGTCGCGGCCAGCATGACCATCGCGGAGTACCTGCTCCCCGGCTGGCTGCTCGCCCTGCACGCCGAACGGCCGGACACCGCGGTGTCCCTGCTCGCGGGCAACTCGGCGAAGGTCGCCGAACTCCTGCTGGCCGACGAGGCGGACCTGGGCTTCGTGGAGGGCGTCGCCGTCCCGGCCGGCCTGGACTCCACGGTGATCGCCCGCGACCGCCTGATCGTGGTCACCGCCCCCAGCCACCCCTGGGCCCGCCGCCGGCGCCCGCTGACCCCCGAGGAGCTGGCGGCGACCCCGCTCATCCTGCGCGAGCGCGGTTCCGGCACCCGGCAGGTCCTGCACACCGCCCTGGGTGGCCTGGCCCGCCCGCTGATCGAGCTGTCCTCGACCACGGCGGTGAAGGCGTCCGCGGTCAGCGGCGCCGGCCCCTCGGTCCTGAGCGAGCTGGCGGTCGGTGAGGAACTGGCGATGCGCCGCCTGGTGAGCATCCCGGTCGAGGGCGTCTCCCTGCGCCGCGACCTGAGAGCGGTCTGGCCCACAGGCCACCGCCCCACCGGCCCAGCCAGAGAACTCCTCACTCTGACCCGAGCCTGACCTCCCCCAGGGGCGCGGGGAACGGCCCGACAAGCCACAAGGCACCCGCACCCGAAGGCGACCTCAGGCCCCCCAGGGGCGCGGGGAACGGCGCGACCAACCACAACGCACCCGCACTCGAAGGCGACCTCAGGCCCCCCAGGGGCGCGGGGAACGGCCCGACAAGCCACAAGGCACCCGCACCCGAAGGCGACCTCAGGCCCCCCAGGGGCGCGGGGAACGGCCCGACCAACCACAACGCACCCGCACTCGAAGGCGACCTCAGGCCCCCCAGGGGCGCGGGGAACGGCGCGACCGACCACAACGCACCCGCACTCGAAGGCGACCTCAGGCCCCCCAGGGGCGCGGGGAACGGCGCGACCGACCACAACGCACCCGCACCCGACGAAACACAGCCGGCCCAACGGCGCCAAACCCCGCTCAGCCCGCGGCAGCGACCAGTGCACGCACCACCCGGAGATCCTCCCCCATCTCCGGATGCCACTGCACCCCCAGCACCCACCCCTCCGCCGCCGGGAGCTCGACCGCCTCCACCGTCCCGTCGGCCGCGTGCGCGGACGGCACCAGCCGCGCGCCGAGCCGCTCCACCGCCTGATGGTGATACGTCGGCACCATCAGCTCCTCCGGCACGATCCCGGCGTACAACGTGCCCGGCACCGGCGTCACCGGATGCCCGCCGAACACACCGACCAACTCCGCGTGCCCGTCGAGATGCTGCACCAGCGTCCCCCCGAGCGCCACGTTCAGCAGCTGCATGCCCCGGCAGATCCCGAGCAGCGGCACGCGCGCGGCCAGGGCGGCGTCGATCAACGCCAGCTCCCAGGCGTCCCGCTCGGGGGCGGGCGGCCCCGTGCGGGGCGAGCGTTCCGCGCCGTACCGCCCGGGATCGACGTCGGGTCCGCCGGCGATCACGAGCCCGTCGAGCCGGGCCACCGCGGCCGCCGCGTGCTCCGGCGCGTCCGGCGGCAGCATCGCCGCGAGCGCACCGGCCCGCTGCACCAGCCGGGGATACGCGGCCGGCAGCAGCGCCGCCTCCAGCTCCCACACGCCCCAGCGCGCGCTGTTCTCCAGATAGGTGCTCACACCGATCAGCGGTCGTCCGTTCACGCTGCCCTCCCGGGAATCCAAGAACGATCCCATGGTCCGCCGGCACACCTCTGCCCACTCGCGCCGCCCCCGCCCCCGCCCCCGGACGGGCCGCTCACGCGAGGAACCCCCGCAGCAGCGCCGCCGTCCCCGCGCAGTGCTCCCGCATGGTCTCCCGCGCGCCGTCCGCGTCCCCCGCGAGCACCGCCTCCACCAGCGCGGTGTGCTGGCGCTGCGAGTGCTCCAGGTTGCGCACCAGCAGCGGGATGCAGTCCAGCAGGTCGTTGACGGTCGCCCGGACCGCCGCGTACTGCGCGGCGAGCGACGGCGAGCCGCACAGCTCGGCCAGCGTCAGGTGCAGCAGCGTGTCCAGCCGCCGGTAGTCCGCGAGCGGCGCCTCGCGGGTGCGCTCCAGGGCCGCCCGCAGCCGCGCGCCCCGCTCGGCCGTCAGACCGTGCGCCGCGCACAGCCCGGCCGCCCCGACCTCCAGCACCTCCCGGAAGCGCAGCACGTCCTCGATGTCGACCTCGGCGATCCGGCGCCGCAGCTCGTCCTCGCCGCCGCCGTCCGCGCGGGGCAGCACGAACGTTCCGCCGTACCGTCCGCGCCTCGCCTCCACCAGGCCCTGGTCCTGAAGGACCCTCAGCACCTCGCGCAGCGTGACCCGGCTGATCCCGAGCCGCTCGGCCAGCTCCCGCTCGGCCGGCAGCCGTTCGCCGCCCGGCACCAGGCCGAGGCGCACCACCTGGAGGATCTGCTCCAGGGCCTCCTCGAAGCCGTTGCCCGCCCGCACCGGCCGCAGCACCGGGGCGAGCCGGTCGTCGGCACCCGGCGCCTGCGCCCCCCGCGCATCCGTCTCCCGCGGCATCCGGCCGTGCCCCCTTCCCAGGCAATGGTTCGTGGCCATACCTTATGGCTCCCGGCCCCGCCGCAACACGCGAAGAAGCCGAAGGAGGCTCTGCCGTGGCAGACCGCACACCCCCGTTGAGCGTCGAGGAGCTGCGGGCCCTCGTCGCCGGCGGTGAGATCGACACCGTCGTCCTGGCCTTCCCCGACATGCAGGGACGGCTCCAGGGCAAGCGGTTCGCCGCCCGGTTCTTCCTCGACGAGGTGCTCGGGCACGGCACCGAGGGCTGCAACTACCTCCTCGCCGTCGACACCGAGATGAACACCGTCGACGGCTACGCGATGTCCTCCTGGGACCGCGGCTACGGCGACTTCGCCATGCACCCGGACGTCTCCACCCTGCGCCGCGTCCCGTGGCACCCCGGCACCGCCCTGCTCGTCGCCGACCTCGCCTGGCACGACGGCTCCCCGGTCGTCGCCGCCCCGCGCCAGATCCTGCGCCGCCAGCTCGACCGCCTCGCCGACCTCGGCTACACCGCGCAGGTGGGCACCGAGCTGGAGTTCATCGTCTTCAAGGACAGCTACGAGCAGGCGTGGGACGCCGGCTACCGGGACCTGACCCCGGTCAACCGGTACAACATCGACTACTCCGTCCTCGGCACCGGCCGCATCGAGCCCCTGCTGCGCCGCCTGCGCAACGACATGGCCGGCGCCGGGCTCACCGTCGAGTCGGCCAAGGGCGAGTGCAACCCCGGCCAGCACGAGATCGCCTTCCGCTACGACGAGGCCCTCGTCACCTGCGACCAGCACGCCCTCTACAAGACCGGCGCCAAGGAGATCGCCGCCCAGGAGGGGGTCTCCCTGACCTTCATGGCGAAGTTCAACGAGCGCGAGGGGAACTCCTGCCACATCCACCTCTCGCTCACCGACGCGGACGGCGCCAACGCCATGGCCGGCGACGGGGACGGCGGCATGTCCGACGTCATGCGCCACTTCCTCGCCGGGCAACTGGCCGCCCTGCGCGACTTCTCGCTCCTGTACGCCCCCAACATCAACTCCTACAAGCGGTTCCAGCCGGGCTCCTTCGCCCCCACCGCCGTCGCCTGGGGCCCCGACAACCGCACCTGCGCCCTGCGCGTCGTCGGCCACGGCCGCTCGCTGCGCTTCGAGAACCGCCTCCCCGGCGGCGACGTCAACCCCTACCTCGCCGTCGCCGGACTCGTCGCCGCAGGGCTGTACGGCATCGAGCGGAAACTCGAACTGCCCGAACCCTGCACCGGCAACGCCTACGCCGCCGACCTCGCCCACGTCCCGACCACCCTGCGCGAGGCCGCCGAACTCTGGGAGACCAGCCCGATCGCCAAGGCGGCCTTCGGCGAGGAGGTCGTCGCGCACTACCGCAACATGGCGCGCGTCGAGGTGGAGGCCTACGACGCCGCGGTCACCGACTGGGAGCTGCGCCGCTCCTTCGAACGTCTGTGAAAGGCCGACCCGTGTCCGAACCGTCCGAGGCACCCGAACCGTCCGGCCTGCCGGACCCGTCAGCCTCAGCCCCGTCAGACCCGCACGAACTGACGGTCCTCGACCCCGCCACCGAGAAGGTCGTCGCCACCGTCCCCGCGGCCGGCGCGGCCGACGTGGACGCCGCCGTCGCACGCGCCGCGCGCGTCCAGCCCGCCTGGGCCGCCCTCGCACCCGCCGACCGGGCCCGCCTGCTGCGCCGCTACGCCGACGTCGTCGACGCCCACCTCGACGAACTGGCGGGCCTCGAGGTGCGCGAAGCCGGTCACACGATCGGCAACGCGCGCTGGGAGGCCGGGAACGCCCGCGACCTGCTGCTGTACGCGGCCGGCGGCGCCGAACGCCTCCTCGGCCGGCAGATCCCGGTCCCCGGCGGCTGGGACGTCACCTTCCACGAACCCCTCGGCGTCGTCGGCGTGATCGCCCCCTGGAACTTCCCCATGCCCATCGCCGCCTGGGGCTCCTTCCCGGCCCTCGCCGCGGGCAACGCCGTCGTCCTCAAACCCGCCGAGACCACCCCGCTCACCGCCCTGCGGCTGGCCGAACTCGCCCTGGAGGCGGGCCTGCCCGAGCACCTCTTCCAGGTGCTGCCCGGCCACGGCCGCACCGCGGGCCGCGCCCTGACCGACCACCCGGGCGTCGCCAAGATCGTGTTCACCGGCTCCACCCGCACCGGCCGCGAGGTCATGGAGCGCTGCGCCCGCCTGGTCAAGCCGGTCACCCTGGAACTCGGCGGCAAGAGCCCCAACGTCGTCTTCGCCGACGCCGACCTGCAGGCCGCCCTCGACCCCTTCTCCTTCCTGGACAACGCCGGCCAGGACTGCTGCGCCCGCACCCGCGTCCTGGTCCAGGAGACGGTGTACGAGGAGGCGCGCGACATCCTCGCCGAGGCGCTCGCCGCCGTCGTCGTGGGCGACCCGGCCGACGCCAGGACGCAGATGGGCCCGCTGATCTCCCGTCAGCAGCTGGACCGGGTACGGTCCTACGTCCCCGAGGACGCGCCCGCCCTGCGCGGCAGCGCCCCCGGCGGCCCCGGCTTCTGGTTCCCGCCCACCGTCCTCACCGGCGAGCGGCACGACGGCCGGGCGGCCGTCGAGGAGATCTTCGGCCCCGTCGCCGTGCTGCTCCCGTTCACCGACGAGGCGGACGCGGTCCGCCTCGCCAACGACACCCCCTACGGCCTGTCCGGATCCGTCTGGACCCGGGACGTCGGCCGCGCCCTGCGCGTCTCCCAGGCCGTCCGCGCGGGCAACCTGTCCGTCAACTCCCACTCCAGCGTCCGCTACTGGACCCCGTTCGGCGGCTTCAAGCAGTCCGGCCTCGGCAGCGAGCTGGGCCCCGACGCCCTGACCGCCTTCACCGGAACCAAGAACGTCTTCATCAGCACGGAGGGCCCCGCACAGTGACCGACACCCATCTCTGCCGCCGCCTGACCGGCCGTACCGCCGTCGTCACCGGAGCCGGCAGCGGCATCGGCCTCGCCACCGCACGCCGTCTCGCCGCCGAGGGCGCCCACGTCGTCTGCGCCGACGTCGACACCACCGCGGGCAAGGCCGCCGCCGACGCGGTCGGCGGACTCTTCGTCCAGGCCGACGTCACCGACCCGGAACAGGTCGAGGCGCTGTTCCGGACGGCGTACGACACCTACGGCAGCGTCGACGTCGCCTTCAACAACGCCGGCATCTCGCCGCCCGACGACGACTCCATCCTGGAGACCGGCCTGGAGGCGTGGAAGCGCGTCCAGGAGGTCAACCTCACCTCCGTCTACCTGTGCTGCAAGGCCGCCATCCCCTACATGCGCCGCCAGGGCAAGGGTTCCATCATCAACACGGCGTCCTTCGTCGCCCGGATGGGCGCGGCCACCTCCCAGATCTCCTACACCGCCTCCAAGGGCGGGGTCCTCGCCATGTCCCGCGAACTGGGCGTGCAGTTCGCCCGCGAGGGCATCCGGGTCAACGCCCTGTGCCCCGGACCGGTCAACACCCCCCTGCTGCGCGAGCTGTTCGCCAAGGACCCGGAGCGGGCCGCGCGCCGGCTCGTGCACATCCCGGTCGGCCGGTTCGCCGAGGCGGACGAGATCGCCGCCGCCGTGGCCTTCCTGGCCAGCGACGACTCCTCGTTCGTCAACGCCACCGACTTCCTGGTCGACGGCGGCATCTCGGGCGCGTACGTCACCCCCCTGTAGGGACGAAGGTGTACGGTCCCCGTCATATGCGACAGCATCTCGCGTGGATCCTGGCAGCGGCCGCCGTCCTGGCGGCCGCGCCCACCGCACCGGCTGCCACCCCCGACTGCCCGCGGCTCGGCGGCCGTTGGCACGGCGACCACCGCGCCCGCCTCCAGCAGGTGATCGACGCCGGCGGCACCTGCTCCGGGCACACGGGCGCGGTCGCCGTCTTCGACTGGGACAACACGGTCACCAAGAACGACGTCACCGACGCCACCCTCTCCTGGGCCCTGCGCCACGACCGGCTGCCGCGGCCCGCGCGCTGGAAGGACACCAGCGCCTGGCTGACCGGTGCCGCCGACCGGGCCCTCACGGCCGCCTGCGGCACCGGCGCGGGCGCACCCCTGCGCACCTCCACCGCACCCCGCTGCACCGACGAGATCACGAGCGTCCGCGACAACGGCACCACCACCAGCGGCGCGCCCGCCTTCGCCGGGTCCTGGAACCACCGGCGCACCGTCCCGCAGTACGCCTGGGTCCCGCAGCTCTTCGCCGGCCGCACCCCCGCCGAACTCGCCTCCTACGCCACCGCCGCCCGCCGCGAGGCCCTCGCCGCACCCGTCGGCGCCACCCGCACCCTCGGCACCCGGACCGTCCCCGCCTACGTCCGCTACTACGACCAGCAGCGCGACCTGATCCGCACCCTCCACCGGGCCGGATTCCGGGTCTACGTCGTCTCGGCGGGCGCCGAACCCGTCACCGAGGTCTGGTCCCGCGCCGTCGGCGTCGACGCCGCGCACACCATCGCCATCCGCCCGGTCCTCGACGGCCGGGGCCGCATCACCCCGCGCACCGAGGGCTGCGGCGGCGCCCCGGCGTCCCGCGGCGCCGTCATCCCCTACATCGACGGCAAACGCTGCTGGATCAACCAGGAGATCTACGGCATCCACGGTGCCGACGCCTGGCACCGGCAGCCCCCGCGGCTCCGGCCGGCGATCGCGGCCGGCGACGCCGACACCGACGTCACCTTCGTCGCCGACGCCACCGGCGCCCACCTCGTGCTCAACCGCAACAAGCCGGAGCTGATGTGCCGGGCGTACGACGACGCCGACGGCCGCTGGCTGGTCGAGCCGATGTTCATCGCCCCGCTGCCGCGCAGGACGCAGCCGTACCCGTGCGCGAGCACCGCCCGCACCGCACCCGACGGCACCGCCGGGCCGCTCCTGCGCCCCGACGGCTCCGTGGTGCCGGACCAGACGGACACCGTGTACTGAGCCCGGCGGTTCGGCGCTCAGCTCTCAGCGCTCAGGAGTCAGAGGAAGGTCAGGCCCTCGCCCCGGTAGGTGGGCACGGTCGCCGTCACCGCGTCGCCCTCGATCAGGTGCAGCGTGTCGAACCGCTCGCACAGCTCGCCCGCCTTGGCGTGCCGGAACCACACCTTGTCGCCGATCAGCAGGTCGTCGGCGGGGGAGCCGAGCAACGGCGTCTGCACCTCACCGGGGCCCTCCTGGGGGTCGTACTTCAGCCCCTCGGGCAGGTACGGCACCGGCAGCCGGTCGGGCCCCGCCGCGCCGGACGCCGGGTAGCCGCCACCCAGCACGGTCACCACGCCCACGCCCGGCCGCCGTACGACCGGCTGGGCGAACAGGGCCGCCGGACGGCCGGTGAAGGACGTGTAGTTGTCGAAGAGCCGAGGCACGTACAGCCCCGAACCGGCCGCTATCTCCGTGACCGCGTCCTCGGCGGCCGTGTGCTGCACACTGCCCGTGCCGCCGCCGTTGACGAACTCCAGGTCCGGCGCCACCGCCCGGACCGCCCGCACCACGGCGGCCCGCCGCTCGGCCAGCTCGCGCCGGGCGGCGGCCTGCATCAGCCGGACGGCCCGCGACCGCAGCGGCCGCCCGGCCACCGCGTCCCCGACCCCCGCGACATGCCCCTCGTACGCCATGATCCCCACCAGCCGGAACCCGGGCCGCCGGGCCACGGCCCGCGCCAGCTCGGCGAGTTGGGCGGGGGAGTGCAGCGGAGAGCGGCGCGCCCCGACCCGCACCCGGCCGCCCAGCAGCTTCAGCGAGGTGTCCAGCTCCAGGCAGACCCGCACCTCCTCGCGCCCGCCGTCACGGGCCGCGTCGATCAGGTCGAGGTGCGCGACGTCGTCGACCATCACGGTGACGGCGGCGGCGAGCTTGGGGTCGGCGGCCAGCTCCGCGAAAGCGGACCGGTCGGCGGACGGGTAGGCCAGCAGGACGTCCTCGAACCCGGAGCGCGCGAGCCACAGCGACTCGGCGAGGGTGAACGACATGATGCCCTGGAACCCGTCCCTGGACAGGACGCGTTCCAGCAGGGCCCGGCAGCGGACCGACTTGCTCGCGACCCGGACCGGCTTGCCCGCGGCGCGGCGGACGAGATCGGCCGCGTTGGCGTCGAAGGCGTCCAGATCCACGATCGCGAGAGGGGCGTCGAGAGGGGCGGTGGCCCGGTCGTAACGGGCCCGGTCGGCGGCGCGCGCAGTCATGACGGAAGCCTGCCAGACAGGATTACCGCAGGGTAGGGGGACGTTCCGGGCAGATGCCCCCGGCGTGCGGACTGGTGCTCGTTCCGTCCCGGGCAACCCGTAGAGTGACGCGCACGTACGGCGGAACGCCTCCGGCCGCATCACCTGAACCGGGATGCCGGTCCAGCCGTACGGGTATGCGTGCCCGGACGGACTCTTCACCCCGGGCGCGGCCGCTGCAGGAACGGCCCGCGTACGAGGAAACGGCCCGGGCACGAGGAAACGGGGGGTGCAGTGAGCACGGAAGCGCGCCGCGCCCCGGTACCCGGCCGCCCCGGCGCCGGACCGGACGCGCCCGCACCGAGCACCCCGGCGCACGCCCCGGCCGAACCGCCGGAGCACACGCCGCCCACGGCCACCGACTTCGACGACGAGCCCTCGGTCTTCGCCCCCCGCACCCCCCGCACCCGTCCCACAGCCGCCCCTGCCGTTGGATCCCCCGGAGCGGGGTCCGGCGGGCGGGGTGCCGTGACCGGCTCCTCCGGCGCCGGGAGCGGCGGGCGGGGGCCCGTGACGCGCGGGGCCGGACCCGGGAGCGGTGCGTCCGGCTCCCGCTTCGGGGGCTCCAGGCCGTCCGCCGTGCCCGAGGCCGCCGATCCCGTGAGCCCGCCCCCGCCGCCCGCTTCGGCACGCTTCCCCGACGCCCCGCCGACCGCGTCTCGCGACACCGCCCCCGGGACGCCCTCCGCGCACGGACCACCGCCCCGGACCCGGGCCGGCCCGCACCGAGGCGCCGCAGGTGGTGCCGCAGCGTCCCGGGCAACGTCCTGGCCCGTGGCCGGGCGGGGACGAGGCCGCGCCCGTGGCGCCTCCGCGTCCGGCTCCGCAGCCGGGTCGCGGTGAGGCGGGGACGGTGACGCCGCCGCGTCCCGGGCAACGTCCTGGCCCGTGGCCGGGCGGGGACGAGGCCGCGCCCGTGGCGCCTCCGCGTCCGGGTCACCGTCCGGCTCCGCAGCAGGGGCGTGGCGAGGCGTCGGCGGTGGTGTCTCCGAGCCCGGCTCAGCGTCCGGGTCCGCGGCCGGGCCACGGCGAGGCGTCGCCCGCGGTGCCGTCGAGCCCGGTTCATCGTCCTGGCGACCGGCCGGGCCGTGGTGAGACCGCGTCAGTGGTGCCCCCGGGCTCGGCTCGTCCTTCAGGTGTTCAGCCGGGCCGGGACGAGGCCGCGTGCGTGGTGCCCCCGCTTCCGGACCGCCGCCCCGGAGCGGAACCCGGCCGTGCCGAGGCCGCACCGGCGGCGCCCCCGCGTCCGGCGCAGCGGCCGGGCACGCCGGCCACCGGGCCGGAGTCGCTGTCGGAGACGACGACCCGGCTCCGCCCGCAGCCGCAGCCTCAGCAAGCTCGGTCACCACGTTCCACGCCGCCGGCGCCCTCCGCGCCGCAGCCGCGCTCCGGTTCCGGGGCCCCGGCGCGGGGGGAACAGGTGGCGCAGGCGCCGTCCTCCGCGCCCGGTGCGCGCGCGGGGTGGAGCCCGAGCGCGCCCGCGAGCCCCCCGCCCGCCTCCCCGGACCCCGCCCTGTCCTGGAGCGCCGCCGCGGCGCGGCCCGTGGTGTCCTTCGGGAAGCCCGAGGGGTACGACGGCTACGACGGGCGGATGCGGGCGCGGCCGCTGGGGCTGCGGATGCGGCCCAGGACCGCCGCTGCCGCCGCCTGCCTGGTCCTCGGGCTCGGCCTCATCGGCGGTGCGGCGACCGGGAGTTGGCTGACCGGCGACGGTGGTGACGGCACGGCGGCAAGCGGGTTCAGCGCAGCCGCGACGCTCTGGCACAGCGTGCCCGTGGACCAGCTGTTCCCGCCCACCGTGCCGGGGACCGGCGCCGGACCCGGCGGCGCCGACCGCACCTGGACGCGGATCGCCGTGGCCCGGGACAGCGCCTGCGCCGACGCCTTCGACCCCCTGCTGCGCAGGGCGCTCGCCCCCGTCGGCTGCCGCCGGCTGCTGCGCGCCACCTACACCGACGCCACGCAGAGCTACGTCACCACCGTCGGCCTGCTGTTCACCAAGGGCGACCCCGCCGCCATGTCCGCCCTCGCCACCCGTTTCCGCGAGGAGCACCTGGACCGCCGGGCCGACCTGATGCCCCGGCCCTACGCCGCCAAGGGCACCGCGGCGGCGCACTTCGGCGACCGGCAGCGCGCGAGCTGGACCATCTCCGTGCTCGCCGACGTCCCCGTCGTCGCCTACGCCGTCTCCGGCTGGGCCGACGGCCGCACCGTCGACTCGCCCCAGCCCGCCGCGGACGCCGTGCACTCCGGCGCCACCACGGCACCCGCCCAGGCCGGCCTCGGCAACGAGGCCCAGGGACTGGCCGACCGCGTCGAGCGGCGGCTTCGCCAGACCGCGGGCAAGGCCACGGAGAAGCCCTCATGACGAGACCGACGCCGCCGCGACCCACCCGCGGCCGCCGCCGCGCCCGCGCCACCGCCTCGGCGTTCACCGCGCTGCTCGCCGGTTCGCTCGCCGTCCTTCCGTCCGCCGCGGCCCACGCCGACAGCATCCGCGCCCAGCAGTGGGGCCTGTCCGCGCTCCACCTCGACGAGGCGTGGCGCACCACCAAGGGCCGGGGCGTCACCGTCGCGGTCCTGGACACCGGCGTCGAGGCCGACCACCCGGACCTCGCCGGGAACGTGCTGCCCGCCAAGGACATGATCGGCTTCGGCGCGGGACCCGGCGACCGCGCCTGGGCCCGGCACGGCACCGCCATGGCCGGCATCATCGCCGGGCACGGCCACGGACCGGGCCGCACCGACGGTGTCGTGGGTGTCGCGCCCGAGGCGAAGGTCCTGCCCGTGCGGGTCATCCTGGAGGACGGCGACTCCGCCCGCACCAAGGCCCGCACCACCCGGGGCAACGCCCTCGCCGACGGCATCCGCTGGGCCGCCGACCACGGCGCCGACGTCATCAACCTCTCCCTCGGCGACGACTCCGCCTCCGCCCACCCCGAGCCCAGCGAGGACGAGGCCGTGCAGTACGCCCTGAAGAAGGGGGTCGTCGTCGTGGCCTCCTCGGGCAACGGGGGCGACAAGGGCGACCACGTCTCCTACCCGGCGGCCTACCCCGGCGTCATCGCCGCCACCGCCGTGGACAAGTTCGGCACCCGGGGCTCCTTCTCCACCCGCCGCTGGTACGCGGCGGTCAGCGCACCCGGCGTGGACGTCGTGATCGCCGACCCCGACCACAAGTACTACGAGGGCTGGGGCACCAGCGCGGCCTCCGCGTTCGTCTCCGGCGCGGCCGCCCTCGTCAAGGCAGCCCACCCCCGACTCACCCCCGCCCAGATCAAGAAGCTCCTGGAGGACACCGCCCGCGACGCCCCGGTCGGCGGCCGCGACGACTCCCGCGGCTTCGGGATGATCGACCCGGCGGCCGCCCTGAAGGCCGCGGCCCGCCTCGAACCGCGCGGACTGCACCCGGCGTCGTACAGCGGGAAGTACTTCGGCCCGGGCCCGGACACGGCCGGTCCCGGCGGCTCCGCCGCCGACTGGGCGGGCCTCCTGGCGGGCGGCGCGGGCGCGGTCCTGCTGGTGGCGGCGGTCGTCCTGTGGCGCGGCCGCCGGACCACCCGCTGAGCCCGGCCCGCCGCCGGGACGGACCCGCCCGGCCGGGCCCCGCGTGCGGCTCGCGCGGCTATGACGCCGACGCCGGGGCCGCCGTGAACCCGGACACGGCCGCCTTCGCGGCGGCCTCCACCAGCGAGATGCCGCTCGCCTTGCTGACGGTCCCCTCCGACAGCACCGCCACCAGGTAGTCGGCCCCGTCCACGCGCACCCGGCCGATGCTGTTGACATCCCACAGCCCGGTCGTACTGCGCGGCAGCCACCCGTTCTTCAGGGCGGGGGAGGACCCCGGGGCCGCGGCGGAGACCCCCCACCGCTGGTCCGGCTCCACCGACTCCATCAGGCCCCGCACATACGCCCGCGAGGCCGCGCTCAGCCTGGAATCCGCCGTGAACACCTGTCGCAGCAGGCGCAGTTGGTCCGCGGCGGTGGTTCGGGTCAGCCCCCACAGCCCGTCGGCGCCACCGGAGGTCGAGCCGAGCCCGAACCGCCGGTTCGCCGCGTCGAGCCCCTCGGCCCGCCCGATCGTGTGCCACAGCGCGGTGGTCGAGGCGTTGTCGCTGTTCTCGATCATCTTCGTGGCGTACGCCTTCTCCGCGTCCGTCAGGTGCCGTCCCGCGTCCTGCACCTGGAGCAGCAGCGCGGCGAGGACGTCGACCTTGACGATGCTCGCCGTGTCGAAGGCGTCCCGGCCGTACACGGCACCGTCACCGGAGTGCGGGTCGAACACGGCGGCCGACACCCGCGCCCCCGACGGCACCGCCACCGACGCCATGGCCCGGGACAGCGACGCCTTCCGCGCGACGGCGGAAGACGGGGTAGCGGGTTCCATCGGTGCCTCCTCGCCCGCCGTGACCGGGGAGGAGGCCGACGGCGTCGCCGCCGACGATACGGCCCCGGTACCGGGGTGCGCGCGTGCCCTGACGCAGACGGTGCCGCCCGCCGTCACCGCGGCGACCGCGACCACGGCCGGCGCGACCATCGACAGCGGACGACGACGGCCACGGCGGGCGCTGCGGGCACGGCGGGCGCTGCGGGCACGGCGGGCGCTGCGGGCCCGGCCACGGCGGGCTCCGGGGGACTCCATGCCCTCGATGCTCGGGGCGGGGCCCGTGCACCACGTGGGACGCGGATGAGAGCCGGGTCGGCGAACGCCGGGACACCTGTGCACCGGCCGGGAGGGCCGCCGCCACCGGCCCCGTACGAGCGGGACGGCCACCCCCCTATAGGGTCGGTGACCGTGGCGAACAAGAACATTCCCGACCCCGGCTTCTCCGACGACGACGGCTCCGCCGACCCCCGGCTGAGCGCCGCTCTCGCCGCCTGGGCCGAGGACCGTACGGCCGTCGGCCCCGTCCTGGAGGCGCTGCGCGGCGCCCGGCTGCTGGTCCCCGTCGTCGCGGTGCTCGGCGAGGTCGAGGAGGACGAGAACGGGCTGCGCCGCGAGAAGACCAGCGACATGGCCGTGCCGACGCTGAAGGCCGGCGCCCGCACCGCCCTGCCGGCCTTCACCTCCACCGACTCCCTGGCCCGCTGGGACCCGGCGGCCCGGCCCGTCGCCGTACCCCTGCACCAGGCGCTGCAGGCCGCCGCCCACGAGAAGGCGGACACGGTCGTGCTGGACCTGGCCGGACCGGTGCCGTTCGAGCTGACCGGCCCGGCGCTGCTCGCCCTGGCCGAGGGCCGGAGCAGTACCGACCCGCTCGCCGACCCGGCCGTGGTCGAGGCCGTCCGCGCCGCGGTGGCCGGCGTGCCCGCCGTGCTGCGCGCGCACCTCGGGCCGGGCCAGGCCGACGGCACCCTCGCCCTGGTCCTCGACCCGGCCGCGCCGCCCGCCGAGGCCGCCCGCGCCGTCGCCGAGCGGCTGTCGGCCGACGAGACACTGAGGGCCCGCCTGGTGCGCGGTCTCGACCTGGCACTGCTGCCGGCCGGGACCACCCCTCCGGGCGAGCCCCTGTACGTACGCGGATGAACGGACGGCGGTCCTAGCCGTAGACCGGGCCGGTGTACTTCTCGCCCGGGCCCTGGCCCGGCTCGTCCGGCACGATCGACGCCTCGCGGAACGCCAGCTGCAGCGACTTCAGGCCGTCGCGCAGCGGGGCCGCGTGGAAGGAGCTGATCTCGGTCGCGCTCGCGTCCAGCAGCCCGGCGAGCCCGCTGATCAGCTTGCGGGCCTCGTCCAGGTCCTTGTACTTGTCGCCCTCCTCGCTCAGCCCGAGCTTGACGGCGGCGGCGCTCATCAGGTTGACGGCGACCGTCACGATCACCTCGACGGCGGGGACCTCGGCGATGTCCCGGGTCATCGCGTCGAAGTCGGTGTTCTCAGGAGGGGTCTCACTCATGCCCCACACGATAGGCGAGGGCCGGCGGTGCCCCTCGTCAGCCCCGCCCCCGCCGCCCTCCGTCCCGATTAGCCCCCGTCGGGCGATCCTGGTAACCTGGATGTCGACCGGCCGGACACGTATGTGCTCGGCCCACAAGTGGAGGCTCCGATCTCCCACCTGACCGTCCTCCGGGGCGGCGGGTCATCCGGTCAGACGGCCACCATCGTTCCGTACGGACGATGGAGCCGTCCGAAAGCGCGCCCCGCGATCGTCGCGGCGGTGCTCCGGTTGCCATGGAGCCCCGCCTGTGATCGTCCGGGGCATTTTTTGTGCTTCGGCGCGGTTAGGTCTAACGAAAAGACGTAACGCGGCTGTCCGCCAGACCGCCGTGTGGTGCTACCGAGGAGGATCCATCAGCGCCGAGCCCCGCATCAACGACCGGATTCGCGTTCCCGAAGTGCGACTTGTCGGTCCCAGCGGCGAGCAGGTCGGGATTGTTCCGCTTGCCAAGGCCCTTGAGCTTGCTCAGGAGTACGACCTCGACCTCGTCGAGGTGGCGGCGACCGCTCGTCCGCCCGTCTGCAAGCTCATGGACTACGGCAAGTTCAAGTACGAGTCGGCCATGAAGGCTCGTGAGGCGCGCAAGAACCAGGCGCACACGGTCATCAAGGAGATGAAGCTCCGGCCGAAGATCGACCCGCACGACTACGACACCAAGAAGGGTCACGTCGTCCGGTTCCTCAAGCAGGGCGACAAGGTCAAGATCACGATCATGTTCCGTGGTCGCGAGCAGTCCCGGCCCGAGCTGGGCTACCGACTGCTGCAGCGTCTCGCGGAGGACGTCCAGGACCTCGGCTTCGTGGAGTCGAACCCGAAGCAGGACGGCCGAAACATGATCATGGTCCTCGGTCCGCACAAGAAGAAGACCGAGGCGATGGCCGAGGCCCGTCAGGCGCAGGAGGCCCGCAAGGCCGACGCGAAGGCGAATCCCGGCAAGTCGCAGAACGCGGCCGAGCACCCCGCCGAGGCAGAGGCACCTTCCGAGGAGCCTGCCGAGGCGTGACCCCGGGGGACCCCCGTCCCCAGGATGTAACCGAAACACAGAGCGACGCTCCACCGTGCCCGGTTTTCGCGACCGGGCACCAGAGCGCCACCGACGAGGAGAGAACGGCGCTATGCCGAAGAACAAGTCGCACAGCGGTGCCAGCAAGCGCTTCAAGGTCACCGGCTCCGGCAAGGTGCTCCGTGAGCGCGCCGGCAAGCGCCACCTGCTCGAGCACAAGTCGTCCCGCGTGACGCGCCGCCTCACCGGCAACGCCGAGATGGCCCCGGGCGACGCCGCGAAGATCAAGAAGCTTCTCGGCAAGTGACGTCACGGCGCCGCCTGAGCGCCGTACGTCTGGACCGGGACCCAATCGTTTCCGGGCCGTGTGAGCACCCCCACGGCCCCGCTACAAGGAGTTAACAAGTGGCACGCGTCAAGCGGGCAGTCAACGCCCACAAGAAGCGCCGGGCGATCCTCGAGGCGGCCTCCGGCTACCGCGGTCAGCGTTCGCGCCTGTACCGCAAGGCCAAGGAGCAGGTCACCCACTCGCTGGTCTACAACTACAACGACCGCAAGAAGCGCAAGGGCGACTTCCGTCAGCTGTGGATCCAGCGCATCAACGCCGCTGCCCGCGCCAACGGCATCACCTACAACCGCTTCATCCAGGGTCTGAAGGCCGCGAACGTCGAGGTCGACCGCAAGATCCTGGCCGAGCTGGCCGTCAACGACGCGAACGCGTTCGCCGCGCTCGTCGAGGTCGCCCAGAAGGCGCTGCCGTCGGACGTCAACGCCCCCAAGGCCGCGTGACGCCGGACCGGCTTCGAGCTGACGCTCACTGAGGACCCGCAGGCTGTATGGCTTGCGGGTCCTGTCGTTGGCGGGCCCGCCCCGCCGGCGCCACCGGAACCAGACTTTCCCGAAGGTGAAGAAGAGGATGCCGCCCGCCCCCGAGCTGATCTCCCCCCGGTCCGCACGCGTCTCCGCCGCCCGCCGGCTCGCCCGGCGCAACTTCCGGGGCAAGGACCGGCTGTTCCTCGCCGAGGGACCGCAGGCCGTCAGGGAAGCGGCCGCGCACCGGACCGACGGCGTCCCCGTCCTGGTCGAGCTGTTCGCCACCGTCGAGGCCGCCGACCGCTACGCCGACATCGTGGGAGCGGCCCGCGACGCCGGCGCCCGGGTGCACCTCGCCTCCGAAGAGGTCATCGCCGACATCTCCACCACCGTCACCCCCCAGGGGCTCGTCGGTGTGTGCCGGTTCCTCGACACCCCCTTCGCCGACGTGCTCGCCGCCCGGCCCCGGCTCGTCGCCGTCCTCGCCAACGTCCGCGACCCCGGCAACGCCGGGACCGTGCTGCGCTGCGCCGACGCCGCCGGCGCCGAGGCGGTCGTGCTCACCGACGCCTCCGTCGACCTGTACAACCCCAAGGCCGTACGCGCCTCCGTCGGCTCCCTGTTCCACCTGCCGGTCGCCGTGGGCGTGCCCGTCGAGCACGCCGTGCGGGGGCTGCGGGACGCCGGGGTGCGGATCCTCGCCGCCGACGGGGCCGGCGACCACGACCTGGACCAGGAACTCGACAAGGGCGCCATGGGCGGCCCGACCGCCTGGCTGTTCGGCAACGAGGCCTGGGGGCTCCCCGAGGAGACCCGCGCCCTCACCGACGCCGTCGTCCGCGTCCCCATCCACGGCCGGGCCGAGAGTCTGAACCTCGCCACCGCCGCGGCCGTATGTCTCTACGCGTCGGCGCGGGCACAGCGTGCCTCCGGAGGGTGCCGCTCCGTCACCGAGAGCTAGTAGGGTGACCCACTCGGGGCCCTGCGCCGTCTGAGAGGTGGGGTACGGGGATGAGTGTGGCCGGCACGAGCACCGCGCCGGAAGGACGGGACGCGCGGCGCGCCCCCGCGCCCCGGTGCGGGGACGACACCGGCGTCGACCCCGACCAGCTGCCCGACGGACTCGTCGTCGCCGACGAGAACGGCCGGGTCGTCCGCTTCAACGCCGCCGCCGAACGCGTCACCGCCCTCCGCGCCGCCGAGGCCCTCGGCCGGCCGCTGGAGAAGGCGCTGCCGCTGGAGGACCTGGAGGGCCGCCGCTGGTGGCAGCTCACCGACCCCTACGGCGGCCTCGCCATCCGGGTCCGCCAGCCCGAGCGCAACCTGCTGCTGCCCGGCGGCCGCGAGGTCCTGGTCTCCGCCCGCTACGTGCGCGCCGAACCCCTCGGACCCGTCCGGTGCGTCGTCGTCTCGCTGCGGGACACCGAGGCCCGCCGGCGCACCGAGCGCAGCCACGCCGAGCTGATCGCCACCGTCGCCCACGAGCTGCGCTCCCCGCTGACCTCCGTGAAGGGCTTCACCGCCACCCTCCTGGCCAAGTGGGAACGCTTCACCGACGACCAGAAGCGGCTGATGCTGGAGACCGTCGACGCCGACGCCGACCGGGTCACCCGGCTGATCGCCGAGCTGCTCGACATATCCCGGATCGACAGCGGCCGGCTCGAGGTGCGCCGCCAGCCCGTCGACATCGGCGCGGCCGTCGGCCGGCACATCCAGGCCTACGTCGCCTCCGGCCAGCCCGCCGACCGGTTCCTGCTGCGCATCGAGCAGCCGCTGCCCGCCCTGTGGGCCGACCCCGACAAGGTCGACCAGGTGCTGAGCAACCTGCTGGAAAATGCCGTGCGGCACGGCGAGGGAACCGTCACCATTGACGTCACACCCTCGGCGTCCCCGCGCGAGGGCGAGGAAACCGGCACGTCGGTCACGGTGAGCGACGAGGGGCCAGGCATCCCGGAGGAGTCCATGAACCGCGTCTTCACCCGCTTCTGGCGGGGCAGCAAGCGCGGTGGCACGGGCCTCGGGCTCTACATCGTCAAGGGCATCGTCGAAGCCCACGGCGGTGTCATCACGGTCGGCCGCGCCACCGGCGGCGGCGCCGAGTTCCGATTTACGTTGCCCGTGAGCACGCCGGCGTATCTCGCCTAGCGGCCCACGGGCTCTTCGCCTGTCTCCACCCCGTTAGACTCGGCCTTTGGCACCTTTGTGTCCTACACACGACACACGGCACACGGCCCTCAGGCAGCACGGAGTCGGTGACGGGGACCATCCGCCAGCAATCGGAAGCACGGGAAGAGATGTCGGCACCCAATAAGTCGTACGACCCAGTCGAGGTCGAGGCGTTGAAACCGGAAGAGATCGAGCGCATGCGGGACGAGGCGCTCGCCGCCTTCGCCGCCGCGGACTCCCTCGACGCGCTCCACGAGGCCAAGGTCGCCCACACCGGCCCCGCCTCCCCGCTGGCCCTCGCCAACCGCGAGATCGGCGCCCTGCCGCCGCACGCCAAGGCCGACGCGGGCAAGCGCGTCGGCATGGCACGCGGCGCCGTGAACAAGGGCCTCGCCGCTCGGCAGAGCGAGCTGGAGGCCGAGCGCGACGCCCGCGTGCTCGTCGAGGAGGACGTCGACGTCACGCTGCCGTACGACCGCGTGAGCGCCGGCGCCCGCCACCCGCTGACCACGCTCTCGGAGCGCATCGAGGACATCTTCGTGGCCATGGGCTACGAGGTCGCCGAGGGCCCCCAGGCCGAGGCCGAGTGGTTCAACTTCGACGCCCTCAACATCGGCCCCGACCACCCGGCCCGCGGCGAGGCCGACACGTTCTTCGTGCAGGGCCCGGACGGCGGCACCGAGTCCGGTGTCGTGCTGCGCACCCACACCTCGCCGGTCCAGATCCGCTCCCTGCTGGAGCGCGAGCTGCCGGTCTACGTGATCTGCCCCGGCGTCGTCTACCGCACCGACGAGCTGGACGCCACGCACACGCCCGTCTTCCGCCAGGTCGAGCTGCTCGCCGTGGACGAGGGCCTGACCATGGCCGACCTCAAGGGCACCCTGGACCACATGGTCCAGTCGCTGTTCGGCGAGGGCACGAAGACCCGGCTGCGGCCGAACTTCTTCCCCTTCACCGAGCCGAGCGCCGAGATGGACATGCTCTGCTACGTCTGCAAGGGCGAGTCCGTGGGCAACTCCGACCGGCCCTGCCGCACCTGCTCCAGCGAGGGCTGGATCGAGCTGGGCGGCTGCGGCATGGTCAACCCGCGGGTGCTCACCGCCTGCGGCGTCGACCCGGAGAAGTACAGCGGCTTCGCCTTCGGGTTCGGCATCGAGCGGATGCTGATGTTCCGCCACAACGTCGAGGACATGCGAGACATGGTCGAGGGTGACGTCCGGTTCACCCGGCCGTTCGGGATGGAGATCTGATGCGGGTCCCGCTTTCTTGGCTGCGGGAGTACGTCGACCTGCCGGCCACCGAGACCGGCCGCGACGTCCAGGCCAAGCTCATCTCGGCCGGTCTCGAGGTCGAGACCGTCGAGCAGCTCGGCGCCGACCTCAAGGGTCCGCTGGTGGTCGGCCAGGTGCTGACCATCGAGGAGCTGGAGGGCTTCAAGAAGCCGATCCGCTTCTGCACCGTCGACGTCGGCCAGGCCAACGGCACCGGCGAGCCCCAGGAGATCGTCTGCGGCGCCCGCAACTTCGCGGTCGGCGACAAGGTCGTCGTGGTCCTCCCGGGCGCCACGCTGCCCGGCGGCTTCTCCATCGCCGCGCGCAAGACCTACGGCAAGACGTCCCACGGCATGATCTGCTCCACCGACGAGCTGGGCATGGGCGACGACGGCACCCACGGCATCATCGTGCTGCCGCCGGAGACCGAGGTCGGCAGGGACGCCATCGAGCTGCTGGAGCTGGTCGACGAGGTCCTGGACATCGCCGTCACCGCCAACCGCGGCGACTGCCTGTCCATCCGCGGCGTCGCCCGCGAGACCGCCATCGGCTACGGCCTGCCGCTGCGCGACCCGGCGCTCATCGACGTGCCGGGCCCGAACGCGTTCGGCTACCCGGTCCAGGTCACCGACCCGCACGGCTGCGACCGCTTCACCGCCCGCACCGTCACCGGTCTGAGCCCCGAGGCGCGCTCCCCGATCTGGCTCCAGCGCCGGCTGCAGAAGGTCGGCATGCGCCCGATCTCGCTCGCCGTCGACGTCACCAACTACGTGATGATGGAGCTCGGCCAGCCGCTGCACGCCTACGACCGCACGCTGATCCAGGGCACCATCGGCGTGCGCCGGGCCGAGGAGGGCGAGAAGCTCGTCACCCTCGACGGCGTCGAGCGCAAGCTGCACGCCGAGGACCTCGTCATCACCGACGACCGCGGCCCCATCGGCCTCGCCGGCGTGATGGGCGGCGCCAACACGGAGATCGCCGACCACACGGACGCCGGGAACGGCGCCGCCCCGACCACCGACGTCGTGATCGAGGCCGCCCACTTCGACGCCGTCTCCGTCGCGCGCACCGGCCGCCGCCACAAGCTGCTCACCGAGGCGTCCCGCCGCTTCGAGCGCGGCGTCGACCCGCAGGCCGCGGCCGCCGCCGCCCAGCGCACCGTCGACCTGCTGGTGCTGCTCGCCGGCGGCACCGCCGAGGCGGGCGTCACCGAGGTCGTCGCGCCCACCGCGCCGCACACCATCACCGTCCCGGCCGACCACCCCGACAAGGTCGCGGGCGTCACCTACGGCCGCGAGACCGTGGTGCGCCGGCTCCAGGAGGTCGGCTGCGACGTCTACGGGCAGGACGAGCTGGTCGTCACCGCCCCGTCCTGGCGGCCCGACCTCACCGACCCGAACGACCTCGCCGAGGAGGTCATCCGGCTGGAGGGCTACGAGAACCTGCCCTCCACGCTGCCCAGGCCCCCCGCGGGACGCGGCCTGACGCACCGGCAGCGGCTGCACCGCCGGGTCGGCCGCGCGCTGGCCGGCGCGGGCTACGTCGAGGCGCCGAACTACCCCTTCGTCTCCGAGCAGGTCTTCGACCACCTCGGCCTGGAGGCCGACGACCCGGCCCGCCGTGTCGTCAAGCTGGTCAACCCGCTCAACGACGAGGAGCCCGCGCTCCGCACGACGCTGCTGCCGGGCCTGCTGGGCGCCCTGCGGCGCAACGACGGCCGCGGTTCGCACGACCTCGCCCTGTTCGAGACCGGCCTGGTCTTCCGGCCGCGCGAGGAGCAGCCGGCCGCCGTCCACCTGACCGTCGACCGGCGTCCCACCGACGAGGAGATCGCACGGCTGAACGCGGCGCTGCCCGAGCAGCCGCGTCTCGTGGCCGCCGTCCTCGCGGGCGCCCGCGAGCAGGCCGGCTGGTGGGGCAAGGGCCGCCCGGCCGACTGGGCCGACGCCGTCGAGGCGGCGCGCACTGTCGCGGCCGAGGCCGGCGCGGACCTGATCGTCCGCAAGGGCCGGTACGGCCCCTGGCACCCCGGCCGCTGCGCCGAACTGGCCGTCGTCGTGGACGGCACGGAGCGGGTCGTGGGCCACGCGGGCGAGCTCCACCCGCGCGTCGTGAAGGCGCTCGGGCTGCCCGAGCGCACCTGCGCCATGGAGCTCGACCTGGACGCGCTGGAGGCCGCCGGCGACGGCGTCCCGCAGGCGCCGGCCATCTCCACGTTCCCGGTCGCCACGCAGGACGTCGCCCTCGTGGTCGACAAGCCGGTCCCGGCCGTCGAGGTCGAGGCGGCGCTGCGCGAGGGCGCGGGTGAACTGCTGGAGTCCATCCGGCTGTTCGACGTGTACGAGAACGCCGAGCAGCTCGGCGACGGCAGGAAGTCGCTGGCGTACGCGCTCCGCTTCCGGGCCACGGACCGGACGCTGACCGTGGACGAGGCGTCGGCCGCCCGGGACGCCGCGGTCGCCCTGGCGGGCGAGCGGACCGGGGCGGTGCTGCGGGGCTAGCCGCCGCAGGGGCTTCGCACGCGGCCGGCCGGGGTCTTCCCCGGCCGGCCGCGCCTTTGTGCCGCGCCCCCGGTCCAGCCGGCGTCCCCGGTGCATAAATGCGGGTCGGACGGGGTGCGTTCTCACTCGTTCGGGTGGGAATCCGGGGTGATCCCCGCCGCCCGGCGCATGCCGTCGACAGAATCGGACCGGCCTTCCGGGGCCGGTCCGTCCGCTCTGTCAGGGCCCACATGGGGGACCAGAGACATGATCCGCATCAAGGCACGGGCGCCCGCGGCACGAGAGGGCGTACTCCCCGCGGTCTGGGGAGCGTTGGCGGTCGGCTACAAGTTCGGCTGCCCACTCGCCCAGCAGAACGGACTCGCCGCCCGCGTCGTCACCGGCGCCGTGTTCATCGCGGTCGGGACCGGTCTCATCGTCCAGGTCCGCCGTTCCCTGCTGCGCGAGCTCCGGCAGGCCCGGCGGGTGGCGGGCGCCGCGCAGAGCGCGCTGCTGCGGCCCCCGCCGCCCCGCCTCGACGGACTGCACCTGGCGGCCGCCCAGCTCTCCGCCGAGCGGGGGGCGGCCATCGGCGGCGACCTCTACGAGGCCGTCGCCACCGAGCACGGCGTCCGCGTGGTCATGGGCGACGTGCGCGGCCACGGACTCGCCGCCCTCGGCACCGCCGCCGCTCTGCTGGGCAGCTTCCGCGAGGCCGCCCACGACGAGCCCGAACTCGCCCTCGTGCTGCGCCGGCTGGAGCGGGCCCACGCCCGCCACCTGCGGGAGCGCTGCCGCGGCGACCACCCGGCGAGCGGGCGGGACCCGGGGCCGCCCGTCGCCGAGGAGTTCGTCACCGTCCTGTTGCTGGAGATCGCCCGCGACGGGCGGGTGCGCGCGCTCAACTGCGGCCATCCCTGGCCCTATCTGCTCAGCGGCACCCGGGTGGAGACCCTCACCCGCGCCGACCCGCTCCCGCCGCTCGGCGCCTTCCCGCTCCCGGCGGAGCCGGCCGCTCAGCCCTGCGGCCGGCTGCTGCCCGGTGAGTCGCTGGTGCTGTTCACCGACGGCGCCGAGGACGCGAGGGACGCCCGGGGGCGGTTCTTTCCCCTGCCCACGGTGCTGCGCGAGGCCCTGGGCCACCACCCGGTCACCCCGCAGACGGTGCTCCGCACGGTCTTCACGGCCCTGCTGCGGCACACGGCGGGCCGGCCGGCGGACGACGTCGCCCTGCTGGTCCTGCGCAACGACCGGCGCGGAGCGCGCTCCCCGGGGCCGTGCGACACCGGCACGGACGCCACCGTGCCGGCCTGACCCACCTACCGTTCCATGGCCGAAGAGTGTGTCAGGGGCGCCAGTCCGCCTCCAGGTCGTGGGAGTCGGTCTTGGTGAGCTCGGTCGTTCCGGTGCCGTCCGCGCGGACCAGGTACAGGTGTTCGGGGTCCGCGTCGTCGCCCCCGCCCCGGGTGAAGACCAGACGGCTGCCGTCCGGGGACCACGAGGGGTACTTGTCGTTGAAACGGGCCGAGGTGATGCGGTGCACTCCGGTGCCGTCGGGGTGGACGACGTAGAGATGCGCGAAGCCCGAGGAGTCGACCCGGCTGAAGGCGATGCGGTTGCCGTGCGACCAGTCCGGCGTCCAGTCGTGGGAGCCCGAACCGGTGACCGCCGTCTGGGCCAGGGTGGACAGCCGGATCCGCATCACCCTGCTGTGTCCCCCGGTGTCCGCCCGGTTGAACGCGAGGTACTTGCCGTCCGGGGACCACGTCGGATGGAGGTCGTCCGCCGCGGTGTGGGTGAGCCGGGTGGCGGAAGTGCCGTCGACGTCGGCCACGTAGATCTCGCGCTGGGTGCCGACCGGCTTGGCGTAGGCGATCCGCTTGCCGTCCGGGGACCACGCCGGGTCGGACGCGCCCTTGGTGCCGGGGACGGCCTTCAGGCCGCCGCCCGTGGTCTTCATCGTCCAGATGCCGTCGATGGCGCCGCCGGACCCGTAGCGCACGAAGGCCACCCGCTTGCCGTCCGGGGACCAGCTGGGCATCACGTCGCTGACGGTGGGGGTGTGGGTGAGTTCCACCGGCGTGCCGCCGCCGGCCGAGACGGCGTAGAGGTCCTCGACGGGAGCTCCCGCCGTGTAGCGGGCGAAGACGATGGCGTGGTCCGCCGCCGCTCCCGCGTCTCCTGCCGCGGTGAGCGTCAAGGGCGCGGTCATGGCGAGCGCTGCGGCGGTCACCGCCGCCCGGCGACGCCGCGTCGCACCGGCTCCGCCGGTCCTGACGGTTCTTCGTCCCGCTCCGGCCGTGCCGTCGCCGCCGGTTGCGTGGTGCTGGTGCGTCAAGGTGTCCCCCCGAGGGCTGTCCGCGACCCGCCGTGGGCCGCTCCGGCGGCAAACATCCCACCCGGCGCAGCTCCGGGGAAGCGACGGCGGCCGAGGGTACGAGCTCTGTGACACGTTCCGTACGCCGCCGCCACATACCCGGGGTGCGGACCTGCGGTGACCGGATGTCGGGGCCGGGCCGCCGCTTTTCGAGGGGGAGCCGACGGCCCGGCCGACCTCTTGCGAGGCACCTCAGTCAAGCGGCGGAACACGCTGGGCGACAGCGCGCGCACCGTGCGGATGCGCGTACTCCGTTCACACCCCGTGTGAACCCGGAAGCACTACGCTGACCGCACCAGGCCACCCGGGGGGCAACCCATGCAGCCCAACACTCTGCTCGACGCGATCCTGGACGAGGCGGGGGTCTCCCACGCCGGTCTCGCCGCCCACGTGAACCAGGCGGGCCGGCGGCGCGGCCTCGCGCTCCGCTACGAACACACCGCCGTGGCACGGTGGCTGAAGGGCCAGCGGCCGCGCGGCCAGGTGCCCGACCTGATCTGCGAGGTGCTCGCCGCCCGGCTGCACCGGCCGGTCACCCTCGACGACATCGGCCTCGGTGTCCCCGGGGAGCCCAGCGCCCCGTCCACCGGCTCGCTCTCCGGTTTCGTCGAGCGCGCCACCGCGCTGTGGCGCTCCGACGAACAGCAGCGCCCGCACGTGCTCGGCGCGCCCGCGGTCACCGGCACCCCCGCTGTGATGCCGGTGTGGGAATGGGAGAACCCGCCCGAGGACACGGACGTCTCCCGCGGCGGCCGGCACCGGGTCACCCCGGCCGACATCGAGATGCTGCGCGCCGCCCGCGCCCACTACGAGCAGATGTACCGCAAGGCCGGCGGCATCGCGACCCGCACCCGCATCGTCGGATTCCTCAACGCGGAGGCCGCGCCGCTGCTGCGCGGCAGCTACACCGACGCCACCGGGCGCCAACTGCACCGCGCCACCGGCGGGCTGGTGGCCATCGCGGGAATCTGCGCGTACGACTCCGACGCGCACGGGCTCGCCCAGCGCTACTTCCACCAGGCGCTCAGGCTGGCCAAGGCCAGCGGGGACCGGGGACTGGGCGCCTACGTGATCGCGCTGCTGGTCAACCAGGCGCTGTTCATGCGGGAGTACCGGCAGGCCGTCGCCTTCGCCGAGGCCGCGCTGCGCGCCGCGGGCAAGCACATCACCCCGGCGCTCGCCTCCGACCTGTACGCGATGCAGGCCAAGGCGTACGCCCACCTCGGCGACGGCGGCAGCGCGCTGTCCTGCATCCGGCGCGCCGAGACGGCCGCCGACCGCATCCGGCGCGGGTACGAGCCGGACGAGACCGGCTACGTCCAGCCGGGCCTGGTCAACGTGCAGGTGGCGGAGGCGCTCCTCAGCCTCGGGGAACTCGCCGCCGCCCGGGAGCACGCGGCGGCCGCGGTGGACAACCCGGCGCACGACCGGGGCCGGGTGCACCGGCTCGCCATGCTGAGCACGATCGAACTGCGCCAGGGCAACGCGGACAAGGCGGTGGTCACCGCCGTGCGGATGGCCGAGCAGGCCCGCGGGATGGAGTCCCGGCGGCTGCGCGACCGGCTGCGCGCGGTGCGCGAACACCTGGTGCGCTGCGGCGCGGCCGGAACGGCGGAAGCCGCCGAGCTCATCGACGGCGCACTGCGCGTACCGCTGTAGGCGCCCTGTAGGTACCCAGTCCCTGCTGCGATATTGCCACTTACTCGTCGGAAGGTGGCAGAACCGTGCAGTGGACGAAACAGAACGAACAAACTGTGTACGAGAACCGCTGGTTCAGCGTCAACCTCGCTGATGTCGAGCTGCCGGACGGCCGGCACCTCGACCACTTCCTCATCCGGCTGCGGCCGGTCGCCGTCGCCACGGTGGTCAACGAGGCCAACGAGGTCCTGCTGCTGTGGCGGCACCGGTTCATCACCGACAGCTGGGGCTGGGAACTGGCCGCCGGCGTGGTGGAGGACGGCGAGGACGTCGCGACCGCGGCCGCCAGGGAACTGGAGGAGGAGACCGGCTGGCGGCCGGGACCCCTGCACCACCTGATGAGCGTCGAGCCGTCCAACGGTCTCACCGACGCCCGGCACCACATCTACTGGTCCGACCGGGGCGAGTACGTCGGACATCCCGTGGACGACTTCGAGTCGGACCGCCGCGAGTGGGTCCCGCTCAAGGTCGTCCCCGACCTGATCGCCCGGGGGGAGGTCCCGGCCGCCAACATGGCGGCCGCGTTACTCCTGCTGCACCACCTCAGGCTCGCCGACGACTAGTGGGCCGACAGCACCTGCCAGACCGTCGCCACCAGCGCCCCCAGTGCGGTGAGCGCGGCGAGCGAGGGCAGCGGCCAGCGCGCGTGTTCCAGCGAGACCATGCGCGAGTGCAGCTCGTCCACTTCCTTGGCGGTCTCCTCGGTGCGGTGACTGAGCAGAGCCAGCCCGCCCTCGACGCGGGCGTACGCCACGTCGAGCCGGCGCCGTAACTCTGCGAGTTCTCCGGGGACCGCGGGACGCTCCGGATCGGTGGTCACGGGTCCACTCCTTTCCGTAGTCGAATGCGCTTGCTTCGCATCCCTTGCATGCGCATCAAGAGTGAACCCGCCTGGTGGGCGCGAGGGGAGCGTGTGCGAAGGGCATATGCGGGCCCGGCGCGCACACGGTGTGTGAAACGCGTGGGCCCGGCACCAGAACCGGTGCCGGGCCCACGGGAGTGGCGGACGGTAGTCAGCCGTAGGTGTAGAAGCCCGAGCCCGTCTTGCGGCCGAGCCGGCCGGCCTCGACCATGCGCTGGAGCAGCGGGGGAGCGGCGTACAGCGGCTCCTTGTACTCGGCGTACATCGAGTTGGCGATGGAGACGATGGTGTCCAGACCGATCAGGTCGGACAGCTTCAGCGGGCCCATCGGGTGGGCGCAGCCCATCTCCATGCCGTTGTCGATGTCCTCACGGCTCGCGATGCCCGACTCGAACATGCGGATCGCGGACAGCAGGTAGGGCACCAGCAGCGCGTTCACGACGAAGCCGGAGCGGTCCTGGGCGCGGATGGCGTGCTTGCCGAGCGTCTTCTCGGCGAAGACCTGGGCGCGGCTGAGGGTGCCCTCGGAGGTGGTGAGCGCCGGGATCAGCTCGACCAGCGCCTGCACCGGAGCCGGGTTGAAGAAGTGGATGCCGACCACGTGGTCCGGACGCGAGGTGGCGACCGCCAGCTTCACCAGCGGGATCGAGGAGGTGTTGGAGGCCAGGATCGCGTCCGCGCGGGTCACCACCTGGTCGAGCACCTGGAAGATCTCGGTCTTCACCTGCTCGTTCTCCACGACGGCCTCGATCACCAGATCCCGGTCGGCGAACTCGCCGAGGTCGGTGGTGAAGCTCAGCCGGGCCTGGGTGGAGTCCCGCTCCTCCTCAGTGATCTTGCCCCGCTCGGCGGCCTTGGTGAGGGAGTTGAGCAGCCGGGTACGGCCGATCTCCAGGGCCTCGCCGGTGGTCTCGGCGACCTTCACGTCCAGTCCCGCGCGGGCGCACACCTCGGCGATGCCCGCGCCCATCTGGCCGCAGCCCACGACTCCGACGCGCGTGATATCTCCCGATGGGAAGCCTGTCACTTCGTCCCCTTAGCTGGTTCTCCGGCTCGCTGGCAGACCTCCGGGGTTCGGCGCCTGCTCCGATCGTGCACGTTACCGCGAAGTATCGATGATCGATCGTCCGGGTGGGGGCATTCTGGGGCGCGGAACGATCCGTGACGGCGCGGATCCGGAGCGTACGGGGTGTGTGGATGGGGTTCCTGTCACGGCGCGCGTTCACGACGGCCGCGCTGTCGTCGCTGGCGACGGCGGGCGGCGCGGCCGCGGCCGGATCCGCCGGACCCGCCGGACCCGCCGGTCCCCCCGGCTCCGTCCCCGGCCGGCGCGAGCCGCGGGCGGAGGGTGAGATGCGGGGCGTGTGGCTGGCGACGGTGTCCAACCGCGACTGGCCCTCGCGGACCGGCCTCACCGCCGCCGAGCAGCGCGGGGAGCTGATCGCCCACCTGGACCGGGCGGTGCGCGCCCGGCTCAACACGGTCGTCCTCCAGGTGCGGCCCACGGCGGACGCCCTGTGGCCCTCGCCGTACGAGCCCTGGTCCGAGTGCCTCACCGGCACCCAGGGCGGGGATCCGGGCTGGGACCCGCTGGGCACCGCCGTGCGGGAGGCGCACGCCCGCGGCCTGGAACTGCACGCCTGGTTCAACCCCTACCGCGTCGCCGAACACGACGATCCCGCCCGCCTGGCGGCCTCGCATCCGGCGCGCACGCACCCGGACTGGGTGGTGACGTACGGCGGGAAGCTCTACTACGACCCGGGGCTGCCCGAGGTGCGCGCCTTCGTGCAGCGGGCCGTGCTCGACGCGGTCGCCCGGTACCCGGTCGACGCCGTGCACTTCGACGACTACTTCTACCCCTATCCGGTCGCCGGGCAGACCTTCGACGACGACGCCGCCTACGACCGCTACGGCGGCGACTTCGGCAGCCGCGCCGACTGGCGCCGCGACAACATCGACCGCCTGGTGCGGGAGACGGCCGCCGGCGTCAGGCGGGTGCGGCCCGGCACCAGGTTCGGGATCAGCCCCTTCGGCGTGTGGCGCAACGCCGCCACGGACTCCCGCGGCTCGGACACCCGGGCGGGCGTGCAGACGTACGACGACCTGTACGCGGACACCCGCACATGGGTCCGCAACCACTGGATCGACTACGTCGTCCCGCAGCTGTACTGGCACATCGGCTTCGCCGCCGCCGACTACGCGACCCTGGTCGACTGGTGGGCCCAGGTGGCCGAAGGCACCGGGACCCGCCTCTACCTCGGCGAGGCGCTGTACAAGGCCGGGGCGGCCGGGCAGCCCTCCGCGTGGCAGGACCCGGTGGAACTGTCCCGCCACCTCACGCTCGCGGCCCGTCACCCCCAGGTGCGCGGGCACGTCTTCTTCGCCGCCAAGGAGGTGGCGGCCGATCCGGTCGGGGCGATGGCGCGGGTGGTCGCCGACCACTACCGGGAGCCGGCGACGCCACCGCGCTGAACTAGTGCTGCCGTTCGTCCCCGTGCTTGATCTGGCAGTCGGGGCCGGGGGACATGACCGCCTCGTGCCCGTCCGGGAACCGGACGCGGTAGGGCGGGTTGCCCTCCGTGCCCATCACCTCGACGACTACCGAGACCTGGTCGTGCTGACCGACCACTCTGCCGTGCTGAACGAGCTGGTCGCCCACGATTGCGCGCATCGGGCTCTCCTCACGGTCACGACCGTTGGGTGACGGCGATGCAGACGAGCACGGCGACAGCGGTCAGCGGAGCGGCCGCAGTCAGGTGCTCGTCCAGCAGCAGCGCCGACCACACCAGTGTGAGCAGCGGCTGGGCCAACTGCAACTGGCTGGCCCTCGGTATCCCGATGGCCGCCATGCCGCGGTACCAGACGACCAGACCGAGGAACTGCGAGCCCACCGCCACCCACAGCAGGCCCGTCACGCCGTGCGCGGTGAGGTGTACCGGCTCGTACGCCAGCGCCACCGCGGCGGCCGGCAGGCTCAGCGGCAGGCACAGCACCAGCGCCCAGCCGATGACCTGCCAGCCCGGCATGGCCCGGGCCAGCCTGCCGCCCTCGGTGTATCCGGCCGCGCACACCACCAGCGCGGCGAAGAGGTAGCCGTCGGCCGTGGTGAGCGCGCCGCCGCTCTGCCCGACGGTGAAGGCGAGCACGGCCGCCGCGCCCGCCAGCGCCGCCACCCAGAACCGCCGCGAGGGCCGGTGGCCCGTGCGCAGCGCCGAGCAGACGGCGGTGGTCAGCGGCAGCAGGCCGACCACGACGGCGGCGTGCGAGGTGGTCGAGGTGCGCAGGGCGAGCGTGGTCAGCATCGGGAAGCCGAACACCACACCCAGCGCGACCACGGCGATCCCCGGCAGGTGCCGGCGCTCGGGCAGTGGCACGCGCAGCGCCAGCAGACAGCCGCCCGCGACGAGCGCCGCGAGCACACCGCGGACCGCCACCAGGGACCAGGGCCCGAAGCTCTCCAGTCCCCAGGCCGTGGACGGGAAGGTCAGGGAGAAGGCGATCACGCCGAGGGCGGCCAGCACGGTGCCGGAGGACCGGCTTTCGCGGGGCGCGGGGACCGCTATCGCCGTGGGCGTAGTAGCGCTACTCTGTACTCTCATGCAACAGAGTAGCAGTGTGGGAGAGTTGGCGGAACAGCTGCGGCGGGAGCTTCACCGCTACTCACCAGGTGGAAAGCTGCCGTCGAGCAGGGCTCTTGTCGAGCGGTTCCGGGTGAGCCCCGTGACCGTCTCCCGGGCCCTGGCCCAGCTCGCCGCCGAGGGCCTGGTCGTCACCCGGCCCGGTGCCGGCGCCTTCCGGGCGGCGCGCCCGCACACGCCGGCCGGGCCCGCCGGCGACACCTCCTGGCAGGAGGTCGCGCTGAGCGCCGACGGCACCGCCGACCTCGTCCCGCGCACCGTGGACGCCTACGGCGTCACCGTCTCGCTCGCCGCCCCGCCCCCCGGCGTGCTGGAGTTCAGCGGCGGCTACCCGCACCCCTCTCTGCAGCCCGAGCGCGCCATGGCCGCGGCCCTGGCCCGGGCCGGACGGCGGCCCGGCGCCTGGGGACGACCCCCGCTGGAGGGCCTGCCGGAACTGCGCGAGTGGTTCGCGCGCGGCATCGGCGGGGCCGTCACCGCCGCCGAGGTGCTGGTCGCCGCCGGCGGCCAGTCCGCCCTGGCCACCGCCCTGCGCGCGCTGGCGCCGCCCGGAGCGCCGGTGCTCGTCGAGTCGCCCACCTACCCGGGCATGCTCGCCCTGGCCCGCGCGGCCGGCCTGCGCCCGGTCCCGGTGCCCGTCGACGCGGACGGCGTGCGCCCCGAACTGCTGGCCGACGCGTTCCGGGCCAGCGGCGCCCGGGTGTTCGTCTGCCAGCCGCTCTTCCAGAACCCGACCGGCGCGGTCCTGGCGCCCGGCCGCCGGGCCGAGGTGCTGCGCATCGCCCGCGCGGCGGGCGCCTTCGTCGTCGAGGACGACTTCGTACGCCGCCTGGTGCACGCCGACGCGGGACCGCTGCCCCGCCCGCTCGCCGCCGACGACCCGGACGGCGTCGTCGTCCACGTCGGCTCCCTGACCAAGGCGACCTCGCCCAGCTTCCGGGTGGCCGCGCTGGCCGCGCGCGGGCCCGTGCTGGAACGCCTGCGCGCCATCCAGGTCGTCGACAGCTTCTTCGTCCCGCGCCCGCTCCAGGAGGCCGCCCTCGAACTGGTCGGCTCCCCGGCCTGGCCGCGCCACCTGCGGTCGCTGTCGGCCGAGTTGAAGACCCGCCGCGACACCATGACGGGCGCCCTCGCCCGCCACCTCCCGGAACTCGCCCTCCCGCACGTCCCGGCCGGCGGCTACCACCTCTGGGTCCGCCTGCCCGACGGCACCGACGAAAGCGCCCTGACCGCCGCCGCCCTGCGCGCGGGCGTCGCCCTCACCCCCGGCCGCCCGTACTTCAGCGCCGAACCCCCCGCGGGGCACCTCCGGCTGAGCTTCGCCGCCGTGGCGAGCACGGACGAGATCACCGAGGGCGTCCACCGCCTGCGGACGGCGTGCGACGAGGCGCTGTAGCGCGGCCCGGGCCCCGGAATATCCGGTCGACTCCCGGTCGCCGGGGCTGTGAGGATCTGCGCATGAGCGACCTGCCCGGCCTCCCCGCAGGCTACGAGTTCTCCGACGACACCTCACGTGTCGACGTCGACCGCGTCCACCGCTGGCTGTCGAGCGACGCCTACTGGGCCAGGGACCGCCCCCGCGAGAAGCACGAGCGCGCCATGGCCTCCTCGGTCAACTTCGGGGTCTACGACACGGCCTCCGGCGCCCAGGTGGCCTACGCGCGGGTGCTGACCGACCGGGCGACGTTCGCCTGGCTCGCCGACGTGTACGTGGACCCCTCGGTGCGCGGCAAGGGCGTCGGCACGGCGTTCGTCGAGAGCATCCGGGAGCACCTGCGGCCGTTCGGGCTGCGACGCGTCCTGCTGGCCACGCGGGACGCGCACGGCGTCTACGAGAAGGTGGGCTTCCGGCCGCTGGACCGTCCCGTCGACTTCATGGTCCTGCCCTTCGAGTGACCGGGGGGACCGGGACCTGCGCGACCATGCGATTACCCTGGGTAACTCGCTGCGGGCAGCCCTTGACCCGCGCACACGCGGGGCTCACCATCACGGCATGCCATTTCGGGTGACGTTCGTCGCCGCCGCGCGCAGTTCCCCGCTGCTCGCGGAGCGCTTCGAGGACGACCGGCCGCTGGACCAGGCCGGCTGGGACGAGGTGCAGCGCGCCGCCGGGGACCTGCTGCCGCTGGCGGCGTCCGAACTCCGCTACTGCTCGCCGACCCCGCGCAGCCGGGCCACCGGTGACGCGCTCGGGTACGCGCCGCTGGTGCAGCTCGCCCTGCGCGACTGCGACATGGGCCGCTGGCGCGGGCTGACCCTGGGCGAGGCGATGGCGCGCGAGCCGGACGCGGTGGACACCTGGCTCGCCGACCCGCGGTCCGTCCCGCACGGCGGTGAGTCGCTGCTGGGCTTCATCTCCCGGGTGGGCGGCTGGCTGGACACCCGACCGGTGGAGGAGGGCGGCCGGATCGTCGCCGTCGCCGAGCCCTCGGTGATCCGCGCGGCCCTGGTGTACGCCCTGAAGGCGCCGCCCTCGACCTACTGGAACATCGACGTCCGCCCGCTGTCGTCGACCGCGGTGACCGGCCGCGCGGGCCGCTGGAACCTGCGGCTCGACCGTCCGTCGGGTCAGCCCTCGCGGACGTAGTCCGTGGTGAGCACGAGGTCCTTCGCCGGACCGCCGACCCGCCACACCGTGCGCCAGTGGTCGGCGTCCGCGACCGTGAACTCGCCGCGGTAGAAGTCGGCCGCGCACGGGTGGTCGGCCACGTACCGTCCCGAGGTCAGGTCCAGGGCGTGGAAGGGCCGGCCGTCCGCGAACCGTACGTCCGCCGTGCCCGGCGCGTCGCCGGGCAGGAAGCGCAGGGTCCGGGTCGCCGGCCGGGTCACCCCGTACCAGGTGAAGGTGCCGGACTCCTCGTGCAGCAGCCCGCCCCCGTCGAGCGGACCGAACACCGTGACCCCCTCGAAGCGCCCCTCGGCGCCGCCCGCGAGGTCCCGCACGTCCCGCTCGACCCGCCAGCGCCCGGCCAGGTGGGCCAGTACGTCGGCCACGGGCCAGAACCCGCCCATCGTCACTCCTTGCCGTCGGTGCCCGACCCGGGCGCCTGCTCCACGGGCAGCAGCCCGCGTTCGGCGAACACCTTCTTCGCCACGAACGTGGCGTTCAGCGCCTTGGGGAAGCCGCAGTACCCGGCCGAGTGCAGCAGGGCCTCCACGATCTGCTCGGGGGACAGGCCCACGTTCAGGGCCGCGTTCACGTGCACCTCGAGCTGGGGCTCGCAGCCGCCGAGCGCGGTCAGCATACCGAGGGTCACCAGCTGGCGGTCGCGGGGAGCGAGCCCGGGGCGGGCGTAGATCTCGCCGAACCCCCAGGAGACGATCTGGTGGCCCAGCTCGGGGCTGACGTCGGCGAGCGAGTCGATGACCCGCTGCCCGGCCTCGCCGTCGACGGCCCGCAGTACCTCCAGGCCGCGCGCGAAACGCTCGTCACGGGAGGTGCGCTCGCTCGACTCGCTCATGTCACTCGTCCGTTCCCGGCCGTCCGGTGTGCGGCGGCCGTACGCAAGGGGTCGACAGGGGGTTCGATCAAGGACCGTAGGACCTGGAGCGCACTCCAGGTCAAGCGGGTTTCCTGACGCTCGCCCGCGGCGTGCGGGCCCGGGTGTGTGACCATCGTCACCGCTTTCGTCGCCCTCGCGAGCGTCCAGTTGGTCATCCTGAAGGTCAGGCGACCCGCGTGGACCGGACGAAGGATCTCATCCCCTGATGTCGAGGCAACTGCTCACCTTCGCCGTGGTCGGTGTCGTGAACACGGCCGTCTACTACTGCCTCTATCTGCTGTTCCTGGCCGGCCTTCCCTATCTCGCGGCGCACGTCCTGGCCTTTCTGCTCAGCATGGTCGGGTCCTTCTTCCTGAACGCGCGCTTCACCTACCGCACCCGGCCCACCTGGCGGAAGTTCCTGCTGTTCCCGCTCACCAACGTCACCAACTTCCTGATCACGACCGCCGGGGTGTACGTGATCGTCGACGTCCTGCACGCCGGCAGCCGGTTCGCCCCGCTGCTCGCCTCGGCGGCCGCGGTCCCGGTCACCTTCGTCGTCTCCCGCCGGGTCATGCTCCCGGAGTCGACTGCATAGTGATTGCATAAAAGTGCAGCGATCCGTATAGTCATGCCATCAGGAGGAGGATGGACATGACGGTACGTGCGGCGGTGGCCGGGGCGAGCGGATACGCGGGCGGAGAGGTCCTGCGGCTGCTCCTCGCGCACCCCGAGGTCGAGATCGGTGCCCTGACCGGCAACTCCAATGCGGGCCAGCGCCTCGGCGCACTCCAGCCGCACCTGCTGCCGCTGGCCGACCGCGTGCTGACCGAGACCACCCCCGAGGCGCTCGCCGGACACGACGTCGTCTTCCTCGCGCTGCCGCACGGACAGTCCGCCGCCGTCGCCGAGCGGCTCGGCCCGGACGTCCTCGTGATCGACATGGGCGCCGACTTCCGGCTGAAGGACCCGGCCGACTGGGAGCGCTTCTACGGCTCCCCGCACGCCGGCACCTGGCCCTACGGCCTCCCCGAACTGCCGGGTGCCCGCGCCGCGCTGGAGGGGTCCAAGCGCATCGCGGTGCCCGGTTGCTACCCCACCGCCGTCACCCTCGCCCTGTTCCCGGCCCACGCGGCCCGCCTCGCCGAGCCCGAGGCGGTGATCGTCGCCGCCTCCGGCACCTCCGGCGCGGGCAAGGCGCCCAAGCCGCACCTGCTGGGCAGCGAGGTCATGGGCTCCATGTCACCGTACGGCGTGGGCGGCGGCCACCGGCACACCCCCGAGATGATCCAGAACCTCAGCGGGGTGGCCGGCGAGCGGATCTCCGTCTCCTTCACCCCGACCCTCGCGCCGATGCCCCGCGGCATCCTGGCCACGTGCAGCGCCCGGGCGCGGGACGGCGTCACCGCCGAGTCGCTGCGGGCCGCCTACGAGAAGGCCTACGCCGACGAGCCCTTCGTCCACCTGCTTCCCGAGGGCCAGTGGCCGGCCACGGCGTCCGTCCACGGTTCCAACGCCGTTCAGGTGCAGGTCGCCCTGGACGAGGCGGCGCACCGCATCATCGCGATCAGCGCCATCGACAACCTGACCAAGGGCACCGCGGGCGGTGCCGTCCAGAGCATGAACCTCGCCCTCGGGCTCGCGGAGTCCACCGGGCTGACGACGATCGGAGTTGCGCCGTGAGCGTGACGGCAGCAAAGGGATTCACGGCCGCGGGGATCGCCGCCGGGATCAAGGAGAACGGCAACCCGGACCTGGCCCTCGTGGTCAACGACGGGCCCCGCCGCGCCGCCGCCGGCGTCTTCACCTCCAACCGCGTGAAGGCCGCGCCCGTCCTGTGGTCCGAGCAGGCCCTCAAGGGCGGTCAGGTCTCGGCGGTCGTCCTCAACTCCGGCGGCGCCAACGCCTGCACCGGCCCCAAGGGCTTCCAGGACACCCACGCCACCGCCGAGAAGGCGGCCGAGGTGCTCGGGCGGGGCGCGATCGAGATCGCCGTCTGCTCGACCGGCCTGATCGGTGTGCTGCTCCCGATGGACAGGCTGCTGCCGGGCGTCGAGGCGGCGGCCGCCGCGCTGAGCGAGCACGGCGGCGAGAAGGCCGCCATCGCCATCAAGACCACCGACACCGTCCACAAGACGTCCGTCGTGACCAGGGACGGCTGGACCGTCGGCGGCATGGCGAAGGGCGCGGGCATGCTCGCCCCCGGGCTCGCCACCATGCTCGTCGTCCTCACCACGGACGCCGTCGTCGGCGGCGACGAACTGGACCGTGCGCTGCGGGCCGCCACCAAGGTCACCTTCGACCGGGTCGACTCCGACGGCTGCATGTCCACCAACGACACCGTGCTGCTGCTCGCCTCCGGCTCCTCCGGCGTCACCCCGGACCACGCGGAGTTCGCCGAGGCCGTCCGGACCGTCTGCGACGACCTCGGCCAGCAGCTCATCCGCGACGCGGAGGGCGCCAGCAAGGACATCAAGGTCGAGGTGATCAACGCCGCGACCGAGGACGACGCCGTCGAGGTGGGCCGCTCCATCGCCCGCAACAACCTCCTCAAGTGCGCCATCCACGGCGAGGACCCCAACTGGGGCCGTGTGCTCTCCGCGATCGGCACGACGCGGGCCGCCTTCGAGCCCGACCGGCTCAACGTCGCGATCAACGGCGTCTGGGTGTGCAAGGACGGCGGTGTCGGCGAGGACCGCGAGAAGGTGGACATGCGCTACCGCGAGGTGCACATCGTCGCCGACCTCGCCGCCGGGTCCGAGACCGCCACCATCTGGACCAACGACCTCACCGCCGACTACGTCCACGAGAACAGCGCCTACTCCTCATGAGCACCACGCGCAAGCACACCGCGCTCCCCAAGGCCCAGATCCTCATCGAGGCGCTGCCCTGGCTGGTCAAGCACAACGGGCGGACGGTCGTCATCAAGTTCGGCGGCAACGCCATGATCGACGAGGACCTCAAGGCCGCCTTCGCCCAGGACGTCGTCTTCCTGCACCACGCCGGCCTCAGGCCGGTCGTCGTGCACGGCGGCGGCCCCCAGATCAGCGCCGCCCTCGACCGGCACGGCATCGTCAGCGAGTTCAAGGCCGGCCTGCGGGTCACCACCGAGGACGCCATGGACGTCGTCCGGATGGTGCTGGCCGGCCAGGTGCAGCGCGAGCTCGTCGGACTGCTCAACCAGCACGGCCCGCTCGCGGTGGGCCTGACGGGCGAGGACGCCCACACCATCACCGCCACCCGGCACCGGCCCGAGATCGACGGCGAACCGGTCGACATCGGCCGGGTCGGCGAGATCACCGCGATCGACACCGGCGCGATCGAGGCCCTGCTGGCCGACGGCCGCATCCCGGTCGTCTCCTCGATCGCCCGCAGTCAGGACGACGGACATGTCTACAACGTCAATGCTGATACGGCGGCTGCGGCACTCGCTGCGGCACTGGGGGCCGAAACCCTCATGGTCCTCACGGACGTCGAGGGCCTCTACGAGGACTGGCCCCACTCCGACGAGGTGATCAGCCGCCTCACCGCGTCCCAGCTGGAGAAGCTGCTGCCGGACCTCAGTTCCGGCATGGTGCCGAAGATGGAGGGCTGCCTGCACGCCGTGCGGGGCGGCGTGCACACCGCCCGCGTCATCGACGGCCGGGTCCAGCACTCCATCCTGCTGGAGATCTTCACCGACGAGGGCATCGGCACCATGGTCGTGCCCGACGGAGCCGAGGGGGAGCAGTCATGACCGGGACCGCCACCAACGCGGAGCTGACCGCGCGCTGGCAGGGCGCGCTGATGAACAACTACGGCACCCCGCGGTTGCCCCTCGTGCGCGGCGCGGGCACCCGGCTCTGGGACGCCGACGGCACTCAGTACCTGGACTTCGTCGGCGGGATCGCGGTCAACGCGCTCGGCCACGCCCACCCGGCCGTCGTGGAGGCGGTGAGCCGGCAGATCGCGTCGCTCGGCCACGTCTCCAACCTCTTCGTCGCCGAACCGCCCGTCGCCCTCGCCGAACGGCTCCTCCAGCTCTTCGGCCGCGACGGCAGGGTCTACTTCTGCAACTCCGGCGCCGAGGCCAACGAGGGCGCCTTCAAGATCGGCCGGCTGACCGGGCGCACCCACATGGTCGCCACCCAGGGGGGCTTCCACGGCCGCACCATGGGCGCCCTCGCGCTCACCGGACAGCCCGGCAAGCAGGAGCCCTTCCGGCCGCTGCCCGGCGACGTCACCCACGTCCCCTACGGCGACGCCCAGGCGCTCGCCGCCGCGGTGACCGAGGAGACGGCGCTCGTCGTCATCGAGCCGATCCAGGGCGAGAACGGCGTCGTGGTGCCCCCGGCCGGCTACCTCAAGGCGGCCCGCGCGATCACCGCGGCCACCGGGGCGCTGCTGGTCCTGGACGAGGTGCAGACCGGCGTCGGCCGTACCGGCGGCTGGTTCGAGTACCAGGCCCACGAGGGCGTGCTGCCCGACGTGGTCACGCTCGCCAAGGGACTCGGCGGCGGACTCCCGCTCGGCGCCACCGTGGCCTTCGGCCGGGCCGCCGAGCTGCTCGGCCCCGGCCAGCACGGGACGACCTTCGGCGGCAACCCGGTCGCCTGCGCCGCGGGGCTCGCCGTCCTCGACACCATCGCGGACGAGGGCCTGCTCGACAACGTCAAGCGGCAGAGCGAGGCGCTGCGCGACGGAATCGAGGCCCTGGACCACCCGGTGATCGATTATGTCCGGGGCGCGGGTCTCCTGCTGGGTATCGTGCTCACCGGGCCGCACGCAGCACAGGTGCAGCAGGCGGCCCAGGAGGCCGGGTTCCTGGTGAACGCGCCCGCTCCCGACGTCGTACGGCTGATGCCGCCGCTGAACCTGCGCGACGACGAGACAGGCGCCTTCCTGCGGGCGCTGCCCGGCATCCTCGACGCAGCGAGCCCGGTGGGCGGGGACGGACGATCCGGAGAATGAGACGACGATGAGCCAGGCGCAGGACCACGAGCAGGCGGCGGGCAACGGCCCGGCCGTGCCGCAGACCCGCACCGCGCGCCACCGCCGGATCGTGGACATCCTCAACCGGCAACCGGTGCGCTCACAGAGCCAGTTGGCGAAGCTCCTCGCCGACGACGGGCTGAGCGTCACCCAGGCGACGCTGTCCCGGGACCTCGACGAGCTGAACGCCGTCAAGATCCGCAACAACGACGGGGACCTGATCTACGCGGTGCCGAGCGAGGGAGGGTTCCGCACCCCGCGCGCCCCGCTGGGGGAGTCGGCCAAGGAGGAGCGGATGCGGCGCCTGTCCCAGGAGCTGCTCATCTCGGCCGAGGCGTCGGCGAACCTGGTGGTCCTGCGCACCCCGCCGGGCGCCGCCCAGTTCCTGGCCTCGGCCATCGACCAGGCCGAGCTGCACGACATCCTCGGCACCATCGCGGGTGACGACACGCTGATGCTGATCAGCCGCGAGCCCACCGGGGGACAGGCCCTGGCGGAGCATCTGCTGCGACTGGCGCAGAACGGGCACTGACCCGCGTGCGGGGCCCGGCCCGTCGGCGGAGAATGGATCTGTGATCTTCCCCGGCGGCCGGGCAATCCGCTGGCGGCGCCCGGCCGTATACCAAGGTGTGTCGGGTTTCCGGTTCCCCGTGGGCCGTCTCCCGGACGAGGCACTGCTGTCCGGGCTGGCCACCGGCGATCCGGAACTCGCCCTCACCTTCGTACGGAGGTTCCAGCACCGGGTCTTCGGGGTGGCCATGGCCGTCACCGGGGATCCACAGCTCGCCGAGGACATCGCCCAGCAGACGTTCGAACGTGCGTGGCGGCACGCGCAGATCTACGACTCGCGCCGCGGGTCGGTCACGACCTGGCTGACGACCATCGCGCACAACCTCGCCATCGACGCCGTCCGCGCGCGTCGCACCGAGCCGGTGGCACCCGAGGACCTGGACGCGCTGCTGGGTGTCGTCACCGAGACCCCCGAGCGGTGGGCGCTCGCCGACGAGGCGTCGTCCCAGCTCCGCGCGGCGGTCGCGCGACTGCCGCGGGAACAGGCCCGGGCCCTGGTGATGGCAGGAGTCTACGGAATGACGGCCCAGCAGGTCGCCGAGGCGGAGAAGATCCCGCTGGGCACCGCCAAGACGCGGATCCGAGCGGCCATGCAGAAACTGCGGACCGCCCTCACGTCTCCGAAGCGAGGCGACCATGTCGAATGACGTGACCTGCGAGCAGTTGCGGGAGGCAGGTGCCGAGCTGGCACTCGGGGTCCTGCCGGGCCGGGAGCGCGCCGCCGCTCTGGCCCACCTGGACCGGTGCGCGGACTGCCGCGAGTACGTCGAGGAGCTGTGCGTCGTCGGTGACAAGCTGATCGGTCTGCTGCCGGACCGCGAGCCGCCGCTGGGCTTCGAGTCGCGGATGGCCCGCGGGATCGCCCGGGACGCGGCGGCGCACGAGGCGCGGCACGCCCACGCGGCCGGCGCCACCCAGCAGGGCGTGCGCGTCCGCGCCCGCCGGGCCAGGCTGCGGGTCGCCTCGATCGCGGCGGCGCTCGCCATCGCCTTCGGGTTCGCGAGCTGGGCGGTGGGCAGCGCCATCGAGGAGATCACCGCCTCGCCGCCGGCCCAGGTCTCCTCCGAGCCCGTCATGGTCGGGGACATGACCGCGGCCGCGCAGGACGGGGCACCGGCCGGCGAGGTGTACGCCCATCCCGGCACCCCCGGCTGGATCTTCATGACCGTCGCGCTCGACGGGTCGGGCACCCCGTACAGCGGCAAGGTCAGCTGCATCCTGGAGCGCCCGGACGGCACCACCGTCCGCGCCGGCGACTTCTGGCTGCGCAAAGGGCGCGGCGCGTGGGGCGGCTCGGCCCACGTGGACCCCGCGTCGGTCTCCGGCGCCCGTGTGACCTCCTCGGACGGCACCGTCCTGGCCAAGGCGCACCTGCAGACGGCCCACGTGCTGACACCCGTGGACTGACCTCGCCCCCGCCGTTCGAGGCGGGTTCCCCGCGGGCCGGACCCGTACGGGCCGCTCCGTGCGCCTCAGGGGCCGGGCGCCCGGCGCTGCGGGACGGGCAGCGTCGCCTCCAGGGCGGCGGACAGTTCGGCGACCGTGGGCCGGGACGCGGCGTCGGTGCGCAGACAGGCGTCCACGGCGGCGGCGAGGGCGCCGGGCAGCCGCCGCCTCGACGCGACCGGCGGGGCGCTCCGCTCCGGTCGGGGCCGCGACCCGGGCCCGTCGAACGGCGGCCCGCCGGTGGCGACGTCGAAGAGGGTGGCGCCGATGCCCCACACGTCGGCGGCGGCCGTGAGCGGTCCGCCGCCGATCTGCTCGGGCGCGAGATAGCCGTACGTGCCGAGGCCCGCCGGCGCGGGTCCTGGCGGCCGTGCGAGGCTCAGGTCGAGCAGTTTCGCGTGGCCCCGGTCCACCACCACGTTGGCCGGCTTGACGTCCAGGTGCAGCAGCCCGCGCCCGTGCAGGTAGTGGACGGCCGAGCAGAGCTGGACCCCGAGCAGCGCCACGTCGGCGGCGGACACCCGGTGCCGCAGCCGGTCGACGAGGTGGGACAGCATCTCGCCGGTCAGCGTCTCCAGGACGACCAGCGGTTCGGGCGACTCGAAGGTCTCGTAGGCGCGCACCAGGTGCGGATGGGTGAAGTCCCGCAGCCACCGTCCCTCCCGCAGCAGCCGCCGGGCCAGCCGCTCCTCGTCGCGCAGGTCGGCGCGCACCGTCTTGAGCACGCACCGGCAGTCCCGTTCGTCGCTCCACGCGTCGTAGACGTCCAGCCAGCCGGTGCGTGCCAGGTGTGCCAGGACCTCGTAGCCGGCGACCGGTTCCGTGCCCGGCGTGAGCGGCGCGGCATCCCTGGTGGCGGGGGCGCTCACGACAGCACCTTTCCCGGCGCGCCGACGCCGGTGGTGCCGTTCAGCCGGTTGAGCCGGGCGTACGTCCCCCCGCGCCGGAGCAGCTGGTCGTGGGTGCCGTCCTCGGTGACCCGGCCGTGGTCGAGCACCACGATCCGGGTCGCCTCCCGGACCGTCATCAGGTTGTGCGAGATGACGATGGTCGTCCGCCCGGCCATGAGCCGGCGCAGCGGGTCCATGATCCGCCGGCCCGAGCCGGCGTCCAGTCCGCTGGTCGGCTCGTCGAGCAGCAGCACGGGAGCGTCCCTGACCATCGCGCGGGCGATGGCCAGACGCTGGCACTGCCCGCCGGAGAGCGTCCGGCCGCGCTGGCCGACCAGCGTGTCGTAGCCCTCGGGGAGCAGTTCGATGAAGTCGTGCGCGTCCGCGGCACGGGCCGCCGCCACGATCTCCGCCTCCGTCGCCTCGGGCCGGCCGTAGGCGATGTTCTCCCGGACGGTCCCGTGGAAGACGAGCGTCTCCTGGAGCACCACGGCGACGTTCTCCCGCACCCCGGACAGGTCCAGGTCCCGCAGGTCCGTCCCGTCCAGCCGGACCGCGCCCCGGTCGGGGTCGTAGAAGCGCAGCTGGAGCTTGGCCACGGTCGACTTGCCCGCCCCGCTCGCCCCGACCAGCGCCAGTGTCTGACCGGGTGCCGCGTGGAAGGACACGTCGGACAGCGCCCACGAGGCGGCGCCGGGATAGCGGAAGCAGACGCCGTCGAACTCCACGTCCCCGCGGGCCCGGCCGATCCGCCGGGCGCCGGGGCTTTCGGTCACCTGCGGCCGCTGGTCCAGCAGCTCGATGATCCGTTCCGCCGACGCGGAGGCCGTGTAGAAGGTGGTGCCGAGCCGGGACAGGCCCCGCACCGGGCTGTAGAGCTTGCCGATCAGCGCCAGGAACACCAGCAGGCCGCCGAGGGTGAGCTGTCCCTGGGTCAGCTTCCAGGTGCCCAGGCCCATGACGGCCAGGCCGCCGGTCACCTCGATGACCTCCACGACGGGCCGGTACACGGCCCGGATGCGGGCCGAGGCCATCGCCGCCCGGAACCGGCCGGCGCTCTCCCGCTCGAAGCGGCGCTCCTCCCACGCCTGCCGGTTGTACGCCTGCACGAGGGCGACGTTGCCCAGCGACTCCTCGGCGATCGCGCTGACCGAGCCGCTCAGCCGCCTGCGTTCCCGCGAGGCTTCCTTGATCAGCCGGGAGAAGTGCCGGCCGGCGCCCCAGAACAGGGGCACGATGAGGAGGGCGAGCAGGGTGAGGTCCCAGCGCAGATAGAGGAGCAGGCCCAGGAAGACCCCGAGCCGGATCACGTAGTAGAGGGCGTCCGCCACACCCGAGAGCAGGAACGTCTCGACCGCGTCGACGTCGCCGGTGACCCGGGACAGCACGTCACCGAGCCGTCTGCGTTCGAAGAAACCGAGCGAGAGCCCCTGCACGTGCCGGAAGACGTCGGCGCGCAGGGACAGCAGGAACCGCTCGCTCACCCAGGTGGACGAGACGTCGTCCGCGAAGCCCAGCACACCGGAGGCGAGGACCAGCCCCAGATAGGCCGGGGCGATCCACAGGAACGGCCTGAGATCGCGCGGGACCAGCACGTCGTCCACGACGATCTTGAAGAGCCAGATCTCGGCGGCGTCGACGAGGGGGCCGACCAGGCTGAAGAACACGATGGGCAGGAGCCAGCGCCGCCAGCCCCGGGTGTAGGGCCAGAACCGCCGGAACACCGCGCTCGGCGGCACCGGGGGAGCGGGGGCGACCAGTGCGTCGGTGGGCTCACCCACCGACAGCAGGCGCCGCAGGACATGCGCCATGGCAGGGGTCCGTAGCAGGTCGGCCGAGCGGACCGGGTCCTCCCGGCTCCGGTCCGCTCAGCCCGCGGGTGTGATCAGTAGCCGCCGTGACCTCCGTGACCTCCGTGGTCGCCATGGTCCCCGTGGTCCCCGTGGTCTCCGTGGTCTCCGTGGTCTCCATGGTCCCCGTGGTCTCCATGGTCGAAGCCGCCGTGCCCCGAACCGCCATTGTTCGAGGAGTCGTCACGGTGGTCCCGCCTTGCCGGCATCAGTCTGCTGAAGATGGCCATGTCGTTCCTCCTGAAATTCGCTGCACTTGGGATACGTCTCAGAACGGAACTTGGATGGCTTCTGCGGTTAATCCGCAGGAAAAAGGCAACGCGGCCGGCGCGGAAGGAAGCGTCAGCCCAGTCGTGCGGCCAGCCCCCCGGTGCACCGCACCTCGTCGCCGGCCGTGATGAGCAGGGCCTCCACCCCGGGCAGTGACTCCAGCCAGTCGAGCCCCGCCCGCGAGCCCATCGCGAACGCGGCCGTGGCCCAGCAGTCCACCCAGGTCAGCCGGGGGCCCACCACGGTCACCGACACCAGGTCGGTCACCGCCGGGCGGCCCGTGCGGGGGTCCACGATGTGCGCGCCCCGCTCCGCCGTGCCGGAGGTCGCCACCGAGAGTTCGTCCACCCCCGCCGCCGAGATCACCGCCGCAAGGCCGCCGGGGCGCAGCGGGTCGGACACCCCGACCCGCCAGGGCCGCTGCGGCTCCGGCGCGCCCAGCATCTGGACGTCACCGCCGCCGTTCACGCTGACCCCGCACACCCCGTCGACGGCCGCCAGCAGCCGTGCCGCCCGCTCCGCCGACCAGCCCTTGACGATCCCGGTCGGGTCCAGCACCCCCCGGTACCGGGTGCTGAACCAGCCCTCGCTCACCCGCTCGGCCTCGGCCGCCAGCCCCAGCACCTCGGCGACCTCGGGGGCGCATTCGGCCACGGCCAGCTCGCCGCGGGAGAGCCGGGACACCTCGCTGTCCTCGCGGTAGGTGGAGAAGAGGGCGTCGACGCGGTGCAGACCCGCGACCGCCTCCCGCAGCGCCTGCCGCACCGCGTCCGGGTCGCCGCCGCGCACGTCGAAGGAGAAGACGGTCCCCATGACCTCCTCCGCGTGCCGCAGCGCGGCGGGCGTCTCAGCCGGTTCGGTCACCGTGTCAGCCACCGGCCTGGTCGAGGGCCGACTGGAGCGACTGCTTGTAGCCGGTGCTGGTGTAGGTGGCGCCGGAGACGGCGTCGATGTCCGCGTTCCCGGCGGCCACCGCCTCCTGGTTGAGCTTCGGCACGGAGAGCTGGGTCTTCTGGTCGCTCAGGCCGCCCTTGGGCGCCTGCACCGCCTCCGCCTTGGTGATCTTCCCGCCGCTGACCGTGATCCGCACCTGCACCGGCCCGTACTGCGTCTGCGACACCTTGCCGGTGACCGTACGGGCCCGGGCCGCGCCCGAGGACCCGCCGGACCCCGTCGAACCGGAGGTCGCCGAGGACCCGCCGGACCCGGCCGAGGACGCCTTGACCTTGTCCAGTGCGGACTGCAGGGACTTCTTGTACCCGGCACTCGTGTACGTCGCCCCGGACACCGCGTCGATCCGCGCGCTCTGCGCGGCCACCGCCTCCTGGTTGAGCTTCGGCACGGAGAGCTGGGTCTTCTGGTCGCTCAGGCCGCCCTTGGGCGCCTGCACCGCCTCCGCCTTGGTGATCTTCCCGCCGGCGACGGTCAGCCGTACCTGCACCGTCCCGTACTGGGTCTGCGCGGCGTCACCGGTCACCGTGCCGGAGCCGGCGGCGGCCTGCGCGCCGCCCTGCTGACCGCCCTGGGGCGTCTGCCGGCCCGGCGCGGTCTGCTGCGGCGCCGCGCCCGCCGCCGACGCGGCCGCCGGGTCCGAGGCGGGCTTCAGCGACAGCAGCAGCACGACACCGGACACGGTGGCGGCCGTGGCCAGCACGACGCGCCGAATGGGGTGGCTCTTCCTCATCGCTCAGCAGCTCCCGCTCACATCTCGAACGACTCGTGGTGGATACGGCGCGCGGGGACCCCCGCGCCGCGCAGTGCCTCGTACACCGTCTGCGCGAACCCGGGCGGGCCGCACATGAAGACGTCGTGGCGGTCGATGTCCGGGATCTTCCGCTCCAGGTTCTCCGCGGAGATGTCCGGCCGCTCGCCGTCGGGGCTGTTCACCGCGTACATCAGCCGGGCGCCCCGCTCGTCGGCGATCGCGGCCAGCTCGTCCCACAGAGCCAGGTCCTGGGTGGTGTTGGCCCGGTAGAGCAGGGTGATGTCACCGGCCGCCCCGGGCAGCGTCTCGAACAGCGCCCGCATGGGGGTGATGCCGACCCCGCCGGCGACCAGCAGCACCTTGCCCCGGCTGCGCCGCTGCGCGGTGAGCGCGCCGTACGGGCCCTCCGCCCACACCCGGGTGCCGGGCGTCAGCTCGCGCAGCCGGGCGCTGTGGTCGCCGATCGCCTTCACGGTGATCCGCAGCATGTCGGGGCGGGGCGCCGCCGACAGCGAGTACGGATGCGAGCTGAAGCGCATCCCGGGCGCCAGGAACCGCCAGCGGAAGAACTGGCCGGCCTCCGCGCCCATCCGGTGCAGCCTCCGGCCGCCGATCAGCACCGACACGATGCCCGGGGTCTCCTCGATGACCGCCTCCACCCGCATCCGGTGACGGAGGTTCAGCCGCACGGGGGTGATGATCCGGTACCACACCACCAGTGCGGTGACCATGCCGTACAGCGCGTACCAGAAGGTCTTGGCGGTGGGCTCGACCGCGAAGTCGTTGCCGGTGGTGATCTGGTGCCAGAACGTCAGGAACACCGCCGCGTAGGTCAGCAGGTGCACGTGGTACCAGGTGTCGTAGGGCAGCCGGCGGCGGACGGCGCCGATCGAGCTCAGCCCGATGAGCACGAACAGGCCGGTGCCGATCGCGGCCTTGCCCATGTCCGGCAGCTGCTCGACGGAGTCGACGGTCTGCTGGACGATGTCGCCGAGCGACTTGCCCGCCTGGAGCGCGTACCCCCACATGGTGAGGAAGACGTGCGCGGCGACCAGGCAGAGCGTGTACCGGCCGCTCATCGCGTGCCAGCGGGCCACCCGGTCGGAGCCGACGCGCCGTTCCAGCGCGGGCACCCGCGCCATCTGCAGCACGACCAGCGCCATCAGGTAGCCGGCCAGCAGGCCGGTGATCCGGCCCGCGTTCAGGATCCGGCCGTTGTCGTCGGCGATCGAGGGGGTGTTGTGCCACCAGAGCCACAGCACGGCCGCCGCGCCCGCCCACACCGCGAGCAGCAGCGGTACGGCCGGGGAACGGCGCGGGCGGATGCGGCGCATCGTCTGGCGGCGGGCGGCACGTCCGCCTGCGAGCGTGGTGGTCACGGTTCCTCCGGGGGGACTTGACCGTCGGCCCTCAGATACGTGTCGCGTGCGCGGTGTGTTCAGCCGGTCGCGGAGTCGAGCGCGGACTGCAGCGACTGCTTGTACCCGGTGCTGGTGTACGTGGCGCCCGAGACCATGTCGATGTCGGCGCTCTGCGCGGCCAGCGCCTCGCGGCGCAGCCGGGGCAGCGCGTAGCCGTTGATCTCCTGGTCGCGCGGGTTGTCCTGCGGGTACTGGACCGCTGTCACCTCGGTGAGCCTGCCGCTCCTGATCGTCACCCGCACCTGGACCGGCCCCCAGCGGGTCTGGACGGTGTTCCCGGTGACGGACTTCGAGACGCCGGAGCCGCTGCTCCCGGAGCCGCCGGCGGAGTCGCCGGATGAGCCGGACGAACTCCCGGACGAACTCCCTGACGAGCCGCCGGACGCGGCCGGCGCGCTCGCGCGCGGGACCGCGGCGGCGGAGCCCACGGCGAGCCCGGGGCTCGTGTGCGGCTTCAGCGACAGCAGCAGCACCATCCCGGAGACGGTGGCGGCACTGGCCAGCACGATCCGGCGGAGCGGTCGGTTCTTCCTCAACGCGTGCACTTCTGCGCCCTCACAGCTCGAACGACTCGTGGTGGATACGACGGTCGGGGACGCCGGCGGCCCGCAGCGCCTCGTACACGTCCCGCGCGAAACCGTGCGGCCCGCATATGTAGACGTCGTGGGCGGCCAGCCGGGGGAAGGTGGCCCGCAGGGAGCCTGCCGTCAGATCCGGGCGCTCGCCCCGCGGCCCGTTCAGCGCGTACAGCACCCGGCCGCCGCGCCAGCGGGCGATCGCCTCCAGCTCGCCGCCCAGCGCCAGGTCCTCGGCGGCGCGCGCCCGGTACAGCAGGGTGACCTCGCCGGGCAGCGTCTCGAACAGCGCCCGCAGCGGGGTGACACCGACTCCGGCCGCGATCAGCAGGGACCGCCGGGCGGTCGCCCGGTCCGCGGTGAGCGCGCCGTACGGGCCCTCCGCCCACACCCGGGTGCCCGGCCGGAGCAGGGGCACGGCCGCACTGTGGTCGCCGAGCGCCTTCACCGTGATGCGCATCCGGTCCGGGCGCGGCGGCGCCGACAGGGAGTACGGCGTCGACGCCCAGCCCAGGCCCTCGCCGAGGAACCGCCAGCGGAAGAACTGCCCCGGGCGTGCGCCCAGTTCGTCCAGGTGCCGGCCGCGTACGACGACCGAGTACACGCCCGGCGCCTCCTGCCGCACCGACTCCACACGCAGCCGGTGGCGGCGGTTGAGCCGGACCGGGACGAGGACGCGGAACCACACCACCAGCGCGGCGACCCCCAGGTACAGCACGTACCAGGCGGCGGTGGCGACCGGAGCGCCGTTGAACTGCTCGCCCAGCGCGAGCTGGTGGAAGAACGCCAGGAACACGGCCGCGTAGGTGAGCAGGTGGACGTAGTACCAGAACTCGTAGCTGGTGCGGCGGCGGGCGGCCCGCGCGGAGGTGACGCCGACCGCGAACAGGATCACCGTGCCGGCGGTGGCCTTCAGCATGTCCGGGTAGTCCATCACCACCGTGACCGCCTCGTGCCACAGCGAGGCCCGGTCCTGGGCCGCGTACCCGGTGAGGATCAGGACGACGTGCGCGACGAGCAGGCAGATCGTGTACCGGCCGGCCATCGCGTGCCAGCGCGCCACCCGGTCCGAGCCCACCCGGTTCTCCAGCAGCGGCACCCGGGCCATCAGGCCCACCAGCACCGCGCAGGCGTACCCGCACAGCAGCCCGGCGATCCGCCCGGCCCCGGTCAGCCAGCCGGCCGTGCCGACCACGGACCCGGTGTCCGCCCACCAGAGCGCGACCACGGCCGCCGCCCCCGCCCACAGCACGGCCGGCACCGCACCTGCGGGGGAGCGCGCGGCGCTCCCCCGCAGGTGCGGTGCCGGCCGCCTCGTCTCCACGGTCGTCATCAGTGCTGTTCCCTTCGTCCGTCCGCCATGCCACTGTGCGGGCCGAAGTTCTGAGGGACCTCTGAAAAGGGCTCTCACGTGCGGTTCCCGGCGGCTTTCTCAGACAGATCTCAGAGAGCCGCCCGATCACTCAGAGGAAACTCAGAGGAGGCCGGGAGGACGGCCGCCCGGCCGGCGAGGGATGCTGGGAGGCGCGATGAACACGACCCGCTCCGGCCGCCCCGCCCTCACCCGCCCCGACGGCACGCCCCTGCGCGTCCTCGTCGTCGACGACGACCCCGACCTCGCCGAGGTGCTCACCGGCGCCCTGCGCTACGAGGGCTGGGAGGTGCGCGCGGCCGGCGACGGCACCTCGGCGGTCACCGCGGCGCGCGAGCTGCTGCCCGACGCCGTCGTCCTCGACGTGATGCTCCCGGACACCGACGGCTTCGCCGTGCTGCGCCGGCTGCACGAGGTGAGACCCGGGGTCTGCGTGCTGTTCCTGACCGCGCGGGACGCCGTCGAGGACCGGATCGCCGGGATCACCGCGGGTGGCGACGACTACGTCACCAAGCCGTTCAGCCTGGAGGAGGTGGTCGCCCGGCTGCGTGGCCTGCTGCGCCGGGCGGGCATGGCCCGGCAGCAGGAGGACGGCCCGCGGCTGGCCGTCGGCGACCTCGTCATGGACGAGGAGGCCCGCGAGGTGACCCGGGGCGGCGAGCTGATCGAGCTCTCGCCGACCGAGTTCGAGCTGCTGCGCTTCCTCCTGCGCAACCCGCGCCGCGTCCTCAGCAAGGCGCAGATCCTCGACCGGGTCTGGTCCTACGACTTCGGCGGCCGGGCCCACGTGGTCGAGCTGTACATCTCCTATCTGCGCAAGAAGGTGGACGCGGGGCGCGAACCCATGATCCACACAGTGCGCGGGTCCGGGTACGTCCTGAAGCCGGTGGCCCGGTGAGGCCGGCACGCCGGCTGCCCCGCCCCCGCACCCTGCGCGCCCGCCTCACCTTCGGCCTGGTGGTCCTGCTCGCCGTGAGCTGCGCGGCCGTGGGCCTCGCCGCGGTCGTCGAACTGAACGGCTTCCTGACCCAGCGCCTGGACGAACAGCTCGCCCAGGTCGGCACCCGTTTCCCGGAGAGCCTGGAGCACAAGGGCGCGCTGCCGGACGACCACGACGGGGACGAGCACGGCGACACCCGCCGGCTGGCCACCGGCACCTTCGGCGCCCGGCTGCTGGACGGCCGGGTGACCCACAAGGGCCTGATCCGCTCCGGTGACCCGTCCGCCGACCTGGACGTCGACCTGAGCGCCGCCGACCGGGCGCGGCTCGCCGGGGTACCGGCCGACGGCCGGCCGCACACCGTCGATCTGTCGGCGCTCGGCGACTACCGGGTGGTGGCCTCGGCCGGCCGGGACCGGGACGTCCTGATCGCCGGCCTGCCGCTGGGGCCCGTCGAGGCCACCGTCCACCGTCTGGAACTGGTGGCCGGGGTCGTCTTCGGCCTGGCGCTCGTGGTGACCGGCGTGGCCGGGGCGCTGTGGGTCCGCTGGTCGTTGCGCCCGCTCAGCCGGGTCGCGGACACCGCGACCCGGGTCAGTGAGCTGCCGCTGGCCAGCGGCGTGGTCGCGCTGCCGGCCAGGGCCCCGGAGACCGACCCGCGCGGCGAGGTCGGCCGGGTGGCCGGCGCCTTCAACCGCATGCTGGGGCACGTCGAGGACGCCCTGACCAAGCGGCACGCGAGCGAGGAGCGGCTGCGCAGCTTCGCCGCCGACGCCAGTCACGAGCTGCGCACCCCGGTCGCCTCGGTGCGCGGTCACGCGGAACTGGCCCTGCTGCACCCGGGCCCGGTGCCCGCCGAGGTGACCCGGGCCCTGGAGCGCATCGCCGCCGAGTCCTCCCGCATGGGCGAGATGGTGGACGACCTGCTGCTGCTGGCCCGCCTCGACGCCGGCCGCCCGCTGGAGCGCGGCCCGGTCGACGTGACCCGGCTGGTCCTGGACGCCGTGACGGACGCCCGGGCGGCGGGCCCCGGCCACCGCTGGACACTGGACCTCCCGGAGGAACCGGTGACGGTGCCGGGCGACACGCACCGGCTGCACCAGGTGCTGGCCAACCTGCTGGCCAACGCGCGGCTGCACACGCCCGCGGGCACGAAGGTCACGGTCACCCTGGAGACCGAGGCGGCCGCGGTGGCGTCCGGGGCGGCCGGAGAGGCTTCCGGAACCGGAACCGGCACCACGGCCCGTACGGGGGCGGGCACGGCGCGGTTGTCCGTCCACGACGACGGCCCGGGCGTGCCCGAGGACCTGCGGCCGGGTGTCTTCGAACGCTTCACCCGGGCCGAGCACCGCCGCCGTCCGGACGCCTCCGGCGGCGGGGCGGGCCTCGGCCTGTCGATCGTGGCTGCCGTGGTGGAGGCGCACGGCGGCCGGGTGGTCCTGGACAGCCGGCCGGGGGCGACGACGTTCACCGTGCTGCTGCCCCTGGGCGACGTCAGTAGCGGGTGATCGCCGTCCCGCCGTCCGTGGTGCCGATCGCGATGTGCGGCTTGCGGGCGGGGTCGGCCCAGGTCAGGATCTGCCGCATCGCGTCCTCCGGCACGGAGACGCACCCGGCGGTCGCCGCGCGCCCGTTGACGTGCAGGAAGATCCCCGCCCCGCGGCCCCGCACGGGTCGGTCGTAGTTGAAGCCGACGACGAGCCCGTGGGCGTACTGCGTGGTGTACGTGATGAGCTGCTCCGACTCGGCGGCCCGGCAGTCGGCGGGCAGCGGGTCGACCCACCGGTTGTACGCCGTGGACGCGGTGTCCTCGCACCACCAGGAACTCTGTCCGACCGGGCGGTAGGTGACGCGGGTGCCCGCCGGGGCCGCCTTGATCCCGAAGCCGAACGGAAGCCCGTACAGCCCCGTCGGCGTCGTGTTCGTGCCCTGCGTGCGGGTGTCGCCCTCCACCAGCCCCTTGGCCCCGAACCGGGCCGGCGCCGAGCCTGCCCGGACCCACTGCCCGTCGCGCAAGTCCCACCAGGTGACCGTCCCGGAGGTCGAGTCGGCTGCCGGGGCCTCGGCGGTGATGAGCTGGCTGCCGCCACCGGTGTCCGCCATCCGCGCGGGCAGCGGTTCGGACCCGGCGCCCGGCGCGAGACCGAGCAGGGCGAGGGCGGACACGGACACGAGGGCGGCGACGGCGGCGGGGCGCATGGCTCAGACGCTAGACGGCGGGAGCGGCAGCGGCAGCCCGGGTAGGCCGTCCAGGCTCGTCGCGATGTGCTCCTTCTTGGTGAAGTACGCGCTCAGCGAGGCGTCGTCCTCCCGGGCGAAGCGCTTGCCGTGCAGATCGCGGTCCTCCTCGTACGCCATGAAGGGGACGGCGTAGCCGCAGGTGTCCCGGACCAGTTCGGCGTGGACCACGATGACCGCTCGCAGCCCGTGGGTGCCCGGGTCGATGTCGGGGAAGCGGGCGAGCAGTCCTGGGAACCGCGGGTCGTCGCGGAAGACCGGCTCGCCCCGGCCGTGGACGCGCACGATGTTCGGCGGGCCCTGGAAGGCGCACCACATGAGGGTGATCCGGCCGTTCTCCCGCAGGTGCGCGATGGTCTCGGCGTTGGACCCGGCGAAGTCGAGGTAGGCGACGGTGCGTTCGTCGAGCACGGCGAAGGAGCCGCGGAGTCCCTTGGGGGAGAGGTTGACCGTGCCGTCACCGGCGAGGGGAGCGGTCGCGGTGAAGAAGAGGGGCTGCTCCTCGATGAACGTGCGGAGCCTGCCGTCTATGCGCTCATAGGTCTTTCCCATGTCCGACGATTATCGGCGTGGCCTCTTCCGCTGTCCGGGACATCGCCTCATCGGGGTGCCGACAGGCAGCGGGTGTGGTGAGGCCGAGTGCGCGCTGCGCGAGCCAGAGGTCGTGGCGGGCGGTCGGGGGGCGGAGCAGGGAGCGCTGCAGGAGTGCTTCGACGCGTGCCAGCCGTTTGCGGACGGCGGTGGCCGACAGGGACAGGGCGGCGGCGGTGGCGTCGACGCGGGCATCGTGGTGCAGCCACACGGTCAGTGTCCGCGCGAGATCAGCCGGCCCGGTGGCCGCGGTGAGGGGCCGGAACTGGTTGCGGGCCCATCCCGTGACGGCGGGCATGGCCAGCAGGTCGTCGAGGCGGCGGAGCGGCGGCTCGCTCCCGAGGGGTGCCGGGCCGGCGGGGCGGGCCGTGGTGGTGGCGCGAAGGGCGAGCGCGAGGACGGACTGGTCGGCGAGCCGGTCGAGGTCGAGAGCGAGCAGGCGGGCGATGTGCTTGAGGCGCGCGGACAGGGTGTTGCGGTGGATCCGGAGGTGGTCCGCGGCCCCGGAGGAGAATCGGAGCCAGGAGGCCGCGGTGGCGAGGAGTTCCGTGCTGCCGGGGTCCTGCGGACGTCTGGCCGCGTGCACGCGCAACGGTGCCAGGAAGTGCTCGGCCCAGTCGGCGAGGTCAGGGCCGATCGCGAGTGCCAGGTCCGGCGTCGAGGCGAAGCAGGCCCGGCGGTCGGCCCGGTGACGGGCGGCGGCCAGGGCGTGGATGGCCTGGGCGTACGCGGCGGCCGTGTCCGTCAGCGCCACCGCGTCGCTCACGCCCATCCAGCACTCGGCTATGGCGTCGTGGGCGTGTTCGGGGGACGGTCCCTCCGCGTCGTCCCCGTCTTCGGCGGTGGGGGCGAGGACGATGAGATGCTCGTCGTACACCGTGCAGGGCACGACCCACGCCTCCGGAGCGCCGACCCTCAGACGGGCGGCCACCTCACCGCGCAGCCCGCGTGGCCGTTCGACGACCCAGATCCGGATCGTGTCGGGCAGTTGAGGCAGCAGCACTCCCGCGACCTGGCGCGCCGCCGCCACCTGGCCGTTCATCAGCAGTTGCAGCACCGCTTCGCGGGTACGGCCGTCGGCGGCGTCCAGCCGGGAACGCAGCCGTTCCGCGGTCTCGGCCTTCCAGCACAGTCCGAGAACCGGTGCCGCGTTCGCGAGTAACGACACCAGCCCGGCGGCCTTCGGCCGCGGCGCCATCGCCACGAGTACGGGCGCGGACGCCCCCGCCGGGCCGTCCAGCGGGTAGAGGAACACGGTGTGACCTTGCACGTCGACGGCCATGGACCCCGCTCGCCGCCGGGCGAGTTCGCGCACCCCGCACAGGACGGCCTTCCAGATCCCCTCGGCGGTCGCGCGCCGTGGCCGCCGCGCCGCGGACAGCACCACTCCACGGGCGTCGACCAGTAACGCGTCCGTCCCGCCGCGATCCGCCACGTAGTCGAGCGCCGCCTGGGAGCCCCCGGTCCGGGCCGCGCGATGCAGCGCCAGCACCTCGTCGGCCTGTTCCACCCGTCTCGCAGTCGGTGCCGCCCGGTCGAAGGCAGCGCCGATCGTGCCCGTCCCACTGGCCATGCATTCCCCCAAAAACCATGCCCCAGCCGGCCCGACTCGCCTTCCTTCATCTGGTCTTCGAGGCGAGCATCCCTGCACGGGCCGGCGTACAGATCCTAATCAAAGGGAGATCGGCCGGGTTTCCGTGCGCCGCGTCCCGGCCGCCGCGCGGTCCGCTGTGCGTTCGGGCACTGGAACCCGGCGTTCACTGTGCGGCAGGACACCGGCCGCCGCTCCGCCCTGTCCTACGTTCGTCCCGGGTCGCCGGAGAGGCGACCGCGCTTCGACGTCCCAGGGGGAAGGCCACACTCATGCTCAAGAACTCCATAGCCCGGATGCTCGCGGTCGCCGTGGCCGCGCCGGCGCTCGCGCTGACGATGTCCACCTCGGCCTCGGCCGCGGGCAATACCGTCAGCTGGCAGAACGACCAGACGCGCAAGTGCCTCAACTGGGGCAACGACGCCTTCGGCAACTACCGGCTGGACCCGCCGGGCAACTGCGACAGGTCCACCCACGGGTGGTCGCAGTGGAAGGAGACGTCGGTGGACGGGAAGTACTGGACGTTCCGCCCCGACGACACCGTCAACGGCCACCAGGTCAACATGTGCCTGACCTCTTACAACACCCTCGTCTACCTGGAGACCTGCCAGGACGGCAACTGGTGGCAGCAGTGGGAGGAGGTCCGGACCGGGAACGGCTGGAAGCTCAGGCACCGGGGCGACGGCTGGGTGCAGGGCTTCTATCTGGACAGCGACGGCTCGCGCACCTACACGGAGCCCGGGAACGACGGCCAGTACCAGCTGTGGCACTGACGGTTCCGGCATCCCGCACACGAGTGGAGCCGGCCACGCCGGCCTGAGCGAGCCGGTCCGCGGTGAACCGCGAACGGGATGATCTCTGAGGAACTGAGGGGTCCGCGAAGCTGCGCGGACCACCGCGGCCGCCCCGGCCGGCGCTTTCCACGGGGCGGCCGCGGCCGCCTGTCAGCTCACTTGGTGAGCGTGCAGGCCGCCAGCGCGTCGAGTCCGGCCGGCTTGGTTCCCTTGCGGCCGATGGCGATGGCGATGCGGTCGATGGTGGAGACGCGCTTGTCCTTCAGGGGGCCGAGGATCGCGTTGTTCACGAAGTTGGGTCCGCCCTGGCCGACGGTGTTCTTCAGCCGGGTGTTGGCCTCCTGGATCTGGGTCTGGAGCAGGGCGAGGTTCCGGTCGACCTCGGCCTTGGCGGACGCGGGGACCGCGGGCAGTCCGGAGGCGACGTCCGGGCAGGAGATGGTGCCCGGGTCCGCCAGGGTGCGCGCGTTCTGGGCGCCGTCGCCCTTGGCCGGCTGCCCGGCGAGGGCGGTACCGGCGATCACCGCGCCCGAAAGCGCCACGGCGGCGGCGCCTCCGATGATCGCCACGCGACGCTTGCTGTACTTCGGAAGTGCCCTGGACATGCGACTGCCTCACTCGGGGGTCGGGGGACGGGGGTGGTCGTTCATCACTGCGGCGCCGGTGCTCGGTGGGAGATACGGGAAAGCGATTGCCGTTGTTCAACCGTTCAACCAGATTCTCGATTGACGAATCATGCAGAGTTCTGCATACTCATGCATGCAGTGACGCAGTGTGCGGTCGGCGTCTCCCTGTCCGTATCTCTCTAGGAGCAGCGCAAGTGAGCAGCAACAGCGGTGACGTACGGCTCTGGGGCGGCCGTTTCGCCGACGGTCCCGCCGAGGCCCTGGCGAAGCTGTCCGCGTCCGTCCACTTCGACTGGCGGCTCGCGCCCTACGACATCGCCGGTTCACGCGCCCACGCGCGCGTGCTGCACAAGGCGGGCCTGCTCACCGAGGACGAGCTGACGCGCATGCTCGACGGCCTCGACCGGCTGGAGGCCGACGTCGCCGACGGCTCGTTCGTCGGCACCATCGCCGACGAGGACGTCCACACCGCCCTGGAGCGCGGGCTCCTGGAGCGCCTCGGCCCCGACCTCGGCGGCAAGCTGCGCGCCGGCCGCTCCCGCAACGACCAGGTCGCCACCCTCTTCCGGATGTACCTGCGGGACCACGCCCGGATCATCGGCGGCCTCGTCGCCGAACTCCAGGACGCCCTGATCGGCCTCGCGGAGGCCCACCCGGACGTGGCGATGCCCGGCCGCACCCACCTCCAGCACGCCCAGCCGGTCCTCTTCGCGCACCACGTCCTGGCCCACGTCCAGTCCCTCTCCCGGGACGCCGAGCGGCTGCGCCAGTGGGACGAGCGGACGGCCGTGTCGCCGTACGGCTCCGGCGCGCTCGCCGGCTCCTCCCTCGGCCTGGACCCGGAGGCGGTCGCCGAGGACCTCGGCTTCGAGCGCGGCAGTGCCGGCAACTCCATCGACGGCACGGCCTCCCGTGACTTCGTCGCCGAGTTCGCCTTCATCACCGCGATGATCGGCGTGAACCTCTCCAGGATCTCCGAGGAGATCATCATCTGGAACACGAAGGAGTTCTCCTTCGTCACCCTGCACGACGCGTTCTCCACCGGCTCCTCGATCATGCCGCAGAAGAAGAACCCGGACATCGCGGAGCTGGCGCGCGGCAAGTCGGGGCGCCTGATCGGCAACCTCACCGGCCTCATGGCCACCCTCAAGGCCCTGCCCCTCGCCTACAACCGCGACCTCCAGGAGGACAAGGAGCCGGTCTTCGACTCCTGCGACCAGCTGGAGGTGCTGCTCCCCGCGTTCACCGGCATGGTCGCCACGCTCACCGTGCACCGCGAGCGCATGGAGGAGCTGGCCCCGGCCGGGTTCTCACTGGCCACCGACATCGCCGAGTGGCTGGTGAAGCAGGGCGTGCCGTTCCGGGTCGCACACGAGGTCGCCGGCGAGTGCGTGAAGGCCGCCGAGGCCGAGGGCAAGGAACTGGACGAGCTGACGGACGAGCAGTTCGCGAAGATCTCCGCGCACCTCACCCCCGAGGTCCGCTCCGTCCTCAACGTCCCCGGCGCCCTCGCCTCCCGCGACGGCCGCGGCGGTACGGCGCCCAGCGCGGTCGCCGTCCAGCTCGCCGAGGTCAAGGCGGACGTCGCGGCCCAGCACGCGTGGGCCGAAGCGAAGAAGCGGGGCTGAGCGCACCCTCCGCCCGAGGGGTCGGGCGGATCCGCGGGGCGTCGCGGGTTACGTTGGTCGCAAGCCGCCGCCGCACGGAGCCGACCGAACGGAACCAGCGATGCCCTTCGCCCGCCTGGCCCACGCCACCACGCCCACCTGCCACATCGGCCTCGGCCTCGCCGCGGTGGGCCGTCCCGGCTACATCAATCTCGGCCGGGACCGGGACCTCGGTGAGGACCGCAGCGTCGACGCACTGCGCGAGCGCACCCACGAACTCCTCGACGCCGCCTACGCCCAGGGCGTGCGCTACATCGACGCGGCCCGCTCCTACGGCCGTTCCGAGGAGTTCCTCGCCGACTGGCTCAGTGCCCGCCCCGGCCTCGACGACGTGGTCGTCGGCAGCAAGTGGGGCTACACCTACACCGCCGGCTGGTCGACCGACGCCGAGAAGCACGAGGTGAAGGACCACGGCGCGGCCACGTACGAGCGCCAGCGCGCCGAGACCGACGCACTGCTCGGCGACCGTCTCGACCTCTACCAGATCCACTCGGTGACCCCGGACAGCCCGGCACTCACCGACAAGGAGCTGCACGCGCGGCTCGCCGAGGCCGCCGCGGGCGGGCTCACCGTGGGCTTCTCCACCAGCGGTCCCGCCCAGGCCGACGCCATCCGCGCGGCCCTGGAGGTCACCGTCGACGGCGAGCCCCTCTTCCGTACCGTCCAGTCGACGTACAACGCCCTGGAGACCTCGGCGGGACCCGCGCTCGCCGAGGCGCACGACGCCGGGCTCACCGTCCTGGTCAAGGAGGGCATGGCCAACGGCAGGCTCGCCGCACCGCACGCGCCCGAGGCGCTGCGCGCCGTCGCCGAGGAGATCTCCCTCGGCTGCGACGCCGTCGCCCTCGCCCTGATCCTGCGCGAGCCGTGGGCGGGCGTCGTCCTGTCCGGCGCCGCGACCCTCACCCAGCTCGCCTCCAACCTCCACGCGGCCGCCGTGGACCTGGACGAGGGCCAGGTCGCCCGCCTCGCCGCGCTGGCCGAGGACCCGCGCGCCTACTGGGAGCGGCGCGGACAGCTTCCCTGGCACTGATCGGCCCTCCCGCTCCTCCGCACCCTGCTCGGCCTCCGGCTCACCGGCGGCTCTCCGGCACCCTGATCGCCGGGCTCTCCGGCACCGATCCGCTCCCTGACCAGCAGGGATGAGTCAGCGATGGCTTCGATGAGACATGAATGTCTCACATGGGCTACCCTTGTCTCATGGCCCTGGACCGTGACCTCGTGCTGCGCAGTGCAGCCGCCCTGCTGACCCGCAAATCCACGGCGACCATGGACGAGGTCGCCAAGGCCGCCGGGATCAGCCGGGCCACGCTGCACCGGCACTTCGCGGGGCGCGACGCGCTCGTCCGGGCGCTGGAGGCGCTCGGCATCGCGGAGTGTGAGGCCGCCCTGGACACGGCCCGCCTGGACGACGGCCCCGCCGGCGAGGCGGTGCGCCGCCTGGTCCGGGCGATCGAGCCGTCGGCCGCCCTGCTCGCCTTCCTCTACACCGAGAACCAGCTCTTCGAGGGCGAGCAGCAGAACCAGGGCTGGGCGCGCATGGACGAACGCCTCACCGGACTCTTCCGGCGCGGCCAGCAGGATGGCGAGTTCCGTATCGACCTCACCCCCGCCTGGCTCACCGAGGCGCTGTACGGCCTGCTGGCCTCCGGCGCCTGGGCGGTCGCCGAGGGCCGCGTGGCCTCCAAGGACTTCACCCACATGATCGTCGAGCTGCTGCTCGGCGGCGCACGACGCACGGACGCACCACGAAGAGAGGAATCATGACCAGCACCCTGCAGCCGGCCCGCGCGGCGGAGACGGAGAGGCGACCGGGCCGCTGGCTCGCGCTCTGCGTCCTCGTCCTGGCCGTGCTGCTGGTGGCCGTCGACGCCACCGTCCTCGGCCTGGCGACCCCCTACATCAGCGAAGACCTCGAACCGTCCGGCACCCAGCTGCTGTGGATCGGTGACGTCTACTCCTTCGTCATCGCCGGCCTGCTGGTCTCCATGGGCAGCCTGGGCGACCGCATCGGCCGCAAGCGCATCCTGCTCGTCGGCGCGACCACGTTCGGCGCGATCTCGGTGCTGAACGCCTACGCGACGACGCCAGAGTTCATGATCCTGGCGCGGGCGCTGCTCGGCGTCGCGGGCGCGACCCTGATGCCCGCCACCCTCGCCCTGATCCGCAACCTCTTCCACGACCCGCGCGAGCGCAGCCTCGCCGTAGGCATCTGGGGCGCGACGGCCTCGGCGGGCACGGCCGTCGGCCCGATCGCCGGCGGCTTCCTGCTCGAACACTTCTGGTGGGGCTCGGTCTTCCTCATCAACCTGCCGGTGATGGCCGTCCTGGTGCTCGTCGGCATCCGCACCCTGCCCGAGTCCCGCAACCCCCACCCCGGCCCCTGGGACCTGGTCAGCGTCGTGCTCTCCCTCGTCGGCATGATCGCCCTGGTGTACGCGGTGAAGGAGGCCGCGACCCACGGGTTCACCTGGCTGACGCCCGCGACGGGTCTGCTGGGCGCGGGTGCCCTGTACGGCTTCGTGCACCGCCAGCTCACCATGCCGGCCCCGCTGCTGGACATGCGCCTGTTCCGGCGCCGCGGCTTCAGCGGTGCGGTCCTCGCCGACCTGCTGACCGTGCTGGGCATGTCCGGCCTGGTGTTCTTCCTCTCCCAGTACCTGCAACTGGTGCAGGGCAGGAGCCCGTTCGAGGCGGGCCTGGCCGAACTGCCCGCCGCGGTCGGCGCGGTGGCGGCCGGTCTGGTGGCGGGCCGCGCGGCCCGCCGGTTCTCGGTGCGCGTGGTGGTCTCCGGCGGCCTGGCCGCCGTGGGCGTCGCCCTCGCCGTGCTCACGACCCTCGGCCGCTCGACGGGCTACCCGGTCCTCGGCGCGGCGCTGCTGGTGGTCGGTGTCGGCGCCGGCTTCTCCTTCACGGTGACGGCCGACGTCATCCTCTCCAGCGTCCCGCGGGACCAGGCGGGCGCCGCCTCGGCGGTCTCCGAGACGGCGTACGAGCTGGGCGCGGCCCTGGGCATCGCGCTGCTCGGCTCCATCGTGACCGGTGTCTACCGCGGCTTCGCGGGTCCGGCCGGCACCCCGGCCGAGGCGCACGAATCACTGGGCGCCGCCGTCCAGGCGTCGGCGCAGATGGCTCCGCACCGGGCGGAGGCGCTGCTCACGGCGGCCCGGGACGCCTTCGTCCACGGCCTGCAACTGGCCTCGGGCGCGGGCGCGGTGGTCCTGCTGGCGACGGCGGCGGCCGCGTGGTTCCTGCTGAGGGGGCAGAAGCTGGAGGGCGCCGGCTGAGCCGGCGCCCGATGACCCGGGGCCGGTCGCCCGACGCGTGCCGCGCGTGGGGCGACGGCGGCCCTCGCTAGGCCGCCTTCGCCTTGGTCGCGTACATGTCGACGTACTCCTGGCCGGACAGCCGCATGACCTCGGTCATGACGGAGTCGGTCACGGCCCGCAGCACATAGCGGTCCCGGTCCATCCCCTCGTACCGCGAGAACTCCATCGCCTCGCCGAAGCGCACGGTCACCCGGCCCGGACGCGGCATCCCCGAGCCGCCCGGCTGCAGCTTGTCCGTGCCGATCATGGCGAACGGGACCACCGGAGCGCCCGTCATCAGCGTGAGGCGGGCGATGCCGGTGCGGCCGCGGTACAGACGGCCGTCGGGGGAGCGGGTGCCCTCGGGGTAGATGCCGAAGATCCGGCCCTCCTCCAGGATGCGGCGGCCGGTCATCAGCGCGGCGACACCGCCGTTGGCCCCGTCCCGGTCCACCGGGACCATGCCCACGCCGGTGAAGAACCAGGCCATCAGACGGCCCTTGAAGCCCTTGCCGGTGACGTACTCGTCCTTGCCGATGAAGACCACCTGACGGTCGCAGACCAGCGGCAGGATCATCGAGTCGATGAAGGTCAGGTGGTTGCCCGCGAGGATCACCGGGCCCTCGCCCGGGATGTTCTCCACACCCTCCGCCCGAAGACGGAACATCAGGCGCATGATCGGTCCGAGCACTGCCTTGATGAGCGCGAAGCGGGACAACGGGTCCTCCGATGTCGAGGGGAGCGATATGAGTCTGTGCAGGTGAGGACATTACTCGCGGCTCCGGGGGAAGCGCACATCGGGTGAGGCCGGTTCACCGAGGTCTTACTCATTGTTGACGTGGGTTTACCTGCGGTGACGCGCCGGAGGGCGTCGGTGACCTTCCGGTGCCGATGTGACGGACGTCGCGCGGAGTCGTCACTCTCCGGCTACCCGGACCTCGCCTCCCGATGCCGCCGCGCCGCCGACGGGCCGTCATCTCCCGCCGCCCACCGGCCATCCGGCGGCATCCGGGTGTTCGCGCCGGGGTCTCCCGTCGGTCATGTGCACGCCCCTACGATCGGGCCGCACCGAAGGCCGACGGCAGGAGACGCGCATGGACAGCGACCGGGTGGACGAGCAGACGCGGGCGACGGCACGACGGGCGCTCCTCGGCGCCGCGGTGCTCGGCGCGGGCGGAGCGGTCCTCGGACTGCCCGGCACCGCCCGGGCGGCCGGCACCCGGACGGCCGCGCACGGCGGCCGCGGCCTCAAGGGGCTGCCGGTGCCGACGATCATCGGCCACCGCGGTGCCAGCGGCTACCGCCCCGAGCACACCTTCGGCTCGTACGAGCTGGCCCTCGACCTCGGCGCGGACGTGGTGGAGGCCGGCGACCTGGTGCCCACCAAGGACGGGCACCTGGTCTGCCGGCACGAGCCGGAGATCGGCGGTACCACGGACGTCGCCTCGCACCCCGAGTTCGCCGGCCGCCGGACCACCAAGGTCCTCGACGGCGTGCCCACCACCGGCTGGTTCACCGAGGACTTCACGCTCGCCGAGCTGAAGACCCTGCGCGCGGTCGAGCGCATCCCGGCCAACCGCCCGCACAACACCCTCTACGACGGGCGCTGGGAGATCCCCACCTTCGAAGAGGTCCTGAAGTGGCAGGACGAGCAGACCCGCAGGCGCGGCCGGCAGGTGTGGATCTACCCCGAGACCAAGCACCCCACCTACTTCCGCAAGCTCGGCCTCGGCCTGGAGGAGCGGGTCGCCAAGGTGCTGGGCAAGCACGGCAAGGACGGCCGGAACGCGCCCGTCATCCTGCAGTCCTTCGAGCCCACCAGCATCCAGAGGCTGAACCGGCTCGTCGACAACCCGCTCGTCGTCCTGCTCGCCTCGGCCGGCAGCCGTCCCTACGACTTCGTCGAGACGGGCGACCCGCGCACGGTCGCCGACCTGATCACGCCCAAGGGCCTCAGGGAGATCGCCGGCTACGCGCAGGGCATCGGCCCCACGCTCGACCTGGTCATCCCGAAGAACGCCGACGGCACCCTCGGCTCGCCGACCACCCTGGTCGCCGACGCGCACAAGGTGGGGCTGATCCTGCACCCGTACACCATGCGCAACGAGAACCCCTTCCTCCCGGCCGAGTACCGCAAGGGCGCGGCGGCCGACGCCTACGGTGACGCCTTCGGCGCGTTCCGGACCTACTTCGCGACCGGCATCGACGGCGTCTTCACCGACAACGCCGACACCGGTGTGCTCGCCCGCGCCGACTTCCTGGCCGGCTGAGCGGCCCTGGTCGGGCCGGCCGCCTCGCCGGCTGAGCCGGCGTCAACCCGCTGGGCCCATCACACCCGTTCGGGTGGCTGTGCGCCGCCCCGGAAACCCGCCGCCGGGGCGGCGCGTCGTTGCGCACATGACGCACGACCTCGTGGCCGCCCTGCGCCCCCTGCTCACCGCCGAGGCCTCGGCCGAGGCACACGCCTCGGGAGGCGAGCCGGGCGACCTGGAGCAGGCCGTCTGGCTCCGCCTCCTGGAGCGGCTGGAGACCGGCCGGCCCCCGGTGGATCCCGAGGGCTGGCTGCGCAGGGCCGTGCGTGCCGAGGCGCGGCGCAGCCGCCGCACCCGCCGGCACGAACGCCCCTACGGCGCGGAGCCGGTCGACGAGGGCCGTCCGGACCCCGAGCAGCTCGCGCTGAGCGCGGCCCGGCACCGTGCCCTGCGCGACGCGGTCCGCCGGCTGCCCGGCCGCTGCCCCCGCCTCATGGAGGCGCTGCTCTCCCCGAGAGACCTCACATACCGGGAGATCGCGGGGGAGTTGGGTATCTCACAGGGCAGTCTCGGACCGGAACGCTCCAGATGTCTCGGATGTCTGCGTCGTTTGCTCACCCCGGAGGTTGCGGCCCGCTGAGCGCGGGGAGAGGAGTGGGGGACGACCGGTGATCAGGTGAGCGGGAGGCGTGCGCACATGGGCATGAGCGTGACCATCTCGGTGGCGACCGAGCAGGACGCGGAGCAGATCTTCAGGCTCCAGTACCTGTGCTTCCAGAGGGAGGCGGCGCTGTACGGCAACTACCGCATCGACCCGCTCGTCCAGAGCCTCGACTCGGTCCGCGAGGAAGTGGCCGCCGACTGCGTCTTCGTCGCCCGGCTCGGTGAGGAAGTGGTCGGCTCGGTGCGCGGCAAGGCCACCGAGGACGGCGCCGCCGCCATCGGCAAGCTCTGCGTCCACCCGCGCCTGCAGGGCCACGGCATCGGCGCCCGGCTGCTCCGCGCCGCCGAGACGGCCCTCGCCGAGCAGCGCGGGGCCACCCGCTTCCGCCTGCACACCGGCCACCGCAGCGAGGGCAACCTCCGGCTCTACCGCCGGGTCGGCTACGAGACGGTGGGCCGGTCCACCGGCGCCGACGGCGTGGAGCTGATCATCCTGGAGAAGCAGGCGGGCACGTACGCGGCTACCGCGTGACGGCCGTGCGCGACCTGCGCAGCCAGTACATGGCCGACAGCGGCAGCAGCACCGGGATGAACACGTAGCCCATGCCGTAGTCGGACCAGACCGTCGCGTCCGGGAAGGCCGACGGGTCGGCCAGCGTCCAGGTGCCGACGATCAGCACGCCCGCCAGCTCGGCGGCACAGCACACCAGTGCCGCCCTGCGGGCCCGCTCGCCGCCGCGGATCAGCGTGTAGGTGATGAAGCCGTACACGACCCCCGCCACCGCGGAGAGCGAGTAGGCCAGCGGCGCCCGGCCGAAGTCGGTCGCGATCTGGTACACCGAGCGCGACACCGCGCCGACCACCATCACGCCGTAGAACCAGACGAGCAGCATGCCCGGCCCGGTGATCAACCGGGCCGGCTTCTCCTGAACCGCGGTCACCTCAGCCTCCCCAGATGTCATAGAGCCGCACCTCGAGCACGGCCAGCACCACACCGCCGGCCGCCACCGTCACCGAGCCCCAGCGGGTCCGCTCGGCCAGCGACATGAAGCCCGCGGCGGGCACGCACGCGAACGCGCCCAGCAGATACGCCACGAAGATCGCCGTGCCCTGCCCGGGCTTCTCGCCCCGCGCCAGCTGCACGATGCCGACGACCAGCTGCACCAGCGCCAGCAGGGACACCACGGCCATGCCGATGAAGTGCCAGTCCTTGGTCGGCTGGTCCCGGTAGGCGGCCCAGCCGCACCAGGCGGCGAGCAGCAGCGCGGCGACACCGGTCGCCAGCGTCAGGGCATTGAGCATGCCGAGACCCTATTACGGCGCAAACGGCACCGAGCCGTCGCCCCCGCCGTACGCCGTAGGGTCTAGACCATGACGATCCACGCACATGCCCTCCTGTTCGACAACGACGGCACCCTGGTCTCCTCCCTCGCATCCGTCGAGCGCTGCTGGACGCGCTGGGCGCGGGAGTACGGGATCACGGCCGAGGAGTTCGGGCGCGTGGAGCTGCACGGGCGGACCGCGGTGGAGATAGTCGGCGACCTGCTGCCCGCCCGGCTGGTGCCCGAGGCGGTCGCCCGCGTCGAACAGCTCGAGGTGGAGGACGTGCCCCATGGCGGTGTGCGGCTGCTGCCCGGCACCCGGGACTTCCTGGACTCCCTGCCCGCCGACCGCTGGGCCGTCGTCACCTCCGCCACCGGCCGCCTCGCCGAGGCCCGCCTCGGCGCCGTCGGCATCACGCCGAAGATCCTGGTCAGCGCCGACGACGTCACCCGCGGCAAGCCCGACCCCGAGCCCTACCTGCTCGCCGCCCGGCAGCTCGGCGTCGACCCCGCCCGCTGCGTGGTCTTCGAGGACGCCCCCGCCGGGCTCCGGGCCGGCCGCGCGGCCGGCATGACCACCGTGGCCTTGGCCACAACCCACCGGGCGCACGAACTGGACGCCGATCTGGTGGTGGAGAACCTGGCGGCCCTGTCGGCACTGGTCACCCACCGGGGACTGGAGATCTCCGTCCGGGGCTGACCCGGGACCGCGGGTGTCCACCGCTGTCCAGTGTCCACCGCTGTCCAGTATGCGGACAGCGGTGACCGGTCGGCAGCAAACGTCTGCTTTACTGTTTCTCATGACCACGACGAGCAGCCGCATCCTTGCGACCGAGGCGACCACGACGCCCGGTGCTCGTTGTATGTGTCCGTGTCGAATGTGCGCCTTCTAGAGGGCCCCCGCACCATCTGAGCCTCGCGCCCCGAAGCGAGAGCCGTGGCCTGCCCGCCGCCCGACTCCGGTCGGCCGTGCACCGAGGCCGCCCCGCGCACACGACGTTCTCGCAGGTCGACCATGTCCGAGAACCGTGCCGCGCCCCGACAGAGCGCACGAACACACCGTTGTCCGGGCCCACCCGCGCCCGGCCACTCGACAGTGACGGAAACCCTGTGATCACCACATCGGGCCTGACCAAGGTCTACCGCTCCCGCGGCCGCGAGGTCACCGCCCTCGACGGCGTCGATCTTCACGTCCGCGAAGGCGAGGTCTACGGCGTCATCGGCCAGTCCGGCGCCGGGAAGTCCTCGCTCATCCGCTGCGTCAACCTGCTGGAGCGTCCCACCGCCGGCACCGTGACGGTCGCCGGACGGGACCTCACCGCGCTCGCCGGGCGCGGCTCCCGTGCCGGCCGCGAGCTGCGCCGGGCGCGCAGCCACATCGGCATGGTCTTCCAGCACTTCAACCTGCTCTCCTCGCGGACCGTGCAGGACAACGTCGAGCTGCCGCTGGAGATCCTCGGCAAGTCCGGCAGGGAGCGCTCCCGCAAGGCGCTGGAACTGCTCGACCTGGTCGGCCTCGCCGACAAGGCCAAGGCCCACCCCGCCCAGCTCTCCGGCGGCCAGAAGCAGCGCGTCGGCATCGCCCGCGCCCTGGCCGGCGACCCCAAGGTGCTGCTGTCCGACGAGGCCACCAGCGCGCTGGACCCGGAGACCACCCGCTCGATCCTCCAGCTGCTGCGCGACCTGAACCGGCAGCTCGGCCTGACCGTCCTGCTCATCACCCACGAGATGGACGTCGTGAAGTCGATCTGCGACTCCGCCGCCCTCATGGAGAACGGCAGGATCGTGGAGTCCGGCACCGTCACCGAGCTGCTGGGCACGCCCGGCTCCGAACTGGCCGCCGCGCTGTTCCCGGTGGGCGGCGAGGCCACGGACGCCGACCGGACCGTCCTCGACGTCACCTTCCACGGCGAGGCCGCAACCCAGCCCGTCATCTCCCAGCTCTCGCGCACCTACAACATCGACATCTCGATCCTCGGCGCCGCCATCGACACCGTCGGCGGTCTCCAGATCGGCCGCATGCGCATCGAACTGCCCGGCCGCTACGAGGACAACGTGGTGCCCGTCGGTTTCCTGCGCGAGCGGGGCCTGCAGATCGACGTCGTGGGCGAGGAGCCCCTGCTGGTGAAGGAAGGTGCCAAGTGACCTGGTCCGAGATGCAGCCGCTGCTGTCGCAGGCGAGCTGGGACACGCTCTACATGGTGGGCTGGGCCACGTTCATCTCCGTCGTGGGCGGGCTGCCGCTCGGCATCCTGCTGGTCCTCACCGACCGCGGCGGACTGCTCCAGAACGTCGTCGCGAGCAAGGTCATCGGGCAGGTCGTGAACATAGCCCGCTCCATGCCGTTCATCATCCTGATGGTCGCGCTGATGGGCTTCACCCGCTCCCTCACCGGTACCACCATCGGCCGCGAGGCCGCCATCGTGCCCCTCGCCGTCGGTGCCATCCCGTTCTTCGCCCGACTCGTCGAGACCGCCGTCCGCGAAGTGGACGGGGGACTGGTCGAGGCCGTGCAGTCGATGGGCGGCAACACCTGGACGGTCGTCCGCAAGGTCCTCGTGCCCGAGTCGCTGCCCTCCCTGATCTCCAGCACCACCACCACGATCGTCGCGCTCATCGGCTACTCCGCCATGGCCGGCACGGTCGGCGCGGGCGGCCTCGGCGACATCGCCATCCGCTACGGCTACCAGCGCTTCGAGACCCAGCTGATGTGGATCACCGTCGCGATCCTCGCCGTGGTGATCTCCCTCATCCAGTTCGCCGGCGACTACGCGGCCCGCGCGCTGCACGGCCGCGGCGGCCACTCGGGCCCGGCACCCAGGCTGCGCCTGCTCCGGCCCAAGCCCGAGCCCGCCCGCGCCGACGTGAGCAAGGCCGCCTGACCCGCCTCGCCCCCCAGAACTCCCCCGTCCACCCACGACGGGGCAGCACCACCCATAAGGAAAGGCACTTTTCGTGCGTAACACCGCCAAGCTCACCACCGCCGTCCTCGCCGCCGGAGCCCTCACCCTCGGACTCAGCGCCTGCGGCTCGGACAAGGGCTCCTCCACCGCCTCCGACTACAGCGGTCCGCTGGTCGTCGCGGCGAGCCCGACCCCGCACGCCGAGATCCTGAACTTCGTCAAGAAGAACCTGGCGAAGAAGGCGGGCCTCGACCTGGAGGTCAAGGAGTTCCAGGACTACATCGTCCCGAACACCGCCACCGAGGACGGCTCGGTCGACGCCAACTACTTCCAGAACAAGCCGTACCTGGACGACTTCAACCAGAAGCGCGGCACCCACATCGTGCCCGTCGTCACGGTGCACCTGGAGCCGCTCGGCCTCTACTCCCACAAGGTCAAGAGCGCCGACGCCCTCAAGAGCGGTGCGACCGTCGCCGTCCCGAACGACGCCGTCAACGAGGCCCGCGCGCTGAAACTGCTCGCCGCCAACGGCCTCATCGGTCTCAAGGACGCCGCCGGCACCGAGGCCACCCCGCAGGACATCACCAAGAACCCCAAGAACCTCAAGTTCAAGGAGGTCGAGGCGGCCCAGACCGTGCGCTCCCTGGACGACGTGGACGCCGCGGTGGTCAACGGCAACTACGCCATCTCCGCGGGCCTGAAGCCGGCGAAGGACGCCCTCGTCCTGGAGTCCGCGAAGAACAGCCCCTACGGCAACTTTCTCGCCGTGAAGAAGGGCAACGAGAAGGACCCGCGCGTGAAGAAGCTCGCCAAGCTCCTCACCTCGCCCGAGGTCAAGAAGTTCATCGAGGACAAGTACCAGGGCTCGGTCATCCCCTCCTTCTGACCGACCTGACCGACGTCCTTCCGGCCGACGTCCTCCTTGCCGGTGCCCTGACGGGCCGTCCGACAGGGCGTATACCGCGTATCGCCACGCACGGGGTCCACTCCCTCACCCGGAGTGGGCCCCGTCGTACGGTTGAGTGGTTTCATGCTGCATGCTGGGCAGTTCAGCAGGGCACTGCGGGGTCCTGACGGTCCCCCACGGATTTTCCGAAGGTTACGGAGCGGCGCATGACGAGCACCTTCCCCAACGTCTCCATCAGCACGGAGCGGTTGGTGCTGCGTCCCCTCGACGAGGACGACGTGCCCGCCCTGGCCGAGATGATGAACGACGAGCAGGTCGCCGCCTGGACCGACGTCCCGCAGCCCTTCACCCAGGACGGCGCCCGCCACTGGATCACCGGGTACGCGCCCACCGAACGCGCCGCCGGCCGGGGCCTCAACCTCGCCGTCACCGAGTTCCTCACCCAGCGCCTGGTCGGCGTCATCCAGCTCACCGGGACCGACTGGCGCATCCGCGCCACCGAGCTGTCGTACATCATCGCCCCCTGGGCCCGCGGCGAGGGCTACGCCTCGGAGGCCGCCCTCGCCACCGCGCAATGGCTGCTCGGCGACCAGAAGTTCGAGCGCATCGAGATCCGCACCGCCGCCGACAACACCGCCTCCCAGCAGGTCGCCCAGAAGATCGGCTGCATCAGCGAGGGCGTGCTGCGCAACGCCTGCATAGTCCACCACCGCTCCGACGACGGCACCTGGAGCGACGTGCGCACCGACTTCATCGTCTGGAGCCTCCTCCCGGAGGACCTGGAGGGCAACGACGAGCAGCTCGCCGAGACCGGCTTCACCGCCTACTCCGACTGGAACTGACCCGCCCCGGCGCACCGGGAGCCGCGTCCCGCGGAGCCCCGGGAGCACGCTCGCCGGCCCGGGCGGATACGCTCACCGGGCCCCCTCGGGCTCCTGCACCTGACGACCCGCGCGATTCTGGAGACTGACGACGATGGCCGACCGGGTCACGGTGATCGGCTGGGACGGCTCGCCGCTGACCGACGCGGCACGCGGCGCCCTCGGCGCCGCCACGCTGGTGGCCGGCGCCGCCCACCACCTCGCACTGCCCGGCGTCCCGCCCGGCGCCGAGCGCATCCGCCTCGGCAGTGTCGCCCTGGCCGCCCGCCGCATCGCCGCCCACCGCGGCACCGCAGTCGTCTTCGCCGACGGCGACCCCGGCTTCTTCGGCGTCGTACGGACGCTGCGCGCCCCCGAGTTCGGCCTCGAGGTCGAGGTCGTCCCCGCCGTGTCCTCCGTCGCCGCGGCCTTCGCCCGGGCCGGCATGCCCTGGGACGACGCCCAGGTGGTCGTCGCCCACCCGCGCACCCTGCGCCGGGCCGTGAACGTGTGCCGCGCCCACACCAAGGTCGCCGTGCTCACCGCGCCGGGCGCCGGTCCCGCCGAACTCGGCCTGCTGCTGGAGGGGGTCCACCGCACCTTCGTCATCTGCGAGGAACTGGGCACCGAGCACGAGCGGGTCGCCGTCGTCACCTCCGACAACGCCGCCGACCACAGCTGGCGCGACCCGAACGTCGTCATCGTCATCGGCGGGTCCGGCGGCCCGGCCGCCCCGGCCGAGGGCGGCGGCTGGTTCGCCGGCCGCGACCCGGCGGCCGGCCCGCGCGGCTGGGTGCGGCCCGACGAGGAGTACGCCGCGTACGGCGGCCTCGGCGAGGGCGAGACCCAGCTGCTCCGGACCGCCCAACTCGCCCGGCTCGGCCCCCGGGTCGGCGACCTCGTGTGGGACATCGGCTGCGGCAGCGGCGCGTTCGCCGGCGAGGCCGCCCGCGCCGGGGCCGCCGTCATCGCCGTCGACCGGCGCCCCGAGTCCTGCGCCCGGGCCGAGGCGGTCGCGCGCCGCTTCGGGGTCCAGCTGCAGGTGGTGGAGGGGACCGCCCCGCACGTCCTGGAGAACCTGCCGGAACCGGACGTCGTCCGCGTCGGCGGTGGGGGAGCGGCCGTCGTCTCCGCGGTCGCCGACCGCCGCCCGCAGCGCATCGTGACCCACGCCGCGACCCGCGACGAGGCCGAACTCGTCGGCCGCGGGCTGACCGAGCACGGGTACCGCGTCGAGTGCGCCCTGATGCAGTCCGTCGAACTCGACACGAGAGCCTGGACGGAGACCGAGCGGAACGTGGCGTTCCTGCTCAGCGGGGTTCTGCCGGATCGTGCCCCGTGATCCTGTTGTCGTACCGCGCGCGGTAGGCTGGCCGATCGTTGCACCGCACCGGTGGCCCGGAACTTCGTTCGCCAATGTCCGGAAAACGCGCCCCGTTTAGGGCGGGTGTGGTACGGCAGAACTCGAGGACGCGCAACGTGGCGCAGTCCACAGCGGACTGTCGCGGATCATGCTGTCGCGACGGCGGAACGGCCGGGACAATGCCACTGAATGGCTTTGTCGCCTTTTTTGGGCGGGTCGTTCGTGCCGCTGGGCACGCACGCTCGTTCTTCACTACGGGGCGGTCGGTGCGCCGTTCCGGGTGAGCTGGTCGTAGGAGCACTAACCGATGGGCGAGGGGTACGCATGACGGACACCGGCCAGGTCCCGGGCGAGGGACAGCCGGAGAGCGCAGGCATGGTGGAACAGCCGGGCGCCTCCGCGCACGGCGGCGCGTACACCTACCTCTCCGAGGCACCCGCCGAGGACGAAGACCTGCTGCTGCCGGGTGCCCAGGGCGCGTGGGGCAACGAGGTACCGCCACCGGCGCCGGAACCGGTCGTCGAGGCCGTGCACGAGCCGGGCCCGCACGAGACCGCGGGCCGGGACAGCGGTTCGGTCGACCTCAACGGCGTCCGGCTGCCCAGCGCTCCGCCGTCCGTGCCGCCGTCCCCCATCCTGTCGGCCCCGCACGACCCGGCCGCGGCTCCCCAGCCGCCGCGCCGGCCGCTGCACCTCGGCCCGCCGATCCCCGACGCCTCCGCCAGCCCGGTCCGCTCCCTCGCCGACCGCGGCCCCGCGGGAGCTCCGGTGCGGCAGCCGGGTCCGGCTCCGGCCGGGCCCGAGTACCTCGACGCCCAGCCGCTGCGCGAGATGGCCCCGCAGAACGCCGCTCCCTGGGGCGCGGCACCCGCCGTGGCGCCGGTCGGCGCGCAGGCCCCGGCTGCCGAAACGGTTAGTCCGGCGGACGCCCCGCAGCCCGTCGCCGAGACCCCGGACGCCGCCCAGGCCACCATGGCCCGACTCGTCATCCAGGCGGGCGCCCAGGCACCGGCCGAGGAGGCCGCCGCGGACCAGCAGCAGGCCCAGGGCGTGCACGCGCACGACGGCATGCAGCCCGCCCACGGACACGACGGCGTGTACGTCGCCCAGGCCGTCCCGGGCCAGGTGCCCGGCTCCGGCCAGGCGCCGGACGCACCCCGAACCGCCGCCGCGCCCGCCGGCCACGGCCTGCCGGTCGAGCAGCCCGTCGAGGCCCTGACCGGGCACGCGCCCGAGGGCCCGGAAGCCGCCGAGGCCCTGGCCGCCCCTGCCACCGGCGCGGAGGCGCCGGCCGGGGCGGAGGCCGGCCCGCATGTTGACGCGGCCACGCCCGCGCCGGAGGCCGGGACCGCCCCGGACGACGTCGCACCCGTCGAAGTCACCGACGGCACCGGTGAGGTCGCCGCTGCGGCCGGGACCGCGCAGCAGACCGCCGAGGCGCAGCCCGTGGCGCCGGTCGAGGCACCGGTCGAGGCACCGGAAGCGGCTCACGCCGCCGCCCCGGCCGCGCACCCCGGCCCCGACGCGCAGGCCGTCGTCGAGCTGCCCGAGCCCGCGCAGCAGCCCGAGGAAGCCCTCCCGGCCGAGCAGGCACAGGCACCGGAGCCCGTGCAGCAGAGCGAGCCCCTCCAGCAGAGCGAGCCTGTGCAGGAGAGCAATGCCGTTCCCCAGGCCGAGCCCGTGCAGCAGGGCGATGCCGTTCCGCAGGCCGAGCCCGTGCAGGAGAGCGATGCCGTTCCGCAGGCCGAGCCCGTGCGGGCGCCCGAGTTCGCGCCGCCCGCCGAAGGCGCGCTGACCGCCGGCGCCGCGCAGATCGCCCAGGCCCCGCAGCCCGTTGCCCCCGCGCCCGCCGACCAGGCAGTCGCCGAGGCTCCGGCGCGGGCCGAGGGCGTCGTAGCCGCCCAGGACGTCGCCGCCCCCGGGGCCCAGCCCGTCACCGACCCGGCCGCCGCGCAGCTCGCGCCCGATGCCGCCGAGACGGTCCCCGCCGCCCCGGACGCCGTAGCCACTGCCCCGGAACAAGCCCCCGTGGACCAGGTCCGGCCCGCCCCCGCGCAGACGCCCGAGTCCGTCCCGGCCGCCGAGCCGGTGGTGGCCCACGGGCCCGTCGTCGCGCAGCCGGCCCCGGAGGTGGCCGCCGCGGCGCAGGACGCCGTACAGACGCCGCCCGCCGACGGCTTCCCCCCGGCGTCCGGAACCGTGCCGCCGCAGGCCCAGGGCCCCCAGACGCAGAACCCGCAGGCCCAGGACCCGCAGCTCACCGCACCGGCCGGGCACGACGGCGAAGCCGCGCCCACCGGGCCGCAGCAGGCACCGGCCGGCACCGACCAGCCCGCCGACGTCGCCACCGCGCCCGTCGTGCCCACCGGTCCGCAGCTCCGGAACGCCGCCGTGGCCCCCGGAACCGCGGCGGCCCCTGGTGCCGACGAGGCCCCGGCCGAGCCCGGCGCGCCCGCCGGGACGGACCCGGCCGCGCAGATCCCGCAGCCGGCCGCCGCCGACACGGAGCCATTGCCCGCAGGTGTCCCGCTGCAGGCGCACCCCGAGCAGCCGCTCGGGCAGTTCGTGCCCGTCGAGGGCCAGGTGCCGACCACCCCGCACCTGGCGCCGACCCCGCCGCACCCCCTCGTCCTGCCCGTCCAGGAGCAGCAGGAGGCGCAGGCCACGGTGCCCGCGCCGCGCGAGGCGGAGCCCGCCGCCGCGCAGGCCGCGCCGGCCGGTGAGCCGGGACCCGACGTCGTACAGCGGGCGGACGACCTGGAGACCAGGGCCGCCGACCAGGACGACGACACGGCCGCCGCCCCGTCGGACGAGGCCGTGCCGGACGAGGCGGCACCGTCCGCCGGACCGGCCGCGCCCGCCTACGACGACGCCGAGCGCGAGGCCGTCCTGAAGGTGATGCGCGAACGGCGCGACATCCGCAACGGCTTCCGTTCCGACCCGATCCCGCACGAGGTGCTGCTCCGCGTCCTGGAGGCGGCCCACACCGCGCCCTCCGTGGGCCACTCGCAGCCCTGGGACTTCGTGGTCATCCGGTCCGAGGACACCCGTCGCACCATGCACGAACTGGCCACGCGCCAGCGCGAGGCGTACGCGAAGTCGCTGCCCAAGGGCCGGGCCAAGCAGTTCAAGGAACTGAAGATCGAGGCCATCCTCGACACCCCCGTGAACATCGTCGTCACGGCCGACCCCACCCGGGGCGGCCGGCACACCCTCGGCCGGTACACCCAGCCGCAGATGGCCCCGTACTCGGCCGCGCTCGCGGTGGAGAACCTCTGGCTCGCCGCCCGCGCCGAGGGCCTCGGCGTCGGCTGGGTCAGCTTCTTCGACGAACGCGAGATGGTCCGCGCCCTCGGCCTGCCCGAGCACCTGGAGGTCATCGCCTACCTGTGCGTCGGGTACGTCGACGAGTTCCCGGACGAGCCGGAGCTGATGCAGGCCGGCTGGTCCAAGCGGCGCCCGCTGTCCTGGGTGGTGCACGAGGAGACGTACGGCCGCCGCGCCCTGCCCGGAGAGGAACCCCACGACCTGCTTGCCGAGACCGTCGCACAGATCCGCCCGCTCGACGCCAAGGCGCTCGGCGAGGCGTGGGAGCGCCAGAAGCGCATGACCAAGCCGGCCGGCGCGCTCGGCATGCTGGAGATCATCTCCGCGCAGCTGTCCGGGCTGTCCCGGCAGTGCCCGCCGCCGATCCCGGAGCCCGCGGCCGTCGCCATCTTCGCGGGCGACCACGGTGTGCACGCCCAGGGCGTCACCCCGTGGCCGCAGGAGGTCACCGCCCAGATGGTGGCCAACTTCCTCGGCGGAGGCGCGGTCTGCAACGCCTTCGCCACCCAGGTCGGCGCCGAGGTGTGCGTCGTCGACGTCGGTGTCGCCGCCGACCTGCCGGCCACGCCCGGCCTGCTGCCCCGCAAGATCCGCGGCGGCACCTCCGACATGACCGCCGGGCCCGCGATGACCCGCGAGGAGGCCAAGGCGGCCATCGAGGTCGGCATCGAGACCGCCCGCGACCTGGTCGCGGCCGGCAACAAGGCGCTGCTCACCGGCGAGATGGGCATCGCCAACACGACCGCGTCCGCCGCACTCATCTCGGTGTTCACCGGAGCCGACCCCGCCGAGGTCACCGGCCGGGGCACCGGCATCAACGACGAGACACTGGCCCGCAAGACCGAGGTCGTCCGCCGCGCCCTCGACTTCCACCAGCCGGATCCGGCCGACCCGATCGGTGTCCTCGCGGCCATCGGCGGCTTCGAGCACGCGGCCCTGGTCGGCCTGCTCCTCGGCGGCGCCTCGCTGCGCACGCCGGTGATCCTGGACGGCGTCAGCGCCGGTGCGGCGGCGCTCGTCGCCCGGGCGATCGCCCCCGAGGTCCTCGCCGCCTGCATCGCCGGCCACCGCAGCGCCGAGCCCGGCCACGTGGCGGCCCTCAACAAGCTGGGCCTGCGCCCGCTGGTCGACCTCGACCTCCGGCTCGGCGAGGGAACCGGCGCGCTGCTCGCGCTGCCGCTGGTGCAGAGCACCGCCCGCGCGATGCACGAGGTGGCGACGTTCGACTCGGCGGGAGTCACCGAGAAGTAGGGGACGCGCACGGGTGGTCCGGTGTTCAGCCACCGGACCACCCGTGCCGTCTGCCCTGCCCACAGCATAAAATCCGCACGTCAGGGCCGCTCCGGAGCTGCAGCGCGCCCCCACACCGCTGCACGAGGAGCCGAACCTCATGGCCGAACACCCCGCCTATCCCGTAGGCCTCCGCCTCTCCGGCCGCCGTGTGGTCGTCCTCGGCGGCGGTCAGGTGGCCCAGCGGCGGCTGCCGGCGCTCACCGCCGCGGGTGCGGACGTCGTGCTCGTCTCGCCGGAGGCCACACCGTCGGTGGAGGCCATGGCGGACGCGGGGGAGATCCGCTGGGAACGGCGCCCCTACACCGAGGGCGACCTCGCCGACGCCTGGTACGCCCTCATCGCCACCAGCGACCCCGAGGCCAACGAGCGGGCCTCGGCCGAGGCGGAGCGGCACCGCGTCTGGTGCGTCCGCTCCGACGACGCCGACCGGGCGACGGCCTGGACCCCGGCGACCGGTCACAGCGAAGGCGTCACCGTCGCCGTCCTCACCACGGACGCGCGCGGCCGCGACCCGCGCCACACGGCCGCCATCCGCGACGCGGTGGTCGAGGGGCTGCGCGACGGCACCCTGGTCGCCCCGCACCACCGCACCCGCACGGCCGGCGTGGCCCTGGTCGGCGGCGGCCCCGGCGACCCGGACCTCATCACCGTCCGCGGCCGCCGGCTGCTCGCCGAGGCCGACGTCGTCATCGCCGACCGGCTGGGCCCGCGCGACCTGCTCGCCGAACTCCCGCCGCACGTCGAGGTGATCGACGCCGCGAAGATCCCGTACGGGCGGTACATGGCCCAGGAGGCCATCAACAACGCGCTGATCGAGCACGCCAGGCAGGGCAAGTCCGTCGTCCGGCTCAAGGGCGGCGACCCGTTCGTCTTCGGCCGGGGCATGGAGGAGGTCCAGGCGCTCGCCGAGGCCGGCATCCCCTGCACGGTGGTCCCCGGCATCTCCAGCTCCATCTCGGTGCCGGGCGCGGCCGGCATCCCGGTCACCCACCGGGGTGTCGCCCACGAGTTCACCGTGGTCAGCGGCCATGTCGCGCCCGACGACGAGCGGTCCCTGGTCGACTGGCCGGCGCTGGCCAGGCTCACCGGCACGCTCGTGATCCTCATGGGCGTGGACAAGATCGGGAAGATCGCCGAGACCCTCGTCGCGCACGGCAGGCCGCCCGCGACGCCCGTCGCCCTCGTCCAGGAGGGCACGACCGCCGCGCAGCGCCGCGTGGACGCGACCCTCGCCACGGTCGCCGAGACCGTGCGCGCCGAGGACGTGCGGCCGCCGGCCGTCATCGTCGTCGGCCCGGTCGTGAACGCCGGTCCGCCGGTGGCTTGATCACGCGTAACCCGGGGTAACCAGCCCCTCCCCAGCCGTTGGCAGCACACCCAGGACAAGGCAGTATCACCCTGTGGCCGATCTCATCACCGTTGAGGATCCCGACGACCCGCGCCTGCGCGACTACACGGGCCTGACCGACGTCGAACTGCGCCGCAAGCGCGAACCGGCCGAGGGCTTGTTCATCGCGGAGGGCGAGAAGGTCATCAGAAGGGCCAAGGAGGCCGGCTACGAGATGCGCTCCATGCTGCTCTCGGCCAAGTGGATCGACGTCATGCGCGACGTCATCGACGAACTCCCGGCGCCCGTGTACGCCGTCAGCCCCGAACTCGCCGAGCAGGTCACCGGCTACCACGTGCACCGGGGCGCCCTCGCCTCGATGCAGCGCAAGCCGCTGCCGACGGCCGCCGAGCTGCTGCGCACCGCCCGCCGGGTGGTGGTCATGGAGTCGGTCAACGACCACACCAACATCGGTGCGATCTTCCGTTCGGCGGCCGCCCTCGGCATGGACGCGGTGCTGCTGTCACCCGACTGCGCCGATCCGCTGTACCGCCGCAGCGTCAAGGTCTCGATGGGCGCGGTGTTCTCCGTCCCGTACGCCCGGCTCGAGTCCTGGCCGAAGGGGCTGGACTCGGTCCGCGAGGCGGGCTTCACCCTGCTGGCGCTCACCCCGGACGAGAAGGCCAGGAGCCTGGACGAGGCCGCTCCGCACCGGATGGACCGGGTGGCCCTGATGCTCGGCGCCGAGGGCGACGGCCTGTCCACCCAGGCCCTGGTCGCGGCCGACGAGTGGGTACGCATCCCCATGTCCCACGGCGTCGACTCCCTGAACGTGGGCGCGGCGGCGGCGGTGGCCTTCTACGCGGTGGCGACGGGCCGACCGGGGGCCTGACGGGAGCCTGTCTCCCGGCCCGGGGGGCAGGGGTGCCTGCGACCTCCCGGCCGCGGACTGGGGTGCCTGCGACCTCCCGGCCGGGGACTGGGGTGCCTGCGGCCTCCCGACCGGGGGCTGGGGTGCCTGCGGCCTCCCGACCGGGGGCCGAGGCGCGTCCCGCCTCGGGGGCGAAGGCGACTCACGTCCCCGGGGTGAGGGTGCCTCGCGTCTGTGGGGTGAGGGTGCTGCGAGTTTCCGGGGTGAGGGTGCCGCGTGTTTCGGGGGTGATGGTGCCTGGCGTCGGCGGGGTGAGGGTGCCGCGTGTCTCCCGGGGTGAGGGTGCCTCGCGGCTGTGGGGCGAAGGCGACTCATCTCTCCCGGGGTGAGTGCCGCGTGTTCCGGGGGTGAGGGTGCCTCGCCTCTGCGGGGCGAGGCGACTTGTGTCTCCCGGGGTGTGGGTCCCTCGCGTCTGTGGGGCCGGAGGCGACGCGCGCCTCCAGGGGGAGGGTGCTTCACGTCCCGGGGGTGAAACCGGCCGCGCTTCCGGGGTGAGCGTGCCCACGTCCGCGGAGCGAGGGTGCCTCACGCTCCCGGGCTGAGGACGCTCACGCCTCCGGGGTGAAGGCGACGGCGGACGTCCGCGGCTGCGGGGACCGGGTGACGTCCGGCGGGGCCGAGGCCGTTCCGGAGCGCGAGCGCCGCGCACCGTCGTCCCCGCCGAGACCGCGTGCCGGGCCCTGACAGCCCTGCGCCACGGCGATGCCCAGAGCGACCAGCAGTGTCACCACCACGAACACGAACAGCCGCTGGCGCAGCAGCCGGGGATTGGCGGGCCGCCGTCCCGTGCCCGTCGGACGCGGCGCCGGGCGTCCCGTACCGCTGCGCGGAGCGGGACGGCTCCCGCTCCCGGAGCGCGGGCCGCCGACCCGCGGCGCCGGGGTGGGGCGGGCCCCGCCCGGCCGGGAGGCGACGCCCCCGCCGCGCCCGGCGTTGCCGCCGCGCCCGGGGGCACCGCCCCGCGCGGGAGCGCCCCCGCGTGGGAGTGGGGTGCCGGGGGAGGTCCGCCGCTGGCCGCGCTGCTGGTCGGGGTAGGTGTCCACGAGTCGCCCGGTGGCCCGGTCCGCCTCGGCGGAGCGCGGCGCGGGCGGCCGTACGTCGGCCAGGCCGTGCGCCTCCCGGGCGGCGATCTCCTTGAGCCGCAGCGACAGTTGGAGCGTGCTGGGCCGGTCCTCGGGGTCCTTGGCCAGACAGGCCCGGACCAGCGGGGCGAGGGCATCGGGCACGCCGTACAGCTGCGGCTCCTCGTGCACCACGCGGTACAGCATCACCTCGGAACTGCCCTGCCCGAAGGGGGAGTCGCCGGTCGAGGCGTAGGCCAGGGTGGCGCCGAGCGAGAAGACGTCCGTCGCCGGGGTGACCGCGGCGCCGCGCACCTGCTCGGGGGCGAGGAAGCCGGGGGAGCCGACCGCGGTGCCGACATGGGTGAGCGTCGAGGCGCCGGTGGCCCAGGCGATGCCGAAGTCGATGATCCGCGGGCCCTTGGGGGACAGCAGGATGTTGGACGGCTTCAGGTCCCGGTGGACCACGCCGGCCTCGTGCACGGCGACGAGCCCCTCGGACAGCGCGGCCCCGACCGCCGCCGCCTCCGCGGCGCCGAGCGGACCCTCGTCGGCCACCTTGTCGTGCAGGGAGGGGCCGGGCACGTACTGCGTCGCGAACCAGGGCCGCTCGGCCTCCAGGTCCGCCGCCACCAGGCGGGCCGTGCACCCGCCCCTGATGCGCCGGGCCGCCGAGACCTCACGCGCGAACCGCGAGCGGAACTCCTGGTCCTCCGCCAGATCGGGCCGGATCACCTTGAGCGCGACCCGCTGCCCCTTCTTGTCGGAGCCGAGGTAGACCACGCCCATCCCGCCCGCGCCGAGCCGTCGGTGAAGCCTGAACGAGCCGACGACGCGCGGGTCCTCGCGCCTCAGGCGCATCATCGCCATGTTCATCCCCGCTGCCCGGTCCCTGTGACGTGGCACAGCTTACGTTTCCACGGCCGCCTGCGCGCAGAGGCCGCGCCCTCCCGTGCGGTCGGATTGTGCACGGCGGGCACCCGGGGTGAGGCGCGGTCAGGAGACCGCCCCCGCCGATGCCGTTGAGGCATCCGCCGCTCCAACGCGGTTCTGCGACACGTGCGTTGATCTCGGAGCCGCCGACCAGGGCGGGTGACCTGTCCGCGCCGCGCCGGACCCGCGGACGGCCGCGCGCCCGGTGCCCGGGAGCGTCCCCGGCGCGGACCCGGCCGCCTTCCCGGACCGGGTCGAAGTGATCGAAGTCACTCGAACCGCCCTTCCGGACGGTCCGGACATGCCGGGGCACAGCGGGCGGCCCCCTCAGGGAAGACCCCGAGACCCGGAACCCCGTCTCCACCCAGGGGAGTAGTCGACCGGCGACGGCTCATCCTCCGGGAGGCCCGTCAATCGGTACGACGGCATGACGCCCGCCGGAGGCCGCGCGCCTAGATTTGAGGTCAAGCGGCGGGTGCAGCACTCGTCCCCCGAGGTCAGGTACTCGCCGCTGTCAACGACAACAGAAACGGTCAGGAGAGGGACCATGGCCCACACGGCACCACGGCGCACCACGTTCGCCCCCCGCCGCACGGGCCGTCGCCACCCGCTGGTGGCGACGCTCATGGCCCTCCCCCTGGCGGCCCTGCTCCTCGTCGTCTTCGACGGCTGGGAGACGGTGGCCACACAGGCGTCGTCCGTGGGTGTGATGCTGGGGCGCTGAGCGGCGTCCCCAGGCCCGGAAGAGCGGTCCGGGCGGGGACATCCATCCATGAAACCCCGTGGGGACGGGGGTGCGGCGGACGGCACGGATGCCGGCGCAGCTGGGGAGCTGCGCCGGCATTGCGCCGTTTCCGGGGCCGGCCGCACGGCCTGGTCCCGTACCCGTACCCGTACCCGTACCCGTACCCGTACCCGTACCCGTACCCGTACCCGTACCCGCACCGCCCCTGCTCCGCCACCGGCCGGGACCCGCGGCAGTACCCTCACCCCCACAGTCCACTCTGCCGAGGCCCCCGTGACCCCAGACCCGCCCGCCCTCCCGGCCCAGGCCGCCCCGCCCGGCCGATCAGGCCGAGCGGACCGGTCCCAGCACCCCGCCCTCCTCCCCGCCCTCACCGCACGGCTCGCGGCCACCGTCCACCCGGACCCCGGCGGCGCCCCCTGCTCCTGCGCCACGTCCCCCCTCGCCGACCGCCCCGACGCCACCGTCGTCCGGCACGCCGGCACCGTGGCGAAGGCCCACGCCCCCGGCACCGACGCCACCGGGCTGGCCCGCCGCCTCGCCGCGGCCGCCCGGCTCCCTGACGTCCTCCTCGCCCCGCTCGCCCCCGAGCCCGCCACCGTGCACGACCGCCTGGTGACTCTCTGGCCGTACGGCGCGCCCGTGGACCCGGACGACCCGGACGCCGCCCCCTGGGAGGCGGCCGCCGCACTCCTCGCCCGGCTGCACCGGGCGGCACCGCCCGACGGCCTGCCGCCCATGCGGGGCCCCGAGAAGGCCGCCCTGGCCGTCGGCCGGCTGTGCGCGGCCCCGGACACCTCGCCCCACCCCGCGGCGTCCGCCGTCCTGCGGGCCTGGCGCGCCCTCCCCGCCTGGGCCCGCGGCGAGGCCCCCGTGTCCGGCACCCCCGCGCTCTGCCACGGCGACCTGCACCTCGGCCAGCTCGTCCGCCACCCGGCACCCGACGGCCCCTGGCGGCTGATCGACGTGGACGACCTCGGCCTCGGCGACCCGGCCTGGGACCTCGCCCGTCCCGCCGCCTGGTACGCCTGCGGTCTGCTGCCGCCCGACGAGTGGACCCGCTTCCTCACCGCCTACCGCGAGGCCGGCGGTCCAGCCGTACCCGCGGACGGCGACCCCTGGGCCGCCCTGGACGTCCCGGCCCGCGCCCTGACCGTGCAGACGGCGGCCCGCGCCCTCGCCAAGGCGGCCGCGGCCCGGCGCCCGCCGGACGAGGTGGAGCTGGCCCTGGTGGACGCCTGTGCCCGAATGGCGTCGGTACCTCACCAGTTGACGCGCCGATTCCCCGCATAGGGTGCAACCGACCGGGGCCGGACGGAGTCTGTCCTGGGGAAACACGAAGCAGGACCCGACGGCGAGGAGTTGAGCCGACCATGCAGTGTCCGAAGTGCCACGCGCCCATGCAGACCTACAACCGCAACGGCGTCCAGATCGAGCAGTGCAGCGGCTGCCGGGGGATCTTCCTCGACTACGGCGAGCTGGAGGCCCTGACCCGCCTGGAGTCCCAGTGGGTGCAGCCGGCGCCCCCGCCGGCCCCGCAGGCGTACCCCGCGCCGTCCGCACCCGCCTGGGGCGCCCCCCACGGCGGCGGTCACGGCGGTCACTACGGGGGCCACCACGGCGGACACCACCGTCACAAGAGCTTCGGCCACATGCTGTTCTCCAGCTGAGCGCACGAAGAAGCCCCCGGCCGTGCGGGACGGCCGGGGGCTTCTTCGGTGTGTGGACGATACTGGGATTGAACCAGTGACCTCTTCCGTGTCAGGGAAGCGCTCTCCCGCTGAGCTAATCGTCCGCGGGCTGTGATCCGTGGACCACAGACAGTGCGCGATACTGGGATTGAACCAGTGACCTCTTCCGTGTCAGGGAAGCGCTCTCCCGCTGAGCTAATCGCGCGGGTTCGGATCTTCGTGAAGACCCTCGGATCCTCGGAGAGGATCCAGTGGACGATACTGGGATTGAACCAGTGACCTCTTCCGTGTCAGGGAAGCGCTCTCCCGCTGAGCTAATCGTCCTTGGAGGTGGAGACGGGATTTGAACCCGTGTAGACGGCTTTGCAGGCCGTTGCCTCGCCTCTCGGCCACTCCACCAGGAGTGTAGGGGATCGGGAAGACCCCTTCTTCCTTCGAGCGGACGACGAGGCTCGAACTCGCGACCTCAACCTTGGCAAGGTTGCGCTCTACCAACTGAGCTACGTCCGCCTGTCGTTTCGGTGCGCTTGCGCGTCCCGGCGACGTGTTGAACTCTAGCGGATTCCTGGGCCAGTACAAAAACGCGTTTGCGCAGCGTGCTGCGGTGCGCCCGCGCGAGGACGCCCCCGGTGCCGCCGGCGGCTCGTAGCCGGGCCGCCTTTCGGACACCCGTCCTAGACTCGACCCCGTGCTCCACCACCCTCCACGGCGCCCGTCCGCGCTCCCCCCGCTCGCCCGCTTCGGCGACCGGCTGGCCACCGGCCTGCTCGACGTCACCGGCGATCCCGCCGCCCTGGACTCCACCGGCTTCTGGGCCGTCTGCGCGGACTTCGAGGGCCGGCTGACCTGCGCCCGCTTCGCCGAGGTGCGCCACGAGCCGGTGCCCGCCCCGGTGCCCGGCGGCTGGCGCGGCCCCGCCGCGGGGGACTGGACGTCCTCCCTGGACCGCGCCGCCTACACCGCCGCCGTCGGCCGGATCCGCGAGCACATCGCGGCCGGCGAGGTCTACCAGGCCAACCTCTGCCGCGTGCTCAGCGCGCCGGTCGCCGCCGACGCCGACGTGGACGCCCTGACCGCCGTGCTGGCCCGGGGCAACCCGGCGCCGTACGCGGGCACGATCCGGCTGCCCGGGCACGGCGTGGAGATCGCGACCGCCTCGCCCGAGCTGTTCCTGCGCCGGCAGGGCCGCACCGTCGAGTCCGGCCCCATCAAGGGCACCGGCCGCACCGAGGCGGACCTCCTGGAGAAGGACTACGCCGAGAACGTGATGATCGTGGACCTGGTCCGCAACGACATCGGGCGCGTCTGCGCCACCGGCAGCGTGACCGTGCCGGACCTGTGCGCCGTCGAGAAGCACCCCGGCCTGGTCCACCTGGTCTCCGCCGTGCGCGGCGAGCTGCGGGACGGCGCCGGCTGGCCCGACCTGCTCGGCGCGGCCTTCCCGCCCGGCTCGGTCACCGGCGCGCCCAAGCCGAGCGCCCTCGGGATCATCGAGGCCCTGGAGACCGCCCCGCGCGGTCCCTACTGCGGCGGCATCGGCTGGATCGACGCCGACCGCGGCACCGGCGAGCTGGCCGTGGGCATCCGCACCTTCTGGATCGACCGCGAGGCGGGCGCGGCGACCCTGCGCTTCGGCACCGGCGCCGGCATCACCTGGGGCTCGGACCCCGAGGGGGAGTGGCGGGAGACCGAGCTGAAGGCGTCCCGGCTGCTCGCGGTAGCGTCGGGGGCGTACGAGGAAGACGCGGCGGGCGGCGCCGGCACGGACGAAGGGGCGCTCTCATGATGATCTGGCTGGACGGCGGGCTGCAGGACGTCGAGTCCGCCCGCGTCTCCGTGTTCGACCACGGCCTGACGGTCGGCGACGGCATCTTCGAAACCGTGAAGGCCACCCACGGGCAGCCCTTCGCGCTCACCCGGCACCTGGAGCGGCTGACCCGCTCGGCCCACGGCCTGGGGCTGCCCGACCCCGACCACGACGAGATCCGCCGGGCCTGCGCGGCCGTCCTGGACGCCAACCCGATGCCCCTGGGCCGGCTGCGCATCACCTACACCGGCGGTCACGGCCCGCTGGGCTCCGACCGCGGCGAGCACGGGCCGACCCTGGTGGTCGCCCTCGGCGAGACCGCGCGCCGGCCCGACACCACCGCCGTGATCACCGTCCCCTGGACCCGCAACGAACGCGGCGCCCTCACCGGCCTGAAGACCACCTCGTACGCCGAGAACGTCGTCGCCCTCGCCCGCGCCCACCAACACGGCGCCTCCGAGGCGCTGTTCGGCAACACGGTCGGGCAGCTCTGCGAGGGCACCGGGTCCAACGTCTTCGTCGTCCTCGACGGCGAGATCCACACCCCGCCCGTCTCCTCCGGCTGCCTCCCGGGCATCACCCGCGCGCTGACCGTCGAGTGGACCGGCGCCAGGGAGACCGACCTGCCGCTCGACGTCCTGGAGCGGGCCGAGGAGGTCTTCCTCACCTCCACCCTGCGGGACGTCCAGGCCGTGCACCGGATCGACAGCGCGGAACTGCCCGCGGTGCCCGGTCCGGTGACCGCCAAGGTCATGCGGATCTTCGCCGAGCGGGCCGGGCACGACCTGGACCCGTGATCCGGACCTGCGGCCCGGACCCCCGGACGGCCGCGGGAAATCCGGCTGACCGGAGGCCCGCGAGCGGGTAGAACTCCCGTGATGACGACGACCCTGCGGCCGACCGAGCCGCTCCAGCAGCAGACGGACGGCGGCCGTTCGCGCCACTACCACGTGTGCGTGAACAGCCGCCCCGTCGGCGAGATCCACCTGTGCACCTCGCCCTCCCTCGGCCCCTCCGTGGCCCGTGTCGAGCATCTGCGGATAGCGGAGCCCGACCAGCGGCGCGGCCGGGGCACGGTGGCCGCGCTCGCGGCCGAGGAGGTGGCCCGGGGCTGGGGCTGCACCTCCGTCGAGGCGGTGGTGCCCGCCGGGGCCGAGGGCGCGCTGCGGCTCGTCACCGCCCTCGGCTACCGGCCGCGCAACCGCGGCATGGAGAAGCGCCTCGGCACCACCCCGCCCGCGCTGCCCCCGGGCAGCCGCGCCCGGCCGATGGACCCGGCCGAGTACGACGCCTGGCAGGAGTACGGGTTCGAGGAGTACGCGCAGCAGTGGATCGCCCTCGGCGTGCCCGAGGCCGCGGCCCGGTCCAAGGCCCGGAGGGACCAGGAGACACTGCTGCCGGACGGAGCCGGCACCGCGAACACGCTGATCAGCGTCCTGGAGCACGAAGGGACGCGGGTGGGCACCCTGTGGCTGGCCCTGAAGGAGGACAAGGCGTTCGTCTTCGACGTCGAGGCCGACCGGGCCCACCGCGGCCGGGGCCACGGCCGGACGCTCATGCTGCTGGCGGAGCGCCAGGCGATCGAGGCCGGCCGGCCCGTGCTCGGGCTGAACGTGTTCGCGGGCAACACCCCGGCGGAGCGGCTGTACGAGTCGCTCGGCTACGACACGACGGACCGCACCTTCACCAAGCCGCTGCTCTAGGCCGCGTCCGCGACGTCCCGTGTGCCCCACGCCCTGCGGGCGGACGACGCGACGCCCGGGCGCGCTGCCGCGGGCGTCCGGGTCAGGAGCCCGCGGCCAGCAGGCGGTCGGCGATCTCCTCGATGCGCTCGCGCAGTCCCTCCTGGCTCTTGCCGCCGTCCAGGCGCTCGCCGCCGATGACGTAGGTCGGCGTGCCGGTCACGCCGAGCGCCTTGCCCTCGGCCTGGTCCGCGTCGACGATCAGGATGTGCCGGCCGTCGATCAGCGCGGTGTCGAACTCCTCGGCGTCCAGGCCCAGTTCACGGGCGACCTCGACCAGCAGGGCCTCGCCGCCGCGGTCCAGCTCGGCGACCCGCTCCAGCACCGCCTCCACGTACTCCCAGCCCCTGCCCTGCTCCAGGGCCTCCTCGGCGGCCTGGGCGGCGGCGAAGGCGTGCTTGTGCTTCTCCAGCGGGAAGTGGCGCAGCCGCAGCTCCAGCCGGTCGCCGTAACGGGCGCGCAGGGCGCGGACGTCGTCCAGGGCGCTGCGGCAGTCGGGGCACTGGAGTTCGCACCAGACGTCGAGGACGGGGGCCTCGGCGCCGGCGGGGGAGGAGTCGCTCATGCGGCCCAGTCTCCCAGGCCGGAGGCGGCCGACCCAATCGGGACCGGCACCCCGGGAGGAGGCGACCCGGAGATCTCCCTGATCTCGGTCCCGGGCATGGCACCGGGCGGACCGGGCGGTGCAGGATGGAAGGGACGAAGCGCACCCTGACGTGCGCTCGCGTCCCCGCCGACCGAGCCCGCCTGGAGGACCGGATGATTGCCGAGACCGTCTGCTCCGCCGCCTCCGCGGCGGGCCTGGGCATCGCGGTGGTCGCGGCCTACCGCAAGCGTTTCCTGTCGGCCGCGCGGATCGCCGCGTACGCGCTCGTGCCGATCGGCCTGGTCATGACCGGAGTGGTCGGCTGGCTCTCGGACACCGCCTTCAGTCCCACCGCCTGGGCCGGCTTCGGCCTGCTGGGTGTGGCCTGGCTGCTGTTCGCGGGCACCCGCGCCGTGGAGCGCCGCCGCGGCGGCACCCGGGCCGAGCGCAGGGCGGCCCGCGGCGGCCGCACCGAAGCGGTGGCCCCGACCGCCTCGGCGCCCTCGCTCGGCGCGGGGGCGGGCCCGGCGGCCCGGCCGGCAGGCCCGCCGCGCTCCAGCGGCTCGGCCGACGACTTCAGCGACATCGAGGCCATCCTCAAGAAGCACGGCATATGACCTGGAACCGGTCACAACCGGAAGCAAGGTGACCCGGCGGGCGCGGAATCGGTGAAGACCGGCACTCAGTGAGCGTGGTGATCGCCAACGGGGTGCCGCCTGGTCCATCATCGGCCGCGAGATGCTGGACACGTCACAGAGCGAGGCCGCGCCGCCCAAGGACGAGCCGCGCGGGTGCCTCTTCGCCCTTTCCCAGCCACCGCTGATGATCTTCCTGGCGGTGATCGGGTGTCTGATCCTCATGGCTGCGCTGCACGATCTGCTGTTGCTGTGAGACGTACACGTCCGTCCCGGCGCCACCCGCCGGGACCGGCGTCGCCCCGCGCGCCGCCCGTGGATCAGCCCGCGGCTTCCTTGCGCCGCGCCCGGTAGGCGGCCACGTGCAGCCGGTTCCCGCAGGTACGGCTGTCGCAGTAGCGGCGTGAGCGGTTGCGGGATAGGTCGACGAAGGCGCGCCGGCAGTCCGGTGCCTCGCAGCGCCGCAGCCGCTCCTCCTCCCCGGCCACCACGAAGAAGGCCAGCGCCATCCCGCAGTCGGCGGCGAGGTGGTCGGCCACGGAGGCGCCCGGCGCGAAGTAGTGCACGTGCCAGTCGTAGCCGTCGTGGTTCGTGAGCCGGGGGGTGGTGCCCGCCGCGGCGACCAGCTCGTTGATCATCCCGGCGGCGGCGCGGGCCTCCGTGGCGGCGAAGATCCCGGCGAACCTGCCCCGGACCTTGCGCACCGCGGACAGGTCGAACTCCGACAGCACGCCGACGTCGCTGATCTCGTGGCTTCGCACGAAATCGGCGAGAGCCGCGACGTCCGGCAGTCCGTCCGCCGCGGCGTCGTCCTCCGGCGCGGTGTTCACCAGATCCACCACGGTGTCCAGCGCGCACCGGGTGTCGTGGGTGATCAGCACGTTTCGCTCCCTGGCCTGGGGGTCGGGCGGGCGCCCGCCGATGCTGGCCGATGGTAGCGACAACCGCGCCCACCGCACCTGGTTCCGTTCATCGACGATCGCCGGTACAACGCCTCCGTGGCCCCGCGGGTTCCCGGGGCCCGGCCGCCGCCCGGGCCGGTCGCGCAACAGGCCGGCGCCGTCTCGTGGACACCCACGGTGACGGCGCTTGCCCGTGCCTATGCGGTTGTCTTGGCCCGAGCCGTCTCCCCGAGTGGACGGCGCCGGGCGGCTCAGTGGTGCCGCGGCCTAACTCTCCGCCAGGATGTGTGAGAGCTCCTGATCAAGATCGAAGTGACGGTGCTCCGTGCCGGGGGGCACGGCGGCGTCCGTCCGCTTCAGGAAGGACTCCAGAGCCCGCGCAGGGGCCTCGAGCAGTGCTTCCCCCTCCGGGGAGCTCAAGGCGATGCACACGACGCCCTGGCCATGACTGCGGGATGGCCAGACGCGGACGTCGCCGGTGCCGGTGGGCCGGTGAAGCCCCTCGGCGAGGAGGTCGCGGGCGAACACCCACTCGACGGTCTCCTCGGCTCCGGTGTGGAAGGTGGCGTGCACGGCGTAGGGGTCGGCCGTGTCGTACCGCAGGCCTGCGGGGACAGGCAGGGAGGACTCGCTCGACACAACGAGGCGCAGGTGCAGCTCGCAGCTGACCGTGGTGTTCATAAGCGCCAGGGCCTTTCGCTCAGTGTGCGCTCGGGGATTCGCACGTCGGCGAAATCGACATGCCACCTACGGTGCCGTTGTAAACCCCTCTGAGGGTTTTGCGTGTGTTTACGTAACTCTTCCGGCCGAGAACTCGGACGAGGTCTACACCCATTCCGGTGGCCTGATTCACTCCGGTAGGGTTTGTCTGCATGAATACGGGGAGTGACGAGTCGGGGCCGGCCGCGACGGATTCCGGGCAGGGGCTGGGCTCCCGCGCGCCCGAGTACGTCAAGGCCCGCCGGGCCCTGCACCTCAGCTGGCAGGTCGGCGTCTTCGTGGTCGGCCTGGCGGTCGTCGGGGCCGGCATCGTGATGCTGCCGCTGCCCGGACCCGGCTGGGTCGTGATCTTCGGCGGCATGGCGATCTGGGCGACCGAGTTCGTCTGGGCCCAGCTCGTGCTGCGCTGGACCAAGCGCAAGGTGACCGAGGCGGCCCAGCGGGCGCTCGACCCCGAGGTGCGGCGCCGCAACATCGCCCTTACCGTGGTCGGCCTCGTGATCGTCGCCGCGCTCGTCGCGGTCTACCTGTGGAAGTTCGGCGTCGTGATGCCGTGGAAGATCAAGGACCAGTGATCCGGCGCCCGGCCCCGGTGCGGCCCATGGTCGGGGGCACCCCCTGACATGGGGTAATGTTCTTCCTGCGCCCGGGCGATTAGCTCAGTGGGAGAGCGCTTCGTTCACACCGAAGAGGTCACTGGTTCGAACCCAGTATCGCCCACCCGGACCGACGGCCCATCCGCCACAGCGGATGGGCCGTCGTCGTGTCCGGGCGGACGCGACCTTGATCGCCGGAGGATGAAGGTGACGGTCCGTTACCTCCGGCGGGAGTGCCGAGGCGCGGGCCGGGAAGATCGACCGGGCCCTCGTGCCCGTCGGGAAGAAGTGTGCGGAGATGTTCCGGATCAGGGCGGCCGGCGAATTCCCCGGACGTTTTCCAATAGGCCGTCACATTCCCTCGGAAGTACGACAAGCGGGAATTCCTGGTGGGGCGAGCGCCGTCGCACGGGCGGCGGCGCTCGCCCCCGCAGTGTGCCCCGCCGCACGGCGGGCCGCATGAGTACCCGTACTCAGGGGACCCCGGGCCCGCCCCGGTGCGGCCGGGCACACTCGGCCCATGGACTGGAACCACTACCGCTTCCACAGCCGGTGGCCCCTGCCCGCCCCGCCCGCCGCGGTCTACGCGGCGCTGGAGCGGCCCGAGGACTACCCCGCCTGGTGGCCGCAGGTGCGCACGGTGACGCGGCTGGACGACGAGACCGGAGTGCTCACCATCCGCTCCGCACTGCCGTACGCCATGACCCTCACCGCCCGCACCACCCGCCGCGACCCGGCCGCCGGCGTCCTGGCGGTCGGCCTGTCCGGGGACATCGAGGGCTGGGCGCGCTGGACGGTCACCGCCGAGGGCCCCGGCACACTCGCCCGCTACGACCAGGAGGTCGACGTACGCAAGCCGCTGCTCCGGCTGCTGGCCGTACCGGGACGGCCCGTCTTCCGCGCCAACCACCGGCTGATGATGCGGGCCGGACGGCGCGGACTGCTGCGGCACCTGCGAGCGGTTTGAACGAAGGGCGCCGGGACCTGTATTGTTCAGTGCGTTCCCGGGCGATTAGCTCAGTGGGAGAGCGCTTCGTTCACACCGAAGAGGTCACTGGTTCGAACCCAGTATCGCCCACCGGGACAGAGCCGGTCCGCAGCACGCGGACCGGCTCTTCCGCTTCTCCGTGTCCGGCGCACGGCCCTCACGCCGCCGCGGGCAGCTCCGGCCGCAGCGGCCACTCCGTGCTGACGATCTCCTCCGAGCCGCTGCGCGCGAACCACGCCTGCAGCCCCCGCGCCTGCGCCGCGTGCCAGTTCGCCTGGAGCGTGTGCAACTCGGCGGGGGACAGCCGCTCCAGACGGGTCGCGAACCGCCGGCCCAGCGCCCGGACGACCTCCATGGCGGCCAGCGCGTCCGCCGCCGCGTCGTGCGCGCCCTCCAGCGTCACGCCGTAGTGCGCGCACAGGTCGGTCAGTGTGCGCCGGCCCTTGCGGTAGCGGTCCAGATGCTTGTCCAGGACCCGCGGGTCCAGCACCCGCAGCGGCGCCCGCTCGAACCAGCGGTCCAGCGACGAGGCCCGGTGCCGGCGCAACTCCCGGTCCAGCAGCGTCATGTCGAAGGGCGCGTTCATCACCACCAGCGGGCGCCCCATCGCCGCGTGCTCGGCGAGCTGCTCGGCTATCTCGTACATCACCGGCGCCGGCCAGCGCCCGTGGTGCTGCAGGTGCTCGTCCGTCAGTCCGTGCACCGCCGTCGCCGCCTCAGGCACCGCCACGCCCGGATTCACCAGCCAGCGCGTGATCCGCGGCCGGGTGCCCGGCGCGTCCTGGACGACGACGGCGGCCGACACGATCCGGTCGGTCTCGACGTCCACGCCCGTCGTCTCCGTGTCGAAGGCCGCCAGCGGCCCCTCGTACCAGGTCGTCATCCCCACACAACTCCTCGTTCACCCAAGGCAGGTGACGTTCCGTCTTCTGCCTGTTTGGTGATACCCGGGCCGTTTGCGCCGTACGCCGGACGGAGACAACAGGAGTACGGGTCTTTGCAGTTCAGCGGCCCGCTACGGGGAAACTCATGGCTCGGAAGGCTGTTGGTCATGGCCACTCTGCAGCCCGAGCGGGGCGGGCTGCTGCCCGAACGCACGGGCCCCCTTCGCGGCACACTCGCCACCACCGCCTGCATGGAGACACTGCAGGTCGGCTATCTGCACGCGGTCGCCGCGGCCGCGGGCTGCTCGCTGTCCCAGCCCTTCCCGGACAACGGCATCGACTGGCACGTCAGCCACAGCGCGCCCGCGCACACCGTCGACGACGAGGTCACCATCAAGGTGCAGCTCAAGTGCACCTACCAGATCGCGCCGAACCCGCCGGGCCCCTTCTTCTCCTTCACGCTGGACAACGACCACCTGCGCAAACTCGCCCGCACACCCGTCACGGTGCACAAGATCCTGGTCGTCATGCTCGTCCCGCGCTCCCAGGACGACTGGCTGCGCGCCGGCCACGACCGGCTGGACCTCAGGCACTGCTGCTACTGGGTCAACCTGGCCGGCCACCCGGTCACCGGCCGGCACCGGACCACCGTGCGGATACCGACCGCGCGGGTCTTCGACGACCGGGCGCTGTGCGAGATCATGACGCGGGTCGGGACGGGAGGCAGACCATGATCCGTCCGTACGACGAGCCCGGCCGCCAGGTCCGGCCGCACCCCGACGACCTCGCCTGGCACCGGCCGCCCGAGCCCGCCGACGTCGACCCCGCCGTGCTCGGCGCCCTGCTGCACCGGCACGGCTGGCAGCGGCGCGGCGGAGCGCCCGGCCGCTACGGCCGCTGGACCCCGCCGGGACCCGGCGTCGGCGCCACCAGCCTGCTGGTGCCCGAGAGCCGGGCCTTCCCCGACAGCGACGACCTGCTCGGCGAGGCCCTCGACGCCCTCGCCCGCAGCGCCACCCCCGCCGCCCGCGAAGTGCTGATCTCCCTCACCGTGCCCAGCGACGAGATCCGCTGGTGGCGGGACGTGCCCGACGGCCCCGCGGGCGCCGCCGCCTGGACGGCCGACGAGCATCTGCGCACCGCGGCCCGTGGCATGCTGCTCGCCGCCGCGCTCGCCACCCGCGCCCGGACCGGCTACCACGGCGCCCGGCACCGCGGGCCCGCCGCCGCGCTCCTGGAGCACGTCCTCGTGAGTCCCGCCGCCGAAGGCCGCCGGCTCACCGCGTTCGTGCCGGTGCCCACCGGCCGCGCGCTCGCCGTCCGCCTCCACCAGGCCCTGTACGCGACCCGCGAGGCCATCGACTACCAGCGGGCCACCGGCGGCATGGACGCCTTCGACGGCGCCGTGGCCGCGGGCGTCAGCCGCGAGCTGACCGAGGCGCTGACCGCGCTCGTCCGCGGTACCGAGGGCGCGCGCGTCGCCGTCGCCTGGGCACCGGGTCCCGGCGTGCCCGACGGCTGTGCCACCACCGCCGAACCCGTCGAGTTCTCACCCGGCGACCTGCCCGCGCTGCACGCCGCCGGGCTGCGCTACCTGCGGGGCGAGCCCTCCGTGCCGGTGCGGATCACCGGCGCCGTGGTCCGCCTGCGCCGCTCAGGGCCGCGCGGCGCCGGCACCGTACGGCTCCGGGTGCTCGCCGGGGCCGAGGTCCCGCACCTGCGCGTCACCCTCGACGAGGAGGACTACCGCGTCGCCGGGCACGCCCACCTCGTCGGCCTCCCCGTGCGGGTCCAGGGCCTGCTGGAGCGCCGGGGCGGCTTCCGCAGGCTCACCGGCGCCCGCGGGGTCGTCCCCGTGGAGGTGGACGACGCCGAGCGGGACCGGCTGATGAAGTCCCTCCAGGAGAGCCCCGGCTGGTTCGAGGAGGCGTGCGGCGAGGGGGATGCGGACGCGTACGGGGACGGGGACCGGGCGTAACCGTTTCGCGGTCCGAGCGGTCGGGTCGGTACGATCGCCTGTGCGCGCGCTCCTGGTATGGCGCCGCACCCACCTTCAGTCAGGAGAGACCGGTGTCAGACGTCCGTGTGATCATCCAACGCGATTCCGAGCGGGAAGAACGCGTGGTGACGACGGGCACTACGGCCGCCGACCTCTTCGCCGGCGAGCGCTCGATCATCGCCGCGCGCGTGGCCGGTGAGCTGCGGGACCTCAGCCACGAGCTGTCCGACGGCGACGAGGTCGAGGGCGTCGAGATCTCCTCCGAGGACGGTCTCGGCATCCTCCGCCACTCCACCGCGCACGTCATGGCGCAGGCCGTGCAGGAGCTGTTCCCCGAGGCCAAGCTGGGCATCGGCCCGCCCGTCAAGGACGGCTTCTACTACGACTTCGACGTCGAGAAGCCCTTCCACCCCGATGACCTCAAGGCCATCGAGAAGAAGATGCAGGAGATCCAGAAGCGCGGGCAGAAGTTCGCCCGCCGCGTGGTCACCGACGAGGCCGCCCGCGAGGAGCTGGCCGACGAGCCGTACAAGCTGGAGCTGATCGGCCTCAAGGGCTCCGCGTCCCACGACGACGGCGCGGACGTCGAGGTCGGCGCCGGCGAGCTGACGATCTACGACAACCTGGACGCCAAGACCGGCGAGCTGTGCTGGAAGGACCTCTGCCGCGGTCCGCACCTGCCCTCGACCCGCCTCATCCCGGCGTTCAAGCTGATGCGCAACGCGGCCGCCTACTGGCGCGGCAGCGAGAAGAACCCCATGCTCCAGCGCATCTACGGCACCGCGTGGCCGTCCAAGGACGAGCTGAAGGCGTACCTCGACTTCCTCGCCGAGGCCGAGAAGCGCGACCACCGCAAGCTCGGCTCCGAGCTGGACCTCTTCTCGATCCCCGAGCAGATCGGCTCCGGCCTCGCCGTCTTCCACCCCAAGGGCGGCATCGTCCGCCGCGTGATGGAGGACTACTCGCGCCGCCGGCACGAGGAGGAGGGCTACGAGTTCGTCTACACCCCGCACGCGACCAAGGGGAAGCTCTTCGAGACCTCGGGTCACCTGGACTGGTACGCCGACGGCATGTACCCGCCCATGCAGCTCGACGAGGGCGTGGACTACTACCTCAAGCCCATGAACTGCCCGATGCACAACCTGATCTTCGACGCGCGCGGTCGCTCGTACCGTGAACTGCCGCTGCGCCTCTTCGAGTTCGGGACCGTGTACCGGTACGAGAAGTCGGGTGTCGTGCACGGCCTGACCCGGGCCCGCGGCTTCACCCAGGACGACGCGCACATCTACTGCACCCGTGAGCAGATGTCCGAGGAGCTGGACAAGACGCTCACCTTCGTCCTCGGCCTGCTGCGCGACTACGGCCTGACCGACTTCTACCTGGAGCTGTCCACCAAGGACCCGGAGAAGTTCGTCGGCTCCGACGAGGTCTGGGAGGAGGCGACCGAGACCCTGCGCCAGGTCGCCGAGAAGCAGGGCCTGCCCCTGGTCCCGGACCCGGGCGGCGCCGCCTTCTACGGCCCGAAGATCTCCGTCCAGACCAAGGACGCGATCGGGCGTACCTGGCAGATGTCGACCATCCAGCTCGACTTCAACCTGCCCGAGCGGTTCGACCTCGAGTACACCGGCCCCGACGGCTCCAAGCAGCGCCCGGTCATGATCCACCGCGCGCTGTTCGGCTCCATCGAGCGGTTCTTCGCCGTGCTCCTCGAGCACTACGCGGGCGCGTTCCCGGCGTGGCTGGCCCCGGTCCAGGCGCTCGGCATCCCGATCGGCGACGGGCACGTGGAGTACCTGGAGAAGTTCGCCGCGGCGGCCCGCAGGAAGGGGCTGCGCGTCGAGGTGGACTCCTCGTCGGACCGTATGCAGAAGAAGATCCGCAACGCCCAGAAGCAGAAGGTGCCCTTCATGGTCATCGCGGGCGACGAGGACATGTCGAACAACTCGGTGTCCTTCCGCTACCGCGACGGCTCGCAGGAGAACGGCATCCCGTTCGACGAGGCCATCGCCAAGATCGCGAAGGTCGTGGAGGAGCGGGCGCAGATCTGACCCGCCGTGCGCGCGAGGCCCCCGGGGATCATCTCCTCGGGGGCCTTTCGTCGCCCTCGCGCGTGAAGACCTGCATCAGCCAGGACGAGAACGAACCCGTCACCGCGCCGAGCAGCCCCAGGCCGCAGGCCATCATGCCGATCGCGATCGCCCGGCCGCCCGCGGTCACCGGGACGACGTCCCCGTAGCCCACGGTGCTCAGGGTCGCGGCGGCCCACCACACGGCGTCGCCGAACGTCAGGATGGTCGCGCCGGGCGCCCCGCGCTCCTGCTGGAAGACCGCGAGCGCGCCGGAGAAGCCGAGCAGCAGGGTCGAGATGCTGGTGTAGGACATCACCCGGGCGTACAGCGACAGCCTCGGCTCTCCCTGCCGGCGCTGGACCACCTCGTAGAGCGGGACGATCCTCAGCGGTCGCAGCAGCGGCAGCACGACCACGACCGAGTGCAGCACGTGCGTGGTGACGAAGCGCAGGAAGCGCAGCCCGCTGAGCCGCCAGCGCACCAGGTAGTCCACCACGAACACCAGCCACAGGGTGCCCATCACGGCCCAGCAGAGGTCCTGCACGTTCGACGGCAGACCCACGGCGAGCACCCGGATCGCATAGACGGCGGTGAAGGCCAGTGACGCCACGAACAGGGGGATCTCGGTGCGCTGCTCCCAACGGGCCGCGGGGCTGTCGTCGTCCACCGGCCAAGCTTGGCCGGTCGCCGCCGTCGCGCCGCCCCGGCGACACGCCGCGAACGGGCGAAGCCATATGCTGCCTTGCATGACGAGTGAGCCGGAACAGCAGATCGGAGTGGGGACGCAGGACGCGTTCCAGCGCCTGTGGACTCCCCACCGGATGGCCTACATCCAGGGCGAGAACAAGCCGACCGGGCCGGGGTCCGGCGACGGCTGCCCCTTCTGCTCGATCCCGGCCAAGTCCGACGAGGACGGGCTGATCGTCCGCCGCGGCGAGCACGTGTACGCCGTCCTCAACCTCTACCCGTACAACGGCGGCCACCTGATGACGGTGCCCTACCGGCACGTCGCCGACTACACCGAGCTGACCGGGCCGGAGACCGCCGAACTGGCCGAGCTGACCAAGCAGGCGATGACGGCCCTGCGCACCGCCTCCGGCGCGCAGGGGTTCAACATCGGCATGAACCAGGGCGCGGTGGCCGGCGCCGGCATCGCGGCCCACCTGCACCAGCACATCGTCCCCCGCTGGGGAGGCGACACCAACTTCATGCCGGTGGTCGGGCACACACGCGTCCTGCCGCAGCTCCTGGCCGACACCAGGAAGATGCTGGCGGAAGCCTGGCCGACCGCCTGACCTTCCTTCTTCACGGGGCCGGGGGGCGGCCGCCCCCGGCCCCGGTCCCGTGACCGACCGACCGCGGGCTCACGCGTCGTACAGGTCGGCCTTCCGCGGCGAGGCGTCCTGGACCAGGCCGCTGAGGACGGACGAGCGGTTGCCGAACTTCTCGATGTTCACGCCGTTCTCCTCCAGGACCCGCAGCGCGGCCGAGTGCACCACGCGCAGCACCGGCGTGGCCGCGCGCAGGGCGTCGTCGGCCATGAAGCGGTGCCGCCAGGGCTGGTCGGCCCAGGCGTGCCGCAGACCGAACGGCTCCGGCAGCACGAGTGAGCCGCCGAGCCACTTCTGCAGCGGCGGGTACCAGCCCAGCGGGGCGCGCGCGGCGAGCCGTACGACCTCGTCGGCGGTGACCAGCGGCAGCTTCACCGTCCGGGTCTCCCAGGGCTTGAAGGACTTGGAGACCTCCTTGGCCGGGGCCTCCGGCTTGGAGGTGAACAGCGGGTTCACCGGTCCCAGGGCGTGTCCGGTCACCTCGATGCGCAGCGTCTCGTGCAGCACGGTCACCGTGATCAGCATGGTGATGACCAGCTGCCCGTCCCACAGGGTCCACTGCACGCCGAGGTAGTGCCGGTCGCCGCTGCCGAACTGCTGCTTGTTGCAGATCTCCTGTATCGCGTGCTGCTTGATCTGGAACGCGTCGACGTCCGTGCCCCCCGGGCGGGCGACCGCCGTCGCCTTCTCACCGATCGGCGTGACGATCCAGTGCCGTATCGAGGGCCGCGGGAAACCGCCGGTGTTCAGCGGGCCCCGCTCCAGCATGCGGAGCTGGTCGTGGATCGCGCGGACGACGTCCCAGCTGCGGAAGGGGTGGATCTCCCGGGCGGGGTCGGCGGGCACCAGGTCCTCGGCGAGCTGCCAGGCGCCCCAGCGGGTGCCCATGCCGAGTATGCCCTTGGGCCCGGCGTAGAAGACCGAGTTCGACTGCTGCTCGGCGCTCAGCCGGGCCAGCGACTGGCGCAGCTGCTCGGCGGCGGTCTCGCCGGGGCCGCGCGGCACCGCCTCGGGGACCTTGGCGCCGACGCTGCTGCCCGAGAGCAGTCCGTCCCAGCGGGCCCGCAGGTCGTTCGCCGTCCGCTCGCAGATCCGCTTCGCCCAGAACCAGCCGAGCACCGGGACGACGACGCATCCGCGTGCGTACCACCCCCAGAATCCGCTGAACGGCATCTTCAGCAGGAACAGGGCGGCGAGTATGCCGACACCGGTGAGCAGGGTGGTGGCGATCGCCCCGGCCCGCTTGTCCTCACGCCGGGCGACGAAGGTGCGCAGCTGGAAGACGAGCAGCCAGACGAGGAACCCCGGCAGGAAGATCAGTCCGCACAGCGCCACCACGGTGGACAGCCGGTTGTCGCGCTCACGGCGGATGTTGTTCGCCGCCAGGCAGTGCTCCACGACTACCTGGGGCTCGGCGCCGAAGGACTGGATCAGCGGCTTGCGGCCGGGCCCGAGCATGCGGTCCACGACGGCGCGGGAGAAAGCCTCACCGAGATTCGGCCGGACCAGCTTCCAGCGGCCGGCCTTGACCGTGGTCTGGTGCCAGTCGTTGTCGGTCTTCTTGATGTCCTCGACCACGTTGTCCCGGTAGGCCGCCGAGGCCAGCGCGAAGGTCGCCGCCTGTCCCTCGTCGCCGGACACGGGCACCTGCGGTCCGTCCCACTCCGTTCCAACCGACATTCCCGCCCCCATCGCCGCCGGTGTCGCTCCTGCGGACTTCCCGACTTCTCCGCTCCGCACACCTGTCGCCCGGTCCGTCGTACCGTCGACGCACCGGGACGGCACGGTTTCGGCACCACGTGATCAGGTGATCAGCGTATCCGCAGCAACTGACACCGCGTCGGCGGACGGCCGAAGCCGCCCGCCGGCGCACGGGGCGCACCGGGTGGTGAACCCCGTCTCTCCCGTGCCCCCGGCCTAGGACTCGCCCGCCTGCTCGCGGATCCGTTCGGCGATCTGCGGCGGCATCGGTTCGTGCCGGGCGTAGGCGCGGTCGAAGCGCGCGGTGCCGTGCGACAGGGAGCGCAGGTCGATCGCGTAGCGGCCGATCTCGAACTCGGGCACCTCGGCCCGGACCAGGGTCCGCCCGGCGCCCACCTGTTCGGTGCCGACCACCCGGCCGCGCCTGCTCGACAGGTCGCTCATGACCGGGCCCACGTAGTCGTCCGGTACCAGCACCGTCACCTCGGCCACCGGCTCCAGCAGATGGATCCGCGTCTCGGCCGCGGCCTCGCGCAGCGCCAGCGCGCCCGCCGTCTGGAAGGCCGCGTCGGAGGAGTCCACCGAGTGCGCCTTGCCGTCGAGCAGCGTGATCCGCACGTCCACCAGCGGATAGCCGGCGGCCACCCCCTTGGCCGCCTGCGCGCGTACGCCCTTCTCCACCGACGGGATGAACTGGCGCGGCACCGCACCGCCGACCACCTTGTCGACGAACTCGATGCCCGAGCCGCCCGGCAGCGGCTCCACCTCGATCTCGCAGATGGCGTACTGCCCGTGGCCGCCGGACTGCTTCACGTGCCGGCCGCGCCCGGCGGCCTTCGTCGCGAACGTCTCCCGCAGCGACACCTTGTGCGGCACCACGTCGACCTGGACGCCGTAGCGGCTGCGCAGCCGCTCCAGGGCGACGTCCGCGTGGGCCTCGCCCAGGCACCACAGGACCACTTGGTGGGTGTCCTGGTTCTGCTCCAGGCGCATCGTCGGATCCTCGGCGACCAGCCGGGACAGCCCTTGCGAGAGCTTGTCCTCGTCCGCCTTGCTGTGTGCCTGGATGGCGAGCGGCAGCAGCGGGTCGGGCATCTGCCAGGGCTCCATCAGGAGCGGGTCGTCCTTGGCCGAGAGCGTGTCCCCGGTCTCCGCGCGGCCGAGCTTGGCCACGCACACCAGGTCGCCGGCGACCGCGTGGGTGACCGGGCGCTGCTGCTTGCCGAAGGACATGGACAGGGCGCCGATCTTCTCGTCGACGTCGTGGTCCTCGTGGCCGCGGTCGGCCATGCCGTGCCCGGAGACGTGCACCGTCTCGTCGGGGCGCAGGCTGCCGGAGAAGACGCGGACCAGGGAGACGCGGCCGACGTACGGGTCGGAGGAGGTCTTCACGACCTCGGCGACCAGCGGGCCCTGCGTGTCGCAGCCCTTCAGCTCGCGCGGCCTGCCGTCGATCGTGGTGACCCCGGGCATGGGGTGCTCGAACGGGGTCGGGAAGCCGCCGGTGATCAGTTCCAGCAGTTCGACGGTGCCGAGGCCCTGCCGGCCGCCGTCGGCGGCGGGGGCCGCCGCGAGGACGGGGAAGAAGGTGCCGCGCGCGACGGCCCGCTCCAGGTCGTCGATCAGCGTCTTGAGCTCGATCCGCTCACCGCCCAGGTAGCGGTCCATGAGGGTCTCGTCCTCGCTCTCGGCGATGATCCCCTCGATCAGCCGGTTGCGGGCGTCCTCGATGTCCGGGAGCTGGTCCTCGCCGGGTTCGGACTCCTTGCGCTCCCCGGCCGAGTAGTCGAAGACCTTCTGCGTGAGCAGCCCGACGAGGCCGGTCACGGGCGCGTGCCCGTCGGGGCCCTCCGGGCCGCGCAGCGGCAGGTACAGCGGGAGCACGGCGTCGGGGTCGTCGGCGCCGAAGGCCTCGGCGCACACCCGGGTCATCTCCTCGAAGTCCGCGCGCGCGGCCTCCAGGTGCGTGACGACGATCGCGCGGGGCATGCCGACGGCCTGGCACTCCTCCCAGACCATGCGGGTGGAGCCGTCCACGCCGTCCGCGGCGGAGACGACGAAGAGGGCCGCGTCCGCCGCGCGCAGACCGGCCCTCAGCTCCCCGACGAAGTCGGCGTACCCGGGGGTGTCGAGGAGGTTGATCTTGATGTCGTCCCAGCCCACCGGCACCAGGGAGAGCTGTACGGAGCGTTGCTGCCGGTGCTCGATGTCGTCGTAGTCGGAGACGGTGCCGCCGTCCTCCACGCGGCCCGCCCGGTTCACGGCCCCCGCGGTCAGCGCGAGAGCCTCCACCAAGGTCGTCTTGCCCGAACCGGAGTGGCCGACCAGCACCACATTCCGTACGGACGCGGGGTGGTCGGCCGTCAGAGCCCTGCCGGCGGCCCCGGGGTGTGATTGCGCCTTGTCGCCCATGATCCTGCCTCCCGTGGACGGTGAGGTCACTGTGGGCGCGGACACGCGGCACCGCGTGCACTGGCGGCTCCGGCGACGCCCGCGGTCCTTCGAGCTTTCCACTCCCGTCACGTCGCGTCCATACGAACGACGTCGCCCGGCACCGCGGCGGGCCGATCGCGCCACGCGCACCCCGTGCGCGCCGGCCCGCACCGGATCGCGCCACCGGCTGCGGGTGCCCGCCCGTCACGCACGCGCGCGCGTGGCTACGATGGGCCAGCCGGAGGCCATCAGGGCCGCGGCGACACCGACCCTCGGGAAGGCCATGCTGAACAAGTACGCGCGTGCATTCTTCACGCGTGTCCTCACACCGTTCGCCGCGTTTCTCATCCGCCGGGGCGTCAGCCCCGACACGGTCACGCTCATCGGCACGGCCGGTGTGGTCGCGGGCGCGCTGGTCTTCTACCCCAGGGGCGAGTTCTTCTGGGGCACGGTCGTCATCACGCTGTTCGTCTTCTCGGACCTGGTCGACGGCAACATGGCCCGCCAGCTCGGCCGTTCCAGCCGCTGGGGCGCGTTCCTCGACTCGACCCTCGACCGGGTCGCCGACGGAGCGATCTTCGGCGGCTTCGCGCTGTGGTACGCGGGCAACGGCGACGACAACGCGCTGTGCGCCGTCTCCATCTTCTGCCTGGCGAGCGGACAGGTGGTGTCCTACACCAAGGCGCGCGGCGAGTCGATCGGGCTGCCGGTGGCCGTCAACGGGCTCGTCGAGCGCGCCGAGCGGCTGGTGATCTCGCTGGTCGCCGCCGGTTTCGCGGGCCTGCACAAGTTCGGGGTGCCGGGCATCCAGTGGCTGCTGCCGGTCGCCCTGTGGATCGTCGCCGTGGGCAGCCTGGTCACGCTGGTCCAGCGGGTGGTCACCGTGCGCCGCGAGTCCGCCGAGGCGGAGGCGGCCGCGCGCGAGGACGCGGCCCGGGGGAGCGGGGCCTCGACGTGAGCGCCGCCGACCGGCTCAGCGACACGCTCTACGGAGTCGGCTGGGGCACCGTGAAGAGGCTCCCCGAACCGGTCGCGGTCCGCCTCGGCCGCACCATCGCCGACCTCGCCTGGAAGCAGCGCGGCAAGGGCGTGCTGCGGCTGGAGGCCAACTACGCGCGCGTGGTGCCCGACGCGACGCCCGAGCGCCTGCGCGCCCTCTCGCGCGCGGGCATGCGGTCGTACCTGCGCTACTGGATGGAGTCCTTCCGGCTCCCCGCCTGGAGCGCCGAGCGGGTGCGCACGGGCTTCGACCCCAAGGACATCCACCGCCTCACCGACGGCCTGGCCTCCGGGCAGGGCGTGATACTCGCCCTGCCGCACCTGGCCAACTGGGACCTGGCCGGCGCCTGGGTCACCACCAAGCTGCGGACGCCGTTCACCACGGTCGCCGAACGGCTGAGGCCCGAGACCCTGTACGACCGCTTCGTCGCCTACCGCGAGGGCCTCGGCATGGAGGTGCTGCCGCACAGCGGCGGCTCCGCCTTCGGCACCCTGGCCCGACGGCTGCGCGACGGCGGCCTGGTCTGCCTGGTGGCCGACCGCGACCTGTCGGCCTCCGGCGTGGAGGTCGACTTCTTCGGCGAGAAGGCCCGGATGCCCGCCGGCCCGGCCCTGCTCGCCCAGCAGACCGGCGCCCTGCTGCTGCCGGTCACCCTCTGGTACGACGACTCGCCCGTCATGAAGGGCCAGGTGCACCCGGCGATCGAGGTGCCCGGATCAGGTACCCGGGCCGAGAAGACGTCCGTCATGACACAGGCGCTGGCGGACGCCTTCGCCACCGGGATCGCCGACCATCCGGAGGACTGGCACATGCTCCAGCGGCTGTGGCTCGCCGACCTCGACCCCGCGAAGGGACCCTCGTGAGAATCGGGATCGTCTGCCCGTACTCCTGGGACGTGCCCGGTGGCGTCCAGTTCCACATCCGTGACCTGGCCGAGTACTTCATCCGCCTCGGCCACGAGGTATCCGTCCTCGCGCCCGCGGACGACGACACCCCGCTGCCGCCCTACGTCGTGTCGGCCGGGCGCGCGGTGCCGGTGCCGTACAACGGCTCGGTGGCCCGGCTGAACTTCGGCTTCCTGTCGGCCGCCCGGGTACGGCGCTGGCTGCACGAGGGCGGGTTCGACGTGGTCCACATCCACGAGCCGACGTCGCCCTCGCTCGGCCTGCTCACCTGCTGGGCGGCCTCCGGCCCGATCGTGGCCACCTTCCACACCTCCAACCCCCGCTCCCGCGCCATGATCGCCGCGTACGCGATCCTCCAGGCCGCGCTGGAGAAGATCAGCGCGCGGATCGCGGTCAGCGAGTACGCCCGGCGCACGCTGGTCGAGCACCTGGGCGGCGACGCGGTCGTCATCCCCAACGGCGTCGACGTCGACTTCTTCGCCAAGGCCGAGCCGCGCCCCGAGTGGCAGGGCGAGACGCTCGGCTTCATCGGCCGTATCGACGAGCCCCGCAAGGGGCTCCCGGTCCTGATGAGGGCCCTGCCGAAGATCCTCGCCGCCCGCCCGGGCGCCCGGCTGCTGGTCGCGGGACGCGGCGACGAGGAGGCGGCCGTCGAGGACCTGCCGAAGGAGCTGCGCTCCCGCGTCGAGTTCCTCGGCATGGTCAGCGACGAGGACAAGGCCCGCTTCCTGCGCAGCGTCGACCTGTACGTGGCGCCCAACACCGGCGGCGAGAGCTTCGGCATCATCCTCGTCGAGGCCATGTCGGCCGGCGCCCCCGTGCTCGCCTCCGACCTGGACGCCTTCGTCCAGGTCCTCGACCAGGGCGCGGCCGGCGAGGTCTTCGCCAACGAGGACGCGGACGCCCTGGCCGAGGCGGCCGTCAGGCTCCTGGCGGACCCGGACCGGCGGGAGGAACTGCGCGAGCGGGGCAGCGCCCACGTCCGCCGCTTCGACTGGTCCACCGTCGGCGCGGACATCCTGTCGGTGTACGAGACGGTCACCACCGGCACGTCGGCGGTGGCCACCGACGACCGGACGGGCCTGCGGGCGCGGTTCGGCCTGGCCCGCGACTGACCGTGGCCCACCGATAGCCTTCGCCCGTGACCGCAACCCTCATCTGGATCCTCGTCGCGCTCGTCGCCGTCGGCCTGTACCTGAGCTGGACGGCCGGCCGGCTCGACCGGCTGCACGTGCGGATGGACGCCGCGCGGGCCGCGCTCGACGCGCAGTTGCTGCGCCGGGCCTCGGTGGCCCAGGAACTGGCGACCTCGGGCGTGCTGGACCCGGCCGCCTCGATCGTCCTCTACGAGGCGGCGCACGCCGCCCGGCAGGCCGAGGAGGAGCACCGGGAGGTCGCGGAGAGCGAGCTGAGCCAGGCCCTGCGCGCGGTCTTCGGGGACGCACGGCAGGTCGAGGCCGTGCGCGAGGCCCCGGGCGGCGAGGAGGCGGCCCGTGAGCTGGCCGAGGCCGTGCGCCGGGTCCCCATGGCCCGCCGCTTCCACAACGACGCCGTGGGCGCCGCCCGCAGGCTCCGGGAGCACCGCAAGGTCCGCTGGTTCCGGCTGGCCGGCCACGCCCCCTTCCCGCTGGCCGTCGAGATGGACGACGAGCCGCCCGCCGCCCTGGTCGAGCGCGTCGCCTGAGCCGCCCGCGGGCCAAAAGGATCCACCGGCTTGTCATTGGCCCTTGCTGTGGCCTGGTCCGCTCGCGTTACCTCGACGCTGCAGAAACTCTCAACCCCATCAGTGAGGTCACCCGTGTCCACCACCGAGAACCAGGCTCCCGAGACCGGCACCGCCCGTGTGAAGCGCGGCATGGCCGAGCAGCTCAAGAACGGCGTGATCATGGACGTCGTCACGCCGGAGCAGGCGAAGATCGCCGAGGACGCGGGCGCCGTCGCCGTCATGGCCCTGGAGCGGGTCCCGGCCGACATCCGCAAGGACGGCGGCGTGGCCCGCATGTCCGACCCGGACATGATCGAGGGCATCATCGACGCCGTCTCGATCCCGGTCATGGCCAAGTCCCGCATCGGCCACTTCGTCGAGGCCCAGGTGCTGCAGTCCCTCGGCGTCGACTACATCGACGAGTCCGAGGTCCTCACCCCGGCCGACGAGGTCAACCACTCCGACAAGTGGGCGTTCACCACCCCCTTCGTCTGCGGTGCCACCAACCTGGGCGAGGCCCTGCGCCGCATCGCCGAGGGCGCCGCCATGATCCGCTCCAAGGGCGAGGCCGGCACCGGCAACGTCGTCGAGGCCGTCCGCCACCTGCGCCAGATCAAGAACGAGATCGCCCGCCTGCGCGGCTACGACAACAACGAGCTGTACGCCGCCGCCAAGGAGCTGCGCGCCCCCTACGAGCTCGTCAAGGAGGTCGCCGAGCTGGGCAAGCTCCCGGTGGTCCTCTTCTCCGCCGGTGGCGTCGCCACCCCGGCCGACGCCGCCCTGATGCGCCAGCTCGGCGCCGAGGGCGTGTTCGTCGGCTCCGGCATCTTCAAGTCCGGCGACCCGGCCAAGCGCGCCGCCGCCATCGTGAAGGCCACCGCCGCCTTCGACGACCCGAAGATCATCGCGGACGCGTCCCGCAACCTCGGCGAGGCCATGGTCGGCATCAACTGCGACACCCTTCCCGAGACCGAGCGCTACGCCAACCGCGGCTGGTAAGGCACCGAACCACATGAACACCCCCGTCATTGGCGTCCTGGCACTCCAGGGCGACGTACGGGAGCACCTCATCGCCCTGGCCGCGGCCGACGCCGTGGCCAGGCCGGTGCGGCGCCCCGAGGAACTCGCCGAGGTGGACGGTCTCGTCCTGCCCGGCGGCGAGTCGACCACCATCTCCAAGCTGGCCGTCATGTTCGGAGTGATGGAACCGCTCCGTGCGCGCGTGCGCGCGGGCATGCCCGTCTACGGCACCTGCGCGGGCATGATCATGCTCGCCGACAAGATCCTCGACCCCCGCTCGGGCCAGGAGACCGTCGGCGGCATCGACATGATCGTGCGCCGCAACGCCTTCGGCCGGCAGAACGAGTCCTTCGAGGCAGCGGTCGACGTCAAGGGCGTCGAGGGCCATCCTGTGGAGGGCGTCTTCATCCGCGCCCCCTGGGTCGAGTCCGTGGGTGCCGACGTCGAGGTGCTCGCCGAGCACAACGGCCACACCGTCGCGGTCCGCCAGGGCAACGTGCTCGCCACGTCGTTCCACCCGGAGCTGACCGGCGACCACCGCGTGCACTCGCTGTTCGTCGACATGGTGCGCGCCAACCGGACACCGGAGTCCTTGTAGGATCTCTGGAGTCGTTGCAGAGATGGGTTACGCGAAGGAGACAGGCAGATGTCCGGCCACTCTAAATGGGCCACGACGAAGCACAAGAAGGCCGTGATCGACGCCAAGCGCGGCAAGCTCTTCGCGAAGCTGATCAAGAACATCGAGGTCGCGGCGCGCATGGGCGGCGTGGACCTCGAAGGCAACCCGACGCTCTACGACGCCGTCCAGAAGGCCAAGAAGCAGTCGGTCCCGAACAAGAACATCGACTCCGCCATCAAGCGCGGCGGCGGTCTCGAGGCCGGTGGCGCGGACTACGAGACGATCATGTACGAGGGCTACGGCCCCAACGGTGTCGCGGTGCTCATCGAGTGCCTCACCGACAACCGCAACCGCGCCGCCTCCGACGTCCGGGTCGCCATGACCCGCAACGGCGGCAACATGGCGGACCCGGGCTCCGTGTCGTACATGTTCAGCCGCAAGGGCGTCGTCATCGTCCCCAAGGGCGAGCTGAGCGAGGACGACGTCCTCGGCGCCGTCCTGGACGCGGGCGCCGAGGAGGTCAACGACCTCGGTGAGACCTTCGAGGTCATCAGCGAGGCCACCGACCTGGTCGCGGTCCGCACCGCCCTCCAGGAGGCCGGCATCGACTACGACTCCGCCGACTCCAGCTTCGTGCCGTCCGTCCAGGTCGAACTGGACGAGGAGGGCGCCAAGAAGATCTTCAAGCTGATCGACGCGCTCGAGGACAGCGACGACGTGCAGAACGTCTTCGCCAACTTCGACGTCAGCGACGAGATCATGGAGAAGGTCGACGCGTAGTCGACGCGCAGCACCGCCGAAGGGCTGCACGGGTTCTCACGGGCCGACGGGACACCCCGTCGGCCCGTCGCCTTCCCGGCGCCGCTGCGGGGCGTTGTCGGTGGTACCCGATAGCCTGCGGGAACAGGCGGTCGAAGGGAGGGGCGCGTGCGCGTGATGGGGGTGGACCCCGGACTGACGCGGTGCGGTGTGGGCGTCGTCGAGGGGGTCGCGGGCCGGCCGCTGACCATGCTCGGGGTGGGCGTCGTCCGCACGCCCGCCGACGCCGACCTCAGCCTCCGGCTGCTCGCCGTCGAACAGGGCCTGGAGCAGTGGCTCGACGAGCACCGGCCGGAGTTCGTCGCCGTCGAGCGCGTCTTCAGCCAGCACAACGTCAGCACCGTCATGGGCACCGCCCAGGCCAGCGCCGTCGCGATGCTCTGCGCCGCGCGGCGCGGCATCCCGGTCGCCCTGCACACCCCCAGCGAGGTCAAGGCCGCCGTCACCGGCACAGGCCGCGCCGACAAGGCCCAGGTCGGCGCCATGGTCACCCGGCTGCTGCGGCTCAGCGCCCCGCCGAAGCCCGCCGACGCCGCCGACGCCCTCGCCCTCGCCATCTGCCACATCTGGCGCGCCCCCGCCCAGAACCGGCTCCAGCGGGCGGTCGCCCTGCACACCGCCCACGCAACGAAAGGCCGTACGGCATGATCGCCTTCGTCAGCGGCACGGTCGCCGCGCTCGCCCCCGACGCGGCGGTCGTCGAGGTCGGCGGCGTCGGCATGTCCGTCCAGTGCACGCCCGACACGCTCTCCACGCTGCGCGTCGGCCGGCCCGCCAAGCTGCACACCTCCCTGGTCGTCCGCGAGGACTCCCTGACCCTCTACGGCTTCGCCGACGACGACGCGCGCCAGGTCTTCGTCCTGCTCCAGACCGCGAGCGGCGTCGGCCCCCGGCTCGCCCAGGCGATGCTCGCCGTGCACACCCCGGACGCGCTGCGCCGCGCCGTCGCCACCGGTGACGAGAAGGCCCTCACCGCCGTCCCCGGCATCGGCAAGAAGGGCGCGCAGAAGCTGCTGCTGGAGCTGAAGGACCGGCTCGGCGCGCCCACCGGCGCCCCCGCGGTCGGCGCCCCGGTCACCCAGGGCTGGCGCGACCAGCTGCACGCCGCCCTCATCGGCCTGGGCTACGCCACCCGCGAGGCCGAGGAGGCCGTGGCGGCCGTGGCCCCGCAGGCCGAGGCCGCCGACGGCACGCCCCAGGTGGGCCAGTTGCTGAAGGCCGCGCTGCAGACCCTGAACCGAGCCCGCTGACCCCAACCCCTGTCGAGGCACATTCATGAACTGGGACGACACGTCCGACACCGCCGAGGAGCGGCTGGTGGGCTCGGTCGCCGACCGGGAGGACCAGGCCGTCGAGGCCGCCCTGCGGCCCAAGGACCTCGGCGAGTTCATCGGGCAGGAGAAGGTCCGCGAACAGCTCGACCTCGTGCTGCGCGCCGCACGCGCGCGCGGCGCCACCGCCGACCACGTGCTCCTCTCCGGCGCGCCCGGCCTGGGCAAGACCACCCTGTCGATGATCATCGCGGCCGAGATGGGCGCCCCCATCCGCATCACCTCGGGCCCCGCCATCCAGCACGCGGGCGACCTGGCGGCGATCCTCTCCTCCCTCCAGGAGGGTGAGGTCCTCTTCCTGGACGAGATCCACCGCATGTCCCGGCCCGCCGAGGAGATGCTGTACATGGCCATGGAGGACTTCCGGGTCGACGTCATCGTCGGCAAGGGCCCGGGCGCCACCGCCATCCCGCTCGAACTGCCGCCCTTCACCCTGGTCGGGGCCACCACGCGCGCCGGCCTGCTGCCGCCCCCGCTGCGCGACCGCTTCGGCTTCACCGCGCACATGGAGTTCTACGAGCCCACCGAGCTGGAACGGGTCGTGCACCGCTCGGCGCACCTGCTGGACGTCGAGATCGAGCCGGACGGCGCCGCCGAGATCGCCGGCCGCTCCCGCGGCACGCCCCGCATCGCCAACCGTCTGCTGCGCCGGGTGCGCGACTACGCCCAGGTCAAGGCGGACGGCCTGATCACCCGAGAGATCGCCGCGGCCGCCCTCGCCGTGTACGAGGTCGACGCGCGCGGCCTCGACCGCCTCGACCGGGCCGTCCTGGAGGCGCTGCTGAAACTGTTCGGCGGCGGTCCGGTCGGTCTGTCGACGCTGGCGGTCGCGGTGGGGGAGGAGCGCGAGACGGTCGAGGAGGTCGCCGAGCCCTTCCTGGTCCGGGAGGGTCTGCTCGCCCGTACGCCACGGGGCCGGGTCGGCACCCCGGCGGCCTGGGAGCACCTCGGTCTGACCCCGCCCCGCTCGTCGGCCGCGGGAAACGGACAAGGGGACCTGTTCGGGGCGTGAGGGCGGCGTGATGCGTTCGTGACGGCCGGGACATTGGCCTGAGCAGGAACCCAGGTGCCATGCTGAGCGTTGTTCCATGCGCGCGGACTCGCTTAGACTCCGCCGATGCCGCCCTTGCGGGCGGCGCCGACCCACCCCCATCCAACAGGCCGCTCTCCGCGCGGTCGCGCGAAGGAAATTCCGTCCCGTGAATGCCTTTACCCTTCTCCCCTTCATCGTGCTCATCGCGGCCATGTTCCTGATGACGCGATCGGCCAAGAAGAAGCAGCAGCAGGCCGCCAGCATGCGCAACGAGTTGCAGCCCGGCTCGGGCGTCCGCACGATCGGGGGCATGTACGCGACGGTCAAGGAGGTCAACGAGGACACCGTCCTCCTCGACGCCGGACCGGGCGTCGAGCTCCTCTTCGCCAAGAACGCGATCGGCGCCGTCCTCACCGACGACGAGTACAACCGCATCGTCCACGGCGTCGAGCACGACCTGAAGTCCGACACGGACATCGTCCCGGACGACGCCTCCTCCCTGACCGGGACCGACGCCTCGGAGGAGCCCGCCGCCGCCTCCGACGACAAGGCCGTCGACCTGGGCAAGCAGGACGCCGCCGAGGACAAGGCCGACGCGGCCGCCGCCGCCGAGGCCAGGACGGACGCGGCCGCCGCCGCTGCCGAGGCCAAGGCCGAGGCCGACGAAGAGCCGAAGAAGACCGACGGCGACGCCGACGCGAAGTAGCCACGTCCCGGGGTGTGCGGCGCGGCACCGACCGCGCCCCGCGCACCCCGGCCGCGTGTGTCTCCGCACGGGATCCCGACACCATGTCATGGCCGACCGCGCCCACCGGCAGCGGGGCGGCCCGAGAGGGAGTACGAGAAGGTGGCAGCACCTAAGAAGGGCCGGAGCGCGAGCGCCCAGAGCAAGCCAGGGCGCTCGCTGGCCCTCATTCTGATCGCCATCGTGGCGCTCACCGCCGGGATGTTCGCCTCCGGGCACCGCACCCCGCGTCTCGGCATCGACCTCGCCGGCGGCACGAGCATCACCCTCGAAGCCGTCAACGAGCCGGGGCAGCCCAACGCGATCAACAAGACGAACATGGACACCGCGGTCGACATCATGAACCGCCGTGTCAATGGGCTCGGTGTCTCGGAAGCGGAGGTGCAGACCCAGGGCGACCGGAACATCATCGTCAACATCCCCAAGGGGACGAACTCCGAGGAAGCACGCCAGCAGGTCGGCACCACGGCCAAGCTCTACTTCCGGCCGGTGATCCAGCGCGAGGCGACGACCGGCGCGGCGACACCCACCCCGAGCGCCAGCCCGAGCGGCTCCGCCTCCCCGGGCGCCGGCTCCGCCTCTCCGAGCGCGTCGGGCTCGGCCAAGGCCCAGGACAAGGTCTCCGGGAGCTCCGCCAGCCCTTCGGCCGGCGCCACCTCACAGGGCCGCGCCGTCACCGACGCCTTGAAGGCCGACGCCTCGCCGTCCGTGAGCAGCAGCCCGAAGGCAGCCGGCAGCCCCTCTCCTGCCGCGTCCGGCAGCGCCGACCCCTCGGCCGCCGCGGCGGCCAAGCAGTACGCCACGCTCGACTGCAACGACCCCAAGCAGCGCGCCGTCGCCGGCCGGAACGTCAAGACGGGGGAGACCACCGTCGCCTGCGGCAAGGACGGCAAGGTCTGGAGCAAGTTCCTGCTCGGCCCCGTCGACGTCTCCGGCACGGAGATCAAGAAGGCCCAGGCCACCTTGAACACCCAGGGTGCCGGGGGCTGGCAGGTGGACATGACGTTCGACTCCAGCGGGGCGAAGAAGTTCGCCGACGTCACCGCCAAGCTGGCGCAGCGGACCACCCCGCAGAACGAGTTCGCGATCGTTCTGGACGACGAGGTCGTCTCCCACCCGTACGTGCAGACCGCCATCACCGGCGGCAACGCGTACATCTCCGGCAGCTTCACCCAGAAGGAGGCGCAGAGCCTCGCGAACATGCTGTCGTACGGCGCCCTGCCGCTGACCTTCAAGGAGCAGTCCGTCACCACGGTGACCGCCGCGCTCGGTGGTGAGCAGCTGCGCGCCGGTCTGCTCGCCGGCGCGATCGGCCTCGCGCTGGTCGTGCTGTACCTGGTGATCTACTACCGCGGTCTGTCACTCGTCGCGATGGCGTCCCTGCTGGTCTCCGCGATCCTCACCTACGTGATCATGTCGCTGCTCGGCCCGGCCATCGGCTTCGCGCTGAACCTCCCGGCCGTCTGCGGTGCCATCGTGGCCATCGGTATCACCGCGGACTCGTTCATCGTGTACTTCGAACGCATCCGGGACGAGATCCGCGAGGGCCGCACGCTGCGCCCCGCCGTCGAGCGTGCCTGGCCGCGCGCCCGGCGCACCATCCTGGTCTCCGACTTCGTGTCGTTCCTCGCCGCCGCCGTGCTGTTCATCGTCACCGTCGGCAAGGTCCAGGGCTTCGCGTTCACCCTGGGTCTGACCACCGTGCTCGACGTGGTCGTCGTCTTCCTGTTCACCAAGCCGCTGATGACGCTGCTGGCCCGCCGGAAGTTCTTCGCCGACGGCCACAAGTGGTCCGGCCTCGACCCGAAGAGCCTGGGTGCCCAGCCGCCGCTGCGCCGAACCCGCCGTCCCGCCGGTCCCGCCGCCGGCCCTGCCGACCCGAAGGAGGCGTGAGCGATGTCGAAACTCGGCAACCTCGGTGCCCGACTGCACCGTGGCGAGATCAGCTACGACTTCGTCGGCAAGCGCAAGATCTGGTACGGCGTCTCCATCCTGATCACCATCACGGCCATCCTCGGCCTGGCGGTGCGCGGCCTGAACATGGGCATCGAGTTCCAGGGCGGCGCGGTCTTCACCACGCCGGTCAAGATGAGCACCTCGGTGGCGCAGGCGGAGGTGTTCGCGAAGGACGCCTCCGGCCACGAGGCGATCGTGCAGAAGCTCGGCAACGGCAGCCTGCGCATCCAGATCGCCGGCATCGACACCGGCAAGTCCGACCAGATCAAGACGAAGCTGGCCCAGGACCTGAAGCTCAACCCGGAGAAGCTGGCCGCCGACCTGGTCGGGCCCAGCTGGGGTGAGCAGATCGCCAACAAGGCCTGGGAGGGCCTCGGCATCTTCATGGTGCTCGTGGTGATCTACCTGGCGATCGCCTTCGAGTGGCGCATGGCCATCGCCGCCCTCGTCGCGCTCATCCACGACATCACCATCACGACCGGCATCTACGCCCTGGTCGGCTTCGAGGTCACGCCCGGCACGGTCATCGGTCTGCTGACCATCCTCGGTTACTCGCTCTACGACACGGTCGTCGTCTTCGACAGCCTCAAGGAGCAGACCAAGGACATCACCAAGCAGACCCGCTTCACCTACAGCGACATCGCCAACCAGTCGATCAACGGCACGCTGGTGCGTTCCATCAACACCACCGTGGTCGCCCTGCTGCCGGTGGCCGGCCTGCTGTTCATCGGCGGCGGCTTCCTCGGCGCCGGCACGCTGAACGACATCTCGCTGTCGCTGTTCGTCGGCCTCGCGGCCGGTGCCTACTCCTCGATCTTCATCGCCACCCCGCTCGTCGCCGACCTCAAGGAGCGCGAGCCGGCGATGAAGGCCCTGCGCAAGCGGGTGCTGGCCAAGCGCGCCCAGGCCGCGGTGGGGGAGGACCTCGCGGACGCCCGGGGCACCGCCGGTGACGAGTCCGACGACAACGCACCCGCCGTCGTCGGCCCGCGCAACCAGCCCGTCTCCCGCAACCGGGGCCGGGGCAGGACCTCCGGGAAGCGCCGATGACGGACATCCAGGAGCTGCTCCTCAGCCGCATCCGGGACGTGGCGGACTACCCGGAGCCGGGCGTGATGTTCAAGGACATCACCCCGCTGCTCGCGGACCCGGACGCGTTCACGAGCCTGACCGGCGCGCTCGCCGGGATCGCCGCGGACACCGGCGCGACCAAGATCGTCGGCCTGGAGGCCCGGGGCTTCATCCTGGGCGCCCCGGTCGCCGTCCACGCCGGCCTCGGCTTCATCCCGGTCCGCAAGGCGGGCAAGCTGCCCGGGGCGACCCTGCGTCAGGCCTACGACCTGGAGTACGGCTCGGCGGAGATCGAGGTGCACGCGGAGGACCTCACCTCGGGCGACCGCATCCTGGTCGTCGACGACGTCCTCGCCACCGGAGGCACCGCCGAGGCGGCGATCCGGCTCATACACCGGGCCGGTGCCGAGGTGGCGGGCGTCGCGGTGCTGATGGAACTCGCCTTCCTCGGCGGTCGCGGCCGGCTGGAGCCGGCTCTGGCGGGGGCGCCGCTGGAGGCACTCCTCACCATCTGAGACGGACCGCCGGCAGCCAGCCAGAGCCGGATGAGGCACGAAGGGCGCCCGGGGACATCCCGGGCGCCCTTCGCCTACGGCCGCCGGTGACAGTGCGTCCACGAGTCGTAGCTCAGATCTATCTCAACTCTGTACCCAGTCATGCCCCTGCCATGATGGGATCTTGGTGTGCCACTGACCAGGCACACCACAGGAGGAGATTCGATGAACATGTCAGGCAAGCTGGCGACGGGGGTCGTCTCGCTTCTGTCCGCGGCCACTCTCACGGCCGGCGCGACGACCGCCAGCGCGAGCCCGGCTCCCTCACCGGTCGTGACGTCCAAGGTCTCACCGGCCGACTGCGGTGACTGGAACCGGGCAGTCAGCCTCCCGGGCCGGTGGAGCACCGTCAACGACGGCTGCGGCCACTTCGGGCGTCCGGGGCTGAAGATGGGTTACACCTGGGCGGTCTACCGGGGCGGCTCGATCTGCGTCCAGGTGAAGGGCTTCGTCAACGGCCGGAAGAAGTGGTACAACGCCGGCTGCGGCAAGACCGGCAGCGTCAAGGTGCCGTGGGGGAACGTCCTCGCCGAGAAGGAGATGAAGGTGAAGGGCGCGGCGCTCTTCAACTGGAAGTGACGTAACCGCTCATCACCGCGGGCATCCGACGCGATGCTGAGGTGAGGTGAGGTCGGGGGCCCGCGGCGCACGCGGGCCCCCGACCGCTGTGTACGGCCTCGTCGGCACCGGGCGCGTCGGCTCGCTACCATGTACGTCTGGGGCCTGACCGGGGACCCGGATCGCGCACGAGGAGTCCTCTTGCCAGACGAGGCCCAGCACCTGACCGCCGCCAAGCCCGAGTCCGCCTCGGCGGCCGCGGCCAAACCCGCGCCGAACGTGTCGCACGCGAAGAACGACACGCGTGGGGCGGTGGAGCACGCCCAGTCCGCGCCGGTGGAGAAGGCTGCCGAAGTCGCCCGTCCCAAACCGGCCCCGCCGGTGCGCCCCGCCGCGGGACAGCCCGCCCGCTCCGGCTCCTCCAACCGCGTCCGCGCCCGCCTGGCCCGCCTCGGCGTCCAGCGCGCGAACCCGTACAACCCGGTGCTGGAGCCGTTGCTGCGGATAGTGCGCAGCAACGACCCGAAGATCGAGAACTCGACGCTCCGGCAGATCGAGCGCGCCTACCAGGTCGCCGAGCGCTGGCACCGCGGCCAGAAGCGCAAGAGCGGCGACCCGTACATCACGCACCCGCTCGCCGTCACCACCATCCTCGCCGAGCTGGGCATGGACCCGGCGACCCTGATGGCCGGGCTGCTGCACGACACCGTCGAGGACACCGAGTACGGCCTGGACGACCTGCGCCGCGACTTCGGCGACGTCGTCGCGCTGCTCGTCGACGGCGTCACGAAGCTGGACAAGGTCAAGTTCGGCGAGGCCGCGCAGGCCGAGACCGTGCGCAAGATGGTCGTGGCCATGGCCAAGGACCCGCGCGTCCTGGTCATCAAACTCGCCGACCGCCTGCACAACATGCGCACCATGCGCTACCTCAAGCGCGAGAAGCAGGAGAAGAAGGCGCGCGAGACGCTGGAGATCTACGCGCCGCTGGCCCACCGGCTGGGCATGAACACCATCAAGTGGGAGCTGGAGGACCTCGCGTTCGCGATCCTCTACCCCAAGATGTACGACGAGATCGTCCGGCTGGTCGCCGAACGGGCGCCCAAGCGTGACGAGTACCTCGCCATAGTCACCGACGAGGTCCAGGCCGACCTGCGGGCCGCCCGGATCAAGGCGACCGTCACCGGACGCCCGAAGCACTACTACAGCGTCTACCAGAAGATGATCGTCCGCGGCCGTGACTTCGCGGAGATCTACGACCTGGTGGGCATCCGTGTCCTCGTCGACACGGTCCGCGACTGCTACGCGGCCCTCGGCACGGTGCACGCGCGATGGAACCCGGTTCCCGGCCGGTTCAAGGACTACATCGCCATGCCGAAGTTCAACATGTACCAGTCGCTCCACACGACGGTCATCGGCCCGAACGGCAAGCCCGTCGAACTGCAGATCCGCACGTTCGACATGCACCGGCGCGCGGAGTACGGCATCGCCGCGCACTGGAAGTACAAGCAGGAGGCCGTGGCCGGCGCCTCCAAGGTCCGCACCGACGTGCCCAAGGCGTCCGGCAAGGACAAGGACGCCATCAACGACATGGCGTGGCTGCGGCAGTTGCTCGACTGGCAGAAGGAGACCGAGGACCCCGGCGAGTTCCTGGAGTCCCTGCGCTTCGACCTGTCCCGCAACGAGGTCTTCGTCTTCACGCCCAAGGGCGACGTCATCGCGCTCCCGGCCGGTGCCACCCCGGTCGACTTCGCGTACGCCGTCCACACCGAGGTCGGCCACCGCACGATAGGAGCGCGGGTCAACGGCCGGCTCGTACCGCTCGAGTCCACCCTGGACAACGGCGACCTGGTCGAGGTCTTCACCTCCAAGGCGGCCGGCGCCGGGCCGTCCCGGGACTGGCTCGGGTTCGTCAAGTCCCCCCGGGCGCGCAACAAGATCCGGGCCTGGTTCTCCAAGGAGCGCCGCGACGAGGCGATCGAGCAGGGCAAGGACGCCATCGTGCGCGCCATGCGCAAGCAGAACCTGCCGATCCAGCGCATCCTCACCGGCGACTCCCTGGTCACCCTCGCCCACGAGATGCGCTACTCGGACATCTCCGCGCTGTACGCGGCGATCGGCGAGGGCCATGTCTCCGCGCAGAACATCGTGCAGAAGCTCGTCCAGGCCCTCGGCGGCGAGGAGGCCGCCACCGAGGAGATCGACGAGACGGTCCCGCCGGCCCGCGGCCGCGGCCGCAAGCGCCGCTCCAGCGCCGACCCCGGCGTCGTCGTCAAGGGCGTCGACGACGTGTGGGTGAAGCTGGCCCGCTGCTGCACCCCGGTCCCGGGCGACCCGATCATCGGCTTCGTCACGCGCGGTAGCGGTGTATCGGTTCACCGCAGCGACTGCGTCAACGTGGAGTCACTGTCCCGGGAGCCGGAGCGCATCCTCGACGTCGAGTGGGCGCCCACCCAGTCCTCGGTCTTCCTGGTCGCCATCCAGGTCGAGGCCCTGGACCGCTCCCGTCTGCTGTCGGACGTCACCCGGGTCCTGTCCGACCAGCACGTCAACATCCTCTCGGCGGCCGTCCAGACCTCCCGCGACCGGGTGGCCACCTCCCGGTTCACCTTCGAGATGGGCGACCCGAAGCACCTCGGCCACGTCCTGAAGGCGGTACGGGGCGTGGAGGGCGTGTACGACGTCTACCGCGTGACCTCGGCGCGCACCCGCTCGTAGGAGCCACGGAGCCACGGAGCCGCCGAGCCACCCGGAACACCAGAAGGGCCCCGTACGGCGTACGGGGCCCTTCCACGTGGTCGGCGAGGGATCAGCCGCCGAACTCCTGCAGGCCCTTCAGAGCCTGGTCCAGGAGCGCCTGGCGGCCCTCCAGCTCACGCTCCAGCTTGTCGGCCCGGGACGCGTTGCCCTGGGCGCGCGCCTGCTCGATCTGGCCGCGCAGCTTGTCGACCGCGGCCTGCAGCTGTCCGGTCAGGCCCTCGGCACGCGCACGCGCTTCCGGGTTGGTCCGGCGCCACTCGGCCTCCTCGGCCTCCTGGATGGCCCGCTCGACCGTGTGCATCCGGCCCTCGACCTTCGGACGCGCGTCCCGCGGGACGTGGCCGATGGCCTCCCAGCGCTCGTTGATCGAGCGGAAGGCGGCCCGGGTGCCCTTCAGGTCCGAGATCGGCAGGAGCTTCTCGGCCTCCTCGGCCAGCTCCTCCTTGAGCTTGAGGTTCTCCGCCTGCTCGGCGTCCCGCTCGGCGAAGACCCCGCTGCGGGCGGCGAAGAACACGTCCTGGGCGCCGCGGAAGCGGTTCCACAGGTCGTCCTCGTGCTCGCGCTGGGCACGGCCCGCGGCCTTCCACTCCGCCATCAGCTCGCGGTAGCGCGCCGCCGTCGGACCCCAGTCCGTCGAACCGGACAGCGCCTCGGCCTCCGAGACCAGCCGCTCCTTGGTCTTGCGCGCCTCCTCGCGCTGCGCGTCCAGCTGCGCGAAGTGCGCCTTGCGGCGCTTGGAGAACGCCGACCGGGCGTGCGAGAACCGGTGCCACAGCTCGTCGTCGGACTTGCGGTCCAGACGCGGCAGACCCTTCCAGGTGTCCACCAGCGCCCGCAGCCGCTCACCGGCGGCCCGCCACTGGTCGGACTGCGCCAGCTGCTCGGCCTCGGTGACCAGGTCCTCCTTGGCCCGGCGGGCCTCGTCGGACTGCTTGGCCCGTTGTGCCTTGCGCTCCTCGCGCCGCGCCTCGACCGTCGCCACGAGCTTGTCCAGCCGGGTCTTCAGCGCCTCCAGGTCGCCGACCGCGTGGTGCGCGTCCACCTGCTCGCGCAGGTGGTCGATCGCGGTCTGGGCGTCCTTCGCCGACAGGTCGGTGGTCTTCACTCGCTTCTCGAGGAGGCCGATCTCGACAACCAGGCCCTCGTACTTGCGCTCGAAGTAGGCAAGCGCCTCCTCAGGGGAGCCGGCCGCCCAGGAACCGACGACCTGCTCGCCGTCGGCCGTACGCACGTACACGGTCCCCGTCTCGTCGACGCGGCCCCACGGGTCGCTGCTCACAGCGCCTCCTCCACATGATGCCTGCGGCGGGTCTCAGCGCCCCCGGGCATCGTCCACAGTTTCGTCACGGCCAACATAGGCGACCGGCGGGTTGCCTGTCCGCATCCAGCGCGACCGAAATTCCGCAGATGGCCGCAGTGATCTCGCCGACGGCGTCAGGACTTGGTGACCGTCGCCTTGTTGATGACGACCGTCGCGTTCGGGGCGCCGTCGCCCGCCCCCGTGTTCTCGCCCGCGGCCGCGATCTTGTCCAGCACCTTGAGGCCGGACGCGTCGATCGTGCCGAACGGGGTGTAACTGGGCGGCAGCGGGCTGTCCTTGTAGACCAGGAAGAACTGGCTGCCGCCGGTGTGCTTCTGGCCGGTGTTGGCCATCGCCACGGTGCCCGCCGGGTACTTGTTGCCCTTCAGGCTCGCGTCCTTCAGGTTCTCGTCCGGGATCGTGTAGCCCGGGCCGCCGCTGCCCTGGCCCGTCGGGTCGCCGCACTGCAGCACGTAGATGCCGTTCGTCGTCAGACGGTGGCACTTGGTGTGGTCGAAGAAGCCCTTGGCCGCGAGGAAGTCGAAGGAGTTGACGGTGTGCGGAGCCGCCGACGTCTTCAGCGCGATGCCGATGTCACCGCACGTCGTCGCGAGCTTCATCGTGTACTTCGCCGACGTGTCGATCGTCATCGCCGGCTCCTTCTTCCACTGGAGCTTGCCGATCGAGCCCGCGGCCGGCTTCGCGCACGGGTCCGGCGCCTTGCTGCTCGGCGTGGCGCTCGGGGTGACGTCGGCGCCGGCGTTGGTCTTCTTGTCGTCGTCGCCGTTCTTCAGCACGCCCGTCGTGTACAGCGCGACACTGCCGATCACGACCACGCCCAGCACCGACGCGATCACGGAGTTCCGCACGTTCGCCTTGCGCCGTGCGCTGGTGCGCCGCTGCTGCTGCCGCAAGAACTTCTCCCGGGCGAGCTGACGCCGCCGCTGCTCCTGGCTGACCACCGGGTTCTCTCCTCATGCGTGTCGTGTGTCGACCGGTACGCGTGCGTCCTCTGAGCCGACAGCCGCGTGTAGCCCCGTACCGTATATGGGTTCGCTGAGGAAACGGCAGCGCCGGTAGGCTCTGGACCACGGGCCGACCGCCCGTGGGACCTCCCGTATCGACACAACGAAGGACGATCGTGCTCATTGCCGGGTTCCCCGCCGGGGCCTGGGGGACGAACTGTTATCTCGTCGCCCCCGCCGCCGGTGAGGAGTGCGTGATCATCGACCCGGGCCACCAGGCCGCCCAAGGAGTCGAGGAAGCACTCAGGAAGCATCGGCTCAAGCCCGTCGCCGTCGTCCTCACCCACGGCCACATCGACCACGTCGCCTCGGTCGTCCCCGTGTGCGGCGCGCACGACGTACCCGCCTGGATCCACCCCGAGGACCGGTACATGCTGAGCGACCCCGAGAAGGCGCTCGGCCGGTCGATCGGCATGCCGCTGATGGGCGAGCTGACCGTGGGGGAGCCCGACGACGTCAAGGAGCTGACCGACGGCGTCACCCTCGCGCTGGCCGGACTGGAGTTCTCCGTCGCGCACGCGCCGGGCCATACCAAGGGGTCGGTGACCTTCCGGATGCCCGGGGCGGCGGACATCCCGCCGATCTTCTTCTCCGGGGATCTGCTGTTCGCCGGCTCCGTCGGACGCACCGATCTGCCGGGTGGCTCCATGGAGGACATGCTCGAGTCGCTGGCCCGCGTGTGCCTGCCGCTCGACGACTCCACCGTGGTGCTGTCCGGCCACGGCACCCAGACGACCATCGGCCAGGAGCGCGCCACCAACCCCTATCTGCGGCAGGTGGCCGCCGGCCAGGGAGCCTTCGAGGCTCCCCGACGAGGAATGTGACGAGAGAGCTTCCGTGAGCACCTTTCAGGCCCCCAAGGGCACGTACGACCTGATCCCGCCCCGTTCCGCGGTCTTCCTCGCGGTCCGCGAGGCGATCGCGACCCCGCTCCGAAACTCGGGCTACGGCTACATCGAGACCCCCGGTTTCGAGAACGTCGAACTGTTCGCGCGTGGTGTCGGCGAGTCCACCGACATCGTCACCAAGGAGATGTACGCCTTCGAGACCAAGGGCGGCGACAAGCTCGCCCTGCGGCCCGAGGGAACCGCCTCCGTGCTGCGCGCCGCGCTGGAGGCCAGCCTGCACCGCCAGGGCAACCTGCCGGTGAAGCTCTGGTACTCGGGCTCCTACTACCGCTACGAGGCGCCGCAGGCGGGCCGTTACCGGCACTTCTCCCAGGTGGGCGCCGAGGCGATCGGTGCCGAGGACCCGGCGCTCGACGCCGAGCTGATCATCCTGGCCGACCAGGCGTACCGCTCTCTGGGCCTGCGCGACTTCCGCATCCTGCTGAACTCGCTGGGCGACAAGGAGTGCCGGCCGGTGTACCGGGCCGCGCTGCAGGACTTCCTGCGCGGTCTCGACCTCGACGAGGACACGCGCCGACGCGTCGACATCAACCCGCTGCGGGTCCTCGACGACAAGCGCGAGTCGGTGCAGAAACAGCTCACCGGCGCTCCGCTGCTGCGCGACTACCTGTGCGACGCCTGCAAGGCGTACCACGAGGAGGTCCGCGAGCTGATCGGCGCGGCGGGCGTGGCCTTCGAGGACGACCCGAAGCTGGTGCGCGGCCTGGACTACTACACCCGCACCACGTTCGAGTTCGTGCACGGCGGTCTGGGCTCCCAGTCCGCCGTGGGCGGCGGCGGCCGCTACGACGGCCTGTCCGAGATGATCGGCGGTCCCGCGCTGCCGTCCGTCGGCTGGGCCCTCGGCGTCGACCGCACGGTCCTCGCCCTGGAGGCCGAGGGCGTCGAGCTGGACCTCCCCTCCTCGACCAGCGTGTACGCGGTGCCCCTCGGCGAGGAGGCCCGCAGGGTGCTGTTCGCCAAGGTCACCGAGTTGCGCAAGGTCGGTATCGCGGCGGACTTCTCCTACGGCGGCAAGGGCCTGAAGGGCGCCATGAAGAACGCGAACCGCAGCGGGGCCCGCTACGCCCTGGTGGCCGGCGAACGCGACCTCGCCGAGGGTGTCGTGCAGCTCAAGGACATGGAGTCCGGCGAGCAGACGGCGATCGGCGTCAACGAGATCGTGGCCGAGCTGGAGTCGCGGCTCGGCTAGCCGACCGCACGCGCGCGTGGGCGCCGGACGCTCCCTCCAGGGGGGCTCCGGCGCCCTTGTCGTGCGGCGTGCGGCCGGTGTCCGGAACCGAACGGAAGGCACTCGTCGTACGTACATCCTTATGGGAAGCGAACGGTGCCCACCCGCGCGGGTGCGGCAGAATGACCCGTGCCCGAAGAAGGTCCGACTCTCAAGTGACGGAATCGGCGTGATGAGCAAGACGACAGTCAAGGACGTCTCCACCCAGCCCGGTCCCGAGCGTGCCGCCGAGGGGCCGCGCACGGCGGGCGGCAGCCGTGCCTTCGCGCTGCTGCTGGTGATCACCGGCGCGGCCGGACTGCTCGCCGCCTGGGTCATCACGCTCGACAAGTTCAAGATCCTCGAGGCGAAGGTCGCGGGCAAGTCCTTCACCCCCGGGTGCAGCCTGAACCCGGTCGTCTCCTGCGGCAGCGTCATGGAGAGCAAGCAGGCCGCGGCGTTCGGCTTCCCGAACCCGATGCTCGGCCTGGTCTGCTACGGCGTCGTCGTCTGCGTCGGCATGAGCCTGCTGGCCCGCGCCCGCTTCCCCCGCTGGTACTGGCTGACCTTCAACTTCGGCACGCTCTTCGGCGTCGCCTTCTGCACCTGGCTGCAGTTCCAGTCCCTGTACCGGATCAACGCGCTCTGCCTGTGGTGCTCGCTGGCCTGGGTCGCCACGATCACCATGTTCTGGTACGTCACCTCGTTCAACGTCCGCAACGACTTCCTGGCCGCCCCGCACTGGCTGAAGTCGTTCTTCGGCGAGTTCACCTGGGTGCTGCCGGTCCTGCACGTCGGGATCATCGGCATGCTGGTCCTCACCCGCTGGTGGGACTTCTGGACCAGCTGACGGTTCGGGGCGGGGCCGCCGGGCGCCCGGCGCCGATTGTCAGTGCCGTGTTTTAGGGTTTCAGCGTGGAACCCGACCTCTTCACCGCAGCAGCCGAGGAACGCCAGGAGAAGGACCCGGCGGCCAGCCCCCTGGCGGTGCGCATGCGCCCGCGCACGCTCGACGAGGTCGTGGGCCAGCAGCATCTGCTCAAGCCCGGCTCGCCCCTGCGGCGGCTGGTCGGAGAGGGCAGCGGCGGCCCCGCCGGACCGTCCTCGGTGATCCTCTGGGGCCCGCCCGGCACCGGCAAGACGACCCTGGCCTACGTCGTCTCCAAGGCCACCGACAAACGGTTCGTGGAGCTGTCCGCGATCACCGCGGGCGTCAAGGAGGTCCGCGCGGTCATCGACGGCGCCCGCCGGGCCACCGGCGGCTTCGGCAAGGAGACCGTCCTCTTCCTGGACGAGATCCACCGCTTCAGCAAGGCCCAGCAGGACTCCCTGCTGCCGGCCGTCGAGAACCGCTGGGTGACCCTGATCGCGGCGACCACGGAGAACCCCTACTTCTCGGTGATCTCCCCGCTGCTGTCCCGCTCCCTGCTGCTCACCCTCGAACCGCTCACCGACGACGACGTCCGGGGCCTGCTCAAGCGGGCGCTGACGGACGAGCGCGGCCTGAAGAACGCGGTCACCCTCCCCGAGGACACCGAGGACCACCTCCTGCGCATCGCCGGCGGCGACGCCCGGCGCGCGCTGACCGCTCTGGAGGCCGCCGCGGGCGCCGCCCTGGACCAGGGCGAGAGCGAGATCGGCCTGCAGACGCTGGAGCGCACCGTCGACCGGGCGGCGGTGACGTACGACCGCGACGGCGACCAGCACTACGACGTCGCCAGCGCCCTCATCAAGTCCATCCGCGGCTCCGACGTCGACGCGGCCCTGCACTACCTGGCCCGCATGATCGAGGCGGGCGAGGACCCCCGGTTCATCGCCCGCCGGCTGATGATCTCCGCCAGCGAGGACATCGGCCTCGCCGACCCGAACGCGCTGCCCATCGCGGTCGCCGCCGCCCAGGCCGTCGCCATGATCGGCTTCCCCGAGGCATCCTTGACCCTCAGCCACGCCACCATCGCGCTCGCCCTCGCCCCCAAGTCCAACGCGGCGACCACCGCGATCGGCGCGGCGATGGAGGACGTCCGCAAGGGCCTGGCCGGCCCCGTGCCGGCCCACCTGCGCGACGGGCACTACAAGGGCGCCGCCAAACTCGGCCACGCGCAGGGCTACGTCTACCCGCACGACCTGCCCGAGGGCATCGCCCCGCAGCAGTACGCCCCGGACGCCCTGAAGGACCGCGAGTACTACACCCCGACCCGGCACGGCACCGAGGCCCGGTACGCCGACGCCGTCGAGTGGACCAGGAAGCACCTCGGTCGCAGGCGCTCATGAACAGCCTGTAGACTGCCCCGAAGTGCTGAGTCCCGTGCAGTCAGAACGGGACAGCCAGCCGGAGACCCGGTCCCTCGCGGACCGACTCCAGGAGCGTCGCGCACCGTCGAACGGTGTCGCGGGCAGCCCACCACCACCCGGAATCCCGGGACCGGCCGGTGGGCCACTCGCGTGCTGCACGTATGTGCCCAGATCAGGGGAGCGGCTGCCCGGCAGGTCCGACACGGACCGGACGGGTTTCCCCGGCTGCGGATGCGACCTCCCTCAACCCTGACAAGCCGAAAACCAGGAAAGAGAAACAGACAGTGGCGAACCAGTCCCGCCCCAAGGTCAAGAAGTCGCGTGCCCTCGGCATCGCGCTGACCCCGAAGGCCGTCAAGTACTTCGAGGCCCGCCCCTACCCGCCGGGCGAGCACGGCCGCGGCCGCAAGCAGAACTCGGACTACAAGGTCCGTCTGCTCGAGAAGCAGCGCCTGCGCGCGCAGTACGACATCTCCGAGCGCCAGCTGGTCCGCGCCTACGAGCGTGCGTCCAAGGTCCAGGGCAAGACCGGTGAGGCCCTGATCGTGGAGCTCGAGCGCCGTCTCGACGCCCTGGTCCTGCGTTCGGGCATCGCCCGCACCATCTACCAGGCCCGTCAGATGGTCGTCCACGGCCACATCCAGGTCAACGGCCAGAAGGTCGACAAGCCGTCCTTCCGTGTCCGTCCGGACGACGTCGTGCAGGTCCGCGACCGCTCCAAGGACAAGACGCTCTTCCAGATCGCCCGTGAGGGTGGCTTCGCCCCCGACGGCGAGACCCCGCGCTACCTGCAGGTGAACCTCAAGGCCCTGGCGTTCCGCCTGGACCGCGAGCCGAACCGCAAGGAGATCCCGGTGATCTGCGACGAGCAGCTCGTCGTCGAGTACTACGCCCGCTGATCCCAGCCCCGGCGCAGCACTCTCAGCCCGCCGTCTCGCCGCCCTTCCGGGTGGGCGAGGCGGCGGGTTCGCGTCTGCCCGCCTCGCCCTCGGAGGGCACCGGCCCGCGCGGCGCGGGCAGCGCGGGCAGCGGCCGGACCCCGCCGTGCCCCAGCGCCCTGGCCACGACAGCGTCCCGGTCCAGCCGCGCCCCCTCGCGCACGCACTCCTCGTAGCGGCCGTCGCCGAGGGCCTGCCGGGCGGCCGTCTCGCACAGCTCGTGCGGGGCGTTGTAGTACGCCGAACCGAACAGCGGCAGCCCCACCGACGGCCACAGCCGGGCCGCCGCGCCCTGCAGCACCGCCGCCTCGGCCGGGTCGCCCTGACCCGCCGTGACCAGGGCCAGCAGCTCGATGCAGAGCACCGAACCCAGCAGGTCGCGGAACGTGTGCGCGTCCTCCAGGCAGTCCTGGAGCAGTTCCCGCGCCGCCACCGGGTCCCCGTCCCGCCAGGCCGCGTACGCCAGCACGTACAGGGCGTACGAACGGGCCCACCGCTCCCCGTGGTCCTCGCACACCCGGCGCACGTCCTCGCACAGCCGCACCGCGTCCGGCAGATCACCCTGGAACGCCCGCGCCATCGCCAGCTCCACCTGGCCCATCAGGACGTTGCTGTTCAGCTCACCGATCTCCCGGTAGCGCTCCAGCGCCGAGCGCAGCAGCGTCTCCGCGCGCGCCATGTCGTCCGTGACCAGTGCCAGACACCCGGTGCGGTGCTCCGCGTACGCCACCGCCGCCCCGTCGGCGACCTGCTCGGCCTGCTCCCGGCACTCCCGCAGCGCGGCCAGCGCCGGCACGGTGTCGCCCTGCAGGACCGCCACGTAGCCGAGCACCCACAGCGCCTTCAGCCGGGACCGCTCGTACCCCGAGTCCAGCTCCAGGCTCCGCTCCAGCCAGCGCCGCCCCTCCGACAGCCGCCCGCAGCCGGCCCAGCAGAACCACAGCGAGCCCGCAAGGTACTGGCCCAGATGCGCCTCGTCCGGCTCGGTCAGGCAGAACTCCAGCGCCACCCGCAGATTGGGCAGCTCGGCCTCCACGCGCGCGGCGACCTCGCGCTGCCGCGGCGAGAACCAGTCCAGCTCGCACCAGGTCGCGAGGCCCAGGTACCAGTCCCGGTGCCGCCGCCGCAGCCGGGGCGCGTCCCCGGTCGCCTCCAGCCAGTCGCAGCCGTACTCCCGGACGGTGTCCAGCATCCGGTAGCGCGGGCCGGCCGGGCCCTCCTCGCGGGTCAGCACCGACTGGGCCAGCAGTTCCGACAGCACGTCCAGCACGTCCTCGGCGGCCAGACCGTCGCCGCTGCACACGTACTCGGCCGCCTCCAGGTCGAAGGTCCGCGCGAACACCGACAGCCGTGCCCACAGCAGCCGTTCGGCGGGCGTGCACAGCTCGTGGCTCCAGCCGATCGCCGTGCGCAGCGCCCGGTGGCGGGGGAGGGCGTCCCGGTCGCCGCCGGTCAGCAGCCGGAACCGGTCGTCCAGCCGTTGCAGCAGCTGCGCGGGGGACAGCGCCCGCAGCCGTCCCGCGGCCAGTTCCACGGCCAGCGGCAGACCCTCGAGCCGCTCGCACAGCTCCCGCACCGCCGGGCCGTCCGCCGGCTCCGGCCCCTGCCGCCGCGCCCGGTCCACGAACAGCTCCACCGCCTCGTCCCCGCTCAGCGGGGCCAGCGGGAACAGCCGCTCGCCCGCGAGCCCCAGCGGCCGCCGACCCGCGGCCAGCACCCGCAGCCCGGGCAGCTCGCGCAGCAGCCGGGAGACCAGCAGGGCGACGGCCTCCACCTGGTGCTCGAAGCCGTCCAGCACCAGCAGCGCACGGCGGCCGGCGAGGTGCCGGCACAGGGCCTCGACGGGCGTGCGGGTGGTGTGGTCGGTCAGGCCGAGCGCTTCGGCCAGCGCGTAGTGGACGGACTGCGGATCGCGGACCGGCGACAGCTCGACCCACCACACCGCGTCCCCGGGCGCCGACCGGGCCGCCGCCCGGACCGCGAGGCGGGACTTGCCCACGCCGCCGACGCCCGTCACCGTCACCAGCCGGGCCGTCCCCATCGCCTCGGCCAGCCCGGCCAGTTCGGCCGAGCGCCCGACGAAGGCGGTGAGTTCGGGGGGCAGATCGCCACGCGTGGCGGGACCGGGGCGCTGAGGACCTCGCATGGGACACGGAGCGTACTGAACCGTGTTCATTCCGTACAATCGCTTCCCGCAACTCTCGCGGCCGCCGCCGGTAATCCGGTACGGAGCCCCGCGCCCGGCGCGATAGGCTCGGTGCACTGCTTTTACATGGTTCCGAAGTTCAGAGCACGTTTCAGGGAGCGGGTGCGCACAGTGTCCGGTGGAGAGGTTGCCGGGATCCTGGTGGCCGTCTTCTGGGCGATCCTGGTCTCCTTCCTCGCCGTCGCACTGGTGAGGCTGGCCCAGACGCTCAAGGCGACCACCAAACTCGTGGCGGACGTGACCGATCAGGCCGTCCCCCTGCTCGCCGACGCCTCCGCGGCCGTGCGTTCCGCGCAGACCCAGATCGACCGGGTGGACGCCATCGCCTCCGACGTCCAGGAGGTCACGTCGAACGCCTCGGCGCTCTCCACCACCGTGGCCTCCACCTTCGGCGGCCCGCTGGTCAAGGTCGCGGCCTTCGGCTACGGCGTACGCCGGGCCCTGGGCGGCCGCAAGGAGGACGTGCCCCCGAAGTCGCCCCGGCGTACGGTGATCGTGGGCCGCACGGTCCCCGCCGCGCGACGCAAGCGGAAGTAAGGACTGAGACCGAGCGATGTTCCGCCGTACGTTCTGGTTCAGCACGGGTGTCGCCGCCGGTGTGTGGGCCACCACCAAGGTCAACCGCAAGCTCAGGCAGCTGACCCCGGAGAGCCTCGCCGCCACCGCGGCCAACAAGGCACTGGAGACCGGTCACCGCCTGAAGGACCGCGCGGTCGTCTTCGCGCTCGACGTCCGGGACAACATGGCACGGCGGGAGGCCGAGCTGGGCGAGGCGCTGGGCATCGGCGCCGACCCCGAACTCCCCGCACCCCGGCGGTACACCGCCATCGAGAACAACCGCAGCAACCCGACGTACGCCGACGACACGACGTACTCGCACAACCGGAATGAGGACCACTGATGGAGTCGGCCGAGATTCGCCGCCGCTGGCTGAGCTTCTTCGAGGAGCGCGGGCACACCGTCGTCCCTTCGGCGTCGCTCATCGCGGACGACCCGACTCTGCTCCTCGTCCCCGCCGGCATGGTGCCCTTCAAGCCCTACTTCCTGGGTGAGGTCAAGCCGCCCTTCGCGCGCGCCACCAGCGTGCAGAAGTGCGTGCGCACGCCCGACATCGAAGAGGTCGGCAAGACCACCCGGCACGGCACGTTCTTCCAGATGTGCGGCAACTTCTCCTTCGGCGACTACTTCAAGGAAGGCGCCATCAAGTACGCCTGGGAGTTGCTCACCAGCCCCCAGGACAAGGGCGGTTACGGCCTCGACCCCGAGCGTCTGTGGATCACCGTCTACAAGGACGACGACGAGGCCGAGCGCATCTGGCACGAGGTCGTCGGTGTGCCGAAGGAGCGCATCCAGCGCCTCGGCATGAAGGACAACTACTGGTCCATGGGCGTCCCCGGCCCGTGCGGACCCTGCTCCGAGATCAACTACGACCGCGGCCCCGAGTTCGGCGTCGAGGGCGGCCCGGCCGTCAACGACGAGCGGTACGTGGAGATCTGGAACCTCGTCTTCATGCAGTACGAGCGGGGCGAGGGCATCGGGAAGGACAACTTCGAGATCCTCGGCGAGCTGCCGAGCAAGAACATCGACACGGGCCTCGGCCTGGAGCGCCTCGCCATGATTCTGCAGGGCGTGCAGAACATGTACGAGATCGACACCTCCATGGCCGTCATCGCCAAGGCCACCGAGCTGACCGGCGTGGCCTACGGCGACGCCCACGAGTCGGACGTCTCGCTGCGCGTGGTCACCGACCACATGCGCACGTCGGTGATGCTCATCGGCGACGGTGTGACCCCCGGCAACGAGGGCCGCGGCTACGTGCTGCGCCGCATCATGCGCCGCGCCATCCGCAACATGCGGCTGCTCGGCGCCACCGGCCCGGTCGTCAAGGACCTCGTCGACACCGTCATCGCGATGATGGGCCAGCAGTACCCGGAGCTGGTCACCGACCGCGAGCGCATCGAGAAGGTCGCCCTCGCCGAGGAGACCCGCTTCCTCAAGACCCTGAACGCCGGCACGAACGTGCTGGACACCGCCGTCGCCGAGACCAAGGCCGCCGGTTCCGGTGTCCTCTCCGGCGACAAGGCGTTCCTGCTCCACGACACCTGGGGCTTCCCGATCGACCTCACCCTCGAGATGGCCTCCGAGCAGGGCCTGTCCGTGGACGAGGACGGCTTCCGCCGCCTGATGAAGGAACAGCGGGAGCGCGCCAAGGCCGACGCCCAGGCCAAGAAGACCGGCCACGCCGACATGGGCGCCTACCGGGAGATCGCCGACTCCGCCGGTGCCACCGACTTCATCGGCTACTCCGACACCGAGGGCGAGACCACGATCGTCGGCATCCTCGTCGACGGCGTCTCCTCCCCGGCCGCCACGGAGGGCGACGAGGTCGAGGTCGTGCTCGACCGCACCCCGTTCTACGCCGAGGGCGGTGGCCAGATCGGCGACACCGGCCGGATCAGGGTGGACTCGGGTGCCGTCATCGAGGTCCGCGACTGCCAGAAGCCGGTCCCGGGTGTGTACGTCCACAAGGGCGTCGTCCAGGTCGGCGAGGTGACGGTCGGCGCCAAGGCCCACGCCTCCGTCGACGCCCGCCGCCGCAAGGCCATCGCCCGCGCCCACTCGGCCACCCACCTCACCCACCAGGCCCTGCGCGACGCCCTCGGCCCGACGGCCGCCCAGGCCGGTTCGGAGAACCAGCCCGGCCGCTTCCGCTTCGACTTCGGTTCGCCGTCCGCCGTCCCGACGGCCGTGATGACCGACGTCGAGCAGAAGATCAACGAGGTGCTCGCCCGCGACCTGGACGTGCACGCCGAGGTCATGGGCATCGACGAGGCCAAGAAGCAGGGCGCCATCGCCGAGTTCGGCGAGAAGTACGGCGAGCGGGTCCGTGTGGTCACCATCGGCGACTTCTCGAAGGAGCTGTGCGGCGGCACGCACGTGCACAACACCGCCCAGCTCGGCCTGGTCAAGCTGCTCGGCGAGTCGTCGATCGGTTCGGGTGTCCGCCGGATCGAGGCCCTGGTCGGTGTCGACGCGTACAACTTCCTCGCCCGCGAGCACACGGTCGTCGCCCAGCTCCAGGAGCTGGTCAAGGGCCGCCCGGAGGAGCTGCCGGAGAAGATCTCCTCGATGCTCGGCAAGCTGAAGGACGCCGAGAAGGAGATCGAGAAGTTCCGCGCCGAGAAGGTGCTGCAGGCCGCCGCCGGTCTCGCCGAGTCCGCCAAGGACGTCCGCGGTGTCGCCGTCGTCACCGGCCAGGTGCCGGACGGCACGACGCCGGACGACCTGCGCAAGCTGGTCCTCGACGTGCGGGGGCGCATCCAGGGCGGCCGGGCCGCCGTGGTCGCCCTCTTCACCGTCAACAACGGCAAGCCGCTCACCGTCATCGCCACCAACGAGGCCGCCCGAGAGCGTGGTCTCAAGGCCGGTGACCTGGTGCGCACCGCCGCCAAGGCCCTCGGTGGCGGCGGTGGCGGCAAGCCGGACGTGGCCCAGGGCGGTGGCCAGAACCCGGCCGCCGTCGGCGAGGCCGTCGACGCCGTCGAGCGTCTCGTCACCGAGACGGCCAAGTGACGGCTGCGTAAGAAGACGTAAGAGAACGTAAGGAAACGGTCGGACATGCGCAGAGGACGTCGGCTCTCGATCGACGTCGGGGACGCCCGGATCGGGGTCGCCTCGTGCGACCCCGACGGGATCCTCGCCACTCCGGTGGAGACGGTCCCCGGCCGGGACATCCCCGCCGCCCACCGCCGGCTGCGTCAGCTGGTGGAGGAGTACGAACCGATCGAGGTCGTCGTCGGACTCCCCCGCTCCCTCAAGGGGGGCGAGGGCCCGGCCGCGCAGAAGGTCCGCGGCTTCGCCCAGGAGCTCGCCCGGGGCATCGCCCCGGTGCCGGTCCGGCTGGTGGACGAGCGGATGACGACCGTGACGGCCAGTCAGGGACTACGTGCCTCGGGGGTGAAATCCAAGAAGGGCCGCGCCGTCATCGACCAGGCCGCAGCCGTCATCATTCTGCAGCAGGCCCTGGAATCCGAACGGGTGTCAGGTAAAGCACCCGGCGAGGGCGTCGAAGTGGTCATCTGATCGCGATACGGTAACGTTCCGCGCGATGCGGCGGTTTTCGAACAGCCGCTGCACAGCAAGAGGCGGAACGGCAGCCGGTCCACCGGCCGCACCACCGTCGGCCTCGCGGCTCGTAGGGGATCGATGACTGAGTATGGCCGGGGCCCTGGCTCCGAACCGTGGCATCCGGAGGACCCGTTGTACGGGGACGGCGGATGGGGAGGACAGCAGGCCCACGCGGGTCAGCAGTCCTACGGCGGCCAGCCGCAGCAGTACCCGCAGCAGCCGCAGCAGCAGCAGTACGACGACTGGGCCCAGCAGCAGTCCGGGTACGACCAGCAGCAGTACCCGTACTACGACGAACAGGGACAGCAGCAGCACCCGCAGCACCAGCAGCATTTCGGCCAGCAGTACGCCGGTCACGACCCGCAGCACGATCAGCAGTACGCGGCGCAGGGCCGGCAGCAGTACCACCAGGGCGGCTGGGACGCGACGGGCAGCCACGGCCATGTGCCGTACGCGGCCGACCCCGGCGACCCCTACGGCCAGCAGCCCGCGGCCTACGGCGGGGAGCAGCCCGACTTCTACGGCACCGAGGACGCCTACCCGCCGCCGCAGCCGCCCGGCCGCAGGCGGCCCGCGGCCGTGCCGGAACCGGAAGCGGAACCCGAGCCGGGCGCCGACGGGGAGGAGCACGCCTTCTTCGCCGGGGGCGGCGCCGACGACGACGCCGAGGACGAGGCCGACAGCCGCGCCGGCCGCGGCGAGCGGCGCGGCAAGAAGCCCGTCAAGAGCAAGAAACGGCGCACCGGCTGCGCCTGCATGGTGGTCGTGCTCGTCTTCGGCGGCGGCCTCGGCGGCGTCGGGTATTTCGGCTACAAGTTCTACCAAAATCGTTTCGGCACCGCCCCCGACTACGCGGGCGAGGGCACCAGCGAGTCCGTCACCGTCGAGATCCCCAAGGGCGCGGGCGGCTGGGAGATCGGCCGCCGGCTGAAAGCGGCCGGTGTGGTCAAGAGCGCCGACGCGTTCGTGCACGCGCAGGGCCAGAACCCCAAGGGTGACCAGATCCAGGCGGGCGCCTATCTCATGAAGAAGGAGATGTCCGCCGCCAGCGCCGTGCTGCTGATGCTCGACCCGCGCAGCCAGAGCAATGTGCTCGTGAAACCGGGCGAGCGCAATGCCGAGGTCTACAAGGCCATCGACAAACAGCTCGGTGTCGCAAGCGGAACCACCAGGAAGGCCGCCAAGGGGCAGATCAAGGCCCTCGGTATGCCGAGCTGGGCGCAGAACTCCACCGGGGTCCAGGACCCGCTGGAGGGCTTCCTCTTCCCGGGCACCTATCCGGCCGCCAAGGGCATGAAGCCCGACGCGGTCCTCAAGCAGATGATCGGCCAGGCCAAGGAGCGCTACGCGGCCTTCGGCCTCACCAGGAAGGCCCAGGCGCTCGGCCTGGACAACGCCTTCCAGCTCGTCACGGTCGCGAGCCTGGTCCAGGCGGAGGGCAAGACGCACGACGACTTCCGCAAGATGGCGGAGGTGGTCTACAACCGCCTCAAGCCGACCAACACCGAGACCAACCAGCTGCTCCAGTTCGACTCGACGTACAACTACCTCAAGGGCACCAGCAACATCCACATCTCCGAACGGGAGATCAACACCAACCGGAACCCGTACAACACCTACACCCACAAGGGACTTCCGCCCGGTCCGATCGGCAATCCCGGCGAGGACGCGCTGAAGGCGGCACTGAATCCGACGCACGACGGCTGGATCTATTTCGTGGCGACCGACGGTACGACGAACACCGAATTCGCCAAGACGTACGAAGAATTCAAACAGCTCAAGGACAAATTCAATGCCAGCTCGGGCAACTGACGCCCGCCGGGCCGCCGTGCTCGGTTCGCCCATCGCCCACTCGCTCTCCCCGGTGCTGCACCGGGCGGCCTACGACGCGCTCGGCCTCACCGCGTGGTCGTACGACCGCTTCGAGATCGACGAGGCGGCCCTGCCCGGCTTCCTGGACGGGCTGGGGCCACAGTGGGCGGGGCTGTCGCTGACCATGCCGCTGAAGCGGGCGGTCATCCCGCTGGTGGACGAGATCAGCGAGACGGCCGCCTCGGTCGACGCCGTGAACACGGTGGTCTTCGAGGAGGACGGCCGCCGCGTCGGCGACAACACCGACATCCCGGGCATGGTGGCCGCCCTGCGCGAGCACGGCATCGAGGAGGTCGGGTCCGCGGCGATCCTCGGCGCCGGCGCCACCGCCTCCTCCGCGCTCGCCGCCCTCGCCCGGATCTGCACCGGCGAGGTCGTCGCCTACGTCCGCAGCGAGACCCGCGCCGCCGAGATGCGCCGGTGGGGCGAGCGGCTGGACGTGGACCTGCGCACGGCCGACTGGGCGGACGCCGGCCGGGCCCTGAGCGCCCCCCTGGTGATCGCCACCACCCCCGCCGGGACCACCGACGCGCTCGCCGCCGCCGTGCCCGAGCGCCCCGCCACCCTCTTCGACGTGCTCTACGAGCCCTGGCCCACCGAGCTCGCCGCCCGCTGGTCCATGTTCGGCGGGGCCGTGGTCAGTGGCCTCGACCTGCTGGTCCACCAGGCCGTCCTCCAGGTCGAGCGGATGACCGGGCACTCCCCGGCCCCGCTGGACGCCATGCGGCAGGCCGGCGAGAAGGCGCTCGCGGCCCGCTGAACCGCGTCTTCCGTCCCGCCTGCTGGACCGGCGGCCGGGACCGGGCCGCGGACGTGGGAGGATCGGAGGTGGCGCACCGGCAGTCGCGCACCCGGTGGCGCCGTCGCCGTACACGAGAGACTCGGGTACGCCGGGCAGTACCGGGCGCGAACACTGAGGAGCACCGTTGAGCAGGCTGCGTTGGCTGACCGCGGGGGAGTCCCACGGTCCCGCACTTGTCGCGACGCTGGAGGGGCTTCCCGCCGGCGTGCCGATCACCACGGAGATGGTGGCGGACCACCTCGCTCGGCGGCGGCTCGGCTATGGCCGCGGGGCCCGGATGAAGTTCGAGCGCGACGAGGTCACCTTCCTGGGCGGTGTGCGGCACGGCCTGACCCTCGGCTCGCCGGTGGCGGTCATGGTCGGCAACACCGAGTGGCCCAAGTGGGAACAGGTCATGGCGGCCGACCCGGTCGACCGGGAGATCCTCGACGGCCTCGCCCGCAACGCCCCGCTGACCCGGCCCCGCCCCGGGCACGCCGACCTCGCCGGCATGCAGAAGTACGGCTTCGACGAGGCCCGCCCGATCCTGGAGCGCGCCTCCGCCCGCGAGACCGCGGCCCGGGTGGCCCTCGGCGCCGTCGCCCGCTCCTACCTCAAGGAGACGGCCGGCATCGAGATCGTCTCGCACGTCGTGGAGCTGTGCTCCGTGAAGGCCCCGCAGGGCGTCCACCCGACCCCGGCCGACGTCGAGCGGCTGGACGCCGACCCGCTGCGCTGCCTGGACGCGGACACCTCGAAGGCGATGGTCGCCGAGGTCGACCAGGCGCACAAGGACGGCGACACGCTCGGCGGCGTGGTCGAGGTGCTGGCGTACGGCGTGCCGGTCGGCCTCGGCTCGCACGTGCACTGGGACCGCAAACTGGACGCACGGCTCGCCGGAGCCCTGATGGGCATCCAGGCGATCAAGGGCGTCGAGATCGGCGACGGCTTCGAGCTGGCCAGGGTGCCCGGTTCCAAGGCGCACGACGAGATCGTCAACACCCCCGAGGGCATCCGGCGCGTCTCCGGCCGCGCCGGCGGCACCGAGGGCGGCCTGAGCACCGGCGAGCTGCTGCGGGTGCGGGCGGCCATGAAGCCGATCGCGACCGTGCCCCGCGCGCTGCGGACCGTGGACGTCACCACCGGTGAGGAGGCCCAGGCCCACCACCAGCGCTCGGACGTCTCCGCGGTGCCGGCCGCCGGCATCGTCGCCGAGGCCATGGTGGCGCTCGTCCTCGCGGACGCGGTCGCCGAGAAGTTCGGCGGCGACTCCGTCGCGGAGACCCGCCGCAACGTGCGGTCGTACCTCGACAACCTCCACATCCGGTGACCGCCGTGCCTGCGGTCGTGCTGGTCGGTCCGATGGGCGTCGGCAAGTCCACCGTCGGCCGGCTGCTGGCCGAGCGCCTCGGCGTCGGCTACCGCGACACCGACGACGACATCGTCGCCGCCGAGGGCCGCACCATCGCCGACATCTTCCTCGACGAGGGCGAGCCGGCCTTCCGCGCGATCGAGAAGCGCGCGGTGGCCGCCGGGCTCGCCGAGCACGCGGGTGTCCTCGCGCTCGGCGGCGGCGCCGTCCTCGACGCGGACACGCGCGCGCTGCTCGCCGGGCACCGGGTGGTCTACCTCTCGATGGACGTGGAGGAGGCGGTCCGCCGCACCGGTCTGAACGTGGCCCGGCCGCTGCTGGCGGTCAATCCGCGCAAGCAGTGGCGCGAACTGATGGAGGCCCGGCGCCACCTGTACGAGGAGGTCGCCACCGCCGTCGTGCCGACGGACGGCCGCACCCCCGAAGAGGTCACCCAAGAGGCGCTGGACGCACTGGAGTTGAAGGAAGCATGAGCGAGGCAGTCACCCGGATCCAGGTCGCCGGCACCGCGGGCACCGACCCGTACGAGGTGCTGGTGGGCCGGCAACTCCTCGGCGAGCTGGCCGCGTTGATCGGTCCCCGGGCCAAGCGCGTCGCGGTGGTCCACCCCGAGGCGCTGGCCGAGACCGGTGACGCGCTGCGCGCCGACCTGGCCGGCCAGGGCTACGAGGCCGTCGCCATCCAGGTGCCCAACGCCGAGGAGGCCAAGACCGCCGAGGTCGCCGCCTACTGCTGGAAGGCGCTCGGCCAGTCCGGCTTCACCCGCACCGACGTCATCGTCGGCGTCGGCGGGGGCGCCACCACGGACCTCGCCGGGTTCGTGGCCGCCACCTGGCTGCGCGGAGTGCGCTGGATCGCGATCCCGACCACCGTGCTGGCCATGGTGGACGCGGCGGTCGGCGGCAAGACCGGCATCAACACCGCCGAGGGCAAGAACCTGGTGGGCGCCTTCCACCCGCCCGCCGGTGTCCTGTGCGACCTGGCCGCGCTGGACTCGCTGCCGGTCAACGACTACGTCTCCGGTCTCGCCGAGGTCATCAAGGCGGGCTTCATCTCCGACCCGGTCATCCTGGACCTGATCGAGTCCGACCCGGAGGCGGCCCGCACGCCGGCGGGCCCGCACACGGCCGAGCTGATCGAGCGGTCGATCCGGGTCAAGGCGGACGTCGTCTCCTCGGACCTGAAGGAGTCGGGCCTGCGGGAGATCCTGAACTACGGTCACACGCTCGGCCACGCCATCGAGAAGAACGAGCGCTACAAGTGGCGGCACGGCGCCGCGGTCGCGGTCGGCATGCACTTCGCCGCCGAACTGGGCCGTCTCGCGGGCCGGCTGGACGACGCGACGGCGGACCGGCACCGCAGCGTCCTTCAGGCCGTCGGGCTGCCGCTGCACTACCGCTACGACCAGTGGCCCAAGCTGCTGGAGACGATGAAGGTCGACAAGAAGTCCCGCGGCGACCTGCTCCGCTTCATCGTGCTGGACGGCCTGGCCAGGCCGACCGTGCTGGAGGGCCCGGACCCCGCCGTCCTGCTCGCCGCCTACGGAGAAGTGGGCCAGTAGGCACCCCGCTGTTCCCCGCGCCCGGATTCCTTGCCGGGCCGGGCACTTCGGACCGCCCCCGGTCGTTTCACCAAACGACGGCCGGGGGCGGTACCGTTCGGTAGGGAGCGGGCTCCGCACCCGCCTGCCAGCGCCAGATGTGTGTACGAGACGGAGTGGCAACGGATGCAGCACGCAGTGGGGTCTCCGCTGCCGCCCCACCAGCCGGGGCAGGGGCCGCACGCCGGCTGGGCGTCGGCCGCACACCACGCGGGAGCCCCGCAGGGTCCCGCACCCGTGCCCCCTCCGCCACCCGGCTACCCGGGCACCGGTGCCGGTACGGGCCCCGTGCCGCCCCCCGGCCACCCGGGCACCGGAGCCGGACCGGTGCCGACCTCCGCCCCCGTGGCGCCCGGGCACCCGCAGCCCCCGGCGCCCCGGCACGCCCCCGCGCCGCCGCCGCCCGACACCACCGGTCACGTGCCGCTGCCGCCGGGCGGCCCGGTCGCCATGCCGCCGGCCCCGCCGGTCACGGCCGGCGCCCCGGACCCGGCGGCCACCACCCTCGCCGTGCTGCTGATCGGTCCGGCGGGCGCGGGCAAGACGAGCGTGGCCAAGTACTGGGCGGACCACCGCCGGGTGCCCACCGCCCACATCAGCCTCGACGACGTGCGCGAATGGGTCCGCTCGGGCTTCGCCGACCCCCAGTCGGGGTGGAACGACCACTCCGAGGCCCAGTACCGCCTCGCCCGCCGGACCTGCGGCTTCGCGGCCCGGAACTTCCTGGCCAACAACATCTCCTGCATCCTGGACGACGCCGTCTTCCCCGACCGGCCCGTGGTGGGCCTCGGCGGCTGGAAGCGGCACGTGGGTCCCGGGCTGCTGCCGGTCGTCCTGCTCCCGGGCCTGGACATCGTCCTGGAGCGCAACGCCGAGCGGACCGGCAACCGCCGGCTCTCCGACGAGGAGGTCGCCCGCATCCACGGCCGCATGGCCGGCTGGTACGGCTCGGGCCTGCCGATCATCGACAACTCCCAGCTCGACGTCCCGGGCACGGCGAGGATCCTGGACGACGTCCTGGCGCGCGCCATCGCCAGCCCGCCGGCCTGGTAGCGGACCGGGAGCCAAGGGCCGCCGCGACCGCTCCGGCGGCGCGGGGGCGGCGCGGCCGGGCTCGCCCACCAGGTCACGCGAGGCGCCCTGTCACGGCCCCTGAACCCCACTCGGCCCCACCCAACCGGCACAAAGCGCCCAGAACTCCTACGCTCATCTCATGTCAGAGGTGTACGCGACCCGCCGATCCCGGCTGAGGGAGCGCTGCAACGCGGCCGGCGCCGCGGCAGCCCTCATCTCCCGCCCCGCCAATGTGCGCTACCTCGCCGCCGCCGCGCCGCGGGACTCCGTCCTGCTGCTCGGCAGGCGCGAGGACCTGCTGGTGTGCGCCGGCCCGCCCGAGGACCGCCCCTTCGAGGGCCGGCCGGACGAGAGCCTGAGGCTGCACGTCCTGCCCTCACCCGGGGGCGATCCCGCGGTCGCGGCGGCCGGTCTCGCCGCGGCCCAGGACGCCGACTCGCTGGCCGTCGAGGAACACCACCTCACCGTCAGCCGCCACAAGGCCCTGGCCTCCGTCGCCCCCGGGCTGCGCCTGACCGGCATCGGCGGCGCCGTCGAGCAGCTCAGGGTGGTGAAGGACGAGGAGGAGATCTCCTGCCTGCGCATCGGCGCCGAGATCGCCGACCAGGCCCTCGGCGAGCTGCTGGAGTCGATCCTGGTCGGCCGGACCGAACGGCACCTGGCGCTGGAGCTGGAGCGGCGCCTGGTCGACCACGGCGCCGACGGCCCCGCCTTCCCCACCTCCGTGGCGACCGGCCCGCACTCCGGCCGCCCCGGCCACCGTCCCACCGACCGCCGGGTGGAGGAGGGCGACTTCCTCTCCGTCTGCCTGGGCGCCACCTACCGCGGCTACCGCTGCGAGATCGGCCGCACCTTCGTCATCGGCACCTCGCCGGCGGACTGGCAGATCGAGCTGTACGACCTCGTCTTCGCCGCTCAGCGGGCCGGACGCGAGTCCCTGACGCCCGGTGCCGCCTTCCGTGACGTGGACCGCGCGGCACGGCAGGTCCTGGACTCCGCGGGGTACGCGGAGGCGCTGCCAGCGCTGACCGGACACGGTGTCGGACTCGAAATCGACGAGGACCCGCAGTTGGCCCCCGCGGCCATGGGTAAACTGGACGCTTGCGTGCCGGTCACCGTCGAACCGGGGGTCCACCTCCCGGGCCGGGGCGGTGTCCGGATCGATGACACGCTCGTCGTGCGCCCCGAGGCGGACGGCGGACCCGAGCTACTCACCATCACGACCAAGGAGCTGCTCGCGCTCTAGCCTCGCGCTGTGCGCATGCCCCGGGGTCGTACGTCAGTCCAGGAGATTCCGCAACCGTGGCTTCCACGAACGACCTCAAGAACGGCCTGGTGCTCAAGCTCGAAGGCGGCCAGCTCTGGTCCGTCGTCGAGTTCCAGCACGTCAAGCCCGGCAAGGGCCCGGCCTTCGTGCGCACCAAGCTCAAGAACGTGCTCTCCGGCAAGGTCGTCGACAAGACCTTCAACGCCGGTGTCAAGGTCGAGACCGCCACTGTCGACAAGCGCGACATGCAGTTCTCGTACATGGACGGCGACTACTTCGTCTTCATGGACATGGAGACCTACGACCAGCTGATGGTCGACCGCAAGGCCGTCGGCGACGCCGCCAACTTCCTGATCGAGGGCTTCACCGCCACCGTCGCCCAGCACGAGGGCGAGGTGCTCTTCGTGGAGCTGCCGGCCGCCGTCGAGCTGGTCATCCAGGAGACCGAGCCGGGCGTCCAGGGCGACCGCTCCACCGGTGGCACCAAGCCCGCCACGCTGGAGACCGGCCACCAGATCCAGGTCCCGCTCTTCATCACCACCGGTGAGAAGATCAAGGTCGACACCCGCACGAGCGACTACCTCGGCCGGGTGAACAGCTAACCGTGGCTGCCCGCAACACGGCCCGCAAGCGCGCCTTCCAGATCCTCTTCGAGGGCGACCAGCGGGGAGCCGACGTCCTGACGGTGCTCGCCGACTGGATCCGGCTCTCCCGGACCGACGACCGGCAGCCGCCGGTGAGCGAGTACACCATGCAGCTGGTCGAGGGCTACGCGGAGCACGCGCGGCGCATCGACGAGCTGATCGCCCAGTACGCGGTGGGCTGGACGCTCGACCGGATGCCGGTCGTCGACCGCAACGTCCTGCGCCTGGGTGCCTACGAGCTGATCTGGGTGGACGAGACGCCCGACGCCGTCGTGCTGGACGAGATGGTGCAGCTCGCCAAGGAGTTCTCCACGGACGACTCGCCGGCGTTCGTCAACGGCCTGCTCGGCCGGCTCAAGGAGCTGAAGCCGACGCTGCGCCGCGACGAGGCGTAGAGCCCGTCACGGGAAAGACGCCGGAGGGCCCGCAGCGCGCTTGCTGCGGGCCCTCCGGCATCCCGGTGCCCGGACGCCCCGCGAGGCGCGCAGAAAGCCGCCGGGGTGGCTGGAACCGTACAGTTCCAGCCACCCCGGCGGCACGTTTCTGCTGAGGTCTGGGGCGACTCAGGCGTCTTCGTGGGTGGCCACGGCGCGGCGCGCGTCCGCGTCCAGGACACCCCAGCTGATCAGCTGCTCGGTGAGGACCGAGGGGGACTGGTCGTAGATGACGGCGAGTGTGCGCAGGTCGTCCTGGCGGATCGAGAGCACCTTGCCGTTGTAGTCGCCGCGCTGGGACTGGATCGTCGCCGCGTAGCGCTGCAGCGGGCCGGCCTTCTCGGCCGGCACGGTGGCCAGCCGCTCCAGGTCCAGGACCAGCTTCGGCGGCGGCTCGGCGGCGCCGCCCGGCGTGGTGCCCGGCAGCAGCTCCTGCACCGGGACGCCATAGAAATCGGCCAACTCGGCCAGACGCTGCACGGTCACGGCACGGTCACCGCGCTCGTACGAACCGACCACCACGGCCTTCCAGCGACCCTGGGACTTCTCCTCGACACCGTGGAGGGAAAGGCCCTGCTGGGTGCGGATGGCCCGGAGCTTGGCCCCGAGCTGTTTGGCGTATTCGCTGGACATATAGCTCCCCGGACACTGTGTCGACGGCGGTCGGCTCTGCTTCCCGCCGCGCGGCTGGTAACTCACTGTGAGGTTACGCAGCGTGACTCTCATGCGTCAAGCCGAATGGTCCACACCGACTCTTCCGTGGTGACGGCGACGCATTGAGCCAACCGGGTGATCGAGGCCGTCCGCGGGCCTGCTACGGTAGATGGCGCAAATCCGACGTCCTTTAAGGTCCGTCCCGTGAGGCGGAGAAGGAGGTCCGTTTCGTATGGACTCGCACGCGAACCCTGACACCGCCGACGCGCGGCCCGTTCTCGAGGGCCCCGACATCGCGCGGGTGCTGACCCGCATCGCCCACGAGATCGTCGAGCGCGCCAAGGGCGCCGACGACGTGGTGCTCCTCGGCATTCCGACCCGGGGGGTCTTCCTCGCCCAGCGGCTCGCCGCCAAGCTGGAGCAGATCACCGACCGCAAGATCCCCGTCGGCTCGCTCGACATCACCATGTACCGCGACGACCTGCGCATGCACCCGCCGCGCGCCCTCGCCCGCACCGAGATCCCCGGTGACGGCATCGACGGCTGCCTGGTGGTCCTCGTCGACGACGTGCTCTTCTCCGGCCGCACCATCCGCGCCGCCCTCGACGCCCTGAACGACATCGGGCGCCCGCGCGCGGTGCAGCTCGCGGTCCTGGTCGACCGCGGCCACCGGGAACTGCCCATCCGGGCCGACTACGTCGGCAAGAACCTCCCCACGTCGTTGCGGGAGACGGTCAAGGTCCAGCTCGCCGAGGAGGACGGTCGCGACACCGTGCTGCTCGGTGTGAAGCCGGACGGCCAGTAGCAAGTCGGGCGCACGGCCGCCTCGGTGTGCCGACCCATGCGCCGATCTGCCCCAATCCTCCCGAATGAACTGCCTTACGGAGCCTGACAGATGCAGCGTCATCTCATCTCGGCCGCCGACCTCACCCGCGACGACGCCGTCCTGATCCTCGACACCGCCGAGGAGATGGCCCGGGTCGCGGACCGGCCGATCAAGAAGCTGCCGACCCTGCGCGGCCGCACGATCGTCAACCTCTTCTTCGAGGACTCCACCCGGACCCGGATCTCCTTCGAGGCCGCCGAGAAGCGCCTCTCCGCGGACGTCATCAACTTCACCGCCAAGGGCTCCAGCGTGTCCAAGGGCGAGTCCCTGAAGGACACCGCCCAGACCCTGGAGGCGATGGGCGTCGACGCCGTCGTCATCCGGCACGGCGCCTCCGGGGCCCCCTACCGCCTCGCCAACTCCGGCTGGATCGACGCCGCCGTGATCAACGCCGGCGACGGCACCCACCAGCACCCCACCCAGGCCCTGCTGGACGCCTTCACCATGCGCCGCCGCCTGGTCGGCCGGGACGCCGGACTCGGCCAGGACCTGTCCGGCAAGCGCATCACCCTCGTCGGCGACGTCCTGCACAGCCGGGTCGCCCGCTCCAACGTCGACCTGCTGCACACCCTCGGCGCCGAGGTCACCCTCGTCGCCCCGCCCACGCTGGTGCCCGTCGGCGTCGGGACCTGGCCGTGCGAGGTGTCCTACGACCTCGACAGCACGCTGCCCAAGTCCGACGCGGTGATGATGCTGCGCGTCCAGCGCGAGCGCATGAACGCGGCCTTCTTCCCGACCGAGCGCGAGTACTCGCGGCGCTACGGCCTCGACGGCGACCGCATGGCCCGGATGCCCGAGCACGCCATCGTGATGCACCCCGGCCCGATGGTCCGCGGCATGGAGATCACCGCCGAGGTCGCCGACTCGGACCGCTGCACGGTCGTCGAGCAGGTCGCCAACGGCGTCTCCATCCGGATGGCCGTCCTGTACCTGCTGCTCGGCGGCAACGAGCCCGCCGTCACCCACGCCCGTACCACCGAGGAGAAGTAGAACCATGAGCAAGATCCTGATCCGGGGTGCGAAGGTGCTCGGCGGTGAGCCGCAGGACGTGCTGATCGACGGCGAGACCATCGCCGCGGTCGGTACCGACCTCGACGCCGGGGGCGCGGAGGTCGTCGAGGCCGACGGCAAGGTGCTGCTGCCGGGCCTGGTCGACCTGCACACCCACCTGCGCGAGCCGGGCCGCGAGGACTCCGAGACCGTCCTCACCGGCACCCGCGCCGCCGCGAGCGGCGGCTACACCGCCGTGTTCGCCATGGCCAACACCTTCCCGGTCGCCGACACCGCCGGCGTCGTCGAGCAGGTCTACCGGCTCGGCCGGGACCACGGCTACTGCGACGTGCAGCCCATCGGCGCCGTCACCGTCGGCCTGGAGGGCAAGAAGCTCGCCGAGCTGGGCGCGATGCACGAGTCGGCCGCCGGCGTCACCGTCTTCTCCGACGACGGCAAGTGCGTGGACGACGCCGTGATCATGCGCCGCGCGCTGGAGTACGTGAAGGCCTTCGGCGGCGTCGTCGCCCAGCACGCGCAGGAGCCCCGGCTCACCGAGGGCGCCCAGATGAACGAGGGCGTCGTCTCCGCCGAGCTGGGCCTGGGCGGCTGGCCCGCCGTCGCCGAGGAGTCGGTCATCGCCCGCGACGTGCTGCTCGCCGAGCACGTGGGCTCCCGGGTGCACATCTGCCACCTGTCGACCGCCGGCTCGGTGGAGATCGTCCGCTGGGCCAAGTCCCGCGGCATCGACGTCACCGCCGAGGTGACCCCGCACCACCTCCTCCTGACGGAAGAGATGGTGCGCACCTACAACCCGGTCTACAAGGTCAACCCGCCGCTGCGCACCGAGCGGGACGTGCACGCCCTGCGCGAGGCGCTGGCCGACGGCACGATCGACATCGTCGCCACCGACCACGCCCCGCACCCGCACGAGGACAAGGACTGCGAGTGGGCCGCGGCCGCCATGGGCATGGTCGGCCTGGAGACCGCCCTCTCGGTGGTCCAGGCGACCATGGTCGAGACCGGCCTGCTGGACTGGGCCGGCGTCGCCGACCGCATGTCCGCCAAGCCCGCGCGGATCGGCGGCGCCCGGGGACACGGCCGTCCCGTCTCGGTCGGTGAGCCCGCCAACCTCACGCTGGTGGACACGGCATACCGTGGGCAGGTGGACCCCGCGGGCTTCGCCTCGCGCAGCCGCAACACCCCCTACGAGGGACGCGAGCTGCCGGGCCGAGTCACCCACACGTGGCTGCGGGGCAAGGCGACGCTCGTCGACGGGAAGCTCACGTGACACCTGTGATCCTGCTGGCCGAGGCCGAGAAGTCGGCCGACGTCACCAACTGGCCCGGCCGCATCGGCTGGCTCGTCGGCCTCGCCCTCTTCGTCGCGCTCGTCTACTGGCTGATGCGCGAGGGCTGGAAGTGGCGCGGCACGCTCCAGAGCGACCTGCCCGAGCCGCCCAGCGCGCCGGACGAGACCGGCCCGGTGAAACTGAGCATGAGCGGCCGCTACCACGGCTCGACCACCGCCGGGCAGTGGCTGGACCGCATCGTGGCCCACGGCCTCGGCACCCGCAGCCGGGCCTCGCTCACCCTGACCGACGCGGGCCTGGAGGTCGAGCGCCCCGGCGCGACCGACTTCTTCGTCCCCACCGCCGCGCTGCGCGGCGCCCGGCTCGACAAGGGCATCGCCGGCAAGGTCCTCACCGAGGGCGGACTGCTGGTGGTGACCTGGGCCCTGGGCGAGAAGCTGATCGACTCCGGCTTCCGCTCCGACCACGCGGCCGAGCACACCGAATGGGTCGACACACTGAACCAGATGACCAACGACACGGAAGGCGCGCGATGACGACCTCCACCAGGGGAAGCTCCTCCCAGAGGAACACGGCGCTTCCCGCCGTACTCGTCCTGGAGGACGGCCGCACCTTCCGCGGCCGCGCCTACGGGGCCGTGGGGGAGACCTTCGGAGAGGCCGTCTTCTCCACCGGCATGACCGGCTACCAGGAGACCCTCACCGACCCGTCGTACGACCGCCAGATCGTCGTCGCGACCGCCCCGCAGATCGGCAACACCGGCTGGAACGACGAGGACGACGAGTCCGGCCGCATCTGGGTCTCCGGCTACGTCGTGCGCGACCCCGCGCGCGTGCCGTCCAACTGGCGCGCCAAGCGCTCCCTGGACGACGAGCTGGTCGCGCAGGGCGTCGTCGGCATCTCCGGGATCGACACCCGCGCCCTCACCCGCCACCTGCGCGAGCGCGGCTCGATGCGCGCCGGCATCTTCTCCGGCGAGGCCGTCGCCCCCGAGGCCGAGCTGGTCGAGCGGGTCCAGGCCCAGCCGCAGATGAAGGGCGCCAGCCTCTACGAGGAGGTCGCCACCAAGGAGGCGTACGTCGTCCCCGCGGTCGGCGAGAAGCGCTTCACGGTCGCCGCCATCGACCTCGGCATCAAGGGCATGACCCCGCACCGGATGGCCGAGCGCGGCATCGAGGTGCACGTGCTCCCGGCCACCGCGACGGCCGAGGACGTCTACGCCGTCGGACCGGACGGCGTGTTCTTCTCCAACGGACCCGGCGACCCGGCGACCGCCGACGGCCCCGTCGCACTGATGAGCGCCGTCCTGGAGCGCAGGACGCCCCTGTTCGGCATCTGCTTCGGCAACCAGATCCTCGGCCGCGCCCTCGGCTTCGGCACCTACAAGCTGAAGTACGGCCACCGCGGCATCAACCAGCCGGTCCAGGACCGGACGACCGGCAAGGTCGAGGTCACCGCGCACAACCACGGCTTCGCCGTGGACGCGCCGCTCGACAAGGTCAGCGAGACGAAATTCGGCCGCGCCGAGGTCTCGCACGTCTGCCTGAACGACGACGTCGTGGAGGGGCTGCAGCTGCTCGACCAGCCGGCCTTCTCCGTCCAGTACCACCCCGAAGCAGCAGCGGGTCCGCACGACGCCGCCTACCTGTTCGACCGCTTCGTTTCCCTGATGGAGGGCCAGCGTGCCTAAGCGCACCGATATCCAGTCCGTCCTGGTCATCGGCTCCGGCCCGATCGTCATCGGCCAGGCCGCCGAGTTCGACTACTCCGGCACCCAGGCGTGCCGCGTGCTCAGGTCCGAGGGCCTGCGCGTGGTCCTCGTCAACTCCAACCCGGCGACGATCATGACCGACCCGGAGATCGCCGACGCCACCTACGTCGAGCCGATCACCCCCGAGTTCGTCGAGAAGATCATCGCCAAGGAGCGTCCCGACGCCCTGCTGCCCACCCTGGGCGGCCAGACGGCCCTGAACACCGCCATCTCGCTGCACGAGAACGGTGTCCTGGAGAAGTACGGCGTCGAGCTGATCGGCGCCAAGCCCGAGGCGATCCGCAAGGGCGAGGACCGCGACCTGTTCAAGGGCGTCGTGGAGGAGGTCCGCAAGAAGATCGGCCACGGCGAGTCCGCCCGCTCGGTCATCTGCCACTCCATGGACGACGTCCTCAAGGGCGTCGACACGCTCGGCGGCTACCCGGTCGTCGTCCGCCCCTCCTTCACCATGGGCGGCGCCGGCTCCGGCTTCGCCCACGACGAGGAGGAGCTGCGCCGCATCGCCGGCCAGGGCCTCACGCTCTCCCCGACCACCGAGGTGCTCCTGGAGGAGTCCATCCTCGGCTGGAAGGAGTACGAGCTGGAGCTGATGCGCGACAAGCACGACAACGTCGTGGTCGTCTGCTCCATCGAGAACTTCGACCCCATGGGCGTGCACACCGGCGACTCGATCACCGTGGCGCCCGCGATGACGCTGACCGACCGCGAGTACCAGATCCTGCGCGACGTCGGCATCGCCGTCATCCGCGAGGTCGGCGTCGACACGGGCGGCTGCAACATCCAGTTCGCGGTGAACCCCGAGGACGGCCGCGTGATCGTCATCGAGATGAACCCGCGCGTGTCCCGCTCCTCGGCGCTGGCCTCGAAGGCGACCGGCTTCCCGATCGCCAAGATCGCCGCCAAGCTCGCCGTCGGCTACACCCTGGACGAGATCCCGAACGACATCACGCAGGAGACCCCGGCCTCCTTCGAGCCCACGCTGGACTACGTGGTCGTCAAGGCCCCGCGGTTCGCCTTCGAGAAGTTCCCCCAGGCCGACTCCACGCTGACGACCACCATGAAGTCGGTCGGCGAGGCCATGGCCATCGGCCGCAACTTCACCGAGGCCTTCCAGAAGGCGCTGCGCTCGCTGGAGAAGAAGGGCAGCCAGTTCACCTTCGTCGGCGAGCCCGGCGACAAGGACGCCCTGCTGCGCGAGGCCGTGCGCCCCACCGACGGCCGCGTCAACACCGTCATGCGGGCCATCCGCGCGGGCGCCACGCCCGAGGAGGTCTTCGAGTACACGAAGATCGACCCGTGGTTCGTGGACCAGCTCTTCCTGATCAAGGAGATCGCCGACGAGCTCGCCGCGGCGCCCGAGCTGACCGGCGACCTGCTCGCCGAGGCCAAGCGGCACGGCTTCTCCGACCAGCAGATCGGTGAGATCCGCGGCCTGCGCGAGGACGTCGTCCGCGAGGTCAGGCACGCCCTCGGCATCCGCCCGGTCTACAAGACGGTCGACACCTGCGCCGCCGAGTTCGCCGCGAAGACGCCGTACTTCTACTCCTCCTACGACGAGGAGACCGAGGTCGCGCCCCGCGAGAAGCCCGCGGTGATCATCCTGGGCTCCGGCCCGAACCGCATCGGCCAGGGCATCGAGTTCGACTACTCCTGTGTGCACGCCTCCTTCGCGCTGTCCGACGCCGGGTACGAGACCGTGATGGTCAACTGCAACCCGGAGACCGTCTCCACGGACTACGACACCTCCGACCGCCTGTACTTCGAGCCGCTGACGCTCGAGGACGTGCTGGAGATCGTCCACGCGGAGTCCCTCGCCGGACCGATCGCCGGTGTGATCGTCCAGCTCGGCGGCCAGACCCCGCTCGGCCTCTCGCAGGCCCTGAAGGACAACGGCGTGCCGGTCGTCGGCACGTCCCCCGAGGCCATCCACGCCGCCGAGGACCGCGGCGCCTTCGGCCGGGTCCTCGCCGAGGCCGGCCTGCCGGCCCCGAAGCACGGCACGGCCACCACCTTCGAGGGCGCCAAGGCCATCGCCGACGAGATCGGCTACCCGGTCCTCGTCCGGCCGTCCTACGTCCTCGGCGGGCGCGGCATGGAGATCGTCTACGACGAGACCCGCCTCGCCTCCTACATCGCCGAGTCGACCGAGATCAGCCCCTCCCGGCCGGTCCTCGTCGACCGCTTCCTCGACGACGCCATCGAGATCGACGTCGACGCCCTCTACGACGGCGAGGACCTGTACCTCGGCGGCGTCATGGAGCACATCGAGGAGGCCGGCATCCACTCCGGCGACTCGGCGTGCGCCCTGCCCCCGATCACCCTCGGCGGCTTCGACATCAAGCGCCTGCGCGCCTCCACCGAGGCGATCGCCAAGGGCGTCGGGGTGCGCGGCCTGATCAACATCCAGTTCGCGATGGCCGGCGACATCCTCTACGTCCTGGAGGCCAACCCGCGCGCCTCGCGCACGGTCCCCTTCACCTCCAAGGCGACCGCGGTGCCGCTCGCGAAGGCCGCCGCCCGCATCTCGCTGGGCGCGACCATCGCCGAGCTGCGGGCGGAGGGCCTGCTCCCGGCGAACGGCGACGGCGGCGAGCTGCCGCTGGACGCGCCGATCTCCGTCAAGGAGGCCGTCATGCCGTGGTCGCGCTTCCGCGACATCCAGGGCCGCGGCGTGGACACGGTGCTCGGCCCGGAGATGCGCTCCACCGGTGAGGTCATGGGCATCGACTCCGTCTTCGGCACGGCGTACGCCAAGTCGCAGGCGGGGGCCTACGGCCCGCTGCCCACCAAGGGCCGCGCCTTCATCTCGGTCGCCAACCGCGACAAGCGCTCGATGATCTTCCCGGCGCGCGAGCTGGTCGCCCACGGCTTCGAGCTGCTCGCCACCTCGGGCACCGCCGAGGTCCTCAAGCGCAACGGCATCAACGCCACGGTCGTGCGCAAGCAGTCCGAGGGTACCGGCCCGAACGGGGAGCGGACCATCGTCCAGCTCATCCACGACGGCGAGGTCGACCTCATCGTCAACACCCCGTACGGCACCGGCGGCCGCCTCGACGGCTACGACATCCGCACGGCCGCGGTGGCCCGCTCGGTGCCGTGCCTGACGACCGTCCAGGCGCTCGCGGCGGCCGTCCAGGGCATCGACGCCCTCAACCACGGCGACGTGGGCGTCCGCTCGCTCCAGGAACACGCGGAACACCTGACCGCGGCCCGCGACTAGCAGCCCTGAGGGGGACACCGGAAACGGTGTCCCCCTCTTCATGAGGACACCATGTACAAGATCTTCTTCAATCTCGTCTTCAAGCGGATGGACCCCGAGAAGGCCCACTACCTGGCCTTCCGCTGGATCCGTCTCGCGGTGCGCGTCCCGGTGCTGCGCACGTTCGTCGCGGCCGCCCTCGCGCCCCGCCACAAGGAGCTGCGCACGGAGGCCTTCGGGCTGCGCATGCACGGCCCCTTCGGGCTCGCCGCCGGCTTCGACAAGAACGCCGTCGCCATCGACGGCATGTCGATGCTGGGCTTCGACCACGTGGAGATCGGCACGGTCACCGGGGAGCCGCAGCCCGGCAACCCCAAGCGGCGGCTGTTCCGGCTCGTCGCGGACCGCGCGCTGATCAACCGCATGGGCTTCAACAACGACGGCTCGCTCGCCGTCGCGGCCCGCCTGGCGACCCGTGAGCCGGTCTTCCGGACCGTCGTCGGCGTCAACATCGGCAAGACCAAGGTCGTGCCCGAGGAGGAGGCCGTCGGCGACTACGTGAAGTCCGCCGAGCGGCTCGCCCCGTACGCCGACTACCTCGTGGTCAACGTCTCCTCGCCGAACACGCCCGGCCTGCGCAACCTCCAGGCGACCGAGGCGCTGCGCCCGCTGCTCGCCGCCGTCCGCGAGGCCGCCGACCGCACCGTCGCCCACCGGCGCGTCCCGCTCCTGGTGAAGATCGCCCCGGACCTCGCGGACGAGGACGTCGACGCCGTCGCCGACCTGGCCGTGGAGCTCGGTCTGGACGGCATCATCGCCACCAACACCACCATCGCCCGCGACGGCCTCGGCCTGCGCTCCGCGCCCTCCCTGGTCAAGGAGACCGGCGGACTGTCCGGCGCCCCGCTCAAGGAGCGCTCCCTGGAGGTCCTGCGCCGCCTGTACGCGCGCGTGGGCGACCGGATCACCCTGGTGGGCGTCGGCGGCGTCGAGACCGCCGAGGACGCCTGGCAGCGCATTCTGGCCGGTGCCACGCTGGTCCAGGGATACAGCGCGTTCATCTACGAGGGTCCCTTCTGGTCCCGCGCCGTCCACAAGGGCCTCGCCGCGCGTCTGCGCACCAGCCCGTACGCCACCCTCGCCGACGCGGTCGGCGCCGACGTGAGGAAGTCCGCATGAGTGTTCTGGAGCCCTTCGGCGCCCGTCTGCGCCGCGCGATGGACGAGCGCGGCCCGCTGTGCGTCGGCATCGACCCGCACGCCTCCCTGCTCGCCGAGTGGGGCCTGGGCGACGACGTGGCCGGTCTGGAGCGGTTCAGCCGCACGGTCGTGGAGGCGGTGGCCGACCGGGTCGCCGTCATGAAGCCGCAGAGCGCCTTCTTCGAGCGGTTCGGCTCACGCGGCGTCGCCGTCCTGGAGACGTGCGTCCAGGAGGCACGGGCGGCCGGCACGCTGGTCGTGATGGACGCCAAGCGCGGCGACATCGGCTCCACGATGGCCGGGTACGCCGAGGCCTACCTGCACAAGGACGCCCCGCTGTTCTCCGACGCCCTCACCGTCTCGCCCTACCTCGGCTACGGTTCGCTGAGCCCGGCCGTCGCCCTGGCCCGGGAGAGCGGGGCCGGCCTGTTCGTGCTGGCGCTCACCTCCAACCCGGAGGGCCCCGAGGTGCAGCACGCGGTGCGGGCCGACGGGCGCACCGTGGCCGCCACCGTCCTGGCGCACCTGGCCGCCGAGAACGCGGGCGAGGAGCCGCTGGGCTCCTTCGGCGCGGTCGTCGGCGCGACGGTGGGCGACCTGTCGGCGTACGACCTCGCGGTCAACGGCCCCCTCCTCGCGCCCGGTGTCGGGGCGCAGGGCGCGACGCCGGCCGATCTCCCCGCGGTGTTCGGGCCGGCGCTGCGCAACGTCGTGCCGAACGTCAGCCGGGGTGTGCTGCGGCAGGGTCCCGACGTCAGGGCGCTGCGCGCGGCCACGGAGCGCTTCGCGGAGGAGATCAGGACCGCCGTCGCCGGTGGCTGAGTCCTCCGCGCGGCCCTCGGCGGGCGGTGCCGGGACGGCTTGAGCGTGAATACATCCTCAAATCGGGGGCAGTATGTCTGAAATGTCCGGCCTGACGGCGGCTGACCAGTACTTTTCCGCTGTTCTCGCTGACTCTGGCGGACTTGACCGCTAGTCTCCGAGCAGTGGGGGCACCTCCCGCGCCCCTCAGAACAGTGGGGGAGAACGGGCAGCGTGTTGCTCGTGGCTCCCCAGGTGTGGGGCGACTAGGTTCCTCACCGGTCCGTATCCGACAGTTCGACATCCGAGGTGACGTAGGCGTGGCTCTTCCGCCCCTTACCCCTGAACAGCGCGCAGCCGCGCTCGAAAAGGCCGCCGCGGCTCGCCGGGAGCGGGCCGAGGTCAAGAATCGACTCAAGCACTCCGGCGCCTCCCTGCACGAGGTCATCAAGCAGGGCCAGGAGAACGACGTCATCGGCAAGATGAAGGTCTCCGCGCTGCTCGAGTCCCTGCCGGGCGTGGGCAAGGTCCGCGCCAAGCAGATCATGGAGCGTCTGGGCATCTCCGAGAGCCGCCGTGTGCGCGGTCTCGGGTCCAACCAGATCGCTTCCCTGGAGCGTGAGTTCGGCAGCACCGGTTCCTGAGTCCGGCTCCCGCCGGACCGGGAGTCCCGGGCACCCCGGGATTGCTGGAATAATCGCTGCATGAGTGAACGTCCGCGGCTGACCGTGCTCTCCGGCCCCTCGGGGGTCGGCAAGAGCACGGTCGTCGCTCATATGCGCAAGGAACACCCCGAGGTCTGGCTCTCGGTGTCGGCGACGACCCGCAAGCCGCGCCCCGGCGAGCAGCACGGAGTCCACTACTTCTTCGTCACCGACGACGAGATGGACAAGCTGATCGCCAACGGGGAACTGCTGGAGTGGGCCGAGTTCGCCGGCAACCGTTACGGCACGCCCCGCGCGGCCGTGCTGGAGCGGCTGGAGAACGGCGAGCCCGTCCTGCTGGAGATCGACCTCCAGGGCGCGCGGCAGGTCCGCGCGTCCATGTCCGACGCCCAGCTGGTGTTCCTGGCCCCGCCCTCCTGGGAGGAGCTGGTGCGCAGGCTGACCGGCCGGGGGACCGAGCCGCCCGAGGTCATCGAGCGCCGTCTGGCCGCGGCCAGGACGGAACTGGCCGCCGAGCCGGAGTTCGACGAGACCTTGGTCAACACCTCCGTCGAGGACGTGGCCAGCGAGCTGCTAGCCTTGATGGACGTTGTGTGATCGTGACGGCCGTGTTCGACCGGGTCACACCGACTGATTCTTTCCCACCCATCGGAAGGTAGAGCGTGTCCTCTTCCATCACCGCGCCCGAGGGCATCATCAACCCGCCGATCGACGAGCTCCTCGAGGCCACCGACTCGAAGTACAGCCTCGTGATCTACGCGGCCAAGCGTGCCCGCCAGATCAACGCGTACTACTCGCAGCTCGGCGAGGGCCTCCTCGAGTACGTCGGTCCGCTCGTCGACACCCACGTGCACGAGAAGCCGCTCTCGATCGCCCTGCGCGAGATCAACGCGGGCCTGCTGACCTCCGAGGCCATCGAGGGCCCGGCGTAACGGCACCGCCCGATCGCAGTTGCTTCATCCGACAGGCCCGGCAGCCACTCCCCCCGGAGGGGGACCCTGCCGGGCCTGTGGTGTGTGATGGTCCCGTACGTTGCTCGGTACGAGGGCGCGTACGTCGTCGAGCCGGGGAGAGATGGTGGACAAGCCGAGGGTCGTTCTGGGGGTCAGTGGCGGCATCGCCGCGTACAAGGCCTGTGAGCTGCTGAGGCGGTTGACCGAGTCGGGCCACGACGTGCGCGTGGTGCCCACCGCCTCCGCCCTGCACTTCGTGGGCGCCGCGACCTGGTCGGCGCTGTCCGGCAACCCGGTCTCCACAGAGGTCTGGGACGCCGTCCACGAGGTCCCGCACGTCCGCATCGGCCAGCACGCCGACCTCGTCGTGGTGGCCCCGGCGACCGCCGACATGCTCGCCAAGGCCGCCCACGGCCTCGCCGACGACCTGCTGACCAACACGCTCCTCACCGCCCGCTGCCCGGTGGTCTTCGCCCCGGCGATGCACACCGAGATGTGGGAGCACCCCGCCACCCAGGAGAACGTGGCCACGCTGCGCCGCCGTGGCGCCGTCGTCGTCGAGCCCGCCGTCGGCCGGCTCACCGGGGTCGACACCGGCAAGGGCCGGCTGCCCGACCCGGCGGAGATCTTCGAGGTGTGCCGCCGGGTGCTGGCCCGGGGCGCGGCCGGGCCCGACCTCGCCGGCCGGCACGTGGTCGTCTCCGCCGGCGGCACCCGCGAGCCCCTCGACCCCGTGCGCTTCCTCGGCAACCGCTCCTCCGGCAAGCAGGGCTACGCCCTCGCCCGCACGGCCGCCGCGCGCGGCGCCCGGGTCACCCTGATCGCCGCCAACACGGGTCTCGCCGACCCCGCGGGCGTCGACGTCGTCCAGGTCGGCACCGCCGTGCAGCTGCGCGAGGCGGTCCTGAAGGCCGCCGGGGACGCCGACGCCGTGGTCATGGCGGCCGCCGTCGCCGACTTCCGCCCCGCGGTCTACGCCTCCGGCAAGATCAAGAAGAAGGACGGCCAGGAGCCGGAGCCGATCGTCCTGGTGCGTAATCCGGACATCCTCGCGGAGATCTCGGCCGAGCGCGGCCGCCCCGGACAGGTCGTCGTCGGGTTCGCGGCCGAGACCGACGACGTCCTGGCCAACGGGCGCGCCAAGCTGGCCCGCAAGGGCTGCGACCTGCTCGTGGTGAACGAGGTGGGCGAGCGCAAGACCTTCGGTTCCGAGGAGAACGAGGCCCTCGTGCTCGGGGCCGACGGCAGCGAGACGCCCGTTCCGCACGGACCGAAGGAAGCCCTCGCGGACACCGTCTGGGACCTCGTGGCGGTCCGGCTGGGCTGAGCCGGTTGGGCCGTTCGCACCGCATCGATTCGGCCGTTCGGTGTCATTTTTCCGTACCACGATGTCGTGCGATCCCGCGTGGCGCCCCTGGCCAAGGCCGCGCGGCATTGTGCAGAATGCCCGTGCCGCAGGTCACAGCGCTCCCGAGAGGCGAGACGGGTGGGCCGGTGGTCGAGCGCGACCGATAAACTGTTCACGGACGACGCCGGGCGCAGCCTCCGCGCGTGGTCCGCCAATGATCAGCCAGCAGCCGCTGCAACCCCAGGGAGCGTTGTGTCCCGTCGCCTGTTCACTTCGGAGTCCGTGACCGAGGGTCACCCCGACAAGATCGCTGACCAGATCAGCGACACCATTCTCGACGCGCTCCTGCGCGAGGACCCGTCCTCCCGCGTCGCCGTCGAGACGCTGATCACCACCGGCCTCGTGCACGTGGCCGGCGAGGTCACGACCAAGGCCTACGCGGACATCGCGACCCTGGTCCGCAGCAAGATCCTGGAGATCGGCTACGACTCCTCGAAGAAGGGCTTCGACGGCGCCTCCTGCGGCGTGTCCGTCTCGATCGGCGCGCAGTCCCCGGACATCGCCCAGGGTGTCGACACGGCGTACGAGTCCCGGGTCGAGGGCGACGAGGACGAGCTGGACAAGCAGGGCGCCGGCGACCAGGGCCTGATGTTCGGCTACGCGTCCGACGAGACGCCGACGCTGATGCCGCTGCCGATCTTCCTGGCGCACCGCCTGTCCAAGCGCCTCTCCGAGGTCCGCAAGAACGGCACCATCCCCTACCTGCGCCCCGACGGCAAGACCCAGGTCACCATCGAGTACGACGGCGACAAGGCCGTCCGCCTCGACACGGTCGTGGTCTCCAGCCAGCACGCCTCCGACATCGACCTGGAGTCGCTGCTCGCCCCCGACATCCGCGAGTTCGTCGTGGAGCCGGAGCTGAAGGCGCTGCTGGACGACGGCATCAAGCTGGACACCGAGGGCTACCGCCTGCTGGTGAACCCGACCGGCCGCTTCGAGATCGGCGGCCCGATGGGCGACGCCGGCCTCACCGGCCGCAAGATCATCATCGACACCTACGGCGGCTTCGCCCGGCACGGCGGCGGCGCCTTCTCCGGCAAGGACCCGTCCAAGGTCGACCGCTCGGCCGCCTACGCCATGCGCTGGGTCGCCAAGAACGTGGTCGCCGCCGGCCTGGCCGCGCGCTGCGAGGTCCAGGTCGCCTACGCCATCGGCAAGGCCGAGCCGGTCGGCCTGTTCGTGGAGACCTTCGGCACGGCCAAGGTCGAGGCCGAGAAGATCGAGAAGGCCATCGACGAGGTCTTCGACCTCCGTCCGGCCGCGATCATCCGCGACCTCGACCTGCTCCGCCCGATCTACGCCCAGACGGCGGCGTACGGCCACTTCGGCCGCGAGCTGCCCGACTTCACCTGGGAGCGCACGGACCGCGTGGAGGCCCTGCGCAAGGCCGTGGGTCTGTAAGGGTCTGTAACCCGCACGGATCATCCACCGAGGCCCGGTCCCCGCACGGGGGCCGGGCCTCGGCCGTCCGGTCCGGTTGTCGGTGCCGTTTGGTAAGAATGCAAGCGTGAGCAGCGAGAACGGGGCGCCCCGGGACGGCGGGGACGGCACGGACGGCGGGGCCGAAGGGGCGCCGCCGGAGCAGCTCGCGCTCATCCGGGAGACCGTCCGCCGGGCCGACGTGCCCCGGGCCAAGCCCCGGACCTGGCGCGGGGCCGCGCTCGCCAAGGACCTGCCGGTCGCCCGCGTGCTCGTCGACAAGGGCGTGCTGCACCTCGACCGGTACTTCGACTACGCGGTGCCCGAGGAGATGGACGCCGACGCACAGCCCGGGGTGCGGGTGCGGGTGCGGTTCGGGGCCGGCCGGGGCCGGGTGCGCGAGGGGCGCCGGGAGGGCGGCGGGCTCATCGACGGGTACCTCGTCGAGCGGCGGGCCGAGTCCGACTACGCGGGACCGCTGGCCGCCCTCGCCCAGGTCGTGTCGCCCGAGCCGGTGCTGAGCGAGGAACTGCTCGGGCTCGCCCGGGCCGTCGCCGACCGGTACGCGGGCAGCCTCGCCGACGTGCTGCAACTCGCCGTCCCGCCGCGCAGCGCCCGCGCCGAGCGACGCCCCTCGCCCGAACCCCTGCCGGCGCCGTCCGCGCCCGGCGCCGGGTCCTGGACGCGGTACGAGCACGGGGGCGCCTTCCTGGACGCGCTGGCCGCCGGGGGAGCGCCCAGGGCGGTGTGGAGCGCCCTGCCGGGCCCGCAGTGGAGCGATGAGCTGGCCCGGGCCGTCGCCGCGACGCTCGCCTCGGGACGCGGCGCGCTCGTCGTCGTCCCCGACGGACGGGCCGCGGCGCGGGTCGACGCCGCGCTGACCGCGCTGCTGGGCGAGGGCCGGCACGCCCTGCTCACCGCCGACGCGGGACCCGAGAAGCGGTACGCGCAGTGGCTGGCGGTCCGGCGCGGCGCCGTACGGGCCGTGGTCGGGACGCGGGCCGCCATGTTCGCCCCCGTGCGGGACCTCGGGCTCGTCGCCATCTGGGACGACGGCGACGACAGCCACAGCGAGCAGCACGCCCCCCAGCCGCACGCACGCGACGTGCTGCTGCTGCGCGCCGCCCTCGACCGGTGCGCCTTCCTGCTGGGCGGGTGGAGCTGCACGGTCGAGGCCGCGCAACTGGTGGAGAGCGGCTGGGCGCGGCCCCTGGTCGCCGGGCGCGAGGAGGTACGGCGGGCCGCGCCCCTGGTGCGCACCGTCGGCGACGAGGACCTCGCGCGCGACGAGGCCGCCCGGGCCGCCCGGCTGCCCACCCTCGCCTGGCAGGCGGTCCGCGAGGGGCTGCGGCACGGACCGGTGCTGGTCCAGGTGCCCCGCCGGGGGTACGTGCCCCGCATGGCGTGCGACCGGTGCCGGGCGCCGGCCCGGTGCCGGCACTGCGCCGGGCCGCTGGAGGCGCGGGACGCGGGAGCGCTGACGTGCGGCTGGTGCGGGCGCGAGGAGGCGGCCTGGCACTGCCCCGAGTGCGGCGGCTTCCGGCTGCGCGCCCAGGTGGTCGGGGCCAGGCGGACCGCCGAGGAGCTGGGGCGGGCGTTCCCCGCCGTGCCGGTGCGCACCTCGGGGCGTGAGCACGTGCTGGACACCGTGCCGGGCACGCCCGCGCTGGTCGTGAGCACCCCGGGGGCCGAGCCGGTCGCCGAGGGCGGCTACGCGGCCGCCCTGCTGCTGGACGGCTGGGCCATGCTCGGCCGGCCCGACCTGCGGGCCGGGGAGGACGCGCTGCGCCGGTGGATCGCGGCCGGTGCCCTGGTGCGGCCGCAGGGGGAGCACGGGACCGTCGTCGTGGTGGCCGAGCCGACGTTGCGGCCGGTGCAGGCGCTGGTGCGGTGGGACCCCGTCGGTCACGCGGTGCGGGAACTGGCCGAGCGGGCCGAGCTGGGCTTCCCGCCGGTGTCCCGGATGGCGGCCGTCTCGGGGACCGGCGAGGCCGTGGCCGAGTTCCTGGGCGCGGCACAGCTGCCGCAGGACGCCGAGGTGCTCGGTCCGGTGCCGGTGCCGCCGACCCTCCCCGGCCGGCCCCGCAGACCGGGCGCGCCCCCGCCGGGCGAGCACTGGGAGCGGGCGCTGGTCCGGGTGCCGCCGGGCAGCGGCTCCGCGCTGGCCGCCGCCCTGAAGACGGCCCAGGCGGCGCGGATGGCGCGGGGGGCGGGGGAAGCGGTGCGGGTGCGGATCGATCCGCCCGACATCGGCTGAGGGTGCCGTCCCGGCGGGGGGGGGGGCGTTTTGGGTGCGGGGTGGTGGGGGCTGGGCGCGCAGTTCCCCGCGCCCCTGGGTGGGGATGCTTGGGCGGTGTTTTTCGGTGCCCTCCCGGAGGGGGCCGGGAGGGCGGGGTGGCCGGTGCCGGTCAGCCGTTGCGGGGGCCCGGGAAGGCCGTGGGACGGGGGTCCTCGCGGAGGGTGGGGCTGCCCGCGGTGGGCTGGGTGGGCATGGAGCGGGCGGCGGGCACCGTCGGGACCGCGGGCAGTGCGGGCAGTGCGGGCAGCGCGGGGTTGAGGGTCCGGGTGCCGGACGGCTCGGTCGCCCGCTCGGTCTCGGCGGCGGCCTGGGTGGCGGCGCGGCGGGCGCCGTAACGGCGGTGCACCGCCTGCTTGGTGACCCCGAGCGCCGAACCCACCGCGTCCCAGGAGAAGCCCAGCGAGCGGTCGAAGTCCACGGCGGCCGTGACCAGCGTCTCGACGCTGTCCCGCAGCTCCTGGGCGAGGCGGACCGTCGGGGCGGGTGCCCGTCCGTAGACGACGAAGCCCGTGGAGGGGCCGGAGCGGCGGGGACGGTAGACGTTGCCCAGCTGGGCGGTGAGCGTGCGCAGTGCGTCCACCTGCCGGCGGACCCGCTCGATGTCCCGCACCAGCAAGTGCAGGCTGGCCCGGGCCTGGGCGTCGTGGGTTGCGTGGTCGGCCATGAACAAGCCTCTCGAACCGGCGTTGAAAGGAACTGGGCCCGCGAAAGCGGCCCGATGTGGTCAACTCTTTCTTGACCAACGCGTAGGCGCTCCGCTGGTCACGGGCTGGGGGCGTACAGGCATATGCGTACGCCGCCCTCCCCTTCGTGCACCACCGCTCCCGGGGAGCCCTCCGCCCGTGGCCGGCGGGGCGGTGGTCAGGCGCGGGCCATAGACTGGTGCGCTGCCCGTCCAACCCCCGCCCGAGAGGCCCGATCCCGCCCATGAAGCTGGTCTTCGCCGGTACCCCCGAGGTCGCCGTTCCCGCCCTGGACGCCCTCATCGCCTCCGGGCGGCACGAGGTCGCCGCCGTCGTCACGCGGCCCGACGCACCGGCAGGGCGCGGACGCAGGCTGGTCGCCTCGCCCGTGGCCGAACGGGCGGCGGAGGCCGGCATCGAGGTGCTGAAGCCGGTCAGGCCGCGGGACCCCGCGTTCCTGGAGCGGCTCCGGGAGATCGCCCCGGACTGCTGCCCGGTCGTCGCCTACGGCGCGCTGCTGCCCAGGGCCGCCCTGGACATCCCGGCGCACGGCTGGGTCAACCTGCACTTCTCGCTGCTGCCCGCCTGGCGCGGGGCCGCGCCCGTGCAGCACGCCCTGATGGCGGGCGACGAGATCACCGGTGCCGCCACCTTCCTCATCGAGGAGGGCCTCGACTCCGGCCCCGTCTACGGCACGGTCACCGAGGAGATCCGGCCCACCGACACCAGCGGTGACCTGCTCACCCGGCTCGCCTTCGCCGGCGCAGGACTGCTGGCCGCCACCATGGACGGCATCGAGGACGGCACCCTGAAGGCGGTGCCGCAGCCGGCGGAGGGCATCACCCTCGCGCCCAAGATCACCGTCGAGGACGCCCAGGTGGACTGGGCCACGCCCGCGCTGCGCGTGGACCGGGTGGTGCGCGGCTGCACCCCGGCCCCCGGCGCCTGGACCACGTTCCGGGGCGAGCGGCTCAAGATCGTCCAGGCCGTGCCGGTGCCCGAGCGCACCGACCTCACCCCCGGGCAGCTCGCCGTCGGCAAGAACAGCGTGCACGTCGGCACCGGCTCCTACGCCGTCGAGCTGCTCTGGGTGCAGGCGCAGGGCAAGAAGCCGATGCGGGCGGCTGACTGGGCGCGCGGGGTGCGCATCGCCGAGGGCGAGCACGTCGGCGGCTGAGCGCCCGCCGCGACGGCGGCCGCCCGCTCCGCCCCGGGCGGCGGGGGTGACCGCGTCGCGACGTACGCTGGGAACCGCACCCCCTTCTTCCCATCCGGAGCACCTTTTCGTGAGCGAGCAGTCCCGGCGGCCGCACCGGCCCGCCAAGCCCTACCGCCGTCCCCAGAAGGACCCCGTCCGCATCCTCGCCTTCGAGGCGCTGCGCGCCGTGGACGAGCGCGACGCGTACGCCAACCTGGTGCTGCCCCCGCTGCTGCGCAAGGCGCGCGAGAAGGAGGGGCCGGACAAGTTCGACGCGCGGGACGCCGCCCTCGCCACCGAGCTGGTGTACGGGACGCTGCGCAGGCAGGGCACGTACGACGCCGTCATCGCGGCCTGTGTGGACCGGCCGCTGCGCGAGGTCGACCCACCGGTGCTCGACGTGCTGAGCCTCGGCACGCACCAGCTGCTCGGGACCCGGATCCCGACGCACGCGGCGGTGTCCGCCTCCGTCGAGCTGGCACGGGTCGTGCTGGGCGACGGGCGGGCCAAGTTCGTCAACGCCGTGCTCCGCAAGGTCGCGCAGAACGACCTGGACGGCTGGCTGGAGAAGGTCGCGCCGCCCTACGACGAGGACCCCGAGGACCACCTCGCCGTCGTGCACTCGCACCCCCGCTGGGTCGTCTCCGCGCTGTGGGACTCCCTGGGCGGCGGCCGCGCCGGCATCGAGGACCTGCTGGAGGCGGACAACGAGCGGCCCGAGGTGACCTTGGTGGCCCGGCCGGGCCGGGCCACGACGGACGAGCTGCTCCGGGAGGAGGCCGCCGTGCCGGGGCGCTGGTCCCCGTACGCCGTGCGGCTCACCGAGGGCGGCGAGCCCGGAGCCGTCGAGGCGATCCGCGAGGGGCGGGCCGGGGTGCAGGACGAGGGCAGCCAGCTGGTCGCCCTCGCGCTCGCGAACGCCCCGCTCGACGGTCCGGACCGCGCGTGGCTCGACGGGTGCGCGGGCCCCGGCGGCAAGGCGGCGCTGCTCGGCGCCCTCGCCGCCGAGCGCGGCGCCGTGCTGCTCGCCTCCGAGAAGCAGCCGCACCGGGCGGGCCTGGTGGCCAAGGCCCTGGACGGCAACCCGGGGCCGTACCAGGTGATCGCCGCCGACGGCACCCGGCCGCCGTGGCGGCCCGGCACCTTCGACCGGGTGCTGATGGACGTGCCCTGCACCGGCCTGGGAGCCCTGCGCAGGCGGCCCGAGGCCAGGTGGCGGCGACGCCCGGAGGACCTGGAGAACTTCGCCCCGCTGCAGCGCGCCCTGCTGCGCACCGCGCTCGACTCGGTGCGGGTCGGCGGGATCGTCGGCTACGCCACCTGTTCCCCGCACCTCGCCGAGACCAGGGCGGTCGTCGCCGACGTGCTCAAGCAGTACCCCGACACCGAACTCGTCGACGCCCGCCCCCTCCTTCCCAACGTCCCCGCCCTCGGCGACGGCCCGGACATCCAGCTCTGGCCCCACATGCACGGCACGGACGCGATGTACCTGTCCCTGATCCGCCGCACCGCCTGACCCGAGAAGAGGCGCGCCCCCAGGACACCGATGCTCCCGGCCGGCTGTCCCCACCTCAGGGGCGCGGGGAACTGCGCGACCAGCCCCCACCGGCCGGCAGCCGAAACTCGTCAAGGGGCGCGGGGAACTGCGCGACCAGCCCCCACCGGCCGGCAGCCGTAGCCCAACCGCGACAGACCACCGTTACTGCCGAGCGCAGCGACATGGCAGGCTTGGGGCATGGCCGCGCAGATCAACCCCAGCATCCTGTCCGCCGACTTCGCCCGCCTCGCGGACGAGGCGCGGGCGGTCGAGGGAGCCGACTGGCTCCACGTCGACGTCATGGACAACCATTTCGTCCCGAACCTCACGCTCGGCGTGCCGGTCGTGGAGTCACTGGCCCGCGCCACGGGCACCCCGCTGGACTGCCACCTGATGATCGAGGACCCGGACCGCTGGGCCCCCCAGTACGTCGAGGCGGGCGCCTCCTCCGTCACCTTCCACGTGGAGGCGGCGGCCGCGCCCGTACGGCTCGCCCGGGAGATCCGCGCCAAGGGCGCCCGCGCCTCCATGGCGCTCAAGCCCGCGACGCCGATCGAGCCGTACGAGGACCTGCTCCCCGAGCTCGACATGCTGCTGATCATGACGGTCGAGCCGGGCTTCGGCGGCCAGGCCTTCCTCGACATCATGCTCCCCAAGATCCGCCGCACCCGCGAGCTGATCGGCAAGCACGGACTCGAGCTGTGGCTGCAGGTCGACGGCGGTGTGTCGGCCTCCACGATCGAGCGCTGCGCGGACGCGGGGGCGGACGTCTTCGTCGCCGGGTCGGCGGTCTACGGGGCGAAGGACCCGGCGGAGGCGGTACGTGCACTGCGCAACCAGGCGGACGCGGCCACCGCCCAGGCATCCTGGGCATGCGACCACTGAGCCACGGCTATGTGAACGGTTGAATGTAGGCCGCCCATCAGGGCGGAGCAGTCGCGCCGGATCTGCAAGGATGAACGGCGAATCCAGAGTGTGAACAGCAGTGAGGAGATCGCCGTGTCGGGTATGTCGGCGGGCCGGTCAGCCATGCGGATGGGACCCGCTGAGCTGGTGCAGGCGGCGGCCATGGCCCGCCGCTTCTACCTCGAGGGCAAGTCCAAGATCCAGATCGCCGAGGAGTTCGGCGTCAGCCGCTTCAAGGTGGCCCGGGTCCTGGAGACCGCCCTCGAACGGGATCTCGTTCGGATCGAGATCCGCGTCCCGGCCGAGCTGGACGCAGAGCGCTCCGACGCGCTCCGCGCCCGCTACGGCCTCAGGCACGCCGTCGTGGTCGAGTCCCCGGCCGAGGCGGAGGAGACCCCCGACCCGGAGAACCTGGGCGAGGTCGCGGCCGACCTGCTCGGCGAGCTCGTCAACGAGGGGGACGTGCTCGGCCTGGCCTGGGGCCGCTCCACCATCCACATGGCGGCGGCGCTCGACCGGCTGCCGCCGTGCACGGTGGTGCAGCTGACGGGCGTGTACGACGCCGGGACCGCCGAGCGCGGCTCGGTCGAGGCGGTGCGCCGCGCCGCCCAGGTCTCGGGCGGCGACGCCCACCCCATCTACGCGCCGATGCTGCTGCCGGACGCGGCCACCGCCGGGGCGCTGCGCCACCAGACCGGCATCGCCCGGGCCTTCGAGTACTTCGACAAGGTCACGGTCGCCTGCGTCTCCATCGGCTCCTGGGAGCCCGGCATCTCGACCGTGCACGACATGCTCAGCGACGAGGAGCGCGCGCACTACGCGTCGCTCGGTGTCGCCGCCGAGATGTCCGCGCACCTCTTCGACGCCGAGGGCCGCCGGATCGGGCGCGACCTGGGGGAGCGGTGCATCACGGTCAAGACCGACCAGCTGCGCCGTATCCCGGAGGTCGTGGCGATCGCCGGCGGCCAGCGCAAGGCGTCCGCGATCGACGCGGTGCTGCGCTCGGGTCTGGTCACCAGCCTGGTGACCGACACCTCGGCGGCCGACTACCTGATGACGGCGGGCCCGACCCCGAAGCCCGCCCTCAGCCGGGCGGACCCGGACGGTCACTGAGGCAGCTCCGCGACAGTCCGCGCGCCGCACCTGACGGGTCCCCCCGGTGGGTCGCCGGCGGGCATGACGGACCCGCGGTGGGTCGCACGGCGGACGTGACGGGACGGGCGTGGCAGCATCGGCGGCATGCTGCCCCGTCCCGCCCCCCGACCGCTCCCGCGGCTGCCGCGGCTCCTGCGCGCCCTCGCGGGGCTGCTGGTCTGCCTGTGCGCCCTGCTGGCGGGGTGCTCACCCGGCACGGACCCGGGCACGACCGCGGGCACCGCGCCGGCCTCGGGCGTGTCCACGCCCGCATGGGCCCGGGGCACGGCCACCGTGCCGGAGTCCCGGCTCCCGGCCGAGGCCCGGCGCACCCTCGCCCTCATCGACCGGGGCGGACCCTTCCCGTACGCCAGGGACGGCATCGTCTTCGGGAACCTGGAGCGGCTGCTGCCCGGCCACCCGCGCGGCTACTACCACGAGTACACGGTGCCCACCCCCGGCGCGCACGACCGCGGGGCGCGGCGGCTCGTCACCGGCCGGCGCGGGGAGGTCTACTACACGGATGACCACTACAACTCGTTCCGGGCGGTGCTGAGATGAGCGAAGACCTGACGGACCGGCTCGTGGTCACCCTCGACCTCACGGGCGTCACCGACAAGGCCGGCCTGATGGACCGCGCCGCCCGGGCGCTGGCGCTGCCCGACTGGTTCGGCCGCAACTGGGACGCGCTCGCGGACTCCCTCGGCGACCACACGGTGTGGCCCGGGACCGCCGTCGAGCGCGGGATGCTGGTCGTCGTGCGGGGCTGGCGGCCGTACGCGGACGCGGCCCCCGGCGAGTGGCAGACCGCGCAGGACGTGTTCGCCGAGGCCGTCGACCGCACGCCCCGGCTCGCCGTCGTCCTGGCCCTTGGAGGATCCTCCTAGCCCCTCTCCGCCGGGCCTGGAGGTTCTGTGAGGGCCGGACAGCGCGTGCGTCATGGGAGAATGAAGTACGTGCTTCTTTCCCCCTGGCGCACCCGTCGGGGGGTCACCTCTGATCGACTGGGATGTGCGGCACGTGCGTTTCCTCAATGACATCCAGCCCGCGTACGACCTGACGTACGACGACGTCTTCATGGTGCCGAGCCGCTCCGCGGTCGGCTCGCGTCAGGGCGTGGACCTCTCCTCGCCGGACGGCACGGGCACCACCATCCCGCTCGTCGTCGCCAACATGACCGCCATCGCCGGCCGCCGCATGGCCGAGACGGTGGCCCGGCGCGGCGGCCTGGTGGTCATTCCGCAGGACATCCCGATCGACGTGGTCACCGACGTCGTCTCCTGGGTCAAGAGCCGCCACCTGGTGCTGGACACCCCGATCGTGCTGGCCCCGCACCAGACCGTCGCCGACGCCCTCGCGCTGCTGCCCAAGCGGTCCCACAACGCCGGTGTCGTCGTCGACGACCAGCAGCGCCCCGTCGGCGTGGTCACGGACGCCGACCTGAGCGGCGTCGACCGCTTCACCCAGCTCGAAGTGGTCATGTCCAAGGACCTGCTGCTGCTCGACGCGGACATCGACCCGCGCGAGGCGTTCACCACCCTGGACACCCACAACCGCCGCTACGCGCCCGCCGTGGACAAGGACGGCAGGCTCGCCGGCATCCTGACCCGCAAGGGCGCGCTGCGCGCCACGTTGTACACCCCGGCCGTCGACAGCCGCGGCAGGATGCGCGTCGCCGCCGCCGTCGGCATCAACGGCGACGTGGCCGGCAAGGCCAAGCAGCTGCTCGACGCGGGCGTGGACACGCTCGTCATCGACACCGCGCACGGCCACCAGGAGTCGATGATCAGCGCGATCAAGCTGGTCCGCGCGCTCGACCCGCAGGTGCCGATCGCGGCGGGCAACATCGTCTCCGCCGAGGGCGTCAAGGACCTGATCGACGCCGGCGCGGACATCGTCAAGGTCGGTGTCGGCCCGGGCGCCATGTGCACCACCCGCATGATGACCGGCGTGGGCCGGCCGCAGTTCTCCGCCGTCCTGGAGTGCGCCGCCGAGGCGCGCAAGTACGGCAAGCACGTGTGGGCCGACGGCGGTGTCCGCCACCCCCGCGACGTGGCCATGGCCCTCGCGGCCGGCGCGTCCAACGTGATGGTCGGCTCCTGGTTCGCGGGCACCTACGAGTCCCCGGGCGACCTCCAGCAGGACGCGGGCGGCCGCCTGTACAAGGAGTCGTTCGGCATGGCCTCCGCGCGCGCGGTGGCCAACCGCACCTCGGAGGAGTCGTCGTACGACCGGGCCCGCAAGGCGCTGTTCGAGGAGGGCATCTCCACCTCGCGCATGTTCCTGGACCCCGCCCGTCCCGGTGTCGAGGACCTGATCGACTCGATCATCGCGGGTGTCCGCTCGTCCTGCACCTACGCCGGCGCCGGCTCCCTGGAGGAGTTCGCCGAGAAGGCCATCGTCGGCGTCCAGAGCGCCGCCGGCTACGCCGAGGGCAAGCCGCTGCACGCCAGCTGGAGCTGAGCCGCCGCGGGCCGGCCCGTGCCGCCCCGGCCGACGGCCCTCGCCCCCTTCCCGACCGGGAGGGCGCGGGGGCCGTCGGCGTTCCCGGGGCCCGTGCGGTGGCGCGCCGGTCCGTACGCCGCGCCGTGCTCCTCAAGACTCCGTAAAAGGCGCTGGTGAGGGGGTTGCGCAACGGTCGTGAGCGTGGGCGCAACGAATCGGCGTTCCGGGCGGATGAACGCAAGGATGATGCCCGGGCGCGCAAGGTTGCTGCATTACGCCCGTGAAGCGGTCCCCCGTAGTGTGCTGCGCTGTACGTGGCGCGGCGGGGACTCCGCTCGGCGGGTCCCTGCCCCTGCGGGGCTCCCGCCCGTCCCCGCCCGCATCGACCGGCAGCGATAAGGAGCCCGCGCGTGCTCGACCAAGGCGCACCCCCGCAGAACGAGAGAACGGCAGCCCCCGCGTCCCCGGGCGTCGCCGCGCGCCTCATGCGACGCAAGCCCGTCGAACGCCTGGTCGCGGAGGGCGGCCAGGGTGAGGGAGGGTCGCTGCGCCGCTCCCTCGGACTGTGGCAGCTGACGATGATCAGCATCGGTGCCACGCTGGGCACCGGCATCTTCGTCGTCCTCGGCGAGGCCGTGCCGAAGGCGGGCCCGGCCGTCACCCTCTCCTTCGTGATCGCCGGCCTCACCGCGCTGTTCTCGGCGCTGTCCTACGCCGAGCTGGCGGGCACCATCCCGGTGGCCGGATCCTCGTACTCGTACGCGTACGCGACCATGGGCGAACTCATCGCCTGGGTCTGCGGCTGGTGCCTGCTGCTGGAGTACGGCGTCTCGGTGGCCGCCGTGGCGGTCGGCTGGGGCGAGTACCTCAACGAGCTGCTGGACGGCACCATCGGCGTCACCATCCCGAAGGCCCTGGCGAACCCGCCCGGCGTCGACGGCGGCGTCTTCAACCTGCCGGCCCTGATCGTCGTCATCCTCGCCATGGTGTTCCTGCTCGGCGGTGCCAAGGAGTCCGCGCGGGCCAACACCATCATGGTGTGCGTGAAGATCGCCGCGCTGGTGCTGTTCTGCACCATCGGCTTCATGGGCTTCAAGTCCGGCAACTACGCGCACTTCATGCCGCTCGGCATGGCGGGCGTCAGCGCGGCCGGTGCCACGCTGTTCTTCTCCTACATCGGCTTCGACGCCGCCTCCACCGCCGGTGAGGAGGCCAAGAACGCCCAGCGCGACCTGCCCCGCGCCATCATGCTGTCCCTGGTCATCGTGACCGCCCTGTACGTGCTGGTCGCGGCGGTCGCCGTCGGCGCGAAGCCGTGGCGGCAGTTCAACGACTCCGAGGCCGCGCTCGCCCAGATCATGAAGGACGTCACCGGCCAGAGCTTCTGGGGCACGCTGCTGGCCTTCTGCGCCGTCATCGCCATCGCGAGCGTCGTCCTCACCGTGCTCTACGGCCAGACCCGCATCCTCTTCGCGATGTCGCGCGACGGTCTGGTGCCCAAGATCTTCGCCAGGGTGCACCCGAAGACCGGCGCCCCGCGCGCCAACACGGTGATCGTCTCCCTGTTCTGCGGTGTCCTGGCCGCCGCCGTCCCGCTGGGCCAGCTCGCCGACGCCACCAGTATCGGCACGCTGTTCGCCTTCGCTCTGGTCAACGTCGCCGTCGTGGTGCTGCGCCGGACCCGCCCGGGCATGGAGCGCACCTTCCGCGTCCCGCTGTCGCCGGTGCTGCCCGCGCTGGGCTTCGCCTTCTGTGTGTGGATGATGGGCAGCCTGTCCGCCGTGACCTGGGTCGTGTTCGGAGTCTGGATGGCCGTGGGGCTCGTGTTCTACTTCGGGTACGGCTACCGCCGTTCCCGCCTCGCGACCGCCGCCCCGGACGTCGTGCCGGCGGCAGAGAAGTGACCGAACCGGAGAAGTGAACCACCGCCCGTGCTGAACGATCTCGACGAACGCATCGTGCACGCCCTCGCCGAGGACGCCCGCCGCTCCTACGCGGACATCGGGCAGATGGTCGGCCTGTCGGCCCCCGCCGTCAAACGGCGGGTGGACCGGCTGCGGGCCACCGGAGCCATCACCGGCTTCACCGTCCGGGTGGACCCGGCGGCCCTCGGTTGGGAGACCGAGGGGTTCGTCGAGATCTACTGCCGGCGCAACACCTCGCCGGAGACCATCCAGCGCGGCCTGGAGCGCTACCAGGAGGTCGTGGCCGCGTCGACGGTCACCGGCGAGGCGGACGCGGTCGTGCAGGTCTTCGCCTCCGACATGCGCCACTTCGAACGCGTCCTGGAGCGCATCGCGGGCGAGCCTTTCGTGGAACGCACCAAGTCGGTCCTGGTCCTGTCCCCCCTCCTGCGCCGCTTCTCCTCCGGCGCCCCGGGCTAGCCGGCAAGCCGCAGACCGAGCACGCCCAGGGGCGCGAGGAACTGCGCGGGCAACCACAGCGGACCCGCACCTGGCGACGAGCGCGCGCCCTCCCAGGGGCGCGGGGAACTGCGCGAACCGCCACAGCGGGCCCGCGCCCGGCGACGGTCGAGGCTCGCGGGCGCTATTCCGCCCTCTTCCGCGCGAGCGGATTGTTCCCGATCGAGTTGTGCACGCTGAAGCTCACCGCGTCCGGCCGGTAGCGGTCGTCCGACCACTCCACCGGGCGCCCCTCGCGCGTCGTCGTCACGCGCCGCACCCGCAGCAGCGGACTCGTCCGGCGCACCCCGAGCAGCTCGGCGTCCAGCGCGCCGGAGGCCACCGCGTCGATGACGTGCTCCCCGTAGGCGAAGACCAGACCGGTGTCGTCGTACAGACGCTGGGTGACCGAGGCGCAGTCGGGCTCGATCGCCTCGACCGCGGGGGAGATCCAGTCGGCGTACACCGTCCGCTCCAGCAGCACCGGCTCGCCGTCCAGGCCGCGTACCCGCAGCACGTGCAGCACCGGGACACCGACGGCCAGCTGCAGGCGTACGGCGTCCTCGTGGCCGGCCGGGCGGTACTCCTGGGTCACCACACGGCCGGTCGCCTCCCGGCCCATGGCCCGCGCCCACTGGGCGAAGCTGCGCAGCTCCGCGAAGCTCTGGTTGGGGCGGCCGGCCAGCACCACCCGGCGGGCGCCCTGCCGGGACCCGATGAGCCCCTCGGCGGTCAGCGCCGCGACGGCCTGGCGGACGGTGCCGCGCGAGACGCCGTAGTGCGCGGCCAGTTCCGACTCCGAGGGCAGCCGGCTGCCGACCGTGTACTCCTCCCGGTCGATCGCGCGGCGCAGCTCGTCCGCGATCTCCTCGTGTCGCGCCGTCATGCTTCCCCTCTGCGTAGGCCGCTGTGCACAGCGTGACCAGCCTAGTCGACAGCCGAGCATGATCGGTTGCGGCCGGAAGTGTGCAGGGAATCAGGGGCCGGTGTTTCACCGGCGTTCATGGACGGGACATCGACGCCGGGCGTACTGAGGCCAACTTGTTCAGACAAGTTTCGCTCCACCTCACCCTCGTGCGCCCCCTGGAGAGACCGTGACCGTGTCCCTGCCGAGAAACGCCGTCCTCGGCGGCTCCCTCGCCGTCGTCGCCGCGCTCGCGCTGAGCGCCTGCGGCGCCGCCCCCGACAACGCGGCCAGCACCACCAAGACCGGCAAGAACGCCGCCACCGCCACCTCGGCGGCCGACTTCGGCGGCCTGGACGCCTTGGTCGCGGCGGCCAGGAAGGAGGGGAAGCTGCACATCATCGCGGTGCCCCGGGACTGGGCCGACTACGGCGCGATCATCGACGGCTTCCAGAAGAAGTACGGCATCAAGATCGAGGACGAGAGCCCCGACGGCTCCAGCCAGGACGAGATCAACGCCGTCACCTCCAGGAAGGGCCAGGACCGCGCGCCCGACGTCCTCGACCTCGGCAGCTCCTTCGCCCTCGGCGCCGCCCAGCAGGGCCTGCTCGCGCCGTACAAGGTGGCCGCCTACGGCGACCTCCCCGAGGCGCAGAAGGACCCGCAGGCCCGCTGGTACAACGACTACGGCGGCTACATCTCCATCGGCTGCGACGCCAAGCGGGTGAAGACCTGCCCCACCACCTTCAAGGACCTGCTCAAGCCGCAGTACAAGGGCCAGGTCGCCCTCAACGGCAACCCCACCAAGTCCGGCTCGGCCTTCGGCGGCGTCTACGCGGCCGCCCTCGCCGACGGCGGCTCCTTCGACGACATCCAGCCCGGCCTGGACTTCTTCGCCAAGCTGAAGAAGAACGGCAACTACACGCCCGTCGAGTCCACCCCGGCCACCGTCGAGAAGGGCGAGACCCCGATCTCCATCGACTGGGACTACCTGAACGCCGGCTACGCCGACGAGTTCAAGTCCAAGGGCGTGGACTGGAAGGTCTCCATCCCGGCCGACGGCCAGTACGCGCAGTACTACTCCCAGGCGGTCAACAAGGACGCCCCGCACCCGGCGGCCGCCCGCCTGTGGCAGGAGTACCTCTACAGCACCGAGGGCCAGAACCTGTGGCTCAAGGGCTACGCCCGCCCCGCCCTGATGACCGCCATGGACAAGGCCGGCACCCTCGACAAGACAGCCGCCGCCAAGCTCCCGAAGGTCACCGGCACGCCCGCCTTCCCGACCGAGGACCAGCAGAGCAAGGCCAAGACGGCCCTCGCGCAGGGCTGGGGCAAGGCCGTCTCCGGATGACCGCCGCCCTCCCGCGCGCGGACGTGGCGCCCGTCGCTCCGGCGAAGCGGCGGCGCCACGCCCTCGGCTGGCTGGCCGTGGTGCCGCTGCTGGTGTTCACGGCGATCGCCTTCGGACTGCCGGCCCTGGCCGTCCTGGACGGCGCCTTCACGGCCAAGGACCCGGCCACCGGCGCCACCTCGTACACCACCGGCAACCTCACCACCTCGCTCCAGGGCCCGTACCTCACCGCGCTGCTCGGCAGCGTCAAGCTGTCGGCGGTCTCCGCTGCGCTCGGCGCCCTGCTCGGGCTGCCCCTCGCCCAGGCCGTGGTCGGCTCCCGCTCCCGCGCGCTGCGCGAGGCCGTGCTGACCGCGTCCGGTGTGCTCGCCAACTTCGGCGGGGTCCCGCTCGCCTTCGCCTTCGTCGCCACCCTCGGCAACGCCGGCGTGCTCACCGTGCGCCTCGGCCTGAAGGACAGCGGCTGGGACCTGTACAGCTTCTGGGGCCTGGTCCTCGTCTACCTCTACTTCCTGATCCCGCTCATGGTCCTCACCATCACCCCGGCCCTGGAGGGCCTGCGCTCCCAGTGGCGCGAGGCCGCGCTGAACAACGGCGCCACCGGGGCGCAGTACTGGCGGCACGTGGCCCTGCACGTGCTGGCGCCCTCCCTGCTCGGCGGCCTGGTGCTGCTCTTCGGCAGCGCCTTCGCCGCCTACGCCACCGCCGCCGCGATGGTCGGCAGCGCGGTCCCGCTGGTCACCCTGCAGATCGCCGACGCCCTGTCCGGCAACGTCCTGGTCGGCCAGGAGAACGTCGCCCTCGCCCTCAGCCTCGACATGGTGCTGGTGGCGGGCCTGGTGATGGCCGTGTACCTGCCCCTGCAACGACGGAGCGCCCGATGGCTCGACGCCTGACCCCGTGGCGATGGGCCGTCCTCGGCCTGGCAGCCCTGTACTTCCTGGTGCCGCTCACCGCCTCCGTGATCTTCACGGTGGACGTGCCCGGGCACGGTGTCACGTTCGACGCCTACACGAGGATCCTGTCCACCGACGGCTTCGTCTCCAGCCTGCTGCTCTCGCTGGAACTGGCCGTCGCCACCATCGCGGTCGTCCTGCTGCTGATGGTGCCCGCGGCGGTCGCGCTCAGGCTCGGCGCGCCCCGGCTGCGGCCGGTGGTCGAGGTGGTGTGCTCGCTGCCGCTGGTGGTGCCGCCGATCGCGTTCGTCGCCGGGATCGTCACCGTGTTGAAGTGGGGGCCGGAGCACCTGTCCCGGACCCCGCTGTTCCAGACGTTCGTGGCGATCCAGAACGAGAACTTCCCGGTGGTCCTGGTCCTCGCCTACGTCGTCATGGCGCTGCCCTTCGTCCACCGCGCCCTGGACGCCGGACTGCGCTCCGTCGACGTGCGGACCCTGGTCGAGGCCGCCCGCAGCTGCGGTGCCTCCTGGCCGCGGGCGCTGGTCAGGGCCGTGCTGCCGAACCTGCGCGGGGCCCTGCTGAACGCGTCCTTCCTCACCCTGGCGCTGGTCCTCGGCGAGTTCACCGTCGCCCAGCTCCTCGGCTTCCGGCCCTTCGCCGTGTGGATCTACGACGTCGGCGGGTCGCAGGCCCAGATGTCCGTCGCCGTGTCCGTGCTCAGCCTGCTCGTCACCTGGGCCCTGCTCCTCGCGCTCGCCGGTGCCGGCGGCGGACGCGCCCGAACCGCTTCTGACCGGGGATGAACCGCCATGACCGTCACCACGCCCGAGAAGGCAACGGCCGTCAAGGCCGCCACCGTCGAATTCCGCTCACTGCGGCGGGAGTTCGGGTCCACCGTCGCCCTCGACGGACTCGACCTGAGCGTCCGGCCCGGCGAGTTCCTGGCCCTGCTCGGCCCGTCCGGCTGCGGCAAGACCACCGCGCTGCGCATGCTCGCCGGGTTCGAGCACCCCGACTCCGGTGCCGTCCTGGTGGACGGTGAGGACGTCACCCGGGTCCCGGCCCACCGCCGCGACGCCGGGATGGTCTTCCAGTCGTACAGCCTCTTCCCGCACCTGAACGCCCTCGACAACGTCGCCTTCGGGCTGCGGATGCGCAACGTCCGCACCGCCGAACGCCGTTCCCGTGCAGGCGAGTTGCTGGAGCTGGTCGGCCTCGGCGACAAGGGTGGCCGCTACCCGCACCAGCTCTCCGGCGGCCAGCAGCAGCGCATCGCGCTGGCCCGCGCCCTCGCGCTGCGCCCGCGGGTGCTGCTGCTCGACGAGCCGCTGTCCGCGCTGGACGCCAAGGTGCGCCTCACCCTGCGCGAGGAGATCCGCCGGCTCCAGCAGGAGCTCGGCATCACCACGCTTTTCGTCACCCACGACCAGGAGGAGGCGCTGTCCGTCGCCGACCGGGTCGCCGTCATGCGGGACGGCCGGCTCGAACAGTGCGCCGAGCCCGCCGAGTTGTACGGCCGGCCCGCCACCGCCTTCGTCGCCGAGTTCGTGGGCACCATGAGCCGGCTGCCGGGCGTGCTGAAGGACGGCACCGCCGACGTGCTCGGGCAGCGGCTGCCGGCCGACGGCGAGGTGCCCGACGGCCCGGTGGACGTGCTGGTGCGGCCCGAGGCCGTACGGCTGCGCGCCGACGAGCGGGGTGGCGCCCGGGTGGTCGCCACGGCCTTCCTCGGCGCGGTCGTCCGGGTCACCGTACGGCTGGCCGACGGCACCGAGGCCAAGGCCGACCTGCCCGCCCACGAGGCCGCCGGCCTCGGCGCCGGAACCGCCGTCACCGTGTCGCTGCCCGAGCGGCCGGTGCTGGTGGCCGAACGCATCCAGAAGTGAGGAAAGACCCGACGTGACCCCCCACACCCCCAACCGCCCCCACCCCCGGCTGCGGGCCGTCCTCTTCGACATGGACGGCACCCTCGTGGACACCGAGCGCCTGTGGTGGGAGGCGGTCGAACAGGTCGCCGGACGCGCGCTGACCGACGCCGACCAGCCGGAGGTGCTCGGCCGCCCGGTGGAGCACACCGCCCACTGGCTCGCCACGGCCACCGGCACGCCCGCCGCCCGGCTCGCCGCCGACCTGCACCGCGAGTTCGCCGAGCGCGTCCGCACCGGTGTCGTGCCCCGCCCCGGCGCCGTCGAGCTGCTGGACGCCCTCGCCGCCGACCGGATCCCGGCCGCCCTGGTCACCGCGTCCCCGCGGGCGGTCGCCGACGTCGTGCTCGACGCGCTGGGCGCCCACCGCTTCGCCACCTCCGTCACCGCCGACGACACCGCCCGCACCAAGCCCGCCCCCGACCCCTACCTCGCCGCCTGCCGTAACCTCGGCGTCGACCCGGCGGCCTGCGTCGCCGTCGAGGACACCGCGACCGGCGTGGCCTCCGCCGAGGCGGCCGGGTGCGCGGTGCTGGCCGTGCCCTCGCTCGCGCCGATCGCCGAGGCGCCCGGCCGGACCGTCCGGGACAGCCTGACCGGGGTCACGGCCGCCGGCCTGGAACGCATGGTCGTGCCCCGGCTCCGCGTGATGAGCTGGAACCTGTGGCTCGGCGGCAGCCAGGTCGACGATCACCGCGCCAAGCAGGTCGCTGCGGTCCTCGCCGCCGGTGCCGACGTCGTCGGGCTCCAGGAGACCGGCGGGACGGCCGCCCAGGAGCTGGCCGAGGCCCTCGGCTGGCACCACCACCGGGCCGGCGAGAACCTCGGCATCCTCAGCCGCCACCCCGTCACCGCCCGCTTCGGCGACCCGGACGTGGGCTTCTACGGCGCGGCCGGGGTCCGGATCGCGGTCGCACCCGGCCACGAGGTCGACGTCTGGACCGCACACCTGCACTACACGCCGTACGGGCCGTACGAGGCCGCCTTCGACGGACTGCCGGCCGACGAGCTGACCGCCCACGAGGAGCTGCGGCTCGGCCAGCTGCGGGACGCGCTGGACCGTATCGCCGGGTCCGCGCGCGAAGGCGTCCCGGTCGTGCTCGTCGGCGACTTCAACTGCCCCTCGCACCTGGACTGGCCGGACGTACGGTGGCCGGTGACCGAGGCGGCCGAGAAGGCGGGGTTCGCCGACTCCTTCCGCGAGGCCCACCCCGACCCCGCCGCCGAACCCGGGCACACCTGGTCGCCCGTCCATCCGGTGCACGAGGACGGCAGCGGGCGGCCCGAACCGCAGGACCGGATCGACTACGTCCTGCACCACGGACTGACCGTGCTCGACTCCCGGACGCTGGTCACCGGCACCCCGCGGCCCTGGCCGGACGTGGCGGGCAACGAGTGGCCCTCGGACCACGCGGCGGTCGTCACGACCTTCACCCTGCCCGTCGGGTGACCAGGGGTTACCGAAGGTCACCATTGCGTGGCCGGTAATGATCCCGTAGGTTGTGCCGGACTTTCTACCGACTGGTAACACCGGCAGGTATCCATGCGCTGGCCCCTCGGCCGTCCCACCACCGTCCGCTCGCGGATCGTGGCGCTCGCGCTCGCCCCGGCCGTCGCCCTGATGGCGCTGTGGAGCTTCGCCATGGTGTCGGTCACGGCCGAACTGCGCGCGCTGATCCGGCTCCAGGGGGTGTACGAGGACTTCGGCACCCCCGTGGACACCGCCGTCGGGCAGATCCAGATCGAGCGCCGGATGTCCGCCGCCTACCTCGGGACCCGCCGCGGCACGGCCGCCGCCGGAGACCTGCTGGGCCAGCAGCGCCGCACCGACCGGGCCGTCGACGCCCTGCGCCAGGCGGTCCGGGACGGGGACCGCGACCGGCTCACCGACCGCCAGCGGCAGGCCCTGGACACCATGGTCGCCGCCACCGGCAGACTCGAAGGACTGCGCGAACGCGTGCTCGCCAGGGACATCACCTGGGACCGGGCGGTCGACGCCTACAGCGCGCTGGTCGAGCCCGGCTTCGACGTGCAGTCCACGCTCACCGCGCTCCAGGCCGGGCAGCTCGCCCGCGAGGCCCAGGTCGTCACCGAACTCGTCCGGGTCCGCGAGTTCGTCTCCCGGGAGGACGCCCTGGTCGCCGGGGCGCGCGCCGCCGGCACCCTCACCGACCGGCAGTACGACATGCTGACCTCGACGATCGAGGACCGGCGCGTCTTCGAGCGCACCTACGTGCCCGACCTGCCCGCCGACTCGCGCGCCCTGTTCGTACGGTTCCAGAGCGACGGCACCTACCGCGCGCTGGCGCGGGGCGAGGACGCGCTGCTGCGGGCCGGTGCCGGGCGGGCCGGGCAGGCCGTCGCCGCCGACACCTGGCGGTCCACCACCGACCGGGCCGTCCAGCGCTACATGCGGCTGTGCACCCGCTCCGCCGAGAACTCCGCCGCGCGCGGGCGTGCCTTCGCCTATCACGAGCTGACCAGGGCCGCCGTCGTCGGCGCGGCCGGGCTCGCCGCCGTGACGCTGTCCCTGTGGCTCGCGGTACGCGGCGCCCGGCGCATCTCGCGCCGTCTGGAGACCCTGCGGGACGAGGCGGACGTGCTCACCACCCGGCAGCTCCCGGACGTGATGCGCAGGCTGAGCGCGGGGGAGCGGGTGGACGCGCTCGCCGAGGCGCCGCCACTCGCCGCCGACGAGACGGGGGACGACGAGATCGGGCAGGTCGCCCGCTCGTTCAACACCGCGCGGCACGCCGCGGTGGAGGCCGCCGTCACACAGGCCGGCCTGCGCCGGGGCCTGTTCGCCGTGCTGCTCAACATCGCCCGGCGCAACCAGGCGCTGGTGCACCGCCAGCTCAAGCTGGTCGACACGCTGGAGCGGCGCACGGACGACCCCGACGTGCTGCGCCAGCTGTTCCGCATCGACCATCTGACCACCCGTATGCGCCGGCACGCGGAGAGCCTGATCATCCTCTCCGGGGCGGCGCCCGGCCGGCGCTGGCGCGGGCCCGTGCCGGTCGCGGACGTCGTCGCCTCCGCGGTGAGCGAGATCGAGGACTACACCCGCGTGGTGGTCCCGCCGATGCCCGAGACCGCCGTCGCGGCGGACGCCGTGGCCGACATCGCCCACCTGCTCGCGGAGCTGCTGGAGAACGCCACGGTGTTCTCGCCGCCGCACACCCAGGTCACCCTGCGCCCGGGGCGGGTCGGCGGCGGCTTCGTCCTGGAGATCGACGACCGCGGCCTCGGCCTCGACGCCGAGCAGCGCGCCCACGCCGAGCGCACCCTCACCGACCCCGACGCCTTCGACCCCACCCGCCACGACCGGCTCGGCCTGTACGTCGTTGGCCGCCTCGCCGCCCGTCACGGCATCACCGTGACCCTCCGCGACTCGCCGTACGGCGGCACGACGGCGGTGGTACTGCTGCCCCGCGGGGTCCTGGCCGAGGTGGAGGGTGCGGGCGGTGGGGGTGTGGGCCTGGGCGCGGCTGCGGGTCCCGGCCCGAGGGCGGTGGCCGGTGCGGGTGCGGCTGGGAGCGGTGCCGGTGCGGTGGCCGTGGACGGCGCCCGCGCGGGGAACGTGGCCCGCTCCGTCGCCGGTGTCGCGTCCACTGCTGGTGCGGAGGCGGGCGCCGGTTCGGCGCAGGCCCCCGGCTCCGTCGCCGGGGCCGATCCCGCTGGTGGTGAGGGCACCGCCGCTGATGCCGCTCCGGAGCCCGGTGCCGAGCTGCCGTTTCGCGGGCGGCGTCCGGAGGCGGCCGAGCTGCCGTCGCGGCGGCGGAGAGTACCCGACGCCGCTGACCCCCCTCCCGGGCCCCCTGCTGCGCAGCCGCACCCCGGGCAGCGGCCCGAGGCGGGCGAGCCCGCGGTGGCGCTGCCGTCGAGGCGGCGGAGCGCGGCCGGGGCCGTGCCCGAGGCGCCGGAGGCGCCCGGTGCCCCCGTGCTGCCCACCCGCACCCGGCAGGCTTCCCTCGCCCGGGAGCTGCGTGAGGAGCCGCCGCCACGGGCCGCGGCGCCCGCCCGCGAGATCGGCGCCGACGAGATGCGCGCGATCTTCGGCGCCTTCCAGCGAGGCCTGGACCGCGGCCGCAAGGGCCTGCCCGCGGCCGGCGGCCCGGACGGACCCGACGGAGAGGGCCGCCTCGCCGACGGCGGCGAGTCGATCACCGGCATCACCCGCGTCACCGACGCCGCCGGCCCCACCGACGCGGACGCAGTGCCCACCCACGCCGACGAAGGGACGGACACCGACGATGCACGGTGACGACCAGAACCCCGAGAACCCGTCCCCGGTCGCCGGCGCGCCGGGGACGGACCTCGGCTGGCTGCTCGACGACCTCGTGGCCCGCACGGACCACGTCCGCCAGGCCGTGCTGCTCACCGCCGACGGTCTTGCGCTGAGCAGCTCGGACGGCATGCGCAGACGGGACATCGAGCACCTGGCCGCCGTCTGCTCCGGCTTCCACGGCCTCGCCCGCTCGGCGGGGGAGCGGTTCGAGGTTGGGGAAGTGCGGCAGACCATGGTCATGCTGGAGGACGCCTACCTCTTCATCACCCCCGCCGGGCACGGCAGCCGCCTCGCCGTGCTGAGCGAGGCGGGCACCGACGTCGGACAGCTCGCCCACGAGATGGCCCTGCTCGTCCGCCGTCTCGGCCGCCACCTGGACGCCGCCGACCGCTCGGCCTCCTGACCCGCCGGTGAGCGACGAGCACTGGTACGAGGACGAGACCGGGTCGATGGTGCGCCCCTACACGGTGACCCGCGGCCGCACCCGGCCCTCGGGCGCGCACCCCATCGACCTGATGTCCCCGGTCAGCGCGCTGGACACCGGCACCCCAGGACCGGACGTCGACCACGCCCGCGCCGCCCTGCTCGACCTCATCAGGCGCGGCCCGCGACCGGTCGTGGAGCTGGCGGCCGACGCCGACCTGCCGCTGACCGTCCTGCGGGTCCTGCTCGGCGACCTGGCCGAGGCGGGCCTGGTCCGCATCGGCGAACCGAGCCGCGTCACGGCGGACGGCCCCGCCACCGATCCGGCGCTGCTGCGGGAGATCATGGACCGGCTGCGGGAGCTGTAGACCCCGGGCCGGGCACGGCCTGGAGCCGCGGCTGCCACGGCAGCCCCCTGCAGGTGGGGGACCCGAGCCCGGCCGCGTCCGGCGGTGGACCGGAACCGGCACCGGGCGCGCGCAACGAATCGCCGCCCGGCCCGGTCTCCACGCAACGAACCGCGCACAGGCGCGCAACGGCTCCCGCTTGTCCGGCCGAGCGCGGCGACCGTACCGTCTTCGTGGCCCCCGAAAACCCGGCCGGGCCGCCCAGAACCCCCCGCTTCCCCGGTGAGGACCCCGCATGCGCACCGCCCTGCTCCAGAGCTCCGGCCGCCCCGGCTCCGTCGCCGAGAACCTCGAGGTCCTCGACGCCGCCGCGGGCCGCGCCGCCGCCTCCGGCGCCGCGCTGCTGGCCGCGCCGGAGATGTTCCTCACCGGGTACGCGATCGGCGACGACATCGCCCGCCTCGCCGAGCCCGCCGACGGCGACTCCGCCGACGCGGTCGCGGACATCGCGGGGCGGCACGGCCTGGCCGTCGTCTACGGCTACCCGGAGCGCGACGGCGAGACGGTGTACAACTCCGCCCAGCTGATCTCCGCCGACGGCACCCGGCTCGCGAACTACCGCAAGACCCACCTCTTCGGCTGCGCCGAGCGCGACCACTTCACCCCGGGCGAGCAGTCCCTCGTGCAGGCCCGGCTGGGCGGCCTGACCGTCGGCATCATGATCTGCTACGACGTCGAGTTCCCGGAGAACGCGCGCGCCCACGCCCTGGCCGGCACCGACCTGCTCGTCGTGCCGACCGCGAACATGCACCCGTTCCAGTTCGTCGCCGAGTCCCTGGTGCCGGTGCGCGCCTGGGAGAACCAGATGTACGTCGCGTACGTCAACCGGGTGGGCCACGAGGGCGAGTTCGAGTTCTTCGGGCTCTCCGCCCTGGCCGGGCCCGACGGGATCGCCCGCAGCCGCGCCGGCCGCGGCGAGGAGCTGATCGTCGCCGACGCCGACCCCGCCTTCCTCGCCGCCTCCCGCGAGGCCAACCCGTACCTGAAGGACCGCCGTCCCGGCCTGTACGGGTCCCTGGTCTGACCCCACCGGGGCCCTGACCCGGCCCCCCGGACCCGTCCGCCCCCGACGAGCCCTCCCCGAACCACCCCCGCGCAAGGAGTCCGTACCCCATGACGTCCACGGTGCCCAACGCCGTCGAGCACGCCGACGAGCAGCAGCCGCCGATCACCATGTTCGGCCCGGACTTCCCCTACGCCTACGACGACTTCCTCGCCCACCCGGCGGGCCTCGGCCAGATACCCGCGACCGAGCACGGCACCGAGGTCGCCGTCATCGGCGGCGGTCTGTCCGGCATCGTGGCCGCCTACGAGCTGATGAAGATGGGCCTGAAGCCCGTCGTCTACGAGGCCGACCAGATCGGCGGCCGGCTGCGCACCGTGGGCTTCGAGGGCTGCGACGAGTCGCTGACCGCCGAGATGGGCGCCATGCGCTTCCCGCCGTCCTCCACCGCGCTCCAGCACTACATCGACATGGTGGGCCTGGAGACCCGGCCGTTCCCGAACCCGCTCGCCGAGGCGACCCCGTCGACCGTGGTCGACCTCAAGGGCGAGTCGCACTACGCCGAGACCGTCGCCGACCTGCCCCAGGTGTACCGGGACGTCGCCGAGGCCTGGAACAGGTGCCTCGAAGAGGGCGCCGACTTCTCCGACATGAACCGCGCCATGCGGGAGCGGGACGTGCCGCGCATCCGCGAGATCTGGGCGAAGCTCGTCGAGAAACTCGACAACCAGACCTTCTACGGCTTCCTCTGCGACTCCGAGGCGTTCAAGTCCTTCCGGCACCGCGAGATCTTCGGCCAGGTCGGCTTCGGCACCGGCGGCTGGGACACCGACTTCCCGAACTCCATCCTGGAGATCCTGCGGGTCGTCTACACCGAGGCCGACGACCACCACCGCGGCATCGTCGGCGGGTCCCAGCAGCTCCCGCTGCGCCTGTGGGAGCGCGAGCCGGAGAAGATCGTCCACTGGCCGTACGGCACCTCGCTGAAGAGCCTGCACGCGGACGGCGAACCGCGCCCCGCCGTGACCCGGCTGCACCGCACCGCGGGCAACCGGATCACCGTGACGGACGCGAACGGCGACATCCGCACGTACCAGGCGGCGATCTTCACCGCCCAGTCCTGGATGCTGCTGTCCAAGATCGCCTGTGACGACTCGCTCTTCCCGATCGACCACTGGACCGCCATCGAGCGCACCCACTACATGGAGTCCTCGAAGCTCTTCGTGCCCGTCGACCGGCCGTTCTGGCTGGACAAGGACGAGGAGACGGGGCGGGACGTCATGTCGATGACGCTCACCGACCGCATGACCCGCGGCACGTACCTGCTGGACGACGGCCCGGACAAGCCCGCCGTGATCTGCCTGTCGTACACCTGGTGCGACGACAGCCTGAAGTGGCTGCCGCTGTCCGCGAGCGAGCGGATGGAGGTCATGCTGAAGTCGCTCGGCGAGATCTACCCGAAGGTCGACATCAGGAAGCACATCATCGGCAACCCGGTGACCGTCTCCTGGGAGAACGAGCCCTACTTCATGGGCGCGTTCAAGGCCAACCTGCCCGGTCACTACCGCTACCAGCGGCGCCTGTTCACGCACTTCATGCAGGAGTCGCTGGCCGAGGACAAGCGGGGCATCTTCCTCGCCGGCGACGACATCTCCTGGACGGCCGGCTGGGCCGAGGGCGCGATCCAGACCGCGCTGAACGCGGTCTGGGGCGTCATGCACCACTTCGGCGGCGAGACCGACCCGACCAACCCGGGCCCCGGCGACGTCTACGACGAGATCGCTCCGGTGGAACTGCCCGAGGACTGACCGGTACCCACCTGGGCACGCGGACCTGGGCGCGGGTGGCCGGCCGGATCAGACCCCGGCCGCCCGCGCCTTCTCGAACACCTCGGCGGCGACGTCCTTGAGCTCCTGCGCGTCCCGCGTGGCCGCCTGGAGATCGACCAGGATCTCGTCCAGACCCAGCTCCGCGTGCTGGACCAGGTCCGCCACGATCTGGTCGGCGTCGCCCTGGAACGGCCGGCGGTCGTCGCCGTCGTACGGCTTGGCCGAGTGGACCGCGTTGACGCGCAGCACCGTCCGGATGGGCTGCTGACGGCCCCGCTCGGCGGCCAGGTCCTGCAGCTCGGCCCACTGGGCGGCGATCTGCTCGACCCCGGCGCCCACCGGCAGCCAGCCGTCGGCGTGGTCCACCAGCCGGCGCAGCGCCCGCTTGCCGGACCCGGCGAGGAGGATCGGGATGGGGCGGGCCGGCTTGGGCCCGACCACGGCCGAGTCGATCCTGCTGACCGGGCCGTCGTGCACCACCGGGTCCGGGCCCCACACCGCCCGGCACACGTCGATCAGCTCGTCCATCACCTTGCCGCGCTCCTCGAAGGGGCGCACGCCCGCCGCCGCGTACTCGTCGTGGGACCAGCCGGTGCCGAATCCGGCGAGCACCCGGCCGCCGCTCGCCGCGTCCAGCGTGGCGAGGGCCTTGGCGAGCTGGAAGGGCAGGTGCAGCGGTGCGACCAGCACACTGGAGCCCAGCTCGACGCGTTCGGTGGCGGCGGCCGCGAGCGTGAGGGTGACCAGTGGCTCGGCGACACCCCGGTAGGAGTCGGGCCAGGGCAGTCCCGGTACGCCGTACAGACCCTGGGTGGCCGGCTCCGGGTAGAGGGCGCGCTCGTAGACCCAGAGGCTGTCGTATCCGATCCGCTCGGCCGTGCGCGCCACGTCGGGCACGTCCCTGCCGAGGTCGTACTGCCGGTTCTGCGGGAGACCGAGTCCGAGCCGAGTAGCCATGTGTCGTGAGCTCCTTCGTGATCGGTTGCCGCTTCAACCTACAGAGACCGGGGCGCGGTTTCGGGAGGCCCGGCGCAGGTTGGCCGGAACGGCCCCGTCAGCCGCCGCACGGGGTCAGCAGCATGCGGCTCGCGAAGCCGACCGCCGCGTCCAGGCGCTCGGTGAACTCCTCGGCGACGTCGTCGCAGTGGCGCAGCGCCCACAGCGCCCGGGCCGCGGCCCAGGTCGCGTCCCGGGCCCGGTCCAGGCTCCAGGAGCCGAGCAGGTGGGTGACCGGGTCGGCGATCTGGAGCAGGTCGGGACCCGGCATCAGGTCCTCGCGGATGCGCTCCTCCAGCGCGCACAGGAGATCGCCCACGCGGTCGAACTCGTCCTCCAGGTCGCCCGGGTCGCAGCCGAGTTCACGGCAGGCGTCCACCACGGCGAGCGCCAGGTCGTGCCCGATGTGGGCGTTGATGCCCGCCAGCGCGAACTGCAGCGGCCGTACGCCGGGATGGCGGCGGAACTGGAACAGGGGCCGCCAGCAGGCGGGCGGCCGGTGCCCCCGCTCCGCCGCGTCGACCGCCGACAGGTACCGCTCGGCGAACCGCACGTCCAGCGCGGTCGCCGCCCCCGGGTCCGGGAACGCCCCGGCGTCCAGGAGCCGGCCCACCTCCCCGGTGACGGTGAGGTAGACGCGGTTGAACACGGCGACCCCGTCCCGCTCGGGCAGGCCGGCGTCGAGCGCGCGCATCCGCGCGAGCACGGCGTCGACGGGGGTGGTGAAGTGCTCCAACTGCGCCATGGGGGAAGGGTCCCAGCCGCGCACCGCCCCGTGGGCCGACCGGACCGGTGCTTCGCCGGAACGGGGGAACGCCGGCCGCCCGACTACGCGCCCGTGCGCTCGTCGCCCTCGTCGTCGTAGGTGGACGTGCCCTCGTCCAGCAGCGGCTCCTGCGGCTTGAGGTGGGCGGGTGCCAGGGCGCGCAGGGCGTGGTAGCCGGTGATGACGACCAGGGTGCCGAGCGCGATGCCGCTCAGGGTGAAGTGCTCGCTGAACTTCATGGAGACGTTGCCGACGCCGATGATGATGCCCGCGGCCGCCGGGACCAGGTTCAGCGGGTTGCGCAGGTCCACCTTGGCGTTGATCCAGATCTGCGCGCCCAGCAGGCCGATCATGCCGTAGAGGATGACGGTGATGCCGCCGAGCACGCCGCCGGGGATCGCGGCCACGACCGCGCCGAACTTCGGGCAGACGCCGAACAGCAGGGCGAAGCAGGCGGCCGCCCAGTAGGCGGCGGTGGAGTAGACGCGGGTCGCGGCCATCACGCCGATGTTCTCGGAGTACGTGGTGTTGGGCGGGCCGCCGACCGCCGTGGACAGCACCGAGGCGACGCCGTCGGCCGAGATCGCGGTGCCGAGCTGGTCGTCGAGGCGGGTGCCGGTCATCTCGCCGACCGCCTTGACGTGCCCGGCGTTCTCCGCGACCAGCGCGATGACCACGGGCAGCGCCACGAGGATCGCCGACCACTGGAAGGACGGGCCGTGGAAGGAGGGCAGGCCGATCCACTCCGCCTTCGAGACGCCGGAGAGGTCGAGCCGCAGGTGGTCGGTGACCTTGCCGCTCGCGTTCACCGAGTGGATCGGGCCGAGGACCTGGTCGAACACCCAGGAGATGCCGTAGCCGAAGATCAGGCCCAGGAAGATCGCGATCCGGGACCAGAAGCCCCGCAGGGCGACGACCGCGAGACCGGTGAAGAGCATCACCAGCAGCGCCGTCCACTGGTCCTGCGGCCAGTAGGTCGAGGCGGTCACGGGAGCCAGGTTGAAGCCGATCAGCATGACCACGGCGCCGGTGACGATCGGCGGCATGACGGCGTGGATGATGTGCGCCCCGAAGCGCTGCACCGCGAGCCCCACCAGGAAGAGCACGGCGCCGACCACCAGCACCGCGCCGGTCACCGTGGCGCTCGTGCCGCCCTGGGCGCGGATGACGGCGGCCACCCCCACGAACGACAGGGAGCAGCCCAGGTAGCTCGGCACCCGGCCGCGGGTGGCGAGCAGGAAGATCACGGTCGCCACGCCCGACATCATGATGGCCAGGTTGGGGTCGAGGCCCATGAGCACGGGGGCCACGAAGCTGGCCCCGAACATCGCCACGACGTGCTGGGCGCCGAGGCCCACCGTGCGCGGCCAGGAGAGCCGTTCGTCGGGGCGTACCACCGCTCCGGGCGCGGGGGTGCGCCCGTCACCGTGCAGCTTCCAGCGCACGCCGAGGTCCATGGTGGGGTTTCTCTTTCTCTGTACGTGAAGACGGTCCGAACCATTGTCAGGGTTACCTGGCCGCCCTACGCTCACCTGGTCCCACTCATGAACTGTGTTCACATGTATGACTAGTGATCGAGTGATGATCGGAGAGTCCGATGGGTGGAAGATCCCGTGCGGCCGTACTGCTGGCCGCGTTGGTGAGCCTCGCGGCGGTGCTCGTTCCCGGCGCCCACGCCTCCGTGCGCGCCACGCCCGGGGCCCGGGCATCGGCCCACGCCGAGCCCGGGGCCCCGCGGACGGTCGTCCTGGACGGCGCCCGTCTGCAGCGGACCCGGGCCCGTCTGCCGCATGACCCCCGGCTGCGGCGTGCGCTGCGGGACCTGACCGACCGGGCCGACACCTGGCTGGACCAGGGCCCCTGGACGGTCGTCGACAAGCCGAGGCCCGCCCCCGGCGGCGACGTCCACGACTACCTGAGCCAGGCCCCCTACTGGTGGCCCACCACGGCCCCCACCGCCCAGAACCCCTGGGGCTGCCCCTACGTCCAGCGGGACGGGCAGCGCAATCCCGAGGTCGACACCGGCACCGACCGCCAGGACGCCGAGAAGGTCTTCGACTCCACCTACGACCTCGCGCTCGCCTGGTACTACACCGGCAGGCGGAGCTACGCCGAGAAGGCCGGGCGGATCCTGCGCACCTGGTTCCTGGACCCGGCCACCCGGATGAACCCCGAGCTGGACCACGCCCAGTTCATCCCGTGCAAGTACGACGGCCGGGCCATCGGCATCATCGACTTCTCGCAGTCGTACACCGGCGTCCTCGACGCCCAGGCGATCCTCGCCGCCGGCGCACCCGGCTGGAGCCGCGCGGACCGCACCGCGATGAACCGGTGGAACACGGACTTCCTCGGCTGGCTGAAGGGCGGCGACTTCGGTCGGCAGGAAAGCGCGGCCGCCAACAACCACGGCACCTTCTACGACCTCCAGCTCGCCGCCCTCGCCCGCGCCACCGGTGACACCGGCCTCGCCCGGCGGACCGTGCTCGACGCCCGCGCCCGGCGTATCGACCCGCAGATCGCCGCCGACGGGAGCCAGCCGCAGGAACTCGCCCGCACCCGGAGCTGGCACTACTCGGCCTTCGACCTGGTCGCCTACACCCGGCTCGCGGCCGTCGGCAGACACGTGGGCGTGGACCTCTGGTCCCACCGGGGGCCGGACGGGCAGAGCCTGTTCCGTGCGGTCGACTACCTGCTCCCCGCCGCGACCGGCGCCGCCGCGTGGCCGCACCCCGAACTGGAGTTCCTGCGCTACGCGGCGAGCGACGTCGTGCACGCGGCGGCCGACGCCGGCGACGCGGCGGCCGAGGCGGCCGTGCCCCGGCTCCAGGCGCCGCCCGGCGGTGACCTGTGGGCCCTGCGGCCCGCCGCCGAGCAGTTGGACTCCATCGCCGGCTGACCGCCTGGCCGTCTGACCAGGGGCTTCCCGACCGGGGCTCCTGAGCGGTCGCTTAGTATGGAGGTGTCCCCACCGCCCCTACGCCGCTCAGGAGCCCCTCCCGTGACCGCCGAAGCCCCGACCGCCCCCGCCCTCCCGTACGGCCGGCTGATCCCCGTCACCGTCCACTTCGACGACCTGGACGCGCTCGGGCTGCTGCACAACGCCCGCTACCCGCTGATGGTGGAGCGCGCCTGGACCGAGCTGTGGAACGGGCACGGCGTCCGCTTCGACGGGGACTGGGCGGCCGCGGGCGACGCCTGCAACGCGGTGCGGGAACTGACCATCGGCTACGAGGCGCCGGTCACCCGTCCGGGCACCTACGCCGTCCACCTGTGGCTGGAGCGGCTCGGCACCACCGGCCTGACCTACGGCTTCCGCTTCTGCTCGGCCGACGGGACGCGGACCTACGCGCGGGGCACCCGGGTGCTGGTCCGGCTGGACGCGACCACCCTGCGCCCCGCGCCGTGGAGCGAGGGGTTCAGGACCGTGGGTCGGGAACTGCTGCGGCCCGCGGACTGACCTGGGGCGCGCCGCCGCGCTCGGCGGTGCGCAGGACGCCGGCGAACACCGCGAGTCCGCAGGCCAGCACGGTCACCACGCAGAACGAGACCATCAGGCTGGTCGCCTGGGCCACGCCGCCGATCAGGCCGGGCGCGATCAGCCCCGAGGTGTAGGTGATGGTGGCCACGCCCGCGATCGCCTGGCTGGGGTGGGGGCCCGCGTGTCCGGCCGCCGCGAAGCAGAGCGGCACGACCACCGCGATCCCGAGCCCCATCAGTCCGAACCCGGCCATCGCCACCACCGGGTGTCCCGCGACGACGATCAGCAGACCGCCGAGGCCCGCCACGACACCGCCGGCCCGGACGGTGCGGACGGCGCCGAACCGGTTCACCACCGCGTCCCCGGCGATGCGGGCCACCGCCATGGTGAGCATGAAGCCGGTCGTGCAGGCCGCCGCCACCCCGGCCGAGCCGTCCAGCCGGTCCCGCAGGAACACGGCCGACCAGTCCAGGCTCGCCCCCTCGGCGAAGACCGCGCAGAAGCCGACCGCGCCGATCAGCAGCGCCGAGCGGGGTGGCAGCGCGAACCGCGGCGGCGGCTCCTCGTCCTCGGCCGGCTGCAGGTCGAGCACCCAGGTGCAGGCCACCAGGCCGAGCGCGGTGAGGGTCGCGGCGGCCAGCGCGAAGTGCAGGCGCGCGTCCGAGCCCAGATGAGCGGCGAGCGTGCCCGCGGCCGAGCCGACGAGCGCGCCGGCGCTCCACATGCCGTGCAGGCCGGACATGATCGACTTCTCCAGCAGCCGCTCCACCTCGACCCCCAGCGCGTTCATCGCCACGTCGGCCATGCCCGCGCTGGCGCCGTAGGTGAACATCGCCAGGCACAGGGTCCACAGGTTCGGCGCGAGCCCCGGCAGGACCAGGGAGAGCGTCCACAGCGTGAGCAGCCCGCGCAGGGCGGCGCGGCTGCCGAAGCGGTGACTGATCCGGCCCGCCAACGGCATCGCGCACGAGGCGCCCAGCGCCGTGAACGCCAGCGCGAAGCCGAGCTGCCCCGCGCTCAGCGAGGCGTGGTCCTGGATCCACGGCACCCGGGTCGCGAAGGACCCGGTCACCGCACCGTGTACGGCGAACACGGCCGCCACGGCGTACCGGGCGCGCCTGGCTTCCCCGCGCGTGCAGGCCACGTCACCCATGTTTCCAGCCCTCCCCGGGGGCGCCCCACCGCGCCCCACGCTGTTCCGCCGTAAACTATCAGGGACCCTGCCTGATAGATAGTGAGCGTTCGCGCCGTTCCGCGTCTGGGAGGATGCCCGTCATGCCCGCATCACCGAGCACCGCCCGGGCCATCAACGACCGGCTCGCCCTGCGGCTGCTCCAGCAGGAAGGCCCGCTCACGGCGGGGCAGTTGAAGCAGCTCACCGGACTCTCCCGGCCCACGGTCGCGGACCTCGTCGAACGGCTCACCGCCTCCGGTCTGATCGCGGTGGTGGGGGAGTCCGGCGAACTGCGCCGGGGTCCGAACGCCCGGCTGTACGGCATCGTCGCCGACCGCGCGCAGCTCGCCGCGCTCGACGTCCGCACCGAGGGCGTCGTCGTGCTGGTGTCCGACCTGGTGGGCCGGGTGCTGGCCGAGGTGTCCGTGCCCATCGGCGGCGACACCGGGACCGGACCGGCCGTGGAGCAGGTGGTGACGGCGGTGGAGCGGACCGCGAAGGAGGCCGGCGCCGACCGGCTGCACACCGTCGGCATCGGGGCGCCCGGGCTCGTCGACCCCGCCACCGGCGACCTCCGCGACTCCGGCGGGCTGCCCGCCTGGCACCGGCGGCTGGCCGCCGCCCTGCAGGAACGCCTGCCCGAGGCGCGGGTGACGGTGGAGAACGAGACCAACCTGGCCGCCCTGGCCGAGCAGCGCGAGGGCGCCGCCCACGACCGGGACACCTTCGTACTGCTGTGGCTGGGCCACGGGGTCGGCGCGGCGGTCGTGCTGGACGGCGCCCTGCGCCGCGGCGCCTCCGGCGGCACCGGCGAGATCGGCTTCCTGCCGGTCCCGGGGACGGCCTCGCCGCCCTCGGCCAGGGACTGCGACGGAGGCTTCCACTCACTGGCCGGGGCCGCCGCGATCGGCGCGCTGGCACGCGAGCACGGCCTGCCGGCGGCGGACGGCACGGACGGACCCGGTGCCGCCGGGGCGGTGGGCGCGGCGGTGGCGCTGCTCACCGGCTCTCCGGTGGCGGCGAACGGTCCGGCGGACCGCTTCCTCGACGCCCTGGCCGGCCGGATCGCCGTCGGCGCCGCCTCCGTGGTCGCCATCCTCGACCCCGGTTGCGTGGTCCTCGGCGGAGAGGTCGGCCGGGCCGGGGGAGCGGTGCTCGCCGCCCGGGTCGAGGACCGCCTGCGGGGCATGTCCCCGTTGCTCACCGAGGTCCGCCCCAGCATCCTCGGCGGCACGGCGGTCCTGCGCGGAGCCCTCCTGACGGCGAGGGACCGCGCTCAGGACGAACTGTTCGGACCCGCGGTCCACTGAGGACGACGGGGCGGGGTGGCCGCGGCGTCCGGGGGCCGCGACGCGGGCGCGGCACGCGCTGGAGCGGCCCGGCGGCGGGCAAGGGCCGTCGACACCGCCACCGGGCCCGATCGCACCCTAAGAGGACTAGACCAATGGGGTCAATGGTCCGGACCAATTGACGCATGAAGAAGTGCAGCCGGGACGGTCTGTGAGTGACCCCACACATATTCACCCGCATGGATCAGCCCGGGACGTGGCACACTGGCCCTGTACCAGAAGCAGCGCACTCCGGGGTCGGTGAAAGTCCGAACCGGCGGTTACAGTCCGCGACCCGGTCGCTTCCAGCGGCCGGTTGACCAGGTGAAATTCCTGGACCGACGGTTAAAGTCCGGATGGGAGGCAGTGCGCGGCGGGCGAGCACGCATGTGTGCGCGTCGCCGTATCTGGGCTCGTCCGTATGCGGACGGGTCCTTTTCGGCGTCGGCGATTCTCACGATGCGCTCACCCGTACATTCTGTCGTCATCGACAGGCCCCGGAGTCCGTGCCCTAGTGAGGCAGGAGGACCCGGGAAGTGTTCACCGGAATCGTCGAAGAGCTGGGTGAGGTCACCGCCGTCGAGAATCTCGGCGACGCGTCCCGCTTCCGGCTCCGCGGCCCCATCGTGACCGAGGGCGCGCAGCACGGCGACTCCATCGCCGTGAACGGGGTCTGTCTCACCGTCGTGGAGCACGAGGGCGACGAGTTCACCGCCGACGTCATGGCCGAGACGCTGCTGCGTTCCAGCCTCGGCGCGCTGACCGTCGGGTCCCGCGTCAACCTGGAGCGCCCCACCGCCGTCGGCGCGCGCCTCGGCGGCCACATCGTGCAGGGCCACGTCGACGGCACCGGACAGGTCCTGGCGCGCACGCCGTCCGAGAACTGGGAGATCGTCAGGATCTCGCTGCCCGCCGAACTCACCCGGTACGTGGTGGAGAAGGGCTCCATCACCGTCGACGGCATCAGCCTCACCGTCGTCGAGGCGGGGACCGACCACTTCACGGTCAGCCTCATCCCGACCACCCTCGCCCTGACCACGCTCGGCCGCAAGCAGCCCGGCGACCCGGTCAACCTCGAGGTCGACGTCATCGCCAAGTACGTCGAGCGGCTCCTCGGCGACCGTGCCCAGGGAGCGACCAAGTGAACTGGATGAACTCCGAGGCCTTCACCCTCTTCGGCCAGCACATCATCTGGTCCGACATGGTCGGCAACATCCTCGGCCTGATCACCCTCGCCCTCGGCTGGCGCCGCTCCCTGCTCACCTGGCCCGTCCAGTTCCTGTCCGGACTGGTCCTCTTCGCGGCCTTCTACGGCCACCTGACCGGCAGCGCCGGCAAGCAGACGGTCGTCATGGCCGTCGCGCTGTACGGCTGGTGGCGGTGGCGGCGCGACCGGGACGGCTCCGCGGACGGGCACATCACCCCCCGGTTCGCCACCTGGCGCGAGCGCGCCGCCATGGCCGCCGCCGCCGCGGCGGGCACCGTCGCCGTGGCCCTGCTGTTCACGGCCTACCCGAGCCTGTCCTGGGACCCCTGGCCCGACGCCTACATCTTCGTCGGCACGGTCGTCGCCATGTACGCCCAGGCCAAGGGCATGGTCGAGTTCTGGATCGCCTGGCTGCTCGTCGACCTCGTCGGAGTGCCCCTCAACTTCGCGAACGGCTACGCCTTCTCCGGTTTCGTCTACGTCATCTACGGCGCGCTCGTCCTGTGGGGCATGCGCGACTGGTGGCTGCGCTCCCGCAAGAGCCCGCGGCCCGTCCTGGAAGGAGCCCCGGCATGACCTCGGCACCGCCCCTGTACGACACGGACACCATCGAGAACTTCGAGCTCGACCCCGTCGAGCGGGCCGTCGCCGACATCGCCGCGGGCCGCCCCGTGGTGGTCGTGGACGACGAGGACCGGGAGAACGAGGGCGACCTCGTCATCGCCGCCGAGAAGGCGACACCCGAGATCGTCGCCTTCATGATGAGCGAGTGCCGCGGCCTGATCTGCGCCCCCATGGAGGGCGAGGAACTCGACCGGCTCCGGCTGCCGCAGATGGTCGAGGACAACACCGAGTCGATGAAGACCGCCTTCACCGTCTCCGTGGACGCCTCCGCCGAGCACGGCGTCAGCACCGGCATCTCCGCCGCCGACCGCGCCACCACGCTCCAGCTCCTGGCGAGCGGCACGGCCGAGCCCACCGACCTGGTCCGCCCCGGCCACGTCTTCCCGCTGCGCGCCCGGCCCGGCGGCGTCCTGGTCCGCGACGGCCACACCGAGGCCGCCGTCGACCTCGCCCGGCTCGCGGGCCTGCGCCCGGCCGGCGCCATCGTGGAGATCGCCGGCGAGGACGGCCGCATGCTGCGGCTGCCCGAGCTGATCCCGTTCGCCCGCAAGCACGGCCTGACGATCATCTCCATCGAGGACCTGATCGCCTACCGGCGCGCCAGCGAGCCGACGGTCCGCCGCGAGGCCGAGACCCGCCTGCCCACCAGCCACGGCACCTTCCGCGCCTACGGCTACCGGTCCACCCTCGACGGCGTCGAGCACGTCGCCCTCGTCCACGGCGACATCGGCGACGGCGAGGACGTCCTGGTCCGGGTGCACTCCGAGTGCCTCACCGGCGACGTCTTCGGCTCCCTGCGCTGCGACTGCGGCCCCCAGCTCGACGCCTCCCTCGCCCGCATCCAGGAGGAGGGCCGCGGCGTCGTCGTCTACCTGCGCGGCCACGAGGGACGCGGCATCGGCCTGCTGTCCAAGCTGCGCGCCTACGAGCTCCAGGAGCAGGGGCGCGACACCCTCGACGCCAACCTGGAACTCGGCCTGCCCGCCGACGCCCGCGACTACGGGGCGGGCGCGCAGATCCTCGCGGACCTCGGCGTGCGCAGCGTGCGCCTGCTGACCAACAACCCCGACAAGACCGGCGCGCTGCTGCGCCACGGCCTGCGGGTCAACGGCCGTGAGCCGATGCCGGTCCAGGCCGGCGAGCACAACCTGCACTACCTGCGCACCAAGCGCGACCGGATGGGCCACGACCTGCCCTGGCTCGACACCCCGGCCGCGACGGCGCCCGCGGCGGCGTCCGCGACCACCTGCGCCAACCAGTAGACGAACCACCCCGACAGCACACAGCAGCACTTAGGAGAGACGTGAGCGGCAAGGGCGCACCCGAACTGTCCGTACGCAACGCCGGTGACCTCCGGGTCGCCGTCATCGCGGCACAGTGGCACGTGAAGGTGATGGACGGTCTGGTGAACGGCGCCCTGCGCGCCCTGCACGACCTCGGGATCGACGAGCCGACCCTGATCCGGGTCCCCGGCAGCTTCGAACTGCCGGTCGCGGCCAAGGTCCTGGCGGGCCGCGGCTACGACGCCGTGGTCGCCCTCGGCGTCGTCATCAGGGGCGGCACGCCCCACTTCGACTACGTGTGCCAGGGCGTCACCCAGGGCCTCACCCAGGTCTCGGTGGACACCGGCGTCCCCGTCGGCTTCGGCGTCCTCACCTGCGACACCGAGGACCAGGCCCTGGACCGCGCCGGCATCGAGGGCTCCAGCGAGGACAAGGGACACGAGGCGGTGACCGCGGCCGTCGCCACCGCCGTCACACTCCGCTCAGTATCCGAACCCTGGCACTGAGGAGTCCCGCACACCGCGTAGGGTGGGGCTCACCATGTCCAAGAAGACGTTCGAGGAGCTCTTCGTCGAGCTCCAGCAGAAGGCCGCCACCGGCGATCCCGCCACCTCCCGCACCGCCGAGCTGGTCGGCAAGGGCGTCCATGCCATCGGCAAGAAGGTCGTCGAGGAGGCCGCCGAGGTCTGGATGGCCGCCGAGTACGAGGGCAAGGACGCGGCCGCCGAGGAGATCTCGCAACTCCTCTACCACGTCCAGGTGATGATGGTCGCCCGCGGGATCTCCCTGGACGACGTCTACGCCCACCTCTGAGCCCCGCCCGTATTCCACCGGCACACCCCACCAACGCGAAGGAAGCCCGCCCCATGCTGCGCATCGCCGTCCCCAACAAGGGTTCCCTGTCCGGCCCTGCGGCGGAGATGCTGCATGAGGCGGGCTACCAGCAGCGCCGCGAGTCCAAGGAGCTGCGGATCGTCGACCCGGTGAACGAGGTCGAGTTCTTCTACCTCCGCCCCCGCGACATCGCGATCTACGTCTCCTCCGGCCGGCTCGACATCGGCATCACCGGCCGCGACCTGCTGGTCGACTCCGGCGCCGACGCCGAGGAGATCCTGCCGCTCGGGTTCGCCCGCTCCACGTTCCGCTTCGCCGCCAAGCCCGGCACCGCGACGGGCGTCGCCGACCTCAAGGGCCGGACGGTCGCCACCTCCTACGAGGGCATCGTCGCCGGGCACCTCGCCGACAGCGGCGTCGACGCCTCCGTCGTCCACCTGGACGGCGCCGTCGAGACCGCCATCGAGCTGGGCGTCGCCGAGGTCATCGCCGACGTCGTCGAGACCGGCACCAGCCTGCGCAACGCGGGCCTGGAAGTCTTCGGCGAGCCCATCATGAAGTCCGAGGCCGTCGTCATCCGCCGCACCGGCGCCGATGTCGAGGAGCCCAAGGTCCAGCAGTTCCTGCGCCGCCTCCAGGGCGTCCTGGTCGCCCGGACCTACGTGATGATGGACTACGACTGCCGGGTCGAGCAGCTGGAGAAGGCCGTCGCGCTGACCCCGGGCCTGGAGTCGCCGACCGTCTCCCCGCTGCACAACGAGGGCTGGGTCGCCGTGCGCGCCATGGTCCCCGCCAAGGAGGCGCAGCGGATCATGGACGACCTCTACGAGATCGGCGCCCGGGCCATCCTCACCACGGCCATCCACGCCTGCCGCCTGTAAGGGACACGCACCGAGATGTCCGACCTGCCCGACCTGCCCGTCACCTTCCGGCCCGGCCACACCCGGGTGATCCTGCTCACCGCCGCCGGTGTGATCTTCCTGGTGATCACGGGCATCGCCCTGCTGCTCGACCTCGGCCCGGGGGAGCGGCTCACCTTCGTGGTCACCGCCGCGCTGATCTTCTGGGTGCTGGCCCAGCTCGCCCGGGTGCGGGTCGTCGCCGACGAGAGCGGCGTCACCGTGGTCAACATCGCGAGCAGGCGGCGCCTCGCCTGGGCGGAGATCGTCCAGGTGAACCTCCGTCCGGGCGATCCCTGGGTCTTCCTGAACCTCAGCGACGGCACCAGCCTGCCCGCGCTCGGCATCCAGCCGGGCATCGCCCGGCAGCGGGCCATCGCCGACGCCCGGACCCTGCGGGCGCTCGCCGAGGCCCGCTCCGCGGCCCGCGGAACACAAGATCAGGGCTGACTCGGGGGCGTCCACCCTGCCCCCCTGGCCCGTGTCTTGATTAACCTGGTGGCGGAGGCGCTCCTTCGCTGCGCCTCCGTCCCTGTGCGCCGCCCGGTGCCAGGGGCTCCTGCTACCCGAGGAGTGACCCCCTCCGGCGATGGACGGATCGTCCTGTAGTACCTGCGCCGCCCCGACCCGACACAGCGGGAAGGCGGTGGCAGCGTGACCCTCTCCCTGCTGCTCCTCGGAGCGGCGTTCCTGTTGATTCTCGCCAACGGCTTCTTCGTGGCGGCCGAATTCGGCCTGGTGACGGTCGAGCGTCCCGAAGCCGAGAAGGCCGCCGCCGACGGCGACAAGCGCGCCCGCACGGTCGTGGAGTCGCTGAAGGAGCTCTCCTTCCAGCTCTCCGGCACCCAGCTGGGCATCACCATCACCTCCCTGGTCGTCGGCATGCTCGCCGAACCGGCCCTGGCCACCCTGCTGCGCGGCCCGTTCACGGCCGTCGGACTGCCCGAGGGCGCCGTCTCCGGCGTCGCCGTGGTCGTCGGCATGCTGCTGGCCTCCGCCGTCCAGATGGTGATCGGCGAGCTGGTGCCCAAGAACTGGGCGGTGTCGCGGCCGCTGCAGGTCGCGCGCTTCGTCGCGGGTCCCCAGCACCATTTCTCCCGCCTGTTCCGGCCGGTGATCGCCATGCTCAACACGGTCGCCAACCGGCTGGTGCGTGCCCTGGGCGTCGAACCGACCGAGGAGCTGGCCTCCGCCCGCACCCCGGGCGAACTGGTGTCCCTGGCTCGGCACTCCGCCCAGGCCGGCGCCCTGGAACAGGACACCGCGGACCTCTTCGTGCGCACCCTGTCCCTCGGCGACCTCACCGCGCAGCACGTCATGACCCCCCGGGTGAAGGTCAGCGCGCTCCAGGACTCGGCCACCGCCGAGGACGTCGTGAACCTCACCCGTGCCACCGGCCTCTCCCGCTTCCCCGTCTACCGGGAGAAGATCGACGAGATGGTCGGCATGGCCCACCTCAAGGACGCGCTGGCGGTCCCGGTGCACGACCGGCTGCGTACCCCGGTCAGCCGTATCGCCCGCAAGGCGCTGCTCGTACCCGAGACGCTCCCGGTCCAGCCCCTGCTGGCCCGGCTGCGCAGCGAGCAGCCCATCGCGGTCGTGGTGGACGAGTACGGTGGCACGGCCGGTGTGGTCACCCTGGAGGACATCGTCGAGGAACTCGTCGGCGAGGTCCGCGACGAGCACGACGCCAAGGACGTGCCCGAGCTGGCCGTCGCCCTGCCGGAGGACGGCAGGCCGGCCTGGGACGTCGACGGCAGCTGCCGCGTCGACATCCTGCTGCGCATAGGCCTCGACGTGCCCGAGGGGCCCTACGAGACCGTCGCCGGCCTGGTCGCCGACCTGCTCGGCCGTATCCCGGCACCCGGCGACCGCGCGGAACTGCCCGGCTGGCGGCTGTCCGTCCGCCAGGTCGGCCACTACCGCGCCGAACGGGTCCGCCTGGTCCGCACGGTCCCGGCGGTCAACGTCGCGGAGGCCGTGCGATGAGCGTCCTGCAACTGCTCTTCGCCGCGCTGCTCGTCCTCGCCAACGGCTTCTTCGTCGGCGCCGAGTTCGCGCTGGTCTCCGTGCGCCGCAGCCAGATCGAGCCGCTCGGCACGGCCCGCGCCCGCCAGGTGATCCACGGCCTGGAGCGGCTGCCGCAGATGATGGCGGCCGCACAGTTCGGCATCACCGTCTGCTCCCTGACGCTCGGCGCGGTGGCCGAGCCGACGGTGGCGCACCTGCTGGAGCCGCTGTTCGAGGCGGTCCACCTCCCGGACGGCGTGATCCACCCGCTCGGTTACGTCATCGCCCTCGCCGCCGTGGTCTTCTTCCACCTCGTCATCGGCGAGATGGTCCCGAAGAACCTCGCCATGGCCGCTCCGGAGAAGGCCGCGCTGTGGCTGAGCCCCGGCCTGGTCTGGTTCGCCCGGGTCTGCCGGCCGATCACCGTGGCGCTGGGCGCGTGCGCGCAGGGCATCCTGCGGATCTTCCGTGTCGACCCCAAGGACGAGGTCGAGGCCGTCGTCACCAGCGAGCAGCTCAACCGCCTGCTGGAGGACTCCGGCCAGGCGGGGCTGCTCGACCCGGAGGAGCAGGAGCGCCTGGAGGACGCCCTGGAGCTGGGCTCCCGCCCGGTGACGGACGTCCTGCTGCGCCGTGAGTCGCTGGTGACGGTGACGCCGGCGGTGACCCCCGGCGAGATCGTCGCCCTGACGGCCCGTACGGGTTACTCCCGCTTCCCCGTGGCGGCCACGGAGAAGGGCGCCTTCATGGGCTACGTCCATGTGAAGGACGTCCTGGACCTGGAGGACTCGGAGCGCGCGGTGCCCCAGCACATCTGGCACCCCATGACGACCCTGCGCAGCGAACTCGCCCTGGACGACGCCCTGACCGTCATGCGGCGGGCGGCCACCCACCTGGCGCAGGTGGCGGACGCGTCCGGCCGGGTGCTGGGCCTGGTCGCCATGGAGGACGTGCTGGAGCTGCTGGTCGGCGAGGTGCGCGACCCCGCGCACCGTCAGGCGGGCGACGTCCGCCTGACGGAACCGAGGACGAGCGGTGAGCCGGAGGAGGCGCTGACCACCTAGGTCGTGCCGGCGGCACGGCCCGGCGCCCGCCGCGCGAGCCCGGCAGGACCCGTCGGCCCGCCCGTGCGCCCCCTCGGGGGCGCACGGTGCTCACAGGGCCGACGGGTCCTGCGGTCCGCGCCCCGACAGCACCTCTCCGTACGCCTGCATCAGGTCCGGCAGCCTGAGGGTCGCCAGGTCCTGCCGGGACAGCGCCCCCGGACACCCCGACAGCCGCAGGTCCCGGTACGCGCAGCTCTTCTCGTACAGCGTGCGCAGGAAGCGCCCGTTGCCCAGCTCGTCGATCCACTCCTGGTCGACCACGTGCCCGGCGATGGAGCGCAGCTCCTCCAGCGCCTCCTCGTCCCAGAGGTCCCCGTTCTCCGCCGCGAGCACCTTGCCGATCTCGGTGAGCTCCGACGGCCGGTAGGAGGGGAAGTCGACCCGGGTGGTGAAACGGGACGACAGACCGGGGTTGGCCGCGAGCAGCCGGTCCATGCCCTCCGGATAGCCGGCCAGGATCACCACGAGGTGGTCCCGGTTGTCCTCGGCCCGCTTCAGCAGCACCTGCAGCGCCTCGTCCCCGTAGGCGTCGCCCTTGCCGTAGCCCGAGTTGGACAGCGAGTACGCCTCGTCCACGAACAGCACCCCGCCGATCGCGGAGTCGATCAGCTCGTTGGCCTTCACGGCCGTCTGTCCCAGGTACTCGCCGACGAGGTCGGCCCGCTGCGCCTCGACCAGATGGTCACCGCCGAGCAGTCCCAGCGCGTAGAAGACCCGGCCGAGGATCCGGGCGACCGTGGTCTTGCCGGTCCCCGACGGCCCGGAGAAGACGAAATGCCGTTTCGGCGGCTGCACCGGCAGCCCCTGCCCGGCCCGCAGCCGGGCCATGTTCAGCTGCGCGGACAGCGCCTTGACCTGCCGTTTGACCGGTTCCAGCCCCACCATGCGCTCCAGTTCGGCGAGCGCCTCCTCGAGTAACACCGAGTCGGTCGGGCCCCCCGGCAGCGGCCAGGACGAGGACGGCATCCCGCTCTTCAGGCGCACCGCGGGACCGGGCACCGACGGCAGCGGTCCGGTCGGCAGGTCCGGCTCGGACAGCCGCAGGTCGCGCCCCTCGGTGCCGAAGAGGGGATCGAGGGTGTCCGGCCCGTCCACCGCGTCGGCCCCGGTACCGGTCAGGGTGATCGCCGCGAGGTCGGCGGAGTCGTCGTAGCCGTCGCCCTCGGCGATCGCCGCGAGCCGGGCCGCGGTGTCCATGAAGGCGGGATCGACCCGGTGCACCGCCCGGTACAGCGGCAGCGCCGCGGCGCTGCGCCCGGTCCCCTCGTGCGCCCGTGCCAGCCAGTAGCGCAGCTCCTTGCGCTGCGGCTGCTCGCTGCGGCACCGCATCAGGGCCGCCGACAGCAGCGGCTCGGCCTGCCCGTACATCTCCAGCCTGACCCGGGCCATCCCGCCGAACAGGCCGGCCTCGATGCCGAGCAGCTGGTCGTCGAGCAGCGGGTCGGTGTGCCGGACCAGCTGGTCCCAGTCCTTGACCAGGTAGGCACGGCAGGAGTGCAGGAAGCGGACCTGCGGGTCGGTGTCCACCGGCGGCAGCCCGGCCAGCGCCCGGTCCAGCTCCGGCACGTGCCGGCCGTCCAGCCAGTGCGAGGCGTGCGCCAGCAGCAGGTCGCGCGGGCTCTCCAGCACCGGCTGCACCCACCAGCCCAGCCAGTACCACGAGTTGAGGGTCCTGCGGTGCCGGGCGCGCTGTTCCCCGAAGCGTTCGCGGTGCCGGAACATCCGCAGCAGCGCGGTCGTCGTGTCGACCCGCAGGGCGTGCAGCCCGAGCCAGGCGTCCGCCATCCCCGGGTCCAGCCGGGCCGCAGCCCGGAACTCCTCCTCGGCCTGCGGGTAGGCGCCCATCGTGTAGGCGTCCACGCCTCGCAGCCAGGCGAGGTCGGCCGGGGCCTCGGGGCCCTGCGTGCCGAAGTCCATCACGTCCCCCACAGACCGTGCCCCCGTTGGTTCACCGCCGGGCAGGCGCCCGGCGGCCGCCGCGGTCGAACCGCTGTGCCGCGGACCGGAGTTGCCGGTGCGCGGGGCAGCCGCTCGAAGGTCGCACCGAAGGCATCGTACCCGCGGGAGCACCGCGCGCCGTAGGGTGCCGCACGGGCCGTTCGACGAGGTGGGAGCAGACGGGGCGCGCACCGTGAGGTGACACAGGGTGAGCGGATCGGCGCGCGAAGCGGCGGAAAAGGGGCCCTGAGGGCAGAACGAAGCCCCCGATCACGGGGGAACAACCGGGGGCTTCGCGTCTTCGGGCGGCTCCGCAGGGCCGCACATTGAGAACGTAAGACCTGCACGGTCCCCGGGTCAAGCGTCCCCGGAGCAGTCAAAGAAGTTCCCCCGCAGGGGTCTTCACGGGTTCACCACATCACGGACGGCCCGTCACCCTGGGTGAGGAACTGGTCCGGTCCAAGCCTCGCCGGCGGGCCCCGGAAGCACCTCGTACCCCTGCGGTGTCTGGTGCACCAGGAGGTCCGCATGGGGGCGCGAGGGGTCCGCGGCGAAGTGCGCCCGCTCCGCCTCGACCCACCCGGTCCAGAACTCCCGCTGCTCCGCCCCGTCCCGGGCCCGGCCGCGCGCCCAGGCCTCCTCGCGCGGCAGCTCCATCCACAGCAGCCGGGCCAGATGCGGCCGCAGTGCCCTGCGTCCGGCGCCGACCCCCTCCAGCAGCACCACGGGAGCGGACGGCAGGGGTCGCGGCGGGCCGAAGGTCCGGGCGCGCCAGTCGTACGGCGTGTAGCGCGCGTCCTCGCCGCGGGAGTAGGGGGTGATCACCTGGCTCATCAGCCGGTCCGTCCAGGCGAAGAGCCGCTCGTGGCTGGCGATGTCGTCCAGGCGCAGGACCGGTGCCCCGCCGAGCGTGGCGGCCAGCCGCGCGGCGAACGTGGACTTCCCGGAGCCCGCGTGGCCGTCCACGGCGACCAGCCGGACGGGTCCGCAGGACGGGGGGAGCCGGCGCAGCCGGGCGGCGAGGTCGTGAATGACGGTTCCTGAGGTGTGGTGCGGTGTGGGGGCCTTTTCCCGCAAACAGTCTAGTAGCGGCCCATAGGGACCGGACCGGCGGCCCCGGAAACGTCACTTCTTGAACCACTGGCTGACCTCCGGTCAATCAAAGGGATATTCGTTCCCGATCCGTTGACCGATATGTGAAATTCGGCGTTCCCGGTGCCTCCGCTGCTGAGTAAGGTGCCTCCTGCGCGACCACGCACACATCGAACGGGGACGGACAGGGGGACATGGCCGCGGAGTTATTCGAAGGGCACTATGTTTGGCATCCGGCGGCCGACGACCGCGTCCTGGCGAGCGTATGCGTCGATGTGCGCGCCGGGCGTTATCGATACGCGCAGGAAGCCCTCGCCGAGACGCGTTCCGACTTCCCGCTGCGGGCCCACCGCTCGCTGGTGCTGGCCTCCGAGGCCGCCGGGAGCGACCTGGTCGAACGCTGGCTCGCCGAGGAGCCGGGGCCCGAGTCCACGCTGATGTGGGCCCGCGTCGCGGTGCAGCGCGCGATCCGGGCCGCCGACGACCGCGACGAGCGGGCCGAGACGCTGGAGCGGATCGCCCTGACCGCCTGTGACCGGGCGGCCGCCGTGGCGCCGAAGGACCCCACGCCCTGGGTCGCCCGACTGGCCATGGCCCGGCTGCACCGGCTGCGCGATCCCGCACCGCACGGGCTGCTGACCGCTCCGCCCGGGCCCTGGCGGCTGTTCTCGCACATCCTGTCGCTCGACCCCTGGCACCGCGAGGGGCACCACCGCTTCCTGTCGTTCTTCTTCACCCGGCACGGCGGCTCGGTCAACGCGGCCTGGGACGTGGCCGCGTTCCTCAGCCAGCGGGCGCCCGCCGACTCCGTCCTGCGGCTGCTGCCGCTGGTGGCCCTGGTGGAGAGCTACAACCCCACGCAACTGCTCGCCGACCGGGTCTGGGAGCAGCCCCAGTGGCGCTCCACCGCCCTGGCGATCTACCACCACTGGCTGCCGAGGGCGACCGGTTACCGCTTCACCCCGGTGCTCGACCTGGCCTACCTCGCGCACGCGCTGGTCATGGCCCAGCGCGAGTTCGAGGCCCGGGCGGTGTTCACGGCGATGGGCCCGTACGCCTCACGCATGCCCTGGAGCGCCTTCGGCGACCCCGCCGAGCAGCTCTCCAGGGCGCGCCGGGCCTGCGGCCTGCCCGTCCCGGGACCCGCCTGACCGCGCACGTGCCCTGCCCCCCACCAGAGAAAGGCCGAACTGTGTCGGATCGGACATCGGCGCCACGGGCGAAGTCCCGTGGTGATGCGGACCCGGTCGCGCTCGACGACGACGCGACCCTGCACGCCATGGGTTATCCGCGGAAACTCACCCGACGCTTCAAGGCGTTCGACAATTTCGCGATCTCGTTCACCATCATCAATATCCTTTCGGGTATCTTCTCGTCCTTCGGCTACGGCATGAACGCGGGCGGACCCCGTATTCTCGTGTTCGGCTGGATAGGCGTTTCCGTCATGGTGCTGTTCATCGGCGCGGCCATGGCGGAAGTCGCTTCCGCCTATCCGACGAGCGGTGCGCTGTACTTCTCCGCCGGGAAGCTCGCCAAGCGGCACAAGGGCGCCTGGTCCTGGTTCACCGGCTGGCTGAATTTCGTGGGCCAGATCGGCGGCACCGCCGCCACGGGTTATGCGGCGGCGACCTTCGTCCAGGCGTTCGTCGCCCTGCAGTGGCCCTCGTACCGGCCGACCGTGCACCAGACGGTGCTGATCACAGCGCTGATCATCGTGCTGCAGGGCCTCGCCAACACCTACACCGTCCAGCTCGTCGCCCTGCTGAACCGGATTTCCGTCTGGTGGCTGCTGATCGGACTGGTGGTGATCGTGAGCGCACTCATCGTGATGCCGGACCATCATCAGTCGGCGTCCTTCGTGACACATTTCGTGAACAACACCGGCTTCTCCAGCGGGCTTTACGGCGGCATGCTCGGACTGCTGGTCACCAGCTGGACCTTCACCGGCTTCGACGGCAGCTTCCACATGTCCGAGGAAACGGTCCAGGCGACGGTCAACGCGCCGAAGGGGATCACCCGCGCCATCGGCTATTCGGCGATCACCGGCCTGATCCTGATGCTCGCACTGGTCTACAGCATTAGCGACTACGCCAAGGTGGCCGGTTCCTCCGCGCCGCCCGTCCAGATCCTCATCGACGGCCTCGGCCTCGGCACCGCCAAGGCGATGCTCCTCATCGTGATCGGCGCCATGCTCTTCTGCGGCCTGGCCAACCTCACCAGCAACACCCGGCAGATCTTCGCCTTCTCCCGGGACGGCGCCATGCCCGGCTCCCGCTGGTGGCACTCGGTCTCCCCGCGCACCCGTACGCCCGTCAAGGCGGTGTGGCTCGCGGTGGCCTGCTCGCTCGGCCTCGTCGTCCCCGGCTGGTGGTCGCACACGGCCTTCACCGCCATCGTCAGCGTCAACGTGGTGGGACTCTTCCTCGCCTACGCCGTGCCGATCTTCCTGCGGCTGCGGCTCGGCGACGGGTTCCGGCCCGGCCCCTGGCACCTGGGCCGCTGGGGCCGGCCGATCGGCTGGCTCGCGGTGATCTGGATCCTGCTCAGCAGCGTCCTGTTCATGCTGCCGCAGGCCTCGCCGATCACCGTCGACTCCTTCAACTACGCGCCGATCGCGCTGGCCGTCGTCCTCCTCGTGGCCACGGTCTGGTGGTTCGCCACCGCCCGCCGCCGTTTCCAGGGTCCGGTCAGCTACGGCCGTCCCGACGAGGTCGCCGCGATGGACCTCATCTGACGCCCGCGGCTCAGACCCCGGCGCGCGGCCGACGAGCCGTGCGCCGGGGCCCGGTACGGTCCGACCTCGCGCTTTCCTCCACTGGGCCAGACCAATATTGGTGGCGCGCCGTGCGCCGAAGTGCTGGCAGGGGCATGGCGTCTCCTCCATAGTTGGCCCACAGCCACGCACCGCACCGGCCCCGACCCGGACACCTGGGGGTAACCGCGCCCATGAGCAGAGCCCAGCAGCCGTCCCGCCGCACCGTCCTCACCGCCGCGGTGGCCGCCGCGGTCGCCACGGGGGCCGTTCCCGCGACCGCCGGCACCGCACGGGCGGCCGCCGACGCCGACCCCGCCGAGGCGCCCCTGCGGCCCATCGACTACCACTCCTGGACGACCAGCCACGACTGGCGCTGCGGCACCGCGGCAGGCGTCCGGGTGGTCGCCGGCCGCCGCCCCGGCGTCGAGATCGGCACCGTGGCCGGCCGCACCGACTACACCGACCCCCACACCGGCACCACCGCCACCTGGGAGTTCGCGACGTGGACCGCGCCGGTCCACCGGCTCGCCGTGCCCGCGACCGAGGCCATCGCCTCCTGGAACGCGCACACCCCCGCGGGCACCTGGATCCAGGTGGAACTCCAGGGCGGCTACTCGGACGGCACCGACACCCCCTGGTACGTGATGGGCCGCTGGGCGGCCGGCGACCAGGACATCAAGCGGACCTCGGTGGACGACCAGAGCGACGGCAAGAGCTCGATCTGGACCGACACCTTCGCCATCGACGACGCCGGCAGCGGCCTGCGCCTGGCCTCCTACCGGCTGCGCCTGACGCTCTACCGCAAGCCCGGCACCACGCTGACCCCGACGGTCTGGCGGCTCGGCGTCATGGGCTCGGACATCCCCGACCGCTTCACCGTCCCCGCCTCCGCGCCCGGCCTCGACCGGGAGCTGGCCGTCCCGCGCTACTCGCAGGAGATCCACAAGGGCCAGTACCCGGAGTACGACAACGGCGGCGAGGCCTGGTGCAGCCCGACCTCCTCGCAGATGATCGTCGAGTACTGGGGCGGCCGGCTCACCCCGCAGCAGCTGTCCTGGGTCGACCCGTCCTACGCCGACCCACAGGTGGACCACGCGGCCCGGTACACCTACGACTTCCAGTACGAGGGCTGCGGCAACTGGCCCTTCAACGCCGCCTACGCGGCCACCTTCGACGACATCCAGGGCGTGGTCACCCGGCTCGCCTCGCTGACCGACCTGGAGACCCTCGTCGCGGCCGGCATCCCGGCCATAACGTCCCAGTCCTTCCTGAAGACGGAGCTGACCGGCGCGGGCTACGGCACCTCGGGCCACCTGATGACGGTGATCGGCTTCACGGCGGACGGCGACGTGATCGCCAACGACCCGGCCTCGCCGGGCGACGACGCGGTCCGGCGGGTCTACCTGCGGCGGGAGTTCGAGAACATCTGGCTGCGGACCAAGCGCTACAACGCCTCCGGCAAGGTCGTCTCCGGCACCGGCGGGGTCTGCTACCTGTACTTCCCGGCGCACCCGACCCCGGTGCAGCGCAAGGCGCTCGCGGCGGTGGGCGTGGTCTGACCGGTCCGGCCGGGGCGGTCCCGTGTGAGCAACGTCTCCGCGGCGAACGCCGACGCGGGTGGCAAGGTGGAGCGGTGGGGAGCACCGGGTGGGGGGACATCATCCGTCCGTCCGACCTCTGCGAGCACTCATGAGCGCACACCAGGCCACCGCCGCCCGCGTCCGTACCGGCGGGCCCCGCCAGGACGGCCCCCGGGTCCTCGAACACGTCCTGGGCTGGGTGCTCGTGGCCGTGGTCGCGATGCTCGTGACCCGGCTCGGCCTGCTCTGACCCGGCCCCGGGCCCGGCGCGCATGACCTGACATACTGCGGAGGTCCCGCCGACCTCCCAGACCAGGGTCGAAAGTGAATCTGCGTCACCAGGATGCCGTCGCCCGTACCCGGGCGCGCGGCACCGAGCGCTCCGCTGCACGTCGTGCCGAACTCATCGCCATCGGGCGGAGGCTGTTCGCCGACACGTCCTACGACGCGCTGTCCATGGACGACATCGCCCGCCAGGCGCATGTCGCCAAGGGGCTGATCTACTACTACTTCCAGTCCAAGCGCGGCTACTACCTGGCCATCGTCCGGGACTCCGTCGCCGACCTGGTCGACTTCGCCGCGAGCGGTGCGGAGCTGCCCGCCGTGGACCGCGTCCACCGCACGGTCGACGGCTACCTGCGTTTCGCCGAGCACCACCAGGCCGCCTACCGCACCATCGTCAGCGGCGGGGTCGGCTTCGACACCGAGGTGCACGCCATCCGCGACGGTGTCCGCGAGGCGATCATCGCCACCATCGCCGAGGGTGCCTACGGCCGCACCGAGATCGCCCCGCCGGCGCGCATGGGCCTGCTCTCCTGGGTGTGCGGCGTCGAAGGGGCCACCCTGGACTGGATCGACCGTCCCGCGCTCTCCCGCGAGACGATGCGCGAGCTGCTGGTGAAGACACTCGGCGGAGCCCTGCGCGCGGTCGAGGAGCTGGATCCGTCCCACCCGGCCCCGCCGCCGGCCCGCCGCCCGGACTGACCACCCCGGGCACGGGAAGGGAGCGGAGGCTCGTGGTCCCCCGCTCCCGCCCCGGAGGCCGGCGCGCGCCGACCGCCCGGCACCCGTGTGCCGGCCTAGTTGATCGCCTTGATCAGCTCACCGTTCGCGGTGTCGCCGCTCAGCTCCCACACGAAGGTGCCGCCGAGCCCCTGCTGGTTCTTGTACGTCATCTTGGTGCCGATGGTCGCCGGGGTGTCGTAACTCCACCAGTCGCTGCCGCACTTGGCGTAGGCCGTGCCCGCCACGGTGCCGGTGGCCGGGCACTTGGCCTTCAGCACCTTGTAGTCGTCGATGCCCTGCTCGTAGGTGCCCGCCGCGGGGCCGGTCGCCGTGCCGCCGGGTGCCGCCTGGGTCACCCCGGTCCAGCCGCGGCCGTAGAAGCCGATGCCGAGGAGCAGCTTGGACGCCGGGACACCGAGGCCCTTGAGCTTGGCGATGGTGGCCGAGGTGTGGAAGTCCGCCTTCGGTATGCCCGTGTAGGAGTTCAGCGGCGAGTGCGGGGCGGTCGGGCCGGCCGCGTCCCAGGCGCCGAAGTAGTCGTAGGTCATCGGGTTGTACCAGTCGACGTACGGGGCCGCGCCCGCGTAGTTCGCCGCGTCGATCTTCCCGCCGGCGGTGGCGTCGGCGGTGATCGCCGCGGTGACCAGGCTGCCGGAGCCGAACCTGGACCGCAGCGCGGCCATGACGTTCCTGAACGCCTCACGGCCGCTGGCGTCGCAGGTGTTGCCGCAGGCGTTGGGGTACTCCCAGTCGATGTCGATGCCGTCGAAGACACCCGCCCACTTGGGGTTCTTCACCAGGTCGTAGCAGGACTGGGCGAAGGCGGCCGGGTTCTTCGCCGCCTCGCCGAAGCCGGCGGACCAGGTCCAGCCGCCGAAGGACCAGAGCACCTTGAGGCCCGGGTGCTTCTTCTTCAGCTTGAGCAACTGGTTGAAGTTGCCGCGCAGCGGCTGGTCCCAGGTGTCGGCGACGCCGTCGACGGACTCGGCGGCGGTGTAGGCGCGGTCGGTGGCCGCGTAGGAGTCGCCCATCGCGCACTTGCCGCCGGTCACGTTGCCGAAGGCGTAGTTGATGTGGGTCAGCTTGGCGGCCGAGCCCGAGGTCTCGACGTTCTTCACGAAGTACTTGCGGTCGTAGGTGCCCCATTCGGTGAAGTAGCCGACGACCTTCGAGCCCGCCTTGACCTGCGGCGCGGCGGGGGCGGCGGCGGACGCGGTGCCCGCTCCGGCGAGCAGTGCGGCCCCCAGGGCGGCGGAACAGGCGGCGGCGAGCAGCGCCCGGAGACGGGCGCGGGGACGGCGGGGAGTGCTGTGCATCGGGTGGCTCCTCGTGGGGGGAGGGGAACGCGCGCCGATTGGCATGAACGCGGTAAAGCGTTGGTAATGCACAGTAGGAGGACTAGACCAATGCGTCAATGGTGCGGACCAATCGAGGGGTGTCCGCGGTTCCGGCTGGATTCCTGAAGTAAGCGGTCGTTAACTGGTGACGGGAGGTCGCCGATCGGGCATACTCACGGCACAGCCGCTGGTCAGCAGCTTCCGAGACCCGGGAGCGGGTGTCCTCGGCCCACTGAACGATCAGGCGGAGCCGCCCCCACCCAAGGCGCACGTCCGCCGATGCGCCCGAACAGGGAGGAGAGCGACGCCATGTCCGACCGCGACCCGCAGCCGGTGGAGCGTCAACTGCCCACGGAAGAGGCGAGCGATCTGCTCGCGCTCGTCCGTGAGATCGCGCAGCGCGAGATCGCGCCGAAGGCGGCCGAGGAGGAGGACGCCGGACGTTTCCCGCGCGAGGTCTTCTCCCTGCTGTCCGACGCGGGGCTGCTGGGCCTGCCGTACGACTCCGAGTACGGCGGCGGCGACCAGCCCTACGAGGTGTACCTCCAGGTCCTGGAGGAGCTGGCGGCGGCCCGGCTGACCGTCGGCCTCGGCGTCAGCGTGCACACGCTCGCCTCCTACGGTCTCGCCGCGTACGGCAGCAAGCAGCAGCAGGTGGAGCACCTGCCCGCGATGCTCGGCGGCGGCCTGCTCGGCGCCTACTGCCTCTCCGAGGCGTCCTCCGGCTCCGACGCCGCCTCCCTGCGCACCAAGGCCGTCCGGGACGGCGACGGCTGGGTGATCACCGGCACCAAGGCCTGGATCACGCACGGCGGCATCGCCGACTTCTACACCGTGATGGCCCGCACCGGCGAGGACGGCCCGCGCGGGATCACCGCCTTCCTGGTGCCCGGCGACGCCGAGGGGGTCAGCGGCGCCGCGCCCGAGAAGAAGATGGGCATGAAGGGCAGCCCGACCGCCCAGGTCCACTTCGACGGCGTCCGCGTCGGCGACGACCGGCGCATCGGCGAGGAGGGCCAGGGCTTCGCCATCGCCCTGTCCGCGCTCGACTCCGGGCGGCTCGGCATCGCCGCCTGCGCGATCGGCGTGGCCCAGGCCGCGCTGGACCAGGCGGTCGCCTACGCCACCCAGCGCCGGCAGTTCGGCCGTCCCATCGCCGACTTCCAGGGCCTGCGCTTCATGATCGCCGACATGGCGACCCAGATCGAGGCGGGCCGGGCCCTCTACCTCGCGGCCGCCCGGCTGCGGGACGCGGGCAGGCCGTTCGCCAAGCAGGCCGCCATGGCCAAGCTGCACTGCACCGACACGGCCATGAAGGTCACCACGGACGCCGTGCAGATACTCGGCGGCTACGGCTACACCGCCGACTTCCCGGCCGAGCGTTTCATGCGCGAGGCCAAGGTGCTGCAGATCGTCGAGGGCACGAACCAGATCCAGCGGATGGTCATCGCCCGTCACGTGGCAGGACCGGAGGGTCGCTGAACTGCCCCCTGAGGACCGTCGGGGCCGCCAGCCTGACCCATTCCGGGTCGTGGCGGCCCGGCAGGGTGCGCCCCCGGTCGGCCCAGACGCGCATCAGGTCCAGGTAGATGGGCGGGTCCTGCGGCACGGGCGGCGGAACCGATTCCGCGGGCCGGGGCACGAAGATCCGGCGCTGACGCCCGGTCGCCGAGTACAGGGGGGTCATACCCGGGACAACGCGGCGCGGCCCGGGCAGGTCACCGCGCGGCGGAATCGCGCGTGAGTTCAGCGGCGACGGCCGGTTCCGCGGCGGCGGCCGGTTCCCCCTCTGGCCTCCCACGATCACCTGACGTACCGTCAGCTATCCGTCCCAGGGGGTCCAGGTGGCCGACGACCGTCCCGTACCGCTCGACGAGTACCCCGTGCACCAGGTGCCGCTGTCCATGAAGCACGTGGCCACCGGCGACCGCAACGCCTACGACCGCTGCATCTTCCACGTCTTCGACCACGCGGGCCGGGCCCTGCTCGTCCTCGGCCTCGGCGTGTACCCCAACCTCGGGGTGATCGACGCCTACGCCACCGTGCGCACCGGTGGCACCCTGCACGCGGTCCGCGCCTCCGACGCACTCGGCGAGGACCGGACGCGGCTCACCGTCGGCCCGCTGCGCATCGAGGTCCAGGAGCCCCTGCGGCGACTGCGGCTGGTCTGCGACGACGAACTGTCCTGCGACCTCGTCTGGACCGCGGCCTTCCCCGCCCTGTGGGAGCCGCACCACCTCCAGCGCCGCGGCGACCGGCTCACCCTGGAGGGGCGCCGATTCGTCCAGGCGGGCACCGCCGAGGGCACGATCCGGGCCGGCGGCCGCACCTTCACCGTCACCCCCGGGGACTGGACCGGCACCCGCGACCGCAGCTGGGGCGTGCGCCCGACACCGGGGGAGGACGGCGGCCGGCTCGCCGAGGAGCACCCGGCCGAGGGCTTCCACTGGATCTGGTGCCCGGTCCGCTTCGAGGACCGCTTCCTGATGGTCGTCGTCCAGGAGGACGCCGACGGCCACCGCTCCCTCAACGACGCCACCCTCGTCCGCCCCGGCCACCGCGACCGCCAACTGGGCTGGCCCCACGCGGAGATCACCTACCGTCCGGGGACCAGGCACCCCGAACGCGCCGTCCTCCACCTCGGCGGCCCGCGCGAGCCGCTGGAGCTGGACGTGGAGGTGCTCACCTCCTCCCCGCTCGCGGTCGGCGCGGGCTACCCGCCCGCCGACGACTGGCAGCACGGCACCTGGCGGGGCCGGGGCTGGGTGGACCGCCGCACCTACGACATGACGGCTCCGCACCCGCTCGCCGCCTACGGCGTCACCGACCACTCCGCCCGCTTCCGGATGGACGGCCGCACGGGCCACGGCATCTTCGAGCACGGCTCGTTCGGCCGCCACGACCCCAGCGGCTTCACCGGCTTCGACTCGGTCGCACCGTGAGGAGGAAGCGATGACCGCGGCACCGCGCCCGCGCACCAGCACCCGCGACCCCGAGGAGCTCGCCCGGCGGCTCACCCGCTGGCTCGGCACCCGGCTGCCCGGCGCCCGGGCCACCGGGGTCACCGTGCCGGCGTCCAACGGCATGTCCAGCGAGACGCTGCTCTTCGACATCGAGCACCCCCGGCCACCCGCGCGGTCCTGCGCGCTGCGGCTCGCGGCCGACCCGGCGGCGTACACCATCTTCCCCGAGTACGACATGGCCCGCCAGTACCGCACGCTGGAACTCGTGGCGGCCCGTACCGACGTCCCGGTGCCCAGGACCCTGTGGCTGGAGGAGGACCCGGAGCCGCTCGGGGCGCCGTTCTTCGTCATGGAACGGGTGGCCGGACGGGTCCCGCCGGACGTCATGCCCTACACCTACGAGGGCAGTTGGCTGCACGCGGCGAGCGAGGCGGAGCGCGCGCACCTGGAGGCCGCCACGGTGGGCCTGCTCGCCCGGCTGCACGACCAGGTCCCCGCGGCCGAGGCCGGGTTCCTCGCGCCGCCGGGGGAGCCGCCGACGCCGGGACGGCCCGGGAAACCCGGCGGTCCCGACGGAGGTGACGCGCTGCGCCGCCATGTGACGGCCCAACGGGCCTACTACGCCTGGGTGGTCGACGGCCGCGCCCGCTCACCCCTCATCGAGGCCGCGTTCGACCGGCTCGAGCTGCTGTGGCCGCGCGACCCCGGCGCCCCCGTCCTCACCTGGGGCGACGCACGCATCGGCAACGTCGTCTACGACGGCTTCGACCCCGTGGCCGTGCTGGACTGGGAGATGGCGGCCCTCGCCCCGCGCGAGGTGGACCTCGGCTGGACCGTCTACCTGCACCGCTTCTTCCAGGACCTCACGGTGGCCTCGGGACAGCGCGGACTGCCGGACCTGCTGCGCCGCGACCGCGTCGAGGCGCGCTACGCGCGCCTGACCGGCCACACCCCGCGGGACATGGAGTTCCACACCCTCTACGCCGCCCTGCGGCACGCGATCGTCATGCTGCGCATCGCGTACCGCCAGGTGCACTTCGGCGAGGCCGCCGTTCCGGCGGACCCGGACACACTGATCCTGCACCACGACAGTCTGCGCGCCATGGTGCGGGGCGGTTACCGGTACTGAGCGGGCCCGGCGGAGGGCTCAGGCGGCGGCCTGGCCGCGCATCACCGGCACGTGCATCGGGCGCGAGCCCGGGCCGCCGACGTGCGAGAAGGGCTGCGTCCGCCAGTTCAGACCCTGGGGGAGCGTGAGCAGCAGGGCGGTGTCCTGCTCCTGGGGGGTGACGGTCTCGTCGGCGGGGCGGGCCTCGGCCGCCGCGCGGCCCGTGCCCGCACAGACCGTGAGCCCGAACGGGTTCCACGGCGAGGCGCACAGCGCGTGCTCCGGCAGGACTTCCTCGTCCGCCAGCAGCGCGATCGGCTGGGCGCAGTCCGGGCAGACCACCCGGTACATCTCGAAGGTGTCGTAGGCGTCGAGATCGTCGTCGTAGGCGTCGGGTTCGACGCCCTCCGGCTCGGGCTCGACGACCGGCTGGTGCCGCTTGGACGCGGAGCGACCAGGGCGCTTCACACTCTGCATGGGATTCTCCCCCTAAGGCTGGGCCGTGACGGCGCTGCGGCCTCGACCACAGCAAGCACTTCCCGCCCGGTCCCGGTGGTAATCACGAGACCATCACGGAGGCCGTCCCTCCGCTGTGGTGTTCGTCACATGCCGCTCCTGGGTGCCCGGTGCGGTGGCTTTTGTGCCGAACCCGGTGTGACCTGCGTTGCCGAGGTATCCGAGAAGATCAGAGGCACGGTAGGTTTTGGCGCCATGGAGGAGCTGGACCGTCAGATCGTGCAGCTGCTCGTCAAGGACGGGCGGATGAGCTACACAGACCTGGGCAAGGCCACGGGCCTGTCCACGTCGGCCGTGCACCAGCGGGTGCGCCGGCTCGAACAGCGTGGCGTCATCCGCGGCTACGCCGCGGTCGTCGACCCCGAGGCCGTCGGGCTGCCGCTCACCGCCTTCATCTCGGTCAAACCCTTCGACCCCAGCGCGCCGGACGACATCTCCGACCGGCTCGCCGGCGTCCCGGAGATCGAGGCCTGCCACAGCGTCGCGGGCGACGAGAACTACATCCTCAAGGTGCGTGTCGGCACCCCGCACGAGCTGGAGGAACTGCTCGCCCGGGTGCGCACCCTCGCCGGCGTCTCCACCCGCACCACCGTCGTCCTGTCCACCCCGTACGAGGCGCGTCCCCCCAAGGTCTGAGGCCGGGGCGCCGAGGTCCGGGGCGGCGGGCGCCGCCCCCGCCCGGCGGCCCGGGGCGGGCGGCCGCCCCGATGACACGTGACTCCCGCGCACGCGAGAGACTGTCGGGCATGAGTGAGCAGTCCGCCGAGCCCCAGACCGTCCTCCTGCGCCGCGGCGAGGTCCACAGCCCCGCCGACCCCTTCGCCACCGCGATGGTCGTGGAGCGCGGCCAGGTCGCCTGGGTCGGCTCCGAGGGCGCCGCCGACGCCTTCGCCGACGGCGTGGACGAGGTGGTCGACCTCGACGGCGCCCTGGTCACCCCGGCCTTCACCGACGCCCACGTGCACACCACCGCCACGGGCCTGGCCCTCACCGGACTCGACCTGTCCGGCGCCCCCTCCCTTGAGGCGGCCCTCGCGCTCGTCCGCGACTTCGCCGCCGCCCGCCCGGACGACCGTGTGCTGCTCGGCCACGGCTGGGACGCCGCCCGCTGGCCCGGCGGCCGGCCGCCGACGCGCGCGGAACTGGACGCCGCCACCGGCGGCCGCCCGCTCTACCTCTCCCGCATCGACGTCCACTCGGCGGTCGTCACCACCGCCCTGCTGGACCTGCTGCCCGGCGACCTCGGCCGCACCGACGCGCCGCTCACGGCCGACGACCACCACGTGGCGCGCGAGGCCGCCCTGGCCGCCGTCACCCCGGCGCAGCGCACCGAGGCGCAGCGCACCGCGCTCGCCCACGCCGCCTCGCTCGGCATCGGCACCGTGCACGAGTGCGGCGGTCCCCGGATCTCCTCCGAGGACGACTTCGCCGGCCTGCTGCGGCTCGCCGCCGGGCTGCCGGGCCCGCGCGTCGTCGGCTACTGGGCCGAACAGGGCGAGGAGGGCGTCGCCCGGGCCCGCGAGCTGGGTGCGCGGGGCGCCGCCGGCGACCTCTTCGTGGACGGCTCGCTCGGCTCGCACACCGCCTGCCTGCACCAGCGCTACGCCGACAGCGACGCCACCGGCACCGCCTACCTGGACGCCGACGACATCGCCGCCCACGTGGTCGCCTGCACCGAGACCGGCCTCCAGGCGGGCTTCCACGCCATCGGCGACGCCGCCGTGACCGCCGTCGTGGAAGGGGTGCGCGCCGCCGCCGAGAAGGTCGGCCTCGGTCGCGTCCGGGCCGCACGGCACCGCGTCGAACACGCCGAGATGCTCACCCCCGAGACCGTCGCCGCCTTCGCCGAGCTGGGCCTGATCGCCTCCGTGCAACCCGCCTTCGACGCGCTGTGGGGCGGCGAGGACGGCATGTACGCCCGGCGCCTCGGTGCCGAGCGGGCCCGCTCCCTCAACCCGTTCGCCGCCCTGCTGCGGGCCGGGGTGCCCCTCGCGTTCGGCTCCGACAGCCCCGTCACCCCGCTGGACCCCTGGGGCACGGTCCGCGCCGCCGCCTTCCACCGCACCCCGGAGCACCGGGTCTCGGTGCGCGCCGCGTTCACCGCGCACACGCGCGGCGGCTGGCGGGCCGTCGGCCGCGACGACGCGGGCGTCCTGGTGCCGGGCGCGCCCGCCGACTACGCCGTCTGGCGGACCGACGAGCTGGTCGTCCAGGCGCCCGACGACCGGGTGGCCCGCTGGTCGACCGACCCGCGCTCCGGTACCCCCGGACTGCCCGACCTGACCCCGGGCCGCGACCTGCCGGTCTGCCTGCGCACCGTGGTGGGCGGACGGACGGTGTTCGTAGGGCCGGGCGAGTGATCTCCCGGGGCGGCGGGGTGGTGATCGTCCGCCGTCCTCGCCTCGCCCCACCTGCGCATCCTCCCTGGTCACCCCGGTGACGGCGGACGTCGGCGCAGGTCGGAGGGCTGTTGACAGTCGACGGCCGGGGGCCGGTAGGTTCGGCCGAGTCCACCACCGGACGCCCGACCGGGGAGCGTTCACGCAACTCGTCGCAGCGCAGCTGGGTCAGGACGGTGTCCGCACCGGGGCACCGTCGCCGGGAGCCAGGCTCAGCGCCCGCGCCGCCGAGTGAGCGGTCCGGCCGGTCGGCAAGGTGTGACCCGGGTGGGGCCCGGGCGCTCAGTAGACAACGGCTTTCGGTCGACCCGCAGCCAGCGGGTCCCAGGTCGGCCCGAAGGGCGCCGGGCCCCCATCCGTCGCGTGCCGAAGTGCCGAAACGGGCATTCTTACCCCACTCTTGTGGAATCGACACCCCCGTACGAACGAGGGGTCACGTCATCCCAGGCCCGGCCCACTATGGTGGACGCCTGCGTACGACATGAAGGGGCAGCAGTGAACGACGGCGACGGGACCCTCGCGGCCAAGGCCCAGGAGAGGCAGTTCGGGCCGCTCGGCACGGCCTTGGTGATCATTCCGACCTACAACGAGGCGGAGAACATCAAGACCATTGTCGGCCGGGTGCGCAGGGCCGTTCCCGAGGCCCACGTACTGGTGGCCGACGACAACAGCCCGGACGGCACGGGCAAGCTCGCCGACGAGCTGGCCGCCGAGGACGACCACGTCCAGGTGCTGCACCGCAGGGGCAAGGAGGGCCTGGGCGCCGCCTACCTCGCGGGCTTCCGCTGGGGCATGGAGCACGGCTACGGCGTGCTGATCGAGATGGACGCCGACGGCTCCCACCAGCCCGAGGAACTGCCCCGGCTGCTGACCGCCCTCAAGAGCGCGGACCTGGTGCTCGGCTCGCGCTGGGTGCCCGGCGGCCGGGTGGTGAACTGGCCCAAGTCCCGCGAGTTCATCTCCCGCGGCGGCAGCCTCTACTCCCGCCTGGCCCTCGACCTGCCGCTGCGCGACATCACCGGCGGCTACCGCGCCTTCCGCCGCGAGACCCTGGAGGGTCTGGGCCTGGACGAGGTCGCCTCGCAGGGCTACTGCTTCCAGGTCGACCTGGCCCGCCGGGCGGTCAGGGCCGGCTTCCACGTGGTCGAGGTCCCCATCACCTTCGTCGAGCGCGAGCTGGGCGACTCCAAGATGAGCCGCAACATCGTGGTCGAGGCCCTGTGGCGGGTCACCGCCTGGGGTGTCGGGGACCGCGTCGACAAGCTCAAGGGCAAGGGCGCCAAGGGCTGAGCCCGTGGCGGTGGGGGCTGAGTCCCCGCTTATCCCGCGCTGAGGCGGGGCCAGGCACACTGGAACCATGACGACTGGTCCCGCCACCGCTCCGCCCACCGCCCGGCCCCGCCGCTCCCGGCTGCGCCGGTACCTGCCGCTCGGGCTCGCCGTGTGGCTGGTGCTGGAGATCTGGCTGCTGACCCTGGTCGCGGGCGCGGCGGGCGGCCTCACCGTGTTCCTGCTTCTGGTGGCGGGCGTGGTCGCCGGCTCCGTGGTCATCAAGCGTGCGGGCCGCCGCGCCTTCCGCAACCTCAGCGAGGCGCTCCGTGACGGCGGTTCCCCCGAGCGCGGCGGCGGCAACGGTCTGGTGATGCTCGGCGGCCTGCTGCTGATGATCCCGGGCCTGATCTCCGACGCGGCCGGTCTGCTCCTGCTGCTGCCCCCGGTCCGTACGGCCGTGAGCCGCCTCACCGAGAGCGCCCTGGAGCGCGGACTGCGCCGGGCCGCCCCGGGCGGCCTCGGCGACGCCTTCCAGCAGGTCCGCATCCACCGCCCCGACGGCAAGGTGGTCCAGGGCGAGGTCATCAGGGAGCGCGGCCCGGAGCCGGAGGAGCAGCGGCCCCCGCTGACCCGCTGACCCGGGGGAGAACTGACCGGCTGAGCCGGTGGAAAACCGCGGGCGCCGTACGTGAGTCACGTACGGCGCCCGCGGTTCTTCGCTTGTCTTACGCGCTCTTGCGGCTGTCCCTCGGGTGAACCGCGATGTTCATCGCCCCCGAACGCAGAACCGCCAGGCGCTCCTCGAGGACCTCTTCGAGTTCCTCACGGGTGCGCCGTTCCATCAGCATGTCCCAATGGGTACGCGCGGGCTTGGCCTTCTTCTCCTCAGGGCCGTCGCCGTCCACGAGGAGTGCCTGGGCACCACAGACCTTGCACTCCCACTCCGGCGGGATCTCCGCCTCGACCGAGAAGGGCATCTCGAAGCGATGTCCCTTCTCGCATGCGTACTCCACGGCCTGGCGCGGGGCCAGGTCGATACCGCGGTCCGTCTCGTAGCTGGTCACCACGAGGCGCGTACCGCGAAGAGCTCGCTCACTCATGAATCGTGCCTCCCGGGCTTGTCGCCCACAGGACAGGTGTCGCTGTCGTCGTCATCCGGTCAACGTCCGGTCGGCGGTAAAGATTCCCGTTCCGAGTCCCGTTCCGGGTCATGCGTCGCCGTCGTAGCCGCCCCTTGTTGTACCCACAGGCGCCCGGTTTGTCACATCTGCTAGCAGATGTCACCCAGCGTTTCGGCATCTTTGACGCGCAGTAACGGTCCGCCTGGCAGGCCAAACGCGTACACTACCGCCCTTTCGCGCTGAGTGCTAAATCGTGTCCGGAGCCGGGTTGCCCGCCGCGCCGATCGCACGCCGTACCGGTACCCGCGCCAGCAGGGCGAAACCGATCACGAAGAACGCCACCAGCGAGATGATCGCCGACCGGTAGCTCCCGGTGAGCTGGTACGTCACGCCGAACAGCAGGGGCCCGAGCCAGCTCATCCCGCGGTCGCTCAGCTCGTACGCGGAGAAGTACTCGGCCTCCTTGCCCGGCGGCACCAGATGGGAGAACAGCGACCGGGACAGCGCCTGGCTGCCGCCCAGGACGAGCCCGATACCGGAGGCCAGCACGAAGAACCACACCGGCGCCCCGGCGGGCAGGAAGTAGCCGGCCCCGAGCGTGACCGTCCAGGCCACCAGCGAACCGAGGATCGTCCGTTTGGCTCCGTACGTCCGGGCCAGCCGCCCCATCCCCAGCGCGCCCGCCACCGCCAGCACCTGCACCAGCAGCACCGCGCCGATGAGGGTCGACTGCCCGAGCCCCAGTTCCTGCGAGCCGTAGACCGACGCCTGGGAGATCACCGTCTGGATGCCGTCGTTGTAGACCAGATAGGCCAGCAGGAAGGCGAGCGTCAGCGGATACCGGCGCATGTCCCGGACGGTCGCGGCCAGCCGGCGCGGTCCCGGGACGCCGGCCTCCTCCACGCGCGCGTGCCGGTCCCGCAGCCGGCGCAGCGGCACCAGGGTGAAGGCGCCCCACCACAGACCGGCCGAGGCCAGGCAGACCCGCACCGCGCCGCTCTCCGAGAGCCCGAAGGAGTCGTGCGCCGAGTACAGGACCAGGTTGACCACCAGAACCAGGGAGCCCGCCGCGTACCCGAAGGCCCAGCCCCGGGAGGAGACCGCGTCGCGCTCCTCGGGGGCGGCGATCTGCGGCAGGTAGGAGTTGTACAGCATCATGCCGACGGACTGCGCCGCGTTGGCCACCACGAGGAGTGCGCCGCCCAGCAGATAGCGGTCGCCGTCGAGGAAGAACAGACCCGTGGTCGCGGCCGCCCCCGTGTACGCCGCCGCCGCGAGCAGCGGCTTCTTGCGGCCGCCGCGGTCCGCGGCCGCTCCCACCAGGGGCATGACCACGACCGCCACGATCACCGACAGGGACACCGAGTAGGCGAAGAAGGACCCCGCCCTGACCGGCACCCCCAGCGGGTGCACATAGCCGTCGGCGTCCGCAGCCCGCTCGGCGACCGCCGTGAGGTACGGCCCGAGGAACACGGTCAGCACGCTCGTCGAATAGACCGAGCAGGCCCAGTCGTAGAAGTACCAGCCGCGCTGCTCGCGCTTCAGCCCCGCGGCCTCGTCGGCCGCCCCTGCCCGCACGGTCTCGGTGCCCACCCGTGCCCTCGCTTCCCCGCCGGAGTGCCGTGCGAAGGCGCGGGCCGGCCGTCCCGGGCGCTCAGACCCAGACGCCGCGGTCCTCCATGACCTTGCGCAACGTGTCGATGTGATCGGTCATGATGCCATCGACACCCAGGTCGAGGAGCCGGTGCATCCGCTCCGGTTCGTTGATCGTCCACACGTGCACCTGCAGCCCGCGCGCGTGGGCGGCGCGGACGAAGCGGTGGTCGACCACCGGGACGCCCGACTGCGCCTCCGGCACCTGGGCGGCCACGGCGGACCTGCGCACCGCGGCGGGCAGCCCCCAGGAGCGCAGCCGCAGGCTGAGCACCCCGCGGGTGCCGAACGAGGTGGCCAGGCGGGGCCCGGCCAGCCGCTGCGCCCGCAGCACCCGCGCCTCGGAGAAGGAGCCCACACAGACCCGGTCCCAGGCGCCGGCCCGCTCGATCAGCTCCAGCAGCGGCCGCAGGGCGGGTTCCGCCTTGACGTCCACGTTCCAGCGGGCGCCGGGGAAGGTCTCCAGGAGCTCCTCGAACAGCGGCACCGGCTCCCGCCCGCCCACCCGCGCCTGCCGCACGTCCTGCCACGGCAGGTCGGCGATGCGGCCCGCCCCGTCGGTGACCCGGTCCAGGGTCGTGTCGTGGAAGGCGACGAGCCGGCCGTCGGCCGTGGCGTGCACGTCGGTCTCCATGTACCGGTAGCCCAGCTCCACCGCGCGCCCGAACTGCGCCACGGTGTTCTCCAGGCCGTCGGCGGCCCCGCCGCGGTGGGCGAAGGCGATCGGGCCGGGGTGGTCCAGGTACGGATGGCGTACGTGCCGCGTCGTGGTGCTCACGAACGCAGTATCGCGCGCCCCGGTGTCCCCTCGGCAACGACCGTGCTGCCGTCCGGTGCCGCGGGAACGGCGAACACCCGCAGGAAGAGCTGGGCCAGCGGCCCGATGGACAGCGCGTACAGCAGGGTGCCGACGCCGATGGTGCCGCCCAGCGCGAAGCCGGTGACCACCACCGTCACCTCGACCGCCGTCCGCATCAGCCGCAGGGAACGGCCGGTGCGCCGGTGCAGCCCGGTCATCAGTCCGTCACGCGGGCCCGGGCCGAAGCTCGCCGCGATGTACAGACCGGTCGCCGCGCCGTTCAGCACGATGCCCGCCACCAGCAGCGGCACCCGGACGGCGAGCCCGTGCACGCCGGGCAGCAGGGCCAGGGTGCCGTCCATGGCCAGGCCGACGACGAAGACGTTGGAGACCGTGCCGAGGCCGGGCCGCTGGCGCAGCGGAATCCACAGCAGCAGCACCCCCGCCCCCACCACGATCGACACCACGCCGATGGTCAGCCCGGTGAGCTCGGCCAGTCCCTGGTGCAGGACGTTCCACGGCTCGAGGCCCAGCCCCGACGCCACGAGCAGCGCGGAACTCGCGCCGTACAGCGCGAGCCCCGCGTACAACTGCGTCAGTCGTCGTCCGAGTCCGCCGTGAGTGGACATGAGAAACCCCCCTGGGTGGTGGCGGTGGCCTGATGCATGACACTCTGTGGCGTGGGACCGAACCCCATCCATGGCCAATTCGGGGAAGGTGGACTGATCGTAGTGGCTCAGTGGACCTCAGCGGTAGGTGCCGCACAGCTCGCGCGGCTGCTCAACTCCCAGCAGGACCGCCCGGCCCCCGGCACGCGCCGTCCGCCCGCCTACCGCGCGCTCGCCGACGGCATCCGGCTCCTGGTGCTCGAAGGCCGGGTGCCGGTCGCCGCCCGCCTGCCCGCCGAACGCGAACTGGCCCTCGGCCTCTCGGTCAGCCGCACCACGGTGGCGGCCGCCTACGAGGCGCTGCGCGGCGAGGGCTTCCTGGAGTCCCGGCGCGGCGCCGGGAGCTGGACCGCCGTCCCGGCGGGCAACCCGCTGCCCGCGCGCGGCCTCGAGCCCCTGCCCCCGGAGGCCCTCGGCTCGGTGATCGACCTGGGCTGCGCCTCGCTCCCGGCCCCCGAGCCGTGGCTGACCCGCGCGGTCCAGGGCGCCCTGGAGGAGCTCCCGCCCTACGCCCACACCCACGGCGACTACCCGGCCGGGCTCCCCGCCCTGCGCGCGATGATCGCCGAGCGCTACACCGCGCGCGGGGTGCCCACGATGCCCGAGCAGATCATGGTGACGACGGGCGCGATGGGCGCCATCGACGCGATCTGCCACCTCTTCGGGGGCCGCGGCGAGCGCATCGCCGTCGAGTCGCCGTCCTACGCCAACATCCTCCAGCTCATGCGGGAGGCGGGCGCACGGCTCGTCCCCGTCGCCATGGCCGAGGGCCTGTCGGGCTGGGACATGGACCGCTGGCGCCAGGTCCTGCGCGAGTCCGCGCCCCGGCTCGCCTACGTCGTCGCCGACTTCCACAACCCGACCGGCGCGCTCGCCGACGAGGACCAGCGGCGCCGGATGGTCGACGCGGCACGCTCGGCGGGGACGGTCCTCGTGGCCGACGAGACGATGGGCCAGCTGTGGCTCGACGAGAAGTACGCGGACGGCGGGATGCCCCGCCCGGTGTGCGCCTTCGACCCGGCGGGCTCCACCGTCATCACGGTCGGTTCCGCGAGCAAGGCGTTCTGGGCCGGCATGCGGATCGGCTGGGTGCGCGCGGCCCCCGACGTGATCCGCAGCCTGGTCGCCGCCCGCGCGTACGCCGACCTCGGCACCCCCGTGCTGGAGCAGCTCGCCGTGAACTGGCTGTTCAGCACCGGCGGCTGGGAGCAGGCCCTCGACCTGCGCCGCGCCCAGGCCCGCGAGAACCGCGACGCCCTGGTGACGGCGGTCCGGCGGGAGCTCCCGGACTGGGAGTTCGAGGTGCCCGACGGCGGTCTCACCCTGTGGGTCCGGGCCGGCGGCCTGTCGGGTTCGCGGCTGGCCGAGGCGGGGGAGCGGGTCGGCGTCCGGGTCCCCTCGGGCCCCCGCTTCGGCGTCGACGGCGCCTTCGAGGGCTACGTCCGCCTGCCGTTCACGGTCGGCGGAGCGGTGGCGGAGGAAGCGGCGGTACGCCTCGCGGCGGCGGCCCGTCTGGTGGAAACCGGTGCGACGGGCGGCACGGAGGCACCGCGCACGTTCGTGGCCTAGGGAGACCGGGCAGCCCCAGCTCGCACGTTCGTGGCGTGGTGGACCCGGCGAGCCGCCCGGCGGCCCCTGCGGCCGACAGCCCGCAGGTGACCGGGGCCGCTCGGCGGGGGAGGCGTCGCCAGCCGCCGGGTCGGGTGTTCAGGAGCTCTCGGCCGCCATCGCCTCCGCGGCCAGCGGTGCCGTCTCCACGGGTGCGGCCGCCCCGAGCGGCTCCGCCGGTGCCGCGTCGGCGGGGGTCGTGCGCGGGGGCAGCAGCGCGGACACCGCCTGCCGGTCCGCGTCACCGGTCGCGTCGTCGTACGGATCCGGGGTCGAGGGCACCTGGAGCCGGTGCACGGGACCCGTGCCCAGCCGCGCGTACCCCCGCCCGGGCGGCACCTGCGCCAGCGGGGTCGTGTGCGGCGGCGCCCCGAGGACGGTCCGCAGCTGTTCCGGCGACGCGGGCCCCAGCACCACTCGCGCGCGCGTGTGCTGCCGCACCGCGTCGCTCAGCGCCTCCGCGCTCTCGAACTGCTCGGCCACGACCACGGTGACGTTCGCCGCGCGTCCGTGCCGCAGCGGCATCTGCAGCAGGGTCTGCGGGTCCTGGCGGCCCTCCGCCGCGGTGAGGTGGGTGAAGACGCTCGGCCGGTCCAGGATCAGCCACAGCGGGCGCCGGGTGTCCTCCGGCGGCGGGTCGCCCGCCTGCCGGGCCCGGTTGATGGCGACGAGCCGCCGCTCGGTCTCCTGCGCGGCCCACTCCAGGCTGGCCAGCGCGCCGGCCGGCGCGCACTCCACGGCCAGCACGCCGTCCCGGCCGATCAGGCAGGCGTACTCGCCGGTGCCGCCGCCGTCGGCGATCAGTACGTCGCCGTACTGGAGCGCCTGCAGGGCGATCGAGCGGAGCAGGGTCGAGGTGCCGCTGCCCGGGTGGCCCATGGCCAGCAGGTGCGGCTCGGTGGAGCGCAGACCGGTCCGCCAGACCACCGGCGGGGTGTCGCGCTGCTCGTCCCCGTAGGAGAGGGGGAGCGTGCGCTGCACCTCGGTGGGGTCGGTGAAGCCGAGGACCGTCTCTCCCGGCGCGGTGACGAAGCGCTGCGCGGCGATGTCGGTGGGCAGGGGGGCCAGGACGGTCACCGTCAGCCGGTTGCCCTCCTCGTCCCACGCGAAGTGGTACTCGCGGCCCCGCCCCGCCTTCGCGGCGAGCAGCTGCTCGACCCGTGCCCGGGCCTCGCCCTCGCCGTCCGGGAAGTAGGCGGGGTAGCGGATCACGAGGTGACCGACGCGGCCGGTGTCGTCGAACTCGTGCGTGTCGAACGCCTTCTCCCACTCCCCGCCGTGGGCGTACAGCGGCGCCGGGTCCCCGTCGGTGGAGAAGTAGGGAACCAGCGCCTCGTACAGGGACCTCAGCCGCTCGGCCTGCGACTCGTCGGGACCGTCCGGCGCCGGCGGGGTGCGGTCGCGGCCCTGCCATGCCGCCGCCGCCATCAGGGCGATGGCGGCGAGCAGCGGTCCGTATGGCGCCAGCACCACGACCAGGACCACCGAGGCCGCCAGGAACAGCAGCGGCCCGCGCTTGTCCTTGGGCGTCTCGACCCATCTGCGCCGCCCGGCCGAGGCCAGCCGGCGCAGCCCGCGCGAGACCGTGATCAGCGGGTGGAGGACATCGGTGGCACTGTCGGCCGCCGTCCGGGCCAGTTCCCGGCTCCGGGCGATCTGCGTCCGGGCGATCTGCGCGCTGTCCTTGCTCAGAATGCGGGGAAGAGGGCGCCGGGCCACTGCTGTCTCCTGATGGTGCGTACGGGCGGGACGTGGGCGTCAGAACTTGATGCCACCGAGGAGGCTCGCCAGACTCTCGCCGCCTGCCTTGATGCTCGGCGCGATGCCCGTGCTGGCCAGGTAGAAGCCGAACAGGGCCGACGTGCACGCGTGCGAGCCCTTGAGGCCGTCCTTGCGGAAGAAGAGGAAGACGACGACGCCGAGCAGCATGACGCCTGAGATGGAGAGGATCATTCGGGGCCTCCTGGTGTCGAGGGGGACAATCACCCTGAGTTCTTCCAGGATCACAGCATGTATCTATACGATAAAAGGTGCAACTGGGTGAATTCCCGCCCTTTTCCACCGGCTGGTGGAGCCCTCGGTGGGCCGGTTGAGCTGGGCGCTTGCGCGCGCCGGGGTCTGCGGTGATCTTTACCTCGGGCACTTCGGGTGATGTGAGGCGCGAGCCAGTACCCTTGCGATTCACCTGAACGGTTGTAACGAGAGGCGGTCCGGCCGATGAGTGAAGCCCCCGACCCCGAGGTCGTGGAGCTGGCGACCAAGATCTTCGACCTGGCCCGGCAGGGCCGGACGGAGGAACTGGTGGCCTATGTCGACGCGGGCGTTCCGGCCGACCTCACCAACGACCGGGGCGACTCCCTCGTGATGCTCGCCGCCTACCACGGGCACGCCGACGCGGTACGTGCCCTCCTCGCCCGGGGCGCGGACGCCGACCGCATCAACGACCGGGGCCAGACCCCGCTCGCCGGCGCCGTCTTCAAGGGTGAGACCGATGTCATCAAGGCGCTCCTGGAGTCCGGCGCCGACCCGGCCGCGGGCACCCCCTCGGCCGTCGACACCGCCCGCATGTTCGGCAAGACGGAAATTCTGGAACTGTTCGGCACACACTGACGCGAACGTCCTGAGCAGGTACGACACGGAAAACGGGGGAGGCGGTACAAGGCCGCCGGAAATACGGTCGCGGCAGCTCACAGCGCGGGTCATCATGACGACGTGATTCACGGACGCGATGGCTGGGCAGGTGTTGCCGCACCGCGCGGGCCGTGATGCGGTCCGCATGGGCCACCGACGAGAGGCAGAGAGAGATGGTCTACAGCAAGCAAGAGACGGCGGGCGCTCCGACGTTGTGTCACGTGGCCAGGTAGTGCGTGTTTCCCGGTTGCGTCGACGCTTGATGTGAGGCTGTTTCCCATGTTCGATCCGGTCATAGCGCCCAGCGGTACGCTGCTCGGCCTGCTCCAGCGGGGCCGTGGCGACGGCACACTGCACGCGCTCACCGCACCGCGCGCCGAAGCGCTCGCGGCCCTGAACCACTGTGTGCTCCGCGACCCCCGCCACGACTGGCAGGTGGAGAACCGCTCCCTCTACTACGCCCGCCTCTACCTCGACCTGAACGGCGAGCTGGACGCGGTCGAGGCGCACCTCTTCGACTGCGAGGACGTCCTCGACGACGAGGAGTCCCGCACGGGGCTCGCCCTGGCCGTCCTCGGGCACCTCGCCTCCTACGGCAGGCGGGACGCGCTCGAACTGCTGCGCAGGTACGCCGCCCAGGGCTCCAACTGGGCCTGGGCCCTGGACGAGCTGGCCCTCCGGGACGACGACGCGGGCCTGCGCGCCCTCGCCGCCCCCGTGCTGGCCCGCTTCGCCACCGATGCCGAGGGCGAGGCCGAACTGGCCGCGGCCGTACGGGACGCCTTCGAGCCGCGGCCATGGCGGCTGTGGGCCGAGGACCCGCGCGAACCGATCGCCGCACGCGTGCGTGCCGCCCACGAGGCCGGCTGTTTCGACCGCTGGCAGCGCCAGATGCGGCCCACCGGGCCACGCCCCGGGTGGAGCGTGCGCGCCGTCTTCGAATGGGCCCAGCAGGGCGTCGAGCGCGGTGCCGCCCTCCATGTGCCGGCCGCCCGCTGCCTGGTCGCCGTGGCCGGACCCGAGGACCGGCCGGAGATCCTCCAGGCCGCCAGGTCGGGCACCGAGGGCGCCCGCTGCACGGCACTGCGCTACCTCGCCGACAGCAACGACCCCGACGCCCTCGCCCTGATCGAGGAGGCCGTGGCCGACGGGTCGGCGCTCGTCGTGGAGGCCGCCGTCGACGCCTTCGAACGGATGCGCAGCATCGCCGCCGTCGAGCGGGCCCGCCGCTGGGCCCAGCGCCCCGACGCCCTCGGCGCCGCGGCCGGCCGCATGCTCGCCTGCCGCGGCGCGGCCAAGGACAGCGACCTCGTCCTCGGCGCCCTGCGCGAGGCCGTACGCGGCGAGGGCCCGGACGCCCCGACCCTGTGGACCCTGGTCGACGGCGCCGGCCGCCTGGGGATCGCCTGCGCGGCCCCCGTCCTGCGCCACGTCTACCGCGAGACGGCCTCCTCCCACCTCCGCGGCCGCGCCGCCCGCGCTCTCGCCGCCACCGACCCCTCCTTCGCCGCCGGCTTCGCCGTCGAGTGCCTGTGGGACTGCGAGGAGACCACCCGGGAGCTGGCCGCCCGGCACGCCGAGACCGGTGACACCCGGGTCGTCGAACGGCTCCGCCGCCTCGCAGCCGACCCGGCCGAGGAGGACGAGGTGCAGACGGCCGTCCGCAGCCGCTTCGGACCGGACGCGCCTGCCGTGTGACCCGGGCACCTGCCGTGTGACCCGGCCGGCACCGACGACGACACCCGGGGCGGGCGGCGATCCGCCCGCCGGGTGAACACCGGGTGACCCGCGGGTCAGGCGGGCGTGGCGGCCGCCTGACCCGCGAGGGTGCGCGGTCCAACGCTCATGGGACGTTCCCCGGCCGGAAAGATCGACGTTGACGCGGCCACGTCCGGTACGGCGAGAACACCCGTATGCGTGTCGTCATCGTGACCGAATCCTTTCCCCCCGATGTGAACGGCGTCGCCCACTGCGCGCTCCAGACCGCCCGGCACCTCGTGGACCGCGGTCACCTCCCGCTCGTCGTCGCGCCGGCCACCGCGCCCGGCACCAGGGCCGACGCACTCGAGGCGCCGTGCCCCGTCGTCCGCGTCCCCTCCCTCCCGCTCCCCGGCTACCCCCAGGTCCGTGTCGCCCTGCCCAGCCGCCGCCTCGGCGCGGCGCTCACCGGGCACCGCGCCGACGTGGTCCACCTCGCCAGTCCGTTCGTTCTCGGCGTCCGCGGCATGGCGGCCGCCGCCCGGCTCGGCATCCCGGCCGTAGCCGTCTACCAGACCGACCTCGCCGGATACGCCCGCACCTACATGGGCGCGGGCGAGGCCGCCGCCTGGCGCCGGATCCGCTCCGTGCACGCCGCCGCCGACCGCACCCTCGCCCCGTCCAGCGCCGCCCTGCACGACCTCCGGGCGCACGGCGTGCCCCGCGTCCGGCTGTGGCGGCGCGGCGTGGACACCGCCCGGTTCCGGCCGGACCACCGCGACGCGGCCCTGCGCCGCGAACTGGCCCCGAACGGCGAACTGATCGTCGGCTACGTCGGCCGCCTCGCCCCCGAGAAGCACGTCGAGCTCCTGGCGGGCGTCGCCGGACTCGCGGGCGTCCGCCTCGTGGTGGTCGGCGACGGCCCCAGCCGGGCCCCGCTCACCGAGGCCCTGCCCGGCGCCGTCCTCCTGGGCCGCCGGACCGGCGACGAACTCGCCCGGATCTTCGCGTCGCTCGACCTGTTCGTGCACACCGGCCCGTTCGAGACCTTCTGCCAGACCGTCCAGGAGGCCATGGCCAGCGGGGTGCCGGTGGTCGCGCCCGCCGCCGGCGGCCCGCTCGACCTCGTCGACCACGGCCGCACCGGACTGCTCGTCCCGCCGCACGACGCGGCCGCCGTCACCGGGGCGGTCACCGCCCTGGCCGCCGACCCGGACCTGCGGGCCGCCTACGGCGCCGCCGGGCGGGCCCGGGTGCGCGAACGCACCTGGGCCGCCGTCGGTGACCAGCTCATCGAGCACTACGAGGACGTGCTCGCGGCACGCCGGACGGCGGTGGCGGCATGACCGGCACACCGCTGCGCATCGTCCGGCTCGCCAACTTCGTCACCCCCGCCTCCGGCGGCCTGCGCACGGCCCTGCGCGAACTGGGCCGCGGCTACCTGGCCGCCGGACACGAACCGGTGCTGATCGTGCCGGGCGAGCGCTTCACCGACCGCGACACCGAGCAGGGACGGGTCGTCACCCTGCCCGGACCGCTGCTGCCCGGCACCGGCGGCTACCGCGTCCTGACCGACCGGCGGCGGGTGACCGCCCTGCTGGAGGACCTGGCCCCCGACCGCCTCGAGGTCTCCGACCGCACCACCCTGCGCTGGACCGGGCGCTGGGGCCGCCGCGCCCGCGTGCCGTCCGTGATGGTCTCGCACGAGACCGCCGACGGCGTCCTGCGCACCTGGGGCCTGCCGGACCACCTCGCCCGGCGGACCGCCGACTCCCTCAACACCCGCACCGCGCACGTCTACTCGCGGGTCGTGTGCACTACGGAGTACGCCGAGCGCGAGTTCGTGCGGATCGGCGCCCGCAACGTCGTACGCGCGCCGCTCGGCGTCGACCTGATGGAACGCCACCCCGCGCTGTGCGACCCGGCGCTGCGCGCGCGCCACGCGCGCGGCGCCGAGGCGCTGCTCGTGCTCTGCTCCCGGCTCTCCGTCGAGAAGCGCCCCGGCACGGCCCTGGACGCCCTCCAGGAGCTCGTGCGGCGCGGACGGCGCGCGGTTCTCGTGGTGGCCGGGGACGGCCCGCTGCGCGCCCGCCTCGAACAACGCGCCCGGGAACGCGGGCTGCCGGTGACCTTCCTCGGGCACGTCTCCGGGCGGGCCGCGCTGGGCGCGCTCCAGGCGTCCGCCGACGTGTGCCTGGCCCCCGGGCCCGCCGAGACCTTCGGGCTGGCCGCGCTGGAGGCCCTGGCGTGCGGCACCCCCGTGGTGGCCAGCGCCTCGTCGGCGCTGCCCGAGGTGATCGGCGCGGCCGGCGCGGCCGCCGCCGACCGCCCGGAGGCGTTCGCGGACGCCGTCGAGGCGGTCCTGTCGCGTCCCGGGCGTGAGCGCCGCGAGGCGGCACGCGCGCGTGCGGAGTGCTTCGGCTGGGGCACGGCCGTCGAGGCCTTCCTCGCGGCGCACGACACCGAGGTGCTCGGCCGGCGGGACGCGCCGGCCCGGCCCGCCGCGCGGGAGGGCGCCGCATGAGAGCCGTCCGCTTCGTGGCGCTCGGGGACTCGCTCACCGAAGGCGTGGGAGACCCCGTCGGCGGCGGGTGGCGGGGCTGGGCGGCGCTGCTCGCCGACGGCCTCGCCGCCGACCCCGGGCAGGTGGAGTTCACCAACCTCGCCGTCAGCGGGGCGCAGACGCGCGACGTGCGCGACCGGCAGACACCGGCCGCCCTGGCGCTCCGCCCCGACCTGGTGTCCGTGGTCGTCGGCGTCAACGACACGCTGCGCCGCACCTTCGACGTCCGGGCCGTGGCCGCCCGGCTCGACGCCGTCTGCGCGGCCTTCACCGGCCAGGGCGCCACCCTGCTCACCGCCTGCCTGCCCGACCCCGGGGCCATGCTCGGACTGCCCGGCGCCCTCGCCCGCCCGCTGGCCCGCCGCCAGCAGGCGGTCAACGCGGTCGTCCACGCGCTGTCCGACCGCTACGGGGCCGTCCACCTGCACGCCTCCCGGGGCGCCTGGCTCACCGACCGCACCCTGTGGAGCGCGGACCGGCTGCACCCGGGCGAGCGCGGCCACCGGCAGTTCGCGGTGCGCTTCCACGCCCTGCTGAGCTCCTCCGGACTGGCCACCGGCGCGCCGCCGTCGCCCGAACCGGAATTCCCGGCGCCGACCCGGGCGGCCCGGCTGTGGTGGCTCGCCACCGCCGGCACCGGCTGGGTGGTCCGGCGCTGCGACGACCTGCTGCCCCAGCTGCTGCGGCTGGCCGCCGACGAGCTGCGCCACCAGGCCCGCGGCACCGGCGCCCGGCTCGACCTGCGCGCCTCCTCGGCCGTGGCCGAGGCGCTGGCCGCGCTCCCGGCGGCGGATGCCGCACCCGGCGCCGGGACTCAGCGGCGGCGCACCGGAACGAACCTGACCGGCGTGCCCGGGACCGCCTGCGCGGCCGCGGGGAGGTCGGCGGCGCGCACCACGGCGATCACCGGGTAGCCCCCGGTGGTCGGGTGGTCGGCCAGGAACACCACCGGACGCCCGTCCGGCGGCACCTGCACCGCGCCGAGCACCATGCCCTCGCTGGGCAGCTCGCCGGTCCGGGCCCGCTCAAGGGCGGGCCCCTCGGTGCGCAGCCCGATCCGGTTGCTCGCCGAGGACACCCGGTACGCGCGCGTGGCGAGGTCCCGGAGCGCACCCGCCGTGAACCAGTCGGCGCGCGGCCCCGGAACCACCCGGAGGACGAGTTCGGCCGGCGGCCGCGGCCGCGGGACACCGTCCACGCGCGCGGGAGGACCCGCCGGGACGCCGAGCGGCAGCACCGTGCCGTCGGCGAGCGGCGCCGGCCCGAGGCCCGACAGCAGGTCGGTGGCGCGGCTGCCGAGCACCGGCTCCACGGCGACGCCGCCGGACACGGCCACGTACGCGCGCACCCCGGCCACGGCGGCCCCCACCTGGAGCAGCGCTCCCGCGGGCACCGCGACGGGGGCGCCCCAGGCGGCGGGGCGGCCGTCCACCGAGACCGGGCAGTGCGCGCCCGCGACCGCCACCGTGACCGCCGAACGCGGGCGCAGGGCGCAGCCGTCGAGGGTGGTCTCCAGCACGGCGGCGTCCGGCCCGTTGCCGGCCAGCCGGTTGACCAGGGCAGCCGTGCCCGGGTCGAGCGCTCCGGAGCGCGGTACGCCCAGATGCGCGTACCCCGGCCGCCCGCGGTCCTGCACGGTGGTCAGCGCTCCCGCCCGTACGACGAGGAGCGCGCGGTCGCTCACGCGTCCGCCACCGGCACGAAGCGCACCCGGTCGCCCGGTGAGAGCAGCGCGGCCGGTACGCGCGCGTGGTCCCACAGCACCGCCTCCGTGCTGCCGATCAGCTGCCAGCCGCCCGGCGACGAACGCGGGTACACGCCCGTGTACGGCCCCGCCAGCGCCACCGCGCCGGCGGGCACGGAGGTGCGCGGGGTGGCCCGGCGCGGGACGTCGTACCGTGCGGGCAGTCCGGTGAGGTAGCCGAAGCCGGGTGCGAACCCGCAGAACGCGACGGTGAACTCGGTGCTCGCGTGGATCCGGGCCGCCTCCCGCTCGGACACCCCCCAGTGGGCGGCGACCCCGGCGAGGTCCGGGCCGTCGTAGCGCACGGGCAGCTCGACCGCTTCCCGTGCGCGCGGGGGAGCGGGCGGCACCGCCGAGGCGGTGAGCTCGGACGCCCAGAGCGCCGGATCGGCCAGGCCGTCGAGCAGGACCGTGCGCGCCGCCGGCACGATCTCGCGGACGGCCAGCGCGCCCTCGGCGCGGCGGCGCAGCAGCTCCGCGTGCAGCGCCTGCGCCTGGGCGCCCGAGTCCAGTTCCACCAGGAGCGCGTCGTCGCCGACGGGCAGCGCCCTCATGCGAAGGCCTCCACCCGTACCCCGGCCGCCGTGAGGCGTTCGCGCACCCGGCGGGCCAGCTCCACCGCGCCGGGGGTGTCGCCGTGCAGGCACAGCGAACGGGCGCGCACCTCGATCCGCGCGCCGGAGTGGGCGGCGACCACGCCGGAGCGCGCGAGGCTCACCGAACGCTCCACGACGGCCTCGGGGTCGGTCACCACGGCGCCCTCGCTGCCGCGGGGCACCAGCGTGCCCCGGTCGGTGTACGCCCGGTCGGCGAACGCCTCCGTGACGGCCGGCAGCCCCGCCTTCGCGGCCAGGTCGAGCACCCGCGAGCCCGGCAGGCCCAGCACCGGCAGCGCGCCGCCGGCCAGGAGCACCCCGTCGACCACCGCGGCGGCCTGCTCCTCGTCGTGCACGACCCGGTTGTAGAGCGCGCCGTGCGGCTTGACGTAGGCCACGCGCGCTCCCGCGGCCCGCGCGAACACCTCCAGGGCGCCGATCTGGTAGGCCACCTCGGCCGCCAGTTCGGCGGGCGGCACGTCCATGGCGCGCCGCCCGAACCCGGCGAGGTCCCGGTAGGAGACCTGCGCGCCGATCGTCACCCCGCGCGCGGCGGCCAGTTCGCACACCCGGCGCATGGTGGCCGCGTCGCCGGCGTGGAAGCCGCAGGCGACGTTGGCGCTGCTGACGACGGACAGCAGCCGTTCGTCGTCGGTCAGCCGCCAGCGGCCGAAACCCTCGCCCAGGTCGGCGTTCAGATCGATCGCGGTCATGGTCCTCGTTCTCTCCGGATCCTCGGGTGGGGCGGGTGCGCGGCCGGTGTCAGTCGACGCCGACCACGCGGTACTGGTCGTCACGGGCGTCGGTCAGGAACATCTGGCCCGGCGCGTGGGTGATGGCGAACGGCGGCCGTGAAGCGGTCACCACGGCCTGCGGGGTGACCCCGCAGGCCCAGAACACCGGGATGTCGTCGGGCGCCGCGTCCACCGGGTCGCCGAAGTCGGGGCGGCCCAGGTCCTCGATGCCGAGGACCGCGGGATCACCGCAGTGCACCGGGCCGCCGTGCACGGCCGGCAGCAGGCCGCTCTCCCGGATCGCGCTGCGCAGGTGCTCCGGCGGCACCGGGCGCATCGACACCACCATGGGCCCGCGCAGCCGGCCCGCGGGGCGGCACTGCCTGCCGGTCACGTACATCGGCACGTTGCGGCCCTGCTCCACGTGCCGGATCGGGACGCCCGCCGCGGCCAGCGCCCACTCGAAGGTGAAGCTGCACCCGAGCAGGAACGACACCAGGTCCGGGCGCCAGTGCGCCCGGACGTCGATCGGTTCGTCCACCAGCTCGCCGTCCCGCCACACCCGGTAGCGCGGCAGATCGGTGCGCAGGTCGGCGCCGTCGGCCAGGACGGTGGCGGGTGAACCGGCGTCGGTGACGTCCAGCACGGGGCAGGGCTTGGGGTTGCGCTGGCAGAACAGCAGCATGTCGTACGCCCAGTCGGCCGGGACCGAGATCAGGTTGGCCTGCGTGTGGCCCGCCGCGACACCGGCCGTGGGGCCCGCGAGCCCCTGCCGGAAGCGGGTCCGCGCGGTGCGCGGGCTCCACGCGTGCGCGTGCTCGTCGACGAGAATCACCGGCCGGTCCCCGGTGCGCTCCGGCCGCGTCACGTCAGTTCCTTCCCGCGCGTCTCCGGCAGCCCCAGCAGCGCCAGCGCGGCGAGGCCGTAGCCGAGCGCTCCGAAGACCAGCGCGCCGCCCACGCCCCAGCCGTCGGCCAGGAAGCCCACCAGGGTCGGGAAGACCGCGCCCATCGCGCGGCCGGTGTTGTACGTGAAGCCCTGCCCGGTGCCGCGCACCGCCGTCGGGTACAGCTCGCTGAGGTAGGAGCCGAACCCGCTGAAGATCGCCGACATGCAGAAGCCGAGCGGGAAGCCGAGCACCAGCAGCAGGGTGTCGGCGCCGTGCGGGATGTGCGCGTACGCCAGGGTGCACACGGCGGAGAGCAGCGCGAACAGCCAGATGGTGCGGCGCCGGCCGAGCCGGTCGGTCAGATGACCGCCGGTCAGGTAGCCGAGGAAGGCGCCGGAGATGAGGAACGCCAGATAGCCGCCGGTACCGACGACGGACAGACCGCGTTCGGTCTTCAGGTACGTCGGGACCCAGGTCGCCAGCGTGTAGTAGCCGCCCTGCACCCCCGTGGACAGCAGCCCGGCGAAGACCGTCGTGCGCAGCAGCCCGGGGCCGTCGGCCCCGCCGGGCCGGAAGATGGCCGCGAACGAGCCGCGCCGCGCGCTCTGTTCGCGCTCCGCCGTGGCCCGGGGCGCGTCGTGCACCCGGCGGCGCAGCCAGACGACGAGCAGCGCGGGCAGTGCCCCGGTCCAGAACATCACGCGCCAGGCCAGGTCGTCGCCGGCGAAGGAGAAGACCAGCGTGTAGACGAGCGCGGCCAGCGCCCAGCCGACCGCCCAGGAGCTCTGGACGGCGCCGAGGGTACGGCCGCGGTGCCTGGCGCTCGCGTACTCGGCCACCAGGACCGCGCCCACCGCCCACTCGCCGCCGAAGCCGAGGCCCTGCAGGGCGCGGAAGACGAGCAGCGTCTCGTAGTCGGGGGCGAAGCCGCAGGCCACGGTGAAGACGGCGTACGTGACCACCGTGATCATCAGGGCCCGGACCCGGCCCACGCGGTCCGCGAGGACGCCGGCCGCGGCGCCGCCGATCGCGGAGACCACCAGCGTGACGGTGGTGAACAGGCCCGTCTGGCCGCTGTCCAGGCCGAAGTACGCGGCGAGGGCCACCATGCTCAGCGGCAGGGTGAAGTAGTCGTAGGAATCCAGGGCATATCCGCCGAAAGCGCCAGCGAAGGCGCGCCGGCCGTCCGGCCCCAGGGCGCGCAGCCAGCCGAACGCGCCGGTCCCGGCGTCCTGTTCGGTCCGAGCGGGTCGGAGGCCCGGCGTCACGGGCCGGGGCGGGGGTGTCGTGCTCATGGGCACCTCGCAGAGAGGGACGGAGGGTGCGGGCAACTGAGCGGTGACGTGCCTGAGTTGTGTCGTGCCGGTGTCGTGCCGGTGTTCTGCCGAGCACCGTAGAGGATCGTTCAACGATCCTTCAATACCCGCGTTGTCTCGTCCCCCGGTCTGCGATTGAATTCCGGGCATGGCAGAGCAGCTCTCGGAACTGGCCGACGACCGCGCCCTCCTGGGGCGCACCAGCACCGCCGAACGCGTCTCGGACATCCTCCGCAGCCGTATCGCCGAAGGCTTCTTCCCGCCCGGGACCCGCCTGTCGGAGGACGCCATCGGTGGCGCGCTCGGGGTCTCCCGCAACACCCTGCGCGAGGCGTTCCGGCTGCTCACCCACGAGCGCCTGCTGGTCCACGAGCTCAACCGCGGCGTCTTCGTCCGGGTCCTGACCGTGGAGGACGTCGAGGACATCTACCGCACCCGGACGCTGGTCGAGTGCGCCGTCGTCCGGGGCCTCGGAGAGCCGCCGTACGCCCTGGACGGGCTCGCCGCCGCCGTCGCCGAGGGGGAACTGGCCACCGCGCGGAACGACTGGAAAGCGCTGGGCACCTCCAACATCCACTTCCACCGCGAGCTGGTCGCGCTGGCCGGCAGCGAGCGCACCGACGAGCTGATGCGCAGCGTCTTCGCGGAGCTGCGGCTCGCCTTCCACGTCGTGGACGACCCGCGCCGGCTGCACGAGCCCTACCTCGCCCGCAACCGCCAGATCCTGCGGGCCCTGCAGGACGGGGACCACGTCCGGGCGGAGCGGCTGCTGGAGACCTATCTCACGGACTCGCTCGACCGGGTCGTCGAGGTCTACCTGCGGCGGGTCGGCGAGGACGGCGCCGGGTCCTGACGCGCCTGTGTGACGGCCGTCGCTTCTGCGTCGTTTGGGTCGTTGTCAGACCGAGGACCTAGTCTGTGCACCGTGACTTCGCCTGCTTCGACGGACAGCGTTCCGCCCCAGCTCAGCGCGGGGCCGCGCCCGGCGCCGGGCCCGGCCGCCGACGAGGGGCTGGCGCGGCGGCTGCGCGCGCTCGCCTGCACCGCGCCGCTGCACGACCTCGACGCGCGCAAGGCGAACCTGGCGGGCGAGTACTCGGTCTACGGCATGGCCGAGGTGGCCCTGTCCGCGATCGACCTGGTCACCCTCAACATGGACTTCGACACGGGCGCCGACCACGAGCAGATCGTGGCCCGGCTCGTCCCGCGCATCGCCGCCCAGGCCCCGCACCGCCCGGCCGGCGAGCACGAGCGTGTCGCCCGCTGGGTCCTGGAGAACCTGATCAACGTCGGCAGCGTCGACCGCGGCTTCCGCGCGGTGTACGGCACCTTCGAGCCGGACGGCACCTACGTCCGCCGTGACTACGACTTCAAGCTGATCGAGGAGGTACCCGGCCCCGGCGGCACGGTCTACCTCCGCACGACGGACGAAGCGGTCAACGTCCTGGTCGGCGCCCTCGACACCGACGTCACCAGCGCCCAGATCGCCGCCGAGGTCAAGCTCGAGGTGCTGATCAACCGCGGCCGCCTCGCCGACGCCCAGCTCGCCGCCGAACAGGCCCGCTACCGCACCGTGCAGTACTCCGAGACCCTGCGCCGCGCCCTGGAGGCCACCCGGCGCAACGTGCGCGCGGTCGACTGGCTCAACGCCGTGCCCGACATGATCGCCGAGGCCCTGGACCACGTGGCCGACCGCTACCGCCACGAGAACGCGATCCTCACCAACATCCGCAAGGCGCGCGACGAGACCGAGGACTCCGGGAACAAGCGCCGCGCCGCCGAGCTGGTGGACATCGTCAAGGACTGCATCCGGCGGCACACCCAGCTCCAGTCCCGCCTCCTGGAGGCCGGCCCGCTGTTCCGCGCCGAACAGGACCGGCAGGCCTTCGCCACGCCCACCACGACCTCCGGCCTCGACCTGTACGGCCACCTGGTCGCCCCCGTGCTCCCGCTGCCCCTGGAACGGGCGATCCGGGTGACGGACGCGTTCTTCGCCCAGGGCACCGGGTTGCGCACCCCGGTGTCCGTGCGGGTCGGCGACCTCGTCGACATCCTGCTCACCCCGCCGGTGGAGCGCGAGCACCTCGGCGCGGAGATGCCCGAACCCGACCTGATCGCGACCCCGGACGACAGCCGGTTCAGCGAGGAACAGCTCGCCACCGCCATGGAGCTGCTCGACCTGCCCGCCGACGCACCCCGCAGACTGTCCGGACTGCTGGCGCAGGCCCGCCGCACCGGCGACCCCGACCTCGCCTACCTGGTCGCCCTGCTGGCGGTCCACGCGGCCAGCCCGCCCGTGGGCACCGCCTACCGCCAGGGCGAGGAGAAACTGCTGTTCGCCGTGGACGACGGCACCGAACTGGACGACCCCGAGTTCGGCGGCGCCGACCTGATCGTCGGCACCGCCCTGCTGGACGCGGCGGGCATGGCCGCTGACCGGACGGAAGCGGCATGACCCAGCACCAGCCAGACCGAGTACGCGACAAGGAGCCCAAGCCGTGAGCGAGCACGTCGAGTGGAGTGACACGGAGGCCCCAGCCCCGTCGGCGCCCGCCGCCGTCACCCCCGCCGACGCCGCCGACGCGGCGCGGCTCGTCGCCTTCGGGCTGCAGCCCAAGCTGCAGCCCGCCCGCGACCAGGAGTACACGGAGCTGCTGCGCCGCTACCGCGACGACCCGGCCTTCGCACGGCTCGCGGACGCCGTCGCCGCCGGTCTCGGGCTCGTCGTGCTGGAGGTCTCCCCGCGCGCCGGGATGGCCGTGACGGCCGCCGAGGACTCCGTCTTCGCCGTCCGCATGGGCGACTACGCGCGTCGCACCACCGCCGACTCAGGTGACCGCTTCCTGCACGGACTGGCCCACCTCGCCCTGGCCGCCCTGGCGTTCCCGCGCCCCGAGGACCTGGCCGACGACTCCTACATCGGCCGGGTCACCGTCAACGGCGTCGACGCCTTCGTACGGCAGGCCTGCCGCAGGCTGGAGGAGCGCGCCGAGGCCCAGGGCGAGAACACCGACCCGGCTACCGAAGCGCCCGGCCTGGAGGCCGCCTGGCGGATCTGGGCCAGACGCAGCGCCACCGGCGCCACCAAGGACGCGCGCCGGCCCGCCGCCTCCACCACGGGCATGGTGGCGAAGGCGGCGGCCTTCCTCACCGACTCGGGCTTCCTGCAGCGCACCGGGGACGAACACGGCGGCACCTACCGCACCACGGCGCGCTACCAGCTCCAGGTGCGCGACATGGCCGGCGGCGCCGCCATGACCGAACTGCTGGAGCTGGGCGTCGTCCCGGTCACCGACGGCACCCCGGGCCTGCTGCCCGCCGAGGACACCGAGGACCTGGAGCTGGTGGCCGACGCCGGGCTGCCGTTCCACTCCTGACGCCCCGCGGCCGACGCGGCCCCGAACCGCCCCGGCCCCCGAACCACCGCACCTTTCCGAAGACTTAACGCGAGAGTCCGCCATGTACGAGCTGTCCCGGGTCCGCCTCTACTCCATCGGGCCCGCCGGTGCGCGCTACGCCGACACCGTGCTTGACCTGCGGGGCGTGGGCGAGCCCGTGCCCGACCCCGCGCCCACGCAGGCGGAGTTCTTCGAGGACGAGCCGTCCGGGCCGCCCCGCCGGCCCGCGCCCGCCGGCGTGCTCTTCCTGGAGAACGGCGGCGGCAAGTCGGTACTGCTCAAACTGATCTTCTCGGTGATGCTGCCGGGCCACCGCAACACCCTCGGCGGCGCCAGCTCCGGCGTGCTGCGCAAGTTCCTGCTCGCCGACGACTGCGGACACGTGGCCCTGGAGTGGCAGCACGTGCAGACCGGCGAGTGCGTGGTCGTCGGCAAGGCCAGCGAGTGGCGCGGACGCCAGGTCTCCAACGACCCGCGCAAGTTCGCCGAGGCCTGGTACTCCTTCCGGCCCGGCCCCGGCCTCAGCCTCGACAACCTGCCCGTCGCCGAGTCCACCGCCGTACGGCCGCCCGTCGAAGGCGCCTCGGGCGCCCAGGGCCGCCGCCGCACCATGAAGGGCTTCCGCGACGCCCTCACGGAGGCGGGCAAGGCGTACCCGCACCTCGAGGTGCACTGGGAGGAGATCCACGACCGCTGGATCGAACACCTCGGCGACCTCGGCCTCGACCCCGAACTCTTCCGGTACCAGCGCGAGATGAACGCCGACGAGGGCGAGGCCGCCGGCCTCTTCGCGGTCAAGAAGGACTCCGACTTCACCGACCTGCTGCTGCGCGCGGTCACCGACACCCGCGACACCGACGGCCTCGCCGACCTCGTCGGCGGCTTCGGCAACAAGCTGGGACGGCGCGCCGAACTCATCGCCGAACGTGACTTCACGGCCGGCTCCGTCGATCTGCTCGGGCGGATCGTCGAGGCCGCCGAGGCCCGCTCCCGCGCGCGGGACGTCCACACCGGCGCCGAGCGCCGTACGCGCACCCTGGCCCGGCGGCTCTCCGCCCGCGCCGTGCGGGAGCGGGTGCGCGCCACCGACCTGGCCCAGCGCGTCACGGCCGCCGCCTACGCCGTCACGCACTCCGAGGGCGCGCGTGAGCGCAGCGCCCTGGTCGCCGCCGAACTCGCCTACCGGCACGCCTCCCTGGCGCTCGCCGCCGCCGAGAAGTCCGCCGCGGCCCAGAAGCGCGAACTGGCCGACGCGCGCACCCTGCACGCCGCGTGGCAGGCCGCCGAGGCCGTGCTCCGCCACCGCGCCGCCTCCGACCGGGCCGCCCGCGTCTCCGCCGCCATCCAGGAGGCCGAGCGGGACGCGGCCCCCGCGCTCGCCGCCCGCGCCAAGGCCGCCGTCGACCTCGTCCGGGCCCTGAACGCCGCCGCCGGGAGCGCCGAGACCCTCGCCAACGAGGAGGAGGAGCGCTCCGCCGCCCTCCAGGAGGCCGGCGACAGCGCCTACCGCGACTCCACCGGTGCCGCCACCGAGGCGCAGCGCGCCCGCAGCGAGGCCGGGCACCTGCGCCAGCGCCTCACCGAGGTCGAGCAGGAGACCGCCGAGGCGGTCCGCGCCGGCTGGCTCGACGACAGCACCCCGGACGCCGACCCGGCCCGCGCCGCCCTCGCCGCGAACGACGCGGAGAAGACCGCCGTGGCCGCCTGGGACGCCGCCCGCGAGGCCGCCCGCAAGGCGACCGAGCACGCCCGCGAGGCGGCCTCGGCCGAGTCCCGCGCCGAGCTGACCGCGGCCCGCGCCGCGGACGCGGCGACCGCCGCCGAGCGCTCCTACGAGGCCGAACGGCGCCTCGCCGAGGCCCTGGCCGCCGAGGAACGGCTCGCCGAGCTGCTGAGCCTGCCGGGCGCCCCCACCGCGGCACGGCCCGGCGTGCCGGGACCGCGGACGGCCGAGACCGCGGCCGCCCCCGCGCCCGCGCCCGACGCGCCCGAGGAGGCCCGCCCCCTCACCGAGGGCCCGCTCGGCCCGGAGGAACTCGACCGCTACGCCGACGAACTGCGCACCCTGCTCGACGACGCCGTCTCCGCCGCCGAACGGCACCTCTTCGACCTGCGCACCGCCGCGGCCGACGACGCCCGCATCCTCGGCGCCCTCGGCGACGGCGGACTGCTGCCGCCCGGCCCCGACGTGCTCGCCACCGTGGAGTACCTCGGCGAGCACGGCATCCCGGCCCTGCCGGGCTGGCGCTACCTCGCCCAGGCCGTCACCCCCGCCGACCACGCCCGTGTGCTCGCCGCCCGTCCCGAACTCGTCGACGGCGTCATCATCACCGACCCGGACACGCACGCACGGGCCCGGGAGGCGCTCGGCGACGCCGCCCTGCTGCCGCGCTCCGCCGTGGCCGTCGGCACCGCCGCCGCCCTGCTCGCCCCCACCCCGGCCCCCGGCACCACCCCCGGCGACGTCTTCCTGGTGCCCCCGAACCCGGCCATGCACGACGAGCACGCGGCCGACGAGGAACGCCAGGCGCTGCGCGCCCGGGCCACCGAGCGCGACGAGGAGATCCGTACCCGCGCCGCCCGCCTCGGCAAGGACCGCGAACTGGCCGCCCGGCTCGCCTCCTGGCGCACCGGCTGCCCGGCCGGACGGCTCACCGAACTCGCCGAGGCCGCCCGGGAGGCCCGCGCCTTCGCCGAGGAGGCCGAGGCCGAACTGACCGAGACCCGCACCACGCGCGCGGAGGCCGACGAGATCGCCGCAGAGGCCACCCGGGTCCGCGAGGAGCGGCAGGACGCCGCGCAGAAGGCACGCCGCGCCGCCGACGCCCTCGCCGGACTCGCCCACCGGCTGCGCGAGCGCGCAGGCTGGCAGGCCAGGCTCCGCGAACTCGCCGACGAGGCGGCGGAGTCCGAGGCCCGCGCCCAGACCTGCCTGGAGCGCGCCCGCGCCGCCGACGAGGACCGCCGCGCCGCCCAGCGCGCCGCCGACGACTCCCGCCGCACCGCGCGCGCCCTGCGCGCCGAACGCTCCGAGATCGCCGGCGCCCCCGACGACGTGCCGGCCGCGGACGCCGACTCGCCCACGGCGTCGCTGCCCGCCCTCCGCGAGGCCTACCGCGCCGCCTCCCAGCTGTACGAGAAGGTGGGCGTCGGCGCCGACCTGCGCGCCGAGCAGGCCCGCGCGGAGAGCGACGAGAGCGCGGCCCGCGCCGAACTCGACCGGCTCAGCAACAAGGTCCGCACCCGCGCCGAGCAGCTCCTGCAGTCGCCCGACGGCTCCGACGGCCCCTCCCGGCAGGCCGCCGCCGCGCGCGCCGAGGAGCTCGTGCAGCTCCTGGAGACCCGTATGTCGACGGCGAGCGAGCAGCTCGGCCGGCTGCGCGGCGAGGCCGAACGGCACGCCCCCGAGGACGCCGAAACCCACACCGAACTGCCCGAGGACCTCGTGCCGCGCGACGCCGAGCACGCCCAGGCCCTGCTGCGCACCGCCACGACCGAACTCGCCGCCCGCACCGGGGCGCTGGCCGAGGCCCGGGAGGCGCACGCGGAGCTGCTGGAGGCCCACCGGGCCGCGGAGGACGCGGCCGGCGGGTTCGACGAGATCGCCGCGATGCTCCGCGACCTGCTGCGCGAGCACACCCCGGACGAGGACCAGGAGGAGCCGGAGCCGTACCCCGGCAGCCTGGAGGAGGCCCGTCATGCGGCCGCCGAGGCCCGCCGCTCGCTGCGCGGCTGCGCCGCCGACCTGTCCGCCGCCGAGGGCGCCGTGCGCGAGGCGAGCGACGTGCTCGTCCGGCACGCCAACTCCACGCGCTACGAGCAGGTCCGCACGCCCGCGCGGCAGCAGATCCGCGAGCTGCCCGCCGCCACGCTGCCCGAGCACGCCCAGAAGTGGGCCGACGCCTTCGCGCCCCGGCTGCGTGTCCTCACCGACGAACTCGCCCAGCTGGAACGCAACCGGGACTCGATCGTCGACCGGCTCCGGGGTCTGGTCGAGTCGGCCCTCGCCACCCTGCGCTCCGCCCAGCGGCTCTCCCGCCTCCCCGAGGGCCTGGGCGAGTGGTCGGGGCAGGAGTTCCTGCGCATCCGCTTCGAGGAGCCCGACCAGGCCACGCTCACCGAACGGCTCGGCGAGGTCGTCGACGAGGCCACCCGCGCGGCCGTCAGGAAGAACTCCGACCTGCGCCGCGACGGCATGTCCCTGCTGCTGCGCGGCGTCGCCGCGGCGCTGCAGCCCAAGGGTGTGGCCGTCGAGATCCTGAAGCCCGACGCCGTCCTGCGCGCCGAACGCGTGCCCGTCGGCCAGATGGGCGACGTCTTCTCCGGCGGACAGCTGCTCACCGCCGCCATCGCCCTGTACTGCACGATGGCCGCGCTCCGGTCGAACGACCGGGGGCGCGACAAGCACCGGCACGCGGGCACGCTGTTCCTGGACAACCCCATCGGCCGCGCCAACGCGACCTATCTGCTGGAGCTCCAGCGGGCCGTCTCCGATGCCCTCGGCGTCCAGCTGCTGTACACCACCGGCCTGTTCGACACGACCGCCCTCGCCGAGTTCCCGCTGGTCATCCGGTTGCGCAACGACGCCGACCTCAGGGCGGGCCTGAAGTACATCAGCGTGGAGGAACACCTGCGGCCCGGACTGCCGCAGCAGCCCCGGGCGGGCGAGGCGGTGCACAGCGAGATCACCGCGACCCGGATGTACAAGCGTCCGGCCTGAGCGGCCCGAGCGGCCTGACCGGTCCGACCGATGGCGGGCGGGCCGGTCAGGACGTGCGACGCGCACCGGCCGGCCGCCCCGGTGGTCAGGGGTGCGACAGCTGCCCGGCGCCGCCACGGCGGCGTATCCGCGCCTGCTCCCGGGACGTGGCACGCTCCTGGCGCCGCTGGGCACGGCGCTCACGGCGGAGCGAACGGGCTGTGCTGCTGGGCTCGGAGACCACGCCGTAGCGCTGCTTCCACACCTGCCGGGTCACCCACACGTCGACCACCGCCCACGTGGCGACCACCGTGCTGACCACACTGCTGATCACCATGGGGAAGGCGAGCCAGGACTCGGCCATGGTGCACAGGAACGCCACCATGGCCTGGATCAGCGTCACCGAGATGATCAGCACGGCCCGCACCGCGGCCGTACGCACCGGGTCGGGCATCCGGTACCGCCGCGCGGGCTCCTCGACCCACAGGGGACGGTGATCCGCGCTCCGCTCACTCCCGGCGCCCGCACCGGCGCGCCTCTGCGCCGGGACGTCGCGATCCGGCGCCTCCCGGCCCCTTCGCTCCGCCGAGCGCTCCGCCACGCTCCGCTCGGGCGCCTTACGCTGCTCCGCCGTGCCCATCACCGTGTCACTCCCCACCGCCAGCAGACCGCTCGCCCCGATGTCCGAAGACCCCGTCTCCCCAGTGGCTGCCCGGCTTGCGCTGTTTTACGCCGCCCAGGTGCGGGCTGCGGCTCGTGTGGCCGATTTCGCACCCGATTCTCAGAAAGAAGGACGAACAACAGCTCCCGAAGATTCCCCACTTGCGAAAAATTCCAGCCAACCGGCTGTCCGTACTGCTTCGGCCGATCCCGCCGCAGGCACCCACATCGCGGGTGCAATCTCCCGCAATGCCCGGACAACTCGTCATCTCTCGCCCCCGGCGCGGAAGTTCGCCCTCCGGACATGTCTTCGAGTTATCTGTGAGGCGGTAGTAGGCTCGCGCCGTTTGCTGTTGGACATGTGTACCCCCGCCCGGCGGGGGTCGAGCTGGGGGAGGCCATGCGCTTTCGCGGGAAGTCGATCCGCCGGAAGATCGTGGCGCTGCTTCTCGTGCCGCTGGTGTCCCTGACCGCCGTCTGGGGCTTCGCCACGGTGCTCACGGGGCGTGAGGTCACCCGGCTCTTCCGGGTCACCGACATCGTCCAGGACGTCGGCTACCCCACCGAGGACACCGTCCGCGTGCTCCAGCAGGAACGCCGCCAGACCCTCGTCTACCTCGCCGACCCGCGGGCCGCCGACGCCCTCTCGGCCCTGCACCGCACCCGCGCCGCGACCGACCGGGCCGTCGCCGAGGTACGCCGCAACGCCCGCGGACACCACGTCCGCGACGGCATGGACGCCGACGACAGCGAGCGCCTCACCACCGTCCTGGACGCCTTCGACGGACTCGACTCCCTGCGCCACGGCGTGGAGGAACGCACCGTCGACCGCGCCCAGGCCTTCGACGGCTACAACCGCCTTGTCGACCCCTGCTTCACCCTTCTCGCCGCCCTCGACAACATCGACGACGTCGAGATGGACAAGGAGGCACGGGCCCTGGTCACCCTCGCCCGCGCCCGCGAGTTCCTCTCCCGCGAGGACGCCCTGCTCGGCTCGGCACTGGTGGTCGGCAGGCTCTCGAACGACGAGACCCGCCACATCTCCGACTTCGTCGCCCAGCGCGGCCTGCTGTACGACATCGGCCTGCCGGTGCTGCCCGACCCGGAACGCGAGCGGTACGAACACTTCTGGAAGAGCGCCACCACCGCCCCGCTCCTGACGGCCGAACACGCCGTCGTCGAGAGCCGGTCCGGCACCCCGCGCGGGGTCACCGCCCAGAGCTGGGACTCAGCGGCGGCGAGCGCCCTCCACGACCTCGGCACCCTCGACGACCAGGCCGGCGACCGCTTCCAGGACCGCACCCGGCCCGTGGCCGTCGGCGTGATCGCGCAGGCCGCGGTCGCCGGCGTCCTCGGCCTCGTCGCCCTCCTCGTCTCCGTCCTGCTGTCCGTGCGGGTCGGCCGCGCCCTCATCCGCGACCTGCGGCAGCTGCGCCTGGAGGCCCACGAGGCGTCCGGGGTACGGCTGCCCAGCGTGATGCGCCGCCTCTCGGCCGGCGAGCAGGTCGACGTCGAGACCGAGGTGCCACGCCTGGAGTACGACAAGAACGAGATCGGCGAGGTCGGCCAGGCACTCAACACCCTGCAGCGCGCCGCCGTCGAGGCCGCCGTCAAACAGGCGGAACTGCGCGCCGGCGTCTCCGAGGTCTTCGTCAACCTCGCCCGCCGCAGCCAGGTCCTGCTGCACAAGCAGCTCACCCTGCTCGACACCATGGAGCGCAGGACCGAGGACACCGACGAACTCGCCGACCTGTTCCGCCTCGACCACCTCACCACCCGGATGCGCCGGCACGCCGAGGGCCTGGTGATCCTCTCCGGCGCGGCACCCTCGCGGCAGTGGCGCCGGCCGGTGCAGCTGATGGACGTCGTGCGCGCCGCCGTCGCCGAGGTCGAGGACTACGAGCGCATCGAGGTCCGGCGCCTGCCCCGGGTCGCCGTCACCGGCCCGGCCGTCGCCGACGTCACCCACCTCGTGGCCGAACTCCTGGAGAACGCGACCGCCTTCTCCCCGCCGCACACCGCCGTGCAGGTCCTCGGCGAGCGGGTCGCCAACGGCTTCACCCTGGAGATCAACGACCGCGGTCTCGGCATGACCGCCGAAGCACTGCTGGACGCCAACCTGCGGCTCGCCGAGACCCCCGAGTTCGAACTCTCGGACACCGACCGGCTCGGCCTGTTCGTGGTCAGCCGGCTCGCCCAGCGCCAGAACGTCCGTGTCTCCCTGCAGCCGTCCCCCTACGGCGGGACCACCGCAGTCGTCTTCATCCCCGACGCCCTGCTGTCCGACGACGTCCCGGACACCAACGGCATCGGCTTCCGCCTCGACCGCCCCACCCGGGAGACCGAGCCCCGGGCGAGCCTCACCCCGGCCCGCGCGGGAGGCCCCGTCCAGTTGCCCGGGCTGTCCGCCTCCCTGCTGGACGGCCCGGTCGAGCTGGAGGCGCCGGTGGACCTGGACGCCCTCGACGACTTCCCGGGCGCCCTGGCGGACGAGGAGAGCGAGCGCGGTGGCCTGTTCCGCCACCGCCGCACCCGTCGCCGAACCGACGAGCAGGCCGTCTCCCGCCCCGGCGAGAGCCACCAGCCGGCCGCCGAGCGCACCGACGACGGCCCGGCCGCCGGGCCCGTGCCGCTGCCCCGGCGGCAGACGCCGAAACTGGTCAGCTCCCACGGCAGGCCCGTCAGCGAGCACCGGACCCGCCGCGACGACCCCGACGAGCAGCCCCCGGCCGGACCGTTCCGGCCCGAGACCGGCGCCCTGGCGCCGCTGCCCGCCCGCCGCCGCGGCGAGACCGCCCGGCGCGCCGGACTCACCGGCCGCACCGACGACCGCACCGCCGCCCCGGGAACCGGCGACACGGACGAGACCTCCCCGGCACCGGCACTGCCCGGACGGACCCGGCCGCGGCAGGACGCGCCGGGCGGCGGCACCCCGCCCACCGGCGGCCCCGCCCCCGTGCCCGAGCCCGCCCCCGTGCCCGAGCCCGGCACCGGGCCCCTGCCCCGGCGGGTGCGCCAGGCCAACCTGGCCCCCCAGCTGAAGCAGGACACCGCACGGCGCCCCGACGCCCCGGCACAGCCCGCCGACCGCGACGCCGACGAGGTCCGCAGCCGGATGGCCTCGCTCCAGCGCGGCTGGCAGCGCGGCCGCAAGGAGAACGCCTCGGACGACGGGGCCCGCGACAGCACAGCACAAGGAACGACAAAGGGGGACGGTCGATGACCGCACCGAAGGCCACCGGCCTCACGGAGACCGGCAAGGGCGAGCTGAACTGGCTCCTGGACGACCTGGTCGACCGGGTCGCCAGCATCCGCAAGGCCGTCGTGCTCTCCGGCGACGGCCTGCCCACGGGCGTGTCCAAGGACCTGAGCAGGGAGGACGGCGAGCACCTCGCCGCGGTCGCGTCCGGCTTCCACAGCCTCGCCAAGGGCGTGGGCCGCCACTTCGAGGCGGGCAGCGTCCGGCAGACCGTGGTCGAGCTGGACGACGCCTTCCTGTTCGTCACGGCCGCCGGGGACGGCAGCTGCCTCGCCGTCCTCTCGGACGCCGACTCCGACGTCGGGCAGGTCGCCTACGAGATGACGCTCCTGGTCAAGCGGGTCGGCGTGCATCTGGGCTCGGTTCCGCGCACCGATCTGCCCGCAGGCGGGTAGTGGGATGGCATGAGCGGAGAGGGTCAGGACACAAGCCACTGGTTCGACGACGAGGCCGGACCGGTGGTCCGTCCGTACGCCATGACGCGCGGCCGGACCACGAGCCCGGCCCAGCACCGCCTCGATCTGATCGCGGTGGTCGTCACCGAACCCGGAGCGGGCGACGCCGAGACGGACACGACGCTCGCGCCCGAGCACGTGGAGATCGTCGGACTCTGCCGCGCCGCGCCGCAGTCGATCGCGGAGCTCGCCGCGGAGCTCGATCTCCCGGTCGGGGTGGTGCGCGTCCTCATCGGGGATCTCGTGCACGCGGAACTCGTCCATGTGACCCGCCCGGTTCCCCCGGCCGAGCTGCCGGACGAGAGTATTCTGCGCGACGTGATCGACGGCCTCCGGGCGCTGTGACCGGCGCGGAAGCGGAGTGGTGACGTGACAGGCTGGCAGTTCTGGGTCGACCGAGGCGGCACCTTCACGGACATCGTCGCGCGGCGCCCGGACGGCAGCCTGCGCACCCACAAGCTGCTCTCCGACAACCCCGCCCGGTACGCCGACGCGGCCGTGGCCGGCGTCCGCGAGCTGCTCGGCGACTCCCAGGACCCCGTGGACGCCGTCCGCATGGGCACCACGGTCGCCACCAACGCCCTGCTGGAACGCGCGGGCGAACGCACCCTCCTGGTGATCACGCGCGGCTTCGCCGACGCCCTGCGCATCGCCTACCAGAACCGCCCCGCCATCTTCGCCCGCCGCATCGACCTGCCCGAGCAGCTGTACGAACGGGTCATCGAGGTCGACGAGCGGATCGCCGCCGACGGCACCGTACTGCGGGCACCCGACCTCGACGCCCTCGCGGGACCGCTCCGGCAGGCCCTCGACGACGGGATCCGCGCGGTCGCCGTCGTCTGCCTGCACAGCCACCTCCACCCCGCCCACGAGCAGGCGATCGGCGCCCTCGCCGCGCGCACCGGCTTCCCGCAGATCTCCCTGTCCAGCGAGGTCAGCCCGCTGATGAAGCTCGTCCCGCGCGGGGACACCGCCGTCGTCGACGCCTACCTCTCGCCCGTGCTCCGCCGCTACGTGCGCCACGTCGCCGACGAGCTCAGCGGCGTGCGGCTGATGTTCATGCAGTCCAACGGCGGCCTCACCGAGGCCGGGCAGTTCCGCGGAAAGGACGCCGTCCTGTCCGGGCCCGCCGGCGGCATCGTCGGCATGGCCCGCATGTCGCGGCGGGCCGGCTTCGACCGCGTCATCGGCTTCGACATGGGCGGCACCTCCACCGACGTCTCGCACTTCGCCGGCGACTACGAGCGGGTCTTCACCACCCGGATCGCCGGTGTACGGCTGCGCGCCCCGATGCTCGACATCCACACCGTCGCCGCGGGCGGCGGCTCCGTGCTCCACTTCGACGGCTCCCGCTACCGGGTCGGCCCCGACTCGGCCGGCGCCGACCCGGGCCCCGCCTGCTACCGCGCCGGCGGACCGCTCACCGTCACGGACGCCAACGTGATGCTCGGCCGCGTCCAGCCCGCCCACTTCCCGCCGGTCTTCGGCCCCCGTGGTGACCAGCCCCTGGACGCCGACCTGGTCCGCGACCGCTTCACCGCCCTCGCGCACGGGATCAGGGAGCGCACCGGCGACGACCGCACTCCGGAACAGGTGGCCGAGGGCTACCTGCGGATCGCCGTGGCCAACATCGCCAACGCCGTGAAGCGGATCTCCGTCCAGAAGGGTCACGACGTCACCCGCTACGCCCTGACCACCTTCGGCGGGGCGGGCGGCCAGCACGCGTGCGCGGTCGCCGACTCGCTCGGCATCCGCACCGTCCTCGTACCCCCCATGGCCGGAGTCCTCTCCGCGCTCGGCATCGGTCTCGCCGACACCACGGCCATGCGCGAGCGGTCCGTCGAGGCACCCCTGGAAGCGGCCTCGATGCCCGGCGTCCGCAAGACGGCCGACGACCTGGAGGGCGCCGCCCGCGCCGAACTCCGCGCGGAGGACGTCCCCGAGGAGCGCATCGAGGTCACCCGCCGCGCCCAGCTCCGCTACGACGGCACCGACACCACCCTCACCGTGGAGCTCACCGAGCCCGCCACCATGAGGCACGCCTTCGAAGAACGGCATCGCGCCACGTACTCCTTCACCCTCGACCGCCCGATCGTGGTGGAAGCCCTCTCCGTCGAGGCCACCGGCATCACCGCACCCCCCGATCTGTCCGCGCTCGCCCCCTACGAGGGCCTGCCCGCCGCACCGGAACAGGTCCGCCTCCACACCGGCGGATCCTGGCGCGACGTGTCCCTCCACCGCCGGGAGGCGCTGCCACCCGGCGAACCCGTCACCGGACCCGCGATCATCACCGAGGCCGGCGCGACGACCGTCGTCGACGACGGCTGGCGGGCCGCGGCGACCGACGACGGGCATCTGCTCATGGAACACACGACGGTCACGCAGAGTTCCGAGCTGGACACGAAGGCGGATCCGGTCCTGCTCGAGGTCTTCAACAACCTCTTCATGTCGATCGCCGAACAGATGGGCGCCCGGCTGGAGTCCACGGCCCAGTCCGTCAACATCAAGGAACGCCTGGACTTCTCCTGCGCCCTGTTCGACCCGGACGGGAACCTGGTGGCCAACGCGCCCCACATCCCCGTCCACCTGGGATCCATGGGCACCAGCGTCAAAGAGGTCATCCGCCGCCGCGGCGGCTCGATGCGCCCCGGCGACACCTACGCCGTGAACGACCCCTACCACGGCGGCACCCACCTGCCGGACGTCACCGTGATCACCCCGGTCTTCGGCACCGGCCCGGCGTCGGACACGCAGAGTGAGCCCGAAATCCTCTTCCACGTCGCCTCGCGCGGCCACCACGCCGAGATCGGCGGCATCGCCCCCGGCTCGATGCCCGCCCACAGCCGCACCATCGACGAGGAGGGCGTCCTCTTCGACAACTGGCCGCTCGCCGAGGACGGCCGCTTCCGCGAGGAGGAGACCCGCCGCCTGCTCACCGGGGCGCGCCACCCCTCCCGCAACGTCCGCACCAACCTCGCCGACCTGCGCGCCCAGATCGCCGCCAACCAGAAGGGCGTCGACGAGGTCCGGCGCATGATCGAGGAGTTCGGCCTCGACGTCGTGCACGCCTACATGCGGCACGTCCAGGACAACGCGGAGGAGGCCGTCCGCCGGGTGATCGACACCCTGGACGAGGGCGCGTACGCCTACGAGACGGACTCCGGCGCCGTCATCCGCGTCCAGGTGCGCGTCGACCGCGCCGAGCGCCGCGCGACCATCGACTTCACCGGCACCTCGCCGCAACTCGCCACCAACTTCAACGCCCCCTCCGCGGTGGTCGACGCGGCGGTCCTGTACGTCTTCCGCACCCTGGTCGCCGACGACATCCCGCTCAACGACGGCTGCCTTCGCCCGCTGGACATCGTCGTACCGCCCGGCTCGATGCTCGCCCCCGAACCGCCCGCCGCCGTCGTGGCGGGCAACGTCGAGACCTCGCAGGCCATCACCGGCGCCCTGTACGCCGCGCTCGGCGTCCAGGCCGAGGGCTCCGGGACCATGAACAACGTCACCTTCGGCAACGAACGACACCAGTACTACGAGACCGTCGCCTCCGGCTCCGGTGCCGGCCCGGACTTCCCCGGCGCCGACGTCGTGCAGACCCACATGACCAACTCCCGGCTCACCGACCCCGAGATCCTGGAGTGGCGCCTGCCCGTCCGGCTCGAGGAGTTCGCCGTACGGCGCGGCAGCGGGGGCGCGGGCCGCCGGCGCGGCGGTGACGGCGCCGTGCGCCGCATCCGCTTCCTCGAACCCATGACCGTCTCCACGCTCTCCCAGCACCGCCGGGTTCCCCCCTACGGAATGGCGGGCGGCGAGCCCGGCGCCCTCGGCGCCAACCGGGTGGAGCGGACCGACGGCACCGTCACCGACCTCGGCGCGAGCGGTTCCACCGACGTCGGCGCGGGCGACGTGCTCGTCATCGAGACCCCCGGTGGCGGCGGCTACGGCCGGCCGTCGCCCGACCACCACCGAGCAGGAGAAGAGAGCGATGATCTTCGGGCGTTCTGAACGCCGCGTGCCACCGGTCGAGCCCGTCACGCTCAAGATCCTGGTGGCCGGCGGCTTCGGCGTGGGCAAGACGACCCTGGTCGGCGCGGTCAGCGAGATCAGGCCGCTGCGCACCGAGGAGTCCCTGACCGAGGCCGGGCGCCCGGTCGACGACACCAGCGGCGTGGAGGGCAAGCACACGACCACCGTGGCCATGGACTTCGGCCGCATCACCCTGCGCGAGGACCTCGTGCTGTACCTGTTCGGGACGCCCGGCCAGGAACGGTTCTGGTTCATGTGGGACGAGCTGTCCGAAGGTGCCCTCGGGGCCGTCGTCCTGGCCGACACACGCCGCCTGGAGGACTGCTTCGCCGCCGTCGACTACTTCGAGAAGCGCTCCATCCCCTTCCTCGTAGGCGTCAACTGCTTCGAGGGCGCGGCCAGGTACCCCGCCGAGACGGTGCGGCAGGCCCTCGACCTGGACGACGGCGTACCCGTCCTGCTGTGCGACGCCCGCGATCGGGAGTCGGTCAAGGAGGTACTGGTCGGAGTCGTCCGGCACGCGATGGAGCACGCGGCCGAACGCCGCGCCGCGCTCCCGACCTGACCGCGACCGCGGCACGGCCCGTACCCCCGCCGACCGGGGTACGGGCCGTGGTCCCGGCGCGCGCACCCGCACGCGCGCGTGCGGGTGCGTCAGCGGCACCTAGATCTCGTCGTCCTCCAGCCAGCCGAAGCTCTTCTCCACCGCCCTGCGCCAGTTGCGGTACTCGCGGTCGCGTACCGACGCCTCCATGGCCGGGGCCCACTCCGCGTCCCGCTGCCAGTGCGACTTCAGCTCGTCCAGGTCGTTCCACACGCCCGTGGCCAGGCCGGCCGCGTACGCGGCGCCCAGGCAGGTGGTCTCGGAGACCCGGGGGCGGATCACGGGCACGCCCAGGACGTCCGCTTGGTGCTGCATCAGCAGGTCGTTCTTCGTCATGCCGCCGTCGACCTTGAGGGTCGTGATCCGCACACCGGAGTCCTGGTACATGGCGTCCACCACCTCCCTGGTCTGCCAGCTGGTCGCCTCCAGCACCGCGCGCGCGAGGTGCGCCTTGGTGACGTAGCGGGTCAGGCCGGTGACGACGCCGCGCGCGTCGGAGCGCCAGTAGGGGGCGAACAGGCCGGAGAAGGCGGGCACGATGTAGGCGCCGCCGTTGTCGTCGACGCTCGCCGCCAGGGTCTCGATCTCGTCGGCGGTGCGGATGATGCCGAGCTGGTCGCGGAACCACTGGACGAGCGCGCCCGTTATCGCGATGGACCCCTCCAGGCAGTACACCGGCGCCTCACCGCCGATCTTGTAGCCCATCGTCGTCAGCAGCCCGCTCTTGGACGGCACCGGCCGATCCCCGGTGTTGAGCAGCAGGAAACTGCCGGTTCCGTACGTGTTCTTGGCGGTGCCGACGTCGTAACAGGCCTGGCCGAACACGGCGGCCTGCTGGTCGCCCAGGGCCGAGGCCACGGGCACGCCCGCCAACTGGCCGACGGCGGTCCCGTACACCTCGGCGGACGACCTGATCTCGGGCAGGACCGCCTCGGGCACGTTCATCGCCGAGAGGATGGAGGAGTCCCACTGGAGCGTCTCCAGGTTCATCAGCATGGTGCGTCCCGCGTTCGTCACGTCGGTGACGTGCCGGCCGCCGTCCGTGCCGCCGGTGAGGTTCCAGATCAGCCAGGAGTCGATGGTGCCGAAGGCGATCTCGCCGCGTTCGGCGCGGTCGCGCAGTCCGGGCACGTGGTCCAGCAGCCAGGCCGCCTTGGGGCCGGAGAAGTAGCTGGCCAGCGGCAGCCCGGTCCGGTCGCGGAAGCGGTCCTGGCCGTCCCCGCCGCCCAGTTCGTGGCACAGGGCCGCGGTACGGGTGTCCTGCCAGACGATCGCGTTGTGCACGGGCTTGCCGGTGGCCCGGTCCCACAGGACCGTGGTCTCCCGCTGGTTGGTGATCCCGAGGGCGCTCAGCTGGTCGGCGCGCAGCCCGGCCCTGGCGAGCGCTCCCGCCACCACGGCCTGCACCTTGGACCAGATCTCGGTCGCGTCGTGCTCCACCCAGCCGGGCTTGGGGAAGATCTGGCGGTGCTCGCGCTGGTCCACGGCGACGACGGCTCCGCCGTGGTCGAAGATGATGCAGCGGCTGGACGTGGTGCCCTGGTCGATGGCGGCGACGTACTTCTCGGCGGTGTCCGTCATGGCTGTCCCTGGGTCGCTGGGTCGCTGGGTCGGATCGCTGGTCAGAAGGCCAGGTTGTAGACGAGGCCGGCGAGTGCCCCGCCGATCAGCGGGCCGACCACCGGGATCCACGCGTAGCCCCAGTCGGACGAGCCCTTGTGCGGGATCGGCAGGAAGGTGTGCACGATGCGCGGACCGAGGTCACGGGCGGGGTTGATGGCGTACCCCGTGGGCCCGCCGAGGGAGAGCCCGATGCCGACCACGAGCAGCGAGACGATCAGCACCGTGGTGCCGGACTCGCCGAGCCCCCTGGTCAGCCCGAAGGCGAGGACGGGCAGCACCAGCGCCATCGTCGCGATGATCTCGGTGATGAGGTTGGCGACGGGCTTCCGTATCTCGGGGATGGTCGAGAAGATCCCCAGGGTCGGCAGGGGTTCCTCGATGGTGCCCTCGGTCGTGCCCACCTCGCGGACGTTGGCCTGGAACTGCGCGAGATAGACGAGGTAGGCCAGGACCGCGCCCAGCATGGCGCCGACGATCTGGCCCAGCAGATAGACCCAGACCTTGTCCCATTTACCGGTGTCCACCGCGATCCCGATGGTGACCGCGGGGTTGAGCTGGCCGCCGGAGAGGGGAGCGGCCGTGTACGCGCCCGCGAGCACGCCGAACCCCCATCCGAACGCGATGACGATCCATCCCGAGGCGCGTGCCTTGGAGTATCTGAGGGTGACGGCGGCGCAGACGCCGGCACCGAACAGGATCAGGATCGCGGTGCCGATGGTCTCGCCGACGAAAATGTCTCCGTTGCTCATGGCGGCTCCCTTGGCGCCGGCCCGGGGAGTGGCCCCGGCCGTCCGTGCAGGAACGGTTCCCTTGGCGACTTCAGCCGAAGGCAGGGAGGGCCCCGCGCCCCGCCCGGCGTCCGTGACGAGCGTGCCGTCGCAGCCGACCCGCCCTGTGGGAAGGGCCGTTGAGCAGGAAGAAGCCCATGGCGCAGTGCCTGATTGCACCGAGAATGTACGGCGATGTCGGCTGACACCCGGAAGTGTTCACCGGCGCCCGGAGGCCGTCAAGGTCGCCGACGGCAACGGTGACAGCGTTTCCCGCCCGGCCGTCCGCCCGGTCCTCCCCGGGCCGCGCTCCGGCCCGCGGCGGCCCTCCTTCCGGCGGCCGGGCGGGCAACGCCCTTGCGCTGAGCGGCGTTTCAGCCCAGCGGCTCCGCCGCCGCGTATCCCGCCTGGGCCGGGGCCGCCCCGGAGCCACGCCGGATCTCGTACCCGGGCAGCCCCGCACGCGCGAGCACCCAGCTCGTCCCGCGCAGCGCCTTCGCCGCCTTCTTCAGCGGAGCCAGCCGGGCGGCTGCCTGCCGGTGGTCGGACACCTCGCCGGGCCCGCACACGACGGTCGCCAGGGACAGCGTCACCGGTCGCCCGCCCGCCGCCCAGGGCGTGTCCAGCACCGGGCCGGCCAGGGCGTCCAGCACCTCCTCCTGCGCCAGCACCAGGAAGTCGTCCCCGCCGATGTGGCCCACGCGCGCGTGCCCGGCGACCGCCGCCTGCAGCGTCCGGCCCACCGAACGGATCAGCTCGTCGCCGGCGGCGAACCCGGCACCATCGTTGACCTGCTTGAAGTGGTCGATGTCCAGCCAGCTCAGCGCGAACGTCCGCCCCTCGGCGAGCCACCGGTCCACCTCGGCGGTGATCGCGTCCGAACCGGGCAGCCGGGTCAGCGGATTGAGGCCCGCCGCCTCCTCCACCCGGGTCTCGGCCAGCGCCCGGACCAGGTCGGCGAGGCGGACGACGCCCACGCACCGGCCGCGGTGGTCGACGACGGCCACGTCGTCCGAGGTACGGTCGCGGCCGCCGACCGCGACCACGTCCAGCACCTCCCACGCGGTGGCGTCCGCCCCGACCGTGCGGGGCGCGTCGCCCAGCTTGAAGGCGGGCCGGTCCGCGTAGAGGGCGTGTCCGTAGCGGCCGGACATCGACAGCAGGAAGCGGGACCGGTGGACCGAGCGGACGGGCACCCCGGCCTGGTCCACGAGCAGCACCCCGGAGACGTCGGGCGAGCCGGTCAGCAGCGCCCGCACCTGCCCCGCCGAGGCGGTGACGGGCAGGAGGGCGGCGGGCCGCACGAACTCCCGGACGGGCGGCCCGGACCGGGGCGCGGCCAGGCTGCCGGGGGAGCGGGGCGGCACGTACACGTCCGCCACCGGGACACGGGCCGGCGGAGCGAACAGCTCGCCCTGGGCGAGCTGCGCACCGGCCGCCAGCGCGGCCGCGCACTGCAGCTCGGTCTCCACGCCCTCGACGGCCACCAGCGCGCCCAGTTGCTCGCAGAACGTCCGCATCGCCCGCACCACGGCCGGCCGGGCCAGCAGCGAGGCGTCGAGCTTGACCAGGTCCGGGGCGAGGTCGGCGAGCAGCCGCAGGGGCACGTCACCGTCGCCGATGCCGTCCGCGCTGATCCTGAACCCCTGTTCGCGCAGCGTGGCGACCGCCTCCAGCAGGGCCCGGTGCGGGACGTGGATGCACGGCGGCACCACGTCCAGCGTCACCTCCCAGGGCATCCGTCCCGCCGCGCGCACGGCGTCGTGCAGCGGGGTGAGCCCCCCGAGGTCGGCGAGGGTCGCCGCGAACACGTTCAGGTGCAGCGGCAGCAGCGTCTCCTTGCGCGCCGCCGCCCTCAGCGCCAGCACGGCCAGCCTGCCGTCGAGTTCCGGGTCGCGGCGGGCCTCGGCCAGGACGTCGCCGGTCTCGGGGCGGGCGAGTATCTCCAGTGCGGTGACCGCGCCGGTCCTCAGGTTGACCACCGGCTGGAAGGCGAAGCGCAGATTATCCGTCCAGGAGTGCACGGGAGCATGATGGCGCTGCCCGCGTACGCCCAGGCGCAGTTCATGAGACGTTCACGCAGGCTTTCGGGGCGATCACACGCCGTGAAAAGCCTCTGCGGCCCCTTCAGCCGCACCCGTTCCCGCCCCGGCCGGACTCAACGCACCACGACCACGGACGACCCGTGCCCGAACAGTCCCTGGTTGGCGGTGATCCCCACGCGCGCGCCGGCCACCTGCCGGTCACCCGCGGTCCCCCTGAGCTGCCACGCCAGCTCGCAGACCTGGGCGATCGCCTGTGCCGGAACCGCTTCACCGAAAGAGGCGAGGCCCCCACTGGAGTTGACGGGTATACGACCGCCCGGAGCGGTCGCGCCCTCCCGCAGCAGCTTCGCGCCCCCGCCCGCCCCGCACAGCCCGAGATCCTCGTACCACTGCAGCTCCAGCGCGGTGGACAGGTCGTACACCTCGGCCAGCGACAGGTCCTCCGGGCCGATACCCGCCTCCTCGTAGGCGGCACGTGCGATGGACGCCCGGAAGGTCTCGTCCGGGGGCGCCACCGCCACCGCGGAGTCGGTGGCGATGTCCGGCAGGTCCAGCACCGTGTTCGGGAACCGCGGGGTCACCGTCGACACCGCACGGATCCGCGCCGGCCGCGCCGCACCGTGCCGCCGCGCGAAGTCCAGGCTGCTCAGCACCAGCGCGGCACCGCCGTCGGAGGTGGCGCAGATGTCGAGCAGCCGCAGCGGGTCGGACACCACCGCGGAGGCGGCGACCTCCTCGGCGGTGACCCGGCGGCGGTAGCGCGCGTAGGGGTTGAGCGCGCCCGACGCGGCGTTCTTCACCTTGACCAGCGCGAAGTCCTCCGGCGTGTCCCCGTGCACCGCCATCCGCCGGCGCGCGTACAGCCCGAAGTAGGCCGGGTTCGTCGCGCCCAGCAGCCGGAAGCGCAGCCAGTCCGGATCGTCGGGGCGGTCCCCGCCGGCGGGCCGGAAGAACCCCTTGGGCGCGGCGTCCGCCCCCACCACGAGCACGACGTCCGCCAGCCCGGCGAGGATCTGCGCCCGCGCGGTCGCGATCGCCTGGGCCCCCGAGGCGCACGCCGCGTACACGCTGGCGACCCGCGCCCCCTGCCAGCCGAGCGCCTTGGCGAACGTCGCCCCCGCCACGTACCCCGGATATCCGCCGCGCACGGTGCCCGCGCCCACCACCGAGCCGACGTCCGGCCAGCCGAGCCCCGCGTCCGCGAGGGCCGCGCGGGCCGCCGCCGTGCCGTACTCGACGAAGCCGCGCCCCCACTTGCCCCAGGGGTGCATGCCCACGCCGAGCACCGCCACGTCCGCCGTCATACCGCCGCCCCCCTCGGCCGCCAGTGCCAGGTGGTCCAGGCCGTCCGCGCGTCCTCGTGGAGCACGCCCGGGACGACCTCGACCTCCATGCCCACCGTCAGAGCGGCGACGGTGACCCCGGGAGCCGCCTGCCCCAGCACCACGATCCGCTCGGCCTCCAGCTCCACCGCGATCAACGCGTACGGCTCCCACGGAAGTTCCGGATCGCTCACATAGGGTGACGGAGGGCGGTAGTGGCTGTCCGTGTACGACCAGATCCGGCCGGTTCGTGACAGCGGGACCTCTTCTAGGTCGTCACCGGCACAGTGCGGGTTGCGGCAGTGGGTGTCCTCGCGCGGGAAGAAGACCGTGCGACAGGACGCGCACCGTGTGCCGAGGAGCCGGAAGTCGTCCCCCTCGCCGGTGAACCAGCCGGTGACCACGGGGGTGCGGGTTCGCGTCAACGTTCCTCCAGACGACGAGATCTGATGGAGCGTCAGAAGTGTGCCACGGCCCGCCGGAAATAGGCAGGCGTCCCGGCGAACCGTAGGGTCCCCGACTGCGTCGTGGTACCTGGAGGGGCTGCCGGGGCCGACGGGGGTGGTCCCGGACGCCCCTCCGCTTCTCGTTCCGCTTCTCGTTCCGCTTCCCTCCCCGCCCGCCCGTCCCGCACGGCGTCCCTGCTGAACGCCGTGGGCGGAAGACGCGCTTCCTGCGATCGGATACAGTCCGCGCGTGTCCGTAACTCAGCACTCAACCGACAACTCCGTACCGGACTCGCACTGTTCGAGCTGCGGAGCGCCCTATGGGGAGGGCGTCTCCGGCTGGCCGCGCACCTGCCCGGCCTGCGGGAGGGCCGCCTACCGCAACCCGCTGCCGGTCGCGGTCGCGCTCCAGCCCGTGTACGACACCAAGGGCACGGCCCTGGTCGTCATCACCCGCACCATCGGCCCCGCGCGCGGCGGCACCGCACTGCCCGGCGGTTACATCGACGACCGCGAGGACTGGAAACACGCCGTCGTCCGGGAGCTCAAGGAGGAGACGGGCATCGACGCCGCCGCGCGCGACGTGCGCCTCGTGGACGCCATGAGCTCGCCCGACGGGCACCTGCTGCTGTTCGGACTGCTCCCGGAACGCCCCGCCGAGACCCTGCCGGCCTCCGGCCCCACCGACGAGACCGAGGGCTGGCACCTCCTGCGCCGAGCCGAGGAACTGGCCTTCCCCCTGCACACCCTTGCCGTCCGGGCCTGGTTCGAGGGCCGTTACATCTGATCACGCCCGGGCCGGCGCCTCAGCCGAGCCCCCGGACGCGCACCGGGTAGGACGGCTCCTCCGGGCCGTCCTCCCGCTCCCGGGTCACGACCACCCGCCGGCCCAGCCTGCGCGCGACATAGCGCTCGATCTCCGCCACCTCCCAGCCGTCGCCCGCGTCCGGCACCACCAGGCCGCCCCCGGTCCGTCCCGGCGCGGGCGCCCACACCTCCAGCTCGGTCCCGCCGTCCTCCCCGCGCACGGGCAGCACCGCACCCGCGTGCGCGAACACCGGAGTCCGCGAGAGCGGAGCGTCCACGAGCACCTGCGCCGGCCCCTCGTACGGCGTCCCCGTCAGCGTGTCGTACCAGCGGCCCCGCGGCAGCCGCACCGCCCGCCGCTCCACACCCGGATCCAGCACCGGCGCCACCAGCAGGCAGTCACCCAGCAGGAACGCGTCCTCGCAGTCACGCAGCGCCCGGTCCTCCGGCGCCGCCCACCACAGCGGCCGCACATAGGGCGCCCCGGTGCGCCGGGCGAGCTGCGCCAGCGTCACGAAGTACGGCATGAGCCGCCGGCGTTCGAGCAGCGCCTCGCGCGCGTGCTCCAGTACCTGCGGACCGAACTCCCACGGCTCCCTGCGCCCCGCCCGCGGACCTGCGTGCGTGCGGAACAGCGGCAGGTACGCACCGAGCTGGAACCACCGCAGATACAGCTCGGGCGACGGGACGCCGTCGTGGCCGCCGACATCCGGACCCGAGTACGGCACCCCGCACAGCCCCAGCCCCAGCACCAGGGACAGTGACGCCCGCAGCCCCGGCCAGCCCGTCGCCACGTCCCCCGACCACGTCCCGCCGTAGCGGTGCGCGCCCGCCCAGCCGGACCGGGAGAACAGGAACGGCCGCTCATGGGGCGACAGCTCGCGCAGCCCCTCGTAACCCGCCCGGGCCATGCACAGCGCGTACACGTTGTGCGCCTCCCGATGGTCCCCGCCCCGCCCCTCCAGCGCGTGCCGGGCCGAACGCGGAAGCGTGGGCTCCCCGAACGCGCTGAACGACGTCGGCTCGTTCATGTCGTGCCAGAAGCCGGCGAAACCCTGGTCCAGCCGCTCCTCGTACAGGTCGCCCCACCACTTGCGCACGCGCGCGTGCGTGAAGTCAGGGAACACCGACTCGCCGGCCCACACCTCGCCCCGCACCGTCCGCCCCGATGCGTCCCGGACGAACGCGTCCAGCACCGACCCGCTGTCGTACACCGCGTTGCCCGGCGCCGCCCGCACCGCCGGATCGATGATCGACACCAGGCGTATCCCGTCCCGGCGGAGCTCGTCCGCGAGCCCCGGCAGCTTCGGGAAGCGGCGCTGGTCGACGGTGAAGACCTGGTGGTCCTCGTAGTGGTCGATGTCCAGGTGGACGGAGTCCAGCGGCAGACCGCGCTCCTGGTAGCCCGCGACGATCCGGCGCACCTCGTGCTCACTGCCGAAACCCCACCGCGCGTGATGGTGCCCCAGCGCCCAGGCCGGCGGCAGCGCGGGCGCACCGGTCAGCGACGCCCAGGTGTGCAGCACACGCGCGGGGGTCCCCACGATCACCCAGCCGCGCACCGGGCCGCCCTCCATCCGCACTTCGCAGCGCCCCGGACGGTCGTGCCCGGACCCCGCGCCCTCCTCGCCCTCCCGCAGCGTCACCGTGCCGTCCCAGGTGTTGTCGTGGAACACCAGGTGGGCCCCGGCGTCGGCCACGACCAGCTGCATGGGCATGGTCAGGTACAGCGGATCGTCACCCGGACCGAACGCACGCCCCGGATCGGAGTTCCACAGCCGGTACGAGCCGTCCCGCAACCGCGGCCCGCCCGCGCGCCCGCCCAGGCCGAAGAACCGGGCGTCCGCCGCCACCTCGGACCGCTGCATCCAGCGCGCAGCGCCCCCGCCGACCGGCTCCCACCAGCGAGGCGGCAGATCCCGCCGCAGCACCACACCACCCGGCGTGCACACGTCCAGCCCGCCGTGCCGGGAGACGACGACCGTCACCCGCTCGGCCACCACCCGCCAGCCGCCGTCCTTGTCCGGCTCCAGCACCGCCCGCGGGTCGGGTTCCGGGCAGCCCACCGCCAGCGCGTACGACGGCTCCGGCTCCGCCCCGTCCCAGCCCCAGAAGACCGCCCCGTTGACCGCGACGGTGACCCGCAGCTCCGAACGGCCGAACCGGATCACACCCCCGCCCGGCCCCGGCTCGGCCTCCCGGACCTGCCCCGGCACACGGGCCCGCTCCGCTCCCCGGGGCGGCAGCCCGGCGGCGTCGATACGCCTCCTGCGCCAGGCGGACCGTACGGTGCGCAACCCCTGAGCAGCCCGCCCCGAACCGACCACACTCACCGAACGCACCAGGTCACGACCGTCCATGTTGTTCACCCTGCCACTGACCGCCCCACGCGCGTGTGCCGTTCAACTGCCGTTCACCCGTGCCGGGACCACATCTTCACGACACGGACTATGTGGGGCCCACCCTGGTGCGGAAGTCGATCACATGGCATCGTCCCTGTCAGCCGCGTCACGCGCACACCCCAGCCCGTGCGCGGACCGACGCACACGACGCGCACAGTCCGGGAGCCGCCCCATGTCCACAGCGAACCCGCAGCCGCTCTGGCAGCCCGCCCCCGAGCGGATCGCCCAGGCACGCATCACCGCGTTCCAGGCATGGGCCGCCGAGCACCACGGCGCCCCGGCCGACGGAGGCTACCCCGCGCTGCACCGCTGGTCCGTCGAACACCTGGACACCTTCTGGGAAGCCGTCACCGAGTGGTTCGACGTACGCTTCTCCACCCCCTACGCGCGCGTACTCGGCGACCGCTCGATGCCCGGCGCCCAGTGGTTCCCCGGAGCCACCCTCAACTACGCCGAGCACGCCCTGCGCGCCGCCGCCGACCGGCCCGACGAGCCCGCCCTCCTGCACGTCGACGAGACCCACGAACCCACCCCGGTCACCTGGGCCGAACTGCGCCGCCAGGTCGGCTCCCTCGCCGCCGAACTCCGCGCCCTCGGCGTCCGCCCCGGCGACCGTGTCAGCGGCTACCTCCCCAACATCCCCGAGGCCGTCGTCGCCCTCCTCGCGACCGCCGCCGTCGGCGCCGTGTGGACCTCCTGCGCCCCCGACTTCGGCGCCCGCAGCGTCCTCGACCGCTTCCAGCAGGTCGAACCCGTCGTCCTGTTCACCGTCGACGGCTACCGCTACGGCGGCAAGGAGCACGACCGCAGGGAGATCGTCGCCGAACTCCGCCACGAGCTGCCCACCCTGCGCGCCGTGGTCCACATCCCGCTCCTCGGCACCGAGGCACCCCAGGGCACCCTGGAGTGGTCGGCACTCACCGCGGCCGACACCGAGCCCGTCTTCGAGCAGGTGCCGTTCGACCACCCCCTGTGGGTGCTCTACTCCTCCGGCACCACCGGCCTGCCCAAGGCCATCGTCCAGTCCCAGGGCGGCATCCTCGTCGAGCACCTCAAGCAGCTCGGCCTGCACTGCGACCTCGGCCCCGGCGACCGCTTCTTCTGGTACACCTCGACCGGCTGGATGATGTGGAACTTCCTCGTCTCCGGCCTGCTCACCGGCACCACGATCGTCCTGTACGACGGCAGCCCCGGCTACCCCGACACCGGCGCCCAGTGGCGGATCGCCGAACGCACCGGCGCCACCCTCTACGGCACCTCCGCCGCCTACGTCATGGCGTGCCGCAAGGCCGGCGTGCACCCCTCCCGCGACTTCGACCTCACCCGGGTGCGCTGCGTCGCCACCACCGGCTCCCCGCTGCCCCCCGACGGCTTCCGCTGGCTGCACGACGAGGTCCGCGAGGACCTGTGGATCGCCTCCGTCAGCGGCGGCACCGACGTCTGCTCCTGCTTCGCCGGGGCCGTGCCGACGCTGCCCGTGTACACCGGCGAACTCCAGGCCCCCGGGCTCGGCACCGACCTGCAGTCCTGGGACCCGGCCGGCGAGTCCCTCGTCGACGAGGTCGGCGAGCTGATCGTCACCAACCCCATGCCCTCGATGCCGATCCGTTTCTGGAACGACCCCGACGGCAGCCGCTACCACGACAGCTACTTCGACGCCTACCCGGGCGTCTGGCGCCACGGCGACTGGATCACCGTCACCTCCCGCGGCTCGGTGATCATCCACGGCCGCTCCGACTCCACCCTCAACCGGCAGGGCGTCCGCATGGGCTCCGCCGACATCTACGAAGTGGTCGAGCGGCTGCCCGAGATCAGGGAATCCCTCGTCATCGGCATCGAACAGCCCGACGGCGGCTACTGGATGCCCCTCTTCGTCCACCTCGCGCCCGGAGCCGTCCTCGACGAAGCACTCCTGAACCGCGTCAAGCAGGCCATCCGCGAACAGCTCTCACCGCGCCACGTGCCCGACGAGATCATCGAGGTCCCGGGCGTCCCGCACACCCTCACCGGCAAGCGCATCGAGGTCCCGGTCAAGCGACTCCTCCAGGGCACACCCCTGGAGAAGGCGGTCAACCCCGGATCCATCGACGACCTCGCCCTGCTGGGCTTCTACGAGCAACTCGCCCGCAAGCGCGCCTGACCCCCGGCCGTCGTCACCCACAGACCGCCCCCGGACCCGCCCGCACCACGGCGGCGAGGTCCGGGGCCGGAGCGGACGCCCCTCCCACGGCACCCGTTGTCAGTGCCCACGATTACTGTGAGTGAGCATTGATCAACCGCGCACTGGGGGAAACATGGCGCACACCGACCACCCGACCCTGCGACGCGTCCTGCGCCGCGAGATCGCCGGAACCATCGGCCTGCTCACCGACGACCACGACTTCCGCGCCATGCGGCGCTACCGCAGCTTCGCCTTCGACGACCACACCACCTACCTCCAGCAGGTGGAAGCCCTCCTCAAGAGCCGAGCGGCCCAGGGCAGCCACACCACCCTCGCCCTCTTCGACCCCGAGGACTACGCCGCCTTCTGCGCGGACACCGGCCTCGACCCGGAAGCACCGGCCAGCCGCAGCCGCTTCACCGCGCACCTCGCGGCGACCGGCCCCACCATCCCCTACGACGGCCGGCCCCTCGCCACACTCGTGCCCGCCCTCGTCGACGAAGCCGTACGCCAGGCCACCTGGGAGTACGCCACCGCCCTCCTGAGCCGCCTCGGCCCCTGCGCCACCTGCGGCGAGGACATCGGCCGCGCGGCCTTCACCCGCGCCGCCGACCTCCTCGTACGCATCCTCGACACCGCCCCGCCCGGCGACCGCCACCTCGTCTGCAGTGTCTCCGGACCACCGGACACCCTCGTCTCCGTCCTGCACGCCGACGCCCGCACCGAAGGCCCACCGGAACTCGACGAGGCCGAAGCCCTCGAATTCACCAGCGTGCTGGCCCTGGGCCTCGCCACGCGCGGCCCCGGCGGACTCGTCATGCGGATCAGCGCCCCCGGCACGACCGACCGCGTCCACGGCTGGCGCCTGCGCGGCGGCACCCTGGAACCGCTCACCGCCTCCGAGGTCTTCGACGCCTACTGCACCGACGCGGAGACCGGCGAGATCATCTTCCCGGAACCGGGCGTCGACTACTGCTCCCCACCCGACCTGGGGACGGACCTGGGTGAGGAGGACGGAAACGCGGCACCGGGACACCACCACTGACGACGCCAGGGGCGCCCCACCCGAAGGCGGGACGCCCCTGAACCCGGCACACCACGCGCCGGTACGACCACTCGCCGCGCCTACTCGCCGGAGAGCACCGCCTGCGCCGCGCCGCGCGCCTCCTCGGCGCTGTCCGACGCACGCGCGGCGGCGGCGGCCCGCTCGCACTGCGCCATCGTGTACTTCGCCAGCGTCGCCCGGACGTAGGGGATCGACGCGGCACCCATCGACAGGGAGGTGACACCCAGACCCGTCAGCACACAGGCCAGCAGCGGGTCGGACGCGGCCTCACCGCACACACCACAGCTCTTGCCCTCGGCCTTGGCCGCCTCGGCGGCCAGCGCCACCAGGTCGAGCAGCGCGGGCTGCCACGGGTCCTGGAGCCGCGACACCGCACCCACCTGCCGGTCGGCCGCGAACGTGTACTGCGCGAGGTCGTTCGTGCCCAGCGACAGGAACTCGACCTCCTGCAGGATGGACCGCGCCCGCAGCGCCGCCGACGGGATCTCCACCATCGCGCCGAACTTGGCCCGCAGCCCCGCCTCCCGGCAGGCGTCGGCGAACGCCTTGGCGTCCGCACGGTCCGCCACCATAGGCGCCATGACCTCCAGGTAGACCGGCAGACCCTCGGCGGCCCGCGCCAGCGCGGTCAGCTGCGCGCGCAGCACCTCCGGGTGGTCGAGCAAGGTCCGCAGCCCCCGCACGCCCAGCGCCGGGTTGGGCTCGTCCGCCGGCGTCAGGAAGTCCAGCGGCTTGTCCGCGCCCGCGTCCAGCACCCGCACGACCACCCGGCCCTCGGGGAACGCCTCCAGCACCTGCCGGTAGGCCTGCACCTGCTTCTCCACGGACGGCGCGCTCTTGCTGTCGTCCAGGAAGAGGAACTCGGTGCGGAACAGACCGACGCCCTCGGCCCCGGCCTCCACCGCCGCCGGCACGTCCGCCGGACCACCGACATTGGCCAGCAACGGCACCTTGTGCCCGTCGGCCGTGGCACCCGGACCCGACGAAGCGGCCAGCGCGGCCTTGCGCTCGGCGGCGGCCGCCCGCAGCTCCGCCTTCTTCTCCTCGGCCGGGTTCACGAAGATCTCGCCCGTGCTGCCGTCCACGGCGATCACCGTGCCCTCGGCCAGCTCACCGGCGTGCGGCAGCGCCACCACGGCCGGTACGCCCAGCGCACGCGCCAGGATCGCGCTGTGACTGGTCGGCCCGCCCTCCTCGGTGACGAAACCGAGCACCAGGGTGGGGTCGAGCAGCGCCGTGTCGGCCGGGGCGAGGTCACGGGCCACCAGCACGTAGGGCTGGTCGCTGTCCGGGACACCCGGCATCGGCACGCCCAGCAGCCGGGCGACGATGCGGTTGCGCACGTCGTCCAGGTCGGCCACGCGGCCGGCGAGGTACTCGCCGGCACCGGCCAGCAGCTCGCGGTAGGCCGCGAAGGCGTCGTACACCGCCCGCTCCGCCGTGCTGCCCACGGCGATCCGCCGCTCGACGTCCGCCATCAGCTCGGGATCCTGGGCCATCATGGCCTGCGCCTCGAGCACGGCCTGGGCCTCACCGCCCGCCAGATTGCCGCGCGCCATGAGGTCGGCCGCGACCGCGTCCACGGCCTGGCGCGCCCGGCCCTGTTCGCGCGCCGCCTCTTCCGCCGGGATCTGCTTGGCCGGCGGTTCGAGCACCGCCGTCCCCATGTGCCGAACCTCGCCGATCGCCACACCGTGGCTCACGCCGACGCCTCGCAGCGTTGTCTCCATCTCACCCGTCTCCGTCAGTGCGGCGGGTCCCGCCGCCGCGTTGGTTGTCCGGTACGCCGCCCAGCGGCGGCGGTGTCATCAGTTCCAGGAGAAGAGGCTGTCGCCGGCCTTCACGTCACCGCTGTCACGGAGGGCGGCAAGGGACTCGGCGGTGGCCTCCAGCGCCACGACCGGGCACACCGGCGACTTGCCGGCGGCCTCGACCGCGGCGGGGTCCCAGCGCACGACGCTCTGACCGCGCGTGACGGTGTCGCCCTTGTTGACGAGCAGCTCGAAGCCCTCGCCGTTGAGCTGAACGGTATCGATGCCGAGATGGGTGAGCACGCCGTGCCCGTGCTCGTCGACCACGACGAACGCGTGCGGGTGGAGGGAGACGATGACCCCGTCCACGGGCGCGACGGCCTCGGAGGGCTCACGCACCGGGTCGATCGCGGTGCCCGGGCCGACCATGGCCCCGGAGAAGACCGGATCCGGCACGGCGGCCAGTCCGATGGCACGGCCGGCGAGCGGGGACGTCACGGTGGTCATGGGAAGCCTCCCAGGAGTGGAGCTGCAGGTACGGCCGTCACAGCGTGTCCCTGACGGAGCACTGAGCAGCAGCGTAAGTCAAAGGAAGTGACGGTTCCGTCTGGAACCTACCAGCAAGTGGTCTAGACCACCAACCGCATCGATTTGCATGGCCTCCGACGGCCCCTGTACAGTCGTAACCCTGCTCAGGACGGAGCGACGCGAAAGCGCGGCCGTCGAGCGGCAACCAAACTTGTCAGATCCTATCCAGGATCCCTTCCGCATGTCTGCGGGAGAGCGGTCAGGGAGACGGAAAAACCCTGGTAGAGTTTGAAACGCAAGACCGAAGGGAAGCGCCCGGAGGAAAGCCCGAGAGGGTGAGTACAAAGGAAGCGACCGTTCCTTGAGAACTCAACAGCGTGCCAAAAATCAACGCCAGATATGTTGATACCCCGTCTCCGGCCGTCACGGCTGGGGCGAGGTTCCTTTGAAAAACACAGCGAGGACGCTGTGTGCGAGGGGACTATTCCTCCTCTCGCACCGCTCTCGTGTGTGTTGATCCGGATTACCGGTAAACATTCACGGAGAGTTTGATCCTGGCTCAGGACGAACGCTGGCGGCGTGCTTAACACATGCAAGTCGAACGATGAACCACTTCGGTGGGGATTAGTGGCGAACGGGTGAGTAACACGTGGGCAATCTGCCCTTCACTCTGGGACAAGCCCTGGAAACGGGGTCTAATACCGGATATGAGCTTCCACCGCATGGTGGAGGCTGTAAAGCTCCGGCGGTGAAGGATGAGCCCGCGGCCTATCAGCTTGTTGGTGAGGTAATGGCTCACCAAGGCGACGACGGGTAGCCGGCCTGAGAGGGCGACCGGCCACACTGGGACTGAGACACGGCCCAGACTCCTACGGGAGGCAGCAGTGGGGAATATTGCACAATGGGCGAAAGCCTGATGCAGCGACGCCGCGTGAGGGATGACGGCCTTCGGGTTGTAAACCTCTTTCAGCAGGGAAGAAGCGAAAGTGACGGTACCTGCAGAAGAAGCGCCGGCTAACTACGTGCCAGCAGCCGCGGTAATACGTAGGGCGCAAGCGTTGTCCGGAATTATTGGGCGTAAAGAGCTCGTAGGCGGCTTGTCACGTCGATTGTGAAAGCCCGAGGCTTAACCTCGGGTCTGCAGTCGATACGGGCTAGCTAGAGTGTGGTAGGGGAGATCGGAATTCCTGGTGTAGCGGTGAAATGCGCAGATATCAGGAGGAACACCGGTGGCGAAGGCGGATCTCTGGGCCATTACTGACGCTGAGGAGCGAAAGCGTGGGGAGCGAACAGGATTAGATACCCTGGTAGTCCACGCCGTAAACGGTGGGAACTAGGTGTTGGCGACATTCCACGTCGTCGGTGCCGCAGCTAACGCATTAAGTTCCCCGCCTGGGGAGTACGGCCGCAAGGCTAAAACTCAAAGGAATTGACGGGGGCCCGCACAAGCGGCGGAGCATGTGGCTTAATTCGACGCAACGCGAAGAACCTTACCAAGGCTTGACATACACCGGAAACGTCTGGAGACAGGCGCCCCCTTGTGGTCGGTGTACAGGTGGTGCATGGCTGTCGTCAGCTCGTGTCGTGAGATGTTGGGTTAAGTCCCGCAACGAGCGCAACCCTTGTTCTGTGTTGCCAGCATGCCCTTCGGGGTGATGGGGACTCACAGGAGACCGCCGGGGTCAACTCGGAGGAAGGTGGGGACGACGTCAAGTCATCATGCCCCTTATGTCTTGGGCTGCACACGTGCTACAATGGCCGGTACAATGAGCTGCGATACCGTGAGGTGGAGCGAATCTCAAAAAGCCGGTCTCAGTTCGGATTGGGGTCTGCAACTCGACCCCATGAAGTCGGAGTCGCTAGTAATCGCAGATCAGCATTGCTGCGGTGAATACGTTCCCGGGCCTTGTACACACCGCCCGTCACGTCACGAAAGTTGGTAACACCCGAAGCCGGTGGCCCAACCCCTTGTGGGAGGGAGCTGTCGAAGGTGGGACTAGCGATTGGGACGAAGTCGTAACAAGGTAGCCGTACCGGAAGGTGCGGCTGGATCACCTCCTTTCTAAGGAGCACTTCTTACCGAGCCTGCTCGGTCAGAGGCCAGAACATCAGCGAACGCCTGATGCTGGTTGCTCATGGGTGGAACGTTGATTATTCGGCACGGTCCAGGATGGACCAGGCGCAAGTACTGCTCTTCGGAGCGTGGAACGCTGATCTGGTCAGCTGATCGTGTCGGGCACGCTGTTGGGTGTCTGAGGGAATGAATTTCCTCAGTCGCCGGCCCCAGTGAACTCCGGTTGTTGACCGGGGGTGATGGGTGGCTGGTCGTTGTTTGAGAACTGCACAGTGGACGCGAGCATCTGTGGCCAAGTTTTTAAGGGCGCACGGTGGATGCCTTGGCACCAGGAACCGATGAAGGACGTGGGAGGCCACGATAGTCCCCGGGGAGTCGTCAACCAGACTTTGATCCGGGGGTTTCCGAATGGGGAAACCCGGCAGTCGTCATGGGCTGTCACCCGCTGCTGAACACATAGGCAGTGTGGAGGGAACGAGGGGAAGTGAAACATCTCAGTACCCTCAGGAAGAGAAAACAACCGTGATTCCGGGAGTAGTGGCGAGCGAAACCGGATGAGGCCAAACCGTATGCGTGTGAGACCCGGCAGGGGTTGCGCATGCGGGGTTGTGGGATCTCTCTTTCACAGTCTGCCGGCTGTGAGACGAGTCAGAAACCGTTGATGTAGACGAAGGACATGCGAAAGGTCCGGCGTAGAGGGTAAGACCCCCGTAGTCGAAACGTCAGCGGCTCGTTTGAGAGACACCCAAGTAGCACGGGGCCCGAGAAATCCCGTGTGAATCTGGCGGGACCACCCGCTAAGCCTAAATATTCCCTGGTGACCGATAGCGGATAGTACCGTGAGGGAATGGTGAAAAGTACCGCGGGAGCGGAGTGAAATAGTACCTGAAACCGTGTGCCTACAAGCCGTGGGAGCGTCGGATACAGCTTGCTGTATCTCGTGACTGCGTGCCTTTTGAAGAATGAGCCTGCGAGTTTGCGGTGTGTTGCGAGGTTAACCCGTGTGGGGAAGCCGTAGCGAAAGCGAGTCCGAACAGGGCGTTTCAGTAGCACGCTCAAGACCCGAAGCGGAGTGATCTAGCCATGGGCAGGTTGAAGCGGAGGTAAGACTTCGTGGAGGACCGAACCCACCAGGGTTGAAAACCTGGGGGATGACCTGTGGTTAGGGGTGAAAGGCCAATCAAACTCCGTGATAGCTGGTTCTCCCCGAAATGCATTTAGGTGCAGCGTCGTGTGTTTCTTGCCGGAGGTAGAGCACTGGATAGGCGATGGGCCCTACCGGGTTACTGACCTTAGCCAAACTCCGAATGCCGGTAAGTGAGAGCACGGCAGTGAGACTGTGGGGGATAAGCTCCATGGTCGAGAGGGAAACAGCCCAGAGCATCGACTAAGGCCCCTAAGCGTACGCTAAGTGGGAAAGGATGTGGAGTCGCACAGACAACCAGGAGGTTGGCTTAGAAGCAGCCACCCTTGAAAGAGTGCGTAATAGCTCACTGGTCTAGTGATTCCGCGCCGACAATGTAGCGGGGCTCAAGCGTACCGCCGAAGTCGTGTCATTCATGCAACAGCCCCAACGGGTGTATGGATGGGTAGGGGAGCGTCGTCTGCCGGGTGAAGCAGCACCGGAAGGTAGTTGTGGACGGTTGACGAGTGAGAATGCAGGCATGAGTAGCGATACAAACGTGAGAAACGTTTGCGCCGATTGACTAAGGGTTCCTGGGTCAAGCTGATCTGCCCAGGGTAAGTCGGGACCTAAGGCGAGGCCGACAGGCGTAGTCGATGGATAACCGGTTGATATTCCGGTACCCGCTGTGAAGCGTCAAACATCGAGCATCGTGATGCTAAGGCCGTGAAGCCGCCCTGATCTCTTCGGAGTTGAGGGGAGTGGTGGAGCCGCCGAACCAAGCGGTTAGTAGGTGAGTGATGGGGTGACGCAGGAAGGTAGTCCATCCCGGGCGGTGGTTGTCCCGGGGTAAGGGTGTAGGACGCGAGGTAGGCAAATCCGCCTTGCACATAGTCTGAGACCTGATGCCGAGCCGATTGTGGTGAAGTGGATGATCCTATGCTGTCGAGAAAAGCCTCTAGCGAGTTTCATGGCGGCCCGTACCCTAAACCGACTCAGGTGGTCAGGTAGAGAATACCGAGGCGTTCGGGTGAACTATGGTTAAGGAACTCGGCAAAATGCCCCCGTAACTTCGGGAGAAGGGGGGCCACACTCGGTGATCGGATTTACTCCGTGAGCTGGGGGTGGCCGCAGAGACCAGCGAGAAGCGACTGTTTACTAAAAACACAGGTCCGTGCGAAGCCGTAAGGCGATGTATACGGACTGACGCCTGCCCGGTGCTGGAACGTTAAGGGGACCGGTTAGCTTGGATTCGTCCAGGCGAAGCTGAGAACTTAAGCGCCAGTAAACGGCGGTGGTAACTATAACCATCCTAAGGTAGCGAAATTCCTTGTCGGGTAAGTTCCGACCTGCACGAATGGCGTAACGACTTCTCGACTGTCTCAACCATAGGCCCGGTGAAATTGCACTACGAGTAAAGATGCTCGTTTCGCGCAGCAGGACGGAAAGACCCCGGGACCTTTACTACAGTTTGATATTGGTGTTCGGTTCGGCTTGTGTAGGATAGCTGGGAGACTTTGAAGCTCATACGCCAGTATGGGTGGAGTCGTCGTTGAAATACCAGTCTGGTCGTGCTGGATGTCTAACCTGGGTCCGTGATCCGGATCAGGGACAGTGTCTGATGGGTAGTTTAACTGGGGCGGTTGCCTCCTAAAGAGTAACGGAGGCGCCCAAAGGTTCCCTCAGCCTGGTTGGCAATCAGGTGTTGAGTGTAAGTGCACAAGGGAGCTTGACTGTGAGACCGACGGGTCGAGCAGGGACGAAAGTCGGGACTAGTGATCCGGCGGTGGCTTGTGGAAGCGCCGTCGCTCAACGGATAAAAGGTACCCCGGGGATAACAGGCTGATCTTCCCCAAGAGTCCATATCGACGGGATGGTTTGGCACCTCGATGTCGGCTCGTCGCATCCTGGGGCTGGAGTCGGTCCCAAGGGTTGGGCTGTTCGCCCATTAAAGCGGTACGCGAGCTGGGTTTAGAACGTCGTGAGACAGTTCGGTCCCTATCCGCTGTGCGCGTAGGAATATTGAGAAGGGCTGTCCCTAGTACGAGAGGACCGGGACGGACGAACCTCTGGTGTGCCAGTTGTTCTGCCAAGGGCATGGCTGGTTGGCTACGTTCGGGAGGGATAACCGCTGAAAGCATCTAAGCGGGAAGCCTGCTTCGAGATGAGTATTCCCACCTCCTTGAGAGGGTAAGGCTCCCAGTAGACGACTGGGTTGATAGGCCGGATCTGGAAGCCCAGTAATGGGTGGAGGTGACCGGTACTAATAGGCCGAGGGCTTGTCCTCAGTTGCTCGCGTCCACTGTGTTGGTTCTGAAACCACGAACAGCCCCACGTTTCACAGAGCGTGGTGCGGCATTGTTCGACAGTTTCATAGTGTTTCGGTGGTCATAGCGTGAGGGAAACGCCCGGTTACATTCCGAACCCGGAAGCTAAGCCTCACAGCGCCGATGGTACTGCAGGGGGGACCCTGTGGGAGAGTAGGACACCGCCGAACTCCTTTTGAAGCTCCGGCTCTTGGGCAATGCCCAGGGGCCGGAGCTTTTTTGCGTTGAGGTAGGGTCAGGGGGCATCGTTGGCTCGTTTCGCACAGGAGGCCCCCGGGTGGAGGTCCAGGAGACCCGCGTCCAGACGGACCGGGTGCTCACCATCCCCAACATCCTCAGCATGGCCCGGCTCGTCGGCGTACCGGTCTTCCTGTGGCTGATCCTCAGGCCCGAGTTCGGTGGCCCCCAGAGTGACGGCTGGGCCCTCCTGGTGCTCGCGTTCAGTGGGGTCAGCGACTATCTCGACGGCAAGCTCGCCCGGCGCTGGAACCAGATCAGCAGCCTGGGCCGGCTCCTCGACCCCGCGGCCGACCGGCTGTACGTCCTCACGACGCTGCTGGGCCTCACCTGGCGGGAGATCCTCCCGGTCTGGCTCACCGCCCTTCTGCTGGCGCGGGAGCTGATGCTGCTGGTGATGGTGGGGATCCTCAGGCGCCACGGCTATCCGCCGCCGCAGGTGAACTTCCTCGGGAAGGCCGCCACGTTCAACCTGATGTACGCCTTCCCGTTGCTGCTGCTCAGTGACGGAAAGGGGTGGATCGCGTCACTCGCCGCTGTTTTCGGATGGGCGTTCGCAGGGTGGGGTACAACCCTCTATTGGTGGGCAGGAGTGCTCTACGTGGTACAAGTCCGTCGCCTGGTTCGCGCGGACGCCGTGACCGATTGAGCTCATCGATTGTCCGGACATAGTGGCCCGATGGCCCGCTGCCCAAAACTGCGGGACAATCTCGATGGGTGAAGTCGGCTAGACCGTCGTCTCTTTAGGAGGACGCTCCCGACATGAAGGCCGTCGTGATGGCCGGTGGCGAAGGCACTCGCCTTCGCCCTATGACCTCCAGCATGCCCAAGCCGCTCCTTCCGGTGGCCAACCGGCCGATCATGGAGCATGTGCTGCGGCTGCTCAAAAGGCATGGGCTCAACGAGACCGTGGTCACCGTGCAGTTCCTGGCATCGCTCGTCAAGAACTACTTCGGCGACGGCGACGAGCTCGGAATGGAGCTCACGTATGCCAACGAGGAGAAGCCACTCGGTACCGCCGGCAGCGTCAAGAACGCCGAGGAGGCGTTGAAGGACGACGCGTTCCTCGTCATCTCCGGCGATGCCCTGACCGACTTCGACCTCACGGACCTGATCAATTTCCACAAGGAGAAGGGCGCGCTGGTCACGGTCTGCCTGACCAGGGTGCCCAATCCGCTGGAGTTCGGTATCACCATCGTCGACGAGGAAGGCAAGGTCGAGCGTTTCCTCGAGAAGCCGACCTGGGGGCAGGTCTTCTCCGACACGGTGAACACGGGCATCTACGTGATGGAGCCCGAGGTCTTCGACTACGTCGAGGCGGACGTGTCCGTCGACTGGTCCGGAGATGTCTTCCCGCAGCTCATGAAGGAAGGCAAGCCCATCTACGGGTACGTCGCCGAGGGCTACTGGGAGGACGTCGGCACGCACGAGAGCTACGTCAAGGCCCAGGCCGACGTGCTCGAGGGCAAGGTCGACGTCGACATCGACGGATTCGAGATCTCCCCGGGCGTCTGGGTCGCCGAGGGTGCCGAGGTGCACCCCGACGCGGTACTCCGCGGACCGCTCTACATCGGCGACTACGCCAAGGTGGAGGCCGGCGCCGAGATCCGCGAACACACCGTCGTCGGCTCCAACGTCGTCGTCAAGAGCGGTGCCTTCCTGCACAAGGCGGTCGTGCACGACAACGTGTACGTCGGCCAGCACAGCAACCTGCGCGGCTGCGTCGTCGGGAAGAACACCGACATCATGCGGGCGGCCCGCATCGAGGACGGCGCGGTCATCGGTGACGAGTGCCTGATCGGTGAAGAATCGATCGTTCAGGGCAATGTGCGGGTCTACCCGTTCAAGACCATCGAGGCCGGCGCCTTCGTCAACACCTCGGTCATCTGGGAGTCCAGAGGACAGGCGAACCTCTTCGGCGCCCGCGGTGTCAGCGGCATCCTCAACGTGGAGATCACGCCCGAGCTGGCCGTACGGCTGGCCGGAGCCTACGCGACCACGCTGAAGAAGGGGTCGACGGTCACCACCGCCCGAGACCATTCCCGAGGCGCGCGAGCGCTCAAGCGTGCGGTGATCTCGGCGCTCCAGGCCAGTGCCATCGACGTACGCGACCTGGAGAACGTGCCGCTGCCCGTGGCGCGGCAGCAGACCGCGCGCGGCAGCGCCGGCGGCATCATGATCCGTACGTCGCCGGGCGTGCCGGACTCCGTCGACATCATGTTCTTCGACGGGCAGGGCGCGGACCTGTCCCAGGGCGGTCAGCGCAAGCTGGACCGCATCTTCGCGCGGCAGGAGTACCGCCGGGCGTTCCCCGGCGAGATCGGTGACCTGTACTTCCCGGCGAGCGTCTTCGACTCGTACACGGGCTCGCTGCTGCGCAACGTCGACACGACGGGCATAGCGGAGTCCGGCCTCAAGGTCGTCGTGGACGCCTCCAACGGCAGCGCCGGCCTCGTCCTGCCGAGCCTGCTGGGCAAGCTCGGCGTGGACTCGCTGACGATCAACCCCGGTCTCGACGAGTCCCGGCCCACGGAGACCACCGAGATGCGGCGCAGCGGGCTGGTGCGGCTCGGGGAGATCGTGGCGTCGTCCAGGGCCGCGTTCGGCGTCCGGTTCGACCCCGTCGGCGAGCGGCTGTCGCTCGTGGACGAGAAGGGGCGGATCATCGAGGACGACCGGGCTCTGCTGGTCATGCTGGACCTGGTGGCCGCCGAGCGGCGCAGCGGGCGGGTGGCCCTTCCGGTCACCACGACCCGGATCGCCGAGCAGGTGGCGGCGTATCACGGTACGCAGGTCGAGTGGACGACCACGTCTCCGGACGACCTCACCCGGGTGGGCCGCGAAGAGGGCACGATCTTCGGTGGCGACGGCATGGGCGGGTTCATCGTCCCCGAGTTCAGCGGTGTCTACGACGGCACGGCGGCGTTCGTGCGGCTGATCGGTCTGGTGGCGCGCACCCAGCTCACCCTGAGCCAGATCGACGCGCGGATTCCGCGGGCGCACGTCCTGAAGCGGGACCTGGCGACCCCGTGGGCCGTCAAGGGCCTGGTGATGCGGCGGGTCGTCGAGGCGGCGGGAGACCGCTCCGTCGACACGACGGACGGTGTGCGGGTCGTGGAGAGCGACGGGCGCTGGGTCATGGTGCTGCCCGACCCGGCCGAGGCCGTCACCCATCTGTGGGCCGAGGGCCCGGACGACGCCTCCGCGCAGGCGCTGCTGGACGAGTGGTCGGCCGTGGTGGACAGCGCCGGCCGCTAGGCGGAACCAGCAGCTCCGGGCGGCAAAAGGCACCGCACGCGCGCGTGCCGGACAAGTGTCCCCAAGGGGGCCTGTCCGGCACGCCGGAGGGGCCATTCGGAGGTACTGCTCGCGACGTGCGACGATGTGCGGCATGCCGCAGCCACCCCCCGTTCGGAGCAGCCCCTCGCCGCCGCGGCGTCCCGATGCCTCCATGTCGTTGATCACCAACGTCATGGACCACAGCCTCGACGACGGGTACGCCGAGGCCGCCGCCCGCAGGCAGTCCCGGGGCGAAGGGGGACTGCCCAGGACCCTCAGGGCGAAGCTGGTCCTGGCGGCCGGGCTGGTCCTGGCCGCACTGGTCGTGACCGTGGGCGCGGCGCAGGCGCGTGTCGCGGCGCCCACGGTGGCCAAGGAGCGGCAGGAGCTGATCGACCGGATCGACCGGGAGACGGCGGCCGCGGACCAGCTGCAGAAGGACGTCGACCGGTTGCGCGACGACGTCGGCGCGCGCCAGCGGACGGCGCTGAGGCAGAGCGGCGGCAGCGCCGACGCGGACCTGGTGGGCGTCCTGTCCGGGGCCACCGCGGTGCACGGTCCCGGGGTGAAGCTCGTGGTGGACGACGCCAAGGCGGCGAGCAGCGGGGGAGACGGTACGAACCCGCGCGAGACCTCCGGTTTCTCCGACACCGGGCGGGTGCGCGACCGTGACATGCAGCGTGTGGTCAACGGGCTGTGGTCCTCGGGTGCCGAGGCGGTGTCGATCAACGGGCAGCGGCTGACGGCCCTGTCCGCGATCAGGGCGGCCGGTGACGCGATACTGGTCGACAACAAGCCGCTGGTGCCGCCGTACACGGTGCTGGCGGTGGGGGACGGCGAGCGGCTGGGCAACAGGTTCCAGAACAGTGCGGACGGGCTCTATCTGCATGCTCTGGAGCAGAACTTCGCCATCCGCGCCACCATCTCCACGGAGAGCGACGTCCGGTTGCCCTCCGCGCCGAGTGTGATCGTACGAACAGCAGAGCCAGCGTCCGGGAACGCCGAGAAGACTGAGAAGGGCACATCGTGATCGCCGTACTGGGCCTCGTCGTGGGAGTCGTGGCCGGCTTGTTGGTCCGGCCTGAGGTTCCGGCGGTGGTCGAGCCTTATCTGCCGATCGCCGTCGTGGCGGCGCTGGACGCCGTGTTCGGTGGTCTGCGGGCCATGCTGGACGGCATCTTCGACGACAAGGTCTTCGTGGTGTCGTTCCTGTCGAACGTGGTGGTGGCCGCGCTGATCGTGTTCCTGGGCGACAAGTTGGGCGTGGGCGCGCAGCTGTCCACGGGTGTCGTGGTCGTGCTCGGTATCCGGATCTTCTCCAACGCCGCGGCGATCCGGCGGCACGTCTTCCGGGCGTGATACCGATGAGCAACCAGGACGAGCAGCCGGAGAACAGGCTGCGCAGGGAACTGCCCGACGAGGTGCCGCCCGCGGCTCCCGAGCCCGAGCGGCCGGCCACCGAGGACGCCGAGGCGTCGCTCACCGGGCGTCAGCGGCTGGTCAAGGGGCTGTGGCCGCTGCGGATCACGCGTGCCCAACTCATCGTGGCGCTGCTGCTCTTCGGTCTCGGTTTCGGGCTGGCCGTGCAGGTGGCGTCGAACAGCGACAGCGACGGCGCGCTGCGCGGGGCACGTCAGGAAGATCTTGTTCGTATTCTCGATGAACTGGATTCCCGTACGCAGCGTCTTCAGGACGAGAAGCAGGGACTCGACAAGCAGCGCCAGGAACTTCAGAGCAGCTCCGACCAGGCGGCGGAGGCCCGCCGGCAGACCGCCGAGAAGGAACGGCAACTCGGCATCCTGACGGGGAGTGTGGCGGCGCAGGGTCCCGGCATCACGATGACGATCGAGGACACGAAGGGAACGGTCAAGGCGGACATGCTGCTCGACGCGATCCAGGAGTTGCGCGCGGCCGGTGCGGAGGCGATTCAGGTCAACGGGGTGCGTGTCGTCGCGGGCACGTATTTCAGCGACGCCGGCAAGAGCGTGAGCGTCGACGGGAACAAGATCAACGCCCCCTATCGTTTCAAGGTCATCGGCAAGTCGCAGGATCTGGAGCCGGCGCTCAACATCCCCGGAGGTGTGGTGCAGACACTGGAGAAGGAGCAGGCCACGGTGACCGTCGAGCGGTCCGGCAAGATCGTCGTGGATGCCTTGCGGCAGGTGAAGCAGCCTGACTACGCTCGGTCGTCCTCCCAGTGAACCGTCGGTGCATGGGGGACGTCCGGCACGGGCATGAGGTTGCGGGGGGTCGACGCACCGATGGGGCGGTGCGTGGTGGAAACTGTCTGGTGGCTACGGACGTTGTCAGGATGTCCGGGTCGGCCGGTGTAGGCAATCAGGGTTCGTCCTGCCCCACGGGCGGGTCTGTTTCGGTCAAGGGGAATCGCCCGTGAAGTTGTTTGCGAAGTTGTTCGGCAAGAGCGCACGAGAGGGCAGCGACAACGCGACCGCTCGTCATCGCGCAGAGCCTGACGCCGAGGGCCAGCGTCCGCTGTTCCGGGACCAGGTGGCTGGTCCGGGCGGTGACATTTCCGGAGGTCAGGGCGCGGCGTCTGTTGACCCTGCCCAGTCCGGCGGCATAGGTTTCGGGCAACCGTCGACCTCGAGTGCGGGTGGAGGGTTCGCTCCAGGCCCGTATGCTTCCAACGCCCCCGCGGGGCAGCCGCGGCAGGAGGATCCGTCCATGTCGGCCCTGGTGTGTACGAGGTGCGGTAACCGCAACGCGGAGAACGCGCGCTTCTGCTCGAACTGCGGCGCGCCGCTGCGTCCCGGTGTGACGCCGGAGCGCGCGTCCGAGACCACCTCCACGATTTCCATCTCCGGTATCGAGGCCTACGACGCCGAGGTGACCGGTCAGACGCAGATGCCGATGCTCTCGCCCGAGGCGCAGGCCGCGGTCGACGCGCTGCCGCTGGGTTCGGCGCTGCTGGTGGTGCGGCGGGGCCCGAACTCGGGCAGCCGCTTCCTGCTGGACAGCGACCTGACCACGGCCGGCCGGCACCCGCAGAGCGACATCTTCCTGGACGACGTGACGGTCTCCCGCCGGCACGTGGAGTTCCGGCGGGCCGGGGACGGTTCGTTCACGGTGGCCGACGTGGGCAGCCTGAACGGCACGTACGTCAACCGGGAGCGGATCGACCAGGTGGCTCTGTCGAACGGTGACGAGGTGCAGATCGGCAAGTACCGGCTGGTCTTCTACGCGAGCCGGCAGGGCATCTGACCCTCCGGACTCCGTCCGGGGGGACGACCCCCAGGGAAGGTCCATGCTTCACACACCGAGCGGCGGTGCCCGAAGCGGTACCGCCGCCACGGACAGAGGGCTGATGAGCATCGGCGCGGTGCTGAACCGGCTGCGCGAGGAGTTCCCCGAAGTCACGATCTCCAAGATCCGTTTCCTGGAGTCGGAGGGTCTCATCGAGCCGCAGCGGACCCCTTCGGGGTACCGCAAGTTCAGCGCCGGGGACGTGGAGCGCCTCGCTCACGTCCTGCGGATGCAGCGGGACCACTATCTGCCGCTGAAGGTGATCCGCGAGCACCTGGACGCCATGGAGCGGGGCGAGGCCGTCGCGCTGCCCGTGGTGGGGCGCCAGCGCACCGGGGAGGACGTGCCCGAGCCCCCGGGGCGGGCGACGGTGGCGCGGATCGGGCGGGCCGAGCTGCTGGCCGCCGCGGACATCGCCGAGGGGGACCTGGCGGAGTGGGAGTCGTACGGGCTCATCACTCCCCTGGAGGACGGGGTGTACGACGCCGAGGCCGTGACGGTGGCCTCGCTGGTGTCCGAACTGGGCCGGTTCGGGATCGAGCCGCGCCATCTGCGGCTGATGAAGGCGGCGGCCGACCGCGAGGCGGGCCTGGTGGACCAGGTGGTGGCCCCGTTGCGGCGCCACCGCAATCCGCAGACCCGCGCGCACGCCGAGGCCCGTGCGAAGGAGCTGGCCGCGCTCACGATGCGGCTGCACGCCTCGCTGGTGCAGACGGCGCTGGGCGTCCGGTTGCCCTGAGCGACGGGGTGCGCCGGCGGCCGGATCGGCCACCTGTTCCCGGCCCGACTACCCAAACGTCCCGGGCACGGCCTAGGGTTGCTGTGTGAACGAGCTCGATGTCGTAGGTGTCCGGGTGGAAATGCCCTCCAACCAACCGATCGTGCTCCTGCGCGAAGTGGGGGGCGACCGCTACCTCCCCATCTGGATCGGGCCTGGGGAGGCGACGGCGATCGCCTTCGCCCAGCAGGGCATGGCCCCCGCGCGACCGCTGACCCACGACCTGTTCAAGGACGTGCTGGAGGCCGTCGGCCAGGAGCTGACCGAAGTACGCATCACGGATCTGCGTGAGGGCGTCTTCTACGCGGAGCTGGTCTTCGCCAGCGGGGTCGAGGTGAGCGCCCGTCCTTCCGACGCCATAGCGCTCGCCCTGCGCACCGGGACGCCGATCTACGGCAGCGACTCGGTGCTGGACGACGCCGGCATCGCGATCCCGGACGAGCAGGAGGACGAGGTGGAGAAGTTCCGCGAGTTCCTCGACCAGATCTCGCCCGAGGACTTCGGCACCAGCAGCCAGTGAGGCCGGGTCGGCCGTGCGGTCCGCAGGTCCGCCGACAGGGCGGGACGGCGCCTCGTGGCGGCCGCGGGCACGGCAATTGCCACCGTCCATTGAGAGCGTCCTCCGGCCCTGCGCGAGAGCATTCGGCTAGCCTTTCCCCGCGGTGGGGTGCGGGAAACCACTCCTAGGGTGATTATCACTCGGCGTGCCGAGTGTGGCGATCGTTGACGCACCCCTGGTGACTGCCTACCGTCGAGAAGGCAGGTCAAGGACGGAGGTCGGCGTGAGAACGAGCGGCGACGGTACGGCTGGGGGCGCCCCCGGACGAGGGTTCGGGGAGAGCGGTCCGTACCCTCCCCCGAGTTCTCAGCCGCGCTCGCGCGGGGGGTACGCCCATCCCGGCAGCGCGAGCGACCCCGCCCCGCAGCGACCTACGGCGGTGCCGAACGGCGGAGGGGCGGCGTCCATGGGGACCGAGGAGATCGGGTACCGCGGGCCCACCGCCTGCGCGGCCGCCGGCATCACCTACCGGCAACTGGACTACTGGGCCCGCACCGGGCTCGTCGAGCCGAGCGTGCGGCCCGCCTTGGGGTCGGGCACCCAGCGCCTCTACAGCTTCCGGGACGTCGTCGTCCTCAAGATCGTCAAGCGGTTCCTGGACACCGGTGTCTCGCTGCAGAACATCCGGACGGCCGTCCAGCACCTCAGGGAACGCGGTTTCCGCGACCTGGAGCGCATGACGCTCATGAGTGACGGCGCGACGGTGTACGAGTGCACCTCGCCCGACGAGGTCCACGCGCTGCTCCAGGGCGGTCAGGGCATCTTCGGCATCGCCGTCGGCGTGGTCTGGCGGGACGTGGAAAGCGCGCTCTCACAGCTGCACGGCGAGCGGGTGGACACCGGGGAGACGCTGGTCGGGCACAACCCGGCGGACGAGCTGGCACGGCGGCGCAACCGGGCCGTCTGACGGAGCCGGCCCCCCGGGCCGTCCGGCAAGGCCCGCCGACCGGACCCGCGATGCCCCGGCGCTCCCCGCCGGGGCATTGTCAGTGGTGTGGTGCAGCATCGGAGTTGTGAGAAACGCGCCCACGATCCTGCATCTCGACATGGATGCCTTCTTCGCCTCGGTGGAGCAGGCGTCCAAGCCGAGCCTGCGCGGGAAGGCCGTCGTCGTGGGCGGGCTCGGGCCGCGCGGTGTGGTGGCCACCGCGTCGTACGAGGCGCGTGTCTTCGGGGTGCACTCGGCCATGCCGATGGCCCAGGCGCGCCGGCTGGCGCCCCACGCGGCGTACCTCGTGCCCCGCTTCACCCTCTACCGGTCGATCAGCGAGCGGGTGATGGCGCTGCTGCGCGAGCTGTCGCCCCTGGTGGAGCCGCTGAGCCTGGACGAGGCGTTCGTCGACCTGGAGGCCGCCGGAGCGGCCTGGGACGAGGATTCGGCGCGGCTGGCCGGGGTGAGGCTGCGCGCGGACATACGGGCGGCCACGGGTCTGACCGGGTCGGTGGGTCTGGCGGCCTCCAAGATGCTCGCGAAGATCGCCTCGGAGCAGGCCAAGCCCGACGGGCTGGTGCTCATCGAGCCCGGGACCGAGCGGGCGCTGCTGGGCCCCATGTCGGTGCGGACCCTGCCCGGGGTCGGTCCGGCCACCGGGGACCACTTGCGGCGGGCGGGGATCAGCACGGTGGGGGAGCTCGCCGAGGCGGGGGAGGACGAACTGGTCCGCCTGCTGGGCAAGGCGCACGGGCACGCCTTGTACGCCATGGCGCTGGCACACGACGAGCGGCCCGTGGTGGCCGAGCGCGAGACGAAGTCGGTGTCGGTCGAGGACACCTACGACGTGGACATCCACGACCGGACCCGGGTCGGACTGGAGGTGCAGCGGCTGGTTGACCGGTGCGTGGGGCGGCTGCGCGGTGCCGGGCTGTCGGGCCGGACCATCGTGCTCAAGGTGCGGCGCTACGACTTCTCCACGCTGACCCGTTCCGAGACGCTCCGCGGGCCGACCGACGACCCGGCGGTGATCCGGGAGGCGGCCGCGCGCCTGCTGGAGGCGGTGGACACCACGGGCGGGGTGCGGCTGCTCGGCGTGGGGGTGTCCGGGCTGGCCGACTACACCCAGGAGGACCTGTTCGCCCAGGCGGCACAGCCCTCGCGGGCGGCGGAGACGGACTCGGACGAGGCGGCAGGGACGCGGGGAGCACCGGGGGCACAGGGAGCGGAGGACGGGGCCGGCACGGACCGGCGGGAGCCCGCGGAGCGGCACTGGCGGGCCGGCCAGGACGTGCGGCACGCCGACTGGGGGCACGGCTGGGTGCAGGGCAGCGGTCTGGGCCGGGTGACCGTGCGTTTCGAGACGCCGCTGTCGGAGCCCGGGAGGGTGCGGACGTTCCGGGTGGAGGAACCCGCGCTGGAACCGGCGGATCCGCTGCCGCTGGTGGCTGAGGCGGACCCGTTGCCGCAGGGTCCGCCGTGAGGGGCCGCTCAGGTCTCCTCGGTGCCCGCCAGCTTGCCGAAGTCGTGGTCGGGGAACGCGCGGGGCGGAGTGACGTCGAGACCGTAGTGGTGGTAGAGCTGCAGTTCCTGTTCGGGGGAGAGGTGGCGGCCGACGCCGAAGTCGGGAGCGTCCTTGATGAGCGAGCGGTCGAAGGGGACCTGGAGGGCGCCTTCCACCAGTTCGCTGGGCTCGAGGGGCACGAAGGCGTCCCGGGAGAACAGGCCGGTGCGTATGGCCGCCCACTCCGGCACGCCCGTCGCGTCGTCGAGGTACACCTCGTCGATCGTGCCGATCTTGGTGCCATTGCGGTCGAACGCCTTGCGGCCGATCAGGTTGCGCGGATCGATGTCGGTCTGCACGGTCCCTCTCCCTCCAGCTGGTCGCAACACATCCGTAAGCACAACAAAAGAGCACATTCGGGGAGGCGGCCACTCGAGGGCTCGGGCGTTGACCTCGCTGGTAGGCTGACAGCGGCTGCTGACCCCGTGCGGGAGAGTCCTCCGACCACCTCGGAGGCGCCGAAGGAGCAAATCCTCCCCGGAATCTCTCAGGCCCACGTACCGCACGGACGAGGTCACTCTGGAAAGCAGAGCGGGTGTCGACGGCGTCCGCTCTCACCGACGGTGAAAGCCGGGACCCTCGGGCGCCCGGTGAAGCTCTCAGGTGCAGATGACAGAGGGGGAGGCCGTCGGGACACCCGCGCCGTGGTGTCCCTCGAAGGTCGCGTCAGACCAGGAGGCCTCCGCAATGACCGCCCATCGCATTCCGCTCTCCGAGCTCGAAGCGGGCATCCCCTTCGAGCAGCGCCACATCGGGCCCGACCAGGAGGCGCGGGCCAAGATGCTCGCGCAGGTCGGCTACGGCTCCCTCGACGAGCTGACCGCCGCCGCCGTTCCGGATGTGATCAAGAACGCCGACGCCCTGGACCTGCCGGGCGCCCGCACCGAGGCCGAGGTCCTCGCCGAGCTGCGCTCGCTCGCCGACCGCAACCAGGTCCTCGGTTCCATGATCGGGCTCGGGTACTACGGGACCTTCACCCCGCCGGTCGTGCTGCGCAACGTCATGGAGAACCCGGCCTGGTACACGGCCTACACCCCGTACCAGCCGGAGATCTCGCAGGGCCGGCTGGAGGCCCTGCTGAACTTCCAGACGATGGTCGCCGAGCTGACCGGCCTGCCGACCTCCGGCGCCTCCCTGCTGGACGAGGGCACCGCCGCCGCCGAGGCGATGTCGCTGTCCCGGCGCATGGGCAAGAACAAGAAGGGCCTGTTCCTGGTCGACGCGGACGCCCTGCCGCAGACCATCGCCGTCATCGAGACGCGCGCCGAGCCGACCGGCGTGGACGTGGTCGTCGCCGACCTCACCGACGGCATCCCGGCCGACATCGCCGCGCGCGAGATCAACGGCGTGCTGATCCAGTACCCGGGCGCCTCCGGTGCCGTTCGCGACATCAAGCCGGTCATCGAGCAGGCGCACGAGCTGGGCGCGCTCGTCACCGTCGCCGCCGACCTGCTGGCCCTCACCCTGCTGACCTCCCCGGGCGAGCTGGGCGCCGACATCGCGATCGGCACGACCCAGCGCTTCGGCGTCCCGATGGGCTTCGGCGGACCGCACGCGGGCTACATGGCGGTGCACGAGAAGTTCGCCCGCAGCCTGCCCGGCCGTCTCGTGGGCGTGTCCGTCGACGCCGACGGCCACAAGGCCTACCGCCTCGCCCTGCAGACCCGTGAGCAGCACATCCGCCGTGAGAAGGCCACCAGCAACATCTGTACCGCGCAGGTGCTGCTCGCCGTCATGGCCGGCATGTACGCCGTCTACCACGGCCCCGAGGGCCTGCGGACCATCGCCCGCCGCACCCACCGCTACGCCACGATCCTCGCCGAGGGCCTGAAGGCGGGCGGTGTCGAGCTCGTCCACGGCGCCTACTTCGACACCCTCACCGCGCGTGTTCCGGGCCGGGCCGAAGAGGTCGTGGCCGCCGCCCGCGCGGGCGGCGTCAACCTGCGCGCGGTCGACGCCGACCAGGTCTCCCTGGCCTGCGACGAGACGACCAACCGGGCCCATCTCGCGGCCGTCTTCGCCGCCTTCGGCGTCGACGGCGACATCGAGGCCCTGGACGCGGCCGCCGGCGAGGCGCTGCCCGAGGCGCTGCTGCGCACCGACGACTACCTGGCCCACCCGGTCTTCCACGAGCACCGCTCGGAGACGGCGATGCTGCGCTACCTGCGCCGGCTCGCCGACCGCGACTACGCGCTCGACCGCGGCATGATCCCGCTGGGCTCCTGCACCATGAAGCTCAACGCGACCACCGAGATGGAGCCGGTGACCTGGCCCGAGTTCGGCCAGCTGCACCCGTTCGCGCCCGCCGAGCAGGCCGAGGGCTACCTGACGCTCATCCGCGAGCTGGAGGACCGGCTCGCCGAGGTCACCGGCTACGACAAGGTCTCGCTCCAGCCGAACGCCGGTTCGCAGGGCGAGCTGGCCGGTCTGCTGGCCGTGCGCGGCTACCACCGCGCCAACGGCGACGAGCAGCGCACCGTCTGCCTCATCCCGTCGTCGGCGCACGGCACCAACGCCGCCAGCGCCGTGATGGCCGGTATGAAGGTCGTCGTCGTCAAGACCGCCGAGGACGGCGAGATCGACGTCGCGGACCTGCGGGCCAAGATCGAGCAGTACCGCGACGAACTGTCGGTGCTGATGATCACCTACCCGTCGACGCACGGCGTCTTCGAGGAGCACGTCGCCGACATCTGCGCCCAGGTCCACGAGGCCGGCGGTCAGGTGTACGTCGACGGCGCCAACCTCAACGCCCTGGTCGGCCTCGCCAAGCCGGGCCACTTCGGCGGTGACGTCTCGCACCTGAACCTGCACAAGACCTTCTGCATCCCGCACGGCGGCGGCGGCCCCGGCGTCGGCCCGGTCGGCGTCCGCTCGCACCTGGCGCCGTACCTGCCCAACCACCCGATGCAGCCGGCGGCCGGCCCGGAGACGGGCGTCGGCCCGATCTCGGCGGCGCCCTGGGGCAGCGCGGGCATCCTGCCGATCTCCTGGGCGTACGTCCGGCTGATGGGCGGCGAGGGCCTCAAGCGCGCCACCCAGGTGGCCGTGCTCTCCGCCAACTACATCGCCAAGCGCCTCGAGCCGCACTTCCCCGTGCTCTACACCGGCCCCGGCGGTCTGGTCGCGCACGAGTGCATCATCGACCTGCGCCCGCTGACCAAGGCGACCGGCGTGAGCGTGGACGACGTGGCCAAGCGTCTGATCGACTACGGCTTCCACGCGCCTACCATGTCCTTCCCGGTGGCCGGCACGCTGATGATCGAGCCGACCGAGTCCGAGGACCTGGCCGAGCTGGACCGCTTCTGCGACGCGATGATCGCCATCCGCGCGGAGATCGAGAAGGTCGGCTCCGGCCAGTGGCCGGCGGAGGACAACCCGCTGCGCAACGCCCCGCACACCTCGCGGGCGCTGGGCGGCGACTGGGACCACGCCTACAGCCGCGAGGAGGCCGTCTTCCCGGCCGGTGTCGTGGCCGCCGACAAGTACTGGCCGCCGGTGCGTCGCATCGACCAGGCCTTCGGCGACCGCAACCTGGTGTGCTCCTGCCCGCCGCTGGACGCCTACGAGGACTGAGCGAGCGAGTGGAGGAGGGCCCCCGTCCGTGCCGGACGGGGGCCCTCCCGCGTTCCGCGTCCGGTCAGACGGTGGCGAGCGCCACCTCGGTCGCCTTGATCAGGGCGATCACGTCGGAGCCCACGAACAGCCCGAGATCGGCGGCCGCGTCCTTGGTGATCGCCGCGGTCAGCTCACCGCCGGCCATCGTGACCTTCACCGTCGCCATGACGGTGCCCAGCTCGAGATGGGTGACGGCGCCGGGGAACTGGTTGCGGATCGACAGTCCCTCGTCCCGGCTCGTGGCGATGGAGACCTCCGTCGACTTCACCAGCGCGCGGACGGCCGTGCCGGGGGCGAGGCCGAGCTGCTCGACGGCGTCCAGGGTGATGGCCGAGGTGAGGTCCTGCCCGCCGTCGAGGCGGACCTTGACGGTGGCCATGACCCCTCCCGGTCGGACCTCGGTGACGGTGCCGGGGAGCTGGTTGCGAATGCTCAGTGTCATGGGCACCCACCGTAGGGCGCGCGGGCGTTCAGGCCGGGTACGCGTGCGTCTGGGTCGCCTTGACCGTCGCCCAGACAGCGGCGCCGGGGTGCAGGCCGAGCTCCGCGGCGGCGACGGTGGTGAGATCGGCGGCGAGCGGCAGTCCACCGGTGAGGTCGGCGCGGATCTGGTCGCCGTGGGTCTCCAGACCGGCCACCTCGCAGCGCCACAGGTTGCGGGCGCTGGCCCCCGCGGGCCGGTCCCGGAACAGGGTGACGGCGCCCGGCGGGAAGGCGACGAAGACGGGCCCGGACAGCGTCTCCGTCACGGTGATCACGGCTCCGGAACCGAGCCGTACCGTGTGGCCCTCGGCCTGCCCCCGGTAGAGGTTGAGGCCGACGAGCTGGGCGATGTAGTCCGTGCGCGGCCGGCGGGCGATGTCCGACGGGGTGCCCTCCTGCACGACCCGGCCGTGCTCGACGACGACCAGCCGGTCCGCCAGCACCATGGCGTCCAGCGGGTCGTGGGTGACCAGGACGGCGACCGCCTCGAACTCGGCGAGGTGCCGGCGCAGCTGGGCGCGCACCTCCAGCCGTGTGCGGGCGTCCAGGGCCGCGAGCGGCTCGTCCAGGAGCAGCAGCCGGGGCCTGGTGGCCAGGGCGCGGGCGAGGGCGACGCGCTGGGCCTGGCCGCCGGAGAGCCGGCGCGGCTTGGCGGTGGCGTGGTCGGCCAGGCCCATGCGGTCCAGCCAGGCGGCGGCCTGGGCGCGTGCCTCGGCCTTGCCGGTGCCCTGGCAGCGCGGCCCGAAGGCCACGTTGTCCAGAGCGGACAGGTGCGGGAAGAGCAGGTAGTCCTGGAAGACGACGCCGACCGGGCGCGACTCGGGCGGTGTGTCCGCCAGGGACGTGCCGTCCAGCCGCAGGTGGCCGTCGGTGAGCGGGGCGAGGCCGGCGAGGGCGCGCAGCGCGGTCGTCTTGCCGGCGCCGTTGGGCCCGAGCACCGCGACGACGTCACCGGGGGCGGCGCTCAGGGCCACGTCGAGCCGGAAGGAGCCCCGGTCCACGACGAGCCGGGCGTCGAGTCCCTGCTCGCCCCGTACCGCGAGGCCGGGCTTGCGGGAGTCGGTGTCGGTCATGGATCCGTCCGTCGGCACTGGTGCGGGGTCGTCGTCTTCCATCCTGAGGGCAGCGTCAGGATCCCGTCAGCCACCGGTCGCGCAGTCCGGCGAGCACCGCGATGGACACGGCGAGCAGGACGAGGCTGAGCGCGATGGCGGCCTCGGGGTCGTTCTGCAGGGCGAGGTAGACCGCGAGGGGCATGGTCTGGGTGCGGCCGGGGAAGTTGCCCGCGAAGGTGATCGTCGCGCCGAACTCGCCGAGGGCGCGGGCCCAGGCCAGGACCGCGCCCGCGGCGATGCCGGGGGCGATCAGCGGCAGTGTGACCCGGCGGAACGCGGTGAAGCGGGAGGCGCCGAGCGTGGTGGCCGCCTCCTCGAAGCGCGGGTCGGCGGCCCGCAGGGTGCCCTCGACGCTGATGACCAGGAAGGGCATGGCGACGAAGGCCTCGGCGACCACCACGCCCGCCGTGGTGAACGGCAGGGTGATGCCGAACCAGGAGTCGAGCCAGGCGCCGACGACGCCGTTGCGGCCCAGGGCGAGCAGCAGCGCCACACCGCCGACCACCGGCGGCAGGACGAGCGGCAGGGTCACCAGGGCCCGCACCAGGCGGCGGCCGGGGAAGTCGGTGCGGGCCAGCAGCCAGGCCAGCGGCACCCCCAGCACGAGGCACAGCGCGGTCGCCGCGGTCGCGCTGACCAGCGAGAGCCGCAGGGCCTGCCACACCTCGGCGCCGGCCAACTGCTCCGGCAGGCTGCGCCAGGGGGCGCGCACCAGCAGCGCGACGAGCGGCAGCAGCAGGAACGCCAGGGCGACGAGGCCGGGCACCAGCAGGGGCAGCGGCACCCCGCGGCCGCGGCGCCGGGCTTGCCGAGCGAGGTCACGGCTTGAGGAACCCGGCCTCGCTCAGGACCCGCCGGCCCTCGGCGGACCGCACCAGCGTGATGAACGCCTTCGCCGCCTCGGCGTTCCGGGCGTTCTTCAGCAGGGCGATCGGGTAGTCGTTGACGGCCTTGGCCGACTCGGGGAACTCCACGCCCTCCACCTTGTCACCCGCGGCCTTCACATCGGTCCTGTAGACCACCGCGGCGTCGGCCTCCTTCAGCTCCACCTTCGTCAGGGCGCTCTTGACGTCCTGCTCGTAGGAGACAGGGGTGAGCTTCAGGTCGCCGGCGTCCAGGGCCTTCTGGGCGGCGGCGCCGCACGGCACGGTCCTGTCGCACAGGACGACCTTCAGAGAGGACTTGGTGAGGTCCTTCAGGGAGGCCACCTTGTCGGGGTTGCCCGGCAGGGTGGCGATCTCGAGCTGGTTGCGGACGAAGGTGGCCGGGGTGCCGGCGGCGTCCTTCTTGTCCGTCACGAGTGCCATGGTCTTGGGGCTGGCGGCGGCGAACACGTCCGCGGGCGCGCCGCCGGTGATGCCGGCGGCGAGGGAGTCGCTGCCGCCGAAGTTGAAGGTGACCTTGGTGCCCGGGTGCTGCTGTTCGAACCGCTTGCCCAGAGTCGTGAAGCTCTCCTTCAGGGAGGCCGCAGCGAAGACGGTGACCGTGCCGGACAGCTTCGGGGAGACGGAGCCGGACTTGTCCGGCTTGGCGGACGAGTCGTCGGAGGAGGAAGAGGAGCAGGCGCTGAGTGCCATCAGGGCGGCGGCTCCCGCACCGGCCAGCTGCAGCGTCCGCCGGGTCCGGCGCACGGAACGGGTCATCAGGATGTACTCCTCAGGATCGTGGAACAGCGGTCGCGCCCTGCGACGGCCGCACTTCGGCCGTGCGGCGATGATACTGCCGCATCTGCGAGCTGTAAGTCTCCTGTCACATCGCATGAGCTGCGCACTCATGGCTTGTAGCTTGCATGTGCGTTTGTACGGTGCTCGTCGGCGGGTACCGTTTTCCGGGAGGTGGTCGCAGGTGGAGCTCGCGGAACTCGCCCTGACCGGAGATCTGGTACGACCCGCCCGGCTGACCGTCCCGGACCTGCTGCGCCGCCCGCAGCACGCGGCGCGGGTCAGCTTCGAGTGCGCCACCAGCGGCACCCGGCACCACCGGTTCACGGGCCCGCTCCTGTACGACGTACTGGCCGGCGCGGGGCCCGTGTTCGACCCCGCGCGGCGCAAGGACCGGCTGCGCTTCCTCATCGCCGTCACCGGCACCGACGGTCACCGCGCCCTGCTGTCCTGGGCCGAGATCGACCCGGACTTCGCCGACGCCCCGGTACTGCTCGCCGTCACCGTGGACGGCACCCCGCTGGACGCGGCCGGCCCGCAGCTGGTGCTCCCGCAGGACCGCTGCGGGGGCCGGCACATCAGCGGCATCACGGCGATCCGGGTCGACGGCGGGTACGGCTTCGGCGCTCCAGTGCCCGCCACACCCGGTCGCGCGTCAGCGGCAGCTCCGTGAACCGCAGGCCGGTCGCGTCCCGCACGGCGGTCGCGAGCGCGGGGGCGACCGGGTCGAAGGGGCTCGCGCTCATCGACTCGGCGCCCTGCTCGCCGCTCCCGACGCTTCCGGCGCGGCGGTGGAGAGCGCGCTGCGGCGGGCCGCGCCGCCGGCGAGCGGGCCCTACCGGGTCGTCGTCGCCGGGGCCGGGACGGGCGGTGCGGAAGTGGCGCAGGGAGCGTCGGCGGAACCGGCCGGGCACCTCGCGGCCGGGGCCGCGGCGGGACGGCTGCCGGACGGGCACGCCTTCGCCGTCCTGCCGGACGCCGGGGACGGCCGGCAGGAAGACGCGTGGCCCCTGTCGCCGGCTGCGCGCCGGACGTGCCCCTGCACGCCCGGACGGGGGTCGCCGTCCCGGAACCCGGCGGCCTGGCCGGGGCACCTGCCCAGGCCCGCTACGCGCTCACCTCGGCGCTGACCACCGCGCCGGACGCCCCGAAGCTGACCGGCGCGACCGCGCTCACCGGCCTGGACGACCTGCTCACCGGAGTGCCGCGCGAGGTGCGCGAGGCGTACGGCCACGCGGTCCCCGGTCCGCTGCCGGACACCGACCGCGCGGCCACCGCCGTACTGCTGAGCACCCTGGAGACGTTCCTCGCCTGCGACGGTTCCCGGGCCGCCTGGACCTGTGGGCCGCGCCGCTGTGCCGGTGAGAGCCGGTTCAGACGCGGTCGATGTGCACGTTCGTCGACTTCACGCGAGCGGTGGCCTCCATGCCGACCTCCAGGCCGAGCTCCTCCACGGCCTCCCGGGTGAGCAGCGAGACCAGCCGGTGCGGGCCCGCCTGGATCTCCACCTGTGCGGCGACGTCGCCGAGCTTGATGGCGGTCACGATGCCCGGGAAGGCGTTGCGCACCGAGGTGGAGGAGACCTCCTCCTCACCGCTGCCCGCCTTGGCCAGCTCGACCGAGAACGCGGCGAGGTCCCTGCCGTCGATGAGGCGCCGTCCGGCCTCGTCGCGATGGGTGGTCACCCGGCCGGCGTCGGCCCAGCGGCGGGCGGTGTCCGGGCTCACGCCGAGCAGCCGCGCCGCCTGGCCGATCGTGTAGGACTGCATGCGGGTCACGATAGGGCCACCGGTGGCGCAAAGGCGTGGTGGGGCCGCCGGGGCGGCTGTCAGCCCGTGTGCACGCGCGGCCGGCGGTCGCGGTCGGGCTCCGCCTCGCGCAGCACCTCACGGGTGACCGGGGCGACCTCGCCCTGGCCGAAGAGGAAGAAGCGCAGGAAGTTGGCGAACGGGTTGCCCTCGGTCCACTCGAAGTAGATGTGCGGCGTGCAGCCGGTCAGGTCGCGGACGTGCAGGAGCAGGGCGGCCAGGGCGTTGGGTACGGAGGCGGACTCCACGCTGAGCACGCGGTAGCGGCCGTGCATGACCTCGCCGCGTACGCTCAGGCCCGCCTCGAACTCGGAGGGGTCGGTCACCGTCACCTCGAGGAAGACGAAGTCGTCCTGCTCGGGCATGTCGTTGTCGGTGCGGATCTGCTCGATCTTGTCGCGGTACTCGGCCTTGTCGCGCTGGTCGGGCTCGTTGGCGATGAACCGCATCTTGCGGCTGGCCATGTCCCGGACGAAACGTTCCGCCATCGGGTCCATCGTCACGCTGGTCACCCGCAGCTCGAAGGCGCGGGCGAGCCGGGACAGCAGCGAGACCAGGATGATGCCCGCGATGAAGCAGGCGCCGATCTTCACACCGTCCGGGCGCTCCAGGACGTTGACGACGGTCGTGTACAGGAACACCACCGCGATGACCGCGAACAGGACGGTCCAGCGCCGCTGCCGCGCCTTGCGGGCGGCGATGGTCACCGCGATGGCCGCCGAGCTGATCAGCACCAGCACACCGGTGGCGTAGGCGCCGCCCTGCTTGTCCACGCTGGCGTCGAAGATCCAGGTCACCAGGAAGGCGATCAGGGTGAAGACGATGACCATCGGGCGCACGGCGCGGGCCCAGTGGGGGGCCATGCCGTAGCGCGGGAGGTAGCGGGGCATGAGGTTGAGCAGGCCCGCCATCGCGGAGGCGCCGGCGAACCACAGGATGGCGATCGTGGAGACGTCGTACACCGTGCCGAAGGCCCCGCCCAGGTACTGGTGCGCCAGGTAGGCGAGCGCGCGGCCGTTGGCCTGGCCGCCCGGCTTGAACTCGTTCGCCGGGATCAGCAGGGTGGTGATGAAGCTGGTGGCGATCAGGAAGCAGCTCATGATGACGGCCGCGGTCGTCAGCAGCTTCTTGGCGTCCCGGATCCGGCCCGTGGGGCGGGCCTCGGTGTCGCTCGCGTCGCCCCGGACGTGCGGCATGACGGCGACGCCGGTCTCGAACCCGGACAGGCCGAGGGCGAGTTTCGGGAAGACGATCAGGGCGACGCCGATCATGACGAAGACGTTGCCGTGCTCCGCGGTCAGCGCGTCGGCCCAGTCGGTGACCACGTACTCGGCGGTGACGACGTGCCAGATGCCGACGGCCACGACCACGACGTTGAGCGCGAGGTAGATGCCGACCAGGGCGACCGCGACGCCGATGGCCTCCAGGAAGCCCTTGAGGAACACCGCGCCCAGCAGGGCGACCAGGAACAGGGTGATCAGCATCTGGTAGCCGTGCAGCGCGCTCGTGAGGTGCGGGTTCTCCACGAGGTGGGTGGAGGCGTCGGCGGCGGAGAGGGTGATCGTGATCAGGAAGTCCGTGGCCGCGAAGCCCAGCAGGGTGAGGACGAACAGCTTGCCCTTCCAGAACGACAGCAGCCGCTCCAGCATGGCGATGGAACCCTCGCCGTGCGGGCTCTCCTCGGCCACCCGGCGGTAGACCGGGAGGGCGCCCGCCAGGGTGACGACGACCAGCACGATGGTGGCGATCGGTGACAGCAGGCCGGCCGCGAGGGCCGCGATGCCGGGCTGGTAACCGAGCGTGGAGAAGTAATCGACGCCGGTCAGGCACATCACGCGCCACCAGCGCTGGCCCTCGTGCGGGGGCTCGGGCTCCGCGTGGGGTCCGGTGACGCCGCCGTGCTTGCCCATGTCGGACAGGCCCTCCAGCATCCAGGCGCGCAGGCGGCTGGGAGGGTGCTCGGTCGTGACCATCGGCGTGCTCCTGTGTGCGGCTCAGCGGTTCGGCCATCACAGGGACGGCGGCTTCAGCGTAAGCGGAGAGTGACGCCTGGGCCCACGGATCCGGGTCCCGTGGGCGTCAATCTTGCGTTAAGAAAGGGCCGCCCGGAGCGGCGCACACCTCAAGAAGCGGAGGCCCGGCGGCCGGTGGGCGCGCCCGGTGGCATCGGGAAGGCGCGGCCGCGGCCTCGTGGAGCGGACACCGAGCGTCATCTCGTACGACACCTCCATGCTGCCCCGCCGGAGGCCGGGCCGCAGCCGCAGCGGGCGGGAACGGTCCCCGGACGCGGGGCCGGGCGGCGGCGGAAGGGCGCGCCGGGCGGGCCTCACAGGTCCCGGGTGTCCATGCGCAGGTGCCAGGTGTTGCGCCGGTGGACGGAGACCAGGTCCGACTCCAGCGGCGACGGCGGCACCGCGAGGACCGGGCAGACCGCGTGCGTGAGGCAGTGCCGGGTGACCCGGCCGGAGAAGGCCCGCTGCAGCCCCCGCCGGCCCGCGCCGACCACCAGCACGTCGTCCTCCCGGTCCGCGGTCGCCACCAGGGCCCTGCCGGGTGTGCCGCGCACGATCGCCGCGTGCATGGCGACCCCCGGTCCGTCCTCGCCGAAGATCTCGTCGAGCACCGAGGCGAGCCGCTGCTTGGCCAGCCGCTGCCACTCGTCGAGCAGCAGGTCGGCGGCCGGACCGTGGTGTGCGGCGGGATCGCCGCCAGGCGGCTCCCAGGCCAGCACCGGCCACAGCTCGGCCCCCAGTCGCCGGGCCAGCGCGGTGGCCCGGCGCAGGGCCGTGACGCTGCCCAGGGAGCCGCTCACGCCGACCACCACGCGGGGGGTCGCCCAGGCGTCGTAACGGGACATGGCTCCACCGTTCCTCACGGGTGCCCGTGGTCCCCTCGCGCGGACCGGGTCAGGCCGCGCGGGGGCCCGTCTTCCATCCCACTCCCGAACGCGGGATTCGACCAGCCGGAGAAGACGAATCCGAAGGAGCCGTGCTCCCGAAGTGCATGAGATTCGAGGGGCAGGTTCGAAACTTTCGACGACCTGTGAGGTGTACAGGCGTACGGGCGTGAATGCGGACGTAGCAGGCGGAGGGCCGCGGGGCCTTCGACTGGTTCGACTGCGAGCCGCGAGCCGGTGCGCGAGACCTTGACGCTCCCCACGCGCCTTCCTAGAGTCGCCGTTCGGAACGTTCGGGATTCAGAGCGAATGTTTCGATCCATTTCAGCGTGCCGACCGGTCCGGTGGTCGACGGTGGGCCCTGATTTCCTTCTTCCTCTTCTCGCCGAGACCCTCTCCGAAGCATCTCCGAAGCAACTCCGAACGTTTCGAAGGAGCGCATGATGGGCGACCCTGTACTGTCCCGACGCGGCTTCCTGGCCGCATCCGTCGCCGCCGGCCTCGGCGCGACCGCGCTCAGCGGCTGCGGCGGCGACTCGGACGGGGGGTCGTCCTCGGGGACGACCACGATCGAGTGGTGGAACATCTCGACCACGCAGCCGACCAAGACCGTCTGGGCCGCTCTCGCCAAGAAGTTCGAGGCGCGCAACCCCAAGGTCAAGCTGAAGATCGTCCAGCTCGAGAACGACGCCTACAAGTCCAAGATGACCGCGCTGACCGCCTCGGGGAAGCTGCCGGACGTCTTCCACACCTGGGGCGGCGGCGTGCTGAAGCAGCAGGTCGCCGCGGGGCTCGTCGAGGACCTCACGAGCGGCACCAAGCCCTGGGCCGACACCCTGCTGCCGGTCGCCGGACAGCCGTACCTGCTGGACGGCAAGGTGTACGGCATCCCGTTCGACATCGGCATGATCGGCTTCTGGTACAACAAGTCGCTCTTCCGGAAGGCCGGCATCACCACGCCCCCGACCACCTGGAGCGGCTTCCTCGACGCCGTGCGGAAGCTGAAGTCCGCCGGGATCACCCCGCTCGCCCTCGCGGGCAAGGAGAAGTGGCCCGGCATGTACTACTGGGCCTACCTCGCGATGCGCACCGCAGGCGTCGACGCGCTCCGCGAGGCAGGCGACAGCAAGGACTTCACCCGACCCGGGTTCGTCGCGGCCGGACAGCACCTCAAGGAACTGGCAGCCCTCGGCCCCTTCCAGAAGGGCTTCCTCGGCGCCGCCTACTCCACGCCCACCGGCCAGGCCGCAACCGTCGGCAACGGCAAGGCGGCGATGGAGCTGATGGGCCAGTGGGCCCCGGTGGTGGAGGCCGACGCGGGCAAGGGGCTCGGTGCCGACCTCGGCTTCTTCCCCTTCCCCGAGGTCGAGGGAGGCAAGGGGAAGATCACCGAGGTGTTCGGCGGAGGCGGCGGCCACGCCCTGCGCAAGGGCGCACCACAGGCCGCCGTCGACTTCCTGAAGTTCTTCGCCAGCGAGACCACCGACCGCGAACTCGTCAGGAAGACCGGGGTGCTGCCGGTCGTCCCGGCCGCCGAGGACGTCCTCACCGACCCCAACCTCAAGGCGGTGCAAGCGCAGTTGAAGGCCGCCACCGGCTTCCAGCTCTACCTCGACCAGGCCTACGCACCCGCCGTCGGCCAGGAGGTCAACGACAGCGTGGCCGCGCTGATCGCCGGCTCCAAGTCGCCCGCGCAGGTCACCCAGTCCATCACCAGGACCGCCAAGGAAGAGCAGTAGCCGCGATGACCACCACCTTCCTCACCGGCGAGCGCGGCGGACCCGCCCTCGACCGGCCGCCCCCGGCCGCCGACGCGGCCAGGGAGCGGGCGCGGCGGCGCACGCTGCACCGGCTCACCGCGGTCGCCTTCCAACTGCCCGCGCTGGTGCTCTTCACCGGGCTCGTGCTGCTGCCCATGCTGTTCGCCCTGTACGCCGCGTTCTTCCGCTGGGGCGGCTTCGGCATGCCCTCCGACTACACGGGCGCGGACAACTTCACCCGGCTCTTCCAGGACCCGGTCTTCCTCGGCGACCTGTGGCGCTGCCTGCTCCTGGTGGTGCTCTCGCTCGCGCTCCAGCTGCCGTTCGCGCTCGCCATGGCGGTCCTGCTCAACCAGCGGCTGCGCGGCCGCGCGGTCTACCGGATGCTGTTCTTCGCGCCCTACGTCCTGTCCGAGGCCATCACCGGCGTCCTGTTCGGCATGGTCTTCGCCCCCGGCGACGGGCTCGCCGACCACGTCCTGGGCGCCGTCGGGCTCGACGGCCTGGGCGGCGAGTGGTTCGCCGACCCCTCCTGGGTCATGGCGACCCTGTTCCTCGTCATGACGTGGAAGTACTTCGGCTTCCACATGATGCTCTACCTGGCCGGACTCCAGTCCGTCCCGGCCGAGTTGACGGAGGCGGCGCTCATCGACGGGGCGGGCCCCTGGCAGCGCTTTCGCAACGTCACCCTGCCGCTGCTCGCGCCCACCCTGCGGATCAGCGTCTTCCTGTCCGTCATCGGGTCGATCCAGCTCTTCGACCTGGTGTGGGTGGTCACGCAGGGCGGCCCCGACCACCACTCCGAGACGATGGCCGTGACCATGTTCCAGTACGGCTTCAAGCGCTACCAGGCCGGCTACGCCGGCGCGGTCAGCGTGGTCATGTTCGCCGTCTGCCTCGTCTTCGCCCTCGCCTACCAGCGGTTCGCGCTCCGCCGCGACCTCGAAGGGGCCACCACGACCATGAGGGGAGACGGCACATGACCCGGCGAACGGCGCCGGGCCGCCGGACGGCGGGCTCCCGGCGAACGGCGCGCACCCTGCCGCTGCACGCGGTCCTCGTCGCGGTCGGTGCGCTGATGGCCCTACCCCTGCTGTACGCCGTCCTGTCCGGCTTCAAGTCCACCGACGAGCTGTCCCGCAACCCGTTCGGGCTGCCCGGCCGGTGGCGGACCGGCAACTACACCGGCATCCTCGGCTCGGGCGACTTCTGGCGGCTCCTCGGCAACAGCACACTGATCGCCGTGGCCACGACCGTCCTGGTGGTGGCCGTGTCCGCCCTCGCCGCCTTCTCCTTCGCCCGGTTCGCCTTCCGTGGGCGCGAGGTGCTGTTCACCTTCTTCACGATGGGGCTGATGTTCCCCTTCGCGGTGGCGGCCCTGCCCCTCTTCCTGCTCCTGCGCTCCCTGGGCCTGCTGGACAACCCGCTCGGTGTGATCCTCCCGCAGGCCGCCTTCGGGCTGCCGATGACGATCATCATCCTGCGGGGCTTCTTCCGGCAGATCCCCGGTGAGCTGGAGGAGGCCGCCACGCTCGACGGGTGCGGCGCCTTCGGTTTCTTCTGGCGGGTGCTGCTGCCCATGGCCAGGCCCGCGCTGGGCACCGTCTCGGTGCTGGCCGTCGTCACGAGCTGGAACAACTTCTTCCTGCCGCTGCTGGTCTTCACCGACAGCGGCTGGTGGACCCTGCCCATCGGCGTCCAGCAGTTCCAGGGCCAGTACTCGGCGGAGTACGCGCGGGTCTTCGCCTACCTCGTGCTCGCCATGGTCCCCGCCCTGGCTTTCTACGCGGTCGCCGAGCGCCAGCTCGTCGGCGGCCTCACCGCCGGCGCCACCAAGGGCTGAACGTGCGGACACGGACCGTAGCGGACCCCGGACACGCGTCGGGGCCGGTGCGCACCGAGATCGTGCGGCCGGCCCCTGTGGGTCACGGGCGGTACGGCGGACCGCCCGGGTCACCGCTCAGGCGGCGGTCATCACCCGGTCCGCGCCCAGCGGGCGGTGCGGGGCGATGACACGGCCGTCGGGGAGCAGCTCACCGGTGTCCTCGAAGAGCAGGACGCCGTTGCACAGCAGGCTCCACCCCTGCTCCGGGTGGTGCGCCGCGAGGCGGGCGGACTCCCGGTCGGCGGACTCGGCTGAGGGACACGGTGGCTGGTGCTGGCACATGGGTGGGATCTCTCGCTCGGTCGTGGTCATTCCGTCCCCCGTGGTGATAGTCGGTCGGAACCCAGTGTTGCCCTCTGGGCGTCGTTCCGCAGGGATTTCGCGGCACCGCTTCTCACAGGTTCATGACGCGTCACCCTGCCGGACGGTTCATCTCAACAGCACTGTCCCTTTGGGTGGTTCGTAGTGGCCGGATAGGGCTAGTCCGGTCGAGGAAGATTCTTTTTCGGCCTCGTCGGAGCGGATGATTGCTCGTACGAGCGCAATCTCGGCGGCCGGTGCCGGAAAAACGGCAGTACCCCGCTTCCCGGACGAGAAGCGGGGTACGCGAGCCGCCGGTCAGGCAGGTGAACCGAGCAGTTTGACGGGAGAAGCCCGATGGGTCAGCACCGGAAGCAATTCGGCCACCCGGTGCGGGCGGTGGGACGAGATGCCGGGCGGCGCCGGGGCCAGCGGCACGAGCAGGTCGGTGGCGGCCGGGTGGCCCTCGGTCGCCTCGGCGGTCACGTCGCCGTGCAGCCACAGCGTGAGCATGTACAGCCCCGGGACCGACAGCAGCCTCGGCTGGTAGGGCTGTTGCAGCGCCTCGGCCTGCTGCACGGCGCGTTCGGTCGAGGCGATGTAAGGGCCCTCGAAGAAGTGCGAGAAGGCCCAGCCGTCGGGTGTCAGCATGGTGTCGGCCGCGGCCACCGCCCGGTCGCCGCAGCGGATCAGGAAGCGCCAGCCGGCCAGCCGCGTCGCCGACAGGCCCTGTGCGGTGATCCGGTCCAACACGTATACGGGAAGCGGGAGTTCGGGTGTCGCCGGCCCCTGCGCCGCGCGCAGGGAGGGGGTTCGGGCTTCACGGACCGCGGTGGGGGAACCGAGGGCCGTGAGGACGGAGCGCAGTGCGGGCGCGGGGGCAGGGGGCACGTGCAGCGGCATGGTGGGTCGCCTCTCGTTCGACAGGCGCGGCGGCGCGAGGGAGGTGGGGCGGACGGCGCTGTCTGCTCACGGGGTGGCCTGAGAGGTGGGGACCCGGACCGCTGGACGTGGGTGCGGCTGAAGCCTGCCGCCCGTCACCTTGACGGCAGGAACACGACAGAAACCGGGGACCACGGGCGCCAACCTTAGGCCTTGTCCGCGAAGTTTATACGACACGTGTTCACACGATGTTTCGTCTATCGCATTGCGGTCGACCGGGCAAGGCTCTATTCAGCCGCGGATTCGCGTATAACATCCCGATTTCCCGCCGGGGCGGGCGCCGCTGACCTCGTAATACGAGGCCACCGCGGTCGGCCGAATGTCGTCGGCGTTTTTCACGAGGCGATCGGGGCACCCGAAGTTGCGACTTGCGTCATGCCCCGTGAATGTGCCGCGGGGAACATTCAGACAGCTTAGCGGGCGCCGGGCCCCCGCGGGACGTTATCGATCGCTTCCGCTGGGCATCATCCCAACCGGACCCGGGACCCCGGCGGCCGGATCTGCGGCCCGCCCATCCAAGGAGGGACACTTAGATGGGGGAGAAGGTCGTGGCAGGGCAGTTCGACCTGTCCGATCGCCAGCGCTACCGCGAAAAGCTCCACACGTGCCTGGCGGGGCTCGAGCGGCTGCTGGTCGAGAAGCGGTTCGACCGAGCCAAGAACCTCATGGGCGTCGAGATCGAATTGAATCTCGCCGGCCCCGACGGCATGCCGAGAATGTTGAACGGGCAGGTTCTGGAGCGCATCGCGAGCCGCGATTTCCAAACCGAGCTCGCCATGTTCAATCTGGAAGTGAACATCGCCCCGCACCGGCTGGGCGGCAGGGTTTTCGACCGGCTCGCGGAGGAACTGCGCACCTCCCTGGCGTACGCCGACCGCAAGGCCGGTGAAGTGGACGCCGGAATCGTGATGATCGGCATCCTGCCCACGCTCGACCGCGACGACCTGGTCTCCTCCAACCTTTCCGAGGTGGACCGCTACACCCTGCTCAACGACCAGATCGTGGCCGCGCGCGGTGAGGACTTCCGCCTCGACATCGACGGTGTCGAGCACCTGACCTGCACCTCGAAATCCATCGTCCCGGAGGCCGCCTGCACCTCCGTGCAGCTGCACCTCCAGGTCACCCCGTCGCGCTTCGCCGACGTGTGGAATGCGGCCCAGGCGGCCTGCGCGGCGCAGATCGCCGTCGGCGCCAACTCGCCGTTCCTGTTCGGGCACGAACTGTGGCGGGAGTCGCGGCCCCCGCTGTTCCTGCAGGCCACCGACACCCGCCCGCCGGAGCTCCAGGCCCAGGGCGTCCGGCCGCGCACCTGGTTCGGCGAGCGGTGGATCTCCTCCGCGCAGGAGCTGTTCGAGGAGAACCTGCGCTTCTTCCCGGCGCTGCTGCCGATCTGCTCCGACGAGGAGCCGCTGGAGGTCCTCGACGCCGGCGGCATTCCCCGGCTCGCCGAGCTGGTCCTGCACAACGGCACGGTCTACCGCTGGAACCGGCCCGTCTACGACGTCGCGGACGGCGTTCCGCACCTGCGCGTGGAGAACCGGGTGCTGCCGGCCGGGCCGACCATCATCGACGTGATCGCCAACGCGGCCTTCTACTACGGTTTGGTGCGCGCGCTGGCCGAGGAGTCCCGGCCGGTGTGGACCCGGCTGCCCTTCGAGGCCGCCGAGGCCAACTTCGACGCGGCGTGCCGGCACGGCATCGACGCGCGGTTCGTCTGGCCGCGCCGCGGACGCTACGGCGGCACCGGCGAGGTGGACGCGGTCACCCTGGTCCGCGACGAACTGCTGCCGCTGGCCGCGGCGGGCCTGGACGCCTGGGGCGTGGAGGCCGCCGACCGCGACCTCTACCTCGGCGTCATCGAGGAGCGCTGCCGACGCCGGGTGAACGGCGCGTCCTGGCAGGCGGCCACCTTCCACCGGGCCCTGGAGCAGGGCCTGAGCCGGCAGGCCGCGCTGGCCGCGACCACCCGCCGCTACGCCGAGCTGATGCACGTGGGGGAGCCGGTCCACACCTGGCCGGTGGGCCTGCCCGAACCGGTGCCGCTGGGCTGAGCGCCCGGCGGGCCCGTTCCGCGGAGGAGGCCCGAGGAGGTCCGAGGAGGTCCGAGGAGGTCCTGGAGAGGTTCGAGGGGGCCCGGGTCGACATCGACCCGGGCCCCCTCGGCCCGTTGCCGTGGTGGCCGCGGCGTGGAGGCCGGGCCCGGGCAAGCGGCTCCCGGCTCGATCCGGCATGCTGTGTCCTCGCAGGTCCGGACCGAAGGCAGGAGTGCACGTGGAGGCTGACCCGCTGGCCGTCGCTCACCCGCGGGAGCCGTTCCCGCGGCGCGTCCTCCGCGACGAGACGCTGCTCGTGCTGGCGCTCTCGCTCGGTGCGAGCGGGGTGTCCGCGCTGATCAGCTTCATCGGCTCGGTCACCAAACCGGGCGGGCTCAAGGACCAGGCGGCCACCCTGAACGCCTCGGCCGCGCCCGGCCGTCCCTGGCTCGACCTCGCCTGGCAGCTGTTCGGCATCGCCAGCGCCCTGGTCCCCGTGTTCCTGGTGGCCCACCTGCTGCTGCGCGAGGGCCAGAGCCTGCGCACCCTCGGCTTCGACCGCACCCGCCCGTGGCCCGACCTCGGCCGGGGCGCCGCCGTGGCCGCCGTGATCGGGAGCACCGGGATCGCCTTCTACCTGGTGGCGCGCGGCCTCGGCTTCAACCTCACCGTGGTCCCCGAGGCGCTGCCCGACGTCTGGTGGAAGTTCCCGGTGCTGATCCTCTCCGCGCTGCAGAACGCGATCCTCGAGGAGGTCATCGTCGTCGGCTATCTGCTGCGCAGGCTGGGGCAGTTGGGCTGGACGCCGGGGACCGCGCTGGTGGCCAGTGCGGTCCTGCGCGGCTCGTACCACCTCTACCAGGGCATCGGCGGTTTCCTCGGCAACATGGTCATGGGCGTGGTGTTCGTCCTGCTCTACCGCCGCTGGCGCCGGGTCGGACCGCTGGTCGTCGCGCACTCGCTGCTCGACATCGGCGCCTTCGTCGGCTACGCCCTGCTCGCGGGCAAGGTGGGCTGGCTGCCCACGGCCTGAGCGCCCGTCCGCCACCCGGCCCGGCGGCGTGCCCCGCCGTCGCTCAGGCGAGCAGGTCGCCCTCGATGACCGTGACCGCGCGGCCGGTCAGCAGGGTGCGGTCGCCGCGCAGCCCGGTGCGGACCAGGCCGCTGCGCGGTGACGCCTGCAGACCCACGAGGTCGTCCCGGCCCAGCCGCGCGGACCAGTGCGGGGCGAGCGCGGTGTGGGCGCTTCCGGTGACCGGGTCCTCGTCGATGCCGACGTTCGGGAAGAAGCACCGGGACACGAAGTCGTGGCCGAGCGAGGGGTCGTCGGCGCGGGCCGTGGCGATGACCCCGCGCGAGGAGTGCGCCGTCAGTGCCTTGTGGTCGGGGGCGAGCTCGAGGACCGTCCGCTCGTCGGCCAGTTCCACCAGCAGGTCGCCGACGTTCGGCCCGGTGTCGTAGGCGACGACGGGCTCGGCGCCCAGCGCCTCGGCGAGCCCTTCGGGAAGCTCCACGGCGGTGAGCGGCGCGGTGGGGAAGTCCATGGTGATCCAGCCGTCCGCGCCGGGCGTGGCGACGAGGACCCCGCTGCGGGTCGCGAACCGCACCGGTCCCTCGTGGGCGCCGGTGGTGTGCAGGACGTGGGCGGTGGCGAGGGTCGCGTGACCGCACATCGCGACCTCGGTGACGGGGGTGAACCAGCGCAGCGCCCAGTCCGCGTCGCCGCCCTCGGGCAGCCGGTGTGCGAACGCCGTCTCGGCGTGGTTGACCTCCATGGCCACGTTCTGGAGCCAGTCGTCGTCCGGGAAGACGTCGTCCAGCAGCATGACCCCGGCGGGGTTGCCGGCGAAGGGGCGGTCGGTGAAGGCGTCGACGATTCGAATGCGCATGGCGCAGACGCTAGAGCGGCGGCGGGCCGCTGACCAAGGCCAATCGGCCACCCCTGGACCGATTTCGCCGCTCCTGCGCTCCGCGGGTGCCCAGCTTCGGCAAAGGGCCTTGTCATCCGAACAGTACCGATATATCGTCGAGACATCGCGTAAGAGACGCGACCGGTACGTGACTGATCAACGATGGAATGGAGTGATCGCGATGCGTTCCCACGGATACGAGCGTGGACATCGTCACGACGGCCCGGGCCCGCGCGGCCGGGGCGGATTCGGTGGCTTCGGCGGCTTCGAGGGCCGCCGGGCCGCCTTCGGACCCTTCGGCCCCGGAGGGCCGGGCTTCGGTCCCGGCGGTCCCGGTGGTCCCGGATTCGGGCCCGGCTTCGGCCCGGGGCCCTGGGGGCCACGTGGACGCGGCGGACCGCGGGGGAGGGCGCGGCGCGGCGATGTGCGCGCCTCGATCCTCGCCCTGCTCAGGGACCGGCCGATGCACGGCTACGAGATGATCCAGGAGATCGCCGAGCGCAGCGGCGGCGCGTGGAAGCCGAGCCCCGGCTCGGTCTACCCGACCCTCCAGCTGCTGGAGGACGAGGGTCTGATCGCCAGTGAGAGCGAGGGCGGCAAGAAGCTGTTCGCCCTCACGGAGGCCGGGCGCGCCGCGGCCGAGGAAGGCCCGGAGGCGCCCTGGGAGGAGGCCTCGCGCGGGGTCGACTGGGAGGCGCTCGGTGAGGTCCGGCAGGCCGGCTTCGGTCTGATGCAGGCGTTCGGGCAGGTGTGGAACACCGGCACGAAGGAGCAGCGCGAGAAGGCGCTGGCCGTCGTCAACGAGGCCCGCAAGAAGCTGTACCTCATCCTGGCCGACGAGCACTGACATGCACTGAGGCCGTACGGACCGGGTGAAGGCGCCCCGGCGAAGGCGCCCCGCGGAGACTCCGCGGGGCGCCTTCGCGTGTCCGGGCCCGGGTGACAGGTGTTGGTCCGGCTCCGGTCGCAGGCTCAGGTCACGAGACCGTCCAGCTTGCGCAGCGACTCGTTCAGCGCGGCCGTCGCCGAGTCCTTGAGCTTGCCGGCCATCAGGGAGACCGCGGCACCGGTGAATTCGCCGTCTATGCGGAGCGTCGTCGTGTCGCCGTCCGGGGTGAGTGTGTAGCGGGTGGCGACGGTCACCGCCATCGGGCCCTTGCCGCGGATGGCGAGCACCCTGGCCGGTTCCAGCTCCTCGATGGTCCAGTCGACCTCCGCCGGGAAGCCCATGAGCTTCATGTTCTCCTGGAAGGTCCCGCCCACCGCGAGATCCTCGGGTCCGCCCTTGGGGAAGCTGGTGTGGGTCGCGTTCCACTCGCCGTACGACGACCAGTCGGTGAGCCGGGTCCACACCTGCTCGGCGGGTGCCTGGATGCGTGCCTCGGCGCTGACTTCGGCCATGCGACCACCCCTTCGTCTCGGGCTACGGTGTCGCGGAACGTAGCCGCAGGGCCTCGAACATTCAATACTGATGAGCCGTCAGGAATGGCCCTTCCCGGCCTGATCTCCTCCCCAAGGATGAGATTCCGCGCGGCGGCGTCCACTCTGTGCGGGACGCGGAAATGGTTCCCCTCGTGGATGACCGGGGCCGCCGGGGCTGGTGAGGTGGAGGGCGTGCAACACCGTGTAACCCGTCAGCCCGCCGGTGAGCAGGGCGGACCGCGCCCCGACGACGACGCCGGACTCAGTGCCGAGCTGGTCGCGGTGGTCGCCGGTGCCCGCCGTCGTGCGGTGCGGGACGGGGACCGGCAGATCGACACCGCCCACCTGCTCCACTCGCTCCTGGAGTCCGACCCCGAGGTCCGCTCCGTCGTCGGCGACGCCCCGCAGCTCGCCCGCCTGCTCGGCTACCTCGTGCAGCGCAGCATCGGCTACGGACTGCGCTGGCAGGGCACCGTGGAGGATTCCGGCGCCCTCCCCGTCGTACCGGACCCGGCCCTGTACGGCGGCGATTCGCGGGAGGCGGGGGCCTGGTCGCCCGCCGCGGCCGTCGCCATGGAGGACGCCCGGCGCCGCGCCCGGCGGCGCACCGGGGCGCGGGCCGGCGGCCCCGACCTGCTCGCCGCGCTCGTCACGGACCCGGGGTCCCGGGCCGTCGAGGTCCTGGAGCGCGCCGGTATCCCCGCCCGTGAGCTGCGGGCCCGGATCGAAGGGGCCGGGATCGAAGGGCCTGGGATCGGCGGGGCCGGGATCGAAGGGTCCGGGATCGGTGGGGCCGGGACCGAAGGGTCCGAGGAGGAGTACGCGGGGGACCGGGGAGCCGTCGGCTGACCCCGCCCGGCCGCGTGCCGGACCCGGCCGGGCGGCCCTCCGGCCTGTCCATCTCCTGAGACAGGTGTCAACGGGGATGACGCTCCTGTCGTCCCCTGTCATCATGTGCCGGTGCATACGTCTGGAAGCAGTCAGGGCAGTCACGGCAGGGGTGCCGGGCTCGGACTCGCGCTCGCCTCGGCGCTGGCCTTCGGTGGGTCGGGAGTGGCGGCCAAGCCGCTGATCGAAGCGGGCCTCGACCCGCTGCACGTGGTGTGGCTCAGGGTCGCGGGCGCCGCCGTGGTGATGCTGCCGCTGGCGGTCAGGCACCGCGCCCTGCTGCGCCGCCGCCCCGCGCTGCTCGCCGGCTTCGGACTGCTCGCCGTCGCCGGTGTCCAGGCCTGCTACTTCGCCGCCCTCTCCCGGATCCCGGTCGGGGTGGCGCTGCTCGTCGAGTACCTGGCCCCCGCGCTCGTGCTCGGCTGGGTGCGCTTCGTGCAGCGGCGGCCCGTCTCGCGCGCGGCCGCCCTCGGCGTGGTCCTCGCCGCCGGAGGGCTGGCCTGCGTGGTCGAGGTGTGGTCCGGGCTGAGCTTCGACCCGCTCGGGCTGCTGCTCGCGCTCGGCGCCGCCTGCTGCCAGGTCGGCTACTTCGTCCTCGCCGACCAGGGCAGCGAGGCGGGCGAGGAGGCGCCGGACCCGCTCGGCGTCATCGCCTACGGCCTGCTCGCCGGCGCCGTCGTGCTGACCGTGGTGGCCCGCCCCTGGACCATGGACTGGTCGGTCCTGGCCGGCCCCGCGCAGCTGAATGGCACCGCCGTCCCCGCCCTCGCCCTGCTGGCCTGGATCGTTTTGGTCGCCACGGTCGTCGCGTACATCACCGGCGTGCTCTCGGTGCGGCGGCTGTCCCCGCAGGTCGCGGGCGTCGTCGCCTGCCTGGAGGCGGTCATCGCGACCGTGCTCGCCTGGGTCCTGCTCGGCGAGCACCTGTCGGCCCCCCAGGTGCTGGGCGGCGCCGTCGTCCTCGCCGGCGCGTTCATCGCCCAGTCCTCCACCCCCGCCAAGGGCTCCTCCGGGCCGGTCGCCACGGGCGGCGCGGAACGCGAACTGTCCGCCCGGGGCACCGCGGCGTGACCCGAGTTCCGGCCGACGGACCTCACCCCCGGACCCGGAGGCGGGGGCGGCCGGTGGAGGCCGCCGTCGGACACCGCCTGGGCATCGCGGCCGGTCAGAGGGCCGACAGATAGCCCGGCGTCTCGATGCCCGCGCCCAGGTCGGCGTTGTCGATCGGGGTGTCGTAGCCCTTGCGGAGCGGGACGACGCCGGCCCAGTGCGGCAGGGCGAGGTCCTCGGGCTCGTCGTTCGCGCCGCCCGTGCGGATCTTCGCGGAGACCTCGTCGAGGTCGAGGCGGATCACCGCGGTGGCCGCGAGCTCCTTCTTGTTCGCCGGCCGGGAGTCGGCCGACCTGCCCGGCACCACGTGGTCCACCAGGGCGTCCAGGGCCAGCCTGCGCTCCTCGGGGTCGGAGACCTCGTGCGCGATGCCGTGCACCATCACGGAGCGGTAGTTGATCGAGTGGTGGAAGGCCGAGCGCGCCAGCACCAGCCCGTCGACGTGGGTGACCGTCAGGCACACCTCCAGGCCCGGGTCGGCCACGCCGGTCATCCGCAGCGGGCGCGAACCGGTCGACCCGTGCACGTAGAGCCGTTCGCCGACCCGGCCGTACAGGGTGGGCAGCACCACGGGCGCCCCGTCGCGCACGAACCCGAGGTGGCAGACGTAGCCCTCGTCGAGTATCGCGTGCACCACGTCCCGGTCGTACGACGCCTTCTCCGCGGAACGCGTGGGCACCGTGCGGTCGGTCGGGGTGTAGGCGGCGGACGGCGGCGGAGTTTCCTGAGTGCCCTGCATGGCGATCTCCATTGCACTAGTGCATAATTATTTTTGTGCTAGGAGAGTATCCGATCCAGGGACAGGGCGCAGCCGAGATCGCGGCCAGCGTCGAGCGCGCGGTCGGTGCCGGGGAGCTGGAACCCGGCCAACCGCTGCCCCCCATGCGGGAGTTGGCGACCCTGCTCGGGGTGAACCCGAACACCGTGGCCGCCGCCTACCGCACCCTGCGCGAACGCGGGGTGATCGAGACCGCCGGTCGCCGGGGCAGCCGGATCCGGCCCAAGCCGGCCACGACCGGCCGTGAGCAGATCCGGGTGGACGTGCCCGAGGGCGTACGGAACGTGGCCGACGGCAATCCGGACCCCGCCCTGCTGCCGGGCCTCGCGGACGCGTTCGCCGCGGCCGCGGCCCAGGGCGACCGGGAGCCGGTGCTGTACGGGCACGCCCCCGTGGAACCCGAGCTGACCCGTATGGCCCGCACCGCGCTGGACGCCGACGGGGTGCCGGACGGCACCGTCTCGGTGGCCTCCGGCTCCCTGGACGCGGTCGAGCGGGTGCTCGCCGCGCACCTCCGACCGGGCGACCCGGTGGCCGTCGAGGACCCCGGCTGGGGCAGTCTGCTCGACCTGGTGTCCGCGCTCGGCTTCCGCACGGTCCCGGTGGGCGTGGACGACGAGGGGCCGCGCCCGGACGACGTCCGCGCGGCGCTGCGGTCCGGGGCGCGCGCCCTGGTCGTCACCGACCGGGCGCAGAACCCGACCGGCGCGGCGCTGACCGCACCTCGCGCGCGTGCGCTGCGATCCGTGCTCGCGGAACATCCGGAGACACTGCTGATCGAGGACGACCACGGGCACGGGATCGTCGACCTTCCGCTGCACCCGCTCGCCGGGGTCACCCGCCACTGGGCCTTCGTGCGCTCCGTGGCCAAGGCGTGGGGGCCCGATCTGCGCCTCGCCGTGTTCACCGGGGACGCCGTCACCCTGGACCGGGTGCGCGGGCGGCAGCGCCTCGGACCCGGCTGGGTGAGCCGGATCCTCCAGCGGGCCGTGGTGCGCCTGTGGGCCGACGGCGCGGTGGACACGCGCGCGGTGGCGGCGTCGTACGGCGCCCGCCGTGACGCCCTGATCGAGGCGCTGGCCGAGCGCGGAGTGGTGGCGCACGGTCGCAGCGGGATGAACGTGTGGGTGCCCGTCCCCGACGAGACGGGCGCGGTGGCCCGGCTCCTGCACGGCGGCTGGGCGGTCACCCCGGGCGCCCGCTTCCGCATCGGTTCGCCGCCCGGCATCCGGGTCACGATCTCGGCGCTGGCCGTCCAGGACGCCGCCCCACTGGCCGAGGCGGTGGCGGCGGCGATCCGCCCGACCCCGGCGCGGACGTACGTGTAGTGCGGCACGCAGGTGCCTCCGGCCGGGCTTCCGGTGTGCGGTGCGGCACGCAGGTGCCTCCGGCCGGGCTTCCGGTGTGCGGTGCGGCACGAAGGTACGTCCGGCCGGGGCCGGGGAGCCGCCGTGCCGGGCCGTGGCACGGCCCCGCCGCCGGCCCGGCGCCGTCCTCAGGCCGTGCCGCGCCTGGGCTTGACCTGGGTGAGTGCCGCGCCCGCGAGGACGATCACCGCGCCCACCGGTGTGGTCCAGTGCAGCGACTCGCCCAGGATCGCCACACCGGCGGCCGTCGCGATGACGGGGATGAAGTACGTGACCATCTGCGCGGTGGTGGGCCCGACCTCGGCGACCAGTCCGTACTGGATGAGTACGGCCAGCCCGGTCCCGAGGGCCCCCAGCGCGGCGATCGCCAGCAGCGGGCCGAAGGAGAAGTGTGCCGGGAAGCCGGTGAACAGCGGGGTCACCACGGCCAGCTGGACCGTGGCCACGAGCAGTTGCGCGCCGGTCATCGACAGATGCGAGTTCCCCGTCCCGGCCAGCGTGCGCCGGACGTAGATCCACCCGACCGGATAGCTCAGCGACGCCAGCAGCGCCATGGCCGTGCCGGTGGCGTCCAGCCCGTGGAAGCCCTGCCAGGCACCCAGCACCGTGAGGACGCCGAGGAAGCCCAGGCCGAGGCCGGCGAACCTGATCCGGGTCGGCCGGTCCTCGGAGAGCGCCACCATGGACAGGGCCATGCCCCACAGCGGTGAGGTGGCGTTGCAGATCCCGGCCAGCGTGGACGGGATCGTCAGCTCCGAGTAGGCGAACAGGGAGAACGGCAGCGCGTTCAGGAAGAACGCGGCGACCGTCAGGTGCGTCCAGGTCCGTGCCCCGCGCGGCAGCCGCTCCCGCTTCACGGCCATGGCGGCCGCCAGTACCGCCGTGCCGAACACGAGCCGGCCCAGGGTGACCTGGAAGGGCGCGTAGCCGTGCGTGCCCACCTTGATCAGCAGGAAGCTGAAGCCCCAGATGAGCGACAGGGCGCCGAAACGCAGACGCCAGTCCAGGCGGGCGCGCGGCCCGGCCGCGGCAGGGGGAGTCGGGGCTGCCACTGCCGCCGGGGCGGCGCAGGCGGCGGCCGAGCCGGCGGCGGAGGAAGGGACGGGGGACTGGCCCGGGGTGGGGGCCGTGGGTGCGGGGACCGTGCTCATGCTCTTTACGATGCTGGAGGCAACCTCTTAGCACAATCGAAATCTTGCACCGGATACCTCTTAGAATCACTTACATGTTGAACCTGGAGCGCCTGCGCACCCTCGACGCCCTCGCCCGGCACGGCTCGGTCAGCGCCGCCGCCGACGCCCTGCACGTCACGACGTCCGCGGTCTCCCAGCAGCTCGGCAAGCTGGAGCGCGAGGTCGGCCAGCGGCTCCTCGCCAAGAACGGGCGGGGCGTACGGCTCACCGACGCGGGACGGCTGCTGTCCGAGCACGCGGCCCGCATCCTGTCGCAGGTGGAGCTCGCCCAGTCCGACCTGGAGGCGCACCGCGGCCAGGTCGTCGGCGAACTGCGCCTCTCGGCGTTCCCGACGGCCGCCCGGGGCCTGTTCCCGGCCGCGCTCGCCGAACTGCGCGGGCGGCACCCCGGGCTACGGGTGCGCTCCAGCGAACTGGAGCCCGAGCAGGGGGTCGCCGGCGTCGTGCGCGGCGACCTCGACCTCGCGGTCGTCCTCGACTGGTACAACAAGCCGATGCCCGTGCCCGACGGCCTGGTCAAGGCTCCCCTGCTGGACGACCCGGCCGACGTCGCCATACCCGCAGGGCACCGGCTCGCGGACCGGGAGGAGGTGGACCTCGCCGAGTTCGCCGAGGACGAGTGGATCACCTGGGGTGAGGGCGAGTTCTGCCACGAGTGGCTGATGTTCACCCTGCGCTCGAAGGGCATCGAACCCCTCGTCGGCCACCGCGCGGGCGAGACCCACACCCAGCTCGGCCTCGTCGCCGCCGGGCTCGGCGTGTGCATCGCACCCCTGCTCGGCCGGCACCCGGTGCCGGACGGCATCGTGCTGGTCCCGCTCGCCCAGCGCGTACGCCGGCACGTCTACGTCGTCTGGCGGGCCGACGCCGACCGCCGCCCCTCGATCCGCGCGGCGGTCGAGGCCCTGCGCACGGCGGCCCAGCGTACGGCGGCCCGGCGACTGGGCTAGGGCCCGGAGCGCCGGGAAGCGTGCCCCGGGAGGCGTGCCCTCGACGGCGGCCCGGCGAGGTGCGTCTGCACGGCGCCCCCGGGAGGTGTGCCCTAGGACGCGCCCAGCTTGCGGAAGTCCCAGGAGACGATCTTCTCCGGGGTCAGCCGGGCCCAGGCGTGCCGGCCGTCGTGCGGCATCTCGTCCAGGCCGAAGTTCTTGCGGGCGAACAGCGTCTCCGCCGTGTCCAGTTCGGCGCACAGCTCACCGGTCCGCGGCACCTCGCCCACGAACTCCACCCGCCCGGACAGCTCGACCCCGCGCAGCTGGTCGTACTCCTCGCCCGAGTCCACCACGACCGCCACCCGGCGATCACGGGTGAGCTGGGCCCAGCGCCTGCTGCGCACCACCGAGTACAGCCACAGCGAGCTGCCGTCCCAGGCGAACCACAGCGCGCTCACGTGCGGCGCGCCGTCCGCCGAGACGGTCGCGACCCGGCAGGTGCGCTGGGTCGTCAGGAATTCGTCCAGCTCGCCGGGCGTCATCATGATCTTCCGGCCCCGGCGCTGCTCCGTGACAGTCATACGGCCCCCTCTTTCTCCCACGTCGTGCCAGAGAACGTCCGTCCTGCGGTGATCCTCTGACATCACGTCAGAAAAAGGAATGGGTCGGCTTCCCCTCGCGCCTCGATCCGGATAGTCTCACCGCCCCCGCACCCCCGCACCCCCGCGACGGGAGGCGCCATGCCGTCGGACGAAGAGCTGCGCGCGCTGCTCGACCCCACGGGGACCGTGCTGCTGACCGTGGAGTGCCAGCGCGGCGTGGTCGGCCCGGACGGCGCGCTGCCCGAACTCGCCCGCGAGGCCCGCTCCTCCGGAGCCCTGCGCAACGTGGCCCGGCTGGTCGCGGCCGCGCACGCCGGCGGGGTGCAGGTGATCCACGCCCTGGCCGAGCGCCGCCCCGACGGCCGCGGCGCCAGCCGCAACGCCCGCCTGTTCCGGGCCGCCGAACGGCTCCCCGTCCAGCAGCTGACCGGGACCACCGCGGTGCGCGTGGCGCCGCCGATCGAGGTCGCCGAGGAGGACCTCGTCGTACGGCGGCTGCACGGGCTGTCCCCGATCCAGGGCACCGAGGTCGACGCCCTGCTGCGCAACCTCGGCTGCCGCACCCTGGTCGTCACCGGTGTCTCGGCCAACGTGGCCATACCCAACGCGGTGTTCGACGCGGTCAACCGCGGCTACACCGCCGTCGTCCCGGCCGACGCGGTCGCCGGCGTGCCCGCCGACTACACGCCCGCGATGATCCGCAACACCCTCGCCCTGGTCGCCACGATCACGACCACCGACCGGGTGCTCGGCTGCCTCGGCCGGCCGGGCCGCCGGGCGTGAGGCGGCCCGCACCGTGACCCGGGTCAGGCCAGCTTGATCTCGTCGCCGGAGACGGTGATCTTCGCGGCGGCCAGCGGCTGCGTGGCCGGTCCCTTCTTCACGCTGCCGTCCTCGGCGGAGAAGTGGCTGTTGTGACACGGGCAGACGATGACGCCGTCCGCGACGCTGCCCACCGTGCAGCCGCGGTGGGTGCACTTCGATGAGAACGCCTTGTAGGTGCCCGCCGCCGGCTGGGTGACGACCACGCCCTTGGCCTCGAAGACCTTGCCGCCCCCTTCGGGGATGTCCGAGGTCTTGGCCAGGGCGGTGCCGGCGGCCGAGCCGGAGCCGGCTCCGGCGCTCCCCGTGCTCCTGGAGCCACCTGTGTTCCCGGAGCCACCCGTGTTCCCGGTGTTCCCCGAGTCCGACGAGTCGTCACCCGCACCGCAGGCGGTCAGCGCGGCGGCGAGCCCGGCCGCTCCGGCCGCCGCCACGACGGTACGGCGGGCCGGTCCTGATTCGGGCGTGTGCGAGGCGCTGGTCATGTGGGCGTTCCCTTCCGCGGAGCTGTTCCCGATCCGTCCAGGGGTACGGCCCCCGGGCGGCACCCGTTCAGAGGGCGACCAGATCCTTGCCGTCCCCGCACGGACGGCCGAAGTAACCTGGGGCGATGCTCAAGGAAGTCACTGCGACCCGTTACATCACACCCCTGCGTGAGGGCGGCTCGATGCCGGGGCTCGTCGAGGCCGACGACTTCGGGACGTACGTCATGAAGTTCACCGGCGCGGGACAGGGCCGCAAGACGCTGGTCGCCGAGGTCGTGTGCGGCGAACTCGCCCGCAGGCTGGGCTTCCGGATGCCCCGCCTGGTCACCCTTCACCTGCACTCCGTGCTCGGCCTCGGCGAGCCCGAGCAGCAGGTGCAGGATCTGTTGAGGTCCAGCGACGGCACCAACCTCGGCATGGACTTCCTCTCCGGCGCCCTCGGCTACGACCCGCTCGCCTTCCCGGTGAGCCCGGCGGAGGCCGGCAGGATCGTCTGGTTCGACGCGATGATCAACAACGTGGACCGCTCCTGGCGCAACCCCAACCTCCTGGTGCACCGCGGTGAGCTGTGGCTCATCGACCACGGCGCCACGATGATCTGGCAGCACAACTGGCCCTCCGCACAAGCCTCGGCGGACCGCCCCTACGACGCCTCCGACCACGCCCTCGCCCGGTTCGGCCCGGACATCGCCGCCGCGGCGGCCGAACTGGCGCCGCTGGTCACCGAGGACCTGCTGGCCGAGGTCACCGCCGAGATCCCCGACGTCTGGCTCGCCGGGGAGCCCGGCTTCGACACCCCGGACGACCTGCGCCGGGCCTACGCCCGGCCCCTGCTGGCCCGCGCGGCCGTCATCGCCGAGCGCATCACCGGTATCGAGGAGGGAAAGTGAGCGAGCGCCACATCCACATGGCCGGTCATGTGACCGAGCGCCACATCACCCGGCCGGGCCAGGGCGGCGACCGGGACGTGTTCGAGTACGCGCTGCTGCGGGTCGTCCCCCGGATCGAGCGCGGCGAGTGCGTCAACGCGGGCGTGCTCCTGTACTGCCGCGCCCGGGCGTACGTCGGCGCCCGCACCCATCTGGACGAGGCCCGGCTGCTGGCCCTCGACCCGGGCGCCGACGTGGCCGGGGTACGGGCCGCGCTCGGTGCCGTGGAGCGCGTCTGCGCGGGCGGGGAGGGTGCCGGCCAGGCGGCCCACGACGACGCGGGGCGCCGGTTCCGCTGGCTGATCGCGCCGCGCTCCACGATCGTGCAGCCCGGTCCGGTGCACACGGGTCTGACCGCCGATCCGGTGGCCGAGACCGAGCGTCTGCTGGACCTCCTGGTGAGGTAATGGATCACACCGCCCCGGTGTCCCGTTGACACCGGGTGCCAGGGTCTCTAGCGTCACGGGTGCGGAAGGTACTAAGCGGTCGCTCACCGCATGACGGGTTCTCTCGAAGGACCGCACGGGTCCGCACGAAGAGGGCCAGACAGGTTCTCTCAAGGGCGAGGAGAAGCAGCACATGTCCACCACTGAACAGCGGGTCGCGGTAGTCACCGGTGGGGCGCGCGGCATCGGCGCCGCCACTGCCGTACGGCTGGCCGCCGAGGGCCGCGCGGTCGCCGTGATCGACCTGGACGAGGCCGCCTGCAAGGACACCGTGGAGCAGATCACGGCGGCCGGCGGCAAGGCGATCGCGGTCGGCGCGGACGTCTCCGACGAGGCGCAGGTCGAGGCGGCCGTGGCCCGGATCGTGGCGGAGCTGGGCGCCCCGACGATCCTGGTCAACAACGCGGGCGTGCTCCGCGACAACCTGCTGTTCAAGATGAGCGTCTCCGACTGGGACACCGTCCTGAACGTGCACCTGCGCGGCTCCTTCCTGATGACCAAGGCCGTGCAGAAGCACATGGTCGACGCGGGCTTCGGCCGGGTCGTCAACCTCTCCTCCTCCTCGGCGCTCGGCAACCGCGGCCAGGCCAACTACTCCGCCGCCAAGGCCGGTCTGCAGGGCTTCACCAAGACCCTCGCGATCGAGCTGGGCAAGTTCGGCATCACCGCCAACGCGGTCGCCCCGGGCTTCATCGCCACCGAGATGACCAAGGCCACCGCCGACCGCGTCGGCATGGGCTTCGACGACTTCAAGGCGGCCGCCGCCACCCAGATCCCGGTGCAGCGCGTCGGCGAGCCCGAGGACATCGCCAACGCCATCGCGTTCTTCACCGGTGAGGCGGCCGGCTTCGTCTCCGGCCAGGTGCTGTACGTCGCCGGCGGACCGCTGAACTAGGTCCTCGGGAACCCCGAGAACGCGGAGAACACGGAGAACGCGGAGAACACGGACATGACTGAACTTCCGGAGCCGTCCGGCAAGGTCGCCCTCGTCACGGGCGCCAGCCGCGGCATCGGCTACGGCGTCGCCGAGGCGCTGGTCGCCCGCGGCGACCGCGTGTGCATCACCGGCCGCAACGAGGACGCGCTGAAGGAGGCCGTCGAACGCCTCGGCGCGGACCGCGTCATCGGCGTCGCCGGCAAGGCCCACGACCTCGCCCACCAGAGCGAGGCCGTCGGGTGCACCATGGATGCCTTCGGCCGGCTCGACTTCCTCGTCAACAACGCGGGGACCAACCCGGTCTTCGGGCCCATCGCCGACCTCGACCTGGACGTCGCCCGCAAGGTCTTCGAGACCAACGTCGTCTCGGCGCTCGGCCTCGCCCAGAAGACCTGGCACGCCTGGCAGAAGGACAACGGCGGCGCGATCGTCAACATCGCCTCGATCGCGGGTCTCGCGCCCTCGCCGTTCATCGGCGCCTACGGCGTCAGCAAGGCCGCGATGATCAACCTGACCCAGCAGCTGGCGCACGAGTTCGCGCCGAAGGTGCGGGTCAACGCCATCGCCCCGGCCGTGGTGAAGACCAAGTTCGCCCAGGCGCTGTACGAGGGCCGCGAGACGGAGGCCGCCGCCTCCTACCCGCTGGGCCGGCTCGGCGTGCCCGCCGACATCGGCGGCGCGGCCGCGTTCCTCACCTCCACCCAGTCCGACTGGGTCACGGGGCAGACGCTCGTCGTGGACGGCGGTCTCTTCCTCAACGCCGGCGTGGGCTGACCGCCCTGTCCGTACGTCTCGTTCGGGCGCCGTTTCCCAGCGGAACGGCGCCCGAAACGCGCCTCAGGGAGCGCTCGGTGGAATGACAACGTAGTCATAGTTCAATCGATCAAGAAGTCCTGTTCCGGAGGAGGTTCGGGGAGCCAGACGCTGCGGTATGGTCTGCCGACCCTTGGTATGGCAGATCGAGGAGCGTGCGCGTGTTCAACCGGAACCGATTCCTGCGGAGAGTCGCGGCGATCGCGTCCATATCCCTGGTGGCCGGCTGCAGTCTGCTGTCCAACGGCGATCCCAACAGCAAAGGCCCGATCGTCGTGGGAACCACCAGCGCGCCGAGCACGCTGGACCCGGCCGGGGCCTGGGACGGGTCCTGGGAGCTGTACCGGAACATCTTCCAGACGCTCCTCGCCTACCCGAACGGTGCCACCACCCCGCAGCCGGACGCGGCCGAGAGCTGCTCGTTCACCGACAACGCCAGCCGCACCTACCGCTGCAAGCTGCGCGCGGGCATGAAGTTCGCCGACGGCGACGCGCTGAACGCCCAGGCCGTCCAGCACTCCATCGACCGCATCCGCACCATCAACGCGCCCGGCGGCCCCGCGGGACTCCTCGGCAGCCTGGACAAGGTCGAGGCGGTCGGCGACCTCGAGGTGGTCTTCCACCTCAACCAGTCCGACGCCACCTTCCCGTTCGTGCTGGCCACTCCGGCCATGTCGATCGTCGACCCCGACGACTACCCCTCCGACTCCCTGCGCAAGGACGGCACGGTCTTCGGTTCCGGGCCCTACAAGCTGGAGTCCTACGAGGAGGAGAAGCAGGCCGTCCTGGTCCGCAACGACCGGTACCGCGGCTTCGCCGACCGGCAGAACGACGCGGTGACGATCCGCTACTTCCACGACTCGTCCAGCATGGTCAAGGCGCTGCGCGACAAGCAGATCGACGTCACCTACCGAGGTCTGGCCGCCGACGACATCATCGATCTCCAGCGACAGGGCAATTCGGACCTCCAGCTCTTCGACGGCGCGGGCACCGACATCAGCTACCTGGTGTTCAACCCGAAGGACTCCTGGGCCAAGCAGCCCGCCGTCCGCAAGGCCGTCGCCCAGGTCGTCGACCGCGGAGCGATCGCGCACAAGGTCTACAAGGACACCGTGGACCCGCTCTACTCCATGGTCCCCAAGGGTCTGACCGCGCACACCACGTCGTTCTTCGACGACTTCGGCGACCCGAGCGTCGCCAAGGCCCGCCGGATCCTGTCCGACGCGGGCATCACCCAGCGCGTGCCGCTCACGTTCTGGTACACCACCGACCGCTACGGCTCCGAGACGGGCGTGATGTTCCAGGAGCTGAAGCGGCAGCTGGAGGCCTCCGGCCTGTTCAGCATCACCCTCAAGAGCCGCCCCTGGAAGACCTACGTGGTCGGCTACCAGAAGGGCGAGTACCCGGTGTTCGGCCGCGGCTGGTTCCCGGACTTCCCCGACGCCGACAACTTCATCGCCCCGTTCGTCGGCGACCACAACGCCCTCGGCACGCCCTACCCGTCCAAGCAGATCACCTCGGTGCTGCTGCCCCGTTCGCGCGCCCAGAGCAACCGCGCCAAGGTGGTGAAGGACCTGGAGGCGGCCCAGCAGCTCATGGTGAACGACGCCCGGCTGATCCCGCTGTGGCAGGGCCGGCAGTACGTGGCGGCCAGCGACGACATCTCCGGTGGTGAGCAGGCCCTCGACCCGTCGACGATCATGATGATGTGGGCGCTGCACCGCAAGACGAGCTGGTGATCCGGCCTCGCGGCAACGGTTGTCAGTGGTCGCCTGTAGGTTCGGAGAACTGGAAGTGACCGCACGCCGTAGTTGATCCACATCGTGAGGACGTTGACGTGACCGACATCGCCATGCTGCCCGAGTCCTGGCGCGGGGTTCTGGGTGACGAACTGCAGCAGCCCTACTTCAAGGAGCTGACCGAGTTCGTCGAGGAGGAGCGGGCGAAGGGCCCCGTCTACCCGCCGCGCGAGGAGGTCTTCGCCGCGCTGGACGCGACGCCGTACGAGCAGGTCAAGGTCCTCGTGCTGGGCCAGGACCCGTACCACGGCGCGGGCCAGGGCCACGGCCTGTGCTTCTCCGTCCGCCCGGGCGTGCGGACGCCGCCCTCGCTGCGGAACATCTACAAGGAGATGAAGGAGGAGCTGGGCCTGCCCGTCCCGGACAACGGCTATCTGATGCCGTGGGCCCGGCAGGGCGTGCTGCTGCTCAACGCGGTCCTCACCGTCCGGGAGGGCGAGGCCAACTCGCACAAGGGCAAGGGCTGGGAGAAGTTCACCGACGCCGTCATCCGCGCGGTGGCCTCGCGGCCCGACCCGGCGGTCTTCGTGCTGTGGGGCAACTACGCGCAGAAGAAGCTCCCGCTGATCGACGAGAGCCGGCACGTCGTGGTCAAGGGCGCGCACCCCTCGCCGCTGTCCGCGAAGAAGTTCTTCGGCTCCCGGCCGTTCACCCGGATCAACGAGGCGGTGGCCCTGCAGGGGCACGAGGCCATCGACTGGCGCATCCCCGACCTGGGCTGACCCGCGCCCACGGGGCCGCCTGCCGGGGATTCTCCGCGCCGCCGGTTAGCGTCGGGGCAGACGGCTGAGCAGACGGCCGACGACGGCCCGGAGGACGTGGTGGCGGAGCGACAGGAGCAGGCGGCACCGGACGCCGTGCTGACGCGGATCGGGCAGGTCGTGATGCTGCATCACGGCGGCGACCGTGAGGAGGCCCGGCACCGCTTCCTCCAGCTGTGGGCGGAGATCGGCGAGCACGGGGCCGCGCTGCACCGCTGCACCCTGGCCCACTACCTGGCCGACACCCAGGACGACCCGTCCGACGAACTGGCCTGGGACCTGCGGGCGTTGTCGGCGGCGGAGGAGCTGGCGGGCGACCGCTCGGCCGGTGACCCGCCGAGCGTCCGCGCCTTCCTGCCCTCCCTGCACCTCAACCTGGCCGCCGACTACGCCAAACTGGGCCGCGCCGAAGCCGCCCACAGCCATCTGCGCCGGGCCCGCCACGCCGCCGGTTCCCTCTCCGACGACGGCTACGGCGACGGAGTCTGGGCGGCGATCAGCCGCCTCGAATCCCGCCTGGGCGAGGACGACTCCCCGGGCGGCGACCACTGGAGCCCACCCCGCCAACGCCCCACCACCTGAACCGGGGCGCGGTGCGGCTTCACCGCTTGCCACGGCTGCACCCGCGACCGGCGGGTGAAGCCGCCGCGCCCCTCAGCCGGAGCCGCCGCGCCTGCGGCCTCGGCTGATGCCCCGCGCTCCTCGGCCCATCAGGCGAGGGTCCTGCACCGCTCGCAGGCGGCGGGGGTTCGTGGTCGTGTCCCCGCAGGCGCGGTCAACGGCCGTACGTCCGTTCGCAGATCACCGACTCCGGGCTGTCGCCGCGCCAGCCGCCGTACTTGCGGCCGAGGGCGCAGAGTTCCTCGGCGCCGCGTGCCGGGCGGGGCAGGGCCGGGGGGTCGGCCGGGCGCCGGTGTGCGGGTTCCGGGTGTGGCCGCGGGAGGGCGGGTGGCGCCGGCGGGCGGTGCGCGGCCGGTGGCGCGGGCTCCGCCCGGTGCGGGGCGGCCGGTGCGGTGCGGTGCGGGTGTCCGGACGGGCCGGCCATCTCCAGGGCCTCGCGGGCCGGTGCCTGCACCACCCGCGGCTGCGCGCTGCCGTCGGGCTGGGCCGCCGTGAGCCGCGAAGGCGCCGTGTCCGGCAGTGGTCCGGGGGTCGCCGGGCGCTGTACCGTCACACAGCCGGACAGGGCCGAGACGGCCACGGTGACCAGGAGCGCTGCGGTCGTCGTCGTTCGATGCACCCGGCAACTGTGCTGGTTCGGCGCCCCCCTTGGCACCGCGCACCGTACGCGGATGCCCCCGCACGGGTGATCTCCTGCCCCTAACGAAGGGCCCTGCCGCCCGGAAGGTGACGTTCCGGGTGCCGATGGCGCCGGGCTTCGGCGGCTTGTCCGGACGGCGGTCCCCGTATGCTGCCGGGGGAGTACGCGCACGCGAGCGGCAGGGGAGAGCACGTGAAGGTCGGCTGCATCGGACTCGGGGACATCGCGCAGAAGGCCTATCTGCCGGTGCTGGCCACCCAGCCGGGGATCGACCTGCACCTCCAGACCCGGACGCCCGCCACGCTGGAGCGGGTCGCGGACACGCTGCACCTGCCCGCGGGGCAGCGGCACACGAGCCTGGACGCGCTGCTGGACGCCGGTCTCGACGCCGCCTTCGTGCACGCGCCCACCGCCGTCCACCCGGAGATCGTCACGCGGCTGCTTCAGGCGGGCGTACCCACGTACGTCGACAAGCCGCTCGCCTACGAACTCGCCGACTCCGAGCGTCTGGTGACCCTGGCCGAGGAGCGCGGGGTGACGCTGTTCGTCGGCTTCAACCGCCGCCACGCCCCCGGCTACACGCAGTGCCTGGAGCACCCGCGCGAGCTGATCCTCATGCAGAAGAACCGGGTCGGGCTGCCCGAGGAGCCCCGCTCGATGATCCTCGACGACTTCATCCACGTCGTCGACACCCTGCGGTTCCTGGTGCCCGGCCCCGTCGACGACGTCACCGTGCGCGCCCGCACCGAGGGCGGCCTGCTGCACCACGTCGTGCTCCAGCTCGCCGGGGACGGCTTCACCGCGCTCGGGGTCATGAACCGGCTCAGCGGTTCCGCCGAGGAGATCCTGGAGGTCTCCGGGCAGGACACCAAGCGCCAGGTGCTCAACCTCGCCGAGGTCGTCGACCACAAGGGGCAGCCGACGCTGCGCCGGCGCGGCGACTGGGTGCCCGTGGCCCGGCAGCGCGGCATCGAGCAGGCGGTCCTCGCCTTCCTCGACGCCGTCCGCGCGGGCAAGGTGCTCAGCGCCCGGGACGCGCTGGCGACCCATGAGCTGTGCGAGCGGGTGGTACGAGCGGTTCCGCACCGCTCCGGCGCTGCCTGAGCGCCCGGATCCCCTCGGTCGCGCCCAGCCCGGCCAGCACCAGCAGCGCTCCGTGCACGGGCCAGTCGCCGTAGCGGACGTACGGCGTGACGCCGTGTGCGAGCGGGACGTCGTACACGCGGGCGGTGCTCGCGCCGATGCCGAGCCACGGGCCGAGGCGCCGGCCGTCCGGGCCGTAGACGGCGGACACGCCGGTCAGGGTCGAATGCACCATCGGACGGCCGGTCTCGGCGGCGCGCAGCGCGGCCAGCGACGCGTGCTGCTCGGGGGCCCAGCTGTGCTGGAAGGTCGAGGTGGAGGACTGGCCGAGGAGCACGTCCGCGCCGTCCTCGGCGAGATGGCGGCTCATGTCGGGGAACGCGGTCTCGAAGCACACCAGCGGGCCGACCCGCAGTCCGTGCCCGACGTGCATCACGACCTGCTCGGTGCCGCGCCGCCGGTCCTCGCCGGCCGCCTTGCCGACCGAGGTGGCCCAGCCGAGCACGGAGCGGGCGGGTATGTACTCGCCGAACGGGATCAGCCGCATCTTGTCGTAGCGCTGGCCGGTCGGGCCGTCGGGGCCGACGAGCACCGAACTCTTGTAGATGCCGGGCCGGTCGGCCCGCCGGGCGTCCACGTTCACCAGCACGTCGGCGCCCGTCTCCCGGGACAGCGCGGCGATCCGCCGGGCCAGGTCGGGCCGCTGCCCCAGGTCGAAGCCGACGCTGGACTCGCCCCAGACCACCAGGTCGACGTCCTGCCCGGCCAGCCGCCGGGTCAGCCGCTCCTCCCGGTCGAACCGCTTCTCGGCGCTGGCGTGCCCGTCCACCACGCCCGGCTGCACCACGGCGATCCGCACCCCGCCGTCGACGTCCGGGCGCGGCGCCCACACCCAGGCGGCCGAGGTCGCCGCCGCCGTGGCCACCAGGGAGGCCACCGCGGGCACCCGGGCCTCCCGCACCGACACCAGCACCGCGACCGTGACGTTCACCGCCACCACCAGGAAGCTGAGCAGCCACACCCCGCCCACCGACGCCAGCCGCAGCGCCGGGCCGACCTGCCACTGGCTGGAGCCGAGCATGCCCCAGGGCCCGCCGAGGCCCTGCCAGGAGCGGACCAGTTCCACCGCCAGCCACGCCGACGGCAGCACCAGCAGCGCGGCCGCGGCCCGCCCCGGCGACGGCGTCCCGCCGAGATACCGGCGGGTCAGCCAGCCCCAGGGCATCCACAGCGCACTCAGCAGCCCGGCGATCAGGAAGATGAACACGTGCAGGCTGGGCAGCAGCCAGTGGTGCATGGCGATCATGTAGCCGAAGCCGCCGCACCAGCCGTCGTACGCCGCACGCCGCCCGGTCGGCGCCGAGCGCGCCAGCAGGATCCAGGGCACCAGCGCCACGTACGCGAACCACCACAGCGACGGCGCGGGGAAGGCGAGCACGGGCAGCGCGCCCGCGACGGCGACGGCGCACGAGCGCCGCCACGGGGAGGTGAGCCAGCGGTCGATCGTCCTCATGGAGGTCTCCCTACCCAGCGCTCTCTACAGTGTGCGCGCCGGGAGCGATCTCCGACAGAGGGCGCCGGGAGCTGGCGGGGCTCACCCGGGCACGGCCGCCGGGCCGCGCTCCGGCATCCGGCGCCACCTCTCCTCCACCGCGACCCGCCGCAGCCGCCAGCCCTCAGCGGTGCGCAGCAGCCCGAACGCGTACCGGCCGCCGCACACCAGATCGGGCGCGCCGGAGCCGCCGTCGCCGGCGAACCGCATCGGGTTGAGGTAGTCGGCACGCACCTGGGCCGTGTCCCCGGTGTCGTGCTCCAGAATCCCGAACCGCACCTGCCGGTTGACGATCAGGTGCTGCCGCATCGCGAACGGCTCCAGGCTCCCCGCGAGCCATCCGGCCACCTGGCCGGCCTCCCCCTCGATGCCGCCGGCGGACCGGTAGTCGGCCCGCCCGTCCGCCGTGAACAGCTCTCGGTAGGCCGCCCAGTCACCGTCGTCCACGGCCACCGCGTACTCGGTGACCACCTCGTCCACGGCCAGCCGGTCCATCACGGTGGCGAGCTCCATGCGCTGCGTCATCGGCACAGTGTTGGCCACCGGGGCCCAGGTGCCAAGAGGGCCGACGGACTTCGGGTGCGCCGGCGCGCCGCGGCGAGGGGTTACTCGACCTCGATTCCGTAGTCGTTGACGAGTTCCTCCAGGCCGCCCGGATAGCCCTTGCCGCCGAGGACGAAGTCCCAGTCGCCGTTCGACCGGCGGCGGAAGGAGCCGAGCACCAGGGCGGTCTCCTGGGGCCGGCCGTCGGAGACCGCGAGTGTGCCGAGTTCGTTCAGCCCGGGATCGAGGAGCCGGATGCACGCGTCCGTGAAGCCGGCGAGGTCGGCGTGCGGATCGGCCTCGGGGTCGATGGCCGCCACGAGGACGAAGCGGTCGGCCTCGTCCGGCAGCGCGTCGAAGGAGACGCAGATCGCCGCCTTGTCGGGGCCGCGGGCGGGCACGGCGCGCACGCTGCCGTCCGGGGTCCGCGGGTTGTTGTAGAAGACGAAGTGCTCGTCGCTGAGGACCCGGTTCCCGCGGCAGACGAGGGCGCACACGTCCAGGGCGACGCTTCCCGTCCACGACATGCCGAGGACGTTGTAGTCGTCGGGCAGCCGGAGGTCCGGCACCGTGGCGGTCGGCGCCGGGGTCCGCGCCCCGGAGCGGCGGGCGCCCTCGCCGAGGCAGCCACGGAGCCCGTGGCGGTGCAGCAGGTCGACGAGTTCCGGACCCGAGATCAGTTCCAGCGGCTTGCCGTTGGCGAAGGTGTGCGAGCCGGGGCCGAACCGGGACGTCGTCACGAGGACGCCCTTGTTGGCGCCGGCGTCCTGCACGGTCCCGTACAGGTCGCGCACGGCGGTGGGCGGCACGGTGTTGCGGTAGCGCTTCACCTGGACGACGATCTTGCCGCCCCGGATCGGCGCGGGATCGAGAGCGTCGACGTCCACCCCGCCGTCGTTCGAGCGCTGGGTGGTGACGGCCTGCATGCCCATGGCCCGGAAGAGCTCGGCGACGAGGTTCTCGAAGGCGATCGGGTCCATCTCGTACAGGTCGGGTTCCTCGTCGCCGCCGTGCGCGACGACGCGGTTTCCGACCTGCTGCGGACGGCGGTTCGGCCGGACCGGCGTGAGCTGGTCGGGACGGGCCGAGAGCTGCCCGTGCAGCGCGTCGGCCAGGCAGCTGCAGGCGTCCACCTGGGCCAGGTGCAGGCCGCGGAACGTGGCGCGCGGGGCCATCACGGTCGCCAGGACGATGTGGTCGGGGCGGCCCGTCGTCGGGTCGTGCCCGTCCACGAACCCGTTCACCGTCACCGACTCCAGCGCGCCCGGTTCGTCCGCGGCGAAGAGCTCGTGCAGCACGAGCAGCAGGCACTGGGCGAGGACCTCCCGGTACAGGGCCCTGCGCTGGGTCACCGGCCGGGCCGTCTCCTTGTGCTGGTCCACCCCGTACACGTAGCGCACGGACTTGGCCTCGGGGACGACGTCGAAGGCGGGCAGCTCCCAGTCCAGCACCAGCCCTCCGGCCGCCGCGTCGTAGGCCGCCGCCACCTGGCGGGGGAAGTCCTCCGGCCACGCGGTCGAGGCGTAGAGGGCGGCGGAGAAGTACTCGACCACGGCGTCCGGGTCGCGGCGCCGCACGCCCTCGGTCAGCTCACCGACGGAGGCGTTGTGCCGGCGCACCTCGGCCAGCTGGGCGTCGGCCCACTGCTGGTACTCGCGCTGGTAGGCGGCCAGTTGCTGCTGCCGCCGCGTCTCCGCGGCCTGGGCGGCGTACCAGTCGTGCTCGAAGCGCGCCCGGGCCTCGGCCTGCGCCTGGCCCCGGCGGCCGGCGGTCCAGCCGCTCTGCGCCTGGTAGTGCTCGGCGTTCGGCATCGGCACGGGCTGCGCCAGCGGTCCCGGGGCGAACGGCTGCACCTCTTCGGGGCGCGTGAGGGAGGACGCCCGGAAGGCGGGTGCACGGCAGCCCGCGGCGAGGAGCCCCTGCAACGACGCGACCTGCGCGTCCAGTTCCTCCGTGCGGCGCAGCGCCTCCGCCTGCATGTACTCGCGGTGGCTCTGGGCGGCCCGCCGTTCGTAGGCACGGGCCTGCTGCGCCTCTTGTCTGCGTCGCCTGGCGTCGGCCTCCACCTGGCGCTGCTGCTGCCTCTGCATCTCAGCCCAGACGCCGACCATGCCACCAGAACGACGACTCATGCGTGGATGCCCTCCCCGAGGCGCGCGCTGGTTGTCCCCACAACCAGTTTCGACCCGACAACTCTAGCCAGTGATGGCCATGTCATGAATCGCCCGGCGGGAGATCACGACGGGGATGTGCCCGCGTGTCCGCGGTCGCGGGCCGCCCGGCCGTGACCGGACGGGGCCGGGCCCCGGTGGACAGGGGCCGGGCGCCGGTGGGTCCGTGGAGTCAGGCCGCCTCGATGACCGCCGCGCGGATCGCCTCGGCCCACTCGACCACCAACAGCTCGTACTCCGAGCGTTCCTGGGCCGACAGGGTGCCGCCCGCACGCAGCCACAGCGCCCGGATCTGCTCGTTCACCTCGGCGGCCGACCGCACGGAACCAGGGAGGAGGGAATCGGGGGACATGCGGACAAGCCTAGGGGCAAGCACTGACACAGCGCTACCGCGTGGCTACGCAGAACGTATGGGGTTGGTCACCGCCGTGACGAGGGTCCGACGGGAGTCGTGCCAGCCCAGCGGGCATATGCCTGCCAGGATTGCTGGTCCGTGGATGGCCGAAACGGGGGTGCGGGAGCGGAGTACGGGCGGCCGGCCCGCGTCAGCTCGCCGACTCGGCCGCGTGCGGGCTGAGGACGCCCGCCGTCACCAGCGCGATGATGACGATGCCGAGGACGACGCGGTACCAGACGAACGGCATGAAGCTCTTGTGGGAGATCCACTTCATGAACCATGCGATCACCGCGTATCCCGACGCGAAGGCGATGCCCGTGGCGAACAGGGTCGGGCCCCACGCCACGTCCCCGCCGCCCACGGAGTCCTTCACCTCGAAGACGCCGGACGCGAGGACGGCCGGGACGGCGAGCAGGAAGGAGTAACGGGCCGCCGCTTCACGCCGGTAGCCCATGAAGAGGCCGCCGCTGATCGTCGCGCCGGAGCGGGAGACGCCGGGGACGAGGGCGCACGCCTGGCAGAGGCCGAAGACCAGGCCGTCCCTGACGCCCAGGTTCTCCAGCGTCTTGCGCTGCTTGGGCGCCCGGTGCCGGCCGCCGTTCTCGTCGCGCGCGGCCAGTCGGTCCGCGACGCCGATGACCACGCCGACGACCACGAGCATCGTCGCCGTGACCCGCAGGTCGCGGAACGGCCCCTCGATCTGGTCCTTGAGCGTCACGCCCAGCACGCCGATCGGGATCGAGCCGACGATCACCAGCCAGCCCATCTGCGCGTCGTGGTCCCGCCGCATCGCCTTGTCGAACAGTGACCGGAACCAGGCCGAGAGGATCCGTCCGATGTCCGTGCGGAAGTAGATGAGGACGGCGGCCTCGGTGCCTATCTGCGTGATCGCGGTGAAGGCCGCGCCGGGGTCCTCCCACCCCGAGAACGCCGCCGTGAGCCGCAGGTGCGCGCTGGAGGAGACGGGCAGGAACTCGGTCAGCCCCTGGACGAGCCCGAGGACGAGGGATTCGAACCAAGACATGGGGGGATGGCGTCCAAGTGCGGAGAGGTAAAGGAATGACCAAATGACCAGTGCAGCGTAGCGGGCTCCGCGAGTGGCGCGCACACAGGGGTGGGGCGGACCCGGACGCCTCCCGCCGGTCCGCCGGACGCGCCGCACCGGCGTGGGACTCGGGTGGGCCTCAGACCGCCGTAGGGCCCGACACCGTCCAGCCCGGCGCCTGCGGATGGGCCGTCAGGTCCTCGTGGCGCACCGTGGCGCCGCAGGCGGAGCAGGTGACCCGCGGGACCAGTTCGTGGCCGCAGACGTGCTCGACGACCATGGGCAGGTCGGTGCCCTGGCGCAGGTGGCGGTCGCCCCACTCCTTGAGCGTCATCAGGACCGGCTCCAGTTCGAGGCCGGCCTGGGTGGGCCGGTACTCGAAGCGCTGCGGGCGTTCGCTGTAGACGCGCTTGGTGAGGATGCCCGCCTCGACGAGCCGGCGCAGCCGGGCGGCCAGGACGTCGCGCGGGGCGCCGATGTTGCGCACCAGCTGGTCGAAGCGGCCGTTGCCGAGGCAGACCTCCCGCAGGACGAGCAGGGAGTACTTCTCGCCGACCAGGGCGAGGGCGTCGGCGATGGAGCAGGGGCGCGGGTCCTTCGGAGCGGCCATGCGGCCCATTCTAGGGGAGGGTTTGATTTTCCAACTAACGGGGCTATGGTGAGTCCAGATTTCCTACTCACTGGTAATCGTGCCGACCGGACCGGTCCCGCCGGCGGCCAAGGAGGCCCGCACCATGCGCGACGCAGTCATCGTCGAAGCCGTACGCACCCCCATCGGCAAGGGCAGGCCGAACGGCTCCCTCGCCCACGTCCACCCCGTGCAGCTCCTCGCCCACACGCTGCGCGCCCTGGTCGAGCGCTCCGGCGTCGACCCGGCGCTGGTCGACGACGTCATCGGCGGAACCGTCGACCAGGTCGGCGAGCAGGCCATGAACACCACCCGCTACGCCCTCCTCGCGGCCGGTTTCCCCGAGACGGTCCCGGCGACCACCGTCGACCGCCAGTGCGGCTCCTCCCAGCAGGCCGTGCACTTCGCCGCGCAGGGCGTCGTCTCGGGCGCGTACGACCTGGTCGTCGCGTGCGGCGTGGAGTCGATGAGCCGGGTGCCGATGTGGTCCAACGTGCCCGAGGGCAAGGACCCGTTCGGCCCGGGCGTCGCCGAGCGCTACCCGGAGGGCCTGGTCCCGCAGGGCATCAGCGCCGAACTGATCGCCGCGAAGTGGTCGCTCACGCGCGCGCGGATGGACGAGTTCGCGGTCTCCTCGCACCACAAGGCCGCGGCCGCGTGGGAGTCCGGGCTGTTCGACGCCGAGGTCGCGCCGCTGGACGGCGTCGCCCGGGACGAATGCGTACGGCCCGGCACCACCCCGGAGATCCTGGCCGGACTCCGGCCCGCGTACCACGACCCCGCCTTCGCCGAGCGCTTCCCGCAGATCGAGTGGAACGTCACCGCCGGCAACGCGAGCCCGGTGAACGACGGCGCCTCCGCCGTGCTGATCACCTCGAGCGAGACGGCGGCCCGGCTCGGCCTGCGCCCGCTCGCCCGGCTGCACAGCTTCGCGGTCACCGGCTCCGACCCGCTGCTCATGCTCACCGGTGTCGTCCCCGCCACCGAGAAGGTGCTGCGCCGGGCCGGCCTGTCCCTGGGCGACATCGACCTCTTCGAGGTCAACGAGGCGTTCGCGAGCGTGGTCCTCGCCTGGCAGCAGGAGACCGGCGCCGACCTCGCCCGGGTCAACGTGCACGGCGGCGCCATCGCCCTCGGCCACCCGCTCGGCGCCAGCGGCACCCGGCTGACCACCACCCTGGTCCACGCCATGCGCGAGCGCGGCGCCCGCTACGCCCTGCAGACCATGTGCGAGGCGGGCGGCCTCGCCAACGCGATGATCCTGGAAGGCGTCTGACGGTTCAGTGAGCCCGCAGGTGGTGGCGCTTGCGCCAGGCCACCACCGATCCCACCAGCGCGGGTACGGCGATGGCGGCCATCGCGATCAGGAAGGCGGGCGAGGTCGGCGCCGAGGCACGGGCGCCGGCCACCGCGTAGGCGGCCGTGTTGGGGATCGAACCGAGCGCCGTGGCCAGCAGGAACGGCAGCCAGCCCATCCTGGAGACGGCGGCGCAGTAGTTGGCCGCCCAGAACGGCACGCCCGGGAACAGCCGCGCCAGCAGCATCGAACGGAAGCCGTGCCGGCTCAGCTGCCCGTCGGCCGCCTTCAGCCAGCGGCCCCGCAGCAGCGGGCGCAGCGCGTCCTGCCCCAGCACCCGGCCGAGCCCGAAGGCCACCCCGGCCCCGAGCACCGTGCCGGCCAGCGCCGTGCCGAGACCCCACTGCGACCCGAACAGCGCGCCGGCCGCGAGGTTGAGCAGCGGGCGTGGCACGAACGCCACCGTGCACAGCCCGTACGCCGCGGCGAACACCAGCGCGGCCGCGGCCCCGCCGAGCTGCGGCGGCCAGCCGTGCGTCAGCAGCCGCTGGGGCTCGAACGCCAGCACACAGCCGGCCGCGGCCCCGAGCAGGGCGAGCAGCAGCGACAGCCGGGCGTACGGCGACAGGGCCGCGCGCGTGCAGCGGGCGGCGAACCCCGTGCGGCGCACGGACGGGACGGACCCGGTCGTCCGGGCGGTCGGCTCCGTGGCGGCGGCCGGGGGAGAGGCCGTGGCGGTGCCGGAGCGGTTGGCGGCGAGCATCCGGTGACAGTAACCGACTCCGGCGTGTGATCGCCGTGAGGTGTGACGCACGACCGTCCCGCCACGGCGGTGGCGGGACGGCCGGCTCTCACGCGGCGAGCGCGTGACCCGGGTGCAGGACGACCTTGGTGTAGCCCTCGATCCGCTTGTCGAACTTCTCGTACGCCTGGGGCGCCTGGTCGAGCGGCAGTTCGTGCGAGACCACGAAGCTGGGCTTGGCCCGCCCGGCGATGATCAGGTCGCGCAACTGGCGGTTGTACCGCTTGACGTTGCACTGACCGGTGCCCATCTGCTGGCCCTTCTCGAACATCTTGCCGATGGAGACCAGCAGCTGACCGTGCTTGGCGTGCTCGTCGGGACCGCCCGGGTCGGAGGGCACGTACAGCCCCGGCACGCCCAGCATGCCCGTGGGACGCACGGTCATGACCAGCGCGTTCAGGACGACGGCGGGTTCCTCGTGGCTGGCGTCGTGCGCCTGGGCCTGGTAGCCGACCGCGTCCACGCCCTTGTCGGTCCCCTCGCCTCCCGTCTGTTCCTTGATCTGCTCCGCCGGGTCGCCCTGCGTGAAGTCGATCGGGATGGCCCCGATCTCCTCGGCCTTCGCGAGCCGCTCGGGCACCCGGTCGACGGAGAAGACCTTCGCCGCGCCACGCAGCAGCGCGGAGTAGGCGGCCATCAGCCCCACCGGCCCGGCGCCGTAGACGGCCACGCTCTCGCCGGGGGACACCTGGGCGAGTTCGCAGCCGTGGTAGCCGGTCGGGAAGATGTCGGCGAGCAGCACGAAGTCGGTCTCGAACTCGTCGCCCGGCGGCAGCTTCAGGCAGTTGAAGTCGGCGAACGGCACCCGCAGCAGCTCCGCCTGGCCGCCCTTGTACGGCCCCATCGCCACATAGCCGTAGGCGCCGCCGGCGAAGCCGGGGTTCACCGTCAGGCAGAAGCCGGTCTTGCCGGCGAGACAGTTCTTGCAGAATCCGCACGCGACGTTGAAGGGCATCACGACGCGGTCGCCCACGGACAGGGAGGCCACACCGCTGCCGATCTCCTCGATGATGCCGAGGTTCTCGTGTCCGAAGACGATGCCCGACTCGGCCGCCGTGCGGCCTTCGTACATGTGCAGGTCCGAGCCGCATATCGCGGTCGACGTGACCCGTACGAGCACATCGTTGGGATGCTGGATCTGGGGATCCGACACATCCTTCACCGTCACACTGAAGGGCTCTTCGTAGACGACGGCTTTCACCTTCTGTCACCTCCGCGTCGAGCGCTTGACGACGGCGGCGAGGGGGCCGCTGGAGGGCGCACGGGAGGGCGCGGGCCCTCGGACCGTGCCGTGGCCCCATGCGCTCGCTTCACCGCCGTACTTCCAGGTAACGCCCGTACGGGAGGGGTCGCAACCCGCGTCCCCGAGGCCCGCGCGGACCTTTTGGACAGGCATCGGCGCCCTGCCGCATCAAATGCCAGTTCGATTCTTCGTGGCCCGCCGGTCCACTGCCGAACGTATGGTTCGTGTCATGACCGTCACCGGCGCGGCCCCGCCGCACGTCCCGCGCAGCGTCCTCGCCGACGCCGTGCTGGACCGGCTCACCGCCACCTACTCCGCGGCGGCCGATCCGGAGCGCGCCGGTGCGATGCGGGCGTACATGAAGGACGTGGCACCGTTCCTCGGCATCCCCACCCCGGACCGCCGGGCCCTGTCCCGTGCCGTCCTGGCCGGCACGCCGCGGCCCGGCGAGGCCGACTGCGCCGCGATCGCCCTGCGCTGCTGGCGGCTGCCCGAGCGTGAGTACCAGTACTTCGCCGTCGACTACCTGCGCCGGCACGCGGCCCGCTGCTCCTCCGCCTTCCTGCCCGTCGCCCGGCACCTGGTCACCACCGTCCCCTGGTGGGACACCGTCGACCTGCTCGCCGCGCACGTCGTCGGCGCCCTGGTCGCGGCCGATCCCGCGCTCGCGGCCCGGATGGACGTCTGGATCACCGACGACGGCCTCTGGGCCGTCCGCACGGCCCTGCTGCACCAGCTCCGCCACAAGGAACGCACCGACACCGAGCGGCTGTTCGCCTACTGCCTGCTGCAGTCAGGGCACCAGGACTTCTTCGTCCGCAAGGCCATCGGCTGGGCTCTGCGCGAGTACGCCAAGACCGACGCCGGGGCCGTACGCCGGTTCCTGGCCCAGGAACGGGGCAGGTTCGCCCCGCTGACCGTCCGCGAGGCGCTGAAGAACATCGGCCCCTGACGGGCGGCACGGCCCGCTGACGGGCGGCAGGGCTCCCCGGAAAACCATTCGACGCCGGGCGGCCCTTCGGCGATGATCGTCGCCATGTTCCGGTACGCCTTCCTCCTCGCAGCATCCGCCGTCGCGGATGCGCCGAAGGCTGCCGTCCCGATCCTCGCGGCCGCTGTCGACGGCGCCCGAAGCTGACCCTCTCCGGAACGTCCGGCGGACCCCGCAGGGGGAGGGTCGGCCGGTTCCCGGGGTCCCGCGTTCCCGTACGACCGGAGAGGCTCCGAGGTACAGCCATGTCCAAAACGGCCTACGTACGCACCAAGCCGCACCTGAACATCGGCACCATGGGTCACGTCGACCACGGCAAGACCACCCTGACCGCCGCCATCACCAAGGTCCTGGCCGGGCGCGGCACCGGCACCTTCGTGCCGTTCGACCGCATCGACCGGGCGCCGGAGGAGGCCGCCCGCGGCATCACCATCAACATCGCGCACCTCGAGTACGAGACCGACACCCGGCACTACGCGCACGTCGACATGCCCGGGCACGCCGACTACGTCAAGAACATGGTCACCGGGGCCGCGCAGCTCGACGGGGCGATCCTCGTCGTCTCCGCGCTCGACGGGATCATGCCGCAGACCGCCGAGCACGTGCTGCTCGCCCGGCAGGTGGGTGTCGACCACATCGTCGTCGCCCTCAACAAGGCCGACGCCGTCGACGACGGCGAGGACGCCGTCCTGGCCGACCTGGTCGAGCTTGAGGTCCGCGACCTGCTGACCGCGCAGGGCTATCCCGGGGACGCCGTGCCCGTCGTACGGGTCTCCGGGCTGCGGGCCCTGGAGGGCGACCCGCGCTGGACGGCGTCGATCGAGGCGCTGCTCGACGCGGTGGACACCTACGTGCCCATGCCCGAGCGGTACCTGGACGCGCCCTTCCTGCTGCCGGTGGAGAACGTGCTCACGATCACCGGCCGCGGCACGGTCGTCACGGGCGCCGTCGAGCGAGGGACGCTCCGCCTGGGGGACCGGGTCGCCGTGCTCGGCGCCGACGTGGAGAGCGTGGTCACCGGTCTGGAGACCTTCGGCAAGCCGATGACGGAGGCGCAGGCCGGGGACAACGTGGCGCTGCTGCTGCGCGGTGTGCCCCGGGGCGCGGTCCGGCGCGGGCACGTCGTCGCGGCGCCGGGCAGCGTGGTCCCCAGCCGGCGGTTCTCGGCCCGGGTCTACCTGCTGTCCGGGAAGGAGGGCGGCCGCACGACCCCCGTCGCCTCCGGCTACCGGCCGCAGTTCTACATCCGCACCGCTGACGTCGTGGGCGACATCGAACTCACCACGGCGCCGGTCGCCCGCCCCGGCCAGACGGTCGAGATGACCGTCGAACTGGGGCGCGAGGTCCCCCTGGAGCCGGGCCTCGGCTTCGCCATCCGCGAGGGCGGCAGGACGGTGGGGGCGGGGACGGTGCTGACGGTGGGGGAGTAGGGGCCGGGAGCGCGGGGCGCGGGTTATGCGGTGCGGGGTGCGGGGTGCCGGGTGCCGGATGCCGTCTCCCGGCGTCCGGAGCTGGGCCCGGTTCCCGTGCCGTCCTGCGGCCCCGGGCTCTCGTCGAGCGGTGGACAGCAGCGGACTGCGGGCCGCGGGCCGTGTGTCGCCTCTTGCCCTCTGGGAGGCGCCCGCGCCCGGGCCGCCGCCGGGGTCCGGGCCTGCGGGTCACCCCCGGGCCGGGGGTGCGTCTGTGGCGTCCCGCCTGCAGCCGTGCGGAGGCGTTCGTGCGTCTGCCCCCTGCTGTTGAGGGGTGGGGAAGGCCGCGTGTCGTGTCCAGGCGTCCCGGGCCGGTACCCGTGTCCTGTGCCGCCGTGCGGGGCCGGGCCCGGGTTCGGTCCTGAGCCCGGGGCCGGGCCCCCGGCGTCTCGTGCTGCCGTAGGAGTCCGGAGCCGCCCCGCGTCCGCCCCCGCCGCCCGGCGGCAACCCCGCGCGGTCCCCGGCCCGGGGTGCCGGGGACAATGAGGGGGTGAGTGAAGCCATGCCTGTGACCCGGGGCGTCGATCACGGGACTGCCAAGCTGATGCCGGACGTCGACCGGGAGCGGGCCTGGCTGCTCACCGTGGACGGGGCGCCGCAGTCGTACGTCGATCTCGACGAGCCCGCGCACCTGGAGTTCGAGTACACGCGGCGGCTCGGGTACGTGCTCGACACCGTCGCCGCGGACGGGCGGCCGCTGGACGTGGTGCACCTCGGCGGGGGAGCGCTGACCCTGCCGCGCTACCTCGCCGCCACCCGGCCGGGGTCGCGGCAGGACGTGGTCGAGGCCGACCGGGGGTTGCTGGAACTGGTCACGGAGCACCTGCCGCTGCCGGAGGGCTCGGGAGTCGTCCTGCACGCCGCCGACGCGCGGGCCTGGCTGGAGGCCGCGCCGGACGACTCGACGGACGTGCTGATCGCCGACGTGTTCGGCGGCTCACGGGTCCCGGCCCACCTCACCTCGCTCGGCTACGCGCGGGAGGCCGAACGCGTCCTGCGCCCCGACGGGGTCTATCTGGCCAACCTCGCCGACGCCGCGCCGTTCGCCTTCCTGCGCTCCCAACTGGCCGCCTTCGCCGCGCTGTTCGACCACCTCGCGCTGATCGCCGAGCCGGGCGTGCTGCGCGGCCGGCGGTTCGGCAACGCCGTGCTCGTGGCCTCGCACCGGCCGCTCGACACGGCCGCCGTGGCCCGGCGCACGGCCGCCGACGTCTTCCCCGCCCGCATCGAACACGGCCCGGCACTCAGGGAGTTCATCGGTGCGGCCCGGCCGGTCGCGGACGCCGAGGCCGTACCCTCACCCGAGCCCCCCGACGGCGCTTTCGGCATCGGCTGACGAGAGCGGGGTGACGGCCGCCCGCGTGGTGGGCACAGACATCAACGCGCCTCGCGAGCAGAGCCCCTGACGCCACGCGGTTCGCACCACAGGCGCACCGGATCGAGCGGGGAACCACGGGAAACCACGGGGAAAGCGGTCTGGCCCGGCAAGGCCTCACCATGAATGTTCGCGCAGGCCAGCGCCCACAGCGCCAGGCGCTACGACGTCTGCTGGAAGATGTCGCCGACGGTCTTTCCTGTGGTCGTTGCCCCGGCCTCGACGAACCATTCCGTGCCGAGCAGCCACCCGAAGACGGGGGCCGGAAGACGAACCAGCATCCTCATCAGGGGAGCAAGCCGGCCAGTCCCCGATACCTCTGAGCGATGCGCGGCAAGTGCCGCCTGTTTCTGCCCGGCGAACCCACGGACATCGATCGTGTGAGTGATGGCCGCGCGCGGGCTGTAGGCGGTGCGCAGCGCGTCCGCGTCGAACCGGAACGGGATCCTCAGCAGGCGGACCAGTTTCGTCAGACGGTCCACGACATCGCGCGGCATAGTCGCCTCCAACACGCGAGGAACCCTGGCCAACTCGGCGGCACGCTTGCCGACCTCGTGCACCTTGACGTGATCGCGGTGGCCGTATCCACCGTTGGCGTCGTAGCTGAGGAGCAGCTCTGCGCACTCCTCGCGGAGGACGGCGGCCAGCCGCTCGGCCGCTTCCTCGGTGTCCGCCCGGACAAAGCGAGCGCGGTCCGGTGGATCCGGATAGAGGATCGCGCCGTGTCCGCTGTTTGCGTATCCCAGGTGCACCACGCGTGCCACGCCCAGCACGGCCGCACTCGCACGGAGTTCGCCCAGGCGCGGCGCCTCACCCTGCGGGGCAGCGTCCATCAGGCCATCCGTGGCCACCACGATCACCACGCGGTGCCCATGGGCCGCGACCCGAGCGAGGGTGCCACCCGTCAGCAATACCTCATCGTCCGGATGCGCGTGGAATGCCAGGACGGTTGCCATGGACCCATCCTGAACCACGGCGCTCATCGGTGTCTCATGCCCCATCCACATGGTCCGCCGGACGGGACCCATGCACCCGAAGACGATGAGCGCCCCGTAGACCGCCCACAGCCAGGCCCTGCGGTGCGCCGCCCGTCGCCGGATCAGCGCCTCCACCTCCGGTCGGCGCGCCCACGCCATGCCGCGGTACGGGGCACCGACGGCCAGCAGACCGGCGACCTCGGCCGGCGGGTTGTCCAGCTGCCAGTCGTCGAAGTGCGGCAGGAGGAGGCGCCGGCCCTCGGTGTCGTAGAGGTAGGCGAGCCGGCGGCGGGCGGAACCCATGGCGTTCGGAACGGGCTCGGCGCGGATGTCGTAGATGGCGGACGGCATGGCGCTGGTGTCCACCGCTGTTCTCCCCACCCGATGCGCACGACACATGCGCGACTGGGGAGAGGACAGGGAGGGCCGGCTCGGCCGGGCCCGACGTCCGAGGTGTTCCGGCCCGCCGTCGTCACGGGGGCCGGAACACCGGGCGGCTCAGTCGTTCGTCGGGGTGCCGTGCAGCCGGATCGTGCCGAGCACCTTCAGGACGGTCGCCTTGGAGACCTCGCCCTTGACGCCGGTGGCCCCGTAGAAGTCGAACGACACGTAGTTGTGCAGCGAGTTCTGGAAGCCGAACGTCAGCGACTGCCCGTCGGAGGCGCACTTGCCCTTGTGCGGGGTGTCGGTCGACCGGGCCCAGGCGTAGCTGCCCTCGATCCCCGACGTGGTCGTGAAGGACGTGGCCTTCTTGTCCCACGTGATGCTCTTCTTGTCCGGCATGGTGTACGCGCCGTACACCCACCAGGGCGCGGTGTTGACCGCGATCTCGTCCGTGTTCTTGGCGCCGCTCGCGCCCTTGGTGCCCACGACCGCCAGCGGAGTGTCCTCGGTACGGCCGTCCTTGTCGTCGTCGGACGTACACCACTTGGACTTGTACTCGGCCAGGCCCGACATCGTGATCCCCTTGTCCTTCTCGGACTTCGGGAAGTCGAAGTTGACCGCGAGACCGGTGGCCTGCACCTCCCACTCCGGCGGCACGTCGAAGGCGACTCCCCACTTGGGGTTCACCACGACCTTCCAGCCGGCGATCGTCGGCTTGTCCGTGTCCCCGCCGCGCGGGTCGTCGTCGGAAGCGGACGCGCTCGGGCTGGACGACGACGAGGCCGGGCTGCTCGGCTTGTCCGCCTCGTCCTTCTTGTCCTTGCCGCCCAGGACCAGGAACCCGGTCACGCCCGCGGCCACCACCACGGCCGCGGCCGCCACGATCGCGACGACCTTCGTGCGGTTCCCGCCACCGCCACCACCGCCGGCCGGCGAGGGCTGCGGGGCGCCCGCGGGCGTCGGCGCGCCCCACTGCGGCTGCTGCTGGGCGTACGGGCCCGGCTGCTGGTAACCGGGCTGCTGGGGTCCGGGCTGCTGATAGCCGGGCTGCTGATACGGATTCGGCTGCTGGTACCCCGGCTGCTGGTACGGGTTCTGCTGCGGGTTGTGCTGCGGGTTCTGCTCGCCCCCGGGCGGCTGCTGTCCTGGCCACATGGGCGCCCACACTAGCGGCGCCGCGGAAACGATTCGGTCACCGGGCCTCGTCAGGGCTGCAGCGGACCGGGCCCCGCTCTGGCCAGGCCCGGCTACTCGTGAGTAACATGACGGCATGAGCGCAGACCAGATGTCGATCGGCGACATGCTCGCCGCCACCGTGCCCATGGCCCGGACGCTGAACCTGGAGTTCCTCGAGACCTCCCCGGACCGGGCCGTGGTGTCCCTGCCGGACCAGGACGCCTACCACAACCACGTGGGAGGCCCGCACGCCGGCGCGATGTTCACGCTCGGCGAGTCGGCCAGCGGCGCCATCGTGCTGGCCGCGTTCGGTGACCAGCTCGCGCGCGCCGTGCCGCTCGCCGTGCGCGCCGAGATCGCCTACAAGAAGCTCGCCATGGGCGCCGTCACGGCGACCGCGACGCTGGGCCGCCCGGCCGCCGACGTCGTGGCCGAACTGGACGCGGGGCAGCGGCCCGAGTTCCCCGTGGCGATCGAGATCCGGCGCGCGGACGGAGCCGTGACCGGCGAGATGACCGTCGTGTGGACCCTGCGTCCCAACGGCTGAGCGGACGGCCGCGGTCCGGGGCCGGGCCGTACGGGGGAGGGCGAAGGGGTCCGGCCGGGCCCCATTCCGCTGTGCTCCGCCGCCGGTTCAGGCGGCCCGGCGGCCTTCCCGCGCGGTGATCCCTTCGACGGCGGTCTCGCGGTCGCCGTCGCGGTCGCCGTCGCGGTCACCGTCGCTTTCGCCGTCGAGGTCCGCCACGAAGTCCCGGAGCCACCGAGCGAACGCGGGGCCGAGGTCCGGGCGGGCGCAGGCCAGCCGCACCACCGTCCGCAGGTAGTCGGCCTTGTCGCCGGTGTCGTAGCGCAGTCCGTCGAACACGACTCCGTGCACCGTGCCGGCGGCGGCGAGCTCCTGGAGGGCGTCGGTGAGCTGGATCTCGCCGCCGCGCCCGGGCGCAGTGCGCTCCAGGACGCCGAAGACGGCGGGGTCGAGGACGTAGCGCCCGATCACCGCGTAGCGGCTCGGCGCCTGCCCGGGGGCCGGCTTCTCGACCAGGCCCGTGACCCGTACGACCCCCTCCTCCCCGTCTTCGGCGGGTTCGACCGCCGCGCAGCCGTAGAGGCCGATCAGCTCCGGCTCCACCTCCATCAGCGCCACCACGCTGCCCGCGTACCGGTCGCGGACGTCCAGCATGCGGCTGAGCAGGGTCTCGCGCGGATCGATCAGATCGTCCCCGAGCAGCACGGCGAAGGGCTGGTCCCCGACGTGGTGGCGGGCGCACAGTACGGCGTGCCCGAGCCCGAGCGGGTCCCCCTGGCGGATGTGGTGGATGTCGGCGAGCCGCGCGGGATCGCGCACGGCGTCCAGACGCACGGTGTCGCCCTTGGCCGCCAGCGCCTGCTCCAGCTCGAAGGCGTGGTCGAAGTGGTCCTCGATGGCCCGTTTGTGCCGGCCGGTGACCATCAGGATGTCGACGAGCCCGGCCGCGGCGGCCTCCTCCACGACGTACTGGATGGCCGGCTTGTCGACGACGGGCAGCATCTCCTTCGGAGTCGCCTTGGTCGCGGGCAGGAACCGGGTGCCGAGCCCGGCGGCCGGGACGACCGCCTTGCGCACCGGACGGGCGGCGGCGGGGGCTGGAGCGGGAACGGAGGCGGAGGCAGGGGCGGGGCGAGGGGCGGGAGTGGTGGCGAGGGCCGCCGGGGCGTGGGGGACGATCATGCGGTCATGCTGCGGCACGTCCATGAGAGCCCGCCGGGAGAAACGTGGGAACCGGCTGTGGAGCAACGCCGGGGAGCCGAGCGGGCAGAACGCAGGGGGCCGAGCGGCAGAGGCGGATTGCGTGCACCGAACGGCCTTTCCGTGCACGACTGTCGACCGTTCTGCGACCGTCGCATCACTTCGCGTGTGCATACCGCTGGTAACCATTGCCGGTTCTCCGGGATTTGAGGCCGGGTCATTCGGTCGCCTTGTTTCCCGTGAGTAGCCTGTGCCAGGGTGAGCCCTCCCGTGAGGAGGCGAAGGCCGGGACCGTGCGACACCGAACGGCGAGGTCAAGGCCCCTCTGGTACGCACCAATCAGGCGCTGCATTCCCGCCGGACGGCATTTCGGAAGCCGTTCCGCGGATGGAAAGGACATGGTGCTCCGTGCAGTCCCCCCACCCCCCACACCCCTCGTTCCCGCCCCGCCCCGGACCACCGCGGGGTGAGTCCGACCGGGACCTGGTCGCCCGGCTGACCGGCCCGGCCGCCGGACGGCACCACGCCGTCGCCCTCCTGCTGGCCCGCCACTGGCGCGCCACCTGCGACTACGCGGTCGTCTGCCTGGCCGCGGCCGGGCCCAACGCCCACCTGGTGGCCGCCGCCGCGTTCCACCGGGTGCTCGGCCGGCCGGCGGGCGAGCCCGCCGACGGCCCCCTGCGCCCGCGGCTGCTCGCGGCCGTCCGCGACACCGTCCGCGCGTGGGCCGCCGACGAGGGTGCCTGCGTGGTCGTACCGGAATTGCGCAAGCCCACCGGCGGCCGCGGCCTGCGCGCGACGGCACCCGGCACTTCCGAAAGGCGCCGGCTCGCCGAACGCGCTTTCCGCGCACTGCCCGACGCGGCCCAATGCCTTCTGTGGCATACCGAGGTCGAGGCGGAACACATAAACATTCCCGCTGGTCTGTCGGGGCTGGACACCGGCACCGCCACGGTCGCCCGCGAGCAGGCGCGCGAGCAATTCCGGGCCGGTTGTGTACGCGCCCACCGGGAACTCGCGCCGTCCGCCGAATGCCGTTTCCACAACCGTCTTCTGGACGTGTCCATTCACCGCGGCGGCCCGGTGCACCCCGATCTGGAACGGCATCTGACGGGGTGCCGGTACTGCCGACAGGCAGCCGAACAACTAGGGCACTTCGAAGGCCCGTTGGGTGTCCTGCTCGCCGAGGCCGTGCTCGGCTGGGGCGCCCGCCGCTACCTCGACTCCCGCCCCACCGGGGGCGCCCCCCAGGAGCCCGCGCCGCCACCGCGAGCGGAACGGCGGGCGGCCGGCGGCCGGCACCGCACGGCACCCGAGGGCGGCCGGCGCACCGCCCTGGCGCTCGGCGTCGGCCTCACCGCGCTCGCGCTGCTCACGACCGTGCTGGTGGCCAGAAGCTGGTCCGACGACAACGGTGTCCCGTCGCCCGGCGTCACCTGGGCCGCCCCGGCGGGCCGTGCCCGCGCCGCCACCCCGGGTGCCACGGATGCACCTGGCGCCCCCGAGGTCACGGGCGGGAGGTCATCCGCCGCCGGGCCGTCCGCCGCCTCCGCGGGCGGACCGGTCGCGGTCGCCCACGGCCGGCTGCGCGGCCTCGGCTCAGGCCGCTGCCTCGACGTCCGCGGCGGCAGGGTCGAGCCCGGTACCGGTGTCCGTCCGGCGCGGTGCTCGTCCGCCCGGTCGCAACGGTGGCCGTACCGGGGCGACGGGCTGCTGCACAGCGCCACCGACCCCGGACTCTGCCTGGCCGCCGGCACCGGCACGCGTGCCGTCGTGGTGTCCGCCTGCGTCCTGCGCCCCGGAGAGGTGGCGTCCGGCCCGACGGTCCGCGGTGAAGTCCCGCCGCGCCTGAGCGGCGGTCTCGCGCTCGTCCCGGTGGGCGGCGCCGGAGTGGTGCGCGTGGTGCTCGCGGCCCGCGCCGGCTCCGGCCGGCAGGGGCGGGTCCTGGAGTCCGGGCCGGTGGCGGGGGTACGGCTCGCCGCACCGCGGCCGGGCGGGACGCGGGAGCGCGGGCGGCCGTCCGCGCCTTCGCCTGAGGCCGGCGGCGGCCGACGGGATCAGGGCAAGCCGGCCGGAGAACCGGTCAGGGGCGTCCGCGTCGAGCCGGCCGTGAAGGGCGTGCGGCCATCGGCCAGAGGCATCCGGTCCGAGTGGTCCGAGTGGTCCGTGGGGCCTGTGAGATCCGTGAGGTCCGTGAGGTCCGTGAGGTCCGTGAGGTCCGAGCGGTCCGTGTCCGTGAGGTCCGAGCGGTCCGAGCGGTTCGAGCCGTCCGAGCGCGGGCGTCGGTGGTTCGGATCGGCGTGCGCACACGGCGTCCTGTGCGCTGATGGCCATGCGCGGGTCCGGCGGGCGGGCCCCCGACCGGGACGGAGCCGGGCGGGCGGAGCCGTGCCGACGCTTTCCGGTGCCTTCGCCCCCGTGCCCGCGGAGTCGGGCCCGCCCCTGCCGCTCGACTGAGCACGCGAGAGGCCGGCCCGGGTACGGGCGGGTGGCGATGTCCGTGTGAGCCCGGTGGGGCGTGACGCGTGCCCGGATCGAGTCACCGGGTGCGCGTCATCGTGAATTCACGTGAGGCGGGCTCCGGGCGCGCGGTGTTGCCGGCCGGTGAGGGGCCGGTGAACAGGTCCGGTGGTCGGGCGTGCCGGCGGAGGAGCGCCGTGACACCGGCGTCGCGGTGCGCGCACCGCAAGGGTGATGAACCGTCAATTAGCGCCTTTCCAGCGGTTGTTGAGGGTTCAGCGGACTGGCTGGATCCATGCCACCGCCCGCGAAAAGACCGATGCCTTATTGACCCGTCAGTAAGTGCCTCGCTAGGTTCCGGTGCCTCGCACCAGAGAGTCCTGCCGCACACCCCCCACCGTGCTGTCTTGCCGATTCTTCGGAGCATCATGACCTCGCCCGTGCGCGCCCATGACCTGATCCTGTGCCTCACCCCCCTCGGAGAACCCGACGCCGGGCTCGCCGCGGCCGCCTGTGCCGCCGGTGCGCTCGGCATCCTCGACCTCGGCGACGGCGACCGAAGATCTCGCGAGGAACTGACCAGACTGAGAAGAACGGCGCCGGGGCCCTACGGCGTACGGGTGACGGGCCGCTGCACCCTCGGACCCGCCGACCTCGACGGCGGCCCGGACACCGTGGTCCTGGCCGTCGACGCGCCGTGGAGTGTCACCGAAGTCGCCCCCAGGTACAGGGTGTTGGTCGAGGTCACCGATCTGGCGCAGGCGCGTTATGCGGCCCGCGCGGGGGCTCACGGGCTGATCGCCCGAGGTGCCGAGAGCGGCGGCCGGGTCGGCGGCACCAGCACCTTCGTGCTGCTTCAACTCCTGCTGGGCGAAGAGGGGGTGGACGTACCGGTCTGGGCCTGCGGTGGCATCGGGCCGCACACCGCCGCGGCCGCCGTGGCCGGCGGGGCGGCGGGCGTCGTCCTCGACAGCCAACTCGCCCTGCTGACCGAGTCACGGCTGCCGGAGGCGGTACGGGCCGCACTGCGCTCCCTTGACGGCTCCGAGACGGTGGTCGTGGCCGGGCACCGGGTGCTGCGCAGGCGCGGCCCCGACGTCCCGCCCCCGCCCGACGATCCCGGCGCGGTCGCGGCCCTGATCGGTGCGCGGGACCCGCGCCGCCGCCTGCTCCCGGTGGGCCAGGACGGCTTCCTCGCCGCCCGCTTCGCCGACCGGTGGGGTGACGTGCGGGGGACGGTGCGCGGGCTGCGGGCGGCGATCGAGGAGGTCGTCGGCGTCGAGGACGCCGTGGCGCTACCGGGGCGTGGCGGGCCGGGAGTGTCGTGGAACGCGGGGCCTGGAGTGCCGCTGGACGGCGGGCCGGCAACGACACCGGGCGGCGAGCCCGGGGTGCTGACCAGCCCCCCTGCCGACCTCCCGACGAACGCCTCCGCCGCGGTCGCGGCCCTGCGGCCGGGGTCGGGCATGAGCCGGGCGCTCGGTACCCGGTTGCCGGTCGCGCAGGGGCCCATGACGCGGGTCAGCGACCAGGCGGCCTTCGCCGCCGCCGTCGCCGGGGACGGTGCGCTGCCCTTCCTGGCGCTGGCCCTCGCCGACGGCGGGCGGACCCGGGAGATGCTGACCGGGGCGCGTGCCGTGCTCGACGGACGGCCCTGGGGCGTGGGCGTGCTCGGGTTCGCGCCCGAGGAGATCAGGAACGCCCAGCTGGAGGCCGTACGGGAGCTGCGCCCCACGCACGCGGTCATCGCGGGCGGACGCCCCGGGCAGGCGCAGACGCTGGAGCGCGCCGGGATCCGCACGTTCCTGCACGTGCCCTCGCCGGGCCTGCTGCGGCAGTTCCTGCGGGCCGGGGCGCGCCGCTTCGTCTTCGAGGGCTCCGAGTGCGGCGGCCACGTGGGCCCGCGCCACTCCTTTCCGCTCTGGGAGGCCCAACTCGCCGTACTGGAGGAGTTCCTGGCCGAGCCCGGCACAGCCGACGGCACCGCGGAGGAGCTGGAGGTGTTCCTCGCGGGCGGCATCCACGACGAGCGGTCCGCCGCGATGGCCGCGGCCCTGGCCGCCCCCCTCACCGCACGGGGTGCCGCCGTCGGCGTCCTCATGGGCACCGCCTACCTGTTCACCGAGGAGGCCGTGGCCCGCGGTGCGATCCAGCCGCTCTTCCAGCGGCAGGTCCTGGCCGCCACCTCCACCGCCCTGCTGGAGACGGCACCCGGTCACGCCACCCGCTGCGTCCCCAGCCCTTTCACCACCGGGTACCGGGACCACGAGGCACGGCTGCGCGCGTCCGGAACCCCCGACCGTGAGCTGTGGGAGGCGCTGGAGCGGCTCAACGTGGGGCGGCTGCGCCTCGCCAGCAAGGGCGTCGAGCGCTCGGCCCGGGGCGAGCTGACCGCGGTGGACGAGCGACGGCAGCTCAGCGACGGGATGTTCATGGCCGGCGACGTCGTCGCGCTGCGCTCGGCGACGACCACCGTCGCCCGGCTGCACCACGCGGTCACCGACGGCGCCGCCGACCTGCTCACCGCCCGCTGCGCGCGGCCGGCCGCCCCGCGGGCCCCCGAACCGCCGCCCGCCGAACCCCTCGACGTCGCCGTGGTCGGCATGGCCTGCATGTTCCCCGGAGCCCCCGACCTCGCCGGCTTCTGGGCCAACGTGGTCGCCGGACACGACGCCGTCACCGAGGTCCCGGCCGACCGCTGGGACCCGGCCGTGCACCACACGGCCGGCGCGACGGCGTCCAAGTGGGGCGGCTTCCTGCCGCGCATCCCCTTCGACCCGCTGAGCTACGGCATCCCGCCCGCCTCCCTCGGCAGCATCGAGCCGGTGCAGCTGCTGTCCCTGGAGGCCGCCCGCAGAGCCCTGGACGACGCCGGGTATGGCGAACGGGGCCGCGCCTTCGACCGGTCGCGCACCTCGGTCGTCTTCGGCGCCGAGGCGGGCAGCGACCTGTCCAACGCCGTCACCCTGCGCGCCGTCCTGCCGTCGTACTACGGCGAGGTCCCCGAGGGCATCGGGGCCCAGCTGCCCCGGCTGACCGAGGACTCCTTCCCCGGCATGCTCGCCAACGTCATCTCCGGCCGCATCGCCAACCGCCTGGACCTCGGCGGCGCCAACTACACCGTCGACGCCGCCTGCGCCTCCTCCCTCGCCGCGCTCGACGTGGCCTGCAAGGAACTCGTCTCCGGCGGCAGCGACGTGGTGCTGTGCGGCGGGGCCGACCTGCACAACGGCATCAACGACTTCGTCCTGTTCTCCTCCGTGCACGCCCTCTCGCCCACCGGCCGGTCCCGCGCCTTCGACGACTCCGCCGACGGCATCGCCCTGGGCGAGGGCGTGGCCTGCGTGGTCCTCAAACGGCTCGCCGACGCCGAGCGCGACGGCGACCGCGTCTACGGCGTGATCAAGGGGATCGGCTCGGCCAGCGACGGCCGCTCCCTCGGCCTGACCGCGCCCCGTCCCGAAGGCCAGCGCGCCGCCCTGCTGCGCGCCTACCGCGACGCCGGCGTCTCGCCCGCCGAGGTCGGGCTGGTGGAGGCGCACGGCACCGGCACCGTCGTCGGGGACCGTACCGAACTCGGTGTGCTCGACGCGGTGTTCACCGAGGCCGGGGCCGCGGCGGGCGGCTGCGCGCTCGGCTCGGTCAAGTCGCAGATCGGGCACACCAAGTGTGCCGCCGGACTCGCGGGCCTGATCAAGACCACCCTGGCCCTGTACACCGGCGTCAAACCGCCCACCCTGCACCTGGAACGCCCCAACCCGGCCTGGTCGGAGGCGAACAGCCCGTTCGCCTTCCACACCCACGCCCGGCCCTGGACGGCTCCCGCCGCGGAACGCCTGGCCGGAGTCAGCGCGTTCGGGTTCGGCGGGACCAACTTCCACGCCGTGCTCGGCGCCCACACGGACGGCGTGGCGCCGAGACAGACCCTGGACGCCTGGCCCGCCGAGCTGTTCCTCTTCCGGGGCCGGGACACGGCGGCGGCCCACCGCGACGTCGCCGAGGTGCTGCGGGCCGCCGAGACCGACGGCCGCCCCTGGCGCCTGCGCGACCTGGCGCTCGCCGCGGCCCGCCGCGCGGACACCTCCGACGAACCGGTGCGGGCGGCACTCGTGGCCCGGGACGTGGACCATCTCATCGGCCAGCTACGGCGCGTCCTCGCGGGCGAGCAGGACCCGGCGGCCGGCATCCATCTCGGCGAGGACGAGTCGTCGGCGGCGGCCATCAGCTCCGGCGGCTACGGTTCGTCCGCGGCCGTACCCTCTGACGAGGACGGTTCGGCCGCGGGCACGTGCTCGGGCGAGACCGGCGCGGCGGGGGGCGTCCGCTCCGGCGAGGACGGTTCGGCCGCGGGCACGTGCTCGGGCGAGACCGGCGCGGCGGGGGGCGTCCGCTCCGGCGAGGACGGTTCGGCCGCGAGCACGTGCTCGGGCGAGACCGAAGCGGCGGAGGGCATCCGCTCCGGCGAGGACGGTTCGGCTGCGGGGTTGCGCTCGGGCGAGACCGGCGCGGCGGGGGGCGTCCGCTCCGGCGCGGACGATCCGGCGGCGGGTATCCGCTCCGGCGCGGACGATCCGGCGGCTGGCGGCCGGCCCGGCGAGCACGATCCGCGGTCCGACCCCCACCCCGCCGATCCCGCGGCCGGTGCCGCAGCAGGTGACGCCGACCGTGACGCCCCCGGCGACGCCAAGGTCGCCTTCCTCTTCCCGGGCCAGGGCAGCCAGCGGCCCGGCATGCTCGCGGACCTGCTGGTCGCCCTGCCCGAGCTGCGGTACTACCTGCACCTCGGCCGCGCGCACGCCGACACCCTGTACCCGCCCGCCGCGTTCGGCGAGGAGGCCCGCGCGCGCCACGGCGCCGCCCTCACCGACACCCGGGCCGCGCAGCCCGCGCTCGGCATCACGGGCCTCGCCGCGCACGCCTTCCTCACCGCGGCGGGCGTCACCCCGGACCTCGCGGCCGGACACAGCTACGGCGAACTGGCCGCCCTCGGCGCGGCCGGCGCGCTCGACGCCGAGACGCTCCTGGAGCTGAGCGGTGAGCGGGCGAGCGCCATCCTGGCGGCCGCGGGCGAGGAACCCGGCACCATGGCCGCCGTCGGAGCCGGTGCCGCGCGGGTCGCCCGCGCACTGCGTGACGCCGGGGCGCCCGGGTCGGTCGTCGTGGCCAACCACAACTCGCCCGAGCAGTCGGTGATATCGGGTCCCACGAGCGAAGTCGAGACCGCCGTACGCCTGTTGCGCGAAGCAGGGCTCACGGCCCGCCGTATCCCGGTCGCCTGTGCCTTCCACAGCCCGGTGGTGGCCGCCGCGGGGGAGCGGTTCGCCAAGGTCCTCGAGGACAAGAAGGTACGGGCCCCCGAGTTCCCCGTGTGGGCCAACCGCACGGCCGCCCCCTACCCCGCGGACCCCGACGCCGTACGCGCCGAACTCGCCGCTCAGATCGGCTCGCCGGTCTCCTTCGCCGCCCAGATCGAGGGCATGTACGAGGCGGGGGCGCGGATCTTCGTGGAGGCGGGCCCCGGGACGGTCCTCACCCGGCTCGTCGGACAGATCCTGGGCGACCGCCCGCATCGCACCGTCGCCTGCGAGCCCCGCGCCGACAGCGGCCTGCCGGGCTGGCTGGACGCCCTGGCCAGGCTGGCCGCCGCCGGGCTCCCGGTGCGCGCCGCCTGGCTCCTCCAGGGCCGCGACGCCGTCGACGCGCTGCGGACACCGGCGCCACGGCGGCCCGGCTGGACGGTCGACGGGCACCTCGTGCGCACCGCCGACGGAGCACCCCTCCCCGGTGCCCTCGCACCGGCCCGACGAGTCGTGGAGACGACCGTGACGACGAACCCGCCAAACGGCGCCCCGGCCGACCGGGACGCGCTGATCTCCGAGTTCCTGCGCACCAGCCGGGAGATGATCGCGGCCCAGCGGGACGTGCTGCTCACCTACTTCGGCGCCGCGCCGGGCACGGTCCCGGCGGCACCCGTGGCGCCGGCCGCGCCCGCGCGACTGCCCCTGGCCGCGCTCGAAGGACCGACGGCGGCGCGGCCGTCGTCTCCGCCCGAGGGGCCAGAGGGGCCAGAGGGGCCAGAGACGGCCGAGACGACCGGGGCAGCCGGGACGGCCGCCCACGCAACCGAGGCGGCCGAGCCTCCGCGAGCCGGAGCCGCCGAACCGCGACCGAGCGTCGAGCAGGTCGTCCTGGAGATCATCGGCGAGCGCACCGGCTACCCCGTCGACATGATCGAGCCGGACCTCGACCTGGAGGCCGACCTGAGCATCGACTCCATCAAGCGGGCCGAGATAGCGGGCGAACTCGCCCGGCGCCTCGGCATCGCGGACGGCTCGGAGGTCCTGGACGACGCGGAGCTGGAGGAACTGGCCAAGGCGCGGACGGCGGCCGCTGTGACGGCGTGGCTGACCGCGCGGATCGCCGGGGCCGCCGGGGACACCGGGGCCGTGACGGGGGCGGGGCCCAGCACCGTTCCGACCCGCCCGGAGACCGCCGACGTACCCGTCATCACACCCGCCGGAGAGGCGCCGCAACGCTGCGAGCTGCGCCCCGTACCCCTTCCGCCGCCTTCAGCCGCCCCCGAAACCGTCCTGCGCGGCAAACGGTTCGTCCTCCTCGGGGACGGCGGGGGAGCGGCGGCCGAGCTGGCCGCACGGCTGCGCGCGCACGGTGCCGACGCCGTCGCGGCCGACCGGACCCACCTCCTCGGCGAGGCGGACGGCGGGGCCGACGGCGTGCTGTACCTGGGCGCGCTCCCCGGTCCGGAGCTCCCGGTGCTTCCCGAGGCGTTCCCCGTGCTCAAGGCGGCCCTCGCCCGTGGCCCGCGCACCCTGCTGGCCGTGCAGCCCGCCGACCGCGCGCAGGCGTCCCGGTCGGCGGGCCTGCACGGCCTGTTCCGCACCGTCGCCCGCGAGTACCCCGGCACCCTGGCCCGGCTGGTCACCGTCCCCGACACCACCCCGGGCGCCGTCGCCGACGCCCTGCTCGCCGAACTGCTCGCCCCCGAACCGGCCGCCCCGGTCGTGCTGCGCACGGCCACCGGCGGGCGGCACGGGCTCGAACTGGTCCCGGCGCCCCTGGGACCGCTGGGCAGCACCGGCGCCGGACCCGCCGGTGAGGGTGCCGCCGAGGCCGCCGCGCTCGGCCTCGACCGGGACTCCGTGGTGCTGCTGGTCGGCGGCGCCCGTGGCATCACCGCACGGTTCGCCACCGCCCTCGCCGCGGCGAGCCGCTGCCGGATCGAACTGCTCGGCCGCACCCCCGCGGCCACCGCACCCGAACCACCCGGGACCGCCGCCGCCCGCACCCTCGTCGAACTGCGTGCCGCGCTCGCCCGGGACGGCTCGTCGAGCCCGGCGGAGGTCAGCCGCTCCGCCGAACTGATCCTCGCCCAGCGGGAGATCACCGCCACCCTCGCCGAACTCACCGCCCTGGGCAGCGAGGCACGCTACCGCTCGGTGGACTTCCGCGAGCGGGACGCCGCCCTCCAGGCGGTCAAGGAGATCCACGCCGAACACGGCCGCCTCGACGGCGTCGTCTTCGCCGCCGGAGTGATCGAGGACCGGCTGATCGCCGACAAGAGCACCGACTCCTTCCAGCGGGTCTACGGCACGAAGACCGCCGGGGCCGCCGCCCTGCTCACCGCGCTGACCGACCTGCCCCACGGACCCGGGTTCACGGTCCTGTTCGGCAGTGTCGCCGCCGTCCTCGGCAACCGCGGGCAGGCCGACTACGCCGCCGCCAACGACGCCCTGGAACGCCTGGGCACCGACTGGGCCGAGCGGACCGGCCACCGGGCGCTCACCGTGCACTGGGGGCCCTGGGCACCGGCCGGACGGCACGGCGGCATGGTCGGCGAGGAACTGGGCCGCGAGTACGCGCGCCGCGGCGTACGGCTGATCGACCCGGACGAGGGCACCGCCGCCCTGCTCCGCGAACTCGCCTGGGGTGACCGCTCGGCACGCGCCGTCGTCTACACCGCCTCGGGCTGGTGAGATGACACAGGTACACACCCCGGTCGCCGTGGTGGGGATGGCGGTACTGCTGCCCGGCGCCGCGGGCCTCGACGCCTACTGGCGCAACCTGCGCGACGGCGTGGACGCGATCGGCGACGTCCCCGACGGCCGCTGGGACGCCGGCTACTACCACCCCGGCAGCGCCGCCGAGCCCGCCGTCGCCGACCGGATCTACTGCCGGCGCGGCGGATTCGTGGACGCGCTGGCCGAGGTGGAGGTGACCCGGTACGGCATCATGCCCGCCTCCGTGCCGGGCACCGAACCCGACCAGCTCATCGCCCTCGACGTGGCCGCCGCCGCGCTCGCCGACGCCGGCGGCGCCGACCGGCTGCCCGAGCGGCACCGGATCGGAGTGACCCTGGGCCGCGGCGGCTACCTCACCCCCGGCCTGGTCAGGCTCGACCAGCGGGTGCGTACCGCCGGGCAACTCGTACGCACACTCGGCGAGTTGATGCCGGAGCTGTCGTCCGCCCAACTGGACCGGGTGCGGGCCGCGTTCACCGAACGGCTCGGCCCCGACAGCCCCGAGGCCGCGATCGGCCTGGTCCCCAACCTCGCCGCCTCCCGTATCGCCAACCGGCTCGACCTGCGCGGCCCCGCCTACACCGTGGACGCCGCCTGCGCCTCCTCGCTGGTCGCCGTCGACCAGGCCGTCACCGAACTCACCACCGGCCGCTGCGACATGATGCTGGCCGGGGGCGTCCACCACTGCCACGACATCACCCTGTGGAGCGTCTTCTCGCAGCTGCGCGCCCTGTCCCCGTCCCAGCGCAGCCGGCCCTTCCACCGTGACGCCGACGGCCTCCTCATCGGCGAGGGCACCGGGATCGTCGTCCTCAAGCGGCTCGCGGACGCCGAACGCGACGGCGACCGGGTGTACGCGGTGATCCGCGGGACCGGCGTGGCCGGCGACGGCCGTACCGCCGGCCTGGTCACCCCCGACCCCGGCGGCCAGGCACGGGCCGTGCGCCAGGCATGGCGGGCCGCCGGACTCGACCCGGCGGAACCCGGCTCGCTCGGGCTGCTGGAGGCGCACGGCACCGCGACACCGGCCGGTGACACCGCCGAACTCACCACCCTCGCCGACGTGTTCGGACCGGCCACGGCCGAGGACGGGGAGCGGCCCGTGCTCGGCTCGGTGAAATCGATGATCGGCCACACCATGCCGGCCGCGGGTGTCGCGGGCCTGGTCAAGGCCGCCCTCGCCCTCCACCACGCCACCCTCCTGCCCACCCTGCACTGCGACGACCCCCACCCCGCCCTCGCGGCCACCCGCTTCCGCACCCTGACCCGGGCGCGGCCCTGGGAGACCTGCCCGGCCCGACCGGTCCGCCGGGCGGCCGTCAACGCCTTCGGGTTCGGCGGGATCAACGCCCACGTGGTGCTGGAGGAGGCGCCGGGCCCGCGACCGGCACGACGCCGGGCCCGTACCCGGACCGCCGAGCCCGAGCGGGTCCTGTTGCTCGCCGCCGACGGCCAGGACGGCCTCGCCGCCCTCCTCGACCACGACGACCCCACGGTGCTCGCCGGCGGCCTCGCCCCCGAGCGGCCGCACCCCGACGCCGGCCCGGTGCGCCTGGGCGTCGTGGACCCCACCGCCAAGCGGCTCGCCCTGGCCCGCCGCGCGGTCGGCAGAGGCCGTGCCTGGCAGGGCCGCAACGACGTCTGGTTCCGCCCCGCCCCGCTGCTCGGGCCCGGCCGGGGCGGGCTCGCCTTCGTCTTCCCCGGTCTGGAGAGCGACTTCACGCCTCGCGCCGACGACGTCGCGGAGCACTTCGGCCTGCCGCCGCTCACCCGCGCCGACACGGACGTACGGGTCGGCGACGTCGGACGGCACGGCTTCGGCGTGGTCGGTGTCGGACGGCTGCTCGACGCCGCGCTGCGCCGCATGGGGGTCGTGCCGGACGCGGTCGCCGGGCACAGCGTCGGCGAGTGGACCGCCATGGCGGCGGCGGGACTGTACGCGGACGCCGAGGTCGACGCGTTCATGGCCGGGTTCGACCCGGACGCGGTGTCCGTGCCGGGCCTCGCCTTCGCCGCCGTGGGCGCCGGTGCCGACCGGGTCCTGGCCGCCCTGGCCGACGCCTGGACCGGCACCGGGATCGTGCTGTCCCACGACAACGCGCCCCACCAGTCGATGGTGTGCGGGCCGGACGAGGCGGTCCAGCGGTTCGCCCGGTCCTTCCGCGCCCAGGGCGTGCTCTGCCAGGTGCTGCCGTTCCGTTCCGGCTTCCACACCCCGATGCTCCAGCCCTACCTCGCCCCCATCGAGGAGGCGGCCGGCCGCTTCCGGCTGCACCCGCCGAGGGTGCCGGTGTGGTCCGGCACGACCGCGGCGCCCTTCCCGAGGGACGAGACGGCGGTGCGCGAGCTGTTCGTACGGCACCTGCTGGAACCGGTGCGCTTCCGCGAGCTGACCGAGGCGCTGTACGCGGCGGGACACCGCGCTTTCGTCCAGGCCGGCCCCGGACAGCTCGCCTCCCTCGTCGACGACACCCTCGGCGACCGCGACCACCTCGCCGTCGCCGCCAACTCGCCCCACCGCACGGGCATGGCCCAGCTCCGCCGGGTCGCCACCGCCCTGTGGACGGCGGGGGCCCACGTCGCACCGGCGGTACCCCGCCCGGACGCCGCCGTCGGCCACGGTGAGACGGGCCGCCCGGGCGCCGCCGTCGGCCACGGTGAGACGGGCCGCCCGGGCGCCGCCGTCGGCCACGCTGAGGTGCCCCGCCCGGACGCCGCCGCGCGTACGCCGGGACGCCCGCCCGTCCGCCTCGACCTCGACGGAGCCCTGGTGTCCCTGGCCGGACCGGGCCTGGAGGCCCTGCAAGCGGAACTGCGGCCGGACCGAACCGCGTCGCGCCCCTCGGCACCGGCCCGCCAGGGCACGTCCCCCCTCGACGACCTCGCCACCCGGTTCCCGGCCGCGGCCGAGCTGACCGCCCTGCTGCGGGACACCGCGGACACGGCGGCGGAGCTCATCACCGCGGCCGACCGCCGATCCGGGGGCCCGGCGGCGCCGCCCGGCCCCGCCTCCGACCTCCCCCTCCCCGCCGCCCCGACCTCCGTCACCCCGGCCGTCCCGGCTCCCGTCGCCTCGGCCTCGGTCGCCCCGACCTCCGTGGCCCCGGCCGTCCCGGCTCCCGTCGCCTCGGCCTCGGTCGCCCCGACCTCCGTGGCCCCGGCCGTCCCGGCTCCCGTCGCCCCGGCCGTCCCGACCTCGGTCGCCCCGATTCCCGTCACCCAGGCCGTCCCGGCTCCCGTCACCCCGGCCGCCTCGACATCCGCCAGCCCGGCCGTCCCCGCCCCCGTCGCCCCGGCTCCCGCCAGCCCGGCCGTCCCGGCCTCCGCCACCCCCGCCGTCCCGGCTCCGGTCACCCCGCTCGTCCCTGCCCCCGTCACCACCACCGTCCGCGTCTCCACGAGTGCCATGCCGTACCTGCTGGACCACTGCTTCTTCCCGCAGCGTCCCGGCTGGCCCGACGAGGCGGACCGCTGGCCGGTCGTCCCGGCCACCACGATCGTCCGGCACATGATGGACGCGGCCGAGGCGGCCGCCCCCGGGCTGCGCGCGGTCGCCGTGCACGGGGCGCGGTTCGACCGGTGGCTCACCGCGACACCCCCCGTCGACGTGCCCGTCACGGTCACCCCCGACCCGGGGCACGCGGACCGGGTCGCCGTCACCTTCGGGCCCACGGCCCGTGCCGTCGTCGAACTCGCCCCGCGCCACCCGGCACCGCCCGCGCCCGGCCCCCGCCCCGACGCCCCCGAAAGCGTCCCCGAGCACACCGCCGCCCAGCTCTACCGCGACCGCTGGATGTTCCACGGCCCCGCCTTCCAGGGCGTCGTCGAACTCACCGCGATCGGCGCCCGGCACGTCCGCGGAGTGATCACCGCACCGGCCGCGCCCGGCGCGCTGCTGGACAACGTGGGCCAGCTCCTCGGCTACTGGATCATGGCGACCCGCACCGAGCGGACCGTCGTCTTCCCGGTGCAGATACGGCACCTGCGCTTCCACGGACCCCACCCGGCACCCGGCACCCGGGTCACCTGCCGGCTGCGCGTCACCTCGCTCACCGACACAGTCCTGGAGGCGGACGCGGAACTCGGCGCCGACGGCCGGGTGTGGGCCCGGATCACCGGCTGGCAGGACCGCCGCTTCGACAACGACCCGCGCACCCGGCCCGTCGAGCGCTTCCCCGAGCGCCACACCCTCTCCGAGGCCCGCCCCGGGGGCTGGGCCCTGGTGCACGAGCGGTGGCCCGACCTGGCCTCCCGCGAGCTGATCATGCGCAACTCCCTCGGCGGCCCCGAGCGCGCCCGGTACGCCGAACGCCCGCCGCGCGGCCGCAGACAGTGGCTGCTGGGCCGGATCGCGGTCAAGGACGCCGTACGGCAGTGGCTGTGGCGGCACGGCGAAGGCCCCGTCTTCCCGGCGGAGATCCAGGTCGGCAACGACGAACTCGGCCGCCCGTACGTCACCGGAGCGCACGGCCGCGCCCTGCCCCCGCTGGACGTCTCCCTCGCCCACCGGGCCGAGGCGGGTGTGGCGATCGTACGGCCGCACAGCCCCCGCCCCGGCCCCGGCATCGACATCGAGGAGGTCACCGCGCGGGACCGAGCGACCCTCGCCACCGCCCTCGGCCGGGACGAACTCCGGTTGCTGCACGGGCGGTCCGCCGACGACCCCGAGGCCGAGGCGCTGTGGTTCACCCGCTTCTGGGCCGCCAAGGAGGCCGTGGCCAAGGCCGAGGGGGCCGGGTTCGGCGGCCGCCCCAGGGACTTCACGGTGCTGGAGACCGCACCGGACGGCAGCCGGCTGGTGGTCGCCGGCCGCCTGGAGCGGGCCTACACCGTGCACTGCGCGCGGACGGGCAACCCGCCCGCCCTCCCGGCGCGCTCCTACGTCGTGGCCTGGACGACCGGACCGGCGGCCCACGACGGACAACACGACGACGCAGCCGAGGAGTACGCCCGATGAACCCCACCCAGCCGCTGCCCGCGCAGCCCGCCACCGACGCCGTGCTCGCCGACGTCACCGGCATGCTCCGCACCCTCCTCGCGGAGTACGGCGAGGACGACGTCGAGATCGGCCCGTCCACCACCTTCAACCGCGACCTGGAACTGGAGAGCATCGACCTGGTCACCCTGGCCGCGCTGCTGGAGGAGCGGTACGGACGGCGGGTCAACCTCGCCGAGTTCCTGGCCGGCATGGAGTTCGACGAGATCATCGAGCTGACCGTGGGCCGGCTCGTCGAACACGTCGTGCTGAGCCTGCGGCGCACAGAGGCGGGCTGACCCATGGCGATGATCGACGCCGGCGGGATCCGGCTGCACGTCCAGCGCATGGGCCCGGGGGACGGGCGCACGCCGCACGCCACCGTCGTCCTCGTGCACGGGCTGCTCACCGACAGCCTGGCCAGCTACTACTTCACCGTCGCCCCCGCCTTCGCGGCGGCCGGCCTCGACGTCGTCATGTACGACCTGCGCGGGCACGGCCGCAGTGAACGCCCGCCGCGCGGCTACACCCTCGACCACAACATCGACGACCTGGAGACGCTCCTGGACCGGCTGGGGATCAGCGGGCCCGTGCACCTCGTCGGCAACTCCTACGGCGGCACCATCGCCTTCGGCCTCGCCGCCCGCAGGCCCGAGCGCACCGCCAGCCTCACCCTGATCGAGTCCGAACCGGCGACCGCCGCCTGGGCGGCGAAGATGGGCGGCATCCTGCGCCGCGTGGTCACCCAGCTCGCGCACAACGAGCCCGACGCCCTCGCCTGGATCGTCACCCACCGCGGCCACAACACCGCCCGGCTGGCCAAGAGCGCCGCCCGGCTCGCCCGCGAGACCACCCTGGGCCGCGACATCCCCGCCAGCCGAGTGCTGACCGAGGCGCGGATCACGGCCGTACGCTGTCCGGTCCTCGGCGTGTACGGCGGCGACTCGGACCTGGTGGACCTGGTACCGCTGAAGCGGCGGCTGCTCACGGACTTCCGGCCGGTCGTGCTCCCGGGCCACGAGCACTCGGTGCTGGTGGAGGCACCCGGCACGGTCGGCGGCCACGTCCTGGACCTGATCCGCTCCGTCGAGGGCGCCGGGGCAGGGGCGGGGGCCGGGCCCGGCTCCGCGGCGGAGGCCGGGGCGGGGGCGCGGTGAGCCGGTTCCTGTTCGTCGTCCCGCCGCTGGTCGGGCACGTCAATCCGGCCGTCGGAGTCGCCGCACGGCTCGCCGCGCGGGGACACCGGGTGGCCTGGGCGTGCGCCGACGCGTCGCTGGTGCGCCGGCTCGCCGGCCGGGACGCCCACGTCCACGCCTGCGCGGGTCCGGTGCCGGGCGTCGACGGCGCCGTACGGCCGCCCGAGCTGCGCGGCGCGGAGGCGCTGAGGTTCCTGTGGGAGCGGTACCTGGTGCCGCTCGCCGACGCGATGGCCCCCGGCGTCCACGCCGCCGTCACGGACTTCCGCCCCGACGTCCTGGTCGTGGACCAGCAGGCGTTCGCCGGTGCCCTGGTGGCCGAACGCCTGGGCCTGCCCTGGGCGACCTCCGCCACCACCTCGGCCGAGTTCGCCGGTGCCTATGACGGGCTGCCCAGGGTCGCCGAATGGCTGGGCGAGCGCCTGGCCGAGCTGCGCGCCCGGATCGGTGACCCGGCCGGGACCGCCGACCCGCGTTACTCGCCCCATCTGCTCCTGATCTTCAGCACGCCCGAACTCATCGGTCCGCAGGCTCCGTTGGGGTCACGCATCCACTACGTCGGACCGTCCCTCGCCGACCGCCCGGCCGGGCCCTGCTTCCCCTGGGAGTGGCTCGACCCCGGCCGGGTGAAGGTCCTCGTCACCCTGGGCACGGCCAACGCCGACGCGGGCGACCGCTTCCTCGCGGAGTGCCGCGCCGCCCTGCGCGAGCGCGCCGACCGGGTGCAGGCGGTGCTCGTCGACCCGGGCGGCACGCTGCCCGACGGCGACCCGGGCGAGGCGGACAAGGATGTGCTGATCCTGCCGTCCGTACCTCAACTCCCGCTGCTGGAGCGGATGGACGCGGTCGTCTGCCACGCCGGGCACAACACGGTGTGCGAGGCGCTCTGGCACGGTGTCCCGCTCGTCGTGGCGCCCATCCGCGACGACCAGCCCGTGGTGGCCGCGCAGGTCGTGGACGCCGGTGCCGGGGTCCGGGTCAGGTTCGGCAGAGTCACCGCGCATCGGCTGGGCGAGGCCCTCGACCACGTCCTGTACGACCGCGTCCACCGGGCCGCCGCCGCCCGGGTGCGCACCGCGTTCCGCGCGGCGGGCGGGGCCCGGGCGGCCGCCGCCCACCTCGAACGACTGGCGGCCGACAGCGGCGCACGACGGACCGAGGAGGGCCGATGAGCGAACCCGGCAAGAACGCCGAGCGGATCGCCGCCCTGCGGCCCGCCTACCGCGCCGACCTGGCCGGCGGCACCGACCGCTTCTTCGGCACCCGGAGCACCGCCTGTCCCTGGTGCGGCTCCGCCCGGCTGGCGGTCCGGCTGCGCACCACCGACCTGCTCCAGCACAAGCCGGGCCACTTCACCCTCGACCGCTGCGCGGACTGCGGCCACGTCTTCCAGAACCCCCGACTGACGCCGGAGGGACTGGACTTCTACTACCGCGACTTCTACGACGGCCTCGGCGAACAGCGCATGAGCGGGACGTTCGGCGGCCGCACCGCGATGTACCGGGGCCGGGCCGAGGCGATGGCGCCCCACGACCCCACCCCGAAGAACTGGCTCGACGTCGGCACCGGCCATGGCCACTTCTGCGAGGCCGCCCGAGCCGTCCTGCCCGGCACCACGTTCGACGGCCTCGACTTCACCGACGGCGTCGAACTCGCCGCCCGCGAGGGCAGGGTGGCACACGCCTACCGCGGCGCCTTCCCCGACCTCGCGCCCGAACTGGCCGCCCGGTACGACGTGGTGAGCATGTTCCACTACCTGGAGCACAGCACCGACCCGGAGCGGGAACTCCGGGCCGCCCACGAGGTCGTACGCCCCGGCGGCCACCTGCTCATCGAGGTCCCGGACCCGGAGAGCCGTTACGCCCGCCTGCTCGGCCGCTGGTGGCTGCCCTGGCTCCAGCCGCAGCACCTGCACTTCGTCCCCGTCGCCAACCTGCGGCAGCGGCTGACCGCGCTCGGCTTCACCGTCGTCGCCGAACAGCACGCCGAGCCGCACGACCCCGTCGACCTGCTCGCCGCCGTATGGCTGGCCCTCGACCACGCCGCCCCGCGCGAGGACGCACCCTGGCTGCCCGAACCCCCAGGGGCCCTGCGCCGCGCCGCCCGCACCGCCCTCCTGCTGGCCGGCATCCCCGCCCTCCTCACGGCAACCCTCCTGGACCGCTTGGCGATCCGCCCCCTCGCCGAACCCCTCGGCCTGAGCAACGCGTACCGCCTGGTGGCCCGGCGAGAGTGAGGAGCGCTGCGCGCGGCTTCGGGGGGGCGGGGTTGCCTCGGCCCCTTCGACCAGCGGCACTGCCGGGCCGGTTCAGGGTTCAGCGACCGGCCCGCTGTCGTGGCTTGCGCGATGCGCACCGCCTAGTGGCTCCACCCCGTGGGCGCCGAGCGAGAGCGACCGTGCGCGTCGGCCGGTCGCGGCGGGCCGGACGCCGGCCCGTCCGGATCGCGACGCCGCTTCCCGACCGCTCGGGGGACGAACGCATCGCTCGGGGGAGTGACGCCCCACCTCCCGGGCGCCCCGCCGCGAGCGCCCCCTCACAGCACCTCCGCGCGGATCAGTGCCGACAGGACCAGGGCGCCCGGCAGCAGGGGGAGCCAGTCGGTCAGGAGGCGGTAGCCGATCACGGTCGCGGTGGCCAGGGCGGGCGAGCCGCCGAAGGCGACCAGCGTCCACACCAGGGCCGCGTCCACCGCGAGACCGCCGGGCGACGGGACCGCGCCGACCGCGGTGCCGGCCGCCAGGTGGGCGAGGACCACGTGGTGCCACGGCAGCCCCAGGTCCAGCGAAGCCCCCACGCACACCAGCACCCCCGCCTGCACCAGAGGCATCGCGACCGCCCCGCCCCAAAGCGCCAGCACCCGGGAGGGCCGCCCGTGCACCTCCCGTGCGTCGGCGAGGGCACCCCCGATGATCCGCGTCACCGGGCGCCGCAGCGGTCGTACGGTCATCACGACCAGCCCCGTCACGGCCAGCACACCGCCCGCCGCGGCGGCCGTAGGCACCAGGCGGCCGTCCGGCAGCACATCGCCCAGCCGCTGCCGGGCGGGCGTGCACGCCAGGAACAGCAGCAGAACCAAACTCCTGGCGAGACATCTGGCCAGGGAGTAGAGGCCGATCGAGGCGGTCGCCCGGGACAGCGGCACCCCGCGGGTGCGCAGGAAGCGCAGGGTGACGGCGTGCGCGCCCAGGCCGCCCGGCAGGGCGTGGTTCGCCGCGCCCGCCGCGAACTGCGAGGCCAGCAGCAGCCCCGGAGGCAGCCGGTCCGGCAGCGCGCCCTGCCGGCAGCACGCGGCGGCCACCCAGGTCAGGCAGGTGACCGCGGCCCCCGCCAGCAGCCACCAGGGGTCCGCGGCGGTCAGGCGTACGACGCCCTCGTACGCCACGGGCCGGTTGGCCAGGGCCCAGCCCCCGGCGAGCAGCAGGGGCGCCAGACACAGGGCGAGCCGGACCGGCCGGGCCGCCATGAGCGAGCCCCGGCGCACCCGCGCCTCGGGCAGGGGACCGGGCGAGCGCGGCGAGGAATCCGGTGCGGGGCCGCCCGCCACCGGGTGGTCCGGGGCCGCCGGAGGGTCCGCCGTCACCGGCCGGTGCCGCGGGTCCGGCGGGGGCGACGCCGCCGTCGACCGAGGCACCGAGGCCCCCGGTGGCCGTGCCGCCACCGATGACGGAGTCGCCCCCGGGGGCAGCGCGGGTGGAGAGGGCGGAGTGAGCGGAGACAGTGAGGACACGGGGAAGTCGTCCTTCCGCGGCGGGACCCTGGACAGGGGCCGGGGGGAGGCGGAGCGGCGAAACCTCCGGGAGCCTTCCCCTCCCGCGTGACACCGGGGTGGCCGGGAACCGACGGAGCGAGGGCGGGGCGGTGCCGCGGGGCGCGTGCGCGGAAACCGCCGTGCACAGCCGACCAGGTAGCCTTCCCAGGGGGCGCGCTGCGCAAGCCACGCCCGGGTGGTCAGGAACGGTGACAGGGGAGGTACCCGCGGTGCACGTGCAGGAATGGCTCGACACGGTGCCCGCGGCCGCGGTCTACGCCGTGGTCGGCGTGGTGATCGGCCTGGAGAGTCTGGGCATCCCGCTGCCGGGTGAGATCGTCCTGGTCTCGGCGGCCCTCATGTCCTCCCAGCACACCGGCGTCAACCCCGTCGTGCTCGGCGTGTGCGCGACCGCCGGAGCCGTGATCGGCGACTCCATCGGCTACGCGATCGGCCGCAAGGGCGGCCGCCCGATGCTGGCCTGGCTGGGCGCGAAGTTCCCGAAGCACTTCAGCGAGGGCCATGTCGCCACCGCCGAGCGCTCCTTCGAGAAGTGGGGCATGTGGGCGGTCTTCTTCGGCCGTTTCGTCGCCCTGCTGCGCATCTTCGCCGGCCCCCTCGCGGGCGTGCTGCAGATGCCGTACTGGAAGTTCCTGATCGCCAACGTCCTCGGCGGCATCTGCTGGGCCGGCGGCACCACGGCGGTCATCTACTACGTCGGCGTCGTCGCCGAGGACTGGCTCAAGCGCTTCTCGTACGTGGGTCTGGCGGCCGCGGTCCTGATCGGCCTGGCGTCCGCGCTGGTCATCAAGCGCCGTGCCAAGAAGGCCCAGCTCGAGCGGCAGGACCAGCCCGAGGCAGAGCCGGTGGGTGCCGGGGAGTAAGGCCGCGGGCCCCGCTACCCGTGCACCCCGCTGCCCGTGCACCCCGTTACTCGTGCACCCCGCGGTGCGCCTTGCCCAGCTCGGCGTACATGGTGCCGTTGAGGGTGACCCCCTGCCGCTCCTCCTCCGACAGCGCCCGCTTCACCTTCGCGGGCACCCCCGCCACCAGCGACCCCGGCGGAACGACCATTCCCTGCGGCACCAGCGCCTGCGCGGCCACCAGCGAACCGGCCCCGATCACGGCGCCGTTGAGCACGGTCGCGCCCATCCCGACGAGGCAGTCGTCCTCCACGGTCGCCCCGTGCACCACGGCGTTGTGACCGATGGACACCCGCTCCCCGACCCGCACCGGGAACCCGGGATCGGCGTGCAGGGTGCAGTTGTCCTGCACGTTGCTGCTGGCGCCGACCTCGATGCTCTCGACGTCACCGCGCAGCACCGCGCCGTACCAGACGCTGACGCCCGTGCGGAGCGTCACGTCCCCGATCACCGATGCCGTGGGCGCCACGAACACCTCACCGTCGAGCCGGGGGTCCTTGCCGCCGAAGCCCACGATCATCGCCTTGTGCGTCATCAGCTCTCCTCGCGTCACCGGTGCCCCGCACCTCACGTGCTGCGCACCACACGTCTCCCGCACCGTACGACACCGGTAGGGCAAAGATCACAGCAGCCCGCCCTCATGCCGGAGGCTCCCGCCGAGTAACTTGAGCCCGTGCCGAAGAGCAAGAACACGTTCTCATCGTGGCGGGGCCGCGTAGCGCAGCGCGCCGTCCACGCGGCCTGGGCGTGGGTGCAGCGCACCGGTTCGGTGTCCGCCGAGAACCCCGGCGGCCTCCGCTTCGGCTCGATCGGCGAGGCCACCCGGCTGGCCTTCCCGCTCGGCACGGTCTTCGGCGAACCCTGGATCCACCTCGGCTCCCACTGCATCATCGCCGAGCAGGTCACCCTGACCGCCGGGCTGATGCCGGACCTGGACCTCGGCCCCGACCCGATCCTGCGCATCGGCGACGGCGTCGTGCTCGGCCGGGGCAGCCACGTCATCGCCGACACCACGGTCACGATCGGCAGCGACTGCTACTTCGGCCCGTACGTCTACGTCACCTCCACCAACCACTCCTACGACGACCCGCACGAGCCCATCGGCCGGCAGTGGCCGCGCATGGAGCCGGTGGAGATCGGCCCGGGCTGCTGGATCGGCACCGGCGCGGTGATCCTGCCCGGCGCCCGGATCGGCCGGAACGTGGTCGTGGCGGCGGGTGCCGTGGTGCGCGGGACCGTGCCCGACCACGCCGTGGTGGCGGGCGCGCCCGCCCGGGTCGTACGGCGCTGGACCCCCGACGACGGCTGGCAGCCACCGCTGCGGACCCCGGCGCCGGTGCCGCTGCCGGACGGGATCACCCCGGAGCAGCTGAGGGCGCTGGCCGAGCTGGACGAGGAGGGCGCCGAGCAACTGGCCCGCCTGGAGGCCGACGGCTGAGCCGCCGGCTCGGTGGCGGACGATTCAGCCGCCGGCTCGGTGGCGGACGATTGAGCCGCCGGCTGGGTTGCCGACGGCAGAGCCGCCGGCTTGGTGGGCGACGGCTGAGCAGAGAGCCTGGTGCCCGACGGCTGAGCCACCATCTGGCGGCCGACGGCCGCGTCAGCCGGTCGCCAGCAGCAGCGTCCCGACCAGCGCGAGTCCGGCCCCCGCGGCCTGGACCGCGCGCAGCCGCTCGCTGAGGAAACCGCGTGCGGCCAGCGCGGTGACCACCGGATAGAGCGAGGCCAGCACCGCCGCCACGGTGACCGGGCCGTGCTGGGCGGCGACCGCGTACGTGCCGTTGGCCGCCACGTCCGCGAGCCCCACGAAGCCCAGCGCCGGCAGCGAGGACCGCACCCGACCGCCCTCGGGCAGGGCAGGGGTGCCGCGCCGCACCGAGGCGTACAGGGCCGCGCCGCCCGCCGCGACGCTCGTCACCCGCTGTACGAACAGCGACAGGAACAGGCCGGTGACCGTCGTCGAGGCCTCCGCGATCAGCGCGAACACCGTGCCGAAGCCCAGCGCCGCGACCAAGGTGAGCAGGATCGTGCGCCGCTGCACCGGTGCGCCGCGCAGCTGCGGCCCGCCCGCGAGGACGACGCCCGTGACGGCGACCGCGATGCCGGCGACCTGCACGGTCCCCGGGCGCTCGCCCAGCACCAGGCCCACCCCCACCGGGACGGCGACGCTCAGGGTCGCCAGCGGAGACACCACCCCCATCGGGCCCAGCGCCAGGGCCTTGTAGAAGGAGAGCAGGGCGACCGGACCGGCCAGGCCGGCGGCGACCGCGAACCACAGGCGCGGGCCCGCCTCGCTCCAGCCCCCGGTGGCGACCACGAGGACACCGAGTACGGCGGCGGCGATCGCCTGGGAGGCGACCACCACCGTCAGTGCGGGCGCGCGTCGCGTCAGCAGCCCGCCGCCGAAGTCGGCCAGACCCCACAGCAGGCTCGTGGTCAGGGCGAAGAACGCGGTCACGGCTGCCTCGCAGTACAGTTCGGTGAACGAGCGGGTGCATCCCACCGTAGTTCGTTCCAGTGAACTACGTCGAGCAAAATAATTCACCCACAGCTCACTTCCCTGTTCTCTCGTCAGCCCCACTCCCGCTACTGGACGGAACCGGACGGAACGTGTCGGACCTCGAACTCCTGACCCAGTCCCTGGCGCGCAACGTGAAGCACTGGCGCGCGGTGCGCGGCTTCACCCTGGACGTGCTCGCCGCCCGGGCCGGTGTCAGCCGCGGCATGCTCATCCAGATCGAGCAGGCCCGCACCAACCCGAGCATCGGCACCGTCGTCAAGATCGGCGACGCGCTCGGCGTCAGCGTCACCACCCTGCTCGACTACGAGCGCGGCCCGAAGGTCCGCGTCGTCCCCGCCGAGCGCGCGGTACGGCTGTGGCACACCGAGGCCGGCAGCTACAACCGGCTGCTCGCCGGCACCGAGGCCCCGGGCCCGCTGGAGATGTGGGACTGGCGGCTGATGCCGGGCGAGCGCAGCACCTCCGAACCGCACCCCGGAGGCACGGTCGAACTGGTCCACGTCACCGCCGGCGAGCTGGCCCTCACCGTGGACGGCGAGGAGTACCGCGTACCGGCCGGCGCGAGCGCCTCGTTCGAGGCCAACATCCCGCACGTGTACGCCAACGCCGGGGACGTCCCGATGGAGATGGTGATGGCGGTCTCGGTGCCGCCCGTGAGCTGAGACACGGCTACGGCGGGCGGCGCGGCCTTGTTAGCGTGCGGCCATGCGCGCACCCATCGGAGAATTCGACACCGCCGTCCCCGCCCCCGAGTGCCTGGACGAGCTGGTCGCCCCCGTCGCCGACGCCGTACGCCACTGGCGCGGCAGCGTTCCCGCCGACCGGATCGTCTACGTCGACACCGACCCGCGCTGGGCCGACACGGCCGTCTTCGTCGAGCACTACGGCCGCGACCTGCTGGGCACGTCCGCCAACTGCGTGGTGGTCGCGGGCAAGCGGGGCGGCGAGACCAGCTTCGCGGCGTGCCTGGTGCTGTCCACCACCCGCGTCGACGTCAACGGCGCGGTGCGCCGCCGGCTCGGCGCCCGCAAGGCATCCTTCGCACCCATGGACACGGCGACCGGCGAGACCGGCATGGAGTACGGCGGCATCACGCCGGTGGGGCTGCCCGACGGCTGGCCGCTGCTGGTGGACGCGGCCGTCGCCGATCTGCCCTACGTCCTCGTGGGCAGCGGGCGCAGGCGCGGCAAGCTGCTGATCCCGGGCAAGGCGCTCGCGGAACTCCCGGGCGCCGAGGTGATCGAAGGGCTCGGGGCCGCCTGAGCCCTGGCCGGGCCCGGGGGCGTCTGCGCTCAGGCCGTCAGATGGTGGGCCAGCGCCAGATGCGGGTCCCGTTCGCCCGGCGCCGGGGCCGGGTCCGCGTGCACCAGGGCGGCCGTCAGTCCCGGCACGGCGTGCAGCAGGGCGTGCTCGGCCTCGACCGCGATCCCGTGCGCCCGCCGCACCGTGGCCTCGCCGTCGACCACGACCGCGAGCTCGGCCCGCAGCCGGTGCCCGATCCACCGCAGCCGCAGCTCGCCCACCTCGCGCACGCCCGGCACCGTCCGCACCGCCGCCTCGGCCCGGTCCACCAAGGCCGGGTCGACGGCGTCCAGCACCCGCCGGACCACCTCCCGCGCGGCGTCCCGCAGCACCAGCACGATCGCCGCGGTGATCGCCAGGCCCACGACCGGGTCGGCGTAGCGCCACCCCAGGGCCGATCCGCCCGCGCCGAGCAGCACGGCGAGCGAGGCGAACCCGTCCGTACGGGCGTGCAGACCGTCGGCGACCAGCGCGGCCGAGCCGATCTCCCGGCCCACCCTCATCCGGTACCGGGCCACCCACTCGTTGCCCGCGAACCCCGCGAGCGCGGCCGCCGCGACCGCGGGCACGTGCGCGACCGGACGCGGGTCGAGCAGCCGCCCGGCGGCCGCCCAGGCGGCGAACGCGGCGGAGGCGGCGACGGTCAGCACGATCACCAGACCCGCGAGGTCCTCGGCCCGCCCGTAGCCGTAGGTGAACCGCCGGGTGGCCGCCCGCCGGCCCAGCACGAACGCGATGCCCAGCGGCACGGCGGTCAGCGCGTCCACCGCGTTGTGCACGGTGTCCCCGAGCAGCGCCACCGAACCCGAGACGACGACCACCACCGCCTGGACCAGCGCGGTCGCGCCCAGCACGGCCAGCGACACCCACAGCGCGCGCATCCCGCGCGCCGAGGACTCCAGTGCGGCGTCCACCTTGTCGGCGCTCGCGTGCGAGTGGGGGGTGAGGAGATGGGCCAGCCGGTGCCGGACACCGGGTGAACGGGGGGAGGTGTGGCCGTGGCCGTGGTTGTCGCCGTGGCCGTGGGGCGTGCGCCCGTGGTGATGCCGGTGCCCGCCACTCGGGTGGTGCGTGTGCCGCTCGCTCACGTGGATCCCCTTCCGGTGGTGCCGGGAGGTGGACGCGTGGGCGCCCACGAAGCCATTATGTGCGTATGAGCGCACGCATGCACCTATCACCTGCGCATCATGCGCAGCCGCGCACCCCGGGCGACACCCAGTTCGCCGTCGCCGCCGAACTCCTCGCCCTGCTCGGCGACCGCACCCGGCTCACCCTGCTGCACGCCCTGACGGCCGGCGAGGCGGACGTGACCACCCTCACCGAGGCGTGCGCCGCCGCCCGCCCCGCCGTCAGCCAGCACCTGGCCCGGCTGCGCCTCGCGGGTCTGGTGACCACCCGCAAGGAGGGCCGCCGCGTGGTCTACGCGCTGCGCGACGGCCATCTGCGGCGCCTGGTCGTCGAGGCCCTGAAGGTGGCCGACCACCGCCTGGCCGAGCGGGGCGGCGCGACGGAGACCTCCTGAGCGTCTGAGCGGCGGGAACAGCCCCTCATGACGACGGTGTCCCGCCGGCCGCGGCGCAGTGCCGGGGCCGACGGGACACCGTCAGCGGTCGTGAGCGGTCAGTGCGCCGGAGCGTCCGTGACCACGACCTCGTCGATGCTGCGCTCGATCGCCTCGGGCTTCGACGCGGTGGCCTTGGCCCAGTAGTAGATGCCGAGCGAGAACACCGCGACGACCAGGATGTCCCACCACAGCGGGATGGTGCCGTCGCCGCCGAAGGTGCTCAGGTAGGAGATCACGCCGAGGCCGGCCAGGTAGGGCGGCAGCCACTGCGCGGCCTTGAAGTCCAGCCGGGGCGCGTCGGGCAGGTTCTTGCGGATGGCGTACCAGGCGTAGGAGCCGAGCAGCACGTAGCCGATCAGGATGGCGAAGCCAAGGCGCCACAGGGTGTCCCAGCCCGACCAGAAGATGATCAGGTTGGCGACCACGAAGGACAGCGGCGAGATGACCTTGCCGAAGGGCAGGCGGTACGGGCGCTCGTGGTGCGGCAGGCGGTCGGCGAAGACGCCGTACGCCAGGGGCGCGCCCGCGTACATCAGGACGCTCGCGGAGGTGATGAAGCTGACCAGCTCCTGCCAGCTCGGGAACGGCAGGAAGCAGATCACGCCGGTCACGAACGAGATGACGAGACCGAACCACGGCACGCCGCGCGAGTCCGTCTTGGCGAACACCTTCGGGGCGTAGCCGTTCTTGGCCAGGCCGTAGGAGATGCGGGAGGTGGCGGTGGTGTAGATCAGGCCGGTGCCGCCGGGGGAGATGATCGCGTCGGCGTACAGGACGAAGCCCAGCCAGCCGAGGCCCACCACGGTGGCCAGACCGGCCCAGGGGCCGCTGATGCCCGGGAAGTCGAGCTTGCCCCAGCCGTGCGCGAAGGAGCTGTGCGGCAGGGCGACGATGAAGACGACCTGGAGCAGGATGTAGATCACCGAGCCGATGGCGACCGAACCGAGGGTCGCGCGGGGCAGGTCGCGCTTGGGGTTGCGGCTCTCGCCGGCGAGCTGGATCGCCTGCTCGAAGCCGAGCAGGGCGAAGATGATGCCGCTGGAGCTGATGGCGGCGAGGACGCCCTTGGCGCCGAAGGGCGCGAAGCCCTCCGAGGTGAAGTTGCCCATGTGGAAGTTGCCGATGGCGATGATGAAGATCGCCGCGAGGGGGACGGCGATCTTCCACCAGGTGGCGGCGCTGTTGGTGTGGGCGAGGACCCGGACGCCGAGGAAGTTGACCGCGACGAAGACGGCCATCAGGACGACGGCGACGACGATGCCGCTGGTCGTGAGTGTGCCGTTGGCGCGCTGCAGCCCTTCGGCCCACTGCCAGTGCTTGGCGTAGCCGATCATGGCCTCGACCTCGATCGGCGCGACCGTCGCGGCCTGGAGCCAGGAGAACCAGCCGAAGGACATGCCGGCCAGGCCGCCGAAGGCGTAGTGCGGGTAGCGGGCCGTGCCGCCGGCCACCGGGAACATGCCGCCGAGTTCGGCGTGCACGAGCGCCAGCAGCACGATGGCCACCGCGCCGATCACCCACGAGATGATCGCCGCGGGGCCCGCCACCACGACCGCCTTCTCGGCGCCGAACAGCCAGCCGGAACCGATGATGGAACCCACGGAGGCCCACATCAGACCGATCAGGCCGACGTCGCGGCGCAGGCCGCCGCCTGGGCCGCCGCTCTGGTCCTTCGCGGCTATGGGCGCGGCATGGTCGACTTTCGCCATGTCAAGTGGCCTCTCAGATCGTAAACGCAGGATTAACGAGCAAGGACGCCACAGGCTAGGAAAGCTTTCCGTGCTTACAGAAGACTGTTTCCGAAAATTTGACCCAGGATCTTGCCTGTCTTGGGAACGGTCTCTTCACAGGTCAGACACTAGAGCGGAATGTCAATATTCAGCGGTGAATTGTGATGAAGACAGTGAGACACGCTAGCCGAGGCGTGGAATTTCGATGGCCGGGCACCGGTCCATTACCATGTCCAGCCCTGCCGCCCGGGTGCGCTCCCAGGCCGCCTCGTCGACCACGCCGAGCTGGAACCAGACCCCCTTCGCGCCCTTCCCTACGGCCTCCTCGGCCACCGCGCCCGCGAGCTCGCTGTTGACGAAGACGTCCACCACGTCCACCGCGAAGGGGATGTCCGCGAGCGACGCGTACCCCTGCTCGCCGTGCACGGTCTCCGCCTTGGGGTGCACGGGCACGACCCGCTTGCCGAACCGCTGGAGCACCTGCGCCACCCCGTACGCGGCCCGGTTCCGGTTCGACGACAGGCCGACCACCGCCCAGGTGTCACCCAGCTCGGTCAGGATCCTGCGGATCGTCGCTTCGTCGCCGTACACGGCTGCCTCCTCCGGTTGCGCGGGAACGCGCGGGAATCTGTCGTCGTCCCAACAGCGCCCGACAGGTGCGGATTCCCCCCGGTACCCCGCCACGGTGACCGGAATCGGCGCAAGGTGCCCGCGTACGGCCGCCCGCACGCCTACGCTCGGGCCGTGCTGCGCATCCTCGACGCCCGAACCGGTGAGCCCGCCCCCGCCGCGCCCGCCCGCCGCGGCCTGACCCGCATCGAGGCGTACGCCTCCGGCCTCGACCCGACGGCGTTGCGCGTGCTCCTCACCACCGACCTCCTGGTCCGGGCCCTGGAACTCGGCGGCACCCCCGTGTGGGCGATACTCACCGCCCCGCACCGGCCGGCCGAGCTGCGCGCGGCCGCCACCACCCTGGCCATCCGCCCCTTCGAGGACGGCCGCGACGTCGCGTCGGGCCTCGGCGAGGCGCAGGTGATCCACGTGGTGGCCCAGGACGCCCCGGACCCGCCGGGCGCGGGTCCCCTCCTCGCCGTGGCACCGGTGATCTGGGCCGGGGCGGCGGCTCGGAGGGAGGCGGACACGGTCGCCGGTGGGCCGCCCGTGGCCGACGGCGAGGCGGGGCCGGCCAGCGGGAAGGCGCCGGCGGTCGACGCCGGCGCGCGGGCGGCGGGCGGCGGGAAGGCGCCGGCGGGCGGTGCCGGCGCGCGGGCGGCGGGCGGCGGGAAGGCGCCGGCGGGCGGTGCCGACACGCGGGCGGCGGGCGGTGAGGCGCGCCCGGTCGGCGGTGGGAGTGACGCGGCCGACGGCGACCCGGGGGAGGCGGACGGACGAAGATCCGCCGGAGGCCCGGTCCCGCCCGCCGGCCCGGCCGCCTCGGACGACGCGCCGCCTGGCGACGGCCCGGCTGGGCCCGCCGGTCTCTCCGCTCCGGATGTCGTGCCGCCTGGGGATGGCGGCTCGGCCGGGTCCGGCGGTCTCTCCGCTCCGGATGTCGTGCCGCCTGGGGATGGCGGCTCGGCCGCGTCCGCCGGTCTTCCTGCGCCGGATGTCGTGCCGCCTGGGGGTGGCTCGGCTGGGCCCGCGGGTCTTCCTGCGCCGGATGTGGTGCCGCCTGGGGGCGAGTCGGCCGCGTCCGCCGGTCCAGCCGCCTCGGATGCCGCGCCGCCTGGGGATGGCTCGGCCGGGCCCGCAGGGCTCGCCACCCGGGACGCCGCACCGTCCGGCGGTGGCCCGACCGCGTCCGCCGCCGATCCGGGCGACATGACGCCCGGCGACCTCGCGGCGCTCCTCGCCGACCCCACCGCCCTGCGCCTGAGTCTCCTGTCCGTGCCGCGCGGGACGCCGGTGCGGCTGGACGCTGCCCGTCTCGCGGAGGCCGCGCGGACGCTGGCCGGGTGGCGGCGCGCGGTCGCCGGGTGGTCCCGGCAGCCGTCCCGGCCGGTGCCCGAGGAGGTACGGGTGCGGCTGCGGGCGGCCTGGGAGGACGATCTCGACCTGCCCGGGGTGCTGGCCGTGCTGCGGGACGTGGCGGACGCGCCGGGGCTGCCCGACGGGGCCCGGTTCGAGACGTACGTGTACGCGGACCGGCTGCTCGCCCTCGACCTCGCCCGCGACCTGGGGAGCCTCCCGTGATCGAGCGGGCGGGCGCGGGCCCGCTGCGCCGGCTGGTCGTCCTGCGGCACGCCAAGTCCGCGTGGCCCGAGGGGGTCGTCGACCACCGGCGTCCGCTCGCGCCGCGCGGCCTGCGCGACGCTCCGGCCGCCGGACGGTTCCTCGCCGAGAGCGACGCCCTGCCCGACCTCGCCCTGTGCTCCACCGCCGTGCGCGCCCGCCGTACCTGGGAGCTGGCCGCCGCGCAGTGGGGCACGCCACCGCCGGTGCGCTACGACCGGCGGCTGTACGCGGCCGACGTGCCGGACCTGCTCGACGTCGTGCACGAGGTGCCCCGCGAGGTGGAGACACTGCTGCTCGTCGGGCACAACCCGGGCCTCCAGGAGCTGGTCCTGCGACTGGCCGGCGGCGGTCTGGACGACACGGTCGAGCGGGTCGGCGTGAAGTTCCCGACCTGCGCGATCGCCGTGCTGGCCTGGCGCGGCACCGGCTGGCCCGCCCTCGCCCCGGGCGCGGCCCTGCTGACGTCGTTCGCCGTGCCCCGAGGGAAGCACGCCGACAGCGACAAGGGTGACAAGAAAGACAAGAGCGGCAAACACGGCAAGGGTGGCGAGTAGCGGTCCGGAGGGCCGCCGGCACCGCGATCATGAGGCGGGCCTGCCCTCGCATAGGCTGGCGCAATGCAGGACGAGTACCGCACAGTCGCCCGCGCGGGCGTGCACGAGATCGAGATCAACCGCTCCCGTTTCCTGTGCGCCCTCGCCCCCGCGGCCACCGAGCGCGAGGCCCAGGAGTTCGTCGCCGCCGTCCGCAAGGAGCACGCCGACGCCACGCACAACTGCTGGGCGTACGTCATCGGCGCCGACGCCTCCGTGCAGAAGGCCAGCGACGACGGCGAGCCGGGCGGCACCGCGGGCGTGCCCATGCTGCAGATGCTGCTGCGCCGCGAGATGCGGTACGTCGTCGCCGTCGTCACCCGCTACTACGGCGGCGTCAAGCTCGGCGCCGGCGGTCTCATCCGCGCCTACGGCGGCGCGGTCGGCGAGGCCCTGGACGTCCTGGGCACCCTGACCCGGCGCCGCTTCCGGCTGGCCACCGTGACCGTCGACCACCAGCGCGCGGGCAAGGTCGAGAACGACCTGCGGTCCACCGGGCGCGAGGTCCGGGACGTCCGCTACGGCGAGGCCGTCACGATCGAGATCGGGCTGCCCGACTCCGAGGTGGACGCGTTCCGCGGCTGGCTCGCCGACGTGACGGCGGGGACGGCCGGCTTCGAGCTCGGCGGGGAGGCCTACGGGGACGCGTGAGGTTCGCGTCACGCACATAGGTGACTTAAGCGGCCAATCAGACATAACACCCGAGTGGGGGCCGGGGTGTGACGGCCTGATACGGGAGTAACCGCCCGTGATGTCGGACCCGGCCGTTAGTCTCGGGGATCATGAGAGTCCTGCACACGTCCGACTGGCACCTCGGCCGGGCCTTCCACCGGGTGAACATGCTCGGGGCCCAGGCCGGGTTCATCGGTCACCTCGTCACCACCGTGCGCGAGCACGCGGTCGACGCGGTGGTCGTGTCCGGGGACGTGTACGACCGCGCGGTGCCCCCGCTCGCGGCGGTCGAGCTGTTCGACGACGCCCTGCACCGCCTGGCCGACCTCGGCGTGCCCACCGTGATGATCTCCGGCAACCACGACTCGGCGCGCCGGCTCGGCGTTGCCGCCGGACTCATCGACCGCGCGGGCATCCACCTGCGCACCGAACCGGCCGCCGCCGGTACTCCCGTCGTGCTGTCCGACGCCCACGGGGACGTCGCCTTCTACGGACTGCCGTACCTCGAACCCGCCCTGGTCAAGGACGAGTTCGAAGTGGAGCGGGCCGGCCACGAGACCGTGCTCGCCGCCGCCATGGACCGCGTCCGCGCCGACCTCGCCACCCGCGCCACGGGCACCCGCTCCGTCGTCCTCGCCCACGCCTTCGTCACTGGCGGCGAACCCAGCGACAGCGAGCGGGACATCACCGTCGGCGGGGTCGCCGCCGTACCGGCCGGAGTCTTCGACGGCGTCGACTACGTGGCCCTCGGCCATCTGCACGGCTGCCAGACCCTCACCGAGCGCGTCCGCTACTCGGGCTCCCCGCTCGCGTACTCCTTCTCCGAGGCCGGCCACCGCAAGAGCATGTGGCTCGTCGACCTGGCCGCCGACGGCTCGGTCACCGCCGAGCGCCTCGACTGCCCCGTGCCGCGTCCCCTCGCCCGCATCCGCGGCACCCTGGAGGACCTGCTCGCCGACCCGGAACTCGCCCGCCACGAGGACGCCTGGGTGGAGGCCACGCTCACCGACCCGGTCCGCCCGGCCGACCCGATGGCCCGGCTCGCCGAGCGCTTCCCGCACACCCTCAGCCTCGTCTTCGCCCCGGAACGGGCAGCGGACGACCCCGCGGTCTCCTACGCCCGGCGGCTCGCGGGCCGCAGCGACCAGCAGATCGCCCACGACTTCGTCGCCCACGTGCGCGGTGCCGGACCCGACGAACGGGAGAGCGCCGTACTGCGCGAGGCCTTCGACGCCGTGCGCGCCGACGACGCCCTGCGGGAGGTGGCCCGATGAGGCTGCACCGGCTCGACATCACCGCCTTCGGCCCCTTCGGCGGCGCTCGCAGCGTCGACTTCGACGCGCTGTCCGCCGCCGGGCTGTTCCTGCTGCACGGCCCCACCGGTGCGGGCAAGACCTCCGTCCTGGACGCCGTCTGCTACGCGCTCTACGGCTCCGTGCCCGGCGCCCGGCAGAGCGGCCAGGGCATGAACCTGCGCAGCGACCACGCCGAGGCCCGCACCCGCACCGAGATCCGCCTCGAACTCACCGTCGCCGGGCGCCGCCTGGAGATCACCCGGCAGCCGCCGTGGGAACGGCCCAAGCTGCGCGGCAAGGGCCTGACCGTCGACAAGGCCCAGACCTGGCTGCGCGAGTACGACGCCCCGGCCCGCGCCTGGAAGGACCTCAGCCGCTCCCACCAGGAGATCGGCGAGGAGATCACCCAGCTCCTCGGCATGAGCCGCGAGCAGTTCTGCCAGGTCGTGCTGCTGCCCCAGGGCGACTTCGCGCGCTTCCTGCGCGCCGACGCAGAGGCCCGCGGCCGCCTGCTGGGCCGCCTCTTCGACACCCAGCGCTTCGCCGACGTGGAGAAGCGGCTCGCCGAACGCCGCCGCGCCACCGAGGCCCGGGTGCGCGAGGGCGACGCCGGCCTGCTCGCCGACGCGCACCGCATGCAGCAGGCGGCGGGCGACGCCATGGAGCTGCCCGAGCTGAGCCCCGGCGACCCCGGCCTCGCCGATGCCGTTCTCGGCGCCGCCGCCGTGGCCCGCAGCACCGCACGCGAACGCCTCACCGTCGCCCGGTGCCGCCTCACCGCCGCCGAGTCCGGCCACGCCGCGGCCCTGCGCACCCTGGACGACGCGCGCGAACTCGCCCGGCTGCAGAGCCGGTTCACCGAGGCGCGGCGGCGGGCCGAACTGCTCAGGGAACGGGCCGGCGCCCACGACGAGGCACAGGAGCGCATGCGGCGCGCCCGCAAGGCGGAGAACGTGGCACCCGCGCTCGACCTCCGGGAGTCCGCCGAGGCCGAGCACCGCGCCGCCGCCGCGACCGAGGCACGCCTGCGTCTCGCGCTCCCCGAGGAGCACGCCGGCGCCGGTCCCGCGGGCCTCGCGGCCGCCGCCCGCCGCGCCGCCGAGGAGCTGGGCGGCCTGGAGTCCGCCCGGCGCGCCGAACAGCGGCTCACCGAGCTGGCCGGGGAACGGACCGGCCTCGACCGGCAGGAACGGGCCGACGAGGAGGTGCTGCGCGAGGCCGACGCATGGCTCGCCGAGTGGGACACCACCCGCGCCGCCCTCCAGACCCGCATCGACACCGCCCAGGAGGCGGCCACCCGCGCCGAACAGCTCGCCGTCCGGCGCGACCCCGCACACCGCCGCCTCCTCGCGGCCCGCACCCGCGACGAACTGGCCGCCGACCTGGAGCAGGCGCGGCGCCGCGCCCACGCCGCCGCCCAGCACACCCTCGACACCCGCGCGCACTGGCTGGACCTCAAGGAACAGCGCCTGACCGGCATCGCCGCCGAACTGGCCGCCCACCTCACCGACGGCGAGCCCTGCGCCGTCTGCGGAGCCACCGAACACCCCGCGCCCGCCCGCAAGGTCGCCGGACACGTCGACCGCGAGGCCGAGGAGCGCGCGCTCGCCGCCCACCAGCGGGCCGGCGAGCGGCAGGCGGAGGACGAGCGGCGCCTCGGCGTGGTGCGCGAGGCCCTGGCCGCGGCCACCGCCGAGGCCGGCGACACCCCCACCGAGCGGCTCGCCGCCGAAGCCGACGAACTGGAGCGGGAGTACGAGCGCGCCCGCCGCGCCGCCACCGGCCTGCACACCGCCCACGAGGAGCTGCGGCGTGCCGAGCAGGAGCGCGAGCGGCGCCAGGCCGACCGTCAGCAGGCCGCCGTACGGACCGCGTCCCGGCTCACCCGGCGCGAGACACTGGAGCGTGAACAGGCAGCACTCCAGGAGGAGTTGACACAGGCCCGGGGGAGCGCGGCCAGCGTCGCCCTCCGTGCCTCGCAACTGGAGCGGCTGGCCGGGCAGCTCACCGACGCCGCGGACGCCGCGCGCACCGCCGAGGACACCGCCCAGCGGCTGAAGGACGCCGACGCCCGCCTCGCGGACGCCGCCTACCGCGCGGGCTTCGAGACCCCGCAGGCCGCGGCCGCCGCGCTGCTGGACGACGCGGCCCACCGCGAGCTGCAACACCGCCTGGACGCCTGGCAGTCCGAGGAGGCGGCCGTGCGCGCCATGCTCGCCGAGGCCGACGCCGCTGCCGCCGCGCAGCGGCCGCCCGCCGACCTCGCCGCGGCCCAGCACGCGGCGGCCGCATCCGAACGGCGGCTGCGCGACGCCGCCTCCGCATGCGACGCGGCGGACCGCTGCCGCACCGAGCTGGACCGGCTCTCGGCCCGCGCCACCGAGGGCGCCCGCCGGCTCGCCCCGCTGCGCGAGGAGTACGACCGGGTGGCCCGCCTGGCCGCCCTCACCGCGGGCACCTCCGCCGACAACGAACGCAGGATGCGCCTGGAGTCGTACGTGCTGGCGGCCCGCCTGGAGCAGGTCGCGGCCGCGGCCACCGTACGGCTGCAGCGGATGTCGTCGGGCCGCTACACCCTCGTCCACTCGGACGACCGCACCGGGCGCGGGCGCAGCGGGCTCGGGCTGCACGTCGTGGACGCCTGGACCGGCCGCGAACGCGACACGGCCAGTCTCTCGGGCGGCGAGACCTTCTTCGCCTCCCTCGCCCTCGCCCTCGGCCTCGCCGACGTCGTCACCGACGAGGCCGGCGGCGTGCGCCTCGACACCCTCTTCATCGACGAGGGCTTCGGCAGCCTCGACGACCAGACCCTGGACGAGGTCCTGGACGTCCTGGACTCCCTGCGCGAGCGGGACCGCAGCGTCGGCATCGTCAGCCACGTCCCCGACCTCCGCCGCCGCGTCCACGCCCAGCTGGAGGTCGTCAAGGACCGCTCCGGGTCCTCGCTGCGGCAGCGGGGGGTCTGACCCGGCCGCCCGGCCGGCCCGCGGGGAGCGGTCAGCGGCCCAGCGGGCGGCGGGGGAGGGGCGAGGAGTAGACGACACTCGTCGTCACCGAGCCGAGGGCGCCTATGCGGCCCGAGACCTCCTCCAGGTGGGACATGGAGCGGGCGGCGACCTTGATGACGAAGCAGTCGTCGCCCGTCACGTGGTGGGCCTCCAGGATCTCGGGCGTCGCGGCGACCAGGTCGTGGAACGGCTTGTAGTTGCCGTTCGGGTACCGCAGGCGTACGAACGCCATGATGGCGAGGCCCAGCCGCTCGGGGTCCACCACGGCCGCGTAGCCCTGGATCACGCCGGCCTCCTCCAGGCGCCGGACCCGTTCGGTGACGGCGCTCGGGGACATGGAGACCTCGCGGGCCAGCTCGGCGTAGCTGGCCCGCCCGTCCCGCTGGAGGACGTCGAGAATGCGCCAGTCGGTGGCGTCCGGGGAATACGCGGTCATCCCGGATGAATAGCAGGGCAATCCCCGGCCGGGCAAGCGTCAGGCCGTGGATCGTCACTTCAGCGGGACGGCGCGCGGCCGTAGGTTTTCCGGCATGAGCACCGAGACCTCCGTGAACCCCGTCCTGCGCACCGCGCCCGCCGCCCCCGCCGAGGCCGCCGCCTACTTCCGGGCGAGCCTCGCCTTCCACGCCGACGTCTCCGACGTCGCCGCCGCGCTCGCGGCCGGCGGTGACCCCGGCTTCGTCGTGGTCGACTCCCGCTCCACCGAGTCCTGGGACCAGGGGCACCTCCCGGGCGCCGTCCACCTGCCGACCGCGCTCATCCCCGAGCAGGCCGGACAACTCCTCGACAGGTCCGTCCCGGTGGTGACCTACTGCTGGGGCCCCGGCTGCAATGGCGCCACCCGCGCCGCCCTCGCCCTGGCCGAACTCGGCTACCAGGTCAAGGAGATGCTCGGCGGCTTCGAGTACTGGGCGCGCGAGGGCTTCGCCTACGAGACCTGGCAGGGACCCGCGCGCCGGGACGCCGACCCGCTGACGGCGCCCCTGGCAGGCGAGTGCGGCTGCTGACAACCGCCCGTGTGGGTTCTGCCCCTGGCGCGACACGGGGATCCGGGCGCGCTGCGGTGGGTGGAGCCGGGCGGCGGTCCGCTGGTGGCCGTACCGCAGACGGTGCCGCCGTTCCGGACCGGTGCCGACAGCGAGGAGCTCGACACGGACCACCACCGCGTCTGCGAGGTCGGCACGTCGCGGCCGCGCTCGACGCCGCGGTGGGGGAGGGCGGACCGCGCTGGAACGTCCCGGCCGGGTGGTGGTTTCGACTCGGCCAGGCCGGGCGCGGCGGCCCGGACCGGGACGCACCTGCGGGTGCCCCTGGGACCGGGCCCGTACCCGGTCCACGCCGCCCACCTGCGGCCGGGCCCGGAGACCTGGACGGGCCTGGTGCGGTTCAGTCGGCCGGCCCCCTGAGCCACACCCTCACCCCGGCCCCGGACCGGACCGGACCGTGGGAACGGTCAACGCAGGCCGTCGAAGGCGACGTTCAGATGGCGCGGGCCGCGCAGCACCGCGTTCGGCCGGTACGGCGGCGGGTCCTCGACCAGCCGCGGGTTCTCCAGCCGCCTGGCCAGCTCGGACAGCGCGATCTGGGTCTCCAGCCGGGCCAGGGGAGCGCCGAAGCAGCTGTGGATGCCGCTGCCGAATCCGAGGTGCTGGATGTCCTCGCGGTCCGGGTCGAACCGGTCGGGCTCCTTGAACCGCTCCGGGTCCCGGTTGCCCGCCGCGATCATGAGCCAGATGCGCGAACCCTTGGGAATGGTCGTCCCGCGCAGCTCGATGTCGGTGATGCAGGTGCGCTGCGGCACGATCTGCACCGGCGGCTCGTAGCGCAGCAGCTCCTCCACGATCCTCACCGACAGCCCCGGGTCCTCCCGCAGCCGCCCCAGCACCTCCGGGTGGCGCAGCAGCGTGAGCATGCCGTTGGTGATCAGGTTGACCGTCGTCTCGTGCCCGGCGATCAGCAGCAGCACCGCGGTGCTCAGCACCTCCATCATGGTCATCGCGCCGTCCGGGCCCCGGCTGTTCGCCAGGTCGGACAGCACGTCGTCCTGCGGCTCCTTGGTGCGCTGCTCCACCAGCCCGGCCAGGTACATGCCGAGCTGCATCCGCGACTCCTGCGCCGTCTTCACGAACTCCGGGTCGGCGCTCCGCCGGGTGTCCGGGTCGAGGGTGGCGACCAACGGATCGACCCAGGAGCGGAACCGGGGCTCGTCCTCACGGGGCACGCCCAGCAGCCGGCAGATCACCGTCACCGGGAACGGGTAGGCGAACTGGTCGACCAGGTCCACCTCCCGGGCGTCCCCGAAGCCGTCGATCAGGCCGGTGACGATGCCGTCGAGCTCGCCGCGCATGTTCTCGATGCGGCGCGGCTGGTGCGGCGGCCCGAACGCGCTGTTGGCGATGCGCCGCAGCCGGTCGTGCTCGGGCGGATCGAGACGGAGGAACGACGGCGGCAGTCCGCCCGTCTCGTCGCCCATGCCCAGCCCGTCGTCCTCGGACGCGGCCAGGTTGGCGGCGTCGGAGCTGACCCGGGGGTCGTGGAGCAGCGCCTCGATGTCGTAGTAGGAGCTGACGACGTAGGGGCCGCCCTCCTCCTCGTGCAGCACCGGTGTCCTGCGGAGTTCCGTGTACAGCGGATACGGGTCGGCGCGGTTGGCGAAGTCGGTGATCTGGCGGAACAGCGGGGCTTGCGTCATGACAAGTCCTAGGGGCGTCGAGGCCGCGGCGGTCAGTGGCGGGCCGGGGTGAATACCAGCTGCTGGTCGGCCGGTGAGTAGCCGCTCAGGGTCACGGTGGGGCCGTGGGTCGGCAGGGACGGGTCGGGGAAGTCGGCCGGGACGGGCTGCCGGCCCTCGGGCCGCCGGTCCATCGTGGGGAACTCCACCGGGAACGGGGCGCCGCGCTCGATCTGCCGCCGGTAGAACTCCAGCCAGCGGTTGTTGTCGAAGCTGACCGCGGCGATCACCCGGCCCTGGTACCCGTAGACGCCGACGAACCTGCGCTCGGCCAGCGAGCCCTGCGTGATCATGATCTGGTCGCCCATGGGCGGCACCCCGACCGACTTGATGTTCACCCGGAACTGCGAGGACCAGAACGCCGGCGTCCACAGGTGCGGGCGGCGGTCGGCGCCCCGGCAGATCATGTTGTGCGCGGCCGTCTCCGCCTGGGCGACGGCGTTGCCCCAGTGCTCCAGCGAGAGGAACTGGTAGCCGAACAGCGCGTGCGGCGACCGCGCCACGTCACCGGCGACGAACACGTCGTCGGTGACGATGCCCCGGAAGTCGAAGGCCCGGCAGCCCGCGTCACAGGCGATGCCGCGCGGCCCGGCGCCGAGCCCCGACCCGGTCAGCCACTCGGTGTTGCGCAGCGAACCGAGCGAGACGACCACGACGTCGGCCTCGACGACGCTCTCGTCGGACAGGTGGACGGCCCGCACCCTGCCGGACGTGTCGCCCTCCAGCGCGGTCACCGTGACCCGGGTGCGCAGGTCCACGCCGTTCTCGGTCTGCAGGTCGGCCGCGACCGCGCCGATCACCCCGCCGAGCGCACCCACCAGCGGGGCACCGGCGCGCTCCGCCATGGTGACCTGGAGCCCCATCTCCCGGCAGGCCGAGGCCACCTCGCACCCGGCGAACCCGGCGCCGATGATGAACACCCGGCGAGGCCCGGCCTTCAGCTTCTGCAGCAGCCTGGTCGCGTCGTCCCGGGTGCGCAGCAGGAAGACGCCGTCCAGCCGCGCCTCCGCCTCCTTCGGCCAGGGCCGGGCCCGTACGCCGGTGGCGATGAGCAGCCGGTCGTACTCGACCTCGTCCCCGTCGGCCAGCCGTACCCGCTTGGCGCTCAGGTCGAGGCCGGAGGCCGGGACGCCGAGCCGCCACTTCGCGTCGATCTCCCGGCGGTGGGGCAGCTCGGTGTGGCGTGGCGAGGCCATGCCCAGCAGCGCCGCCTTGGACAGCGGCGGCCGGTCGTACGGCTCGTACGGCTCGTCGCCGATCAGGGTCAGCTCACCGGTGAACCCCTCGGCGCGCAGGGTCTCGGCGGCGCGCAGCCCGGCCAGCGAGGCGCCCACGATCACGATGCGGCCCTCGCGCCGGATCCATTCCACGTGATCAGCGGGCATCGGACGCCTCCGGGGCGGAGGCGGTGCTCCCGCCCATGCCGTCCAGACCGTCGGCCGTGATGGCCTGCACCGGGCAGGCGGCGACGGCGCGTGCCAGCCGCTCGCGCTGTTCCTCGTCCGCCCGGGGGTTGTAGATCAGCGACTCCTCGCCGTGCATGGCGAAGACGTCGGGCGCGAGGAACGCGCACTGCGCGTACCCCTGACACTTGTTGAGATCGACGACGAGCCTCATCGACGCTCCGCCCCTTCCGTGGCCTGGTCCGGTGCGCACCGCCGCGTCGCGCGCGGCCATTCCCGGACGGCGGTCATGTCCCGTTGGCCAGCATGGGAGCCGGTCCGGGGCGCCGCCCGCCGGGCCGGGCCGTCCGGGTGAGGACGGCGGGACCGCGGGGGTGCCGCGGGGTCACACGGGTGGCGCGGAGGGCGCGGGCGGCGCGGAGGACGCGGTGGGCTCGTCCCGGGAGCGGTTCCGGCCGCCCGCCACGAGGATGTGCACGCTGACCGCCAGCGCCCAGGCGGGGAAGACCAGTTCCGACCACGGCACGTTCGAGGAGACGAACAGCAGCACCGCGGCGGTCAGGAACCCCACGATCGACAGCGGGCGCGGCAGGACGCCGAGGCGGTGCCCCATCACCGACAGCGAGCAGACGAAGACCCCCGCCATCCGCATGGCGTACCCGGTCAGCAGCGTGTACGCGAAATGGCGGCCGAAGTCCCAGGCGGGCAGCGGGGGCGGGGCAGCAGAGGGGTCGGCCAGGGCCAGGACCGCCGCTGCCGCCGCCGCACCGCCGAACAGGGTGGCGGTGAAGACCAGTCCGCTGCCCAGGAAGACGGTGGCGAGGAACCGGTCCTCGACCTGCCCCACATGAGCCCGTACGGCGCCCACGAACCACAGGAAGAAGATGCCGGCGAACGGCACCAGATCCAGGGCCGCGCGCACCGCGTCGCGCCGCGTGGAGTCCGTGAACCCCTGCGGGGTGACCCCGTCCGCGCCCTCCGGGATCCCCAGCCGGACCAGCACGATCGCCGCCGCCAGCAGCAGCGCGAACACCACTCCGGCCAGCCCGGCGGCCCGCGGGGTCTGCAGCGGCTGCCGCCCCGGCCCCATTGCCCGCATACCCGGCCCGCCTCCTCACGTCGGCTCCGGACACCAGCAAGCCGCCTCCCCGGCGGCCGCGCCACCGGAGGACGGCCGTACGGCCGACCGGCACGGGGTGGGGCGCCCCAACGGCACGGGCCCCGGCGACCGCGCCGGAACCGGCCCCGGCACGGACGCCCACGCGGGCGCCGGCCAGGCCCCCGGTGTTCGCTCGGGCTCCGGCCTCGGCGCGGGGCCACCGGAGACGCCCAGGCTGCCGTGGCCGCCCGGTGCCCCGCCGGACGCCGGGGACAGCCCGACGACCCGGCCCGGCTCATCGCGTGGCCGGCCACGGACTCAGGCGGCCCGGGGCACTGGCGAGGTCGCCAACTCCGCGAGGGGTTCCCGTCGCCGGCCCGGCGGGATCAGAGCCGGGACAGCTCGTCCACCAGGTCGTCCAGGCCGAGCGAGCCCTGCGACAGGGCCGCCATGTGCCACGCCTTCAGGTCGAAGGCGTCGCCGTGCCGCTCACGGGCGTTCGCACGGCCCAGCAGCCAGGCCCGCTCACCGAGCTTGTAGCCGATCGCCTGGCCGGGGATGGTCAGGTACCGGGTCAGCTCGCTCTCCACGAAGTCCGCCGGCCGGCTGCTGTGCGCGCCGAAGAACTCCTGCGCCAGCTCCGGCGTCCAGCGCTCCCCGGGGTGGAACGGCGAGTCCGCCGGGATCTCCAGCTCCAGGTGCATGCCGATGTCCACGATGACCCTGGCCGCCCGCATCATCTGCGCGTCCAGGTAGCCCAGGCGCACCTCGGCGTCGGTCAGGTAGCCCAGCTCGTCCATCAGGCGCTCCGCGTACAGCGCCCAGCCCTCGGCGTTGGCGCTGACGCCGCCGACGCCGGCCTGGTAGCGGGAGAGGTCCTCCGCCACGTGCGCCCACTGCGCGAGCTGGAGATGGTGGCCGGGCACGCCCTCGTGGTACCAGGTCGACACCAGGTCGTACACCGGGAACCGGGTCAGGCCCATGGTCGGCAGCCAGGTCCGGCCGGGCCGCGAGAAGTCCTCCGAGGGCGGCGTGTAGTACGGGGCGGCGGCACCGCCGGGCGGGGCGATGCGGGACTCCACCTTCCGCACCCGCTCGGCGAGTTCGAAGTGGGTGCCGTCCAGGTCCGCGATGGCCTGGTCCATCAGGCCCTGCAGCCACTCCCGGACCTCCTCGACACCCTCGATGTGCCGGCCGTGCTCGTCCAGGTGCGCGAGTGCCACCCACGGCGTCTCGGCGCCGGGCAGGATCTTCTCGGCCTCCTGCCGCATCTCGCCGAGGATGCGGTGGAACTCCGACCAGCCGTATGCGTACGCCTCGTCCAGGTCCAGGTCGGTGCCGTTGAAGTAGCGGGACCAGCGCGCGTACCGCTCGCGGCCCACGGTGTTCGGGGCGTCCTCGACCGCCGGCGCGTACACGTCCCGCATCCAGTCGCGCAGCTCCGCGACGGCCGCGGTCGCCGTGCGCGCCGCCTCGTCCAGCTCGGCGCGCAGCGCGTCCGGGCCCGCGGCGGCGAAGTCCTCGAACCAGCCGCGGCCGTGACCGTCGGTGTCCGACCACTCGGTGAGCTGCTCGACGAAGGTCGCGGTCGGCCGCGGCGCCGCGTACAGCTTGCGCTCCAGGCCCAGCTGGAGGGACTGCCGGTAGCCCGCGAGGGCGGCCGGCACCGCGCGCAGCCGCGCGGCGATCGCGCTCCAGTCCTCCTCGGTCTGCGCCGGCATCACGGTGAACACGTCCCGCACCGAGTGTCCCGGCGTGTGCATGTTGCCGACCGCGCGCAGGTGCTCGTCGGCCTCGTGCACGGCGAGTTCGGCGGTCAGCCGCTCGCGCAGCAGCCGGGCGCAGCGGCGCTCGACGTCGCTGTCCGCGCCGGGCTGCCGCTCCGCCTCGTCGAGCCGCGCGAGGGTCGCCCGCGCCAGCTCGGCCAGGGCCTCCTGGCCCTGCGGGGAGTAGTCGGGCAGCCTGGTCGCACTCTCCTTCACGCCCAGGTAGGTACCGGTGACGGGGTCGACGGCGATGAGGTCGTCCACGTACGCGTCGGCGACCTGACGGGGCAGCAAGATCCGGATCTCAGCCATGCCGCCCATCCTCGTACGGCGACCGCGGCCGCGTCACCCGCGTATCGCGGGATTCCGCTCAGGGCGTGGCCGGGGGCAGCAGCGGCCCGCAGTCCCACTGCTGGAAGATCAACCGGGTCTCCACCCGGGCCACTTCCCGGTGCGCCGTGAACTCGTCCAGAACCAGCCGCTGCAGATCGGTCATGTCCGCCACGGCCACGTGCACCAGGTAGTCGTCCGGTCCGGTCAGATGGAACACGGTCCGTGACTCCGGCAGCGCGCGGATGCGTTCCACGAACGGTCCCACCAGCTCCCGCCGGTGCGGTCTGACCTGCACCGACAGCAGTGCCTCCAGACCGCGTCCGAGCTTCGCCGGGTCCAGCCGCAACTGGTGGCCGAGGATCACACCGGAGCGGCGCAGCCGGGTCACCCGGTCCAGGCAGGTGGACGGCGCGACGCCCACCTGGGCGGCGAGATCGCGGTAGGTGGTCCGGGCGTCGTTCTGCAGGAGGCGCAGCAGATGGAGGTCCACCGGATCCAGTACGACAGATTCGGCCATTGGCCGAACGTAGCACGGCGTTCGATTCCGCTGAACCGTTCACTGTTCACTCTTCCGCCCATGGACACAGCGAGCACGGGTGCCTACGACGACGTACGCACCGCATCGAGAGCACTGGCCACCGAGGCCGTCCACGCCGGCCGCGACGACCTCGCCCGCCAGGGCCTGCACGCCCCGCCCATCGATCTGTCCACCACCTACCCCTCCTTCGACAGCCGCGGGGAGGCCGCGCGCATCGACGCCTTCGCCACCGACGGCGCCGACCCGGACGGACCGCCGATCTACGGCCGCCTCGGCAACCCGACCGTCGCCCGCTTCGAGACCGCCCTGGCCAGGCTGGAGGGCACCGAGTCCGCCGTCGCCTTCGCCAGCGGCATGGCGGCGCTCAGCGCGGTCCTCCTCGCCCGCTCCGCCCTCGGCCTGCGCCACGTCGTCGCGGTACGCCCCCTGTACGGATGCAGCGACCACCTGCTGACCGCCGGGCTCCTCGGCTCCGAGGTGACCTGGACCGACCCGGCCGGGATCGCGGACGCGCTGCGCCCCGACACCGGTCTGGTGATGGTCGAGTCCCCGGCCAACCCCACGCTCGCCGAGGTCGACCTGCGGGCCGTCGCCCACTCCTGCGGGCAGGTGCCGCTGCTGGCCGACAACACCTTCGCCACCCCCGTCCTGCAGCGTCCCGCCGAACACGGCGCGCGTCTGGTGCTGCACAGCGCCACCAAGTACATCGGCGGCCACGGCGACGTGCTGGCCGGCGTCGTCGCCTGCGACGAGGAGTTCGCCGGACAGCTCCGGAAGATACGTTTCGCCACGGGTGGTGTCCTGCACCCGCTGGCCGGCTACCTGCTGCTCAGGGGCCTGTCCACGCTGCCGGTCCGGGTCCGGGCCGCCTCGGCGAGCGCCGCCGAGATCGCCGGCCGGCTCGCCGCCGACCCGCGCGTGGCCCGCGTCCACTACCCGCGCCTCGGCGGCGCGATGGTCGCCTTCGAGGTGCACGGCGACCCGCACGAGGTGATCTCCCGGGTCGGGCTGATCACCCCGGCGGTGAGCCTGGGCAGCGTCGACACCCTCATCCAGCACCCCGCTTCCATCAGCCACCGCATCGTCGACGCCGACGACCGGCGCGGCGCCGGGGTGAGCGACAGGCTGCTGCGGATGTCCGTGGGCCTGGAGGACGTCGACGACCTGTGGGCCGACCTCGATCACGCCCTGGGGGAGCGGAGCCGCACCGCGGCACCGCTGCGGGAAGCCGTGCGCTGACGGGGTTGCGCACGAAGACGGCCCGGCGGACGCCCGCCGGGCCGTCCACCCATGCGCTCGGTGGGCCGTCCGCCCATGCGCTCGGTGGGCCGTCCGCCCATGCGCTCGGTGGGGCGCCTGCCCATGCGCGTGCCCGCCCATGCGTTCGGTGGGGTGCCCGCCCGATCGCTCGGTGGGGTGTCCGCCCGTTGGTGCGGCGCGCTGTCCGCCCGTTCGGGCGCCGGGCTGTCCGGGGAGTCGTTGGGTGAGTCGTCCGCCGGGTCGGCCGCAGGCCGTCTGCCGGGCCGTCCGGCGGACGTTTGGCGAGCTGTCGTCGGGGCCGGCCGCCGGGTCGTGCGGCGAGCTGCTGGGGAGCGGACCGGTGGCGCTGATTCGCCACGCCGCCGGCGCCGGGCCGTTCGGCAGCCGCTCGTCGAGCAAGCGGTGAGCCGTCGGCACACCGTCCGCTGGCCCGTCCGGTGTGCCGTGTGTCGGACCGGCCGCCGAACCGTCTGCTCGGCCGTCCGGCAGTCGTTCGGCGGTGTGCCGTGTGTCGGGCCGGCCGCCGAACCGTCTGCCCGGCCATCGGCAGTCGTTCGGCCAGTCATCCGCCGGGCCGCGCCGCGCACAGTTCGCCGGGCTTCCCGGCAGCCGTTCGATGAGCTGTCCGCCAAGCCGCCCGGCCCCCGTTCGTCGGAGCCCGGCGAGCCGTAGGCCGAGCCGTTCGCCCGGCCCCGGCCGGCCGAGCCCCCGGTGGGGCGGGGTCAGTCGCGGTGACCCCGGCCGCCGAGGTGCTGCGCGGTCGCGTCGTGCGGCGGCAGCGCGGGTGTCGCTGCGGCGCCGAGGCGGGCGGTGACCACCAGGGTGCCCTCCTCGATCTGGTAGTCCAGGGGGAGCCCGAGGCCGCGCATCGCGGCCACCATGCCGGTGTTGGACGCCTGCGTCACCGCGTACACGCTCTCGCAGCCCGCCTCCACCGCCATCGCCACCAGCCGGCCCAGCAGTTCGGCGCCGACCCCGCGCCGCTGCCAGGCGTCCTCGACGAGCAGGGCGACCTCCGTCTCGTCGCCGTCCCACAGCAGATGGCCGAGGCCGACGACGCGCCCCGAGGGCGTCTGCGCGGCCAGGGTCCGCCCGAAGCGGGGGCTGAGCAGGTGGTTCAGGTAGCGGTCGGCATCGCCCACGGGCCCGTGGTACCGCATGTCGAGGGTGCGCCTGGAGCACCGCTCGTGCATCGCCCGGGCCGCCGCCAGGTCACCGGTGTCCACCCGGCGCACCATGATGTCGTTCCCCTCGGGCAGCGTCAGCACGTGCTGGCCGTCCGGGATGCGCGGTCCGAGCCGGCTGTCCAGCTCCACCAGGGCCCTGGCCCGCGCGAACTCGGTCGGGGTGAACGGCAGGTACGCCCGCTCGACGGTGATCACACCGCCCTCCGGTGCCCGCAGCCGCATGACGGTGTCCTCCAGGGCGCCCTCCACCGGCACCGGCTCCGGCCCGCGACCACCCCCGGCCGGCTTCGCGGGCAGCGAACGGATCGTGCACCGGCCGAGCAACTGCCGCAGGGCAAGGGGCAGTTCCGCCGGGTCCAGTGCGGTGCGCGTGGCGAGACCCAGTACCCGGGTCGGTGCGTCCACCAGGTCGTGGGCGTCGGCCCGCTCGATCCATGTGGACACGCCCCCGGCCAGCGAGACCGCCCGGGTGATCTCGTCCGCCGTCAGCGACCCCGGTGCGCGCAGCAGGAACTCGTCGACCGTGCCGTCGGCGAGCGGGTGCGTCTGCAGGCTCAGGATGTCGACCCGCCGCCCGGCCAGGGCCGCGCACAGCGAGGCCAGCGAGCCCGGCTCGTCCTTCACCGTCGTCCGCATCCGCCACAACGTGCTCGCCGCGTCCCCGTCCCGCTCCGAGCGGCCGGCCTCCGGCGAGTGCCCGGCCGGCCGCCCCTCGGCGGCCGGCCGGGCGCCGGTATCGCCGGCGGGCGGCGGTGCGTGGCCGTGGCGGCGGGCCCACCAGGTGTGGAAGCCCGCCGTCGCGGCCAGCGCCAGGGCCGAGATCACCAGCAGCGCCGGACCGTCGGGCCCGTGCCCGATCAGGTTCGCCACCGCGTCCGCCACCGCGACCGCCGTGAACAGGGCGGCGAGCTCGACGAGATCGCGCCGCCAGTGGTGCGCGGGCCGTCCGTGCCGGGCCCGGTTCGACTGAGACATGTCTGGAGTCATGCAGCCACTGTGAAGGAACGGTGTTGCGTGATCACGAACGTTCTGTGACCGATGGGTAAAGCATGCTTCCGCCCTTTTTGTTGCAATTTCTACAGTTGGGGGTGCAGCCGTAGCCCGTACCCGGGCCGTCATCGAGGTGAATCAGGCCGCCACCTCCTCGGCCAGCGCGTCCCGCAGCCGCCGCGCCTGGGTGACCAGGCGGGAGGAACCGCGCCGGGCGGCGGTCGCCGCCAGGTGAGCCACGTCGCCCTTCGCCCCGGACCGCTCGGCGCACTCCGCCGCCACCGCCAGCAGGTCACCGAGCCCCCTGGCCGCCACGGCGGCGGCCTCCGGGCGGGCGCCCGCGAGGCCGGCCAGCGGCACGGGCAGGACGTGCCGGAGCATCTCCCACATCGTCGCGTTGGCCCCGGTCGCCGCCGCCGTCCGCGCCGAGTCCGCCAGCCGCTGCGGCTTCACCGCACCCCGCCCCACCAGCTCGCCCAGATCCGCTCCCAGCCGGGCCGCGTCCAGCTCCCCGCGGGCGGCGAGCACCAGCAGGGCGTCCACGGCGGCCAGCCGGTCCTCGGCGTGCCGCGCACCGAGCCCGTACGCCACGCACAGGTGCACCGCCTCGCCCGCCTCGCCCCCGGACTCGGCGAGCAGCGGAAGGACGGCGGCGCCCCGCTCGTCGTCCACCGCCGTGCCCGCGAGATCGCCCAGCAGTCGCGCCGCGACCATCTCGCGGCGCTCCGGCAGCACGGCGAGCCAGTGCCCGCGTATCGACCGGTCCCAGTGGGCGCAGTGCCAGCGGTCGGCGAACACCGACGTCGGCCGGCCGAGCCGCTGGAACTCCGGCGGGAAACCGTCCTGCAGCTCCGGGAGTTCGGTCGACTCCAGCAGGATCCGGACGCCTCTGGTGCGCCGCGCGGAAGACGGAAGGGTGTTCACCCCGGCCAGCCAGCGCGCCAGCCGCGTCCCCTCCGGGGTGCCGAGCGCTCTCGCCCGCCGTGCCGCCTGCTCGGCCGCCGCACGGTCGTCCCGGCGCACCCGCAGCAGCGCCTGGGCGAAGTCGGCCGCGCCCACCCGGGCGTCCAGTCGCCGGTACTCGGCGAGCCGGTCCACCAGCTCCTCCGGCTCCAGCAGCCCCGTGCTCCAGGACGGCATGGCCAGCAGCAGCGGCATCGGGTCCGTGCGCAGCCGGTAGGCCACCTCCCGCAGCCGGGCGTCGAAGACCCGGGAGAGGCCGCTGTGCACGCACTCGTACTCACTCGTCCGGCGCCGCATCCCCTCGTGCAGGGTGTGCGTGCTCACCACGCCGTGCAGGGTCGCGAGCAGGAGCTCCAAACCCTCCTGGGCGGTGAGCAGGCCGTAACGCGTGTTGCCGAACAGGTCCTCCCGGCCGTAGCGGTGCCGCTGCTCGGTCCGGGTCCACCAGCGGGTCGCGAGCACCGGGCCGAGCGCCGCGCGCAGTCCCTCCGGATCCTGGTGGGTGCGCCGCACCAAGCCGTCCAGCGCCCGCTCGAAGGCGGCCACGTCCCCGTCCGTGGCCAGCAGCGCGCCCACCTCTTCGGCCACTTCCTCGGCCGTCCGGGGCGCGGGTGCCGTCCGCACCGGCTCCGGGGCGGGCGGCAGCACCTCCTCGTACACCTCCTCCACCGTGTCGGCGGCGACGCCCAGCACGGCGGCCGCCCGCGTGCGCAGCGCCGGGACGAGCTGGGGGACCAGGCAGGCCAGTCCATCGCGCGCCTCGGAGTCGTCGAGCCGCTTCGCATGGCGCTCGACGAGCTTGAGCGCACGCTCCTGCACCTCGCTGTCCTCGTGCCCGAACGCCTGGGCCACGACCGGCAGCAGCTCCGCCGTGGCGCCGCCGTCCCGGGACAGCACCTTGCCCAGCAGCACGAGCTGGGCCCGTACGAGCTTCTTCTCGGCACGGAACAGCAGACCCTCGGACGCCTCGGCGAGCCGGCGCGAGGACAGCTCGCCGTCCAGCGCGAGGCCGGCGAGCACCGCCTGGGCGTGGGAGGCGACGGGGGAGACCGCGTCCCGGGCCAGCCCGGTCCAGTCGGGGATCCGGGCCCGCTGCTCCTCGCGGGTCAGCGCCAGCTCGGTCAGCAGCGGCAGGAAGACGCGGTGGTCGGTGGGGCCGCCGCCGCCGCGCAGCAGCCGGGCGACACAGGAGTCGACCAGGCTCGCGCGGTCCAGCAGGCCCTCCCGGGCCAGGGCGGCCAGGGCGCTCTGCCACGAGCCGGGTCCGTCACCGAACAGCCAGCGGATCTCGCCGAGATCCTTGAGCGTGAACAGCCCGCCGACCAGCGGTGCCAGGTGCGGCTCGCGGCGCAGCCGGTCGACCAGGTTCAGGCACCGGCCGGCGCCGACGTGCCGGACCCATCCGATCACGTAGGGGTCGGTCACCGGCACCTCGCACCCCGACCGGGCCACCAGCGCCGCCATCAGGTCGTACGGCACGCCCGCGGACTCGGGCCGCTGCGCCAGCCGGTGCGCCACGTCGGCGAGCCAGCCGGTGTCCCGGCCCTCCAGCGCGCGCAGCAGCGCGTCGGTGGGCGCCTGGTTCCAGCGCAGGTCGCTCGCCGCGATCCAGGCGGCGGCAGCGGCCGCTCCGGTGTGGCAGGCCGCCCCGGCGAGGTGCAGCGCCGGCAGCACCTTCATCGACCGGTTCTCCCACGCCGGGGTCTTCCGCAGCTCCTTGCGCAGCTCCTTCAACTCGGCCAGGCGGGCTCGCCGTTCGGCGTCCGTCAGTCGTGCCGTCAGCCGCAGCGTCTCCGCCGTCCGCCCGGCCCGTACGGCTTCCATCAGCTCGTTCATCGCGCACCCCCGCCGACGACCGCCGGCTGAAGCTCCGCCGCGGCGCCCCGCCGCACCATCCGTACCGCGAGCGCGTGTTTGCACGGCCCGCGTCCGCCCCGGTACTTCGCCCACCACAGACAACTGCACGTGAGCACCCCGGCCTCGTCCCGCACCCGGTGCGCGTGCCCGTCCTCGGCGGTCACCGTGGCGAGCGGACCGTCCAGGCTCACCGCGCCCGCCGCCACCAGGGCCCGGGCCGAGCGCAGCCGGGGGTTGTGCTTCTCGACGCGCTCGGCGTCGTAGGGCAGCTCCCGGTGGAAGTAGGCCGCCTCCGCCGTGTCGTAGCCGACGCGGCCCGAGGTACCCAGGCGGACCAGGGCGGCCCGCACCCGCTCGGGCGTCAGCCCCGCCGCGGCGGCGAGGTCGGCCACGTCGACACGGGGCTCCCACGCCAGCAGTACCGAGATCAGCTCCGCGTCCTCGGCGGTCTCCTCGGTGGCGAGGGCGTCCAGGACGCCGCCCTCGCCGGAGAAGCCGCGCGAGGCGTCCGGGGACAGGGTGAGCGTCAGCCGCATGCCGGGCAGGACCACCTCCCAGGCGGCGGCCTCGGCAGCGGCGGCGCCGACCGCCGGGCCGTACACCCGCAGGGCCGTGGCGTGCCGCAGCACCCGCTGCAGCGCCGCCAGCCGCTCGGGACCCGGCAGGCACACCGCGCCCGGCACCGGCCGCGTCGTCGGCCGCAGCGAGCGGCCCACCGGCACCACCCAGCGGGGCCCCGCGGCGCCCCGCCGCGCCCCGCCCGCCTTGGGCAGCCCGCGCAGGAACCGCACCGCCTCGTCCGCCGGCAGCTCCGCCCGCAGGTCGAACCCGGCCGCTACGACCTGGGCCTCGGCGAAGCCGCGCAGCCACCGGTCGGGCAGCGGGACCTTCTTCTCCACCACCGGCCCGTCCAGCGTGGTCACCGCCAGCTCGTCCGGACCGACGCGCAGATGCAGCGGGTCGTCCGAGCCGATCCGGGACAGCGCCTCGCGCAGCGGGTCGTTGACGTCCACGTTCGTCGTGCCGTGCCCCACCTCGCCGCCGTCGAGGCCAGGGGTGAGGACGTCGAGACGGGCGTACACCCCGCCGCAGCCGGAGAAGGACTCGAAGCGCAGCCGGTCGCCGTTGCCCGTCACCACCGGGTCGAGCGAGGCGCGCAGCTGCGGCTGGTAGTAGCGCGCGGCCGCCACGTCGGCCACCGCCAGCAGCGCCGCCGCGGCGATCTGAGGCGAGGTCACGAAGCCGGAGAAGAACCGCGGATGGTCCTGGAGACCCGTGGGCGTAGCGCCCCGGGACGTCTCCAGCCCGAGGAGGCGCCCGTCCGCCGCGGACTCGAGTGCGGAGGGTCGCCGATAGGCCACGGCCTGCAGTGATCGCGTCATGGAAAAACCGTAGAGGCGACCACTGACAATCGGCCTGACCTGCGAAGACGGCGGTCAGGCGGGAGAGTTGAGCGCTGGGCCGCCCGTGCCGACGGGGGCCGCGCACCGGGGGATGACGCCGGCGCGCGGCACGGCTCCGAGCGTACGGGACCCGCCGCCCCTCCGGTGCCCTACTGCCCGACCAGGCCGGGCCGCAGCGTCCGCGTGAACAGCACGGTGCCGTCCTGCTCGCGCAGCCGGACCGTCAGCTCGCCGCTGTCGCCGTCGATGTCGACCTCGCCGAAGAACTGGAACCCGCCGGCGGGCGAGACGTTCGACGCGGTCGGCGCCTTCACGAACACCCGCTCGGGACCGAACGTGCCGTCCAGCGCGCCGGCCGGGAACGCACCGGCGTTCAGCGGCCCGGAGACGAACTCCCAGAACGGCTCGAAGTCGGTGAACGCGGCCCGCGACGGCTGGTAGTGCTGCGCGGAGGTGTGGTGCACGTCCGCCGTCAGCCACACGGTGCCGGTGATCCGCCGGTGCTTGACGAACCGCAGCAGCTCCGCGATCTGCAGCTCACGGCCGAGCGGGACGCCCGGGTCGCCCTGCGCCACCGCCTCGAAGTTCGGCCGGCCCTCCGTCGTGTCGGGCACGACGAGCCCGATCGGCATGTCCGCGGCGATCACCTTCCACACCGCGCGCGAACGGGACAGCTCACGCTTGAGCCACTCCAACTGCTCCCGGCCCATGATGCCCTGCGGGTCGACGGTCTGGTCGTCGGGGGAGTTGGCGTCGCGGTAGGTCCGCATGTCCAGCACGAACACGTCCAGCAGCGGGCCCTGGCGCAGCACGCGGTGGACGCGGCCCTCCTTCGCGCCCTGCCGCAGCGTGGAGATCGGGAAGTACTCGCCGAACGCCCGCCGGGCGCGGGCGGCGAGCACGTCGACGCTCTTCTCCGTGTACCGGGTGTCCGTGGTGGCGATCACCTCGCCCGGGTACCAGTTGTTGCGGACCTCGTGGTCGTCCCACTGGACGACGGAGGGCACCTGGGCGTTGAACCGGCGCAGGTTCGCGTCGAGCAGGTTGTAGCGGAAGTTGCCCCGGAACTCCGCGAGCGTCTCGGCGACCTTCGCCTTCTCCTCGGTGGTGACGTTCCGCCAGGTGCCGCCGTCCGGCAGGGCCTGTGTCGCGGCGATCGGGCCGTCCGCGTAGATGTTGTCGCCGCTGCACAGGAAGAAGTCGGGATCGAGCCTGGCCATCGCGTCGTAGATGCGGTAGCCGCCCCGGTCGGGGTTGATGCCCCAGCCCTGGCCGGCCAGGTCGCCCGACCACAGGAAGCGCACGCCGTCCCGGCGGCGCCGGGAGACGGTGCGGAAGGTGCCGGTCACGGGCTCGCCGGTACGGCGCGGGTCGTCCGGGTCCGCGAGCAGGACGCGGTAGTGGATCTGCTCCCCGGAGGGCAGGCCGTGCAGCCGGGTGGTGCCGGTGAAGTCCGTGCCTGCGCCCAGCAGCGGGCCCTGCCAGCGGCGCGGGGCGCGGAACGACTCGGTGGCCGACGTCTCCACGATCATCCGGGCCGGGCGGTCCGCGCGGACCCACACCAGGCCCCCGTCGGTGGTCACGTCGCCCGTCTGCACGCCCCAGCCCGCCTCGGGCCGGCCGGAACGGGCGAACGCCGGTGCGGCGCCGAGGCCCGCCGGCAGGGTCAGGGCCGCCGACGCGGCGAGCGAGCCGCGCAGCACGCTGCGGCGGCCGGGGAACTGACGGTCTGACATGGCGGCGCCTCCAGGGACATGTTCCGGCCGGTGTGCACAGTCACACCTACTGGCGCGCCGAGGCGGGCACGCGAACCACAGGTGAACAACAGGCCCTACGGACCGGACCGGACGGCCGGCGCCGTCGCCATCAGCTCGACCCCCACACGGATCCGGGCGGGCGGCAGATGCGCGTACCCGAGCACCAGGCGCACTCCGGGGGCGCCGGTACGCGCGTGCGTGCAGGCGCTCAGCGGGCGCACGGCGACCCCGGCGGCGCGGACCCGCTCCAGGAAGCCGTCTTCCGGACCGTACCGTTCCGGCAGCTCCACGACGGCGTGCAGACCCGCGGCGATCCCGGAGACCCGGGCCTCGGGGAAGTGCTCGCGCAGCGCGGCCACCAGGGCATCGCGCCGCTCCCGGTAGGCCCGCTGGCAGCGGCGCAACTGCCGGTCGTAGTCGCCGCGTTCCAGGAACCGCGCGAACACCGCCTGGTCGAGCGAGGGATGGCCGAGGTCCGTGGTCCGCTTGCGCTCCACGACCTCCTCCGCCAGCCCCCCGGGCACCAGCAGCCAGCCCAGCCGCAGCCCGGGGGCGAGGGACTTGCTGACCGAACCGAGGTAGGCGACGCGATCGGGATCGAGTCCCTGGAGCGCGCCCACGGGCGCCCGGTCGTAGCGGAAGTCCCCGTCGTAGTCGTCCTCCAGCACCAGGCCGTCCACCGACCGGGCCCAGTCGAGCAGCCCGGCGCGCCGGGCCGCCGTACAGGCGATGCCGGTCGGGTACTGGTGGGCCGGCGTCGTCGCCACCGCCCGGGTGCCGGACGCGAACAGCGGCTCCAGCGCGAGGCCCTCCTCGTCCAGCGGCAGCGGTACGGCGCGCAGGCCGCTCGCCCCGTAGAGGGCGCCGTGCTGCGGGCTGCCCGGGTCCTCGACGCCGATCGTGCGCTGCCCGCGCGCGTGCAGGACGCCGCCGAGCAGGCTGGCCGCCTGGGCGACGCCGGAGACCACCACGATCCGCTCGGGGTCGGCCACCACGCCCCGGCGGCGGGTCAGCAGCTCGGCCAGCGCGGTGCGCAGCCGGGGCAGTCCGCGCGGGTCGGGATAGCCGAGGTCGTGGTGCGGCAGCCCGGCCAGCACGGCGCGCTGCGCCGCGGCCCAGGCGCCCCGCGGGAACAGCGACAGGTCCGGTGTGCCCGGCACGAAGTCGACTTCGGCGCCCGGGGAGTGCTCGGAGCCGTCACGCGCGCGTGCCGGAGCCGCCCGGACCGCGTCGCCCACCCACGTGCCGGCCCCACGGCCGCTGCGCAGGTACCCCTCGGCGACGAGTTGCTCGTACGCCTCCGTGACCAGGCCCCGTGACACGCCGAGGTCGGCGGCCAGGTCGCGGCTGGAGGGCAGGCGGGTGCCGGACACCAGCCGGCCCGCCCTGATCGCCTCACGCAGGGCCGCCTGGAGGGCTCGGCCACGCGCGCGTGCCGGCGCCGAGACGGCCGGCAGCAGCAGTTCCCACGCGGCGGAACCCGCCGGCCCGGCCGGATTGGTCCCCGATGACGTCATGGAAGTGGACCTTAAACCGGACCGCCCCGCTGCCTAGCGTCGCCGTCATGAGAGCCCCCACGACACGCACGAGGCCGACGGCCGCACCGGGGAAGGGCACCGCGAGAACCACCATGAAGAACGACACGGCCCGGGGAGCGCTCCTCGCCGCGCTCGCCTGTGTGCTGGTCGGCGGGTCCTTCACCGCCAACAGCGTCCTGGCCGGCTACCCGTACGCCGGGGGCCAGTTCCTCCGCTACGGCCTGGCCTTCGCGCTGCTCGCGCCGGTCGCCGGGCGGGACGGGGTCCGGCGGGTCCGCGCGCTCGGCGCCTCCCGCTGGGGGCGCCTGGCGCTGCTCGCGGCCGTCGGCATGGTCGGCTTCAACCTGGCCGTCCTCGCCGCCGAACGAAGCGCCGAACCCGCGGTCCCCGGGGTCTTCGTCGGCTGCGCCCCGGTCGTGGTGGCGGTCCTGGTCCCGCTGCTCGACGGGCGCCGCCCCCGGCCGGCGGTGCTCCAGGGTGCCGCGCTCGTGGCCGTCGGAGCCTTCACCGTGCAGGGCTGGGGCCGTACGGACGCCGCCGGGATCGCCTTCTCGCTGTGCGCGCTCGGCGGCGAGGTGGGGTTCGCGGTGCTCGCCGTGCCGGTGCTGCGGCCGCTCGGACCGCTGACCCTGTCCGCGACGGTGTGCGCCGTAGCCGCGGCGGAGTCCGCGCTGGTCGGCGCGGTCGCGGACGGCGGGGCCTGGCTGCGGCTTCCCGACCGGGCGGAAGGTGCCGCGCTGCTGTGGCAGGCGGTGGTCGTCACCGTCGTCGGCTTCGTGTGCTGGTACCGGGGGATGCAGCGGCTCGGCGCCGAGCGCGCCACGCTCTTCTCCGGGCTCATCCCGGTGGCGGCCGCCTGCACCGCCCCGCTCGTCGGCACCGGCTCCTACGGTCCCGCGCAGGCCGTGGGCAGCGCCCTGGTCGGCACCGGTGTCGCCCTCGGCTCGGGCGCGCTGAGGACCCCAGGCGCACGCCGGCACGCAGTGAGCAGCCGCACGTGCCCCCCACGGCCTCCCGGGCGCCAGGACGAGGCGCCTGACACCGCAAGGCCGGAACTCCCTGAGCCCGCCGGGAGTTCTGACAACGCGGGCTCCCCGCCGTTCAGCGGCTGCCGTCGAGGATGACCCGGGCGACCAGGGCCGGGTCGTCGTTCATCGGGCAGTGGCCGCAGCCGGGCAGCCGGACCAGCCGGGCGTGCGGGATGATCGTCTTGGCGCGGACGCCCTGGCGGCGGACCAGGAGCCGGTCACGGGTGCCCCAGGCGACGGTGACCGGCAGGCCCGGCAGTTCGTCGGTGAACTGGACGGTGGTGCCGGCGCGCAGGGTCGCGTCGAAGCCGGTGGCCCCCGCGAGCGCGAGCGTCTCGGCGACCACGGCCTCGGGTGAACGGCGGCCGGGGCGGCCGTAGATGGTGCTGGTCAGCGCGGTGCGTCCGGCCGCGGTACGCGACAGCCGCTCCACCAGCGGCAGCGGCAGGCGCTGGGCGATGCCGCGCATGGTGAGCAGCATCGTGAACGCGTACCGCCGTTCGGCCTCCGTCCAGAAGCCGGCCGGGGACAGGGCCGTGACGGACCGTACGAGTTTCTCGCGTCCCAGTTCCAGGGCCAGCAGGCCGCCCAGCGAGTTCCCGGCCACGTGCGGGCGGTCCAGGTCCAGGGCCTCGAACAGCGCGCCGAGTACGGAGTTGGTCGTCGGGAGGTCGTAGGACAGGCCGCCGGGCAGGCCCGGGGAGGCGCCGAAGCCCGGCAGGTCCACGGCGATCACCTCGCGCTCGGTCGCCAGGATGTCCACCACCGGGTCCCAGGCCTGCCGGTGGTGGCCGATGCCGTGCAGCAGGACCAGCGGGGCACCGCGTCCCACGCGCGCATAGGAGACGGTCACGTCCTTCGGGCCGTGCGTGGTGGGGACCTTGAAGGAGACGGTGGCGGACATGGGGGTGCTCCTCGTCTGGGCTGCTGACGGACGCCGTAGACAGCTTGTCAGCAATTACTACCGACGGGTAGCCCTTTGTCGCCGCCCGGACGGCCCGGACTGCCCGGACGGCCCGGAACCCCGCTCAGTCCCTCCGGCGCACCTCGAAGTTGAAGTCCGCGTGCCCGAACTTCTGGAGGAGGCCGAGCCACAGCGGCAGCAGCATCTCCATGGCCCGTGCCGACCCGATGCCGCCGAGGTCCAGCACCCGGTCGGCCGGCCACCCGAACTCCCCGAGCAGCTCCACCACCTGCCGCTTGGCGTCGGGGTCCGCACCGCACACGAACAGCACGTGGTCGCCCGGCACCCGCCCCGGGTCCACCATCACCCGGCAGTTGACGGTGTTCAGCGCCTTCACGACCCGCGCCAGCGGGAAGGCCCGCTGGATCCGCTCGCCCACACTGTCCGACTCCACCGGGTCCAGCCGCGGCCGGCCCTCCTCGAAGTCCAGCGGGTTGGACACGTCGATCACGACCTTGCCGTCCAGGTGTTCCGCCCCGGCCGCCCGCAGGGCGTCGAGCGCCACCTGGCCGCCCACCGCGTTCACGACCACGTCGGCGCCCCCGGCCGCGTCCGCGAACGTGCCCGCGTGCGCCCGGCCGCCCGCGGCCGTCGCCCACTCCACCGCGACCGGGTTGTCCTTCGACCGCGACCCGAGGGTCACCTCGTACCCCAGCTCCACCAGCCGTCCGGCCAGTGTGCGGCCCACCTCGCCCGTGCCCAGCACCGCGTAACGCATCGGTCACCTCCCGGACCCCGGCCGCCGGCCACCGGCGGTCCGCGGACATTGTGGGGCCGGCCGGTTCCCACCGGGCCGATTCTCCCTGGACACCCGCGGGTGTGTCGGCTGGGATGGGCCCGTGAGCGCAGACACCTCCACCGACGTCTTCGAGGAACACCGGCCCATCCTGATGGGAGTCGCCTACCGCATGCTCGGGCGGGTCGCCGACGCCGAGGACGTGGTCCAGGACGCCTGGCTGCGCTGGTCAGGCGCCGACCGCGCGGACATCCGCGAACCGCGCGGCTACCTCGTGCGCGTCACCACCAGGCTGGCCATCGACCGGCTGCGCCAGGTGAAGGCGCGCAGCGAGGCGTACGTCGGCCCGTGGCTGCCCGAGCCGTACGTCACCGAGTTCGGCGACTCCGTCGCGGACACCGCGGAACGCGCCCTGCTCGCCGACTCCGTCTCCCTCGCCGTGCTGGTCGTCCTGGAATCCCTGTCCCCGCTGGAACGCGCCGTCTTCGTCCTCCGGGAGGCGTTCGGCTACCCGTACGCCGAGATCGCCGCCATGCTCGACCGCGGTGAGGCCGCGGTGCGGCAGCTCGCCGGGCGGGCCCGCCGGCACGTCGAGGAGCGGCGGCCGCGCTACGACGTCGACCCGGTCCAGCGGCGCGACCTGACCGAACGGTTCCTCGCGGCCGCCGCCGGGGGCGATCTGCAGGGGCTCATGGCCCTGCTCGCGCCCGAGGCCCGGCTGGTCGCCGACAGCGGCGGCAAGGCCAAGGCCCCGGTACGCGTGCTGCACTCCGCCGACAAGGTGGGCCGCTTCCTGGCAGCCGTGGCCGCCAAGAACGCCGCCGACCTGTCCGTCCGGCTCGTGGAGGTCAACGGCGGTCCCGCGGTGCTCACCCTGGTCGAGGGCAAGCCCGACACCGTCTTCCAGCTGGACGTCGTCGACGGCGTCATCGCCACCGTGTACGTCCTGCGCAACCCCGACCGGATGGGCTCCCTGGCAGGTCACTGAGGCGCGCACCGGACTCGCGCCACCGCGGGCCCCCGTCGTCAGACGGGGGCTTCGCCGTCATGTCATCCGTGCGGCGGCGTGCGAACGCCTCATGAACGCTTCGCTGCGCCGCGCCCGTGCGCCGCCCCGGGGATCGAGGATTGGTCTTGACCAAGGGTTTCGGCCGCCTTATGGTCGCAGATAAGTGCAACAACCTTTAATAAACAAGGGCGCTAAAAACCGCCGGACCACGGCTCTTGCGGAGGACAGGGTGGGGACCACGCAGCTGGAATCGGTGCCGGAACCGAAGTACTGGCATCTCAAGACCGTGCTCAGTGAGGCACTGGACTCCGAGTTCTCGGTCGGTGAGATCCTGCCCAACGAGCGCGACCTGGCGGCCCGCTTCGGCGTGGCCCGGGCGACGCTCCGCCAGGCGCTCGAACAGCTGGAGCTGGAGGGCCGGCTGCAGCGCCGCCGCGGTGTCGGCACGACCGTCGCGCCCCCGCGTGTCGGCGTGGCCGTCGGCACCGAGCAGCACGACTGGCCGGGCTCGGGAGACGACGCCTGGCAGCCCGTCGACTGCGTGCAGGCCGCGCCGCCCGCCGGCGTCGCCGCGGCCCTGGAGATCCCCTCCGGCGAGGCCGTGCACATCGTGCGCCGCTCGCGGATGTCCCACGGCCAGCTCGTCGCCACCGAGCTGCTGCACATCCCGGCCGCCTCGGTGCCCGACCTCACCGCGATCGACGCGCCGTCCGGGCCCGCACGCGCGCGTGCGGTGCTGCGGGAACTGCAGCACCTGGAGCTGGAGGGCCAGGACCGCGCCGTCGAGCTGGGCTCCGCCCGCGCCGACGACGCCAGGGACCTCGACCGGCTGCCCGGCGCGCCGGTCCTGATGGTCACCACCCGGTTCTTCGCCGAGGGACGCACCGCCGCGCTCTCCGTGGCCACCTACCGGGCCGACACCTGCCGGCTCACCTTCGGCGACTCGCCCGGAGTCGAGATACACCACGACCCCGAGCAGCAGGCCTCCTGAACCGTCGCACCACCCACCCGCGCCCCGGTACCCCACCGGGGCGCGAGGCGTTCGGGGCTTCGCCGGGCTCGGAGTGCCGCCTGCCTTCGTCGGCCTCCGCACGCCGTCCATCTCGGGCACCCCTCCGCAGCCGCCGGGAGCCGCGGATCGCCGAGCGCCGCCGGCCTCCCTGGGGCGCTCGCCTCTGCGCGGCGCTTGTCTCCACGCACCCCGCGCCCGCAGGCGTGGCTCGCCTCCGCGCCGGCCGCACGCACCCCGTGCTCCCGGCGCCCCGCCGCCCGGCGCGCACGACGCGGAGGCCGGCAGCGCCCCGCCGCCCACCGCAGGCAGCCGCACACCTCACGCCCCACGCGGCCGGGCTGCGGGCCGCATGAGGACACGGCTGCACATGGTGCCCCCTCGGCCCCCGGGCACGGCTCACCTTGCGTCCCCAGCCCCCGACGTGACTCCGCCGCGTGCCCTGCCGCCTCCCGGGCACGGCGCTCACCTCGCGCCCCCGCAGCCCCGAGCCCGGCTCCGTCCGGCAGCGGCCGCGCCGATCCGCCCCCGCAGACCCCGACCGTCTCACCGACGCGCCGTCACAGTCCCCTCCACGGCGAACAGTTGTTCCTCCACGTGGTCCAAGGCCAGACGCAGCGCCCCCGTCGCCACGGCTGCCTCGCCGAGCACGGACAGTGCCACGCGGGGCGGTCGCAGGCAGTAGCGGGCCAGTTCGCGGCGCAGCGGGTCGAGTACGCCGTCCAGGCCGGCCGCCCAGCCGCCGATCACGACCAGCTCCGGATCCAGGGCCAGCACCAGCGCGGCCACGTCGTGGACGAGCCGCTGGATGAACCGCTCCACGGCCGCCGTCGCCCGCCGGTCGCCCTTGCGGGCCAGCGCGAACACCTCGGCCACCGCCTGCTCGTCCAGGGGGTGCAGCGGCTCGTCGGTGGTGGACAGCAGTGTCTCCGGGGTCGCCTCCCGGCCCAGCAGGTGCAGCGCGCCGATCTCCCCGGCCGCGCCGCCGTACCCCCGGTGCAGCCGTCCGCCGATCAGCGAACCCGCGCCCGGGCTGAGCCCGGCGAGGACCATCACCACGTCGTCCGTCTCCCTCGCCGCGCCCTTCCAGTGCTCGGCGACGGCCGCCGCGTTGGCGTCGTTCTCGACCAGCACCGGGCACTTGAAGGAGCGGCTGAGCCGTTCGCCGAGCGGCAGGCCGGTCCACTGCGGCAGCGCCGTGCTCAGCCGTACCGTCCCGTCCGCCTCCACGATGCCCGGCGTGCCCACGCCCACCGCCCGCAGCGAGCCGCGCGGCACCCCGGCCCGGCGCAGCAGCTCGGCCACCGCGCCGCGCAGCCGGTCGAGCCGCTCGTCCGCGGCGGCGGTCTCGTCGACCTCCTTGGCCTGCGCGCCGAGCACCCGCCCGTCCAGGTCCGACAGCAGCGCGGCGACCCGGTGGGGGCCGATCTCCAGGCCCAGCAGGTGCCCGGCCTCGGCCCGGAACCGGTACCGGCGGGCCGGCCGCCCCTGACGGCGCGCGGTGCCCTCCTCGGCCGCCTTCTCGACCACGAGCCCGGCCTCGATCAGCCCCTCCACGACCCCCTCGACGGTCGGCCGGGACAGTCCGGTGACCCGGGTGACCTCGGTGAGGGTCGCGCAGTCCGTCGCGCGCAGCGCGTGCAGCACCACCGCGGAATTGATCCTTCGCAGCAGCGAGGGATCGCCGCCGGTCAGCTGCCCCACCGTCCGTCCTTCCAGCTCGCGCGCGTGTTGGGCGGATCGTACTCGGCCCGGCGCACCCCGGCGAGTGCCGGGCCGCCCGAGCCGCGCGGGCGACCCACGCTCCGACCCTGGCACCGGCCCTCGGACCGGCCCCGCGTCAGCCCGGCGTGACGAACCCCGACTCGTAGGCGGCGATCACCGCCTGGGTGCGGTCGCGCGCGCCGAGTTTGGCCAGGACGGCACTCACGTGCGACTTCACCGTCTCCGTGCCGACGACGAGCCGGGCGGCCATCTCCGCGTTCGACAGCCCACGTGCCATCAGCCGCAGCACGTCCGCCTCACGCTCCGTCAGGCCGGCCTCCGAAAGCCGGCCGCGGGGCGGGTGGTTGTCGCCGTACCGGGCCGCGAGCCGCCGTACGGAGGCGGGGAACAGCAGCGACTCGCCCTCCGCCACCAGCCGCACCGCGTGCACGATCTCCGCGGGCCGGGCCCGCTTCAGCAGGAACCCGTCGGCTCCCGCGCGCAGCGCCTCGTACACGTACTCGTCCTCCTCGAAGGTCGTCACCACGAGGATGCGGGGCGGGGCGTCGACGGTGCGCAGCACCGCGCGCGTGGCCTCGATGCCGTCCATCAGCGGCATGCGGACGTCCATCGCGACCACGTCCGGGCGCAGGCTGCGCACCAGCGGGATGACCGCCGCCCCGTCGGCCGCCTCGCCCACGACCTCGATGTCGGGCTGTGCCTCCAGCACGGCGCGCAGACCCGCGCGCACCAGGGGTTCGTCGTCCACGAGCAGTACGGTGACCGGCATCCGGCCAGCCTAGAGGTCAGCCCAGCGGCAGTTCCGCGCGCACCCGCCAGTCCCCTTCGTACGGCCCGGTCAGCGCGTCGCCCCCGAGCAGGGCGGCGCGCTCGCGTATGCCGCGCAGCCCGCTGCCCCGCCCCGGCGCGGGTACCTCCGCGTCCAGCGGATTGCGGACCTCCAGGACGAGCGTGCCGTCGGCGACGGCCACCCGCACCCGCGCGGGGACCGCTCCCGCGTGCCGCAGCACATTGGTGAGCGCCTCCTGGAGGATGCGGTACCCCTCCCGCGAGACCGGCCCCGGCACCGCGGCGACGGGCCCGCTCACCTCCGCGTCGATCTCGGCGCCCGAAGCACGTGCCGAGTCCAGCAGGCGGTCCGCGTCGGCCAGCGTGGGCCGGGAACTCGCCGGCCGCTCGGACTCGCGCAGCACCCCGAGCACCCGCTCCAGGTCCTCCAGAGCGGCCCGGCCGGTCTCCTCGATGGCCACCAGAGCCCGGCCGGTGAACTCGGGATCGCCCGCCGCCCGGGCCGCACCCGCCTGCACCACCGCCACCGTCAGGGCGTGCCCGATGGAGTCGTGCAACTCGCGCGCGATGCGGGTGCGTTCCAGCAGCTGCTCGGTACGCTCCTCCAGGGCGGCCAGCCGCTCGGCGGCGGACGGCCCGAGCAGCCGGCGGGCAAGAGCGGTGGCCAGCGCACCGAAGCCCACCACCAGCCCGTACAGGACGAGCAGGGGAAGCGGGGCGAGCAGCCCGTACGCCCAGTGCGGCCGTGCCCGGTCCAGCACCGGGACGGCGGCGGAGTACCCGCAGGCGAGCCGGATGAGTGCGTAGGTGAGGACCGGCAGCCACACCGAGGCGAAGGTCGCCGGAACCGCGAGCAGCATCCGCAGCTCCAGCCACAGCACCGTGCGCCCCCGGTCCCGCCAACTCGCGGACGGCGTGACCGAGATGCCCGTCCCGTCGGTGTCGGGCGTCAGCAGCAGCCGGGCCTGGACGCCCTCGCCCACCCGCACGGCGGGCAGGAGCCCGACCGGAACGAGGACGAGCGCGGGCACCCAGGGCTTCGACGGGTCGATGAACAGCCACACGCTCTCCATCAGCATGGGCACCCACAGGTGCAGCAGGCGCGTGTACGTCGTCCCGCGCAGCAGCGGGCGCAGGAAGCGGGCCATGCGGACATCGTCGCAGGCGGCGGTGACAGCCGGCCTCCCCCGCGGGAGGGAGACGCTCCCCACCGGCGGGGGAGGAGCCCGGCGGCGCGCCCGGCCAGGCTGGAGCCATGACCAGCATCGACGTACGAGACCTCACCAAGGAGTACGGCAGCCGGCGGGCCGTGGACCAGCTCACCTTCAGCGTCCGCCCCGGCCGCGTGACCGGCTTCCTCGGCCCCAACGGCGCGGGGAAGTCCACCACCATGCGGCTCGTCCTCGGCCTCGACCGGCCGACCTCGGGCACGGCCACCGTCGGCGGCCGTGCCTACGCCGAACTCAGCGACCCGCTGCGCCGCGTGGGAGCCCTGCTGGACGCCCGGGCGGCGCACGGCTCCCGAACCGCGCACGCCCACCTGCGCGCCCTGGCGGCCGCCGGGCGCATCCCGGCGGGCCGGGTCGACACCGTGCTGGAGGAGACCGGGCTCGCCCAGGTGGCCGGGCGCAGGGTGAGGACGTACTCCCTCGGCATGCGGCAGCGGCTCGGCATCGCGGCGGCACTCCTCGGCGACCCCGAGGTGGTCCTGCTCGACGAACCCGCCAACGGCCTCGACCCCGAGGGCATCGTCTGGATCCGCTCCCTGGTGCGCCGGCTCGCGGGGGAGGGCCGTACCGTCCTGGTCTCCAGCCACCTGATGAACGAGACCGCCGCCTTCGCCGACCACCTGGTGATCCTCGGCCGCGGACGGCTCCTCGCGGACACCCCGGTCCAGGAGTTCATCCACGCGCGCGTACGGCCCGCGGTGCGCGTGCGCGGCACCGACGCGGCCGCGCTCGGCGAACTGCTCGCCCGGCACGGGCACGACGCCACGCGGGCCGCCGACGGGACCTGGACCGTGTGCGACGCGCGCGTGGACGACATCGGCCGCCTCATGGCCCAGGCCGGGGTTCCCGTCCTGGAACTGGCCGCCCAGGAAGCCACCCTGGAACAGGCCTACTTCGACCTGACCGCCACGGAAGCCGAGTTCACCGCCCAGCCCCAGGAGGCCTGACCATGTCGTTCGCCCCCGCTCTGCACGCCGAGTGGATCAAGGTCCGGACGCTGCCCTCGCTCGTCGGCGGCCTCGCCGCGATCCCGGTCGTCACCACCGCGTTCTCGGCGCTGGCCGCCGCCGACGCCGACGGCACGGACCCGCTGTTCTCGGCGTTCTTCGGCGTCAGCTTCGGCCAGATCGCCGCGATCGCCTTCGGTACGACGGCCCTGTCCGCCGAGTTCCGGGGCGGCGCGCTGCGGCTGTCCCTGGCGGCCGTGCCCGACCGCCGGCGCTGGTTCGCCGCCAAGGCGACGGCGATCGCGCTGCCCGTGCTCGCCGTCGGATGGTTCACCGGCCTGATCACGCTGCTGGTCGGCAAGGCCGTGCTCGGCGCCTCGGGCCCGGGCTGGGCCGAGGGCCTGCGCGGCGCCGTCGGCTGCGGCCTGCACCTCACGCTGATGGCCCTGTTCGGCGCCGGCATCGCGGCCGTGCTGCGCAGTGGCGTCGCGACCCTCTCCGTGCTGATCCCGTTCCTGCTGATCGTGTCCTTCGTCATCGGCGACATGTCCTCGGGCGTCGCCGACCTGCTGCCCGACCGGGCCGGCCAAGTGGTCCTGCACAGCGCCTGGGACGGTGCCCTCGGACCCTGGACCGGGCTCGGGGTGACCGCGTTGTGGGCGGCGGCCGCGCTGTTCGCCGGGCTGGGGAGCCTGCGCCGCAGGGACGCCTGACGGCACGCCAATTGTCAGTGGCGGCCGGTTTACTGGATCACATGGACATCGCGAAGTGCCTGACCCTCATAGACGTGCTGTGCGCCCGGGAGTTCCCGGCCGCGCACGGCAGGTCGGAGCACGGCGAGAGCGGCCCCGGGTTCCACATAGCCGCCTTACGGACCAGCGACGGCTTCTGGGACGACGACGGCACGGAGTGGGAGGAGACGGCGGCCCAGTACGAGGCCGACCGGGACGGACTGGCCGAGCGGCTGACGGAGCGTTGGGGTCCCGCCCACCGCTTCAGCCTGCGCGGGGCCCTCGTCCGGGCGATGGAGGGCGACGAGGTCGGCGAACCGTGGGCCGGCCTCAGCGCGCACGTGCCCGACCTGCACCTTTGGGAGGCGGCGGACTCGGGCCGGTGGGTCGCCCTCGGCGTGTCCCAGGGCGGCCGGGAGCTGCCCCTTCAGCTCCTGGGCGTCGTGACGGACACCGATCCGCCCTGATCCGCCGCGCCCGCCGCTTCCCGCAGCCGCGCGAACTCCCGCGCCATCGTCGCCGCCGTCCAGTGCGCGTTCAGCCCGCTGGGATTGGGCAGCACCCACACCCGGGCGTCCCCGATCATCCGCTCCTGCGGACCGACCTGGGCCCCGCGGTCCCCGAACGCGGCCCGGTAGGCGGTCACACCGACCACGGCCAGCCACCCCGGCCGCCACCGCGACACCTTGGCCGTCAGCAGCCGGCCGCCCTCGACGTACTCCTCGGCGCTCAGCTCGTCGGCCCGCGCGGTCGCCCGCGCCACCACGTTCGTGATCCCCAGCCCGTAGGTCAGCAGCTCCCGCTGCTCGGCGGGCTTCAGCAGCCTCGGCGTGAAGCCGGACAGATGCAGCACCGGCCAGAAACGGTTGCCGGGACGGGCGAAGTGATGGCCCGTGGCCGCCGTCATCAAGCCGGGGTTGATGCCGCAGAAGAGCACACGCAGGCCGTCCGCGACCACGTCCGGGACGAGGCGGTCGCGGGCGGCCTCCAGGTCCGCCCGGGTGAACCGGGTCAGAGGATCGCTCCGGGGGTGTAGCCGGCGGCCTCCGGGTGCTGCTTGACGATCTCGTCGATCCGGCCGACGACGACACCGACCTGGGCGGCGGCGGCGCCGGTGAAGGACAGCTTGTCCGCCATCAGGGCCGCGAGCTGCTCGCGGTCGAGCGGCAGCCGCTCGTCGGCGGCGAGCTTGTCCAGCAGGTCGTTGCGCTCGGCGCCCTGCTCGCGCATGGCGAGCGCGGTGGCCACGGCGTTCTCCTTGATCGCCTCGTGCGCGACCTCACGCCCGACGCCGGCCCGCACGGCGCCCATGAGCACCTTCGTGGTGGCGAGGAACGGCAGGTAGCGGTCCAGCTCACGGGCGACGACGGCCGGGAAGGCGCCGAACTCGTCGAGCACGGTCAGGAACGTCTCCAGCAGGCCGTCGAGGGCGAAGAACGCGTCCGGCAGCGCGACCCGGCGCACCACCGAGCAGGACACGTCGCCCTCGTTCCACTGGTCGCCCGCCAGCTCGCCGGTCATCGACGCGTAGCCGCGCAGGATCACCATCAGGCCGTTGACGCGCTCGCAGGAGCGGGTGTTCATCTTGTGCGGCATCGCCGAGGAGCCGACCTGGCCGGGCTTGAAGCCCTCGGTGACCAGCTCGTGGCCCGCCATCAGGCGGACCGTCTTGGCCAGCGACGACGGCGCCGCGGCGAGCTGCACCAGGGCGGTGACGACCTCGTAGTCCAGCGAGCGCGGGTAGACCTGGCCGACCGAGGTGAACGCCTGGGAGAAGCCCAGGTGACCCGCGATGCGGTCCTCCAGCTCGGCGAGCTTCGACGCGTCGCCGCCGAGCAGGTCCAGCATGTCCTGCGCCGTGCCGACCGGGCCCTTGATGCCGCGCAGCGGGTAGCGGCCGAGCAGCTCCTCGACCCGGCTGTACGCCACGAGCAGCTCGTCGGCGGCGGTCGCGAACCGCTTGCCGAGCGTGGTGGCCTGCGCGGCGACGTTGTGCGAGCGGCCGGCCATCACCAGCTCGGCGTACTCGCCCGCCAGCTTGCCCAGACGCGCCAGGACGGCCACCGTACGGTCGCGCATCAGCTCCAGCGACAGCCGGATCTGCAGCTGCTCGACGTTCTCGGTGAGGTCGCGGGAGGTCATGCCCTTGTGCACGTGCTCGTGCCCGGCGAGGTCGTTGAACTCCTCGATCCGTGCCTTGACGTCGTGCCGGGTGACCTTCTCGCGCTCGGCGATCGAGGTCAGGTCGACGGTGTCGAGGACACGCTCGTAGTCGGCGAGCGCCGCGTCCGGCACCTCGATGCCGAGGTCCTTCTGGGCCCGCAGGACGGCGAGCCAGAGCTGCCGCTCCAGCTTCACCTTCTGCTCGGGCGACCAGAGCGTGGCGAGCTCGGCGGAGGCGTAGCGTCCGGCGAGGACGTTCGGGATGCGGGGCTTGGCGGGCGCTGAAGTCACGTAGACGGATTCTACTGGCGATTCGTGCAGGCCAGCGCCATGGGGTTGTTCGGCGGAAGCTACGAGACGCGCGCCACGTCCTCCCGGACGGACGGCGGGGCTACGACCGCGTCTCGTACGGCAGCAGCTCGGGCCGCTTCGCCGGGCGGCCGTCGCCGGAGGAACGCCCGGTCAGGCGCCGTCCTATCCAGGGCAGCAGATGCTGCCGGGCGAACCGCACGTCCGCCACCCGGCGCGTCGCCCAGCCGGGCGGCGGTGTGGCGGGCATCGGGGTGTGCCACTCGCTGTCCTCGGCCTCGTGGCCGAGCGTCTGCCATACGGCCTCGGCGACCCGGCGGTGGCCCTCGGCGGTCAGGTGCAGCCGGTCCACGTCCCACAGCCGCGGGTCGGCCAGGGACGGCGCCCCGTACAGGTCGACCACCAGGGCGCCGTGCTTGGCCGCCAGCTCGTCGACGACGCCGAACAGCTCCTCCATGCGCGGCCTGAACCGCTCCAGCACCGGTCCCTGGCGGCCCGGGCTGCGCATCAGCACGAGCTGCCGGCACGACGGGGCGAGGCGTTCCACCGCCTCGGTCAGCAGACCGCGCACCCGGCCCATGTCGCACTTGGGACGCAGGGTGTCGTTGAGCCCGCCGACGAGGGTGATCACATCGGCGTTCATCGCCGCCGCCACGGGCACCTGCTCGTCGACGATCTGCCCGATCAGCTTCCCGCGCACGGCGAGGTTGGCGTACCGGAACCCGGGGGTGCGAACGGCCATCCGCGCGGCGAGGAGATCGGCCCAGCCCCGGTAGGAGCCGTCGGGGAGCAGGTCCGACATGCCCTCGGTGAAGGAGTCGCCGACCGCGACCAGGCTGGAGTACGGGGGAGGTGTGGGATTCGTGTGCATGGCGACAGAGATGGTATCCCGGCGGCATACCCGTCGGTCGGTCGCCCTCGAACGCACCCAGGGCCGCCCCCGGCCGCCGCCCTCACGCGGGCTGGCCGAACAGCTGCCGCAGCACGTCCTCCATGGTCACCAGGCCGGCCAGCCGCCCGTCCTCGCCGAGGACGGCCGCCACGTGCGTACGGCTGCCGCGCATCGCGGTGAGCACGTCGTCCAGCGGGGTGGTCTCCCGCACACGCGCGATGGACCGCATGTCCCGCAGCCGGAACGGCATGTCCCGGGGCGAGGCGTCCAGGGCGTCCTTGACGTGCAGGTAGCCCACGATCCTGCGGCCCTCGTCGACCACCGGGAAACGGGAGAAGCCCGACGTGGCCGACAGTCGCTCCAGCTGCTCCGGGGTGACGCCCACGCGCGCGTAGACCACCCGTTCCAGCGGCACCACGACGTCCCGCACCGGGCGGCTGCCCAGCTCCAGCGCATCGTGCAGCCGCTCCTGCGCCCGGTCGTCGATCAGGCCGGCCTCGCTGGCGTCCTTGACGATCTCGGCGAGCTGGGCGTCCGTGAAGGTCGCCGCGACCTCGCTCTTCGCCTCGACCCTGAGCAGCTTCAGCAGCCCGTTCGCGAAGGCGTTGACGGTGAAGATCACCGGACGCAGCGCCCGGGACAGCGCGACCAGGGGCGGGCCGAGCAGCAGCGCGCTGCGCACCGGCTCGGCGAGCGCGATGTTCTTCGGCACCATCTCGCCCAGCAGCATGTGCAGGTACGTCGCCAGACTCAGCGCGATCACGAAGGACACGGCGTGCCCCGCGCCCTCGGACACGCCGAGCGCGTGGAACACCGGCTCCAGCAGGTGCGCGATCGCCGGCTCGGCGACCACGCCCAGGACCAGCGTGCACAGCGTGATGCCGAGCTGGGCGGCGGCCAGCAGGGCGGAGACGTGCTCCAGGCCCCACAGCACGCTGCGCGCCCGCCGGTCGCCCTCCTGGGCCAGCGGCTCGATCTGCGAGCGGCGCACGGAGATCAGCGCGAACTCCGCGCCCACGAAGAAGGCGTTCACGACCAGCGTCGCCAGTCCGATGAGCAGCTGTACGGCGGTCATCGCGCCCCCTCCCTCGTCCCGTCGCTCCGCGCGGCGCCGCGCCCGGCGGCCCGCCTCTCGTGCCGCTCGTCGTCCCGCTCGTCGTCCAGAGGTGCGTGCAGCAGCACCCGGGCCGCCCGGCGCCCCGAGGCGTCCACCACGTCGAGGCGCCAGCCGGCCACCTCGACGACGTCACCGACCGCCGGTATGCGGCCCAGCTCGGTGGCCACGAGACCGGCCAGGGTCTCGTACGGCCCCTCGGGGACCCGCAGGCCCACGCGCGCGAGCTGGTCCGTGCGTGCCGCGCCGTCCGCCGAGTACAGGGCGCGGCCCTCCTGGTCGGCGCCGGCGGGCGCCAGGTCGGGCGTCTCGTGCGGGTCGTGCTCGTCCCGGACCTCACCGACGACCTCCTCGACGATGTCCTCCAGGGTGGCCACGCCCGCGGTGCCGCCGTACTCGTCGATGACGACGGCCATGGTGCGCTTGCCGGACAGCCGGTCCAGCAGCCGGTCGACGGTCAGGGACTCGGGCACCAGCAGCAGCTCGCGCATCACGTGGGTGACGGAGCGGTGGCGCCGCTCGTCCGCGGGCATCGCCAGCACGTCCTTGATGTGGGCGACGCCCACGACCGAGTCGAGGCTGCCGTGGTAGACCGGGAACCGGGACAGGCCGGTCGCCCGGGTCGCGTTCGCCACGTCCTCGCAGGTGGCCTGGGCGTCGAGGGCGACGACCTGCACGCGCGGGGTCATCACGTTCTCCGCCGTCAGGTCGGCCAGGTTCAGCGTCCGGACGAACAGCTCGGCGGTGTCCGCCTCCAGGGCGCCCTCCTTGGCGGAGTGCCGGGCGAGGGCCGCGAGCTCCTGGGGCCCGCGCGCGGAGGCCAGCTCCTCGGCGGGCTCCAGGCCGATGCGGCGCACACACCGGTTGGCGGTGTTGTTCAGGTGGGTGATGAAGGGGCGGAAGGCGGCGCTGAACCAGCGCTGGGCGCTGCCCACCCGCTTGGCGACGGCCAGCGGCGAGGAGATCGCCCAGTTCTTGGGCACCAGCTCGCCGACGACCATCAGGAACACGGTCGACAGGGCGGTGCCCAGCACCAGCGCGACGGAACTCGCCGTGGTGGGCGTGAGGCCCATCGCCTCGAACGGCCCGGCGAGCAGCTTCGCGATCGACGGCTCCGCCAGCATGCCGACCACCAGGTTGGTGACGGTGATGCCGAGCTGGGCGCCGGAGAGCTGGAACGTCAGGTTCCGTACGGCCTTCAGGGCGCCGGCGGCCCCGCGCTCACCGCGCTCGGCGGCCCGCTCCAGCTCGCCGCGCTCGACCGTGGTCAGCGAGAACTCGGCCGCGACGAAGGCGCCGCAGGCGAGCGACAGCAGGATGGCCACCAGGAGGAGGAGCACTTCGGTCATCGGGTCACCCCCGTCCCATGGTCGGACAGGGTGGGATGGATCGCGCGGTGTCGGGGACCGGGAGGATCGCCCATGGGCGGACGCTCACAACCTTTCATGGAGAGCCGAGTGCTCCCTCAATGGTAAAGGATGGGCAAAGAGTCCTCGGGTGCCGGTCCCCGGGCCGCCGCGGCTCAGCCGGCGAGGGGCTTCACCCAGCGCCGCCACCGCTCCTCCGGCGCGTATCCGGCCGCCCGCCACGCGTGCTGCGCCCGCTCGTTGCGCACCAGCACCATCGCGTCCCCGCGCCGCCCCCCGAGCCGTACGAACCGCTCCTCGGCCGCCGCCAGCAGCGCCGAGCCGATCCCCTGCCTGCGCAGCTCCGGACGGACGGCGAGCCGGTACAGGTGGCAGCGCCAGCCGTCGAAACCGGCGATCACCGTGCCGGCCAGTCCCCCCTCCCGCTCGGCCAGGATCAGGGCCTCGGGATCACGCTCGACCAGTCGCTCCAGGCCCGCGCGGTCGTCGCTGATGCTGGTCCCCTCCGCGGCCGTCCGCCAGAAGGCGAGGACGTCGTCGAGGTCGGCGGGCAGGGCGGCACGTACGCGCAGTTCCGTCATGCCGCCCACCCCATCACGGGGCACCGCTCGCGCCCGCGAATTCCACCATGCGGACGCCCGCCGGACTGCTGTCGGACTCTCGCCCGGTGCCCGGCAGCACCCCGCCCGCACCGCTCCGGAACGCGGCCGTGCGGCCTCGCGGCCAAGCGCCCTTGCGGTCCCGCGCCCCGGCGGCCCCGCGCGGCGCTTCCTCACTCGTGCGCGATGGCCGCGAGTACGTTCATCCGGGACGCCCGCAGCGCCGGCAGCAGGGCCGCCACGATGCCCACGACCGCCGAGCCGACCACGACCGCCACGATCGTGCCCCAGGGGATCGCGAGCGCCGTCATGCCCTGCAGGGCCAGCACCTGCTGGACGCACACCCCCCACACCAGCCCCAGCCCCAGGCCCAGGACCGCGCCGAACACCGCGATCACCACCGACTCCAGCCGGATCATCCGCCGCAACTGCCGCCGGCCGAGCCCGATCGCGCGCAACAACCCGATCTCCCGGGTGCGCTCCACCACCGACAGCGCCAGTGTGTTGACCACCCCGAGCACCGCGATGACGATCGCCAGGCCCAGCAGCGCGTAGACGAGGTAGAGCAGGACCGCGATCTGGTCGTGCACCAGCTTCTTGTAGTCGGCCTGGTCGCGGACCTGCACCTGCGGATAGGGCTTCAGCGTCCGCTCCAGACGCGCGCGCAGCGCGTCGGCGCCGGTGCCGGGTGCCTTGTCGACGTACAGAGCGGCGTCCTGGCCGCCGGGCACGTACTTCTCCACGGCTGCGATGCCGAGGAACAGCCCGCCCTGCGAGCCGAAGCCGCCGCTGCCGTCCTGGTCGGTGAGGGCGCCCACCGTCATCCGGGCCGTACGGCCGCCGGGGAACCCGACGGTGACCGCGCTGCCCAGGCGCACCCCGTGGTCCCGCGCGAAGGCGGCGTCCATGCCGAGGCCGCCGTCGGCCAGCGCGGCGGCGGTGTTCCCGGCCGCGTAGGTGACGTGGGCGACCTGGTCGAGCCGGTCGTCGTAGCCGGCGGCGGTCGTCGTCACCCGCCTGCCGTCGGGCAGCCGGACCGCCACCGGAGCGAACCGCTGGCGCACCACGAGCCATACGCCCTCGGTGCCGCGCACCCTGTCGGTGATCTCCCCGGTGAACGGCATGAAGTTGGCGTTCTGGACGGTGAAGTCGGCGCCCAGCGTCTTGTCGATCTGCCGGTCGAAGGACGCGGACATGGAGGCACTGGCCACCGACATGCCGCCGACCAGCGCCAGACCCACCATCAGCGCGGCCGCGGTGGCGCCGGTGCGGCGCGGGTTGCGCAGGGCGTTGCGCTGGCTCATCCGGCCGACCGGTCCGAACAGCGCCGGGAAGGCGCCGCCCAGGACCCGGATCACCGGCCGCACCAGCAGCGGCCCCGCGATCACTGTCGCGACCAGCGTCAGCACGACGCCGAGGCCCAGCAGGGAGGCCGCCGAACCGGTCCGGGAGGCCGCCGCGCACCCTGCGAGCGCTGCCGCGCCCACCGCCCCCACCAGGGTTCCGGTGATCGCCCGCGCCTTCAACGGCTTGCCCACGCCGGCGACTTCGGCGTCCGCGAGGGCGGCCATCGGCGAGACGCCCGCCGCGCGCCGCGCGGGCAGGTAGGCGGCGACGAACGTGACGCCGACGCCGACGGCGTACGCCGCCACGGGCGTGCCCCAGCCGATCACCATCTCGGTGGCCTTCAGGTTCATCCCGAACGTGCCCATCAGCCGGATCAGCCCGAACGCCAGTCCGATCCCGGCCGCCAGGCCCAGGGTGGAACCGGTGACACCGAGCAGCACCGCCTCCGTGAGCACCGACCGCCGCACCTGCCGCCGGTCGGCGCCGAGCGCCCGCAGCAGGCCGAGCTCCCGCGTGCGCTGGGCGATCAGCATGGAGAAGGTGTTGACGATCAGGAAGACACCGACCAGCACCGCGATGCCGGCGAAGCCGAGCATCACCCACTTGACGACGTCGAGGAAGCCGCCGAGGTCGGCCGCGGCCGACTCGGCCCGCTCGTCGGCGGTCTTCAGGTCGTACGGGCCGGGGCCGATCGCCTCGCCGACGCGCCGCTTGAGCTCCCGGTCGGTCACGCCGGGCGCGGCGTCCACCGAGATGCCGGTGGCCCGGTCGGCGGAGCCGAGCAGTTCGCGGCCCGCCACGGCGGGGTCGAGGAACACCAGCGCGGAACCGGGGTTGGTCGTGGTGAACGTGGCGATGCCGACCACCCGCACCGGGAACGTGCCGGGCCGGGCCTGCACCCGCAGCGTGTCGCCGATCCGTACGTGCCTCCTGGCGGCGGTGTCCGCGTCGAGGAGCGCCTCGCCCGCACCGCGCGGCGCGTGCCCCGAGGTCAGCTTCACCGGGCTGCGCCGGGTGACGTACCAGGAGGTGGCGATCGTGGGGGCGCCGCTGGTCGGGCCGACGGACCGGTCGTGGCGGTCGACCACCACCACGTACGGCACCGAGACGTCCGCGTGGGCCGCCGCGACGCCGTCGACCTTCGCCACCCGGTCCCGCAGGGCCGCGGGGACGGTGCGCACCGCGCCGCTCGGCGCCCGGGACTTCAGGTCCTCCTTCGGCACGATGGTCACATCGGCGGAGGTCGAGGCGAACAGCCGGTCGAAGGTGCGGGCGACGGTGTCGGAGAAGATCAGGCTGCCCGCGACGAACGCCACGGACAGGACGACGGCCAGCGCGGACAGCGCGAGCCGGCCCTTGTGCGCCAGGAAACTCCGCAGGGTGGCCTTCAGCACCGGGTCAGTCCTCCCGGGCGCCGGCGTCGCCGCCGCGCCGTCCGCGCACCGCGTCGAAGGCCTTCATGCGTTCGAGCACGGCGTCCGCCGTCGGGCGCTCCATCTCGTCCACGATCCGCCCGTCGGCGAGGAACAGCACCAGGTCGGAGTGGGCGGCGGCGCCCGGGTCGTGGGTGACCATCACGACGGTCTGCCCGAGGTCGTCCACGGCGTCGCGCAGGAAGCCCAGGACCTCCAGACCCGCCCGCGAGTCCAGGTTTCCGGTCGGCTCGTCGGCGAAGATGAGCTCGGGACGCGAGGCCAGCGCCCGTGCGCACGCGACGCGTTGCTGCTGTCCGCCGGAGAGCTGGGCCGGGCGGTGGGTCAGCCGCGCGCGCAGCCCGAGGGTGTCTATGACCTGGTCCAGCCACTTCTCGTCGGGCCTGCGGCCCGCGATGTTCATCGGCAGGGTGATGTTCTCCGCCGCGTTCAGCGTCGGGATGAGGTTGAACGACTGGAACATGAACCCGATCCGGTCCCGCCTGAGCCGGGTCAGCTCCCGCTCCTTCAGACCGGTGATCTCCGTGTCGCCGAGCCACACCTGACCGGCCGACACGTCGTCGAGGCCCGCCAGACAGTGCATCAGCGTGGACTTGCCCGAACCCGAGGGGCCCATCACGGCGGTGAACCGGCCGCGCGCGATGTCCACGTCCACCGAGTCCAGGGCGAGCACCGCCGTCTCGCCCGAGCCGTACGCCTTGGTCAGCCCGCGCGCGCGGGCCGCGATCCCGCCGTCCGGTGCACGCCCCGGCGCGTGCTCCGCAGCTGCTGTGGACAAGACCGCCTCCCGGGTCGTCGACTCCCTCGTCCCGGCCGAGAGTAGTGTGGCCGGCCCCACAGCCGGTATCCCTCGTGGGGCCGAGACGCGGGCGCGTGTAAGGGACACCTTCCGGGGGCCGGTAGCCGAGGGCCCGTGACCGGCGACGGGGGGCCGGGGGTGTAACGGGGCCGGGGGCGTAACGGGGCCCGGCCGGGCGCCGGCGCTTGCCGTTGCTAGCACTTCGGCGCTAGCTTCGAGGCATGGCGAAGACCCAGCTGAACGTGCGCGTGGACGAGGACACCGCCCGCGCGGCCCGCGAGCGCGCGACGGCCCGTGGCATGAGCGTCAACCGCTACATCGAGGAGCTGGTCAGACAGGACGCCGGGGAGGCCGGCCGCGCCTTCGTGGACGCCGCCGCCGACTTCATGAGGCAGTACGAGTCCGTGTTCGCCGAGGAGTTCACCGAGGCACGCGGCACCGGCGCGGGCGAGGGCCGCGGCTGATCCCTTGAGCGATCTCAGCATCGACCTCGCCTGGCTGCTCATGCTCGCCGAGCAGCGCACGCCCGGGGACCCGCAGGTCACCGACTGGGGTGCGCTGGTCGCCGCGGTCGCCCGCCACCGGGCCGAGATATTCGGCGTGCCCGTCTACGACAGCCCGCACGCCCGCGCCGCCGCACTGCTCCAGCTCCTGCTGCACGTGCCCGCGCTGGAGCGCTCCAACGCGCTGTTCGCCTCGGCCGTGGCCTACGCCTACCTGGTGGCCAGCGGCCAGAAGATGGTCACCACGCCCGAGCAGGTCCGCGACCTCGCCCGGCTGGTGAAGAGCGGCGAGGCGGGGGTCGACGACATCGCCCGTGAGCTGCGCCGCTGGAGTCTGTGATCACCGCTCGGCCGGTTCCGGGGGCCGCCACGCCACGCCGAGCGAGCAGTAGGAGGTGGGCAGCCGCGGGCCCTTCTCCGGCATCAGCACCCGCCGGTGCGGGCCGAGTTCGAACCCGGCCTCGCGCAGCGCGGCCACCAGGTCGCGGGACAGATGGCAGCCGCCGGTCAGGGCCGGCCACACCGTGCGGTCCAGGGTGCGCTGGGTCAGCGTCATCACCCGGCCGCCGCCCCGCCCGTGCTCGAACCAGCGCACCTCGCCGCCCGGTCTGAGCACCCGCCGCACCTCGCCCAGCGCCCGCCGCACGTCGCGCACACTACACATCACCAGCGACAGCACGGCCGCGTCGAACGCCTCGCTCTTCACGGGCAGGGCCTCCGCGGCGCCCGGGACGACGTCGACCGGCACCTGGGCGCGCAGCGCGGCCCTGAGCGCCAAGCCCCGGAGCAGCGGCTCCGGTTCGATGGCGACGACCTCCGCGACGGCCCCCGGATAGTGGGCGAAGTTCAGGCCGTTGCCGGCGCCGATCTCGATCACCCGCCCGGACAGCCCGGCGAGCAGCCGCTCGCGCATCCCCGCCATGCCGAGGCGGGTCTCGGCGTCGACGCTGAACCGGGCGTAGTAGCGGGCGAAGATCGGATGGTGGACGGGGCTTCGTGCCGCGGCACCGGAACCGGCCGACGACAAGCGCATGGCAACCTCCCGGACGGGTCGGTCCTATCGGCAGTGTCCCCCGCGAAGCCCCGTTCCACCCTTGCCGAGGGGTCCGTACGGCCCACGGACGACCGACGCGCCCCGCCCGCCACTCGCGCCGCGGGCGTGGGCCTCTCGGAGGCGCCGAGGGGGGCACGCACCGGGGGCGGGCCGGGCCCGTTCGAGCCCAGCCCTCCGACCACGGCCGCCGCTCACCGCCCCGCCGGTAACCCCCTCAGGCCGCCTCGCGGACGCGGAACGCCTCCGCGTTCCACGTGCCGTCGAGGCGGGGGGCCAGCCATTCCGGCGCTCGCACGCGGAACTCGGCGGGAGGCAGGGCGCCGGCGCCGGCGGGGAGTGCGCCGAGCAGAGGGACGCCGGCGGCCTCCGGCAGGTCGGCGACGTTGCAGCGGCAGGCGAGATCGGGTGCGTCCGGCCAGCTGCCGATCACCACACCGGCCGGTTCGAGCCCACGGGCCCGCAGTTCACGGGCCGTCAGCTCCGTGGTGTTCAGCGTGCCGAGACCCGCCGAGGCGACCACCAGCACCGGCGCGTCCATCAGCCGGGCCGCGTCCGCCAGCGTCCCGCCCGCCGCGTCGAACCGTACGAGCAGCCCGCCCGCGCCCTCGACCAGGACCAGGTCGTGCTCGGTCGCCAGTTTGGCCGCGGCCTCGGCCACCTCCCGCGGATGCACCGGGGCCATCCCGGCCCGCCGGGCCGCCGTACCCGGCGCCAGCGGCTCCGGGAAACGGGCCAGCTCGGTGGCCGTCACCGGACCCGCGAGCCGCGCGACCTCGTCGGCGTCCCCGCGCTCGTCCGGCCGTACCCCGGTCTGCGCGGCCTTCAGCACGGCCACCGACCGCCCGGCCGCGAGCGCCGCGGCGGCGACGGCCGCGGTGGTGACGGTCTTGCCGACCTCCGTACCCGTCCCCGTGATCACCAGTACCGGCATCTCAACCCTCCCGCGCCGCGGCGCACACCGCGCGCGCGATCCGTGCCACGTCCGCGTCATCGGTGACGTAGGGCGGCATCGTGTAGACCAGATCGCGGAACGGGCGCAGCCACACGCCCTCCCGGACGGCGGCCCGGGTGGCCGCGGCCATGTCCACGTCGTGGTCGAGCTGGACCACCCCGATGGCGCCCAGCACCCGGACGTCCTTCACACCCGGCAGGTCCGCGGCCGGGGCGAGCCCCTCGCGCAGACCCGCCCCGACCCGCGCGACCTCCGCGCGCCAGTCCCGGCCGAGCAGCAGCCCGATCGAGGCGCAGGCCACGGCGGCCGCCAGCGGATTGCCCATGAACGTGGGCCCGTGGGCGAGCACCGGCACCTCGCCGCGCGAGATGCCGTCCGCGACCCGCGCGGTGCACAGCGTGGCCGCCATCGTCAGATAACCGCCGGTCAGCGCCTTGCCCACGCACATCACGTCGGGCGTGACGGCCACGTGCCCAGCGGCGAACAGCTCACCCGTGCGACCGAATCCGGTGGCGATCTCGTCGAAGACCAGCAGCACGTCGTGCGCGTCGCACGCCTCGCGCAGCACCCGCAGATACGCGGGGGAGTGGAACCGCATCCCGCCCGCGCCCTGCACCACCGGCTCCACGACCACCGCGGCCAGCTCGTCCGCGTGCCGCTCGATCGCCGAGCGCAGCTGCTCGGCGTACGACTCCTCGTACTCGGCCGGGGGCGCGCCCACGAAGACCTGGCGCGGGAGCACACCGGTCCACAGGTCGTGCATCCCGCCGTCGGGGTCGCACACCGACATCGGCTGCCAGGTGTCGCCGTGGTAGCCGCCCCGCCAGGTCAGCAGGCGCTGCTTGCCGGGCCGGCCGAGCGATCGCCAGTACTGGAGGCACATCTTCACGGCGACCTCGACCGACACCGACCCGGAGTCGGCCAGGAACACGTGCTCGAGACCTTCGGGCGACATGTCGACAAGGAGCTTCGCGAGGCGTACGGCGGGCTCGTGGGTGAGCCCGCCGAACATCACGTGGCTCATCCGCCCGAGCTGCTCGTGCGCGGCCTCGTTGAGCACGGGGTGGTTGTAGCCGTGGATCGCCGACCACCACGAGGACATGCCGTCGACCAGCTCGCCCGTACCGTCGGCGAGCCGCAGCCGGACCCCGCTCGCCGACTCCACGACGAGCGGTTCGGCACGTCCGGGCATCGGACCGTACGGGTGCCACACGTGCCGGCGGTCCAGCTCCAGCAGCTCGGACACGTCCGGGCCGGACAGATCAGGCATTGGGCGCGAGGTCCGTTCCGGCGCCGCGGCGGCGTACGGCGACGAGGTCGGTGCGCGGCTCGGCGGCCGCGGCGGGCACCGCGGCCGCAGCGCGGGCGTCCGCTCCGTCGTGCGAGCCGCAGACGGACCCGCAGCCGGCGCTCTCGTGCGAGCCGCAGCCCTCGTCCTCGTGCGATCCGCACCCGGCGCTCTCGTGCGACCCGCAGCCGCCCCGGCCGGCCGCCGCGCGGTGTTCCGGCAGGGTGACCTCGCCGGCGCCCTCCACCTCGAACCCGGCGTCCGCGATCATCTCCAGGTCGGCCTTGCCCGCCTGGCCCTCGCTGGTCAGGTAGTCGCCGAGGAAGATGGAGTTGGCCAGGTGCAGCGCGAGCGGCTGCATCGTGCGCAGATGGACCTCGCGGCCGCCCGCGATGCGCACCTCCACGTCCGGGCAGACGAAGCGGACCATCGCGAGGATGCGCAGGCAGCGCTGCGGGGTGAGGTTCCACTCCTTGGCGAGCGGGGTCCCCTCGAACGGGATGAGGAAGTTCACCGGCACCGAGTCCGGGTCGAGTTCGCGCAGCGAGAAGACGACGTCGACCAGGTCCTCGTCGCTCTCGCCCATGCCGGCGATCAGACCCGAGCAGGCGGACAGACCGGCGGCGTGCGCCTTCTGCACCGTGTCCACCCGGTCGGCGTACGTGTGGGTGGTGGTGATCTCCTCGTAGGTGGCCTCGGAGGTGTTCAGGTTGTGGTTGTAGGCGTCCGCGCCGGCCTCGCGCAGCCGCTCGGCCTGGCCGTCGGAGAGCAGCCCGAGGCAGGCGCACACCTCGACGCCCTCGTTCTGGTCCTTGATGGTCCTGATCGTCTCGGAGACCCGGTCCACGTCGCGGTCCGTCGGGCCCCGCCCGCTGGCCACCAGGCAGACCCGCTTGGCACCGCCGGCCAGGCCCGCGGCCGCCGCCTCGGAGGCCTCGTCGGGCTTGAGCCAGGTGTACTTGAGGATGCCGGCGGTGGAGCCGAGCCGCTGCGAGCAGTAGGAGCAGTCCTCCGGACACAGGCCGGACTTCAGGTTGACCAGGTAGTTGAGTTTCACCCGCCGGCCGAACCACTGCCGGCGCACCTTGCCGGCCGCGGCCACCACGTCGAGCAGGTCGTCGTCGGAGGTGGCCAGCACGGCCAGAGCTTCCTCGCGGGTCGGCAGCTCGCGCCGAAGCCCCTTGTCCACCAGCGTGTTCAGCAGGTCCATGAGAGCCGATCCTGTCCTACGGGGCCGCTCCGGGCCAAGGAGAGTTTGCACAACAGTGGCAGTTCGACGTGTGGGTATCGCCACACCGTGGGTGGCCGGGCGTGCCGCTAGTGTCTGTCCGCTACCTACAAAAGCCCCGGAGGACCCATGGCGTTCGGCTGGATCGACGAGCAGGCCGAGGCGCGCCGCCGCGCGGGACTCGTACGGACCCTGCGCCCGCGTCCGGCCGACTCGCCGCTGCTGGACCTGGCGAGCAACGACTACCTGGGCCTGGCGCACCACCCCGAGGTCACCGAGGGCGCGGCCGCCGCGGCCCGGACCTGGGGCGGAGGTTCCACCGGTTCCCGTCTGGTCACCGGCACCACGGAGCTGCACACGGAGCTGGAGCGCGAGCTGGCGGACTTCTGCGGCTTCGAGGCGGCCCTGGTCTTCTCCTCCGGCTACGCAGCCAACCTGGCCGCGGTCACCGCGCTGGGCCCGCACGGCTCGCTCGTCGTGTCCGACGCGGGCAACCACGCCTCCCTCATCGACGGCTGCCGGCTGGCCCGGGGCGCCACGCAGGTGGTCGGGCACGCCGACCCGCGGGCGGTGGCCAAGGCGCTGGGTACGCACGAGGGCGAGGCGATCGTCGTCTCCGACACCGTCTTCTCCGTGGACGGGGACGCGGCTCCGCTGGCCGCGCTGGCCGAGGTGTGCCGGGAGCACGGCGCCGGTCTCGTGGTGGACGACGCCCACGGCCTCGGGGTGCTGGGCGACGGCGGGCGGGGCGCCCCGTACGCGGCCGGCCTGGCGGGCGCGCCGGACGTGGTGGTCACGGTGACGCTGTCGAAGTCGCTGGGCAGCCAGGGCGGTGCGGTGCTCGGGCCTGCCCGGGTGATCGACCATCTGGTCAACGCGGCCCGGACGTTCATCTTCGACACGGGCCTCGCCCCGGCCGCCGCGGGGGCGGCGCTGGCGGCGCTGCGGCTGCTGCGGCGCGAACCGGCGCGGGCGGAAAGGGCCCGCGCGGTCGCCGCGGAACTGCACGCACGGCTGACCGCCGCGGGTCACGAGGCGGTCCGTCCGGACGCCGCGGTGGTCTCCGTGCGGGCTCCGTCCCCGGAGCAGGCGGTGCGCTGGGCGGCCGACTGCCGTACGGCGGGCCTGGCCGTGGGCTGCTTCCGTCCTCCTTCCGTGCCCGACGGCATCTCACGGCTGAGGCTGACCGCCCGCGCGGACCTGTCCGGGGCCGAGATCGAACGCGCTGTACGAGTGATCGGCGAAACACGACCATGAGTCGGCGTGACACGGCCGGGCATCGCGCGAGTGTGATCGGAATTGACCGATAAGTATCGGTAAGTATCGGTCAGGATCGACGGAGATCGGTAAGGGTCGGTCGACTGACAGAGGTCGGGCTCAGTGGAGCGTGGCCGTGAAGCCGGCCCAGCTCCCCGCGGAGAAGAGCAGCGCGGGCCCCGCGGGGTTCTTGGAGTCGCGCACGGCGAGCAGTCCGGCCCAGGGGCCGGAGCGCGGCCGGGCCGTCTCCACACAGTTGTTCGCTCCCGTGCTGTAGCTGCTGCGCAGCCAGCGCACGTCGTGCAGGTCGGTACTGGCAGGGACGTTCCGAGGCAGTGCGGTCATGGTCGCCTCCTTACGCGCCGTCACCTATCCCGGCGATGTAATCCAACGAGTCGTGGGGTGAAAGGGCGTGGATCCGAAGGGCGTCGAAGGCCTCCGCGTAGGCCTTGAGGTCTTCTTTCCGTTCCAGGTAGAGGCTACTCGTCAACTGGTCGAGAACAACCACGTCCAGATCAGAAGTGCTCGGAAATGAGAAGATAACGAAAGGCCCGGTGAGGCCGACATGCGCACCCGCGTCGAACGGCAGCACCTGGAGCCGGACTTGGGGCAGTCGGGCGGTCTCGAGCAGCCGGTCCAGCTGCCGCGCCATCACCTCGGGGCCGCCGACCTCACGCCTGAGCACCGCCTCGTCCAGTACGGCGCTCAGCTCCAGCGGCGGATCGGCGTGCAGCACGTCCTGCCTGGCCAGCCGCACCTCGACCAGCGCGTCGAGCCGCTCGTCGTCCACCCCGCCGACGGCCGCGCGGGTCACGGCGCGCGCGTATTCGGGCGTCTGCAGCAGGCCGGGAACCACCGTCGTCTCCAGGGTGCGCATCCCGCTCGCCTGTGACTCCAGGCTGATGAAGTCGCGGTAGGTGGGGGGCAGGATCCCGCGGTAGGCGTGCCACCACCGGCTGCGGCCACCGGCCTCCTCGGCCCCCGCCAGCATCAGCAGCAACTCGCGCCGCTGCCCCTCCCGCACCCCGTACGCGTCGAGCAGTAACCGCACATCGGCCGGTTTCACCCCGCTGGCGCCGGTCTCGATACGGCTCACCTTCGACTGGTGCCAGCCCACGAGACGGGCCGCCTCGCCACTGGTGAGCCCCGTCCCGGTGCGCAGCGTGCGCAGTTCGGCGCCCAGTTTGCGGCGCCGTACCGCGGGACCGTTCTGCATGGGCAACTCCTTACTCCTTCCGGGCCGCCCCTATACGGTCTCGCGTCGCAGAGTTCACCGCTTTGAGCGACAGATATATGCATATCTTGGTGGATCGCTCCCCCGACCGGCCCGGTGATGGCAGTCTGGCGAAACAGCACCAGTCCGGGACCGTACTCGAACCATCCGCTCCTCGTCGGACTGCGGTCCCGTGGGAAAGGGACGACCTCGCCATGGCAGACCATCTGGAAGCATCCGTCACTCTGCCGAGCGATCCCGCCTCGGTCTCCGCGGCGCGTTCCTACGTGGTGGACACGCTTGCGGAGTGGGGCCTGCCGTCGGACACCGACATGGCCGACACCGTGCGGCTCATCGTCTCCGAACTCGCCACCAACGCCGTACAGCACACCTTCGGCCAGTCACCCACCTTCACGGTCGACATCGCGCTGGACCGTGACGAGCACCTGCGGATCGGAGTCACGGACAGCCATCCACGCTTCCCGAAGAGACTGCCCGCGGCCGTCCAGCAGGACAACGGGCGCGGCATGGTCATCATCCGCTGGCTGACCGCGGAGTGCGGCGGCAGACTCCGCATCCGCCCCACGCGCGAGGGCGGCAAGACGGTGTCCATCCAACTCCCCTGGAGCGTCCCGGCCGAACCGGTCACCACGGCGGGCCAGCAGGAGCCGTAGCCCCGGGAGCCCTCAGGGAGGGCCCGGGAGCCCTGAGGGAGGGGTACCTCGCTCCGCGGCGAAGGTGCTCGCCCGTTCAGGTGATGGTGCCGGGCAGCGGAACCCGACGGACGCACCGGCGCAGTTTCAGGGGGCCTCTGAGAGGCCGTCGGCGGGCCGTCGAAGGGGCCTCGAGGCCGCCGAGGGCCGTCTGGAGACCTCCGGGGCGCTGAACGTCCACGCGCCGCCCTGGGCCGCCCGCTGGCTGCGGGGAGGCGCCGGGACGGCGCTGACGGTGCTCGGAGCGGCTCGCCTACCGGAGCCGCTCCCGCCCTGAGCCCGGGTCAGCTGACCCGGCCGTACCAGACGCTCCTGGTCCAGATCTTCTCCAGCCGGACCACCGCCCCGGTCCTCGGCGCGTGCCAGATCTTGTTCTTACCTGCGTAGATGCCCACGTGGTAGACGCTGGACCCCGAGTGGAAGAACACCAGGTCGCCGGCCTTGCGGTTCCCGGCCGAGATGTGGTGCGTCTTGTTGTACTGCTGGGCGGCCGTACGGGGCAGCTTCTTGCCGGCCTTCTTGAACGAGTAGAGCGTCAGCCCCGAGCAGTCGAACCGCCGCGGTCCGGTGGCACCCCAGGCATACGGGGCGCCCTTCTTGGACGCGGCGATCTGCAGCGCCTTCGTCGCAAGCGTCGCGGCGGAGGCGTCGGTGGAGAGGCCCGGCACCGCGATCGAGCCGCCCACGGCGGCAAGCGTGAGGGCCGAGGCCGTACCGGCCCTGGCCATGAGCGACGGGACACGATTGAGCGCAGTCATGCGCAACCCTTCGTCAGCCGCCTGTGAAGGATGACCTGTCGGATTCGGGCTGGCGAAGTTGCCCGGCCGCTTGTCGCGGCTTCACCCCAAGGGTTGCTCGGCACGACCGTCCGTCTGCGACGAACGTCCGTCCCGGCGACCCGTCTTGCTCGGGTCCTCCACTCCTGCCGATCCACTCCTGTCGACCGGTCATCCGGGCGGCGGCAGGACTCGGCGTCCGCCCGGACCGCCCCGCCGCGGTGGCGGGGGCTTGTCGTCAGACACGGATCTTCACTCACAGGAGTCGGAAAATCCCAACGCAAACGGCAATTTGTGGCGTTACTCACCACTCACCCGTTCGGGTGGACAGGGGTGTGTTCGAGCCACCGTCAGAACCCGCGCGTAGCCCCGGACCTGGGGCGGAGTACTCGCGAGCGGGTCCGGAACCCTCCTGTCGCGCAAGTCGGAGGGCCCGAAAAAACCTTCGGAGATACGCCGGCCGTGGGTACGTCGTTCGGGCCGTTTCAAGCCGCGCCCGCGCGAGCCGTCGACAACGGGGCCCGCACGGACCGGAGATGTGTCCGGATCAGCCGACGCAGTCGGGCGGGAGCGTGACGCGCGCAGTGCGGCGCTCGCCGTCGAGCACCCGCAGGGCGCGTGCCAGCGTGTCCCCGTGCAGCTCCGTCTCGCCCCGTCGGTGCATCAGGGTCAGTGCGTCGCGCAGCTCGACCGCCTTGCGCACCAGGGCCTGCGCCGCGCGCAGTCCGCGGTAGGTGTCCCCGTCCTGGGCCGGGTTGATCCGGCCCAGCAGGTCCACGGCCTCCAGGTAACGGTCGATCAGCTCGCCCTCGGCCCTGGTCAGCGCGGGCAGCGGCGGAAGTTCCGGTGGCAGCATCGGCGGCTCACCCCAGGTGCCCGGTGCCGGGGGTGTCCCTGCGGACCGGTACCACGCCGTCGACCAAGCCGTACGCCAGTGCGCCCGGCGCGTCGAGCACCAGATCCCGCTCCAGGTCCCGGTGCACCTGCCCTGCGGCGCGCCCGGTGTGCCGGACGAGCATCTCCTCCGTCAGTTCGCGTGCCCGGACCAGTTCCCGGGCCTGGATCAGCAGGTCGCCGGTCTGTCCCTGGGCCGGTGCGCGCAGGGCCGGCTGCCGCAGGACGACCCGTGCGCCGGGGAGGGCGAACCGTTTGCCGGGTGTCCCGGCCGCGAGCAGCACGGCGGCGACCGACGCGGCCTGCCCCAGGCAGTAGGTCTGCACGTCGCAGGTGACGTACCGCAGCGTGTCGTAGACCGCCGTCAGCGCGCCGAACGAGCCGCCGGGGCAGTTGAGGTAGAGGGTGATGTCCTGTTCCGGGGCCGCGTGTTCGAGCTGCATGAACTGGGCGATGACGTCGCTCGCCGCCGTGTCGTCGAGCGGCGTCCCCAGGAAGACGACCCGGCTCTCGAACAACTTGCCGTACGGGTCCAGGGTGCGCGGGCCCGTGCTCGTGCGTTCGGTGAACTCCGGGAGCACATGGCGGGCGGACGGTCGGGTCATGGGCATACCCCTCCTCGCGACAGGGCCTCGGACGGCCTCGCATCTGTAAAAAATGTACAGGACGTACAGAAGAGGAGAAGAGGAGTCCTCCCAATCGAGCAGGGTGCCTGGACCGTCCATCACCCCGTCCGCTCATCGGACTTGACGTTCTGTGGCCTGTTAGCGTGCGCCGATGGAAGATCTGGGAACCGTGACCTGGCCGCCGGAGCCGATCAGGACGGAGAGGCTCGTGCTCCGTGCGCCCGAGGCCCGGGACCGTGCGGTGTTCATCGAGCTGCTCGCCTCGCCGGAGGTGCACACCTACCTCGGCGGCCCCCGACCGCGTGACGAACTCGAGCGCGTGACACCGGAGGTGCCCGAACGGTGGCCCGGGAGCTTCGTCGTCGACCTGGACGGGGCGATGATCGGGCACGTCCTGCTGAGGAGAGCGGCCGGGCACCGCCGCCCGGCCGCCGCGGGCAAGGCGGACCTCGGCTACCTGTTCCTGCCGGGGGTGTGGGGACGCGGGTACGCCGCCGAGGCCTGCGCGGCGGCCCTCGACTGGCTCGCCGGCGTCCTGCCCGGCGAACCGGTGGTCCTGGCCACCCAGACCGCCAACACCGCGTCGATGCGCCTGGCGGCGAAACTGGGATTCACCGAACTGGAACGCTTCGAGGCGTGGGACGCCGAACAGTGGCTCGGGATCCGGTACCCGCTCCAGGGAGGGCTCTGACCTGCGTTTTCTCTTCTTCGGTGGGCTCTCACGGAACGTGCGGGTGGCCCGTAAGCTAGGGGTATGGCCTACGAGATTCCGGTGACGCAAGCCAGGGCTGAGCTCGCCGAGCTGATCAATCGGGTGGTGTACGGCGGTGAGCGCGTCGTCGTGACCCGGCACGGCAAGCCGCTGGTCGCGCTGGTGTCCGCGGCCGACCTGGAGCGGCTCGACGCGCTCGACGAGCCGGCGGGGGAGCAGGTGGCCAGTTCGGTGTCCGGGGTCCGTGAGGTCGCGCCCGCGGCCCGGGAGCGGCAGCGCTTCGGGATCGCGGCCGAGCACCGGGGGCCCGGCGTCTCCTAGCGGGAACGCCCGTCGGAGCGGGGTATGGGGGCGGCCATCGTGCGGTCATGTGTTGATCAAGGTCTGGTTAACGTCGCTGAAACTCCGGCGAACTAGCCTGCCGCTCCACGCCATCAGGGGTTTTTCTGCCCGTGTTTGATTCCGATCAGGCACGTATGTCTGTGTGTTACACCTGTCCCCGTCGCGATGGCTGCGGCAACCGGACCCCGCACGGTCCGGAGCAAGAACGGTGAGGTGGGACGTGCAACTGACCCCGCACGAGCAAGAGCGGCTGCTGATCCACGTGGCGGCCGACGTGGCCGAGAAGCGCAGGGCCCGCGGTCTGCGGCTCAACCACCCCGAAGCGGTCGCCCTCATCACGTCGCACATCCTGGAGGGCGCGCGCGACGGCCGCACCGTCGCGGAGCTGATGTCCTCCGGCCGCAAGCTGCTCACCAGGGACGACGTCATGGACGGCATCCCGGAGATGATCCACGACGTCCAGGTCGAGGCCACCTTCCCGGACGGCACGAAGCTCGTCACCGTGCACGAGCCGATCGTCTGAGGGGGCCGCGATGATTCCCGGAGAAGTCCTCTTCGCCGACGGCCCCGTCGTCTGCAACGCGGGCCGCGAGGTCACCCGCCTGACCGTGCTCAACGCCGCCGACCGGCCCGTCCAGGTCGGTTCCCACTACCACTTCGCCGAGGCCAACCCCGGCCTGGAGTTCGACCGGGACGCCGCGCACGGCAAGCGGCTGAACGTGGCCGCCGGCACCGCCGTGCGCTTCGAGCCCGGCATCCCCGTCGAGGTGGAACTGGTCCCCCTCGCCGGTGCCCGGATCGTGCCCGGACTGCGCGGCCGGGTCGGAGGTGCCCTCGATGCATGAGATCTCCCGCGCGGCCTACGCCGACCTGTTCGGCCCCACCACGGGCGACCGCATCCGGCTCGCCGACACCGACCTGCTGATCGAGATCGAGGAGGACCTCGCCGGCGGTCCCGGACGCGCCGGCGACGAGGCGGTCTTCGGCGGCGGCAAGGTCGTCCGCGAGTCCATGGGCCAGTCCCGCGCCACCCGCGCCGAGGGCACCCCCGACACCGTCGTCACCGGAGTGGTCGTCGTCGACCACTGGGGCGTCGTCAAGGCCGACGTGGGCATCCGCGACGGCCGGATCACCGGCATCGGCAAGGCCGGCAACCCCGACACCATGGACGGCGTCCACCCCGACCTGGTCATCGGCCCCGAGACCGAGATCATCGCGGGCAACGGACGCATCCTCACCGCCGGTGCCATCGACGCGCACGTCCACTTCATCTGCCCCCAGGTCGCCGACGAGGCGCTGGCCTCCGGCATCACCACCCTGGTCGGCGGCGGCACCGGGCCCGCCGAGGGCTCCAAGGCGACCACCGTGACACCCGGCCCCTGGCACCTGGCACGGATGCTGGAGGCGATGGAGGCTTACCCCGTCAACGTCGGCTTCCTCGGCAAGGGCAACACCGTCTCGCACGAGGCGATGCTCTCCCAGATCCGCGGCGGCGCCCTCGGGCTGAAGCTGCACGAGGACTGGGGGTCCACGCCGGCCGTCATCGACGCCGCGCTCACGGTGGCCGACCGGACCGGCATCCAGGTCGCCATCCACACGGACACGCTCAACGAGGCGGGCTTCGTCGGCGACACGCTCGCCGCCATCGCCGGGCGGGGCATCCACTCGTACCACACCGAGGGCGCGGGCGGCGGGCACGCGCCGGACATCATGACCGTGGTCTCCCGGCCCAACGTGCTGCCCAGCTCCACCAACCCGACCCGGCCGTTCACCGTCAACACCGCCGAGGAACACCTCGACATGCTGATGGTGTGCCACCACCTCAACCCCGCCGTCCCCGAGGACCTGGCGTTCGCCGAGTCGCGGATCAGGCCGTCCACGATCGGCGCCGAGGACATCCTGCACGACCTGGGCGCCATCTCCATCATCTCGTCCGACTCCCAGGCCATGGGCCGCGTCGGCGAGGTCGTCCTGCGCACCTGGCAGACCGCGCACGTCATGAAGCGGCGCCGGGGCGCGCTGCCCGGTGACGGGCGCGCGGACAACCACCGGGTGCGGCGCTACGTCGCCAAGTACACGATCAACCCGGCGCTCGCCCAGGGCCTCGCCCACGAGATCGGCTCCGTCGAGACCGGCAAGCTCGCCGACCTGGTGCTGTGGGAGCCCGCGTTCTTCGGGGTCAAACCGCTCCTGGTGATCAAGGGCGGCCAGATCGCGTACGCGCAGATGGGCGACGCCAACGCCTCCATCCCCACCCCGCAGCCCGTCCTGCCCCGGCCGATGTACGGCGCGATCGGCCGGGCCCCGGCCGCCAACTCGGTCAACTTCGTGGCCCCCCTCGCCATCGAGGACGGGCTGCCGGAGCGGCTGCGGCTGGGCAAGCGGTTCGCCGCGATCGAGTCGACCCGCGCCGTGACCAAGGCGGACATGCGGGAGAACGACGCGCTCCCGCAGGTGCGGATCGACCCCGACAGCTTCGCCGTGCACATCGACGGCGAACTGGTCGAGGCGGAGCCGGCCACCGAACTGCCCATGGCCCAGCGCTACTTCCTCTTCTGATGAGCAGGGCAGCACTGCTCGTCCTGGCCGACGGCCGCTTCCCCGCCGGAGGGCACGCGCACTCCGGCGGGGCGGAGGCCGCCGTACGGGCCGGCCGGATCACCCGCGCCGCGGACCTGGAGGACTACTGCCGGGGCCGGCTGCACACCGCGGGACTCGTCGCGGCCGCGCTGGCGGCCGCCGCCGTCCTCGGCGCCGACCCGGCCGACCTGGACGCGGCGGCGGACGCCCGCACCCCCTCGCCCGCGCTGCGGTCCGCCGCGCGCAGGCTCGGGCGGCAGCTGACGCGGGCCGCGCGCTCCTGCTGGCCGTCCGCGGAACTCGATGCCCTGGCGGCGCGGTTCCCGAAGGGGGCGCACCAGCCGGTGGTGCTCGGGCTCACCGCCCGGGCGGCCGGGCTCGGGCCGGACGACGCGGCGTACTGCGCGGCGTACGAGAGCGTGAGCGGGCCCGCGACGGCCACGGTCCGGTTGCTGAGCCTCGACCCGTTCGACGCGACCGGGGTGCTGGCCCGGCTGGCACCCGAGCTGGACCAGGTCGTGGACGCGGCGGTCGAGGCGGCCCGCCGGACCCTCGACGAGGGCACCGACGCGCTGCCGGCCGCCTCCGGACCCCTGACGGAGATCGGCGCCGAATGGCACGCGTCCTGGCCCGTGCGCCTGTTCGCCTCCTAGCCGGACGCCGGGTGGGGCGGGGCGGTACGGCAGCAGGGTCCCGTCCGCCCTCCGGCAGCAGGTCGACGGCCGGTCCGGCAGCCGGGCACCTGCGGTGAACCGTCCCGTTGCCTCCGCCCCGACTCCACCCGGCGCCCCCACGCCCCCTCTGCCCGCCCCCACCCACGATCGGAGCCCCCATGCATCTCGACCACGCCCACCACGGCCCCTCCGCCGTCAGTGCCGATGCCCGTCGTCCGGACGGATCCCGTCGTGCGCTGCGGATCGGGCTAGGCGGGCCCGTCGGGTCCGGCAAGACCGCCACCGTCGCCGCGCTGTGCCGGGCGCTGCGCGACGAGTTGTCCCTGGCCGTCGTCACCAACGACATCTACACCCGCGAGGACGCCGAGTTCCTGCTCCGGGAGGCCGTGCTGCCCCCCGAGCGGATCACTGCCGTGGAGACCGGCGCCTGCCCGCACACCGCGATCCGCGACGACATCTCCGCCAACCTGGAGGCCGTGGAGGACCTGGAGGACGAGGTCGGGCCGCTGGACCTGATCCTCGTCGAGTCCGGCGGCGACAACCTCACCGCCACCTTCTCCAGGGGACTCGTGGACGCGCAGATCTTCGTGATCGACGTCGCCGGCGGCGACGACATCCCGCGCAAGGGCGGCCCCGGCGTCACCACCGCCGACCTGCTGGTCGTCAACAAGACCGACCTCGCACCGTACGTCGGGTCCGACCTCGCCCGGATGGCCGCCGACGCCGAGGCGCAGCGCGCCCAGCTCCCGGTGATCCTGCAGTCGTTGCGCGGCGGTACCGGGGTCGCGGACGTGGCCGCGTGGGTCCGGGGGCGGCTGGCCGCGTGGACCGCATGACGGCCGGGGTCACGGCACACGCGCGGATCGTCGCCCGCGCCGACGGACGCGGCGGTACGGCGCTGCCCGTGCTGGACGGCGACGGCCCGCTGGCCCTGCGCCGCACCCGGGGCACCGGCGACGAGGCCCGGGTGATGGTCGTCGGGGCGATGAGCGGCCCGCTCGGCGGTGACCGGTTCACGCTGGAGGCCCGGGTGGAGCAGGGCGCGCGGCTGTGCGTCGGATCGGCCGCCGCCACTCTCGCGCTGCCCGGCCAGGCCAAGGCAGAGGCACGTTACGACGTACGGCTGGACGTCGCCGACGGCGCGGAACTGCGGTGGACGCCTGAGCAGTTGATCTCGGCCGGGAACAGCGACCTGCGCGTCACCACCCGGGCCGAGGTCGGCTCCGGGGGACGGCTGGTGCTGCGCGAGGAGCAGGTGCTGGGCCGGGCCGGGGAGCAACCGGGACGGCTCACCAGCCGGCTCACGCTGCGGGTGGCGGGCCGGACCGTGCTGGACCAGGAGCTGGCCTGCGGGCCCGGCGCACCGGGCGGCTGGGACGGTCCCGCGGTGCTCGCCGGCCACCGCTCGGTGGGGCAGCTCGTCGTCGTACGGCCGGAGTTCGCCGGCCGGCCGGTCGCCGCGAGGATGCTGGGGGAGTGCGCCGCCCTGGTGCCGCTGCCCGGGCCGGCCGTGCTCGTCAGCGCCCTCGCCCCCGACGCGCTGACACTGCGCCGGCTGCTCGAACGGGCGCTGACCTCCCTCGATCGGGGTAATGAGCCCCATCGGACGTGATCATCCGTTTATCGGATTGGTAAAGATGGTCGACGACCCCTGTTCTCAGGCACCTCACAGCCGGAAGGATCCCCGGCGGACATCAGAAGCGAAGTAGTAGGGGGAGGGGCCCACTTGAGGGACAACAGACCCAAGAGCCGTCTGCTGGCGCTCGGTTCTGCCGGAGCGCTCGTCACCGCGACCCTGATCGCCGGTGCGGTGTCGGCTCCCGCGGCCAGCGCGGACAGCCGCCACGGCCGTGACCGCGAGGCCCGGGGTGCCGAGATCGCCGCCGCCCGCGCCGCCAAGGCCGGGATCGACTGGCAGGACTGCCCCGCCGACTGGGGGTTCGAGAAGCCCATCCAGTGCGGCTGGGTGAGCGTCCCGATCGACTACGCACACCCGTACGGCAAGCAGATCAAGCTCGCCGTGGACCACATCGGCAACACCGGGACGGCGAAGGAGCGCCAGGGCGCCCTCGTCTACAACCCGGGCGGCCCCGGCGGCTCCGGTATGCGCTTCCCGCGCCGGGTCACCACCAAGAACCCCGTCTGGGCGAACGTGGCGAAGGCCTACGACTTCGTGGGCTTCGACCCGCGCGGTGTCGGCCACTCGGCGCCCATCTCCTGCATCGATCCGCAGGAGTTCGTCAAGGCACCCAAGGCCGACCCGGTGCCGGACAGCGAGGCGGACAAGAAGGCGCAGCGCAAGCTGGCCCGCGAGTACGCCGAGGGCTGCGGCGAGCGCAGCGGCGCGATGCTGCCGCACATGACGACGCCCAACACCGCCCGCGACCTCGACGTCATCCGGGCCGCGCTGGGGGAGAAGAAGCTCAACTACCTCGGCGTCTCCTACGGCACCTACCTCGGCGCCGTGTACGGCACGCTCTTCCCGGGCCACCTGCGCCGCATGGTCGTGGACAGCGTGGTCAACCCCGCGCGCGAGAACATCTGGTACCAGGCCAACCTGGGCCAGGACATCGCGTTCGAGGGCCGCTGGAAGGACTGGGAGGACTGGGTCGCCGCGAACGACGCCGCGTTCCACCTCGGCACCACCCGCGCCGCGGTCCAGGCCAAGTGGCTGGAGCTGCGCGCCACCGCCAAGAAGAGCCCCCTCGGCGGGGTCGTCGGCCCGGCCGAGCTGATCTCGTTCTTCCAGAGCGCGCCGTACTACGACTCCTCGTGGGTGCCGGTCGCCAGTGTCTTCAGCAAGTACGTCGCCGGAGACACCCAGGCGCTCGTCGACGCCGCCGCCCCGGACCCGTCGGACACCGCGGGCAACGCCGCGTCGGAGAACAGCAACGCCGTCTACACCGCGGTCGAGTGCGCCGACGCCAAGTGGCCCACCAGCTGGCAGAAGTGGGACCGGGACAACACCCGGCTCAACAAGGACTACCCGTTCATGACCTGGGCCAACGCCTGGATGAACCTGCCTTGTGCCACCTGGCCGGCGAAGCAGCAGAACCCGCTGGACGTCAAGACGCACCACGGCCTTCCGCCGGTGCTGATCGTGCAGTCCACGCGTGACGCGGCCACCCCGTACCAGGGCGCCGTCGAACTGCACCAGCGCTTCAAGGGCTCCCGCCTGATCACCGAGAAGGACGCGGGCTCCCACGGTGTGACCGGTCTGGTCAACCCGTGCATCAACGACCGGGTGGACGCCTACCTGGTCGGCGGCAAGCTGGACACCTCCGACGTGACCTGCGCGCCGCACGCCACGCCCAAGCCGTAACCGTTCGGGTACGGCGACGAGGGGCGGCCGGGCTCTCCGGCCGCCCCTTCGTCACGCGCCCGCCCGCCAGGCGTCCTCGGCCGCGTAGTCGAAGGCGTCCGGATAGGCCCGGGCCATCAGCGGGAAGCACTCCCGCCAGTCCCGGCCGCGCACCACGCCGGTCAGCCACTCGACGGTCGCCGGCAGGCTCTCCTCGTACGTCACCACGGGCCGGTAGCCCAGCTCCCGCTCGGCGGCGGACATGTCGCAGACGAGCGGATGTGGCACCGACCACGGGCTCGCGCCCACGGTCCCGCCCGGCGGCGGCCCGTCCACGAGCGTGGTCCGCGTCCGCGCGCCCATGACGGCGTCGACGGCCGCACCGATGCCGGCCGCCGACGGCGCCTCCGGGTCGACGGCGTTGAGCACCCGGGACCCGGGCCGGGCCGCGGCCAGCCGGACCAGTTCGGCGATGTTCAGCGCGCTCGACGGATGGAACCGGCTCTCCCCGCGATGGGCGAGCACCCGCTCGTCCCGCCCGTCGAGGTTCCGCTTCACGAAGTACAGTTCGCGCGGCAGCGGGCTGTACGGCCCGTGCACGGCCCCCGCCCGCAGCAGGGTCGCCGGCAACGCGTCACCCGCCGCGAGGAGTTCGCGCTCCAGGGCGGCCTTGCGGGCGCTGTAGGTCGCCTCGCCCAGCGCCACGGTCGGCTGACTCTCCGTCACCGGGACCGGGTAGACGGGAAAGCCGTCCGGCTCGTCCTGGGTGTCGAAGCCCCGCCCCTCGCCGTCCTCGTAGACGCTCACGCTGGAGAGCACCACCGCCGAGCCGATCCGGCCCGTCAGGGCGGTGAGCTGGCGGGCGTGGCCGGCGTCGTACGCGACCACGTCGACCACCAGGTCGCAGCCGTCGCCCACCACGGCCGCGAGCGCCGCGTCGTCCGAGCGGTCCAGTCGGACCGCGCGCACCCCCGCGTCCCACGACGCGTCCCGGCCGCCGCCCCGCGACGCGGCCGTCACCTCCCAGCCGTCCCGTACCAGCGCGTCCACCACCGGACGGCCGATCTGCCCGCTCGCCCCGATCACCACAGCACGTCTCATGAGGCGACCCTAGGCAGGCCCGGCGCCCGAGCCGGAGATCTTCTGCCGACGGCAGAGTCCGGGCCGGGCTCAGCTCAGCGGCGCCCGCGGAACCCGCGTTCCCTCCTCCTCTCCGCCTTCTTCTCCGCCGCCTGCTCGGCCTTGGCGACGGCCGCGTACTGGTCGACGTACTCCTGCTCGGACAGCGAGAGGATGGCGTACATGATCTCGTCCGTGACGGCCCGCAGGACGGCCTTCTCGTTCTCCATGCCGTCGTAGCGGGAGAAGTCCAGCGGCGTGCCGAAGCGGATGGCGACGGGGTGGATGTGCGGGATGACCTTGCCGGGCGGCTGCGCCTCGAAGGTGCCGATCATTGCGCAGGGCACCACCGGCACCCGGGCCTTCAGCGCCATCACGGCGACCCCGACCTTGCCCTTGTACAGCCGCCCGTCGTGGGACCGGGTCCCCTCCGGGTAGATGCCCAGCAGTTCGTCCTTGGCGAGCACGCCGAGCCCCTCGCGGATCGCGGCCTGCCCCGCCTCCTTGCCGGACCGGTCCACCGGGATCTGCCCCGCACTGCGGAAGAAGAACGCGGTGAGGCGCCCTTTGACGCCCGGCCCGGTGAAGTACTCCGCCTTGGCGAGGAAGGTGATGCGCCGCTTGAGGATCGCCGGCATCAGGAAGTGGTCGGAGAAGGACAGGTGGTTCCCGGCGACGATCGCGGCCCCCGACGCCGGCACGTTGTCCAGCCCCTCGATCCGGGGGCGGAAGACCAGTCTCAGCAGGGGGCCCAGCAGGACGTACTTGAGCAGGTAGTAGAACAAGGAGTCGCTCCTCACTCTGGCGGGTCGCCTCGACCGCCGCGTTCTCGCACGTCAACCGGCTGCTGCAGGGGTGTCAGTGTAAGGGCAGGGGCGGGCGCGGGGAACGCGTCCGGCGTCCTCCGGCTACCCGTCCTGACAGGCCGTCCGCTCGAACTCGGCCAGGGAGGCGGTGACCCCCGACGCGTCACCGTCGGCCGTGACGCGGTCGTGGCGGACCCGCCCGGGGGTGAGGCGGTCGCGGCCCTGTGGCCGCTGGCCGTGGAAGCGGGGACGACGGCCCGTCACCCGAAGGGCCCAGGGAGGCGGCGGCCGCGCGGCAGGGGGCGGCCCGCGTCCTTACGGTGGTGCCATGGCGGCGATCGGCGGTGGCGGGAACGGACGGTGGCTGACGAGCGGGATGCGCAACGCGCTGGGGGCGACCGGACTGTTCGTGCTGTCGGTCGTGGCCGCGTCCATAGTCCCGCACGAGCACCGCTTCTCGCTGCGCTGGCCCGCCCTGCTGCTCGCCGCGCTCGGCTGCTTCGCCCTGCTCTGGCGCCGCAGGCACCCCTTCACCGTGGCGGCGGTGGCGGTCGCCTGCGGGGTCGGGTTCCAGCTCCTCGGATTCCGCGAGAGCCCGCTGGTGACCAGCCCCATCATCGTGTCCGTCTACACGGTCGCGGCCCGCACCGACCGGCGGACCGCCTGGACCATGGCCGCGGCCTCGGCCGCCCTGCTGGTCGGGGCGGACGTCCTGCACGCGCCGGACTCCTGGCTCGAGCCGGACAACGCCGCCCTGCTGGCCTGGACCGCCCTGCCGGCGGCGGTGGGGGACGGGGTGCGCTCGCGCCGCGCCTACGTGGCGGCCGTGGAGGAACGGGCCGAGCACGCCGAGCGGACCCGGGAGCAGGAGGCCCGGCAGCGGGTGGCGGCCGAACGGGTGCGCATCGCGCGCGAACTGCACGACGTCGTCGCCCACCACATCGCGCTGATCAACGCGCAGGCCGGTGTCGCCGTCCACCTGGGGGAGCGGCGCCCCGGCCAGATACTCGCCGCGCTGACGGACATCCAGGAGACCAGCCGCTCCGCCCTCGACGAACTGCGCGTCACCGTGGGTCTGTTGCGGCAGTCCGACGATCCCGAGGCACCGCGCGACCCGATCCCCGGCCTGGCCGAGGTGCCGGCCCTGCTGGCCTCCTTCGAGCGGGCGGGGCTCGCCGTACGGCAGACCCGCGACGGCGTCGTGGAGCCCCTGGCACCGGCGGTGGACCTGGCCGCCTACCGCATCGTGCAGGAGGCCCTGACCAACGTGCGCAAGCACGCGGCGGCCGACCACGCCCGCCTGTTCCTGCACTACCGCCCGCAGTGGCTGACCATCACGGTCGAGGACGACGGGCGGGCCGGGCCGCACGAGCCTCGCGCGGGGACCGGCCACGGGCTCATCGGCATGCGTGAGCGTGCGGCCAGCGTGGGCGGCCGGCTCACCGCGCGGGCGCGGCCCGAGGGCGGCTTCACCGTGACCGCGGAACTGCCGCTGCGACCGGGCTCGGCGACCGGCGAGCCGGTGCCGGACGGACTGCTGGAGGAGAGACGGGCGTGACGATCCGGGTACTGCTGGCCGACGACCAGGCACTGCTGCGCGGCACCTTCAGGATGCTGTTCGACTCCGCCGACGACATGGAGACGGTGGGGGAGGCGTCGAACGGCAGGGAGGCCGTGGAGCTGGCCGCGGCCGAGCGGCCCGACGTGGTCCTCATGGACATCCGGATGCCGGAGCTCGACGGTCTGGACGCCACGCGTCTGATCAGCGAGACCGACGATCTCGCGGCGGTGAAGGTGCTCATCCTGACCACCTTCGAGAACGACGAGTACGTCGCCCAGGCGCTGCGCGCGGGCGCGAGCGGGTTCCTCGGCAAGGGCGCGCGGCCCGAGGAGCTGCTCGACGCCGTCCGCACGGTCGCGGCCGGCGAGGCGTTGCTGTCGCCCGGGGCCACCCGGGCGCTGATCACACGCTTCCTGGCCCAGCCGGAGCCCTGCACGACCGTGGTGCACGAGCGGCTGGAGTGCCTGACCCCCCGCGAGCGGGACGTGACCCGGCTGGTCGCCCTCGGGCAGTCGAACGAAGAGATCGCCGAACGCCTGTTCGTCAGCCCGCTGACCGCGAAGACGCACGTCAACCGGGCCATGACCAAGCTGGCCGCCCGCGACCGGGCCCAGCTCGTCGTCATCGCGTACCAGTGCGGACTGGTCAGCACGACGACGGAGCCCGCCGGCTACTGCGCCCGCAGTACCCAGGACTGACTGCGCCGGGACGACGCGCCGAGGGGTGCTCCTGGGCGAGTCTGGAGGCACGACGCAGGGGACTGGTCCGGGCCGGTATCGCCGGACCCCCCCGAAACCCCTTCCGGCGTGTCACAGCACGCCTCGCGTCGTACCACGGAGAGGAGTCGCCCCATGTCCGCTTCCGTCGAGGACTGCCGCGCGTACCGCGACCTGCTGGCCGGTCACGCCCTGAAGCTGCTGACGCCCCTGGAGGCCGCGGCCGTGGTCCCGCACCTGGCGGTCTGCGCCGCGTGCCGCGACGAGTACGACTGCCTCGCCGCCGTGGCCGGCCACCTGGCCACCCTGCGCGAGGCCCTGACCGACGACGGCTCCGAGCGGCGGCCGCGCCATCGCCCGGAGCGCCGATGCCGCCGCGACGGCTCGGCCCGCAAGACCCTGGCCGGCTCGCTCACGCTGTCCCAGTGGGTGGACCGCATGGCGTACGTGAGGTGACCGCACGGACCGTACGTCAGTGGTACGCGTGCACCACCGCGTGCCCCATGCCGCGGCCGATCATCCACCGGTTCACCGGCGTCGTCAGCGCGAAGGCCAGGACCAGGGACACCGCGAGCGAGATCCAGAACAGCGCCTGCGACAGGCCCGCGTCCATGGCGCCGGGGACGCCCACCATCACCGTGTTGTCGATCAGCTCCATCACCGCGATCGACATCGTGTCCGCGGCCAGCGCGACCTTCAGCGCCTGCCGCACGGGGAGTCCGGCGCGCAGGACGCCCCGCATCGTGAGCGCGTAGCCGAAGACGAAGGCCAGGGCGATCGAGACGACGACGGTGCCCGCGTTGCCCAGCCCGGCCGCCGTGCCGACGACCATGCCCAGCACCTCGCCGATGGCGCAACCGGTCAGGCAGTGCAGCGTCGCCTGGGCGGCCGTGCGCCAGGAGGTGCCGGCGGAGTGCTGGTGGTGTACGTGCGGGTGCTCGTGCTGCGCGTCCTGTTCGCGGCGCCCGTGCCCGCGGGGTCCAAGCTCCTCGTGGCTCTCGTGGCTCTCGTGGCTCTCGTGGTTTTCGTGCCTCTCGTGGTGCCTGTGCTCACTGTGATCCATCGTCGGCCTCCCCGTGTCGGTGTGGTTCACCAGACGCCAACAGTATACCCCTGGGGGGTATTCCAGAAGGTGGCCACGGGTGGGTGAGGACGGGTGGGGAGATCACCCACGGCGGGTGAGGGCAGCCGGGGGCCCGGTGTGGTCCGATGCCGGTGTGAGCAGCACCGCGGGCGACCCGCCCCTCTCGTCCCCGGCCGGTGGAACGGGCGGCGACGCCCTGGCCCGGCCCCTGGTCACCGGTGTCACCCGGCTGGTCGTGGGCCTCGCCGACATCGCCGCGCAGACGGTGGCCGCCGCGCGCCCCCGCTATCGGCGTCCGGGCCGGCCGGGGCCGCTCGGCGACGCCGTGCTCGGCCTCGCCCTCGAAGTGCAGCGCCGCTCGGTGTCCGCGGTCGCGGACACGGCCGACCGGGCCGGGAACTGGGCGCGCGCCACGACGCGGCTGCTCGTGCCCCCGACCGTGCTGCACGCGGTGGACCGCAGGGTCGCCCACTGGAGCGCGCGGGGGGCCGCGGAACGGGAGCGGGCCCGGAACGAGGCGCGACCGCTCGCGCGTGCCGTGGTCAGAGCCCTGACGGCGGCGGTCGTCGACGAGATCGACCTGGACGCGGTGACCGACCGGCTGGACGTCGACCGGATCGCCCGCCGCATCGACCTCGACGCCGTCCTGTCCCGCCTCGACCTGGACGCGGTGCTCGCCCGGGTCGACGTCGACGCCCTCCTCGCCCGGGTCGACGTCGACACCCTCCTGTCCCGCGTGGACCTGGACGCGGTGGCCGGCCGGCTGGACGTGGACCGCGTCGCCGGGCGGATCGACCCGGACGCCCTGCTGTCCCGCCTCGACCTGGACGCGGTGCTCGCCCGGATCGACCTGGACGCGGCCCTGGCCCGGGTCGACCTCGACGCCCTCCTGGCCCGGGTCGATCTCGACGCCGTGATCGGCCACGTCGACGTCGACGGCGTGATCGACCGCGTCGACGTGGACGCCGTCGTCGACCGTGTCGACCTCGACGCCGTGGCCGACCGGCTGGACGTCGACCGGGTCGCCCGGCGGCTCGACATCGACGCGGTCCTCGCCCGGGTGGACCTGCTGACGTACACCGAGCGGGTCCTGGAGGACCTGGACGTCGGGCGGATCGTCCGGGACACCGGGGGCAGCATCACGGCGGAGACGCTGGACACGTTCCGTGAACAGAACGCCCGTGCCGACCGGTTCGTGGACCGGATCGCCGAGCGGCTGCTGCACCGCGGCGGCCCGGACGGGGACGGGGCGGGACCCGAGTCCCGGCCACCGCCCGGCGGGCGGCCCGGTGACCCGGGCGGCGGAGCGGAGGCCCCGTGACCTCGATGGCGCCCGCGCACCACCCGGCGGTCGTCCAGGGACGACCGGCCGGGATCGTCTCGCGGGTGATCGCGGCGGCGGTCGACGTCCTCGTGGTCCTCGCCGTCGTCGCGGCCGTCGAACTCGGCTGGGCGGCGCTCGGCCATCTGCTCCTCGGCCCGCCCGGCGGGTACCCCGACCTGGGTTTCGGAGGCGGCGCGATCCTCGGCTCCGCCGTCGCGCTCGTCTACCTGGCGGGCAGCTGGGGCACCGCCGGGCGCACCGCCGGCGACCATCTGATGGGCCTGCGGGTCACCCGCAGGTCCGGGGCGCGGCTCGGACCGGTCGCCGCCGTGCTGCGGGCGCTGCTGTATCTGGTCTTCCCGCTGGGCCTGCTGTGGATCCCGGTCAGCCGGCGCCGGGCGTCCGTCCAGGACCTCGTGGTGGACAGCACCGTGGTGCACGACTGGTACGGGCGCTCCCGGACCTCCGCACACCCTCCGCGTGGCTGATGCCCGCGGCTGATCCGGCCGCCCCGGCGCCCGCCACGGGGAGGATCCGCGGTGCCCGGGTGGAGCGACCGGAGCCGGGCGAAGGCGCTCCACGCCGCCTGGACGACAGCGTCGCGGCGGGTCCCCGTGAGCCCGGCCGCCGCCGCCTCGTAGGATGTCCCCGATGCGCAGCACCGGACAGCAGCCCCCGCGACCGCCCCGGCGGCCGTGGCGTGCGCTGCTCGTCCTCGCGGTACTGGCCGGCCTGTTCGGCATGCACGCGCTGGCCCCCGGCGGCGGCACCGCCCACGCCGCGCACGCCGGCTCCCCGCACCAGGGGACCGTGCTCACCGCCCAGGACGACTGCCCCGGAGGCGACGGCCACTGCGGGGACCACCGTCCCCACCACGCCGATCCCACCTGCGCGTCCGGCGCGGTCACCGGCGCACCCCAGCCGCCCGTGCTCGTCCCCGACCCGCTGGCCGACCCGGTGCCGGCCGGTGCACCGCGAACCTGCACGGCGGGCGCACCCGACGGCGCCCGCGCGCCACCCTCCCTGGCGGAACTCCAACTCCTGCGGATCTAGAGGCCCGACGGCCGCACGGCGTGCGGCCGTGCTCCCACGCGTGCCCGAAGATCCCTACCTTCAGCAGGAGTTCAGCATGACCGTCCGTACCCTGACACGCCGCACCGCCCTCGCCGTGGTGGCCGGCGCCGCGTCCCTCGTCCTCGCCGCCTGCGGCGCCGACGGCGGCGACGCGGGAGCCCACGCGGCCCACGGCGGGTCCGCCGCCACCGGCGCGCCCGGCGCCGCGACCCACAACGCCCAGGACGTGGCCTTCGCGCAGGGCATGATCCCGCACCACCGGCAGGCCCTGGAGATGGCACGCCTCGCCGCCGGCCGGGCCTCCTCGCCCGAGGTGAAGGACCTGGCCGCGCGCATCGAGAAGGCACAGGCCCCGGAGATCCGCACCATGACCGGCTGGCTGAAGGGCTGGCACGAGCAGGTCCCCGCGGCCGGCACCGACCACGCCGGCCACACGGGCCGGGACGGCATGGCCGGCATGCCCGGCATGGACCACGCGAACCACGGCGGCGCGACCGGCACGCCCGGTGCGGCCCGCATGCCCGGCATGATGGGCGACGACGACATGGCCGCCCTGAGGAAGGCCACCGGCAGGGACTTCGACACCCGGTTCCTGTCCCTGATGGTCGAACACCACCAGGGCGCCGTCGCGATGGCGGCCACCGAGCGCGGCAAGGGCGCGTACGGCCCCGCCAAGCGCGCGGCGGCCGCCATCGCGACCGCTCAGAGCGCCGAGATCGCGGAGATGAAGAGGCTGCTCGGCGAGAGCGCGGGCTGAGCGACGACGGGCTGAGCGGCGACACAACGGGCGGGGCCCGGCCGGTCACCGGCCGGGCCCCGCCCCCGTCTCACCCCTGTCTCATCCCGTCTTGTCCCCGTCTCAGCTGCCCTCGGTGAGCACCTTCTCCAGCGCGCCGAGCGCGGAGCGCAGCTCGTCGGCCGAGATGGTCAGCGGGGGCGCCAGCCGGATCGTGGAGCCGTGCGTGTCCTTGACCAGCACGCCCTCCCGCATCAGGCGCTCGCTGATCTCCCGGCCCGTGCCGAGCGCCGGGTCGACGTCGACACCCGCCCACAGGCCACGCGAGCGGAAGCCGGTCACACCCTTGCCGACCAGCTCGGTCAGGCCGCCGCGCAGCACGAGTCCGAGCTCGGCCGCCCGGCGCTGGAACTCCCCGGTCTCCAGCAGCTCGACCACCGCCGTGCCGACCGCCGCGGCGAGCGGGTTGCCGCCGAAGGTGGAGCCGTGCTCGCCCGGGTGCAGCACACCGAGCACCTCGCGCCGGGCCACCACCGCCGACACCGGCACGATGCCGCCGCCGAGCGCCTTGCCGAGCAGCAGCACGTCCGGGACGACGTCCTCGTGCTCGACGGCGAGCGTGCGGCCGGTGCGGCCGAGACCGGACTGGATCTCGTCCGCGACGAACAGACAGCCCTTGCGGCGGGTCAGCTCGCGCACCCCCGCCAGATAGCCCTCGTCCGGGATGATCACCCCGGCCTCGCCCTGGATGGGCTCCAGCAGCACCGCGGCGGTCGTCTCGTCGACCGCCGCCTCCAGCGCGGCCAGGTCGTTGTACGGCACGACCCGGAACCCCGGTGTGAAGGGGCCGAAGCCCGCCCGGGCCTGCTCGTCGGTGGAGAAGCTGACGATGGTCGTCGTACGGCCGTGGAAGTTCCCCGCCGCCACCACGATCGTGGCCCGGTCGGCGGGGACGCCCTTCACGTCGTACGCCCACTTGCGGGCCACCTTGACGCCGCTCTCCACCGCCTCGGCGCCGGTGTTCATCGGCAACACCATGTCGAGGCCGGTGAGCGCGGCGAGCCGCTCGGCGAACCCGGCGAGCCGGTCGTTGTGGAAGGCCCGCGAGGTCAGCGTCAGCAGGTCCAGCTGGCGGTGCGCGGCCTCGATCAGCGCGGGGTGCCGGTGACCGAAGTTCAGCGCCGAGTAGCCCGCCAGCATGTCCAGGTAGCGGCGGCCCTCGACGTCCTCGACCCAGGACCCCTCGGCCCGGGCGACGACCACGGGCAGCGGGTGGTAGTTGTGCGCGAGGACCGGCTCCTCCGCCCGGATGAGGTCGTCGGACGTACGCGTGCGCGCGGGTGCGGTCATCAGCGGATCTCCTGGGTGCAGCACTTGATGCCACCGCCGGCCTTGTGGAACTCCGACAGGTCGACGGGGACGGGGACGTAACCATGGTCGGCCAGGCGCCCGGACAGCGCCTCGGCCTGGGGCGCGATGAACACGTGCCGGCCGTCGGACACGGAGTTCAGGCCGAACGCCATCGCGTCGTCGCGGGTGGCGAGCACCGCGTCCGGGAACAGGCGCCGCAGCACCTCCCGGCTGCCCGGCGAGAACGCCTCCGGGTAGTAGACGATGTTGTCCTCGTCGAGGACGAACAGGGCCGTGTCCAGGTGGTAGAAGTACGGGTCCACCAGGGTCAGGCCGATCACCGGGTGCCCCAGGAACTCCTGCGCCTCCCGGTGCGCCTCCCGGGTGGTGCGGAACCCGGTGCCGGCCAGCACGTACCGACCGGTCCACACCAGGTCGCCCTCGCCCTCGGTGACCGACTCGGGGCGGTGGACGGCGTACCCGGCCGCCTTGAACCAGGTGTCGTAGTGCAGCGACTCGGGGCGCCGCTCCGGGGCGTGGAACAGGGAGCCGAAGACCCGGCCGCCGACCACGAAGGCCGCGTTGGCGGAGAAGACCATGTCGGGCAGGCCCGGCACCGGCTCCACCGAGTCCACGGTGTGGCCGTGGGCCCGGTAGGTGCGGATCAGGTCCTGCCACTGCTCACGGGCGAGGTCGACGTCGACCGGCCGGTCGGGGTGCATCCAGGGATTGATCGCGTACTGCACGGCGAAGTGTCTGGGTTCGCAGACGAGGAAGCGCCGACTGCGCGGCACACGGCTTTCGGCCACAGAGTGTTCCCTCCGCTTTCCTGAGTGTCACTGAGGCGTGACACCACGGTAGAAACGGAGGGACACGCGGGACAAGAAAGGAAAGCTGCGCGGATACGCAGCATCATTGCGTACTTCTTCCGCACGACGCACGACTTCTGCGTTTGGACGCGGGCTACTCCGGTGCCGCATGGGTGGCGCCGGCTTCCGGGCTTTCCGGGAGAAGGTGGGACAGCACCATCACGCTGATCGTCTTCCGGATGAAGGGCTCGACGCGGATCCGCTCCAGCACCTCCTCGAAGTGCTCCACGTCCCGCGCCCGCACGTGCAGCAGCGCGTCCGCGCCCCCGGTGACCGTCATGGCCGCCGTGATCTCCGGGTGGTTGCGCACCACCTCGGCCAGCCGCCGGGGCGGGGCCGCGCCCTCGCAGTACACCTCGACGTACGCCTCCGTGCGCCAGCCGAGCGCGGAGGGCCGCACGGTCGCCGTGAACCCGGTGATGACACCGGTCTCCCGCAGCCGGTCCACGCGACGTTTGACCGCGGTGGACGACAGCCCGATCGTCGCGCCGATCTCGGCGAAGCTGCTCCTGGCGTTCGCCATCAGGGCGGTGACGATTCTGCGGTCGAGATCGTCGAAGGGCGCGGTCCTGCTGTTCATGCGGGCACTGTAATCAGCCGCGCCCGGGAACACGCCGCTACGGCTGGGTGACGATCATGGCGAGTGTCAGCAGCCCCAGCACCACCCAGCCGAACCACAGCCAGCCGTTGCTGCCGAGGGCGACGGTGTAGGCCGTGACGAGGACCAGCCCGCCGACGGTCATCGCCCCCATCGCCTTGGTGGCGCCGCTGGTGGAACCGGACGGGGAACCGGGCAGGGAACCGGGCATGGCGACACCCTCCTCATGAACCGTTGCCCCCCATGGTGCCCCGATCCGGGCCCGGACGGGATACCGCGCGTGCCGGTTCCGCACGCGGGCCCTCAGCCCTCGCGCGTGCTGAGGGAGGCCAGATAGGCGTTGTACGCCTCCAGCTCCTTGTCGCCGTCCCGGTCGGCAGCCCGGTCCTTGCGCTTGGCCTGCCGCTGCTCCGAGCCGTACCACTGGAACAGGAGCGCGATCAGCACCAGCACGGACGGGATCTCGCTGAACGCCCAGGCGATGCCGCCGGCCGCGTTCTGGTCGGACAGCGCGTCGATGCCGAGCGAGGCCGGCGGGTTCCGGAACGTCGCGACCATGGGCGTGGAGCCCATCATCAGCGCGATGCCGAAGAACGCGTGGAACGGCATGCCCGCGAACAGTTCGAGCATCCGCATCAGATGGCCCGGCCGGTGCGGACCCGGGTCCACGCCGATGATCGGCCAGAAGAACGCCACACCCACGGCGAGGAAGTGCACCATCATCGCGATGTGCCCGGCCCGCGAGCCCATCAGGAAGTCGAAGATCGGGGTGAAGTACAGCGCGTACAGGCTCGCGATGAACAGCGGGATGGTGAACGCCGGGTGGGTGACGATCCGCATGTAGCGGCTGTGCAGCAGCGCCAGCAGCAGTTCGCGGGGACCGGTGCGGCCCTTGCCGGCCACCGGCAGCGCGCGCAGCGCCAGCGTGACCGGCGCGCCGAGCAGGATCAGGATCGGCGACAGCATGCTGATCACCATGTGCTGGACCATGTGCACGCTGAACATGACCATGCCGTAGTCGTTCAACCGGGTGCACATCATCAGCCCGATGGTCACCACACCGACGAGGTACGACACCGTACGGGCCACGGGCCACGCGTCCCCCCGCCGCCGCAGCCGCAGCACGCCCCAGCCGTACAGGCCGAGCCCGAGCAGGCAGGCGACGAGGAAGAACGGGTCTGCGGACCACTCGAGCCCCCGCCCCAGCGTGAACGGCGGCAGATCCATGTTCATGCCGTGCCCGCTGTGATCCATCCGGCGGCTCCTGATTCGTGGGGGTTGTGCGATTCTGTCCGCCCCCAAGAGTAGAACCGCCCCCGGTCACGGACGTGACCGGGGGCGGGTTGTACCGGGGTGAACTACAGCACGCACTCCGCCTCGTCGTACCGCTCGACGGGCACCGTCTTCAGCGTCTCGACGGCCTCGGCGAGCGACACCATCACGATGTCGGTGCCCCGCAGGGCGGTCATCCTCCCGAACTCGCCCCGGTGCACCGCCTCCACCGCGTGCCAGCCGAACCGCGTGGCCAGCACCCGGTCGTAGGCCGTCGGCGTGCCACCGCGCTGCACATGGCCCAGGATCACCGGCCGTGCCTCCTTGCCGAGCCGGTGCTCCAGCTCGACGGAGAGCTGGCGCGCGATGCCCGCGAAGCGCTCGTGGCCGTAGATGTCCTTGCCGCCCTCGTCGAACTCCATGGAACCGCGCCGCGGCTTGGCGCCCTCGGCGGCCACCACGATGGCGAACCGCTTGCCCGCCTCGAACCGGGCGCCGACCCGCTTCGTCAGTTCGTCGATGTCGAAGGGGCGTTCCGGTACGACGATGGCGTGCGCGCCGGCCGCCATCCCGGAGTGCAGCGCGATCCAGCCGGTGTGCCGGCCCATGACCTCGACGATGAGCACGCGCTGGTGGGACTCGGCGGTGGTCTTCAGCCGGTCGAGGGCCTCGGTGGCGACCCCGACGGCCGTGTCGAAGCCGAAGGTGACGTCCGTGACAGCGATGTCGTTGTCGATGGTCTTGGGCACGCCCACGATGGGCAGCCCGTTGTCCGACAGCAGCCGGGCCGCCTTCAGCGTGCCCTCACCGCCGATCGGGATGATCGCGTCGAGGCCGAGTTCCGCGACGTGGCCCCGCGCCCGCTCGACCCCGTCCCGCAGGTGCTCGGGACGGACCCGGGAGGAGCCGAGGATCGTGCCGCCGCGCGCCAGGATGCCGCCCACGGCATCGAGGTCGAGCTTCGTGTAGTCGCACTCCAGGAGGCCCTTCCAGCCGTCCCGGAAACCGATGACCTCGTCGCCGTGGTCGGCGACGGCACGGTGCACGACGGACCGGATGACGGCGTTCAGGCCGGGGCAGTCGCCGCCGGACGTGAGGACACCAATGCGCATAGCCCGATTTACCTTCTCAACGTGGGCCGGGAAACCGGACCACGTCGTCCGGCGGATTCCCGGCCACCCTACCGGCGTGAGGGGGTGGCTCCGTAGCGGGCGTCCGCCTGCTGGACGCGCCCGCACATGTGAGCGGACGGCCGGTCAGGCGGGCTCCCACGAGCATGCCGGAAGACGCTGACAGCAGCCTGAGACGGCACCCGCCCAGGCTGCTGCCCAAAGGTTTCTACGCGGACTAGCAGTACCTACGCAGGCTGCTGCGCAGCAGTACCTACGCAGGCTGCTGCGCAGCCGCGATGCGCTCGTCGCGGAGCGCCTCGTACCACCGGTCGTCGATCGGGGGCAGCGCGTTGACGTCCAGCGCCAGCTTCAGCAGCAGGTCGGCGATCTGCGGGTTGCGGGCGAGCACCGGCCCGTGCATGTACGTGCCGAAGACCGTGCCGTTGTACGCGCCCTCGGTGCCGTCCCCGGTGCCGTTGCCCTTGCCGATCTGCACGCGGGCGAACGGGCGGGCCGAGGCGCCGAGATGGGTCACGCCCTGGTGGTTCTCGAAGCCGGTCAGCTGGGGCAGGCCGAGCTGCGGGTCGATGTCCCCGAGCACGTCGCCGACGCACCGCTCGCCCTCGCCGCGCACCGACACCACGTCGAGCAGGCCGAGGCCCGGCTCGCGCTGGCCGAGGTCGTTGATGAACTCGTGGCCGAGGATCTGGTAGCCGGCGCAGACCGAGAACACGATGGCGCCGTTCTGCACCGCCCGCTGCAGATGGCCGTCGCGGCGCAGCCGCTCGGCCGCGAGCCGCTGCGGCCGGTCCTCGCCGCCGCCGATCAGGTAGATGTCGCCGGAGGTCGGGATCGGCTGGTCGCTGCGCACGTCGAGCCGTGCCACGTCCAGACCGCGCTGCCGGGCGCGGCGCTCCACGACGAGGGCGTTGCCCTGGTCGCCGTAGGTGCTCAGCAGGTCCGGGTAGATCCACACCAGCCGGAGTTGGTTGTCGCTCATGAGGTGATGGCCCTTTCCCGATCAGTTGCCGACGCGGCGGCGCAGGTCCTGGAACGCGGTGTAGTTCGCGATGACCTCGATGCGTCCCGGCGGGGCCTGCTGCACGGCCTGGTCGAGGTTCTCGCAGACCTGGAAGTGCTGGTTGGCTACCTCCAGGCGGACGGCGAGGTCCAGCTTGCGGTCACCGATGACGAAGATCGGGTGACCGGTCAGCCGGGTGTAGTCGACGTCCCACAGCCAGGAGGTGTCCGTGCCGTCGGCGCCGCGCGCGTTCACCGAGAGGATCACCGGGGTCGGCGGCGGGTCGATCAGGGAGAACGTCTCCAGCCAGCCGGCCGGGTTCTTGGCCAGCAGCAGCCGCAGGTCGCGGTTCTGGAACTGGACCACGTCGTAGCGGCCGGCCACCGCCTGCACCTGGTACATCCGCTCCAGCGCGACCTGCGGCGGTACGCCGAAGACGGCGGCGACGGCCGCGGAGCTGGCCGCGTTGGCCTTGTTGGCGCGGCCCGGGAGCTGGAGGTGGATCGGCCAGGCGGACCCGTGCGGGTCCAGCACGTGGTCGCCGGAGAGCGCCCAGGTCGGCGTGGGCCGGCGGAAGCCGCACTCGCCGCAGAACCAGTCGTCGCCGGGGCGCTGCATCACGCCACCGCACGACGGGCAGGACCAGGCGTCGTCCTTCCACATCTGACCGGCCGCGACCCAGACCACGTTCGGTGAGGAGGAGGCGGCCCAGACCACCAGCGGGTCGTCGCAGTTGGCGACGACCACGGCCTTGGAGCCGGCCAGGCCCTCACGCCAGTTCTCGGCGAGCATGCGCGTCTCGGCGGCCCGGTCGAGCTGGTCGCGGGACAGGTTCAGCAGGGCGATGCACTTCGGGCTGGTGTCCCGGGCCACCCCGGCCAGGTACTTCTCGTCGACCTCGATGACACCGAACTTCGACTCCGAGCCGCCCGCCAGCGCCGAGGTGATGCCGGCCGGCATGTTGGCGCCGAGCGCGTTCGACACGACCGGACCCGCGGCGCGCAGCGCCTCGGCGATGAGCCGGGTGGTCGTGGTCTTGCCGTTGGTGGCGGAGACCAGGACGACGTCCAGGTTCTGCGCGAGCCGTCCGAGGAGGTCGGGGTCGAGTTTCAGCGCGACCCGGCCGCCGATCACCGAACCGCTGCCGCGTCCCGCGGCGCGCGATGCCGCAGCGACCGCCTTGCCCGCGGTCACGGCCAGCTTGGCCCGCGGCGAGAGCGGGTCCGAGTTGCCTGCCATCAGTTCTCGATCCTCCTTGCGTACGCGCCGCGCCAGGGGGCATCCGGCAGCGTGGTGTGGACCTCAGCCTATCGAGATCCATTCGCACACCCGAATCCCGGCCCGTACCGTGCGGCCTGCATGAGCTGAACGAACCGTACCCTTGCCGCCATGCGACACGGCTCGATCCCGGGCGCCCACGGGCGCGTCCGGCCGCTTTCCCTGCTCCCGGACCCCGTTCTGCGTGGGTCCTGTGCGGACGTCACCGAGTTCGGCCCCGAACTGGCGGCTCTCGTGGAGGACTTGTTCGCGACCATGTACGCGGCCCGGGGGGTGGGCCTGGCCGCCAACCAGATCGGTGTCCCGCTGCGGGTGTTCGTCTACGACTGCCCGGACGACGACGATGTGCGACATCTCGGACATGTGGTGAACCCGCGGCTCGTGGAGAAGGACGGCGTGGTGGTCCGGGGGCCGGAGGGATGCCTGTCGCTGCCGGGTCTGGAGGCGGGCACGGAGCGGTACGACCACGCGGTGGTCGAGGGCCGCACGGTGACGGGGGAGCCGGTCACCGTGCACGGCACGGGGTTCTTCGCCAGGTGCCTCCAGCACGAGTACGACCACCTGGAGGGCACGGTGTACGCCGACCGCCTGACGGGCTGGCGCCGCGGCAGACTGCTGCGGCAGGTCGGCCGCGCCTCCTGGCACCGCTGAACAAGGCGCCGCTGCACGGGATGCCGTCGAACGGGGCACCGCCGGGCGGGATGCCGGGCGGCGGGGTCCCGGCCCGCGGCCGTCAGAAGCCGGGGCCGCCGACCTTGTCGCCCGCCGCCGCGAGGCGTCCCCACAGCAGGTCGGCGAGGGAGCGCACGAGTTCGGCGCGGGAGCAGGGCCGCTCGCCCAGCCACCAGTCGCCGGCCGCGTGCATCATCCCGACGATCCCGTGTCCCCACACCCGGGCGAGCTGCTGGCTGCCGGGGCCGAGGTCGAGCCGCTCCTCGATGACCTGGGCCAGCTCCTCGCCCATCCGCCGCAGCAGCGGGGCCGAGTGCTTGCCCACGTCGAAGCCCTGGTCGCCGCCGGTGCTGCCCTCTGCGGGGTGCATCAGGAACCGGTACACCTGGGGCCTGGCCTCGATGGCCGCGAGGTAGGTGTCGAGGGTGGCCTCGACCCGCTCGCGCCGGTCGGCGGGGGCGTCGAGGGCCGCGCGCAGCGAGGCGAGGAGCGCGTCGGTGTGCCGCGTGGCGAGCGCGGCGTACAGTCCGCCCTTGTCGCCGAAGTGGCGGTAGAGGATCGGCTTGGTGATGCCCGCCTCGGCGGCGATCGCGTTCATCGAGGCCTGCGGGCCGTCGCGCAGCACCACCCGGTCGGCGGCCTCCAGCAGTTCGCGCCGTCGTCGGTCGGCTGATCGCTGCTGATCGGTCCGCTGTGTGGTGTCCATGTGCTCTCCCCACCCGTGCTGATTCGGTGACGCCTGCGCAAACTAACACTCTCGGCGTGCCTGACATCGAACGGGATGCCGAGGCGTGATCGGCGGTTGACTTTCACTACCGGTCGGTAACACACTCGCGTTACCGCTAGTAACATCACTGGCAACAGTGCACGCACCACCGTTGGAGGGGACATGGCCGAGTTCACCATGGAGCTCAACGACGAACAGAAGGAGGTCCGGGACTGGCTGCACGGCTTCGCCGCCGACGTGATCCGCCCCGCGGCCGCCGAATGGGACGAGCGTGAGGAGACTCCCTGGCCGGTCATCCAGGAGGCCGCGAAGGTCGGCATCTACTCCCTCGACTTCTACGCGCAGCAGTACTTCGACCCCACCGGCCTCGGCATCCCGATGGCCATGGAGGAGCTCTTCTGGGGTGACGCGGGCATCGCCCTCTCCATTGTGGGCACGGGTCTGGCCGCCGTGGGCGTTCTCGCCAACGGGACCGAGGAGCAGATCGGCACCTGGATCCCCCAGATGTACGGCGACGCGAACGACGTCAAGGTGGCCGCGTTCTGCTCCTCCGAGCCCGACGCCGGGTCCGACGTCGCCTCCCTGCGCACGCGTGCCGTGTACGACGAGGCCAAGGACGAGTGGGTGCTCAACGGCACGAAGACCTGGGCGACCAACGGCGGCATCGCCAACGTCCACGTCGTCGTCGCGAGCGTCGACCCGGAGCTGGGCTCCAAGGGCCACGCCTCCTTCATCGTCCCGCCGGGCACGCCGGGCCTCACCCAGGGCCAGAAGTTCAAGAAGCACGGCATCCGGGCCTCGCACACCGCCGAGGTCGTCCTGGACGGCGTCCGCGTTCCCGGCTCCTGCCTGCTCGGCGGCAAGGAGAAGCTGGACGAGCGCCTCGCCCGGGCCCGGGAGAGGGCCAGGGCGGGCGGCGAGCGGGTGAAGAACGCGGCCATGGCCACGTTCGAGGCATCCCGGCCGGCCGTGGGCGCGATGGCGGTCGGCACCGCCCGGGCCGCCTACGAGGTCGCCCTCGACTACGCGAAGACCCGCGAGCAGTTCGGGCGCCCGATCATCGACAACCAGGGCGTCGCCTTCCAGCTCGCCGACATGCGCACCCAGATCGACGCGGCCCGCCTGCTGGTGTGGCGCGCCTCCTGGATGGCCGTCAACGGCAAGCCGTTCACCGCGGCCGAGGGGTCGATGTCGAAGCTCTTCGCGAGCGAGACAGCGAAGAAGGTGAGCGCGCAGGCCATCCAGATCCTGGGCGGCAACGGCTACACCCGGGAGTACCCGGTGGAGCGGATGCACCGGGACAGCGCGATCTACACGATCTTCGAGGGGACCAGCGAGATCCAGCGGCTGGTCATCGCGCGGACCCTGTCGGGCATGCCGATCCGCTAGCGCGGTCGCTGTCCAGGGCACCGAAGGGGTGCGGGAGCACGGCCGGCCGTCGGGCGTGGCCCGTCGCGCGTTCCCCGCGCCCCTTGCGGCCCGTCGCGCTTGTCGTACCCGGCGGCCGGTGTGCTCACCGGTGTCTGAGCGGGGTGAGCTGCTGGATGTCGTACTTCGCCCGCAGCTCCTCGATGGCGGCCTGGTCGGGAGGGCCGCCGTTGCGCAGGATCTCCAGCAGCTCCTCGAAGTAGCGCTCGTGGTCCGGTGGGGGAGACGCCTGGAAGAACATCTTCGCGGGCGTGTCCTTCGGGTTGGCGAACGCGTGCGGACACCCGGGGGGCACGACGATCACCGTGCCCGGAGTCGCCCGGACCACCCGGGTGCCCGAGACCGACTCCCAGCGCTGCCAGTGGTCGGGGGTGCGGACGCGCGGCTCGAAGGCGAGCACGTCCAGTTCGCCCTCCAGGACGTAGAACAACTCCTCGCTGCGGGTGTGCACATGGGCGCCGACGTCGAAGCCCGGCGGGACCTCCACCTCGAAGGTGGAGGCCATCCGCGAGTGCGTGCCGGTGACCTTGAACGTCACACGCTGGGCCGGCGTCTCCACCACGCGGCCGTGACCCGGCGGCACCAGCAGCCCCTCGGGCCGCGCCGTCTCCTGCACCGGCGCCTCCGCCTGCGCCGGTGCCACTCCCCGGGCCGCGGGCCCTTCCGGTACCGCCAGCCCCTCGGTCGTCGTCATCGGCCGCTCACCACGTCACGGGCAGGGCCTCGGGACCACGGATCAACGCGCCCTTCCTGAAGGGCACCTGCTCCGGTGGCACGGCCAGCTTCAAGCCGGGCACCCGGTCCAGCAGGGCGTCCACCAGCAGCTCCGACTCCAGCCGGGCCAGCATCCCGCCGGGGCAGTAGTGCGGGCCGAAGCCGAACGCCACATGCGGGTTGGGACTGCGGGAGAAGTCGATGACCTCCGGGTTCGGGAAGACCTCCGGGTCGCGGTTGGCGGCCAGGTAGGACACGTACACCGCGTCGCCGGCCCGGATCCGTACGCCGTGGACGTCCACGTCCTCCAGGGCGATCCGGGACAGGCCGACGGCGTTGCGGTGCGGGATCCAGCGCAGCAGCTCGTCGATCGCCCGCGGGCGGATCCCGGGGTCGGAGCGCAGCCACTCCACCAGCGCGGGGCGGCTCAGCAGCAGGTGGAACATCTGGCCGCTGTTGTTGGTGACCGCCTCGCCGCCGATCTGCAGCAGCACCGCGAGACCGACGGCCTCCTCCAGAGTGATCTCGGCCCGGCCGACGGCGGCGCCCAGCAGCGAGGCGACGTCCTCGCCCGTGCTGCCCTCGCGCAGCCCGACGAGGTCGGAGAAGTACGCGCTCATCTCGCGCTTGGCCTTCTCGCTCACGTCCTTGCCGTGCGAGGAGGACAGGATCAGCTGGGTCCAGGTGTGCATGGCGTGCCGGTCGGCGGCCGGTACCCCCATCAGCTCGCAGATCACCGCGATGGGGAAGGGGCTGAGCACCGCCGCCGTCAGGTCGGCGGGCGGGCCGTCCTGGAGCAGTTCGTCGACCAGCTCGTCCAGCATCACACGCGCCTTGCCGCGGATCCGCTCCACACCCTTGGAGGTGAAGGCGGCGGCGACCGCGCGGCGCAGCCTGGTGTGGTCGGGCGGGTCCAGGAAGCCGATCGCGCCCCGGTCCGGTATGAAGTGCGGCGCGAGCCGGGTGACCTGACGGCCCATCACCGCCTCGCGGCTGAAGCGGGGGTCGTTGGCCACCATGCGCACGTCGTCGTAGCGGGTGACCAGCCAGGCCCAGCCCTCGCCGTTGGGCAGCTGGACGCGGGTGAGGGGGCCCTCGCTCATCAGCTCGGTGAGCACCGGGTCGAAGTCCGTGCCGGCCAGGTCGACGGCCGGCCAGTGCCGCACCGGAGGCAGCGCCTCGCCGACCGGCTCCGTCAGGGTCTCTGCGCTCATCGCGTCATCTCACCGTCCCGGACCCAGCGGCCCACGGTCATCTCCGCCGTGATGCCGGGGCCGAACCCGGCGAGCAGCCCGCGCGCCCGGTGCTCGGCACCGCCCTCGTCGAACAGGCGGCGCAGCGCGTCCAGCACGACGGCGCTCGCGATGTTTCCGTACTCGGTGAGCGTGGACCGGCTGAACCGGAACGCGTGGGGGTCGACCTGGAGGAACTTGCTCAGGTCGTCGAGTATTCGGGGACCGCCCGCGTGGATGATGTAGAAGTCCAGGTCGGAGGCGTCCCAGCCGTGGTTGCCCGCGAGTTCCTGGAGCGCCGGGGCGAGCGGCTCCATCGTGGTCGGCACCCGCTTGTCCAGCAGGAAGTGGAAGCCGGTGGCCCGGACGTCGTAGGCGATCCAGTCCTCGGTCTTGGGGATCAGGTACGACCCGTTGCGCTCCAGCTGGACGCCCGTTCCGCCCCGGCCGCGCACCACGGCGGCCGCGATGCCGTCGCCGAACAGGCCGTTGGACAGCAGCGAGCCGACGCCGAGGTCGGTGGGCTGGTAGCACAGCGAGCAGAACTCGCAGGCCACGATGAGCGCGTTGCCCTCCGGGTAGGCCGAACAGAAGTCGTGCGCCCGGTTGATGGCCGCGCCGCCGGCCGCGCAGCCCAGCTGGGCGATGGGGAGCTGACGGGTGGTGCTCGAGAAGTCCATCTCGTTGATCAGCCACGCGGTCAGCGAGGGCATCATGAAGCCCGTGCACGACACGTAGATGATCACGTCGATGTCCGTGGTCAGGAGTTCCGCCTCGTCGAGCGCCTGCTGGATCACCGCGGGGACGCGGGCCTTGGCCTCGGCCTCGTAGAGCTTGTTGCGGTCCTCGAACCCGGGGTGCTTCAGGGTCTCCTCGATGGGCTGCACGATGTGCCGGGTGCGGACTCCCGTGTTCTCGATCAGCCGGAGGGCCAGGGGGAGCTGGGGGTGGTCCGCGTGGTGCTCACGCGCCAGGTCCAGCGTCTCCTCCATCGTGATCACGTGTTCGGGTACGGACACCGAGGGTCTGCACAAAGTAGCCATGAGCCGTCCCTGCTTTCGCCGTCCGGCAGACCTGCGCCCGCCGGTCAGAAGGTGGTCCACCCGGAGGTGGTCCACCCAGGTTCACCCGGGGGGCTGACGATCTCTCGTCGGATTACTCCGAATCGGGGACAACGGACTGTGACCGGCCCCGGCCCCGTGACGGCTCGGGGGAGAACGCGGAAGGAGGGCCGCGGCGGCTGCCGCGACCCTCGACTTCTCGTTCCGCAGGGCATGTTGTGCCCGAGGCGCGCCCGCGCCGCGCGAGCCGTTACGGCGCCCCGCTGCTGTGCGCGATGCAGGCCACGTCGATGCGGTCCGCCAGCTTCGCCAGCTCGATGGTCAGAGCGGCCACGGTGTCCTCGTCGAGCTGCTCCCCGGCCTCGACGAGATGCAGCCACCGCCCGCCCACGGTCCGCAACAACTTACTCACGTCGGCCGCCGCCACCTGCAAGGTACCGCGGTCGTCGACGATCAGAGGCAGAGTCACTTCGCGGTTCACAATCGGGATGGTAGCCGCGCGGCGCTCACGCACCCTGCCAAACCGTGGTGATGTTGCAGAACTCCCGGATTCCGTGCCCGGACAGCTCACGCCCGTACCCGGACCGCTTCACGCCACCGAACGGGAAAGCCGGGTGCGAGGCGGTCATCCCGTTGACGTACACCGCGCCCGCCTCCAGGTCCCGGGCGAACCGCTCCACCTCGTTCTCGTCCCGGGTCCACACGTTCGAACTCAGTCCGAACGGGGAGTCGTTCGCGATCAGGAGCGCCTCGTCCAGGTCGGCGGCCCGGTACAGCGTGGCGACCGGCCCGAACGCCTCCTCGCGGTGGATGCGCATCTCCCGGGTGATGCCGGCCAGCACGGTCGGCGGGTAGTACCACCCCGGCCCGTCCGGCCGCTCCCCGCCGCACAGCACCCGGGCCCCGCCGCGCTTCGCGTCGTCGACCAGTTCCTCCAGGTCGGACCGTCCCTGTTCGCTGGAGAGCGGCCCGACCTCGGTGTCCTCCTCCAGGGGGTCGCCGACCTTGAGCGCCTCCATGCCCGCGACGAACTTCTCGGCGAAGGCGTCGTAGACGTCCGTGTGCACGATGAACCGCTTGGCCGCGATGCAGGACTGCCCGTTGTTCTGCACCCGCGCGGTCACGGCGACCTGAGCCGCCCGGTCGAGGTCGGCCGAGGGCATGACGACGTACGGATCGCTGCCGCCCAGCTCCAGCACCGTCTTCTTGATCATCTCGCCGGCGGTGGAGGCCACCGCGCGGCCGGCCGGCTCACTGCCCGTGAGCGTCGCCGCCTTCACCCGCTCGTCGCGCAGGACGTCGTCCACCGCGCCCGAGCCGATCAGCAGGCTCTGGAAGCAGCCCTCGGGGAAGCCCGCCCGGTGGAAGAGATCCTCCAGGTAAAGGGCCGTCTGGGGCACGTTCGAGGCGTGCTTGAGCAGGCCCACGTTGCCCGCCATCAGCGCGGGCGCGGCGAACCGGATCACCTGCCAGAGCGGGAAGTTCCACGGCATCACGGCGAGGACCGGGCCCAGCGGCCGGTAGGTCACCCGCACCCGGGAGGCGCCCGAGTCGCTGACGTCCACCGCCGGCGGCTCCTCGTCGGCCAGCAGCCCCTCGGCGCGCTCCGCGTACCAGCGCATCGCCTTGGCGCACTTCGCGGCCTCCGCGCGGGCCTGCGTGACCGGCTTGCCCATCTCGGTGGTCATCACCCGGCCGATCTCCCGCTGGTCCTCGTCCAGCAGGTCGGCGGCCTTTTTCAGCATGCGTGCGCGTTCGGCGAAGGAGGTCGTCCGATACGTGCGGAACGTCGCCTCGGCGAGCTGGAGCCGGCGTTCCAGCTCCTCCTCGCCCATGGGCTCGTACGTCTTGAGCGTCTCGCCGTTGGCCGGGTTCACCGTGGCGATGGGCATGGCTGGCCTCCCTGGGAGCGGGCTTGCTTCGACCTTCGCGCGCGACTGCGCCGGTCGCAACGCGTGGGCCCCTGTTCAGGCCGAGTGCTCCGCCAGCCGGTCCAGAAACGCGGCCTGGGCCGGGATGATGACGGCACGCGCCCCGTCGAGACCGAACCAGGCCACCCGGTCCAGCTCCGGGAACTCCGCCGTCCGCCCCGACCTCGGCGGCCACTCCATGGTGAAGGTACCCGGCTCGATCGCCGCCGGGTCCAGGTCGGCCTCGATCGCCCACGCCGTGACGATCTTGCCGTTGGCCTGCGTGACCTCGCCCAGCGCCAGAGCCCTCCCGTCCGGCGGCGCGAGGCCCAGTTCCTCACGGAACTCCCGCCTGGCCGCCTCCCAGGCGGGCTCGTCCGGTTCGTACTCGCCCTTGGGCACGGTCCACGCTCCCGCGTCCTTCTTCGCGAAGAACGGTCCGCCCATGTGGCCGAGCAGCACCTCGAGGCGGTCGTCGGTGTGCCGGAACAACAGCAGTCCCGCACTGCGTCTGGTCGCACGCACCGTCACGGCCTGACCTCCGGGTGAGCCGCCAGCAGGACCTCCACCGTATCGGCCTCCTCGGGCCGCTTGTCCTCGCGGTAGCGGACCACGCGCGCGAAGCGCAGGGTGACGCCGGCCGGGTAGCGGGAGGAGCGCTGCAGACCGTCGTAGGCGATCTCCACGACGAGTTCGGGGCGTACCGTGACCCCCCAGCCGTGCTCCTCGACGGCCAGTTCGCGGAGCCTTCCGGTCTGCCAGACGAGCATCGCGTCGGTCATGCCCTTGAAGGTCTTGCCGAGCATCGCGAATCCGCCGTCCGGGGTGCGGGCGCCGAGGTGCAGGTTGGAGAGCCGGCCGGTGCGGCGGCCGTGCCCCCACTCGGCGGCCAGCACCACCAGGTCCAGCGTGTGCACGGGCTTGACCTTCAGCCACGACGCGCCGCGCCGGCCCGCGCTGTAGGGGGCGTCCAGCGCCTTGGCGACCACGCCCTCGTGGCCGCGCGCCAGCGTGTCGGCGAGGAAGCGCTCCGCCTCGGGGATGTGCTCGGGGCCGGAGGCGACCATGCGGCGGACCCGCATCGGGGCGGGCACCAGATCGCTGAGCATCGCGTGCCGCTCGGCGAAGGGCAGGTCGAGCAGGTCCACGCCGTCCACCGACAGCAGGTCGAAGAAGACGGGGGAGACCGGCACCTCCTCGGCCGCCCGCGCCACGTCCACCCGGGAGCCCACCCGGCCCGCGGTCTCCTGGAAGGAGCGCGGCCGGCCGTCCGCGTCGAAGGAGAGCACCTCGCCGTCCAGGATGAAACGCTCGCTCGCCAGCGCCAGAGCCGCTCGGGTCACCTCGGGCAGCCGGTCGGTGATGTCGTCCAGGGTGCGGGTGTGGACCCGTACCGCGCTGCCCTCCCGGTGCACCTGCACGCGGATGCCGTCCAGCTTCTCCTCCACCGCGCACGCGCCGAGCTTCTCCACCGCCTCGGCGACCGAGGAGGCGCTGTGGGCCAGCATCGGCAGCACCGGACGGCCGACGGTGAGCCGGAACCGGTCAAGGGCCCCGGGCCCGTCGGCCAGCAGCGCCTGCGCCACCGTCTGCAGCGACCCGGCGAGCATCACCGCGCGCCGTACGTCCGCCGCGTCCGCGCCGGTCGCCCGGGCCAGGCCCTCCACGGCGACCGCGTCCAGCGCGCCCTGCCGGACCTCGCCGGTCAGCAGGCCGAGCAGGAAGCGCTGCTCGCCCTCGGTGGCCGCGCCCATCAGCTCGCCGACGAGCCGGGCGCGCTCCGCCTGGGAGCCGGGCCCGGACACCTTGCCCAGCTCGCCGAGCCGGGCGTCGACCTCCCGCACGGTGAGCGAGGGTTCGGCGGCGGGCGGCACCGGGCGGGCCAGGACCTTCCAGCCGACGCCGAGGCGGCCCTGCGGGAGCCGTCCGGCCAGGTAGGGGATGACGATGGGCACGTCGTCCGCCTCCGCGTCCCGGAAGAGCTCCGCGAGCAGGGCGGTCTTGCGGGATCTGGCCGCCGTGGCGGCCACCTCCCGGGAAACCTCCGCGAGCCGGGTGAGCAGCATGCAGTCAATGTGACCCGGCGGCCCGCGCTCTACACCCGCCGACGGGGGCGTGGCGGGGCGAGGCCCCCGGCCGGTCCGTCCGGTCCCCGCCCGGTTCCCCGGCCCGTCCGCCCCGCGGGACCGAGCGCGGGGCGAGAGGATGCGGGTACGGGCGCGTCGGCGCGAGTGACGCGATCGACTGTTCCCCGATCGGCAAGCGACCGCTTAGTATGCGGAGGACCCGGTCAGACGAGGCAGTCCCGTGGAGGCCCCCCATGCAGGCATGGCAAGTGCACGAGAACGGCGAGCCGGGCGAGGTGATGCGCCTGGCGGAGGTGGAGCGGCCCACGCCCGGCGAGGGCCAGGTCCTGCTGCGCGTGCGGGCCGCCAACATCAACTTCCCGGACGCCCTGCTCTGCCGCGGCCAGTACCAGGTACGGCCCCCGCTGCCCTTCACGCCCGGCGTGGAGATCTGCGGCGAGACCGAGGACGGCCGCCGCGTGCTCGCCAACCCGGCCCTGCCCCATGGCGGCTTCGCCGAGTACGCCCTCGCCGACGCCCGCGCCCTGCTGCCCGCGCCCGACTCGCTGGACGACGCCGAGGCCGCCGCGCTGCACATCGGCTACCAGACGGGCTGGTTCGGCCTGCACCGCAGGGCCCGCCTCGAAGCCGGGGAGACCCTGCTCGTGCACGCCGCCGCCGGCGGTGTCGGCAGTGCGGCCGTGCAGCTCGGCAAGGCGGCCGGGGCCACCGTGATCGGCGTGGTCGGCGGCGCGCGGAAGGCCGCCGTGGCCCGCGAACTGGGCTGCGACGTTGTGGTCGACCGTCACGCCGAGGACGTGATCGCGGCCGTCAAGGAGGCCACCGGCGGCCGGGGCGCCGACGTGATCTACGACCCGGTGGGCGGCGAGGCCTACACCCAGTCCGCCAAGCTCGTCGCCTTCGAGGGCCGGATCGTCGTCGTCGGCTTCGCCAGTGGCACCATCCCCAGCCCCGCCCTCAACCACGCCCTGGTGAAGAACTACGCGATCCTCGGCCTGCACTGGGGCCTGTACGCCACCAAGAACCCGAAGCTCATCCTGCGCTGCCACGAGGAGCTGACCGCACTGGCCGCGAGCGGCGCGATCAAGCCGCTGGTGAGCGAGCGGGTGCCGCTCGACTCGGCCGCCGCGGCCGTGCAGCGCGTCGCCGACGGTGCGACCACCGGCCGGGTGGCCGTGGTCATGGACAAGGGAGCCGCCGTATGACCGACGCCGACGACCTCAGGCGCCGCACCGCCGAACTGCTGGCCGCCCACCCGCCGGCCGCCACCGACCGCCTGGAGTTCCTCCGGGCCCGCTTCGACGCCGGACTGGCCTGGGTGCACTACCCCGAGGGCCTCGGCGGCCTCGGCGCCCCGCGCTCCCTGCAGGCCGTGGTCGACGCCGAGCTGGAGGCCGCCGGCGCCCCGGACAACGACCCCCGGCGCATCGGCATCGGCCTCGGCATGGCCGCGCCGACCATCCTGCGCTACGGCACCGAGGAGCAGAAGCGGCGCTTCCTGCGGCCCCTGTGGACCGGCGAGGAGGTCTGGTGCCAGCTCTTCAGCGAGCCCGGCGCCGGCTCCGACCTGGCCGCGCTCGGCACCCGGGCCGTACGGGAGGGTGACGACTGGGTGGTCGACGGGCAGAAGGTGTGGACCTCCAGCGCCCACCTCGCCCGCTGGGCCATCCTGATCGCGCGCACCGACCCGGGCGTGCCCAAGCACGCGGGCATCACCTACTTCCTGTGCGACATGACCGACCCCGGGGTCGAGGTGCGGCCGCTGCGCCAGATCACCGGCGAGGCCGAGTTCAACGAGGTCTTCCTCACCGGCGTCCGCATCCCCGACACCCGCCGCCTCGGCGAGGTCGGCGACGGCTGGCGGGTCGCCCAGACTACCCTCAACAACGAGCGCGTCGCCATCGGCGGCATGCGGCTGCCCCGCGAGGGCGGCATGATCGGCCCGGTCTCCGCGACCTGGCGGGAACGCCCGGACCTGCGCACCCACGACCTGCACCAGCGGCTGCTGACCCTCTGGGTCGAGGCCGAGGTCGCCCGGCTCACCGGCGAACGCCTGCGCCAGCAGCTCGTCGCCGGCCAGCCGGGACCCGAGGGTGCCGGCATGAAGCTCGCCTTCGCCCGGCTCAACCAGGCGATCAGCGGCCTGGAGGTCGAACTCCGCGGCGAGGAGGGGCTGTCGTACGACGACTGGACCATGCGCCGCCCCGAACTGGTCGACTTCACCGGCCGCGACGCCGGCTACCGCTACCTGCGCTCCAAGGGCAACAGCATCGAGGGCGGGACCAGCGAGGTCCTGCTGAACATCGTCGCCGAGCGGGTCCTCGGCCTGCCCGCCGAGCCGCGCACCGACAAGGACGTCGCATGGAAGGACCTCGCCCGATGAGCGAACAGCGGGATCTCCTCTACTCCGAGGAGGAAGAGGCGCTGCGCGCGGCCGTCCGTGACCTGCTCACGGACCACTGCGCCCCGGCCGACGTGATCACCCGCACGGAGTCGGACGCGCCGCACGACCTCGCCCTGTGGAAGTCGCTCGCCGAGAGCATGGGCCTCGCCGGGCTGCTGGTGCCCGAGACCCACGGCGGCCAGGGCGCCACGCACCGGGAGGCGGCCGTCGTCCTGGAGGAGCTGGGCCGGGCCGTCGCCCCCGTGCCCTACCTGACCAGCGCGGTCGTTGCCACCGAGGCCCTGCTGGCGTGCGGGGACGAGGAGTTGCTCGGCCGGCTGGCCTCCGGGCGGACCATCGGCGTCCTCGCCGTCGGCCTGCACCGTGCCCCGGGCGCCGACTTCCCGGCCGTACGACTGGAGGGCGGCGCCCTGCACGGGGAGCTGACCGGCATCGCCGACGCGGCCGCCGCCGACGTGCTGCTCGTCCCCGCCGACGACGGCGGTCTGTACGCCGTGTCCGCCGACGCCGCGACCGTCACCCCGCAGACCTCCCTGGACCTGACCCGGCCGCTCGCCACCGTCGCCCTCGACGGCGCGGCCTGCCGCCGGATCGGGGCCGCGGAACCCGCCGTGCGCCAGGCCCTGCGGTCCGCCGCCGGACTGCTCGCCTCCGAGCAACTCGGCGTCGCCGACTGGGCGCTGACCGAGACGGTCCGCTACCTGAAGGAGCGCAGGCAGTTCAACCGGCAGGTCGGCGGCTTCCAGGCGCTCAAGCACCGGCTCGCCCAGCTCTGGCTGGAGGTGGTCAACCTGCGGGCCGCCGCCCGCGCCGCCGCCGACGCGCTGGCCTCGGGCCGGGACACCGACGTCTCGGTCGCCGTCGCGCAGGCGTACGCGGCGCCCGTCGCCGTCCACGCGGCCGAGGAGGCGCTGCAGTTGCACGCCGGGATCGGCATGACCTGGGAGCACCCGATCCACCTGTACCTCAAGCGGGCCAAGGCGGACTCCCTCGCCTACGGCACCGCGGGAGCGCACCGCACGGCCCTGGCCGCACTGGTCGACCTCCAGGCGCCCTGACCCGGCGGGCCTCGAAACGTTCCTCGACGCCCACCGGTTCGCCCAAGACCACACGATCGGAGGACATGTCAGCCGCCCGGACGAACCCCCCGCTACGCCACACTTGCGGCCGAACGCCGCTCATGGGGCGTGGCGGAGGAGGTTCCAATGGCCATTTCCATCTCTGTGGTGCTGCTGCTCCTGATCCTTGCGGTGGTGTTCATCCGCAACGGCGCGCTGAAGATCTCGCACGCCCTGGTCTGCATGCTGCTCGGCTTCTACCTGGCCAGCACCAGCATGGCGCCCACCATCCACAGCGGGCTGACCGCGACCGCCGACCTCGTCAGCAGCCTGCGGCCCTGACCGTCCGCCGGGGTCAGGACGAGAAGACGCCGATGCCGTTCGCCACGGGGCGCTCGGCGCCGCCGCTCGGGTGGTTGCGGACCTTGACCGCGCGCGCTCCCGCCGCGCGGGTGACCATCTCGGACGAGCCGCCGCCGTCGAGGTTGAACGCGTCGGTGGCGCCCAGGTCGTCCATGGCGGCCGCCTCCTCGGCGACGGTCATGCCCCTCCGGTAGGCGGCGGCCCCGTCCAGCGCGAGCAGCAGCATCCGCCGGCCGCCGTTCGCGAAGCCGACGACGGTGCGCACCGCCGAGGTGCTGTCGTCCAGCCCGGACAGCGGCCTGCCGCCGCGCAGCACCGGGTAGCCGCCGATCGCGAACGTGTAGGGGACCTTGGCGGTGGCCGCCACCAGGGTGTGGGTGACGGTCACCCGGTCGCCGGGCGACAGTGCGCGCAGCCGGCGCGCGCCCTCCTCGCGGCCCACCAGGACCGTGGTGCCCGCGGCGATCGGCCCGCCGCCCGGCGTGGCGGCGGTGGAGGTCACCCGGCCGCCGCGCACCTTCACCTCGTAGGTGTCCTTGCTGCACCCCGCGGCCCGGTTCGTGTCCGTGCCGCAGGTGGCGCGCACCCGGGAGGCGCTGCCCCAGCGGGAGGTGAAGGCGCCGACGGAGTTCTGCGGCAGCGCGTACTGGTTGAGGCCCTTGAGCGGGAACCGTCCCTTCGGTGTGGTCACGGTGCCGGTGAGGGTGAGCCGGTCCAGACGGGCCCGCCGGTCGGTGCCGACCCCGAGGACGTCCCGGGTGCCGGTGCCGGGCGGCAGCGCCGGCCCGAACCGCTGGCCCGCCGGGACCGCCGCCTTGAGCACCCTGCCCGACGCGACGGCCGGACCCACGCTCGCCCCCGTCGCCTCGACGCCCGGGTGCTGGGTCTCACTGATGTTGAAGAAGTCGCCGTTGACCCCGCCGACCGCGCCGGCCGCGTCCGCCATGGTGGAGACGGTCTCCCGGGCGGCCACCGTCCCCGGGTACAGCAGGTCGAGGTGGACGTGCCGGTTCGTCAGGTCGACGGTCAGCAGATGGGCGTGGGTCCTGCCGGCCGCCGCGCGGAGGTCGAACTGCCGGTAGGTGACCCCCGGTGCGATCCGTCTGCCCAGTGGGGCGGCGTCCGCCGGTGCGGCCCCCGCGAGGGACGCACCGGCCAGCACACCGAACGCCGTGAGAGTGGAGAGAACCGATCTGCCTGCCGCCGTCTGCCGCCGATCGCGCGCCACTGCGCCCCCTGATGTCTCGTCAACTGTCCCAGGACTCAGGGGAAGTGCACCAGACGGTGGCGGCGCTCAGGCCGGCTAGCCGTCGACTACGCGAGAACGGGTGAGAAAACGCACCCCCTCGGGTGCTTCCAGCGAGAAACCGCTCCCCCGTCCGGGTACCACGTCCACGATCAGCCGGGTGTGGCTCCAGACCTCGTACTGACTGCGCGACATCCAGAAGGTCACGGGCTCCTCGACCCCGTCCACGGCCAGCTCGGCGAGCAGCACGTCCGAGCCGCCGGTGCGGAACTCGCCGTCGGGGTAGCACATCGGCGCGCTGCCGTCGCAGCAGCCGCCGGACTGGTGGAACATCAGCGGGCCGTGCTCCGCGCGCAGCCGGCGCACCAGCTCGGCGGCCTGCGGGGTCAGTTCGACGCGGGGGAGTACCTCTTCCATGGTCACCGTCCTGGGAGCGGGGCGTCGGGCGCGATCCAGTCTCACGGCTCGTCAGGACGGCGTCCAGCGGGCGTCCGTCGCCGTGTCCGGCGTCAGCGGTGGCTGAGGACGTTGACGACCTTGCCGTTCGGGTCGCGTACGAAGAACCGCCGTACGCCCCACTCCTCGTCGGTGAGCGGGTGCACGATCTCCGCGCCCCGCGCCCGCATCGCCGCGTACACGGCGTCGACGTCCTCCACCTCGACGCTCAGGTCGGGGACGACGGGCGCGGTGCGGTCCTCGCTCATGAGGCTGAGCTGGACGGCCGGGTTGCGGGCCGAGGCCAGCGTCCTGATCCAGCCGAGGTCCATCACCTCCTCGAATCCCAGCACCCCGTAGAAGTCGGTGCTCTCCGCGGGGGCGTTCGACCGGATGTTGGGCACGACACGGCGGACGTACATTCCACGGCTCCGTTGGTCGGTGTGACGGTGTGACGGTGTGACGGCCGGGCGGTGAGGGGACGGTGCGGGCAGCGTATCCGGAGCGGGGCGCGAGGCGTCGGGGGCCGGCGTTCGGACCGCTCGGACCCCTGCGGCTCCGGGGCCGGCAGGCCGCTCAAGCCCGCGCTCACCCGTCGCCGCGGGCCCCGCGCAACCCCCGCATCGACACCGCGTACACCCCCGACGCCACCACCAGGCCCACCGGGAGGGCGAGATCGAGGTCGCCCAGGGCGCGGGCCAGGGGGCCCGCGTAGACGGTGTCGACACACAGGGCTGAGGCGGTCACGCCTGCCACGAGGGCCGACGCGCCCCGGAGGTTCACGCCTGCGGAGTACCAGAAGGGGCTGCCGGGGGTCTCGTCGGTGAGGGCGGCGCCGTCGTAGCGGTTGCGGCGCAGCACGATGTCGGTGGCGTAGACGGCCGTACAGGGGCCGAGCAGCACCACGGTCAGCTGGAGCACGTTCCCGACCGTGTCCAGGAAGTCGGACACCAGCAGCGCGTACAGGGTCAGCGAGACGGAGACCGCTCCGTCGACGAGGACGCTGAGCGAGCGCCGGATGCGGATGCCGACGGCCTGCAGGGCGAGTCCCGCGCTGTAGGCCGTCAGGGCGTTGAGGGCCACCGTGCCGAGGACGAGCGCGAACAGGAACACCGGCTCGAACCAGCCGGGCAGCAGCTCCGCCAGGGCGCGTTGCGGGTCGCTCATGTCGACCGCGGTCGCCGCGAACGCCCCGAGGCAGCAGACCACCGTGCCGGGCAGGAACCCGCCGAGCGCGGTCCAGCCGGCCACCGCCGTGGCCGACACGGTGCGGGGCAGGTAGCGGGAGAAGTCGGCGCTGGTCGTGTACGACAGGGGTCCTGAGGCGATGAGCCCGACACCGGCCAGCAGGGTCGCCCACAGCGCGCCGCCGGTCAGCGGCCGGTCCGGGACGTGGCCGAAGTCGGTGTGCCGCACCACGAAGACGGCGACGACCGCGAAGACGGCGGTGAGCGCCAGCGTGATCGGCACGTAGAGCCGGACGATCGCGGCGTGGCCGTAGACGCTGATGGCGAGGGTGAGCGCGGCGATGAGGACCACGACGGCCGTCTTCACGACGGCGTCGACCGGCAGGCCGGTCCGCCCGACCAGGGTGAAGGCGGCGGTGGCCGCCGCCGCCAGGTTCAGGGCGAAGTAGCAGACGGAGATCATCCAGCCCGTCACCGCGTTGTTCACCCGGTTGCCGCGGACGCCGTAGACGGCCCGCGTCACGACCTCGCTGGGCGCGCCCGCCGCCGGTCCGGAGACCGCGAGCAGCCCGGTGAGCGCCCAGAAGGCGTTGCCGACCACGATCACGGCCACCGCCTGCCACAGGCTCAGCCCCATCAGCACCAGCGCGCCACCGACGACCAGGCTGAGGTAGTTCACGTTGGCGGCGGCCCACACGGAGAACAGCTCCCGTGGGCGGCCCCGGCGTTCGGAGTCCGGGATGTGGTCGATGCCGTGGGACTCGACGCCGCCGCCCGTCAGGCCCGGGCGGGGGGACGTGGCCGGGGCCGCCTCGGCGGCCGTGCGGCGCGCGTCGGGACTGGGGTCGGGGAGCGTGGACGCCATGAGGCCCTCCGGGGCGGTGGGATCGGCCTGGTCGCTTGTTGGTCGCATGACCAATTGCTTATTGGTCGCACACTCAATAGCATCGCCGTCATGTCGTCAAGCGTTCAGCGCAAGCGGACCCGCAAGGACCCGGCGGCCCGGCGGGCCGAGATCGTCGAAGCGGCCGCCGCCGTCGCCCTCGCCGAGGGCCTGGAGTGCGTCACCCTGCGCCGGATCGGCGAGGAACTCGCCGTCCGGCCCGGGCTGATCAGCCACTACTTCCCCTCGGCCGAGGACCTCGTCGCCGAGGCCTTCGGCAGCGCCGCGACGGGCGAACTCGACGGCCTGCTGCCGGCCGGACGGCCCGAGGACGGTGCCGCCCGGGGGCTCGCCCGGTTCCTGGCCCGCACCTCGGGCGAGGCGTACGACGCGGTCAGCCGGCTGTGGATCAACGCGCGCCACCTCAGCCGCTACCGCCCCGTCCTGCGGGACCGGGTCGCCGAGCAGGAGGCCGCCTGGCGCGGGCGCCTCGAGGACCTGATCCGGGCGGGCGTCGCCGACGGCGAGTTCCGCACCGGCGACCCGTCCGTGACGGCCGTCCAGATCCTCGTCGTCCTCGACGGGCTCGGTGTGCACGCCAACACCGCGACCCCCGAACGGCCCCGCGCCGTCGCCCGTATGGCCGTCACCGTCGCCGAGCGCGAACTCGGCCTGAAGGAAGGGGCGCTGGACCCCGTCACCGACTGAGTCCGCCCCCGGTCACAGCCCCCCCGCACATCCAGGTACGCCCCCGCACCCCCGAGGAGCCCTCCGTGCCCGCCGATCTCGTCCTGCTCTCCGCCCGGCTGCTCGACCCGGGCACGGGCGGGCTCCTGCCGCACACCGCGCTCGCCGCCGGGAACGGAGTGATCACCCACCTCGGCGACGACCGCACGGCCCGGGCCCTGGCGGGCCCCGGCAGCACCGTCGTCGACCTGCGCGGCGCGGTCGTCACCCCGGGCTTCACCGACGGGCACCTGCACCCCGTGTCCGGCGCCGAGCGCACCATGGGCGTCGACCTGTCCGGCTGCCGGGACCTGACCGCCGTGCGCGCCGCGCTCGCCGCCGCCGTCACCGGCCTGCGGCCGGGCGCCTGGCTGCGCGGCTGGGGCCTGGACCCCAACGCCTTCGGCGGTGAGCCGGTCGGCGCCGCCGCGCTCGGCCCCGTCCTCGACGGCGTCCCCGCCCTCGTGGACCTCTTCGACGGGCATTCCCTGCTCGCCAGTGCCCGGGCCCTGGAACTGGCGGGGGTCGACGGACCGCGGGAGTTCGCCCAGGGCTCCGAGATCGTCTGCGACGCCGACGGGCGCCCCACCGGCCTGCTGCTGGAGGACGCGGCCTGCGAACTGGTCGAGGCCGTCGCGCCCCGGCCCACCGACGCCGAGGTGCGGGCCCGCACCGCCGAGGTGCTGCGCGGCATGGCCGCGTCCGGCCTGACCGGCGGTCACGCCATGGACGCCAACGGGCCGAGCCTGTCGGTCTACGCCGCGCTGGAGGCCGAGGACGCCCTGCCGCTGCGGCTGAGGGTCGCCCCCTGGTGCCGGCCCGAGGCGGACGACGACGCCGTCGCCGGCCTCGTCCGGGCGCAGGGGACCGGGGGCACGCTGTGGCGGGTCGACGGCGTGAAGCTGTTCATGGACGGCACCATCGACAACGGCACCGCCTGGCTGGAGACCCCCGACTGCCACGGCGAGTCGGACCACGCGTTCTGGCCCGACCCGCAGCGCTACACCCAGGTCGTCGCCGCCCTGCACCGGGCCGGGGTGCCCACCGCCACGCACGCGATCGGGGACGCGGCGGTACGGCACGTCCTCGACTCGGTCGAGAAGGCCCTCGCCGGGGACCCGGCCCCGGTTCGGCACCGGGTCGAGCACATCGAGACGGTGCCCGACGACACCGTGCGCAGGTTCGCGCGGCTCGGCGTGGCCGCGTCCATGCAACCCACCCACTGCTGCGAGTTCACCCGGGCCGACCACACCGACAACTGGTCGCGCCGGCTCGGCGAGGAGCGGGCCGGGCGCGCCTTCCGCTGCCGCGACCTGTGGGCGGCCGGGGCGCGGGTGGTGCTCGGCTCCGACTGGCCCATCGCGCCGTACCCGCCGCTCCAGGTCATGGCCGGCGCCCGGCACCGCCGCCCCGCCGACCTCTCCCTGCCCCCGCACGGGCCCGGCCAGGCCCTCACCCCGCTGCAGGCGCTCCAGGGCATCACCCTGAACGCGGCCTGGGTCGCGGGCGAGGAGCACCTGGCCGGCCGGCTCGCCGCCGGCCACCGCGCCGACCTGACCGTCCTGGCCGGGAACCCGCTGGAGGTCCCCGACGACGAGCTGGCCGGGCTGCCGGTCGTGCTCACCGTGGTGGCGGGCCGCCCGACCCACCGGGCAGCCGGCCTCTGAGGGCCGGGCCCGGCCGGGCCGGTGGCGCCGAGCCGCGGCCGGGTCAGTGGCCCGCGGTCGTGGCCGGGTGCCCGGGCCCCGCGGCGGCCGGCGGGTCCACCACGTCCACGTCGCTCGCCCGGACGTAGGCGAGCCGGTGGTCGAACTGGATCTCGTAGTACGCCTCCTGACCCTTCACCACCGGGGCCGGGGAGTCGCCGAAGGACGACCGGTCGATGTAGGAGCCGAGGACGCGGGACTGCGTCACGTACCGCTGCCCGGCCCGCAGGGAGTAGGGGAGCGGCGCCTCCGGCTGCTCGTCCACGCCCTCCGGGTAGGCGTCCTTCTCGGGCAGGGCGCGGCCGAACACGGAGATCTCCTTCACGCCCTCCTTCGGGGTCACCACCCGGCCGCGCGCGCCGACCGCGGTCGGCTGCGCCTTCGGGTTCCTGAACCACGCCTTGTGGCCCTGGAACCAGATGGCCGTCCAGTCGCCGCTGCGCCCCGCGACCGCGAAGGTCTGGCCCGCCGAGACCCGCGAGCCGAGGTCGTTGACGTCCTCCGTGGAGTCCTCGCCGTCCGGGCGCCGGCCCGGGTCCTGGATGAGGGGCGCGTCGTCGGACGGCTCGCTGCGCAGCCGCACGGCGCTGGAGCCGTGCGGCGCGCAGCGCACCCCGGGCTTGGCGCACCCCGTGAAGCGCGGCTTGTGCTTGCCGTAGTCCGGCAGGATCATCACGACGTCGCTGTCGGGCCCGGCGGTGGCCCGCAGCGGCGCGCCGAGCAGGTCGAAGTAGTGCCGCCAGTCCCAGAACGGGCCCGGGTCGTCGTGCATGTCCGGGATGCTGTCCTCGGTCGGGGCCGGCACGTTGTCGTGCCCGAAGATGTGCTGCCGGTCCATCGGGACCTGGTACTTCTTCGCCAGGTAGCGCACCAGGCGGGCCGACGACCGGTACATCTGCTCCGTGTACCAGGCGTCGGGGTGCCGCAGGAAGCCCTCGTGCTCCACGCCGATCGAGCGGGCGTTGACGAACTGGCTCCCGGAGTGCCAGGCCGCGTCCTTGGTCCTGATGTGCTGGGTGACGTGACCGTCGCTGGAGCGGACGGAGTAGTGCCAGGACGCCTCCTCGGGGTCCTGGATGGTCAGGAGCATCGACGCCAGGGGCGCCTCGGTGTCGTGGATGACGATGTAGTCGATCCGCTGGTCCTTGGGCCGGTCGGCCAGGTCGTGGTTGCCGTACGCGTCGTCGTCGATCCGGACGTAGGGCGCGCCGAGCCAGGAGCAGGACAGCTCGGGCGGGCACTCGACGTTCTTCGGCCGGGGGCCGCCCTGGGCGGCGGGCGCGTGCGGGCGCACCCCGGGGCTCGCGGTGAGGGTGACGTGCTGTCCCGCGTCGGTGGTGCGCTGCGCGCCCCGGCGGATCACGTCGAAGACGTCGTTCGCGTAGATCTCGGCGGACACCTTGTCGGTGGTGCCGGGGAACTTGGCCACGGCCTCCCACCAGTCCGCCGGGTTGGCGCTGAGCGGCTTGCCGAGCTGCCGCTGGGTCGCCGCGAGGAGGGCGGCGCCCCCCCGCACGTTGGCGGCGTCCTCCGTGCGCAGCTGCGCGGCCGGCAGCCCCGTCAGGATCGCGGCCCGCTGCAGGTCCGCCGACTGCGCGGCGGGCTTGTCCGGGGTGCCGGCGTCAGGCCTGGCGGGCGGCCCGGCCGCCGCGGCGCTCGGCCGTGCGGGGTCGTGCGGGGCTTCCGGCGCCGGCGCCACGTGGGTGTCCACCAGGTGCATCGGCCCGAAGCCGCCGACGACGCTCGGGGTGCCGGGGTGGGAGTCCCACCGGGACTGGAGGTAGGACACGCCCATCAGGACGTTGCGGGGCACGTGGTACTCGTCCGCCGCGGCGGTGTAGTCGTCCTGCAGTCGCTGGTCGGGCGGCGAGCCCGTGTCGGCCGAACGGTCGATCAGCAAGGGCACCAGCAGTGCAGCAGAGGCGGTCACGCAGATGATCCGCCGGTGTCCGCGTACGGCTCCTAGGACGCGTGGGGCGACGCGTTTCTTCATGCGGGCTGCCTCCAACGAGGTCGGTGAGGCCAGGACAAACGCGGGCAGGGCGATGGGGGGTTGCCCTGTGCGTCACCCCTCGTACGTTTCCGTGCCTCGCGCGCCGCGTCGCGCCGAGCGTCACCGGCGTGGACCAGCCACCGGGTACAGGCCACCCGGTCGGCGGCAGTCGCGCCGGGCCGGGCGGGGCGGTCCTCAGTCCTCCTCGACGGGGTCCACGCGCCAGTCGGGACGGCCGGGCATGGGCGGGGTGTGCGGCCCGTACAGCCACGCCGTCAGAAAGGGCGTCAGGTCCTGACCGGCCACGCGGGAGGCCAGTCTGACGAAGTCTCGGGTGCCGGCCACCCGGCCCCGATAGGTCGTCACCCAGGACCGTTCGATCCGGTCGAAGGCGGCCTCGCCCACCTTCTGGCGCAGCGCGTAGAGGACCAGCGCGGAGCCGTCGTAGCGCATCTGGCGGAACAGGGTCCCCGCGGTGGGTTCGGCGGGCGCGCCGTCGTCGTGCCGCCACTGGTCGTGCTGCTCGTAGGCGGCCCGCATCGCCTCGTCGAGGTCCGGGCCGCCGTGACCGTCGGTGTAGAGGCGTTCGTAGTAGCGGGCGTGTCCCTCGCTCAGCCACAGGTCGGACCAGCGGCGGATCGCCACGCTGTCGCCGGTCCAGTGGTGGGCGAGTTCGTGCACCAGGTTGCGTTCGGCGTCGACCCGGTCGCCGAGCAGGTCGGCGCTGGGCACCACGGACAGCGACTGGGTCTCCAGGGCCACCGGCAGCTCCGTGTCCCCGACCAGCACGCCGTAGCGCCGGAAGGGGTAGGGGCCGAGCCGCTGTTCCAGCCAGGCCAGATGGTCCGGGGTGAGCGAGCGGTACGCGCGGGTGGCGCCGACCAGGTCCTCGGCGACCACGTCGCGCACGGGCAGTCCGTGCGGCCCCGTGCCGTCCACGAGGGCGAACCTGCCGATGGCCAGCTGGACCAGCTGGGGCGCGAGCGGGTGCTCGGAGTCGTACGTCCACCGGGTCCGCCCGTCCGGCTGCCGTACACGCTCCACGAGCCGTCCGTTGGCGACGGCGGTCAGGCCCGGCGGGGTGGTGACGTGGAAGGTGAACGGCGCGCGCAGGCTGGGGTGGTCGTCGGCCGGGAAGACCATCCGGGCGCCGTCGGGCTGCGGGGCCAGCAGGGTGCCGTCGGCCGTGGGGACCCAGCCGTAGTCCTGGATGGCGTCGTCGCGGTGGCGGCGCAGCGTGGGGTCGGCGGTGTAGGCGACCCGGACGGTGAACGTGCCGCCGCGGGGGATGGGCCGCGCCGGGGTGACGACCAGTTCGTCGCCGTCGCGGGTGAACCGGGCCGGGGCGCCGTCCACGCTCACCGTGTGCAGCGTGTTGCCCGCGAAGTCCAGGTCGAAGCGGGACAGCGCCTGGGTGGCGGTGGCGCGCAGCGCGGCGGTCGCGGGGAACGGCGTGCCGGGCGCGCGCCAGTCGAAGTCGAGGGTGTAGCGCCGCACCGTGTATCCGCCGTTGCCGTCGAGCGGCACGAGCGGATCTCCGATGCCCGGGGCCCCGGGTGACGGGACCTCACCCGCGGGGCGGGGGGAGCCGCCGGGGGCCGGCCGGCCGGCGCGGGGCGGGGCCGTGCGCTCCCCGGCCGGAAGGACGACGGTGAGGACGGCGGCGGTGACCCCCGCGGCGCCGGCGAGGACGAGCGCCGCGCGGCGGGCGCGGGAGCCGTGCCGGACGGACGGTCCCCTCACCGGACGGGCCGGTCGGCGGGGTGGGTCGGCAGAGCCGGTCGACCGTCGGCACGCGTGAGGTCCATGGCCGCTCCCTCGGAAGGAGTGTTACGGGATGTATGTCATGCATCATCCTAAGAACGACGGATATCTAAATCGGACATGCCGCCCTATACCTTGATATAAAGATCGCATAAACGCGTGGCCGTCCCCTGGGCGACCTGTGCGAGGCCGCGCCCCCCTTGTCTGCGATGGAAGCTCCCAAGGAGTGGCATGAGGCCGTTCAGAGTCGCGGCATCCCGGCAGGCACCGGTACCCGTGGTACGCAGGCCCGCCCATCCCGACGGCGCCAGGGCGCGCTGGTACGGGCCCCTGTCGATCGGCGTGGACCTGGCCGGCGCGGCGCTGCCGGTCGCCGCGGCCATCGTGGAGGTCCGCGAACCGCATCCCGTGCGCCTCGCGGTGGCCGCGGCCCTGCTGTGGCCGCTGATCAGGGTGGCCGGCAAGCGGTACACGCCCGCCGCCTGGGGTGACGGGGGAGTCCTGCGGGCCGTCACCCGGGACTGGCTGGTGCTGGTCGGCGCCCTCGCGACGCTGCGGGTGCTGTGCGGCCTGAACAGCGTGCCCGCCGAGGCGTTCACGGCGCTCATCCCCGCGCTGGTCCTCACGGCCGTCTGCCAGAAACTGATCCACCGTCACCTGCGGGCCGCCCGCCGGGCCGGCCGCGCCCTGCGGCACGTGCTGGTGGTCGGCGAGGGCCCGACCGTCGACGCGGTGGTCGCCCAGCTCGCCCAGCGCACCGACCACGCCTACGTGATCGTCGGCTGCTGCCCGGTCGGGGAGCGGGAGGTGCTCTCCGGCGTGCCGGTGGACACGCGGCTGCCCTGCGAGACGCCCGGCAGCCCGGACGAGGACGCCGCCGTGGTGCTCGCGGCCGCCGACACCTTCTCGGCCGACCTGGTCTTCGTGGTGCCGGGACCCCACCTGTCGGGGGAGCGGCTGCGCCATCTGTCCTGGAACCTGCACGACCGGGACTACCCGCTCGTCGTGCTGCCCGGCATCGTCGACGTCGCACGCCGGCGGGTCCGGCTCACCTCGGCCGCCGGCCTCACCCTGCTGCACGTCGTGCCGCCGCTGCGCCGGGGCGCGCCGGCGCTGCTGAAGGCCGTCGTGGACCGGGTGGGTGCCGCCGTGCTGATCGTGCTGCTCGCGCCGCTGCTGCTCGTACTGGCGCTCGCCGTCCGGCTCGGCTCGCCCGGCCCCGCCCTGTACCGGCAGACACGGGCGGGCCTGCACAACGTGCCCTTCTCCATGTGGAAGTTCCGCACCATGGTCGTCGACGCGGACCGGCTCAGGACCGAGCTCGAGGACGCGAACGAGAACGACGGCCACATGTTCAAGATGCGCCGCGACCCCCGGGTCACCCCGCTCGGGCGCGTCCTGCGCCGCTACTCGCTGGACGAGCTGCCCCAGCTGTTCAACGTCCTGCTCGGTCACATGTCCCTGGTCGGCCCCCGCCCCCCGGTGCCCGAGGAGGTCGCCAAGTACGACCGGGTCGAGCTGCGCCGGCTCAGCGTCAAACCGGGCCTGACCGGTCTGTGGCAGGTCAGCGGGCGCTCGGACCTGTCCTGGCACGAGACGGTCGCGCTCGACCTGCGCTACGTCGACAACTGGTCCCCGGCCGTGGACATGAACGTCATCGTCCGCACCGTGCGCGCGGTGCTCGACGGCCAGGGCGCCTACTAGCCCAGGGCGCCTACTGGCCCAGGGCGCCTACTGGCCCAGGGCGCCTACTGGCCCAGGGCGCCTACTGGCCCGGGGCACGCCTCCCGGCGCCCCGGTGTCCCGGCGGGGGCGCCGGGGCGCTCCGCCATCCGGGCAGCCCTGCCGCCAACACGCCTCGCACACGGGTCGGCGCACTCGCGCGCCGTGAAGGATCACGCACGTGGATGCCCCGGCCCTCCGAAAGGGACACTGTGATGGCGCAGACCGCCGCCCCGCCCCCCGCTGACTCCGCACCGGTCACCCCGGACCGGCCCGTGACCTCGCGCTCCCTGCGCGGTTTCACCGGCAGGGGATACGACAAGGGGCGCCCACTGCTCGCCCAGGCCGCCTGGTTCGCCGCCCTCCACCTCCTCTTCGTCAAGTGGTGGTTCCCGGCCCGCTGGCGCCCGGCGCTGCTGCGCGCCTTCGGCGCCCGCGTCGGACGCCGGGTGCTGATCCGGCACGGCGTACGGGTGCACTGGCCCTGGAAGCTGGAGATCGGCGACGACGTGTGGATCGGCGAGGGCGCCTGGATCCTCAACCTCGAACCGGTGACCATCGGCAGCGACTGCTGTGTCTCCCAGAGCGCACTGCTGTGCACCGGCAGCCACCGCCGCCGCTCCGCCACGTTCGAGTTCGACAACGGACCCATCCGCCTGGAGCCGGGCAGCTGGGTCGCGGCCCGTGCCGTCGTGCTGCGCGGCGTCACCGTCGGCCGGGGCGGTGTCGTCGGCGCGGGTGCGGTCGCCCACCGGGACCTGGCGCCCGGCGCGGTCCTGACGACGAGGGGAGACGCGGCATGAGACTGCTGCACGTGGTGACGCTCGTCAGCGACGACGGCGCGTTCGGCGGCCCGACGAGCGTGGCGGTCGCCCAGCTGGAGGAACTGGCCGCACGCGGCCACGACGTGACGCTGATGTCCCTGTGGCGGGGCCGGGGCCGGGGACCGCGCCGGATCGGCTCCGTACGGCTGCGCACCCGGCCCGCGCGGGCGCTGCTGCCGGGCCGCGGGTTCCTCGCCCTGCTCCACCCCCTGCTGGTGCGCGACCTGTGGCGGGCCATGCGCGACGCCGACGCCGTGCACGTCCACGCGGGCCGCGATCTGGTCTCGCTCGCCGCCCTCGCGGTCGCCGCCCTGCGCCGCGTCCCCTGCGTCGCCCAGACCCACGGCATGGTCGAGCCGCGCACCTCGGCCGCCGTCCGGCTGTTCGACCTGGTCTACCTGCCGCTGCTGCGCCGGACACGCACCTGTCTCGTCCTCACCGAGCACGAGCGGCGGATGGTGGACCGGGTGCTCGGGCCCGGCGGCCCGCCGCTGCGTGTCCTGCCCAACGGCATCCGCCCGGCGCCGCCGGAGCCGGGGCGGCGGCAGCCGCGCGACCCCCATGTGCTGTTCCTGGCCCGGCTGCACCCGCGCAAGCGCCCCGAGGCGTTCGTCGAGATGGCGGCGCTGGTCCACCGGGAGATGCCGGAGGCCCGGTTCACGCTGTACGGCCCGGACGACGGATCGCTGCCCGCCGTGCGACGGCTCATCGCCGGCGGGCTCGACGGCGTGGTCCGCTACGGCGGGGCGCTCGACCCCGCCGAGGCGCGCGAGGCGTACCGGAGCGCCGCCGTGCACGTGCTGGCCAGTGTGAACGAGCCGTTCGGGATGACGGTCATCGAGGCGCTGGCCGTCGGCACGCCCGTCGTGTGCACCGACACCTGCGGCATCGCCGGTGAACTGGAGCGCCGGGGCGCCGCGGTCGTCACCGACGGCAGTCCGCGGGCGATGGCGGACGCGGTGCGCGCGCTGCTCGGCGACCCGGAGCTGTGCGACCGGATGGCGGAGGCGGGCCGGCGCGTGGTCGAGGAGGTCTTCTCCATCCACGCGGTGGCGGACCGGCTGGAGGACGTCTACCGGGGGAGGGACACGGCCCGCACGGACCACCCTGACGGCGACGGCCGGAACGGCTACGACGGCCAGGCCGGCCGGCACAGTCGGCACACCCAGGACGGCTACGGCGGCCACGCCGGCCGGGACAGTCAGGACGCCCAGGACGGCTACGGCGGCCACGCCGGCCGGGACAGTCGGGACGCCCAAGACGGCCGGGACGACCAAGTCGGCCAGGACGGCCGGGACGACCAGGTCGGCCAGGAGAGTCGGTAGGGCCAGGACGGACGGTCGGGAGGGTCGGAAGGCCAGAGCAGCCAGGACGGTCGGCGCGGTCAGCTCGGCCCGCAGGGCGAGAGTGGCCGGCCCGGCCTGGCCGGCCTGCTCGGCCCGTGCGGCCCGTGCGGCCCGTGCGGCCCGTTCGGCCCGTTCGGCCCGTTCGGCCCGTGCGGCCCGTGCGGCCCGTGCGGCCCGTGCGGCCTGTACGGCCTGTACGGCCCGTTCGGCCCGTTCGGCCTGTACGGCCCGCACGGCCCGCACGGCGACATTGGCCCGTTCGGCCCGCTCTGCCCGCGCGGGCAGGCGCTGCGCGCGGCCACGGCGATGCGCCGGCCGCTTCGGAGCCGGCCGCTTCGGAGCCCGCCGCCGGATGGGCGCTCGGGGCCTCACGCCGACGGCGGGGCCGACCGCGGAGCCGGCGGCGGGTGCCGCCGCCGGCTCAGTGTGCCGATCCGCGGCTCACGCTCCAGAGGATGTCCTCGAAGCGGGTAACGCAGCCCTCCAGCGCGAACTCCCGCTCGGCGAGCGCACGGCTCTCCTTGCCCAGCTCCTCGGCGCGCGCCGGGTCCGCTAGGACCTGCCGCACCCAGGCGGCCGCGTCGTCGAGCGCGGACTCCTCGGGCGCGAACACCGCCGACCCGGCCTCGCGCAGCAGCCGTGCCGCGAGGTTGTCGCCGGGCATCAGGCCGAGCACCGGACGCCCGGCGCACAGGTAGGACAGCGTCTTGGACGGGACCGAGAACTGCCCCGCGTCCGGGCCCAGCAGGACGACGAGGACGTCACCCGTGCCCAGCACCTCGGGCAGCCGCTCGTAGGGCTGGAAGGGCAGCAGGGTGAGGTCGACACCGCGGGCGGCGGCCGTCTCCCTGAGCACCGGTACGGCCGGACCGTCGTTGACGACGACGAGCCGTACCGGAGCGCCCTGGTCGCGCAGCCGCTCCGCCAGCCGCACCAGCAGGGCCGGGTTGTGCTTGAGCCCCAGGGTGCCCGAGTACAGCACCGTCCGCACGCCGTCGAGACCGTGCTCGCCGGACCACGCGTTGGCCCGCGGCACCGGCACGATCTCGTCCAGCGGCGCCCAGTTGGGGATGACCGAGACCTTGTCGGCGGTGCCCCAGCCCTCGTGGACCCGGACGAAGGAGTCGGCGATCACCACGATGGCCGAGGCGCGCCGGGCCGCCCACTTCTCGCCCGCGCCGATGACCTTGGCGGCCAGGCCCATGGACCTCGCGACACCGGCGGCCGCAAAGCTGCGCAGCGCGACCGCCGTCACGTCCTGGTGCCACAGCACCCACGGCACCCGCAACCGGTGCAGCGCGGCGGCGGTCACCACCAGCGCCGGCACCGGCAGGTTGGACAGCAGCGCCACGTCGGGGTTCTCCCGGCGCACCTGGCGGGCCAGTTCCAGGCCCAGCCGGGTCTCCTGGTGCAGCCGGTGGAAGTACGCCTGCTTCCGCAGCCGCGTGCCGTCGCCGATGGTGAGGAAGCGCAACCCGTCGGCGGACGGGGCGAGGTTGCCCTTGCCGGAGACGTACGCGGTGCACGTCGAGTGGGCGACGTCGTGCCCGCGGCGGGCCAGTTCCCGGCTCAGCTGGGCCTGGAACGGGTGGCCGCTGTAGTCGTGGACGAGGATCCGCATCGGCTCCGCGTTCCCCTCTGCTCGGCCCGGCATCACTGCTGGGAGCGCTTGACCTGGTCGTAGACCCAGGCGTAGGTCTTCTCCAGGCCGTCGGTCAGGGAGACCGAGGGCTCCCAGCCGTAGATCTCGCGGATCAGGGTGTTGTCGGAGTTGCGGCCACGCACGCCCTGCGGCGCGTCGAGCCGGTGGCTGCGCTCGCAGCGGATGCCCGCGATCTCCTCGACGATGTCGACGAGCTGGTTGATGGTCACCAGTTCCGAGGAGCCGAGGTTGACCGGGACACCGCTGTCCCCGTCCATGATCATGCGGCTGCCGTGCAGACAGTCGTCGATGTACATGAAGGAGCGGGTCTGCAGGCCGTCGCCCCAGATCTCGATCCGGTGGTCCCCGGAGAGGACCGCCTCCGCCACCTTCCGGCACACCGCGGCGGGCGCCTTCTCCCGGCCGCCGTCCCAAGTGCCGTTCGGGCCGTAGACGTTGTGGTAGCGGGCGACGCGGGTGGCGAACCCGTAGTCCTCCGTGTAGTGGCGGCACATGCGCTCGGTGAAGAGCTTCTCCCAGCCGTAGCCGTCCTCGGGCTGCGCCGGGTAGGCGTCCTCCTCGCGCAGCGCGGTCACGTCCGGGTCGGTCTGCTTGCCGGCGGCGTAGACGCAGGCGGACGAGGAGTAGAAGTACCGTTCCACGCCGGCCTCGTGCGCGGCCTGCAGCATGTGGGTGCTGGTCAGCACCGACATCATGCAGGCGGCCTTGTTGTTCTCGATGAAGCCCATGCCGCCCATGTCGGCGGCCAGCATGTACACCTGCCGGGCGCCCCGGACGCCCGCCCGCGCGTGCTCCAGCAGCGACAGGTCGGCGACGACGTTCTCGGCGGCGTCGTGGACCTGGTACCACTCGTGCCGCGGCTTGACGTCGATGGAGCGGACGGTCAGACCCCCGGCCAGCAGGTCACCCACCAGGTGACCGCCGATGAATCCCCCGCCTCCGGCAACGACGACGTCGACCTGCTTGTTCATGGGCAGCTCCTCGGTCCGATCGGTACGTGATCCGTCCTGTTGTGATCAGCAATACATATTTGTGGTGATTTGCCGTAAATGGCACGCCGTTCGCCGGGTCGCGTCCCCCCTGATGACGGCGTTTCCCGTGCGCCTTCGCGGAGGGCCGGGATTCGCGCGCGCCTGGGGTGAATAGTGAAGAATGGGCGTTATAAAGCTGTTGATGATGTATCAGACGAAATGCCGGAGTAGTGGGGAAACCGGGACGACGCGGGCGGCCGAGGTCCGCGGCGTGACCGCGGTGTCCCTGTGGTCCCTGGCGCTGATCGTCCTGCTGCCGGTCCTGGTACTCCAGTCGGGCGGCGGGCACGTGTCGGCGCCGCTCGCCCTGCAGGGCGTCGTCGTGGTGCACACCGGCGTGGCCCTGACCCGGGTGCTGACCGGGACCCGGGTACGGCTCGTCGCCCTCGGCTTCTGGGTCTTCGCCTACATCTGGTTCGGCCTCGCACCGCTGGCCATGCTCGCCACCGACTCCTACCCGTGGGCCTACCGGGCCGACGAGGGGACCTCCCTCACGGCCGTGGCGGTCGTCGAACTCGGTCTCCTCGCCCACAGCGCGGGAACGGCCGTCGCCGCCCGCCGGGAGCTCGCGCGGACCGCCCGGCCGCTCGGCACCCCGCCCGGGCCCGTGGAGCGGCTGCTCTCCCGCCGTCTCGCGCCCTGGCGCGTCGTGGCGCTCTGCGGGCTCGCGCTCGCCCTCGCCGTCGTCGTCGTCCCCGCCCAGCAGGGCGGCATCGAGGCGTACTTCACGAGCCGTCAGGCACTGCGCGAGGCAGGCGCCATGGACGCCTCGCAGGACGCCTTCCTCCAGGCCCTGCGCAACTGGTCGCTGTCCGTGCCCGCGTTCTGGGCGCTGCTCGGCCTGCTGCGGCTGCCGACCCGGCCCCGCGGCGACCGGCTGCTGCGCGGGCTCCGCCGGCTGCTGCTGCCCGTGCTCCTGGCCCTGAACGTCGTCGTCAACAACCCCGTCAGCAAGCCGAGGTTCTGGGCCGGCACGGTGCTGCTCACCCTGCTGTTCGCCGTTCCCCGGCTGTGCCGTCCGCGCGCCTTCCGGGCCGTCGCGGCCACCGTCATGGCGGCCGTGCTCCTCGTCTTCCCCTACAGCGACTACTTCCGCTACAGCGACCGCGAACAGGTCGCCGTGGTCTCCCTCGCCGAGCAGTTCACCACCAACGGCGACTACGACGCCTTCCAGCAGGTGCAGACCGGCATCGACTACGCGCGGGACAAGGGCTTCTCGCCGACGGACGCGCTGGGCGCCCCCCTGTTCCTGGTCCCGCGCTCGGTGTGGCCGGACAAGCCGAAGGACACCGGCATCGCGCTCGCCGAGTGGGCCGGCTACGACTTCCTCAACCTCTCCGCGCCGCTGTGGACCGAGAGCTACCTGTGGGCCGGACCGCCCGCGGTGGCCCTGGTGTTCTTCCTGCTCGGCGCCGTCGGCCGGCGGATGGACGACGTACGGCACCGGCTGCGCGACCGGCGCGGCGCCCTCGCGCCGCTCCTGGTCCCGGCCTTCGGCTTCTACCAGATGATCTTCCTGCGCGGCAGCCTGCTCGGCATCGTGGGCCCGCTGACGCTCCTGATGACCGTCCCGCTGCTGGTCACCGCCCGCACCGCCCGGACGTCCCGGCTGCCGTCGGCGCTGCCGGCCGCACCCACCCCGCACGCATCGATCCCCGGAACAGGAGGGCACTCGTGACCGGCCCCACCCCCTTCGACGACCGGTACGACGAGCCGGTCCAGCTGCGCCACCAACTGCGCCGACTGCTGCGCCACCGCCTCATGATCACGCTGGGCATCGTCCTGGGCCTGCTCGGCGGCGGGGCCCTGGCGATGGCCCGCGCCCACACCTACACCTCCACCAGCGAAGTCCTCGTACGCTCCACCGCCGACCCCTTCGGCACGGTCGCCGTCGCCGCCGACAACCAGGTCAGCATGGGCACCGAGCAGCAGATCGCCGCCAGCGCGGCGGTCGCCATCCGCGCGGCCCACGCCCTCGGGCAGCCCGACAGCCGCGCGGCCGCGCTCGAGGACGACCTGCGCATCACCAACCCCGCCAAGTCCCAGGTGCTCCGCTTCGAGTTCACCGCCCGGACCCCCGAGCGCGCGGCGCGCGGGGCCAACGCCTTCGCCGAGGCCTACCTGGCCGACCGCAGGGACCGCAACGACGCCGCCGTGAAGCGGGCCACCCACGGCGTGGAGCAGCAGATCGCCGCGGTCACCCAGCAGGCCAGGAAGAAGGCGGACGACGAGGACGCGGCCAGCGCCGCCCAGAGCGAGCTGGCCACCCTGCACAAGCGCGTCTCCGACATCAACTCCCGGGACACCGACGGCGGCGACATCGTCCGCCGGGGCGAGGCACCCACCCGGCCCTCGGGTCCCGGCCGGCCGGTCCTGCTCGTCCTCGGCCTGGCGAGCGGACTCGCCCTCGGCCTGCTGCTGGCGTGGCTGCGCGCCGCGCTCGACTCCCGGGTCCGGTCCGTCGAGGACGTCCGGGCCGCGCTGCGCGCCCCCGTGCTCGGCATGCTGCCCGACGACGGGGAGCACGACGGCACCCTGCCCCGCGTCGGCCGGACCGGCGGCGACCGCACCGAGGCCTACCGCGCCCTCGCCTACCGCCTGCGCGGGACCGGACTCCCGTCCGGCCCCGGCCGGATCCTCGTGGCGTCACCCCGCCGCTCCGCCGCCGCCGGCGAGGTGGCCGTGAACCTGGCCGCCGCCCTGACCGAGTGCGGGGACGAGGTGCTCCTGGTGGACGCCGACCCCGACACCCCCGGCCTCGTGGCGGACCTGCCGCGGGCGCCCGACGGGGAGCGCACGGCAGCCGAGCAGTCGCTGCCCGAGGGCAGCCTCCTCGTCGACGCGGGCAGCGCCGGGCGGTTCGCCTGCTGCTCCAGCGGCGGCACCGGCGCGCACGCCCGGGCGGGAGTGTCCGCCGCGGTCCACCGGATGCTGCCGGCCGCCGGCGCCCGCACCGCGGTCGTCGTCACCCGCCCGCTCCTGGAGCACGCCGACGCGCTGGCAGTCGCCCAGCGCGTCGACGGCGTGCTCCTGGTCACCGGCCTCGGCGTCACCCGGCGCGACGACCTCGACCGGGTGCACGAGCTGATCGGCTGCTCGGGCGGCACCCTGCTCGGCGCCGTCCTCGACTCCGGACGCCGGCGCCCGGGTCCGCGCTCCCTGCTGCGCCGCCGCGCGCGCCGGTCCACGCAGGCGCCCGTCACGCAGCTCGTGGAGCTCCCCGTGAAGGACGACACGCTCACGGCCTCCCGCGGGTGACCGCCACCGGAGAGACGGCACCCGTCCCCGCCGGGGCCGCCGCCCCGCGCGGGGTGGCCGCCGCCGCGCGGGGCGGGTGGTACGGAGTGGCGGGTTCGGCGACCAACGCCGTCTTCGCCTTCCTTTTCGTCGGCCTGATCACCAGGGCCGTCGGAGCGCGCGGCGCCGGAGCGGTCTTCACGGGCGTGGCCCTGTTCACGATCCTCAGCAACACCTGCAAGCTCGGCGCCGACACCGGGCTCGTCCGCTTCGTCTCCCGCGACCTCGCCGTCGGCGGCGGCCGCTCGGTGGGCGCACTGCTGCGCACCGCCCTCGTGCCGGCGGCCGTCGCCGGTGTCGCCGCCGCCCTGCCCCTGCTCTGCTTCCCGGCGGTGGCCACCACGCTCCTGCCCCACCTGCCGCCCGCCGACGCGGTCACCCTGGTCCGGCTCTTCGCTCTCTTCCTGCCGGTCGCCACCGTCGGTCTCGTCCTGCTCGGCGCCACCCAGGGCCACGGCACGGTGCTCCCGTTCGTCGGTGTCGAGCAGATCGGCAAACCCGTGCTGCGGGTGCTGATCGTCCTACCCGTGGCCTACTACGCGCCCGGCATGGTGTCCCTGTCGGCGGCCTGGCTGCTGCCCGCCCTGGCCGGCACCGTCGCCGCCTGGGCGGCCCTGCGCCGCTGCCGCGCCGCGCACGGCACCGCGACGCCCACGGGGCGCCCCGGAACCACCCCCTGGCGGGCCTTCTGGCGGTTCTCGACACCACGCGCGGTGTCCTCGGTCTTCGACATCAGCGCGGTCTGGGTCGGCGTCATCCTGCTGTCGGCGCTGTCCACCAGCTCCGAGGCGGGCGTCTACACCGCCGTCGGCCGCGTCGTCACCGCGGGCACCCTGCTGCAGCTCGCCATCCGGCTCGCCGTGGCCCCCGAGATCAGCAGGCTGCTCGCCGTCGACGAGACCGGCGAGGCCCGCCATCTGCACCACGTCTCCACCTGCTGGGTCGTGCTCTTCTCCTGGCCGCTGTTCGTCCTCGTCGCCGGCTTCCCGCGGACCGTGCTGTCGCTGTTCGGGCCCGAGTTCACGCACGGGGCGCCCGCGCTGGTCGTGCTGTGCGTGGCCTCGATGATCAACGTGGCCGTCGGCAACGCGCAGACGGTGCTGCTCATGGCGGGCAAGAGCTCCTGGCACCTGGTCATCACCGCCGTCGCGTTCACGGTCCAGGTGACCGTGGGGCTGCTCGCGGTACCGGTCTGGGGCGCCCTCGGTGCCGCGGTGTCCTGGGGCGCCGCGATCATCGTGGAGAACCTCTCCGCCGCGGTCCTGATCCGCCGGCGCCTCGGCTTCACCACCGTGGACCGCGGCTACACCACCGCGCTCGGCGTGGGGCTCGTGGTCTCGGTGGCGCTGGCGGCCGCCCGCTCCCTGGCCGGTGACACCGCGTCAGGACTCGCCGCGGCAATTGCAGGTGGGATGTGCACCTTCGGTACTACTTTGTGGTGGTATCGGAAAGTGCTGGGAGTGAGCGAGCTGGTCGGAGTGCTGCGCCGACGCGCCGCATGAGCCCCAGCGAGATGCACCGGGCTCGCCGGGCCCCACGCCACTCACCTCCGCCGTCCACACCACTGCGATCCGGGATGTCCCATTGCGTCTGAGAAAGTCCGCGACGAAGGCGGCCGCGAGCGCTGCGGCCGCCGCTCTGCTCTGCTCCGCCGCCCTGACCGACGCCGCCGCCACCGACGCGGCACCCGCCATCTCGTTCACCGCCGACCCGCTGAGCACCTGGCAGACGAACGGCATCGTCTGGTCCCTGGCCTACGCGCACGGTGTCGTCTACGCGGGGGGCACCTTCGACTCGGTACGGCCGCCCGGCGCCGCACCCGGCCGGCGGGAGGTCGCGCGCCACAACTTCGCCGCCTTCGACGCCAGGACCGGCGCCCTGCTGCCCTGCGCGCCGCGGTTCACCGGCGGCGAGGGGACCGTACGCGCCCTCAGGGCCTCGCCGGACGGACGGGTGCTGTACGTGGGCGGCTCCTTCAGCCGTGTCGGCGACACCGGCGTGGCGAGCGCGGTCGCCCTGGACACGGCCGGCTGCACCCTGCGCCGGGACTTCCGGCCCGCGGTCTCCGCGACCGTACGCGCCATCGAGGCCACCGCCGACACGGTGTACCTCGGCGGCGACTTCGACCTGATCAGCGGCCGGAGCAGGCACCGGGTCGCCGCCCTCACCCCGGCCGGCGCGCTGCTGCCCTTCACCGCCGACCTCGACCGCCCGGTGCGCGCCCTGTCACTCGTCTCCGCGCGCCACCAGCTCTTCGTCGGCGGCGACTTCGACTGGGTCAACGGCCGCCGGGCGCACGCGCTGGCGACCCTGGACTCCGCCACCGGCGCCACGGTGCGCAGCTATCCGGGCTGGATCCCGGACAACTCCTCGGTGCGGACGATCGCCCACGACGACACCCGCTTCTACCTGGGCGGCGACGGGCACGGCCGGGGCTCCTACGACGGACGCATGTCGGGCCGGCTCGACGACGGCGCGCTGGTGTGGAAGGACCACTGCCAGGGCGCCACGCAGGCCGTGCTCATCCACCGCGGCGTCCTCTACAGCGGCTCGCACGCGCACAACTGCTCCTGGACGCCCGGCGGATTCCCGGAGCGGCACGACCGTCAGCATCTGCTGGCCCAGCAGCCGGGGACCGGGGAGATCCTGCACTGGTTCCCCGACACGAACGACGGGATGGGAGAGCCGGTCGGCCCCCGCGCCCTGACACTGGCGGGCGACATCCTGTGGGTCAGCGGCGAGTTCACCGAGGTCAACGACCACCCGCAGCAGAGCCTCACCCGCTTCGGCGCCGGTCCCGACACCGGGGCGCCCGAGGTGCCCGTCCTCGACGTGGTGAGCACGAACCCCGGCCAGGTCACCCTGCGCTGGCAGACCTCCTGGGACCGGGACACCGCGTCGCTGAGCTACCGGCTCTACCGGGACGGGCGCGTCGTCGCGCGGCAGCGGGCGTCCTCCACCTTCTGGAACCGCCCGTGGCTGACCTACACCGACTCCGTGCCCGCCGGCACGCGTCACCAGTACCGGATCGAGGTGACGGACGGGACGAACACCTCGCCCCGCTCGCGCGCCCTGGACGTCGCCGTGCCCCCGAAGCCCCCCACCGGGGCGGCGGGTACCCCGTGAGCCTCACTCGCGTCGGGTACGCGCCGGGAGTCTGGGACCTGTTCCACATCGGCCACCTCAACATCCTGCGCGAGGCGCGCCGGCACTGCGACCGCCTCGTCGTGGGCGTCACCTCCGACGACCTGACCCGGCGCCTGAAGGGCCGGCCCCCGGTCATCCCGCTCTCCGAGCGCCTGGAGATCGTCCGCAGCGTGCGCCACGTCGACGACGCCGTCGTCGAGGAGGAGGACGACAAGTACGCGCGGTGGCGGGAGACCGGCTTCCACGTCGTCTTCAAGGGCGACGACTGGCGGGGAACGGCCAAGTGGCAGGAGCTGGAACGACGCTTCGGCGAGGTCGGCGTCGAGGTCGTCTACTTCCCGTACACCATGCACACCTCCAGCACGCTGCTGCGCGGCGCCCTTGAGCTGGTGGTCCCGGACGAACCCGTTCCGCGGGACGACGCCCTCGCCCCGCAGGAGTAGGACAGCGTCAGCGCCGAAGGAAGGGACATCATGACCGAAAGCGACGGCGACCGGTCCCGTGTCAGCCGCCGGCGCCTGCTGCGCGGCGGGGCGTCGGTGCTGGCCGCGACCTCCCTGACCGCGGCCGGCGCGTCCGCCGCCGCGGGCGCCGCGCCCGGGTTCCGGCGCTCCTCGCGCAAGACGGTCACCGTGGTCGACGTCGCCGACCTCGGGGCCGTGGGCGACGGGCGCACCGACGACACCGGCGCGTTCGAGATCGCCTACTCCATGGCGGCCGCCCGCGTCACCGACGGGGTCGGCCGCGTGGTCGTCCAGATCCCGGCCGGGGAGTTCCTGATCACCCGCCCCAACGCCCTGCTCAACGGCACCGCTCCGCCCCGGCCCGCCAGCGGACTGCGGTTCTCCGGGGCGGGCAAGCGCATGACGACCCTCGTCTTCCGCCCGCAGGACGGCCCGGGCTCCTACCTGTGCCGCAACGAGGACGTCTGGTCGAACCTCTCCTTCGAACGCATGGAGTTCCGCTCGGCCACCCCGGGCGCCTCCTTCTTCTCCTCGTACTCGACCGGGCAGGCGCAGGACTACCGCTTCTCGGAGTGCGAGTGGTCGGGGGAGTGGGAGTACGGACTGGCCCTGGACGGCACGGACACCAACTCGGAGATGCGGTGGGAGGCGTGCCGGGTCGGCGGGAGCTACCGCCGGGCGTTCCTCTACTCGGGCCGCACCGGGCGCGGGCAGGTCCCGAACGACCAGGACCAGTTCCTCAACTACTGGTTCACCGACATGAAGGTCGAGTACGAGTGGGGGAACTTCCTGGAGTTCCCCTACGGCGGATCGATCGCATGCCGGGGAGGCTCGTACATCATCACCGGCAAACGCCCCCAGAGCACCGAGCCGTACGGCACGACGAGCACCTTCTTCCGCTTCCCCGTCGGCGTGCACCACGACTCGGTGCAGCGGTTCCACGCCCAGGACATCCGCTTCGAGGTCCGCGACCCGGACGCGGTGGTCATCGACTGCGCGTGGAGCGGCGGGACCGTCCACTTCAGCGACTGCGACGACACCGCCTTCGCCTTCAAGGACTTCTCCACCGACGTGCGCCCGCACCGCTACACGGTGGGCCCGCGCGGACCGCTGATCCGCTACGACTCCTGCCAGCTCGTGGGCCGCCACCAGTACCGCACGGCCGCCACCGGGAGCGTCCCCGCGGCCGTCGTCCGCTACGACATGTGCCTGCTCCGCAGCCATGAGACCCGGGACTTCGCGGTGGTCGAGGGCACCACCGGGCCGCCCGGCTTCGTCCGCTTCGTCGACTGCATCGGCAAGCGGGACACGACCGCCCCCTCCCAGCCGGCGTCCCCCACGACCACGCCGCCCCCCTGCCTCGGCCCCGGCCAGGCGCCGAGCCGGTCGCCGGAAGGGTCGCCGGCCCCGTCGCCCGCAGGGCCGTCGGGCCCGGCCCCGACGGCCCCGGCCCCGTCCACGGCCGCGTCCGGCGGTCCCGCCCGGTCCCCGAGCCCGGGCCGGCCGCCGGACCCGGCTCCCGCTCCCGCGCCGAACCGCACGACGGCCCCCTCGGCCCCGGGCACCCGGGCGCGGCCGGCCGACGGCACCGGCTGCCCGGCCGGTGAGTGACCGAGTGGCCGAGGGCCGATGAGGCCACCTGGCATGACGGCGCGTCACCCGTCGGAGGGACTTGTCGGCGCCGGTGAGCCGGAGATCGACGCGCCGGTGCCGACCATCGCTGAGAGGGCCGTCAGCAGGATGGAGGGACCCCGGCGGCCGTCGTACGGCGGGCGCCGGACATTCCGAAGGGAGTCGTCGTCCCGCCCCGGCCGCGGCGCTTCCCGCCGGTTCACCACGAAGCGGCTCAGCAATGAGCACCAGCCCCGAAAAGCGCAGGGGGCCGCGCCTTCCCGACGGAAGCCACGCGCTCTCGCCCCCACCGAAGGAAAGGCTCCAGGATGTCACGCTTGGCGCGTTCGGCACTGCACCCGGTCCGTCCGGGCATGGCCGCCGTCACCGCCGTCGCCGCCGTGCTGGCCGTCGGCGGGTCCCAGCCGGCCGCGACGGCCGCGGCCCGGCCGCCCGTCCCGCGCGCACAGGACACCGGTGCCGGCGCCCCCCTCAAGGACGGTGCGCCGGCCGCTGTGGCCACGCTCTCGGACAAGCTGACGACCCCGTGGGGGATCGCCTTCCTGCCGGGCCGGAACGCGGCGCTGGTCACCGAACGCGACACCGGCGTGGTCTGGAAGGTCGCCCTGGACGGGACCAAGCAGCGGGTCGGCACGGTGCCCCACTCGGTGTGGAGCCTGCAGACCCAGGACAAGGGCGGTCTGCTGGGCGTCGCCGCGTCACCGGCGTGGAACGGGAAGACGGACAAGGACGTCTTCTTCATGGAGACCACCGCGACCGACAACCGCGTGGTCCGGATGAGCTTCGACGGCAAGGCGCTGAGCGGCTACACCCCGGTGCTGACCGGAATCGTCAGGGACACCCAGCACAACGGCGGGAAGATCGCCTTCGGCCCCGACGGCTACCTCTACGTCACCACGGGCGACGCCCAGCAGTCGAAGCTGGCGCAGGACAAGAACTCGCTGAACGGCAAGATCCTGCGGATCACCAGGACCGGCGCCGCCGCGCCCGGGAACCCGTTCGGCAACCGCGTCTACAGCTACGGCCACCGCAACCCCCAGGGCCTGGCCTGGGACAGCACCGGCCGGCTGTGGGAGACCGAGATCGGCCAGGACACCTGGGACGAGCTCAACCTCGTCAAGATGGGCCGCAACTACGGCTGGCCCGTCTGCGAGGGAGGCTGCTCCACCGCGGGCATGACGAACCCCAAGATGGTCTGGAAGCCCTCCGACGGCGGCGTGCCCGCCCAGATCGCGATCGTCAGGAACGTCATCTACGCGGCGACCCTGAGCGGCCACCGGCTGTGGCGGGTCCCCATCGGCGCCGGCGGCGAGGCCGTCGGACCGGCCACGGCCTACTACCAGGGTGCCTGGGGCCGGCTGCGGGCACTGGCGAAGGTCCCCGGGGCCGACCGGCTCTGGCTGGGCACGAGCGACCGCGGCGCCGAGAAGGACCTCCTGCTCCAGGTGACCATCAAGTGAAGACCCCCCTCCCGCCCCGGGAGGGTCGACTCACCCCTGTCGAAAGGAAGGTACGCACCATGACCGAAGCCGTCGAGCAGGCCGGGCAGACCCGCGCCGAGGAGACAGAGCAGACTGCCTGGCAGACGCCCGGGTACTCGGTGGTCGACACCGCGCTCGAGGTCACCGCCTACTCCCTCTCCGTCCGCTAACCGCCGCCGTGCTGCTGCAGGTGCTCGGCACCGCGGCCGGCGGCGGCATCCCCCAGTGGAACTGCGCGTGCCCCGGGTGCTCCGGGGCACGCGCCCACTGCTCTCGGCGCCGCAGACACGCGTCCCTGGCCGTCCGCACCGACGAGGGCCGCTGGTACCTCGTCAACGCCACCCCCGACATCGGCGACCAGATCGAGGCCCACCCGGTCCTGCACCCCGGCCCCGGCCCCCGGCGGACACCGGTCGCCGGCGTCGTCCTCACCGACGCCGAACTCGACCACACCCTGGGCATCTGGCGGCTGCGCGAGGCCCGGGGACTGGAGATCCTCGCCACGCCACCGGTGCGCCGGGCCCTCGACGAGCGCCTGCGCCTGAGCGAGGCGCTCACCCCGTACACCGACCTGACCTGGCGGGAACTGGAGTGCCGGGGCGCCCGTCCGCTGGACCCCGCCGGCCCCGCCTCCGGCCTGCGGATCAGCGCCGTGCCCGTCTCCGGCAAGCGCCCCCGGTACGCCGCCGGCGCGCCCGCGCACGAGGCCTGGGTCGTGGCACTGCGCCTGTACGACCCGGCCGCCGGCACCTGCGCCCTCTACGCCCCGGCCGTCGCCGAGTGGTCGGAGGAACTGCACCGGGCCGCGGCCGAGGCCGACTGCGTCATCGTCGACGGCACCTTCTGGGACGACGAGGAACCCCGCCGCACCGGCATCTCCACCCGCACCGCCACGGGCATGGGACACCTGCCCGTCGACGGACCGCGCGGCACCGCCGCCGTGCTCGCCACGCTGTCCGCCCGCTGCCTCTACACCCACCTCAACAACACGAATCCCCTCGTCGATCCGGCGGCGCCGCAGCACAAGCGGCTCGCCCGGCTGGGCGTCGAGGTGGCCGACGACGGAATGGTGATCGAGCTGTGACCACGACACTCGCCCCGCTGACGGAGCCCTGGAGCCCCGCCGAGTTCGAGGCCCGCCTGCGCGCGGTGGGCCAGGGGCGCTACCACGACCGCCATCCCTTCAACGTCCGGATGCACGAGGGCGACCTGAGCCAGGCCGAGCTGCGCCGCTGGATCACCAACCGCTTCCACTACCAGATCCACATCCCGGTCAAGGACGCGCTGATCGTCGCCAAGCTGGACTCGTCGCGGCTGCGGCGCATGTGGCTGCGGCGGATCGAGGACCACGACGGACGCGCCGAGGGCGAGGGCGGCATCGAGCGCTGGCTGCGGCTCGGCGAGGCGGCCGGCCTGGACCGCGGCACCCTGCTGTCGGGGGAGGCCGTACTGCCCGGCGTACGGCTGGCCGTGGAGGGCTACGTCAACTTCTGCCGCCTGCGCTCGCCCCTGGAGGCGGTCGCCGCCTCGCTCACCGAACTGAGCGCCCCCGGCCTCATGCGCGTGCGCATCGAGGCGTTCGAGCGCCACTACCCCTGGATCGCGGCGGACGGCCTCGCCTACTTCCGCACCCGCGTCGACCAGGGCCGGCGCGACAGCGCCGAGGCGCTGGAACTCGTCCTGCGGTGGGCCCGCACCCGCCGCGACCAGGAACGGGCCGTGGCCGCGCTGTCCTTCAAGTGCGACGTGCTGTGGGCCCTGCTCGACGCCGTGGACTGCGCCGGACGGCCCGGGGCCGACGGACAGGACACGCCGGCGGACCGCGGCAGCCGGGCCGACCGCGACGAGCGACGGGAGCGCGTGTGATGGCGGAGTCCGACAGCCAGTGGTGCCCGTCCCTCGCCCCGGCGCTGACCCTGCGGCACGACAGCGTGCGCGGCACGGACCTGCTCGTCATGCCGGAACGCGTGGTCGTCCTCCAGGGGCACGCCGGCGCGGTAGTCGGCCTGTGCGACGGCACCCGTACCGTGCCCGGGATCGTCGGCGAACTGGCCGAGCGCTTCCCCGGCGCACCGGTGGCCGGCGAGGTCCCCGCCTTCCTCGACCGGCTGCGGCAGGAGGGCTGGCTCAAGTGACCGAACCCGTCAGCCCCGTCGCTTCACCCGCCCGCCCCTGGGCCCTGCTCGCCGAACTCACCCACGCCTGCCCGCTGCACTGCCCCTACTGCTCCAATCCCCTCGAACTGGCTCGCAGGTCAAGCGAGTTGACTGCCGAACAGTGGGCGGACGTGCTGCGCCAGGCCGGTGAGTTCGGCATCGTGCACACGCACCTCTCCGGCGGGGAGCCGCTGCTGCGCGACGACCTCGAACACATCGTCGCCGCCGCCGGGACCGCCGGTCTGTACACCCAGCTGGTCACCAGCGGCACCGGTCTCGACGAGGCCCGGCTGGCCGCGCTGACCGGCGCCGGGCTGCGCAGCGTCCAGCTGTCCGTCCAGCACGCCGAGTCCCGCGCCAACGACCGCATCGCCGGACGGCCCACCTCCTTCGCGGCGAAGGAACGGGCCGCCGCCCTCGTCCGCGCCGCCGGGCTCCCGCTCGGTCTCAACGTCGTGCTGCACCGTGACAACCTCGACGCCGTCGACGCCCTCATCGACCTGGGCGTGGCCTGGGGCGTGGACCGCATCGAGCTGGCCAACACCCAGTTCTACGGCTGGGGGCTGCTCAACCGGGCCGCGCTGCTGCCCACCCGCGAGCAACTCGACCGGGCCCGCGAGACGGTGGCCCGGCGACGGGCCGAACTCGCCGGTGACGTCGACCTGGTGTGGGTCGTCCCCGACTACTTCGACGGGGTGGCCAAGCCCTGCATGGGCGGCTGGGGCGCGGTCTCGCTGACCGTGGCACCCGACGGGACCGCGCTGCCCTGCCCGGCCGCCGCCTCGCTGCCCGACCTCGACCCGCCCAACGTGCGCGACCACTCACTCGCCTGGATCTGGGAACGGTCACCGGCGTTCGGCCGCTACCGGGGCACCGACTGGATGACCGGCCCCTGCGGGAGCTGCCCGCGTCGCGAGGAGGACTTCGGCGGCTGCCGCTGCCAGGCCTTCGCGCTCACCGGCGACGCGGCCCGCACAGACCCGGCCTGCGCGCTCTCGCCCGACCACGCCCTGGTGCGCGAACTGGCCGACGGCGGCCGGACCGAGGCTCCGCCGTACGTGTACCGGCGGCCCGGCGCGGCACCGGTGCCCGCGCCCGCCCGCACCGCGCCCACGGACACCGCCGGACGGACGGCGCCGAGCGCGCGGTGACTCCCGGTTCGCGGCGCGCGGCCCCGGTTGGGCCGCGCGCCGCGAACGGGAGGCGCCGCTAGGGTCTGGGCCGGCGGCTCGGCTCCCGGGAGGCGGACCCGTCCTCCGGGGGCGCGGCGGTCACCCGTTCGGAGTCGAGGATGTGGGCGCCGTAGAGATCCTGCAGCCAGTTGGTCTGGTAGATGGTGTCGAGGTAGCGCTCGCCGAGGTCCGGCGCGACGGCCACCGCCGTGAGGCCGCGGGCGTCGTGCCGGGACAGCCACTCCGTGGCGCCACTGACCACGGTGCCCGTGGAGCCGCCGAACAGGAATCCCCGGCGGGCCATGCGGTGACAGGTGCGGATGGTGTCCGCCTCCTCCACGTGGATCACCTCGTCGACGTAGGACTCGTCGAGCAGCGGCGGCACCATGCTCATGCCCAGCCCGGGGATCATCCGGCGGCCCGGCTCGCCGCCGAACGCCACCGAGCCCACGCTGTCGACGGCGACGATCCGCACCGGCCGGTCCCACTGCCGGAAGTAGCGGGCGCAGCCCATCAGGGTCCCCGCGGTGCCCGCGCCGACGAACAGCACGTCCAGCTCCGGGAAGTGCTCGGCGATCTCCGGGCCCGTGGTGCGGTAGTGCGCCCGCCAGTTGCCCGCGTTGGTGTACTGGCTGAGCCACACGTAGCGCTTGTCGGACGCGCACAACTGCTGGACGTACTCGATCCGGGTGCCGAGGAACCCGCCGTTCGCGTCCAGGTCGGCCACGATGTGCACCTCGCTGCCGAGTGCCTCCATCAGCAGCCTGGTGGACAGGTTGCAGCGGGAGTCGGTGACGCACAGGAACCGGTAGCCCTTGCTCGCGGCGATCATGCTGAGCGCGACGCCCAGGTTCCCCGAGGAGGACTCCACGAGGATGGAGTCGGGCGTCAGGACTCCGTCCCGCTCGGCGCTCTCCACCATCTCGTTCGCGGCCTTCAACTTGATGGAGCCGGCGAAGTTGAAGCCCTCGCACTTCAGGTAGAGGGGGCATCCGAAGATCGACTCGAGGTCGACGAAGAGACGGCCTTCGTTGAAGTCATGGGGAGCGGAAATTACGGGCACGGTGGGCCTCCTGGTACCAGGGCCGAGGTCGACAGCCTGCCTCAGCCGTACCGGCGCAGGTCGTGGAAGAAGTCGTCGATGAGGCGGAGGTCGCCCGCCTCTGCTGCTTCGTCGTAGACGTACTTGCCGACGGCGAGGTCGAGGACGCCGAGTCCGAACGGCGAGAAGATCACCGGCCGGTCGGCGGGCGGGGCGGCCCGTCCCAGCATCACGTCGTTGAGGGTGCCGTTGAGGAAGTCGCGGTCCCCGGTGCGCTGTTCGGCCAGGTGCGGGGAGGTGTCCGCCTTCAGGCAGTGCTCGACGTCGTCGACGAAGTTCGCCGAGCCCAGCAGGATCTCCGGCGCCAGGTCACGCAGCGAGATGTGCAGCACCAGGGGGTTGTGGCCGAACCACGACGGGTCGTCGACGTGCGGCTCGCCCGCCACCGTGGCGAAGACCACGAGGTCGCTGGAGCGGATCAGGTCCTCGGCGTGCTCGTGGACGGTGACCTGCGCCGCCGGGTCGGCCTGGCGCAGGTAGCCGCGGAAGCCCTCGGCGCTCTCGGTGGACAGGTCGTGCACGCCGATCGTGTCGAACGTCCAGCCCGTGCCGGCCAGGAAGGTGTGGATGTAGCGGGCGATCAGGCCCGTCCCGAAGAACCCGACCCGGCTCGGCCGGGGCCGGGAGCGGCTGAGCCAGTCCGCGGCCAGCGCGGCCGAGGCCGCGGTCCGGGTGGCGCTGATGATGGAGCTCTCCAGACACGCGAACGGATAGCCCGTCACGGGGTCGTTGAGGATCAGCACCGCGGAGGCGCGGGGCAGCCCGGCGCGCACGTTGTCCGGGAAGCTGGAGATCCACTTGAGGCCGTCCACGTGCACCGAGCCGCCGACGGAGGCGGGCAGCGCGATGATCCGGGCGTTCGGGCGGTCGGGGAAGCGCAGGAAGTACGACGGCGGGTTGACCGAGTCCCCGGCGCCGTGCAGCCGGTAGGTGGCCTCGACCAGCTCCACGATCTCCTTCTCGCGCCCGCTGAGGACCCGCTGCACCTGGTTCCCGGAGATCACCGCGAACGAGGGCACCTGGGCGGACTGGTGCGCGGCCGAGCGGTCGGCCGCTGACGACGGTCGGGTCATCGCCGGCTCGCCTCCGGGGTCGGGAGGCCGTCGTCCAGGCGGCGTGGCCCGGCCATGCCGACCAGCACCCTGCGCTCGCCGGTGAAGGGCTCCCGGCTGTGCGCGGTGCGGATGTTGTCGACGAGCATCAGGTCACCGGCCTGCCAGGGCTCGCGGCGGGTGTGCGCCTCGTAGGTGGCGTTGAGCAGCTGGACGACCTCCTCGCCGATCGGGCTGCCGTCCCCGTAACGGGTGTTGAAGGGCAGCCCGTCCTCGCCGTAGACGTCCGTCATGTACTCGCGCACTTCCGGGTCCAGCGTCCACTCGTTGAGGAAGGCGATCTGGTTGAACCAGCACCGCCGGCCCGTGAGCGGGTGGCGTACGACGGCGCTGCGGCGCTGCTCGGTGCGCAGCGAGCCGTCGGCCCGCCAGGTGAAGTCGATGGCCCGCTCGCGGCAGTAGCGCTCGATCGCGGCGCGGTCGTCCGTGCCGAACGACTCCGCGAGGGAGGCGCCGATCTCGTCGTTGTAGGTGCGGGTCAGCAGCCAGCCCTCCCGCTCGAACCGCTCCACCAGCGCGGCGGGCAGGGCACCCAGCACCGCCTCGGCGTCGGCCACCGCGGTCGCCCCGCCCTGCTCGGGCGCCGTCAGGCACGCGAACAGCAGGAGGCCGGGGACCTCCAGCGTGTAGCTCAGTTCGTGGTGCATGCACATCGGCTGGTTGGCCGGCCAGGCCGTGGAGGAGTACACCCCCTGCCCGTAGGCGTCGCGCGGCGCGAACGCCTCCCGCTCCGCCATCAGTTCACCGGCGAGGCCCGTGAACACGGCACCGGTCTGCGGCGCCTCGCGCAGCCCGAGGCCGCGCACGACCAGCGCTCCGTGCTCGGTGATCAGCGCGCGCAGCGACTCGCGGTGCGCGGCCGCCCAGCCCGGCAGGTCCGGTGGGGGATCGACGTGCAGGACCGCGGGTCTGTCCGGCCGCAGCTCCACGTCGAGGGGTGCTGCCAGGGGTGAGGACGACATGTCGGTCTCCCTTTCCGTTGTGTCTTCCGTCGCGGCTCAGGACTCTCGGCTCAGGACTCTCGGCTCAGGACTCGGGGCTCATGGCTCGGGACTCCGGGCTCAGGACGGGGCCAGCGGGGCCACGACGCCCAGGACGGCCTGTGCCGCCTCGGCCGGCCGGGTGCGGGGGAAGTAGTGGCCACCGTCGGCGAGTTCGTGCAGGTCCACCTGCTCGGCCAGCAGCAGCCAGTCCCGGTGGTGCGCGGCGTGCCCCGCGGTGTGCGGGTCGTCGGCGGCGACGACCACCGAGACCGGCACGCCCAGCCGGTCCGGCGGCACGCCCTCCAGCGCCTCGCAGAACCAGCGGTGCGCGGACACGCAGTCGTGCCGGTAGGCGGCCCCGATGTGCTCGGCGTGCCCGGCGTTCAGCTCGGCCAGCTCGGTGTAGCCGCTGTCGGCGGTCAGCCGCGCGGCGATCTCGGCGTCGCTGCCGCCGGTCAGTTCACCGATGGCGGCACGCCGCTCGGCGGCGGTGCCGAGCAGCTGCGCGCCGATGAACACCCGGGTCACCTCCACCCCGCGCTCCCGCAGCCGCCGCGCCGTCTCCAGCGCCGCGGCCGCGCCCGACGAGTGGCCCCACAGCATCACCCGGCCCGGGCCGCGCGCGGTGATCTCGTCGGCGACCCGCTCCGCGACCTTCGCGATCGACGCGAAAGGCTCGTGCCGGTCCGCCAGGTCGTGCCCGGGCAGGTCCACCGCGAGGACCGCGATGCCGCTGTCCGCCAGCGCGCTCGCCATCGGCTGGTAGTTCACCGCGTTGCCGCCCGCGTAGGGGAAGCACACCAGCGTGCACTCCGGCGCGCCGCCCGGCCGCGACAGAGGTTGCAGCAGCTCAGGACGCTGCCGTGCCGTGCCGTCGAACAGGACGGCCAGGTCGGCGAGGACCGGGTGCCGGGTGATGTCCTTCAAGGACACCGCGCGGTCGAGCGCGATGGTGAGCCGTACGGCCGACAGGGAGGTGCCGCCGGACTCGAAGAAGTGGTCCTGCCGGCCGATCCGGTGCTCGGGCACGCCCAGCACGTCGGCCCAGGCCGCGGCCAGCTTCCGCTCGGTCGGTGTACGCGGGGCGCGGTCCGGCTCCGCCGGCGCGCCGGCCCCGTCGTCCGGCGCGGTGCGTTCGGCCAGCGCGGTCAGCGCCTTGCGGTCGGTCTTGCCGTTGGCGGTCAGCGGCAGGCCGTCCCGCCGGTGGAAGGCCGAGGGGACCATGTAGGCGGGCAGCACCCGGCCGAGAGCCGCGCGCAGTGTCTCCGGCTCCCGCGCCTCGCCCGTGTAGAAGGCGATCAGGTGTTTGCCGCCGTCGGCCCGCTCGGCGCAGACCACCGAGCCGTCCCGCACCCCGGCCACCCGCAGCAGGGCGTTCTCGATCTCGCCGATCTCGATGCGGAAGCCGCGGATCTTGACCTGGTTGTCCCGCCGGCCGAGGAACTCCAGCTTGCCGCCGGGCTGCCAGCGCCCCCAGTCACCGCCGAGGTACAGCCGCTCGCCCGGCCGGAACGGGTCCTCCCGGTACGCCTCGCGGGTCCGCTCGGGATCGTTGACGTACCCGCGGCCCACGCAGACACCGGCGAACGCGATCAGACCCGGGGCGCCGAGCGGCACCAGGGCCAGGTGCTCGTCCACCACGTACACGCGCACGTTGTTGACCGCCCGGCCCAGCAGCACCCGCTCGGGCACCTCGGTCATCACCTCGTGGTTGGTGTCGTCCGACGTCTCGGTCAGCCCGTAGGCGTTGACCAGGGCGATCCCCGGCTGGAGCGCGAACCAGCGCTGGGCCAGCTCCCGTTTGAGCGCCTCGCCGGTCACCGACACGTACCGCAGGTCGGGCAGCGGGCGCGGGTGCCGTTCCAGGTACGAGGCGACGACCTCCAGGTAGGAGGGCACGAGCTGGGCCACGGCGACCCGGCCGCGCACCAGCGTGTCCACGAACCGCTCCACGTCCACGACCACGTCCTGGCCGACCAGCAGCGTCCGCCCGCCCACCAGCAGCGCGGACACCAGCTGCCACAGCGAGATGTCGAAGCACTGCGGCGCGGTCTGCGCCACCACGCAGCCCTCGCCGATCCCCAGGTCGTCGATCTTGGCGTGGAGGTGGTTGAGCATGCCCGCGTGCTCGCACATCGCCCCCTTGGGCTCGCCCGTGGAGCCGGACGTGAAGTAGATGTACGCGAGCTGGCCGGCGTCGACCCGGACACCGAGATCGCCGTCGGCGTGCGGTTCGGCGTACGCGTCGTGGATCAGCAGCCGGCGCGTCCCGGGCAGGGTGGCCAGCGCCTCGTCGAGGGTGCCGGTGCTGCCCGCCTCGGTCAGCACCAGCCGGCAGCCCGCCCGGGACAGCGTCGCGGCCACGCGTTCGGCCGGGAAGTGCGGCTCGACCGGCAGGTACACACCGCCCGCCTTGAACACCGCCAGCGTGGCCGCCAGCCAGTCCAGATTGCGCTCGGTCACCACCGCGACCACGTCCTCGCGGCCCAGCCCCCGCTCCAGCAGCGCCCGGGCCAGCCGGTTGGCGCGCGCGTTGAGTTCCGCGTACGTCCACTCCCGCTCACCGTGCACGGCCGCCACCGCGCCGGGACGCTCGCGCACCCGCGCCTCGAACAGCTCATGGGCGCGGGCGTCCGGCAGCGGCCGGTGCGGCCCGGCCAGCCCGTCCAGCTGCTCGCGCACCTCGTCGGCGGACAACAGGCTCTGCCGCGCGTGCTCGGCGTCCACGTCGGCGGTCATCAGCCGCAGCGCCGTCAGGTGGTAGCCGCCGATCCGGGCGGCCGCCCCGGCGTCCAGCAGGTCGGTGCGGTAGCGCAGGCGCAGCCTGAGCCGGCCGTCCCGGTCGGACCACCGCACATGCAGGGCGCCGCGGCCGGCCGGGGTGTCCGCGGCCTCCATCGGACCGCAGACCACCTCGTACGGCGGCTCCGCCGCGCCCAGTTCACGGCGCAGCTCCTCCACCGGGTACTCCCGGTGGGCCAGCACCTCGGCCTCGGCGTGCCGCGCGGCCGAGACCAGCGCGCTCCACGACCCGGCGGGCACCACCAGGCGGCACGGCAGCGGCTCCCCGCGCACCCCGGCGGCGTACCCGGTCACCACCTCGGGCTCGCCGGACAGCACGGCCAGCACCTTGGCGTGGGCGGCCAGCAGCAGCGCGCTGACCGGCACGCCGAGGCGCCGCTCCAGCGCCCGCGCCGCGTCCGTCACGCCGTCCGGGACCACGACCTCGTGCTCGGCCGTGCCCGGGACGGGCCGCCGCACCCACCGCGGCACCGCGGTGGCGCCGCCGGCCGTCAGCACCCCGCGCCAGAACTCGCGGTCCGCTTCCACGTGCGTTCCCATCGAATGGCCTTCCTCAGCTCTCGGTCGTCGGCTCGGTAGTCGGCTCTCGGTCGTCGGTCACGGGTCGTCAGCTCTTGCTCGGCGCGCGGGCGTCGCTGCCGGCCGTGAGGGTGCCGGCCGGGGCCGTGCCCCGGCCGACGCCGGAGTGCTGCTCCGCCGGGTCCGGCATGTCGACGGCGGGGTTGCCGCCCCACCGGGCGTACGCGGGCATCTCCTCGCCCTTCATCAGGAAGGAGTCGGGCGCCAGCACCGCGCCGTCGCCGATCGTCACGCCGTAGTGCACGTGGGAGCCGACGCCCAGCGTGCAGCCGGCCCCGAGCGTGGTGACGTCGGACTTGAAGGTGCCGTCCTCCTGCGAGTGGCACTGGACCTTGCTGCCGACGTTCAGGGTGCAGCCGTCACCGATGGTGGTCAGCGTCCGCTCGGTCATGTAGCAGCCGTCGTCGAAGACCGCGCGCCCGATGCGCACCCCGAGCAGCCGCCAGACCAGGGTCTTGAAGGGCGTCCCGTTGAAGATGTTGAGGTGCCGGTCCGGTACCTTCCACAGCCGTTCGTGCCACCAGAAGTACGGCTCGTAGATGGAGCACAGCCGGGGACGCAGGGCCCGGAACGAGGTGATGCAGCGCTCCAGCAGGATGTAGTAGGCGGTGGAGAACACGAGCGTGATCGCCAGGTAGCCGGCGATCACCACGTGCCCGAGCACGCCGTACAGGTCCACGGAGACGAGCGCGAACAGCGTGAGCGCGAAGGTGTGCAGCCACCGTACGAAGAGCATCAGGGCCATCGAGCGCAGGTTGTAGCGGTTCTTCGCGGCGAGCCGGCGGACATGGGTGCGGCCGGTGCGCAGGTGGTCGAACCGGGTGTCCCGGTCCACCGAGCGGGGGATCTCGAAGCACGGCGAGCCGAGCAGCCCCACGCCCGTGCGGACCTCGCCGTCGATCGGCACCATCACCTTCGTCGCGAGCAGGCAGTCGTCGCCCGTCCGGCCACCGGAGGGGTAGGCGATGTTGTTGCCCAGGAAGTTGTGCGCGCCGATCGACGCCCGGGACAGCCGGAACGAGGTGCTGGAGTAGTCCGCGTTCACCACGGAGAGGCCGTCGGCGATCATCGTCCCGCTGCCGACCGAGACCAGCAGGGGGGTCTCGTGCTGCACCTCGGTGCCGAAGTTCGACCCGGTCTGCTCGACCCGCGACAGGTCGTAACCGAGCCCGCGGAGGTAGTGCACGATGTACGAACTGTCGCCGCACAGCCAGGCGAAGAACCTGATGTTCGTCATGCGGGCCGTCGCCCGGTGTGCCGCGTAGTGGAAGCCGTAGAGCGGGTACACCCGGTCGGGGCGGACGAACAGGGCCAGCAGGCGCGGCACGGTGTACAGGGCGACGAGGCCGAGGATCACGAAGCCGCTGAACAGGGCCAGCGACAGGGTCAGCGCGTCGGTGACCAGCTCCGGCCGGGACAGCGCGGCCGTCTGGGGGTCCAGCCGCTTGCCGATGGCCGGTACGGCGGTGAACAGGATGTACACCCCGCCCACGGCCAGCGGGATGTACAGCAGGAACAGTTGCACCAGCGTGACCAGGCCGAACCAGGTCCGGCGGGCGGAGCCGCAGGGGGCCGCGGGGACCCGCAGGTAGTCGGTGTCGGCGGGCTGGGCCGGCGATCCGTGCCAGCGCGCGCCGTCCGGGACCGCCTGGCCGCGGTGCAGGGCGGACGAGTGGCCGAGCTGGGCGCCGTCGCCGATGGAGGCGTCGATGTCCACCACGGTCTTCTCGCCGACGAACGCGTCGCGGCCGAAGGTGACACGGCCCGTCTGGATGCGTCCCGCGTGCGCCCGGTAGCCGAGGAAGAAGGAGTCCTTGCGGATCACCGTGCCCGAGCCGATCGTCAGCAGGTCGGTGCAGACCGGCACGGAGTGGGACAGGATCGTGACGCCCTTGCCGATCCGCGCGCCCAGCGCCCGCAGGTACAGCACGTACAGCGGATTCCCGATGAAGAGCAGCACGGGATTCGCGTGCAGCAGCACCTTCACGAGCCAGAAGCGCAGGTACGGCAGGCTCCAGACGGGGAAGTCGCCCGGCTTCCAGCGCCCGACGAGCACCCATTTGGCGAGGACCGGGAACGCGCACAGCGCGACGAACCCGAGGTCGCCGAAGACGAGGGAACGCAGATAGACGTCGGCCGGACCGGAACCGGTGGCGATCCACTCGTAGCCGCTCGCGGTGACGTACCCGGCGACCACGGAGTAGGCCAGGAAGAAGAGCAACTGGGCCGTGCCGCAGAGCAGATGGTGCGGCCGGTGCGTGTCCGTCGACGTCCCCGGGGGCGGCTGGTGCGCCGGCGCCGACGGTTCGGCGGCCGGTGCGGAGACCGGCGGGGCGACCGGGGCGGACTGCGCGAGGGCGGCCGCCAGGCTCCGGATCGTGGGGTGCCGGTAGATGTCCTTCATGGACGGCGACGGCAGGTCGGCCCGCTTCCTGACCCGTGCGCAGAACTGGGCCATGACCAGGGAGTTGGCACCGAGGTCGTCGAAGAAGTGACCGTCGACCGCGACCCGCTCCGTCTTGATCACATCGGCCAGGGTCTCCGCGAGCGCTCTCTCGATGCCGGTCCCCGCCGGGGCGGCGTCGCTCCGTGCGGTGACGGCGCGTTCGCCCGGCCCGGTCATGTCACCCGGCCCGGCTATGTGGACCTCGGAGGACTGCTCCACCATGCGAACTCCTGGGAGGACGTCTGGGTCGCCGAGAGCCACCGGTGGCGGGTTCCGGGGACCTCGGACACAGAAGGCAGGACCACCGAGCCGTCGGGCTCGAGGCGCGTGTTCCTTGCTGATCACGAACCGCCGCGTTCAGTCTCGGTCGGCTCCTGGCGCCCTGCCACTTCGCACCGGCCGCCCGTTCGGCCGGGGAACGCCGGACGGGCCCGTGTTCCCGGGCCCCCGGGGGCGGCGGGCCCCAGGACGGATCACCCGAATGGGGGCCGCAGCGGGGGCACAGCGGGCCCTCGGCCCTGTCACAGCGTGCCCTCGACTCCGGCGCGGCGGGCCCCGGTCCTGTCGCGGCACCTCGGGGCTCCGGCCCTGTCACAGCGCGTCGGGCCGGTCACCGTGCGTGCGGAGGTCTTTCCGTGGCTCATCCGGGTACCCGGTGCCGCACACGCGCACCGGGCCGCAGCGGTCGGCCCGGTGCCCTGGACCGCGGCAAGGAGGCAGACATGAGCACGGTCAGGAAATCCGTCGACGTCGACGTCCCCGTCCACACCGCCTACAACCAGTGGACCCAGTTCGAGGACTTCCCGAACTTCATGGAGGGCGTCGAGGAGGTCCGGCAGCTCGACGACCGGCACAACCACTGGACCACCAAGATCGGCGGAGTGCGGCGCGAGTTCGACACCGAGATCGTCGACCAGCTGCCCGACGACCGGATCACCTGGCGGGCCGTCGACGGCGACACCCAGCAGCGCGGGTCGGTACGGTTCGAGCGCCTGGACGACGGTCACACCCGGGTGGAACTCACCATGGAGATCGAGCCCAGCGGCATCGCCGAGAAGAGCGGCGACATGCTCGGTGTGATCGACCGGCGGGTCAAGGGCGACCTGCACCGCTTCAAGGACTACATCGAGCAGCACGGCGAGAGCGGTGCCTGGCGCGGCCGCATCCGCCCCGGCAACCCCGGCACGACCCTCTGACCTGCCGCACCCACCGCCGGCACCCCACCGTCCCGCGCGCCCGGCTCCCGGGCCGCGGGACGGCGTGCGGTTGCCCGAGGTGTCCGGGCCGGGGGAGGGTGTGCGGGCCGGGGGACGGCGTGCCCGTCGGGCGCGGACTACGCGTGACGCGCGTGGTCGGCGAGGACCTCGTCGACCACCCGGCGGTGGACGGCGGCCAGGCCCTCGTCCGTGCCGACGCACCCGGACAGCACCAGCAGCGCCTTCCACAGGGCCCAGCCGCGGGCCCTGGCCCAGGTCCCGTCGTCCTGGCCGACCGCCTCACGGAACGCCTCCCGGCTCCCGCCCGAGAACATCGTCCAGGCGATCACCAGGTCGCAGGCGGGGTCGCCGACGCCCGAGGTGCCGAAGTCGATGACGGCGCTGAGCCTGCCCTCCGTCACCACGCGTCTGTGCGCCAGAAGTCCACGCCCTCGTGGTGCACGTCGACATCGGCGAGCAGGACGGGCCGCGACCCTTGGGCGAGCAGCAGTCGCCGCCCCGCACTGAACACGCACAGACCCGGCCGGCTGCGGTCCCGCACGTCCAGGGACAGCCCCACCCACGCTCCGTCTTCCCGCCTGACATCGCTGCGCCGCATCCCGTGAGCCTAGACGGCTGAGGGCTGAGGGCTGAGCGCTGGCGCCTGATGGTTGGCCAGTGGCCACTGATGACTGGCGACTGGCGACCGGCGGTCGGCGATGGGCGATGGGCGGAGCGCGGCCGACGACGGCGCTCGACCGGCCGTGACGACGCCCCGCATCCGTGCCCGTTCCGGCGAGAATGGACCCCGTGGACCACCTGCTGCACCTCGACCGCACGCTCGACGAACTGGACCCGCCGCGATGGCCCCCGCCGCCCGCCGACGCGACCCGGCTGGTGCGCACCGTGCACGAGCTGCGGCGCGTGCCCCTGGGCGCACTCGGTGCGGCGGACCTGCGCATGCTCGTGGCGCAGCGGGTGGCGCTCCCGTTCGTCCTCCCGCTCGCCGTGCGCCTGCTGCTGGAGGAACCGTTGCTCGACGCCTACTTCTACGAGGGCGACCTGCTGCTCGCCGCCGTCAGTGCCCCGCCCGCCGCCTGGACCCTGCTGCCGGAACCCGCCGCGCGGCTGCGCGCCGTGATCACCCGGCTGCCGGAGGCCGCGCTGGCCGACCTGCCCCGCGGCGCCGCGGAGGAACTGGCCCGCTTCTCGGCGGGGACCTGAACGCTGCGCCGACCCGCGTGCGCGGGCGTGCGCCCGGGGTGCGCCGGCCCGCCGAGCGCTACGGCGAGGTGGGCGACTGCGGGGAGCGGAGCACGAGCAGGGTGATCTCGCTGGGGGCGAAGACGCGGAACGGCGGCCCCCAGAAGCCGGTGCCGCGGCTGGTGTAGAGGAGGGTGCGCGCCCCGTGGCGGCTGAGGCCGGCGAGGACGGGCTGGTCGATGCGGACCAGGTGGTGGAAGGGCCAGATCTGGCCGCCGTGGGTGTGGCCGGAGAGCTGGAGGTCGATGCCCGCGGCTGCCGCCCGGTCGACGAACTTGGGCTGGTGGGCGAGGAGCAGGACGGGCAGGTCGGGGTCGGCGCCGTGCAGGGCGCCGGTGAGGTGGGCGCGGTGGCCTTCGAGGCCGGAGGACTCGGCGGTGACGTCGTCCACCCCGGCGACCACGAGGGTGTCGCCGCCGCGTTCGAGCAGCAGGTGGCGGTTGCGCAGCGGTTCCCAGCCCAGCTCGTCCATCAGGTCGACCCAGCCCTGGGCCTCGCTGTAGTACTCGTGGTTGCCGGTGACGTACACCCGGGCGTGGGTGGCCCGCACGGTGCCGAGGGGAACGGCCTGGGCGCGGCGGCGCTCGGCCGTGCCGTCCGCGATGTCGCCGGTGTGGCAGACCAGGTCGGCCTCGAGCGTGTTCACCGTCTCGCACACCCGCTCCGACCAGCGGGCGCGGTCGAGCGGGCCGTAGTGGGTGTCGGTGATGAGGGCGACGCGCAGGCCGTCCAGTCCGGCCCCCAGCCGTGGCAGCCGCACGTCGAGCCGGCGCACGCGGGGCACGCGGCGGGCCTCGGCGTACCCCCAGACGAGCAGGACGGCGGCCACGCCGAGAACGGCCCAGGTGACGATGCGGGCCCGGTCCTGGCTCCCGCCGACGCCGGCCAGGGTCAGCGCGAGCCGCAGGAAGACGCCGAGCAGTACGGACCAGGTGAACAGGACCCAGCTGGTGCCCAGCAGGGTGTCGCCGATGATCGCCGCCCGGTCCTGCTGGCGCCGGCCGTGGCCGCGCATCATCGCGAGCGGCATGCCGAAGAGGCCGAGGACGAACAGAACGGTGCCGGCGGTCGTGACGCCCGGCGGCCACTGCTGGCCGCCGTACAGCAGTACCCAGCACGGCACGGCCCACAGCAGGACGGGGGCGATCATGGGGATGTAGCGCATCAGGCGGTGCAGCCGGCTCGGCCGCGGCGCCCGGGCCGCACCTGCGGCGGGCCGGGTGTTGCTGGTGTCGGTCACGCTTCCCCTCCTGACCGGGCTGCCGTCCCGCGCACTGTATCCGGTCGCCCCAGGAGTGGCCGGACCGGCGTTCGACGGGCGGCCCCTGCTGAGGGCTCGGGACGCCCGACGTCCCCCTCGCTCAGGGGACGGGGTGGTGGGGATCTGCGTCGCCCCTCGGCCGGTCGACCATGCCAGGACAGCGCGGGATCGGCAGTCGACCCGTGCAACAAAGCAACCCCAGGCCCCTGACCTGGGGTTGCCGGTTGCTGGTTTTCAGACCTGGTCTGTCGATTTCAGGACCGATCCGAGCGAAAGAAGACCCAGCGCTTGGCAGATCGCGTCTTCATCGATCGACAATGGGTTGCAAGTGGAGAGGTTCGAGTCATTGCTTGGTGCTGCCGAGCAGGCCGCTCACGTTCAGGACCTCGTGACAGCCCTTTGCCCGAAGGCCGGTGGCCGGGGTGCCCGGCTTATTGCAGGTCACCTCGATGGACACGGCATCGCCCTCGGGGATCTTGATGGGGGTGACCCAGTGGTAGTCCTGGTTGCGGAAGGTCTCCATCGCGATAGTGGTGATCTTGCGGTCGCCGAAGGAGATCGTCAACACCCCCTCGTCGCCCTGGAAGTTGGCGACGACGATGTCCGTGACCCCGAAGACGCTGCCCTTGGGCACCGTGTAGGTGCCGGTCTTGGTCTCCCCGCTCGCCGTCTGCACGTCGATGGTCTGCGAGCTCTGCTGGCCGCTGCCGCTGCCGCTGCCGTTGCCGGTCGAGGTGCCGCCACCGCCGGCCGAGCCGCCGGCGCCCGAGCCGCCGCCCGCTCCGGCCGACGCGCCCGACCCCTGGGTGCCGGGGACCGGCCGAACCGGCGCCGCCGCCGGGAGTCTGCTGTCCGGCGGGCGTGGGCCGTGCCTGGACCGCCTCGTCGGCCGCGTCCTTGGCTGCGCTGCGCACCGCCGGACGGACCAGCGCGAACCAGGCGATCAGCAGTGCGAGCAGTGCGGCGAGCAGTGCGAGCAGCCACTTGGGGAAGACCGGGATCTGGACGAACTCGGCGTCCAGTGGCGTCCGGACAACGGTGTCGTCCGAGCCGGGTTGTTCGTCCTGGTCCCGGTCCTCGGAGGTGTCGACGGTGAACGGCCACACCACCGGGGAGCCGAACCACACGGGTTTGCCGGTGCGGACGCGCAGTCCGACCTCCACCGACTCGCCGGGCTCCAGCTTCGGCTTCGCCGGGTTGAAGGCGAACGCCAGCTCCTCGCCGGCCTGCCCGGGGGTGAAGCCCACCTGCGCCGGGGTGTTGCCCTGGTTCCGGACCGCCAGCCGGTAGCGGCCGCGCAGCCAGCCGCGCCGGCGGCGCGGGGCCAGCTCGGTGCGCAGCTCGCGGAACTCCTCGATGTGCACGGTGGTTTCGAGGACCTGCACCGCATCGGGGTGCTCGGCCGGCAGGACCCGCACACCCAGCGGCATCTCGCCGGCCCGGATCTCCGGGGAGCGCGGCGGTTCCAGACGGAGCGTCACCGTTTCGGAGGTGCCGGGGTAGAGCGAGACCCGGGCGGGTTCGACGGTGGTCCAGGAGGCGCAGTCCCCGACGACCTCCAGGCTGTACGCCTCCACGATGTCGCTGTCGTTGCGGACGGTCAGAGTCGTCGTGGCGGTGTCACCCGGTGTCACGGTCACGGCCGGGATGTCGAGGCCGGGCGCACCAGGGCCGGAAGAGGCTGCGGAAGGCGTCACGCCTACCACCGTAGAAACACGTCCGGGCGTGCGGCGAGGAACGCGAGGGCAAGGTGCGGGCAGTCGCGATGCCCCGACAGTCACCGGCAACTCTTATGTATCCAGGGGGCGTTGATGCTTCCCGTCGCAGCCCGCGCGCCGCCCTCCGGTGCTCGCATCGTCTCAGCGCCCAGCCCCCCACGAATTCATGAAACAGGTAGAACTCCCATGTCCTGTGCACAAGACAAGAGCCTGCCCGGACACCGGAGCAGGGTGACGGTGGCCGTGTACGCCGCCGATCCGGTCCTGCGTGTCGGCGTCGTCCACCAGCTGCGCCAGCGCCCCGAGGTCGACCTGCTCGACGACGCCGACGCGGAGCGGGCCCAGGCGTCACTGGTGGTCGTGGACACCGTGGACGATGACGTGGCGTCCCTGCTGGACCGGCTGCGGCTCAACACCGCCACCCGCACCGGCCTCGTGGTCGGCACCCTCGGATCCGGCGCGCTGCAACGCGTCATAGAGTGCGGCGTCGCGGCGGTGCTGCGGCGCTCCGACGCGCACCAGGACCAACTTCTGCAGCTGGTCCAGGCGATAGCCAACGGGGAGGGTGTGCTCCCCGGCGACCTGCTCGGCAAGCTGCTCAGCCATGTGAGCAGCCTCCAGCGCTCGGCGCTCGACCCGCGGGGCCTGTCGCTGTCCACGCTGACCACGCGCGAGGCGGACATGCTGCGCCTGGTGTCGGAGGGCTTGGACACCGCGGAGATCGCCCGCAAGACCTCGTACTCGGAACGGACCGTCAAGAACGTCCTGCACGAGATAATCACGCGTCTCCAACTGCGCAACCGATCCCACGCGGTGGGCTACGCACTGCGCAACGGACTCATCTGACAACGGCGTTGACGCCGTAGGGGCAACAAGCCGGGAGCGACCTACGGGAAACCCGCACTGCCCGAAAGCGCACCGCGCGTTTCCCTCGGGTACGGCCCCGCCGCCCTGCCGGGGCGCGCACGTCCGGTACAGGGTGGCGGAGGCGATCCGGATGGGCACATCGGGATGCCGCACCAGACTGCGAAGGGGACCGTGATGGGAACGGCTGACCCCGGCGGCCGGTACCGCCTGGGGAGACTCGGAACGTCGTTGCTGCTGCTGATCCCGCTGCTCGGGGTGACGGCGGCCTCCGGACAGGGCAGCGCCGCCTCCGCCCCGCGCGCGGACGACGCCACGGACACCCGCGTCGCGTACGCGGGCACCCGGCACCGCAGCCTCGGCACGGTGGCCTCGACCACCTCCAGCACACCGCTGTTCGGCGACGGCCCCGTCCACAACGATGTGCAGCCGTCCGCGCTCGGTGACCAAGTGGTCTTCGCGAGCCGCCGCGACGAGAAGAAGCCGCAGGTCTACCTGCGGGCCGCGGACGGTTCGGTACGGCGTCTGACCACCGGCCGGGACGCGGCGCACCCCCGGCTGACGCCGGACGGGCAGTCCGTGGTGTTCGACTCGGCCGAACCCGGCGGCACCGGCGGCGGGACGCAGCGCGACCTGTGGCTGGTGCGCACCGACGGCACCGGCCTGACGCGGCTCACCGACACCCCCGCCAACGAGGAGTGCCCGACGGTCTCCCCCGACGGGCAGCGCATCGCGTACAGCGGCGACAGCGATCCGCTGGTCGGCGAGCAGATCTACGTACGACCCCTGAACGGCGGCACCGCCACCCGGATCACCTCCCCGGCGCAGGGCACGGCCTCCGAGCCGGCGTGGAACCCGGTGAACGACGACGTGAACCGGGACTGGATCGCGTACACCTCCACCACCACCGAGAACGGGCAGTCCGTGCCCCGGCTGCGGATCACCGACGGGACCAGTGACGAGGCGCTCTTCGCGGGCGATTACGCGGGGTGGCGTGCCCACGGGGCATCGTGGTTGCCCGACGGGGACCAGTTGGTGTTCCTCAGCCCCGAGACCACCTGCACGTGCGAGGGCGACTACGACCACGTGTTCAAGTCGACCGCACACGCGGACACGGAGCCCGGGCTGGTGCTCAACGAGAACCGGGAGGTCCTCTCACCCACCTGGCTGGGACCGGTCAACGGCGGCGGCGTGGTGGTGGAGCGCGACTCGGCGGCCGATCCGCACGTGGTGACGCTGCAGGACGCCCGCATCGACGGGTCCGACCCACGCGACCTGAACCTGACGCTCCTCAACGAGGACCCGGCTGCCGACACCAACACCGATCCCACCAAGGACCCGCTGTTCCGGCCCGCCGCCGGCTTCGACCCGTGGACCGAGCGGCAGAACTACACGCCCGACGGCCGCCGGATCGTCGTCACCCGCTTCGAGACAGACGCCGACAACCAGCGGATCGAACGGATCTGGCTCGCGGACGCCGACGGCACCAACGCGCAGGCCATGCCCCTCGCGGGACGCGGCGCGACGGACTGGGACACCGACCCGACGTTCTCCCCGGACGGCAAGTACCTCGCCTTCACCCGGACGTCGCCGGGCGGCGTCGGGGACGCCGCGGGCCCCAGCCGCATCCTGATCGCCGACGCGGCGACCGGCGCGATCACCGGCCGGATCACCCCGCCGGCCGGGCAGCAGCAGGGCGAGGACGCCCAGCCCACCTGGTCCTCCGACGGCACCACCCTGGCCTTCACCCGCAACGAGGTGATCGGCGGGAGCGGCGGCAACAAGCACATCTGGACCGCGCCGGTGAACCACCTGGACCGGCAGCGCGACCTGAGCGCCACGATCTGCCCGGGCAACTGCCAGGTCATCGACGACAGTCCGGCGTTCTCCCCGGACGGCCTCACCATCGCCTTCAACCGCAAGAGCGGCGGCGGCGCGGTCGACGAACGCGACGGCATCCTCCTGACGTCCCTGTCGGGCGACGACTGCAAGGTTCTGCTGCCCACCGCCGCGCGCAACGTCCCCGGCGCCTGCCGGACGGATCTGCCGGACACCTCGGCCACCGGTCCGTTCCAGCCCCGGGACGCCGCCTGGACGGCCGACGGCAAGGGCCTGGTGATCAGCTCCCGTGCCGAGGTCGCCGCCAACAGCGCCGAGAAACTGCGCTTGTTGGACGTCGCGTCCGGCGACCTCACCCCGCTCACCGCGGAGCTCGGGGGCCGGCAGAAGGAACCCAGCGTCCAGCAGTCCGTGGACCTCGCGGTGAACGCGCCCGGCACCGTCCCGGCGGTCACCGTCGGCAGGACCACCACCATTCGTGTCGACGTCGTCAACAACGGCCCCGCTGCCTCCCCCGGCACCGAGCTGACCGTCGCCCCGCCGACCGGCGTGCAGATCACCAGGCTGACCTATCCCGGCGGCACCTGCCACGCCGCCTCCCTCCAGTGCACCGTCGGTGTCGTGCCGCCCGGCACCACCGTGCCCGTGACCGTCACCGTCACCGGGGTCACCCCCGGCAACGCGCCGATCGACTGGTCGGTCACCGGCACCGTCCTCGATCCGCAGCCCAGCGACAACACGGGCCGCACCGTGGTGCCGGTCGTCCAGGCCACGCCCCCGACACCCACGCCGACACCCACCCCGACACCGACGCCGACGCCGACACCCACCTCTCCGCCCACCGTGCCCCCGGCTCCGGGTGAGCCCGACGCCGGGCCCGGTCTCCGCCTCACCGCCCAGCCGAACCCCGGATACGTCGGCGGGCGGGTCGTGGTCACGTACACCGTGCGCAACGGCCGCAACGCGCTGGCGACCGGACTGCGGCTGCACATCGGCCTGCCCAAGAGCATCCCGAACAGCGGGCCGCCGGAGGGCTGCGACAAGAACTGGGTGTGCGCGCTGCCGGACCTGGACCAGGGCGCGAGCACCGTCGTGCGGGTCGTCCTCAGCCCCAGGAAGGCGCTGACCACCCACGTCACCGGCACGCTGACCACCACCGGGACGGACGCCGACAAGGGCGACAACAGCTCCCGGGAGCGGCTGCGCATCCTCCAGCCGCGCATCATCGCGGTGCCGGCGATCGGCAGGCCCGGCTTCGTCACCTCGGTGCGCGGCAAGGACTTCCCGCCGGGCGTGCCGGTGCGGTTCACCTGGAAGCCGGGGATCACCGCGGCGGCGGCGCCCACCACTCCGCTGCCGAACGGCACCTTCACCGGCCAGCTGCTCATCCTCGCCAAGGACGAGACCGGGCCCCGGATCATCACCGCCAAGGGCCCCGGGTTCTCCCCGGTGACGACCGACTTCCTGGTGGTCACCGGCAGCGTGCAGCCGCCGGACGAGGTGACCCGCCGGTGATCCACGAGGTCGACGAGGGGCTGCGCCGGCTGCTCGGCGAGTCCGGCCTGGAGGCGTCGGGCGTCGACGTCGTCTTCGACGCCCCCACCCGGGACTGGGCCGCACGCCGCAGCGCCCCGACGGTCTGCGTCTTCCTGTACGACATCCGGGAGGACGCCGTCCGGCGCGGCAGCGGCTCCGGAGAGGTGTACGACGAGGACGGCCACCTCGTGGCGCGGCGTTCCCCGCCGCGCTGGTTCGAGCTGACGTACCTGGTCACGGCGTGGGCGACCCGCCCGCAGGACGAACACCGGCTGCTGTCGCAGGTGCTCGCGACGCTGGTGAGCACCGACACGCTGCCCGCTCGGCTGCTCACCGGCACGCTCGCCGAACTCGGCCTGACCGTGGGCCTGGACACCGCCGGAACCGGGTCCGACGCACCGGCCGCCTCCGACGTGTGGTCGGCCATGGGCGGCGAGCTGAAGGCCTCCCTCTCGCTGCGGGTGCGGGCGCCGCTCGCCGGCATCACCAAGGCCGCCGCACCGCCGGTCACCGAAGGCCTCGTCGTGCGCGCCACCTCCCGCGGCGAGGACGCGGGGCCGGGGCGCAGGCTGCGCTACACGGAAACAAGTGACCCCGGTCCGGACGGCGGCTACACGGGCCCGCGTGAACGCCCGCCCGCGCCCGCCCGTCGCCGCCGCAGGGGGGACCGCCAGCCGTGACGCACACTGCCGAGGCGGTCACTGAAGTGGAGCACCTGTGGGTGCGGCTCCGCATGGTCGAGGAACGGGTGCGGCACGCGGTGGCCGTCCGGCGCGCCGCCGATCCCGATCCCGACGACCCCTACCGTGGCCAGTACCTCACTCCCGAGGCAGTCGCCCGCGTCCTGGACGAACCGGGCGGCCTCGACGTACCCGCTCACGAACCCCCGCATCCCCCGGCCGGCTCCGTCCTCGGCGGTCTCGCCGTGCGGTTCGGCCTGTCCTCGCTGGATCTGGACCTGCTGCTCGTCGCGGTGGCGCCCGACCTGGACGCACGGTTCGAACGGCTCTACGGCTACCTCAACGACGACCTGACGCGTCGTCGGCCCACGGTCGGGCTCGCCCTGGAGCTGTGCGGGCTCGCGGGGGCGGCGTCCGCGCGCTTCCGGCTGGCTCCCGGAGCGGCGCTGGTCGCGAGTGGTCTGGTGGAGGTCACCGAGCCCGAACGGCCTCCGCTGTCCCGAGTGTTGGTGGTTCCCGACCGGGTCACCGGACACCTCCTGGGGAGCGCGCAGCCCGATGCCCGGCTCGCCGGGGTGCTCGGCGAGGTCCGCGAGGACCCGACCGCCGAGGCGGCGGACGTCCACCGGGCCGCGGCCGCGGCCGGCACCGGCCTCGTCCAACTGCGCAGCCGGGGCGGCGACGCCGAGGGGCTGGCCGTAGCAGCCCTGCACGCGGCCGGGCTGCGCCCGCTCGTCCTGGACGCAGCGGCACTCGCCCGGCGCCCCGGCGACGTACCGGCGCTCGCCCGCGTGGCCGCGCTCGAAGCCCGCCTGACGGGTGCCGGGGTCGTCCTCGGCCCCCTGGAAGCACTGCCCGGGGAACCCGCCGAACGGGCCCGCACGCTGGGGGCGTTGTGTTCGCCGCTGCGCGGGATTCCCCTGCTCACGCACGGCACCCTCGGCTGGGACCCGCTGTGGGCTGCCGACACCCCCGTGGTCCTGACCGTGCCGGCGCCCACTCCCGAGCGGCAGGCCGCGCGTTGGCGGCACGCCCTCGACCGGGCCGCCGGTGACAGCCCTGGCCATGGCTTCGGCAACGGCTCCGGGCCCGGCGACGCCGATGAGCTCGCCCGCGCGGTCGCCGCGCACCGTCTGGATTCCGGGCAGTTGCGCCGCGCCGCCGACGTGGCGGTCCGCACGGCCACCCTCGCGGGCCGCCCGGTCCTCCCCGACGACCTGCGCACCGCCGTACGGGCCCAGAACGGCGCCGGGCTCGACCGGCTCGCCCGCCGCGTGGAGCCGGGAGTCGGCTGGGACGACCTCGTGCTGCCCCCGACCACTCACCGGCGGCTGCGCGAACTCGCGCTGCGCGCCCGCCATCGCGAGCAGGTGCTCGGGCAGTGGGGGATGCGGCCCGGCGGCGGCCGCGGGCGCGGCGTGATCGCGCTGTTCGCCGGCGAGTCGGGCACCGGCAAGACCATGTCCGCCGAGGTCGTCGCGGCGGACCTGGGCATGGACCTGTACGTGGTGGACCTGTCCACGGTCGTCGACAAGTACGTGGGGGAGACCGAGAAGAACCTGGAGCGGATCTTCACCGAGGCGTCCGCGGTCAACGCGGTGCTGCTCTTCGACGAGGCCGACGCGATCTTCGGCAAGCGCTCCGAGGTGAAGGGCGCGCACGACCGGCACGCCAACATCGAGTCGGCGTACCTGCTGCAGCGCATGGAGTCGTTCGACGGGATCGCGGTGCTGACCACCAACCTGCGAGCCAACCTGGACGAGGCCTTCACCCGCCGCCTGGACGTGGTGGCGGACTTCCCGGTGCCCGACGCCGGCCAGCGCCTCGCCCTGTGGGAACGGTGCCTGGGCGACCGGCTGCCCCGGGCCGAGGACCTGGACCTCGCCTTCTGCGCGGACCGCTTCGAACTGGCCGGCGGCTCCATCCGGGCCTGCGCGGTGACCGCGGCCTACCTCGCTGCGGAGTCCGGCAGCCCGCTCAGAATGCGGCAGCTGGTGAGGGCCGTCGCGCAGGAGTACCGCAAGCTGGGACGGCTGGTCCTGGAGGGCGAGTTCGGGCCTTACCTGGCGGACGCCCTCGACGCCTGAGACGCGGGCGGCGGGGCCCGAAGAAGGCGGAACCGTCTCCCCCCGGTCTCGACACGGAAGACCTCAGTCGGAGGCCTTCTTCCACTTGGCGCCCACTTTCTCCCACCGTTCGAGGGCGGGCGGGGAGAGTATCGCGCCTCCGTACTCCTTTTCGTGAAGGCGCTGCGCCTCCCTCAGCTTGTCCGCAACGGCCCCCCAGTCGACGGCGGGCGCGTTCGCCAAGCTCAGTGCGTCCTTCAACTCGCTCGACCGTGGCGTCATCGCGCCCTCAGGCGTGTAGTTGAAGTCGCTTCCGGACCCCGGGTCGCCTGTCCTCGTGTCACTCGCCGGTCCCATTTCCAGGTTGGCCGGCATGTTGTGCAGGGCTTTTTTGTTCCCCGCGGTCGAGCCGAGTACCGCCCGTACCTCGTCCAGGAACTCGAACAGCGGTTTCGCGTTCGCCCTGTCCCTCTCGGCCGAGGCGAGTACAGCGTCCAACTCGCTACGGGAGATCTTGTGATGGAGGGTCGTCCTGTCGCCCCAGATCGGATGGTCCGCCCGCATGTCCGCATGTGCCGAAGTGACCGCGCTCGCCGCCCAGTCACTGCTGCCGCCGCCCGTACCCGCGAAGCCGGACGCGTGTTTCGCGGTTTCGATCTCCGCGAGAAGAGCGTCCAGCATCGACTCGTCATTCTTTACTTCGTCGAGCGTGAAAAGATCCCCTCCGGGTTCGATTCCGATCTGTTCGAGGATGTACTCCTTCTCGTTCTGCTTCTTTGCCTTGAATTCTTCGCTGCGTCCCTCGAAGTACTCCATTATTTCCTCGAACACGGTCTTCGAGGAAGTGGCCGCTGCGGCGGGTGGGTTGTCCCCCGCCGGCTTTTTCGACTGCTTCTTCTTGGGGGGCATGCGCTGCACCTCGGCCGACGCCTCGGTCGTCCGGTGCACGGCGTCGGTGGTGTGGTCCTCGGAGCGCTGGACGTCCGCTCCGCCCCGCATCACCTGCTCGGCCTTGCGTTCGGCCGACCTTTCGAACCGGTCGGAGGGGTCGCTGATGCTCAGGCCGCTGCCGTCGTCGGTACCGGCCACGGCTCCTGCACGCTGCTGGCGGACGTGCTCCAGTTCGTGCGCGAGGGTCTTCTTGTCGATCGCGCCGCGCAACACGATGTGACGGGTGCCGGTGGTGTACGCCTCGGCGCCGACCGCCTCGGCGGAACGCCGGGCAGCGGCGCCGGTGTGGACCGCGACGTCGGAGAAGTCCTCGCCCGAGAAGCGGGCTTCCATCTCCCGCTGCAGCGAGGCGGGCAGTCGGCTGCCGGCGGACCGCACCACGGAGTTCACCGCGTCGGCGGCGCCTGGCTGCGCCGCGGCTTCCCGGAGGTGTCCCGCGCCGTGCTGATGCGCCGAGTGAGCGTCCTCGTGCACCCCGGCGTGCTCCTGGGCGGGCGCGCGTCGGGCGCGGCGGGCGATCATGCCGGTCACCGCGGCGTTGCCCGCGCCGCCCTGCGCCGCCCGCAGCACGTCGGCGGTGAGCGGGGGCGGGACGGCGGCGCCGGCCGAGGACGTCTCCCGTCGGGCGGCGGCTACGCCGCGCACCGGCTGCTCGGCCTCGGTCTCCCCGGTACGCCGTCCGGACCTCTGCATCTGCTGCCTCCTCGTCGGCGCGCTTCTGCTGCAGCCCCCAGTCGACAGCACGAGCCGACCGGGCGTCCAGGTCCGCACGGGCAGTGCGAGGGCAAAGGCGGGTGATGTCCGGACGGTCCGTGCGGGAGGTACGGAAAGGCAGCGGGCCTGCCCCCGACCAGGTCCCCGGGTCCCTGCCGCCCGCCGCACCCGCCCCGCAGACTCGGCCTGGACACAGGTGCCCGCAAGGACGTGAAGGAGCAAGCATGCCGACGTACCTCACCCCGGGTGTGTACGTGGAGGAGGTGCAGTCCGGTGCCCGACCGATCGAAGGGGTCGGCACCGCCGTCGCCGCGTTCGTCGGGTTCGCCGAGCGCGGCCCCTTCCACGCGCCGACGCTGGTCACCAGCTGGGACCAGTACTCCCAGACGTTCGGTGGTTTCACCGAGGGCACCTACCTCGCCCACGCGGTCTACGGCTACTTCGCCAACGGCGGCGGCGCCGCGTACGTGGTGCGCATCGGCGGCTCCGCCGAGGACGCCTCCGCCCCGTCCGCGGCCAGCGGCCAACGGCGTCAGGGCATCAAGGCCGTGGAGTCGGTGGAGCTCGGCGGCTTCCTGGTCGCGGCCAAGCCGGGCGTCTCCGGTGTGTCGGTGGAGATCGCCGACGCGGACGGTGAGAACCCGCCGGAGGACCGCTTCAAGGTGCTGGTCCGCCAGGGCGACCAAGTGGCGGAGACCTACGAGGCCTCCACCCGCAAGAACGTCAGGGGGTACCTGGTCAACCAGGCCCGCGCCTCCAAGCTGATCGAGGTCACCGAGCAGCGGGGCACCGCCCAGAGCAAGCCCGCCGCCCAGACCGTGGCCCTCCCCGACGCCCCGGACGGGGTCGCCGCGAACGGCTCCGGCGAGGTGGTCCGCCTCGACCCCGCCGAGTACGTCGGCGACGCCGCGGCCCGCACCGGGTTCGCCGGCCTGGAGACCATCGACGAGATCACCATGGTCGCCGTGCCGGACCTGATGAGCGCCCACCAGCGCGGCGACATCGACGCCGAGGGCGTACGCACCGTGCAGCTCGCCGTCATCTCGCACTGCGAGCAGATGGGCGACCGGGTGGCCGTCCTGGACACCCCGCCCGGGCTCTCCGCCCAGCAGGTGCGCACCTGGCGCAACGACGAGGCGGGCTACGACTCCCGCTACGCCAGCCTCTACTACCCGTGGGTGCGGGTCTTCGACCCGGTCGCCGGGCACAACACCACCGTCCCGCCGAGCGGTCACATCGCCGGTGTCTGGGCCCGCAGCGACGCCGAACGCGGCGTGCACAAGGCGCCCGCCAACGAGGTGATCCGCGGCGCGGTGGACCTGGAGGTCCGGCTCAGCAAGGGCGAGCAGGACCTGCTGAACCCGATCGGCGTGAACTGCGTACGGGCCTTCCCCGGCCGGGGCATCCGGATCTGGGGTGCCCGCACCCTCTCCTCCGACCCGGCCTGGCGCTACCTGAACGTGCGCCGCCTGTTCAACTACCTGGAGGAATCCATCCTCCTGGGCACCCAGTGGGTGGTCTTCGAGCCGAACGACGACCGGCTGTGGTCCAGCATCCGGCGCAATGTCACCGCGTTCCTCACCGAGGAGTGGCGCCGGGGAGCCCTGTTCGGCCGTACCGCCGAAGAGGCGTTCTACGTGAAGTGCGACCGCGACAACAACCCGCAGGAATCCATCGACCAGGGCCGCGTCGTGTGTGAGATCGGCGTCTCGCCGGTCAAGCCCGCCGAGTTCGTGGTGTTCCGGCTGGCCCAGTTCTCCGACAGCACCAGCCTCATCGACGAGTGACCTGCGGGTCAGCAAGGAAAGGTGACAGACAGTCATGGCAACGGGCGATGCTCTTTCCACCCACGTCTTCGGCGTGCAGCTCGGTGGCTACCTGGTCGAGTCGATCCAGGAGATCAGCGGGCTGACCGTCGAGGAGGAGGTCGTCGAGGTCAAGCAGGTCAGCGCCGAGGGCAAGCAGATCATCCGCAAGCAGCCCGGAGCGCGGCAGGCCGGCGAGATCACGATCACCCGGGGACTCGACCAGAGCAGCGAGTTCACCAAGTGGATCAAGGAGACCCTGAACAACGGGGCCGTCAACACCGCGCGGCAGAACCTCACCATCGAGATCAAGGACACCGAGGGCAACACGGTCCGCCGCATCCAGCTGATGCAGGGCTGGGCCTCCAAGTGGGAGGGCCCGTCGCTGAAGGCGGGCGAGTCCGCCCCGGCCACCGAGTCCGTCACGATCACGTTCGAGGAGATCGTCGTCGAATGAGGCGCCGTACGGTCACGGCGGGCAACCTGGAGGAGATCCTCCAGGCGACGGCGCCCGCCCAGACATCGGAGCAGCAGGCGGCGGCCACCCCGGCCGCCGCCCCGCCGCGCCGGGAGGACCACGGGCTGCGCACGGAGTTCGAGTTCGAGCTGCCGCGCGGGTACGTGGACGACGACGGCACGGTGCACCGGCACGGCTCGATGCGCCTGGCCACCGCCCGGGACGAACTGCGGCCCCAGATCGACCTGCGGGTCAAGGAGAACCCGGCGTACCTGAGCGTGGTGCTGCTGAGCCAGGTGATCACCCGGATCGGCTCGATCACGGACGTGCACGCCGGGGTCGTGGAGCGGATGTACGCCACCGACGTCGCGTTCCTCCAGGACTTCTACCGCCGGGTCAACAGCGAGGGCCACACCCGCGCCGCGGTGACCTGCCCGCACTGCGAGGGCGGCTTCGAGGTCGACCTCTCGGGTGGGCGCCTGGGGGAATCGTGACGTACGCCCTTCCCCGGCTCCGGGAGGAGATCGCGTACATCGCCTACCACTTCCACTGGCAGCGCGAGGAGATCCTCGACCTGACCCACGACGAGCGCCGGCAGTGGGTCGCCGAGATCGCCCGCATCAACACCCGCGTGAACGAAGGCGGTTGAACGCATGGCATGGCGGGACAGACTGCGCCGCCGGGCCGCCGCGCCGGACACCGCACGCCGTCCGGGTGCGGACCGCTCCGGCGCCGCGGGGAGCGGTCCGGCCGGCGACGGCCCGGACCGGGGCACAGCCGGCGACGGTACTGACCGCGGCGAGCCCGGCGGCCGGGGTTCCTCCGTGCCCGGCGACTGGGACGGCGGCTGGCGTCGCACCGCGCCGCCGCAGCTCACCGTGGCCCGCTCCCCGCTCGGGGTGAGCGACGGGCTCGCCTTCCGTGCGGGCCTCGCCTCCTGGCAGAACCCGTCGTTCGACTCGGGTCTCGGCCACGCGGTGCTGTCCGCCGCCCCGACCGGTCTGGTGCGCGGCGTCGCCCGTCCTGCCACCCCGCAGGCCACCCGGGCCGGCGGGGGCCCACTGCTGCTCCGGGCGCTGCGCCCGGAGGGGGCGGGTGACGAGGCGGACGGTGCGTCGGATGCCGGGAGTCCGGCATCCGTCGCCGTACGCTCTCCTCGGAGCGGTACGGGAGCGGCGGACGGTCGACCCGGGCGAAAGCCCGCGGTGGCGCGCTCTGGGGGCGACAGCTCTGCGACGAAGAGAAGTTCGGGCGACTCCCCCCAGACCCGCGGCCTTGCGTCCGCCGAATCCCCCGCCGCGCTCTCCCCGTCCTCGCCGCCGGTCCAGCGTGCCGCGCTGCCGGGTGCCGATCCGGTCGTGCCCCCCGCCGACCCGGACCACCGGACGACGGCCGCTCCGGCGATTCCTCTGGTACGGCGTGTGTCGGTGCTCCCGGGCACGGCCGCGGACGGTGGAGCGTCCCGGCCCGTGTCGCGGGCGCCGTCCGGTTCCGGGGGCCGTACGCCTTCCGGCCCGGCCGTCCGGGCCGTCCCGGTGGCACCTTCCCTGACTGTCGCCCGGCGCATGTCCGGACCGGTACGCCGCGTCACCGCGCTGCGGCCCGCCGCCACTCCGGCACCCGGCAACGCCACCACCGCCGCCGTACAGCGCGCCGCCACGAGCGAGCCGAGCCGCGCGCCTCTCGGCGCCCCGTCGCGCGAACTGCCCGACTCCGTTGCGCCGTTGACGGAGGACGCTCCGGCGCCGCACACCGCGTCCGGCCCGGCGTTGCCTGTCGTCCAGCGTCAGGCGGAGGGCCCGGACGTGGCCGGTGCGCAAGGGGCGGAGCCGGCTGCCTCCGGCGGCACCCGGGTGCGCGGTGGTCTGGGCGCTCCGCTGTCCGCGCTGCCGCCGAGTGCCGAGCTGCCCGGCGCCACCGCCCCCGGTTCAGGCACCTCGCCCGGTCCGACGCTGCCTGTCGTCCAGCGCCAGGCGGACGAGATGGCCGACACGCCGCGCCTGCACGACAGCGGCGCGCAGAATGCCCCGGACGGCGCCCGCGTGCGTGGCGGCCTGGGCGCTCCGCTGTCCGCGCTGCCGCCGAGTGCCGAGCTGCCCGGCGCCACCGCCCCCGGTTCGGGCACCTCGCCCGGTCCGACGCTGCCTGTCGTCCAGCGCCAGGCGGACGAGATGGCCGACACGCCGCGCCTGCACGACAGCGGCGCGCAGAATGCCCCGGACGGCGCCCGCGTGCGTGGCGGCCTGGGCGCTCCGCTGTCCGCCCTGCCGCCCAGCGCCGAGCTGCCCGGCGCCACCGCCCCCACTTCAAGCACCGTCCCCGGCGCGGCGATGCCTGTCGTCCAGCGCCAGGCGGACGACACGGCCGGCACCTCGCGCCCGCACGAATACGGCGGCGGCGCCCAGGGAACGGCCCACCGCGCCCCCAACGGCGCCCGGGTGCGCGGCGGCCTGGGCGCTCCGCTGTCCGCGCTGCCGCCCAGCGCTGATGTGCCCGGCGCCACCGCGTCCCGCGCTCCCGCCGTCCAGCGTGCTCCGGCACAGGGCGGCAAATCCCACACAACTCCGTTGCCGTCTGCGACTGTTGGCGACCGAACGCCCGCCACCGCCGGAGCGGAGGCGCCGCTGCTGGGGGCGGGCGACGTGGTCCAGCGCCGTTCCGCGGACGACTCCTCTGCCGGGGGCGCCGCGTCGCCGGGGGGCGCGGGCCACGGGAGCGGGCACGCAACGCCGTTGGTGATGCCGTCCGCAGCGGCACCCGCGGCTGCCGTAACCCCGGAAAGCCCGGCAGGAGACGTACGACTGCCCGGTACGAGGTCCGGCGGTCCGGCCTCGTCCGGCGGGCAGCGGCCCCGGGGCCCTGGTTCGCCGAGCCCGGTCGTCGTCGCCCGAGCCGTAGCCGGGGCGACCGGAGGCGCTCAGCCGCACAGTGCGCCCCCGCTCACCGTCACCCGCCCCGGAGCGCCCTCCGGCCCGGCGGCACCCCGCACGCTCCAACTGCTCCCCGACCGGCCGCTCACCCTGAGCACCCGGGCCACTGAAGGCGCGGCACCGCCCGTCGCCGCCCGCTCCGGCGGCCGTCCCGTGGTGGCGGCGCGCTGGCCGGGCGTACCGGCTGCCCCGCAGGCCGACCCCGGGCGTCCGACGCCAGGGCCGTCCCCGGTCGCCCCGGCGACCCCTCAGGTCCGGCGGGCCGTGGCCGCGCCGCCCGCCGGACGGGAGAACCCGGGCGTACGAGGCGCCGACTCGGCAGGTCCGGCAGGTTCCCCCAGCCCCGTCCAGCGTGTCCCGGTCGTCCGGCCCGCACCGCCGGGTCCGGGGCCGGTCGGCCCGGCCCCCGCCGTCCCGGCCCGATCCCTGCCGGTCACCGCCCCGCAGGCGCCGCAGCTCGCTGACCGCCCGGCGAACGCCCCGGCATCGGCTCAGCCCGTCCCCGTGGTCCTTCCGGTGACCGGCGGGAGCGGCGGGACGGCGACCCCCGTCCAGCGCGACATCACCGACACCACCGGCGCAGGCCTGCTCATGGGCGCGACGACGAAGGCGGAGCGGGACCGGGCCCGCGGAGGTTCGCGACCGGCCGCCACGCCGTCCGCCGCCGGCCTGCTCATGGGCGACACGGCGAAAAAAGCCCCGGCGCACGGCCGTTCGCGCTCGTCCTCCACCTCGTCCGCCTCCGGCAAGAACGCGGAGCAGCGCGCCGAGGCACCGAAGGACCCCGGTCTCGACCTGGACGACCTCGCGCGGCGCCTGCTCGACCCGATGGCCCGGCTGCTCCGCACCGAGCTGCGGCGCGGCCGGGAACGCACGGGCCGCCCCTACGACGGACGCCGCTGAGGGCGTGGAACGTGAGCGCACGGAACGGATGACCGACGCATGACCGACAACATCTTCGCCACGAGCGTGTTCTTCAAGCTCGCCATCGGCGGCAACGACCTGGGCGCCTTCCACACCTGCTCCGGCATGGGCGCCGAGGTCGAGATGGAGAGCTACGCGGAGGGCGGCAACAACGGGTTCACCTGGCACCTGCCCGGCCGCGTGACCTGGTCGAACATCACGCTGAGCCGGCCGGTCACGGCCGATACGGCGAAGATCGCCCGCTGGCTCGACGAGACGCTGAAGCGGGTGACGCCCAAGGACGGCGAGATCGTGGCGCTGAAGCCGGACCTGACCCGGATCATCAGCTGGCAGGTGTCCGGGATCGTCCCGGTGCGCTGGCAGGGCCCCTCCTTCGACCCCGCCAACTCCGAGGCGGCGGTGGAGACCCTGGAGATCGCCCACCAGGGGCTGCGCCCGTCCTGACCCGCCGGCACGCACCGCTCCCACCCGCCCCCGCCCCTGAGACTTACCCCTACGCCCCCGGACAGGAGGTCCCGACATGTGTGCAGCGCTCCGCTCCAGTCGGACCAGGGCCCAGCTGACCCTGAAGGAGCCACCGACCTCCGTCGGCGCGAAGCCCGGTGGGACGATCACGCAGCTCAACCTCCAGTTCAACCCCTCCACGCTGCAGTTGAGCAAGACCACCGAGTGGCGACGCACCCCGTCCCGGATGGCGGGGGAGTCCGCGCTGCCCGAGTTCGTCGGCAGCGGCCCGCGCACGCTGAGCCTTGAGGTGTTCCTGGACGCCACCGCCACCCACGACAACTCCGTGGAGAAGGCGGTGGAGAAGCTGATGAAGGGGTGCGTGCCGACCAAGGCCAGCCTGGGCCGCAAGAAACCGGCCAGCCCCTGGGTGCGGTTCGAATGGGGGACCGCCCGGACGACCTCCTTCGACGGGGTGCTCTCCAGCCTGTCGGTGTCGTACACGCTGTTCGACGTGGACGGAAAGCCGCTGCGGGCCACCTGCTCGCTGTCCATCGAGGAGGCGAGTGTCGATCCGCCGGGCCAGAACCCGACGTCCGGCGCGCGCACCGCCCGCAGCACGCACATCGTCGTGGCGGGCGACAGCCTGGCCCTGCTGGCCTGGCGGGAGTACGGCGACGCGACGGCCTGGCGGGCCATCGCGGAGGCGAACGACATCGACGACCCCATGGCGCTCGAACCCGGCACCGAACTGGTGGTGCCGGGGCTCAGCGACGCGGGCGCTGAGGAGGAGCGGTGACCACACCCGAGGCACGGGGCGGCCGGTCGTTCGCGGCGGACCCCGTCGTGGAGACACCCGGCGAACTTCCGCCGATCTGGGCCGCCCAGCTGGTGAGCTGCGTGGTCGACGAGAACGTGGGCCTGCCCGACGCGGCGGTGCTCACCTTCCGCGACCCCGACCACGAGTTCCTGCAGTCGACCGGCATCACCCTCGGCACCCCGCTCAAGGTGTCGGTGGTCACCGTGTCCGGGCAGGCGCGCGAGCGGCTGTTCAACGGCGAGGTGACCGGCATGGAGGTCGACCGGGACAGCACCGGCTCGTTCACCGTGGTGCGCGCCTACTCCAAGGCGCACCGCCTGCAGCGGGGCCGCAAGGTGGTGGCGTACCGGAACATGACGGCGTCGGCGATCGTCCGCAAGGTCGCCGCCGGGGCCGGGCTGACCTGCGGGACCGTGGAGGCCGCGCCGGTCACCTACAAGCAGCTCTCGCAGGCGAACGTGTCCGACTGGGACTTCCTGCAGTTCCTGGCGGGCGAGAGCGGCGCGCAGGTGCGCGTCGACGACAAGGGCGTGCTGCAGTTCACCAAGCCCGAGAAGGCGTCCGGCGCGCCCGCGCCCTCGACCCCGGCCACGCGGAACCCGATGGTGCTGGAGTACGGGCGGAACCTGCTGGCGCTGCGGGCCTCCCTGTCGGCCGCGGACGGGGCCTCGCAGGTGGAGGTGCGCGGCTGGGACGTCACCACCAAGAAGCCACTGGTGGCCCGCAAGCCGTCGGTGAACAGCGACACGGTGGTGCCGGGGCTGAGCCCGGCCCTCGCCGCCCGGTTCGGCACGTCGTCCAAGCTGACCGTCACGGACACCCCGTACCGCACCCAGGCCGAGACGACCGCGGTCGCCGACGCCGTGGCCGATCAGGTCAGCGCGGGGTTCGGCGAGTTGGAGGTGCTGGCCGAGGGCAACCCCCGGCTGCGGGCGGGCAAGCCCGTGGCGCTCGGCAACGTCGGGCAGGCGTTCTCCGGCAAGTACACGGCGACGGCGGTGCAGCACGTCCTGGAGCCGCACGGCGGATACCGGACGACGGTGTGGGTCAGCGCCAGCCCGGACCGCTCCCTGACGGGCCTGGTGACCGGTGCCAACGCGCCGGGCCGCGGCCCGCGCATGCCGGGTCTGGCGATCGGCGTGGTGACGGACGTACGCGAGCAGGGCGGCGCTCAGAACGGCGGGGTGCGGCTGAAGTTCCCCTGGCTGGACGACACTTACGTCACCGACTGGGTGCGCACCGTGCAGTGGGGCGGCAAGGGCGGCGGGGGAGTGGTGAGCCCCGAGGTCAACGACGAGGTCCTGGTGGGCTTCGAACAGGGACTGCTGGACAGCCCGTACGTCATCGGCGGCCTCTACAACGGCGTGGACAAGCCGTCGCCGCACGACATCCCGCTGATCGACAAGACCACCGGGAAGGTCAACCGCCGCTCCATCGTGTCGCGTTCGGGGCACCGGGTCGAGTTGCTGGACGCGAGGGCTCCGGGCAGGTCGGGCGTCCGGCTCAGGTCCGCCGACGAGCGCCTCGAAGTGTTCCTCGACAACCGGCGCGACCGGATCGAGCTGACGGTGTACGCCGCGAAGGGCGGTACAAAACCCCTCTCCTCCGTCGTGCTCGACAAAAACGGCATCACCCTGGATGCACGACAGGGCGACGTGAGCGTGTCGGGCCGGAACGTGGACATCGACGGCAGGGTCGGAGTGAAGATCGGCGGCCGCACCGTGGACATCGACGGCAGCCAGTACGTGAACATCAAGGGCCGCACGGGCGTCACCGTCGACGGCGGTCTGCTCGGCGTCCTCAAGGCCAAGCTCATCCGGATCAACTGACCCCAGTCCCCTACCTGCCGCAAGGAGCACCGCATGCCAGCCGCAGCCCGTACCGGTGACCCCACCAACCACGGCGGTGTGATCGCCACCCCGCCGCCCGGCGCGGCCCTGAAGGTGGCGACCGTGCTGATCGGAGGCCGCCCCGCCGCGGTCGTGGGCAGCGTGCACACCTGCGCCATGCCCCCGCACCTGGCCCTGGGGCCGGGCAACGTGATCATGCCCAACCCGGCCGCTGTCACCGCGGGCACGGTCCTCATCGGCGGGCTGCCGGCCGCACGCGCACGCGACCAGACGTCGTGCGGCGCGCAGATCGTGACCGGCGCCATGAACGTCCTGATCGGGGGCGTGTGATGAGCGAGCGGTTCATCGGACGGGGCTGGGGCTTCCCGCTGCGGGTCGGGCCGACCGGCGGCATCGGCATGGTCGAGCGGGAACAGGAGATCGAGGAGGCGATCCGCCTCGTGCTCGGCACGGCACCCGGCGAACGCCCGATGCGCCCCGAGTTCGGCTGCGGCATCCACGACTACGTCTTCGCCCCCGGCGACGGCGCCACCGCCGGACGTATCGCGCAGCAGGTGCGCGAGGCCCTGGAGCGGTGGGAGCCGCGCATCGCGGTGGACGACGTGGTGGTCGCCTTCGACGCGATCGAGGACGGCACCCTCTACATCGACGTGCACTACACCCTGCGTTCCACCAACGACCGGCGCAACCTGGTCTTTCCCTTCTACACGATCCCCTCCGAGGAGGGGGCCGAGGAATTGGTCGCCGACTGATGGCCCTGCCCTCCCCCAACCTGGACGACCGCCGGTTCCAGCAACTCGTCGACGAGGCGAAGCGGTACGTGCAGCAGCGCGCCCCGGAGTGGACCGACCACAACGTCTCCGACCCGGGCGTCACCCTGATCGAGACGTTCGCCTATCTCGTGGACCAGCTGCTGTACCGGCTGAACCGGGTCCCGGACAAGAACTACACCGCGTTCCTCGACCTGCTGGACATCCGGCTGTTCCCGCCGGCCGCGGCCGCCGCCGACGTCGACTTCTGGCTGTCGGCGCCGCAGCCCGACACAGTGGTGCTGCCCGCGGGCACCGAGGTGACGACCGTGCGCGGCGAGAGCGACGAGCCCGTGGTGTTCGCGACCAAGGACGAACTGCACATCCTGCCGAGCGAGTTGACGCGTCTGGTGACCGCGTCCCGGACCGGCGAGCAGACCGACCGGACCAGGGAGATCAACGAGGGCAGCGACGTGCCCTGCTTCCAGGCGGCACCGGAGCCGGGCGACGCGCTGCTGTTCGGCCTGCCGACGGCGGTGCCGCGCTGCGTCGTCGCGGTGCACCTGGACAGCCGCGTCGAGGGCGTCGGCGTGGACCCGCGCCAGCCCCCGCTGGTGTGGGAGGCGTGGGACGGCGGCGGCTGGCGGGTGTGCGAGACCGGCGAGGACACCACCGGCGGCCTGAACCGGCCCGGCGAGGTCATCGTCCACGTACCGGCCGGACACACGGCGTCGGTGATCGGCGGCACCCGGGCCGGCTGGCTGCGCTGCCGCGTCACCGAGGCGGAACCGGGCCAGCCGTTCTACTCGGAGTCCCCGACGGTGCGCGAGGCGGCGGTGTTCACCGTGGGCGGCACCATGTCCGTCGAACACGCCGAGACCGTGACCGACGTGCCGCTCGGCACCTCGGAGGGGGTCGCAGGGCAGACGTTCCGGCTCGGCCGCCCGCCGGTCCTCCTCGACGGAGAGCCCCCCGTGGTGGAGGTGTCCTCGGCCGAGGGCTGGCAACGCTGGGAGGTCGTCGAGCACTTCGGCCGCTCCGGGCCCGACGACCGGCACGTCCGCGTGGACGCCACCAACGGCGAGTTCGGCTTCCCGCCGGTGCTGCGCGAGCCCGACGGCACGCTGCGGCAGTGCGGCGCCGTACCGCCCAAGGGCGCCCGGATCCGGGTGGCCCGCTACCGCACCGGTGGCGGGCCGGCGGGCAACGTCGCGCGCGGCGCGATCTCCGTGCTGCTCAGCTCCGTTCCGTACATCGCCCGGGTCACCAACCGGGAGGCGGCGCGCGGCGGCGTAGCCGGCGAGACCCTCGCCAACGCCAAGCTGCGGGCTCCGGACGCCCTGCGGATGCAGGAGCGCGCGGTGACCGCCGAGGACTACGAGGTCATCAGCCGCCAGGCGGCGCCCTCGGTGCGCCGGGTCCGCTGTCTGCCCGCCGCGGAGGGCGGCGCGGGTGCGGTACGGGTCCTTGTGGTGCCGGACGCGGTCGCCGACGAGGGCGACGACCGGCTCCGTTTCGAGCAGCTGATCCCCTCCGACCAGGTGCTCCGGGCGATCACCGCGAGCCTCGACGAGCGACGCCTGATCGGCACCCGCCTCGTCGTCGAGCCGCCGGTCTACCAGGGCGTCACCGTCGTGGCCCGGCTCGCGGCGGCACCGGGCGACACCGCCGGAGTGCGCGACGCGGCGCTCGCCGCACTGTTCCGCCACCTCAACCCGCTGCACGGCGGACCGGACGGCACCGGATGGCCGTTCGGGCGGCCGGTGCAGTACGGGGAGGTGTTCGGCGTGCTGCAACGCGCCACCGGCAACGCGCTGATCGAGGAGATCCGGCTGTTCCCCGCCGACCCGATCACCGGGCGGCGCGGCGCTCCGGTGGACCGCGTCGACGTGGCCGCGGGTGCGCTGGTCTTCTCCTACCAGCACCAGGTGGTCGTCACGGCCTTCGAGCCGGAGGCGGGGAGATGAGCCGGGCCGCCGTACCCGGCCTGCCGAGCCGTCACCCGATCGGCGGGCAACTGCCCGCCCTGTACGCCGACGACGACTTCGCGCAACGCTTCACCGCCGGCCTCGACACCGTCCTCGCCCCCGTGTTCGCGACCCTCGACAACCTGCCCGCCTACCTCGATCCCCGGGTCACCCCGACGGACTTCCTGGCCTGGCTGGCGTCCTGGGTGGGCGCCGACGACGACCCGCGGTGGCCCGTGGAACTGCGCCGCGAGGCGGTCGTCCGCGCGGTGGAGCTGCACCGGTGGCGCGGCACCAGGCGCGGCCTGGTCGAAGCCCTGCACCTCGCGCTCGGCGTGCACGCCGAGGTGACCGACGACGGCGGCGCGTGGTGGTCGCACACCGCCGGAGCCGACCTGCCGCCCGAGCCCCCCGGCGAACCCCTGGTCCGGGTGTGGCCGGACCGCGAGGCGCAGGTGGACGTGCACCGCGTCCGCGAGATCGTCCGGGCCATGTGCCCGGTGCACACCGTCTGCCGGGTGGAGGTCCTGCCCGGCCCACCCGCCGACGAAGGGAGGTGACGCCATGCGCGCATGTCCCGCCTGCGGGGCGTCCAACGGCCCCGGGGACGACTTCTGCGGCAACTGCGGCGCGTACCTGGGCTGGTCGGACGATCCGCCGGCCGCGAGCACGCCAACGGCCACGTCGCCGGAACCGCAGCGGTCGGAACCGCGACCGAGCGCATCCTCGCAGCCCCCGGCCGCCCTGGATCCCGCCCCGGCCCCCGCATCGCCTACGGCGGACGCGTCCCCGTCCGCCGCACCTCCCTGCACCTCGTCGTTGCGCAGCCGGCTGACCGGCCGGACCCGGAGCGAGGCCGGCGGGCCGAGCACGACGCAGGGCCCTGCCTCACCTTCCGGGGCCGACGAGCGTCCGGGCGCCCGGCCCGGCCAGGACGACACGACGAGCCCTCCGCCCCAGTCCGGACCCGCCGACGCCCGCACCGAGCCCTCCATCCCCGAACACCGCCCGGCGAGCGGCGACGAGGAGACCCCCGGGACCGCCGAGACCCCCCGCACCGACGAAGCCCGAGCAGCTCGCCCCACCACGCCACCCGCGCCGACGACGCCCGCGCCCACGGTGGCACCCGTGTCCGCCCGCTCAGGAACGGCCGACGGGTCCGCAAGCGCCGTACCCCCTACGGGAGATGAGCCCGCTCCCGGCGTATCCGTTGCACCACCACGACCCCTGCAGGCCCGGGCCACACCCCCGCACCGCCCCACCGCACCCCCTCCGAGCAGCCGGGAAGCGACAGGCCCCCGGCCCCCGGCCGCCCCCGAGGCACCGGCGCCGCAGCCCATCGTGGCGGTACAGCCCGCGAAACCGCAGGCTCCACGCCCCGTAGTACGGCCCGCAGCGGTGACGGAGGAAGTGGAGGGGAGACCCTGTCCCTCCTGCGGCACGCCCAACCAGCCGGACCGCCGGTTCTGCCGGCGCTGTGCGGCCCCGCTGAAGCCCACCGCGAAGGCCGACCCGCTGCCGTGGTGGCGGACCGTGTGGCCGTTCCGCCGCCGGGTGCGGGCGAGTTCGGGCCGGGGGGTGCGGCTCCTGGTGATCCTCGCCGTGGTGCTGGCTCTGTGCGCGGGCGCCGTCCTGCTGCTGCCGGCCGGACGCGCCCTGTTCGAGGACACCCGGGACAAGCTGTCCGACCCCAGGCCCGTGACCCCGGCACGCACCAGGGCGAGCGCCGAGGTCCCCGGGCACCCGGCGAAGAACACCACGGACGGGCTGGCCAACCGCTACTGGGGCGCGCCCGCGCCGGGCGCCTCGGTGACGTACGTCTTCGCCAAGCCGTTCCGGATGGTCGACCTGCTCATCACCAACGGCGCGTCCAAGGCACCGGAGGAGTACGCCCGCGAGGGACGCGCACTGCAGATCGACCTTGAGGTGACGACGCAGGACGGAGAGCGGTACGACAAGCGGCTGGCCCTCAGCGACAAGCCGGGCTCGCAGCCGTTCCCCACCGGAATCAGCGACGTGAAGACGGTACGCCTGGTCCTGCGCTCGGCCACCGGCCTGGCACCGGGCCGCCACCTGGCTCTGGCGGAGGTGGAGTTCTTCCAGCGGTCCTGATCGGGCGATATCGAGCGATATCCAGCGATACGGAGGCTTCGGCATGCGCGCGAGGAAAGAAGAGCCCCGGTCCCCAGACCCGGCCGCCCTGACCCGGGCACCGGGACCGGCTCACGACCGTCGCACCGGAGCCAGGCTGCCCGCCAGGCGTCCGGCCCCCGCGGTCGTGGCGGCCCCGCAGGGCTCGGCGGGCCATCAGGCGGCGGTCCGCATGCTCCGCCGGGGAGGCACGCAGCCGGTGCAGCGGGTTGCGCGAAAGGCGCCTGACGGGTGAAAACCCCGTCAGGCGCCTTTTCGCAGGCGTCTAGAAGAAGCCCAGCTTCTTCGGCGAGTAGCTCACCAGCAGGTTCTTCGTCTGCTGGTAGTGCTCGAGCATCATCTTGTGCGTCTCGCGGCCGATGCCGGACTGCTTGTAGCCGCCGAACGCCGCGTGCGCCGGGTAGGCGTGGTAGCAGTTGGTCCAGACACGGCCCGCCTGGATCGCACGCCCTGCCCGGTAGGCGGTGTTCATGTCACGGGTCCACACGCCCGCGCCCAGCCCGTAGAGCGTGTCGTTCGCGATCTTGATGGCGTCGTCGAAGTCGTCGAAGGACGCCACCGACACCACCGGACCGAAGATCTCCTCCTGGAAGACCCGCATCCGGTTGTCGCCCTCGAAGATGGTCGGCTGGACGTAGTAGCCGCCCTTCAGCTCGCCGTCGTACTCGACGCGCTCGCCACCGGTGAGGACCTTGGCGCCCTCCTGCCGGCCGATGTCCAGGTAGGAGAGGATCTTCTCCAGCTGGTCGTTGGAGGCCTGCGCGCCGATCATCGTGTCCGTGTCGAGGGGGTGCCCCGGCTTGATCTGCCGGGTGCGGGCCACGGCCGCCTCCAGGAACTCCGCGTAGTTCCCGCGCTGGACCAGCGCCCGCGAGGGACAGGTGCACACCTCGCCCTGGTTCAGCGCGAACATGGTGAAGCCCTCGAGCGCCTTGTCCCGGAAGTCGTCGTCCTGCGCCCAGACGTCGTCGAAGAAGATGTTCGGCGACTTGCCGCCGAGCTCCAGCGTGACCGGCTTGATGTTCTCCGAGGCGTACTGCATGATCAGCCGCCCGGTCGTGGTCTCCCCGGTGAACGCGACCTTCGCCACCCGCGGGCTGGACGCCAGCGGCTTGCCCGCCTCCACGCCGAAGCCGTTGACGATGTTCACCACGCCCGGCGGCAGCAGGTCCGCGATCAGGCTCATCCAGTAGTGGATGGACGCCGGGGTCTGCTCCGCCGGCTTGAGGACCACCGCGTTGCCCGCGGCGAGCGCCGGGGCGAGCTTCCAGGTGGCCATCAGGATCGGGAAGTTCCACGGGATGATCTGCGCGACCACGCCGAGCGGCTCGTGGAAGTGGTACGCCACCGTGTCGTCGTCGATCTCGCCCAGCGAGCCCTCCTGCGCCCGGATCGCTCCCGCGAAGTAGCGGAAGTGGTCGATGGCGAGCGGGATGTCGGCCGCCAGCGTCTCGCGCACCGGCTTGCCGTTCTCCCAGCTCTCCGCCACGGCGAGCGATTCGAGGTTCGCCTCCATGCGGTCGGCGATCCTGCGCAGGATGTCGGACCGCTCCGTGACCGACGTACGGCCCCATCCGGGCGCGGCCGCGTGCGCCGCGTCCAGCGCCCGCTCGACGTCCTCCGCGGTACCGCGCGCGACCTCGGTGAACGGCTGCCCGTTCACCGGCGACGGGTTCTCGAAGTACTGCCCCCGCGCCGGCGGCACGTACTCACCGCCGATGAAGTGGTCGTAGCGCGCCTGGTAGGAGACGATCGCGCCCTCGGAGCCGGGCGCCGCGTAACGGGTCATGCTGGTCTGCCTCCCGGTGAAGCGCTGCCCGCCGTTGGGCAGCTCTCGGCGCGAGGCTAGGCGGGCGGACGTTGCAAGTACGTTGCGCCGCCGAGCGGCCAGGATACCGGGCGGCCCGGTGCGGCCAGCTCCGTCTCCAGCGCAGCCAGCCGGGCCCGCACCGCGGGCACCGGCCGCACCGCCGCCAGGGCCCGCCACACCTCCAGGTCGTCCTCGCCCCATGGCGCGTGCGCCCAGTCGGCCAGCAGGTCCGGGTCGCGGTGGGCGATCAGCGCCGTGCGCAGACCGTCGGCGAGCCGGCGCCGCAGCCGTACGACCGCCGGGGCCTGGGAGCCCGGCAGCAGCGGACCGGCGTACGCTTCCGCCGCCGACATCAGCGCGCCTGCCTCGAGGCGCCGCTCCACCACGGTGGCGTCGGACTCGACGGCCGCCGTCAGCCGGTACGGCCGGGAGGCCAGCAGCCCCGGCCCCACCAGCCGCCTGAGCCGGGCCAGCTCGGCGCGCAGCGTCACCGGCGTCACCGACTCGTCGGCGTACAGCGCGCACAGCAGCTCGTCGCCGGACAGCCCCTCGGGATGGCGGGCGAGCAGCACGAGGATCTCGCTGTGCCGGCGGCTGAGCCTGATCCGGCGCCCGTCCAGGCGGAGCTCGGCCTCGTCCCGGCCGAGCGCGCTGAGCAGAGCCCCGCCGTCACCGAGCCGCGGTGGTGCCAGCAGCGCGAGCTGCGACTCGGCCGCCCGCGCCACCGCCTGCACGAAGCCCAGGCTGTGCGGATGCGCCAGGCCGTCGCCACCGGTGATGTCGACGGCGCCGAGCACCCGTCCGGTGTGCGGATCGTGCACCGGAGCGGCCGCGCACGTCCACGGCTGGACCCGCCGTATGAAGTGCTCGGCCGCGAACACCTGCACCGGCCGGTCCAGGGCGACCGCGGTGCCGGGAGCGTTGGTGCCGACCGCGGTCTCCGACCAGCGCGCCCCCGGCACGAAGTTCATGCCGTCCGCACGGCGCCGCGTCGCCGGATGCCCCTCGACCCACAGCAGCCTGCCGTGCGCGTCGCAGACCGCCAGCAGGTGTTCCCCGTCCGCCGCGAACGTGCCCAACAGCTCCCGGAACAGCGGCATCACCCGGGCCAGCGGATGCTCCGCCCGGTGGGTGCCGAGGTCGCCGTCGCTCAGCTCCACGCTCGCGCCGCCGTCCGGCCCCACCCCGGCCCGAGCGCTGCGCTGCCACGACTCGGCCACCACCGAACGCACCGGGCGGGCCACCTCGCCCGCCGTGGTGAACGTCTCGTGCGCGCGGCGCAGCACCCGGACTCGCTCGGCGGGATCGGCCCCCGGTTCCAGGGCCACCCACGGATCGGTCAACACGGCCTCCCCGGACGGTGAAACGACTGACACCATCGTCACTCGCCGTGTTCGTGCGGACAACCGGTTCGACGGCCCGCTATGCGAAATTGACCAGTCTGAGGTAGCGGACCCAGTCCCAGTAGGGCCCCGGGTCGGTGTGGTCGGTGCCCGGCACCTGGTAGTGGCCGATGATGTGCTCCCGGTCCCTGGGGATGCCGTACCGCGCGCAGATCGAGGCGGTCAGCTTCGCGGACTGCTCGTAGAGGGCGTTGGTGAGATAGGCGGGCTGGTCCACCCACCCCTCGTGCTCGATACCGATGCTGCGGGTGTTGTAGCCCCAGTTGCCCGCGTGCCAGGCGACGTCGGCCTCCCGCACGCACTGGGCGACGTGCCCGTCCGCAGAGCGGACCAGGTAGTGCGCCGACACGGCCTTCTGCGCGTTCCGGAAGATGGCGAGGGTGTCCGGGTAGGTCTCCTGGGTGATGTGGATGACCACCCGGTCGACGGCGTAGGTCGCGGGCCGGTCGGACGAGGTGTAGTTGGCGGTGGTGGCCGGCTGCCACTCCGCCGTCGGGTAGTCGACGGCCGTCCGCGCGCCCGCCCGGGCGTCGGGGAGCAGGACGGCGGGTACGGCGGCGACGACCGCGCCCCTCAGGATCCGTCGTCTGCTGAGCTGCGGTCGGGGCCGGTTGCTGTCCATCGGCGGCTGCCTTTCGGAAGCTGTGGGGGGTGTGGGGGGTGTGGGGCTATGTGGCGCTTTTTCGTCGTGCGGGGCTGAGGACTCGCGCGGAGCGGCTGATGCGACGTCAGAGGCGGAGTTTCCGGGCGGTCTCACGCAGTTGGGCGTGCAGACCGCGGTAGGGCTCTCGCCCGGGCAGCCACTCCTTGCGGAGCTTGGCCACGCACGTGTAGTTGGTGTCGCACACGTTGGCCACCGGCGATTCGACCGCCTGGGTCGCGAACTGGTATGCGTCCAGTTCGCTGAACCCGTAGTCGCGTACCAGCCATCGCACCAGGTCAAGCTGCGATATCCGGAACGCGTCCTCCAGTGGGCGCGCCGATCCGGTCGAGATCAGATGCGTGTCCGATTCCAGTCGGGGCCAGGGCGTGGCGACGTCCTTGAGCAGGTCGACGATCACCACGGTGTTCATGGCGCACTCCACGGCCACCCCGCAGGTCTCGCCCTCTCCCTGCCGCGCGTGGCCGTCGCCGAGGCTCAGCAGCGCGCCCTCGACATTGACCCCCAGATAGCAGGTCACCCCCGCCCGCATCTCGGGAGTGTCCATGTTCCCGCCGTGCGCGTCCGGCACCAGGGCCGAGCGCACCTCCAGGTTGGCGGGCGCCACGCCCACCGTGCCGTGCATCGGGTCGAGCGGCAGTTCCAGCTCCAGGTCGCTGTCCCGTGCCCGGAAGAGGGCGGTGCGCCGGGTGCGGTCGAGCTGCCAGATCCAGACCCGCTCCGGCAGCGGGGACTGCAGCGTCGCCGTGGCATGGGTGGAGGTGAGCGCGCCGAACAGGGGCACGGTGGTCGACGCGGCCCAGTCTCTGGCCGGTTCGACGGACACGAAGTGCACGGCCACCGTGTCCCCGGGCTCGGCACCCTCCACGTGGAAGGGGCCGGTCTGGGGGTTGAGGAAGGGGAACTCGCAGACCTCGGAGACGAGGTCCTTCTCGGACCGCACCCGGCCGGCGAAGCAGTCCTCCGTGTAGAGGTCGAGAACCGTTCCGGGAGTGATACGGGCCACCGGGGGTGCACCGCCGAACGTCCAGGCGTAGTCCTCCGGTCCCGGGCGCACCTTCAGGATCCGCGGATCGGTCATCGTGGCATCGGTCCCTTCTGCGGGGGGCGGAACGAGCGGAGCCATGAGCAAGGAGCCTTCGGGAAGCCGCTGCGGAACTGCTCAGTGGTGCCCGAACGGTTGTGGGGGCAGCCGGGGCGTATCGCCCGCGTCCGGCCTCGCCTGGGCTTCGCCGCCCGGCCGTCCGGGCGGCGGCCGTCAGCGGGGCACTGCCCCGTCCGGCGTGCTGTCGACCGCGTCGGGTTCGTCGAGGTGCACCCGCGCGGTCTCGGCTATCCGCTCGGGATGACGCCGTATCAGTACCACGAGGACCACCACACCGGCCGCCATCCAGCAACCGACCACCGGTCCGGCGTACGACACCGGCGCCGACAGCTCCGTCACGAAGTCGAACGCCGGGATCCCGGCGGCGGTCAGCAGCGCGGGGACGAACGCGGTGATCCCCAGCACGGGGAACACCAGGTGCCGTACCGGCTTGAACGACTGCCGGCCGCCCCGCAGGAAGTGACCGGCGCAGGCCACGTTCACGACGATGTAGACGCCCACCACGACCGTGACGATCACCGTGGCCAGGAGCAGGAACGCGGTCACCGGGTCGTAGGCGAAGCCGAGCCCGAGGACCGCGCCGACGGCGACGACGGTCTGGACCGCGATGCCGGCGACGGGGGAGCGGTGCCGGGGGTGCAGGGTGGCGAGCAGGCGGGGCAACACCCGGATCCGGGCCAGGGCGAAGGCCGTGCGGGTCGCGACGTTGGCGCAGGCGTTGGCGTTGGCGATCGTCGAGTTGACCACCGCCAGGAACACCAGCACCCAGAAGAGGCCGAACGAGGCCCGGGCCACGCCCTCCCACGACGAGGCGCCCGACGCGCCGAAGCCGCCGAACCGCTCCGGGCCGACGTACACGGTCATGGCGTACGTCGTGACCACGTAGAACAGACCGATCCCCAGAGCCGCCCCGAGGACCGCCCGGTGCATCGTCCGGCGGGGGTCGCGTGTCTCCTCCGCGAGCGGCGCCGCGGCCTCGAACCCGGCGAACGCCAGGACCGTGTACACGGACCCGGCGAGGACACCGCCGGCCCCGGAGTACCCGTCCGCGGTGTGCGAGGTGGTGAAGACGGACAGGGTGTTGGCGTCGCCCGCCTTCGCGACGAGCAGGCCGGCGAACACCACCAGGACGAGGATCTCGAAGATTCCGAGAACGGTGCCGAAGCGGGCCGAGGCGCGCACGCCGAGCAGACCGGCGGCGGCGATCACCGCGGCGCCCGCCAGTGCCCAGGGCCACCACAGGCTCGACGGGAACGAGGACCACTCCTCGTGCAACGTGTCCGCCGTGGTGAAGCCGAGCTGGAGGAGGAGCAGCGGCGGGACCAGCATCTCCACGAAGACGTAGCCCCAGCCGACGAGGAAGCCGACCGCCGGGTGCAGACCGCGGGCCGCGTAGGTGGCCACGGAGCCCGCGGCGGGTAACTCGCGTGCCAGTTCCGCCACACAGGAGGCCGTGAACAGGCACGCCACCAGCGCGATCAGCACGGCCAGCGGCAGACTGCCGCCCGCGAAGGCCGCGCCCGAAGGGATCGAGGCCGCCACCGCGGCGGCCGGTGCCATGGCCGTGATGCTCTGGAACAGCACCTCACGCAGTCCGATGGCGTCCCGCCGCAGTGTTCCGCTGGTCTCCGCGCTCATGTGTCCCCCCGACAGGTGTCAGCCGACTCCGACTCGCGTGTGTCTCCTCGCCCGGTGAGCGCTGCGCCGTGACGTCCCGGCTGCCGCGCCTCGTGTGATTCACGGTACGGCTCGGGCGAGTTGGGCAGAAGGGTGCGCGGTGGTTCCGTGGACGACTCGGCGACTGTGGACAACTCGGCCACCCGATCGGGTGAGGCTGAGCCGTCTGAGCCGTCAGGGTCGTTCCCCGACCACCGCCGGGTCGTCCAGCACGGCGCGGACGACCGAGTGCGCCGCGCCCAGGAGCGGGCCCTCGGGGCCCAGCCCGGACACCGAGACCGGGCAGGCGGGTCCCGCCGTACGGCCCGTCAGCTCGTCGCTCAGCGACGGCAGCAGCCAGGGGGAGAGCCCGGCGAGGGCCCCGCCGAGGACGACGGTCTCGGGGTCCAGCAGATTGACCGCTCCGGTCAGGGCTATGCCGAGCGCGGCTCCGGCGTCCCGCAGAGCCCGCCGCACCGCCTCGTCGCCCTCCTCGGCCCGCGCCGCGAGCAGTCCGACCAGGTCCTCGTGCGGCTCGAGTCCGGCCGCGCGCAGCACCGCCTCCTCACCGGCGTACTGCTCCAGGCACCCGCGCCCCCCGCACGGGCAGGCGGGTCCGTCCGGGTGGACGGGCACGTGGCCCAGCTCGCCGGCGAAGCCCCGCGTGCCGCGCAGTACCTGCCCGTCCACGACGACCGCGGCGCCGATGCCGATCTCGGCCGAGACGTGCAGGAAGTCACGCGGGGTGTCGGCGCCGAGCCACAGTTCGGCCAGCGCGCCGTAGTTGGCCTCGTTGTCCACGGTCACGGGGAGTCCGCCGGGGAGCAGGGGACCGAGGTCGGTGTCGTTCCAGTCGAGGTTCGGGGCGCGCACCACCGTGCGGCCGTCCCGGGCGACCAGTCCCGGCACCGCGACCGCGAGACCGGCCGGCCACAGCCCCTCACGGTCCGCGTCGGCCAGCACCCGGCGGACCAGCGCCGTCAGCTCCTCGATCACCGGCTGCGGGGCGCGGCCCCGGTTCGCCCCCTGCCGCACCGCCCGGGCGCGGACCGTGCCGCGCAGATCGACCGCGCACACCGCCAGGTGGTCGACGCCGATCTCGGCCCCTACGCCGGCCGGGCCCCGCGCGCTCACCGCGAGCGCGGATCCGGGACGGCCCACCCGGCCCGGCCGCTCGGGACCCAGTTCCTCCAGCAGTCCCCAGCGGATCAGCTCGTCCACGAGGGTGGACACCGCGGCGCGGGTCAGGCCGATGTGCGAGGAGACCGCCGCCCGGGACAGCGGGCCCCGGGCGCTGACGGCGTGCATGACCCGGGCCAGGTTGCGGCGGCGCATGCCCTGCTGGGTGTCGGACAGGGCGCGTCCGGTGGCGGGCGGGCGGCCCTCGTGCAGCGGTGCGGTCATGCCTCCGTCGTTCCTCGTCCCGTGGCCCGGCTCAGCGGCTGGCGGGGCCGGCTCAGCGCGCTCGCGTCCCCCGCTCCAGCAGCGGGGCCGCGTCGGAGAGTACCCCGCTGATCCGGGCCAGCGTCGCCTCGTCCCGCTCCACGGCCTCCAGCACCGGGCCGGCGGCGGTGTTCCAGCGACGGGCGACCGCGGCCGGGTCCTCGCCGGTCAGCAGGCCCGCGGCCTGTGCCGCGGCCCCGAGGGCGACGAGCTCCCCGGCCTCGGGGACCTGGACGGGCCGCCCCGACAGCCGCCGTACCGTCTGCTGCCAGGCGGCGCCCCGGGCTCCGCCGCCGATCAGCAGGAGCGGGGTGGTGCGGTCCGCGTCCTCGTCGAGCACCAGGTCGAGTGCGCCGAGCAGCGCGTGCACCGCCCCGTCGTAGGCCGCCTGCAGCAGCTGGCCCGGGGTCGTGTCGTGCCGCAGCCCGTGCAGCAGGCCGGAGGCGTTCGGCAGGTTCGGGGTCCGCTCGCCGTCCAGGTAGGGCAGCAGCGTCACGGTGGTGCCCGGCTCGACGGCCTCTCGGTCCAGGCCCAGCAGGGCCGCGACGCGGTCGACGGCCAGCGTGCAGTTCAGGGTGCAGGCCAGCGGCAGCCAGTCGCCGTGGGCGTCGGCGAACCCGGCCACCGTGCCCGTGGGGTCGGCGGGGCGGTGCCGGGAGACGGCGTACACGGTGCCCGACGTGCCGAGGCTCAGCACGGGGGTGCCGGGCCGCAGGCCGAGGCCCAGCGCGGCGGCCGCGTTGTCGCCGGTTCCGGGGGCGACCAGGGTGCCCTTGGAGAACGGCAGGTCGTGGTTGTCGCGCACGGTTCCGGCCACCTCGCCCGGCCGCACCACGCGGGGGAGCAGCGCGGGGTCGAGGCCCACGTGGGCCAGCGTCTCCGTGTCGTACGCCTCCGTTCCGGACGCCCACCAGCCGGTGCCCGAGGCGTCGCCGCGGTCGGTGGTGCCGTACCCGGTCAGGCGCTCGGTGAGGTAGTCGTGCGGGAGCCGCACCGCCTTCGTGGCGCTCACCGTGTCCGGCTCGTGCTCGGCCAGCCAGGCCCACTTCGTGACGGTGAACGAGGCCCCGGGCACGCTGCCGGTCCGCTCCGCCCAGGCCTTCGGGCCGCCCAGCTCCTCGACCAGCCGGCGGGCCTGCGGCGCCGAGCGGACGTCGTTCCACAGCATCGCGGGACGGACGGGTTCACCGCGCTTGTCCAGGGTGACCAGGCCGTGCTGCTGTCCGCCGATCGACACCGCTGCGGCCTCGTGCGCGGCCTCGCCGCACTGGTGCAGCGCCTCGCACAGGGCGTCCCACCACTGGCGGGGATCGCTCTCGCGGCCGGCCCCGGAGGAGACGGTGTGCGGTGCCTGGCCGCTCGCCACGATCTCCCCGGTGGCCGCGTCGACGACCAGTGCCTTGGTGGACTGGGTGGACGTGTCCACGCCGACGACGAGCGGTCCCTCGGCTGCTGACATCGGGCTCTCCCTCTTCCGCGGCCCAGCGGGGCGTGAGCTGAGCCGGCCAGGACATCTTCCTGCGCCCTCTGCCGACGATTGTCGGCGAAACCACGGTGTCGAGGACACCCTGTCTCTTCCCAGAGGAGCGTCCGCATACTAATTTGTAAACGGCCATGACGAATAGTCCCACCCAGCAAGGAGCCGCGGCATGAGCTACCAGCCCACCCCCGACGACAGGTTCACCTTCGGCCTGTGGACCGTCGGCTGGCAGGGAAGGGACCCGTTCGGCGACGCCACCCGCCGCGCCCTCGACCCGGTCGAGTCGGTGCAGCGACTGGCCGAGCTCGGCGCCCACGGCGTCACCTTCCACGACGACGACCTGATCCCCTTCGGCTCTTCGGACACCGAGCGCGAATCGCACGTCAAGCGGTTCCGCCAGGCCCTGGACGCGACCGGCATGCGCGTCCCGATGGCCACCACCAACCTCTTCACGCACCCGGTCTTCAAGGACGGCGCGTTCACGGCCAACGACCGGGACGTGCGCCGCTACGCGCTGCGCAAGACCATCCGCAACATCGATCTGGCCGCCGAACTGGGTGCGCGCACCTACGTCGCCTGGGGCGGCCGTGAGGGCGCCGAGTCCGGTGCCGCCAAGGACGTGCGCGCCGCCCTCGACCGGATGAAGGAGGCCTTCGACCTCCTCGGCGAGTACGTCACCTCGCAGGGCTACGACATCCGTTTCGCCATCGAGCCCAAGCCGAACGAGCCGCGCGGCGACATCCTGCTGCCCACCGTCGGCCACGCCCTGGCCTTCATCGAGCGCCTGGAGCGCCCGGAGCTCTACGGCGTCAACCCGGAGGTCGGCCACGAGCAGATGGCCGGGCTGAACTTCCCACACGGCATCGCACAGGCCCTGTGGGCGGGCAAGCTCTTCCACATCGACCTCAACGGGCAGTCCGGCATCAAGTACGACCAGGACCTGCGGTTCGGCGCGGGCGACCTGCGGGCGGCCTTCTGGCTCGTCGACCTCCTGGAGAGCGCCGGTTACGACGGGCCCCGCCACTTCGACTTCAAGCCGCCGCGGACCGAGGACCTGGACGGCGTGTGGGCGTCGGCGGCCGGCTGCATGCGCAACTACCTGATCCTGAAGGAGCGTGCGGCCGCCTTCCGCGCCGACCCGGAGGTTCAGGACGCGCTGCGCGCCTCACGTCTGGACGAGCTGGCGCAGCCGACGGCGGCGGACGGCCTGCAGGCCCTGCTCGGCGACCGCTCCGCCTTCGAGGACTTCGACGTGGAGGCCGCCGCCGCGCGCGGCATGGCCTTCGAACACCTCGACCAGCTGGCGATGGACCACCTGCTGGGCGCCCGCGGCTGAACGTGCACGCGCGCGGGGGCTCCTTCATGAGTCACCCGCGCGCGTGGCCGCGGCCGGGCGGGCACCCGTCCGGGAACCGTCGTGCGGGCCGCCGTCGTGCGGGCCCGGGAACCGCGGAACCGTGCGGTCCGCGGTGTGAGCCGGTATCAGCTTCCGCGCGCGGGTAGCCGCGTGACCGGGAGGCGGCGACTCTGGACGCTATGTCCCAGCCGCCCGTACCTCCCGTGCCGCCCGGACCGCCGCACGGTGGCGCTCCACCTCCGCCCGGCGGCTTCGGCCCGCCCCCTGACGGCTTCGGCCCGCCCCATGACGGCTTCGGCCCGCCCCATGACGGCTTCGGCCCGCCCCATGACGGATACGGGCCGCCCCTCTGGGGCGAACCGCGCCGGTCGACGCCGCCCGGGCCCGGGCGGCCCGGGCGTGGCCGGCTGCTCGCCGTACTGGCCGTGCCGGTGGCGGCCGCCGCTGTTCTCGCGGTCGTGCTGATGACCTCCGGGAGCCATGGCTCGCAGGACCGGAAGGGGCCGGGCGGGAGCGGCACGGACGGCAGCAGCTCCGCCCGGCCGTCCTTCAGCCTCCCCACCGAGCTGCCGTCCCGGCTGCCGAGCGGGCTTCCGTCGGGGTTCCCGAGCGAGCTGCCCTCGGACCTCCCGAGCAGCCTCCCGAGCGACCTGCGGAGCCTGGTGCCCTCGTTGTCGGGAGAACTTCCCTGAACCCGCCCGCAACCACGGCCTCTTGCGCCTACAAGCCCCTGGGCAGCCGGACGTAGGCCACGGTCGTCTCTATCCCGCTGTCGACCAGCCGGCCCTGTGCGTCGAACGCGCCCGCGCCGTCCGTCATGCCGAAGTCGTTGTCGTTGATCAGGGCGAGCGTGCCGTGGTCCACGCGCGCCACGCCTTCGATCTTCCCAGCACACCGCTCACCCTCTGTCGCTGCCGATGCCGCGGAGATCCACTCCGTGGTCGTCGGCAACGCTGCCGGGCAGGAACGCGTTGCCGAACGCGCCGAGCGGGATCCTCCCGAGCGGCGCTGTGCGCACGACACGGGCGTCTCCGGGCGGCGCGGCCGTGGCCGTTCCTGCGGCCGGCAGGGCCGCGGCCAGGGCCATGGGCAGGCCCGCCCCTGGCTCGCCGGGACGGCCTACGCTGTGACCTGGACCACTAAGGGGTGCGTCTCAGGGACGGCTCAGGGTCGGGGCCCGGAACCGCCGGGAGCGCGGGGCCGTTCTCAGATCAGGAAGCGGCAATGGCCGCGAAGGAGGCGACGCTGATGTCGAAGAACGCGAAGATCGCCGCAGGAGGCGTGGCGGTCGGTCTTCTCCTGCTGATATGGCTGCCCTGGTGGGTGGCGTTCCTCATCGTGGTCGGCGTGCCCGCCGCCGCGTACCTGACGCTGGACCCCTCCCAGCGGCGCAGGCTCCGCAGGGTCACGCGCAAGGAACTCGGCCGCTGAGGGCCGGCCGGCGAGGCCGCCCGTTCTCCTGACCTGCGGGCGGCGCCGGACCAGTGGTCCGGACCCGCGGGCGGCGCCGGACCAGTGGTCCGGACCCGCGGGCGGCGCCGGACCACTGGCTGCCGCGGCGACGCGCACGGCGCGGTCGCCGCGGCGTCAGCTCGGCCGTACGGCCATCTTGTCGAGCGCTTCCAGGAGACCGGGAAGTTCGGGGCCCCGGCCCACCGGCAGCACCTCTCCGGGCTCCTCGTCGAGCAGGACGAAGGCGATGTCGTCGGTGCGGGCCACCATCGACCAGCCCGGCCCGTCGGCGCGCAGCGTACGGGCGTCGCCCGGGGCGAACGACGAGCGCACGCGGCCGAGCGGCGGCGGTGAGTCCACGTAGGCGCGTGCCTCCGCCAGTACGCGCCGGACGCCCTGGTGACCGGACTTCGGCGCGGCCTCCTCGTCGTCGGGCGCGGCCGTGGCGGTCGTCGCCGGCTGCTCGGCCGAGGGGAGGTAGTCAGCGCCGATCTGCTCCCGCCAGACGGCCCACTGCAGGGCGATCTCGTCGGCGCCCAGGCGACGCTGCGCCGGTCCCCAGGTACCGGTGTCCGGGGGAGCCAGGGCGGGGCCGTCCGCGACGTCGGGGGCGGGGTCGTGCGGCGCGGGTATCCCGGGAGCCGCGACCGCCACGGCCAGCGGCCAGCCCGGCAGGGCGACCACGACGCTGCGCTCGTCCGGTGACAGCTCGTACTCCATGCCGCAGTCCCACGACGCGATCGCGACGGCGACCAGCGAGACGTCGTCGATGACGACCGTCCAGCGGGCGCCGTCACCGTCCTGGCCGAGCACCAGACCGTACCCGTCGGCGCGCGGCGCGAGACCCAGCGCGGCACAGGCCTCCGGGTAGTCGTCGCCCAGCACGCTCGGGAACTGCGCCGGTGTCAACAGCACCGCCGTGAGCACATACAGCGCCTCGTCGGTGGCGGTGACGGCCTCTTCGTCCGTTCCGGCCATCCCTGCCTCCCAGTGTTTCGTCCGTCGGCGCACCCTAGTGCGAGCGAAAGGCGCTTGTCACGACTACGCACACCACGCGGACCTGCAGGTTTCCACCTGGACGGGGGCGAAATGCCCCTCGGAGACCGAGAGCTGTCTCAGGCCGGCGGCAGCCCCAGGAGATCCCGGGCCACCGTCCGGGGCGACTGACCCCGCTCCCGGGCGAGCGTGACGACCGCACGGCACGCCAGTTCGCTCACTCCGAAGGAGAGTGCCTCGGGCGACACCCAGGTCGTCGCCTCGTCGCTGCCGTCCTGGTCGTCCTCCACGCGGGCCGCCACGTAGACGGCAGCGGCTTCGAACAAGTTGTGCGCACGCCGGCCCCGGGTCCCCGGAGCCTCGGTGGGTGAGGAAGAACGGAATCTGGCGGTGTACTTGCGTATCGCGTCGAACACGTGCCCCACCTCTCCCCTGTACGGGGTCGCCGGCCATCGTCCGTCTGATGCCCTTCAACGTATGGTTGCGAATCCGGTGGCAGAAGGGGGACGGCACGGTGAAGCGTTTCGAGCGGCTGGAGCTGATCCGCCGGCTGGACCCGGTGGCGGACGCCGTGGAGATCTACCGCCTCAGCGTGGCGCTCGAATTCCCCTGGGACTACGCGCGCGCCCTCGAACTGGCCCTGTACCGCACCTACGCCGTCCCCTCCATCGGCCGGCTGCTCGCGCGGACGGCCGAGCTGACCGAGCGCACGCAGAAGCGGTACGACGACACCGTGCTGCTCCTCGACGCCGTGGTCGAGCACGGCTTCGCCGCCGAGGAGGGCCGCACCGCGATCCGCCGCATCAACCGGATGCACCGCAGCTACGACATCGGCGACGACGACATGCGGTACGTGCTCTCCACCTTCGTCGTGATGCCCAGGCGCTGGATCGACGCCTACGGCTGGCGGCGGCTGTCCCGGCACGAGATCGTCGCCGCCACCGAGTACTACCGCACCCTCGGCCGGCACATGGGCATCCCTGGCATTCCCGCGACCTACGAGGAGTTCGCGGAACTCCTCGACAGCTACGAGCAGGCGAACTTCGCCTGGGACGAGCAGTCCCGGCGGGTCTCCGACGCCACGCTCGACCTGATGGCTTCCTGGTACCCGAGCCCCTTGGCGCCCCTGCTGCGCACGGGCACGCTCGCCCTGCTCGACGAGCCGCTGCTGCGCGCCTTCCGGTACGAGCCGCCCGGCCCGGTCACCTCCGCGCTGGTGCGCCGCGCGGTCCGCGCGCGGGGTCGCCTGGTCCGGCTGCTGCCACCGCGCCGCACCCCGCACTTCGCCCGCCAGAACCGTGAGGTCAAGGGGTACCCGAGCGGCTACCGCCTGGCCGACCTGGGCACCCGTCCTGTCCCCGGTATGGGCGGCTGCCCCGTACGCCACCTGGACACCTCAGCCGCCGACGCTCTCGAGTGAGGCCAGGGTGTCGCGGAGCCAGGCGAGTTCGGCCCGGCTCGTGGCACGCGCGATGGTGAGCACCCCGCGCCGGAACGGGTCGTCCAGGTCCTCGGCGGCCAGCGGCCGGTCACCGTCGTAGAAGAAGCTCGCCGGCTCCTGGAGGAAGGCCAGCCGGCGGCGCAGTACGGCCGCCTGGGCCTCGGGATCCTCCAGGTGCCGCAGGAACGCGAGCAGCGTGAACCACTGGTTCTCGTCGGTGATCTCGCGCTGCCCGGGATCCGCGAGCCGGCGCCGCAGGTCCTGCCTGCCCTGCTCGGTCAGGCTCAGGACGTGCCGGGGCGCGGCCACGGCGCCGGGTTCGGTGGCCCGGACCAGCAGTCCCGCCTTCTCCAGCCGCTTGATCGCCGGGTACAGCGTGCTCTCGGCGACGGGACGGACGTGGCCGGTGAGCGCGGCGATGTGCCGGCGCAGGACGTAGCCGTGCAGCGGAGCGTCGTGGAGGAAACCGAGGATGGCGAGTTCCAGCATGAGCGCATTCTCTCGTACGGCCGCATGACCGCTGTACAACGGTGGGGCAGTATTACGACGTCGCTATACATCGTCACCGATGTATTGTGCTCACCGACGCAGACGCGCAGTCATCAGGGAGGGGCACGGTGCAGCAGGCCGCATTCGACAGCAAGGGGAGCGCGATCCGCTGGACGGAGGTGCCCGGGGACGAGCTGGCGCGTGTGTACCTGCACGGACTCGGTTCGGTCTCCTCCGTCTATCACGCGCACATCGCGGCACGGCCCGAACTCGCGGGCAGGAGAAGCCTGTTCGTGGACCTGCCCGGTCACGGCATCAGCGACCGGCCCACCGACTTCGGCTACTCGCTGGAGGAGAACGCCGACGCCGTGGCCGCCGCCCTGGACCGGGCCGGCGTCGTCGGCGCCGAACTGATCGCGCACAGCATGGGAGGCGCCGTCGCCCTTGTGCTCGCCCATCGGCGGCCCGAACTCGTCTCCCGGCTGGTCCTCGCCGAGGCCAACCTGGACGCCTTCCCGCCCCCGACCGCAGGCAGCAGCGGAATCGCCGCCTACGAAGAGGACGCGTTCGTGGACGAGCATCACGCGCGCGTGCTGGAGGCCGTCGGCCCGCTGTGGGCGGCCACCATGCGGCTGGCCGACCCCCGCGCGCTGCACCGCAGCGCCGTCGGGCTGCGGCGCGGCTCCGAGCCGGTGATGCGGTCGATCCTGGAGAACCTGTCGATCGACCGCGTCTACCTTCAGGGCGAGCGCAGCGGCGAACTCCCGGGCAGGCCGGCGCTGGAGGCCGCCGGAGTCCGCGTGGTGACGGTTCCGTGCGCGGGTCACAACATCATGTTCGACAACCCCGGCGTCTTCGCTGCGGCCGTCGCGGGACGGGACTGACCCTCAAGACGCTCGGTCCTCGCGCACGGCCAGGGCGAGGAAGCGGGCGTCCTCGTCGACGTACGAGGTCATGCGCCACCCTGAGCGGGCCAGGAGCGGGCCGAGATTGCCCTCGGCGCGCAGGTCGTCGGGGGTGATCCGCCGGCCCTGACGCGCCGCCAGGGCCGCCCGGCCGATGGGATGGAAGAGGGCGAGCACGCCGCCCGGCCGCACCACACGCGCCAGCTCCCGCAGGTTCTCGGCGGGCCGCGGCAGATGCGCGATCAGGCCTGCCGCGAACACGGCGTCCAGGGACCCCGACCGCAGCGGCAGTGCCGCGACGTCGGCGAGCAGCAGCGCTCCTTCCCGGTGCCTGCCCGCCCGCGTGGCCGCCTCGAGCATCGCCGGAGTCAGATCGGCCCCGGCCACCACTCCGGAGGGGCCCACGGCGGCGCGCAGCGGGGGCAGGGCGCGGCCGGTGCCGCACCCCGCGTCGAGCACCCGGTCGCCCGGACGCAGCTGCAGGTCCGCGACGGCGGCGGCGTAGGCCGGGCCGTCGTCGGGAAACCTGTCGTCCCAGTCGGTCGCGCGGGCGGAGAAGAACTCCTGGACGTGTGTGTGGTCGTCGCTCATGCTCGGCATGATTCCTCACCGACATGAGGGACGCTCCTGCGCCCATGTTCGGGCGCGAGGCGATCGTTCCCTCGCCTCACCGGGTCAGATTGCAACACCTTTCGAAATGCGCCCCCTTCGTGCGCCCCTGCCCCGGATAGCGTCCCGGGGCCATGGGACACCTGGACCACGCAGCCTTCGGCTGGCTGACCCCCGTGCTGTCTTACGTCATGGCCTGCATAGGCGCCGCCCTGGGGCTGCGCTGCACCGTGCGGGCCCTCGCCACCACGGGCCGCTCGCGCCGCAACTGGCTCCTCACCGCCGCCTCCGCGATCGGGACGGGCATCTGGACCATGCACTTCGTGGCCATGCTCGGCTTCCGCGTCAGCGGCACCGACATCCGCTACGACGTGCCGCTGACCATCCTCAGCCTCGTCGTCGCCATGGTCGTCGTCTCCGTCGGCGTCTCCGTCGTGGGGCACAGCAAGGACCGCAACCGGGCCCTGCTGCTCGGCGGCCTCACCACCGGGCTCGGCGTCGCCAGCATGCACTACCTGGGCATGGCCGCCGTACGGCTCCACGGCGGCGTGACCTACGACCCCGTGCTCGTCGGGCTCTCGGTGCTGATCGCCGTAGTGGCGGCCACCGCGGCCCTGTGGGCGGGCCTCAACATCAAGTCCCCCCTGGCGGTCACCCTCGCCTCGCTGGTCATGGGCGCGGCCGTCAGCAGCATGCACTACACCGGGATGTTCGCGGTGAAGGTGCGTGTCACCCCCTCCGGGGAGGTGCTGCCGGGGGCCACGGCGATGCAGTTCATCTTCCCCCTCGCCGTCGGCCTCGGGTCCTTCCTCTTCCTCACCTGCGCCTTCGTCGCCCTCTCGCCCACCGCCGGCGAACGCGAGGCCTCCGCCTCCGCGCAGCGGCCCGTCCAGGGCACCGCCGGCTGACGGGTCCCGGCCCCGCACCCCCGACCCACGACCGAGCGAGGAGGCCATGCGCCCACCCCGTAGCACCCCCGAAACCGGCGCCTCGGCGCAGCCACCACCCGCCCCTCGCGGCCGTCGTGCGCACGCCGGACCACCGGCCGACGAGACCACCGGCCCCACCGGCGAGGCACCCCCCGCCGTCCCTTCCCCCCGCGCGGGCCGCCGGCACATGCGCCCCCGCACGGTGCGGGCCAAGGTCGTCTGCCTGCTGATGGTGCCCGTCGTCTCGCTGCTCGCCCTGTGGGCGTACGCCACCGTCAGCACCGCCCAGAACGTCGCCCGCCTGCGCCAGTCCCAGCAGGTGGAGGACGAGCTGAGGGCACCGGTGGCCGCCGCCGTCACCGCCCTGCAGGCCGAACGGGCCGCCGCCGTGCGCCACGCGGCCGACCCCGGCGCCGGCGGAAACGGGGGCGACGACCTCGAAGGCCTCGCCGCCCGCACCGACCGCGCCGTGGCCAGGCTGCGACTCGGCGACGACAGCACCGTCGCCGACAGCCGGGAACTGCCCGCCGGGGTCGCCACCCGCCTGGAGGCGTTCGTCAGCGGCGCCGAGGGCCTGCGCGCGGTGCGCACCGCCGTGCACGACCACACCGCGCGCTGGAACGAGGTGTACGCCCGGTACACGACGGCCATCGCCACGGCCTTCACGGTGGACGGCGCCCTCACCGGCGTCCAGCAGGCCGAGGTGGGCGCGGACGCGCGCGTGCTGCTCGAGTTCTCACGGGCCGCCGAAGCGCTCGCCCAGGAGGACGCCGTCCTCGGCAGCGCCCGTCCGGCCGCCGCCCTGCAGGGCGAACGGGTGCGGCTGTTCGGCGCGGCCGTCGCCACCCGCCGCACCCTCACCGACGCGGCGGTCGCCGACCTGCCCCGCACCCAGCGCACCGCCTGGCGCGAGTTGACCGGCGGCCACGCCTACACGTCGCTCGCCGCCACCGAGGACAGGATCCTTGCCGCCGGTCCCGGGGCGAAGGGCGTCGACACGGCACCTGAGAGCGCCTGGAACAGCGCCCACGCGCGCGTGCAGAACGGCATGCGCGGCATCGCCACGGACACCGGCCGCGCCGTCGCCGGCCGTGCCGACCCCTTCGCACGCGGCCTGCTCAGCCCGGCGGGCGCCGCCGTGCTGTTCGGCCTGGCCGCCGTCGCCGCCTCCCTCGTCATCTCCGTCCGCATCGGCCGAGCCCTCGTGGTCGAGCTGGTGAGCCTGCGCAACGACGCCCTGGAGATCGCGCGCCGCAAGCTCCCCGAGGCCATGCGGAGACTGCGCGCGGGCGAGGAGATCGACATCCGCGCGGAGACCCCCGAGGGACCGCCCGCCGAGGACGAGGCCGGCCAGGTCGCCGAGGCCCTGACCACCGTGCACCGCGCCGCGCTGCTCGCGGCCGTGGAGCGCGCCGAACTCGCCAGCGGCATCTCCGGGGTCTTCGTCAACCTGGCCCGGCGCAGCCAGGTGCTGGTCCACCGCCAGCTCAGCCTCCTGGACAGCATGGAGCGACGCTCCGACGACCCGGACGAGCTGAGCGACCTGTTCCGTCTCGACCACCTCACCACCCGGATGCGGCGTCACGCCGAGAGCCTGATCATCCTCTCGGGAGCCGCACCGGGCCGGGCCTGGCGGATGCCCGTGTCGTTGACGAACGTGGTCCGCGCGGCCGTCTCCGAGATCGAGGACTACGCGCGCGTGGAGGTCCGCCAGCTCCCCGAGGCGTTCGTCAACGGCACCGCGGTGGCCGACCTCACCCATCTGCTCGCCGAACTCATCGAGAACGCCGCCCAGTTCTCCCCGCCCCATACACGGGTGCGCGTCACCGGCGAGCCTGTCGGCAACGGCTACGTCCTCGAGGTCGAGGACCGGGGCCTCGGCATGGGCGCCGACACCCTCGCTGACGCCAACCGGCGCATCGAGCAGTCCGAGGCGCTGGACCTGTTCGACAGCGACCGCCTCGGACTGTTCGTGGTCAGCCGCCTCGCCTCCCGGCACGACATCAAGGTGCTGCTGCGCACCTCGCCCTACGGCGGCACCACCGCCGTCGTGCTGCTCCCCACGCCCCTGCTGCACGCACGCTCCGTGGAGCGCGCCGCTCAGGAGGGCCGTCCCCGCCACGAGGAGACTCCGGCCGGGGTCGAGCAGCCGCACGCCCACGCGCGCGTGCCCGACGCCCCGCCGGTCACCGCCGTCACCGCCCAGGACGGCCGACCAGCCCTCTCCGCCACCGCCCCGGCCCCTCCGCCGCACGCACACGAGCCCCACCGGTCCGCGCACGCACCCGGGCCGTCCCCGCACCGGCCCCCGCCGACCGCACCCGGGCCACCGGCCCCCGCGCCCGAACCACCCCCCGGAGTCGCCACCTTGAGGCTGCACCGCGTGTCCGACGACTCCGAATCGTCCGAAAACCTTCCGCGCCGCGTACGGCAGGCGAGCCTCGCGCCCCAGCTCCGCCACCGGCGTTCCGAGACTTCGGAACCCGAGCCCGAGCCACACGGCGACGACGCGCGCACCCCCGAACTCGTGCGGGACCGCATGACGGCCTACCGCGCCGGCTGGACCCGCGGTGGTGGCAGGCAACCCGGCCGCGGTGCCCCCCGTGCACCCCGAACCGGCCGTGACACCACCGAAGGAGACCCGGCATGATCCAGGACCCGAACACAAGAGCCGCCCAGCGGTCCGGCGAACTCGACTGGCTGCTGGACGACCTGGTGATGCGGGTGGGCGAGGTACGGCACGCCGTCGTGCTCTCCAACGACGGCCTGGCCGTCGGCGCCTCCACCGGCCTCACCCGGGAGGACGCGGAACACCTGGCTGCCGTGGCCTCCGGCTTCAACAGCCTCGCCAAAGGCGCCGGACGGCACTTCGGAGCCGGCGGCGTGCGCCAGACGATGGTCGAGATGGACGACGCCTTCCTGTTCGTCGCCGCGGCCGGCGAGGGCTCCTGCCTCGCCGTGCTCACCGCCGTCACCGCGGACATCGGCCTGGTCGCCTATGAGATGGCACGCCTGGTCAAGCGGGTGGGCGAGCATCTGCGCACCGCGCCGCGCCTCTCCGCCCGACCGCACACCGCCGGATGAGCCGGAAGGGCGGCGTCCATGACCGAGAACCCGACCGACGGCCCGCACGAGCAGGGCAGCCGGTGGTACGACGGCGAGGCCGGGCCCCTGGTCCGTCCCTACGCGATGACCGGCGGCCGCACCCAGCCCGGCCCCACCGGCGTGCGCTTCGACCTGATCGCCCTCGTCACCCTCGACCCCGCGGCACCCGCGGCCGACGACGACACGGCGCTCGGCCCCGAGCACCTGGCCCTGATCGAACTGTGCCGCACCGAGACCCAGTCGGTCGCCGAACTCGCGGCCGACGCCGACCTCCCGGTGGGCGTGGTCAGGGTGCTCCTCGGCGACCTCCTGGAACTGGGCCGCGTCACGATCAGCCGTCCGGTGCCCCCGGCCCACCTGCCGGACGAACGCATCCTGCGCGAGGTGATCGAAGGACTGCGAGCGCTGTAGACGGGCGTCGTGGACGAACGTCTGCTCGCCCGATGTGCGTCCCGACGTACTCCGTTCCGTGCGCGTTCCGTAACCAACCGTGCGCGAGCCGGTCACATCAGGCGTATTTCGCTCCACTTCCCCGGAGAGGCGCCGGAGTTGCCATGATGCTGACTTCTCGTTCCGAGCACCTCGACACCACCGAAGCTGCCACCCGAGAGAAGTGATCATGGTCTCCGAGCATCCCGACACCGCCGGCGACATCTCCGCCCTGGCCCTGAAGATACTGGTCGCCGGCGGATTCGGAGTCGGCAAGACGACCCTCGTCGGGGCCGTCAGCGAGATCCGCCCGCTGCGCACGGAGGAACTGCTCAGCGAGGCTGGTCAGTTGGTGGACGACACCGACGGCGTGGACCAGAAGGTCACCACGACCGTCGCCATGGACTTCGGGCGCATCACCATCCGCTCCGGCCTCTCCCTGTACCTCTTCGGCACACCGGGGCAGGACCGCTTCTGGTTCCTGTGGGACGAACTCTCCCAGGGCGCCCTCGGCGCCGTCGTCCTCGCGGACACCCGCCGGCTGGAGGACTGCTTCCCGGCCGTCGACTACTTCGAGCACCGGCGCATCCCCTTCGTGGTGGCCGTCAACTGCTTCCCCGGAGCGCGCGGATACGGCGCCCGCGACGTCTCCCGGGCCCTCGACCTCGACCAAGGCACCCCGGTGGTCCTCTGCGACGCCCGCGACCGTGACTCGGGCAAGGAGGTGCTGATCAGCCTCGTCGAGTACGCCGGGCGGATGCACACCGCCCGGCTCCTCGACTCCGTGGGGTGAGCCTCAGGCGGCCAGGTCCTTGACCGCCACCACCTTGTCCACGGCGACCCGCACCAGCAGCTCGCCCGGCACGCCGTTGCGGGCGCCGTACTCCTCCGCACGCTCCTCGCCCATGTACCGGGCGGCGATCCGGGTGGCCCACTGGCGCACCTCGTCCAGTTCCTCGGACAGCCGGGCCCGTCCGGTCAGGATCACGAAGTGGAAGGGCGGCCGGTCGTCGTCCACACACAGGGCGACACGCCCGTCACGGGCGAGATTGCGCCCTTTCACCGTCTCCTTCCCGGTGTTGAAGACCAGTTCGTCCCCGTCCAGCAGGAACCAGATCGGGGCCACATGCGGGCTCCCATCGGCACTGACGGTGGACAGCTTGCCGGTTCGCGTGCCGTTCGAGACGAACGCCCGCCATTCCTCATCGGTCATCTTCTGTGCCATACGCCCATCCTGCTTGCCCGGACGCCGGTCGTGGGGAAGGCTGGCGCACAGATCCTCCAGCCAGGGGGAGACGTCACACGGGGAGACCGAACATGGCGCACAACCAGGGACTCGGCTGGCTCCTGGACGACCTGACCCAACGGGTGGACCACGTACGGCACGCACTGGTCCTCTCCAACGACGGGCTGGTCACCGGAGCGAGCACGGGCCTTCGCCGCGAGGACGCCGAGCATCTGGCCGCCGTCGCCTCCGGACTGCACAGCCTGGCCAAGGGCTCGGGACGCCACTTCGGGGCGGGCACGGTACGTCAGACGATGATCGAGTACGACGACGCCGTGCTGTTCGTGACCGCCGCCGGCACCGGAAGCTGCCTGTGCGTCCTCAGCGGCGCGGAGGCCGACATCGGTCAGATCGCCTACGAGATGACCCTGCTCGTCAACCGCGTCGGCGAACACCTCGGCGTGGACGCCCGGCACCCCGAGCGACCACCGACGACAGACCTCTGACCTGCGTCTTCTTCGTTACGGGCAGGGTTATCCACAGGTCGAGAACGGATCGTGCGCGAACGGCTACGGTGGGTGCACGGCATACGCGCAGGGCGTGAGCCGACCGCACCACGGGGGAGTACCACCATGCCGGACAGCACCTTCGTCCCCTCCCGCCCCGTCACCTGCCCGCCGGGCCGCGCGGCCCGTGAACTGGGCCTGAAGCGAGCCGACTTCGAACTCGCCGTACACCTCGGACGCATCCGCACCGTGCCCGACGACAGCGGGGGCGGCGGCCGCCGCGTCGAGCGGGCGGAGATCGACCGTCTCCGCGCCGAGCCAGGCTTTCCCGGCCCGCTCCTCGAACGCGTGCACGTCGTGGGCACCGCCGAAGGAGCCGCGCTCATGGGCATCCCGGCGGGCCGTTTCACCCGCCTCGCGCGCCTGGGACTGCTGGTACCGGTGCGCTTCTACGTCAACCGCTACCGAGCCGTCGTCTGGCTCTACCTGGCCGAGGAACTGCGGGACTTCGCCGCCCAGGGCGTGAACTCGCGCCTGCTCAAGGGCCGCACGCCCGAGACCCTGCGAGGACAGCTCGCGACAGGAGTGGATCTGCGGGCCCGCAACTGGCGTGGGCGGCACCTCGGATTCCTGCTGCGCGGGGCCGACGACGACCCGTGGGCGCGAGCCGGCGCCCTGGCCGCGCTGCTTCCTCAAGTCGACGTCCACGACGTCGTCAAGGACCCTTACGAACGTGCCCACCTGAACCGCTTCCGCCCGGCCCCGCCGGACCACGGAACCCCGAGCTCCCCCTCCGCGCTCCTCGCCGAGGAACTCATGACGGCACAGGACGCGGACGAGATCGGCTGGCTGCGCAGCGAACTGCGCCGAGCGGCGGAGGAGGCACGCGCCCACACAGTCGCACCACGCCCGGCCCCACGGCAGACCGAGCCCGCCGCGCGACCGGCCCCGCGCCACCACCGGACCGTGCGCCCCGCGACCGAGCACGGCGAGAACACCCGGAGCGTCGGGAGCACCGCGAGCGCCGGGAGCCCCGGGGCCCTTCGCGGCCCGGCGGCACCGCACGCCGTGCCCACCGCGCCACCCACGGTCCCGGGCGACGGGCGCGGGCCGACGGCGACGCGAGCCGCCCGCGGCCTGCGGGTCTGGCTGCGGCGCAGAACCCCCAGGCCCGCGAGGGTCTGAAACACAGGGCTACAGGGCCCGGAACAGCCCTTCCTGGACGACCGACACCAACAGCCGTCCCCGCACGTCGTAGATACGCCCACGGGCGAGGCCACGCCCGCCGGTCGCGATCGGGGACTCCTGGTCGTAGAGGAACCACTCGTCCGCGCGGAAGGGACGGTGGAACCACATGGCGTGGTCCAGGGACGCCATGTCGAAGTTCCGCGTCCCCCACAGGGGTTCGACCGGGATCCGGACCGCGTCCAGAAGCGTCATGTCGCTCGCGTAGGTGAGGGCGCAGGTGTGCACGAGGGGGTCGTCACCGAGCGGTCCCACCGCGCGCATCCACACGGCACTGCGCGGCTCGGCTCCCTCGATCTCCCCGGCGTTCCAGCGCAGCCGGTCGACGTAACGGATGTCGAAGGGCTGGCGGCGCGCCATGCGCTCCAGTTGCTCGGGCAGCGCGCCCAGGTGCTTGCGGATCTCCTCGGTCACCGTCGGCAGCGACTCCGGGTCCGGCACCTCGCGGGCCGGCGGCAGCTGGTGCTCGAACGGTCCTTCCTCAGGCTTGTGAAAGGAGGCGGTCAGATTGAAGATCGTGCGTCCCTGCTGCACGGCCGTGACCCGGCGCGTCGTGAACGAGCGTCCGTCCCGGACCCGCTCCACCTGGTACACGATCGGCACGCCCGGCCTGCCTGGGCGCAGGAAGTACGCGTGCAGCGAGTGCACCGGGCGGTCGCCGTCCGTGGTGCGCCCGGCGGCGACCAGGGCCTGGCCCGCCACCTGGCCGCCGAAGACCCGCTGCAGTGACTCCTGCGGGCTTCGGCCACGGAAGATGTTGACCTCGATCTTCTCCAGGTCGAGCAGGTCGACCAGTCTTTCGGCCGGGTTCGTCATCGGTGGGAGTCTCCAGTGCTCACAGCTGACCGACATCGGTGACACGCACGACCGCGCGGCCCTCGGCGTCCGAGGCCGTGAGGTCGATCTCCGCGCTGATGCCCCAGTCGTGGTCGTCGGCGGGGTCGTCGAAGATCTGGCGGACCCGCCAGAGGCCGTTCTCCGGCTCCTCCTTGATGACCAGCAGCTTGGGGCCGCGGGCGTCGGGGCCGGTGCCGAGGTCGTCGTACTCGTCCCAGTACTTGTCCATCGCCTCGCCCCACGCCTCGGCGTCCCAGCCGGCGTCGCCGTCCAGCTCGCCCAGTTCGCCGACCTGGTCCAGGGCGGCCAGCTCCACCCGGCGGAACATGGCGTTGCGGACCAGGACCCGGAAGGCGCGCGCGTTGGCGGTGACCGGCTTGACCTCGTCGGCCTTCTCCTGGGCCTCCTCGGCGGTCATCTCCTCCGGGTTGGCCAGCTGCTCCCACTCGTCCAGCAGGCTGGAGTCGACCTGGCGGACCATCTCGCCCAGCCACTCGATGAGGTCCTGCAGGTCCTCGGACTTCAGGTCGTCCGGGATGGTGTGGTCGAGGGTCTTGTAGGCGCTGGCCAGGTAGCGCAGCACGATGCCCTCGGTGCGGGCCAGCTCGTAGAAGGACACCAGCTCCGTGAAGGACATCGCCCGTTCGTACATGTCCCGGATCACCGACTTCGGCGACAGCGGGTGGTCGCCGACCCAGGGGTGGCTCTTGCGGTAGGTGTTGTACGCGTGGAAGAGCAGCTCCTCCAGCGGCTTCGGGTACGTGACGTCCTGGAGGCGCTCCATGCGCTCCTCGTACTCGACGCCGTCGGCCTTCATCGCGGCCACGGCCTCACCGCGCGCCTTGTTCTGCTGGGCGACGAGGATCTGCCGCGGGTCGTCCAGGGTGGACTCGACCACGGACACCATGTCGAGGGCGTAGGACGGGGAGTCCGGGTCGAGCAGTTCGAACGAGGCGAGCGCGAACGTGGACAGCGGCTGGTTGAGGGCGAAGTCCTGCTGCAGGTCGACCGTGAGCCGGACGATACGGCCCTCGGCGTCCGGCTTGTCGAGCTTCTCGACGATGCCGCCGTCCAGCAGCGAGCGGTAGATGGCGATGGCCCGGCGGATGTGCCGGAGCTGCTGCTTGCGCGGCTCGTGGTTGTCCTCGAGGAGGCGGCGCATCGCGTCGAAGGCGTTGCCGGGACGGGCGATCACCGACAGCAGCATCGTGTGCGTCACCCTGAAGCGCGAGGTCAGCGGCTCGGGCTCGGACGTGATCAGCTTCTCGAAGGTGTTCTCCGTCCAGCCGACGAAGCCCTCAGGTGCCTTCTTGCGCACCACCTTGCGGCGCTTCTTCGGATCGTCGCCCGCCTTGGCGAGGGCCTTCTCGTTCTCGATGACGTGCTCGGGCGCCTGCGCCACGACCAGCCCCGCGGTGTCGAAGCCGGCGCGGCCGGCCCGCCCCGCGATCTGGTGGAACTCCCGGGCCCGCAGCGTGCGCACCCGGCTGCCGTCGTACTTGGTCAGCGCGGTGAACAGCACGGTCCGGATGGGCACGTTGACGCCCACGCCGAGGGTGTCCGTGCCGCAGATGACCTTCAGCAGTCCCGCCTGGGCGAGCTTCTCCACCAGGCGCCGGTACTTGGGCAGCATGCCGGCGTGGTGGACGCCGATGCCGTGGCGGACGTAACGCGAGAGGTTGCGGCCGAACTTGGTGGTGAAGCGGAAGTTGCCGATCAGCTCGGCGATCTGGTCCTTCTCCTCGCGCGAGCACATGTTGATGCTCATCAGCGCCTGCGCGCGCTCCACGGCCTGCGCCTGGGTGAAGTGGACGATGTACACCGGCGCCTGCTTGCTCTGCAGCAGGTCGGTCAGGGTCTCGGTGAGCGGGGTGAGCTGGTACTCGTAGGACAGCGGCACCGGGCGGGTGGCCGAGCGCACCACCGAGGTGGGGCGGCCGGTCCGCCGGGCGAGGTCCTTCTCGAAGAAGGACACGTCGCCCAAAGTGGCCGACATCAGGATGAACTGGGCCTGTGGGAGTTCCAGCAGCGGGATCTGCCAGGCCCAGCCGCGGTCACCCTCCGCGTAGAAGTGGAACTCGTCCATGACCACCTGGCCGACGTCCGCGTCCTTGCCGTCGCGCAGCGCGATCGACGCCAGCACCTCGGCGGTGCAGCAGATCACGGGCGCGTCGGCGTTCACGGAGGCGTCGCCGGTGAGCATGCCGACGTTCTCGGTGCCGAAGAGCTTGCACAGCTCGAAGAACTTCTCCGACACCAGCGCCTTGATCGGGGCCGTGTAGAAGGTGACCTCGTCGCGGGCCAGCGCGGCGAAGTGAGCGCCCGCGGCGATCATGCTCTTGCCGGAGCCCGTCGGGGTCGAGACGATCACGTTCGCCCCCGAGACCGCCTCGATCAGAGCCTCCTCCTGGTGGGGGTAGAGGGTGATACCGCGCTCCTGCGCCCACGACTCGAAGGCTTCGTACAGGGCGTCGGGGTCGGCGGTCGGCGGCAACTGATCGATGAGGGTCACGCCCCCATCTTGCCTGCCCTTCTCCGTCAGGGGGGAATCGGCTACGGAAGTGACGATCATGGCCGATACGCTGTGTCGCTCACGGAGGGGCAGCGCACCAGGTCAACTGGACAGCGGCACACGAGGAACGGGGCGGGAAGCGGCCATGATGGGACCAGCACACTCACTGTCGGGGGCCGCGGCCTGGCTCGGCGTCGGAGCGGCGGCCGCCGCCGCCGGGCACCCGATGCCCTGGCCGGTGCTGCTGGTCGGCGCGCTGATCTGCGCGGGCGCCGCGCTCGCCCCGGACCTGGACCACAAGGCGGCCACCATCTCGCGGGCCTTCGGGCCGATCTCGCGGTGGGTCTGCGAGATCGTGGACAAACTGTCGTACGCCGTCTACAAGGCGACCCGGAAGAAGGGCGACGCGCGCCGCTCGGGCGGCCACCGCACGCTGACGCACACCTGGCTGTGGGCGGTCCTCATCGGCGCGGGCAGCTCGGCGACGGCCATCGCCGGCGGGCGCTGGGCGGTGCTGGCCATCCTGTTCGTGCACATGGTGCTGGCCATCGAGGGCCTGCTGTGGCGGGCGGCCCGGGGCTCCAGCAGCGACGTCCTGGTCTGGCTGCTCGCGGCGACGAGCGCCTGGATCCTCGCCGGGATCCTGGACAAGCCGGGCAACGGCTCCGACTGGCTGTTCACCGAGCCGGGCCAGCAGTACCTGTGGCTGGGCCTGCCGATCGTGCTGGGCGCCCTGGTGCACGACATCGGGGACGCGCTGACGGTGTCCGGCTGCCCGATCCTGTGGCCGATCCCGGTGGGCCGCAAGCGCTGGTACCCGCTGGGCCCGCCGAAGCCGATGCGGTTCCGGGCGGGCAGCTGGGTGGAGCTCAGGGTGCTCATGCCCGTGTTCATGGTGCTCGGGGGAGTGGGCTGCGCGGCGGCCCTCAACATGATCTGAGGCTTCGGGTTCCCTCAGGCCGGCCCGTCGGAGCCGGCACCGCCGTACCGGCGCTCGAAGCGGGCGACGCGGCCCTCGGTGTCCACCGTGCGGGCCTTGCCCGTGTAGAAGGGGTGGCTCTCGGAGGAGATCTCCACGTCGATCACCGGGTAGGTCTCGCCGTCGTCCCACTCGATGGTCTGCTCGCTGTTCGCGGTCGAGCGGGTGAGGAAGGCGTAACCGGCGGCGCGGTCCCGGAAGACCACGGGCCGGTACTCGGGGTGCTTGTCCTGCTGCATGGCGGCTCCTCGGGCGGGGCGGTCGGGCAGGGGGCGCCGGTGTCCTCCGTGTCAGCCGGACAGGGAGTCCTCGTCGACGATGTGCACCGCGGCCTCCTCGGCGGAGGCCGCCGCCCCGTCGATCCCGACGTCGGTGGCGACGAGGGCGCTCTCCTCGTCCTCGTGCGCGCCCTCGTCCGGGGCGACCAGGCGGCCGGAACGCATGTGGCCGACCTCGTTGTCCAGGAGTTCCCCGTCGCCGCCGTCGCAGTCACCGATGTCGTCGCCGTCCGGCGCCTCGGCATCGGGCAGCTCCTCCGCGAGCCGCTGGTCCAGCGTCTCGCCGGTCAGCCGTTCGCGTGCCGTCACTCCGGTGTGCTCCACCGCCCACGGCCGCTCGGGAGGGGACCAGCCGCGGTCCAGGGGGTCCTCGACGCCGTCGAAGTCCAGTGTGTCCTCGACGTCGAGCACGCCCGAGTCCTCCCGGATCTCCGAGGGATCGGGCTGGTAGACGTCGTCCCCCCATCCGTCGGCGCTGTCCACGGGTACCTCCTGGTGGTGAGTACGGCCTCGTCGACCCGTGAGGGGCGACATGCCGCCGGCACGCTCGGCACGGGGCGCGCGCGGCGGGAACCGGAGGGCTCCCTGCCCTTCCCCGAGCCTGTGCCGCTTTCCAGCCTTCCACCCCTGTTCGGCTCTCCGCAACGGCACGGGCCACGTACCGTCGTCCCGCACCGCCGGCCGGCCCCGCCCGCGCGGGGCCGCCCCGACAGCCCGGACCCGCGCGCACGTCGCCGCCCGGACCTGCCCACGGGCGCCCATGTGCCCGGGTCCCGCTGCCGTCACGCGACCCCACCCGAGCACCTTCGCCCGGGCCGGGCACGGATCTGGCGCCAGGCCGGATCCGCAAGGGGGAGCCGACAGGTCACCGCGCACCGGACAGGACACCGGGACGGTCGGGCGGGCCCTCGGACCCGGTGCCCGTGCCGGCCCGGCGAGGTCTCACCCGTGCCACGAGCGCCACAGCGCCGCGTACGCCCCCTCCGCCGCGACCAGCTCCTCGTGGCCGCCCAGCTCGGTGATGCGGCCGTTCTCCACGACAGCGATCACGTCCGCGTCGTGCGCGGTGTGCAGGCGGTGGGCGATGGCGACCACCGTGCGGCCGTCGAGGACGCGGGCCAGGGACCGCTCCAGGTGACGGGCAGCGCGCGGGTCGAGCAGGGAGGTCGCCTCGTCCAGCACCAGGGTGTGCGGATCGGCCAGTACCAGCCTGGCCAGGGCGATCTGCTGGGCCTGTGCCGGGGTCAGCGACAGCCCGCCGGAGCCCACCTCGGTGTCGAGGCCGTCGTCCAGCGCCCGCGCCCAGGCGTCCGCGTCGACCGCGCCCAGTGCCGCCCACAGCTCGGCGTCGGTGGCGCCGGTGCGGGCCAGCAGCAGGTTGTCGCGCAGGGAGCCGACGAAGACGTGGTGCTCCTGGTTGACGAGGGCCACGTGCGAGCGGACCCGCTCGGCCGGCATCCGGGACAGCTCGGCGCCGCCGAGGGTGACGCGGCCGTCGCGGGGCGCGTAGATGCCGGCGAGCAGCCTGCCCAGCGTGGACTTGCCCGCGCCCGACGGGCCGACCAGGGCCAGCCGGGTGCCCGGGGCGACCTGGAGGGAGACCTCGCGCAGGACGTCGACGCCCTCCCGGTAGCCGAAGCGCACCCGGTCGGCGTGCACGTCCCGTCCGCCGGGCGCCACCGAGGCGTCCCCGGCGTCCGGCTCGATGTCCCGGACCCCCACTAGACGGGCCAACGACACCTGGGCGACCTGCACCTCGTCGTACCAGCGCAGGATGAGGTTCACCGGGTCGACGAGCATCTGGGCGATCAGCGCACCCGTCGTCAGCTGCCCGACCCCGATCCAGCCCTGGAGCACGAACGCGCCGCCGACCATGAGGACCGAGCCGAGCACGAGGACGTGCACGGCGTTGATCACCGGGAAGAGCACGGACCGCAGCCAGAGGGTGTAGCGCTCCCAGGCGGTCCACTCCTTGATGCGCCGCTCCGACAGGGCGATACGGCGGGCCCCGAGGCGGTGCGACTCGACGGTGTGGCCCGCGTCCACCGTCTCGGCGAGCGCTGCGGCGACGGCGGCGTAGCCGGCGGCCTCGGAACGGTAGCCGGAGGGCGCCCGCTTGAAGTACCAGCGGCAGCCCACGACCAGGACGGGCACCGCGAGGAGCACGGCGGCCGCGAGCGGCGGGGCCGTGACGACGAGACCGCCGAGCAGCGGCAGGGCCCACACGAACCCGATCGCCAGCTGCGGCACGGCCTCGCGCATGGCGTTGCCGAGGCGGTCGATGTCGGTGGTGATGCGGGAGAGGAGGTCGCCGGTGCCCGCCCGCTCCAGGACGCCCGGCGGCAGTCCCACGGAGCGGACCAGGAAGTCCTCCCGCAGATCGGCCAGCATCCGCTCGCCGAGCACCGCGCCCCGCAGCCGCACCTGCCGTACGAAGCCGGCCTGGACGACGAGGGCGAGCAGGAACAGACAGGCGGTCAGGCCCAGATGCGGCTCCCGGGCTCCGTCCGACACCCGCTCGACGAGCCCGCCGAGCAGATAGGGGCCCACCATGGAGGCGACCACGGCGACGGTGTTGACGGCCATCAGCAGCAGGAAGGCCCGGCGGTGCCGGCGGAACAGCTCGGTCGCGTAGGCGCGCACGGTCGACGCGGCGCCGACGGGCAGGGTGGTGGCGGTCGTCGGGGCCGCCGGGTCGTACGCCGGTGGCGAAACGCCGATCATGCGCTCTCCTCGATCTCTTCCAGGTTCTCCAGGGCGTCCAGCAGGGCGCTGTCCCCGGCCAGGCCGTCTCCGGCGCCGGCCAGGGCCGCCTCGTCGTCGGTCTCGCGTGTCACCACGGCCCGGTACCGCGGTTCGGTGTCCAGCAGTTCGCGGTGCACGCCCACCGCGACGACCGAGCCCTCGTGGACGAGGGCCACCCGGTCCGCACGGTCCAGCAGCAGCGGTGAGGAGGTGAACACGACCGTCGTCCGCCCCGTGCGCAGCCGTCGCAGTCCGTCCGCGATGCGGGCCTCGGTGTGCGAGTCGACCGCGGAGGTCGGTTCGTCCAGGACCAGCACCTCGGGGTCGGTGACGAGGGAGCGGGCGAGCGCGAGCCGCTGGCGCTGGCCGCCCGACAGGGAGCGGCCGCGTTCGGTGATCCGGGCGTCCATCGGGTCGGCGATGTCCAGCGACCCCTGCACCAGGGCGTCCAGCACGTCCTCGCACTGCGCGGCCGCCAGCGCGTCCGCGGCCCGCACGGCTCCGGAAGCGGGTACGTCCAGCAGGTCGCGCAGCGACCCGGACAGCAGCACCGGGTCCTTGTCCTGGACCAGGACGGCGGTGCGGGCGCTATCCAGCGGGAGTTCGTCCAGGGGGACGCCGCCGAGCAGGACCGAGCGACCCGGCTCGGTGGGGTGGCCGCCCAGGCGTTCGGCGAGACGCCCCGCAGCGTCCGGGTCGCCGCACACCACCGCGGTGAGCCGGCCCGAGTCGGCGAGCAGACCGGTGGCCGGGTCGTACAGGTCGCCGCCCGGCACCCGGGCGGCGCGGGAGCCGTCGGCCGAGGTGGACCGCTCCAGGGACAGCACCCGCGCGGCCCGTTTCGCCGCGGGCCGGGAGAAGGAGTACGCCATGGCGATCTCCTCGAAGTGCCGCAGCGGGTAGTTGAGGATCATCACCGCGCTGTAGACGGTGACGAGTTCGCCGACCGTGATCCGTCCCTGCCGGGCCAGGCCGACGCCGTGCCAGACGACGGCGACCAGCAGCAGTCCGGGCAGCAGCACCTGGACGGCGGAGATCAGCGACCACATACGGGCGCTGCGCACGGCCGCGTGGCGCACTTCCTGCGAGGCGCGGCGGTAGCGGTCGAGGAACAGTTCCTCGCCACCGATCCCGCGCAGCACGCGCAGGCCCGCGACGGTGTCCGAGGCGAGCTCGGTCGCACGGCCCGCCTTCGTGCGCTGGACGTCGGCCCGGCGCGTGGCCCGGGGCAGCAGGGGGAGTACGGCGAGCGCCACGACCGGCAGGCCGACGACGACGACGAGTCCGAGGGCGGGCTGGTAGACGGCCAGGCCCACGCAGACCACGACGACCGTCAGAGCGGCCGCGGTGAACCGGGAGACACCCTCGACGAACCAGCCGATCCGCTCCACGTCACCGGTGGAGACGGCCACCACCTCGCCGGCCGCGACCCGCCGGGTCAGCGCGGACCCCAACAGGGCCGCCTTGCGCGCGAGCAGTTGCTGGACCCGGGCGGCGGCGGTGATCCAGTTGGTGACGGCGGCCCGGTGCAGGAAGGTGTCGCCGACGGCGGTTCCCGTGCCGCACAGCGCCAACAGGCCGCCCGCCAGGGCGAGCCGGGTGCCGGAACGGTCGATGACGGCCTGCACGGCGAGTCCGACGCAGAAGGGCATGGCGGAGACCGAGACGAAGTGCAGCAGCCCCCACGCCAGCGCCTTGAGCTGGCCGCCCGCCTGGTTGCGCCAGAGCCACCACAGCAGGCGTGGACCGGAACGCGCGTCCGGTACGCCAGGGTTGGGGTACGGAAGGTCTTGGATCTGCATGACGTCCCAGTGGCTCGTGACGGGGAGGGCGGTGGCGGCAAGCCGTGACAGGGTCGCGTCGCAGAGCGGTGGATTTCAATCGATTTTCCCGGACGGTCCATGGAATCCGGAGAGTTCCGGCCAGGAGCCTGGACGGGCCGGCGGGTCCGTCCGTGGGAACGGCCGCCCGATGGGGTGAATGTCCGGAAGATCGCATGATCGGCCGACGGGATGTCACCATGGGCGCGTGCAGATCGACAGTGTGCGGCGAGTGACAGTAGCGGTGGCGGCTTTCGGAACCTTCGTGGCGGGCCTGACCGCGTGTGGCGCGGGGGGGCGTGGCCACAGCGACCCACAACCGGGCGCCCAGGCGACGCGGTCCGGCGCGGGCGGCCGCGACGCGCACGTCGTGCCGGGGGTCGGTCCCCGGCTGCTCAAGCGCATTCCGGCGAACTCCCGGCAGGTCGTGGCCGTCTACGGCGAAGGCAGGAACTCGGCGGACTCCACGGTCGTGCTGTACGCCAAGCAGGGCGCAACCTGGCAACGGGTCCGCAGTTGGCCGGCGCACAACGGCAAGAAGGGGTGGACCCTCGACCACCACGAGGGTGACCGGCGCAGCCCTGTCGGTGTGTTCACCCTCACCGACGCGGGCGGCGTGCTCAAGGATCCCGGCGCCGCGCTGCCGTACACGCAGGACGCGTCCATCGCGGCGCCCCACTGGTGGGCCAGGTCGCACTGGCACGACTTCGACTACGTGATCGCCATCGACTACAACCGCGTCAAGGGCACCCCGCCGAACAACCCGACCCGCCCGCAGGGCCAGGCGAAGGGCGGCAGCATCTGGCTGCACATGGACCACGGCAGCGGCACGTCGGCCTGCGTCAGCATGTCCAAGCAGGCCATGGAGTACCTGCTGCGCACGCTCGATCCGGAGCGGCGTCCCGTGGTGGTGATGGGGGACAAGGCGGACCTGGCGGGGTAGCGGTATGGCGGGACGCCTCATTGCGGGGCGGGCCCGACTCCCCGTAGAACACCGGCCATGAGAAGACGGATGGTCATGTCCATGCTCGCCGGGGCGACCCTTCTGGCGAGCACGATCCTCGGCACCGGGACCGCGACGGCGCGCCCCGGCGCCCCGGCCGCCGCCCAAGCCGCGGACGTCCCGGCCGAGTTCGGCACCGACTGGCACGACCCGGTGACGGCCGCCCCGCCCGTCGACCGGCCGCACACCAAGTCCTGCCAGGTCACCCTGGCCGAGACGCAGTTCCGGGACTTCACCCCCTACCGGGGCGCGTACACACCGCCCCGCGACTGCGGCGACCGCTGGAGCAAGGTCGTGCTGCGTCTCGACGGCAAGGTGAAGGGCCGGCAGTACGACCGCCTGGGCTACCTGCACGTCGGCGGCGTCGAGATCCTGCGCACCTCGACGCCCGAGCCGTCGCCGGACGGTATCGAGTGGCACGTGGAGAAGGACGTCACCCGGTACAGCGACACCTTCCGCTCCCCGCACGACGTCGAGATGCTCATCGGGAACGTCGTGGACGACACCTACACCGGCGTCATCGACGTGAAGGCGACCCTCACCTTCTACAAGGGCCGTCCCGAGACCGCCGCCCCCGACCGTGTCCTCACGCTCACCGACACGCCGGACGGCACCACGCTCACCACCCCGCGCAACAGCGAGCGCGTCGTCGCCGAGGTGTACGCCACCGGATCGGGCGGCGGCTGCGAGGAGTTCTGGTACCTGACGGTGGCCGACCCCGCGTCGTACTCCTGCAAGGCCGACCACGGGCCGTACCGCGAGGTGCAGATCAAGGTCGACGGCCGCCTCGCCGGGATCGCCGCCCCGTTCCCGAACGTGTGGACCGGGGGATGGTCCAACCCCTTCCTCTGGTACGTCGTGCCGGCGCCGGGCGCCTTCGACGTCCGGCCCCTCCAGTACGACCTCACGCCCTTCGCCGGGCTGCTGAACGACGGCCGCCCGCACCGCGTGGAGGTCTCCGTCGTGGGCGTGCCCGCGGGGCAGTCAGGCTGGAGCGTGCCGGTCAACGTCCTGGTCTGGCAGGACGCGCACCGCGCCCGGGTCACCGGCGGCCTCACCGAGGACACGGCGACCGACATCGCCGACACCTCCACCTACACACCCGGTCCGGAGAACCGGGTGGACACGCGGGCCGGGCACCGGCTCACCGTCTCCGGCTACCTGGACACCTCGCACGGCCGGGTGACCACCACCGTCACCCGCACCCTCGCGAACACCTCGGCGCACCGCTGGACCGAGGGCGAGAACACGGACGGCCTGGACGCGACCTGGACGGACGACGAGACCGTCGGGGTGCGGGGACACGGGCCCGAGCGGTCGACGCACACCCGCCGGACGTACACGATGAACGGCGCCACGACCCTCGGCACGGACGACCGGCTGCGCACCGTGCTGACCCTCGGCGACCGGGCGGCCGTCGTGGAGCGGCGGGACGGGCGGCGCACCGCCTGGTCGCGGCTGGACGACACCTACACCGGCGATGCCTCGTACACGGTGAACGTCCCGCGCGACCAGCGGCACGCGGTCGGGACCTCCCGCGAGCGCTACCGCGTGCATGGTTCCGCCGGTTGCCACGACCGGGAGCTCGCCACGGCGCAAGGCGCGCTGACCGAGGACCGCAGCCGCTGCTGAGACGGCCACGGCCCCCGCTCCGGGAAGGGAGCGGGGGCCGCTCGCCGTGAAGGCGGCGGCCTCAGCAGCGGTGGGCCGTCTCGCCGTCGATCAGGGTGTCAAGCAGGACGCCCAGCACCTCGCGCTCCTTCTCCGTCAGCGGAGCGAGGATCTCCTCGGCCGCGGACCGGCGTGCCCCGCGCAGCTCGCGCAGGGTCGCCCGGCCGTCGTCCGTCAGCTCGATACGGGTCACCCGCCGGTTGGCCGGGTCCGCGACCCGTCGCACCTTGCCGCTCGCCTCCAGCCCGTCGACCAGCGTCGTCACCGCGCGCGGCACCACCTCGAGGCGCTCGGCGAGGTCGGCCATGCGCGGGGGAGAGCCGTAGTGCGCGAGGGTGCGCAGCAGCCGGGACTGGGCCGGGGTGACGCCCACGTCGCGCCGCTCCAGGTGACGCTTCTGGATGCGGTGCACCCGGCGGGTGAGCCGCAGCAACTGCTCGGCGAGCAGGCCGTCGGGATCGGGGCTGGTCATACGGGAACAATATCAGGATGCGGTTCATTGTGAGTATAGGTAACAATGAGCTAAGATCCGTAAGTCGCCGCCGGTCCGTCCGGGCCGGCGCCCACTCACCTCCGTAGGAGCCCATGCATCCCGACCGCGAACCCTCCTGGACCCCACCTGCCGACGCGGGCGAACAGCCCCGGCAGGTGCGCCGCATCCTGAAACTCTTCCGCCCCTACCGCGGGCGGCTCGCGATCGTCGGCGTCCTGGTCGGCGCCTCCTCGCTGGTGTCGGTGGCCACACCGTTCCTCCTCAAGGAGACCCTCGACGTCGCGATCCCCGACGGCCGTACGGGCCTGCTGAGCCTTCTCGCGCTCGGCATGATCCTCAGCGCCGTCCTCTCCAGCGTCTTCGGCGTGCTGCAGACGCTGATCTCCACCACCGTCGGCCAGCGCGTCATGCACGACCTGCGCACCGCCGTCTACGGCCGGCTGCAGCGCATGTCGCTCGCCTTCTTCACCCGCACGCGCACCGGCGAGGTGCAGTCCCGCATAGCCAACGACATCGGCGGCATGCAGGCCACCGTCACCTCCACCGCCACCTCCCTGGTCTCCAACGCCACCAGCGTGGTCGCCACGATCGTCGCGATGATCGCCCTCGACTGGCGCCTGACGGTCGTGTCGCTGCTCCTGCTCCCGGTCTTCGTGTGGATCAGCCGCCGCGTCGGCAACGAACGCAAGAAGATCACCACGAAGCGGCAGAAGCAGATGGCCGCCATGGCCGCCACGGTCACCGAGTCCCTGTCGGTCAGCGGCATCCTGCTCGGCCGCACCATGGGCCGCTCCGACTCGCTGACGGCGTCCTTCGCCGAGGAGTCCGAGCGCCTGGTCGACCTGGAGGTGCGGTCGAACATGGCGGGCCGCTGGCGCATGGCGGTGATCACGATCGTCATGGCCGCCATGCCCGCCGTCATCTACTGGACCGCGGGTCTCGCCCTCCAGGTCGGCGGCCCGGAAGCCTCGCTCGGCACCATCGTCGCCTTCGTCTCGCTCCAGCAGGGCCTGTTCCGCCCCGCCGTGAGCCTGCTGGCCACCGGCGTCCAGATCCAGACCTCCCTCGCGCTCTTCCAGCGCATCTTCGAGTACCTGGACCTGCCCATCGACATCACCGAGCGCGCCCGGCCCGTCCACCTCGACCAGATCAAGGGTGAGGTCCGCTTCGAGGACGTCCAGTTCCGCTACGACGGCAAGGGCGCGCCCGTCCTCGACGGCATCGACGTCACGGTCCCGGCCGGCGGCAGCCTGGCCGTGGTCGGCCCCACCGGCGCGGGCAAGTCCACGCTCGGCTACCTGGTGCCCCGGCTCTACGACGTCACCGGCGGCCGCGTCACCGTCGACGGCGTCGATGTGCGCGACCTCGACTTCGACACGCTCGCCCGCGCGGTCGGCGTCGTCTCCCAGGAGACGTACCTCTTCCACGCGTCGGTCGCCGACAACCTCCGCTTCGCCAAGCCGGACGCCACCGACGAGGAACTGCACGCGGCGGCCCGCGCCGCCCAGATCCACGACCACATAGCCGCGCTGCCCGACGGCTACGACACCGTGGTCGGCGAACGCGGCCACCGCTTCTCCGGCGGCGAGAAGCAGCGCCTGGCCATAGCCCGCACCATCCTGAGGGACCCGCCGGTCCTCATCCTGGACGAGGCGACCAGCGCCCTGGACAACCGCACCGAGGCCGCGGTCCAGCGGGCCATCGACCACCTGTCCGCCGACCGGACGACCCTCACCATCGCCCATCGCCTGTCCACCGTCCGCGGCGCCGACCAGATCGTGGTCCTGGACTCCGGCCGGGTCGCCGAACGGGGCACGCACGAGGAACTGCTCGAGGCCGACGGGCGCTACGCCGCCCTGGTGCGCCGGGACGCCCAGCTGGAGCCGGCCGGCTGACGGGCGACCCCGGCCGACAAGCTGACGATATGTCGGGATTGTGACCATACGCGTATTACCGTGCCCGCATGCAGATGAACACTCCGCGACGGAGCACGATGCGACTGACGCGCCGGGGCAGGCTCCTTCTCCTCGTGACCGGCGCCGCCCTGGCCGGCACCGCCGTGGCGGTGCCACTGCTGACCCTGCGTGGCGGGCACCACGTGGAGGCGAAGCCGCGCACCCTGCTCATTCCCGAGGGCTGGCGCGCGAGCCAGGTGTACGACGCCGTCGACAAGGCCCTCGGACTGGCACCCGGCAGCACCCGCAAGTCCCTCGGCAAAGCCGCCCTGAAGCTGCCGATCGAAGCCGGCGGCAACCCCGAGGGGTACCTCTTCCCGGCGACCTACACCGTGCCGAAGGGCTCGACCCCCGAGTCGCTGCTGCGGACCATGGTCGACACCGCCAACCAGCGCTACAACAGCGCGCCGGCCGCCGCCGGAGCACAGCGCGGGACGACCGACGTGTACCAGGCCGTCACCATCGCCAGCATCGTCCAGGCGGAGGCCGGCAACAGCACCGACATGGGGAAGGTCGCCCGGGTCGTCCTCAACCGGCTGCAGCAGGGCATGCCGCTCCAGATGGACTCCACCATCAACTACGCGCTCAACCGCAACACCGTGCACACCACCGAGGCCGACACCCGCATGGAGAGCCCGTACAACTCCTACCAGCGCATGGGGCTGCCGCCCACACCCATCGACAACCCCGGCGAGCAGGCGATGCGGGCCGCGCTCAACCCGCCGGCCGGTGACTGGCTGTACTTCGTCACCGTCGGGCCCGGCGACACCCGCTTCACCGCCGACTACTCCGAGCACCTGCGCAACGTGGCGGAGTTCAACGCCCGCCACCAGGCATCGACCGCTCAGCCCCGGCCGCAGCAGACCGGCGGCGGCGCGCAGCCCTCGGCCACCCAGTCACCGGCCACCCAGCCCCAGGCCACCCAGCCCCAGACCACCCGGCCCCCGGTCACCCAGCCGCCCCGCTGAACCGGCCGGACGTCAAGCGACGGCCGGCTCGGCGGGTTCCTCGGCCAGCAGCCGCCGGATGTCCCGTACCGCGGCGCGCCCGGCCCGGTTCGCGCCGATCGTGCTGGCCGACGGCCCGTACCCGACGAGGTGGACGCGCGGGTCGGCGACCGCGCGGGTTCCCTCCACCCGGATCCCGCCGCCCGGTTCACGCAGCCTGAGCGGCCTGAGGTGATCCAGGGCGGCCCGGAAACCGGTGGCCCACAGGATGACGTCGGCGCCGACGCGCCGGGTGTCCGGGCCGTCGCCCCACTCCACGCCGTCCGGGGCGATCCGGTCGAACATCGGCTGCCGGTCCAGGACCCCGTCGGCCAGCCCCCGCCTGACCGCGTCGTTGAGCGGCAGCCCGGTGACGGAGACCACACTCCTCGGAGGCAGGCCGAGGCGTACCCGTTCCTCCACCAGAGCGACCGCCGCCCGGCCGGTCTCCTGGTCGAACGGGCCCTCGCGGAAGACCGGGGGCCGCCGGGTGACCCAGGTGGTGGCGGCCGCGTACGGGGCGATCTCGAGCAGGTGCTGGGTGCCGGACGCCCCGCCACCGACGACCACGACCCGCTGCCCGGCGAACTCCTCGGGCCCGGCGTACTGCGCCGTGTGCAACTGCCGCCCGCGGAAGGAGCGCTGACCGGGATAGCGCGGCCAGAAGGGGCGGTCCCAGGTCCCGGTCGCGTTGATCAGCGCGCGGGTGGACCAGTCGCCGTCCGACGTCCGCACCAGCAGCCGCCCGTCGTCACCCTCCCGTACGGCACGTACGTCGACGGGCCGCCGCACGCGCAGGTCGAAGGCGCGCTCGTAGCGGTCGAAGTACGCGCCGATGACCTCCGCCGAGGGCCGGTCCGCGGCCGCGTCCGTCAACTCCATACCGGGCAGCGCGTGCATCCCGTGCACCTTGCCGTACGTCAGCGAGGGCCAGCGGAACTGCCAGGCACCGCCGGGCCCGGGGGAGTGGTCCAGGACCACGAAGTCGCGGTCCGGTCCGAAACCGGTGCGCCGCAGATGGTAGGCGCTGGACAGACCGGCCTGGCCGGCCCCGATGACGACCACCTCGACCTCGCGCAATTCGTTCACGCTTCTACGAACAGTGAGGCGCAGCGGGATCTTCCTCCATCCTCGGAAGCCGGCACGCTGATCGAGGGTGCCCCCCTTCCGAGGACCGAGACATGCCCCTCACTGTGCCGCACATCGTGAGCGATGCCCTGCCAGGGGCCAATGGTCCCCGCGGAGGGCCTGCCGGCCCTTCGCCGGCAGGGGCCGGATCAGTGCCCGGAGACACGGAGCGCGCCGTGTTCGACCAGCGTTCCGGCGGGTACGAGCCGGGTGTCAGCAGGGCCTGCGGCGCAGGCTCCGCAGGAAGAGCGGCACCGACAGCAGGAGCAGGATTCCTTCGACGGCCAGGCTGGTCAGCCCGAGCGGTTCCGTCCAGTTGCCGATGTCGTCGCTGTAGTGGGGCAGCCCCGGCCCCCTGGAAAGGATGTAGCCCAGCAGCGGGCCGACGGCGACCGCGGCTGCCAGGGCCCATCCCGGTCGGACGAGGCCGATGAGGAGCAGAACGGCAGCGACGACGCCCGCGATCTCCAGGACGTGGTAGGCGACTCCGATGTAGTGGGGGTCCCTCGTCGTCACGACGCCGCCTTGGTCCACGACGTGGATGGCGGCCACCGCCAGGCACAGCAGGGCGCCCGCCCACCTGGCCGACCAGGCAGCCTCCGGCGCTGTCGTGGCGTGGTGTGACATACGGAGGTGCCCTCGCTCTTCGTCAGCGGCGCGTGTGTGGCGCTTCTGTCAGGTCCCAGCCTCAGCGGACGGCTGCTCGCCGTCACCTTCGGCGGCGCGGACGAGTGACACTCCACTGCGGCCCCGATGAGTTGTGCGGCACGGGTGGGTCCCCGGGGTGAGTCCGTCCACTGGCCGACCTGCACGGTGGGGCCGTGACCGTGCAGGACGCGGAGCGCGCAGCTGAATGCCGCCGCCGTCACCGGATCACCGGGCGAGGTGGTTCCCGGCGCGGGGCGAATCGCGCAGGCCGACGTCCCGCTGGTCGCCGGGATTCTGCTCGTCGAGGTGGGAGGCGAGGACGGCCGCCTGGACCCGGCGCTGCACCCCGAGCTTCGTCAGCAGCCGGGAGATGTGATTCTTCACGGTCTTTTCCGACAGGTAGAGTCGCTTGCCGATCTCGCGGTTGGTCAGGCCGTCGCCGATCAGCGTCAGGATGTCCCGTTCCCGGGGAGACAGATCCGCCAGTTCGGTCGGCACGGAAGGGGCCCGGGCCGGTTCCGCGCGCAGGGAACGCATGAGCCGGGCGGTCGTCGCCGGGTCCAGCATGGACTGCCCCGAGGCCACGGTGCGCACGGCGGACACCAGGTCCGAGCCCTTGATCTGCTTCAGCACGTATCCGGACGCGCCGGCCATGATGGCGTCGAGGAGGGCTTCCTCGTCGTCGAACGAGGTGAGCATCAGGCACGCCAGCTCCGGCATGCGGTCGCGCAGCTCCCGGCAGACCGAGATGCCGTCGCCGTCGGGCAGCCGGACGTCGAGGACGGCCACGTGGGGGCGCAGGGCGGGGCCCCGGACCAGCGCGTGCGCCGCGGTGTCCGCGTCGCCGACCACGGTGATGTCGGGTTCGGTGTCGAGGAGCTCGGCGAGACCACGTCGTACGACCTCGTGATCGTCGAGCAGGAAGACCCGGATCGGCTCCTGCTCGCTGTAGGTGCGCATCCCGGCCATGGTGGCTCCACGCTTCGTGGACGAGGGCGGACTGCCCACTGCTCCAGGGGCCGATTGTCGCCGGTCGCCGTCGGGCGCACCAGGGCCGACCGGCCCCCGATCCCCGTGCGGTTGGACATCGCCGCCGGTCACCGCGCAGCGGTGCGGTGAGCGAGGTCGAACTGCACGTCGACCACCCCTTCGACGGCTCTGATCAGGCGGGCCGCGACGGGGACGAGGGCGGTGTCGGCGAGTCGGCCGGTGAGTGTCACGACCCCGTCCTGTACGTCCACGTGGACGGCCGACGACGGCGGTGGGAAGAGGTGCGAGGCGATCTCGCGCCGCACCTCCTCGGCGATGTCCTCGTCGTCGCGCAGGAAGACCTTGAGGAGATCGGCCCGGCTGACGAGACCGGCCAGCAGCCCCGCGTCGTCCACCACGGGCAGCCTCTTGACTCCCTCGTGCGCCATGATGCGCGCGGCCTCGGCGAGGGCGGCGCCGCCCCGGACCGTGACGGCGGGGGACGACATGAGGTCGCCGGCCGTGAGAGCGGCGGCCTTCGCCACGTCGACGGGCTGTCGCAGCTGGAGGTGGCCCGCGTCGGGGTCGTCGCGCAGCTCCTCCTTGGGCAGCAGGTCGGCCTCCGACACCACGCCGACCACCCTGCCCTCACCCTCGATCACGGGCAGGGCACTGACCTGCCAGTCCTGCATCAGCTGCACGATTTCTTTGAACGGAGCACGGCAGCCGACCGCTGCGACCGTCTGGGTCATCACGTCGCTGACGATGTAGGGGGTCGCGCACATGGTGACTCCGCAAAGGCTTCGATGAGGTGTCCGGCCTCTTCCAGAGTGCGCCGGGGGGAAGCAGCGGTGCCAGGGCCGTCCGGTCCTCCGGCGCCCCGAGCGGCTATCCGGCCGCACAGGGTCGGTCGGACCCCCGATGGGGCCGTGTGGCCCCTGATCCCCGCCGCACCACGACGCCACGCTGGTGTCGGAACCCTTGCCGTGGGAGGTGGAGGTCATGTCCCGCACCGTCACCGTAGGTGTCGACGACTCGCCCGAGAGCCGGGCCGCAGCCGAGTGGGCGGCGCGAGAGGCGCTCCTGCGCAGTTTGCCCCTCAAGATCGTGTACGTCTCGGAGCCGACTCCCAGGTTCGTGGCGCGGACACCCCTGCTGGATCCCGGCACCTACCGGCAGTGGGCGGAGCAGGTGACGAGCGAGTGCGCGGACGGCATCCGGCTTCGTCACCCGGGCATCGAGGTGTCCACCGAGCAACTGACCGGGACGCCCGCCGACCTGCTGTGCGAGGCGGCGGGCTTCGCCGATCTGCTGGTACTGGGGTCGCGGGCGCTCGGGCGGCTGGAGGGATTCATGGTGGGCTCGGTGAGTCTGGGCGTGGTCGCCCGCGCCGAGCGGCCGGTGGTTCTGGTACGGGCGGGGGAGCAGGCCGCCGACGAACACAAGAACGATCCGGCGGGTATCCCGTCCGCCGCGGCACCCTTCCGGCCCGTGGTCCTGGGGCTCGACATCGACCAGGCGGACGACACCTTGCTGGAGTTCGCCTTCGACGCCGCCGCGCGGCGCGAAGCCTCCCTGCGGGTCGTGCACGCCTGGCCCGAGCCGCCGACCTCCTTCTACCGTTTCGCCGGCGACGCCGATCTCTACGACTCGCTCGGACGTGGGCAGGCCGCGCTCCTGGGCAAGGTGCTGCGTCCCTGGCGGCAGAAGTTCCCGGACGTCGAGGTCATGGAGGCGAGCCGGTGCGGCAGTGCCGCGCAGGTTCTCGTCAACGACTCCCGTGACGCCTCCCTGGTGGTCGTCGGCCGGCGCATCCGCACCAGGACGTTCGGTGCCCGAATCGGTCATGTCGCCCACTCCGCCCTGCACCACATCGCCGCTCCCGTCGCGATCGTGGCGCACAGCTGACCTCCGCTCCGCAGACGTGCCGGTTGCGCCCAGGCCGCGCTTGGGCGCCCACTCCCTCGAAGCGGGCCCGCGACGACTCGCCGCCATCGCCGCCGTCCTTGCCGACCTGCCTCTGGCCGGGCTCGTCCACGTCGACGACGACGGACGTGTCCTCGGCCTGGTCTCCGAGGCCGACCTGCCGCCCAAGGAAGCGTTCGGCGAGGACGGCCGGGTCCTGCACGGGCGGGAGGGGAGCTTCGCCGACGCCCACAGGGCGGACGCGGTCACCGCGGGAGACCTGATGACCACTCCGGCCATGACGGTGGCGCCCGACGTCAGCCTCGCCCGCGCTGCGCGCATCAAGGCGCGCGACAGGGTCAAGCGACCGCCGGTCGTCGACCGCACCGGGTTCCCGCTCGCCGTCCGCCTCGCGCGGGCTGTGCCCGGTGTAGTGGACGTGCGCTGTGAGCTGTCGCGGCCGCCTCTGCGTCCGGACTCCGACCCCCACCGGTCCGGCGGACAGAGGCCGGCCCCAGCCTGACGGCCCGAGGGGACGGGGAGGGGGGAGCAGAGCCGTCATGCCACGTCGGCCGCGGTGAGTCGGCAGTCCACGCCCACGACACCCTCCACGCCTCGGACCGATCGCGCAGCCAACGGGATCCGGGCCGGGTCCCCGACGCGTCCGGTGAGGGTCACGATTCCGTCGGTGACCCTGATGTGTATGGGCTCGACGGGAGCCGGGAAGAGGACGTCGACGATGTCGCGGCGGATCTCGTCGGCGAGGTCGTTGTCCGGGCGAAGGAAGACCTTCAGCAGGTCGCCACGGCTGACCACACCTTCGAGGACTCCCTCGGAGCTCACCACGGGCAGCCGTTTGACGTGCCGCAGCGCCATGATGCGCGCCGCCTCGGCGAGCGTCGCGTCCGCGTGGACGGTGACGGCCGGCGTACTCATCAGCTCCTCGGCACGGACCGCCCCGGCCTTGGCGAGGTCGGGCAGCCGGCGCATGTGGGTGAGCCTGTCAGGATCGCTGTCCCGGAACTCCTCCTTGGGGAGCAGATCGGCTTCGGAGACCACCCCGATCACCCGGCCGTCACCCTCCAGCACGGGAAGAGCACTGACCTTCCACCGCTCCATGCGCTCGACGATGTCCTTGAACAGGGCGTTGCGGCCCACCGCCACGGTGGCCCGCGTCATGACGTCGTCCACCCGGTGCGGGCTGCTTTCCATGGTCTTCTCCTCTTCACCGGTCGGCCGGAGTGTCCGGGCGGTCACGTCAGGCTGCCGCTGCCGTACGGGGCGTAGAGGTCGAGCAGTCGCACGCGCGAGGCGTGCAGCCGCTGAGCGACCACACGGCCCACCCACACCGCTGTCGCCCGGCCGAACCCGGCGTCGGCGGCGCAGACGGCGGGGCGGCGGCCGGGCACGTGCTGGTCGAGGGCGACGGTGCCGGTGCGCACGATCCAGAAGCGATCGGCCCGGTGACCCTCCTCGAACAAGCGGGCGCCGGCGTCGAAGGAGATCTCACGGGCGAGGCGCATCAGCCGCTCGCGATGTACGGGCTCAAGAGCCGTGGTGACAGTGGTGGCGGAAGTCATCGCACCTGCTCCCTTCACGGGCTGCCGATCCAAGCGTGCGCGCCCCCGGGCACCCGCACCAACGGGCCGTACGGACCGGGGTCGGGGCTTTTCGGCCCCTGTGACCGAGTCGATCAGCGCAGCCGGCGTAGACACGGGTCGTGGGGACGGCGCGGTACGAGCATGCCCTAGCGTCGGCAGACGTCGATCAGAGCCGTGGACCGGTGGGCACTCGGACAGGTCTCGGCATGGACGCCGCGCCGTGGCAGGCGAACAGGAAGCCGGTCACCAGGCGGAACGCGGCCTGCACGACCGAACGCACGGTGCGTGACGTGACAGTCGGCGAGAAGTTCATGGGGGTTAATCCTCAGGCCGGGGGAGCCTGGCGGCGGTCAGGCCCACTTCATGGACATGACACTTCACGTGTAGCCCTGCTCTCAGCCGCTACCCCATGCTCTAATCGCCGGATGACGAAGATCGACTCAGAGCTGATACGACGTTGGCTGAACGGCTGGACCGTGGCACGCTCCCTGCCCGCGGCCGAGCCGGTCGAGTCCGCCGGGGACGGCCTGCGGTCCACGTGCAACCAACCCGGCCGCGAGGTCGAGGTGTTCGCGCTGCGTGCGGACGAGGATCCCGAGTCCTTGGCACGGCTGGCGGCGGCCGTCGCCCTCGCAGGGAAGACCACCTGGCTCACGGTTCCCACGCTGCGCCCCGGCACCGTCGAAGCCGTCGTCGGCGCCGCCGGACTGGAGGTACTCCACCGGTCCGAGTGGCTCATGACGACCGATCTGACCGAGCACCCGCAGCACGAGCCCGCCGCACCCTACGCGCGGGAGGTCCGCACCGAGGGTCCCGTCACGGTCGTCTCCCTCCATGACCCCTCCGGAGAAGTGGCCGCGCGCGGCACCATCGCCGTGGTCGGCGCCGACGCGATCGCCGATCGCATCGAGACCGACGCGGCGCACCGGCGACGCGGCCTGGGCCGCGCCGTGATGAGCGCTCTGGCGGAGGCCGCGGTGGCCCAGGGCGCCCGTACCGGTCTTCTCATCGCCAGTGAGGAAGGCCAGCGCCTTTACACCCCCCTCGGCTGGCGTCACGAAGCCGACGTCCTGATCGCCCGGGGGCCGGTGATTCCCGCCACCCGGTAGGCGTGGCCCTCGCGGGACGATCCGTCCTGGCGCACGACGCACTGTTACGGCACCCATCGGGCAGAGATGTGGGGGATCAGCCCAGGTAGAAGCCCTCGTCCTCCTCGTTTGGCTGCAGCGGTGCGAACTGCCGCAGTTCCCCGCCCCGGATCATCCACATGCGGAAGAACCCCTCCTCCTGATCCATGACCAGGAGCTGCACCTGGTTCGGCTCACGCCACGGCATCTCGAACACACGCTGCTTGAGGGCGTCGAGGTCGGCATGGTTCAAAGCACCCGCCCACACCTCGCACTCGGGGTGCTTCCAGCCGCCCCATTGGTTGCTCTCAGGACTGGTGAGCAGCTTCAAGAAGCCGACCCCGTGGACGTCGGGCCGAGCACGACGGGGGGCATCCGTCCGCAGCCACTCGCTGAGCGTCTCCACGGTTGCACTGTCGGCCGCGTCGACCGAAATCATCACGTTCGCCACCCAGCTCATAGCGATCGTTGTACAGCAGCAGCCAGCTTCCCTGCACGACTTTCAGTGTGGGCTCCACATCCGGTGCAGCTCCTGCACGTCGGCGGACCACTGCGCCGGCAGGCCGGCCTCCACGTGCACGGGCCGGTCCAGATAGTCCAGGATCTGCGGATAGAACGGGTGCATGCGAGAGTCGTCGTCGGTGACCAGGGCGGAGAGCGGGGGCTCGTCCTCCGCCGTGGCGCGTTCCGCCTGGACGAGAGCTTCCACTTGGTCCTCGGGGTGGAGGTCGCGCAGACTCTCACCCACCTCGGTGCACAGCGCCGCCCACGCAACGGTGGATCCGGCTCGGGCGTATGACTCGAGAACAAGGCGCATCCGGTCTCCGAGGCGCTCGAGGGCGTCCAAGGTGAGGCGTCCCGAGCGCCTGGCCAATTCGTCTCGCCAACGGCCCAGTTCGGTGATCTCGTCGGAGGTGAGGTAGCGGTCCAGCCTGTCCGCTTCCGCTTCGGCGTCGTCGACCAGGTGACGCAGTGCGGCAAGTGGCAACGTCTCGCCTTCATCCCTGAGGCTTTGCAGCAGGAGACCCAGATGATGGCCCGAGACGGTGCGTTCCTTGGTCCACCTCGACAACACGTCGTACTCGGCCGCTGCTTCACCTCTGATCGCTGCTCCGACGGTGGGGTTGTCCCGGAGCATGGTGAGATAGCGCGCCGTCTGCCGAACCGCGTCCCAGTTGCCCGCCTCCCGCGCATCGCGGCTTTGGTCCAGTAGAGCGTCCAGGGCCGCCCTGGCCTCCTTCTCGGCCCCGGACAACTTCACCGACGGCCGCTGCTTCTGATGTGCTGTCGGCGTCTTCTGGGGTGCCGGTGTCCGTGTCGCAGGCTCGGGCGTCGACGAAGCCGCCGGACCGGACGGGGAGGCGGGGGCAGGCGGGGAGTCCGGGACAGGTGATGCCGCAGGTGACGGAGCAGCCCGGTCGGCGACGGCTCGTGAGGTCCTGGGAGACGGAAGGGCGGCCGCCACCTTGGCCGTCGCTGAGCCGGGAGGACGAAGGCCAGGCCACAACTCCTGCGCGGTGCCTTCCAGTCGGGCGATACCCTGGGCCGTGATGACGCACGTGCCGGCCTGCTCGTCGCTGTGGCCGGGCACGGGCGGCAGGAGCGTCGCGGGGCCGAGCAGCACCCACAGTTGGTCGTGGTCCGGAACGGCCGCTCCTGCGGGCAGTGATATGCGTGCCGGCGCCGTCGCGAACCCGGTGGACTGGACGACCGCGTCGTAGAGGCACCGCTCGTCGTGGGCCTGATTGACAGGGACAGCGCCAGTGAACGCCACCGTCCCCGGCACCAGTTGGAACGCGACCGGTCGAACGTGCTCAGGCGGCACAGGGGGCGTAGTGGCTGGAGGGGCTGCAGCCGGCGACGTCGGGGCCGGTGCGGGACGTGGGCTGCGCACCTGGATGCCGTCGTCCGTCTCCTCCAGGGACGGGGTGACGATCTTCCCGTCGGCAAGACGGCAGTGGTCCAGCGTCGTCCACTCGATGGTGTGCCCGGGGACCTGCGTTCCGATCTGCACCTCGCGGGTGCTTCCGGACGTACGGCACTGCACCCGGAGCGCGTAGCCCGCGGCGTCGACCTCGTTGTGGGCGAGCATGCTGTCGGGACCGTAGACCCAGTCAGCCTTGCCACGGGTTCGCCGGTTCGGGTTCTTCCGGGCGGCGAGCCAGGATTTCCACTCCATGCGGTCCAACTGGACGCGCACGACACGGCGGTCCCGGTCGAAGGAGATGGTGATGCAGCCGCCGGAGCCGGCGTCGAACAGGTCGTAGGTGACGGTGACGTCAAGCTGTCCTTGCTGCTGAAGCCACCGCTTGAAAGCCTGCCCGATGTAGAGGTGGTCCGCGCTGGACTCGTTGTTCGCGGTACGTCGGCACCGCACGGGAGGGTGGTGTGCGAAGTGGCACTTCTTACTGGTGCAGCGCTTGGCCGACAGCCTCTTGCCGCAGCCGCCGAGCAATGAGCCGCAGTAGAACTCCCGGTCCGGGTACCGGGAGACGAAATCCGGGAACTCGCCGTGGTCGAAGGGCAGGAAGACGGGTTCGTCCGATCCGGGATGACCGACCACGGCGGTCTGCACCTTACGGGTGTCGTCATCCTCGAACGGCTGCATCGGGCGGGTCACTTTCAGGAAAGGGCAGGGGGCCGGGGGCTGCTGTGATCCGGGGCCTGACGGGGCAGCCGTACCCGCCTGCTGTGACGGCGCGGCCGGCTGCGCTCACGACTCGGTCGGCCGTGCCACGCGTGCGTCTCCTAGCTGAAGAAGACGGCAACACCGCCGTGGTGCGAGCAGGCGCCCTGGTGATGGGCGGCATAGCTGTACGTGCCGTCGTTGCACAGGGCGGTGGCCCCGGCCGGGTGGGACGTTCCGCCCCCCGAGCCGGAGGAGCCGCTCGCCGAGGAGTTGCTGCCACCGCTGCCGGAGGAACCCGAACTCGCATGGTGTGTCGCCGTTGCCGCGGGCTTGACCGTTCTGGTTACGGTCACCGTGGGGTGCGGCTTGGCCGCTTTGGTTACGGTCACCGTGGGAGCCGGCGCGGCCGTCTGCGTCGCGGTCGCGGTCGTGGTCGCCGTGACCGTGACTTCGGGGCGCGGGGTGGCGCTGGAACTGGCCTGGCTGGATCCCGTACTCGCGATCGTGGCACCGATGACGAACAGCGTGAACCCGCCGGCCCACACACGCTTGCGCTTGTGCAACGGGCGGATGTCAGGCATGGGTACGGGCTCCGGCGGGCGGACGGACCACGGCGGACCGGGCTGGTTCTGACTCACGTGGTGACCCCCCACTGCGCAACTTCGGACGCCTCATGGCCCGATCAGTTGAACACTTTACAAATTTTCCCTGCAGTGCACACATACCCGTTACATAATCGCGATGACCCGCTTGCCCCCAAGCGGACCGTAACGGTGTCTCAACGTCTCCACGTGGACGGTGTTGTCGTCGACGAGGAGGTGCCCGGTGAGTGGGACGGGTGGCCACGGGTGGTGGCGCTTCAGGCGACGACGTGCCGGCCTCGTCCCACGGAGCGAAACACTCCGATCGGTGGCCTGCAAGTCGGCGTTCATGGCCGCGCCGTCAGGTGTGAGGACCGGCGCATGGGTCAGGATGGGGGCATGTCAGATGCCTTCACCACTCGGATGCTGAACGTCGCCACCGGTTCCCGGGAGCGGGTCGTCGACCTGACCTCGGAGTGCGAGGACTTCCTGCGCGAGGCGGCGGCGGGCCGCGACGGCCTGCTGAACATCTTCGTGCCCCACGCGACCGCCGGTATCGCCGTCATCGAGACGGGCGCCGGCAGCGACGACGACCTCCTGGCCGCCCTGCACACCCTGCTCCCGGCGGACGACCGCTGGCAGCACCGGCACGGCAGCCAGGGCCACGGCCGTGACCACGTCCTCCCCGCCATCGTCCCGCCGCACGCGACCCTCCCGGTCGTCGGCGGCCACCTGGAACTGGGCACCTGGCAGTCCGTGTGCCTCGTCGACACCAACCGGGACAACCCCGACCGCAAGGTGCGGCTGAGCTTCCTGGGCTGAGGCGGGCCGGCTCCACGGCCCGCGCGGCTCGGGCTCCACTACGTATGGAGCGAGTGGTGGCGTCTCCGGAAGCCTGGTACGCCTGCCCTCAGCCGCTCGCCGTGCCCGAACCCCAGGCCGCGGCGCACAGCGCGCGGTCCAACTCGCCGGTGTAGCGGGCCGCGGCGAGCCAGGCCCGCGCGAACCGGCCGGGGTCGGCCGGCAGCAGCCGGCCGAACACGTCGCGGTCCCGTTCTGCCGCGGCCGCGTGGAGTTCGCCCAGGAGGTCACCCGCCGTCGCCAGACCGTGCCGACCCAGCCGACGGGCGTCGGCCCCCGCGTTTCCGGGGAAGGACAGCACCAGCCGGCCGCCCGACACCGCCTGATGCACCCGCCGGCGCAGCAGGTGCACCGGAGCCTCCCCGGCTGTGGGCACGGTGACCGGAGCGGCCGACGTGACGGGCGCGGCGGGCAGGTCGGCGTGCTGCAGCCGGTCGAGCCCGAGGTCGACACGGGTGCCGGGAACGCTGGGGTGCTCGGCCGCCAGCAGCAGCGCCCGGGGGTACGGGGCCGGGACCAGACGGGCCACGATCCGGAGCCTGCTGCCCCCGGCGGCGGCCAGCAGACGGAGGTTGTCGCGGTGGGGAAGCGCCGGATGGTCGTGGGCGGCGACCAGTCGCAACGGCACGCCCTCGCAGTCGGCCAGCAGACAGTCGCCCGCCGCCTCCCGGACCGTGCCCCCGAGGGTCACCTCGAGGAAGAGCAGGTCGTGGCCGCCGCTCAGGGCGCGGGCCACCTGCCCGGCGGGCGGCGCTGCCCAGAGCTGGTCCAAGGGGTCGGCGCGCCAATCCGCACCGGACGCGCGGACCGCCCGTACCCCGGCACCCGCGCCGAGCCGGCCCGTCGGGGACACCGTCGCCCCCGACACCGCCAGTCCCGCACGCGACAGTTCACGGTGCGTCAGCGACGTGTCGCCCACGCGCACGGCCCGGTCGGCCGCGCCCACCGCACGTCCCGCGCCGCCGGGTGCCACGTCCGGCACCTGGAACAGACGGCCCTTGGCGTCGGCGGTCCAGGTGACCGCGCCCGCGTATCCGCTCGCCGTCAGCACCGGCTCGGAGAAGAGGCCGTACAGCCGAAGAGAGCCGTCCGGGCGGTACGACTGCCTTACGCTGCCGCGCAGTTCGGCCAGCTCGGCGCCCACGGCGTGCGGGACGCGGTGGGCCGCCGACAGGACCTCGCACAGCGCGGCGACGAGATCGGCGAGGCGGTACGCCGGGTCGGCGGAACGGGCCGCGCGGAGTGCGGTGACCACCGAGACGGCCGTGGCCGCGGATCTGGGGAGTCCCGCGAGCCGGGCGGTGTGCGCGGCGCGCAGCAGCTCCGCCTGGAGCACGGCGCCGGAACCGTCGGTACCGGCTTCCAGGACGGCGGCCGCGGCGTCGTGCACGGCGCGGGCGGCGGCACACTGCTCGGCGGTCGCCCGCTCGTCGGTCGCCCGCTCGGGCTCCGCCGTCCCGGCCGCCGCCACGGTGACCGCCGGTCCGTTTGATGCGGCCTTCGCTTCCGTGGCCGAGTCCGGGTTCGGGTTCGGGTTCGGAGCAGACTCCGCGCCCGTCGCCGAGCCCGCGCCCGGCGCCGCGTGGGTCTCGCAGTCGCGGTCCGCGCCCGGAGCCGTGTCGGCGTCGGAGTGCCGGTCCGTTCCCGGAGCCGGGTCCGTTTCACGGTCCAGGTCCGCGATCGGGGCCGCCGAAGCGGCCGCGGCGCGGTGCAGGCAGTCCGGGGCCAGCAGGCAGCCGCAGCGGACCGCGTCCGCGCTGCTCACCCTGCCGCCGGGCGCGTGCAGTTCGACGTCGATGGTGTCGTCGACGGCGATCCGCACCGTGTCGCCGTCGCGGACGGCCGGGCGGTCCGCCAGCTTGGCGACGCCCGCGTCGAGCCGCTTGCGCAGCCGGGGCGAGAGGGCCGCGACCAGTTCGGCGGTCACGGACGGGTCGACCGGGGGAAGAACCCCGCTCGGCGGGTCCTGGCTCGGGCTGCTCATGCGATCTTCTCCCCTACCCAGCGGGCGAGTTCGAGTGGGCTGAGGGCCGCCACCGGCATGCCCGCCGCGACCAGTTGCGCCGCCACCCCGGTGGAGTACCTGGGGCGTCCGGAGTCGTCCAGGCTCGCGCACCCGAGGAGCCGGCAGCCGGCGCCGGCCAAGGCGCGGACCTCGGCGAGCAGACCGCCGACGGGATAGCCCTCCTCGAAGTCGCTGACGACCACGACGAGCGTCCGCGAGGGCACCGTGACCAGTTCCCGTGCGTGCCGCAGACCGGCGGCGATGTGGGTGCCACCGCCGACGCTGACCTCCAGCAGCAGCGACAGCGGGTCCTCCACGTGGTCGGTCAGGTCGACGACCTCGGTGGAGAACGCCAGGAAGTGCGTCGACAGCGTGGGCACACCGGCCAGCACCGCGGCCGTGATCGCCGACCAGATCGTGGACGCCTCCATGGATCCGGAGACGTCGGTGACCAGGATCAGCCGCCAGTCGGCCGCCTTGCGGGCCCGCGCGCGGAAGACGGGGCGCTCGGGAATGACCTGGACCGTGCCGTCCGGGGCGCGGCGGGCGGTCGCCAGGTTCGCCCGCAGGGTGCGGGGCAGGTCGAGGCCGCCGCCCGGCCGGCGGCTCGGGCGCGCCAGGGCGGTGCCGTGCAGTGCCGGACGCAGCCGGGTGGCCAGCTCTCGGGTCAGCGCGTCGACCACGCGCCGGACGAGCGGGCGCAGCGTGGCCAGCCGGGCCTCCGGCAGCCCGCCCGCGTGCCGCAGCACCGAGCGGAGCAGGTCGACGGAAGGCCGTACGGAGTCCGGGTCCAGCTCCGCGAAGACGTCCGGCCGGCCCGTGGCGGCGGCCGCCGCCAGCACCTCCTCGCGAACGTCAGGTCCGAACAGGGCCGCCAGTTCCTCCGACCATTCGCGCACCCCGGGATACGGCGCCTCCCGGCCGCCACCGCCGCGGCCCCCGCCGGTGAGGTCGCCCCGGCTGCCCTCGCCGCGCCCGGCGCCGTACAGCTCGTCCAGGGCCGTCGCCAACGGCCTTGCGGAGGAGGGAAGTTGCTCGGTGCGGCGGCCGAGCACGAGGCGCCAGCGGTCGGCGGGTCCGAGCCGGTGGCCGGGGTCGTCCGCCGGGCCGGCCGCGTCGGGTGGCGCGGCACCCGGCCGCCCCGGCGCCGGCAGCAGCCCCCAGGAGGCGAGGGCGTCCCGGGCCGCGAGGTCGGCTCGGGTCCAGGTGGCCAGTGCGACGGGGTCGACGTCGCCGGTGTCGACCGACCGGCGCGCGTCCAGGCGCTCCTCGACGGTGGACAGGAGCCGGTCGCGGGCGGCCGGGCTCAGGGTGTCGAAACCGCCCCGCAGAGCGGGCAGCCGGTCCAGGAAGTCCCGGTCGGACAGGCCGGACACCCGGGCGAGCAGCGGTTCGAGCGCGGGCGCCGCCGACTCCAGCAACTGCCCGGCTGCGGTCAGCACTCCCGTGAGCCGGGCGGTGAGCGCCGACCGGGAGGCGGCGTCGCCGGCGCCGTCCACCCAGGACGCCACCCGGTCACCGAAACCGCGCGCATCCTCGTGCCCGAGCAGCACGCGTACGGCTCCGGCCGCGCCGCGCATCAGCGGGGAACCGCCGTCGGCCAGCCGGGCCAGCGCGTCGGCGAGCCGGATGCCGCCCAGCGCGTCGGCCCGGTGGGCGAGTTCGAGCAGGGCGTGGGCGTCGACGGGGTCCTCGGATCCTGTGAGGCCGTCGACCTGGCGCACCGCGGCGGTGGTCAGCAGCTCGGCCACGGCCGCCGCCCGTGCGTCATGGCCCGCGTCGGCCGACAGACCCGGCACATGACCGGCCCGCAAGCGGTCCGACAGGGCGAGTCCGGCGAGCAGTTCGGGCAGGGTGCCGGAGCCCGGCAGCAGGTCCGCCGCCTCCGCCAGCCGCTCGTCCGTCAGCACCGGCAGTCCGCACTCCGCTGCCTGTTCCAGACCGCGCAGCACCTGCGCCGCCGTGGGGCCGCCCTCGTCCCGCTCGGCGCGCCGCCGCTCCCGCAGCCGGCCCTCGGCGGCCTGCGCGGAGGTGACACCCCTTACGCCCGCCGCCGTGAGCATCGCCGCCGTGGCGGGCGTCCAGCGCACCTCCCAGCGGGACGTCAGCGCCTCGGCGCCGCCCGCGCCGACGACATCCTTGGGCTCCGCGTACGGCACCGCGCACACCGTCAGGCGGCGCAGCAGGAGTTCGCGGCGGCGGTCCAGGTCGGAGCGGAGCGGGTCGAGGCGCAGGTCGCGCGCGGCCTTGGCGCCCGAGTCCGCCGGGCCGGGCAGGCCCAGCTCGGCCAGCTCGGCCTCGACCGCGGGAGCGAGCCCGCTGCGCGGCGCCGACGGCGCAGGACGGCCGGCCCGGGTGCCGACGAGCACCCGCTCCATCGCCCGCGCGACGGCCCGTCCCCGCCCGTACGGCTCACCCTGCGCGAGCACCGTCTGCACGGCCTCGACCAGTTCACCCCGGCCTGCCGCGGGCAGCCCGCGCAGCCGGGCCAGATCACCGGCGAGCCGGGCGATCTCCCGCGCGTCCGCGGGCCCGGAGGGGTGGCCGAGGCCGCGCAGTTCCGCACACACCCTTACGGCAGCGTCGGTCAGCGCGTCCTCCAGCGCGGCCGGGTCACCGGCGGCCTCCAGCACCCGGTGCTGCCACTCGGGGTCGCGGATGCCCGCCGGGTAACCGGAGCGCTCGTCGAGCAGGGCGTAGGTGTAGGGGATGAGCGAGGTCGTCCAGGCCGGGGCGTTCCGGTCGGACACCGTGCCGCCGGTTCGTGTCCCGCCGTGGGCCGCTGTGCCGCCATGGGCCGGTGTCCCGTCGTGGGCCGGTGTCCTGCCGTCGGCCGGTGTCCCGCCGTGGGCCGGTGCCCCGCCGTCGGCCGGAGCCAGCAGCGCCGGCGCGTGGAAGGCACCGACCACCACGGCGGCCCGCTGTCCGTTCGCGGTGGTCGCCGCCAGGCACGACCGCATCCACGACTCCCGCCGCAGATCAAGCTCCGGGACCCCGCCCGAGTCCGCCGCGTCCCGGCGCAGCGCCCATCCGGTGAGCAGCGCGGCACGGCGCAGCGCCTCCGGCGGAGACCCCGGCGCGGTCGCCTCGACCAGCCGGTCCCACAGGTCGTCACCGGGACGGCCGCTCAGCCGCGCGCGCAGCGCGGAGGTCAGCCCGCCGGCGCGATCCGCCGGCGCGGGGGCCGCGTGCCCGGTGGGCGCGGGGCGGTCCGCGTGGTGCGGATCCCCCTGACCCTGGGCGTCCCCGTGGCCCCCTGCTTCCCCGGCCCCGCCCGCCTCCCCGCCCCACGCCCGGTCCGCCAGCGGCAGATCGCAGGCGACGACCGGCACGTCGTGGCGGGCCGCCCAGCGGACCGCGGCCAGCTCCGGGGAGAAGTCCGCGAACGGGTAGAACGCGGGGCCGCCGACCCCGTCGGTCGGCGCGGCGGCGAGGGCGACCGGCGCCCGGGTCTCCTCGTGCGCGAGCCACGGCAGCCAGTCCTGCAGCTCCGCGGGCAGTTCGACGAGCACGACGTCGGGCTTCGCCGCGTCCAGCAGTGCCGGGACGGCCGCGGCCAGGGACGGCGCGTGGTGCCGTACGCCGATGAGGTACGGCGCCGCCGGGTCGGTGAGGGCCGCGACGGCGGCCTCGGGGGAAGCGTGGGCCACGGCCGTCAGCCCTCCAGGACCGTGCGCAGGTCCCACAGGGTCCGCCAGGTGGCGGAGCCCTGCTCGGCGCGGCGCCGGACGGGACCGTCCCAGTAGCCGCGCAGCCGGGCCGCGTCGGCCGGGTCGTCCTTGCGCACGACACCGAGGAGATGCCCCGGAAGCAGCTCCAGGACGTCGCGGTCGCCCGGGAAGTACGCGGCGGCCAGGCCCAGCGCGCCCGCGACGGACACGGCCTCCGCGGTGCTCATCACCGTGGACGGCCGCTCCACCTCCCAGCCCTCCGCCGACCGGCCCTCGCGCAGGTCCCGGAACGCGGTGACCAGGGCCTCCAGCACGGTGTCGTCGACCCGGAAGGGCGCCCCGGCCCGCTCCACCGACGCCCGGGCCTGCCCGCGCACCAGCGCGGTCTCGGCGTCGAGGTCCCCGATGGGGCCGACGGTCTCGAAGTTGAAGCGCCGCTTGAGCGCGGCGGACATCTCCGAGACGCCACGGTCCCGCAGGTTGGCGGTGGCGATGAGGGTGAAACCGGGCGCCGCGTGCGCCAGCCCGTCCTCGGTGCCCGCCAGTTCGGGGACGGCGATGCGCCGCTCCGACAGCAGGGACACCAGGGAGTCCTGCACCTCGGGCAGGCAGCGGGTGACCTCCTCGACGCGGGCGACGGCGCCCCGGGACATCGCGGTGAGCACCGGCGACGGCACCAGCGCCTGCCTGCTGGGTCCCTGCGCGAGCAGCAGGGCGTAGTTCCAGCCGTACTTGAGCTGGTCCTCCGTCGTACCGGCCGTGCCCTGCACCACCAGTGCGCTGGTCCCGCACACCGCGGCCGACAGCAGCTCCGAGAGCATGGACTTGGCGGTGCCGGGCTCCCCGACGAGCAGCAGGCCGCGCTCACCGGCGAGCGTGACGACACACCGCTCCACCAGGGCCCGGTCGCCGACGAACTTGCCCGCCACCTCGAGCCGCCGCGGCACCCCGTCCGGCACCTCGGCGTCGTCGGGCAGCCGCAGCGCCCGTCCGCCGCTGCCCATGACGAAGGTGACGACGGCGCGTGGCGTGAGCCGCCAGGCGGGCGGCCGCGGGCCGCTGTCGTACGCGGCGAGGAAGGCGAGTTCGGTCGCGTACCGCTCCTCGGGCGGGACGATCTGGCGGGTCGCGTCGGGAACGAGGACGGCGGTCATCGGCGGATGCCCTTCGAGCGGGTGCGGACGGTGGTCGGGGAAGCGGGGCTCATCGGCGCCGCCCCCGGCGTGGCGCCCGCGTGGTCAGTTCCTCGTAGGCCGGGGCGTCACCGGCGCGGACGCGGTCCCAGGCGCGCGCGAACAGCTCCGGGACCGGCAGCAGGGGCAGGGTGGTCCGGTGGTCGGCCACCGGGTACAGCCCCTCCTTCCACGTCTCCACCGGCAGCGCGGGCGCCTTCAGGTCCCGCCAGCCGCACGGCAGGAAGAGGCTCCGCCCCGCGCGCGGCCGCTTGGCCTCCACGACCAGGCCGGACGCGGCCAGCTCCGTCCGCGCCCTCTTCGCCCGTGCGGGTTTCCAGCCGGTCCAGCGCGCCCGGTTGCGGTCCGTCGGATCGGGCAGCGCCAGCAGCTGCAGGTACAGCGCGGCCGCGTCCTCGCCCAGGCGGTGCGCCGACGCGACCTCGGTGACGAGGCCCGGCACGCTCACCGTGGGGTCCTGCGCGTACCCGGACGGGGCGTCGGTGTCGGCGCCGGCCCGCACGGTGCGGGCGAGTTCGTCGCCCAGGACCGTGCGCAGCATGCTCAGGCCCTGGCCGCGCCCCGGGCCGAGCAGCCCTTCGAGCAGCCCGAGGACGGCGTCGTCCGGGCCGGTGAGCGCGGCCGGGCGGATCAGGACCGTCTCGGTGTCGCGGTACCAGGGCCGCAGGACGATCGCGTCGCCCAGCCGGGTGAAGCCGTGCGCGTCGCCGCCGCCGGTCTCCGGGAGGCCGTAGGCCTTGCGCAGTTCGACGGCCGTCGAGCCGCCCTTCTCCGTCCACTCGACGTCCAGGTCGAGCAGCAGCTCCGGGTCGCCGGTCCGGCGGCGCAGCGCGGCGAGCGCCTCGGGCAGCCGGGCGCGCAGCGGGTGGCCGTAGGGCAGCACGTAGGCGAGTGCGGCCAGGGAGGTCACGGCGCTCGTGAGGTCGTGCCGCCCGGGGACCGCCTCCGGGTCCGCCCAGACGAGGCCGCCGTCGTGGCCGGGGCGCAGCACAGTGGTCCGGGCCAGCCACGGGGTGAGCACCGGGTTCAGCACGTCCTCGGAGTACCTGGCGCCCATGGCCGCGAGATCGGCGCCGACCTCCTCGGGCACCCGGACCAGCGAGCCGAGCCGCCGCGCCCATTCCCGGCCCGCGGCCGCGGTGTCCGGTCCGGTGGTCCACAAGGCGGCGGGGTCGGCCGGCAGCAGGGCGCCCATCAGGGCCGTGAGGTCTCCGGTCTCCAGGGCGGTCACCCGCGCCCGGGCCGACTCGGCCTGCCGGGCCTTGAGTCCGAGCAGCGCCAGGGCCTCGGCGTCGGGCGACTGCGGCAGCCCGGCCAGCAGCACGGTGGCCTGCTGCGGGCCGAGACCGCCGCCCGTGGCGGCCACCAGGGCCTCGGGCGCCTCGGCCCGCCAGGGCGCGGCGCCCTTGTCCCGGACCAGCCGGGCGAGGCCGGCGAGATCCTCGGCGGAGATCCCCGGCACGTACCGGCGTTCGCTCTGCGTCGTGAAGTGGGCGACCGCGCCGAACGTGCCCGTCGGATCGTGGTCGAGGGCCAGCCAGTTCACCCGGTTGTGCTGCCCGTCGACGCTCTCGGAGCCGAGGACGATCACCGTACGGCCGCCCCGGCGCAGCACCTGGCCGGTGCGCGGCTGTTCGTCGTGCGGCTCGCTCAGCACGATCTCGCGCAGGGTCCCGTCCGCCGCGGTGAGCGGCCCTTCCGCGATCGCCTCGCAGAGCAGGAGCAGCGGTTCGCGCCGGTCGTCGGGCAGGGCGGGCGAGGTGGCGCGCAGGGCGACGGCCCGCAGGACGCCCAGGACGGGCGGCCAGACCACGCCCTTGGCGGGGATGGTGTGTTCGTCGCTGACCCACCCGTCGCCCAGGGCGGCGAGCTTCGGCCGGTCGGGCAGCGGCTTGCCCTCGGCGGGCCTGCCGGACAGTACGTGGTTCGCCGCCCGTATCTGGCGCAGGACGCTCCAGCGCTCGCCGTACCACCAGCCGTGCAGGCCGACGATCCCGGACAGCGCCTGGTGCAGGGTGCGGTCGTCGCCGTGGCGCGGGCTGTAGTCGGCGAACATCTCGCGCGCCTCGGCGCCCGGCCCGCGGGAGCCCTCGGCGGCCGGCTTCGCGAAGGCCGCCGCCGACTGGACGACCCGCAGGGCCACGCGGACCAGGGAGGTGACGCCGGCGAGCAGCCGGCCGTCGGCGCAGCCGGGCAGGGCCCGGGTGACGGCGGCGAGCGCGACCTCGTCGGCCGGCGGCACGGCGGCCTTGGCGGCCTCGTCGTCACCGGCGCGGTCGAGCGCCTCCTGCCGTTCGGCCAGGGCCCGCGCCGTGAGCAGCAGCAGCTCGGCGGCCTGCTCGTCGCTCACCGCGCGCAGCGTCGCCGAGCCCCGCTCGTCCCGGGGGCGCAGCGCGTGCCAGAAGGCCAGCGGGGGCACCAGCCGGGTGCCGGCGGCGTACTCGCCGCCGCGCTCGGCCGGCGTGACGCGGCCCAGCTCGCCGCCCGCGGAGGTGTCGTCGGCGGCGAACAGCCCGACCTGGCGCATGATCTGCGCGGCGACCGGCTCGGCACCGGGCAGCCGCAGCGCCCCGAGCGGTACCGCGCCCGCCCGGCCGTCGTGCGAGGCCGGCATGGAGACGGTGCGTCCGTCGGGCGTCCCGGCGACCCTGCGGGCGCCCTCGCCCTCGCCCTCGCCGCGCACCCAGCGGCCCAGGACGTGGCCGTCGGTGCCGAACGGGCTGTGCTCCAGGCCGGGTTGCAGCGGCAGCACCTCGCAGCTGCCGGTCAGCAGGGAGGCGTCCTCGCGGATGCCGGAGCGCAGCAGCGCGGGCAGCGAGGCACGGCCGTGGGTACCGGTGGCCGGGTCGTACTCCAGCCACACCGTCTCCAGGCCCTGCCTGCCCTGGCGCCAGCAGGTGGTGCCGTCGCCGAGGACGGCGCGGCTCTGCGGCAGGACGGTGTCACCGGGGTGCAGGGCGCGGCCGCCGGTGGCACGGCCGCCGCCGGGCAGCGGGATCGAGGCGGTCTCGGCCTCGTGGCTGGACCACCAGCCGGGAAGCTGCTCGCCGCCGAGCTCGAACACCTCGGCGGGGCGAGCCGACCAGTAGCCGAACTGCTTGCTGCCCTGCCGCCACACCACCAGCAGCTCGCCGTCGACGTACCGGAACCGCGGGCGCTGCCAGCGGTCCGGCTCGTGCGGCAGCCGCAGGTCGTGCTCCAGCAGCACCTTCTCCGGACCCACGACGACGGCCTTGTGCCGGCGCACCAGGACCAGTGCGGGCCAGGCCTCGTGGATCGTCAGGGTGTTGTCCTCGCCCTTCCTGGTCTCGCCGTCGAGGAGGGCGAGCGCGTCGTCGAGGGCGGGCCAGCCCAGCTCGTCCATGATGCCCGCGCGCAGGGTGCGGCCGAGGAGCGGGGGGATCTGGTGCCCGGCGATGCGGGCGACCGCCTCCGGGTTGACGTCGAGGGCGACCTTCAGGAAGGGACGCAGCCGGCCCAGGGCGGCACCGGCGCCGGGCAGCGCGGCCGCACGGGTGTAACCGTCGGCGGCCCCGTCGAGCCACTCGCGCAGCACCCCGGAGAGAACGGGGTGGCCGGCCATGACCTTCAGCAGGTCGGCGCTGAGCCGGCCCTGGGACTCCGTGTCCACGGCCCGGTGCAGCAGCCGCCGCAGGCGCGGTTCGGCCGCGACGGCAGCCAGGTCACGGGCGCCGGTCCGGGTGTCCTTCAGCCAGTCGGCGAGCGGCAGGTGCACGTGGACGCCCGGGCCCGGCAGCGTCAGCGGGACGCCCTCGGCCGCGCACAGGTCGAGCAGGTCGAGGTCGGCCCCGGCGTGCCAGCGGCCGGTGAACAGGTCCACGGGCCGGCCGGCCGCCCTGAGGTGCGGGGCCATTCGCCCGACGAGCGCCAGGGTGGCGGGCGAGCGGCGCGAGTGGGACCCGCCGTGCTTGCGGAACGACGCCCATCTGCTCAGCCAGTCGGCGGGGTCGACGCCGTGCTCCCCGGCCGCGTCCGCGTCGGTCAGCAGCCGCTCGGCGCCGCACTCGGCGAGCACGGTCAGCCAGAACTCGTCGTCCTCGACGCCACGGCCGAGACCGGCGGGCATGATCTCCAGCAGCCGGGCGCGGACGGCCGGCCGCCGCTGGGCCAGCACCGGCAGGACCGGCCGGTAGGAGTTCCAGAAGGACGCGGGCGCCCGGACGGCGGCGGGAGAGGCGATCAGGTCGGCGACCAGGGCGCACTCCTCGGTGTCCCGGTCCAGGCCCGCCGCCTTGAGCAGCCCGCGCGCGTCCTGCGGCAGCGAGGCGTACGGCGGCATGCCGGCCGCGCAGCGCTCCACCGTGAGCTGCCGGAACTGCGCCCACGCGGCGACCGGGTCCAGGCGCCGGGCGAGGTCCTTCACGTGTTCCTTGAGGGCCTTGACCGTCAGTGCCCCGGCGAAGGCGAACTCCAGGAACACCGCCCGCTGCCGCTCTTCGTCCACGGTGAGCGCGTGCACCCGCTCGGCCTCGCGGGCCTTGCCGAAGAAGGCCGCTGCGTAGGTGGTGTTCTCGTGCTGGAGGAAGACCCGCGCGGCCTGCTCGTAGAAGGTGGGCAGGAAGTGCGGCACGGCCCGGCCGAGCCGCTCGGCGAGCGCCTCGAAGCCGTCCTTGGCGTGGCCGGGGCGTGACCTGGCCTGCCGGGCGAGCCGCTCGACGTCCTTGACCAGGGCGAGCGCGTGGTGCCCGTTCGCCGGATCGTTCACCAGCGCCCACGCCGGGAAGCCCAGCGTCTCCTTGCGCACCTGTCCGACCTCGGGCACCTCCGGCTCGCGGGCGAGGCCCAGGAACTCGAGCGCCAGGTCCTCGGCCTCACCGAGGGTGCCCGGGACCAGGCGCACCACCGGGCGGTCGTCCAGGGCGGGGTGGGTGTAGGTGCGCACGGTGAGGCCGTCGGCGTCCTCGCGCGCGGTGCTGCCCGGGGGCAGTATCGCGCCGGCGTCCAGCAGCGCGGCCGCGGTGGTCCCGTCGTACCCGGCGATGACCGTCATGCCGCACGCTCCTCGTCCTCGATGTCCCGCCCGGCGTACAGTGCCGCGGCCATGCGCATGCCCTCCGACCAGGCGACCGGGCCGACCTGACCGAGCCTCAGCGCGCGTCCGGCGGGGTCGGTCCACACCAGCGGGCCGGTCTCGGTCTCCTCGTAGCCGTCGTAGTCGCCGACCCAGACGCGGGCCTCGGTGCCGCGGCCGTCCTCCAGGACGGAGCAGACGGCGTGGCCGCCGCGCACGCGGTAGCCGAGCTGAGCGGCCCTGCCGTGGAGGAAACGCAGTTCCTTGTACGAGCCGCCCGCGTACTCCTCCACCTGGGTGCCCTCGGGGTCCAGTTGGGCGGGGCGCCGCCAGACCTCGCGGAAGAGCTGCCCGGCGCGCTGTTCGACGCCCAGCTCCACGGCGAACTCCCGCAGTTCCTCCAGGTCGTCGAGGAGGACCGGGTGGGGGACGCGGACCAGGCCGGGGGCGATGCGGACGGTGTCGCCGTCCAGGTCGACGAGGCCGAGGCCGCGCTCGGGGTCGGCGTCGCGCAGGAAGCCGGCCACCCGGCCGTCCTCGCCGGTGACGACCAGGTCGCGCAGGGCCGCCTGCCAGGCCGGGTCCGGCCAGACGCGGGCGACGACGGCGAGCGGCACCGGCAGCGAGCGGACCATCCACCGCTCCACGTCGGCCAGGCACTGCCGCTCGTGCCGCTCCAGCCACTCGGCGAGCTGCCGCAGGCCCACGACCGCCGGGTCGTCGGTGAGCTTGGCGGGCACGGACTTCAGCCGTCGTCCGGCCGCGTTGCGGCACACCACCTTCCCGCTGTCGAGGGCGACCTCGTAGTCACCGGCCGACACCCACCCCATACGTGCCTCCCCGCACCGCAATGATCAAGTGACGGGAACTGTAGGGCAGCCCACTGACAACGCCGCCCGGCCGTGGGGAGAGCGACGTGGGGGAGGGTGGGATCCGGTCGCGACCGGTCGCGGCAGGGCGCGTGCCGGGCTCGTCGACCACGCGGGCACGGTGGTGAGGTGTGCGACCAGAGGTGAGGCGGACGACGACTCAGGCGTCGTTCTCCTTCTCCTTCTTCATGTTCTTGATCCGCACGGACTCCTTGCGGACCTCGGCCTGGGTGGCGCGCTCCTTCTCCAGCCACTCCGGCCGCTCCTCCTTGAGCGCCTCGATCTGGTCGGTGGTGAGCGCCTCGGTGACCCCGCCGCGCGAGAGGCCGGAGATGGAGACACCCAGCTTCGCGGCGACCACCGGACGCGGGTGCGGGCCCCTGAGCCGCAGTTCGCGCAGCCACTCGGGCGGATTGGCCTGCAGCTCGTTCAGCTCGGCGCGCGTGACCACACCCTCCTGGAACTCGGCGGGGGTGGCGGGGAGGTACACACCCAGCTTCTTCGCCGCGGTCGCGGGCTTCATCGTCTGGGTGCTCTGCTGCGAACTCATGAGGTCAAGGGTATCGGCCGCGTGCCGCGCGGCCGACCACGGCCGGTAGCCTGGCCTGGTGACAGGCTCGCAGGAAACTCCGTCGTTCCGGCTCGCGTACGTCCCCGGAGCGACGCCCGCCAAATGGGTGCGGATCTGGAACGAGCGCTTGCCCGGCGTCCCGCTCACCCTCGTCCAGGTCCCCTCCACCGAGGCGTCGGACGTGCTGCGGGCGGGCGACGCCGACGCCGGGCTCGTACGGCTGCCCGTCGACCGCACCTTCTTCAGCGCGATCCCGCTCTACACCGAGGCCACGGTCGTCGTCGTCCCCAAGGACCACCTGATCACGGCCGCCGAGGAGGTGACCCTGGCGGACCTGGCCGACGAGGTGGTCTTCCACCCCCTCGACGACGTCTTCGACTGGGACCGCCCGCCCGGCGAGCCCGCCTTCGAACGTCCGGCGACGACGGCGGACGCCGTGGAGCTGGTGGCGGCGAACGTCGGCCTCCTGATCGTTCCGCAGTCGCTGGCCCGTCTGCACCACCGCAAGGACCTCACCTACCGGACGGTCGTCGACGCGCCCCAGTCGAGCGTCGCCCTCTCGTGGCCGGAGGAGGCCACCACCGAGCTGGTCGAGGACTTCATCGGCATCGTGCGCGGCCGCACGGTCAACAGCACCCGGGGCCGTACGGCGGCCAAGCCGGACACCGAGGAGAAGCGCGGGCAGGCGGAGCAGGGCAGGGCCCGGCAGAAGCCGGCAGCCGGCGCGAAGGGGGCGGGCGGCAGGTCCACGGGCGGCAAGTCCACGGGGCGCACCGCCCGGGGCCGCACCACCTCGAACTCCGGCCGTCCGGCCAAACGGGGGAAGCCGCGCAAGAAGCCGTGAGCCGAGCCGGCCCACGGTGACCGGGCCCGCGGCGGCGCGGCGGGGCACCGGGGCGGTGGCGTGCCAACCCGGGGGCCGGTCAGCGCAGGCCGGCCTCACCGGGGGCACGAGCAGCGCGGGCCGTGACCGTCAGGAGCCGGACCGGACCGTCTCCCCGGCGCCGTCCTCCTCCGCGCCCGTCCGCCCCCGGTCCCCGGACCGCTCCGGCTCCGGGTGCACGTGCCGTTCGCGCAGGTCCGCTACGGCCAGCACCAGCGCGATCATGATGAGCCCCACGGCGGTGAGCAGGCCGAGCTGAATGGCCGTGGTGGAGCGGCCCGCATGGGCGAGGTGCGCGAAGTACACCGCGCCCACCACCGCGATCCCGGCCGCCGAGCCCACGCGCTGGCCCGTCTGGAGGACCCCGCCGGCCGCTCCGGCGCGGCGGACGGGCACCCGGGTGAGGGTGAGCGTCGTGTTCGGGGAGACCGTCAGACCGGAGCCGATGCCCCCGACGAGCATGGGCAGCGCCGTCGCCCAGCCCACGCCACGCCCGGGCACCAGTTCCACCGCCACGATCACCCCGAGCAGCCCCAACGCCACCCCGCTCAGCCCGATGACGACGAGTTTGCGGCCGTAGCGCACCACCAGGCGGCCCCCGGCCGCGGCCCCGACCGCCGAGGCGGCGGCGAACGGCAGGACGCTGAGGCCCGCCGCCAGCGCGCTGTAGCCGACCGTGTTCTGCAGGAACAGGGAGTAGACGAAGAAGACCGTGGTGAAGCCCGCGAAGTAGGTCAGGCTGACCAGGGCGCCGAGCGTGAACGACCGCAGGGAGAACAGGCCCAGGTCGACCAGCGGGGCCCGGCCGAGCCGTCCCTGCCGCCGCTCCCAGCCCCAGAACGCGGCCAGCAGCAGCCCGGCCACCGGGAACAGCGCCCACTTCTCCCGTCCGGTCCACTGTTGCTCCTGCACCAGCGGGAGCATCAGCGCGAGCACCCCGGAGCCGAGCAGCAGCACCCCGAAGAGGTCGAACGTCTCCCGCTTCGCCGACAGCACCGGCAAGCGCGGCAGCAGACGCAGCCCCGCGGCGAAGGCGGCCACGCCGATGGGCAGGTTGACGAAGAACACCCAGCGCCAGCCGTCGTCGGTCCCGACGGCGTCGATCAGCAGACCGCCCGCCAGCGGGCCCACGGCCGTGGAGACCCCGATGACACTGCCCAGCAGGCCGAAGGCCTTGGCCCGCTCGGCGCCCTGGAACATCTGCTGGATCAGTCCCGAGGTCTGCGGCGCGACCATGCCCGCCGCCGTGCCCTGGATCAGCCGGAACACCACCAGCCAGGACGGGCCGGGCGCGAGACCGCACGCCGCCGAGGCCAGCGTGAACACGGCGAGCCCGAACAGGAAGGCCCGGCGCCTTCCGTGCATGTCGCCCAGCCGGCCCGCCGGGACGAGCGCGAGCCCGAAGGTCAGCGCGTACCCGGAGACGACCCAGGACTGGGCGGCTTCGGAGGCGCCGAGGCCGCGCTCCATCGAGGGGAGCGCCACGTTCACGATCGAGGTGTCGAGCAGCGAGATGAAGCCCGCCGTGAGACAGACCGCGAGCGCCTTCCACCTCCGGTCGTCGGGGGTGGGCCGGGCCTGGACTGTGGTCATGTGATCACGCTAAGCAGCCCCCCGGCCGACCGCCACGCGAGAAGCGCGTCCGCGCACGTCGAAGCCGGGGTCGAGGCACGGCTCGCGACCGTCAGGCCCGGGCCGCCCGCCCGATCGACTCCACGAGCGGCAGCAGCCGGTACGGCACGCGCTCGCGCAGCGCCACCTCCGTGCGCGTGCGCACCACCCCGGGCATGCTGATCAGCTTCTGGATCACGTCCTCAAGATGGGCGTTGTCCCGTCCGACCACGCGGGCCAGCAGGTCCCCGCCGCCCGTGATGGAGAACGCCTCGACGATCTCGGGGACGGCGGCCAGCGCGTCCCCCACGTCGTCCAGATGGCCCTGGGTGACCTCGATGTGCACGAACGCCAGGACCGGGTGGCCGAGCGCCGGCGGGGAGAGCGAGGGCCCGGTGCCCGTGATCACGCCGTCCCGCTCCATGCGGTCGAGGCGGGCCTGCAGCGTGCCCCGCGCGACGCCGAGGACCCGGGCGTACTCGCGCACGCTGGTACGCGGCTGCTCCAGCAGCAGCCGCAGGATGCGGGTGTCGAGTTCGTCCACGCTCATGAGTCCCGACTGTACCAATGGCCCACACCGGCCCGGGCCCCGCGTACCGCCCCACCTGGTCCGTTGGCATTCCAGCGGCTCGCTGACGCCCTCGCTGACTGCACCAATGGCACAGTGAATCCGGGGTCACTTGAGCCAGTGACCTCCGGGATGCTCTCATGTACACGTCGATGGCGCTGCGGATCCCGCGGCGCCTTTTTCGTGCGGTACGGCCACAAGGGGGCGGACAGCAGTGCTGAAGAGGGTGTTCGTGGCGCCGGACCCGGGGCGGACGCGACTGCGTTTCGCCGCGCGGGCGGTGCTCGGCATCGGCCTGGCGGTCGTGGTGTGCGGGGCCGTCGGGCACTCGCTGCCGGGAGCGGTCACCGGCGGGCTCGCCGCGCTGCTCGCCCTGTTCACCGTCGCCGACCCCACCGTGCGGGGCCAGGCGGTCACCACCGCGCTGCTGCCCGCCGTCGGCCTGCCCGTGCTCGCCGCCGCCGCCGAACTGCACGGTCTGCCGGTGGCGCGGGACCTGGCCTTCCTGGTCGTGGTCGGCGCCGGCGTGTACGCCCGCCGCTGGGGGCCGCGGGGCCACAGCCTCGGCGTGTTCGCGTTCATGACCTTCTTCGTGGCGCAGTTCCTGCACGCCACCCCGGGACAGCTGCCCGAGCTGTACGCCGCCGTCCTGCTGTCCGTGCTCAGCGCGGCCGCGGTGCGCTTCGGCCTGTGGTGCTACGAGCGACGGCTGCCCGCCCCGGTCGTGCCCGCGCCGCCCGCCGGGTACGGACTGGCCCGCGTGACCACCCGGCAGGCGGTCCAGGCGGTCGCGGGCGCCGGGTTCGCGCTCGTCGCCGGGCAGCTCGTGTCCGGCCAGCGCTGGTACTGGGCCGTCGGCGCCACCTGGTGGGTCTTCGTCAACACCGCCTCGCGCGGCGAGACCCTGGTGCGCGGCTTCCGCAGGGTCCTCGGCACCGTCATCGGCATCGGCCTCGGCCTGCTCGTCGCGCTGCCGGTGCACGGCGCGCCCGTCCCCACCGCGGTCCTCGTGGCCGTCGCCGTCTTCGGCATCTTCTACACGGCCGCCGTCTCCTACACCTGGATGATGCTCTGGGTGACCCTGCTCGCCGAGCTCCTCTACGGTCTGCTCGGCGTCCTCGGCCCGGGCCTGCTCGCCCTGCGGCTGACCGAGACCGCGGTCGGCGCCCTCGGCGCGATGCTCGCCGTGCTGTTCGTCCTGCCGGTCACCACCCACGCCACCACGGACGCCTGGATCCAGCGCGCCCTGCGCTGCGTGCACGCCTGCACCGGCGAGGCCGCCGCCCGGCTCGCGGGCTCGGCCACGGCCGACCCGGCACCCCGCGTGGCCGAACTCGAGCAGCTGCTCGGCCGGGTACGGCTCTCGGTCGCCCCGCTGGTCCACCCGCTGAACCCCATGCTGGGCCGCAAGCGGCGCGCCCGCCGGGTCCTCGCGCTCCTCGACGACTGCGCCCGCGAGGTCCGGGGCCTGGTCGCCGTCGCCGCCGACCCCGAGGCGTCCCACGACGCCCGGCTCGCCGCCGCCTGCTGGCGGGTGGAGGCCGCGGTCGAGGCGCTCACGGAGGGCGGTTGCGACCACGTCCACCGGCCCGTGGAGGCCCCGGCCGAGCCAGCCCTCGCCCACTTGCACGGTCTGGAGCGCGCGCTCGCCGAGCTGGCCGAGCCGCTGCGGGCACCGTCCGGGTCGCCGCTGGTCGGCGCCTGAGCGGACGGACCGCGCAAGCGGCTCGTGGGGACAGCGCGCGGGGCAGCCCGAGAGAGCGCTGAGGAACACCGCCTTTGCTGGTCTAGACCGAACGTGATCGACTGCTACCGTCGGCACTGGGTCCGACCGAGAGGGGACAGCGGTGGCAGAAGGCGGCAGGCGGCACAGAGCGTTCATCGGCTCGTTCACGGCGGCCGGCGGCCCCGGCCTCGTGATCGCGGACGTCCGCCCGGCGGACGGCGCGCTGACTCTCACCGGGGGCCTCGGGAGTGTGCCCGACCCCTCCTACCTGGCTCTCTCTCCCGACGGGAGCATGCTCTACGCGGTCAGCGAGACCGCCGAGGGCGCGGTCGCCGCCTTCCGCGTGGGCGGCGACAAGCCGGAGCCCGCCGGGCCGCCCGTCCCGGTCGACGGCAGCGGGCCCACCCACCTCAGCCTGCACGCCGGGCACGTCCTGACCGCCAACTACGGCTCCGGCAGCGTCAGCGCCGTCCCGGTGCGCCCCGACGGCACCCTCGCCCCGGCACCCTCGGGGCAGCTCCAGCACACCGGCTCGGGCCCGCACGACCGCCGCCAGCGCGGCCCGCACGCCCACCAGGTGCAGCCGGACCCCACCGGCCGATGGGCGGTCAGCGTCGACCTCGGCACCGACTCGCTTCGCGTGTGCACCCTCGACGGCGGCGCTCCGGTCCTGCACCGCGAGATCGCGCTGCGCCCCGGCTCGGGCCCCCGCCACCTGGCCTTCCACCCGGACGGCGAGCACGCCTACGTGGTCAACGAACTCACCCCGACCGTCACGGTCTGCCGCTGGGACGCCGCCGTCGGCTCCCTGAAGCCGCTGACCGAGGTCCCGGTCCTGCCGGGCGCCCCCGCCGGCGACGCCTACCCCTCGGGCATCGTGGTCTCGCCCGACGGCCGCTTCGTGTGGACCGCGACCCGCGGCGAGGACGTCCTGTCCGTCCTCGCGGTCGAGGGCGACGGGCTCCGGTTGACCGGCACGGTGCCGTGCGGCGGGCACTGGCCGCGCGCGCTGGCCGAGCACGGCGGCTTCCTCTACGCGGCCAACGAACGCTCCGGCGACGTGACCTGGTTCGCCGTCGAGGAGCGCACCGGGATCCCGCGCTACGACGGCTCCGTCGAGGTCGCGGCGGCCTCCTGCGTCGTCTTCGGCTGAGCGTGCCGAGCGCGCAGCCCTCGGCTGGTCCGGCCCCCGCCGACGGGGGCTGAGCCCCGCTCCGCCAGGAGGGCCGGGGCCGGCCTTAGCCACGAACGCCCGAGGGCCCGCTCCAGTGACTGGAGCGGGCCCTGCGTCGTGCGGGTGCCGTCGGCGTCAGCGGACCGGGGTCCCCTGCGGCTGCGGGGCGATGCCGAGAGCGGTCGTGTACTTGGCGAGGGCCAGCTTGCCGATCGCCGGGTAGGCGCCCAGCGGCTCGGCCATGGCGCAGCCCGCCTCCTCGGCGGCCGCCGCCGACAGCGCCGGGTCGATCTCCGGGCCGACCAGGTACGGGGCGAGGGCCAGCTGCTGCGAGCCCGAGGCGCGCAGCTGCTCGGCGACCGAGGAGATCGAACCCTCCTGGTCGAGGGCCGCCGCCATCACCGGCACGGCCAGGCGCGCGGCGAGCAGCATGCCGGTGATCCCGGCCGCCTGCACGGCCTCCTCGCCGCCCACAGAGGCCAGGATGATGCCGTCGGCGGCGGTGGCCACCGTGAACAGCCGGGCGCGGTCGGCGCGGGCCAGGCCCGCCTCGGACAGGCGCACGTGCAGCGCCTCGGCGAGCAGCGGGTGCGGACCGAGGACGTCGGTGAGGTCGGCGGCGACCCGGCTGTCCATCACCGACTGGCGGATCTGGCGCAGCAGCGCGCTGTCCGGGCCCGCCAGCAGCGGGACGACGACCGCGACCGGGCCGTCCGGCTCCTTGACCTGGAGACCGGCGGCGACGGCCTGCTCGAAGCGCGCGGTGCGCTCCTCGGCGGCGCGGGTCAGCACGGCCCGCAGAGTGGGGAACTCGGCGTCGTCCCCGTCCACGAACCCGATCCGGGCATCCAGGCCGGGCAGCTCGGAGCGGGCGATGCTCACGACCTCCTCGGCGAGGCTGCGCGTGGCGGCGCTGGGCACGCCGGGCACCGCGAGGACGAGCGCGGGCGCGCCCTCGGGAGCGACCAGCGGTTCCGGTCGGCGGTGCCGTCCGGGCTGGCGAGGTCGCGGCATTCGTACTGGCAGGCCGGACGCGGGCCCAGTGGGGGAGCTCATGGCGCCGCATGTTACTTGTTTCCTGGGCTCCCCTGTTCGGGGAGGGTGCAGGTGAGCGGTATCCGTCCGGTTTTGTCTGATGAGTTACGCCCGCTTGTCACATGTTCCGGGCACTTGCCCGGTACCTGCGCGATGAAGAGGGTCAATCCCCTTTTGCGCGGACCACGTGGAGCAGCGTCGTCTCACCCGGCAGAGCGAGCCGTCCGGCGGCCAGCTCGGTCGCGATCCGCACACATCCGTGCAGCGGATCGCCCTCGGCGGGCACCGCACGGGCGTGCGGCAGCCGCTCGGCCACCTCCTCGCCCAACGGCGCCAGGAGCGGGTCGCCGAGCTTGAGGAGTCCGCCGGTGAACGCCACTTCGGCTGTGCCGGACGCCGGGCACACCGCCGCGGCGGACTCGGCCATGTTCCGCGCCGCCGCGCGCAGGATCGAGGCGGCGACCGGGTCGTGCGGGGCGCGCTCGGCGACCCGGGGCGCGAAGGAGGCCAGCATCGCGGGGCGGTCGGTGCGCGGGTAGAGCCGTCCTGGCAGCTCCCGTACCGGACCGAACTGCTCCTCGGCGGCCGCCAGCAGGGCCGTCGAGCCACCGTCCCGGCCGTCGTGCGCCCGCAGGGCCGCCTCCAGGCCGGCCCGCCCGATCCAGGCACCGCCACCGCAGTCGCCCAGGAGATGACCCCAGCCGTCCGCACGCCGCCAGCCGGTCAGATCGGTGCCGAGGGCGATGAGACCGGTGCCCGCGGCGACGACGGCGCCCGGACGCGGCCCGAGGGCGCCCACGTAGGCCGTCACCGCGTCGGCCGCGAGCGCCACCGCACGCGTACCCAGCTCCCGGGCGAGCTCGTCGGGCAGTTCGGCGCGCAGGGCGTCGCCCAGGCTGGCGAACCCGGCGGCGCCGACGACGGCCGTGCCCAGTTCGGCCACCCCGGCCCGCTCGGTCAACGCTTTGGCCAGGGGTACCAGTTGTGCCATCAGATGGCCGGGGTCGAGGCCCCGGGCGCCGGTGCGGACCGGCTCCCGCGTCTCCCCGGAGGCCGTCGGCGGGCGGCCGGGAACCCCGACCGCGACCCGCAGACCGGAGCCGCCGGAGTCCACGGCCAGATAGCCGGGGACGGTCACGGCAGACGCCAGTCCACCGGCTGTCCGCCCTGCTCGATCAGCAGGTCGTTGGCCCGGCTGAACGGCCGCGACCCGAAGAAGCCGCGGTCGGCCGACATGGGCGAGGGGTGCGCGGACTCCACGGCGGGCAGCCGGCCCAGCAGCGGGCGCAGATTACGGGCGTCACGGCCCCACAGGATGGACACCAGCGGCTTGCCGCGCGCGGCCAGCGCCCGGATCGCCTGCTCGGTGACCTCCTCCCAGCCCTTGCCTCGGTGGGCGGCGGGACTGCGCGGGGCCGTGGTCAGCGCCCTGTTGAGCAGCAGCACGCCCTGTCGGGTCCACGGGGTGAGGTCCCCGGTGGACGGCTGCGGCAGCGCCAGGTCGGCGTGCAGCTCCCGGAAGATGTTGATCAGGCTCGGCGGCAGCGGGCGCACCTCGGGCGCGACCGAGAAGGACAGACCCACCGCGTGCCCCGGGGTGGGATAGGGGTCCTGACCGACGATCAGGACCCGCACCTCGTCGAACGGCTGCTGGAAGGCGCGCAGCACATGCGCTCCGGCGGGCAGGTAGGTGCGTCCCGCGGCGATCTCCGCGCGCAGGAAGTCGCCCATCTCGGCGATCCGTCCGGCGACGGGTTCCAGGGCCTTCGCCCAGCCCGGTTCGACGATCTCATGCAAGGGTCGTGGTGCCACGGGCGTCACCCTACTGCCGTACGGGCAGCGGAGATCAACCGGTGGCCAACGCCGTCAGGTCCCCCCGTCGGGCTCATCCGACCACCGCGGCCCGCACGCACAGCACGTCCGGCAGGTGCGAGGCGAGCTGTCGCCAGCTGTCGCCGTCGTCGGCCGACGCGAAGACCTCGCCGTTGCGGTTGCCGAAGTACACACCCGCCGGGTCGGCGTCGTCGGTGCACAGGGCGTCCCGCAGCACCGTGCCGTAGTGGTCCTCCTGCGGCAGCCCCGCCGCCAGCGGCTCCCAGCTCTTGCCCGCGTCCTGGGTGCGGAAGACCCGGCAGCGGTGGTCGGCGGGCACCCGGTCGGCGTCGGCGTTGATCGGGAAGACGTACGCCGTGTCCCCGCGGTGCGGATGGGCGGCCACCGCGAAACCGAAGGTCGACGGCAGGCCCGCGCCGATGTCGGTCCACTGCGCGCCCGCGTCGTCGCTGCGGTACACGCCCCAGTGGTTCTGCAGGTACAGCCGGTCCGGGTCGGCCGCGTCCCGGGCGACCTTGTGCACGCACTGGCCGAACTCCGGGCTGGGGTCGGGCAGGAACACCGCGGAGACCCCGGAGTTGGACGGCGACCAGCTCGCCCCGCCGTCCTGGGTGCGGAACACCCCGGCGGTGGAGACGGCCACCGTCACCGAGCGCGGGTCGCGCGCGTCGGTGAGCACGGTGTGCAGGCCCTCACCGCCGCCGCCCGGCACCCAGCGGGAGCGGGTCGGGTGCTCCCACAGGGGGCGCACCAGCTCGAAGCTCTCGCCGCGGTCCTCCGAGCGGTACAGCGCGGCCGGTTCCGTGCCCGCGTACACCACGTCCGGCTCGGCGGCGGCCGGGTGCAGCTGCCAGACCCGCTCCAGGGAAGCCCCGGTGTCCTTGGGGAACTTGACCGCCGGCCGGGCGGGCTCGGTCCAGGTGCGGCCCAGGTCGTCGGAGTGGAACACCGACGGGCCCCAGTGCGCGCTGTCACCGCCCACGAGCAGTCTGGGCGTGCCGCCGCGGGTGTCGACGGCGACCGAGTAGATCGCCTGGGCGTTGAAGCAGGGGCGCTCGTCGAACTCCCAGGCGCCGCCCCGGCGCCGCCCGATGAACAGGCCTTTTCGGGTGCCCACGGCGAGCAGGACCTCGGTCATGCCGATCACCTCCGGGACGTCTTCGTCCGGGTCGTCGTCAGATATCGGCCAGTGTGCACCCCGCCACTGACAGTCGGCCCGAGGACACGCGTCGCCGCAGGTCGGCGCGGTGCGGTCGGCCCGATACAGGGACCTGCAAGGTCCGTTGCGGCATGTGCCTGCGCGAAAGGGGTGTCCCGTGCGACCGTCGGTGGGACGGCTCGTCGTGAGCAAGGGACCGGCCCCGCCCGTATGGGAGGTCGGTCCGGCCTGTCGGTGCGCTCGTGAGGAGGATGCCTTTGATGGCGTTCCGTGGTCCCAAGGTGTGGCTGTGGCGCTGGCGGCGCAATCCGCTCAGGCGCAGGGCCGACGTGGTCGAGGCATGGGTGGTGCTCGCCGCCTGGCTGCTGACCGTGGTGGCCGGTGTGCTGGCGGGCCTGGTGGCGGCCCGCTCGGTGGAGCACGGACTGGCCCGGGAGCGTGCCGCCTGGCACCCCACCGTCGCCCACGTCGTCGCGAAGGCACCCGGCAGGGCCACCGCCGGGAGCGCCGACGCCGAGCGGGTCTGGGCCGAGGTGCGCTGGGCCGGCGCGGACGGCGCGGCGCACTCCGGCCAGGCCCGGGTGGCGCCGGGCAGCAAGGCCGCGACCCCGGTCACCGTCTGGACGGACCAGCGCGGTCACCTGGTCACCCGGCCCACCACCGCCTCCGAGGCCACCCTCCGGGCCACCCTGACGGGCGGCCTGGTCGGGCTGAGCGCCGCCGCAGTGCCCTTCGCCGGCGGGCTCGTCCTGCGCGGGCGCCTGGAGCGCCGCCGCATGGCCCGCTGGGACGCCGAGTGGGCCCGGCTCGGGCCGCAGTGGGGCCGGACGGCCGGGTGAGCCGGCCGGAGGTTCAGGGGCCGCTACGGCTCCTGCAGGGCTTCCCGGCAGGCTCTGAGCAGCGCCTCGTCCTCCGGGATGGCATGGCCGCCGTAGCCGCCTTCGCGCGCCACGAGGCGCCGGGGGTCGGCCAGTTCCGCCGCCACGAGATCGCGCAGGGGCCCGGCCGCCGGGCCCATGACGGCGAGGCACCGGGCGACGGCGGTCCGCCCGCGGGGGTGTCGTGACCAGGCGGCCCGGAGCACCGGCAGCACGGGTTCGGGGTCCCGGCCGATGTGCCACAGCGCGCACGCGGCTGCCAGCCTGAGTCGCACCGGCCCGGAGCGGGCCGCCCGGCCCAGCTCCGGCAGCGCGGAGCGGGCGGCCGGGCCGAGTCTGCCCAGGTGCCGGGCGGCCTCGGCGCGGCCGGCCGGTTCCCCCTCCGTCAGCTCCCGCAGCAACACGGGCAGGACGGCGGAGGCGTCGCCGTCCGCCGACCACAGCGCGCCCGCGGCGGCGGCCGCGTGCCGGGAGCCCAGCAGCGCCCGTAGCGCCGGTACCGCCTGTGCGGTGGTCCCGAGGGCGTCCAGGGTCTCGATGGCCGCTCCGGCGACGGTGCTCCGGGGCCCCGGGCCGGCCGGGGCCCCGGACAGCAGGCGCAGCACCTCGGGCGCGGCGTCCGGGTCGCCGATGGCCCTGAGGGCCGACAGCAGCGGGGCGGCGCGGGTGCCGGTGTCGGGGGAGTCGAGGGGGATCCGGCCGAGCCGGTGGCGCAGCGCGGGGGCGAGCGGTGCCGCGGCCGGTCCCAGGTGCGCGATCTCGTACCCCAGGCCGGCCGGCGGCAGCGGGCCGGCGAGCAGGTGGGTCAGGACCGGCAGGGCTCGTGGGTCGCCAGTCCTGCAGAGGGCCTTCAACGGGGCGCCGAGGGTGGCCGAACCGCGTTCCCAGCGGTGGGTCCACAGGTCGGGCCGGGCGCTCACCAGTGCGTGGAGGTCGTCCGCGGCGGGCGCGGCCAGGGCGAACAGCTCCGCCAGGGCCGACACTGCCACGTCGCGTAATCGGTCCTGGTCGGTGCCCAGTTGGGCGCCGATCAGGGCCACGGGACGCGCGTGGTCGCCCCGCCAGCCGCGGAACAGCCCGGCCGCCATGCACACGGCGTTGCACCGGTCCACCGGGTCCGGGCTGCGCAACTGCCCGTCGAGCAGGGCGGTCCGGTCGGCGGTCCGGTCGCCGAGCGCGTTGTGCAGGGTGCGCAGCAGCCGGGCGCCCTCCTCGTCCGAGGGGCGCAGCCGCCGTATCCGGCCCACCAGGCTGTCGGGACGCGTCCGGTGCGGGACCCGATCCAGGCGGGCCGACCGGTCCCGCAGCAGCCGTACGGCCGTGGGCACCAGGTCGGCCGGGAGTCGCTCGGGGGCCACGAGCGCGAGCTGCCCGAGAGCAGCCAGCCGCTGCCCCGGGTCGTGCGGCGGGGCGCTGTGCGCGGTCAGCAGGTCCACCGCGGCCGTGTGCGCCGGGTGTCTGCGGGCGAAGAGGCCGAGCGCCTCGGTCAGCGCGAGCCGGACCCGCTCGTCCCGCTCGACCGGGATCCGCCGGCGCAGCAGCTGCAGGACCCGGGCCGGGCCGTGGACGAACCGGACGACCGCCCCGGCCGCCGCCCGGCGCACCCCCGGGTCCGGGTCCGCGAGCAGGGACACGAAGACCTCGGCGTGGGCGCCCACGGCCTCCCGCGCGCGGGCGTCCCCGCTCTCCGACCCCAGTCTGACCAGCAGTTCGACGATGCAGCCGCGGTCCGGCACGGTCTCGCGGACCGCGATCGAGCACAGGAAGGGAACGCAGGCGAGCGTCGAGTCGTACACGTTCCCCTGGTGGTGCACCGCGCCGTACATGCCGTCCAGCGCGCTGTGCCGCTCGGCGGCGTCGCAGGAGGCGAGCTGCCGCAGCCATGCGGGCACGTCCTCGGCGCTGCCGTGCGCGTGCCGCAGCGAGGCCCAGTCGACCTCGTCGATCCCCGTGAACACGTTGTCCTCCCCAGACGAGTGTCACCTGATCGCGAGTGTGCACCACGGCACTGACAGCGAAACGGAACCGCGCGCTGACTGTGTGCGATCCGTCGGCTGTCACCGGCCACCGGGCGCGCCCGGGCCCGGCGACCGGACGGAGGGGTCAGTTTCGGCCGGGGAGGGCCCGCTCCAGGATGGCGTCGAGGTCGGTTCCGGAGGACAGTGTGCCGAACGCGTGCCCCCAGTCGCCCGCGAGCCGGCTCGCGCAGAAGGCGTCCGCGACCGGGTGCGGGGCGTACCGGACCAGCAGCGAGGCCTGGAGGGCGAGGGCCATCCGCTCGACCAGCCGGCGGGCGCCGGTCTGGTCGGTTCCGGCCAACTGGTCCCTCAGCCCGGCCACGGCCGTGTCCAGGCGGGCGTCCGCCCCGCGCGCGAGGGCGAGTTCGGCGAACAGGGCCTCGGCGGTGTCCGGTTCCCGGCCCAGGGCGCGCAGTACGTCCAGGGCGTTGACGTTGCCCGAGCCCTCCCAGATGGACAGCAGGGGCGCCTCCCGGTAGTGGCGGGGCATGCCGGAGTCCTCCACGTACCCGTTGCCACCCAGGCATTCCAGGGCCTCGGCGGTGAACGCCGGGCCCCGCTTGGTGATCCAGTACTTGCCCACGGCGGTGGCGATGCGCCGGAATGCCCGCTCACCGGCGTCGCCGCGCACGGCCCGGTCCGCCGCCCCGGCCAGCCGCAGCGTGAGCGTCGTCGCGGCCTCCGACTCCAGCGCCAGATCGGCCAGTACGTTGCGCATCAGCGGCTGGTCGAAGAGGCGCGCGCCGAACGCGCTGCGGTGGCGCGCGTGGTGTCCCGCCTCGACGAGCGTCTTGCGCATCAGGGTCGCCGAGGACATCACGCAGTCGAGGCGGGTGCAGTTGACCATCTCGATGATGGTCTTCACGCCCCGCCCCTCGGGCCCGACCAGCCAGGCCACCGTGCGGTCGAACTCGGGCTCGGAGGAGGCGTTGGAGCGGTTGCCGAGCTTGTCCTTCAGTCGCTGGACGCGGAAGGTGTTGCGGCTGCCGTCGGGCAGGATCCGGGGCACGAGGAAGCACGACAGCCCGCCCGGGGCCTGCGCGAGCACCAGGAAGACGTCGCACATCGGCGCCGACGTGAACCACTTGTGCCCGCGCAGCGTGTACACACCGGGCTCGCCGGTCGGCGTCGCCGTGGTGGTGTTCGTCCGGACGTCGGAGCCGCCCTGCTTCTCGGTCATGCCCATGCCGGCGAGGAGGCCCGGCTTCTCGGTGGGCACCCGCAGCCCGGGTTCGTACACGCGGCTGGTCAGCAGCGGTTCGTAGATCTTGGCGAGATCCGGCTGGGCACGCAGCGCGGGGACGGCGGCGTACGTCATGGACGTCGGGCAGCCGTGCCCGGCCTCGGTGTGCCCCCAGACGAGCCCGCCCGCCGTGCGCGCCACGTGGGCGCCGGTCCTGTCGTCCGCCCAGGGGGCGCCGGCCAGCCCCTCGGCGACCGCGGTCCGCATCAGGTGGTGCCAGCTCGGGTGGAACTCGACCTCGTCGATCCGGTGGCCGTACCGGTCGTGGGTGCGCAGCTCCGGCTCGTGCCGGTTGGCCAGCTCGCCCCACTCCTGGGCCTCCTCGCTGCCGGCCCGCAGCCCGAGCCGCCGGATGCCGTCCTCGGCCCATCCGGCGCCCTCCCGGCGCAGCCCCTCCAGCAGGGCGCGGTCGTCGGAGGCGTCGTACGGGGCCAGGGGCGGGGCCTGGTTGGTGACGTCGTGGGTGGAGTCGTGCGTGGCGTCCTGCGGCTGGGACGCCGACTGCGCGGGTGTCGAGACCATGAGGTCATGTTGCACTCGTTCTGCGGCTGTAGCAATGATGCAACACGTGGAACGTGCGAGGCCGGCCGGTTCCGGAGCGCACGTACAGTGGGTGCCCATGCGCATGAACGTGCCGGTGGAGCCGGACCGGGCGGGGCTGCGGCCGCTGTCCGCGCGGTCCGTCGTGCTCAGCCTCCTGCTGGGGGTGCATCCGCCCGAGCTGCCGGTGCGGGACCTGGTCCGGCTGGTGGAACCGTTCGGCGTCGGCGGCTCGGCCCTGAGGGCCGCGCTGAGCCGGATGACGGCCGCGGGGGACCTGCGCCGCACGGACGCCGTCTACGGGCTCAGCGACCGGCTGCTGGCCCGGCAGCTCCGCCAGGACGAGGCGCTGCGGCCCCGCACGCGCGCGTGGGACGGCGACTGGGACATGGTGGTGATCACGGCGACCGGCCGCGGCCCCGCCGAACGCGCCGAGCTGCGCGCCCGGTTGACGGCCCTGCGCCTGGCCGAACTGCGCGAGGGCGTCTGGCTGCGTCCGGCGAACCTGGTCAGGCCGCTACCGGCCGGCCTCGCGCGCGTGGCTCTGTCCTACACCGCACGTCCCGGCGGGTCCGCGCACGAGCAGGTCGCCCGGCTGTGGCCGCTGGACACGTGGGCGGTCACCGCGCGGGCCCTGCTCGCCGAGGCGGAGGTCGCCGACCGGCCGGCCGCCCGCCTCGCCGCCTTCGCCGCGGTCGTACGTCACCTGCTCACCGATCCGGTGCTGCCGCCCGGGCTGCTGCCCGCGGACTGGCCGGGGGAGGAACTGCGCACGGCCTACGCCGGCTACCAGCGGGAGCTGGCGGCCTCCCTGGGGGCCCGGGGGCGGGAGGCGTGAGCGGCCGCGGACACCGGTGGGCCGCCGCCCGCGAGGGACGGCCCACTGCCGCCTACTCGTGGGTGATGGCGGCCGGGGGACGATCACGTTCTTCGGCACGGTGCCGGGGCCGGTTCCAGGATCGGTCCTGGCTCTCGTTCTGCCCGTCGGTGCCGAGGTCGCCGGTGCCGTACAGGCGCTTCGTCCCGTAGTCCTTGCCGCCGGACAGCGCGACGCCTCGCGCGGCACGTCTCCGGTCCGCGCGGGAGTCGGTCAGGCGGTACGCGCCGCCCCCATGAGCGCGTCCCAGTCGGCCAGTTTGACCACGACACGGCCCAGCCGGGCACCCAGTTCGGCCTCGGCACGCTCGATCGCCTGCCAGCCCGCCCATGGCACCGGTTCGAGGCCCGCCGCCCGCAGCGCGGGGAGCGCGTCCCCCGGCACCTCGGTTCGCGCGAGCGCGGGCGCGTCCGCGAGCAGGGAGGTCGCCGTCTCCTTGGCGCACGGCCGGTTGGTGCCGATGACACCCGTCGGACCGCGCTTGATCCATCCGGCCACGTACTCGCCCGGCGAGGTGACGCCGTCGCGCAGCACCCGGCCCTCACGGTGCGGCACGGTCCCGTTCACCGGGTCGAACGGCAACCCCTCCAGAGGCACTCCGCGATAGCCCACCGAGCGCAGCACCAACTGCGCCGGCACGTCCTCGTACCGTCCGGTGCCCGTCACGCCGCCGTGCCCGTCCGGCGCCGTCCGCTCGAAGCGCACGCCTCCCACCCGGCCGCCGTCCGCCAGCACTTCCACGGGCCGCAGGAAGAACCGCAGCCGGATCCGGCGCCCCGGACTCGCCGGTCCGGCGGCCGCCCACCCGCGCATGGCCTCCACGTTCCGGCGCTGCACGGCGGGCAGCGCGGCGGCGTCGGCACAAGCCGGGTCCAGCGCCAGCTCGGCCGGTTCCACGACCACCTCGGTGCCGGGCAGGCCGCCCAGCTCGCGCAGCTCCTTGGTGGTGAAACGCGCCTGCGAAGGACCACGCCGGCCGACCATGTGGACCTCGGCGACCCCGCTCGCCGCCAGCGCGTCCAGCGCCGCCTGCGGCATGTCCGTCGGGCGCAGCTCCCCGGCTCCGCGCACCAGCATCCGGGTGACGTCCACCGCCACGTTGCCGACGCCGATCACGACCGCCGACCGGACACCGCGCACGAAGCCGGCGTCGGCGGCGTCCGGGTGCGCGCTGTACCAGGACACGAACTCGGTGGCCGACCAGCTGCCCGGCAGCTCCTCGCCGGGGATGCCGAGACGCCGGTCCGCGGCGGCACCCACGCAGTACACCACCGCGTGGTAAAGGCTCCGCAGGCGCGCCACGGACAGCCCGCCGGGCCCGGCCACCCTGACCCCGCCGAGGAAGCGCACGCGCTCGTGCTCCAGCACCGTGCGCAGGCTCCCCTGGAGGGACTTGATCTTCTCGTGGTCCGGGGCCACGCCGTAGCGCACCAGACCGTAGGGGCACGGCAGCCGGTCGAGCACGTCCACCCGCACCTCGGGGTCGAGCTGTACCAGGGTCTGGGCGATGTAACACCCGCTCGGCCCGGATCCGACGACGGCGACACGCAGCACGGCGGTACTCCTTGCCCGAAGGAGGAGGGTGTGCGGACGGCTCCAGCATGGCACCGCGGGGACGCGGGCGGCAGGGGCCGGCGGGGTGAAGCGGGCACGCCTCCGGGCGTCGGGGCCGGCCGGGGGACCGGGCGACGAGCCGGCCGCAGTGGTGCTCCGCGCTTGCTCAGGGGCCCTTGCGCGTTCCGGGGCCGGAGGGCTGCCCGCCCCCCGGCCGCGGCCGAGCGGGACTGCTTGCCCGGCTCCGCTACTCGCCCCGCTCCTCGGTGGCGAAGAAGCGGGAGAGGTCGTGCTCACGGCAGCCCTCGGCGTCCGCGTCGCTGCCCGGCGGGGCGCCCAGCTCCCATTCGAGGCCGTAGCGCTTGAAGAGTTCGGCGCGCAGCACCGGGACGGGCATCGGCACTCCCGGCACCAGCGCGGAGAACACCGCTCCCATGAGCAGGGCACGCAGCAGGGGGTAGTCGGCCGTCACGTCCGCGGAGCCGTACCGGGCGACCGTGTCGCTCAGCAGTTCCGAGAGCCGCCGCTGCTCCGGGCACTGCACGAAGCCCTCGGCCTGGAGCAGCCCCGCCATGTGCTGCCGCATCAGGACCGGCCGGTCGCGGGCGAGGCCCAGGATCGAGTCGACGGCCCGGGCCAGCCGCTCCCGGCCGTCGTCGGTGCGCGGTTCCCGCTCCAGCGCCTCCTCCAGCGTGCGGTGCATCAGCCGGTGCACGGCGGACTGGACCAACTGGCGCTTGCCGGGGAAGTAGTACGACACCAGGCCGCGCGCGGAACCCGCGCGGTCGGCGATGTCGGTCAGCGTGGTGGCCTCGAAGCCGTGCTCGTCGACGAGCTCCACCGCGGCCTGCAGCAGCCGCTCCCGGGAACGTCGGCGCAACTCTTCATTGACCGAGGCGCTGCGCGGGGACATCCTGTAACTCCTGCGTTGACTGGCTGCCAGCCAACTATACTCAACGCGGTGGCACCGCCCTGCGCGGGGCCCGCTCAGAGCTGCCGTCCGTCTGGGGCGACGCGGGGGATCGTCTCGGACGGACGGCTTGGCAAGCGGTTGCGCCGCAGCTGTCGCACACCTGTCCCCGCCTCCTTGGAGTGGGGCACGGACGCCCGGCCGAGGAGGCGTGCGACATGGAACAGGACCAGCGGCTCCTGCACAGGTTCACGGAGATCGTCGAGGACGGGCGCAGGCTCCGGGCGGCGGTCTCCGCCGGGCAGATCGACAGCGACACCGAACAGCAGCAGCTCGGGCAGGTGGAACGTCGCTCGGCCGTGGCCTCCGCACGTCCGGGAGCCACCGCGGTGGTCAGGCCACCATGCCCAGCACCGGCAGCAGCGCGTCCGGCCGCTGTGCCACCGGGAGATGGTCCACGAAGTGCACGCGGCAGCCGAGCGCGGCGGCGCCGCCGTCGGCGGACCTGCTGTCGCCGACCATCACCACGTCCCGCGGATCCGCGCCCAGTTCGGCGCAGGCCGTCGAGAACAGCCGTGGGTCCGGCTTCTGCACGCCGTGCTCGTACGACAGTGTGTAGACGTCGACACAGGCGTCGAGACCGTGCTCGCGGAAGACCGGGCGCAGGTCCCAGCCGATGTTGCTGACCACCCCCACGCGGGTTCCGCGCTCGCGCAGTGTGCGCAGCACGTGGGCGGTGTCCGGGTACGGGGCCCAGGCCGCGGGGGTCATGTGCCGCTCGTACAGCGCGTCGTGCAGGGCCGCGTCGGGCAACGGCACGCGCCGCGACAGGGCGGTGTAGGCGGCCCGGTGCAGTGCCGCGCTCTCGTCCCGCACCGCCCACGCCTCGACGAGGTGCTCCGGCAGCTCCACCGGCTCCGCCCCGCCGGCCAGCGCCCCGGCCACCTCCAACGCTTTTGCCTTCTCGGCCAGTTCGGCCTCGGGCAGGGCGAGTCCGGCCGCCGCCAGCACGGCGCGCAACCAGGACTCGGTGGACTCGATGCGGAACAGCGTTCCGGAGAAGTCGAAGAGCACGGCAGCCATGCGGGGACTCTAGTGCGGGAGATCCGCTCATGGCCACGCGTCGTGGAAGCCGGGCGAGGCGAGCCGCACGACGTGAGCCGTGCGAGGCAAGCCGGGCGACGCGAGCCGGACGCGGTCCGCCGGCCAGGGCGTCAGTGGAGCCAGCCCATGGCGCGCAGGCCCGGTACGAGGGCCACCAGGAGCGGGAGCACCGGCACCAGCGCGGCCACGGCGGTCAGGCGCAGGCGGTGCAGGGGCGGGAGGCGGTCCGCAGGGGTGAGCAACCGGTGCACGCGCCGCGGGACGTGTGCCTCGGGGGCGGGGCAGGGGCCGAACACGCCCCGGTCCTCGTTGAGTTCGACGAGCGCCAGTGCCGTGGTCAGCCTGCCGAAGCGCCGGGAGGCCGTGTCGTCGGCGGCCAACTCGACCAGCCGGTGCATCTCGTCGCGGAACGCGGCGAACACCGGCACCTGGGGGAAACCGCCGGCCAGCGCGGCCGAGCAGTGCAGCAGCCAGTCGTGGCGCGCGCGGTCGTGTCCCTGCTCGTGGGCGAGCAGCGCGTCCAACTGACGTCCTTTGAGGCGGCGCAGGGCCGCCGTGGTGATGACGAGCCGGGGCGCCGTACCGGGCAGCCACCAGGCGTCGGAACGCTCGCCCTCCAGCACCGTCAGGCGTCGGCCGGCCGACGCCTCGCCCGGCAGCAGCGGGGCCCGGACCAGGAGTTCGGTGCGCCGCCGTCGCCGTCGCGCCCTGGCCCGTACGACCTCGCGGACCAGCATCGCCAGGCTCCACAGACCGCCGCAGGCGAGGGCCACCGCGGTCGTCGCCGCCCAGGGGCCCGCCGCGCCGAGGGCGTAGGCCTCGGCCACCGGGCGCGGAGCCGTCCCGAAGACGTGCCCGCGCACCGCCTGCCAGGCCGCCGCCGCGCTGAGTGTCATCGACAGCGCGCAGCACAGCAGTACGGCCGCCACCACGCACTGCCACACCCACAGGGCGACCACGGGTTCCCGGTCCGGCCAGTCGGCCCGGGCGAGCAGCCTCGGGCCGACGACGGCGGTCAGGGTGCCGAGCAGCAGCAGTGCCACGGGGACCATCATGGTCAGCACCCTATGAGCGACGGCCCGCCCACGGGTACGGTCACCGGCGCCGAAGTGACGCAGGCAACGCCACTGCCGACCGCCGGCCACCGTCCCGTCGGCAGTCGGCAGTCGGCAGTCGGCAGCCTGCAGCCGCTCCGCCACCTCCCGGCGGACCGGGCGGCTCACATCGCCAGCAGCATGGCCACCATGCCGATCCCCATCGACAGCCGGCACGCCCGAGCCAGTTCCGGACGGTCACCCCAGCGCACCGCCGTCGCATCTCCGCCACCTGTCGCCGTGCCCGTGCCACCCGCCGCCGCACCCGTCCCGCTCGCCGCCGCTCCCGTCCCGCCCGCCGCCACAGGTACCAGGCGGGCGCCGGAGAGCAGCACGTAGCCGGTGAAGTAGAGCAGGAGAGCGCCGGTCACGAGCGGCACGCCCGTGCCCGCGTGGGCGTGGTGATGGGCGGTGGGGGAGAGCGCCATGGTCAGGGACATGTAGACCATGGCCCCCGTCCCCACCAGGTGGTGCAGATGGTGCGGGCTGGCGCGCGCGGCCCATACGGCGCGCAGCGCGGCCGCGCCGAACACGGCGGCGTACAGCGGCCACGCCCACCCCGGTGGGCTGAACACCGTGGCGGGCACGGCCATCGCGGCCATCCCGAAGCCCATGAGCGCCTCGCCGCCCGCGGCGCGGCGCTGTTCCTCCACACCGCTGCGCATGCGCAGCAGGCAGTAGGCCCCGGTCGCCGCGCACAGCGCGACCAGCAGCCAAGCCGGCCAGGCCGGACCGTGCACGCGTGCCACCCCCTTCCGACGGACGGACGAGGATGCGATGCCCAGGGCGAGCGGGGCATACGCAAGCGCAAGGGAGTACACGGGGAGCATTCGAGGGAGCACAGGCGGTGAGCGGGACGTCCAGGTGAGATCCCACGAGATGTTTTACGAATAAAACATATGTTAAATTGATGAGCATGAGCAGTGCGACCCGTCTCCGACTCCCCCTCTCCGGTGTGCTCCGCCTCGGCCGGCCCTCCGACATCTGGTTCAAGCCCGCCTGCAGCGTGGTGGCCGCGGTCGCTCCCCCCAACCTCGCCCTGCTGGCGCTCGGCCGGCTCGACCTCGCCATGTACACGATGGCGGGCTCGCTGTGCGCGCTCTACGGCCACAACCGGCCTTACGCCGCACGGGCCCGGGCGCTCGCCTGGGTGGTGCTCGGCATGGTCGCCGGCCTCGCCGTCTCCCTCGTCGCGGCCTCGCTCACCGGCGACGCCGTCGTGCTGGTCACCGTCGGCGCCCTGATGGCGGCCGCGCAGAAGGCGGCCGTCGACGCCACCCGCATCGGTCCGCCCGGCAACGTCGTCCTCACCTTCATCAGCTCCGCCGCGCTGTTCGCCCCGCAGACCCTCGGCCAGGTACCCGGCCACCTCGGACTCGTCCTCGCGGCGGGCGCCTGGGCCTGGCTCGTCGGCATGGCGCCCGGACTGCTCCGCCCGCACGGCCCCGAGCGCCGCGCCACCGCTCAGGCGCTGAACGCGGCCGCCGCCTACGCCGCCACCCGCGGCACCGCCGACGGCCACGCACAGGCCCGGGCCGCGACCGCCGCCGCCATCCACGCCGCCTGGCAGTCCCTGCTGGCCGCCGGCGCCCGCCCCGACGTCACCCGGCGCGCCCTCGAACGGCTCCTGGTGCGCGCCGAGGTCGCCCTGGCCGCCCCCGCCGACACCGACCCCGACCGGCTGCGCGGCTGGGCGCGCGACCTGCGCGGCACCGGTACCGTCCCGAGCGCCGGCTCCCCGCGCGAGTCGGCCGACGAACTGCTCGGCGTGGACACCGAACTGGCCACCCCGCGCCGCCCGCTCCGGCAGCTGCTCGCGCCGCTCGCACCCCTCGCCGCGCGCACCGCGCTCGGCTGCGCCCTCGCCGGCTACGCCTCCCTGCTCCTCGGTGTCGGGCGCCCCTACTGGGCCCTGGTCACCGCGGCCTCCCTGTACCAGGCCAACGTCACCCTCACCTGGCGGCGGGGCGTCCAGCGCGTCGTCGGCAACCTGCTGGGCGTCCTGGTCTTCGCCGCGATCGCGCCCCTCACCCACCTCCACCCGGCGGCCCTGGTGCTGAGCTGCCTCGCCTTCAACTTCGGCGCCGAGGCGCTGATCGGCCGCAACTACTGGCTCGGCACCGTGTGCGTCACGCCCATGGCCCTGCTCATCACCGAGTTCGCCCGCAGCCAGGACCCCGGGCAGCTCATCACCGAGCGGGTCGTCGACACGGTCGTCGGCGCGCTGGTCGGCTTCGTCGCGGCCGTGGCCGTCACCAACCGGCGGGCGGGCGACCGGATCGAGCACGCGCTGACCGCGGTGGAGAGCACCCGTGAGAGCGCCGCCCGCCTCCTCGCCGAGCCGCACCCGGAACCCCGCGCCCTGGAGACCTCCCGCCGCTCCCTCGCGGCCGCCCTGGTGGACCTGCGCGCCACGGCGGACGCCGCGTCCGGCGAGTGGTGGCAGCGAGCGCTGCCCGAGGAGCGGGTCGTGCTCGCCGAACAGTCCGGACACCGTACGCTCGCGGCGACGGTACGACGCCAGGGGCTCGCGCCCCGGGATCAGGACGCGGGCAGGACGACGGAGGACGCACGGCCATGACGGCGACGAACGCACGACCGACGGCCAGGGACACCGGGACCGGCGGAGCCGCGCGCGACGAGCGGGCCGGGTCCGGGCCCGGGAGCGACGCGGCGCAGCACGACACAGTCGCGTCCGTGGTCCGGCAGTGGCGGGCCGTGCACCCCGAGCTGGACACCGGGCCCATGGAGGTCATCGGCCGGATCAACCGCTGCGCCGCCCTCCTCCAGCAGGCCGAGGACGCCCCACTGCGCCGGGCCGGACTCAGCCGTGCGGAGTTCGACCTGCTCGGCGCGCTGCGCCGGACCGGGCACGAGCTGACGCCGGGGGAGCTGGCCAGGGAGACGTTCTCCTCCGGCGCCGCCGTCACCAAGCGGATCAAGCAGCTCACCGAGCGCGGACTGGTCGAGCGGCGTGGCGACACCCGCGACCGCCGGGTGGCGCACCTCCGCCTCACCGACACCGGCCGCGAACTCGTGGACGGCATCCTGCCCGAGCAGCTCGCCTACGAGACCGCCGTGCTGTCCGTCCTCGCCCCCGAGGGCCAGGGGGACCTGGCCGCCCTGCTGGCCGACCTGCTCAGCCGCCTGGAGGGCCGGATGGGCGCACTGCGCGCGTGACGCGCCGGACGCGGGGGACAGGGCCGCGCCGACGGGGGAGCGGGCCCGCTCACGAGGCCCGGCCCGGCCTTCCCCCGTCCCGCCACGCACGGGCCGACCTACCCCGTCCCGCCACGCACGGTCCCACTTACCCCGTCCAGCCACGCACGGTCCGACTTCCACGGTCACATCCCGCTCGCCCCCAGGTGAGCCCGCCGGCCCCGGCACGCCGCCCCGGCCACACCCCCCCGCCCCCGCCCCTCGGCCGGCCCCGCTCAGCCCTCCTCGCCGGCCCGGTACACGCCGAACGACGCTCCCCGCGGGTCTGCCAGCACGGCGATGCGCGGGCCGTCCGGCACGGACGCGGGCGGCACCACGACGGAACCGCCCGCCCGAGCGGCGACCTCCGCCGCCGCGTCCACGTCGTCCGCCGCGAAGTACGGCAGCCAGTGCGGCGGCACCTGCGCCGGGAACCGGTCGCCCATGTCGGCCATGCCGCCGAAGTCGGACCCCTCGATGCCCCACTGCGTGTACCACCGCGAGGCGTTGACGCTCCAGCCGAAGACCGTGGTGTAGAAGTCGCGGGCCCGCTCGGTCGCGCGGGTGGCCAACTCCACCCAGCCGAGCGTGCCGGGCGCGTTGAACAGGCCGGCGCCCGGGAACGCCCGTGCCTGCCACATCTGGAACGCCGCGCCCGTCGGGTCGAAGGCGACCACGAACCGGCCGGCGTCGAAGACGTCCATCGGGCCGACGACGACCGTCCCGCCGGCCTCCGTCACGCGCCGTGCCGCGTCGTCGGCGTCCGGCACGGCGAACGACACGTTCCAGGCGACGGGCTGGGACTCCTGGTACAGCGGGCTGAGCGCGGCGACCGCCGCGTCCCCCAGGTGCGCCACCGTGTAGCCACCCGCCTCCGGCCGCCGGTCCGTCTCCGGCCGCCAGCCGAACAGGTCCGCGTAGAAGCGCTTCGCCCCCTCCAGATCGTCCGTCCCCAGCTCGGTCCAGCAGGGTCCGCCGGTCACCGGCTTGTCGAGCTTCATGAGGCATCCCTTCCGGCACGACCGGGGCGCCCGCGGCGCATCATCCGCCCCCGCGGCGGCGCCCCTCGGCCCCCTCCAGGCACGCTAGCCCCGCCCGCTGCCACCGGCCATCGGAGCCCGCCGCCCCGGGTGCCTAGATCCCGGGCCGGTACCGCAGGGGATGGTCCGACGGGATCTCGACCAGGACGATCCGGGTGCCGTCCGGGTCGGCGATCCACATCTCGATCAGGCCCCACGGCTCCCGGACCGGTGGCCTGACGATGTCGACGTCCCGGGCCAGCAGTTCCTCGTGGGCGGCGGCCATGTCCGGCACCTGGAGCCACAGGCCGACCGCGGGGGACGCCGGGGTGTCCGAGCGGCCGGAGACCTCCAGGAAGCCGCCGCCGAGGAAGTAGACGGTCCCGCGCTCGGGGCCCGTGCCGAACTCCCGGTACACGGGAAGGCCGAGCCGCTCTCCGTAGAAGGCGCGTGAGCGCTCGGGGTCGGTGGGACGCAGAAGTGTCCGGCTGCTGAGTACGTGCACCATGCATCCGGAGCCTAGTGGCACAGTTACCCTCGTCCCTGGCTCAGCCGCGCCCGAGATCGGAGAACCACCTCATGGACACCACCACCGGACCGACCTTCCGAGACGCCACCGACGCCGACGTGGACGCGCTGGTCGCGCTGGTCGAGTCGGCATACCGGGGCGAGGCGAGCCGGACCGGGTGGACCACCGAGGCGGACATCCTGGAGGGGCAGCGGACCGACCCGGAAGGCGTCCTGGAGGTCGTCAAGTCGCCGGGGAGCAGGCTGCTGACCGTCGAGCAGGACGGCCGGATCGTCGCCTGCTGCCAGATAGAACACCGGGGTGAGCACGCCTACTTCGGCATGTTCGCGGTCAGCCCCGACCTGCAGGGCGCCGGCCTCGGCAAGGTCGTCATGGCGGAGGCGGAACGGCAGGCTCGCGAGACCTGGGGCGTCACCGAGATGCACATGACGGTGATCTCGGTGCGCGAGGACCTGATCGCCTGGTACGAGCGCCGGGGCTACCGCCGTACGGGAAAGATGACGCCCTTCCCGTACGGCGACGAGCGGTTCGGCATCCCGCGGCGCGCCGACCTTCAGTTCGAGCTGCTGGTCAAGTCACTGGTGTGACGTGCGTGCGGGGGGTCGCGCCCCGGCGCGCGAGATCGCGCACCGGGGCGCGCGGGCTCAGGCCGTGAAACGGCCGGTGCGTTTGATCTCCGGGTAGTCGGTGGTCGCGCCGTCGAGCTGGAGCGCGCGCACCAGCCGCAGGTGGTCCTGGGTGTTGACCACCCAGCCGATGATCTTCAGATCGGCCGCGCGCGCGTGCTCGACGACCTCCAGGGTCAGCCGCCGGATGTTGAGGCAGACGGTGGCGGCGCCCACCGCCTTGGCGCGCTCCACCACGTCGGTGCCGTAGCGGCTCGCGATCAGCGCGGTGCGCACGCCCGGCACCAGCCGGGCGATCTCCGCGACCGCCTCGTCGTGGAACGAGGACACCTCCACCCGGGAGACCAGGTCCCGCCGGTGCATGACGTCGGCCAGCGCACGGGCCGCCGCCACGTCCTTGATCTCCGCCTGCAGCGGCGACTTGACCGCGTCCAGGACCTCCTCGAAGAGGGGCACCCGCTCGCCGCGGCCCGCGTCCAGGGCGCGCAGTTCCGCGAGGGTCTTCTCGGCGATCGGGCCGGTGCCGTCGGTCGTCCGGTCCACGTCCGCGTCGTGCATGACGACCAGGGCGCCGTCCTTGCTCAGGTGGAGATCGAGTTCGATCAGGTCGAGGCCGGCCTGCTGTGCGGCGGCGAAGGAACGGAGGGTGTTCTCGGGCTCGACACCCATGACCCCGCGATGACCGATGGTAAGGAAGTTCAAGGTTCAACTCGCTTCCGTCGACGGCGGCTCGGCGCCGGCGGAAGCGACGGTACGTCGCCGTCCGCGCGGCAGGCTCGCAGCCTAATGGCCTGGTCCCGCGATGGACCCGCACCTGCGCGAGGCATCGGGGCGTGGCGCGCGCGAAACCTGGCCCGTACCCGCCCCTCCGTCACCCGGACGTGGGCGAGTTCCCCCGGAGTTGACCGGCCGGATACGGCCCCCCGCCGCCCACCCCGGCGACGCTCCTGGGCGTGACGAAAGTGACGGCTGTCACGGTTTGACACAGGAAAAACAGCGGTGACCATGTGGATCGACAGAAGAATTTCCCGAGCAGACACTTGCTGAGAGAAACCGGGTATGCATACGGTGTCCATACGCGAGGTTCTCCCGTGGAGGATGGGACATGACGGAAATTCTTGTGCAGGTGGGTTCGGAGGAACAGGTTCCTTCGCTGACCAGGGTGGTTGAGCACCCGGCCTGGCCTGTGCTCAAGGATGCCGTGGAGCAGATCCGGCCATGGCAGTCCAAGGACGGCTCGATTGACTTCGCGGCCGAGGGCGCCCCCGCGCGCGCCGAGGCCGAGGCCGCCGTGTCCCGTGTCGCCGAGGCGGTCGAGCAGCTCTCCCCGCTCCTGCCGCATGACGCCGTGTACCACGAGGCCCTGGTCAAGGACCTGCGCCGGTGGGCCGAGGGCGGCTTCGAGGTGCCGGACTTCCTCGACTCCCTGCTGGCCTTCCAGCCCGCGTCGGGCCGCGCCGACGGCCTGCAGCACCTGGTCGTGTTCCCGATGTACACGCAGAACGGCAATCTGGACCGCAACCTGGAGGCGGTCGTGCTGCGCATGGTCTGGCCTGAGTGGCTGGCCGAGCTGGAGCGCACCCGGTACGACAACCCGCTGTTCTGCGGCATCAAGTTCGAGGACTTCACGGCCGGGTACGACACCCACTCCGCGGTCCTCTTCCCGGAGACCATCGCCGTGCGCGAGGCGCCGGAACGATTCACCTGGGGCGGCATCTTCTGCGACCGCGAGGCCGCCCGCTTCCGCCGGGTCACCGACGCGGCCGTGGACATCCTGGGCCTCGAACTGCCCGAGGACATCGCCGCGATGATCCACGACCAGAAGCGCTGCGAAGAGGCCTTCGTGCTGTGGGACATGGTCCACGACCGCACGCACAGCCACGGCGACCTGCCGTTCGACCCGTTCATGATCAAGCAGCGCCAGCCGTTCTGGATGTACGGCCTGGAGGAGCTGCGCTGCGACCTCACGGCCTTCAAGGAGGCCGTGAAGCTGGACGCCGACGGTGTCCCGCAGGCCCGCGACGTGCAGTACGCGGTGCTCTTCGACCGCATGTTCCGCTTCCCGGTCAGCGGCGACCGCAACCGCAACTACGACGGCGTCGGCGGCCAGCTGCTCTTCGCCTACCTGCACAAGCACGACGTCGTCCGCTGGACCGACAACAAGCTCACCATCGACTGGGAGCGCGCCCCGCAGGTCACCAACCAGCTCTGCGCCGAGATCGAGAAGCTCTACCGCGACGGCATCGACCGTCCCAAGCTGGTGCACTGGTTCGCCGGCTACGAGCTGGTCTCCACCTACCTCGCCCCGCACCCGGGCTCGAAGTGGGCCAAGGGCCCCGACGCGCTGGACCTGACGCTGCCGCCGCGCAAGCTCGTGGACGACGTGCTTCCGGACGAGTTTCCGCTGAGCATGTTCTTTGAGGCACTGTCCAAGAAGCTCAAGAACGTGATCGCCTCCACCAAGGGCATCACGGCGGACAGCGCCGAGCCGGTCGCCGCGTGAGCGACCGCGTACAGAACACTGCTGCAGAGGGGAAGACCATGGGGAACGGGGCGAACGGGGCTCTCAGTGGTGCGGTGATCGCGGTGGCCGGCGCGGGCGGACCCGCCGGCCGCGCGGCACTGCTGCGCCTGGCCGAGGCCGGCGCGACCGTGGTCGGGGCGGACAACGACCCGCAGCGGCTCTCGGAGGCGGTGGACGCCGCCCGGTACGCCGCCGGCGGCGCCACCGTCACCGGTGACACGGTGGACCTGCTCGACCTGCAGTCCACCCGCGACTGGGCCACGCACATCGAGAAGGACTTCGGCCGCGTCGACGGCCTGGTGCACCTCGTCGGCGGCTGGCGCGGCAGCGAGACCTTCACGAAGACCAGCCTCGACGACTGGGACTTCCTGGAGATGCTGCTGGTGAAGACCGTGCAGCACACCTCGCTCGCCTTCCACGAGGCGCTCCAGCGCAGCGACCGGGGCCGCTACGTCCTCATCAGCGCGTCCGGTGCCTCCAGGCCCACCGCCGGGAACGCCGCGTACTCCGCGGCCAAGGCGGCCGCCGAGGCGTGGACGCTGGCCATGGCGGACTTCTTCCGCAAGGCGGGAGGCGCCGAGGAGCTGACCTCCGCGGCTACGATCCTGGTGGTGAAGGCGCTGGTGCACGACGCCATGCGCGCCGAACGCCCCAACGCGAAGTTCGCGGGCTTCACGGACGTCAAGGACCTGGCCGAGGCCATCGAGGGCGTCTGGAGCAAGCCCGCCGCGGAAGTGAACGGGAACCGTCTGTGGCTGACCGAGAAGCCGTGAACCCGGCCAGGACCGACGCGCGTCGTCACCACGACCCGCGGATCCGCGGTTTCGCCAGTGACAACTACGCCGGGGTCCACCCGGAGATCCTGGCCGCCATCGCCCTGGCGAACGGCGGCCATCAGGTGGCGTACGGCGAGGACGACTACACGGGCAACCTGCAGCAGATCATCCGCAGCCACTTCGGCTCCACCGCCGAGGCCTTCCCGGTCTTCAACGGCACGGGGGCGAACGTGGTCGCGCTCCAGGCGGTCACCGACCGCTGGGGCGCGGTGATCTGCGCGGAGAGCGCGCACATCAACGTGGACGAGGGCGGCGCGCCCGAGCGGATGGCCGGCCTGAAGCTGCTCACCGTGCCCACGCCCGACGGCAAGCTCACGCCCGAGCTGATCGACCGGCAGGCCTGGGGCTGGGACGACGAGCACCGGGCCATGCCCCAGGTCGTCTCGATCACCCAGAGCACGGAGCTGGGTACCCTCTACACGCCGGAGGAGATCCGCGCGATCTGCGAGCACGCCCACGCGCACGGCATGAAGGTGCACCTGGACGGCTCCCGCATAGCCAACGCGGCCGCGTCCCTGGACGTGCCCATGCGCACCTTCACCAACGCGGTCGGCGTCGACATCCTCTCGCTCGGCGGGACGAAGAACGGCGCCCTGTTCGGCGAGGCCGTCGTGGTCATCAACCAGGACGCCGTCCGGCGGATGAAGCACGTGCGCAAGATGTCGATGCAGCTCGCCTCGAAGATGCGTTTCGTGTCGGTGCAGTTGGAGGCCCTGCTCGCCAAGGACCTGTGGCTGCGCAACGCCCGGCACGCCAACGAGATGGCCCAGCGGCTGTCCGAGGGCGTGCGCGCGGTGCACGGGGTGGAGGTCCTCTACCCGGTGCAGGCCAACGGGGTCTTCGCGAAGCTTCCGCACGACGTGAGCGAGCGTCTGCAGAAGCGGTTCCGGTTCTACTTCTGGGACGAGGCCGCCGGCGTGGTGCGCTGGATGTGCTCCTACGACACCACGGAGGAGGACGTCGACACGTTCGTGGCCGCGCTCAAGGAGGAGATGGCCCGGTAGTCCCCGGATATGCATAGGTATGCGGTCACCTGAAAAATCATTGACTCTCGGGTGGCCGCGTTCCTATGCTCTGCGGACATGCAGCTGATCCAGAACACAGCCGACCTGTCCGCCTATCTGGCCGCCGACGACGTGATCGACCACCATCACCCCGTCGTGCGGGAGACGGCCGCCCGGCTGGCGGAGGGGGTCGCGGACTCGTATGCCTATGCGCGAGCCGCGTACGAGTTCGTGCGGGACACCATTCCGCACTCCGCCGACTCGGGCGACCCGCGCGTCACCTGGCGCGCCTCGGACGTCCTGGAGCGGCGCACCGGTATCTGTCACGCCAAGGCGCACGCCCTCGCCGCCCTGCTGCGGGCCGAGGACATCCCCACGGCGCTGTGCTACCAGCGGCTGACGCACGACGACGGCAGCGGTCACGTCCTGCACGGCCTGGTCGCCGTGCGCTTCCACGGGGCATGGCACCGGCAGGACCCACGCGGCAACAAACCGGGCGTGGACGCGCGGTTCTCGTTGGACGGCGAGCGGCTGGCCTGGATCCCGAACCCCGCGACGGACGAGACGGACCACCCGGTCCTCTACGAAACCGCGCACCCCGCGGTCCTCACCGCCCTGCGGGCGGCCCCGGACCGCCCGCATCTGTGGCGGACGCTCCCTGACACCCTCTGAGGTGCGGGTGCGGGTGCGGGTGCGGCCAGCCGTCCCGAGTCCTGGCGGCGCCCATCGGAGGCCTTCCCCGGCGCCGAACCGGCCGCTCAGGCCGACTGGGTCCGGCTCGGTGGTGGGGCCGGGCCCCGGCTCGCGCGTCGGGCGGCCGGCTGACCTGGCCGAGTCGGCCTGGGCGCGCTGCTGTCCCGCGACCCGGCCGCGGCGACGCCGACATGGGTGTCGTCATGCCGACCGGGCGCCGCCCTGCCTGGCTCCGGAGTGCGGGACGCGGGGAAGGCGGCCTCCGTGCGGGCTGGCGCCTCAGTGCGACGCTGCCGGCGGCCGGCTTGGCGTGCGTCGGCCGGGTTCCGGTCCGGGATCGGGCGTGCGGGGCCGGACTCGTACGGGCCCGGCTCCGGGCGTGCCGGGTGCGTCGGAGCCGGCCTGCGCGTGGGCCGTCGCCTCAGTGCGCCTCGGCCGCGCGCAGCTGCTCCACCGTGGGGGCCGTGCCGCCGAGGTGGGCCGGGAGCCACCAGGTCTCCTCCGCCCCCTTCGGGCGGGAGGGGTAGGCGCGCTGGGCGGCCTCCAGCATCTCCTGGACCCGCTCGCGCAGACGCCGGGTGATGGCCCCCGCGTACTGGTCGCGCGGGGCCTCGACCGGCTCGCCGACCCGGATCGTGATGGGGGTGTGGCTGCGCCGGAAGTTGCGGGGCCGGCCCTTGGTCCACAGCCGCTGGGTGCCCCAGACCGCCATCGGGACGAGCGGCACGCCCGCCTCCTGGGCGAGCCGGGCCGCGCCCGACTTGAAGCTCTTGAGGGTGAAGGACTGCGAGATCGTGGCCTCGGGGAACACACCGATGATCTCACCCGAGCGCAGCGAGTCCAGGGCGTGCGCGTAGGCGGCCTCGCCCTGCGTGCGGTCCACCGGGATGTGCTTCATGCCCCGCATCAGCGGACCGGAGACCTTGTGCCGGAAGACGGACTCCTTCGCCATGAAGCGCACCAGGCGCTTCTGCGGCAGGGCCGCCAGGCCGCTGAAGATGAAGTCCAGGTAGCTGATGTGATTGCTCACCAGCACCGCACCGCCCGAGCGCGGGATGTTCTCCGAGCCCTGGCAGTCGATCTTCAGGTCCCAGACCTTGAACATCGTCCTGGCGAGACCGATGACGGGACGGTAGACCAGCTCTGCCATGGGTGGGGGTGACCCTTCCTGCTCTGCTCGGGAAAGAGGGGGTCCCGGCGGCCAAGTTACGCAGCCGTAGGTAAACGGCGTCTCGCAGATCGTGCCCGAAGAACGGACAAGGAGCCAGTCCTCGTGCCTCGCGGCGGCGAGATTCTCGTCACGTCACAGGCGGCGTCGCCGTACGCCGGGCGTCCCCCTGCCGGACACCGGGGAAGGGAATCCCCGCACGCCGATGCATGCTTGTGATCAGGACGAGGGCGACGGAAGGAGCGCGCGGGTGCGCGGGCGGGACGACGGCAAACGGCTCGGGGCGGCCGAGCTGGGCGGTGAACCGGGGGAGCGGGCCACGCTCGTGCAGTTCTCCAGTGCCTTCTGCGCGCCCTGCAGAGCCACCCGGCGTGTCCTCGGCGAGGTCGCCGCGATGGTCCCGGGCGTGGTCCACGTCGAGATCGACGCCGAGGCCCGGCTGGACCTCGTGCGCGCGCTGGGCATCCTCAGGACGCCCACCGTGCTGGTCCTGGACGCGGACGGCACGGAGGTCCGGCGCGCCACCGGTCAGCCCCGCAGGGCCGACGTCATCGCGGCCCTGGGCGAGGCGTTGTGAGTACGCACGGAAGCACGGTGAGGCATCTCCCAGATACCGGAACGAACTTGACTGTACGTGCCCGCTATCGTCAGCCTGACCGTATGCCGACCGAACTCCTTCTCTTCGGGCGGGTCCACGTCGACCTGGCCCGCACCGCGAGCGCGCGCTGTCCGGGCTGTTGAGCAGTCACGGACCCGTGCCCCGCCCCTCGCAGAAGGACAACTCCATGACGGCCACACCCGATCTCGGCACCTACCAGCTCGCCTCCCCCGACCTCCTGCGCGCCACCTTCCGCCGGCACGCCGCCGGCGTCGCCGTGATCACCGCGGCCGGCGTCCGGGGCCCGGTCGGGTTCACCGCCACCTCGCTGACCTCCGTGTCGGCCGAGCCCCCGATCGTCTCGTTCGGCATCGGCGCCGGGGCGTCCAGCTGGCCCACCGTGGCCGAGACCGAACACGTCGGCATCCACATACTCGGCGAGCACCAGAGCGACCTGGCCGCCACCTTCGCCCGCAGCGGCGCCGACCGCTTCGGCGCTCCCACCGCCTGGCGCGAGGGCCCGAACGGCGTACCCGTCCTGGACGACGTGCAGGCCTGGCTGGTCTGCCGGATCACCGGCCGCGTCCCGGCCGGTGACCACCGCATCGTGCTCGCGCAGGTGGTGCTCGGCGACTCCACGGGCCCCGGGCGGCCCCTCCTCTACCACCAGGGCCGGTTCAACGGCCTGCGGGATTGATCACGCCCCCTCCCACCTGCGAAGTCGTCCGATTCCGGTTACGCTGCGTTGCGAAGGTCACAGTTCAAAGCGCTTGCTTAGCGGGCATGAACTGGGTGTACTGACGAGTAATATTTCGGTCGGAGCGCGCGGACGCCCCGACCGGGATCGGCCGCTTCAGGCGCCTATGCTGCCTGCAAGAGGCAGCCCGGAAATGACGATGCAGTAGGAGAGCCGGCGTGAGCTTGAGGATCGTTGTCACTGTGAAGTACGTGCCCGACGCCACTGGCGACCGGCACTTCGCCGATGACCTGACCGTCGACCGCGACGACGTGGACGGTCTGCTCTCCGAACTGGACGAGTACGCGGTCGAGCAGGCGCTGCAGATCGCGGAGGAGGCGGACGACGCCGAGGTCACCGTGCTGACCATCGGCCCCGAGGACGCCAAGGACGCGCTGCGCAAGGCGCTGTCCATGGGTGCCCACAAGGCCATCCACGTCGAGGACGACGACCTGCACGGTACCGACGCCATCGGCACCTCCCTGGTGCTGGCCAAGGCCATCGAGAAGGCCGGCTTCGACCTGGTCGTCTCCGGCATGGCCTCCACCGACGGCACCATGGGCGTCGTCCCGGCGCTGGTCGCCGAGCGTCTGGGCGTCCCGCAGGTGACCCTGCTCTCCGAGGTCTCCGTCGAGGACGGCACGGTCAAGGGCCGCCGCGACGGCGACGCCGCCTCGGAGCAGCTCGAGGCGCAGCTCCCGGCCCTCGTCTCCGTGACGGACCAGTCGGGCGAGGCCCGCTACCCGTCCTTCAAGGGCATCATGGCGGCCAAGAAGAAGCCGGTGGAGTCCTGGGACCTGTCCGACCTGGACATCGAGGCCGAGGAGGTCGGTCTCGACGGTGCGTTCACCAAGGTCGAGGCCGCGAACGAGCGTCCGGCCCGCACGGCCGGCACCATCGTCAAGGACGAGGGCGAGGGCGGCAAGCAGCTCGCTGAGTTCCTCGCGGGCCAGAAGTTCATCTAAGGGCCCGTTCCCGCTGACCGCCCCTCAACTTCGTTACGCAGGAGAGCAAATCCCATGGCTGAAGTCCTCGTCTACGTCGACCACGTGGACGGCGCCGTCCGCAAGCCCACCCTGGAGCTGCTGACCCTGGCCCGCCGCATCGGCGAGCCCGTCGCCGTCGCCCTCGGCAACGGCGCCGCCGACACCGCCGCCGTGCTCGGCGAGCACGGCGCGGTCAAGGTCCTCACCCACGACGCGTCCGAGTACGCCGACTACCTGGTCGTGCCGAAGGTGGACGCGCTGCAGGCCGCCTACGAGGCCGTCTCCCCGGCCGCCGTGCTGGTCCCGTCCTCCGCCGAGGGCAAGGAGGTCGCCGCCCGTCTGGCGCTGCGCATCGGCTCCGGCATCATCACCGACGCCGTCGACCTGGAGGCCGGTGACGAGAGTCCGGTGGCCACCCAGTCGGTGTTCGCCGCGTCCTTCACCACCAAGTCCCGTGTCATCAAGGGCACCCCGGTCATCACGGTCAAGCCGAACTCGGCCGCCGTCGAGGCCGCCCCGGCCGCCGGCGCGGTCGAGGCCCTGTCCGTGTCCTTCTCGGACAAGGCGACCGGCACCAAGGTCACCGGCCGCACCCCGCGCGAGTCGACGGGCCGCCCGGAGCTGACCGAGGCCGCGATCGTCGTCTCCGGTGGCCGTGGCGTCAACGGTGCCGAGAACTTCTCGATCATCGAGGCGCTCGCCGACTCCCTCGGCGCGGCCGTCGGCGCCTCGCGTGCCGCCGTCGACGCCGGCTGGTACCCGCACACCAACCAGGTCGGCCAGACCGGCAAGTCGGTCTCGCCGCAGCTGTACATCGCCAACGGCATCTCCGGCGCGATCCAGCACCGCGCCGGCATGCAGACCTCGAAGACGATCGTGGCCGTCAACAAGGACGCCGAGGCCCCGATCTTCGACCTGGTCGACTACGGCGTGGTCGGCGACCTCTTCGACGTCGTCCCGCAGCTGACCGAGGAGATCAAGTCCCGCAAGGGCTGATCCTCCTCCTGAGCGGTACGAGGCCCCTGTGACCGGCGCGGTCACAGGGGCCTCGGTGCATCCTGGAGACGTCCCGGCCGGTCCTCCCCGGCGCTCCTGAGGGTGTTGACCGGCGGGAACCACCCCGGATAACTTCATTCTACGGATTGTTGATTCCGTACAGCGGAAAACGTGGAGGGTGTGGAATGGGTCAGCAGGAGAAGGTGGCGACGAGCCTCGCGGGCGCCGTCAGCGAGGAGATCAGCGCCTCCCTCGCGCCGGTCGACGCGGAACTGGAGCGCCGCTACCCCGGAGACCCCGGCTCCCGCCAGCCCGTCCACACCGTGTACGTCCCCGGCGACGCCTTCGCCGCCGACACCATCCGGACCTGGGGCGACCGGGCGCTCGCGGCCCTCGACGAACACGCCCCGGACGCTGCCGCGTTCGCGGCCGTCCTCGGCCTCTCCGACGAACTCGCCGAGCCCGTCCACTCCCGCGTCCGCGCCAAGCTGGAGCGCGAGCCGATCGAGGACCTGCGCGTCGACTTCGAGGACGGCTACGGCCCCCGCCCGGACGCCGAGGAGGACGAGGCGGCCGCACGGGCGGCCCGGCTGATCGCCGAGGCGTACCGGGTCGGGACCGCCGCCCCCTACATGGGCATCCGGATGAAGTGCATGGAGGCGGCGGTCCGCGACCGGGGCATCCGCACCCTCGACGTCTTCCTCACCGGCCTGATCGAGGCGGGCGGCCTGCCCGACGGCCTCGTACTGACCCTGCCGAAGGTGACGTACGCCGAACAGGTCACGGCGTTCGCGCGGCTGCTGGAGGCGTTCGAGAAGGTCCACGGTCTGGAGCCGGGCCGGCTGGGCTTCGAGATCCAGATCGAGACCAGTCAGTCCATCCTGGCCACCGACGGCACCGCCACCGTCGCCCGTATGATCCAGGCCGCCGAAGGGCGTGCCACCGGCCTCCACTACGGCACCTTCGACTACAGCGCCTGCCTCGGCGTCTCCGCCGCCTACCAGGCAGGCGACCACCCTGCCGCGGACCACGCCAAGGCCGTCATGCAGGTCGCCGCGGCGGGCACCGGCGTCCGCGTCTCGGACGGCTCGACCAACGTCCTGCCGGTCGGCCCGACCGCCAAGGTCCACGACGCCTGGCGGCTGCACCACGGCCTCACCCGCCGCGCCCTGGCCCGCGCCTACTACCAGGGCTGGGACATGCACCCCGGCCACCTCCCCACCCGCTACGCCGCCGTCTTCGCCTTCTACCGCGAGGGCTTCGAGCAGGCCGCGGCCCGGCTCGCCCGCTACGCCAACCGCACCGGCGGCGACGTCATGGACGAGCCCGCCACCGCCAAGGCCCTCAGCGGCTACCTGCTGCGCGGCCTGGACTGCGGCGCCCTCGACATCGCCGAGGTCGCCCGCCTCACCGGCCTGACCCGCACCGACCTGGAGGGCTACGCGGCCCCCCGACGCGGCGACCTGACGGTCTCGGGCAAGTAGGGGCGTTCTCCCTCCCGGGGGCTTCACGGGGAGGTCGCGCTCGGCCGGGTGCTCCCGGATCGGTGATGGCCCGGTGGCCGTCCTCGGGCTAGTTGCCCCTCAAGGCGCCGACACCTGCCCGGGCCGGGTGTCCGGGCGGGCCGGCTCCGGCGGGCCGGGCTGCGCGGGGGCCGGTGCGGCCGCCGGGCGGCCGACACCCGCCCCTTCCATGGTCCTCGGCGGCCGACCGGAGGCTCCCTCGGGCCGCCGGCTGGGGGCGGTCACGCCAGGCGCGTCATCCCCGGGCGACGGACTACCGGGCCGGGGTCGGGGCTCGAGCTGCGGGAGGCTTGTCCGGGCGCCTTGTCGGCAACGCCGTGGCGGCCACGGCCCTGCCGGCTCCGCGGTGCCGGCTGCCCGGGGGCCGGGTGTGCGGGATGCGCGGCCGGCCCGTTCCTCCCGGCGGCACGGCCGGCGGGGTCCGACGGACTCCAGGGCTGCCTGCCTGCGGCGGGGACCGGAACGCCGGGCTACTGCGGGGGCGACCCGGTGACGTACGGTTCGAGGCCGGACCTCGTCACCCACTGGTGCTCGGCGAACAGGCGGGCGGCCCGGGCGCGCAGTGCCGCGTCCCCGCGGGCCCGCGCGCTGAACTCCTCCGGTGTGCCCCCGAGCAGCTCCCGCAACGCGGCCGACGTCCCCAGGAGCTCGGTGAGGAGCGTGTGCTGGTCGCCGGGGTGGCGGCGCCGTGCGCGGGTGCCGTCGCGCAGCACCCCGTGCCGGTTGACGTACACGTGCGCGCCGGGCAGCACCCGGCCGTCCGGCAGCTCGACGCGCACGTCCGGCGCGGGCAGCCAGGCACGGCGGAAGTTCCCGTCGGGTAGCGGCACGCCCTCGCTCGCGTCGATCACCGTCAGCTGCGGCGCGTCCAGCCAGATGACGAACAACTCGCGGGCCGCGCCGGGGTCCTTGACCGGCGAGGCCGAGACGTAACCCGCGCGGCTGACGTGGGCCGAGACGCCCACCTCGATCCCGCGCACGCGGGCCCGCACCATCGGCACCGGGGCGCCGATCCCGGACTCCGTCATCTTGTGCCGGAGCTGGGCGGGACTGGCGTTGGACCCGACCGTGAGCACCGGCACCCGGTCGTCGTACACCAGGCGCTCCAGCGGGAGCATGCGGTCGCCGTGCAGCAGCCCGGACTCGGCGGGCCAGGCGCCCGGATAGAGCAGCGGATGCTCGAGCGGCGCCTCGGCGAGGCCCAGCTCCTCCAGCGTGTGGCCGGTCATGGACGGCTCAGCAGGCCGGCGGCAGCTCGCCGGAACCGCGGGTGATCAGGCGGGTCGGCAGCTCGATGCGCTCCGGCGCCACGAGGCTGCCGTCCAGCTGGCGGAAGAGCCGCTCGGCAGCGGTCCGGCCCAGCGCCGCCGCGTCCTGGGCGACGACCGTCACGCCCGGCTGGAGCAGATCGGCCAGCTCGATGTCGTCGAAGCCCACCAGGGCGACCGGACGGGAGTGCCCGGCGAGAACCCGGATCACGGTGACCGTCACCCGGTTGTTGCCCGTGAAGATCGCCGTGACCGGAGCGGGGCCGGACAGCATCTCCTCGGCCGCCCGGCGCACCCGCTCGGGGTCCGTCGCGCCGAGGGACATCCACCGCTCCTCGACCGCTATCCCGGCGTCCTCCATCGCGGCCCGGTAGCCGCGCAGCCGCTCGGCGGCGGTGTGGATGCGCGGCATGTCGCCGATGAAACCGACCCGGCGGTGCCCGTGCGCGATCAGGTGGGCCACGCCGTCGCGGGCGCCGCCGTGGTTGTCGGACAGGACGACGTCGGCGTCGATCTTCCCGGCGGGGCGGTCCACGAACACGGTGGCCACGCCCGCCCGGATCTCCGGCTCCAGGTAACGGTGGTCGTCCCCGGCCGGGATCACCACCAGACCGTCGACCCGCCGCGCGCACAGGGCCAGCGCCAGCTCCTGCTCACGGTCCGGGTCCTCGGCGCTCGACCCGTTGATCAGCAGGGCGCCGTGGGCGCGGGCCACCTCCTCGACCGCGCGGCTCAGCGGCCCGTAGAAGGGGTCCGCCAGATCTTCGAGGACCAGGCCGATGCTGGCCGTACGGCCCTTGCGCAGCACCCGCGCGCTGTCGTTGCGGCGGAAGCCCAGCGCGTCGATCGCCTCCTGGACGCGGCGCTCGGTGTCCGGGGTGACCCCGGGCTCGCCGTTGACCACGCGGGACACCGTCTTCAGGCCCACCCCCGCCCGGGCCGCCACGTCCTTCATGGTCGGGCGGTTGCCGTAACGGGTCCCGGTGAGCTGTGCTGCGCGGCGGGTGGTCTCGGGCACGATGCGCTGTCCTGTCCTGTCGTCCGTTTAGTCCACTAGGGGGTGCGGCGATCCATCAGGTTGTATGAGGATGTGGCGTCGAGCATAGAGCCTGGACAACGTTGTCAGATGCGCGAGAGACTGTCCACCGCTGTCTCCGGCCCGCGCCCCCACCGCTCGACCGGCCTGCTCATCTTCTGTTTCTCAAGGTTCGACGGGGAGAACTGACTCTGATGCACACCGACCTAGTGGCGGCCCTGGACATCGGCGGCACCAAGATCGCCGGCGCGCTGGTGGACGCGCACGGACGGATCGAGGCCCGCGCGCAGCGTGCGACGCCCGCGCGCCAGGACGGCGAAACGGTCATGCGGGCCGTCGAAGGGGTGCTCGGCGACCTCGTCGGATCGCCCCTGTGGGGACGCGCCGGTTCGGTCGGCATCGGCAGCGCGGGCCCGGTGGACGCCTCCGCGGGCACCGTCAGCCCCGTCAACGTGCCGGGCTGGCGCGACTTCCCGCTGGTCGAGCGGGTCCGCGCGGCCACCGGCGGCCTGCCGGTCGAACTGATCGGCGACGGCGTCGCCATCACCGCGGCCGAGCACTGGCAGGGCGCCGCCCGCGGCCACGACAACGCGCTGTGCATGGTGGTCTCGACGGGTGTCGGCGGCGGTCTCGTCCTCGGCGGCCGGCTGCACCCCGGCCCGACCGGCAACGCCGGGCACATCGGTCACATCAGCGTCGACCTCGACGGCGACCCGTGCCCGTGCGGTGCGCGCGGCTGCGTCGAGCGCATCGCCAGTGGCCCCAACATCGCCCGCCGCGCGCTGGAGCGCGGCTGGCGGCCGGGCCCGGACGGGGACACGTCCGCGGCGGCGGTGGCGGCGGCCGCCCGCACGGGCGACCCGGTCGCCGTGGCCTCCTTCGAGCGGGCCGCACAGGCCCTGGCCGCCGGGATCGCCGCCACGGCGACCCTGGTGGAGATCGACATCGCCGTGATCGGCGGCGGGGTGGGCAAGGCCGGCGACATCCTCCTCACCCCGCTGCGCAAGGCCCTCGCCGACTACGCGACCCTTTCCTTCGTGCAGCGGCTGACGGTGGTGCCCGCACAGATGGGCACGGACGCGGGGCTGGTCGGCGCCGCCGCCGCCGCGCTGGCCCGCACGGCCGACGCGACCACGGCCGGAGTCTGAGGGGCCGGCCGGGGGCTCGCGTGTGCGCCGGTGGGGCCGAATCGTGGTGCCGTGCGTGACTCCGGGGCGGTTGCGCAGTTGAACCGGGCATGAAGAAGCGCAGCATGCTCGCCCTCGCCACCCTCGCCACCGGATTCGTCGTGGCGGCCGTCACCCCGTCCCACGCCGCGGACAGGGGCCCCCTGCAGGACCTCAACGTCTCCGGCACCATCGACAACGTCGACCACCTGGTCAGCCAGGACAGCTTCGCCGTGGACGAGAACGCGCTCGGGCAGGAGTAGCCCCGGCCGGCCGTGCCGGTGTCCCCGCCGCCCCGGGGGCACCGGCACGGCCGTGTGGGCGCCCTCAACTGGACGTGGTTTCCGTGGCAGGGTGGAGCGGGCAAGCCACAGGGGGCCAACAGAAGAGGGGGAGTCCGTGACCGTCGTCTGGATCAACGGCGCGTTCGGTGCGGGGAAGACAACCACCGCACGGGAACTGATCGAACTGATCCCGAACAGCACGCTCTTCGACCCCGAGGTCATCGGTGGAGCGCTCTCGCACCTGTTGCCGCCCAAGCGCCTCGCCGAGGCCGGCGACTTCCAGGACCTGCCGATCTGGCGCAGGCTGGTGATCGACACGGCGGCCGCGATGCTCGCCGAGCTGGGCGGAACCCTCGTCGTCCCCATGACCCTGCTCCGCCAGGAGTACCGCGACGAGATCTTCGGCGGTCTCGCCGCCCGCCGCATCCCCGTACGACATGTGCTGCTCGCCCCGGCTGAAACGATCCTGCGCGCACGGATAGCCGGGCGGGAGATCCCGCCCGACATGCCGGACGGCGACATGCGGGTCCGGCAGTGGGCGTACGACCGGATCGAGCCCTACCGGGCCGCCCTGGCCTCCTGGCTCACCGCCGACGCCCATCTGATCGACACCAGCGCGCTCAGCCCGTACGAGACCGCCGCCAGGGTCGCCGAGGCCGTGGGCAGCGGCGCCGTCCCGCCGTGCGACATCGTGCAGACGCCCGAGCCCACCGCCGAGACGCTGGCCGCCGGGGTGCTCCTCTTCGACGAGCAGGACCGGGTCCTGCTCGTGGACCCCACCTACAAGCCCGGCTGGGAGTTCCCCGGCGGCGTGGTCGAGCGCGGCGAGGCACCCGCCCGCGCCGGTGTGCGCGAGGTCGCCGAGGAGACCGGCATACGCCTGAGCGAGGTGCCCCGGCTGCTCGTCGTGGACTGGGAGCGGCCGGTGCCCCCCGGCTTCGGCGGACTGCGCCTGCTCTTCGACGGCGGCCGGCTGGACTCGACGGAGGCCGCCCGGGTGCTGCTGCCGGGTCCCGAGCTGCGGCAGTGGCGGTTCGCGAGCGAGCGGGAGGCGGCCGACATGCTGCCGCCGGTCCGCTACGAACGCCTGCGCTGGGCCCTCAGAGCCCGCGAGCGCGGCGCGGCGCTCTACCTGGAGGCCGGCATACCGGTCACGGGCCGGCCGGCCTGACCGGGCGGGGGACGAGGGACGGGAGCAGGGGCGGCGGGCCCGCCGCCTCCCGTGTTCCGCCGGAACCCGCGTCCTCACCCGGCGGCCGGGTGGCGGGCCGCCGCCCGGCGCAGTGCCGCCGACGCTCCGCCGAGCACCGGCTCCCCGTGGCCGAAGCACGCCACGTCCGGGTCCAGGGCGGCCAGCCGGTGGAAGCCGGTCAGCAGCCGGGGCCGGTCGAGGTTGAACACGCCCGGGATCACCGCCCCGTCGACCGGTGAGGCGGCCACCGTGTCACCCGTGAACAGCACGCCCTCGGCGGGCAGGAACAGGGCGATGCTGCCGTCCGTGTGCCCGGGGACGTGCACCACCCGGGCGCCGCCGCCGAAGTCCAGCAGGTCACCGTCGGACACCGCCGTGACAACCGGCGGGCGGACCGGCTCGCCGGCGGGAAGGTGTGCGGCGGCGGCCGCGTGGAGGGGCAGTTCCCAGTCCTCGAACCGCGGGGGCGGGCCCGGGTGTTCACCCCGCACGAACGGCGCGTCCAGCCGGTGGGCCAGCACCTCGGCGCCGCTGAGCGCGGCGAACTCGCCCGCTCCGCCCGCGTGGTCCTCGTGGAAGTGGGTCAGCACGATCCGCCGTACGTCACGGGGTGCGCGGCCCAGCGCCGTGAGCGCGTCGGCGATCGCCCGCCCCGCACCGACGGCGCCCGCGTCGATCAGGGTCGACTCCCCGCCGTCGTGCCAGAGGTAGGCCTGGCCGACGGCGAAGCGCAGCAGGTGGAGGCGGGGGAGCAGTTCGACGACGTCCATACGCCGACGCTAGGCGGCGCCCCCGCCCGGGGGCGAGGGCGCTCTGCCGAGGGCAGAAGGGGTCAGCCCGCCGCGTAGTTGCGCAGGAACAGCGCCTCGGCGACCGACAGCCGCTCCAGCTCCTGCGGGGACACGCTCTCGTTGACCGCGTGGATCTGCGCCTCCGGCTCGCTGAGGCCGATCAGCAGGATCTCCGCCTGCGGGTAGAGGCCGGCGAGGGTGTTGCACAGCGGGATGGAGCCGCCCTGACCGGCGTACTGCATGGTCTCGCCGGGGTAGGCGACGGCCATCGCGTCGGCCATGGCCTGGTAGGCGGGGCTCGAGGTGTCGGCGCGGAACGCCTGGCCCTGGCCGATCTGCTCGGTGCTCACCCGGGCGCCCCACGGGGTGTGCGCCTCGATGTGGGCCTGCAGCAGCTTGGTGGCCTCGGCCGCGTCCACGCCCGGCGGGACCCGCAGGCTGATCAGGGCGCGGGCGCCCGCCTGGACGGACGGGGTGGCACCCACGACCGGCGGGCAGTCGATGCCGAGCACGGTGACGGCCGGCCGGGCCCAGATGCGGTCGGCCACCGAGCCGTCGCCGATCAGGCCCACACCCTCCAGCACCTTGGCGTCCTTGCGGAACTGCTCCTCGGTGTACTCCAGACCCTCCCACCGCGCGCCGGCGTCCAGGCCGTCGACCGTGGTCGAGCCGTCCTCGGCGCGCAGCGAGTCCAGGATCCGGACCAGCGCGGCCAGGGCGTCCGGGGCGGCACCGCCGAACTGGCCCGAGTGCAGGTTGCCGCCGAGGGTGTCGACCTGGACCCGGAGAAGCGTCATGCCGCGCAGGGTCGTGGTCACCGTCGGCAGGCCCACGCGGAAGTTGCCCGCGTCGCCGATCACGATGGTGTCGGCCGTCAGCAGCTCGGGGTGCTGCTCGGCGTACCGCTCCAGACCGCCGGTGCCCTGCTCCTCCGAGCCCTCGACGATCACCTTCACATGGACGGGCACGCCGCCGTCGGCCTTCAGCGCGCGCAGCGCGAGCAGGTGCATGATCAGGCCGCCCTTGCAGTCGGCGGTCCCGCGGCCGTACCAGCGGCCGTTCCGCTCGGTCAGCTCGAACGGCGGAGTGGTCCAGCCGGCCTCGTCGAGCGGCGGCTGGACGTCGTAGTGCGCGTAGAGCAGAACCGTTTTGGCGCCCTCCGGGCCCGGCAGGTACCCGTACACCGACTGCGTGCCGTCGGGGGTGTCGAGGAGGGCCACGTCCACGAAGCCCTCGGCGCGCAGGGCGCCGGCGATCCAGTTCGCCGCGCCCTCGCTCTCGCTCTTCGGGAACTGCGCGAAATCCGCCACCGACTTGAAGGCGACCAGTTCGGTCAGCTCCGTCTTCGCCCGGGGCAGCAGCGAGGCGACGGTCTCGGCGACCGGATTCGACGACATGGGCACGCTCCTCGTAGGTGCGACGTTGTACAGCTGAGTACACCGATCCTCCCACAGTGGCCTGCGGCGATCGTCGCCGTAGGATGCGGGGGACAGGTGCGGCAGCGGCTTGATCGGAGCAGTAGACCATCGTGAGCGGCGAGAACTCTTCGGCGGACGACGTGCAGCGGGTGTGGGACGTCGTCGTGGTGGGCGCGGGACCCGCGGGGGCCTCGGCGGCCTACGCGGCGGCGGTCGCGGGGCGACGCGTGCTGTTGCTGGAGAAAGCCGAGTTGCCCCGCTACAAAACGTGCGGCGGCGGCATCATCGGCCCCTCGCGCGACGCGCTGCCCCCCGGGTTCGAGCTGCCCTTCCAGGACCGCGTGCACGCGGTCACCTTCTCCCACAACGGGCGCTTCACGCGCACCCGGCGCTCCAGGCAGATGCTGTTCGGACTGATCAACCGGCCCGAGTTCGACCAGCAACTGGTCGAGCACGCCCAGAAGGCGGGCGCCGAACTGCGCACGGGCGTCACCGTGCAGCGCGTCGAGCAGCACGGCGCCGCGGTGCCGGACCGGCGCACGGTCGCCGTGGTGCTCCAGGGTGGCGAGACGGTGCTGGCCCGCGCGGTCGTCGGCGCCGACGGCAGCGCCAGCCGGATAGGGGCGCACGTCGGCGTGAAGCTGGACCAGGTCGACCTCGGCCTCGAGGCGGAGATCCCGGTCCCGGCGACGGTCGCCGAGGACTGGAAGGGGCGGGTGCTCATCGACTGGGGCCCGATGCCCGGCAGTTACGGCTGGGTGTTCCCCAAGGGCGACACCCTCACGGTCGGCGTGATCTCGGCCCGTGGCGAAGGCGCCGCGACCAAGCGGTACTTGGAGGACTTCGTCGCGCGGCTGGGCCTCTCGGGCTTCGAGCCGAGCATCTCCTCGGGGCATCTGACCCGCTGCCGCGCCGACGACTCGCCGCTGTCCCGCGGCCGGGTGCTGGTCTGCGGCGACGCGGCCGGGCTGCTGGAGCCGTGGACCCGAGAGGGCATCTCCTTCGCGCTGCGCTCGGGCCGGCTGGCCGGGGAGTGGGCCGTGCGGATCTCCGAGGCGCACGACGCGGTCGACGCCCGGCGCCAGGCCCTGAACTACGCGTTCGCCATCAAGGCGGGACTCGGCGTGGAGATGAGCGTCGGCAAGCGCATGCTGGCCGCGTTCGAACGGCGCCCCGGCCTCTTCCACGCGGCCCTCACCGGCTTCCGCCCGGCCTGGCGGGCGTTCCGTGACATCACGCGCGGCTCGACCTCCCTGGGCGAGCTGATCCGGTCGCACCCCCTCGCTCAGCGCGCCCTGACCGCCTTCGACCGCACCCCGGCCGCCCCCGCGGAGGAGCCGGTCACTTCGTGACGGTGATCCGGAACACCGGGTGGTCGGCGGCCACCGCGAGGATCTCCTCGTCCGTGGAATCGGCCGTGACGCCCGCGAAGTACTGCTTGACCTGCCAGCCCCACTTCTCCAGGTAGGTCCGCAGGACCGGGAGCTTCTCCTCGTCGGGAAGCTCCACCGCGGTGAAGGCGCGTACCTTGCGGCCCACGCGCAGCTCCCCGCCGTGGGCGACCCGCATGTTGCGCACCCACTGCGAGTAGCCGCGGGCGGAGACGAGGTACTGACCGTCCTGGTAGGTGTGCGGGTTGACCGGGACGCGCTGCATCTTGCCGCTCTTGCGGCCGCGCACGGACAGCTCGGCGTTCCCCGCGAGGCTGAGCCCGTGCCGGGCGAGCCAGCCGACCATGCCGTTCATCCGGACGGTCAGCGGGCTGCTCTCGACGTAGAACGGCGCGGACGACGACATGGTGACCCCCACAGTTCGGGAGAGCGGTGCTCTCGCTCGACCTCAGTGTGGGGCAGGTGGGCACTCCAGGGCAAGAGCACTGCTCTCTTTTTGGTTCGGCGCTCCGATTTGTGTGCACTGCTCTGCGTGCGTGGCACACTGCTGCCATGAGCACCGCACAGGGCGCCCGCGCGCGAGCCAGGACCGAAGTCACGGCGGCCATCAAGGACGCGGCGCGCCGCCAACTCGCCGCGGAGGGTGCCGCCAAGCTCTCGCTGCGGGCCGTCGCCCGTGAGCTGGGCATGGTCTCCTCGGCGGTCTACCGCTACTTCCCGAGCCGCGACGACCTGCTGACCGCGCTGATCATCGACGCCTACGACTCCCTCGGCGAGGCGGCGGAGGCGGCCCACGCGAAGGCGGGGCAGGGGGCCGACCCCGTGCGGCGCTGGACGGCCGTCTGCGAGGCGGTGCGCTGCTGGGGGCTCGGCCATCCGCACGAGTACGCCCTGATCTACGGCTCCCCGGTGCCCGGGTACGCCGCCCCCCAGGCCACCGTGCCGGCCGCCGCCCGGGTCGGTCTGCTCCTCATCGGCATCGTCCGCGACGCCCACCAGGGGCCGGGACTCGCCGCCCTGCCGCTGCCCGCCGAACTGCGCCCCGAGGGTGAGCGCATGGCGGCCGACCTGGCCCCCGACCTGCCGCCGGAGGCGGCGGTGGCCCTGGTGGCGGCCTGGGCCGAGCTGTTCGGGCTGGTCGGATTCGAGCTGTTCGGGCAGTTCCACCGGGTGGTCGAGGACCGGGAGACCTTCTTCCGGCACGCGGCCGTCCGGCTCGCCGGCAGCGTGGGCCTGGCCAGGCCCTGAGGCCCGGCGTCCGGGCCCGCCGGCCGGCCTCGTCTACGCCTCCGGGACCAGGACGACCTTCCCGGCCACCGTGCCCGACTCGGCCAGCCGCATCGCCTCCGCCACCTCGGTGAGCGGCAGCCGGGCCGCGATCCGCGCGGTCACCTCGCCGCGCCCCAGCGCCTGGAACACCTCGGTCAGGTCGGCGCGCAGCCGGGAACGGAAGCGGTCCTTGCTCAGCGCGCGCCCCGCCCACACGTTGAAGAAGTACGCGTGGCGGCCGTTGGGCAGCGCGTTCCACCACCACACCCGGCCGAGGATCTTCAGTACCGGCCACTGCTTGGAGCCCGTGTCGTCCCGGGTGAGGGCGGTGCCGTAGGCGACGAGGGTCCCGCCGGGCGCGAGCAGCCGCCACGAGTCGGTCACGCTGCGCCCGCCGAGGTGGTCGAAGACCGCGTCCACTCCACCCGGTGCCAGCTCCCGGACCAGGGCCGGGACGTCCTGCCTGTAGTCGACGGGGAGCACGCCCATGGCGCGCAGCGTCTCGTGGTGGCGCGTGGACGCCGTGCCGATCACCTTCAGGCCGGCCGCGCGGGCGAGCTGCACCAGCACCGTACCGACCCCGCCGTTCGCGCCGTGGACGAGGATCGTCCCGCCGTCGCGTACCCGGGCCTTGCGGTGCAGCATCTGCCAGGCGGTGATCCCGTTGACGACCAGCGTCTCCGCCTCCGCCGCGTCGGTGCCGTCCGGCACCGGGACCGCGTCGGCCGCGTCGAGCAGCACGTGGCTGGCCCAGCCGCCGACCTTGACCAGGGCCGCGATCCGCCGGCCCACGAGGCCGGGCGCGACGCCGGTGCCCGCCGTGAGCACCGTGCCGACCAGGTCGTAGCCGGGCACGAAGGGGAACGGCGGCTGGTCGTAGTACCGGCCGCGGCGCATCTGCTGCTCGGCGAAGGACACGCCGGTGGCCTCGACGCGGACCACGATCTGCCCGGGGCCCGGCGTGGGAACGGCCCGGTGGCGCAGTTCCAGGCCCTCCGGCTCGACCGTGCCCGGCAGTACGACCTCCAGCAGTTCCTTGCCGTCCATCACGACCTCCAGGTCGGGGTGAGAGTTGTGAGTAAGAGCCGGTCGCTTGCGTTAGAAGCTATAACTAAAATGACCCTCCTTTCCGAATGTGTCAAGGTGTCAGGCTGGCGTTCGTTATGGGCTCTCTCGCCAGTGATAGGTTGAAACCCCAGGCGACCCCGAAGACCAGGAGCGTGAGAGCCATGGCGGCAGGCGCGGCAAGTCCCCGGGAGCGGTACCGCAGCCAGGTGCGGGCCGAGATCAAGGCGCGGGCCTGGGAGCAGATCGCCACGGCCGGGGCGTCGGGGCTGTCCCTGAACGCCATCGCCAAGGAACTGGGGATGAGCGGTCCCGCCCTGTACCGGTACTTCGGCGGACGGGACGACCTGATCACCGAGCTGGTCAGGGACGCCTACCGCAGCCTGGCCGACACCTTCGCCGCCGCGGCCGACGCGGGCTCGGGGCTGTCCGGCCTCGCCCGGGCCATGCGCCGCTGGGCCCTGGAGGACCCCCAGCGCTACTTCCTCGTCTACGGCACCCCGGTCCCCGGCTACCGGGCCCCCGACGACACCACCGCGACCGCCCGCGAGATCATGGCGACCCTCCTCGACGTGTGCGCGGCCGAGGACCCGGTGGGGGCGGCGGGTGACGTGGGAACGGACGCGGCGGACACGACCAAGGAGGGCGCGCCCGCGCAGGCGGAAGCGCTGGAGGCCCATCTCGCGGACCACCGCCACTGGGCGGGCGACCACCCGGCCCCGCCGCACGTCCTGCGCCGCGCCCTGGCCTACTGGACCCGCCTGCACGGCGTCCTCTCCCTCGAACTCGCCGGTCACTTCACCGGCATGGGCTTCGACCCCGAGGTGCTGTTCACCGCCGAGGCCGAGGGGCTGAAGGGCAGGGGCTGACCGCCAGGGACGCCCCGGGCCGACGGTGTGGACGGGGACAGGTGCCGACCCGCGCGGGCGGGCGGCCGTACTCCCCGGGGAGTACCCGTGATCACCTCGCCCGGCTGACGTCCGCGCGCGTCGGCGGCGGCTAGCGTGGCGGGCATGGAAGAGCAGCGCGGCACCACGGACCGGTGGCGGCACGGGCCGCCGTGGTGGCCGCGCCCCGACGACCCGGAGCCGGCCACGGCCCGCACGCCCTGGCGGTCCACCGCGCTGATCACCGTGTTCGTGCTCGCCGGCGCCACCTTCGCCGCGCACGCGCAGCCGCACCGCGAGCCGCTCGACGTGTACGCGCGCGTGCTGCTGCTCGCCGGCGCGGTCCTGCTGCTGTGGCGCCACCGTCACCCGGTGGCCGTCGTCTTCGGCACGGCGACGCTCGCGCTGGTCTACCTGGCCGCCGGCTATCCCTACGGTCCGGTCCTGCTGCCCGTCGTGGTCGCCTGCTTCCGCGCGGTCGTCGCGGGCCACCGGCGGGCCGCCTGGACGGCGCTCGGCCTGCTCTGGGCGGGGCACGCGCTCGTGGCACTCCGGCTCTACCGTGTGCTGCCACCGCCGGGCGACAAGGCCGCGACCGTGGGCCAGGAGATCGTGGTCACCACCTGGGTGCTGGCCGTCGTGGCGGTCTGCGAACTGGCCCGGGTGCGCCGCGAGCAGTGGGCCCGGGAGCGCGCCGACCGGGCCGAGGCCGCCCGGCGCCGCGCGGACGAGGAACGGCTGCGGATCGCCCGCGAGCTGCACGACGTACTCGCGCACAGCATCTCCGTCATCAACGTCCAGGCGGGCGCGGGTCTCGCCCTGCTCGACAGCGACCCCGAGCAGGCGCGCACGGCGCTCACCACCATCAAGGCCGCCAGCAAGGAGGCGCTCGGCGAGGTGCGCCAGGTCCTCGACACCCTGCGCGCCCCCGGTGCCGCGCCGCGCGCCCCCGCCCCCGGCCTCGACCGGCTGCCGGAACTGGTCGAACAGGCAGCTGCCGCCGGCCTCATCGTCGACGTCCGGGGCGAACCCCCGCACCTGTCGCCCGGTGCCGACCTGGCGGCCTTCCGTATCGTGCAGGAGGCCCTGACCAACGTCGTCCGGCACTCGGGATCACGGCACGCGCGCGTGCGGTTCGCAGACGACGGCGCCCTGCTGCGGCTACGGGTCGACGACGACGGACCCGCGACCGGCACCGCCGCGGGCGGCAGCGGCAACGGGCTGGCCGGCATGCGGGAGCGGGCGGCCGCGCTGGGTGGCACCATCGAGGCGGGCCCGCGCCCCGACGGCGGCTTCCGGGTGCTCGCCGTACTGCCCGCGCACCCCGGGGAGGACCAGTGATCCGGGTACTGCTCGCCGACGACCAGTCGCTCGTGCGGGCCGGGTTCGGGGCGCTGCTCGACGCGCAGCCGGACATCGAGGTGGCGGGGGAGGCGGCGGACGGCGAGGAGGCCGTGCGCCTGGTGCGCGAACAGCGGCCCGACGTCGTCCTGATGGACATCCGCATGCCGCGCCTCGACGGCCTGGCCGCGACCCGGCGCATCACCGGGGATGCCGGGCTGGGCGACGTGAGGGTGGTCATGCTGACCACCTTCGAACTCGACGAGTACGTCTTCGAGGCGATCCGCGCGGGCGCCTCGGGGTTCCTGGTGAAGGACACCGAGCCCGACGAACTCCTGCGTGCCGTACGGGCGGTGGTCGCGGGCGACGCGCTGCTGTCCCCGGGCGTCACCCGCCGTCTCATCGCCGAGTTCGCGGCCCGTTCCAAGGAACCGGCCGCCGCCGACGCGCTCGCGCTGCTCACCGAGCGCGAGCGCGAGGTGATGGCCCTGGTCGGCATCGGGCTGTCCAACGAGGAGATCGCCCGCCGCCTGGTGGTCAGCCCCCTCACCGCCAAGACCCACGTGAGCCGCACCATGGTCAAGCTGGGCGCCCGGGACCGCGCCCAACTCGTCGTCCTCGCCTACGAGTCCGGGCTGGTGCGGCCGGGCTGGCTGGGCTGACCCGGAGGACCCCGGCCGGGAGGACCCCGGCCGGGGTGGCGGGAAGCCGGCGGAGCTAGTCGCGAACGGCCACGCGCTCCGCCTCCGCCTCCGCCTCGGTCGACGCCGACGCCGACGCCTCCACGGTGGACCGGGCGACCACGACGGACGGGCGGGGGCGCCGGTCCCGCAGGCCGGTGAGGGTGATCAGCAGACCGGCCACCGCGACGCCCGTGACGACCATGAAGCCCGGCCGGTAGCTGTCGAGGACGGCGTGCGCGGTGGGGTGCGCCGGGGCGGCCGCGGTCACCACGGCGGTCACGACGGCCAGGAAGACCGCCCCGCCCACCTGCACCGAGGTGTTGAGCAGACCCGAGACCATGCCCTGCTCGTGGTCCTCGACCCCGTTGGTGGCCTGGATGTTGAGCGAGGGGAAGACCAGGGCGCAGGCCGCGCCGATCAGCAGCATCGACGGCAGGATCACGGCCGCGTACACCGGGTCCAGGTCGATCCGCAGGAACAGCGCGTACCCGGCGACCATCAGTGCGAAGCCGGCCGCGATCAGCCGCGGGGTGCCGAACCGGTCGACGACCGCGCCGACCTTCGTCGAGGACACCGCGACGAGCGCGCCCGCCGGCAGGAAGGCCAGTGCCGTGTGCAGCGCCGACCAGCCCAGCAGGGACTGCATGTACAGGGTCGTCAGGAACTGGAAGCCGACGTAGGAGCCGAAGAAGGCCACCGCTCCGAGCTGGGCGCGAACCTGGCTGCCCGAGCGCAGCACGCCGAGCCGGATCAGCGGGCTCGGCGAGCGCCGCTCGACCAGGACGAAGGCGGTGAGCAGGACGGCGACGGCGAGGAACGACCCCAGTGTCCGGGCCGAGGCCCAGCCGGCCCCGGGCGCCTGGACGACGGTGAAGACCAGCAGCAGCATCGACGCGGTGCCGAGGACGGCACCCGGCACGTCGTAGCCGGCGTGGTTCTCCTCCCGTGCGCTGCGCGGCAGCAGCCTGAGGCCCGCGGCGAGGGCGCCGAGCGCGATGGGTGCGGGCAGCAGCATGGTGAGGCGCCAGCTGGCCTCGGTGAGCAGCCCGGACAGGACCAGGCCCATGGAGAAGCCGGTGGCGGCGCAGGTGGTGTAGATGGAGAGGGCGCGGTTGCGCAGCGGGCCCTCCGGGAACGTCGTGGTGATGATGGACAGGCCGGCGGGCGCGGTGAAGGCGGCGCTCAGGCCCTTCACGAAGCGGCTGGCGATCAGCAGCGGCCCGGAGTCCACGAGCCCGCCGAGCAGCGAGGCGAGCGCGAAGACGCCGAGCGCCACCAGGAACACCTGGCGCCGGCCCAGCAGGTCGGCGGTGCGGCCGCCGAGCAGGAGCAGTCCGCCGTATCCCAGGATGTAGCCGCTGACGATCCATTGCAGCGTCGAGGTGGACAGGTGGAGGTCGGTGCCGATGGACGGCAGCGCGACGCCGACCATCGAGACGTCGAGCGCGTCCAGGAACATCGCGGCGCACAGCACCAGCAGCGTGCCCCACAGCCGGGGGGTCCAGCGGACCGCCGGGGACGGGGTCGCGGGGATGGTGAGCGGAGAGGTCATGGCAAAGAGACTACATGCGCATGCATTCAATGCAAATGCATTTAATGTCGATGCAATGAAACTTGTTCTCTGCTACGGTGCGCGCATGGCGGCGAACACGCCCGAGCGGGCGCTCGTGGAGCAGTGGCGGGACATCCTGTCCCTGCACGCCCGCACCCAGTGCGAGCTGGACCGCGCGCTGCACGGGCACGGCCTGTGCGCCAGCGACTTCGAGGTCCTGGACCTGCTCTCCGAAGGGGCGGCGGCGGACGGCGGCTGCGCCTACCGCGTGCAGGAGATCTCGGAACGGGTGCACCTCAGCCAGAGCGCGCTCTCCCGCCTCATCGGCCGCCTGGAGAAGGACGGCCTCGTGGAGCGTGCCATGTGCCCCGAGGACCGGCGCGGGGTCCGCGTCGCCCTCACGGCCAAGGGGCGCGCGCTGCACGGTGAGGTGCGGCCCGTGCAGCGCGCGGTGCTGACCAGGATGCTCGCCGAGGCCGGTCCTGCCGACGGCTGAGCCGATGGGGGCGGCGGGTCTCAGATCCCGGAGGTCTCCCGCCACAGCGTCGCCAGCGAACGGTCGCCCGTCACGCTCGGCACGGCCTCCCGGTTCCACAGCGCCAGGTACAACCGCTCGGCGGGGCCGATGAGTTCGGCCTTGGCGTCGCCCGCCGCGTCCCGCGAGGCCACCGGCGGTTCGGTGGAGAGCCGTACGGTCCACACGGCGTCCGCGCCCGCGTCCACCGCCCGCACCCGGAGCACCCGCGGCCGCTCGGTGCGCACCCGGCTCCTGGGGCGGGCGTGGAAGCCGCGCAGCAGTTCGTCGATCCCGTCGGCCGCGAAGCCGGCGTCGATCGGGGACGCCGTGCCGCCCCGGGCGCTCTCCGCGTCGTAACGGTGGACGGCCGTCTCGTGCGCCTGCCGCCGCGTCCAGAACGCCAGCGGCGAGGGGCAGGGCGCCGGATGGAAGGTCCAGCACTCCAGGTCGGCCGGCGCGCCGGCCAGGGTGTCGACCAGCAGCCGGTGACTGTCCCGGTACCAGGCCACCAGCCCGGCGCCGTCCAGGTCCGGGCCGTCACCGAGCGGCCGGGGAGCGGTGTGTCCGTCGGCGACCAGCGCGGCGGCCCACCGGTGCACCGCACCGGTGTGCCGCAACAGGTCCGCGACCTGCCACTCGGGGCAGGTGGGCACCTTGGCGTCGGTACCGGCCTCGGCGGCGGCCGCGGCCAGCAGGCGACCCTCCCGGTCCAGGGTCGTGAGGAATTCGGCAGTCTCCATGGAGGTGAGTGTGCCGGACGGCGGGGCCCGGCGGTGCGGGTCCGCCCGACCGGTTTCCGTCGAACCGCCGCCGCTTCCCCCGCTGTTCGCGGTGTCACGCGCCGCCCGATGCTGTGGCCCCGGAGGCGCGGCGTTCCGGTGGTGTGACCCCGGAGGTGCGGCGCCTCAGGGGCTCATGCTCATCACCCGGCGGGTCATCAGCCCCCCGACCGCCGCGGCGATCGCGGCCAGTACGGCGACGCTGAGCAGGGCCGTGGGGAGGGAGGACCAGTCGGCCATGAAGCCGATCGCGGGTGGTCCGAGGAGCATGCCGCCGTAGCCGAGCGTGGAGGCGACGGCGACGCCGGACGGGCCGGCCAGTGCGCCCGCGCGCTCCACGGCCACGGGGAACAGGTTCGCCAGTCCCAGACCGGTGACCGCGAAGCCGAGCAGTGCCGCCCACAGGGCGGGGGCGAGCGAGGCGAGCAGCATGCCGGTCGCCGCGGTGGTGCCGCCGGCTATCACGGTCCGGGTCCGCCCGAGGAGTTCCAGCAGCCGCGTCCCGCTCAGCCGGCCGACGGTCATGGCGAGCGCGAAGCACGCGTAGCCGGCCGCCGCCGTCGCGGGCGACGCCGCCAGGTCCTGCTTGAGGTGGAGGGCGCCCCAGTCGGCCATCGCACCCTCGCCGTAGGCGGTGCACAGGGCGATCAGGCCGAGGACGAGGACCGGGCCGCGGACCCGGTCGCCGGGGTGCCGGCCGCCGGCCGGTTCGGGGTGGGCGCGGCCGGGTGGGGGCGGCGGCTCGTGCCGGAGCAGGGCGCGTCCCGCGACCAGGGTGACCAGCAGGCCGGTGAGGGTCAGGCCGAGCAGGTGGCGGGTGGGGGAGAGGGTGCCGGCGAGGAGTCCGCCGAGGCCCGCGCCGACCATCCCGCCCAGGCTGAACGCCGCGTGGAAGGTGGGCATCACCGGCCGGCCGAGCGCGGCGACCAGATCGACGGCGGCACTGTTGAAGGCCACGTTGATGCCCCCGTAGGCCGCGCCGAACACCAGGAGGACGGTGCCGAGGGCCAGGGCGGAGTGGGTGAGCGGGGGCAGGGCGACGCCGAGCGAGAGCAGCACCGCGCAGACGACTGTCACCAGGTGGCTGCCGAAGCGGCGGCACAGCCGTCCGGTGAGCGTCATCGTCACGACCGCCCCGGCCGAGACACCGAGGAGCGCGAGGCCGAGTGAGCCCACGGAGGCGTGGGTCTGGTGCTTGATGTCGGGGATACGGACGACCCACCCCGCGAAGACGAAGCCGTCCAGGGCGAAGAAGGCGGTGATCGCCACGCGCAGCGCGGTGAGGTCGGGGCCCGGCACGACGCTGTGCGTTCGGGTTTTGTTTATTTGCGGCACAAAATCAGGCTAGGTGTGGGCGCCGGGCTCCGGCAAGAGGGGCCCCGACGGCCGGGTCGCGGGTGCCGGTGAGCGATCGTTCGCCTCTGTCACGCGTACGGCTGTTCCTCGGGCGGAGTCCCGTAGGCGGGAAGCGCCCCGAAGTACTCCCGACCAGCGGACACTTCGCGGTGAGCGCCTGGTCGCGGTCGGTCAACGGGGTTCGCGCAGGGGCCGGTTCGGGGGCCGGCATGCCGTGATCCGGACGATCCGCCGTCGGAAACAGGTCGGTTAATGCTTGCGCACGCGCTGGTTGCGGAGGGGTGAGCAGGTCATGATGGGCCCATGACGTTGGCCTCGCGCGCACTTGCGCAACTGGCGACCTGGCCGGACCTGAGACAGTCCGTCCCGAGCTGCGGCCTGGGGCAGGCCGTGCGCTCGGCCCAGGGCGAGATCGCCCACTTCCATTCGGACCGTGACGTCGACCTCCTGCTGACCGACCGGGCCGTCCGGCGGTTCACCAAGGACTTCAAGGGTTCGGGTGCCATCAGGGTCGTCCCCGGCTCGCCCTGGGTGACCCTCCGCCTCGACGCCGCGAGCGACGTCGATCTCCTGCTGACCCTGGTCAGCGTGGCACTCCAGGCACGGCAGTCCTGGCCCGACCCGGTCGGCCGGGCGGTGTCCGGCTGCAACGACCAGCGCGGGGCGGGGTTCGTGAAGGCGGACCACGGGGACCACTTCCGCGACAGGCCCTAGACGGCGAGGACCCGGACCCCCGCCTCCTCGAAGTCGCGCACGGTGTCCTCGTCCGCCGCCGCGTCGGTGACCAGCGTGTCCACCGCTTCCGTCGCGCAGATGCGGGCGAACGCCCGCCGGCTCAGCTTGCTGGAGTCGGCGGCCACGACCACCCGCGCGGCGCGCTCGCACAGCAGCCGGTTGATCGCGGCCTCCGCCTCGTCGTGCGCCGCCGCGCCGTGCGTGACGTCGAACGCGACCACGCCGAGGACGGCGACGTCCAGGGTGATCTGGCCGAGCACGCCGTCCGCGAGCGGACCGATCAGCTCGTAGGACTGCGGACGGGCGACCCCGCCGGTCACCACGATCTTGAACTGGGGCCGCACCGCCAGCTCGTTGGCGATGTTGAGCGCGTTCGTCACCACGGTCAGCGCGGGCGAGCCGGAGCCGAGGTCGCCGCGCACGGCCAGCGCGCGGGCCACCTCCGTGGTGGTGGTGCCGCCGGTCAGCCCGACCGCCTCGCCGGGTGTCACGAGGTCCGCCACCGCCTTGGCGATCCGCTGCTTCTCCGAGGCGCGGCGGGCCGTCTTGTAGCGCAGGGGCAGCTCGTACGACACCCCGTGCACCACGGCCCCGCCCCGGGTGCGCACCAGCATCTGCTGCTCGGCGAGCTGGTCGAAGTCGCGGCGGATCGTCGCCGCCGACACACCCAGCCCGGCCGCCGCCTCCTCGACCTCCAGCCGCCCGCGCTCGACGAGCAGTTCGAGCAGCGCCTTCCAGCGGGCGTCCCGGGACATCCGCAGCCTCCGTTCTCCGTCCTCCCGGCGACCCTAGCGCACCCGTCTTCGCGCGCGGCTGCTTGATTGTGCTCGAAAGTGCGCTATATCTTGCAAGAACAATCAGCAAGGGAGGGGTGTGGCATGAGCCATGTCGAGGACGAGCTGAACAGCCAGCCGGACTGCTGGACGCGCGCGGCCCACGAGGCCGGGCGGTACGCCGACGCCCTGCCCGACGCCGGGGAGCGGGTCGCCGTCGTCGGGTGCGGGACGTCGTACTTCATGGCACAGGCGGTGGCCGCGCTGCGGGAGGCCACCGGGCAGGGCGAGACGGACGCCTTCGCCGCCTCCGAGTTCCCGCGCGGCCGGTCCTACGACCGGATCGTCGCCCTCACCCGCTCCGGCACCACCACCGAAGTGCTCGACCTCCTCGGCAAGGTGCGCGGCGGCGCGCGGACCACGGCCGTCACCGCCGACCCGGCCACCCCCGTGGCGACGGCCGCCGACGACCTCGTCGTCCTCGACTTCGCCGACGAACGCTCCGTCGTCCAGACCCGCTTCGCCACCACCGCGCTCACCCTCCTGCGCGCCCACCTCGGCCTGCACACCGACGCGGCCGTCACCGACGCCCGCACCGCCCTGACGGCCCCGCTGCCCGAAGGACTCGTCGACTGCGCCCAGTTCACCTTCCTCGGCCGGGGCTGGACCGTCGGGCTGGCCAACGAGGCCGGCCTCAAGATGCGCGAGGCGTCCCTGTCCTGGACCGAGGCGTACCCGGCGATGGAGTACCGGCACGGGCCCATCAGCATCACCACCGAGGGCACCGCGACCTGGATGCTCGGCGAGGCACCCGCCGGCCTCGCCGAACAGGTGCGCGCCACCGGCGGCCACTGGGTCGAGGGCACCCTCGACCCGCTGGCCGAACTCGTCCGCGTCCAGCGCCTCGCCGTCGCCGTCGCCGCCCACCGAGGACTCGACCCGGACCGGCCGCGCCACCTCACCCGCTCGGTGATCCTCGCTCCTTGACCCCCACCCCGAAGGGAGACAAGCCGTGCCCCTCGTGACCACCGGCGAACTGGTCGGCTGGGCCGCCGGAGCCCGCTCCGCGGTCGCCGCCTTCAACATCATCACCCTGGAACACGTCGAGGCCGTCATCGCCGGAGCCGAGTCCGCCGGTGCCCCCGTGGTCCTCCAGGTCAGCGAGAACGCCGTCAAGTTCCGCTACGGACGGCTGCTGCCGCTCGCCCGCGCCGCCGTCGCGGCGGCCGAACACGCGGACGTGCCCGTCGCCCTGCACCTCGACCACGTCCAGAGCGCCGACCTGCTGCGCCAGGCGCCCGAGGCCGGGTTCAGCTCGGTGATGTACGACGCCGCCCGGCTCTCCTACGCCGACAACCTCGCCGCCACCCGGGCGGCGGCCGACTGGGCGCATGCCCAAGGTCTGTGGATCGAGGCGGAGTTGGGGCAGATCGGCGGCAAGGCAGGGCTGCCCGCGCTGGACGCCCACGCACCCGGCGCGCGCACCGACCCCGACCAGGCGCACGACTTCGTCGCCGGTACCGAGGTCGACGCGCTCGCCGTGGCCATCGGCAGCGCGCACGCCATGACCACCCGTACCGCCACCCTCGACCACGGGCTGCTCAAGCGGCTGTCCGCCGCCCTGACCGTCCCGCTCGTCCTGCACGGCTCCTCCGGCGTGCCGGACGACGGGCTGGTCGCCGCGGTCGCGGGCGGCATCGCCAAGGTCAACGTCGGCACCGCCCTCAACGCGGCGATGACCGGCGCCGTCCGGGACTTCCTCGCCACCCATCCGGAGGCCGTCGACTCCCGCAAGTACCTCAGCGTGGGCCGGGACGCCATGGCCCGGGAGGTGGCCCGCATCATCGGCGTGCTCGGCGGGGCCCGGAGCGGGCGTGCCGGCCGCGCTTGACGCCCTTCAGACGCGCTAGCCCCGCTTGACGGCCTTCAGCACCACGAACTTCGGGTCGCTCGCCACCAGCCGGCTGTTGCCGAACAGCCGCTTCAGCGTGACGTGGTAGCCCAGGTGCCGGTTGCCGATCACCCACAACTCGCCACCCGGACGCAGCGCGCGTTTCGCCCCGGTGAACATCCGCCACGCCGTCGCGTCCGTCGTCGCCTGGTGGGAGTGGAACGGCGGGTTGTTCAGGACGAGGTCCACACTGTCCGGCGCGACCCCGGCCAGGCCGTCCCCGACCCGGAACTCGGCGTGCCCGGGCACCCCGTTGGCCTTGTAGGTCGCCTCCGCCGAGGCGACCGCCTGGAACGACTCGTCGACGAACAGCACCTCGGCCTCCGGATCGGCCAGCGCCACCGCCGTGCCGACGACCCCGTTACCGCAGCCCAGGTCCACCACACGCCCCGCGCCGGGGCCGGCCGGCAGGTGCCGCAGGAAGAACCGGGTGCCGATGTCGAGCCGGTCGGCGCAGAAGACACCCGCGTGGTTCACCACCGTGTGCCCCGAGACCGCGCCGACCCCGTCCGGGAGCGCGTAGCTGTACGGCCACGGGTTGGCCGGCCGGCGCAGCTCCGGGTCGGGGGCGCAGAAGACGAGCCGCGCCTTCTGCCGCGCCAGCGACGTGCGGGTCGGCCCGAGGATCCGCTCGAACAGCCGCAGCGTCGAGGTGTGGATCTCCTTGACCATCCCGGTGCCGACGACCACCGTGTCCGCGTGCACCGCCGGAGCGAGCCGCAGCAACTGGTCCTCCAGCAGCGCCAGGCTCTTGGGCACGCGCACGAGCAGCACGTCCACCCGTTCCGGCGGCGGGTCCTGGGTGGTCAGCAGGCGCACGGCACCGGGTTCGACACCGGCCCGCGCCAGGTTCGCCCGGGTCGCCTCCTGGCTGAGGAAGGAGTCGGTGATCTGCGTCGGCCGGTGCTCCGCGAGGGCCGTCGCCAGTGCGCCCCAGCGGTCGCCGAGCACCACGACCGTGCCGGTGAGCGGCACGCCCTCCTCGGCCAGGTGCCGCAGCAGGTACGCGTCGGAGGCGTCCCAGGCGCGCAGCCGGTCGCGGGGGTCCTCGGGGAAGCGGGACAGCTCGAACTCGGCCCACGGAGTCGTCATACGGTCGTTCATCGTGCTCCAGGCTAGCCGAGCCGCAGCTCAGGGCCGGTCGCCCGGCGCTCGGGCAGGATGGAGCGCATGGACGTGGAACTGTTCGAACGGGGGCGGGCCGAGGTCGCGCCGAGCGCCGTGCACGTCCCGCACTGGCTCGGTGCCGAGCGGCAGCGTGCGCTGCTCGCCGCCTGCCGGGAGTGGGCGCGCCCCCCGGCCGGGCTGCGCACCGTCCGCACGCCGGGCGGCGGCACGATGTCCGCCCGGCAGGTCTGCCTGGGCTGGCACTGGTACCCGTACGCCTACGCCCCTACGGTCGTCGACGGAGACGGCGCCCCGGTGAAGCCGTTCCCGGACTGGCTGGGCGAGCTGAGCCGGGACGCGGTGGCCGACGCGCTCGGCCCGCGGGCGGTACCGGAGCGGCCGTACGACATCGCGCTGATCAACTTCTACGACGGCGACGCCCGCATGGGCATGCACCGCGACAGCGACGAGCGGGTGCCGGCGCCGGTCGTGTCGCTGAGCCTCGGCGACACCTGCGTCTTCCGCTTCGGCAACCCGCGCACCCGCACGAAGCCGTACACCGACGTGGAGCTGCGCAGCGGGGACCTCTTCGTCTTCGGCGGGCCGTCCCGGTTCGCGTACCACGGGGTGCCGCGCGTGCACCCCGGCACGGCGCCGCCGGAGCTGGGGCTCACCGGGCGGCTGAACATCACCTTGCGGGTGAGCGGGCTCTAGGTCCAGGGCCTGGGCCGCGGTGGGTCCGGGAGATCAGGAGGCGGGCCGCGGCGGGCGCCGAAGATCAGGTGGCAGGCCACGGTGGGTGCGGATCATGGGAGACTCCCGTCATGAGCGGCAAGGCGGACCCCCGGCCGGCGGGGGAAGGGACCACGTCGAGAGCGCGGCTTGACCGGGGGCGCGGCGCGCTCGGACCCGCGCTGGAGCTCGTGCACACCGGACGGGCGCCGACCCGGGCCGTGCTCACCGCCGAACTCGGGGTCACCCGGGCGACGGCCGGCGCGGTCGCCGCCGAGCTGGAGGCGCTCGGACTGATCCGCGTCGACGCACGGCCGGGCGCGGCGGCCGGGTCCCAGGGGCGCCCCTCGCACCGGCTCGCGGTCGCCGAGGACGGACCGGTGGCGCTCGCCGCGCAGGTGCACGCCGACGGCTTCCGGGCCGCGCTGGTCGGCCTCGGCGGGCGGATCGTGGCGACCGCGCCGGGCCGCGAGACCGTGGACGCCGATCCGGCGAAGGTGCTCGGCTCCGTGGTGGAGGCGGGCGCCGAACTCCTGCGCACGACCGGCCGCCGCTGCGTGGGCGCCGGACTCGCCGTCCCCTCGGCCGTGGCCGAACCCGACGGGCTGGCCCTCAATCCTCTCCACGTGGCCTGGCCGGCCGGCGCCCCGGTGCGCCGCATCTTCGCCGAACGCGTGCGCGAGGCGGGCATCACCGGCCCCGCGTTCGCGGGCAACGACGTGAACCTCGCCGCCCTCGCCGAGCACCGGCACGGCGCCGGCCGGGGCGCCCGTGACCTGCTGTGCGTGGCCTCCGGGCACCGGGGCGTCGGCGGCGCCCTGGTCCTCGACGGCCGCCTGCACACGGGCAGTTCGGGTCTCGCCCTGGAGGTCGGTCACCTCCCCGTCAACCCGGGGGGCCGGCCCTGCCACTGCGGCAGCCGGGGCTGCCTCGACGTCGAGACCGATCCGCTGGCCCTGCTCGTCGAGGCGGGCCGCGCGCCCGGCCCCGAGGTGTCCCTGCTCCAGCAGGCCGACGACCTGCTGCGCACGCGCTACGCCGAACCGGCGGTCCGCGCCGCCGCCCACACCCTCATCGACCGTCTCGGCCTGGGCCTGGCCGGTCTGGTCAACCTCCTCAACCCCGACCGGATCATCCTCGGCGGCCTGCACCGCACCCTGCTGGAGACCGATCCGGACCGGTTGCGCGCGGTCGTCGCCGACCGCAGCCTGTGGGGGCAGAGCGGCGGTGTCCCCATCCTGGCCTGCACGCTGGACCACAACAGCCTGGTCGGCGCGGCCGAGCTGGCCTGGCAGCCGGTCCTGGACGACCCGCTGGGCGCGCTCCGGTGACGACCCGCTGTCGGGGGTCTCGCCACCTCATCCGCAGAGGGGCATGATCACGTCGTCGAAGTCGGCGAACTCCTCCCGGGCCGGCCGCACCAGTTCCCCGGCCGGCCGGCCGCGCCCGGGGGCGCACCGCTCCGCCAGCGCCGTCCGTCCGGCATCCGGCCGTGAAGCGTCACCGTCGGCGTAGCCGAACGGGAGGGCGAGCGCGGCGGCCGGTGCCACGGGAAAGCGGCGGTCGTCGGCGGTGACGGTGTCGTCGGTCGTGGTCATACGCGCAGACCAGTCAGCGGCACTGACAACGCCCGCCGGGCCCCGACGGCGTTCCGGCCCCCCGTGTGCTGCGGTCCCCTGTGCTGCGCGGCTCGCGTCCGCCGGGAGCAGCCGTGCCCTTCCGGCGTACTCCCGCTGAGGTACCCGTAAGGCCGCCGGCCGCACGACGACCCGGACCCCTTGCCGGAGGGAGCCTCGTGGCATCACCCGAAATCCCCGACGACCTACGGAGATGACCCGAGATGCAGACGCTCGCGAACTGGCACGGCGGCGGACCCGGCCCGTGGATCCTGTTCTTCCCGCTGATCTGGGCGCTCGTCATGGCGGCCGCCGTCACCTTCCTGCGCCGCACGGGCCGGGGTGCCTCCTGGCGGGGACCGATGAGCGGCCGCCCGACGGGCGACTCACCACTCGCGGTCCTCGGCCGCCGCTTCGCCTCCGGCGAGATCGACGAGGACGAGTACTGGCGCCGTCTCTCCGTACTGGAGGAACAGTTCGGCCCCGCGGGCAAGCGCGGCGCGTGAACGCGACGGCGGGCGCAACGCGGCGCAGCGCCGGCGCCACGCCCGCGGCGGCAGCCGCCGTACGCCGAGGGAGCGCCGGCGCCACGCCCGCGGCGGCAGCCGCCGTACGCCGAGGGAGCGCCGGCACGCTGACCGAGGCGAGGGCCGCCGCACCGACGCCGGGGGCCGGCCGGGGGCTCTCGGCGGGCGGCGGGCTCGCGCCGGACACGGGGCACGGGGCGTGGGCGCATCCAGCGACTCGAGCCGAGACGCCCCGCGTGCGTGCGGGGCGACGCCGTCGCGCGGGCACGGGGTCTGCGCTTCGCGCCGGACGCGCCGGTGTCAGCGTCGCAGCGCGTGGGCGGTGGTTCGCCGTGGCCCCTCGCGCGCGAAGTCGTGCCGAGGGCGCGGGCCGGCGCGTCCGGAGGCGGTGGCGGAACGCCCTGGCGAGGGCCCGGCTCGTACTGCGCGCCGAAGCGTAGGCGCACCGGCAGGGCGTGCTGGAACGTCCGGCGCGGGTGCGGCGGGGCGCCGTAGCGCGGGCGCGGGGCGTGGCGAGGGCACCGGCTTGCGCCGCGCGCCGGATACGCCGGTTCCGGCGCCGCAGCACGGCGCGCGGGCGGCAGGTCGTCGTGGCTTGCCGCTCGCGTGTCGTGTCGGCGTGGTCACCGCCCGGTCAGCCGGGGACGGCGGACCGGGCGGGAGTCGGTGGGGCGGCCGCCGCGTGGGCGACGGCGGGCGCCGGGGCGGCGACGACCGGTGTGGTGACGACCGGTGTGGTGACGACCGGTGTGGTGACGACCGGGGCCGCGGTGACCGGGGTGGGGGTCGGGTGCGTCTCGGGGTGACGGCGGGGGGCCGGCTGCTGCTCGGGGGTGCGGCGGGGGGAGCGGGCCGGCTGCGGGCGGGCCCTGGTGGTCGCCGGCAGCGTGAACCAGACGACCTTGCCGTCCTCGCCCTCCGGACGCGCGCCCCAGCTCTCGCTCATCGCGGCCACCATCGCCAGCCCCCGGCCGCAGGTGGACAGCGCGGCGTCCTCCGCCGCGTCCGCCACCACCGGAAGGCGTGGATCGTGGTCGCGCACCGAGACCGTGAGCCGGTCGACCAGCAGTTCCAGCTCGACGACGCACGACTTGTCCGGGCGGGCGTGCCGGTGGACGTTGCTGAGCAGCTCGGTCACACCGAGCGCGGCCCGGTCTATCAACGGGTCGAGATGCCAGTAGCGCAACTGCGCAGATACGATTCTGCGGACCTGGCCGATCCGCGACGGCAGGGCTTGGAGCTCCACCGTGCAGTGCCTGCTTGGGTGACTGATCACGGCTGCGACTCCCCGATGTGAGGTCCGGTCGAACCGGAGGAACACGGAGAACAACGGATCCAGCAGGGTGCTTGCGTCCAAACGTCCGCCTGCTGTCGTGGCCGGCGGGCTGGTTCGCAGCGTTATCGCCGGTAAACCCAGAGTGACGTGAGACCAGCGTGACGTAGCGGATGCGCTCCCGCAACTCGCCCCGCCCTGAACCACGCTCAGCCGCCACGTCCGGCCGCGCGGCGCACCGCCTCGATGAACCGCCGCGCCGCCGGCGGCCCCGGCTCGCCCGGTGCCGGATCGTGCTCGCCGAGCCGCAGCAGGTAACGGTTGCCGTTGAGGTCCGCCGTCGCCCGGTCCTCCGGGCCGAACCACGGCCTGGAGGCCCGCACGGCCTGCACCGGCGCGCTGTCGATCTCGCTGCCGTAGCTGGTGAGCAACTCCACCCTGCCGTCGCTGATCCGGACCTGTCCGGCCCGGGTGAGCGAGCGCAGCCGCTTGTCTATCTGCACGCCCGTGGCCGTGAACTCCGGCTCCGCCATTCCTTGCCGCCCCCTTGCGCGTCGCTGGCCGGCCGCCGGCCCCTGTGGGTCCGGTTCCGGCCCGGGTCTGGTCCTGCCGCCCGGGGTCGTACCGGTCGTCGTGCCCCGGCGTGGGTGCGATCCCGTTCGGGACGATCGTCCCGCGCGGTGCAGTCTGCCCCGATGCGGCCTGGAGCACCAGTACGCGCGGGGCGCGTGCGACGGGCGTCCGGAGCACTCGCGCCAATGCGCCCCCGCGCGCGCCTCACCTGTGTGCCCCAGCCCCGCTTTGAGTGGCTCAAAGATGCGTTTATGCAGGTGGGAAGCGGTGCGAAAGATGCCTATGCTCGAAGTGCCGGGCGCGTGAGCCGCCGTCGGCGCCCACTGTAAGGAGCCCCGCCGTGAGCACCACCCCACAGACCCGGACCGGCGCCACCCTCGACGTCGACCGCAGCGACGCCGCCTACCGCACGTGGCTGAAAGAGGCCGTGCGCAAGGTCCAGGCCGACGCCAACCGATCGGCGGACACGCACCTGCTGCGCTTCCCGCTGCCCGAGCGGTGGGGCATCGACCTGTACCTGAAGGACGAGTCGACGCACCCGACGGGCAGCCTCAAGCACCGCCTGGCCCGGTCCCTGTTCCTCTACGGCCTGTGCAATGGCTGGATCCGCCCGGACCGCCCGGTGATCGAGGCGTCCAGCGGCTCGACGGCCGTCTCCGAGGCGTACTTCGCCAAATTGATCGGCGTGCCCTTCATCGCCGTCATGCCGCGCACGACGAGCGCCGAGAAGTGCCGTCTCATCGAGTTCCACGGCGGCCGCTGCCACTTCGTCGACGACTCCCGCAAGATGTACGAGGAGTCCGCCCGCCTCGCGGTGGAGACCGGCGGCCACTACATGGACCAGTTCACCTACGCCGAGCGGGCCACCGACTGGCGCGGCAACAACAACATCGCCGAGTCGATCTTCCGCCAGCTGGAACTCGAGCGGTTCCCGGAGCCCGCCTGGATCGTCGCCACGGCCGGCACCGGCGGCACGTCGGCGACCCTCGCCCGCTACGTGCACTACATGCAGTACGACACCCGCATCTGTGTCGCCGACCCGGACAACTCCTGCTTCTTCGAGGGCTGGACCGCCGGCGACCCGGACGTCACCTGCGACTGCGGCTCGCGCATCGAGGGCATCGGCAGACCGCGCATGGAGCCGAGCTTCGTGCCCGGCGCCATCGACCGGATGATGAAGGTCCCGGACGCCGCCAGCGTGGCCGCCGTACGCGCGCTGGAGCGGGCCATCGGCCGCAAGGCCGGCGGTTCCACGGGCACCGGCCTGTGGAGCGCGCTGAAGATCGTCTCCGAGATGGTCGCCGAGGGCCGCACGGGCAGCGTCGTCACCCTGCTGTGCGATCCGGGCGACCGCTACCTCGACAAGTACTACTCCGACGGCTGGCTGGGGGAGCAGGGACTGGACATCGCCCCGTACACGGCCGCGATCGACTCCCTGCTGGCCACCGGCATGTGGACGGACTGAGCCGCACCGCCGCTATCCGGCGAGCCGCCGGTCCAGCGCCGTGACGGCGTCCCGGAACGCCCGCCCCACGCCCGGCCGGACGAGACGGCACACCAGCCGGAACGCGGCCGTACCGTCGAGGGCGAAGGTCATCCGCACCCGCGTCCCGGTCCCGGCCGGGGCGAGCCGCCACTCCTCGATCCACGCCCGGGCCCCGGGGGTGTTCGTCACGTCGACACGGTAGGCGTACACCTCGGGAGCCTCGGCCAGCAGCACCGACTCCTGGAAACGGGTCCCGCCCCGCAGCCGCACCTCGCGGCCGCCCTCGGTCGGCCGGGCCGACGACACGGCGGAGAACCACTCCGGCCAGCCCGTCACGTCCTGCGCGAGCGCCCGGAACACCGCCTCCGGCGCGGCCGCGATCTCCCGGGTGAAGACGAGCCGTACGGGAGCGGTCCCGACGAAGCCGAGTCCCTCCGGCCGCAGACGGTGAGCCATGGCGACGAACCCCCTCGTGAAGTCCTCGGACGAACCGGGGCGTTGCGCCGCAAGGCTAATCGACGGGCCGTCAGATGTCGTCAGAGGTCCTCGTCGTCCCCGGGCTCACCCGCGACCACGAGACGGCGCAGGTGCTCGGAGATCTCCGAGCGGGCCTCGCCCGGCAGACCCGCGTCGGTGACCAGCGTGTCCACCTGCTCCAGCGCGGCGAACGAACTGAGCCCGACGGTGCCCCACTTGGTGTGGTCGGCGACCACCACGACCCGGCGTGCCGACTGCACCAGCCGGCGGTTGGTCTCGGCCTCCGCCAGGTTCGGCGTGGACAGGCCCGCCTCCACCGATATCCCGTGCACACCCAGGAACAGCAGGTCGAAGTGGAGCGCGGCGATCGCCTGGTCGGCGACCGGGCCCACCAGCGAGTCGGACGGCGTGCGCACCCCGCCGGTCAGCACCACCGTGGCCCCGCCCTGGCGCTGTCCCGAGGTGCGCTGCGCCGCGTGGAAGACGTCGGCGACCCGCACCGAGTTCGTCACCACGGTCAGGTCCGGCACCTCCAGCAGGTGCTGCGCCAGCGCGTAGGTCGTGGTGCCGCCCGACAGGGCGATCGCCGACCCCGGGCTGACCAGCCGGGCCGCGGCCCGCGCGATGTCCTCCTTGGCGGTGAGCTCCAGACCCGACTTGGCCTCGAAGCCCGGCTCGTGCGTGCTCGCCTCGACCACCGGGACCGCGCCGCCGTGCACCTTCTCCAGCATGCCCTGGCGGGCCAGCGCGTCGAGATCACGGCGCACGGTCATGTCCGACACACCGAGCTTGCGGGTCAGTTCGTTCACCCGGACGCCGCCCCGGCGCCGGACCTCGTCCAGGATGAGGGCGCGGCGCTGCTCCGCGAGGAGGTTCTGATTCTCGCTCACGTAAGCTCCGGTCCTCTCGCCGTGATCCGTCGTCCGCCGCACCTGCCCCGACCTGGACGTCCAGCGGTCCTGGGGCACGGGCGTCCATCCTTTCACGGCGGGGCACCGGTCGCGCCACTCCGGTCACGACGCGCGCATGCCATCCCGCAACCCTGCGCCCCTCTGCCGGCGTCACACGGATCGGGGACTTTCCGCGCGGAGAGGTGCGCGGCCGCCGTCGTCCCCGACCTCCAGCGCCGCCGCCCGGACCCGCGCGCCGGCACGCGCGGCCTCGGCGGCCCGGCGGTCGCGCTGCTCGGCTGCGCGCTCGGCGGGGTGATGACCGGCGCACTCGCCGGGCGGGTCGCCCACCGGCTGGACGGCACCCGCGCCCTCCTCGACGGGCCGCCGGTGCTGCTGACCTGGCAGGCGTCCCTGATCCCCCCGCTGCTGCCTGCCCGCCCTCGCCGCCGTGCTCGCACCGCGCGGCCGGCCCGCGCCGCACGCGACCGCGTACGTCACGAGCACCTGACGCCCGTCAGCAGCCGGTCCCGGTCGACGGCCTCCTCCGGCGCCCCGGCAAGCCCGAGCACCCCCGCGCGCCCGCCGCATCGCCCATGTCCGGGCCTTGGCCCCCTCACCGACCGGGCGTCGCTGCTGCTCGCCGTGCTCTGCGCCACCACCCTGCCGCTGGGGGTCGCCGCGCCGACCGGCGCCCTGGCCACCGGCCGCACCCCGCAGGGGGCGGCCCGGCGGGCGTACTCCGCCGTCCACGCGGCGGCCGAGACCTCGCCAGGCGCTCGGCTCCTGGCCCGTCGGACTCGGCTTCCCGCTCTTCGTCACCTGGGGCGGGCCGGCGCACCAACGAGGCCCCCTCCACCCGCCGCACCATCGGCGTCCTGTGGGACGTCGGCACGTCCTGGCCGCGCGCCACCCACCCCTTCGCCACCGGCGGCCGGCTGGTGCTGTCCGGCCACCCCCAGGGCAGCGTCCTGGCCGCGGCCGCCACCTGGCAACCGACCCCCGCCGTCCGCGGACGCGTCGCCCAGCTCACCTACGGCTCACCGCCGGAGCGTCTGTACGGCCGCTGCTTCCCCGCGTACTTCGCCCTCGCGCGCCCTGGCCGCGCTCCACCGCCACGTCGCCTGCCGGCGCCATCCGCACCGCCGCACCGACCCCATCGACGGGCCGTCCGGCTGCCCGGCGACTGCGGCCCGGAAGTGGACCACGGCCCCTGAAGGACCCGCTCGCCTACGGCCGCACCCCGAGCATCCGCTCCCCGCGCCCGTCCTCGGCCACTCCGACCACCGGGCCGACCCCGCGTTCGCACGGGAGCGGGCCCCGCTGCCGGCCCGTCTGCGGCCCGGCCTGCCGGGACAGCGCCCGGACGAGGGGGTGGCCGGGTGACGGGCGGCGCCGGACGGCCGCCCGGTCGCCGGCCTCAGGGCACTTCCGGCAGGTCCTCCGCGTAGAGCAGGGTCAGGTCGTCGGTGCTGGGGTCCGCGAACTGGGCGACGCGGCTCGCATGCCGCTCCACCATCGCCTCGAACGTCTGGCGTGCCGTGCGCCCGTTGCCGAACGCGGGGCCCTTCGGGATCGCCGTGAAGTACGTCAGCAGCGCCTCGGCGGCTCCCGGAGCCAACCGGTACTCGTGCTCGTCGGCCTGCTGCTCGACGATCCGGAGCAGTTCGCCCGGTCCGTAGTCGCCGAAGGTGATGGTCCGCGAGAAGCGGGACGCCACACCGGGGTTGACCGAGAGGAAGCGCTCCATCTCGGCCGTGTAGCCGGCGACGATCACCACGACCGCGTCGCGCTGGTCCTCCATCAGCTTCACCAGCGTGTCGATGGCCTCCTTGCCGAAGTCGCGCCCGGCGTCCTCGGGAGACAGGGCGTAGGCCTCGTCGATGAACAGCACACCGCCGCGCGCCCGCTCGAACGCTTCCTGGGTGCGGATCGCGGTGGAGCCGATGTGCTCGCCGACCAGGTCGACCCGGGACACCTCGACCAGGTGGCCCTTGTCGAGAACCCCGAGCGAGGCGAGGATCTCGCCGTACAGGCGGGCGACCGTCGTCTTGCCGGTGCCGGGGGAGCCGGTGAAGACCAGATGCCGCTTGACGGAGGCGGCCTTCAGCCCGGCCCGCTGCCGGCGCCGGCCCACCTCGATCATGTCGGTCAGCGCCCGCACCTCGCGCTTGACGCTCTCCAGGCCCACCAGGGCGTCCAGTTCGCCGAGCACGTCCTTGGACGTACGCGCCTGCTGCTCCGGCTCGGCCGGGGTGATCAGCGGTTCCTGCTCGGTGACGCGCTGCCCGGGGATGGAACCGAGCAGGCCGGCGGACGACGGCGCCGACTGCACGGCCGTCTCCCGGGCCGCGGGCGGCCGCAGACCGCCGCTCTCGTCGCTGGTGCAGTCCTCCACGACCGGACCCGTCCCGGCCCCCGTGTCCGGGCCCGGGTCGGCGAACTCGTAACCGCCGCGCGCGCACCGCTCCGTACGGCACTTGCGCAGCGTCGTACGGCAGCCGTCTATGACATGGAAGCCGTAGCCCCCACTGCCGCTGACCCGGCAGTTCAGGAAGGTGCCGCGGCCGCCTGCGGAGACGTAGAAGCCGGCCTCGGCGGGGGAGTCGACGGTGCACCGCTCGATGGCCGGGTCGGCGCCCTTGGTGACGATCACACCGGTCTGGGTGCCGTCGATCGTGCAGTTGGCGAGCGTGCCGCCGCTGCCGTGGTCGCGGAACCAGGCACCGGTGGCCGCCTCCCGGATCCGGCAGTCGTCGAGCTGCGCGGTCGCGCCGTCGCTCACCGACACCGCCGTGTTGCGCACCTGGGACAGGTCGCTGTCCACGACGTCCGCGCGGGAACCGCGGTCCAGCACGAAGAGCGCGTCCGGCACGTCGTGCACCCGGCAGGAGTCGAGGACCGCCGTGGCGCCGTCGCTGACCCACACCGCCGGGTAGTCGCCCGTGCTGTCGAAGATCTCGCACTGGTTGGCGTCCACCCGGGTGCCCGGGTCCCACACCGACAGGCCGTTGCGCCCGAACTGACGGACCGTCGTCCGGGTCAGCGTCAGCACCGAACGGGACCGCAGGTCGACCGCGTTCTCGGGGACGTCGTGGATCCGACAGTCGGCGAGCGTGAGGACCGCGTCCGTGTCGAGCGTGACACCGTCGGCGGTGGTGCGGTGCACATCGCAGTCGGTCAGGTGGGCGGTGGCCCGCTGGGTGACCTGCACCCCGGCGCCCCGGACCTCGTAGACCTCGCAGCCGAACGCCTCCAGGGCGGAGTTCTCCCCGGTCACGGTCAGTCCGGTGCCGGAGGCGTGGTGCACCCGGCAGCGGTCCAGCCGCGGATGGGCACCGCCGCGGACGGCGACACCCGCCTGCCCGGCCGCCACGATCTCGCACTCCTCGAACACCCCGCCACCGCCGTCGAGGACGGCGATGCCGATGCCGGCCGGGTTGTCGACGGTGCAGCGCCGGACGGTCGGGCGGGCCCCGCCGCGCACCTCGATGCCCGCGGCCGACCGCGTGACGATCCGCAGGTCCATCAGCTCGGGCGTGCCCTCCTCCACCAGCAGGGCGGGCGCCGCCGCGTCCTGGCCCTCCACGTGCAGGTCCTGGACCACCGCGGAGGCGCACACGGTCAGCGGCACCCCGTCGGCCGGGGCGATCCGCACCGAGCCCGGCGAGCCCTCGGGGCCGCGCAGCGTCACGGCCCGCTGGAGGACGAGATTCTCCCGGTAGGTGCCGGGGGCGACGGTGAGGACGTCACCGTCGGCGGCGGCCTCCAGGGCGGCGGCGAGCGAAGCGTACTCACCCGTGCGGCGCCGCCACCGCGATGTACCGGTGTGCGTCACCTGGACCGTGCCCTGTGCCATGGCGTTGCTGTGCCCCCACCTCGTCGAACGCGGGTCGTTGCCGAAAGCGAGTCGGCCGGTCCACCGTAGCGTGCGCGCGGCTGATGGGTTGACCAGAGCCGCAAGGCCGTCAACTGCCGGTGCCCGCCTTGCCCCAGTCCGGACCCGCCCGGTCCCAGGCCCGGTCCCAGCACGCGTACCGGCGCCGGACCATGCGCCACACGACCAGCCGCCGTCCGGCCTCCACCAGGCCCGCGGTCAGCAGGGCCGCGCCGAGGCCGGCGAGCACGGCGTGCGTCGTCGCCGTCGGAGAGTCCAGCGGCCGCGTCGTCATGCGGCCGTGCGAATCCGTCCAGAGACTGACGTGGTCACCCGGGCGCGGTGACCTCAGCCGGGCCAGGACCGCTCCGTGGCGCGCCGTGCCGTCCGGTGCCGTCCAGTCGGCGAGGACCCGTCTGCCGGAGTCGTGCGCCGCGCTGGTGTCCGGGTCCGACTCCGCCGGGGCGCCGCCCAGGCGGCGGACCACCGTGGCGGTGACGAGATGACGGGAGTGCCGCTGCTCCCGCACGGTGTGCTGCAGGGAGTCCGCGGCGGCCGCGCCGGCCAGCGAACCGATCGCCGGCGCGGCCACGGCGACCAGCACCAGCGCCACGAGGGCCAGCCATGCCTCGGCCAGGTCGGTCGCGCGGCGCAGCGGGTTGCGCCGCCAGCGCCACAGGCCACTGATCGCTCGCACGCCCCACCCCCCCTTCCGCTCCGACCTACCCCCGGCGGAGCCGCTCGTCCCCTGGCCGGGGCCGGGAGAGCCCGGTGTCACTCCCGGCCGGGGCCTGCCACGAATTTCTCATGTCGTCCTCCCCAACGACCGGCACCCGCCGCCCGGTTCCCGCTCCGTGCGCGGTTCCGGAGCCGGAACACCGGGGCGGCCGCCGCGACCGGTGCCGCCCGGGGTGCTAGGACCGCACCCGCACCGGGTCGCCGGTCCGGATCGTGCCCGGGGCGAGGGGGACGAGGTACTGGCCGAAGAGGAGGCCCGTGCCGACCCTGCGGTGCCGTGCCAGCGTGCGCAGGGGTTCCCGGCCGCGTGCGGCGGTGTCCTGGTCGGTCGTGGTCACGACGCAGCGCCCGCACGGCTTCACGCCACGGAAGGTCACCTCGCCGATGGAGACGCGCCGCCAGTGGTCCTCGGCCCACGCCTCGGTGCCGGCGACGACCACGTTCGGCCGGAAACGGTTCATCGGCAGCGGGCCCTCGGCGGCGTGATCGCCCTGGGCGATCAGCGAGTTCAGGGCGTCCAGCGAAGCGGTGGTGGTCACCAGCAGGGGATAGCCGTCGGCGAAGCTCACCGTCTCGCCGGGCAGCGCGTACTCGGGGTCGACGGGACGGCGCACGGCCGGATCGTCCATGTGCACCAGCCGGACACCGGTGCCGAGATACGCGGAGCACCACGCGTGCGCGGCGCCGGCGGCCGGGACCGCCTCCACCTTCGTACCGAAGATGTTCACCGGAACGCTCCCCCCGGGCTCCGGCGGCGCGACCGTCAGCGGTTCCCGGCCGGGCGCGGACAGACGAATGCCGCCGCCGGGCATCGGCTCGGCGGCGGCCAGCGCGAGGCGTGGCTGCTCGCGCTGCGTGACGACCTTTCCCCCGTCGTCGATCAGCGTCCAGCGTCGGTCCGCGGCCAGACCCCAGGGCTCCACCGCGGCCTCCCGGGGCGAGACGCCCCGGAACGCCTTGACCGGATGGACGTGGATCGACTGCACAATCGCGTTCCCCATGGCGCCATCGTGCCAGGTGACACCGGGCTCGGCACCGGGCGCCGGGAGCGTCGGTCAGTAGCCGCGGTACTGCTGGTTGTTGTACGGATCCTGATAGGGAGCCGGCGCCGGACGCGGCGCGGCGGGGCGCATGGCCTCGTAGCCCGTGCCGGCCATCGGACGCTGCGGCTGCGGGGCCTGCGGGCCGGGGTACCCGCGCGGAGCGCTCGCCTGCTGCGGGATGTACGCGGTGGGCGCCTGCTGCAGCGGGGCGGGCTGCTGCGCCTGCGGGTAGCCGTAGGAGCCGTAGGAGGGGACCTGCGGGGAGGGTGCCGCCGGGAGGGCGGGCAGCGCCGAGGGCAGCGCGGGCAGGCTGCTCCCCGTGTCGTACGCGGCGGGGACCCGGATCGGGGCGATCTGCGGGGTGCCCCGCTCGGCCACGAGGGAGTCGTAGATCGGGGTGTCCGGGAAGGAGGCGGAGTAGTAGCCGCCACCATAAGTGGAGCGGGGGGAGGTCATGGCCATAAGTTAAGCCCACGATGTGCTGGTTGGGGAGACCGATAAGAGGGTTGTTTTCCGTGTCGGCCGTGGTCAGGCATCCTCAATCAGAGCGAACTTGGCAAAAATGGACGTCGTTCAACCTTCCAATCGTGTAAAAGGCGAGCTCCCGCCGGGTTACCGGGGGTTGACCGGCGATCTTCCCGCGCCGACGGCCGCTCTTCCCCGGGCCCGGGAATAGGTTGGGCGGGTAGGGATGATCCGGGAGCCCGGGAACACCCGGGACGCCGACACGATGGGGGCGGACATGACAATGTCGAAGGGTTCGAATGTGCCGGTGCCGACGACGGCACTGCGCGTCGAATTGGGCCGGCGCTCCGGACCCGGCGTGCCCGACGCGGACGCCTCGGCGCTCCTGCTGGCGGCCGGAAAGGTCCGCTCCGACGCGGACTTCGTCTTCTACAACCAGCCCGCGCACGCCTCCGGCGCGGTCCGCCACGAGGGCAAGCGGACGTCCGGCGCCCAGGTCACCGACACCCTCCTCGTCGACCTCGCGCGCGTCGAGGGCGGGATCGAGCGGATCGTGCTCGCGGCCTCCGCCGACGGCGGGACCTTCGGGCAGATCCCGGACCTCTCCATCGAGGTGACAGACGACGGCGGCGCCGTCGTCGCCCGCTTCGACAGCCCCGGCGCCACCGTGGAGACCGCCTTCGTGCTCGGCGAGTTCTACCGCCGCCAGGGCGGCTGGAAGTTCCGTGCCGTCGGCCAGGGCTACAGCAGCGGACTCGAAGGACTGGCAACGGACTTCGGCATCACCGTCGACGAACCGCAGCACGCCGCGCCCACGCCGGCCGCACCGCCCGCCGCACCCCCCGTCGCCGCGCCCCGGCCGCCCGCCGCACCGCCCGTCCCGCCCCCGGTCACCATGCCGCCGCCGGTCACCGCTCCCGTGCCCCTGCCGCCGCCCCCGGCCGGCCCGCCGTCCGCACCGGTACGCCTGTCCAAGGTCACCCTCACCAAGGCCGCGCCCTCCGTCTCGCTCGCCAAGCAGGGCGGCACCTCGGGCGCCATGCGCGTCAACCTCAACTGGCAGGTGCGCAAGCAACTCCCCGGCTGGGGCGGCCGGTGGGGCGCCGGGCAGGGGGACGTCGACCTCGACCTGTGCGCCCTGTACGAACTCGCCGACGGCAGCAAGGGCGTCGTACAGGCGCTCGGCAACGCGTTCGGCTCCCTGCACCGGCCGCCGTACATCCACCTCGACGGAGACGACCGCACGGGCGCCGTCGCGAGCGGCGAGAACCTCACCGTCAACCTCGACCACAAACAGGACTTCAGCCGCATCCTGGTCTTCGTCACGATCTACGAGGGCGCCGCCTCCTTCGCCGACCTGCACGCCACCGTCACCCTGCAGCCCCAGCACGGCGCCCCGATCGACTTCTCCCTGGACGAGTGCACGGTCCCCTCCACGGTGTGCGCGCTCGCCCTGATCACCCGCACCGGCGGCGACCTCGTGGTGCAGCGCGAGGCGCGCTACCTGGTGCCGGAGCGCGGGGTGAGCCCGCAGCGGACCATAGACCGCGCCTACGGATGGGGCATGAACTGGACGCCGGGGCGCAAGTAGCCGGCTCAGCCCTCGTCGGCCACGGCCTCGGGGCGCGCGTAGGTACGGCCCTTCCAGGCCGCCCCCCGGCCCCGGTAGTGCTGCACGGCGGAGTCGACCGTCATGAGGAGGTAGAGGAAGGCGGTGAACGGCAGCAGCGGCGCGAGCCACGGCGGCTGCCGGTAGTAGCGGAGCATCGGCGCGTACGTCCCCGCCATCACCGCCCACGCAGCCGCGCCCGTCACCGCCACCGCCGCGCTGCCCGAGGCCGCCCCCGCGACCACGGCGGCGGGCGGCACCAGGTACACCAGGGCCAGCCCGGCCACCGTGCCGAGCAGCAGCAGCGGGTTGTGCCGCAACTGGGCGTACGCGCTGCGCGACACCATCCGCCACAGGTCGCCCAGCCGTGGATACGGACGCACGCTGTCCACCCGGTCCGCCAGACCCAGCCAGACGTGACCGCCGACGGCCTTCACCGCGCGCGCGAGCGCGACGTCGTCGATGACGGCGTGCCGGATCGCGTCCGGGATCCGCGCCCTGCCGGCCGTCTCCGCGCGCAGCAGGACACAGCCGCCCGCCGCTGCCGCCGTCCGGGAACCCCGCCGGCCGATCCACCGGAACGGATACAGCTGCGCGAAGAAGTAGACGAACGCCGGGACCACCAGCCGTTCCCACAGGCTCTGCACCCGCAGCCGTGCCATCTGCGACACCACGTCGAAGCCGCCCGTGCGGGCCGCCGCCACCAGCTCGCGCAGGCTGTCCGGCGCGTGCGCGATGTCCGCGTCCGTCAGCAGCAGGTACTCGGGATCACGCGCGCGCGCGAGACCGATGCCGTGCCGCACCGCCCACAACTTGCCCGTCCAGCCGGCGGGCGGCTCACCGGGGGAGCCCACCGTGAGTGGCAGCCCGCCGTGCCGCCGGGACAGCTCGCGTGCCAGTGCCCCGGTGCCGTCCGTGCTGCCGTCGTCCACCAGGAAGATCTCCGCCCGGCCCGGATAGTCCTGCGCGAGCAGCGACGGCAGACTCGCGGGCAGCACGGCCGCCTCGTCGCGGGCCGGGACCACGACGCAGACGGACGGCCACGGATCCGGGTCCCGGCGGCCCGGCAGCCGGACGTCCGTGCGCCAGAAGAAGCCCTGGCACAGCAGCAGCCAGCCCCAGGCGGCGAGGGACACGACGGTGATCCACACGAGCGCGCTCACGGGCGCAGTCTGCCCCACCCGGGCGGCCCGCAAGGCCCCATCGTCTATCGTGGCCGGGTGAAGATCGCGCTCATGGACTCCGGAATCGGTCTGCTGGCGGCCACCGCAGCGGTACGGCGCCTGCGCCCCGACGCCGATCTCGTCCTCTCCCTGGACCCCGACGGCATGCCGTGGGGGCCGCGGACCTCCGAGGACCTCACCCGGCGCGCGCTCGCCGTCGCCGAGGCGGCCGCGGCCCGCCGGCCCGACGCCCTGATCATCGGCTGCAACACCGCCACCGTGCACGCCCTGCCCGCCCTGCGCGCCCGCCTGGAGCCCGGCATCCCGGTGATCGGCACCGTCCCGGCGATCAAGCCGGCCGCGGCGGGCGGCGGCCCCGTCGCCATCTGGGCGACACCGGCCACCACCGGCAGCCCCTACCAGCGCGGTCTCATCGCGGACTTCGCCGACGGGGTCCACGTCACCGAGGTGCCCTGCTGGGGTCTGGCCGAGGCGGTCGAGCACGCGGACGAGGCGGCCATCGCCGCAGCTGTCGCCGCAGCGGCCGCGCTGACCCCGCGGGACGTGACCACCGTCGTCCTGGGCTGCACCCACTACGAGCTGGTGGCGGAACGTATCCGCGCCGCCGTCCAGCAGCCCGGCGCCGCCCCGCTCGTCCTGCACGGATCCGCCGGAGCCGTCGCCGCCCAGGCGCTGCGCCGGCTGGGGGAGCCGCCCGCGCCCGAGGCCCCGGCCGAGGGCACGCTGACCGTCCTGCTCAGCGGGCGCGAGGGCGCGCTGCCCGCCGCCGCGCTGCACTACGCCGAGGGCCGGCTGCTGCCCGCCGCCGGTCCGCTCGCCGACCGTCGCTGACCGGGGCACACGGCGGCTTCGCGCTGGGCCGCCCGGAGGAGTCACCCTCCGCGGGCGGGTACCGGCGCAGCCGAACCTGAGTAACCTCGTCACCATGAGGGAGCACCGCCACGCCCAGGACGCCTCGCACCCCGACGTCTGGACCGGACGCGCCACCAACCGGGTCCAGTGGCTGCTCGCACTGGTCGGCGCGGCCTGCCTGGCGCTCGGTATCGAACTGGCCGTCGAGTCGGCATGGACCTCGGGCAGTGCCGCACTGGCCATGTCCGTCGTGGGCTGCATCGCGGCCGGTCTGCTGGTCCTCTTCGGCACCCTCGCCTTCGTGCACGTCGACCTCAAGCTCGACAAGGAGTGCGTCGAGGTCCGCTGCGGCCACATCGGCGTGCCCCGCCGCCGCATCCCGCTGACCGAGGTGGTCGGCGCCGACTTCACCCCGGTGGTCACGCCCCGGCAGTGGGGCGGCTGGGGCTACCGCTGGCGCCCGGAGAAGGGCACCGCGGTCGTCGTCCGGCGCGGCGAGGGCGTCGTGCTGAGCCTGTGGGACGGCCACACCTTCACGATCACCGTGGACGACGCCGAGTCGGCGGTCCGGGTGATCCGCGACCGGCTGCGAGCGATCACCCCGGGCACCGCCCACTGAACGACCGCCCACTGCCCTGCCGCCCACCGAGCGCACACCGCCGGTGCGGGCCGGGGCCGGACGGTCCGTGCTGTCGGCGGCGGCGTCAACCGCCGTACACTCCCCGGGTGACCGTCACCGCAACCTCCGTGGACCACTCCGACCGGCTCCAGCCGTCCTCCGCGTTCTCCGCGCGCGGCCGGCGGCTGCTGCGTCTGGTCCCGGCCCTCGCCTCCGTGCTCTGCGGAGTGCTCCTCTACATCAGCTTCCCGCCGCGCACCCTGTGGTGGCTGGCCCTGCCGGCCTTCGCCGGCTTCGCCTGGGTGCTGCGCGACCGTACCTGGAAGGCGGCGCTGGGCCTCGGCTACCTGTTCGGGCTCGGCTTCCTGCTGCCCCTGCTGGTGTGGACCGGAGTGGAGGTCGGACCCGGACCCTGGCTGGCGCTGGTCGCCATCGAGGCGATCTTCGTGGCCCTGGTCGGCGTGGGCGTCGCGGCCGTCTCCAAGCTGCCGGCCTGGCCGGTGTGGGCGGCCGCGGTGTGGATCGCCGGAGAGGCGGTACGCGCGCGCGTGCCGTTCCGCGGCTTTCCCTGGGGCAAGATCGCCTTCGGTCAGGCGGACGGCGTGTTCCTGCCGCTCGCCGCGGTGGGCGGCACCCCGGTGCTCGGCTTCGCCGTGGTGCTGTGCGGGTTCGGTCTGTACGAGGCCGGGCGGCTGCTCGCCGAGCGGCGCCGCACCCGGGTCCTGCGGCGCGGAGCCGCGGCCGCCGCCCTGCTGAGCGTGGCCGTCCCGGTGGTGGGAGCGGTCGCCGCCCGCCCGCTGGTGAGCGACAGGGCGGAGGCCGGCTCAGCGACCGTCGCGCTCATCCAGGGCAACGTGCCCCGCGCCGGGCTCGAGTTCAGCGCCCAGCGCCGCGCCGTCCTCGACCACCACGTCCGCGAGACCCTCGAGCTGGCCGCCGACATCAAGGCGGGCAAGGTGGCCCGCCCCGACTACGTGCTGTGGCCGGAGAACTCCTCCGACATCGACCCCTTCACCAACGCCGACGCCGCCGCCGTCATCAGCGGTGCCGCCCGGGCCGTCGGGGTGCCCATCTCGGTCGGCGGCGTCGTCGAGAAGGACGGCAGGCTGCTCAACGAGCAGATCCTGTGGGACCCGGTCAAGGGACCGACCCAGACCTACGACAAGCGTCAGGTGCAGCCGTTCGGCGAGTACCTCCCGCTGCGCGGGCTGGTCGGCGCCATCAACAAGAACTGGACCAGCATGGTCCGCCAGGACTTCAGCCGCGGCAGCGAGCCGGGCGTGTTCGACGTCCGCGGTGCCAAGGTCGGCCTCGCCACCTGCTACGAGGCCGCCTTCGACTGGGCCGTGCGGGACACCGTCACCCACGGCGCGGAGATGATCTCCGTACCCAGCAACAACGCCACCTTCGACCGCAGCGAGATGACCTACCAGCAGCTCGCCATGTCGCGCGTCCGCGCCGTCGAGCACAGCCGGACCGTGACCGTGCCGGTCACCAGTGGCGTCAGCGCCGTCATCATGCCCGACGGGCGGATCACCCAGAAGACGGGCATGTTCGTGCCCGCCTACCTCGTCCAGAAGGTGCCGCTGCGCACCTCCGAGACGCCCGCCACCGAGCTGGGCATCCTGCCCGAGATCGCCCTGGTGCTGGTCGCGGCGGGCGGTCTGGGCTGGGCGATCGGCTCGGGCCTGCGCGCGCGGCGCGCCGCCGACGCCTAGCCGCGCGACCGCCGCACGCCCCCGGTGAGGAAGCGGGTGGTCACGGGCCCACCCGTTAGGGTCGGCTCATGGCTACTCCCGACTTCATCCGCACGCTCCGGGCCTCCGCGGGCCATCAGCTGCTCTGGCTCCCCGGGGTCACCGCGCTCGTCTTCGACGACGAGGGCAGGGTGCTCCTGAACCGGCGCTCCGACACGCGCAAGTGGTCGGTGCTCGGCGGGATTCCGGAGCCGGGCGAGCAGCCCGCGGCCTGCGCGGTGCGCGAGGTCTTCGAGGAGGCGGCCGTGCACTGCGTCCCCGAGCGCGTGGTCCTCGTCCAGGCCCTGACCCCGGTCACCTACGAGAACGGGGACATCTGCCAGTACATGGACATCACCTTCCGCTGCCGGGCCACTGGCGGCGAGGCCCGCGTCAACGACGACGAGTCGCTGGAGGTGGGCTGGTTCGCGGTCGACGCGCTGCCCGACCTGAACGAGTTCGCGCTGTTCCGGATCAAGCAGGCCATGTCCGAGGCACCCACATGGTTCGACCCTATGAGTCTTGGCTGAAGTATGGGTGGCCGCCACATGTGGTGAGGAGTGGGTCCGACTTAGGGTCGAGCCATGACCGCGCCCAGCCCGCTGCCCGGGTCCCACCCCGCCGCCTCCACCCCCCTCGACCTGGGCGGCCGCACCGCCCTCGTCACCGGCGCCGCCAGCGGCATCGGCCGCGCCTGCGCGCTGCGGCTCGCCGCCGCCGGGGCCCGGGTGAGAGCCGTCGACCGGGACGCGGCGGGCCTGGCCGAGCTGACGGCGCTCGCCGAACGGGGCGGCGAGCTCGCGGGCACGGTCGAGCCCCACGTCCTGGACCTCACCGACCTCGACGCGGCCGAACGCGCCGCCGCCGGCACCGACGTGCTGGTCAACAACGCCGGCCTGCAGCTGGTCCGCCCGCTGGAGGAGTTCCCGCCGGACGTCTTCCACACCGTGCTGACCGTCATGCTGGAGGCCCCGTTCCGGCTGATCCGCGGCGCCCTCCCGCACATGTACGCGCAGGGCTGGGGCCGGATCGTGAACGTGTCCTCCGTCCACGGACTGCGCGCCTCGGCCTTCAAGGCCGCCTACGTGGCCGCCAAGCACGGCCTGGAAGGGCTCAGCAAGACAGCCGCCCTGGAGGGCGCCCCCCACGGTGTGACCTCGAACTGTGTGAACCCCGCCTATGTGCGCACCCCACTGGTGGAGAAGCAGATCGCCGACCAGGCCCAGGCGCACGGCATCCCCGAGGAACGCGTCCTGAGCGAGATCCTGCTCAAGGACAGCGCCGTCCAGCGGCTCATCGAACCCGAGGAGGTCGCGGACGCCGTGGCCTACCTCTGCGGCCCGCAGGCGTCCTTCGTCACCGGCACGTCGCTGGTGCTCGACGGCGGCTGGACGGCCCACTGAACGGAGCCGCGACGCCCGGCCCGGGAGTTTTCCACAGGCCTGACGTGCCGGGCGGCCGATACGGAATCCTGTGACCATGTCCCGCGATCACGTCCAGCCGGCCGAGCGCCCCCGCACCGGGGGCGCCGCCGGCGTGCCCGACGGCGGCCCGGAGGCCCCGTTCCTCGAACTGCTGGCCCGCGGCGCCCCCGTGGAGGCGTACGAGCAGCCGGTGCTGCTCGCCCGTGCGGAGGGCGGCCCGGACGACCGGATCGCCGCGCTGGAGCGGGCCAAGCTGCTCGCGCTGCGGGTGCGCTCCGAACTGGAGGGGCGGCGGCGTCGCGAGGCGGAGCTGTCGGCGCTCTTCGAGACCGCGCACGACCTGGCCGGACTCAGGGACCTGGACGCCGTCCTCCAGGCGATCGTGCAGCGGGCCCGCTCGCTGCTGGGCACGGACGTCGCCTACCTCACCCTGAACGACCCCGCCCGCGGCGACACCTACATGCGGGTGACGGAAGGGTCCGTCTCGGCCCACTTCCAGCAACTGCGCCTCGGCATGGGCGAGGGGCTCGGCGGACTGGTCGCCCAGACCACGCGGCCGTACGTCACCGACGACTACTTCGAGGACGCCCGCTTCCAGCACACCCACACCATCGACGCCGGGGTGCGGGACGAGGGCCTGGTCGCCATCCTCGGCGTGCCGCTGATGCTCGGCCCGCACGTCATCGGTGTCCTGTTCGCCTCGGACCGGCGGGCCCGTCACTTCGAGCGCGGGCAGATCGCCCTGCTCGGCTCGTTCGCCGCGCTCGCCGCGGCCGCCATCGACACCGCGAACCTCCTCTCCGAGACCCGCGGGGCGCTGGCCGGCCTCGAACGGGCCAACGAGATCATCCGCGACCGCAGCGCCGTCATCGAGCGCGCCTCCGACGTGCACGACCGGCTCGCCGAACTCGTACTGCGCGGCGGCGGGGTGCACGACGTGGCCGCGGCCGTCTCCGAAGTCCTCGCCGGTACGGTCGAGTTCACCGAGGCCGGCACGGCACCGGCCGCGGCGCTGGAGGCGTCCCGTGCCGAGGGGCACGCCGTACGGCACGGCAGCGACTGGACCGCCGCGGTGGCCGCGGGCGGTGAACTGCTCGGCGCGCTGGTCCTGCGCGGCCACCGCGACCTGGACCCGGTGGACCAGCGCACGCTGGAACGCGCCGCCATGGTCACCTCGCTGCTCCTGCTGGCTCGCCGCTCCGCCGCCGAGGCGGAACAACGCGTGCGGGGCGAACTGCTGGACGACCTCCTGGACGCCCGCGACCGCGATCCCCGCCTGCTGCGCGAGCGCGCGGCCCGCCTGCGTGCCGACCTGGACGCCACCCACGTCGTCCTGGCCGCCCGGATCGACGGCCCGGCCTCCGACGCCGACGAGGAGGCCGCGGCCCGCCGCAGGCTGTGGTCCGCCGCCTCCCACCTGGCCGCCACCCGGCAGGGCCTGGCCGCCGCCCGTGACGGCGGCACGGTCCTGCTGCTCCCGCTCGCCGCCCCGGACACCGCCACGGACCTGGCCCGGCGCACCGCACGCGACCTCGGGACGGCCGTCCACCAGCCCGTCACCGTCGGCGCCTCCGCCCCCGTCACCGGCCTCGCCGCCCATCCCGACACGGTGACCGCCGCCTACGCCGAGGGCCGCCGCTGCCTGGACGCCCTGCACCTGCTCGGCCGTGCCGGTGACGGCGCTGCCGCCGAGGACTTCGGCTTCCTCGGCCTGCTCCTCGCCGGCGAGCGGGACGTCGGCGCCTTCGTCGGCCGCACCATCGGGCCGGTGGTGACGTACGACGAGCGCCGGGGGACGGAGCTGCTGCGCACCCTGGAGGCCTACTTCGCCTGCGGGATGAGCCCGGCCCGCACCAAGGACGCGCTGCACGTGCACGTGAACACGGTCGCCCAGCGGCTGGAACGCGTGGGCCGCCTCCTGGGCGAGGACTGGCAGAGCCCGTCCCGCGCCCTGGAGATACAACTGGCCCTGCGCCTGCACCGGCTGGCGGCACCGGAACGGCACTGACCGGCCCCCGCGCGGGGGCCGGCCGGCCAGGGAGCCGTCGCGCGGGCCGGTCAGACGGTCCGGGCCTCGGCCGCCGGGCTCGTCCCCGCCTGCTCGCCGTCCTCGGCGGTCACCTCGGCGAGGTCCCGGTGCCGGGTCTCGCGGGCCACGCCGACGGCGATGAGCGTCAGCACGGCGGCCGCGATCACGTACAGGGCGATCGGCGTGGAGCTGTCGTAGTCGGCGAGCAGCGCGGTCGCGATGAGCGGGGCGGGCGCACCGGCCGCGACCGAGGCGAACTGGGCGCCGATGGAGGCGCCGGAGTACCGCATCCGGGTCGCGAACATCTCGGCGAAGAAGGCCGCCTGGGGCGCGTACATGGCCCCGTGCAGGACCAGCCCGACGGTCACGGCGAGCAGCAGGTACCCGAAGCTCCCGGTGTCGACGAGCGCGAAGAACGGGAACATCCACAGGCCGATCCCGGCCGCGCCGAACAGGTACACCGGCCGCCGGCCGACCCGGTCGGAGAGCGCGCCCCAGGCGGGGATCACGGCGAAGTGCACGGCGGAGGCGATGAGGACGGCGTTGAGAGCGGTCTGCTTGGAGACGCCGGCGGAGGTGGTGGCGTAGACGAGGATGAAGGCGGTGATGACGTAGTAGCTGATGTTCTCGGCCATGCGGGCGCCCATGGCGACGAGCACGTCCCGCCAGTGGTGCCGGAGCACCGCCACGAGCGGCAGCTTCTCCGCCTCGCCCTGCCTGCGCCGCGACTCCGAGCGCTCCAGCGCCTCCTTGAACACGGGCGATTCGTCGACGGAGAGACGAATCCACAGACCGACCATCACCAGCAGGCCGGAGAGCAGGAAGGGGATGCGCCAGCCCCAGGTGCCGAAGGCGTCGTCCGAGAGGATGGCGGTGAGCAGGGAGAGCACACCGGTCGCGAGCAACTGCCCGGCGGGGGCGCCGGTCTGGGGCCACGACGCCCAGAACCCGCGCCGCCGCGCGTCCCCGTGCTCGGAGACCAGCAGCACGGCGCCGCCCCATTCGCCGCCGAGCGCGAAGCCCTGGACGAGGCGGAGCACGGTCAAGAGGACCGGCGCCGCCGTTCCCACCGACGCGTGGGTGGGCAGCAGTCCGATGGCGAAGGTCGCCCCGCCCATCAGCACCAGGCTGAGCACCAGCAGCTTCTTGCGCCCCAGCCGGTCACCGTAGTGCCCGAACACCAGCGCACCCAGCGGGCGGGCCGCGAACCCGACGGCGTAGGTCAGGAACGACAGCAGCGTCCCGACGAGCGGGTCGGAGTCGGGGAAGAACAGCTTGTTGAAGACCAGCGCGGCGGCGGAGCCGTACAGGAAGAAGTCGTACCACTCGATGGTGGTGCCGATGAGGCTGGCGGCGACGATACGGGGGAGGCTGGCGGGGGGTGGGGGAGCGGTGGTTCCGGAGGCCATGTGCGCCACTTCCTCGTGTGCGGTGGGGACGGGTACGTGTCGGCACACCGTAGAAAGAGGCAGGTCAGGGGCACATGTGGCGGGACTACATAGTTCAGGGCTTCGCTATGCGTGCCGCCACCATGACCTCGCCGCCCCCCGCACCCCCGCGATCAGCAGGAGAGGTTGCCGCCGGGTGACGTCCCGAGGATCTGCGTGAACCGCTGGTAGGCGTCCACACGGCTCTGGACCTGCGCCGGGTTCTTGCCGTCGCACTCGAGGGAGCCGTTGATGCTGCGGATCGTCTGGCCGAAGCCGGCGCCGTTGACCATGGCGTTGTGGGGGGTCATCGAGCCGGGCCCGGTCTGGGTGTTCCAATACCAGAGTGCCGTCTTCCAGGCCACGGCCGCGTCGTTCTGCACCAGCCACGGGTTGTCGAGGAGGTCGATGCCGAGCGCGTCGCCCGCGGCCTTGTAGTTGAAGTTCCAGCTGAGCTGGATGGGGCCGCGCCCGTAGTAGGCCGCCTGGCCGGCCGGGCAGCCGTAGGGCCGGCCCCAGTCGCAGTAGTGCGGGTAGTTGGCGGTGTTCTGCTCGACCACGTACACCAGACCGCCGGTCTCGTGGTTCACGTTGGCGAGGAAGGCGGCGGCCTCCTGCTTCCTGACGGTGTCGCTGCCGGTGTTCGCGAAGGCGGGATAGGCGCTGAGAGCGGCGGTGAGACCGCTGTAGGTGTAGAAGGAATTCCGGTTCGGGAACATCTGGTTGAACTGGGCCTCGCTCACCACGAAGGTGCCGACGGGGGTCCCGGAGCCGCTGTCGCAGGCGTACGGGTCCCAGTACCAGGTGCTGACGACCGGGTCGTAGCCCGGGTTGTCGTGCTCGGCGACGTACGCCTTGCCGTCGGAGTAACGCACGATGTCGCCGGTTTTGTACGACCGTCCGGCGACCCAGGTCGGATAGCTCGAACACGAAGCGGCGGACGCGTCCGTGGCCGGCAGCAGGACGGGCACCGTGCTTCCCAGCGCGAGTGCGGTCAGCACGGCGGAGAGGCGGCGTTTCGACACAGGATCAACTCCTTGGCGGAGCACGGCCGTACCCGGACGAGGGCAGCGCGGAGCCGGGCCTGGTGCGCACGTGCCGAGTGGATCGGCCATGACGCGGGCGCGGCCGTGGTGGGGGTGTGGAGGCACACTCAACCGCTTTGGTCTGTACCAGTCAAGGGTGTAGACCAGTCACGCGGTCCGCCCGCGGGTACTCCCCGCCCGACACTCCCGCCCCGGTCGTCAACGTCCGCCCGGACGAAGTTACATACCCCACTTTTCCGCCTGTGGGTGAGCGTCCCCGCTGCGCGCCCCGTTGGCCCCAGTAACCGGTGGCCCACCTGCTCTCCGGGCTGGGTGCCCCCGCGCTCCCGTCGACTCAAGGACCGAGAAGGGTCGCTTCATGGACTACTGCAGCCCGTGCAGCCGCACGCTCAACGGCGCCGTGACCTGCCCGGAGTGCGGGGCGTACGACCCCGGCGCGGCGCAGTCGAGCGAGGGGAAGGAGGCTGCTGCGACCGTCGAGACCCCGATGCCGTGGCTCCACTCGAACGGCGTGCCGAACTCCTCAGGGCCGTCCCTTCCCGGGCCGCCGGCTGTTCCGCAGGACCCGCCCGCCGACCGGAACGGCCGTCCGGCGCGGCTGAAGAGGTACGCCGTCAGGTCTCTTGCCGCAGCCACCTTCACGCTCCTCGGGGGCCTGGCCACCGCGTCGGTGCTCCCCCATGCGGCGGCCCCACGGGCAGCGTCGACCCCGGAACAGCCGTCCCTGGAGGGGCCCGAGGTCCGCCTTCCCGACGCGCAGGCGTCACCGGAGCGAGCGAGCACGCACCCGGCTCGCAAGGGCGTCCAGGACCGTGACGGCGACGGGACCCGGCGGCCGCCGCCGGCGACTCGCGGTACGTCGCCGGCCCCCCGCTCGCCCTCCCCCACCAGTGCGCCTCCCTCGGCGAAGGCGAAGCCGACCCCACGCGCCACCAGCACCCGCCGTCCCGGCCCGCCCCCGCGGACGGCAGTCCCTTCCCCGCGGCCCTCCGCCAGTCCCTCCGCCTCCGCGTCCGCCGGCGTCAGCGCCTCCCCCACCAGCAGTGGCTCACCGAGCGGCGACACCCTTCCGCGGTGACGGAGCGAGAGGCGGGGGAAAGGAGCGGGAGCCGTGGCCGCACGGGTGCGGGGACCTTCGAGTACAGGATCACGCACGTCGTCAGCCGCGAGGGCGGTCCCGACCAGGCCCGGACGATCGCCCTGACCAACGCCGGCGCGGGCCGCCTGGAGCGTTTCGAGCAGGGCAGGAACGAGACGCGCACCACGTGTGACCGCGGCGGCGCCCGGCTCCCGGTGGCGCTGAGCGTCCGGCTCCCGGCCCGGCAGCGGGTCGCGGGCGGCCTCGGCGGTGGACCGAGGGGGCGGCACCGGGCCGCCCGCGCGGGCAGCCCGGGCCGGTGGGGTCATTCGGCTCCGGCGAGCAGCCGGGCCTCGCCCTCCTCGTACCGGCGCCGGCTCTCCAGGCCGTCGGCGGCGCGGTGCCGCTGCTCCAGACGGCTGCCCAGCCAGCCCGCCAGGTAGCCGACCGGGACGGAGACCAGTCCCGGGGACTGCATGGGGAACCAGTGGAAGTCCGCGTGCGGGAAGACCGCGGCCGGGGTGCCCGAGACGGCCTTGGAGAAGGCCATCAGCACCAGCGCGCAGGCCGTGCCGCCGTACAGGCTCGCGAGCAGGCCCGTGCGCGTGAAGCCCCGCCAGAACAGGGAGTACGTCAGCGCGGGGGCCACGGCCGACGCCCCTATGCAGATCGCCAGCGTGGTCAGTACGGCGACGTCCCAGTCCTGGACCAGGACGGAGAGCGCGATGGCGGCGACACCCACGGCCGCGCTCGTCCAGGCCGCCACCGTCATCTCGGTACGCGGTTCGGCCCGGCCCCGCCGCACGGTGTGGGCGAACAGGTCGTGGGCGAGCGACGAGGCCGCGGCCAGCGTCATCCCGGCCACCGAGGACAGCAGCGTGATGAACACCGTGCCCGCCATGGCCGCGTAGAGGACCGTGGTGCCCACGGTGCCGGCCCCGTCGCCGAGCGCCCGGGACAGCATGAGGACGGACGTCCTTCCGTGCGGGTCGGCCGCGGTGATGTACCGCGAGCCCACCAGCGCCGCCGCGCCCGTGCCCATGACGATCACGAGCAGGCAGAACGTGGTGACCGTGCCGACCGCCCAGGACATGGAACGACGTACGGCCGGCACGTCCCGCGCGGAGTACAGGCGCATCGTGATGTGGGGCAGGCAGGCGGCGCCGAGGATCACGGTGATCTGGAGACCGGCGAAGTCCAGCCGGTCCACGGCCGATGTGCCCAGCTGAAGGCCCTGCTGAAAGAAGGCGGGACCCGCTCCGCTGCCGCGCCGGGCGGCCCGCAGCACCGCGTCCGGGTTCCAGTGGAAGCGGTTCAGGACGAGGACGGCGACGGCGGCGCTGGTGCCGAGCAGGAGGACGATCTTGATCATCTGGATGAGCGCGGTGCCCTTGATGCCGCCGAGTGCCGCATAGATGATCATCAGGCTGCCGACGAGGACGATGCAGATCGTCCGGGCGCCGGCCACGTGCGGGATGCCCAGGATGAAGGTGAGCAGCGACCCGGCTCCGGAGAGCTGGACGACCAGGAAGGGCAGGGTCGCACAGAGCGTCACCGCGCAGGAGGCGATACGGGTCGCACGCCCCGGCAGGGTGCGCGCCAGCACGTCGCCCATGGTGAAACTGCCGGCGTTGCGCAACGGCTCGGCCAGCAGGAACATCAGCAGCACCAGGGAGAGGGCGGTGCTGACCGCGAGCACGTAGCCGTCGTACCCGGCGAGCGCGATGATGCCGGTGGTGCTCAGCACCGTGGCCGCCGAGATGTAGTCGCCCGCGATCGCCAGGCCGTTCTTGAGGGGCGTGAGCGAGAGGTAGCCGGTGTAGAAGTTCGTCAGGTCGTCGCGGTCAGGGCCCGCCATCACGCACATCAGCAGGGTGAGGGTCACCAGCGTGGTGAACAGGACCAGGACGACGGTCTGCGTCCCTGTGCCGAAGTCGTTCATCTCGCCACCCCGGCTTCCCGTCCCGGCCGCGTGACCGAACGCTCGCGCACGGCCCGGGCCAGCGGGTCCACGGAGCGCCGCGCGCTGCGGCCGTACCAGAGGACCGCCGCGAAGGCGACGACGAGCTGGAGGACTCCCACGGCCATGCCCAGGCTGAGGTCACCGGCGATCTCGGCCCCCATGAGGCCCGGCGCGCAGCAGGACAGCAGGACGTAGACCACGAAGGAGCCGAGCGCGGTGAGCGTGGAGACACGGCGCAGCACGCGGTAGGCCGAGCGCAGGGCGTCGAGCTCTCCGCCGTACGGGTCGGGCTCGGGCTCGGGCGATCGGTGCCGGGTCGGCTGCCCGTACGGGTCGGGCCACGGGGCGTCGTAGCCGTACGGGTGACCCTGCGCGACGCCGTGCCCGTACGGCGTCTGCCGCTCGGGTGCCGCGCGCCAGGGAGCGTGGGCGGGGGAGTCGGCGGGCGGCCGTGACCATCCCGGCTGTGCCGGAGGCGGGTACGGGTACGGGCCGTCGTCGGGATGTGTCATCGCAAGGCCTTCCGGTGCGGCGAGGGTGCGTGGGAGGTCGGCGGTGCAGCTGAGCGCGACGGCGCACGATACCGACTGGTTGGAATGCCTGGTAAGGCCGCCGAGTGTCACGTTTCGAGGTCGAAGAGGTGAGGGTTCGACAGTCGCTGCCGGGCGGTGTTCGTCCGACGATCGGCGTTCCCGGCTCCGGGACCGTAGCCCCTGGAGCGAGGGGACGGCATGTGGGGAACATCACGCCCGCAGTCGTACCTACTGGTCGGTATGGTCACCGGGAAACCGCTGACGACAGGAGGCGCGATGACCGCGACCAACCGGCAGATCCGTCTGGCAGCCCGCCCCGTGGGCGAGGTGAAGCCCGAGGACTGGGAGCACCGCGGAGTGCCCCTCGAGGAGCCGGGCCCCGGCCGGTTCGTGGGCCGGACCCGCGCCATCTCCCTGGACCCGGCCATGCGCGGCTGGCTGGACGACCGCCCCTCCTACCTGCCGCCGGTGGGTCTCGGAGAGGTGATGCGCGCCGGTTCGGTCGTCGAGGTCACCGCCTCCGGTCACCCCGACTTCCAGCCGGGCGACCACGTGGTCGGCACGTTCGGCGTCCAGGAGTACGTGGTCTCCGACGGCCGGGGCGCGATGAAGGTCGACACCTCCCTCGCGCCGCCCTCGACGTACCTCGGAGCGCTGGGCATGCCCGGCATGACCGCCTACTTCGGCCTGCTGGAGGTCGGGGCGCTGAAGGACGGCGAGACCGTCGTGGTGTCCGGGGCCGCCGGCGCGGTCGGCACCATCGCGGGGCAGATCGCGAAGGCCAAGGGATGCCGGGTCGTCGGCATCGCCGGAGGACCGGAGAAGTGCGCCATGCTCACCGGCGAACTCGGATTCGACGCGGCGATCGACTACCGGGCCGACGACGTCAGGAAGGCGCTGCGCGAGCACGCCCCCGACGGTATCGACGTCTACTTCGACAACGTCGGAGGGGACATCCTCGACGCCGCGCTGACCCGCCTCGCGATGCACGCGCGCGTCGTGGTCTGCGGCGCGATCAGCCAGTACAACAACGCGACACCGGTCCAGGGCCCCTCGAACTACCTCTCCCTGCTGGTGCGCCGCGCCCGGATGGAGGGCTTCGTCGTCTTCGACTACGCCAAGCGCTACGCGGAGGCGGCGCGGGAGATCTCCGGCTGGATCGGTGAGGGCCGCGTCAAGGTCAAGGAGCACGTGGTGCGGGGCACCGTGGACGACTTCCCGGAGACCTTCCAGATGCTCTTCCGCGGCGAGAACGTCGGCAAGCTCGTGCTGGAGCTGGTGTGACCGCCGCCGAGGGCGGGGCCGCCGCCCCGCGGCGGGAACCGCACGGCGACGGCGTGCTCCGGGGGAAGGTGGCGATCGTCACCGGCGCCGCCAGCGGGCTCGGCCGGGCCACGGCGCTGGGACTGGCGAGGGCGGGCGCGCACGTGGTCGTCGCGGATCTCGACGCGCGGGGCGGCCGGGAAGTGGCCGACCTGGTCGGCGGCCGGTTCCGCGCCTGCGACGTCTCCGACCTCGACGCCAACCGCGCCTTGGTGGAGTTCACCCAGGAGACGTACGGCGGTGTCGACATCGCGCTGCTCAACGCCGGCGTGGCGACCGGCTGCGGCGTCGGGGAGGACTTCGACCCCGCGCGCTACCGCCGGGCGATGGGGGCCAACCTGGACGGCGTGGTCTTCGGCACCCACGCCGTGCTGCCCGCGCTGCGGGCCCGCGGCGGCGGATCGATCGTGGCGACCGCGTCCCTGGCGGGCCTGGCGGCCGTACCGCTCGATCCCCTGTACGCGGCCAACAAGCACGCGGTCGTGGGGCTCGCCCGCTCCCTGGGACCGGCTCTCGCGCCGGAGAACGTGCGCTTCAACGCGGTCTGCCCTGGGTTCGCGGAATCGCGGATCATCGACCCGCTGCGCGGCATGCTCTCCGAGCAGGGCATGCCGGTCATCCCGGCCGAGACCGTGGCCGACACCGTGCTGCGGATCCTCACCGGGGACGGCACGGGGGAGTGCTGGTTCATCCAGCCCGGCCGCGAGCCCGAACCCTTCCGCTTCCGCAACGTCCCCGGCCCGGGCGCCCCGGTCGCGGTCTGAGAGGTTCCGGGAGAGGCGGGGCCGGAGGGCGGGCGGAGGGTGAGCCGCGTCGCATCGGGGCGGCGGGGACTTGCTGTGCAACGAGTTGCATAGCAGGATCCGTGCCGTGGCGCTCGAACACGCGATCTTGGTGTCGCTCCTGGAGAAGCCGGGCTCCGGCTATGAGCTGGCCCGGCGCTTCGAGCGGTCCATCGGCTACTTCTGGACCGCGACGCACCAGCAGATCTACCGCGTGCTCAAGCGCATGGAGGACGACGGCTGGGTCGACGCCCGTACCGTCCCGCAACAGGGCCGGCCGGACAAGAAGGAGTACAGCGTCGCCGACCTCGGCCGGGCGGCGCTGTCCTCCTGGCTGCACGACCCGATCGAGCCCGAGAGCGTCCGTCACGACCTGGCCGTGAAGATCCGGGGCGCCGCCTTCGACGACCCGGTCGCACTGATCCGCGAGGTGGAGCGGCACCGGCAGGCGCACCGTGACCGGCTGGCCCGCTATCTCGCCGGAGAGGCACGGGACTTCGCGGCACCGGACTCCTCGGCGCCGGACCCGGCACCCCCCGACGCGGAGCGCGAGCTCCAGCACGTCGTGCTGCGCGGCGGCATCGCGTACGAGCGGATGATGATCGACTGGCTGGACGACGTGCTCGCCACGCTGGCCGGGTTCGGTCCGGACCGCTGACCGCCGCACCTCCGCCGGTCCTCCCGACTCCCACCCGCCACCAGCCGAAAGGCGACTCAGCATGGCTGACCAGCTGCTGTTCAACCCGCGTACGTACGACCCCGCGCACTTCGACCACGAGACGCGCCGGCTGCTGCGTGCCACCGTCGACTGGTTCGAGGAGCGCGGCAAGGGGCGGCTGCTCGAGGACTACCGCAACCGCGCCTGGCTCGCCGACTTCCTCTCCTTCGCGGCGAAGGAGAACCTGTTCGCCACCTTCCTGACGCCGTCGTCCGCCGCGGGCGAGGGGGAGCCGGACAAGCGCTGGGACACGGCCCGCATCGCCGCGCTCAACGAGATCCTCGGCTTCTACGGCCTGGACTACTGGTACGCCTGGCAGGTGACGATCCTCGGCCTCGGACCGGTCTGGCAGAGCGACAACGCCGCCGCCCGCGCCCGCGCCGCCGAACTCCTCGACCAGGGTGAGGTGTTCGCGTTCGGTCTGTCCGAGAAGGCCCACGGCGCCGACATCTACTCCACCGACATGCTGCTCGAGCCCGACGGCGACGGCGGCTTCCGGGCCACCGGCTCCAAGTACTACATCGGCAACGGCAACGCCGCGGGGCTCGTCTCCGTCTTCGGCCGCCGTACCGACGTCGAGGGCCCCGACGGTTACGTCTTCTTCGCCGCCGACAGCCGTCATCCGGCCTACCACCTGGTCAAGAACGTCGTCGACTCCTCCAAGTTCGTCAGCGAGTTCCGGCTGGAGGACTACCCCGTCGCCGCCGAGGACGTCCTGCACACCGGGCGCGCCGCCTTCGACGCCGCCCTCAACACCGTCAACGTCGGCAAGTTCAACCTGTGCACCGCGTCGATCGGCATCTGCGAGCACGCGATGTACGAGGCCGTCACGCACGCCCACAACCGCGTCCTCTACGGCCGTCCCGTCACCGCGTTCCCGCACGTGCGCCGGGAGTTGACCGACGCCTACGTCAGGCTCGTCGGCATGAAGCACTTCAGCGACCGTGCCGTGGACTACTTCCGCTCCGCCGGCCCGGACGACCGCCGTTACCTCCTCTTCAACCCGATGACGAAGATGAAGGTGACCACGGAGGGCGAGAAGGTCATCGACCTGATGTGGGACGTCATCGCCGCCAAGGGCTTCGAGCGGGACAACTACTTCGGCCAGGCGGCCGTGGAGATCCGCGGCCTGCCGAAGCTGGAGGGCACGGTCCACGTCAACCTGGCGCTGATCCTGAAGTTCCTGCGCAGCCACCTCCTCGACCCGGCCGACCACCCCGCCGTGCCGACCCGGCTGGACGCGGCCGACGACGACTTCCTGTTCCGGCAGGGGCCCGCCCGCGGCCTCGGCTCGGTGCGCTTCCACGACTGGCGGCCCGCCTACGACGCCTACGCGCACCTGCCCAACGTGACCCGCTTCCGCGAACAGGCCGACGAGCTCTGCGCGTTCGTCGCCACGGCCGCCCCCGACGCGGAGCAGAGCCGCGACCTCGACCTGCTCCTCGCGGTCGGCCAGCTCTTCGCCCTCGTGGTGCACGGGCAGCTCGTCCTGGAGCAGGCCGCGCTGACCGGACTCGACGAGGACGTGCTCGACGAGCTCTTCGCGGTCCTCGTACGCGACTTCTCCGCGTACGCCGTCGAACTCCACGGCAAGGACTCGGCGACCGAGCGGCAGCAGGCGTGGGCGCTCGGCGCGGTCCGGCGGCCGGTCGTCGACGAGGAGCGCACGGAGCGCGTCTGGCGGCGGGTCGAGGCGCTGTCCGGCGCCTACGAGATGGCCCCGTAGGCCCCTCAGGGCCCCCGGAGGCGGCGGATCTCCGCACCACCGGTGGCCGGCCCGTACGGCCCGTACGGCCCGTACGGCCGTACGGGCCGGCCACCGGTCCGGGGGTCTGCTGCGGCCCAGCGCCGAGGTTCGCCGCGCCTGGCCGGACGCCGGCCGCGGCCACGCCGACGGCGTCACGCCGGCCGTGTTCACCCGCGGGTCGGGACCGCGATGACGGGGCAGTCCGCGTGGTGCAGCACACCCTGGCTGACCGAGCCCAGCAGCATCCCGGTGAAGCCGCCGCGGCCGCGGGTGCCGACCACGAGCCCCAGCGCCTGCGCCGACGCCTCCGCAAGCACCTGCACGGGGTGCCCCACCCGGACCTCCTGGCGCAGTTCCACCTCCGGGTAGCGGGCGTGGCGGCCGGCCACGGTCTCGGAGAGCAGCCGCCGGTGCTCCTCCTGCGGCTCGTGCTCGTCGAAGACGCGCAGCGGCCCGGGCTCCCACACGAGCAGCGCCCACAAGGCGGCGTCGTGCAGCGCCGCCTCCTCGAACGCCACGTCGACCGCGGCCCCGGAACGTTCGCCGCCGTCGACGCCGACGACGAAGTGCGCCGGCTCTTGGACCGGGTGTTCCGGCTCGGGCACGACCACCAGGGGACACTCGGTGTGGGCCATGACCGGCAGGGCGACCGACGCCGAGCCGAACACCTCCTGCCTGCGGCCGGGCCGCCGCGTCCCCAGCACGACGGCGGTGGCGTCGCGGCTCTGCTCGCGCAGCACCCAGGCCGGATCGCCCTCCGCGAGCAGGGACTCGACCTCGAGCCCCGGCTGCCGGAGCGCGACGAACTCCGTGGCCTCCTCCAGCACCCGGCGCCCGGTCTTGTGCAGCGACTCGTTCCACTCCTCCCACGACGGCGGGACCTCCCGGCCCCGGCAGCCCCTGGTCGGCACGCCCTCGACGTGGACGGCGCGCAACGGCAGGTGCCGGCGGTCCGCCTCGTCGGCGGCCCAGGCCAGCGCGGTCCGGTGGGCCGGGTCGGGATCGAGGCCCACCACGATCGGGCCGCGGTCACCGGGCCCGGACACGGTCGCCTCCCCTCGCCGCGGTGCGGGTGGCCGGTCCGGCCGGGTCGTTCCTTCTCACGGGTGCGGGTGCGGGTGCGGGTGCGGGTGCGGGCATCGCCCTCGTCTCCTTCCTGGGGCGGCGCCGCGGGACGCCGCCGCCGATTCCGTGACCGTCATGCACGGCCCGCCGGGCACCGGCGGTTCCCGGGTGGTTTCCAGGCGGCCCCCGCCCTCCGACAACGAGGCCGGGGGGCCGATGGCCGGTGGGCCGGTCCGCCCGCCCGTCGGTCCGCCGGTCAGGGCGTCACGCCTTCGTGCGCGAGGTCGAACTCGACGTCCACCACCCCTTCGACCGCCCTGACCAGGCGCGCGGCCACCGGGACGAGGGCGGTGTCGCGGACCCGGCCGGTGAGCGTCACGACACCGTCGCGCACCTCCACCCGCACGGCCGACGACGGCGGCGGGAAGAGGAACGGGGCGATCTCGCGCCGCACCTCCTCGGCGATGTCCTCGTCGTCGCGCAGGAAGACCTTGAGCAGGTCGGCCCGGCTGAGCACACCGGCCAGCAGATCGGCGTCGTCCACCACGGGCAGCCGCTTGATCCCCTCGCGTGCCATGAGGCGCGCGGCCTCGGCGAGGGTGGCGTCGGCCCGGACGGTGACGGCGGGGGCGGACATGAGGTCTCCCGCGAGCGGCGCACCCGCCCTCGCCGCGGCGACGGGCCCGCGCGGCACGAGACGACCCGCGCCGGGCTCGTCCGGGAGCTCCTCCGCGGGCGGCAGCAGGTCCGCCTCGGAGACCACACCGACCACCTGGCCCTCGTCCTCGATCACGGGCAGGGCGCTGATCTCCCAGTCCCGCATCAGGTGCACGATCTCGGTGAAGGGTGCCCGGCGGCCGACGGTGGCGACCGTCCGGGTCATCACGTCGCTGACGAGGTGGGGAGCGCCGTACATGGGGACTCCGGGGGAGCGTCGAGGGGGTGTCCGGCTCCTTCCAGGGTGCGCCGGGAGACGCGGGCGGGCAAAGCGTCCGGACCACGGGGGAACCGCACGACCGCGCGGGCCGGTCACGCGGGCCGGTCGCGCGGTCCCGGGTGCGCACGGAGGTTTTACCGTCCCGTGCTTGCCGCCCCCGCGGGTCCGTCGGATTCTTGGTCACCATGCCCTCGGGCAGCGGGTTCTGCTGGTCACGGGGGGTGCGACGGGGACCCTCCGCGTGGAGCGGGGGAGTGTCATGCACCTGGAGTTCCGGCATCTCCGTGTCCTGCTCACCGTCGCCGAGGCCGGCAGCATCCGGAAGGCGGCCGCACGGCTGCAGCTGTCCCAGCCGGCCACCAGCGCCCAGCTGAAACGCATCGAACACGAACTGGGCGGGCCGCTGTTCGTACGCGGCGCGGACGGGGTGACGCCGAACGAGAACGGCGAGTACGTCCTGCGCTGCGCCCGTGACCTGGTCGGCGGCTTCGACCGGCTGCGGGAGTACGCGCGGGCGGCGGCCGAGGCGGACCGGCAGGCCGCCGCGCCGCTGCGGGCGGGCGGAACCGCGGGCCCGCTGGTGTCCCTGCTGGTCTCCGCCCTCTTCGAACTCGTCCCGGAGCGCCGGCTCACCATAGACGCCCGCCGCTCCGTACACGCCCTGGTGAAGTCGCTGAGCCTGTCGAAGTGCGACATCGCGGTGTACGGCGAGTTCCCCGGATTCCCGCTCGCGGTGGGCGAGTCGGTGGCGACGCGCACGCTGCTGCGTGAGCCGGTCTTCGTCCTGCTCGCCGAGGACCATCCGCTGGCGCGTCAGGACGCGGTGGACCTCCGTGAACTCGCGGACGAGGAGTGGGTCATGCCGGAGGCCGACGAGAGCGGTGTGCACGCGTACCTGCGGCTCACCTGCGGGGCGGCGGGGTTCACGCCGAGCATCGCCCATGTGACGCCGGACCTGTCCGTGGCCCAGGTGCTGGTCGCCGGCCGGCGCGCGGTCTGCGGGGTGTGGCCGACCGCCGACGTCTCCGCCCCGGGAACCGTGCAACGGCCCCTCACCGGTGTCCCGTTGCACCGGAGGCTGCTGCTGGCCCGGAACACCCGGACGGTCTCCGCGGAACTCGCCGACGCGGCCGGCGAGCGGTTGCTGGCCGCCTATCTGGCGCTGGTGCGGCAGCGGCCGCCGTACCTGGCCTGGTGGCAGGCCGGGGGCGAGGAGTTCGCCCGCGGCGAGGACCGGTGACCGCCCGCGGCACACGCCTGGGCCCCCTATAACCCCGGGGTTATATCCCAGCTGGAGTCACGTCAGGAACATGTCACCGGGTGAACACTTCGCGTCAACGTCCCAGGACGTCGTCACCCCACGACGAGCGAAGGAATCTCCCCCTCATGTCCCGTCCCTTTCTTGCCCTTTCCGCGATGGTCGCCGCCGGCGTCATCACCACGGGAGCGACGGCCCTTCCGGCGCACTCGCAGACCGGCACGGTGCGCCACGCCCCGGTCCGCGACACGGCGATATCCCACGCCAGGGCGAACGTGGCCCGGCACGCCGGCACCTTCGGCTTCGGCGCCGGTCAGCGACTGCACGTCAAGGACGTCGTCATCGACGCGGACGGCACCCAGCACGTCCGCTTCGAGCGGACCTACCACGGACTCCCCGTCGTCGGCGGCGACTTCGTCGTCCACCAGAAGGCCGACGGCTCGCTCAGAGGATCCACCCGCGCCAGGGCCCATGCGGTGAAGCTCGCCTCCGTCACCCCCGCCGTCGGCGCCGAGGACACCGCGGCCGGCGCGCTGAAGCGCGCGCACGGGCTGGTGCGCGACGCCAGGTCCACCCCGGAGCTGATCGTGTGGGCCGCCGACGGCACCCCGCGCCTGGCCTGGCGCACCACCGTGCAGGGCGTGGGGGACAAGGGCCAGCCGCACGGCGAGGTCTTCGTCACCGACGCCACCACCGGCAAGGCGATCGAGAACTACGACGCCGAGCGCGAGGCGACCGGCACCGGCCACTCCGAGTACACCGGTGACGTCGCCATCGACACCACCCAGCAGGCCGACGGCTCCTTCGCCCTGATCGACCCGGTGCGCGGCCACGTCACCAAGGACGCGCACAACCTCTCGTCCTCGTCCGTGAAGAGTTCCTCCGGCACCCTCTTCACGGACGCCGACGACATCTGGGGCGACGGGAAGAAGTTCTCCGCGGACCGGGCCACCGCCGCCGTCGACGCGCACGTCAACACCGCGGAGACGTACGACTACTACAAGAAGACCTTCGGCCGCAACGGCATCAAGAACGACGGCCGCGGCGCCACCGTCTTCGTCCACGTCGGCACCCACTGGGACAACGCCCAGTGGTCCGACTCCTGCTTCTGCATGATGACCGGCGACGGCGACGGCGTCACCGACCCCGAGCAGGTCGACCTGGACACCATGGGCCACGAGATGACCCACGGCGTCACCTCGGCCACCGCCAACCTGCGCTACAGCGGTGAGTCCGGCGGCCTGAACGAGGCCACCAGCGACATCCTCGGCACCATGGTCGAGTGGTACGCCGACAATCCGGTGGACCGGCCCGACTACCTCTTCAGCGACCAGTCCACCCCGCCGTGGCTGCGCCGCTTCGACAAGCCGTCCCTGGACGGCCGCTCCGCCGACTGCTGGTCGAAGTCGGTCGGCCGGCTCGACGTGCACTACTCCTCCGGCGTCGCCAACCACTGGTTCTACCTCGCGAGCGAGGGCAGCGGCGCCAAGACCGTCAACGGCGTCGCCTACAACAGCCCCACCTGCAACGGCTCCACCGTCACGGGCATCGGCAACCAGAAGGCCTCCGCCATCTGGTACCGGGCGCTGACCGTCTACATGACCTCCACCACCGACTACAAGGGCGCCCGCACCGCGACCCTGAACGCGGCGAAGGACCTGTACGGCGCCTCGAGCCCCGAGTACGCCGCCACGGCCGCCGCCTGGAGCGCGGTCAGCGTCTCCTGACCCACCGGGCGGCCCCCCACCACGCCCCGGTCCCCGCGGGGACCGGGAGAGCTACCCGGGCGGCGACGAGGAGCCCGCCGTCGCCGCCCGGGTCCACCAGCAGGGGGTGACTGTCGGTGGTGTCCCGGCTGCTTTCGGCGGTCCGTCTCCGCCCGAGGCGGTCGCGCTTCCCCGGGCCCCCGCCCATCGGCTGGGATAAAATACGACGGAAGTGACCAGAGCGTCTGATTCCGTCCTCCAGGCCGGTTCTCATGGACCTCAACACCATCACCCAGGTAGTCCGGCGGCCGTCCGACCGGCCGGGCGCGGACTGGCACGAGGGCGACGCCTGGCTCGCCGGGGGGACGTGGCTCTACTCCACGGAGCAACCGGACCTGCGACGGCTGATCGACCTGACGGCGCTGCCCTGGGAACCGCTCGTCCCGACCGGCGACGGCCTGGAGATCGGCGCCACCTGCACCATTCACGATCTCCACGCCTTCCGATGGCCGCTGCGCTGGACCGCCGGGATCCTCATCCGGGAGAGCTGCGAGGCGTTCCTGTCCTCGTTCAAGGTCTGGAACGCGGCGACCGTCGGCGGCAACATCTGCATGTCCCTGCCCGCCGGGCCGATGATCACGCTGACGGTCGCGCTGGAGGCACGCTACGAACTCTGGGCGCCCGACGGCTCCGTGCGCTTCGTCGACGCCCTCGACTTCGTCACCGGCGATCACCGCAACGTGCTCGCCCCCGGGGAGATCCTGCGGCGGGTCACCGTCCCGGAGCACGCGCTGCGCAAGCGCACCGCGCACCGCCGGTTCACCCTGACCCGGCTCGGCCGGTCGACGGTGTTCCTCGTCGGCACCCAACGGCCGGGCGGCAACGACCTGTTGCTGACGATCACCGCCGGGACCACCCGGCCGCTGCGCATCGCCTTCGACTCCCTGCCCGACGCCCGCACCCTGCGGCAGCGCCTCGACGCCGTGCCGGCCGACGTCTGGTTCGCCGATCCCAACGGGACCCCCGACCACCGCCGGCACCTCACACGGCACTTCGCCGAGGAGATCTGCCGTGAACTCACGGCTGGGGACCTGGCATGAGCTACCTCGTCAACGGCAGGGAGTTCGACCGGGATCCGGCCCCCGGCCAGTGCCTGCGCACCTTCCTGCGCGAACTCGGCCACTTCGGCGTGAAGAAGGGCTGCGACGCCGGCGACTGCGGCGCCTGCACGGTGTGGCTCGACGGCGCGCCGGTGCACAGCTGCATCACCCCCGCGTTCCGCGCGGACGGCCGCGAGGTGACCACGATCGAGGGCCTGGGACGGCCCGGCGCCCCGCACCCCGTGCAGCGGCAGTTCGAGGACGCACCCGGGTTCCAGTGCGGCTTCTGCACCGCCGGGATGATCATGACGTCGGCGACCTTCACCGACGACCAGAAGGCCGACCTGCCACGGGCCCTGAAGGGCAACCTCTGCCGCTGCACCGGCTACCGGGCGATCGAGGACGCCGTGAAGGGCGTCGGCGCGGTGGAGACGGCGGCGCCGGGCCGGGCCGTCGGCACGAGTGTCGGCGCCCCGGCGGCCCGCGACGTGGTCACCGGGCACGCCGAGTTCACCATGGACACGCACATCGACGGCATGCTGCACCTCAAGGTGCTCCACTCGCCCCACGCGCACGCCCGGATCCGCTCGGTCGACGAGAGCGCCGCCCTCGCGGTGCCCGGCGTGCACCGGGTCTACACGTGGCGGGACGTGCCCCGCCGGCGCTTCACCACGGCCATCCACACCGACCACCTGGTCGACCCGGACGACACCTACGTCCTCGACGACACGGTCCGCTTCACCGGCCAGCGCGTCGCCGCGGTCCTTGCCGACACCGTCGGGGCGGCCGAGGAGGGCTGCCGGCGGCTCGCGGTGGAGTACGAGGTGCTGCCCGCGGTGTTCGAACCCGAGGCGGCGATGGCCGACGGCGCACCCCAACTGCACGGCTCCGACGACCCGTTCGTCCGCGACCCCGTCCACAACGTCCTCGTCGAGCTGCACACGCACATCGGGGACGTCGACGCGGGGTTCGCCGCCGCCGACGTGATCCACGAGGGCACCTACTTCTCCCCGCGGGTGCAGCACGCGCACCTGGAGACCCACGGCTCGATCGCCTGGATGGAGGACGGCCGGCTGAACGTCCGCACCAGCTCGCAGTCGCCCTCGATCGCCAAGGTCAAACTGGAGTACCTGTTCGCGCTGCGCCCCGACCGGCTGCGGGTGTTCTGCAAGCGCGTCGGCGGCGGATTCGGCGGCAAGCAGGAGGTGATCACGGAGGATCTCGTCGCCCTCGCCACCCTGGACACCGGGCGGCCCACCTGCCTCGAGTTCACCCGCGAGGAGGAGTTCACCACGGCCTCCCCGAGGCACCCGATGAGCCTGACGGTCAGGCTCGGTGCGAAGGCCGACGGCACGCTCACCGCGTTCCAGGTGCGCAACGTGTCGAACACGGGCGCCTACGGCAATCACGGCGGCGAGACGCTGTACGCGGGCGGAGCCGCCGTCATGATCTACCGCTGCCCCAACAAGAAGTACGACGCGTACTCCGTCTACACCAACACCGTGCCCAGCGGGGCGCTGCGCGGCTACGGCATGACGCAGCCGGCGTTCGCCGTGGAGTCGGCGATGGACGAACTGGCCCGCGCCCTCCACCTCGACCCGCTGGAACTGCGCCGGCGCAACATCGTCCGGCCCGGTGACCCCCTGGTCGCCCTGCACGACGGTCCCGACGACGTGGTCTTCACCGAGGACGGGCTCGCCGAGTGCATCGACCTGGTGGGGGACGCGCTGGCCCGTACCGCAGGCCAGGCGGCTCCCGGACCCGAGTGGTTCGTCGGCACCGGTGTGGCGAGCTCGCTGCACGAGACCGCGCCGCCGACCGAGCACCTCTCCGAGGCATGGGTCACGCTGGGCGACGACCTGATCTACGAACTGGCCGTCGGAACGGTCGAGTTCGGGGAGGGCACCTCCACCGCCCATGTGCAGATGGCGGCCGCCCAGCTCGGCACGGTGCCCTCGCGGATCCGGCTGGTGCAGTCCGACACCGACCGCACCGGGTTCGACACCGGGGCCTTCGCGAGCGCGGGCCTCTTCGTCGCGGGCAACGCGGTGCTGCGGGCGGCCGGCGCCGTGCGCGACCGCATCCTGGAGTTCGCCGCGGCGCACACGGGCGTCCACGTCGTGATGTGCGCGATGGACGACGACGGCGTCCTCTGCGGGGACCGGCGGGTGCCGCTCGCCGAACTCGTCGCGCTGGCCCGCGGGCGCGGGATCCGCTTCACCGCCGCACGCAAGGCGTACGGCTCGCCCCGGAGCGTCACCTCCAACACCCAGGGCTTCCGCGTCGCCGTGCACCGCGTGACGGGCGAGATCCGCGTCCTGTACAGCGTGCAGGCCGCGGACGCCGGGGTGATCATCAACCCCGCACAGGTCAGGGGACAGATCGAGGGCGGTGTCGCCCAGGGGATCGGCTTCGCGCTGACCGAGAACCACCACGTCGACGACCACGGCGCCATGGTCAACCCCAACCTGAGGAACTACCGCATCCCCACCTACGCCGACATCCCCCGGACCGACGTCCTGCTGGTCGGCTCGGCGGACTCGGTGGGACCCATGCGGGCCAAGGGGATGGCGGAGTGCTGCATCAACCCGGTGGCGCCCGCCCTGGCGAACGCGGTGCACGACGCCACGGGCGTCCGCTTCCGCGCGCTGCCGCTGACTCCTGAACGCGTGTACGGCAGACTCCCCGCGGAGCAGTCGATGCCGGCGGGTCGAGCACCATGAACGCCGAGAAGACCCAGAAGAACATCGCCGCCGCGGCAACGGCGATCATCGGCCAGGCGGTCCTGCCCGGGGCGGAGCGGGACTTCGAGTCGTGGCAGCGGGACCTCAACGCCGCGGCCGCCTACTACCCCGGCTTCCTCGGCGCCGAGGTCTCCCCGCCGACCCCGCTGCAGACCGACTGGGTCGTCGTGTACCGGTTCGACTCGGTCGCCCACCTCCAGGCGTGGATCAACAGCGCGACCCGGCAGACGTACCTCGACGTCGGCTCCAAGTACTTCGCCGGACCCGCCACCCAGCAGGTGGTCAGCAGCGGGACCCAGATGCTGGACCCGCTGGTCACCGTGGTGGTCACGCACCGCGTCCACCCCGACCAGGTCGACGACTTCCTGGACTGGCAGCACCGCATGGTCGAGGAGGAGGGCAAGTTCGAGGGGTTCCGCGGCACCGAGCTCTTCCGCCCCATCGAGGGGCTCCAGGAGGAGTGGACCACGCTCTACCGCTACGACAGCGCCGAGCACCTCGACGCCTGGCTGACCTCGCCGCAGCGGCACCGGATCCTGGCCGAAGGCGCCCGGTTCAGCGACTTCCGGCTCCACACGATCGACAACTCGTTCGGGAGCTGGTTCGCCTTCGAGGGCAACGGCACGCAGGCCCCGCCGCCGCCCTCCGAGACCAGGACGTCGCTCGCCGTCTGGGTCGGCCTGTACCCGACGGTCGTCCTGCTGACGCTGGCGCTGTCCCCGCTGCACCTGAAGCTCTGGATCGGGCTGCTCGTGGGCAACCTGCTGTCGAGCTTCCTCATGAGCTTCCTGACCATGCCGTTCTACGTGAACCCGCTGCTCGGGCGCTGGCTGCGGCCACCACCGGACGAACCGGTCAGGGAGAACCTCCGCGGCCTCGCCGTCGTCGTCGCCGCGATCGTCGTCTGGGCCGTCGTCTTCTACTTCGTCACCGTCCGGTGGTGGACCCTGCCCTGACCGCCCTGCCCTCAGGGGACGGCCAGCTCGGCCCAGATCGTCTTCCCCGACGCGGTGTACCGGGTGCCCCAGCGCTGGGACACCTGGGCCACGAGGAACAGGCCGCGGCCCCCCTCGTCGTCCCGGCGCGCGCGCCGCAGGTGGGGTGCGGTGTGCGCGTTGTCCGAGACCTCGCACAGCAGACAGCGGTCTCTGATCAGCCGCAGCGTGACGGGCCCGGTGGCGTACCGGATGCCGTTGGTGACCAGTTCGCTCACCACGAGCTCGGCGGTGAACGCCAGCTCGGACATCCCCCAGCTCTCCAGTTGCCGCTCGGTGAGTGTCCGCGCCCGCGCCACCATGGCCGGGTCCGGCGGCAGCTCCAGGTCCGCCACCCGGCCGGAGCCCAGCCGCCGGGTGCGTACCAGCAGCAACGTGGCGTCGTCCGCCTGCGGCCCCGGCGGCAGCGCCGACAGCGCCCGGTCGCACAGCTCCTCCACCGGGCACCGCTGCCAGGACAGCACCTGGGCCAGCCGGTCGATCCCGCTGTCGATGTCGGTGCGCCGGTCCTCCACCACACCGTCGGTGAACAGCGCCACCAGACTGCCGCTGGACAGACTCAGCTCGACGTTCTCGTACGGCAGGCCGCCCAGCCCCAGCGGCGGCCCCGGCGCGAGCGCCGACAGCGCCACCGCGCCGTTGGCGTCGGCCACGATGGGCGGCGGATGGCCCGCGCTCGCCCACACGCACCGGCCGCTGACCGGGTCGTAGATCGCGTAGAGGCAGGTCACCCCGAGCGCCTCGTCGCTCAGCCCGTCGTGCGGCTCGGTCTCCGAGTCCTGCGCGACCAGGTCGTCGAGGCGGGTGAGCAGCTCGGCCGGGTCCAGGTCCAGCAGCGCCAGCGTCCGCACGGTGGCGCGCAGCCGGCCCATGGTGGCGGCCGCGTGGACGCCGTGGCCGACCACGTCACCGACGGTCAGGCCCACCCTGGCCCCGGACAGCGGGATCACGTCGAACCAGTCGCCCCCCACCCCCACCCGGCTGTCGGCGGGCAGATAGCGGTACGCCACGTCCAGCGCGCTCAGCTCGGGCAGGTGCTGCGGCAGCAGGCTGCGCTGGAGCACCAGGGCCGCCGCGTGCTGGCTGGTGTAGCGGCGGGCGTTGTCGATGCCCACGGCCGCCCGCTCGGCCAGTTCCACGGCGAGCGTCTGCTCCTCGGCGCCGAAGGGGTCGGGATTGCTGCTGCGCCGGAACGTGGCGAGGCCCAGGATCGCGTCCCGGGCGAGCAGCGGGACGAACAGGCAGTGGCCCGACGTGTCCGGCCCCGCCCCGTCCGGTGTCCCGGGGGCCGGGGCGTCGAGGACCGGGCGGCTGGAGGCCAGGCTCTGGGCCTGCGGTGACGCCGGCGGATAGGAGACCGGGCTGGTCCGGAACTCCTCCGGGGTGCGGCCGTGCATCCGCAGCAGGCTGTTGCCCGGCGCGGAGCCCGTCGGCGGCTGCCGCCCCTCGATGACCGCCGGCGGCAGGTCCACCATCACCTCGTCGGCCAGCTGCGGCACCGCAACGTCGGCCAGCTCCGCCGCCGTGCGCCGCACGTCCAGCGAGGCACCGATCCGCTTGCCCGCCCGGACCAGCAACGACAGCCGTTCCTGGGCCCGGTAGCGCTCCGTGACGTCCAGGGACTCCTCGAAGAGGCCCAGTGGCTCACCCCTGGCGTCCATCAGCCGGTGGTACGAGCAGGACCAGACGTGCTCGCGCACCGGGTCGGCGGGGGCGCGCCCGCGGTAGTGCATGCCGGTGATCGGCTCGCCCGTCGCCATCACGTGCTCGATGATCTGGTCCTCGTCCGGCGGGTGGTGGCGGGAGATGAACTCCCCCTCGGGGAAGAGGTCTCCGGCCGGGCGGCCGACGTACTGGGCGATCCCGCCGAGTTCCAGATCGGTGGAGACGTTCCCCCACACCACGCGCGCCTCGGTGTCGAAGATGGTCAGGCCGACCGAGGACTCGGTCGCCAGCCCCTGGAGCATCGCGAGCTGCGCCTCCCAGCAGCGCTGCGCCTCCAGTTCGGCGGCGACCACCACCGTCGCCGCGGCGCCCCGGTGCGCCAGCGGGCTGAACGTCACGGCCGCGCGCAGGGTGCGCCCGTCCAGGCGGCACAGGTCGAGGACGGTGCCGCGGGGCCCGCGCGCCCTGCAGAGTCCGGACAGCCGCTGCCGGGAGGACGCCTCCACCAGGTGTTCGGCAGGCCGGCCGAGCACGTCGTCGGGGGAGTGCCCGAGCAGGCGCTGGGCGGAGGGACTCCACCCGGAGATCCGGCCGTCCGCGTCCAGTACCGCGGCGGCCGCCTTGGAGAGGTCCAGGGGACTGTGGAAATCGACGTTGGCCGCATTCGGAAAACGATCCATGACACCGCTTCCCTTCGTGCCCCCTCAGCATCCCGTGCCGCACGACGGACGACAACCGCACACCCGATCACCCGCACCGGTGCCCCGCGCCGGCCCCGGTGCGACCGGCTCAGGGAACCGGCGCGGCACGCGTCCGAGGCGTGCGCCGCCGCCACCGTGGGACCACCATGGAGGGACGGCCGGGGACGGCCGGGAGGAGGACGAGGCATGGGCACGACGGACTCCGCCCGGACGGGTACGGACACGGGTACGGATACAGGCACGGGCACCAGTACGGCGGCCGCCGGCACCGGCCGGGCGGCGGCGGGGGCCGCGCCGCCCAGCGGCCTGCTGGACCTGCTGAGCGTCGCCGCCGTGGTGCTGGACGCGGAGGGCCGCGTCGTCTTCTGGAGCCCCCAGGCCGAGGAGCTGTTCGGCTACACCGCGCAGGAGGCGCTGGGGCAGTACGCGGCCCGGCTGACCGTCCACGAGGAGCACCAGCACGAGGTCGTCCGGCTGTTCGCCGAGGTGCTGGAGTCCGGCGCCGACTGGGCCGGGGCCTTCCCGGTGCGGCGCAAGGACGGCAGCACGCGGCTGGTGGAGTTCCGCAACATGCGGCTGCTGGACGACCTGGGCGACACCTACGTCCTCGGGCTCGCCGCCGACCAGGCCACGGTGGAACGGGTCGAACGGGACGCCGCGCTGGCCATGCGCCTGGTGTCCCAGTCCCCGGTCGGACTGGCCATCCTCGACCCCGAACTGCGCTACGTGGCCATGAACCCTGCCCTGGAACGCATCACCGGGCAGTCGGCGGCCGACCGCATCGGCCGGTCCGCGGGCGAGGTGCTGACCTTCCTGGACACGGACCCCGAGGCACGGCTGCGCCGCGTCCTGGAGACGGGCGAGTCGGTCGTGGACCGGGACATCGTCTGCCGTCCGCCCGCCGACCCGGACCACGAGCACGCCTGGTCCGTCTCGTACTACCGGCTGGACGACTCCAGCGGGCGGGTCCTGGGCATGGCCTACTCCGTCATCGACGTCACGGAGCGCTACCTGGCCGCGACCGAGGCCGCGCGGGCCCGGCAGCGGCTCGACCTGATCGCCGCCGCCTCGGCCCGGGTCGGGACCACCCTCGACCTGGAGACCACGGCACGCGAACTGGCCGACGTCGTCGTGCCGGTCCTGGCCGACGAGGCCGCCGTCGTCGTCCTCGACAGCGCCCCGCACGGCCGCGGCGTGCGGCTCGCCGGCCCTCCGGTGTTCCGGGCCCTCGCCGTCCGGGTGGCCCGGCGCGCCGGAGCGGCCCCCGCGGCCGGGCCGCCCGGAGGACCCGACGGCCCGGGCGACGACCGCCTGATCGCCCACTGCGTCGGCACCCGCCGGCCGGTGCTCGTGCCCCACACCGCCCGCCGGGAGCCGGGCGCCGCCGCGGGGCACGCCGAGTCCGCCGCCCTTCTCTCGGCGGCGGGTGTGCACTCCTACCTGGCGGTGCCGCTCGTGGCCCGCGGCGAGGTGCTCGGCGCGCTCGACCTCAGACGCACCTCGAACCCCGCGCCCTTCGGGGACGACGACGCGTTCCTCGCCGCCGAACTGGCCGCCCGCGCCGCCGTGTGCATCGACAACGCCCGCGGCTACCAGACCCAGCGCCACGCCGCCCTCACCCTCCAGCGGAGCCTGCTCCCGGAGCCGCCCGCGCGCCTGCCGGGGCTCGGCGTCGGCTGCCGCTACCAGCCCGCGGGCGCCACCAGCGAGGTCGGCGGCGACTGGTTCGACGCCATCCCGCTCCGCGGGGACAAGACCGCCCTGGTGGTCGGCGACGTCATGGGCAGCGGCATCAACGCCGCCGCCACCATGGGACAACTGCGCACCGCCGCGCGGGCGTTCGCGGAACTCGACCTCGCCCCGGACGAGGCCCTGCGTCACCTCGACCACCTCACCCAGGGCATCGAGCAGTCCATCACCACCTGCATCTACTGCGTGTACGACCCGCACCGGGGCGAGTGCCGGATCTGCCTCGCCGGCCATCTGCCCCCGGTGCTGATGCGGGCGGGGCACGCCGCGCACCTCCTCGACCTGCCCACCGGGGCGCCGCTGGGCGTCGGCGGGGTCCCCTTCGAGGCGGCCACCGTCGCCTTCCGGCCCGGCGACCAACTGGTTCTCTACACCGACGGCCTGGTCGAGACCCGGAGCGAACCGATCGACGCCCGCCTGCACACGCTCCTCGACGCCCTCACCACGACCCGAGGCCACGATCCCGAGCACACCTGCGACCGCATCCTGGAGATGCTCAGGCCCCCCGGCGGCGAGGACGACGTCGCCCTGCTCATCGCCCGAGCCCTGCCCTGAGCGGGCCGGGTCCCCCAACGCTGCCGCAGGCGAAGCCGTTGTCCGTGACGCCGTTGTCAGTGACGCCGTCTGGATTCACCGCACGACCGAGTCCGCCCACCTCGCCGCCGCCCACGCCGCACATGTCACGTCCCCGCCGGAACTCGACCCCCTGTCACGGGCGTTGCTGACGGCGTTCGCCGAGCCGGTGCGGGCCGCGGGCCTCGGGCCGCCGGCGGACCTGGGCTGCGGCCCCGGCAAGGACACGGCGCGCCTGGCCGCCGGGTTCCACCGAACCCTGGCGTCCGGCGGACCGCTCATGGTGGCCGGCCACGCCGGAAACGGCGAGCGCATCCACCCGGCCCACGCCTACGGCGGCCACCCCGTGTCCCCCACCTCCTGTCGGCTGCCACCGGACCGGATCGCCGGACTCCTGGGCCGGGCGGGCCTCGTCGGCACCGCCCGGCTGAAGCGAGACCATCCGTGACCGAACACCAGACCGGGAGCCGCTATGATCTCCGCGGCAAGGCTGTAGCGCAGAGGTCGTCGCGCCCACGCATCAAGCTGGAGGACGTCGGTTCGAATCCGACCGGTCTTGCCGCCCTTGTCGTGGAGGAAAGTCGATTGGCGTCGGTTCGTCCTGGGCGGGCGGAGGGCGGTGCCGCCCTCGGCGGGCCGGGCACCGGCAATGGACCGGTGGAGTGGTGATGACGCAGCCGACACCCGTACGCTGCCCCGCGATCGAGCACCCCGACATCCCGATCAGCGACCCCGCCGCGCTCGAACCGCTGCTCACCCGGCTGCGTTCGGCGCGGCCGGTCGAGGCCGACGAGGTCTTCCCGCTCGGCACGGTGCGCGCCGACGGCCGGATCGACCTGTGCAAGCAGGGCCTCGGAGCGGCCGGCGCCGCCCGGCTGATGCCCGTCGCCACCGTCTCGGCGCACGCCGCGCACGTCCTGCTCGGCACCAACGCCATCGGCGACGACGGGGCCCGCACGGTCGCCGCCGCACTCACCGGCACCGCCGGCGCCCACCGTCTGCGCACGCTCTACCTGGGCTGCAACCGCATCGGCCCCGAGGGCGCCACCGCCCTCGCCGACGCCCTGGCGACGGACGGCACCGTCCGCGCGCTGTGGCTCAAGCGCAACCCGGTCGGCGACGAAGGCGCCCGCGCGCTCGCCGGGATGCTCCGCCGCAACACCACCCTGCGCACCCTCGACCTCGTCAACACGGGTCTGACCACCGCGGGTCTGCGCGCCCTGTACGACGCCCTCGCCGGCCGGCCCGCACCCGTGGAACGCCTCTTCCTCGGCGGCAACGGCCTGACCGCCGAGGCCGCCCCGCTGCTCGCGGCACTGGTCCGGGACGCGGGAGTACGCGAGCTGTACCTGCCCGCGAACCACCTCGGCGACGAGGGCGCGGCGGTCCTGGCCGAGGCCGCCGACACCGCCGCCCCGCTCCGCCTCGGCCTCGGCGGCAACGGCATCGGCCCCGCCGGTGCCCACGCCCTCGCCGGCTCGCTCGCCGGCATCGAGGCCCTCGACCTGGGCCGGCCGCCCTCCGAGCGCAGCCTCGGCGCCCCCGCCAACACCACCGGCGACGAAGGAGCCCACGCGCTGGCCGCCGCCCTGCCGGGCAGCCCCCTGCGCCGCCTCGAGCTGAGCCACACCGGCCTGACCGGCCGGGGCGCCAAGACCTTGCTGGCGGCGGTGCCCGACGGCTCCCCGCTGGAGTACGTCGGTCTCGGCCCGGGTCTGCCCCGCAGGGTGAAGCGGTCCTTCACCGAGCGGCTGCGGCCCGTCGGCCGGGCGCACCCCGACCTGCGCGCGATAGGGAGTGTCTACCGTTGAGCACCCGTGCCCACCTCCCCCCGCTGTCCCCGGAGGAGGCGGCGTGCCGGCGCCGGATCCGCCGCTACGCGGTGCCCCGCTGGATGATCGAGCGCGCCACCGCACTCCGGCTGGCCGGTGACTGGCGGGGCGCCTGCGCGGCGGCGCACGTGCATGTCGCCCTCGACCTCGACGAGGTGGCCGAGCACTGCGGCGGCGACGTGGCCGAGGCGCTGACGGACGACCTGCGCCACCTCGCACCCGACCTGCTGCGCTGGCACCTGCCGCGCCTGCTCGGCGGACGCACGACGCTCGCCACGGACACGACGGTCGTCCTCGCCCGCTACCGCCCCACGGCGCCGGACGAGCGCCCGGGCACCACGCCCTACCTGTACTGCACCACCCCGCCGATGACCGAGGGACCGCAGCGCGTCGTCCTGCGGTTCGGCACCCTCCGGGGCGAGCGCGGCCCGGGCGTCTTCGGGCGGAACACCGAGGACTGGCGCCACGCACGGCACCTGTGGGACGCGCGGCACACCGGGGAGCTGGCCGAGCGGTGCGGCGGTGGCGCCGGACGGCCCCCGTTCTTCCACGCCGACGCCACTCCCCGGGCCGCGCACGAACTCCCGGCGGCCGACCCCGGCGACGGCGACCCGGCGGCACGCGCCGAGTGGACCACCTTGCTGCACGAGAACGGGGACACGGCGGCCGCGTTCGCCGCCGCCGGCGTCGAAGTGGACCCGACGCCTCCGAAGCAGAGGGGCCGGCACCGGGCGGGGCCGGACGATCTGCTGTCCCGGATGGCGCTCGACCACAGCCGGCTGGAGTCCGAGGTCCGCCGGCTCACGTCCGAGGGCGCGGGCCGGCGCTTCCTGATCGCCACGCCGCACTGGCGTACCCACGTCCTGCTGGAGCTCACGGACTCCGGCACCCTGCGGGTACGCGCCATCGACCGGGACGAGGTCCAGAGCGAGCCCTTCCTCGCCGAGGCCCTGTGGCGCAGGCTCCCCGACCTCGACCTGATGCGCGTCGGCGGCGTCACCGCCGGGGAGCTGCATCCCCTCGTCCGCGAGGCCCTGTTCCCCGCCCTGCCGACACCGGAAGGCCCGAGCGGACCGCCCGCGCCGACGGCTCCGGCCCCCGTACGGGTCCGGTGCCGTGGCGAATGGCACGAGGTGGCCTTCCGCCCCGGCGGCCTGCTGCGCATGCCGCACACCGACGAGGAGCAGCGACGCGAGCGCGCCCTGCGCGCCTTCGGCGGCGCCGTCGCCGGATGCTTCGCCGTGGAGCAGACGTGGACCTCCGGAGCGGGTCGCCTGCCGAGGGCGCTGCGGGCCCAGCGCCAGGAGCTGTTCCTGCGCGCGCAGCACGGTGACACCCCCGGCGTGCTGGAACTCCTGGACGTCGGCGTCGACCCCCGCGTGCGGGACGCCGCCGGGCGCACCCTGCTGCACGTGCTGAACCAGCTCGACCACGAGGCGCTGCTGCCCCGGCTGCTGGCCGCGGGGCTCGACCTGGAGGCCCGCGACCAGCGGGAGCGCACCCCGCTGTTCGTCGCGGTCAACGACCTCGGTTCGACGGCGCTGGTGAAGGCGCTCGTCGCCGCCGGCGCGCGACTCGACGTCGCCGACGCCTCCGAACTGTCGCTCGCCCAGCTCGTCCGCCGCTACAAGCGGCCCGACCTGGCCTTCCTCCGCGAACGCGTCCAGCGCGAGCACCCGGACGTCGGCGCCGACTGGTGGGACGAATGGATGGAGGAGCAGGAGGAGTACCGGAGGGACGCCGCGGCCGACGGCCGCGACGACGAGGAGGAGCTGCCGTTCTGAGCACCGACCGCACCGCCCCGACCGTCGTCCCCGGGCCGCTGGCGGCCGCGGACGAACTCAACCGCAGGCTGCGCACCCGGCGCACCGAACCGGCCGCCAACCCCCGACTGGAGGCGCTGGCACTCGCGGTGACGGCCAATCAGCCGGTCCTGCTCTGGGGCGAGCCCGGCATCGGCAAGTCGGCGGCCCTGGAACAGCTCGCCGCCGGGCTCGGACTGCCGCTGGAGACCGTCATCGCCAGCGTGCACGAACCGTCCGACTTCGCCGGACTGCCCGTGGTGGGCGACGACCCGGCCGTCACCGGCGTACCCATGGCCCCACCGGACTGGGCGGTCCGCCTCGCCCGGGCCGGCACGGGTCTGCTCTTCTTCGACGAACTCTCCTCCGCGCCGCCGGCCGTGCAGGCGGCGCTGCTGCGGGTGGTGCTCGAACGCCGGGTCGGCAGCCTGGTGCTGCCGGAGCCGGTGCGCATCGTCGCCGCCGCCAACCCGCCGTCCAGCGCGGCGGACGGCTGGCACCTCAGCCCGCCGCTCGCCAACCGGTTCGTGCACCTCGAATGGACCCACGACCCCCGGACGGTCGCCCGCGGCATGGCCGGCACCTGGCCCGAGGCGGCCGTGCCCGTCGTCGACCCGGGCAAGGTGCCCGGCGCGGTCGCCCGCGCCCGGGGCGCGGTCTCCGGCTTCCTCACCGCCCGGCCCGGCCTGGTCCACCACATCCCCGGCGACGCCGAGAGCCGGGGCCGGTCCTGGCCGTCGCCGCGCACCTGGGAGATGGCGCTCACGCTGCTCGCGGCCGGGTACGCGGCCGGGGCGGGCCGCGAGGCGCTGGCCGCAGCGCTCACCGGCGCCGTCGGCGACGGCGCGGGCATCGAGCTGCTGTCCTACCTCGAACACCTCGACCTGCCCGACCCCGACCGGGTCCTCGCCGACCCGGACGCCTTCGCGCTGCCCGAACGCGGCGACCGGCAGCTCGCGTTCCTCATCGCGGTGGTCGCGGCCGTCCAGAGCGACCTCACCCGGCCCCGCTGGGAGGCCGGCTGGGCGGTCCTGGCCAAGGCCGTGGACGCGGGCGTTCCGGACGTGGCCGCCCGGGCCGCCACCGACCTCGCGGCGATGCGCCGGCTCGACTGGCCGGTACCGCCCGGCATCGACGGGTTCCTGGACCTGCTCCAGATGTCCGGGGCGCTGCCCGGCGCCGGCCGGTGAGGTGCCGGGGATGACGGAGGACGCCCGCCGCGCCCTGGACACGGCCAAACTGCTCGCCGCCCGCTACCGGGCCGCGACCGACCGGCCGTACCTGGCCTCGGCGCTGTACGCGCTGACCGTCGTCGCGAGCGCGGAGGTCCCGACGATGGGCGTGGACCGGCACTGGCGCTGCTACGTGTCGCCCGCCTTCGTCGACGCGACCCCGGTGCCCGAGCTTGCGGGCGTGTGGACGCACGAGGCGGCACACCTGCTGCGCGACCACCACGGCCGGGCCGACCGGCTCCCGGCCGCCGCCCAGCGCGACCCGCACCGCGTCAACGTCGCCCAGGACTGCGAGATCAACGACGACCTCCTCGCCGACGGCCTGCGCCTGCCCGAGGGGCGGATGGAGCCCCGCCTCTTCGGCCTCCCCGAGGGCGGCCTGTTCGAGGCGTACGTCGACCTGCTGCCGCCGCACGTCCGCACGCCGGACTGCGGATCGGGCGCCCATGGCACCCCCGCGCCCTGGGAACTGACCGGGTCCGCGGGGCCCGCACGGCTGGGCGGCGCGGAGGCGCAGGCCCTGCGCCGGCAGACCGCCGAGGCGATGCGCGCCCACCGGCGCGCCCGCGGCTCGCTGCCCGCGGGCTGGCGGCGCTGGGCCGACGAGGTCCTGGAACCCACCGTCGACTGGCGGCGGGCACTGACCGGCGCGGTCCGGGAAGCCGCCGCCTGGGCCGGCGGAGCCGTCGACTACACCTACCGCCGCCCCTCGCGCCGCACCCCGGCGCTGCGCGGCGTCGTCCTGCCGAGCCTGCGCCGCCCGCTGCCCCGGGTCGCCGTCGTCGTCGACACCTCCGGCTCCATGGGCGACGCGGAACTCGCCGCCGCGCTCGGCGAGGTCACCGGCGTCCTGCGGGAGGTGGGCATCCGGGGCAACCGGGTGACCGTGCTCGCCTGTGACGCCGACGTGCAGGCGGTGTCCCGGGTGACGTCGGCCGAGCAGATCACCCTGGGCGGCGGTGGCGGCACGGACATGCGCGTCGGCATCGCGGCGGCGCTCGCGGCCCGGGAGCGCCCGGGTGTCGTCGTCGTCCTCACCGACGGACTCACCCCCTGGCCCGACGAGCGCCCGCCCTGCCGCGTCATCGCCGCCCTGATCGGCCCCGGCGCGCCACAGCCGCCGGACTGGGTGGAGACGGTACGCGTCCCCGCCTGACGGCGCCGCCCGAGTCCGCTGCCCGACCGGCTGTCGCCCGCCCTCGCGGGCTGCTGCGCGTCCTCGCCCCTCGCGGGCCGCCGCGCGTGTCCGTTGCCCGATCGGCCGCCGCGCGTCCTCGCGGGCTGCTGCGGGCCTGCGCCCCTCGCGGGCTGCTGCGCGCGTCCCTTGCCCGATCGGCTGTCGCCCGCCCTCGCGGGCTGCTGGGCGTCCTCGCCCCTCGCGGGCTGCTGCGCGTGTCCCCTGCCCGATCGGCTGTCGCGCCCCCTCGCGGGCCGCCGCGCGTGTCCCTGCCCGATCGGCTGTCGCGGGCCTTGGCGGGCTGCCGTGTGTCACTGTCTGAGGGGCTGTCGCGCGCTCTCGGGGGCTGCCGTGTGTCCCTGTCTGGGCCGGCTGTCGCGCGCGCCCGCGGGCCGCTGCGTGTCCGTCCCTGACCGCCCGCCGCGCGCCCGCCGCGCACCCGCCCGCGACCTCGCTCACCCCGCCCACGCCCTCGCACGCCGCGCATCCCGCCTGACCGCCCGCCGCACCCCTCGCCCGTCCCCGCAGGCCGCAGCCGTGCGCGTGCCGGGCCGGCGTCTCCCGTGGCCGCCGACGCCCCCGTGCCGCATGGTGGATGGGGGGTGCTGACCTGCGGGAAAAGCGTTTCACCTGATCCGCGCGGTGAGTGGGTACACCGGCGGGGGCCGGCAGGTGGAAGGAGCGAGTGCGATGAGGCGAACGGAGCAGCGCCCGGAGCCGGCGGATTTTCCGCAGGCCGGCCCGGTGGAGCCGAGCGGGCTGCTGGACCTGCTGGGCGTCGCCGCGGTGCTGCTGGAGGCCGACGGCCGGATCGACATGTGGAGCCCGCAGGCCGAGGAACTGTTCGGCTACACCCGCGGCGAGGCGGTCGGGCAGTACGCGGCGCCGCTGCTCCTGCACCCCGAACACCAGGACGCGGCGATCACGCTGTTCGCCGAGGTGATGGCGACGGGGCGCGGCTGGGCGGGGGCTTTCCCCGTCCGGCACAAGGACGGCAGCACCCGGATGGTCGAATTCCGCAACATGCGGCTCACGGACAACCAGGGCGACCACTACGCCCTGGGCCTGGCCACCGACCGGACCACCCTGCGCCAGGTGGAGCGCAACCTGGCCCTGTCCACCCGGCTGGTCACCCAGGCACCGATCGGGCTGGCGGTCCTCGACGCCGACCTGAGGTACCTGGCCATCAACCCGGCGCTCGCGGCCATGCACGGCGTCCCCGAGGACGAGCACCTCGGCCGTGGCTTCCGCGACATCCTGCCCGGCACCCCGTTCCTCGGCGCGGAGACCGTGATGCGGCAGGTCCTGATCTCGGGCCTGCCGGTGGTCGACCAGCAGGTGGTGGGGCGCACCGCCGCCGACCCCGACCACGACCACGCGTGGGCGGCGTCGTTCTACCGGCTGGAGGACCACCACGGCAGCGTCCTGGGCCTCGCCACCGTGGTGGTCGACGTCACCGACCGCTACCGGGCGGCCGTGAAGGCCGACCAGGCCCAGCAGCGCCTGCGCCTGATCGCGAAGGGCTCGGCGCGGATCGGCACCACCCTGGAGGTGGAGCGCACCGCCCGGGAGCTCGCCGACGTCGTGGTGCCCGACCTGGCCGACATGGTCGCCGTGGACCTCCTGGACTCCGTCCTGCAGACGGGCCGCGGGGACGTCGGCGAGGGCCCGGCGCTGTTCCGCGCCCTGGCCGTGAAGACCGCCTACCCCACCGACGCCACCGAGGCGATCGTTCCGCCCGGCAGCCTCACCACCTACCACGCCGACCACCCGGCGGCCCACTGCATCCGCACCGGCCGCCCCCAGCTGATCACCCATCTGGAGCGGCGCGACATCCCCCGGATCGCCACCGATCCCGACGCCGCCCGTCTGCTCGCCAAGGCCGGGGTGCACACCGACATGGCGGTCCCGCTCATCGCCCGCGGCCAGGTCATCGGCGTCATGGGCCTGGCCCGCGCCCGCAACCCGCTGCCGTTCGACGAGGACGACCTGACCCTCGCCTGCGAGCTCGCCTCGTCCGCCGCGCTGAGCATCGACAACGCGGTCCTGCACCAGCACATCCGCAGCGCCGCCGAGACCCTCCAGCGCAGCCTGCTGCCGCAGCTCACGCCCCACCACCCCGGCCTGGAGGTCGCCGCCCGCTATCTGCCCGCCCAGGCCTTCAGCGAGGTCGGCGGCGACTGGTACGACGTCATCCCGCTCGACGGCGGCCGGACCGTTCTGACGGTGGGCGACGTCATGGGCAGCGGCATCCCGGCCGCGACCACCATGGGCCGGCTGCGCACCGCCACCTCCACCCTCGCCGACCTGGACCTGGACCCGGCCCGGATCCTCACCCACCTCGACAAGATCACGCACGGTCTCGATCCCTACATCGCGACCTGCGTCTACGTCGTGTACGACCCGGACCACCGCCGCATCCAGGTGGCCTCCGCCGGGCACCTGCCCCCGGTGCTGGTGCGCGCGGGCAAGCCGCCCGAACTGCTCGACCTGCCCACCGGCACCCCGCTCGGCGTCGGCGGCGTGCCCTTCGAGACGACCACGCTGGACCTGCAGCCGGGCGACCACCTCGTCCTGTACACCGACGGCCTGGTCGAGACCCGCCACGACCCCATCGACGAACGGCTGGCCGACCTGCTGCGCCTGCTGGCGCCGCCGTACTCCTCCGTGGAGGAGACCTGCGACCGGCTCCTGCGCCAGCTCCGCGACCCCGCCGGGCACGACGACGTCGCCCTCCTCGTCGCCCGCGCGCTGCCGCTGGACGGCGGCGGCGACCACCTGGCCGGGGGCGCGACCGGCAGCTGAGCGCGCGGGGCCAGGGGACCGCGACGCGGCGGGACGGCCCCCGGCGTGCGGGGGCCGTCCCGGGCGGTCAGCGGCCGGCGAGGAGCTGCAGGGTGTCGATCACCCGGTTGGAGAAGCCCCACTCGTTGTCGTACCAGGCGACCACCTTGACGTGACGGCCTTCGACGCGGGTGAGCGCCGAGTCGAAGATCGAGGAGGCCGGGTTGCCGACGATGTCCGCCGACACCAGCGGGTCCTCCGAGTACTCCAGGACCCCGGCGAGCGGCCCCTCGGCCGCCGCGCGGTACGCCGCCAGGACGTCCTCACGGGTCACGTCGCGCGCGACGGTCGTGTTCAGCTCGACGATGGAGCCCACGGGGACCGGCACCCGGATCGAGTCGCCCGACAGCTTGCCGTCGAGGTTCGGCAGCACCAGGCCGATCGCCTTCGCGGCGCCCGTGCTCGTGGGCACGATGTTGACCGCGGCGGCGCGGGCCCGGCGGGCGTCGCGGTGCGGGCCGTCCTGGAGGTTCTGCTCCTGGGTGTAGGCGTGCACCGTCGTCATGAACCCGTGCTCGATACCGGCGAGTTCGTCGAGCACGGCGGCCAGCGGCGCGAGCGCGTTGGTGGTGCACGAGGCGTTCGAGACGACCGTGTGCAGGTCCGCGTCGTAGGCGTCGGTGTTGACCCCGAACGCGAGGGTGACGTCGGCGCCGTCGGACGGCGCGCTGACGAGCACCTTCTTCGCGCCCGCGTCGAGGTGGGCGCGGGCGGCCTCGGCCGAGGTGAAGCGGCCGGTCGCCTCCAGCGCGATGTCCACGCCGAGTTCGGCCCAGGGCAGCTTGCCCGGCTCACGCTCGGCGAGCACCTTGATGCGACGGCCGTCCACGACGAGGGTGTCCCCGTCGACGGTCACCGGGCGGCCGAGCCGGCCGGCCGTCGTGTCGTAGGCGAGGAGCCGCGCGAGGGTGGCGGGCTCCGTGAGGTCGTTCACGGCCACGACCTCGAGGTCGCTGTCGCGTTCGAGCAGGGCGCGCAGCACATTGCGTCCGATGCGGCCGAATCCGTTGATGGCGATACGCGTCATGAATGGTGTCCCTTCGGTTCGCCACCAGGGTCGCGTGCGGCGCCCCGGACGGGACAGCGGCGCGATCGCCATGGTTCGAAAGGATCGCGCCAGCCGCCGGCTACTCGCCCTGCGCGAAGGTGCGCCGGTAGTCGCTCGGGGTGGTGCCGAGGATGCGCTGGAAGTGCAGCCGCAGGTTCGCGCCGGTGCCCAGACCGACGTCGGCGGCGATCTGCTCCACGCTGCGCTCCGAACGCTCCAGCAGCTCCCTGGCCATGTCGATGCGGGCGCGCATGACCCACTGCATGGGCGTGTACCCGGTGTCCTCGGCGAACCGACGGGAGAACGTGCGCGCCGACACCCCGGCGTGCCGGGCCAGCGCGTCGAGGCCGAGCGGCTCGCCGAGCCGGTGCAGTGCCCACTCGCGGGTGGCGGCGAACCGCTCGCCGAGCGGCTCGGGCACGCTGCGCGGCACGTACTGGGCCTGGCCGCCGCTGCGGTACGGTGCCGCGACCAGGCGCCGGGCCGCGTGGTTCGAGGCGGCGACGCCCAGGTCGCCGCGCAGGATGTGCAGGCACAGGTCGATGCCCGACGCGGCGCCCGCCGACGTCAGCACGCTGCCCTCGTCGACGAACAGCACGTTCTCGTCGACCCGGACGAGCGGGTGCTTCGCCGCCAGCGCCCGGGCGTAGTGCCAGTGGGTGGTGGCGCGCCGGCCGTCGAGCAGACCGGTGGCCGCGAGCGCGAAGGCGCCGGTGGAGATGGCGGCGAGCCGTGCGCCCCGGCGGTGGGCGGCGACCAGCGCGTCCACGACGGGAGGCGGCGGGTCCTCGCGGTCCGGGAAGCGGTAGCCGGGGATGAAGACGATGTCCGCCCACTCCAGCGCGTCCAGGCCGTGCGCCGCGTGGTACGACAGCCCGTCACCACCGGTCACGAGACCGGGCGCGGCACCGCAGACCCGTACCTCGTACGGCATGCTGGCGCGGGTCGTGAACACCTGTGCCGGGATGCCCACGTCGAGCGGCTTGGCCCCTTCGAGCACGAGAACGGCGACACGGCGCAGGCGGGACTCAGGCACCTGATCAGCGTACGCGGCGGCGGGTACGGGCCCCGACGCGTGCCGGGCGTCAGGCGTTCGGGTCGAACGGGGTGCCCGAGGGCATTGCAGTGCGCCAGGGCGCAGGCGAGGTCGCCGCACTTGATCTCGATGGGTCGCCGCACTTGATCTCGATGGTGGCCGCGCCGGAAGGAGCCGCTCCGCCGCCCCGGGACGGTGTGCGCGACGGGCACCGTCCCTCCGCCGGATCCTCACGCATGCCCCCCTCCCCCCTGGGTACGCGACGCGGAAGCACGCCCGGGTGTGTTCTGCCCGTGCGTGACCGTACGACCACCGCTACCTGGGGACCTGCCATGGAGACACCCGCACACGACGACCTTCCGACGCCGGCCCAGCAGGCGCTCGACGCGCTGGCGGTGAACGCCGAGGACCAGGCCGCCCTGGACACCCTCGCGCACAGCGACGTCCTCGTCCCGGTGCCGGACGACGCGCTGGACGGGGACGGCGCCGAACCCACCACCGTCGCCCTGCCCGTCCTGGAACAGAGCGACGGCGACCAGGTCGTCCCCGTGTTCACCTCCGAGGGGACGATGGCCGACCTGCTGCCGTTCGTCTCCCGCTACCGCCTGATCCCGCTCGGCGCCCTCGCCTCCCAGTGGCCGGCCGACGACCTCTCGCTTGCCATCGACGGCAGCTCCGAGCACGGCCTGACGCTGACCTCCCAGGGGGTGCGCACCCTGCTGGCGAGGTGAGCCGCCACCTGCCGCGTGCAGGCGCCAGAATGCCCCCATGGAATGGATCTCCGGGGTGGCCGGCGGACTCGGCGCAGTCGTCCTGCTCCTGGTGTTCAGCAGCATCCTGCGCACCCTGGTGGTGCCCAGGGGCCTCTACTCCGCGCTGGTCTTCCGGCTGTGGTGGATGCTGCGCAGGCTCCTGCGGCTCACCGCCCCGCGCGGCGGCTACGACGCTATCGACCGCGTGCAGACCTGGCTCGCCCCGCTGATGCTGATCGGCATGCTCGCCACCTGGCTCGGCGGGGCGCTGCTCGGATACGGCCTCCTGCTCTACGCGCTGTCCCCGCTCTCCTGGGCGACCGCGTTCCGCGAGGCCGGCTCCAGCCTGTTCACGCTCGGGTTCGCCAGCGAGGCCCGGCTGAAGCTGTCCGTGCTCGACTTCGTCGCCGCGGCCACGGGACCCGTGCTGATCGCTCTCCAGATCGCCTACCTGCCCACCCTGTACGGCGCCTACAACCGCCGTGAACTGGAGGTCACCCTGCTCCAGGCGCGGGCCGGCGAACCCGCCTGGGGGCCGGAGATCCTCGCCCGCCAGTGGCTGGTGGACACCGAGACCGCGCTGCCCCAGCTGTACCGCGACTGGGAACGCCTGGCCTCGGACATGGGCGAGAGCCACTCGACGTACCCGACCCTGCTGACCTTCCGTTCCCCGCGCCCGCACCGCAGCTGGCTGGTCGGTCTCGTCGCCGTCATGGACGCGGCCGCCCTCCAGCTCGCGCTGGACCCGCGCCAGGCACCGCCGGAGGCGCGCCTGGTGCTGCGCGCCGGGTTCAGCGCCCTGCGCGACATCGCCCGAGTGCTGCGCATCCCGTTCGAGCCCGACCCCTCGCCCGGCAGCCCGATCCTGCTGACCTTCGCCGAGTTCGACGAGGCGGTGGCCATGCTGACCGAGGCCGGCTTCCGGGCGGAGCGCGGCCCCGAGGACGCCTGGCCGCACTTCCGGGGCTGGCGGGTCAACTACGAGGCGGTCGCCTACGAGCTGTGCCGTCGCTGCGACGCCGTGCCCGCGCTGTGGACCGGCCCCCGCGACTTCTCCGCCGCGCCGATCCCGCCCCAGCGGCCGGTGGACCGCAGGCCCGGCCCAGGACGGCCGGAACTGCCCCCCGTGTTCGAGTAGTTCCGCGCCTCCGGCCGGGAAGACCCTGGCGGAGGATGGGCACGCGTGCGAAGGAGCCGATGGCCGTGAGGATCGTCCTGCTGGGCACCGCCGCAGGCGGCGGCTTCCCGCAGTGGAACTGCGCCTGCGCGCTGTGCGCGGCGGCCCGGCGGGGCGAACTGCCCTCCCGGACCCAGGAGTGCGCCGCCGTCAGCGGCAACGGACGCGACTGGTGGCTGCTCAACGCCTCGCCCGACCTGCGCGCCCAGCTCACCGGGACCCCGGCCCTGTGGCCCGGCCCGGGCCCGCGCGACACCCCGCTGCGCGGCGTGCTGCTCACCGACGCCGAGGCCGACCACGTCACCGGCATGTCCGAACTGCGCGGAGCGGCCGGGCTCACGGTCTACGCGGCCCCGCCGGTCCGCTCCGTCCTCGCCCCCGCACGCGCGGCCCTGGGCCGCTACGCCGCCTGGGAGTGGCCCGACAGCCTGGCCGACGGCGGGTTCGTGCTCTCCGGCGGGCTGGTCGTCACCGCCCACCAGGTGGGCGGCAAGATCCCCAAGTACGTGCCGTCCGGGGCGTCCGAGCCCGGCCCGTGGGTCACGGCGTACCGGGTGGAGGACCTGGCGAGCGGGGGAGTGCTGGTGTACGCGCCCTGCGTCGGCGCCTGGAGCCCGGTGCTGGACGGCCTGTGCGCGACGGCCGACTGCGTGCTGCTGGACGGGACCTTCTTCGCGGCCGACGAGATGGGCACGGCGGTGCGCAAGGGCGCCGGGCAGGCGGCCATGGGCCATCTGCCGGTCACCGGACCCGGCGGCTCACTGGAGGCGCTGGCCCGCCACCCCGGCGCGCGCCGGGTCTACACCCACCTGAACAACACCAATCCGCTGCTCGACCCGCGCTCACCGGAACACGCGCGGGTGGCCGCTCTCGGGGTGGAGGTGCTGCCGGACGGGACGGAACTGACCTGCTAGGGCCGCTTTCGCGACCGGTCTCAGCCCGCCCGCTCGGCCAGCATCCGCTCCAGCACGGCCCGTTGCAGCGGCAGCACCTCGGCGTGCAGGTCGCGGCCCTTGCGGGTGAGGGCGACCCACACCCCGCGCCGGTCCTCCGCGCACACCGAACGCTCGACCAGGCCCTCCTTCTCCAGCCGGCCGATCAGCCGGGACAGCGCGCTCTGGCTGAGATGGACCCGTCCGACCAGGTTCTGCACCCGGCACTGGTCGCCGTGCGCGGGCGCCTCGGCGGCGAGCAGGTCCAGCACCTCGAAGTCGCTCGCGCCCAGCCCGTGCGGGTGCAGTACGCGGTCTATCTCGCACATCGTGCGCGCGTGCACCGAGAGGATGTCACGCCAGCGCTCCTCGAGCCGGGCGTCGGCCGTCTTGACTGCCATACCCGCACCGTAGCACCGATCCGGCCAATCGTTGAGTGTGCAACTAGTGCGGGCGCAAGGCGCCGCGCGGGCTCAGGCGGACGGGTCCTGGAGCAGGCCCACCAGGTTGCCGTCGGCGTCCTTCACGGAGGCGATCAGCCTGCCGCCGCCGACGTCCTGGGCGTCCTGCAGCAGCTCGGCGCCCGCCTCCAGCAGCGCCGCGAGCCGCTCGCGCAGGTCGGTGACGTGCCAGTACGGCACCGGCCCGGTCAGCCCCTTGGCGTGCCCGTTCGGGTCGAGGCCGACGTCTTGGCCCTCGGCCTTGTAGCCGACGTAGTACGGCTCGTCGGCGTACGGCTCGACCCCGAGCAGGGCGGCGAACACGGCCTTGGCCTTCTCCAGGTCCTTGACGGGGTAGATGATCGTCTGCAGGCCGGCGGTCATGGGACTCTCCTTCGCGGTGCGGTGCCGACGGGTTCCCCGCCGGTGCTTCCACGCTAGGCCGGGGCAGGCCCCGGCCGCTTCTCCGATCCTGACCGGTCGTCGCGCCCGGCCCGTGCCGCGACCGCTCGCGCCGAACCACCCGGCACCAGCCCTCCGGCACCGAACCACTGACGGGCGAGCGCGCCGCGGGCCGCTTCGCCGCCCCGTCCGGCGCGACGTGGTTCGGCCACCGCTGAACCACCACGGGCCCGGCCGTGCGGCGACGGCCCGGCCCTCCCCGCTGCTCCGGGCCGGACGCCCCGGCCCCCCTGGTCGTACGCCCGTTCGGTACCGGACAAAGGGACACCGACTCGCGGACGCGACCGCCCCGGCTGCGACACAGTGGGAGCACGCGCATGAGGAGGCCGGACGGAGGCGGAACCCATGCTGAGGACTCCCTCGGGACACACGCGGCGGGACATCCTGGACTGGCTGAAGGACCCCGCGGCCAACTTCCCCGGACCGGGACCCGGCGATCCCGGCGAGCGGGGCGTCACCGCCCGGGCCCTGGCCGCCAGGCTCGGGGTGCCGCGCCGGACCGCACGCGCACATCTCGACCTCCTCACCCGCCTCGGCCTGCTGCGCACCCGCCGGATCCGCTGTCGCACCTACTACCGGCGCGACGAGGTCCGCATCGCCGAGGTGGCCAGGATGTTCGAGAAGGGGTGGTGACAACCGGCGCCGCCTGCTAGGAAACGGCCTCACGGCCGGCCACGAGGACGGACCGCACGGACGGCGAAGGACAGGAACCCCCATGACGACCGCACTCGTCCCCCTCCACTACGTCGCCCTCGGCGGCCGCGGCCCCGAGGACGTGGTGGCCGACCCCGAAGGACGGGTCCTCACCGGCACCGAGGACGGCCGCATCCTGCGCATCCGACACCTCGGGGACCCGGACACGGCCCGCGTCGAGACGCTCGCCGACACCGGCGGCCGCCCGCTCGGCCTGGAACTCCTCCCGGACGGCGCCCTGCTGGTCTGCGACGCCGAACGCGGCCTGCTGCGCGTGGAGCCCGGCGGCGCCGTGCACGTCCTCGCCGACTCGGCGGCGGGGGAGCGGCTGCGGTTCTGCAGCAACGTGGTCGCCCTCGCCGACGGCAGCCTCTGCTTCACCGTCTCCAGCCGCCGGCACCCGCTGGACCACTGGATCGGCGACATCGTGGAACACTCCGGCACCGGACGCCTGCTCCGCCTCGCGCCGGACGCCTCGGAGCCCGAAGTCCTGCTCGACGGGCTGCAGTTCGCCAACGGCCTCGCCCCGAGCGCCGACGGCTCGTTCCTGGTGATCGCCGAGACCGGCGCCTGCCGCCTCACCCGTTACCACCTCACCGGACCGCGCGCCGGCCGGGCCGAACCCTTCGCCGAGCTCCCCGGCATGCCCGACAACCTGTGGCGCGAGGGCCCGGACGGACCCGTATGGGTCGCCCTCGCCGGCCCCCGGGTCCCCCCGCTCGACCTGCTGCACCGCGCACCCGCCGCCGTGCGCCGCACCGCCGCCCGGGCCGCCGTCCGCGCCCCCTTCCGGCCGGGCGGCACCATCGGGGTGATGGCCCTGGACGACGACGGCACCGTCGTCCACCGCCTCACCCGCCGCCGGTCCGGCTTCCGCATGGTCACCAGCGTCTGCCGGGCCGGCCGGCACCTGGTGCTCGGCAGTCTCTGGGAGCCCGGCGTCGCCGTCTGCGCGCTGCCCGCCGCCCGCTGACCCGGCGGTACGCTGGTGCCCGGCCGTGATCACCCGTGAGGGCGGGCCGGACAGGAGACGCACAGCATGACAGCCCCGGATGCCGAGAGCCTCCGCGCCCGCCGGGCACCCGCGCGGCGGGCCGAGTGGCGCGCCCAGGCCCCCGTCGTGGCGGTGGTCGCCGCGGGCGGCGCCCTCGGCGCCGTGGCCCGCTACGGGTTCGCCCTGGCCTGGCCCACGCCGCCCGGCGGGTTCCCCTGGGCGACCTTCTGGACCAACGTCGTCGGCTGCGCCGTCATGGGTGTGTTCATGGTGCTGATCACCGACGTCCGGCCCGCGCACCGCCTGGTCCGCCCCTTCTTCGGCACCGGCGTGCTCGGCGGCTTCACCACCTTCTCCACCTACGCCGTCGACATCCGCAGGCTGGTCGGCGCCGGTCGCCCCGGCACCGGCCTCGCCTACCTCGCCGCGACGCTCGTCGCGGCGCTCGCGGCGGTGTGGCTGGCCTCGGCCGCCGCCCGCTCGGTCCTCGTCCGGAGGCAGCCATGACATCCCTCGGCGGCCGGGCCCTGCGGCTCACCGTGTACATCGGCGAGGACGACACCTGGCACCACAAGCCCCTCTACTCCGAGATCGTGCACCGCGCGCACGCGGCCGGCCTCGCCGGGGCCAGCGTCTTCCGCGGCATCGAGGGGTTCGGCGCCTCCTCCCGCATCCACACCTCCCGGCTGCTCTCCCTGAGCGAGGACCTGCCGGTCGCCATCGTCGTGGTGGACACCGAGGAACGGGTCCGGGCCTTCCTGCCGCAGCTCGACGAACTGGTCACGGAGGGGCTGGTGACCCTCGACGCGTGCGAGGTCATCCGCTACGTGGGCCGTCCGCCCGGGCCGGGCGGGGACACGAAGAGCCCCAAGGCGAGGGGCCGGAAGCCGAAGGGTGAGAAGTCGGAGTGAACTGGCTGCTGGTCATCGCCGGGGCCGTGGTCGGCGCGCCCCTGCGCTACCTCACCGACCGCGCCGTACAGGCCGGACACGACTCGGTCTTCCCCTGGGGCACCTTCGTGGTGAACGTCACCGGCAGCCTCGTCCTGGGGCTGCTCACCGGTGCCGTGTCGGCCGGAGCCGCAGGTCCGCACCTGCAACTGCTGATCGGCACCGGCCTGTGCGGAGCCCTCACGACGTACTCGACCTTCTCCTACGAGACCCTGCGGCTGACCGAGGCGGGTGCGGGGCTCTACGCTGCCGCCAACGTCGTCGCGAGTCTCGTGGCGGGGCTCGCCGCCGCCTTCGCGGGCGTCGCCCTCGCCGGCGCCCTCACGACCTAGGCGCGTGGCGTACGGCCCGGCATAGTAAGTACTGTCTACAGCACTGTCGACCAACTCTCCTCAGAACTGGATCCCATGAGCGCCATCTCCGTCGGTCAAGCCGTCGTCCTCGGAGTCGTCGAGGGGGTGACCGAGTTCCTCCCCGTGTCCTCCACCGGCCACCTCAAGATCGTCGAGGGGCTCATGAACATCCCCGTCGACGACAAGTCCGTCGTCGGCTTCTCGGCCGTCATCCAGGTCGGCGCCATCGCCGCCGTGCTCGTGTACTTCTTCAAGGACATCAAGCGGATCGTCTCGGCCTGGTTCCGTGGTCTGACCAACCGCGAGGAGCGCCACCACCACGACTACAAGTTCGCCTGGTGGGTGATCGCCGCGACCGTCCCCATCGTCGTGGTCGGCCTCGCGGCCAAGCCGCTGATCGACGGTCCCCTCGCCTCGCTCTGGGTGGTCGCCGCCTCCCTGATCGTCGGCTCCGGCGTGATGTGGGCCGCCGACCAGATGGGCCGGCACAAGCGTGGTGAGGACGACACCTCGTTCAAGGACGCGATGTGGGTCGGCTGCTCGCAGATCCTCGCGCTGCTGTTCCCCGGCTTCTCCCGCTCCGGCGCCACCATGTCCACCGCGCTCATCCTGGACCTGGACCGCGTCGCCGCCACCCGCCTGTCGTTCTTCCTCGGCATCCCGGCCCTCACCGGCGCCGGCATCTACGAGCTGAAGGACGCCCTCGGCGCGGGCGTCGGCGCCGCCCCGCTCGCCGTCGGCACCCTCGTGTCCTTCGTGGTCGCCTACGCGTCCATCGCGTGGCTGCTGAAGTTCGTCGCCAAGCACTCCTTCAACGCCTTCGTGATCTACCGGATCGTCGTCGGCGGCGCGCTCCTCGGCCTGCTCGCCACCGGCACGCTCAACAGCTGAGCGAAGACCGCAGCCCACCCACGGGGTGCGCCACCTGAACGCAGGTGGCGCACCCCGTGAATTTTTCATACGTCCGGCTTGACAGCCCGCCGCCGCGGAACGCAGGATCGCTCCCGTGAACCTGTCAGACAGCCAGACAGGTGTGCCGGCACCGCGGCGCGTCAGCGCGATGGAAGCGGTCCTCGGCCACCTTCGCGGCGCCATCGAGCGCGGCGACTACACGATCGGCGACAAGCTCCCCTCCGAGGCCGAGCTGTGCCGCACCCTCGAGGTGTCCCGGCCCGTCCTGCGCGAGGCGCTGCGCGCGCTGCAGACGATGGGGCTGACGGTCTCCCGGACCGGCAAGGGCACCTTCGTCGTCGCGAGCGCCGTCGAGGACCCCACCTTCGGCGACTACGCGGCCAGCGACCTGCTGGAGGTACGCCGCCACATCGAGATCCCGGTGGCCGGGTACGCCGCCGCGCGCCGCACCCCGGAGGACCTGGACCGCCTGGCCCACCTCCTGGACCGGATGGAGCGGGAGACGGACACCACCGCGTGGGTCGCGATGGACAGCCTCTTCCACCTCGCCGTCGCCGAGGCCGCCCAGAACCCCGTCTTCCGCCGGGTCATCGAGGAGATCCGCGACGCGCTGGCGCGCCAGTCGGCGTTCCTCAACGAGCTGGGCGGACGCCGGGAGCAGTCCAACCGGGAGCACCGGGCCATCGTCGAGGCGCTGGTGGACGGCTGCGAGCACGACGCCGTCGAGGCGATGAGCCACCACCTCGACCGCGTCGAGACGACCCTCACCGACATCGTGCGCGCCGGACGCCCGGACCCCACGGAAGCCGGAACCGGAACATGAACGCCCCGCGGTCCGCGCCCGGCCCGCTCCCTTCCGGCGACGCCCCGCGCCCTGCCGGTGGTGCCCCCCGGCCGGCGGCGACACCCGGCCGGGGCTCGCGCCGCGTCGACTGTGCCCCGCACCCGGCGGCGACGTCCGGGCCGGTCCCGCAGAACCCCGCGCGCACTGGCCGTCACCTGGCCCCGGCGCGTACGTATCCCACCGGCGGCGCGTGATCCGCGCCGCGACCCACGACAAGCAGGCAACCATGTACAACGGTTCCCCCGCGGACGCACCCCTGGTCCGCGAGCCCCTCCACGCTCCCGTCGCCCACCTCGTCCGCGGCGGGGTCGTCGAGGGCATCCACTACGGCTCCGTCGTCGTCCTCGGCGCCGACGGCCGGGTCGAGCTGCAGCTCGGCGACATCGAGGCCGCGTTCTACCCGCGCTCGGCCCTCAAGCCCGTCCAGGCCGTGGCCATGCTGCGGGCCGGGCTGCCGCTCGACGGCGACCTGCTGTCGCTGGCCGCAGCGAGCCACTCCGGCGAGGAGCGGCACCTCGCCGGCACCCGGCGCATCCTCGACCTCGCCGGCCTCACCGAGGACGACCTGGGCAACGTGCCCGACATGCCGTACGACCCCGTCGAGCGCGACGCCTGGGTCCGCGACGGCAGGCAGCCCTCCCGCCTCGCCCAGAACTGCTCCGGCAAGCACGCCGCCATGCTGTGGACCGCCAAGCTCAACGGCTGGACCCTGACCGACTACCTGGACGCCGCGCACCCGCTCCAGCGGGCCGTCGCCGACGCCGTCGAGGACCTGACCGGCCAGCGGGCCGCCGGGGTCACCGTGGACGGCTGCGGCGCGCCGCTGTTCGCCATATCCCTGCACGGCCTCGCCCGCGCCCTGTCCCGCATCACCTCGGCCGTCCCGGGCACGCCCGAGGCCCGGGTGGCGGACGCGATGCGCGAGCACCCCGAGACGGCCTCCGGCACCCGGCGCGACGTGGCCGCGCTGATGCGGGCCGTCCCCGGGCTGCTCTCCAAGGACGGCTTCGAGGGCGTCCAGGTGGCCGCGCTGCCCGACGGCCGGGCCGTCGCGGTCAAGATCGCCGACGGCGCGAACCGGGCGCGCGTCCCGGTCGCGGCGGCCGCGCTGGCCCGGGCGGGCGTCGACCCGGCCCTGCTGACCGCGTTCGCCGGTGAGCCGCTGCTCGGCGGCGGGAGGCCGGTCGGCTCCGTGCGGCCGGTGCGCGCGCTGGACCCCGTCGAACTGCCGGCCTGCGCCTGACCTCCGCCGGTGCCGCCCGGCGCCCCACCGCCCGGGGCGCCCGCACCCCCGTACCCCAGAAACAGAAAGTGGTCCCGCACCCTCATGACCGCCGCCACCCGTAGCGAGCACGACCTGCTCGGCGACCGGGACGTACCCGCCGACGCCTACTGGGGTGTCCACACCCTGCGTGCCACGGAGAACTTCCCGATCACCGGCACCCCCATCTCCGCCTACCCGCACCTGATCGACGCCCTGGCCGCCGTCAAGGAGGCCGCCGCCCTCGCCAACGAGGAACTCGGCCTGCTCGAGCCCCGCAAGGCCGCCGCGATCGTCGCCGCCTGCCGCGAGATACGCGCCGGCGCGCTGCACGACCAGTTCGTCGTGGACGTCATCCAGGGCGGCGCGGGCACGTCCACCAACATGAACGCCAACGAGGTCGTGGCCAACCGCGCGCTGGAGCTGCTCGGCCACGCCAAGGGCGCCTACGCGCACCTGCACCCCAACGAGGACGTCAACCTCGGCCAGTCGACCAACGACGTCTACCCCACCGCCGTCAAGATCGCGACCGTGTTCGCGGTGCGCGGCCTGCTCAAGGCGATGGCCGTCCTCCAGGACTCCTTCGCGCACAAGGCCGTCGAGTTCCGCGACGTGCTGAAGATGGGCCGCACCCAGCTCCAGGACGCGGTGCCGATGACCCTCGGCCAGGAGTTCTCGGCGTTCGCCGTGATGCTGGACGAGGACCGCAGCCGGCTCGCCGAGGCCGTCGAGCTGGTCCAGGAGATCAACCTCGGCGCCACCGCCATCGGCACCGGACTCAACGCCCCGGCCGGCTACGCCGAGGCCGCCCGCAGGCACCTCGCCGCGATCACCGGACTGCCCCTGGTCACCGCGGCCAACCTGGTCGAGGCCACCCAGGACTGCGGCGCCTTCGTGCAGATGTCGGGCGTGCTCAAGCGGATCGCCGTCAAGCTCTCCAAGAGCTGCAACGACCTGCGCCTGCTCTCCTCGGGCCCGCGCGCGGGCCTGGGCGAGATCAACCTGCCGCCGGTCCAGGCCGGTTCGTCGATCATGCCCGGCAAGGTCAACCCGGTCATCCCCGAGGTCGTCAACCAGGTCGCCTTCGAGGTGATCGGCAACGACGTGGCCATCACCATGGCCGCCGAGGCCGGGCAGCTCCAGCTCAACGCCTTCGAGCCGATCATCCTGCACTCCCTGTCCGAGTCGATCACCCACCTGCGCCGCGCCTGCCTCGTCCTCGCCGAGCGCTGCGTGAACGGCATCACCGCCAACACCGAGGTGCTGCGCGCGACCGTCGAGAACTCCATCGGCCTGGTCACCGCGCTCAACCCGCACATCGGGTACACGGCCGCCACCGACATCGCCAAGGAGGCCCTGGCCACCGGCCGGGGCGTGGCCGAGCTGGTGCTGGAGAAGGGCCTGCTGCCCGCCGGGCGGCTCGCCGACCTGCTGCGTCCCGAGATCCTGGCCGGTAGCGGGGCACCCGCCGCCTGACCCCGCCGGGCCCGTGCGGTTACGCGCCAGGACCGGCCAGAGGCACAATGGTGATCATGACAACGACGTCGTCCCTCGCCTTCCTGCCGGTCCTGGAGCGCATCGCCGAGGAGATGGAGCGCACGCCCGGCCGCGGACGTCCCGCCGACTACATCCCGGCCCTGGCGGCCCGCGATCCCCGCAGCTTCGGCATGGCCGTCGCCGAGCTGGACGGCACGGTGTACGGGGTGGGGGAGTGGCGGCAGCCCTTCTCGGCGCAGTCCATCACCAAGGTCTTCACGCTCGCCCTGGACCTGGCCCGGGAGGGCGACGAACTCTGGGAGCACGTGGGCCGGGAACCCTCCGGCAACCCGTTCAACTCGCTGGTGCAGCTGGAGTACGAGAACGGCATTCCGAGGAATCCTTTCATCAACGCGGGCGCGCTCGTCGTGACGGACCGCCTCCAGACCCGTACCGGCGACGCGGCCGGGGAACTGCTGGCCTTCCTGCGTGCCGAGAGCGGCAACCCCGCGCTGGACTTCGACAAGGAGATCGCGGCCTCCGAGACCGCGAACGGCGACCGCAACGCGGCCCTCGCCCACTTCATGGCGTCCTACCGCAACATCGACAACGACGTGCCCGTCCTGCTCGACCAGTACTTCCGGCAGTGCTCCGTCGCCGCCTCCTGCGGCGACCTGGCCCTCGCCACCACCTTCCTCGCCCGGCACGGCATCCGCTCCGACGGCACCCGGCTGCTCACCCGCAGCCAGGCCAAGCAGGTCAACGCCGTGATGCTGACCTGCGGCACGTACGACGCGGCCGGCGACTTCGCCTACCGCGTCGGCCTGCCCGGCAAGAGCGGGGTGGGCGGCGGGATCATCGCGGTCGTACCGGGCCGGTGCACGCTGTGCGTGTGGAGCCCGGGGCTGGACGAGCGCGGCAACTCGGTGGCCGGGGTGGCGGCCCTCGACCGGTTCACGACACTGACCGGCCTGTCGGTGTTCTAAAGCGGTCCTGCCGCCGCCGGCTTGCGCGGGCCACCGACCGGTCACCCGGCGGCCCCGGCCACGAGGGTCCGGCGTCGTCTCGCGGCCATCCCGCGTTGCCACGCTGCCCGCGTGCCGGCCAAGACCGTTCCCGTTGACCAGACCCCTTCCGTCGACCACCCCGTCGCCCTCCGCCGCTGCCAGGTGCTGGGCCTGACCGGTACCGTCTTCCTCGCCCTGGGCGGTGAGACCGCGGGCGCCCTGCCCGTCCGGGACCACCTCGCGCCCGCCCCCGCACGGGCCGCGCTCGGACTGGTCGCCGTCTACTTCGGCGTCGTGCTGCTGACCGCCGCCTGGATGCTGCTCGGCCGGCTGGTGCGCGGCCCGCGCCCACCGTCCCAGCGGTCCCTGCTGCTGGTCCTGACCGTCTGGGCGGCCCCCCTGCTGCTCGCCCCGCCGCTGTTCAGCCGGGACGTCTACAGCTACCTCGCACAGGGCGCCATGGTCGACGCCCACATGGACGTGTACACCCAGGGACCCGCCCGGCTCGGCGGCCCACTGGCCCACGAGGTCGCCCCCGTGTGGCAGCACACGGCCGCCCCCTACGGGCCGGCCTTCCTGGCCCTGGCGTCCGCGCTGTCGGGACTGACCCACGGCCGGCTGCCCGCCGGACTGCTCGGCATGCGCCTGCTCGCGCTGCTCGGCGTGGCCCTCATGGCCGCCGCACTGCCCCGTCTCGCCCGGCACAGCGGCGCCGACCCGGCCGCCGCGCTGTGGCTCGGCGCCCTCAACCCGCTGGTCCTGCTGCACCTCGTCGCCGGCGCCCACAACGACGCGCTCATGCTGGGGCTGCTCGGACTCGGCCTGGTCGCCGCGTGCGGCCGGTGGCCCGTCCTCGGAGCCGTGCTCGTCACGTCGGCCGCCCTGGTCAAGGCGCCCGCCGCGCTCGGCCTGGTCGCCGTCGTGGCCCTGCTGGTCCGCTCCGGCCGGCGCCCGTCGCACGCGATCGCGCTCACGACGGCCGCCGCCGCGGCCACCACGGTCACCGCGACCGCCGTGGCCGGCACGGGATACGGCTGGGTCCACACCCTGACCACCCCCGTCTCCCCGCACAACTGGGCCCTCACCAGCCTGCTCGGCCGGGCCACCCGCGCCGCGCTCGAACACCTCGGCAGCGGCCTGGCCCCCCTGGCCGTCCCGGCCTGGCACCTGCTCGGCCTGGCGGCCACCGCGGCCGCCGTCTCGCTGATCTGGCTGCGGCTGCGCCCGCACCCGGTGTACGCCCTCGGCCTGAGCCTGCTGGCCGTCGCCGTCCTCGGCCCGGCGATCCGCCCCTGGTACGTGCTCTGGGGCCTGTTCCTCATCGCGGCCGCCGGGCCCAGCGCCCCGGTACGGCACCGGGTGGCCGCCCTGGCCGGCGTCCTCGCCCTCGCCGTGCTGCCCAGCGGCGGACCGGCCGACCCCGGCCTGCTGGTGCTCGCCGTCTGCGGCGTGCTGCTCGGCCTGGCCGTCCTGTGGCAGGCCCACCAGAGCGCCCGTACGCCCGCGCCGGGACGCACCGCGTGAGCGTCCGGACGGCGCCGCGCACCGACCGGGGACGGCTGCTCCTCGTCCTCGCGCTCGCCGCTGCCGTCACCGCGTTCACGGCGACCGTCCCGCTGCTGCGCGGCTTCTTCGACCTGCGCGTCTACTACGGCACCGTGCACACCTGGCTGGCCCACGGTGGCCGTATCTACGACTACCGGGTACCGGGGGCGGCGTACGGCTTCACCTACCCGCCGTTCGCCGCCCTCGCCCTGCTGCCGCTGGCCGCGCTGGGCAGGCCGGCCGCGATCGCCGCCTCCCTGCTGGTCAACCTGGCCGCGCTCGCGGTGGTGCTGCGGATCCTGGCCGGGCCGGGGTGGCGGCGCCACGGCTGGTACCGGTGGTCGCTGGCCCTGTGCGCGCTGGCCCTCTTCGAGCCGCTGCGGGACACCTTCAGCTTCGGCCAGGTGAACCTGGTGCTGCTCGCCCTGGTCCTCGCCGACTGCCGGCTGCTCGCGGCCGGGCGGGACCGCTGGGCGGGCGCCGGGATCGGGCTCGCCGCGGCCGTGAAACTCACCCCGGCGCTCTTCATCGGCCTGTTGCTGCTCGCCCGGCGGTGGCGTGCCGCGGCGGTGGCGGCCGCCGTGGCGTTCGCCGCGACCGGCCTCGCCGCCTGGGCGGACCCGGGAGCGTCGCGCTACTACTGGACCGAGGCGCTGTGGGACACCGGCCGGGTCGGCCGCCTCGACTACGTCTCCAACCAGTCGCTGCAGGGCGTCCTCGCCCGCCTCGGCGAACCGGACCGCGCGCCGTGGGCCGCGGCGGTGCTGCTGGTGCTCGGCGTGTGGGCGTGGCGCGCCCGGCGGGCCGCGGCGGCCGGGGACTGGGCGGCGGCCTTCGCCCTCACCGGGGCGGCCGCCTGTCTGGTCAGCCCGATCACCTGGGTGCACCACCTGGTGTGGCTGCTGCCGGCCTTCGTGGTCCTGGCGCGCGCCGGGCACCCGCGGCTCGCGGGCGCCCTGTACGCGGTGCTGTGCACCAGCGTGGTGTGGCTCTGGTTCGACGACGCCTCGGGCCCCGGCGGGTTCCTCGGGAGCAACGCCTACACGTGGATCACGCTGGGCCTGCTGCTGGGCCTGCCGGCCGGTCAGCCGTCCGCGCCCCGGGCGTTCTTGGCCCTGAGGGCCCGGGTCACGGCGAACGCGCCGAGCCCGGCGAGCCCCGCGACGGCCACGGTGCCAGGCCAGTCCGAGTCGTCGTCCGGCGCCGGCCCTGCGGTCGCCGCGACGGGCGCGGCGGACGCGGGCGCGGCGGGAGCGGCGCGCAGCGCGTCCAGCGAGCCGACCGGGTCCACCCGCCCGGCCGCCGCGAAACCCCAGTCGAGCAGCTGACGGGCCTCCTCGTAGACCTCGAACCCGCCGCCGTCCTGCGGGTTCATCACCGTGACGACCAGGGTGCGGCCGTCCCGGCGTGCGGCCGCGACGAGGGTGTTGCCCGCGTTGCTGGTGTAGCCGTTCTTGATGCCGATCAGCCCCGGGTACGGCGCCACGCCGTCCTCGCCGGTCAGCAGCCGGTTGGTGTTCTCGATCGCGAACGGCCACCCGTCGCCGGGGAACTCGGCGTGCGCCGTGGAGCAGTACCGGGCGAAGTCGGGGTTGCGCAGGCCCTCGCGCCCGAAGACCGCCAGGTCGTAGGCCGAGGAGACCTGCCCGTCGGCGTCGTAGCCGTCGGGGGAGACCACATGGGTGTCCAGGGCCCCCAGCGCGACGGCCTTGGTCTGCATCTTGGCGGCGGTCCGCTGCCAGCCGCCGCCCAGGGAGGCGAGCACGTGCACGGCGTCGTTGCCCGAGCTGAGGAAGACGCCGCGCCACAGGTCGGCCACCTGGTAGGTGTGGCCCTCCTCGACGCCGACCAGGCTGCTGCCCTCGCCCACGTCCTCCAGGTCCTCGTACCGGACCGTGTGCTGCCGGGTGGCGGGCAGGCCGGGCAGCACGGTGAGGGCGAACAGGGTCTTCAGCGTGCTGGCGGGCGGCAGCCTGCGGTGCGCGTTGTTCGCGGCCAGCACCTCGCCGCTGCCGGCGTCGGCCACCACCCAGGAGAGCGCGGAGACCTCCGGCACCTCCGGGGCGCCGCGGCGTGCCCGGACCTGGGGGCCCGGGTGGAAGAGCAGGGACGGCCGCGGCACCGCGGCCCGGGGGCGCGGGGGCGCGGGATCCCCCGCACGGTGCGCGGTCGCGGCGGCGGCCGGCGCGAGCGCCAGCACGCCCGCCACACACAGGGAACAGGCGGAGACGGCCGTCCGACGAGTGATTCCGGTGATCATACGATCAACCTAAGAAGGGCGACGTGAAGTGGCGCGCTGCCCGGGCCGGACGGCCCAGTGGAGCAACCCGGATGACGCACGCGGCACCTTTCCCGGATGCCGGATGCCGGATGCCGGATGCCGGATGCCCGGGGATGCCGGATGCCCGCGCCGTACCTTCTCGGGGGGCGCCGCTCAGCCGGCGGGCAGCGTCGGCTGGACGCGGCGCAGGAAGGCGGCGTTGCCGGGTGTCTCCCGCATCCGCTCCAGCAGGGTCTCCAGGGCGGCGGGCGCACCCTCCCGGGAGCGCAGGGCCCGGCGAAGTCCGCGGGTGGCCGTCAACTCCGCCGGGGTGAGCAGGAGTTCCTCGCGGCGGGTACCCGTGGCGTCGATGTCCACGGCCGGGAAGAGGCGTCGGGCGGCCGCCTCCCGGTCCAGGCGCAGCTCCATGTTGCCCGTGCTCTTCAGCTCCTCGAAGAAGTAGCCGTCGGCGCGGGAGCCGGTGTCCACCAGGGCGGTGGCGAGGATGGTGAGCGAGCCGCCCTCCTCGGCCGCGCGGGCGGCGCCGAAGAACCGCTTGGGCCCGAGCAGCGCGCCCGCGTCGACACCGCCGCTCAGGGTGCGGCCGCCGGCGCCCGCCGCGTTGTTGTGCGCCCGGCACAGCCGGGTCAGCGAGTCCAGCAGGACGACCACGTCCTCGCCGGCCTCGACGAGCCGCTTGGCCCGCTCGACGACCAGTTCCGCGAGGGCGATGTGCTCCCTGGGCGCCCGGTCGAAGGTGGAGGCGTACACCTCGCCGCGCACCGAGCGGCGCATCTCGGTGACCTCCTCGGGCCGCTCGTCCAGCAGGAGGACCATCAGCCGGCACTCCGGGTGGTTGCCGGCCACGGCGGCGGCCAGTTGCTGGAGCAGCACGGTCTTGCCGCTCTTCGGCGGAGCGACGATCAGTCCGCGCTGGCCCTTGCCGACCGGTGCGAACAGGTCGGCGACCCGTCCGGCCGCGCCGGAGGCCGGGTGTTCGAGGCGGATCCGCTCGTGCGGGTGGAGCGGGGTGAGGTCCTGGAAGCGGCGGCGGGTCCGGGAGCCGTCAGGATCGCCTCCGTTGACGCGCGTGACCTCGGTCAGTGCGCGCTGCGCCCCGCGCACGCCCTCGACGAGGTCGCCCTTGCGCAGGCCGTGACGGCGGATCAGCGCGGGCGGCACCTGCGGGTCGGCGGGGGAGGACAGGCAGGTCACGGCCCGCAGATGCCCCTTCCCGTGCGCGTCGACATCGAGGACACCGGCCACGAGCGGCGAGGCCGGTGCCGGCCGTACGTGCGGGGGTTCGAGTGTGGTGGTCATGGTGGTCCTTTCACGGACTGGATGCGAAAGCAAGCAGAAGGGGGAGGGAAGCGGGCCGCGTGACGGGAGGGCCTGTGTGCCTCGCGACGGGAGGACGCATGCGCCTGAGGGCGGCCACGGGAACAGCACCCCGTGACGAGGTGGTGTGAAGCGGCTGACGCGCCGGGTCGTGGAAGACGGACGGATCAGCGCGGAGAGAGGAGAACGGCACCGGCGCCCTCAAAGGGGCGAGCACGAGTACCGCAAGCACCGTACCACTGCGCGGCACGGCCCCGCTGCGCATTCGTCAACACCTCTGGTGCGCGTCCTGTTCCCGCGGTGTCCAGGGGGCTGCCGTGCCGGGCCGCGTCTCCTGGGGTGTCACCGGTCCGCATCAGATGTCCGCACACCATAACGATCCCGGGCGACAAGGGACTTGACCGGTGGACCTGCTCTATTGTCACGACATGTCCACGCCACCCCAGCCCCCGCAGCCGGGCGACCAGCCCGCACCTCGGTCCGGGGCGTCCGCGCCGCAGCCCGCCCCGCAGCCGGGGCCCTCCGCGCCGGAGCCCGCGCCGCAGCCCGTACCGCCCGCGGCGCAGCCGGAGCAGCCCGCACCACAGGCGGGGCTGCCCGCACCGCAGCCCGGGCAGCCCGCGCCCCAGCCGGGGATACCGGCCCAGCCGGCGGCCTACTCCTACCCGCATCCGCAGTCGCCTCCGGCGGGGGCCTTCTACGCGCAGCCGACGCTCGTGGGGCAGCCGGGCCAGCCCGGTCACCTCGGTCAGCCCGGTCAGCCCGGTCAGCCGATGGTGGGTGTGCCCGGGAACCCCTACGCACAGCCGCCGCAGTACGCGCAGGTGCCGGCCCCGCCGTCCGCGGGCGGCGGGGCCGGGCGGGCCGTGCTGTGGGTCGCCGTCGGCGCGGTCGTGGCCTCCGTCGCCTGGGCGGCCGGGGTGTTCCTGATCGGCGGCCGGGGCGACAGCGCGGACCTGCGCGGCTACTCGGCGCCCGCCGACATGTGCTCCAAGGCCGACTACTCCTCCTTCAAGGACGAGTACCCCGAGAGCGATTCCGCGCCGACCCACAGCTCCCTCAAGGACAAGGCGCTGGACGAGAGTTCGTGCAGCGTCAACCTGAAGAAGACCGGCTCCTCCTACGCGGACGCGTACCTGTCCGTCCAGGTCGACCTGCACCGCAGCACCGACCCGGGACCGGAGTTCACGGCCAGCTGGAAGAACTACGGTGACAGCCACACCGGTTACGACGTGAAAGAGGTCAAGGGCATCGGCGACGAGGCCTACCTGGTCAGCCAGGACACCACCAACGGGTCCTCCAGCGGCTCACGCTACGCCACCCTCGCCGTGCGCGACGGCTGGGTGACGTACACGATGAGCTACAGCGCCTACCTCAGCACCTACTCCCAGGACAAGAGCCCGCCCGGGCTCAGTGACGTGTCCGACTGGCTGAAGACCGACGCCAGGGCCACTCTCGAACAGCTCAAGGACTGACACCGGCGGTGGCGGCCCGTCGCCGGTCACACGGACCGGGCCGCCGCCTCCTTCGCGATCTGGTCGAACCGCGCGCCCATGGCCTCGGCGAGGGCGTGGGCGCCCGACAGCGGACGCACCATGACCATGAAGTCGTCGATCAGGCCGGCGTCGTTCACCCGCAGGAAGTCGCAGCCGGTCAGCTCGCGGTCACCCACCCGCGCCGTGAAGACCAGGGCGTGTTCCGGCCCGTCCGGGGCGCCGATCTCACGGACGTACCGGAAGTCCTGGAACACCTCGCAGACCGCGCGCAGGATGGCCGCGGTGATCGCCTTGCCGCGGTACGGCTTGAAGACGACCGGGCTGGTGAAGACCACGTCGTCGGCCAGCAGCGCCTCGACGGCGTCCAGGTCGCCCGCCTCGACCGCCTCGCGGAACGCGCGCATCCGATCACCTCGCATAGTCAACTATTTGAATAGGTGCGGAGGAGATTAGTCGCCTGCTGCTAGCGTGTCCACATGTCGCTGAAGTACGCCGTCCTGGCCGCCCTGCTGGAGGGCGAGGCCTCGGGCTACGAGCTGTCCAAGGTGTTCGACGTCTCGCTCGCGAACTTCTGGCCGGCCACTCCGCAGCAGCTCTACCGGGAGCTGGAGCGCCTCGCGCAGGACGGACTCGTCGAGGCCCGGACGGTGCAGCAGGAACGCCGGCCCAACAAGCGCATGTTCACCCTCACCGAGACCGGCCGGGCCGAGCTGCGGTCCTTCGCCGCCGAACCGCCGAAGCGGCCCACCGCCGTGCGCGACGAACTCCTCGTCAAGATCCAGGCCATGGACGGCGGCGACCCGGCGGCGACCCGGGCCCTGGTCGAGGAGCGCGAAAGCTGGGCGCGCGGCAAGCGCGACCGCTACGAACGGCTGCGCGGGCGCCTCCTGGACGGGCGGACCGAGGAGGAGTACCTGCGCACGGCGGACCGGATCGGCCCCTACCTCACCCTCATGGCCGGGATCGCCTTCGAGGAGGACATCCTGCGCTGGTGCGAGCGTGTCCTCGTCATCCTGGAGCAGCGGACCACCCCCGGAGCGGCGTGATGTTCACTCCCGAAGGCCCCACGCTGCGCGAACTCGCCGTCCAGGCCATGTCGTCCGTCGAGCACGGCTACGACCTGCTGGCCCCGAAGTTCGACCACACCCCCTTCCGCACCTCCGGGCGCCTGCTCGGCTCCGTCGCCGAGGCGCTGCGGCCGCTCGGCCCGTTCAGCGACGGACTCGACCTGTGCTGCGGGACCGGCGCCGGGACGGACGTCCTGACCCGGCTGTGCCGGCGCAGCGTCACCGGCCTCGACTTCAGCGCGGGCATGCTCGACGTCGCCCGGCGCAACGCTCCGGCCGGGGGCCCGGACGTCGCCTGGGTGCGCGGCGACGCCCGGGCCCTGCCGTTCGCCCCCGCCTTCGACCTGGTGGTCAGCTTCGGGGCGTTCGGGCACTTCCTGCCCCGCGAACTGCCCGGACTCTTCGGCCAGGTGCACTCGGTGCTGCGGCCGGGCGGCCGGTTCGCCTTCCCGGTCCTCGCCCCGCCCCGTCCCTCCGGCCTCGGCTACTGGACGCTGCTCGGCTTCGACACGGTGATGCGGGTGCGCAACGCCCTGTGGCGGCCGCCGTTCGTCATGTACTACCGGGCCTTCCGGCTCGGCGACGTCCTGGCGGAGCTGGGGCGCGCCGGATTCGAGGTCGAGCTGCGGACACTGCCCGAGTTCGGGCGGCGCGCCGACGGCAGCCCGCGCGCCCGGGTGGTGCTGGCGCGGCGGACGGCCGGGGAGACGGCTGGGGACGGGCCGGGTCAGCCCGCGGCCGGCAGCGTGAACTCGTAGACCAGCGCGTCCTGTTCGGCGTCGACCACCAGCTCGGTTATCTCCAGCGGGCGCGCGTACTGGTCGTGCACCCGGCGGGTCACCCGGACCGCGGAGGTGTCCCCGAGCTGGGTGATGGAGTCCCGGTGGTGCAGCGTGAGACCGGCCCTGCGCATCCAGTCGTAGGCCCGGCGCAACTGCGCGGGGGTGGCGCCGTCGGCCCGGTCCCGGTACCGGCCCAGCTCCGCGACCTCGGCCAGCGCCACGGCGGAGAACGAGGTCACCGCGGTGCGCAGCGACCGGCCGTCCGGCGTGGCCGACCGGTAGCGGTGCACCAGCGTCGGCCGGCGCGGCGCCAGGCGCAGCGCCGTCGCGTGCTCCGGCGGCGGCGCCTCCCAGGCCACCGTCGCCCGGTCCACCGCCCAGGGGTCGGCCGGCCGGGCACCCACCGGGAACGTGAGCGAGGCGGGGTCCTCGACCGGGGCGCCCGGCAGCGTGGCGTGGCTGCCGCGCCGGTCGGTGGCGACCGCGCCGCCACGGCGCAGCACCTCCAGTGCCTGCCGGACGGTCTCCCGGCTGACCGCGAAGTGCCGGGCCAGATGCCGCTCGCCCGGCAGCCGCTCCCCGGGCGGGATGGTGCCGTCGTGCAGTTCGTCCAGCAGCAGTGACGCGACCCTCCAGTACAGGGGCCGGCCGTCGGGCTGCGGGGGGTCGTGCGGGGTGGTGCGGGCCATGCCGCGCCTCCTGTTGGTGACAAGACGTAGCCGTGCGGGCTCATTGCGCGACCAGATCTAGCATTGGTCTAAACCACGAGGGAAGAGCGGCAGGCCGGTTCGGCCGAAACCCACCCTGCGCGATCCACCCGTCACAGCGGGTCGCGTCCCACGGTCACCCGTGTCGCCCCGCCGCGGCCGCCCGTGAGCCACGGGCCCGCCGGCCCTCCGTGCGACCCGCCGGACCCCGTCCGGGGCCGGGGAATCCGACGTCGGCGCCGGACCGGTCGTGTCCGAAAGCCCGCCGGCGGACCGGGCCGAGCGGCCGTGGCCCCGCCCGTCGGCGTACGGCTCGCGCGACCCGTCCGGCCCACCGGCCCCTCAGGCGTACGACCGCAGCCAGCGCAGCTTGCGTTCCTCCTGGAACGGGCCGCCGCCCTCGTGGTCGTTGAACTCGTACACCTCGATCGCCTTGTCCTCGTGGGCCCAGGCGTTGAAGGCGGCGAACACCGTGGACGGCGGGCAGGTCTGGTCCTCCAGGGCCGCCGAGAAGAGGGCAGGGGCCCGGCCGCGCGCCGCGAAGTGCACGCCGTCGAAGTAGGAGAGGGTGCGCAGCACGTCGGCCGCCCGGCCCCGGTGCGTCTTGAGGAACAGGCCGATCTCCCGGTACGGATGCCGGTCCGTGACCGTCACGGCGCGCGGGAAGTCGCACAGGAACGGCACGTCCGGGGCGACCGCGACGAGGTCCGGGACGAGCCCGCCGACCGCGAGGGCCGTCCCGCCGCCCTGGCTCTCACCGATCACCGCGGTGCGCGCCGCGTCGGCCAGCGGGTGTGAACGGGCCGCCTCGACGGCGCGCACGGCGTCCGTGAACACCCGCCGGTAGTAGTAGTTCTCGGGCGCGTCGACACCTCGCGTCATGAACCCGGGGTACGCGGGCGCGGCGCCCACCGGGTCCGTCGTGGCGCCACCGCCGCCCCAGGCGCTGCCCTGCCCGCGGGTGTCCATCACGAAGTGGGCCCGGCCCGTCGACGCCCACAGCAGGTTCTCGTGCGCGAGTCCGCGACCGCCGCCGTACCCGATGAACTCCACCACCAGCGGCAGCGGTTCGGTCGCCCCCGCGGGCAGCCGCAGCCAGCCTCTGACCGGGTGCCCGCCGAACCCGGCGAACGTCACGTCGAGGACCCGCACGGTGGAGAGCCCGGTGTCCACCGGCTCGAACCGCACGTCCGGGTCGTGCTCGCGCGCCTCCCGGAGCGTCTTGCCCCAGAAGGCGTCGAAGTCCTCGGGCGCGCCGGACGCGCCGCGATACGCGCGCAGTTCGTCGATCGGGAGGTCGAACAGAGCCATCGGCAACCGCCTTCGGGCAAGGAGTGGGAGTGGGAGTGGGAGAGGTCGTGGGGGAGAAAGCGTGATCTCACCGTACGGCGGTGATCGGACGGCCCGCCAGGTATGTCCTGGCCCACTGCCCTGTTCCCGGGGCCGCACCGGGGCCCGGGCCGCGACCGGGGAACTGAAGGCGCTTGCTGCGCGCCGCGGTAGAGGTCCGCGCCCGGTTCCGGTGGCCGTCTCGTGCCCGTGGGGGTCCCCGCCTGCGCTCCCTCCGTCGCGGGCCCCGGTGAAGGCCGGTCAGCCCACGAGCAGCACGAGTTTGCCGCGCACCGTCCCCGCTTCACCGACGCGGTGGGCGTGGGAGACCTCGGTCAGGGGGAAGGTCCGGCCGACCTGGACGAAGAAGCGTCCGGCCTCGGCCATGCGGGCGACCTGGGCCGCCGCGTAGGTGGCGCGGCCGGTGTCGCCGCGGCTGAAGCGGACGCCCGTCCGCTGCGCGCCGCGGAAGTCGGCGACGGTGATCACACGCTCCGCGGTGCCCACGAGTTCCACGAGTTCGGGAAGGACACCGCTGCCGGCGACGTCCAGCGCGAAGTCCACCCCCGACGGTGCGATGGCCCGGACTCGGCCGGGCATCCCGTCGCCGTACGCCACCGGCTCGGCGCCCAGTGAGCGCAGGGTGTCATGCGTGCCCGGACTGCCCGTGCCGATGACGCGCGCGCCGCGCTCCACGGCGAGCTGGACGGCGGCACTCCCGACGCTGCCCGATGCCCCGCTGACGAGCACGGAGCAGCCCGCCGTGACGCCGAGCTGGTCGAGCGAGCGCGCCGCGGTCTCCGCTGCCGCCGGGATCGCCGAGGCCCTCGCGTAGTCCAGCGAGTCCGGGATCGGGGCCCAGTGCGACAGGACGGCCGACTCCGCCTGCGCGGCTCCGTGGGGCGAGACTCCGAGGACCCGGTCGCCGACCCGGACACCCGAGACCCTGGCGCTTCTTCCAGTCGCCGGCGTTCACGCCCGCGGCGCGCACCCTGATCCGTATCTCTCCGGCACCTGGACGGGGATCGGGGAGATCGACGATCTCCAGGACCTCCGGGCCGCCGAACCGGCTGAACCGCACCGCCTTCATGACGCACTCCTTCCGCGGAAGGAGTGGCGGATCGTCCGATACCGCGTGTGCGCGTACTCCCCGTCCGGCTGTCCGCCCGGCCCAGAGCACGTTTCTACTCCGATACGGCGACCCTACTTCACGCCCGCCCGGAGGCGGTCGGGACAACCACCCGCCTAGGGGGGCAGCGGCCGTCCCCGCGCCACCAAGGCGGCGAAGTCGATTCGGCGGGGGTGAAGTGGCCGGACGGCGGAGGGCGCCGTCTACGACGCTCCGCGCAGGGTCAGCGCGGTCCGTGCCAGTCCGCGCAACCAGGCGTGGGCGTGGTCGGTGTCGTAGCGCTGATGCCACGACAGGTAGACCGGTGCGAGCGGTAGCTCGAGCGGCAGGGGGAGCACGACCAGGCCGAGGTCGGCGACCGTGGACCGCGTGGTGGCCTCGGGGACGCTGACCAGGAGATCGGAACCGCGCGCGAACTGGAGCGCGGCCGCTTCCGTGGGCGCGCTCGCCACCACGCGGCGGGTGAGGCCGAGCCGCGCGAGGGCGTCGTCGAGGGCGTTGCCGAGGTTCCCCCGTCGCGAGACGGTGACGTGCTCGGCGGCGGCGTACCGGTCTGCCGTGACGGTGCCGCCACGGGTGAGGGGATGTCCCTGCCTGACGACGATGACGAGGCGGGACTCGCCCACCTTCTCGGCGCGGATGTCCGGCGCGCCCGGCTGGTTGGCGTTCGCCTCCAGGTCCACCTCGCCGCGGCGCAACTCCGGTGTGTCGACGCTCGACTCCGCGACGAAACGCAAGCGCACGCCCGGCGCCTCCGCGCGCACGGCCGCCAGCAGCGCGGGGCCGCTCAGGGCGACCAGGGAATCGTGCCAGCGGAGGGTGAACGTGCGCTCCAGGGTGGCCGGATCGAGTTCACGGCTCGGGGCCAGCACCCCTCGGACCTGGTGCAGCAGCTCATGCACCTGCTCCCGGACGGCGATCGCGTACGGCGTCGGGGTCATCGTGCGGCCGGTGCGCACCAGGATCTGGTCCCCGGTCGTACGCCGGATCCGTCCCAGGCTCCGGCTCATCGCGGGCGCGGTGACATGCAGGCGGGCGGCCGCCCCGGCCACACTGCCCTCCTCCAGCAGCGCGTCGAACGCGGCCAGCAGATTCAAATCCAATTGCATGCGAGTAATCCTAGCCGTGCTTTACATGCATTTGAGGTTAAGCGAAGGGCTGGATACCTTCGAGAGCAGAGCGCCGAAGAGAGCGCACAACTGGTCCCGAACGGCCTCACCACCCCCTACGCACAAGGGAGTTCACCATGCCCGAGACACTCCGGACCCCGGACGCCACCGCGTCGAACGCCACCGTCCCGGACCCCGCCGCTGCGGACGCCGACCTGCTCGACCGGACAGCGATCGCCGTACGCGCGGCCGGCTCCGCGCTGCGTGAACGCTTCGGGGAGGTGGTCCGCTACGAGACCCGCGAAGAGCTGATGCGTGCCCTCGCCGCCAACGACGACACGGCCCTGGACATCCTGCGCCCGCACCTCACCCAACTGCGCCCGGGTGCGGGGTGGGTGGAGGACGAGCTGGACGGCGGGGCGCTGCCGCCCGGCGAATGGTGGGTCGTGGATCCGGCCGAGGGCAACGTCAACCACCTGCACGCCCTCCCGGAATGGGCGGTGACCGCCACCCTCGTACGCGAGAACCAGCCGGTGCTCACCGCCGTCCACCTGCCGTTGACCGGCGAGACCTACACCGCGCGCACCGGCGCGGGCGCCCACCTGGACGGCCGGCCGCTGCACGTCTCCCGGACCGCGGACCTCGGCCTGGGCATCGTGGCCACCAGCCAGGCCCGGCCGGACGAGGACGACGACGTCGTGCGGCGCGTCGGCTCCTCCATCACCGCGATGCTCTTCGACGCACTCGTCGTGCGCACCGCCGTACCCGCGACCCTGCACCTGCTCAACGTGGCCGCCGGCCGGCTCGACGCCTTCTGGCAGTTCGCCGGCGCCCGCGCGGACCTGCTCCCCGGGGCGCTGCTCGTCACCGAGGCCGGGGGACGGATCTCCGACGCACAGGGCCGCCCCTGGACCCCGCTGAGCGACAGCTTCCTGGCCGCCGCGCCCGGCGTCCATGCCGAGGCCGCCGCCACCCTCTCCCGCTGACCGCGCACCACACCCCGCACGCACGGAGGAACCGGATCACCATGTCCACGATCGCAGTACTCGGAAACGGCCGCGTCGGCGGCAACCTGGCCGCAGCCCTCACCCGGGCCGGACACGAGGTGAGAGTGGCCGGCCGCGCGCCGGGCGCCGCCGCCGACGCCGCCCGCGCAGCCCGGATCGTCATCAACGCCACGCCGGGCGCCGGCTCGCTGGAGCGGCTCGCCGCCCTGCGCGAGGAACTGCGCGGCAAGATCCTCGTCGACGTCTCCAACGCCACCGTCGACGGACCGGACGGTCTGCCCGCCGACCTGATCTACCCCGGTTCCAGCCTCGCCGAGCACCTCCAGGACGCGCTGCCCGGGACACGTGTCGTCAAGACGCTCAACACCATGCTCTTCTCGGTGATGACCGCGCCGGACGCCCTGGCGAAGGCGCCCGACGCCTTCCTCTCCGGCGAGGACCCGCAGGCCAAGCACGTCGTCCGCGAACTGCTCGTCAGCCTCGGCTGGCACCCGGAGTGGATCACCGACCTCGGCGGCATCCGGACCGCCCGCGCCACGGAGGCGGCGATCCTGTTCGTCCCGCACGTGATCCGGACCGGCGGTTTCGCCCCCTTCGCGATCTCGATCGCCCGCTGATCCGCAGTCGCTGCACGTGGCGCTCGGGTCGGCTGCCCCCTTCGACCGCTCTCAGTCGATCGCGGACGGCGCTGCGGGCTCCCGACCCCCTGCCGGGGACAGTGCCGCTCGGGCGTGACGACGGCGGGCGGCCAGAGCCTCCCGTGCCGCCTGCCGCGGGTGGCGGCGACGCCAGTAGGGGTTGTCGTGCGGGAGCCTGCTCGAGACACGTCCGTACATGCCGAAGGTCGCGATGAGCAGTCCCATGACGAAGGAGAACACGACGTTCGGCATACCGAAGCCGAGGACGTTGGCGGGCCTGTCGAGGATGAACAGGTGGACCAGACCGCTGAGGACGAAGAGGGCGCCGACGGCCATGTTGAGAGTCGAGGCGACCCTCCCGCCCAGCACCGCTCCGCCGAGGAGCAGCACTCCGAAGACCACGGAGACCAGGCTCAGCAGGCCGTTGGTCGACATCCCGGCGATGTGGGCGCCCCGGGTGTCGAAGGGGCTCAGTTCGTCGGCGAAGCCGAGGCAGCCGAAGGCGAGCAGGATGGCACCGCACAATCCGGCGCCGTAGCGGTGGACGGACGCCAGCTTGTGGTCCAGCGGGAGCTCGTCGTGAAGCCTCATGTCTGATCCTTTCGGAGCCGAGACCCGGACCCCCCGTCAGCACGGCGGCGACCGTTCACACCGCCACCGTCAGTCGTTCTTCCGCTCAAGAGCCCCCGGCGGTTGCACACGGCCACGAACGGACGAACGTGACGGACGACGTTCTCTCACCGCACCGGTGCGGAGCGCCGCTGCAGCTCGGTCAGCACACGCACGGCCTCACGCAGGCTCTTCACCTGCCTCAGGTCCGCCGAACCGTCCGCGGGGGAGCGCCACCCGGGACCGCACAGCAGCACCGGGGAACTGCTGCGCGCGCCGCGGACACCCCATCGGGCCGCCGCGACACGACGTGCCGAGCGGAGGTCCGCCGTGGGGCGGGTCTGGGACCACAGGGCCACCGCCGTGGGCGCGACGCGCTGCACCGTGCTCATCAGCGCGTCGGGAGGTACCGCGCCCCCCAGCGTGAGGACGGTCAGACCGTCGTCGGCCAGCACGGCGGCCAGCGCCTCGAAGGGGAGCGTGTGGTACTCCCCGGCCGGACAGGCCAGCACCAGGGGAGGGGCGAGGGGACCTCGATCGCCGAGAGCCGCGGATTCGACGAACCGGTGCCGCAACGTCGCCGAGATGTGCCAGGACAGCAGGTGCTCGATCTCGACGTACCGCTCGCCGGACGACTGCCACTTGCGGCCGACCGCCCGCAGCGCGGGTGCCATCACCTCCTCCCAGGCCAGCGCGGGGCCGTGGGCGGTCACCGCCTCGCGCAGCCGCTGCTGGACCTCGAGGCCGTCCATGCGCACCGCGGCCCGAGCCAGCCCCCTGCATTCGAGCCGGACGCGCCCGAGCGGCAGCCCGCTGCCTGCCTGCGCGTGACAGGCCACGGCGCCGGCTTCGTCATCGCGAGCGGCGAGCAGGGGCGCTCCGCCCGGTACCGCGGCCGTGTCCGCGTCGCGTGCGGGTCGCTGCGCGAGGCGAGCGGCTTCCGCCGGCGACACACCGGTGGCGGTGAGGCCGCACATCCTCCGCATCATCGCCACGTCGTCGGGCGACCAGCGGCGATGCCGGCCGTCCGCCCTCACCGCCGGCCCGAGTCCGTAGCGGCGGTCCCAGGACCGCAACGTCGTCGGGGAGACGCCGAGCAGACGGGCGAGCTGACCGGTGGTCATCCACGCCTGTGCAGTGAGCTCTCCGTGCCGCACCGTGGGTATGACCCGACCGTTCACCATGCAGGTGGTTCGGTCGTCGCCCCGTCCGCGGATGCGGTGACCGCGCCGCGTCGCGTCGCACGGAGCCGGTTCAGCGGGAGCGGCTTCCCGGGCTATGCGCTCTCCAGGAAGTGCTCCAGGCGCCGCAAGCCCCGCCGCGCATGGCTCTTGACCGTTCCCAGGGGCCAGCCGGTCACCTGGGCGATCTGCATCTGCGTCAGGTCCTCGAAGAAGGAGAGGGCCAACACGGTGCGCTGCGGCTCGCTGAGCTCGGCCAATGACCGACTCACCACGATGCGGTCGAGCACCGCCTGCGCGTCGGATGCGCCGTGTCCGCCGTACGGGCCGTACGCGCCGACCCGGCCGTCCGCGACGAGCAGGGAGCCGGCGGCCGCGACGAGGTCCGCGCGCCGCGTACGGGCCTGCAGCGCATCGACGATCTTGCGCCGGGTGATGCCGACCAGCCAGGCCGACAGGGCACCGCGTTCAGGACGGAAGCCGGCGCGGCCGCGCCACGCGGCCAGGAACACCGTCTGCGTCACGTCCTCCGCGTCCTGGGCATCACCCAGCACACGGCGCGCCAGTGACTGCACCATCCCACCCCACGTCCGGTACGCCTCGGCCAGCGCGGCCTCGTCACCGGCCACGAACCGGTCCGCGAGTGTCGCCGCCTCATCGCAGGGAGGACCCGCCTGGGTACCGATGGACCGTTCGAGGACGGTGGGCGTGGGCGCCATGGTCGATCACTCCCGTTCCGGAGTCACGGGCGCCCCTCGGCCAGGCGGCGTCGGCGGCGTCCACGGCTGGTTGATCGTGCGCCTCCACCGTCACGGACGCAGCCGCTCGGAACAACTTGCACCGATAGTGCATCGAATGCCCGAACAGTCCCTCGTGTGGCGAAGTCAGCGAAGGTACGCGGCCACTTCCCGGGCGGCCCGGGCGCCCGAGGCCAACGCCCCCTGCACCGACCCCGTGGCCCGGTGGTCCCCGCACACGAAGCGCCCCGCGGCCACCCGGCTGCGCCTGCTGAAGGCCAGCGGCGGCTCCATGGCGGGCAGGGCCGCGGCCACCGTACGTGTGGTCAGGAGCTCCCAGCCGGCCGGGTCGGTGCCGTAGGCCTCGGCGAGTGCCGCCCGGACATCCTTCTCGCGCCCCTCGCGGTCGCCACCGAGGACGGATGTCGCCACGAGCGCCTGCCCGCGCGGCGCGTGCGAGGCGTGCACCTCGCTCAGCACGACGCTGTTGACGAACCGCCGGCGCACGTCGGTCACCAGGGTCGGCTCGTTCAGCGGGGAGCGACCGGCGGCGTGGTAGTAGGTGGTGACGGTACGGTACGGCGGCACGCGCAGGCCGGGCAGCAACCGGGCCGCCGTCCGCGCGTCCGTCGCCACGACCACGGCCCGGGCGGCCACCGTACGGCCGTCCTCGTCGAGCACCCCGTCCTCGGTGAGCGCCGCCACCGGCGACTCCAGGGCGACCACCCCGGGCGGGAGAGCGGACGCCAGCAGAGCCGGCACGGCACCGACCCCCGCGGCGGGCAGACACAGCGTGCCGCGCACCATGGTGCGCCACACGAGATGGAAGAACCGGCTGGAGGTCGCCAGCTCGTCCTCCAGGAAGATCCCGGACAGGAACGGGCGGAAGAAGCGCTCCACGAAGGCGTCGTCGAAACCGGTCCTCGCGAGTGCCCGCCGGGTCGGAACGTCCGGCACCCGCTTCACCCGCGCCGACGGGGCCAGCGCGGCGAAGCCCGTCAGCGCCGCCAGAGCGGCCAGGTCCCGCGGGCCGGCCAGGCCGGCGGCCAGCCCGCTCAACGCCTGGCGCGGCGCGCGTGTCGGGTCGGCGAAGCGCGTGCGCCGTCCGTCGTCGTTGATCAGGAAACCCGGCGTGAACGGGCGCAGCCGCAGCTCACGCAACGGCAGCCGGCGACGCACCTGCGGATAGGCCGTGTTGAACACCTGGAAGCCGCGGTCCACGACGAAGCCGTCCACCCGGTCGGTGCGCATCCGGCCGCCGACCTGGTCACCGGCCTCCAGGACCCGCACCCGCAACCCCCGCGCGCTCAGATCCCGCGCGCAGGCCAGTCCGGCCAGCCCGGCGCCCACGACGACCACGTCCCACGGCCCGGCGGCCCGCCCGACGGTCATCCCGTTCTCCTCTCGGCAGCTCGCGCTTTCCACGAGAAACGCCCGCCCCTGGCCTGCTTCCCCCGCGAGCGCGGGTTCGGATGCGCGCCATCACCCGAACGGCGCCGTCTGCTGCGCACCAGCCCACGGCCTGGCGGGGCACTGCGCCCCCAACGGCATCGTGGAGAACCAGCCATATCCGTGTGGGACGGCGCGAGCGGTGAGTGTTCCGGTCAGGGCCATGCATCTCGCACGGAACGTCTGGCCGTCGTACCGGCCGGCGGATCGGGGTTCGTGTTACTCAGTGGTCGGCATGCCGGTGGCGTGCCCACAGGGGCAGGGCGTACCAGCAGATGAGGTACCACAGCAGGACGGCTCCGACGAGCCACGGTACGAGGGCGTTGTGGGTGGCGACCCTGAGGACGAGCAGGAGCGAGGAGACCATCGTGGCCAGCAGGAGGAGCAGGCCGACGAAGGTCAGGCGTGACGCGAGTTGTACGGCCTGGGGTTTGACGCGCTGTCCGGACACCAGGCGGTGCAGCGACACCGGTCCGATGAGGGCCCCCGTGGCGCAGGCGCCGAGGACCACGGTGACGATGTAGATGACCTGCTCGACATGGCCCAACTGCGTGTACTTGGGGGTGAAGACCACGGTGAGCAGGAACCCGAACAGGATCTGCACCCCGGTCTGGGCGACGCGCACCTCCTGGATGAGCTCCCCCCACTTCCGGTCGGCGCGCTCTTCCGCCGTCTCGTCGCGCCCGGTTCGTCTCTCCGCATCCGTCATGGACTCCGGATAGCCGCTCGGTGATCGCGCAAACGGGCAGGAATTCCGGGTCGGCGCCGAGGCGTCGGGAGGGCCGTCCTGCCCCACCGCATGCCGAGCGGCGGTCTATTCTCCTGTTCGTGCGGCCAGCCGGGCGGCGCGCAGGCTGAGGTGGTGGCGCTCCGGGAGGCTGGCGGTGCGGCGGGCGGCGATACGGTAGTCGGCGGCTGCGGCCTCCGGGTCCCCGGCGAGTTCGTGCAGATGGGCGCGGACCGCGTACAGCCTGTGGTGGCCGGTGAGCACGCGCGGCGGGTCGGCGAGCAGGGCGAGGCCGGCGGCGGGACCGTCCACCATGGCGACGGCGACCGCCCGGTTCAGGATGATCAGCGGGTTGTCGGAGACGCGGGCGAGTACCCCGTACAGCGCGAGGATCTGCGGCCAGTCGGTGTCGGCCGCGGTCGGCGCTTCGTCGTGGACGGCCGCGATCGCCGCCTGCACCTGGTACGGGCCGACCGGCCCGCGAGGCAGGGCGGCGGTGATCAGCGAGACGCCCTCGGCGATCGCGGCCGTGTCCCACCGGCCGCGGTCCTGCTCGGCGAGCGGGACGAGTTCGCCGTGCGGCCCGGTACGGGCGGGCCCGCGCGCCTCGGTGAGCAGCATCAGCGCGAGCAGGCCGGCCACCTCGGCGTCCTCCGGCAGCAGCGCGTGGACGGCCCGGGTGAGGCGGATCGCCTCCCGGGAGAGCTCCACGCGCCGCAGCCCGGGCCCCGTGCTGCTGGCGTAGCCCTCGTTGAAGATCAGGTAGAGCACGTGGAGCACCGCGTCCAGGCGGGCGGGCCACTCGGCGCCGTCCGGGGTCCGGAACGGCACTCCGGAGCCCTTGATCCGCTGCTTGGCCCGGCTGATCCGCTGGCCCATGGTGGCCTCGGGGACGAGGAACGCCGCGGCGATCTCACCCGTGGTCAGTCCGCCGACCGAGCGGAGGGTGAGCGCGATCGCCGAGGCCGGCGACAGTACGGGGTGGCAGCACAGGAACAGCAGCGTGAGCGTGTCGTCGTGCGCGCCCTGGTCCACGGCGTCGGCCCCGGGTGCGGACCGCCGGTCGGCCGGCACCCGGCCGGCCACCAGTTCCTCGCGTCGGCGGCGGGCCTGCTCGCTGCGGACCTGCTCGGTCATCCGGCGGCCGGCGACCTGAACCAGCCAGCCGCGCGGGTTGCGCGGCACACCCTCGGCCGGCCACTGCGTCGAGGCGTCCAGCAGGGCCTCCTGGACGGCGTCCTCGGCGGCGGCGAAGTCCCCGTGACGGCGGGTGAGTACGCCGACGACCCGCGGCGCGAGCCTGCGCAGCAGGTCCTCGACGGTGGGATCGAAACTCGTCACCGGGGGGTTCACAGCTCCGTGGGCGGGGCCGTCATGATCTGGCGCACCTCGATCGGCATGTCGAGCGGCCGGCCGCCCGGGCCGGGCGCGGCGGAGACGAGGGCGGCGATCTCGATCGCCCGCTGCTCGGTGTCGCAGTCCACGATCCACCAGCCGGCCACCCACTCCTTGGACTCCGGGAACGGGCCCTCGGTGACGACCGGCGCGCCGCCACTGTGGGAGCGCACGATCCGGGCGGTCTCCGGCATGGCCAGTCCCTGGGCGTCGACCAGTTCCCCGGCGGCGGCGAGGCCGGTGTTGGTCTCCTTCATGAACCGGATGTGGGCCTGGATCTCCTCGGGCCTCCACTCCTCGAGCTTGGGGAAGTCGGCGTTCTTCTCGCTGAACTGCATCAGCAGCATGTACTTCATGGTTCCGCTCCTCGTTCGTCGTACCCGCCCCGGGCGGGGGCCGTCACGGGTAGGTAGAAGCACGCTCGGCGTTTTCGACATCCTCGACGGAAATCCGGAAGAAATCTCAGCGGCAGGCGGAAGACCGGCCCCCGGCAGCCACGCGGCGGCCCGCACCGCCTCCGCTGCCGGGCTCGGGCCAGTGGTCCCCGGGGAGCGGGGCGGGAGCGCCTGGCCCGGCGGCCGACCCGCCGTACGAAGCGGTCCGCCGCTGCGGAATACTTGCCCGATGCGTACACGCACTTCGCCCCTCCGCCGGCCGATCACGATACGGAGGGCCGTCGCGGGGGATGCCAAACGGCTCACCCGGCTCGTGCGTGGCTCAGCCGCCTACGAGGGCGAGTACGCGTCCGCAGTCGCGGGCTACCGGGTCGGACCCGACTACCTCGAGGCCCACCGCGCCTTCGTGGCCGTCGGCGCCGACGAGCAAGGAGGCCGGGTCCTCGGGTTCTACTCGCTCGTCCTCGATCCACCGGAGCTCGACCTGCTGTTCGTCGACGACGAGGCGCAAGGACGGGGTGTCGGACGACTGCTCGTCGCGCACATGCAGTCCGAGGCCCGTGCCGCGGGGCTCGACCGTGTCATGGTCGTGTCGCATCGGCCCGCCGAGGGCTTCTACCACCGTGTCGGCGCGGTACGGACCGGGACAGTGCTGGCGAACCCGCCCGCCGTGCCGTGGGATCGTCCCGAATTCGAGTTCCGCATTCCTCCGGAATGACTCGCACGACCGGCCGGACTGCCCTGCGCGCTTTCACAGGAAGACGCGCGCCACCTCGAGCCACTTCCGAGCGTCCTCGCCGGTCGCCGTCATGTCGGTCCCGGACCAGGGGCGACGCCGGGTGACACACAGACAGAAGTCGACGGCGCTGCCCCGTACCCGTTGCACGACAGCCTCGGGGCCCCACACCCAGGGGTCCCACTCCGCCCTGACCGTCACCGGCGTGGTCGCCCGGACCATCCGCATGGAGCTCCTCCTCGCGTGCGGTGCTTGAATGGACCGCCGTTCCCGGTCTGGCAAGGAGAAGCGCTGTGCCCCTGGTGTCTGTCGTGATGCCCGTGTTCAACTCGGAAGCCACCCTCGGCGCAGCCGTCCGGTCGGTGCTCACGCAGACCCACAGCGACCTGGAGTTGCTGGTCACCGACGACAGGTCCTCCGATGGCTCCATGGACCTGCTCCGCGAGTTCGCCGAGCAGGACGAGCGCGTCCGGCCGGAGTCGGCACCCGAACGGGGCGGGGCGGGCCGGGCTCGCAACCTGGCGATCCAGCGGGCCCGCGGGGACTACATCGCCTTCCTCGACAGCGACGACATGTGGCTCCCGGAGAAGACCGAGAAGCAGCTCGCCTTCGCCGCGGAGGGTGAAGCGCCGCTGACGTTCACCTCGTACTTCAAGATGGACGCCGACCACGCCGGCGAGAGCACCGACTGGGTCCCCAACGGGCGGGTGGTGCCTGCGCGGGCGCACGTGGACTACCGCGCGATGCTGGTCCGGGACCACATCGGTGCCCTCACCGCCATGTACGACCGCACTGTCCTGGGCACGAGGCTGATGCCTGAGATGCGCAAGCGCCAGGACTACGCCCTCTGGCTGTCGATCATGCGGGACGGCGCCGACGCCCGCGGCCTCGCCGAGCCGCTGGCGGTGTACCGGGCCCACCAGGCAGGATCGCTGTCCTCCAACAAGCTGTCGCTCGTGCGATACAACTGGGCGCTGTACCGCGAACACGAGCACCTGTCGGTCCCGCGGGCGGCGCGGGCGCTGGCCGGCGCCGTGTCGCAGTCGCTGCGCAACTCGCGCATCTGACGCTGCTCGAACATGCTCCGTGGAGTGGACGAGCAGTCAAGAGCGCCGCGACTCACGTGCGCCGATGCCGCCTTCCGGTGATCGCCCGGTGCAGGCGTTCCCGGAACACCGCCCCGCCGGTCAGGTCCTCGGCTGGGTCCACTTCGGGCCGGTGCGGGCCCACGCCCGTTCCCACTCGGCCAGCCGGTGCCGCAGCGCGATCCGGCGCTCGACGGCGCTGCCGAACAGGATCACGGCGGCCGCGCCGCCCGCCGCGCACACGCCCACGGTCACCGTGTGCTGCCAGACCGCGACATCGTCCGGGGGCGGTGCCACACTACGGCCCCGGGTGTCGAACCACACGGTGACCTCGTCCCCGGGGCGGGTGCCCGCCGGCACCCGGGCCGACGCGGTCCTGGGTCCCTTGCCCGGCTCGGTCCAGCGGACCATGGCCTGGTAGGGATGCTCGCGGTCGCCCTGCACGGCGGGCAGCCGCCGGGTCGGGTCGGCGATCACCTCGGCGCGCACACGGTGCCGTTCGGAGCGCTCCGCGACCGCGACGGTCTGCGCCCGGTCGTGGGCACGCAGCCCGGTCGCGACTCCGACCAGGGGCGCGACGACGAACAGCAGCACGGAGACGGCCAGCACCGTCCACGCCTCCACGACGTCCGACCGTCGCCGCAGCGTATTGCGCCGCCACCGCCAGCCACGCACCACGGTCCCCATGCCCACCTCCTCGCCGCCGGAGGCGGGGGAGAGGCGGGCCGTGTCACCGGCTCGTCCGCCCCCACCGCCGTGCACGAGCGTCCACACCCGTCACCTACCCCGTACGGCGCACCTCGCTCACACCGCCCACCGCGACTTCAAGCCTTGTGCGACACCTGCGGGAGCACGCGCCGTGAAACGGCAGGGCGGGCGTTGTGGGCGGTGAGGGTGCGGGGCCGTCGGGGCCCGAGGCAGGGAGTGCGACGGCTTGCGGATGCAGGCACGGGTGCGGACACCGGCGCCGACGGCCGACACCGGCCGGTGCGGTCCGCGGCCGGTGGCGCGTGCGCCGTCGTCAGCCGAAGCGTTCGATGCGGATGCGTTCGACCGGCTGGCCGGCCTCGACCAGCAGCCGGGAGGCGTGCTCGGCGAAGCCGTTTGAGCCGCACACGTAGGCCTCCCAGCCTCCGCCGGGCCGCTCGGACAGCAGTGGCGCCAGGTGGGCGGCCGCAAGACGGCCGACCGGCACCCCCCGGGGTGCGCTGCGCGTGAACACGGCCGTGGTCTCCGCGCCCAGCTCCCGGGCGTAGATCAGGTCCTCGGGGCCGCGCGCCGACACCAGCATCCGCAGCGGCATCTCGAGGCCCCGGGCCCGGTGGTGGCGCACCATCGACATCAGCGGCACGACCCCGGAGCCTGCGCCGAGCAGCAGCGCGGGCCGGTCGCCCGGCCAGGCGAAGAAGCCGCTCAGCGGGCCGCGCAGCTCGACCGTGTCACCGGGCCTGGCCAGCGTGTGGAACCAGCTCGACACCTCACCGTCCGGCACGTGGTCGAGGGTCAGCTCGATGTGGCCGGAGTCGTCGGGCGCGGACGCGATCGAGTAGTGGCGCTGGGCCACGTAGCCGTCCGGCGCGGTCAGCCGCAGCATCAGGTGCTGCCCGGGCAGGTGCCCGGCCCAGCGCGGCACCGCGAGCCGGAAGGTGGCCGCGCGCGGGGTCTCGCGCCGGATCTCCGTCAGCGTGGCCGTCTGCCATGCCGCCGCCACCTGGCCGTTGACCGCGATGCGGCCGGGCACGGCGAAGCGCGACGGGGGCGTGAAGGTTGTCGTCACCGTCTCAGTCACCGGAGTACCGCTGCTCCTCCCACGGGTTGCCCCGCTCGTGGTAGCCGTTCTGCTCCCAGAATCCCGGCTCGTCGTGGTCGAGCAGCGTGATGCCGGCGATCCACTTGGTGCTCTTCCAGAAGTACAGGTGCGGCACCAGCAGCCGGGCCGGCCCGCCGTGTTCGGGCGCGAGCGGTTCGCCGTCGAACTCCCAGGCGATCCAGGCGCGCCCGCCGGTGAGGTCGGCGAGCGGCAGGTTCGCGGTGTAGCCGGTGTGGGAGTAGGCGACCGCGTGGGTGGCCGTCGCCCGGGGCCGGACCGCCTCGAAGAACGTGTCCAGCGAGACACCGCCGAAGCGCACCCCGAACTTCGACCACCCCGTCACGCAGTGGATGTCGCCCGCGTACGCGGACCCGGGCAGGGCGCGCGCCTCGTCCCACCGCCACGTCAGCGGCCGCTCCACCAGCCCGTCGACGCGGAAGGACCAGTCGGCCGGCGCGATGCGGGGGGTGACCTCGGCGGACAGGACGGGCCAGTCGTCCCCCGCGTCGTACTGCCCCGGTGGCAGTCCCGGATTGACGACGCGCGGGCGACCCGTGAAGCCTCGGGTGACGTTCATACGTCAACCGTACGCTGTCGAGCCGGGTGCTCCGTCGCAGGTCACCGCCCCGATCGTTACATGCTCATGAACGGCGGGCGGGCCGGGAATAGCCGCGCCCCGCGCCTCCTTGCAGCCTGACGTGCCGGCCGGTGTGCCGGTGGCGGCCCGAAGGAAGCGAGGAACGAGGATGCCCGAGGCGAACCCGATCGCCCTGACCGAAACGGCACGGGGTGCCGAGGTCGACGCGGCCCCGGCGGGGGCCGGCGCACCGCACGTCCTGGACAACCCCGCCCTCGCCTCCCTCACCGGCCCGCACGCCCGCTTCGCCGAGCGGCGTGGCCGTGTGCTGCGCTATCCCGTCGACGTCTCCCCGTGGCTGGCCCTGCCCGCTGCCCCGGACGCGGACGACTGGGCCGACCTCGCGGCCCTGGCAGGCCCCGGCGCCGAGGTTCCGCTGCCCGGCTTCCGCGGGGAGGTGCCGGACGGCTGGGAGGTCACGTTCCGGATGGAGGGCGTGCAGTTCGTCGACGACGGTCTCGACGCCGCACCGGACCCGGAGGCGGTCCGCCTCGGACCCGCCGACGTGCCCGAGATGCTGGACCTGGTGGCGCGCACCCGGCCCGGGCCGTTCCTGCCGCGCACGATCGAACTCGGCACCTACCTCGGCATCCGCCGCGGGGGCGCGCTGGTCGCGATGGCGGGGGAGCGGCTGCACCCGCCGGGCTGGACCGAGATCAGCGCGGTCTGCACCGACCCGGCGCACCGCGGCGAGGGTCTCGCGACCCGGATGATCCTCGCGGTCGCGCACGGCATCCGTGAGCGTGGCGAGACCCCGTTCCTGCACACCAGCGCGGAGAACGGCAACGCGATCCGGCTCTACGAGTCCCTGGGCTTCCGGCTGCGCCGCCGCACCGCCTTCCTGGCCGCACGGGCGCCCGAGCCGCTGGCCGACGCGCGGCAAGCCCCCGTACCGGTTCCCTAGAACACCGCGCCGGCCCGGCCCGCGCACCCGGCGCCGGACCGGAGGCTCACCCTGCGCCTGACCGGAGGGCCACCCTGCGCCTGACCGCGAGCTCACCCCGCGCAGGCGCCCGCGCCCGTGCCGGGCGTTCCCGCGTTGTACCGCTCCAGATAGGCCGCGAAGCGGAGCAGGTCGTCCTCCGGCCAGCCGGCGAGCCGGTCCCGGAAGGCGGCCCGGCGGCTGCGTGTCACCTGGGCGAGGATGTTCTGCCCGGTCCCGGTCAGGTGCAGCACCTGGACCCGGTGGTCCGTGGGGTCCTGGCGCCGCTCGATCAGCCCGGCCCGCTCCAGCGCGGCCACCTGGCGGCTCACCGTCGACTTGTCCAGGGCGTAGTGCGCCGCGAGGTCCGTAGCCCGGCAGCCGCCGCTCTCCTCCAGGTGGCCGAGCAGGGTGTACGACACCAGCGACAGCTCGGGGTGCATGCGCCCCGCCGAGGCCCGGGCCCGGCGGGCGAAGACCGTCATCTCGCGCTGGATCGTCTCCACGGCCGTCTGTGCCGCCGTCACGGGATCACCTCCTGGGCACCTGCGGGTCATCGGCGGGGCACCGCCGCCGCGTTCCCGCCCTTCAGTTGCATAGTACAACTGGTGGCCCTGGGATAAGGTGGCCGCCCGGTCGCGGACGGTACGCGGCCGCGCGCCACGAGGGGATGGGACCGGCTTCCATGGCAGCACCGCTCTCCGCGTCCCCGTCTCCCTCGCCCGCCGACCCAGGCCCGGGCTTCGCCACCCCCGAGGCCGTCGCCGCCGTCGTCTCCGCGCTGCGCGCCGCCGGGTGCGTCTTCGCCGAGGAGGAGGCGGAGTTGCTCCTCGCGACCGCCCGGTCCGAGACGGAACTGACCTCGATGGTGGACCGGCGGGCCGCCGGGCTCCCCCTCGAACACGTCCTCGGCTGGGCCGAGTTCCACGGGCTGCGGATCGCGGTGGACCCGGGGGTCTTCGTCCCCCGCCGCCGTACCGAGTTCCTGGTCGACCAGGCGCTGGCGCGGGCTGCGCACGCCCCGGTCGTCGTCGATCTGTGCTGCGGTTCCGGTGCGCTGGGCGCGGCCCTGGCCGCCGCGCTCGGCGCGGTCGAGGTGCACGCCGCCGACATCGACCCCGCCGCCGTGCGCTGCGCCCGCCGCAACCTGGCCCCGTACGGCGGACTGGCCCACGAGGGCGACCTGTTCGACGCCCTGCCGGCCGGGCTGCGCGGCCGCGTCGGCATCCTCACCGCCAACGTGCCCTACGTGCCCAGCGACGAGGTGGCGCTGCTGCCCGCGGAGGCCCGCGACCACGAGCCGAAGACCGCCCTGGACGGGGGCGCGGACGGCCTCGACGTGCTGCGCCGGGTGGCCGCCGGGGCGTCCGAGTGGCTGGCGCCCGGCGGCCGCCTGCTGACCGAGACGAGCGAACGCCAGGCTCCGGCCGCGGTAGCGGCCTTCCGGGAGGCCGGCCTGACGACCCGTCTCGCGGAGTCGGAGGAGCTGTACGCGCACGTGGTCATCGGCGTACGGCGCTAGCCCCCACGACCGAGTGGACCGCCACCGAGGGTACGGCCGGCGGACGGACGGCTACCCGGTGGACGGCCCGGGCAGTTCCTGCGCGCGGGCGATGAGCAGCGCCACGTCGTCGTGGTTGTCGGGGTGGTGCAGCGTCCGCAGCAGCAGGTCGCAGGCCTCCTCCAGCGGACGGGGAGGCCCGTCGAGCAGAGAGAGCAGGAAGTCCAGGCGCTCGTCCAGCGAGTGGCGGCGGGTCTCGACCAGCCCGTCGGTGTAGAACACCAGCTCGTCGCCCGGCTCGAAGTCGACGGTCACCGTCGAGAACTCCACCCCGCCCACCCCCAGCGGCACCCCGGTGGGCAGGTCCAGCAGCTCGGGCGGGCGGCCGGGGCGGACCCGGACCGGGGGCAGATGGCCGGCGTTGGCGATCCGGCACTGGCGCAGATGCGGGTCGTGGACGGCGTACACGCAGGTCGCGATGGAGTGGTCGAGGGCCGAGGTCGTCTTGTCGAGATGCTCCAGCAGCAGCGCCGGGTCGAGCCCGAGCGGGGCGAGCGTGGTGGTCGCGGTGCGCAGCCGGCCCATGGTGGCGGCGGCGCTGATGCCGCTGCCCATCACGTCGCCGACCACCAGCGCGGTCCGGTCGCCGTCCAGCGGGATGACGTCGAACCAGTCGCCGCCGACCTCGCTGGTGGCACCCGCCGGCTGGTAGCGGGAGGCCACCTCCAGGTCGGTGGTCACCGGCGGATCGCTGGGCAGCAGGCTGCGCTGCAGGGTGAGCGCGGTGTTGCGGGCGTTCTGGTACCAGCGGGCGTTGTCGATCTGCACGGCCGCGCGGGACGCGAGTTCCCGGGCCAGCAGGAGGTCGTCCTCGCCGAACGGTTCCGGCGTGCGGGTGCGTTTGAGGTCGAGGGCGCCCAGCACCTCGCCGCGCGCGATCAGCGGCACGGCGAGGTACGAGTGCAGGCCCGCCCGGCCCAGCGCGTCGGCCGCCTCGGCCGAACGGGCGATGCGCGGCAGGTCCTCGTCCTTCACCTGCGCCACCAGCACGGCCTCGCCGGTGCGGACGCACTCGGTGACCAGCCGGTCGGGAGCGTAGCGGGCGATCTGACCGGGCGGGTCGGCGGCGCACACGGCGTCGGACGCCTCCGCGGGGCGCACCGCGAGCGCCCGGATCACCGCGGGCTCCGACGGCCCCAGCGTGCTCGGCCGGCCCTCGACGACCGCGTCCAGCAGGTCCACGGCGGCGATGTCGGCCAGCGCGGGTACGGCCACCTCGGCCAGCTCGCAGGCGGTGCGCTCCAGCTCCAGCGTCGTGCCGATCCGCGCGGAGGCGTCGGCGATCACCGCGAGTCTGCGGCGCGCGGCCTCGGCCTCGACGGAGGCCCGGTGCTGCTCGGTGATGTCGACCAGGGAGGCCGCCACGCCCAGGACGTTGCCCATCGCGTCCTCCAGGCGGTACAGCGACAGCGCCCAGGTGTGGTCCTCGTCCGGGTCGGCCGGGGTGCGGCCGACGACGGGCCGGTCGATCAGCGGCACACCGGTCTCCAGCACCCGGCGGGCCGCGTCCTCCAGGGTGCCCGCCTCCAGCCGGGGCACGACCTCGCGCAGCCGGCGCCCCACGTGCTCGGCGGCGGGCAGCCCGTTGATCGCCTCCAGGGCCGGGTTGACCGAGACGAACCGCAGCTCGGTGTCCAGGACGGCGAGCCCCATCGGCGACTGCCGCACCATCCGCTCGGAGAGCGCCACGTCCTGCTCCAGGCGCCGTACGGTCGACTGGTCGGCGGCGAGCCCCAGCGCGTACACGTCGCCCCGGTCGTCCAGCAGCCGCATGTTGCGGAACTCCACCAGCTTCGTGGTGCCGTCCTTGTGCTGGATCGGGAAGCCGCCGGCCCAGCTCTGGCCGGTGCGCATCACGTCGGCGAACAGCTTGCCGACGAGCTCGATGTGGCGCTCGTTCACCATCAGCCGGGCGGCGTACTGACCCAGCGCCTCCCGCGCGCTGTAGCCGAACAGCTCCTCGGCCTGCGGGCTCCAGAGCACGATGCGGCCGTCGGTGTCCAGCACCACCGACGCCACGCTCAGCACGTCGAGCAGCCCGCCCGGCCGCACCGGCCCGCGGGCGGGTTCGCCGCCCGCGGTCGCCGGAGCCTCGGCTGCACTCATGCCACGCACCGCCTTCGCCCGTCCGCACGGCACGTCGTCCCCCGTGCCGACTCCCCTTGTTCTACCGCGCTCACACCAGACTCTCCGACGCCGTCGCCGACTATCTCCACCATCTCTCAACACGGCGGCGCGCGTCCGCCGAAATCCGCACGCCGGCGGCGCCCCCGAGGGGGTGCCGACGACGGCGCGCCGCGGCCGGCGCCTCCGTGACCCGTGCGGGAGCGGCCCCCGGCGGGGCGTGAGAGTTCACGCCCATGTTGCTCGGTTGGTCTGTACATGACCACGCGACACGGCCAGACTGTCCGCCGTCCGAGTGTCCCCACCCCCCGTTCGAGGAGTCGGCCATGCCCGCGTCCGCCCGGCAACGTTGCCACGCAGTCCTCTCCGGACTGCTCACCCTGGCCACCGCCGCCGTCGTGTCCTTCGCCGCGCCCGCGCCGGCCTCCGCCGCCGAGATCTGGAACGAGACGGGCTCGGACCGCGCCGACCCGCTGACCGAGAGCCAGGGCCTGGCCTCGGTGGAGGTCCCCGCGAACAGCCCCAACCGGTACACCGGCATCGGCACCATCCCGATCGGCCTGTCCGCCCGCGGCTGGAACCACGTCGGCGACCCGGACGCCTCCTACGACGGCCACTACATCGAGCCGTACCAGCGGGACTCCGGGAACGCGAAGATGTACCGCGTGCAGGCGCCGGGCGGCGGCTGGTCGGAGTACGTCCACACGCTGAGCCCCGGCGAGGCCCTGAACAACTCCTGGGACGCGATCTCGCCCGACGGGCAGTGGATGCTCTCGGGCGAGTGGGGCACGATGGACCGCCTGCTGGTCTTCCCGACCCCCGGTGTCAATCCGGCCACCTCGCCCTCGGCGAACCTCCCGCAGGCCTCCACGGTCCACCTCGACCACCCCGTGCGCGACGTCCAGGGCTGCGACTTCTCCGGCCCGACGACCCTGCTGTGCTCCTCGGACGACCCTGACGGCTCCCTGTTCGGCATGACCAAACCGCTGCTCCGCGTCGACCTGTCGGCCGCCCCGAACGGCACGGCGGACGTCACCGGCCATGTCACGGCCCTGCGGCAGCTCCCGCTGCGCAGCTCCTGCTCGGGCTCCTTCGAGGTCGAGGGCATCGACTACGACCGCCGCACCGGCGTGCTGCGCGTCATCGTCGTGTCGCCGGGCTTCTGCGTCCTCACGGACAGCAAGACGTACAAGTTCTCCCGCGGCTGAGGTGTGCTCATCGGGCCGCGGTGCTTTCCTGAGGATGGACGCGGTTCGGCGGGGTACCCCCGTTCCACCGCAGCGCGGCCACGAGAGGAGCGATCATGAGGAACGACGACCGGTCGCACCAGGAGACCGTCTCGGTGGAGATCAGCGGCTCGAAGGAGGACGCGCGTCTCGTCTTCGACGCGCTGAACACCTGCTTCGCCTCGGACCGGGCCCCCGAAGAGGTGCCCCAGCAGCTCCACGAGACCCGTCCGATGGTATGGCTCGGCACCTATGACGTCGCGGACGCCCGGGGGTCGGGCTGTCCGCCGGTCCACCTGGGCGCGTCCGTCACGGCGGACGTGCAGGGCGGCTACTGGGCGGTGGACCGGTTCCGCACCACCCTGGACTCGATGTTCGAGGTCGAGGAGACCTGCGCGGCCTCCGGTGACCAGGAGCGCGACCTGCACCTGCGCCTGGGGAGCCGCTGAGCTCACCCCCGCCCTCGCGACGCCCCGCCCGGCTTCCCGCCGGGCGGGGCGTCGTCGTGCAGGGGCCCGGTTGTCCCGGAGTGGCCGGGCTCACGGCCCACCGTTTATGCAACTAGTTGCACAATGGGCCGGGCGTCCTCTACAACAAGAGGCGACCGCACCCTGCACGGAGGGCCCGATGAGCCGTTACCCCCACCTGATGTCCCCGCTCGACCTGGGATTCACCACGCTCCCCAACCGCGTGCTCATGGGCTCCATGCACGTCGGCCTGGAGGAGGCCGAGCGTGGCTTCGAGCGGATGGCGGCCTTCTACGCCGCCCGCGCCCGCGGGGGAGTCGGCCTGATCGTCACCGGCGGCATCGCGCCCAACGACGAGGGGCGCCCCTACGAGGGCGGTGCGAAGCTCACCACCGAGGCGGAGGCCGAGCGGCACCGGGCCGTCACCGACGCCGTGCACCGCGAGGGCGGCCGGATCGCGATGCAGATCCTGCACTTCGGCCGGTACGCCTACCACCGGGACCTGGTCGCCCCGAGCGCGCTGCAGGCCCCGATCAGCCCCTTCGTCCCCCGCGAGCTCACCGACGCCGAGGTCGAGCGGACCATCGACGACTACGCCCGCGCCGCCCGCCTCGCCCGGCGGGCCGGCTACGACGGCGTGGAGATCATGGGCTCCGAGGGCTACCTGATCAACGAGTTCATCGCCGCGCAGACCAACCGGCGCGAGGACCGCTGGGGCGGCTCGTACGAGAACCGGATGAGGTTCCCCGTCGAGATCGTCCGACGGGTGCGCGAGGCCGTCGGCGAGGACTTCATCATCGTCTACCGGCTGTCCATGCTCGACCTGGTCCCGGGCGGCTCCTCGCTGGAGGAGGTCGTCACCCTCGCCAAGGCCGTCGAGGCCGCCGGGGCGACCATCATCAACACCGGCATCGGCTGGCACGAGGCCCGCATCCCCACCATCGCCACCTCCGTGCCGCGCGGCGCCTACACCTGGGTCACCCGGAAGCTCATGGGCGCGGTGGACGTCCCGCTGGTGACCACCAACCGCATCAACACCCCCGAACTCGCCGAGCAGTTGCTCGCCGACGGGCACGCGGACATGGTCTCCATGGCCCGCCCGATGCTCGCCGACCCCGACTTCGTCAACAAGGCCGCGGCCGGCCGCCCCGAGGCCATCAACACCTGCATCGGCTGCAACCAGGCCTGCCTCGACCACACCTTCAGCGGGCAGATCACCTCCTGCCTGGTCAACCCGCGCGCCTGCCACGAGACCGAACTCGTGCTCTCCCCGACCCGGCTGCGCAAGCGCGTCGCCGTCGTGGGCGCGGGGCCGGCCGGCCTCGCCTGCGCGGTGAGCGCCGCCGAACGCGGCCACGACGTCACCCTGTTCGACGCGGCGAGCGAGATCGGCGGCCAGCTGAACGTGGCCCGCAAGGTCCCCGGCAAGCAGGAGTTCGACGAGACGCTGCGCTACTTCCGCCACCAGCTCGACGCGCACGGCGTGGACGTACGCCTCGACAGCCGGGTCGGCGCCGCGGACCTCGACGGCTACGACGAGGTCGTCGTCGCCACCGGCGTCACCCCGCGCACCCCCGACATCCCCGGCGCCGACCACCCCCGCGTCCTTGGCTACCTCGACGTGCTGCGCGACGGCGCCCCCGTCGGCGACCGGGTCGCCGTGCTCGGCGCGGGCGGCATCGGCTTCGACGTCGCCGAGTACCTCACCGACGGCGGTGACAAGGCGCACGAGGACCCCGCGACGTACTTCCGCAACTGGGGCGTCGACATGGACTACACGGCCCCCGGCGGCCTCGCCGCGCCGGAGCGGCCCGCCCCGCCGCGCACGGTCCACCTGCTCCAGCGCAAGACCACCAAGGTCGGCGCCGGGCTCGGCAAGACCACCGGCTGGATCCACCGCACCGAGCTCAAGCACCGCGGCGTGACCATGGTCCCGGGCGTGCGCTACGACCGGATCGACGACGCCGGCCTGCACATCACCGTCGGCGACGAGAGCACGGTCCTGGAGGTCGACACCGTCGTGCTGTGCACCGGTCAGGAGCCGCGCCGGGACCTGTACGAGGAGCTGGTCGCGGCCGGGCGCAGCGCCCACCTCATCGGCGGCGCCGACGTCGCGGCCGAGCTGGACGCCAAGCGGGCCATCAAGCAGGGCACCGAGCTGGCGGCGGCGCTGTAGCGGCCGTGGGCGCGTCCCTAGGATGAGGCCATGTCACTCCCGCACGCCATCCTCACCGCCCTGCTGGAGAAGCCGTCGTCGGGCCTCGAACTGACCCGCAGGTTCGACAAGTCGATCGGGTACTTCTGGTCGGCCACGCACCAGCAGATCTACCGCGAGCTGGGGAAGCTGGAGGGCGAGGGCCTCATCCGCACGCTGCCGGCCGAACAGCCGGCCCGTGGGCAGAAGAAGCGGTACGAGGTGCTGCCCGCCGGCCGCGCCGAACTGGCCCGCTGGACCGCCGCGGCCCAGGACCCCAAGCCGCAGCGGGACGTCCTGCTGCTGCGGCTGCGGGCCGCCGCGGTGGTCGGCACGGCGGGCCTGGAGGCCGACCTGCGCCGCCATCTGGAGCTGCACCGGCGGCAGTTGACCGAGTACCAGGAGATCGAGCGGCGGGACTTCCCACCGGACCGGGACGCCCCGCAGGACCGTCTGCGCCACCTGGTCCTGCGCGCCGGCATCGACCTGGAGACCTTCTGGACCCGCTGGCTCACCCACGCCCTGACGGAACTCGCCGCCCTCCCCGACGAGGGCCCGCCCCCCGACCCGCGAACACCGGACAACACGCCCGCCTGACGCCCGCCCGGACGACCGCCGGCCACCAGAGTTCCGGGAGGGGCAACCGGGCCGGGGCTGAGGGGACGCCCACGGGGCCGGAGCCAAGAAGGTGCCCAGGAGACGCCCGCCGGGTCGGGGTAAAGGAGCGGCGTCTGCCGGGCCGGGGTTCCCCCGCCGGGCTCGGGGGTTCAGGGGCCGCCCGCCGGACCCGAGTGGAGGGGGAGGGGGCGTCTGCCGGGGCCGGGGCTGAGGGGCGCCCAGCGGATCGGGAGTTCAGGGGGTGCCCACCGGTCCGGTTGCTGTGAGGACGCCCGCCGGGCCGGAAGCTCAAGGGGCGCCCACCGGACCCCGGGCTCAGGGATGGCCACCAAACCCCGGGCTCAGGGATGCCCACCGGAGCCCGGGCTCAGGGATGGCCGCTGGGTCGGGGCTCAGGGGGGTCCGCCGGATCCGGGGTCCAGGGGCGCCCACCCGGCGTAGGCCGAGAGGGGTGCCCGCCGGGCCGGGGCAGTGGGGGTCGGCTCAGAGTCGGTAGGGCTTCGAGCGGCGGCGCAGGAACCAGGCCGCGGCGATGACCCCGGAGCCCACCAGCGCCGCGCCGACGCCCACGGTGAGCGGGCCGTAGTCACGGGCCGCGCCACCGAGACCGCCCATCACACCGCGCGAGGGCGCGGGCTTGGACGTCGAGGAGATCGTGGGGGCCGCCGGGGCGGCCGGGGCGGAGACGATGACGGACTGGGTCCCGGCGCTCAGACCGTTCGAGCAGAGCACGGCGACCGTGTACGTCCCCGGGCTCACCCCGGACCAGGCCGCGGACTGGCTGACGGTGGTGCCCGACAGGGCCACCTGCCGGCCCTGGGCGAAGTTCGCCTCGCGGCTGCCGAGGAGCGAGGCGGTTCCCCAGCTGCCGTTGGTCTGCGTGCAGGCGCTGGTGACGACCGAGACCGTGGACCCGGTGGTGCTCACCGAGATTCCCGAGGCCGCGGCCGACGGCCCGGCCAGCGAGGCCGGGAGCGCGGCGGCGGCCGCCAGGGTCAGGCCGGAGCGGAGGATAAGGCGGGAGTTACGCATTGGCTGGCCCTCCGGCGGCACGGTTGGCGGTACGTCCCATGCGCCGCCGAGGGTCGGGAAACGTCCGTGCTGCCTCAACGGCAGCAAACGTCCTCCGTGATCCCGCCGCATGCGGACCGCACCCGGTCGGGTGACGACGGCGCGCCGCTCCGGTGCCGTCCCGGGCCCTACGGGCCGTGGTTCAGCGGGCCGCGCCGGTGGTCACCGTCCGCTCGGCCGAGAAGCCGCCCCAGGTGCCGTCGGGCAGCCGCGCGCGCAGCCGCACCCGGTGCCCCGCCCCCGCGTCCCGGCCGGCGTAAAAGCTGTAACGGGCCCGGCCGCGCGGCGGGTCGCCGCCCCAGACGAGAGAGGTGGCCGTGCTGCCGTCGAGCAGGATCCGGTACTCGGTGATCACGCCGTCCACCCGCGGTGGATCCCACGCCAGGTCGATGTAGTAGGCCCCGGCCGACCGGTGGCTCGTGGCGGTGAAGCCGGACGGCGCGGTGGCCCGGCCGTCGTCGGTGCCCGCAGTGGCGAGCCGCACCGGGGCGCTCTCGGGCGACAGGTTGCCTGCCGCGTCCCGCGCCCGCACGGTGAAGGCGTACCGGGTGCCGGGACGCAGTCCGGTGAGCACGGTCGCGGTCTGGCCGCCGCCGACACTGTGGATCTTCACGCCGCCCTGCAGGACGTCGTACGACACCACGCCCCGGTCGTCCCGGGAGGCGCCCCAGGAGAGCTGGACCGCCCGGCTGCCGACCACCCGCCCGGCCGGCCGCGACGGGCGGCCGGGGGCCGAGCGGTCCGCCGCCGCGAGCGCGGGCGTCCGCGCCCGCACCGCGCGGCTGGGCGGCCCGAGCCGGCCGCCGGTGTCGCGTGCCCGCACGGTGAAGGCGTACCCGGTGGACGGCCTGAGCCTGACGACGTCCACCATGTGCTGGGAGCCCGGCACTTCGGCGACCCTCGTCGAGCCGCGGTACACCTCGTACGAGCGGATCCCCGGACCGGAGGGCAGCGCGTTCCACATGACGTGCACGCTGGACGCGCTCCCGGCCGCGGCGGTGACACCGGTCGGGGCGCCGGGCGCGCCGCCGCCCCCGTCGTCGGCCGCACCGCCCCAGCCGCAGGACGCGACCAGCAGTACGACGCCGAAGGCCGGCATGAACCGCGGGGGGACGTGTCGCACGGCTCCGCCTCCCTGCGGACGGCATCACGGCAAAGGTCCGGACCAATATGGCCCGACCGGGGCGGCCGCGGCAAGGGGCGGTGTTGCCCGTCGTGCGGGGGAGTTACGTATGCTGAGGTCTCCCAACGGGACGAACTCCCCTCGATCGCAGGGAAGTTCACGCTCAGGCGCGGAAAACGCTGTCGTCGCCGGACCCGCGCCGGCCTGGGCGGCCGGGGGGCTCGGGGTGATGTTCCCCCGGCCCCCCGGCCCCTGGTTCGCCTCTCGCCAGGCGTCGGCCGACTGCTCCATCCGGCCCCATAGGGGTGTCAGGTGCTCGCCCATTGGTCCCGTTATTGGGCATGGTGTCCGGAATGTCCCACGAGGAGAGGTCCCTCAGAGTGCGTGTCCAGTCGCTGACGCTGGCCGTGGCCGGCGCCGCCCTGCTCGCCCCGACGACGCTTCCGGCCGCCGCCGCCGCGCCACCCCGGCAGGAGCCCGTCGGCCGTGGGGAGGGCTCCGTGGCTGCGGCCGACCTGCTGGACCGGGTGCGCACCTGCGCCCAGGTCTCCCGGGGCCGGTACCGCACCGACGACGGCACCCGGCGCAAGGTCCCCGTCTGCGCCACGCCCAAGGCGGTGTTCTGGAAGGCGGACCTGGACGTCGACTGCGACGGACGCCCGACCGCCCGCTGCAACCGCCGCACCGACCCGCTGTTCTTCGCCGCCACCGCCTTCCAGCAGTCCGACGGCCGCCACCTGAACGCCGAGACGCTGCCCTACATCGTGATCCCCGCCGCCAGCCGCGTGTGGAACCCCCGGGCGCAGGGCGTGCGCGGCGGCTCCGTGGCGGCCGTCGTCTACCGGGGACGCGTGCAGTACGCGGTGGTCGGCGACACCGGCCCGCGCGAACTCATCGGGGAAGCCTCCTACGCCACCGCCCGCGGCCTCGGCATCGAGGCCGACCCACGCAGCGGCGGGGCCGACTCCGGCGTCACCTACATCGTCTTCAAGGGCTCCCGGATCTCGCCCATCGAGGACCACCGGGCGGCGGTGGCGGAGGGGGAGCGGCTGGCCCGGAGGTTCGTCGGGGCCAAGTGAGAGCGTGCCGTGAGGCGGCCGGCCGCCCGGCGGACGCGGATACGGATGCGGATGCGTGCCGACGGTGCCGGTGCCGGTGCTGTCCGTCCGGAGGGCTCGGACGGACAGCACCGACGGACGGCTCACGCCTTCCCGCGGCCGCGGTGCACACCCTCCGCCGGCCGAGGTTCCTACCTTCCGCCGGCCGTGGCTCACGCCTTCCGTGGCCGAAGGTCACGCCCTCAGGTGCCTGCGGTTCAGACTTTCCGGTAGCCGTACGCCTCCCCGGCCGCCGCCTCCACCGCGTCGAGATCGGCGCCCGTGGCCGCCGTGACCACGGCCGCCACCGCGCCCTCGACGAACGGCGCGTCCACCAGGCGGGCGCCGTCGGGGAGTTCGTCGCCCTCGGCGATCAGCGCCTTCACCGTGAGCACCGCGCTGCCGAGGTCGGTGAGCAGGGCCACGCCCGCACCCCGGTCCACCGACGCCGCGGCGGCGGAGATCAGCTCGGCACTGGTGCCCAGCCCGCCGCCCTCCGTGCCGCCCGCCGGGGCGACGGGGACACCGGCCGCCCCGCCGGCCAGGCCCTTCGCCAGTTCCGCGACGGCGGCGGCGACCTGCGCGCTGTGGGACACCAGGACGATCCCGACCGCCTTCTCGCCTCCCTGCCCGCCCTTCCCGTCGTCCCCGTCGTTCCCGCCGCTCGTGGCGCGGCCGCTGTCGTCGCTCACCTCAGGCTCCCGACGCCGCTTCTTGGAGCGCCGCGATCAGCAGCGCGGAGGACGTGGCGCCCGGATCCTGGTGGCCGATGCTGCGCTCGCCCAGATAGCTCGCCCGGCCCTTGCGCGCCTGCAACGGCGTGGTGGCCACCGCGCCCTCCTCGGCGGCCGCCCGGGCGGCGGCGAAGCCGTCGGGGAGCGCGTCCACGGCCGGCGCCAGGGCGTCGATCATGGTCTTGTCGCCGGGTGCCGCGCCGCCGAGCGCCATCACCCCGTCCACGCCCGCCCGCAACGCCTCGGCCAGTTGGGCCTCGTCGACCTCGGCGGCATCCCCGAGCGCCTTCCCGGCGCGGCGCAGCAGGGTGCCGTACAGCGGCCCGGAGGCCCCTCCGACCGTCGAGATCAACTGGCGTCCGGCCAGGGTGAGCACCTGACCCGGGGTCTCCGGCGACTCCTTCTCCAGGGTGGCCCTGACGGCCGTGAACCCGCGCTGCAGATTGCTGCCGTGATCGGCGTCCCCGATGGCCGAGTCGAGGGCGGTGAGCCGTTCCGCCTCCCGGTCGACGGACGCGGCGGCCACCGTCATCCAACGGCGGAAGAAATCGGCGTCGAGCACTGGATCTCCTTGCGTGGTAGGGGTGTTGACCGCTTCGTCCGCCGTATCACATCCCCCAGCGCAGTGCCGGGGTGCTCACCGGCGCGTCCCACAGCCGCAGCAGTTCCTCGTCGACCTGGCACAGGGTGACCGAGGCGCCCGCCATGTCGAGGGAGGTCACGTAGTTGCCGACCAGGGTGCGGGCCACGGCCACACCGCGTTCCCCGAGCACCCGCTGCACCTCGGCGTTGAAGCCGTACAGCTCCAGCAAAGGGGTGGCGCCCATGCCGTTGACCAGGACCAGCACGGGATTGCGTGGAGTCATGTCGTCCAGGACGGCGTGCACCGCGAAGTCCGCGATCTCCCGGGAGGTCATCATGGCCCGCCGCTCCCGGCCCGGTTCGCCGTGGATGCCGATGCCCAACTCCAGCTCTCCGGCGGGCAGGTCGAAGGTCGGACTGCCCTTGGCCGGGGTGGTGACGGCGCTCAGCGCGACGCCGAAGCTGCGGGAGTTCTCGTTCACCTGGCGCCCGACGGACTCGACCCGCTCCAGCGGCTGCCCCTCCGCCGCCGCGGCTCCCGCGATCTTCTCCACGAACAGGGTGGCGCCGGTGCCGCGCCGCCCGGCCGTGTACAGGCTGTCGGTGACCGCCACGTCGTCGTTGACCAGCACCTTGGCGACCTGGATGCCCTCGTCCTCGGCGAGTTCGGCCGCCATGTCGAAGTTGAGCACGTCGCCGGTGTAGTTCTTCACGACGAACAGGACGCCGGCGCCGCTGTCCACCGCGGCCGCGGCGCGTGCCATCTGGTCCGGCACCGGCGAGGTGAACACCTCTCCCGGGCAGGCCGCCGAGAGCATGCCGGGACCGACGAACCCGCCGTGCAGCGGCTCGTGCCCCGACCCGCCGCCCGAGACGAGCGCGACCTGCCCGGCGACGGGCGCGTCCCGGCGGACGATCACCCGGTTCTCGACGTCTACGGTCAACTCCGGATGCGCGGCCGCGATCCCCCGCAGCGCGTCCGCCACGACGGTCTCCGGGACGTTGATCAGCATCCTCATCAGTGCCTCCTAAGAAGCCTCATCCGCTCGGCGACGGACGGAAGGGGAGTCCTGCTCCTCAGTATCGGCCTTGCGGCAGTCAAGGTCATGTCCACTGCAGCCACGGATCCTGCGGCGGCCGCGGCGGCCGGACCGCCCGCCCGGCGGAGAGCGGCCCCCCGGCCGGGGGAAGTTGCCTGGAGCCTCACCGCCCCGGCCCCGGCGCCGGGACGGGCACGGCCGCTTGGACCGGGGCCCGGTGGGGAACCCGGGGGTCCGGAGAGACGAGTACGCAGGCCGCGGGCGGCCGGAGGAGGTGGCGTTCTCCGTGAACGACTGGGAGACCCCCGACGACGTACGGCTCTCGCCGCGCGAGCGCGTCGCGCTGCTGATCATCGAGGCCGAGCTGCGGCAGGACCGGCGGCTCGCGCACCGGATGCGGGCGACGCCGGGCCGGTCCCGCCTCCGCCGGGGCCCGTGGCTGCTGCTCGCCTTCCTGCTGCTCGGGTGCGCGTCCGTGTTCACCGCCGTGGTGGGGATCCAGACCTCGGACCCCTCGCTGCTGTGGTGCTTCGCCCTTCTGTGGCCCCTGACCCTGCTGCAGGGCTTCCGCCTGCTGTGCCGCGCCACCCGCCGGCGGCCCCCGTCCGGCGGCGTGAGCCCGTGGCTCTGACGTGGCTCTCCGGCTCCGACAGGGCGGTACAGGGCGGTGGGGCGATGCCTCGGGCTCCGGCTCCGACAGGGCGGTACAGGGCGGTGGGGCGATGCCTCGGGCTCGCAGCTCTCGCTCGTGCTCCTGGCTCTGCACGGATTGCTCCTGGGCTCTGCACGGAGACGCCACGGCGCCTGCCGAACACATGATCATGTGTTCGGCAGGCGCCGTGGCGTCCCGGGTGGTGCGGCGCCTCCCCGGTGGAGATCAGCCTTCCTTGCCCCGCCCGGACATCGCGTCCCGCAGCCGGTCGACCAGACCGGCGCCCGGTGCCAGCATCTTGTTGGCCGGGGGCTTGTCCGGTGCCGTGGGGTGCGGGCGGGTCGGCGCGGTCTTCTTCGCCCGGCGCACCTTGTCGCCGAGCTCGTCCAGTGCCTCCGGCGAGCAGGCCGCCTGGAGCATCGGGAAGAGGTTCTGCTCCTCGTCCTCCACATGGGACCGGATCTCGCTCATCAACCGGGTCATGAGGGTGTCGAACTGCGGGTCGTCCGCGTCCAGGCCCTCGATGTCCTTCATGATCTGCTCGGCCTCGGCGTGGTCCTCGAGCTCCTTGTCGGCCAGCGCGTCGCCGCCCTTCACGTGCTTGCGCACCGCCGGGTACAGGTAGGCCTCCTCGGCCACCGAGTGCCGGACCAGTTCGATGGTGGCCTGGTCGGCGAGCAGCTTGCGCTCCTTGGAACCGGGCGGCAGCGCCTCGAAGCGGCCGAAGATCTCCTCGACCTCACGGTGATCGGTCGTCAGTTCGTGGATGACGTTCCCGCCGTGACCCATGTCGTTACCTCCTCGTGTGCGCGGCGGCCGTCGCCGGCCTGCCGGTCGCAGCGCCGAGTGCCCCGTCCCCGGAGCGCTACACGACTCGCTTCCGTCCGTCAGCGCTTCGAGTGACAGCCCCCCGCCGTTCGGCCCGCCCCCCGCCGGCCCGCGCCTCACCGATGACCGAGGCTCCGCCGCCCCTTGCCCCGTCCACACCCGAGGCCCGCCCCCAGCCCGGCGCCTGCGCCCAAGGGCCGCCCCGTGCCGGTGCCCGTGCCCCGGGCGCCCCCGCGCTCGCGCCGAAAGCTGCTCCCCGGCGTGTGCCGGCGCCCCAGCGCCGCGTCCGCGCCCGAGGCCCCTCCTCGGCCTGTGCCCGCGGGCGAGGGCCGCCCCGAGCCTCGCGCCTGTGCCCGGGCGCCGCCCCGTGCCGGTGCCCGCGCCCGGTCGCCCCCGCGCTCGCGCAGGGGCCCGTCCCCGGCCTCTCCTTGCGCTCCGCGCCCGTGTTCGGGCCGGAGAGCCCCCCCGCGCCCGCACCCCGCCCCAGGCCCCCGGGTTCCACTCCTCGCTCCGCCCGCGCCCGTACCCCGTCCCCCCGGCCCCGTCCCTACGGTCGGTGCGGCGCGCGTGGCGGCCAGTTGCCGACAGGTTCCGAACCTGGCACGCGTCCGCTCGTCCGCCCTCGCCGCCGCCCCGGTCGCGGACGCCGGATCCGGCGGTCGGGCGCGCGCGGCGGCCGACCCGGCCGGATCTCGCGAAAGTGCAGTTCAGAGGCTTGGGCAAGCGGACTTTCGACCCAGCTGCGCGACCGTCTGAGTCGCGAGAGTGCCCGGCCGCGAACACAATCGGAATCAACGTGTGAAGCCGACCGGCACGGGAACACAGTGCCAGTGCCGTCCAGCCAGTGGCGGCCGACCAGGGCGGTCCTCCCGATCAGCGGGGACCCGGGCCCTGCCGTCATCCCATCAGCGTCCGTCCCCGGGGAGCCGACGACGACGTCGGCCGGACCGTCCCGTACGCGCCGCGCCACCCGCGCGGAAGCGCCACGAGGACGCGCGGCACGCGACCACCGCGACGACCGCGACCACCGTGAGGTCCGCGCGGAGCGCAGAAGCCCGCGCGCGAAGACCGCGAGCACCGCGAGCGCGCGGACGGAGGAAGAGTCATGACTGGTGAGACCCTTGCGGTTCCCTGGCGGCGTGCCCTCGTGACCGGCGGCGCCGGCTTCCTGGGTTCCCATCTGTGCGAGCGGCTCCTGGATTCGGGTGCCGAAGTCGACTGCGCGGACAACCTGGTGTGCGGACGGCGCGAGAACGTGGCGCATCTGGACGGCAGGACCGGCTTCCGTTTCGTCCACTGCGACGTCTCCGCCCCGGACTGCGCGCGGCGGCTGCCGGGACCGTACGACCTGGTTCTGCACTTCGCCTGCCCCGCCTCGCCCGCCGACTACCTGCGCCTGCCGCTGGAGACCCTGGACGCGGGCAGCCTCGGCACCCGCAACGCCCTGGCCGTCGCGGAGCGTGACGGGGCCCGGTTCCTGCTCGCCTCCACGTCCGAGGTGTACGGCGACCCCCTCGTCCACCCCCAGCACGAGGGCTACTGGGGCAACGTGAACCCGGTGGGACCGCGCAGCGTGTACGACGAGTCGAAGCGGTTCGCCGAGGCGCTCGTGACCGCGCACGCCGGGGCGCACGGCACCGACGCGGGCATCGTCCGCCTGTTCAACACCTACGGGCCGCGGATGCGCGCGCACGACGGGCGCGCCGTGCCCACCTTCATCAGCCAGGCGCTCGCCGGCGAGCCGCTCACCGTGACCGGCGACGGCAGCCAGACCCGTTCGCTGTGCTACGCGGACGACACCGTCGACGGGGTGCTGCGGGTGGCCGCCAGCCGGTCCGTGCGGCCCGTCAACATCGGCGGCGCCGACGAGATCACCATGGCCGACCTGGCCCGCCGCGTGGTGGCCCTGACCGGTTCGCCCTCCCCGATCGTGTTCATCGACCGGCCCGTCGACGACCCCGGCCGGCGCCGCCCCGACACCAGCCTGGCGCGCGAGCTGCTCGGCTGGTCGCCGCAGGTGCCCTGGGAGGAGGGCCTGAAGCAGACCATCGCCTACTTCGCCGGTCAGCCGCCGGACGGGGAGCCGGCCGTCCGGTCCTGACCCCCGCCCCTCCGCAGCCCTGGAGACAGCGCATGCACGTCCTCGGTATCAACGCCCTCTTCCACGACCCCGCCGCGGCCCTGGTCTCGGACGGCAAGGTGGTGGCGGCCGCGGAGGAAGAACGTTTCTCCCGTCGTAAGCACGGCAAGCGGCCCCTCCCCTTCTCCGCCTGGGAACTGCCCGAGCAGTCGGCCCGCTGGTGCCTGGAGCACGCCGGTCTCACCCCCGCCGACCTGGACGCCGTCGCCTACTCCTACGACCCCGCGCTCGCCCGCCCCGCCGAACGCATGGGTCTCGACGACCCCTGGGACCACCTGCGCCAGGAGTACGCCCGCCGGGCCCCCGGCTTCCTCGCCGAGGCACTGCCGGGCCTCGATCCGGCCAAGGTCCGCTTCGTCGCCCACCACGTCGCCCACGCGGCCTCCGCCGGGCCCATGTCGCCGTACCCCGACTGCGCCGTCCTCGTCCTCGACGGGCGCGGCGAGTGCGGTTCGCACCTCGCCGGCCGCTACACCAACCGGGAGCTGACCGTCCTCGGCGCCCAGCAACTGCCCGACTCCCTGGGCCTGTTCTACGAGGACCTCACCCAGCACCTCGGATTCCTGCGCAGCAGCGACGAGTTCAAGGTGATGGCCCTCGCGTCGTACGGCACCCCGCGCTTCGCCGACCGCCTGCGCGCGTACGTGCACGCCGACGACACGGGCGGAGCCGGCGGACCCCACGGTTTCCGGGCCCGTCCGGTGCCCTGGGCCGAGCTCGTCCCGCCACGCCCGCCGGGCGGCGACTGGAGCCGGGACCACGCCGACCTCGCCGCCAGCGCCCAGCTCTGCCTGGAGGAGACCGTGCTCGCGCTCGCCCGCCGGCTGCGCGAACACACCGGCGAGGACGCCCTGGCCCTGGCCGGCGGCGTCGCGCTCAACTGCGTCGCCAACACCCGGCTGTGGCGGGAGAGCGGCTTCCGGCACGTGTGGGTGCAGCCCGCCGCCGGAGACGCCGGCACCGCCCTCGGCGCGGCCGCCCACGTGGCAGGCCAGAAGGACACCCTGGAGCCGATGCCGACCGCCGCCCTCGGCCGCGGCTGGAGCGACGACGAACTGCGCGCGTGGCTGGAACGGGCGGCCGTCCCCTACGAGGAGCCCGCCGACATCGCCGAGACCGCCGCCGAGGCACTGGCGGCCGACGGCATCGTGGCCTGGTTCCAGGGCCGCGCCGAGTACGGGCCGCGCGCCCTCGGACACCGCTCGCTGCTGGCCCACCCGGGCCACGCGGCGAACGTCGAACGCCTCAACGCGGTCAAGGGGCGCGAGGAGTTCAGGCCCGTGGCCCCCATGGTCCTCGCCGAGCGCGCGGCCGAGCTGTTCGACGGCCCGCTGCCCAGCCCGCACATGCTCTTCGTGCACGACGTGGCCGCCGACTGGCGGGCCCGCATCCCGGCCGTCGTGCACGTCGACGGCACCGCCCGCATCCAGACCGTGGACCGCGCCGAGGAGCCCCTGGTGGCCCGGGTGATCGACGGGTTCGAACGGCGCACCGGGCTGCCGGTGGTGGTCAACACCAGCCTGAACACCGCCGGGCGGCCCATGGTGGACGACCCCCGCGACGCCCTGGAGTGCTTCGGCTCCGCCCCCGTCGACCTGCTCGTCCTCGGCCCCTTCGCGATCCGGCGACGAAAGGCCTTCGCATGACACCCGCGCCCGCCTACACCGTCGTCGTCCCGACGATCGGCCGCCCCTGCCTCGCCGAGTGCCTGCGCGCCCTGGCCGGGGCCCGGGAACACCCGCCGCACGAGGTGATCGTGGTCGACGACCGGCCCGGCACCGAGGGCGACCTGCCCCTGGAGGCCGCCGGGCCGCTGCTCGACCGGGTCCGGACCCTGCGCACCGGCGGCAAGGGGCCGGCCGCGGCCCGCAACGCCGGGTGGCGCACCGTCCGCACCCCCTGGACCGTCTTCCTCGACGACGACGTCCAGGTGCTCCCCGACTGGTCCCGCAGGCTCGCCGACGACCTGCGGGGGGCCGGCGGGGAGGTCGGCGGCATCCAGGGGCGGCTCAGTGTCCCGCTGCCCGAGGACCGCCGGCCCACCGACTGGGAACGCAACACCAAGGGCCTGGAGAACGCGGCCTGGGCCACCGCCGACATGGCGTACCGGACCGCCGCGCTCACCCTGGTCGACGGCTTCGACGAACGCTTCCCGCGCGCCTTCCGCGAGGACGCCGACCTCGCCCTGCGCGTCGAGCGCGCCGGCTGGACCCTGTGCCGGGGCACGCGGGTCACCCGGCACCCCGTGCGCGCGGCCCACTGGTGGGCCTCGCTGCCCGCCCAGCGAGGCAACGCCGACGACGCCCTGATGAGCCGGCTGCACGGACGCGACTGGTGGCGCCGCGCCCAGGCGCCCCGCGGCCGGCTGCCCCGGCACCTGGTGGTGACCGGCGCCGCCCTCGCGGCGGCCGGGTGCGCCCTGACGGGCCGCCGCCGCGCCGCCGCCGTCTGCGCCGCCCTGTGGACCCTGGGCACCGCCGAGTTCGCCCTGGCGCGGATCCTGCCGGGTCCCCGTACCGCCCGTGAGGTCGCCGGGATGCTCGGCACCAGCGTGCTCATCCCGCCGCTCGCCGTACGGCACTGGACCCGCGGAGTCCTGCGCCACCGCAACGCCGAACCTCTCGGAGGTGCCGGGTGAACACCGACCGGCCTCCCGTCGCGGCCGTGCTGTTCGACCGCGACGGCACCCTCCTCGCGGACGTGCCCTACAACGGGGACCCCGACCGCGTACGGCTGCTGCCCGGCGCCGCGGCCGCGGTCCGGCTGGCCCGCCGGGCCGGCCTGGGCACCGCCGTGGTGAGCAACCAGTCGGGCATCGGCCGCGGCCTGCTCACGACCGAGCAGGTGCGCGCCGTCAACGAGCGGGCGGACCACCTGCTCGGCGGCCTCGGCGCCTGGCTCTTCTGCCCCCACGTCCCGGACGCCGGCTGCGCCTGCCGCAAACCACGCCCGGGCCTGATCCTGGCGGCCGCCGCCCGGCTCGGCGTCCCGCCCGCCCGGTGCCTGGTGATCGGCGACATAGCGGCGGACGTCCTGGCCGCCCGCGCGGCCGGCGCCCGCGGCGTACTCGTACCGAACGCGGCCACGGCCCCCGCCGAGGCCCGGCTCCTCGCCTCCGCGCGTGCCCCCGACGTGCTGACAGCGGTGCGCGGGGCCCTGCGGGAGGCGCCGGACGCGAAGGAGGCGGCCCGAGCGGCGGACGAGAGCCCCGCCCCCGAGGGGACCCGGTCCGGGAGGTGGTCGTCGTGAAAGCCCTGGTCGTCAGGCTCGACAGTTTCGGTGATGTGCTGCTCGCCGGGCCCGCCGTGCGGGCCGTCGCCGCTCACTGCTCGCACGTGGCCATGCTGTGCGGGCCGCGGGGAGCCGCGGCCGCCCGGCTGCTGCCCGGCGTGGACGAGGTGCTGGAGTGGGAGGCGCCCTGGGAGGGCTTCGACCCGCCCGCGGTCGACGTGGCCGACGTCGACCGGCTGCTGGTACGCCTGCGCGCGGCCGCCTTCGACACCGCCCTGGTCCTCACCTCCTTCCACCAGAGCCCGCTGCCCACCGCACTGCTGCTGCGGCTCGCCGGCGTCACGCGGATCGGCGCCGAGAGCGTCGACCACCCCGGCCGGCTGCTGGACGTACGCCACCGGCGCCGCGAGGGCCGGCACGAGGCCGAGGCCGCGCTCGACACCGCGGCCGCCATGGGCTTCACGCCGCCCGAGGGCGACGACGGGCGGCTGCGCGTCCTGCCGCCCCCGGACACCAGCGGCATGACCGGCCACGGCCCCTACGTCGTGCTGCACCCCGGCGCCACCGCCCCGGCCCGCGCCTGGAGCGCCCACCGGTGCGAGGAGGCCGTCGCGCTGCTCGCCGACGCCGGGCACCGCGTCGTCGTCACCGGCGGCCCGGACGAGACCGCGCTCACCCGCCGGGTGAGCGGGGACGTCGCCGTGGACCTCGGCGGCCGCACCGGCCCCCGCACCCTCGCCGGCGTGCTGCGCATGGCCGACGTCGTGGTCAGCGCCAACACCGGACCGGCCCACCTGGCCGCCGCAGTCGGCACCCCCGTCGTGTCGCTGTTCGCGCCGGTGGTCCCGGCCGACCGCTGGGCACCGTACGGCGTCCCCACCATCATCCTCGGCGACCGGTCGGCGCCGTGCGCGGACACCAGGGCCCTGGTCTGCCCGGTGCCCGGCCACCCCTGCCTGGACGAGGTCACCGGACAGGACGTGGTGCGCGCGGTGCACAAGCTCATGCAGGAGCGGCACTCATGAACATCCTCGTCTGGCACGTGCACGGATCCTGGCTCACCGCCTTCGTGCAGGGCCCGCACACCTATCTCGTCCCGGTCACCGAGGACCGCGGCCCCGACGGCCTCGGCCGGGCGCGGACCTGGGACTGGCCGGCCACGGTCCGGGAGGTGACCCCCGGCCAACTGCGCGCCTGCGACGTCGACCTGATGGTGCTCCAGCGCCCGCACGAACCCGAGCTCGCCCGGCGCTGGACCGGCCGCCGGCCCGGCGTGGACGTGCCCGCCGTGTACGTCGAGCACAACAGCCCCGACGAGTCACCCGAACGCCAACGGCACCCGCTCGGCGGGCAGTCCCGCGTCCCCGTCGTCCACGTCACCCACTTCAACCGGCTGATGTGGGACAACGGCAGCGCCCCGACCGAGGTCGTCGAGCACGGCATCGTCGACCCCGGCCCGCTGTGGACCGGCACCGAGCGACGGGCCGCCGTCGTCGTCAACGAACCCGTGCGCAGGGGCCGTACCACCGGGACCGACCTGCTGCCCCGGTTCGCCCGCTCCGCGCCCCTCGACGTCTTCGGCATGCGCACCGAAGGACTCGCCGGACACCTGGACCTGCCCCCCGAGCGCTGCCGCGCCCGGGACCTGCCCCAGCACGAACTCCACCGCGCGATGGCCCGCTGCCGGCTCTACCTGCACCCCGTCCGCTGGACCTCCCTCGGCCTCTCCCTGCTGGAGGCCATGTTCCTGGGCATGCCCGTGGTCGCCCTGGACACCACCGAGGTCCGCGAGGCGGTGCCCGAGGACGCCGGAGTGGTCTCCAACCGCCTCGACGTCCTGGAGGACGCCGTACGGACGTTCCTCGCCGACGCGGAGCACGCGCGCCGGACCGGAGCCGCAGCCCGGGCCGCGGCCCGGGCCCGCTACGGAGAGCGGCGCTTCCTGGACGACTGGGAGCGCCTGATCAAGGAGGTCACCCGATGAGCCGCATTCTGCCCACGGCCGGGCGCGTCGCCATGGTCTCCGAGCACGCCAGCCCCCTGGCCGCGCTCGGCGGACCGGACGCGGGCGGCCAGAACGTGTACGTGGCACAGATCGCCCGCCAGCTCGCCAGGAAGGGGTACCGGGTCACGGTCTACACCCGGCGCGACTCCCTGGGCCTGCCCGACCGGGTGACCCTCATCGACGGGGTCCAGGTGGTGCATGTGCCCGCCGGGCCGCCCGCCCCCGTTCCCAAGGACGAACTCCTCCCGCACATGGCCGAGTTCGGGGCCTACCTCAACCGGCAGTGGTCCGCCGACCCGCCCGACGTGGTGCACTCCCACTTCTGGATGTCCGGGCTCGCGGCCCTGACCGGCACCCGTGGCCTCGGCATCCCCGTCGTGCAGACCTACCACGCCCTCGGCACCGTCAAGAAGCGCTACCAGGGCGCCGACGACACCAGCCCGCCCGAGCGCCTCGCGATCGAGGAGGCCGTCGGCCACGAGTGCGCCGGGATCATCGCCACCTGCTCCGACGAGGTGGCCGAACTGCGCGCCATGGGCCTGTCCGAGGACCGCGTCACGGTCGTCCCCTGCGGGGTGGACCCGGACCAGTTCAGCCCGGTCGGCCGGCCGCGTACGGCCCCCGGCGTCCGGCGGCGGCTGCTGGCCGTCGGCCGGCTCGTGCCCCGCAAGGGCTTCGACCGCGCGATCCGCGCCCTCGCCGGGGTGCCGGACGCCGAACTCCTCGTCGCGGGCGGCCCGGAGGCCGACCTGCTCGGTACCGATCCGGAGGCCGAGCGCCTCCTCGCCATCGCCGGGGAGTACGGCGTCGGCGACCGCGTGACGCTGCTCGGCGGGGTCGGCCGGGACCGGATGCCCCGCCTGATGTCCAGCGCCGACCTCGTGCTGTCCCTGCCCCGCTACGAACCCTTCGGGATCGTCCCGCTGGAGGCCATGGCCTGCGCCACGCCGGTCGTCGCCACCGCCGTCGGCGGCCAGCTCGACACCGTCGTGGACGGCGTCACCGGCGTACGGGTCCCGGCCGACGACGACCACCACGACCTCAGCGGCGTCATCCGCGCGCTCCTCGACGACCCCGGCCGGCTCGCCGCCTACGGGGCCGCCGGAAGAGACCGCGTGCTGGCCCACTACACCTGGGACCGCGTGGCCGAAGGCGTGGCAGGGGCGTACGGCGCCGTGTCCACGAGCCCCTCGCTCCAGGGAGTCGTCCGATGAGGACCGCCACCGACACCGCGCACTGCGACGACCTGATGAAGGCCCTGGAGACGTTCCGCGACCGCGGTGCGCTCATCGAGCGCTGGGGCACCGTGCTGGCCCGCCGGCTGGGCTCCGGCGCCCGGCTGCTCGTCGCCGGCAACGGCGGCAGCGCCGCGCAGGCGCAGCACCTCACCGCCGAACTCGTCGGCCGCTACCGGGACGACCGGGCGCCGTTCTCCGCGCTCGCCCTGCACGCCGACACCTCCGCCACCACCGCCATCGCCAACGACTACGGCGTGCAGGAGGTGTTCGCCCGCCAGACCGCCGCGCACGGCCGACCGGGCGACGTGCTCATACTGCTGTCCACCAGCGGCGCCAGCGCCAACCTGCTGGCCGCGGCCGACCGCGCGCACGGCCTCGGCATGACGGTCTGGGCGATGACCGGCCGGGCCCCCAACCCGCTGCACCGCGCCGCCGACGAGGCCCTGTGCGTGGACGCCCCGGTGGCGGCCACCGTCCAGGAACTCCACCTGGTCGCCGTGCACATGCTCTGCGAGGCCTTCGACGAGGCGGTCGGGCGCGGCGAGGCCGACGGGCGCGCCGAGGACGGCCGGACCGGGACGAACGGCCGGGTGGACGGCCGCGGCGGCGTGATGGGACGCCTCGTCGGCCGGGGCCGGAACGGCCGGACCTCGGCCGGCGCCCCCGACACCCACGGGGAAGGAGCCGCATGACCGCCCCCCGCACCCCCCTGCTCGTCGTCGGCGACGCCCTGCTCGACCACGACCTGTGCGGTCGCGCCGACCGGCTGGCCCCCGACGCGCCCGTGCCGGTGGTGCACGGCACCCGGCGCAGCTCACGCCCGGGCGGCGCGGCCCTCGCCGCCTGCCTGGCCGCCGCCGACGGCCGCCCGGTCACCCTCGTCACCGCCCTCGGCGACGACGAGTCCAGCGCCGCCCTGCGCGACCTGCTGGCCGGCCGCGTCGAGCTGGTCGAACTGCCCCTGGACGGCGAGCTGAGCAGCAAGACCCGCGTGCTCGCGGGGGACCGGCCGCTGCTGCGGCTCGACGACGGCGAGGGACGCGCCCGCGAGGCCACCGCGCGGGCGCGCACGGCGGTCGCCGGCGCGGACGCGGTGCTCGTCGCCGACTACGGCCGCGGCACCGCCGACGTCCTCGGCGAGTCCCTGGCACAGGCGGCCGCGCGCGCACCCGTGGTGTGGGACCCGCACCTGCGCGGCGGCCCCCCGGTCCCCGGCGTACGGCTGTGCACGCCCTCCGCGCAGGAGGCCCGCCTCCTGGCCCAGCGGGCCGGGCAGGACGCCGAGTCCGGCGACGACGCCGGCCTGCGCACGGCCGCCCGCGACGCCCGGGCCCTCGTGCGGGCCTGGCGGGCGCACGCCGTCGCGGTCACCCTCGGCGAGCGCGGCGCACTGCTCTCGCACGGCGAGACACCCCTGCTGGTGCCGACACCGGCCGGCGTGGCCGGCGACCCCTGCGGCGCCGGCGACCGGTTCGCCGCTGCCGCCGCCGCGCTCCTCGCCGACGGCGCCCTCACGGAAGCCGCCGTCCAGGGCGCCGTGCACGCCGCCACCCGGTACGTGGCCGAGGGCGGCGCCCGCGCGGCCACCGCACCGGAACCCCACCACGAGCCGGCCGCGGGCCCGGACCCGGCGGGGGACCGGGACCCGACCGCCGACGCCCGCCGCACGGCCGCCCGGGTACGGGCGGCGGGCGGCACCGTCGTCGCCGCGGGCGGCTGCTTCGACCTCCTGCACGCCGGCCACGTCGCCCTCCTGCAGGCCGCGCGCCGGGCCGGTGACTGCCTGGTCGTCTGCGTCAACTCCGACGCCTCGGTCCGCCGGCGCAAGGGCGACGGCCGTCCCCTCGTCCCCGTCGCCGACCGGGTACGCGTCCTGCGCGCGCTGGAGTGCGTCGACGCCGTCGCCGTCTTCGACGAGGACACCCCCGAACGCGTCCTCGCCGAACTGCGCCCGCACCTGTGGGCCAAGGGCGGCGACTACGCCCGCACCCGGCTGCCCGAACAGCCGCTCGTGGAGAGCTGGGGCGGACAGGTCCTGCTGCTGCCCTACCTGGACGGCCGCTCCACCACCGGCCTGGCCCGCCGCGCCGCCCAGGCACCCGCGCCCGCCGGGGGACCGGCCCGGTGACCGCCGCCCCGCACCCCCCGCGCGTGCTGGTGCTGCGCGCGCTCGGCCTCGGCGACCTGCTGGCCGGCGTGCCCGCGCTGCGCGGCGTCCGCCGCGCCTTCCCCGGACACCGGGTCCACCTCGCGCTGCCCCCGGCACTCGCCGAGGCCGCCCGGTCCACCGGGGCGGTCGACGCCGTCTTCCCGGCCGAGGCCCCCGGCCGGGCGGTGCCCTCCCTCACGCACTGGCCGGGGCCGCCGCCCGACGTGGCGATCGACCTGCACGGCAACGGTCCCGAGAGCCGCGACGCGCTGGCCGCCCTGCACCCGCGCCGGCTGCTCGCCCACGCCCTTGCGGAGGGCCCGCCCTGGCCTGCCCACGCCCACGAACGGGACCGCTGGTGCCGGTTCCTGCACGCCTACGGCATCCCGGCGGACCCCCTCGACCTGCGCATCCCGCGGCCCACCACGCCGTCCCCGGCACCGGGCGCCGTGGTGGTGCACCCGGGGGCCGCCTCGGGCGCCCGCCGCTGGCCGGGCGAGCGGTTCGCCGCCGTCGTCCGCTGCCTGCGCGCGACCGGGCACCGCGTGGTCCTCACCGGCGGCCCCGGCGAGGACGCCCTGGTGCGCTCGGTCGCCGAACGCGCCGGGCAGCCCGGCTCCGGCGTGCTCACCGGCGGCCTGCCGTACGCCGAGCTGTCGGCCCTGGTGGCCGGGGCGTCCCTGGTGCTCAGCGGGGACACCGGACTCGCCCACCTCGCGGTGGCCCACGGGACCCCCTCGGTCACCCTCTTCGGACCCGTCTCGCCCCGGCTGTGGGGACCACCGCCCTTCCCCGAACACCTGGCTCTGTGGAAGCCCGGCCCGCCCGGCGACCCGCACGGCCGCACCCCCGACGCCCGGCTGCTGCGCCTGCGCACCGGCGAGGTCGCGGCCGCCTGCCTGACCCAGCTGCGCAGGCCGCGCACCCGGCTTCCGCGCACCGCCGAGGTGGCGCGTGTCCACTGACCGGGCGCCCCGCACCGCCCGCGCGCCCACCACCGGGCCCGACCCCCGGATCACGGTCGCCGTCATCACCCGCGACCGCTGTGCCAGCCTGCTGCGCACCCTCGACGCGCTGGCCGCGCTGCCCGAGCGGCCGCCCGTCATCGTCGTCGACAACTCCAGCTCCGACACCACCCGCAGGGCCGTCCGGCACCACCCCGCCGTCACCCGGCTGCTGTGCCCCGGCACCAACACCGGCGCCGTCGGCCGCAACCTCGCCGTCCGGCACGCCCGCACCCCCTACGTCGCCTTCAGCGACGACGACTCCTGGTGGACCCCGGGCTCCCTGCGCCGGGCCGCCGACCTCCTCGACCGCCACCCACGGCTCGGCCTGCTCGCCGCCCGCACCCTCGTCGGCGAGGAGGCCGCCGACGACCCGCTGAACGCCGTGCTCGCCGCCTCCCCGCTGCCCCGCGAGCCCGACCTGCCCGGCCGCCCGGTGCTCGGCTTCCTCGCCTGCGCCTCCGTGGTGCGCCGCGAGGCCTTCCTGAGCGCCGGCGGCTACCACCCTCTGCTCTTCTTCGGCGGCGAGGAGACCCTGCTCGCCTACGACCTCGCCGCACGCGGCTGGGGCCTCGCCTACGAACCCGCCCTCAGCGCCCGCCACCAGCCCGGGACGCAGGGCCGCACCGGCCGCTCCGGCCTGGTCCGGCGCAACCACGTGCTCACGGCCTGCCTGCGCCGCCCCTGGCCCGTCGTCCTGCGCGCGGCCGCCGACCTGGCCCTGGCCGCCGCCACCGGCCGCCCCGGCGCCCGCCGCGCCCTGCGCGAGACCCTCGAACGCCTGCCCGCGGCCCTGGCCCGGCGCCGTCCCCTGCCCCCGCACGTCGAACACGCCGCCCGGCTGCTGGACCGCCGGGCGGCCCCGGGCGCAACGCGCTGAGCCGAGGTCACCCGGACGGCCGAACCCCCGTCGTCCTCATCACCCGCAACCGCCGCGCCGAACTCCCGCGCACCCTCGCACCGCCGCGGCGGCCGCCCGAACGCCCGCGCGTCCCCGTCACCGACGACGCCTCCACGGACGGCACGGCCGAGGCGTTCGCCCGGGACCTCCCCGAGACGACCCTGCTGTGCCCCGGCCGCGACCGCACCATCGGCCGCGACCTCGCCCTGCGTCAGGTCCGCACGCGCCAGGTCGCCCTTCCGCCGGGGACGACAGCCGGTGGGAGCCTGACAGCCCCGTCCGGGGCGCCTGCCTGCTCGACACCCGACCGGGACTCGCGGATCGCGGCCGTCACCGCGCGGAGCGCCCTCGTGCCGCGCCGGCGCGACCCGGTGCCGCCGGAGCCGGAGCACCGGCCGATCGCCCCGGAGCGGGCCCGCGGGTCCTCGCCCACGCGCCGCCACGGCGGCTGAACGCCGGTTCCGCCACTGCGGCTCCGTAGCTCGCCCGATCACTCCAGCCGGCCCGCCGGTGACCGCGAGGCGGGCCGAGCGCCCGTACCGCGGCACGGTCACCGGCGGGTCGGCCGAGCGCCCCTCCCGCCGCGCGTCGACCGGCTGGTCGGCGGAGTCCCCGGACCACCGCGGGCACGGTCACGTCCGGTTGAGAGTCGGCCACGGAGCGTGCAAGGTGGTGCGACGGTCGGGAAGAGGCCGAACCGGTTCCGTGCGACATCCTCCTGTGGTGGTGCGATGAGATGCTCTTCCGGCCGCCAGGCCGCTCTGGCCCCCCTCGTCATCGAGTCGTCCGTCGTCGAGGCCGAGGGCCTCTGCGCCGAAGGCGCCCTGCTGCTGCGCATGTCCGGCACCCTGGACCCGCTGGGGGCCGACGCGTGGTCGGACGAACTGGCCGGTCACCTGGAGCGGGCCGACCTGGCCGGTCTGCGCCCGGTCCTCGACATGGGCCACGTGCAACTGGGCGGCGCCGCCGTGCTGCGCACGCTCAGGGAGACCACCCGGGCCCGCACCGGACGCCCGGACCTGATCGTCGTCCGGGCCCGCCCCGGTGTCCGCGAGGCGGTGCACCTCGCCCGGCTCGACGGCGTACGGCTCTTCGCCACCCTCGACGAGGCGCTCGGCGCCCTGGCCCCCACCGAGTCCCCGGCCGAGGAACTGCCCGTCTGGCGCTCCCAGATCGCGGACCCGCTGCGGCCCACGTACGAGGACCTGCACAGGGAGGTACGGGCCCTGCGCGCCCGGGTGCGCACCGCGCCGGTGATCGGCATGGCCCAGGGCATGCTCATGGCCCGCTACGGACTGCCCGACTCCGGCACCGCCTTCCGCGAGCTGCGTGCGGTCTCCCAGCGGTGCAACGTGCCGCTGCGGGTCCTGGTGTCCGCCGTGGTCGCCGCCCGCCCGCCGGACGGGGCGGAGTGGTTCCCCGGGCGCCGGGCGCTGCCGGTGCCCGCGTTGCGCGTCCTCGGCCGCGGCGACCGCGACCCGCGCTGCCGCAGGCCGATGATCGACGCCGTGCTGCACGCGGCACTGGCCGCCGGACGGGCGCCAGGCGGGTGGGTGCGGCTCGCCGACCCCGCGGTGAACGCCCTGGTGCCGGAGAGCCACCACGGCTGCGACGACGCACTCCTGGACCATCTGCTGCGCGGCCGGGCCTCCGACACGGCCGACGGGGCCGCGCGGAGCAGCGGGCGCCGGGTGGTCGTGCCCGACGTGGCGGGGGACCCGCGGCTCGGCGACGACGGCCGGCGCGCCCTGCTGGCCGCCGGCGCCCGCGCCCTGGTGACCCTGCCCGTGGTCTCCGCGCCGGGCTCCTGCGCCGGCGTGATCACCGTGCACTGGCCGGACGCCGGGCACCGGCCGACCGCCGCGCAGACGCGCGCCCTGGACGCACTGGCCGCCGAGACGGCGGCCTGGCTCGCCTGGTACCACCGCTCGGTGGTCCTGGACGCGCTGGAGGACCTGCACGCCACGCTGACCGGCGCACCTCGCTGAACCCACGCCCGTGCCCGCCCCGCCGGGGCAGGGGCACGTCCGTGCCCGTGCCGCCTGTGCGCGTCGCGTCCGTGCCCGTCCCGCCGTGTCCCGCCCGTGCCCCGCTCGTGCCGTTCGCGACCGTGCCCACCCCGCCGTGCGGGGTCGCGTCCGTGCCCACCCCGCCGTGCGGGGCCTCGCGTCCGTGCCCGTCCCGCCCGGGCGGGACGCGCCCGTGCCCGCGCCGACCCGCCAGGGGGCGCGCGACGGGATGTGAGAGGGGGCGCGGCGGGGGCGTCACCCGCGTCCGCCGGGGAACCCGGACCCCGCAATGACGAGCACCATCCGGAGGGAGTCCGGCGCATGTCCAATCCCCAGCAGCCCGAACAGCGGCGCAGTGACAAGGGGGGCGCCACCCCGCAGGACAGCGGCGAGCTCAAGGCCCGTGCCGCGGCCGGACGGGACGAGGCCGCCCGTCGGCAGGGCCAGGACAAGGGCGGCAAGGGCGGAAAGGGCGGCGGCGAAGGCGGCGGAGTGCCGCCCGCGCAGCAGCCCGACCACCCCTGACCCGCGCACTTCCCACAGTCCGCACGGCCCCGGGCGGCGGCGCCGGCCGCCACCGGGGCCTCTTCGCGCCGTCCCGGGGCGGCTAGGCTCGGGACATGCGGATCTCCGTCTCCTCCGACATGGACGAACCCGTCGCCCGTCTCCTCGTCGAGGAACTGCGCCGGCGCGGCCACGAGGTGAGCGCGCACGGCGCCTTGCGGCCGGGTGCCGACCCGCAGTGGGCGGTCTGCTCGGAGGCGGCCGCCCGTGAGGTCGCCGAGGGCGCGGCCGAGCAGGCCGTCGTGTGCTGCTGGACGGGAACCGGTGCCTCCATCGCGGCGAACGAGGTCCGGGGCGTGCGGGCCGCCCTGTGCACCGACGCCGCCACGGCGGAGGGCGCCCGCCGCTGGAACGACGCCAACGTGCTGGCGCTCAGCCTGCGGCTCACCTCGGCGCCGGTGCTGACGGAGATCCTCGACGCCTGGTTCGCGGCCGAGCCCAGCCGGGACCCGGAGGACCTGCGCAACGTGGCCCACGTCGGCCGCCTCGACGCCGCCGGGGACTCCCGGGGCGAGGGCGGCCGACGCGGGCCGTAGCCGCACCGGTCGTTCGCCGGGTGCCGGTGCGTTCGGTGTGTTCGGTGCGGATGGTCGGGTCGGTGGGCCGGTGGACAGTGCGGTGGTGTCGGTCAGTGGGCGCCGAGTCCGCCGCCGCCGAACGAGCCGCTCGACCCCTTGCTCCAGCGCGGGCGCTCCTGGTTCTCGCTCGTTCTGGTGTGCATGTTGGTCAGCTCGTACGGGGTGAGGGCGCGGCCGCCCTTGGGCACCTGCGGAATCTCGTCGGGTTCCCTGTTCTCCTGCAGCTCGTGCACCGCACCGTCCGGTGGCAGGTGCGGCTGCTCATCGGGGCGCGGGCGGGGGGACTCGCGGTACTTGATGCGGGAGTTCATCCAGAAGCCACCGGCGAGCATGGCCAGGAGCAACACCGCTATCAGGAAGAGCACGAGGCTCATCAGACCGCTCGCCGCGGCCAGCTGCGTCTGTGCGGTACTCATGACTCAGGAATACCCCGCCCAGACCGGGACGAACCGGACACCTTCCGTGATCGGTGGTCGCGCACCGGTCCGGCCCCCGTGGACTCCGTCCCGGCACCTCGCCCGAACACGTTTGCGGTGCCGCGGTCCGGCTACCCGCCCGGGGTGACCCCGTCGACTTCACCGCAGCAGCTCTACAGGTTCCTGGAGGACCGGTTCACCTGTGCCCAGGCCTGCACCGAGTGCGCCAGGGCCTGCGCGGTGCGCGCGAGCCTCCTCGATCCGGACGGCACCGAGCAGCAGGAGCGCGTCCGCCGCATGGGCATCATGTGTGCCGAGGTGTGCGACGCGACCTGCCGGATGCTGTCCGAGCAGAACCGTCAGGACGAGGAGGGGATCAGAGTCCAGCTGGAGTGGTGCCGCTCGGTCTCGGTGGACTGCGCGCGCGCCTTCGACGGGCAGTCCGGCGCCGAGTCGGCCGCCGACGCCTGCCGTGTCTGCGCGGACGCCTGCTCGGACTTCATGGTCACCCTGGGCTGACCGGCCGGTCCGGTCGTCCCGGCGGCGGCGGGGGAACCGCCTCCGCCGTGCGGACCGAGCTGATCCGAGCGATCCGACCCCGGCTCGCCATTCCCTATTTCTGGAACACGTTCTACGGTGTGCGCCGTCAGGACCGCCCTTGGGGACCCTGGAGGCGCCGTGCACCTCGACCACACGCCCGAGCAGCAGCGGCTGCGCAGCGACCTGCGCGCCTACTTCGCCGAGCTGGTACCCGAACACGCCTACGCGCGCTACACCGACCGCGCCGCGCAGAAGCGGTTCTACCGCGAGACCATCCGCCGCCTCGGCGCCGACGGCTGGCTCGGCGTCGGGTGGCCACCGGAGTACGGCGGGCGCGGCATGACGGCGATGGAGCAGTTCATCTTCTTCGACGAGGCCGCCCAGGCCGGCGTGCCGCTGCCGCTGATGGCTCTGAACACCGTCGGCCCGACGATCATGCGGTACGGCACCGAGGAGCAGAAGGCGTACTTCCTGCCCCGCGTCCTGTCCGGCGAGATCGACTTCGCGATCGGCTACAGCGAGCCCGAGGCCGGCACCGACCTGGCGTCCCTGAGGACACGCGCCGTACGGGAGGGCGACGAGTACGTCGTCAACGGGCAGAAGATCTGGACCACCAACGGCGACACCGCGGACTGGGTCTGGCTCGCCGTGCGCACCGACCCGGCGGCACCGCCGCACCAGGGCATCACCATGCTCCTGGTCCCGACCTCCGACCCGGGCTACTCCTGCACCGTCATCAACACCCTCGCCTCGCACGACACCACCGCCAGCTACTACGAGGACATCCGCGTCCCCGTCTCCCGGCGGGTGGGGGAGGAGAACCGGGGCTGGCGGCTGATCACCAACCAGCTCAACCACGAACGCGTCACCCTCGCCGCGCACGGCACGATGGCCATCCGCGCCCTGCACGACGTGCAGCGCTGGGCGATGGACACCAAGCTGGCCGACGGCCGGCGGGTGGCCGACCTGCCCTGGGTGCGCCGCCTGCTCGCCCGGACCCACACCCGGCTCGACGCCATGAGACTGCTCAACTGGCAGATGGTCTCGGCGGTCCAGGAGGGCACGCTCACCCCGCAGGACGCCTCCGCCGTCAAGGTCTACGGCTCCGAGGCCCGCCGGGACGCCTACGCCTGGCTCATGGAGATCACCGCCGCCGCGGGCCCCCTGAAGGAGGGCTCGGCGGGCGCGGTCCTGCACGGCGAACTGGAGCGCGGCTACCGCTCAGCGGTGATCTTCACCTTCGGCGGCGGCAACAACGAGATCCAGCGCGAGATCATCTCCTGGATCGGCCTCGGCATGCCCCGGGTACGGCGGTGAGCCTCGGGTGACCGGGCAGGCCGCTGCGGCGTCGGGCCTCCGCCGGGGCCCTCCGAAGAGCTCACCTCCCGCACATTCTCAGGTCAGAGCCGCCCCCAGCAGCTCGACGCGATGCGCAGTCGTCCGGGCGCTCACGCCGAGTATGCCGAAGATGAGATCACGGCCCATCGTCGCGCCCACCAGCGTGTTGACCGGGCCGAACGAGGCCGCCATCGGTGTGACCGCGGCTCCGGCCGTGGCCCTCGCCTCTTGGCGTGACGCGATGAAGGCCGGGACGTCGGCGGGCCGGATCAGCGGTCCGCTCGACCCTACGCGCAGGCCGCAGCCTCCCGTGATCATCGACGCTCCGCGCTCAAGACAGGCTTCAGCGCACAGTTCCGGCAGCGACGCGGGACGGTCGGCCGCGACAACGAGGAACCCGCCTTCGCGCAGGTGCGGCACCAACGCCTCGCTGGTCGTGACGGTCTGCATGACAGCGGTCGGCTCCGCTTCGGGGAGGCGCTCGCGCACCCACTCGCGGGCCACATCGACCTTCGCCCGTCCGACGTCACAACGCCGGTAGAGATATTGGCGGTTCAGGTTCTCCAGTGCGACCCGGTCGCCGTCCACGAGCGTGAGCCCGCCCACGCCCGCACCCACGATCTCGGCCAGCACCGCGCCGCCGATGCCGCCGACGCCGAGAACGGTCACGTGTGCCGCGCGCAGCCGGTCCTGCGCCGCGCCGGCATCCAGACCCAGGGCCGCGAAGTACTCGACCTGGTTACGCCAAGCGGACGAGTGCCACGAACGGTCGAACGGTGCGACCACGAGGCGAAGCCGAAGCAGCGTACGCATGATCGCGTCCACGTGGCCTCCGCTCGGCGCCGGGAGGCCGGCCGGCTCGTCGGAGACCGCTTCGAGCCATGCGAACATCGATTCGGGGCAGCGTCGGACCAGCAGTACCTCGTCGGAAAAAACGCGCAGCTCGTCGCCGTCGCGGGACCAGGTCGCCGCGGGCGAGAGAACGTAGCGGTCGATTCCGTCAGCCATCCCTGGCCTTCCTTCGTAGCGAGATCACCGTCGGGCCGAGGTCATGAGGAATCGGCGTTCCAGCTGAACCGGGGGAAGCGCACGGCGTCCATCGGTGGCCAGGGCAGACCTCCCAGTGCCTCGCGTTGCAGCCAGTGGCCCCGCAGACGCAGGAGCGGCAGGACCGGACACCGCTCGCGAACCGCTCGTCGCAGTTCGTCGTACGCCGCACCGTCGTCCGGGACTTCGGACAGCCGGTGCAGCAGCGGCGCGAGCACGGGGTCACGGCGCGCCGGGTCGAGCAGGTCCAGAGCACAGATCGGATCCTCGAAGAGCGGGCCCCGCAACGCGAGGAGCACGTCGCAGGACTGCGCCGAGCCCGAGACGAAGTCGGCGGGCGCCAGCTCGATCTCGACTCCGAGGTTCTCGGTCAGCTGGGCCGCGACCTCCTCGGCCACGTCCAGATTGGGGTAGTAGTCCCAGTACCCCAGGCGCAGCCGTACACCGGAACCGACGGTGCTCGGCGGTGCCTCGACGTGGTGGTCGGGCGCCGCCGGCTCCGCACCGCTCCAGCACCGTGCGACGAGGCGGTCGTAGCGAAGCGCGCCGAGGAGCCGGCGACGGAACTCGGCGTCGCCCACCGCCGACGGGCTGTCGGGGTTGATCTCCAGACGCATCTCGATCGCGGTCGGCGCCGTGTGGAACACCCCGCTGCCCGCGAAGTCCGGGACACGGTCGAGCGGAAACGCCGTCGCGCACGTCACATCGACCTCGCCCCGCCGGAACCTCTCGGGGGCGTCGTGCGGATCGCGGCGGACGAGCACCCGCACAGGTGGCGTGCCGGTCTTGACGGGCTCGAGCCAGTACTCGTCGTCGGCGGTGCGCACGGCACGCTGGTACGCACCGGAGGACAGTTGCCCGCACGAAGAGATCGGAGCGAGGTCGACGCTTCGGAGCAGGCTGGGAAGGTGCGGCGCCGGGCGGCGCAGCTCGACGACGAGCGCGTCCTTCGATGTGCGGACCGCGCGGATGTCGCGCAGGAACCGCTGGAGCGACGGGACCGTGAGCGCGGCCCGGATCGCCCGGGCGTGATCGCGCGCACGCACCGGGCTCCCGTCGGAGAAGGCAGCGCCGCGCTGGACGCGGTAGTGCTGGCTCAGCCCGTCGTCCTCGACCCACATGAGATCGAGCCGGCTGTGCTGGCTGGCCGCCGCGAACCAGCGGCTCAGGTAGTCGCCTCCCGTGGGCCCGTGCCATCGGATCGGGTCGTCGTCCACTTCGACAACGACCGGGCGCGTCGCGCTCACGTGGTCACGAGGGGGGCGTCGACCCCAGGGGGAGTGCCTGCGGGGGCGTCCGGTGAGGCGTCGATCCGCGCGCACAACCCTGCCACCGCCGTCGCGACCTCGCGCAGCCGGCCGGGGGCGATGTCCGCGAGGAGAGCTTCGCGTTCTGCCCGCCCGCGCGGCATGAGGGCCTTGAACATCTTGGCCTGCGCCGGTGTCAGGCGCAGAGTCGAGACCTCGGCCTCACTCGCGCGGTACACGACCACGACCGTCGGACGGCTCAGCTCCGGCTGCCAGGTGATGTCGCGCGGATCGGAGATCATCGTGACGATGTCGACCTCGAAGTCCGCGATCAGGAAGTGTGGCTTCTCCTCCACGGTGGCGGGCCGTCTGTACACGTTGACGAGCTCTTCCTCGACCTCGTCCCCACGGAACTCCGCGAGCATGGAGTCGTAGGCGAACAGCGCCCTGGCGGCTTGCGCGTGCACGCCCTCCATGGGCGCCAGAATCTCGGCGAGCGCTTCCTCGATGGGCATGGCAGCCCGTGCGAGCAGCGCGTCGATGAGTTCGACGTACGTGTGTCCCGCGCCCTGCTTGAGGAATCGCAGCAGGTGGTAATAGCGGCGCGTGAAGTACCGGGAAAGGCGCAACACGTCCTGGTAGTAGGCGTAGTCCCGATTTCCGCTGCGAATGAAGCTGAATCCGGTGAAGGTCGCCGGATTGTCCTTGATGAGCGCGCGGACGTCCGACGGGAGAAAGGTGCCCATGACGTCGAGTCCGCTTTCGAGCGGTTCGAGTTCGGCCCGGTACTCGTCCGTGATCTCAGCGCCGGGAAGCGGCTGAAGCACACTGAGGTCACTGTTGACGGCGCCGTAGGCGATCGCGTCGAAAACGACCTCCAGTGCTTTCTCGAGGTCCTCGGCGCTCTCGTCCGGGTATCCCACGATGGTGTTCGTCTCGAACTGGATGCCGACTTCCCGGGCGGACCGGAAGAACTCGTAGGTGCGCTTGGTCGAGGGCATCTTCAGCATGGCTTTGAGGATCTTCTCCGATCCCGCGTCCGTGCCGCAGAAGATGTTGAAGCATCCCGCGTCGGCCATACGCCGCAGAAGGGACGGGTTGACGTTGTCCGGCCGGACCGCGCAGCCCCACTCGAACATGTCGTTGTGCTCGGCGAAGTAGGACACGAACTCGTCGAGGTACGTGCGCTTGTTGGCGAAGTTGTCGTGCAGGAAGTTGAACTGGGTCACCCCGTACGCGCGATGCAGGAAGCGAAGCTCGTCGAGGATGACCGCGGGATCCTTGATCCGGAAGTCGCGGTCCCAGAACGTCGACGTCATGCAGAACTTGCACGAGTAGGTGCACCCGGAGCCGATGTGCACGTCGAAGATGTGCGGGGTCGACAGCCGGATGTAGTCGCCCATCGGGACGGCGTCGTACGCGGGCATCGGCACGAGGTTCAGGTTCGTGGTCGGCTGGGGCCCGCTGGACGCGGCCTGGCCGTTCCTGCACGACCAGAAGCCGGGCACCCCGGCGGGATCGGCCCCGTCGGCGACGGCGTCCGCGAGGGCGGTGATCGCGAGCTCTCCCTCGCCGCGGCACACGAAGTCGACGCAGTCGGCGAAGCGCGGGAGGGCGTCGGGGAAGACACCGAACGTCCCGGGTCCACCGAGAACCACCGTGACATCGGGCCGGAGCCGCTTGACCTCACGCCCGATGAGAAGACATGACGGGAGAGTGTCCGCGAGGCAGGTGAGGCCGAGGATCTCGGGATCGGCGGCGAGGAAGCGAGCGCAGGTCTGCTCGAGCCAGTCGGCGTCACCGGGTTCGAAGGCGCCGATCCGGTGCTCGTACTCCAGGTCGACGACGACCGTGGGATGACCATGTGCCGTCAGCGGTGAGGCAATGCAGAGCAGTCCGAGAGGAACGAAGAACGGAGAATTGACATCGGAATTGATCAAAGGCCGGCCGAGCGTCACGCGCGCATGCCGCGTGGACGATCGAACCGACACCTGGCCCTCTCCAGCGAACGAGAGGGCCAGCCGCTTCTGAGTCGGCATCAGATGCGATCAGCAGCGCCGCGCGACGATGGCACCCAAAGTAGCCGATGACAGGGCGATCAACTCGACATCGTCGTCGAGGTCAAGGCCTTCTTCGTCGGTGAAGAGAACCATGTCCGGTTCCGCCTCGTCCGTCATGGTCACGGAGCGTTCCTGCACTGCCTGCGCCATTTTGACTCCTCTTTGCCTTGACTGCTTCCAACATCCTTATCCCATACGCTTCTTGGCGTCACGTCAATGGGCGGTGCACACATCGCAGGTGGGCACACCTGGTCCCGGAACCATCGGGCGATGTGCGGCAGTGACATCGCCGGCCACAGGGACGTGCCCTGTGGCCTGCGACGACGGGAGTTCTTCGGTCTTCCGCCACGCAGGACCACCAGTTCCGGCGGACCCGCCCCTTGTAGAGCTTGATCGAATCTGGGTAGGGTGCCGATCCGGAACAGCGTCAAGCGGAGAGGTCGCCGTCTGACGCTCCTCACCTTCAGCGCGCAAAGCCTGAACACGGATGATTTCCCGTCGGCTCCACTCTTCATGCGTATTCCGTTATGTGACATTCGGGACGGAGCTAGGATTGTGACGTCTTCGCAGGCCAACGTTCCTGATCTGGAATCCACGGCAGTCCCGTTCTTTCCGATTCCCAGGGCGCCCGGCTGTCCGCTGGATCCGGCGCCCGGGCTCGCCGAGCTGCAGGAACGGGCGCCGCTGGTCCGAGTCCGGCTCTGGGACGACAGCACTCCGTGGCTGGTGACGAGGCATGCGGAGCAGTGCGCGCTGCTGTCGGACCGCCGGGTGAGCGCGGACTGGATGCAGCCGGGCTACCCGTTCCACAGTCAGTTCCTGCGGGACCACCATGAAGAAGGCCAGTTCCTGACCGCCATGGAAGGCCCCGAGCACCTCCGGCTGCGCCGGATGATCGCCCGGCCGTTCACCCCGCGCAAGGTCGAGCAACTGCGGCCCACGGTCCGGCAGGTCGTCGACGACCACATCGACGCTCTGCTGGCCGGCCCGAAGCCGGCGGATTTCGTGGCGGACTTCGCCCTGCCGATTCCGTCCATCACCATCTGCCACGTGCTCGGCGTCCCTTACGAGGACCACGACTTCTTCCAGCACGCCATCAGGACGATGACCGGCAGCGACGTACCGGACGACGCCGTGAACAAGTCCCAGGGCGAGCTGTACCACTACCTGGCCAAGCTGATCGGCCGCAAGCTCGCCGCCCCCGAGGACGACCTGCTGTCCCAGTTGGCCACCGAACGGCTGGCCACCGGCCAGCTGAACCGGCACCAGCTGGTGATGCTGGTCCTGTTCCTGCTGATCTCGGGGCACGAGACCACAGCCAGCATGATCGCGCTGGGCACGCTGGCCCTGCTGCAGCATCCCGACCAGATCGCCGTCCTGAAGGACTCCGACGGCCCCCAGGTCGCCGCGGCCGTCGACGAGTTGCTGCGCTACCTGACCACCGTCCAGCCCGGCCGTCGCCGCGTGGCCGTCGAGGACATCGAGATCGCCGGGCAGGTGATCCGCGCCGGCGAGGGTCTGATCCTCCCGGAAGAGATCGGCAACCGCGACGACAGCGTGTTCCCCGACGCCGGGAAGCTGGACCTGCGCCGCGACGCCGGTCAGCAGCTCGCCTTCGGGTTCGGTGTGCACAAGTGCACCGGCCAGCCGCTGGCCCGCCTGGAGCTCCAGGTCGTGTTCGCCGCCTTGTTCCGGCGCATTCCGACACTGACTCTGGCCGCCGACCTCGCGGACCTCCCGTTCATGGACGACGGGCTCGGGTACGGCGTCAAGAAGATGCCCGTGAGCTGGTAAGTGAATGAGGCTGAGCAACCTTCACCGAGGAGGGCCGCGGCGCCGGCGACGGGTCCCGCAGGGCCGGCCCGATGTCCCGCGCGACGTACGGACTGTAGGTTCCGGTGGGCGGCACAGGCCCGACATCAATGATCACCGGAGTCAGCAGGGGGAGCCCGCAGCATGACCGGCACCACGGAGGCCCTCGGCGGGTCGGCCGCAGTCGACGACGCGGCACGAGACGTCACGCGCCCGTTCTACGTGTACGCCGTGCTCGCCAACTCGTTGTTCCAGCGGGGCGTGTTCGTTCTCTTCCTTCAGCATCGAGGTTTCTCCGCCGGGCAGGTGGCCCTCCTGCAGACTCTGATCTACCTGGTCAGCGGGCTTGCCGAGTTGCCGACGGGAGTCATCGCCGACCGGATCGGCAGGCGAGCCAGCATCGTGATCGGGCAGATCCTGATAGCTGGATGTCTGCTCGGCCAGGGGACGTTCACCGACTACTGGGTGTTTCTGGCGCTGTTCGTCGGCCAGGGCGTGGGCATGGCATGTGTGTCCGGTTCGGACACCGCCCTGCTGTACGACCTGCTCGTGCGTCGCGGTGCGACGGCCCGCTATGTCAAGGTCAAGTCCCGGTTCACCATGCTCGGGACGGTCACCTCGGGAGCCGCCATCATCCTCGGCGGCCAACTCCAGCGGATCTCCTGGGGAGCCGTCTACGTCGGTTCGGCGTCGTGCCTCGTCCTGGCCGTGGTGGTGCTCATGGTACGGGTGCCCGAGATCCGCGGCGCGGACGCGGTGGACGAGCAGGACGGAGCCGAGGCGCACCGCGACGCGACAGCGTGGCGGGCGATGCTCCGGGTCGCCACGCCGGCACTCGTGACGCTTGTCGTGGTGTCGGGACTGATGCACGCGACATTGACGCCGTTCATCATCTTCACCCAGAAGACCCTCTCCGACCAGGGAGCGGGCACCGCGTTGGTCAGCGTGGTCATCTCGGCGGGATTCTTCGTCGGCGGACTCGTTCCCCTGCTCTCGGATCAAGCGAACCGGCGCGTCGGGTACCGGGTCATCGTGCCGGTGGGCCTCCTGGCGCTCGCCGCGGCACTCGGTCTGAGCGGCCTCGGCCTCGTGTGGGTCACCATCGCCGCGTTCCTGGTCCTGGTCGGAATTCCCGAGATCACCGCGGTGCTCGTGGACAACGTGCTCAACGAGGCGGTGCCGTCACGCCACCGGGCGAGCCTGCTGTCGATGATCTCGTTCGTGGAGTCGGCGCTCATCGGCACCGGCTATCTCGTACTCGGCGTGCTCATGGACGGGTTGGGCTCCAGTGCCGGCATGGCCACGTACGCCGCGGTCCCGCTGCTGGCGTGCCTCCTGTGGCTCCCCGTGCTCCTCCGGGGTGCGCGGGTGACCACCGGGACCGAGAAGCCCGCCGACGAAAAGGCATCGTGAAACAGGCCAACGACGAGGAGCCGCAGTGGAACTGATGCAGATCGGGCACCGACGACCGGTGCTGGATCCGGACCCGCCGGTCGTGCACGAGGGTGCCCTTTCGGTCGCGTTGGTCTGCATGCCCTGGGCCGTGGTGGACATGCCCTCACTGGCGCTGAGCACGATCGCTCCGCTGTTCCGCAAGCGCGGAGAAGTGGCGAAGCTCGATGTCGTCTACGGCAACATCAGGTGGCTCGACTTCCTGCTCCGGGACGTGGGCCTCGAACGTGAGCACTACGAACTGATCGTCGACGCCGAGGTGTTCGGGGTCGGCGAATGGGTCTTCTCCAGCTGTTTCCGCCCCGGCGTCGACCCACGCGACACGAGTTTCCACGACCTCCTGAGCGACAGCGAGCACGTCGACGCCTACTGTGCGATGTTCCGCGCGGCGCCCGCCTTCATCGACGAGTTGGCCCGGGATCTCGTTTCGTCAGGCGTCGACGTCCTGGGGTTGACGACGACGTTCGACCAGAACATCGCCTCGTTCGCGCTCGCGCACCGCGTCAAGGAGCTGGCCCCGGGCGTCGTCACGATGCTCGGCGGGGCGAACTGCGACGGCGTGCAGGGTACGGCGGTCCACCGCGCTCGCACGGAGTTCGACTACGTGGTCCGGGGCGAGGCGGAGCGCTCGATCGCGCCGCTCGTCGCCCACATCGCGGAACGTCGGAGCGGTGACGGGACCAGGCGCGACGAACCGCTGCGTGCCGTGCCCGGCCTGTGCTGGCGCGACAGCGACGGAGCCTCGGTCAGCAACCCCATCGGACCGACGCCCGTCTCCATGAACGTGGTGCCGGAGCCCGTATACGACCACTACTTCCGCGACTTGGGGAAGTCTCCGGTCGCCCGGCTCATCGATGTCAAGATCCCCCTGGAGGCCAGCCGCGGGTGCTGGTGGGGCGCGAAGCACCACTGCACCTTCTGCGGCCTGAACGGGTCGGCCATGGCTCATCGCGCGAAGCCCGCCGAGCGCGTGCGGGCGGAGGCGAGCCGGGCTGTCCGTCGCCACCACGTGCTCGACCTGGTGTTCGCCGACAACATTCTGGCGCCCGACCATGTCGCCCGTCTGACCACGGACCTGGCGCTGCCCGCCGAATGGGACGTCCGGCTGTTCGCCGAGGTGAAGTCGAACCTCAACTTCGGTCAGCTCGAGTCCCTCGCGCGCGCCGGTTTCACGCAACTGCAACCGGGTGTCGAGAGCCTCTGTACACCGATCCTGCGCATCATGCGCAAGGGGGTGACCGGGTGGCAGAACGTGAGGTTCCTGCGGGACTGTGCCACCTGCAGGATCTACCCGTCGTGGAACATCCTCGTGGGCTTCCCCGGGGAGGACGACCGCGACTACACGGCGTTGATCGACGCGCTCCCGTCCCTGCATCATCTGACGCCGCCCGCCGGGGTCTTCCCGATCAAACTGGAACGCTTCAGCCCCTACTTCGACGACCCGGAACTCGGTCTCAAAGCTCTCGGTCCCTCGCGCAACCTGGTGAGCGCCTACGAGGGGGTGGTGGACGCACTGGACGACTTCGTCTACGTGTTCGAGTCTGCGCCCGCCGGCATATCACCGGAGCCGTACGGGAAGTTGCGCGAAGCGGTGGCGGACTGGAGGGCCAACGCGTCGCTGTCCCGGCTGGTCGCCCTGCCGGCGCCGGACGACTCGCTCGTCGTCGTCGACGACCGGTCCGCCTGGCCCTCCCGTGAGGTGGTGCTTCCACCGGGTCTCGAGGCCGAGGCCTACCGGGCACTGGCCAAGGGCAAAACGCTTCCCGCGCTCGCTTCCACGATGTCCTCGCTCGGGATCGCGGTGCCGGAAGACCGGCTCGAAGAACTCGTCGAGAGCTGGACGGAGCTCGGAATCGTCTTTCACGAGGATGCCACCTATCTGGCGCTGGCGACGGGATTGCGTTGGTGACGAAGCAGACAGCAGGGCGGCGGTCGAACCGACGGAGGCTCTTCGCGTCAGTGAACCTCCACGCGATGCGGGGCCGGGAGGACCTCGTCACCCTGACCCGGTCGGGATACGCCGGGGTCCGACTGGCCGGTCACTTCGCCATGCCGGAGATGGGCGATCGGGAACTCGTCTCCTTGATCGCGCTGCTGCGTGACGCGCGCGGCGTCGGTCTGCGGGTCGCGTGGAGCGGCGACTGCGGCGCCCTGGAGGTCGGGTGCCTGCGCCACCTCGACCCGCCACGGCAGTCGGACGGCACCTTCGCGTGGTCGGCGCGGCAGGGGGAATCCCTTGTCGTTCGGCGCGGTCCGACGTTCCTGGCCGTGGAGGACACCCGCCACGGGGAACGTCGCCGCGTCGATGTCGACCGCTCGGAACCGGCGGCAGCCGTGCTGGACGCGAGCCGCTGGGGGCACACGATCACCCCCGCGGAGGCGGCCAGTCTGCAGGCTCTCGCACTGCACGACCTCGTCTTTCGTTCCGGCGACCACGGTGTGGGTATTGCCGTAAGGCAAGGAGTCTGGTGTGTCTGACGGCAAGATCCTCTTCCGCGGGACACTCGATGAGCGGACCGTGTCGCGAAGCTCGGCGGAGCCGGCCGCCACCGTCGTTCCGATGCGCATGGGAACGGCAGGGGTGGGACTGCTCGTCAACGATCACGGCGAAGCCACCCGCATCCTGTCCGACGTCGAGACCTACGGCAGCGCGGGCGAACTCATGGCCAGCGTTTTCGACGAGCCGGCCGAGTCGCATCCGGACGCGGCGTCCGAGGCGGTCTTCGCGGTCAACCAGACCGACGGGGAAGAGCACCGCCGCGTACGGCGCGCACTGCGGAGGGTCATCGACGCTCGCGTCCGCGATGTCTCGGACCAGCTGATCCAGGATGTCCAGCAGTCGATCGAGAGCGCTCTCGCCCTGGGGAGGCTCGACGCGGTCGCGTCGATCGGCGTGCCGGTCGCCGACAGTGTCATGTCGCGGCTGCTCGGGCTCGACGCGAACCTCGTCTCGGCCCTGAGGAACGCGGTCTACCAGGGATACCCGGTGCGCGAACTCGACGCCACGCTCGTCGACTGGGTGCGCGACAGGCGTGCCCACCCCGCCGATGACCTCGTGTCGGACCTGATGGCGGAACTGCCCTCTCTCGACGACCGACAGGTCGCGGCGAACACTCGGCTGCTCGCGCTGTCGGGTGTCGAGGTGCTGGCGGCACTGATCACGAACGGGATCCTCTGCCTGGCGCAGGATCCGGGGACCCAGAGTCTCGTACGCGAGGACGAGACGCTGCTGCCCGGCCTCGTCCACGAAGTGCAGCGGTACGCGAGTCCGATCGCCCGGGGGATCTACCGGATGACGAAGCGGTCGTCCGTGATCGGCAAGTACTCGGTTCCCGCAGGTACTCTCCTCGTCATCGGCGTGGACGTCTGCAACAGGGACACGTCGGCATTCCCCGACGCCCACAGGTTCGACCCCACGCGCGGTCGGGATTTCGAGCATCTGACGTTCGGTCGCGGGCGGCATTCGTGCCTGGGTATTCCGGTCACCCGTCTGATCGCGATGCAGGCCCTGCGCATGTTCCTCTCGGGAACGACGCGTTTCGGTCTGACCGTGGAGCCGTCGGAGCTGCGTTTCCACGAGACCATGGTCATGAACGGTCTCGTCGAGCTCCCGATCTGGGTCGAGTGCGCCGACTAGCCTCCCGTGCGGTGGGGGGCACGGTCACGTACCGCTCCGCCCGCCCCCGTGGCATCGTGGGCGCAGGGTGGAGGTGAGCGCATGACCGGTCGTGATCCGGGGCTGTTCGGACCCACCTCGGTGACCTGGCAGATGCACGGCGATCCGATGATGTGGGTCGCCGGCATCCGCGCGCTGTATCTGCAGGCCCTGCACCCGCGGGCGGTCCGTGGCGTGCTGCAGAACTCCGACTTCCGCCGTGACGCCTGGGGCCGGCTGATGCGTACCGCGGACTTCGTCGGCACCACGACGTACGGCACCACGGCGGCCGCAGAGCGGGCGGGCGCCCGGGTGCGCCGGATCCACCGGCTGCTCGGCGCGACCGACCCCGCGACCGGCGAGCGCTACGGCGTCGACGAGCCGGAACTGCTGCTCTGGGTGCACTGCGCGGAGATCGACTCCTACCTGCACGTCCTGCGCCGCTCCGGCTTCCCGCTCGGCGACGCCGACGCCGACCGCTACATCGCCGAACACCGCGTCAGCGCCCGCCTGGTGGGCCTCGACCCGGACGCCGTCCCGGCGGACCGGGGCGAGCTGGCCCGGTACTTCGAGAAGGTGCGGCCCGCACTGGCCGCGGGACCCGAGGCACGCGAAGTGGACGACTTCCTCCTCCGTCCGCCGACGCACCCCCTCCTGCTCCCCGCGCGCGAGGTGCTGTGGCGGCGCGTGGCGCAGCTGGCCTACGCCTCCCTGCCCCCGTACGCCCACGAGCTGTACGGCAGGCCGGCCCCCGCGGCCGCCACCGTCACCCGCCGCCTCCGGGCCACGGGCACCGTGCTGCGGTGCGTTCCCGCACGTCTGCGCTGGCAGCTGCCGCCCAAACACGTCCTGCGCGCCATGGCGAGACTCGGCCCGGGAGCCCGGCCCGCACCATACAAAGTGGGGCGATAGCCCGCCATACTGGACGGGCAGGGGGGTGTGTCACGGAACGGGTCGCGTCGCGCGCGGCCCGGGGGGCCGTGGCGCTGTCCCTGAGGGGTGGGGCGGACGGCGACGGGGGCGACGGCGCGCGATGGGGGAGAACAGGCTGATCCAGGGCCGTTACCGGCTGCTCGACCTGATCGGGCGGGGCGGCATGGGCGAGGTGTGGCGGGCCCGGGACGAGTCCCTCGGGCGGCAGGTCGCGGTGAAGTGCCTCAAGCCGCTCGGCCCGCAGCACGACCCCTCCCTCACCCGGGTGGTGCGCGAGCGGTTCCGCCGGGAGGCCCGGGTGGCCGCGGCGCTGTCCCACCGCGGGGTGACCGTCGTCCACGACTTCGGCGAGGACGACGGCGTCCTCCACCTCGTCATGGAACTCCTGGACGGCCGCGACCTCAGCCGGCTCCTGGAGGACGCCGAGGGGCACCCGCTGCCGGTGGACGAGGTGATCGACATCGCGGAGCAGGTGGCGGCCGCCCTCGCGTACACCCACCGGCAGGGCGTCGTGCACCGCGACCTGAAACCCGCCAACATCGTCCGGCTGGCCGACGGCACGGTGAAGATCTGCGACTTCGGCATCGCCCGCCTCGGGCACGACATCGGCTTCACCGCCCGGCTGACCGGCACCGGCGTCGCGATGGGCACCCCGCACTACATGTCCCCGGAGCAGATCGCCGGCACCGAGGTCGACCAGCGCAGCGACCTGTACTCGCTGGGCTGCGTGCTCTACGAGATCGCCACCGGGACGCCCCCGTTCGACCTGGACGACGCCTGGGCCATCCTCGTGGGCCACCGCGACACCCCGCCCGGACCGCCGCGCGTCCGGCGCCCCGAACTGCCCGCGCCCTTCGAACGGATCGTCCTCGACCTGCTGGCCAAGCGCCCCGAGGACCGGCCCTACGACGCCGACGAGGTGGGGCGCCGGCTGGCGGCGGCCCGTGCGGCGGCCGGGTACGTGCCGACGGTGGTGACGACCTGGCCGCCGGCCGGCGGGGCGCCCGTGCGCGAGACCCGCCTGCCGTCCTGGACCCGGGGCATGACCACCGGCCACAAGGCGGTCGGTGCCGGACCGCACCCCGCCCCGGCCGACCCCGGCGCGGTCCTCACCGGCGCCTGGACCCTCCCGGCCGCCACCGGTGCCGGGCCGGCGCTGCCGACCCGGCCGTCCCCGGACGCCGTCGCCGCCCTCACCGCCCGGCACCACGAGGGGCTCGCCCTGGCCCGGCGCGGCCGGTGGGCCCGGGCCCGCGAGATCCACCTGGCCGTCGCCGCCGAACGGGCGGCCCTGCTCGGCCCCGACCACCCCGACACCCTCGCCAGCCGCTACGAGGCCGCCTTCACCCTCAGCCGCACCGGCCGGGCCGCCGCCGCGCTGCGCGCCTACTCCGGCGTCGCCGAGGCCCGGGAACGCGTCCTCGGCCCCGACCACCCCGACACCCTGGCCGCCCGCCAGGAGACCGCCTACGTCCTGGGGCGGCTGGGCCGCCACTTCGAGGCCCACCAGACCTACACCGCGGTGCTGGCCGCCCGGCTGCGGGTCATGGGGCCCGACCACGCCGACACCCTGCGCTGCCGGCACAACCTGGCCCTCAACCTCAGCCGGCTCGGCCGCCTGGAGGACGCGCACCGCATGGCGCTCGACGTGGCCGCCGCGCGGGCCCGGGTGCTCGGCCCCGACCACCCCGACACCCTGGTGACCCGGTTCGAAGTCGCCTACACACTGGGGCAGTCGGGACGCTGGGAGGAGGCGCTGCGCACCTACCGGGAGGTGGCCGAGGCGCGTGCCCGTACCCTCGGCCCCGACCACCCGGACACCCTCGCCGCCCGCTACGAGGCCGGGATCAGCCTCGGCCGGCTCGGCCGCAGCGCGGACGCCCTGCGGGTCTACCGCGACCTCGTCGAGGACCGCACCCGGGCCCAGGGCGCCGCCCACCCCGACACCCTGCGCGCCCGGCACGGCGTCGGCGTCAACCTCGGCCGGCTGGGACGCTGGGAGGAGGCTCTGGCGGAGGCCCGCGACGTGTGCGCGCAGCGCGAGCGCGTCCTCGGCCCCGACCATCCCGACACCCTGGTCAGCCGCCGCGAGATCGCCGTCGCCCTGGGCTGGCTCGGCCGCTGGACGGCCGCGCTCACCGAGTACGGCAGGGTCGCCGCCGCCCGCGAACGCGTCCTCGGCCCGGACCACCCCGACACCCTCGCCAGCCGCAACGACGAGGCCCACTGCCTTGAGCAACTGGGCCGGGGCGCGGAGGCGGTGGCGCTGTACCGCAGGGTCGCGGTGTTCCGGCAGCGGCAGGCCGCCGGCGACCACTGAGCGCGCCGAGCGCGCACCCGGCCACCGACGCCGGAGCCGCGTGCGCGGCGTGCGGCCGGCAGCCGCCCCCGGGCGAACGGGCCTCGGCCGCCCCCAGCCGCCTACCACCACCCGCTGTCCACCACCACGCCGTGAGCCGACCGGAAGCGCGCCGTAAGCCGCCCGGAACCCGCCTTGAGCCGCCCGCCACGACGGTGTCCCCGCCCGCGCACGCCGTTTGACCGCCCGACATCGCGCCGCTCCCCACTCCGCCGCCGCGTACCTCTGGCCCGTCTTGATCGTCTCGTGCTACGAAGAGGCATGCCTGCCGACGAGGGAACCCGCAGCTACGACGCCGTCATCGTCGGCGGCGGCCACAACGGTCTGGTCGCCGCCGCCTACCTGGCCCGGGCCGGCCGCAGTGTGCTGGTGCTGGAACGGCTGGACCACACCGGCGGCGCCGCCGTGTCCACCCGGCCGTTCGCCGGGGTGGACGCCCGGCTGTCGCGCTACTCCTACCTGGTCAGCCTGCTGCCCCGGAAGATCCTGCGCGACCTCGGGATCGAGGTCGGCCTCCGCGGCCGCACCATCTCCTCGTACACCCCCGTCGAGCGCGGCGGACGGCCCACCGGGCTCCTCGTCGGCGGCGGCGAGCCACGTACCCGGGCGGCCTTCGCCCGGCTGACCGGCGGCGAGCGCGAGTACGCGGCCTGGCAGCGCTTCTACGGCATGACCCACGAGGTCGCCCAGCGCGTCTTCCCCACCCTCACCGAACCGCTGCCCACCCGGGACGAGCTGCGCCGCCGCGTCGACGACGAGGCCGCCTGGCGGGCGCTGTTCGAGGAGCCCATCGGTGTCGCCGTCGAGGAGAACTTCACCGACGACCTGGTGCGGGGCGTGGTCCTCACCGACGCGCTGATCGGCACCTTCGCCGACGCCCACGACGCCTCCCTCGCCCAGAACCGCTGCTTCCTCTACCACGTCATCGGCGGCGGCACCGGCGCCTGGGACGTGCCGGTCGGCGGCATGGGCGCCCTGACCGACGCGCTGGCGGCCGCCGCGCGCTCGGCCGGCGCGGTGATCGCCACCGGGCACGAGGCGCTGGGCATCGACACCGACGGGCGCACCGCCGAGGTCCGCTACCGCACGGCCGACGGCGAGGGCGTCGCCGCCGCCCGGCACGTCCTGGTGAACGCCTCCCCGCGCGAACTGGCCGCGCTGACCGGGGACACGGCCCCCGAGCCCGCCGAGGGCGCCCAGCTCAAGGTGAACATGCTGCTCACGCGGCTGCCCAGGCTCCGCGACCCCGACGTCGATCCGCGCGAGGCCTTCGCGGGCACCTTCCACATCGCCGAGGGCTATCAGCAGCTCGCCACCGCCCACGCCCAGGCCGCCGCCGGCGAGCTGCCCGGCGCGCCGCCCTCGGAGATCTACTGCCACTCGCTGACCGACCCCAGCATCCTCGGCCCCGACCTCGCCGGACGCGGCTACCAGACGCTGACCCTGTTCGGACTGCACACCCCCGCCCGGCTGTTCGCCCAGGACAACGACGCGGTGCGCGAGGAACTGCTCAAGTCCACCCTCGCCCAGCTCGACGCCCACCTCGCCGAACCCCTCGCCGACTGCCTGGCCACGGACGCCGACGGACGCCCCTGCATCGAGGCGAAGACCCCGCTGGACCTGGAGCGCGACCTGCGCCTGCCCGGCGGCAACATCTTCCACCGCGCCCTGTCCTGGCCGTACGCCCAGGAGGGCACCGGACGCTGGGGCGTGGAGACGGGCCACGCCAACGTCCTCCTCTGCGGCGCGGGCGCGGTGCGCGGGGGAGGGGTGAGCGGAGTGCCGGGCCACAACGCGGCGATGGCGGTGCTGGCGGACCAGGGCGCCTGCTCCGCAAGCTAACTGACGGAGCATCAGGAAAAGTCTTCCGTCGTACGGGGGACTGCGGCATCCTGCGCGCATGCAGACGGAGCTGAGCAGGAAACTGGGCGTCGAGCACGCCGTCTTCGGCTTCACGCCGTTCCCCGCCGTGGCCGCCGCCATCAGCAGGGCCGGCGGCTTCGGAGTGCTCGGCGCGGTCCGCTACACCGCGCCCGACGAGCTGAAGCGCGACCTCGACTGGATCGAGGCGCACGCGGAGGGCCGGCCCTACGGCCTCGACGTGGTGATGCCGGCGAAGAAGGTCGAGGGTGTCACCGAGGCGGACGTCGAGGCGATGATCCCCGAGGGCCACCGCCGGTTCGTGCGGGACACCCTCGCCCGGTACGGGGTCCCGGAGCCGGCCGAGGGCGAGGCGTCGGGCTGGCGCATCACCGGCTGGATGGAGCAGGTCGCCCGGAACCAGCTCGACGTCGCCTTCGACTACCCGATCAGGCTGCTCGCCAACGCCCTCGGCTCGCCGCCCGCCGACGTCGTCGCCCGCGCCCACGACCGGGACGTCCTGGTCGCCGCGCTCGCGGGCAGCGTCCGGCACGCCCGCAAGCACCAGGCGGCGGGCATCGACGTCGTCGTGGCCCAGGGCTACGAAGCCGGCGGCCACACCGGCGAGATCGCCACCATGGTGCTGACCCCCGAGGTCGTGGAGGCCGTCGACCCGCTGCCCGTCCTCGCCGCGGGCGGCATCGGCAGCGGACAGCAGGTGGCGGCCGCCCTCGCCCTCGGCGCCCAGGGCGTCTGGCTGGGCTCCGTGTGGCTCACCACCACCGAGGCCGACCTCCACTCGCCGGCCCTCACCCGCAAGCTCCTCGCCGCCGGGTCCGGCGACACCGTCCGCTCCCGCGCCCTGACCGGGAAACCGGCCCGCCAGCTGCGCACCGAGTGGACCGACGCCTGGGACGGCCCGGACGGGCCCGGCACCCTGCCCATGCCGTTGCAGGGCCTGCTGGTCGCCGACGCCGTCTCCCGGATCCAGAAGTACGAGATCGACCCGCTGCTCGGCACCCCCGTCGGCCAGATCGTCGGCCGGATGACGAGCGAACGTGGTGTGCAGGCCGTCTTCGACGACCTCACCCGCGGCTTCGAGCGGGCCGTCGACCGTGTCAACCGCATCGCCGGAAGGAGCGGCCCGTCGTGACCACACCCCCCGCCGGCTTCTGGGCCCAGGCCGCCCAGGACCCCGAACGCACCGTCCTGATCGCACCCGACGGCGAGCCGTGGACCGCGGGCCGCCTGCACGCCGACGCCAACCGGCTCGTGCACGGGCTGCGTACCGCGGGCCTGACCCGGGGCGACGCCTTCGCCGTCGTCCTGCCCAACGGGGTCGAGTTCCTCACCGCCTACCTGGCCGCCAGCCAGGCCGGGTTCTACCTGGTCCCGGTCAACCACCACCTGGTGGGCCCGGAGATCGCCTGGATCGTCTCCGACTCCAGCGCCAAGGTGCTCGTCGCGCACGAGAGGTTCGGCGAAGCGGCACGCCGGGCCGCCGACGAGGCCGGGCTCCCCGCCTCCCACCGGTACGCGGTCGGCGCGGTCGGGGGTTTCCGGCCGTACGCCGAACTCCTCGACGGACAGCCCGCGTCGGCCCCCGGCGACCGCACGCTCGGCTGGGTCATGAACTACACCTCCGGTACGACCGGACGCCCGCGCGGCATCCGCCGCCCCCTGCCCGGCAAGGCCCCCGAGGAGGCCTACCTCGGCGGCTTCCTCGGCATCTTCGGCATCCGGCCCTTCGACGGCAACGTCCATCTGGTCTGCTCGCCGCTCTACCACACGGCCGTCCTGCAGTTCGCGGGCGCGTCCCTGCACATCGGCCACCGCCTGGTGCTCATGGACAAATGGACGCCCGAGGACATGCTCCGCCTCGTCGACACCCACCGGTGCACCCACACCCACATGGTCCCCACCCAGTTCCACCGCCTGCTGGCGCTCCCCGAGGAGGTGCGGGCGCGCTACGACGTGTCGTCCATGCGGCACGCCATCCACGGTGCCGCCCCCTGCCCGGACCACGTCAAGCGGGCCATGATCGACTGGTGGGGCCACTGCGTGGAGGAGTACTACGCGGCCAGCGAGGGCGGCGGGGCCTTCGCCACCGCCGAGGACTGGCTGAAGAAGCCCGGCACGGTCGGCAGGGCCTGGCCCATCAGCGAACTCGCGGTCTTCGACGACGACGGCAACAGGCTGCCGCCCGGCCGGCTCGGCACCGTCTACATGAAGATGAGCACCGGCGGCTTCTCGTACCACAAGGACGAGACCAAGACACGCAAGAACCGCATCGGGGACTTCTTCACCGTGGGCGACCTCGGCTACCTGGACGAGGACGGCTACCTGTTCCTGCGCGACCGCAAGATCGACATGATCATCTCCGGCGGGGTCAACATCTACCCGGCCGAGATCGAGTCCGCGCTGCTCGCCCACCCCGCCGTCGCCGACGCCGCCGCCTTCGGCATCCCGCACGACGACTGGGGTGAGGAGGTCAAGGCCGTCGTCGAACCGGCACCCGGGCACGAGCCGGGGCCGGCCCTCGCCGCCGCGCTGCTCGACCACTGCGCGGACCGCCTCGCCGGCTACAAGCGCCCCAGGAGCGTCGACTTCATCGCCGAGATGCCCCGCGACCCCAACGGCAAGCTGTACAAGCGGCGGCTGCGCGACCCCTACTGGGCAGGCCGCGCACGTCCGGTGTGAGGGTGCTTGACCCGCGCGTCCGGCAGGGCAGAGGATCGGCTGTCATGACGCAGCGACACAGCAGCACCGTGGACGGGGTGCTGCGGCGCAGCGCCCGCCGCACTCCGGCCCGCGTGGCGCTGGAGTACGGCGAACGCAGCTGGACGTACGGGGAACTCGACGACGCCGTCTCCCGGGCGGCGGGCCTCCTGCTAGCCGAGGGACTCGCCCCCGGGGACCGGGTGGCCGCCTACGGGCACAACTCGGACGCCTACGTGCTCGCCTTCCTCGGCTGCGCCCGCGCCGGTCTGGTGCACGTGCCGGTCAACCAGAACCTGACCGGTGACGACCTCGCGTACCTCCTCGGCCAGTCCGGCAGCACCCTGGTGCTCACCGACCCCGACCTCGCCGGGCGGCTGCCCGACGGCGCCCGCGCGCTGCCCCTGCGCGACACCGCGGACTCCTTCCTGACCCGGCTGGCGGACGCGCCGCCGTACGACGGACCCGGGCCGCGCACCGAGGACCTGGTGCAACTGCTGTACACCTCGGGCACCACCGCCCTGCCCAAGGGCGCGATGATGACCCACCGGGCCCTGGTCCACGAGTACCTGAGCGCGATCACCGCCCTCGACCTGAGCGCGGGCGACCGGCCGGTGCACGCGCTGCCGCTCTACCACTCCGCGCAGATGCACGTGTTCCTGCTGCCGTACCTCGCGGTCGGCGCGACGAACATCGTCCTGGACGCGCCCGACGGTGACCGCCTCCTCGACCTGGTCGAGGCCGGCCGCGTGGACAGCCTGTTCGCACCGCCGACGGTGTGGATCGCCCTGGCGAACCGGTCCGACTTCGCCGTCCGGGACCTGGGCGGACTGCGCAAGGCCTACTACGGGGCGTCGGTCATGCCCGTGCCGGTGCTGCGGCGGCTGCGCGAACGGCTGCCGGGGCTCGCCTTCTACAACTGCTTCGGGCAGAGCGAGATCGGCCCGCTGGCCACCGTGCTCGGCCCCGACGAGCACGAGGGCCGCCTCGACTCCTGCGGCCGGACCGTGCTGTTCGTGGACGCCCGCGTGGTGGACGACAAGGGCGAGGACGTGCCGGCCGGCACCCCCGGGGAAATCGTCTACCGCTCACCGCAGTTGTGCGAGGGCTACTGGAACAAGCCCGAGGAGACCGCCGAGGCGTTCCGCGACGGCTGGTTCCACTCCGGCGACCTCGCGGTGCGCGACGAGGACGGCTGGTTCACCATCGTCGACCGGGTCAAGGACGTCATCAACTCCGGTGGCGTGCTGGTCGCTTCGCGCCAGGTCGAGGACGTCCTCTACACCCACGAGTGCGTGGCCGAGGCCGCCGTGATCGGACTGCCCGACGAGCGCTGGGTGGAGGCCGTGACGGCGGTGGTCGTCCCCCGCGGCGAGGTGACGGAGGAGCAACTGGTCGCCCACGTACGGGAGAAGCTCACCGCCTTCAAGGCACCCAAGCGGGTCCTGTTCGTCGACGCGCTGCCGCGCAACGCCAGCGGCAAGATCCTCAAGCGCGAACTGCGGGACCGGTTCGGGGACTAGGCACCGAACCGGACACGCCCTAGCGGGGGCGCAGGTCCACGATCCGGCGGATCTTGCCGACGGAGCGTTCCAGCGACTCCGGCTCCACGATCTCCACGTCCACGGAGACCCCGACGCCGTCCTTCACGGCCGCGGCGATGGACCGGGCCGCCTCCTGCCGGATCCCGGGCGTGGCACCCGGGCGGGCCTCGGCCCGTACCGTGAGCGCGTCCATACGGCCCTCGCGGGACAGCCGGAGCTGGAAGTGCGGCGCGACACCGGGGGTGCGCAGCACGATCTCCTCGATCTGGGTCGGGAACAGGTTGACCCCGCGCAGGATCACCATGTCGTCGCTGCGCCCGGTGATCTTCTCCATGCGCCGGAACACCCGGGCCGTGCCCGGCAGCAGCCGGGTCAGGTCCCGCGTCCGGTACCGGACGATCGGCATGGCCTCCTTGGTCAGCGAGGTGAACACCAGCTCACCCCGCTCGCCCTCCGGCAGCAGCTCGCCGGTGATCGGGTCGACGACCTCGGGGTAGAAGTGGTCCTCCCACACGTGCAGGCCGTCCTTGGTCTCCACGCACTCCTGCGCCACGCCCGGACCGATCACCTCGGACAGCCCGTAGATGTCGACGGCGTCGATCCCGAACCGCTCCTCGATCTCCTGCCGCATCCGCTCGGTCCACGGCTCGGCCCCGAACACACCCACCCGCAGCGAGGTGCCGCGCGGGTCCACGCCCTGGCGCTCGAACTCGTCCAGCAGGGTCAGCATGTACGACGGGGTGACCATGATGACGTCGGGCTCCAGGTCCCGGATGAGCTGGACCTGCCGGGCCGTCATGCCGCCGGACGCGGGGACGACCGTGCAGCCCAGGCGCTCGGCGCCGTAGTGGGCGCCCAGACCGCCCGTGAACAGGCCGTAGCCGTAGGCCACGTGCGCGATGTCGCCGGGCCGGGCGCCCGCCGCCCGCAGGGAGCGGGCCACCATGTCGGCCCACATGGAGAGGTCGTTCTCCGTGTAGCCGACCACCGTGGGCAGGCCCGTGGTGCCGCTGGAGGCGTGCAATCGGCGGATGCGCTCGCGGGGCACGGCGAACATGCCGTACGGGTACTGCGACCGCAGGTCGGCCTTGGTGGCGAAGGGGAAGTGCGCCAGGTCGTCGAGGGAGCGGCAGTCCTCGGGGCGGACGCCGGCCTTGTCGAAGGACTCGCGGTAGAAGGGCACGTTCTCGTAGGCGTGCCGGAGCGAGGCCCGCAGCCGCTCGAGCTGGAGCGCCCGCAGCTCCTCGGCCCCGAGCCTCTCGCCCGCGTCCAGCAGCTCCCTCGCATCCGCCATCGGGACTACTCCCTCGCCGTCCTCGCATTACGGACGACCGATCATTCGGTCGATTCCCTCGGGGTCAGTAATTCAGGCCATCCGCTCCGAGGGCAAGGGGTGTGCCCGAATTTTCCCGCCGGCCCGGGCCCGGCCGGGTCGAGGACGTCGTTGCGGGGCGGCCGGGCGGACCGGCATGATCGTCCGCATGCCGACCTTCAGCGCCCCGGACGGAACCCGGCTCGCCTACCACCTCCGCGGAACGGGGGAGACCCTCGCCGTCCTGCCCGGCGGTCCGATGCGCGCCTCCGAGTACCTCGGGGAGCTGGGCGGGCTCGCCGCCCACCGCCGGCTGGCGCTGCTCGACCTGCGCGGCACCGGGGACTCCGCGGTCCCGGCCGACCCGGCCACCTACCGCTGCGACCGGCAGGTGGACGACGTCGAGGCGTGGCGCGTGCACCTGGGCCTGGAGCGGATGGACCTGCTCGCGCACTCGGCCGGCGGCTGCCTGGCGACGCTCTACGCGGCCCGCCACCCAGAGCGGGTGCGGCGGCTCGTGCTGGTCACCGCCAACCCGTCGGCCCTGGGCATGCGGGCGACGGCCGAGGACCGGCTGGCCGCGGCCCGGCTGCGGTCGGGCGAGCCCTGGTTCGCGCAGGCGTTCCCCGCGTTCGAGTCCTGGCTGACCGGCGACGGCGACTTCGACGAGGTGTTCCTGCCGTTCTTCTACGGCCGCTGGGACGACGCCGCCCGGGCGCACGTGGAGCCCGAGGAGCGGCAGACCAACGACGAGGCGGGCGAACGCTACTTCGGCGAGGGCGCCTTCACCCCGGACGCCACCCGCGCCGCGCTCGCCGCCCTGGCCGCCCCGGTCCTGGTGTACGCGGGCGAGTGGGACGGCGGCCCCCGCCCCGAGCTGGCCCGCCGCACCGCCGGGGCCTTCCCTGACGCGACGCTCACCGTGCAGCCCGGGGCCGCCCACTTCCCGTGGCTGGACGACCCGGAGCACTTCGTCCGCGAGATCGTCGCCTTCCTGGACGCGGACCGGGCCACCGGCGCGGACCCCGCCGCCGCCCGGCCCGCGCCGGTCAGCGGGCGGGGCCGTACGCCGTCATGAAGCGGTCGCGGAACTTGTCCATGCTCCACTCCGGGGCGTCGTGCGCGGGCTTGAGCCCCTCGGTCCAGCCCCAGCCGGCGACCCGGTCCAGCACCTTCGGGTCGCGGGCGACGATGGTCACCGGCACGTCCCTGCTGGTGCTCCCCCCGGTGACCGTCGGGACGGGCTGGTGGTCGCCGAGGAAGACCAGCACGGTGTTCTTGTCGCCGTAGCGCTGCACCCACTGGGTCAGGCTGTCCAGCGAGTACTGGATGGCCTTGCGGTACTCGGTCCGCACCCGCTCGGCGCTCTTCCAGACCTCCGTGGGGTCCGTGCCCTCCTTCTTGATCCGGTAGAAGACCTTGCCGTCCCCGAGGTCCTTCCAGTCGATCATGTGGGCGATGGGGGACCACGGGTTGTGGCTGGAAGCCAGGATGATCTCGGCCATGACCGGGTCCCGGTTCTTCTTGCCGTGCTCCAGCTTCTGGAAGGCCTCCAGGCTGAACTGGTCCGGCACCGGCGTCCAGCTGAAGTACGGGCCCCGGTAACCGAGGTGCGTGGAGTCGTAGATGTGGTCGAGGCCGAAGTACCTGCCCTCGGGCCAGGACTTGCGCACGCCGGGCACGATGCCGACGGTGCGCCAGGCGCCGGTCCTGCGGAAGTAGCTGGTGAGCGTGGCGCGGTCACCGGTGGTCAGACTCCGGTACCGCTGCTGGTTCTTGACCCAGGTGCCGGACAGGAACGTGGAGTGGGCGAGCCAGCTGCCCGCGCCCGTCACGGGCGACCTGAGCCAGCCGCTGCGCGAGGAGAAGCCGGCCGACCTGAGCCGGGCGTCGCCCGCCCGGAGCGTCGCGTCGATCTGCGGTGCCATCGCCGGGTCGTCGATCGCCACCCGGCCGTAGCTCTCGATGAAGGTGAGCATCACGTCCTTGCCGCGCAGCCCCGTCAGCAGCCGGTCGGGCGGCGTCCTGGCGAAGGCGTCGACGGCCATCTCCTTCTTGTACACGTCGGCGTCCCCGAGGCCGTCGCGGACGTACTGCACCCGGTTGGAGAGGTACTGGGCATAGCCCTTGGTGGCGAAGGTGACGCCGCCGAACTGCACGCCCAGGGTGAAGCAGATGACCCACACGATGCCGAGGACCAGGGTGGTGCGCACGGCCACCGGGCGGTGCCGGGCCAGCTCGCCGGCCAGCCTGACCGTCGCGAGCGCGCTCACCGCGAGCACGACGACCACCAGGACGATGACCCCGATCACCGCGAACAGCTCTCCCGAGCGGCCGAAGGAGTCCTTCGTCCAGTCCGCCGCGTCGCTCAGCAGCACCCAGTCGAAGACCAGGTCGAACGGCCGGGCCAGCGTCTGGCGGAAGCCCATGTCGAGGCACTTCAGGACGGCCGACAGGCCGAGGAACACCCCCAGGGCCGCCGCCGTGGTGCGCCGCGGCCGCGGCGGCAGTGCGAGCAGGAGCGCCGCGAGCAGGATCGCCTCCACCGGGAGGCGCAGGAACGACTGGACCGTGATCCAGTCCAGGCGGTTGGGCACGAGCAGCACGACGAGCACCAGCGCGGCGGCCAGCAGACTCGTGCCGACCCGCACGGCCCGCGCGGCCCGAGGGCTGCGCCGCCGCCATCCGAACCAGCCGGGACGGCCCGACGGCGCGGCCCCGGGGCCGTCCGGTGTCGCGCTGGTGTCCGGCCCGTCCGGCTCCGCCGGTCCGGTCACGGCCGTGCCGTCCGGTGCCGCGGTGGTGTCGGGGTCCGCCACGGCGTCGGGATCGGCCCCCGCCGCGGCGTCCGGCAGCTGACGAGGGGGCGTGAGGTGCGGCACCCGTAGGTCCTTCCGTGCGAAACCCGGTGATGGCACGGCGGACCGGGCCCGCGGGCGCCGGGCCGCCGACCTCCGTACGGCCCCGCTTCGCCCTCCGTTCAACGTCCCGGGTCAACCGTGCGCAAAGACTGTGCCGGTCACCCCCGCCTCGCGGCTACCGGCGGGAGGCGTCAGCCGCCGCCACCTCACGGGCCCACCGGTAGTCCGCCTTTCCGCTCGGCGAGCGCCGGATGTCCTCCGTGAGCACGAGCCGGCGCGGGATCTTGTACCCGGCGAGATGGGCGCGGCAGTGGTCCTGGAGGTCACCCAGGGACAACCGCCGGGCCCCCGCGCGCAGTTGCACCACGGCCGCCACATGACTGCCCCAGGTGGCGTCGGGCACCCCGGCGACCAGGGCGTCGTACACGTCCGGATGTGCCTTGAGCGCCTGCTCGACCTCCTCCGGGTACACCTTCTCGCCGCCGGTGTTGATGCACTGCGAGCCCCGGCCGAGGACGGTGACCACGCCCTCCTCGTCCACCGTGGCCATGTCGCCGAGCAGCACCCAGCGCCGCCCGTCCCGCTCGAAGAACGTCTCGGCGGTCTTGCGGGGGTCGTTGTAGTAGCCGAGCGGTACGTGGCCGCACTGCGCCACCCGGCCGATCGCCCCCGCGGCCACGGGTTCGTGCGTCACCGGGTCCACCACGCGGGTCCGGGAGTTGACCCGGACGCGGAAGCCCCGCTCGGGTCCCGCGTCCTCGGTCGCGGTGCCGTTGAAGCCGGACTCGGAGGAGCCGAAGTTGTTCAGCAGCAGGGCGTTCGGCACCAGTGCGCGGAACTGCCGGCGCACCGTCTCCGACAGGACGGCGCCCGACGAGGAGACGCTGAACAGCGCCGAGCAGTCCGTGCCCTTCAGCGGCCCGGCGAGCGCGTCGACCAGCGGCCGCAGCATGGCGTCGCCGACCAGCGAGACGCTGGTCACCCTCTCCCGCTCGATGGTGCGCAGGACCTCCTCGGGCACGAACTTGCGGTGCAGCACGACGCGCTGGCCGAAGCCGAAGCCGATGAACGCCGTGAGGGTGGAGGTGCCGTGCATCAGCGGGGGAGTGGGGAAGAAGGTGATCCCCGACCCGCCGGCCGCGACCCGTTCGGCCAGTTCCCCGGGCGTCTTCACCGGCTCGCCCGTCGGCGCGCCACCGCCGAGGCCCGCGAAGAACAGGTCCTCCTGGCGCCACATGACGCCCTTGGGCATGCCGGTCGTCCCGCCGGTGTAGATGATGAACTGGTCGTCGCCCGAGCGCGCCGGGAAGCCCCGCTCCGGGGACGCGGCCGCCTCGGCCCCGGTGAACGGCGTCGCGCCGGGCACCTCCTCCGCCGCCGTGCCCACCCGCAGCAGCAGCCGCAGCTTCGGCGCACGCGGCAGCGCCGCCGCCACCCGGTCGCCGAACTCCCCGTCGAAGACCAGCGCCACCAGGTCCGCGTCCCGGTAGAGGTACACCAGCTCCTCTTCGACGTAGCGGTAGTTGACGTTGACCGGGACGACCCGTGCCTTCAGGCAGCCCAGGACCGTCTGGAGGTACTCGACGCCGTTGTACAGGTGCAGGCCCAGGTGCTCGCCGGGCCGGATCCCGCTGTCGATCAGGTGGTGGGCGACGCGGTTGGCGGCCGCGTCCAGCTCCGCGTACGTCAGGCGGCGCTCCGCGCCGGTCCCGGGGTGGTCCAGGTAGACGAGCGCCTCACGGTCCGGCACCACGTCGACGACCGACTCGAACAGATCGGCAAGGTTGTACTCCACCGCTCCTCCTGACCTGTGCGGGCCTGGCGATCCACCGGTTCGCCGGTCATCAGAGCAAAGGGCGCCACAAGTGGGAAGGGCCCGCACCGGAAAATCTGACTGCCTGTCAGAAAATGGTCGGAGTTCCCTTGAAGTGCCTCCCCGCCTACTGCAACCTGTTCTCGTTCTTACCGAGGGGAGATGGGCAGATGGGTGGGACCGAACACCTCACCGTGCGGCGTGAGGGCGCCACACTGGTGCTCACGCTCAACCGGCCCGAAGCCAGGAACGCGCTTTCGCTCCCGATGCTCGTCGGCCTCCACGACGGCTGGCTCGACGCCGACGCCGACGACGGCGTCCGCTCGATCGTGCTGACCGGCGCCGGCGGCGCGTTCTGCGCGGGCATGGACCTCAAGGCCCTCGCGGGCGGGGGAATGGCCGGCGAGGAGTACCGCGACCGCCTCAAGGCCGACCCCGACCTGCACTGGAAGGCCATGCTGCGCCACCACCGCCCCCGCAAGCCGGTCATCGCCGCCGTCGAGGGCCCCTGCGTGGCGGGCGGCACGGAGATCCTCCAGGGCACCGACATCCGGGTCGCGGGCGAGTCCGCCACCTTCGGCCTCTTCGAGGTCCGCCGCGGCCTGTTCCCCATCGGCGGTTCGACCGTCCGGCTCCCGCGCCAGATCCCGCGCACCCACGCCCTGGAGATGCTGCTCACCGGACGGCCCTACAGCGCCCCGGAGGCAGCGGCGATCGGGCTGATCGGACGCGTGGTCCCGGACGGGACGGCCCTCGCCGCCGCGCTGGAGACCGCCGAGCGGATCAACGCCTGCGGGCCGCTCGCCGTGGAGGCCGTCAAGGCATCGGTCTACGAGACCGCCGAGATGACCGAGACCGACGGACTCGCCGCCGAACTCGACCGCGGATGGCCCGTGTTCGGCACCGCCGACGCCAAGGAGGGCGCCCGCGCCTTCGCCGAGAAGCGGCCCCCCGTCTACAAGCGCGCCTGACCCACCGAAGGAGCCCAGGCATGCCCGAAGTCCTCAAAGCCCCGCTCGTCGTCGAGTTCCCCTTCACCCGCTCCCTCGGCCCCGTCCAGAGCGCCTTCCTCACCGGACTGCGCGAGCGCGTCGTCCTCGGCGTACGGACCACCGACGGCCGCACCCTCGTCCCGCCCGTCGAGTACGACCCCGTCACCGCCGACGAGCTCCGCGACCTGGTCGAGGTCGCGCCCACCGGCACGGTCACCACCTGGGCCTGGAACCACGAACCCCGCCGCGCCCAGCCCCTCACCACCCCCTTCGCCTGGGTCCTGGTCCGGCTCGACGGCGCCGACACCGCCCTCCTGCACGCCCTCGACGCCCCCGGCCCCGAAGCCGTGCGCACCGGCATGCGGGTACGCGTCCGCTGGGCCGCCGAACGCACCGGAGCCATCACCGACATCGCCTGCTTCGAGCCGTACGACGGCCCACCCGTGGAACCCGGCGGCCACACCGGCGAGTTCGCCGACCCGCTCACCGGCATCGTCGCCCCCGCCCGCCTCGACTACACCTACTCGCCCGGCCGCGCCCAGTCCGCCTACCTCGCCGCCCTCGGCGAACGGCGGACCGTCGGCGAGCGCTGCCCCGCCTGCCGCAAGGTCTACGTCCCGCCCCGGGGCGCGTGCCCCACCTGCGGCGTCGCCACCTCCGAACAGGTCGAGGCGGGCCCCCGCGGCACCGTCACCACGTTCTGCATCGTCAACATCAAGGCGAAGAACCTCGACATCGAGGTGCCCTACGTCTACGCCCACATCGCCCTCGACGGCGCCGACCTCGCCCTGCACGCCCGCATCGGCGGCATCCCCTACGACCAGGTGCGCATGGGGCTGCGTGTCGAGCCGGTGTGGACGCCGGGAGTGCGCCACCCCGACCACTACCGGCCCACCGGCGAACCCGACGCCGCCTACGACACCTACAAGGAGCTGCTGTGACCAGGCAGATCGCGGTCGTCGCCTTCGCCCAGAGCGACCACAGGCGCTCCACCGAGGAGTCCTCCGAGGTCGAACTGCTCATGCCGGTGCTGCACGAGGTGCTGGGGCGGACCGGGCTGCGCACCGCCGACATCGGCTTCATCTGCTCCGGCTCCAGCGACTACCTCGCCGGACGCGCCTTCTCCTTCACCCTCGCCCTCGACGGCGTCGGCGCCTGGCCGCCCGTCTCCGAGTCCCACGTCGAGATGGACGGCGCCTGGGCCCTGTACGAGGCATGGACCAAGCTGCTCACCGGGGACGCCGACACGGCCCTCGTCTACTCCTACGGCAAGTGCTCGCCCGGCTCGGTGCGCGACGTCCTCACCCGGCAGCTCGACCCCTACTACGTCGCCCCGCTCTGGCCCGACGCCGTGGCGCTGGCCGCCCTCCAGGCACAGGCGCTCATCGACGCCGGGGACACCGACGAGGCCGCCCTCGCCGCCGTCGGCGCCCGCAGCCGGGCCGACGCGGCCGCCAACCCGCACGCGCAGCGCACCGGCCCGCTGCCGCACGACGACCACGTCGTACGCCCGCTGCGGACCGGCGACTGCCCGCCCGTCGGCGACGGCGCCGCCGCCGTGATCCTGGCCGCCGGGGACCGGGCCCGGGAGCTGTGCGAGCGGCCCGCCTGGATCCGGGGCGTCGACCACCGCATCGAGGCCCACTCCCTGGGCGTGCGCGACCTGACCGACTCGCCCTCCGCCCGCCTGGCGGCCGAGAAGGCAGGCGCCTTCGAACGGCCAGTCGACACAGCCGAGTTGCACGCCCCCTTCAGCTCACAGGAGATCGTGCTGCGCAAGGCCCTGCGGCTCGGCGACGACGTCCGCGTCAACCCCTCCGGCGGCGCCCTCGCCGCCAACCCGGTCATGGCCGCCGGGCTCATCCGCGTCGGCGAGGCCGCCGCCCGCATCCACCGCGGCGAGTCCGACCGCGCCCTCGCCCACGCCACCTCCGGACCCTGCCTGCAGCAGAACCTGGTCGCCGTACTCGAAGGGGATCCACGATGAGCAAGGAGCCCGTGGCCGTCGTAGGAGTCGGCCAGACCAAGCACGTGGCCGCCCGCCGGGACGTCTCGATCGCGGGACTCGTCCGCGAGGCCGCCCGCGCGGCCCTCGACGACGCCGAGCTGACCTGGGCGGACGTCGACGCCGTCGTCATCGGCAAGGCGCCCGACTTCTTCGAGGGCGTGATGATGCCCGAGCTGTACCTCGCCGACGCCCTCGGTGCCGTCGGCAAACCCATGCTCCGGGTGCACACCGCCGGATCGGTCGGCGGATCCACCGCCCTCGTCGCCGCGGGCCTCGTCACGGCCGGTGTCCACGGCACCGTCCTGACCCTCGCCTTCGAGAAGCAGTCCGAGTCCAACGCCATGTGGGGACTGTCCCTGCCCATCCCCTTCCAGCAGCCGCTGCTCGCCGGGGCCGGCGGGTTCTTCGCCCCGCACGTGCGCGCCTACATGCGGCGCAGCGGCGCCCCCGACACCGTCGGCTCCCTCGTCGCCTACAAGGACCGCCGCAACGCCCTGAAGAACCCCTGGGCGCACCTCCACGAGCACGACATCACCCTGGAGAAGGTCCAGGCGTCGCCCATGCTGTGGGACCCCATCCGCTACTCCGAGACCTGCCCCTCCTCCGACGGCGCCTGCGCCATGGTGCTGACCGACCGGGCGGGGGCGGCCCGCGCCCCGCGGCCGCCGGCCTGGATGCTCGGCGGCGCCATGCGCAGCGAGCCCACCCTCTTCGCCGGCAAGGACTTCGTCTCGCCGCAGGCAGGCAAGGACTGCGCCGCCGACGTCTACCGGCAGGCCGGGATCGCCGACCCCCGCCGGGACATCGACGCCGTCGAGATGTACGTGCCGTTCTCCTGGTACGAGCCCATGTGGCTGGAGAACCTGGGCTTCGCCGAGGAGGGCGAGGGCTGGAAGCTCACCGAGTCCGGGGTGACCGAGCTGGACGGGGACCTGCCCGTCAACATGTCGGGCGGGGTGCTCTCCACCAACCCCATCGGCGCCTCCGGCATGATCCGCTTCGCCGAGGCCGCCCTCCAGGTGCGCGGACTGGCCGGGGAACACCAGGTGGACGGCGCCCGGAAGGTGCTCGGGCACGCCTACGGCGGCGGCTCGCAGTTCTTCTCCATGTGGCTCGTGGGGTCCGAGCCGCCCAACTCCTGAGCGGCGCGCGAAAGTCCTCCTCATGTGGCCTGTCGGCGGTAGGAAGCGGTCGCTAGGCTGGCCCGCGGACGACGAACCGGGAGGAGCACGGACGTGGCCGAGAGCACCATCCAGCAGCAGCCGCTCGCGGGCTGGGACAAGCCGCAGCTGGACCTCAGCAGTGCCGAGTGGCAGTCCAGCAGCCGAGGACTGGGCGATGTGCAGATCGCCTTCGTCGAGGGGTTCATCGCGATGCGCAACAGCGACCGGCCGGAAAGCCCCTCCCTGATCTTCACCCCGGCGGAATGGGGCGCCTTCGTCTCCGGCGCACGCGAGGGGGAGTTCGACCTCACCTGAGCGGGGCGCCCCGCCGCCGGTCGCCCGCATGGCGGCCCGGGCCACCCGGGCGGCCCTGCCGCGCCCCGCCGCGCACCGGGGCACCCGCCGGCGGCCTCGCCCGCACGGCGCCCGGCGGCCCGCCGTACCGCGCTCACCCACCGTGGCTCAGGCGGCGAACCGGGGCCGCCGGGCGGCTCGCCCGCGCGTCACCTGTCGGGCGCCGGGCACGTACCATGGCCGCATGTCGTTCCTCCGCCGCCGCAGCGCCACCCCCGCCGGACCCGACTTCGACGTGCTGGCCATGGACCCGGGTGACTGGCCCGGCAACCTCGGCGCGGGCCTGCTGCCCGCCCCCGACGGCACCTGCCAAGGTGTCTTCCTGCGGTACGACCTCTTCGGCGGCCGCGGCCCCGCCATGATCATCGGGAACCTCCCGGAGGGCTCACCGGCCCGGGACGTCACCGAGGGCGAGATCCCCTTCGAGGTGGCCCAGCTGCTGCTGGCACTGGAGAACGAGGAGGAGGTCACCGTCGTGGGCACCGAGGACACGCCGGTGCTCCAGGGCGACAACCTCCTGATCGTGCGCCGGCTCAAGCTCTCCGAGAGCCGGATCTCCTGCGTCCAGTTCGACCGCAGCGACGGCGTCCTGGTGACCATCGCGGCCTGGGACCGCCCCATCACCGACGACCTGTACGCCCTGCTGAAGCCGCTCCCGGCGGAGCTGTTCCAGCAGGGCTGACGGACGACCGGCCCTCAGCGGCCGGAACCCGCCAGGCGGACGTCCGCGGCGCGCACGAACGCCACCCGGTGGCCGTACTGGATCTCGTAGTACAGGTCCTTGCCGACCACCACGCGGTGCGAGTCGGTGGTGAAGGTGACCGCGTAGTAGTACTCGCCCGGCATCTCGTCACCGACGACGTACGACTGCCCCGCGGGGATCGTGTACGGCAGCGGGACCACCGACTGCGCGGGCACCTCCGCCGGGTACGCCTCCTTCTCCGGGTACGCCCTGCCGTACACCGGCACGCTCGCCGCGCCGTCCTTCGGGGTGACGACCAGGCCGGACGCCCTGACCGCCGTGGGGTCCTTGCGCGGGTTCTCGAACCAGGCCTTCTGCCCGAGGTACCAGATCGCCGTCCAGTCGCCCCAGCGGTCGGCGACCGCGTACTGCTGGCCGGTGGAGACCCGGGAGGAGAGGTCGTTCACCCCGTCGGTCGGGTCGGTCTTCAGGCCGATGTCCTTGACCAGCGGCGCGTTCACGTCGTGGTCGGTGTACAGCCGCACCTCACCGGAGCCGTGCGCCGTGCAGGGCTCGCCCTTGGTGGTGCAGCCGGTGTACACCGGCTGGTTCGAGGCGTAGTCCGGCAGGATCGTCACCAGCGGTGAGCCCTTGCCGCCCGTGCGGTGGAAGGGGTGCCCCAGCAGCTGGAAGTAGTGCGCCCAGTCCCAGTATGGGCCCGGGTCGGTGTGCATCCCGGGGATGGTGGAGGCGGTCGGCCCCGGCACGTTGTCGTGGCCCAGGATGTGCTGCCGGTCCAGCGGGATGTCGTAGGTGCGGGCCAGGTAGCGCACCAGCCGGGCCGAGGAGCGGTACATCGCCTCCGTGTACCAGGCGTCCGGCGCGGCGAGGAAGCCCTCGTGCTCGATGCCGACGGACCGGGCGTTGACGTCCCAGTTGCCCGCGTGCCAGGCCACGTCCTTGGCCTTGACGTGCTGGGCGATCAGACCGTCGGTCGACCGGATCGTGTAGTTCCAGGACACGTAGGTCGGGTCCTGGATCAGGTTCAGCACGCCGTCCCAGGCGCCCTCGGTGTCGTGGATGACGATGTACTTGATCCGCTGCGACGCCGGGCGGTCGCCGAGGTCGTGGTTGCCGTAGTCGTCGTTCCCGAACTGGGCGTACGGCGCCGGGATCCACTCGCAGGACACCGACCGGGGGCACTCGGTGCCGTCCGCCGGGACCGTGCGCAGGCCCGCGCGCCGCAGCTGGGAGGTGTCGGCGCTCAGGTGCGGCCGGGCGGCCAGGGCGACCCGCTGGCCGTCGTCCGTGACGCGCTCCTCACCGGTGCGCAGTACGTCGTACACGTCGTTCGCGTACGCCGCCGCGGTCGCGATGTCGTCCGCGCCGGAGAAGCGGGCCACCGCGCCGTACCAGGCCGCCGGATCCGCGCTCGCCGGCTCGCCCAGCTCCTTCTGCGCGGCGGCCAGCAGGGCCGCGCCGCCGGCGACGTTCGCTGCCGGATCGGTGCGCAGCTCCGCCGCCGGACGCCCCGTCAGCCGCGCCGCCCGGGCCAGCGTCCGCAGCCGGGCCGGCAGCGTCCGGTCCGCGGGCACGTCGGCGCGGGGACGCAGGGCCGCGCGGGCGCCGTCGCCGCGGGCGTCCTCCGTGCCCTCGGTGAAGTGCTCGGTCGCGGCCAGCGCGCTGCGGGCGTCGGTGAGGTGCATCGGGCCGTAGCCCCCGGTCACGCTGGGCGCGCCGGCGTGCGAGTCCCAGCGGGACTGGAGGTAGGAGACGGCCAGCAGGACACTCTGCGGCACGTGGTACTCGGCCGACGCCGTGGCGAAGGCCTGCTGGAGCCGGCCGGCGGAGGACTCGGGGGCGCTCTGGGCCGGGGCCGCGCCGAGCAGCGGCAGCAGCAGGGCCGCCGAGGCGAGCGTGCCGGCCGTCCGCCTCCGGTGTCTGTGGCCGGGGGTGGTCGTGGGGTCGGTGGCGGATCCTCGCAATGCGGCCTCCTGTGACGGGCGGGGCGTGGCGGGACGGGGCGGCGCCGAGCTGGACCAGTGGTACCGGCTTGCCGACGATCCGTCAATGATGCCCCGGGGGCGGAGATTTCCCACGTCACAAAGGGGTTCGGCGAGTTTCGCCACGGCGGCGCGCGGGCCTGCGGGGCGTCAGTGGAGTACACCACTGGACACCGGGAACGGCGGGTGCCCGCACATACGAAGGTCCGCGGTGCGCCGCCGCTCGGGCGCACCGCGGAGCCGTCGTCCCCGTCAGCGAGTGCCGACCGCCGCTCGCACGGCCCGGCGGGCCAGCTGGCAGTCGTCGTGCAGCCGCCTGAGCAGCAGCCGCTGTTCCTCGCCGGACGGCGCAGCACCCGGGTGGGCCGTACCCGGTGCCGCCGGGGCCGTATCGTGCATCGAACGCTGCACGGCCGTCTCGTAGGTGCGGATCTCCCGGGTCAGCAGCAGCATCAGGTTCACCAGGAAGGCGTCCCTCGATGCCGGGCCCGCCGACTGGGCGATCTGGCTGATCTGGCGGCGGGCGACCGGTGCGTCCCCGAGCACCAGCCACAGCGTCGCCAGGTCGTACCCCGGCAGGTACCAGCCCGCGTGCTCCCAGTCCACCAGCACTGGACCGGCCGGTGAGAGCAGGATGTTCGAGAGCAGCGCGTCGCCGTGGCAGAACTGGCCCATCCCCTGGCGGCCCGCCGCGTGCGCGATCCCGTGCAGCAGCTTCTGCAGGTCGCCCAGGTCCCGGTCGGTCAGCAGCCCCAGCTCGTGGTAGCGCGCGATCCGGGCCGCGTAGTCCAGGGGTGCGTCGAAGGTGCCCGCCGGGGGCCGCCACGCGTTCAGCCGGCAGATCGCACCGAGCGCGGCCCGGATGTCCGGCCGGGGCGGTGCCTCCAGCGGATGCCGCTGCAGCGCAGCCGCGCGGCCCGCCATGCGCTCGATCACCAGGGTGCAGTTGTCCGGGTCCGCCGCGATCAGCCTCGGCACCCGCACAGGCGGCCGGTGCCGGACGAACGAGCGGTATGCCGCTATTTCGTGGCGGATCCGGTCCGCCCAGGCGGGCGACGGGTCCAGGAGACACTTCGCCACGGCCGTACTGCGTCCCGTCGTCCCGACCAGCAGCACGGAGCGCCCGCTGCGGCGCAGCACCTGCACCGGAGCGAACTCCGGACAGATCCGGTGCACCGAGGCGATCGCGGCGCGCAGCTGCGCACCCTGGGGTCCGGACAAGTCGAGTCTGCCGCTGACCGGTTGGGGGCCCACCTGGCCCGGAACGCGCCGCAGCCGGCCCGCGCCCAGCACGGGGGCCGCCGGCCGCGCCGTCGGGTCGAGGTACGGCCCGCCGCCCGCCGGGCGGGAACGCAGGGGCCGGGGCGGAGCGGACACGGAGGACGATGCTGCGTACATGGGAGATACAGATCCCTTCGTGTGCCTGCGGTGCCTGCCTGTAAGTCCGTGCGCGGAACACATGTCCAGCCGCGTGCTCCTCGCGTGCGCCCACCCGCCCCGGCCGCCCGGGCACATCCTGGGGAATGTGCCCGTCGCATAGGCCGGCGGCCGGGTCGGGGTGGCGCGTTCCTACTCGACACCCGATGTCCCGTGGCACACCATCTGGCGCACCCTGGCGAACCCTGGCGAATAGTCGCCCGGCAACCTCCACGGGTCTACTGTCAACTCAGCCGAGAACCTGGGGGCTTGACGTGAGCGGACAACCCAACACCCGCCTGACGGACCTGTTCGGCCTGGCCGGCTGGTCCAAAGGGGAACTCGCGAGGCTGGTCAACAAGCAGGCGGCGGCCATGGGCCACCCCCAGCTGTCGACCGACACCTCCCGGGTGCGGCGTTGGATCGACACGGGGGAGATCCCGCGCGATCCGGTACCGCGGGTGCTGGCGGCTCTGTTCACCGAGCGTCTCGGCCGTGTCGTGACCATCGAGGACCTAGGTCTGGTGCGGCACGGGCGTGCGGGGAAACGGCAGGGCGACGGGGTGGAGGAACATCCCGACGGCGTGCCGTGGGCGCCCGAACGGACCGCCGCGGTCCTCACCGAATTCACGGGAATGGACCTCATGCTCAACCGACGCGGCTTGGTGGGCGCGGGTGCCGCGCTCGCCGCGGGATCCACACTCAGCAGCGCCATGCACGACTGGTTGCACACCGACCCGACACTGAAGGCCGACGCCCCCGTCGTCCACGACCCCCTGCACGCCGACCCCGCTGGGTACGACCGCTACGAGGCCGCCCCCATCGGGTCGCAGGAGATCGAGGAACTGGAGCGCTCGGTCGAGGTGTTCCGCGCCTGGGACGCGGCCCGCGGCGGCGGGCTCCAGCGCAAGGCGGTCGTGGGCCAGCTCAACGAGGTGGGCGGCATGCTCGCCTACCACCACCCACCCCATCTCCAGCGGCGCCTGTGGGGCGTCGCCGCCAACCTGGCCGTCCTCGCGGGCTGGATGTCTCACGACGTCGGCCTGGAACCCACGGCGCAGAAGTACTTCGTCATCGCCGCCCACGCCGCGCGCGAGGGCGGTGACCGGCCGCGTGCCGGTGAGGCCCTGTCCCGGGCGGCCCGGCAGATGGTGCACCTGGGCCGGCCCGACGACGCGCTGGACCTGATGAAGCTCGCCCAGTCCGGTGCGGGGGAGCAGCTGCAACCGCGCACGAAGGCGATGTTCCACACCATCGAGGCCTGGGCGCAGGCGTCGATGGGCAAGGGGCAGGCGATGCGCCGCACCCTCGGCCAGGCGGAGGACCTCTTCGTCTCCGACCGGCAGGACGCGCAGGCGCCGGACTGGATGCAGACCTTCAAGGACGAGGATCTGTACGGCATGACGGCCCTCGCCTACCGCACGCTCGCGGAGTTCGACCCCGCGGCGGCCGCGCACGCCCAGTACTACGCGGAGAAGGCGCTGGCGCTCCGGGTCGACGGACGGGAGCGGTCGAAGATCTTCGACCATCTGTCCATGGCCTCGGCCTGCTTCATCGCCGACGATCCGGAACAGGCCGACCGGTACGCGAGACTGGCCCTGATGTCGATGGGGTCCAACTCCTCCCGGCGCACCTGGGACCGGCTGCGGGAGATGTACCGCCTGACCGCGGAGTACGCCGGCTATCCGAAGATCCACGAACTGCGGGAGGAGATCAGGCTCGCCCTGCCGAACCCGAGGAGCGGCCGCGACAGCGGCGCACCGGCCTGAGGGCCGGCGCGCTGTTCTGGTTCCGGTTCAGGCCGTGACCCTGGCGACGAGCACGCAGGCGTCGTCCTCACGCTCGGCTCCGCCGAACTCCTCCACGACCGTCCGCACGCAGTCCTGTGCGGCGCGCGCCGCACCGAAGCGGGGGGCGAGGTCGAGCAGGCGGTCGACAGCGGTCGTACCGGCGTGCCCGGACACCAGCCCGTCGGTGTGCAGCAGGAGCAGGTCGCCGGGTTCCAGGGCCACCTCGGCCTGCCCGTAGGCGGCGCCCGTGGTGGCGCCGAGCAGCACCCCCTCCGGTGCGTCCAGCGTGCGCCCCGTCCCGTCGCGGTACAGCAGCGGGGCGGGGTGTCCCGCGCGCGCCCATGTCAGGGCGCGGGTCTCGGGCCGGTACCGGCAGCAGACGGCGCTGCCGAGGGCGGGTTGCACGGTGGCGTCGAGTAACTGGTTCAGCATGGAGAGCAGTTGACCGGGCTGCGTACCGGCCATCGCCATGCCGCGCACGGCGCCGAGCAGCATCGCCATCCCGGAGGTGACGGCCACCCCGTGGCCCGTCAGGCCGCCGACGCTGAGCAGTGTCGCACCGTCCGCCAGCTCCAACGCGTCGTACCAGTCGCCGCCCACGAGGGCGTTCGTCGCGGCCGGCAGGTAGTGGGCGGCGAGGTCGAGGGCCGGGGTGCCCCGGTGGGGGAGCCGCAGGGAGCCGCGCCATGGCGGAAGCACGGCTTCCTGCAGCTCGACCGCCAGCCGGTGCTCGGTCTGTGCCTGCTGCCGGTGGAGCCGGAGCGAGTCACGGGTCTCGCTCACCTCCCGCCGGTGGCGGCGCAGTTCGCTGACGTCGCGGAGCACGGCCCACATCGAGGCGGTGCCGCCGTCGGCGCCGAGCACGGGCTCGCCCATCATGTGCACGGTCCGCGCCGAGCCGTCGGGCCGTACGACGCGGAACTCGCCGTCGATCGGTCTGCCGTCGACCAGGCAGTCCGTCACCATCGCAGTCAGCCTCGGCCGGTCCTCGGCGAGGACCACGGAGGGCAGTTCGTCCAGGGTGAGCGCCGGACCCGCCGGATCGAGGCCCAGGATCTGGTACAGCTCGCCGGACCAGTTCGCCTCGTCCGTGAGCAGGTTCCACTCCGCGCTGCCGACCCGGCTGAGCAGCGAGCCGCGCGGGGCGCCGGGCACCGGGGGAGCGGGGGGAGGGCCGGCGGCCGCGGCGGACCGGACGGGCTCCGGGCCGTCCCGCAACTGCGCCAAGTGGACGTCCAGGTCGTCGAGTTGATGCAGGGCGAGCTCGTACAGGGCCCGCTGCCAGCGCTCCTCGGGGTCCGAGCCTTCGCTCCGGGTGTCCCGCCGCACCGCGTCGACCTCGCCCTTGAGCCGCCGGGTCTGCGTGATCAACGCCTCGACCGAGCCGCGCCCGGGCGGCTGGGCGGCTGAGCGGTCCGCGGAGACTGGGGACGGCATGACGCACTCCGGTGGGATGGGACGGCCAGGGAGGACGGGGGGACCGCTACGACTGTCGCACAGCCCGCGACGCCCTGTAAGGGATTCGACGACACACGATACGGTGGTGCTTCAGGCATATGCCAGAGTCTTCCCGGCGTGCTTCGCGCACCTGTCATGTGTACGCGTTCCGGGCCTCAAGTCGTAGTCGGCGTACGGGATTTGGCCGACGAGCGAAGGCTCCGGAGTAGCGCTCAGTCGCCTGTTCGACGCTCACGTGTTCCATGGTGCGTCGAACACATGACGCGCACCAACTCTGTCCGGAATTGGCGTCCTGGGAACGGTCCTCCGAGACTCCTTACAAGCATGGACCTCATCATCGAGCAGCCCGCCCATGCCCGGCTCATCACACCCGACGACGTGGAGCTCCCGGTGTCGGCCGTCCTGCGCTACACGGCGCACGATCCGCTGGCCGTGTTCGTCGTCTTCCCGCCCGAGGCCACCCTGGCGGGCGACGAGGTCACCTGGACCTTCGCCCGCGCCCTGCTCGACCAGGGACTGCGGAGCCCGGCCGGACGCGGGGACGTGCAGATCTGGCCCCACGGCCGGACCCGCACGGTCCTGGAACTCCACTCGCCGTGCGGCCTCGCCCTGCTCCAGTTCCCGACCTCGGCGCTGCGCCGCTTCCTGCTGCGCACCTACGCCGCCGTGCCGGCCGGCCTCGAGGACGTCGGAGCGGTCGTGGAACGCGGACTGAGCGCGCTGTTCGGCGGGGTGTGAGCCATGGGCACGGACCTCGACCGGCATCGCGTGCCGCGGTTCGCGGCCGGGACCGTGGCGGCCGGCGCGCTCAGCGGTACAACGCCGGGCGCGGGGCCAGGTCGACGGCCACCCGGCCGCCGTTCTCCAGCGACCGGACCCCCGCCTCGGCGACGACGGAGGCCGCGTAGCCGTCCCAGACGCCCGGCCCGGTGACCAGGCCGCGCCGGGTGGCGTCGACCCAGCTCTGCACCTCGCGGTCGTAGGCGTCCGCGAACCGGACCAGGTAGTCCTGCGCCACCTCCTCGGTGGCGCCGCCCCCCGCGGTGACCACCATGGTGTGCCCGTCGCCGATCCGGGCGCTGCCCGCCTCGCACACGGCCTCGCAGCGCACCTGGTAGCCGAAGCCGCAGTTGACGAACACCTCCACGTCCACCAGGGCGCCCCCTTCGGTCTCGAAGAGCACGAACTGCGGATCGGCCAGGCCCGGCGGCGCCCCCGCCGAGGGCGCGGGACGCAGCACGGTGACCGCCGTCAGCTCCTGCCCGAGCAGCCAGCGGGCCGCGTCGATCTCGTGCGACACGGAGCTGTTGACCAGCATCGCGCTGGTGAAGTGGTCGGGGGAGGACACGTTGCGATGGGTGCAGTGCAGCATGAGCGGACGGCCCAGGCGGCCCCCGTCCAGCAGCGCCTTCAGCCGCAGGTACTCGGCGTCGTAGCGGCGCATGAAGCCGATCTGCGCCAGCCGGCGGCCGAGCCGGGCCTCGGCCTCCAGCACCCGCAGGGCGCCCGCGGAGTCCGGCACCATGGGCTTCTCGCACAGCACGGGCAGCCCGCGCGCGAAGGCGGCGAGCAGCGCCTCCTCGTGCGCGGGTCCCGGAGAGGCGATCAGCACGGCGGACACGCCGGGTGCGTCGAGTGCGGCCACCGGGTCCGTGTGCACGACGGCACCCTCCACCCCGGCCACCGCCTCCCGGGCGCGGTCGGCGTCGGGGTCGGCGACGGCGGCCACCCTGGCGCCGCTCACCACCTGGTCGAGGCGCCGTACATGGTCCGCCCCCATGTGCCCGGCACCCAGGACGGCCACACCCAGCAGGTCACCCACGCGCGTGCTCCCTCTCGCCGACGATCTCGCCGTAGCGTACGCCGCTCGAGGGAGCACGCCGGGGGCGCGTTCGGGACGCCCCCGGCGGTGTCCGACCCGGTGACCTGAGGGTGCCTCAGTAGCGCAGCACCCCCGCGAGCCCGTCGGCGTCGCCCAGGGCGCCGTCGGGGACGAAACGGACCTCGGCGCCCGTCTCCAGGCACTGCTCGACGATCTCGTCCACGATGTCGTCGCGGGCGTCCAGATCGCCGGGTTCGGCGGGTATGAGGTGCTCACCGAGGTCGCGGACCGTGGCGCGGAAGTTCTCCTCCACCGCGAGCAGCCGGATGCGGCCTTCCCGGGCGCTCTGCCACAGCTCGTCCAGCCCGGCCGCGTACGTCCGGCGGCCGCGCGCGGCCGTCAGCTCCCGGAGCACCGAGGCGGTGCTTCTGCGCGTCTCGGCCTCCCGCACCGGCGCGATGGCCTGCCACACGGCCTCCGGGCCGGCGTTCGCGAGGCCGCCGTGCCGCACGTGGACGGCGTCCCCGGCGGCGCCGCCGACCTCGTCGAGCAGGGCCAGCGCCGCCTCCTCGCCGGTGACGTAGATCCGGCGGGGCTGGTCGCGCAGGACCGTGCCGAGGGCGTTGTCCGCCTCCCGCAGGAACTGGCGGGTGCCCTCGTCGCGGAAGGTGCTCGGCAGGTCGCCGATGCGCTGCTGGCGCTCGGCGTCGAAGTTCTCCCGGACGCGGATCAGCGGGAAGCCGCCGATGCGCGCCTCGACCACCCCCTCGGGACCGCCGCTCCACAGGGTGACGCGGTCGGCGGAGAGCGTCAGCACCCAGAACGGGTGTTCGGCGGCCTGCGCGGAGACCAGGTTGCGGGTGAGGAAGGTGTCGGACAGGACGACCCGTTCGGGAACGCTGCGGGACAGCGACCAGACCTGGTGCTCACCCGGGGCGGCGAAGATCACCAGGCCGTCCTCGGCGTGCGCGAGGTCCACCTCCGACAGCGCGCGGTCCAGCTGTGCCACGACGTCGGCGCGCCGCTCCCGGCTGACCGCGGGATCGGATTCCAGCCGCTTCCTGGCCTCCGCCACCACGTTGCGCAGGCGGACCGGATCCTGGCCGTTCTCGGGTTCGCGGCGGTGCGTCGGCGTCAGCACGGACACCGCCGGGTAGGGACGCGGGCGCCGCAGTTCGGCGAGGGTTGCGGGACTGAGTGCGTGCTCCATGACAGCACGATAGGGCGGAATCACCTCTCCGGCATTCGGGGCGGAACGGACGGCCGAACGCACTGTGTCGTAGATCGCATGCACTGTGTGCACGCTGGTCCAACTCCCTTGGAAACACGACGTTCACCTACGTCCGGCATTTCGGCCGAACGGACTTGCTATGGTGCTACCCGTTGGTAGCGGAGCGCCGCGGGGGGATCACGCGCAGCTTCCGGCGAGCGGCTCCCCGGGCGGGAGCCGAACACAACAACCCGGCAAGGGGGCCGGGTTGGCCACGGCCGGCGACCCGCCCGTGCGGTCCGGGTTCTCGAACTCACTTTCCGCGCCCGCCTCTTCAGACAGGTGTGACTCGTCCCATGGCACGTTCCCTGGTCGATCTACTGACCGCCCATGCCTCGAACCGTCCCGAGCGCGTCGCGTACCGCCACCTCGTCACCGGTGACTGCGACGGAGAGATCCAGGAACTCACCTACGGCCGGCTCGCCACCCGGGCCCGCGCGGTCGCCGCCTGGCTGCAGGAGCGCGGACTGGCCGGATCCCGAGCCATGCTGCTGCACCCGCCCGGCCTGGAGTTCGTCTGCGCCTACCTCGGCTGCCTCGCGGCCGGTGTGATCGCCGTACCGGGGGTGCCCCCGCAGGGCCGCGCGCAGAACCACCGCGCGCTGACCCGGATGAAGCGCCTGGTCGCCGACGCCGACGCCAAGGTCATCTTGGGCGGCCGGGAGGTGATCACCGCGCTCGACGGCATGGCCGAGCACCTGCCCGAACTCGACGGGATCGCACGCGTCGCGACCGAGGACATCCCCGACCACGCGGCCGCGAGCTGGCGGGAACCCGAACTCACCGCGGACTCCGTCGCCTTCCTCCAGTACACCTCCGGCTCCACCTCGGCACCGCGCGGCGTCGCGGTCACCCACGGCAACCTGCTCGACAACGAGCGGGTCATCACCGAGCGCATGGGCCACACCCCCGAGGTGCTCGCCGAGCACGCGAACGAGCTGTTCGTCAGCTGGCTGCCGGTCTACCACGACATGGGGCTCATCGGCCCCGTCCTGAACACGGTGTACCTCGGCGCCACCGCCACCCTCTTCTCCCCCCTGCACTTCCTGCAGCGGCCGGACCGCTGGCTCACCGCCGTGAGCCGCTACCGCCCGCACACCAGCGGCGGCCCCAACTTCGCCTACGAGCTGTGCCTGAAGCACGCGGGCCCCGACCTGCTCGACCGCCTCGACCTCAGCTCGTGGAAGGTCGCCTTCAACGGCGCCGAGCCGGTCCGCGCGGCCACGCTGCGCCGCTTCGCCGACACCTTCGCCCCGGCCGGCTTCCGCCGCGAGGCCCTCTACCCCTGCTACGGCCTCGCCGAGGCCACCCTGATGGTCACCGGCGGCGACGTGGCCACCGGGCCCACGCTGCTCGCCGCGGCCGAGGGCTCCCCGAACGCAGGCGAGGCCGACGCGGCCGCCGTCGGCTGCGGCCGGCCCGGGCCCGGCGTCACCGTCGCGATCGTCCACCCCGAGTGGCACAAGGAGCTCTCCGACGGCGAGGTGGGCGAGATCTGGGTGGGCGGCGCGAGCGTCGCCAAGGGCTACTGGCGCAACGCCCTCGCCACCCGCGAGGCCTTCCGCGCCCAGCTCCCGGGCCGCGAGGGGCGGTTCCTGCGCACCGGCGACCTCGGCTTCCTGCGCGACGGCGAACTCTTCGTCACCGGCCGGCTCAAGGACCTCCTCGTCGTCGACGGCCGCAACCACTACCCGCAGGACCTGGAGCTGACCGCCGAACTGGCCCACCCCGCGCTGCGCCCCGGCTGCACCGCGGCGTTCTCCGTGGACGCCGGGGCCGACGGAGCCGACGGCGAACAGCCCGTCCTGGTCGCGGAGGTCGCCCCGGACGACGCCGGCGAGTCCGGGAAGATCACCGACCTGGTCCGCAGCGCGGTGGGGGAGGCCCACGGACTGTCCGTGCGCGAGGTCGTCCTGGTGCGGCCCGGCACCATCCCGAAGACCTCCAGCGGGAAGATTCAGCGCCGCGCCACCCGGGCGGCGTACCTCGACGGCACCCTCGCGGTGGCCACCGGTCCCGCCGCGCCCTGACACCGCCCGCCTCCGGCGCGCCCGACCGCGCCGGAGGCCCCACCTTCACGCGGGCCGCCCCGGCACACCGGCCGCGCGGCCCCGCCGCGCCCTGCCGCACCACCGCCCGCCCCGCCGTACCGCGCGCCCGTCGCCCGGCGGGCAACCGAGACCGAGTTCACGAGGACACCTGCACCGATGCCTGCGAACGAGTCCCCGAAGCAGACCCCCGAGCCGTCCCTGACGACCTCCGAGGGGGTCCGGGCCTGGCTGGCATCGGCCGTCGCCGAGGCGGCCGGCACCGACCCGGCCCGGATCGACCCGGACCGGCCGCTCACCGAATTCGGCCTGGGCTCCCGCCACCTGGTCGCCCTCGCCGCCGAACTCGGCACGCTGACCGGCCGCCCCGTCGAACCGTCCCTCGTCTTCAACCACCCCACGATCGCCGCCGTGGCCGAGGCCGTCCTCGCCCCGGCACCGACCCCGGGCCCCGCATCGGCCCCCACGACGTCACCGGAGCCGGCCGCGGCCCGCGGCGGCTGGGGCGACGAGGTGGCGATCATCTCCATGGCCTGCCGTTTCCCCGGCGGCGCCGACGACCCCGAGGCGCTGTGGCGGCTGCTGGCCGCGGGCGAGGACGCCGTCCGCGAGGTGCCGGCCGGGCGCTGGGACACCCACGGCCTGTACGACCCCGACCCCGAGGCCACCGGCAAGGCGTACACCCTGCGCGGCGGCTTCCTCGACGGCGGCATCGACCGCTTCGACGCGGCCTTCTTCGGCATCTCCCCACGCGAGGCCGCCGCCATGGACCCGCAGCAGCGGCTGCTCCTGCAGACCGCCTGGGAGACCGTCGAACGCGCCGGGATCCTCCCGCAGTCCCTCAACGGCAGCTCCACCGGCGTCTATCTCGGCCTCTACGAGAGCGGCTACCTGGCCGCCGCCCCGCTCGGGCAGCTCGACGGCCACGTCGGCACCGGCTCCGCGGCCAGCGTCGCCTCCGGGCGCATCGCCTACACCCTCGGCCTGCGGGGGCCCGCGGTGACCGTCGACACCGCCTGCTCGTCCTCGCTGGTCGCCCTGCACCTCGCCGCGCGCGCCCTGGCGAGCGGCGAGTGCGACCTCGCGCTGGCGGGCGGGGCCACGCTGCTCGTCACCCCGCGCGGACACGTCGAGTTCAGCCGGCTGCGCGGGCTGTCCCCGTCGGGCCGGTGCAGCCCCTTCTCCGCCGACGCGGACGGGGTCGTGTGGGCCGAGGGCTGCGGCCTCGTGCTGCTGAAGCGGCTCGCGGACGCGCGCCGCGACGGCGACCGGGTCCTGGCCGTCGTCAAGGGTTCGGCGATCAACCAGGACGGCCGCAGCCAGGGCCTCAGCGCCCCCAACGGCCCGGCGCAGGAACGGGTGCTGCGCGCCGCCCTGGACGCGGCCGGGCTCGCCCCGCACGACCTGGACCACGTGGAGGCCCACGGCACCGGCACCCCGCTCGGCGATCCCATCGAACTACGGGCGCTCGCCAACGTGTTCGGCCCGGACCGCCCGGCCGAACGCCCCCTCGCCATCGGCTCCCTCAAGTCGAACATCGGCCACGCCCAGGCCGCCGCCGGCATCGGCGGTGTCATCAAGACCGTCCTTGCCCTCGGCCACGAGGAGCTTCCGGCGTCGCTGCACGCCGATCAGCTCACCGACCACCTCGACTGGACCGGCAGCGGCCTGCGCGTGCAGAGCACCGGCGGTGCCTGGCCGCGCACCGCCGACCGGGTGCGCCGGGCCGGCGTCAGCGCGTTCGGGATCAGCGGCACCAACGCGCACGTGATCCTGGAGGAGCCCGAGGGAGCCGAAGAGGACGAGGGGGCCGAGGCGCCCGGCCCCGCCGGGCAGGGCCCCGTGGATCTGCCCGCCCCCACCCTCTTCCCGCTGTCCGCCCGCAGCCTCACCTCCCTGCACGGCCAGGCCGCCCGGCTGCTCGGCGCGCTGGAGGCGGACCCGGCGGCGCCCCTGACCGCGGTCGCCGCGACCCTCGCCCATCACCGCACCCACTTCGACCACCGGGCCGTCGTCCAGGCGGCCGACCGCGACGGGCTCCTCGACGGCCTGCGCGCCCTCGCCGACGGGCGCCCCGATCCCGACCTCACCGCGGGCCCCGAGCAGGCCGGCCCCACCGGAAAGCTGGCCTTCGTCTTCCCCGGGCAGGGCAGCCAGTGGGCCGGCATGGCCCGTGACCTGCTGGAGCGGGACCCCGTCTTCGCCGACGAGCTGGACCGCTGCGACGCCGCCCTGCGCCCGTTCACCGAGTGGTCCGTGACGGCCGTGCTGCGCGGCGAGGCCGGCGCCCCGCCCCTGGACCGGGTGGACGTCGTACAGCCCGCCCTGTTCGCCGTGATGGTGTCCCTGGCCGCCGTGTGGCGGGCCCGCGGCGTCCGACCGGACGCCGTGATCGGGCACAGCCAGGGCGAGGTCGCCGCCGCCTGCGTGGCCGGCGCGCTCAGCCTCAACGACGCGGCCGCCGTGGTCGCCCTGCGCAGCCAGGCCCTGACCGGGCTGTCCGGCAGCGGCACCATGGCCGTCGTCGCGCTGCCCCACTCCGAGGTGGCGGACCTGCTCGGCGACGACGTCTCGGTCGCCGCCGTCAACAGCGGCCGTGCGACCGTCGTCGCCGGCGCCGTCGAACCGCTGGAGGACCTGCTCACCGCCCTCGAGGCGCGCCAGGTCTTCGTCCGCCGCCTCGACGTCGACTACGCCTCCCACAGCGCCCGGGTGGAACCGGTCAGGGACCGGATCGTCGACGAACTCGACGGCGTGGTCGCCCTCCCCACCGGCATCGCCTGGTACTCCACCGTCACCGGCGAACCGGTCACCGAGGAGCTGGACGCGGGCTACTGGTACACCAACCTGCGCGAGACCGTCCGCTTCGCGCCGACCGTCGAGCGCATGCTCGCCGACGGGTACCGCCACTTCGTCGAGCTGAGCCCGCACCCCTCCCTGCTCACCGCCCTGCGCACGGTGGGCGAGGACACCGGCCGGGACCTGACCGCGACCGGCTCGCTGCGCCGCGACGAGAGCGGTCCCGCCTGCCTCGACCGGGCAACCGCCGAACTCCACGTCCACGGGCGGCACGTCGACTGGCGGCGGCTGGTCCGGCCCGGAGCCGGCGCCGACCTGCCGACCTACGCCTGGGACACGCCGCGCCACTGGATCGAACCCGGGGCCGCGACCGCCGGGCCCGCCCTGTTCGACCGGGCCGCGCACCCGCTGCTCGGCATCCAGCTCCAGTCCGCCGACGAGACCCGCTGGACCTTCCGCGACGAGTGGTCGCCGGCCACCGCCGGCTGGCTGGCCGACCACACCGTCTTCGGCCGCACCGTCGTCTCCGGCACCACCCTGCTGGAACTGTGCCGCGCCGCCCTCGCCGTGGCCCGCCCGGACGAGCCCGCCGACGTCGCCGGCCTGCTGCTGCTCGCACCCCTGGTGCTCCCCGCCACGGGCACCGTCGAGGTCTCCGTCGAGGTCGTCACCGCCCAGCCCGGCGCCGAGGTGACCGTGCACAGCCGCCCGCGCGGCCAGGACGCCTCCGGCTGGACCCTGCACGCCACCGCCACCGCCTCGGCCGGGGAGTCCGAGCCGGACCCGGCGGGCGGCCCTCCGGTGTGGCCGGGCACCGCCGAGGAGGCGTGGACCGAGCCGACCTACGCACGGCTGGCCGCCCTCGGCCTCGGCTACGGACCCGCCTTCCAGGCCGTACGGTCGGCGGTCACCACCGGCGACGGAGAACTCCTCGCCCGCATCGCGCTGCCCGCCACCGCCCGCGACGTGGCCGACCCGTACCCGGTGCACCCGGCCCTGCTGGACGCCGCCCTCCACGTGACCGCCGCCCTGGCACCGGCCGACGGGCGCGCCCTGCTCCCCGTCGCCGTGGGCCGCGCGGTCCTGCCGCCCGGCGGCGCGCACGAGCTGACCGCACGGGTACGGCGCACCGGCGGCTCCGGCACCGACCTCACCCTGGACGTCACCCTGTGGGACGCCGACGGCCTGCCCGCCGGCCGCCTGGAGAACGTACGGCTGCGCGCGGCGGACCCGGCCGACCTCGACGCGGGCTCGGAGAACGCCCGGCACCTGTACGAGATCGCCTGGACGACGGTCGCCGAGGAGCCCCCGGCGCACCGGGCCGAACCGGACGCCGACCTCGTCGTACGGGTCTGGCCGGACGTGGCGGCGGACGAGGAACCCGCCCGTGCGGCCCACGAGTCGGCGGCCACCGCGCTCGCCGAACTCCAGGAGCTCATCGCTCTGCCCGAGGACCGGGCGCCCCGGCGGACCGTGTGGGTGACCCGTGCCGCGGTCGCCGCCGCCGAGGGCGACGCGGTGACCGGCTACGCGCGGTCGGTCCTGTGGGGCCTGGCCCGCAGCGCCCGGGCCGAACACCCGGACCTCGGGCTGACCCTGCTCGACGTCGACGTCGACGCCGATCTGCCGGGTGGTGTCCCCGCGTCGGTGCTCGCGACCGCCGCCGCCCTCGCCGACGAGCCCGAACTCGCGCTCCGAGGAGGCAACTTGCTGGCTCCCCGGCTGGTGCGTGCCCGTCCGGCGAACGTCACGGACACGGCGGAGCGCGCGGGCCCCGCGGCCCCGGTCCTGCCCACGGACGGCACCGTCCTGATCACCGGCGGGCTGGGAGCCGTCGGCCGGCACATCGCCCGGCTGCTCGCCGGACGAGGGGTCCCGCGGCTGGTGCTGACCGCACGCCAGGGCGCCCAGGACCCCCGAGCCGCCGGGACCGTCGAGGAACTGGCCGGGCTCGGCGCCGAGGCGGAGGTCGTCGCCTGCGACGTCACCGATCCGGCCGCCGTGGCCGAGGCCGTCGAGCACGCCGGGCAACGGCTTCCCCTGCGCGGTGTCGTGCACTGCGCAGGGGCCCTGGACGACGGCGCGATCACCGCGCTGACGCCCGAGCGTCTCGCGCGGGTCCTGCGGCCCAAGGCCGACGGCGCCCTCCATCTGCACCGGCTCACCGCGGACCTCCCGCTCGGCCTCTTCCTGCTCGTCTCCTCCGCGGCGGGTGTCGTCGGCAACGCCGGACAGGGCAACTACGCGGCCGCCAACGTGCTGCTCGACCAGCTCGCCCACCACCGGCGGGCCCAGGGCCTGCCCGCGGTCTCCGTGTCCTTCGGCGCCTGGGCCGGTGAGGGCCTGGCCGCCGCCCACGCGGACCTGGACCGCATGGCCCGGCTCGGGCACCGCGCGCTCACTCCGGACCAGGGCCGCGACCTGGTGGCGCTGGCCCTGCGGCGCACCGCCCCGCACTTGGTCGCCTGGGCCCTCGACCTGCCCCGCCTGCGCGCCTCCGGCGCCGCCTCGACCGCCCTGTGGCGGTCGCTGCTGCCGGCGCCGCGCACCGCGGACGCCGCTGACGCCCTCGCCGACCGCCTGGCCCGGCTGCCCGAGGCCGAGCGGGCCGCACGTGTCCTCGCCCTGGTCCGCGACGAGGCCTCACGCGCCCTCGGGCTGCGCTCGGCCGAGTCCGTGCGCCCCGACCAGCCGCTGCGCGACCTCGGCATGGACTCCGTCACCGCCGTCGAACTGCGCAACCGCATCGGTGCCCGCCTCGGCACCCGGCTGCCCGCCACCCTCCTCTTCGACCACCCCACCGCCGACCGGCTGGCCGTGTATCTGCTGAAGCAGGTGCCGGGCGGTACGGCCGGCACCACCCGGCAGGCCCCCGCCGCCCCTGTCTCCGCTTCCGGCCCCGCCGCCGACGAGCCCATCGCCGTCGTGGCGATGGCCTGCCGGCTGCCCGGCGGGATCACCGACCCGGACGGCCTGTGGCGCCTGGTCGCCGAGGGACGGGACGCGGTCGGCCCGTTCCCGGCCGGACGCTGGGACGTCGAGTCCCTGTACGACCCCGACCCGGACGCGCTCGGCAAGTCCTACGCCCGCGAGGGCGGCTTCCTCGACGACATCGAGTCCTTCGACGCCGGCTTCTTCGGCATCACGCCGAGGGAGGCCGCCGCCATGGACCCCCAGCAGCGACTGCTGCTGGAGACCTCGTGGGAGGCCCTGGAGCGCGCCGGCATCGTGCCGGCCGCGCTCGCGGGCAGCACGACCGGCGTCTACGTCGGCATGTTCGGCAGCGACTACCTCGCCGGTTCCCGGCTCGACCAGCTCGACGGCTACGTCGGCACCGGTTCGGCGCTCAGTGTCGCCTCCGGCCGGCTGGCCTACGCGCTGGGCCTGCACGGCCCCGCGCTGACCGTGGACACGGCCTGCTCCTCCTCCCTGGTGGCGACCCATCTGGCGGCCCAGGCGCTGCGCGCCGGGGAGTGCGACCTGGCCCTGGCCGGCGGGGTGACGCTGATGGTGACCCCGCAGACCTTCGTGGAGTTCAGCCGGCTGCGCGGCCTGTCCCCGACCGGCCGCTGCCGCTCCTTCTCCGACGACGCCGACGGCGCGATCTGGGCCGAGGGCGCGGGCATGCTCGTGCTCAAGCGGCTCTCCGACGCGCGACGCGACGGCGACGAGGTGCTGGCCGTGCTGCGCGGTACGGCCGTCAACCAGGACGGCCGCAGCCAGGGCCTGTCCGCGCCCAACGGCCCGGCGCAGGAACAGGTGATCCGCCGCGCGCTCCGGCAGTCCGGGCTCGACCCGGCCGACATCGACTACGTCGAGGCCCACGGCACCGGCACCACCCTGGGCGACCCGATCGAGGCCAACGCCCTGGCCGAGGTCTTCGCCGGCACCCGCCCCCAGGACCGCCCGCTGTACCTGGGCTCCCTCAAGTCCAACATCGGCCATGTGCAGGCGGCTTCGGGCGTCGCGGGACTGATCAAGGTCGTGCAGTCGCTGCGGCACGGGACCCTGCCGCCCACCCTGCACGCCGGCACCCCGAGCCGGCACGTCGAGTGGGACGGCAGCGGCCTCGCGCTGCTCCAGGAGCCGGTCGCCTGGCCGGCGACGGGGGAGCGGGTGCGCCGGGCCGGGATCAGCGCGTTCGGCATCAGCGGGACCAACGCCCACGTCGTCGTGGAGGAGGCCCCGGCCAGGCCCGGGGAGAGGGCCCAGGTGCGCGAACTCCCCGACGGCAAACAGCTGTTCGTGCTGTCGGCGCGCAGCGAGGCAGGGCTGCGCGGACAGGCGTCCCGGCTCGCCCGGCACCTCACCACGGGCACCGGGCCGTCGGACGTCGCCCGCACCGGCCTGCCGGACGTCGCCCGCACCCTGGCCACGCACCGCAGCCACTTCGAGTGGCGCACGGCGGTCGTCGCCGGCGACCGGGAGGAACTGCTCACCGCGCTGAAGCCGCTCGACCCCTCGACCGGCGGGCGCAAACCCCTGACCGCTCCCCGCGAGGACCAGACCGGCAAGGTCGCCTTCGTCTTCGCCGGGCACGGCGGCCAGTGGACCGGCATGGGACTGGAACTGCTCGCCCAGTCGGAGGCGTTCCGCGCGGAACTGACCCGGATAGACGCCGCAGTCGAACGGCACGCCGGCTGGTCGGTGCTCAACGTGCTGCGCGCGCCCGAGGAGTTCTCCCCGCTCGACCGCACCGAGTACCTCCAGCCCGTGCTGTTCGCCGTCAACGCGGCACTGGCCGCCGCCTGGCGGGAGCTCGGCGTCACCCCGGACGCCGTCGTCGGGCACAGCCTCGGCGAGATCGCCGCCGCGTACTGCGCGGGCGCCCTCACCCTGGACGAGGCCGTGACCGCCGTCACCGCCCGGGCCGCGGCCGTAGTCCCGCTGGTCGGGCACGGCGGGATGCTGGCCGTGGAACTGCCGGCCGCCGAGGTCGAGAAGCTGCTGGAGCCCTACACCGGCCGCCTGTTCACCGCGGCCGTCAACAGCCCCGGCGCCACCGCCGTCTCCGGCGAGGCCGAGGCGCTCGCCGCGCTCCGCCGCGAACTGGACGAACGCGGCGTCCCCGCCCGCGTCCTGTCGACGCCGTTCGCCTCGCACACACCGCTCATGGAGCCGCTGCGCGACGAACTCCTCGACCGGTTCTCCGGCATCGGCGGCACCCGTACGGCCACCACGCTCTACTCGTCGGTGCGGGCCGAACCGGTCGACGGCGCCGACCTGGACGCCGACTACTGGTTCGCGAACCTGCGCCGCCCGGTGCGTTTCGCGGAGACCGTCGCCCGGATGCTGGACGACGGCTACCGCTACTTCGTGGAACTCAGCCCGCACCCCTCGCTCACCTCGGCGATCGAGGCGGTCGCCGCCGAGAGCGGGACCGACGCGGTCGGCATCGGCTCGCTGCGCCGCGGCCGGGACGGGCACGACGTCCTGCTGGGCAGGCTGGGGGAGCTGTACACGGCCGGGCACACCCCCGACTGGACCGCGCTCTTCCCGCACGGGCGCCGCGCCGACCTGCCCACCTACGCCTTCGCCCGCGAACGCCACTGGCTCGCCCCCGTGCGGACCGGCGCCACCGGCATCCCGCCGCTGCTCGGCACCCACGTCCAGGCCAGCGACGAACCCGGCCGCGACCTCTTCCAGAGCGAGATCGACCTGGCCGACAGCCGCTTCGCCTACCTGAGCGACCACCGGGTCACCGGCGAGGTGTGGCTGCCGGGCGCCGCCTTCCTCGACATGGTGCTGGAGGCCGCCGCCTCGCTCTCCGGCGGCGCGGAGACACGGCTGGCCGACGTCCGGTTCCTCCAGCCACTGCGCCTGGACGCGGGCGGCCCCGTACGGCTGCAACTGGTGCTGCGGCCCGCCGAGGACGGCTCCCGCGACTTCTCCGTCGCCTCGGCCGCCGGTGAGCGCCGGTGGGAACGCCACGTGACCGGACGTCTGCTGACCGGCCCCGCCGAACCCGCCCCCGGCCCGGACCCGGACCTGGCCGCCCTGCGTGCCCGGTGCACCGAGCCGGTCGACCTGCCCGCCGTCTACGCCGGCCTCGCCGCCCTCGGCATCGAGTACGGCCCCGCCTTCCGGGGCCTGACCGACGGTCACCGCGACGGAGGCGGCGCGGCCCTGGCCCGTCTCGCGGCCCGGCCGGCCGCCGGTCATCTGCTGCACCCCGCCACGCTGGACGCCGCCTTCCACACCGCCGCGCTGCCCGCCACCGCGCCGCAGGGCCGGGCGTTCGTACCGGCCGGCGCCGGACACCTGCGGTTCACCGGAACGCGCAGCACACCCGCCTGGGCCGCCTGCGACCTGCGTGCCGTGGACGGCGACACCGCCGTCCTCGACCTGCGCCTGTGGGACGAGGACGGCCGGCTCGTGCTGGCGGCCGACGACTTCCGGCTCACCGCGCTCTCCCCGCTGGACGGCGCCCTCTTCGAGACACGGTGGCAGCCCCGCCCCGAGGCGCAGGCGCCGCCCGCCGACGGCGGCTGGCTGATCCTCGCCGACGGCACGGGCGTGGCCGACGAACTCGCCCGGCGGCTCGGCGACTCGGTCCCGCACGCCGTCGTCCGCCAGGGCACCGCGTACGGCACCGACGGCCCCGGCCGCCACGTCCTCGACCCGGCCGACCCGGCCCAGTGGGCACGCCTGCTGGACGAGGCGTTCGCGGACGCGCCGCCCGCGCGCGTGGTCCAGCTCACCGCGCTCGACGCCCCGCCCGTCACCGACGCCCGCGCCGCCGAGGAAGCAGCCCGGCACTGCTGCCTCACCACCCTGCACCTGGTCCGCGCCCTCACCGGGCACCGGCGGCCGAACGCCCCGGCACCGCGCCTGTTCGTCGTCGTACGCGGTAGCCAGCCCGCGGGCGACAGCACCGAGGTGACCCGCCCCGAGCAGGCACTCGCGTGGGGTTTCGGACTCACCGTCGCCCAGGAGCACCCGGAACTCGCCACCACGGTGATCGACCTGCCCGCCGAAGGCGGCGACGACCGGCTGTGGACACAGCTCAGGCACGCCGACGACGAACGCCTCGTCGCCCTGCGCGGCAGCGGCCGCCTCGTCCCGCGGCTGGCCCGCACCCGGCCCGACCACGACGGCGCCGACCCCGGGCAGCCGGACGGCGTGCACCTGATCACCGGCGGTCTGGGCGGCCTCGGCCGGGTCGTCGCCGAACGGCTGGTACGCCAGGGCGCACGCCGCCTCGCCCTGCTGAGCCGCGGGACGCCCGACGCGGCGGCCACCGCCTTCGTCCGTGACCTGGAGGAGCGCGGGGTCGACGTGCACCTCGCCCGCGCCGACGTCGCCGACCGCGCCGCGCTCGCCGCCGCCCTGGACGCCGTGCGCGCCGCCGCCGGACCCGTCGTCACCGTGGTCCACGCTGCGGGTGTGCTGGACGACGCCGTCCTGGCCAACCTCACCGAGGAACGCGTCCGGCGCGTCCTCGCGCCCAAGGTCCTCGGCACCGCCCTGCTCACCGAACTGGTCCCGGAGGCCCGGAACCTGGTCCTGTTCGCCTCGGCCGCCGGTCTGCTGGGCTCGCCGGGCCAGGGCCCCTACTCCGCCGCCAACGCCTTCCTCGACGCGTGGGCCCACCACCTCTCCCTGACCGGCCGCCGGGCACTCAGCCTGGACTGGGGCGCCTGGTCGGGCGTCGGCATGGTCGCCGGTTCCGGCACCCGCGCCGCCGAGACCGGCCGCTCCGGACTCGTCGCGTTCCCGCCGCAGGACGGCGGCGAGCTGTTCGAACGGGTGCTGGCCTCGGGCCGCCGCCAGCTCGCCCCGATCGCCCTCGACTGGGACCTGCTCGCCCTCGACCCGGACGCGGCACGCGGCCGCCCCCTGCTCGCCGACCTGATCACCGTCCCGGCCGGCGGCGCGGACACCGACGACCTCGTACGACGGGTGTTCGGCGCCACCACCGCGCAGGAGCGCGCCGAGTGGCTGGAGACCTACGTACGCGACCGCGTCGGCGAGGTGTCCGGCGGCGCCGTGGACGTGTTCGCCACCACCGCCCTGAAGGAACTGGGCCTGGACTCGCTCATGCTGGTCCGGCTGCGCAACGCCTTCGCGCGCGAACTGGGCGTCGAACTGCCCGCCGCCGACATGTTCTCCGCCACCGACATCCGCGGCCTCGCGGGCACCCTGGCCGCCGCTCTCCCCGAGCGCGCCGCACCGGCCGGGGGGACCGCACCGGCCGGGCGGACCGGCGGCGCCGGAGCCGGGCAGGACGTCCCGGAGACCGAACTGCGCCCGGCCACCCGGGACGTCGTACGGCTGCTGCGCAGCGCCCAGCCGGACATGCCCGACGCCGCCCACGGCGTCGGCCTGGCCGTCCGGCTCACCACGCCGGCCACCCGCGACGGTCTCACCGGCATCCTCGACCGGCTCGCCGCCCGGCACGCGGCCCTGCGCACGGCCGTCGTCACCGGCGACGAGGGCGGCCGGCAGCTCCGGGTCGACCGGCGGCCGCCCGCCCCGCTGCTGCGCTGGACCGAGGCCGCCGAGGCGGACGCCGCCGAACGGCTGCGGCTGCTGCTGGAACCCCCGTTCGACCTCGCCGTCGCGCCGCTGTGGCGGTTCGAACTCGTCGACGGCGACCCGCGCGGCCAGATCCTCGTCTTCGGCGCCCACCACGCCGTCAGCGATCTGCAGTCCCTGCTCCTCGTGGCCGCGGAGATCGACGCCGAACTGTCGGGCACCCCGCTCGACGCCACTGTCACCAACCGGGACATCGACCTGCTCATCGAGGCACAGCGGGGCGGCGGCACCGGTCCCGGCGACGACTGGCGCGCGGCCTTCGAGGGCAGCGAGCGCCTCGACCTGACCCTCGCCCACCCGCGGCCGCCCGTCCGCTCCTACCGGTCCGGAAGCGTCACCGTCACCCTCCCCGAGGGGCTGACCGAACGGGTGACGGCCGCAGCGGGCGCCCTCGGCGTCACCCCCGCCGCGTTCTGCCTCGGCACCCTCACCGTGCTGCTGGCCCGGGAGCGGGAGCGGGAGCGGTTCGTGCTCGCGGTGCCCGTCGACACCCGCATCCACGCCGACGCGTACGGCGCGGTGGGCTTCTTCGGCGTCCCCGTGCCCTTCCCCGCCCAGGCGGCCGCCCACGAACGGGTCGCGGACGTGCTCACCCGCACCGACCAGCGGCTGCGCCAGATCCTGGCCAAGGGCGCCATGTTCTCCGACGTCCTCGCCACGCTCGCCCGCCAGGGCCTGCACCGCCCCGCTGCGCCGCTCGTCGAGGTGTACTTCAACTACGTCCGCTTCTCCGGCGAGTTGAAGCACCTGGAGGTGCTGCCCGCCGGGGTCGGGCACACCGACCTCGACCTGATGGTCACCATGACCCCGGACGCCGGGACCGTCCGCCTCGACCACAACACCGACATCCTGGACGCGGACACCGCCACCGCGCTCGGCGAGGAGTTCCTGCGCCTGCTGGCGCGGACGGCCGAGGACGCGACGGCACCGGTGCGCACCGCGCCGCCGGTTTCCGCCGAGGAACCGGCGGAGTCCGTGAGCACGGCCCTGACGGTTCCCGTCGAGGAACCCGCGCGGTCCGCGAGCGCCGCCCCGCCGGCCCCCGTCGAGGGACCCCGGGTCGCCCTCGCCGCCACCTTCGCCCTCGGCAACCTGCCGCTGATGTGCGGGGCGGCGCTGGAGGACGAGCGGGCCACCGTGACCGAGGCCCCCTACCACCAGGTGCTGGCCGCCCTCCGGGACCCGTCCGGCGTCCTCGCCGACCCGGCCACCGACGTCCGCGTCGTCCTGCTGCGCGCCGCCGACCTGGAACGGTTCGGACCCGTGGACGACACGGTCCTCGCCGAACTGCGCGCCGCCTACCCGGCCGCTCTGAAGGCCCTCGCCGAGCGCACCCGCGGGCCGCTCGTGGTCGGTGTCCTGCCGACCGCCCGGGGCACCGACCGCTGCCACGCGTGGGAACGCGCCGTCGCCGCCGACCTGACCGGACTGCCCGGCATCGCCGTGCTCGGCCCCGACGAGTGGACCCGGTACCACAGCGTCGACAACCGCTTCGACGAACGCACCGAGCGGCTGGCCCACCTGCCCTTCACCCCCGAGTTCCAGGCGGCCGTCGCGCTGCGTCTGGCCGAGACGGTACGGGCGGTACGGCGTCCCGTGCCCAAGGTGATCGCCGTCGACGGCGACGAGACCCTGTGGGGCGGAGTGGCCGGCGAGATCGGCCCGGACGCCGTGGACCTCACCGGGCCCCGCGCCTCGCTGGCCCGCAGGCTGCTGCGGTGGCGCACCGCGGGCGTGCTGCTCGCGCTGGTCAGCAACAACGACGAGGCCACGGTGCGGGCCGTCCTCGACCGCCCCGACAGCCTGCTGAAGGCCGAGCACTTCAGCGTGATCTCCGCCGCCTGGGGCCCCAAGCCGGGCCGGCTCGCCGACGCGGCACGGACGCTCGACCTGGGCCTGGACAGCTTCCTGTTCCTCGACGACAACCCGGCCGAGATCGCCAGGATGCGCGCGGCGCTCCCGCAGGTGCTGTCCGTGACCTGCCCGCCGGCCGGCGGACTCGACGCGTTCCTGGACCGGCTGTGGCCGCTCGTCCCGGCCGCGGCGACCGCCGAGGACGCCCTGCGGGCCCGGTTCTACGCCCAGGAGCGCGAGCGGGACGCCGTCCGGGAGTCCGCCGGGTTCGAGGAGTTCCTCGCCGACCTCGACCTGGTGGTCGACATCCGCGAGCTGTCGGACGCGGACGCCGAGCGTGGTGAGCAACTGGTGCGCCGCACGAACCAGTTCACCCTGCGCGCGCGGTCCGCGGACGGCGGCGACCTCGCCCGGTGGCGCGAGCGGGGCGAGGTGTGGACGGCGTCGGCCCGGGACCGGTTCGGCGACTACGGCCAGATCGCGCTGCTCGCCTTCGGTGCCGACGGCGACCGGCTCGACGTCCACGCCTGGCTGATGAGCTGCCGGGCCCTCGGCCGGGGCGTCGAGGAACGCCTGCTGGCCTGGCTCGCCGACCGGGCCGAGCGGCTGGGCCGCACCGAGGTCCGGATCGTCGCCGAGCGCACCCCGCGCAACGCGCCCGCGCGCCGCCTGCTGGCCGCGCTCGGCGGCGGCGACCCGGACGGCGAGCGGCTGGAGGTCGTGGCCGGCCCCGAGCGACTGCGGGCGTTCCGCTCCTGGGAGCAGCCGTGAGCAACAAGACCGAGCACAACCTGAAGGGCTCTCATGCGTGACGTGAACGAGGAACCGGCGGCCGGCGGCCGGCGGGCGCTCGCCGAGTCGATCGAACAGGGCGGCGGCGGACTCGGCGTGGCCGACCTGCTGGCCCGGGTGCGGACGGCGACGGCCGTGCCCGGGGCCGCCCCGGCTCCGGCACCCGACCTGGACGGCCTGGCGGCGACCATCGCCGCCGCGGCCGGCCGCCACCTGCCCACCGGCCGGCTGTCGCCGGACGCCGACTTCTTCGACGCGGGCGGCACCTCCGTCGACGCGGTGGAACTGGCCGCCGAACTGGAAGCCGACCTGGGCATCGAGATCGACCTCGACGAGGTGTTCGCCGACGCCCGCCCCGTCAGCCTGGCCCGCCGCTGGCTGCCCCTGCTGCCCGACCGGCCGCCCGGCCGTCCGGCCGACGGCACGTCCTCCACCGACGGCGCAGTCCCGGCCGGCACGGCCCCGGTCCTCGGCTCGCACCCGACCTCCGATGCGACGTGGCCCGCTGAGACGGCCCCGGCCTCTGGCGCGGCTCCGGCCCCCGGCCCGGCCTCCGGTACGCACTCGGCCTCCGGTACGCACTCGGCCTCCGGTACGCACCCGGTCTCCGACGCGGCCTGGTCCGCTGGGACAGCCTCGGCCCCGGCCACGCACCCGGCCCCCGACGCCACCCGGCCCGCTGGGACAACCCCAGCCCTGGCTTCCGCCCCCGGCACCCTCCCGGTCCCGTCCCCCCGCACCCCGCCCACCGCCGTCGCAGCCGCCCTCCACCGCCCCGGCGATCCGCACACCCGCGCCCGGCAGGAGGACCTCGACCAGATCCTCGCCGACCTCGCCTTGGCCGACCGGCTGCCCTTCACCGACGTACCCGAACCGCTGCCGCCCCGCCGCGTCCTGCTGACCGGAGCCACCGGGTTCCTCGGCGGTCACATGCTGCTCGACCTGCTGCGGCACAGCGACGCGCACGTGTACTGCCTGGTCCGCGCGGCCGACCAGGAGGCGGCGACCGAACGGCTCGGCGCCCAGCTGCGCAGCTACCGGCTGCCGTGGTCGTCGGAGGTGCGAAGGCGCATCACCGTGCTGCCCGGCGACATCCGCCGCCCCCGCCTCGGCCTCACCGAGGAGCAGTGGCTCACCCTCGCTCACGAACTGGACAGCGTCGTGGGTGTGGCGGCCGCCGTGGACTTCCTGCGCGGCTACCAGTCGCTGCGCTCCAGCAACGTCCTCGGCACCCTCACCCTCGCCGAACTGGCCGCCGCCGGCCGCCCCAAGCCGCTGCACCACATCTCGTCGGTGGCCGTGTTCAACGAGGTGGGCATCACCTCCATGGGCGAGGACGACCCGCTCGCCCACGTCGACCGGCTGGTCTCCGGTTACGACCAGTCCAAGTGGGCCGCCGAGGTCGCGCTGCGCCGCGCCCGCGACCACGGACTTGTGGTCACCGCCCTGCGCCCCGGCGGCATCGGCGGGCACACGAAGACCGGCGCCTACAACCCGCAGGACCTCAGCAGCGGCCTGATCTCCGCCTTCGGCCGCTTCCGCACCGTACCGGCGTTCCGCTACCTCAACGCGGCCCCCGTGGACTGGGTCAGCCGGGTCGCCGTCGCCACGGTCTGCGAACCCGACGCCTGGGGCTTCGACTACCACCTCACCGGCGTGCCCAACACCCTCGACGACGTGGTGCGGGACATGGCCCTGGGCGGCATGCACGTACGCGTCCAGGACTGGGACGAGTGGCGCGCCGACGCGCTCGGCCGGCTGAAGGCGGAGCCGGTGCCCGAACTCGCCTTCCTCTCCCGGGTGCTGCAGAGCCCCACCGCGCTGAAGCTGTGCGAGGCCACCCTGCAGGGCCCGGCCGCCGAGGCGCGGCGCACCGACGCCCTGGTCGCCGCCCTGGACCTGCCGCCCGCGGCGCGCTACGACGCACAGGCCCAGCTGAAGACCTTCGAGAAGCTCGCCGGTGACGGCCTGGCCCGGCTGCCGCACCGGGACGACCAGCCCTACCTGTGGTTCGCCGAGACGACCGAGGGCACCGTGGGACCGGTCGGCGCGACCGCGGCCACCCCCTGCTCGATGGCGCTGACCCTGTCGATCGCCGGCATGTACCAGCTCGTCAAGGAGCGCCGGGTCGACGTCCGCGGCGAGGTGACCTGCCCGGCGGTGCACGCCGAGCCGCTGACCGTGGAGCGCGGCGACGTCTGGGTCCGTCCCGAGGAGGGCATCCCGCAGCGGCACGGACTGCGCCACCAGCTGCTGCGCTACCGGCTCACGCTGCGCGACGCCGACGGCGGCGTGTGGTGGCTGGAGGGCCGCAAGTACGCACGGGCCCGCCGGGACCTGTGGCGGCAGACCCGCGCGCTCACCGTGGAGATCGGCCGCGAGGGGGAGGCCGCGAGCCTGCTCGGTGAGGTCGTCGTGCCCGCCGACTCCTACGTCCGCGACCAGATCGACGGCATCCGGGTCGACCCGCGCCTGACCGCCCAGGAGAAACGGGCCGCCAAGCTGACCTGGCTCGCCTGGTTCGGCGTGGAGATGGGCCGCGGACTGCTCGCCCCCTTCGCCCGGGCCGCGGCGGACCTGCTGGACCTGCGCCGCACCACGACCCTCACGGAGCCGAATCGATGATCTTCAGGACCAAGCCCTCCAGGACGGCCCGGCCGGCGCTCCGCAGGGTACGCACCACCGTGGCCCCGCGCCCGCTGCGCCACCGCCTCGATCCCGCCCGCGTCGAGGAGATCCCGTTCCGTGCCGGTGACGGCGTCCGGCTCGGCCTGACCCGGGTCGACAGCGGCGACCCGGGCCGGCCCGCCGTCCTGCTGCTGCACGGGCACACGGCGTCCGCCGACATGTTCCTGCTGCCCGAGACCCGCAACCTGGTCGACGTCCTGCTCGACGACGGCTACGAGCCCTGGCTGCTGGACTGGCGGGGCAGCAGCAGGCTGCCGTACAACGAGACGGGCCGGCGCTACACCTACGACGACGTGGCGCTGTACGACATCCCCGAGGCCGTCGCCCACATCCGGCAGCGCATCGGCGACCGGCCGCTGTTCGTGGTGGCCCACTGCATCGGCTCCCTCACCCTCGCGCTGAGCCTGACGGCCGGGCTGGTGCCGGGGCTCGCGGGCGTGGTCTCCCAGGGGGTCTTCCTGACCCCGAAGCTGGCGGGCCGCACCTCGCTGCGGATGTCGGTGGCGGGGGAGCTGATGAAGTCCCGGATCGACCACATCCCGGTCGACTTCCGCGGAGTCGGCCTGTGGTCGAAGTACACCCCGCTGTTCGCGCTGGCCTCCCGCGGGGCGGACTGCCCGGACCCGACCTGCCAGATCCTGCACAACTCGGCCTGGGGCAGCGGCGCCTCGCTGTTCGTCCACGAGAACCTGCACCGGACCACCCACGACCGGCTCGCCGAACTGCTCGGCCCGGCCCCGCTGTGGATCCTGCCCCATCTGCGCCGGATCGAGCTGGCCCGCAGCGTGGTGCGGTGGAACGACACCGACCTGCGCTACCGGGCACTGCCGCCGAACGCGCTGGACGCCGCCGACCGCGTCGACACCCCGGTCCTGCTGCTCTCGGGCAGCGAGAACGGGCTGTGGCTGGACTCGCAGCGGCTCTGCCACGAGGTCCTGGCCCGCCGGCAGCCGCACCTCGACGTCGCGTACACCGAGATCCCGGGCTACGGCCACCTGGACACGTTCCTGGGGCGCGGCGCGGCGCTCGACGTCTTCGGGCACATCCTGGAATTCCTCGGCGAACGCCGGTGACGGCGGGTCCCGCGGCCCGTTACCGTACCGGTCAGTAACCCGAACGCACCCAGGAGGCCCCCATGCCGCAGCTCGACGTCGACGGCGCCGTACTGACGTACGACGACGAGGGCCCCCGCGACGCCGTGGACGTGCCGCTGGTGTTCGTCCACGGCTGGACCGCGAACCGGCACCGCTGGGACCACCAGCTGGAGCACTTCCGGGCCGGCCGGCGGGTGATCCGGCTCGACCTGCGCGGGCACGGGGAGAGCACGGGGGCCGGGGTCCGCACCATCGCGGAGCTGGCGGCGGACGTCCTCGCCCTCCTCGACCACCTCGGCGTCGAGCGGTTCGTGCTGGTCGGCCACTCCATGGGCGGGATGATCTCCCAGACCATCGCCCTCGCCCACCCCGAGCGGGTGGAGCGCATGGTGCTGGTCAACTCCATCGGCCGGATGACCTACAGCCGCGGCCGGGGCCTGCTCATGGCCGCCTCGACCCTGGTGCCGTACAAGCTGTTCGTGGCGACCAACATCCAGCGGGCCTTCGCCCCCGGCCACCCGCGCGAGGAGATCCGGGAGTACATCCGCTCCTCCGCAGCGACCCCGCGCGAGGTCGTCATGACCCTGTACGGCGCGATGCGGGCCTTCGACGTCCTGGAGCGGGCCGGGGAGATCCGCACGCCCACCCTGATGGTCCACGGCTACCACGACGTCCAGCTCCCGGTGCGGCAGATGCTGCGCCTGGCCAAGGCCTACCCGGACGCCGAGGTCCGGATCATCGACGCGGGCCACGAGCTGCCGGTGGAGAAGCCCGCCGAGCTCACCGCCGCGCTGGACCGCTTCCTCGCCGTGAAGGGCTGACCCCGGCGCCGTTTGGCGAAGTTTTTGCCCGTGGCCTGTTCCCGGCGCCGGAGACCGGTGCCGGGGCGCTCCCTCGCCCTCGTCCGGGCAAAACGCGGCCGAAACCAAGGGGGAGCCGGGGCCCCGCCGGACGCGCCCGCGTTGACCGCCGCCCGGGCCCGACGGACGCTCGTCATATAGGTGCTCGATACAACTGGTTCGGCGGCCGTCCTCCCCTCACCCCGGCTCACCCATGTGAGCGAGGGCCCGCCGCCGGCCGGAGGCAGGAGGCAGGGCATGTGCGGCATCACCGGATGGGTCTCCTTCGACCGCGATCTGACCGCCGAGGCCGGAGCGCTGCACGGCATGACCGAGACCATGGCCTGCCGCGGACCCGACGACCGGGGCACCTGGACCGAGGGCCCCGCCGCGCTCGGCCACCGCCGGCTCGCCATCATCGACCTCCCCGGCGGCCGCCAGCCGATGTCCGTCCGCACCCCCGAAGGGGCCGTCGCCCTGGTCTACTCCGGGGAGACGTACAACTTCACCGAACTGCGGCGCGAGCTCACCGGCCGGGGGCACCGCTTCACCACCGACTCCGACACCGAGGTCGTGCTCCACGGCTACCTGGAATGGGGCGACGCCGTGGCCGAGCGGCTGAACGGCATGTACGCCTTCGCCGTCTGGGACGCACGCCACGACCGGCTCGTGATGATCCGCGACCGCATGGGCATCAAGCCCTTCTACTACCACCCCACCGCCGACGGCGTGCTGTTCGGCTCCGAGCCCAAGGCGATCCTCGCCAACCCGCTGGCCCGGCGCCGCGTCGGCCCGGACGGCCTGCGCGAGCTGTTCACCATGATCAAGACACCCGGGCACGCCGTCTGGGACGGCATGCGCGAGGTCGAACCCGGAACCGTCGTCACCGTCGGCCGCGCGGGCCTGACCACCCGCGCCTACTGGCGGCTGCGCACCCGGCCGCACACCGACGACCGCGACACCACCGTCGCCACCGTGCGCACGCTCCTCGACGACATCGTGCGCCGCCAGCTCGTCGCCGACGTCCCGCGCTGCACCCTGCTCTCCGGCGGCCTCGACTCCTCCGCCATGACCGCGCTCGCCGCCCGGCAGCTCGCCGAGCGCGGCGAGAAGGTCCGCAGCTTCGCCGTCGACTTCGTCGGCCAGACCGACAACTTCGTCGCCGACGAACTGCGCGGCACCCCCGACACGCCCTTCGTGCACGACGTGGCGGAACTCGCCCGCACCGACCACCAGGACATCGTCCTCGACGCCCAGGCCCTCGCCGACCCCGCCGTGCGCGAGCGGGTGATCCGCGCCCGCGACCTGCCGGCCGGGTTCGGCGACATGGACACCTCGCTGCTGCTGCTATTCCGCGCCATCCGCGACCAGTCGACGGTCGCGCTGTCCGGCGAGTCCGCCGACGAGGTCTTCGGCGGCTACCTGCAGTTCTTCGACGAGGACGCCCGCCGCGCCGACACCTTCCCGTGGCTGGTGCGCTTCGGCCGCCACTTCGGCGACGACACCGACGTGCTCCGCCCCGACCTCGCCAAGTCCCTCGACCTGGAGGGCTACGTCGCCGACGGCTACCGCACCGCCGTCGCCGGCATCCAGCGCCTGGAGGGCGAGAGCGACTTCGAGTACCGGATGCGCCAGATCTGCCATCTGCACCTGACCCGCTTCGTCCGCGTCCTGCTCGACCGCAAGGACCGGATGAGCATGGCCGTCGGCCTGGAGGTCCGGGTGCCGTTCTGCGACCACCGGCTCGTGGAGTACGTCTACAACACGCCCTGGTCCCTGAAGTCCTTCGACGGCCGGGAGAAGAGCCTGCTCCGGGAGGCCACCGCCGACGTCCTGCCGCGCTCGGTGTACGAGCGGGTCAAGAGCCCCTACCCGTCCACCCAGGACCCCCGCTACGCCCGCGCCCTCCAGGACCAGGCCAGGGAACTTCTGGCCCGGCCCTCCCACCGCGTCTTCGACCTCGTCGACCGCGAGCGGGTCCGCGCGGCCGCCGAACGCGAGACCCCCGTCAGCACCCAGGTCGGCCGGCGCGGCCTGGAACGCACCCTCGACCTCGCCCAGTGGCTCGACCTCTACACGCCGGAGCTGGTCCTCAGCTGACCTGCAGAGCCCGGTCGGCCGCCGCCGCCGTCGGCTGCCACCAGGTCGTCACCGGCTCCCACACCCGCACCCGGCTCCCGGTGCCGAGCCGCGCGGCGGTGAAGGTGGCACCCCACTGCGACGAGGACGCGGCCACCGTGACCGAGTCCGCCCGGCGGGCCTGCGGGTCCGCCGGGTCGGCGATGGTGCGCACCGCCGCGTGGGCGGTGCCGCCCGGACGCAGCGGGTACGTCCCGCCGCGCGTCCGCGGCAGCGGCACCGGCAGCGCGGCCCCGTCCAGGCCGCCGAAGGTCACCGTGGGCACGCGGTCCACGACACAGGCGCGCGAGCCCCGGTTCGTCACGCCGACGCGCACCACCGAGGGATCGCCGGGTACCGCCTTCGCCCGGATCGTCAGCGCCTTCTCCGCGCAGCGCGGGGGCGTGGCTCGGGCCGGGACCGCCTGGCTCTGCGGCGCGGCCAGCAGCAGCGCTGCGGCGGCGCACACGACGGGTGCGGCGATGGTGGAGCGGATACGCATGACGGGTTCCCCCTGTCGCGGTCGCGTACGGGTACGGCGGGCCGGGGCGCGCCTGCCCTGTGTGACGTCCCGGCCCGCCGGGAGGTTTCCGGAACGCGCGCCTGTCACCCGTTCGCCGCACATGTGCGGTCAGCCGGACGCGTTCGTGGTGGACTCCCAGCCGTCGCGCTCCGCCGGGCAGGAGCTGCCGCTCGCCGGCAGGGAGCCGTAGAGCAGGAAGTCGTCGACCTTGCGGTGCACGCAGACCGACGACGAGTAGCCGGTGTGCCCGTCGCCCCTGTTGTCGAGCACCACGGCCGACGGGCCGAGGCGTGCGGCCGTCTCCACCGTCCAGCGGTACGGAGTGGCCGGGTCGCCGCGCGTGCCCACCAGCAGCATCCTGGCCGACTTCACGTTCCTGACCTCGTCCCGGATGTACTTCGTGCCCTTGGGGCGGCCGTAGCACATCAGCAGCTGGGACAGCCGGAAGCGGCCGAAGACCGGTGACGCCTGTTCGTAGGCGGCCCGCAGGTCCTTGAGGTCCTCGGCGATCCGCGCCTCGCCCGGCCGGTCCGGGTCGTCCGCGCAGTTGATCGCCATCAGCGCGGCCGCCAGGTTGTCCGCCGGGACGTCCTCGGCGTCCACCAGACCGCCGTCCGCGCGCCGCCGCTCGCCGCCCGTGCCGGTCACCGGCCGCCGCACGGGCGGGGCCGATCCGATGCCGGTCGTGAGGCCGAGCACGCCCCGGGTGTCGCCGTCGTTGACCAGCGAGGCCAGCGCCCGCTCCAGCGTGGGCCACAGCTCCTTGCTGTACAGGGCCTGCCCGATGGCGGCCACCAGATCCTGTCCGGAGAAGGCGCCGCCGAAGTCCGAGGGCACCGGGTTCTCGTCCAGCGAGCGCACCAGCCGTACGACCTGGTTGCCGGCCGCGCGCCGGTCCTGCCCGAACGGGCAGCCGATGTCGGTCGCGCACCAGTCAAGGAAGTCGTCCAGTGCCGTCTGCTGGCCCTGGGCGCCCGCCACTCCCTGCTCGGACAGCGGCTCGGTCAGGGTGTCCACCCCGTCCAGGACCATCCGCCCCACCCGGTGCGGGAACTGCGCGGCGTACACCGCGCCGAGCCGGGTGCCGTAGGAGAAGCCCAGGTAGTTGAGCTTCCTGTCGCCGAGGGCCGCGCGGATGACGTCCATGTCCCGGGCGGCGTCCACGGTGCCTATGTGGCGCAGCACCGGCCCGGAGTTCCGGGCGCACTCGGTGGCGGCCTGCCGCAGCCGTCTGAGCACTCCCTGGGGGCGGTCGAGGTCGACGCTCTCGCCCGCCAGCGGCAGGCCCCGGTCACCGCCGGCGCCGCAGCTGACGGGGGAGGAGCGCCCGACGCCGCGGGGGTCGAAGCCGACCACGTCGTAGCCGTTGGTCAGGTCCATGAAGTCCTTGCCCCCGGCGGCGAGCGCGTCGACCCCCTGGCCGCCGGGACCGCCGAAGTTCAGCAGCACCGAGCCCCGCGACGGGCCGGTGGCGCGGTAGCGGGCCACGGCGAGGTCGAGGGTGCCGGCGGCGGGGTGCGCGTAGTCGACCGGGACGGTCACCTTCGCGCACCGCAGGTCGCGCGGCATGTCCGGGCCCTCGCAGGCCGTCCAGACCGGCTTCTGCCCGTAGAAGCGCGCCAGGTCGGGCCGGGGCGCGTCGGCGGCCGGCGTGGCGGCTGCCGTGGGCAGCCCGGCCCCGAGCAGGGCCAGAGTGAGGACCCCGGCTCCCGCGCACCGCCGCACGGCGGGCCGTGTGGAGAGCTTGGCCAGCATCGATCGCCTCCCGGGGCCCACCCGTCGCGGACCGGGGCGGCGCCCTCGCTCACCATAAGCGGGCCCGACGGGGGTCGCCTCCGCAGGAGCGGGACCGCGCCCGACGATCTACACTTCGCACCTTCCGGTGTGATCAATGATTATTCGACGCCTTTACAGGTGTTTCGAAGAAACATGTCGCCTGATGGGGTGAAAGATTGATTGGCCATAACTTGGGCGGTTCGCCTGCGTTGTAGCGGATGCGGGCGAGTGCCCGCGACGTTGTCTGGAAGGCAGGAAACCTATGAGACGGGCTACCCGAAACGGTGTGTTCGCCGTCGTCGCGGCCTCCGGTGCGATGGCGGTGGCCATGCCGGTGACCGCCGCTTTCGCGGCCGACGGAGCCTCCGCCGACGGTGCGGCGGCCGGCTCGCCCGGAGCGGTCTCCGGGAACACCGTCCAGCTCCCGGTGCACGTCCCGGTGAACGTGTGCGGCGACACCGTGAACGTGGTGGGGCTGCTCAACCCCTCGTTCGGCAACGGCTGCGCCAACGGCGGCGGGTCCGGGACGGCCGGTTCGGCCACGTCCGGCTCCGTCACCAAGGGCGGCTCGTCGGCACACGGGGCCTCCACGGGCTCGGCCGGCGTGGTCTCCGGCAACGGCGTGCAGCTCCCGGTCCACCTGCCGGTGAACGTCAGCGGCAACAGCGTCGACGTGGTGGGGGTGCTCAACCCGGTCTTCGGCAACCACTCCGTCAACAACCCGGTCGACGAGCCCACCCCGCCGACGACCGCGACGCCGACGCCTCCGCCGACCCGGAAGCCGCCGGTCCCGACCCGGTCCCACCCCGTTCCGCACACGCCCGAGCACGTCACGCCCCCGGCCCCGCGGCCGTCGGTGGAGACCCTCGCCCACACCGGGGCGGACCTGACGGCGCCCGCGGTCGCCGGCAGCGCCGCGCTCGTGCTCACGGGTGCGGCCCTCTACCGGCGCTTCGGCCCCCGCCGGACCCGCTGATCGCTCCCTCGTGACACGACGGCCCCACCGGACTCCGAACCGATGGGGCCGTCGGCATCCGCGGACGCGGTGGACGCCCGGGCCGGACGACGGCCCGGGCGTGCCCGCGCCCGGGGACCAACACCTCGCTCCACTGAACGATTTGAGGCGCACAACGGCCGACGCGCCCATGGTGCGGGCCCTGGTGATCGGCGAGGATGCTGCGGTGCGGCCCCCGTGCGGGCGCCGCGCGGCACGCCCGCAGCCGACGGGCCGGACCCCTACCGGCCCGAAGTCCCCTCATGGAGCGCACCGATGACCCACCCGGCCCCGCAGGACCTCGTCGTCACCCAGGCCACCCTCGCCGACTGGCCGGTGATCAGCGGGTGGGCGGCGGCGGAGGGCTGGAATCCGGGACTCGGCGACGGCCCCGCCTTCTTCGCCCAGGACCCCGACGGGTTCTTCCTGGGCCGGATCGACGGCGAACCGGTCTCGGCGGTCTCCGTCGTCACCTACGGCTCCGACTACGCCTTCCTCGGCTGCTACCTCGTCCGCCCGGACCTGCGTGGCCGCGGTCACGGCCTCACCACGTGGAAGACCGCCCTGGCCCACGCCGGTGAGCGCACCGTCGGCCTGGACGGCGTCGTCGCCCAGCAGGACAACTACCGGCAGTCCGGGTTCGAACTCGCGTACCGCACCATCAGGTTCACCGGCGTCGCCACCGGGGGCGCCGCCCCCACCGGCGTGCGTCCGGCCGGGCCGGGTGACCTCGCCGCCGTCACCGCCTACGACGGCGCCTGCATGCCCGCCGACCGCCCGCGCTTCCTCGCCGAGTGGCTGACCCGCGACGGCCACCGCGCCCACGTCCGCCACGACGGCGGCCGGCTGACCGGCTACGGCGTGATCCGGCCCGGCCACGACTGCCTGCGCGTCGGCCCGCTCTTCGCCGACACCGCGGACGACGCCCGGGCCCTGTTCGCCGCGCTCACCGCCGACGCCGCCGGCCGCGAGATCGCCGTCGACGTGCCCGAACCCAACGCCGACGGCGTGGCGCTGGCCCTGGAGGCGGGACTGTCCGCCTCGTTCGAGACCGCCCGGATGTACACCGGACCCGTCCGCGACCACGCCCGGGAACGGGTCTTCGGGGTCACCACGCTCGAACTCGGCTGAGCCGGACGGGGACCGGACCCGCCCCGCTCGACTCGGGTCCTGCACCGCCCGTGTGGAACCGGCGCTGCAGAACCCGCGTCGAGCGCCTCCCGCGCCAGCTCCACGCACCGGCGCGGAGAGCCCAGTTCGCTGTCCTTGACCGTGGTTCACCGGCCTCCTCGCGGGACGGTCCCCGGCGGCCCGGGGCACGGGCGCCGAGGGTGGCACAGCCACCGGGACCGGGGCGGGTGCCGCACCGGTCCGCGGGTAATTCCGTTGCCCGGCCCGGGGGCGGATGCTGGAGTGAGGGCATGGATCACGCCGCGGTACTCGCCCTCTACGACCGGGACATGCGGGAGGGCGCCGCTCCCGACGGGCCGGGAGCCCGTGTCGAACGCGCCGGCGCGGTGGTCCGGCAGACCGCCGGCGCGCTGGGCTGGAACGGCATCCTGTGGTCCGCGCTGGACGAGCGGTCGGCGGACCGGGTGATCGCGGAGCAGATCGCGTACTTCGGCGGTCTGGGCCACGACTTCGAGTGGAAGCTCCACGGCCACGACCGGCCGGTGGACCTGGGCGCCCGGCTGACCGCCGCCGGCTTCCGGGCCGAGCCCGAGGAGACTTTGCTGGTCGGCGAGACCGCCGAGGTCATCCGGCTCTCCCCGGACACCCGGCCGCCCGACGGCATCCGTGTCGTCAGGGCCACCGATCCCGCCGGTGCCGACCTCGTCGTGCGCGTGCACGAGCAGGCGTTCGGCACCGACGGTACCCGGCTGCGTCACCGGCTCCTCGCCCGGCTGGCCGCCGCCCCGGGCACGGTCGTCGCCGTCGTCGCGCTCGCCGGTGACGAGCCGGTCGGCGCCGCCCGCATGGAACTGGTGCCCGGCACCCGCTTCGCCGGTCTGTGGGGCGGCGGCACCGTCGAGTCCTGGCGCGGCCGGGGCGTCTACCGCGCCCTGGTCGCCCACCGCGCCCGGGTCGCCGCCGCCCACGGCCATCGCTTCCTCCAGGTCGACGCCTCGCCCATGAGCCGGCCGATCCTGGAACGGCTCGGATTCCAGGCGCTCAGCACCACGACCCCGTACCTGTACGGGAGTTGACGGGCGCCCCGGGCCGAGGGGCGTGGGGCCCGCCCGGGGACGAGATTGCCGAGACTTGATGTTCACCGGCCTGACATGCCATGTACCTTTCAACCAGTCGACGCGTGTAGAACCCTCAACCTCGTTCTACGCGCGCAGATTTGGGCGCCCCACTGCCTCTCCCCACCCCACATGGAGGTTCGCCGGATGCTTGGATCCTGGAGATCCCGCCGCAGACTCACCACCGTCCTGGCCGGACTAGGGCTGTTCGTCACCTCGGCAGCCCTGCAGGTCGGCACGGACGCCACCCCCGCGCACGCCGCCACCACGCACCGCGTCCTGTTCGACAACGCCCACGCCGAGACGGCGGGCAACGCGGACTGGATCATCTCCACCAGCCAGCCCGACCCGCTCGGCCAGAACTCCTCCCCGTCCGCCGAGACCGACTGGACGGGCGCCCTGTCCTCCTGGGGCGTGGCCCTGCAGAAGACCGGCGGCTACAGCCTGAAGACGCTGCCCTCGGGCTCCAGTCTCAGCTACGGCGGCTCGTCCGCCACCGACCTGTCGAACTTCGACACCCTCGTGCTGCCCGAGCCCAACACGCTGTTCACGACGGCGGAGAAGACCGCCATCATGACCTTCGTGAAGAACGGCGGCGGCCTGTTCATGATCTCCGACCACACCGGTTCCGACCGCAACAACGACGGTGCCGACGCGGTCAAGATCCTCAACGACCTGATGACGAACAACAGCGTCGACTCCACCGACCCGTTCGGCTTCTCGATCGACTCGCTCAACATCGGCTCCGACTACCCGTCCGCCGTCAGCGACGGGTCCGACCCGGTGCTGCACGGCTCCTTCGGCACCGTCACCAAGAGCCTGATCGCCAACGGCACCACGGCCACGCTCAAGCCCGCCGACAACTCGGCCGTCAAGGGGCTGGTCTACCGCACCGGCTACTCCGGCAACACCGGCGCCTTCTTCCTCACCAGCACCTTCGGCAGCGGCCGCGTCGCCTTCTGGGGCGACAGCTCGCCGGTCGACGACGGCACCGGCCAGTCCGGCAACACCCTGTACGACGGCTGGAACGACTCCGGCGCCACCAACGCGGCGCTCGCCCTCAACGCCACCGCCTGGCTCGCCGGTTCCGGCACCAGCGGCGGGGGCGGCGGAGGCGGTGGCGGCACCTGCACCGCCGCCCAGCTGCTCGCCAACCCCGGCTTCGAGTCCGGCTCCGGCTCCTGGACCAGCTCCAGCGGGGTCATCACCAACGACTCCGGCGAGGCGGCCCGCACCGGCTCCTACAAGGCATGGCTCAACGGCTACGGTTCGGCCCACACCGACACCCTGTCCCAGTCGGTGACCATTCCGGCCGGCTGCACCACCGCCAACCTGAGCTTCTACCTCCACGTCGACACCGCCGAGACCTCCACCTCGACGGCGTACGACACCCTGAAGGCCCAGGTGGTCAACAGCGGCGGCACCGTGCTGTCGACGCTCGCGACCTACTCCAACCTGAACGCGGCGAGCGGCTACACCCGGCGCAGCTTCAGCCTCGCGAGCTACGCGGGCCAGACGGTCACGGTCAAGTTCACCGGCACCGAGGGCTCGACCCTCCAGACGTCGTTCGTCCTCGACGACACCGCGCTCGACGTCGGCTGACGCCGAAGGGGGTGGGCTCCGGGCCCACCCCCGCCGGGTCAGGCCGCCGGGACCGTCCGCTCCGGCGTGTTCCAGCCGGAGACCCGCACCCGTGGCGCCGAGCCGTGCAGATCGGCGGTCCGGTAGGTGGCCGTCAGCGTGGCCGTCTCACCCGGCCACAGGCTGACCTCGTTGTCCGACCAGCGCACCGGTAGCACCGGCCTGCCCTGCGCGTCGACCAGATGGACGTCCGTCAGCAGCGAGGGCGTCCGCCCGTCACCGGTGGTGCGCACGGTCACCGTGGTCGTCGAGGTGTCCCCGGAGGTCACGGTCGACGCGGCCGCCGACACCGGCACCCGGGCCATCGAGGTCAGTCCCCGCAGATCGGCGTAGCCGGTCACCGGCGTGTAGTACCAGTCGGTGTGCGCCCAGTCGAGCTTGTCCGCCCGGGTGGAGAGCCAGTACACGTTGCGGCTCACCTCCCGGCCGTCCGCGTCGGTCAGCGTGAGGCGCAGCAGATACGTCGGCGGCAGCCCGCTCACCGACGAGGGCAGCGTGAGCGCGGTGCCGTGCGCGCCGTCGCCGTCCACCGTCATCCCGGTGACCGTCCGGTCGTACCGCTGGGTGCCGTCGGGGTCGAACAGCGTCGCCCGCGCGGTGAGCGGACCGGTGGAGCCGTGCCGGTTGTTCACGACGACGACCGAGCGGTCGTCGTAGGAGTACTGGATGTGCAGCGGCTCGTTCGCCTTCTTCGCGCCGAAGTAGGCGCCGCCCTGGTCCAGGTACCGGTCCACTAGCTGCCAGTGCAGCGACGTCCAGCCGCTGTTGAACATCCAGTAGATCACTCCGGTGGCCGGCTTGCTCGCGTCCGTCGCGTTGCGCCCGTACGCCTCGTACTGGGCCCGTACGTTCTCGTACTGGGCGAGCTGTGCCTTGCGCACGTAGTCGGTGAGCCCGGCCGGTGCGCCGTAGCGGCCTGTGAGCGCGGCGTCGTAGATCTTGAGGGTGCCGAAGACGGTGGAGGGCGAGCGGTGGTACTGCCGGGCGGCGGGGTCCTTCCACAGCGTGTCGAGTTCGGCGGGCGTCATCATCCGGCGCAGGGTGTCCAGGGTCGGGATGTCGGGGCCCGCGCTGGTCTCGGAGTTGAAGCCGGTGGCGCCGCCCTCGCGCTTGGCGTACCAGTAGTCCGGCGGGACCCACTCGTAGGGCCCGGTCATCTTCATGCCCGAACGGCCCAGCTGGGGCGAGGATCTGTCGGAGGCGGCGGGCACCACCGGGACGGGCCAGTCGGCGGCCCCGAGGGCGTCCAGGTAGTCCTTCTCGATCCTCGCGTCGGGCGCGGCGTCACTGCCGATCAGGAAGGAGATCACGCTGGGGTGGCGGCGCAGCCGGGCGGCCTCGGCGGCCATGGACGCCTTGGCGACCGGGTAGTCGCTCTCGGTCCACTTCTCGCCGGACTCGCTGCCCCCGTTGACCTGGCCCTCCCACTTGTCGCAGCACTCCCAGCCCGGCAGCGTGAGCACACCGAGACGGTCGGCGAGGTCGAAGAACTCGTCCGGCTCGATGTGCCCCTCCAGGCGGATGGTGTTCAGGCCGAGGTCGAGGGCGTAGCGCAGCCGGTCCTCCACGTAGCCGGCGTCCCAGCGCAGGAACTCGTCGGGCGACCAGCCGCCGCCCTTGATCAGCAGCCTGCGGCCGTTGATCCGGTACTGGCGGGCGCCGTCGGCGTTCAGGGGCGCCCGCACGTCGCGGATGCCGAAGCGCTCGTGGGCCGTGTCGGAGACGGCGCCGGACACCGAGACGGCGAGGTCGAGGTCGTACAGCGGCTGCCCGCCCATGCCCGCCGGCCACCACACCTTCGGGGCGGTGAGGTGCAGCCCGGGGACGTCGGCGGGGGAGAAGGTGACGGTCTTCGTCTCGTGCGCGGCGAGCGGCACGCTCCTGGTCAGGCGCGTCCCGGCGACGCTGCCGGTGACCTCGGCGGTGACCGGGGTGCCGGAGTCGTTGCGGGCCCGCGCCCTGACGGTCAGGTCGGCGGTGTCCAGCGCGGGCACGGCCAGTTCGCCGACCACGTGCGCGTCGCGCAGCACGACCGGGCCGTCCCGGCGGACCAGGACGTCGCGTACGAGGCCCATGTTCCGGTCGGGCGGCGGCTGGAGCCAGTCGAGCCAGCCCATCGTGAGGTGCTTGTTCGGGTCGTTGGGCCGGACCCGGAAGGCCACCGTGTTGGTGCCCGACCGCACCAGGGAGGTGATGTCCAGCTCGTGGCGGGTGTAGGCGCCGGTCACGTCCGCGGCCCCGGCCACCTGGTGGCCGTTGACGTAGACGTCGGCGGCCGAGACGACACCGCTGAAGTCGAGACGGGTGCGCGGCCCGGTGTCCTCGACGGTGAAGTCGGAGCGGTACCACCACGGCACCTGGAAGTCGTCCCGGGGGATCTTCTGCTGGTCGGTGGAGTGGAACGGGTCGGGATAGACGCCGTCGGCGAGCAGCGCGGCCAGCACGGTGGAGCGGGAGCCCGCCGGGTACCAGCCGTCCGCCCGGTAGCCGGGGGAGGAGACGGCCGCCGCGGAGTCGGTCACGTCCGCGGTGGACCGGATCGCGTATCCGGACAGCGGAGTGGCGGACCCGGCGGTGGCCGGGACATGGGTGACACTGGGCGCGTGCCGGTGTTCGTGCGGCGCCGGCCGCTGGTCCCGGGGTCCGGCCCAGGCGCCGGTGGCGAGCGTGCCGAGCAGGCTCAGGAGCACGGCGCCCATGGCGAGCCGGCGTCCGGGGGCGGGGCGAGGGAACACGCTGGTCTCCAGCCTCGTAAAGTTAGGAAACTTTACTAACTCGGCTCAAGGTAGGGAACGCGGAGGGGCATGTCAACGACCGTCGCCGTCACGGGCCTTGACGGCTGGTGCGATCGGGTCAGGCTCGGCCGGGCCGGTGCCGGCCGGGTCAGCCCTCGCCCGCCCGGCGCTCGAACACCAGGTCACGCGCCGTGCCCAGCGCCGTCGCCACCGCGCCCAGCAGCACCGCGTCCTCGCCGAGCCGGCTGGGCGCGAGCCGCGGCCGCAGCGGGGTCAGGGCGCGCAGGTGCTCGCGGACCGGTCCGAGCAGCAGGTCCACGCTGTGCCCCACCCCGCCGCCCAGCACCACGAGGTCCGGGTCGAGCACCGCGGCCGCGGCCGCCACGGTGTGCGCGATCCGCTCGCCCTCCAGTTCCACCGCCCGCACCGCGGCCCGGTCGCCGCGCCGGGCCGCGTCGAACACGGCCTTCGCCGTGAGCTGCCCGTCCATCCCGAACCGCCGGGCGGCCTCCACCACGGCCTCCCCGGACACCGCGTCCTCCAGCCGCTCCGGCTTGCTCCGGCCCGGCCAGGGCAGGAAACCTATCTCCCCGGCCAGTCCGTGCGCCCCCGTGAACAGCCGGCCCTCGCCGACCACCCCCATGCCGAGGCCGGTGCCGATGAGGATGTACGCGAAGAGCCGGCTGCCGGCGCCGACGCCGTACGTGTACTCGCCGAGCGCCGCCAGGTTGGCGTCGTTGTGCACCTCCAGCGGGACGCCCAGTTCCTCGCGCATCCGGTCGAACAGGCCCGCGCGGCCCCAGCCCGGCAGATGCATCGCGAACCGCACCCGGCGCCGCTCCTCGTCGTACACGCCGGGCGTGCCCACCACCCCGTGCACCACCTCCGCCGGGTCCACGCCCGAGTTGCCGATCACCTGGCGGGCGGTCGCCACCACCAGCTCGGCCATCGCCGCGGAGGCGCGCGCCCGGTTGCGCACGTCGGCGCGCGCGACCACCGTGCCGTCCAGGTCGACCACCGCCACCCGCAGCCAGCCGCGGCCGATGTCCACCCCGAGCGCGTACCCGGCGGCCGGGTCGGGGGCGTACAGCACCGCGGTGCGGCCCCGTTCGGGTGCCCGGGTGCCGACCTCGCGGACCAGCCCCGCCGTCTCCAGCGCGGCCAGCGCGCTGGACACCGTCGGCTTGGACAGGCCGGTCTCACGGGCGAGCTGGGCGCGTGAGGCGGCGCCCAGGTCGCGCAGCCGGTCCAGCAGCAGCCGCTCGTTGGCGCTGCGCAGTCGGCGGCGGCTCCAGGGCTGGTCCGGCGGGGCTGCGGCGTCTCGGGCGGGCATCGCACCATTCTCACGCATTCCCGGCGCCTACTTGACGCCTCTAGTAAGGCTCCTTAACTTTATCGGCCAGTCAGCCCGGCCGGGCGGGTTCCCCGCCGGGCATGCGGTCCGTCCGGCCCGTCGCGTCAGGAGTCCCCATGTCCGGTAGCCCGCCACCCACGGGTGGCTTCGCCCGCCGTGTCGGCCCGTTCCAGGCCACGGCCATCAACATGAGCCAGATGTGCGGCATCGGGCCGTTCGTGACCATCCCGCTGATGGTCGCCGCGTTCGGCGGCCCCCAGGCGGTCATCGGATTCGTGGCCGGTGCGGTGCTGGCCCTGTGCGACGGCCTGGTGTGGGCCGAACTGGGCGCCGCCATGCCCGGCTCCGGCGGCAGCTACGTCTACCTCCGCCAGGCGTTCCAGTACCGCACCGGGCGGCTGATGCCGTTCCTGTTCGTGTGGACGGCGATGCTCTTCATCCCCCTGATCATGTCCACGGGCGTGGTCGGCTTCGTCCAGTACCTGGGCTACCTCGCCCCCGGCCTCGGCCGTACCCAGGGCGACCTGATCGGCCTCGGTGTCATCGCCCTGGTGGTGCTGCTGCTGTGGCGCGGCATCGAGCACATCGCCCGCCTCACCGCCGTGATGTGGACGGTGATGATCGCCTCCGTCGTGCTCGTGATCGCGGCCGCGGCCACCGACTTCAGCCCCCACCTGGCCTTCGGCTACCCCGCCCACGCCTTCGACCTGACGAGCGACCGCTTCTGGCTCGGCTTCGCCGCGGGCCTGACCATCGGCGTCTACGACTACCTGGGCTACAACACCACCGCCTACATGGGCGCCGAGATCAAGGACCCGGGCCGCACCCTGCCGCGGTCCGTCATCTTCTCGATCCTCGGCATCATGGCGATCTACCTGCTGCTCCAGATCGGCACGCTCGGCGTCGTCGACTGGCACCGGATGACCGACCCCGAGGACATCGCCTCCACCTCCGTGGCCTCGGCGGTGCTGGAGAAGACCTGGGGCACCGGCGCCGCCGACACCGTCACCGTGCTCATCCTGATCACCGCGTTCGCCTCGGTGTTCACCGGCCTCCTCGGCGGCTCCCGGGTGCCCTACGACGCCGCCCGCGACGGCGTGTTCTTCCGCCCGTACGGAAAGCTGCACCCCCGGCACCGCTTCCCGATGCTGGGCCTGGCGACCATGGGCGTGATCACCGCGATCGGCTTCCTGATCGGCCGCCACACCGACCTCGCCACCCTGATCCAGCTGCTCACCACGGTCATGGTGCTCGTCCAGGCGCTCGCCCAGATCGTGGCGCTCACGGTGCTGCGCAGGCGCCGGCCCACCCTGCACCGCCCGTACCGGATGTGGCTCTACCCGCTCCCCGCCCTCGTCGCCTTCGTCGGCTGGTGCGTGATCTACGGGTACGCCGACAAGAACTCACCCGGCCGCCATCCCATCGAGTGGTCCCTCGCCTGGGTGGCTCTCGGCTGCGCGGCCTTCTTCGTCTGGGCGCGGCTGGAGCGGGTGTGGCCGTTCGGGCCGAAGGAGATCAGCGAGGAGTACACGACGACGGGCCGGGATCCGGACACCGAGCCGGTGGCGGGCTGATCACGGCGGCACACGGGGAGGACGGTCCGCCCGGGCGGACCGTCCTCGCGTTCTTCGTGGCCTTCACTTTCTTCGCTGGGTCCTCCCTTCGCCGGACTTCTCCATCAGGGTCTTCGGGCGCTGCCGCTCGGGGTCCGGGGATGCTCTTTTCCCCTCTCGTCCCGTCGTACGGCCCCGACCGCGTCGGGAGCGGTGCGCGAGAAACGCCGCTCACCCAGTCTGCCCTTATTGGCGGCTTATGTGTAGGGGTGGGATGAATCCTTCCGGCCGCCGTCCCATGCTTCCGGGGCTGCGCCTGCCCCCCGCCCGTCAGTGCACCGTTTCCGCATCGATTACTCCCGCCTGCTGCCCCAGCGAGTCCCGCAACCGGTGCAGACCGCGCCGCGCGTGACTCTTCACGGTGCCGAGCGGCCACCCGGTGCGGGCCGCGATCTGCGTCTGGGTGAGGTCCTCGAAGAAGGCCAGCCGCAGCACCTCCCGCTGGGGGTCGGGCAGCCGGGCCAGCGCCTGCCGGACCACCACCCGGTCGAGCACCGCCTCGGGCCCCGGGGCCACGGTGCCACCGGTGAGCAGCAGCGCCGAGCCGGCCGCCGCGACCAGGTCGGCGCGCCGGGTCCGCGCGGACAGGGCGTCGACGATCCGGCGCCGGGCGATGCCGACGATCCACCCGGCCAGCGGGCCGCGGTCGGGCCGGTACCCCTGCCGGCCGCGCCACACGCCGAGGAACACCTGCTGCGTCACGTCCTCCGCCTCCCGGGCGTCGCCCAGCGACCGCCGGGCCAGGCCGTACACCAGCCCCGACCAGCGCCGGTGCACCGCGATCAGGCACGCCTCGTCGCCCGCCACCAGGCCACGCGCCAGTTCCTCGTCGGCGTACGGGCCGCCGTACGGGCCGCCGTGCGCCTCGCCGCCCCCGACGGGGCGCGTCGTCGCGGCGGCGGCCGTCGCCGGTGCGGGGCGCTCTGCGACGACACTGCTTGAGGCCGGATTCGAGCACATGCCGCGGCTCCTCGGGTAGGTACGGTCCCTCATGGTCGGAGCCCGGTACCCACCCGCTCAACATGCATCGGTTCTGCATCGTATAGTCGTGCCATGGACGTCACGCGTACTGAGCCGGGTCTGTCGGCCGAGGCGGGGCTGACCACGGGTGCCCTCGCTCGTCGGCTCGGGGTCTCGCCCACCACCCTGCGCTCCTGGGAGCGCCGCTACGGCATCGGCCCCGCCGAGCGCGCGGCCGGCCGGCACCGCCGCTGGACGCCCCGTGACGTGGCCATGCTGGAGACGATGTGCCGGCTGACCTCGGCCGGCGTCGCCCCGGCGGAGGCGGCACGGGCCGCGCGGAACGAACTCGCCGCGGCCACACCACCGCCCGCCGCTGCGGATTCCTCCGGGGCGGGTACGGCGGTCGCGGGGGCGAGTGCCGTCGGGGCGCGGGACGAAGCGCGGGACGGGGCGACCACGGCCGGGAACGTGCCGGCGGCGGCGTCGGCGACGACGTCTGGATCCGGACCCGAAGCCGGGCCTGGGTCGGTGTCGATGTCGGCGTCGACACCGACACCGCCGTCGGCGTCAGCGGTGGCGGTGGCCTGGCCGCCGCCGGAGGACGACATCGGCCAGGAACTGCGCGGCCTGGCCCGCGCGGCCGTGCGCCTGGACGCGCCGGCCGTCGAGGAACGGCTGGCCGCGGCGGTGGCCCGCCACGGCCTCGCCCGCGCCTGGCAGGAGGTGATGGTGCCCTCCCTGCACGCCGTGGGCCGCAAGTGGGCGTCGGCCGGCGACCGTTACGTGGAGGTGGAGCACCTGCTGTCCTGGCACGTGTCCACCGTCCTGCGCCGGCACACCCTGCCCCCCGTGGCGCCACCGGACCCCGCCGCCCCGGGACCGGTACTGCTGGCCTGCGTGCCCGGCGAACAGCACACCCTGCCACTGGAGGCGCTCAACGCGGGTCTGAGCCAACTCGGCATCCCCACACGAATGTTCGCCGGCGCCGTTCCCGCCGAGGCGCTGTCGGTCGCGGTACGGCGCCTCGGCCCGGCCGCCGTGGTGCTGTGGGCCCAGGCCCGCTCCACCGCGAGCCTGGCGCTGGCCCAGCACGTGGCCGCCACGGTGTGGGGTGTGAAGGGGGCACGGTCGCAGCCGCTGGTCGTGCTCGGCGGCCCCGGCTGGGCGGGCCGCCCGGGCCACGGCATGCTGCGCCCGGCCGGCCTCGCCGAAGCCCTCGACGCGCTGTCGGCGGCCCACCGGCACCGGTCCTAGGCCGTGTCCGCGAAGTCCCGTCGTCCGCCCGCGGCGGGACTCACTCCCTGCCGCGCGCCTGGCGGAAGCGGGCCAGGCCGTCGGCGAGGGTGATGAGCGGGTCGGGATAGTCGCCGGCGGTCGCGCGTTCCAGTCCCTCGAGCTTCCACGGCTCGTGGATCGCGCCGGCCCGGACGTCCCGCAGTTCGGGCACCCAGCGCCGTACGTAGGCGCCGTCGGGGTCGTACCGCTTGGCCTGGGTGACCGGATTGAGGACGCGGTTGGGGCGGGTGTCCGTGCCCGTGCCCGCCACCCACTGCCAGTTGAGCTGGTTGTTGGCCACGTCCCCGTCGACCAGCAGGTCCAGGAAGTGCCGGGCGCCCACCCGCCAGTCCACGTACAGCGTCTTGGTCAGGAAGCTCGCCGTCAGCAGGCGGCCGCGGTTGTGCATCCACCCCTCGTGCCGCAGCTGGCGCATCGCCGCGTCGACCACCGGATAGCCGGTACGGCCCTCCCGCCACGCCTCGATGTCCGCGCGGGCCGTCCGTTCCGAGCGCCAGCGGTCGCGTTTGGTGCGGTAGTCGGCGGTGGACGCCCCGGGCCGCGCCGCCAGCAGCTGGCGGTGGAAGTCCCGCCAGGCCAGCTGCCGTACGAACGCCCGCGCGCCCGGGTTGTCGGCCACGCCGGCCCGCTGGACCACCTCGACGGGGGACAGCGTGCCGAAGTGCAGATGCGGGGAGAGCCGGGAGGTCGCGTCGTCGCCCAGGTCGTCCCGCCCCTCCTCGTAGGCGTCCGCGCCCGAGCGCAGCCAGGCGGCCAGCCGCCGCCGCGCCTCCCGCTCGCCGCCGGTCGCCAGCCCGGGGGACACCCCCTGCACGGCGGCACGGGACGGCAGTTCCTCGGAGCCGACGCCCTCGGGCACCCGGATCGTCCGGGGCACGCCGAGGGCGTCCCGCAACCGCTGTGTGGACCAGTGCCGGAAGTACGGCGTGAACACGGCGAAGTGGTCCGAGGAGGCCGGGGTCACCGTACCGGGCGCCACCGCCGTGGTCACCGTGTCGTGGAAGTGCACCCGCCGGCCCTCCGCCTCCAGGGCCCGGCGCAGCCGCCGTTCGCGCCGCTGGGCGTAGGCGCTGACGTCGGCCGCGAGATGCACCTCGTCGGCGTCGGCCTCCGCGGCCACCTTGCACACCTCCTCGACCACGTCGCCGGAGCGCACCACGAGCCGCCCGCCCCGCCCGCGCAGCTCGTCGTCGAGGTCACGCAGGCAGTCGGCGAGGAACGCCATCCGGTTCGGCACCGCGAACCCCGCGTCCGCCACACCTCGGTCGTGCACGAAGAGCGGGACCACCTGCCGGCCGCCCTGCAGCGCGGCCCGCAGCGGCGGATGGTCGTGCAGGCGCAGATCGGCGGTGAACAGGACGACCGAGACGTACATGGTGCGGCTCCGGGGGCAGGGGTGCGGACGCAGACCTCTTCCGGCCCGCGGGGCCGGGCGGATGCGCGCGGAACCGCCCGGCCCGCGGCGTTCGCCCGGACGTGTCACCGGGCGGGCGACCGCGGCCCAACCGGGGCCGGCCGGGCCGCCGCCCGCGCGATGTTGCGGGCCATGCCGCCGAACACGACGGCGTGGAAGGGGGAGATGCCCCACCAGTAGGCCTGGCCGAGCAGCCCGTGCGGATGGAACAGCGCGCGCTGGCGGTAGCGGCTGCGGCCCGGCCCGGCCGGCTCGGCGGACATCTCCAGCCAGGCGAGGCCCGGCAGCCGCATCTCGGCGCGCAGCCGCAGCAGGTGCCCGGGCTCGATCTCCTCCACCCGCCAGAAGTCCAGCGAGTCGCCCACCCGCAGCCGCTGCGCGTCCCGGCGGCCCCGGCGCAGCCCGACCCCGCCGGCCAGCCGGTCCAGCACACCGCGCAGGCTCCAGGCGAGCGGGAAGGAGTACCAGCCGTTCTCGCCGCCCACGCCCTCGATCACCCGCCACAGCTCCCGCGCCGACGCGTCCACCATGGCCTCGCGGTGGTCGGTGCACAGGCTGCCGCCCGCCCAGTCGGGGTCGGTGGGCAGCGGATCGCTCGGGGCTCCCGGCACCGAGGCCGACGACCAGCGCGTGTCCACCTTCGCGTCCCGCACCCGGCGCAGGGCCATCCGGACCGCCAGGTCGAAGCCCAGCGGGTGGCCCGGCGGGTCGGGGACGTACCGGGCGATGTCGTGCTCCTGGCAGACCACCTCGTGCCGCAACGACTCGGTCAGCGGCCGGGCGATGGACGCGGGGACGGGTGTGACCAGGCCGACCCAGAGACTGGAGAGCCGTGGGGTGAGGACCGGCACGGGCACGATCACCCGCCGCGGCAGTTCCGCCACGCGCGCGTACCGCATCATCATGTCCCGGTACGTCAGCACGTCGGGACCGCCGATGTCGAAGGCCCGGTTGACGTCGTCCGGCAGGCGGGCACACCCGGTCAGCAGGCGCAGGACGTCCCGGACGGCGATGGGCTGGATCCGGGTCCGCACCCAGCTCGGGGTGATCATCACCGGCAGCCGCTCGGTGAGGTAGCGCAGCATCTCGAAGGAGGCCGAGCCCGAGCCGATGATGACGGCGGCCCGCAGCACCGCGGTGGGCACCCCGGACGCCAGCAGGATCCGGCCCACCTCGGAGCGCGACCGCAGATGCGGGGACAGGGCCTGGTCGGGCACGCCGGCGGGGGTGAGGCCGCCCAGGTAGACGATGCGGCGCACCCCGGCCGCCTTCGCCCGCTCCCCGAAGATCCGGGCCGCGCGGCGGTCGGTCTCCTCGAAGCCGTCGCCGCTGCCGAGCGCGTGCACCAGGTAGTACGCCACGTCGACGTCCCGCATCGCCGCGCCGACCGCCGCGGCGTCGGTGACGTCGCCGCGCGCCACCTCGACGTCGCCCGCCCAGGGGACGTCGCGCAGTTTGCCCGGGGAGCGGGCCAGGCAGCGCACGCGGTACCCGGCGGCGAGCAGTTCGGGCACGAGCCGTCCGCCGATGTAGCCCGTGGCGCCCGTCACCAGACAGCGCGGACCCGCCGCCCGCTCGTCGTCGTCCATCACCGATGTCCTCCGCGTCGCCGGTCCCTGCCTTCCGGTCCCCCTTCCGCTCACTTCCCTCACCGGGCGTCCGGCGGATGCGGCCGGCGCCGTCCGTACCCGGTCGGGTGACATGTCCGCAGCGATCCGGGGCAGCCGCTCCGGTACAGGACGTACATTCCGTGCGACCGTCCGCGTTGGAGGTGACCGGCCGTCATGAGTGCGAAGGTGTTGGAACGGTTCCCCGCCGGGGCCCCGCGAGGTTCGTGGCCCGCGGAGGAGTTCGCGGCAGCGCGCCGCGCCGAGGGGGAGGCGGCGACCGTGGTGATGGATCTGCAGTCCGACGCGTTCCTCGTGGTGGTCGAGGGTCCGGAGGACGACAGCCGCGCCTGACCCGGCGCGCGTCGCACACCTGCGGCTGCCAGACTGCGGGTTCATGGAGCGAGAAGCAGCGGTGGACGCGTCGGTCACCTTCGGGTTGCTGGCCGCCTGGGCCGTGCACGACACCGAGGAACTGGCCACGGTGCCCCGCTGGGTGCGCGCGCGGCTCCCGGAGCTGCGCGAGAGGTTCCCGCGGGTGCCGGAGGCCGTGTGGCGGCAGGTGGGGTCGGTGGACGCCCGTGAGTTCACGACGGCCGTCGCCGCGATGGCCGCCGTGGTCGCGGCGGCCGCGGCCGACGGGCACCGCACCGGCGGCCGCTCCGCCGTCTACCGGACCGCGCTCGACGCCTTCGGCCTGCACGGAGTGGTCCATCTGGCGCAGGCGGCCGTGCTCCGCGGCTACACGCCTGGCTCGGTGACCAGCCCGCTGGTGGTCATCCCCTTCACCCTGTGGGCCCGCGCCCGTCTGCGCCGCGCCGGCGTCCTGCGCCCCACCCGCCCCCGCGACCTGGCGCTGGGCCTGGTCTTCGCGACAGCGGCGACGACCGGCACCCACGCCCTGGCCCGCCGCCTCCAAGGGCCGCGCCGACCCCGGCCGGATCCCCTGCCGGGGTCCGCCTTCACGACTGGGCAGGGCCCGTGCGGTCGCCTTTGACGTCCGCACGGACCGGGCAGCCGCTCGACGGCGCCGCCGGGTAGGCGCTCGCGGGCCGTCCCGGGCAGCCTTGCCGACGCTGCCGGCCGCGCTGCTCCGGGGTGGCCTCACACGGCCCCTGCCGGCCGTCTCCGGCAGCCCTGCCGACGCTCCCGCCCTCGCCGCTCCGGATGCCGCTTCCCGGCGCTGCGGGGCTGTTCTCCCGGGTCGGCCGTCGTCGCCGGCTCTGCTGCCTCGGGCCTCGCGCCTCGGCGCCCGTTTCCCGGCGCTGCGGGCTGTTCTCCTGGGGCGGCCGTCGTCGCCGGCCCTGCTGGCCTCGCCGCCTCGGCGCCTCGGCGCCCGTTTCCCGGCGCTGCGGGCTGTTCTCCTGGGGCGGCCGTCGTCGCCGGCTCTGCTGCCTCGGGCCTCGCCGCCTCGGTGCCCGTTTCCCGGTGCTGCGGGCTGTTCTCCTGGGGCGGCCGTCGTCGGCCCGGTCTGCTGCCTCGGGCCTCGCCGCCTCGGTGCCCGTTTCCCGGTGCTGCGGGCTGTTCTCCTGGGGCGGCCGTCGTCGCCAGCCCTGCTGGCCTCGCCGCCTCGCCGCCCCGGCGCCCATTTCCCGGCGCTGCCGCGTCGGCGCTCCCCAGCCGTCTCCGGCAGCTCTCCCTCGCTGTCGGCCTGGCCGCCGCGGGGCCCGCTTCTCGACGCCCCCCTCGCTGCTTCCGGGCCGGCCGTCACCGGCAACCCCGCCGGCGCTTGCGCCCTCGCTGCCCCCGCGGCGGTTCTACGCCTCCGCCGGGTCCGTGGTTCCGGGGTGGTCCGTCGTCCCCGCCCTGTCCGCGGAGCGGCCCCGCTCGGCGGTCAGGGCCTGCAGGTGGGCCCGGCGGGTTTCCGTCGTCTGGCCCTGTACCAGGAGGAACAGGGCCTCTCGGGCCAGGCGCTGGGGGCGGCTGGTCAGGGACATCGCCCGCCCGCCACCTGCCGTCACCGCCGCCGTGGTGGCGGCGCCCAGCACCTCGTACGCCTCCGCCCGTACCGCCAGCCGCTCCGCGACCCGCTCCAGCGGCGCCGGGTGGTCGGCCAGGGCGTAGGCCCGGCGCCGGACGTCGGCGAGGCGGGCGGCCAGCGACCCGGCGAACTCCTCGTCCAGCAGGGAGAGCGCCGCTCGCGCGACACCGAAGACCGCCGGGTTGGCGTTGAGCGTGCGGGCCCGGTCCCCGGGCGCCCACCGCTCGTACGGCGTCCGCAGGGCCACCGCCTCCTCCGGCACCCGCAGGCCGTCCAGTTCGAGCGACACCGTCGAAGCGGCGGTGAGCGCCGCGAGCCGCATGGGCGGCGACGCCCGCAGTCCCGGCTGGTCGCGTGCCTCGACGAAGGCGAACACCGCCTCTCCCGCCTCGCCGACCCCCGCGAGCAGCATCACGTCGTTCAGCCCCCAGCCGGTGTACCAGGGGACGGTCCCGTCGAACCGCAGGCCGTCGCCCTCGCGCCGCACCCGCACCGGGACGCGCGGATACGCCCGCAGGTGCGCGTAGGCCACCCCGGACAGCAGCTCGCCCCGCGACAACGGCCCCAGCAGGCGTTCACGCACGGGCCCTTCGCTCCGCGCCAGGGTCTGCACGGGCGTGTGGTGCTGCGTCTGCACGAACCAGGTCGAGCAGCAGGCCCCGGCCAGGACCTCCGCGGTCTCCCGCAGTACCGCCGGCTGCGCGCCCGAGCCGCCGTATGCGACCGGCGCGGCCACCCCGAGCAGCCCCGACCGCTTCACCGCCTCGATGTGGCTCACGGGCACGCCCTCCCGGTCCACCCGCTCGGCCTCGGGAAGAAGCAGATCGGCGGCGAGCCGGCGGGCGGTGCGGACGAGCGGGTGCGCGGTGTCGGTCATGAACGGGATTCTTCCGAAGATCCCCGCCACCCCCTCCCGCTGCCGCCGGAGAAGATTCCTGGCGAGTCGCCCCGGCCCGGTGTCGATCCGGGCCCCCGCCGTTCGTGTAGGAGGTGACAGACAGCGCCGGGGGTGCACCCGGCCGGACGCCGAGGAGAACGTCATGAAGCACTACCTGCTCAGTGTGGTCCAGCCCGCCGACGCACAGCCGCCGGCCCCCGACGTGCTCGCCGGGATCATGCGGGACGTCGAGGCTTTCGACGACGAGCTGCGCGCGGCCGGGGCGTGGGTCTTCGCCGGGGGACTCCACGCCCCGGACACGGCCACCATGCTCCGGCCCGAGGGCGGTGACGTCCTGATCACCGACGGCCCCTACGCCGAGGGCAAGGAGTACCTGGGCGGGCTCTGCCTGATCCGGGCCGCCGACCTGGACGAGGCCCTGGAGTGGGGGCGCAAGGCGGCCCTCGCGACGACCCTGCCCATCGAGGTGCGGCCGTTCGTGGACCAGCCCTGATGCCCGGGGCGCCCGGCGTCGAGGCCGTCTTCCGGGCCGAGTACGGGCGCGCCGTGTCCGTCCTCGTCCGCTTCCTCGGCGACATCGACCTCGCCGAGGAGGCGGTGCAGGACGCCTTCGCCGTCGCCGTGCGCACCTGGCCGGAGGCGGGCGTGCCGCCGAGCCCGGCAGGCTGGATCATCACCACCGCCCGCAACCGGGCGGTCGACCGGCTGCGCCGCGAGTCCTCCCGGCAGGCCCGGCACGCCGAGGCCGCCCTGCTGTACGCGACCGACGCACCGCCCGAGGAGGGCCCCGTGCGCGACGAACGGCTCCGTCTGATCTTCACCTGCTGCCACCCCGCCCTCGCGCCGGCGGCCCGGGTCGCGCTCACCCTGCGCCTGGTCGGCGGTCTGAGCACCGCCCGGATCGCCCGCGCCTTCCTGGTCCCGGAGGCGACCCTGGCCCAGCGGCTGGTGCGGGCCAAGGCGAAGATCCGCGACGCGGGCATCCCGTACCGCGTGCCGCGCGACGCCGACCTGCCGGAGCGGCTCGGCGGCGTCCTCGCCGTCGTCCACCTCGTCTTCAACGAGGGCTACACCGGCGATCCCGCCCTGTGCGCGGAGGCGTTGCGGCTCGGCCGGCTGCTTGCCGCGCTGATGCCGGACGAACCCGAGGTCACCGGCCTGCTCGCGCTGATGCTGCTGATCGACGCGCGCCGCCCGGCCCGGCGGGACACGGACGGCGCTCTCGTGCCGCTGCCCGAGCAGGACCGCGCCCGGTGGGACCGCGAGCTGATCGCAGAGGGCCAGGACCTGGTCCGCCGCTGTCTGCGCCGGGACCGCCCGGGGCCGTACCAGATCCAGGCCGCCGTCAACGCGGTGCACAGCGACGCGGCGACCGCCGACGCCACCGACTGGGGCCAGATCCTGCGCCTCTACGACCAGCTCATGGCCGTGGCGCCCACGCCGGTCGTCGCGCTCAACCGGGCGGTCGCGGTCGCCGAGGTCGAGGGCCCGGCCGAGGCACTGGAACTGGTCGACTCCCTCACCCCGGGCGGGCCCGGCACCCGCGGCACGTCCGCCACCTCCGCCACCCGCCGCGCGCCCGCCACCCGCGGTGCGCCCGCCACCCCCGGAACCCGCCGCGCGCCCGACACCCGCGGTACGCCCGCCGCCCCCGGAACCCGCCGCGCGCCCGGCGCCCTCGACCGCTACCACGTCCTGCACGCCGTCCGGGCCGACCTGCTGCGCCGCCTCGGCCGGACCGCCGAGGCGGCACGAGAGTACGAGGCGGCGATCGAACTGGCCGCCGGCGAGGCGGAGCGGGCATACCTGCGCCGGCGCCTCGGGCAGCTCGGCCCGGCGGAGTCGTGACCCCACCGGCTCGCCCCACGCCGGTCCCGAGGGCGCCGCAGGGCGCAACCGCCTTGCCGCGCAAGGAATATGTCAGACTCCGCCGATGACCACTGAGACGATCAACGCGGCCGCCTCCGGCACCTTCGTACTCGGCGACCTGCCCGTCCACCGCATCGGCTTCGGTGCCATGCGGCTGACCGGCGACGCAGCCTTCCACCTGGGCACCCCCAGCGACCGTGAGCGCTCGATCGCCGTCCTGCGCAGGGCCGTGGAACTCGGCGTGAACCACATCGACACCGCCGCCTTCTACTTCTCCTCGCTGCGCTCCGCCAACGAACTGATCAACACAGCGCTCACCCCGTACCCCGACGACCTGGTCATCACCACCAAGGTGGGCCCCTTCCGGGACTACCACGGCGAGTGGGGCTCCTCGGCCCGCCCCGACCAGCTGCGCGGGCACGTCGAGGAGAACCTGCGCCAGCTCGGCCGGGACCACCTCGACGTGGTCAACTTCCGACGCCAGCAGCAGGACTCCATCGCCGAGCACTTCGGCGCCCTCGCCGAGCTGCGCGAGGCCGGACTGATCCGGCACCTCGGCGTGTCCGGCGTGCAGCCCCGCCACCTCGCCGAGGCGCTGGAGATAGCCCCGGTGGTGTGCGTGCAGAACCGGTACGCCGTCGATCGTCCCGACCCCGTCGACGACGAGGTGCTGCGCGTCTGCGGGGAGCGGGGCATCGCGTTCGTGCCCTTCTACGCCGTCGCCGGCGAGGCCGGACCGCGCCGGGCGGGCACCGCCCACGACGACGAGGTGCTGGCCGTCGCCCGCGCGCACGGCGTGAGCCCCACCCAGATCCGCGTCGCCTGGACCCTGCACCAGGGCCCGCACGTGCTCGCCATCCCCGGCACCGGCAACCCCGACCACCTCGCCGAGAACGTCGCCGCCGGCGCCCTGCGGCTCAGCAGGGAAGAACTCGACCGGCTCGACGCGCTGCACACCACGGGCGGCTGACGGCCGCACTCGACCGCCGGAGCCCGCCCTTGTCCCGGTCACCGCCCGCCCTTGGTCCGGTCACCGCCCGCCCGGGTTCCGGTGATGCGCTCCTCCCATAATGGGCAGGGCGCACGCCGGTACGACGGGCGCACGGTTGACTACACTCACGTAGACGGCCGACTGTGAGCACACGGAAGGCCCTCCGGGCCGCGCACGAGGACGGGTGAGGAACGTTCCCATGACCGACGCCAAGGACGAACGCCGGCCGGCCGGCGAGCTCGAAGCGAGTGTCATGGCCGCGCTCTGGGCCGCCGGAGCTCCCCAGACGCCGGGCCAGGTGCAGCTCACCCTGGGCGCGGACCTCGCCCGGACGACGGTGACCACGATCCTCACCCGGCTGCACGACAAGGGCATGGTCGAGCGGCGCCGTCAGGGCCGCGGCTACGCCTACATCCCGCTTCAGGACGCCCACGGCCTCACCGCCCGCCGCATGCACAGCGAGCTGAACCGCGACACCGACCGTGAGAGGGTCCTCGCCCGCTTCGTCGCCCAGCTCAGCGCGGACGACGAGCGCACCCTGCGCGACCTGCTCGAATCCGACGACTACCGATGACCGCGCTGCTCCTGCTGCCGCTGCTGCTGCCGTTCGCCCTCCCGGCGCTCGCCAGGCGGGCCATGGACCGGCTCGCGCCCGTGGCCGCACTGTGGGCGGTCACCGGGTGCGCGGTCGTCCTCGCCGGCTGCTCGCTGGCCGCGCTCGGCGCCTTCGTGCTGACCGGCCTGTTCAAGCTGCCGGTGTTCGCCGCCCTCGGCGAACTCGTCCACCCGCTGCACACCGCCTCGGACCTCGTCGTCCTTCCCGCCGCCGCCACTTCCGTGGGCGCGCTGGCCGTGTGCGGCTGGACGCTGGTCCGTTCGGTGCTGCGCCAGACCCGCGCCTTCCGGGCCGCCCGCTCGGAGGCCGGGCGCGGTCCGCGCGCCGGCGACCTGTGCGTCGTCGAGTCGTCCCGCCCGGACGCCTACGCGCTGCCCGGCCGTCCGCACCGCATCGTCGTCACCACCGCGATGCTGCGCAGCCTCGACGGCGCCGAGCGCGAGGCCCTGTTCGCGCACGAGCGGGCGCACAACGCGGGCGGCCACCACTACTTCCTGGCCGCCGCCGAGGTCGCGGCGCACTGCCACCCCGCCCTGCGACAGGTTCGCGACACCGTCCGGCTGGCTGCAGAGCGGGCCGCCGACGAGTCCGCGGCCCGATCGGTCGGCGACCGGCGGTTGACCGCCCGCGCCATCGCCCGGGCCGCCCTGGCCGCCCAGGCCGTCCACTCGGAGCGGCCCGGCTTCGCCGCCGCCGCGACCACGGGCCCGGTCCCGCGCCGGGTCCAGGCCCTGCTGTCCGCTCCCCGGCCGCGGGGCCGCACCGGCCGCCGGGCCGCCGCCCTCCTGCTCGCCTGCGCCGCCGTCTCCTGCGTCGCCTCGGTGACCGGGATGGCCGACTTCCACCACCAGGTCGAGGTCGCCCAGGGCGAGCGGCCCTGACCTTCCCCACCGTGCGCGCTTGATCGCCGCAGCGACTGGCGTCCTCGGGGTTTTACGTATAACCTCTCCGGCTAACCACCCCCACCGGAAGGCCCCGATGCGACGCGTTGCCCTGGTCACCCTCGTCGTGGACGACTACGACGAGGCCATCCGCTTCTACACCGACGCGCTCGGATTCCGGCTGGCCGAGGACGCGCCCCGCCCTGACGGCTCCCGCTGGGTCGTCGTGGAGCCCGGTACCGAGGGGAACGGCACCGGCCTCCTGCTCGCCCGGGCCAGGAACGACGAGCAGCGCGCCCGGGTCGGCGACCAGACCGGCGGCCGGGTCGGCTTCTTCCTGCACACCGACGACTTCGCCCGCGACCACGCCCGGATGACCGCCGCCGGCGTGACCTTCCTGGAGGAGCCGCGCCACGAGCCGTACGGCAGCGTCGCCGTCTTCCAGGATCTCCACGGCAACCGCTGGGACCTGCTCCAGCCCGCCGACTGACACCCCGCACCGCAGCACCACTCCAGCACCACACCACTCCGGCACCGCAGCACTCCCGCACCACCGCACGCCGCTCCCGCGCCGCACTCCGCCCCCGGGACCCGCGCACCCCCTGCCCCTCGGAACCGCCCGCCCAAGGAAAGACGCACCATGAACGCTACGCGCGTAGACGCCGACCTCATCCGCCGCCTGCCCAAGGCCGTCCTGCACGACCACCTCGACGGTGGCCTGCGCCCCGCCACGGTGGTCGAGCTCGCCGCCGCGGTCGGCCACACGCTGCCGACCACGGACCCCGACGAGCTGGCCGCCTGGTACTACGAGGCCGCCAACTCCGGCGACCTGGTCCGCTACATAGCCACCTTCGAGCACACCCTCGCCGTGATGCAGAACCGCGAGGGCCTGCTGCGGGTCGCCGAGGAGTACGTCCTCGACCTGGCCGCGGACGGTGTCGTCTACGCCGAGGTGCGTTACGCCCCCGAGCTGAACACCCGGGGCGGGCTGTCGCCGAGCGAGGTCGTGGAGACCGTCCAGGAGGGCCTCGCCGCCGGCATGGCCAAGGCGGCCGCCGCCGGGACGCCCGTCCGCGTCGGCACCCTGCTCTGCGGCATGCGGATGTTCGACCGGGTCCGCGAGGCCGCCGACCTGGCCGTCGCCTACCGTGACGCCGGTGTCGTCGGCTTCGACATCGCCGGAGCCGAGGACGGCTTCCCGCCCGCCGACCACCTGGCCGCCTTCGAGCACCTGCGCCGCGAGAACGTGCCCTTCACCATCCACGCCGGCGAGGCGCACGGGCTGCCCAGCATCCACCAGGCCCTCCAGGTGTGCGGGGCCCAGCGCATCGGCCACGGCGTGCGCATCACCGAGGACATCCCGGACCTCGCGGCCGGCAAGCTCGGCCGGCTGGCCGGGTGGGTGCGCGACCGCCGCATCGCCCTGGAGATGTGCCCGACGTCCAACCTGCAGACGGGGTGCGCCACCTCGATCGCCGAGCACCCCATCACGGCGCTGAAGGACCTGGGCTTCCGGGTCACCCTCAACACCGACAACCGTCTGGTCTCCGGCACGACGATGACCCGGGAGATGTCCCTGCTGGTCGAGGAGGCGGGCTGGGGGATCGAGGACCTGCGCACGGTCACGGTGAACGCGCTCAAGAGCGCCTTCATCCCGTTCGACGAGCGCAACGCCCTCATCGAGGACGTGGTCCTGCCGGCCTACGCGGCCGCGCTCTGAAGCAGCCCCCGCAGGTAGGCGGCCTGTCCGACGTGCTGAAGGTCGTCGGACAGGACGCTCACCAGGCGCACCCCCAGGGTGACCGGCGGGTCCCAGCGTTCGTCGACGACCCGTTCGAGGTCCTTGGCGGCGAGGGCCCGCAGGGCGCCCAGGGTCTGCTCGTGCACCGCGTCGTAGTAGCCGGTCAGCAGGTCGGCGGAGTCGACCCGCACCTTCGCGACCTCGGCGGGGCTGTGCCCGTACCCGGTGTCGTCGCGTGGCAGGTCGAGGCCGAGACGTTCGTCCCAGCCCTGTGAGTGCCACACCTGGTCGAGGCCGAAGGCACCGGCGACGTGGTCGTCCTGCACCCGGGTGAGGTGCCAGACGAGCCAGGCGACGGAGTTGGCCTCGGGCACCGGGCGGGAGTGCAGCTCGTCCGGTCCGAGGCCGTCGAGGGCGGCATGGACTTCTTCCCGGATGCGGCCGAAGCCGTCGATGAGGATGTCCTTCGCATGCATGCGTCCACCATCGCGCATCGCGCGCGCCCGTGCGTCCGGAACCGGCGGGCCCGGGATCACGCGCAGGGGGCTTCCGGGTCCCCCGTCTCCAGGAGGGTGACCAGTGCGCGGGCCGCGGGGCTGGTGGCGCCGTCCGGCGGCAGCAGCGCCACCGTCTCGTACTCCGGCTCGCCCGCGTCCTTCAGCGGGAGCGCGGTGAGCGAGGGCCGCTTGTGCCGGAAGTGCCGGGGCACGACGGCGATGCCGAGGTTCTCGTCGACCAGGTCCAGCAGGCTGTGCACGTCGTTGACCTCCAGCGCGACCGTGCGCCGGACGCCCGCCGCGGCGAAGGCGGCGTCGGTGGCGCGGCGCGGTCCCCAGTCCGGGTGGAAGTCCACGAAGACCTCACCGGCGAGGCCGTCCGGCGTGAGCACCGCGCCCGACGCGGCGAGCCGGTGGCTGGGATGGCACAGGACGGTCGGCGGCTCACTGGCCAGCGACACCGAGCGCAGCTGGTCGCTGTCCGCCTGGGTGCGGTAGGCGAAGGCCAGGTCGAGCCGCCCGGCCGCCACCTCCTCGGCCAGCGCTCCCGAGCCCGCCTGTCGCAGCCGGATCTCCACGTCCGGATGCCGCCGCCGGAAACCCGCCAGCAGCCGCGCCACGTGCACCCCGGCGATGCACTGCTCGGTCCCCAGCGCCAGCGTGCCGCGCAGCACGCCCTGCACCGCCGCCACCGCCTCGTGCGCCGAACGCACCTGCGCCAGGATCCGTTCGGCCTCCACCAGCAGCGCGCGGCCCGCCTCGGTCAGCGTCACCCGCCGGGTGGTCCGTACGAACAGCGGAGCCCGCAGCTCCCGCTCCAGGGCCCGGATGGAGGCGGACAGCCCGGACTGGGACACCATGAGGCGCTCGGCGGCCCGGGTGAAGTGCTGGTCCTCGGCGACCGCGACGAAGTGCTGGAGATGGCGCAGTTCCATGATTGAGCAGCCTATCCGCACAATTCCATCGGATTCTTCTGTTGGACCGCTGTACGTGACCCGGGGAACAGTGGATCCGGTAGATCGTGTGCCAACCCCTCTGGAGTCGCGTTGTACACCGCACACCCCGACCGCTACGCCGACATGCCCTACCGGCGCACCGGACGCAGCGGCCTGAAGCTCCCCGCGCTGTCGCTCGGCCTGTGGCACAACTTCGGGCCCGACCGGCCCGTGGAGACCCAGCGCGCCATCCTGCGCCGTGCCTTCGACCTCGGCGTCACCCACTTCGACCTCGCCAACAACTACGGCCCGCCGCCCGGCGCCGCCGAGGCGGCGCTGGGTGAGGCCCTGAAGGCGGACTTCACGGCCCACCGAGACGAGCTGGTCGTCTCCACCAAGGCCGGCTACCTCATGTGGCCCGGCCCGTACGGCGAGTGGGGCTCGCGCAAGTACCTGCTGTCCTCGCTCGACCAGAGCCTCGCCCGGCTGGGCCTGGAGTACGTCGACGTCTTCTACTCGCACCGCCCCGACCCGGACACTCCGCTGGAGGAGACGATGGGCGCGCTGCACTCGGCGGTGCAGCAGGGCAAGGCGCTCTACGTGGGCGTCTCCAACTACTCGGCGGAGCAGACCCGGGAGGCCGCCCGCATCCTCGGCGAGCTCGGCACCCCGCTCCTCATCCACCAGCCGCGCTACTCGATGCTCGACCGGCGCCCCGAGGACGAGGGGCTGCTCGACGCCCTGGACGAGCTCCGGGTCGGCTCCATCGCCTACTCCCCGCTGGAGCAGGGCCTGCTCACCGGCCGCTACCTCGACGGCATCCCCGAGGACTCCCGCGCCGCGAGCGACAGCCCCTTCCTGAACTCGGACGCGGTGACCGAGGACCTGGTCGGCCGGCTGCGCGCCCTGAACGAGATCGCCGCGTCCCGCGGCCAGACGCTCGCCCAGCTCGCCCTGGCCTGGGTGCTGCGCGGCGGCCGGGTGACCTCCGCCCTGGTGGGCGCGAGCAGCCCGCGGCAGCTGGAGGACAGCGTCGGTGCGATCCGCAACCTGGACTTCGACGCGGAGGAACTCGCGCGGATCGACGAGATCGTCAAGATCTGAAACCCTCGGCCGCGGTCACCGGGCAATTCGGTGACCGCGGCCGGAAACACAGGGTGCAACCGCTTTTCTGGGGGTTTCCGGCGGCGCACCGGGAATTCACGGCCCGTTTTCCCGCCGGGCCTCCCGCTCCCTCGCGGTGATCCTTCGTCCCGTTCCCGGCGGGGGACCGGGAGGCCTTTCCCGTTCCGGATCACCGCGAGTGGCGAAGATCCGCCGCGGCCCCTGCGCTCAGGCCTGCGCGGGCACCCGGTCGAGGAAACCGAGAACCTGCCGGATGCGGCCCTCGCCGTCCAGGGTGATCACGTCGAACCCGGCCACCGGCGCCGAGCCGTCCACATCGTTCACCAGCTCCCAGCCGAACCGCGCGGTGTCGTGATGCCCGTCCACCGCGCCGCACAGGCGGAACGAGAATCCCGGGAACTGCTGGTGGGCCCCCGCGATCACGGCCGCGATCTGCTCGTGTCCGCGGACGTCGGCGAGCGGGTCGGTGTAGCTGCCGTCCGCGGTCCAGGCCGCGGCCACCGCCTTCGCCAGGGCCTGCGGCTCGCCGGCGTTCCAGGCCTCCAGGTAACGGGCGACGGCGCTGTCGTAGTCGTAGATGTTCCCGGTCATGGCGAATCAGCCTCCATCGAGGTCGTCACTGCTGGTCAGGAGCCGGATCCGGGGTCCCGCCGATCCGGTGTGACCACCATGCCCGAGCGGCGCGCCGCGGGTCGATTACCTCCCGGGTAATGACGGGGCCGCCGTATGCCCTGTGCATTTCGGCCAGAACGAGCGGTGAATATGCCAGGAGACTGGCCGGAAAGTCATGGTGACAGTGTTTCGGGAGAGACGATACTCGAACGTCAGAGGCACTTTACCGCGCAACAAACGCACGGAAAGCGAGGCCGGGCCGGCACACCAGCGAGGCTGCGGGGGAGTGATCGTGCACGACGAATTCCTGTGCCATGTCACGGCGTACGGCACATGCGGCGGACGGCGCGTCGGCGTACCGCTCGGCACCTACCGCGCGCCGACGCTGGCACTGGCCCTGTGGTGGTTACGGGACCGCGCGTCCTGGATCGCCGAGCGGCTCGATCCGAGCCCGCAGGACCCCGCCTTCCCGGCGGGCGCGCTCGTCCCGGTCGCGGACACGGTGGCCGACGTCCCCGCGCTGCTGCGCGCCTGGTGTGCCGACGACGCCGGACAGGAACGGGTGGCGGAGGAACTGGCGGGCGGACGTCTGGTACGGGTCGCCGCCAGCGACGACACCACCGAGTACGAGCTGCTCGCCGAGTCCGTCGACGCCCTGCGCATGCAGCGCACCCTCCCCGCCCTGGTGGTTCCCGTCGCCTGACACGTGCCATGAAGACCCCGGACGGCCGTCCTCCGGAGCGCGCGGGCGAACAACAGGCTGAATCGGTAGAATTCGGGCCATGGCGGAGCGACCGGTCGCCCCGACGGCGCTCGCCCTCGTCCTGGAGACCGACACGGGTTCCACGGTGCTGAGCCCCGGTCACGACTACCAGGTGGGGCGCGACCCGTTGAGCGACATCGTGTTCGACGATGCCCGCGTCTCGTGGCACCACGCGGTCCTGCACTGCGACCACGACCGCTGGACGCTCGAGGACGCCCGGAGCACCAACGGCACCTACGCCGACGGCCTGCGCGTCACCGCGTGGGAGGTCCGCCCCGGCAGCGTCATCCGCTTCGGCAACCCCGACGACGGCCCCCGGCTCGTCCCGGTCGCTCCGCAGGAGAGCGCGGAGCGGCCCTCGGCGGTCTCCCACCCCGAACTGACCGGGACCTTCCGCAGCCCGAGCAGCGTACGGCCGCTGCCCCGGCACACCGTCCGCATCGGCCGCGCCGACACCAACGACCTCGTCGTGGACGACCTGACCGTCTCCCGCCACCACGCCGAACTGCGCGCCGACGCCGACGGCGGCCGCGAGATCGTCGACCTCGGCAGCCACAACGGCACCTACCTCAACGGCCGTCCGGTCGACCGCGCCCCGGTCCGCCCCGGCGACATCATCGGCATCGGGCACATCACGTACTGCCTGGTCGGCGACGAACTGCGCGCGTACCTCGACACCGGCGAGGTCTCCCTGGACGTCCAGGACCTCACGGTCACCGCCGACCGCGGCAGCAGGACCCTGCTCGACCACGTCTCCTTCCCGGTGGGGGAGAAGTGCCTGCTCGCGGTGGTCGGCCCCAGCGGTTCCGGCAAGTCCACCCTGCTGAACGCCCTGACCGGGCAGCGGCCGGCCGACCACGGCACCGTCCTGTACGACGGCCGCGACCTGTACCACGACTACGCCGAGCTGCGCGGGCGCATCGGCCTCGTGCCGCAGGACGACCTCCTGCACCCCCAGCTCACCGTCCGTGCCGCCCTGACCTACGCGGCCGAACTGCGCTTCCCCGAGGACACGGCGAAGGCCGAACGCCGCGACCGGGTGGACGAGGTGATCCGGGAACTCGGCCTGGAGCAGCGCGCCGGACAACCCGTGCACAGCCTCTCCGGCGGACAGCGCAAGCGGGTCAGCGTCGCCCTGGAACTGCTCACCAAGCCGTCGCTGCTGTTCCTGGACGAGCCGACCTCCGGCCTCGACCCCGGCATGGACCGCTCGGTGATGCACATGCTGCGGGGCCTGGCCGACGACGGCCGTACCGTCGTCGTCGTCACGCACAGCGTGCTCAGCCTCGGCGTCTGCGACCGCCTCCTGGTCCTCGCGCCCGGCGGCCGGATCGCCTACTACGGCCACCCGGACGACGCCCTCGCCTTCTTCGGCTTCGAGCAGTGGCCCGAGGCCTTCGAGGCGTTCGACCGCGACCAGGACCGGGACTGGGCGGGGGAGTACCTCGACTCGCCGTTCCACCGGCACTACGTCACCGAGGCCACCACCCAGCCCCGCCACCCGGACTCGGCGCCGATCGCCCCCGCGCCACCGCCCCGCCCCCGCAGCCGGCACGCACAGCTGGCCACCCTCGTGCGCCGCTACACCGCCGTCCTCGCCGCCGACCGCACCTTCCTCGCCGTCATGATCGCCCTGCCCTTCCTGATGGGCGCCATGGACCGGGCGCTCGCCGGCGGCAGGCTCACCCAGGACACCGCGATGAACGCGCTCCTCATCCTGTGCGTCGGCGGCGTGCTCACGGGCGCGGCCAACGCGGTGCGCGAACTCGTCAAGGAACGCGCCGTCTACCGGCGCGAACGCGCCGTCGGCCTGCCCAGGGGCGCGTACCTGATGTCCAAGATCGTGGTGCTCGGCACGGTCACCGTGGTCCAGGCCGTCGTCCTCACCCAGGTCGCCCTGCTCGGCGTGGACCTCGACGCCCCCGGCGGCCACGGCGTGCTGCTGCCGCCGCTGGCCGAGATCACCCTGGCCGTCGCCCTGCTGTCCTTCACCGCCATGATGCTCGGCCTGCTGGTCTCCGCGCTGGTGCGCAAGGAGGAGGTGACGATGCCGCTGCTGGTGCTGCTCGCCATCGTCCAGGTCGTCTTCTGCGGCGCCCTGCTCCCGCTGCACGGCGTACCCGTGCTCCAGCAGCTGTCCTGGCTCGTGCCCTCGCGGTGGGCGTTCGGTGCCATGGCGAGCACGGTGGGACTCGCCCGCCTCGTGCCCGGCGAACTCACCGCCGACCCCCTGTTCCGGCACTCGACGGGGGTCTGGCTGCTCGACCTCGCCATGCTCCCGGTGCTCAGCGTGGTCTACGGCGTGCTGGTCGCCCGGCTGCTGCGCCGGCACGAACCCGCCGTGATGCGGAAGTAGGCGAGGCCATGTCGCGACAGAGGCAGCCGGGCACCGGATTCCGGCCCACCCACGTGGTCCCGCCGGACGGCATGCCCGCCTGGGAGACCCCGGACCCCGGCCGGCCCACGGTGCCCCTCGACGCGCTGCTGCCGGTCGAGCTCGTGGAACGGCTCGGGGACTGGGGCCACATCCGCTGCGCCAACGGCTGGGCCGCCTGGGTCGACGGCCGCCTGCTGGTCGCCGTGCCCCGGGACCCGCCCGCGGGCGACGGCCCGCCGGCCGGCACGGACGACCCGCGCCCGCTGCTGGCCCGCGCCGAACAGGCCCTGGCCGGCTACCGGTCCGCCCTGGAGGAACTGGCCGACGGCGCTCTGGACGGCCGGTCCTTCGAGGACCGGACGGAAGGACTGCGGATCGGGATCGTGGTCGACGGGGAGTCCGTGTGGGTGTACGACCACGAGGAGGGGCGCTGGATGTACGGCGAGGGGCGGCGGCTGGCCCCCTACGCCACCGACCGCCCGCCCGCGCACCGGGGCCCGGGGCACGCGGACACCGGAGCGGAGGGCGCCGGGCACGAGCGCGGCGGGCGCGAGGACGGCGGGCACGCGGCCACCCGGATGGCGGGCCCGAAGGGTGAGCTGTGACGGCGCGCCAGGCGGGCCTCTCCTTCGGCCGGCCCTCGGAGCTGATCGGCTGCCAGGTGGCGAGCTACCTGGTCGAGAGCGAGATCGGGCGCGGCGGCATGGCCGTCGTCTACCGCGCCCGCGACCTGCGCCTCGACCGCACGGTCGCGCTCAAGCTGCTGGCTCCCGAACTCGCCCGCAACGACACCTTCCGGCAGCGCTTCACCCACGAGTCCCGGGTGGCCGCGGCCATCGACCACCCGCACATCGTGCCCGTCTTCGAGGCCGGCGAGACGGACGGCGTGCTCTACATCGCCATGCGGTACGTGCCCGGCCGGGACCTGCGCCACCTCCTGGACGAGCGCGGGCCGCTGACGTTCGACGCGGCGGTGCGCATCGCCGCCCAGGTGGCCTCCGCGCTCGACGCGGCCCACGAGCACGGCCTGGTCCACCGGGACGTCAAGCCCGGCAACGTGCTGGTCGCCCGGGGCACCGACAGCGACCATCCCGAGCACGTCTACCTCACCGACTTCGGGCTGACCAAGAAGTCCCTGTCCCTGACCGGCTTCACCAGCGTGGGCCAGTTCGTCGGCACCCTCGACTACGTGGCACCGGAACAGATCTCCGGGCGCCCCGTCGACGGCCGCTGCGACGTCTACGGCCTCGCCTGCGTCGTCTACGAGACCCTGGCCGGCCGCCCGCCCTTCCGGCGCGAGGACGACATGGCCCTGCTGTGGGCCCACCAGTACGACGAACCGCCCCCGCTCACCGGCGCTCGCCCCGACGTCGCCCGGACCGTCGACGCCGTGTTCGCGAAGGCCCTGGCGAAGAGCCCGGACACGCGCCACGACACCTGCCTGGACTTCATCGCCGCCCTGCGCGCCGCCCCGGCCGCCGAACCGGCTGACGTGACGGCCGGTGAACCGGCTGACGTGACGGCCGGTGAACCGGGCGGCGGTCACCCGGTCACGGAGGCCGGCCGCACGGCGCCGCTCCGGCCCCGGCAGCCGCCCCTCTGGGCCCGGCCCGTCTTCCGCCAGGGCTCCCGGTAGGCGCTCCCGCCAGGCCGCGCCGGCCGGGGTCATGCCGCGGGTTCCGCACCGGCCCGTCCCCGGCTCCCGGGTCAGGGCCCCGGTTCCGGTGCCCCGATCCGGCCCCGCCGGTGCAGCGGCCGGGCCGGCAGCGCGCCCAGGAAGCCGGCCGCCAGCCCCCACAGCGCGCCGAGCCCCACCGCCTGCCACAGCCGGGGCTTGAGGAACACCTCCCCGGACAGCCCGCCGCCCAGGTCGCCGATGCCGAGCAGGGACAGGCCGTAGTGCGCCGACATGCGGCACAGCAGGCAGACCATGAGCACGGTGAGGGCCAGCGCGACGGCCAGCCGCACGGCGTGCCGCCAGGGGGAAAGGCGGACCGGCGACCGCACCGCCATCAGGAAGGCGACCGCCAGGAGCAGCACCACGTCGGCGACCAGCAGCCACCACATCCGGCCGTCGTACGCGGTGAGCGTGCGCAGGTTCAGCGTCCCGGTGCCGGGGGTGCGCAGGATCTCGTCCAGCACGTGCGGCACCGGGAGGCCGAACGGTCCGTCCACCCGGCCGTGCCAGGTGGCGCCCAGGCCCAGGGTGAGGGCGAGCCAGGCCAGGTTGGGCAGGCCGAGCAGGATGACCGCGAAGGTGTCTGCGGCGTGCCCGCGGACCGCCGCCGACACCAGCGCGACGACCAGGGCGAGGGCGACGTACGCGAGCAGCAGGACGACCATGGCGTGCGCGGGCGGCCGTACCGACGCGTGGCAGCGCAGCAGCCGCCCCGGGAGTGGCGCGCCGGACGCGACCAGCAGGGCCAGGACCAGCACCCCGGCGAGCCACAGCAGTCCGAACAGGACGGTCAGCGGCACGTTCGTGGTGAAGCCGACCGTAGGAGCCGCGTCGAACAGGCCGGTGAGGTCGTTGAGCGTCCCGTTGCCCAGGTCCACGGCGAAGGTCTGCCGGGCGGCGAACGCGAGACCGATCAGCGCGAGCAGCCACAGCACCGCGAGCCGGGCCGCCCAGCCCGCCAGTTCGCCGGCCGACGCGACGGCGCGGTGCCGCAGCGGCCGCAGGAAGCCCGCGCCGATCACCAGGGCACCGGCCAGCGTCACCGACAGGGGCATGACCGTCAGACCGGCCCGGGTCCGCGCCAGCGCGCCCGCGTCGCCGGAGAGCTTGAGTGTGCCGCCCACGGCGGTGACCACCGTGGCCGTCACCACCCGGGCGAACGCCCCGTCCGGCAGGTCCGCGGCCCCCGCCGCCCACAGCCCCAGCGCGGCGGTCACCAGCATCACGACCAGTCCGGCCAGCACCGTGGCGAGGGCCCGCACCCAGCCGTGACGGGCGGCGGGCCGCGCGGGGACGGGGGGAGCGCTCACCTTTGCCACGCTAAGCAGGACCCGGCCGCCCCGCCCGCCGGGTGGCCCGTCCGCGTCGGCTTGCGGGGCCCCTGGGACCCGAGCACACAATGGGCTCGAAGCGCCGCGAACAGAATAAACGGGACTTTTCTTGAAGTAAGCCGCGCATCGCGACGGGAAGAAGGCCTCGTGAGCGTCGACCCTCCGTCCTCCGGCCGTCCGACCGGGCCTCCCTCGGGCCCTCTGTCGGGACCCTCCCAGCCGCCCGCCGGACCTCCCGCGCCACCGCCGGGCGGCGGCTCCGGATCCGGTTCCCGGGGTGGGCGCGGACGTGGGTCCGGAAGCGGGTCCGGAGCCGGTTCAGGCCCGGGGGAGCCGCACCCGCCGTGGTGGCGGAACACCCCGCGGATCGCTGCCGTCACCGCCGTCGTGGTCGCCGCGGCCGTCGTCGCGGTGGTCCTCACCCGTCCCGGCGGCGGCTCCTCGGCCAAGGGCGGCGAGGTCTTCCTGCAGTCCGCGAACCAGACCGGTCCCGACCCCTTCACGGACTCGACCGCCACCGGCGGCACCGCCCCGCCGAGGACCCCCTCCGGTGCGCCCACCGTCCCGGGCACCTCCACCTCCCGGGGCGCCGCCACCGCCTCGGGCACGGCGTCCGCACCGGCCAACGAGGTGCGCGCCGTCCAGGGCGGCGCCCCCGGCCTCTACAGCGGTACCCGGAACCGTCCGAGCTGCGACGTCGAGAAGCAGATCAGGGCACTGCAGGCCGACCCGGCGAAGAACCGCGCGTACGCCTCACAGGTCGGCGTCCGGCCCGGCGCCGTCCCCGCCTACCTGCGCTCGCTGACCCCCGTGACGCTCCGCGCCGACACCCGGGTGACCAACCACGGCTACCGGGGCGGCGGCGCCACCAGCTACCAGGCCGTTCTCCAGGCCGGCACCGCCGTACTGGTCGACGCGCACGGCGTGCCCCGCTCGCGCTGCGTCTGCGGGAACCCGCTGACGCCGCCGGTCGCCCAGCGCGCGCCGCGGCCGACGGGTGACCGCTGGGCGTCCTACCGGCCCTCGAACGTCATCGTGGTGACCCCGGCGCCCAAGGTCGTCAACGTCTTCGTGATCTACGACCCCCACCGCGACGACTGGTTCCACCGCCGCCGCGGCGACGACACCGCCCGCTACGACCGGCACACCGAGCCGCCGAGGGACACCCGCCCCTGGAACCGGCCCGTCTCCTGCCTGTCCAGCCCCGGCACGACGGGCGCACCGGGCGCCTCCGTGGGGCCCTGCCCGCCGACCCCCACGGCGACGACCGGCCCCTCGAAGGCGTCCACGTCGCCGAACCCGTCGTCCTCGCCGTCGCCGCCGGCCTCCTCCGGCTCGGCCCCGCCCGGTTCGAGCGGGAAGCCGCCGTCCGGATCGTCGTCCGCATCGCCGTCCGGGTCGTCCTCCAAGTCGTCGTCCGGGTCCCCCTCGAAGTCGCCGTCCTCGGAGTCGCCGTCGACGACCGGATCCGGCTCCTCCGAGGCGCCGTCGTCCCCGTCCCAGGCCCCCACCTCCCCGGCCCCGTTCTCGCAGGGCAGCACCTCCGGCTCCTCGGCCGTGACCTCCTCGTCACCGCAGAGCCCGGCCGGCCCGGGAACCTCCGCGCAGGGCGGCTGGTCGGACACCGGGAGCGCGCCCGGACAGCCTCCGGCCGGCACTCCCGCGACCTGAGAAACGGCCCGGCGGGTCCCGTGCGCGGTGGGCGAACACACTGGGGGGACTGCCGTGGCCGCCTGTGGGTACGAGGATGGGTGCGACAGCGATCGGCCGAACCGGGATTCCCGAGAGAGACAGGCATGACCGAACACCTGGGCGGGGCAGTGATACCGACTGGTTTCGACGTACCCGTGGAGCCGCTCCGACGCGCGGCGCACTACACCGGCGAACCCGGATGCATCGCCGAGGCACGTGGTTTCGCCGCCCAGTTCCTCGAGCAGCTGAGGACCGAGTGGTGCGCGGACATCGACAGCCGGACCGACGGCGAACTGCTCCTCGTCGTGAGCGAACTCGTCACCAACGCCGACCAGCACAGCAACGGCCCCTACATCCTGGAGCTCGAGGGAACCGACACCGCCGTCGAGGTGGCCGTGTACGACAGCAACGCGGCCCTGCCCCGCCGGTTCCCCAGGAATCCCGAGCGTGTGGGCCGCCACGGCCTGGAGATCGTGCACGCGGTCGCCTCGCAGGTGACCGTGCAGCGCGTCCCCGTCGGCAAACGCGTGTGCGCGCGGGTGGATCTCAAGTAGACCCGGAGGGCAGTGGCCCCGGCGGGCCCCGGCGCACCGCGCGCCGGGGCCCGCCGTTCCGTTCGGTCAGGCGCAGCCGAGTTCGCCCAGCATCCCCTGGCGCAGCCGCGCGATGATGCGCTTGATCAGGCGGGACACGTGCATCTGGGAGCAGCCGAGGCGTTCCCCGATCTCCGCCTGGGTCGCCTCCTCCACGAACCGCATGTGGATGATCTGCCGGTCACGGTCGCTGAGCTCGGCCATCAGGGGGGCCAGTGCGTGGAAGTCCTCGACGAGCCTGAGGCCCTCCTCCTCCACCCCGATGAAGTCCGCGAGCACGGCCTCGCCGTCCTCGGGGCCGTCACCGGTGAGCGCGGCGTCCAGGGAGGAGGAGTTGTACCCGTTCGAGGCGAGCTGGCCCTCGACCACCTCCTCCTCGGAGAGGTTCATGAGCGTGGCCAGCTCGGCGACGGTCGGGTCCCGGTCGAGCCGGCTGGACAGCTCCTCGCGGGCCTTGGCCAGCTCCACGCGCAGCTCCTGCAGCCGGCGCGGCACGTGCACGGCCCAGGTGGTGTCACGGAAGAACCGCTTGATCTCGCCCACGATGTACGGCAGCGCGAAGGAGGTGAACTCGACCTCGCGCGCCAGCTCGAACCGGTCGATCGCCTTGATCAGGCCGATCATGCCGGTCTGGACGACGTCCTCCATGTCGTCGCCGCGGCCCCGGAACCGGCCGGCCGCGAAGCGGACGAGCGACATGTTCATCTCGATGAGGGTGTTGCGCGCGTACTGGTACTCGAGCGTGCCCTCTTCCAGCTCGGTCAGTCGGCGGAAGAACTGGCGGGACAGCTCCCGCGCGTCACGCGGCGCGACGGAGGCCGGGTCCTCGATACCGGGCAGCGCCGCCTCACCCGTCCTGGCGTGCCCGGTCTCTTCGACGAACCCTGCTTCCGACCGGATCACGGCGGTTTTCATTGCCTCTCCCACGAAAGTCACGGTGCGACGGCCGCCTCCGCGGCCCTCCTGTGCCCGACTCCAAACCCAGATGACTGCTCCCCGGGTACCCGGAATCCGGGCTGTCATGCCTACCCCGCTGCTTCGTTCACGTCACGCGTACCCGCCGTGACGCCCCGTATGCTCTCCGCGTCCGGCACTGGCCGGAAACCGTCGTTCCCCGGGTGGGACGACACGGCCGGGTCCTAGGGTGAGGGTATGACCGACCAGGTGAGCGACGAAGCCCAGGTGATCCCGCTGCGCCCCGGGCCCGCCCGTCCGCAGGCCCCGCAAGCGGCGCCCCGGGAGCCGTTGTGGCGTGATCTGGTCGGTGAGGTGCTGCGCCGCGAGCGGCTGGCGCAGGAGCGCACCCTGCGGGACGTGGCCGAGGAGGCCCGGATCTCCCTGCCCTATCTCTCCGAGATCGAACGCGGCCGCAAGGAGGCGTCCTCCGAGGTGCTCGCCGCCGCGGCCCACGCGCTCGGCCTGGGCCTCGGCGACCTGCTGTCCCGCACGCACGGCGAGCTGACCCGGCACGCGGAGGTGCGACGCCGGCCGGCCGGGGCGCCCGGTCACCAGGTCCGGCGCTACGACGGGCTGTGCCTGGCGGCCTGAGGGCCGCCCGCCGGACGGCCCGGTCCGCACCTCGGGCCGGGCCTCGGACCCGGGCCGTGTCCGCGTCTCAGTCCGCGTCCTGGTCCACGCCCTTGCCCCGTAGCTGCCGGAAGAAGGCCCGGACGTCGGCGACCAGCAGGTCCGGCTGCTCCAGGGCGGCGAAGTGGCCGCCCCGGTCGAACTCGGTCCAGCGCACGATGTTCTCCGTCCGCTCCGCCCGGTGCCGCAACGGGATCAGGAGCTCGGCGGGGAACAGGGCCAGGGCGGTCGGCACCGTGGACGGCTCGGCGGGCCGGGCGGACCGGCCCCGGGCGTGCGCCCGCTCGTAGTAGAGGCGCGCGGACGAACCGGCCGTGCCGGTCAGCCAGTACAGTATGACGTTCGTCAGCAGCCGGTCCCGGTCGACGGCCTCCTCCGGCACCTCGGCGCAGTCGCTCCACTCCCGGAACTTCTCGACGATCCACGCGAGCTGACCGACGGGGGAGTCCGTCAGCGCGTACGCCAGGGTGTGCGGCCTGGTCGACTGCAGCACCGCGTACCCGGTGCCCTCGCGCGACCACTCGTCCCACCGCCGCCACGAAGCGAGCGTGTTCTCCCGCTCCCGCGGCGCCAGCCGGTCCAGCTCACCGGCGCCGGGCTCGGCCGCCGCCTGCGCGCCGGGCAGCAGGGTGAGGTGCACGCCGGTCACCCGGCCGGGGTGGGCGCGGCCCAGCTCCCGCGAGACGGCCGCGCCCCAGTCGCCGCCGTGCGCACCGAACCGCTCGTAGCCGAGCCGGCGCATCAGCTCGGCCCACGCGTCGGCGACCCGGCCCGCCTCCCAGCCGGACTCCTCCGTCGGCCCGGACAGCCCGAAGCCGGGGATGCCGGGGACGACCACGTGGAAGGCGTCCGCCGCCTCACCGCCGTGCGCCACCGGGTCGGTGAGCGGCCCGACCACGTCCAGGAACTCGACGATCGAGCCGGGCCAGCCGTGGGTGAGGACCAGCGGGGTCGCGTCCGGCTCGGGGGAACGCACATGCGCGAAGTGGACGCGCGCCCCGTCGATCGTGGTGGTGAACTGCGGCCACTCGTTGAGCCGCGCCTCGGCCGCCCGCCAGTCGTAGCCGTGCCGCCAGTACCGGGCCAGTTCCCGCAGGTAGCCGCCGGGGACCCCGTACTCCCAGCCCGCCCCGGGCAGCTCGGCCGGCCAGCGGGTGCGGTCGAGGCGGTCGTGCAGGTCGTCCAGGTCGCTCTGCGGGATCGCGAGGCGGAACGGCCGGATGGTCTCGGTGGACGCAGACGTCATGGCGCGGATGCTAGTGGGCACGGCGCCCGCCGCCCGGGAGGCCGGTCGGGGGCCGGCCGATGAGTTTGGCCTCGCCGCCGGGTCGATACCGATGACCGTGTTCCCCAGCCCAGGAGGTGCTCATGACCGCCGACGCGTTCACCACGTGTCTCTGGTTCGACGGCCAGGCCGAGGAGGCCGCCGAGTTCTATGTGTCCGTCTTCAAGAACGCCGGTCTCGGCCGGGTCAGCCGGTACACCGAGTCCGGGTACGGCGAGACCGGTGCCGTGCTCACCGTCGAGTTCACCGCCGGCGGCCAGCGGTTCATCGCGCTGAACGGCGGCCCCCAGTTCACGTTCTCCGAAGCCGTCTCCTTCCAGATCCCGTGTTCCGACCAGGAGGAGATCGACCACTACTGGGCCGTGCTCGTCGAGAACGGCGGCGAGCACGGCCCCTGCGGCTGGCTCAAGGACCGCTACGGCGTCTCCTGGCAGGTCGTCTACGACCGGCTGGGCGACATGATCCACGACCCCGACCCGGCGAAGGTCGAGCGTGTCACCAAGGCCATGATGGCGATGGGCAAGCTCGACGTGGCCGCGCTCGACAAGGCGTACGCGGGGGAGTAGCGGACCACGGCCGTCGCCCGGCCCCGGCGGGACCCCGGCGCTCACGCGCCGGGAGCCGTCCGCCGGGGCCGGGCCGGTGGCCGCGGCTCCCCGCTCGGCCGGGCCCGCGGGCTAGACCCGGTCGGCCACGATGAGCAGGTACTGGAAGCTGCCGTTGCGGTACGCGGACAGGAACGTGTCCTCGATGCCCGTGACCAGGTGGTCTGCCTCCCGGCGCAGCTCCCAGTACGGGATCGTCGCCTCCGTCAGGTCCTCGACGTGCACCGGCACCAGCCGGTTGTCGGCCATGGCCCGGAAGTACGCCGAGCGCGGGTGGATGTCGCAGATGTAGTGCGCGTTGATCAGCGAGACCTCGCGCGACGCCCGCCCGTAGGTGTCGTTGTAGCAGCCGGTGATGGTCACGTACCGCCCGCCCCGGCGCAGCAGCCGGGCGTGCTCGGCGAACAGCAGGTCCAGCTCGACGTACATCGTGGACTCGTTGTTCCAGGACGCCGCGTACGCCCCCGACGTGAAGCCGGTGTCGAGCATGTTGCGGTGGTGGTAGCGGACCTTGTCGCCGATGCCCCGCTCGCGCGCCTGCTCGTTGGCGAAGTCGGCCTGCTTGGTGGACAGGGTCACGCCGTCCGCGTGACAGCCGTACCGCAGATGGGCCACGACGCTGCCGCCGCCGCGGCCGCAGCCGGCGTCGAAGACCCGGTCGGCGGGGGTGAGCGGCCCGAGGTGCCGGGCGAGCAGTTCGGCCTGGGCGTGCTCCAGGCGGTGCAGCTCGGTGGTGAGCAGCTCCCTGCGCAGGGCGGCGTCGGGCTCGTCGAGCACGGAACGGTCGGCGGCGCCGATGCCGTAGTGGTGGTGGTACAGGTCGTCGATCTTCCCGAGGTCGAGGTTGACCGGGTTCTCCTCGGCGTTCCAGTAGTCCGCGACACGGCTCTGGTACGTGGACTGGGCCGGCACCGGGGCGGGCGCGGTCCGGGCGACGGGGACGGTCGTCAACGGTGACTCCTCGTGGCTCATGTGACGGTTCTCGTTCGGTGGAGCACGGTGGTGAAGCGGGCTGCTCACCAGTAGTCGGGCAGGTGGTAGCGGTGGGTGTTGGTGGCGTGCCACTCGTGGTTGCCGGACACCCAGGCGGCGAGCCCCTGGGCGTAGCGCTCCACGAGGGGCGAGCCGGCGGAGAGGAGGGCCGACTCCTCCTCGAAGGCGTCCATGATCCGGTTGTGGATCTCGACGGACCGCAGATAGGCGGCCTTCAGCCCGCACCGCTCGTTGGCGGCGACGACCTGCGGCAGGTTGAGATGGTCGGGATCGCTCGCCAGCTCCTTGGTGAAGGAGTACAGGTCGTTGACGATCGTGGTCGCGTTGCAGGCCAGAGCGGTGATCCGCTGGACCTCGGGGCGGGCGTAGAGCTGCTCGGGCAGTTCGTAGCCGTCCACCGCGTCGACGATCGACAGGCAGGGGCGGAAGTTGTTGAACTGCCGCATGACCAGGTACTCCCACACCCGGGGCACGTACCGGGTCTCGGCCCAGGCGGCCTCGGCCAGGTAGCCCAGGTGGAGCCGGGCGATGTCGTGCACGAACCGGGTGGTCTGGCTGGGCGTGGCGAACGCCGCGTAGTCGGTGAGGGCGAAGTGGTACGAGCGCAGCGGACCGTCGGCCCGCATGCCCTGGCGCCACTCCTCCTCCAGCTCCGGGATGCCGTGGTACGGGTCGAGCGCCGACTGGGCCATGACCAGCCGGCCGCCGAGGCCCCGGCGCGCGCCGCCGCGGCCCTCGTCCTCCTCGCAGTAGCAGGAGTCGACCACGTTCTCGGCGAGCAGCAGCTGGCCGGCGACCGTCAGGCGGTCCAGGTCGAGCGCGCCCGGGTGCTGCAGGGCGACCGCCCGGCCGAACTGGAAGCCGGAGAAGTCTCCCTTCCAGGCCTCGGGGAACAGGTCGAGACCCCGGGCCCAGGTCTCCAGGCGGCGATCGATCTCGGCGGCCTTCTGCGGGTCGGCGGGCGCGGCCGGCCGGTGGCGCAGTCCGGGGATCGCCCCGGTGCGCCGCTCGCGGCGCATGCTCCCGGCGATGTCCGGCGGTCCGGGCAGGGTGTAGGACGCGGGGGGTGTGCTCATGGCGTGCTCCCGGCCCTCACTCGGCCGTCCGGCCGATCTGGACGTTCTCCAGGATTCCCGCCGCGTCGGGGACCAGGATGGCCAGCGAGTAGTAGGCGGTGACGAGGTAGTTGACGATCGCGGCGGTGTCGATGCCCATGAAGCGGACGTTCAGGCCCGGCTGGTACTCCTCGGGGATGCCGGTCTGGTAGAGGCCGACGACTCCCTGGTCGGCCTCGCCGGTGCGCAGCGCGATGATGCTGCTGGTGTGGTCCTCGCCGACCGGGATCTTGCTGCACGGGAAGATGGGCACCCCCCGCCAGGCGGGCACCTCGTGACCGTCGACGCTCGCCGTGCCGGGCACCAGGCCGCGCTTGTTGCACTGGCGGAAGAAAGCCGCGATGGCCTTCGGGTGGGCGAGGAACACCTTCGTCTTGCGCCGCATGGACAGCAGTTCGTCCATGTCGTCCGGGGTCGGCGGCCCCGTCCAGGTGCTGATCCGCTGGCCGTAGTCCACGTTGTGCAGCAGCCCGAACTCCCGGTTGTTGACCAGCTCCCACTCCTGCCGCTCGCGGATCTCCTCGACGGTGAGCCGGAGTTGCTGGGCGGTCTGGTCCATCGGGTCGTTGTAGAGGTCGGCGACCCGGGTGTGCACCCGCAGCACGGTCTGGGTCAGCGACAACTCGTATTCGCGCGGGCTGAGTTCGTAGTCGACGAAGCCGCCCCGCAGCGTCGGCTCGCCCACGTGACCCGCCTGGACCGGGACCTCCGCCTCGCCCTTGCGGTTCATCGGCCTGCGCTGCCGTTCCACATAGGCCTGGAGGTGGGCGGCGAGTGACGGCGCCCGTTCGGTGACCTCGCGCACGACGGCCCAGGGGAGTGCCAGCACCACTCCGGCGGTCTCGGCCCGCACCGAGGTCAGCCAGAGCGGGTCCGACTGGCCGGCCGCCTCGTCGCCCATCTGGTCGCCGTCGGTGACGACGCCGACGACCTCCTCGTCGCCGTACTTGCCGCGGGTGTAGCGGGTGAACCGGCCGTGCACGACGAGGTAGGTCTCGGTGACCGGCTGCCCGGCCTCGAACAGCACCTGACCGGCGCGCACCTCGCGGGGCCGGAACCGGCCGGCGAGCTCCCGCAGCACGTCGGCGTCGGGATAGCCGCGCAGGACCGGCAGTTCGGTGAGCGTCTGCGGGATCACCCGGATGTCGTCCGCGCCGTTCTGCTCGAAGTGGACGCGGCCGCGGCCGGTGCGCAGTTGCAGACGCCGGTTGACCCGGTAGGCGCCGCCCTTGACGTCCACCCACGGCAGTGACTTCAGCAGCCATCGCGAGGTGATGGCCTGCATCTGCGGTTCGGTCTTGGTGGTCGTGGTGAGCCTGCGGGCCGCGTGGGTGCTCAGACTGGTGAGCTGCCCGTCGGCCGCGGGCCCGGGGGCGGGCTCGTCGACTGCGGTGCCGGTGGCGATGTCCGGAGTGGACACATTCCCTCCTGCGGAGAGGCGAACACGGGTGATGCGGATCGTTCGGTGGTGCGCGGGGTGCTGGTGCGCTCGGACCAGCCAAACAGGACGCGTGATCTGCCGGTACCGCGTGAAAGGGGCGGTTTTGATCATTGCGGGGTGCAAACCCGGCAGCGAGAGCGCGCCGCGGTGGTGGGGAAGATCGCGCGCCGGTGGATCACCACCGCGCCCCCGGTGATCCGGGGTTTCGGCACCGGACGGCTCGGCGCGCGGGCGGGGCGCGGGGTGGTTAGCGTGATGTACCGGGACGCACCATTCGACCGGGAGGGCCCGACCATGGCCGTGCAACCTGAGGGAACGCCCTGCTGGGCCGACGCGATGTTCGGCGACCTCGACGGCGCCAAGGCGTTCTACGGCGACGTCCTCGGGTGGACCTTCGGCGAGTCGACGCCGGAGTACGGCAACTACACGCAGGCCTACGCGGACGGCAAGGCGGTGGCGGCGGTCGTGCCGCCCATGTCGGGGCAGGAGGGGCACTCGCAGTGGTGCCTGTACTTCGCCTCGCCGGACGCCGCCGCGACGGCGACGAGGATCCGGGAGAACGGCGGCGAGGTGCTGATGGAGCCGATGCGGGTCGGCGACTTCGGCACCATGTGCCTGGCCCGGGAGCCCGGCGGAGCCGTGTTCGGCGTCTGGCAGGGCGGGGTCCACGAGGGCTTCGAGGCCAAGGGCGTGCCGGGCGCCTACTGCTGGGCCGAGGTCTTCACCCGGGAACCCGAGCGGACCGACGCCTTCCTGACCGCGGTCTTCCCCTACCGGGCGAAGCGGATCGAGGACGACGCGGTCGACTTCCGTATGTTCGACGTGGGCGAGGAGACCGTCCTCGGCCGGATGCGGATGACCGACGAGTTCCCGCCCGAGGTGCCGTCGTACGTCAACGTCTACTTCACCGTCGAGGACTGCGACGAGGCCGTGGCGCGGGCGGTCAAGCTCGGCGCCGTGCTCCGCTTCGGGCCCATGACCAGCCCCTTCGGCCGGTTCGCGGCACTGACCGACCCGCAGGGGGCGAACCTCTCGGTGATCGACGTCACCACCACCGAGGGGGAGATGCCGAGGACCGCGGACGCCTGAGCCGCCCCGCGGTCCCGCAGCGGCGGCGCGGGCGCCGGCCGGCCGACCCCCGGCGGCACCGGTCACCGGTGCGGTCATGGCATGATCGGGCGCATGCGTGAACGTGTGGTGGCCGCGTGCGACGGGGCTTCGAAGGGAAACCCCGGACCGGCCGGATGGGCGTGGGTGGTCTCGGACGACGAGCGGGCCCCCGCCCGCTGGGAGTCGGGCCCGCTCGGCCGGGCCACGAACAACGTCGCCGAACTCACCGCGCTGGAGCGGCTGCTGACCGCCGTCGAGCCGGACGTGCCGCTGGAGGTCCGGATGGACTCCCAGTACGCGATGAAGGCCGTCACCACCTGGCTGCCGGGCTGGAAGCGCAACGGCTGGAAGACGTCCGCCGGCAAGCCGGTCGCCAACCAGGACCTGGTGGTCCGCATCGACGCGCTGCTGGAGGGCCGCTCCGTCGACTTCCGCTACGTCCCCGCCCACCAGGTCGACGGCGATCCGCTGAACGACTTCGCCGACCGCGCGGCCAGCCAGGCGGCCTCGGCGCAGGAGGCGGCGGGCAGCGCGCTCGGCTCGCCGGAGCCGCCGGCCTCGCCCGGCACCCCCAAGGCGGCGCCCGCGCGGAAGAAGGCGCCCCGCCGCACCGGCGGCGGAGCGTCCTCGCGCACCATCAAGGCGAAGTTCCCGGGCCGCTGCCTGTGCGGCCGCTCCTACGCCGCCGGTGAGTCCATCGCCAAGAACGCCGAGGGCTGGGGCCACCCGGAGTGCCGTACGGCGGACGCCTGACCGGGGACCGGCCGATGTCCCGTCAGGCGTCGAACGTGTAGAACTTGGTGTGGTCCAGCAGGTCCGCCGGCCGCACGTCGTTCCACGGCTTCATCGTCTCGTCGAGGTCGACGACGTCCGGCGTCCCGCCGCCCGGCACGTAGCCGGAGTCCGGGTGCCGGCGCTGCCACTCGGCCCACAGCTTGTCGACGTAGGCGTGGTGCAGCCAGAACACCGGGTCGTTGGGGGAGACCCCGGTGCCCATCTGCCCGCCGACCCACACGTGGACGCGGTTGTGCAGGTTGACCCCGCGCCAGCCCTCCAGGTTGTTGCGGAACCCGTCGGAGGAGCTGTTGTACGGCGCCGCGTCGTACGCGGAGATCGCCAGCACCGACTCCACCTCGGCGCGCGTGGGCAGCTCGCGCACCCCCACGCCCAGGGCACGGCGCAGGAACGTACGTCCGTCGACGCGTATGTTCATCGGCCAGTTGCCCGCGGAGGCGGCGAACGGGCCGTCCATCACCCGGCCGTCGGTGGCGCGTCCGGTGCCGCCGAGGAAGTCCGGCGCCCACAGCGCGGCGCGCACCGTGCGGTCGGTGCTCCAGTCCCAGTAGGGCAGCGCCACCGAGGAGTCCACCGACTGCAGCGCCCCCTCGAAGTCGAGCAGGAACCTGCGGTGCCAGGGCAGGAAGGACGGGGAGCGGTGGCCGGTCCGCTCGCCGGTGTCGGTGTCGGCCATGATGAAGGCGTTGTGCGTGCGGACGAACTCGTCGTAGCGTCCGTTGCGCTTGAGTTCGAGGACGGCGTTCACGAACCGGCGCTTCTCGTCGGCGGTCAGGGCGGCCTGGTTCTTGCGTACGGTCATGTGCGTGGTGCTCCGGAAGTCCTGGTCTGGGGCGGTCAGTTGGCGGGGAAGGGCAGCAGCGGGGCGCCCTGCAGCTCGTCCACCGCGGCCCGGGCGGCGGCCCGCGGGGTGGGCACCGGGTCGTAGTGGCTGACGACGCTGATCCAGCTGCCGTCGGCGTTGCGCATCACGTGCAGTTCCACCCCGTCCACGAACACGGACCAGCCGCCCCCGTGTTCGTGGTGGTGACTCCCCATGCCCGAGGGGCGGCCCTGTATCCGGCGGCCCTTGTAGACCTCGTCGAAGGACTCCGGTGAGCCGTGCTGGTGTCCGGTGGCCGGGGCGGCCGACGCGGCGGGCGCGACGAGGCCGGCGGCGCCCGCCGTGGCGGCGAGCGCGGCCGCCGTGGTCAGCGCGCGGCGGCGGGTGAGTTCGGGCATGCGGGTCCTCCGGGAAAGGTGTTCGAGTGGTGACCCCGCATGCCTACCGGGCCGCCCGGGACGGGGGGAAATCACCCCTAACCGGTTGGCTGCGATCCGGACAATTACCCACATGCCGTGCAAGGTTGAACCAAGATGATCTTGCTCGCGCGGGGGTGCCGTCCGCCGCGGAACAGGGAATTCCTTGCCGGCGCGCGCCCCGTTCCGGTGATCCTTCTCCTGGGAGGCCCGCCCGAGTGGCACCGGTCACCACGGAAGACTGACGCGTTCCCGGAGTCCCGCGCCGCCCCCGCGTCCCCTGCTACGGTGCGGTCCCGTCCGGGCACGTTCGGTGACCAGAAGGGGTGCGAAGTGAAGGTCGTCTGTGTCGGGGGAGGCCCGGCGGGCCTGTACCTCGCCATCCTGCTCAAGCGGCAGAACCCCGCCCACGACGTCACCGTCCACGAACGCGACCCCGAGGGCTCGGCCCACGGCTGGGGCGTGACCTACTGGCGCACCCTGCTCGACCGGCTGCACCGCCACGACCCCGACTCCGCCCGCGCCGTCGCGGAGCACTCGGTGCACTGGGACCAGGGCGTGGCCCATGTGCGCGGCCAGATCACCCGGCAGCCCGGCGACGAGGGCCACGGCATCAGCCGCCACCGCCTCCTCGCGATCCTCGCCGACCGCGCCCGCTCGCTCGGCGTGCGCCTCGAGTTCGGGTCCGAGGTCACGCCCGACGACCTGCCGGAGGCCGACCTCGTCGTGGCGGCCGACGGCGTCCACAGCGCTCTGCGCACCCGGTACGCCGACCACTTCGGCGCCCGGTTCCAGGAGGGCCGCAACCACTACGCCTGGCTCGGCACCGACAAGGTCTTCGACGCCTTCACCTTCGCCTTCACCGAGACCGGTCACGGATGGATCTGGGCCTACGGCTACGCCTGCGGCGACGGGCGGAGCACCTGCGTGGTGGAGTGCTCCCCGCGAACCCTCACCGGCCTCGGCCTGGACCGCGCGCACGAGGGCGAGGCGCTCGCCCTGCTGGCGAGACTCTTCGCCGGGATCCTCGACGGCCACCCGCTCACCGGCCGCTCCCCGGCCGGCGGCCCCCTGCCCTGGCCGCGGTTCCGCACCCTCACCAACCGCACCTGGCACCGCGGCAACCTCGTCCTGCTCGGCGACGCGGCCCACACGACCCACTACTCCATCGGCGCCGGCACCACCCTCGCCCTGGAGGACGCCATGGGTCTGGCCGCCGCCCTGCGCGAGCACACCGCCCTGCCCGACGCGCTGGCCGGCTACGAGCGCCGCCGCCGGTCCGAACTGCTCGGCGCGCAGAGCGCGGCCCGCCACAGCGCCCGCTGGTACGAGGACCTGCCCCGCTACATCGGCCTGCCGCCGCACCGTATGTTCGCGCTGCTCGGCCAGCGCCACTCGCCCCTGCTGCCGTACGTCCCGCCCCAGCTCTACTACGGCCTCGACAAGGCCGCCGGCCGGGTCGACGCCCTGCGCACCCTCAAGCGCCGGCTCGGTCCCCGGGTGGCCCGCGCCCTGCAGTCCCGGTCGGCGGGCGACCGGGACTAGCACCGGATCCCCCGTCCGCCCCCGGCCGCCTTGGTGAATGGTCATTCACTGGATAAGGTGAATGGTCATTCACCTGTATTCCGTGCTGCCCGCAGGAGCGTCGATGGACCAGGATCCCGCCCCGATACCACCGCCGTCCGGCACCACCCCCGGGGCGCCCCCGCTGCGGGACCGCCTCACCATTCCGGTGCTGGCGTCGGGCGGCATCCTCATGGCGGTCATGCAGACCGTGGTCGTCCCGCTCCTGCCCGACCTGCCCCGGCTCACCGGGGCCTCCGCGGCGACGGTCTCCTGGATGGTCACGGCGACCCTGCTCTCCGGCGCGGTGCTCACCCCGGTGCTCGGCCGGGCCGGCGACATGTACGGCAAGCGCCGGGTCCTCACGGCCGCCCTCGTGCTGATGACCGCGGGCTCGGTCATGTGCGCGCTCTCCTCCGACATCGCCGTACTGATCGCCGCCCGCGCGCTGCAGGGGGCCGCCGCCTCCGTCGTCCCGCTGTCGATCAGCATCCTGCGCGACGAACTCCCCCCGGAGCGACGGGGTTCGGCGGTGGCCCTGATGAGCTCCACGGTCGGCATCGGCGCCGCCCTCGGCCTGCCGCTCGCCGCGCTCGTCATCCAGTACGCCGACTGGCACACCATGTTCTGGCTGACCAGCGCCCTCGGAGCGGCCGGCGTGACGGCCACCTGGTGGGCGGTCAAGGAGTCGCCCGTACGTGAACCGGGCCGCTTCGACGTGCTCGGCGCCCTCGGCATCGCCGCCGGTCTCACCTGCCTGCTGCTCGCCGTCTCGCAGGGCGGCACCTGGGGCTGGGGCAGCCCGCGGGTCCTCGGCCTGTTCGCCACGGCCGTCACCGTCCTCGCCCTGTGGTGGTGGCAGCAACTGCGCACCCCGCGCCCGCTCGTCGACCTGCGCCTGGTCAGCCGGCCCCGGGTCGGCCTGTCCCATGTGGCCGCCCTGCTCACCGGGTTCGCCTTCTACGCCAACTCGCTCGTGACCGCCCAGCTCGTCCAGGCGCCCAAGGCGACCGGCTACGGCCTCGGGCTCTCGATCGTCGCCACCGGCCTGTGCCTGCTGCCCGGCGGCGTCACCATGCTGCTCTTCTCGCCGCTGTCCGCCCGCATCTCGGCGGCCCGCGGTCCCCGTATCACCCTCGCGCTCGGGGCCGCCGTCATCGCCTGCGGCTACGCGCTGCGCATCGCCGACAGCCGCGACCTGTGGATGATCATCCTGGGTGCCACCGTGGTCGCCACCGGCACCACCCTCGCCTACTCGGCGCTGCCCACTCTGATCCTTCGCGCCGTCCCGGCCGGCCAGACGGCCTCCGCCAACGGGGTCAACGTCCTGATGCGCACCATCGGCCAGGCGACCTCCAGCGCCGCCGTCGCCGCCGTCCTCGTGCACCACAGCAGCCCGCTCGGCGGCCTCGCCGTGCCCACGCTGCACGGCTACCTGCTGGCGTTCGCGATGGCCGGCGCGGTCGCCCTGGCCGCCTGCGCCGCGGCCCTGTCGATCCCCGGCGACCGTCCCTCCGACGACACCCGGCCGGCCCGGGGCGCCACCCGGGGCGCGCGCGACGGGGCGATGGAGGGAGCGTGAGTGCCGTGAGCACTCCGTCCGGTCCCGCGCCGGCCGCCACGGGCCGCCGCGACGCGGAGGCCACCAAGGCCGCCATCCTGAAGGCGGCCCGGTACCTGCTGGCCCGGCACGCCCACGCCGACATCACGCTGCGCGCCGTCGCCGAACGGGCCGGTGTCAGCCCGCCGTTGATCCTGAAGTACTTCGGAAACAAGGACACCCTCTTCGCCCGCGTGATGTCCTTCGACACCGACGCCGACGACCTGCTCGACGCACCCCTGGAGGAGCTGGGCCGGCACATGGTCCGCCATGTGCTGGCCAGCCAGCGCGAGCGCGGAGCCGACCCGCTGCTGCGCATCGCCTTCGCCCCCCTGCACGGCGACCACGGCGACGTCCTGCGGGCCAACTTCCGCGCCCAGGTGACCGAACGCCTCGCCGGCCGGCTCCCCGGCCCCGACGCGGGCCTGCGCGCCGAACTCGCCGTCGCCGCGCTCCTCGGCCTCGGTGTCATGTACGGCATCGCGCGCGGGCCGCACCTGCGCGAGACCGGCACCGACGCCATCGCGGACCGCTACGGCCCCCTCGTACAGGCGCACTTGACGCCCGGACCGGACGCACACCGGGCCTCCGGTCCGTCCCGCCCCGCCTGACCCACCGCGCCCACCCGTGCCGCCGGACCCGGACCCGGCGCCGGGCACCCGGCCGACCGGGCGACGCACCGGCGGCCCGGCGGAGCGCCCCGTTCCGCGGCACACGCGCCCTGATGACACACTGGCGCCATGGACGAACGCGTAATCGGCAGGTCGGGTCAGTGGGCATCGGTCGTCGGCCTCGGCACATGGCAGCTGGGCGCCGACTGGGGCGACGTGGACGACAAGGAGGCCGAGAAGGTCCTGGAGGCGGCGGCCGAGGCGGGCGTGACCTTCTTCGACACGGCCGACGTGTACGGCGACGGGCGCAGCGAGTCGACCATCTCCACGTTCCTGAGCAGCAGGCCCGACCTGCACGTCCTGGTGGCCACCAAGATGGGCCGCCGGGTGGAGCAGATCCCCGCCAACTACGTCCTGGACAACTTCCGTGCCTGGAACGACCGGTCCCGCCGCAACCTCGGCGTCGACCGCATCGACCTGGTGCAACTGCACTGCCCGCCGACCCCCGTGTACTCCTCCGACGAGGTGTTCGACGCCCTCGACACCCTGGTCGAGGAGCAGCGCGTCGCCGCGTACGGCGTGAGCGTGGAGACCTGCGCCGAGGCGCTCAGCGCGATCGCCCGCCCGAACGTGGCGAGCGTGCAGATCATCCTCAACCCGTTCCGCATGAAGCCCCTGTACGAGGTGCTCCCGGCGGCCCGTGAGGCGGGCGTCGGCGTCATCGCGCGCGTGCCGCTCGCGTCCGGCCTGCTGTCGGGCAAGTACACCAAGGACACCGTCTTCGCCGCTGACGACCACCGCACCTACAACCGGCACGGCGAGGCGTTCGACCAGGGCGAGACCTTCTCCGGGGTCGACTACGCGACCGGCGTCGAGGCCGCGGCCGAGTTCGCCGCGCTCACCCCCGAGGGGTTCACCCCGGCCCAGCTCGCGCTGCGCTGGATCATCGAGCAGCCCGGAGTCACCACGGTGATCCCCGGCGCCCGCAACCAGGACCAGGCCCGCGCCAACGCGGCCGCCGCCAAGCTGCCGCCGCTGCCCGAGGAGACCTTCACCGCGATCCGCGACCTGTACGAGCGGCGGATCAAGGAGCAGGTCGAGCACCGCTGGTGACGCCCGGAGCACCAACCGTTTGAACGAACGCCCCGACGGTTACACGCACCGCATGACGCAGGAGGGACGGCGCACGGGGCGCGACGAGACGGAGGAGGAGCGGGCCGACCGGATGTGGGCCGAGCTGATCCAGGAGGTCCGGGTGGCCCAGACCGGCGTCCAGATCCTCTTCGGGTTCCTGCTCACCGTCGTCTTCCAGGCGAAGTACGCCACCCTCGCCCACCTCGACCAGGTCATCTACATCGTGACCGTCGTGCTGGGCGCCTGCGCGACCGGCGCCCTCATCGGCCCGGTCTCCCTGCATCGTCTGGTCGCGGGCCGCCGGGTCAAGCCGCAGGCGGTGCGGCTGGCCTCCCGTATGACGTTCGTCGGGCTGCTCCTGCTGCTCGCCACCATGACCTCGTCCCTGCTGCTCGTCCTGCGGGTGGCCACGCACGACCCCTACGTGCCCTGGCTGGTCGCGGGGGTGGTCACCTGGTACCTGCTGTGCTGGTACGCCCTTCCCCTGTGGGCACGCCGGCAGCACACCAGCGGGCCGCACGAGACGTCCGGCCGGCCGGACCGGCCGGCCGAGCCGCACAAGTAGCGGCGGACACGACGCCCTAGGCGGCGGCGCGGGCCTCCAGGGCCGCGAGCTGACGGTCGTGCACCCTGCTGAGCACCAGCAGCGACAGCACCGCGCCGATCAGGGCGCAGAACATGTCCCACTGCGTGTCCCACACGTCCCCCTGGGTGGCGAGGAAGGCGTCCGCGCCGTGCCCGCCGATCTCGGCGGCCGCCCATTCCAGCAGCTCGAAGAAGGCGCTGAAGGCGAGGCAGGCGCACACGGTGAGAGGCGCCAGCCAGCGGCTGCCGCGCAGCGGCGAGGTACGGGTGAGCAGTTCGCGCACCAGGACGGCCGGGACGAAGCCCTGCATCAGGTGCCCGAACCGGTCGTAAGGGTTGCGCGACAGCCCGAAGGCGTCCCGCACCCAGTCGCCCGCCGGCACCTGCGCGTACGTGTAGTGACCGCCGACCGCGAGCACCAGGGTGTGGGCGGCCAGCAGGCCGCACAGCAGCCCGGTGAGCGGGAAGCGCCGCCAGAGCAGCACCACCAGGGGCAGCCCGGCCAGGGCCCAGAACGTCTCCAGGAACCAGGTGGTGCGGTCGCGCACGTCCCACGCCGACACGGCGAGGCCCACGGCGGCCACGCCCGCGAACACGGCGGGCGGCACGCGGCGCGGCACGGAGGGTGCGAGGGAGTGCACTGCGGTCATGGCGGGGCTCCTTGGCCTCGGCGTCGAAGGAACCCCATCGTGGTGCCGGCCGGCGGGCCCGGGCATGAGTACCGCTACTCAGCCCCGCTGAGGATGTCCGCGAGCAGTTCGTCGACCGGGACCTCCTCCTGCCCGGGCGCCACCACCCGGTGCGTCTCGCGCAGGAACGCGGCGACGGTGGGCGCCCAGGCGAACACCACCGCGTGGTGCCGCCCGCCGTCGGGCCGGGCGTCCCCGAGGAACTCCATCCGCAGCTCGCGCGAATCGCGCGACATGCCGGTGTCGACCGGGCGGAGCCGCACGTCCCCGACGCCGACGCTCTTGACCAGGCCGTCGGCGAGCATCTCCCGGTCCAGCCGCCAGCGGGCCAGCACATGGCCGTCGTGACCGAACACGACGGTGACGGCGAACGGGTCGTCGGCGTCGTAACTCAGGTGGGCGAGCACCGGACACCGGCCGGTACCGCCCGCCTGGAGCTGTACCACCAGTGTTCTGTGCACGAACGGGTTCACGCGAGGGCCTCCGAGACGATCGGCATAGAGCCCTCTAGTACCCCTTTCCCGCCAGCAATGCTCACCCGGCCGACTGAATTTCGCGGGTTCGGGTAGCGGTAGGGCCTCGCGGGTCAGCCGAGCGCCTCCCGCAGGGCGGGCAGCAGGGTCTTCGCCGACCAGTCGAGGAACTCCGGCTGCGAGTCGCCGCCGATCTGCACCAGGGCGATCTCCTCGAAGCCGGCCTCGGCGTAGGGGCGCACGGCCTCCACGAAGGCGTCCGGGTCGTCGCCGCAGGGGATCGACGAGGCGACGTCGTCGGTGGTCACGAACTGGGTGGCGGACTCGAAGGAGTCGGGGTGCGGCAGCTCGGCGTTGACTTTCCAGCCGAGGCCGAACCAGCGGAACTGGGCGTGCGCCCGCTTGACCGCCGCCTCCCGGTCCGGGTCGTAGCACACCGGGAGTTGCCCCACCCGTCCCTTGCCGGTCCCGCCGTGCCGGTCGAAGGCGTCCAGCAGGCCCTTCTTCGGCTCGGTGGCGATGACCAGGTCGGCCAGCTCGCCGGCGAGCTTGCAGGACCGCTCGCCGGAGACCGCGAGGCCGATCGGCGTCGGCTCGTCGGGCAGGTCCCACAGCCGTGCCGACTCCACGTCGTAGTGCGTGCCGTGGTGCGTGACGTGGCCGCCCTCGAAGAGGGAGCGGATGATCCCCACGGCCTCCTCGAGCATCTCGTGGCGGACGTCCACCGGGGGCCAGCCGCCACCGACCACGTGCTCGTTGAGGTTCTCGCCGGCGCCCAGCCCGAGCCGGAACCTGCCCTCCGCGAGCAGCTGCATGGTCGCCGCCTTCTGCGCCACGACCGCCGGGTGGTAGCGGATCAGCGGGCAGGTCACGTACGTCATCAGCCCGATCCGCGAGGTGGCCTGCGCGGCGGCGCCGAGCACGCTCCACGCGTAGGGGGCGTGGCCCTGCGCCCGCAGCCAGGGGAAGTAGTGGTCGGAGGTCACCGAGAAGTCGAAGCCCGCCTCCTCGGCGCGCACCACGTGGTCCACCAGGTCACGGGGACCGGCCTGTTCGGTCATCATCGTGTATCCGATTTGCACCATGGAAGGCGAGTCCCCGGGCTGAGGGACCGAAAACGGCCGACCGCGCGGGTCGGCCCCCGCACGGGCGGGTCAGCCGCCGGACGGGCGGAAGGTGCCCAGGAAGGTCCGCAGCGCCAGGCGGTTCGCGGCGGTGTTCCAGGCGGCCGCAGGCGTGGTGAAGCGCAGGGAGAAGCCCTGCCCGCCGCCGAGCAGGAAACCGCGGCCGAAGGTGTGCGCCCGCGCGTCCCCGGTCCCGGACAGCCACTCCAGGTCGGCGGCGCGGTGCCCCTGGTAGGTGGTGGGCACCGCGCCGGCCACCCGCTGGTAGCCGGGGAGCTGCCTGAGCTGCGGCTCGACGTCGTCGCGCCACACGGCGGCCGGGTCCGGGCCGACCCGGTCGCTGTGGGTGACGGCGAGGGCCGGGGAGCCGTCGCCGGTTCCGAAGGTGACGCGATAGACCAGTCGGGAGGCGCGCACGGTGCTCAGCCGCTTCCAGCCGTCCGGCAGCGCCACGGAGAAGCCCTCGGGGGCGGTGTAGCGGCGGTAGCCGTCCGGGACGGCGGCGGAGCCGCCGGGGGTGGCGCTCGGGCCCGGGCCGGCGGTGGTCGGGGCCGGGCCGGCGGTGGTCGGGGCCGGGCCGGTGCTCCGGCCGGGCGTGCGCCCCGCGGTGCCCTCGGCCGGCGGGGCGGAGGCCGCGCCGGGCCGGCCGGCCGCCCCTGCGCCGGAGAGGCCGGGCAGGTGGTGGGTGGCGGCCAGCACGGCGGCGGCGACGGTGACGACCGCGAGCGTGGTGCCGACCGCCGTCAGCAGGCGTCCGCGGGCCGCCCCGCGCCACCGCGGTGCGGTGTGCCCGCCGTCCGACCCGGAGGTGCCGTCGCCGGGCGCGGCCTCGGTCCGGGGCGCGCGTGCGTCGCCGGGCCAGGCCGCGGATGCGTCGCCGGGCCAGGGCGCCGGTGCGTCGTCGGACCAGGGCGCGGACGCGGAACCGGGCCGGGCTCCATCGGTCCGGGGCGCGTGTGCGTCGCCGGGCCAGGCCGCGGATGCGTCGCCGGGCCCGGGCGTGCCCGCGGTATCGGGCCCTGGCGCGGGCGCGTCGTCGGACCAGGGTTCGGCCGCGGCCCCGCTCCCCGATGCCGTCTCGTCGCCGGGCCGGGGCGCCGGTGGCGGTGCGGGCGCGGGGGAGGGACAGGGGGCGGGGTCCGGGGCGGTGTCGTCGTCGAGGGCACGGGTCAGGGCCGCGCGGACCACCGGCCGGGTCAGTCGCTCGCGGGAGTTCTTGCGCAGCAGCCCCTGCACGGCCTGGGTGAGTTCGCCGGTGCGCAGCGGGGCGCGCAGGGGCAGCCGGTCCACGGCCCGCAGGGTGGCGTCGGGCCGGCCGCGGTCGCGGAACGGCGGGCGTCCCTCGACCGAGGTGTAGAGGACGGCGCCGAGCGCCCACAGGTCGGCGGCCGGCCCGATGCGCTCGTCGCGGGCCTGCTCCGGTGAGGCGTACGACGGCGCGGTGAGCCTGGGCACCAGGGTCGTGCCCGCCAGGCCGAACCCGGCGACGACGGCCGGGCCCGAGTCCGGGACGAAGATCTGCCCGGGGCTCAGCTCGCCGTGGGTGATGCCCTCGTCGTGCGCGGCCTGGAGCACGTCGAGCACGTCGAGGCCGATGCGGGCCGCCCGCGCCGGCCCGAACGGGCCCGTACGGTCGAGGAGTTCGCTCAGCGGGGTGCCGTCGATCCGCTCCGCGACCGTCCACAGGTCGCCCCCCTCCACGACGGCGTCCACGACGGCGGCGACCCGGCCGGGGCACAGCAGCCGCATGATCTCCGAGGTGCGCACGACCCGGGCGGTGGCGCGGCGCAGGGTGTCGGCGTCGCAGTCCGCCGGGAGGGCGACCTGCGACGCCAGCAGGGACCGGTGCGCCGTCACGTCCTCGGCGTGCCACCACAGACGGTTCGTCTCCCGCGCGACGACCTCGACCAGCCGGTACCGGCCGGCCACCGGCCCGGATGTGTGGACGTGCGGCTCGACCATGGTCATACCTCGCTGAAACCCCCGACTCGTCCTTTCCCAGAGGTACGCGCGGCCCGTGGGGGTGTGTTCAAAGAATCTTCAACTCGGGCCCCCTTCTTGCCTTTTATTCAAAACCTGCGGTGGCCGGGGAGTTTGGGGAACGGATGTGCGGGACGGGATCCACCTGCGGGTAACCGACGGTAAACGTCCGGTTGGGGACGCGTTCAGAGCAGCCCGAAGCTGTCCGCCCAGCCGTACATCTCGGCGGGGGTGGTGTTCCCGCCGCACACCACGAGACCCAGCCGGGCGCCGCCGCCGACCCGTTCCACGACCTGCCGGGCCGCCGGCACCAGGCAGCCGGCGGCCGGCTCCGCCCACAGCTTGGCCCGGTCCGCGAGGTCGAGGCAGCCCCGCACGGCCTCCCGGTCCGGCACCACCAGGACCTCCTCGACCAGCGCCGACACATGGTCGTGGGTCAGCCGGGACACCGAGGGCGCGCTCAGCGTGGTGACGAGCGAGGACACCGGCACCTGCACCGGGCCGCCCGCCCGCAGCGCGGCGGCCATGGCCTCGGCGCCCTCCGTCTCCACACCCCACACCCGCACGTCCGGGAAGCGGGCGCGCAGCGCGGCCGCCACTCCGGCGATCAGGCCCCCGCCGCCGACGCTGACCAGCACGTCCGTGGGCTCCTCGCCGTCCGGCACGTCCTCGGCGAGCTCCAGACCCACGGTGCCCTGGGCGGCGATCACGACCGGGTCGTCGAACGGGTGGACCAGGGTGAGGCCCTCGTCCCGCAGCCGGAGCACCAATGCGAAGGCGCTGTCCATGCCGTCGGTCAGCCGCAGCGACGCCCCGGCCTGCTCGACCAGCTCGATGGAGCGGGCCGGAGCGGTGCGCGGCATGACCACGGTCGCCTTCACGTCGAGGGCCGCCGCCATCACCGCGAGGGCGATGCCGTGGTTGCCGCCGCTGACCGCCACCACCCCGGCCGCCCGCTCGGCCTCGCTCAGCGACAGCAGCTTGGCCGTCGCCCCGCGCGCCTTGAACGAGCCGGTGCGCTGGAGCAGTTCCAGCTTGGCGGTGACCGGGACGCCGAGCAGCGCCGTGAGCCCCGGGCTCGGTACCGTCGGCGTCCGTACGACGTGTCCGGCGATCCGCCGGGCGGCGGCTTCGATGTCCGAGATGCCGATCAAGGTGGTTCACCTTCCCGGCGCGGGACTGGGGACCGCGCCGTTGGCACCCTGACCCGCCGGAGGGGACCGGGTCAACACCGTTTCACCAGGGGCGGTCCGCCAGCCGGTCGAGCAGTCCCAGCAGCTCGGCGACGGGACCGGCGGCCAGCGCCGGCCGGGCGAGCAGGGCCCGTGCGGCGGCGGTGTGCGCGTGGGCCTCGGCCAGCGCGGCGGCACGGCCGCCGGCCTGTTCGACCAGCGCCGCCGCCTCCTCGGCGCGGCCCGGTCCGGCCAGGAGTGCGGGCAGGTGACGGGCGGCGGGGGAGTCAAGGGCGGCCAGGACCGGGAAGGTCTTCTTGCCCTCGCGCAGATCGCCGCCCACCGGCTTGCCGGTGACGGCCGGGTCGCCCCAGAGGCCGAGCACGTCGTCCACCAGCTGGAAGGCGACGCCCAGATGGCGCCCGGCCCGGTCCAGCGCGGCCACGTCCGGCCCGCACGCCCCGCCGAGCGCCGCGCCCAGCGCCACCGCGCAGCCGAGCAGCGCGCCCGTCTTGTGCTCGGCCATCACCCGGTACTCCTCGGGCGTCACCCGCCGCGGCCCGGTCCAGGGCCGCGCGGCGAACAGCAGGTCGTCGGCCTGCCCGCGGACCAGGTCGGCCAGCGCGGCGGACAGCAGCCGCACCGCACCGGGTCCGCCGGGCGCCGTCGCGAGGGTCTCCACGGCCAGGGCGAACAGCGCGTCCCCGGCGAGCACCGCGGGACCGGTGCCGTACGCATGCCAGAGGGCCGGGCGGCCCCGCCTGGTCGCGTCGCCGTCCATGATGTCGTCGTGCAGCAGGGAGAAGGCGTGCACCAGCTCCACCGCGACCGCCGCTGGGACCCCGGCCCGCGCGTCGGCCCCGGCCGCCCGTGCGCCCAGCAGTGCCAGCGCCTGCCGTACGCCCTTGCCGCCGGACGCGTCGGCCGGCGCGCCGCCGACCTCGCACCAGCCGAAGGCGTACCCGGCCATCTCGGCCGTCCACGGGTGCAGCCGGCCCACCGCCTCGGCGAGGGCGGGCCGCACCAGTTCCCGGCAGTCGTCGAGGAGTCCGGAGGCGAGGGGCGGTGCCTGCGCCGCCGAGGGGAGGGCGGTCACCGTACGGCCTCCGCCACCAGGCCGAACTCCTCCTGGGCGCGGGCCACCATCTCCCGTGCGTGCCGCAGCCCGCAGCGCTCCAGGATGCCCGCCAGATCGGCGAGTTCGGCCGCGGTCTCGGCGCGGTCGCGGCCGAGGCGGGCCAGCGACTTGGCGAGTCCGAGGCGGGACAGCGCCTCACCGCGCGGCTCGCTCATCGCGCGGAACTCCTCCAGGGCCAGCCGGTACAGGTCCCGCGCCTCGGGGTAACGGCCCGCGCGGTACAGCACGTTTCCGCGCATCTTGTGGTTGTAGGCGAGCGCGCTGGACAGGTTCATCGCCCGGCACGACTCCTCGGCCCGGGCCAGCAGTTCCAGCGCCCGCTCGGTGTCCCCGTCGCGGACCGAGAGGACGTCGGCGAGCCCGCGCAGCGCCCAGGCGTGCCCACGCCGGTCCTCCGCCCGCTCGGCTATCTCGGCCGCCTCCGCGAAGAGCGCGTACGCCCGGTCGTGGTCGCCGGTGTTGCGGTGGATCTGGGCGATGCCCTCCAGCGCCCACACCGTGTGCCGGGCCTCCCCCCGCCGGCGGGCCTCGGCCAGCAACTGCTCGTGCAGGCGGGCCACGGCGGCGTAGTCTCCCTGGATGCGGCCGGTCTCGGCGAGTCCGGCGAGCGAGTAGCCGCGCACCACCACGTCCCCGCCCCGCTCGCCGAGTTCGGCGGCGAGCCCGAGCAGCCGCCAGGCCAGCGGGAACGCCCCGCGCTGGCGGGCGAGGGTGCCGCCGCTCCACAGCGCCCAGGCCATCGCGGCCGTGTCCCCGGCCTCGCGGGCCGCCCGGTAGCTCGCCTTCCAGGCCCGGTCGGCGTCCCGCACCTGGCCGAGCCGCCGGTGCGCCTCGGCGACGGCCAGCCCGCAGCGGGCCGCCTCGCCGGGGCTGCCCGAACGCTCGGCCTCGCGCAGGCGTTCGGTGCCCTCGGCCAGCACGTCGGTCAGCGAGGAGTTCACGGACAGGGTGGTCAGGGCGCCCTGGTACTCGGGGGCGAAAGCCTTGCCGTACATGCGTACCTTTCTATACACGACGTGTATACATAGGGTGTATAGCACGCCGAAAGCATGCCCTGACCCGGGGGCCAGGGCTCGGTCTGCTGTCGGACAAGACGCGGGAACGGTCACCGGGGTTGCCTCGCGCCCCGATCACCGCGCGGCGGGGTCCGCCCCGCGGGGCGGGTCAGTGCTGCTGCGCCTTCTGGGGTGTCGCCTCGCTCGGCCGCACCACGACGAACCCCTCGCCCTGGAGCATCAGTTGCACCGCCTCACCGGAACCGCCGCGCAGCATCGAGCCGATCGACTGCGAGCGGTGCAGGGAGGTCTGCAGGTGCGCGGTCCAGCCGACCACCGCGTCGGTGTCGACGTAGACCGGCTGCTGCGCCGACACCGGTATGACCAGCGGGTTGCCCTCGCAGACCAGTCCGAGCCTGCCCTGTCCGCTGAACACGCTGTTGAACAGGCCGCCGCCGGCGATGCCGGAGCCCTTGACGGTCCTGATCTCGTACGACAACGACGGGTCGAAGCACAGGACGTTGCGGCCGTTGACGGTGAACTGGTCGCCCTGCTCCACCTCGACGACGAAGCAGTTCTGCGCCTCGTGCGCGAACCAGACCTCGCCCTGGCCGCGGACCGCCATCAGGGGCAGGCCCTCGCCGGTGACCGCGCGCTTGAGCATGCCGCCCACGCCCTGGCCCTTGCGTTCGAACTGCAGGTTGCCGCGGTGCGCGATCATCGCCCCCTGGCGGGCGTACATCTCGCCGCTGACCGCGTACTTGATGCACTTGGCGTTCTCGACGGACATCCCCGGCTCGACGGCCGGCGCGACCATGTGCTGACTGGAAAAGAGATCACCCTTCATGGGGGGCATCGTGTCCCGGACGGTGCCGTTCCGCCAAGATCACGCCAGGTCGCGGTTCCGTCACGCCCGTCCGGGGCGCCGCCGTTCCCCGCGCGCCGCTACTGTGTCAGGTCCGGCGCCCCGGCCGCGGGGAGGCTCCGGGCCTTGGCCTGCTTGCCGCAGAACGCCGACTCCAGCACGCCGCCCAGGGTGGTGAGCACCTTGCCGTTGTTCGAGGTGGTGGCCGCGGCGGTGACACTGCGCCTGCCGTCCTTCGTGGCGAACGCGTACGTGTAGTAGCCCTGCACCGCGCCCGTGTGGCCGTACACCGAGACACCGCAGGACAGATCGCGGCGGCGCAGCCCGAGACCGTACGACGTCTTCGCATCGACCCGGGTGAAGCGCTCCATCTCGGCGAGCCGTGCCGGGGACACCAGCTTCCCGCCGAGCAGCGCGGAGAAGAAGGTGTTCAGGTCCCGGGCGCTGGAGATGAGGGCACCCGCGCTCTGCGCCCAGGACGCGGTCTGGGCCGTGGCGTCGACCAGCGGGGCGCCGGCGGTGTCGGGGGTGAGGTAGCCGCGGGCGTACCGGCCGGGGATCCGGGTGTCGGGGTGGACGTAGAAGGTGTCGGTCAGCTTCAGCGGCTTCAGGATGCGGTTGTCGTACTCGGTCTTGACCGGGTGTCCGGTGAGCTTCTCGATGAGCATGCCCGCCACGACGAAGTTGGTGTTCGAGTAGGCGTAGGCGGCGCCCGGCTCGTTGGTGCGGGGCTTGGTGAGCGAGAGCCGGACCAGCTGCCCGTAGGTGAAGACCTTGTCGCGCACCGCCTCGAAGCCGGGGACGCTCCGGGCGAACATGTCGTTGGTGTAGTCGTACAGTCCGCTGCGGTGGCTCAGCAGGTGCCGGACCGTGATCCGGTCGTCCGGCAGCAGCCCGGGCAGGTAGCGGTCGACCGGGGCGTCGAGGTCCAGCCGGTGCTCGTCCGCCAGCTGCAGCAGGACCACGGTCGAGAACGTCTTGGTCACGCTGCCGATGCGGAAGCGGTCGTCGGTGCTGATGAGTTGCCGGGTGCCGCGGTCGGCCACACCGCGGGCCAGCCGGTAGCTGCTGCCGTTGTCGTCGACCTCGGCCAGCGCCCCGGGCGCGCCCTCGGTCACCGCCGTGCGCAGCACCTCGATCAGGCCGGTGGCGTCGGGCGCCGGGAGCGTCGCCGACGCCTCCGGGTCCGTGTGCGGTCCGGCCGCCCGGGCCGGGACCGCGAGCAGGGACAGTGCGATCGTCCCGAGTACCGCACCCTTGCCCACGATTGATGAGATCATCTGCTTTTCCCGTCCGTTCCGGCGGCCCTTGATGCGACATCGGTCACATTCCGGCCTGGGAACCTAGGGGAAGAGGGGGGCGTCTCCACAGCCGACACACAGTGGGTCGGCAAGTGATCACCCAGCGGATGGCATTTGTAAAGGATTGCCATAGAAACCCGCGAAATGGATCATTCCGGCTTTACGTGTGCATGACTGATCCGCAAGGGTTGCCCCCGGGGGCCAGACCAGCTCCCGATGGCCCTCAACAGGGCCATTTCTCAAGGCGGTTGGTGCTTCCGGCTGCCTTCGAACGAAGGAACCCTGATCAGATTGCGTAGACCGCACATACGTACCGTGGCGGTCGCCGTCGCGGTGGCGACGGCTGCCACGGGCCTGGCCGGTACGGCCTTCGCGGGTCCCTCCACGGGGGTGGAGCGGTCCGCCGCGTCCGCCACCTCGACCGCCACGCTGGTGGTGGAGGCGGCGCGCACCGCGGCCTTCGCCCACGCTTCGGCGACGGGTGTCTCGCACGGTGACGAACTCCACGCCCAGGACGTGCTCCTCGACCCCGAGGGCGCGCGTCACGTCCGCTTCGTCCGTACGCACAACGGACTCCCGGTGCTCGGCGGCGACCTCGTCGTCCACCTGAACCGGCAGCTCGCCTACGCGGGTGTCACCCGCGCCGCCGACCACGCCGTCAAGCCGGCCACGACCAGCGCCAAGCTGACCGCCGGTCAGGCCGCGGCGAAGGCCGCCCAGGCCGCCAAGGGCGACGCCGGCAGCGCCCAGCTCGTCCTGGACGCCCGTGACGGCGCCGCCACCCTGGCCTACCAGGTGACGGTGACCGACAAGGGCAGCGCGAGCACCGTCGTCGTCGACGCCGTCACCGGCAAGGTGCGCAGCAACACCCCCGTCGCCGACGAGTTCCTGTCGCCGAAGCTGATCGACACGCTGCGCAAGCGCGGCGAGACGGTCGACCCGGCCACCGGCACCGCCTCCGGCTCCGGCTCCGCCGGCCTGGCCGGCTCGGGCGTCTCCGGCGCGACGAGCTACCCGGCCACCGCCCACGGCACCGGCAAGACCCTCTTCGTGGGCAACGTCGGTCTCACCACCACGGCGACGTCGCGCGGCCACTACCAGCTCAAGGACCCGACCCGCTACGGCACCGAGGTCCGGGACGCCAAGAACCGGAAGACGGAGAGCTTCGGCTCCGGCACGAAGTTCACCAACACCACCGACGTGTGGGGCAACGGCACGACCACGAGCCGGGCCAGCGCCGCCGCCGACGCCCAGTTCGGCATCACCAAGACGCTGGACTTCTACAAGAGCACCTTCAACCGCAAGGGCATAGCCAACAACTCCAAGGCTGCCCGCGGCATGGTCCACTGGGGCAACAAGGTCGGCAACGCGTTCTGGGACCCGACCTGCAACTGCATGCTGTACGGCGACGGCGACGGCAGCGTCTTCAAGAAGCCGCTCGTCGTCCTCGACGTCACCGGCCACGAGCTGACCCACGGCGTGGTGGAGGCGACCGCGAAGCTGGAGCCGACCTTCGTCGACGACCGCGGCAACCAGTACGGCGAGCCCGGCGCGCTCAACGAGTCCCTCGCGGACATCTTCGGCTCCAACGTTGAGTTCTACGCGAAGAACGCCAAGGACACGCCGGACTACCTGATCGGCGAGAAGCTGGGCCTGGCCCAGAAGTTCCTGCGCCGCCTCGACCACCCCTCGCTCGACAAGCTCGAGGGCACGGTCGACTACTGGTCGACGGACACGTACTACACCGAGGTGCACGCCGGTTCCGGCGTCTCCTCGCACGCCTACTACCTCCTCGCCGAGGGCAGTGGCAAGAAGACGATCGGCACCGTGAACTACAACTCGCCGACGTTCAACGGCTCCACGGTCAAGGGCATCGGCCGTACCAAGGCCACCGCCATCTTCTACCGTGCGCTGACCCGCTACATGGTCTCCACCACCGACTTCCACGACGCGCGTGTCGCGACGCTGAAGGCGGCCAAGGACCTGTACGGGGCCACCAGCACCGAGTACAAGACGGTGGACAAGGCGTGGGCCGCGGTCAACGTGACCGCCGCCAACACGCCGGCCGCCCGCCACTGACGGACGGCAGCACCACACCGCTCGACCGGATGCCCCGCCTCGTGCGGGGCATCCGCGCGTCCGGACCGACCCGGCCGGACACGGGCGGAGGTGCGCCCGCACGGCATCGGCGGGACGATGGCCTTCGTGGAACACGCAGGCACGTCCCCAACGGCCCGCCCGGAGCCCGGCGGGTCCGTCATCCTCAGGGACCACCACCGGTGAACGGCCGGTCGCGGTGCGTGTGCCGCGTCGCCGCCGTCCTGCTGCTCTTCCTCGCCTGCGAGTCGGCACCCGCCCGGGCCACCGCACCGCCCGCCCGGCCGGTCCCGGGCGTCCCCGCGCCCGCCGGCTCCGGGGTGGTCACCTGGGCGGCGAGCGCCGACCGCCTGGACGACGGCGGCGCCGGCCGCGGCTACCGGCTCGTCGTGCGCACCAGCGTCGGCGGCACCGACCTGCGCGTGCGCCTGTCCAACGCCTTCGGCGACCGCCCGCTCACCTTCGACGGCGTCCACGCCGGGCTGCGCGCCCGTGGCGCCGCACTGCGTCCGGGCAGCAACCGCCCGCTGACCTTCGCCGGGTCCCGTACGGTCACCGTCCCGGCCGGCGCGCTCGTGTGGAGCGACCCGGTGCCGGGGAACGTGCCCGCCGGCGCGGACGTGGCCGTCAGCCTGCACACCCCGGACGCGGCGGGACCGGCCACCGGTCACGGGATGGCCCTGCAGACGTCGTACCTCGCCCACGGCGACCACGGCGACCACGGCGCAGCGCAAGGCGCGGCCGGCTGGCGGCACACGACCGGCTCCTGGTGGTACCTCGACGCCGTCTCCGTGCGCCCCGCGGACCCCGCCACCGGTGCCGTGGCGGCGCTCGGCGACTCCCTCACCGACGGCTGGCAGTCCAGCGCCGGCCTGGACCGGCGCTGGCCCGACTACCTCGCCAGACGGCTGACCGGAGCGGCAGCCGGCACGACGGTCAGGGGCGTCGCCGACGCGGGGATCTCCGGCAACAAGGTGCTCGCCGACGGCTCCGGGCCGAGCGCCCTGCACCGCCTCGACCGGGACGTCCTCTCCCTGCCCGGCGTGCGCACCGTGCTGCTCTTCGAGGGCGTGAACGACCTCAAGGCCCACACCGGCGTCACCGCGGCGGACCTGATCGCCGGCTACCGCGGCCTCGCCCGGCGGGTGCACGCGGCCGGCAAGTGCCTGGTGGTCGCGACCGTGACCCCGTTCAAGAGCTGGCCCGAATGGGACCCGGCCGCCGAGGCCGTCCGCCAGGAGGTCAACCGTTTCCTGCGCACCGACCGGGAGTTCGACGCGGTCGCCGACTTCGACCGCGCCCTGCGCAGCCCCCACGACCCCGAACGGCTCAGGCCCCACCTCGACAACGGCGACCACCTGCACCTCGACGACCAGGGCATGCGCACCCTGGCCGACGCCGTCCCCCCGCACAGCCTCGACTGCCACCGCTGACCGGGCGTCTTCGATACGCCGCCCCCTGGACGGTGGGCCCTGCGGGCGCTCGACGAACAGCTCCGCAGGACGAACGACGAGACCCTGCGTGCCCTCGGAGGTTTCGGAACTGAACCGCGCCGGAGTGCTGCGGGCTCTCGCGCCCTACCGGCGGTTCCTCAGCGCAGCGTCTCCGCCCAGTTCGCCGGTACCCGGCCCGCCGGTCCGGGGGCGGGCTGGTCGGCGGGGTGGCTCTCCGGCGGGGCGAGTTCGGGGCCCGAGGCGTACAGCTCGTCCGTGGCGAAGTTCCAGAACCATGCCTCGCCGGGTTCGAAGCTGCGGATCACCGGGTGCCCGGTCTCCCGGTAGTGCGCGGTGGCGTGCTTGGCGGGGGAGTCGTCGCAGCAGCCGATGTGGCCGCAACTGGCGCACCGTCGCAGGTGGAACCACCAGCCGCCGGCCTCCTCGCACTCCACGCACCCGGTGCCGCTCGGCGGCACCCCGGGGTCGATCGCGGACTCGTCGCTCATGCTGCCTCCTCGGGGGTCGGGGCGGACATCTCGGCCGGCACCTCGTCCGGCACCTCGGCGGTCAGCGGCAGCAGCACCTGGAACCGGGTGTCGCCGGGCACCGACTCGACCTGCAGCGTGCCGTGGTGCTTGTTGACGACGATCCGCCAGGAGATGTCCAGGCCGAGCCCGGTGCCCTGGCCGACCGGCTTGGTGGTGAAGAACGGGTCGAAGATACGGCTCCTGATCTCCGGCGGCACCCCGGGGCCGGTGTCCCGGAACTCGACCAGCACCCGCTCGTGGTCCAGCGCCGTCCGTACGGTCAGCGTGCCCTCGCCGCCCGCGCCGTTCATGGCGCACACCGCGTTGTCGATGAGGTTGGTCCACACCTGGTTCAGCTCCGCCGGGTAGCCGGGCACCTGCGGGAGCGTGCGGTCGTACTCCTTGACCACCTGGATGCGCGAGCCGATCTTGCCGGACAGCATCAGCAGCGTGCTGTCGAGCAGTTCGTGGACGTCCACCACGCGGTAGGGCGCCCGGTCGAGCTGCGAGTACTGCTTGGCCGCGTCGACGAGGTGCGAGATCCGGGTGGTGGAGTCGTCGATCTCGTTCATCAACAGCTCGGTCTCGACGGTGTAGTTGAGCCAGCCGACCGCGCCCGGCAGGATCTCCGCGTCCACCGCGGCGGCGACCTGCTCCAGCCAGTCGACGTCGAGCCCGGCCTGCACGAACGTGGGCGCGAGCTGCCAGCCGTGGTCGATGCCGTGGTCCTCCAGCCAGTCCGTGAGCGTGTCCTCCCGGTCGGACGCCTCCAGCGGACTGAGCGCCGGGGCCTTGGCGACCCGCTCGGCGGTGCGCTCCTGGATCTCGATCAGACTCGCCAGCGCGTCCCGGGAGAACGGGCCCTCGGCGATGACGGCGAGCTTGTGCCGCATCTTCGCCACCCGCTCCCGCAGGGTGGCGGTGGCCCGGACGGCGGCCGCCGCCGGGTTGTTCAGCTCGTGGGTGAGCCCGGCGGACAACGAGCCGAGCGCCAGCAGCCGTTCCCGCTGCCCGATCGCCGCCTGGGCGCTCTTCGCACCGAAGAACAGCCCCTCCAGCAGGTGCACGGCCATCGGGAACCACTCGCTCATGACCTCGGCGAAGGTGTCCGACGGCAGCACGAAGAACCGGGTCGGCTCCGTCACCCGCATCGAGTTGTTGTACACCTGGCGCACCCGGTCCCCGAGGTACGCCTGCATGGCACCCGCGTACACCCCGCGCTGCGAGGTCCGGCTCACCTCCACGTCGTCGTGGCCCACCCGCCGCGACAGCACGACCGTGCCCTCGACCATCACGAAGAAGCAGGTGGCGGGGTCACCCTCGGTGTACACCTGACCGGGCTGGAACAGCTCCACCCGGCCCTCGCTGCACAGCCGCCCGAGCTGCTCGGGCGCCAGCTTCTCGAAGAGGAACAGGGAGCCGATCTCCTTGGGGTTGCACGGCAGGACCTGCCCGCTCATGACTGCTCCAGATACCGGTGGACGAGCATGACGGCCATGGCTCCCTCTCCGACGGCGGACGCGACGCGCTTGGCGGACTCGGCGCGCGCGTCGCCCGCGACGAACACGCCGGGAATGCTGGTCTCCAGGTGGTAAGGCGGCCGGTCCAGTTCCCAGCCCGCCGGCGGCCGTCCGTCGGCGGTCAGGTCGGGGCCGGCCAGGATGAACCCGCGCCCGTCGCGCGCCACCGTGTCGCCCAGCCAGTCGGTCAGCGGGGCCGCGCCGATGAACACGAACATCCACTGCGCCTCGACCTGTTCGGTCTCCCCGCCGGCCACGTGGCGCAGCGTCAGGCGCTCCAGGCGGTCGGTCCCGTGCGCCGCGTGGACCACCGTGTGGCTGCGCACCGCGATGTTCGGCGCCTCCTCGATCTGCTGGATCAGGTAGTGCGACATCGACGCCGACAGGTCGGCGCCGCGCACCAGCAGCGTCACCGACTTGGCGAACCTGGACAGGTACATCGCCGCCTGCCCGGCCGAGTTGGCGCCACCGACGATGTACACGTCGTGCCCCTGGCAGGAGGACGCCTCGGTCAGCGCCGAGCCGTAGAACACCCCGCAGCCCGTCAGATCGGTGCAGCCCTCGGCCTCCAGCTGCCGGTACTGCACACCCGTCGCCAGGATGATGCTGTGCGCCGCGATCGCCGAGCCGTCCGCGAACCGCACGATCCGCGCCGCCCCGTTCACCTCCAGGGCCGTCACCTCGCGCGTCGTGAGGATCTCGGCGCCGAACTTGGCGGCCTGCCGCCGCGCCCGGTCGGTGAGCTGGGCACCGGAGACGCCGTCCGGGAAGCCCAGGTAGTTCTCGATCCGGGAGCTCTGCCCGGCCTGGCCGCCGGTCGCCGAGCGCTCCACGAGCACCGTCCGCAGCCCCTCCGAGGCCCCGTAGACGGCGGCCCCGAGCCCGGCGGGCCCGCCGCCGATCACGACGAGGTCGTAGAAGTCGGCCGTCGGCATGGTCGCCAGGCCCACCCGCGCGGCCAGTTCGGGCGCCTCGGGCTCGACCAGCACCGTGCCGTCCGGGGTGATCACCAGCGGCAGCCGCTGCCCGTCCTGCCCGGCGGCGGCCAGCAGCCGCTGCCCCTCCGGTTCCTCGACCGAGTACCAGCGGTAGGGCACCTGGTTGCGGGCCAGGAACTCGCGCACGTCCGAGGAGCGTGCCGACCACCGGTGCCCCACGACCTTGGTGCTGGGCACGGGCCGGTAGGCGCTGGTGCGCCAGGCATCCAGCAGGTCGTCCAGCACCGGGTAGAGCTTCTCCTCCGGCGGGTCCCACGGCTTGAGCAGGTAGTGGTCCAGGTCGACGACGTTGATCGCGTCGATCGCCGCGTTGGTGTCCGCGTACGCGGTCAGCAGCACCCGGCGCGCCCCCGGGTACACGTCAAGGGCCTCTTCCAGGAACTCGATGCCGTTCATCTGCGGCATCCGGTAGTCGGCGAGGATCACCGCGACCAGGTCGCCGCGGAGCTTCAGCTCGCGCAGCGCCTCCAGCGCCGACTCGCCGGACTCGGCGCGCACGATCCGGTACGACTCGCCGTAGCGCCGTCTGAGGTCGCGGGCGACGGCGCGGGAGACCCCCGGGTCGTCGTCCACGGTCAGGATGACGGTCCGCGCTGTGTCGGCGGCGGCCTGTGCCATGCCTCTCCCACCCCGAGCGATCGGTTGCGCGGCACGGTGTCGCTGGGCCCACCGCACCGGTTCCCGCCCATCGTATGTTCGATGGCCGGGGTCCGCTCCGGGTATATGGCGGGCACCCGGTCCGAACGACCCGGTTGCGAAGTGGTGAAGACTGGCACCGGGGAAGCGGATCACGAGGAGGCCCGACGCATGACACGCCCGATCACGGCAGGGGTGGACGGTACCGAGGAGAGCCTGGCGGCGCTGGACTGGGCCGCCAGGGAGGCCGTACGCCGGGGGCTGCCCCTGCGCGTGGTGCACGTCTGGCGCTACGAGGAGTCGCTGGCCGCGGCCGACCGGGACACCCAGCTCCGCTGGGTCTCGGAAGGGGTCCGGGAGGCCGTGCGCACCGTCTCCGGGCGGCACCCGGGGCTGGAGGTGGCCGTGGACGTGGTGGAGGACGGGGCCGCCCGGGCGCTGGCCGGCGCGGCGGCCGGGGCCGAGATGCTGGTGCTCGGCTCGCGGGGGCACGGCCGCGTGGTCGGGTTCCTGGTGGGCTCCGTCGGACAGCACGTCATCGCCGAGACCGCCCGGCCCGTGGTGCTGGTGCGCGCCGAGGACCGGCCGGCCGCCGAGGCGGCCGGCCGGGACGTGGTCGTGGGCCAGCACGGCGGCCCCGAGGACAGCGCGGACGCCCTGAGGTTCGCGTTCGAGACGGCGGCCGCCCGGGGCGCCGCCGTGCGGGCCGTGCGGGCCTGGACGCTGCCGCCGGTGTTCGCCTACAGCCCCGGCTCGCTGAAGCTGCTGGACGACGAGGGCGGCCTGGAGCCCTACGAGCGGCGGAGCCTGGCCGAGGCGGTGCGGCCGTGGCGGGAGCGCTTCCCGGAGGTGCCCGTGGCCGAGCACGTCGAGATGGGCAGCGCGGCGCAGGTGCTGCTCGCCGCGGCCGCGGACGCGCAGTTGACGGTCGTCGGACGGCGGGCGCACCGCACGGCCGTGGGCGCCCGGATCGGCTCGGTGGCGTACGGCGTGCTGCACCACGCGGCGTGCCCGGTGGCGGTGGTCCCGCACCGGTGACCCGGCCGGGGCCCGCCGCCCGCTACTCCGGGCCGGTCGGCTCCAGGGTCGCGCGGGCCCTGGGCAGGACGTTGCGGATGTAGTCCGCGACAGCGGTGTCGAGGCCGATGTCGTGCTGGGCGCGCTCGGACAGGTACCAGCGGTGTTCGAGCAGTTCGTGGTAGATCTCGGCCGGGTCCATGGTGCCGCGCAGCTCCGGCGGGACCGCGCGCACCGTGGGCCGGAACACGTCCCGCACCCAGCGGTGGGCGAGCACCTCGGGCCGCGCGGCGAGGGGGTCGCCGGGCGCGTAGTCGTCCTGGGTGGCCATCCAGCTCTCCAGGTCGTTCAGGAGGCGCCGCGCCTGGTTCTCCTCGGCGTCCAGGCCGGTCAGCCGCAGCAGCTGGCGCTGGTGGTGGCCGGCGTCGACGACCTTGGGCACGAAGGTGACCGTGTCCCCCTGGGCGGAGTGCTCGATCTGCATCTCGGCCACGTCGAAGCCGAGGTCGTTGAGCCGGCGTATCCGGCGTTCCATGTAGTGGGACTTGCCCGCGGGGTACACCGAGGTGCGGGTCAGCTCCTGCCACAGGTCGCCGTAGCGGGTGCAGATCTCGTGCCCGAACTCCACCGGGTCCACCGACGGGTGCAGCGCGCCGGAGGCCTCCAGGTCCAGCAGCTCGCCGCTGATGTTCACCCGGGCCAGCTCCAGGTCGTACTCCCGCTGTCCGGTGCTGAGCCGCGGGTGCAGGTCGCCGGTCTCGGCGTCGACCAGGTAGGCGGCGTAGGCGCCCGCGTCCCGCCGGAACAGGGTGTTCGACAGCGAGCAGTCGCCCCAGGCGAACCCGGCCAGGTGCAGCCGGACCAGCAGGACGGCCAGGGCGTCCATCAGCCGGTGCATGGTGGCCGGCCGCATGGTCGTCTCGAACATCGAGCGGTACGGCAGTGAGCCGCGCAGGTGCCGGGTGACCAGGACCGGTTCCAGCGGCGTGCCGGTGCGGCCGGTGCGGCCGGTGACCACGGCGAGGGGGTCGACCGCGGGGATGCCCAGCCGGTCCAGGTCGCGCAGCAGCCCGTACTCGCGCAGCGCGGGCCGCTCGGCCAGCTCCTTGACCGCGATCACCTCGTCGCCGGCCTGCGCGTAGCGCACCACGTGCCGGGAGATGCCGCGCGGGAGCGGCACCAGGTACTTCTCGGGCCACTCCTCCAAGGGCGTGTCCCAGGGCAGTTCGAGCAGGAGCGCGGGGTGCTCCGGGTTCGTGGCGCTGATCTGCAAGGCCATGGGAGGCACCCTAAGCCCGGCTGGTCTCACTGCACTCCGTGCGGCCGGAACTGGACGCTGATGCGGGGTCCCGCGGCACGGGTGGTCTTGGGGACGCAGTGTTCCCAGGTCCGCTGGCAGGAGCCGCCCATCACGATGAGGTCGCCGTGCCCGAGCGGCCGCCGGACCGTCGCGCCGCCGCCTCCGGCCGGTCTCAGCAGCAGGTCCCGGGGCGCGCCGACGGACAGGATGGCGACCATCGTGTTCTCCCGGGCGCCGCGTCCGATCCGGTCGCCGTGCCAGGCGACGCTGTCCCGGCCGTCGCGGTAGAAGCACAGTCCGGCGGTGGTGAAGGGTTCGCCGAGTTCACCCGCGTAGTGCGCGGAGAGGGCGGCGCGGGCCTCGTCGAGGACGGTGTGCGGCAGCGGGGCGCCCGCCTTGTAGAAGGCGAGCAGCCGTGGCACGGCCACCACGTTGTCGTACATCTTGCGGCGTTCCGCCCGCCACGGGACCTCGGCCGCCAGCTGTTCGAACAGGGCGTCGGCCCCGCTGAGCCAGCCCGGCAGCACGTCGATCCAGGCGCCCGCGCCCAGCTCGGTCCGGCGCAGTCCGCCGAGCGGACCGAGCCGCAGCTCGTCGGTCTGGTCGAACAGGGAGCCCTGGAGGTGCGTGGACATGCGACCAGCGTACTCCTTAATCGAAAGTACGTTCCATTCTCGGGTTCCGGTTCCCCTTCCCTTTCGATACACCGGTGTATCGGATACATTGCCGTATCGAACGGGGGTCGCCACATGACACCGCAGGACACGGCACCACGCGTCACCCGGCGCCGGGCCCGGACCCGCGCCAACCTGCTGGACGCCGCCTTCGCGGTGTTCGCCGCCAAGGGCTTCGGGCACGTCTCCATCGAAGAGGTCTGCGAGGCCGCCGGCTACAGCCGGGGCGCCTTCTACTCCAACTTCGCCACCCTGGACGAGCTGTTCTTCGCGCTCTACCGGGACCGCGCCGACCTCATCGCCGCCCAGGTGACCGACGCCCTCGCCCAGGACGGCCCCGGACTCGACGTACCGGCCGCCGTGGAGCGGGTCACCGAGGTGCTCCTGCTCGACGTGGACTGGCTGCTGGTGAAGACCGACTTCCTGGTGCACGCCGCCCGCGACCCGGCCGTGGCCCAGACCCTCCTGGACCACCGCGCCCGCCTCCGGGCGGCCGTCGCGGACCGGCTCTCCCGGGCCCGCGGCCGCACCGCGCTCCCCGCCGTGCTCGGCGACGCCGACGGCGCCGCCCACGCGGTGGTCGCGGCGTACGACGGCGTCACGACCCAGCTGCTGCTGGACAAGGACGTCGACGCCGCCCGCACCTGGCTGGGCCACCTGCTCACCGCCCTGCTGACCGACGGCAGCGGCACCCCCGAATGAGTCGCACACGGAAGGAAACGGACACCATGGCCGCCATGGACGCGGACGTCATCGTCGTCGGAGCCGGCCTCGCGGGCCTGGTCGCGGCGCACGAACTCACCAGCCGGGGCAGGCGCGTCGCCCTGGTCGACCAGGAGAACGCGGCCAACCTCGGCGGCCAGGCGTTCTGGTCCTTCGGCGGGCTCTTCCTCGTCGACTCGCCCGAGCAGCGGCGCCTCGGCATCAAGGACTCCTTCGACCTCGCCTGGAACGACTGGCGCGGCAGCGCGCAGTTCGACCGCCTGGACGACGAGGACTCCTGGGCGGTGCGCTGGGCCCGCGCCTACGTCGAGTTCGCGGCCGGCGAGAAGCGCTCCTGGCTGCGGGGGCACGGCATCGAGCTGCTGCCCACCGTCGGCTGGGCCGAGCGCGGCGACCTGCGGGCGGACGGGCACGGCAACTCCGTGCCCCGCTTCCACATCGCCTGGGGCACCGGAACCGGCGTGGTCGAGCCCTTCGTCCGCCACGCCCGCCAGGCCGCCCGCGACGGACTGCTGACCTTCCACCACCGGCACCGGGTGGACGAACTGGTCGTCGAGGACGGCGCGGCCCGCGGCGTGCGCGGCACCGTCCTCGCCGAGGACCACGCGCCGCGCGGCGTGGCCTCAAGCCGCGACCGCGTCGGCGAGTTCGAACTCACCGCCCAGGCGGTGGTCGTCACCACCGGCGGCATCGGCGCCGACCACGACATCGTCCGCCGCCACTGGCCCGAACGGCTCGGCACGCCCCCCGCCGAGATGGTCACCGGCGTCCCGGCCTACGTCGACGGCCGCATGCTCGACATCAGCGCCGAGGCGGGCGTGCGCCTGGTCAACCGCGACCGCATGTGGCACTACACGGAGGGCCTGCAGAACTGGGACCCCGTCTGGCCCGGTCACGGCATCCGCATCCTGCCCGGCCCGTCCTCCATCTGGCTCGACGCCCTCGGCCGCCGGCTGCCCGACCCCTGCCTGCCCGGCTACGACACCCTCGGCACGCTGAGGTACCTGCGCACCACCGAGGACATCGCCGGTCACGACCACTCCTGGTTCATCCTCACCCGGAAGATCATCGAGAAGGAGTTCGCGCTCTCCGGCTCCGAGCAGAACCCCGACATCACCGCCAAGGACCGGGGGGCCGTGCTGCGCGACCGGCTGCTCGGCAAGGGCGCCCCCGCGCCGGTGCGGGCGTTCCTCGACAAGGGCGCGGACTTCGTCACCGCGGGCACCCTCGAACAGCTCGTCGAGAAGATGAACGGCCTCACGGACAAGCCCCTGCTCGACGCGGCCGAGGTGCGCCGCCAGATCGAGGCCCGCGACCTGCAGATGGCCAACCCGTACAGCAAGGACTCCCAGGTCCAGGGCATCCGCAACGCCCGCCGCTACATCGGCGACCGGCTCGGCCGGGTGGCCGCGCCGCACCGCATCCTCGACCCCGAGGCGGGCCCGCTGATCGGTGTGCGGATGCACGTGCTGACCCGCAAGACCCTCGGCGGCATCCAGACCGACCTGGACTCGCGCGCCCTGGGCGCCGACGGCAAGCCCCTCACCGGCCTGTACGCGGCCGGCGAGGTGGCCGGCTTCGGCGGGGGAGGCGTGCACGGCTACAACGCCCTGGAGGGCACCTTCCTCGGCGGCTGCCTCTTCTCCGGCCGCGCGGCGGGCCGGGCGGCGGCGCGGCAGACGGGCTGAGCCCGGGCGCGTCCCGTCGGCTCGCCGGCGGGACGCGCCGGTACCGGGGGAGGGGCGGTCTCAGTGCCCCAGCAGCTCCGCCAGCACCGAGGCGTGACTGCGCTCCGGCGCCTTGGACGCCGTCAGCAGGGTCACCGGCCCCTTGCGGGCCGACTCCCTGAGGCCGTCGAGGAGTTCGGCGGCCTCCGGGGCGTCGAGCTCCGCCTCGTAGCGGCCGCGGAAGTCCTCGAACGAGCCCTCGCCGGAGTGGAACCAGCGGCGCAGCTCCGTCGAGGGGGTGATGTCCTTCGGCCACTCGTCGATCCGTGCCGCCTCCTTGGCGAGACCGCGTGGCCACAGCCGGTCCACCAGGACGCGCAGACCGTCACCGGACTCCGGCGGATCATAGACACGGCGCACGCGGACACTCACGATCGGCCTCACCTTCGGGTCGCGGTCGGCGTCGCGAGCGTACGCCGGACGGCGGCCCGGCCCGGGCGGCGACGCGGTGTGTCTTGACCGGATCGAGGGGGAAACGGGACGGCACCCGCGCCTAGTCTGGGAGGTGAAACGATCATTCACCCCCCAGGAGGAGCGCCCGTGACGCCACCGCACAGACAGGCCCCAGGACGACGGACCGCGGTGCTGCGCCGTGAGGCGGTGCTCGCCACCGTCCCCTTCGCCGTGGCCGCGCTGCTCGCCGCCGCCGGTCCGGCCGCGGCCGGCACCATCGGCGCGTCCGGAGCGGGCGACCCCTACTTCCCGTTCAGCGGCAACGGCGGCTACCACGTCAAGCACTACGACCTGACGCTCCGTTACGACACCACCGGCCGGCACCTCGACGGCGAGGCCGTCCTCACCGCGCGCGCCACACAGAAGCTCACCCGCTTCGACCTCGACCTCAACGGTCTGAAGGTCACCCGCGTCACCGTCGACGGCACCGCCGCCGGATTCCGCCGCAGCGGCCAGGAACTCGTCGTCACCCCGCGCCACGCGCTGCGCGCGGACCGGGAGTTCCACGTCACCGTCAGCTACTCCGGCACGCCCAAGCCGGTCAGCGACCCGGACGGTTCCGCGGACGGGTGGATCCCCACCGACGACGGCGCGTTCGTCGCCGGCGAGCCGCAGGGCGCGATGACCTGGTTCCCGGCGAACAACCACCCCAAGGACAAGTCGTCGTACGACTTCACGATCACGGTCCCCAAGGGGCGCACCGCCGTCGCCAACGGTGTGCTGCGCGGCGTGCGCACCGTGAACGGGCACACCACCTTCCGCTGGCACCAGGCCGAGCCCATGGCGGCCTACCTGGCCACCGCCACGGTCGGCAAGTTCAAGACCGAGCAGTACACCACCGGTGACGGGATCCAGGTGTTCAACGCCGTCGACTCCCGCGAGGCGCAGGCGGCGGCCCCCGTGCTCAAGAAGCTGCCCTCCGTGCTGAAGTGGGAGAGCAGGCTCTTCGGCCCGTATCCGTTCCGTGCCGCCGGCTCGATCGTCGACCACGCGCCGGACGTCGGCTACGCCCTGGAGACCCAGAGCCGGCCCCTGTACGACTCGGCGCCCGACGTGAGCACCCTCGTCCACGAGAGCGCCCACCAGTGGTTCGGCGACTCCGTCTCGCTGACCGCCTGGAAGGACATCTGGCTCAACGAGGGCTTCGCCACCTACGCCGAGTGGCTCTACAGCGAGCAGCACGGCGGGGACAGCGCCCAGAAGTCCTTCGACGCCCTGTACGCCCGCCCGGCGGGCAACGAGCTGTGGGCCTTCCCGCCGGGCGACCCCGGCAGCGGCAGGAACATCTTCGACACGCCGGTCTACGCCCGGGGCGCGATGACCCTGCACGAGCTGCGCAAGGCGGTCGGCGACCACGACTTCTTCCGCATCCTGCGCGCCTGGGCCACCGAGCACCGGGGCGGACACGGCACCACGGCCCAGTTCGTGAAGCTGTCCGAGCGGATCTCCGGCGAGGACCTCAGCGGCCTCTTCCACACCTGGCTCTACGCGCAGGGCAAGCCGTCCACGGCCTGAACCTGACACGTTCCACACATGTGTCGGCCATCGTCGACGCATGGTCCCACGCAGAACCGCCGTCGGCCTCGGCCTCGGTCTCCTCGGGTCCCCGCTGCTGTTCACCGGCTGCGGCGGCGGGGCCGGGGCGACCGGGCGCCGGGCCGGCGCCCCCCGCCCGGCACCGACGGCCACCGCCCCCGGCGCCCGCGCCCCGCGGATCCAGGCGGAAGCGGCACCGCGCGCCATCACCGGCCTCGGCCCCCGGACGACCGCCGCGATACCGGAACACTGCCGGCAGGCCGTCGTCGTCACCGGACGCGGCAGGAACTCCCCGCGCTGCACCGTCGTCGTGCACGAGCGCACCGCCACCGGCTGGCAGGCCGGTCCCGCGTGGCCCGCCCACAACGCGCTGCGCGGCTGGAGCGCCCACCACATGGCCGGTGACCTGCGCTCCCCGCTCGGCGTCTACACCCTCAGCGACGCCGGCGGACTGCTGTCCGACCCCGGGAGCAGGCTCCCGTACCACCGCTCCACCGGGTTCACCACGCGCGGCACCGGCTTCCAGGGCGAGCCGCTGGCCGGCGCCTTCGACTACGTCGTCGCCATCGACTACAACCGCGCCCGGGGCACCTCGCCGCTGGACTGGACCCGCCCGCTCGGACCCGGCCGGGGCGGCGGAGTCCGGCTGCACGTCGGCCACGGAGGCCCCACCCACGGCTGCGTCGGCGTCGCCCGGCCGCACATGCGGGGACTGCTGCGCACCCTCGACCCCCACCGGCACCCGGTCGTCGTCATGGGGTACGCCGACTGGCTCGCCCGCTGAGCCGCCTAGGATCCGAACTCGTGTGCGCACATGTACTGGTCGCCGAGGACGACGAGAAGCAGGCCGAACTGATCCGCCGCTCCCTGCTGGCCGAGGGACACACCGCCACGGTGGTGCACGACGGGGCCGCCGCGCTCGACGCGGTCCGCCGGCTCAGGCCCGACCTGCTGGTGCTGGACCTGATGCTCCCGGTGATCGACGGCTTCGGCGTGTGCCGGGTGCTGCGCGCCGACGCCGAGGACCCGGACCTGCCCGTCGTCATGCTCACCGCCCGGTCGGCCGAGGACGACGTGCTGCTCGGCCTGGAACTGGGCGCCGACGACTACATGACCAAGCCGTACAGCCCGCGCGAGCTGATGGCCCGGATCCGCACCGTCCTCAGACGCGGTGGGCGGGGCGCGAGCGCCCGCGAGGACGACCCGGTCGTCCGCGCCGGCGGGCTCAGCGTCCACCCGGTGCGGCACGAGGTGCGCTGCGACGGCGTCCCGGTGGAGTGCACCCCGGCCGAGTTCCAGATCCTGCTGGCCATGGCGGCCGAACCGGACCGGGTGTTCTCCCGGCGGCAACTGCTGCAGTGCACCCGCGGTTTCGACCGGTCCTCCACCGAACGGGCCGTCGACGTGCACATCATGAACCTGCGCCGGAAGATCGAGGCCGACCCGCGGCGGCCGGTCCGCCTGGTGACCGTGTTCGGCGTCGGCTACAAGCTCAGCGGCGGCCGGCCGTGAGACGCGGGACGGCGGCCGCGCGCCGGACACCGCTGCGCAAACGGCTGCTCGTCCGGCTGCTGTCCGTCTCCGCCCTCATCGCCGTCTGCTCGGTCGCGGCCACCGCCTGGCTCGCCGTCACGACCACCACCAGCGCCCTGAAGGAGGAACAGGGCCAGGACCTCGCGGCCGACAACAGCATCCTGGCCCGGCTCAGCGGCTACGCCGCCACCCACACCGACTGGACCGGCGTGCGCCGCACCGTCCGCGACCTCGCCGCGAGCACCGGCCGCCGGATCGCCCTGACCACAGCGGACCGCACCGTCCTCGCCGACTCCGCGCCCCGCGGCACCCCGCTGCCGCCGCGCCCGGCCGCCACCGTCGACCCGCTGCGCACCGACACCTGGACCGAGACCGGCGCCCAGCTCAGCGGCATCGACCCGCGCGCGGTCGGGCCGTACCGGGTCACGGCCGCCGAGCGGGCGGAACTGGACACGCTGGCCGCCGAACGCAAACGCTGCTACGAGCGTTTCGGGGTCGACTCCACCGTGGAGCGGACCCCCGGCGGGCGTCCCGTGCTCAGCAGCCCCGACGGCACCGACACCTCCTACGCCGCCGAACAGTGCGCGGACGGCCGGCTGAACACCCCCACTCCGACGGAACGCAGGGCCCTGGACGAACTCTCCGAGCTCACCCGGCCCTGCCTGCGGCGCGCGGGCCTGGACATCGAGGGGCCCGTGTTCCTCACCGTCGACCCCGGCGGCCGCGACCTCGTGGGCGGCTACCCGCTGTACAAGTACGCCCGCTCCGGCACCCGGCTCGGGCAGGCCGCCCAGGGCTGTGTGCAGACCGCCCGCCGCACCCAGCTGGAGCCCTACGTCGCCCCGGTGGCCGAGCTGTTCCTCGGCATCGGCGACCAGAACCCCTCCCGGTTCGACATGTCACCGGCCAACAAGGCCAAGGTGGTCGGCGCGGCCGGCCTGGTGCTCGCCGTCACCGTCGCCGTCACCGCCCTGGTCGCCCTGCGGCTCTCCCGGCCGCTGCGCGCCCTGACCGAGGCCGCGCAGCAGCCGCCCGAACTGCACGTCCGCGTCCCCGTGGCCACCCGGGACGAGATCGGCATCCTCGCGGAGGCGTTCAACGACCTGACCGAGCGCCGGGAGCGCCTGGAGGCCCAGCGCAAGGCCATGGTCAGCGACATCGCCCACGAACTGCGCAGCCCGCTCACCAACATCCGCGGCTGGCTGGAGGTGGTCCGCGACGGCGTCGTCGACCCGGACCCGGAACTGCTCGCCTCCCTGCACGAGGAGGCACTCGTGCTCCAGCGGATCATCGACGACCTCCAGGACCTCGCCGCCGCCGACGCGGGCACCCTGCGCGTGCACCGCGAGCCGCTGCGCGCCGCCGACCTGCTCGACCAGGTGGCGGCCGCCCACCGGGTGGCCGCCCGCACCGCCGGGGTCACCCTGCGCGCCGACGCCGACGGCACCGCCTGGCTCGACGCCGACCCGGTCCGGATGCGCCAGGCCCTCGGGAACCTGGTCTCCAACGCGCTGCGGCACACCCCCGCCGAGGGCACGGTCACGCTGACCGCCCGCCGGGACGGCGAGCAGGTCGTCCTCACCGTCGCCGACACCGGCAGCGGCATCGCCCCCGAGGATCTGCCGCACGTGTTCGACCGGTTCTGGCGGGCCGAGAAGTCCCGCAGCCGCCGCACCGGCGGCAGCGGACTCGGACTGCCGATCGTCCGGCACCTGGTCGCCGCCCACGGCGGCACCGCCCGGGCCACGAGCGAACCCGGCACCGGCACCGTCTTCACCCTGCGGCTGCCCGCGGCCGCACCGCCCGGCGACGCCTCCTGAGAGCGCGACCGCCCGTCCGCGCCTGCTTCGAGGGTCCGCCGTACGCCTGGGCCCACCCGCCGCACGGCAAGGCCCCGGCCCGTCTCACCGGATCCTCCAGGACCAGGGGGACGGGCCGGGGCCCCGACGGCGAGCCGCCCGCCCGGGGTCAGCCCGAGCGTGGCCGGGAGCGGGCGCGGCGCCGCAGGGAGCGCCGCTCCGTCTCCGTCGTACCGCCCCAGATGCCGATGCTCTGTCCCGTCTCCAGCGCCCAGTCGAGACACTGCTCACGGACCGGGCAGTGCCCGCAGACCCTCTTCGCCTGCTGGGCCTGCACCTGAGCGGGGCCGGTGGTGCCGATCGGGAAGAACAGGTCGGGGTCCTCCTGACGGCACGCGGCATGGTCGCGCCAGTTCTGCATCGAAGTCTCCTGCTGTCGTGTCGTGCGCCCTGTCGTTTGCGTGCTTCGGGTTCGGGTGACCGCTCAACGCCGCGTGAAACAAGGAACCGGCAGGGATCGGACGAGAGAGACCTCGCCCCGGTCACTGCTCGCGCAGGCCCCAGGGGGATTCGTACGCGGTCAGCAGGTCGAGGAACGGACGCGCGGGGAAGGCCTCGGGGCCGAGGACGCCCGTGCCCGACCAGGCACCGGTGGCGAGGAGTTCGAGGGCGACGACCGGATTGACCGCCGTCTGCCACACCACCGCCTGACAACCGTACTCCGCCATGGACCACTCGTTGTCGACCACGTGGTACAGGTAGACCTCGCGCGGCGCACCGTCCTTGGTGCCGCGCACCCAGGTGCCCGCGCACGTCTTGCCGCGCATCCGGTCGCCCAGCGTCGCCGGGTCGGGCAGGCACGCCGCGACCACGTCCCGCGGCGAGACCGCCACCGGTCCGTCCGGGCCCGGCACCGTCACCGGTGACGTACGGTCAAGTCCCAGCCGGTGCAGGGTCTTCAGGGTCTCGATGAACTCCGCGCCGAGGCCGTACTTGAACGTGACGCGCCGCGCACCGACCCAGCGCGGTACGAGCAGCACCTCCTCGTGCTCCACGTTCACGCACTCCACCGGTCCGATGCCCGCCGGGAAGTCGAACACCTCGGGCTCGCTGAACGGCTCGGTGGTGAACCAGCCGCGCTCCTCCTCGTAGACGACCGGCGGGTTCAGGCACTCCTCGATGGTGGTCCAGATGCTGAAGGACGGCGCGAAGTCGTAGCCGTCGACGGTGAGGTTCGCACCGTCGCGGACGCCGATCTCGTCGATGGTGTCGAAGAGTTCGTCGGCCGCGTGGCGGGCGAAGACGTCCGAGAGGCCGGGCTCCACGCCCATGCCGACCAGGGCGAGCGCCCCCTCCTTCTCCCACTCGGCGGACAGCGCGAACTGCTCGTCGCCGAGCATGACCCCGCACTTCTCGTACGGCTGCTCGGGATGCGGCCGGGACAGGGACATCGCCATGTCGACATAGCCGACGCCGGCCGCCCGGGCCGCACGGAACAGCGGCATCACGAACCGCGGGTCGGTGGCGTTCAGCAGCACGTCGCAGCCGTGCCGGGCGAGCAGCCGGGCCACACCGGCCTCGTCGCCCGCGTCCACGCGCTCGGCGAGGAACCGGTCCGAGGCGTCCCCGAGCGCCGCGACCGCCGCCTCGGCGCGGGCCGGGTCGTAGTCGGCGACCACCATCAGGTCGAGGAACGGGCGGCGGGCCGCGATCCGGGTGATGGCGGTACCCACACCGCCGGCTCCCACGAGCAGTACACGCATGACGGAATCTCCCTGTATGTCACGGTACGAACGAAACGGGTCGGGCGCGTCCTGGCCCGTATGCAACGCCCCGGCCGGTCGTAAGGTCAATGGCGTTGGCATAAGGTGCGGGGGCACGAGGACGCAGGAGGACCGGGAGGACCCGCCGTGCCCAAGCCCGTGGTGCCCGAGGAGAACCGCCGCCGGCGCCGTCCGACACGCGGCGGCACCGTGCTGTCGGAGCCGCTGATCGTCGAGACCGCGCTGCGTCTGCTGCGCGAGCACGGCAGCGCGGGTCTGACCGCTCGCCGTCTGGGCCTCGCGCTGGACTGCGATCCGAGCACCCTGTACCGGTACTTCCGGGGCATGGACGACCTCACCCTGGCCATCGGCGACGCGCTGATCGGACAGGCGCTGGACGGCTGGCGGCCCACCGGGCGGTGGCGGCCCGACCTCCGCGCGATCGGGCTGCGCATCCACGCCGCGTACGTCGCCCACCCGCAGGCGGCGCTGCTGACCGCGAACCGGGTCACCGGGCGGGCCCACGAGCTGGCGGCGGACGAGGCGGTCCTGGACGTGCTGCGCACGGGCGGGTTCTCCCTGCCGGAGACCGTCGCCGTCTACCACGCCTTCATCGACCAGACGCTGGCCTTCGCCGCCCTCGACGCCGCCTCACTGGCCCTGCCGAGCGCCTCCCAGCGGGCCGACGAGGACAAGTGGCACTCGACCTACGCCCGCCTGCCCCGCACCACCCACCCCCGCATCGCCGAGGCGGCCCCCCTGCTCGCCGGACGCATGGTGACCAGCGCCTATCCGACGGCCCTTGACATGCTCCTGGAAAGCGCGGAACGCCGCCTCGCGGAGGCCGGCGACCACGACTGAGCCCGTCCTGGACCGGCCGTGACCGCACCTGGCCCGGAGGCGGCCTGCGGCCGGGCTCGGCCCGTGGTCGGCCGTGGCCGCGCCCGGCTTGCGAGCGCCGATCCATGCCTCCACCTTGTGCGGCCGGCCCGGTCGGCCCTCCCCGCTGTCGTCGTCCTCGTGGCGGTGAAGCCGTAGCGGCTGAACCGGGCCGAGCGTTCCGATCCGCAGTCCCGCAGCCCTTTGTGTGTTGTTGTGCCGCTGTGCGAGTGAGAGGGAAGCGACACCCTCCGTCTCGGTCATATGCCCGGGTCATGCTGATTTCGTCTCTCCGCCGTCGCCCCTGCCGGCGGTCCGGTACCGAAGCACGCAAGGAGTGCTCATGCCCGCAGAAGAGGTCAGGTCCGAGGCGTCACTTGGCAGCCTGACGTTCGGCTCCCCGCTCACGGCCACCCCGAAGACACCGGTCTCGGCACCGCGTCCGCATGCCACCTGGGATCTGCCGTTCGGAAAGGCGTGGGTCCACCTCGGTGCGGACGAACAGTTCACGCGCCCTGTACTGATCGCCGACGGGTTCGAGCTCGGTGCGACCGACCCCGCGGTCCTCTACAACGGCCTGAACGACAACCTCCCCGACGAGCAGAACCCGAACAGGCCCCGCTACCACTTCCTCGACCAGCTGCGAAGCCTCGGCCGGACCGTGGTGCTGATCGGCTTCGACGAGCGCAGCGCCTCCCTCCTGGAGAACGCCCGGACCATTCGAGAAGCCGTCATCGAGGCCAACAACCAGAAGCAGGGCAGCACCGAACTGATGGTCGGCGGCTTCAGTATGGGCGGCATCCTCGCCCGCTACGCGCTGGCCAAGATGGAAGCCGACGGCGAGCGTCACGGCACGGCCGTGTACTTCTCCTACGACAGCCCGCACCGGGGAGCCGTCATCCCTGTAGGCCTGCAGGCGTTCGCCGCGTTCATCCCCAACCTCGCCGGCCAGGCACCGGACCCGAACAACGACTTCTACCGGTACATCAGCAGCCCCGCCGCCCGGCAGATGCTGGCGTACTACTACGACCACGAGAAGGACAGCGTCGGCGTCGACCCGCTGCGCCAGGACTTCCTCGACAAGCTGGAGGAAGTCGGCGGGTGGCCCACCATCCCCCGGCGCATCGCGGTCGCCAACGGCGCCGGTGACGGCCAGGCCACCAGCGTCCAGCCCGGCAGGATCGCCGTCAGGAGCACCGGCGCACGGCCCTTCCCCGGCACCACCTTCCACACCCAGCGCCAGGGCGACAACGAACAGGTGGCGCTGCTGCGCCGCTACAAGGTGGGCGGCATCCTGGAGAAGTCGATCACCACCTCGGGCCTGCCGGAACTCGACGGTGCACCCGGTGGCACCCTTGCCTCCTACGGGTTGGTGGCCAAGACGATCGTCGACGCGGGCGGCACCGTCGAGCTCAACCACCCTGCGGTGTGCTTCGTCCCCACCGTCAGCGCGGTCGCCATCCGCGACATCACCGACCAGGCCGACCTGTACACCCCGGTCGAAGACCTCGACCCGGCGGAGAGCGAGCTCGAGTTCCTCTGCGGCAGCAGCAACACCCTCCACACCAGCATCGTCCGCGAACTCTGCGAGTGGCTCATCGAGCACCTGCCGGAGTGACGGGGCCCGGCCGTATCCGACCTCGGGTGTGACCCCGGCCGCGGTCGGACTCGAACCGGATGCAGGGCGGGCCCGAGGTGCCGTAGCGGTGCCCGGGCCCGCCCTCGGACCTGGTGGGGCGGGTTGCGGTCAGGAGGGGGGTTGGAGGACCTGATCGATGATGTAGATGGTGGCGTTCGCGGCTTTGATGTTGCCGCAGACGATGTTCGCCTTGTCGTTGACCTTGAAATCGGTGCCCGAGCCCGACGTCGTCAGTTTGCTGCCCTCGACCGTCGTGAAGGAGCCGTGGGAGAGCTCGTCGGGGGTGATCTGCTTGTCCACGACGTGATAGGTCAGGGTCTTCTTCAGCTGCCCCTCATTGCTGAGCAGCGAGGAGAGCTGGGACACCGTGATGCCCTGGAACGCCTTGTCGTTGGGTGCGAAGACGGTGACGTCGGGCTTCTCGTCGAGGGTGCTGGTCAGCTTCGCCCTGACCGTTGCCGCGACCAGTTGGCTGAGCTGGGGGTAGGCGGACGCGGCCTCCACGAGCTTGTCCTTGGCGGTGTCGGCCTTCTGGGCGATCGCCGAGCAACCGGAACCGAACGTGCCGGACGGGCTGGGAGACGCACCCTGTGCGTGGCTCTGCGACGCCAGACCGCCCAGTGCAAGCGGGACGGTGACCAGAGCCGCCCCGGCGGCCCTCGCTGTACGCATGCCGGTGAACCTCATCGCAACTTCCTCCCATGGACGCGTGAAACCTGCGAAGGCTTGACTGCGGAAGTCCTCGCTTCCGCCGAGCGGGGCGGGCGGCCGCTGCGCCACGGCCTGGAGGTTGCCGACCCTCCCGGCCACTCGAACGAGCGTAACCAGCACACTCCAGCGCCTGCATCCCGAAGCCCGGGCGGCCCGCTCCCCGCCCCCGGCGTCCGCTTCGCGGGCAAGGCCCCACCCCGGACTCGGCCCTGACCGTGCCGGCGGTCAACTTCGGCACGGCGGCCGGTTCCTGGACCACCGGGCTCACCCTCGACTCGCGCCGTCTCCGGGCGGTCCGGGGCCGCGCCCGTTCAGGCGCGCAGGGTCTCCGCCGCCGTCGCCGCCACCGCGTCGGCCAGTGCCGCGAGGGCGGGGGAGTCGAGCTTCCACTGCTGCCAGTACAGCGTGACGTCCATCCACTCGCCGGGCGCCAGCAGGACGAGGCGTCCGTCGCGCAGCAGGGGGCCGGACTGGGCCTCGGGGACCATGGCCCAGCCGAGCCCCGCGGCGACCGCGGCGACGAAGCCCTCCGAGGTCGGTACGGAGTGGCGCAGCGGTCCGGCGCCGGGGCCGCCCAGCCGGCGGACGAAGCCGTCCTGGAAGTCGTCCTTGCGGTCGTAGACGATCACGGGAGCCGTCCGCAGCACGTCCGGCAGGGGGCCGTCGAGGTGGCGCCCGGCGAACTCCGGCGAGGCCACCGGCAGATAGCGCATCCGGCCCAGGGCGCGGACCGAGCAGCCCGGCACCGGGTCGGGCGAGGACATCACCGCCGCCATCACCCGGCCCTCGCGCAGCAGCTCCACCGTGTGGTCCTCGTCCTCCCGGTGCAGCTCGAAGCAGATCCCGCGCACGCGGGTCAGCGCCCCCAGGAACCAGGTCGCCAGCGAGTCCGCGTTCACCGCCACCGACACCCGGGTCGGCTCCCCGGCGCCGCTCAGCCCCAGCTCGCCGCGCGCGTCCCGCTCGAGACGGGCCAGCTGCCGGGCGAACCGCACCAGGACCGCGCCGGACTCGGTGGGCCGCACCGGCTTGGTGCGCCGCAGCAGCACCCGGCCGGTGCGCTGCTCCAGCGCCTTGACCCGCTGGCTGACCGCCGACGGCGTCACGTGGAGCGCCGCGGCCGCCGCGTCGAAGGTGCCCTCGTCGACCACGGCCAGCAGAGTGCGCACCTGGTCAAGGGGAAGCTCGGCCATCACGAGAGCTAAGGATACGTAAGAATCTTTAGCTGTACCCACGGCGGCGGTCTCCCTACCGTCGGGGACATGAACCACGCCCTGACCGCGGCGGCCGCCGGATTCGGCGCCGGCCTCTCCCTCATCGTCGCCATCGGCGCCCAGAACGCCTTCGTCCTGCGTCAGGGGGTGCGCCGCGACGCCGTCCTCGCCGTGGTCGGCATCTGCGCCCTGTCCGACGCGCTGCTCATCTCGCTCGGGGTCGGCGGGGTCGGCGCCGTGGTGGTGGCGTGGCCGGGCGCGGTACGGGCGGTGGGACTGGTGGGCGGTGCGTTCCTGCTCTGCTACGGCGTGCTCGCCGCCCGCCGGGCCGCCCGCCCCGGCACCGGCCTGCGCGCGGACGCCGGGGGGACGGCGCCGGGCTCGCGCCGACGGGCGGTGCTCACCTGCCTGGCCATGACCTGGCTGAACCCCCACGTCTACCTGGACACCGTGTTCCTGCTGGGTGCGCTCGCCGCCGACCGCGGCCCGCTGCGCTGGACCTTCGGACTCGGCGCCGCGCTCGCCAGCCTGTGCTGGTTCGCCGCGCTCGGCTTCGGCGCCCGCCTCCTCGGCCGCGTGCTCGCCGGCCCCACCGCCTGGCGCGTCCTGGACGGCCTGGTCGCACTGACCATGCTGGGGCTCGGACTCGTGCTGGTCACCGGGGCCTGAGACCCCCGCGCGGTCGCTGCGGCCACCGCCGCACCCGCGTCCGGCAACCGGTGCGGCCGGGCGGGCGCGTTGCTGGGATAGTGGGGCCCGCAATCGAAAGATGTATCGAGCAACCTCTGTCGAGCGACCAGGAACCCAGTGGACACGAGCGAGAGCAGCAGCACCGAACCCGCGACCGGCCTCACGGCCGAGCCGGCCACGCCCCGGCCCGGCTGGCGCCGCTGGGCCATGGACACCCGGCCCCTGCGCATCCCGGCCTACCGGCGCCTGTGGTCGTCGACCGTCGTCACCTCCGTGGGCAGCCAGCTGACCGCCGTCGCCGTGCCCAAGCAGATCTACGACATCACCCACTCCTCGGCCTGGGTGGGCTACGCCAGCCTCGCCGGTCTGGTGCCCATGGTGGTGTTCGCGCTGTGGGGCGGGGCCGTCGCCGACACGGTGGACCGGCGCAAGCTGCTGCTGGTCACCAACACCGGTATCGCCGTGACCTCGGTGCTGTTCTGGGCGCAGGCCGCCACCGGCCTGGACTCCGTCGTCGTACTGATGGTGCTGCTCGCGCTCCAGCAGGCGTTCTTCGGCCTGAACTCCCCGGCCCGCAGCGCCTCCATCGCGCGGCTCGTGCCGGCCGAGGAGCTGCCCGCGGCCAACGCGCTGGGCTCGACCGTGATGCAGACCGGGCTGGTCGCGGGGCCGCTGCTGGCCGGTGTGCTGATCCCCGTCATCGGGCTGCCGGAGCTGTACCTGATCGACGCGCTGGCCCTGTGCGTCACGGTGTGGGCGGTGTTCCGGCTGCCCGCCCTGCCGCCGCTGGGCGAGGGGCCGGCCCGCCGGGCGGGCGTGCGGGAGATAACCGCCGGGTTCCGGTACATCGCCGGGCACAAGGTGCTGCTGCTGTCCTTCCTCGCCGACATCGTCGCCATGGTCTTCGGTATGCCGCGTGCCCTGTTCCCGCAGCTCGCGGCCCAGACGTACGCCCCCTGGGGCGAGGGGCTCGCGCTCGGTGTGCTCTTCGCCGGTATCCCGGTCGGCGCGGTGCTCGGCGGGCTGTTCTCCGGTGTCTTCTCCCGGGCGCGGCGGCACGGCTGGATGGTCATCTGGGCGGTCGTCGGCTGGGGCGCGGCCATCGCCGGGTTCGGGCTGAGCGGCAACCTGTGGCCGGCCGTGGCCTTCCTCGCCGCCGCCGGAGTCGCCGACATGATCTCCATGGTGTTCCGCGGCGCGATCCTGCTCTCCGCGGCGACCGACGAGATGCGCGGCCGGATGCAGGGCGTGTTCACGGTGGTCGTCGCGGGCGGCCCGCGCCTGGCCGACGTGCTGCACGGCACGGCCGGGGCGGTGTTCGGCCCCCGGGCCGCGGTGGCGGGCGGCGGTGTGCTGGTCGTGGTGCTGATGCTGGCCCTGGCCGCCGCGATCCCGGCCCTGCGCCGCTACCGGATCTGACCGCCGCCAGGACGCACGCCGCCGTGCCTCCCGCGTCCGGCCCGCGGGCCGGAGGGCGGCCCTAGAGCGGGCCGCTGCGCCTGCGGAGCGCGTACTGGTCCATCAGCTTGCCGCGGGTCGTCTCCAGCCGGTGGGCGAGGATCTCGGCCACCGTGCGCACCAGCGACAGCCCGAGCAGCGGGTCCTCCACGCTCAGCGCGAGCACCGAGGGCCCGTCGAACTCGTAGGCCCGTACGTTGCTGAAGGCCACGGCGCCGAAGTCCCACTGGTAGGGCGGGAACAGCCAGGACCAGCCGAGCATGTCGCCGGCGCCCAGGGTGGCCACGGTGACCCGCTGCCGTGAGGTGACCTGCTGGTCCAGGTGGACCGCCCCCGACCGGATCACCCAGAAGCGGTCGGCCGTGCCGCCCGGCTCGAAGATCCGGGTGTCCTCCGGGAAGGACACCTCCTTGGCGAGCTCCATCAACCGCTCGCGCTGGGTCTGCGGCAGGGCGGTCAGCAGTTTTATCGCTTTGGTCATGGCGCGGGACTCCTCGCCGGCAGCGGTTCGGGTGTTTCCCCAAGCCCATTTCAGCCGCTGCCGCCGTCCCGGGCACCTCGTGAGGATCGGGTGCGCGCCGGAGAAGCGGCCGAGGACGTGAAAAAGCCCTGGCTGGACGGGGGAGACCAGCCAGGGCCGTACAGGGTGGAGAGGGAGGACCACTGCGGTCGACTCCGTCACCACGTATGTATGAACGATAAACCATCTCGGCGGGATTCACCCCATCGAGTGCCGGTCAGGTGACCTGTTTCACCCCGGGCCCCGTAGGCGACGTCCCGCCCGGATCGGCTCCGCCCGGATCGACGATCTCCTCCAGCGCGCGCTGCACCGCCTCGAAGGCCAGCGCCCGCACCGCCGCCTCCCGTGCCCCGTCCGGATCGGTCGCCGTCAGGCTCCGGGCCCGCTCCTGCCAGGCCCGCTCCTCCTCGGCCGCCCGGTCCCGGCCCCGCCGGATGCGCCGCAACAACTCGTCCGCGTCCACCACTTCGGTCATAGGGTCCGGGTACCCGCCCCGCGTCCGGTGATGGCAGCGACACCGACGGTGTTTGAAGGCGCCCGAAAGGGTCAGCCGAAAGGCAGAGACACCGGAACCACCGGCGCCGTCCAGGGAGGGAAGGATGCGTGAGACGTACGGGAACCGTGCCCCGGCCGGTCTGAAGGAGGCCCGCCGGACACCGCCGTGCCGGCCGGCCGACGCCCGCAGAGCCGTACGGCAGGCGGTCGCCGAACGCCGTGACGCACGCGTCGTCCCGTGCGACGACACCGCCCTCGAGGACGCCCTGCTGGTCACCTCGGAACTCACCACCAACGCCATCCTGCACGGCGGCGGGATCACCGGCTTCGACGTCGACGTCGACCCCGGCACCGTGAGCGTCACGGTCTGCGACCGCAGCGACGACGTCCCGGTGGTCCACGACCCCGTGGACGAAAGCGGACGCTCCCGGCTCGGCGGCCGGGGCTGGCCCATCGTGTGCCGGCTGGCCCGGGACGTCAGCGTGGCCGGCCTGCCGCGCGGCGGCAAGCGGATCACGGCCGTGATACCACTGGGCTGAGACCGGTACCCGAAGTTCCGTATCGCGGCGTTTGCCGCCACGGCGGGTGGGCAGACGGACTCTCGTGCTTCGGACCGGAGGCGCGCGCCCAGCGGGACAGTCGAGTCCGCCGAGGCCGCCTCTTCCGGCGGGCCCGGTGACATTCCCGCGGCGAACCCTGACAGCACCGTTCGGGCCAGGACCCGGAACCCCCTGGTTCCGTCTCCGCCCTGAGACAACCGTTCAGGAGCGATTCCGCATGCTGACCGACACGTCGACAAGCCGTCCCGGCACGCCCGACACCGCTTCCGCCGCCTCCGCGCGGCGCACCCATGACGACGCCCCCGACACCATGGCCCTCTTCGCCCGCATGGCGGAGCTGGAGGAGGGTCCCGAACGGGACGAGCTGCGGGACGAACTGGTGACCGCGTGGCTGCCCATGGCCCACCGGATCGCGGGCCGCTTCCGTGACCGCGGCGAATCCGTCGAGGACCTGCGCCAGGTCGCCGCGCTGGGGCTGGTGAAGGCCGTCGACCGGTTCGACCCCTCCCGTGGCGCGTTCGAGAGTTACGCGGTGCCGACCATCACCGGCGAGGTCAAGCGGCACTTCCGGGACCGCATGTGGGCCCTGCGGGTGCCCCGCCGGGTGCAGGAACTGCGCAACCGGGTGAGGGTCGCCCGCCGGGAACTCACCCAGAACCCGGGCACTCCCGAACCCACCACCGCCGCCATCGCCGAGCACACCGGCCTCACCGAGGAGGAGGTGGCCGCGGGCATGGAGGCACTGGAGAGCTTCAGCACCCTCTCGCTGGACGCCGAGCTGTCCTCCGGCGAGGACGGCTACAGCCTGGCCGACACACTCGGCGCCGCGGACGGCTCCTACGACGTCGTAGTCGACCGCGAGGCGGCCAAGGAGGGCCTGCGCCGGCTGCCCGAGCGCGAGCGGGCCATCCTCTACATGCGCTACTTCGAGGACATGACCCAGAGCCGCATCGCGGACCAGCTGGGCATCTCCCAGATGCACGTCTCCCGGCTCATCAGCCGCAGCTGCGCCCGCGTGCGGGACGAGGTGCTGGGGCAGCGTCCAGGCGGCCGAACCACCCGGTGACCGAGCCCGGGCGGACCAGGCGGAGCACCGGATGAGGACGAGTCCCGGAAACCCTCGCGAACGGGGGGAGTGACGAGCGTGGGCACGAGTGCCCCGACGGGGCGGCCGGCCCTCGCCGGCCGGCCCGAGGGCACCGCCACCGCGACCCGCTGGGCCGCCCGGGCCGGACTGCTCGCCTGGGGCTTCACCTACGTGCTCGTCGGTCTGCTCGCGCTGCGCGTCGCCTTCGGCGACCGCAAGCAGCAGGCCGACCGCAGCGGTGCCCTGGCCGAGCTCGCGGACCACCCCTACGGGTCGGTCCTGCTGTGGGCTCTGGGCATCGGTCTCGTGGGCATGGCTCTGTGGCGGCTGTCCGAGGCCTGCTTCGGCGCGGCCGAACGGGACGGCCACACCGTGCGCAAGCGCCTGCTCTCCGCCGGGCGCTGCGTCTTCTACGCGTTCTTCGCCTGGTCGGTGCTCGCCTTCGCGGCCGGCGCCGGCGGCCGCGGCCGCTCCAGCGACACCCAGTCCCGGGACGTCACCGCGCGGCTCATGCGGCTGCCCGCCGGACAATGGCTCGTGGCGGCGGCCGCCGCCACCATCGTCGTCATCGGCGTCTGGCTCGGCGTGCAGGCGGTGCGGCGCACCTACCACGCGGAGCTGAAGACCGGTGAGATGTCCCGGCGGGTGCGCCGGGTGGTCGACGTGGCCGGCGTCGGCGGCGGGGTCGCCCGCGCTCTGGTGTTCGTCGGCGCGGGCGTCTTCGCGTTCCGCGCGGCCGTCGACTTCAGCCCCGAGCGGGCCAAGGGGATGGACGACACCCTCAGGGCGTTCGCCGCCACCCCGGCCGGACCCGGGCTGCTGGGCGCCGTCGCGGCCGGACTCGTGCTCTACGGCCTGTTCGCCTTCGCCCTCGCCCGCTGGCGCCGGGTGTGAGACACCTCCACCCCGCCTGGTGCCCCGTCACCACCCGCGGAGACGTCACGAATCCGGCCGCTCCGGGGTCACCCCGAGCGGCCGGGCCAGTCCCGAGACCGCCTCGTCCAGACGCTGCAGGTGCCGCAGCACCCGGTCGGTCACCCGGCCGTAGCGCGGAGTGCGCAGGGAGCCCGGCTCCAGCAGCGACGCGATGCTCGGACCCGACTCCACGGTCCCGGTGGACCGGGGATCGCGCACGTGCGCGGCGATCGTCTCGATGTTGTGCACGATCCGCCCGCAGGCGGTCCGCAGCCGGGGGTCCGCCGCGATCGACGGATGCGTGGGCAGCAGTTCGGCCGTCGCCGCCAGCGAACGCCCGTGGTACGCGCAGGTCTCCAGCAGCGCCACCACGTACCGGACGGTGTCGCGGCGCGAGCGCAGCGGCGTGATCGGGTGGGTCAGCGGCTGGGTCGCGGCCCGCAGGTCGGCCAGCGCCTGGTCCAGATCCCGCGCCCGGTCGACCAGATCCGCGGACACACCGCCGCTGAGCTGGTTCACGGCGGTCCGGGTGACGTCCGCCAGCTTGTCGAGGACGGCCACCAAAAGCTCGTCGGTGCGCCGGCCGGTGCGGATCGGCAGCACCACCGCCGCCGCGATCACCCCGCAGGCCGCGCCCAGGGCGGTCTCCTCCACCCGCAGCACCAGCACCGACATGCTGTAGGTGTTCAGCAGCGTGTACAGCAGCCCGAGCATCGCGGTGACGAAGAACGACATCAGCGTGTACGACAGCGGCGCCGTGTAGAACATCGCGAAGACGAACAGCAGCACCAGCGCGAACGCCGTCCAGGTGTGGTGCCCGACCAGCCCGGCCAGCAGGATGCCCGCGACCACGCCGAGGACCGTACCGAGCAGCCGCCGGTAGCCCTTGACCAGGATCTCCCCGGTGGACGTGGTGTTGATGAACACGATCCAACAGGTCAGCACCGCCCAGTACCACCGCTGGGCGGACAGCAGCTCACCGCCCGCGATGGCGAGCGCCGACCCCACGGCCACCTGGACGGCGGCCCGCGTGGTGGGCCGTTCCAGCCCGCGGGCCGCCGGCTCACCGGGCTCGTCGCCCTCGGCCTCGCCGCTCTCGATGGCCGCGTCCTCGGCGTCCAGCTCCTCGCGGGAGCGCGCCGTGGCCGGGGTGTCGTCGGACTCGTCCTGGGGGCCGTCCAGCGCCAGCCGCAGCCCGAGCACGGCGCGCGCCGTCTCGCCCAGGCCCCGGAAGACGTCCTGCACGGCCGGGGAGGCCAGAGGAAGGTTCTCCTCGTCGCGGTAGCCGAGCAGCCGGTTGCGCAGGTGCGCGAGCGCCGTGCCCGAGGCTTCCCCGGCCGGGCGCAGCACCAGCAGGCGCAGCGCTTCCAGATCGCGTCGCAGTACGGTCGTGGCCTCCTCCCGCACCGGCAGTTCGAGGCCCGAGGGGAGCCCGGCGCCCGGCAGGTGCAGGGTGAGGGTGTCGGTGCGTTCGGCGCTGCGGGCGGTGAGCAGCAGCAGTCCCAGCCGCTCGGCGGTGATCTCGGCGTCCGCGATACGGCGCTGCAGCAGCCGGGCCGTCGCCTCGTCGGAGGTGCCGTCCGCCAGCCGGCCCTGGATCAGCAGCGCCGTCTCGTGCAGCCGGGCGGTGTCGGTGCGCAGGTCATCCAGCACCTTCTCGACGTCGTCGGGGCCGGCGTCCAGCAGCTCGATCTGGGTGGCGACCAGCTGCCCGAGGCGAGCGCGGAAGGCGCGGCGCAGCCGGTCCAGGATGCCCGCCGGGGTCTGCGGCAGCAGCACGAACCGTGCGGTGGCGCTGGACAGGAAAGCCACCGTCAGCACGCCGTACAGGGCGGGCAGCACCGGCGGGGCCGCCTGCACGAACAGGGAGAGGAAGTAGACCTGGAAACCGATCAGGCCGAGGGCCGTGCCGCGGTCGCCGAACCTGCGGCTGTAGACGGCGCAGAAGATCAGGGCGACGAAGAACAGGTCGCCCGCCACCACGTGCCGGCTCAGCAGCGCGGCCAGTGTCACGGAGGCGAACGCCACGGGCAGGCCGAGCGCCAGGGTGACGGCCTGCTGGGCGGGCTGCTTCTCCCGGACGGCGAAGGTCGCGGCCATCGCCGCGATGGCGCCGGCGACGAGCTGCGGCACCGGGACCCGCAGCAGGCCGAGCACGGCGAGCGAGAGCGCGATGGCGACCACCGTGCGCAGCCCCGCCGTGAGCCTGAGCAGGCCGGGATCGAACGCGGCGAGCCGGTCCCACGTCCGCGACCACGCCGACCGAACCGCTTCCCTCACACCGCCGCGCTCTCTCCCGTGCCTGTACCGGTGGGCGGCTCCGAGGCCGCCCCGCTCACCTCAGGGACTCTCCAGGGCCGGCTGGCCCTCCACCCGCGCCCTGACCTGTTCCTGGGTCAGGTACGAGTCGGTGTACTCGAAGTCCTTCAGCCGGGCGGGCTTGCGCGCCTGGAAGCCGGTGCGCACGAAGTCGTCGCCGGCCACCGCGTTCAGCAGCCAGTTGGTCGCGACCCGCACCTTGGCGACGTTGGTGCGCAGCGCCGACCAGTGGTAGCCGCGGGCCACCGCCTGGGCCGGCAGGCCCCGCAGCTCGATGCCCAGCGGCTTGGACACGGCGTCCTTGCCGCCGAGGTCGACGACGAGCCCCAGGTCCTTGTGCTTGTAGGGACTCAGCGGCTGGTTGCGCAGGGCCGCGATGACGTTGTCGGCCACCACCCTGCCCTGGCGCATGGCGTGCTGGGCGGTGGGCGGGCAGATCGCCCCCTCCTGGCCCTTGGCCAGGTCGGGCACGGCAGCGGAGTCGCCGAGCGCGAAGACGCCGTCCTGACCGGGCAGGGTCATCTCCGCGTCGACCGCGAGCCTGCCGCGGACGGTCTCGGCGCCGAGCGTGGCGATCAGCGGGCTGGCGACGACACCTGCCGTCCAGATCAGGGTGTGGGTCGGCACCACCCGGCCGTCGGTGAAGGTGACCTCCTCCGGGCCCGCCTTGTCGATCGACACACCCAGCGACACCTCGATGCCGCGCCGTGCCAGGATCTCCTGCGCGCTGCGGCCGAGCTTGTCGCCCAGCTCCGGCATGAGCTTGGGCGCGATGTCGATGAGGTGCCAGCGGATCAGCTTCGGGTCGAGCCGCGGGTAGCGCTTGACGGCCGCGTGCGTGAGCCGCTGCAGACAGGCCGCGGTCTCGGTGCCCGCGTAGCCGCCGCCGACCACCACGAACTGCAGCCGCGCGGCCCGTTCGGCCGGGTCGTCACTCGCGTCCGCGAGGTCCAGCTGCGAGATGACGTGGTCGCGGACGTAGGCGGCCTCCGCGAGGGTCTTCATCCCGAAGGCGTGCTCGGTCAGCCCCGGGATGTCGAAGGTGCGGGTCACGCTGCCCGGCGCGAGCACGATGTAGTCGTACCGCTCGTTCACGATCTTGTCGGTGATCGTGCGGACCACGCAGACCTTGGACTTCAGGTCCACGCCGATCGCGCCGCCCGGGATGATCCGGGTGCGGTACTTCCGGCTGCGGCGCAGCGAGAGGGCGATCGACTGCGGCGTGAGCACGCCGGAGGCGACCTGGGGGAGCAGGGGGAGGTAGAGCTGGTAGGCGAACGGCGTCACCAGGGTGACGTCCGCGTCGAGGGGCGAGAGTTTCCGCTCCAGACGGCGGACGCACTCCACTCCGGCGAAGCCGGCGCCCACCACCAGGATCCTGGGTCGTGTCACGGTGTCCATCCCTTTCTGCGGCTCCAGGCGGTCCGACAGGACGCCGTTCGTATGCCCCGGATCGCTGCGACCAACATCGATAACACCGTGCCCCGGGCCGTCCCGCCAGCCGAGTACGACAGGCAGACGAACGCGTGGGTCCGAGCATGCCCCTTGCAGAGCCCGGAGTAACCGGATCTCGCACACCTACACGTCGCACACACGGACGACGGCTGCGCGGGTGCCGGTCGCCGGGCAGCCGTCGCCGGTCACCACCGGTCACCAGGGCAGGAACACGTGGATGTCCTTGCCGCGGTCGTCCACCACGACGCTCACCTGCGTGCAGAGCGTGTGCACCAGGTGCCAGCCGATGCCGCCGCCACCCGCGCTCGGGTGGAACGGCCGCGGCGCGGGCTCCGTCGTGCTGGTGTCCCGCATCGTCACGTGCACCCCGTCGAAGGTGCGGCGCATACGCAGGTCGAAGGGCCCCGGCGCGTACTGGATCGCGTTGGCGGCCAGCTCGGTGACCACCAGCAGGATGTCGTCCCAGTACTCGGGTGTGCCGGGCGGCGCGTCTCGGGCGAGAGCGCTCAGGAACTGCTCGGCGGCGAGCCGCGCGCCCGTGACGTTGCGCAGCTCGCCGGGGAAGGAGAACGACCGCTCGTGCCTCTCCTCCGACGGGGGTGTCTCGTCCCAACGCGGCTCCGTCGCCATCTCACATTCCCCGGCCCCGCCGGACGGCTCGCGGCTCGTCCGGCCAGGGTGGTCGTCGTTACTCGATCAGTGCACAGCTGCGGGTTCCCCTGCCGGGGCACGGTTATCCGTCCCTCACCGAACCCGTGTCGCTCAGCGGAAGACGTTGTCCGCCTCGTCCCAGTCGGCCGGGTCCTCCGGCCCCGGGCGGCGCACCGTCCGCGGCCGCGTCTCGTACATCGCGTCGATCTCGGCGGCGTAGTGGCGCGCTATGGCGTCCCGGCGCAGCTTCATGGACGGGGTCAGCAACCCGTTGTCCGGGGCGAACGGCTCCTGCAGGACCCGGTAGACCCGGATGGACTCGGCCCGGGACACCGCGCTGTTCGCCGAGGCGACGGCGCGCGCCAGCTCCTCCCTGAGCGCGTTCTCCTCCCGCGCCTCCCGGCCCGCCGACTCGCCCTGCAGCGCCAGGGCCGTCCGCCAGTGGGCGAGGAAGTCCGGGTCCAGGGTGATCAGGGCGCCCACACAAGGCCGGTCGTCGCCGACGACCACCGCCTGGTGCACCAGCGGATGCATGCGCAGCCGCTGCTCCAGCGCGGCCGGGGCCACGCTCTTGCCGCCGCTGGTGACGATGACGTCCTTCTTGCGCCCGGTGATCGTCAGATAGCCCTCGGCGTCCAGCCGCCCGATGTCCCCGGTGGCCAGCCAGCCGCCGCGCAGCGTGGCCCGCGTGCGCTGCTCGTCGCTGATGTAGCCCTGGAACACCGACGGGCCGCGCACCAGGATCTCCCCGTCGTCGGCGACCTGGACCTCGGTGCCCGGCAGCGGCAGGCCCACCGTCCCGGACTTCTCCCGCCCGAGCGGCTGCATGGTGATCCCGCCCGAGGTCTCGGTCAGCCCGTAGCCGTCGTGGATGTACAGCCCGATGCCCTCGTAGAACAGGGACAGTTCCCGGTTGAGGGAGGAACCGCCCGAGGTGCCCCGCACGGCGCGGCCGCCGAGCGCGCCCCGCAGCCTGCGGTACACCGTCCGCTCGTACAGGGCGTGCTGCACCCGCAGTTCGAACCCGGGGCCCGGACCGAGGCCGAGCCTGCGGCGCTCCTCCGCCTCGGCGAAGTCCCGCGCGGTCTGCGCCGCCCGCTCGAACAGGGCGCCCCGGCCGGACTGCTGCGCGGTCCGCAGGAACGTCTTGTACAGCTTCTCGAACACCGACGGCACGCCGTACAGATAGGTCGGCCGGAAGGTGGCCAGGGCGGAGGCGAGGGCCGTCTCGCTCATCTCCGGCTCATGCCCCATCAGGATCCCGCCGCGCAGGCAGATCTGCTGGATCATGAGCCCGTACACGTGCGAGAAGGGCAGGAAGGCCAGGACGGACGGCTGTTCGCCGGGCGGGGCCGCGGTGTGCCGCCAGCCGGCGAGCAGCACGTCACACGGGTGGGCCAGGCCCCGGTGGCTCAGCGCGCAGCCCAGCGGACGCCCCGAGGTGCCCGAGGTGTAGGCGATCACGGCCGTGGAGTCCGGCAGCACGATCCGGCGCAGCGAGTCCACCGTGGTCTGCGGGACGACCGCGCCCCGCTCGGCCAGCCGGGCCAGCGCGTCCGAGTCGAGCTGCCAGACGTGCTTGAGCCGGGGCAGCGCGGCGCACACCGTGCCGACGGTCATGACGCCCTGCTCGTCCTCCACCACGACGGCCACGCACCCCGCGTCCCGCAGGATCCACTCGACCTGGTCCCGCGAGGACGTCGGGTGGATCGGCACGACCTCGGCGCCGACGGTCCACAGCGCGTGCGCGAACACCGTCCACTCGTAACGGGTCCTGGCCATCAGGGCGACCCGGTGGCCGGGCGAGATTCCCGCGGCGATCAGCCCCTTGGCCAGGTCGACGACCTCGTCCCGCAGCTCCACGGCCGTCACCTCCTGCCAGGTGCTCGCCGCCGGGTCGGCGCGGTGGGCGAGCAGGGGGAGGGTGGGGCTGCGCTCCGCGGTCCAGAAGACGGTGTCGGCGAGTCCGCCGGTCAGCGGGGGTACGGCTGCCGGAGCGAGGGCGACGTCGCGCATGCGCTGCTCCCGTGGTCTACGGAGGGTGACTCCGCCGGTCGGCTCGGTGCCGGCGGTGCTCGAATGTAGCCCAGGGAAGCGGTTTCGGGGCCAGGATCAGGCAAGTCGTGATCGGCTGATGATCTGGGCGTGTCCGGGGGACTCGGAGCGCATGAGCTACGTCAATCCCGATCCCGATCCCGAACGGACCACAGGTCTCGAGCCCGGAGGCGGTGTCCCGCCCGGTGAGACCCCGCCCGCCGAGAGCAGCATGCCCGAGGCCGGGCCGCACGAGCCCGACATGCGCAGCCGCGGCTGGGCCTGGACGCCGCTGACCCTGATCCTCCTCCTCGTGCTCCTGCTCGCCGTCGGCTTCCTCGCCTACGCCCTGGCGCTGATCCTCTGACCGGGGCGCGCCCTCAGCCCTGCGTGTGCCGCACGCAGGCCCGGACGACGTCGCGCAGGCTGCCGGTCTCCTCCATCAACCGGCGCTGCGCCCGGGAGCCGTTGCCGTCCCTGAGCAGCGCCCGCACGCCCTGCTCGGCCCGCTCCGCGTCGCCGTTCGCGGTGAGCGCGTCCGCGGTGTGCTCCAGCAGCGCGCGCAGCACCCGCTCGGCGGCCACCGGCCGCATCGTCGCCGGGTCGAGCAGGTTCTCCTCGATGCCGAACCGGGCCGCCTGCCAGTCGGCGAGCCGCAGCAGGCTCACACCGGGGTCCGGCGCGGGCCGCCCCGCCCGCCAGTCCCGCGCCGCCGTCTCCACCAGCGCCCGGCACAGCGTCGCGACCAGCACGGCGGTCTCCGCGTTCAGGCAGACGTCCGCCACCCGGATCTCCACCGTCGGGTAGCGGGCGGACAGCCGGGCGTCGAAGTAGACCATCCCCTCGTCCAGGACGGCCCCGGTGGCCACCATGTCCGCCACCTGCCGGTGGTAGCGCTCGGCCGACCCGAACAGCTCGGTCGGCCCGGCCGACGGCCAGCGGTTCCACACCCGGCTGCGGTAGCTCGCGTACCCGCTGTCCCTTCCCTGCCAGAAAGGGGAGTTCGCGCTGACCGCGCGGAGCACCCCGAGCCACGGCCGGATCCGGTCCAGGACCTCGATGCCCTCCTCGTCCGAGTCCACCGACACATGGACGTGGCAGCCGCACACCAGCTGCTCCCACGTGGGCACGCCGTACCGCTCGGCCAGCCACCGGTAGCGCTCGTTCATGCTCAGCGAGGGACTGACCGCGAGGGGCGAGGTGGCCAGGGCGACCACCGCGCAGCCGATCTCGCCCGCATGCCGGGCGGCCTCCTTGCGGCAGCGGACGATCTCCTCGCCGAGGGCCTCCATGTCCGACTGCGGATGCGTGGCGAACTCCAGCATCTGCCCGAACAGCTCCTTCTCGAACACGTCCTGCGCCGGATCGTCCTTGGCCGCGCGGGCCAGCACGGGCGCGGCGAGCGCCTTCGGGTCGCCGCTCTCCGGATCGACGAGAAGGAGTTCCTCTTCCACTCCGACGGTGCGCACGCGGTGCCGCCCTTCTTCCATGCCACAAGGGGCAGTCCGGGTCTCTTCACGACCCTGACTGCCCCTGGGGCGGCCTTCGACACCTGCGGACCTCAGCGCAGGGGCGTCAGGAACACCGTCGCCAGCGGGGGCAGCGTGACCCGCAGGGCCCCGTCCTCCGGTTTGAGCGCACCCGGCGCGCCGAGGGCGACACCGCCGCCGCCGTAGCGGAGGTCGTCCGTGTTCAGCTCCTCCTGCCAGGCGGGCACCTCCTCGGGCACCCACAGCCGGTAGTCCTCCCGGACCACGGGGGAGAAGTTCGACACCGCGAGCAGCGGGGACCCGTCGGCGGCGAAGCGCAGGAACGCGAAGACGTTGTCGTCCGCCGCGTCGCACAGCACCCACCGGAAGCCGCCCGGGTCGGTGTCCCGCTCCCAGAGCGCGGGCGTCGCCCGGTACAGGCGGTTCAGGTCCCGCACCAGGTGCTGCACGCCCCGGTGGTCACCCGCGGAGGCGTAGTCGTCGCCCAGCAGCCACCATTCGGGCCCGTGGTCCGCGTTCCACTCGGCGCCCTGCGCGAACTCCTGGCCCATGAACAGCAGTTGCTTGCCGGGGTGGGCCCACATGAAGCCGAGGTAGGCCCGGTGGTTGGCGCGCCGCTGCCACCAGTCGCCCGGCATCTTCGACACCAGCGCCTGCTTGCCGTGCACGACCTCGTCGTGGGAGATCGGCAGCACGTAGTTCTCGCTGTACGCGTACACCATCGAGAAGGTCATCTCGTGGTGGTGGTACTTGCGGTGGACCGGCTCCTTCTGGACGTACTCCAGCGAGTCGTGCATCCAGCCCATGTTCCACTTCAGCCCGAACCCGAGCCCGCCGCCGTCCGTCGGCCGGGTCACCCCGTCCCAGGCGGTGGACTCCTCCGCGATCGTCACCACCCCGGGGCAGCGCCGGTAGACGGTGGCGTTCATCTCCTGCAGGAAGGCGACGGCGTCCAGGTCCTCGCGCCCGCCGAAGACGTTCGGCACCCACTGCCCGGAGTCCCGCGAGTAGTCGAGGTAGAGCATGGAGGCGACGGCGTCCACCCGCAGGCCGTCGATGTGGAACTCCTCGCACCAGTACACGGCGTTGGCGACGAGGAAGTTGCGCACCTCGATCCGCCCGTAGTCGAACTCGTACGTCCCCCAGTCCGGGTGCTCGGCCCGCCGGGAGTCACCGGGCTCGTACAGCGGCTCCCCGTCGAAGCGGCCCAGCGCCCAGTCGTCCTTGGGGAAGTGGGCCGGCACCCAGTCCATGATCACGCCGATCCCGGCCCGGTGGCAGGCGTCGACGAAGTACCGGAAGTCGTCGGGGCTGCCGAGCCGGGACGTCGGCGCGTAGTAGGAGGTGACCTGGTAGCCCCAGGAACCGCCGAAGGGATGCTCGGCGACCGGCATCAGCTCCACGTGGGTGAAGCCCATCTCCGTGACGTAGGCCGGCAGTTCCTCCGCCAGCTCGCGGTAGGTCAGGCCGCCCCGCCAGGAGGGCAGGTGGACCTCGTACACGGACAGCGGCGCCCGGTGCACGGGCCTGTCGCCGCGGTGCGCCATCCACTCCGCGTCGTTCCACTCGTACCGCGAGGCCGTGACGACGGAGGCGGTCGCCGGCGGCAGCTCCGTGCGGCGGGCCATCGGGTCAGCCTTCAGGAACCGGCCGCCGTGCCGGGAGGTGATCTCGAACTTGTAGCGGGCGTCCTCGCCGATGCCCGGCAGGAACAGCTCCCACACACCGGACGCGCCGAGCGAGCGCATCGGGTACTGGGTGCCGTCCCAGTACGTGAAGTCGCCGGCCACCCGTACGCCCCGGGCGTTCGGCGCCCACACGGTGAAGCGGGTCCCGGCCACGCCCTGGTGGGTCATCGGCTCGGCGCCGAGTGCCCGCCACAGCTCCTCGTGCCGGCCCTCGCGGATCAGGTGCAGGTCGAGATCGCCGAGCGCGGGCAGGAACCGGTAGGGGTCCTCGACCTCCTGCGTGCCGCCGTCGTAGGTGACCCGCAGCGTGTACGCGGGGATCGTCTCGTACGGCAGCACGGCGGAGAAGATCCCGCCGCCCTCCGACACCAGCTCGCCGGACACCCCGTCGACCACGACGGCCACCGCGCGGGCGTTGGGGCGCAGCGCGCGGAACAGCGTGCCGCCCGGGACGGGATGGGCGCCCAGCAGGGCGTGCGGATCGTGGTGCGCGCCGCCGAGCAGGCGGTCGCGGTCGGCGTCGTCGAGCGCCGCCACCGGCGCAACCGGTCCGGCGGCCTCGGGACGTGAAGTGTCGCGCAGTGCCATGACGTCAGCCTCCCCACACGGCGAGCCGCTCGATCGCGGCCATCGGAACCGGCAGCCAGTCGGGCCGGTGTCTCGCTTCGTACAGCACCTCGTACACCGCCCTGTCCGTCTCGTGCGCGCGCAGCAGCGCGTGCTTCTTGCGTGGATCCCACCCCGCGCGGGCCGCGTAGCCCGCGCAGAACGCCTCCCGGCAGCGGCGCGCCCACTCGGGTCGCCAGGGGCGGCGCTGCCGGGCCGCGTAGTCGAAGGAGCGCAGCATCCCGGCCACGTCACGCACCGGTGACTGCGGCGCCCGCCGCTCGGCGAGCGGCCGGGACGGCTCCCCCTCGAAGTCGATCACGAACCAGTCGCGCCCGGCCCGCAGCACCTGCCCGAGGTGCAGGTCGCCGTGGATGCGCTGGGCCGGCGGACCGGTGTCGCAGGTGGCCAGCGCGCCGAACGCGGCCCGCAGCCCCGGGACGAAGGGCCGCAGCGCGGGCACGGCGTGCGCGGCCGCGTCCAGCCGCGCGCACATCGCCTCCGCCGTACGCCCGTTCTCGCCGGGCCCGGCCGGCGGGAACGCCTCCGCCAGCGCCAGATGCACCTCGGCCATGGCCCGGCCCAGCTCCCGGGCCTCGGCGGTGAAGTCGTCACCGGTGCCGAGCGCCCGCAGGGCGAGCGTCCAGCCGTCGGTGGCGTCGGGCAGGAACGGCTGCAGCACGCCCAGGGTGGCCGGCCGCGGAGCGGTCGTGCTGAACCAGGCGACCGGCGCGGGCACCCGCGCGCAGCCCTGGGCGGCCAGCGCGCCCGGCACCTCCAGATCGGGGTTGACACCCGGCTGGATGCGGCGGAACACCTTCAGGATGCAGGCGTCGCCGTACACGATCGACGTGTTGGACTGCTCGGCGTCCAGCAGCCGCGGCGGCAGCCCGCCGGGCAGCTCGGCGCCCGGGGCCGCCTCGAAGCGCAGCGGACCGGTGCTGCCGGGCCGGCGCAGCCGCTCCAGCAGCAGGTGCGCCGAGCGCGGGTCCTGCAGGGCGTCGTACACGGCGAGACCGGCCAGCGGGCCCTCCTCGGCCCGGCCGATGTACGCCCGCTCCAGCCTCGGGGCCAGCCGCTCGCGCACCCCGAGCAGCAACTGGTAGCAGTCGCCGGGCGGCGGTGTGCCGCCGGGCGTGGGCACCGGCGCGTGCGAGGCGTGCACCAGCAGGTGCAGACACCCCGGGAACAGCTCGGTCACGGACAGCACCGACAGGTCGGTGACGGGCCGGTCCTTGCCCGCGAACCAGCGTTGCTCGGGCAGCCAGTCGCGCAGCAGCCCGCCCAGCGAGGCCAGCGGCCGGTCGACGCCGGCCGCGGTTCCCGGCCGGGCGGTGATGGTCTTCGGCATGGTGACGCGTCCTTTCCTCGGCGCCGTGCGGTCAGCGGCGGCGGCCGATGCGGGATGCGACTCGGGTGAGCCGGAACCAGTAGAAGCCGTGGCCCGCGAGGGTCAGCAGGTAGGGCAGTTCGCCGATGGCGGGGAAGCGGACCCCGCCGATCAGCTCGACGGGGTGCCGTCCGTCGTAGGTCCGCAGATCGAGCTCGGTGGGCTGCGCGAACCGGGAGAAGTTGTGCACGCACAGCACGAGGTCGTCGCCGTACTCGCGCAGGAAGGCCAGCACCGCCGGGTTGGACGACTGGAGCTCGGTGAACGAGCCCAGTCCGAAGGCCGGGTTCTGCTTGCGGATCTCGATCATGCGCCGGGTCCAGTGCAGCAGGGACGAGGGCGAGGACATGGACGCCTCGACGTTCGTGACCTGGTAGCCGTAGACGGGGTCCATGATCGTGGGCAGGAAGAGCCGTCCGGGGTCGCTGGAGGAGAAGCCGGCGTTGCGGTCGGGGGTCCACTGCATCGGGGTGCGGACCGCGTCGCGGTCGCCGAGCCAGATGTTGTCGCCCATGCCGATCTCGTCGCCGTAGTAGAGGATCGGCGAGCCGGGCAGGGACAGCAGCAGGGCGGTGAACAGCTCGATCTGGTTGCGGTCGTTGTCGAGCAGCGGGGCGAGGCGGCGGCGGATGCCGATGTTGGCGCGCATACGCGGGTCCTTCGCGTACTCGGCCCACATGTAGTCGCGTTCCTCGTCGGTGACCATTTCGAGGGTCAGCTCGTCGTGGTTGCGCAGGAAGATGCCCCACTGGCAGTTGGAGGGGATCGCCGGGGTCTTGGCGAGGATCTCCGAGACGGGGTAGCGGGACTCGCGGCGCACGGCCATGAAGATGCGCGGCATGACCGGGAAGTGGAACGCCATGTGGCATTCGTCCCCGCCGGAGGAGTAGTCGCCGAAGTAGTCGACGACGTCCTCGGGCCACTGGTTGGCCTCGGCCAGCAGCACGGTGTCCGGGTACTGGGCGTCGATCTCCTTGCGCACCCGCTTGAGGAACTGGTGCGTCGCGGGCAGGTTCTCGCAGTTGGTGCCCTCCTCCGCGTAGAGGTAGGGCACCGCGTCGAGGCGGAACCCGTCGATGCCCAGGTCCAGCCAGAACTTCAGCGCGGCGAGGATCTCCTCCTGAACCGCGGGGTTCTCGTAGTTGAGGTCCGGCTGGTGCGAGAAGAAGCGGTGGAAGTAGTACTGGCCGCGGACCGGGTCGAAGGTCCAGTTGGAGACCTCCGTGTCGACGAAGATGATCCGCGCGTCCTCGTACTGCTTGTCGTCGTCGGCCCACATGTAGTAATCGCCGTAGGGGCCGTCGGGGTTCGTGCGGGACTCCTGGAACCACGGGTGCTGGTCGCTGGTGTGGTTCATGACGAAGTCGATGATCACGCGCATGCCGCGCTGGTGCGCGGCGTCGGCGAACTCCACGAAGTCGGCGAGGTCGCCGAACTCGGGCAGTACCGCGGTGTAGTCGGAGACGTCGTAACCGCCGTCACGCAGGGGGGACTTGAAGAACGGCGGCAGCCAGAGGCAGTCGACGCCGAGCCACTGCAGGTAGTCGAGTTTGGCGGTCAGGCCCTTGAGGTCGCCGATGCCGTCGCCGTCGCTGTCCTGGAAGGAGCGGACCAGGACCTCGTAGAAGACGGCGCGTTTGAACCACTCCGGATCCCGGTCCTTGACGGGGGTGTCCTCGAAGGTGTCCGGCACGGGGTCGTTGACAGTCATGGCGCTGAGGGCCCTCCGATCTGTGGCGTCGATCGCCCGACATGGAGCACGTGCGCCGGCGTCCGGCCGGGCGTGAGGCGCACGTAGTTCGTCCTGCCCCAGTGGTAGGTCTCCCCTGTCAGTTCGTCGTGCGCGGACAGGGTGTCGTCCCATTCCAGGCCGAGTTGCGGCATGTCCAACGAGACCGTGGCCTCCTGGGTGTGGTGCGGGTCGAGGTTGACGACCACGATGACCGTGTCCGGGCCCGTGCTCTTGCTGTAGGCGAGCACCTGCTCGTTGTCGGTCCGGTGGAAGCGGAGGTTCCGCAGGCGCTGTAGCGCGGGGTGCTCCCGGCGGACGGTGTTGAGCCGGGTGATGAGGGGGGCGAGGGTGCGGCCCTCGCGGGCTGCGGCTTCCCAGTCGCGGTGTTTGAGCTGGTACTTCTCCGAGTCGAGGTACTCCTCGCTGCCCTCGCGCAGCGGGGTGTTCTCACAGAGTTCGTAGCCGCTGTAGATGCCCCAGGTGGGGGAGAGGGTGGCGGCGAGGACGGCGCGGACCTCGAAGGCGGGCCGGCCGCCGTGCTGGAGGTAGGCGTGCAGGATGTCGGGGGTGTTGACGAAGAAGTTCGGCCGCATCCAGGCCGCCGCCTCACCCGACAGCTCGGTCAGGTACTCCGTCAGCTCCCGCTTGTCGTTGCGCCAGGTGAAGTACGTGTACGACTGCTGGAAGCCGACCTCGGCCAGCGCGCGCATCATCGCCGGCCGGGTGAACGCCTCCGCCAGGAAGATCACGTCCGGGTCCCTGCGGTTGACCTCGCCGATCACCCGCTCCCAGAACACCACCGGCTTGGTGTGCGGGTTGTCGACCCGGAAGATCCGCACCCCGTGGTCCATCCAGTGTCGCAGCACCCGCACCGTCTCCGCGACCAGGCCGTCCATGTCCGCGTCGAAGGCGATGGGGTAGATGTCCTGGTACTTCTTCGGCGGGTTCTCCGCGTAGGCGATCGTGCCGTCGGGCCGGTGGTGGAACCACTCCGGGTACTTGTGCACCCAGGGATGGTCCGGCGAGCACTGCAGCGCGAAGTCCAGCGCCACCTCCAGTCCGAGCCGGGCGGCCTCGCCCACGAAGTGGTCGAAGTCCTCCAGCGTGCCCAGCGCCGGGTGCACGCTGTCGTGGCCGCCCTCGGGCGAACCGATCGCCCACGGCACCCCCACATCGCCCGGGCCCGCGGTCAGCGAGTTGTTCGGGCCCTTGCGGAACGTGGTGCCGATCGGATGGATCGGCGGCAGGTAGACGACGTCGAAACCCATCTCCGCGATGGCCCGAAGCCGCTTCGCCGCCGTGCGGAACGTACCGTGCGGCTCCTCGGCCGTACCCTCCGAACGCGGGAAGAACTCGTACCAGGAACCGAACAGCGCACGCTCACGCTCCACCAGCAACGGCATCGCGTCCGAGGCGGTCACCAACTCCCGCAGCGGATACCGCGCCAGCACCGCCTCCACCTCGGGCGACAACGCCCCCTTCAGCCGGTGGTGCACCGTCAGCGTGTCGTCGCCGAGGGCGCGCGCGGCGTCCAGGACGAGCTGCCGCTCCGGGCCCTTGGGCACACCGGCGGCGGCGCGCTCGTAGAGCTCGGCGCCCTCCTCCAGGACCAGGCCGGTGTCGATGCCGGCCGGCACCTTCACGGACGCGGTGTGCCGCCAGGTCGCCAGCGGATGGCTCCATGCCTCGACGCGGAAGGACCAGCGTCCGGTGACGTCCGGGGTGACGTCCGCGCCCCACAGGTCGCTGCCGGGCGACAGCTCGCGCATGGGGGTCCAGGGGCCGCGGCGGCCCGCCGGATCCCGCAGGACCACGTTGGCGCCGACGACGTCGTGTCCCTCACGGAACACGGTGGCCGTGACCTGGAACGTCTCCCCGGCCACCGCCTTCGCCGGGCGCCTGCCGCACTCCACGGCCGGCCGGACATCACGTACCGGTACACGGCCGATGGCCGGGGTCCTGCGCATGGTTCTCACCTCCGCCGTGCGCGAAGCCGGGCACCGGGCCCGGCTTCACGATCCGAGAAAACGGTTCGGCTGCTGCCGTCCCGCGGGGAACGCCGTGTGCGGTGCCGGGTCAGGTGCTCGGCGCCGCGGAACGACGTTCCGGGGGTGGTGCCCGCCGGGCCGCCCGGCCCGGTTGCGGCCGCCCGTCCTGCTCGCGCAGGTAGCCGGCCAGGCTGGAGCGCAGATATCGCTCAGCCGCGTCCGCTGCCTCCCGGGCGCAGCGCTTTCCCATCAGCACGCACAAGGTGTAGCCCGAGTCCTCGAACGTGGCCCGGACCGTGCGGTCGTGGGGCGAGGCGAGCATCACGCGCTCCCACGCCCGGTAACGCCGCAACTGCCTGGCCACTTCGGCCTTGGCGGGTAGCAGCATGACCCTCTTCACCTTCCACGCTCTCGACTGGGCGCGTTCCCGACGGTCGGGTGGTGGCCGCGCAGGGGTGGGCGCGGCACCGTTACGGCGATCGAGGCTTTCACTCATGGTGCACGTACGGACACGCAACGTCCTGTTGGACCTTCAACCATCCCGCCGTTAGAGAGCCTCGTGTTGCACGAATGGCGTAGCGGGCTCAGTGTGGAGGTGACTCAGAAGCGATCACCGCTCACGCTCGGTGTCCGGGATCCCTCCCGGACGGGCGGGGGAGCGCGAGCTTCGCGGGTGAGGAGCAAGCGACGATGAAGACCGGAGTGCCCCGCTACTACCACCTGGACGTGGAAGTCAGCCCGGAACGGGTGGGACAGGTCAGCCGCATCCTGGCCGCCCACCTCCACTACTGGGACCTGGACAACCTCGTGGACCCCGTCTGCCGCGGCGCCGAGCTGCTGCTGCGGGCGATCGACGAACACGCCACGGACAAGGACACGTCGATCGAGATGTGGTGGAACGGCCAACACCTCATCACCGCCGTGTGCGGCGACGACCGAGATCTGCGCCCCGATCAGGACCTGCGGGCGTGCCTCGCCGACATCGCCGCCATGAGCGACGGCTGGGGCTGCTGTGCGGCGGCGACCGGCGGCAAGATCATCTGGTTCTCGCAGCGAGCCCGCTCCGGCGAGCGTGTGCCGCTGGTCCCGACCGCCCCGGCGCCCGACGTGAGCGAGCGGCTGCAGGTGCCCCGCGCACTGCCGCTGGTCGCGCTGGCCGCCCCGGCGAACGCCGCCCACGCTCTGGAGGGCGCCCGGTGACGGCACGCAAGCGCCGAACAGGGGTGCCCGTGTGGAGCGGGCACCCCTACCCGCTGGGTGCCGTCTTCGACGGGCGGGGCACCAACTTCGCCCTGTTCAGCGAGGTCGCCGAGCGCGTCGAGCTGATTCTCGTCGACGACAGGGGCGCCCAGACCAAGGTCCCGCTGCACGAGGTCGACGGGTTCGTCTGGCACGCCTACCTGCCCGGGGTCGGTCCGGGGCAGCGCTACGGCTACCGCGTGCACGGCCCCTGGCAGCCGTCCCTCGGCCACCGGTGCAACCCGGCGAAGCTGCTGCTCGACCCGTACGCGCGGGCCGTGGACGGCCAGATCGACAACCACGCCTCCCTCTACGAACGCGCGGCCGACGGCCCGTCACCGGGCAACAGCGCCGGGCACTCGATGCTGGGCGTCGTCACCGACCCGTCCTTCGACTGGGGCGACGACCGCCCGCCGGACCGGGCGTACGCGGACTCCGTCATCTACGAGGCCCACGTGCGCGGTCTGACCCGCACCCATCCGGAGGTACCCGAACGGCTGCGCGGCACCTACGCCGGGCTCGCCCACCCCGCCGTCCTCGAGCACCTGACCTCGCTCGGGGTCACCGCGGTGGAGCTGATGCCGGTCCACCAGTTCGTCCAGGACGGCGTCCTGCAGGACCGGGGCCTGGCCAACTACTGGGGCTACAACACGATCGGCTTCTTCGCCCCGCACAACGGCTACGCCGCCCGCGGCAGCCGGGGCGAGCAGGTCAACGAGTTCAAGGCCATGGTGAAGGCGCTGCACGAGGCGGGTCTCGAGGTGATCCTCGACGTGGTCTACAACCACACCGCCGAGGGCAACGAGCGGGGGCCCACGCTGTCCTTCCGCGGCATCGACAACGCCTCCTACTACCGCCTGGTCGACGGCGACTGGGGGCACTACTACGACACCACGGGCACCGGGAACAGCCTGCTGATGCGGCACCCGTACGTGCTCCAGCTGATCATGGACTCGCTGCGTTACTGGGTCACCGAGATGCACGTCGACGGCTTCCGCTTCGACCTCGCGGCGACCCTGGCCCGGCAGTTCCACGAGGTGGACCGGCTGTCCGCGTTCTTCGACCTCATCCAGCAGGACCCGGTCATCAGCCGCGTCAAGCTGATCGCCGAGCCGTGGGACGTGGGGGAGGGCGGCTACCAGGTGGGCAACTTCCCGCCGCTGTGGTCGGAGTGGAACGGCCGCTACCGGGACGCCGTACGGGACTTCTGGCGGGGCGAACCGGGCTCCCTCGGCGAGTTCGCCTCCCGGCTGACCGGGTCCTCCGACCTGTACCAGCACAGCCGGCGGAGGCCGCGTGCCAGCGTGAACTTCGTGACCGCTCACGACGGGTTCACACTGCGCGACCTCGTGTCCTACAACGACAAGCACAACGAGGACAACGGCGAGGACAACCGGGACGGCGAGAGCAACAACCGGTCCTGGAACTGCGGCGCCGAGGGCGACACCGACGACCCGGCCGTCCTCGAACTGCGCGCCCGCCAGCAGCGCAACCTGCTCGCCACCCTGCTGCTGTCCCAGGGCATCCCGATGCTCTGTCACGGCGACGAACTCGGGCGCACCCAGCGCGGTAACAACAACGCCTACTGCCAGGACAACGAGATCTCCTGGGTCGACTGGGAACTGACGGACGAGCAGCGCGCCCTCGCCGACTTCACCCGCCGTCTGATCGGGCTGCGGGCCGGGCACCCCGTGCTGCGCCGGCGCCGTTTCTTCCGCGGCGAGACGGTGACCAACGCCAAGCAGCCGCTGCCCGACCTGATGTGGCTGCGGCCCGACGCCCGGGAGATGACCGACCGGGACTGGCAGCGCGGCGACGCCCACTCGGTCGGGGTGTTCCTCAACGGAGACGCCATCGCCGAACGGGACGCCCACGGCGGGCGGGTGATCGACGACTCCTTCCTGCTGCTGCTCAACGGCTACTGGGAACCGGTCGACTTCCGGCTGCCCGACGACTCCTTCGGCGAGCGCTGGACGACCCTGATCGACACCGCCGACCCGGACGGCGTCCCCGACGAGCGCGAGCGCAAGGCCGGCACCCGGCTGCGCGTGGAGAGCCGCAGCACGGTCGTGCTGTCCCGGCCGTCACGGGGCGGCCGGTAGGCGGAGGGGCCGCCGCCCGGCGGCCCCTCCGCACGGCCCGCACGACGCCGCCGGGCACCCGCGTTCGCCGCGGGTGTCCGGCGACGGCGTGCCGGGGCGTCCGAGAGGCGGCCCGGTGGACCCGGGGCCGCCCGGCGGGTCAGCGCAGGGTGCGGGACGTGACCGTGAACTGCGCGCCGTCCGGGTCCCGCAGGATGGCCTCCGTCTCGTCCTCGCTCAGGACGCTGCCGCCGTGCTTCTCGGCCGACCGGGCGCAGCCCGGCACGTCCTCCACCCTGAAGTGGATCTGCCAGTGCGGCCGTACGGAGGGGTCGGGTGCGGCCTCCACCGCTCCGGAGTCGATGCGCGCGACGACGTCGCCCCCGCTGCGCAGCACCACCTCGCCGCCCACGTACTCGACCTCGCAGCAGCCCGGCTTGCCGGAGGCCCAGCCGAGGATCTCACCGTAGAAGATCGCGGAGTCGAAGGCGTTGCGGGTGTGCAGCCGGATGAAGGTCGGGGCGGCCCGGCGCCACGTGTCCCAGTTGGAGACGAGTTCGCCCTGCCAGATCCCGAAGGTGGCCCCGTCGCGGTCGGCGAGCAGCGCGGCCCGCCCCGGCGGGAAGGACAGCGGCCCCACCGCCGCCGTGCCCCCGCGTTCCCGGGCCCGCGCCACGGCGACGTCGGCGTCGGGCACCGCGAAGTACGGCGTCCAGGCCACCGCCATCTGCCACATCGAGGCGACCGCGGCGATCCCGGCCACCGGTACCCCGCCGGCCAGCGCTATCCGGAAGTGCTCGCCGAGCTTCGCGCCGCGCCAGCGCCAGCCGAGCAGGGCCGAGTAGAAGTCCTGGGTGGCCTCCAGATCACGGCTGGTCAGGCTCACCCAGCAGGGGGCGCCGAAGACGGAGTGCGTCGAGACGACGTCCTTCGTTTTCGGTCCGGGGCCGGCAGGGGTGTCATGGTTCATGGCAGTCGCGTCCTGGTCTCGGGGCCGGGCGGCCACCGGTTCCTCTTCAGTGTCCGACCGGAACGGGGTCGGGTGCTCGTCGAGTACCCCACTGGCGCGCGGCCAGGCGGGTGAGCAGGATGGAGGCATGCCGAAGAGCGACGCTGACCGGATCGGGGAGCTGCAGGCGGAGGTCGCGCAGCTGCGGGAGGCCGTGGCCTCCCACGCCGTCGTCGACCAGGCCATCGGGATGATGGTCGCCCTCGGCCGGGTGACCCCGCAGGAGGGCTGGGAGGTGCTCAGGGACGTCTCCCAGCACTCGAACATCAAGCTGCGCAACATCGCCGAGCTGATCCTCATCTGGGGGCGCAGGGGCGAGATACCGGCCGACGTCCGCAGCCGCCTCGAGGACGCCCTGGACCGCTACGGGCCCACGCAGGTCCCCGGCTCCGACCCCGGCCAACCGCCGGCCCGGGGCGCCGGAGCGGCCGCCGAGGGCTGCGGCCCGCCCGCCTCGGCGCACCCCGCGCGAACGCACCCCCGGCGACTCACGGGGAGTGAATCGCCGGGGGGATGAGACGCAGGGGGAAGGCACAGGAGGGGAGGCACAGGATGGCGGGGCGGGTTCAGCCGCTTTCCGCCAGCAGCTCCTCGCGCAGCCGGTCGAAGCAGCCGCTGAGCAGCCGGGAGACGTGCATCTGCGAGATGCCGAGCTGCTCGGCTATCCGGCTCTGGGTCATCCCCCCGAAGAAGCGCAGGTAGAGGATGGTGCGCTCGCGTTCCGGCAGCGCCTCGAGGAACGGCTTGACCGCCGCGCGGTCGACCACCAGGTCGAAGCCGGGGTCCGGCTCCCCGAGCGAGTCGCCGAGCACATAGCCCTCCGTCCCGGCGACCTCGGCGTCCAGGGACAGCGCGGAGAAGCACTCCAGGGCCTCCATGCCCGTGCGCACCTCGTCCTCGCTGAGTCGCGTGTGCGCCGCGATCTCGGTGACCGTCGGCCCCCGGCCCGGTGTCGTCTGTGCCAGGTCCTTGGCCGCGCTGCGGACCCGGTTGCGCAGGTCCTGCACCCGGCGCGGCACGTGGAGGGTCCACATGTGGTCGCGGAAGTGGCGTTTGATCTCGCCGGTGATGGTGGGCACCGCGTACGCCTCGAAGGCGCGGCCACGCCCCGGATCGTAGTGGTCGACGGCCTTCACCAGGCCGAGCGCGGCCACCTGGTACAGATCCTCCAGGGACTCCCCGCGGCCGCGGAACCGTACGGCGATCCGCTCGGCCATGGGCAGCCAGAGCCGGACCAGTTCGTCCCGGAGCAGTTGCCGCTCGGGGCCGTCGGACAACAGGGCGAGCCGCTCGAAGGTCTCGCCGGTGTCGGGGGCGTCGTCGTGGGGGTGGGTTCTCGTGCTGCCAGCGACAGGCATCGCGCACCTCTCTCAGCAGGTGCTGGATCACAGACACCGCGGGAGACGCGCCGGGACGGAAACAGAACCGCGGCGCCCGGACGGAGCCGGCTCCCACGGATGTGCCTCCTGTCCGAAGCACATACCTGCGGTTTCCCGTTCTGGGACATAACAAAACAATTCGGTCGCCGAAGAACGAGACGGAGTCGAGTCTTGACCTCCCTTTGAAGGGAGTTAGCTCTTAAGCAGAGGTAATCTTCAGGAGTGGAGACCGAACCCGCCGAATTCCCCGAGGAGCTGGCCGACGCCCTGGTCCGGATCCAGCGGCTCGTCCGGCGCCGGCTGCGCGGCGGTCTGGCCGGGCCGCGGCTGCGCGGCGCCGAGGTCGAACTGCTCCGGCTGGTGGAGGGCCGGCCCGGTGTCCGCGTCTCGGACGCCGCGCGCGCCCTGCACCTGGCGGGCAACTCCGTCTCGACCCTGGTCAACCGGCTCGTACGGGAGGGGTACCTGATCCGGGAGACCGACCCCGCCGACCGGCGGGCCGCCCGCCTGCTGCTCACCGAGGCCGCGGAGAAGCGGCTCGGGGACTGGCGCAGGCGCCGGGCCGAACTGGTCGGCCGGCACGTGGCCCGGCTCGGCCCGGCCGACCGGGAGGCACTGCGCGCCGCCCTCCCCGCCCTGCGCGAACTGGCCGTCACCCTGCACGAGGAGGCCGACGAGACATGACGAGCGACATCCCCGCCCCGCCCGCCGCCGACGCCGTCACCTGCACCGGCCTCACCTACGCGTTCGGCCGCACCCGCGCGGTCGACGGACTCGACCTCACCGTCCGCGAGGGCGAGGTGTTCGGGCTGCTGGGCCCCAACGGCGCGGGCAAGACCACCGCCCTCCGCTGCGTCACCACGCTGCTGCCGGTCCCGGCCGGCACGGTCCGGGTCTTCGGACGCGACGCGGCCGGGGAGCGCATGGCGGTGCGCCGGCTGCTCGGCTACGTCCCGCAGCAGCTCTCCGCCGACAGCGGGCTCACCGGACGGGAGAACGTCGCCCTCTTCGCCCGGGTCTTCGACGTACGGCGCCGCGAGCGCGCCGAGCGCGTCACCCAGGCCCTCGCCGCCGTCGGGCTCACCGACGCGGCCGACCGGCTCGCCAAGACCTACTCCGGCGGCATGGTCCGCCGCCTCGAACTCGCCCAGGCCCTGGTCAGCGCGCCCCGCCTGCTGATCCTGGACGAACCCACCATCGGCCTCGACCCGATCGCCCGCACCGACGTCTGGGACCACATCAACGCCGTCCGCGCCGCCACCGGCATGAGCGTCCTGGTCACCACCCACTACATGGAGGAGGCCGACCAGTACTGCGACCGGGTCGGCCTGATGCACCGCGGGCGCGTCCGCGCCCTGGGCACCCCGGCCGAACTACGGCGCGGACTCGCCGAACGCCGCGGCACCGACACCCTGCCCACCCTGGAGGACGTCTTCCGGGACGTCGCGGGCAGCGGTCTGCAGGACCCGTCAGGAGGAGGTTTCCGCGATGTCCGAAGCACCCGCCGCACCGCGCACCGCGTCGGCTGAGACCCCGTCCGGCACTACCGCCGCGCTGCTCGGACCGCCCTCCCCGCGCCCCGGCTGGCGCGTGCTGCCCGCCCGGGTCGCCGCGATGTGCGCCGTCGAGCTGCAGAAGCTGCGCCACGACCGCACCGAGCTGTACACCCGGGCCGTCCAGCCCGCGCTCTGGCTGCTGGTCTTCGGCGAGACCTTCACCCGGATCCGCGCCATCCCCACCGGCGGCATCCCCTACATCGACTACCTGGCGCCCGGCATCATCGCCCAGTCGGCGATGTTCATCGCGATCTTCTACGGCATCCAGATCATCTGGGAGCGGGACGCCGGCGTCCTCAACAAGCTGCTCGTCACACCGACCCCGCGCTCGGCGCTGATCACCGGCAAGGCGTTCGCCGCCGGGGTGAAGTCGCTGATCCAGGCCGTCGTCGTCGTCCTCGTCGCCGCCGTGCTCGGGGTCGCCCTCACCTGGAACCCGCTGCGGCTGCTCGGCGTCGCCCTCGCGGTGGTCCTCGCCTCCGCGTTCTTCTCCTGCCTGTCGATGACCATCGCGGGCATCGTGCTCAGCCGCGACCGGCTCATGGGCATCGGGCAGGCGATCACCATGCCGCTGTTCTTCGGCTCCAACGCCCTCTACCCCGTCTCGATCATGCCGGGCTGGCTCCAGGCCGTGAGCAGGGTCAACCCGCTCAGCTACCAGGTCGACGCCCTGCGAGGGCTGCTGCTCGGCACGCCGGCCCACCTCGGAGCCGACTTCGGGGTGCTCGCGGTGGCCGCCGCCCTCGGCGTCACCGCGGCCTCCTCGCTGCTCGGCCGGCTGGCCCGGTGATCTTGTGCCGGACGTGATGTGCGGCACGCACCCGCGCCGGCTCCCGGAGCCCGCGAACGGGATTCTTCCTGGGCAGCGCTTGATCGACGATCAAAGCGGGCGAACCCTCTGGCCACAGCGCATTCCACCCATTTGACAGTGCGCTGAGCACACAGATAGACAGCAGCTCTCGAAGGGCGAGAGGGGCACTGTGTACGAGCCGAACGTGGTCGGGGACTGGCAGGAGTACGACGAGCATGCCGGTCTGCGCGTCCGCGTCCACCGCCTGGAGGCGGCCGAGCCGCCGCGCGGGCGCGACGACGCCGCGGCGGGGCTGACGTACTTCAGCGTCCGGGTGACGGTCGAGAACCGCGGTCCGCGGCACTACGGCATCCACCTGGAGGACGGCCAGATCGACGTCCGGGTCGGACCGGACGGCGAGGGCGCCTTCATTGACTGGCGCAACTCCCAGTTCGTCGAGGGCTTCGACGTCTATCCGCTGCGCCGGGCCACCGCCGTCGTGTACGCGGCGGCCCCGGAGGCCGCCCTGACCCACGTGGACGTGCAGGTGCAGCTGCGGGTGGACGAGGAATGGGCCGAGCGGCGGCTCTGGGCGGGCGCCATCGGCGTCCTGGAGACGACCGCGACGGCCGCCCCGGCGAGCACCGCGCAATGCGGTCTGGCCCACCAGGTGAGCGCCTTCCTCAAGGACCAGACGGAGCCGGGCGGGGCCTGAGCCCCGGCCCCGGCCGCTGTGGGGCCGCCCGCCGGGGTTCCGGCCGCCCGGGGCCCGTCAGCGCGGGACCCGGGCGGCCGGGCGCCCGGTCAGTGCGGGATGCCGTCGATGATCTCCCGAGCCCCCTGCCGCAGCAGCGACACGGCGACCGAGGTGCCCAGCGTCGCCGCGTCGAGCCGGCCCGCCCACTCGTGGGCGTTCAGCCGGGTCTTGCCGTCCGGCGTGAACACACAGGCCCGCAGGGACAGTTCGCCACTGCGGTCCACGCGCGCGTACCCGGCGATGGGGCTGTTGCAGTGCCCCTGGAGCACGTGCAGGAACATCCGCTCGGCCGTGGCCTCCCGGTGCGTCGCGGGGTGGCCGAGGCCGCTCACCGCGTCGATCAGCTCGCTGTCGCCCTCCCGGCACTGCAGGGCGAGGATGCCCGCGCCGATCGGCGGCATCATGGTCTCCGGGGACAGCACCTCGCTGATCACGTCCCGGCGGCCGATCCGCTCCAGTCCCGACACCGCGAGCAGCAGCGCGTCCGCCTCGCCGGCGGCCAGCTTGGCCAGCCTGCGGTTGGCGTTGCCGCGGAACGGCACGCACTCCAGGTGCGGGTGGGTGGCGGCCAGTTGGGCGATGCGGCGGACCGCGGAGGTGCCGATCCGGGTACCGGCCGGGAGTTCGTCCAGGGTGAGCCCGTCCGGGTGCACCAGCGCGTCCCGGATGTCGTCCCGCTCCAGGAACGCGGCGAACACCGTCCCCGCGGGCAGCGGCCGGTCGGCGGGCACGTCCTTGACGCAGTGCACCGCGAGGTCCGCCTCCCCGGCCAGCAGGGCCGCGTCCACCTCCTTGGTGAACGCCCCCTTGCCCTCCACCGCGGCGAGATCACCGAGCCACTTGTCGCCCGTCGTCTTCACGGGCACGACCTCGGTGCGGACTTCGGGGTGCAGTACGGCCAACTCGGCGCGTACGCGCTCGACCTGTGCGAGGGCCATCGGCGAGTCACGGGAGACGATGCGAATGAGTTCCGGCACGGACATGGGGGACACGATAGACCCTCGCACGGGCCGTTCCGTCCCGTTCGGCCATGCGCACCGGCCGTCCCTCAGGGGTCCTCGGGCAGGTCCGCCGCCGACTCCCGCGGGGTGAGGTCCGGACGCAGCCGCTGCCAGGACGGCTGGCGCAGCATCCCGTCTCTGGTCCGGGTGGAGTAGCTGACCTCGCCGACCAGCCGGGGCAGCACCCAGCGCGCCTCCGGGATCCTGGGCACGGGATCGAAGGGGCAGGTACCGGTGGCCGCGGCGGCCAGCAGGGCGGCCAGATCGGCCCGTTCCGCGGTGCTCCAGCCGGTGCCCACGCCGCCGACGTAGCGCAGCCGGCCGCCCGCGCGCTGGCCGACCAGCACCGCGCCGGGCAGACCGGCCAGCCGTCCCTTGCCCGGCAGCCAGCCGCCGACGATCACGTCCTCGCTGCGCATGTTGCGGATCTTGATCCAGGCGCGGGAGCGCACGCCGGGCTCGTACACCGAGTCCAGCCGCTTGCACACCACCCCTTCCAGCCCGTGCTCCCGGGTGGCGCGCAGCGCCTCGGCGCCGTGCCCGGTCACCGCGGCCGGCGTGGACCAGTGCGGGCCCGCGAGCCCCAGTTCCTCCAGCCGGGCCCGCCGCCGGGTGTAGGGGAGCCGGAGCAGCGGCTCCGCGACGTAGGGCGCGTCGAACAGCACCAAGTGGACCGGCACCTGGGCGGCCCGGCGCGCCGCGCGGGCCGGGGCGTGCGCGAGACCCATCCGGCTCTGCAGCAACTGGAAGTCCGCCCGGCCCCGCGCGTCCAGGGCCAGCACCTCGCCGTCCAGCACTGCGGCGGTGCCGCCCAGCGCGCCGCCGAGCGGCCGGAGTTCGGGATAGGCGGCGGTGATGTCCTCCCCGGAGCGGGCGCGCAGCAGCACGGTGCCGTCGCCGGGCAGGTACACCATCACCCGCTGGCCGTCCTGCTTGGTCTCGTACGCCCACCGCTCGTCCTGCGCGGCGGTCGGCAGCGAGCCGGGGGTGGCGAGCATCGGCGGGATGAACGGCAGCGTCACGGGGGTCACGGCAGAAGGTGTCGACCGCCGCCCGCCCCCGCACGCGCCTTTCGGCGGCGGTTCCCCTGAACGGGGCGGCGGTCCGGCGGCCGGACCGCCGCCCCGCGACCGCCTTCCGCCCGGACCGCCGCCCGCGACCGCCTTCCGGCCGTCGAGGCCGATTCCGGATCCCGAGGTCCGCGTATCGAACCCGGCCGCCGGCCCGGCGCATCGAGGCCCGCGACTCGGCCGGGTCTGCGCCCGGGCCGCCGGTCGCGTTCCGGTCCTCGTCGCGCGCCTGCGGCTGGGCGGCCGATGCGCGGTCGTGGATCGTCGGCGTCTGCGTTCCGGCGGCCGACCGGGCCGCCCGGTCGCCGCTGCCGTGCCCGGGCCTGCGAAGCCGCCCTGGGGCCTGCATGGCGACGGGCCGGCCGTCGAAGCCGATTCCAAGTCCCGTCGGCCCGCCCCCCGAACCGGCCTCTGGAGCCCGCGTTCGAGGCCCGCGCTTTGGCCGGGTCTGCGCCCGGGCCGCCGGCGGGGTTCCGATCCGGGTGTCGCGCGTGCCCGCGGCCGGCGGCCGAGCCGCGGTCGCGGACCGTCGTCGTCTGCGCTCCGGCGGCCGATGGCACCGATTCGGCCCACCCCGCGCGGACGCGTCCCGCGTCAGCCCGGCCGCGCTTCGAGCCGTGCGGCGCGTTCCGGTGCCGGGTGTGTCCGTGACGTCCCGGCCAGGGAATCGTCAGCCGCGCGTCGTCGCGATGCTCAGCGCGTTCGCGGCCACGACCGCTGCGATGACCGTCCACTCCGGTCCGCCCAGGCCCTGGCCCAGCACGATCCAGCCGACGACGGCGGCGAGTACCGGATTGACGCTCATGAACAGGCCGAACGTCTGCGCCGGGACGCGGCGCAGGGTGAGCAGGTCGGCGAGGTAGGGCACCGCGGAGGAGAGCACCCCTGCCGCGGCGGCGCACAGCACCGCGCCCGCGGTCGGGGGATGCCGTACGGCCACCACGGCCCCCACCGGCAGGAAGGCGAGCGCCGACAGCGTCGCGGCCGCGGCGGAGCCCTGCACCCCGGGCACGCGCCGTCCGACGACCCGGTTGAGCAGGATGTACGCCGCCCAGCAGCACGCGGCCACCAGCCCGAGCGCCATGCCCGTGTAGTCGGCCGACGGTCTCGGGCGCATCAGGACGACGACCCCGGCCGCCGCCAGCACCGCGCACCCCGCGTCCAGCCGGCGCCGGGACCCGGCGAGCGCGACGGCGAGGGGGCCGAGGAACTCCAGCGTCACCGCGAGCCCGAGGCCGATCCGGTCCACGGCGGTGTACAGCGAGAGGTTCATCGTGCCGAAGTCCGCCGCCAGCAGCAGCACCGGCCACCACTGGTGCCAGGTGAAGGACCGCAGCCGCGGCCGGCCCACGGCCAGCAGGGCGAGCGCGGCGACGTACTGACGCGTCGCCACCACGCCCACCGGCCCGAGCACCGGGAAGGCCAGCGCCCCGACGGCCGCGCCGGTCTGGTTGCACAGGCCGCTGCCGAGCATCGCGGCCACCGCGAGCATCCGCCGCGCCCGCAGGGCGGCGGTGGCGGTAGCAGCGGGGGCCGTGGGCACCGGCACGGCGGCTGCGGGGCGTTCGGGGGCTTCGCGCATACCCGAAGAGTGCGCCCCCGGCACGCTTGCGCAAAATGCATGCGAGACGTCATCTATACGCTGGACGCATGCACGACGGGATCGAACTGCGCCAGCTCCGCTGTCTCGTGGCCATCGCCGACGAGGGCACCTTCACCGACGCGGCCGGCGCCCTCGGCGTGTCCCAGGCCGCCGTCTCCCGTGCCCTCGCCTCGCTGGAGCATGCCCTGGGGGTACGGCTGCTGCGGCGCACCTCGCGCTCGGTGACCCCGACCGCGACCGGCGTGCGGGTGCTGGCGCAGGCCCGCCGGGTGCTCGCGGACGTCGGCGAGCTGGTCCGTGAGGCCGGCTCGGGGCACGAACGGGTGCGGATCGGCTACGCCTGGTCCGCGCTCGGCCGCCACACCGTGGCCTTCCAGCGCCGCTGGCGGGCCGCGCACCCGGACACCGACCTGCACCTGGTGCGGGTCAACTCCCCGTCCGCCGGCCTCTCCGAGGGCGCCTGCGACCTCGCTGTGGTCCGCAGGCCACTGGACGACCGGCGGTTCGCCACCGCCCTCGTCGGCCTTGAACGCCGCCTGTGCGCGCTCGCCGCCGACGACCCCCTGGCCCGGCGCCGCTCGGTCCGGCTCGCCGACCTCACCGGCCGCACCCTGCTGGTGGACCGCCGTACCGGCACGGCCACCCCGGAGCTGTGGCCCGCCGAGGCGCGGCCGGCCGTCGAGGAGACGTACGACGTGGACGACTGGCTCACCGTCATCGCCGCCGGCGGCGGGATCGGCGTGACGGCCGAGTCGACCGCCAACCAGTACCCGAGGCCCGGCATCGTCTACCGGCCGGTGCGCGACGCCGAACCCGTCGCCGTGCGCCTGGCCTGGTGGCGGGACGATCCGCACCCGGTCCGGCGGACGGTGCTCGAACTCCTCACGGAGCTGTACCGGGCGGCCTGACCGGTACCGGGCCGTCCCGGGTTCCTCATCGGCGTCGCGGCTCTGCGCACCTCCCGTCATCCGGCCACCGGCGACGCGTGTTCCCGGAGCGCCCGCGTCGGCGCCCCGCCCGTGGTCAGCCCTCGTCCGGGAAGTCCGCGTCCAGGCCCGTGCAGGCCAGTTGGCCGTCGACCTCGGCACAGGCCGTGACACCCCGGGGAGAGCGGACGGCGAGCATCGGGCTGGTGTCGCCGGTGGTGTCGCCCGCCGGGTAGCTCGCCGACAGGACGTCCTGGCCGGCCCGTACCGAGACCTCCCGGGCCGGCGCCGAGCGCGTCCGCACCTGGGACCAGGCGGTGCCGCAGGCGGGGGAGTAGCGGAGCAGGACGTCGTAGTCGGGGTCGGCCACCCTGCTCCTCGTCTGCGCGTCCCGGGCGCACACCGAGGCGTCGGGCAGTCGGCCCTGGCAGGAGCGCGCGTGGCAGCGGGGCATGGTCACCAGGGTCTGCGCGGCCGGGGCGGGGGCGGAGCGGCCCGTGACCGTGACGGCTGCGGCCACCGCGGCGGCCGAGGCGAGCAGCGCGAGCACCGACAGGGGAAGCCACCGCGGGCGGCGGCGCCGTTCCGGCCCGTCCGGCGGGCTCGGCGCGGGCGGCGGCTCGGCCGTCTCCCAGAGTGTCAGTACGGGGGCGGGATCGACGCCGGCCAGCCGGCTGAGCGCCTCCACCGCGGGCCGCGGCGGCCGCTTGGCGCCCGTCAGATAGCGGTGCCAGGCCGACTTGCTGTACGGGGTGCGCGCGGCCAGCGCCGCGAGACTCAGCCCCGTGCCGTCCTTCAGCTCGCGCAGTCTCGCCGTGAGCGACTCGTCCGGCGTGGCCGATCCTTCGGGATGCCGCATCGCGCGTCCCTCTACTCCCATTCCGCTATGGGCGCTTTCGCCCCTGATGCCGGAATGGCTTCCCGGAAGATCGCGCTCCGCAACCCCCTGCGGGTATGAGGAAGGTGAGGCGCGTGCGTACGCCGAAGGCCTGTTCGGGGGTCATCGAACAGGCCTTCGGCAGTCAGGGGTTACGGCGTCGCGGCGCCGTCAGCACCAGGGCACGGCGCGACGGGTGACGACGTAACGGGCCGCGACGTAGCCCCCGTGGTGGGGCAGCCGGTACCACAGGTGGTTGCCCCGCACCCCGGTGCCGTACGTCTCGCAGGCGACCGTCACCAGCCGGTTCTTGTGCCGGTGCCCGACGATCCGGTACACCGTGCCCGGTCCGGAGCGGACGTTCAGCCGGGCACGGCGGGTGGCGACCCGGCCGAGGACGGGGAAGGTGCGGCGGTGCGCCAGGCGGGCGCGCTGCTTCACGTGGTGCCCGGGGTACTGGGCGGCGGTGGTGGGTGCGGGGCGCGGGGCCGTCGCGGCGCTCGCCGGCGCCGCCCCGGCCGTGGGCAGGAACGCGAGCACCGCCACCGTGGCCAGCAGGCCGCTCTTGAGAGTCCGTCGGATCATGGAAACCTCCGGCTGTCGTTCTCGTGACCACGAACGGTGATCACGACAGCCAGCGTTGCCGCGCCGGCCCGCCCGGATGCCGTCCCCGCGTCCCGCGGGACACCGGGGACGTCCCCGGGCACGCATCACCCGGCCCACCTGGCCCTCCATGGCCGGGCGTGCCCGAGCCCGGCCGTCTCCGTGAACGGCCCGGCACGTGCCCCTGGCGGCTTACCGTCGAGTAATATCCGGCGGCAGGTCACCAGAGGAGGAACCGTGCCCCGGTCCGAACGCTCACCCCTGCTGCTCGCCGGCCTGCTGGCCGCCGCGGGCGTCGCCCACTTCGCCGCTCCCCGCCAGTTCGACCACACGATCCCCGAGGCCCTGCCGGGCTCGCCGCGCGCGTGGACGTACGGCAGCGGTGCCGTGGAACTGGCGCTGGCGGCCGGCATCGCCGCCCGCAGGACGCGGCCCGTGGCCGCGAAGGCCGCCGCGGCCTTCTTCGTCGGCGTCTTCCCGGCCAACGTGAAGATGGCCGTCGACTGGCGGCACCGGCCCGCCCCGCAGCGCAACGCGGCCCTGGCCCGGCTGCCCCTCCAGGTGCCCCTGGTGCTGTGGGCGCGCGGTGTCGCCCGCGGCGGGGAGGGACGGTCATGAGCGAACGCGTCGAGGTCGGCCACCAGGTCGAGGACTTCGCCCTGCCGGACGAGACCGGCACCACCCGGCGGCTCACCGAGCTGCTGGCCGAGGGCCCGGTGGTGCTGTTCTTCTACCCCGCCGCACTGACACCGGGATGCACCGCCGAGGCCTGCCACTTCCGCGACCTCGCGGCGGAGTTCGCCGCCGTCGGCGCCCGCCCGGTCGGGATCAGCGGGGACAGCGTGGACAAGCAGCAGGAGTTCGCCGGCCGGCACACCCTCGGCATGCCGCTGCTGTCCGACGCGGACGGCGCGGTGCGCGAGCGGTTCGGGGTCAAGCGGGGCTTCACGCTCGCCCCGACCAAGCGGGTCACCTTCGTGATCGCCGAGGACCGCACCGTCCTGGAGGTCGTCCGCAGCGAGCTGCGGATGAACACCCACGCCGACCGCGCGCTGTCCGTCCTGCGGGCGCGAAAGCCCTGAGGCGGCGCCGCCGCGGTTGAGGCCCCGGGCCGATCGGATCATCCTGGTGGCTATGGAGCGTCTCGCGGCCGCGGCGATCATCGATGCCCAGGGCAGGGTGACCGGGTGGAGCGAGGGCGCGCGGCTGCTGACCGGCCACGCGGCACACGAGGTCGTCGGCCGCCCGGCGGGCGACCTGCTCGCCGGGTACGTGCCCGCCGGCGCCCTCGCCGCCCGGACCGGGACCGTCGTCCTGCGGCACCGCGACGGCCACCCGGTCGAGCTGACCCTGACCGCCTGCCCGGTCCTGGGCGCCGACGGCGCCCCGGCCGGGCACGTCGTCACCGCCGAACCACCCGGCACCAGGGTGGCCGCCCAGGCGTTCGAACAGGCGTCCATGTCCATGTCGGTCTTCGATCTCCGACAGCACTACCTACGCTCCAACAGCGCCGCGTGCCGGACGATGGGCGTGCCCGAGGAGTCGCTGCTCGGCCGGTTCGTCCTGGAGACCATGGGGGACGCCGGGGACAGCCAGGGTTTCGTCAGCCACCTCCGCCAGGTGGCCGAGACCGGCCGCCCCGTCCGCTACGAGAGCACCGAGGCCCCCGCCCCGAACGGGGCGCACGCCTGGAGCATCGAGATGTGGCCGCTGCACGACGGCTCCGGCGAGCTCACCGCCGTCGCCCTCGCCGCCTTCGACAGCAGCGAGCAGTACTGGGCCCGGCGCCGCCTCGCCCTGCTGAACGAGGCCGCCACCGGCATCGGCACCACCCTGGACGTCGTGCGCACCGCCGAGGAACTCGTCGAGCTGCTGGTGCCGCAGTACGCCGACTTCGCCAGCGTCGACCTGCTCGACTGGGTCCTCGGCGACGACGAACCGCCGATGATCTCCGACGGCGGTGTCGTGCTGCGCCGCGTCGCCCACGGCTCCACCCGGGCGGGCAACCCGGGCGCGGCCGTGAACCTGGGCGAGACCGAGGTCTACCTGCCGCTCTCGCCCCCGGCCCGGGCCCTGCGCGAGGGCCGTGCCGTACTGGGCCAGGCCGGCGAGCCGACGTTCGACGACTGGCTCGCCGAGCGCAACGCGCGCTCACCCGAGGGACGCCAGTTCCGCGAGCACGTCCACTCCATGATCGCGGTGCCGCTGCGGGCCCGCGGCACCACCCTCGGCGTCGCGGTGTGCGTCCGCGCGGCCCACCCGGACAGCTACGCCCCCGACGACGCCGTCCTCGCCGAGGAACTCGCCAGCCGCGCCGCCGTCTGCGTCGACAACGCCCGCCGCTTCGCCCGCGAACGCAGCACCGCCCACGCCCTCCAGCACAGTCTGCTGCCCCGGGGACTGCCCCGGCAGGCCGCGGTCGACGTGGCCCACCGGTACCTGCCGTGCGGCTCGCTGGCCGGGATCGGCGGCGACTGGTTCGACGTCATCCCGCTCTCCGGCAGCCGGGTCGCTCTCGTCGTCGGCGACGTGGTCGGGCACGGCATCCGCTCCTCGGCCACCATGGGCCGGCTGCGCACCGCCGTACGCACCCTCGCCGACGTCGACCTGCCCCCGGACGAACTCCTCACCCACCTCGACGACCTGGTCACCCACCTGGCCTCCGACGACAGCGGCGGGGAGGTCGCCGAACTCGGCGCGACCTGTCTCTACGCGGTCTACGACCCCGTCTCCCGCCGGCTCTGCATGGCGGCCGCCGGACACCCGGCCCCGGCCCTCGTACTGCCCGGTGACGCACCCGAGTTCGTGCCCATGACCGCCGGCCCGCCCCTCGGCGTCGGCGGACTGCCGTTCGAGGCCACGGAGATCCAGCTGCCCGAGGGGTCGGTCGTCGCCCTCTACACCGACGGTCTCGTCCAGGGCCGGGACCGCGACGCGGACCGGGCCACCGACGAACTGCGCCGCGCCCTCGGCGCACCAGCCGACTCCCTGGAGGCGCTCAGCGACAACGTCCTCAAGGCGGTCCTGCCGGAGCAGCCCACGGACGACGTCGCCCTCCTCCTGGTGCGCACCCGCGCCCTCGGCGGCGACCGGGTCGCCACCTGGGAGGTCCCGCCCGACCCCGCCCAGGTGGCCGCCTTCCGGCAGGCGGCCACCGAGCGGCTGGCCGCCTGGGGCCTCGAGGAGATGGCGTTCGTCACCGAGCTCGTCGTCAGTGAACTCGTCACCAACGCGATCCGCTACGGCGAACCGCCCGTCCAGCTAAGGCTGATCCGCGACCGCGCGCTCATCTGCGAGGTCTCCGACGCCAGTTCCACCTCACCGCACATGCGGCGGGCGCAGGCCTACGACGAGGGCGGGCGCGGTCTGCTGCTCGTCGCCCAGCTCACCCAGCGCTGGGGCAGCCGGCAGACCGGTGGCGGCAAGACGATCTGGGCGGAACAGCCTCTGCCCTGAGGCTGATCACTGGAACGGGCAGCCCGGGTTCGGCGCGTCCTCGGAGAACGGTGCGCCGTGCGGCAGCACGTAGAGGACGTCCAGGACGACCGGGGTGTCGCCCAGGTTGCGCCCGATGTGGACGTTGCCGGGTCCGGCCGGCTCCTTGATCGGCGCGCCCTGCCGGTAGACGCCGTCCGAGGCGCAGCCGGAGTCGAAGTGGCTGAGGGTGCCCTGCTTCACGACTCCGTACAGCGGACCGTCGTGGTAGTGCCATCCGGTGCTCTGGCCGGGCGGGATGGTGATCTCCCGCAGGGTGTAGTCGGTGCCGCCGACGGTGGCCTGGCTGAGGATCCGTGCGGTCACGCCGGGCCCCGCCGGGGTCGCCCCCGCGGTGCCGCAGGTCAGGACGGTGGTGGCGGTCACGGCGCCGGTTATGGCGGTGCGGAGTGCGATGCGCATACGGAAGCCTCCAGGAGCGCGGGCCGGTGTCGCCGCGAACATAGAGGCATTTCAGCCACGTTGGGGCCGGAACGTCATGATCCGGATGCGGCGGGGATGCGGCCGCGATGCGTTCGGATGCGTTCGGGGGCGTGTCGCCCGCCGCCCGTCACTCCCGCCGCCCGTCACCTCCGCCGGTCGTCGGCGAGGACCTGGGCGAGGGTGCGGCCGGTGCGCACCGAGCGGGCCCGGCGCGGGTCCGGGGTGCCGTGGCCGTCCGCCCGGGCGGCGCCCTTGTGCACCAGCAGCCAGGCCTCCTCCTCGTCCGCGCCGCCGCGGAACCGGGTGAGCGCGTACTCGCCGTGCAGCTTGGAGCCGTGCAGCCGGAAGGAGGCGTGCCCCCGCTCCAGCGACTCCGCGAAGTCCACCGGGCGGCCCCGGCGGTCGTGACTGAGCGGCTCGTACGTGCCGCGGTCCCAGACGATCACGGTGCCCCCGCCGTACTCGCCCTTCGGGATCACGCCCTCGAAGTCCTCGTACTCCAGCGGATGGTCCTCGGTGGGCACCGCCATCCGCTTGTCCCCGGGGTCCGCCGAGGGTCCCTTGGGCACGGCCCAGGACCTGAGCACGTCGCCGACCTGGAGCCGGAAGTCGAAGTGCATCCGGCGCGCGTCGTGGATCTGCACCACGAACCGGGGCCGCTCGGCGGAGGCCGCTGCCGCGTTCCCCGACGGTTCGCGGGTCCGCTCGAAGTCGCGTTTGCCGCGGTAGGTCCGCAGCGGGTCCTCCGTAGCCACGTGCGGCTCCTTCCGTCCGTCCGCGCAGGGCCGACCGTCCCCGCACCTGTGTCCGTCCGGGGCCCCGGGTACCCGTCCGGCCGCCCCTCAGCCGCCGATCGCGTCGAGTGCCGCGACCGCGTCCGCCGGCAGGTCCAGCGCCGCGGCGGCGATGTTCTCCCGCAGGTGGGCGGGCGACGAGGTGCCCGGGATCAGCACGATGTTCGGCGACCGGCGCAGCAGCCAGGCCAGGGCCACCTGCTGCGGCGACGCGCCCAGCCGGGCGGCGACCTCGGACAGCGTCCGCGACTGCAGCGGGCTGAAGCCGCCGAGCGGGAAGTACGGCACGAAGGCGATGCCCTCGGCGGCCGTGCGCGCGACCAGGTCGTCGTCCTCCCGGTGGGCCAGGTTGTACAGGTTCTGCACGGTGACCACCGGAGCGATCGCCCGTGCCTCGTCCAACTGTGCCGCGGACGCGGCGCTGAGCCCCAGATGCCGGATCAGGCCCTGGCGCCGCAGGTCCGCCAGCGCCCCGAACTGCTCGGCCACGGAGTCCTCGTTCGGGGTGTCCATGTCGCCGAGCCGCAGATTGACCACGTCCAGCGCCTCCACGCCCAGGCTCCGCAGGTTGTCGTGGACCTGTGCCCGCAGGTCGTGCGGGTGCCGGGACACGATCCAGCCGCCGTCGGCGCCCCGCCGCGCCCCGACCTTGGTCACGATGTGCAGCCCGTCCGGGTAGGGGTGCAGGGCCTCCCTGATGATCTCGTTGACCACCACCGGCCCGTAGAAGTCGGCGGTGTCGACGTGGTCGACGCCCGCCTCCACCGCCGCGCGGAGCACCGCCACGGCGCGCGCCCGGTCCGCGGGCGGCCCGAACACGTGCGGACCGGCCAGTTGCATGGCGCCGTAGCCCATCCGCGTCAGGGCCGGTCCGCCGGCCGGGGTGAAGGTGCCGCCGAGCTGTGCAGTCATGCCGTACCTCACGTACCTCTCGCGTGTGCCGGGCCACCCGTTCCCCGGTGACCCGTCCTCGCCCTCCACCGTGCGCCGGACGGCCGCCCGGCGGCAGTGCCCCCGCGTTCCTGGGACCGGCAGGGCCAGTCACGGCCACCGCGACGGCCGTACGGTGGTGTCATGGACGGTACGAACGCGCTCGGCGAGTTCCTGCGCGCCCGCCGGGCGCGGGTCAGGCCCGAGGACGTGGGACTGCCCGGCTCCGGACTGCGCCGGGTGCCGGGGCTGCGCCGCGAGGAGGTCGCGATGCTCTCCGGCATCAGCTCCGACTACTACCTGCGCCTGGAGCAGGGCCGCGACCGCAACCCGTCCGCGCAGGTCCTGCGGTCCCTCGCCCGGGTGCTCCGGCTCGACCCCGAGGCCACCTCCTACCTCCTCGGACTGGCCCAGGACCGGCCCGCGACGGCACCGGCCGGGTCCCGCGCGCGGTCCGGCGGGCGGCCGGAGCGGGTGCCGGAGAGCCTGCTGGGGCTGATCGACGGCTGGCCGCGCAACCCCGCCTACATCCAGAACCGCTACACCGACTGCCTGGCCGCCAACTCCCTCGCCGGCGCCCTCACCCCGAACTACCGGCCCGGCGTCAACCTGCTGCGCGCCGTCTTCCTCGACCCGGCCGAGCGGGCCCTGCGCCGGGACTGGGACGACCTCACCGAGGAGGGCGTGGCCGCCCTCCGCGCCCACGCCGGGCCCGACCCGGACGACGCGCGGCTGCGGGACCTGGTCGGCGACCTGTCCCTGCGCAGCGACCGCTTCCGGACCCTGTGGGCCCGGCACGACGTGCGCCCCCGGCGGGCGCGTACCAGCCACCTCAGCCATCCGCAGGTCGGGGACCTGGACCTGGAGTCCAACAAGCTCGCCGTCGAGGGTGCCGAGGGCCTGACGCTGGTCGTGTTCCACGCCCGGCCCGGCAGCCGCGACGCCGAACTCCTGGACATCCTCGGCAGCCTCAGTGCCTCCCGGCCGGGCGGCAGGCGGCAGGAGCACGTCGAGGAGGGGTAGCGCACCGCCGGGCGTCCGCCGGGCTCATGAGTCGCCTGGCTCGGGCGCCGGCGGATCCAGCCGCCGACGTGCTCAGGCGCCGTCGGGCAGCGGGGCCGGAAGCTGCTTCGTGTGGCCGGGCACACCGGGCGCATCACCCGGTGCGCGATCCGCGGAGGCGGGCGCCGTCGCCGGGGTCCAGGTGGATGGTGGCCGGCTGTCACAGAGGCGGACGCCGCCGGGCTCCAGTGGACGGCAGGCCGCCCGAGCCGGTCGCCGGTACCGAGGCGGCCCGCCGGTGTGTCAGCCGGCCGGGCGCCACCCCAGCGCCGGGCCCAGCTTCGTCGCCATGTCCGTCAGGATCTGCACGTAGTCCTCGTGCGCGAACGAGAACGGCAGGGCGAACGCGACCTCGTCGACCTCGCGGAACGCGGCGTGCGCGTGCAGCCGCTCGGCGAGCTCGTCGGAGGTGCCGACCAGGTCGGGGGCGAACAGCAGCCGCCCCGGGCCCTGCGGGGAGGCGGTGCGGGGCAGGCGCTCGGCCGCGTACCGCTCGTACCTGGCCCGCTGCGCCGGGCTCGCGGAGTCGGTGGGTATCACCACCAGGCCCTGGGAGACGCGGGCCGCCTCGCGGTCGGGGTGGTGGGCGCGGAAGGCGCGGATGTGGGCGAGCTGGATCTCCGCGAAGTCCGGCGGCCCCGCGGCGTCCTGCGGGCCCTCGGCCTTCACCACGCTGCTGGTCAGCAGGTTCATGCCGTACTCGCCGGCCCGGCGCGCCGACCCCAGGCTGCCGCCGCCGTACCACAGCCGGCCGCCGAGACCGGGGGAGTGCGGCTGGACCACGTCAGAGAACACCTCGAAGCCCTCCGTCCCGCTGAAGGCGGTGGCCGGCCTGCCGCGCACCAGGTCCAGCAGCCGCCGCAGCCGTTCGGGGCCGAAGTCCTCGCGGTCCGCCGTGTCCGGGTAGAGGGCCTGACGCACGTCCTCGAAGTGCATCGGCGGGCCCACGCTGACGCCCGGGTTCAGCCGGCCACCGGACAGGATGTCCACGGTCGCCAGGTCCTCGGCGAGCCGCAGCGGGTTCTCCCAGCCCAGCGGGATCACCGCTGTGCCCAGCTCGATCCGCCGGGTGCGCTGGGAGGCGGCCGCCAGCACGGCGACCGGGGACGAGATGCCGTACTGGAGGTGCCGGTCGCGCACCCACGCGCTGTCGAACCCCAGCCGCTCGCCCAGCTCGATGATCTCCAGCGTGGACGCGTGACCCGGGCCCGGGTCGGCACCGTCGAACAGGCCGATGGTGAGGAAGCCCAGCCTGCGCAGCGGGCGGGGAATGGACGGCACGGGCTCCTCCGGCGGTCGTACGGCGGCTCCGCACGTTCCGGCGGCTCCGTCCCCGATTCTCGCAGCCGGATGTGACAACCGTGTGATCAGTTCAGCGGGATGGTGACCTCGTCCTCCACCGGCGGGTCGATCTCCTGCTCCCGGTTGCCGGTGGCCGCGAAGCACCGCAGCCCCACCGCCTCCGGGGTGATGTCGAGGCGCAGGAAGGACTTGAAGAACGGCGGGCTGTAGGTGGCCGAGCCGGGAGAGAACAGCTGGGTGTAGATCTTGCGCACCGGCAGCCGGAACCGGGAGGTGCGGTCCGGCCGGCCGCCGGCCCCCAGCAGGCTCGCGACGAGACGGGTGCGCCGGGTGACCCGCGCGTCCGGGCCGGGCGCCCTGCCGGGCTCGGTGCCGAGCCGTTCGGCGACGACGGCCGTCGCCTCGGACTCGGTGAGGGTGAAGAAGCGGCGCAGCCGGGAGCGGCGGCCGTACAGGCGGCTGTAGAAGGCCAGCGAGTCGCCGCGCAGCGGATAGCAGCGGAACTCCCGTTCGGTGACGCCTGCGACCGAGACCCGCGGGATGGTGTGCGTGGCGTGCATGAACGCGCCGCCGCCGCCCGCCACCACGTACTGGACGGTGCGCCCGTCCACGTCGACCGGGTAGCGCTGGTAGTTGTGGATGTCCCCGCCGATCGCGGCCACGTAGTGGTGGTCCGGATCGCGCACGATGTCGTCGACCGTGCCGCCCCCCTCGACGGGGCAGGGGTGGTGCTCGCCGTCCACGTACAACGGGGAGCCGGTGACCAGGATCTTCGGCCGGGGGCCCCGGGAGACCTCGCGCAGCCACGCGCCCTGTTCGGCGTCGATCGTGCCGAGCAGCCCGGTGTCGATGCCGACGATCCGCACCGGTCCGGCGTCGATGGCCCAGTAGGGGCCCGGCTGCACGGCCCGCTGCCCCGGCGCGGACCGCAACCGCCGTGCCTGCTCCAGCCGTTCCTCGTCCTGAGGGCGCGGCCGGTGCCAGAGCAGGGTGCGCCACCAGGCCCGGGTGAGTGGGCGGGGCGCGGGCTCCGAGCCGAGCGGCGCGGGGTCGGCGCAGAAGATGCGCATGAACGCGCCGAGGTCCTCGTACCAGTCGTGGTTGCCGGGTATCGCGTAGACCGGTGCCGGGTAGTCCCGGTACGGCCGGAAGAACTTGTCGCCGTAGTCGTCCGCGTGGCCCACCGGATAGATGACGTCGCTCGCGATCACCGCGAACTCCGTGCCCTGACCGACTTTCAGGAAGCCCGGCACGACGGCGTACTGGGACTCGCCGCCCTCGCCCGTGTCCCCGAGGAGCATGAAGGAGAACCGGTCGGGCACCTCCCGCCGGATCACCTTGTCGGCGGGCGCCCCCGCCTCGGCCCGGCGCGCCACCCAGCGGCTTCGGGTACGGCCGGTCGGGTCGCCGAACCACGACGCCAGCACACCGTTGCGGGCGGCCCACAGGATCCTGGGGTTGAGCCACGACAGCTTCTCGACGTGGTCGGGCATCAACTGCCGGTAGACGCCGCGCCGGGAGCTGCCCCAGCCGGCACCCCGGGCGGTATCGCGTGACGATTCAGACACGCGGTGCACGGTAACAACCGCCCGGTCCGGGGCCCAATGGGCGGCACGACAAGCCATGTTGCGGATCGGTCTCGGAACACGTCGGCACAGTCACGGAGTTGAGCGGTTCCCGGCCGTTCTCCTCTGGGCCGTGCGGAACCGGGGGCGGCCGTGGGCGGTGCGGTGGCACGGTTTGCGAGGGGGCATAGGGAAAACCCTCGAATGCCCGTCCACTCGCTGACATGTGCGGGACAAAGCTGAAATCCTCCCCCCGCTACACAGCACCTCCCCATGTGCACACGGATCACGGTCCCCGCGCACAGCTCAGCTCGTCCCGGACAGCACACCCGTCTGCCCGGGTCTGTCATCGGCCGCGACCCGGCGGCCGCAGCAGGAGGAGTACGAGTGAGACGTCTTCCCCACAGACGCGCCATGGTCGGAGCCGCACTGGTCTCCACCGCGGCCTTCCTCGCCGTCGGCGTTCAGGCGGCCCCGGCGACGGCCAAGCCCGCAGGCCCCCACCCCAGCCCGGTCCGCAGTGGCGGCCTCGAGGCCAAGCTCACGCCCGCCCAGCGCGCGGCGCTGGTCAAGAGCGCCCAGTCGCGCACCGCGGCGACCGCCCGCACCCTCGGGCTCGGCGCCAAGGAGAAGCTGGTCGTCAGGGACGTCGTCAAGGACAACGACGGCACCCTGCACACCCGTTACGAGCGCACCTACGCGGGGCTGCCCGTCCTCGGTGGCGACCTGGTCGTGCACACCCCGCCGGCCTCCCTGGCCGCCGGCACCGTGAGCACGACCTTCAACAACAAGCACACGATCAAGGTCCGCTCCACCACCGCGACGTACACCAAGGCCGCCGCCGAGACCAAGGCGCTCAAGTCCGCCAAGGCGCTCGCCGGGAGCAAGGCCACCACCGACAGCGCCCGCAAGGTGATCTGGGCCGGCAGCGGGACCCCGAAGCTCGCGTGGGAGACGGTGATCGGCGGCTTCCAGGACGACGGCACGCCCAGCCGCCTGCACGTCGTCACGGACGCCACCACCGGCAAGGAGCTGTACCGCTACCAGGCGATCGAGACCGGTGTCGGCAACACCCAGTACAGCGGCCAGGTCACGCTGACCACGACCCAGTCGGGCTCGACGTACACGCTGACCGACGGCACGCGCGGCGGTCACAAGACGTACAACCTGAACCGCGCCACCTCGGGCACCGGCACGCTGTTCTCGCAGACCAGCGACACCTGGGGCAACGGGACCACGTCCAACGCGGCCACCGCGGGTGCGGACGCCGCCTACGGCGCCCAGGAGACCTGGGACTTCTACAAGAACACCTTCGGCCGCAGCGGCATCAAGAACGACGGTGTCGGCGCCTACTCCCGCGTCCACTACGGCAACGCCTACGTGAACGCGTTCTGGGACGACAGCTGCTTCTGCATGACCTACGGCGACGGCTCCGCCAACGCCGACCCGCTCACGTCGCTCGACGTGGCCGGCCACGAGATGAGCCACGGTGTCACCGCCAACACCGCGGGCCTCGACTACAGCGGCGAGTCCGGCGGCCTGAACGAGGCCACCTCGGACATCTTCGGCACCGGCGTGGAGTTCTACGCCAACAACAGCTCGGACCCCGGTGACTACCTCATCGGCGAGAAGATCGACATCAACGGCAACGGCACCCCGCTGCGCTACATGGACAAGCCCAGCAAGGACGGCGGCTCCGCCGACAGCTGGTACTCCGGCGTCGGCAACCTGGACGTCCACTACTCCTCGGGTCCCGCCAACCACATGTTCTACCTGCTCTCCGAGGGCAGCGGCACCAAGGTCATCAACGGGGTGACCTACAACAGCCCGACCTCGGACGGCGTCGCCGTCACCGGCATCGGCCGGGCCGCCGCGCTGCAGATCTGGTACAAGGCGCTGACGACGTACATGACGTCCAGCACCAACTACGCCGCCGCCCGCACCGCGGCCCTGAACGCGGCCACCGCGCTCTACGGAGCCAACTCCACCCAGTACGCCGGAGTGGCCAACGCGTTCGCCGGCATCAACGTCGGCAGCCACGTCACCCCGCCGGGCAACGGCGTGACGGTCACCAACCCGGGCAACCAGTCCTCCACCGTGGGGACCTCGGTCAGCCTCCAGGTCCAGGCGAGCAGCACCAACAGCGGCGCGCTCACCTACAGCGCCACCGGTCTGCCGGCCGGCCTGTCGATCAACAGCTCGACCGGCCTGATCTCCGGCACGCCCACCACGGCCGGCACCTCCAGCACCACGGTGACCGTCACCGACTCCACCGGCGCCACCGGCACCGCGACCTTCAGCTGGACGGTCAGCACCACCGGCGGCGGGTGCACGTCGACCCAGCTGCTCAGCAACCCGGGCTTCGAGTCGGGCAGCACCGGCTGGAGCGCGACCAGCGGTGTCATCACCAACGACACCGGTGAGGCCGCCCACGGCGGGTCCTACAAGGCATGGATGGACGGCTACGGCTCCTCGCACACCGACACCCTGTCCCAGTCGGTGACGATCCCCGCGGGCTGCAAGGCGACCCTGACCTTCTACCTGCACATCGACACCGCGGAGACCACCGCCGGCACCGCGTACGACACGCTGACGGTGACCGCCGGTTCGAAGACGCTGGCCACCTACTCGAACCTGAACAAGGCCTCGGGCTACAGCCAGAAGTCCTTCGACCTGTCCTCCCTGGCGGGCTCGACCGTCACGCTGAAGTTCAACGGCGTCGAGGACTCCTCGCTCCAGACCAGCTTCGTCGTGGACGACACCGCCCTGACGACCGGCTGATGTGACACACCGCGGTCCCGCACCCCGAGTCCGGGGTGCGGGACCGTCGCCATGTCCGCTCGCTCCGGCTCCGCTCAGTTCAGCGGATCCAGCGTCAGGTAGGCCTGCTGCGGACTCCCGTCGTTCACCAGCGACTCCTGGTTGCCGACGTCGTCGAAGGCGAACGCGTACGCCTTGCCGTCGGCCATCTGCGCGTGGATCTTCCGCGCGTACTGGTTGGTCACGGCGTCCTGGTAGAAGTTCGCCGCCGAGGTGTCCGGCTGGTTGGGGTTGGTCAGCAGCGTCGAGCGGTTGAAACCGGCGCACAGCGTGCGGGAGATGGGCCCGCGGACGTTGTCGTTGGGCGCGTCCAGCAGCTTGTGGCAGCCGAACACGCTGTCCGCGTCCGGCTTCTGGAAGCTCGTGACCACCGCGCCGGAGGAGTTGGTGAAGTTCATGACGTTGCCCGAGACCCGTCCGAAGTACTTGGTGTTCGGCTGGTCGGTGAACGGCGTGACCGTCAGGGTGGACGTCGCGTACTTCTGCCAGACCCGGTTGACGTAGTCGTCCATGACGTTCGCCGGCAGCGCCCCGGTCTCCACGCCGTAGAGCGGGGAGAGGGCCCGCAGCACGGTGCCGTCGGAACGGGTCTGGATCAGGTTGGCCCAGCCGCCCGGCTGCCCGCGCAGCGCGTTGAAGAACCCGGTGTAGCCACCCGCCTTCAGGTGCCCGGTGGTGCTCACGCTGCCGTCGGACCGCTGCACGCCGACCGCGTAGGGCGCCGAGAACATGTCCACCTGGGTGCTGTTGAGCCACAGCCCGGCGTCGCCCAGCGTGTACTCCGACCAGTTGAACAGGATGTCGCGGTTGGGGTCGGACGGGTTCTGCACGGCCGGCTGCACCAGCCCGCCCGTGGTCAGCCGGAAGTCGAGCTTCTGGCCGTAGGAGAAGTAGATCCGGCCGGAGAACTTCGGTATCCGGATCGTCTTCGACTGTCCCGCGGCGGGGCCGGCGATCGCCGCGTCGGGTGCCGGGGTCGGCGGGTTGCCGCCCGCCGGCCAGACGTGGAAGGTGCCGTTCGCGTCGGCCCAGCCCTGCCGTCCCGAGGACAGCTGGGTGCCGAGGTCGTAGACGTACACCGGTTCGGAGCGGCCCGAGTTGTTGGTGATCTTCAGAGGGATGGTGTCCGGTACGGCGGCTCCGGCGCGGTCGGGCGTGGCCAGCGCGACGAGGCCGCCGGCCAGGACCGCCGCGGCCGTGAGGGGCAGCGCCGGGCGGGTGATGCTGGGGAGCACTCTCCACCTCCGTGTGGGGTCGGGGTTGTACGGAAATTGGTCCGTACCTGTTTGAGAGCGCTCTCAGAGTCATATCGGGCCGCGTGCATGTCAATACGTTGGACACGATCCACCGGGCGCCCGCCGTGCGGAGGGCGCCCGGACACGTGTCGGAACGCCTGTCGGACGGCCCGTCGACGGGGGCGCCGGGCGGTGTGTCAGAAGGTGCGCGCGAGCAGGTCGAGCAGGGCCGCCCAGTGCCGCTCGTCGGCCGCGCGGTCGTAGGCGGGGGTGTCCGCCTGGGTGTAGCCGTGCTTCGCGTGCTCGTAGACCTCGCACCGGTGCCGGACGCCGGCCTCGGTGAGGGCCTCCTCCAGGCGCCGGACCTGCTCCTCGGGCAGCGAGGCGTCGTCGCCGGCGTGCCCGAAGTACAGCTCGGCGGTGATGGAGCCGACCACCCGGTGCGGGCTCTTCGGGTCGTCGGTGGCCAGCCGCCCGCCGTGGAACCCGGCCGCCGCGGCGACCCGGCCGGGATGCGCGGCCGCCGTCCACACCGCGAGCCGGGCGCCCATGCAGTAGCCGGTGATCGCCACCGGCCCGTCCACGGTCAGCGGACTGTCCGCCAGCCAGCGCAGATAGAAGTCCGCGTCCCGCTCGATCAGGTCAGGCGTGAGGGACGCCACGATCGGGCCGAGCCGCTCCCAGATGGTCGGGTCGGCGCCCGGGTCGATGAACTCGGGCAGCTCGGTCACCGGGGCCCGGCCGAGCCGGTAGAACACGTTCGGCACCAGGACGGTGTAGCCGGCGCCGGCCAGCCGGTCGGCCATCGACCGCAGATACGGGCGCAGGCCGTAGGCGTCCTGGTAGAAGAGCACGGCCGGACGGGGGCTCCCGTCGGCCGGGTGGGCGAGATAGGCGTCGGCGACGCCGTCGGCCGCCGGGACGTCGACTGCCGTTCCCTGTACGTCGGTCATGGGGAGAAGGCCCTCCTCGGAGGAATGCGGGCCGTGCGGAGCGGGCCGCCCGGCACCGGGGGGACCGCCCATGCTGCCACGCAAGATCCACCGCGCGGCGGCGGCCCGCTCCGGCCCCCTGCGCCCACCCTCACTCGAAGCGGCTGGTGTCCCCGGCGCCGCGCCGCACGATCTCGACCTCACCGCCGGAGAAGTCGACCACCGTGGTCGGCTCGGTGCCGCAGTCGCCGGAGTCGACCACCGCGTCCACCACGTGGTCGAGCCGGTCCTTGATCTCCCAGCCCTGGGTCAACGGCTCCTCCTCGTCCGGCAGCAGCAGCGTGCTGGACAGCAGCGGCTCGCCCAGCTCGGCCAGCAGGGCCTGGGTGACCACGTGGTCCGGGATGCGCACCCCCACGGTCTTCTTCTTGGGGTGCAGCAGCTTGCGCGGCACCTCGCGGGTGGCGGGGAGGATGAAGGTGTAACTGCCGGGGGTCGACGCCTTCACGGCCCGGAACACGTCGTTGTCGACGTGCACGAACTGCCCGAGCTGCGCGAAGTCCCGGCACATCAGCGTGAAGTGGTGCCGGTCGTCGAGCCGGCGGATCGAGCGGATCCGGTCCATGCCGTCCCGGCTGCCCAGCCGGCAGCCCAGCGCGTAGCAGGAGTCGGTCGGGTATGCGATGAGCGCACCCTCCCGTACCGCGTCGGCGACCTGTCCGATGCTGCGCGGCTGGGGGTTCTCGGGGTGCACGTCGAAGTACTTCGCCATCCGCCGAGCTTAGTCCCGTCGCCGGGGGCACGCGCGCGGCCCCCGCACGTCCCGGCGTCCGGGGGCGCCTGCGGTGGGGCGGGAACCCGGTCCGGCACCCGTCGAAACTCGTCAGGTGTACGTCGTTGAATCAGGGGCAATCGACCGGTGAGGCACCCGGGGCCGTCCCCCCGCCCCGGGGTCGCGGTGTCTCCGCCGGCGGTCCACCCCCCCCAGGACCGTCGGCGGAGCCGTGTCTTCCCCCTGGCGTCTCACAAGGCGGGCGGGGCCAGGTCGTGTCCGCGGGGTCAGGGCAGCCAGAGTCCTGGGGCGGCGCCGACCGTCGAGCAGGTCTTCGCCGGCATCGGCTCCGCGTCGATGAGCCACGCGACTCCTGGGTCGTCACCGACGCAGGCACCACCCATGTCCTGCAGGTGCGCAACGGCGCCCTCGACCAGCGAGTCGCCGCCGCTCCCGAGCCCGGCCCCACAACACTCTCCCTCACCCGGCCCGTACTCATCGCGCTCGTCACCGGCATTGTGCAAGTGCATCTCGGGCTGCTCTTCTTCCTGGCTGTCAGGGAGTGGCGCAGGCGGCCGCAGGAGGGGGCCGAAGCCGAGCCGCCGAAGCTTCTAGGTGGGATCGGCTCGATGTCGGCACCGAAGATCTTCGATTTCGGCCTGGCTCCCGCCTGACGATCGCATCTAGCACTAGCTGAGCCCGACACAGGCTGCCTCCTGCAAGGCGGCTGAGAAGGGCATCATCCGACCAGGCTCAGTGGCTGATCGGTTTACGGGAGGACCAGAAGGGGTCGGTCACGTTGGGGCGCGGCACGTCCTTTCCGTAGTAGCTCCGTCCGCGCGTCTGAGTCGCCGGCGCCTTGACCTCGGACGTGCGGACGCAGGCGGTCTGCACGTCGAGGAAGAACTGCCCTTCCCCGCCGACAACGAGCCCGGTGCGCAGCAGGCCGTCGCCGGTCTCGGCGTACATCTCGGGGAATTCCTTGTCCGGAATGACCTTGGTGATCTTCAGCCCAGACTTCTTCCAGTACCGCTCGATGACGCCGAGGAGAGCCCCGCGCCTCTCGTCGGACACCTTGGTCATGACGATGGCGCGGCGGGTGACGTCCCCGTATTCGTCCGAGCCGCCGCAGCTGCCGTGGTCCGAGGCGTCATGTGTCCAGTCGAGCGGGGGCCTAACCGCGCGGAAGGTCCGGTAAACCAGCGCGTCGGCTTTCTCCGCCGCCTCCTGCATGTCCACCTTCGAGTTCCCTTTCACGCTCCCATCGCTTCCGCTGCAGCCGGTCGTGGCCGCGATGCCCAGTGCGATTCCAGCCAGGTGAGCGATGATCTTTTTCATCGGGGGTCTTCCGTCGTGACGATGTCTGACCTGCCGGCGACGATCTTGGCGATGTTGTTCGCCGCGGAGGGATTCCTGTCGGGATCGAAATATCCTGAGTGGGCAGGCGTCGGCCCCTCGTTCGAAAGATAGAGCGGCAACGGTCCGTCCCCGGACTCTATACGGACGGCACCGAACTCCCTGCTGACCGGGTCCCGGCCGAACCAGCGCTGCTCGTCCATATAGCTGTCCACCGCCTGCACCGGACCCAAGAAACTTTCCTTCCCGGGCAACCAGGAAACCGGATCGTTCCCGGCCGAAGCGGAAAAAACGTGACCCTTGCCGACATTCAGTTCATCGGCCCGCTGGGCCCCGGTTCCCGGGCTGCCCAGCAGGACGATGTCGTCAGCGCCAGGAATGCCGCCGTGCTGACGCGCCGCTGTGCCGACCACGAGGGAACCGTAGGAGTGCCCGATTGCGGTGACATGGGGATCCTTGTGCATATTGGTGGCCTGTATGCCCTCCATGAAACTGCGGTACTCCGGGGCACCTGCGTCCGCGTTCGAGGTGGACGCCACCTCGGTGAACCCTGGCGCGTCGTAGCCGAGCCAAACGATGGAGGCCGTTGAGTGGTCGTACTTGCGCGCGTCCTTGGCGGTCTGGAACGCCCTGCGGACCGTGTCGTCCGCGAAATCCCCGTCCAGCGCGGTGCCGAGGCCGGGGACGTATGCGGAGACGTTCTTGGCTGTGTCGGGGTTCCCGTAGCTGACGATTGCCCGACCGTTCCCCTCGTCCCCAATGCCCAGAAGAAACATGGGCGGATTGCTGCCGGCGTCGAGCTTGGCTTGGATTCCCTCCATGCCGTCGAGCTGGGCCTTGGACAGATCGTCGTGCCGTCCTTCGAGCTTGGCTATGAGGAACTTCAGGTTCTCCCGGTTGGCGTCGTCCCGGGCCGTTGCCGGTATGCCGTCGAGGCTGCCGATCAGCCCGGGGAAAGCCGTCACGTATTCTTCGCGCTCGTCTGCTGTCAGGTGGTCCCACCAGTCCTTGCGTTCCGCCGGTGTCTTGTCCAGCGGAAGTTTTTCCTTGATGTAGGGGAGTGCGGAGGCGCCGACTGAGTCGACGTCGGACGCGATGTCCGCCCATGTCTTGGTGCCCACGGTCAGGCCGGGAGCAGCCTTCAGTTCCGCCAGAGCTCCGGAGTATCGGTCATCGGCACCCCGGGCGCGCAGCACGGCGAACGATATGCGGTTGGCTATCTCCCGTGCTTTGGCGTAGTGCGGATTCGGGACTTTGACCTTCCCGTCGGCGCCGCCCAGACCGGGCTGGTACAGCGGGTGCTTTCCCGAGGACGGAGCCGCGCTACCCGGCGCGAAGTGTCCGTCCTCGCCGTAGACCGTGCCGCCCGGATACCCCTCCCCGGTCTGCTCGTTCTTGCCGTCGGCCGGGTAGCTCACACCGCCGTTGTCGTCGACCGTGTAGCCGAGTGCAGCGGCGTCGTCCAGCGCTTGGGTCAGAACCTTGCGCTGGGCGGTCAGCTCCGCCGCCAGACCGTCGAGCGTTCCTCGGATGAGACCGCTTTCGGCGTGGATGTAGTGGTAGTTGTCCTCCAGCCGCTTGAGGCGCTTGATCGCTGCCTGCGCGGCTTCGCTCTCTTGTGTCTTGTCGAGGGGGCCGCTCATCCGGCCCTCGATCCGTTCGCGAGCGGAGTCCGCGTGTCGAGAGACGGCACCCCACGCGTCGGCCGCATGGCTGAGGGTTTCCGGCTTGAGATCCTTGAGCTGCTGCCAGGTCAGCGTGGACGCCACGGTCAGCCTCTCCCAGAACCGGACACGTGAACGGCGGCGGCCTTGGCGCTCACCGAGTGGTCCGCTTCACCCATGTCCACGGCCACCTGGTGCAGTTTGGGCCCAAGCGTGCTGCACTCGTCGCGGACCGAGCCCAGCCGCTCCTCCCACGAAGCGAGGACGGCCTTGAGCGTGGCCAGACTTGCCAGGCCTCCCAGGGAGCCGGCCATGTCGTCGTGGGCGAGGCTCAGGTCAGCCTTGGACTTGACCGTGCTGGTGTGCAGATCGGTGGCCACGGTCGCAGCCCGCGTCCAGGGGCCATGCGTGTGCACAAGCCGCCCAGTGCCGCTTCCCCCGCCAATTCCGCTGCTCGAACCACCGATGTCGGCCGGAACCTGATTGAGCTGCATGTGTGGTCCATGCCGGTCGGCAGCCGCAGACTTGAGCTGCTCCCACTCCTCCCACGCCACGCGTGGCCCCCCTTTTACTGTCCGGTCGTTGTGCCCCCGATCATGGTAGACACCCGTTGCACAGGCCCATCCGCGACCTATCCCAGCCGTCCTAGGTACGCGTACTCAGGACACAGGGGTGCGCGGCGGCCCCTCCGCGATCGCCATGGGACGCCTGGTGCGTGACCATGTCGTCGCGCGGGACCGGATCGACGGCATAATCGCTGATCTGCGCCGCTCCTGGGAGACCCTGGACGAGGTCAACCGCACAGCCCGGGACGCCTGACCGGCCGTCGACCTGCCATTCGGCCACCGTCGCTCTCACTCCCGCTCACCCGCACCAAGGCGAACTGGCTTTGTTCACGATCACAGGTTCTGGCACGACTTCCGTGAAGCGCGCACGCTGAGTGACGGCCGCCGCTCCGAAAAGGCTTCGGGAAATTGCCTGAAAACGACCGGGGCCCATCTTGGTGTGGTCGACAGTGCGGCGTCGTGGAAGAGACATCGCCTCCCGTGGAGGGCCTGCTGTTACCGTCCATCGCGGACGTGTCGGTGCAGTCGCTGGATGTGAGCCACGAGGCGATACGCGTCAACGTCAGCAGTACGTCGGCCGGGGCGGCATGCCCGGACTGTGGAAGCGAGTCGACCCGGGTGCACAGCTCTTACCTGCGGTTTCCCGCGGACGTGCCGAGCGGGGGACGCCTGGTGGTCCTGCAACTGCGAGTTCGGCGGTTCTTCTGTCCGCAGTCTTCGTGCGCTCGGCAGACGTTCGCTGAGCAGTTGCCCGGGCTGACCCGGCGGTACAGCAGGTGGACGGAACGGTTGCGGTCGACTCTCGCCGCGGTGGGGCTCGCCCTCGCCGGCCGGGCCGGCGCCCGGATGGCACGGGCCTTCGGGGTGTCCATCAGCCGCAGCGCACTCTTACGGCTGCTCGGTGCCTTGCCCGAACCCGAAGTCCCGGCCCCGCGGGTAGTCGGCGTCGATGAGTACGCCACTCGCAAGGGACGGGTCTACGGCACGGTGCTCGTCGACGTCGAGACCCGTCGGCCGGTGGATCTGCTGCCTGACCGAGAGGCGTCCAGCCTGGCCGCATGGCTGGCGAAGCGACCGGGATCGAGATCGTCTGCCGGGACCGCGCGCCGTTCTTCGCAGAAGGCGCCACAGCCGGGGCACCACAGGCGACGCAGGTCGCCGACCGCTGGCATTTGTGGCACAACCTCGGGGAGGCCGCCGAGCGGGCTGTCGCCCGCCACCGCCAGTGCCTTCGCGTCCTGGTCCCCGATCCTGAGCGGAAGGCCGACGAACCTGCGCCGCCCGAAGAGAAGACGGACTCTCCATGGCGGAGCGAGCGATTCGCCAACCGCGTCCGAGCCAGGCACGCCATGGTCCACGCGCTGCTGGAAGCCGGCCACAGCCGCCGTTCCATCGGGCGCCAGCTGAACATGACCCACCGCACCGTCAAGACCCTCGCCGACGCTGGGAAGCCGGAAGACCTCTTCCGCGGCCAGTGGCAGCACAACAGGACCTCCGTCCTCGACGAGTACAAGCCCTATCTGGACGAACGATGGGACGAGGGCTGCACCAACGCCTGGAAGCTCTGGGAAGAGATCGTTCCCTTGGGCTATCGCGGCAGCTACGGCCGGGTCAGCGCCTACCTGCGAGAGAAGCGCACCTCGCCACGGCCGGTCACCGCGCAACCGCCGGCACCCCGCGTGGTGACGAAATGGATCCTCAGCCGACCCGAGACCCTGACCGAGATCGAACAACTCCGGCTCAAGACCGTCCTGGCCAACTGCCCCGAACTCGACGCCCTGACCGGTCACGTTCGATCCTTCGCCCAGATGCTCACCGAGCGCCAGGGCGAACGACTCCCGCAGTGGCTCGACGCCGTCCGCCAGGACGACCTTCCCAGCCTCCACACTCTCGCGGCCGGCATCGACCGAGACCGCGACGCGGTCATCGCGGGCCTTCCCCTGCCCTGGAGCTCCGGCGTCGTCGAAGGACACGTCAACCGGATCAAGATGCTCAAGCGCCAAATGTTCGGCCGCGCCGGCTTCGCCCTCCTCCGCAAGCGCGTCCTGCTGGCGGAGTAAAGCTTCCCCGGCCTGCCAACGGCAGAGATCATGGTCGGTATGAATAGCCGGTCCGAGCAGGACACAACTGACGACAGCGACGTTCCTCGGCCGAAGTGGACCGAGGAGATAGACCTTCAGACCGTTGACGCTGCTGGCCTGGTGCGTCACGTCACCATCTGCCTCAGTGATCCCTCCACCGCTCTCATCGCGCTCCTCGATGCTCACTCACGCATAGAGTTCAGCGGGACCGACTATCTCGACTGCCTTTCCCAGGCCCGGCGACAGCTCGAACGTGACGGCCGCCTCCTGTGCTGCCAGGGAGCCCGCCCCAACGTCCACCCTTCCGGACAGCTGCGACAGTTCACCAACGGCCGGCAGGCATACGTCCGCCACTCCGAACGGCAGGGCGAGGGCCCTGAGATAGTCGACATCTTCGCCCCGGCACCCCCCGGAGACGTCGTGAATCTCGACGACCAGCGAGCAGCACTAATCAGCTCCTGGAACGCCCGGCACCCGGGAAACCAGATCTGACCCCCTCACAGCCGCAGTCACTCTGCGTGAGACCATCACACAACTCGTGCCAGAACCCGATCACAGACAGCAGATGTTCACGACTTTGGGAGACACCGCTGTTCGATCGGTGCTGGCACCCTGTCAGTCCGCTGGAGGAGGCCGGTGCGCATGTGCTGCGTGAGGTTCTCGTGAATTCGCCTAGCCACGGGGCGCGGGCGGCCGGCAGCCGGGCCAGAGTTCGTCGGAATGCCTCCCAGTCGATCCGGAACACGTCATGGACACCCGGCGTGGGCGGGTCGTCGCGAAGGAGGCCGTCAGGTTGTGGTCCCGATGCGGGGACGGGCAGCTGCAGCTCGGGGAAGCGCGAGTGGGTCGGCACGAGCAGGAGGTCCGCGTCAGCATTGCGGGCTGGCGTCCCCGGTCCGGCCAGGACGGCGCGCCGCGTCGCTCGGCTGTGCCGGATCGCCGGGCCGGGAGGGATCGGGCGGTGCGAGCACGTAGCCGGCGAGCAGGCCCCCCACTCCCAGAAGGCAGTCCAGGTAGAGCTGTGTGGAGGGCGTGATGCCGTTCACCGCCGTGATCAGAACGATCCCGGTCACGAGCACGGCGAGAAATGTCATGTAGTGATGGCGAAGTGAAGTCCTGAGATCGATTGGCACGCTTCCTCATCCTCTTCGTCCAGTAGCCGGATGGTGATGTCGGCCATTCGACCAGGTGTCTTTCCCTGAGGTCCAGGGATTCCGGGGGACTCCGGTCTTCTCGGAAACGCCGGTGGAATTCGGACTTCTCCGATGGAATTCGATGAAGTTCGGCGGCTTGGGCGGAGCGGGTGGAACGATCGCGGGAGTCAGGCCAGGGCGAGGCTCTTGGGGGGAGAACCATGGACGACCGTCCGCGCGACGCGCTGTCGGCCGCACAGCGCTTCACATCGGAGCTGGGCCGGCTCCGCACCACCGCGGGCCGACCTCGGATCAACACGATCGCCGCGAGGGCCCAGTGCAGTCAGTCGACGGTCTGCGATGCCCTCAACGGGCGGCGGCTGCCCGGCGAGGCGATCTGCCGCCGCGTGGTCGAGGCGCTGGGCGGTGAATGGGGCCCGAAGTGGCTGGAGCTGTGGCGTGCGGCCAGGATCGAACTGGACACGCTCAAACGCAGGAGCGCCGAGGCGCCCGTGGACGCGCTGCGGCCCGAGATGGTGCGATACCCGGACCCGCCCTCCTTCTACGGGGCCGCCGCCGACCGGATCCGCAGGGCCCGCCGCGAGATCCGGCTCACCTACGTCCGGCTTCACCCGCCGAACCACTGGGGGGCGGCGGAGGTGACGGAGTACTACAGCACGGTGCTGCAGTGGGCCAGGGACCACTCCGGCGAGGGCGCCAGCGTCCGGCGCATCATCGGCGTCCCGGAGCGGGACGGCACGCCGCGGCCGGACTACCTGCGGTGGCTGCACGAACACCATGCGGAGGTCAGGGACATCTACGCCTACGAGGCCCGCGTCATGCCGTGGACCAGTTCCTGCACCTGGCACAACACCGGCCTCATGGACGACTCCGTCACCTTTCTCGCCTTCTCCGGAGTCGGCCGTCAGCAGCTGACGGGGTTCAGCGTCGAGGGGGCCGACTTCCTGGCGTACTTCGCCGACAGCTTCGACCAGGCGTGGGGTGCGCTGGAACCGCTGGACACGTATGTGGCGCGCCACTGCGGCCAGTTTCCCGTACCGCGATGACGTGCTCGTTGCGGTTGCCGCCGGCGAGGAGGGCCGCGAGCGTGGTGCCGTGACCGTCGGTGATCAGGTGATGCTGGGAGCCGGACCGGCCCCTGTCGACGGACGACGGGCCCGTGTGGAGTAGGCGGGCAGGTGGCGGGCGCTTTCGGGCCCTGGGGTAACGTCCAGAGACGAAAGCCGGGGGCGACCCCAGGACTTCCGAGGACGAGGAGATGGGTGACGTGGCCGGCCGAGCCGACGAGGCCCCCGACACCCGGCGGCCGCAGGACACCGACGGCGCGTGGGCGGCACAGCTGCTGGACCACCTGCGCCCCGCGGGCCGTGAACCGCGCCGGGTCGTCGGCTGGCTCGGACCCGCCGTGGGGGCCGTGGTCTGCCTCCGGGACGCGCGGGGCGGCCTCCTCGCCGGCGAACCCCTGGCCCTCGACGAGACCGTGCTCGCCGACCTGGTCACCGGCCGGATCTCCGCGGCAGCCCTGGAGGACGGCGGACGCCATGTCCGCATGGTCGGCATACCGCACCCGCAGCAGGGCCCGGCGGCCGGCGCGGTGCTCGCGGTCTCCCGCCCCGAACCCTTCGACCGGCGCGCCGCCGAGATCGTCAACCGCACCGCGAGCGTCCTCGAACTGCTGCTGCGTGAGCGGGAGCTGACGGAGGCCGGGCGACGGCTGCGGCGCGCCACGGCCGATCTGCGCCTCGCCATCCTGCAACTGCTGATGGTGGAGGACACCGTCTCCGCCCGCCGGGTCGCCGCGGGCCTGTGGCCCGGGCTGCTCGAGGCCGACGCGGCCCGGGTCTACGTCCTGGAGGGTTCCCCCGCGGACCGGGACCGCCTCGCCGAGGACTGCGCCGACGTCACCGGCGGCGAGGCCCTCGTCGTGCGCTGCCCGGCGATGGACGGCCACGTCATCGTCGTGACCCCCCGCCCGGCGGCGGGGGAGCGGCTGCGCTCCCTCGTCGACGGCCGGCCGGGCGTCTTCCTCGGCGGCAGCCTGCGCCAGCGCCTCGCCCGGACCGCCACCGCCTACGCGCAGGCCATCAGCGCCCTCGCCGTCGCCCGCTTCCGCCCCGACCAGACGGCCGTCTTCGCCGAACGCACCCGCCCCGCCCGCCTCATGGAGCCGGCCGCGCTGCGCGCCTGGTCCGCCGGCGTGCTGCGGCCCCTGGACCGGCTGCCCCACCACATCCGCGCCGAACTCCTCGCCACCACCCGGCTGGGCCTGGAGTTCACCGCGGTCAACGCGGCCAAGGTGCTCGGCGTCAGCCGCAACACCGTCCGTGCCCGCATGGACCGGGTCGAGACCCTGCTCGGCACCGACTTCTCCGACCTCTCCACCCGCGCCGCCGCCCACCTCGCGCTCAACACCGAGGCGGCGCGGGAGCCGCACGACTCCGACGAGCCGCCCCCGCCGGCCCCCGCCCGCCTCGGCGACCTGCTCACCTCGGCCGCGCTGCGCACCTGGGCGGACGATCTCCTCGGCCGCCTCGACGCCGACGGCCGCGACCTGCGCGGCACCCTGTGCGCCTGGCTCGCCGCGGACTCCAACGCCGAGCGCACGGCCCGTGACCTGGGCGTCCACGCGCAGACCGTGCGCGAGCACGTCCGGGCCGCCGAACCGGTCCTGGAACGCCAGCTGCTGGCCATGGGCAGCGACCTGTACGAGGTCGTCCTGGCCCATCTGTCCACCGGCGCCCTCGCCGTACCCGCGCTCGGCAGGTGAACCGGGGCGAACCGGACTCACCTGTGCACGAGTGAGTCCTCGCCACTCCCAGGAGGGCACCGGCGCGATACCCGCCGCCCGGTCACCCCGCGTAGATTCATCGGGCCGCGGGGCACGACCGGAACGGGGGACCGGTCGGAGCCCCGCGCGCCTCGGCCTGATGCCGCCGGAGTCCCGCGCATCGGGCCACCCGGCCGGCCGCGGCACCCGCCGCCGGCCGGGCCGCGGCTCACCTGGCGGCGGGCTCGGCCGGCAGGTCGAAGACATGGGCCGGGGTCACGATCCTGGTCACCGCCTCGCCGAACAGTGTGCTCGGCTCCTGTCCGCCGTGGTCGATGTCGGTGTTGAGCAGCACCACGAGCGTGGCCCGGGCCGACGGGAGGTAGACGGTCAGGGACTCGTACCCCGGCAGCGAGCCGTTGTGGCCGATCCAGCCCTGCACGTCGAAGATGCCCAGGCCGTAGCCCACGCCCGGGATCGGTGTCGGCGGCGTGATGAGCCGCTGCCGCTGGGTGGCCGGGCTGACCATCCAGCTCCCGTCCGGGAACCGGCCGGTGGCCACCGTGCGGGCCCACACCCGCAGATCGTCCTGGCGGGAGATCATCGCGCCGGCCGCCCACCCCCAGGAGGGGTTCCAGCCCGCCGTGTCCGCGATCCGGCCGTCGGCCGTCTGGTTCGTGTAGCCCTGCGCGTGCGGGGCGGGGAACTCCGCGCCGGCCGGGAACAGCGTGTGCGTCATGCCGGCCGGGTCGAGGATGTTCCGCTGGATGTAGTGGCCGAGCGGCTGCCCCGTCTCCTTCTCGACGACCAGGCCGAGCAGGATGAGGTTGGTGTTGGAGTAGAAGAACTTCTCGCCGGGCCGGAACATCACCGGGTGCTTGAAGGAGTAGGCGAGCAACTGCTGTGGGGTGAACGTGCGGGTCGGATCGGAGGTGAGCGCCTTGAAGAAGCCCTCGTCCTCCGAGTAGTTGAACAGCCCGCTGCGCATGCCGGCCAGCTCCCGCAGCGTGATCGTGTCCCCGTTCGGCACCCCGTCCACGTACTTGCCGATCGGGTCGTCCAGGCCGACCTTGCCCTGGTCCACCAGTTGCAGGAGCGCCGTCACGGTGAACGTCTTGGTCTCGCTGCCGATGCGCATGTAGAGGTCCGGCGTCATGGCCCGGCCGTCGCTCTTGTCGGCGACGCCGAACGAGCCGACGTAGCTGCCCCGGTCCGGTGTCCAGAGGCCGACCGTGACGCCGGGCACCTTCGCCTCCCGCATCACCTTCTGTACGGCGGCGTCCAGTTGGCGTGCCACGTCCGGGGTGATCGCGCGGACGTCAGGGCCGGTGGGCGTGGGGCTGGGGGAGCCGGCGGCGAGGACGGCGGGCACCGTCGGCGGCACCGCCCCCGCGGGAGCGCCGGTGAGCGGTACCGCCAGGGTCCCCACCACCACGGCGAGCGCGGCCCCCCTGCGGCGACGTGCGGACGAGAGCGACATGGGCTGCCTCCAGGCACGTGCGGGGTGACACACGGTGGGCGAGACGTCGGAGCCCGGTCTCTCAGCATAGGAGCGCCCCACGCACCCCGCCTGTCGGCCGCGCGAGCGCGAGCCGCCGGGCCCCGGTGACCGTCCCGCCCGGCCGGTGCACGCCCAACTCGCCGCGTGGCGGCGGGTGCAGGGGCGGTCCGTGTCGGTGGGTCGGGAGGGGGGGTGGCGGGGCCGTGTTCGCGGCGGCTCGGGGGGTGGTGCGTGCGTGTTGGGGGGCGGAGGGGTGTGGTGGCGGGGCCGCGTTCACGGCGGCTCGGGGGTGGCCCGTGTGCGTCGGAGGGGAGAGGTGGTGGTCGGGCCCTGTTCACGGCGGCTCGGGGGTGGCCCGTGTCCGTCGGAGGGGAGAGGTGGTGGCCAGGCCGTGTTCATGGCCGCTCGGGGGCCCGTGTCCGATGGAGGGGGCCGGGGGCCCTGTTCACGGCGGCTCGGGGATCGCCCGTGCCGGTGGGACGGGAGCGGCCGTCGCCGGGCCGCGTTCACGGCGCGCCGGTGGGGGAGGGGTCGACCGGAGGGCCCCGGCCGTCACCGGCCGCACAGCGGGGCGAGGACCGCCAGCGTGCCGTTGGCCTCCCGCAGCGCCTCCTCCAGGGTGCCGGGCGCGTGCAGGGCGCCGGTGCCGTCGGGCGGGATCAGCCACTCCAGCGAGCGGGCGGGCCGGTAGGGGGGAGGGACGGACACCCAGGAGCCCTTGGTCGCGTACCGCAGCCCGGCGCCGACCCAGGCCGCGGACGGGTCCGGCGGCAGCAGGAACCCGACCCGGCCCGCCTTGGTGTCCACCAGCGTCGGCCCCGGTACCGGGAGCCCGGGACGCCACAGGAGGTCGAGGGTGAGCAGTCCGAGCCGCTCGGGCACGCTCAGGACGTCCCAGAACCGGCCCGCCTCCAGCAGCGCGATGCCCTCGCCGTGGTCCCACTCCCACTTGCAGGCGCGCGGATCGGCCGCCGACGCGGCCAGCCACTCCACACCCCGCATCCACATCGTGTTCGTCATGCGCTGCTCCGGGTGTCCTCGCTCGTCCGTCAGGGCGTGGGAAACGGCCGTGGCCGGACACTCGGCGCGCCCGCACGCCAACCCGGCATATGCATGCTCGTAGATATTTCTACCTGGCGGAAGGGGTGGCGCAGCATGGCGTTTGTGACGGTGTGTTCGAACACCGAGCGCGGTTCCGTCAGCTCCCGCAGGGGGACGCGTCACCCTCGGCTTCCCGCCCCGCGTGCCCGGCGCACGATTCGAGTGTTCCGTCAACTGATTCGAGCGCCGATGCTTGTGTCTGCGTCGTTTTCGGTCGTACTCTCGTGCCGTTCCGTCACCGCATCCACCGAGGTAGCTCCATGGACCGCACGCGTCTGCACTCCCTCCTCGCCCGCGAGAGCGCCGAGGCCGAACGCCGCAACCCGCGCTCCCGGGAGGCATATGCCCGGGCCGACCACCTCTTCGGCCGAGTGCCGATGACCTGGATGAACAAGACGGCCGGAGCCTTCCCCCGATACCTGGCCGGTGCCCGGGGCGCCCGGATCACCGACGTGGACGGGCACGAGTACATCGACTTCTGCCTCGGCGACACCGGAGCGATGGCGGGTCACTCGCCGGCCCCGGTCACCGAGGCGGCCGACCGGCGCTTCGCCGGCCTGGGCGGGGCCACCGCCATGCTGCCCACCGAGGACGCCGAGTGGGTAGGCGCCGAGCTGACCCGCCGCTTCGGCCTGGCCCGCTGGAGCTTTGCGCTGACCGCGACGGACGCCAACCGGTGGGCGATCCGCCTCGCCCGGGCGGTCACCGGGCGCCCCAAGATCCTCGTGAACAGCTACAGCTACCACGGCAGTGTCGACGAGTCGCTGATCGTCGTCGGCCCGGACGGCCGGGGCACCGCCCGCCCGGGCAACGTCGGCGCCCCCTGCGACGTCACCCTGACCAGCAGGGTGGCCGAGTTCAACGACCTGGAAGGGCTGGAGCGGGAGCTGGCGCACGGGGACGTCGCCGCCGTCCTCATGGAGCCCGCCCTCACCAACATCGGCATCGTCCTGCCCGAACCCGGCTACCTCGCCGGCGTCAGGGAGCTGACCCGGCGGCACGGCACCCTGCTCATCAACGACGAGACCCACACCTTCTCCGCGGGCCCCGGCGGCTGCACCGCCGCCTGGGACCTGGAGCCCGACCTGCTCACCATCGGCAAGGCGATCGGCGGCGGCATCCCGGCCGGCGCCTACGGGCTCTCCGCCGACCTCGCCGAGCGGCTGCTGGGCCGCGCCGACCTGGACCTCGTCGACATGGGCGGCGTCGGCGGCACCCTCGCGGGCAACGCGCTGTCGGTCGCCGCGATGCGGGCCACGCTGGAGCAGGTGCTCACCGACGAGGCGTTCGCCCACATGACGAAACTCTCCGAGCGCTTCGAGGCGGGCGTCGTGGCCGGGGTCGAGGCGCACCGGCTGCCCTGGTCGGTCAGCCGCCTCGGCGCCCGCACCGAATACCGCTTCACCTCACCGGCGCCGCGCACGGGCACCGAGTCCGCGGCGGCGGCCGACCCGGAGCTGGAGGACTTCCTGCACCTCTACCTCGCCAACCGGGGCATCCTGCTGACCCCGTTCCACAACATGGCCCTCATGTGCCCCGACACCACCGAGCAGGACGTCGACACCCACACCGAGGTCTTCGCCGCCGCCCTCTCCGAACTGGCGGGGTGAGGGCCGGTGGCACCCATGGACGAGACCGACAAGGCCATCCTGCGCGAGCTGCAGACCGACGGCCGCATCGCCTACGCCGACCTCGGGCCCAGGGTCGGGCTGTCCGCGTCGGCGGCCCGCCAGCGGCTGCAGCGCCTGCTGGACTCCCGGGCCGTGCAGGTCGTCGGCGTCACCGACCCGATGGCGATGGGCGGGCAGGCCATGGCACTGCTCGGCATCGGCGTCGACGGCGACCCGCGTGCCGTGGCCGACGCCCTCGCCGCACGCCCCGAGGTGGTCTACTCGGTGCTCACCTCCGGCGGGTTCGACCTGTTCGCCGAGGTCGTCGCGCCGGGCCCCAAGGACCTGCTGGACTTCGTCAACGACGCGGTGCGGCCCCTCGACGGCGTGCGCGAGATCCAGACCTTCCCGTACTTCGGGATCCACACCCACCGCTTCCTGTGGGACGTGGGCTGACCCCCCACCCCCGCACCCGCCTCCACCGGGCCCCGCCCCACCGGGCCGCGGTCCGCTCAGGCGGGCGGGGGCTCGGGCGTCAGGACCAGCAGGGTCGCGTCGTCACGGACGTCGTGGCCCAGCTGGGCGATGTCCTCCCACACGGCGTCGGCGAGTTCGCCGGACGGCGTGTCGGACAAGCGGTCGAGACGCTCGGCCAGGGGATAGAAGGAGCCGGCGGCGTTGCGGGCCTCCCAGACGCCGTCGGAGGCGAGCACCAGCCGGTCCCCCGGCCCGAGCGGCACCGTGACCTCCTTCGGCGGGTCCATACCGACCAGGCCGAGGCCCAGCGGCGGGGCCACCGACACCGTCACCTCCCGGGCCCGGCCCGCGCGCAGCAGCACCGGTGCCGGATGCCCGCAGCCGACCACCCGGACCGCCCGGGTGTCGGCCGTGAACTCCAGCAGCAGCGCGGTCGCGAACAGCTCCCCGTGCCGGACCCCGGCCGAGTCCACCGCCAGCCTGCGGTCCATCCGGGCCGCGACCGCCTCCAGGTCGGGCTGGTCGAGCACCGCCTCCCGGAACGCCCCCAGCAGCGACACCACGGTCGCCACCGCCGTCAGCCCGTGCCCGCGCACGTCGCCCATCACCGCGCGGACGCCGTGCGGCCCCTCCCGCACGTCGAAGAAGTCGCCGCCCACCAGCGTCCCGTCCTGGGCGGCGCGGTAGAAGCCCGCGCACCCCACCCGGCCGACGCGTTCCGGCAGCGGCGGCACCACCGCCCGCTGCACCGCCTCCCCGATCGCGCGCTCGGTGTCCAGCTGGGCGTCACGGCGGCTGCGGACGTAGGAGACGAACACGCTCAGCAGGGCCACGAACACGATGGTGAGCAGATCGGTGTTGCCGGGACGGTTCAGATGGGTGTTCGGCAGGTGCAGCGCCACGACGACCAGCACGCCGAGGACGGCGGTCGCGAGCGGCCCGTAGGAAAGGACGGCGAGCGGCGGGATCGCGCCCAGCAGGAAGCCGAGGTCGGAGGCGTGGGGAGTCACGAGGGAGCCGAGCGTCACCCCGACGAGCAGCAGGACCGGCAGCACCCGCACCCAGCGCGGCGGCGGCGCACCCCGCAGCCAGCCGCGCTCCCCTTGGTTCCGAGGCGACGACCTGCCGTGCACCGATGTCACATCCCCAAGCTACGCCGCCACCGGCCCCGGGGCTCCCGGTGCGCGGCACGGCCCCGGGGCCGTGCCGCCCGGCTCCGTCCCGCCCTATCCCTGGTCGGCCGGTGCCCCCGCCAACCGGTCCTCGGCCGCCGCGAGGATCTCGGTGACCCGCAGGCCGAACCCGGCGTCACAGACGTGCGGGCGTCCCGTGCGCGCGGCCGTCAGCAGCGCGTCCGCGGCGCGGGCCAGGGCCGGAACCGCGCCCTCGGAACTCCTCGGCAGCAACGCCACCCCGGAATCGCCCCGCAGCTCCAGGTCGGCTCCGGCCGCCGCCGGCGGCGCGGTCAGGCTCAGGGTGAGGGTGCTCGACGCGCCCGTGGCGTGGTCCAGGACCAGGTGCACGGTGTCCGCGGGGCCGTGCGCCGCCGCGAGGACCTGCCGTACGTCACCGAGGACCGGCAGCAGCACCGACAGCGCGTGCGGCCCCACGTCCCACAACGCGCCCTTCTCCCGCCGCCACGGCGAGGCCGCGAACGGGTTGTCCGCGGTGAACACCGCGCCCAGCCACTGGGCCCGCGCCGTGAACCAGCCCGCCACCGCGGCCTGCTCGTCGATCCACGCCTCCGGTTCCTTCTGGAAGCGGGTGGTGAAGAACACCACCGACGCCACCCCGGCCCGCTCGGCCGCCTCGGCGACCCCCCGGGCCTCGGCGACCCCCAGCGCCAGGGGCTTGTCCAGCAGCAGATGGCGGCCGGCCCGGGCGGCCCGCCCCGCCATCTGCGCCTGCACGGCCGGCGGCAGCGCCACGGCCACCGCGTCCACGTCCGCCAGCAGCGCGTCCACGTCCTCGTACGCCCGGACCCCGTACTCCTCGGCCAGCGAGCCGGCCGCCTCCGGGCGGCGGCCCCACACCCCGGCGAAGTGCAGGCCGGGGTGCCCGGCCAGGGCGGGGGCGTAGGCCGCCCGGGCCCAGGGGCCCGTACCCAGCAGTCCGATGCGCATCTCGCGTTCCTCTCTCCGTACGGGTCCCGGCACCCTCACGACGCCCTGTCCCGGTCGCCGTCGGCACAGGGCGTCACCCGTTCCCCGTACCCGGCCAGCCACCGTGCGATGGCCTCGGCGATCGGCAGACCGGTGTCCATCTCGACGAAGCCGAACTGGCCGGACTGGTTGCACTCCAGGAACCACCAGATCCCGTCCGCGTCCTCCGCGAAGTCGAAGGCACCGTACGCCAGCCCGGCCTCCCGCAGATAGCGCAGGACCGCCTCGGCGACCCGCGGGGGCACCTCCGCCGGAAGCCAGGGGGAGACCGACGGCGCGAAGCGTACGTCCACGTCGTCGGGGTGGGCGTCCGGGTCGGCCGGCTTGCGTGCGGCCAGCAGCCGGTCGCCGACGGCGGTGAGCCGGATGTCGGCACGCTTGGGCACCCGCCGCTGCAGCAGCGTCGGGCCGTAGGCGACGGCCGAGAAGTCGGCGTCCGGAGCGACCCGGCTGGTGGGCACCGCGCGCGGCGGCTCCTGGGGGTGCGCACCGGACACCGGCTTGACCACCAGGTCCGGGAACCGCTCGGCGAACTCCCTGGCCGCCTGCGGGAACGTGGTGATCAGCGTGGCCGGCACCGCGAGCCCGCTGTGCTGGGCGAGCCGCAGCTGCCACGGCTTGTGGCGGGCCCGCCGTGCGGCGTCCGGATCGTTCATCCAGCGGGCGTCGGTACAGCGCAGCATGCCGTACAGCGCCTGGGACGCCTCCTCGGTCAGCCAGGCGGACGGCTGGGCGGCGCGCGCGGCCGCCGCCCCGGGCCTGCGCACCCAGACGGAGCGCAGGCCGCTCATGCCGACCAGACGCCCGCCGACGGACAGGTGCCCGCCGTAGGAGCCCTGCACGTACTCACCCGACAGAGCCACCCCGCTGGTGAGGTCCGCGGGGTCGAGCCGGACCACGGGCACGCCCGCCTCGCCCAGCCGGAGGACCACCATGTCCGCCGTCACGTCCTCTTCGCTGGTCAGGATGAGCACGGTCATGATCCGCCGGCCCGCATCAGTCGTCGAAGTGCGTCTTGGACCCGGCCGTCGAGGTCGTTGTCCCCAAAGCCCTCAGGGTCGCGTGGTCCGTGGCGGCGATCCGCCCGTCGGGGAGGACGTTCAACTGCAGTCCGGAGTCGTACGCGTACGGAGTGGTGACGTCCAACTGCACAGCGGGGCGCGCGTAGTTGAGCGTGAACGGTTGCATTGTTCTCTCCCTGATTCGGCTTTCACGTCCTTATACGAATCGAACGGGTGGTTGGTTTCCTCACACTCCGTGACCATGGTCCGGAGCGGGGCCGTTCGGCGTCCGGTGGTAGGACGCAGGAGGGCCGGGGGAAGGTGCGCCTCCGCCCCGTGATTCATCGTGCGAGGGCCTTCCGGGCGACGCCGAGAGCCTGTTCCGCGTAGTCACGGCCGAACAGCACGGCGTGCACGAGGAGCGGGAAGAGCTGGTGCATACCCACGCGTTCCCGCCATCCGTCGGCCAGGGGTGACACTTCCTGATACCCCGTCACCACCCGTTCCAGATACGGACAGCCGAACAGTCCGAGCATGGCGAGATCGGTCTCCCGGTGGCCCCCGTGCGCGGCCGGATCGATGAGACGTACATCACCATCGGTGCCCCACAGGACATTGCCGTTCCACAGGTCGCCGTGCAGCCGTGCGGGCGGCTCGGCGGGCCCGGCGAGTTCCGGCAGCAGTTCGCAGACCCGCTCCACCACGGCGGCCTCACCGGGCCGCACGGTTCCCGCGTCGACCGCCGCGCGCAGGTACCGGCAGCACCCGGTGGTCGGCGTACCAGGACGGCCAGTCGGGCGCCGGCGCGTTGCGCATCGGCGCGCGGCCGATGTACGCCTCCTCGGGCCCGCCGGGCGGGGGCGCACCGAACGCCGGTGCGCCGGCGGCGTGCAGAGCCGCCAGATCCTGGCCGAAACGCGACGCCGCGTCGGCGTCGGGGGGCCCGGTCGGAATCCGCTCGGTGACCAGCCACCGCTCGTCCTGCCCGAGCACCGCGGGCACCCGGACCGCCGCCGCCTCGCCGAGCCACCGCAGCCCGGCCGCCTCCGCCCGGGTGGCGCCGGGGCCGTCACCGCGCTTGACCATCACCACCGTGCCGCCGTCGAGCGTCACCTCGGCCGGTGTGCCGGACGCCCGCGGCCCGCCCGCGACCGGGCGTCCGGTGAGCCGGGACGCCGCCTGCCCTGGATCCTCGTCTCGGTTGACCACGGGCTCAGCGTACGACCCGCAAATGAGGCTTCCCTGAAGGCACTTCGACCATTACTACGACTGATTCCGGCCAAATCCAGACGGTAACTACCCGTGTCGTCCCGGTACGGCTCAGGGGCCGGCCCGCACGTCGAAGCGGTCCGGGTCGGGGAACTTCGCCGGCCGAGGTTCGCGCCACCTCTCCTCCGGCGGCGGCGCCCACTACTGCCCGGCCACCACCCGCGGACGCGCACGCCCGGATCGCCCTGGAGGTGCTGCTCGACCGCCTGCCGGACCTCGCGCTCGCCGTGCCCCCCCGGTCAACCGGTCTGGCGCACCGGCTTCATGAAGCGGATACCCGAGCGGCTGCCGGCGAGCAGCCGTCCGGTCAACCCCACCGGGTTGCCGGGCGGCAGCAGCCCCGAGCCCAGGACGGTGCGGGCCAGCGGCTCCAGCAGCCCGGCGAGCCGCTCGGTGCGCTCCGCGCCGAGCGCCGCCCAAGGCCGCCCGGCCGCCTCGTCGGTACGCCTCTCGACCAGCGCGCGCTCCGCCTCGCCCGCCGGCGTCAGCGCGCCGTCCGCGGTGAGGAGGCCCCGTTCCCGCAGGGCGGTCCCGGCGGCCGTCCAGTCCTCCTGGGGCCACTTGCGGGTCTCGCGCAGGAACGGTCCGTCGGACTCCCCGGCGGCCGCCTTGAGCACCATGGCCTCCACCGGCCCGAGCCCCTGGCCCACCAGGACCGCGACATGTCCGTCGCCCCGGTGTTCGCGCAGGGTCGTCAGGGCCTGCCACAGTCGTGCCGCCGGTCGTTCCGGCCGCTCCAGCGCCTGGTTGGCGCCGGCCAGCACCCGACCCGCCGTGTCCGCGCCGGCCGCCGCCTCCCATGCGAGGTCGGCCGCCTCGGCCAGCGCGGCGGACTCCACCGACTCCGCCCCGAACAGGCGGGTCATCGCCGCCTCCATCGCCTCCGAGCGGGCGGCCAGCACCTGCCCGGGAGCCGCGTACGACCAGGCGTCCGGCAGCGCCCTGGCCACCCGCGCGGGGTGGAAGACGTAGAAACCGCTCGTCACCACGGACGGGGACACGGCGCCGAGCGGGGCCGCCCGCAGCGCGAAGTAGCCCATCCAGAACCCGCGCATGCCCAGCCCGTCCGCGGCCCGCCGGGCCTCGGGCGCGAAGTACACCAGATCGTGCACCGGCTCGAACCGTTCCCACATCTCCCGCGCGACCACGCCCACCACTCGTTCCTCCCACCCTGTCCGCCAGTGGCCACCAGACTGCTCTATGACAGTCGTCATAACAAGGGGTGCGCGAGGGTACGTGAGGGGGGTGGGAGGAACGCGGCCCGGGCCGTCCGTGCGGCCCGTCGGTGTGGTGCGTCCGTGTGGTCCGTCCGTGCGGCTCGTGCGCCCTCAGGCGGCGGGGGAGCTCACGCGCCCCACGGCGTTGCCGAAGAGCTGGGTGAACCACACCGTCCGCCCGGGGCCGGCCGTGAGCCGGAAGGGCGGCACCCCCTCTTCGCCGCCCGGCACCACGAAGGCGGTGACCGTGCCGTCCGGGCCGACCCGCCCGATCCGCCCGGCCGGGTCGGCGTACCAGACGTGTCCGTCGGGGCCGAGCGTGATCCCGCTCGCCCCGCTGTCGGCGCCGGGCAGCGCGAACCGGGTGACCCGCCCCGCGGAGTCGATCCGGCCGACCGCGTCCGGTCCCGACACGGTGAACCACATGCCGCCGGGTCCGGAGACGATGTCACCGGGGAGGTCCGCGCCCCCGGGCAGCGGGAACTCGGTGATCCGGCCGGTGACGGAGATGCGCCCGATCCTTCGGCCGGCCGGCTCGGTGAACCACAGGGCGCCGTCCGCACCCGCGGCGATCGCGGACGGGGAGGCGTCCGCCGTGGGCAGCGCGAACTCGGTGACCCGGCCGGCCGTGGTGATCCGGCCGATCCTGTCGCCGTCCTGCTCGGTGAACCACAGGGCGCCGTCGGGGCCGGCCGCGATCCCGGCGGGGAAGGCGCCCGCCGTCGGCACCGGGAACTCCGTGACCCGGCCGGCCGTGGTGATCCGGCCGATCCGGTTCCCCCTGCCCTCGGTGAACCACAGCGCCCGGTCCGGGCCCGCGGTGATGCCGAAGGGGAAGCTGTCCGGGCGAGAGGTGGGGAAGTCGGTGACCGCGCCGCCCGTGGTGATCCGCCCGATCCGGCCGACCCCCGACCCCGTGAACCACAGCGCGCCGTCCGGCCCGGCGGTGATGCCGGCGGGGAGGGTGCCGGGCGTGGTGGTGATCGGGAACACCGTCACCGGCCCGGCGTCGGCCCGCGCCGGTGCGGCGACGGCGGCGATCCCGAGCAGGGCGGCCAGGAGGGCGGTGAGCGGACGGCGGGGCCCGCCGTCGGGCGGTGCTGCGGCGGGCACGGGACGGCCCCTTCCCGGCGACGGGGACGCGCGACGCCGCCGTGCGGTGATGGTTCGTCGGATCCAGGCCATGGATGCCCGCGCCGCCGTACGGCCCAATCCGCCCGGACGGGGGACACCGGCGGGGCCCGACGGAGGACCCTGCCGGGATGGGCCAACTTGGCTGCAACGGTGCGGAGTTGGCAGCCGTTCACCCGTCACCGGACCGCTGCCCCGACCGCCGTGGCCGTTCCCGTGTCCACCCGGACGGAGGCGCGGAGTGCGGTCCGTCCGGGGCGCGGGCGGCGGACGGCCCGGGGGAGAGGCGATGCCCTCCGGCTGCCGTCGGGGTGCCGCCGGGGTGAAGCGCACTGGCCCGGATGGGGGGTGCACCGGCGTGTCGCTGGGACAGACGGGTGGCGTGATGACCCGGCTGGGCGGCCCGGATGGTGCGCCGCCACGGCCTGACTGACGGTGGTTCATGTCGAGGCCGGGTCCATTCAGCTGATGCCGAATCCGCTGCCCGGCCACGGCGGAAGGACCTCGACATGCGTTCTGCCCGCATCATCCTCGCCACGGCGGCCGCAACCGCCGCCCTCTCCTTCTCAGCGCCCGGGGCCGCGTTCGCCGTACCGGCCGGGGACGACTGGGGCCGCGACGACTCCTCGTACAGCAGCGACCACGACAGCGATTCCGGCCGGGGCAAGGGCTCCGGCAACGAACGGGGCCAGGGCTCCGGCAACGAACGGGGCAAGGGCTCCGGCAAGGACCACGACAACGACTACAGCACGGAGCGCGGCAAGGGCGGCGGACGCGACGAGCCGCGCGGCGGAATGCACACGGGCGGCGGCGCCCTCGCGGCCGTCCGTGGCGACGACTGGGGGTCGGGCGGCGACGACAGCCGGTTCGACCCCGACACCTACCGCGACAAGGACCAGGGCGGTGGCAAGGAGAGCGGAGGCGGCAAGGAGAGCGGCGGGGGTCGCGACAGCGGCGGTGGCGGCAAGGAGAGCGGTGGCGGCCGGAACAGCGGCGGTGGGGGCAAGGAGAGCGGTGGCGGTCGCGACAGCGGCGGCGGCCGGGACAGCGGTGGCGGCAAGGACGACTGGGGCGGCGGTGACGACCAGGAGAAGCCGCACGGCGGCATGCACACCGGCGGCGGCGGCCTCGCCCAGCCCGGTGTCACCGCGGGCGGCCTGGCCGTGCTCGCCGTAGGCGCCACGGGTCTGTACGCGCTGCGCCGCAAGAAGGCCGTCGCGCCGGCGTCCTGACCGCTCACCCGCCTTCGCGGGGACCGCGGACGCCGCCGGCGCGCACCGTGCCGGCGGCCCGCGCCCCGCGAGCCCGAACCCCGTGCTGCCGTGCCGAATGAGGTGGTGTCCGATGGCAGCAGCTCCCCCCTCCCCGCCCCCCGCCGAACCGGCGCGGGACGAGCGGCAGTCCGGCCGCGGCGGGCGGCTGACCCTGTGGGGCGTGGCGATCGTCTTCCTCGGTGTCAGCCTTTTCGGCGGCCACCACGGCTCGCGCGAGACCCCGGCCGCCCCCCGCGCCTCCGGCCCGACCAGCTCGGTGCGCTCCGACACCCGGTCCACCGAGGCCGGAGACGGGCTGCCGCACTCCGTCCCGACCAGGCTCCTCATCCCGAAGATCTCGGTGGACGCGCCGTTCGCCGCCCTGACGCTCGGTCCGACGGGCCAGCTCGAACCGCCGCCCGCCGACAACACCAACCTGGTCGGCTGGTACGCCAAGGGTGCCTCGCCCGGCGAGACGGGCACCTCGATCATCGCCGGGCACGTCGACACGGTGACCTCGGCCGCCGTCTTCGCCAACCTGGACCAGCTCGAACCCGGCGACCGGTTCTCCGTCGACCGGGCCGACGGGCGGACCGCGAACTTCGAGGTGGACGACACGGAGACGTTCGCCAAGGACGCCTTCCCGAGCGAGCGCGTGTACGCCGACGCCGACCGCCCCGAGGCCCGGCTGATCACCTGCGCGGGCGACTACGACCACTCGGTGAAGGACTACACCGACAACCTGGTGGTCTTCGCGCACCTCGTGTGAGGCGCGCGAGTCGCCGGCGCCGCCGGTTCGTCCCGGCCCTCGCGCCGTGCGCCACCGCCCCGATGGGCGGCGCACGGCGCGCCCGTGCGCCTTGCGCCCGTGACGGCCCGGTGGAACGCTTCCGTCCGCCGGTCCCGACCCCGACCGGCGGGGGCGTGAGCACCGGATTCACGGGTGACGGACAATCTCCGGGTGCCGGTCGTGGGACGGAACGGGGAGTGGAGCGATGGAGCTGGAACTACGGCACCTGCGGGTCCTGTGCGCGATCGCCGACGCGGGCAGTGTCGGACGCGCCGCCACCCACCTCGGGTACTCGCAGCCCGCGGTCAGCACCCAGCTCGGGCGCATCGAGCGGCACCTGGGGGAGCCGCTCTTCGAGCGCGGTGCGAGCGGGGTGCGGCCCACCCCGTATGGCGCCGAGGTCGTCGCCCAGGCCCGGGACGTGCTGGCCCGCGCCGACGCCATCGGCCACCGCAGACCCTCCACCGCGCCCCGCCGGACCCTGCGGGTGGCCTCGACCAACTCGCCCATGCTCTCGGGCACGGTGTCCCGCGTCCGCACCCGGCTGCCCGACCTGTCCCTCACCCTGACCAGCGTCTACGCCTCCTCACGGATCGTCGAGCTGCTGGAGGAGGGCACGGTGGACGTCGCCATAGCCGCCGACTACCCGGGTATGGAGCTGCGGCACTCCGCCGCCGTGCGGCACCGGGGGATCGTCACCGAGCCGACCTTCGTGGCCCTGCCCGCCCGCCACCGGCTGCGTCAGTGCGCCCAGGTTCAGCTCGCGGACCTGGCCGAGGACGACTGGTTCGTGACGCCGGACGACGGCGCCGGTTGGCCCGGGGTGTTCTACGACGCCTGCGCCGCCGCCGGGTTCACACCGGCCGCCGTCCACGAGTTCCTCGGGGACCAGAGCCAGCTGCAGAGCATGATCGCCGACGGCCTCGGCGTCTCCCTGGTGCAGCCGACGCTGCGCCCCATCCCGCACGTCGCGGTCAAGCCGCTGGCCGGCTCGCCGCTGTGGTGCCGCTACGTGCTGGCCTGGCGGCCCGGCACCGTCTCCGAGGACGTGGCCGACACGCTCGTGCAGTCGGCGCTGGCCGCCTATCGCGATCTCGTCGCCCAGGCACCGCACCTGCGGGACTGGGCGTCGCGCACCTGGAGCATCGCCGGGGCCTGAGCACCGCCCGGCCCCCGGCGGGCCGCGATGTTATGAGCGAGCGGTGCCATGTGCTATGTCACACGCCATTGTTGCCGCGGGCGGGCCGCTGGGACAGTGCCACTCACGCCTCAACACCCCACAGAGGCGCGTCATTTCGTGGAGGAACCCCAGATGCGCTATCGCTTCGGGCTGCCCGGACGCATGGCCGGCGCCGCCGCCGTCTGCGTCACCGTGGCGGGCCTGCTCTCGACCCCGGCCCTGGCCTCGCCCCAGCAGCACCTCGGCACCACCGTCCGCACGGCCGGAAGGCACGCCCCCGCCCCGCCGCCCGCCGGCCCGGCCACGGGGGCCTCCGAGCGTCCCGCGGCCCCGGCGAGGAGACTCAGCCCGGCCCAACTGCCTCCCCGCGCACCGGCGTCCACGCGAAGCTCGGAGAGCGCACCGCGCGGCGCGGCGAAGGCGGCGTCCTGCACCCCGGCGGACTTCGGCGGCCGGACCGGCAGCGCCCTCGTCGCGTTCGTGAGGGCGTCCACGCCGGACTGCGTGAACACCCTGTTCACGGTCACCGGCCGGGACGCCCACGACGTCTTCCGGCAGGCCCAGATGGTCACCGTGGCGAACGCCTTCACCAGCACGGCCCGGAAGTACCGCGGGGACAACTCCGGGAGCCTGGAACAACTGGTCCTGTTCCTGCGCGCCGGCTACTACGTCCAGTTCAACCACGCCGCCGACGTGGGCGCGTACACGTCCAGGCTGACCTCCGCCGTCACGGCCGGTCTCGACACCTTCTTCGCCCGGTCCCACACGCGCGACGTCAGCGCCGCCAACGGCGACATCCTCGGCGAGGCGGTCGTCCTCACCGACAGCGCCGACCAGCAGGGCCGCTACCTGTACGTCTACCGGCGGCTGCTCGACGGCTACGACAGCTCCTACGACGCGGTCGACAGCATGATCAGGGCCGTCAACGACGTCTACACGCCGCTGTGGCGCGGCAACTGGAACCCCGAGTACGTCCGGGCGGTGGCGGCCGACCCGCGCGTCATCGACACCCTGTACGACTTCGCGCTGGCCAACACCGACCTGCTCGGCACGGGTTTGGCCTTCCTCGACTCCAACGCGGGCATGAACGTGGCCCGTTATCTCGAGCACCCCGAACTCCGGGACACCGCACAGCCGTTGACCAAGGGGCTGCTGGACGCGACCGCCATGACGGGCCCGACGGCCGGGCTCTGGGTGGCCGTGGCGACCCAGGCGAACTACTACGACGCGGCGAACTGCTCCTCCTACGGCGTCTGCGACCTGCCGGGCAAGCTGACCGAGGCCGTGCTGCCCACCGTCCACCGCTGCGACGCGAACATCACCGTCCGCGCCCAGGCCCTGACCGCCGCCGACCTCGACGCCGCCTGCGCCGGCGTCCTGGGCCAGGACGCCTACTTCCGCTCCCTGGTGAAGGCCGCGGGACCGGTGCCCGGTCAGTACGTCTCCACCCTCCGGCTGGTCGTCTTCGCGAGCCGGGCCGACTACCAGACCTACGCGGGCGCGATCTTCGGCATCAGCACCGACAACGGCGGCATGACCCTGGAGGGCGACCCCTCGGACCCGGCCAACCAGGCCACCTCGATCATGTACCAGAAGGACTACGACGACGGCTTCACGGCCCGGATCTGGAACCTCAACCACGAGTACACGCACTTCCTGGACGGCCGTGACGACATGCGGGGTGACTTCGGCCGGCAGATCTCGGTGCCGGACGTGTGGTGGATCGAGGGCGTCGCCGAGTACGTCTCCTACGGCTACCGGGGCCTCGCCGACGACCAGGCGGTCCAGGAGGCCGGCAAGCACACGTACCGGCTGAGCACCCTGTTCGAGAACACCTACGACAACAGCGACGTGACCCGGACCTACCCGTGGGGCTACCTCGCCGTGCGCTACATGGCCGAGCGGCACCCCGACGACGTCCAGCGCATGCTCGCCCGCTTCCGGGCCGGTGACTACACCGGCGGCTACGCCGTCTACCACGACGGCATCGGCACCCGCTACGACGCCGACTTCGACCAGTGGCTCACGGCGTGCGCCTCGGGCGCCTGTGCCAGGCCCGCGAAGGCCTGACCGGGCACCCCGGAAAGCCGGCGGCCGCCGACCGGAACCCCGGTCGGCGGCCGCCGCACGCCCTGCGCCGTCGTGGCCGGCGGGTCAGACCGCCGTGGCCGGGTACGTCGGGTACTCGACGCCCGAGACGTGCTGGACGACCCGGACGACCTGGCAGGAGTAGCCGAACTCGTTGTCGTACCAGAGGTAGAGGATCGCGTTGTCCCCGTCGACCTTGAGCGCCCCGGCGTCCACGATCGAGGCGTGCCGGGAGCCGATGAAGTCGCTGCTGACCGCGTCGGGCGCCGTGGTGAAGTCGATCTGGCGCTTGAGCGGCGAGGTCAGGGAGACCTCGCGCAGGTAGTCGTGCACCTGCTCGCGGGTGGTCTCGCGGGCCAGCTGGAGGTTGAGGATCGCGATCGAGACGTCCGGCACCGGGACGCGGATCGAACTGCCGCTGATCTTCGCCTTCAGGTCGGGCAGCGCCTTCGCGACGGCGGAGGCGGCACCGGTCTCGGTGATCACCATGTTGAGCGGCGCGGACCGGCCGCGGCGCTCGGACTTGTGGTAGTTGTCCAGCAGGTTCTGGTCGTTGGTGAACGAGTGGACGGTCTCCACGTGGCCGCGCAGCACGCCGTACTCGTCGTCCATGGCCTTCAGCGGCGGGACGATCGCGTTCGTGGTGCAGGAGGCGCAGGACAGGATCTGCTCGTCCGGCTTGACGGTGTCGTGGTTGACGCCGTGCACGATGTTCGGGACGTCGCCCTTGCCCGGCGCGGTCAGCACGACCTTCTCGATGCCGGGGCGCAGGTGCTTGGACAGGCCCTCGCGGTCGCGCCACTTGCCCGTGTTGTCGATGAGGATGGCGTCGCGGATGCCGTACTCGGTGTAGTCCACGTGCGACGGGTCGTCGGCGTAGATCACCTTGATCTCGTTGCCGTTGGCGACGATCGTGCTGGCGTCCTCGTCCACCGTGATGGTGCCCTGGAACTGGCCGTGGATGGAGTCGCGGCGCAGCAGCGAGGCACGCTTGACGAGGTCCCCGGCGGCCCGGGCGCCGCCGCCGCGCACCACGATGGCCCGCAGCCGCAGGCCGTTGCCGGAGCCGGACTTCTCGATCAGCAGCCGGGCGACGAGCCGGCCGATCCGGCCGAAGCCGTACAGCACGACGTCGCGCGACTCGCGGCGCTCGATCTTGCCGGCGCCCGTGGCACCCGCTACGGCCTCGGCGGTGAACTCCGCCACGCTCAGCCCGCGGTCGTCGGCCTGGTACAGGGTGGCCAGCATGCCCAGGTCGATCTGGGAGGGCCCGAGGTCCAGTGCGGTCAGGGCCTGGAGGAACGGCATGGTCTCGGTGACCGACAGCTCGGCGCCGGCGATCTGCCGGGCGAAGCGGTGCGTCTTGAGGATGCTGACCACCGACTTGTTCACCAGGGAGCGGCTGTGCAGCAGGACCGTCACGTCCCGCTCGCGGTGCAGCTTCCCGATGAGCGGGATCATCGACTCCGCGATCTCCTCGCGGATCTTCCAGTTGGTGAACGAGTCGTCGTTGACAGCGTTGACAGTCACGGATCCATCTTTCGAGCTAGGCAGCGCTCATATGGTAACCACACCTCCGTGTGGGCCCCGGCGGGGGGCTGCCGCGGGGTGTGAGAGGGGCGCGCGCGGAGCGCGGGTGGGGCGCGAGCGGCGCGTGGGCGCGCTCCGATTCCTGAATCAGGGTGGAACACCGTGAGAAACCCGGGTCGCAAATTGCGTGCCCCGGGCGGCGTGACCAAGGTCGGGGCGTGAGCACGTCCTCCGTACCCCGGCCCGAGTCCGACGCGGCCTTCCGTCCGCTGCGCCGCCCCTCCCTCACGCACCTGCGCCGGCACCGGGTCCCCGAGGGCGCCCCGGCGGCCCTCGCGCTGTTCGCGGCGGTCCGGCTCGCCGGTGTCGCCGCCGTGCTCGCCGCCGGGCACCTCACCGGTCACTCCGCGGCCAGGAGCCTGGCCCACTCCTGGGACTCCCGCTGGTACCTGCACATCGCCACGCACGGCTACGGCCGGCTCATCTGGATCACCCCGACCGGCGGGGTGCAGGCGGACTGGGCGTTCTTCCCGTTCTACCCCGGCCTCGTCCGCGCCCTGACCACCGTCCTCCCGCTCACCCCGGGCCAGGCCGCGCTGCTCGTCGCCTGGGCCGCCGCGCTGGTGGCCGCGTACGGCCTCTACCTCCTCGGCCACCACCTGTACGGGCACGCCGTCGCCACCGCCCTGGTCGGCCTGTGGGCCGTGCTGCCGCACGCAGTCGAGCTGACCATCGCCTACACCGAGTCCCTGTTCGCCGCGCTCGCCGTCTGCTCCCTGTACTGCGTGCTCAAGGACCGCTGGCTGTGGGCCGGTTCGCTGGCCGCGCTGGCGGGCCTGTCCCGGCCGACCGGGTTCGCGGTGGCCGCGGCCGTCTGCATCGCCGCCGCGCGTGAGGTCCTGCGGCGGCGCGGCCGGGTGCCGGCGACCCTGTGGGCGGGCGCCCTGATCGCGCCGCTCGGCTGGTTCGGCTACGTGCTCTGGGTGGGGGAGCGCACGGGCGACCTGCTCGGAGGCTACTTCAAGGTGCAGAGCGCCTGGGACTCGCGCTTCGACTTCGGCGCCGGCACCCTGCGCTTCCTCAAGGCCCTGCTCCTGCACGGCGGCGGTGTCGTCTACCCGGCCGCCCTGATGATCGTCCTGACCTGCGTCGTGCTCTTCGGGCTGCTCTGCCTGGACCGCGCCCCGCTGGTCCTGCTGGTCTTCGCGGGGGTGCTGGTGCTGCTCGTGGCCTGCGGCTCCGGCTCGTTCTCCTCCAAGCCGCGCTTCCTGCTCCCGGTGTTCCCGCTGCTGATCCCGCCGGCGCGGGCCCTCGCCCGCACCTGGCGGGTGCGGCCGGCCCGCGCGCTGCTCGTCGTCGGCGCCCTCGCCGTCATGTCCGTCCTGTACGGCGCCTACGTCGTCGTGGTGGCCCACTCCCCGCTGTGAGGCGCCGGACGGGCAGGCGCCGGCGAGGCGGCCCGCCGCGGGAGCCGCCCCGGCTGCCGTGGCGGCTGGATCCGCGGCCGGCGCGCTGGAAGGATCTTCCGGGAGTCCGGACGAGAGAGGCGGGGCGATGAGGCTGCACACCCACGAGTGGGGGACCGGGGACCGGGTCGCCGTCCTGGTGCACGGGATCATGTCCGACCACAGGACCTGGCGCCGGGTCGCGCCGGTCCTCGCCGACAAGGGCTACCGGGTCGTCGGCGTGGACCTGCGCGGGCACGGCGCCAGCGGACGCGGCCCGTACGGCGCCGAGATCTGGGCCGGTGACCTGGTGGAGACCCTGCCCGGCAAACCGGAGCTGGCGATCGGGCACTCGCTCGGCGCGATGGCGCTGGTCCTCGCCGCCGAGCGGCTGTCACCCGCCCGGGCCGTCTACTGCGACCCGGCCTGGGAGCCGGCCGCGGGCCTCGCCTCGGCAGGTGCCCTGTTCGCGGACTTCAAGACCGCGAGCCGCGCGATGATCACGCACTTCAACCCGCGCTGGGAGGAGGCCGACGTCGACGTGGAACTGGCCACCCTCGCGCTCTGGGACCCCGCGACCGCCCACGCCCTCGCGGACGTCTACGCCGTCAGCAGGACCCCGGCCCGCCCCGTGGTGCCCTCGCTGGTCGTGCGGGCCGGATCCAGCGCCCTGGTGCCCCCCGCCCTCGCGGAGCGGCTGACCCGGGCAGGCTTCGAGGTCCGCACCGTCACGACCGCCGGCCACACCCTCTACCGGGACGACTTCGACGGCTTCATGGCGGCCCTGGACGGCTGGGTCTGACCGGCCCGTGCAGGAGTCAGCGCCGGACGGCTGGGTAGGCGTGGTGACGCCCGAGGAAAGGATCGTCATGACGACCTACGTCATCACCGTGCCCGGTACCTTCACCGCGGGAGTCGGGGCCGACACCCGCGAGGTACTGGGCCGGGCGCTCAGGCCCGCCGACCCGCACAGCACGCGGATGGGCAGCACGGAGGACCTGGACGTCCTCAGCGTCAACGAGGACAACACCTTCACGCTGCGCCTCACCGTCGACGCGGACACCGGGCCGCACGCCGAGCAGGAGGCCCGCCGGCTCGCGGACTCCGCGCTGCGCAGCGCGGGACTCGACGAGAACACGGCCCCGCTGGGACCGGCTGTGATCACCGGTATCGACTCGGAGGTCGGCGGCTGACCGGCGGGGACCCGGCAGGGCCGGCCCCTGCGCGCTCCCTGGGGCAGGATCATCCGACATGGGTAAAATCTAGGCGTTTACCCCGAAGGGCCACCCGGCCCGTCCGGAAGTGATCCATGCCCCGCAAGCGCACCACGGACGACGGCGACGAGCTGCTGGCCAGGCTCGGGTCGCTGACCGCCCAGGCGCGCGAGCGGGCGGAGCAGCAGCGCACCCAGGTCGAACTGGCCATCGCGCTGCAGCGCGGCATGCTGCCCCGGGACCTGCCCACCGCCTCCGGCCTGCACCTGGCGGTGCGGTACGCGCCCGCCACCTACGGCCTGAACGTGGGCGGCGACTGGTACGACGCCTTCACCATGCCCGACGGCCGGATCGGGCTCTCCATCGGCGACGTCCAGGGGCACAACATCGAGGCCGCCGCCTTCATGGGGCAGGTCCGGGCGGGGCTGCGCGCCCTCGCCTCCGTCACCAGCGAGCCCGGGGACCTGCTCGCCCGGACCAACGACCTGCTGCTCTCGCTGGGCAGCGACCTCTTCGCCACCTGCACCTTCATGCGGCTCGACCCGGTCACGGGCGTGCTGGAGAGCGCCCGGGCCGGGCACATACCCTTCGTGTGGGCCACGGCCGAGGGCCAGTCCGGGGTGGTCGACGACGAGGGCGGGCCGCCGCTCGGCATCCAGCGGGGCATGGAGTACCCGGTGACCCGGCACCACCTGACCACCGGTGGCGTGTTCGTCCTGCTCACCGACGGCGTGGTCGAGGGGCCCTCGCTGAACATCGAGGACGGGCTCGAGCACGTGGTGCGGCTCGCGGGCATCGCCGCAGTGGCCGGCCTCGAGGCGCACGCGCTCGCCGGGGCCGTGATCAAGGGTGCGGAGAGCGTGGGACACGAGGACGACGCCGCCGTCCTCGTCGTGGGCCTCGACGGGCCCCGCGTCACCGGTCCCGACGGAGCCGCCGTTCAGCCATAGGGCCGGACGCCGCACCGCTCGCGTGGCCGATCGGCGGCCATCGGTGTGAGATGGCTGCTGTGGCCGGTTTCATGGAGGTGCGGGGACCGGGCGGCTACGCCGTCCAGGTACTGGCCGTCGCCGCCTGCTACTACGGGGCGGGCAGGCTCGGACTCCTGCGCCGGCTCGTCGTCGAGGGCGCAGTCGTCACCCCCCTATGGCCGCCGACCGGCGTGGCCGTCGCCGCCCTGCTGGTCTTCGGCCTCGCCGCCTGGCCCGGCATCACCATCGGCGCTTTCTTCACCGTCCTCACCCTGTCCCCGCCCGACGTGGGCATGATGGGCTTCCTGTTCGGCAACACCGTCGCGCCCCTGTGCGCGGTGCTGCTGCTGCGCCGGTCCGGCTTCCGCCCGGAACTGAGCCGACTGCGCGACGGGCTCGCGCTGGTGTTCCTGGGCGCGCTGTCCGCCATGATGATCAGCGCGAGCGTCGGCGTCGGCCTGCTGCTGGCCACGGACAAGCTCCCCGTGCACAACTTCTGGCCCGTCTGGCTGGCCTGGTGGGTGGGCGACGCGATGGGCGTGCTGATCGTCACCCCGATCGCGCTGCTGCTGTACAAGTCCCGCCGGCCGCTGCCGCTCGGCCGCTGGAAGGAGGCCACCGCGCTGGCCGCGGTCGCCTGCGCCGTGGTGCCGCTCGCCGCCTACAGCTCCATCAGCCTGCTCTTCCTCGTCTACCCGCTCCTCATCTGGGCCGCCCTGCGCTTCCAGCTCGCGGGCAGCATGCTCTGCGCGCTGCTCACCTCCGTGCTGGCCACCGTCGCCGCCACGGACGGGGACGGGGCCTTCGCCGGGCTGAGCCGGATCGAGGTCATGGCGAAACTCCAGGCGTTCAACGGGGCGATGGCCCTGACCGCGCTGCTGCTGTCCGCGGTGATCACCGAACAGCGCCACACCCGGCGGTCCGTGGAACGGGCCTGCCAGGAACTGGTCGAAGTGCTCGAACACCTGACCGCGGGCGAGGTGCCGCCCACCCCGCGGTCCGCCTCCGACCCCGAGGACCGGCCCCGGCCGGGCCACACCCCGGGCCCCGGCCCCGGCTGACACCCGGCCCGCCGTGCGCACGCCGTCGAACCGGCCCCCTGAACAGGCCGTTCACGGCGTGTCGATCGGCCGGGCCGGGGCACTGGGAGACGATGGGCGGTGCCGTACGGGCCACAGGACCGGGGCAGCGGGACGAGGACGGCAGGGGCGGCATGGAACAGCGCGTGACAGCGGGCGGAGAAGACCGGCGCACGCCGCCCCCCGGCCCCGAAGCTCCACCCAGGCGCCAGGACCCGGCACCGGCCCGACGCCAGGACCCGGCTCCGCGCCAGGATGCGGCTCCGGCCCGGCGCCCGTACCCGGCCTCGCCCTCGGCTCCGGCCCGGCGCCAGGAATCGGCCCCGGACCCGAACCCGGCCCGGCGCCAGGACCCGCCCTCGGGCCGGGACCCGCGCCCGGTCCGGCGCACGGATCCACCGCCGTCCCAGGACTCGCTCTCGGCTCCGGCCCGGCGCCAGGACTCGGCCCCCGACCCGAACCCGGCCCGGAGCCAGGACCCGGATCCGGCTCCGCCCCCGGACTTGGCCCGGCGCCAAGACCCTGCCCCGCAGCCGCAGCCGCAGCCGCAGCCGCAGCCGCAGCCGGGCGCCGACGCGCGCCGGCGGATCCCGCGGACCGACGTGCTCCTGCGCGACTCCCGGCTGGCCGCGGCGGCGGACCGGCTGGGGGAGCGTCTGGTCAAGGACGCGATCCGGCGGGCGCAGCGTGAGGCACGGGAGGGGGCCGTCCCGCCCGAGCGGGTGGCGGACAGGGCGGCCGCGCTGCTGCCCGCCGGCTGCGGCGGACTGCGCCCGGTCGTCAACGCCACCGGCGTGCTGCTGCACACCAACCTGGGCCGGGCACCACTGTCGGCGGCGGCCCGGCAGGCCGTGGCGGAGGCCGCCGGACCCACCGACGTCGAACTCGACCTGGCCCTCGGCGTACGGGCCCGCCGCGGCCGCTCCGTCCTCGCCGCCCTCAGCGGCCGCGTGCCCGCGGCCGGTGCCGCGCACGTCGTCAACAACGGCGCCGCCGCCCTGGTGCTGGCCGCCACGGCCCTCGCGGCCGGCCGGGAGATCGTCATCAGCCGCGGCGAGATGGTGGAGATCGGGGACGGCTTCCGCCTGCCCGACCTGCTGGTCTCCACCGGCGCCCGGCTCCGCGAGGTCGGCACGACCAACCGGACCACCGCCGCCGACTACGCCGCCGCGATCGGCCCCGACACCGGCTTCGTGCTCAAGGTGCACCCCTCCAACTTCCTCGTCACCGGCTTCACCCGGGCCGCCGAGACCGGCGAACTGGCCGGGCTCGGCGTCCCGGTCGTCGTCGACATCGGCTCCGGACTGCTCGCCCCACACCCGGCGCTGCCCTCCGAGCCGGACGCCGACACCCAGCTCCGGGCCGGTGCCGCCCTGGTCACCGCCAGCGGCGACAAGCTGCTCGGCGGCCCCCAGTGCGGTCTCCTGCTCGGCCGCGAGGACCTGGTCACCACCCTCGCCCGGCATCCGCTGGCCCGCGCCCTGCGCGTCGACAAGCTCACCCTGGCCGCCTTGGAGGCCACGCTGACCGGACCGCCCACCCCGACCGAGACCGCCCTCACCGCCGATCCGGCCGGGCTCACCGCACGCGCCGAACGGCTCGCCGCCGCCCTGCGGTCCGACGGCACCGACGTCCGGGCCGTCGGCAGCACCGCCACCGTCGGCGGGGGCGGGGCTCCCGGCGTCACCCTGCCCAGCGCCGCGCTCTCCCTGCCCGAGCCGTACGCCGCCGCGCTGCGCGCCGGCCCGGACCCGGTGGTCGGCCGGCTGGAGGCCGGGCGCTGCCTGCTCGACCTGCGCACGGTCCCGCCCGAGGACGACGAGCGGCTGGCCGGGGCCGTCCGGGCGGCCCGCCCGGCAGCGGGGAGGTAGGCGGCATGCACGTCCTCGCCACCGCGGGCCACGTCGACCACGGCAAGTCCGCTCTCGTCCGGGCGCTCACCGGCATGGAGCCCGACCGCTACGAGGAGGAGCGCCGCCGCGGCCTGACCCTCGACCTCGGCTTCGTGTGGACCGGACTCGGCCCGGGCGGCGAGGACGTCGCCTTCGTGGACGTGCCCGGGCACGAGCGGTTCGTCGCGACCATGCTGGCCGGGGCCGGGCCGGTGCCCGCCGTGCTGTTCGTGGTCGCCGCCGACCAGGGCTGGCAGCCCCAGTCGCAGGAGCACCTCGCCGTGCTCCACGCGCTCGGCGTCCGGCACGGCGTCCTCGCGGTGACCCGCAGCGACCTGGCCGACCCCGGCCTGGTGCGCGCGGACGCCGTCGAACGGCTGGCCGCCACCTCGCTCGGCAAGGTCCCCGCCGTCGCCGTCAGCGCCGTCACCGGCCGCGGACTGGACGAACTCCGCCACGAACTGGCACTGCTCACCGCCCGGTTGCCGGTACCCGACCCCGAAGCCGACGTACGGCTCTGGCTCGACCGGTCGTTCACCGTGCGCGGCCACGGCACCGTGGTGACCGGCACGCTCGGCGCGGGCACCCTCCGCGTCGGCGACCGGCTGGTCACCGGCGACGGCGGGGCGGTCCTGCGGGTGCGCGGGCTGCAGAGCCTCCAGGAGGAGCGGACGGAGGTGAGCGGGGTGGCCCGGGTCGCCGTCAACGTGCACGGGCCGGGGGACGGCGACCTGCGCCGCGGGCAGGTGCTGCTCACTCCGGACCGCTGGCTGCTCACCGACGTGACCGACGTCCGGGTCACCGGCGAGCCGGCCGCCGACCTGCCCCGCGCGGTCACCCTGCACATCGGCGCCGCGGCCGTCCCGGTCACCGTCCGCCCGCTCGGCGAGGACACCGCCCGGCTCACCCTGACCCGGCCCCTGCCCCTGCGCATCGGCGACCGCGCCGTGCTGCGCGAGCCCGGCGGCGGCCGCACCCCTCGCGGGGTCACCGTCCTCGACGTACGGCCGCCCGCACTCGCCCGGCGCGGCGCGGGCCGGGCCCGCGCGGCCGAGCTGGCGGGCATGACGGGCCGCCCCGACGGAGCAGCCGAACTGCGCCGCAGGGGCCCCGTGCGCCGCGCCGACCTGCTCGCCATGGGCGCCGCACCGCCCGCCGAGCCCGTCGCCGGCGACTGGCTGGCCGACCCCGGCCACTGGACGGACCTGCGGGACCGGCTGGTCCACGAGAGCGAACGGCACGCCCGGGAGCACCCGTTGGACCCCGGCCTGCCCACCGAGGCCGCCCGCCGTCTGCTCGGCCTCCCCGACCGCGCGCTCGTCGACGCGCTCGTGCGCGGCGAGCCACGCCTGAGCGTCCGTCAGGGCCGCGTCCACCCCGCCGGCACCCCAGGACCCGACCTGCCCCCGCCGGTCCGGGCCGCCGTCGACGCCGTACGCGAGGACCTGACCGGCACACCGTTCCGCGCGCCCGAGGCCGACCGGCTGACCCGGCTGGGGCTCACCCGCAGGGCGCTGGCCGCCGCCGTGTCGGCCGGAGCGCTGCTGCGGATCGCCGACGGCGTCGTGTTGCTGCCCGGCGCGGACACCGCGGCCGCCGCCGTACTGCGCGCCCTGCCGCAGCCGTTCACGCTGAGCGAGGCCCGGCGGGCCCTGGACACCACCCGCCGGGTGGCCGTACCGCTGTTGGAACACCTCGACGCCCAGGGGTACACCGAACGGGTCGACGACCAGCGCCGCCGCTGCCGGCCCGGTGGGGGGAGCGGAGGCGGACGGGAATCGAACCCGCCTGCCCGAGATCCTCGGACACCTCGGTTTTGAAGACCGGGAGGGCCACCAGGCACCCACACGCCTCCACCGCTCGACCAGGCTAGTGCCCCAGGAGACAGGTATGACACCGACCCGCCAGGACGCCGTCCGCCTCACGCAGTTCGCGCACGGCGGCGGTTGTGCCTGCAAGATCCCGCCCGGCGAGCTGGAGGAGGTCGTCGCGAGTCTGGGCGCGCCGCTGCCCGCCGGCGCCGCGCCGCTGCCCGCCGGCGCCGCGCCGCTGCTCGTGGGCCTCGCCACCGGTGACGACGCCGCCGTCGTCGCGCTGCCCGGTCAGCCGGGCACCGCCGTCGTGAGCACCGCCGACTTCTTCACCCCCGTCGTCGACGACCCCTACGACTGGGGACGCATCGCCGCCGCCAACGCCCTGTCGGACGTCTACGCGATGGGCGGCCGGCCCCTGATCGCGGTCAACCTGCTCGGCTGGCCCCGCGACCGGCTCCCGTTCGAACTGGCCCGTGAGGTGCTGCGCGGCGGCCTCGACATCGCCACCGAGGCGGGCTGCCACATCGGCGGCGGCCACAGCGTCGACGACCCGGAGCCGAAGTACGGCATGGCCGTCACCGGTGTCGCCGACCCGGAGCGGCTGCTGCGCAACGACACGGGCCGGCCCGGTGTGCCGCTGTCGCTGACCAAGCCGCTCGGCCTCGGCGTGCTGAACAACCGTCACAAGGCCACGGGGGAGCGGTTCGAGCAGGCCGTCGCCACCATGACCGCCCTCAACCGCGACGCCTCGCTGGCCGCGCTGGCCGCCGGTGCCACCTGCGCCACCGACATCACCGGCTTCGGCCTCCTCGGCCATCTGCACAAGCTCGCCCGGGCCTCCGGCGTGACCGCCGTGGTCGACACCGCGGCCGTGCCCTACCTGGACGGCGCCCGGGAAGCCGTGCGGGGCGGCTACGTCAGCGGCGGCACCCGGCGCAACCTCGCGTGGGTCGCGCCGCACAGCGACTTCGGGACCACGGACGAGGACACCCGGCTGCTGCTCGCCGACGCCCAGACCTCGGGCGGGCTCCTCGTCGCCGGGGAGGTGCCCGGAGCACCGGTCGTCGGGGAACTGGTGCCGTACGACGGCACCCACTCCCTCGTCCTGCGCTGAGGGACGGGACGACGGGACCCGCGAGACGGGCGTGACCGGGGCCGACGCCCTGGCAACGCCCGTTCCGGCGGCCCTCAGGGCTCGGTGCCGGTGTGCTCGTCGATGCCCGCCCGGGCCCGGTAGGCCCGCACCAGTTCCAGCGAGGCCGGTCCGCGCGGCCGGCGGCCGGGGCGGATGTCCACGGCGAACGCCTTCGCCTCCTGGATGTGGGTGTTCGGGTCCAGCGACAGGTGCAGCAACTCGTTGGCCGCGTCCCCGGTGGTGTAGCCGTTGGGACCCCAGTGGTAGGGCAGGCCCACCTGGTGCAGCCTGCGCCCCTGCACGGTCAGCGGCGCCATCCGGTCGGTCACCAGCACCCGTGCCTCGACCACCCCGCGGGCGCTGACGATCGTCGCCCAGCCCGTGTGCTCCAGACCGCGCTCGGTGGCCAGCTCCGGGGACACCTCGCAGAAGAACTCCGGCTGCAGCTCGGCCAGATACGGCTGCCAGCGCGACATGCCGCCCGCCGTGTGGTGCTCGGTGAGCCGGTAGGTGGTGGCCACGTACGGGTACACCTGGGACCCGGGTTCGTCACCGCTCGGCTGGTAGCGGTTGTCCGGCTTCGCGGGCATCACCTGCCGGACCGGATTGCGCTGCTGCTCGTACAGCAGGTTCTGGAACGGCGAGTCCTGCGGCTCGTAGTGCACCGGCAGCGGGCCGTCGGTGATCCCGGACGGCACGTACAGCCAGGCCTTGCCGTCGGCCTGCATGATGAACGGGTCCTTGCCGGACAGCGCCTCGGGGCCGGTGGCGCCCTCGGACGGCTCGCTGCCGGGCGACTTGTCCTTCTTGAAGTCGGGCACGTCGTGCCCGGACCACTCGCCCTTGTCCGGGTCCCACCACACGAGCGCCTTCCGCTCGCTCCACGGCCTGCCCTCGGGGTCGGCCGAGGCCCGGTTGTAGAGGATCCGGCGGTTGGCGGGCCACGCCCACGCCCACTCGGCCGCCACCCAGTCCTGCTCCCGGCCGGGCTTGCGGCGGGCAGCCTGGTTCACCCCGTCCGCGTAGACACCGCAGTAGATCCAGCAGCCGCAGGCCGTCGAGCCGTCGGGCTTCAGCTGCTCGTAGGAGGACAGCGGCCTCCCCTCGGCGTCATGGCCGTTGATCTCGGCGAGCACCGCTTCCGCGTCCGGCTCGGCGATCGGGCCCTTCGTCGGGTAATCCCAGGTCAGGTCCAGCAGCGGCCGGTCCATGTCGTCGGTCGACCCGGCGAGCTTCTCCCGGATCAGCCGCCCCAGGTGGTAGGCGAACCACAGGTCGCTGCGCGACTCGCCGGGCGGCTCGACCGCCTGGTGGTGCCACTGCAGCAGCCGCTGGGTGTTGGTGAAACTGCCGTCCTTCTCGGTGTGCGCGGCGGCCGGCAGGAAGAACACCTCGGTGCCGATGTCCTCCGTACGCAGCTCACCGGTCTCGATCTCCGGGCCGTCCTTCCACCAGGTCGCCGACTCGATCAGCGAGAAGTCGCGCACCACCAGCCAGTCGAGGTTCGCCATCCCGAGCCGCATCAGCTTGGCGTTGGCGTTGCCCACCGCCGGGTTCTCGCCCACCAGGAAGTAGCCCTTGCAGACGCCCTCCAGCTGGGCCATCGTCGTCTCGTACGCCGAGTGGGAGCCGGTCAGCCGCGGCAGGTAGTCGAAGCAGTAGTCGTTCTCCTCGGTCGCCGCGTCGCCCCAGTAGGCCTTGAGCAGGCTCACCAGGTACGCGCGCATGTTGCCCCAGTAGCCCTTGTGCGTCGCCTCCGCCTCCACGAAGGCGTCCAGGTCCTCGTTCTTGTGGGCGTGCGGCATCGGGATGTAGCCCGGCAGCAGGTTGAACAGTGTCGGGATGTCGGTCGAGCCCTGGATGGAGGCGTGCCCGCGCAGCGCGAGGATGCCGCCGCCCGGACGGCCGATGTTGCCGAGCAGGGTCTGGAGTACGGCGGCCGCGCGGATGTACTGCACGCCGACCGTGTGCTGCGTCCAGCCCACCGCGTAGGCGAAGGCCGTGGTGCGGTCCCGGCCGGAGTTCTCGGTGAGCAGTTCGCACACCTGGCGGAACAGGTCCTGCGGCACTCCGCAGATCTGCTCGACCATCTCCGGCGTGTAGCGGGCGTAGTGCCGCTTGAGCACCTGGAAGACGCAGCGCGGATGGGTCAGCGTCTCGTCCCGTTCCGGCTCGCCCTCGCCGATCACCGCGCCACCCGCGCCGTGCGCCTCGCCGCGGGCCGCCTCGGTCACCGAACGGCTGTCGTCGCCGCCCTTGACACCCTTGTCGTCCTCCTCGTCAAGCTCGCCGGAGGGCGCCTGCACCTCGGTGCCCTCGTACTGCCAGCTCGTGTTGTCGTACGAGCGGCTGTCGGTGTCCAGGCCGGAGAAGACGCCGGCCAGGTCCTCGGTGTCCTGGAAGTCCTCGCGCACGATCACCGGCGCGTTGCTGTACGCCACGATGTAGTCGCGGAAGTACTTCTCCTGCTCCAGGACGTAGTTGATGATCCCGCCCAGGAAGGCGATGTCGGTGCCCGCGCGCAGCGGCACGTGCAGGTCCGCGAGAGCGCTGGTGCGGGTGAACCGCGGGTCGACGTGGATCACCTTCGCGCCGCGCGCCTTGGCCTCCATCACCCACTGGAACCCGACCGGATGGCACTCGGCCATGTTCGAGCCCTCGATGAGAATGCAGTCCGCGTTCTGCAGGTCCTGCTGGAAGGTGGTCGCGCCGCCGCGTCCGAACGAAGTCCCCAGACTGGGAACGGTGGAGGAGTGTCAAATACGCGCCTGGTTCTCGATCTGGATGGCTCCGAGCGCGGTGAACAACTTCTTGATCAGGTAGTTCTCTTCGTTGTCCAGCGTCGCCCCGCCCAGGCTCGCGAAGCCGAGCGTGCGCCGGGTGCGGGTCTCGTCGACCTCCCACTGCCAGCCCTCGCGGCGCGCCGCGATCACCCGGTCGGCGATCATGTCCATCGCCGTGTCCAGGTCGAGACGTTCCCAGTCGGTGCTGTGCGGGCGCCGGTACAGGACCTCGTGCCGGCGGGCCTCGCCCGTCGTCAGCTGCAGGCTCGCCGAGCCCTTCGGGCACAGCCGGCCGCGGGAGATGGGGGAGTCCGGGTCGCCCTCGATCTGGGTGACCTTCTCGTCCTGCACGTACACGTTCTGGCCGCAGCCCACCGCGCAGTACGGACAGACGGACTTCACCACCCGGTCGGCGGAGGCCACCCGGGGCCGCAGGCGTCCGGTGGCGCCGCTCTTGGCGGCCGCGCCCCGGCCCAGCGGGTCGGTGCCCGTGAGCTGCCGGAAGACCGGCCAGGAGTCGATCCAGGTGCGTACGCCCATGGCGCTCACTCCTCCCGTTCCGTGCCGGGCCGTGCCCGCCGCTCCTGGGGTGGATTCTCCCGCGGCCGAGGGAGCGCGGCATCCCCGGACGCCGTGTGCGTACGCGGCCGCTCGCTTCGGCTGGGCACCGGGCCTCGCCCCCTTCGTCCCGCTCCTGACGAGCGGCGGAGTACCCCCGCCCCCGTACGGCAAACGCGGCCGTCCGTCCGCGCGAGGTGTGGGCGTGGCCTGCCCGGGGGACTTGGGCGCTGCGGTGTGTCGGACGACGCACCGGCCCAGGTGCCCGTAATGTCCTGCGGGCAGCGGTCTCGGACCGGAGGACGGGGGTCCCGCCCATGTTCGCGCTCGGCCACGCGAGGGTGAAGCGCCGTCTGCCCGCCCTCGTCGTCGCCTGCTGGGGCCTGATCAACGGTCCGTTCCTCGTCGTACTGGCGGTCCGCGGCGAGAGTGCCCTGTTCCATCGGCTGTGGGGCGGCGCCGTCCTGGTCCTCGAACTCATCGCCGTGCCCCTGCTCGGCGGGGCCGCCGCGAGCGGCGGAGCACGGCACGACGGCGCGGGAGCGGTGAGGGCGGACGGACCACGGCACAGGTCCGTCCCCGCTCGCCTCCGCGGCTGCTGTGCTCGCCGCCGGGAGGGGTGAGGCGCTTGCCCCGTGAACCCCGACCGCGGCTCCTCGTGTTCGACGTCAACGAGACGCTCACCGACCTGTCCGCGCTCGCGCCCCGGCTGGCCCACACGCCGGCCTGCCGGGCGACCTCCTGCCGGTCTGGTTCGCGGGTGTGCTGCGCGACGGCGTCGCCCTGACCCTGGCGGGCGGCGGCGCCTCCTTCGCCGACGTCGCGGCCGACGGACTGCGTACCCTCGCGGCCCGCGCCCGACTCCCCGGCGACCCGGCGGAGGCCGTCCGGCACGTCCTCGCCGGCCTGCCCAGGCTGCCGGTGCACCCCGACGTCCCCGACGGCGTACGGGCCCTGCGCGCGGCCGGGTACCGCCTGCTGACCCTCACCAACGGCTCGGCCACCACCACCCGCGCCGTACTGGACCACGCCGGTCTCACCGGCCACTTCGAGGCCCACCTGGACGTGACGGGCGCCGGCCGCTGGAAGCCCGCCCGCGAGGCCTACGCCCACGCCCTGGAGACCGCCGGGGTGCCGCCCGGGGAAGCCCTGCTGGTGTCGGTGCACCCCTGGGACACCGACGGCGCCGCCCGGGCCGGCCTCGCCACGGCCTGGCTGCACCGCACCCCCGAGCCCTACCCGCGCACCGCGCACCCACCGGACTGGTCGGCCACCGGTGTCGCGGACCTGGCGGCACGACTCAAGGCCGCGCCCGCGGCCTAACGGCCGGATGGATGCCGTACGGACGGCGGCCCGGCGCAGCCAGGCACCCGCGGCCCGGCCGAGGTGGCGCCTCGCCGCGGGCCGGCTCAGCCCTCGCGGGCCGTCAGGCGTTCGCGTTGGGGGACGACCGTGTACTTCGGGTCCTTCGCGGAGGCGACTCCCGCGTGGAAGACTCCGAAGCGGAGGGCGGCCGAGCCGGAGAGCAGGGCCGCTCCGGCCGCCAGGGCGAGCCGCCGGTCGCGCAGGCGTCCCGACAGGACCGCCAGCGCGGCACCGCCCGCCGTCAGGGTCTCCGCCGCCCGCAGCAGCCGGTGCGCCTTCCCCTGCTCGAACGTCTCCGCGGACAGGCCCATGCGGTGCTTCATCGCCTGGAAGGTGCCCAGCTCCAGCGCGGCCCCCAGCGCGGCCATGCGGCGCGCCGGGCCCGCCTGCGCCGCAGGGGTCGCGGCCAGCGCGAGACCGGCCGCCGCGGTGGCACCGGACCCCGCGAAGACGTACGGCAGCTCCCGGTAGCCCTCGTGCCACGAGGGCACCGCGGTGTCGGCGAGCAGCACCGCCGTGTAGGTCGCCACCGCCGGGCCGAGGACGGCGGCGCCCGCCGTGGCCAGCGAGCCCACCCGCCGGGCGCGGCCCGTGAGGTCGACGGCCGCGGCACCCAGCGCCAGCGGGGCGTAGCCCGACAGCACCCACGAGCCCACGTTCATCGGCGAGGTGGGCTTGAAGACCCGCAGCATGTTCAGGAAGCGCGCCGGACGGCCCAGGTCGTGCACGAGCGCGACCAGCGACAGGCTGATCGCCCCGGCGGCGCCCAGTTTCGCCGGGCGGGCCAGCGCCGGCCGCCCGGTCACGCCCGCACCGGCCGCCAGCAGCGACGACGCCCCGGCCAGACCGCCCAGGTACAGGTAGCCCGCGATGTCCAGGGGCTTCCACGTCGGCTTGTTCAGGACCGGCTTGCCGTAGTACGACGAGAACTCCGCCTCCGGGACCATCGGCTGCTCGCCGCGGCCGCCGCGGCCGCCGCGGCCGCCCCGGCCGCGCCGGTGCCGGCGGCGCCCCGCCTTCGCCCCCGTCAGCGCCTCACGTTGCGTCCGCTCGCCCCGCAGCCCCTCCCGGGTGACATCGGAATCGCTCATCGCGGCCTCCTCGCGAAACTGGCGACGGCCAGCGCGCCGAGCGAGACGGCGGCCATCGCCGCGTGCCGCCACATGTCGGGCAGGTCCCGGGTGGTGACGACGGGGTCCGGCGGCAGCCCGTAGACCTCGGGCTCGTCCAGCAGCAGGAAGAACGCGCCGTCCCCGCCCACCCCGTCGTCGGGGCTCTCGCCGTACAGCCGGGCATCGGTCACCCCGGAGGCGTGCAGCTGCGCCACCCGGCCCGCCGCCCGCTCCCGCAGCTCCTCCAGCGGCCCGAACTGGATGGACTCCGTCGGGCAGGACTTGGCGCAGGCCGGCTCCATGCCGACGCCGAGCCGGTCGTAGCACAGGGTGCACTTCCACACCCGGCCGTCGTCCTTGCGCTGGTCGATGACGCCGTACGGGCAGGCCGGCACGCAGTAGCCGCAGCCGTTGCAGACGTCCTCCTGGACGACGACCGTGCCGAACTCGGTGCGGAACAGCGCGCCCGTCGGACACACGTCCAGGCAGGCCGCGTGCGTGCAGTGCTTGCACACGTCCGACGCCATCAGCCAGCGCAGCTCCGTGCGGCCGTCGGGCGACACCGGCGAGATCTCGCCGGCCGGGGCGCCCGCCGGGGCCGCGCCCGCCGGGGGAGTGGTGGCACCCGGGCCCGGGGAGGCCGCGTCGGTGCCGAGCGCCGAGGCCGCGGCGAAGACGTCCACGTCGTCGTGCGAGACCCCGGGCTGCTGCCCGCCGAACGGCTTGCGCTGCTCGATGAAGGCCACGTGCCGCCAGGTGTCGGCGCCGAGGCCCTGCGTGTTGTCGTAGGACATGCCGGTCAGTTCGAGGCCGTCCTCCGGAACGGCGTTCCACTCCTTGCAGGCCACTTCGCAGGCCTTGCAGCCGATGCACACGGAGGTGTCGGTGAAGAAGCCCATCCTGGGCGGGGCGTCCGGGTAACCGGATGCGCCCGCCACGTCCGGCTGCGGTCCGAACCACAGACCGGCCCGGTCCGCCCTGACCTGATCGCCGCTCATGCCCTGTCCACCTCGCTCACGACCGGTTCCTCCGCGGTCCGGGCTTCAGGACTCCCGCTCGCCCGACCGGGGAACGCTTTGTGCGGCGACCTCTCGCCCCTGGACGCGACGGGGGGAGGGGCAGGGGCCGACCGAGCGCCACGGCCCTCCGGCCGGGGCGACGGATCTCCGTCGGACGCCTCCACCGCGTGCTCGCCTTCCGCCCGGTCCCGAGTCCCTCACGCTCGGTGCTCTCCTCCGAGCGTGGCACGGGTGCCCCGGGGCCGCCCGTCCGAAACGGCCGGCACGGCCCGTCGGCGGGGTGGCCGGGGAGCGGGGGCGACGAGACGGTGAAGGACCCGCGATGATGGCCCCATGACAACGGCAGCGCAGCGCGTAAACTGCCCCGGTTACCCCGCCGCACGGGTTCCACACCCGTCGGTTTCCTCACGCCGGGAGCGCGACCCGCGGCTTTGTCCACAGTCGTGAAGGTGGGTTAGCCTGCCACGTATTTCTCATCGAGCAATTCCGTGAACTGCGGAAATGCAATCACCGAAACCGGGTCGGGCCGTGTGCCCGGTAGTGGTTCCGAGCCCTTGGCGACGAGGGCTCCTGGGGAGCGGAACGAGGGTGCGCATGGCCGGCAAGGCGACCGGGACGACCGAGGCGGTCCCGGCGGAGCAAGAGCTGCGGAGACTCCTGGCGGGTCTGACCGCCGTACGCGACGGAGACTTCGGCACACGTCTGCCCGACGACGCCAGCGGTCTCATGGGAGACATCGCCACCGTCTTCAACGGCATGGTCGACCAGCTCTCGGTCTTCACCTCCGAGGTGACCCGGGTGGCCCGCGAGGTGGGCACCGAGGGCACCCTCGGGGGACAGGCGGAGGTCCCGGGCGTCTCCGGCACCTGGGCGGACCTCACCGACTCCGTCAACGCCATGGCGGGCAACCTCACCACGCAGGTCCGTGACATCGCCCAGGTCGCCACGGCCGTGGCCAAGGGCGACCTGTCGCAGAAGATCGACGTGCCCGCGCGCGGCGAGATCCTGCAGCTGAAGGAGACCGTCAACACGATGGTCGATCAGCTCTCCGCGTTCGCCGACGAGGTGACCCGGGTCGCCAAGGAGGTCGGCACCGAGGGCCGCCTCGGCGGACAGGCGCAGGTGCCCGGCGTCGCCGGCGTCTGGCGCGACCTCACGGATTCGGTCAATTTCATGGCCGGAAACCTCACCGCCCAGGTGCGCAACGTCGCCCAGGTGACGACCGCCGTGGCGCAGGGCGACCTGTCGCAGAAGATCACCGTGGACGCACGCGGCGAGATCCTGGAGCTCAAGAGCACCATCAACACGATGGTGGACCAGCTCTCCGCGTTCGCCGACGAGGTGACCCGGGTGGCCCGCGAGGTCGGCACCGAGGGCCGCCTAGGGGGACAGGCGGACGTCAAGGGCGTCAAGGGCACCTGGCGCGACCTGACGGACTCCGTGAACTTCATGGCGGGCAACCTCACCGCCCAGGTCCGCAACGTGGCCCAGGTGGCCACGGCGGTGGCGCAGGGCGACCTGTCGCAGAAGATCACCGTGGACGCGCGCGGCGAGATCCTGGAGCTCAAGAACACCATCAACACGATGGTGGACCAGCTCTCCGCGTTCGCCGACGAGGTCACCCGGGTGGCCCGCGAGGTCGGCACCGCGGGCAACCTCGGCGGCCAGGCCACCGTGCGCGGGGTCTCGGGCACCTGGAAGGACCTCACCGACAACGTCAACGTGATGGCCTCCAACCTGACCGGTCAGGTCCGCTCCATCGCGCAGGTCGCCACCGCCGTCGCCCGCGGCGACCTCTCCCAGAAGATCACCGTCGAGGCCAAGGGCGAGGTCGCCGCACTGGCCGACGTCATCAACACCATGGTCGACACGCTCTCCGCGTTCGCCGACGAGGTGACCCGGGTGGCCCGCGAGGTCGGCACCGAGGGACGCCTGGGCGGCCAAGCCCACGTGCCCAACGTGGCCGGCACCTGGAAGGACCTCACCGACAACGTCAACTCCATGGCCAACAACCTCACCGGCCAGGTGCGCAACATCGCGCTGGTGACCACCGCCGTGGCCAAGGGCGACCTGTCCAAGAAGATCGACGTCGACGCCCGCGGCGAGATCCTCGAACTGAAGACCACGATCAACACGATGGTCGACCAGCTCTCCGCGTTCGCCGACGAGGTGACCCGCGTGGCCCGCGAGGTCGGCACCGAGGGCCGCCTCGGCGGCCAGGCCGAGGTCGAGGGCGTCTCCGGCACCTGGAAGCGCCTGACGGAGAACGTCAACGAGCTGGCCGGCAACCTGACCCGGCAGGTGCGCGCCATCGGCGAGGTGGCCAGCGCCGTGGCCGAGGGCGACCTCACCCGGTCCATCACCGTCGACGCCGCCGGCGAGGTCGCCGAACTCAAGGACAACATCAACTCGATGGTGGAGTCCCTGCGCGAGACCACCCGGGCCAACCAGGAACAGGACTGGCTCAAGACCAACCTCGCCCGCATCTCCGCCCTCATGCAGGGCCACCGGGACCTGTCCGTCGTCGCCGAGCTGATCATGGACGAGCTGGTGCCCCTGGTCTCCGCCCAGTACGGCGCCTTCTACCTCGCCGAGGACGGGGCGTCCGGACCCGAACTGCGGCTCGTCGGCTCCTACGGCCGCCCGGAGGACGACACCAGACCCACGCGGATCGCCTTCGGCCGCTCCCTGGTCGGCCAGGCCGCGCGCAGCCGCCGCATCATCGGCGTGGACCAGCTCCCGCCCGGGTACGTCACCATCTCCTCCGGACTCGGGCAGATCGAGCCCACCGACCTGCTGCTGCTCCCCATCGTCTTCGAGGAGCAGGTCCTCGGCGTCATCGAACTCGCCTCGGTCACCGCCTTCACCCCGGTCCAGCGGGACTTCCTGCAGCAGCTCGTGGAGACCATCGGCGTCAACGTCAACACGATCGTCGCCAACGCCCGCACCGACGAACTGCTCCAGGAGTCGCAGCGCCTGACCAGCGAACTGCAGTCGCGCTCGGCCGAGTTGCAGGCGCGCCAGGAGGAACTCCAGCAGTCCAACGCCGAACTGGAGGACAAGGCCTCGCTGCTGGCCGACCAGAACCGGGACATCGAGGCGAAGAACCTCCAGATCGAGCAGGCCCGGCAGGAACTGGAGGCGCGCGCCCAGCAGTTGTCGCTGGCCTCGCGCTACAAGTCCGAGTTCCTGGCCAACATGAGCCACGAGCTGCGCACGCCGCTCAACAGCCTGCTCATCCTCGCCCAGCTGCTGGCCCAGAACCCCTCCCGCAACCTCACCCCGAAGCAGGTGGAGTACGCGGGCATCATCCACTCCGCCGGCTCGGACCTGCTCCAGCTCATCAACGACATCCTCGACCTGTCCAAGGTCGAGGCGGGCAAGATGGACATCACCCCCGAGCGGGTCCCCCTCAAGCAGCTCATCGAGTACGTCGAGGCCACCTTCCAGCCGATGACCTCGCAGAAGAGCCTCGACTTCACCATCACCACCGCCCCGGGCGCGCCCGCCGACCTGCTCACCGACGACTCCCGGCTGCGGCAGATCCTGCGCAACCTGCTGTCCAACGCGGTGAAGTTCACCGAGCAGGGCTGCGTCGAACTGCGCGTCGAACCGGCGCCGGACGACGAGGTGCCCGGGGGCGTGGTGCGCGGCGGCACCATCGTGGCCTTCCGGGTGAAGGACACCGGCATCGGCATCGCGGAACAGCAGCGGGAGACCATCTTCGGCGCCTTCCAGCAGGCCGACGGCACCACCAGCCGCAAGTACGGCGGCACCGGCCTCGGCCTGTCCATCACCCGGGAGATCGCGCACCTGCTCGGCGGCGCCGTCACCGTGGAGAGCACGCCCGGCAAGGGCAGCACCTTCACCCTCTTCCTGCCCGTGGCCCGCGCGGACTTCGAGGAACTCCTGCGCGGCGGCCGCGCGACGCCCCAGATGCTCACGGCGTCCCCGGTCGACGAACCCGCCGAACGGGAGCCGGTGGCCGAGGCCCGGCCGGGCACCGCCCGCGGGCAGCGCGCCCGCCGTCTGCTCGTCGTGGAGGAGCGGCCGCGCGGCCTGCTCACGCTGGTCGCCGAGAGCGTCGTCGGGGACCTCGCGCACGGCCCGGGCGGCACCCCCGTCGACATCATCACCGCCGTCGGTGCGCAGGAGGCGGCCGGCGCGCTGGCCGCTGAGCCCTGCCACTGCGTCGTCGTCCAGCTCGGCGCGTCCGACGGCGAGTCCGCCCGCTTCCTGCGGGCCCTGCGCGGCGACTCGGCCCTGGCCAGCGTCCCCGTCCTGGTGCACAGCTCCCACCGCACCGACCAGCAGGACCAGGACACCGAGGGCGGCTCGCTGGAGTACCTGTACAGCCTGGACGAGCTGCGCGAGCGGATCGCCCTGCACCTGTCGGCCGAGGAGCCCGGCGAGGTGCTCACCCTGGTCCGCGGCGACGAGCCGCAGCCGGCCGAGCCCCACCAGGTGGACGAGCGCGACCGGGGCCGCAGCGTCCTCGTCGTGGACGACGACGCGCGCAACCTGTTCGCGCTCAGCGGCATCCTCGAACTGCACGGCTTCCGGGTGCTGCACGCGGAGAACGGCCGCAAGGGCATCGAGACGCTGGTGAACAACCCGGACGTCGAACTCGTTCTGATGGACGTGATGATGCCCGAGATGGACGGCTACACCGCGACGGCCGAGATCCGCCGGATGCCGCAGTACGCCGACCTGCCGGTCATCGCCGTGACCGCCAAGGCCATGCAGGGCGACCGGGAGAAGAGTCTCGCCTCCGGCGCCAGCGACTACGTGACCAAACCGGTGGACACGCATGACCTCATCTCCTGTGTCCGGCGCTGGCTCCCCGCGTGAGAACACCCCCGACCGCCCCACCGCCCGCCGGCCTAGGAGCACGCACACGGTGAACGCCCACGACCCGTCGGCCGGATCCGGGGCACCCGCCCGGGGTCCCGCCGGCACCGACGCACCGGAGGCCCCCGACGCGGCCGCCGCGCCGAAGGCGGTCGCGCTCCCCGGCACGCCCGGACCGGCCGACGCACCGGCCGTCCCCGGCGGGTCCGGGGCGCTCGAGGCCGGCCTCGATCCGGCGGACCTCGCCGAACCGGCCGACCTCGCCGACCTGCACCTGCCCCCGGTGCCCGCCAGTTCACCGGCCGGCCGGCTGGCCGCGACGGTCGAACGGCTGCGCACGGAGGTGCGCACGGCGCAGGCCGAGGCCGAGGGCCGGGCCCTGATCGAACTGGCCAAGGGCATCCTGGTCGAGCGCCTCGGCTGCGGTCCCGCGCAGGCCGCGCGGCAGCTCGCCGAACTCACCGAGCAGGCGCGGGTGTCCCCGCTGGAGTTCGCCGTCGAGGTCATCAACCAGGCGGCGCGGGACCGGGTCTCGGAGGTCGCCGGGGCCTTCCTGGCCGCGACCGCGGACCCGACGGCGCCGGCCGAGGACTCGGCCGCCGTACGGCTGCGGGCCGCCGAGAGCGGGGTGCTCGCCGCCGACGACACCCAGGCGGTGGCCGACTCGCTGCTCCAGCACGCGCTGCGGCCGCTCGGCGCGGTGGCCGTCGCCGTCTGGGCCGCCGGCTCCGACGGCTCCCTCACCCTGGCGGGCAGCGCCGGTTTCCCGCCCGCCGAGGCGGCCCGCTGGCGCTACGTCCCGCCGGACGTCGCCACCGTCGCCCGGCGTGGTCTGACCGAGCCCGACGGGCTCTGGCTGGGATCGCTCGCCGGTTCCGGGCTGCCCACCCTCGGACGGCGGGACCTCGCCGACGGCGCGCGGGCCGCCGTACCCGCCGGGACGGGCGGCCGGATCCACGGCGTCCTGGAGATCGCCTGGGCCCGGCCCGAAGGCCCCCAGCCACCGCAGGTGATCCGCCAGATCGAGGCGCTCGCCGAACTGTGCGGGCACACCCTGGAGTCGCACGCGGTGCCGCCCGGGGGCGGGCAGGAACCCCGGCTGCTGCCCGACGCGGCGGAGCTGATGGACCTGGCGGACGGACTGCACGACCCCGCCCTCGTGCTGGTGCCCCACCTCGACGACACCGGGCGGCTCGTCGACTTCCGCATCCAGCACGTCAACACGCACTTCCTCGACCCCGCGGGCCGGCCGCGTGCCATGATCAACGGCGCGCTGCTGCTGGAGGCCTACCCGATGGCCGCCGCGGCCAGCGAGCTGTTCCAGCGGGTGGAGCGGGTGCACGCCACCGGCGAGCCGTTCCGCGCCCACCGGATGCGGCTGACCGCGCTGGTCGACCAGGTGCCGCTGGCCGCCGTCGCCGACATCAGCATCAGCCGGCACGGCGCCGCCGTCCTGCTCATCTGGCGCATCGAGGACGAGACCGCGCGCCTGGCCAGCCTGCTCCAGCACGCCCAGCGGCTCGGCCGCATCGGCGGCTTCGAGGAGAACGTGCTCACCGGCGAGATCACCTGGAACGGGCAGCTGTTCGACCTCTACGGCCGTCCGCCCACCAGCCCTCCGGTCCCGCTGGAGGACCTGGCCGCCCACGCCCACCCCGACGAGGCCGTCACCATCGGCCGCTTCCTGCGCACCCTGCTGCACCACCGTCGCCCCGCGTCCGCCGCGTTCCGGCTGCTGCGGCCCGACGGGGTCACCCGGCACATGCGGGTGGTGGCCGAGCCGGTCCTGGACACCGACGGCCAGCTCTTCGGCGTACGCGGCGCCTACCAGGACATCTCCGCCCAGCACTGGACGGAGGTGGCGCTCGCCGCCACCCGCGACCAGCTCGCCCACACCGAGCAGCAGGCCGACGAGCGCAACCGCCTCGCACTCCAGCTCCAGCACGCCATCATGCCGCCCACGCAGACCCCGCTCCAGGTGCCGGAACTCAAGGTCGCGGTGCGCTACCGGCCCGCCGAGACCGAGCAACTGGTCGGCGGCGACTGGTACGACGCCGTCGTGCTGCCCTCCGGTCTCGTGCTGCTGTGCGTGGGGGACGTCGCCGGGCACGGCATCGAGGCGGCGACCAGCATGGTCGTGCTGCGCAACGCCCTGCGCGGCCTGGCCGTGACGGGCGCCGGGCCCGCGCAGCTGCTGTCCTGGCTGAACATCGTCGCCCACCATCTGACCGGCGCGGTCACGGCGACCGCCGTCTGCGGTCTGTACGACGGTGAGCGGCGCACCCTGCGCTGGGCGCGGGCGGGGCATCTCCCGCCGGTCCTGGTGCGCGACGGGGAGGCGGTCGCGCTGCCCCCGATCAAGGGTCTGCTGCTGGGCGCGGTGCCGGAGGCCGGGTACGAGGAGACGGAGGTGCAGCTCGCGGCCGGCGACACCCTGCTGATGTACACGGACGGCCTCATCGAGCGCCGGGACCGTTCCGTCGAGGAGTCCCTGTCGCACCTGCTGGTGACGGCCAGCTCCGCGCCCGTCAGCCTGGACCAGCATCTGGACCGGCTGCTCACCTACAGCCGGTCGGACACCGACGACGACACGTGCATCGTGGGAATCCGCGTCGCCTGAGGGGCCGGTGGCCCCGGGGGACTGCCGCCGCCCGCGCCGGGCGGACCGGGCGGACCGGCGCGGGCGGTGTCGCGGCCGCGTCCGGCGGGCTCAGGCGCCGGTGAGCGGGACGGTGGCCGCGACACGCTTGCCGTGCGGCAGGGGAGTGACCTGGAGCCCGTCGCTGAGCAGGTTCACCAGGTTCAGTCCGTGGCCGCCGACGCGGCCCGGATCGTGGGGCCGCGCCCGGGGCGGCTCCACCGAGGTGTCGGTGACGGTGATACGCAGCTCGTCGAGGTCGGCGGACAGCTCGAGCCCCAGCGCGCAGGGGCCGGGGGCGTGCTTGACGGCGTTGGTGACGAGTTCGCTGACGACGAGCTGGGCATCCTGGACGGCGCGCCGCTCCGGCGCGAGGTGCGCGCGTGACAACAGGGCGTCGACGGCGTCTCTCGCCTCGGCGATGCAGGGCACCCCGGCGTCCCAGGTGCGGCTGTGCCGCAGGGACTCGGGGCGGGTCCGCGTCGTCGCGCGGGTGCTCACGGGGATGTCCATGCTTCGCTGCCCTTTTCCTCCGGGGCCGGGGCCCCTCGTGACACGGCTCGTGCCACGGCGGGGCAGACCCGGGAGCCCGTTCCAGGGAGTCCCCGGGCCTGCCCCGGTCCGTTGCCGATTCAGTGCCTGGGAGATCAGTGCTTGAAGACGTCCTTGGCCTTCTCCTTGGCCTGGCGGGCGTCTCCACGGGCGGCTTCCATGCGGCCCTCGGCCTCCAGGCGCTCGTTGCCGACGGCGCGTCCGGTGGCCTCCTTGACCTTGCCCCGGGCCTGCTCCGTCTTGGCCTTGGCCTTCTTGCTTCCAGCCATCGGGTCTCACATCCCCACGTCGGTCGGTGTGCGGTCCACATTCGGCTTGCCGCTCAGCGCCGGTCCAAACAGCCTCGACTTACTTACGCTTGGTCGAACGCTCGCCCTGGACCGGAGTGCGCAGGCTGCGCCAGGCCCACGCGGTGGGTGACCTGACCCTGTCCGGGGTCTCTGTGCCGGCCCGGCCGGCCGCCGCCGGACCCGGCTCGCCCGGCTCGTGTCCGGTCCGTTCCACCACGGGCCGACCATCGTCTTCGGCGTCGCCGCCGGCACGGCCCTGGTCTCGGCCGTCAGCGCTCGCGGCGGCGGCGGACGACGTGGCGGGTCACGAAGGCCGCGAACAGGACGCCGAGCGCGACGAGGACGTAGACCTGGTAGCGGCTGATCTCGTCGTAGACGGCCGTGATGTGGCTGCCCACGAGATAGGACAGGGTGGCCCAGAGGCCGACCCACAGGGCCGCGCCGAGGGCGTTGAACCCGAGGAAGCGGCGCCAGGGCATGCCCGACGTGCCCGCGATGATGCCGTTGGCCTGCCGCAGCCCCTCGATGAACCGGGCCACCGTGACGATCTTGCCGCCGTGCCGGCCGAAGAACTCCTCGGCCGCCTGGAAGCGCTTCGGGGTCAGGAAGACGTAGCGCCCCCAGCGGTGCACGAAGGCGCGGCCGCCGGTGCGGCCGATGAGGTAGCCGATGTTGTCCCCGAGGACGGCGGCGACGAAGGCGACGGCCGCCACGGCGTAGATGTTCAGCCGGCCCGCCCCGGCGAAGACACCCGCGGCGAGCAGGATGGTCTCGCCGGGCGCCGGCACGCCGAAGTCCTCCACGAGGATGACGGCGCCCACGGCCCAGTAGCCGTAGTGGTCGAGCAGTGGCGCCAGGTGGGCCAGGGGGCCCGGCAGGGGAGGGGCCATGACCCCCACCGTACGACGCGGCCGCGGCCGACCCGGCGCGCGGGGTGGTCACTGACGCGCCGGGCCGGTGCCGAACCCGTCGTCGCCCCAGGTGTCGGGCTGACAGGTGCGGCAGAGCTCGTGTGCCCCGTCGCGGGTGACGACGGTGCCCCAGCCCAGGCAGTGCTCACAGTCGCGGGCGAGGGTCAGATCGGGGTGAGGTGGCAGACAGGGGCTGTCGTGGGCTCCGTGGGCCATGCGGTGAGCGGCTCCTTGAGGGCACGGGGTCGCGGTCCGAATGACTCCATTATGTCTGACTTTTTCCTTATGTCCATAGCCGATGTCACTCCGTGCCAGTGATCAGCCGAGGTTGCCCAGGCGCGCGTCCCGCCACAGGTCCACGCCGCCGTCGGTGGCGTACTTGTCGATCTCGGCCAGTTCCTCGGCGCTGAAGTCGAGGTTCTCCAGCGCGGCCACGTTCTGCTCCAGCTGCTCCGTGCGGGAGGCGCCGATGACCAGCGAGGTGACCCGCTCGTCCCGCAGCGCCCAGGCCAGTGCCATCTGGGCCAGCGTCTGCCCGCGCCGGGCGGCGACGTCGTTCAGTGCGCGCAGCCGCCGCCGCATGTCCTCGGTCAGCCAGGCCGGGTCGAACGACTTGCCCTGCGCGGCCCGTGAGTCCTGGGGCAGCCCCTCCAGGTAGCGGCCGGTCAGCAGGCCCTGCGCGAGCGCGGTGAACCCGATGACGCCGAAGCCCTCCTCCTGGGCCGCGTCCAGCAGGCCGTCGGTCTCGACCCAGCGGTTGAGCATGCTGTACGACGGCTGGTGGATGAGCAGCGGGGTGCCCAGGTCCCGCAGGATCGCGGCCGCCTGCCGGCTGCGCTCCGCGTCGTACGACGAGATCCCGACGTAGAGGGCCTTGCCCTGGCGGACGGCGGTGTCGAGCGCGCCCATCGTCTCCTCCAGGGGCGTGCTCGCGTCCAGCCGGTGGGAGTAGAAGATGTCCACGTAGTCGAGGCCCATGCGGCTCAGCGACTGGTCCAGCGAGGCCAGGACGTACTTGCGCGAGCCGCCGCCCTGGCCGTAGGGCCCGGGCCACATGTCCCAGCCGGCCTTGGTGGAGATCACCAGCTCGTCCCGGTAGGGAGCGAGGTCCTGCTTGAGCAGCCGGCCGAAGTTGATTTCGGCGGAGCCGTAGGGCGGCCCGTAGTTGTTGGCCAGGTCGTGGTGGGTGATCCCGAGGTCGAAGGCGCGCAGGGCGATCTCGCGCTGGGTCTCGAAGGGGCGGTCGTCGCCGAAGTTGTGCCAGTAGCCCAGGGACAGGAGCGGGAGGTCAAGTCCCGAGCGGCCGGTGCGCCGGTAGCGCATGGCGCCGTCGTAGCGAGCGGGGTCCGCGACGTGGTTCATCGGGTCGTCTCCGGGGTGGTGCTGCAGGGAGGAGGCCCGCCGGGGGTGAGGGGCCCCGTCCACCCTGCGCCCGCGTGATTCGTAAGTCCAACCGATGGTCCTCATGGCATTGATCGGCGCGGTTTCTGAATCGGGCGGCCGGGGCACTCGGTGGGCCCGTGCGAGGCGTTGCTGGTGTGACGAGTGTGAATCCGGGCAGGCGCAGGGTGCACGCCGCGCAGCGCCCGTCGGGCGGGCGGTGACGGGGCGGCCGCGCGGGGATCGCGCGGCGATGGCCTCGACGAGAGGAGAGCCCGTGGGTACGGCGACGCCCGGACGAGAAGCCCGCGACGGTGAGCGGCCGGGGGTGCCCGAGGCCGTGGCCGGACTGCCGCGCCAGGTCCGCGAGGAGCTGAGCCGCAGGCTGCGCCGCAACCGGCGGGCCTTTCGCAGGGAGGACGTCCAGGTCGTGGAGCCTCCGCTGCTCAGGCGGGCGGTGGGCGCCTCCGCGCTCGGCAACTGCATGGAGTGGTTCGACTTCGGCGTCTACAGCTATCTCGCCGCCACCATCGGCAAGGTGTTCTTCCCCGGCGCCTCCCCGGCCGCCCAGGTGATCTCCTCCTTCGCCACGTTCGCCGCCGCCTTCGTCGTACGGCCGCTCGGCGGACTGGTCTTCGGCCCGCTCGGCGACCGGATCGGCCGGCAGAAGGTGCTCGCGACCACCATGATCATGATGGCCGTGGGGACGTTCGCGATCGGGATCATCCCGGGCTACGCCACGATCGGCATCGCCGCGCCCGTCCTGCTCCTGCTGGCCCGCATGGTCCAGGGCTTCTCCACCGGCGGCGAGTACGGCGGCGCCACCACCTTCGTGGCCGAGTACTCCCCGGACCGCAGGCGCGGGTTCCTCTCCAGCTGGCTCGACTTCGGCACGTTCGTCGGCTACGCCCTCGGTTCGGCGCTGGTCACCGCGCTGAACCTGCTGCTGACGGACGGGCAGATGCTCTCCTGGGGCTGGCGCGTCCCGTTCCTGATCGCCGGGCCGCTCGGTGTGATCGGCCTGTACATGCGGCTCAAGCTGGAGGAGTCGCCCGCCTTCCAGCAGCAACTGGACGAGCACGAGAAGGGGCTGGCACAGGAGTCGGCCGGCAGCGAGTTCAAGGACATCATCCGCAACCACTGGCCCGCGCTGCTGGTCTGCATGGGCCTGGTGCTGCTCTACAACGTCACCAACTACATGGTCACCGGGTATCTGCCGACCTATCAGACCGAGACGCTGCACCGCTCCAGCGGCTCGGCGGACGTCCTGGTGCTGACCGGCATGGTGTGGATCGTCGTGCTGATCACCTTCCTGGGCCGGCTCAGCGACCGGGTCGGCCGACGGCCCGTCTACGCGGTCGCCGCGGCAGCGATGATCGTCCTGGCCGTCCCCTCCTTCCTGCTGATCAAGGCGGACGGAACCTGGCCGCCGATCCTCGGGGTACTGGTGCTGTCCACCCTGCTGGCCTGCTTCGCCGCGCCGAGCGCGGCCACCCTGCCGGCCCTGTTCCCGACGGCGGTGCGCTACGCGGCCATGGGCATCGGCTTCAACATCGCCGTGGCCGCGTTCGGCGGCACCACTCCGCTCGTCACCGCCGCGCTGGTCAACGCCACCGGTGACGACCTGATGCCCGCCTACTACCTGATGCTGGCCGGCGCCATCGGCCTGCTGACCGTGCGGTTCCTGCCGGAGAGCGCCCAGGTGCCGCTCAACGGCTCCCAGCCGATGGTCGGTTCGAGCCAGGAGCGGCGGGAGCTGATCACCACGTCGAAGGAGCTGTACGCGTACGCGCGGGAGCGGGCGGGGACGCCCGGCGAGTGACGCTCCCGGCGCCCCCACGGGCGGGGTGAGACGGGGGTGCGGCCCCTGCCGCGGCGCACCAGGCCGAGACAGGGGCCGCACTGTTCGATCCTACGAACTTCTCGCGGAACGGGTACCTCACTGGGTCTGTGTTTGGTAGGAAACTTTCCTATCAGTGCCGCCGGTACGTGCGGTACGGACCGACTGCCCACCCCCCACCCGCTCTTGGAGTCCCTGTGGTGCACGCAGACCGTGAAACGGCAGCCCCCGCAGTCCCCGCCCGCCTCTCCCGCCGGACCTTCGTCGCCGCGTTCGGCGCCGTCGCCTCCGGCGCCCTGCTCGGCGCCCCGCGCGTGGCGGCGGCACCGTCGGCCGCACCGGGCCTGGACGACCCGGCGAAGAAGGAGATCGCCATGCAGCTGGTGTCGAGCGCCGAGAACTCCTCGCTCGACTGGAAGGCCCAGTACAAGTACATCGAGGACATCGGCGACGGCCGCGGCTACACCGCCGGGATCATCGGCTTCTGCTCCGGCACCGGCGACATGCTCGACCTCGTCCAGCTCTACACCGACCGCAAGCCGGGCAACGTGCTCGCCAAGTACCTGCCCGCCCTGCGCCGGGTGAACGGCACGGACTCGCACAGCGGTCTCGACCCCGCCTACCCCAGGGACTGGCGCAGGGCGGCCCAGGACGGCGCGTTCCAGCAGGCCCAGAACGACGAGCGGGACCGTGTCTACTTCGACCCCGCGGTCGCCCAGGGCAAGGCGGACGGGCTGCGTGCCCTAGGGCAGTTCGCCTACTACGACGCCATCGTCATGCACGGCGACGGCGACGACCCCACCAGCTTCCGCAACATCCGCAAGCGGGCCCTGCGCACCGCCAAGCCGCCGGCGCAGGGCGGCAACGAGACGACGTACCTCAACGCCTTCCTCGACGCCCGGGTGTGGGCCATGAAGCAGGAGGAGGCGCACAGCGACACCAGCAGGGTCGACACCGAGCAGCGGGTCTTCCTGCGCAAGGGCAACCTCGACCTGAACACGCCGCTGGACTGGAAGGTGTACGGGGACGGCTACCACATCGGCTGAGCCGCCGGGCGGTCCCGGCCCCGGTGCGTCCTGAGCCGTACCGGGGCCGTTCGCCCGCCGCCGGTGGCGCACTCGCATGCCGGAGCCCCGACGAGGAAAGATGGGTTCCGAGTGATCGACCACACCGATGCGGAGGAGCGGACTCATGCCGCACGAGCGAGCCGGCCGGCCGGCCGGTCCCGAGGACCTTGTCGACGTGGCCCGGCTGGTCACGGCGTACTACACGCTGCACCCCGACCCGGCCGACCCGGGGCAGCGGGTGGCGTTCGGCACGTCGGGGCACCGCGGTTCGTCCCTGGCGACCGCCTTCAACGAGGACCACATCGCCGCCACCAGCCAGGCCATCGTCGAGTACCGGACGGCCAACGGGATCGACGGCCCGCTGTTCCTCGGCGCCGACACCCACGCCCTGTCCGAGCCCGCCAGGGCCACCGCCCTCGAGGTGTTCGCCGCCAACGACGTGACGGTGCTCGTCGACAGCGCGGACGGCTACACGCCGACCCCGGCGCTCTCGCACGCCATCCTCACCCACAACCGGGGCCGCTCCTCGGGCCTCGCCGACGGCGTGGTCGTCACCCCGTCGCACAACCCGCCCGCCGACGGCGGCTTCAAGTACAACCCGCCCAGCGGCGGACCCGCGGCGTCCGACGCCACCTCCTGGATCCAGGACCGCGCCAACCAGATCATCGCGGGCGGCCTCAAAGACGTACGGCGGCTGACGTACGCCCGTGCGCTCGCCGCCGGGACCACCGGGCGGTACGACTTCCTCGGTGCCTACGTCGGCGACCTGCCCAGCGTCCTGGACCTCGACGCGGTCCGCGCCGCCGGGGTGCGCATCGGCGCCGACCCGCTCGGCGGCGCCTCCGTCGCCTACTGGGGCCGGATCGCCGAGGAGCACGGGCTCGACCTGACCGTGGTCAACCCGCACACCGACCCCACCTGGCGGTTCATGACGCTGGACTGGGACGGCAAGATCCGCATGGACTGCTCCTCGCCGTACGCCATGGCCTCGCTCATCGAGCAGCGCGACCGCTTCCGCATCGCCACCGGCAACGACGCCGACGCCGACCGCCACGGCATCGTGACCCCGGACGCCGGGCTGATGAACCCCAACCACTACCTGGCCGTCGCCATCTCCTACCTCTACCGCCACCGCGAGCGCTGGCCGGCCGGGACCGGCATCGGCAAGACGCTGGTGTCCTCCACGATGATCGACCGCGTCGCCGAGGACCTGGACCGCCGGCTCGTCGAGGTCCCGGTCGGGTTCAAGTGGTTCGTGGACGGACTGGCCGGCGGCACCCTCGGATTCGGCGGCGAGGAGTCCGCCGGGGCCTCCTTCCTGCGCCGCGACGGCTCGGTGTGGACCACCGACAAGGACGGCATCCTGCTGGCCCTGCTCGCCTCCGAGATCACGGCCGTCACCGACCGGACCCCCTCGGAGCACTACGCCGACCTCACCGCCCGCTTCGGCGAACCCGCCTACGCCCGGATCGACGCGCCCGCCTCCCGCGAGCAGAAGGCGCTGCTGGCCAAGCTGTCACCGGCCCAGGTCACCGCCGACACCCTCGCGGACGAGCCGGTCACCGGTGTGCTCAGCGAGGCGCCGGGCAACGGCGCCGCCATCGGCGGGATCAAGGTCACCACCGCCAACGCCTGGTTCGCGGCCCGCCCTTCGGGCACGGAGGACGTCTACAAGATCTACGCCGAGTCGTTCCACGGCCCCGACCACCTCGCGCGGGTGCAGGAGGAGGCCAAGGCGGTGGTCCAGGCCGCGCTCGGCGGCTGATGCCACGGTCCCGTTCCTCACGACCGCGACGGCCTCCGCCCGCCCGGGCGGAGGCCGTCGCGCGGCGGACCGAGGACCTCAGCCGCGTCCGCGAGCGGGGCCGAGCCGGTCCAGCACGGCCTCGGCCATGGCCGCCTCGCCCTTGGCGTTGGGGTGGGCGGGGGCCGCGGGCGAAGCCGGCTGCAACGGCTCGATCCAGCGGTCCGCGGGCGCCTTGCACATGTCGTGGCCCACCGTGGGACCGTAGGTGTCGACGTACTCGGCCCGGTTCCACGACGCCACCAGACGCAGCATCAGGTTCAGCCGCTTCTCGGTGTCGCGCAGATAGGGGAAGTCGCCCTCGGCGAACGGCACCGAGGGGAAGCAGCCGCTGCCGTCGTCCGGCAGCAGGTCCGGGTAGCCGACGAGGAGCACCCGCGCGTGCGGGGCGCGGGCGTGCACGGCCCGCAGCACCCGGTCGATCTTCGGCGCGGTCTGCAGCACGGTGAGCGCCAGCCGGTCGTAGCCCGCGGCCCGGTAGGAGCGCTCGCAGGGGTTGCCGGCCGGGTCCTGGACGCCGAGCCGGGCGCAGGTGCTGATGATCGGGCCGAAGCCGACGTCGTTGCCGCCGATCTGCACCGTCACCAGGTCCGTGTTCCGCCCCAGGGCGTCGAGTTGGGGGGCGTTGGTGCCCTGCGCCTTCCACATCTCCTCGGTCGTGGCCCCCGCGCAGCTCACGTCCTTGAACGCGGTCACGCCCCGCCGGGCCGCCAGCAGCGAGGGGTAGTTGTGGTCGGAGCGGGCGCAGCCGGCGTCCACCTGGCCCGGGATCGCGGGCCCCGAGGTGTAGGAGTCCCCGAGGGAGACGTAGGTGAGGTCGCGCGGATGGGCGGGGTGCGCGGCGGCGGGTGCCGTCGACGCGGCGACGAGGGCGCAGCCCCCGATCGCCGCCCCCAGCACGGCACTCCGCCGCCGGGATCTCGCCGGTTCCGCCGCAACGCTGTCGTTCGCCATGGGTTCCTCCCCCTGAGGCCGGGACGTCGCGCGCGGCCCGCGCCGAGGCGGACCGCGCTGTCAACCGGGCCTGTATACCGTCCGGTAGGTCGCCCGGGCCAGAAGCGGGAACGAACATTGACGTCCGGCCGGGAAGGGGGAGCCGCAAAGTCCGGTGGCTTCCGGCTGGACGACCCCAAGGGCGAGGTCACCCGGGCGGGACACCGTCGGCCAGGTGACCGGCGGCTGGTCGGCCCCGGACGGCAGCCGCCCGCGCGCGGTCTTCGCCCACCTGCCGGCCGCCGGCTGATCGCCACGTCCCCTGCCCGAGCCTGAGTGTGGGGCTCAGCAAGGATCAGGAGTCCGGCCACCCACTTCCGCACCCCTTCTGGCATGGCCCGGTCAAATCTGTCACGCTTTCGGCAGTCCGTGCCCCGACCCCAGGGGTGCGGCGCACCTCTCCGCACAGCGATCGCGCAACCCCACCAGCGGCCGCCCCGGCGCACCCCGGCCGGCCCTGCGGCCATCCGAGCAGGCCGGAACCCCGGCCGTCGCAAAGGAGCAGTGTGTGAGACCGACCCCCCACAAGGCCCTCGGCGCAGGCGTGCTCACCGCCGCCGCGCTCGTCGCCCTCTGCCTCCCCGTCACCCCCGCCGCCGCCCGGCCGGCCAAAACCCCGGTGGCCGCCGACTGCACCCCCGCGCAGTCGGTCACCAACGGCGGTTTCGAAAGCGGCACCTCGCCGTGGACGCAGTCCTCGTCCGGCCTGATCACCAGCCGCAGCGGCCAGACCGCCCACGGCGGCTCGTCGTACGCCTGGCTGGACGGCGTCGGCAGCACCCGGACCGACACCCTCTCCCAGAGCGTCACCATCCCCAGCGGCTGCGCCACCGCCACCCTCAGCTTCTGGCTCCACATCGACACCGACGAGACGACCTCGTCCACCGCGTACGACAAGCTGACGGCGAAGATCGGCAGCACCACGCTGGCGACCTACTCGAACCTGGACCGCGCCACCGGCTACGTACGCAAGTCGTTCGACGTGTCGTCCTTCGCCGGGCAGACCGTGAACATCGGCTTCACCGGCACCGAGGACTCCAGCCTCCAGACCAGCTTCGTCCTCGACGACATCGCCCTCGACACCTCGGGCGGCACCACCCCGCCCCCGGCGGACACGGTCCGCACCCCGGCCGCGCCCTCCTACACCGTCAGCCTCAGCAGCGACACCGGCGGCACCGTCTGGAACGGGCACGAGAGCGCCACGTTCACCAACGCCTCCGCCACCGCCCTCAGCGAGGTCTACCTGCGGCTGTGGGACAACTACCACGGCACCTGCTCGGCGATGCCCATCACGGTCACCAACGTCACCGGCGGCACGGCGGGCGCCCTCTCGGTGAACTGCACCGCGCTGAAGATCACCCTGCCCTCGCCGCTGAACCAGGGCCAGAGTGCCACCATCGGCTTCGACCTCGGCATCACCGTGCCCAGCGGCGCCGACCGGTTCGGCCACGACGGAGCCTTCAGCTTCATCGGCAACGCCCTGCCCGTCCTCGCGGTGCGCGACGGTTCGGGCTGGCACCTGGACCCGTACACCGACAACGGCGAGTCCTTCTACTCCCTGGCCGCCGACTTCAAGGTGACCCTCGACCACCCCAGTGGTCTGCTGGTCCCCGCCACCGGCACCTCCACCGACACCCCCGGCTCCAGCGGCCGCACCGTCACCACCGCGACCGCCGCCAAGGTCCGTGACTTCGCCTGGGCCGCCGGGCCCTTCAGCAAGATCTCCGGGACCTCGTCCGCCGGCGTGCCGGTGAACATCTACTCCGTCTCGGGCATCAGCTCCTCCAGCGCCCAGTCCATGCTCAGCACCGCCAAGTCCGCCGTCGACGCCCACGCGGCCCGCTTCGGCGCCTACCCGTACGGCGAACTGGACGCCGTGATCGACAACAACTACTGGTTCGGCGGGATGGAGTACCCCGGGTTCGTCCTCGACCTGGTCAGCACCACGGCACTCACCCACGAGATCGGCCACCAGTGGTGGTACGGCATCGTCGGTGACGACGAGTACAACAGCCCCTGGCTGGACGAGGCGTTCACCGACTACTCCACCGACCTCGCCCTCGGCAAGACCGGCACCGGCTGCTGGAACAGCGTCTCCTGGGACTCCAGCGCCGAGAAGATCACCAACTCCATGGCCTACTGGGACGCGCACTCCTCCCGGTACTCCACCGTCGTCTACGGCTACGGCAAGTGCGCCCTGCACGACCTGCGCAGGGTCCTCGGCGACACCGCCATGGCCAAGCTGCTCAAGGACTACGCGACCGCGCACTGGTACGGCGTGTCGACCACGGCCGAGTTCAAGGCGGCCGCCCAGGCCGCCACGAGCACCGACCTGACCTCCTTCTGGACCCAGCACCGCATCGACGGCTGACCGTCGGACGGGCGGTCGTGGGCGGTGCCCTTCCCGGCACCGCCCACGGCCACGCGCGCCCGGCCCCCCGTACCACTCACATGGCGTAATCGCGGGTCGGCATGGCTTCGTTGGGCGGTATCCGGAGTGCGGCACGCCCCGACCGCGGGTCAGATGGAACCTGTGCGAAGCCCTATAGCCTTTCACCGCAGCCGCTCCCGCCGGGCTCTCACCGGCGCGCTGACCGGCCTCCTGATCCTCCTGCCGATCCTCTCGGCCCCGCCCTCGGCGGCCGGCTCCCTGCCCGAACGGGGCAGCGCCTACATGGGTATGGGAGTGCCGGCCCACGACGGCTCCGACGCCACCGACGACGAGACCCCGACCGGCTCCCGGACCACGCAGACCGAAGGCGTGGACGTCTCCAGCTACCAGGGGGACGTCGCCTGGCAGACGCTGTGGGGGAGCGGCGTCCAGTGGGCGTACACGAAGGCGAGCGAGGGGACGTACTACACGAACCCCTACTTCGGTTCGCAGTACTCCGGTTCGTACGACGCCGGCATGATCCGCGGCGCGTACCACTTCGCGACCCCCGACACCTCGGGCGGCGCCGCCCAGGCCGACTACTTCGTCGACCACGGCGGCGGCTGGTCCAAGGACGGCAAGACCCTGCCCGGCGCGCTCGACATGGAGTGGAACCCCTACGGCGACGACTGCTACGGCAAGTCCGCGAGCGGAATGGTCACCTGGGTCCGCGACTTCCTCGACCGCTACAAGTCCCGCACCGGCCGGGACGCCGTCATCTACACCGCCACGAGCTGGTGGAGCCAGTGCACGGGCAATTACGCGGGCTTCGGCGCGACCAACCCGCTCTGGATCGCCCGGTACGCCTCCACGGCGGGCACGCTCCCCGCGGGCTGGTCGGTGTACACCATGTGGCAGTACACCTCCTCCGGACCCACCGTCGGCGACCACGACAGGTTCAACGGCGCCGCGGACCGCGTCAAGAGCCTCGCCACCGGCACCGGCTGACACCCCGTCGAGAGCGCCCGTGCGCCGCCGGTCCCGCGGGCCCGGCGGCGCCGCCCGGCGCAGTGACGACCGATGCCCGGCGTCCGGCGTCCGGCGGAGAGGACAGGATGCGTACCCCGAACGGACCAGTGGACGTGGGGCGGTGACGACGTGACGGCGGAGGCGACCGGTGCGCCGCTGGAGGAGTTCCTCGCCGATCCCGCGAGCTGCACCCTGGACCTGTCCACGGTCGTGGCCCGTTGCGCCAAGGTGCTCGGCCTGCGGCACGCCGTGGTCTACCTGGCCGACCTGCAGCAGCGCCATCTCGTCCCGCTGACCGACGTCACCGCCACGCTGCCCGTCGACGGCTCGGTCGCCGGCTGGACCTACCGCACCCAGGCCCTGCGCGTGGAGGAGTCGGACCGGGACGGAGTGACCGCGTGGTTCCCGCTGCTGGACGGCGCCGAACGGCTCGGCGTCCTCGGCGTGCACACGCACGCGCTGACCGCCGAGACGCTGCGGCAGAGCCGGGCGCTCGCCGCGCTCCTCGCGACGATGATCTCCTCGAAGCGCATGTACACGGACTCCTTCGTGCGCCGCACCCGCACCGAGGCCATGCAGCTGCCCGCCGAGATGCTGCGCGCCTTCCTGCCACCGCGCACCATCGGCAACGCCCAGGTCGTGTCCACCGCGGTGCTCGAACCGGCCTACGACATCGGCGGCGACGCCTTCGACCACTCGCTGACCGCCACCTCGCTGCACGCCGTCGTCCTCGACGCCATGGGGCACAATCTCGCCTCGGGCCTCACCAGCGCCGTGGCGCTCGCGGCCTGCCGCAACGCCCGGCGCTCGGGTGCCGACCTCGGGTCGCTCGTCGACAACGTCGACCAGGCGCTCGGCGAATGGCTTCCGGACCAGTTCTGCACGGGGGTCCTCGCCGAGCTCGACCACACCTCGGGCGTGCTGCGCTGGACCAACTGCGGCCACCCGGCGCCGCTGCTCATCCGCGACCAGCGGCTGGTGGCGGACGCGTTGCAGCGGGAGGCCGACCCGCCCATGGGACTGCGCACCCTGCTCTCCGCCCGCGGCCGCCGGGTGCACGAGGCCCGGTTGCGGCCCGGCGACCGGGTGCTGCTGTACACCGACGGCGTCACCGAGGCGCGTACGGCGGACGGACAGCTCTTCGGGCTCGGCCGGTTCGCCGACTACGTCATCCGGGCGAGCGCCAGCGGGGAACTCGCGCCCGAGACGCTCAGACGCCTGATCCACTCCCTGCTGGACTCGCGGGACAGCAGGCTCCGGGACGACGCCACGATCCTGCTGTTCGAGTGGCAGCCGGCGCGCTGAGCCGGCCGGTCCCGTGCGTCGTCAGCGTCCCGGGCCGCGGCGGAACCAGCCGCGCCGCGGCGGCGTGGGGGGCGGCGCGGCCTGGGGAGGGAACGGGGGAGTGAACGGTGCGGCGGGCGGGGGACCGGGGTGCGGCGGCTGCGCGGGGCCGCCGAACGGGGGCAGTTGGCGGAAGCGTTCGTCGAACGTGACCGTCGGGGTGATGCGGTGCAGCGCGGCGCGCACCCGGGTGAGCGGGTGGTCGGGGAACTGCGCGTCCCACTCCTCGTCGTCGGCCACGTGCGTCGGCAGACCGCCGAACTGGCCGCCGGCGGCGTACGGGTGCGGCCGGAAGTAGTTCTCCGGGCCCACCCGGTCCGCCACCAGGGCCTCGCGCAGCCCCGTCATCTGCCCCTCCGCCGCCTGCACCTTCAGCACCGTGCTGCACGCCGCCCTGGGTACCGTCCACGAGCCGATGAACGCCTGGCCGTGCGGCCGGCCGGGCAGCGGCACCTTGAGCAGCTGACGCAGGCCCGGGACGCCGTGCAGCGTGCCGGGCACCGCCTCGATGAGGTTGCCGCCACGGCTGCCCACCCCGGCCGCGAGCATGCTCCGCAGACGCTCGAACTCGTGGAGCGGGGCGGGCAGATCGGGGACGAGGGGGAAGAAGTGGACCGAGAGCACGAGTCCCGCCTCGTCCGTCCACACGCCGGGCTCGCGCTCGGTGAAGCCGGACAGGTCCAGGCCGGTGATCGGAGTCATGGCGATCATCATGCCGCGCGGGCACGTCGGCCGGCCGGCGGGGTGCCCTCCCCGGCCACCCGTCCCGTCCTCGGCCACCCGCACGGAACCCTCTCACGGCAGAGCCGACCGGCACGCCTCGCGCCGACACGTCCCGCAGCGCCACCATCGCGCCCGCGTCCGCGCCAGGCGGGCCGCCGTCTGCGGGGACCGCCCTGCCGGCCGCCGGTGTCGCGGGTGCCGGTGCCGGCAGTGGTGCCGGGACCGGTGCCGGCGCCGGTGGTGCGGCGCGGAGCATCGGCTGGGCGTCGTGGGCCGGTGCGGCGGGCGGGGAACTAGGCTCGGGGCGTGGCGCACGTGGAGATCGTCCAGTTGCTGGTCTCGCCGGTGCACCGGCTCGCGGGTCGGCCCGGCGACGGCGTACCCGAGCTGCCGCGCGCCGAACTGGTGCCGTCGGCGGAGGTCCGCGCGGGCCTCGGCATCGTCGGGGACCGGTACTTCAACCGTCCCGCGCACCGCAACGCCTCGATCACCCTCATGGCCGCCGAGCGCCTGCCGCGGCCCCCGGCCGGCGAGGCCGACCTGCTGCGCACACGGCGCAACGTGCTGCTGCGCGGTGTGGACATCGACGCCTTCGTCGGCTCCACGGTCTTCCTCGACTGCGGCACGGGACCCGTGACCCTGGAGGTGCGCACCGCGGCCAGGCCGTGCGCGTGGATGGACGCGACGCTGGGCCCAGGCGCGCAGCGGGCGCTGCGCGGCGGCGGGGGAGTCCGCTGCCGCCCCCTGACCGACGGAACCCTCGCCGTGGGCCCCGCGGAGTTCGGGGTGGTCTGACCCCGGCCCTGCCGCACGCGCCGGCCGTCCCCCCGCCCGGCGCCCCTCAGGTGGCCGAGGCCACCAGGCGGTCGGCCAGGCGGTGGGCCTGGGCGAGCAGGGTGCCGTAGGTGGCCACCTCGTCGGGGTCGTCCGTCGTCGAGCGGGCGAGGTCCCGGCGCAGCTCCTGGAGCGTGTCGCGCAACTCCGAGACCGCCTCGCGCAGTTCGTCGTCCCGGGCGTGGTCGAACCGGCTGTTGCTGTACAGGTGCAGCGCCCGGGCGGTCTGGTTCAGGAACCGGGCGTAGCGGCGGGAGAGTTCCGGGTGCGGGCGGTGTTCGGCCCGCTCTTCGGCGGTCGCCTCGAGCACCGTACGGGTCACGCCCGTCGTGTGGACGGAGGCGTAGTCGAGGACCAGGACCGCGTCGTCGTACCCCTTGCCGGCCGACGCGGCACGCCCGCGGTGCCGCAGGTTGACCCGGAGGCTCTCCCGGCTCCGCTCCAGCGACGAGTGCGCCTGCTCGACTAGGCGGCGCAGGCGCAGCGCGCGCTCGTGCCAGGCGCCCGCCTCCTCGGCGTCCCACCGGCCCTCGGCCAGCCCGTCGGCGACGGCCCGCAGGATGTCGTGGGCCTCGTCCGTCGCGTCCCGGAGCACGGCGCGGGTGTCGCGCAGGTAGACCGGCGGCCGGATCAGCGCGTTCACGGCGATGCCCACCACGGCGCCGAACAGGCCCTCGCCGAGCCGGGCCGCCGACGTGGACAGCGCCACCGGACCGCTGGTCAGGACGAACAGCGCGCCCGTGGCCGCGTAGATGCCCTGACTGCCCAGGCGCCGCCAGTGGCCCAGCAGCATCACGACGGGCATGACCAGGGCCATGGCGGTCATCGTGTCGCGCAGCAGCAGCCCCATCGCGGTGGCGACGACCGTCCCGACGGCGATCGCCGCCAGCTGCTGCAGACCGCGCGCTATCGACCGGTACACCGTCGACTCCACCAGGACCACCGCCACCCACGGCGCGACGAACGCCACAGGTGCGTGCAGCCACCAGCCCGAGACGGCCCAGGCCACCCACGCGGCCAGCGCCGCCTTGAGGGCCTGTACGGCCAGATCGCGCTCACGGCCCGGTTCCGCCCAGGCCCGTCGCAGGGCCGTCACCGCGGCCGTCCCGTCACGCCGCAGCGTCCGCCGGTTCACTCTCATCCCACGCACGAGGCTCCGGGTGCCACCTCTGCCCCCGTCCATGCACCCCCGCCGCCTCGCCGGCGGCGCCGGGCTCCGCCCCCCACCTGCGCGGTCACCCCCGGCGCCCGGCCTCGTCGCGCCGGGCTCACGGAGGCACCGCGCGCAGCGCGCGCAGGACGGCCCAGAGGACCGAGACGATCGGCACCGCCACGACCGCCCCGATCACCCCCGCGACGATGCTGCCCGCGATGACGGACACCGCGACGACGAGCGGGTGCAGCCGGACCGCCCAGCTCATCACCAGGGGGTGCAGCACATGCCCCTCGATCTGGCCGATGACCACGATGAGCACCAGTACGGCCAGGGCCGTGAGCGGCCCGCGCCCGGCCAGGGCGACGATCGTGGCCACTCCGAGCGCCACCGGCGAGCCCACCAGGGGCACGAACGCGGCGAAGAACTCCAGCAGCGCCAGTGGCAGCGCGAGCGGCACCCGCAGCACGAGCAGCGCGATGCCGACCAGGACGGCGTTGGTGGCGGCCACGATGATGATGCCGCGCGTGTACCCGGCGAACGTGATCCACGCCGCCCGCCCGGCGGTGTCCCAGGCCGGCCGTGCCCGGCTCGGTACGAGCTGGTCGCGCGTCCAGCCCCACATGCGCTCGCCGGAGTGGATGAAGAAGACGGACGTGAACAGCGCGAGCGCGGCACCCGTGACCACCTCGACGACCCGGCCGACCTGCGAGACCGCGCTGCTGAGCAGGTCGGCGCGGTGGGCCGAGAAGTAGTCGGTGACCTGGCGTTCCAGCGCGTTGAGTCGGCCCGCGCTGAGCCGGAAGGGCGGCCGCTGCAGCCACAGCTCGATCCGGTGGAACCCGCCCCGGAACTCGTTCGCGAGCGTGCCCGACTGGCCCGCCACCGCGTCGCCCACCAGCGCGAGCAGGCCCATCAGCAGGAGCAGGCTGCCCACCAGCGCGACGGCCACGCACAGCGGCCGGGGCAGCACCCGGTTCAGGAGGTCGGCGAGCGGGCGCAGGACCGAGGTGACGACGAGGGCCAGGAACACGGCGACGGCGACGAGCTGGAAGCGGCCGAGGATGGTGAAGACGCCGTAGACGACGAGGCCGACGAGGACGAGCCGCCAGGCGTAGGCGGCGGCCAGCCGCAGCCACGGCACCACCCGCGCGCCGGCCGGGCCGTCCGGCTCGGAGCGCGCGCCGGCCGGAAGCCGTACGGTGTGTGCCGGCCGGCGGACCGGCACCGTGCCGCCCGCCCGGCGCCCCGCACCCGTCCGCCGTCCCGCACCGCCCACCGCGCCTCCTACTGCGTTCCGCATCCGGGTCCTCACGGACCGTCACGCCTGCGGAGAACGGTACGGGTATCCCGGCGGAGGGCGCCGTACAACGCGCGGTCACAGGACCTTCACCACCCGCGGGCGTGGGAGGAGCCCGAGCAGGGGCACCCGGGCGGCTCGCCGGCCGGGAGGAGGCCCCCCGTGGTCACCGTCGCCCTTCTGCTGCTCCCCGTGCTCAGCGTGCTGCTCTACGGCCTGGACCGGGTCGAGGACCGCTGGGTCACCCGGGCGGCCCCGTCCGCCCGCCACGCCCGGCGCAGGTCCCTCTTCAGGCGGCCCCGGACACGACCGCACCGGCGATAGGAGCGTGCGCCGCCCCGCGCTAGCCCGTGCCGCCGCCGTCGTCCTCGGCGCGCCCCACCGGCAACAGGTCCCGGATGTCGGCGGGCAGCGCCCCGGCCATCCGCTCGGTCAGCTCCGGGGCCAGGGCCGCGTCCAGCACCTCCAGTACCGCGGCGGCCTCCCGCAGCGCGGTGTCCTCGTCGGTCCCGGCCCGGTCGGCGATCCGCCCCGCGAACACCGCGAGCCCGAACGCCTCACCCGCGGTGCCCGAGTCGGGGGCGGCCGAGGCGTCCGCCGCCTCGCGCATCGGGGCCGCCAGATCGGGCGGCAGCTGAGCGGCCACATGGCGGGCGAGCCCGGACGGCAGCCGCTCCGACAGCGTGCTCACCACCGCGCGCGCGGCCCGCTCGGCCGCCCCGCGGTCCGGCAGCGCGGCGAGCGCCTGGACCTTTCCGATCATCTCGTCGTGATGCATGAGGGGGCTTCCTTCCTCACGATGCCGCGCCCCGGCCGCCGGGGGACCGGCGGATCGTCGGCGTCACACGGGCCGCGGGGCCCCGGCCGCCCCGGGGCCGCGGGCGCCCGGCACCTCACTCCTCGGCCGACTGCTGGGTCCAGGTCCACGCGTACTGGAGCCAGTCCGCCACCGTCACCGCTCCGAGACCCCCGCACACCACGCGGGTCAGGCGCTCGGACGCGGTGTACGAGCAGACCAGTGCCGTCGCCGCCCACGCCGAGGTGCAGAAGGGGCAGGACAGCAGGTCGCCCACCGCCCGCCGCAGGCCCGTGCCGCGCGGTTCGTCGAGGACCTCGCTCCCCTCGCCCTGGCCGGTCCGGCGGGTGAACGGGGCGCGCACGAAACTTGTCACCTTGTCCCTGGTCAGCAGCCTGGACGTCTTGTACGTCGCCACCCCGAGAAGGGCCACGTCCCAGGGCGGCAGCCGCTCCGGCAGCCGGACTCCCCGGGACCTGGCCACCAGCGTGTAGGCGCCGACGCCTGCCGCCAGGACGGAGGCGAGGGCCGCGTACCCCGTGAGGGGCACCTCGTCCTGGTCGTCGTACCGGCCGGCGTCCGTCGTCATCGAACCTCCCTGGTGTGCGGCCCGCCCTCCGGCGGGCGCGCCCCGAGTTCCCCCGCGGTCACCGGCCACACGTCGGCCGGCGCCCGTGACGTGGGCCAAGCCACATATGACGAAGTTCCCAGCCCCTCCAAACGCGCCCGGCCGCGGGCTACCGTGACGTCGAGCCCCTGTTCCCCTCACGCAGTTCGGACGGCCCGGTAGTGCTCACAGACCTGTCCCCCCTGATCGCCGCGACGGCCCGCTGGCTGACCGGCGCCTACCCGCCCTGCGGCGGCGCGCTGTCCTCCGCCCTGTGCGAGGCGCAGGCGCGGCAGGCCGTGACGGTCGCCGCGTGGCTGCGCTACCCGACCGAGCTCGACGCCGGGCTCGTCACCCTGGCCGGGCCCGGTGGCGCGGCCCGCCTGGACTGGATCACCGGCGCCGACGCGGCCGGCGAGGACACGCCGCAGGACTGGGCGTGGCGCACCTGGGTGGACGAGGTCGTCGCGAGCTGGGCCGCCGGCCTGCTCACCGACCCGGAGCTGGCGGGCACCGCCGTCGGCGCGCTGGCCGGGGGAGAGCACACCGCGGGCCCGGCGGCCGAGTTCCGCCGCCTGCTCGACCCCGACGACGGCGACCGCAGCGCCGCGGCGCTGCTCAGGCACCCGGACCTCCTCGCACCCGTGGCCGACCTCCACCGCGACCAGCTCCTGGAGCGTCTCCGTACGGGCCCGGCCCTGGCCGCCTGACGGCGCGTCACCCGACGGCTCCGGAGCCGGTCGCGCCCGGCCGCATCCGGTCGCACCCGGTCACATCCGCTCACACGCGCCTCGTGGCGCCCCCTCGCGCTTCGACGCGCCTCCCCCGAGCGCCCGTGCACGCTCCCGGGCAGCAGCGCCCCGGCGATGGCCGCCCCCCGCCGGGGTGAGCCTCGCCGCATGACCTTCAAGAACCCCGCCCACCGCGGCGGCCGCCGCCGCGGCCGGTTCGAGCAGCTCGCCGGGCACGCCATCCGGCGCGAGCTCGACGCGATCGCCGGTGCCCGCTGGAGGCCCACAGGGACGAGCGGGGGCGGGCCTTCGAGGACCTGCGGAACGCGATCCGGATGGAGGAGGGGACCTGACGGCGGACCAGGAAACACCGCACGGGTTCTTCCCGGTATGCCGGGAAGGGGCCAACATGCCATGGCATGAACATTTTGCTCGTCGCCAGCGCGTTCAACAGTCTCACCCAACGCGTGTACGTCGAACTCTCGGACGAGGGCCACCGGGTGGACGTCGTCCTCGCCACGCACGGCCCCGAACCCGTCCGTGCGGCCGTCCGGGAAACGGGCCCGGACCTGATCGTCGCGCCCATGCTGAAGACGGCCCTGCCCGAGGACGTCTGGCGGGAGCACACCTGCCTCATCGTGCATCCCGGACCACCCGGCGACCGCGGCCCGTCGTCGCTGGACTGGGCGATCGCGGGGCAGGCCGGGTACTGGGGCGTGACCGTGCTCCAGGCGGAGGCCGCCATGGACGCCGGCGACATCTGGGCCGCGGAGCCGTTCCCGGTGCCCGCCGTCGGCAAGAGCGACCTCTACCGCAACGAGGCCTCGGACGCCGCGATGTCCGCCGTCCTGCTGGCTGTACGCCGGTACGCCGATGCCTCGTACAAGCCCCGCCCGCAGACCAGTGACGCGGGCGACGGCCCGGACGTCGTGTGGCGCGACTTCTTCCGGCAGGACCGGCGCCGCGTCGACTGGGACCACGACAGCACCGCGACCGTGCTGCGCAAGCTCCGCGGCGCCGACTCGCAGCCCGGCGTCCTCGACGAGATCCTCGGCCACGAGGTCTTCCTGCACGGCGGCCACCCGGAGGACGAACTGCGCGGCCGCCCCGGCGAGCTGCTCGCCACCCGGGCGGGCGCCGTCTGCCGGGCCACCCGCGACGGCGCCGTGTGGATCCCCGAGCTGCGCCCGCGCAGGAACTCCGGCGACCCCGCGCCCTTCCGCCGCCCCGCCGCCTCCGTGCTCGCCGCCCTCGGCGTCCGGCCGCCCGAGGCCCCCGTCCCCTTCGAACTGCCCGCCGACCGGCGCACCTGGTCCGACGTCCGCTACCGCAGACGCGGCGACGTCGGCTTCCTGACCTTCTCCTTCCCCGGCGGCGCCATGAGCACCGACCAGTGCCGCCGGCTCCTCGCCGCCTACGAGCACGCGCTCGCCGACCCCACCTGGGTCCTCGTGCTCGGCCCGGAACGCGACTTCTTCTCCAACGGCATCCACCTGAACGTCATCGAGGCGGCCGCCGACCCGGCCGCGGAGTCCTGGGCCAACATCAACGCCATGGACGACCTGGCCGAGGCCGTGCTGCGCACCACCGACCGGCTGGTGGTGGCCGCGCTCGGCGGCAACGCGGCCGCGGGCGGCGTCATGCTCGCCCTCGCCGCCGACCAGGTCTGGTGCCGTGCCGGGGCCGTACTCAACCCGCACTACCGGCGGATGGGCCTGTACGGCTCCGAGTTCTGGACGTACACGCTGCCGCGCCGCGTCGGCGCCGCCACCGCGCACCGGCTGACCACCGAGGCGCTGCCGCTGAGCGCCGCCTCGGCCGCCCGGACCGGGCTGGCCGACCGGATCGTGCGCACCGGTCCCGGCGAGTTCGCCGCCGAGACCGAGCGGCTGGCCGCCGAGCTGGCCGCCGCCCCCGACCTCGCCCAGCGGATCGCCGCCAAGGCCGCGGCCCGTCGCGCCGACGAGGAGGTGCGCCCGCTCGCGGAGTACCGGCGCGAGGAACTGGCCCGGATGCACGCCATCTTTTTCGACCCCGAAGCCCCCTACCACGCCCTGCGGTCGGCGTTCGTCCGCAAGCAGCCGGCCGCCTCCACCCGCCCGCTGGCCCCGTTCGACGGAGCCGCCCGGTGAGCCCCGCGGCCGGCCGGGTGCTGGTGGCGGGCGTCGGCAACATCTTCCTCGGCGACGACGCGTTCGGGCCCGAGGTCATCCGCGCCCTCGACCGGCGCCCGCTGCCCCCGGAGGCGACGGTGCGGGACTTCGGCATCCGCGGCATGGACCTCGCCTACACCCTGCTGGACGGCTGCGCCACCGCCGTCCTGGTCGACGCCGCCCCGCGCGGGCACCGCCCCGGCACCCTCACCCTCGTCGAGGCCGACCCGCCCGACGGCACGGCCGTCCCCGAGGCCCACGGCATGGACCCGGCGAAGGTGCTGGCCCTGGCCGCGCAGCTCGGCGACGAACCGCTGCCCCGGGTCCTGGTGCTGGCCTGCGAGCCCGGCGTCCTGCCCCGCGGCGACGAGGACATCGCGCCGGGGCTGAGCGTACCCGTGCGCGAAGCGGTCGACCGGGCCGTGGACGCGCTGCACACGCTGGTCCCCGTACTGCTGGCCGACCCGGCCGCGCCCGCCCCGGCGTTGGGCCGCCCGGTGGAATCCGGGACCCCGCACCCGGCTGCGCTGCCCGGCCATGTGCCCGCCGGAGCCGAAGATCGGTGAGACCCGGGCCGTACCGGACACGGCCGGGGCTCCGCCGAACGACTCCGAGGAGCTGCGCCCATGTGCCGGTCCGACGTCAAGCAAGCCGTCCTGGCGAAGAACGACGACCTGGCCGCGAGCCTGCGCGAGGAGCTGACGCGGCAGGGCGTGACCGTGGTCAACCTGCTCTCCAGCCCCGGCAGCGGGAAGACCGAGCTTCTCGGCCGGGTGCTGGCCCGGGCGGTCGAGCGGGACGTCCCGGTCGCCGCGCTCACCGCGGACCTGGCGACCGAGAACGACGCCGTCCGGCTGGCCCGTTCGGGCGCGCCGGTCCAGCAGGTGCTCACCGACGGACTGTGCCACCTGGAGGCCCGGCAGGTGCGCGGGCACCTGGAGGGCTGGCTGCCGGCGGACACCGCGGTGCTCTTCGTGGAGAACGTCGGCAACCTGGTCTGCCCGGCCTCCTACGACCTCGGCGAGAGCCTGCGGATCGTCCTGATGGCGGTCACCGAGGGCGAGGACAAGCCGCTGAAGTACCCCACCGCCTTCGGCTCCGCCCACCTGGTCGTCATCACCAAGACCGACCTCGCGGAGGCGGCCGGCTTCGACGAGGCCGCCTTCCTGGCCAACCTCCAGCGGGTCAACCCCGGGGTCGAGACCGTACGGTCGTGCGCCCGCACCGGCGACGGCGTCGACACCCTGCTGGCCCACACCCTCGCCGCCCGGCACGCCGCCCCGTCGCACCGGCCGCCGCTCGCCCCCCACCCGCACGGGCACCACCACCACACCGCCGCCACCACCGCCCCGTGACCGCGCCCGCCACCGGCGCGGTCCGCCGCCGGATCACCGTGCGCGGCACCGTGCAGGGCGTGGGCTTCCGGCCGTACGTGCACCGCCTGGCCGCCGACCTCGCGCTGACCGGCTTCGTGAGCAACACCGCGAACGGCGTCCTCATCGAGGTCGAGGGCCCGGCCGGTGAAGTGGACCGGTTCTGCGACCAGTTGGCCGAGCAGCCACCCCCGCTGGCGGCCGTGACCGGCGTCGGCCGCGAGAACCTGCCCGCCACCGGCGCCACCGGCCCGTTCAGCATCCGCGCCACCGACCGGGCCGAGGGCCGCACCCAGCTCCCGCCCGACACCGCGACCTGCGCCGACTGCCTGCGCGAACTGGCCGCGCCCGCCGACCGCCGGCACCGCCACCCGTTCCTCACCTGCACCCACTGCGGCCCCCGCTTCACCATCGCCACCGCGATGCCCTACGACCGCGCCGCCACCACCATGGCCGGCTTCCCGATGTGCCCCGCCTGCGCCCGCGAGTACGGCGATCCGGCCGACCGGCGCTTCCACGCCCAGCCCGTCGCCTGCCCCGACTGCGGACCCCGGCTGCGGCTCGTCCCCGCCGAGGGCACCGGTGTCCGCCCCGCCCGGGACGCCGACGCCCTGGCCACGGCGCGGGCCCTGCTCGCCGCCGGCCGGATCGTCGCCGTCAAGGGCGTCGGCGGCTACCACCTGGCCTGCGACGCCACCGACGCACGGGCCGTCGCCACCCTGCGCGAGCGCAAGGAACGCGGCGGCAAGGCCTTCGCCGTGATGTGCGCCGACCCGCGCACCGCCGAGCGCGTCGCGCACCTCTCCGACGCCGAACGCGCGGCGCTCACCGGAGCCCGCCGCCCCATCGTCCTGCTCCGCCGCCGCACGCCCCCGGACGGCCTCCACCTCGCCGGCGAGGTGTGCCCCGGCAGCCCGCACATCGGCGTCATGCTGCCGTACACCCCCGTGCACACCCTCCTGTTCGGGCTGGCCGGCGACCCCCCGGGCCCGCAGGTGCTGGTCATGACCAGCGGCAACCGCTCGGGCGAGCCCATCGTCACCGACGACGCCGAGGCGCTGACCCGGCTCGCCGGACTCGCCGACGCCTGGCTCGGCCACGACCGGCCCATCGCCTCACCCTGCGACGACTCCCTGCTGCGGGTGCGCCAGGACGGCACCGAGCAGGTGCTGCGCCGCTCCCGCGGCTACGTCCCGCGCCCGGTGCGCCTCCCGCTCCCGGTCCCCGCGGTGCTCGCGGTCGGCGGCGACCTGAAGAACGCCCTGTGCCTGGGCGAGGGCGACCAGGCCTGGTTCGGGCCGCACATCGGCGACATGGGCGACCTGGCCACCCTGGAGGCCGCCGAACGCGCCGAACGGCACCTCACCCGGCTCACCGGCGTCACCCCGTGCCTGGTCGCCGCCGACCGCCACCCCGGCTACCACTCGACGGGATGGGCCCGCCGGCGGTCCGCCCGGCTCGGCGCCGGACCACCCCGGCAGGTCCAGCACCACCACGCCCACATCGCCTCCGCGATGGCCGAGCACGGCCTCGACGGCAGCACGCCGGTGATCGGCGTCGCCTTCGACGGCACCGGCTACGGCGACGACGGCACCGTCTGGGGCGGCGAGGTCCTGCTCGCCGACTACACCGGTTACCGCCGGCTGGCGCACCTCGTCCCCGCCCCGCTCCCCGGCGGGGACGCGGGCGTCGCCAACCCCTGCCGGCTGGCGCTGGCCCGGCTGTGGGACGCCGGACTGCCCTGGGAGCCGGGCCTGCCGTCCGTCACCGCCTGCACCGAGGCCGAACTCACCGTGCTGCGCAGGCAGCTGGAGCGGTGGGTGGCCTGCGTCGCCACCTCCAGCATGGGCCGCCTCTTCGACGCGGTCTCCTCCCTGGTGGGCGTCTGCCACCGGGCCGGCTACGAGGCGCAGGCGGCGCTCGAACTGGAGGCGGCGGCCGCGCGGGCGTGGGGCGCCGACGCGGTGGCGTACCCCTTCGGGCTCCCGGCCGGCCACCTGATCGACCCGGCGCCGATGCTCCGGGCGCTCCTCGCCGACCAGCGGCGCGGCACCCCCGCCCCGGTGCTCGCGGCCCGCTTCCACCGCGGTGTCGCACGCGCCGTCACCGGGATCTGCGGCCGGGCCCGCGCGGCCGCGGGGCTGACCACCGTGGCCCTCACCGGAGGTGTCTTCGCCAACGGCCTGCTGGAGCACGAGTGCGCCGCCCTGCTGGCCGCGGACGGCTTCACCGTCCTGCGCCACCGCGAAGTCCCCCCGAACGACGGCGGGCTGGCGCTGGGCCAGCTCATGGTCGCGGGAACAGCAACCAACCACGAGACGGAGTGACCCATGTGTCTGGCAGTGCCCGGCAAGGTGGTGGCCATCGACGAGGGCGCCGACCCGCGCACCGGGCTGATCGACTTCGGCGGAGTGCGCAAACACGCGTGCCTGGAGTACCTGCCCGATGTCCGGGTGGGGGAGTACGTCATCGTCCACGTCGGCTTCGCCCTGCAGCGCCTGGACGAGGAGTCGGCCCGGGCGTCCCTGGAGCTCTTCGAGCAACTCGGGCTCCTGGACGAGGAGTTCGGCGACGCCTGGGAGCAGGCGGCGCGGCAGGAGAGCGGAAGTGAGGTCCAGTGAAGTACATCGACGAGTTCAACGACCCCGCGCTGGCACGCCGGTTGCTGGACGAGATCAGGGCCACGGTCACCCGGCCCTGGGCCCTGATGGAGGTGTGCGGCGGCCAGACCCACTCCATCATCCGGCACGGCATCGACCAGCTCCTGCCGGACGAGGTGGAGCTGATCCACGGCCCGGGCTGCCCGGTGTGCGTCACCCCGCTCGACGTCATCGACAAGGCGCTGGAGATCGCCGCCCGGCCCGGCGTGATCTTCTGCTCCTTCGGTGACATGCTCCGGGTCCCCGGCACCGACCGCGACCTGTTCCGGGTCAAGGGCGAGGGCGGGGACGTACGGGTGGTCTACTCGCCGCTGGACGCCCTCGACCTGGCCCGCAAGAACCCGGACCGGGAGGTCGTGTTCTTCGCGATCGGCTTCGAGACGACCGCGCCCGCCAACGCCATGGCCGTCCACCAGGCGCGCCGCCTCGGCGTGCGCAACTTCAGCCTGCTGGTGTCCCACGTCCGGGTCCCCCCGGCGATCGAGGCCATCATGACCGCCCCCGCCTGCCGGGTGCAGGGCTTCCTCGCCGCCGGGCACGTGTGCAGCGTGATGGGCACCGACGAGTACCCGGACCTCGCCGACAGGTACCGGGTGCCGATCGTGGTGACCGGCTTCGAGCCGCTGGACATCCTGGAGGGCATCCGCCGCGCCGTGCACCAGCTGGAGCGCGGCGAGCACCGGGTGGAGAACGCCTACGCCCGCGCCGTCCGCGACCAGGGCAACCCGGCGGCGCAGCGCATGATCGAGGAGGTGTTCGAGGTCACCGACCGCAACTGGCGCGGCATCGGTCCCATCCCCGCCAGCGGCTGGCGCCTGACCGAGGCCTTCCGCGACCACGACGCCGAGCACCGTTTCGACGTCACCGGCATCCGCACCGAGGAACCCGCCGTGTGCCGCGCCGGCGAGGTGCTGCAGGGCCTGATCAAACCGACCGAGTGCGAGGCGTTCGGCACGGCCTGCACCCCGCGCACCCCGCTCGGCGCCACCATGGTCTCCAGCGAGGGCGCCTGCGCGGCCTACTACCTGTACCGCCGGATGACCGACGGCCCCGCACCGCGGGAATCCCGCGTCCCGCAGGAGGAGATGAACCCCGTTGGCTGACCTCGCCACCGAAACCGCCGGAGCCGCCGACGCGGTCGACCCCGCCGACTGGACCTGCCCGGCCCCGCTGCGCGACCAGCCGGTCGTGGTCATGGGCCACGGCGGCGGCGGCGCCCTGTCCGCCGAACTGATCGAGCAGGTCTTCGCGCCCGCGTACGGCAACCCCACCCTGGCCGCCCTCACCGACTCCGCCGTCCTCGACCTGGGCGGCGCCCGGCTGGCCTTCTCCACCGACTCCCACGTCGTACGGCCGCTGTTCTTCCCCGGCGGCAGCCTCGGCGACCTCGCGGTCAACGGCACCGTCAACGACCTGGCGATGAGCGGCGCCGTGCCCACCCACCTGTCCACGGCCTTCGTGCTGGAGGAGGGCGTGGAGCTCGCGGTCGTCGGCCGCATCGCCCGTGACATCGGCGCGGCGGCCCGGGCGGCCGGCGTCGTCGTCGCCACCGGCGACACCAAGGTGGTCGAGTCCGGCCACGGCGACGGCGTCTACGTCACCACCGCCGGCGTCGGCCTCGTCCCCGACGGCGTCGACATCCGCCCGCAGCGCGCCCGGCCCGGTGACGCCGTTATCGTCAGCGGACCCATCGGCCTGCACGGCGTGGCGATCATGAGCGTGCGCGAGGGCCTGGAGTTCGGGGTCGAGATCGCCTCCGACACCGCGCCGCTGGCCGGCCTGGTGGCGGCCATGCTGGCGGTCACCCAGGACGTCCACGTCCTGCGCGACCCCACCCGGGGCGGCCTGGGCGCGTCCCTGAACGAGATCGCCCGCGCCTCCGGCACCGGCGTACGGCTGCGGGAGCGCGCCGTCCCGGTCCCGGACGAGGTCGTCAACGCCTGCGGTTTCCTCGGTCTCGACCCGCTCTACGTCGCCAACGAGGGCCGGCTCGTCGCGTTCGTGCCCCCGCACGAGGCGGAGGCGGTGCTCGCGGCGATGCGGGCGCACCCGCAGGGCACGGGCGCGACCGTCGTCGGCGAGTGCGTCGACGAGCACCCGGGCATGGTCGTCGTCGCCACCGGGCTCGGCGGCACCCGCGTGGTCGACCTGCCGCTGGGCGAGCAGCTGCCGCGCATCTGCTGAGCGCGTGCCGGCCGGTGCCGGCCCCGTCAGCGCGGGGCCGGCACCGCCTCCACACCCGTGATCTCCAGCTCCCGCCCGCTGCGCAGGTCCCGGGAGGGCCGGTCGCAGTCGGGGCACCAGAAGAACGGCGGCATGCCCACCGCGAACTCCCGGGCGCAAGCCCCGCACCAGGCCCGCGCCGTCACCTGCTCCACGACCAGTTCGGCGGCGGCCAGCGGCGTGCCGTCACGGGCCACCTCGAAGGCGAAGTGCAGGGCGTCCGGCACCACACCCGCCAGCTCCCCGACCCGGACGGTCACCAGCGACACGTCGCCGGCGCCGTCCGCCCGGGCGATCTCCCCGGCCTGCTCCACGATCGCGGTCGCGATCGACAGTTCGTGCACGGCCGGGATCAGGGGTAGCGGCGGTTCGCGCGGAGGCCACCGGTCATCCGGTAGATCCGCACCTCCCGCATCATGCCGGGCAGTTCCTTGACGAGCAGGGCCAGTGCCAGGCCGCCGACCAGGCAGGCCTGGGCGATCAGCACCTGGCGACCCGTCGTCACCGACCTCGCGGCTCTCTTCTGCTTCGCCGGTCTCGTGGTCCGGCAGCGCTTCATCACGGTCACTTTGGCCCTCTCATCCGGGTGAGATGTTCGGCATGACGTCCAGCAGTGCGTCGTGCCGCTTCCAGTGGATCCCGGTGGAGCGGCGGGCGTCGGAGGTGCCGTCCTCGTGGAATCCGGTCTGATGGCTGCGCGGGCCCATGTTGCCCTGGTGCAGACCCCGTACGTGTGTGAGCTGGTCGGGCCGCGCCTGGGGGCGGCCCACTCGGATGCTGCCCATGTCCGTTCTCCTTCCCGGTCCTCACGACCGCTCGGTGAGCTCCGCGAAGAACCGTTCCACGGCCGGCCAGACCCGCTCGCCGCCGGACAGGCCCCGCCATTCGCGGCGGATCACGGCCACCATCCGGAAGCAGTCGTCGACCGGCACGATCCAGTGCTCCTGGAGGCCGCGCACGGTGTTCACCAGCAGCGCCTCCACATCGGGTGCCATGGACGCGAGCTGCGGAAACACGGCGCTCAGCCGCTGCCAGGCCGCCGCGTCCACCTCCCAGCGCATGGCCCCGGCCGGACTCGGCCCCTGGGCGGTGACCGTGCCGTCGGAGCGCGGCACGAAGAACACCAGGCCCACCGGCACGCCCAGCACCGCCGTGTCGACCGGCGGGAGCCTGAGCCGGCGCCGCGGCACCAGCCGGTAGCGCCCCTCCCCGGCCGCGTCGTCGGCGAAGAGGACCGAGCAGGGACCGCACACGCAGCGCACCTCGGCGTCCGCGGTGTCGTACAGATGGGGGTGCTCGCCGGGCACCGGGGCGGCGCACAGCTCGCACGCCTCGGCCCGCGCCGCCGCGCCCCGGCCGGCCGCCGAGCGGATGACGCGGGCCAGTGCTCCGTCCACGGTCACCGCGCCTCCCGCGGCCGGGCCCCGGTCCGGTGGCCCAGCGTGGTCAGGGGGACGAAGGCGGGAGCCGCGCGCCGCTCGGCGGCGACCGCCTCCACCGACTCCAGCTCCGGGGCGGCGGCCAGCACCGCCGCCCGGACGGCCTCGGTGACGTCGGCCGACCCGCCGCCACCGCAGCCGGACCCGCACCCGCCGCCCCCGGTGCTCACCCGCACCCGGGCCACCTGTCCCTCGACACCGGCCCACTCCAGGTCCCCGCCGCGCTCGCGGACCGCGGGCCGCAGCCGCTCGACCGCGCGGGCGGCCCGGTCCTCGGCGGACTCGGGGTGGGTGCCGTGCAGCACCAGCAGGTGCCCCAGCAGCTCGTCGTCCGCGAGACGCGCGCGCAGGCCGTCGTCCGCCAGGTCGAGCACCCGGGCCAGGGCCTCGCCGTAGACCTCGGTCAGCAGGGCCACCGACTCCAGTGCCTCGCGCGCGGCCGGGCCGGGCGCGGACTCCAGGCCGGCCAGCAGCTCGTCGAGCCGGGCCAGCCGCGCCTCCACGGCCGGGTCCGGGAGCCGTCCGGCCGTGTCAGCCATGGTTGGCCCCGTACGTGGGCGAGTGCACGGTCGACAGCGTCTTGCCCTTGCCCATGTACATGTGCACCCCGCACGGCAGACAGGGGTCGAAGCTGCGCACGGTGCGCATGATGTCGACGCCCTTGAAGTCGTCGGGCCCGTTCTCCTCGAAGATCGGCTGGCCCTGGACGGCGTCCTCGTAGGGCCCGGGGGTGCCGTAGATGTCGCGGGGGCTGGCGTTCCACGGGGTCGGCGGGTACGGGTGGTAGTTGGCGATCTTCTTGTCGCGGATCACCAGGTGGTGGGAGAGCACACCGCGGACCGCCTCGTGGAACCCGCAGCCGATGGCGTCGTCCGGCACCTCGAAGTTCTCGAAGACCTTGGTGTCGCCGTCGCGGAGCATGCCCATCGCCTCCTCCAGGAACTGCAGGGCCATGGCGGCCGCGTAGGCGACGAAGTAGGGCCGGGCACGGTCCCTCTCAATCGTGTTGCTCCACTTCGGGATGTGCCACTCCAGCGTGGTCTCCGGCAGCGACTCGCCCTTGGGCAGCGAGATGCGCACGCTGTTGCCGGTGGCCTTGACGTACGGCGTGTCGACCAGGCCGCTCAGCGCCGTCGACCACAGCCGGGCCAGCGGGCCGCCGCCGGTGTCGAGGGCGAGGTGCTGGCCGGACTCCGGGTGGTACCAGCGCGGGCTCATCACCCAGCTGTAGTTGCCGTCGAAGTCGCGCTTCTGCGGCACCGGAACGGTGGTCTGGTTCCACGGGTGGCGCATGTCGACGGGGTTGCCGAGCGGGTCGTGGGTGACGAAGGGGTCCTCGTTGACCCAGTCCTCGTAGAAGGAGCTGCCCAGCATGACGCGCAGGCCGAGGTTGATGTCGATGAGGTTGTTGGTGACCAGCTTGCCGTCCACGACGATGCCCGGCGTGACGTACATCGCCTTGCCCCACCGGTTCATGTTCTCGTACCGGTAGTCGACGACGTCCGGGTTCTGCCAGGCGCCCCAGCAGCCGAGCAGGATGCGGCGTTTGCCGACCTCCTCGTAGCCGGGCAGCGCCTCGTAGAAGAAGTCGAAGACGTCGTCGTTCATCGCCACCGCCTTCTTCACGAAGTCGATGACGCGCATGAGCCGGCTGAGGTAGTCGGTGAAGGTGTTCGGCTGCGGCATCGTGCCGACACCGCCGGGGTACAGCGTGGAGGGGTGGACGTGCCGCCCCTCCATCAGGCAGAACATCTCCCGGGTGACCCGGCTGACCTTCAGCGCCTCCTTGTAGACCTCGCCCTCGAAGGGGTTGAAGGCCTTCATGATGTCGGCGATGGTCCGGTAGCCGTGGATGTCCCCGCGGGGCGCGTCCGTGCGCTCGGCCCGGGCCAGGACACCCGGGTTGGTGGCCTTGACCATCGCCTCGCAGAAGTCCACGAAGACCAGGTTGTCCTGGAAGATCGTGTGGTCGAACATGTACTCGGCCGCTTCGCCGAGGTTGGTGATGTGCTCGGCCAGCTTCGGCGGCTTCACGCCGTAGGCCATCTGCTGGGCGTAGTTCGAGCACGTGGTGTGGTTGTCCCCGCAGATACCGCAGATGCGCGAGGTGATGAAGCCCGCGTCGCGCGGGTCCTTGCCCTTCATGAACACCGAGTAGCCGCGGAACAGCGACGAGGTGCTGTGGCACTCCACGACTTCCCGGTTGGCGAAGTCGATCTTCGTGTAGATGCCCAGGTTGCCGATGATCCGGGTGATCGGGTCCCAGGACATGTCCACGATCTGCGCGGGTTTGCGTCCGGTGGACCGGGCGTCGGTGGTCGTCATCTGCGGTACTGCCCCTTGCTGCTCGGTGTCGGCGGTTCGGTGGGTGGATGCGGCACGGGCGGCGGCGTCACGAGCGCCAGCGCGGGTCGAAACCGCTGGTCAGCTTGCGCTTGTTGTGGCGCCACTTGGGCTCGTGGTTCACCATGTCGTTGGTCAGGCCGCGCAGCCGCCGGATCACGGCGCCGTACGGCTTGATGACCATGGAGGAGAGCGTGCCGCCCGGGGGCTCGTCCATGAACGGCATGAACGCGTCGGGGAAGCCCGGCATCGTGCAGCCGATGCAGATGCCGCCGACGTTCGGGCAGCCGCCGATGCCGGCCATCCAGCCGCGCTTGGGCACGTTGCAGTTGACCACCGGGCCCCAGCAGCCGGTCTTCACCAGGCACTTGGGCGAGTTGTAGTCGAGGCCGAAGTCCGCCTGCTCGTAGTACGAGCCGCGGTCGCAGCCCTCGTGCACGGTCTTCCCGAACAGCCACTGCGGGCGCAGCATGTGGTCCAGCGGGGGCGGGGGAGCGGTGCCGGCCGCGTGCTGGAGCACCCAGATCAGGGTCTCCATGAAGTTCTCCGGCTGGATCGGACAGCCCGGCACGTTGACCACCGGGAGACCGGCCTGCGACGTGAACTCCCAGCCCAGGTAGTCCGCGAGGCCCATGCAGCCGGTGGGGTTGCCGGCCATGGCGTGGATGCCGCCGTAGGTCGCGCAGGTGCCGGCCGCCACCACCGCCCAGGCCCGCGGGGCGAGCTCGTCGATCCAGTGGTTGAGGGTCTGCGGCTCGCCGGTCTCCGGGTCGTTGCCGAAGGACGTCCAGTAGCCGTCGCCGTCGATGATGTTCTGGTTCGGGATCGAGCCCTCGATCACGAGGATGAACGGGCCCAGCTCACCGCGGGCCGCCGCCCGGTACGGGGCGAGGAAGTCCTCGCCGCCCAGGCTCGGCGAGAGCACCTTGTTGACCAGGTTGACCTTCGGCAGGCCCGGGATGAGGCCCAGCACGACGTCCTCGATGGACGGCTGGTCGGCGGCCGTCAGGGACACGGTGTCGCCGTCGCAGCTCATGCCCTCGGAGATCCAGAGGATGTGGATCTCGTCGATCCCCTCGCGCGCCTCGCCCCTGCTGGGCTCACCGCTCACTTCGGTGGTACCGCTCTGAGTGGTCATGTCGTCGGCCTTTGCTGGAGTCGGTGACGGAGTCGGTCGCCGGCGCGTGCCGGTGTCTCAGGGGCGTCCATCGAGCCGTCCCTCCTCCGGCCGCTCGGCCGGGCTCGTGGGCCGCGGGGACCGCGGCCGGGATGGGGGGTCCGGGTCCGCGGGACCCGGCGCGTCCGGCGGGGCCAGGGGTTCGACCTCGTCGGGACGGAAGTAGTGGAAGCGGCCGTACCAGCCGTGCAGCTCGGCCGCGGGGTCGTCGTCGACGGTCACCGCGAGGTGCACGCTGCCGTCCACGTCGTGGAAGACGGCCGCGACCCGCGCGGTCCGCCCCTCCAGGAACATGTCCTGGGCGTCCGCGCCCCGGCCGCGCGGCCGCAGCCGCACCCGGCTCCCGCCGGCCACGGGCACGCCGTCCACCACCACCGTGTCGGTCGCCGGGGACAGCCCGTCGTCGGCGCCTTCCTGCCACCAGGCGGGGCGCCCGGCGGCGGGGAAGGCGTCCGGGCAGACCTCGGAAAAGGCGTCCGGCAGCCCGTCCGGGGACGTGGCCGGGGCCGGGTGCGGTGACGAGGCCCCCACCGGGGTCAGTGAGCGGATGGCGCCGTGCAGCCGGGCGAAGACCTCGGGGGGCATGCTGTCGACGCGGTCGAGGATCCGCGCGGCCCGTGCGTCGGTGGCCCGGGCCTCGGCCTTCTCCTCGTCCGTCAGCAGCATCGTGCGCAGCGTCAGGATCTCGTCGATCTCGGCGGCGTCGTGCAGGTCGCCCGGGCTCTCCGGTGCCACCTGGGGGCGGTCCGGGAGGATGATCGGGGAGGAGAGCACGACCCGTCCGGTCGGCTCCGTCTCCTCGGGCCCGCCGCCCAGCACGGGAAAGGTGAACTCGTTGCGGCACGCGCGCGCCCACGCGCGCAGCTCGGCGGGCGGGTCGGTCTGCGAGACGAACTCGACGCCGTCGCCGCCGAGGAGCGTGTGCGCGGCGAGCAGGGCCCGGCGCAGCGCCTCCCCGCGCGGGGCGCGGGCGTCCGGGGCGTGCCCCGTGTGCTCGGTGCGCACGCGCAGCCGGACCACGTCCTGCGACAGCCGCTCGGCCGCGACCGTGGTCAGCGCCCGTACCTCCTCGCGGCGTCGCACCACCCGGCCCGCGCCCCCGGGCAGCGGTTCGGTCTCCTCGGCCGCGGGCGCCCCGGCCGCCACCGCGCACCCGGCGCGCAGCAGCTCGTCGAGGGGCCGCTCGAACGCGATCTCGTGCGGCACCGCCTCGTCGAAGGTGAGGTGGGTCGTGCCGTCGTCCGTGCGCAGGGACTCGACCGGCAGGTCCGCGCCGTCCGTGCCGGCCGCCCGCACCTGCTTGTGCTGCATCTGCAGGTACCGCACCCGCACCCGCACGAGCGCGTCGGGCCGCCGTACGCGCAGCAGGCACTCGGTCTGCTGGTACCAGGAGTCCGCCGAGCCGGAGAGGCCGGGGGAGAGGGGGCCGTCCGACTCCACCCAGTCCCGCGGGAGCAGCACACCGAACTGCCAGCGGACGCGGTTCTTGGCGGAGGAGCGGCGGTACGGGTAGAGGAGGTAGCCCTCGTAGAGGACGGCGTCGGCGACGCCGCTCACCTGCGCGAAGGCGTCGCAGGGCCGCTCCTCGGACGGGTCGCCGCCCGCCACGGCCGTACACGTCACGCCACTCACGCCACCGGTCCGGGCCATGCCGCCTCCTTGCCACGGGTGCACCCGTTTCTGCCCACGGGTGCACCCGGGGATCTCTTCCACCACGGTCACACCGCTCACCGCTCCTCGCCCTTTAGGCGGACCGGCATTGGGCCAAGCAGGGGACAAGGAGGGCGTTGACCACGGCGTACGGCGCAGGACGCGGACCTCGGCGGACGGCCTGCGGGCGGCCGGGCGCCGGGTCCGCCGAGCCGCGCGAGGGCGTGCCGCGCCGCGCGCAGGGCGGGGTGCGGCCGGCGGAACGGGAGGCCCCACTTCGAGCCTGCGCGCTATGTGGTTCTGCCCCATGTCGTCGCCGTGTCAGGCTCCTACCATCCCCGGACATGCAGACCAGAGCCGCACGTCCGACAGCCGCCCTGACGGCCCTCCTGGCCGCCCTGGCCGCCGCCCTCCTCACCCCGGCCCCGGCGGTCGCCGCATCCTCCTCCCGCACCTTCCGCCCGGCGGTCACCGCCGCCTCCCTCACCGAAGTCACCGGATTCGGGTCCAACCCCGGTGCGCTGCGCATGTTCCGTCACGACCCGCCGGACCTGCCCGCGAACGCCCCCGTGGTCGTCGCCCTGCACGGCTGCGGCCAGGACGCCGGGTACGCCGTCGACAGCGGCTGGACCGCTCTCGCGGACCGCCTGCGCTTCTCCGTCGTGGTCCCGCAGCAGTCCACCGCCAACAACCTGAGCAAGTGCTTCGACTGGTTCCAGGCCGGGGACGTCGCGCGCGGGGCCGGCGAGGCCGCCTCGATCGCCCAGATGGTGGACCGCCAGCTCGCCGACGTACGGGGCGACGCGTCGCGCGTGTACGTCACCGGTCTGTCCGCCGGGGGAGGCATGACCGCGGTCATGATGGCCGCCTACCCGGAGAAGTTCGCCGCCGGCGGCATCGTCGCGGGCCTCCCGTACGGCTGCTCCGACGCGGCCGGCGGCCCCTATCCGTGCATGTACGGGTGGGCGAACCAGACTCCGGCCCAGTGGGGCGACCGGGTCCGCCGCGCCCGCCCCGGCTACCCGGGCCCCTGGCCCGCGCTCACCGTGTTCCAGGGCTCGGCGGACGGCACGGTGAAGCCGTCGAACATGACGGACCTGGTCGGGCAGTGGACCGACGTCCAGGGGGCCGACCAGAGCGCCGACGTCTCCGACACCGTGGCGGGCTACCCGCACCGGATCTACCGGGACCCGTCCGGGCGGGCCGTGGCGGAGACCTACAGTGTCACGGGCATGGGCCACGGCCAGCCCGTCGACCCGGCGGCCGGGTGCGGGAGCGCCGCGCCGTACATCCTGGACGTCCACCTGTGCGCGGCCGGGCGGCTGAGCGACACCTGGGGCCTCGGCCCCGGCTGACGGCGCCGACCGGCACGGTCACGGTCGATCCGGCCGGTGGTCCCCCCGGCACGGGCGGCCCCCGTCGTCCACGGCGTCCACGTCGACGTCGCCGACCGCGCCTCCCTCGTCCACGCCGGCACCCTCGGCCTCGTCGGCCCCGACCGCCTCGTCGGCCAGGGCCCCTTCCGGCCCTGACGGGCTCCGCCGGGCGCGCCGCGTCCGGCGGACCTCCGCCAGCAGCGGCAGCAGGGACAGCGCGACGATCACCGCGACCATCGGCAGCAGGTAGTCGTCGACGTGCGCCACCGACGAGCCGAGCAGGTACCCGGCGAGCACCAGGGTCTGGGACCAGAGCAGGCCGCCGACGATCTGCCACCGGGTGAACGGCCGCACCGGCACCCCGAGCGCGCCGGCCACCGGGTGCAGCACGGTCCGCAGCATCGGGACGAACCTGCCGATCACGAGCGCCTTGCCGTAGCCGTAGCGGGCCAGCAGCCGCTCCGCCCGCCGCGTGCCCTCCTGCACACGGCGGCTGGAGCTGCGCGCCAGCAGCGGCCGGCCGCCGTGCCGCCCGAGCAGGTAGCCCACCTGCGCGCCCACCACGGCGCCCACGGCGGCGCAGACGAGCACCTGCCACAGCTCCAGCCGCGGCGCGTGCTGGGTGTTCGCCGCGCACAGCACACCGGCCGGGAACAGCAGGGTGTCGCCCGGCAGGAAGAAGCCGACGACCAGCAGTCCCGACTCGGCGAAGATCACCGTCAGCACGCCGAGCGCCCCGAAGGCGGCGAGCAGCGAGGCGCTGTCGGTCGGGTCGAAGGCGGTCGTCATTCCCGCCTCCGCGTCCCGCACGTCCGTCGCATCCCTCCAGTGTCGCGTCGGCGTGCCCGAGCCGCCCTTTGTCCACGATCGCCCTGAACCCCAAGGAGGCCGACGACCCCCGCTGCCTCCCCGTCCTCGACGAACCGCCCCGCTACCTCGTCAAGCACCAGGTGGTTGGCCGTGGGCGAGATCGGCTACGACTCCATGATCCCCGCCGAGGACACAGTCCTGGCCGCACCGCTCCAGCTCGCCGCCGACCACGGCCTGCCCGCGCTCGTGCACACCCCGCACCGCGACAAGCTCGCCGGCCTGCGCCGCACCCTCGACGCCGTCCGCGAGTCCGCGCAGTCGGCGGAGCGGGTCCTGGTCGACCACCTCAACGAGACGACCGTCGCGGAGGCGAGGTCCTGGTCGACTCCGCCGCCGACTGGGGCCGCAGCGACCCGCCCAAGACCCGCCGGGTGGCCGACCTGATGCCGGCCGAGGGCTTCACCGGGGACGACGTCGACCGCGTCCTGTGGCGCAACCCCGTCGCCTTCTACGGCCGCCTGGACCTCGACGTCACACCGCCGGAGGCGACCCACGAGGCAACTTCCGCCTGTGCGGCGGGGAGTGAGCCCGTGCGCTTCAGCCACCCCGACGGCACCACCGTCCGGGCGCCACCTCCCCGCAAACCCTCTGTCGAGCCCCCGACCCCCGGCCGTAGACTGCCGATTCGCCATGTCACGGGGGAAGTTGTCGACGGGGGGAGCCCACCATGTCCGGAAATCCGTACGGCCCGTACCAGGGATTCGCGGTACCACCGATGCCCACCGCGCCGCCGCCCGCGCCACCGGACCCCCTGCGGGCCGCCGCCGTCGCGGTGCTCAACCTCAGCGGTCTGGGCCTCGGTTACGCGCTCACCCGAAGATGGGTCCTGGCGGCGGCCTGCTGGGCGGCCACCGCCGTCCTGCTGTTCGTCGCCCTGCCCGCCGACGCCGACGGCGTCCCCGGTGTCGCGCTCGCCGTGTACGCGGTCCTCCTGCTCCTGGCGGCCGTGCACGGCGCGGTCGTGGGGCTGCGCACCCGGCTCACCCTGCCGGGTCCCGCGCCCCTCGCCCTGCTGCTCGGCGTGGTGCTGCTCGCCGTACCCGCGGGCGGTGCCCTGTGGTACGACGACGCGCACGAGGAAGCCGTGCAGCAGGCCCTCCTCGACCGGCTCCAGAAAGCCGACGACCTGGTCACGGCGGCCGGGCGGCACGAGTTCGCCACCGCCCACTCCGACTACGGGACGGCCCTGGACGTCTACCGCGACCTCGCGGTCCACCACCCCGGCTCCCGGGCCGCCGACCAGGTGCCCGACCGCATGCGGACCTACTACAGCACCGTCGGCGCCGCCTACGGCCACCAGCGGTACTGCGAGGCGATCGAAGCGCTGAAGTACCTGCGCACGGTGCCCCGCTCCATGCCGAAGGCGCAACTGGGGTCGCTGACCCGGTGGCCCGACGACCGGCTCGCGACCTCGCTGTACGAGTGCGGCCGGGCGGGCCTGACCGCGGGCCAGGACGACTGGGTGCCGCGCTTCGGCGACCTGCTGAACACCTTCCCGCGCTCGGCACCGGCGGCCAGGGTCGCGCCGGCCGTCGCGGCGCAGGTGAAGGCGGCGGAGAAGGCCGTGCACGGCCACGATCCCTGCGCCGCCGTCACGCAGTTGCAGGGCCTGCACTCGCAGATCGGCGACCTGTCCGGGACGGCGCCCGGATCCGCGGACGGCCTCTCCGGCTCCGCCGACCGGGCCGGCCGCAGCGGCGCCGCGGGCGAGTACGCCTGCGGTGTCGCCCAGTACAAGGACGGCGACTTCGACGCCGCCCGCAAGACGATGGACCAGTACGTCTCCGACAACAAGCACGGCGGGAACCGGGAACGCGCCAAGAAGATCGCCATCGGCGCCGAGGTGGCGCAGACCCTGCCCGCCGCCGGCAAGAAGCTGCCCACCACCGCCTCCGGCGGCAGCATCTCCGTCACCGTCAAGAACGACAGCCCCGACGACGTGACCGTGCTCTACACCGGCCCGGTCACCGGCAGCTTCACCCTCAAGGGCTGCGGGAGCTGCAAGGCGTACTCCTTCGCCGACACCATCCGGATCGGCTTCAAGCCCTGCAGCAGCGGCAAGAACTACCCGCAGCACACGCTCACCCTGCCGGTCGGCACGACGTACTTCGTGCACCGGCCGCACGGCGCGAACACCGCCACCCCGGCCTCGGACACGGCGAAACTGCGGCCCGGGTACATCTACACCGAGTGCGCCTACACGAGGCAGAGCCTCGGCTCCACCTCCTGACCCGGCGGGTCGGCGGTCACGCCTCGGAGCGTGACCGCCCGCCCGCGCGCAGGAAACCGGACCAGCCGTCCGCGGGCCGCTCGCCCACCTCCAGGGTGCGCAGCCGCGCGAGGACGGCGGGATCCTGGGCGTCGAGCCAGTCGACGAACTGCCGGAAGGACACCAGGCGTACGTCCGGCGTGTCGGCGATCCGCCGCAGGGCCTCCTCCACGGCGTCCATGTAGATGCCGCCGTTCCACTCCTCGAAGTGGTTGCCGATGAACAGGGGCGCCCGGTTGGTCTCGTAGGCGCGCCGGAAGCCGGCCAGGTACGACTCGGTGGCCAGCACCCGCCAGGCGGGGTAGTTGTAGGAGGGGGCGCGGGTGCTGTTGCCCGACTGGTTGGCCAGCATGTTGTAGTCCATCGACAGCACCTCGAACCGGTGCCCCGGGAAGGGGATGGACTGCAGCGGCAGGTCCCAGATCCCGCCGCGCCTGCGCGGCCAGCGCTGCTCACCGCCCGGTGACGAGGCGTCGTAGCGCCACCCGAGCGCGCGGGCGACGGGCAGCAGGTTCTCCTGTCCGAGCAGGCACGGGGTGCGGCCGCCGGTCAGCTCCCGGTCGTAGTCGAACGGCAGGGGCTCCAGGTCGCGCCATCCGGAGTGCGTGCGCCAGGACTTGACGAAGGTCCTGGCCTGCTCGACCTCCGCGTGCCAGTCCTCCGGCGTCCAGTCGGCCACGGACCCGGGGCCGGCGCAGAAGTGCCCGTTGAAGTGGGTGCCGATCTCGTGCCCGTCCAGCCACGCCTCGCGCAGGCACTTCAGGGTCTCCTTGATGTGCGCGTCGGTGAGGTAGCCGATGTCGGAGGCGCCGACGGGGTTCTGCGGCGGCCGGTACAGCCGCCTCTTCGACTCCGGCAGCAGGTAGAGGCCGGACAGGAAGAACGTCATGCGCGCGTCGTGCGCCCGCGCCAGCTCCAGGAACCGGGGGAACAGCCCCTTGCCGGTCTCGCCCGCGCCGTCCCAGGAGAACACCACGAACTGCGGCGGGGTCTGCCCCGGCTCCAGGCGGGTGGGGGAGTCCGGCTGACGCGGCTGCGGGCCCGTGTACGACGTCGACCCGTCCCCGATGAGCCGCGGCGCTCCCGGGCTCCCGGGCGGCCCTCCCAGCCCGTCGCGTGCTCCGCAGCCGCCCAGGGCGGCGACCGCGGCGCCGAGACCCGCGCCCAGACCGAGGCGCGCCACGTCCCTACGGGTCAAACCGTTCATCGGCCTCATCGGCATCCCAACCCACGCCGTGCCCAGGCGCGCTGTGCGCCCCCTGCGGTACGCAGGACACCAGGCACCATAAATCCGATAAACATATAAATCGGTCATTGGGAACGGCGTGGCGGAGAAAGGGAGGGCGACGGGGCCGGGCGACGGGCGCGGACGCGTGCCGGACAGCCGCGCGAGCGCCCCGCCGGTCGCCCCGCCCGGTCGCCCGCGCTCAGCCGTGCGCGTGCGCCACCAGCCAGTCCAGAGCGGCGGGCGCCTCCGAGAGGACGGAGAGGTGGCCGCCGGACGGCCGCAGCCACAGCTCGGCCCGGGGGCAGCGCTTCGCCAGCCACTCGCCGTGAGCGCCGGGCACGACCCGGTCCGAGGCCCCGTGCAGCACGAGGACCGGGGCGGTGACCGCCGCCGGGTCGCAGCCCCAGGCGGCGACGTATGCCAGGTCGTCGTCGATCAGCCCGCCGGGACCGTCGGCCACGGCCGGCGCGACCACCTCGTGGAACCACGACCAGTCGCCGGCCAGCGCCGCGTGGTCGGCCTCCGTGAACATCTCCGGGTCGTACTCCGCCGCCGCCTCGAACCGCTCCTTGGCCGCACGGCCCGCCGCGGCCGCGGTCAGCGACGCCCGGCAGGACGGGGCCATGCCGGCGAACCAGTCCAGACCCTGCGCGCCGAACGGCGCCGGGCCCGACACGGCGACCACGCCCAGCACCCGCTCACGCAGCACCGCGGCGCTCGCCAGGGCGTGCGAGGCGCCGCCCGAGTGCCCCATCAGGGCGAACCGGTCGATGCCCAGCGCGTCGGCTACATGGCGGACATCGGTGGCGGCGGAACCGACGGAGCGCCCGGGATGCGGCGTCGAACCGCCGTAGCCGGGGCGGTCGTACGACACCCAGCGGATGCCGAGCCGGGCGGAGTGCCGGAACAGCGGCCGCGGCGGCGTGCCCACGTTGGGCGTGCCGTGCTGCCAGAACACGGTGAGGCGCGCGGGCGCCGGGGGAGCGGGAGGGGTCCCCGCTCCGACCGCGCCGGTGTCGTGGACGCGCAGCGTACGGCCGTCGGGCAGGTCCAGGGCCGATTCGGACACGTGGATGTCGGTCACGGTGCGGGTCCCTCCGGGTCGGGTCGGGTCGTCGGGGTGGTGCGGCCGCACCACCGACTCCGCGGGCGGCCGGAACTCATCGCTCGCCCGGCGCCCGGCCGCCGCCGGCTCACCGCCCGGAGGCCAGTACCCGCTGGTCGTCGCCCGGTCCGCGGTGCGCCGGTGACCACCCGGTGCTGGTCGTGCCGCGCCGCAGCCACTCCTGGTAGGCCGGCGACTGGCGCGCCGCCTCCCAGTACGCCTCCTCCAGTTCGGGGCAGGACTCGTCGAGTTCGGCCACGGTCCGGGCCGCGAGCAGCAGCCGTACCCCTATCGGATCGCCTTCGAGCGGCCGGATGGCGAGATCGGGGCGGGGGCGCGCGGTCGGCTGGCTGACCGTGACCACCTCGCCGATGGCGGCCAGGGAGTAGGCGGTGAGGTAGTCGCCGTGCAGCAGGTCGGGCTCGATCCCGGCCCGGCGCAGCATCCGGCACAGCGCGTCCCACTCGCCGTCCACCGTCGAGTCGACCATCCAGCGGTCGCCGGCGAGGTCGGCCAGCCGCACCTCGCGGCGCGCGGCCGCCGGGTGGTCGGCGGCCAGGGTGACGAACTGCGGCTCGCGTTCCACCAGGACCCGCAGGCACAGACCGGCCGGGACCCGCAGCGGGCTGCCCTCGACCTCGTGCACGAACGCCAGGTCGAGCCTGCCCTCGGCGACCATGCGCAGCAGCGCGTTCGCCGACACGTCCATCTGCAGGCTCGGCTCGACGGCCGGGACCCGGGCGCGCAGCAGGCGCAGCCAGCCCGGCAGGGCCCGGCTGGCCGTGGCGCCGATGCGCAGCCGGGGGCCGTCGGCGGCCCGCGCGGCCGCCGCCCGGGTCTCGGCCACGATCGCGGCGAGCTCGGCGACGAGCGGCCGGGCCCGGCTCACCACGATGTGCCCGAGCGGGGTGGGGCGGCTGCCGGTACGGCCGCGGGTGAACAGCCGGCCGCCGAGCGTCTGCTCGATCCGGCGCAGCTGGGTGCTCAACGAGGGCTGTGCCATGCCGAGTTCCCGGGCGGCCCGGTGCAGGCTCCCGGCGTCGGCGATGGCGCAGAGCACGCGCAGGTGCCTCACCTCCAGCTCCATACCGGGAGCGTAAGGGCGGTGACTGATGGGGCGCCAGATGTTCAAAGGCCAACTGCCGTACCGGTGTTCGCGGTGATAGCCGCGCGCTATCCCCGGTTGCCATCATCCGCCGGCCGGTGGGCTGCCCGAAACTCATGGGCAACCGATCGTTCACCACCCCACACGAACGAGAAGGAGCCCCCCACATGACTTCGATCCGTACGTCCGTCACCTCGGTGAAGGCCACCCGCAGAGCCGTGGCGCTCGCCGTCGGCCTGGCGTTCGCGACGCTGGGCACCGCGATCCCGGCGAGCGCCCACACCGAGGCGGCACCCACCCCGGCGCCGTCCCGGTACACGGGTTCGGCCGCCGAGGCGGGGAACAACAAGGCGTTCTTCGAGGCCGTCCTCGCCTCGGTCGCCAAGAAGCAGGCGGCGCACCCGGGCCTGCAGTCGGTGACCGTCTACTACGACGCCTCCCGGGCGCCGAGCTTCCGCTCGCAGATATCGAGCGCCGCCTCGATATGGAACAGCTCCGTGTCCAACGTCAAGCTGCAGGCGACCTCGGGCGGCGCCGACTTCGCCTACTACGAGGGCAACGACAGCCGGGGGTCATACGCCTCCACGGACGGCCACGGCAGCGGCTACATCTTCCTCGACTACGCGCAGAACCGGCAGTACGACTCGATCCGCGTCGCGGCGCACGAGACCGGCCACGTGCTCGGCCTGCCGGACCACTACAGCGGGCCGTGCAGCGAGCTGATGTCGGGCGGCGGCCCCGGCACGTCCTGCACCAACCGCTACCCGAACGCCACCGAGCGCGCCCGCGTCAACCAGCTGTGGGCCAACGGGTTCGCCAAGGCCCTGGAGAAGCTGAACAAGGCACGCTGACCGAAGCGGCGGAGCCCCCACCCCGGATCCGCCCGTCCACGACCGAGGGGCGGGCCGTGCCGCCGGCACACGGCCCGCCCCTCGGCGTCTTCGCGGCGCTGATCAGGGATGGTCGTACCAGGAGAGCGCGGCGATCCGCCAGCCGTCCGGGGTGCGGACGAACTGCATCGTCTTCGTGCCGCCGCCCTCGAACCGCTCGCCGTCACGGACGCCCGACTTGCGGTACGTACCGACGCGGGAGGCGATGTCGCCCACGATCTCGGTGTGTTCGGAGGTCTCCCACTCGGAGAACTCGGTGAGCCGGCCGTCGCGGAGCAGCCGCAGACGGGGCGCGATGAACTCCTCGACCGTGTAGACCGTGAAGTCCGGGCCGGTCATGACGATGATCCCGCCGGGCAGGACGAGCCGGCGGATGCGCGCCACGTCGGCGGCCCTGCCGCCGCGGTTGTCGAAGGCCCCGAAGAACTCGGCCGTCACCGCGTCGATCTCGATCTTGGACACCGCGCGACGCTACCACGCGGTCCGTTCCCCGCCCAGGGGGCGAGGACGGGACGGGGAACGGCGGCCGCTTCCAGGTCGTGTCCCCGAAGTCCGGTCGTCCGCCCGCAGGGCGCGGGACGGACGGGACTTCGCGGACGGGGCAGGGCGTGCCCGGCTACGGGCGGGGCGCGGTGAGCTGCGCGGTGAGCAGGTGGGCGTCGAGCAGTGCCACGTCGGCGGTGCGGGCGGCCCGGGAGTGGCCCGCGAACATGCGCTTGGTGAGGGTGAGGGCCTCGGGCGAGCGCCGGACGAGGGGCCTGACCCACGCCGAGACGGCCGCGTCGAGTCCGTCGAGCGGGGCGACCTTGTGCAGCAGACCGAGTCGCTGGGCGGTCTCCGCGTCGAACGTCTCGCAGGTGAGCATGAGTTCACGGATCCTGGCCGCACCGCCTTCGACGATCAGCCGGCCCATGGCGCCGCCCCAGGCGGGCGGCAGGCCGATGCCGATCTCGGGCATGCGGAACCGGCAGTCGTCGGCACCGGCGCGCAGATCGCAGAAGGAGGCGAGCGCGAGGCCCGCGCCGACCACCTTGCCGTGCAGCCGGGCGATGGTGACGGCGTGCGTGTTCTCCAGGGCGTCGCACACGCGGTACGCCTTGTCGGCGATCCGGCGCATGACGGACCCGCCGGGGTCCTCGGCCAGCGCCGCGCGGTACTCGCCGCGGTCCGCGCCCAGACAGAAGTCCTCGCCGTCCGACGACAGGAGCAGCACCCGGACGTCGGGGCGGTCGTGCAGGCTGTGGAGCAGGGCGGTGAGGTCGTCGAGGGCGGCGACGGTCAGCGTGCTGCCCTCGGACGTGGGCAGCAGACGGACCCGCAGGACCGGCCCGTCGTACTCGACGTGCAGGGCCTTGTAGGGGAAGTGGGGGGAGGGGAGGGGGGAGTGGGTCATGAGAGGGCGACGTCCAGGTTCAGCAGGCGCCGGAAGGCCACACGGGGGGCCCAGGAGGGTCTGCGGACGAGGGTGAGACGGGGGAAGCGCCTGACCAGTTGGTGGAGCAGGGTCTGTGCCTCGAGGCGGGCCAGCGGCGCGCCCAGGCAGTAGTGGATGCCTCCGCTGAAGGCGAGGTGCGCGGGCTTGCGGTGGAGGTTGAACAGTTCGGGGTCGGCGTGCTTGGCCGGGTCGCGGTGGGCCGCCGCCACCATGAGGTGGACCATCTCGTCCTTGCGCACCTCCACGCCCCCGAGGAGCCGGTCCTGTGCGCAGACGCGGCTGATCACGTGGGTGGGCGGGTCGTAGCGCAACGATTCTTCAACGGCGGCGGGCACCAGGTCGGGGTGGACCGTGAGCCAGTCCCACTGCCTGGGGTGCTCCAGCAGCAGGAGCGTCGCCGTGGACAGCAGCGTGGACGTGGTCTCCAGCGCCGCCAGCAGGACGAACAGGGCCAGGAAGTAGACCCCTTCGTCGGCCTTGTCCTGGTCGCTCTCCAGGGTGTCCCAGACCGCGATCCACCGGGAGACGGGGTCGTCACCGGGGCGGGCGCGGCGCTCGCGGACCAGCTCCGTGAAGTAGGCGCGCAGCTGCGCGGTGGCCGCGTCCGACTTCGCCAGCTGACTCGCGGACGGCAGCAGTTCCTGGGTGAAGACCTGGTCGTGGGTGAGGTCCCGCAGCCGGGCGAAGTCGGCGGTGGGCAGCCCGAGCCAGTGTCCTATGGTGGCGACCGGCAGCTCCTCGCTCACCAGGGCGTTGAAGTCCGCCTCACCCTCGTCTAGGCGCGCGGCCAGGGTGTCCAGCAGCCGGCCGGTGATCCGGCCCACCGTGCCGCGCAGGTCCTCGAGCGAGGCGCGGTCGAACATGCCCGCCGAGCGCCGCACCCAGGTGTGGTCCGGCGGGTTGAGGGCGGGCAGGGTCCGGCTCATCTCGCGTGAGGACGGGGCGGTCCAGCGGGTGCCGTCCCCCTGTTCCTCCCGCCACCGCGTGTCGGGTTCCAGCCACTCCCTGCTGCGCAGGACCTGGTCGCACAGGTCGAAACCGGTGACGAGGTGCCCGCCCCAGGGGGCTGCGACGACTCCGCCCCCCGACCGGAGTTCGGCATAGAGGGGAAAGGGGTTGGCCTGGCCCTTCGCCGTCCGCAGCCGTGAGAACAACGGTACGGCGAAGCGTCTGTCGACAGGCGGAGTTATCGCTGTCTCCACGATGGCTCCTTCTTGATCTCAGCATCAGCCGCCATGCATACCCCTCGGCCAACCGACACATACAAGATGACTATTCACGTGGAGAGTTGCCTAGGTCACTCTCCTCTGGTCCAGGCGAGGAACCGGCTGAACAGACCGGGCTTGGGACGGGAAGCGTTTGCCGCCGCCGGCCGCGACGCCTGGGGTGCGACGTGGTACGCGGAGGGGACGGCCGGCTGCGGCTCGGAGACCGGCGCCTGCGCGGCCGACGGTGCCACCGCGCGGGGCGTGAACCGCACCGGCAGGGCCACCAGGGAACGGCTCCAGGGAGCGGGAACCCAGTTCAGGTCCTTGAACGGAACCCGGACCTCCACGTCGGGGAGCCGGTTCAGCAGGGTCTCCACGGCCGTGACGGCGATCACGAACGCCGGGTCCTTCGCCGGGCAGGCGTGCGGTCCGGCCCCGAAGGCCAGATGGGCCTTGGCGCTGAGCTGCTCACGGTGCTCCGCCAGCCGCGGATCGGTGTTGGCGGCCGCGAAGGAGATCACCACCGGGTCGTTCGCCCGCAGCACCCGGTCGCCCAGCTCCACGTCGTGAGTGGGGTAGTGGGCCGCGTAGTTGGCGATCGGGGCGTAGTTCCACAGCACCTGGGTGACGGCGTCCTCGACCGGCAGCCCGGTCTGCCACTCCTCGCCGAGGATCAGCGCGCTGCTGCTGCCGATCGTCGCCGACAGGGGCGCGGTGCCGCCCGACAGCAGCGTCACCAGCTGGTGCAGCACCTCCTCGTCGGTCAGCTGGGAGGGGTGCTCCATCAGACGGGTCGTCAGGTCGGTCCCGGGGCGGCGGCGCTTGAGCGCGATCAGCTCGCCCAGCGCCTCGCCCAGCACCAGGTCGGCGCCGGCCGTGCCGTCGAAGATGCCGCTGATGCCGACGATGACCCGGTCACCGATCTCCGGCGGGCAGCCGAACAGCTCGCTGAAGACGAGCAGCGGCAGCGGCTGCGCGTACTCGGCCATCAGCTCCGCCTGCCCGAGCCGGTCGGAGCTGAACCGGCTGATCAGGTACTCGGCCGACTGCTGCGTCTGGCGCACCAGTTGGAGCTCGTTGACGGTGGCGAGGCTGTCGGTGACGGCCTGCCGCAGCCGGGCGTGCGCGGCGCCGTCGCTGAACAGCGCGTTGGGCCGGTACCCCATCATGGGCAGCGCCGGGCTGTCCTCGGGCACCCGGCCCTCGTTCAGGGCCCGCCAGCGCCGGGAGTCCCGGACGAACGAGGCGGGGTTCTGCAGGATGTACAGGGCGGCGTCGTAACTGGTGACCAGCTCGACCTCCACCCCGGGGGCTATGTCGACCGGCGCGCTCGGGCCGAGGCCGCGCAGGTACGCGTAGCGTGCGTCGGGATCGGAGCCGAACTCGGGTCCGTAGAGCTGCGTGTTGCCGTGCGCGGGGCAGCCGGGCGGTGGCCCGCCGGGACGCTGGTGCATGGGGGGAGACTCCTAGCCGAGAAGGGAAAGTAGGTGACGGACGAGGGTGATGAGCGCCTGCGCTGCCGACCGCTCGTCCCGGACGTCGCAGGCGACGACCGGTGTCCGGTCGGACAGGTTCAGCGCCTCACGGATCTCCGTGAGCGGATAGTCGGTCGTGCCCTCGAAATGGTTGACGCCGATGGCGTACGTCAGGCCGAACCGCTCGACCAGGTCCAGCACCGGGAACGACTCGGACAGCCGCTCCGGATCCACCAGGACCAGCGCGCCCAGCGCCCCCCGGGACAGCTCCTCCCACATCTCCTTGAAACGCTCCTGACCGGGCGTGCCGAAGAGGTACAGGACCACCTCGTCGCTGATGGTCAGGCGGCCGAAGTCCATGGCGACCGTGGTGGTGGTCTTGTCCGGGGTCCCCGAGAGGTCGTCGAACCCCACACTGGCCTCGGTGATCTCCTCTTCGGTCCTGAGCGGCTCGATCTCGGAGATGCTTCCGATGCACGTGGTCTTCCCGACCCCGAAGTGACCCACCACGAGGATCTTCACCGCGGTGAGGACACCTGAATCCAGGTACACGAATCACGCTCCGAATCGGGCTTTGAGGCCGTCGAGTACGGCGTTGAGCACTTCTCGGTCGACACGTTCGGCACGCGGAACCGGCTTCCGCGCGATGATGAGACCGCTCTCCTCCAGCTGCGCCAGGAGGATCCGTACGACTCCCAGCGGCAGATGCGTGTGGGCGGCCACCTCCGCGACGGACAGGAAGCCGTCCCTGACCAGCTCCAGGACCTGACGCGCCTCCGGGGAGAGCGTGGGGGCCGAGACGGTGGCGTCCTGGTGCGCGGACACCAGGGCCGTCCGCTCGTAGGCGTGGTCCGGGGGAAGACCACGCCCGTTCGTGATGACGAAGAGCGGGACTAACGCCGACGTCAGCTCCAGTTCCTGATCCGGCTCGTCGTTCACGTGCGGCTCGCCTCCCCGTGTGGTGCCATGTGTGCGTTCAGCCGCGGCACCGCCTGATGCAGACGGGTGGTGAACTCCTCGATGTCCGCGTCGTGTTCGGCGGCCGCGGCGAGGAACGCGCCGTGCCCCGCCGAGATCAGGAAGATCCAGCCGTGCTGGAACTCGATCACCGTCTGCCGCCACTGCGCGTTCTGCGACACCCCGGCGAACTGCGAGGTGGCCCGGCTGTAGGCGTGGATGCCCGTCATGGCGGCCGAGATGGTGTCCGCCAGGTCCTGGCTCATGCCCGTCGTCGCGCCGCGCGGCAGCCCGTCGGCGCCCAGCAGAACCGCGTGACGGGCACCCTGGACGTCGCCGACCACGTCGTCGAGGTCGGCGATCGGGATGCCCGTGCCGGCTCCGGCCCCGGTCCGCGCCGAGCCGCGGCCCTCCTGCCCGTCACCGTCCTCGGCGGTCACCCGGGGAGGCGAGGTGAGGTTGTTGCCGAGCCGCGCGACCAGCCGGTGCATGCGGAAGGAGATCTGCTGCATGTCGACGTCGGGCGCGGCGGCCGCCGCGAGATACGCGCCCTGCCCGGCTCCGATCAGGAAGATCCAGCCGTGCGAGAACTCGATGATCGTCTGGTTCCACTGCCTGTCCTCTCCCGGCCCGGCGAAGTGGGAGGTCGCCCGGCTGAGCGACTGCATGCCCGCCATGGCGGCGGAGATCGTCCCCACGTCCTTGCGGTCCATGCCGTCGGTCGAGCCGCGCGGCAGGCCGTCCGCGGACAGCAGGACGGCGTGCCGCGCCTTCGGCACGTTGTGCACGATGTCCTCGAGCATCCACGACAGGTCGGTGGTCATGCGTCATCGGACCCTTCGGACGGTGCCGAGGTGAGGTTGCGGCCCGACAGCGTGCCGCGCTGGAAGGCTCCCAGGCTCCGGCCCGCCGCCCGGCCCGCGTCCTCCGCCGGCGCCGCGGGCGCGGCCGCGGACTCCTGGTCGGGAACACTGGCGATGGGCACCTGGCGCGCTCCCCGGCGGGGCAGGCCGTGCGCCGTGCGGGACACCGGCTCCGGCCGCCCGACGGTGCCGCGGATACCGCTGACCTGGAGGTCCTCGGCCGGTGCCGTCTCCTCCTCGGTCCACAGCTCCTCCGGCAGCAGCACGACCGCCCGCACACCGCCGTACCGGGACACGCCGGTCACGTCGACGCGGAACCCGTACTGCCGGGCGAGCAGGCCGATCACGGGGAAGCCGAACTTCGGCTGGTTGCCCAGATGGGAGAGCCGGGGGCGGAAGTCACCGGAGAGCAGGGCGGAGGCCTTCTGCCGCTCCTCGTCGTTCATTCCGACGCCCGCGTCGTCGATGACGATGCACAGGTTCTTCTGGACCCGCTGGAAATTGACCTCGATGGGCGAGCCCTGCTGGGAGAAGCTGGCAGCGTTGTCGAGGAGTTCCGCGACGGCGAGGGCGACCGGGGAAACCGCGGACGCCTTCAACGCGAAACCGGTCTGCTGCATGATTTCCACGCGGCGGAAGTTGCGAATCTGGCCCTGCGCGCTGCGCACCACGTCATAAACGCTCGCCGCCCTGTTCCGGCGGCCCAGCGGAGCGCCGCACATCACCGCGATGCCCTGTGCCTTGCGGGCCATCTGCGCATTGGCGTGGCTGACTTCCAGCAGGTCGCCGAGTACGGAGTGGCCGCCGTACTTGCGCTGGATTTCCTCGAGAAGCGTCAACTGCTCCGCGGCCAGGCTCTGGAGAAAGCGCGCGGAACCCTTGAGAACGGCCTTGGTGCTTTCCTCGGCCGCCTCTTCGGCTTCCCGGATGGTCTTGTCGTGCTCGGTCTGGTGCCGGTGCAACTCGGCTCTTAAGGTGGCCAGTTGCCCGTCGGCCTCACTCAATCTGTGGGTGAGGGCGGCCTCGGCCTGCTGCTTCTTCGCCGCCATGGCCTTGTTGCGGCGACTGAGCACCAGGGCCGCGGCCACGGCGATCACCGTCGCCGCAACCAGGCACCAGACGAGTGCGTCTCGAGTCATGGAAACCTTTCCTCTGTGTGGCCTGCGGTCGTCGGCGGACGGATCGGGGGAATCCGTGGCACAACCGCTCGGTACGACTCGGTCGCCGTCGTGTTGAGAACCGGCCCGATCTCAATACGGGGTCTGAGCCGAGTGGTCCAAGGTCGCAGACGCCGGGATGCTATCACTGACATGGGGGAACGTCCGCCACGCGGAGTGCCTTCAACAGCCTTGTTCCGGGCGGTGGTTGTGCTGCTCGCGTGATGGCCGTACAGGATTCAACGGGCCGGCCGGTAACCGTGGTGTGTGCGCCGTGGAAACCATTGATGGCGCGCCGGCCGTCCGGCCCTCGCCGGGCTCTTGGCATTCATTCCGCGCCATACCGGACTCATAGTTTTTTGTCGGATTTCTGTCCGGCGGCGATGTGTGCCGTTCTGCATGCGCCCGGTCGTATATGTCTCGGCCGGCCGCGGACGGCGACGGCCTACGTTCGGCGGTGGCCGGCCCGGGCCGATACCGGCCCCGTGTCTCAGTGGCGGTCGGTCTCGGTCCGCGACGGTTCCCTGATGCGCTGGACGGCCCGGCTCAGCACGAACACGCCGACGACGATCAGGCCGGCCCCCAGCGCCTCGGGCACCAGCCACCAGCCGGTGCGGATGCTTTCGCCGAACAGGACCATCCCGAGGGCCAGGCTGACCATCGCGTCGCCGATCGTCAGCGCGGGCTGCGACGCCACCAGCGGACCGGCCTGCAGCGAGTTCTCCAGCAGGATCACGGCACCCGCGCCGGCCAGCGCGAAGCCGTACGTCTGCCAGGACAGCAGGAACGCCGTGAAGCCGTCGTCCGCGAAGGTCCCCGTGGCCGACTTCAGCAGCGCCGCGGTCAGGGCGTTGCCGGTGGCCGCGGCCGCGGCGAGCAGCGCGGCGCGGCGCGCGGGCGGCCGGCCGCGGCCGGCCGACAGGATCAGCGCGGCCATCGCGCCCACGCACGCGACCAGGACCGGGATCCACCGCACGAGCGGGGCCTGGTCGGTGGAGCCGCGCGGCGCCGCCGACGCCAGCAGTGCGGCCAGCCCCACCACCACCCCGCCGACTCCCCACCAGCCCCAGCTGGGCATCCGGCGGTGCATCAGGGGGCCGGCCACCAGCAGGGCGAACGGTAGTTCGAGGATGAACAGGGGCTGGACCAGCGCGAGCGGCCCGTTGACGAGCGCGAGGCTCTGGAACACCGCGGCGCCGACCACCCCGGCCATGCCCACCATCCAGACGGGCCGGCGTGCGAGTTCCGCGAGGATCCGCACCCCCGCGCCACGGGTGGTGGACGCCGCCTTGCGCTGGAACGCGGTGCCGACGGCGTTGCTCGCCGCTCCCGCGACGGCGAATGCCGCGGCCAGTTCGATCACGAGACGCTCTCCCGCCTGCGGGCCCATCTCCCGGAGGAGCTTCGGGTTCCCCCAGCCTACGAAAGGCCGCGTCCCCCTGCCCCACGGCACCACCGCGCCGCGCCCCCCGGCCCCGGATCGGCGCACACCCGCCGGGGCCCACAGCAGCCGACGCAAAGGCCCCCGCCGGGGCGCACCCCGGCCGCACGCCCGGGCCCGTCGGCCCCGCCGGGGCGCACCCCGGCCGCACACCCGGGCCCGTCGGCCCCGCCGGGGCGCACACCGGCTCTACGCCTGGGCCCGTCGGCCCCGCCCTGGCGCACACCGGCCGCGCGCCTGGCGTCGGGCTCTCACCGTGCGGCTCACCGCCCGACCGGTGCGCAAACCGGGCTCTCACCGGCCGGCGCGCACCCCGCGCGCGGCTCACACCGGCCGGCATGCTCCAGTCGGGGAGCACACCTGCTGGCGTGCGCCCGCCGGAGTGGAGACCGGCGGTACGCAGCCGTCGGAGCTCACGCCCTGCCGCGGCGCACGAGGCCGACGCCCACCGACAGAGCGCACTCCGGTCGGCACGCGCCCACCGGGGGCGCACATCGGCCGGCACGCGTCCCCCACGGCTCGCACCGAGAGCACGCCGCAGCGCACTCCGGCCGACGCGCACGCCGCAACGCACTCCCTGCCGACGCGCACAGGCGGGGTGCGCACCGAGCCGGCACGCGCCCGGAGGGCTCGCACCGGCCGACAGGCGCCGCACCGGTCTCCCACCGGCTGACAGGCGCCGCACCGGGCTCGCACCGGCCGGCAGGCACCGCTCGGGCTCGCACCGGCCCGCAGGGACCCGGCCGGCCCACCCCCGGCTCGCACCCCATCGGGGGACATCTCGCTCACACCCGGCCGGGGCGCACCCCGCTCGCACCCCATCGGGGGCGCACTCCGCTCACACCCGGCCGGGGCGCACTCCGCTCACACTCCGCCGGGGCGCATCCCGCCCACAGCCGACCGGAGCGCACCTCGCCCACAGCCGACCGGGGCTTACTCCACCCCCGCCCAGCCGGAGGCACCCTCAGACCCGGCTGGACGTTGCCGTGTCGGCGGAAAGGCGTTGGGCCAGGTAGATCGGGATCACCGACAGCAGGACGAGGACCGCGGCCACCACGTTCACCACCGGTGCCTGCTGCGGACGGGTCATGTTGTCGAAGATCCAGATGGGCAGGGTCTGGATCCCGGGGCCCGCGGTGAAGGTCGTGACCACGATCTCGTCGAAGGACAGGGCGAAGGCGAGCAGACCGCCGGCGAGCAGCGCGGAGCGCAGCAGCGGGAAGGTGACGTCCACGAAGGCGCGGAACGTGGTCGCGCCGAGGTCCATCGCCGCCTCCTCGTACGAGCCGGACGTACGGCGCAGCCGGGCCACCACGTTGTTGAAGACCACCACGATGCAGAAGGTGGCGTGGCCGACGATCACGGTGAACAGGCCGAGCCCCACCCCGAGCGGCCGCAGCACGGTGCCGAAGGCCGAGTTGAGGGCGATGCCGGTGACGATGCCGGGCAGCGCGATCGGCAGCACCACGACGAAGGACACGGTGCCGCGGCCCAGGAACCGGTACCGGGCCACGGCGAACGCGATGAGCGTGCCGAGCACCAGGGCGATGGCGGTGGCGCCCAGGCCCGCCTTCACGGACACCCATACGGCGTCGCGCGCGCCGGAGTTGTCCGCGGCCACCGACCACCAGTGCAGGGTGAGTCCGGGCGGCGGCCAGCTCGCGCTGCGGTCCGGGTTGAGGGAGTTGACGAGCACCAGCAGGAGCGGGACGTAGATCACCGCGAAGCCGAGTGCGGCGCCGATGCGCAGAGCGGTGCGCGCGGTGCGGCCGAGATGCATGTCGCTCCTCTCCTACAGGCTGTTCAGGGCGCCCGTGCGGCGGATCGCCAGCAGGTACAGCACGATCACGACGACGGGGACGGTGCCGAGCGCGGCCGCCATGGGCAGGTTGAGTTCGATGTTGGAGTACACGAGGTTCCCGATGAGCTGGGTCTTGCCGCCGACGATCTGCACGGTGATGTAGTCGCCCAGGCTGAGCGAGAAGGTGAACACGGAACCGGCGGCGACCGAGGGCAGCACCATGGGGAGCACCACCGAGCGGAAGGTGCGGCCGGCCCGCGCGCCGAGGTCGGCGGAGGCGTCCAGCAGGTTCGCCGGGAGCTGTTCGAGCGCCGTGTGGATCGGCAGGATCATGTACGGCAGCCACAGGTAGGTCAGGGTCAGCACGGTGGCGGGGAGCCCGAAGCCGGGGCCGCTCAGCCCGAAGGGCGCGAGCATCCAGTCGGCGAGACCGCCCTCGGAGAGGATGAGCCGCCAGGCGTACACCTTCACCAGGTAGCTCGCCCACAGCGGGGTGAGGATGGCCACCACGAGCAGCGGGCGCCACCTGGGCCCGGCCACCCGGGCGGTGTAGAAGGCGACCGGGAAGGCGATCACGGCGCACAGGACGGTCACCGCGAGGGCCACCCCGACGCTGCGCAGGATCACCTGGCGGAAGACCGGTGTGGTGAACAGCGTGTGGAAGTTGTCGGTCGACCAGACCTTCACCACCTCGGAGGTGAAGGAGTTCGTCGTCCAGAACGCCGAGACGAACAGGACCGTCAGCGATCCGAGGTAGAGGACCGCCAGCCAGAGCAGCGGGGCGGTGAGCAGCAGGGTCAGGCGGAGCCGTGGCCTGGTGTGCAGGGCTCCGGCGAGCCGCCGGACGGTGCCCCGTCCGGCGGCGGGCGGCGTGTCGGTCGTCACGGCTCAGCCCTTGATCTCGGTCCAGGCCTGCACCCACTTCGCGTACGGCACGCAGCGGACGTCCGTGCGTCCGTCGAGGCACTGCTCGATGGGCGTGTTCCAGAAGGCGATGTTCTTCCAGTAGCCCTCGTCGGCCGCGTGGTAGGTGTCGCAGAAGTTCTTGTCACTGGTCAGGGCGCACGCCCTGGAGTTGGCCGGGGCCTCGCCGAAGTACTCGGCGACCTGGGCGTTGACCTTGGGGGAGACGATCCAGTCGAGCCACTTGTAGGCGCAGTTGGGGTGCTTCGCCTTGGCCGAGACCATCCAGGTGTCGGACCAGCCGGTGGAGCCCTCCTTGGGCACGAACGCCTTGATCTTGGCGCCCTCGCCGGCGGTGAGGCTGGCGATGACCTGCCAGCTGGTGCCGACCACCGAGTCGCCGCTCTTGAAGGCGGAGATCTCCTTGAGGTAGTCGCTCCAGTACTCGCCGATGTCCGCGTTCTGCTTCTTCAGCAGGGCGACGGACGCGTCGAACTGCTTCTGGTCGAGCGCGTACGGGTTCTTGATCTTCAGTTCGGGCCGGGTCGCCCTGAGGTAGAGGGCGGCGTCCGCGATGTAGATCGGCGAGTCGTACGCGGTGACGTGTCCCTTGTACTTCGCCGCGTCGTCGAAGACCGCGGACCAGGAGGTGGGCGCCGGCTTCACCTTCTCGGTGTTGTACATCAGCAGGTTGGCGCCCCGGCCGTGCGGGATGCCGTACATCTGGCCCTTGACGGAGTTCCAGGCTCCCTTCTTCAGGCCGCTGAAGACGTCCTTGTAGTTGGGGACGAGGGCGGTGTTGACGGGGGCGGCGTCGCCGGAGGCGATCAGACGCAGGGAGGCGTCCCCGGACGCGGAGACGGCGTCGTACTCCCCGGTCTTCATCAGCTTGACCATCTCGTCGGAGCTGGCGGCGACCTTGGAGTGGACCTGGCAGCCGGTCTGCTTCTCGAAGTCGCCGACCCAGTTCACCTTGGGGTCGTTGGAGCCGTCCTCGACGTAGCCGGCCCAGGCGACCAGGTTGACCTGGCCCTCGGTCTTGCCGAGCTTGGCGGGTGCCTTGAGGTCGGGCGGGTTGAGGCCGGTGGCCGAGGAGCCGCCGGAGCCGGAGCCGCACGCGGCGGTGAGCAGCAGCGCGGCGACGCCGGCCGCGGCCGGCAGGGTTCGGGTGAGACGCACGACGTACTCCATGGGGGACGGGGATGTCGGGGGAGTGAGGGGTAACTGCGGGGGCGTCGGGGGCCGGTCAGGCGGGGACGCGCACCGCGTGGCCGCGGTGCCACTGGAGGCGGACACGGGCGCCGCGGTAGGCGGCGACGTCCTCGGAGGAGGTCTCCAGGTTCTGCTGGAGTGCGGTGAGCCGGCCGCCGCCGTCGAGGTCCACGAGGAAGCGGGTGGCGTCGCCGAGGTAGACGGCCTCGGCCACGGTGCCGGTGGCGGTCGCGTGCTCCGGCTCGTCCGCCTCGGCGGACTCCTTGAGCACCCGGATCTTCTCGGGGCGGATGTTGTACGTGCCCGGCGTGCCGACGAGACGGTGGGCCGTCTCGCCGTCGAGCAGGTTGGAGGTGCCGACGAAGGAGGCGACGAAGGACGTGGCCGGGCGTTCGTAGATCTCGGCGGGCGTGCCGACCTGGGCGATGCGGCCCTGGTCGAAGACCGCGATCCGGTCGCTCATCGTCAGGGCCTCCTCCTGGTCGTGGGTGACGAAAACGAAGGTGATGCCCACCTCCCGCTGGAGGGCCTTGAGTTCGACCTGCATCTGTTCGCGCAGCTTCAGGTCGAGGGCGCCGAGGGGCTCGTCGAGCAGCAGGACGCGGGGGCGGCCGACCAGGGCGCGGGCGAGGGCCACGCGCTGGCGCTGCCCGCCGGAGAGCTGGGCCGGGCGGCGCTGGCCGTACCCCTCCAGCCGTACCTCGGCGAGTGCCTTGCGGGCCCGCACCAGCCGCTCGGCCTTGGGCACCTTGCGCACCTTGAGTCCGTAGGCGACGTTCTGCTCCAGCGTCATGTGCGGGAACAGGGCGTAGTCCTGGAAGACCGTGTGCACGTCGCGTTCGAACGGGGCCAGTCCGGTGACCTCCTGTCCGGCGAGTTCGATCCGGCCCGCGGTGGGCGTCTCGAAACCGGCTATGAGCCGCAGGACCGTGGTCTTCCCGGAGCCGGACGGGCCGAGCATCGAGAAGAACTCGCCGTCCCGGATCTCGAGGTCGACTCCGGCCACGGCGTCCGTCTCTCCGAACGACTTCCGCAGATCCTGCAGCCGGATCGCAAGTCCCTCCATGCGGGAACCTTTCTGGCGCGCTGAACGTTGAACTTAAACATATGAAGTCATACTTCAAAGCTCAAGGGTCCCTTAGGGTAAAGCTTGAGTCAACGCACGAGGTGGTGGCCGTGAGGCAGAACGAGATGGAAGGCGGCGCACGCAGGGCCGTCTTCAGCCCGGTGGACAACCGGGCCCGCGTGGACGCGGTCGCCCGCCGGATAGGCGACGCCATCGAACTGGGCCTCCTGGCCGAGGGGGAGCAACTCCCCGGCGAGAGCGAGCTGGCCGGGCAGCTCGGGGTCTCCACGGTCACCCTGCGCGAGGCGCTCATGGCGCTGCGGCAGCAGGGCCTGGTCACCACCCGCAGGGGCCGCGGCGGAGGCAGTTTCGTCTCCCTGCCCGAGGCCCCCGCCGACGACCGGCTCAGGGCCCGGCTGCGCGGCTGGAGCACCGAGGAGCTGCGCGACCTCGGCGATCACTGGGCCGCCCTCTCCGGGGCCGCCGCACGCCTCGCCGCCCAGCGCACCGAACCCGGGGACCTGCGCCCACTCCGCCGCACCGCCGAGGAACTGGCGGGGGCCGAGGACGCGCCGGGCCGCAGCCGGCTGTACGGCCGGTTCCACGTCGAACTCGCCGCCGCCGCCCAGTCCGCCCGGCTCACCCGCGAACAGGTCGCGCTGCAGAGCGAGGTGGGCCCGCTGCTGTGCCTCGTCCTCGCCGACGACGCGTGTCGTGAAGAAGTTGCGGAACGTCACCGCGCCGTGATCTCGGCCGTGCAAGATGGGGCCCACGAAACGGCCGGCACGCTGGCCGAGCGGTGCGTCAGGGAGTCGGCGGCGCGGCTCGTCGCCGTACGCCTGACCCTCTGATCCGCGCCGCGTCCAGGTTCCCGTCCCGCTGGAGGACACCATGGGCGTCAGCTCCGGGCTCGCCACCCCCGACACGGAGGCGGAGCCATGGGTGGCCGCCCAGGTGGGCGGCGCGCTGGAAGCGGTCTTCCACGCGGTCGCCGCCACCCGCGCCGACACGACCGCCCTGCTCGACCGGGTGACCGCCGCCGGCCGCCGGCCCGCAAGCGCCGACCTCGCCGCCCTGCGCCCCGGCCTGCACCTGCGCCTCACCCGCGAGGAACTGGTCTCCGGCGCCGGCTTCGTGGCCGCTCCCGGGCTGCTCACCGACGTGCCCGCCTGGCTGGAGTGGTGGCAGTCCGGCGCCGACGGCGACGTGCGCCCGCTCCTCCTCGACCTCGACCCCGGCCAGTCCGCCTACTCCGACTACACGCACTGGGACTGGTTCGCGCTGCCCCGGGACACCGGGCACCGGGCCGTGGCCGGACCGTACGTCGACTACCTCTGCTCCGACGAGTACAGCCTCACGCTGTCCGAACCCGTCTGGATCCAGGGGCGGTTCGCCGGTGTGGCCGCCGCCGACGTGTACCTGCGGCACTTCGAGGCGGCCGTCCTGCCGCTGCTGCGGAGCCTCAGCCGGCCCGCCCGGCTGGTGAACGCCCGCGGCCGGGTCGCCGCCTCCGCCGACCCCGCACACCTGGCCGGCTCCCTCACCCGCGGCCCGGACTTCGGCGAGGTGCTCGCCGAGGGGAGGCCCGCCGTCCACGACGGCGTGCGCCTCGTGCCGTGCCACGGCATCCCGCTCGTCCTGGTGCTCGCCGAAGGCTGACCGGCCGCGCCCGGGGGCCGGTTCACCCACACGGGTCGTTCCCGCGGTCATGTTGGGCCGCCCGCGCATGGCCGCGGCCCTGCCGGTGAGACATCGGTCATGCACATTCCTGCGCCGGGCGACCCGCTCCCGGCTCCGCGCTCGCCCTCCGGCTCCGACGTGGTGTTCACCGCGGACTTCGCGTCGGCGGCCCAGTGGGTCGCCGGCCGTTCGTGGGCGTACCCCGACGGCGGCCCGGAGAACCCGGACGACGACAAACTGGACCACCTCGTGTCCGACGCCGACTACAGCCGCTCCGGCGTCTTCCGGGCCAGGCGGCGGCCCGACGGGAGGTGGAACACGGGCCTGCTGACCACGGAGGGGAGCCGGCAGGGCTTCATGGTCCGCTCCGGGGACGTCCTCCAGGCCCGGGTCAGGCTGCCCCGGCAGGTCGGCGCCTGGCCGGCCATCTGGACCTGGCGGGACGGCGGCCAGGAGATCGACGTCTTCGAGTACCACCCCGACAACCCCGACCTGCTGGAGTTCACCAACCACGTACGCGGCGCCGGCGACTACTACCAGGACCCCGCCGTGCGCCCGGGGGCGTGGGTCGACCTGCGCACCGAGTTCGGCGTCCGCTCCGTGGTGTGGTGGGTGAACGGCGTGCGCGCCTTCGCCGACACCCGGGGCGTCGGCCGCGACTGGCGGGCTCACCTCATCGTCAACCTCTCGGTGAGCGCCGGGCGTTACCATCCCCGCCCCGCCGCGCAGACGACCGAGATGTCCTACGAGGTGCGTGACCTCGTCGTACGGCGTCCCTCCGGCGCCGCGCGGCCCGCCACGGAGACGGCCACCGGGACGGCCACCGGCACGGGCGACGGGTCGGGCGGGCCGGGCGCGCGGGAGGACGGCCGGCGGCGGGACGAGCAGCGGCCCGTCTGACCGACCGGGCCGTCCCGGTCAGTCCACCGGCCAGGTGTGCACGGGGGCGTTGAGATGCATGTAGTCGATGTAGAGCTGCGTCATCCGCCGCAGCGACTCGTGGCGGCCGGCGTGACTGGTGGCCTCGATGCGGTGGAACATCTCCTTCTGCCACACCGCCCCGTTGCGGGCGACGACACAGCGCTGCTCGATGATGCCGAGCAGCGGCTCCCGCCACGCCGCGTCCATGCCGGAGTGCTCGAGACCCCGGTGCGCGAGCGGCAGCAGCCTCCGCAGCACCAGTTCGGGCACCGGCACCTCGCCCATCCCGGGCCAGTACAGGCGCGCCTCGATACCGTGCCGGGCCGCCGTGTGCAGGTTCTCCTCGGCCGCCGCGAACGACATCCGCGACCACACCGGGCGGTCCTCCTCCACCAGGGCGCGGGTGAGCCCGTAGTAGAACGCGCCGTTGGCGAGGGTGTCCGCGACGGTCGGCCCGGCGGGCAGCACCCGGTTCTCCACCCGGACGTGCGGCTTGTCGTGGGAGATGGCGTAGACCGGCCTGTTCCAGCGGTAGATCGTCCCGTTGTGCAGGGTCAGTTCGGACAGCTCGGGCACGTCCCCGCGGTCCAGGGTCTCCCCGGGGTCCTGCTCGTCGCACAGGGGCAGCAGGGCCGGGAAGTAGCGCAGGTTCTCCTCGAACAGGTCGAAGACGCTGTTGATCCAGCGCTCCCCGAACCACACCCGGGGCCGCACCCCCTGCACCTTGATCTCCTCCGAGCGGGTGTCGGTCGCCTGCTCGAACAGCGGGATCCGGGTCTCGTGCCAGAGCTCCTTGCCGAACAGGAACGGCGAGTTGGCCGACAGCCCGACCTGCACCCCCGCGACGGCCTGCGCCGCGTTCCAGTAGGCGGCGAAGTTGTCCGGCGACACCTGGAGATGGAACTGCGTACTGGTGCACGCGGCTTCCGGGGTGATCGTGTCCGCGTACGTCCGCAGCCGGTCGGTGCCGTCCACCTCGATCCGCAGGTCCTCGCCGCGCGCCGCGAAGACCTGGTCGTTGAGCAGCCGGTAACGGGGGTTCTCGGACAACGTCCCCTCTCCGATGTCCGCCTGGCGCAGGGTGGGCAGGATGCCCACCATGACCAGCCGCGCGTCCACCGACCTGGCCCGCTCCTCCGCGTGGTTCAGGGCCGCGCGGATCTCTGACTCCCAGGCGTCGGGACCGCCCTCCGTCAGCGCGCGGGGCGGCACGTTGATCTCCAGGTTGAACCGGCCCAGTTCGGTGGACCAGGCGGGGTCGGCGATCGCCTCCAGCACGTCGGTGTTGCGCATCTCCGGCTCGGCGTCGTCGTCGACCAGGTTCAGCTCGATCTCCAGACCGACCTGGGGTCGCTCGGCCTCGAACCGCGACTCGCGCAGCATCTGCGCGAAGGCGTCGAGGCACTCCTGCATCTTGATCCGGTACCGGCGGCGGTCCTCGCGGGTGAAGACGAGCGCCGGGACGTCCCGTCCCATCGGGCCTCCTGGGTTCCGCTCCCTGGGACACTCTCCCCCCAGCGTCGCACCGACGGGCGGCCCCCACCACGCGGCCGGGCACGGCCCCGTGTCACAGGGCCCGGGCGACGAGCAGCGCCACGTCGTCGTGGTCGTCGGGATGGCGCAGCCCGTACAGCAGCAGGTCGCAGGTCTGCTCCAGCGGCCGGGCCGGCTCGTCCAGGAATCCGAGCAGCACGGCGAGCCGGTCGTCGATCGGGTGCTGTCGCGTCTCCACCAGCCCGTCGGTGTACAGCACCAGCAGGTCGTCCGGGACCAGTTCGGTCGTGGTGGCCTCGAACGCGATGCCACCGACCCCGAGCGGTGCCCCGGGGGGCAGGTCCAGGAGCACGGCCGGCCGGCCGGGCCGCGCGAGCGCGGGCGGCATGTGCCCGGCGTTGGCGAGGGTGCACCGACCGGTGTGCGGGTCGAAGACCGCGTAGAGGCAGGTGACGATGTAGTGCTCCAGGTCGCAGGTGATCTTGTCCAGGTGCTGGAGCACCGCGGCGGGTTCCAGGTCCAGGTCCGCGTACGCGCACGTCGCCGTGCGCAGCCGGCCCATGGTGGCCGCGGCGTCGATGCCGTTGCCCATGACGTCGCCCACCACCAGGGCGGTCTTGTCGCCCGCCAGCGGGATCACGTCGTACCAGTCGCCCCCGACCTCGCTGGTGGCCTGGGCGGGCTGGTAGCGCGAGGCCAGCTCCAGGCCGGTGTGGTGCGGTGAGTGGTCGGGCAGCAGGCTGCGTTGCAGGGTGAGCGCGGTGTTGCGCACGCTCTGGAACCAGCGCGCGTTGTCGATGGCCACGGCGGCCCGGCCGGCCAGTTCGCCGGCGAGCACGACGTCGTCATCGTCGAAGGGCAGCGGATTGCGGGTGCGTTTGAGGTCCAGGGCGCCCAGCACCTCGCCGTGCGCGATCAGCGGCACCGCCAGGTACGAGTGCACACCGGCCCTGGCCAGCAGCGCACCCGCCTCGGCGTCCCGCGCGATGCGCGGCAGGTCCCGCGCGCCGACGTGCCGCACCAGGACCGGGCGGCCGGTGTGCACGCACAGGGTGACCAGCCGGTCGCCGTCGTAGGCCGCGAGGTCACCGGGCGGATCGGCGGCGCGCAGCGCCACCGTGGGGTGGGCGGCCTTGAGGGCGAGGGCGCGGAACAGTTCGGGCCCGTTCTCCGGGCGGCGGACGCGGCGGAAGGCCAGCGCGTAGTCGAGGACGTCGACGGCGACCACGTCCGCCAGCACCGGCGCGCAGATGTCGGCGAGTTCGCGCGCCGTCTGCTCCACCTCCAGCGTGGTGCCGACCCGGGTGGAGGCGTCGGCGATCAGCGCGAGCCGGCGCCGTGCCCGGTCCGCCTCGGCCGCCGCGTGGTGCCGCTCGGTGACGTCCACCACCGACGCGGCCGCCCCGAGCACCCGGCCGCCATGGTCCTCGAGCCGGTACAGGGACAGCGACCAGGCGTGCTCGTGGTCCGGGTCGACCGGGGGACGGCCCACGTGGTACTGGTCCAGCAGCGGGATGCCCGTGGTGAGCACCTGACGCAGCGCGGACTCCACGGTGTTGACGTCCAGGAACGGCACGGCCTCCGCGAGCGACTTGCCGATGTGCTCCTCGGCGGGCATGCCGTCGATCCGCTCCAGGGCAGGGTTGACCAGCAGATAGCGCAGTTCCGGGTCCAGCAGGGCCAGCCCGATCGGGGACTGGTTGATCAGCCGCTCGCACAGGGCCAGGTCGGTCTCGACGCGCTGGAGCCGGGAGTGGTCGGCTGCGATGCCCAGGGCGTAGACGTCTCCCACGTCGTCCAGCAGCCGCATGGTGCGGAACTCCGTCAGCCGGCTGCTGCCGTCCTTGTGCAGGATCGGGAAGGCGCCCGCCCAGCCGCGCCCGGTCTCCAGCACCTCCGTGAACAGGCCGACCACGGCCTGGACGTGCTCGGGGCGGATCAGCATCTGCGCCGCGTACTTCCCGAGCACGTCCTCGGCGGTGTACCCGAAGAGTTCCTCGGCCTGCGGGGTCCAGAAGACGATGCGCCCGGTCGTGTCCAGCGCCACGGCGGCCACGCTCAGCACGTCCAGCAGGCCGGTCGGCCGGGGCGGCTCCGGGCTGTGCTCGTCGTCGTCCGCGGGCAGGGAGTCCACTGTCATGCCAGTTCCACCTCCACCGGCCGCCCTGGCCGTCGGTGCGTACGGCCGCGTGCCGGAGCCCCGGTGACCGCTGGTCCACCGTCTTCTCATACCTCCATGCTGCATCCGGCGCCGCCCGCGCCCCAACCGCAGGGACGGACCGTGCGCGCCGGCCGGACTGGCGGGACCATGGGGGAGAGGGAGGACGGAACCCGATGGAACCTGTGCGCAAGGGCCTGCACACGTCCACCCCGGGGCAGACGCGTGCGCTCCTCGACGCCGCCACCGACGCGGCCGCGGTCATCTCGGCGGACGGCGTCGTGATCGGCTGGACCCCGGGTGCCGAGGCGCTGCTCGGCCGCCCCGCCGAGGAGGTCGTCGGCCGCCCGGCCGCCCGCATCCAGGGCGTCCCCCACGACCCGGCCCGTGCCGCCGCCGTCGCACGGCGGTGCCGGACCGGAACGGGATGGAGCGGCCGCATCGACGTCCGGCACCGGGACGGCCGCCGCCTCGAGGTCGACCTGCGGGTCTCGCCGGTCTTCGCCGTCGGCGGCCAGGAGTGCTTCCTCGTCTCGGCGCGCGAGCAGCGCCCGCAGTGGGCGATGGGCGAGTGGGTCCTCGACGGCTTCCTCACCAGGTCACCGGTGGGCATGGCGGTCGTGGACCTCGACCTGCGCTACGTCTGGCTGAACGACACGCTGGAACGCTTCGGCGGTGTGCCCCGGGAGGAGCGGCTCGGGCACCGGCTCGGCGACCTGCTCCCCGGACTGGAGCCGGAGACCCTCGAGGGGCTGATGCGCAAGGTGCTGACGACGCGGACCCCGGTCACCGACTACGAGTACATCGGCTGGAGCTGGGCCGACCCGCACCGCAGGCACGCCTACTCCACGTCCTTCTTCCCCCTCGTGGACGGCGACGACGCCGTCACCGGCATCTGCTACATGGTCATGGACATCACCGAGCGCTGGACCGCCCGCCGGCTGCTGTCGCTCGTCAACGAGGCGGGCACCGCCATCGGCAGAAGCCTCGACGTGCTGCGCACCGCACAGGAACTCGCCGACTTCTCGGTGCCCCGCCTCGCCGACTTCGTCATCGTCGACCTGCTGGAACCGGTGTTCAGCAGCGAGGGCCACGGAACCTGGCTGACCGACGCCGGACCGGCGCCGCCCTGGCCGGCGATGCGCCGCGCCGGACTGCGGTCGGTGCGGGAGGGCTGCCCCGAGGCGGTGGCACGGGTCGGCGACGAGGTGGACTTCCTGCCGCCGCCCAGGGACGTGGACCGGCTGCTCGGCGGCGAGCCCGTCCTCGTGCCCGTGCTCGACCCCGCCGACTCCCGGTGGCTGGCCGAACAGCCGGAACGGGCCGCCCGCGTCCGCGACTTCGGACTGCACTCGCTGATGTCCGTCCCGATGCGGGCCCGCAACACCACGCTCGGGGTCACCACCTTCGCCCGCTCGCTCAACCCCGTCCCCTTCGGCTCCGACGACGTGCTGCTCGCCCGTGAACTGGTGGCACGCGCGGCGGTGTGTGTCGACAACGCCCGCCGCTACACCCGGGAGCACACCGCGGCGGTCACCCTGCAGCGCAGTCTGCTGCCGCACGCCATCACCGGCGGGACCGCCGTCGAGGTCGCCTCGGCCTACCTCCCGGCGGACCCGACCGACGGGGTCGGCGGCGACTGGTTCGACGTCATCCCGCTGTCCGGGGCGCGGGTGGGACTCGTCGTCGGCGACGTGGTGGGGCACGGCATCACCGCGGCCGCGAGCATGGGGCGGCTGCGGACGGCGGTGCAGACCCTCGCCGCCATGGAGCTGCCTCCCGACGAACTGCTCGCCCACCTCGACGACCTGGTGCTGCGGCTGAGCGACGAGGAGGCCGGCCGCGACGCGGCCACCCGGAGCACGGCGACCTTCATCGGCGCGACCTGCCTCTACGCCGTCTACGACCCGGCCACCCGGCGGTGCGCCATGGCGCGGGCCGGGCACCCGCCCCCCGTCGTCGTCGCACCCGGCGGAGCCCCCTGGTACCCGGAGATCCCGGCCGGGCCGCCGCTCGGCCTCGGCGGCATGGCCTTCGAGACCGGCGAGATCGAACTGCCCGAGAACAGCGTGCTCGGGCTCTACACCAACGGGCTCATCGAGGGCGCCGACCACGACGTCGAGTCCGGTATGGCACGCCTCGGCGAGGCACTGACCGGGAGCGGGACCGGCCTCGACGCGCTGTGCGCCTCGGCGGTGCGGCGGCTGGTGCCCGCGCCGCAGCCCGACGACATCGCCCTGCTGCTGGCCCGCACCCACACCCTGGACGCGGACCGGGTCGCCTCGTGGGAGGTGCCCGCCGACCCCGCCGCCGTCGGCCGGGTCAGGGCGGAGGCGACACGCCAGGTGGCGGCCTGGGGGCTGGCGGAACTGGCCATGACGACGGAGCTCATCGTCAGCGAGCTCGTCACCAACGCGGTCCGCTACGCCGCTTCGCCCATTCACCTCCGGCTGCTCCGGGACGCGCGCCTGACCTGCGAGGTCGCCGACGGCAGCAGTACGGCTCCCCGGTTGCGGCACGCCCGGAGCACGGACGAGGGCGGCCGCGGACTCTTCCTGGTGGCCCGGCTCACCCACCGCTGGGGCGTCCGCTACACGGCGGAGGGCAAGGTCATCTGGGCCGAGCAGGACCTCCCTTGAGCGGTGTGCCGGGCACCCTCGCCCACGGCGGCCGCCGACTCCCGGTCAGCGGAAGGCCGCGGCGTTGCGCGCCGCCCAGGCCGCGAACGGGGCCGCGGGCCGGCCGAGGACGCGCCGGACGTCGTCGGTGACCGTCCGCTCCTCGGCGGTCGGCTCGCCCAGGACGGCGAGCGTCCCCTCCACCACGGCGTCCGGCATGAACCGCGCGAGCTGCGCGCGGGCCTCCTCGCGGGTCTGCTCGACGAAGTCCACCGGCTCGCCGAGGGCGTCCGCGAGGGCGGCGGCCCGCTGCCGGGGCGTGGTGGCCCCGGGCCCGGTCAGCGTGTACGTCACGCCGTCGTGCCCGTCCTGGCGCAGTACCGCGGCGGCGACCTCTGCGACGTCGTCCGGGTCGACGAAGGGCAGCGCCACGTCGGGGAAGGGCGCGGCGGCGGTGCGGTGCCGCCGGACGGGTTCGGCCCAGGCGAACGCGTTCGACGCCATCCCGCCGGAGCGCAGCACGGTGAAGCGCAGGCCCGACCGGGCCACGGCGGCCTCGAACCCGGCGGCGTGCGCGTAGCCGTGCGGGCGGGTGCCCACCGCCTGCGAGGACAGCAGCACCACCCTGCGGACTCCCGCCGCGGCGGCCTGCTCCAGGATGCCGTCCGGATCGTCGCCCGCCACCAGCAGGAACAGCGCCGTGGCCCCCTCCAGCGCGGGGGCGAGGTCGGCCGGCCGGCCGAGGTCGGCGGCGACCGTCCGTACGCCCGGCGGGACGTCCTCAGGGGTGATGTGCCGGGCGACGGCGGTGACCGCCTCGCCCGCGGCGGCGAGCCGGGCCACCAGCGTCCGTCCCACGTTCCCCGTGCCGCCCGTCACCACGATCATGAGTTCTCCTGAGTTAGTTAGTTGACTGACTAAGTGCCCACGGTAGGCGCTCCGGGCGGCGATGTCTATGCTCAGTCAGGTGACTGACTCAGAAGCGGGTGCGGTGCGGGCGGCCGCCCCCGGCCGGGCCCGGCGGGGCGGCAAGCGGGAACGCCTGGTCGAGGCGGCGGTGCGGGTCTTCCACGAGCAGGGCGTGGAGAAGACCACCCTCGCGGACATCGCCCGCGCCGCGGACGTGCCCGTCGGGAACGTGTACTACTACTTCAAGACCAAGGACCAGCTGGTCGAGGCGGCCGTTGGGGCGCACCGCGACCGGCTCGCCGCGCTCACCGGCCGCCTTGAGGCGCTGCCCGGCCCGGCCGACCGGCTGAAGGCCCTGGTCGCCGGCTGGGTCGAGGAGCGCGAGACCGCGGCGCGCTTCGGCTGCCCCTTCGGCACCCTCGCCACCGAGCTGGACAAACGCGACGACGGCCCGGACCTGGCGGTCTCCGAGGTCATGCGGGCCCTGATCGACTGGACGGCGGGCCAGTTCACCGAGCTGGGGCGCCCTGACGCCCACGCCCTCGCCCTCGAACTGGTCGCCGCCTACCAGGGCATGTCGGTCCTCACCCACACCCTGCGCGACCCGACGATCATGAGCACCCAGGGCGAACGCCTCACGTCCTGGATCGACAGCCTCACCCGGCCCTGACGGCGGGGGCGCCGACCCCGACGGCGGTGGAACGCCGCCGCCTACCGGGGGTACGCGGGGAGGCTGCCGTCGACTCGCGGGGCCCGGGGCGTGTCGCCGGCCACGGCTACCGGGAAGGGCGTTGCGGTGGTTGGCAGTTGCGGGCGACCGCGGCCGGTCGGGCTGCCGCGGGGAACGGCAGCCGGACCGGCTGCCGCTGGCAGACGGTTCTCCGCTCCCGGCTGCCGCGCGGAGCTCCGGTCGGCCCCGGCTGCGCGGAGAAGCCGTCATCGCTCCCAGCGGTCGCGCGAAACCGTTGCCGGTCCGGCTGCCGCGCGGAACGGCTGCCGGGCCCGGCAGCCGCGGGCAGGCCGTCGCCGCTTCTCGCTACCGCTCGGACGCCCAGTCGGCCGCTTCCTCGCTGGTGAGGTGGTCGGTGAGGCGGGTCTGGCCGGAGGCGGTCAGGGGGATCGCGTCCAGGTAGGCGGCCGGCAGGTCGAACGCGTCGACCAGATCCGTCATCCGGGGGGCGAGGTCGCGCACCACGTCGTCCAGGAACCCGGGCAGGGCGCGTACCTGGTCGGCGGACAGGTGGCCGTCGGCCAGCAGGTCGCCCGTGTGCCCGCCGACCTGCTCCAGCAGGAACAGCAGGCACAGTCGCTCCAGCAGGGCGCGGGCCTCGGGGCGCCGGGCCGCGGCGGCCGCGTCCAGGAACGCCTCGGCCGCCCGCAGCCGGGCGTGCACCGAGACCATCTCCAGGGCGGCGGAGGACGCACCGTTCCACCGCTCCACCGGATCCCCGGAGGGGCCCCGGCGCAGTGCCGTGCGGGCCCGGTCCTGCCACACGGCCTCGGCCCGGGCCAGCAGTCCGAGCAGATGCCGGGGGTCCGCCAGCCGCTCCACCTCACCGGGCGGTTCGGGGTCCCGCCGGTCCGGCTGGTGCTCGAAGAGCATCTCGGCGGCGGCCTTCACCCAGATCACCAGGTTGTCGCCCTCGGCCGTGATGGTGCCCTCGATGTAGTGCGGGAACTCGGACAGGCCGTTGGCCGCGAACAGGCCCTGCGCGCCGCAGCGTTCCCGGCACTCGACGGCGATGTCCCGGGCCTGCCAGGTGATCCAGCCCTTGGCGATCGCGACGAGCCGCTCCGCCTCCGCCCGCCGCCCGGTGTCGGGACCGGCGTGCTCCGCCGCCCAGCGGGCGAGCGCGGAGCGGTGCAGGAAGGTCATGGCGTAGCCCGTCGCGACGCCCTTCAGCAGCCGCCCGTGGTGCGGGCGGTGGGCGTTGACCGGGATGCGCTCGCCCGCGCGCGGCCCGCTGACCTGCCGGAGGTCGCCGTGCCTGACCGCCAGGGCGAGCGCCGCGCGGGTCGCGCCGACGGCGGCGCCGCTCATGCACAGCTTGCCCATCGTGACCCGGCCGATGGACCGCAGGAACCGCTTGCGCCGGTTGCCGAGGCTGCTGTGCAGGCGGCCGTCGGCGTCCAGGCGGCCGTGCTCGGACTCCAGCAGGGCGCTACGCGGCAGCGGAACCCGGTCGAACGCGGTCAGGCAGTGGTCCACGGGGGCGCCGGTGCGCAACGGCAGCCGCCGCACCCGTACCCCGGGCAGCAGGCCGTTTTCGTCGCTGAGCGGCGTCAGGAACAGGAAGACGCCCTCGTCCTGCCCCTCGACGATCAGCCGGGCGGCCACCACCGCGGACTTCGGGCCGCCGGTGAGGCTGGTGTTGGGCATGAACTTCTGCGCGCCCTCGTGCGGGGTGTGCAGCACGAAGCCTCCGGTGACCGGGTCCGGTTCGGCGGTGGTCTCCAGGGCCGAGGCGTCGTTGCCGTGGTCGAGCTCCGTGCACAGGAACGTGCCGGTGCGGCGCAGGCTCGTGAAGTCGGAGAGGTCCCGGCCCGTCGCGCCCCCGTGGTCGAGCAGGCTGCCGAGGAACAGGTTGTAGTGGATGCTCGCCACCGTGCACAGCCCTCCGCCGCCGTCCACGATCGCCGCCCACTCGTGCAGCGCCGCCAGGAGCCGCGGGTCGTCGGCCAGTCGCTCGGCGTCGCCGGCCGTGTCGTTCACCAGGCGCAGCAACTCGTAGGAGAGCGCGACCCGTTCCTCGGCGGCGAGCCCCGGGCGGTGGCGGAAGACGTCCTTGGAGATGAGGTCGCGCCACATGCCGTGGCCGCGCTCCCGGTCCTCGCCGTCGAACAGGAGCCGGGTCAACTCGGCGACCGTACCCAAGGCGGGGTCGCCGCCGGCGGCGGCGAGCGCGTCGGCGGGGCCGTCCGCCGGGGACGGGCCGTCCGCCGGACCCCCGTCCGGACGAAGTGTTCCATATCCGCCGTAGTGGCCGGACTCCGGCACGGAGGGGAGATTTACCAAGGGTGTCAGAAGGGTCATGACCCTCTCCCGTAGTCGCGGATCCGGAAGGATGGGGATGCGTGCGGTAATGCGTGGAACGAGAAGATACGGACCTCCCGGTTTGCTAATCAAGCCAAAATTCTGCCAACGGTGGCCGAACAATGGTGCCTTGTCGATGCCCCAACGGCCTCGGAAAGACGCGACTTGCTCAACTCCGGTCCCCGGCGGGCGCCTCGGCGGCGGTGGGGAAGTGCCTCATGGGCGTTGAGATACCGGGCGACAGGTTTTATTGTGGCCCTCGGCGACGGCCCGGCCGTCCGCGTGCGCTGGGGGAGGGAGGGGGCTCTCGCATGCTTGAAAGGGCATCTACCCGGGTGGCAGGATACGTACCTGTCGGTTTCTTTTCGGGGCCGGTGGGTTCGTGAAGCCAGTGCGGAGGAAGTGCCTTGGCCCTGCAGGAGCGAGCGATCAGGACGAGGCGCAACATCCTGATCGCAGCCGCCGACGTGTTCGCCGACGTCGGCTACGAGGCCGCGACCATCTCGGAGATCCTCCAGCGGGCCAATGTCACCAAGGGCGCCCTCTACTTCCACTTCGCCTCCAAGGAGCAGCTCGCCCAGGCGGTGCTGACCGACCAGCTCAAGTCCGTGCCGGAACTGCCGCCGCGGGAACTGGTGCTCCAGGAGGGACTCGACTCGGGCTTCCTCCTCGCACACCTGCTGGGCTCCGGCGACGCCATGGTGCGCGGCAGCATCCGCCTCACCGTGGACCAGGGCTCACCGCACGACGGGCTGGACCGGCGGGTGCCGATGGCCTCCTGGGTCGAGCACAACGCGGCGCTGCTCGAACGTGCCAAGGCGAACGGGGAAGTGCTGCCCCAGGTCGACGTCGCGACCGCGGCGAAGGCGTTCGTCGCGGCCTTCACCGGGGCGCAGGTGCTGTCCAAGATCATGGACGACCACACGGACCTGATGGAACGGGTGGTCGACCTCTACCGGCACCTGATGACCAGCATCGCCGTCCCCGCGGTGCTCGTCCGTCTGGACATGTCGGTCGACCGGGGCAGGCGCGTCTACGAGGAAGCCATGGAGCTGCGCCTGGACCCGCAAGCGGCTCCGGCCGCCGGCTGAACCTGTCCCGACCGCGGGCCACGGCCGCCGGCACCCGCCGGGCGCCGCGGCCCGGTCACCGCTGCCATGGGCACGTCGCCACGCCACACCGTGATGCAGGACCGACCCAGGGAGCACACCGATGGAGAACACCGCCTGCCCGTACGCCTTGGACCTCACGGGCCAGGACCACATGGCGGAGGCCGCGCACCTGCGCGCCAAAGGCCCCGCGGTCCAGGTGGAGCTGCCCGGAGGGGTGCTCGCCTGGGCCGTCGTGCAGCAGCGCTACGTGGAACGGCTGCTGACCGACCCGCGGGTCTCGCGCAGCGCCCGCCTGCACTGGCCGCCGTTCATCGAAGGGAAGATAACCGAGGAGTGGCCCCTCTACCCGTGGGTGGCGAACGAGAACATGCTCTTCGCCTACGGGGAGCACCACACCCGGCTGCGCCGGCTGATCGCCGGGGCCTTCACCGCACGGCGTTCCGAGGCGCTGCGCCCCCGCGTGCAGGAGCTGTCGGCCGAACTGCTGGGCGAACTGGCCGCCCTGCCGCCCGGTACACCCGTCGACCTGCGCACCGCGTACGCGGAGGTGCTGCCGCTGCGCGTCATCTGCGAGCTGTTCGGCGTCCCGAGGGGCGCCGAGACGGACGCGCTGTCCGCGGCGCTGAGCACCGTGTTCAGCTCCACCGTCAGCGGTGCGGAGATGGAGAGCGCGCGCCTCGAGGCGTTCGGGCGGCTCGCCGCGCTGGTGAAGGCCAAGCGGGAGCGGCCGGGCGACGACCTCACCAGCTCGCTCATCGCGGCCCGTGACGAGGGCGACCGCCTGACCGAGGACGAACTGCTCGGCTCGCTCTTCATGTTCATCGCCGCGGGGCAGGACACCACCGCCACCCTCATCACCAACGCGGCCGGCGCGCTGCTCACCCACCCCGAGCAGCTCGCGCACCTGCGCGCGGGCCGGGCCGGCTGGGCGGACGTCGTCGCCGAGACCATGCGGGTGCACACGCCGGGCGCGTACGCGCCCATGCGGTTCGCCGTCGAGGACATCGACCTGGACGGGGTGCGTATCAGCAAGGGTGACTGCATCCTCGTCAACTTCGCCGCGGGCGGCCACGAGACCGACCGGCACGGTTCCGACGCACACCGCTTCGACCTGCTGCGCGGCACCGACCGCGACATCCTCGGCTTCGGCCACGGACCGCACCGCTGCCTCGGCGCGCCGCTCGGCGAGATCGAGGCCGCCTCCGCCCTCTCCCGGCTCTTCGACATGTTCCCCGAGGCGCAACTCGCCTGCGCGCCCGAGGAACTGGCGCCCCTGCCGACCTTCATGCTGAACGGATTCCGCTCGCTGCCCGTCGTGCTGCGTCCCGCCGCGTCCTGAGGTCGCGCGGGCCGGGGCACCCGCCGGCAGGTCCGCCGCCCGCCCGGGCGACGGACCTCCGCGCGTTCACGGGGCGTCCGCGCGCCCGACCGGCAAACCAGGCACGCGGTTTGCCCGGGGCCGCGCGGGTCTCAACCGCCGCGCCCGGCGGACTTCTTCGCGTACACACCGGTGAATTCCGCCCGTCGCCGCGTCGGCCCTTGCCGCACCGGACCCCCGTAAACATACTGAACGTGCGGTTAGAGGCCCGTCGGTGGCCGAGAAGGAGAGCGTCATGGTCAAGCAGGTACGGGCGGCTCGCACCCGGCAGGCCCTCATCCGCGCGGCTGCGGAGGCCTTCGCCCACGACGGATACGCTCGCGCCTCCCTGCCCGCGATCAGCAGGCGGGCCGGGGTGAGCGCCGGTGCGCTGCACTTCCACTTCCCCAGCAAGGACGCACTCGCGGGGGAGATCGAGAGCACGGCCGCGCGCACGGTGGAGGAGATGACCGGGAGTTGCCGTGCCCTGGACGGCAGCGCCCTCGGCGAACTCGTGGCCGCCATCCGCCGGCTGGTCGTCGCGCTGGCGGCCGACCCCGTCATGCGGGCCGGGTTCACCCTGGGCGGCGACCCGGCCCGGGACGGCGGCGCCACGGTGCTGGACTCGTGGCACGGCTGGGTCCGCGAGGTCGTCTTCCGGGCGCAGGAGGACGGTGAGTTGGCGGACGGCCTGTCGGCCGACTGCGTGGCCGGCGCCGTCGTGGCCGCGACGGTCGGCTTCGAGGTGCTCGGCAGCCGCGAGCGCGACTGGCTGCCGAAGGAACGCATGGTGGAGTTCTGGACCTGCCTGCTGCCCCGGCTCGCGACCGTACCCTGCGGCGCGCCCGACCCGGTGCGGGACGCCGGGCCGACGGGTGACCGCGGCCCCGAGTCCAGCCTGGCCGGCCGGTAGCACCGGCCCCGCCGGCCGGGCCACGACGACACCGGGAGCCCTACGACGCCAGGCCATGACGACACCGGGACACGAGGCGGACGACGCCGGGACACGAGGCAACGGGGAGCGAGGCGACGGGACATGACGGCAGGGGGACCTGACGACCGCTGGCCGGATGCGAGGATGGGAGGTCATGGCCGCAGGGTGGTGTTCTCGCACGGTACGGGCCGCGGTGTTCGCGGTCGTGTGCGTGCTGCTCGCCGCCCTGGCGCACGTGCTGATGTCCGGCCGGCACGTGCCCGGCTGGACCCTGGCCGCGGGCCTGGCCGTGACCGGCGCCGCCGGCTGGTCGCTCGCCGGACGTGAGCGCGGGCTCCCGCTCGTCGTGACCGCCGTGCTCGCCGCGCAGACCGTGCTGCACGAGGCGTTCTCCCTCGCCCAGCCCGCGGTCGCGTACCCGGCCGGCACGGCGGGGACGGGGCGTACGCACTCGGGAGCGACGGGCTCCATGGACATGAGCGCCATGGGCCCCATGAACGGCATGAGCCCGACGGACATGGGGTCCCCGGCGTCCGGGGACCCCACGGGCCACGCCATGCACGGCGGTGCGTCGTCGCTCGGCATGCTCGCGGCCCACCTGCTCGCCGCGCTGCTGTGCGGGCTGTGGCTGGCGTACGGCGAGCGCGCCGCCTTCCGCATCCTGCGCGCCGTGGCCGGCCGGCTGGCGGCACCGCTGCGCCTGCTGCTCGCCCTGCCCGTCCCGGCGGACCGCCCGCGCCCGCGCACCCGCCGCAGGCGCTCGGGACGCGCGCCGCGCCTGGTGCGTCTCGTCCACTCGATCATCTCCCGGGGCCCTCCGGCGGGGGTCGCTGTCGCCTGACGACAGCCGGTACCCCGGGCCGCCCGTGCGCGGCCCGGGCCGCGGCCGTACGCCCGCACACGCCGACCCGCGTGAGCGCCCGGGCCGTGTCCGCGAAGTCCCGCCTGCCCCACGACACCCGGCACGCACTCCCGCCGCACCGGGCGAAGCCCCGAGTACATCCGGTACGAGGGTCTTCGCCCGGCACCCCCGAGCTCTGCGAGCAGGGAGTGCCCCAGAGCACGCACCGGACGCCGCGGGGCCCGCCCGCCGGGCGGACGAGGGGGCTTCGCGGACCCGGCCTGGCGGCCGGCCCCCTTTTCGCACCGGACCGCCGGCGCCCGACACAGCGCCCGCGCGGCCCGGATCCCGGAGACCGAGAAGGACACCAGGTGATCACTCCTGCCCTGCCCGCCCCGCGCGAGGACCGCGCCCCCGCCGCCCGGCCGGCGCCGACCGACGAGTCGGTCACCGCGTGGGCCCTGGCCGCCCGCGGCGGCGACCCCGACGCGGTGGAGCGCTTCGTGCGCGCGCTGCACCGCGACGTCCGGCGCTACGTCGCCCACCTGTGCGCCGACCCCCAGGCCGTCGACGACCTCGCGCAGGACACGTTCCTGCGGGCGCTCGGCAGCCTGCACCGCTTCGAGGGCCGCTCCTCGGCACGCGTCTGGCTGCTGTCCATCGCGCGCCGCGCCGTCCTCGACAGCTACCGGCACGCGGCCGCCCGGCCCCGGCTCAGTGATGCGCCCGACTGGCAGGCGGCCGTGGAGCGGGCCCAGACCCGGGGCCTGCCCGGCTTCGACGAGGGCGTCGTCCTGCTCGACCTGCTGGCCGCGCTGCCCGGGGAGCGCCGCGAGGCGTTCGTGCTGACGCAGCTCGCCGGGCTGCCGTACGCGGCGGCGGCCGCGGCGAGCGGCTGCCCGGTGGGCACGGTCCGCTCACGGGTGGCCCGGGCCCGCGCCACCCTGGTCGATCTGCTGCGCGAAGCGGACCGGCCGGCCGCCGCGGCGGCCTGATCACCGCCGGGGGTGCCGGTGGCCGCCCGGCCCCGGCACCCCCGGCGGGGCCGTGACCGGGCGTCCGGGCGGGCCGGCCACGCTTCGGGCGGCGTAGCCCGGCAGACCGGGGTACCCGGGGAACATGGCGAAGCTGCATCTTCCAGGGCACAAGGATCACGACCACGACGCGGCCGAGAAGGCGCGGGAACCCGCGGTGCCGGCGCCGGAGGAGGCCGGCCCCGGCCCCGAGGTCGAGCGGCGGGCTCCCGACGCGCCGACCGAACTCCCCAAGCAGGCCTGGGGCAAGGTCCTCAAGGGCGCGCTGCGCGAGTTCAAGGACGACGAGCTGACCGACCGGGCCGCCGCACTGACCTACTACGCGGTGCTGTCCCTCTTCCCGGCGCTGCTGGTACTGGTCTCCCTGCTCGGCGTCACCGGCAGGTCCACCACGGACAAGGTGCTGAGCAACCTCAAGCACCTCGCGCCGGGACCGGCCCGCGACATCCTGACCCGCTCCGTGGAGCAGTTGCAGGGCAGCGCCGGCACCGGATCCGTCCTCGCCCTCGTCGGCGTCGTGCTGGCGGTCTGGTCGGCCTCCGGCTACGTCGCCGCGTTCATCCGCGCCTCCAACGCCGTCTACGACGTGCCCGAGGGCCGTCCGGTGTGGAAGATCCTGCCGGTGCGCGTCGGCGTCACGGTCGTCCTGATGCTGCTCGCCGTGGCCAGCGCGCTGATCGTGGTGTTCACCGGGGGCATCGCCCGCCGCGCCGGGCAGGCGATCGGCATGGGCGACACCGCGCTGACCGCATGGTCGATCGCCAAGTGGCCGGTCCTCGTCCTGCTCGTCACCCTGATGATCGGGATCCTGTACTGGGCCGCCCCGAACGCCAAGGTGAAGGGGTTCCGCTGGATCACCCCGGGCAGCTTCCTCGCCCTGTTCCTCTGGATGGCGGCGTCCGCCGGGTTCGCGCTGTACGTCGCCGGGTTCGCGTCCTACAACAAGACCTACGGGGCCATGGCCGGTGTCATCGTCTTCCTCATCTGGCTGTGGATCAGCAACCTGGCGGTCCTGCTCGGCCTGGAGTTCGACGCCGAGACCGTGCGCCAGCGCGCCATCGCGGGCGGGTACCCGCCGGACGCGGAGCCGTACGTCGAGCCGCGCGACACCCGTACCTGGGACGAGGAGGACGTGCGCCGGCTCGATGACGCGTGACCCGCGTACCCGGCGACGAGCGAGCGCCGCGTGACCCGCGTACGGCTCACGCGGCGCCGTCGCCCGGCGCGGCCGCGGCGGCCAGGCCGGGCTGGAGCCTGCGGGCCGCGTTGAGGTGGTCGACGGTCCAGATGATGCGTACGGCCGTGTCGGAGGCCCGGCCCTCGTCGTCGCGCAGGTCCTCGCGGACCGACTCGACCAGGTCGGCCTCGGCCGCGGGGTTGCGCGGCAGGGGGTCGCGGACGGCGGTGTGACCGGTCAGGCTCAGGGCGAGGTCCCGGTACCAGCCGGACACCCGGCCCGCCGCGCTCAGCAGTACGAGCCGTGCCTGAGCCCGGTCCGTGCCCGCGTGCAGCTCGTCCGCGCGCTGCCACAGGCCGAGCACCGCGTCCGCGGCCAGCCGCAGTCCGACGATGCCGGTGACCAGGGTGGTCAGGTCCGCCAGCGGGACCGGTTTGGCGCCGCGCTCCGCCAGGAAGCTGCGGAAGGCGTCGTCCAGCCGGCGTGCGGCGGCCGCCGCCTCCAGCCCCTCGGCCAGTGGGGCGTCCGCCGCCGAGGGCCGGTTCCCGCAGCGGCGCACACCGTACGCGACGGCCCGCGCGAGATAGCGGGCACTGCCCGCGTACGCCTCCGCGAGCGCCCGGTCCACGGCCGCCGCCGCGCCGCGCGGCCAGAAGAACAGGCCCACGAGCACGCTGACGGCGCAGCCGAGACCGATGTCCTGAAGACGCAGCAGCACGATGTGCCAGTCGGGGTTCTGCCCGATGTTGAACAGGATCGCCAGGGTGATGGTGAAGGCCGCCTGGCCCGCGGCGAAGGACACGGCTGCCGGCGCGATGCCGGCGACCAGCACCGCCACGGGCAGCAGGAACCACAGCGCGGTGCCGTGATGACCGATGAGCTGGAGCAGCGCGGCTCCGACGACCGAGCCGACCAGGGTGCCACCGAGCGCGCGGACCGCGTTCTGCCCGGTGCTGAGCGCGTTCGAGCGCAGCACCGACAGGGTTCCCAGCAGCACCCAGAACGAGTGCTGGACGCCCGTGAGCTGCACCAGGGCGACCGCGATGCCCAGACCGGCCGCGCCGCGCAGGCTGTTGTGCAGCCACACCGAGTTGGGCCTCAGGTGCGCGACGGCCCGCTCGCGCGCCGCGGCCAGCGGCTGGGCCGGGCCGCCCGGTTCGAGGCCGAGCAGGCGCTCGGCCCAGCTGCGTCGTTCCGCCGCCGCCACCAGGTCCACGTTGTCCGCGATCTGAAGGGTGGCGAAGCCCAGTTCCTGGGCGCGGAACGACAGGTCGAGGGTCGAGAGGAAGGCGAGCACCTCCGGCTCGGTGTCCGGGCCGGGCAGGTGGACCGGGAGCCGGGCGGTGGCGCCGCGCTCCATGCGGCTCATGGCCTCGCGCAGTTCGGCCGTCCGGGCGCGCAGCGCCACCGGGGAGCCGTGCGGCTCCTCCAGCAGTGCGGCCGTCAGCTCCAGCACGGACGCGGCGGTCAGCCGCACCGCGCGGGCGAGGGGGTCGCAGCGCGCGTGGCCCCCGGGCGGGGGAGCGTTGTCCTGCACGATGGCGCTGAGCCAGGTCAGCTCGTCGACCAGGCGCACCAGGGCGCGCGAGCCGGCGGACAGACCGGTGGGCCGGTACGGGGTGTCCTGGAAGGCGTCGCGCAGCGCGGCCGTGGCGGCGGTGGTCGTGCCGGCGGCCCGCCGGCACGCGGGCAGGCCCGGGGCGTGGGCGCCGCCCGTCAGGTGCGAGGTGTCCAGGCGCAGCTGTGTCGCCGCCGCCCGGCAGACCCGTGCCGCCGGCGCGCTCAGCGGGTCGTCGGCCGGCCGCGGCCACAGCAGCGGCACGGCGAGCAGGGCGGCGGCCGAGGCGAGTCCCGCGCCGGCGAGCCGCTCGGGCAGCTGTGACAGCGGCGCGGGCGTGGTCACCGGCAGCACGAAGGCGAGCAGCAGCGCCGTAGACGCCCCGGCGAGCACGGAGCTGACGACCCCGGAGAACAGCACCACGAAGGCGACCGCGACCGTGGCGGCGACCGCGACCACGCCCTGCCGGGCGGCGAGGGTGCCCAGGCAGATGAGCACCGCCCAGGCCACCGCGAGGCCCGCGTGGGCGCGCAGCCGCTGCACCACGGGCCCGGTGAACTCGACCAGCAGGAGCATCGAGAAGGACCCGAACGCCGCGTATGTCGCCATCGCCGGGGAGTGGAACACCTGACCGCACAGGGCGAACAGGGCCGGCATCACCAGCGCGGTGCGCGCGGCGCGTCGGGTGGCGGCGAGGCCGGGGTCGTGGGCCCGCAGCCATGCGGGGGCCCCGCCCAGCGGGGTGAAGCAAGCTGCCGACCGCATCCGCCGCGCCCTTCCTCCCGGGAGTGCCCGCGCGTCCACCGACGTACCGAGTATCCGCCGCCTCGGGCCACCGGGGCGATCGCACGGACGGACCACGGCACGCATCCCGGGACGGGGAAAGGGGAAACCGCTCACTCATGCACATCGATCTCTCAGGACGCACCGCTCTGGTCACCGGCTCGACGCAGGGCATCGGCGCGGCGATCGCGGCCGGTCTCGCCCGGGCCGGGGCACGGGTCGCGGTCAACGGACGTGACGAGCGGCGCACGGCCGACAGCGTCGCCGCGCTGGCGCAGGAGGTGCCCGGAGCCGATCTCGTGCCGGTGGCCGCCGACCTGTCCGGCGAGGACGGCGCGGAGCAGGTGGCGCGGACGCTGCCGCGGGTGGACATCCTCGTCAACAACCTCGGCATCTTCGGCACGGCCGACCCGCTGGAGATCACCGACGAGGAGTGGCGCCGCTACTTCGAGGTCAATGTTCTCGCGGCCGTGCGGCTCACCCGGCTCTACCTGCCGGGCATGACCGAACGCGGCTGGGGACGCGTCCAGTACGTCGCCAGCGACTCGGCGGTCGTCATCCCGGCGGAGATGATCCACTACGGGATGTCGAAGACCGCGCTGCTGGCGGTGAGCCGGGGCTTCGCCAAGAAGGCGGCGGGCACCGGCGTGACGGTGAACTCCGTCATCGCCGGGCCCACCCACACAGGCGGCGTCGAGGACTTCGTGTACGAACTCGTCGACCGCGACCTGCCCTGGGACGAGGCCCAGCGCGCCTTCATGCGGCAGTACCGCCCGCAGTCCCTGCTCCAGCGGCTGATCGAGCCCGAGGAGATCGCCCACATGGTCGTCTACCTCAGCTCCGAGCAGGCGTCCGCCACCACCGGGGGAGCCCTGCGCGTGGACGGCGGCTACGTCGACTCGATCCTGCCCTAGGCCGGGTACGACGCAGGGCAACTCGGTCCTCCCTCAGGCCCTGTCGTCCCACCAGGTCACCGGGAGGGTGCGCGGCCCGCGGATGAGGCCCTCGCGCTGGAACTCGACCTCGTCGGCCGGGACCGCGAGCCGGAGACCGGGGAACCGGTCGAGCACGGCCCTGATCATGACCTCGGCCTCCATGCGGGCCATCAGGGCGGCCAGGCAGAAGTGCGGGCCGTGCCCGAAGGCGAGGTGGCCGGGGCCCTCCCGGCCGAAGTCCAGCGCGTCGGGGTCGGGGAACACCCCGGGATCGCGGTTGGCGGCGACGTAGGCGTTGTACACGACCTCGCCCGCGCGGATCAGGTGACCGCCCAGCTCCACGTCCTCCAGGGCGATGCGGGGGATGCCGACGCCGTTGCGGTGGGGGACGAACCGGAACAGCTCCTCGACGGCCCTGGGCAGCAGGGCGGGATCGGCGTGGAGCTGTTCGAGCTGCTCCGGATGGGTGAGCAGCGCGTACATCATGGAGCCGCTATTGTTGCGCACCGCGTGGCCGCCGCTCACGTAGACGGCCATGGCCAGGGAGACGGCCTCGTCGTCCGTGATCTCGCCGGCCTCGGCGGCCTGGGCCAGTACGCCCGCGAGATCGTCCCGGGGCTCGTCGCGACGCCGGCGCAGCAGGTCGACGACCCGGCCGCGGGTCGCCATACGGGCCGCCCGGTTGCGTTCGGCGTCCGTGGACTGGGAGAGCAGGGCTTCGGAGTTGCCCGCCCACTGGTGCCAGTCGTCCTCGTCGGCGCCCAGGAAGAAGCAGACGACGGCGATGGGGAAGGGGGTGTGCAGGTGCTCCATGAGGTCGGCGGGAGGACCGGCCTTCTCCATGGCGTCCAGCATCCGGTGGGCGGTGCGTTCCGCCATGGGCCGCAGCCGCTCCATGCCGCGGGCGGTGAACGCCCGGGCCACCACCCGGCGCAGCCGGGTGTGCCGGGGCGGGTCGATGTACTGCAGGCCGGCGGTCTGCGACGCCACGGCCTGCGGCGCCATGCTGGTCACGTCGCGGCCCACGACCTCTTCGCGCGAGAAGCGCGGGTCGGAGGTGACGAAGCGGACGTCCTCGTAGCGGGTGACCAGCCACGCGTGCCCGGAGCCGTGGGGCAGCGCGATCCGGGTGATCGGCTCCTCACGGAGCACCTCGTCCAGGAACGGGTCGGGTTCGAGCGCGGGCAGGTCGTCGACGGTCCAGGGCCGCACCGCGGGTGCGGGCGGGTTGGACGCGGGGTCGAGGCTCATGTCGCATCACTCCTCAGGATCCCGTCTCCCGGGTACGTGCCCGGGACGAGCGGCCGGGTCAGCAGGTTCCGTGCTCCACTCCGGTGAACCCGGGGGGAGAGCCGTTCCCGAGCGGGGGAGTCCGCCGTACGATCACCCGTTCGAGTCGGGGCGCAAAGCGCCCGCGGTCCCGGCGTGCCCGGGGTTCGTGCGCCGGTGCGCCGTCGTCCTCCCGGCCCGGTCCGGACGGCCGGAGCGGCCTTCCACCCTCGGCCACGGTATGTCCCTTCGCTGTCCCTCTCCGTAGGGTGCCGCAGCCGTCGGCGCCCCGCACGCCGGGGACCGCTCGCCGTCACCGGGGCGCTCGACCCGGAAAAGCATGTGGGCCGTCTCTACTGAAGGCGCCGCTGGAGTGGGTGTCGGGCCCATGGTCGCGGCGGCCGGGGAGGCCAACGATGTGCGTCATGCTCCCCAGTCGACGAACCACGCTCCTGTCCGCCGCGCTGCTGGCGGCGTCCGCGGTCACCCCCGCCGCCGCGGCCCGGGCCGACGGCGGCTCCGCGGCCCGGCGCCGGCTCACGGTCCCCGGTGCAGAACGGCAGCAGCTCTCCCGCCACGACGACCTGACCACCGGCGCCCTCACCGGCACGCCGTACACCGACCCCGCCGACTGGGCCGGACTCACGGCCCAGGGCACCCGCAACCCCTCCGGTGTGCCCGGTCTGCAGATCGACGGCTACTTCCCCGGCACCTCGCGCCTCAACACGAACCACGGCTGGAACCACGACGCCCAGTTCGTCCTCCGGCTGCCCGACGACTGGAACGGCAAGCTGGTCGTCACCGGGGCGCCGGGGGTCCGCAAGCAGTACTCGATGGACGTCATCGTCTCCGACTGGGTGCTGGCCCAGGGCTACGCGTTCGCCGCCACCGACAAGGGCAACTGCGGCCCGGACTTCTACACCGACGGCGAGCGTCCGGGCGACGCGATCGTCGAGTGGAACCGGCGCACCACCCAGCTCACCCGGGCGGCCAAGGCGGTGCTGGCCCAGTACTACGGCCACGCCCCGCGCCGCACCTACATGACGGGGATCTCCAACAGCGGCTACCTCACCCGCTGGCAGCTGGAGAACCACCCCGAGCTGTACGACGGCGGCGTCGACTGGGAGGGCCCGCTGTGGCGGGCCGACGGCCCGAACCTGCTCACCTTCCTGCCCACCGCCGTCGCCCGCCGGCTCGGCCGCGCCGGTGACGAGGACATGTACACGGCCGGTTTCGCCCGGGGCTCGGAGTTCCTGTGGCCCTACCACGAGAAGGTGTACTGGGGCCTGACCCAGAAGATCTACCGTGCGGAGCTCGACCCCGGCTACGACCCCGCCTGCCCCGGCGCCTCGGCCGGAACGACCGCCGAGCAGATCTTCGCGCCGTGCCCGTCCGACGCCGGTTACGACTACGCGGCGCGGCCCCGCCGGGTGCACGACGCGGTCGCCCGGATCGCGCTCACCGGCCGCATCGGCAAACCGATGATCACCCTGCACGGCACCCTGGACGCGCTGCTGCCCATCACCGTCCAGTCCGACGTGTACGCCCGCATGATCGCCGACCGGGGCCGTTCCCGGCTGCACCGCTACTACCGGATCGAGGGCGGCAACCACGTCGACAGCCTGTACGACGCCCATCTCGACCGGCTGCGCCCCATGCTGCCCTGCTACCGCTCCGCCTTCACCGCCCTGACGGCCTGGGTGGAGCGCCACGAGGAGCCCCCGGCGAGCGGCACGGTCCCCCGTCCCCGCACCGGGGACCTGGCGGTGACGGGCTCGCTCACCTGAGCCGGCTCCGAGCGGGCGGTCGTCGGCCGGTGCGGGTCGGGCCCGCGTCCGGCGTGGCCTGCCAGGCGCGGGCAGGCCGGCCCGTCGGCGGGTCTGTCCGTCCGGTCTGTCCGTCCGCGGCCGCGGAGGGGACCGCCGGGCGGGGACGCCCATCCGGAACGGAGCGGGGCGGTCGTCGGCCGGCCCGGCCTCCACGTCCGCGTGCAAGCGGCCCCGGCGGCCCGGCCCGTCCGCGCCGGTCGGAGGCGAGCGCGGACTGGGCCGGGGCCGGGGGCCGGCCGGCACCACTTCCCTGCCGGGCCACCTCCGTGCGGGCCCGTATCACCTCGCACGCCCCGCTCCCGCCGGGGACCGGGACGCGTTCGATCCGGCTACGCGGCTGCCGGGCCCGCTCGCCCGTGCCGCAGCTCGGCGCGGCGACGAGCGTGCCCACGCGTGGAGCGCTCGGGTAGGTCGTGTGGCCGGCAGTCACCGGCCACGATCAGGCGGGAGCTCTCCGTGGCGCTTCGGGCGTGCCGGATGAGCCCCCGCCTGCCCGGAGCGGGACCGGCGGCCGTTCGCTCCCGGGCCCCGTCCGTCCGGCGTCCGTCAGGATTCCCGCCGGACCGGGCCCCCCGCCGCCTCCGCTCAGGTCAGCTCAGCGCGCGGGCCTCCGAAAGGATCTCGCCGGCGACCGCCAGTGCCTCGGCGCGGTCGGCCGGGACCAGGCCGATGCGGGTGCGCCGGTCCAGGAGGTCCGCCGCGTCGAGGGCGCCCTCGTGGCGGACGGCCCAGGCCAGCTCGGCCCGGGTGACCGGATGGCCCGGCAGGACCCGCTCGGCCAGCTGCGGCTCGCGCTCGGCGAGGGCCAGGACGGCCGGGGCCTCGGTGCCGTAGCGGCGGACCAGGCGGCGCGGCGCGGGCAGGGCGCGCAGCCGGCCGGGTGCGGCGGCGCCCACCAGGGGCAGGTCGGCGGTGAGGGAGGGGGGCGCGGGCAGGCCGCGGGCCTCCGCGGCCGCGTCCACGGCGTCCTGTGCCATCCGCCGGTAGGTGGTGAGCTTGCCTCCGACGATGGTGGTGACACCGTCGGAGGAGGTCAGCACCGCGTGCCGGCGGGAGATGTCGGAGGTGCGGGCCCGCCCGTCGCCGCCGTCGTGCCCGCCGTTGTCCAGCAGGGGCCGCAGCCCCGCGAAGGCGCCGACGACCTCGTCCCGCCGTACCGGGGCGTGCAGCACGGACCCCAGCACGTCCAGCAGGAAGCCGATGTCGGTCTCGGGGACCTCCGGCACGTCGGGGAGCGGCCCGTCGACCGGTTCGTCGGTGAGCCCGACGTACACCCGGCCGTCCCCCTGCGGCAGGACCAGGACGAAGCGGTTGGTCTCGCCGGGGACCGGGATGTGCAGCCCGGCCGGCAGGGTGCCCAGCCGCTCCGAGCGCAGCACCAGATGGGTGCCGCGCGAGGGGCGGATCCGTATGCCGTCCACGAGGTCGGCCGCCCACACGCCGGCGGCGTTGATCACCGCGCGGGCCCGGATCTCGCCCTCCTCGCCGGTGAGTTCGTCACGGACCCGGGCCCCGGTCCCGGACAGCGACAGCACCCTGGTCCGGGTCAGCACCCGCGCGCCGTGCGCGGCGGCGGTCCGGGCCAGGGCGGTCACCAGGCGGGCGTCGTCGGTGACCCGGCCGTCCCAGGACAGCAGCCCGCCGCGCAGGCCCCCCGCGCGCACCGCGGGCGCCAGGTGCCCGGCCTCCGTCGCCGACAGCCGGCGCGGGGCGGGCAGCACCTGCCGGGGCGTACGGGCGGCCAGGCGCAGCATGTCACCGGCCCGGAACCCGGCCCAGGCCAGCGACGCCTGCGCCCGGGACACCAGCGGCGTCAGCGGCAGCACGAACGGCTGCGCCGCCACCAGGTGCGGCGCCGTACGGGTCATCAGCACCCCGCGTTCGACGGCGCTCTCGTGGGCGACGTCGAACTGCGCGGAGGCCAGGTAGCGCAGCCCGCCGTGGATCAGCTTGGAACTCCAGCGCGAGGTGCCGAAGGCCAGGTCGTGGGCGTCGACCGCGACCACGTCGAGGCCCCGGGCGGCCGCGTCGAGGGCGGCTCCGGCCCCCGTGGCGCCGAGCCCGACGACCAGCACGTCGGCCACTCTGCCGTCCGCGGCCTCCGCCAGTTCCCGGGTACGGCGGTCCGCGCCGAGGGACGAGCCGGTCGGTGCCTCGGTGTGGCTCATGGCGTCAGGGTCCTCTCCAGAAGGGTGCGCAGCTCGCCGAGGAAGGCCGGGGAGTCCAGCTCGGTGTCGTCCTCGTCGGTCATGGTGCGCAGGGACAGGGTGAAGGACTGCACGATCAGCAGCAGCGCGCGCGCCTGCCGTTCGGTGTGGGCGGCGCGCACCGAGCCGTCCGCGTGGCCCTCGCGCAGCGCGTCGGCCAGCAGCGCCAGCAGCGCCTCCTGGCTCGCCCCGCGCCGGTCCAGCACGTAGGGCAGGAGCAGTTCGGGGTCGACGTCGACGATCTTGCGGAACAGGGGGTGCTCGCGGAACGCCGCCACCCCCGCCACCAGGCCCGCCACGATCCGGGCGCGGGAGTCCGTGCCGGGCGAGGGGGCGGGGATCGCCCGGCTCGCCACGTCGATCCACTCGCGGGTCATCAGGTCGCCCACCAGGGTGCGCAGGTCGGGCCAGCGCCGGTACAGGGTCATCCGGGAGACACCGGCGCGGCGGGCCACGTCGGCGAGGGTGGTGCGGCGGACCCCGACGGCCAGCACGCAGTCGCGCACCGCGTCGAGCACGTGGTCGTTGCCGGAACCGTCTCCACCGTTGTGACGAATAGGCGTCATGTGTCACAGTGTAACGCCCCGGGGGCCGGGCGGAGACGCCGCCGCCCGAACCGAGCACACCGACCTGTGAGGACGACCCTTCGATGGACATGCTGTGGAACGGCTGGGGCGACCCCGCCAAGGCGGCACCGCTGCCCGAGTCGGTCACCGGACTGCTGCGCGACCTGCTCGGCGTCACACCGTGCACCGCCCCGGCCCTCGCCCTGGAGGACATCGACCTGCCCGCGCCAACGGCCGGACCCGGGGCGCTGGAGGCGCTCGCCCGGGCCGCAGGCGGCGCGGAGCACGTCCGCACGGACACCGAGAGCCGCATCCGGCACACCCGCGGCAAGTCCACCCCCGACCTGCTGCGGCTGCGCGCCGGCGACGTCGCCGACGTCCCGCAGGCGGTCGTCCTGCCCGCCACCCACGACGAGGTCCTCGCCGTCCTGCGCGCCTGCGCCGCACACGGCCTGGCCGCCGTCCCGTTCGGCGGCGGCACCTCCGTCGTCGGCGGACTCGCCCCCGAGCGGAGCGCGTTCGTCGCCCTGGACCTGCGCCGCATGAACCGCCTCCAGGCGGTGGACCCGATCTCCCGCACCGCCGTGCTCCAGCCCGGCCTGCGCGCCCCCGAGGCCGAGGCCCTGCTCGCCGAACACGGCTTCACCCTCGGCCACTTCCCGCAGTCCTTCGAGTGGGCCACCATCGGCGGCTTCGCCGCGGCCCGCTCCAGCGGCCAGGCATCCGCCGGCTACGGCCGCTTCGACGACATGGTGCTCGGCCTCACCCTCGCCACACCCGAGGGCACCGTCGAGACCGGCCGCGCCCCCCGCTCCGCCGCCGGACCCGACCTGCGCCAGCTGATCCTCGGCTCCGAGGGCGCCTTCGGCGTCATCACCTCCGTCCTCGTGCGCGTCCGTCCGCTGCCCGCGACCCGCGTCTACGAGGGCTGGCGGTTCGCCTCCTTCGCGGAAGGCACCGAAGCCCTGCGCAGACTCGCCCAGGACGGGCCCCGGCCGACCGTGCTCCGCCTGTCCGACGAGACCGAGACGCTCATCGGCCTCGCCCAGCCGGACGCCATCGGCGCCGGCCCGGAGAACGGGGCCGGCTGCATGGCGATCACCGGCTACGAGGGCACCGCCGAGGAGACCGCACTGCGCCGGGAGCAGGCCGCGGCCGTCCTCACCGAGTGCGGCGGCACCCTGGCCGGCACCGGACCGGGCGAACGCTGGGCCCACGGCCGCTACTCCGCGCCCTACCTGCGCGACGCCCTGCTCGACGTCGGGGCGTTCGCCGAGACGCTGGAGACCGCCGCCTTCTGGTCCCGCGTTCCCGAGCTGTACGACGCGGTCCGCACCGCCCTGACCGACACCCTCACCGGCGCCGGCACCCCGCCGCTGGTGATGTGCCACATCTCCCACGTGTACGAGAACGGCGCCTCGCTCTACTTCACCGTCGTCAGCGCCCAGGGCGCGGACCCCGTGGCCCACTGGGCACCGGCCAAGCACGCCGCCAACGACGCCGTGCTCGCCGCGGGCGGCACCATCACCCACCACCACGGGGTGGGCACCGACCACCGCGACTGGTACGTCAGGGAGGCCGGACCGCTGGGCATCGAGGCGCTGCTGGCCGTCAAACGCCGCCTGGACCCCGACGGACTCCTCAACCCCGGCGTCCTGCTGCCCACCGACTGACCCGCCCGCCCCGCCGTACCGCCCCTACCGTCACCGCCCGGAGGCACACCCATGCGACAGTTCACCGCCGTCGTCAACCCGACCGCGGGCGACTCGACCGGGGCGGCCACGCTGCTCCACGTGGCCCGCCTGCTCCGCGAGGCCGGCGCGGGTCTGGAGACGGAGTACAGCGACAGCCTCGCGCACGCCCAGGAGATCGCCCGGCAGGCCGGGGAACGCGGCCGGGTGGTGCTGGCGGTCGGCGGCGACGGCATGGCCGGCGGCGTCGGCGGGGCGCTCAGCGGCACCGGCACCGTCCTCGGCCTGGTGCCCGCCGGACGCGGCAACGACTTCGCCCGGGCCCTGGACCTGCCCCGCGACCCGGCCGGGCTCGCCGGCATCCTGCTGCACGCCGAACCCCGGCACGTCGACACCATCGAGGTCGAATCGGCCGTCCACCCCCGCACCGTCGTCCTGGGCAGCGTGTACGCCGGCGTGGACGCGCTCGCCAACCGGCACGCCAACGACGCCCGGCTGCTGCGCGGCGCCGCCTCCTACTACGCGGGCGGCCTGCGCGCCGTCACCACCTGGCGGCCGGCCGACTACCGCGTCACCGTCGACGGCGAGGAGCACACCCACCGCGGCTACACCGTCGTCGCCGCCAACTCCCCGTACTACGGCTCCGGCCGGCTCATCGCGCCCGGCGCCCGCGTCGACGACGGGCTCCTCGACGTCGTCATGATCCGCGAGGCACCGCGCCGGCTCTTCTTCACCCTGATGAACGAGCTGAAGACGGGCGCCCACGTCCGCCGCCCCGAGGTGCGGGTCCTGCGCGGCAAGGAACTGCGCATCGAGGCGTGCCGCCCCGTCCCCTACGGCGCCGACGGCGAGGTGGAGGCCACACTGCCGGTGACCGTCCGGGTCCGGCCCGCCGACCTGCCGGTGCTCTGCCCGCCGGCCGCGCCCGGCCCCGGCGGACCGGCCGGACCCGACGGCGACTGAGACCTCCCGGCGCCGGGGCGGTCAGGTCCGCGTCTCCGCCTCCCACCGGTCGGGTCCCATCCCGCGCCAGTCGATGAGCGGGGACGAGCCGACCTCCTCCGGCTCGATCTCCAGCCCGGCGCGCCGCAGGAACTCGACCAGGTCACGCACGTTGTGGGCCAGGCCGAGGATCTCGCCGTCCACCCGCACCCGCCGGCCGCCGGTCGGGGACGGCAGCTGGACGATCACGGGACGCTTGCCGGTCATGTCTCCAGGGTCGGCCGGATCCGCCCGTGGCGCACCCGAGAGCCCGGATCCTCCCGCTCGGCTTCCCCGGTGATCGGGAACGGGGGGGAGCGCGGTTGGACGGGCCCGCCCCGGGGCACTCGGCGGTGGCTGTGAAGCGGACCCAGCCCCAGGAGGCACGCGTGGCGGTGCGGCATCGTCTGATCAAGGCCAGTCCGGCGACCGTCTGGGAGGTGCTCGCCGACGGCAGGCGCTACGCCGACTGGGTGGTGGGAACGGAATCGTCCGAACCGCGCAAGGGCCAGTGGCCCCAGGAAGCGGCGTCCATCGGCTACCAGGTCAAGCTGGGGCCCCTCAGGATCGGCAACGAGACGGTCGTTCGGCACTGCGAGGAAGGCTCCGTCCTGGAGCTGGAGGCGCACGCGGGACCGCTCGGCACCGCCCGCATCGCCATCGAACTGCGCCCCTGGGGCGAGGACTGCCTGGTCGTCGTCGACGAGCACCCGCTGCAGGGAGCCGGCGGCGCCCTGCACAACGTCGGCTTCGAGATGCTGATCCAGCTCCGGCACCGGGCCATGCTCGCCCGGCTCGCCAAGATCTGCGAGGGCGGGGACGGCCATGCCTGACGCGGTGGTGATCGGCGCCGGCCCCAACGGCCTGGTGGCCGCCAACCTCCTGGCGGACGCGGGATGGAGCGTCCGCGTGGTCGAGGCGCAGCCGGAGCCGGGCGGCGCGGTGCGGCACGACCGGGGCGTGCATCCCGACTACGTCAACGACCTGTTCAGCTCCTTCTACCCGCTCGCGGCCGCCTCCCCGATCCTCTCCGGACTCCATCTGGAGGACCACGGACTGCGCTGGAGCCACGCGCCCCACGTCCTCGCCCATCCGCTCGGCGACGGCCGGTGCGCCGTACTGGACCGCAGCGTCGCGACCACCGCCGACTCCGTCGATGCCTTCGCCCCGGGCGACGGCGCCGCCTGGCATCGCCTGGTGGACACCTGGCAGCACCTGCGCCCCGACCTCCTGGACGCCCTGTTCACCCCGTTCCCGCCGGTCAGGGCCACGGCACGGCTGGCCCTCCGGCTGCGCGCCGCAGGCGGCCTGCGCATGGCGCGCTCGCTCATCCTCCCGGTGCGCCGCCTGGGCGAGGAGGAGTTCAGCGGCGAGGGCGGCCCGCTGCTGCTGGCCGGCAACGCGCTGCACGCCGACCTGGCGCCCGAGTCGGCCGGCAGCGGCGGGTTCGGCTGGCTGATGACCATGCTGGGGCAGACCTACGGCTTCCCGGTGCCGGTCGGCGGCTCGGGAGCCCTGACCGAGGCACTGGTACGGCGGCTGCGCGGCCGCGGGGGAGAGCTGACCTGCGGACAGCGCGTCGTCGAGGTCGTCGTACGCGGCGGGCGGGCCGTGGGCGTGCGCACGCAGGACGGGGAAGCGGTGGCCGCACGGCAGGCCGTACTCGCCGACGTGGCGGTGCCCGTGCTCTACCGCGACCTGCTCGACGCCCGGCACGTGCCCGCCCAGACGCTGTCCGACCTGAGGCGCTTCCAGTGGGACTTCGCCACCTTCAAGGTCGACTGGGCGCTCGACGGCCCGGTGCCCTGGCGCGCCGAACAGGCCCACCGGGCCGGCACCGTTCACCTGGCCGACGGCCTGGACGAACTCACCCGCTTCGCCGCGCAGATCGCCATGGGGCAGGTGCCCGACCGCCCCTTCGCCCTGTTCGGCCAGATGACCCTGTCCGACACGACACGCTCCCCGGAGGGCACCGAGTCCGCCTGGGCCTACACGCACGTCCCGCACGACATCCGCGGGGACGCGGGCGACGAGGGCATCACCGGAGCCTGGGACGCCACCGACCGGGAACGCATGGCCGACCGCGTCGAGCGCCAGGTGGAGCACTTCGCGCCCGGCTTCCGGGCCCGGATCCGCGCCCGGCGCGTCCTCGCCCCGCCCACCCTGCAGGCACTCGACGACAACCTCGTCGACGGCGCCATCAACGGCGGCACGACCGCGATGCACCAGCAGCTCGTCTTCCGCCCGGTGCCCGGGACCGGACGGCCCGAGACCCCCGTGCCCGGCCTCTTCCTGGCCTCCGCCGGCGCCCACCCCGGCGGCGGCGTGCACGGCGCGCCCGGTGCGAACGCGGCCCGCGCCGCGCTGCGCGGACACCGGGTGCCGGTCCTCAACCGCGCCCAGCGCGTCCTCGCCCGCCGCGACCGTGCCGGCCGCAGACGCTGACCGGCCGCCCGGCCGGCGGGCGCGTCCGACGGCCGCGCATCCGACCGCCCCGCGAAGGGAGAACACAGCAGACGGCGTACCGACAGCGGACCGACGGCACCTACCGCACACCGCACGACCGGAACACGGAAAGCCAGGGAACGGCATGAGTGAGCACCAGGACGGCCCCGACGAACGCCACCGGCGCCCCGAGGGCGTCGACGACAAGACGGTCGAGGCCCTCGGATCACTGTCCAAGGCACTGGAGACGACCGAGCGGGCGCGCGGCAGCCTGTACGCCTTCCACCAGCTGACCGGCGGGGCCGACCTCGAACTCGACCGCGCGGTACGGCTGCTGCGGGAGGCCGGCCACCCGGAGTGGGCCGACAAGGTCGAGACCGAGATCCTGGGCCGCAACATCATCCCCGGGCACTGGACGTTCCAGATCGTCGAGGCCTACGACCACACGTACTACCGGCCGTTCCAGGAGCTGGAGCGGGCGGCGGTGGACGAACTGGCCCAGGGCCGCGACCACCTGTACGAGGCCGAGATGAAGGAGGCCCGCCGCACCGTCGGGCACCCCGACCACACGGCCCGTCCGTGACCGCCGCCGCGGGAGGCAGGTGAACCGATGCCTGACAGCCCACTGCACGGCCGTACGGTCGTGGTGACCGGCGCGGCGCGCGGGGTGGGGGCCGCGCTCGCCCGGGAGATCGCCCGGTGCGGCGGACGGCTCGCGCTGCTGGGCCACGAACGGTCCCGGCTGGCGGAGATCGCCGCCCGCCTGCCGTCGCCGGCCCTGGCGATCGGGGTCGACGTCACCGACCTGGAGGCGCTGCGCACCGCCGCGGGCGAGGTCCGCCGGCGCCTCGGGCGCCCGTCCGTCGTCGTCGCCAACGCCGGCATCGCCCAGGGCGGCCCGTTCGCCTCCTCGGACCCGGTGGAGTGGCGCCGGGTGATCGACGTCAACCTCACCGGCAGCGCCCAGACGGCCCGGGTCTTCCTGCCCGACCTGATCGCCACCGCCGGCTACCACCTCCAGATCGCCTCACTGGCGTCCCTCGGCGCCGCCCCCCTGATGAGCGCCTACTGCGCCTCCAAGGCGGGCGTCGAAGCCTTCGCGCACGCGCTGCGGGCCGAGGTCGCCCACCAGGGCGTCGGCGTCGGCATCGCCTACCTCAACTGGACCGACACCGACATGATCCGCGACGCCGACCGGTACAACGTGCTGCGGGAGCTGCGCGGGCACATGCCCCCGCCCGCCCGCCGTGTCCACCCCGTCGACGCGGTGGCCGCCCGGATCGTGCGCGGCCTGGAACGGCGGCGCACCGCCGTGTACGCCCCCGCCTGGCTGCGGCTGGTCCAGCCGGTCCGCGCCGCCCTCCCCCCGGTGGTGCTGCGGGTGGCCCGCTACGAGCTGCCCCGGCTCCAGGCCGAGGAGCCCTTCGTGGCCACCGGACTGCTGGGCGCCGGGGGAGCGGCCGACCGCTCGGCGACCGGGTACCGGCCCTGACCCCACCTCTACCCCAGGACGGCCGTCATGCAGACGTTCCTGCCGGACCCCGACTTCCGCCGCTCCGCCCTGCTCCTGGACCGCCGGCGCCTGGGCAAGCAGCGCGTCGAGGCGCTCCAGGTCCTGCGCGGTCTGACCGTGCCCGGCTACGGCTGGCGCCGGCACCCCGCCGTGCGCATGTGGACCGGGTACGAGGAGGCGCTCGTCCGCTACGGCCTGGAGATCTGCCGGGTCTGGCGGGAGCAGGGGCACCAGGACAGCTGCGCCGCCTCGCTCGTCGCGGACTTCGCCGCCGCCCACCCGGGCCCGGGCGCCCACGTACGCGACCAGCCGGCCCTGGCGGACGCCGGGGAGCTCCCGCCCTGGCTCGGCGACGAGGCCTTCCACCTCAGCCATCGCTCCGCCCTCGTCCGCAAGGACCACGACACCTACGCCGACGCCTTCCCGGCCACCCCCGACGACCTGCCCTACGTGTGGCCGCGGTCCGACCGGGAACGGGACGACGTGCCCGCCCCCCGGTGAGCCGGAGCCGGGCGGCGGGCTCGCAGGAACGAAGGCGTGACGAACAGGAGGGGACGCGTGCTGCCCGACCTCCGCGCCCAGCTGGGGGCGCTGCTCTTCCGCCGGGTCGCGGGCCCCGACGGCCCGGCCGTCCGCGCGCGCATCCACGGCACCCCCGGCACCCGGTGGTTCGGGCCCGAGCGCCCCATCCGGGTCGTCCACGGCGACGCCGCCATGTTCGTCGGCGGCGTGAGCGCCCTGCTGCTCCAGTCCCTGCACCCGCTCGCGATGGCCGCGGTGGCCGCGCACTCCGGATACCGCGGCGACCCCTGGGGACGGCTGCAGCGCACCAGCACCTTCCTGGCCGTGACGACCTACGGCACGGCGGCCGACGCACAGGACGCCGTCGACCACGTCCGCGGCATCCACGAGAAGGTGCGCGGCGCCACACCGGACGGGCGGCCGTACCACGCGGCCGACCCCCATCTGCTCGGCTGGGTGCACACGGCCGAGACCGCCTGCTTCCTCGCCGCCCACGAGCGCTACGGCGCCCACCCGCTGGACCCGGACGGCTACGACGGCTACGTCGCCGACACCGCGCGCGTCGCCGAGGCCCTCGGCGTGCCCGACCCGCCGCGCGACCGCCGGGCCCTCGCCGAGCGTCTGGCCGCCTACCGGGGCGAACTCGAGGCCACGCCCGAGGCCCGGTCCGCGGCCCGCTTCCTGCTCCTCGAACCGCCGCTGCCGCTCCCGGTGCGTCCGCTGTACGGCGCGCTGGCCGCGAGCGCCGTGACGCTCCTGCCGTCCTGGGCCCGGAACCTGCTGCGACTGCCCCGCGTGCCGCTCGTCGAGGACCTCACCGTGCGGCCGGCGGGCCACCTGCTCGTGGGCACCATCCGCTGGGCGATGAGACCACCGGCGCACACGGAGTGAGGCCCGGGCCGCGGCCCGGGCCGGGGGGCTCCACGGCGGATCAGCCCGCCGTGTTGTCGACGCGCATCCGCACCTGCTCCTCCAGGCGCCGCAGGCTGTCGTCGAGGGCGTCGCACACCTTCCCCTCGCCCGGGTCGTGGCTCTCGTCGAAGAAAGACAGGTGCACGGTCACCTCGCTGGCGCCGCTGCCGATCCCCGCGACCTGGAGCCAGCCGGCGTAGCCGCCCCGGTCCCGGGTGCCCCACTCGATGCGCATCTGCTCGTTCTCGGCGCGCATCGTCGCCGCCGTGTCCCGGCCCGCGTCGTCCTCGTGGACCGTGACGGCCGGCGGGTCGTCGGCCCGGACGTGCAGCGCGTCCGGCAGCCACGCGTCGAGCTGGTTGACGTTGGACGCCTGGTCGAAGACGTGTTCGGGCTGTCCGGGCATCGTGCGGGAACGTTCGTACTCAGCCATCGCGACACCGCCCCTCCGGTCGGAATGCGTACCCAGGCCGCGTGCCCCTTTCGTCCCGGCCGAAAAGCCCGAAAGCCGACATGTTCTGCGGCCGGCGGCACGTCTCCGGTTGCCTCGGGCGCTCCCGGGCCGCCCGTGATGAGATCGCTCACCTGTGAATCGCCACAGGATCCGTGCTCTTCGACGCGCGGATTTGTTAGATTGCGCAACTACGCAACCCAGGCGGAGCCCGCCTTCGCGCGGCACCCCTGTTCCGTCGTGCACGCCCGGCCGTACACCCCGATGGCCGGGCCTGCCGCGCCCGACCGGTCATGGGAGTGGGAGATGAACGACCCGTGGGACGGTCCGGCCGGCCAGGCCACGCGCAGCCGTGAGGCACGCGTGCCCAGGCAGCGCACGGCAGGGCCCGACGGAAAGCTGCCCGACGGAGAGCGGCCCGCGGGCGGCCGGGCAGCGGCCCGCGCGGGCCGGCCGAGGCGCCGGGCCAGGACGGTCGGTCGCGGCAGGCGGGTGCTGAAGATTTTCGCGATCTCCCTGTCCCTGGTGGTCATGGTCACCGCGGGCGTCGGCTGGTGGTTCTACCAGCATCTGAACGGCAACATCCGGAGCGTCTCGCTCGACGGCAAGGGCGGCACCGAGAAGGCCGACGCCTTCGGCCGGACCCCGATCAACCTCCTGGTCATGGGATCGGACGGGCGCACCAGCAAGGCGGACTGCAGGCTCGGCGGTGGCTGCTCCACCACCGGCGTGCAGTCCGGCAGCAACGCGGACGTGCAGATGGTCGTGCACATATCGGCCGACCGGTCCAACGCGACCGTGATGAGCATCCCCCGCGACACCATGACCCGCGTACCCGCCTGCAAGGACAGCGCCGACGGCCGCTCCACCGCGGGTTACTACGGCCAGATCAACAGCGCCCTGCAGTACGGGCCCGCCTGCCAGGTGGCCACCGTCCACCGGCTCACCGGCATCCCCATCGACCACTTCGTCAAGCTCGACTTCTCCGGCGTGGTCAAGATGTCCGACGCCGTCGGCGGCGTCTCCGTCTGCGTCGACCGCAACGTCTACGACACCTACTCGCACCTGAAGCTGTCCAAGGGCACCCACACCCTGAAGGGGGTCTCGGCCCTGGAGTTCGTCCGCTCCCGGCACGGCTTCGGCGACGGCAGCGACCTCGGCCGCACCGTCTCCCAGCACATCTTCCTCAGCGCGATGATCCGCAAGTTCAAGAGCGCGGGCACGCTCACCGACCCCGGCGCCGTCTACGGCCTCGCCGACGCCGCGACCAAGGCGCTGACCGTCGACGACGGCCTCGGCAGCGTGAAGAAGCTGATCGCGCTCGCGGCCGACCTGAACAAGGTGCCCACGCAGCGGATGACCTTCACCACGATGCAGACGGCCCCGGACCCGAGCAACAGCGACCGCGTGGTGGTCGGCTCCGGAGCCCGGACCCTGTTCTCCACCATCGCCCACGACCAGTCGCTGACGACCGGCTCGGGCAGGAAGTCCGCGGCGGCCGCGGCGACGGCCAAGGCCACGCCCACCGCCTCGCCGGTGCCCGCGTCGCGCATCGCCGTGACGGTGGAGAACGGCACCGCCGTCAACGGCCGCGCCCTCGCCGTCGCCACCGCGCTCACCGACCAGGGCTTCAGCCCCGCCACGACCACCGCCAACGCCGCGAGCCCCACGGCCACCACCACGCTGACCTACGGCACCGGCGCGAAGGCCGAGGCCACGACCGTCGCCAAGGCGCTGGGCCTGCCCGCCGGGCGGCTGAAGCAGGGCTCCGGCAGCGGCCTCACCCTCGTCATCGGCAGCGACTGGCCGAGCGGCACCGGGTATCCCGCCGGGGCGTCCTCACCCGCGCCCGCCGACACTGCCGCCGCGGTGTCCAACGCCCACGCCCAGACCGCCGACCAGGCCAGAACCTGCGCCAAGGTCAGCCCGTACCGGACGGTCAGCTACCGCGGGGTTCCCATGACCCCGGAGCAGGCGTACGCGGCGGCACGCGGCAAGCCCGACTCCGACGGCTGAACCCGACCCGCGACAGCCCGCCCCGACCGGCGGGGCACCCCCGGGGGGTGCCCCGCCGGTCGCGCATGCCGGGCCGGGCGCGCGCAGCCGGCCCGGGCGCGCGCATGCCGGCCCGAGGGCGCACGCCGGGCCGGGCGCGCGCGTCCCGGCCCCGGCGCGTGTCCTCCGCTCTCCCGCGCACGACGACGAGCCCCGGCCCCCGTACGGATGAGTACGGGGGCCGGGGCTCGTCGTGCCCGGCCTAGCGGGCGGTTCCGAAGTCCTGGGTCCAGTAGCTGTTCGGCTGCGCCAGACCGACGCCGATCTCCTTGAACGCGCAGTTCAGGATGTTGGCCCGGTGGCCGGGGCTGGACATCCAGCCCGCCATGACCTCCTCGGGCGTGCCGTAGCCGTAGGCGACGTTCTCGCCGTAGCTGCTCCAGTCGTAGCCGCCCGCGGTGATCCGGTCGCCCGGCGAGGATCCGTCGGACCCCGTGTGCGACATGTTCTGGTGCGCCGCCATGTCCTGGCTGTGTGCCTGCGCCACCTTGGTCAGGGTCGGGTTGAGCGTGAGGGCCGAGCAACCGACCTTGGCACGCTCGGCGTTGACGAGCGTCACGATGCGGGCGGCGACCCCGGTCGCGGCGGGAGTCGTGGACGCGGGGGCGGACGCCTTCGGGGTGCTCGGGGACGGCGTGGCCTTCGGCGCCGGCGCACTGGTCCGCTGCGCGGTGGTCGACGCGGTCGGCGCCTTCGGCGGCGCCGAGAAGGGCCCGCCGGGCCGCACGTGCTTCCTGTGGTGCGTCCGGTGGTGCCTGCGGTGCTCGGCCGGGTGGTGGACACCGTCGGGCCGGGCCTGGGTCGGGGTCGGGGCGGCCGTCGGGGTCTGGGCCGGGGACTCGAGCATCTGGCCGATGGTCGCGAGGCTCCCGGTGTAGGCGCCGGCCTCGGGGGTCGCCGGGTTCCCGGCGCCGACGGCAGGGGTCTCGCCCCCGCCCGGCCACTCGCCGCACGCCATGGCCGCCGTGGGGACGCCCACGGCGCCCACGACGACAGCGGCTATGACCATCCGCCGGTAGTGCTGCTTCTTGCGATGCTTCGCCATGCGTGACCTCACCGGTAGTCGCCGGGCACCGGCCGTCGTGGCGGGCTCGGCGGGGACTCCGCTCCTGACCTGCGGAGACTTCCTGTGGGTCGTCATTGTTAGAAGGGCCGCACAGCATGTGCAACGGGCCTTCGTACTACTTCACCTAGTAGATCCGCGCGGCCCTTGCCAAGGGAGGGGCGACGTGCTGACCGGCCGCCCAGGGCCCCGCGCACCCGCTGTCGCCCCGTCAGAAACCCGCTGTGCGGGGTGGACCGGTGGAGCGGGCCGGGGCGGCGGCGGATCCCCGGACCGGACACGGGGAGCCCGTGCGCCAAGCCGGACAAATCCCATATGTCACCAGAGCGGCGTCTACTAAGCGGCTTCCCGAGATCCCGGGGAGTGCGTGAGGGATGTCACGGAACCAAAGCTTCCGCTTCGCGTCGGCGGTCTCAGGGCCGACGCGTGGTGTCGCCGGGAGCGGCCGGCAGCGCGAGGTGCGCGAGGTCGCCGGGCGGGGGAGAGGTCACCGGCCACAGCGGAGCGGCGTCCCCGTCGGCGAGGGCGGCCGGGGCGTCGGTGAGGTTCATGCGCTCGCGCAGCCGGCCGTAGAAGTCCATGGGGCCCAGCCGGACCGCCCTGAGCCGGCGCGGCGCGGCGTACACACCGATCCAGTCCCCGGGGTTGAGCACACCGCGCACCTGGCCGTCGATGCTGACCAGCGCCTGCCCCGAACGCTCGAGCACCCGGAACGCGATGGGCTCGTCGGGGGCGGCCACCACCGACCGGTTGAACACCATGTGCGGGGCGACCGGTGTGAAGACCAGGCCCTCCGCGCGCGGCGAGACGACCGGGCCGCCGGCCGCGAAGCTGTACGCGGTCGAGCCCGTGGGCGTTGCCACCAGCAGCGCGTCGGCGGAGTACGACGCCAGCAGCCGTCCGGCCAGGTAGACGCCGACGGAGACCTGCCGGTCCCGGGTCACCTTCTCCACGACGACGTCGTTGAGCGCGGTCACGTTCAGGGCGACACCCCAGTCGTTCCCGCTCTCGCACTCCGCCCGCACCCGGGGCGCCGGCAGGAGCGGTCCGCGCCCGTAGCGCACCATGGACTCCATGTGCTCGGGCACCTCGAGCCGGCACGACGCCCGCATGGTGAGCAGCATCCGGTGCTCGACCTCGATGCGCTCCTCCCGTACGGCGTCCAGCGCGGCCCGCACCGCCGAGGCGGGCACCTCGGTCAGGAAGCCGACCCGTCCGAGGTCGACCCCGAGGACGAGGGCGTCGCTCTGCGCCGCCAGCCGGGCACCGCGCAGGAAGGTGCCGTCGCCGCCCAGGGTGACGACGAGGTCGGGGTCGCCGGCGGCGTCCATCTCCTCACGGGAGCTGTGCCGCTCGCCCTCCTGCCACACGTCGATGTCGGTGCAGCCCACCTCGTGCTCGGCGCACCACTCGCGCACGGTGCGCCCGGCGGCCACGGCCTGTGCCCGTCCGCCGTGCACGACCAGGCCGACTCGGTTCACCGTCATACCCGCCTCCCGATCGGATCGCCCAGGGGGCCATCCTCACCAGGAACCCGGCCGGGGCCCGGGACGCCACGCCGCCACGGCGCTCGCGCCGGCCCCTCACACGCTTCCCGCGTGCCGGTCAGGACCGGGTCCTGTCACGGCCGCGTCACAGCGAACGCCCGGCGGAACCCCTGTTCAGGTGGTGTCTGTCTGAGCCTGCGAGAACCGGCTCACAGCCGGCCGACCACGCGGTACCGACCGCGGTACCGACCGCAGTAACGATCATCGGGGGACCCCATGCAGCACCGCACCACCGTCCGTGTCACCGCGTCCGCCGCGGCCGCCGTCGCCGCCGCGCTGTCGCTCACCGCCTGCCGGCCGGGCGACGGCGGCGGGGCGAGCGGCGCGCCGGCCAAGACCCCGACGACGGCCACCGCCCGGGCCACCGCGAGCCACCCGGCGACCCCGGCCGCCGAGACCTCACGGCCCGCCACGGGCGGCGGCTCCGCGCACACCGGCGCCCCCGCGACCTCCGCCCCCGCGTCCGCCGGATCCGGCGCCCCGGGCGGCACGGTGCCCGCCTGTGCGGCCACGGCCCTCGAGGCGTCGGCCTACCAGGCCGCCGACCGTCCGTCCGGCACCGGCGTCGGGTCGGCGGTGATCCAGTTCGCCAACACCTCGGGCAAGGCGTGCACCCTCGAGGGACACCCGACCGTGGCCGGTGCCGGGAACGGCTCCCCGCAGCACAACCGCCCGCTGACGGTGACGCCCACCGGGACCGCGGCGAGCGTGCGGGTGGCGCCGGGCGGCAAGGCGTGGGTGAAGCTGACCTTCGTCCAGGTGCAGGGCGAGGGCGACGGCTACTGCGTGTCCGGCGCGAAGCCCGTCGCCTACCCGACGCTGGTGGTCGGCCTGCCCGGGGCCGGGGCCCACCAGGTCGCCCTGTCGGACGGTCTGTTCGCGGAGTGCGACAACAAGGTCACCGCGACCGCGGTCACGGCGGTGAGGCCCTCCTGACCCCGGCCGCCGTCGGCGGGTCGCGCGGCCCTGCCGTCAGCGGGCCGTGAGCACGCCGTCAGGGCACCGTCAGCGGGCCGTCGTCGCGTCAGTGGGCCGTCGTCGCGGAGACGGCGGCCCGCGCCGCGCGTTCCACCAGCGCGACACCGTCCTTCATCGACGTGCTGCCGTCGGACAGGACCGCGACGAGGTAGTGGTGGCCGCCGGTGGTGATCCGGCCGACGCTGTTGACGTCCCACAGCCCGGTGGTGTCCCGCTGCAGCCAGCCGTTCTTCAGCGCCGCCCCGGGGCCGGCGGCCGCCGAGACACCCCAGGACTGCTCGGTGGCGACCCGGCTCATCAGCGTGCGGATGTAGGCCCGGGACGCGTCGCTGAGCGCCGGCGCCGCGCCCTTCTTCGGCGCCGGACCGGTGTCGAACACCGCGCGCAGCAGCCGTATCTGGTCGCTCGCCGTGGTCCTGGTCAGGCCCCACTTGGGGCCGGGGCCGCCCTGGGTGGCGGTCAGCCCCAGCCGCTTGTTGGCCGCCTTGAGGCCCGGGGCGAGCCCGACGCGCCGCCACAGGGCGTTGGCCGCGGCGTTGTCGCTGTGCTCGATCATGGCCTCGGCCTGGGCGCGTTCCTTCGCGGTCAGGGCGTGCCGGGAGTCCTGCGCCTTGAGCAGGACCGAGGCGAGGATGTCGACCTTGATGATGCTCGCCGTGTCGTAGGGCATGTCGGTGCCGTACACCGCCGGGCCGCGGCCCGGCGCGTCCAGGTCGAAGACCGCGGCCGTCACCCGCGCCTCGCCCTTCGCCCCCACGGAGGCGGGGAAGGAGGCCGCCGTGGACCCGCTCGCGGTGGAGCCGGCCGGCGCCGCGGCGGCCGGCTGGGCCAGGCCGAGCGTGCCGGCCGCGAGCAGTGCCGAGGCGGTGGCCGCGAGCAGACCGGTGGCCGCCGCGCCCCGGGCCCGGGGGCGGTCGCCTCGCGGGGTGCGCGGCTGCGGCAGGAAGCGGGTCAGGTACGCCATCGTCAGGGGCCTCGGCAGTTCGGGGTGCGGGGACACAGGACTGCGAACGTAAACAAATCGCCCGCCGCGCGAAGTGACCGCTGCCACGAAGAGACCGTTTCCGTGGGAATTGTGAGCAGGGCAACAGGGCCGGACAATGTGACGAGGCAGGCACACCGGGGTCCGGGAGGCGTCATGAGCACATCAGCGGAGCCGAGGGTCTCCGGTCTCGAGGTCCGGTCGATCGACTACGTCCCCCTGAACGAACGGCACGGCAAGCTCTGGCACCTCGGCCCGCTGTGGTTCATGTCGAACGCGCAGATCGCCACCCTCGCGGTGGGGCTGGTCAGCATCACCCAGGGCGGCAACCTCATCTGGTCGCTCCTGGCCATCGTGGCCGGCACCGTCATCGGCACCTTCTTCATGGCCTTCCACTCCGCCCAGGGGCCCCAGCTCGGCCTGCCGCAGATGATCCAGTCCCGGCCGCAGTTCGGCTACGTGGGCGCCCTCCTGGTGTGGCTGTTCGCCTATGTGCAGTACGCGGGGTTCAACGTCTTCAACAGCAGCCTCGCCGCCGACGCCCTGCACACCACCCTGCACGGCTCAGTCAGCCTCTGGGTGATCGTGGTCACGGTGATCGCCCTGGTCATCGCGCTCGTGGGCTACGACATCATCCACCGGGCCGAGCGCATCCTGACCTACACCTTCCTCGTCATCTTCGGCGTCTTCACCGTCGGCGTCCTGGTCACCCTGCACTACCCGCCCGGCTCCTTCGACCTCGGCGCCTTCAAGTGGACGCCGTTCCTGGCCCAGTTCGGCGTGGTGGCCGGCTACCAGATCAGCTGGGCGATCTACGTCTCGGACTACTCGCGCTACCTCCCGCCGGACGTGACCGTCCGCAAGACCTTCTACTGGACCTACTTCGGCTCCGCGCTGGGCGGCATCTGGCTGATGGTCCTCGGCGCGCTGCTGGCGGCGTGGTCCGGCAAGGGCTTCGAGACGATCACGTCCATCAACGCCGCCGGCGACAAGGTGTTCGACGGGTTCGGCGCGGTCGTGCTGCTCTTCTCGGCGCTGGGGCTGGTGTCCGTCACGGCGCTGAACATGTACGGCGGCTCCCTCACCCTCATCAGCGCCATCGACTCGTTCAAGCGGGTGCGGCCGACGCTCGCCGTGCGCCTGCTGACCCTCGGCCTCACCGCCGCACTGTCCCTGATCGGCGCGCTGGCCGCCACCTCCAACTTCCTGGACAACTTCGAGAACTTCCTGCTGCTGGTCCTCTACCTGTTCATCCCGTGGACCTCGGTGAACCTCATGGACTACTACGTGGTGCGCCGCGGGCACTACGCCATCGCCGAGATCTTCAACCCGAACGGCATCTACGGCCGCTGGGGGTGGCACGGCATCATCGCCTACCTGGTGGGCTTCGTCTGCATGATCCCGTTCTTCTCCGTCGGCACCCTGTACGTGGGCCCGGCCGCCCGGGCGCTCGGCGGGGCCGACATCTCCCTGTTCGTCGGGCTGCCGATCGCCGCGCTGCTGTACTGGCTCCTGACCCGCTCGATCGACGTGGCGGCGGAGACCCGGCTGGCCGAGGCAGAGGCCGAGGCACTGGAGCGTGCGGCGCACGAGCACCGGGAGCCCTGAGCGTCCGGCCCGGCCGGCCGCCGTCACGGCCTGAGCATCCGGTCCTGCTCCACCAGGGGCGCGCCTTGGGGCCAGGGCAGCGGCTCGCCGAAGCGGACGAGTTCGCCGTACAAGGCGGGATCGGCGCCGTCGGCGAACACCAGACCGAGCACGGTCCGGGCCGCCTCGGCGGGCGACTGGGCCTGGCTGTAGTCGCTGAACCAGGGGCGGGAGGTCGCCGTGTCCACCATGCCGGGGCAGACGGACGCGATCAGGGTGCCGGCCGCGAGGTCGTGCGCCCGCCGTCCGGCGGCGACCGCGCGGACGGCGGCGACCTGGGCCACCTTGGACGGCACGTTCAGCCAGCGCGGCCACCCCGCCTCGGCCGCGGTCCCGTCGCGGACGGCGCGGCGCCAGGACTCGACGGCGTGCTCGACCTGCTCCAGGCTCGCGCCGTCGAACAAGGGGTGCAGCCGCGGGTCCAGGTGACCGAGCGTGCCCAGGCTGCTGGCCACGACCAGCAGCCGGCCGCCCGGGCGCAGCACCGGCCCGAAGGAGCGCAGCACCGCGTGCGTGGCCGCGTTGGAGACGTCGATGAACTCGTCGGCGCGCGCGGCCTGCGACTCGTCGGGCAGTACCCGGGCGACCGCGTTGGAGATGACGACGTCCACCCCGCCGTACTCGTCCCGGAGTTCACCGGCCAGGTGGCCGACGGCGTCGGTGTCGGTGACGTCCAGGACCCGGCCCAGGACCCGGCCGCGGGTACCCGGCAGGCGGGACACCTCGTCGGCGGCCTCGGCGACGCGCCGGGGGTCGCGGCCGGTCAGCAGCACCAGGTCGGCGGGGTCGAGGCGGGCCGCGAGACCCTCCACCAGAGCGCGGCCCAGTCCCTGGTTGGCGCCCGTGACGAGGGCGATGCGCGATGCGTTCATGCGGACCACGCTAGGAACCCGGATGCCATGCGTCCAACGAGAGTTCGGCACCGCTAGTATGCGCAGTCGTCATGGACTTCACGGATGTCTCGCTCACGGCACTGCGCGTCCTGCGCGCGGTGGCCGAACAGGGCACCTTCACCGCGGCCGCGGGCACCCTGGGCTACACCCAGTCGGCGGTGTCCCGGCAGATCGCGGCCCTCGAACGGGCCGCCGGCGCCGAGCTGCTGGAGCGCAGGCGCGACGGCGTACGGCCGACCGCGGCCGGCCGGATCGTCCTGCGCCGAGCCACGGTCGTGCTCGGCGAGATCGACGCGACCGCGCGCGAACTGTCCGGTCTGCCCGGCCAGGCGGGCACGGTCCGGCTCGGCTGGTTCCCGAGCGCCGGCGCCGTGCTGGTGCCGAGGGCCCTGACGGCACTGCGCCGCACCGACCCGGACCTGCACGTCTCGGGCCGAGAGGGCGGCAGCACGCCGGCGCTGGTCCGGGCCCTGCGCGCCGACAGCCTGGACCTCGCCGTGCTGGCGTCGGCGCCGCCGTTCCGTCCGCCGGACGCCGAGTCGCCCCCGCTGGTGCTGCGCACCCTCAGCGAGCGCCCCCTGCGCCTGGCGGTGCCCGCCACCCATCCGCTGGCCCGAGGCGACTTCGCCGACGTCGCCGACCTGCGCGGGCAGCGCTGGATCGCCGGCTCCTCCTCGGGCGAGGACCGGCTGCTGGGCGTCTGGCCGGGTCTGGACGAGCGGCCGGAGATCGTCCTCACGGCACGGGACTGGCTGGCCAAGCTGCATCTCGTGGCGGCCGGTTGCGGTCTGACGACCGTGCCGGCCGCCCTGGCTCCCGCCGTCCCGCCCGGCGTACGGGTCCTGCCGGTCCGCGGGGGCCCGCAGGAACAGCGCCGCCTGCTCCTGGCCCGCCTTCCGCACCCACCGGCCGAAGCGGTCGCCCGCGTGTCGGCGGCCCTGCACACGGCCGCCCTCGACCTCGACACACCGGGGCCGGCCTAGCCGGCTCCGCTGCCGACAACCGGGGCCGGTGGACCGGTCGTGTGTCCGCCGGCGGACGGACCCGCCGTCGTCCGGCCGACTGTGTCTCGCGGCGCACGGGTCGTGCCGGTCCAGGGCGGCCCCGCGCCCCTCGACGTAGATGCGCCCGGGCGAAGCAGTCGGTGTCGCCTCGAACGACCACGGCCCACAGGCCCGTTGTGTGCCGGTCGGCAGGCGGCCCGGGCCACGCTCCGGTCTCCCGGCGTTTCCGCGGCGAGCCGGCGGCCCGACGCACCCGGTCCGAGGCGACGCCGCCGCTCACCGACCGGGCACCGGCACGCCTCCTCGGCCCCGGGCGACGCGCTCCGCCGTCCGGCCTGACCGGCACGGCCCCGCCGGCCGGATACCAGAGGACGACGCCGGTCTGACGCCGGTTCACGGCCGGGCCGTTGTGATCTGTCTCCTTGCGGTCGTGAGCCGGTGCGACGACCCTCTCGTCGAACGAACTCGAACGAGTCTCCGAAGAAGTTGTTATCCGGGCCTCGCCGAGCGGTCTCCCAGATATCGGACAGCAGCGTTCGGCATCGAGGACAGGGAAGCTTCAGATGAGTACTCAGCACGCGACGGAGTCGGCGGCACTGGTGACCGCTGCCGGGGCGGGCGACCCGCACGCCCAGGACGCCCTGGTCAGTGCGTACCTCCCGCTGGTCTACAACATCGTGGGACGTGCTTTGAACGGCTCGGTCGATGTCGACGACGTGGTGCAGGAGACCATGCTCCGCGCCCTGGACGCGCTGGGCGGCCTGCGTACTCCCGAGAGCTTCCGCTCCTGGCTGGTGGCCATCGCCATGAACCAGGTCCGCACCCACTGGCAGCACCGGCAGTTCGCCCCGGGCACCGTCGAGGAGGCGGCTGACCTCGCCGATCCGGGCGCCGACTTCGTCGACCTGACCATCGTGCAGCTGCAACTGTCCGGCCAGCGCCAGGAGACCGCGCGCGCCACCCGCTGGCTGGAGCCGGACGACCGGGGACTGCTGTCGCTGTGGTGGCTGGAGTGCGCCGGAGAGCTGACCCGTGCCGAGGTCGCGGCGGCCCTGGAGCTGTCGCCCCCGCACACGGCGGTCCGGGTGCAGCGGATGAAGGCGCAACTGGAGGCGGCCCGTGTGGTGGTGCGCGCCCTCGACGCGCAGCCGCCGTGCGAGGAGCTCCGCGGTGTGCTGGCCGCCTGGGACGGCGTCCCCTCGGCGTTGTGGCGCAAGCGCATAGCCCGGCACGCCCGCGGATGCGTGCGCTGCTCGGGGCTGTGGAGCGGTCTGCTGCCCGCGGAGGGCCTGCTGGCCGGCCTCGCCCTGGTGGCCGTCTCGACCGCGCTGCTCGCGCGGACGCGTCCGGCCGACGGGTTCGCCCTGGCCGGGACGGCGTCCCCGGCCGAGGCCGCCGAGGGCCGGCCCGCCGCCGACGCCGCCTCCGGCGGCGGGCGCCGCGGCGCCGCCCGCGGCCAAACGGCCTCCCGGGGCGAGGCCCGCCGCCGTCGGCGCCTGCGGCGCCGGGCCGTGGGCGGGGCCGTCGTGGCGGCCTGTGTCGCGGGCGGCGGGCTGTGGTACTTCGGCACCGGCGCGGGCGCCGCGAACGACGAGCCGACCGCGGCGCGCGAGGCGGGCGATGCGGTGGTGGACCTCTCCGCGCCCCGCGCCGAGGAGCCCACGCCGTCGCCCTCGGCCTCCGCGACCGCGTCCGCTTCGCCGTCCGCCCACAAGAAGAAGCACGCCTCGCCCAAGGCCCCCGCGCCCGTGAGGAAGAGCGCCTCGGCACCCGCTCACCCGGTCCGCCCGACGCCGACCGCCGCCGCCACCCCTGACGCGACACCGACGTCCTCGGACACCGTCGACCAGGTGGTCGCGCTCGTGAACCAGCAGCGGGCAACCGCCGGTTGCGGGCCCGTCACCGAGGACCCGCAACTGGAGAAGGCCGCGCAGGGCCACTCCGACGACATGGCCGCGCGGAACTTCTTCGAGCACACCAACCCCGACGGCGCCGACCCCGGCCAGCGGATCACCGCGGCGGGCTACCGCTGGTCCACGTACGGGGAGAACATCGCCAAGGGCCAGCAGACCCCGCAGTCCGTGATGGACTCATGGATGAACAGCCCCGGCCACCGTGCCAACATCCTCAACTGCTCGTTCAAGGACATCGGCGTCGGCGTCCACCGGGGCTCGGGCGGCCCCTGGTGGACCCAGGACTTCGGCGCCAGGCTCTGACCAGCGGCCGGTCACAGATACGGCCGGGTGATCAGCTCGATCGCGTGGCCGGCCGGATCCTTGAAGTACACGCCCCGGCCGCCGTGCTCGTCGTTGGTCTCGCCCGGGCGGCGCATCTGCGGATCCGCCCAGTGCTCGATCCCGCGGTCGCACAGCCGCCGGTAAGCGCGGTCGAACAGCTCGTCGTCGACCAGGAACGCGTAATGCTGCATCTGGATCTCCACCGGCGGCTCGGCGAACTGCAGCAGTACGCCGTCGGTGAGCTGGACGTTGGTGAAGGGGCCCCAGGACGGCGCTTCCGGGAGTTCCAGCAACTCCCGGAAGAACCGGGCGGACTCGTTGCGGTCCTTGGCGGCGACGATGGTGTGGTTGAACGTGACTGTCACTCGGCTGACCTCGTTGGTGTTCGACACGGGAGACGGACTCGCGGTGCGCGAGTGCCGGGAGGTCCGCGTGCCGGACCGAGGGGGTGCGTCCTGCGCACCCGCCGGGTGATCAGCCGCCCACCGGGTTGCCGATCCGTGCGTGGCGTGGCGCCGATCCGGTGTTCACGTCAAGCGACGATACCGCACGCCGCCGTGGCGGTCGCCGGGGGAGCGCAGGCCGTGGTGCCGCGGCGCGCCCGGTGCCTACCAGTAGTGCCGGCGGCCCCCGACCGCGTGCCCCATGGCGCCCAGGATCCACAGGACCGCGCCCACCACCACGAGGATGATGCCGATGGTCCACAGGATGGAAATGCCGGTGATGAAGCCGACTATGAGCAGAATGATGCCGAGGGCGATCATGGTGTGCCTCCTGCCGGGTAGCAGCATTCCTCCCGTTCTAGTGCCCCGAAGTCACGAATAATCTCACCGGCCGACCGGAAACCTTCACGACCACTTTCCGTCACCGTCCGGGGCGTCCTGCTACCGAGGCGAACGCTGCTCACGTCGCCCCGCCGGCCGCGGGACGAGCCGGAGCGTGTGCAGGGCGGCGCCGAGATCGGCCAGGTCGGCGGGATCGGAGAGCGAACGTCCCGTCAGTTTCTCCACCCTGCGGAGCCGGTAGCGCACCGTGTTCGGGTGGATGAACAGCCCGCTCGCCGTCTCGGTGGCGACGCCCCCGTGCGTGAACCAGTGTCCGAGCGTGTGCAGCAGCCGCGCCCGCTCGGGAGCCGGCAGCTCGAGGACCGGGCCGAGCACGGTCTCGACGAGGCGGGCGGCCTCGGCGGGGGCGGCGGCGACCAGCATGGCGAGCGGACTGTCGTCGAAGCGGGCCACCCCCGGCCCCTCGCCCGGGAGCCCGGCCAGTGCCAGCCGCGCGAACCGCAGGGCCTGCGGGGTGTCACGCAGCGAGTCGAACCGGGGACTGACCCCCACCCGCGCCGAACCCCGCCGCAGCGCCCGCCCGATCAGCGACTCGGAGTCGGGGTGGGTGAGGGAGAGCAGCCCGAGCTGCGCGTCCGGCAGCAGCCGCCAGGCCGAGGGCACACCCGCCTGGCGCAGGGCGCCCTCGATCCCGGGCAGCGGCTCCCCGCCCGGATCGGGCACCGCGGCGGCCACCACCGCGTACGGGCCACGCTCCGGCAGGCCGAGCTGCCGCGCCGTCTCCCACAGCGTCGTGCGGTCCGCGAGCGCGCCCGTGAACAGCGCCTCGACCAGCGCCGAGCGGCGCGCCTCGCGTTGCAGGGCCAGCTCGGCGCTGGCCTCGCGGTAGGCCGCGGCGACCGCCTCCGCGTAGCGCCCGAACTGCGCCCAGATCTCGGAGGATCCGGCCACCAGATGGGCATCCGTGACCTCCGGGTGCCGCCGGGCCTCGTCGACCATCCGCTCCCACAGGTAGCCGAACCCGATCCGGTACGCGTGCAGCGTGTCCGCGAGCGGCACCCCCTGCTCGGCCCGCAGCCGGCCGGTCCGCTCCGCGGGCCCCACGTCGGGCTCCGCGTCGAGCGCGAACCGCCCCAGCAGCTGGTCGGCGTTGGCCGTGCACGACTCCCGCAGCGACACGAACGGGATCAGCGACTCGTCCGCGTACGCCTCGACCTCCGCGCGGATGCGCACGGCCATCCGCTCGCCCAGTTCCGGCAGCCGTGCCCGCAGGGCGGCGCTCACCTCCGACAGACTCATAGCCGCAGCGTACGAGGTGCTTGTTGTCGCCCGGGACAATCCCGGCCGCCCCACGCTGTCCGCCCGGCCATGGATCTTCGTCCGGCCCGAGGACACCATGCCGTGAGCGTCGGCGGGGGAGCCCGGCGCGCGCAGCGGACATGCATGCGAGGAGGCATCATGGCGAATCTGGCGGAGTTCCTTTCCGAGACCGCGGGCGAGCGGCCCGACGCCACGGCGTTGCGGCTGGGGACGCGGACCACCACCTACGCCGAACTGGACCGGCTCAGCGCGCAGGCCGCCGCCCTGCTGCGCACCGAGGGCCTGCGGACCGGCGACCGGGTCGCCCTGATGCTGCCGAACGTGCCCGAGTTCGTCGTCCTGTACTACGCCGTGCTGCGCGCCGGCGGCATCGTCGTACCGATGAACCCGCTGCTCAAGGAGCGGGAGACCGAGTACCACCTGCGCGACTCCGGCGCCGTGCTGCTCTTCGAGTGGCACCAGGCGCCCGGCGAGGGTGCCCAGGGCGCGGCGGCGGCCGGTGTGCGGCGCATCGCCGTCGAACCCGACGCCTTCGCCGCCGAACTGACGCGTCTGGAGCCCCGGCCCGAGGTGGCCACGGTCGCCGGTGACGACGTCGCCGTCCTGCTGTACACCTCGGGGACGACCGGCCGGCCCAAGGGTGCCGCGCTCACCCACGCGGGACTGCGCCACAACACCGAGGTCAACGTCGTCCACGTGCAGCGGCTGACCTCCGACGACGTCATCGTGGGCTGTCTGCCGCTGTTCCACATCTTCGGGCAGACCTGCACCATGAACGTCGCCGTGTACAGCGGCGCCGCGCTCACCCTCATACCCAGGTTCGACCCGCAGGCCGTGCTGGACGCCGTCGCCCGCGACCGTGCGACCGTCTTCGAGGGCGTGCCCACGATGTACGCGGCCCTGCTGCAGCACCCGGGTGCCGCCGACGCCGACGTGTCCACCCTGCGCATGTGCGTCTCGGGCGGCGCGTCCCTGCCGGTGGAGATCCTGCACGGATTCGAGCGGCGGTTCGGCTGCATGGTGCTGGAGGGCTTCGGCATGTCCGAGACCAGCCCGGTCGTCTCCTTCAACCATCCCGACCGCCCCCGCAAGCCCGGGTCCATCGGGACGCCCATCCGCGATGTCGAGGTGCGCCTGCTGGGCGACGACGGCCGCGACGTGGCCCCGGGCGAGGTCGGCGAACTCGTGGTGCGCGGGCCCAATCTGATGAAGGGCTACTGGAACCGCCCGGAGGAGACCGCGGTCACCGTGCCCGACGGCTGGCTGCGCACGGGCGACCTGGCCCGGCGGGACGAGGACGGCTACCTGTACATCGTCGACCGCAAGAAGGACATGATCATCCGCGGCGGCTACAACGTCTACCCGCGGGAGATCGAGGAGGTCCTGCACGAGCACCCCGCGGTCGCCCTGGCGGCGGTCGTCGGTGTGCCCGACGAGCGGCTGGGCGAGGAGGTGGCGGCGGCGGTCGTCCTGCGCCCGGGGGCCGGGGCGAGCGCGGAGGAACTCCAGGCGTACGTGCGGGACCGGGTGGCGGCGTACAAGTACCCGCGCAGGCTCTGGCTGGTGGACGCGCTGCCCATGGGCCCGAGCGGGAAGATCCTCAAGCGCGAGATCTCCGCCCCGGTGCACTGAGCGGCCGGCCGCCTCGGGAACCACCGGGAAGCAACAATTCAGGACACGTACACGACTTTAAATAAGGGGGAAGCAACAAATCTTGACGTGACCCACCATGGTCCGTACCTTCCGCAGCGGTCGATGTGATGTCCCGGACTCGACTATCACGTCCGCCCGTTCAAGCACGTCCCGTCCTTCGAGGAGCAGACGATGCGCGGAAAGAGATCGATCCTTGCCGTCCTGGCACTCCTGCTGGGTGCCCTGGTCGGCGTGGCCGGGCCGGCGCATGCCGCCGGCTCCCTGCCCTGCGACATCTACGGGGGCGCCGGCACCCCGTGCGTCGCCGCGCACAGCACGGTACGCGCGCTGTTCGCCGGCTACGCCGGTCCCCTGTACCAGGTCACCCGGGCCTCGGACGGCGCCAAGGCCGACATCGGCCTGCTGGCGGCCGGCGGCTACGCGGACGCCGGACGCCAGGACACCTTCTGCGGCGGCACGACCTGCCGGATCACCCGGATCTACGACCAGACCGCACGGCACAACGACCTGACCCCGGGGCCGGCCGGCACCGCCGGCATGGGCGCGGACCGTGGCGCGGACGCCGGTGAGATCGCGGTCACCGCCGGCGGCCACAAGGTCTACGGCGTGTGGATCTCGCCCGGCGTCGGCTACCGCTACACGGGCGTCGCCTCGGGTGTGGCCGTCAACGGGCAGCCCGAAGGCGCCTACATGGTGGCCAGCGGCACCCACGTGGGCTCCGCCTGCTGCTTCGACTACGGCAACGCCGAGAGCGCGCCGGCCGACACCGGCAACGGTCACATGGACGCCGTGAGCATCGCGACCACCTGCTACTTCGCGCCCTGCACCGGCTCCGGACCCTGGGTCGAGGCGGACCTGGAGAACGGCATGTTCCAGGGGGACAACGGCTCTAACACCGCCAACCGCGGCAACGGCAGCACGTACGTCACCGCCGTGCTCAAGAACAACGGGCAGACGCGGTACGCCCTCAAGGGCGGCGACGCGCGGTCCGGGGGACTGACCACGTGGTGGGACGGCGCCCTGCCGACGCGCGGCGGTTACCAGCCGATGCACCAGGAGGGCGGCATCATCCTCGGCATCGGCGGCGACAACAGCAACTGGAACAGGGGCACGTTCTTCGAGGGCGTGATGGTCTCCGGCTATCCGACGGACGCCGCCGAGAACGCGGTGCAGGCGAACATCGTCTCGGTCGGCTACACCGGGCAGACCGACGTGCCCAACGGGCCGCAGGGGACGGTCACCGGTCCGGGCGGCAAGTGCGTCGACGTGGCGGCCGACGACACCGGGGTCGACGGCACCGCCGTGCAGCTGTGGGACTGCCAGACCTATGCCGAGGACCAGCACTGGACCCACAACGCCGACGGCTCCCTGGGCACGCTGGGCCGCTGCCTCGATGTCGACGGCAACGGGACGGCGAACGGTACGCAGGTCGAGCTGTGGGACTGCAACGGGGTCGGTGGTCAGAAGTGGGTGCAGCAGGCGGACGGTTCGCTGCTGAACCCGCAGTCCGGGCGGTGTCTGGACTCGCCCGGCGGGGCCACGGCCAACGGCACCCGGCTGCAGATCTGGGACTGCAACGGCGCGGCGGCGCAGAAGTTCTCGGTGGGCGGCGGCGCCCCGGTCACCGGTCCGGGCGGCAAGTGCGTCGACGTGGCGGCCGACGACACCGGGGTCGACGGCACCGCCGTGCAGCTGTGGGACTGTCAGTCCTGGGCGGTCGACCAGCACTGGTTCCACCGCTCCGACACCTCGCTCGGCACGCTGGGCCGCTGCCTCGACGTCGTCGGCAACGGGACGGCGAACGGTACGCAGGTCGAGCTGTGGGACTGCAACGGGGTCGGTGGTCAGAAGTGGGTGCAGCAGGCGGACGGTTCGCTGCTGAACCCGCAGTCCGGGCGGTGTCTGGACTCGCCCGGCGGGGCCACGGCCAACGGCACCCGGCTGCAGATCTGGGACTGCAACGGATCGGCGGCGCAGAAGTTCAGGCTGGGCTGAGCGGGGTCCCGCCGGACCGGGCGGGGAGGGACGGCGCCGGGCCCGCACGGGCCCCGGGCGGGGCCGGCGCCGCCGTCCCCCTCCGGGGCCCGGCGCCCGAACAGCACGGTCGCGGTCCCCAAGCCGACCGCCGTCCCGAGCAGTTGGGCGGCGACGAACGGGAGCACGGAGCCGGGCGCGATGCCGGCGGCGGTGTCGGTCAGCGCCCGGCCGATGGTCGCCGCCGGGTTCGCGAACGCCGTGGAGGAGGTGAACCAGCAGGCGGCCGCCGTGTACGCGGCCGCGGCGGCCGGCAGGGCCCGGGCCCGGCCGGCGCGCTCCAGGCCGACGACGAGCAGGACGAGACCGGCCGTGGCGACGGCCTCGCCCAGCCACAGGTGGCCGCCGGACCGCTCGTGCGTGGAGAGCCGCAGCAGCGGCCGCGCGAACATGGCGTCCGCCAGCACGGCACCCCCGAGCGCACCGGCCGTCTGCGCCGGTAGGTAGGCGGCGACCTCCCGCGGCGTCGGCCCCGCGCCGCGGCGGCGGCCGGCGTACCAGGCGGACAGGGTCACGGCCGGATTGAGGTGACCACCGGACACCGGCCCGAACAGGGTGACCAGCACCCCCAGGCCGAGGGCGCCGGCCAGCGAGCAGGCGAGCAGCCGCACACCGGCGTCCTGCGACAGCCGGGTGGCCTGGATCGCCGAGCCGGCGGCCACCGCGACCAGCAGCCCGGTGCCGACCGCCTCGGCGGCGGCACGGCGGGCGAGGGCTCCGGCCGTGGTGGCGCCCGGTCTCCGGGGTGGCGCTTCGTTCGTCATGAGAGGCAGTCTCGGGTCGTCCCAGGGCCGGGAACACTGGACGAACACCTGATCCTGGAGGGGGTCCTCCCGTCGGGCGCACGACGACGGGCCTCGAGCGGGAGGGCTCGGCACCTCAGGGACAGGGCGTCAGGATCTCCTGGAACAGCGCCCCGTAGTGGGCGATGAGTTCCTTGCCGTCGGTCCGGAGCAGGCTCTCGTCCCTGGCCACCCACAGCGCGTACAGCAGCCCTCCCGCCAGCGACGCCGCCAGCCGGGCCCGCAGGTCGGCGTCGGGTCCGGACAGCCGCCCGCGCAGCGGCTCGACGAACACCTTCTCGTGGGTCTCCCGGAGCCGGTCGAGGATCTGGGCCTCGTTGCTGCCCCGCACGAGGGCCAGGAAGATGCCCCGCGCCGATCCGTCGAGCTCCAGGAGGAGTTGGGCGAGGCGCTCGCCCAACTCCTCCAGTGGCACGTCGAGCAGCGGTTCGTCGTCGATGGTCAGGTGCATCGTCTCCAGGAAGAGCAGCTCCTTGCTCTTGAAGTGACGGATCACCAGCGCCGGGTCGGTCCCGGCGTCCGCCGCGATCCTGCGGACGGTGGTCCGGGCGAACCCCTGGTCGCGAAAGAGCCGGGCGGCGGCGGTGTGGATGGCATCGCGGGTGGTGGAACCGGAACCGGTCTGCGGCATGCGGCTCAGCATAGGCGGCACGCCGCCGTCCCCCGGGGGCGGTCAGGATTTCAAGAAGTTCGGTCAACATTGTTGACGTGCCCGTCCGGCGCCCGCACATTACCTATCAGTAGAACCGAGCGGTAATCCCGCCACCGGTCTCCACGGCCGTCGACGTGCGCTCTTTCGCCCGGCCCGCGTCCCGTCGGCCGGTACTTCCCATTGCTCGAGCCGCCGCATTCTCGCGAACCAGCACGCCCCGGGCGCCCCCGCCCGTACGCCTCCGCGTCCCCGTCCCGAGAAGAGGGAGCACCATGCCCCTGCCCATCCTGCGCCGTGTCATGGCCGCGTCAATTGCGGCCGCCGGAACGCTGGCCCTCAGCGTCACCGGCGTCACCGGCAGCCCCGCCCACGCCGCCACCCCCCTGAAGTACGCCGCCCTCGGCGACAGTTACAGCGCCGCCTCGGGCGTCCTGCCCGTGGACCTCGGCAACCTGCTGTGTCTGCGCTCCACGGCCAACTACCCGCACGTCATCGCCGCGCGCACCGGAGCCCGGCTGACGGACGTCACCTGCGGCGCCGCCCAGACCAAGGACTTCACCCAGGCGCAGTACCCGGGGGTCGCACCCCAGGTGGACGCGGTCGCCGCGGACACCGACCTGGTGACGCTGACGATCGGCGGCAACGACAACGGCACCTTCATCAACGCCATGCTCGCCTGCGGCACCGCGGGCGTCCTCAGCGGCGGCAAGGGCAGCCCCTGCAAGGACAAGTACGGCACCTCGTTCGACGACGCGATCGACGCCCACACCTACCCCGCGCTCAAGACCGCCCTGAACAGTGTCCGCGCCAAGGCGCCCGGCGCCCGGGTGGCGGTGCTCGGCTACCCGTGGATCACGCCGGCGACGGCCGACCCGGCCTGCTTCGCCCAGCTTCCGATCGCCTCGGGCGACGTGCCGTACCTGCGTGCCCTGCAGACCCACCTCAACGCCGTCGTCGCACGGGCGGCCGCGGAGACCGGCTCGACCTACGTCGACTTCGCCCAGGCGTCCGAAGGCCACGACGCGTGCGAGGCCCCCGGCACACGGTGGATCGAACCGCTGCTGTTCGGCCAGAACATCGTCCCGGTGCACCCCAACGCCCTGGGGGAGCGGCGGATGGCGGAGCGCACCCTGTCCGTCCTCGGGCTGGGCTGACCGGCGGCGCCGCCTCCGGACGCCCGGTCGCCGGCCCCGAGCGGGACCGGCGACCGGAGCGCCCGTCGGCTCAGCGGGCCAGGCGGTGCTTCCTTCCGCCGCCCCGGCGCAGCCGCGTACCGGCGTAGACGAGGTCGACGACCAGCACGGCGGCGCCGATGATCAGCAGCCAGAACAGGCCGTGCGTGGCGAATCCGATGATTCCCAGCACCACGGCGACGAGGATCAGCAGCAGGAACAGACTCATCGGACCTCCCGACGTCCAGGGTGCCGTCAGCGGCGGGCGAGACGCCGCTCGCCGCCGCCGCCCGGCGCGTAGTCGAGTTCGTAGTGCGCGAAGACACCCGGTTCCTCCGTGGCACGCAGCTCGCCGTCGGTGTCGATCGCGGGTGCCTTCTTCACCACGTCCTTGCTGTGGGCCACCTTCAGATAGCCCGGACCGACCGTCGCCCCGACCAGTGGTACGAACGCCAGCCGGCGACGGGTGGGCAGCCCCACCGTCACGGTCGCGAAGAAGGGTCTGTCGGTCGCCGTGTCCACGTAGACCGACTCCAGTACGCCGATCTTGTGGCCTTGCGGGTCCACCACCTCGTGACCCCGCCACTCACGGATATCTCCTGCCTCGAACATAAGGGACCTCCGCCAGTCGCGGGTACCCCCGTTCCCGCCCGTGATGTCACCACCGGCCCGAACGGCGGTCCACCGGGTGCGGCACCGCCCGGCCCGGGCGAGGGTGACGGCATGCCCCAGGTCGTCGTGTACCCCCCCGCACCCGACGGCGGCCGCCGTGTCCGCGTCGCCGGCTCCTTCGTGGGGATGGCGTACACGGTGATCGACGTCGTCGAGTTCCTGCGCGGCGCCGGCCTGGAGGACGTGGAACCGGAGGACGTGGTGGGCGCCGAGTGGATCGAGTGGCGGGGCGGCGGCCCGGGCGACTGGGTGCACTGAGCGCGCTGAGCGCGGGAGCGCACCGGCGGCGCCCCGGGTTCAGCGGCTGGAGCGCTGGGCCGCCACGATCGCGTCCATGCTCCGCTCCGCGCCCGCCAGCCGCTGCACCCGCTCGGAGAAGCCCGGGAACTGTGACGCGACCTTGGTGAGGAACCGCAGTTCCAGCGGGGCCACGTTGATCTCGGCCACGTCCCGCTCGATCGCCCGGGTCACCCCCTTGACGACCCGCTCCGGCGCGACCGTGCGCACGCCCCCTGGCGCCGCCGACCCGGTGTTCGCGAACATGCCCAGGTCCCGGACGAAACCCGGCTGCACGATCGAGACCCCGACGCCCGTGCCGTGCAGGTCCTGCCGGAAGGCCAGGGAGAAGCCGCGCAGCCCGAACTTCGTCGCGTTGTAGAGGGACGACGACCGGGTGGCCGCGACGCCCGAGAGCGACCCCACGAAGCAGAGGTGCCCGCGCCCGGCGGTCACCATGGCGGGGGCGAGCAGCCGGGCCAGCATCGCGGGGGCGCGCAGGTTGACCGCCAGCGCACGGTCGATCTGCGCCGGCGTGTAGTCGAGCACCTCACCGCTGGAGGGCAGCGCCGCATTGGCGACCAGGATGTCCGTATCCGCGGCCTCCTCCGCCAGCCGCTCGACGTCGCCGGCGTCGGCCAGATCGGCCACCACCGTCCGCGCGCCGTAGCGCTCGGCGAGCGGCTCCAGCGCCTCGCGCCGCCGCCCGGTGAGTATCAGCCGGGCGCCGCGGGCCGACAGTTCGGCGGCGAGCGCGCCGCCGATCCCACCCGTGACTCCGGTCAGCAGCACAGTTGCCCCAGCGATCCGCACGGTTACCCTCCGGTTCTGTTCGTTCGAACGAACAATAGGGAGGGACGAGCACGCTGTCCACCGCCCGGCCGGGCGGACGCCGACGCAGTCGGGAGCCGGCGACGGCTGGTGGAACAATGCGTGGCATGCCGAACACCGCCCCCTCCGCCCCGACGCGCCAGCGCATCATCACCGCCGTCCTGCGGATCATCGGTGAGGACGGGGTAGCGGCGGTGACCAACCGGCGGATCGCCAGGGAGGCCGGGGTGTCCCTCGGCTCGGTCACCTACCACTTCGAGACCCAGCACGACCTGCTGCGCGAGAGCCTGCTGCACTTCGTGCGCGAGGAGGCCCGGCACTTCACCGAGCTCGCCGACCAGTGCCGGACCGAGGACCTCGGTATCGAGGACGCCGCCTCGCTGGCCGGCCAGGTCGCCTGCGGCTCGGCGCTCGACAGCGCCCATCTCGCGCCGTTCGAGCTGTACCTGCACGCCGGTCGCGACGAGCGGCTGCGCGAGGCGGCGGCCGAGGCGTTCAGGGCCTACGACCGGCTCGCCGCGCGCGTCCTCACCGCACTGGGCGTGCCGGACGCGGAACGCCTGGCGGCCACGACGGTCGCCCTCGTGATGGGCCTGCAACTGCGCCGGCTGGCCACCGGCGGTCCCGCGGAGGACCTGGTCGACGCCCTCCTCCTGCTCGCCCCCGGCGCCGTCGGCAGCCCTGCCACCACGGCGGACCCGGTCTGAGCGACGCGTCCGCCGTCTCCAGGACGCCGCGCGCCCCGTCGCTCCCGCTCACCCGTCGTCGGCGGCCCGCAGCACCGCTTCCACCTGCTCGTCCACGGCGTCCCACGCGGCCTCCGGCAGGGCGCGCAGCCCTGTTCCGCGGAGCGTGCGCGGCGCGGTGCCGGGGGCGTCGCCGTACGGGGCGTCGCCGTCGATCACCTCGTAGCCGTCGCGTACGGCGACACGGAGGCGGCGGCCGGAGGTGTCGGCGTGCAGGGCGACGGAGACGGTGCGCGGTGGGCGGCCGCCCGGGTCGGCCGGCAGCTTGCGGTAGGCGCTGGCGACCGGCTCCCGCCAGCGCAGGCCGAGCAACAACGGGCGCTTGGCCGTGACCTCGGACAGCTCGGTCTCCCGGACGCCGTCCGGCCCCAGCACCGACGCCCGCGCCTCCAGGACGAGCGCGGCGGGCAGCAGGCAGCGCAACGTGCTGCCCACGAGATTGCCGCCGACCGTCGCCGTCCGGCGCACGGCGCCTGTCCCCACGCTTGCGGCGGCCAGCCGCAGCACGTCCGGCACCCGGTCGTCGATCCGGTGCAGCACCACCGCCGCGCCCAGCGTCCCCCGCCCGAGCGCGTTGGCCTCCGGGACGCCGCGCAGCGACATCGCCAGGGTCGGAAACCCGTCCCGCTGCCACTCGGCCCACAGCAGCGTGGCCCCGCCGATCGGCACCGCGCCCTCGGCCAGACACTCCCGTGCCTCGGACACGGTGGTGGGCAGTCGCAACAGCATGGCAACCGACCTGCCTTCCGGAGAATCGCCGGTACCGCGCCAGTCTCGCCGCACCCCCAGGGGCGCGTGCAGGGCTCACACGGGCATGCCGGGGGCCCCGACCCCGCCGCCGGCGGGCGGCGCGCCCCGCGTCCCCCGCCGGCCGTCCCCCCGCTCGTCGGCCACCGCGCGGTGGTGCACTGTGGAGACGTGGATGTTCGGCGAGGCCTCGGCGTCGTACGGCAGCCGTGGCAGTCGAGTCACGCGTTGCTGGTGATCCCGGTCCTGCTCATCGTGGTGATCACGGTCGTGGACCAGCTCGTCCCGGCCGACATCCACCTCGGTCCGCTGCTGGTGATCGCCCCCGCGATCACCGCGTCGTTCGCCGGGCCGTGGATCACCGGCCTGGTCGGCTTCCTGACCGTGGGCGCGCAGGCGTACATCGGCTGGCACTTCGGCGTGCTGTTCACCCGCAACGTGCTGGTGCAGATCCTCGCCCTGACGGTCCTGTCGGCGCTGACCGTCTTCTACTGCGTCCTGCGCGACCGGCGCCGCCACCAGCTCGCCCAGGTGCGCATGGTCGCCGAGGCCGCGCAGCACGTCCTGCTGTGGCCGCTGCCGGAGCAGATCGGCTCCATGCGGATCGCCTGCCTGTACCTGGCCGCCGAGGCCGAGGCGCAGATCGGCGGTGACCTGTACGCGGCCACCCCCACCGACAGCGGCGTGCGGGTGATGATCGGCGACGTGCGGGGCAAGGGCCTGTCCGCCATCGGCGAGGCGGCGCTCCTCATCGGCGCGTTCCGGGAGGCCGCCCACCACCACACCACGCTGCCCGCCCTGGCCAAGGCGCTGGAGCAGAGCGTGGCCCGCAACCTGCCGGAGCTGGAGACCGAGGGGGAGACGGGGGAGCGGTTCGCGACCGTGATGCTGGTGGAGATCCCGGACACCGACCCCATCACCCGCGTCCTGAGCTGCGGGCACCCGCCGCCCCTGCTGCTCAGCGCGGCCAGCGTCGCCCTGGTCCCGGTGCACCCGGCGCCCCCGCTCGGGGTGCACGAGCTCGGCGAGGCGGAGTACACCCTCGACGCGTTCTCCTTCGAGCCCGGCGACACCCTCCTTCTCTACACCGACGGTGTGATCGAGGCCCGCGACGCCGGCGGCGCCTTCTACCCGCTCGCCGCGCGGGCCGCCCAATGGGCCGGGGACAGCCCGGAGCAGTTGCTCCACCACATCCGCCGCGACCTCCTCGCCCACGTCGGAGGGCGACTCGACGACGACGCGGCGCTCATCGCGCTCTGCCGGGTGCCCGAGGCCCAGCGCGGCCACCGGCACCGGCGGCCGCCGTGAGCACCCTCACCGCGCCGACGCCTCCCGCCGACGCGCCCCCGCGGGCCGCTGCCGCCCGGCGACGGCCCGGCGCCGCGAGCGGTGGCCGACGTAGGGCCGGAGCGGACAGCCGAGGGGCACGTCACCACCGGCGACCTCGATCCCACCCTCGACCCGCCGCACGCCACCGGCCCTCTCGCCGGCCTCCTCGACACCCCGCTCGACCCCGCCCCCCGACGCGGAGCCGTCCCACAGCGGGGCGGGGGCGGCGCCCCGGCACCAGGCGGCGGCAACTAAGCTCCGGCGCATGAACGGTGAGGGCAGCGACAACAGCGGCAGACGCGTTGTCGACGGGCGGTTCGAGCTGGAAGCACGGCTCGGCGGTGGCGGAATGGGCATGGTCTGGCGTGCGACGGACCTGGCGCTCCAGCGGAGCGTGGCCGTGAAGGAGGTCCGGCCGCCCGACCCGGACCTCGCCGAGTACGACCCGGAGGCCGCCCGGATGCTCCGTGAGCGCGTCCTGCGCGAGGCGCGCGCCCTGGCCCGGGTCGACCACCCCAACGTCGTGACCATCCACCACATCGTCGACGGCGGCCCGGGAACCTACCCCTGGATCGTCATGGAACTCGTCACCGGCGGCTCCCTCGCCGACCGCCTGGAGCGCGGACCGATGAGCCCCCGGGAGGCGGCCCGGACCGGGCGCGAGGTGCTGGCCGCGCTGCGCGCCGCCCACGAGGCCGGGATCCAGCACCGCGACGTGAAGCCGGCCAACGTGCTGCTGCGGCCCGACGGCCGCCCGGTGCTCACGGACTTCGGCATCGCCGCCGTCCGGGAGGCGAGCTCCCTCACGGCCACCGGGTCGGTCATCGGCACCCCCGACTACATGGCCCCCGAACGCGTCTCGGGCCACGACGGCGGCCCCGCCTCGGACCTGTGGTCGCTGGCGATGATGCTGTACGCGGCCGTCGAGGGCCACCACCCGCTGCGCCGCGGCACGACCCTGGCGACGCTCGCCGCCGTCCTCTCCGACGACATCCCGCCGCCGGTCAAGGCCGGGCCGCTGCGGGACGTCCTGACCCGCGTCCTCGTCCGGGACCCCGCGGCCCGGCCCGGCGCCGCGGAACTGGAACGCATGCTGGAGACCGCGGCCCGCGAGGCCGAGGCGCCCACTTCCTTCCAGCTGCACGCCCCCTCCGCCCCGCCGGTCCAGCCGCACGCCCCCTCCGCCCCGCCGGTCCAGCCGCACGTCCCCTCCGCCCCGTCGGTCCAGCCGCACGCCCCCTCCGCCCCGCCGGTCCCCGGCCCGGCGGACACGGTGCCCACCGGCTTCGGACCCGCGCCCGCCATGACCTCCGGCCCGTACGCCGCACCCGGCACCCCGACGGCGTACCCGGGCCCGCACGACGCGCGTCCCGGCTCCCCCACCGTCGCCGTGCGTCCGGACCGCCCGCGCCGCTGGGCGCTGGTCGGCCTGCCGGCCGCGGGCGTGGCGCTCGCCGGGGTGCTCGTCTGGACGCAGCTCCCGGACAGCGGCACCCACGGTTCGGGGTCCACCGCCCGCGGGTCCTCCGCCGCCGGCGGCCCGGCCACCACCCGGTCGCCGGCCGGCGACCCGGCCACCACGCCCTCCGCGGAGGACCCGACCGACACGACGAAGGACCTGCTGACACCGGACGGCATCCGCGGCGTGATCCGCGCGTTCAGGAAGGAGACCGGCCGGGACCGGTACGGATCCTTCACGGTGTACCCCGGGTACGTCTCCGCCGACCTGATGGTGAAGGGCAGCGACACCGCCTACGACTCGTACACGTACTACGTGGGCCGGGGCGTCCAGAAGGGCATCATCAGCAACTCGCTGTCGGGCGGGGAGAAGCCCGTCAGACTGGACGGCTTCGACTGGGACAAGGTCCCGGGCCTGCTGGCCGAGGCGAAGCGCAAGCTGAAGGTCGACCACGTGAACACCCGCTACCTGGTGGTCAACCTCCCGGACGACACCTTCGGCGACCCCGCCGGCATGTCCGTCTATCTCAGCAACGCCTACAGCCAGAGCGGGTACATCGCGGCCACCCCGAAGGGCAAGGTCCTCAGGGTCATGCCCTACGACGGCTGATCGGCGTGATGCCCCCTACAGGAAACCGGGGCGGTGTGGCGGGCCCGCCCTTCCTCACAGCATCACGTGCTTGACCTGCGTGTAGTCGAGCAGGCCGGTGAGGGAGAGGTCGCTGCCGTAGCCGGAGTGGCGCACTCCGCCGTGGGGCATCTCCGAGACGGTCGTGCCGTGGGTGTTCACCCAGACGATGCCCGTCCGCAACGCCCGGCTCGCGCGCATGGCCCGGTCGTGGTCGCGGGTCCAGACGCTCGCCGCCAGCCCCTGCGGAACGGCGTTCGCCATCCGGAACGCCTCGGCCTCCTCCGTGAACGGCTGGATCGTGACGACGGGACCGAACACCTCGCTGCGGACGATCTCGTCCTCCTGCCGGACCCCGGCCACCACCGTGGCCTGGTGGAAGTAGCCGGGGACGGGCAGCGCCAGGCCTCCGGCGACCACTTCGGCATGGTCCGGGAGCCGGTCCAGCAGGCCCCGCACGCCCGCGAGCTGGGCGGCGCCGGCGAGCGGGCCGAAGTCGGCGTGCGCGTCGTCCGGGCCGCCCGGCGTCCGCCGCGCGGCCCGGTCGGCGAAGGCGTCGAGGAACACGTCGTGGATCCGGTGGTGCACGAGGATCCGGGTGGCCGCCGTGCAGTCCTGGCCCGCGTTGTAGAAGGCCAGCGACGACAACTGCTCGACCGCGTCGTCGAGATCGGCGTCCTCGTGGACCAGCACCGGCGCGTTGCCGCCGAGTTCCAGGTGCAGGCGCTTGAGGTCGGCGGCCGCCGCGGCGGCGATCTGCTGTCCGGCGCGGACGCTTCCGGTGACGGCCACGAGCCGGACCCTCGGGTGGGCGACGAGCAGCCGGCCGGTGCCGCGGTCGCCGCACACCACGTTGAGGACACCGGGCGGCAGGTGCCCGGCGGCCAGCCGGGCCAGCAGCACGGCCGTGGACGGCGTGCCGTCGGAGGGTTTGAGGACGACCGTGTTCCCGGCGGCCAGCGCGGGGGCGATCTTCCACACCGCCATCATCAGCGGGTAGTTCCACGGGGTGATCTGGGCGCAGACGCCGACCGGCTCGCGGCGCAGCAGGGAGGTGCGACCCGGGGTGTACTCGGCCGCCGCGGCGCCCGGCAGGTTGCGGGCGGCCCCGGCGAAGTACCGCAGCACGTCGACGATCGCGGGCATCTCGTCGGCCAGGAACAGCGCGCGCGGCTTGCCGGTGTCGGCCACCTCGGCGTCCGCCAGCTCGTCCGCCGCCGCCTCCACGGCGTCCGCGATGCGCAGCAGTCCGGTCTGCCGCTGTGCCGGCGTCGTGGTGGCCCAGCCGTCGAAGGCGTCCTCGGCCGCCCGGCAGGCCGCCTCGACGTCCTCGGGGCCCGAGCGGGGAGCCGTGCCGTGCTGCCGCCCGGTCGCCGGGCCGATCAGCCGCACGGTGGCCCCCGAGGCGGCCGGCAGCTCCTTGCCGCCGATGTGGTTCAGGACGGTGGTCCCACGGGCGGGGTCAGCCACGGCGCAGCGCCTCCTCGGCGGCGGCGCGGCCGGTACGGACCGCGCCCTCCATGTATCCGGCGACCCACTGGTCGGAGCCGCAGACGTAGAACGGCGGTTCGTGCGTGCCGTGCAGCGGACCCACCGCCGTGACCTCGCCCGGCGGCCACTGGGTGACGTAGCCCTGGGTCCACGGGTCGGTGCCCCACAGCCGCAGGTGGCAGGAGGCGGGGCGGAGCGCCTCTTCGCCGAACAGGGCGGCGGCCTCGGCCAGCAGTTCGGGGGTGCGCAGCTCGGGCGGGGTGCCCAGCAGGACCCCGTAGCGCTCGGGCGGTATCAGCGCGGACAGGACGCCCTCGCCCTGCGGCCAGGTGCTGCCGAGGACGCCCTCGGTCTCGGACAGGGCGTTCAGACCGGCCTCGCGCCAGAACGGCCGGTCGTAGACGGCGGCGAACTTGGCGGCGACCGCCTGGCGCTGGCGGTGCAGCGAGGCGAGCCGCGCCTCGCTCACCCCGCTGACGGCGACGGACCTGAGGGGGCCCACCGGCAGCGCGCTCACCACGGCCGAGGCGGTGAGCAGTTCGCCGGTGACCAGCCGCACGGCGCAGCGGCCGGGGCGTACCGCCACGGCGGCCACGGGTGAGCCGAGCCGGACGCGCGGGCCCAGTTCGCGGCCCAGGACCTCGGCGAGCGTCGCCGACCCCTCGGCCAGGCGCAGCCCCTCCCAGTCGGCGTAGTCGTAGTCGCCGGTGCCGGGACCGGGCACCGCCGCGCTCTTGCGCAGCGCGGCCAGCAGCGAGATCCGCTCGTAGGAGCCGCCGGCCAGGGCGAGCTGGCCGATCTCCCACAGGCGCACCACGGCGGGCGTGGCGTGCCGGGAGCGCAGCCAGCCGGCCACGGACAGCCGGTCCAGGGCGTCGGCCTCCGGGTGCGACCAGGGGTCCTCGGGGTCGACGCCGGCGGCCAGCGCGCCGAACTCGGCGCCGAGCCGCTCGTGCAGGAACGCGTCCCCGGGCCCGAACCAGTGCGGCGGATCTCCGGCCGAACGGCCCTCAGGGGTGGCGCGGGTGATGCGGCCGGGTTCGGCGACATAGCTGGGGACCAGTTCCAGGCCGAGTTCCTTCGCCAGCCCGAGATAGGCGGTGTGGCCGCGGCCGACCACCTCACCGCCGAGCTGGACGGTGCGGCCGTCGGGTGTGCGGGTCTGCTCGACCCGGCCGCCGACCCGGTCCCGGGCCTCCAGGACGAGCACGTCGGTGCCGGCGGCGGCCAGGTCCCGGGCGGCGGCGAGCCCGGCGAGACCGGCACCGAGCACGATCACGTCATGATGCATGGTTCCGCTTTCGGGTAAGGGGCGGTCGGGGCGGTCAGGCCAGCACCAGGCAGTGCTCGGGCCGCCAGCCGAACTCCACCGTCTCGCCCCCGCTCCAGCGGTCCTCCATACGGGCCCGGGCGGTGTTCTGCTCCAGCACCGACAGCGTCACGCCCGGGGCGAGCTCGATCAGATAGGTGGTGGTCGGGCCGCTGTAGACGGTCTCGCGGATCACCCCGCGCAGCATCGACATGCCCGGCTCGAAGTCCGACAGCCAGATCTTCTCGGGCCGCACCGACACGCTGACTGCGGAGCCGTCGGCGATGTCCTTCCGGGCGCCGACGGGGAGGGCGGGACCCTGCTCCAGGGCGACCTCGCCACCCCGGTAGGTGCCGGTCATCAGGTTGGAGGTGCCGAGGAAGGAGGCCACGAACCGGCTGGCGGGATGCTCGTAGACGTCCTCGGGGGTGCCGCACTGCTCGATGCGGCCCTCGTTCATCACGGCGATCCGGTCCGACATGGTCAGCGCCTCGTCCTGGTCGTGGGTGACGAAGACGAAGGTGATGCCGACCTCCCGCTGGATCTGCTTCAGCTCCACCTGCATCTGCCGGCGCAGCTTCAGGTCCAGGGCGGCCAGCGGCTCGTCGAGGAGCAGCACGGCCGGACGGTTGACCAGTGCGCGGGCCAGGGCGACCCGCTGCCGCTGACCGCCCGAGAGGGTGCGCGGCTTGCGGTCGGCGAGGCCGCCGAGTTGTACCAGGTCGAGCATCTCGCCCACGCGGCGGCGCAGTTCGGCCTTGGGGACGCCCTTGCGTTTCAGTCCGAAGGCGACGTTGTCGGCGACGCCGAGGTGGTCGAAGAGCGCGTAGCTCTGGAAGACCGTGTTGACGTTGCGCCGGTTGGGCGGCAGCGCGGTCACGTCCTCACCGGCGAGCAGCACCGAGCCCTCGGTGGGGTCGCTGAACCCGCCGATCATGCGCAGCGTGCTGGTCTTGCCGCAGCCGGAGGGGCCGAGCAGCGAGAAGAAGTGGCCGGCGTCGATGTCGAGGTCGAGCCGGTGGACGGCGTAGGAGTCGCCGAACTGCTTGGAGACGCCGTCGAGCCGGACGGCCGGGGTCGCTGCGGTCGCGTCCATGGGTCACTCTCCGGAGAGGATGTCGAGGCCGCCGCGGCGGCCGAAGAGGCGCGGGATGAACAGGGCCAGGGCGATCAGCGCCACGGATCCGGCGAGCATCAGCGTGCCGACGGCGTTGATGGTGGGCTGTACGCCGAAGCGGATCGCCGAGTAGATCCGCACCGACAGCGGCTGGGGATCGACGCCGGTGGTGAAGTAGGCGAGGACGAAGTCGTCGAAGACGAGCGCGAAGATCAGGACGGCGGAGGCGAGCACGGCGGGCAGCAGGGCCGGCAGGGTCACCAGCCGGAGCGCCTGCCAGCGGGTGGCGCCGAGGTCCATCGCGGCCTCCTCCACCTCGGGATGGAGTGCGGCCACCCGGGAGCGGAGGATCACGGTCACGTAGGAGATGGAGAAGGTGATCTCGGCGAGCATCACCGTGCCGGTCGACAGGGCCACGCCGAGGCCCTTGAACAGCAGCATGGACGCCACCCCGGTGACGATCTCCGGGGTGATCAGCGGCACCAGCATGACGAGGCCGGCCAGCGAGCCCAGCCGGGTGCGGCAGCGCACCAGGCCGAGCGCGAGCGCCACGCCGAGGACGACCGAACCGGCCATCGCCACCAGGGAGATGCGCAGGCTGGTGCCCAGGGAGGCCAGCAGCACGTCGTCGTGGACGAAGGCGCGGTACCAGCGCAGGCTGAACCCGCCGAAGACGGTCAGGGACTTCTTGGAGTTGAAGGAGAACAGCGTCACGACGCCGATGGGCAGGTAGAGGAGGACGAAGAAGACCGCGGTGACGGCGACGAGCAGCCGGGGCCTGCGGTCGGCGCGGCCGCGGCGGGCACGGGCCCGGGGGGCCGGGCGGGCGGGCGCGGTGGCGGTGGGCAGGCGCAGCAGGGTCATCGGGCGGCCTCCGCCTCGTCCTTGCGGGTACGCCGCAGGTAGCCGAACATCCCGATCAGCAGGACGAGCATCAGCAGCATCGTCAGCGCGGAGCCCAGCGGCCAGTTCTGGCCCTGGAAGAACTTGTCCTGGATGAGATTGCCGATCATGATCTGGTCCGGTCCTCCCATGAGCTGGGCGCTGACGAAGTCGCCCATGGCGGGCAGGAAGACCAGGACGAGCCCGGCCGCCGCGCCCTGCCGGGTGGCGGGCAGGGTGACGAAGAGGAAGGTGCGGACCGGGCCGCCGTAGAGGTCGCGGCCGGCCTCGATGAGGGAGACGTCCAGCCGCTCCAGGGCCGCGTACAGCGGGATGATCATGAAGACCACGAAGCCGTAGACGAGTCCCGCGACCACGCCGACACCGGTGTTGAGGATCCTCGTGTTCCCGTCGGCCAGTCCGACGGCGCGCAGCGCACGCAGCACGGGACCGTCGTCGGACAGCACCACCGACCAGCCGTACATGCGGACCAGGTAGTTGGCGAAGAACGGCACCACGATCGCGGCGATCAGCGCGTGCTTGTAACGGCCGCCGTGCAGGGCGACGGTGTACGCCACCGGGTAGGCGACCAGCAGGCAGATCAGGCAGGTGAGCAGGGCGTAGCCGAGGGAGCGGGCCATGACCTCGGTGTAGGCGGGGTCGGCGAGGGCCCGGACGCCGGACAGGTCGAAGCCGAAGCGGGGGTTGCCGAGTTCGTCGGTGGTGCCGACCGCGAGGATCGCGACGAGGACGAGCGAGGCGATCAGGAAGCCGGTCATCCACAGGGTGCCCGGCAGCATGAGCCAGGTCCACATGCGGCTGCCGGAGGCGTCACCGGGCCGGCGGGTGCGCGAGGAGGGGCGGAGCGGTGCCATGGGTCAGCCCGCCTTCACATGGGTCCAGGCGGTGTCGCGGGCGTCCTCCGCCGCGCGGCTGCCGTTGCGGAAGAACAGGCCGGCCTTCAGGTCGGCCTCGGTGACCAGGCACTCGGGGAAGGGTTTGACGAGGTCGGCGTAGGTCTTCTCGGAGCCGGCCACCGGCATCGGGTAGCCGATGTACTCGATGTTCTTCTTCACGTTCTCCGGCCGCAGCATGTAGTCGATGAACAGCATGGCCGTGCCCGGATGCTGCGCGTTCCAGGGGATGGCGTAGCAGTCGGAGTTGATCGGCGTGCCCTCCTTCGGGGCCTGGAAGCCGAACACGGAGGGGTCCTCGGCCTGGTTGAGCATGGCCGCCATGTCGCCGCTCCATGCCTGCGTCATGACCGCGTTGCCGTTGAGGAGGTTGTTGTAGCTGTCGCTGGAGAAGCCGCGCAGCCGCGGCCGCAGGGTGCCCAGCAGGGCGGTGATGCGGTCGAGGTCCCCGGTGTCGCCGGTGCTGACGCCGAGGCCGAGTTCGAGGGCCCCCATGCCGAGCACCTCGTCCCGGTCGTCCAGCAGGAACACCTTGCCCCTTGCCCGGTCGCTCCAGAGGTCCTTCCAGGAGCCGGTCAGTTCGCCGATCCGGTCGCGGCGCCAGCCGATGCCGGTCTTGTACGCGGTGAAGGGGACGGTGTGCGCGGAGCCGGGGTCGTACCACGGGTCCGCGTAGTACGTGTACGTGCCGAAGACGGCGTGCGCGTTGCTGAGCCGGCTGTGGTCGATACGGCGCAGCCGGCCGCCGCGGACCAGGCGCTGGGCCCATTTGGCGGTGGGGAAGACGATGTCGTAGCGGTTGCCCGCGTTGAGCTTGGCGACCATGCCCTCCATCGAGTCGAAGTTCGACTGGACGACCTTGACGCCGTACTCCTTCTCGAAGCCCTTGAAGACGGACGGGTCGACGTAGTCGGCCCAGTTGAAGTAGACGAGGTCGCCGTCGACGCGGGCCCGGACGGGGGCGAGGGCCTTGGCGTCGGGTCGCGCGGCGGGCATGAACCCGCAGCCTGCGGCCGCGGCGCCCAGCAGTCCGCCGGTACCCGCGCGCAGGAGGGCGCGGCGGGTCGGTGGGGTGGGTGGAACAGGGGACATGAAGCGTCCTCTCCGTCGAGGAACGGCACAAGTCCAGGGCGGACCGGCTGGTCGGCTCGCCGCGGGCCCTGACTCCGCGGTGAAGACCGGTCTGGGGTGGTGCGGCGCGTGTCAGCGGGGGAGGGATAAGCCCGGCGGGAGCGGCACGGGGCGGGGGCGCGGCGCGGCGGGTGTCACGGAGTGGCCCCCTCCAGGTCGTCCCGGACCCGGCGGGCGAACCAGCCCACGGCGGCCTCGCGCCGCGAGAGCGGCCCCGGCTCGAAACCGGGCGTGGCCAGCCCGGCCTGGACGCGCTCCACCAGCTCGGCGTCCTCGTCGTTGGTCACCCAGCCGATGTGGATGTTGAGCCGGCGGGCCATCCGGGTGCGGACGCTCTCGCCGTGCCGGGTGTAGAAGGCGCCGGGGATCGCCGCCCGGTCCTGGGCGGTGGGCAGGGCGGTCCACGCGAGCACGTGGTCAGGGTAGAAGTCGATGAGCGTGTTCGGGTAGATCACGGCGTACCGCCAGACCCGCCGGTCGGCCTCGGTCAGACCCGGCATCGGCGTGGCGAGGCGCTGGTAGAGCCGCTCGGTCCAGTTCGAGGAGGGCTTGTCGCGCAGCGGGGACTCGAACAGGACGTAGTGCTCCCGCACGTCCACCGTGTACGCCTGGTAGTCGAGCAGCCGCATCAGCGCGGGGTGGGCCACGGGGACGTGGTAGCCCTCCAGGTAGTTGTCGACGATCACCTTCCAGTTGGCGTTCTGCTCCTCGCCGCCCGCCAGGTCGTGGATGCGGTGCTTGCCGACCGGGACCAGGCCGGCCCCGGCGTAGTGGCCGACGGCCTCGGCGAGCCCGGCGCACGTCCTGGCCAGCGGGGCCGCCTCGAGGTCGAGGTTGACGAAGACGAAGCCGAGGAAGGACTCGACGTTGACCGGGTGCAGCCCCAGCTTCGGCTTGTCGAGGCAGGGGATCCGGCGCGCCTCCGGGGCGCCCACGAGCCGTCCGTCGAGCTTGTACGTCCAGCCGTGGTACGGGCACCGGATCGCCTTGCCCGCCGGTTCGGGCCCGGCGACCAGGCGGGTGCCGCGGTGCCGGCAGACGTTGAGGTGGGCGGCGAGTCCGCCGTCCTCGGTCCGTACGACCAGGACCTCACGGCCGGCGACCCTGGCGGTCAGGCGCGCGCCGGGTTCCGGCAGGTCGGACTCGTGGCAGGCGAGCTGCCAGGACCGCGCGAAGATGCGCTCGGTCTCCACCTCGGCGACCGCGGGGTCGGTGTAGTAGCGGGCGGGCAGCGCCTCCCCGGGATGCTCCTGTCCGGGGGGTTCCTGTCCGGGATGTTCCTGTCCGGGGGCCTGCTCGGGCGGGGCGGGCCTGGCTGGGGAGACGGTGTCGGCTGCCCGGGAAGTCGAGGGGTGCATGGGTCCTCCTCCGCGCCGCTGCGGCGGCGATGGGCGGTGAGGCTGGGCCCGGAACGGGCGGCGGGCGCGGCGTTCCGGAGGCCGTCCGGACCTCGGGAAGTCCGGCTGACTGATTGGTTAGTCAGAGTGGAGCGGGGGCGGGAGCAAGTCAAGACTTGTGGGCTGACTGATTAGTTAGTTAGTGTCGTCGGCAGGTGGCCGGCCGGGCCCGTGGACAGCGGCCCGGCACCGGCCACGCGAGCCCGCGGACGCCGCTCGGCCCTCGTCCGGCCCCGTCCGCGCCACGACCCGCCGTCCGGCAACCGGACCCCACGGTCCCCGGGACACGCACGGCCCCGGCCGGTGCCCCGCCCTCCCTCACCTGACGCCCCGGCTCCGCGCCGGGCACGAGACCCGGCTCCCCCGCCACTTCTCGCGGTGCCGGAGCACCCCGTCCCCGCCCTCGCGCCACCCCGCCCCCGGAGCACCCGGACGCGGGGCCACCCCGGAGGCACGTATGAGCGCTCGCCGAAGTCTCGTCTGGCTCGGCCTCACACCCGAGCCCGAACAGGAGCTGCCCGCAGCGGTGGCCGCCTGCGCGCACCGGCGGCCGGCCGCCCCTCCCCGGCCCTGGTCGCCGCCGAGCGCCGGCGCGTCGAGCGGCTGGTGCTGCGTGGCACCCAGCGCGGTTGGCTGCGCTACCTGGGCGAGGTCACCGAGCTGGTCGTCGCGGCCGCCGCGGCCGCCGGTGCCGAGCACCCGGACCCGCGCCCGGCCCTGGTGGCCGGCGAGGTGGTCCTCGACCACCACCGCATGCTGATCGGCCTGCCGGGAGCGGGATACGCCCGCACCGCCGCCCAGCGACGGGACCTCGAACACGCGGTGGCCCGCCTGCGGGGCTGTCGGGACGGCGGCCCGTCCGGCCTTCCTGGTCCGTCTGCTCTGGCCGGTCCGTCTGGTCTGGCCGGTCCGTCCGGCCGTTCCGGTCCGTCCGGCCGTTCCGGTCCGTCCGGCCGTTCCGGTCCGTCCGGCCGTTCCGGTCCGTCCGGCCGTTCCGGTCCGTCTGGCCGGGCCGATCCGCTCGGGCTTCCCGACGCGGCCGGTCTCCGTGGTCCGTCCGGCCCTCCTGGCCCGTCCGGCCTTTCCGATCCGCCCGGCACGTCCGGCCCCTCCGAACCCGGGAGCACCCCATGACCGGCGTCTTCTCCCTCCTCCCCGAAGGACGGCCCGGCCTCCTCCTCCCGCACGGCGAGGCCGGGCCCGGCACCGGCCCCTCCGGCGCGGGCCCGGGCGAGGACCTCGGCCGGTACCTCGCCCGGGGCGGCTACGCGCCGCTGCCCGACCCCGACGCCCTGCTCGACCGTGTCGCCGTGGCCGGGCTGCGCGGCCGGGGCGGAGCCGGGTTCCCGGCCGCCGTCAAGCTCCGGGCCGTCCGCGACGCGCCGGGCCGCTGCGTCGTCGTCGCCAACGGCGAGGAGGGTGAGCCGGGTTCGGTGAAGGACCGCTGGCTGCTGCGGTACCGACCGCACCTGGTCCTCGACGGCCTCCGGCTGGCCGCGGCCATGACCGGCGCGGCGCGCGGCTGGGTGTACCTCTCCGACGACCACGCCGAACGGGCCGTCCGGCGGGCGCTTGCCGAACGTCCCGCCGAGCCGGCCGCCGAGCCGACCGCCGAGCCTGCCCTCGACGTCGTGCGCACGGAGCACACCTACGTCGCGGGGGAGGAGTCCGCGGTCGTCCGGCGCGTCGATGGCGGGCGGGCCCTGCCCACCGCGAAACCGCCACGCCCGTTCGAGAGCGGCGTCGGCGGCGCGCCCACCCTGGTCGCCAACGTGGAGACACTGGCCAGGATCGCCCTGATCCACTCCCGGCCCGACGCGGCGGCCGCCGTCGCCGCCGGTCATCTGGTGACCCTGTCCGGGCGCGGCGGCGCCGACGGGGCGACGGCACTGCTCGAGGTGCCCGCCGGCACCCGCCTGAAGGTCCTCGCCGACCTGGCCGGGCACGGCGCGGCCGAGGCCGTCCTGCTGGGCGGGATGTTCGGCGGCCTCCACGGTGACGGCTGGCCGGACCTGCCGCTCGACCACGACGGCCTGCGCGCGGCCGGCGCCGCCCTCGGCTGCGGCGCCCTGCACTTCCTGCACCCCGGGGACTGCCCGGTCGCCGTGGCCACGGAGGCCGCCGCCTACCTCGCGGCGCAGAGCGCCCGGCAGTGCGGTGTCTGCGTCTCCGGCACCGGAGCCCTGGCCACCACCCTCGCGGCCGTCGCCCGCGGCGCGACCGACGACGATCCGGTCGGCAAACTACGCCGCTGGTCAGGGCAGTTGCCGGGCCGCGGGGCCTGTGGGCTGCCCGACGCCGCTGCCCGGGTCGTCACCACCCTGCTCGACCGGTTCCCCGACCCCGTCGACGCCCACCGCGACGGCGCCTGCCCGGCGTGCGCGCGCCCGGCCCCCGAGGACGGCCGCCGGTTCAGGGTGCCGGTGCCCTGACCTCGCCGCCCGGCCCGGTCCGCCTCCACTCGTCCCTCCGGAGCTGCGTATCCCGCCCCGCCAGGACGCCCGCCCCATCCCGCTCCCGCTCCCGCTCGAAGCTCTCCCATCCCGCTCACGGATGCCCACCCCGCCCCGCCCCACCGAGACGCCCGCCGGCGGCCGCCCCCGCCGTGCCCGCCCCACCATGCCGGCCGTACCCACTCACCGGCCGTACCCGCCGCACCGAAAGGACAGCCCCATGAAACTCCTGCTCGACTCCACCCGCTGCCAGGGCTACGGCCTGTGCCAGGAACCCGCGCCCGAGCTGATCGACCTCGACGAGTGGGGCTACGCCGGCACGCGCACCGCCGAGGTCCCGCCGGGTGACGAGGAAGCCGCCGCTGCCGCCGTCGCCGCCTGCCCCAACTCCGCGTTGCGGCTGGTGAAGTGACATGGGACGTGACCTGTCGGCCCTCTTCGACCCGGTCTCCGTCGCCGTCGTCGGAGCCAGCGACGACCCGGCCAAGTACGGCCACGCCATCGCCGCCCAGGCCGTACGCGCCGAGGGCCGCCGCCCCGTCCACCTGGTCAACCGTCGTGGCGGCACGGTTCTCGGCCGTACCGCCGCCCCCAGCCTGAGCGCGCTCGGCGAGCCCGTCGACCTGGCCGTGATCTCGGTGCCCGCCGCCGGCTTCGAGGACGCGGTCGACGAGGCCCTGCGGTGCGGGGCACGGGCGATCGTCGCCATCACCGCCGGCTTCGCCGAGACCGGCGCCGCCGGGCGGGCCCGCCAGCAGGCCGTGGCCGAACGGGTACGGGCGGCGGGCGCGGTGATGGTCGGCCCCAACTGCCTCGGCATCGCCGACAACACGACCGACCTCTTCCTCGCCTCCGGCACCTTCACCCCCGGCGGCGTCGCACTGCTCAGCCAGAGCGGCAACCTCGCCCTCGAACTCCAGCTCCGGTTCGGCCCGCACGGACTCGGCTTCTCCCGTTTCGTGTCGCTCGGCAACCAGGCCGACGTCACCCTCGTCGACCTGCTCGCCGACTGCGCCCGGCACGAGGGGACCCGGGCCATCGCCGTCTACGCGGAGGACTTCGCCGACGGACGCGCCTTCGCCGAGGCCGCCGCCGACGCCGGCAAGCCCGTGGTGCTGCTCACCGCGGGGCGCGGCGACGCCTCCGCCCGCAGCGCCCAGTCGCACACCGGGGCGCTGACCACCTCGGCCGACGTGGTCACCGCCGCCTGCCGCGACGCCGGCGTGGAACTGGTCGCCACCCCGCGCGAACTCACCGTCGCCCTGGCCGCGTTGTACAGCGGGCGACGGGCGGCCGGTCGCCGGATCGCCGTGCTCACCGACGGCGGCGGCCACGGGGTCGTCGCCGCCGACGCCGTCGAGACGTCCGGCCTGACCGTGCCCGAACTCCACGAGCCGACCCGGGACCGGCTGCGGGCGGCCCTGTGGGAGCAGTCGGCCGTCGCCAACCCCGTGGACCTCGCCGGGATGGGCGAGCAGGACCCCGGCTCGTACGCGGCCACCGTCGCCGCGCTGCTCACCGCCGAGGAGGTCGACGCCGTCCTGATGACCGGCTACTTCGGCGGATACGCGGCCGCCGAGGGCGGACTCGGGGGCGGTGGCACGGTCCTCGCTGACGGCGAACAGGAGGCCGCCCGCCTGATCGCCGCCCGCCACTCCGCCACCGCCAAGCCCCTCGTGGTGCAGTCGATGTACCCCGCGTCGCCCAGCTGCCGCACCCTCGCGGCGGCCGGCGTCCCGGTCTTCGCCGCCACCGAGGACGCCGCCCGGGCCCTCGCCGTCACCGCGCCCCGACCACCGCACACCGGCGTCGTACCCCTACCCCGTCCCGCGCCGCCCCTGCGAAAGAGCGGATATCTGGAGACCCGCGGGGCGCTCGAAGCGGCCGGACTCCCCTTCCCCGTCGCCCGGGAGATCCATGACGAGTCCGAACTGATCGCCGCGACCGAGGAGTTCGCCGGTCCCTACGTACTCAAAGCGCTGCACCTGCTGCACAAGTCCGACGCGGGCGGTGTCGCCCTGCGCCTGGCCGGACCCCACGAACTGCTCGCCGCCTTCCGCGAGATGCACGCCCGCCTCGGCGCCCCCGCCTACTCCGTGGAGGCCATGGCCGACCTGACCGACGGCGTCGAACTGATCGTCGGCGTCAACCGGGACCCGCGCTTCGGCCCGGTCGCCATGGTGGGCCTCGGCGGCGTCCTGGCCGAGACGCTGCGCGACGTCGCCTTCACCCTGGCCCCCGCGCCCGCCGACCGCGCCGACCGCCTGCTGCGCGGCCTGCGCACCGCGGCCCTGCTCGACGGCGTCCGCGGCCGCCCGCCCGTCGACGTCGCCGCGGCGGCGGCCGCCGTCGCGACCATCACCGCGTTCGCCGCCGCGCACCCCGAGATCGCCGAGCTGGAGGTCAACCCCCTGCTCGTGCGCCCCGACGGGGTCCTCGCCCTGGACTCCCGAGCCGTACTCGCCTGACCCGACCGTGTGACCGACCGAAGAGGCCCCCATGGACATGCGCTACACCCCCGAGCAGGCCGACCTCAAGCGCCGCGCCGCCGACTACGCCCGACTGCTGATGCGCCACGAGGACCAGTCCGAGCAGGCCGGCGGCCCCCTGCCCCAGCAGCTCGTCACCGAACTGACCCGGGCCGCGATGGACGCAGGCGTCTACGCCATCAACATGCCCGCCGAGTGGGGCGGAGCCGGCCTCAGCCTCCTCGACCAGGTCATCGTGGAGGAGGAGTTCGGGAAGGTCACCAACTGCCTCTGGGACATCCCCTGGCGGCCCGCCAACGTCCTCGCGTACGGCGACGAACGGCAGCGCGAGAAGTACCTGCTGCCGGTCATCCGGGCCGAGAAGTTCGACGCCTTCGCGGTCACCGAGCCGGGCGCCGGCTCCGACCCCTCCTCCGGCACCTCCACCGCCTCCCGCGCCGACGGCGGCTGGCTGCTCAACGGGGAGAAGTGGTTCGTCACCTGCGGCGACATCGCCGACTTCCTGCTGGTGCAGGCGGACGCCGGCCCGGACCGGCTGCCCACCCTCTTCTTCGTCGACAAGGCGGCGCCCGGCGTCGAGATGACCCGCGTCCCGCACTTCATGCACTCCGCGGTCAACGGGCACCCCGAGTTCACCTTCACCGACGTCTTCGTGGCCGACGAGGACGTGCTCGGCGGTGTCGGCAACGGCTACGAGCTGACCAAGGAGTGGTTCACCGACGAGCGCCTGATGATCGCGGCCCGCACCACCGGCGCCGCCGAACGGGCCCTGGAGCTGGCCCGTGACTGGGCGGTGGAGCGCGAGCAGTTCGGGGCCCCGATCGCCTCGTACCAGCTCGTCCAGGGGATGCTCGCGGACTGCGCCGTGGACATCGCCGTCAACCGCGCCTACACCCACCAGGTCGCCTGGGAGGCCGACCAGCCGGGCACCGACCGCAAGACCCTGCACGCCAAGGCCTCCACCGCCAAGCTCGCCGCCAGCGAGGCCGCCGGCCGCGTCGCCGACCGCTGCCTGCAGATCTTCGGCGGGCGCGGCTACGACCGCACCTACCCCGTCGAGCGCATGTACCGCGAGTTGCGCGTCGACCGGATCTGGGAGGGCACCTCCGAGATCCAGCGGCTGATCATCGCCAACGAGCTGATCAAGCGCGGTACCCGCGTCCTGGCCCTGCCCACGCACTGAACCCCGCCCGCCCGCGTACTGACCCCGCTCTGCCCACGCTCTGACCCCGCCCCGCCCCACACACCCCAGCACTGCGAGGACACCCATGGACTTCCGTCTCACCCCGCGCCAGGCCCGGCTCAAGGCCGACGCGCGCGCCCTCACCGACTTCATCGCCGCCTACGAGGAGCGGTGCGAGGAGGACAACGGCCTGCCCGCCGGCGCCCACGCCGAGATCCGCGACGCGGTGCTCGACGCCGGGCTCCAGGCCGTCAACATGCCGGCCGAGTGGGGCGGCGCCGGTCTCACCGTCGCCGAACAGGTCACCGTGCAGGAGGAGCTGGGCCGGCTCACCGGCGCCCTGTGGGACATGGTGTGGCGGCCCGCCAACGCGCTCAGGTTCTGCACCCCCGAGCAGCGCGAGCGCTTCCTCGTCCCGGTGATCAGGGGCGAGCGGCGCGACTGCTACGCCGTGACCGAGCGGGGCGCGGGCTCGGACCCGCAGAACATCGCCACCACGGCGACGAAGACCGACCAGGGGTGGGTGCTGAACGGCGAGAAGTGGTTCGTGACCGTCGGCGACCACGCCGACTTCATGATCGTGCTCGCCGCCGCGGGCCCCGGGCGCGCGCCCACGCTGTTCCTCGTCGACAAGGACACCCCCGGCATAGAGATGACGCGCGTCCCGCGCTTCATGCACACCTTCGTCTACGAGCACCCCGAGTTCACCTTCACCGACGTCCAGGTCGGCCCGGACGCCGTCCTCGGCGGCATCGGCGAGGGCTACGACATCACCCGCTCCTGGTTCACCGAGGAGCGCCTGATGATCGCGGCCCGTACCACCGGCGCCGCCGAACGGGCCCTGGAGCTGGCCCGTGACTGGGCGGTGGAGCGCGAGCAGTTCGGGGCCCCGATCGCCTCGTACCAGCTCGTCCAGGGGATGCTCGCGGACTGTGCCGTGGACATCGCCGTCAACCGCGCCTACACCCATCAGGTCGCCTGGGAGGTCGACCGGGCCTCCGCCGAGGACCGCAAGACGCTGCACGCCAAGGCCGCCATCGCCAAGCTCGCGGCCAGCGAGGCCTCGGGCCGGGTGGTCGACCGGTGCCTGCAGATCCACGGCGGCCGCGGCTACGACCGCGCTTTCGCCGTCGAGCGCCTCTACCGCGAGCTGCGCGTCGACCGGATCTGGGAGGGCACCTCCGAGATCCAGCGGCTGATCATCGCCAACGAGCTGGTCAAGCGCGGCACGGGCGTGCTGGAGCTGCCCGTCGCCTGACCGTCCCGGAGCCAGGCCCAGGCCCAGGCCCAGGCCCAGGCCCAGGTCCAGGGCCGGGGCCGGGGCCGAACGTCCCGGCCCCGGCGGTCCCTCGGCCCCCACCGGCCCCCCATCGACACGGACCCCCCATCGGAGAGGAAGACGGATGACCGACATCGAGCGCGTGGGGGTGGTCGGCTGCGGCCTCATGGGCGCCGGCATCGCCGAGGTCTGCGCGCGCGCCGGCGTACCCGTGACGGTCGTGGAACGCGACGCGGAGGCGGCCCGTGCGGGACGGCTGCGGATCGACCGGTCGCTCGACCGTGCCGTCGCGCACGGCAGGCTGGACGCCGGACGGCGCGAGGCGGCCGCGGCCCTGATCACCGTCGTGGACCAGCTCGAAGCCCTGCACGACCGCGATCTGGTGATCGAGGCGGTGGCCGAGGACGAGCGCCTGAAGCTCGACGTCTTCCGCCGCCTCGACGCGGTGGTCACCGGCGACCGCGCCGTCCTGGCGAGCAACACCTCCTCCATCCCGGTCATCCGGCTCGCCACCGCGACCGGCTGCCCGGAACGCGTCGTCGGCGTGCACTTCTTCAACCCCGTACCGGTCCTGCGGCTCGTCGAGCTCGTCCCGTCCCTGCTCACCTCGCCCGCCACCGCGGCCCGGGCGGAGAGCTTCTTGACGGGCGCGCTCGGCAAGGAGGTCGTACGGACCCGGGACAAGGCCGGGTTCGTCGTCAACGCGCTCCTCGTGCCCTACCTGCTGGCCGCCGTCCGCATGGTGGAGACGGGCAGCGCCACGGCCGAGGACATCGACCGCGCCATGGCCCTCGGCTGCGCGCACCCGCTCGGGCCGCTCGCCCTGGCCGACCTGATCGGCCTCGACACCACCCGCGCCATCGCCGAATCGCTGTACGCCGAGTTCCGCGAACCGCAGTACTCACCGCCGCCCCTGCTGTCCCGGATGGTCGAGGCCGGCCTGCTCGGGCGGAAGTCCGGGCGGGGCTTCCACACCTACGACGCCGCCCCGCGACCCGAGGCGGCCGCACCGGCGGGCCCGAGGTGAGTAAAAATGGTCACGGCCTACGACCACCGGACGAGGGGAGCGGCAGGGTGTCGACCAAAGTGCGCACGGCGGACACGCGTGAGCGCATCCTGACGGCGGCGTGCGAGGTCATCGCGGAGATCGGCTTCGAGAAGATCCGCATGCGCATGGTCGCCGAGCGGGCCGGCGTGTCCACGGCCCTGCTGCACTACCACTTCGACACGCGCGAGAAGCTGTTCACCGAGGCGATGACCCACTCCTTCGCCAACACCGCCCTCGACGCCGAACGCGACGCGGAGACGGCACCGGCGGCGGTCGTGCTGGCCCGCATCCTGCGCAGCCTGCTGCCCACCGATCCCGAACTGCGCCAGGACTGGCGGCTGTGGCAGGAGCTGTGGGCCAGGTCCCTGCGCGACGAGACCACCCGGGCCTTCGCCGTGGACCTGTACGCGCAGCTGCACGCCTGGGTGGCCGGCGCGGTCCGGCGCGGCATCGCCTCCGGCGAGTTCGCGCCGGCCGACGTGGACGGCCTCAGCACCCTGGTGCTGTCCCTCAGCGACGGTTACGGCATCCGCCTCATGCTGCGCGACCCGGCCGTCACCCTCGACACGGCGCTCACCGCCATCTGGCGTCAGGTGTCCGCCGCGCTCGGCCTGCCGGACGCGCTGCCCGAGACGTGAGCGGACCGCCCGTATCGCGGTACGGACGGGTAACCCGCAGGTGAGACGTGTAATCGATAACGATCTCGGTGGAAGCCTTGTGCGAATCCTGAGCCCCTCTAGCCTCCCGGCATGGCATTTCTTTCAAGTCGCCGCAGACGGGCGCGTCTCGCCCCGGAACTCGACGACCAGGACCTGGGCAAACTGCTGAAGAGTCTCCTGGCGACCACGAGGACCGGAACGATCGCGACGACCGACCTGTGCGTGGCGCAGATCTCCCGGGTTCTCGACCAGGAACCGGGGGACTGGGACCGGCGGACGCACCGCATCGGTGTGCTCGCCGACTTCCTCGCCGACTCGCATCTGCCCGGCTCCTGGGCCGGGCGCGAGCCGCGTAACCCGAGCGCGCTCGTGCTGCACGCCTGGACCCAGGTGGTGAGCGCCCGCTCGCGAGGACACCTGGAGGACCGGACCGACGTCATCGAGAGCTGCTTGCGGGCCGCGGAACTCGCCCCCGAGGACCCCACGCCCTGGATCGCCCTGCTCGGCGTGGCACGGCTGGAACGCTGGCAGCAGCCGCAGGTGTTCGGGGTGTGGAACGAGGTGCTCGGCCGCGACCGCTGGAACCGGGAGGCCTACCTGAGCATGCTCAACTACCTCACCCCGGAGGAGTGCGGCTCGCGCATGCAGGTCCTGGAGTTCGTCGACGGCCTCAGCGCCCGGATGCCGGCCAACGCGCCCTGCGCGGCGGTGGAGTTGACCGCCCAGGTGTTCCAGTACCACACCGTCCTCGACCGGGGCGGCTTCGAGGCACTGGTCGCGCGCAACCACTGGTCCCAGGCGATGGCGGCCCAGGCCCTCGACCGGGTGGCCCACACCTGGGCGCAGCCGGGCTTCCTGCGCCACGCCAGGGCGCTCGCCGACCTCAACCTGCTCGCCTACGCGCTGATGGCCGCCGACCGGCGCCGCGAGGCCCACCCGGTCTTCGAAGCCCTCGGCGGCGTCGTCAGCGCCTGGCCGTGGCACACCGGCGGCGACGCGCTGACCGAGTTCGACCAGGCACACCGGCGGGCGTCCGCGGGCATGTGACCGCGACAGCGAAGGGCGCCCGCCCGGGTGACGCGGGCACCCGGGTCCACCCATGGCGTGAGGGCTGATGGCCCCCGTGGCGCGGGTGCTCCGGGGCCGCCGGTGGCGTGGGCGTCCCAGGCCCGCCAGCGGTGTGGGCGTTCCGGGTTCGCGGTGGCGTGGGGGCCGGGGGCGTCCCGGTGGCGCGGGTGCTTCGGGCCCTCGGTGGCGCGGCTGCTCCAGGCCCGCCGGCGGTGTGGGGGCTGATGGCCCCCGTGGCGCGGGTGCTTCGGGCCCGCCGGTGGCGTGGACGTTCCGGGTCCGCGGGCGGTATGGGCGTCCCGGGCCTGCGGGCGGTGTGGGCGCCCCGGGCTCGCCATCGGTGTGGGTGTTCCAGGCCCGCCAGCGGTGTCGGGGCTGATGGCCCCCGTGGCGCGGGTGCTCCGGGCCCGCCGGTGGCGTGGGCGCCCCAGCCCGTCGGTGGGGAGGGCGCGCCGGTCCCCGTGGTGCGGGCCCGCCGGCCCCCGTGGGGTGGGCGCCCCGCGCCCGCCGGCTTCCTCAGGCGCTTCGGCCCCACGCGAGGGCATGCGTCCGTTCCGCCGGGGCCCGGCCGGCGAGCTCGCGGTACCACTTGACGAGGAAGGCGGGCACCAGCGCCGCGTGGGCGGCCAGCAGGGTCGCGTACAGCAGGCAGAAGACCTGCCGTTGGCCCAGGAACGCGAACGTCAGGCACAGCAGGCCGTAGTCGAGCGGGAGCAGCGCCACGCCGCGGACGGCGGAGAGGGGGCGGGGCCCGGGGTCCGGCCCGGTCTGCCGTCCGCGCAGCTGCTCCGTCAGGATCCCGCCGAAGAACAGCAGCACGGCCGAGAACTGGAAGACCAGCGGGGCGAGCAGCAGGGCCGGATGCGGCAGGTCGAAGAAGCGGTAGAAGGAGATCAGGACGGCCGCGTGGACGCCGAGCAGTTTGCCGCAGTCCACCACGTGGTCCGTCCACTCGCCCGTCGGGCTCGCGGTGCGGTGCAACCGGGCGAGCTGCCCGTCCGCGGAGTCGAGGGCGAAGCCGAGCACCAGCGCGAGGGCGACCCAGGGCCCGAGCGCCGGCGCGGGCCGGCAGCAGCCGATCGCGACCAGGGCAGTGGAGGTGACGGCGGCGCTGGCTGCGGTCACCTGGTTGGGCGTCAGCCCGGCGCGGTGGGCGGCCGCCGCGAGCAGCCGGCCGGCGGGCCGGTTGACGAACCGGGTGTAGAGGGACACTCCTCTACCGGGTTTCTGCGCCGCGGAGAGATGCCTCAGCGCACTGGAGAAGTCCATTCTTCAACCTCGCACAGGAGCCAGTGGGTCGATCACCGCCCGGGAGTTCTCAGAGGCGCCCGCGCGGCGGTGTCCGGCACGGCTGAGGGTGTCACCAGGGAACTCATGGCCCCAAAGTAGGTTTCGGGGCGCCGTCCACCCGATGGGACGAGCGGACTGGTCACAAGATCCATCCGTTCGGCCGTGGGCGGCGCCCCGCCGCCCTGCCACCCCGCCCGCCGCACCGATGTCACAAACGGCGGGGCTGTGCCGTCCCGTGTCCGGGAGAGACGAGTCCCGGAACCTGGAGGACGACGATCATGCGGGTGTTCGTGGCAGGCGGCAGCGGGGTACTGGGGCGGCGGCTGGTGCCGCAACTGGTGGCACGGGGGCACCAGGTGACCGCCACGACGACGCGCGCGGCCAGGCTGGACCTGGTGCGGCGGCTGGGCGCGACCGGGGTCGTGATGGACGGGCTGGACGCGGAGTCGGTGGCCGAGGCCGTGGCCGCGGCCCGGCCGGACGCGGTCGTGCACCAGATGACCGCGATCTCCACGGCACACGCCGGCAAACCCGACATCAAGCATCCGGACCGCTGGTTCGCCAAGACCAACCGGCTGCGCAGGGAGGGCACGGACCACCTGCTGGCGGCGGCCGCGGCCACCGGCGTGCCCCATGTCGTCGCGCAGGGGTACGCCAGCTGGAACGGGATCCGTGAGGGCGGCCCGGTGAAGACCGAGGAGGACCCGCTCGACCTGCTGGAGGGCACGGCGGCGCAGGCCGGCCTGGAGACGCTGCGCTACGCCGAGGACGCCGTCCTGCGGGCCGGCGGCGCCGTCCTGCGCTACGGCGCCTTCTACGGCCCCGGCGCCATCGACGACCAGGTCGAGCTGGTCCGCAAGCGGCAGTACCCGCTCGTCGGGCGGGGGACCGGCTACAGCTCCTGGGTGCACCTGGACGACGCGGCGGGCGCCACCGTCCTGGCCGTCGAGCGGAAGGCCCGGGGCGTGTTCAACGTCGTCGACGACGAACCCGCACCGGCGAGCGAGTGGCTGCCCTGGCTGGCCGCCTGCGCGGGAGCGAAACGGCCGCGACGGGTCCCGGTGTGGCTGGCCCGGCTGCTCGCCGGTGACCAGGCCGTCGTGATGATGACCGAGGGGCGCGGCTTCTCCAACGCGAAGGCCAAGCGCGAACTCGGCTGGGAACCGCGCCACCCGTCGTGGCGCCAGGGTTTCGAGGAGGAGCTGGCATGAGCGCGCCGGAGGAGAGCCGCACCACGCGCGCGGAGGAGTTCGAGGAACTGCGGCCACTGCTGTTCTCGATCGCCTACCGGATCCTCGGCAGCGTGAGCGAGGCCGAGGACGCCGTCCAGGAGACCTGGCTCCGCTACGAGACCTCCACCACGCGCCCCGCTTCGGTCAAGGCGTTCCTGTCCTCCGTGGTGACCCGTCTCTCCATCGACGTGCTGCGCTCCGCGCGGGTCCGCCGGGAGGAGTACGTGGGGCCCTGGTTCCCCGAGCCGCTGCTCGCCGACCCCTACCAGGACCCGGCCCGCTCCGCCGAACTGGCCGACTCTGTGTCGATGGCGGCCCTGCTCCTGCTCGAACGGCTCACTCCGCTGGAACGGGCCGTCTTCGTGCTGCGGGAGGTGTTCGGCTTCGGCTTCGCCGAGATCGCGTCGGCGGTGGGACGCGGCGAGCCGGCGTGCCGTCAGCTCGCGGTGCGGGCCCGCCGGCACATGGACGCCGGCCGGCCGCGCTTCGCGGCCGACCGCAAGGAACGCGAGGAACTCGCCGAACGGTTCTTCGAGGCCTTCAGGGAGGGCGACGTCGACGGGCTGCGCGAACTCCTCGCCGTCGACGTCCACCTCATCGGCGACAGCGGGGGCAAGGCACCGCGCTGGGGCAAGGGCGTGTTCGGCGCCGACAAGGTGGCCTGGGCGCTCTCCGTCCTCCTCCCACCCTTCACGCGCGTGGGCGGCGTCGTCGATCCCTGCCAGGTGAACGGCCAGCCGGGTGCCGTCTTCCGCGACCGGGACGGCAAGGTCGTCAACACCTGGTCGCTGGAGATCCTCGACGGCCGCATCCAGGCGATCCGCACCGTCCTCAACCCCGACAAACTCGGACACGTGGGCCCGGTGGCGCACGCCTGGGCGATCGTCGAGGAGGTACGCCGGGCCCGTCGCCCCGGCGAACCCGAGCCGGCCCCGGCCACCCCTTTGTCAGCTCCTCGGCCGACATGACCGGGGAAGCCGTGAGACAGCCGCACCTGTCCGGCAGCGTCGGACGACGGCTCCTGGTCAACCGCCGGGCCGTCCCGGAGGCCGCGGCCCGGCTCCTGCCCTGGCCACCGCGCCCCCAGGTGGTGCGCGCGGTCGCTCCTCCAGCCGTGCGGAACGCACCGATGGGCCGGCGGCCGCCGCCGGGGCCGACGGGCGTCCCTCACAACGCCGCGCCGGCGAACAGCGGCAGGTAGCCGAGCGCCTGGCCGGGTGCTGTGGGGTGGTACGACTCGGTGAGATCCGTCCAGGTCACGCTGCGCAGCCACGGGCCGGCGGAGCAGATCTCGTGCCCGGCGAAGGTGGTCCGCGGATCGGCGTAGACGAAGCCGTGGTCGAGGGCGTGCCTCGCGATCACGTTGTCGAGGTGGTCCACCGCGGCGTTGAGCGCCGACCGCTCGACGTCCTGGAGGCCGCCCGCACAGGTGCCGCGCAGCCGGTAGAAGTGCGGGTAGCCGAGCACCACCACACGGGCGGCGGGCGCCTTGACCCGGATGGCCGCGTAGAGCCGGTCGAGGTCGCCCGCGAGCGTCCCGTCCACGTACGACAGCGCGCCCGTGATCGCGGACAGGCAGGCGGTGCGGCCCGGGATCACGCAGGTCGCCATGACCCGGCCGAAACCCGCGTCACTGCCGCCCACCGTGATGCTGACCAGACCGGTACGGGGACCGAGCGGACCGAGCTGCCCGGCCAGCACGTCCTTGGTCCGGGCACCGTTGCACGCGGTGAAGGCGAAGGAGGACGGCCGGTGCGCCGCGGTCCACAGGGCGGGGAACGCCCGGCCGCTGCGCAGACAGCCGGCGTCGGAGCCGAGGTAGTCGCCCGCTCCGACGCCGGCCGAGTAGGAGTCACCCAGGGCCACATAGCCGGTGGCCGTCGTGCGGGGCGCCGGTTCCGCGGTCGCCGGGCCCGCGAGCGCGCCGGCGGCGGCGAGGAGCAGGGAGGCCGCGTAGGACGCGGTCCGGGAGTGTCGCATACCTCCCGTGTACCGTCGCCCGGCGCGCTCCGCCCGGCGCGCCCGTACCTTCGGCCCGCCCGCCTTGACAGATGTTCCCCGCGGTGCGGCCGGGCGGACGGACCGGCCCCTACCAGGGGCGCGGGCCCGGTCCGGGCCCGCCCCGGCCCGCCGTTCCCCGGTCCGGCTTCACCCGATGGGCCGTCACCCGTCCGGCAGAGCCGGACACGGAACTCCTGCATTGGCATGGACCTGACGCTCAGGGATGGCTAGGCTCTGCCTCGCCACATGAGAGCGCTCTCAGAAATCGGCTGTTCCACCCCACCACTGGAACGACGAAGGGCAACTCCCATGCACCGCGGAAGACTTGTGCACCCACTCCTGGCCGCGTGCCTCATCGTCGGCGCTCTGAGCGCCGCGGGCGCCTTCCCCGCCTCGGCCACCGGCTCCACCGGCCGGACCGCGCCCCCTGCCGCCTCGGCCGCGCCCGCCGGCGACGGGATCCTGACCGCCATGCGGCGGGACCTCGGCCTCACCCGCGCACAGGCCGAGACCCGGCTCCGGGCCGAACGGGCCGCCTCGGCGCTCGACCCAGTGGCGCGGCGCACGGCCGGCGGCGCCTACGCGGGCTCCTGGTTCGACCCCGCGCGCGGGCGCCTGACGGTGGCGCTCACGCCGCGGGCCACACCGGCCGCCCGTCGCGCGATCGAGACGGCCGGCGCCGACGTCCGTACGGTCGCGCACAGCGCCCGGCTGCTGGACGGCGTCAAGGCCCGCATCGACCGGATGTCCGCCCCGGCCGGCGTGAGCGGCTGGCACGTCGACCCCAGGGTCAACAAGGTCGTCGTCGACATCGCCCGCTCCGCCCGCTCCGACAACGATGTCCAGGGGTTCCTGTCCCGGGCCCGCGCGACGGGCCCCGTCACCGTCCGCACCATCCGTTCCGCCCCGCGCACCCTGGCCGCCGGCACGGTCGGCGGAGACCCCTACTACACGGGCAACGTCCGCTGCTCCATAGGCTTCTCGGTGTACGGCGGCTTCGTCACCGCCGGGCACTGCGCCCAGCCCGGAGCGGGTGTCAACGGCTGGGACGGCTCCTACATCGGCACCTTCCAGGGCTCCTCGTTCCCGGACAACGACTACGCCTGGGTGAGCGTCGGCAGCGGCTGGTGGACGGTCCCGGTCGTGCTCGGCTGGGGCACGGTGCCCGACCAGCTCGTGCGCGGCTCGGCCGTGGCCCCCGTCGGCTCCTCGGTCTGCCGGTCCGGATCGACCTCGCACTGGCACTGCGGCACGGTCCTGGCGCTGAACGAGACCGTCAACTACAGCCAGGGTGCGGTGCACCAGCTGACCAGGACGAACGCCTGCGCCGAACCGGGCGACTCCGGCGGCTCCTTCATCACCGGCGACCAGGCCCAGGGCGTCACCTCCGGCGGCTGGGGCAACTGCAGCAGCGGCGGCGAGACCTGGTTCCAGCCCGTCAACGAGATCCTCAACCGCTACGGCCTGACCCTGCACACCTACTGACCGCCCCGCGGTCACCCGAGGGCCCTCCGCCTCGCGCGCAGGGCCCTCGGGCCGTCGCGGGCCCCCGCAGGGCCCCCGCCGGGCCGCCGTCCGTCGCCGTGTCCGACCGCGCCGCGCCGCCCTACGCGCGGTGGACGGTGACACCGCCGAGCAGGCCCCAGGCGTCGATCCGGACCGTCGGACCGCCCGGCTCGCTCGGGCCGTCGTCGGTCACCCCGCCCAGGCGCAGCCCGTGGACCTCCACCCGGACGTCGGGCCGGACCCGCAGCTTGACACCGCCGATCAGACTCAGCTTGGTGATGCGCAGCTCCGCGCCGTCGGGGATGTCGACGTCGGTCAGGTCGACATCGGCACCGCCGATGAGGGACGCGGTGACGGTGCGCTCGTGGAGCGTGGCTCCGTCCAGGCGGTGACCGCCCATCAGGCTCACCTTGACATCGGTCTTCCGCGGGGTGTCCCCGTCGCTCTTCGTCATGCGAACTACGTTAGGGGCGGCAGCAGTCGGGTCCGCAGTGTCCACCGTCCGGTGTCCCGCATGACAACTGTCACTCCGCGGCGTGCGCCCCCGGTCGGCCGATCGGCGCACGGCGGGGTCCCACCGCGGCGGTGGGTCAGGCGGCGGTGGGACCGGCGGTGGTGGTGGGCCGGCCGCGGCCGAAAGCCGCCTCCACGAAGCACTGGTCGTGCGCCGACCGGGCGCCGTGCCGCAGGGCGCGCTCCAGCGCGGCCGCCGCCGGCGGGTTGCCCCGGGACCAGCCGTCCTGGAGCAGCGACACGGTGAAACCGGCGAGGAACGCGTCACCGCAGCCCATGGTGTCGGCCATGGAGCCGGCGTCCGCCGTGTGGGCCGGCGCCGTGACCAGCGTCCGGCCGTCGTACACGGCGGCCCCGGCCAGACCGCGGGTCGCCAGCACCATGCCCGCCCCGCGTGCCGCCACCGCTTCCAGCAGCCTCCGGGTGGCCGCCTCGTCCAGGTCCGAGCAGGACAGCAGGGCCAGGTCGAGGTGGGGGCAGACACGGTCCAGGTAGGCGGGAGTGCGGAACTCCTCGTCGTCGGAGAGGTCGAAGCTGACCAGCGGGCCCGCCGCGGCGAGCTTGGGCAGTTCGCTCTCGGTGCGCGAGTAGACGCTGGAGTGCACGAGCGAGAACGACGCCGCGTAGGCGAGCAGGTCGCCGTCCAGGACCAGGGGTTCGCGTACGGTGACCCCGCCGCCGTTGTAGTCGAGGAACACCCGGTCGCCGCCCCGGACGTGCAGGGTGGAGACGCCGGACTCGCCGTGCCGCACCACGCTGCGCTCCACGGCGACGCCCTCGGCCGCCACGGCCGTACGGAGGAAGGCGCCGAGGTCGTCGTCGCCGAACACCCCCAGGTAGGCGGTGTCGGCCCCGAGCCGGCGCGCGTACACGGCGACGTTGACGCAGTTGCCGCCCGGGTAGTCGATGCCGCGGTCCACGAAACGGTCCACGACGTTGTCGCCGAAACCGAGGATGTTCATCAGTGTCTCCTGGGGCGCGGGCGCCGCGCGGGTGTGCGCGGCGCCCGCTCGGGGCGTGCCGGTGCCCGGGCACCGGCACGCGAGGCGGATGGACGTGGGGTGGGACGGGCCGCGGTCAGTAGTCCATGACGCGGTAGTAGCGGCGCAGGTCCAGCGAGTGGTCGCGCACCCGCTCCAGGTGCTTGCTGACCCGGTCCATCACGGTGTCCATGACCAGCGGGGACAGCAGCCCGCGGAACTCGGGGCTGATGCCGTCCAGCGGGTAGTCGCGGGTGTCGAAGACGGTGACGTCCTTGGAGACGCGCCGCGCGAACGCCTCGGCCCGGTCGGTCAGCGCCCGCGTCTCGTCCTCGCCCTGGAAGAGGAGCACGCTGGTGTCCTCCTCCAGCAGCTCCAGCGAGCCGTGGAAGAACTCGGCGCTGTGCACCCGGGTGGTGCGCAGCCACTGCATCTCCTCCAGGATGCACATGGAGTACAGGTAGGTGAATCCCCACAGGTTGCCGCCGCCGATGAGGAAGTGGTAGTCGGTCTCCTTGTGGGCCTCGGCGAAGTCGGACGCCACCGGCTCCGCCCGACGGGCGACGTCCACCAGGATCCGCGGCAGGGCGGCGAGTTCGTCGGCGAGACGCTCGTACCCCTCGAACTCACCGCGCAGGCAGAGCAGTCGGAGCGTGAACAGCAGCATCTGCACGTCGAACGGCCATGCCTTGGGCTCGGACACCAGCGCGGTGTCGACGCTTCGGGCGACCGGGGAGTCCGGGTAGCCGGTGAAGCCGATGGTGTGCGCGCCCCTGCCCTTGCAGTACTCGATGGCCCTGAGGCTGTCCTCGGTGGTGCCGGAGACGGAGGTGAACACCGCGACGGTGCGCTCGCCGAGACGGGCGTCACCGGAGACGACCAGCTCGGCGGCGACGGCGGCCCGCACGGGCAGTGTCGAGGCGCGCCGCGCCAGGTGCTCGTAAGGCCACATCTGGGCGTAGGTGCCGCCCGCGCCGACGAGCAGGACGTTGTCGTAGCCCTCGCCGTGGAGGCGGTCGACGACCTCCTCGATCCGGGGGCGCAGGGCGACGAGGCTCTCCGTCTGAGCGACGAACTCGGCTTCGTTGAACTTGAGCACGGTGAGGTTTCCTTCGAGGGTTGTTCCGCACCGGCCGTGACCGGGCCGGTGTGTGCGAGCGCGGGCGTTCAGGCCGCGCGGCGCCGGGAGAACAGGACGTTCGCACCGGCGATGACCAGGCCGCCGACGAAGATCAGCGTTCCCATGACATTGACCTGCGGGGGCACGCCGGTACGGCTGGCGCTGTACACCCACAGCGGGAAGGTGACCGTCCGGCCGGCGTTGAAGCTGGTGATGACGTAGTCGTCGATGGACAGGGCGAAGCAGAGCAGCGCGCCCGACGCCACACCCGGGAGCAGCATCGGCAGGGTCACCAGCCGGAAGGCCGTCCAGGGCCCCGCTCCGAGGTCCCGGGCCGCCTCCTCCAGCGTCGGGTCGTGTCCCGCCATGCGGGCCCGCACGGTGATGGCGACGTAGGGGATGCAGAACGCCACGTGGGCGATGACGACGGTCCAGTAGCCGCGGGGCACGCCGAGGACGATGAACAGCGACAGCAGGGCGGCGCCCAGGGCGATCTCGGGGGCGGCGATGGCGGCGAACAGCAGCAGGTCCACGGAGCCGCGGCCGCGGAAGCGGTGCCGGCCCAACGCCAGGCCGATCGGGGTGCCCAGGAGCGTGGCGACCACGGTGACGACCAGGGCGACGGTGAGGCTGTTGACCAGCGCCGAGGTCAGGTTGGGGATGGCGAACAGGTGCCGGTACCAGGTGAGGGTGAAGCCCTGCCAGGTGAAGTTCACCTTGCTGTGGGTGTCGTTGAAGCCGAACAGGATCATGACGGCGATCGGCAGCAGCAACCAGGCCAGCACCAGCCAGGTGTAGACCGTCAGGGTCGGGCGGCGGCGCGTACGGCGAACGCCACGTGCCGGCCCGGTTGTCGGGGTGTCCTGCGCGGGGGCGACGGTGTGGGTGGTCATCGCGCGGCCGCCTCCAGCACGTCGTCGGTGCCCAGGGCGCGGGCGTAGGTGAACACGGCGAGCAGCAGGGCGCCCATGAGCACGAAGGACAGGGCGGCGGCGGCCGGGTAGTTCAGGTTGGTGAAGTACTCGGTCTGGATGATGTTGCCGACCATGGTGGTCGAGGGGCCGCCGAGGATGCCGGCGTTGACGTAGTCGGCGGAGGCGGGCACGAAGGTCAGCAGCACGCCCGCGAAGACCCCGGGCAGGGACAGCGGCAGCACCACGCGCCAGAAGGTGCCCGCCCGGGAGGCGTACAGGTCGGTGGCGGCCTCGATGACCTTGGCGTCCACCCGCTCCAGCGCCACGTACACGGGCAGCACCATGAACGGCAGGAAGTTGTAGGTCAGTCCGCCGATCACCGCGTACGGGGTGGCCAGCACGTGGAAGTCGGCGGGCAGCACCCCGAGATGCTTCAGCGGGCCGAGCACCACGCCGTTGTCGGCGAGCACCACGTTCCAGGACTGGGTGCGGATGACGAACGAGACGAAGAACGGCAGCAGGAGCAGGAAGAGGAACACCGACTTGTGCCGGCCGGCCCGGAAGGCGATCCAGTAGGCCACGGGGTAGCCCACCAGGGCGCAGGCGGTGGTCGCGGCGGCGCCGTAGACCAGCGACCGGACCAGTTGCACGTGGTAGGTCTCCACCACGTCGGCGTAGGTGCGGAAGTGGAAGGTCTGGCGGAAGCCGTCGATGAAGTCACCGGTCTGCAGGGACAGCGAGACCATGACGATCACGGGGGTCACGAAGAAGGCGGCCAGCCACAGCCAGCCCGGCAGCACCAGCAGATAGGGGGCCAGGACCGGGCCCGGGCGCCGCCTGCGGCGGGTCAGGACTGGTAGATCGGTTCGAACAGCGCGTTCCACTGCTTCTCCTCCGTTTCGTCGAGCACCCGCAGGTGGCGCAGCTTGGACTGGTCGGCCTTGGTCGGGAAGACCAGGGGGCTGGTGCTCAGGGAGCCGAGCAGGTGCCGGCGCTTGCCGGTGGCGGCGGCCGCGTCCCGTGCGATCACCGGCTGGGCGTCCGGGACGGGACAGACGAACTGCACCGTCTCGCTGATCCGCGCGGCGACCTCGGGGCGGTAGACGTAGTCCATGTAGGTGAGGGCGTCGACGGGGTGCGCGGCCGTCGAGGGGATGCAGAGGTTGTCGGTCCACAGCAGTCCGCCCTCGTCGGGGATGACGAACTCCAGGTGCGAACCGCTCTGGTTGGCCTGGAAGACGTCGCCGGAGTACACCAGCGAGGCGTAGAGGTCGCCGCGCTGGAGCGAGGACTGGTAGGTGGAGGTGCTGTAGGAGCGGACCAGGCCGGCGTCGCGCTGCCCGCGCAGCCAGGCGGCGGCCTTGCGCCAGTCGGCGTGGGTGGAGGTCTCCGGGTCGACACCGACGGCCAGCAGGGCGATGTTGCCCATCTGTACCGCGTCGTTCCACATGCCGACCTTGCCGTGCAGCTTCGGGTCGAGCAGGTCCTGCCAACTGGTGATCTTCCGGCCGACCTTGGCCGGATCGTAGCCGATGCCGGTCATGCCGGACTGCCAGGGCACGGTGTAGACGTTGCCGGGGTCGAAGGAGGTGTTCTTGAACGCGGCACCGCCGCGCTCGGCGAAGTGGGGCAGTCTGCTGTGGTCGAGCGGGGCGAGGTAGCCCAGTTCGATGTACTTCGACAGGTAGCTGTCGCCGCCCACCACCATCAGGTCGTAGCCGATGCCCTGCCCGGAGGCGAACTCCGGCTGGATCTTGCCGAACCAGGAGGCGCTGTCGTCGATCACCTCGTCGTAGGAGATCCGGATGCCGGTCTCGCGGGTGAAGGCGTCCATGGTGGGGTGCCGGCTCTGGTCGCCCGGATCGGTGTCGATGTACTGGGTGTAGTTGGCGAAGCTGAGACGGCCCCGCTTCTCGCGTCCGGTCCAGAAGCCGTCGACGGCGGCGGCGATCTGGGCGGAGGTGTGCGGCACGGGCTTGCGGGCGCCGGGGACACTGCACGCCGCGAGCGGAGCCAGCGCGGCGGCGCCGAGCGCGGCGCGCAGCAGACCGCGCCGGGAACAGCGTGGCTCGGTCAGTCCGCGCAGCCAGGGCGCGGACGGTGTGGGCTGGTGGGGCATGGTGGTCGACCTGTCGTCAGCTCGGGGTGAGGGAACCGGACTCGGGGACGGCCCGGCCGGCGGTGGCGGGCGCGGCCGGTGCGGCGGCCGCGGTGCCCAGCGGGAAGGAGTGGGCGGTGGCCCAGGACAGCCAGACGGTGTCGCCGCGCGACGGCGCGGCGGCCGCGGTGCCGTCGTTGGGCTGGAAGACGGTCATCTCCGCGCCGGTGCCGGTGGCCACCGTGTAATTGGTGGAGGTGCCCAGGTAGACCACCTCGCCGACGGTGCCCCGGACGCGGCTGGCGTCCCCGGACGGCCCCGTGGTCAGGGTGATCTTCTCGGGCCGTACGGTGAGCTGGACCTCCGCACCGGTGGCGAGCGAGGCCGACGGCGGCACGGTGACGCGCTGTCCGTCGCCGAGGTCGATCACCCCGCCCTGCGGACCCGCGGTGGTCAGCCGGCCGCTGATCAGGTTCGAGGTGCCGATGAACCCTGCGACGAACGCGGTGGCGGGGCGCTCGTACACCTCCTGCGGGGGCGCGACCTGCTCGATCAGACCGGCGTTCATCACCGCGATCCGGTCCGACATGGTCAGCGCCTCGGCCTGGTCGTGGGTGACGTAGACGAAGGTGATGCCCACCTCGCGCTGGATGCGCTTGAGCTCCAGTTGCATCGACTGCCGCAGCTTCAGGTCGAGCGCGCCCAGCGGTTCGTCCAGGAGCAGCGCGCGCGGGCGGTTGACCAGAGCCCGTGCCAGGGCCACCCGCTGCTGCTGGCCGCCGGAGAGCTGCCGGGGCCGGTGGTCGGCCTTCTCGGTGAGCTCGACGGTGTGCAGGATGTGGTCGACGCGGTCGTGGATCTCGTCCTTGGCGACCCGCTTGCGACGCAGTCCGAACGCCACGTTGTCCGCGACGCTCAGGTGCGGGAAGAGCGCGTAGGACTGGAACACCATGTTGATGTCCCGCTTGTTGGCCGGGACGCCGACCATGTCCCGGCCGTGCAGCAGGATCTGCCCGCCGCTCGGCTCCTCGAAGCCGGCGATCATCCGCAGCGTGGTGGTCTTGCCGCAGCCGGACGGGCCCAGCAGGGAGAAGAACTCGCCCTCGGCGATGGTGAGGTCGACACCTCGCACCGCGGCTCCGTGGCGGACGCCGCCGAAGTCCTTGACCACGTCGACGAGGGTGATGGCCGGGCCTGCGGCGGCCGGTGGCGGCGGGAGGGTGTCGGTTGCCATCGCGGAGACCTCCGGAGTTCGGGTAGGGGAGAGCGGGCGGCCGCCGGGCGGGGACGCGGGGACGGCCGTCCGGGGGACGGCAGGCGGGGGTGTGCTGGTGGCTGGATTGATAACGTTACCAACGCGGTCGTACCTTACCCACGGCCCTCGGCCCCGCGTCAATGGTTGAATGGCGCTGAATCCCGCCCTCCCGTTGCCCGGCGTTCACCGGGCCGACAAGGAAGAACCGGACATGCCCCCTGCATCACAGCCGCGACGCCGTGTGACCATCCCGGACGTCGCCCGGCACGCCGGGGTGGGGCAGGCGACGGCCGCACGTGTCCTCGGCGGGTACGGGTCGGCCAGCGCGGCGACCCGGGAACGGGTGCTGGCCTCCGCCGCCGAGCTGGGCTACAGCACCAACGCGGTGGCCCGCAGCATGATCAGCGGCCGGACCGACACCCTCGGCGTGGTCGTCGCCGACGTGGAGAACGCCTACTTCGCCCGTGCGGTGCGCGGTGTCGCCGACGTCGCCGGCAAGGCGGGGCTGCAGGCCGTCCTGGCCAACAGCGACGAGGACAGCGCGAAGGAGAAGGCCGCGGTCCAGCTCTTCATCGAGCGGCGCGTGGACGGACTCGTGGTGGCCCCGGCCGCCACCGACGACGAACACCTCGCCCGGGCCGTCTCGGCCGGCATCCCGGTGGTGCTGCTCGACCGTGTGGTGACCGGCGCCGCCCTGGACACGGTCGTCGTGGACAACCGCGGGGCGGTGAAGTCGGCCGTGACCCGGTTCACCGACGCCGGGCACACCCGCATCGCCGTGATCACCTCGGCCATGCCGGGCGACGACGGCACCCGCCTCGCGCCGGGCGCGGACATCTGGACCACCACGGAACGCGTCACCGGCTACCGCCAGGCCCTGCGCGCGGCCGGCATCCCGCGCTCCGCCGAGCTGATCCGGCACACCGGGTACGACCGGGCGTGGGCGCGGTCCGCCGTCCTGGAGCTGATGACCTCGGCGGACCGGCCCACCGCACTGTTCACGACCGACAACGTGGCCACCCTCGGCACCCTGGACGCCCTCCTCGACCTCGACGCCCGCATCCCCGGCGACGTCTCGGTCATCGGCTTCGACGACGCGGAGTGGACCACGCTCATCCGGCCCCGGCTGAGCGTGGTCAGCCAGCCCGTGCAGGAACTCGGCGGACTCGCCGCCGACATCCTGATCCGCCGGATCAACGGCACCGCCGCCCGGCCGCGTCGGCACACCCTGCACACCACCTACATCGACCGTGAGTCGACCGGCCCGGCACCGGCGCGGGTACGGCGCCTGCGGGCACCGTCGGACTCCTCGCCGGGGGCGGACGCCGCTTCGCGGTGACCGCGGGGCGGGCCCGGCCGCCCCGGGAACGCCCTGCTGCCGACCGCCGACCGCCGACCGCCGACCGCCGCCTCAGGCGTCGGCGAACAGCGGGTCGTAGGGCGTGGACCGCTGCCGGCCCGCCATGAAGGTCAGGAAGTCCTGCACGAAGGCGCCCCGTGTGTACGCGGCGGTGTCGGCGGTGGTGTCGCGGTGGAAGCCGGTGCGGAACAGGGCGCGATACTCGGCCGCGTCGATACGCTGGTCACCGTCCTTGTCGGTGACGTCGAAGAGCACCTCGGCGGCTCTGATCAGCGCCGGACCGGCCAGCGTCGGAGCGGCCGCCGCGAACTCCTCGGCGCTGACGCGGCCGTCGCCGTCGGTGTCGAGGGCCGTCTGCAGCTCGCGCCACCAGGCGGCGAAGGCGTCGTACAGCCGGGTCTCCTCGGGTTCGTCCAGGTCGAGGCGGCTGGACAGTTCCCGGGCCATCGCGGCGAGGTCCGGCCAGGTGAGGTGTCCGTCGCCGGTCTGGTCGAGCACGTCGCGGAAGAACTCCTCCGTGCCGCGCCGTCCCGCCGACGGCGGCGCCGCGGGCTCCGGTTCGGGCACCGACGGAGTGATGAGCCGGAGCAGGGCCCCGGCGCGCTGCATCTGCTCGCGCAGGGCCTCGACCGTCCTGGCCCGCGGGTCGTCACTGCCGGGGGAGAGGGCCAGCAGATCGGCGATGTTCTGGGCCTTGACCCAGCCGTCGGGCAGGAAACGTGCCAGGCCGACGGCCAGGTAGGCGCCCTGCATCAGGGTCTGCGCGCCGGGCAGTTCCGGCAGGCCGGCCCGGCGGCGGAAGGATTCGGGCAGGGACGCCACGGTGATCGCTCCGATGGCCGGGCCCGCGACGGCCCGTCCCGCCGCCCACAGCGTGGGCAGGCCGTGCAGCAGCGGGGGAGCGGGGAGGTGGTCGAAGAGCTTGTACAGGATGACGCGCATCGCCTCGGTGTTCTCCAGTTCCTCCTCGACCATGCGGTCGTAGTAGGACCAGAACTCGCCCAGCGTGGGCGGCAGCTGACCGGCCTCGTCCCCCAGCGCGGCGAGGTAGGCCCGGAACTCGCCGTACAACCTCTCCACCGCGTCGGGCTGCATGGGCTGACCGCTCAGCCGGCACATGGTGACGGCGCTCTCGAACAGCGTCGCGACCACCCAGGCCCGCACACCCGGGTCCATCGCGTCGTACGGCCGGTTCTGCGCGTCGACTCCGTTCAGCCGGGCGTGCAGGCGGTTGAGCCGCGCCGCCTCCCGTGCGCGCACGTGGTCGTCCGCGCCGAACATGCGCTGCAGGCTCAGGAACGTGTTGCGCAGCCGCCGCCAAGGGTGGGCGACGAAGGTGGAGTTGTCGATCAGCGCCCCGCCGATCTGCGGGTGCGCCGCCTCCAGCACGGTCGCCCGTACCATGGCGAGCGCCCAGCGCGGGTCGTTGAACAACTGGTCGAACTGCGAGCCCGGGCCGAACGAGGGGTGCTGCTCCGCGCCGCTCCCCGTCTCCGAGGTGCGTTCGTCACGGGCGTCGTGGCCGCTGGGGCGGCGGCCGTCTGCGTTGCTCAAGGTCACGAATCTCCGTTCTGCTTCGGGAGCACGCCGCCGAAGCGGCGCTGGCGTTGCCGGTACGTGTGCAGGCACTCGAGGAAGTGCGGCGCGCGGAAGTCGGGCCACAGCACGGGCGGGAAGACCCACTCGGCGTAGGCGACCTGCCAGAGCATGAAGTTGGAGATGCGCTGTTCGCCCGAGGTGCGGATGACCAGGTCGACGTCCGGTGTGTCGGGGAAGGGCAGGTGGGCGGCGAAGCTCCGCTCGGTCACGGCGTCGGCCGGTACTCCGCTGCGGATCAGCGACCGCGCCGCGGCGACGATGTCCCCGCGGCCGCCGTGGTCGAACGCGACGGTCAGCGTCATGCCCCGGTTCCTGCCGGTCAGGGTCGACAGATCGGTGAAGTCCCGGGTCAGGGCCGGAGGGATCCGCGGGTCCGACACACCGAGGAAGCGGCAGCGGATGCCCCGCGCGTGCAGCAGCGGGGCGTGCTTGCGCACCACCCGGCGCACCAGCCGCATCAGATAGTCGACCTCTCCGTCGGGCCTGCGCCAGTTCTCCGTCGAGAACGCGTAGAGACTCAGCCACTCCACGCCGGCCGACCGCGCCGCCTCGATCACGTCGATGACCGTGCGCTCCGCGGCACGGTGGCCCTCGGTGCGCGGCAGCGAACGGGCCGCCGCCCACCGGCCGTTCCCGTCCATCACGCACGCCACGTGCCGGGGCGTCGGACGCTTCCCGGAACCTGGGCTCCGTCCGGGCACGGAACCCGTACCCGAGGCGGCCGGACCGTCGACGGCCGACGTCCACGTCATGCCCTCACCCACCCCCACGCGAGACGACTCCCCACTCGCAGGGTGCCAGCCCGTCGTCGCGCACGCCGGGCCGGCGGCGCGGTTTCACCTTTGGTACGCGCGTCCGATCCGGCGCGTCCACGACGTTGACATGTACATGGCGTGAGACTACGTTGCGGCAGTACTCCAACCTGGTGCGGATCCCAACGCCCTCATGGAGAACGTAAATCCTGAGACAACGTTGTCAACCCCCCGTGACCGAAACTCAGGAGGCCAGACCGCCATGTTCCCGATCTCGACCGCCGAGCACCCGCCCGGTGCGCGCAGACGTTGGTCCCGCACGCGCCACGTCCGCATGGCCCTGGGGAGCGCCGTCGGCGCTCTCCTGCTGGGTGCCTACGCCCTGCCCGCCCCCGCAGCCTGGGCCGCGGCACCCCCGAGGGCGCCCCGACTCGTCACGTCACCGGCCGACTTGGTCAACCCCTTCATCGGCACCTCCAACGACGCGAACGACTTCCCGGGCGCGGACGTGCCCTTCGGCATGGTGCAGTGGAGCCCCGACACCTCGTCCCGGCCGCCCGGCGGCGGCTACGAGTACAAGGACTCCTCGATCACGGGGTTCAGCCTCACCCACCTCGCGGGGCCCGGCTGCGGCGCGGCCGGTGACATACCCGTGCTGCCCACGGTGGGTGCCGTCGACAACGCGGCCACGGCCTCCTTCTCGCACGCCGGTGAGTCCGCGACGGCCGGGTCCTACAAGGTCGCCCTGGACAACAAGGTGACCACCGAGCTCACCGCGACCACCCGCAGCGGCATGGCCCGCTTCACCTTCCCCTCGACGTCCCAGGCCAACCTGCTCTTCAAGCTGTCGCGCAGTCAGAACGGCGCCTCCGCCACACAGTTCGAGGTCGTCTCCGACACCGAAGTGAGCGGCCAGGTCACCAGCGGGCGGTTCTGCGGGGCCGGGAACACCTACACCGTCTACTTCGACATGGTCTTCGACCGGCCCTTCGCCGCCAGCGGGAGCACGCTCGCGGGCGCGACGCCCCTGCGCCCACCGACGACCGACCGGGCCGGCAGGCACGACGCCGACAAGCCCAACAAGCCCCGGCTGCACGGCGCGCCACCCAAGCGCGCCTCGCGTCCGGCGGCGCGCGGGGCGGCCGCCGCCCCGCAGGCCGCCGCGTCGAACGCGCACGTCACCTTCGACACCCGCAGCAACCCGGTCGTGCAGGCCAAGGTCGGCATCTCCTACGTCTCCGCGGCCGACGCGGTGGCCAACCGCACCGCCGAGAACCCCGGATGGAACTTCACCGACGTCCGCACCGCGGCCCACACGGCCTGGGACAACACGCTCGGCAGGGTGCGGATCGCCGGCGGCACGGCGGACCAGCAGACCGTCTTCTACACGGCGCTCTACCACTCGCTGCTGCACCCGAACGTCATCAGCGACACCAACGGCCGGTACTACGGCTTCGACGGGAAGACGCACACGGTCGCCGCCGGACACAGCGCCGCCTACGCGAACTACTCGGGGTGGGACATCTACCGCTCCCAGGCCCAGCTCGAGGCGCTGGTCAGCCCCCAGGTCGCGTCCGACACCGCACAGTCGATGACCGACGACTACGTCCAGACCGGCATCTTCCCCAAGTGGTCCGAGTACAACGGCGAGTCCTACGTCATGGTCGGCGACCCGGCGGCGGTCATCCTCGCCGACTACTACGCCTTCGGCGCACGGAACTTCGACACCTCCACGGCTCTCGCCGGACTGCTGAAACAGGCGAGCACCGCCAACAACGACCGGCCGGGGCTCACCTACCTGGACAGCCCGGGTTACGAGCCGCACGACGGCAGCTACGGCTGCTGCAACTTCTACGGCCCCGTCGCCACGACCCTGGAGTACGACACCGCGGACTTCGCCCTCTCCGCCTTCGCCGGCGCCCTCGGCGACACCCGCAGCCGGCAGACCTACGCCCACCGCGCGCAGGACTGGCGCAACGTGCTCAACCCGGCCTCCGGCTTCGTCCAGCCGCGCAACGCCGACGGCTCCTGGACCGGCGGGTTCGACCCCACCTCGGGCACGGACATGGTGGAGGCGGACTCCTGGATCTACACGGGCATGGTGCCGTTCGACGTGGCCGGGCTCGCCACCGCCAAGGGCGGGAACAAGGCGATGAACGACTACCTCGACACCGTGCTGCGCAGCTACACCGGAGCCAACGGCTACGCCTGGGTCGGCAACGAGCCGAGCGTCGAACTGCCCTGGGAGTACGACTACATCGGCGAGCCGTACAAGACCCAGGCGACCGTGCGCTCGGTCCAGGACCAGATCTGGTCGAACACCCCGGCCGGACTCGCCGACGGCAACGACGACCTGGGCGAGATGAGCGCCTGGTACGTGTGGTCGGCGCTCGGCATGTACCCCATGGCGCCGGGCACCTCGGACCTCGCGCTCGGCTCACCGCTGTTCTCCCAGGCCGTGATCACGCTGCCGTCCGGCAGGACGCTGACGGTCGACGGCGTCGGAGCCGCGGACAACGCGCCCTACGTCCAGTCCGCGACCTTCGACGGGTCCGCGTGGAACAACGCCTACGCGCCCACGACCGCGATCACCTCCGGCGGCACGCTGAGCTTCACGCTGGGCACGAGCGCGAACACCGGCTGGGCCTCGGCCGCCTCCGCCGCCCCGCCCTCCTACCCCGGCGACACGTCCGCCCCGGCCAAACCCCGGGTGGGTCCCGTCACGGCGGGGGTGAGCTCCGCCCTGTGCGTCGACGACGCCGGCTCCGGCACCGCCGACCACACCGCGATCAGGCTGTGGGGCTGCAACGGCACCTACGCCCAGGACTGGACGGTCGCCGCCGACGGCACGCTGCGCACCCTCGGCAAGTGTCTCGACGTGTCCAGCAGCGGCACGGCCGACGGCACCCTCGTCCAGCTCTACACCTGCAACGGCACCGGCGCCCAGAAGTGGACGGCGGGTTCCGACGGCTCCCTGAAGAACCCCAACTCCGGCAAGTGCCTGGACGATCCCGACTCGTCCACGACGCAGGGCACCCGGCTCCAGATCTACACCTGCAACGGGACGTCCGCGCAGAAGTGGACGCTGCCGCCCGCCTGACGCTCCACACCCCAGGCACCCGTCACGCCTGGGCTCTCGTGGCCCCGCCCCGCCGGCGGGGCCACGAGCACGTGGAGCGCCCGCCGAGGCGCCGGCACCCTGTCGGCCGGCCTGCGCCGGGCACTCCGGCACCCCTGTACGGCCCTGGCTTCCTGGAGCCGGCGGAGCAATCGAGCATTCCGCCACCACACCCGACCGGAGGCGGCGTCCCGGGGCGGGTGCGAGGCCGGCGGCCCCGGTGGCCCGGGGGGAAGGCCGTCCGCTGTTGCTCACTTTCGGGTGGCGGGCCGCCCGTGACCGTGCGCCGCGCGGCGTGACGGGGCGCCGAGTGAACGTTTCGGCGGATGGATGGAGCGTGCAGGCGAGTGTCACCGAAATATGCGCAACGTGTAACACGCGACGTGTATGCCCCGTTTGCTCGTGTTCCGGGTGGAAGGTGTGCGTGTGCGGCCGCCGGGCCGCTCACCACCACCGCACTCCGGCCCGCGGCACGTCGCCGTGGTCCCCGGGGTGCCCGTATCCGCAAGGGGGACCTCGTGTCCGCTTCCGTTCGTGTGACCCCGCTCCGCCTGACCGCGGCGGCCGCCGTGGCCGCCCTCGCCGTGGGCGCGGTCGCGCTGCCCGCCGCAGCGGCGGACCGTCCCGGCCCGCACTGGGACCGCAGCCAGGTGGTCATCGGCGACGTCCAGTACGGCCCGAGCCGCTTCGAGCGGTCCAACCACTCCCTCAACCGGGAATGGGTGGAGATCACCAACAACGGCCGTCGCGACGTGAACCTGCGGGGCTGGACGCTGTCCGACGGGGACGGCAACACCTACACCTTCCGCTTCTACCGGCTGGAGGGCCGGTCGAGCGTCCGCGTCCACACCGGCTACGGCCGTGACGGCGGAGCCGACGTCTACCAGGACCGCCGACGCTCCGTGTGGGACCGCGACGCCGACACCGCCAGCCTGCGCGACGAGCGCGGCCGCCTCGTGGACGCCACCTCCTGGGGCGGCGACCGGCGCGACCACCGTCACTTCGGCGACGACGACAGCGACTTCCGCGGCGACGCCCGCGGCCGCCAGGACGAGCGCCACTTCCCCGGCCGGGACGACGACCCGCGCGGCCGGCAGGACGACGGCCACGGTCAGGACCACGACCGCCGCGGCGACCACCGCCACTGACCTGTCGGGGGTGCCGGCGGCCCGGCCACGGCACCCCGCCGGCCGCGACCGCGGCGCGCCGCTTCCGGGGGTGCGGCGCGCCGCACCCGCCGCACCCGCCCCGCGCCGCACCTGCCCCGGGCCGTCGCGTTGCGTGCGGTGTGGCCGCCAGGGCCTGTTGCGAAAGTGGCCTTCTGCGGGGCGACGCCCGGCCGCCCTTCGGGCGACGAGGCCACTTGCGCAACAGGCCCTAAACGGCCGGCCGTGTACCGGCCGTCGGCAGCGGCGGAAGGGGTGTCTCGTGCAGCCAGGCCGTGAACAGGCCGTCCAGCGGCTCCTGCGCGTACCGCGCCACGTGCGAGGTGAACGTCGCCGTCGTCACGGCCGCCCCCCGGTGCTGCTCGGCCCAGCCGCGCAGCATGCGGAAGAACGCCGGGTCGCCCAGGGCGATCCGCACCGCGTGCACCGCGAGTCCGCCCCGCTGGTAGAGCCGGTCGTCGAACATCAGCTTGCGGCCCGGGTCGGACAGCCTGAGGTCCTGCGGCAGCGCGGCCAGCGACCGGTGCGCGGCGGCGGCCAGCCGCCCGGCGTCGCGACCGCCCGAACGCTCCGACCACAGCCACTCCGCGTACTTGGCGAGGCCCTCGTTCAGCCAGATGTGCCGCCAGTCGGCGAGCGACACGCTGTTGCCGAACCACTGGTGCGCCAGCTCGTGCGCCACCAGCCGCTCCGAACCCCGCACGCCGTCCACGTGGTTGGCGCCGAACAGCGACAACCCCTGTGCCTCCACCGGGACGTCGAGCTCGTCCTCCGTGACCACCACGGCGTACTCGTCGAACGGGTAGGGCCCGAACAGCTCCTGGAACAGCTCCATCATCGCGGGCTGCCGGGCGAAGTCCCGGGAGAACCGCGGCAGCAGGTGCGCCGGGATGTGCCCGTGCTGCGGCACACCGCCCGGCCCCGGGTCGCCCAGCAGCACGGTCTGGTACGTGCCGATCGCGAGACCCACCAGATAGCTGGAGGTGGGCGCCGCCTGCTCGTAGACCCAGGTGGTCGTCGAGGCCTTCGTCGTACGGGTCAGCAGCCGTCCGCCCGCGACCACCGCGTACGCGGACGGCGTGGTGACCGACAGCAGGTACGACGCCTTGTCGGCCGGCCGGTCGTTGCACGGGTACCAGGACGGCGCCCCGACCGGCTGGCTGGCCACGAGCGCCCCGTCCTCCGTCTCCTCCCAGCCGAGCCCGCCCCACGGACTGGCCACCGGGCGGGGGTTGCCCGACCAGTGCACCTCGATCGTGAAGGCGGCCCCGGGCCGCGGCGGCTTCGCCGGGCGGATCCGCAGCCGGCCGCCCCGGTGCGTGTAGTGCGGCTGCTTGCCGTCCACGCGGACCCGGCCGATCCTGAAGTCGGCCAGGTTGAGCTGGAACTCGGTCAACTGCGTCCGGCCCGCGATGGCGTTGATCCGGGCCGTGCCGGACAGCCGGTTCGGGCCCGGCCGGTAGTCCAGCGTGAGCTCGTAGCGGTGCACCCGGTACCGGGGATCGCCGTTGGCCGGGAAGTACGGGTCCGGTCCCATGGACCGGGTGGACTGCATGGACTGCTCAACTGCCACTGCCGCGTCTGCTCCCTGCGCTGTGCCGGTCCTGCGTGCCACCGGTGCGCCGCCCGCCGGTGCCGGACGGCCCGCTTTCAGGGACGCCATGCCTCGATCGGGTTGCCGAGCCAGCGGGTGTCGTCCGGGACGGACTCCGCGGCCATGACGAGCGACGCGGGACCCAGCGTCGTACGGGCCCCGATCGTGCTGCCGGGCAGTACGATCCCGCCAGGGCCGAGCGTGGCGCCCTCACGGAGGACCACAGTATCCGTCCGCAAGATCCGGTCGTGGAAGAGGTGCGTCTGGAGCACACAGCCCCGGTTCACGGTCGACGCGTCCGCCAGGGTCACCAGATCCGTCTCCGGCAGCCAGTAGCTCTCCACCCACACTCCCCGGCCGATCCGCGCGCCCAGGCCCCGCAGCCAAGCCGTCAGCACCGGCGTGCCCGGCACCACACCGGCCAGCCACGGCACCGCCAGCACCTCGACGAAGGTGTCCGCCAGCTCGTTGCGCCACACGAACGCACTCCACAGCGGGTGCTCGCCCGCGCGGTGCCGTCCCACCAGCAGCCACTTGGCGGCGACCGACACCGCCGCCGCCACCCCACCCGCCGTGAGCAGCACAGGGCCCGACAGCAGCGGCGCCCACACCCCCAGCGCGCACAGCGCGGCCACCGTCAGGCCGGCCAGCGCGGCCGAGCACAGCACCGGCACGATCCGGCACGCCTCCACCAGCCCGCGCGCCCAGCACAGCCGGGCGGCCGGAGCGTAGGTACGGCTGTGGTCCCCGTCGCTCGCGCTGCGCGGCAGCTTCACCGGCGGCAGCCCCAGATACGAGGTGCCCTTCTTCGCCTTCTTCGGCGTCGCGGACAGCACCCCGACCAGACCGCCGTCCGGCACGCTCCGGCCCGGTGCGGTCATGCCGGAGTTGCCGAGGAAGGCCCGCCGCCCGATCTCGGCGCGCCCGATCCGCATCCAGCCACCGCCGAGTTCGTACGGCGCGGTCAGCGTGTCGTCCGCCAGGAACGCGCCGTCCCCGACCGTGGTCAGGCTGGGCAGGGCGAGGACGGTGGACACCTCGGCGCCCCGCCCCACGCGCATGCCCAGCAGCCGCAGCCACACCGGTGTCACCAGACCGGCGTACAGCGGGAACAGCGTCTCCCGGGAACGGTCCATCAGCTGGGTGACGGTCCACGCCTGCCAGCCGGTCCGGCCGTGCGTCGGATGGGTGCCCGCGCGCAGGCCCATGGAGAGCAGCCGTACGGCGAGGAGGATCAGCAGCGCGTACGCCAGTCCGAAGGCGAGGGTGGCCGGCACCAGCGCGAGCGCCGCGTGGCCCAGCGCCTCGGGGAGCCCGTCGCCGGGCGCCACGAACAGCCCCACGACCAGCAGGGCGGGCACACCCGCGAGCAGCGGCAGGGCGCTCAGCGCGAGACCGCTCACGCCGTACAGGACCCGCCAGCGCCTGCCCCGCGGCGGACGCTCCTTGGGCCAGTTGTGCTTGGCCTTGCCCAGCTTGGCCGCGGGCGCCCCGGCCCAGCGCTGTCCGGTCGGGACCCGGCCGGTGACCGCCGACCCCGGCGCCACCTCGGCCCGCTTGCCCACGCGGGCACCCGGGAAGAGCATGCTGCGCGTCCCCACCACCGCGTGGGCGCCCACCCGGACCGGACCGATCTCCAGCCGGTCGCCGTCCAGCCAGTGACCCGAGAGGTCGACCTCCGACTCCACGGCGGCCCCGCGCCCCAGCCTCAGCATGCCGGTCACCGGCGGCAGCGAGTGCAGGTCCACGTCGGCGGCCACCCGGGCGCCCAGCGCCCGCGCGTAGCGCTCCAGCCACGCCCCGGTCAGCGAGGTCGCGCCACTGAACTCGGCGAGCCGCTCCGCGGTCCACAGGCGCAGATGGACGCTCCCGCCACGCGGGTACCGTCCGGGCGCGACCCCCCGCAGCAGCAGCCGCGCACCGCCCGCCGCCGTCGCGATCCGCCCGGGCGGGCTGAACAGCGCCGCCGCGCCCGCGGCGACCAGCCACCAGGGGGCGGTGGGCAGCACGGAGTAGCCCGGCAGCAGAACGCCCAGCGCGGCCAGGGCGACGGTCCAGCGCAGTCCGAGCAGGGTGAACAGCGGTACCAGGAGCAGGGTCTGGACGACCCGGGCGCGCATCGGGACGGGCACGACCGTCCGGGCTCCGCCGTCGTCCTGCGCCGACGCCTGCAGGTGCCGGGCCAGCTTGCGCAGCACCGGCCGCTGGTAGACGTCGAGGACGGCCGCGCTCGGGTAACGGGTGCGCAGCCGGGTGGTCAGCCGGGCGGCGGCGAGGCTGCTGCCGCCGATCGCGAAGAAGTCGTCACCGGCGTCCCGCACCGGGACGCCGAGGACCTCGGTCCACTGCTCGGCCAGCCACGCCTCGGTGCCGTAGAGCTGTTCGCCCGGACCGTCGTCCGCCAGCCCCTCCAGCGGCCACGGCAGTGCGGCCCGGTCGACCTTTCCCGAGGTGCGGGTGGGTAGTTCACCGACCGGAGCGAGCAACGGCACGAGGGCGGCGGGCAGTTCGGCGCGCAGCCTCGCCACCGCCGCCGTCCGGTCCCAGCCGTCCTGCGTGACCACGTACCCGACGAGGAGCTGGTTGCCACCACGGGCGGTGCGCACCGCGGCGGCCGCGCCCGCGACCCCCGGCAGCGCGCACAACGCGGCGTCCACCTCGCCCAGTTCGATCCGCCGCCCGCCGAGCTTGATCTGCTCGTCGGCCCGTCCGAGGAACACCAGGCCCTCCGGCTCGGCCCGGACCAGGTCGCCGCTGCGGTAGGCGCGCGGCCAGCCGAGGGAGTCGAGCGGCGCGTACTTCTCCGCGTCCTTGTCCGCGTCGAGGTACCGGGCGAGCCCGACCCCGCCGATCACTAGCTGTCCGCTGCCGCCCAGGGCCACCGGCTCGCCGGTCTCGTCCACGACGGCGAGCTCCCAGCCGTCGAGCGGCAGTCCGATGCGCACGGGTCCGTCGCCGGTCATCAGCGCGGCACAGGCCACGACGGTCGTCTCGGTGGGCCCGTAGGTGTTCCACACCTCGCGCCCCTCCGTCACCAGCCGCTGGGCCAGTTCGGGCGGGCAGGCCTCCCCGCCGAAGATCAGCAGGCGTACGTCGTCGAGGGTCTCGGGCTCCCACAGCGCGGCCAGCGTCGGCACCGTCGACACCACCGTGATCTCCTGCTCGACCAGCCAGGGACCGAGGTCGGCGCCGCTCCTGACCTGCGACCGGGGCACGGGCACCAGGCACGCCCCGTACCGCCAGGCCAGCCACATCTCCTCGCAGGACGCGTCGAAGGCGACGGAGAGCCCGGCCATCACCCGGTCCCCGGGCCCGATCGGCTCGTCCCTGAGGAAGAGGGCCGCCTCGGCGTCGACGAAGGCGGCGGCGCTGCGGTGGGTGACCGCGACGCCCTTGGGCCGTCCGGTGGAGCCGGAGGTGAAGATGATCCAGGCGTCGTTCCCGGGAGCGGGCCGCCCCGCGGGGCCGCCGGGGGAGCCCGTCACGTCGATCCGGTGACCGGCCCGGACGACCGCCCGCACCCCCGCCTCGCCGAACACCAGCTCGGCCCGCTCGTCCGGGTCCTCGGCGTCGACGGGCACGTAGGCGGCACCGGCCGCGAGCACGGCCAGCACGGCGACGTACAGGTCGTTGGTCCCCGACGGGACCCGCACCCCGACCCGGTCGCCGAGTCCGACCCCGGCCGCGGCGAGGCGGCGGCGCAGCTCTTCCACCTCGGCCGCGAGCTCCCGGTAGGTGAGGCGCGTACCGCCGTCGTCCAGGGCCGGCTCGTCCGGGTACGAACGCACGGAGGCGTCGAGGACGTCGATCAGCGTGCGCGGCGGGGCGGCGGGACCCGCGGTGAAACGTGCCGTGTCGCCGAACCGCTCGCGGAACTCCTCGTCGAGCAGGCCGAGAGCGCTGCCCTCGTGTATGGCTGCCATCCGGTCCTCGCGTCTCGTTCCCGGAAGTCCCCGGGGCGCCGGCGGGCCCGCAGGTCTGCCTGGGGTCGTCCGGCTCCGGCTTCGTGACAAGCCGGGAATATTAGTACGACGCTAGCCGCGGCCCCCGGCCCGGACCACTCGGTACGGCCGTTCGGGGACCGCCGGGTCACCGTCCGGACCGCGCCGGCCTGCCGGAACGCGCGCGGGGCGAGACATCCCCCACACATGCGCTCAAGCCAGGGTGTTTCGCGGCCCGTTCGGAGATGTGCGGGGTCGCGGGGAGCTGTAGGCTGGCCGCGGTCGGTGTCAGAACGTCGGAGCAGAGAACGGGAACGAGGGGAGGTGAGGTTGATGACCGCGCGCGAGGCCACCGTCCGTGCCGCTTGGGTCTCCCTCACGTCCCGGGCCGTGGCCTGACCCGTTCTCCGCCCCTTCTCCGCCCTCGCCGAGAGCGTGAGCTCGCGGGGCTCGTCCACACGAACACCGATCCGAAACGGATACGCGTCCGCGATGAACACCACCTGGATCACCCGCGCCGAGACCGGCGCCGACCGCCACGCCGTCCACGAGCTCGTGCGCGCCGCCTTCGGCCGCCCGGCGGAGGCCGATCTCGTCGACGCGCTGCGCGACGACCCGGCCTGGCTCGACGGCCTGTCCCTGCTCGCCACCGACGCCCACGGCACCCCGGTCGGACACGCCCTGCTGACCCGGGCCCACATCGGCGAGGTCCCGGCCCTGTGCCTGGGCCCTGTTGCCGTACTGCCCGGCCATCAGCGCACCGGCGCCGGCTCCGCAGCCGTCCGGGCCGCGCTCCGGGCGGCCGGGGCGCGCGGCGAGCACCATGTCGTGGTGCTCGGACACCCCGGGTACTACCCGCGCTTCGGCTTCACCCGTGCCTCGGCCCACGGGATCCGGCTGACCGTCGACGTCCCTGACGAGGCCCTGATGGCCCTGGCCCTCGACCCGGCCCACCCGCTGCCGGCCGGAACCGTCCGGTACGCCGCGCCGTTCGGTATCTGACCGTTCGGTATCTGACCGGTCGGCGTCCGGCCCGGTGGCGCCGGAGACGGAGGTCTTCGGCGCCACCGGGCCGGCGGCTCACTGACCGCCGAGTCCCGTCGTGGCGACCGACTTGACGATCTGCCGCTGGAAGAACAGGAAGACCACCACGAGGGGGAGCGCCGCGAGGACGGCGGACGCCATGGTCTGCGCGTACTGGACGCCGTACGCGTCCTTCACCGAGGTGATGCCGACCGGCAGGGTCATCAGTGCGGGGTCCGACGTCGACACGAACGGCCACAGGAAGTTGTTCCAGGCCCCTATGAACACGAAGACCGACACGGCCGCCAGCATCGGCCGCGAGAGCGGCAGCAGCACGGACCAGAAGATGCGCCAGTGACCCGCCCGTCGATACGCGCGGCCTCCTCCAGCTCGCGCGGCAGCGAGTCGAAGTGCTTCTTCAGGATGAACACCATCACCGGTGCCACCGTCTGGGGCAGGATCACCGCCGCGTAGGTGTCGACCAGGTGCAGCGTGAGCATCTGCCGGAACCACGGCACCACGAGCAGTTGCGGCGGCACCAGCACGGCCGCCACGGTCAGCGCGAACAGCCGGCGGCGCCCGGCGAAGACCGTGCGGGAGAAGGCGTACCCGGCCATGGCGGAGACCAGCACCGTGATGACGGTGACCGCCGCGGAGACGAGGAAGCTGTTCAGCATCCACAGCGGAAGGTCGCCGCGCTCCCACACCGTCGAGAACCCGTGCAGCGTGAAGCCGTGCCGGGGCAGGAACCAGTGTCCCGGGTCGCTCGCGTCCTGCTCGGACTTGAACGCGGTGAGCAGGGCCCACGCCATCGGCAGCAGCCACACCAGGGCCAGCACGGCGAGCGCGGCGAGCGCCAGGGCCCGGGCGAGCCGGCTCTCGCCGAGCGTGAGGCCGGTGCGCCGCCCGGTGTCGGGGCGTGTGGAGCGTGGCGCTCTCGGCGGGCGCGCCGCGCGGGCGGGAGCGGCGGGGCGGACGGGCAGTTCGGTGGAGGTCATCTCATTTCTCCCGGCGGCGGAGGGCGGCGTACTGGGCCGCGGAGGCGAGCAGGACGAGGGCGAAGAAGACGTAGCTGATCGCCGAGGCGTAGCCGAGCCGGTATCCGGTGAAGCCGACGTCGTACAGGTACTCGACGACCGGACGCGTGGAGTTGTTCGGGCCGCCCTTGGTCAGCAGGTAGACCTGGTCGAACACCTTGAGTGAGGCCAGCACCTGCAACACGGTGACGACGGCCGTGATACGGCGCAGCTGGGGCAGGGTGATCGACCACAGCCGGCGCCAGGCGCCCGCGCCGTCGATGGCCGCGGCCTCGTACAGGTGGTCGGGGACCGCCTGCAACGCAGCCAGGAACAGCAGGAAGTTGAAGCCGACCGTCCACCACAGCGTGGTCAGCACGATCGCCCACATCGTCACGGACTCGTCGCTCAGCCAGGACACCGGGCCGATCCCCACCAGGTCCAGCAGGTGGTTGAGCAGGCCGAGATCCGGCTGGTAGAGCCAGATCCACAGCAGGCTCACCACGCCGACCGGCAGCAGGTAGGGCGCGAAGAACGCGAGCCGCCACACCCATTGGCCGGGCAGGCCGGTGTGCACCAGCAGGGCCATGCCGAGGGCCACCGCGACGAGCGGGACGGTCGACAGGAGGGTGAACCAGACCGTGTGGCCGAGGGAGCGCCACATCTCGGCGTCCCCGAGCGCCTCGGCGAAGTTGTCCAGGCCGACGAAGGACGGGGCGTGGGCCGACAGCGAGGCGTCGGTGAGGCTCATCCACAGGCCCTGGACCAGCGGCCACAGCATGAAGAGGGCGAACAGGACGAGGAACGGCAGCGCGAACAGCAGGCCCGGGGGCAGCAGCCGGCGCACCGACGGGGCCCCGGGGCGGGGCGAGGCGTGGGGAGAGGACATCGTCGTGCCTCCTGCGCGATGGATCGCGGCCGGGTCAGGCCGGGCTGGGCTTGGAGAGGAAGGTGTTCAGGCGCCGCACCATCGCGCGCGCCGCGCGGTCGGGGGCGAGACCGTCGAGCAGGGCCTGCTGGAGGACCTGGGACATGGCGTTCTGGAAGTCCGAGCCGGCGCCGGCGAACCACACGGCCGGGTCGAGCACGACGTGGTCCTGGGCGCGCGCGTAGTGCGACTGCGGCCGCAGTGCCGCGTACGCCCGGGTGCGGGTGACCGGGCCGTACGCCGGGATGTGCCCGGCCGTCGCCCAGATCTGACCGGCCTTCAGCAGCGCCGCCACCGCCTGGTGCGTACGGCGGCGCCGGGCGCGGTCCGGGTGCGGGTGGTGGGGCAGCACGAAGGAGTGGGAGTCGGCGTAGACGGCCGGGGTGCCGAAGACCGTGGGGAAGGGGGCGGCGCCCACGTTCTCGTCCGCGGCGCGGAAGGTGCCGAGCTCCCACTCGCCCGACAGGATCATCGCCGTCTGCCGGTTGGTGAACGCGGCGATCGCCGAGGCGTAGTCCAGCCGCCGGGGATTGACGCGGCCGTCGACGATCTTCGCCATGAAGGCGATCACCTCGGCCATCCGGTCGACGTCGACCTCCGCGGGGCCGCCGGGCGGCAGTTCGAACGCCCCGCCGGTCTGCCGGTAGAGCCCGTAGAACAGCCGCCAGCCCTGGGCGGTGTCGGTGACGTACCCGAAGGCGATGCCCTGTTTCCCCGAAGCCCGGGCCAGCTCGCGGCCCGCCGCGAGGAACCGGTCGGGCGAGGAGAACGCCTCCGTGTCCAGGGCGCCGTCCCGGGTGAGCAGGCCCGCCGCACGGGCCGGTCCCGGGTGGTAGAAGACGATGAAGGGGTGGGTGTCCAGCGGGACGGCGTAGGTGTGGCCCTGGAACTGCGTCCGGGACCACACGGCCTTGGCGAAGGCGTCCTCGGTGACGCCGTACTCCGCGAGGAGGTCCAGGTCCCACGGGTCGAGCAGCCCGGTGGGGGCGTAGCCGGCCAGCCGGGACATGTGGGAGACCGCCACGTCGGGGCCGCGCCCGCCGGCCGAGGCCATGGCGAGCTTGGTGTAGTAGGGGGTGCCCCACTCCAGCACGGTGCGTTCGATGCCGGTCCCCGGCATGTCGGGACGCGCGGCGCGCACCATGTCGTTGAGCAGTCCTCCGTCGGCCCCGCTGAACAGGTCCCACAGCCGGACCGTCGAGGAGTCCGCCGCCTGGGCGGAACCGCAGCCGCTGAGCGCGCCGGCGCCCAGGACGGCGGCGCCCGCGGCGAGCGCGGCCGTCAGCACCCGGCGCCGCGAGGGCACGGGCGGACCGACGGGTACGGGTGTGCCGGTCATACAGCTCCTTCTCTCCGGGCGGCCCCTCGGGAGCGCGGATGCGCCCCCGAGGGCCCACTCCCACGGATCACTGACTTCCATCGATGTAAATCGCCAGAGCGGTGCGTCGTCGTCCCCCATGCGATCCGGCACGGCGGCCGGGCGCGGAGGCCGCCTGCGTTACGCGGTGCCCTCGTACGCCGCCGGGCGGCTCTGCGCGGCGCGCAGCAAGGCGGTGTCGACCTTCTCGCCGCGGTCGAAGCGGTAGACGCCGTTGCGCTCCTGGAAGACGTCGGTGAGCTGCGTGTAGCAGTAGCCGAACATGTCCGGGTCGTCGAGGAGCACCGCGGTCAGGCCGGTGAAGCGGGCGACGAACTCTTCGGCGGTGCGCGGGCGTTCGCCGTAGCCCCAGGAGGACTCCGTGTCGTTGCCCGCGCCGCCCGACACGGCCTCGGCGTCCCACCACACGCCGCCGAACTCGCTGCAGAAGTAGGGCTGTCCGCCGTAGGGCAGGGACCACGGGCGGCCGTCGGGACCGGTGTTGACGTACGGCCGGTCCTCGGCGAGACCCGCCATGGTCTTGGCGAAGACGGCGGGGTCCTGCTCGTAGCAGTGCGAGTCGTAGACGTCCGTCCCGGCCACCCGGTGCGCGTAGCCGGAGGCGTCGATGACGGGACGGGAGGGGTCCGCCTGCTTGGTGGCCAGGAACATCGCCCGTGTGACGTCGTCGAGTCGGGTGATCCGGTCGTGCAGGTGCTGGTACGTCTCGTTCAGCGGGCACCAGCCGACGATCGAGGGGTGGGAGTGGTCCCGCTCCAGGGCCTCCATCCACTGGGCCACGTAGGAGGCGTCGGGGCGCTGGTTGTCGTCGCGCACACCCGTCTCGCATCCCCAGTCGCCGAACTCGCCCCACACCAGGTAGCCCAGGCGGTCGGCGTGGTACAGGTAGCGCTCCTCGAACACCTTCTGGTGGAGACGGGCGCCGTTGAAGCCCGCCGCCAGGCCGAGTTCGATGTCACGCACCAGGGCGGCGTCGCTGGGGGCGGTCATCAGCCCGTCGGGGTAGTAACCCTGGTCCAGGACCAGGCGCTGGAAGACCGGCTCGCCGTTGAGCAGCAGCCGCTTGCCGTGGATGGCGACCGAGCGCAGACCGGCGTAGGACCGGACGTGGTCCACCACCGTGCCGCCGGCGTCCAGCACTTCGAGGAGCAGGTCGTACAGGTGCGGGTCGGCGGGCGACCACGGCCGGCGCCGGTCCTCGGGCACGGTCAGCACCAGCCGGGGCGCGAGGCCGAGGTCGGCGCGGGACTCGGCGCTCACCACCGGTCCCGCGGCGTCGCTCAGAACGGCCCGGACCCGGTGGCCCGGGGCGTTGGCCGTGAGCGGCAGCTCCAGGTGGAAGGAGCCGGACGCCAGGTCCGGCGTGATCCTCGGCCGGCCGAGGGCGACCGGGCGGGGCACCGGCTCCAGCCACACGGTCTGCCAGATCCCGGTCGTCCGGGTGTAGTGGCAGTGCGAGTTGGCGTACCAGGTGGCCTGCTTGCCGCGCGCCTGGACGCCGTGGCGGCTGTCGCGGGCGCGCACCACGAGGGTCAGTTCGCGGCCCGGGGCGGCCAGTTCACCGAGGTCGGCGGAGAAGGGGGTGAAGCCGCCCCGGTGCCGGGCGACCTCGACGCCGTCCACCCACACCGTGGTGTCGTGGTCGACCGCGCCGAAGTGCAGCAGCACCCGCGCGTCGGTCCAGGAGTCGGGGACCGTGACCGTGCGCCGGTACCAGACCGCCTCGAGGAAGTCGGTCTCGCCGACGCCCGACAGCTCCGACTCGGGGCAGAACGGGACGACGATCCGGTCGGCCAGCTCGCGGTCCCGCAGACCGCGCTCCAGGCCGGTGTCGGACCGGTCGATCTCGAACTGCCATTCGCCGTTGAGATTCAGCCATGCCTCACGGACGAACTGCGGCCTGGGGTACTCGGGTCGGGGCGGGTCCGTGCGGTTCGGGACGGGCATGGCGCTCCTTGCGTCCGGTGTGCCGGGCTGCTGAACGGTGCGAGGACATGGCATCATGACGATTACATCGATGTAAATAGTGCGGACGCAAGACGGTCCGACTCGGCTGCCGGGACGGGTTCGGCGGGCGGGGCCGGTGCCGCGCACTGGCCGGAAGTCCGTGCTTGACGATCGCCGAGGGTCCGTGTGGGGGCGCGCGAAAAGTCCGCGCGTGACCACTCGAAGCAGGTTCGTGCCGATCGGTATGATCACGGCAGGCGGGAGGATGATCAGCGTGGCGGCCAGACCGAGCATGAAGGACGTGGCGGAGTACGCGGGCGTCTCGCCCAAGACCGTGTCCAACGTGATCAACAACTTCGAGCACGTCTCGGAACGGACCCGGGCCGCCGTCCAGGAGGCCATCGACGCCCTGGGGTACCGGGTCAACATCGCGGGCCGGCAGCTCCGGCAGGGCCGCACCGGAATGATCACGCTGGCCGTCCCGGAACTCGACGTGGCCTACTTCGCCGAGCTGGCCAAGCATGTGATGGCCGAGGCGGACCGGCGCGGCCGCACCGTCCTGATCCACCAGACCGGGGGAGTGCGGGAGAGCGAACTCGCCGCGCTGCACGGCTTCGACACGCAGTTCTGCGACGGCGTCATCCTCAGCCCGCTGGCCCTGCTGCCGCGCGACCTCGCCACCCGCGACCGCCGGCTGCCCGTCGTCCTGCTCGGCGAGCGCCCCGCCGCCGGCACCACGGACCACGTCGGCATCGACAATGTGGGCGCCGCCCGCGAGGCCACCGAGCACCTGATCGCCCGGGGCCGCCGCCGTATCGCGGTCGTCGGCGGCGCGGTCCGCGGCCGCCAGGGCACCGACCGGCTGCGCACCGACGGCTACCGCCAGGCGCTCGCCGCCGCCGGGCTGCCCTTCGACGAGGACCTCGTGGTGCCGGTCGAGGCGTTCCACTGGCGGGACGGCGCCCGGGCGGCCACCGCGGTGATGAACCGGCCCGCGCCCCCGGACGCCCTGCTCTGCCTCAACGACCACTTGGCCCTGGGCGCGTTGCGCGCCCTGCACGAGGCGGGCCGTTCGGTGCCGAAGGACCTCGACGTCGTCGGCTTCGACGACATCGAGGCCTCCCGCTTCAGCGTCCCGACCCTCACCACGGTCGCCCCCGACAAGCGGGAGATCGCCCGCACCGCCGTGACCCTGCTCCTGGACCGCATCGACGACACGGAGTCCGTACCGTGCCAGGACCACGTCGCGGGGCACCACGTGATCGTGCGGGAGAGCACCGGGGGGTGAGGCGCACAGGAGCCGGGCGGGGTACGCACGGGGCAGCCGGCGGGGGGCGCAGAGGGGCGCCCGGCCACGCGCTGTCGCCAGGTGCCCGGACAGGCGCGCAGAGGCCGCCGTCACCCGGACACAGCCCACCCGCACCGGACGGCCTTCCCCTTGCGGCACGTTCGGTGCGGGTGGTGTCCGTGGGGGAGCGCCGGGGCGTCGCCGCTCCCGCTCCCGGTCCGCTCAGAGCACCCGCTGCCTGCGCCCCAGCCAGGTCTGGGCCACGACCACGGCCGCCAGGAACGCGCCGCTGACCACCTGCTGGTAGGCCGAGTCCAGCGAGCCGATCTGGTTGATGACGTTCTGGATCACCTTCAGCAGCGCCACCCCGACCAGCGTTCCGCTGATGAAGCCGAAGCCGCCGGTGAGCAGGCTGCCGCCGATGACCACCGCCGAGATCGCCTCGAGCTCCATGCCGGAGCCGAGGATCGTCACACCGGACAGCAGCCACGCCGCGTTCAGCGCTCCGGCGAGCCCCGCGCACAGCCCGGACAGGGTGTACACGGCGATCTTGGTGCGGGCCACGGGCGCGCCCATCAGCGCCGCCGCGTCCTCGTTGCCGCCCACCGCGTACACGTACTGCCCGAACCGGGTGCGCCGCAGCACCACCGCGCCCAGTACGAACAGCGCCAGCGTGATCCACACCGGCACGCCGATGTCGAACAGCGAGCCCTGGCCGAGCTTCGCGAAGAACGACCCCTTGTCCACCAGGTACGTCCGCGACCCCTCGTCGGTGAGCGTGAGCAGGACACCGCGCGCCCCGAGCATGGCGGCCAGTGTGACGATGAACGGGGCGAGACCCGAGCGGGCGATCAGCAGCCCGTTGACCAGACCGACCAGGCCGCACACCACGAGCGGCAGCAGCAGCGCCACGGCCGTGCCGTACTGCGACCCCCAGGCCGCGAGCACCCCGCCCAGGGCGAACAGCGAGCCGACCGAGAGGTCGATGCCGCCGGTGACGATCACGAACGTCATCCCGAGGGCGACGACGGCGAGGAACGCCGACGACAGCGCCATGTTCTCCAGGTTGTCGCCGGTCAGGAAGGTGTCGAAGCTCAGCGACGCCGCGACCATGGCGATGACGAGCGTGACCAGCGCGCCGTGCTGCTGGGCGAGCGCGCTGAGCCGCTCCTGGCGGCCGGCACCCGGTGGCTCCCCGTCGGTGACGGCGGCCGAGGGCCGGGCGGCGGCGGTGGATTCGGCCGGCATGACGGCCTCCCCGGTGTCCGTGGTCATCGCTTCCCCCGTTCGCGTGCCGCGTAGACGGCACCGACGATCACCACGGCCTGCGCGATCTGCGTCCACGACGGGGGCAGGTCGTGCTTGATGAGCGTGGTGGTGAGCAGTTGGATCAGTACGGCGCCCGCGACCGTCCCGCCGATCCGGACCCGTCCGCCGCTGAGCGGGGTGCCGCCGACGACCACCGCCGTGATGGCCGACAGCTCCATGAGCGTGCCCAGGGAGGTGGGGTCGCTCGCCGTCAGCCGGGCGGTCGCCAGGACGCCCGCGATCGCGGCGAGCACGCCGGAGCAGACGTACACCAGGATCAGCACCCGGCGCACGGGCAGCCCGGCCAGGCGCGCCGCCGGACGGCTGTCGCCGATGGCCAGCAGCTGCCGGCCGAACGTGGAGCGCCGTACGGCGAACGCCACCAGCAGGGCGAGCGCGACCGCGATGAGCACCAGGTACGGGATGCCGAGCACGGCACCGGAGCCCAGGGCCGCCATGCCGGGGTCGTGGACGTCCTTCAACTGGGGCAGCAGCACCAGCGCGAGGCCCCGGGCGGCCACCATCAGGGCGAGCGTGGCGACGATCGGCTGCACGCCGACGAACGCGATCAGCGCCCCGTTGGCGAGGCCCACCACGATCCCGCCGACGACCGCGCTCAGGACGGCGATCCAGGGGCCGTACCCGAGATACAGGGACAGCAGCGAGGTGGACAGCGCCATCACCGAGCCGACCGACAGGTCGACGCCCTCGGTGCCAATGGCGAGGGCCATGCCGAGGGCCACGATGAGCACGGGCGCGACCTGGACGGCCTGCGTGCGGAAGTTCTCGGCGGAGGCGAAGTGCGGGGTGAAGGCGAGGTTGAACAGCAGCAGGACCACGACGCCCGCGTAGACGCCGTACCCCTGCAGCAGGCGCAGCACCCGGTCGCGGTCCACCGTGCCGCGGGCCAGCGAGAGTTCAGTCATCGTGCCCTCCGGGCGGTTCGTGCGCCGCGGGCACCTGGTCCCCACCGGGCGGCCGGTCCGCGTCACCGGGCCGCCGGTCGGCGTCACCGGGCTCGGGCGGTCCGGCGGGCACGGCGGCGATCGCCCGCAGCAACTCGTCCTCGGTGACGGCGTCACCGGTCAACTCCCGAACCATCGCGCCGTCCTTGAGGACCACCACGCGGTCGCTGCCCTCGATCAGTTCCTCGGTGTCGGAGGAGATCAGCAGGACGGCGAGCCCGTCCTCGGCCAGTTCGTCCACCAGCGCCTGCACCTCGGCCTTGGCGCCCACGTCGATGCCGCGCGTCGGCTCGTCCAGCAGCAGCACCTTCGGGTGCAGGGCGAGCCACCTGGCCAGCAGCACCTTCTGCTGGTTGCCGCCGGACAGCTCCCCGACCTTCTGGTGCGGTCCGGCGGCCTTGATCCGCAGCCGCTTGACGAAGGTGTCCACGATCCGGTCGATCCGGGCGTCGTCGACCAGACCGAAGCGGGACAGCCCGGGCAGCGCGGCGAGCGCGATGTTCTCCCGCACCGACAGACCGGGCACGATCCCCTCGGTCTTGCGGTCCTCCGGCAGCAGGCTGATGCCGGCCCGGATCGCCGCCGCCGTGGAGCCGCCGCGTACCGGCCGCCCGGCCATCACCACCCGGCCGCCGTCGAGCGGCAGGGCTCCCGCGATGGCCTTGGCCGTCTCGCTGCGCCCGGACCCGAGCAGGCCGCCGAGACCGACCACCTCACCCGGCCGCAGGGTGAGCGACACACCGTCCAGTCGGTGACGGACACTCAGCTCCTCGGCTTCCAGGACCGGTTCGGCGGCCGCGTCGTGGGAGCCGCTGAACTTCGTCAGGCCCTCCCGGCGCACCTCGCCGATCTCCCGGCCGAGCATCAGCGCCACCAGCCGCAGCCGGTCGAGGTCGGCGAGCCGTCCGGTGTGCACGACCCGGCCGTCGCGCAGCACCGTGACCGCGTCGCAGATCTCGTACAGCTCGTCCATGCGGTGGCTGACGTAGATCACCGCGATGCCCCGGTCGCGCAGTGTGCGGATCACCCCGAAGAGCGTCCGCACCTCACGGGGCTCCAGCGAGGAGGTGGGTTCGTCCATGACCACGACCCGGGCGTCGATCGCCACGGCCCGCGCCAGCGCCACCATCTGCTGGGCGCCCACGCCCAGTTCGCGCAGCGGGCGGCGGACGTCGACCTGGATGCCGAGGCTCCGCAGGGTCTCGCCGGCCTCCCGGTGCATCCGGCGGAAGTCGATGAGCCCGAGCCGGCCGCGTGGCTCGCGGCCGAGGAAGAGGTTGCGGGCCACGCTCATCAGCGGGACGAGGTTGACCTCCTGGTAGATGGTGGAGATGCCCGCCTGCTGGGCCTGGAGCGGGGTGGCGAAGCGGACGGGGGCGCCGTCGTGGGTCATCTCGCCCGCGTCCGGCCGGTACACCCCGGTCAGCACCTTGATCAGCGTCGACTTGCCCGCGCCGTTCTCGCCCACCAGGGCGTGCACCTCCCCGGCGCGCGCGGTGAAGTCCACGTCGGACAGCGCCCGCACGCCGGGGAAGGTCTTGCACAGTCCGGTGACCGTGAGCATCTCAGAAGGCCTTGTCCAGGTCGGACTTGGCGTTGTCCTTGGTGTAGGAGCTGTCCTGGATGACGATGTCCTGCGACACCGCCTGGCCCCGGGTGAACGTGTCCAGGGTCTGGAAGGCCAGCGGCCCGAAGCGCGGGTTCGACTCGATGACGCCGTCGATCCAGCCGTCCACGATGCCCTGCACGGCGTTGCGCGTGCCGTCGATCGTCACGATCTTCACGTCCCCGGGTTTCTTGCCCGCGCCCTTGAGGGCGTTGACGGCACCGAGGCCCATCTCGTCGTTCTCGGCGTAGATGCCCTTGATCCCCGGCTTGGACTGGATCAGGTTCTCGGTGACCGACTGGCCCTTCTCGCGGGCGAAGTCACCGGTCTGCCGGAAGACGATCTTCAGGCCGGGTGCCTTCTCCTTGACGCGGTCCTCGAATCCCTTGGTGCGCTCGGTGGTGACGTTGTTGCCGGCCGCGCCGAGCAGGATGGCGATCTCGCCCTTGCCGCCGGTGGCGGCGATCATCCGGTCCGCGGCCCGCTTGCCCTGCTCGACGAAGTCGGAGCCGATGAAGCTCACGTAGTCCTTGCAGGGCGCCGCGTTGATCTTGCGGTCGACGGTGACGATCGGGATGTGCCTGGCCGCCGCGGTGCGCAGCACCGGTTCCCAGCCGTCGGAGTTCAGCGGCGCGACGACCAGCAGGTCGGCGCCCTTGGCGATGAGGTCCTGGACGTCGCTGATCTGCTTGGAGAACTGCGACTGGGCGTTGGCGGTGAGCAGTTTGACGCCCCGCTTCCGCGCCTCCGCCTTGATGGAGGCGGTCTCCGCGATCCGGAAGGGGTTGGCCTCCTTCTCGGACTGGGAGAACCCGACGGTGGCGGACTTCAGGTCCAGCTTCTTGCCGCCGTAGGTGCCGATGGCGCAGGTCGGTCCTGACCCGCCGCTCGGTGAGGCGACGACCTGGCCGGAGTCCTTCCCCTGCGAGGCGGACTTGTCGTTGCCGGAGTCGTCCTCGGACTTCGTGCATCCGGTCATGAGCGCCAGGCTCGTGACGAGGCCGGTGGCGAGGAGGGTGCGCACCAGGGTGCGGTGCGGTGTGGCGACGGTCTTCATGGGAGATCCCCAAACGGCGTGGCCCCGGGGCGATGGGAGCGCTCTCGGGGTGGGACGGCTCTTGCGGTCAACTCGGCGTGCACGTCGTTCAGGGGAGGTTTTTACATCGTTGGAAGAGTGCTGTAAACCCCTCCCGTCCGGAATCCCGGCCGGCCGACGCCCGCCACGGTCACCGCCGCCCGAGCGTGCTCTCGCGCTCCACCAGCACGAATTCCGCGGTGAGTTCACGTCCGCCGGGCTCACCGCGGCCCGACAGACTGCGCAGCAGCGAGGCCACCGCCATCCGTGCGATGGCCTGCTTGTCCGGCGAGATCGTGGTCAGCGTGACGGCGCCGAAGCGGCCCTCGGCGATGTCGTCGAACCCGACCACGGCGACGTCCCACGGCACCCGCAGCCCCCGCTCGTGCAGCACCCGCATCGCACCGATCGCGATCAGGTCGTTCAGCGCGAACACCGCGTCGGGCCGCACCCCGGAGTCGAGCAACTGGGCCATCGCCCGCGCGCCGTCGTCCCGGTCCCAGCCGCCGACCGGCACCACCAGGTCGTCCGGCGCCGGGACTCCCGCGGCGGCCAACTCCGCGCGCCAGCCGACGAGTCGCAGGTGGGCGGGCTGGTTGGCGGCGTCGGTGCGGGCCCCCAGGTAGGCGATGCGGGTACGGCCGCGGCCGAGCAGATGGCGTACCGCGGCCCGCGCGGCGGCCACGTTGTCGATGGCGATGTGGTCGTGCGGTGCCTCGTACTCCCGCTCGCCGAGCAGCACCAGCGGCACGTCGTCGGACCGGCCCTGCAGGTCGGCCGCCTCCAGCTCCAGCGGGCTCAGGATGAGCCCGTCGATCACCCGGGCCCGGAACCCCTGGCTGACCAGCACCTCCTGTTCGCGCCTGCCCCGGGTGTGGTCCAGCAGCACCGTGAACTCGTGCTCCGCCGCCGCGTCGATCACCGCGCTCGCCAGTTCGGCGAAGTACGGGTTTCCCAACTCGGGGACGGCCAGCGCGATGATGCCGGTCCGGCCCTTGCGCAGGTGCCGGGCGGTCAGGTTCGGCCGGTAGCCCAGCTCGTCGATGGCCGCCTGCACCCGGGCCCGCATACCCGGTGTGACGTGCGGATAGTTGTTCACGACGTTGGACACCGTCTTGATCGAGACGCCGGCCCGTTCGGCCACGTCCTTCAGGCTGACCCGCAAGGGGATCTCCTCGGCATCGATGGGAGCTCCGGGTACCGGAGCCATGTCATGACCCTGGACAGCGGCCGGGAGCCGTGCTCTCATGCCAACTGCCGTTGCTTCCAACGTTGTACAGACTGAAGCAGTGAGCCGCCACCCTTCCTCAGCCAAGGGAGATCCGTGCGCACCAAGCACCTCAGAAACCGCCTGTCCCTGCTGCTCGCGGCCGCGCTGGGCCTGGCCGGCCTGACCGCGGCCCCGACCGCCACCGCCGCCGAGGACCCCGTCGCGGTCCACGGCCTGAAGGGCGAGTACTACACCCAGTCCGCCCCCGGCGCCTTCGACTTCGCCCACCTCAAGGCCACCGGATTCGACCCCCAGCTGGACTTCGACTCCCTGGAGTCCCGGCTGAACTCGGCCACCGGGCAGTCCGACGACGTCAGCGTCCGCTGGACCGGCCGTGTCGTGCCGGAGAAGACCGGCGCCACCACCTTCTCCGTCATCGGCGACAACGGATTCCGCCTCTGGGTCGACGGCAAGCTGGTCATCGACCACTGGGTCGACGACTGGGACCGCGAACAGACCGGCGAGCCCGTCGAGTTGACCGCGGGCAAGGCCTACGACATCAAGGTCGAGTACTTCGAGCACTACGGGGGCTCCAACCTCCACCTGCGCTGGACGCCGCCCGGCGGCACCAAGACCGCCGTCCCGCAGTCGGCGTTCCTGCTGCCCGAGGGGTACGCCTACGACGGCGCCATCGCCACCACCGTCCTCAAGGACGGCCGCACCCTGCGACTGGACTTCGCCCAGTCCCTGGCCACCCCGGCCGCCGGGCTCACCGACCACCTGCACGCCGTCATCGGCGGCGCGACCTGGCCCCTGGGCACCGCCCGCCTCGACCCGGCCGACCCCAGATCCGTCCTCGTCTCCCTGAAGCAGCCCGTCGTCGGCAACAAGTCCGGCACCGCGCCCGGCCTCGCCGACGTCCGCTACGACGGCGACGGCGGCCTGTCCGGCACGGACGGCAACGTTGTCAGCCCCTTCTGGAGCAGCGGCGCCAACCACTCCACCTACGAGCTGCGCACCAAGTGGGCCGACGACGTCACCCCGGCCAACGCCCACCGCGAGTACCCGAGGCCGCAACTCACCCGAGACTCCTGGCAGAACCTCAACGGCAGCTGGCAGTTCGCCGCGGCCAAGGCGGGCGAGCAGCCGCCGGTGGGCCGCACCCTCGGCGAGCGGATCCTCGTGCCGTACCCCGTCGAGTCCCAGCTCTCCGGCATCGAGCGGCACGAGGACCGCATGTGGTACCGCCGCACCTTCACCGTCCCCGCCGGCTGGAAGATCGGCGGCCACCGGCGCCTCCAGCTGAACTTCGGCGCCGTCGACTGGCAGGCCGAGGTCTACGTCAACGGCACCAAGGTCGCCGAACACAAGGGTGGCTACGACAAGTTCAGCGCCGACATCACCGGCGCCCTCAAGCCCGGCCGCACGCAGGAACTGATCGTCGGCGTCTACGACCCGACCGACGCCGCGAACGGGGAGAACCCGCCGCTCGGCAAGCAGCGCCTCGACCCCAGCGGCATCTGGTACACCCCGTCCTCCGGCATCTGGCAGACGGTGTGGCTGGAACCCGTCGCCTCCGACCACGTCGACCAGCTCAAGCTGACCCCGGACGTCGACGCCGGCACGCTCACCGTCGAGCCGCAGGGCGTACGCGACGGGGTGCGGGTCACGGCGACCGCGTACGCCGGCAAGCGCAAGGTGGCCACGGCGACCGGCCGTACCGGTGAACCCCTCACCCTGCGCATCCCGCACGCACGCCTGTGGTCGCCGGACGACCCCTTCCTGTACGACCTGAAGGTGAGCGTCGGCGACGACCGGGTCGGCAGCTACTTCGGCATGCGGTCCATCGCCGTCCAGAAGATCGGCGGCGTCCCGCGCACGGTCCTCAACGGCAAGCCGGTCTTCATGATGGCCACCCTGGACCAGGGCTTCTGGCCGGACGGCCTGCACACCGCGCCGAGCGACGCGGCACTGGCCCATGACCTGAAGATGCACAAGAGGATGGGCTTCAACGCCGTCCGCAAGCACATCAAGGTCGAACCCGACCGCTGGTTCTACTGGGCCGACCGGCTCGGCCTGATGGTGTGGCAGGACATGCCGGCCATGACGGCGGGCGTGAACCCCTCGACCGCCGCTCGCGCCGAGTACGAACGCGAGATGAAGCAGATGATCGACGAGCACATCAGCAGCCCGGCGGTCGTCATGTGGGTGGTCTTCAACGAGGGCTGGGGCCAGTACGACGTCGGCCGCGTCGCCACCCAGGCCAAGTCCTGGGACCCGACCCGCCTGGTCGACAACATGTCCGGCCTGAACCTGGGCGCGGACGGCGGAGCCGGCGACATCATGGACGAGCACGGCTATCCGAGCCCGGCCCTGCCGCCGCACCCGGACGGCCGACGCGCACTGGTGGCGGGCGAGTACGGCGGTCTCGGCCTCGCCGTGCCCGGTCACGCCTGGTCGGTGCAGCAGTCGTACGTCGACGTCGACCCGAGCACCTACACCGACGACTACCTGGAGAAGCTCGGCGAGGTGCACGCGCTGGCCTGCCGTGGCGGCAACGGCGCGGTGTACACGCAGATCACGGACGTCGAGGGCGAGCTGAACGGCCTGATGACGTACGACCGCAAGGTGGTCAAGCCCGACGTGCGCCGACTGAAGGCGGCCCAGGACGCGCTGATCGCCGACGCGTCGCGGCCGCAGCCGGCGGGCTGCTCCTGACGCCCGGGCAGGGGTACGGGATCCCGCCTCCCCGCGAAGTCCCGTGCCCCTGCCCCGTCTGCACCCCGCGCGCCGGGGCAGACGGGGCAGGGAAGGAAGTTCTCACGAGAGGAATCCACCCATGCTCGGCATAGGCGCGGCCGTACTGTTCTTCATCGCGTTCCTCATCAACGCAGCGGACATCAGCACCAACCAGACGTTCTCCTCGGTCAACGTCATGCTGCTAGGCCTGACCGCACTGGCCCTGCACGTCGCGGGAATCGGCTCCACCTGGTCCCGCAGACGGTGAACCCGTCCGCCCGCCCCGGCCGGTGACGCCCCGTCACCGGCCGGGGCGCGGTGTGTCCGGGGCCCGCCCCCAGGCCATCGCCATGCCGGGGCCGAGTTCGGCGAGGTCCGGCGAGGAGAGGTAGGCCAGGGCCTCGTCGACGACGGAGGCGTCCACCAGCCCGGTCGCCTCCAGTTCGGGCCGCATCCGGCGCCAGGTCTGCGCCCAGAACCGTGCGAGGGGGCCGCCCGCGACCAGCGGCGGACAGCACAGTTCGGCGGCGACGTCACGCAGGCCCTCCTCCCGCAGGAAGCGCGGGTAGGCGGGGACGGACGACGTGTCGGTGCCGATCGTCGACCGCAGCGCCCGCCACATCGCGTCCATGGTCCGCCGGTAGGCGGACGCGGGCTCCGAGGTGTCCGGCACCTCCACCGCGTCCCCGAGCACCAGCAGGCCGCCCGGGTCCAGCCATCCCGCGAGCCGTGCGACGAGCCGGCGCCGCTCGGGCAGGTGCATGAGGACGAACCGGGCGTGGATCAGGTCGAAGCCGCCCAGCTCCAGGTCCTCGTCCGTGAGGTCGGCGGTGACCACGCGCAGCCGCGGGTCCGTCAGGGTCTCCAGGCCGCTCGTGTCCCGGTCCAGGGCCACCACCTGCGCGACGTCCGCCTCCCGGAGCAGCCAGCGGGCCACGGTCCCGGTCCCGGCCCCCACCTCGAGGCAGCGGCTGCCCGGACCCACGCCGAGCGCGCGCAGCCGACTCGTCGTGAACGGATCGAAGACCAGCGCGGCGGCGTCGATCCGCCCCGCCTCGGCGGGGTCGTCCGGTTCGAAGAGGTCCTCACCGTAGTGGCCCTCGCGGGCGGCTCCGCCCTGCTCGGCACCGCTCGACGCCATGAGCGCTCCCTGCTCGTCGAAGCCCGGCCGCGCACTCCCGGCGGCCCACTCCAGACTGCACGGTGCGCGCCCGTCGCACGCGCCGTCACGGCCGTTCGACGGATCCCATCCCGCGCAGCAGGGCGAACGCCCGCCGCAGCGGCGCCGGTCCGGTGTCCTCGATGCCGGCCGCCCGGCGTGCCCGGCGGGTCCGCAGCACCGCGCGCACCGCGGACAGGGCGGCGCACGCGATCACGGCGGCCTGGAGGTCGGCGTCGGGTGTGCCGGGGGGCAGTCTGCGCCGCACCAGGACGGTGAGCCGCTCCTCGAAGTCGGAGAACGCCTGCACCAGGCGGGTCGTGACGACGTTCTCCAGGTCCTCCACCGGGTGGCCGAGGGCGGTCAGGGTGGAGGCGGAGAAGGGCTCGGCCGCCGCGAGCAGCGCGTTGCACACCGCGTCCAGGGGGTCCTCGTCCGCGGGCCGCTCGGACAGGGCGTTCTCGACGTAGGCGAAGATCTGCACGCCGTCCGGCAGCAGCAGCGCCTCCTTGCCGTCGAAGTAGCGGAAGAACGTCCGCACCGAGACGTTCGCCTGCGCGGCGATGTCCGCGACCGTGGTGCCCTCGAACCCCCGTTCCCGGAACAGCCGCGCCGCCCCTTCCAGCAGCAGGCGCCGGGTCTCCTCCTTCTTGCGTTCGCGCAGTCCAGCGGGGGTGATCTCACTCGGCATGGGGCGAGCCTCCCGCCCCGGTGTCGCGACTGTCAATCGACCCGCGTGCCACCCGGGCGAGAAAATGTCACCGATGCCAATTGTCATGCATGACACTTCGCCCTAGCATGCGTGTCACCCGTGACACTTTCTCTGGAGGCGCACGTGCCCCGACCCACCCGGCTACTCCCCGCGCCGCCGGACGGACGCGCCGAGACGCGCCCACGCACCCGGCCCGCCGAGGGGCGGGGCGCGCTCGGCCGTCTCGGCGGCTTCTGCGCCCGGCATCCGGCCGCGGTCGTGGCCGCCTGGCTCCTGGTCCTCGGCGCCGCCCTGGCAGGACGGCACCTCGCCGCACCCACCTTCAGCGACCAGGTCAGCCTGCCCGGCACCGCCTCCCACACCGGCGCCGACCTCCTCGCCCGCTCCATGCCCGACGCCGGCCGGCCCAGCGGCCTCGTCGTCCTCCACACCGGCACCGGCACCGTCGCCGACCACGGGTCCGCGGTCGGCCGCACCCTCGCCGACCTGCGCGGCCTGCCGCACGCCACCGCCGCCTCCGCGCTCGTGACCAGCGCCGACGGCCGCACCGCGTACACCACCGTCTCCTTCGACGCACCACTGAAGGACCTCGGCCACGACTACACCGCGCGCCTCGACACGGCGACCGGGCCCGCCCGGGCCGCGGGTCTCGGCGTCGCCTACGGCGGCGACCTGGAACAGGTGGTCAGGGAACCGGCCGACGACCGGCTGAGCGAGGGCGTCGGCGTCGTCACCGCCTTCGCCATCCTGCTCGTGGCCTTCGGCAGCGTCCTCGCCGCCCTGCTGCCCCTGGGCACCGCGCTGATCAGCGTCGGAGCCGGCCTGGGTATCGTCGGGATCGTCGCCGGCACGATCTCCTTCGCGACCTCGGCCACGACCCTCGCCGGCATGATCGGCCTCGGCGTCGGCATCGACTACGCCCTCTTCCTGACCACCCGCTTCCGCCAGGACCTCATCGACGGGCGCGAACCGGTCGAGGCCGCCGCCCGCACCGCCCGCACCAGCGGACGCGCCGTCCTCGTCGCCGCCCTGACCGTCGCCGTCGCCATGCTCAGCCTGTACGCGTGCGGACTCAGCTTCATCGGCAAGATCGGACTCGCGGCCACCCTCGCCGTCGCCGTCACCGCCGCGGCCGCCCTCACCCTGGTGCCGGCCGCCCTCGGCCTGGTCGGCAGGCGCGTCGACACGCTCCGGCTGCGCCGGCCCGTCGCCGAGAGCAGGGGGGAGCGGGACGGCTGGCACCGCTACGCCGCTCTCGTCGCCCGCCGCCCATGGACGTTCCTCGCAGTCGGAGTCGCCGTCCTCGGCCTGTGCGCCGCACCGGTGCTGTCCATGCGGCTCGGTCACGTCGACGCGGGCGCCGACCGGTCCGGCAGCAGCACCCGTACCGCCTATGACTGGATCGCGGACGCCGACGGCCCGGGCTTCGGCGAGGGCGCGAACGGCCGGGTCGTCGCCGTGGTCGACGTGAGCCGCGCGCACACCCCGGCCGACCGGATCGCCGCCGCCGTGACCACAGCGCTGAAGGACACCCACGGCGTGGCGTCCGTCGCCCCCGTCCGGCCGAGCGACGACGGCCGGATCCTCGTCACCACCCTCACCCCGGCCACGGGGCCCCAGGACGCCGCCGCCGCCGACCTGCTGCACACCCTCTCCGGGCACACGCTGCCCAAGGCGCTCAACGGCACGGGCGCCGACGCCTACCTCACCGGCAGCGTGGCCGGACAGGCCGACTTCCGGGCCACGGTCGGTGACCGGCTGCCGATCGTCGTCGGCATCGTCCTGGTGCTGGCCTTCCTGCTGCTCATGGCCGTCTTCCGCAGCGTGGTGATCCCCCTCAAGGCCGTCGTCCTCAACCTGTTCACCACCGCCGCGTCCTACGGTGTGCTCGTCGCGGTCTTCCAGTGGGGCTGGGGCGACACGCTGCTCGGCCTGTCGGAGCCGGTGCCCATCGAGTCGTACGTGCCGATGATGATGTTCGCCATCGTCTTCGGGCTCTCCATGGACTACGAGATCTTCCTGCTGTCCCGGATCGCCGAGGCGTGGCACCGCACGGGCGACAACCGGCTCGCCGTGGGGGAGGGGCTGTCCGCGACCGCGCGCGTCATCTCCGCCGCCGCCTTCATCATGACCGCGGTGTTCCTCTCCTTCACCGCCTCGCCGACCGTGGTCGTCAAGATGCTCGCCCTGGGACTGGCGATCAGCGTCATCGTCGACGCCACCGTGGTGCGCCTCGTCCTCGTGCCGTCCGCCATGTTCCTCATGGGCAGGGCCAACTGGTGGCTGCCCCGCCGTCTCGACCGGATCCTGCCGGACCTGCACGCCTGACCGCCGACCGATCCGGAGTGAGTGACCACGTGACATCGAACCGCGGGCGGACGATCCGCCTCCTGGCCGCCGCGGCCTGCGTCCTGGCCGCCCTGACCTGTGCGACCGATCTCCTCGTCGAGCACAGGACCGAGGAGCGGATCGCCGCCCGGGCCGCGAGCCGGCTCAAGCCGCACGGACCCGTGCACGCCTCCCTCAGCACGCCGCTCGCGGGGCTGCGCACCCTCGGCGGCGAGGTGGGCGACGTCGAGGTGAGCGCCGCCGACGTGCACCGTCAGCACACCGTGATGGACGTGACCGTGCGCCTGAGGGACGTCACGACGGACGGGGACACCGCCGGTGGCAGCGCCACCGCGACCGTCGGATACGACCAGGTGACCCGGCGCCTGGGCGCGCTGGGTGACGGTCCGACAGCCGGTGGCCAGGACGGGGACCTGGTTCTCGGCGGAACCGTCGGCCGCCTCGGTCTGCCCGTCACCGTGCGGGCCGGACTGTCCACCACGCCCGGCGCGTTCACCGTCACGCCCACGACGGTGAACGTCCTCGGCCGCAGCGTCGCGGTGGCGGACCTCGACGCCCTTCCCGCCGCCTCGGGGCTGCGGGACCGGCTGAAGCCCCGGACCGTGGCCGTCACCGGCCTCCCGCACGGGGTGGCGCTGACCGCGGCGCACGCCACCGCGGACGGCCTCGCGCTCGACTTCTCGATCGCCGCCGGCCCGGCGCCGGACGGTGCGGGGAAGGCCGCCTGACCTCCGGAAAGAGGGGCGGAGGGAAGGGCGGCCGCCGGGAATCATCTGGGCGGGTCACCGGTTGGACAGTACGGCGTGAGCGGCCGGTCGACCGGCCGCTCACCTACAGACAAGAGGCCGAACGACCGAACGGCCGGCGCGTCGACGAGCACGCCGGTCCGAGGGTCCAGCACGAGGGAGCGACCGATGACAGTGGGAACCGAGCGAGCCGTACTCGCGGGCGGTTGTTTCTGGGGCATGCAGGACCTGGTCCGCAAGCAGCCGGGCGTGGTGGCGACGCGGGTGGGCTACAGCGGCGGCGACACGCCGAACGCCACCTACCGCAACCACGGCGATCACGCCGAGGCCATCGAGATCCTCTTCGACCCCACGGTGACGAGCTACCGCGACGTCCTGGAGTTCTTCTTCCAGATCCACGACCCGACCACCCGGGACCGGCAGGGCAACGACATCGGGCGCAGCTACCGGTCCGCCATCTACTACGCGGACGAGGAGCAGCACCGCGTCGCCGTCGACACCATCGCGGACGTCGAGGCGAGCGGGCTGTGGCCGGGCAAGGTGGTCACGGAGGTCGAGCCCGTGGGTGACTTCTGGGAGGCCGAGCCCGAGCACCAGGACTACCTGGAGCGCTACCCGAACGGCTACACCTGCCACTTCCCCCGCCCGAACTGGAAGCTGCCCCGACGGGCCTCCTCCGGGACGGTCTGACAGCGGTGAACGTCCACCGGCGCCGCTGAGCGCCGGCCGACCCTGCGCCCGCCTCGCCCCTCACCGGGTGGGGCGGGACTCCGGGACGGCCGCGGCGGCGGCCGGCTCGCGCACCATCAACACGTCGTACCGCCCGAGCCGCCGCAGAGCCGCCCGTAGCACGACGGCCCGCGGTTCGGCCACGGCCTCGACGTCCGCCTCCGACGCCGGCCGGATCCCCCACTCCACCATGATCTGCAGGCTGTCCCCCCGGGTTCGGGCCGCTCGAACGCGTCCGCCGCCCCGGTCCGTTGAACGCGGGGAAGGGCGGAGAAACGGGAACGTGTGCCCGCGTTTTCGGTGAAGAAACAGATCAAATCGTGTGCGTGTTCGCCTGATCGCCGGGCACCAGGAGCAGCGGAGGTTGATAACTATGGTTCCCCTGCTTCTCGTTCTTCTTCTGGCCCTGATCCTCTTCGGCGCGGGCTTCGCGCTCAAGGCGCTGTGGTGGATCGCCGTGATCGTACTGATCGTCTGGGTGCTCGGATTCGTGATCCGGTCCGCGGACAGCGGTGGCCGCCGGGGCCGTTGGTACCGCTGGTGACGTCGGCGGCGTTAGCCGGCGGCAAGAGGTGCGCCGTGGCCCGGGGATCGACCCGGGCCACGGCGCACCTCCGTGTACGCCCTCGTCCGCGTTCCCCTGTCCGGTTCGTTGTCGGAGGGGTGTGCCAGAGTCTGCGCATGCTCGATATCGCGGTGCTGACGGAGACCGGGGAGCGGCGCGTACGCGTGACCGCCGAGGAACTGGCCGGACTAGTCCGGCGCGTAGGCGCTGAAGGTGACCACTTCCTGGTGCTCCAGCGCATACCCGACCTGCCCGACGTCTTCGCCCAGGTCTGGCACGAGACCGGCGGCGACTACCAGGTGGAGTACCGCGACGGTGCCGCCGACCGGCACTTCCAGGCGATGGTCGGCGCGACCGAGGACGTGATCGCCGTACTCACCGGCTGGGCCCGGCAGGAGCAGGGCTGGGAGACCGGGCCGAAGTGGGCACCGCTGGACATGGGCCCCGTCCCCGAGGTGCCGCCGCTCGACCTCGACGACGCCGAGCGCGCGGAACTGGAGGAGCGGGTGCGCCTGGAGCTGGCGGGCGGCTACGCCACCCGCGACCAACTGGCCGAGCTCGCGGAGGAGTACCTCGTGACGGCGGACCGCCGGCCCGTCTCGCGTGACCAGGCGAGGGTGCTGACCGACCGGCTGTGGCTCGAGCGTGTCGCGGAGCAGGCCGCATGGCAGGGCGAGACGGACCCCGAGCGCCTCACTCGCGCCTTCACCGCCCTCGACGAGGCCGGGGTCACGGCCCGCGAGAACTTCACCTGCTGCCGCAACTGCGGCCGGTCGGAGATCGGCGGCGAGGCCGAACCCGGCGCCCGAGGCTTCGTCTACTTTCACTCCCAGTGCACGGAATCCGCGGCGGCGGGCCACGGGCTGACGCTGCTGTACGGCGGCTTCGACAGCTCCGCCGAGACCACCGCGGCCATCGGCCACGAGGTGGTGGCCGCGCTGGAGGCCGCCGGCCTGCACACCGAGTGGGACCACGACCCGTCCCGGGCCATCACCGTCACACCGCTGGACTGGCGCCGCCGCCTGGTCGGTTAGGGCCGGACCGACGGGCCGTACGCTCAGCCGGCGGCCCGTGGCCTGAGCCGGTCGGCCGTGGCTCGAGCCCGTCGGCTGTGTCCTGAGCCGGTCGGCCGTGTCCCGATCCGGCAAGCCGTGTCTTGGGCCGGGTGCTCCGGGCGAGCAGCGGGCGTCCCGAACCGCTCGACCGCCGGCCGGGGTCACCGCCCCGGTGACGAGGGTCATGACACGGCATGTCGGCTCAGCGCGGTGCCCGTCGCTCAGAACACCGCCCGTACCTCTCCCACCTCCCGACCGCCACCCAGCAGCGGCACATGGCCGACGCGCTCCGTCACCGGTGCCGTCACACCGGCCAGGTGCAGCGCGCGGGCGAGTGCCGGGCGCAGCGCGCGGACGGCGCCGTCGTCGATCTTCAGGGCCAGCGCGCGGCCGTCGGGGAGCGCGAGGCCCTGGACCGCCTCCGCGCCCACCTTGGACAGGACGCCGGGTATCTCCCGCATCAGCCAGGTGTCGTGGCGCCGGGTGCCCGCGACGTACTCGGGATGGGCGCGCATGGCGTCGGCGACCCGCCGCTCCGGGGTGCCCGGCGCGGCGAGGACGAAGGAGCGGAAGGCGCGGGCGAGGCCGGTCAGGCTGAGTGACAGCAGCGGCGCCCCGCAGCCGTCGGTGCCGACGGCCGCCACCGGTTCGCCGGCCGCTTCCTCGACCACCGTCCGGATGAGCTGCTGGAGCGGGTGGGCGGGATCGAGGTAGGAGTCCAGCGGCCAGCCCCGCAGGGCGGCGGTGGCGAGCATCGCCGTGTGCTTGCCCGAGCAGTTCATGGTCACGCGGTCGGGTCCCTGGCCCGCCGCGAGGCGGGACTCCAGTTCCTCCTGGTCCAGGGGCAGGGACGGCGGGCACTGGAGCTGGTCGGGACTCAGTCCGTGCTCGTCGAGCATCGTGCGCACCAGGTCGCGGTGGAAGGCCTCACCGGAGTGGCTCGCGGCCGCCATGGCCAGCCGTTCGCCGGCGAGGTCCAGGCCGGCCCGCAGCATGCCCGCGGCCTGCATCGGCTTGTTGGCCGAGCGCGGGAAGACGGGGGAGGTCACATCGCCGAGGGCCAGTTCCACCGAGCCGTCGGCGGCGAGCAGCACGAGGCCGCCCCGGTGCCGCCCCTCGACGAATCCGGAGCGGACGACCTCGGCGAGGACCGGGTTGGTGTCGGTGGCGTCGGCCATGGCGGGCTGGGGCATCGGCGGTGACCTCCCGTGCGCGGGTCGGGCCGGCCTGTCCGGCCGGCCGCCCGGGATCGCCGAGGCCGCCGGTCAGGTGGACAGGTCGGCCACCTGGACTTCGGCGCCACGGTACGCGCGGCGGATTCACGCGCCGCGACCGCCCCGGCCGGGAATGACCGCGGGGCCGTTGTGGTTGGAAGGGCCGTGGTGGTGAAGGGGACAGTGTCCCCGGGCCTCATCCTCCGCCCATGAGGACGATCGTTCGGCTGAAGCCTCATGGAGCGTCCCGCCGCGAAGGCGACCGCCCTTCACGACCACGTCGTCCGCCGTGCGGGCCGGCCGGGTGTCCGGGCGGGACCGCAGGCGGGGGAAGCGGGAATACCGGAGCGCACCGACCGGTTGAGAGCAGTAGATGACATGCCCAGGTCAATCAGGGCATGCGAAGGGAGTACCTCATGGCACGCAGCACCGCGCGTCCCGTCGTCAAGCTGAAGTCCACGGCCGGGACCGGCGTCACCTACGTGACGCGAAAGAACCGCCTCAGCGACCCCGACCGGCTCGTCCTGCGCAAGTACGACCCGGTCGCCGGCCGGCACGTCACCTTCCGCGAGGAACGCTGAACCACGCCGTCCGCCCCACCCGGCGGACGGCACCGAGGAGAGAAGCACCATGAGGTCTGGCATCCACCCCGAGACCCGGCCCGTCGTCTTCCGCGACCGCGCCGCCGACGCGCTCTTCCTGACCCGCTCGACCGCCACGGCGTCCAGGACGATCGTGTGGGAGGACGGCGTCACCTACCCGCTGATCGACGTGGAGGTCTCGTCGGCCAGCCACCCCTTCTACACCGGCACCGCGCGCGTCATGGACAGCGCCGGCCGCGTCGAACGCTTCGAGCGCCGCTACGGCCGCCGGGCCACGCCGCGCCGCTGACCCCGGCACACCCGAGCACGAGGAGCACCCCGCCATGAAGGTACGCAGGTCACTGCGCTCACTGAAGTCGAAGCCCGGCGCCCAGGTGGTGCGCCGCCGCGGCACGGTCTTCGTCATCAACAGGAAGAACCCCCGCTTCAAGGCGCGCCAGGCCTGACACCGCGTGCCGAGAAGGCGACCGGCCCGGTCCCCCCTGCCCTGGGGGCCGGGCCGGTCCCGCGTCCACGGAACCGGGCGAAGCCACCGCGGACGCCTCTCGGGCCGCCCCGCCCACCCGGCGGCGGGCGCACCGGTCGCAGGACGCCGAGCGCCAGTGTTACAACAGGGGCATGAGCGGACGCTCCCGCCGGCCCCGGAGGCGAGCGGCGGCGCAGCCCGGCACGCGGAGATCGTCCGAGCCGTCCCGTCGCCCGGGCCCGTGGCCGGCGGCGGGCCGCCGCCGCATCGTGTCGTCCCTCAGCGTCCGCACGCTCGCCGCCCAGGTCTTCCTGCTCCAGGCCGTCATCGTGCTGTTGGTGGTCGCGGTCTCGGCGGCGGCCCTCGTCCTCCAGGGGCGGTACGACGCCCAGCGCAACGCCGCCGACCGGTCACTGGCCGCGGCGGAATCCTTCGCCCACGCGCCCGGAACGGTACTCGCCCTGCGGACGAACGCCACGGCACAGCTCCAGGCGGCGACCGAGCAGGCGCAAAAGGGATCCGGCGTCGACTTCCTGAGCGTCCTGGACAGGGACGGCGTCCGCATCGCCGACACCGACCCCACGCTCGTCGGCAGCAAGGCCTCGGGCCTCGGCCGTGCCACCGCGGGGGAGGCCGTCACGCAGCCCTTCCACGGACGGCCGCACGACGCCGTACGCGCGGTCGTCCCCGTGCTGGACGCCGGCAGACGCGTGATCGGCATGATCGCCGCCGGGATCCAGTACGAGACCCTCGGTCATGTGCTGGACCAGCAGCTGCCGATGCTGCTCGGCGCCGCCGCCCTGGCCGTCGTCCTGGCCACCGCGGGCACGGCCCTGGTCAGCCGTCGGCTGCTGCGTCAGACCCACGGACTCGGCCCGGCCGAGATGACCCGGATGTACGACCACCACGACGCCGTGCTGCACGCGGTGCGCGAAGGGGTCCTGATCATCGGCGACGACGGACGGCTGCTGCTCGCCAACGACGAGGCCCGCCGGCTGCTCGGCCTCCCCGCGACCACCGACCAGCGGCACGTGGCCGACCTCGGCCTCGGGCCCGGCCTGACCCGGATGCTGATGGCGGGTGCGGCCGCCTCCGACGAGGTGATCCGGGTCGGGGACCGGCTGCTCGCCGTGAACATCCGGCCCACCGCCCCCTACGGCGGCGCACCGGGCCTGGTGGCCACCTTCCGGGACACCACCGATCTGGCCGCGCTGTCCGGACAGGCCGAGGTGGCGCGGGGGCGGCTGGCGTTCCTCTACGAGGCAGGCACCCGGATCGGCACCACCCTCGACGTGGAACGCACCGCCGAGGAGCTCGCCGAGGTGGCCGTCCCGCGCCTGGCGGACGTCGTCACCGTGGAACTCCTCGACTCCGTGCTGCACGGCGAGGAGCCCACCGGCGCCGTCCACCGGATGCGGCGCACCGCGCTGCGCGAGTCGCGGACCGGGCACCCGCTGCAGCCCGTGGGCGACCTGATCCGGTTCGTGGTGGCCGACACCCCCATGGTGGCCGCGCTGCAACGCGGCAAGGCCGTCCTGGTGCCGGACCTGCACACCGCGCAGGACTGGCGGGCGCAGGACCCGGAGGGGGCGCGGCAGGCGCTGGAGTACGGCATCCACTCGCTGATCACGGTCCCCCTGCGGGCGCGCGGCGTCGTCCTCGGCATCGTGAACTTCTGGCGGGGCACGGGCAGCCCGCGGTTCGAGGACGAGGACGTCGCGGTGGCCGAGGAACTGGTCGCCCGGGCGGCCGTCGCGATCGACAACGCGCGCCGCTTCTCCCGTGAGCACGCCCTCGCCGTCACCCTCCAGCGCAGCCTGCTGCCCCTGGACCTGCCCGACCAGGACGTCCTGGAGATCGCCTCCCGCTACCTGCCGGCACGGTCCGGCGTGGGCGGGGACTGGTTCGACGTCATCCCGCTGCCCGGCTTCCGGGTGGCCCTGGTCGTCGGCGACATCGTGGGCCACGGGCTGCACGCAGCGGTGACCATGGGGCGGCTGCGCACCGCCGTACTGAACTTCTCCTCGCTCGACCTGGCCCCGGACGAACTCCTCGGACACCTCGACGAGATGGTGACCCGACTCGACAGCCAGACGGCCACCGCCGGTGACGACCACGCGCCCCTCACCGGCGCCACCTGCCTCTACGCCGTCTACGACCCGGTCGCCGGCACCTGCGCCCTGTCCCGGGCCGGGCACGTCGCGCCCGCCGTGGTGGACGCCCAGGGCACGGTGACCTTCCCCGACGTCCCCCTCTCGCCGCCCCTGGGCGTGGGCGACCACCCCTTCGAGGCCGGTGAACTGCGCCTGGCGGAGGGCAGCCGCCTCGTCCTGTTCACCGACGGCCTGATCGAGAATCAGGGGCGGGACGTGGACGAGGGTCTGGCCGTCCTCCGTTCGACCATCGGCCACGCGGGCCAGACACCGGAGGAGACCTGCCGCGCCCTCATGGAGGCGCTGCTGCCCGAGCACCCCAACGACGACGTGGCGCTGCTGGTCGCCCGGACCCGGCTCCTCGACCCCTCTCGGGTCGCGACCTGGGATGTGCCCTCCGAGGTGCGCGCGGTCTCGGAGGTGCGGGCGGACGTCAGCCGCCGCCTGGACGAATGGGGACTCCAGGACACGGTGTTCAGCACCGAACTGATCCTCAGCGAACTCCTCACCAACGCCATCCGCTACGGCGCCCCACCGGTGCGGGTCAGGATGCTGCTGGGCCCCACCCTGGTCTGCGAGGTGTCGGACGGCAGCAACACCTCACCCCGGCTGCGGCGCGCGGCCACCACCGACGAGGGAGGCCGCGGCCTGTTCCTGGTCTCCCAGTTCGCCCACCGCTGGGGCACCCGCTACGCCCCGCAGGGCAAGGTCATCTGGGCCGAGCAGACGCTCGACCAGAGCCCGGATCCGGACCCCACCGCGCTCTTCGACGCCATGGCCTGGTGAGCGCGGGGGCCGCACCGGCACACGAACCGGACGAGACCCGCGACGGGGACCGGGAGAAGGTCCGCAGGACGATCGGGAGGAGATGCGCGATGGCGACCGGAAGGAGGCCCGCGCGGGCGACGCTGCTGTCCGTCAACGTGGGAAAGCCCAAGGACGTGCCCTGGCACGGACGCATGGTCCACACCGCCGCCTGGAAGACCCCCGTGCGGGGCCCGCGCAGGGTACGACGGCTGAACGTCGAGGGAGACGGGCAGGGCGACCTGGCCGGCCACGGGGGCGAGATGCGCGCCGTCCTCGTCTACCAGTCGCAGTCCTACGCCTACTGGCGCGAACAACTCGGCCGCGACGACCTGACCTTCGGGATCTTCGGCGAGAACTTCACCGTCGACGGGCTGCCGGACGACGAGGTGTGCATCGGTGACCGCTACCGCATCGGCGACGCCGAGTTCGAGGTCAGCCAGCCCCGGGTCACCTGCTACCGGGTGGGCATGCGCCTGGGCGAACCCGCCATGGCCGCCCTCCTGGTCGCCCACCACCGTCCCGGCTTCTACCTGCGCGTGATCACCGAGGGCAGTGTGCGGGCCGGTGACGACATCGTCCTCACCCGCAGGGGCCCGCAGGAGCTGAGCGTCGCCGACACCGACGCCCTGCTCTACCTCCCCGACCGTGATCCCGAGCACCTGCGCAGGGCCCTGAACATCCCCGCCCTCAGCCCCGGCTGGCAGCAGTCCTTCCGCGAGCTCGCGGCGGCCGCCCCGACCGCACCGCGCCCCGGCCGGCAGGACGCAAGGCCCGGCGTCCGACCGTCCGCCGCACCGAACACCCCGCCCTCCCGCGACGAGCCCGCACGCACGGGTTTCCGGCCCATGCGCGTCGCGCGCATCACGCACGAGACGGCCACGGTGTCGTCCATCCACCTCACCGCCACCCACGGCAGCCCCGTGCCCGTGCCCGAGGGCCGCCCGGGCCAGTACCTCTCGCTCCGGCTCACCACCGGCGACGGCGCCCCGGCCGTGCGCAGCTACTCCCTGTCCGCCACGCCCACGGCCGACACCTACCGGGTCAGCGTCAAACACGAGCCGCACGGACAGGTCAGCGGCTACCTCCATGCCACGCTGCGACAGGGCGACCTGGTCGACATCGCCGGCCCCCACGGCACCTTCGTCCTGCGGGACGGAAGCGGCCCGGTCGTCCTCGCCTCCGCGGGGATCGGTGTCACGCCGGTGCTCGCCATGCTCCACCGGCTCGCCGCCGACCGGGACCCCCGCCCCCTGTGGTGGATCCACACCGCCCACGACCGCGCCCACCACGCCTTCGCGGCCGAGAGCCACGACCTGCTGGCCCGCCTCCCCGACGCCCACGAGCACCTCTTCTACACCGCCGGAACTGGCCCCCGGCCCGACCCGCCACCCCACGTCACCGAGGGACGTCCCACCGCGCGGACGCTCGCGGCACTGGGCATTCCGGCCGACGCCGACGCCTACCTCTGCGGCCCGACCGCCTTCATGGACACCCTCGGCGACTGCCTGCGCGACCAGGGCCTGCGCCCCGAGCGGATCCACACCGAACAGTTCGGCTCCCTGCCCGCCCTCACCCCCGGCATCGGCCCCGCCGCCGTGGTCCGGCCGCACCAGCCACCCGGGCCACCGGGCCCCGGCCCCCGCGTCACCTTCGCCCGCAGCGGCATCACCACCGCCTGGTCGCCCGCCTACCCCTCACTCCTCGACCTCGCGGAAGCCTGCGACATCCCCACCCGCTGGTCCTGCAGGACCGGCGTCTGCCACACCTGCGTCACGCCACTGGTTGCGGGGGAGATCACCTACGCCACCGAGCCGCTGGACCCCCCGGAGCCGGGCACCACCCTGGTCTGCTGCGGCCGCCCGGCCACCGAAGTGGTCCTCGACCTCTGAGACCATCGCCGAGACCTCCTCACGACCCGCGTCCGACGCGGTGGACAGTGCGACGAGCGCCGCCACGAGCAGCCCGGCGACCACGGCCGGCACGGGAGCCCGGGCGGCAGCCAGGACCCCGACCGCGACCACCGGGAAAGCGGCCTCGGCCGGCCCGCGCCGCCGGTGCGGCCGTACCTGGAGGACCCACACGGTGACCAGGAAGACCGCGAGCGGCACGGTGACCGCCGCCCCGGCCGCCACCGGCGGGACCCCGGTGCCCCCGGCGACGACCTGCGCGTACGCGGCCAGACCGGCCCCCTCGGCAGCGGCCGAGGCGAAGACCAGGAAGTGCCCGTACGCCCAGACGAACCGCTTGCGGTGCGCGCGGTACTCGGTGGCGAGCAGGGTGTGGGCCGGCCGGGAGAAGTACAGCCACCACATGGAGAAGACCACGATCAGGCCGCCCGCCGCGAGCGCGTACAGGCCGGCGGCGCCCTGCCGCACGTCGAAGGCGCCGCGCACCGCCTTGGTCGCGGCCGCGACGGACTCACCGAGCACGATGAGGGTGAACAACTCGTACCGCTCACCGATGTGGTGCGGATGCCACGGGGTCATCCCGGCGGACTGCGCCCAGACCGGCACGGAGATCTCGGCGACCACCATGACCAGAATCAGCGGCAGTCGGACCGAGCCCGGTACGAACGCCACCCCGGTCCAGCCCACCTGACATGCCGTCACCCCTGCGGCGAAACGAAGAGCCGTGCGTCGCCGACGGGAATCCGAGCGAGCGGCACGCAGCCACAGCGCGGCCAGCGACGTCCGGAGCACGACGTACCCGAGGGTGACGACCCGCAGGTCCCCGTCCTCGAACGCCCGCGGGACACCGGCGGCGAGCACGAGCGACCCCGTGATCTGCACCAGCACCGTGAGCCGGTAGGGCACGTCGTCCGGGTCGTACGCCGACGCGAACCAGGTGAAGTTCATCCACGCCCACCAGATGGTGAAGAACACCAGGGCGAAGCGGAGCGAGCCGGTGGCGTAGTGCCCGGCCACCACCGCCGTGCTCAGACTCGCCGACGCCTCCGCCACCGCGATGACGAAGCAGAGGTCGAAGAGCAGTTCCAGCGGCGTGGCGGTCCGGTGCGGCTCCCCGGGATCCCGCCCCGGCATGGCCCGGCCCAGTAGCCCCAGGCGCCCCACGCACCGGGCACCCGCCGAAGGAAACCCCACGGACCCGGACCCGTCTCTCCCCGCCATGCCACTCCTCCCCGCTGACCCACGCCCACCGCCCGCGAGAGGCTAGGCCGCCCGAGCCCCCGGGAGCCGCCCGCGAGCGCACGAGGGCTTGCCCGGGAGCGCCCCGTCGTGTCACCCGTCAGGCCCGGGTCGGCTCGCACGTGGCCGGGCACGCACGGACGATGGCTGCAAGCCCCCCGTTCTGGAGGAACGCATGCATGCCCCTTCCCGTGTCCGGACCCGCAGGCTGAGCCGATACGGCGTGCCCTTCGTCCTCCTGGTGTGCTTCCTGGCCTCCGCGGCGCTGGCCGGATGCGGTGGCGGCGGTGGTTCCGGCTCGGCGGCGAGCAGGACGCCGAGCACGCCGCACACGGCGTCGTTCTCCGGCACGATGCCCCCGGCCCTGGCCTCCTCGGCCTCCGCGGCCATCTCCTCCGCACGTGCCTCGGTCTCCGCGGCCGCCTCCTCCGCGGCCGCGCGGGCCTCGGAGTTCGAGGCGTCGGTGTCGGCGGAGAGCGCACGGCGGACGCAGGCCGCCCAGAAGGCACTCCAGGGCGTGAGCGGCCAGGGCAACGCGCTGTCCGACGTCGGCATGACCGGCATGCCCAAGGCGCAGACCGGGGGAGTCCTCGCCGTCCTGGTCACCATCACCAACAAGACCAGCCACAAGGCGTCCTACGCCGTCCAGATCGACTTCGAGGACAGCAACCACCACGTCGTGGAGACCAGGTACACGGGGGCGGAGAACCTCGAACCCGGGCAGAAGAACCAGCCCATCGTGTTCAGCCAGAAGTCGGGCGAGCCCCCGCTGACCCCCCGCCTGGCCAAGGCCCAGCGCTACTGAGCCCCGCGCCCCACCCCGTCTCGCCCGGCCCCCGGCCATGGTGGATCATGAGGCCGTGACCGGGCCGAGGTCCGGCGCGACGCGACGGCACCGAGGTGGTGCGGTCCACGAGGGCGGGGCGGGTCCCGCGAGCGAGAGGGCGGACGCGAAGTGGCAAGCGACCGATCGGCGGCGCATCCGTTGCCGTACACGACGTACCGGCAGGCGATCGAGCGGGAGACGGCGCGGCTGGTTGAGGTGGTGCGGGGCGTGGACCCGGCCACGCCGGTGCCCTCCTGCCCGGGCTGGACCGTCGCCGACCTCACCCGTCACGTGGGGAGCCTGCAGCGCTGGTTCAGCGCCCTGCTGTCCCGCCTGGTGCAGGAGCCGCCGCGCAGCCGCGAGGTGGAGCTCGGACTGCCGGACAGCGCGCAGGAGTACCCGCGCTGGGTCGAGGCGGGCATCCCTCGGGTGGCCGCCGTGCTGGAGGCCACGGACCCGCTGGCCCCCATGTGGGCCTGGGGCGCCGACCAGCACGCCCGGTTCTGGGCCCGCAGGATGCTGTTCGAGACGCTGGTGCACCGGGTCGACGCCGAGCTGTCCACCGGCCACGCGTCATCCCTCGATCCGGAGCTGGCGGCCGACGGAGTCGACGAGTTCCTCGTCAACCTGCCCCAGGCCCATCTCTTCGCCCCGGCCGTGGCCGAACTCAAGGGCGACGGCGAGACCCTCGTGTTCCAGTGCGCCGGGGCCGCCACCGGCGGTGGCGCCGACGAGACCGGTCCTGACGCCGGCGGGGAGTGGTGGGTCCGGCTGGACGCGGACGGATTCCGGCTGCTGGACCGGGCGGCGGCCGCCGCCGACACCGCGTCGCCCGACGCGCGGACGACCGTGCGAGGCGAGGCCGCCGATCTCCTGCTCCTGCTCTACGGGCGCCGTTCCTACCAGGACAGCGCCTTCGAGGTGACCGGTCCGCCCGCCACGCTTGACCGCTGGTTCGCCCACACCGCCTTCTGATTCGCCGCCGCGCCCGGCCGCGCACCGGTCGGACCTGACGGGTCGACATACGCCCCGGCGCGAGGTTTCGTTCGCGGACCTGCGGTGATGTGTGAGTGGTCAGAGGCAGGTTCAGGAGGAGAGACACGGGGAGGACATCGTGGCGATGAAGGTCCTGCTGGTCGACGATGCCGACGGAGTGCGCCGTGCCGTCGGGGACGTCCTGCGACGCAACGGCTTCGAGGTGACCGAGGCGGCCGACGGCGGGGCCGCGCTGGACCTCGTCGCCGCGCAGGGGACCTACGACGTGATCATCACCGATATCGGGGTTCCGGAGGTGGACGGCATCTCGCTGATCCGCAAGACGCGCAAGGACGAGCGTTACGCCTCCACGCCGATCATCGTGCTGACCGACAAGCCGGAGCCGTCCCAGGTGGACGAGAGCGAGGCGGCCGGCGCCACCGGACTGCTGGCCAAGCCGTTCGGCGACGCCCAGCTGCTCGCCGAACTGGGCCGGGTGCTGCGCTAGCCGGGAGCGCCGCCGCGGTCACCGGGTGCGCAGGCCCGCCGTGGTGGCGCCGGTACGGGCGCGCAGCAGCGCGCGCAGGGTGGCGGCGTGCTCGTACCCCACCTTGCGCGCGATGGTCTCCAGGGACAGGTCCGTGGTCCGCAGCAGATGCGTGGCCTGCTCGACCCGCAGGTCCTGCACGAACCGTACGGGCGTGGTGTTCAGCACTCGGCGGACCGTGCGCTGGAGCGTGCGCTCGCTGACGCCGAGGGCACGCGCGGCCTCGGCCAGGCTGTTCGGCGTGTCCAGGTGCCGGCGCGCCCAGTGTTCGAACGCGGCGATCAGCGGGTCGCTCTGTGCGAGAGCGCTCGGAATGGTGTACGCCGACTGCGAGGGACGCTCGTCCACGACCAGGTAGCGGGCGACCAGGTCGGCGAGGGCGGGACTCGTCATCCGCACGACGGCGAGCGCCAGGTCGACGTGGCCGAAGGCGGCACCCGCCGTGGTCACCCCCTGCGTGGCGGTCACCATGCTGCTCTCGTCGAGCACGACCTTCGGGTAACGGCGGCGGAAGACGGGCGCCAGCCACCAGGTCGTCGTCGCGCGGCGGCCGTCGAGCACGCCCGACTCGGCGAGCAGGAAGGTGCCCGTGCAGGCCGAGGCCACGGGCGCGTCCCGGCCCCGGTGCTCGGCGACCAGATCGCGCACCTCGGCAAGACCGGCACCGCCGACCCGCTCCAGCAGCTGCTCCGGCCTGCGCTCGGCCAGTGCGGGCACGAGGAGCAGTTCCGTGCCGTCCGTGGTCCCCGCGGGCTCCGCCGTGACGACGTGCCCGGCGCCGGTGCGCACCCGCGGGGTGAAGGCGATCGTCCGGACGTTCCAGGCGGGCGGTGGCTGAGGCAGTTCGCCGCGCATGGCGTTGGCCGCCTCCAGCACGTCCAGGGCCGCGCAGAGCCCCGAGTCGAACACGCCGTCGTACACGAGCACGGAGACATCCATGTCGGAAACGCTATCAGAGCTGCCGTTTCCGACACTGGGACCGAACCCTTCGGCGGCCTAGCGTGAGAGGTGTCGCCGGTGCCGCAGGGCACCGCACCGAGCCGAAGGAAGTCCCGTCATGAACAACATCGGTCTGCTGGCCCGCATCGAAGCCAAGCCCGAGTACGCCGACGACATCGCCCGGATGCTGACCGAGGCCCTGCGTCTCGCCGAGGAGGAGAAGGGGACTGTGACCTGGTTCGCCTTCCGCGAGGACGCGACCACCTTCGGTGTCTTCGACACCTTCGAGAACGACGAGGACCGCACGGAACACCTGCGCGGGCGGATCGCCGCCGCGCTCACGGACGCCGCGGACACCATGCTCGCCTCGGCCCCCGACATCCGGCCGGTCGACCTGCTCGCGGTCAAGCTGCCCTGAGCGGCCCCGCACGCCCCGAGCACGTGAACGACGAGAAGAACAGGGAGATCCACCGACGATGACATCAACGCCCTCCGTCGCGGCCTCCGACACCGGAGCCCCGCGCGAGGCGGAACCCGGCGTCCGCTCCCGGACGCACACGTGGGAGCCGCCCACCAGCTACGCCGACGGCGCCGGCCGCTCGGGTCTCGAGGTGCTCCGGATGTGCGTCGAGGGCCGGTTCCCGCAGGCACCGATCTGCGGGACGCTCGGCTTCCGTCTCGTGGCGGCGGAGCACGGCCGGGCCGTCTTCGTGGGCGAACCCGCCGAGCACCTGCTCAACCCCATGGGCACGGTGCACGGCGGGTTCCTCGCCACGCTCCTCGACTCGGCCCTCGGCAGCGCCGTGATGTCGACACTCCCCGCGGGGCGCGCCTACACCACGATCCAGCTCGGCGTGAACATGGTGCGCCCCGTCTTCCCCGACACCCCGGTCCTGCGCTGCGAGGGCAGCGTGATCCACGCGGGCCGGACCACGGCGACGGCCGAGGCCAGGGTCACCGGCTCCGCGGACGGGAAGTTGTACGCCCACGCGACCACCACGTGCGCCGTCTTCCCGCTGCCGTAGCGGTGGCGTCCGTCGGCCGGTGCCCGCGTGGGATGCCGGCCGCCGGCCGTCCGCCATCGGAGGGCTGCCGTCAGTTGTCCGCCGTGAACGTGTAGCTCCCGGCGGGCAGGTGGTAGCTCGCGGTGCCGGCCGGGACGGCCTGGGCGGGGGCGGTGACGGACCCCGGCCGTGAGGTGGGCACGGTGACGGTCGCGAAGGTGTTGACCGGCACCGTCACGTCCAGCCGCAGTTGTCCGCCGGAGATCGACCAACTGCTGGTCGCGGTGCCGTAGGCGGTGTCGTAGGTGCTGCGCGCGGAGGTCAGGCCGCCCCCGGGGCGAGGTGCGACGCGGAGGGAGGCGTAGCCGGGGCCGGCCGGAGCGAGCCCGCCGACGCGGCGGTAGAGGAAGTCGCCCACCGACCCCAGACCGTAGTGGTTGAACGAGTTCATGCCCGGGTCGTTGAACGAGCCGTCGGTACGGATGCCGTCCCAGCGCTCCCAGATCGTGGTCGCCCCGTGCTCGATCATGTAGCCCCAGCCCGGGAAGCCGCGCTGGAGCAGGATCCGGTACGCCGTGTCCACGTGCCCGTGGTCCGCCAGGACGGGCAGCAGGTTCTCGACGCCGAGGAAGCCGACGCTGAGGTGCCCGTTCGTGGCGGCGACCTTCGCGGCCAGCTTGTCCGCGGCCGGCTGGACCAGGGACGCCGGCAGCAACTCGAAGGCCAGGGCCAGCACATAGCCGGTCTGGGTGTTGCCGCGGACGGTGCCGTCGTCCGCCACGAACCGCGCGGTGAAGGCCGCCGCCACCTGGTCGGCCAGCCGCCCGTACGAAGTGGCCTCGGCCGTACGGCCGGTGGCCGCCGCCATGCGCGCGACGAGCCGCGCCGACCACGCGAAGTACGCGGTGCAGACGAGGTTCTGGGCGGTGTCGTCGTTGACGTTGAGCCAGTCGCCGAAGGTCTGCCGGTCGCGGATCAGGTCGCTGCCCGCGGTGCCGCGCAGGTAGTCGACCCAGCGCGCCATGGCCGTGAAGTGCCGGTCGACGACGCCGAGATCGCCGAACCGCTGCCACACCGTGTACGGGACGATCACTCCCGCGTCCCCCCAGCCGGCCGTTCCGGCGCCGCTGATCACGGCGGGTGCGACATCGGTGAAGGCGCCGTCGGCCTGCTGGGCGTCCGTCAGGTCGTCGGCGAACTTGGCGAGGAAGGCGTGGGTGTCCAGATTGAAGGTGGACGTCGCGCAGAAGGCGGCGATGTCGCCCGTCCAGCCGAGCCGTTCGTCGCGCTGGGGGCAGTCGGTCGGGATCGACAGCATGTTGCCGCGCTCGCCCCACACGATGTTGTGCTGGAGCTGGTTGACGAGCGCGTCCGAGGTGTCGAACGTGCCCGGTTGCGCGGCGTCCGTCCACATCGCGCGCCCGGTCACGGTGTCGGCGTCGGGCCGGAACCCCGCCGGGAGACCGGTGAGTTCGACGTAGCGGTAGCCGTGGACGGTGAAGCGAGGCTCGTACGTCTCGGTGCGCCCGGTGCCCGCGAGGGTGAATCGGTCGGTGGCCCGCGCCGCGCGCAGGTTGGTGGTGTACAGCGTGCCGTCCGGGTTCAGGACCTCGCCGTGGCGGACCGTCACCGTGGTGCCCGCGGCGCCGCCGAGCGCGATGCGGTTGCGGCCGGTGAAGTTCTGCCCCATGTCGAAGATCCACACGTCGGGCTGCGGCTGGGTGATCGCCACGGGACGGAACTCGTGCCGGACGGTGACGCCGTTGTCCACCTGGGCGACCAGGTGCGGCGCGGTTCCGTCGCGGACGGCGGCCGCCGCCCAGCCGCCGTCGTCGAACTCGGCCTCGTCCCAGCCGTCGACGTGCAGTCGGGCGTCGTACGTCTCGCCGTCGTACAGGTCGTCCGCCCGGACGGCGCCCGTGCCGGCCTTCCAGTCGCCGTCCGTGGCGACCACCTGCGTGGTGCCGTCGGTGAAGGTGAGGTGCAGTTGTGCCGCGTACCAGGGCCGGGTGCCGTAGTGCTGACTGCCGGCGAAGCCGAGACCGCCGGAGTACCAGCCGTTGCCCAGCCAGGCGGCGAGCGCGTTCGTGCCCTGCCGGATCTGCCCGGTGACGTCGAGGACCCGGTACTGCACGCGCTGGGCGTAGTCGGTCCAGCCGGGTGCCAGGACGTCGTCGCCCACCTTCGTACCGTTGAGCCGCGTCTCGTGGAGTCCGAGAGCGGTGGTCAGCAAGCGCGCCGAGACGACCCGCTTCGCCACGGTGAACCGTCTGCGCAGGAGCGGCGCCGGGCGCACGATCCGCACGTTCGACCCCCACGGCCCGCCGCCGTACGCGGCGACCGCCCGCGCCGCGGGCCACTGGCCGTCGTCGAACCCGGGCGCCTGCCAGCCGGACGGCGCGTCCTGGGACGCCTTCCACGCCGTGTCGGTGACGACGGTCGGACCGCCCGCCACCGTCAGCTCGGCCAGCAGCCCGGCCGGGGACTGGCTGGTGTTCCGGCAGGCCACGGCGATCGTGTTGGCCCCGGCCGTGAGGTGCGCGGTGACGTCGACCAGCGCGGCGCTCTTCCACGAGTCGGTCACCCGCGGCGACGAGTTCACCAGCGTGCCGTTGACCCAGACGTCCGCGGTGTCGTCCCCGGTGACGACCAGGCTCGCGCCCGTGGGCGCGCCGGTCAGGGAGAAGGAACGGCGGAAGCAGCGGGTACCGGCGGGCACGCCGGCCGCCGGATCGCCCTCGGGGTACCAGATCCACCCGGCGCCCGACAGATCGGGCCCCGCGGGCAGGCCGATGAACGCGGCGCGCCACTCGTCGGCCGCCGCGAGCAGCCCGGTCTCGAACCACTGCGGCTCGCTCCACGGGCTCACCCGGCCCTGGGTGTCCCAGACCCGCACCCGCCAGTGACAGCGGGTCAGGCTCGTCAGCCACCTGCCCGCGTAGGCGACGTCGATCTGCCGGCCGGACGCCACCTGGCCGCTGTCCCACAGGTCGCCGGTGCCGTCGGCCGTGGACGACACCTGCAACTGGTAGGCGGCCTGGCGCTGCTGTCGCGCCGTGGAGTTGAGCCGCCAGCCGAACCGGGGCCGCGCCGAGTCGATCCCGAGCGGGCTGGTGCGGTGCTCGACGGTGCCGGCGGCCACACTCAGCGGCGACGGCGCCGTCAGGTCGGGCGCGGCGACCTGGGTGTACCAGGGGGCGGTCCCGTAGGCGCCGAGGTCCCGGGCGGCGGGCCAGGCACTGTCGCCGAAGCCGGGCTGCTCCCAGCCCTCGGGCACGTCCCTGCCCGCCGTCCAGCCGCCGCCGGTGACGACGTCCGTGGTGCCGCCGGCGGCCACGACGCGCACGCGCCCGATGACACCGGCCGGGCCGCCCTGGTTGCGGCAGGCCAGCGCGAGGGTGTTCGTCCCCGGGGTCAGAGCCCACCGCAGGTCCACGTACAGGGCGTTCCGCCAGGAGTCGGCGACTCTGGGGGAACCGGCGAGGGGCGTGCCGTTGAGCCACACGTCGATGGTGTCGTCACCGGTGACGACGAGCTGGGCGTCGGACACCGCGCCGTCGGCGACGGTGAACCGGGTCCGGAAGTAGCGGTGCCCGGCGGGGGCTTGGGTGCGCGGATCGCCTTCCGGATACCAGATCCAGTGTGCCGTCGACAGGCCGACGGGCTCCGCGTGCGGCGCGCGGGCAGCCGCCTGGGCCCGTCCGGCGAGCGCAGTCACGCTGCCCGCGGCGAGGGCGGCGCCCGCCGCCAGCGCCGACGCCGTGCCGAGGAAGTGGCGGCGGGTGACGGGGGGTTGGGCGCCGGGAGAGGCGGGAGCGGCAGCGGATGCGGGAGGCGTGGGGGGAGTGGGGGGAGTGGGGGGAGTGGTCGAGCTGGCCAACGGAGTTCTCCTTCACGCAGGGCGGGCGAAGCAGGACGGGGCGGCTGGGCGTGGCGGAGCGGAGACGGCATGACGTGGGCATGACTGGAGACATGGCAATGAAACGATTCAATATCTCAATGCGGTGGCAACGTATGGGAGTTGAGGGTTGGGGTCAAGGGGGCTGTTGTGCCCTCTTCAGCCACACCTTCGCGCCCTTCGCGCGGGGGGTACCGGTGACGACCGGGCGGCGCGCCGGCGCGGGGAACGGCGCGCCGACATCGCTCCCGTGACGGGACATGGGCCCGGCGATGAGTTTTCCTGGTTCCGGGGGTCTGCCTTTCATGGAACACGCAGGAGGAGCCAGGTGAAGCAGCTACTGAAAGTCCAGAACTTCAACGTCTCCAGCGACGGATACGGCGCGGGCGAGAACCAGAGCCTGGAGCGGCCCTTCGGGCACGCCGACCCCAGGGAGATGTTCGCCTGGGCGGGCGCCACGGCGAGCTGGCCCAATCGCACCGAACCCGGCGGCAGCCGCGGTCTCGACGATTACCTGACGCGGGACTTCTCCCACAACATCGGCGCCGAGATCATGGGGCGCAACAAGTTCGGCCCGCAGCGCGGCCCTTGGCGGGACCACGAGTGGCTCGGCTGGTGGGGCGACGAGCCCCCGTTCCACACGCCGGTGTTCGTCATGACCCATCACCAGCGCCCCTCGTTCACCCTCTCCGACACCACGTTCCACTTCGTCGACGACGACCCGGCCACGGTCCTCGCCATGGCGCGGGAGGCGGCGCAGGGCAAGGACGTGCGGCTGGGCGGCGGGGCCACCACCATCCGGGAGTTCCTCGACGCCGACCTCGTCGACACCCTGCACGTGGCGGTCTCGCCGATGAAACTCGGCTCCGGCACGCGGCTGTGGGAGTCGCCCGAGGAACTGCTCGACCGCTTCCACCGCGATGTCGTACCCAGCCCGAGCGGCGCGGTCACACACCATCTGTTCTGGCACAAGTGACCGGCGCGGGCGGCCCCGAGGCGTGTGTGGGGCGGTCGGGGCCGAGGGTCGCGTCGCTCGTGCTGCGGGCTGGGCCCGGGCTCAGGCGACCCAGCCGCTGGTGAGGCCGACGACCGCCGAGCCGTCCACGTCGGAGAGCTTGGTGCCGACGAAGCCGCGGGCCCATTCGGAGGTCTGGAGGCGGAAGGCGGGCCGCTGTGCGGTCAGTGCCTCGAGGACCGACTCGGCGGCTCCCTCGGCGGTCTGCGCGCCGTCGAGGAACTGCCCCACCGTACGGTTCAGGTAGGCGTCGAGCTGTGGCCCGTAGACCCCGGCCGCCGCCACGGCACCCTCCAGGTCGACACCCGCGTTGGCCACGAACTCGGTGGCCACGGCGCCGGGTTCGATCACGGTGACGGAGACGCCGTGCGCCGCCGCCACCGGGGCGAGGGACTCCATGTACCCCTCGACGGCGAACTTGGCGGCGCAGTAAGCCTCGTTGAACGGCTGCCCGACCACGCCGCCGACGCTGGTCACGGTGATGAGGCGGCCGCCGGAGGCACGCAGGTGGGGCATCGCGGCCTTCGAGACGTTCAGCACGCCGAAGAAGTTGACCTCCATGACCTTGCGGACCTCGGCCACCGGCTCGTTCTCCAGGGTGCCGAGGTGTCCGGCGCCCGCGTTGTTGACGACGGCGTCCAGTCGGCCGTAGTCGGCCAGCAGACCGTCGACCGCCTCCGTGATCGAGGTCTCGTCGGTGACGTCGAGCCGGCGGATGTCGAGCTCCACGCCCGCGTCCGCGGCGGCCTTGCGCAGTGTGTCGGAGCGGCTGGGGTCGCGCAGCGTGGCGACGGTCGTCCAGCCGGCGCGGGCGGCGGCGACGGCCGCGGCCAGGCCGATGCCGGAGGAGGTGCCGGTGATGAGGACGACCTTGGGGGACTGGGAGGACATGGGAAGCCTGCTTTCACATTTAGGTGCGTGTACACACACCATAGTGCACTTACGTGCGTGTACACGCAACCGCTAGGCTGGGGAGCATGCCGAAGAAGAAGCTCCCGCCGGCCGAGATGCCCGTGGCCGACCACGCCTTCTACGGGCTGGTCTGGGCCGGAACCGTCCTCACGGACCGCGTGGACCGCGCCCTGTCCAAGGCGCACGACCTGCCTGTCTCCTGGTTCGAGGTGCTGCTCTGGCTGGCGTCCAGCCCCGACCCCGTCCCGGCGTCGGTGCTCGGCAACAGCACCATGCTCAGCCGCAGCCAGGTCTCGCGCGTCATCGACGCCCTCCAGAGCCGCGGTCTCGTCACCCGCACCCCCTCGACCCGCGACGCCCGCTCCGTCGAGGTGGCGCTCACCCCGGAGGGGCACCGGCTCTTCGAGGCGGCCGACGCCACCCGCCGCGAGTGCCTCGCCCCCGTCTTCACGGACCTTCTCGACGAGGACGACCTGCGCGCGCTCAGCACGGTCTGGCAGAAGCTGAAGGCCAACAAGGACGCTTAGCGTCCCATCCGACTCAAGCCGACGCCGCCCGACTCCGCCCGACTCCTGAGGGCGGACGACGATCGGGCCGTTCGGGTTCTCCTCCGGACGTCTCTTTCCGTGTCCCTCCGGAGGCGTAGCAGGACCGCCCCGCAGAGGGATTCGCCCGTCGCCGCCGCACGAAAAGGTCGTGGAGACCTGGAAGTCGAACGGAAGGAACGGCCATCGTGCGGACAGGACGCATGGCGCCCTTACTCGCTGTGGGCGTCACGGCGACGCTGCTCCCCGCCCTCGCCCCGGCGCAGGCATCCGCGGCACCACGCCAACAGGGAGCCGCGGCAACGGTGTCGCAGAGATTCGCCCACCAGCGGCCGGCGTGGCACAGATGCGACGCGTCGCAGTCCGCCGCCCTCCAGTGCGCCACGGTCGAGGTCCCGCTCGACTACGCCCGGCCCGGCGGCAGGACCATCAAGCTGGCCGTCTCCCGCGTCAGGACCGCCGTCGCCGGAAAGCGGCGCGGCGTGCTCCTGTTCAACCCGGGCGGCCCGGGCGGAGCGGGCCTGGACATGCCGCTCGTGATGAAGGACGCGCTGCCCGAGAAGGTCCGCGAGCGGTACGACCTCATCGGGTTCGACCCGCGAGGCGTGGGCCGCAGCAGCCCGGTGACCTGTGGCCTCACCACCGCCGAGGAGAACATCGAACACCCCTACCGGCAGGCGACGTTCAGCCACGACGTCAAATGGGCCCGGACCGTCGCCGACAAGTGCCGGGCACGGAACGGCGACAGGCTCCGGTACATCACCACGCGCAACACCGCCCGCGACATGGACGTCATACGCACCGTCCTGGGCGAGCGCAGGCTCTCCTATCTGGGCTACTCGTACGGCACGTACCTCGGCGCCGTCTACGCGCAGATGTTCCCCCGGCGGACCGACCGCTTCGTGCTGGACAGCTCGGTCGACCCCGCGCGGGCCTGGCGCGGGATGATCCAGGTGTGGGCGGAGGGCGCCGAGCCGGCCTTCGCCCGCTGGACGAAGTGGACCGCCCGGCACCACCGGACCTACGGGCTGGGCGACACCCCGGCCGCGGTGCGCAATACGTTCTGGGACCTCGTCGCCCGGGCCGATCGCACCCCCGTCGACCACGACGGGCGAAAACTCACCGGGGACGACATCCGGGCCTCCCTGCGCGCCCAGTTCTTCAGCCCCGAGTACGCCGCCGAGCTCGTCGCGGACCTGAAGAGGACGGCCGCCGGCCACGTGGCCCACCACCGGCGGGCCGCGCCCGACTCCCAGCGGGCTGCGCACCCGTCCGCGGCCGCGGCTGCGAGCCCGTCGGCGGACAACGGGACCGCCGTCTTCTGGACCGTGGTCTGCGGGGACACCTCGGCCTGGCCCCGTGACCCGGAGCAGTACCGGCGCGACGCCGTCCGGGACCGGGCCAGGTACCCCCTCTACGGGGACTTCGGCTCCAACATCACCCCCTGCGCGTTCTGGGGCAGGCCGGCCGAGCCCGTCACCAAGGTGGACACCGGCGTCGGCCTGCTCACCGTCCAGAACCAGTGGGACCCGCAGACGCCGCTGGTCAGCGGCCTCGGCATGCACCACGCCCTCAAGGGCTCGCGCATGGTGTACGTCAAGGGCGGCGAGGGCCACGGCGTGTACGCCGGTGACCCGCGGGCCTGCGCCGACCGCGCCGTCAACGCCTACCTCAGCGACGGACGGCTGCCGACGAGGGACGTCACCTGCGAGGCACCGGATCACCAGCGGCCGGGACTGAACCAGCGCGTCACGCCCGCGCCGGAGCGCACCCCGCAGGCCCCCCGCTTCTGACGCACGTCCCCCGCACGGCGGCAGGCCGGTGCCCGGGGTCGGGTGGCCGACGTCCATGATCCACATGGCAGGATGCACGGGCCGGACAGGGAACACGCTGTCCGGCGCGGTCGGGGACGGCGGAGGCGGGGCCCCGCCGACGCCCGGACGACCGCTCGTCGGCCCACCAGGCCCTGGAACGAAGAGCAGGCACCGACCATGACTGCTGAGTGGTACGTCCTCATCGAGGAGGACACCCGGCTCACCGAGCGCGCGGACGGCGTGGAACTGAAGTTGCACCGCTGGATGCTGGTGGGCACCCACCACATCGAGGGGGACGAGGCGCAGGCCCTCGCAGCGGCCGAGGACGCGGCGCTGAACTACGTGCCCCAGGTGATCGCCCGGCACGCCAAGCCCGGGGACGTGCCCGCACGGCACGCCCTGGTCACCCGGGACGGCGAGTGGCTGGTCATCGTCAGGCAACGGCACCGCGAGTGCCACCTACGGGTGACGACGGCGCGACTCGTGCATTCGACGGAGGAGAGGGAGGCTCCGCCCAAGAGCCTCAAGGAGATGTTCCGCGGCGCGCTGGACGCTCCGCAGCCGCCACAGAAGCCCTGGGCCCCGGCCGGCGGTTCCTGACCCGGCACCCCGGCCTCGTCAGGGGCAGGACCGGAGGAAGGCGACAAGGGCCTCGTTCACCTCCTGCGGACGTTCCTGCTGGGTCCAGTGCCCGCAGCCGGCCAGCTTCACCGGCTCGCGCCGCAGGCCGGGCATCAACCGGGGGAGCTTCGCGATGAGTTCGGGCATGCCGGGGAAGGCGGGGACGAGGTCGCGGTCGCCGTAGACGTACAGGGAGGGCGGGGTGACGACCGCGCCGTGCCAGGGAGCGGTCAGCTCCCAGTTGCGGTCCAGGTTGCGGTACCAGTTCAGGGCACCGGTGAAGCCCTCGGAGAAGCTGTCGGCCAACACGTCGAGGTCCTCCTCGGTGAACCACTCCGGCTGGACCTCCGGTTCCGGCATGGCCGCCAGCCAGCCACGCCCGGGGTCGACCAGCGGCTGCCTGTCCTCGCCGGAGCCGGGAGCGTCGCCGGAGGCCCAGTGGAAGAACTTCCGCAGCGCGGTCCGCGGGTCCCGTCCGAACTCCGCGTCGGCGACACCGGGCCGGGCGAAGTAGTTCCAGTAGAAGCGACCGCCGAACCTCTCCTCCATGGCGGCCAGCGGCGGCTGCGTCCCCCGGAACGGCGGCGGTACGCTCAGCCCCGCCACCCCGAGCACCAGGTCCGGGCGCAGCAGCGCGGTGTGCCAGGCGACCGGCGCCCCCCAGTCGTGCCCGACCACGTACGCCCTCTCCTCGCCCAGCGCCCGGATCAGGCCGACCACGTCGCCGACCAGGTGGAGGATGGTGTACGACTCGACGTCCGCGGGGCGGTCGCTGCGCCCGTAGCCCCGCTGGTCGGGCGCGACCACCCGGAACCCGGCCTCGGTCAGCGGGCCGAACTGGCGGTGCCAGGAGTGCCACGACTCGGGGAAGCCGTGCAGGAGCACCACCAGCGGGCCCTCGCCCTGCTCCGCGATGTGCAGCCGGACGCCGTTCACCTCGACCATGCGATGCTCGACCATGGTCACGAGCGTACGCGCGCGATCTTCGGGGCGGTGCGCGACGCGGACGCGGACACGGGGAAGGTGTGGCCCTGTTCGGGAGCGCCGTCGTTTCGCCAGAGGATAGTAGCCATAGACATAGTAGCCATGTACTCTATTTGTCATGAGCAACGGTTCATCGGGTCCCACGCCCGGCTTCCTGGTATGGCGGCTCGCCAACAAGTGGCGCGTCGCGGTCGATCGCGCGGTGAATCCGCTGGGCCTCACCCACGCCCAGTACTCCCTCGTCGCGTCGCTGCACGGCATGCAGCGCGCCGGCGAGCGCCCCAGTCAGCGTCAACTCGCCGACCACACCGGGCTGGAGGCGCTGTACGTCTCCAAGCTGGCGCGCACCCTTGAGTCGGCCGGCCTGATCGAGCGCACCCGCGATCCCCGCGACCCGCGCGCCATGCAGCTCGCCCTCACCGAGCAGGGCCAAGCCGTCACGCGGCAGGCCATCGCGGTGGTCCAGGAATTGCATCAGCAGTTGCTGGAACCCCTCGGTGGCCTCGACGCCCCGCGGACGCGCGCGTTCACCGACGAGCTGACGACCCTGCTCGACGCACCTCTCGCACCTCTCGCACCATCCGTACCGAACGACCAGACAACTCAGGGGGCAACACCATGACCGCCACTGCACCCGCCGCCAACGCCCGCGCCCTCGGCCTGGCTCACTACGCCGCCCGCGGGGTCCTGGAGCACGTCCTGGCCCGGCACGGCATGACGTTCCAGCAGCAGATCGCCCTGCGCGTAGCCGTCACCGCCGACGCCCCGCAGACGCGGGACGATCTCGTCACCCAGGTCCGGGGCTCCCTCAAGGCCAACCTGGCCGACATCCATGCCACTGTCGACGAGCTACTGACCAGGCAGCTGCTCGTCGCGGACGGGGCGCACCTTCGCGCCACGGACGCAGGGCGCCGGCTGGTGGAGGCCGTCGGCGCGGCGACCGCCCCCATCTCCGAGCGCGTCTGGGGCGGGATACCTGCCGAGGACCTGGCCGCCGCCGGCCGCGTCCTCGCCCTGGTCACCGAACGCGCCAACGCGGAGCTTGCGGCGCTGACCGCCTGACAACCCGCCCCCGCACAGAGCGCAGCCGGGCCGTGTGAGGGCGGCCGGTGGACGCGGGCCGGCAGGGTGCCTCAGGTGCGGGGTGGGCGCAGGGTGGCGGGGGTGGGGCCGGCGGGTCGGACGGTGATGCCGTAATCCGTCTTCGTGGGGAGGGACGCGAAGGCCGGAGTGTACGGAAGCAGGTGTTCGAGGAGCACGGTCGTCTCGCGGACCGCGAACTGCATGCCGAGGCAGGCGCGCGGGCCGAGGCCGAACGGGAAGTAGGCGCCCGGGTGCGTGGGCCGTCCGCCCGGGGCGAGGAAGCGCCGGGGGGCGAAGTGCTCGGGATCGGGCCAGAGTTCGGGATCGCGGTGCGTGAGGTACGGACAGACCAGGATGTCGGTGCCCGCCTCGACGGTGTGGCCCTCCAGCACGTCGTCCTCGGCGGCGTGGCGAGGCAGGATCCAGGCGGACGGGTAGAGCCGCAGCGTCTCGTGGATCAGGGCCTGAACGGCCTGACGGCGTCGCTCGGAGCCTTCGCTGCCGGCGGCGAGCGCGTCGGCGCGGGCGCCCGGGTGCCGGTCGAGGAGCAGATGGAGCCAGGTCAGGGTGGTGGCGGTGGTCTCGTGCCCGGCCACGAGCAGCGTGACCAGCTCGTCGCGGATCAGGCGGTCGGTGTACTCGGGACGCTCGCCGGCGGCGTCGGTCAGCACGTGCAGCAGTCCCGGGCCGTCCGGGCCCGCCGACCCGTCGCGGGCGCGCTCGATCGCGTGCCGGGCGACCGCGTCGATCCGGGCCAGATCGGCGGCGACGGCGTCCCGGGCGTCGGAGGCGTCCGCGGGCAGCGTCGGGAGGGCGGCCGCCACGGCTTCCACGGCGGTGAGTTCGCGTTCCGTGCCGTCGTCGAGGGCGTGGCCGGTGAGGGAGCGCCAGATGGCGTCCAGGGCGAAACGGCGCATCTCGCGCGCGACATCCAGCGTCCGCCCGGTGCGGGCGAACTCGCGCCAGCGGTCGGCGGTGGTGCGCGCCGCAGCGTCGATCCGCTGCTCGTAGCGGCGCATCCCGGTGCCGGTGAACTGGGCTTGCAGCAGTCGCCGCTGTGTCTTCCACGCCCTGCCCGTGGCGGACAGGACACCGTCGCCGACCAGCAGACGGGCGCGGTGGGAGCGCTTGACGTACCGCTCCGGCCGGCGGGCGAGCACGTGCTGGACCGCCTGCGGGTCGGTCACGAGCACGGTGGGCGCCGGCCCGAGGCGGAACGCGGCGACGCCACCGGCCCGTGCGCGCACCTCGGACAGCAGATCGACCAGCTCGCCCCCCCGCGCCCGCCAGCGCTCCACGACTTCCGGCCCGGCCTCGGGGACCGGGACCGGCCGTTCCGCGCCGGGGAGCTGCGGAAGGGAGCCGAGACCGGCTTCGGTGTCCATGATCCGTCTCCTGGTCGACCTTCGGTGCCGGCTGCCCGGCCGTGCACCCCGCGGGGCACGGGCACCACGTACGTGCCTGTGGCCGCCCGGACTCGCACCGGACAGCGCTGACCGCGCTGACAGCAGTTGCAGCACGGACTGTACGGGAGCGGGCGCTGTCAGCCACAGACCGCCGGGTCAGGGTCCGCCCCCTTCGGGCGGCCCGGCCGCCGGGCCACCAAGCGGTCGGGCGGCCCGGCGGTCACGCCGTCAGGGACGACAACGCGGCCGCGACCCGCTCCGACGCCTCCGGCGGGGTCGAGGCGTGCGGGGAGAGTCTGAACGAGTCGGCGCGCACGGTCGGGGTGACGCCCTCGGCGTGCAGCGCCTTCGCGACCACCGCGGGTTCGTGGTCCGGCAGCGTGAAGGAGAGCACGCCCGCGCGCCGGGCCGGGTCGGCGGGGGAGAGGACCCGACCGCCGAAGCGCTCGACGACATCGGTGAGTTCGGCGACGCGCGTGGCGATCGCACCCTCGATCGCCACGACGGTGTACCGCTCGACGAGGCCCAGCGCCGCCGCGAACGCGGCGGCTGCCACCGGGCTGAGATTGGTGATCGACCACCGTCGCGCGTCCGGGGCGGGCGGGTGCTCCGCCCCGTCGAAGACACCGACGTCCTCGACACCCGTCCAGCCGGTGAGGACCGGATCGAGGGCGTCCAGCGCACGGTCGGAGAGCGTCGCGAAGCCGGTGGCCCAGCCCGCGCGCAGCCACTTCTGGCCGCCCGCGACCACGACGTCGGCCGCGTCCCACGCCAGTTCGGCCACCCCGAACGCCTGGATGGCGTCGACGATCAGCAGCCGGTCCGGGCCGATCGCCTCCCGTAGCGCCGCCAGGTCGACGCGGAAGCCGGTGCGGAAGTCGACCGCGCTGACGGACACGGCGACCACCTCGTCGGTCAGCGCCGCGCGGACCAGGTCGGCGGTCACCCCGCCGCCCGGCGCCGGGTCGATCCAGCGCGGCGTGGCCCGGCCCAGCTCCGCGGCGCGGCGCCACGGGTAGTGGTTCGCCGGGAAGTCGGTGCGCGGCGCGAGGACCACGCCCTCCCGGACGCCGAGCGCGGCGTGGAACAGGCCGGTGGACGCGTTGGGCAGCAGCACGGTGTGCCCGGCGTCGGTGCCCGCGAGCCGCGCGGCCGCGTCCCGGGCGACGCCTTCCGCGCGCATCAGTCCGTCCACGGTGGTGTGGTCGGCGCGGGCGGACTCCTGCATGGCCCGCGCGGTGGCGGACACGACGTCACGCGACGGCGGACCGAACCGTGCGAAGTCGAGATACCCGGCGGGCGTGTCGAAGTGGGCTGCGTACGGCGTGAGCACGGGGCTCGTCCTTTCGCGACGGCGGACGGCGGACAGCGGACGGCGGACAGTGGGCGGTGGGCGGTGTTCGTACGTGTCGGCCGACGGGTCGGCGGGGGTGCCGGTCACACCGGGCGGGGGAGTGCCGGGTGTTCGGTGTGCCGGCGCCTCTCGCGCGCCCACCGGACCCGTGCGCGTCTCCACCCGCACGCACGGTACGCGCAGGGCGCCGGTGACGGGACGACCGGGCACCCCTCCCCGCGAGGCGAGGTGCCCGGTCGTCCCGTTCGCCGGTGCGGCCCGTGGGCCGTCCCGGTGTCAGTGTCCGCCGGCCTCCTCGGGGCGCGCCTGGCGCGGCAGGAGGAAGGACAGCAGGAAGGTCAGCGCGAGCATGCCGTCGACGATCCACAGCACCGTCTTCATGACCGAGCCGAAACCGCCCTGGAAGGCCGAGGTCGCGGTGGCCTTCAGGGCCGCGGGGATCCGGGCGCCGGCCTCGGGCGAGGTCACCGCGGACCGCGTGTCCTTCTCCAGTCGCGCGCAGGACGCCGGGGTGGCGGCGGGGTCCTTGGCCACGGCGCGGTCCGACGCGCACGTGCGCAGGTCCGCCACGACGCGATCCCGCGCGGCGGGTGCCACGTGGGCGGCGGCGAGCTGTCCGCGCAGACCGTCCGAGCGGTGGTCGACGGCGGTGGCGATACCGCCGCCCAGCAGGCCGAAGAACACGGTGCCGAGGATGGCCACGCCGAAGGCACCGCCGAGCTGCTGCATGGCGGTCATGGTGCCGGACGCCGAACCCGTCTCGTGCTGCTCGACGCTGGCCAGCACGATGTCGAAGAACGGTGCCATGAGCAGGCCCATGCCGATGCCGGTGACGAGCAGGGACGGCAGCAGCTGCCAGGGGCCTACGCCGCTTCCGGCGATGTCGAGGGTCAGCCACACACCGAACACGCCGGCCGCCATGACGACGGTGCCCGCCTGGAGGACGGCACGCCCGAACCGGGCGACTCCCTGCGCGATCCCGAATCCGACGATCATGCCGCCCGACCAGGGCACCATGACCAGACCCGCCTTGAGCGGCGAGTAGCCGAGGCCTATCTGGGTGTAGAGGTTGAAGACCAGCATGAAGCCCTGCATGGTCGAGAAGAAGACCAGTCCGAGGATCATGCCGCCGCTGAACCCGCGCTTGCGGAAGAGGCTCGGGACGACCAGCGGGTCCTGGCCGGCGCTGCTGCGGCGCGACTCGTACCTGGCGAAGACCGCGAAGACGACGGCGGAGGCGCCCATCATCGCGAACGCCCAGACGGGCCAGTCGTACTCACGGCCCTGGACGAGCGGGAAGATGAGGAGCAGCGCGGCCAGCGAGACCAGGAGCATGCCGGGGATGTCGAGGCGCGGCTTGCTCTCGGAGCGGCCCCTGGGCAGGTAACGCAGCGCACCGAGGAAGGCCGCGGCACCCAGCGGCAGGTTGATCAGGAAGATCATCCGCCAGCCGGTGCCGAAGTAGTCGGCGTCCACGAGCCAGCCCGCCAGGATCGGCCCGCACACCGCGGACAGCCCCATGACCGGGCCGAACATGCCGAAGGCCTTCTGCGACTCCTTGGGCGGGAACATCTCCTTGATCATGCCGAGGCCCTGGGGCAGCATCACCGCGCCGAACAGGCCCTGCACGACGCGGGCGCCTATCAGCATCTCGGGCGACACGGACACCGCGCACAGCAGCGAGCCCACGGTGAAGCCGGCGGCGCCCACCAGGAACATCCTGCGACGTCCGTGGATGTCCCCGAGCCGGCCACCGGTGACGAGCCCGACGGCCATCGACAGCGTGTACGCGGCGGCGAGCCACTGCAGGGTGGAGGCCCCGCCGCCCAGGTCGGCCCGCATGGAGGGACCGGCGATGTTCGTGACGACGGCGTCGAGGAGGTCCATCACCTCGGCCGCGAGGATCACGAAGAGAGCAGCCCAGCGCCACCGGTAGGGCGTGGGCGAGTCGGTGGGCGTCTCCATGGACGCGACACCGGTGGTGGACATCGGAACTCCTCGCAGAGCGGTGCACACCTCGGAAGACGGTCCGCGAGGGGCGCAGGAACGGATGACGGATCTGGTGAACGGTGTTCACCGTAGCAGAACAGTGCTCATCCAGAGAACGCTGTTCATCAAGATATAGCGCAACCCGGACGCGACGCACAAGATATATCGCGTCTGGGTTGGGGTCGACTGCGCCTCGGACGCCGCTCACCGGCGCAGAACAGTGTTCTCCCGTGCGCCTAGACTGGTCGCATGACAGACGCGGCCGCCGACAGCCCAGCAACCCCACCGCCGTCTCCGTGGGAGCGCGAGCGCCCCGCCCGCGCCAACACGGCCCCCGCGCGCACACCGCTGTCCCGCGAGCGCGTCGTCGAGGCCGCCTTCATGGTGCTGGACCGGCACGGCCTCGACGGGATGTCGATGCGTCAGGTGGCCGCGGAACTGGGCGTGACCGTCTCCGCCCTCTACGCCCACGTCAGCTCCAAGGACGACCTCCTGGAGCTGATGTACACCCGCCTGTTCGACGACTTCGAGATGCCCGAAGCCGATCCGGAGCGGTGGCAGGAGCAGCTGTTGGAGTTCGCGCGGGCCGGCAGGCAGCGTCTGCTGTCCCACCGCGACATGGCCAGGATCTCCATGGCCCACGTCCCCTTCACGGCCGAACTGCTGCCGCACGTCGAGGGGTTGCTCGCCATATTCCGCACCGCGGGCCTGCCCGACCGCATCGCGGCGGAGGCGGGCGACCTCATCTCCACGTACATCGACGGGTTCGTGCTGGAGGAGGGCATGTGGCAGGACCGTGCCGCCCAGCAGGGCGGTGACGGGTCCTCCCTGGCCCGCCCCGACTGGCGGGAGATGGCCGACGACATGCAGAACTACTTCGCGTCCCTGCCCGAGGCGGACTTCCCCCATCTGCGCGCCCTGTCCGGCCTCATGGTGACGGACTCCTCCGACGAGAGGTTCGACATCGGCCTGCAGATCATCCTGCGCGGCCTGGCGAGCTATCTGCCGGACCGGGAGGACCGCGCGACATCGGACGGCTGACGGGCGCCACGCCGGGGTGGTGTCGATGTCCCTCAGCCGATCGGAGGCCGTGGAGGGAGTGACGTCCGCAGGTCGAGGGGGTACCCGGCCGTCAGCTGAGTGAAGGAGGTGAGCGCATGGCAGGCGGCGACTTCTACTCCAGGGACCGCCCGGACAATCCGCGACTGGAGGAGGACCGCCCGCGTGGCGGCGGGCCGGAGGACAGGCCCCGAACCGGCCACCGGCATTTCTGGATCTGGTGTCTGGCCCTGGCAGTGATCATCGTGCTCCTCTGGGCGATCTTCTGGTAAGGCTCGAACGTCCGCCCTTTCCGGGCGGACGCTCAAGCCCCCGGCCGCTCGTGCCCGTGCACCTGGTCGTACCCGTGTCCCCGCTCCGCCTCGCCCGGGCCGTCGGACGCCAGGCCCGTCAGATCGGCCGCCTCGCGGGCCGGCTCCAGCGCGGGGCCGATCCATTCGCTCATCAGGACCGTGGCGTCGTCCTGGAGTCGGCCCTCGTGGTACTCGAGCACCGCGTGGACCAGGCGGCGCAGCGTCTCCGGGACGGGCAGGCCGTCGGCGTGGTGCCGGATGAGGAAGTCGGTGAAGCGCGCCACCCCGAACTCCCGGCCGCCGCGGCGCCGGGCCTCGGTGATCCCGTCGGTGTACAGGACGATGCGGTCACGGGGCTGCAGGTGCTCGTGGCACACGGTGCTGGGCAGTCCCAGGTCGGTGCCCATGGGGTGGCCGGGCGTGCAGGCGAGATGGGTGACCCAGCGGTTGTCGCGGATGACGATAGGCGGATGGTGCCCCCGGTTCACCCAGCGCAGGATGCCGGTGCGGGTGTCGAGCCTGGCCAGGATGCCGGTGACGTAGCGCTGGTGGTCGTACTGCTCCAGCAGCGCGCTCTCCACGGCCTCGCCCTCACCGATGAGGTCGAGACCCTGGCGCCGGGCGTTGCGGCAGGCGCCGAGCGCCAGCGCCCCGGACAGCCCGGCGGCGGTGTCGTGGCCCATCGCGTCGAAGATCGCCAGGTGCACGGAGGGTCCGTCGACGGCGTAGTCGAAGACGTCCCCGCTGATGTCGTACGCCGGTTCCAGGGCTGCGGAGATCGCCACCCGCCCGTCCGCGTAGGTGCGTGGCGGCAGCAGGTTCCACTGCATCTCCGCGGCCAGGCTCATCGGCCGCGCACGCACCAGCATGGCCAGTGCGTCGCTGGTCACGCGCTTGCTGACGATGATGAGCGCGACGAGCGAGGCCAGTGCCTCCATGTCCGACCGGACGCCGGGGTCGTTGTGCCGGGCGCTGACGCGCAGCAAGCCCAGGCGCTCGGTCCCGTCGAGCAGCGGCACCCACCACTCGAACTCACCCGTACCCGCGGGGGAGGCCGGCATCAGACCGCCGTACTGGTAGACGCGTCCGGCCACGGTGCCCTCGATGGGCAGCTCCGCCTCGTGCCGCCGGGCCGCCTCCTCGCTCTCGGCCAGCAGACACAGTTTGGTGCGCTGCAGGTCGGCCAGGTAGATCAGCACCTGATGGAAGCCGGCGGCCGCCGCGCACGCGGACGCCTGCGCGGGCAGGGCTTCGACCGGCATGAGGTGACTGGCGTGCAGCAGGTCGGCGAGCATCGCCAAGCGGTTCTCGCTGTTCCTTTCCATCGCGGTCCACCTCCGGTCGCCGGGGCCGGGTCACGAGAGGGGTGGTAGCCCGGACATCCCGGCTGTCGCTTTTCGCCCCGGAACGCCCATGTCGGTGCTACAGGCTGCCCTGTTCACAGACCTGTCGGGCGACCTCGCGGAGTTTGACGTTGTGCTCCTGCGAGTAGCGGCGCAGGACGTCGAAGGCCTGGTCCTCGGTGAGGTGGCGACTGCCCATGAGGATGCCCATGGCCTCCCCGATCATGTGGCGGGTGGAGACGGCCTGTTCCAGCTGGGCGTGGGAGCGGGCGCTGGAGAAGGCGACCGCGGCGTGCGAGGCCAGCAGCCAGCCGGCCGTCTCGCTGATCTCGCTGAAGGCACCGGCGTCGTAGGAGTACAGGTTCAGCGCGCCGAGGTCCTCGTCCTCGGTGAACAGCAGGAAGCCCATCATGCTGCCGAGCCCCAGCTTGCGGCCCTGGGGGACGTAGGCGGGCCAGCGCGGCGAGGGCGCCTCGAAGTCGGCGATCCGGAACACCCGCTCACCCTCCTGCGTGCGTGCCGCGTCGAAGCACGGGCCTTCCTGGAGCCGCTCCTGCAGGCTGTCGCTGTCGACGACGATCTGATGGGTCGGGGCGAGGGACTCCACCCGTTTGCCGCGCAGGATCAGGATGCCGGCCGCGTCGCAGCCCTCGACGAGCTCGGTGGCGCTGCTGGTGATCCGTTCCAGCGTGGCGTGCACCGAGTCCTGTGCGAGCAGGTCCCGGGCCATGGTCGCCATCTGCTGGGCGAACGTACGCCAGTCCATCCGGTCCTCCGTCCTGCCGCCTGACAGTGTGTGCCCGTTGCTTCCACCCTGCCACCGCAAGCGCGAGGACCGGGCCGAGCGCGCTCGTTTCCCGTGTCCGCGGACGCCCGTCAGCGTTCCTGTGACAGTTCGCGGTTCAGCAGCCGCAGGAACTCCGCGATCGTCGTCAGCTGCTCCGGATCGAAGTGCGCCATGGCCGCCTCGGTGCTGCGGGCCAGAGGGCTGAAGTAGCGCCGGGCGAGGGTGCGGGCCGGGGGGTTGTAGTGCAGGTGCACCACCCTGCGGTCCGCGCTGTCCCGGCTGCGGCTGATGTGCCCCGCGCGCTCCAGCCGGTCCAGGCACGCGGTGACCGCGCCGGAGGTGAGGTTGAGCCGCTCGCGCAGGCGGGAGGGTGTCATGGGCTCGCCGTCGTTGGCCGAGGCGTCCAGGATGGCGGCGAGGGCGTGCACGTCCGTGGCATGCAGGTCGTGCGCCTGGGCAAACGCATGCGCGATGCGGTTGAACTCGCCGTTGAGCGCGCGCAGCAGAACGGCGTAGGCCTGAAGGTCGCTTGCGGAGCCCTCGAGGCTCTCCTTGCTGTCGTACTGCATGCCTCAAGGATAAGATTTCTCGATCGTTGAGATACTTTATGGTTGAGTTACCCGGACGTCCCTCGTTCGCTCGTCCGCCCGCGCACGTTGGAGACCACATGCACACAGCGCGCCGACCGGTCCGATGGCTGGTCCCCGTCGTCCTCGTGATCGTCTGGCTGGGCCTCGGGGGAGCGTTCGGCTCCTACGCGGGCAAGCTCGGCGAGGTGTCCACGAACGACCAGGCCGCCTTCCTGCCGCGGAACGCGGAGTCCACCGAGGTCATCGACCGGCAGAAGGCGTTCGACCAGCGGGAGAGCCTTCCGGCCGTCGTCGTGTGGACCGCCGACGGGAAAGGCGGCGTCACCGCTGCCCGGCAGGGAGCGGCGACCCGGGCGCTGAGGTCGCTCGCCGGGAGCGACGGGGTCCAGGGCGCGCCGTCGCCCGCGCTCCGCTCCCGGGACGGCCGCGCCCTGGAGGGCGTGGTGCCGCTCCGGGTCGATCTCGGGAAGCGGCTTCCCGACGTACTCGACCACGTGCGGGACGCCGCCCGGCAGGTGGACGGCACACGCGTCCAGATCGCGGGTCCCGCGGCCACCCAGGGCGACCTCGCCGACGCGTTCTCCGGCATCGACGGCATCCTGCTCGGCGTCGCGCTGGCCGCCGTCCTGGTGATCCTTCTGGCGGTCTACCGCAGTGTGGTACTTCCCTTCACGATCATCATCAGCGCGGTGTTCGCGCTCGGCGTGGCCAGTGCCCTCGTCTACGTGCTGGCGGACCACGACGTGGTACGGGTGGACGGTCAGGTCCAGGGCATCCTGTCGATCCTGGTGATCGGCGCGGCCACCGACTACGCCCTGCTGCTGACGGCGCGCTTCCGGGAGGAACTCGTCCATGGCGGGGACAAGGCCGCGGCCGCCCGGAAGGCGCTGTGCGGCTCCCTCGGGGCCATCACCGCGAGCGCCGCGACCGTCGCGCTCGGCCTGCTCGCCCTGCTGGTCAGCGACCTCACCAACAACCGCGCGCTGGGACCCGTCGGGGCCATCGGCATCGTCTGCGCCCTGGTCACGACGCTCACCTTCCTGCCCGCCGTGCTGGCACTGCTGGGCAGGGCCGCCTTCTGGCCGGCCAGGCCCCGGTCCACCGACGCCGAGACCGGCGGTCACGGCATCTGGCGACGCGTCGCCCACCTGGTCGACACCCGCCCCCGGCCACTCTGGCTGGCGACGCTCGCCCTCCTGGTGGCGGGTGCCGCGTTCAGCCCGCTGCTGCCGTCGAAGGGCGTACCGCTGGACGAGCTGTTCATCAACGACGCGCCGTCCGTCGCGGCCCAGCAGACGCTCGGCAAGCACTTCCCGGGCGGTTCCGGGCAGCCGGTCGTCATCATCGCGGACGCGGACCGGCTGGCCCGGGTGACCCGGACGGCCGGCGCGACCACGGGAGTGGCGGGCGCGCAGGCGGTCAGCGAGTCGGGGCGGCCGGGCGGCGAACCGCTCGTGGTGGACGGCCGGGTACGTGTCGACGCCACCCTGGCCGACGCGCCGGACAGCGACGCGGCCAAGCGGACGGTGCAACGGCTGCGCGACCGGCTCCCCGGAGCCGACCCGCACGCGCTGGTGGGCGGCTACACCGCCCAGCAGTACGACACCCAGCGCACCGCCGAGCACGACCGGGCCGTCATCATCCCCGTCGTCCTCGCCGTCATCCTGGTCATCCTGGTCGTGCTCCTGCGCTCCCTGCTGCTGCCCGTGCTGCTGGTGGCGACCGTGGCGCTGAACTACCTGGCGACGCTGGGCATCGCGGGCCTCGTCTTCCGGCACGGCTTCGGTTTCTCGGGGACGGACGCCTCGGTCCCGCTGTACGGGTTCGTGTTCCTGGTCGCGCTGGGAGTCGACTACAACATCTTCCTCATGTCCCGGGTGCGTGAGGAGACGATCCGCGTCGGCGCGCGACAGGGCATCCTGCGGGGGCTGGTCACCACCGGCGGTGTCATCACCTCCGCCGGCGTCGTGCTGGCCGCCACCTTCGCGGCCCTCATCGTCATCCCGCTGGCCTTCCTGGCGCAGATCGCCTTCATCGTCGCGTTCGGCGTGCTGCTCGACACCATCGTCGTGCGGTCGTTGCTGGTGCCGGCGCTGGCCCGCGACATCGGACCGGCTGTCTGGTGGCCGAGCCGTCTGGCCCGCCCCGGGACCGAGGCACGGACCCAGGAGCCCCTCAGGGCTGCCGCCGAGGACACGGCGGGAGCCCCGCCGGGCGCCTGACGCCGAGCGGCCCGGCCCTCCGGGCCGGGGGCGGCCCCGCGGTTCCCGCGATCGCGGGGGCGGGCGGGGCCCCCTCCTGGTGTCCGGAGGCGCCACATCTCCTATGATCGAACATGTGAACGAATCTCGTCCGCTGTCCCGTCTCGACATGCTGCGCTTCGCCCGGCGTGTGGTCGAGCAGCAGGCCGCCCGGCAGCTGGCCCTCATCGACCGGTGGATCTCGGACGAGGAGCGACGCGAGACGGGACGCCGGACCGCCGAGGCGCGCCGGGAGCGGGCGGCGGACTGGCTGATCCAGCACGGCCTCAACCGGACCAACGTGGACGCCGTGCACGTCGGTGACTGCTGGGTGGCGAAGAAGAGCGGACGGTGCCGGCCGGTCAGCCGCGAGCAGGCGGTCGAGGCGCTGCGGCAGCAGGTGCCCGCCTGTCCGCACTGCCGCCCGGACACCGCGCTGGGCGTCCTGGACTGAACGCGCCCGGCTCCAGGGAGCCCGCGCCTGCCAGAATCCGCCCGAATCCGACCGAAAAAGTCCGGAATAATTTCACAAATTTACGAAGGGTGGGTTCCCCGCAGTTCAGGGAACAAATCCGTTCGTGGCGAGTGAGACGCAGAATCCTTTTTCCCTACTCCGTGACGGGTGCGGAGCGGGGTCAGTGCGTACAAGCGGCGAAAAGGGAACTCTCGTTGCACTAGGCTCCAGGGATATGAACGCCTTATATGCCGCCCTGTGGGGGCTCGGTGGCAGCGCTGCGGCCGAGGCTCTGCAGATCTACCTGGTGATGCGGGTGCCGGGAGACGCGCGCGGCTTTCGGCCTCCCTGGTCGAACAGGAAACAGCGCAAGTACTTCTGGGGCGCGGTCGCACTGCGTCTCTTTATCGGAGTTCTCCCGCCAGCCGCGATCACGGCGTCCTCGAACGTCTTCTCGCCGATGAACGCCATGGTGACGGGAATGACGGCCCCCCTGCTCATTTCGCGCCTGGCCCAGACCCAGACCCAAGGCGGACCCTCGTCGGACGGTCAGGAGGAGACGGAAGTCGAGGAGTGGCAGGAACGCCCTTCGGCCGGGCGCGTTCCCGGCCCGTCGAGGGGGACCGCCCTCCCGAACGGCAGGCGGGTCAAGGACGTTCCCGCGCACCGGCAGGGCGTGGCGGCGGAGCGTCCGGAGCGCGTGCTGCCGCCCCTGCCGGACCCGGACCACCACGATCACACGACCGACCTCACGTTCACGGACGCCCTGCCGATCGAGCCCGGCATCGTGACGCCGCACGGGAACGGCCAGAACCCGAGACCGCCCGCTGCCGGCCGGGAACCGGTGCCCGCTTCGCCGGATCAGGACGACGCGGAGTGCGGGGGCCAGAACAGCGCCAACCCGTCAGCGGACCTTCAGTGAGGAAAAGAGGAGAGATCTTGTGGGAAGCAAAACGTCCGCACGTTTCGTCCAGGAGTTAGCCCTCAGGCCTCCTCCCGCAGGGGCCCGATTCTCGCCCGAGGCGACGTTCTGGGATTTCCTGGCACTCACCCCAGGGCCCAAACGCCGACGACGGCCACGCCGGAACAGGCCGTACCGCTTGGGCACCTATATGTCGATTCCCACGTTCGCGATTCCCGTGGTCATCATTCTCGTCGCCGGCGCGGCATTCACCGCGGGCTGGTCGCTGCCCATTCCATGGCCCGGTCAGGACCGGCGGCCGTCCCCGGACCCGATCACCGCGCGGGCCGACATCAAACGCACCTTCGGTGTCGGAGCCGGGCCCGTCGCCGGCATCGCGTACAGCCCCGACGGGTCCCGCCTGGCGGCCGCCACCTCGGACGGGGGAGTCGTCGTACGGGACGCCCTGAACGGCCGGGAGGAGAGCAGACGGTACACGCCGGAGTACACCGGCGCCGTCACGGGGCTGACTTTCAGTACGGACGGCAGGACGGTCGCCGTCAGTACGAGCAGCGGATACGTCCTGCTCTGGCCGGTGAGCGGTGCGAGGGCGGAATCGGCCGCCCTGGAGCCGCCCGCCGGGCGCGGGAGCGCCGTGACGGGCACCGCGTTCAGCCATGACGCACACACGCTCGCCGTGGCGAACTCCCAGGGCGTCGTGCGGCTGTGGGACGTACGCGACCCGCGCCACCCGCACGTCGTGGCGACCCCGGCGCGCCGGCACTCGGTGACCGACGTGGCGTTCGACCGCGCCGACCGGTCGCTGGCCGTGGGCAGCATCGACGGCACCATCCAGCTCTGGGACGTCCGCGACCCACGGCGTCCGGAGGTGCTCGACACCCTGCACTCCGGCCAGTCGGTCACCAGTGTCGGGTACAGCCCGGACGGCAGTGTCCTCGCCGCCGGGCGGAGCGACGGGACCACCAGGTTCTGGGACGTGCACGACCCGGCGGCGCCGCGCCCCTACACGCAGGCGCGCAGCTGGGCCGCTCCCGGCGACATCGGGTCCATCACCGGCCTGACCTTCACCGACGGCAGCCGCCTCGCGGCCAGCACGGCAGGGGGCTACGTCCAGGTCTGGAACCTGCGCAGCCACCGCAGTCCGAGCCTGCTCAGGCCGTCGTCCCGGTCCCAGGCCTTCACGAGTCTGTCCTACGACACCACCGGGTCCACGCTGGCGATCGGGGTGGCCAACGGCACGGTCCAGGTGTGGTCCGCCGGCGGTGGTGCGGGCGACGAGACCTCGTGAGGGGCGTGGCCGTGCCGGGCGGCCTCGGCCGCCGTGTACGCGGAGGCGAAGGTGAACGCGCGCGGGGACGGCCCGTGCGCCCTGAGGTCGGCGAGCCGCTCCAACGCCTCGCCGACGGTGGGGAGATGGCCGGCGGGGACCCACCAGAGCACCATGTGCGCCTCGACGTGCCGCTCGAACCACTCGCGGCGGCGCCGCATCACCTCCAGGTGACCGCTGCGGTAGGTGAACTCCCACAGGGCCTCCCGGGTCTCCCACACCGACAGGTTGACGATGACGTTCTCGCCCATCGGGCGCAGGGCGGTGGCATCGGCCGCTCCCTCCTCCACCAGCCGCCACACGAAGCCGGGCGCCGCGTCCGCGGCGGCGTTGACCGGGTCGAGCAGCTCGACGAACGGAGCGGTGCGCGGGTCGTCCAGGGGGTGGGTGAGGGCGGCGACGTTGAGCTGGGCGAGGTGGAGGGCGTGCGTGGCTGCGGTCATGGCCACATCCCAGCACGGCGCGGATTTCTATGTCAACGAGATTTGTTTTTAGAAGGTTCGACCACCACGCAGCATCCCCCCGGCCGGGCGTCCATACGGGCGCGGACGGCGCCGTCCGCGCCGAGCAGCCCCTCCAGCAGTGCGAGGTTCATGCCACAGACGAGCGGCGGGAAGCGCTCGGCGACCGCGTGGAAGGGGCAGTTGCGCATCCGGACCACGGGTGTGCCCGATCCGGCCCCGTCCCCGGTGCCTTCCGTGTCGTCCGTGCCCGCGGTGCCCCCGCCCGTCTCCAGGTGCGGTTCGTAGCCGCGGGCCGCCAGTGCCTCCATGGCCTGTTCGAGGCTTCCGCAGGGGGCCGCCGGGCCGCGCAGCGCCTCGCCCCGGCGGCGCGCGGCCGTGGTGAGTTCGGTGTCGAGGCCGGCCTGCTCGGCGGCCTCGGCGAGGAGTTCGGCGGCCGTGCGGTAGTCGCGTGCGGGCAAGGACACGGCCCGCTCGGCCCGCGCCCGGGTGTACACCTTGGCGGGCCGGCCGGCCCCGGGGCCCGAACGGCCCGTCAGGCGGCGGCTGCCGCTCTCCAGCAGCCCGGCCTCGGTCAACCGGTCCAGATGGTGCGCGGCGAGTGTGCGCGCCACGCCAGTCGCCTCGGCGGCCTCGTTGCGGCCGACCTCGCGGCCCCGCGCCACCACGTACTCGTACAAGCGGCGCCGCACCGGGTCCTGCAGGGCGGCGATCGCGTCGATGTCCTCCACCCGCCCATTCTAGGAACAACGCGAGTCGGAGATAGAAGCAGCGCAGGCCGGAGGGCGAAGCGATGCCGCGGGCGAGGAGGTGGCTGAGCCGTGCACGTGGGGGCGCTCAGCGCACGGTGGGCCGGTCACCGCCCGCCACCACCTCCGCGTGACCGCCACGGGGGCAGTGCACGATCCGCTCCCCGAGTCCGAGCCCGGCCGCCGCGGTCAGGAAGTCCTGGAGCGGTGAGCGGAAGACGGTGTAGTCGTCGTAGTGCACCGGCAGGACACGGCGGTAGTCGAGGCGCCGGGCCAGCTCGGCTCCCTGGAGGCCGTCCATGGTGACGACGAAGCCCCCGGGCAGCCGCGTGCCGCCCAGGTGGAGCACGGCCAGGTCGGCGTCCGGGAAGCGCCGCGCGATCTCCTCCAGGCCGTCGTACAGGAGGGTGTCGCCCGAGACGTACAGCCGGACCCGCACCGGCCCGCCCGCGGGGCCGAACTCCAGCATGCTGCCCATGACCGGCGGCAGCAGCGCGCGCAGCGGCGCCAGCAGGGAGTGCCGGCCGGGCAGGGCGGTGATCCGTACCTGCGCGTCGTCCCGTCGCAGGGTGCAGCTCTCCCAGGTGCGCAGCCCGCCCGCCCGGCGGAACCCCTGCAGGGTGCGCAGGCGGCGCGCGGCGTGCGGTGTCGTGACGACGGGCACCGACCGGGGCAGGCCGGCCCTGGCCCGGCGGTCCCAGTGGTCACCGTGCAGATGGGACAGGACGACGCCGTCCAGGCGCGGCAGGTCCGCCACGTCCAGGGCCGGCTCGGTGACCCGGCGGCTGACCAGCCCGTACCCCAGGTGCGCCCGCTCGCCGCGGTGGAGGAAGTTGGGGTCCGTCAGCAGGGTCAGCGCGCCGTAGCGCAGCAGCACCGTCGCGTTGCCGACGAAGTGGATCGCGACCGCGTCCTCGAAGGCTGCCATGAGAGTCCTTGCCCGGCGGGACGAGCCCGCCTGTACCGTCCTACGGTCCTGTCGCCTCAGCCCCTCCCCGGCCCGAGTTCCCCCGGCCGCCGTGCCCATACGCCGCGCCGAACCGCCGCGCCGCCCACCGCAGGCCCGCGGAGCGGCCCCGGCCGGGCACCGTCCACAGATCGTGGCCGCGCAGCCCCCACCGGCCGAGCAGGGTGTTGGCGGCGAGGAAACCGCTGGTGGCCGCCCGTTCCATCAGGGCCACCGGCAGACCGGTGCGGACCGTGTCGCCCGCGACGACCAGGCCGGGCACGGACGTGCCCACCGTCGGCCGGTCCGTGTGGCCGCCTACCGGGAACAGCGGGCAGTCGGCCCGCCAATCGTGGCGGGCGTCGACCACCCTGGCCTGCCGGGTCTCCGGATACAACCGGTGCAGTTCGCCGAGCAGCTCCTTGCCCACGGTCTCCCGGTCCGCGTCCTGGGGCAGGGCGTACGCGTGCAGTTCGAGCACCGAACCGCCCGAGCCGGCCGCCCAGCGGGCGGCCTCGCCCTCCCAGGCGCTGAGCACGCTCACGTTGTCCAGCGCGCCGTATCCGCTGGTACCGAGGAACCCGGGCCGGTCCGCGCGTACCGGCCGGTCCAGCCACAGACGGGAGACCAGGAAGGGCGGCGCGTTGCGCAGCCGCGCCATCCGCTCGCGCCATTGCGCGTCGCCCAGCCCGGCCGAACGGGCCACCAGCGAGCGCAGTCCCGCCGGGTCCAGGGCGAGGACCACGGCGTCGTACGGCTCGGCCCCGCCCGCCGCGGTCACGGAGAAGCCCCCGGTGGGCGTCACGGCGACCTCGTCCACGGCCGTGGCCGTGCGCACCTGTGCGCCGAGCCGGTCGAGCCGCGCGGCCAGCGGGTCCCACAGGGCCTGCGGGAACGGCTCAGAGGGCACATCGAACAGCAGGCCCTCGGACGAACCGAGGAAGTAGACGTGGAACATCAGCGCCATCTCCGCGGCCGACAGCCCGCGCGGATCGGCGAAGAAGCTGCGCGAGAACACCTCGAACGCCAGGTGCCGGGCGGCCGTGGGGAACCGGATCGCGTCCAGCAGGTCGTAGGCGCTGACGTGGTCGAGCCGCTCGTACACGTCCGGGACCCGCACGTCGAGCAGCGGCAGGGCCGCACGCGGCCGGATCCGGGGCAGGTCGCGCACGGAGAACGACTCGCTCAGCGCCACGAACCCGAGCGCGCTCCACGGGGGTGTGCGCGGTACGTGCCGGAAGCTGTCCCGGCGGCCGCTGCCGTGCCGCAGCGGGTAGTCGGGCAGCGGGGTCAGCCCGGTCAGGGCGGGGTCGGTACGACGCAGCAGGGACCGCAGGTTGTAGTACTGCCGGAAGAAGGCGTGGAAGCCGCGGCTCATCGTGGCCGGGGATCCGTCCGCCAGCCGCGTCCGCCACCCGGCCAGCCGCCCGCCCAGCTGGGCGTCCCGTTCGTACAAGGTGACCTGGACGCCGCGTTCGGCCAGGGCGGTGGCCGCCGTCAGGCCGGCGATTCCGCCGCCGACGACCGCCGCGCGCGGGGCGGTCGACCCCTCGGCCCATGCGACGCCGGGCGGTGCGGGCAGCAGCCTCGCCAGCCGGTCCCGGCCGGGGAGCGGCGCCCGGGTGCCGCTCCCGGACCCGCGGCCCGGGCCGGTCATCGTCCCGCCCCGTCCGGGCCGGCCGCCGGGCGGCGGGCGACCACGGTGTGGGTGATCCCCGTCTGCCAGCCCGGCAGCGGCAGCACCCGCACCCGCTCGAAGCCGGCCCGCCGCACCCGGTGGGCGAACTGCCCCGCCGTGTCGAAGTCGACGACGCTGCGCCACAGGTGCCGGTAGAGCGGGCCGTCGCCGAGCAGGGTGGCGACCGGCAGCACCAGTCCGCCGCACACCGCGTTCCACACCGCGCGGTGGGCCGGCCGCCCGCTCAGCGTGTACTCGTGCAGCGCCAGCCGGCCGCCCGGGGCGAGCATCCGGTACGCGCCGGCCAGGACGGCGTCCGGGTCGGCGGTGTTGCGCAGCAGGTAGGCGGCGAAGACCGCGTCGAACGGGCCCCGTACCCCCGCCTCGGCCAGTCCCTCCACCGGCGCGTGCACGAACCGCACCGGCCGTGGCCACGGCCGCCCCGCCGCACGCCGCAGCATGCCGGCCGACGCGTCGACGGCGGTGATGTCCGCGCCCGGCAGCACGGCGGCCAGCGCCGCCGTCGAGGCACCCGTGCCGCACCCGAGGTCGAGCACGCGCGGGGCCGGACCGCCACGGGCCAGGCCGAGCCGCCGGGCGGAGCGGCGCAGATGGGCGTGGTAGCCCGGATTGGCCGCCACCAGCGTGTCGTAACTGCGGGCGGCGTGGTTGAACGCGCTGGCCAGGTCGGCGTCACGCAGCACGGGCATGCCATCTCCGTAAGAGGTCGTCGGGGCGTGGGTGGTGCGATCGGGGCAGTCCGGTCGTGGGGCGTGCGGTCGGAGCTCTTCGGAGCGTGGGTCGTGCGGTCGGGGGCTCTTCGGGCCGTGGGCCGTGCGGGCGGGGCTCTTCAGGGCGCGGGTCGTACGGGCGGGGCTTTCCGGGGCGCGGTCGCGCGGGCGGGGCTTTCCGGGGCGGAGTTCACGAGGTCGGGGCACTTCGGCGCGGGGCGAAAGGCAGGGCGAGGACCGCGCCGAGCATCGCGGTGACGGGCACGTGCAGGCCGATGGACAGGTCCTCCGGCAGGCTGGTGCGACCGTCCAGGAAACGCAGCAGCCGAGGCGCGGAGACTCGGGTGAACAGGCGGGTGAAGAAGGCCGGGCCGTCGACCCGGCCGTGGTCCAGGGCGTACAGCAGCGCGGCGTCCATCAGCCGGGAGCGCGCCGAGTGCGGGCGCGGCGGAAGCGGACGGCGGCCCGCGTGCAGCGCGGCCGCGACGGCGCCCGCCTGGCGCTGCACCGCGCTGAACGTGTAGCCCGTCGCGGGCCGGGTGGCACCGGCCGCTGCCCCGATCCGGAACACGGACGCCCCGGCCTGCCGGGGGAAACGCGCGTCCGTCATCGGGATCACGCCCTGCTCGCACGCGGTGACCTCGTGCTCCCCGATCCGCAGGACCCGGCCGGTGTAGTCCCGCAGCGCACGGTCGTACGCGTCCGTGTCCAGCACGCGCCGGGAGAACTCCGTGTACTCCACCAGCGCTTCGTGCGGGCCGGTCGGCAGGACGTAGCCGAACGACAGCCCGTGCCCCGGCTGCGGGGTGCGGAAGTCCATCAACTCCACGGTCGCGGGGTCGAACACCGGCCGCCGGGTGCGCACGAACCAGCCGCGGAAGTGCTGCAGCAGCGTCGTGCGGGCCGGCGGCAGCAGGGCCGGCGGACGCGAGTCGAACACCCAGCGGGCGCGCACGGTCACCTCGCCGCCGTCGGCCCGGCGGGCCCGCACCACGGCACCGCCCGGCACGGCCGCCACGCTCTCGACGACCGCCTCGACCGTCGTCACCCACGGGCTCACCCGCAGCGCCCGGCCGGCCAGTTCCTCGAACGCGTCCGAGCCCAGCATCTTGTACCGCCAGGGCCCGATCGCGGCGGTCACCGGCCGCCCGTCGCCCGCGTGCACCCGCAGCCGCTGCCAGGAAGCCGTGAGCGCCCCGTCGTACGGCCCTTCGCCCGCCTCCCAGTAGCACCAGGTACGGCGCGGCGCGCGGTACGGGCCCGGCGGTGCCGCCAGCACCACCGCCGTCACCGGGCGCGCTCCCGCGGGCGGCCGGGCCAGCCGCAGGGCGAGCGACAGCCCGGCGGCCCCCGCGCCGACCACCGCGACGTCCGACTCCACCTCCACGGTGGCTCCCTTCCCCGGCCCGTTTGATCCGACCAGTCTTCCCGCCGCACCGCCCCGGCGGATGCAGCCGTGGGCGTGTCGTGCCGCCGCCCGCCCCCGGCGCCGGCATGTCCACCGAATGGCGCATCCGGTGCGGTGATCCGCGCGGAATGTGTGACGACAAGAGACGAGACACGAGTGACACGAGACAGGACAGGCGAGCCCGGGGCGCGCAGCCCGGCTCTCCGGACGGCGAGAGGATCCACGATGCGTTCCACCCAGGTGCTCGGCCGCCTCACGGCAGCGGCACCCCGTACGCCGCCCGCGCCGGCCGGATCCGGCGCGCCCCGGAAGCCCGACGGCGTGGCCGACGCGCGCACCGTCGACGCCGACGTGCCCGGCGCCGTCGGCAGGGAGCTGCGGGACCTGCTCACCGGCCGCCTCGCCGACTGCCGCGCACTCGACCCGGTGTTCGCCGACGACATCGCCGAGCGGGTCGCCGGCTTCACCCGGCGCGGCGGCCGCCGGTTCCGCTCCCGGCTCGTGTGGTGGTCGCTGCGCGCCTGCGGCGGCCGGGACGCCGTCCAGGTCCGCGCGGCGCTGCGTACGGCCGCCGCGCTCGAACTCATCCAGACCTGCGCCCTGGTCCACGACGACCTGATGGACCAGGCGCCCACCCGCCGCGGCGCACCGGCGCTGCACGCCGACGTGACGGCTCAGTACGCCGACACGGCGTCACGGTCCGCGGCCCACCGGCTCGGCGCGTCCGGCGCGCTGCTCGCCGGAGACCTCGCGCTCGCCTGGGCGGACGACGAACTCGCCCGGCTGCTGCTGGAGCCCGGCCTCCCGCGGGACACCGCGCGCCGGCTGAACGAGGTCTGGCGCACCCTGCGCACCGAGATGGTCGCCGGCCAGTACCTCGACGTCCAGGGCCAGGCCACCTCCGCCCTCACCCTGGGCCGCGCGCTGCGCGCCGCCTGCCTCAAGAGCGCCCTCTACACCGTCGAACGGCCCCTGGAACTCGGCGCGGTGCTCGCCGGCGCCGACACCGCCACCACCTGGACGCTGTGCCTCGCCGGACGCTCGGCAGGACTGGCCTTCCAGCTCAGGGACGATCTCGACGACGTCTTCGCCGACCCCGCCACCACCGGCAAACTGAGCGGCGGCGACGTGCGCGAGGGCAAGCCCACCTACCTGCTGGCGGTGGCCCGGGCCCGGGCCACCGCCGCCGGCGACCAGGCGGCGCTCGGCGTGCTCGAACACGCGGTCGGCCGGGCGGACCTGACAGGCCGTGAACTGGCCGACGTCCGGGACGTGCTCGAAAGCACCGGCGCCCGCGCCCTGGTGGAGACGAAGATCGGGCGGCTGGCCCGGCAGTCCCTGCGCCACCTCGCCGAGGCCACCCTCGAACCCGGTCCCGCCGACCGGCTGCGCGCCCTGCTGGCCGAGATCACCGGCACCCCCCGGCCGGAACCAGGACCCGACGGCCCCCCGCTCACCCCCGCACCCGCCGCGGCGCGATCGGAGGCGGCCCGGTGACCAGGACGGTAACGGGACCCACCGATCACGTCGTGGTCGTCGGCGCCGGGCTGGCCGGCCTCTCCACCACCCTGCACCTGCTCGGCGCGGGCCGCCGGGTGACCGTCGTCGAACGCGACCCGCGGCCGGGCGGCCGGGCCGGACGCCTCGAACTCGGCGGCTACCTCATCGACACCGGCCCCACCGTGCTCACCATGCCGGACATCGCCGACGAGGCGTTCGCCGCCGTCGGCACCTCGCTGCGCGACCGCGTCGACCTCATCCCGCTGCACCCCGCCTACCGGGCGCGCTTCGCCGACGGCAGCACCCTCGACGTGCACACCGACGCGGCGGCCATGGAGGCGGAGATCGAACGGTTCGCCGGAGGCGCCGAAGCGGCCCGCTACCACCGGCTGCGGCACTGGCTGGGCGAGCTGTACCGCACCGAGCGCGGCCGCTTCCTCGACGCCGACTTCGACTCCCCGTTCCAGCTCCTCACCCCCGACCTGCTGCGGCTCGCCGCCCTCGGCGGCTTCGGCCGCTGGGAGGCGCGCATCGCCCGCCACCTGCGCGACGAGCGGCTGCGCCGCGTCTTCTCCTTCCAGGCCCTCTACGCCGGCGTCCCGCCGGAACGGGCCCTGGCCGCCTACGCCGTGATCGCCTTCATGGACACCATCGCCGGGGTGTACTTCCCGCGCGGTGGCATGTACGCGCTGCCCCGCGCGATGGCCGAGGCCGCCGCCGAGGCGGGGGCGGAGTTCCGGTACGGGCAGCGGGTGACCGGCCTGGAACGGACCGGCGACCGGGTCTCGGCCGTCCTCACCGCCGACGCGCGCATCCCCTGCGACGCCGTCGTCCTCACCCCCGACCTGCCGGTGACGTACCGCCTGCTGGGCCGCGCCCCACGCCGCCCCACCCGCCTGCGGCACGCCCCGTCCGCCGTCGTCCTGCACGCCGGCTGCGACCGCACCTGGCCCGAACTGGCCCACCACACCCTGTCCTTCGGCCACGCCTGGCGCGGCACCTTCCGCCAGCTCACCCGCACCGGCGAGCTCATGAGCGACCCCTCGCTCCTGATCACCCGGCCCACCGCCACCGACCCCGGCCTCGCCCCGCCCGGCCGCCACCTGCACTACGTCCTCGCCCCCTGCCCCAACACCGACATCGGCCCCGGCGCCGTCGACTGGTCCGGCCTGGCCCCCCGTTACCGCGACAGCCTGCTGCGCGAACTGGACCGCAGGGGCCTGACCGGCATCGCCTCGGCCATCGAGACCGAATGCCTGGTCACCCCCGCCGACTGGAGCGGACTCGGACACGCGGCGGGGACCCCGTTCTCCGCCGCGCACACCTTCGGCCAGACCGGCCCGTTCCGCCCGCGCAACCTGGTGCGCGGCACCGCCAACGCCGTCCTCGCCGGGTGCGGCACCACCCCCGGCGTCGGCGTGCCCCCCGTCCTGCTCTCGGGAAAGCTGGCGGCCGCCCGCATCACCGGGCCGCGCAAGCGGGCCGCCGCCACCGGCCGGACCATCCCGACGACGCGAGGAGCCCGGCGATGACGGCCCGCGAACTGGACGCCGCCGGCATCACGGACCCGCGGCTGCGTGACGCCTACACCCACTGCCGCCGGCTCAACGCCCGCCACGGCCGCACCTACTTCCTCGCCACCCGGCTGCTCCCGCCCGGACGGCGCCCCGCCGTGCACGCCCTGTACGGCTTCGCCCGCCACGCGGACGACATCGTCGACGTCTGCGACGGCGACCTGCGCCGGCTCGCCGACGACGGGACGCAGCGGCGGGCCGCCGCCCTCGACCGGCTGGCCGACGACCTCGCCCACGGCCTCGCCGGCGGCACCGGCGCCGCGCCGGTCACCGTCGCCCTCGCCGACACCAGCCGCCGCTACGGCATCGAGCACCGCCACTTCACCGACTTCCTCGGCTCCATGCGCAGCGACCTGACCGTCACCGAGTACGCCGACTACGGCGCCCTGCGCGCCTACATGCACGGCTCGGCGGCCGTCATCGGCCTCCAGATGGTCCCCGTCCTCGGCACCGTCGTCCCCCGGGAGGAGGCCGCACCCTACGCCGCCGAACTCGGCGTCGCCTTCCAGTTGACCAACTTCCTGCGGGACGTCGGCGAGGACCTCGACCGCGGCCGGATCTACGTCCCCCAGGACCTGCTCGCCGCGCACGGCGTCGACCGCGACCTGCTGCGCCACTGCCGGGACACCGGCCGCACCGACCCCCGCGTCGTCGCCGCGCTCCGCGCCTTCGAGGCCCTCACCCGCGCCGCCTACGACCGCGCGGCCCCCGGCGTGCCCCTGCTCGACCCCGTCACCCGGCCGTGCATCCGCACGGCGTTCGTCCTCTACCGCGGCATCCTGGACGCCGTCGCCGGCGACGGCTGGGCGGTGCTGCACCGCCGCGCGGTCGTGCCGCGCCGCCGCCGCGTCCTCACCGCCGCCGACGGCCTGCTCCGCGTCGCGGCGGCCCGCCTCGCCACCCGCCGCCGGTCGCCGGACACCCCCGGCACCACCGCTCCGTCGTCCGCCCGCACCAAGGAGGCCATGTGACACCCGCCGGTCCCCCCGGGCGCGGCCGTCTGCCCCTGCGCCTGCGCCGCGCCCCCGTCGCCTGGGAACGCCAGCGCCCCACCTGGCGCGAGGCGCGGCCCGCACTGATCGCCGACGCCCTCAAGCGGGCGCAGGCCCGGCCCAGCGGCAACTGGTATGTCGTCGGCGCCTCCCGCGACCTGCGCGCCGACCGGCCCCTGGCCCGTACCGTGGAGGGACACGAGGTGGTGCTCTGGCGCGACCGGAGCGGCGACCTGGTCGCCGGGCCCGGCGTCTGCCCCCACCTGGGCGCGCCGCTGCGCGACAGCCCGGTGCGCTGCGGCACGCTGGTGTGCCACTGGCACGGACTGGCCCTGGACGGCGCCCCGTTCGCCGGCTGGGAGCCGTGGCCCGCGCACGACGACGGAGTGCTGCTCTGGGCACGCCTGGACGCCGTGGGCGGGGAGGAACCCACCCCCCTGCCACCGGTGCCGGTCCGGCCCGACCCCGGCCGGGCGCTGGTCGCCGTCTACACCGGGAGCGGGCGGTGCGAGCCGGAGGACGTGGTGGCCAACCGCCTCGACCCCTGGCACGGCGCCTGGTTCCACCCGTACTCCTTCGTCGACCTCACCGTCGTCGACACCCCCCGCCCGACGGACGGGCGTTCGGCGCCGGACGCCTTCACGGTCGACGTCTCCTTCAAGGTCGCCGGACGGCTCGTCGTGCCCGTACGCACGGAGTTCACCGCACCCGGACCGCGCACGGTCGTCATGCGGATCACCGACGGCGAGGGCGAGGGCTCGGTCGTGGAGACCCACGCGACACCCCTGGGCACCGACGCGACGGGCACCCCGCGCACCGCCGTGGTCGAAGCCGTCGTGGCCGCCTCCGGACGCCCGGGGTTCGCCCTCGCGCGCCGGGCCGGCCCGCTGCTGGCCCCGCTGGTCCGGCAGGCCGCGGGGCGCCTCTGGCGCGACGACCTGGCCTACGCCGAGCGCCGCTGGTCCCTGCGCTCCACCGGCCGCTTCCCTGGCTGAGCCGGCGTCACACCACGATGTCCAGCAGCAGCAGGCATCCGAGGGAGGTGAGCGAGAGCAGGGTGTGGGACACCGTCCAGGTGCGCAGCGTGCCGCCGATCGTGGTGCCGAAGTACTCCTTGGCCATCCAGAAGGCCGCGTCGTTGACGTGCCCCGCGAAGGCGGCGCCCGAGCCCAGGGCCAGCGCGAGCAGGGACGCCTCGGCGGGCGGCAGACCGTGCGAGAGCGGGCCGACGATGCCGGCCGCGGTGATGGTGGCGATGGTGCCGGAACCCACGATGGTCCGCATCAGGGCCGCGATCAGCCAGGCGAGCAGCAGCAGGGAGATGTGGAGGTGGCCGGCGGCCAGCGTGACGGCCCGGTCGACCCCGGTGTCCTGGAGGGCCTGGGAGTAGCCCCCGCCGGCACCGACGATCACGATGACCCCCGCCACGGGCGCGAAACTCCCCGCCAGGGACGCCTGCACGTGGCGGCGGCTGAAGCCGAGCGAGTACCCGAAGGTGAACAGCGAGACGAACACCGTGACCAGCAGGGCGATCATCGGCGTGCCCAGGAACTCGACGACCGCGTACAGCGTGCCCCGGGACTTCGGCACGCTGTCGTAGACGGCCTTGAGCGTCATCAGCACGATCGGCAGCAGGATGGTGCCGACGGTGACCGCGAGGCTCGGCGGCCTGTGCGGAACGGCCGCTCCGGCGTCGTCCGCACCGGAGCCGGGGCCGGGGCCGGAGCCGGAGCCGTGGCCCGAGCTCGAGCCGTGGCCCGCCGCGCCGGCGCCGTGCGGTCCGGTGGTGAAGGCGGCGGTGGCGGATTCGGGCACGTGCGCCGGCACCCGGGGCCAGATGTACGCGGTGAACAGGGGACCGGCGACGATGGCGCACGGCACGGCCACGAGCAGGCCGTACAGCATGGTGAGCCCGACCGGCGCGTGCACCGCCTGGATGGCGATCAGCGGCCCCGGGTGCGGGGGGACCAGCGCGTGCACCGTGGCCAGCCCGGCCACCACCGGCATGCCCGCCCGCAGCACCGGGTAGTTCGTCTGCCGCGCCAGTTGCAGCACCAGGGGCATCAGCATCACGAAGCCGACCTCGAAGAACATCGGCAGCCCGATGAGCGCCGCGACCAGGGTGAGCGCCCACGGCAGCCGCTCCGGCCGGACCACACGGGTCAGGGTGCCGACGACCTGCTCGATACCGCCCGAGTCGGCCAGTATCCGCCCCAGCACGGCGCCCAGGATGATCAGCACGCCCACCGAACCGGTGATGCGGCCCAGGCCGGTCGTGAAGGACACGATGGCCTTCTGGGCGGACTCCCCGGCGAGCAGCGAGACGGTCAGCGCGCTCACCGTCAGGGCGAGGAAGGGGTGGATCCTCGCCCAGCTGATGAGCAGGACGACGACGGCGATGGACACGCCGACCACCACCAGGAGCCACGTGTCCTCGGCGGTCCAGGTCTGATCCGCCGCCGACAGCCCGGCCGCTGCACGCACCATCCACTGGTCTCCGTTTCCGTTCCCCGGCCCGCCCGTCGCACGGGCCTGGGGGCGGGCCGGCGGACCGCCCGGGCGCGGAGGGGCGAGCGGAAGAACGACACCACACGCAGCGGCACGCCGAGCCGACGCAACGAGGACACTGCGGACGTGATCACCGGAACGGGCCTGCGGGCCCCCGCGCACCGGCGCTCGGGCCCCGGCGTTCCACCGGCGCGTCAGCCACCTGGTGGATGCCCGGTACCGGTACCGGCGGACGACTCTGGAACACCCCGGCAGGGGGCAGCACGACAGGAGAGACCCGTGGCCGCAGCACGCCCCCTACGCACACCCCGCCTCGGCGGCCGGTTCGGGCCGGCCCTGCGCGGCACCCCGTTGCCGCTGCTCGCCCTGACCGCCGCCGCCGTGCTGGACGCCTGGGCGCCGTTCCGCACCCGGTTCGGCCCGGTGCTTTCGGCCGTGCCCGCCCTGGCCGCGGCCACCTGCACCCTGACCGGCATCGTCTGCACCGGCCTGCTCACCGCTCTCGTCGCCACCGGCATCGCCTGGGCCAACGGCTGGCTGATCGACTCCCCGTTCCGCGTGACGATCCTCTGCGTGGCCGCGGTCTCCGTCGCCGCCCTGGAGGCGGGCGCCGTACGCCTGCGCCGCGAACGCGAACTGGTCAACGTCCGGCTGATCGCCGAGACGGCGCAGCGCGTGGTGCTGCGCCCCGTGCCCGAGCGCCTCGGACCGGTACGCCTGAACGGCGTCTACCTCGCCGCGCACCACCAGGCCCGCATCGGGGGAGACGCCTACGAGTGCCTGGACACGGCCCACGGGGTACGGGTGCTCGTCGCCGACATCCGGGGCAAGGGGCTGCCCGCCGTCGAGGCCGCGGCCGCGCTGCTGACCTGCTTCCGGGAGGCCGCGCACACCGAGACGTCGCTGCACCGGCTGGCCCAGCGCCTGGAGGCCGGCACCCAGCGCCATGTGCGCGCGACGAACGCCTCCTCCGAGTGCTTCGCCACCGCCGTCGTGGTGGAGATACCCGACGAGGAGGTGGTCCGTGTCGTCCGCTTCGGCCACCCCCGGCCGCTCCTGATGCGCGGCTCGGGCCGCACCGTCCCGCTCACGCCGCCGACGAGCAGTCTGCCCCTGGGCCTCGGCGACCTCGCGCCGAAGGGGCACCAGGTGCTGACCGCGCGCTTCCGGCCGGGCGACCGGATCCTCCTGTACACCGACGGCGTCACCGAATGCCGCGCGGGCGACGGCACGTTCTACCCGCTGGCGCAGCGGCTGCGGCACTGGACCGGTCTGACCGGCCCGGCCATGCTCGACACGCTGCGCGCCGACCTCGTCCGCCACGGGCGCGGCCGGCAGCAGGACGACGCGGCCCTCGTCCTGATCGAGCGCGTCGACGAGGACCGCCGCGACCGCTAGGTGTATCGGTCACGAGCGTTGTTGACAGGGCCGGGGTCTTGAACATGCGAAGACCTCCGATGTGGTGGAGCTGTCTGGGAACACACCGCTCGGAGGTCTTCGTGTCCCACCGAAATGCCCGGCTGACCGTTCACGGCAGGCGGCTGCCGGCCGAGGCCGACGTCAGCTGACCGCGCGCGGCACGACGCGCCGCGTGCGCCGCATCAGGACGGCGACCTGCTGCTCCGCCGAGGCGCGCGCCAGGTACTCGCCGACGAACTGCCCGCCGCGACCGTAGACCTCGAACCGGTCGGCTATCTGGTGGATCCGGAAGCTGTCCGGGCCGGCGGCCCCGGCATCCTGCGCGTCCTGAGCGGTCATGATCCTGCACCTTTCTCGACAAGGCCGGGGGCCATCCAGCGGAGCCCGTCCGTGGGACTGCTCATCAGTCTGGGCAGCCGGCCACGCCCGCCATGTCGGCCGACCGGGGGACCGTGCGGTGGGCCCCGCCGTGGCCGCGGGGCGGGGGCCGTACGGGGGGAACGCCCCGCGTACGGCGTGCCGCACGCCCGGATCGGCGCCGCGAGAGGAGCGCCGGGGCCGTCACCGCGGTCGCGCCACGCCACCCCGCCCGCACCGTTTGACCGGGCCGGGCGGCCCGGTCTGGGGGACGATGAAGTCATGAAGATCGAGAGTCCGTCCTTCCAGGACGGGGACTTCATCCCCGTCGAGCACTCCGCCGACGGCGACGAGGTACCGGTGCCGCTCGAGTTCGACGCGGTGCCCGCCCACGCGGTGAGCCTGGCCCTGGTGGTGCACGACCCGGACGTACCGCGGGAACTGCGGCCGGACGGGAACTTCGACCACTGGGTGGTGTGGAACATCCCGGCCGAACAGCGGCGGATGTACCCCGACGACATCCAGGTCGGAGTGGTGGGCGCCGGCAGCAGCAACATCCGCGCGTGGATCGGCCCCGCGCCGCCGCCCGGGGACAAGGCACACCGCTACTTCTTCACGCTCTACGCCCTGGACACGGCCTTCGACCTGCCCGGAGAGGCCGGCCGCGAGGAGCTGGAAGCCGCGATGCAGGGCCATGTGCTGGAGACGGCGGTACTGATGGGCCGCTTCCAGCGGGAGTGACCCGGCACCTCGCCGGCAGGCGCACCACCGGGCTGTTCAGCCCGGCACCCGGCAGCCGCCCGGCCGTCCTGGCCGGCCTCGGCAACGGGATCGTGATCAGTGCGCCGCTGCCGGTGGGCATCGCCGCGGGCGACCCGCAGGCGGCGGCCTGGGCGACCCTGGGCGCCTACCTGGCGGCGTTCACCAACAAGGGCGGCGCCCGCAGACCGCGCACGCGCGGCCTGCTGGTGGCCGCCGTGGTGGACGCCGCCGTGTTCTGGATCGGCGCGCGGGCGGCCGGCCTGTTCCCGCTGACGCTCGCCGTCCTCGCCGCCCTGGTCTTCCTCGCCGGCATGGGCACGACCGTCCACCCCACGCTCGAACGGCTCGGCACGATGCCCGCCACCGCGCTGCTCGTCGCCGCGGGAGCCGTCGGCACCACGCAGACACCGGCGCAGCTACGGCCCGCGGCACTGCTCGTGCTCGCCGGGGGACTGTGGTACGCGGTCGCCACGGCCGTCCTGACGCCCGCACCCCGACTGCGCGACGTCCTCCACACCCTGGCCCAGCCCTACCGCGCCGTCGGCCGCACCCTGAGCGGCCTCGCCGACCCGCAGGCCCCGCGCGCCGCCCCGGCGCCCACCGCGGACGCGCTGCGCAGGGCCGAGGAGGCCACCCGCACCCTGCGCGGTCCACGAGGGGACGAGCATCTCGCCGAGCTGACCGACCCCCTCGTGCGCAGAGCCGCCACCCTGGCCGACCTCACCGCCGCGCTCGCCGCCACCGGGCCGCCGCCCGCCGCCGTCGCCACCCCCTACACCGCCGCGGCCACCGACGCGGCGCAGCGGCTCGCGCGGCTGGCCGACGACCTCACCCGACGCCGGCCAACCACCCCCCACGCCGGCGCGCCGGGAACCGCCATGGCCCCGCTGGAGGCGGCCTGCGACCGGATGCGCGCCCAGAGCGCCGCGGGCACCCAGAGCTACCCCGACACGGCACGCGCCGGCCGCCAGCGCCGCCTGCTGGGCCGTATCGACGCCGTCCTCACCGCCGCACGGACCGACGCCCACCGGCTCACCCGGCTCGCCCGGACCCCGCTGCCCCCGCCCCCCACCCTGGTGCCGCGCCCGCCGGCGGCCCGGCTGCGCGGCAGCATGACCCTCACCTCGGCCGCCTTCCGCCACGCCCTGCGCGCCACCACTGTCAGCACCGCGGTCTTCGCGCTCACCCAGGCCGTCGCGGTGCCGCACGGCGAATGGGCGACCCTGGCCGTCCTGCGCGTGCTGCGCCCCCAGTACGCCGCCACCCGCGAACGCGTCGTGCAGCGCGTGGTCGGCAACCTCGTCGGCGGCTCGTGCGCCGCCCTGTTGATCGCGGCCGTGCACACCCAGGCCGCGATCAGCCTCATCCTGTTCGTGATCATCACGGCGGGCTTCACCCTGCGGCCCGTCAACTACGCCTTCTGGGTCGTCTTCGGCACCCCCGTCGTCCTGCTGATCGGCGACGTCTCCCACCCCGGCGACTGGCACGACGCCCTCGTCCGCATCGCCATGACCTTCCTCGGCACCGCCGCGGCGCTGCTCGGCAGCCGCCTGCTGTGGCCCAGCTGGGAACACCCGCGGCTCGCCGCCGACACGGACCACGCCCGCCGGGCCACCGCCGCCTACCTCGACGCCGCCCTGCGCTTCCTCGCCCGGCCGGACCTGGACGGCGACCTGGCCTCCGCCCGGGCGGCGGCCGAGAAGGCCGTGGCCCGAGCCCAGAGCACGGCCCACCACGCCCACCGCGAACCCGGCCACGACCGGGCCGCCCTCGACCGGGAGTCCGCCACCGTCGCGGCCCTGGACAGGCTCGTCGCGCTGACCGCCGCCCTGCTGACGCACCGCACCGCCCGCGCGGCGCACGTACCCGCGCTCGATCTCTACACCGGCCACGCCGCGCCGGCCCTCGACCCGCCGCGGGGCGACGACCCCGCCGTGCACGCCGACGCCCTCGCCCAGGCGGTCGAGGAGATGTCCCTCTACCTCGAAGACCTCCACACCCGGCGGCGCCGGGAACTGGCCGGCGAGCACACGGGTGACACCGCGGTCCGCGTCCGTATCCGCGAGACGGCACCCGTCATCGAACTCCTCGCCACCATCGCCGACACCCTCCCCGAGCCCGGCTCCGCGCCGTCGGCAGCGCCCTGACCAGGGCAGTGACCCGCGTTCCGAGCAGACCTCGGCCATGCGGGCGCGGGGCACGCGACCGCCCGTGAATCCGCTCGCGGACAGGGAACTGACGCAGGAGACGTTTGTCGGGAGGAATCCGGTGCACAAGGGAGCTAACAAAATCCTTATCCGAGCAACTGGAGGGGCACCATGGGAATTCTCGCGTGGATCATCATCGGGCTGCTGGCCGGCGCCATCGCCAAGGCCCTGATGCCGGGCAAGGACCCGGGCGGCATCATCATCACCATGCTCATCGGGATCGCGGGCGGTCTCCTCGGTGGCTGGCTGGGCAAGGTCATCTTCCATGTCGACTCCATCGACGGGTTCTTCGACCTCTCGACCTGGATCGCCGCGATAGTCGGCTCCCTCATCCTGCTCGCCCTGTACCGCGTCTTCACCGGCAACCGGCACTCGCACCGCCACGCGTGACCCGCACCGGTCGCTCACGCCGGACGGCTCCCTCCCGCTCGCGGGACGGGAGCCGTCGGCGTTCGCGGGCCGGGCACCCGAGGGGACCGGACGGGTCAGTCGCCGGCCTCGTCCTCCGGCTCGGGGCCGGGCGCGTCCCCGATGGCGACCCGCAGGTCGTGCATCCCCTGCAGGATGTCGATCAGGGCCTCCTCCGCACCGCTCAGAGCGTGCCGGGTCCCCTCCGCGTCGCCGCGATCGGCGTGCAGCTGGGCGCTCAGCGTGTACACCGCCGTCATGACGGCGGCGAACGCCGCCTCCCGGCCCGGCGGCAGCTCCTCCGCCTCCGGTTCGGAGACCTGCAGCGCGGTGCGCTGCAGCCGGTTCGTCACCACGTTCACCGTGACGCCGGGATCCCCCTCCAGCTGCTCCCCCCAGCCGAGCAACGTCTCCAGGACGTCCTCCAGCTCGCCGTCCTCGGTCAGCCGGGTCGCGGCGGTGATCTCGAGTTCCGTCTTCGCCAGCAGACTGCCGAGCAGGCGCAGCCGGTCCTCGTCCCGCGTCTCCTCGTCCCGCCGCTCCGCATCCGCCGTCGGCTCCGCCGCCAGGGCGGCCAGCGCCGCGCGGATCTGGTCGGCGGTCACCGGGTGCTCACTGATGATGCTCACCCCTCCAGCTTCACCCAGTGACGGCCCGTCCGCCCGCCCGGAGGGGCCGAGGTGCCGCCGGCCGGCGGTCCCGCGCGTGACCTGCCGGGCCCGGCAGGCCGGCTCGCACCTATTCGGTTGCGGGCCCGCGACGGCGGTGGATGCAATGTCCGGCATGGTCACCAGCGCACACCCGCCCCGGCGGGACGGTACGGAGCGCACCGACGGCTCACCCGTCAGCATCGGCGCCCTCGTGCCGCTGACCCGGCCCGGCTGGGCCGAGGCGGGCCGGCACCTGCTGGCCGGCCTCGAACTGGCGGTCGACGAGGTCAACGACACGGGCGGGATCGGCGGGAGCCCACTGCGACTGGTGGTCCGCGACACGGCGGCCGACCCGCGGCGGGCGGCGGCGGCCGTCGACGAACTGGCCGGTCTCGGCGTGGCCGCCCTGGTGGGGGAGTACCACAGCGTCGTCGCCCGCACCGCCGCCGCCCGCGCCGACGCCCTCGGCCTTCCGTTCCTCTGCTCGTCGGCGGTCATCGACGCGCTCACCGAGCAGCCCACGCGGTGGGTCGCGCGGCTCGCCCCGGCGCAGTCCCACGGCTGGACGGCCTACGCCGACTTCCTCCTCGGCGCGGGCCACGACCGGATCGCCGTGGCGGCCCAGCCCAGCGTCTACTGGGCCTGCGGGACCCGCATCCTGCGGGACCACCTCGCCGCCCGCGGCGCCACCCTCGTCGAACTCGACACGAGCGCACAGCCCGCCACGGCGGTGTGCGACGCACTCGCCGACCAGCGTGCGACGGCCCTGCTCCTGCTGGTCGGCCACCCCGAACCGGCGGTGTCGATCGTCCGGTCGGTCCGCCGCGACCAGCGCCTCGACGGTGTCCTGATCGGTGCGCCGGCCGGACAGCCGGAGTTCGCCGAATGGGCCGCGGAACTGGGCACCGACGGCGCCGGCATCCCGTTCCTGCGCTACCTGCCCGAGCGATTCGGCCCGCACGGAGCACGCGTCGGGACGGCACTGCGCGAACGGCTGGGCCGACCACCCTCCTTCGTCGCCTTCGAGGGCCACGACACGGTGACCGTCCTGGCCGGAGCGCTGCGCGACCACGGCATCGACCGGGCACGCATCGCCGCGTCCTGGCCGCATGTCGCCGTCGACGGCACCCGTGGGAAGATCCGCTTCACCCGCACTCCGGGCATCGGCGTGTGGCAGTGGGCATGGCCGCCCGTCCAGGTCGTCGACCGGGACCCGGCGGACCCCGCCCGGTTCCGGATCCTGCACACCGGCTGAGAGAAGGCGGTACCTGGTGAGTTCCCCCCGCACGGCGACGGAGGAGGAGGCCGGTGAGGTCCGCCGCTTCTGGCACGGCCTCGGCCTTCCCGGACTCATCGACGTCCACACCCACTTCATGCCCGAGCGGGTCCTGCACAAGGTGTGGGACTACTTCGACACCAACGGGCCGCTGATCGGCGGCCTGGAGTGGCCCATCACGTACCGGGCCGAGGAGGAGGAACGCACGTCCGTCCTGCGGCGGTTCGGGGTGCGGGCCTTCACCTCCATGCTCTACCCCCACAAGCCCGGCATGGCCCGGTGGCTGAACGGCTGGGCGGTCGACTTCGCCCGCCGCACCCCCGACTGCCTCCACACCGCCACCCTCTACCCGGAGCCGGACGTCGAGTCCTACGTCCGGGAGGCCGTCGAGGCCGGGGCGCGGGTGTTCAAGGCACACGTCCAGGTGGGGGCGTACGACCCGGCCGACGAACGCCTCCAGCGGGCCTGGGGGCTGCTCGCCGAGGCCCGGATCCCCGTGGTGATGCACTGCGGCTCGGGTCCCGCACCCGGCAAGCACACCGGACCCGAGCCGATCGCACGGGTCCTGGCACGCCACCCCGGACTGCGGCTCGTCGTCGCGCACATGGGCATGCCCGAGTACGAGGAGTTCCTCGACCTCGCCGAACGGTACGAGCAGGTGCGCCTCGACACCACGATGGTGTTCACCGACTTCAGCGAGGGTTTCATGCCGTTCCCGCGCCGGGCCCTGCCACGGCTCGCCGCGCTGGGCGACCGCATCCTGCTCGGCTCCGACTTCCCCAACATCCCCTACCCCTACCTGCACCAGCTCCAGGCCCTGGAACGGCTGGGACTCGGCCGGGACTGGCTGCGGGCCGTCTGCCACGACAACGCGGCCCGCCTGTTCGCCCTCTGACCTCCAGCACCCTTCCCACCCGCAGGTGATGCCCGGGGGATGACCGGGGGATGACCGGGGGATGACCGGGTCTGGCTCGATGCCGACTGTTTTGCGCCGCCCGGACTTACAACCCCTTGACGATCCGTTCCATGAGCGTTCAATTGGCCGTCTGTGCGCGCGTCGTGTGCCCTCCCTAAGGTCCCTGAAGGTTGCGGAAGAAGGGACTCATGGACTCACTCCTTGCGGCCCGGGCTCGTGGGATCACCAAGTGTTTCGGCGACGTCGTCGCACTCGACGGCGTCGACCTGGATGTGGCGCGGGGTCAGATCCACGGCCTGGTCGGACCGAACGGAGCCGGCAAGACGACCCTGCTCGGCCTCCTGCTCGGCCTGTCCGTCGCCGACGGCGGCAGCCTCGAGATCCTGGGCACGCCGGTCCGGCGCGCGCTCACCGCTCCCGACGGCGTCGCCGGCTTCGTGGACGGTCCCGGTCTCTACCCCTCGCTCACCGCCCGGCAGAACCTCACCGCCCTGGCCGCGCTGCGCGGCCGCGACGCCAGGACGGCCGGCGTCGACGACGTGCTCGACCAGGTCGGGCTCACCGACGTCGCCGACGACCAGGCCCGTGGCTTCTCCCTCGGCATGCGCCAGCGCCTCGGGCTCGCCGCGGCCCTGCTCACCAGGCCCCGGCTGCTCGTGCTGGACGAGCCGTCCAACGGCCTCGACCCGGCCGGAAAACGACACGTGCACGGAGTCCTCACCCGGCTCGCCGCGGACGGCACCGGCGTCGTGCTCTCCAGCCACCGCATGGACGACCTCCAGGCGTTGTGCTCCGACGTCACCATCCTCGCCACCGGACGGGTCGTCTTCTCCGGCCCGCTCGGCAAACTGGCCGCGGAGCACCGCGAACTCGACTACCGGCTGCTCACCCCGGACCCGCACACCGCCCGTCGGCTGGCCGCCGAGGCCCCCGGGATCCGGATCGTCGACGACGCCGGGGCACGGCACGACGCCGACGCGCTGATCCTGCGCGCCCTGGTGCCCGCCCTGGACGAGTTCGTGGCGCGGCTCGTGGGCGCGGGCGTCGCACTGCGCGAACTCGCCCCCGTGGTCTCGCCGCTGGAAGCCGCGTTCCTCGCCCTCACCGAGCCACAGGAGTCCGGCCGATGACCGCGACCGTCGCCGACGGCAACGTTGCCACCGCCCGCCCCGTCTCGGTCGCCCGCGGCTACCGCTTCGAGATGTTCAAGCTGGTCGCGCAGTGGCGGATCCGCCTGCTCGTCCTCGCCTGCTGGCTCACGCCGGGACTCTTCGTCGCCGCGGTCGGCGGACAGAGCACGCTGCCCGTCGACACCCTCTTCGGCCGCTGGATGCACGCCACCGGCTGGGCCGGACCGCTGGTGACCCTCGGCTTCGCCGGCACCTGGGCACTGCCGCTGCTCACCTCGGTGGTCGCCGGCGACGTGTTCGCCTCCGAGGACCGGCTCGGCACCTGGCGCCACCTGCTCGTGGTGGTCCGGTCGCCCGCGCGGATCTTCGCGGCCAAGGCGCTGGCCAGCCTCACCGTTCTCCTCCTGCTCGTCGCCGGGCTCGCCTGCTCCAGTGCCGCCGGCGGGCTCCTGGCGGTCGGCAACCAGCCGCTGGTCGGCCTCGACGGCCACCTGCTGGCCCCCGGGGACGCCGCTGCCAAGGTCCTGCTCGCCTGGCTCTGCGCACTCGCTCCCACCCTGGCGCTCGCCGCGATCGGACTGCTCGGGTCGGTCACCCTGGGGCGCTCCCCGATGGGACTGCTGGTACCCGCGGTCGTCGCGCTCGCGATGCAGCTCGCCCAGATGCTGCCGCTGCCCGCCGGCGTACGACTCGCCCTGCCCGGCTACGCCTTCATCGCCTGGAACGGCCTGTTCACCAGCCCGGTCCAGCTCGGCCCGCTCCTCATCGGCGTCGCGGTGAGCCTGGTGTGGGCGGTGGTCGCGACCGCGGCGGCCTATGTGCTGTTCGTACGGCGCGACTTCACCGGCGCCGGCTACGACGGTTCGGGACGGCGCGCCGTCGTCGCCGGCGTCCTGCCGCTCGCCGGTCTGGTCGCCGTGACCGTCGCCGTCGTCGCCGCGACGACGGGGGCCACGGGCTCCGGGATCGAACAGGCCAAAGTGCAGCGCTCGCTCGCCACGGCCTTCGCCCACCTCTACCGCATGCAGACCGAGCAGCTCCACCGCCCCCACGTCACCGAAGCCCAGATCGGGGCCACGGCCACCTGCGACAAGGGCAGCATCAGGGTCGCCGCCGAAGGAGCGGGCAACGACTGGCGCTGTGTCGTCTCCTGGCACCTCCCCGGCGTCGAGGCCGCGGGCACGGCCGTCTACCAACTCGACGTCACCCCGGACGGGCGGTTCATGGCCGACGGCGATGGACCGAAGGAAGTGAACGGCTACTTCCTGGTGCGCACCCCGAGCGGCGACGCACCGAACCCCCTTTGGCAGTTCGACGGGAACGTCGAGCTTCTCCGCGCCTCGAAGGAATGACTCCATGCAGGTAACCCGCAACCGCCGGACCGCCGAGACGAGCCTTCTCGGCAGACGAACCGGTCGTCGGAGCACCCTCACGGCAGCCGCGACCGCGGTCGTCCTCGCCGTCACCGCCGGCGTCGGCTACGCCCAGACCCACCAGTTCGGCACCGACCAGGTCGGTCAGACCACCGACCGGGGCCAGGTCATCTCCAGCGACCAGTACATCGCCCCCTACGGCGACCGCCTCGTCATCGACAACGGCAAGATCATGTCGTCCTCCGTCAGCCCGGACGGCACCCACCTCGCGGCCGCCCTCACCGACGGCGGGAGCGCGCTGGCCATCGTCGACGTGCACGGCTGGAAGGTGCAGCAGGTCGTCGGCACCGCCGCCTCGTCGGTGCCGCGCCTGAGCAGCAACAGCGTGGGCCAGGAGGGCCCCACGTACTCGCCCGACGGCACGCAGCTCTGGCTCGGCCAGACCGACGGCTACACCCGGTTCACGGTGAACCCGGACGGCACCGTCACCGACCCGAAGACGATCAGGATCCCGGCGGACGGGACGAAGCACGCCCTGGTCGGGGAGGCGGTCTTCTCCGCCGACGGCTCCACCGTGTACGCGGCCGTCAACGGCCAGAATCGCGTGGTCGCCCTCGACGCGGCGACCGGCACCGTCAAGCAGAGCTGGGCGGTCGGCAACGCCCCGCGCGACATGGTCCAGGTCGGCGACAAGCTCTACGTCAGCAACGAGGGCGGCCGTCCGGCGCGGCCGGGCGACACCACCATGAACTCGTACGGCACCCAGGTCCCCGCGAACCCGAAGACCGGTGCCACCACCACAGGCACGGTCAGCGTCATCGACCTGGCGAACCCCGAGGCCACCCCGTCGAGCATCGACGTCGGCCTGCACCCCACGGCCCTGTACGCCAAGGGCAGGGCGCTGTTCGTCACCAACACCGCCACCAACGACGTGTCCGTCATCGACACCGGCAAGGACAAGGTCGTCCAGACCATCGACACCCGGCCGTGGCCGGAGGCGTCGGTCGGCTACGAACCCGACGCCGTGACGCTCACCGACGACGGCCGCCTGCTGGTGACGCTCGGCCGGGCCGACGCCGTCGCCGTCTACCGCTACAAGGGCCCCCAGGAGCCGGTCAGTTACGTCGGACTGCTTCCGACGGACTACTTCCCCGCCGAGATCACCACCGTCGGCGACCAGGTGCTGGTCTCCAACACCCGCGGCATCGACGCCCGCCGCCCCACCACCAGTGCCGGACACGGCACCCACGACACCACGTCGAGCCTCCAGCGCTTCACGCTGCCGGACGACAGCGTCATCAGGTCCCGGACGGCCAAGGTCTTCAGGCAGAACGGCTGGGCCCCCGGCTCGGTCAAGGCCGCCAAAGGCAAGGGCCATGCCAGGCCCGTCCCCGTCCCGCAGCGGCTCGGCGATCCCTCGACGATCAAGCACGTCTTCCTGATCGTCAAGGAGAACCGCACCTACGACCAGGTCTTCGGTGACATCCCGAAGGGCAACGGCGACCCCTCGGTGACCCAGTTCGGCGAGAACGTGACGCCGAACCAGCACGCCCTGGCCGAGCAGTTCGGGCTGTACGACAACACCTACGACATCGGCACGAACTCGGCCGAGGGCCACAACTGGCTGATGCAGGCCGACGACCCGGAGTACACCGAGTCCTCGGCCGGTGAGTACGCCCGCAGCTACGACACCGAGGACGACGCGCTCGGCCACCAGAGGTCCGGCTTCCTGTGGACCGGCGCGCAGGCCGCGGACAAGACGGTCCGGGACTTCGGCGAGTTCCAGTCGATCGAGAGCAAGCCGGCCGACGCGTCCTGGCAGAACCTGTACTGCGATGCCAGGAACATGGCCGCCACCGGGCAGAGCACCGCCTACCCGATCAAGACGGGATCGGCGATCCCGTCGCTCAACGACGTGTCCGTGCCCGGCTTCCCGATGTTCGACACGAGCGTCCCGGACGTCTACAAGTACGAGATCTGGAAGCAGGACTTCGAGAAGAACGGCCCGGCGAACCTGAACATGTTCTGGCTCTCCAACGACCACACCGGTGGTCCGGCGAGCCCGGCGGCCCAGGTGGCGGACAACGACCTCGCGGTCGGCCGGATGGTCGACGAGATCTCGCACAGCACGTACTGGAAGGACTCGGCGATCTTCGTCGTCGAGGACGACTCCCAGGCCGGCCTCGACCACGTCGACGGCCACCGCGCGCCGATCCAGATCATCAGCCCCTGGGCCCAGCACGGCACCGTCGACAGCCACTACTACTCGCAGATCACGGTGATCCGCACCATCGAGCAGATCCTCGGGATCCACCCGATGAACCAGAAGGACAGCGCGGCCAGCCCGATGGCCGGCGCCTTCACCCGCAAGCCCGACCTCACGCCGTTCACGGCGCTGTCCAACCGCACCTCGCTGACCGACGGCCTGAAGACCCCGCCCGCCTGCGGCGTGGACACCCCCGCCGCGCAGGACCCCAAGGCGGCGCCCGTCCCGTCGTCCAAGGTCCCCGCGGACAAGCGGCGGCTCGCCGCGACGTGGGACACCTGGAAGTCCAAGCAGCGGCTCACCGGACCGCATGCCGTACCCGACTACGCCAACCCCGCGCAGCTGAACCACCTCACGTGGTACCAGACGCACAACTGGGCCAAGCCGTACCCCGGCGAGAGCAGGATCTACGCGCCGAACGACGTGCCCGGCGCCTACATCCCGTCGTCGGAGTCCGACGGCTGACGCATCCGACCGCTTGAGCGCCTGATGGTCTCGACGTCCCCTGGCCGGCCGCACCGCCGGCCAGGGGGCCTCCGTGCGGATTCCGCCGCGGGGCGCGGTGCCCGCCCGTGCATCAGACGAAGGCGTCGGGCTCGTACCGGACCGCCAGCAGCGCCACGTCGTCGTCGTTGTCCCGCGGCCGCGCCCGCGCCAGCAGCTCGTCCGTGAAGGACTCCAGCGGGCGATGGGCCAGGGACGCGGCATGACGTCGCAGCCGCTCCAGGCCCTCGTCCAGGACGCGGCCCGGGGACTCGATCAGGCCGTCGGTGTAGAGGAGCAGGGTCGCCCCCGGCGGCAGTTCCGCCGTCGCGTCGGGACGGACCTGCTCGGGTGTGACACCCAGCAGGATCCCGTGCCCGTCGGTCAGATAGCGGGCCGCACCGTCCTTGGTGACCAGCAGCGGCGGGGGATGGCCCGCGTTGGTCCAGGACAGCTCGCACCGCCCGGCGCCGTCCTCGCTCATGCGCGCGAAGACCAGCGTGGCCATGGAGACCTCCGCGACGTCCAGCGTCGCATGGTCGAGCCACTCCACGATCTTGCTCGGCGGTCTCTGCTGGGACAGCGCGTACGCCCGCAGCATGTTGCGCAGCTGGGCCATCCCGGCCGCCGCGTCCAGGTCATGGCCGACGACGTCACCGATGGCCAGCGCGGTGGCGCCGTCCAGCAGGGTGAACGCGTCGTACCAGTCGCCCCCGACCTCCGACGCGTCCGGCGCCGGCAGGTACCGGGCGGTCATGCTGCGGCCCGGGGTGCGCGGGAGCTTCGGCAGCAGATGGCGCTGCATGGTCTCGGCGACCTTGCGCTGGCGCTGGTAGAGGCGGGCGTTCTCCAGCGCCAGGCTCGCCCGTCGGGCGATGTCCTCCAGCAGGGCGATGTCGGCCGCGGTGAACCGCTCGGGCTGGTCGGCACGGCCGAGGGTGAGGGCACCCAGCACGTCGTGCAGGCTGCGGAGGGGGACCACGACGGCGGCGTGCATGCCGGTCGCCTCGAACAGGCGCCGCTGTTCCACCGCGATGCCGGAGTCCGGCGCGCCCTGATAGGTCTCCGGGCCCGCGAGCGAGGACGCGACCCCGCGCAGCGCACGGGACAGGGGCATCGGTGACGCCTGCGGCACGGGCGGCATGGGCCCCTGGAGATCCTCCCGGAACGCCACGGAGCCCCCTTCGGCATGAGCGACGGCGAAGCGCGACACCTCGTCCCGTTCGCTGAGCAGGTCGATGACGGCCCAGTCGGCGATGCGGGGCACGACGAGGGTGATCAGCCGGCGCAGCGCCTCGTCGATGTCGAGGGTGGAGGTGAGCAGGGTGGTCGTCTGGGCGAGCAGGGCGAGCCGTTCCAGCTCCGTGAGCCGTCCGCCGCCCTGCCGCTGCTCGCCGGGCCGCCCGGTCGTGGGGTGGAAGAGGACGAGCGTGGCCGGTGCGCTGACCCCCGGATCGTAGGGGGTGGCGAGCCACGCCACCGGCAGCAGCGTGCCGTCGGCGCGCCGCAGCCACTCCTCCGTGCCCTGCTCCGTGCGCCCGCCGAGGACGCTCCGCCGCATCCGGCACTGGTCCCTCGGCACGGCCTGACCGCCACTGGTGCGGTGCAGCAGGTCGTGGGCGTCCCGGCCGACCAGGTCCGACGCGGGGCGGCCCACGAGCCGCTCGCCCTGCGCGTTGACGGCGACGATGAGACCCCGCTCATCCGCCAGGAGCGCACCGGCGCCGAGGGCGCCGATGACTCTGGCGAGTGCTTCCCCTGCATCGTTCGAGCCCGTCATCGGCTGTCTCCCGTCCATCCCGGAGACGACTCCGGCCGCTTCGGCGCACCTCGGAGCTGCCTCGGTCCCGCCTGTGCCGCCCCTTCCCGGGTTCCCCGTCTCGACGGCCGCGAAGCCCGGGGTGCGTGGCGGTCCACCTCTGGCGTCACCCCCTTGACAGGTGACGCGCGTGAGGCGCAGGCTGATGACCGCCGAGCCCCGTAGGCGGGCTCACCCCGAGAGATGAGGGCGAAGGGAGAGTCACCATGGAGAACGAGCCCGCGTCCGGCACGACGGAGGCGCTAGCGGCGGAGGCGGCAACGCGGCACGCCCGGTTCGGCAGGCTGCCGGAGCGCATCCGCTTCCACGAGATGACCGAGGAGAAGCAGGCCGCGCCGAGCGCCTCGGCGGTCGGCTCCCACGACCCCGAAGCCTCCTGGAACCACTTCTCCTGCCTGGCCCTCGACCTGGGCCTCTAGCGGTCGCGGCGCGGGCCGGCCACCGTCGGCCACCACCGGCCTCTCAGGTCGTCCGAGGAGGAGACATGAAGGAGTACCTGGTCGAGCTGACCACCACCGTGCCCGCGGGCACCGACCCGGGGGAGGTCGACAGGCGCCGCGCGGACGAGTCGGCGAGAGCCCGCGAACTCGCCGCCCAGGGGCACCTGTTCCGGCTCTGGCGTCCGGTGGGGGAGCTGCGCAGCATCGGGGTGTGGCGTGCCGACGACGAGGCGCAGTTGCGCGAGCAGGTCCTCGCGAGCCTGCCCCTGTGGCCCTGGATGACCGCGGTGGTCACGCCGCTGCAGTCACACCCCAACGACCCCGGCCGCACGGACTGACCCGCCGGCGGCCGCGGCCGCCGTACGGTGACGCGCCGACGGCCGCTGCGCCGTCCGGCCGCACGGCGCAGGCGAGATCCGCCGCTCAGTGGCGGGCCGCCGCCGAAGCGCCCTTCTTCCGTGCGCGGTACGCGGCGGCCTTGAACTTGTTGCCGCAGGACTCCATGCCGCACCACTGGCGGCGCGTGCCCCGGGAGCGGTCGACGTAGACGCGGGTGCACTCGGGGTTCCCGCACTCCTTCAGCAAGGGCACGTCCGGACCGCTGAGCAGCTCGACGGCGAGTCTGGCGACCATGGAGAGCGCCTGTTCCACGGTCGCCTCGGTCCGGCGTCCGTCCCGGGTCAGCTGCGGAGTCGCCGGGGGTCTGCGTGCCGCGTCGTTCACCAGGCCGAGCGCGGGCTCGTCGTAGTCCCGCTCGTCCCGGCGGGCCGTGACGAGTCGGTAGATCGCCTCCCGCACCGCCTTCGCCCGTTCCACGTCTGCCTCGTCGCCGGGTACGACGCTGTCGACGAGCCCGGATTCGACGAACCAGGCGTCGAGCCGGTCCGGCGTCGTGAACATCTCGAAGCGCGCCGTACGCCGCGCGCGCAAGGTCGCGGCGAAGTCGAGGGCCGGGTTCCCGCAGACGAAGGCGTGCTCGTGGTTCACGTCACCAGTCTGGCAGGTTACTCGCGCGGGTGCCAGCGCCGGCACGGAGGGACGCGGCAGGCGGGTGCGGCTGACCGTGGTGCCCGGTGCCGGAGCGGCCTCGAAGTGGTCCACGTCGACGACCGCCTGTGCGCAGGCGGAAGGCGCCTCCTGCGGCACGTTGTGCCCGATGCCGGCCAGGGTGCGGTGGGCGTACGCGCCGGTGAACCGGTCCCGGTAGCCGGCTCCGCCGCTGCGACTGCTCAAGTGAGGGCGCGCTGCGGGTGACCGCGCCCCTGCCGGTCGGTCGCATGGCGCCACCACGCCGGGTCCTACAGCAGACCGAGCTGCTCCAGCGTGGCGCCGTTCGCCCAGCGGCGCAGCCGACGGCCGTCGACGAGCTGGACGCCGCCCGGGTGCGAGGCCCGGCGAAGGTCCGCGGGGCTGAGGATGCCGGCGGGGTGGACCACGACCCGGATGACACTCGCGGTGTCGTCACGGACCGCCGCCCACCGCAGGGTGGGTGCCGGGGCGTTCCGTTCCTCGGCCGGGGTCTCCACCGGCCGGAAGGTGACGTCCAGACGGCGCCCCTGAGCGTCCCGGGCGTACAGTCGCGGCCGGTCGCGCATGCTGACGTCGGTCACGTGCCAGCCGTCACGCCGCAGGATGCGCGCGGTCGCCAGCTTCAGCGCCCGGTCGTCGAGTACCGCGATCTCGGCCGGGGTGTAGCGACCGCTCCGCCGCCGGACGACGGGCCGCCGCAGCACCCGGACGACGGCACCGACCACCGTGAGCAGGAGGACGCCGAGCGCGAGTCCGCCGAAGCCGAGGGTGCGGTGGAACCACGCGAGCAGCAGCGCGGCGCCGACCACGCACAGGCTCAGACCGAGGAAGGCGGGCAGCACGTCCCGCAGTCCGGGCCCGTACCGCCCCTGGGCACGCGTCTCGGACGGGGGCCGCTGTCGCCGTGACCGACGCGCGTCCGGGCCCTGCGGCTGCCGCAACCCCGTCGAAACGTAAGGCCGCCGCCTCATGACCGGGGCCAATTCCCCACCTTTCACCGGATCAACTCTCCTGGTAGGCATACCCTCTCGCCCTGCGCTACGCCAGTCGGAGCCGAGCGACACGCGGTGGCGCGCGTGTGGTCGCGCTGTCACCCCTGCCACCCGGCGGCCCAGCCGTGCCCTGCCTTGCCGGGGGCACGCGCTTCACCTGTACCTGACCGGCGGTCACCCAGGCTGTGATTGAAGACACTGATGTCACACGGCGGAGTCCGTACACGGTCCTGCCGGCACCGGAGCCTCAACAGGGCTGACGCGAGCGGGAGACGTGCGTTCGTCCGCATGAGCGAGAACCGCGCAGCGGCCGCAGGCCGCCGGGCATCTCGGGCAGCAGGAACGAGTACCGGCCGAGCATGTTGACGTGGTGCCGGACGAACGGGGAGAGCCGGGCGGCGTCCTGCTCGCGCACGTCGAAGCGGTCGGCGCACAGCCGGTCGAGGGCGGCGTCCAGGTAGCGGGTGTTCAACACGCCAGCCCCGACCACGGGTCTGCCACCCGACGCCATGCGGCGCCAGGGTCATCAGCGGGTGGCGTTGATTCCGCCGTCGACGGGGATCACGGCTCCGGTGATGTAGCTGCTGGCGGGGCTCATGAGGAAGACGGCGATGCCTGCCATGTCGGCGGGACGTCCGATGCGCTTGAGGGGGATCTGTCCGGCTATGGTGTCCGCGCCTATGCTGAGAATGCCGGCCGTCATCTTCGATTCGAACAGGCCGGGGGCGACGGCGTTGACGAGGATCTCGGGGGCGAGGGCTCCGGCCAGCTGCTGAGTGAGCATGTGCACGGCGGCCTTGCTGGCGCTGTAGGAGAAGTTGTTGAAGCCCGGGGCGGGGGCGCGCAGGCCGTCGATGCTGCCGGTGTTGACGACCCGGGCTGGATCGTCGGGCGTCGAGGCCGCTTTCAGCAGCGGCAGCAGGGCCTGGGTGAGAGCGAAGACACCCTTGACGTTCACCGACAGCACCCGGTCCCACGCCGACTCGGGAAACTCCTCCAAAGACGCGCCCCAGGTGGCGCCGGCGTTGTTGAACAGGGCGTGCACCCGGCTCTCGCGTTCGCCGACGTAGGAGGCCAGGGTCTGCACACCGTGGGCAGTGGCGAGGTCGGCCGGCACCGCGTGGATGTCGCCGAGCGGGCTCAGCTCCTCCACGGTCGACTTCAGGTCTGCTTCCTTGCGGCTGGAGACATACACCGTGGCGCCTGCTTCGAGGAGTCCTCGGGTGATCATCTTGCCGATGCCGCGGCCGCCGCCGGTGACGACGGCAACCTTGCCGGCCGGCAAGGGGGTGGGGGTGCTCATGGGGTGCTCCGCACAGATAGGGGTCGGACGGGCCGGGCAGAGGACATCGGCCTCACTGCCCGGGTGGAAGAGGTGTCGGGCGCGTGATGTGCCGCGCCCAGCGGGTGTAACGGGCCGTCAGCGGATGCGGCGGCCGGACAGGGCGCGGCTGATGGCCAGGCGCTGGATCTCGCTGGTGCCTTCGTAGATGGTGAAGATCTTCGCGTCCCGGGCCCAGCGCTCGACCGGGTAGTCACGGGTGTAGCCGTTGCCGCCGAGGATCTGGATCGCGCGTTCGGTGGTGCGGACGGCGACCTCGCTGGCCTTGAGCTTGGCCATACTGCCCTCGGCACGCGTGAAGGGCTTGCCGCGCATCATCATGTGGCTGGCGCGCCAGACCAGGAGGCGGGCGGCGTCGATCTCCATCGCCATGTCGGCCAGGGTGAAGGCGATGGCCTGGTTGTCGATGATCGGCCGGCCGAACTGCTCGCGGATGCCGGCGTACTCCAGGGCGTACTCGTAGGCGGCGCGGGCAACGCCGACGGCCATGGCGCCGATGCCGGGCCGGGTCAGTTCGAAGGTGGCCATGGCCGCGGGAACCCGGACACGGGTGCCTTCCCGGGCGATGGCCAGACGCTGGTCGAGCGCGTCCTTGCCGCCAAGAACCAGGTCGGCGGGAATGCGCACGTCGTCGAGGACGACCTCGGCGGTGTGGGAGGCCCGCAGGCCGTGCTTGGAGAACTTCTGTCCCTGGCTGAGACCACGGGTGCCGGGCGGGATGAGGAACAGGGCGTGGCCGCGGGCACCGAGGGCGGGGTCGGTGACGGCGTTGACGACGTGGATGCTCGCGATGCCGCCGTTGGTGGCCCAGGTCTTGGTGCCGTTGAGCACCCATTCCTTGGTGGCTTGGTCGTAGCGGGCGTGGGTGCGGATGGCCGCGGCGTCGCTGCCGGCGTTGGGCTCGCTGGCGCACAGGGCGGCGACGGCCAGGTCGCCGGGGGTGCCGAAGAACGCAGGCAGCCAGGTGTCGATCTGCTCTTTGGTGGCGGCGCCGAACAGGGCCGCGGCGGGCAGGAAGGTGCCCAGCAGGGCCTGGCCCATGCCGCCGTCGCCCCAGAAGATCTCCTCGGCGACCACGGGCTGCAACAGCCCGGTGGGGTCGGCGATCATCTGCAGTGCGAACTCGGGGGTGTACAGGCCGACCTTGGCGGCTTCCTCGATGACCGCCCAGGGCATCTCCTCGCGCTCGTCGTACTCGGCGGCGACGGGGCGCACGTACTTCTCGGCGAAGCCGTGGGCCCACTGGCGGGCCTCGTCGATCTCGGGCGGCAGGCCGAACAGGGACGGCGGCGTCTTTGTGCTGGTCACGGCGGGTCTCCTGGAAGGGGTGGGGCGGGCTGGTCAGCGGCCGGTGAAGACGGCGTCGCGGCGCTCGATGAAGGACTGGATTCCCTCGGCGCCGTCGGCGGTCGAGAACAGCCGTGCGATGTCCGGGCGCAGCCGCTCGATCGCGGCGCTCTCGCCGTGCTCACGGGCCTGGTGGGCGGAGGCGAAGACGGTGCGCACCCCCAGGGGAGCGGACTTCTCAGCGATGAGCGTGGCGATCTCGGTGGCGCGCACGACGGCGGCCGGCCCGTCGGCGGCCAGTTCCTGCACCAGCCCGACGCGGTGGGCCTCCGCGGCGTCGAACTCCTCGCCGGTCAGGATCCAGCGCATGGCGTTGCCCCATCCGGCCTGCTGGGGGAAGCGGAAGGTGGCCCCGCCGAAGGGGTAGATCCCGCGGCGGATCTCGTACTGTGCGAAGCGGGTGTCCTGGGCGGCCACACGAATGTCGGCGGCCAGGAGCAGCTCGATGCCGAGCGTCATCACCCAGCCCTGTGCGGCCGCGACGACGGGCTTGGACCACGGTCCGTCCAGCCGCCACGGGTCGCGCCCGCCCTCGGGGGCGTCGAACTCGCCCAACGCCAGCTCGGCGCCCACGTCGAGCATGTCCAGACCGCCGGTGAAGTGGTCGCCGTGAGCGAACAGGACCCCGCACCACAGGTCGTCATCGGACTCCAGCAGGCCGTAGGCGGCCGACAGCTCGCTGAGCATCTGCTTGGTGAAGGCGTTGCGTTTGGCGGGCCGGTTCAAGCCCATCAGCAGCACATGACCGTCCCGTTCAACGGTGACCGCAGGGGTGCTCGTAGGCGCGGAGCTCATAGGCCCTCCTCGTAAGTTGCATGATGAGACTCACGGGACGCTAGCCGGACCAGGTTGCCGAGGGCAAGTGAATCTCATGATGAAACTGATAAGGTCACTGATATGAGACGGACCTCATTCGACAGCTGGCCCTGCTCGATCGCCCGCGCCGTCGACGTCCTGGGCGACGGCTGGACACTGCTGATCCTGCGCGAGGTCTTCTACGGCGAGTCGCGCTTCGACGGCTTCATCGACTCGCTCGGCATCGCGCGCAACACCCTCACCGACCGGCTCCGCCGCCTGGAGGAAGCGGGGCTGCTGCAGAGGCAGGCCTACCAGAGCGAGCCGGTCCGCCATGAGTACCTGCTCACCGACAAGGGCCGCGACTTCTTCGGCGTGCTCGCCGCGATCAACGCATGGGGCGACCGGTGGCTGGCCGATGACGACGGCATCCCCGTGGTCATGCAGCACACCGCCTGCGGCCACGACACCCAGGCCAAAGTGGTCTGCGCTTCCTGCGGTGAAACCCTTCACCACCAAGACGTAGCGGTGCGGACCGGACCCGGCTACCCGGCCCGGCTCCTCGACAGGCCCGACGTACAGACGCGCTTCACCACGGACAGGCACCCCGAACACGTCACCAACACCTGAACCGCGCTCAGTCGAAGCAGGAACAGTCCCGGCCGGCCAGGAAGAGCCAGCCGCTGCTCTTGCTGCCGCGATGCGGCCCGGACAGAAGGCCCGGCTGCGCGGCCCGACGGGCAGGAACGCGGGGTGCGGGCGTGCAAGCACTTCCACCGCACGTGACCGGGCCCTGGTCTCCACCGAGAGCCAAGGGACGCCGAGCCGTGGGGGCTCCGAGGGAGGCTTGCACCATGCACGTCCTCCCGGGGCCCGCTGGGTTTACCTGGACCCGCAGAGCAGGCGGTCGAGAGGGAAAGCGGCCGGGTTCGTCTCCGCGGCCAGGCGCAGCAGCCGCAGCGGCTGCGGGCGCAGGCCCGTGACGGTGACGCGGCGGTCCGGGCGGTCGGGAGGGGTGGGGGCGAAGAGGAGGTGCAGGCCGGCGATGTCCATGAAGAGCGTGTGGTTCAGGTCCCACAGCAGGCCGGTCACATGCGCAGGGAGCACGTCGGTCGCGGCGCGGAGCGGGGGCAGGGTGTCGAAGTCGATGTCACCGCGCACCGTGATGGTCGCGGTCGTCCCGTTGAGGGTGGTGATGGTGTTCATGCTGGGCGCGCCCCCCTTCCGGGGTTGTCGAGCCCACAGACGAAGCACCCCGCGAACAGAAGGGGTGCACGACGATGGCGGGGGCCGGGTGCCCGGGATGGGGGCAACGCCCGACTCCCCCGAAAGACCAGCGCCCCGAGAGGGGCCGGTCGGTCTCGTTGTCCTCCCACCGTCGCACACCCGCTCGCCGTACCGCGAGGCCCCTGCGTGTAAGGACGTTCACAGGGCCACCCGGGCCTTTCTCCGCCGGGAGGGCCGAAACGATCACTTTGCGTACCTGCAGCATGCATGGCGAGATGGCCGGCCTGGAGCTGATCAGTACGGCAGCCCTGCGTCTTCTCGACGCCCACACCCGGCACCTGGCCGAGCCCGTCGCCGTCGTCACCACGGCCCCGCACGTACGCCAGGCCCTCGCCACCACGCCCGGCCTGCGCCTGTACCCCACCCTCGCCGCCGCCCTCGCCGGCCTCCCCACCACCGCCGGCCCGCCCGACCTGCGGCCCGAAACGCAAACCGGGCCGCCGGCGGTAGGCGCCAGCACGGAAGAACTGCGAAGCGAGGTGTTCGGTCTGCGCGCCAAAGCACGCACCCACGCCCAGATCGGCACGGCCCAAGGGGTGCTGTACGAGCGCTACCGGCTGAACAGCCCCACCCAGGGCTTCGACCTGCTGCGGGAAGCGTCCCAGCACCTCAACGTGCCCCTGCGGGTCCTGGCCTCCGCCGTCCTGACCGCCCCACCGCCACCGACGCCGGGCGGTGACTGGTTCCCCGGCCGCCGCCACACGCCCCCACCCACCCTGGGCCTGCTGAGCACAGGCGGGCTCGACACCCGCGACCGGCGTCAGGTCCTGCACACCGCTGTCAACGACGCCCTCACCCTCACCGACGCCGACGCCGACGCCGTCGAACTCCACCTGACCGACCCCGCCCAGGACCACGCCCTCGTCCTCGAAGACCACGCCGCCCTCACACCCGCCTACCTCGACACCATCGCCCTGGTCACCGCACCACCCGCCCTGTGCGCTCGAGCCCGTGACCGCGCCCAAGCCGTCACCGTCGCCGACATCGCCACCGAGCCCGCCTTCGCCGACAGCCCGCCAGGACGCGCCGCGCTCGCCGCCGGCACTCGCGCCCTGCACGCCCAACCCGCCGTCACCGTCCACGGCGACACCCTCGCCGTGATCACCCTCCACCGGCGCGAGCACGGACTGTGGATGACCAACGCCCAGCACACAGCGCTGGAAACCCTCGCCGCCGACATCGCCACCTGGCGCTCCTGGTACCGGCGCACCGTCATCCTCGACGCCCTCGAACACCTCCACACCCACGCCCCGCACCAGCAGCTGATACCGGGCGCGGTACCTGACCGCTGAAGACGAGCAGGAAGTGGTAGCGGCACGCGCCGACCAAGCAGGCGAATCCCCGCTCTCCTGCGGGCCCGGAGGAGGAGATGACGGGCCCGCAGCGTGCAACGCCCTCGAATGTGAGCCCCGGGGACGTGCAGGATGCGACGGAACCTACTCACCGCCGGGAGGCGCCGCCGATAGTCCCCGAATCACCTGTGCCGCGCCGTCACCGGTGTGCCCTCCGGCCGGCTCCGCTTTGCGCCAGTTGAACCGGGCGGCCACTGCAGAGCGAGCGGCCCGTGCTCTCCAGAGCGCTTGGCGTCCCTCACGAAGCCCGCCCCGAGGCTTCCCCACCCGGTCGGCCGGCGGGCCAAATCGGCGAGGCGCCGGGCACGCTGCTTAGGATCCGTGTCTGTGCCGAGGTCCCCGATGGAACTGATCATGCTGTCGTTGGGGAGGGGATCAGAGTTCGCGGGTGCGGGGGCCGGCGTATTCGGCGTCGGTGACGTGGTCGAGCCAGTCGACGTCGTCGCCTTCCCACAGGGCGATGTGGGTCATGAAGTGGTCGGGGGCGGCACCGTGCCAGTGCTCCTCACCCGGCGGGGTCCAGATCACCTGGCCCGGGTGGGCTTCGAGGATCTTGCCGCCGCGGGACTGGATCAGGGCGATGCCCTCGACGATGTAGAGGGTCTGGCCGATGCCGTAGGAGTGCCAGGCGGTGCGGGCACCGGGAGCGAAGTGCACCGCGTTCGCCCGCGTCCGGGACGGCTCCTCGCCGCGGTGGATCACGTCGGCCCAGGCGTCGCCGGTGAACATCTTCTCGGGCAGCTTCACAGTCGCGGGACGCGTACGCAGTTCCATCAGGTGGCTCCTTGAGCGAGGCAGGGGGTGGGTCAGCTGGTGAAGAGGTCCTTGGCGACGGCCATGGCGGACATGGCGCGCGGCCAGCCGGTGTAGAAGGCGAGGTGGGTGATGGCCTCGATCAGCTGGGCCTCGGTGACGCCGTTGTCCTTGGCGCGCCCCAGGTGATGGCGCAGCTGCTCGGTGCTGCCGCCTGTGACCAGGCTCGCCACGGTGATCAGCGAGCGGTCGCGCGGGTCGAGGCCGGGGCGCTCCCACACCTCGCCGAACAGGACGTCGTCGGTGAAGTGCACCAGTCGTGGGGCGAAGGCGCCGAACATCTTCGCCGCGCCCGAGGCGCGTTCGGTGTTGCCGGACATGGGTGAGATCCCTGTCGTCGGGCCCCTTGGCGGCGGGGCGGTGAGCTAGGGGTGGTGCCGGATCGCCCCGCGGTCGGCGTGGCTTGGGTCAGGCGCGATTTTGGGCGGCGGCCATGCGGGTGGCGGCCAGCGCCGCGGCCAGCGCGACGACGGCGGCCAGGATGAGGCTGATGCGCAGGCCGTGCTGGAAGCCGGCCGTGCCGGAGATCAGTGCGCCGAAGACGGCCACGGCAAGGGCGCCGCCGATCTGGCGGCTGGTGTTGAACACCCCGCTGGCGGTGCCGGTATGCTGGGCCGGTACGTGCTCCAGCAGCACCGCGGTGGTCGGGGGCATCACCAGCGGCCCGGCCAGCCCGACGGGGATCAGCAGCAGGGCGCTGGTCCACACCGGTGCCGAGGCCGGCAGTACGGCCAGGGCGATCGATCCGGCCGCGATCAGCACCAGCCCGGCGATGACCGGCACGCGGGGGCCGGTGCGCTCCGCGATCCGTGCGGAGAAGGGGGTCAGGCAGGCGCTGAGCAGCATCATCGGCAGGAACGCGATGCCGGCACCGAGGGCGGACAGGTGGTGCTGCTGCTGGAAGTCGAGGCTGAAGACGAACGGCAGTCCGTAGAAGCCGACCATGAACGCGAAGCCGATCCCGGTGGCGATCACCACCATGCTGGAGCGGAACAGCGACAGCGGCACCATCGGGTGCGCCACCTTGGCCTGCGTCAGTACGAACGCGGCCAACGCCGCGACTGCGATACCGACTGAGATCAGCACCTTCGGGGCGGTGAATCCGGCCTCGCCGGCCTCGATCGCGCCGAAGGTGAGCCCGCCCATGGCGAGGATGCCGGTGATCTGCCCGACCCAGTCGAACGGTGCCGGACGCGTCGGGGACTGCGGGCTGCGGGCGAGCAGGGCCAGGGTGAGCAGGCCGACCGGCAAGTTGATGAAGAAGATCATCCGCCAGGAGGCCAGGCTCAGCACACCGCCGAGCACCGGTCCCGCGGCGGCGGCCACGGCGCCGCCCATCGCCCACACCCCCACCGCGCGGGCCCGGCGGGCCGGGTCGGGGAAGGCGTGCCGGACCAGCGCCATCGAGGTCGGCATGGTCACAGCCGCGCCGATGCCCTGCACCACCCGGGCGGCGATGAGGACCGGCAGCGACGGGGCCAGCCCGCACGCCAGCGAGGCGAGGACGAACAGTGCCAGTCCGCCGGCGAACGCCTTGCGCGCACCGATCCGGTCCGACAGGGCGCCCGCGGACAGCAGCAGGGCGGCGAACATCAGCGTGTAGCCGTCGACCACCCACTGCAGGCCGGTGATCCCGCCGCCCAGCGCGTCACGGATCGAGGGCAAGGCCACGTTCACGATCGTCGCGTCCAGAGTGATCACGAAAAACCCCAGCACGGCGGCGGCCAGCGTCGCCGTGGCGTGCCGGCCGCCGTCAGCCGTACCCACCTCCCGTGAGCGACGCGAGGAAGCGGTGACGGTCATGTCGGCTGATCCTCTCCAGTGAATGAAACGCGCCGGGCCAGACGGTCCGGCCAACACATCCACAGAACCACGCACCGGCTCTGACCTGGGAGTCCTTGCTGGGAGGGGTACTGGCAGGGACCCCCGCACGCGGCACCGGCCTACGCTGGAGCCGTGCCAGCCGACACCGTCCGCGAGGACATCCGCACCTTCCTCACCAGCCGCCGCGCCCGCATCACCCCCAGGGACGCCGGGCTGCGCGACTTCGGCGGGCGGCGGCAAGTATCGGGTCTGCGGCGCTCAGAGGTCGCCCAGCTCGCCGCCATCAGCGTCGAGTACTACACCCGCATCGAACGCGGCAACGTCGGAGGCGTCTCCGAAGACATCCTCGACGCCCTCGCCCGCGCCCTGCGCCTGGACGACGTCGAACGCGCCCACCTGGCCGCACTCGTCCGCGCCGCCAACAACCCCCACCGCCTACCGGACCGCGACGGCGGCTCCAGCCACGTACGGCCCAGCCTCCAACAGATCCTCGACGCCATGACCGGGGCAGCCGCCTTCGTCCGCAACGCCCACCTGGACATCCTCGCCACCAACACTCTCGCCCGCGCCCTGTACACAGAGGCCCTCGACAGTGACGAGCAGCCCCCCAACCTGGCCCGCTTCGTCTTCCGCGACCCCCGAGCCCGACGCTTCTACCGCGACTGGGAGGGCATCGCCCACGACGCCGTCGGCAGCCTGCGCACCGAAGCCGCCCGCACCCCCAACGACACCGACCTCGCCGACCTCATCGACGAACTCACCACCTGCAGCGCCGAGTTCGCCCAGCGCTGGGACGACCACGACGTCGACTACTACCGCTCCGGCCAGCAGCGCTTCCACCATCCCGACGCCGGCGAACTCGACCTCGACTACGACGCCCTCGAAGTCCCCGCAGACCCCGGCCTCACCATCGTCACCTACACCCTCGCCCCCACCGCGCCCCACGCCACCGCATTCCTGCGGCTTTCCCACCCACACCCCAAGGCCCGGTCCGAGACACCGAACCCGGCAGCCGACAGCGGCCCACCACGATGACGCCGCCCGTCACTCCGCGTCAGCGTCTTCGATCGCGTCCGGGTCACGGAAGGGGCGCAGGCCCTGCCCGGGGCCGCCTGCAGGCTTGTAGGGCCGTGCAGAGACGGCACCACCCGGCGTCGAAAGGCAGTCAGCTGAGATCCAGGCCGCGGCGTCCGATGTCGTTGAGGGCGTCGGGCGGGAAGCGGTCGGGCCATGTGCGCTCGTAGTCCTCGGCGGGAAAGTCGCTGGGGCTGGAACCGCTCATGAACGCCTCGCGGACCTGCGCGGCATACCGCTCGTTACGGGCGCACCAGGGAGCGGCGGGGATGTACATGACGTTGCCCCAGCCTTTCTGGTTCTCCACGGGTGCCACGCTGTGGATCATGTCGCAGTGCCACCACACCGAGTCTCCGGCCTTGACGTCGGGGATGGGACTGAGGGCCCGGTACAGCGCCGGGTGCCACCTCTTGGTGACGGGGAAGACCTGGTTGGTGCGCACGCCGCACATCGAGTCCTCGGGCACGTCGGGGAGCAGAGGGCGTAGCAGGAGGTAGGCCATGATTTCGGGGATCGGGACGGTGTGGAGCACGCCCTGGTCTGCGTTCATGTCGGACAGGGCGGTCCAGCCCTGGAAGGTGCGGAAGGCGGAGCACATGGTCGAGCCGGGGTACTGCGCGCCGGTGGTGCGGTGGGCGGCGTCCCACGGGTCGTAGGACTCCACGGTGCCGTCGAAGACGTGCCGGAAGGCCTTCTGGTAGTCCTCGGTCATCCACAGGTCGAGCGTGCCGGGGTCGCAGTGGGTCCCGAGGCCCGCGGAGTCGGCGCCCGGGGGGCGGCGGCGGATCCGGTCGGGGTAGAGCGCGTCACGGTCCGGGTCGAACCACTGGGTTCCATCCTTCGAGGTGTGGCGCCACAGCGAGTTCAGGAATGTCTGGACCGTGGACATCCGCTCTGATTGGCGGGCCTGCATCTGGGCCGTGGACCAGTAGACGGGGTAGATCTCCGGTTTTGATCCGACGCTGCCGAAGAAGTCGTCCCCGGGGCCGGTGTACTTCTCGAAGAAGTCGTTGCGCTCGACGTAGTCGACGATGTCGGCGTCCCAGGCCAGGGCCTGCTCTCGGGGGAAGTGGCCGCGTACGACCAGGCAGCCGCGTCGAGCGAGCTTGGCGAGCTCCGCGGGCCTGACCGCGCCGGCCCGGATCACGTCGTAGTCGATGACAGGCCAGACCTCCTCACCGCGGGTGCGGTCCGCCTCGATTTCCTGGATGCGCTCTTCGACGCGGCGCTCGGCGGCGGCGAAGACCTCCGCGACGGTACGGCCCGAGGCCTCGATCCGGGCCCGCAGAGCGGGCTTGATCGCGCGGATGGCGGCCCCGAGATCCTCCGGGGTCTCCTCCCAGTGCGGCAGAGGCGGAAGGGTGTGCTGCGGTTCAGTGGCGAGCGTCATCACTCGGCTCCTTTAGTGAGGACTCCTTACTAGAACTACGCTAGAGCCCCACCCACCTTTAGGCAAGAGTCCTTACTAGAATGTGCGCATGGCACCGCCGAAGCCCTCGCTGGAAATGCTGCGCAGTCTGACCGACGAGAACGTGCTGCGCATCCTGATGACTCACCCGCAGCTGACACGGGCGGAGATCGCCGCGCACACCGGGATTTCCAAACCGACGATCTCCGACAGCGTCCAGCGTCTGGTCGACGCCGGGCTCGTCGCTGACACCGGGGACCGCACTGCCGGGCGGGGCCGCGTCGGCGCGTACTACGCCCTCGCTCCGGACACCGGCGCCGCGCTGGTGGCCGGCATCACCCCGCACGGCGTGACCGCCGAGGCCGTCGACGTCCACGGCACGGTTCTGCAGCAGGTGCACAGCGCGCTCGAACGCCGAGACGGACCCGACCGTGTCGCCTCAGCTCTCGCGGAAGCCGCCGCCGGCATCAGCGGCAGCGCTTCGGGGCCTTTGCGTACCGCGGTGGTGAGTGCCGCCGATCCCGTCGACCGTGCCACCGGCCGGCTTGTCCACTTGCCCGACGCACCTTTCCTGGTCGGTGATCTCGATCCGCCTTCCGTCCTGGCCGCCCATGTCAGAGGACCTGTGCTGGTCGACAATGACGTCAACTGGGCGGCAAGCGCCGAGCGCGACCATGGGTGCGCAGCCGGTGTCGACGATTTCGTCTACCTCCATCTCGGCCGTGGCCTGGGCTGCGCCGTCGTCAGCGACGGCCAGGTGCGCCGCGGCCACCACGGCCTGGCCGGCGAGATCGCTCACCTGTACACCGTGGGCCCCGGCGGCGCCGCCATGCGGTTCACCGAGGTCTTCGCGGCACTTGACCTGCGTCACCCGGACTCGACCGCCATCGACACCGACGCTCTCGTCTCCCGACTGGCCGCAGCGGACGAGCAGGCAAAGAGTCTGCGTGCCGTGCTGGCCCGGGCGATCGGCGGCGTCCTGACCGCAGCGGTCGCTCTGACCGACCCCAGCATGATCGTCATCGGTGGGGAATGGGGCACCCGAGCGGGCATCACCACCGCCGTGGCCGAGGACTTCGGCCGGAGTCCGCGACCCGTGCCTGTCACCGCCGCCATCCTCACGTCACCTGATCTGGACGGCGCCCGCACTAAAGCGGTGGAGGAACTGCGCACTCTCATCGTCCGGTCCGCCCATCCCGCCCTGCAGCAGTGACCGCCCGAGACGCTCCGACCACCGACTCGAGGAAGCGCACCCACACCCTCCACGCCGACCGCCCCAGCCTGCCCGACGACATCCGGCTGATCGTCACCGACATGGACGGAACGCTGCTCGCGCAGCTACGTCGGCGCGGGACCCTGTTCAGCCCGGCCAACGGCGCCAGGCAGCAGCGCAAGCCAGCCACCCGGCTGGGCGTGACACCAGCGGAAGCGCCGTCCCCGGCCTCCACCGTCACGAGCGCGACGAAGGGCCCGGGGGGGTCGGAAGCAAGGCACAGGCGGCGTGCCAACGGGGGCTCGCAGCCCTCGCGCGCCCACCGGCCTGCTTGTGAGAGCGTTGCCCTCCCGGGGTTCACCGGTTCGTTCCGTCAGGCAGGCCGGGGTTGCCGGAGTCCCTGGAGGAGCAGTTCGATCAATCGGCGGGGGTCGTAGCGCGGGTCGCTGTCGCGTCCGATGCACAGGTTGCCGATGCCGCGCATCAGCTCGACGGGCTGCGTGCCGGCCTGGATGTCGCCGGCGTCGACCGCGGCGTCGAGCAGCTGCGCGCACACGGGTTCCAGGCGGTCGAGGAAGTAGGTGTGCAGCGCGGCGAAGCGGCTGCTGTCCGACTGCAGGGCGTCGGCGAGTCCGTGCTTGGTGACCAGGAAGTCGACGAAGAGGTCGATCCACTGGCGCAGCGCCTCGAATGGAGAGTCGGCGCCGGCCAGCAGGCTTGGGCCTGCCTCGGCGCATGCCTCGATCTGGTGACGGTAGACGGCGGTGACCAGATCCGCCCGGGTCGGGAAGTGGCGGTAGATCGTGCCCATCCCGACGCCCGCTTCGGCCGCGATCTGGCGGATCGGCGCGTCGACACCCGAGGTGACGAAGACCTTGGCGGCGGCGCTGAGCAGCGTCTGCTGGTTGCGTACCGCGTCGGCCCGCTTGGTTCGGGCCGACGGCTTCCCGGTGGGGCTCTCGGCGGACACGAGGCTTCCTTTCCATCACCGTTGACAAAGCGGAACATCGCTCCGAATAATAAATGGAGCAACGTTCCGTTTCAGGATAGCTGAGGTCAGACACGTCTGACCACTCGCCTGCCACCGCCCGGGCTTGGTGCCGGCAACGGTGCAGGTTCCATAAGGAGACCGCTCATCATGACTGCATCAACCGGATCCGCCGCCGCCTTCGGCTCGCCCGCTCCCGTCCTGTCGTACAGCCCGGTGGTCCTGTCCGTGCCTGGACGGCCCGTGGACCTCCAGGTCCGTGTCTCCGCGCCCGCCACCGGGACCGGCCTGCCCGTCATCCTGCTCTCCCACGGCCACGGCGGCTCCAACAACCTGTCCTCGCTCAACGGGTACGCGCCCATCGCCAATCTCTGGGCGGCAGCCGGGTTCGTCGTCATCCAGCCCACCCACCTCAGCTCCCGCACACTGAGTCGTCAGCTCGCCGACACCCCCGGAGCCCCCGTCTTCTGGCGCTCCCGTGCCGAGGACATGAGCCACATCCTCGACCGGCTCGACGAGATCGAGAAGACCGTGCCGCAGCTCGCAGGGCGCATCGACCACGACAAGATCGCGGTCGCAGGGCACTCCCTCGGCGGCCACACCGCCAGCCTCCTGCTGGGCGCCCGCAGCGCCGACCCCGACACCGGGGAGGAAGTGAACCTGCTCGAGCCCCGGATCAAGGTGGGTGTGCTGCTGGCCGCACCTGGCAGGGGCGGCGACATCCTCAACGGACCGATGGCCGAGATGGTGCCGTTCTTCCACACCACCGACTTCTCCACGATGGCCACGCCCACCCTGGTCGTCGCCGGCGACCAGGACGACTCCAAGCACTTCACCGACGTCGGCCCCGACTGGCACACCGACCCCTACCGCCTCGCCCCCGCACCCAAGACCCTGCTCACCCTCTTCGGCGCCGGGCACCTGCTCGGCGGCATCTCCGGATACGACGCCGCCGAGACCACCGACGAGAGCCCCGAGCGGGTCGCCGCCCTCGCGCGCCTCACCTCGGCCTACCTGCACACCCAGTTCCAGCCCGACGACCACGCCTGGCAGGCGGCCTGCGAGGCGCTGACGACCGGGGCCGCCCCGGCCGGACGGGTGGAATTCAAGTAGGCAGCCGTGGTGATTGCGTGCGGGCCGCTCTCACAGCGGTCCGTTCGGTCTGGGCTTTGAAGGTTGTCCATGTAAGCGAACGTTGTCGGTCAACGTGTCCGGGGACCATTGGCCCAGTCCATTGCCTTTCCGCCTACCGCATTGACGTTTCCCCCACCACCAAAATGCCCGATATGTGCGGAGCTCCGGCCTGGTGAGTGCCGGTCAGGCGCCCACGACATGTGGCGGATACCGGCGTATCGGCGTGGAGGGGTGATAGTCGCCTAATCCGGCCACGGGATAAGTTTCCGGACGGCTGGCCAGCCACCGCAGTTCCTGCTCGACCGTTCGGAAGGGACAACGCTCATGCTCAAGGTGAAGAAGGCCATCGCCGCCGCGGTGCTGGCCGGCGCCGCGATCATCGGTTCGGCCGCGGCCCCAGCACTGGCCACGCCGGCCCACGGCAGCCTGGTCAACGTCGAGGCCAACAACCTGCTCAACGGCAACCAGGTCGTGCTGCTGCAGAACGTGTCCGTGCCGGTGGCCGCCGCGTTCTGCGGCGTCGACGTCAACGTCTTCTCCGCCCAGCTCAACCAGGGCAAGGCGTCCTGCCCCGCCCAGACCAACTCCCAGCAACTGGCCTGGGCCGTCTACAACTGACGGACACAGCGGCCGACAGAGCCCGCTCACGGGGCCTGTAAGCACCGGCCGGGGTGGCAGCAACCAGCTGTCACCCCACGCCCCTGACCGCCGACCGAGACGACGACCTTGGGGTGCGACCCGGTCGATCGCGGGCAAGCTCAGCATCAAGACCGGCAAGAACGCGGGCAGGACTAAGCTCACTGCCGGCTGCTGAGTCGGGTGTGAGCGGTAGGTCGTCCGTGTAGGCATTGACGGGTGGGGTCATCGGTCTGGTGCCGTGGATGTCGAGGGCGGCTTCGGCGGTCCTCGTGCCGAGCGTGCCCTTCGGATGCCAGGTGCCGGTCACCGCCAGCCAGGTGTTGGCGGGTGGGGCTTGAGTCCCGTACATCCGCACCTTCACGGACTGCGAGTCCGCCGCACAGCAGGTGAAGATGATCCGGGTCAGATACCAGCCGTCCCCCCGCTCGGCCGGGGTGACGAAGCCGGTCATCAGAATGGTGCGGCCCTTGATGGCACGTGCGCGGTCCTGGCGGACGCGGGCGGTGAAGTCCGTGAGGGTCATGGGCAGCGGTGAGGTCGCGGGCAGTGGAGCGAACTGGTTGTGCTCCTTGACCGCCTTGTCGTTCGAGCGTGCCGCGGTGTACGCGCCGAGGGCCGGCGGGGCGTAGAGGAGCAGGCTCAGCGCGGGCAGGAACAGCAGCCAGGCGATGCGCGGTGCGCCGGAGTGACCGTGCCCGTCGTCGGCATGCTCATCCCGTCCCCGGTCGAGCACCGCCCCCGCCAGGCCGAGTAGCACCAGCAGGAAGCCGGAGATGATCAGCAGCGGGCGCAGCCCTTCCTTGACGTACCGCAGGTAGCGGTCGGTGAGGAGAGCGGAATGCAGCAGACCGGCGCCGGTCAGGACCAGGAGCGAGGCCTGTACGGGGCGTCTCACAGCAGCGCGCCTCCGATCAGTGCGCTGGCGGCGACCGCCACCACGGTGGTCGCAGTGGAAAAACGCCAGGCGAACTCCCGCCCGAACGTACCTGCCTGAAGCGCGATCAGCTTCAGGTCGACCATCGGCCCGACCACCATGAACGCGAGCCGCGCGGTCGGCGAGAACCCGGTCAACGATGCCGCGACGAAAGCGTCGGCCTCCGAGCACACCGCCAGCACCACAGCCAGTCCGGCCAGGAAGAGGACCGACCACCCGGGCGATCCGGAGAAGGTGTCGAGGACGGAGCGCGGCACGGTCACGTTGAAGGTGGCCGCCGCCATGGCGCCGAGGACGAGGAAGCCTCCGGAGTGCAGGAGGTCGTGCTGGAAGCCGAGACGGAACTCGGTCCACCGGCTGTGACCGTGCCGGTGACCGGTGTGCCGGACGGTCGGCCGCAGCCATTCCTCCCGGCCCAGCCAGAGCCACAACCAGCCCATCGCGGCGGCGGTCGCGAGCGAGGCAAGCAGCCGGGCCACGACCATCGCCGGACTGCCGGGGAAGGCCACAGCGGTGGCGGTCAGTACCACCGGGTTGATCGCGGGCGCGGAGAGCAGAAAAGCGAAGGCGGCGGCCGGGGCGACACCCCGGCACATCAGGCTGTTCGCGACCGGCACGGAGGCGCACTCGCAGCCGGGTAGCACGGCGCCTGCCACGCCGGCCACCGGAACCGCGAGCGTGGGTCGCTTCGGCAGGACCCGCGTGAACAGCTCGGCGGGTACGAACGCATTGATCGCGCCGGACAGAACCGTGCCCAAGAGGAGAAAGGGAAGCGCCTGAACAGTGATGGCAAGGCACACCGTGCGCCAGGCTTGGACGGCGGGATGACTGAGCCACTGAGCGCCCCAAGCCGCCGGACCCAGGACAGCCACACTCACGACTGCCAGGCTTCCGGCCACCATCGGCCATGAGATGCGGCGACGTTCAGGCCTACGAACGGCTACTGCCGCCGCCCCTCCGACCGCATCAATCACTCCATCCGCTTTTGGCATTTCTACTCCAAATATCGGATACGCGACGAAGATAGGCGAGTGAGCCGTCCGAGACCCGCCCCCACGCCGTCATGACCAAATCATGGGATTTCGAACAATCCCCCCGAGAGCTCCGGCCTCCGTCCGGATGCGGGAGCCCTGAGTTCTCCCGTTCGGCAGGAACGCGGCCGGCTGCTGCGCGTGCTGTCCAGCGATGCCACCCGCTGCAGCCTGGAACGCCGGCCCCTACGACCTCACCCGCGGCCGGATCCGCTACCGGTACCGGGCGTGACGGAAGGAGCCGGCGCCTCCGAGACCACGTAGGAAAATCAGAAGCCGCAGTGCTTCTGATGCCTCCCGCACGTGGCCGTCGCCCTATCGAGAGCCGTAGGGCAGTAGCGCCATCTCGCGTGCGTTCTTGATGGCCTGCGCTATCTGCCGCTGCTGCTGACGCGTCACGTGGGTCACCCGACGGCTGCGGATCTTGCCGCGGTCGGAGACGAACTTCCGCAGCAATTCGGTTTCCTTGTAGTCGACATAGGTGATGCCGGCGGCGTCCAGCGGGTTGATGCGCTGACGCCTGGCGGTCTGACGCCGGATGCTTGTGCGTCGGGACATGGTGAGGTCGGTCCTCTCTCTTCAGGTCACGCGGTCGAGCAAGTCGTCAAAGGCGTGCGGGAGTTGCTTCCAGCGGTCCCTGCCCGCCGCGTACTCCTCGTCCGTGAGCAGGCATGAATCGAGCAGGGCCGACAGGCCGTCGCAGTCCAGGCCGGGCGAGGTGAAGGTGAGGTACTGGCAGCGGTCGCCGTGTTCCGGGTGCCAGTCCACGGAGGCGGCGAGACGGCGCTCGGCGGGCACCATCTCCCAGGCGGCGTCGGGCAGAGCTGCCAGCCAGGGCCCGGCCGACTCCACGCACAGCGCGCCGCCGGCGGCGTCCCAGGACAACAGGGTGTCGGGGCGGTCCGCCAGCCAGAACCGCCCCCGGCTGCGCGCGGCGGCGCAGGTGAGGTCCTCAAGCGCCGCGTACAGGCGCTGCGGATGGAAGGGCCGTTCGCGCCACCAGACGAAGGATCTCACACCGTGCTCGTCGCACGACTGCGGCAGCAGCGCGCATGCTGGATGCACACGGGCGGCGGCCGCCGCCACGTCGAAGCCCGCCAACAGCGCTGCCCCCAGGGCACCGTCGCTTTCCACCCGCACGCTTCGTGCGCCTGGTGTGAGCTGGGCGAGCAGCGCGTGGTCGGCGTCGTCGGCGGCCTCGTCGCAAGAAGTACCGTCGCCGAGGGCGATCACCGTGGGGTACTCCAGCTGCCGGGCGAAGGTGTCAGCGACCGTGCGCTGGTCGGTCGGAGCGGCCGCGAGGCCGACGTCGCCCAGGTCGTCGCCGTTGGCCAGGTACGGCAGGACGAGTGCCGGGTCGACCGCGGTGGCGACCCCGGTCAGCGCCAGCGGTGCGCCCGCGGCGGCGATGACTCCAGCCATGGCCTGCGGCTCGACGGAATCCCACAGTTCCACCACGGCCAGACGATGCCTGCCCTCCTGCGCGAGACGTAGCAGTTCGGGGACGAGATCCTCGCGCAGCGCGCAGCACGCGCAGTCGTTCACCAGGGGTGCGTCGCCACTGCCCAGCAGGCCGTGGGCATCGCGCACCGTCCGGTGCACCGCGCTGTCGACGGCGGATGTCAGGTCGTGGTGCAGCGCGACAGAGCCGGGGACCGTACGCAGGATCTGTTCTACGGCGGCCCGGCGGGCGTCGGCGTGCAACCCGGCGACGATCGCGACCGGCAGCCGTACCTCGTCCCGGTTCACTGCTCGCTCCGTCCATTTCCGTACCGCCGCTCGAAGCGCTCGACCCGCCCCGCGGTGTCCAGGACCCGCTGGGCGCCGGTGTAGAAGGGGTGGCTCGCCAAGGAGACCTCGACGTCGATGACCGGGTAGGTGTTGCCGTCCTCCCAAGCGATGGTCTTGTCGCTCGTGGCCGTGGACCGGGTGAGGAAGGCGTAGTCGGCGGCCCGGTCACGGAAGACGACCGGGCGGTACTCAGGGTGGATTCCGGGCTTCACGGCTTTCAGCGCTCCTCACGAAAGTCGACATGGCGGCCGGCGACCGGGTCGTACTTGCGCAGGGTGAGCCGGTCGGGGTTGTTACGACGGTTCTTGCGGGTCACGTAGGTGTAGCCGGTACCGGCGGTGGACCTCAGCTTGATGATCGGGCGTAGTTCGTTGCGGGCCATGGACAGCACCATACAAGAGATTGATTTTCATTTTCATCTGGCGCTAGTGTGCTGCTGCACCCACCCAAAGGAGGAACAGCCATGTCCGCCCACTGCCAACTCACCGGCCGACAGCCCGGCTTCGGCCACCACATCTCCCACTCGCACAGGCGCAGCAAGCGCCGCTTCGACCCGAACATCCAGAGCAAGCGCTACTGGCTGCCGAGCGAAGGCCGCCACGTCCGGCTCACGCTCTCGGCCAAGGGCATCAAGACGGTCGACACCATCGGTATCGAGGCCGCGGTGGCCCGCATCCGCGCCCGTGGAGGGAAGGTCTGATGGCGAAGAAGAGCAAGATCGCGAAGAACGAGCAGCGGCGCCTCATCGTGGCCCGATACGCCGCGCGCCGCGCCGCATTGAAGGCGATCATCGCGTTCCCCGGAAGCTCCGACGAGGACCGCGCCGCCGCCCAGCGGGAACTGCGCCGGCAGCCCCGCGACGCCAGCGCCACCCGCCTGCGCAATCGCGACTCCGTGGACGGCCGCCCCCGCGGCTACCTGCGCACTTTCGGCCTATCCCGCATCCGCGTACGCGAGATGGCCCACGCGGGCGAGCTCCCTGGCGTGACCAAAAGCAGTTGGTAACCCGGCACGCCAGGGGCTCACAACGGGCGCATCGGCGACGCAGCCCGAATCTGTGCCCGGTTCCGAACGCGCCTTCCGCCACTTTGAACGGGGGCGGGCGGCGGCACCGGCTCGTGGCGTTCTGCAACGAGCAGGGTGGGTACGGCGTACCCCGCACGCGGAGGGCTTCCGCGTGCGGGACCCGGGGCCGTACCGACCGTCCCAACTCAGCCGACAGGGCTTCCGGCACTGAGCCTTCTCCCGTCGCGTGCGTCGCGGGTGGCTGGGGTGCCGGGCCGCCCAGGGGGCACGGGTGAGGGCGGCCCGACAGCCGGGGGCTCGACCACACCCCCAGGGGGAGGGGGCGGGAGCGTCCTTCCGGCAAGCCGACACTGCCTGGGATGGGGACAAGCCACGCAAGACCCGGCGTGGGGCATGTGGCCGGGGCTCGGGGGCGCTGAGGGTGGGACGTGAGTGGTCAGCTGATCGGGATGGTCAGCAGGTGGCGCAGCCGCTCCAGGCCGGTGGCGTTACTGCCTGTTCTCTATCCGCTCGCGCGGTCGCACAGGTTCGAACGGGAGCCTGGTTCGGATGAGTTGTCCGGGGCGAGGGCATGAAGGAAGGGCCTCTTGGTAGCTCGCGGATGTCGAGTCCAGCGAGAAGCAGAGGCCCTGTTGTCGAAAGTGTCGCGTGGTCGTGGTCGTCGAGTCCACTTCGTTCACTCGTGGGTGTGACTGCCTCGCCCACAGGTTCGGGAACGCGGTCGACCGGCCGCAGCGCCGGCCCCGATACGGCTCGGACATGAGCGATGCCGAATCGACGCAGTGCGCTATCTCGTCGACAACGGCATCAAGTGGCAGGCGATGCCCGCGGACTTCCCGCCCTGGCCGCGCGTCTACGCCTCCTTCGCCCGCTGGCGGGACACGGGACTGGCAACCGAACTGCACGACCGGCTGCGGGAAGCCGTCCGGCGCATCAGATGGAGAAAAACTCGCTCTGCTGCGTCGAGGGCTTTGAGTGCGCGAAGGGTGCTCGGGCGGCTGAAGAGAGCTCCCAGTGCGGCCCTGCGGTGGCGTTAGGTCCCACTGGGTCGATTACGCGGGCACGGGCGAAGACGTTCCCTTAACCCTGGCAGGTTTGTGCGGGCACGGACAGGACCTGTGAACCGCTGCGCGTGATCCGATAGCACTGCCGGGTGGACTCTTCCGACACCATGACCGACACCCTCACCGTGCCTCCGGTTCTCGTGACGGCGTTGACCGTGAGGAACCGCCGGTAGGGCGTGAGTGCCCTCCGCAATCCAATGCGAGTCAGCTCCGACGCATCCAAGGCAGCGACACGCTGGGCGGCGATCCGAGCGGCGCTGCCGACCGAGTCGGAGGGGGCGCAGGTGTCGTCCTTCAAGACGGACATCGTTGACGTCCAACCGCGGTTTTCAGCGGGGGCGTAGGTGTAGTCGAGGCATCTGTCGATCACGCCCTCGCTGGTGCCGAAGAGTGTCCTGGACTCGTACTCGACCCGTTTGACCATGCGAGCCCTGAACGCGTGACGGGACGCGTCGTACGAGATTACGGGAGCGCCCGTGTGCTGGTGGATCACGGCTGTGAGTACGTCCGGATCACCGGAGCTTTCATTGTCGAGGGCATGTATGGTGTCGTTCTTCGTTCGGCGGAGTTGTTCGTCGAGCGCTTGCAAAGCCTGCTGCCGGTGCTCGACATTGACCGTGTCGGTGTGGCGGGTCCAGTACCACAACGCGCCGAGTACGGTGCTGAGCACGGCGATCACCACGACCAGGACGGTCAGACAGCCGGTGGTCATGGCAGGCTCCAGCCGTGCCATGACCACCCGACCGCGCCTATGAAGGGACTGCATTAGCGCCCTTGTATCCGATGTCGGTCAGAGCCTGGCCCATGACCTGCGCGTAACCCGTCGTTCCCGCATTTCTCGGGTGGAATGGTTCAAGGCTGAGGCAGGTGTTCTGCCCCGGCTTGGTGATGCAGGGAGCCTGGTTGGCGGGGTCTCCGTCGTGGAAGTCGCCGTCCCCATGGGGACCTGCCACTACTCCGTTGATCCATTCGTCGCTGTCACACAACCCGTGACCCTTGAACGCGGGGACGGGATCGGCGAACGCCACCTTGGTGCCGCTCCTTTTTAGCTCGTCGATCTTGGTTTTCTGCTTGTCGCGCATGTAGTCGGCCAGGTAGTTCAGAGTATCGAAGTCGCCTGCCCAGCACTGGCTGTCGCCGACGATGTGGGGGTAGCCCATGAGAACGATCTGGGCGTTCGGTGCGGCGTTGGCGATCTCGTCGATCACGGTTCCGGTATCGGCGACCGCTTGGTCGATCTTTCCCGTGTAGTCGTTCCTCTTGCATACGACGACCACGTAGCAGTTCTTGACGGCGTTGGTGAAGCTGCCGCCGTCGTTTCCGCCGATGGTTGGGGTCTCCCGTCGTGAGCTGCGACGTTGTTGCGCCGGAGCAGGTGACGTTCTGGAAGTCGACTGAGGTTGTGTGACTGTTCGGCAATCCCGACGGCGGATCCGACGGCGTCTACGTCAAGAACCGCAGCACCAACAGCGGATACGACGTGCTGTTCATCCGAGTCCGCTGACCGGCTGACCGAATCAGGCGCTGACCGGCCGACCGGCTGACCGATTGACCGACCGCCCCCGACCGACCGGCCGTGCTCCATCAGCCACCGCCGCAAGGGCCACGGCCGGCCGGTCCTCCGCTCGAACAGACCCACGCCGGGGATAGGTTTCGTCCATGGCATCGCGAATCGGTGAACTCGTGCTCGGTTGCCGCGACCCCGAGGCCCTGGCGCGGTTCTGGTGTGACGTCCTGGACTTCGCCGTGCTCGGCCGCGAAGAGGACGGCGGCGTCGAGATCGGCCCGCCCGAGGGAGCCGGCGGCCCGCAGCCGACGATCTTCCTCAGCCGCACGGAGGAACCGGAGGAGGGAAAGCCCCGGCTGCACATCGACGTCAACGCCACGGACCGCGATCAGGACGCCGAGCTGGAACGCCTCCTGACGCTCGGGGCGCGTCCGGCCGACATCGGCCAGACCGGCGAGGAGCCCTGGCACGTCCTCGCCGATCCCGAGGGCAACGTGTTCTGCCTGCTCAAGGCCCGCATCGCCCCGGTGTGACGGTGCCGCAGGTGCTCAGTCCCGCCGCGCCGCCCACGGCCGCAGCTTCTCCGGATTGCGGACCGCCCAGATCCGGGTGACCCGACCGTCGGAGACGTCGAACGAGGCCACGGTCATGACGACGCCGTCCCGTTCGGCCACCAGACCCGGTACCCCGGTGACCGACCGCTCCAGGAGCACGAGACCCGGGGCCTTGTCGGCGATGGCGACCATGTACTGCGCGATGCGCGCACCGCCCTCGACCGGGCGCGGCACCGCGCCGACCATGCCGCCGCCGTCGGCGGTCATCACGGCAGCGGGGTCGAGGACACCGACGAGGGCCGCGATGTCCTTGGTCTCCCACGCCTCCTTGACGCGCCTGACCACGTCCGCCCGGCCGTCCGCCGCGACAGGATCCCGCGAGACGTCCACCCGCCGCCGGGCGGAGGCCGCCAGCTGCTTGCACGCGGCGGGGGTCCGCCCGACGACGCCGGCGATCTCGGCGAACGGGTACCGGAAGACGTCGTGCAGCACGAAGGCCACCCGCTCGGCGGGCGTCATCGACTCCAGGACCACGAGGAACGCCATGGACACCGACTCGTCCAGGACGATCTGATCGGCGGGGTCCCCGGGCCCCGTGGCCCCGGCACCGCCTGCGGGGCCCCACTCGGCACGGTCGGGCAGCGGCTCGGGCAGCCACGCGCCGACGTAGCGTTCACGACGGGCCCGCGCCGAACCGAGCAGGTCCAGGCAGATACGGCCGGTCACCGTCGTCAGCCAGGCACCGGGGGAGAGGATGTCCTTCCGCCGGCTCTGCGGCAGGCCGTACCAGCGTGCGTAGGCGTCCTGCACCGCGTCCTCGGCCTCGCTCACCGAACCCAGCAACCGGTAAGCGACGTTGATCAGTTGACTGCGCTCACCGGCGATCCCGTCGGTGCCGGTCACGACACCTCCCATGCTTCCGGCCGCCCCCTCGCCTTACCTTTCGCGGTCCCGCGTCGTCGGACGGGTGAGACCTTATCGATCAACTGCCCGAGGGCGGAAAAGGGGACTGTCACATGGCCACCCGGACGAAGACGGCGACCACCCGGCGCATCACCTCGTTCCTGCGTATCGCGATCGCCCTGCAGACCCTGACCATCTTTCTCCAGGCGGTCTCCGCGGGGCTCCTGCTGACCGCGTCCTACGGGGAGACGCTGCACAGCGTCGGAGCCCGTGTGATGTACGGGGCTTCGATGCTGTACGTCCTCGCGGCCGTGCTGGCCTGGAAGCCGGGCGGCGGCTCGCCCCGGCCCGTCTGGCAGGCCGCGGGCTTCCTCGTGCTCGCCTCGGTCCAGGTCGTCCTCGGCATCGCCCACGTGCCGTCCGTCCATCTTCCGCTGGGCGTCCTGATGTTCGGCCTCAGTGTGCTGGCACTGACCCGACGCTGAGGTCCGCACCGTGACCCGCGCTGACGGCGGTGACGGGGGCGTGAACCGCCACCCCGCGCCACAGCGTCCCGACCCGTCCGTCAGCGGTCGTCGCCCCCGTGGCCCAGGGGCACCTGTACACCCGGTCAGACCAACGTCGTGATGCAGAACGGATGGCCGGCGGGGTCGAGGAACACCCGCCAGCGCTCGGGCTGCGGCTGGAACTCCGGCTTGGAAGCGCCGAGTTCGAAGAGGCGCTGCTCGGCGGTGTCCAGGTCGTCGACGCCCAGTTCGATGTGCGCCTGCTTCTCCTGGGCCGGGTCGGGCCAGGTGGGCGGGCGGTGGTCGGGCAGGCGGTTGAAGCCGAGAGGGGTCGCTCCGTCCTTGCCGATCAGGGTGAAGTCATCGCTGGTGAACAGCGCCGACATGCCCAGCAGTTCGCCGTAGAAGCGGGCCATCACGGCCGTGTCGGCGCAGTCGAGGGTGACGGCGGCGTAGCGGAACTCGGGTGCGGAACCGGTGTGGGTGCTCATGCGGGGAACGCTAGGCCGTGACCCGGACAGCTACGGTCCTGGTCGTGGCCCGGTGTGGAAAACTTCCCCCGTGATCGGCTCCTCCGCCCGCCTCCTGCGACTGCTGTCGCTGCTGTCCTCCCGGCCGTCGTGGACCTGCGCCGAACTCGCCGAACGCATCCAGGTCACGGACCGCACGGTCCGCCGGGACATCTCCCGGCTCCGTGAACTCGGCTACAGCGTCGACTCCGAACCCGGCCCCTGGGGCGGCTACCGCCTCCGTGCCGGCACCCGGGTGCCGCCGCTGATCCTCGACGACGAGGAGGCGCTCGCCGTCGCGGTCGGACTGCGGGAGGCGGCGCAGGGCGACGCCCTGGGGAGTGACCAGGCCGCGCTGTCGGCCCTGCTCAAGCTGCGCCAGGTACTGCCCGGGCGGATCGCCGAGCGACTGGGCGCACTGGACGACGCCTTCGTCAGCCTCCCCGCGGCCGACGGGCCACGGATCAGAACCGGCCTCCTGCTCGAACTCGCCCTCGCCTGCCGCGCCGGCGAGCGCGCCCGGCTGTCGTACGTCGACGCCGAGGGACGGGCCACGCTCCGGGACGTCGACCCCTACCGCCTCGTCCGCACCAACCGCCGCTGGTACTTCGTCGCGCGCGACGTGGCACGCGACCAGTGGCGAACCTTCCGCGCCGACCGCATCGACCGCCTCCAGCCCACCGGCCGACCGGCCGACCTCACCGACCCGCCCGACGCCGCGTGGCTGGTCTCCCGGAACACGGCCAACGGCCCCTACCCGCTGTCCGCGACCGTCCGCCTGCCCCTGCCCATGGAAGCGGCGCTACGCGTCGTCCCCGCGACGGTCGGCACCCACCGCCCCGACGGCCCGGAAGCCACCCTCGTCGACATAGGCGGCCCCGACCCGGACGGCCTCGCCCGCTACCTCCTCGGCCTGGGCACCCCGCTGCGCGTCCTCGCCCCGGACTCCGTACGGCAGGCCCTGCTGCGCCGCACCCGGGAACTCCTCGAGGCCCACGAGTGAGCCGGGAGTGGGAGGGGCCCGATGCCGGGCGGGGTTCGGGCCCCTCGTCTCCGCACGCGTCGACGGAGGGGGGTGACGTCCGCGCGCGTGCCCTGCTCAACGCCCCAGCCGCAGGAAGGTTACGCCGGCCGCCGGCCCCGGCCCTTGCCCCGCACGAGCCGACCGGTCCCACCCGCCACCCGGGCTCCCTCAGCGCCCCTCGGCCCCCGGCCCGTACCGCGCCGCGATGTCCTGCGACGAAGCCCACCGGCTGTACGTCGGCGACTGCGGCCAGCCCTCGGGGGAGTCCTGCCACTCCTCCTGACGTCCGTACGGCAGGACGTCGATCAGCGCGAAGGAGTGACTGAGCTGCTCCGTGCCGCGGCCGTCCGTGTGCCACGTGCGGTAGACGGTGTCGCCGTCGCGCAGGAAGACGTTGACGGCGAAGCCCCCGCCGGGCGGCGCGCCGACGTCGGTCCCGAACGGGCTGTCGGCGGTCGAGTACCACGTCATCCGGTTGCCGACCCGCTCCTTGTAGGCCAGCGCCTCCTTGATCGGACCCTGGGTGACGATGACGAACCGCGCGTCGTAGTCGTCCAGGAAGTCCAGGCGGGTGTACTGGGAGGTGAACCCCGTACAGCCGGGGCACTGCCACTCCTTGCCCGCGAACCACATGTGGTTGTAGACGATCAGTTGCCGCTTGCCTTCGAAGACGTCCGCCAGCCGTACGGGGCCGTCCTCGCCCTCGAGGACGTAGTCGGGCATCTCGACCATCGGCAGGCGACGACGCTCGGCGGCGACGGCGTCGAGCTCCCGCGTCGCGGCCTTCTCCCGGGCCCGCAGCGCGGCGAGCCGGTGCTCCCAGGTCGCCGTGTCGACGACGGGCGGCAGTGCGTCGTTGGTCATGGGTACCTCACAGAGTTCGTTCCACAGCCGTTCCCTTGCACGGATGCGGACTCCGGCGGGCCCCGGAACTCATCGGTGCACGCGTCGCCGCCCGGGACTCAAGCCCAGAGATCCCGGCTCCCGCAGATCCGCGCCCCCATGTTCCGCTCCATCATGCGGAGCGCCGCCTTCGCGAGATCCTCGTGGATGTGGGCCACGGCGTCCTCGAGGACGACGACGTCGAAGTGCCGGATGTGGGCGTCCAGGGCGGAGTAGAGCACGCACTGCTCGGTGACCTGGCCGCACAGCACGAGCCGCTGGATGCCCTGCTGATGCAGCAGATAGGTCAGGGGCGTCTCGTAGAAGATCGAATGGCGGGCCTTGAGCACGAACAGCGAGTCCGCGTCCGGCTTCAGCGGGTCGACCAGATCGGCGTGGGGCCCGCTCAGGGCGTGATCCAGAAGTTCGCCGTGGTGGGAGCGCCACTCGCCGAAGTTGTCGTTGACGTAGATGACCGGCATGCCGTGGCCCCGTGCGCGCTCCAGCAGGTCGGCGATCACCGGCACGACCGGCTCCACCGAGGGGATCAGCAGCTCGGCGTCCTCGTGGTCGTACGTGTTGATCATGTCGATGACGATCAAAGCTGTCTTGCTCACCCTGTCAGGGTTTCACGCGCCTGACGTGAGGCAACTCCTGCCCGTCCCGTCCCCGGCGTGACCGGCTCCCCCTCCTTCGCACGATTGTTTGCTCGGCCCCGGGAGCGGTTACCCGCGCTAGCAGACGTGCCCGTCGCCGGTCGGCCGTGTGACCGGATGCCGGGCGAGGGGCTTGGCAGGGGCGGCCGTACGACGAGGGCAAGGGGTTGATGGCGATGACGGTGGCGACGCAGCAGAGTGGTGGCGGCGGTGGTTCCAGCGGCCTCTACGACGTCCTGGAACTCATTCTGGACCGGGGACTCGTGATCGACGCGTTCATCCGCGTCTCCCTGGTCGGAATCGAGATCCTCAAGATCGACATACGGATCGTCGTGGCCAGTGTCGACACGTACCTGCGTTTCGCCGAGGCGTGCAACCGCCTCGACCTGGAGGCGGGCCCGCGCAAGCCGGCCGGACTGACCGAGCTCACCGGCAAGATGATGGAGTCCGGCGCCCGCGGCAAGACCAAGGGCGCACTGTCCGGTGCCGCCGAGACGATCTCCGACGCCTTCCGGCAGGCCCGCGAGGAGGGTCAGCAGAAGTAGGCCGGCCCTGCCGACGCCCCGTGCCCGGTCAGCCGTCCGCGGGCAGGGGCTGTTCGGTCCAGATGGACTTGCCGGTGAGCGTGTGGCGCGTGCCCCAGCGCTGGCAGAGCGCGGAGACGAGCTGCAGACCGCGGCCGCCCTCGTCGGTGGCCGAGGTGTGGCGGATGTGGGGTGTGGTCAGGCTGGCGTCGGAGACCTCGCAGATCAGTGCGCGGCCGCGGAGCATGCGCAGCCGGATGGGGCCGCAGGCGTGCCGGACGACGTTTCCTACCAGCTCGCTGACCACGAGTTCGGTGGTCATGAGCAGGTCCTCGTCGGAGAGGTGCCAGTCGGTGAGCTGGGCGCGGACCAGGTCGCGGGCCTGGCCCGCCGCCATGGGGTCCTCCGGCAGCGGCCATTCGGCGATGTTCCGCGCGTCCAGCGGGTGCGGACGGGCCAGCAGCAGGGCGGCGTCGTCGACCATCGCGCCGTGGGAGGGCAGGAGGGCGGACGTCAGGGAGGCGCAGAGCGCGTCCAGGTCGAAGGGCTCCGCCGGTGAGGCGGGCATGCTGCGTACGGACCGCGACAGCAGCGCGGCGAGGTGGTTCATGCCGGTGGTGACGTCCCGGTCCTTGCTCTCCACCAGTCCGTCGCTGTACAGGGCGAGCAGGCTGCCTTCGGGCAGCACGGTCTCCAGGGTCTCGAAGGGGGGAGCGGCCACGCCCAGGGGCGGGTCGGGGGCCATGGGCAGGAACGCGACGGTTCCGTCGGGGTGGGCCACCGCCGGGGGCGGCTGGCCGGCGCTGGCGTAGGACAGGCGGCGGGTGACCGGGTCCCAGACGCCGTACAGGCAGGTCGCGAAGGCGTCGGTGCCCAGTTCGCCGACGATGTCGTTGAGGTGGCCGAGAATCTCGTCGGGGGGCAGTTCCAATTCCGAGAGGGTACGGACGGCCGTGCGCAGGCCGCCCATGGTGGCGGCCTCGGCCATGCCGTGGCCCATGACGTCGCCGATCACGAGCGCCACGCGGGCGGCGGAGAGCGGGATGACGTCGTACCAGTCGCCGCCGACGTCGGCTCCGTGGGTGGCCGGCTGGTAGCGCGCCGCGGTGGTCACCTCGGGCAGTTCGGGCAGGGCCTGCGGCAGCAGACTGCGCTGGAGGGTACGGGCGCGGGTGGTCGCCTCGTCGTAGAGCCCGGCCCGTTCGAGGGCCTGTGCGATCAGGCCGCTGAGCGCGGTCAGCAGGGTGCGTTCGTCGTCGTCCAGGGTCCGGGGCCGGTCGAAGGAGATCACGGCCGCGCCGATCTCGCGCCCCGACACCGCCAGCGGCAGGATCGCCCACGCCTGTTCGCCGCCCTCGCGGAGCAGGGTTCCGGTGCCGGGATAGCGCTGGACGATCTCCTCGGGGGAGGAGACGCAGAGCGGGGTGCGGGTGCGCAGGGCGTCCGCCACCGGGTTCGTGGCGTCCCCCACCGTCCACATGCCGTCCAGCAGTCGGCAGAAGCGGTCGGGATGGCCCTGGGAGCCGATGACGGCGAGCCGGTCGCCCGCCACGCCGAGCATGACGAGCCCGGTCGCGCCGAGGGGTGCCGTCACACCGTCGGCCACCGCCGCCATCACGTCCTGCGCCGTGACGGCCTCGGCCAGCTCCCGCGTGACCCGCTGCACCAGGGCCGCCCGTTCGGCGGCCGCGCGCTCGGCGGCGACCCGCTCGGCCTCCCGCAGGTGCCGCTCGGTGGTGTCCGTGATGTAGAGCGTGAGGCCCTCGGGCACCGGCACCAGCCGCAGGTGGTACCAGGACGTCCCCTCCGGGCCCGGCACGTCGAACTCGGCCGGCCGGCCCTCGGCCGCCGTGGCGCGGCACAGGTGTTCCAGCTCCGGTACGGCGCGTACCGCGGGGATGTTCCAGAGCAGGGCCCCGGCCACCTCGCCGGCGGCGCCGAGGAGCCGCTCGGCGGCGGGGTTGAGGAACCCGATGCGCCAGTCCGCGTCCAGGGCGACGAAGCCGTCGCTCATGTGCCGCAGTGCCCGTCCCACGGATTCGGCGGCGGCGTGCGTCTCGCTGCTGTCGCGGAGGGTGCCGGCCACCATGACCGGGTTGCCCTCGTCGTCCGTGAGCGTCCGGGCGCGGGCCTCGATCCAGAGGTACGTGCCGTCCTGGCGCCGGATGCGGTACTCGTTCTGGAAGCCGCCGCGCAGCTGGATGCCCGTGTCGAAGCCGGCTACGGCTCCCGGCAGGTCGTCGGGGTGGATAAGGGCCGCCCACGCCTCGATGCCGCCGCTCATCACGCCCGGGTCGATGCCGGTGAGCACGTCCTCGACGGGCCGGTCGGCGGTCAGCGCGCCGGTGCACAGGTCCCAGGTGTACGTGAGGGCGGGCGCGCCGCCCGCCGCGTCCGGCCGGGGCTCCTCCCGTGTTCCCGGACCGTCCTCCAGGGCGCGGACCAGGGTGGGGGACGGATTGAGGGTGCCGGACGACCTGAGTCCGGCGGACATCCAGGCGGCCACCTCGTCCAGGAAGGCGCACTCCGCGGCGCTGGGCCGGTCACCCGGGGCGAAGAGGACGGACAGCGCGCCGCGTCGCCGGCCGTCACCGGGGAGGGGGACGGCGAGGTGACCGATGCCGGCGGGCAGGCCGGAGGGCCACAGGGCGGCGGGGTCCCGGCCGGGCACCGGGTCGGGCGGGGTCAGTTCGGGCTGCCAGGCGAGGGCGTCGTCCCGGGCGGCCATGCTGGGCGGGGCCGTGCCCCGGACCGGGATGATCAGCCACGGCCGTGCCATCGGCTCGGGCAGACCGCTGTCGGCGACCAGGTAGAGGATGCCGCTCATGCCGCCGCCGGGGAGGTGCACCATGCCGCCCAGGCCGCGGACCTCGGCGACTGCGTGCTGGAGCGCGGTCAGGAGGACCTCGACATCGCGCCGGTCCTCGTGCACGGCGTCGAGCAGCCGCATCCGCATGCGGTGGCGCTCCAGGGGCCGCACGGGGGGCACCGACCGCAGTCCCCAGGGCTGGTGCGGTGGACGGGAGGCGTGGGGTATGGACGCGCCGATGTCGTTCGCATCGCTGCCTCTGGTATTCATCACGGTCGACTGTCGCCTCCGCTCACCGCTCGGCTCCTTGCCCGGACGGACGTCCTCGACGCGGATCCCGGCGATCCCGCTCCGCCGGTTCCATCCCTATCCGAACAAATTTAGGCGATTCAATACGGAGTTACGGTTTTTCGCAACGGAACCACCGTATGTGGCGTTCTCTCGCTCTCCGTCACCGCCCTCCGCACGTCGTCGCGGCGGTGTGGTGCGCGGGCGACGGGCGGCCGGCGGCCCGGCACCGTGCGCGCGGTCACCGGTCGCCGGCCGCCACCTGATGCCTGGTCAACTCCTCACGCTCGGGCCCCGGTCGGGTCGTGTCCAGGGCCACGGTGGTGTGACGTCGTGCCGGGATCAGGCGCGGCGTGCGGCCCACACGGTGCGTTCGGTGCGTACCGCCAGGTCGTCGCGGCGCAGGATGCTGTGCGGGCCGTCCGTGTCGAGGAGTCGGTCGAGTGCCGTGCGGTCCTCGGGGGAGAGCTCGGGTGCGACGAAGTCGCGGATGCGTCGCAGGCCGCCGAGGGCGTAGCGGCCGATCGCCTCGCCGCGGGAGCCCTCGATGGCCACGGCGAGGGTGCGTCGGCCCTCGACCGTGAAGCCGGCGGCGGTCAGCATCGGACCCCAGTCGGCGCCGCGGTGGGGCATGCGCTCGGCGTCGAGGCGGTCGGTCACGGCATGGCAGCGCTCTTCCAGGCCGGGCCGGTCCCCGGGCGCGTTCGCGGGCAGGAAACGCGGGAATCCGGCCAGCTCGACGACGGCGAACAGGCCGCCGGGCGCGAGGGCTTCGCGGACGTTGCGCAGGGCACGCTCGGGGTGGGCCATGTGGTGCATCGAGGCCGAAGCCCACACCAGGTCGGGCGAGCCGAGAGCGGGCCATGCGGTGTCGTCGAGGTCGGCCTGCACGGTACGCACACGCTGCTCCAGGCCCCGGGCGCACGCCTTCTTGCGCAGGTGCCGCAGGTGTACGGCGGAGGAGTCGACGGCGATGACGTGCGCGTCGGGGAAGCGGTCGAGGAGGGCGAAGGTGCCCGTGCCCGTGCCGCAGCCCAGGTCCACGATCCGCCGGGGGGCGGTCTCCAGCGGCAGCCACGCCGTGATGGAGGCCGTGTGCTCAGCGAGCACCTCGGCGTCGAGGTCGAGGAGTTCCGCCTGGTCGTCGGCGTCGTGCCGCTGTTGGTGGCCGTGCTGGGCGGCGGGCTCGGCATCCCGAGCGCCGTGGTGAGCGCTGTCGTGGGTATCGTGGTGTGTGTCGTGCTGCGGGGTGTGTGCAGGCGTGTGCGGGTGGTCCATGCCGTCACCGTAGGACCGCCATGCGTCAGTGGCACGACTTCTCCCGATGTGCGCAAGAGGATCGTGGGATGCGCTGCCCGAGGCGCAAGATTTCGCTGCCGACCGGCCCGCGTGGGTCGCTAGGAGTGGCCTTCGCGCGCTCGCTCCGGACGTCCCGGGGGCGCCCGGTCGTCCCGAGAGCCCCCCCGACGTCCTGACGGTCAGCCGTAGGCGCCCTGGGTGTCGCCCTCGCCGGTCTCGCGCTGGTGGCCGCGGCGGGCGTCGCGGTCGAAGATGCCCAGGATGTCGCAGGGGCCGCCCTCGGCGCCGATGGCGTGCGGCATCATCGTGGGGAACTCGGCCGCCTGGTTGGTCTCGATGCGGAAACGGCGGTGACCCAGCATGAGGACCGCGGTGCCGGAGAGCACGACGAGCCATTCACGCCCGGGGTGGGCGCGCATGTGCGCCGGGTTCTCTGGCGGCGGTTCGGTCATGCGCCGGCGCATCACGCTCACCCCGGGGTCGCTTTTCAGGGCCCAGCGCATCAGGCCGTGGGCGGCGTCGATCGTCGGGCCGGTGACCACGTCGTCGGCGGCGGTCTCCACGAGCTGATCCAGTGTGGTGCCCAGCGCGCGGGCCAGGATGACCAGTTGGTCCAGCGCGAGGCGGCGCCGGCCGTTCTCGATGCGGCTCAGCGAGGACTGGCTGAGGTTGGCGCGGGTGGCCAGCTCGTCCAGCGACCAGCCCTGCGCGAGGCGCAGAGCCCGGATGCGCTTGCGTACGAGGCCGTCCAGCTCACCGTCTTCTTGCGTCATGGGCAACACTGTATGCCTGATGTGCAAAGCGGGACTAGCGTCGGATCCGGATGGTCCGGAACGTCCGGGGCCACGCACGAGGAAACGGCAGGAGACCATGGCTGATTCGACCACCCCGTACACGAGCGACGCCCTTCCCGACGACACCGTCGACGTGGTGGTGATCGGCGGCGGGGCCGCGGGCCTGAACGGCGCGCTGATGCTGGCCCGTTCCCGCCGCTCGGTCGTCGTGATCGACAGCGGCACCCCGCGCAACGCCCCGGCCGAGGCGATGCACGGATTCATCGTCCTGGACGGCACCCCGCCGGCCGAGATCCTTGGCCGGGGGCGCGAGCAGGTCCGCCAGTACGGCGGCCGCGTCGTCCTCGGCGAGGTGGCCGCGGCCGAACCCGCGCCGGTGTCGCCCGACGGCGACCTGCGTTTCACCGTCACCCTGTCCGACGGCCGGAGCGTCACCGCGCGCCGTGTGCTGGTGGCCACCGGTCTGCGGGACGTGCTGCCCGAGGTCCCCGGCCTCGCCGAGCACTGGGGGCACGGTGTGGTGCACTGCCCGTACTGCCACGGCTGGGAGGTGCGCGACGAATCCATCGGCATCCTCGCCACCGGCCCGGCCTCCGTCCACCACGCCCTCCTCTTCCGCCAACTGACCGAGGACCTGGTCTACTTCACCGGCGGGACCGCCCTCGACGAGGACTCCCGAGCCCGGTTCGCGGCGCGCGGCATCCGCACCGTGGACACCCCGGTGCGGGAGGTCGTCACCGACGACGACGGCGCGCTCGCGGGCGTGCGGCTGGCCGACGGCCGGCTCGTGGCACGGCGCGTCCTCGCGGTCGCCACGCGGATGCGGGCCCGCACCGAGGGGCTGGAGGGTCTGAAGCTGCCCATGGAGGACCTGCCCGACGGCGTGGGCCGCCGCTTCGTCTCCGGCACGGCCGGTGACACCGAGGTGCCCGGTGTGTGGGTGGCGGGCAACGCCACCGACCTCGTCGCCCAGGTCGGCGCCTCAGCGGCCGCCGGCGCCCTGGCCGGCGCCCACATCAACGCCCTGCTGGTCGCCGCGGACACCGACGCGGCCCTCGCCGCGGCCGGAGGCCAGGCGGTGCTCTGATAGGTGTCGTCCGGTGGTGGAGGTGCGGGTCAGCCGGTCGGTGGGCCGGTCGGGGGACGTACGGGAGCGGTCTGGCGGGCTGAAATGAATACACGAAAGGCCGACCGGCCCTCGTCCCCCCCGGATCAGGAATTCAGAGGATCTCTCATGCTGAACGCCCGTCGTCACCTGGCCGCCCGTATCGCCGGCATCTCCTGCATCGCCGCTCTCGCCGCCGGAACCCTCGGTGTCGCCGGCGCGGAGGCCGCGCCCATGATGAACCACCACAGCGCCTCCCACGCCGGCAGCCACCACCAGCAGCATCAGCAGCAGCACCACGGCAAGAACAGCAAGAACAGCAACAGCAACAACGCCAGCAAGAACAGCCCGGCGAAGAACGCCGCGATGCCCAAGGGCGGCAACACGCAGGGCGGCACGCAGGGTGCGGGCAACGGCAACACGCAGGGTGGGACCCAGGGTGCCGGTAACGGCAACACCCAGGGTGGGACGCAGGGTGCGGGTAACGGCAACACGCAGGGCGGAACCCAGGGTGCGGGTAACGGCAACACGCAGGGCGGAACCCAGGGTGCGGGTAACGGCAACACCCAGGGCGGAACCCAGGGTGCCGGTAACGGCAACACCCAGGGTGGGACCCAGGGCTGATCACTGACAGCAGGCCGGTGCCCCGCGGAGACAGTCTCCGCGGGGCACCGGCCTGTCCGCCGGCGTCAGACGCTCTTGACGACCGTGCCCGCGCCCTCGAGCGCGCCCACCTCGTCGGCCGGTGCCGCGGTGTCGGTGACAAGGGTGTGCAGGAGTGCGGACGGGCCGACGTAGGCGTGGGCGGTGCGGCCGAGCTTGCTGCCGTCCGTGGCGACGACGATGCGGCGGGCGGAGGCGATGACCGCCTTCTTCACCGCCGCGTCGTCGAGGTCGTACGCGGTCAGCCCCTCGGCCGCGCTCAGACCGCAGCAGCCGACGATCGCGGTGTCGAAGCGCAGCGCGGCCAGCGAGGCGAGGGTGAGCGGGCCGGTCAGGGCCCCCTCGGCGGCGCGTGGCCGGCCGCCGGGCACCATCAGCGAGGCTGGGCCCGGTGGGTCGCTGAGGACGTGGATGGCCTGCAAGGACAGGGGCATCACGGTGACGGGCCGGTGCCGCAGCAGCCGGGCCACCTCCACGCACGTGGTACCGCTGTCCAGGACGATGGTCTCCCCGTCGGCGACGATCGAGGCCACCTCGGCCGCGATCCTGCGCTTGGCGTCGACGGCCTCACGGGACCGGAAGGCGAAGGGCGGCTCCTCGCCCCTGAGCAGCAGTGTGCGGGCCCCACCGCGGACGCGTTCCAGGACGCCCTGCGCGGCCAGCGCGTCCAGGTCGCGCCGGATGGTCATCTCGGAGGCGCCGGTCAGTTCGGCGAGTTCCTGGACCGTGGCACTGCCCGACTCCCTGACAGCCTGCGCGATCAGCGCGTGACGGTCTGCGTTGCTCATACGGTGATTGAACACCACCGGCAGCCATGGTCCTGCCGGCCGCCGGTACGTACGTATCCGGCTGTGCTCGGGCCAGGCCGTGCCCCTCGGACGTGGGGGGCCGACAATGGTGCGAGATCGTCGGGCCCGAGGGGGCACCAAGGAGGACAGGTGCCGGTGAGGTGGCCGTACGCGGGTACAGCGAAGCGGCAGACGGAGCCGTAGCAGTCGACCGCAGGAGGCGAGGGATGACAGGTCCGCAGACGGCACTGGAGGCCATCGGGGCCGGTGCGTACGTCGTCGACGAGCAGGGCTGCATCGTCGTGGTCAACGCACGGGCCGAGCGCCTGCTGGGCCGCACGGCGGACGAACTCGTCGGCAAGGACGCCCACGACCTCCTGCACCGGGGGCCGCTGGGCCAGTCCCTGCCGGCGACCCGGTGCAACATGCGGCAGGCTTTCCACGCCGGACGTCCGGCGCAGGGCGACGAGGACTACTTCGTCCGTGCCGACGGCTCGCTGCTGCCGATCTCGTGGCTCGTCACCCCGTACGGACCCGGCGACCGCCCGTCCCACACGCTGATCGTCTTCCACCCCGCGGAGCGCCCGGCCGCCGGGCCGGGACCGGGCGGCGCGGCCGAGCTGAGCGAGCTGGAGCGGCTTGCGCTGCTGGCGGAGACCACGACACAGCTGACCTCGACCCTGGACGTCGACGAGGCGCTGCACCGGCTGGTCGCCCTCGTCCTGCCCAGGCTGGCGGACTGGGTCGTCATCGACCTGATCACCGAGCGCGACGAGGTGTGGCGCGCCGCCGTGGTCGAGGCCGACGGGGACCGCTTCGTGCACCACGAGGAGCTCCAGGGGCCGATGCCCCCGGTGCCCGAGACGTCTCCGCGGCCCCTGTCACGGGCCTTGCGCGGCGTCACCTCCACCCTGGCAGGACCCGAGACCTATCAGGTCGCCCCGGATTCCGGCATCGCGGTCGAGCAGCGCCACCTCTTCGACGCGTCCGGTATGCATTCCGCCGCCATCGCGCCCATCCGGGGCGCCCGGGAGGTGCTGGGGGCGATGACCCTGGGCCGCACCCGGAAGCCGGGCAACTTCACCGTCGCCGACCTGCCGCTGTTCGAGGACATCGCGCGCCGGGCGGGCCTCGCCCTGGACAACGCCCGCCTCTACCAGCGCCAGCGCAAGGTCGCCGAGACGATGCAGAACCACCTGCTGCCGCAGATGCCGCGGGTGCCCGGACTGCACATGACCGTCCGCTACCTGCCGGCCCCCGACGCCTCACAGGTCGGCGGTGACTGGTACGACGCCTTCACGCTGTCCGACGGTGCCACCGCCCTGGCCGTCGGGGACGTCGTCGGCCACGACCTGGAGGCCGCCGCCGGCATGGCCCAGCTGCGGAACATGCTGCGCGCCTACGCCTGGGGACACCACGAGCCGCCCAGCCGGATCGTCGAGCGCCTCGACGAGGCGATCATGCCCATCACCGACGTCGCCATGGCCACGCTCATCCTGGCCCGCGTCAACCGCGACGCAGGGCAGTGGCGACTGACCTGGACCAACGCGGGCCACCCGCCGCCGCTGCTCGTCACCCGCGACGGTCTGACCGACTACCTCACCGAAGGCCACGGTCTGCTGCTGGGCACCGGAGTCCACACCACCCGTCGCGACGCCACGGTGGCGCTGCCGCCGGGCAGCACCGTCCTGCTGTACACGGACGGCCTCGTGGAGGTCCCCGGCCGCACGCTCGACGACGGCCTGAACCGCCTGCGCCAGCACGCCGCCGCCCTGGCCCACCGCCCGCTGTCGTCCTTCACCGACCAACTCCTCGAACGCGTCCACCCGCCCGGCCACGACGACGTCGCCCTCCTCGCCCTCCAGATCCCGTCGTGAACCGAGCCGCGAGCGGCGCACCCCCCTCCTGGGACGGCCGGCGGTGCCGGGGGGCTCCGAGCAGGACTCAGCCAGATGGGCGGGCGCAGCGATCACCGTCCTCCCCGGGGCGGAGGCACGAACCGGCCCAGCGGGGGAGTGGGATGCGCGCGGGGGCTGACGCCGCGGGGGCGCGGGCGCCGGACGATGAAATCTCCGGCGGAGACGGCCGGCGGAACCCTGGGCATCACCCTACGTCGCCGTCGCCGTGGCCCTGCACGCCACGGCCGTACTGACCGGAGCAGGGATCGTACGGGCGCTGGTACGGGGCGACCGTGACCCGACGAGCACGCCGGCCGTCGGCCGCCGTCGCGCCGGCCTACCGGCCGACCGGCGTGAGCCGACGTCCCTCACCGACGTGCGCCGGACCCCCGCCGGCGCACCAGCCGGCCGGCGGCGGTCTTCTGCACCAGACCGTAGGCGAGCACCGGCAGGAGCAGGTGGGGCTTGCCGGGCAGTGCGCTGGTGATCAGGACCGCGCTCGCGCTGCTGTTGTTCATGCCGCAGGCGAGCGTGACCGACGAGGCGGTGGGGGAGTCCAGCCGCAGCAGACGCGTGGCCCAGCGGCCGACCGCGAACGACAGCAGGCACACGCTCGTCGCCACGCCCAGCGCGGCGGCCGTCAACAGGAGTCGAGGACGGGTCAGGAAGGAACCGAGGGCGCCGCATGCGTTGACGTAGGTCAGGACGAGCGAGCCCATCACGGCCGCGGGTACGACGGCGCCGAGTACCCGGCTCAGCCACGGCGCGGGCAGCGCGAGGCGGCACAACACCCCGACGGCACAGGGCAACACGACGCCCGCGAGGGCGAATCCGCCCTCGATGGTGTGCTCGGCCGCGGCCAAGGTGCGCGCGTAGCCGCCGCTGAGCAGCGGCAGCAGGGCGCCGATGATCAGCGGGACGGTGACCGGGCTGAGGAGCGTGGAGGCGAGGACGAGTCCGACCATGGTCGGCTGGTCGCCCGCTCCGCCGCCGGTCCACACGGTGGCCCCGGCCGCGACGGGCATCGCCACGATGAGGATCATGGCGGTGACCAGGCCGCTGCCCCCGTCGGTGTCGGGCGTCCAGCGCAACAGGAACGCGACGGCGGGAACGGCCAGCAGCGGGATCGCAAGATGCAGGGCGAGTCCGGCCAGCACGGCCGTCGGGTGTCGCAGCAGTGATCCGAGCGCGCGTGACGGCACCTGAAGTCCGGCCGACAACAGCACGAGACCGAGCAGGAGTTGCGCCGTCGGCAGTGGTAACGCGCCCGCCGCGCCGAGCGGCAGCGAGTGGGCGCCGCGCAGCCACAGCCCGGGCTCCGGCAGGAGCAGGGCGGCGGCGTACGCGAGGACGATCGCGCGGCCGCGCGGAGACGGCTGCTTGTTCATGGTGCCCATGCTGCTGGTGGGGGTCACGAGCTGAGGTCGGCGCCGCGCGGGCGGTCAGAATGCGTTCAGGTGTCCGGTGGCACGGTGCCCGACCATGGCCGGTGAGACCGGGCGGGCCTGCTGAACTCGAAGGCCGACCTCGGCCTGACCGGTGTGTCGGTGGTGACGTCACCGCTCGGATCGGGCCGCCCGGCACGCGGCCTGATCCCGACTCGACCGACCGGGGCGACCCCGACAGGCGGCGCTCGGGAGAGCTAGGGTGCTCATCGACCTGATCAACCATCTTCGTACGGGGGTTGAGCGGCGTGAGCGCGATCCTGTTCAACGTCACCACAGCGGCACTGCTGGTGCTGATGTTCAAGGCCGGCATGCTGCTCGTGGACGGGGAACCGATCCGTCGGCGGCCCTTTCCCTGGGCCGCCGCCGCTCTCACCGCCGTGGCGGTCGCAGCGGTGCTGCTCCAGGTGACGTGGCCGGGCGCGATGGACGCGCTGGACAGCGATCCCCGCCGGAGCGGCTGGTGGCGCGTCGTGACGTCGGTGTTCATGCAGAACGGCGGGATCCTCGGCGGCGCCTGGAACATCCTCACCCTCGCCGCGATCGCGGCACTGGCCCAGTGGTTCTGGCGCTGGCCTCTGATGCTCGCGCTGTTCGCGGCCGGCGTCCTGCTGCCCCAGCACATCGACGCCCTCTTCGGGGAGACCGCCCGCAGCACCGACCCGCGCAACTTCGCCGGCAGCTCCGGCGCGACGTACTTCCTCGCCGCCACCCTCGCGGCAGGTGTCCTCCTGACCAGCAGCGCCACCAAGGACCGCCTGCTCGCGGCGAGTGTCCCCGCGGCCGGCCTCGCCATGTGGCTCGCGCAGGACAACGGCCACGGCCTCGTGGCCTGTTACGGGTTCGTCCTCGGGCTGGCCGTCCTGGCGACCACCCGCCGCCTGACCGCCGACCCCGGCCCCGGCGACGGCTGAGCCCTCCCGGGCGGCAGCACAGCAGGTGCCCACGGACCGGTCCCGCCCCCGCGCCGGCCTCGATCAGCGCGGAGGGGCCGACGACCACACGCCGAACCACTGCTCGGCGCCGTACTCCACGTACCGTCGCACCTCGGTGAACCCCAGCTTCGCCGCGAGGCGCAGCGAACGTTCGTTGTCGGTCCGGGTGGTGAGCACGACCGGCTCACCGGGAAGGAGGTCGGCGAACCAGCCGAGCGCCGCCCTGCATGACTCGGCGGCGTACCCGTGCCCCCATGCCTCCGGCAGGAGCAGGTAACCGAGCTCGGCCTCCCCGGTGTCGGGACGCACCTTGCTCCGACGCTCCGGGTCACGCCGGTTGAGCTCGATGATGCCGATCATCGTCCCGCCGTGCTCGATCACGAAGAGGCCGCGACGCCGTCCGGGCACCTCGGGCACCACTCGTTCGAGTTCATCACGCGGTCGGGAGCCGCCGGTGTAGGTACCCACCTCCGGTGACGCGAACAACTCGACGAATCCCGCACGGTCCCGTCCCTCGGACTCACGCAGCACGAGCCGTTCGGTCCGGATGGGGGCAGGTGGCCAGGCGACGCGCTCCAGTTCGGTCATGGCGGCCAACGTAGCGGACTGCTGGGAGAGTTGCCCGGCCGCACCGAGCCCCGCCACGCGGCTGCGCGACTGGTGCTCCCGCCCGCCGGCCGCGAGCAGGCCGGTGCCCCGTGGCCGGGAAACACGAGGGGGCCGCCGGAAGCTCACGCTCCGGCGGCCCCTGGGGAGTGCGCGCGCTACGGCAGCGGCGTCGTCAGCTGCTCGTTGACCGTCCTGAACGTGTCGGCGATGATGCGGTCCGCCGTGTAGGCGATGTCCTCCGCGGTGTCCTTGGCGCCGGTCTGCGTCGCGCCGGTGACGGCGCCCTGCGTGTTGCCCGTGCCGCTCTGGGCGCCGCCCTGCGTGTTGCGGGTCCCGCTCTGCGTGCCGCCCTGGGTGTTGTTGGTGCCGCCCTGGGTCCCGCCCTGGGTGTCGGTGTTGTGGGCGCCGCCCTGGGTTCCGCCCTGGACGTTGCCGGTGCCGCCCTGGGCGCCGCCCTGGGTGTTCTTCGTGCCGCCCAGCAGGGCGCTGTTCACGTTGCCGGTTCCGCCCTGGGTGATCCCGGCCCCGCCCTGTGTTCCGTTCGGGCCGTCTCCAATATGAATATTATTGGTGTTGCCCTTCCCCGTGTTGGTGATATCCCCGTAAAAGCCGTTATTAATAATAACGGGGCCCGCGATGGGGAGCGCGGCGTCGCGGGGGGAATGCGCGGACGCCTGACCTGCTGCGGTGCCGGTCAGCGTCATGGCGGCGGCGAAGGAAAGCATGGTGTAGACGCCGGCTCGTTTCACGGACAGTCCTTTCGTGCGGTGAATAGGAGATACGAATTCCTTGCGTCCAAAATGTCGCACCATCGCACTCCAGAACCACTGCGACACGGACGGTGTCACCCGTACAGAGCGCCGGGCCGTGACATCCGCGCACACGGTCGCGGTCGCCGACGTGGCCCGGCCCCGACGCGTCCGCGGGGGCGGCCGCACTTGCGGACGCCCCCGCGGAGATGCTCACAGACGCTCAACCGCGCACGATGTTCTGAGCCTGCGGTCCCCTCTGTCCCTGCCCGATCTCGAAGGTGACGTGCTCGCCCTCGTTGAGCTCCCGGTAGCCGTTGCCCTGGATCTCGGAGTAGTGCGCGAAGACGTCCGGGCCGCCTCCGTCCTGGGCGATGAAGCCGTATCCCTTCTCGGAGTTGAACCACTTCACGGTGCCGCTGGCCATCGATCGATCCTTCGTTCATGCCGGGAGCGCCCCTTGCCTCGGGCCCGCTCCGGCTCCCTTTGCAGCAGGAGCCGACATCGTTCTACCCGAGGCGCCGCCGCCTGTCCGCCTCAGCGGACGGCGTGGCGCGGCGAAGGGCCCGGGTTGGACTCCGGTGAGGTGTGCCGCCGCGGCGCTGCTTGAACACACCGCAGACGGGAACCAGTGCCGCCATGGCTGTCGACCACACCCGAGCACCCGTTCTGGAAGCACTCGTCGAGTACCGTCGCAGCGGGCAGCTGCCCTTCACGCCGCCCGGGCACAAGCAGGCCCGCGGCGCCGATCCCGCGGTGCGGGAGGTGCTAGGGGACGCCGTCTTCCTCGGCGACGTGCTGGCCTCGGGCGGCCTGGACGACCGGCTCACCCGTGGGCGGGTGCTGGAACGGGCCGAGCGGTTGATGGCGGACGCCGTCCACGCCGAGCACACCTTCTTCACGACATGCGGCAGTTCGCTGTCGGTCAAGGCGGCGATGCTGGCGGTCGCCGGACCGCACGAGAAGCTGCTGATCGGCAGGGACGCCCACAAGTCGGTCGTGTCGGGGCTGGTACTGGCCGGGATCGAGCCCGTCTGGGTCGAGCCCCGCTGGGACGCGGAGCGCTCCCTCGCCCACCCGCCGACGGCGGCCGACTTCGAGGCGGCCTTCCAGGCGCATCCGGAGGCCAAGGGGGCGCTGATCACCAGCCCGACGCCGTACGGCGCCTGCGCCGACCTGCGCTCGGTCGCCGACGTCTGCCACCGGCGCGGTCTGCCGCTGATCGTCGACGAGGCATGGGGCGCCCATCTGCCCTTCCACCCGGCCCTGCCGTCGTGGGCGATGGACGCGGGCGCCGACATCTGCGTCACCAGCATCCACAAGATGGGCAGCGGCCTGGAACAGGGTTCCGTCTTCCACCTCCAGGGCGACCTCGTACCGCCGGAGCTGCTGAAGACACGGTCCGATCTGCTGAGCACCACCAGCCCCTCCGTCCTGATCTACGCGGGACTGGACGGCTGGCGCCGTCAGATGGCCCTGCGCGGCCCCGAGCTCATGGGCACCGCGATCGACCTCGCGGCCGAGGCCCGGTCCGCCATCGAGGAGATCGACGGCCTGCACGTCAACGACCGCGACGACTTCTGCGGACCAGGGCGAGCGGACGACTTCGACCCGCTACCGGTGATCATGGACGTCTCGGCCCTGGACATCACCGGGTACCAGGCCGCCGACTGGCTGCGCGCCCATCGCGGACTCGACGCGCACCTGGTGGACCACCGCCGCGTCAGCGCCCAGATCACGCATGGGGACGACCCCGGCACGGTCGCCGAGTTGGTCGGTGCCCTGAAGGCCCTGGCGCAGGCCGCCGCCGGCATGGCACACGGCCCGCGGGTGGACCTGCCCACGTCGGACGACCTGCGGATGGAGCAGGCCCGGCTGCCCCGGGACGCCTTCTTCGGGCCGGCGGAGCACGTACCGCTCGACGAGGCGGTGGGCCGTGTCGCGGCCGAAATGATCACCCCTTACCCGCCGGGCATCCCCGCCGTGCTGCCCGGCGAACGCCTCACCGAACCGGTGCTGCGCTACCTGACCACCGGCAGCCGAGCGGGCATGAACCTGCCCGACGCCACCGATCGGGGCCTGGACACGATCAGGGTGGCCGCCTCGCCGGACGCCTGACGCGGGCGGACCGACGAAGCGCCCGCCCTCCGCACCGCCGAGCCGGCGCGCCGGTGCTCAGGTCACCGCGAACCCGATGCTGACCGCGTTGGCGACGAGGTACATCACGGTGGTGGTGACGGCCACGACCGTGTTGGTGCGCCGTACCAACGCTCTCCTCTCGGTCCTGGACCAGCTCCACAGGATGTACGTCGTGCAGCCGACGCCGACCAGCGTGTAGAGGAGGGTGGCCAGGTGGATCTGGTCCACGAGGGTGACGCCGAAGGAGGTGCCGGTGAGGCTGACGGCGCGCATGCTGACGACGACGCTGAAGAGGGAGGCGCCGAGAATGCCGAAACGCGCGCCGAGGACGGTGAGGAACTCGGGGGCCCAGATCCAGTAGGAGATGAAGGAGATCAGGAATCCGACGTAGGCGGGCCAGGCCTGCCGGATGAAACCGGCCAGGTCGTCACGCTCGAGCTTCAGCGCGATGACGAACTGGCTGTACTCGCTGTTCTTCCCGTGCGTGATGCGGGGATCGCCGAAAGAGGTCCGGTAGGTGTGGGTGACCACTCGGACCCCGAAGTCCTTGATCTTGAAGCCTCCGAGGCTGATGGCGTGGTCGTAGCCTGAGTTCGCGGTGTCGGCCGTGTAGGCGAACTGGGACGAATTGAATTCCGAGTCCTCCACCTGGATCCGGACGTCCTGGCGGTCGAACGGGTATTCACTGAGATCGAACTGCTGGCGGAACGTGCCGGACACCTTCACCTGGGACCAGTACTCGTTGCCCACCTTCTCCACGGACCTGTCGCTCTGGGTGACCGACGTGGCGTTCACGAACTCCAGACGGCGGGTGGCGTAGAGCGTGGCACTCGGGCACACGCTCCACAGCCAGAAGTCGGCGTTGACGGTCCGCGGGGAGACGTCCAGACCGTACAGATCGGTGACGTACGCGCCGACACGGCACGTGGGCGCGGCAGCGGCCGGGGAGACCGAGAGCGCCGAAAGGGCCGTCAGCGCGACGGTGGACAGCAGAAGGACGGCCAGTCGCCCCCGCACCCGGCTTCTCCACGCGCCTTCGCGGATTCCGCGGATCCGCTGGGAAAAGCGGCGGCCACAGCATGGACGGGCGGACTTTCCCATGGCCTCAAAGTAGCTGAGCGTACCGACGGTCTTCGGGATGACACCCACGTGGGAATCCCGAATTCGCGGAGCCGGCAGCGGACCACCGGCGTCCTCCGGCCCGTGGGCCGATCGGGCGATGCGTGAGGCCCGGTGCTTTCCGGAGTCTGGACGACACCGAGGCATTTCCCCGAATGCCCTGAGGCGAAGGAGAAAGACCATGATTCGCGACCGGCTGCGTAACTGGTGGAACACCTACGGCCGCTGGAGCGGCGCCGTTCTGCGTGAACGACCGGCGGGGCACGCCCGCTCGCCGTCCCCGCACCACTGACCGCCCCGAACGCCCGGAGCGCTCGCCGCCCCGCTGTCGACACGGGCGAGGAGCCCCTCAGCGAGGTCACCGGCCCCGTCACCGGGCGAGCCCTGTTCCCGCGGCGGTCGGCAACCGGCCGCGCAGGGACAGGGCTCGTGGGCGGGCTGCCGAGGTACCCGGCTCGCGCCTATGGGCGCTGTCGCATGTCCAGACTGCAGCGCAGCCGGACGCCGAACTGTCCGGGAGCGCGGTTCATGCGTTCCACGGCGGTCGTCGCCCACAGCGCGGCGAGGGCGGCGATGAAGGCGAATGCGGTCTGGTCGTCGGCGGCCGTGATGTCGACGACGATCCGACCCGGCTCCGACACGTGAACCTCGTTGATCACTTCCATGCACGTCACGACGCCCGGACGCGTCGCGCGGGTTCGCGTCGCTTCCGTAGTTCACCCGAGCGGCGCACAGAAGATTCCGCGCGCCGCGATGAGTCCTGTGGTGTCCGGCGGTCGTACTGTCGAACCCGTACCCGTCACCCAAGGGGACTCGCGATGCGCAGCGTGAAATGTTCGATGAGCGTCTCACTCGACGGCTACATCGTCGGGCCGGACGGCGGCTTCAACTGGTCGGCGCCCGACGAGGAGGTCTTCCGTCTCGCCACGGACGAGGTGCGCCGGCTCGGCGTCCACCTGTTGGGGCGACGGCTGTACGAGACGATGCTGTACTGGGAGACCGTCGACCAAGTCCCGTCCATGGGCTTCTCGACCCGCGAGTTCGCCGCGATCTGGAAGTCGCTCCCCAAGGTGGTGTTCTCCACCACGCTGCAGGCGGTCCAGGGCAACGCACGGCTGGCCTCCGGCGGGCTGGTGGAGGAGATCGAGCGGTTGCGGGCCGAGCCGGGGGATGGCGACATCGCGATCGGCGGCGCGACTCTCGCCGCCGAGGCGGCCGCGGCGGGGCTGATCGACGAGTACCGGATCAGGGTCTACCCGGTACTCGTCGGCGGCGGCATCCCGTTGTTCCCCCGGCACGAGCGCCGGGTGGACCTCGAACTCGTCGAAACGCGCTCCTTCGGCTCCGGAGTCGTCTACCTCCGTCACCGCGTGACGCGCTGACCGGCTCGGCGCACGCCGCGGATCACCCCGTTGCCAGGACCTCAGTGGCCGCGGAGGAGAGCGAGGGCGGTGCTGACCGTCGTGAGGGCGGTGCCGATGCCGAGGGTCCAGGCCAGGCAACGGCGGCGCAGCTGCCGGTAGCGGTGTTCGTACTCGGCGCGGATCTGGGTGCAGCGGCCGGCGATGTGTTCGAGGTCGGTGCGGGCGCGTCGGAGGCTGTCGGCGGTGTAGGCCTCTTCGACGGCGACCCGTTGGGATGTGGTCAGCCAGTCCAGGGGCGCCGTGAACTCGCGGGCCCGCCGTTCGGATTCGGTGATCCTGGCCTGCCAGAGGAGATAGCCCTCGACCTGGTTGCTGAGGACCTTCCCCGCGTTCGGATGAGGTGGGCCGGCCTTCTCGGGGCCGGGCTCCGACGGGTGGTGGCCGGGATACGGATTTCGGCCGTTCATCGGGGCCCCGGGGAATTCGGGGCGCCGGCCGCAAGGTGGCCTTCGTGTTCGTTCATGGCGATCTCGGGGTGGTGGAGGTCGAAGGCGGGGGATTCGCTGCGGATCCGGGGCAGGGTGAGGAAGTTGTGGCGGGGTGGTGGGCAGGAGGTCGCCCATTCCAGCGAGCGGCCGTAGCCCCATGGGTCGTCGACGCCGACCGGCTTGGCGTAGCGGGCGGTCTTCCAGACGTTGTAGAGGAAGGGGAGCATCGACAGGCCGAGGAGGAAGGAGCTGATGCTGGAGATGGTGTTGAGGGTGGTGAAGCCGTCGGCGGCGAGGTAGTCGGCGTAGCGGCGGGGCATGCCTTCGGCGCCGAGCCAGTGCTGGACGAGGAAGGTGCCGTGGAAGCCGACGAACAGGGTCCAGAAGGTCATCTTGCCGAGGCGTTCGTCGAGCATTTTGCCGGTCATCTTGGGCCACCAGAAGTGGAATCCGGCGAACATGGCGAAGACGACCGTGCCGAAGACGACGTAGTGGAAGTGGGCGACGACGAAGTACGAGTCGGAGACGTGGAAGTCCATGGGGGGTGAGGCGAGGATGACGCCGGTGAGGCCGCCGAACAGGAATGTGACCAGGAAGCCGGCGGCCCAGAGCATGGGTGTTTCGAAGGACAGGGAGCCCTTCCACATGGTGCCGATCCAGTTGAAGAACTTCACGCCGGTGGGTACGGCGATGAGGAACGTCATGAAGGAGAAGAACGGCAGCAGCACACCGCCGGTGACGTACATGTGGTGGGCCCATACGGTCGCGGACAGGCCGGCGATGGAGATGGTCGCGGCGATCAGGCCCATGTAGCCGAACATCGGTTTGCGGGAGAAGACCGGGATGATCTCGGAGACGATGCCGAAGAACGGCAGGGCGATGATGTAGACCTCTGGGTGGCCGAAGAACCAGAAGAGGTGTTGCCACAGCAGGGCGCCGCCGTTGGCCGCGTCGAAGACATGGGCGCCGAACTTGCGGTCCGCCTCCAGGGCGAACAGTGCGGCGGCCAGGACGGGGAAGGCCAGCAGGACCAGGACCGCGGTCAGCAGCACGTTCCACACGAAGATCGGCATGCGGAACATGGTCATGCCGGGTGCGCGCATGCAGATGATCGTGGTGATGAAGTTGACCGCGCCGAGGATGGTGCCGAACCCGGAGAACGCCAGACCCATGATCCACAGGTCGGAGCCGACACCGGGGGAGCGGATGGCGTCGGAGAGCGGCGAGTAGGCGAACCAGCCGAAGTCGGCGGCGCCCTGCGGGGTGAAGAAGCCGCCCACCGCGATGGTCGAGCCGAACAGGTAGAGCCAGTAGGCGAACATGTTCAGCCGGGGGAAGGCGACGTCGGGGGCGCCGATCTGCAGCGGCATGATCCAGTTGGTGAAGCCGGCGAACAGCGGGGTGGCGAACATCAGCAGCATCACGGTGCCGTGCATCGTGAACAGCTGGTTGTACTGCTCCTTGGAGACGATCTGCAGGCCGGGGCGGGCCAGCTCGGCACGGATCACGAGCGCCATGACGCCGCCGAACAGGAAGAAGAGGAACGACGTCGTCAGATACAGCGTCCCGATCGTCTTGTGGTCGGTGGTCGTCAGCCACTTCACCACGACGTTGCCGGGCTGCCTGCGCCTGAGGGGCAGCTCGTCGGCATACGCGTCCTCGACTGCCGCGGAGCCCGGAGGTTCGTTGAGGATGCTCACAGGTGATCCGTCTCCCGAGGGGTGTGCGTAGGTCCGCTCGCGCCGTCGCGTCGGTCACCGACCATCCTGGTGGCGTGAGGGCCGGACGAGGGGCGGTGAGCGGTCCGGGCACGGCCGATCGCATGACGGATGCACCCGGACGGAGCAGTGCGAGTGCGTCGACGATCGGGTAGCGAGCCCCGGTCGAAAACCACCGCCTCCGTCGGAGCTGCGGAGGTAGCCTCGGCGATGCCGTTGGCCGACGGGGGAGGGGCTGGAGTATGCAGGGGCAGGACTGGACCGAACGCACGGACGAGCTGTTCGAGGCGGCGATGTTCGGTGGGGACGCGTCCGCGCTGGACAGGTCCGACGGCATTCTGGACGCGGTCGAGGCGCCGCTTTCCATGGCGCGCGCCAAGGTGCTGCACGTCCGCTTCCTCGACGACCGCGAAGAGAACAGCCAGGAACTCGTGTTGTTCGAGCGCGCGGCCGAGTTGTACAAGCGGCTGGGGGACGTGTCCGGTGAGGCGGACGCGTTGTTCTGGGTCGGCTGCTGGCACCAGGTGGTCAAGGGCGACGACGCCGTCGGCAGGCCGTTCTTCGAGCGGTCGTACGCGCTGGCGAAATCCGTCGACGACCGCAGGACGATGTCCTACGCGATTCGCCACCTGGGCTTCGCCGACAAGAACACGGGCCACTTCGAGCAGGCCCTCGAGCGCTTGACCGAGTCGGTGACCCTGCGCCGCGAGATCGGCTTCAAGCCCGGGGAAGCGGCCGGGCTGGTGGCGCTGGCCTACCTCGCGGCTGAAACGGGGGATCCTTCAACGGCGTTCCACCACCTCGACGAGGCCCGGTCCGTCGCCGAGAGCTGCGATGCCAAGGCCGTGCTGGGGTGGATCGAGCAGGCCCACACGCACATCCGCTCCTAGGATCCGGCGGGCGCCCCGCCCCGGCCGCTCCGAGGCGTCATGCGGCATGGTAACAGCTGTTACCATGCCCGTATGGCGAAGACACAGCTGGGTGCGCGGGTGGATCAGGACGTGGCGGAACTCGCGAAGAGGCGCGCCGCCGACCTGGGGCTGAGCATCGGGGACTACCTGGCCAGACTGGTGCAGGACGACGCCAGCGGCCTGCGCGCCCGTGCGGTGGACGCGGCTGCCCGCTTCCTGGCCGAGCACCAGACTGTCTTCGACGAGGCGGAACAGGCAGAGCGGACGCCGCGGGGAGCGAACGCCGCCTGATGGAGCTGCACATCGACGTTCCCTGGATTTTGCAGGTCGCCGAGGCCGCCGGGGCGGACGATCCGGCCCCCGACGACTACGGCGTCCCCGTGTCGGCGGTCGCGCGCCACCGGGCCGAGCTGTTCGAGCAGCCCGTCTACGACGGCCCCTACGCCAAGGCCGCCGCCCTGGTCCACACCATGGGCCGGTGCCGTTGGCTGGAACGCTCCAACCTCGCCGTCGCCGCCGCCACCGGCGTGATGTACCTCGAAGCGGCCGGTATCTCCGTCAAGCCCGCCCGGGAGCACGCGATCGCCCTCAAGGATCTCCTCCTGGACCCCGCCTGCACCGTCGGCAGGATCGCCGCCCTCCTGCGGACCTGGCCCACCGCCACCTGACGCCCCGACCGCGGTCGGTCCCGACGCACGACCGCGCGAACGGGGCCGCCGCCCTCCGTCCTCAGGGGACGGCCGGTCGTCCCACCCGCCGGATGGGCATCATCGTCTCCGTCGCCTCCTGCCCGAGGTGATCCAGGATCAGCCGGTTCACGAGAGCCGGCTTCTCCAGCGGTACGAGATGCGAGGCGCCGGGAACGACGGCCAGTTGGGAGCCGGGGACGGCCCGGTAGAGCGCGGTCGCGGCCATGTCCTCGTACGACAACGGGCCGGTGACGTCCGGGGTGCGCCCATGGGCACGCCGTTCGGGAAGGAACAGACGGTACGCGGCGGCGAGGTCGCCCCGTCGGCCCAGTCGATTCCGCGTTCAGTCGGTGTCTCGGAGGATCCGGCGGAGCCGCAGCGGCGGCCGTGCTCAGCGCCGGTACGCCGCCGTGGCGATCTCGACGAGGGACCGGATCAGCGGGTTGGTGTCACCCTCGTTCCACACCGCGACCACTCGACTCGGGGCCATGTCGGTCAGCGGCACGACGGCCAGTTCGCCCGGCAGGTCGTGGCCGAGCGGAGCAAGGCCCACGGTGCCGTTCCACAGCACGGCCTGCAGGCACTCCTGGACGGCGCGCACCACCGGACCCTCGCGCCGGGTGCCGCCGTTCCAGTAGGCCTGCCACACGGGATCGGTGCCCTCAGGGAACTGGAACCAGCGGCGGTCGCTCAGCTCGGCCAGCCGCAGCCGGTCGCGGCCGGCGAGCGGATCGTCGGCGCGCAGGACCACGCCGACCGGATCGGCCCGCAGCGTGCGCACCGTCAGCGCCGTCTCGTCGAACGGCGCGCGGGTCAGGGCGATGTCGACAGTTCCGGCGCGCAGCCCGCACGTCGGGTCGGTCAGGTCGGCGTCGCGGACGCGGATGTCGACACCGGGGTGGTCACGGCGGTAGGCGGCGGCCAGCCTTGACACCCCCGGGTCGGTGCCGTCGCCCAGGATGCCGACCGTGATGCGCGTGTCGCCGGCCGCCGCACCGACGCGTACCCGGACCCGCTCGGCGTGGTCGAGCAGGGCCCGCGCCTCGTCGAGGAGCACCGCGCCTACCGGCGTAAGCGTGACGCCGGTGGGTGCGCGGTCGAAGAGGGGCGCCCCGATGTCGGCCTCCAGCCGCTTGATCGCCCGGCTCAGCGGCGGCTGACTCATGTGCAGCCGAGTGGCGGCCCGGCCGAAGTGGAGTTCTTCGGCGACGGCCACGAAGTAACGCAAGGTCCGCAGCTCCACCCTGCGACGATACCCAGCGGGTATCGGCCTCGCGGAACGGGTCTTGGACAGGAGCGGGACCGTGGCGGTGGACTCGTGCACATGACCGAAGAAGCGAAAGCCGCCCAGCCGCAGACCGACGCTCGGCAGACCGACGAACCACCGAAGGACCGATCACAGACCCACTATTCGCAGACCTCCCCGGGCGTGTCGGTGGTGGGCCCCGGCGGCGGCGAGACGATCGTTCTGGGCCCCACGCGTATGCGCGTCCTGGAGGACGGCAGTCACACCGGGCACCGCCTCGCGATCGCCGAGTCCGTGCTCGCGCCGCACACCCAGGGGCCGCCGCAGCACCGCCACGCCCGGCACGACGAGGGCTTCTACATCCTTTCCGGAACCGTACGGTTCACCGTCGGGAACGAGGAGTACGACGCCTCCGCGGGCACGCTCGTGATGGTCCCGCCCGGTACCCCGCACACCTTCGCCAACCCGTCCGACGAACCCGCCGTCATGCTCAGCACCTTCACCCCCGACCTGTACGTGCAGTACTTCCGCGACCTCCAGGAAGTGCTCGCCGACGGCCGGCCGCTGACGCCACGGGCCAACGCCGACGCGATGAGCCGCTACGCGACCGAGCCCGCCCCCGGCCTCACCTGAAGCCGACGGGAACCGGAACGATGAACATCGCCTACTGGATCGTCGCGGGACTCCTCGCCCTGTTCTACCTCTACGCCGGGACGCTGAAGGTCATCCGCACCCGTGACCGGCTCCGGCCGATGATGGCCTGGGTCGACCGCGTGCCGCTGCCCGCCGTCAGGGCGCTGGGAGCGGTCGAGATACTCGGCGCGACCGGTCTGGTCCTGCCGCCCTTGACCGGCGTCGCGCCCGCGTCGGCGCCGGCCGCCGCCCTCGGCTTCGTCCTCCTGCAGACCGGTGCCATGGCCGTCCACCTGACGGGCGAGGACCGCCGGATCGCACTCAACATCGCCCTCGCGGCCACCGCGGCCGTGACCGCCTGGCTGGCGACCGGTCCCCTCACCCACTAGGCGCCCCTCAGGGAAAACGTCTCGTCGTGGCAGAGCAGTTCCCCGCGGCTGTCCTGTGGCGCCGTGTAGTGCGTGGCGGCGCTGCTGACAGTTCCGATCACCGCCGCGCCCGCCCGCGCCGGGAACGGCGACGGGACCCGCTGGGCCGCGGCCAGCAGGCCCGCCCAGGTCAGCGCTGACACCGCTGACCTGGGCAACTGCCGCGCCGACGTCGGCCTACCCGGCTACAGCGCGCGCTGCAGACGGTCCGCCATCAGCTTGACGAACCGCGCCGGCTCCTTCGGCTGGCCGCCCTCGGCGAGTACGGCCAGGCCGTACAGGAGCTCGGCGGTCTCCGCGAGCGCCGTGTGGTCCTCGCGTTCCGCGTAGGCCTGGTTGAGGCCCTTCACCAGCTGGTGCTGGGCGTTGAGTTCCAGGATCCGCTTGGCGCGGGGCACCTCCTGGCCCATCGCGCGGTACATGTTCTCCAGCGCCGGGGTCAGGTCGTCGGCGTCGGACACCACGCAGGCGGGGGAGACGGTCAGCCTTGACGACAGACGGACCTCCTTGACGTCCTCCCCCAACTGCTCCGTCATCCAGCCGAGAAGCCCGGCGTACTCCTCGCCCTGCTTCTTCTGCTCGTCCTCGGACGCTTCCGTGTCCTCGGCGTCGAGGTCGATGCGGCCCTTGGCGACGGACCGCAGGTTCTTCCCCTCGAACGTGCCGACGGCGTCGGCCCAGACCTCGTCGACGGGGTCGGTGAGCAGCAGCACCTCGATGCCGCGGTCCCGGAACGCCTCCATGTGCGGGGAGTTCTCGATGCTCTGCCGGGACTCGCCGGTCAGGTAGTAGATGTCCTCCTGCCCGTCCTTCATCCGCTCCAGGTACTGCTTGAGCGTCGTCTGCTCGCTGTCGTGGTGGGTGCTCCCGAAGGACGCCACGGCGAGGAGGGCGTCGCGGTTCTCCGGGTCGGTGACCAGCCCCTCCTTCAGGACGGTGCCGAACTCCCGCCAGAACGCGGCGTAGCGGTCCGGGTTCTTGGCCATCATGTCCTTGACGGTGGAGATGACCTTCTTCGTCAGGCGACGGCGGATCATGTCGATGTGACGGTCCTGCTGAAGGATCTCGCGGGAGACGTTCAGCGAGAGGTCCGCCGCGTCGACGACGCCCTTGACGAAGCGGAGGTACGGCGGCAGCAGCGCCTCGCAGTCCTCCATGATGAGCACCCGCCGGACATAGAGCTGCAGCCCACGCCGGTAGTCGCGGTTGAACAGGTCGAAGGGGGCGTGCGCGGGCAGGAACAGCAGCGCCTGGTACTCGAAGGTGCCTTCCGCCTGGAGCCGGATCGTCTCCATCGGGTCGCGCCAGTCGTGCCCGACGTGCTTGTACAGCTCGTGGTACTCCTCCTCGGACACCTCGTCCCGGGAGCGCGCCCACAGGGCCTTCATGGAGTTCAGCGTCTCCGGCGCGGGCGCCGCCTGCTCCTGGCCCTGGTCCTGGTCCTGGTCCTGCGAGCCTTCGCCGTCCGGGCCCGTGCCCTCGGGCGTCATGCGGATGGGCCAGGTGATGAAGTCCGAGTACCGCTTGACGATCTCCCGGATCTTGTACGGGGACGTGTAGTCGTGCAGCTGGTTGTCCGGGTCGGCCGGCTTGAGGTGGAGGGTGACCGAGGTGCCCTGCGGTGCGTCGGCGACCTTCTCCAGCGTGTACGTGCCCTCACCGCGTGACGTCCAGCGGGTGCCCTCGCTCTCCCCGGCGCGCCGCGTCACCAGGGTCACGGCGTCCGCCACCATGAAGCCGGAGTAGAAGCCGACGCCGAACTGGCCGATGAGCCCCTCCTCGGCTCCTTCCTTCGCCTCCTCCTTGGCCTCCCGCAGTTCCTGGAGGAACTGGGCGGTGCCCGAGTGGGCGATCGTGCCGATCAGCTGCCCGACCTCGTCGTAGGACATGCCGATGCCGTTGTCGCGCACGGTGAGGGTACGGGCGTCCTTGTCGGCATCGAGCTCGATGTGCAGGTCGGACACGTCGGCGTCGAGGGAGTCGTCCCGCAGCTTCTCGAGGCGCAGCTTGTCCAGCGCGTCGGAGGCGTTGGAGACGAGCTCGCGGAGGAAGACGTCCTTGTTCGAGTAGACGGAGTGGATCATCAGCTGCAGCAGCTGACGGGCCTCGACCTGGAACTCGAAAGTTTCGGCTGGCATGTTCGCGTATACCTCTCAGGACCTGTCATCGGACAACCGGACAACTGGCTCAGTCAGTGAAAACAACGTCGGACGTGAAGAGCGGGGGCGTCGCCTCGGCCCCGCCCCCGCCGCCGTCGGCTAACCGGGGTCGGTCGCCGGCGTCGAGAGGGCGTCGAGTCGGGCGGCGAGGTCGGGGTGAGCCCCCAAGTGGGGCCGGGCGGCGTTCAGGGGGGCGACGAGTGCGGCGGGATCGTCCTGGCCGAGGGCCGCGTCGAGTGCGCGCACCGGACGGCGGGCGGCGGCCGGGAGATCGGTGAGCGCGGTGATCTGGCCGGCGATCCGGCGCAGGTCGGCCGCGTTGCTCCGGGCCCAGGCGCTGGTACTGCGCTGGGCGGCGCGGTGTTCGCGGGTCGCCTGTACGCGCTGTTCGCCGGTGGTTCCGGCGGGGCCGGGCCGGTTGCGAAGGTAGCGGCGTTCGGCGGCCTGACGGCTGGCGACGCCGAGCGGCTGGGCGAGGTCGGCCCAGCTGGCACCCGCGTCGCGGGCGGTCTCGATCAGACCGGTCTCCCAGCCGGCGAGCTGCTCACGGACGTGACGCAGCAGCAGCAAGGAGGCCAGGGCCCGTTCCGGGCCGTTCCCGGACGGGGCGGAGGCGCCGGACACGGTGGAAGCACCGGGCGCCTGCCGCTGGGCGGTCCGCAGCGCGTCGTCTATGGCCTCCAGGGCCGCCGCGGCAGCGAGGAACGACGCCGGGCCCCGGGTGTCGAGGCGGTCGGCGGGGTCGGCGGCGTCTGTGTCCGTTCGGTCCGGTCGGTCCGCTGTCGGCATGGCACCTCCTCGATTTCGTCATCGCCTGGATGACCCTGCGGTTCGTCATCCGTTCGATGACAGCGTAGACGATTCTGCGAACGCGTCGGCAATTTTCCCCGGACCGTTCGGCCGCGACCGCCTCGCCGACCCGCTCGCCCCTCCCCGTCATACGTCGGGAGTGCGGGGAGGGTCCAGCGCCTCGCGGGTGTCGCGGGTGGGGTCCCGCACGGGAGCCTGTTCCTGCAGTGAGCCGGGGGCGGCCCGCTCGGGAGCGGCGGGGCTCCGGGCGCTCTGGGGCGGTGGCGGCGGGCGGTGGTCGTGCGGTGTGCCGGCCCCGACGGGAGGCAGCCGCAGGGCGAGCAGGGCGGTGTCGTCACCGCGCGGGTCGAGGCGTTGAAGAAGCTGGTCGCAGAAGTCGTCGACGGTCCCGGTGCGCAGTCGCCGGGCGAGGACGGCGGCATGGTGGCTGAGCCTGGCCATCCCCGCGTCGATGGGACGCTCCCGGCTCTCGACGAGGCCGTCGGTGTAGAAGAGCACGGTGGAGCGCGCGGGCAGGTCCTCGCGCGCGTCCGGCCAGGTCAGGCCCAGGTGCATGGTGGCGCTCATGCCGATCAGCGGCCCGTGGCCGCGGGTGAGGAAGCGGGTGTCGCCCTCAGGGGTGATCAGCAGCGGAGGAGGATGGCCGGCGTTGACCCAGTGCAGCTGCCACGGTCCTCCCTCGGGACCTTCGACGCGGGCGAAGACCAGCGTGGCCATCGGCGCGTCGCTGGTGTGCGTCACCGCCTCGTCCAGCCGCCGCATGATCACGCTCGGCGGTTCCCCATGGGTCCAGGCGAGCGCGCGCAGCATGTTGCGGACCTCGGCCATGTGGACGGCGGCCTGGAGATCGTGTCCCACCACGTCCCCGATCACCAGGGCCATCACGCCGTCCGCGAGCAGGAAGGCGTCGTACCAGTCCCCGCCGATCTCCATGGCGCGCTGCGCCGGCAGGTAGCGGGCGGCCATCCGCAGGTGGTCGACCTGTGGCAGCGGGGCCAGCAGTTGGCGTTGCATGGTCTCCGCGACGTTGCGCTGCTCCTCGTACAGCTGGCTGTTGTCCAGCACCAGCGCGAGCCGGCGCCCGATGTCCGCGAGCAGCCGCGTCTCGCCCTCGGGCGGCGGACGGGTGTCCCCGGCCCGCGCCACGGTCAGCACCCCGTAGTACCGCCGGCGGGAACGGATGGGTACCGCGGTGGCCCAGCGGCCACCGAGCCGGTCGAACAGGATCCGGTGGCCGGCCGCGAGCGCCGCACCCGCGTCCACCAGGTGACCGGCCTCCAAAAGGACCGGCTGATCACCGTGAATGATCTCCGGCCGCTGCCGGGCCGTGGCCAGCGGTCCCGTGAGTTCCCTGGCACGGTCAGGTTGAGCGGGGCTGTGCACCGCGACGCGCCGCGGGATGCCGGAGTGGGCGTCGACGAGGTCGACGGCGGCCCAGAGCCCGAGTTCCGGCACCAGCAGGGGGAGCAGCGCACGTGCCGCGGCGATGGCGTCCATGGTGGACATCAGCACCGAGGAGACCTCGGCGAGCAGGTTCAGCCGGTTGGTGAGCGCCTCCAGCGCGGCGGTGTGGGCGATCGCCCGCTCCTCGGCGTCACGGTGCAGGCTGAAGTCACTGAAAACGATCACCACCCCGCCGGACGTCTTCCCGGGCCTGAGGGGTGTCGCCGACCAGATGATCGGCAGCAGGACGCCGTCACCGCGCAGGAAGTACTCCTCGCTTCCCTCCACGGCGTCCCGGCTCCCGGCCAGGGGAGTGCGCAGCAGGCACCGCTCACGCGGTACGGGACTCCCGTCGGGGCTGCGATGGAGCAGGTCGTGCGCGTCGTGCCCCAGCATCCGCGCCACCGGCCGGCGCAACAGGCGCTCTGCCCACGGATTGACATAGGTGATCCGCCCGGCCGGGTCCAGGGTGAAGACGCCGGCACCCAGATCGCGCAGGACCTCATCCGCGAAGCCGGGATCCCGCTCACCGCCCGAACCGGTCATGAGCTACCACTCCTCGTGACCAGGCTCTCAGAAAACAGCCCCACGCACGCCCCCGGCCTTGGGGCCGTAGAACCCGCGCCAGGCGGTGGCCGTGACCCGGGCCCGGTCGCCGACCGCGCGGGCCGTCCGTGCCGGCAGGAGGGTCCGGGTCCAGCAGGCACCCGCGAGCGTGGCCTCGGGAGCGCCGGGATCGGGGTCGCGCTCGGTATGCCGGCCGGCCGCGGAGGCCGCCCCCGTGCAGTGGCCACGACGTCCGGACTCCCGTGTGCCTCGGCCCCGCGGCACCCCTCGTCCGGGGCGCAGCCCGATCGGCGCCGCAGCCGGTGACGGAACCTCAGGAGCCGGTCAGCTGCGATGCGCTGGGTACCTTGTCCTTGACCTCGGCGCCCGCGCTCTTGCCGGCCTCCTTCACCTTGTTGATGACGTCGTTGTAACTGCTGACGGTGTCATCGGTGTTGCCCTTGCGCAGTTTCGACGGCAGCTGCTTCAAGGACTCGATGCCCGCGTTCAGGGGCGCGAGGGCCTTGGAGAGGGCGGGGTCGGCCTTGGCGTTGCGGACGGCTGCCTTGAGCCGGTTGTACGTGAACGCGCCTGCGAGGGCGCCTTTCACGAGAGCAACCCTGCGGCCGTGGGCGCCCTTCTTGAACTTGCCTGCCCTGTACGGCTTGACGATCCACTGGTAGGTCGCGCCGGCAGCCAGCGCGGCGTCCGCGACGAAGCGCGTCTTGGCGAACCTGCGCTTCTCCGCCGTCGTACTCGGACTGGGTGTGGGATCGGTGACGGCGACGGTGGCCGCGCCCCGCACGGTGTGCTGGGGGGCGGCATGGGCCGTCGAACCCGCCAGCAAGGCGCAGCACATGATGGACGCCACGACCAGGCGTCGTATCGGTACGGGCATGATGCTCCTCCCCGGAGCGAGGGGGCGGGGAAACCGCTTCAACGGCAGCACATCATCGACGCGCGCCGCTCTTCTCAGGCTGGCCCCCTTCGATCGCTTGCGCCACTCGGGTGATGGGGCCGCCACGGACGAAGCCGCGAGCGCACGCACAGCGCACCGGAGGGCTCGCGAACACGGCAACGGGGCGGCGGTCGCCACCACTTGCGCGCTCCGCCGCGATCGGCCGCCGACCGCGACTGGTATCACGGCCCGGCTGCCCGCACCAGGCCGTGACCGCGAAGTCCCGGCCTAGTGGCCGCGCAGCCGGACCTCCACCTCGCCGTCGACGATCCGGGTGTCGAAGGCGGGCTGCGGTGCGGTGGCCGGGCCGCGTACGTTCCAGCCGTCCGACAGCCGGAACACGCTTCCGTGCCAGGGGCACTCGACACATCCGTCGGCGACGACGCCCTCGGACAGCGGTCCCGCAAGATGACTGCACCGTTCGGCCAGGGCGTGTACGACCCCGTCGGCTTCGCGGACCACGAGCACCGGCACGTCGTCCACGCTGCGCCGTTCCGGCCGGCCTTCCGAGAACTCGGCCAGGGCCCCGACACGGTGCCAGCCCTCCGAGACGACGTGGGGAACCTCTTCCGCGTGATTGGCGCCGGACGCCTGCCGGTAGGCCAGGTGGCCGCCCAGCATGCCGCCGATCCCGACGGCCGTCAGCCCCAGGAAGCCGAGGGCACGGCCCCGCGCGGTGCGTCCCTTGACGCGGTAGACCAGGGAGGTCGCGTAGAGCCCGGCGGCGACCGTGTTGGCCAGGGAGTGCGCCAGGCCGACACGCTGCTGCTGTGGATGCAGTTCCGCCCAGTCGACCGCCCCCGTCACCGCGGCGGGGCCGGTCGCGGCCAACCCGACTCCGATCAACAGGCCGGCCTCGCGTGACCGGCCGGGACACAGGTCGAGCAGCGCGGCCGAGAACCAGGCGCCGATCGGCACCTGGACCATCAGCGGATGCACCGGGTGGCCCAGCCACTTGCCGTGCAGCAGGTCCCGGCCACGGCCCAGGGGCAGGGACCTGACGCCGCTGCTGAGCTTGTCGATCACCGCGTCCGCGCGCGGCTCCCGCTCCAGGCGGTCCAGGAGCCACAAGACCCGATTCTGACCTGTCCGGCGACGAGGGGGTGCTGTAGTCATGAGCAGCCGGGTCCCCGTCGGCATGAGCGGCAAACGGTCCCCGGCCACCGGGCGGGTGTGCCGTCATCTCGGCCGGCCGTGTGACCGTGGCGGCGACGCCCCTGACAGCCGGCCGCAACCGCGCGGTCAGCGGGATCCCGTTCGACGACCCGGCCGCGGCCCGGGCGCGGCCGGGTCGACATGCTGCCCGGCTGGGACCCACGGATCACCGCGCTGATCGCGGCCTGCGACGACACCGTCGTGCCGCGGTGCGGCACCGCTCCCCCCCACGGGTCCGACCTGGCCGTCGACGCCAGGGACGGGGTGCCGGCACGGCCCGGCCCGACGGCGCCCTGCCCGGTCCCCGAGGGCGGTGAGGGCCGCCGGGAACGGGGTCCGGGCAGGTCTGGCGCCGGCAGCCGCTGTGTGACACGCTCGAAGGGAACCAGTCTGGTCTGGTGGCGACCCCGCGCCCCTCTTCGCCGTGGACGGAGGAAAGGGCGGTGGCCGGCGCAGGGTGTCTCGCTCGGCTGTGAGCGGCACTGGTGTGTCGCGCGCTTGACGGCCTACTTCCGGCAGTGGGAGCCGACCGTGATGGGCTTTGATCCCGAACGGCGGTGTTCTGTCCCATGCCTTCTGTCGATGTGTACGTCAGTGATCTCTCCGACCGGACCGTGATCACGGTGGTCGGTGACCTCGACTTCGATGCCTGTCCGCAGGTCAGTGAGGTCACGGACCGGGTGAACGTCCGACACCGCATTCTGTGCCTCGACCTCGCGGGCGTGGCGTTCATGGACGCCAGCGGCCTCGGCCTGCTGCAGACCCTGAACCGGAACGCCGGCATACACGGCGGACACCTGGAGCTGTCCGGTCTCCAGGCGCAGCCCCGGCACGTCCTGGACCTCACCGGCACCCGCGCCCAGTTCCACATGACGACACCCCGCCCACCGGGCCCGCGCGGCCCGGCCGCCGTCCTGCCCGTACAGCACGCGGCTCCCTGACCGGTCGGCGGGCAGGGGAGCCCGCTGCCTCGCCGGTGCCGTCCCGCCCGTGACGGACGCCGGGGCGCACGAGGTCGTGCCGTGCGAGCCGGCCCGTGGACGTCCCCACGTAGCGGTCGGGGCGACGAAGCGACGGCCGCCCGGACAGTCACGTTCCCGCCGTGCAGCGCCAGAAGTCCCGCATCAGCGGGGGAGGGGCCGGGTCGACCATCGCCACCTGGGTCAGCAGGATCGTCACCGTCCCCGTGGACGGGACCAGGTGGGCCGTGATGGACTCCCGTGTCATCGGCGCCGAACCGCCGACGTCCAGCGACCCGACGGCGACCACCTCGACGTCGTCCCCCCCGGGCCACCAGCGCCACGGCCCCGGGGACCGCCCCCCGGTCGACGTACCGTCGCAGGGTCTCGTGCAGATCGCTCATCAGCGGACCTCTTCCCGACAGACGCGGCGGGACGCGGTGCCCCGCCCCGTCCTGACGACAGACACCCGGCGATCCGGGAACTCATCGCCGCGAGGGCCGGAGCCCCCAAGAGCCCTGCCATCCCCGTACCGACGGGCGCAGACGCGCCGCCGCCCCTCGCGCGGCCTCGGCCCCGGCCCTCGTCGTGGGGCCGGGGCCGAGCGCTGTCCGCCGACCTGTACGGCCAACGGGGGAGGGGGCCTGAGGCGGCCGGGGGCCGGGGGGCCGGGTAGGGAGCCTGAGGAGCCGGGGGGCGGCGAGGGAGCCTGGCGTGACCGAGGGGGCCGGTGACCGTGTCCGCACCGGCCCCCTCTCCGTTCCCCGGCCGTCCGGGTCAGCCGGGCCGGCTGCCGGTCACCGGGCAGGTGGCGCGTACCGGCGGGAGCCCAAGGCGGAACCCGGCGCTTGACGGCCGGTGCGGGACGCCGCCGCGCGTCACCTCTTCTTGCGGCGGATCAGCCACACGAGCGTGCCCGCGGCGGCGGCCGCGACGAGCAGTTGGCGGTTGCCGCGTGCCTTGTGCAGGCCCTGGGCCGTGGTGGCCCGTGCCTGCCCGGCGGCCTGGACGGCCCGCTCCCTGACCGGGTCGGGCAGCTTGTCCTGGACGCGGGACGCGGCTTCGGCAGCCTTGGCCTTGACCTGCTCGGCCTTGAGTGCGGCTTGTTCCTTCAGCTCCCCGGCCTTCACGGCGGCCTGTTCCTTCATCTCGGCGGCCTTCTCCTGCGCGCGGGCCTTGACGTCGGTCTTGGCCGCGAGCGCCTGGACGGTGTCGCCGAGCTCGTGTCGGGTGTGCTCGATCTGCTCGCGCAGTTCCTCCGGGCTCTGCGCGGTGGGCTCGTCGTGAGGCGGCTGCGTCATCGGTGGGCACTCTCCTTGATCTCGGCCACGTCGGCCTTCACGTTCTCGATCGTCTCCTCGGGCGCGGGCGGGGCGGCCGAGGAGACCTCCTTCTTCCCGGTCAGCGCCATCACCGCGGCGACCAGGCCGAGGACCGCGGTCACGATGAGGCCCGCGGCCCACACCGGCAGTGCCACCGCGAGCGCGGCGATGACGGTGGCCACCAGGGCCTCCAGCATCAGGAACCCGACCAGTCCGGCACCGCCGAACAGCCCGCCGCCCTTGCCGTAGCGCTTGCCCTTCTCCTTCATCTCCGCCTGCGCCAAGCGCAGTTCCCCGCGCACCAGCTCACTGAGCTGCTGCGAGGCACGCTGCACCAGCTCACCCACCGGCTCTTGCGCCGACGCCTGCGCCGACGCCTGCGGCGCCGGCCGGCTCGTATCGTGGCGCGGCTGCGTATCCGACGACATGGCGATCACCTCCCGTCACTCTGCTGCTCCAGTTGGGCCGGAAAACGCCGTCGACGTCTTCCTGTGACGGCGTGAGTACCCCCGACGGGCCGGTTCAGGGCAGCAGTGTTCGAACTGATCACCTGTGGTGCCGCCTGGGCCGGCATGCGCGGGCCGCGGCGGCACCACCGGGCCGCCCTTCAGGGCTGGACGTCAGGCCGGCCTTCAAGGGGACGGGCGCCGCCGGTGAAGGTGTTCGACCGCCAGTCGGGCCGCCGCACCGAGGACTGAATCGGGCGGCAGGGTTCTCCGGCCCGGTCGGGCCGGTCGGCCCGGTCGGGTGAACACCGCCACGGCGAACCGGGAACCGTCCGGGTACTCCACGACCCCCACGTCGTTGCTGGCGCAGCCGGGCAGGGTTCCCGATTTGGCTGCCACCCGCACCTCGCCGCCGAACCCGGTGGCGATCTTCCGGGTCAGCCGCTGCTGGCCGAGCAGGGTGCGCACCGCCCGGCAGGCGGCTGCGGGGCCGGCCCGGTCGAGCCAGATCAGTTGCAGCAGGGCCGCCATCTGCCCGGCAGTCGCGCTGGTGATGCGGCCGGGCCGCAGGGACGGTGAGGTCAGGGCGCGCTCCCAGATACGGTCGGCGTCCGCGGGGGAGGCGGATTCGCTCATCGCGCGGGCCATGTCGGCCCAGCCCGCGTGGCCCGTGTCGCGGCCGATGGCGTCGAACTCCTGCTGGATCGTCCCCGCCAGCCGTATCCGGTCGAGGCCCAGGCGACCCAGCCGGTCGTGGACGCGGGACAGTGACACCCGGCGTATCAGCAGGTCGGTCGCGGTGTTGTCGCTGATGGTGAGCATCATCCGGGCGGCATCGCGCAGGGACACCTCGGCAACGTCCTCGAAGATGCAGAATCCCTGGCCGCCGGGCGTGGCCCGCGCCGGCGAGAGGAGGACACGTTCCGTCGGATCGAGCATCCCCTCGGCGCCCTGGCAGAACAGCTCCAGCGCCACCACGATCTTGAATGTGGACGCGGCGACCATCGGTTCGGCGTCCCCGAACATCACCCGGTTCTCACTGTCGACGTCCAGGGCGGCCACACTGCCTTCGCACCCGGCCTCGCTGAACACCTGCCGCAGTCTCCGTTCGATCATCCGGCCACGATGACCCGCCCCTCGGGCGCATCACGGGTGGTTCGCCTACGGCGAACCGAACGCAGTGGGCGCTATTGGAGGCTGAGGGTGCGTGTGATCCCGGCGCCGACGGTCGTGGCGAGAACCCAGCCGACGGCGATCAGCTGGCCGACGCCCGTGACCGTCAGGGGCAGTTCGGGCCTTCCTGGACGGTGCAGCTCACCTGTCAGGGGGTCCAAGCGCCGCTCTCCCGGCGGATGCGGAACCCACCCGTTCCAGGAACCGTCGAGGTAGGTCCGGTTCGTCCACAACGCGTGGTCGGTGCCGACGACGAACTCCTCCTTGTTCCCGTTCAGGTGTGGTGGTTGTGCCGGGGCAGGGCGGAGAGCCCGAACCCCGTGTGCACATGACGAGTCGATCACGGGCCTACGGGGGAGGGCCACGCACAACTACCGGCAGAACGGCAGCGGTTGTTCAGCTGCGGGATGCCTTGTCGGCTTGGCTCAGGCGGAGTGCGGAGACGAGGAAGAAGACCCCGCCGAGGAAGGCGTAGCCGGCGAGGCTGCTCAGGGAGGGGTCGCTCTTGCCGGCCTGGGCGATGAAGGAGGCTCCGGCGAGAGTGGAGATGCCTCCGCTGGCGATCATCGGCCACTGACCCGCCATCCCGCGTCGCAGGAGGCCGACGACCAGCTGGACCAGGCCCGCGGTGATGGCCCAGGCTCCCCAGACCCGCAGCACGGCCGGGATGCCCGAGGTGGTGGCGGCGACCAGTCCCGCGGTGGTGAGGGAGCTGAACGCGATGTTCACGTGGAGACCGCGCACGGGCCCGCGCCTCGCCTTGGCGGACCTGGCGTCGACGACCGCGCACGCCACGTCGAACGCGGGGTAGATCACCAGCAGTGTCGTGCTGAGTGGGTTCAAGGTGTGGGCGGAGGCAAGCAGCAGCGCGGCCCACACCGTGGCGAACGCGAAGCGCAGAAGGTAGAGGCGGCGTAGCGCTGCGGTGCCGCCCGCGATGGGGGCGGGGGCCGGGGCGGCGACGGAGGAGTCCATGAGGGGTCCTTTCGGCGAGGGCGGCAACGCAAGCCCAGCGCGGTGAAGGCGTGAGGGAGAACGTTCGTTCTTCCCTTCATTTAAGAGGTCCTCTTCTCCCGCTGTCAAGACCGAACGTTCTCCCTCACCCGGCTGGTACGGTGAGGCCATGAGTACGGGCACAGAGGGCGGGAGCATGTCTGAGGCACGGGCGCGGCTGCTCGACACGGCCACCCGGATCTTCTACGCCGAGGGGATCCACTCCGTCGGCGTGGACCGGATCATCGCGGAGGCTCAGGTCACTCGCGCGACCCTGTACCGGCACTTCAAGGGAAAGGAGGAGTTGATCCTTTCCTACCTCCAGCGGGCCGATCACGGCATGAGGGGCCAGGTGGCTGCCATCCGAGAACAGGGCCTGTCGGCGCCCGACACGGTCCGCGCCGTCAGCCGGTCCATCGCCGAGGGCATCCAGTCCGCCGGGTTCCGCGGATGTGCCTTCCTCAACGCGGCGGCCGAGTATCCCGAGCCCGGGCACCCCGTCCACCGGGCCGTGCTGGACCATCGGCACTGGTTCCTGGAGACCGCCACACAGCTCCTGGAAGACGCCGGCTGTGCTCCCGCCGAAGTGGCGGGCCGGCACTTCGTCATGCTCCGGGACGGCGCCATGGCGGCCGGCTGCCTGTCCGACCCGAAGCCGGTCTGTGAGACCTTTCTGCACGGCGTCGAGGGCATCCTGCGGACGGGTACGGCGTCAGCGTCTGACTCGGACGGCCCCGGCACCCCGTCCGCATGACCATCCGACTGTGAACCAGGCGACCCGCGATCAGGTTGCCCGGCCGTCGCCCTCGGTGTCGAGTCCCTCTCCTGGCGGCCGAAGGACGGTGACAGAAGTGGCCCGTCTGACAACGCGGGGCCGCAAAGCCCTCCGGTTTACGTCGGAGGCGTTTGCGGGCCGGGCGAGGGGCAACGCGCAGTCCATGACTGAAGCGAAATCCGGAACCAACAGTAAGCCGGCCGCCTCACGTGCGACCGCGGGCAAGGCGCGGCACGCTGCCGACAAGGCGACCGCGCCCGCCGCCGGGGCCGTGAAGGGCGCCGCGGACAAGGCGACTGACACCGCGTCGGCCGCGAAGTCGGCGGCCGTCTCCGGGGCCGAGCGCTCGGCCGAGACGGTCGGTTCGACGGCACAGGGGATGGCCCGAGCGGTCGAGTCCGGTCGTCAGACGCTGGTCGCGACGACCGGGCAGGTCGCGGCCACGGCCAAGGCGGCCACCGTGCAGGTGGCCACCACGGCGAAGACGGCTCTCGCGGTGATCGCCCACCGCAAGCTGATCGCCGCCGGTGTCGGTGCGGGTGTGACCGCGCTGACGGCCGCCTCCTACGCGGCGGGCCGCCGTTCGAGCCGTCACAGCCACGGCCCGATCACCCGGCTGACCGGCGGCCGTATCTGACGCCCCGTTCGGGCGGTGGGCCCACGGGCCCACCGCACGGCTCCGCACCCGTCACTCGTACGTGCGCCCCTCTCCGCCGACTCGCGGCACCGTCACACCCCACGCTCCGTGCGTCGCGTTCCGAGCCCGCCTCCGCGATCACCGCCGCGAGCATTTCTCGTCCCCGGCACTGCTACCGACGCACATCTTCGAGTCCGGCGACCATCCGCGCCCGGACCCATCTCCGGGCGTTCCGAGTCGGATTCCTCCGGATCGCGTGGGGTGGCGTCATGGTGAAACGTTCCGCCTGGGGCACTAGCCCAAGTGATCTTCATCGGAAGTCTGCTTGGGAGGAACGTCCATCGTGACTGTGCCTACTCGCCCGTTGCGTCCTGCGCGTCGTGGCCCGCGCTTCGATCTGCGTACGACGGCCTGGTTCTTCGTTCTTCTCGCTCTGCTGCTGAGCCTTGGCGGGGTGATCGCCCGCACCGCCGCGCAGGCCGCACAACGCCGCCCCGTCTGGGCGGTGATTCTTCTGCTGCTGGCCTCGGCCGCTGTGATCGCCGGTCACCGGGGCCGGCGCCGGTGGTCGGCCCGCAGAGCGTTGCGCCGTGCCACCGAAGCTCTTGAGGCGGCGGCGGAAACGGCGGCTCACTCGCTGCAGGAGCCTGCCGTGGCCGCTGCCCCCGTTGAGGCGGTCGCCCCGCCTGTGGCGCCGGCGCCGGCACCGGCGTGGGAGCCGGCGACGCCGGCGGCAACGACCCCGGCAGCGGGCGTCGCGCCTGCGGAGGAGACCCTGCTGCTGGATGCCGCTGTCGTTCCGCAGGTGATGGACTACGCGGTCCTGGACCCCGATGAGTTCGAGCGGGCGATAGCCGAGCTGTGTGTCCGCGACGGATGCACGGACGTCGAAGTGGTCGGCGGAGCGGGCGACTTGGGAGCGGACGTCCTCGCGGTGGCCCCGAGCGGACACCGCCTGGTGGTGCAGTGCAAACGGTACGGCGAGGGCAACAGGGTCGGCTCGCAGGACCTCCAGCGTTTCGGCGGTACCTGCTTCACCGTCCACGAAGCCGACATCGCCGTCCTCGTGACCACCGCCGACTTCACGGCACCGGCCCTGGAGTACGCCGAGCAGTGCGGGATCGTGTGCATGGACGCCGAGGCCCTCACGGCGTGGCATCTGGGCACGGGGCCCAGCCCATGGGAGACGTCCTACGAGGCGTGAACCCCTGCTTCGACGACATGGTCTCGTCGAGCTCAGTCGTTGACGGGGATCCGGCGGGCGAGGGCGGTGACCCGGAGGTCTCCATGGTCCACCCACTGGGGGAACTCCAGCGTCTTGTGGCTGGTGGCAGCGGGAGGAGTGACCTGGAGGTAGGCGGCGTGGACGGCGTCCGGGGTGCCGGAGTCGGCGTGGGTCCACGATATGACCGCCTCGGCACTCTGGCCCTGCCGGAGGGTGAGAGTGGACTTGGCCGGGCTCCTGGCGTACCAGGTGTCGCCCCAGTGGGTGGTGGAGTGCAGCGTCCGGTGAGCGGCGTTCTCCAGGCCAAGGCCGGGGTAGCCACGCAGCAGGCAGGTACGGGCGCTGGTGTTCTTCAGCTTGAGGACCACACCCTGGTGGTTCATGCCGCCGGCCAGGCCCCGGCCGAAGGAGGCGGTCAGGGCCGACACGGAGCAGGTCGGCGTGGTGGCCGAGGCGGCCTGCGCGACCGCGGTGCCGGTCGCGCACAGCCCGGCGGCGGTCATCGCGGCCAGCGCCGCGCGCGCGATGCGCGAGTGGCCGTACAGCGCGGGGCGGGTGTCCTCAGCGGTGCGGTGCGGGTGGGCGCGGTACTGCTTCGTCATGACGAACCTTCTCCTTCGAACCTTGGTCGTCGGCCTGCGATTCGGTCTTCTCAAGGTGTGATGCTTCGCGCGCTGAGAATGTTCGGGCGAATTCGCGCCGGGCTGCGATGGCCTGGGTCGGGCTGCGACGCGTTGCTTCGCGTCGCAGCCCGGCCTTCTTCCCCCCTCCGGGGCCCCGTCCCCCTCGGCCCCGACTGGCGTCAGCTGCGCAGGTCGATGACCGTGCGCAGTTTTCCGCTGGTCGGGGTGCGTTCGAACGCGTCCCGGGGGACGGTCCGCACGGTGAGTGTCAGCAGTCCTTCTTCCTCGGCCGAGGCCAGTTCCGTCACCTCGTGCGCGAGTGCCGTGCGGGCGGCCTCGGGGTCGGTGGCGTACTGCTCGTCGAGGCGGACGGTCAGCCGTTCCCGGTCCGCGCCCGACTCGACGACCATCTGCACCTCGCCGTGGTAGGCGAGCCGCTCCTGCGCCGCTTGGGCGACGCGCCGGTAGTTGACGAAGTACGTGCCCACCCGCACGACGTCGCCGTAGCGTCCGAGGAGTTCCAGCCGGGGCACGTGGCTGCCGCACGCGCACGGGCCCGCGACGGCACGGCCCAGGTCACCGATCTCGTAGCGTTCCAGCCGCTGGCCCGCCCGCGCCCGGGAGGTGAACACGAGCCGTCCCGGCTCGCCCGGCGCGACCGGCCGGTCCTCGTGGGGGTCAAGGATCTCCAGGGTGTGCAGGTCGGTCAGCACATGGTGGACGGAGCCCTCGGAGGAGGCGCACTGGTAGCCCAGGGGGCCGAGATCGGTGCTGCCGTAGGCCGCGGAGCGGATGACCTGGACTCCGAAGTCATCAATGAGCACGCGGCGTTGCTCGGCCGTGAAGTGCTCGCCGCCGTAGAACACCTTCCGGATCCGGCCGTGGGCCCGCAACCGGTCGCCCTCGGCGTGCAGCAGCTGCCACAGGTAGGAGGGCATGCCGAAGAGGGTGTCCACGTCGTGGGTGATCAGTGCGTCGGCGACCACGGCGTGGTCGGGGCCCGCGGCCATCGGGATCTGGGTGGCGTTCAGCCGCTCCAGGATGGAGAAGAAGCTGATGAAGCTGCCGTACATCCCGCCGCAGTAGAAGAGGTTGGCCGCTCGGTCGCGGGCCGGGTCGAAGCCGGCGGCGAGCAGTCCGTCCGCCGCGGCGCGCATCTGGTTGTCGTAGTCGGCGCAGGTGAACACCGACAGCGCGGGAGCGCCCGTGGAGCCGCCGCTGCGGAAGTACAGGTGTGCGTGGCGCGGGTCCAGGGTGGCGAGGGCACTTTGCACACCCTCCTTGCCCAGCAGCGGTGCGTCCGGCGCGGGAGGCAGAACGGGGGGCGCTGTCAGGTCGTCGGGGCAGGCGACGGTCGTGAAGTCCGGGTCCGCCGTGCGCAGGCTCACCCTGCGGCTGTAGCGCTGCAACGCGTAGACGCCGTCGTGTGGTTCGCCGTCGTAGCTCTCCAGCATGGAGCCGACCGGGGTGACGCGGGTGACACCCGCGGCGAACATCGCCCGGGAGAGCGCGGCCACGTCGGCGCGGTCGCCCGCGACCGCCGCCGTCTGCAGGTAGCGGCGCATGGGCCGCAGCGTCGCGGTGACCGCGTGCCGGGGCAGCGGCTTGACCCGGACGCTGCGGTGGAGCGGAGAGGCGTCGAGTGCGGGCCGGGTGTCGGCCAGCACCCGCCAGGAACCGTCCTCGGCCGCGAACACACGAGTGAGACCCAGGTGTTGTTCGAGCAGGGCGAGCTGCTGCACGGTGGTGATCTCGGCACGTTCGGCCGGGCCTGGCAGCGGCGCCGGCCGAGCGCCGGAGACCTTCGCCAGCCGCTCGGCGAACCGGCCCGCGAACGCGAACAGTTCCCCGGTGTCCTCGGTGTCGAGGTAGATCACCTGCGGGCTGGAGCAGGCCTGTTGTTCCAGTCGGCAGACATCCTCGGCGAGTACGTCGAGCACGTCCACCTCGGACGCGGCCCGTCCGGTGAGGTAGGCGAAGGAGATCCGATGGCCCCACGCGACCACCTGGCAGCCGGACGGGGCCAGTTCGCCCGCCGCCCGTACCGCGTCCTCGCCACCCCACACCGCGATCGTGTCGGCGTGCCCGCACAGCGCCTCGAGCCACGCGCGGCGCGAGGACGGGAAGCGCAGGGCGACGACGCGTTCGGCGATCAGCCCGGACGGGTCGGCGGCACCGAGGGCGGCGAGCAGGTCGAGGGCGAGACCCGGGTCGGAGCTGCTGGTCTTGAGCACGTTGAGGTTGCCCGCCAGCAGTCCCTCGACGACGCTCAGCGGCGCCACGGCCGCTGCGTTGCCCGGTGCGATGTGCACCAGCAGGCCGACCGGTGCCCATGCCTCGTACACCGTCTCCCGGGCGTCCGGCCGGGTGAGCCGTTCCGGGCGCAGGCCCCCCAGCTCTCGCCTCAGCTTGCGCTCGAGCGCCTCCCGGGTCAGGGCGGCCGCCAGCTCGCCCAGGACGGCAGGGGCCTCCCCGGCGGGCAGGTGGGCGGCCAGCCGCCCGTACAGCGCGGAGGCGGGGTCGGTCAGGTCGCGGGCGACCGCGGCGCAGGCGCCGAGCACCACGTCGGTGGGCAGGGGACGGCTCAGGACCCGTCCGGCGAGCTCCGGCAGCGCGTCGAGCCGTCGGCCGGCCTCTGCCTCGTCGACGAACTCGCCCTGCCAGAGGTGGAGTACGGAGGTGGTCACGCCATTCCCTTCATCAGTTCGGCGGCGGCGACGGCGCAGCTGCGGTTGCGGCTCACCCCGGCACGGCCGTGCACGGTGAACCAGTCGGTGGACGACGGGCACGGGCACTCCTCGCCCGGATGCAGCGACGCGAGGTCGCCCATCACCACGCTGTGCGCGGGCACCGAGGTGATGTACGGGCTGACCAGGTGCAGGAACCCGCGTTCGCCGTACGGCAGCGGGCGCAGCGTCCCGGTGTCCCGCACCGCCGCGCGTGACCACACGGGCACGTGCAGCCGGTGCTCGGCGCACTCGACGTAGGGCACGCAGTGCTCGACCGAGCCGAAGGTGTCGCGGATCCGGTCGCCCGGGACGCCGAGCCGTTCGCTCACCTCGGCGTAGAACGCGTCCTTGGCGATCTGCCGGTCGGCGTGGCCCTTCCAGCCGCCGCCGAGCACCACCAGGGAGCCCTCGGGCAGCCGCAGCGGCGGCAGGCCCATCGCCCGCATCCGCTCCAGGGTGAAGTACAGGAACGCGGGGAAGCCCAGGATGCGCACCGGTACGTCGTCCTCGGCGTAGCGGTGGAGCGCCGCGATGCAGCCGTTCACGTCGAACTCGTGGCCGGTGCCGGTGTGCCGCAGGGCATGCGTGGTGTGCCGGGCCGGGGCGAAGTCGCACAGGTAGTTGTCGGTGAACGAGGTGCCCAGCTTGAGCGCCGGTGCCGGCTCGTAGCTGTAGAGCAGGTAGTTGACCGGCTGGTCGGGGGTGATCCAGCCGTAGTGGTCGAAGATCCGGGCCACCATGCGCTGCGCGGAGCGGATGGTCCACTCGTCGAAGAACATCTGCGACTTCTGGCCCGTGGTGCCCGAGGAGGTCAGGTGCAGGAACACGTCCTCGCGGGGGACCGACAGCACCTCATGGCGTTTGAAGAACGCGGCGGGCACGAGCGGGGTGCGCACCTCGTCGCCGACGGTGGGTGCCGCGGTCTCGGCCGGGTCGTCGAGCAGGGCGGCGAAGAAGGACGAGCGGCCGGCGTGCCAGGCGTTGGTCTCGGCCATCGCCGCGGCGAACAGCTCGTCGGCGGCCCTGCCATGCGCGTACGGCTCCGCCAGGTCGCACAACTGCTGCACATGGCCGAGTGCCGCGAGGTCGGGAACCTCGACGGGAGCGAGATGGGGTTTCATCGGGACACCTCGTGAAGGGGCAGGTAGGTGGAGGTCCAGGCACTCAGGTAGGCGCCGAGGTACGGCCGCAGCAGTGGGCTGACGGCGGTGGTGCGGAAGTCGATCTGACGGCTGGTGCGCGACAGCACCACGTAGTCGTGCAGGCGGTCGTGGATGCGCCGCATCGCCGGGTAGAGCGCGCTGGGCACGAACCCCGAGGCGAGGAAGACCTCCAGGGCCTCGGTGTCGGCCAGTGGCAGCAGCGCCTCGGCGTAGTCCGCGCCCGCTCGGGTGACCGTGGTCATCAGCCCCTCGAGGGCCCCGGCCACCGCGGCGGGGCGGGGGTGGACGGCGACCAGGGCGCAGCTGCCCGCGACCGGGTCGAGATCGGCGTACGCCTCGAAGCTGCCGTCGGCCGCGGCCAGCACCGCGTTGGGCGTGTGCAGCGGGAAGAACCGGTCGCCGGCCTGGGGGAAGAGTTCCAGGAAGCGCCGCCGCACGAAGCCGGGAGCCGCGATCAGCTCGATCGGCTCGGCTCCGGTGGTTCCCGTAGTTCTAATGGCCTTGGTGGCCTTGGTGGCCTCGCGCACCCTGGCCGCCGTGCCCGCCGTGCCCGCCGCGTCCCGGCTGGAGCCGCTCCGGGTGTCGGCGTAGTCGATGCCCACGCCGGCCGACGCGGCGGACAGGAGCGCCGACAGCCCTTCCGGTACGGCCGCCACGGGTGCGCGCCGGTCCAGCACGCCGTCGGCATAGCGGGCGAACAGCGCCAGCGTCTCGCACCCGTCGACCTCGACGGCGTTCGGCAGCAGGCCGAGCGGCCGGAAACCGTTGCGCACGACGACGGCTTGAGGGCCCGCGGTGACCACGCGGACGGTGGCGTACACCGAGTCCAGGCGGCCGGTGCCGAACGCCTCCCCGCACACCGCGCCGGTCAGCCGGGAGGCGAGTCCGCCGCCGCGGTGGCCCGGGTGGACCGCGAGGCCGACCAGCTTGCCGATGCGGCTGCCGGGCTCGGTGACGACGACTGCGGAGCCGACGAGGGCGCCGCCGGACGCACGGGCGGTGAGCCAGTGCGCGGTGCCGTCCGTGAGCAGTCGGCGCATGACGACCGGGTCGCTGCCGAGCGGCACCGGGTAGCCGTGGCCGTACACCTCGAAGTACAACTGCCGCAGCTCCGCGATGTCCTGCACGTGGGCGGGGGAGAGGACGACGGTCATGACCGGTCTCCCGCCGGAGCCGCCGCCGGTGAGGTCGATGTCCGCCGTGCGGCGGCGTCATCACGGTCATCACGGTCACCGAGCCACCACAGCGTCAGCGCCACGGGTACGAGCCCGGCGCCCTGCGCCAGACACAGGGTCCGGGCGGTCAACTGGTCGCCCAGCGCGCCGAACACGAGCGACGACACCGGGAACGTCGCTCCCAGGAGCGCCTGCATCACGGCGAAGAAGCCCGGCTTGTCGTCGGCGGGGACCAGCCGCTGGAACAGCGCCACGAACCGCACGCCGATCACTCCGACGCACCAGCCGGCGACGGCCATCGAGCCGAGAGCCGCCGCATGCTGGGCGAACAGCCCCGGCAGCGCGAGGGCCGCCGCCATCACCGTCAGGCACGCGCTGCCGACGGCGACCGGGCGGCCCGGCAGACGTCCGCCGGTGAACGACCCGACCAGGGTGCCCGCACCGAGGGCCGCCTCCAGGGAGGCGACGGTCGAGCCGCTCGCGTGCAGCACCTGCCGGGTGTAGAGCGGCATCACGACGTAGACGGCCGTGGTGAAGATGTTGGCGGCGGCGAAGCAGACCAGTACGCGGCGGATGAACGGCAGCTCGGCCAGTATCCGGCGCAGCGTGCGCCGCTCGGATACCGGGCCGTCCGAGGGCGTGGCCGTGGACGCGGGGCGCGGGAAGCGCGCGGAGACGACCAGCAGGGCGGCGAGCAGGTACGCGGCGGCGCAGGCGGCGACGACCGCGTCCAGCGAGCCCGCGTCCACCACGAGCGGGCCGAGCAGCCCTCCGCACAGGCCGGCGACGGACTGCGTGGACAGCTCGAATCCGGTGGCCGCCTCGATGTCGGCGTCCTCGACGAGTTCCGGCACCGACGTGGTCAGGCACGGGTCGAACACCGCCTGGCAGCCGGCCAGCGCCAGCCCGACCGCGTAGGCGGCGGCCACGGGCAGCGTGCCGGTGTGGGCCACGACGGCGGCAGCGGCGGCCACCACGCCGGCGACGGCCGCCGCCGCGGCCAGCACCGTGCGGTGCGCGTGCCGCTCGACGACGCGCGCGACGACGGGGGCGAGCAGCACCGCGGGCAGGGTGCTCACCATGAGGAAGAGGCCCGAGTCGAGACCGCGGTGCCGGCCGCCCGCGTATCCCACGAGCCACCACACCGCCCCGACCTGGAACATCCGCCCGGCGGCCTGGGTGAGGAGCTGACCGGCCCAGACCCGGCCGAAGGAGGGGTTGCGAAGGACGAGCGGCAGGCGCCGCGCGGGCGCGGGTGCCGCGCTCACGAGTGCGGCCGTTCGTCGAGCACCCGGACGAGCTTGCCGGAGCGGGAGTTGACCGCCAGGTCGCGGTGCCGCACCCATTCGACGGCCAGCGGGTCGACGTGCCCGGCGGCGGTGGCGTCGGCGTAGAACGGACGCTGGGCGAGGACCGCCGCGACGACGGCGGTGCCCAACTCGGCGCGTACGGCGCCCGGTTCGGCGACCGCGAGCCGCAGCACGAGACCGTCCCGGCCGTCCCGGCGCCGCACGACGAGCTGGACACCGGTCACCTCACCCGAGGTGTCGGCGGCCGCGACGACGTCGTGGACGTCCTCGGTGTACAGGGAGACGGGACCGACCCGCACCCCCTCCTCGGCGCGCCCGAGGATACGGAAGACACCGGCTGCCCGGTCCACCCACTCGGCCCGGTCGCCCGCCGGGTAGCGCAGGACCGGCATGAGCCGACGGCACAGACTGGTGACGACCAGCCGCCCGGGCACACCGTCGGCGTCGACGGGCAGGTCGGTCTCGTCGTGGAGGATCTCGACGAGTGTGTCGGGGACGAACGCCCGGTGCACACGCGGGTCGTCGCCGGGCACGGCCGCTCCCAGGAGTCCCGCGTCGACACTCGCATAGCCGAGGGAGCGCGGCTCGGCGTTCGGGAACGCGGCCTTGAGCAGCGGAAGCTGGTCGCTGAAGAGGCATTCGCCGCCGAAGAACAGCAGTTCCACGTCCGGCAGTGTCCGCCCGGCGTGGGCGAGGCGCTCGGCGAGCGCGCACAGGGTGGTCGGTGTGCCGGCGACGACCTGGGCCCGGAACTCCTCCAGGGTGGCCGCGGTGGACTCCCAGGGCGACGCGCCACCGATGGGCAGGCGGACGTTGGCCACGGGGGAGCGGTGCAGTGAGTCGAGGACGAAGCTGAAGCTGGCGTACAGGTCGCCCGCGTAGAAGAGGTCCGCCACGCGGTGACCCGGGCGCAGACCGGCACCGGCCAGACCGCGGCCGAACGTGGCGGTGAACTCCCGCCACTCCGTGCGGGTGTAGTAGGAGAACTTCGGCGACCCCGTGGTTCCGCCGCTGCGGAACACGACGGCTTCGGCCAGCGGAGCGGTCAGCAGCCGGTTGTCCCGGGGGGAATTGGCCCGCCAGAATTCGGCCTGCGGCACCACCGGAAGGTCCGTGACATGAGCCACTTCGTCGGGGAGCCGGGAGTAGAGCTCACGGTAGAAGGGGGAGTTTCGGCGGGCGAAACGTACGAGCTCCGCGAGTGGTTGAACGGGCATCGATTCCTGCTCGAAGGCGTGGTCCGCCGACAGGAAAAGGCCGGCGGGCGCGACGGATCGAGTCCACTGACAGGGACCGGGTCGCGAGGGATGTGAAGAAGCAGAGCACCGCTGGTGAGCGGGCGTCCGCAGGACCAGCGTATCTCACCATTCGGGACGCCTCTTGCGCCAACTGCCCATCCATGGAAGGGGCTTGAATGCCCGCGGATGCGTTCGGCGGACCATCGGTTCCACCGGAACCGGAGACGGTGATCACATCAAGGGCATTGATATAAAAGCCTGTTGCGGAAGGCTCAAGCGTTCCTTATGGAACGAGGTCCGATCATGGCATTCCAGGGCATGGCCGGAAAGCGCTGAGGCCGAATGCGGCCGGACGTATTCGGTCAGGAGATTCTTCGGTCAGGTCTGGCGCGTGTGCATCGGATTGTTGGCGACTTCGTCCGGACATGTGCGGCGTGGCCCGTGTTCGCGCCGGTCGCGGCTCCAGTCGGACAGGGCGAGGGCCAGGGCCGCCGCCATGCCGACGAGTGCGGCGGCCAGGGCGACGGCGAGGGCGCCGCGATGGTCGCCGTTCCTGCCGAGCATCAGGTAGTAGAGGCCGGGCAGGGCGGCGGTGCCGACCGCGGCCCCGAGTCGCTGGCCGGTCTGCAGAGCGCCTCCCGCCGAGCCCGCCATGTGCACGGGAACGTCGCGCAGGGTCATGGTGATGTTGGGGGAGACGACGAACCCGCTGCCGATGCCTCCGAGCAGCAGGACGGGGGCGGCCAGCCAGGGAGCGGTGCCGATGGGGCCGTAGCGGAGCAGCAGCGCGGTGCCGCCCAGGCCGAGGATCACGCCTGTGAGGCCGCACACGGTGAGCAGACGGCCGAACCGCTCGACCAGCCGCCCCGCGACGACGGCCGCGCCGGCCGAGCCGACGGCGAACGGGGTCACCGCCAGGCCGGACCTCAGCGGCGAGAAGCCGAGGCCGTGCTGGTAGAAGAGGGCGAAGACGAGCCACACGCCGCTGAAACCGATGAAGTACAGCGTGCCGACGCCCGCGCCGACGGCGTACCCGCGCACGGTGCTGAACAGCCGAGGGTCCAGCAACGGCTGGGTGCCCCGGGCGACGAGCCGGCGCTGCCACTGCACGAAGGCGGCGAGCACCGCCGCGGCGACCGGGAAGAGCCACCACAGGCGGCCGAGGCCGCCGGAGTCCGCCTGGACCAGCGGGTACATCAACGCGAGGACCCCGGCGCCGAGGAGCAGCACCCCGGGCACGTCCACGTGTCCCCGGCCGGAGCGCTGCGTGTGGGGCAGCAGACGTCGCCCCAGGAGGACGGCGAGGATGCCGATGGGCAGGTTGACGTAGAAGATCCACCGCCAGCCCTGCCCGCCGGAGGCCAGGGCGAGGATGGCGCCGCCGGTGATCGGGCCGGCGGCGGCGGAGATGCCCACCGTGCCGCCGAAGAACCCGAAGGCCCGGCCGCGCTCGGCACCCCGGAACATCTGCTGGATGAGCGCGGAGTTCTGTGGCGCCATGAAGCCGGCCGCCAGGCCCTGGGCGAGGCGGGCCACCACCAGCAGCGTGATGTCGGGGGCCGCTCCGCAGGCCGCGCTGCAGATCACGAAGCCGCTCAGGGCGAGCAGGAAGATGCGCCGCCGGTCAAGGGCGTCGCCGAGCCGGCCGGCGGTGACGAGGGCCAGGGCGAACGTGAGGGCGTACCCGGACACCACCCACTGCACCTGCGCGGGAGAAGCGTGCAGGTCACGCTGGATGGTGGGCAGTGCCACCGCCACGATCGTCACGTCGAGCAGGCTCATGAAGCCGGCCACCAAAGTGACCCACAGGGCTCGCCACCGGCGCGGATCCGGCTCGTACCCCGTCTCCTGGACGTCCGGCTCACGGCCGTCCCCCGCCGCCGACGACTTCGTCACCTGGGCTCCTCTCACCCGGGCCGCACCCGGACGACCCAAGTTCCCCGACCTGGGCGTGAGCACACACGGTGGCCCGCGACCCGGTCACCTCCGGGAAGCGGCCCTGCCCGAACACCATCCTGCGCCGTGGTGCTCCCGGACGGCTCAGGGCCGCTGCCCTGCTCCGGCAGCCACCACAGACGCCCCGAACGGCCGCCGGCCGGCGACGTGATTCGACTGTCAGGGTGGTTGCCGGCCCGCCGTTGTGCCGTGACCGCCGTCGAGTGCGCCGCGCCCGCACGATGGGGAGCCGGTACCGCCGTGACGGGCACGGCGGCACGGCACCCGGAGGCACCGAACTCGTGACCAGTGATCCAGGGGCGATCGACGCACCACCTGCCGCCTACGACGACCTGCGCGCCGTGGTCTTCAACTGCACGCTGAAGCGGTCACCGGAGCGCAGCAACACCCAGGGGCTGATCGACCGCAGCGTGCGCATCATGCGGACTCAGGGCGTCCAGGCCGACGTCGTGCGCGCGGTCGATCACGACATCGCGACCGGAGTCTGGCCGGACATGACCGAGCACGGCTGGCGGACGGACGCCTGGCCGGCGCTCTACGAAAGGGTCATGGCCGCGGACATCCTCGTCCTGGCCGGCCCGATCTGGCTCGGCGACAACAGCTCGGTCATGAAGCGGGTGATCGAGCGCTTGTACGCGTGCTCCAGCCTGCTCAACGATGCCGGGCAGTACGCCTACTACGGCCGCGTCGGCGGCTGTCTGATCACCGGGAACGAGGACGGCGTCAAGCACTGCGCGATGAACGTCCTCTACAGCCTGCAGCACCTGGGCTACTCCATCCCTCCCCAAGCCGACGCCGGCTGGATCGGCGAGGCCGGTCCCGGTCCCTCCTACCTCGACGCCGGTTCCGGCGGACCGGAGAACGACTTCACGAACCGCAACACCACCTTCATGACCTGGAACCTGCTCCACCTCGCGCGCCTCCTCAAGGACGCGGGTGGCATCCCCGCCTTCGGCAACCAGCGCACCGCCTGGGACGCAGGCTGCCGCCACGACTACGAGAATCCCGAACACCGCTGACCCGGAGCACGGGGTGCGTACCCTCCGGGTACGCCCCAGCCCCTCGCCTCGCCTCGCCTTGCCTCGCCTCGCCGTCCGGTCCGTGAGCGGGAGCTCAAGGCGTCAGTTCGGCGGCCAGGAGGTCCATCAGGAGGCCGTCGTGCCAGGTGCCGTCCGGACCGCGCTCGTACTGCCGCATGATGCCCACCGGCCGGAACCCGACCTTCTCGTAGCAGCGGATCGCCGCGGTGTTGTCGGCCGCCGGGTCGATGACCAGCCGGTGGTAGCCGCACGCGTCGACGAGGTGGCGGGCCAGCGTGCGTACCGCGTCGGTGCCCAGTCCGCTGCCGTGCACGGTGGGCGCGAGGAAGAGATCGATTCCGGCGTGCCGGTAGTCCGGCTCCTCCTCGGAGTACCACTGGATCATGCCGACGATCCGCCCCTGGTGCTCGACGGTCAGGCAGTGGGACCCGGGGTCTTCGACATCGGCCGCGACGTCGGCTTCGAGGTCGTCTCCACCCCTCCACCGGGCACGTACCTCAGGAGTGGCCCGGATGGCCGCGAGGGCGGCGACGTCCTCGGTGACGGTGGGGCGGAGTACGACGAGAGCACCGTGCAACACAGTCATGGCCCGGGACGGTACGCGAGGGGAGGTCCGTCTCGCGCGGAGGTTTTCCGGGGACCGCTGGGTGACGTCCCGCGGGGCGGCTGGGTCTTGGCCATGCAGGCCGGTGGGCCGTAGCCGGGGAAGAGTGCTCCCCGCTCCGGCTTCTCCGGACCCGGAAGGCAGCACGGTGCGCGGCCCCAGCCCCCGGAGCGGGGCGTGCCCGCACACAAGGTGGGTGGAAAGCTTGGGGCATGGCGTTGCGACCGTGGCGGGAGTTCCGGTGGTCCTGGCGGCCGGGTCACGCACCCGCGCTGATGGTGATCCCGTTGGGGCTGATCGTTGTGGTCTGCGTGGTGGACGTGCTGGCTCCGCCGCACGTTCACCTCGGGCCCCTGCTGGTGGCGGCACCGGCGATCACGGTGGCGTTCGCCGGCGCCCGCGTGACGGCGCTGATGGGAGCGCTCGCCGTGGCGGCGCAGATGCTGATCGGTGTGCTGCGAGAGGGCCTGTTCACCGCCAACATCCAGGCCCAGGTCAGCGCTCTGGTCGTCGTCTCGGCCGTCTGCGTCGGCATCTGCGTCCTACGGGACCGGCGTGAGCGCCAGCTGCACCGGGTGCGGTCCGTCGCCGAAGCGGCGCAGAGCGTGCTGCTGCAGCCCCTGCCCGGCCGCGCGGGCCCGCTGCGGATCGCCGGCCTGTACATCCCCGCCGAGGAGGAAGCCGATCTGGGCGGGGACCTGTACGCGGCCGCGCGGACCGACCACCACAGCACCCGGCTGCTCATCGGCGACGTCCGCGGCAACGGCCTGGCCTCGATCAACAACACCGCCCTGCTCCTCGGCGCCTTCCGCGCGGCCGCCCACCGGCAGGCCACCCTGCCCCGCCTCGCCATCCACCTGGACGCCGCCTTCCGCTGGGACAGCAGCCAGTGGTGCTCGCAGACGGAGCAGGACACCGGCGAGGACTTCGCCACCGCGATCCTGCTCGACATCCCCGACCACGAACCGGTCGTCCACCTCATCAACTGCGGCCACCCACCGCCGCTGCTCCTGCGCGGCACTCACCTCACCCCCCTCACGCCGGAGGCTAGCCACCTTCCGATCGGACTCGGCGGCGCCTTCGGCATCACCGCCTACGAGGTGCAGACATTCCCGTTCGAGGTCGGCGACCTGCTCCTCCTGTACACGGACGGCGTCATCGAAGCACGTGACACCGACCACCTCTTCTACCCGCTCACCGAACGAGCGGCCGCGTGGACCAAGGACGACCCCGACGAACTCCTGCGCGTTCTCCACGACGACCTGCTGGCCCACGTCCGCGGCCACCTGAACGACGACGCGGCCGCCGTCGCGATCCGCCGCCTGGCCCTCTGAATCCCCGGACCCGGGATACCTCCGCGCCGGCCCGGGCGGCGACCACTGCGTGACGGCGACCGCTGTGTGACATTGGCGTCCCGCCCGCGCGGGTGGAAGCATGACGGCGTGCGGCGCTCGCGGCCGGTCCGGTCGGCGCGACCGCCGGGGCCTGCGGCTCGCACCAGGGATCCGCTTCCCCGGTGGGCCGGTTCGGTGGGGAGGCGGTTTCCGGCATGTGTGACGATCACGGGTATGCGGGGGCCGAGGCGGCCTGGTCGGCGCCTCGTGCCGCGCAGGGGCCGGCCGTCGACCCGGTGACGCTGCCGGAGGTCGACGAGGTCAGGGTCACGACGATGGTCGACAACACCTACGACGCCCTGCTGGCCTCCGCCGAAGGCGTCACCCGGGCGTCGGCGGGCGCCGGGTGGACCGCCGCTCGGCAGTTCGCCGGCGGTGAGACCCCCGCCGGGCTCCGTGCCGAGCACGGGTTCTCCGCCCTGGTCACCGTCCGAAGCGGCGGCGCCAGCACGACGCTGCTGTTCGACACCGGAGCGTCGCCGGACGGGCTGTCGGTGAACGCCGAGCGTCTGGGCGTCGATGTCGGCGGCCTGCAGGGCGTGGTGCTCAGCCACGGGCACTTCGACCACGCGGGCGGCTTCGACGGCCTGGCCCGGCTGCGCGGTCGCTCCGGCCTGCCGCTCACCGTCCACCCCGCGGTCTGGACCCGCCGGCGCCTCGAGCTGCCGGCCGGCCAGGAGCTGAAGATGCCCACGCTGTCGCGAGGTGCCCTGGAACGCGAAGGGTTCGAGGTGATCGAGCGGCGGCAGCCGTCGCTGCTGGCCGGCGGCATCCTGATCACCGGCGAGGTGGACCGCGTCACCGAGTTCGAACACGGCATGCCGTCGGCGCACCAGGCCTGGGACGGCAGCGGCTGGCGGCACGACCCCACCGTCATCGACGACCAGGCACTCGTCGTCAACGTGCGCGGCCGGGGACTGGTCGTCGTCACCGGGTGCGGGCACGCCGGAGTCGTCAACATCATCCGGCACGCCATGAGGCTCACCGGCGTCAGCGGACTGCTGGGCCTCATCGGCGGCTTCCACCTGAGCGGCCCTGCCTTCGAGCCGGTCATCGGCCCGACGGTGGCAGCCCTCACCGCCCTCGCCCCCGAGCTGATCGTCCCCGGCCACTGCACCGGCTGGCGCGCCCAGCACGCCCTCGCCGCGGCCCTTCCCGACGCATGGGTGCAGACCAGCGTCGGAACCACCTACACCCTCGGCGCTGCGCAGCCGGGCGATGCCTGATCCGACGTCCCGGGAGGGTCGACCGATGCCAGACCCCACGCCTGCCCTTCCTCCCGGGTACCGGGCAGCCCCGGCGACGATCCAGGACATCGGCAGCATCCATCGTCTGGTCTCGGCCTGCGAGTGCGAGATGCACGGCCAGGCGCGCACCGACCCCGGGGGCGTCGCCGCCGTATTCGCCCGGCCGGGACTGATCTTGGAGCTGGACACCCTGTTGATCCACGACCAGGCGGGCCGGCTGGCCGCTCGAGCCTGGGTGGACCGGCGCTCCGAGGTGGACGTGCACCCGCAGCACCGCGGCCGCGGTCTCGGCGCCGCGCTCCTCGACTGGGCCGAGGCGAGGGCCCGTCGGGCGGGGAGCGAACAGATCGTCCAGACCGTCCCGGACGACCACAGGGACGCCGTCACGCTCCTGCGCTCGCGCGGCTACGAGCCGATGGTGACCGAATGGCTGCTTCAGTTCGCCATGCCCGACGAGCCGACGGTACCCGAGCCGCCCGCGGGCATCACGGTGAGGCCGTTTCACACCGGCGATGAGCATGCCGCGTACCAACTCGTCGAGGACGCCTTCGACGAATGGCAGCAACGGCGCAAGTCCTACCCCGAGTGGGCCCGACACACCGTCGAACGACCGACTTTCGCCCCCGCGATGTCGGCACTCGCGTTCAACGGCGACCGACTGGTCGGCGCCGCCGTCTCACTGGACCTACCGGAGACGGGCGAGGGCTACGTCGAGGAGGTCGCCGTACACCGTGACCACCGCGATCAGGGCATCGCCCGCCTGCTGCTGCGCCACGTCTTCCGCGCCTTCCACCGGCAGGGCCGGCGGACCTGCACCCTCGCTACGCACTCCGACACCGGGGCACTCGCCCTGTACCTGCGGGTGGGCATGACGGTGCGGTACAGCTCCACGGTCTTCCGCAAGGGCCTGCGACCGGCCGAGGACGTCGCCAGGAACGCGGATGAACTGAGCAGGTAAAACTGGACAGCCTAGACTGATGATTCTACGGTGGACTCCATGACCGACCGGACCACCGCCGCACAAGAGGACACCAGAACGAGCGAGTTCGATCGCCGGCTGGTGCCCCCGATGGTGCTCGGCTCGATCCTCAACCCGGTCAACTCCACCATCATCGCGGTCGCCCTGATCCCCATCGGCAAGGCGTTCGGAGCGCCGCCGTCGCAGACGGCCTGGTTGGTGTCGGCCCTCTACCTGGCCACCGCTCTGGGGCAGCCGATCGTCGGCCGTCTCATCGATCTCTTCGGGCCCCGGCGCCTGTTCCTGCTCAGCACCGGCCTCGTCGGCGCCGCGGGGCTCGTCGGCACCCTGGCCCACGGCCTCGGACTTCTCGTCGCGGCGCGCGTCCTGCTCGGTTTCGGCACCTGCGCCGGCTACCCCGCCGCCATGGCCCTGATACGCAGCGAGTCCGAGCGCACCGGCAAGGACAGTCCCGCGCGCATCCTCACCGTCCTGGCCGTGGCCAACCAGACCATCGCGGTGATCGGCCCGCTGCTCGGTGGCCTGCTGATCGGGCTGGGAGGATGGCGCTCCACCTTCGCGCTCAACATTCCCCTGGCCGCGGTCGCGGTCACCCTGGGTGCCCTGCGCCTGCCCGGACAGCCGCACAAGCGCGCCGCACCGAGCGGCCGCCCGACCACGCTGCTCGACCTGCCGGGCATGGCCCTGTTCGCCGCGACGCTGTTCTCCCTGCTGCTGTTCCTGATGAACCTCCACGCACGGACCTGGTACCTGCCGGTGGTCACCATCGCCGCCGGCACCGCGTTCACGCTGCGGGAACTGCGCGCTACGACGCCCTTCATCGACCTGCGGGTGCTCGGGGGCAACGCACCGCTGCTGGCCACCTATGGGCGTGCGCTGGTGGCCTACGTCGTCTCCTACGCGTTCCTCTACGGCTTCACGCAGTGGACGGAGGAGGGGTACGGACTCTCCCCCTTCCACGCCGGACTGGTGCAGATCCCGATGTTCCTGGTGGGGATCGCCGTCTCCGTCACCGTGGGGCGGCACAGGGGCGTCCGGGGCAAGCTCCTGCTCGGCGGCGTGGGCCAGCTCGCCGCCTGCGCGCTGATGCTGACGCTGAGCGCGGCCAGCCCCCTCTGGATGCTCGTGTGCGTCGCCGTGGTCTTCGGCGTGCCACAGGGCGCCAACAGCCTGGCCCTCCAGAACTCCGTGTACTTCCAGGCCGATCCGCAGCGCACCGGGTCGTCCGCCGGACTGCTGCGGACGTTCGCCTACCTCGGCTCGATGGTCGCCTCCTCGGCCACGGCCGCGTCCTTCGGACAGCACGCCGGCACGGACGGCATGCACCACCTCGCCTGGATCATGCTCGGGGCCGGAGTCCTGTACCTGCTCGTCACCGTCGCCGACCGGAGCCTGCGCACTCCGTCCACGGGCACGGCGCACGAGCCCGGCGGGCGCTGACCGTTCCGGAAGGTCCGGCGCGGCCACGACCGCGCATGGCCGCGCCCGAGCTGCTGGGCCGGCCCTCCGACGAGCGCGGCTCCGCGCCCTGCCGTGTCATCCGGTCGGCGGCCTCCGTGCCCGAACAGCCCCGGGCTTGTCGCGACGGTCCGCCCCGCGCCCCTGGATAGGGTCGGGGCGTGGATGGCAGCAGGACACACCCGGACGGCGCGTCCGCCGGGCAGGCGCCGGGTGAACCGCCGGCCCGGGCGGCACGGAGGCTGTGGTGGGCCTCGGCCGCCGTGGTCCTCGCCGTGCTGGGCACCTCGGTGGTCGTCGCCGGCGCGGAACGCGGTTCGCGGCTGCCCGTCGCCGTGCTCCTGGTCCTCACACAGGCCTGCGCCCTCAGATGGCAGACGCGCGCCCCTGCCGCCGTACTGGCGGTGAACGCGGTGACGGGGCTGACGGTGTGGGCGCTGCTGCCCGCCGTGTCCCTGACCGGCGCGCTGCTCGCGGCGCAGATCACGCTGTGCGTGCTGTCGGCCACCAGGCCGCGGCGGATCTCGGTGCGGGCGCTGGCGGCGATGTGCCTGCCGGCCCCGCTGGCCTTCCGCGCGGGCGGCGCCGCCGGCCTCGCCGTGTACCTGCTGACCGTGGTCCTGGCGTGGACCGCGGGTCAGTGGCGCCGGGCCCAGCGGGAACGGGCGGCAGCGGAGGCGCGCCGGGCCGTGGTCGAGGAACGCGCGCGCATCGCACGCGAGGTCCACGACGTCGTCGCCCACACCCTGTCGGTGATGGTCGTCCAGGCGGCCGCCGCCGACGACGTGTTCACCCGGAACCCCGGCCAGGCCCGCCAGGCCTTGCACGCCATCGAGGCAGGCGCCCGCTCGGCACTCGGTGAACTGCGCCTGCTGCTGCGCGCGTTCAGCCCGGAGGACGGTGACAGCAGGACGGGTGCGGCGGCGGACGGCGCGGCCGGGGTGGGTGTCGCGGGGGAGGGGCGGCAGCCGGGGCCCACCCTGGCCCGGCTGGAGGAACTGATCGCCGGCGTCCGCGCCACCGGGATGAACGTCCACCTGCACCGCGAGGGCACCACCGACGCCCTCCCCGCGGCCGTGGACCTGGCCGCGTACCGGATCGTCCAGGAAGCCCTCACCAACACCCTGCGCCACGCGGCGGGCGCCGATGAGGTCAGCGTGCGCGTGACGGCCGGAAGGGAGGCCGTGAGGGTGGCCGTGGTGGACAACGGCCACCCGAGGCAGGGAGGCCGACGCGGCGGCCCGGTACCGGCCGGAGCGGGACGGGGTCTGGTGGGGATGAGGGAACGCGCACGGCTCGTGGGTGGCAGCCTTCGTGCCGGCCCCCTGCCCACGGGCGGATTCGAGGTGACCGCCCACCTGCCGGTGGAACCCCCGGCACGGCGCACGCCGAAGGGCACGGCTGACGGCACCGCAGAGGACGTTCCGGCGCATACGGCGAAGGGCCTGCCGGCGGACATCCCGGCGGATACGGCGGAGGACATGCCGGCGGACCCGGCAGAGGACCTGCCGGGGGAAGCGGCGGGCGGAACGGCAGCACAGGACCCGGCGGAGGGCCGGACATGACACTGCGCGTGGTGGTCGCCGACGACCAGACACTCGTCCGCACCGGCTTCCGCATGATTATCGACGCCCGGGACGACCTGGAGGTGGTCGGCGAGGCGTCCGACGGCGGGGAGGCGGTGCGGCTGACTCGGCGACTGGACCCCGACGTCGTCCTCATGGACGTACGCATGCCCGTGGTGGACGGCATCGAGGCGACCCGGCAGATCGCCGAGTCCGGCAGCCGCGCCCGGGTCCTGGTGCTGACCACCTGGGACGTGGACGCCCACGTGGTCGCCGCCCTGCGGGCCGGGGCCAGCGGCTTCCTGCTCAAGGACATCCGCCCCGCCGAACTCGTCGACGCCATCCGCCTCACCGCGCGCGGCGACGCCCTGCTGGCGCCCACCGTGCTCAGCCGTGTCCTCGACCAGTTCCTGCGTGCCACCCCCGACCCGGCGCCCCCGCCGCCCCTGCAGGACCTGTCCGGGCGCGAACGCGAGGTCCTCACCCTGATCGGGCAGGCCCTGTCGAACGCGGAGATCGCCCAGCGGCTGCGCCTGTCGGAGGCCACCGTCAAGAACCACGTCACCGCGGTTCTGCGCAAACTCGGCCTGCGCGACCGTGTCCAGGCCGTCGTCGCCGCCTACGACCACGGCCTCGTCCAGCCCCGCCGCCCCTGACGACCGTCCCTCCGACAGTCGGCCACGACCCCTGCTTCCGTGCGGCCGCCACGCCTCCCCAGGCCGCCGCACTCTCCTCCTCAAGGAGGAGACGGTGACGCGATCCTCCTGTATTCCTATCGACGGACCGCCCCCGGGGCCGATCCGCCGCAGGGGCGTGCGGCCCTAGCGTCGATGTGTGACCGACAACCTGTCCTTGCCCTGTCTGATGTACCTGCTGGCCCACGACGCCGCGGCCGAAGCCCCCTACGACCGTGCCCGTACCGCGCTGCTGGTCCGCGCCGCCGCCCTGACCGACCTCGCGCTGCGCGGCCGGCTCAGGGAGGACGGCGGCACGGTCACCGCGTCCGGAACCCCTCCCACCGGTGACGTGGTCCTGGACGGCGTGTTGCGCGAAGCCGGGGACGGCCACGGCTTCAAGTTCCTCGTGCGTCGCCACCGCAAGCGGACCCTGGCCCAGGTGGAGGACCAGCTCGCCGCGGCCGGCCTGCTACGGGTGAAGGAGCCCCGCACTCCCTTCGGCGCCCGCCGGCCGGCCGTGACCGACCCGGCCGAGCCCGCCGCCCTGCACGCCCGACTCGCCACCGCCCTGCACGACGCCACGCCCGTACGCGAGCTGCCCGCCACCGACGCCGCGCTGCTGGCCCTGGCCTCGGCCGGTGGCATCCGCTCGGTCGTCTCCCGCCGCGAAGACAAGACCTACCGGGCCCGCATCGACGCCTGCACCAAGTCGCTCGCCTGCCTCGCGCCCGGTCTGGAGCACGCCGTACGGGACCTTCCGACGACCATGATCGCCGCACAGGGCGGCATGGGCGGCAGCTGACCGGGCTCGACCCGACCGGAACGGGGAGACGATGACCGTGCACCGCGCCCTGATCACCCTGGGCTGCGCCCTGACCACCGTCCTCGCGACGGCTTGGACCACCGCGTACTCGACGCCGTCCACCGCCGCCACAGCATCCGCCGCGACCGCCGTCACCCCATCCGCCGCGACGGCTGTCACCCCATCCGCCGCGACGGCCGCAGTCATGACTAGGACGACGCCGACGGCGACGAAAGCCGCGGCGGCGGTGACGGTGCGCGTCCGCGACGGTCTGCTGCGAGGCACCGCCCACGGCGGCTACCGCACCTTCGAAGGCATCCCCTACGCCGCACCCCCGTCGGGCCGGTTGCGCTGGGCTCCGCCGCGCCCCGTCGTCCCCTGGCCCGGTGTGCGGGACGCGACGAGGCCCGCGAGCGCCTGCCCGCAACCGGCCGGCGAGGTGCCCGGCGGCAGCACCGACGAGGACTGCCTGTACGTGAACGTCACCACACCCGCTCCGGCCCCTGCCACCACCGGCACCCTCGTCCCCGGTGCGGTCGCCGTCGCCCCCGCCCGGCGGCCGGTGATCGTGTGGCTGCACGGTGGTGGATTCACCACGGGAGCGGGCAGCTCCTACGACGCCCACCGCATGGCCACACGGGGCAGTGTCGTGGTCGTCACCGTCAACTACCGCCTGGGCGCCCTGGGGTTCCTCGCCCACGACCGTCTGCCGGGCTCCGGCACCTTCGGTCTGGCCGACCAGCAGGCGGCGCTGCGCTGGGTCCGCGACGAGATCGGCGCCTTCGGCGGCGACCCGCACAACGTGACCCTGGCCGGCGAGTCCGCGGGCGGCTACAGCGTCTGCGCCCAGCTCGTCTCTCCCGCGTCCGCCGGCCTCTTCGAGCGGGCCGTCATCCAGAGCGGCCCGTGCACCGGCCGCCCGGACCGGCCTTTCGCCCCGTCCTCCGTCGCCCTGTCCGACGCCCGTGCAGCGGGCGCGGACCTGGCCACCCGCCTCGGCTGCGGTCGCACGCGCGCCCGCGCCCGGGAGGTGATGGCGTGCCTGCGCCGCGTCCCCGTCTCCCGCATCCTCCGAACCCAGGGGGCCGACCAACAGCCCGCCCACGCGACCGGGTTGCTGCCCCGTGATCCGGCGGCGGCGCTCGCCACGGGCCGCTTCCACCACGTCCCGGTACTGCTGGGCGGCAACCACGACGAGGGCAACGGCTGGGCCGCCGGCATCATCGAGGCCGGCAACCCCGTCACCCCCGGCACCTGGCCCGACGTCGTGGCCGCCTTCTTCCCGTCCCCGGGGCGGGCCGAGGCGATCGTCCGCGCCTACCCGGTGCACGACTCCGACGGCGGGCCGGTGTTCGGCGCGGTCATCGGCGACGCCGACTTCGCCTGCCCGACCGCCCGCACGGGCACCCTGCTCGCCGGGCAAGTCCCGCTGTGGCGATACGAGTTCGCCGACGAGCACGCTCCGCCGCTCACCCCGGGCACCCCGCCGTTCCCGCTCGGCGCCCCCCACGCCGCCGAGCTGCCCTACCTGTTCGACCTCGGCGGCCGCGCACGCGAGATGACCCCGGCGCAGCACCGCCTGGCCAACACCATGATCGACTACTGGACCCGCTTCGCCACCACGGCCGACCCCGCCGGCCCCGCCGCACCACCCTGGTCCCGGCGCACGGTTCTCTCCCTGTCCCCGGACCACGTCACTCCGGACCGACCCGGCGCCTTCTCCGCCCGCCACCACTGCGCGTTCTGGCGGGCCCTCGGGTGACCAGGGCACCGGCGGTCCTTCGCGAGGCGCCCCGACCGCCTGGAAGGCAAGAGTGGGCATCAGTGAATATTCACAACTCCCTCACGTCCTCTCCAGGTCACACGAGAGGAGGCCCGTCCGACCCTTGCCTCGTCCGGTCGCCGACCGGAGAGCGGAGCTTTTCGGGCACTTCCACGCATCCGGTCCGAAGATCGCCGCGACGGTGCCCGGGTGGGTGATGACGCACTCCGTCATGGCGGTACGGTGTGCGGCAGTCGATCCCGTGTACCGTGATCGCCGACCAGCAAGGGGGAGTTCATGAAACATCGTCGTCCGCGCCGCAGCCTGATATCCAAGGCGGCCGGCCCGGCGGGTGCGCTGGCGGTCGCGCTGGCGATGGGCAGTTCACCGGCCATGGCCGCCGGGACGACGTCCGGCAAGGCTCCGGCACCCGGGGTCTCCGCCGGTGATCCCGACCCGGACGCGCCCTGGGCACCCGAGAACGACGAGTTGCCCCTGCACCACAAGCTCGTGCACCCGGAGGCGCTCACGTCCGCCCGCACGGCTCCCTCCGCCCAGCAGCTCACGATGCCCGCGCCGACCGGGAAGTACAGCGTGGGCATGGTCGGCCTGCATCTGCGCGACACGTCCCGTACGGATCCGTACGTGCCCGGCAGCAAGCGTGAGCTGATGGTGTCGCTCTGGTACCCGGCCACCTCCACGTCCGGGCACTACCAGGCGCCCTGGATGCCGTCCATCTCCGGCGCCCACTTCCTCGCCTCGCGCGGGCTGTCGCCGCAGGAGGTGACCCTGCCGAAGACCGCGGGCCACGTCCTCGCCCCGGTGAACACCAAGATCGGCAAGCTTCCCGTCCTGCTGTACTCGACCGGGTTGCACTCGGACCGGGCGATGGGTACGGCGCTCGCTCAGGACCTCGCCAGCCGTGGCTACCTCGTCGTCACGGTCGACCACACCCACGACGCCAACGAGGTGCAGTTCCCGGGCAACCGGCTCGAGCTCAACAGGATGCCGGCGGGCTCCCACTCCTCCGACACGCTCAAGGTGCGAGCGGCCGACATCAAGTTCGTGATCAACGCCCTCGGCAAGATCAGCAGCGGCGGCAACCCGGACGTGGGCCACGCGACGCTCCCCTCCGGGCTGTCCCAGTCGGTGGACACCTCCCGTATCGGGATGTTCGGCTGGTCGTTGGGCGGCGCCGCGGTGGACACCGCGATGCAGCTCGACCACCGCATCGCCGCGGGCGCCAACCTCGACGGCCAGTTCTTCGGAACGGCGCCGAGCAAGGACCTCGACCGCCCCTTCATGCTGTTCAGCTCCCAAAATCACAACCGCAACAACGACAGCTCGTGGCGGACGCTGTGGTCCCATCTGAAGGGCTACAAGGTCGACATCAAGCTGCACGGCGCGGCGCACCTGTCGTTCAGCGACAACGAGTGGCTGGTGCCGCAGTGGGCCCGCTGGCTGGGGCTCTCCGAGAGCCAGATCCAGCAGCAGTACGGCACGATCGACCCCGACCGTGCGGTGCAGGTCCAGCGTGTCTACCTCGCCGCCTTCTTCGACCAGCACCTGCGCCACAAGCACAGCACCCTGCTCGACGGGCCGAACAGCAGCTACCCCGAGATCTCTTTCGTCCGCTGACCTGACAGCCGAAAGGCCGACCACCTCACGGGTGCGCCTTTCGGCTGTCCGTCGCGTCGTTCCCGCGCACACCGCCGTCCGTGATCCCGCTCACTTGGCCGAGATCGAACGCGGATGTGACGGTCGCGTGACCTTAAGAGGCTATGGTGTCCGCACCCTGGAACACCTGTGCGTTCGACGCCTGTTGCCACCTCATTTGAGGAAGGACCCCCCGCTCTGCCCTCCGCACCACGGGCGCCGCGCCGACACCGCATCCGTCGCCGCGCCGATATGCCACTGCTCGGTGGGGTGCGCCCGCCGATAGCCTCACTTGTCCTGCTCCTTCTGGTCGTTGCCGCACTGACCGTCATCTGCCTCGCCGGCGTCCCCACCACGGGTATCCCGCAGGCCGTACTGGACGGCGAGCAGCAGATCGCCGCGGACACCGCGCTGTCGACGCGTACCGCGATCGAGGCCGAGGCGAAATCGGTACGGCTCAAGGCACACGCCTACCCTGCGACCAGCACGACGACACCCACGGCCGCGCTCAAAGCGCTGACCCCCGTCGGCAAGGCCGCCGCCGGCCGTGTGCTCCTCGACGCGCACTCCGGCAAACTGCTGGCGTCCGGCGGCAGGACGGTGCCGCTGGCCGGCGTCGACGTCGCCAGGACGGCGTCCGGGCACGGCGACATCCCGCCGCGGCTGGTGACGGCGAGCGGCGCCCGGGAACTCCTCTACTTCGCCAAGGTCACGCTGCCCGCGCAGCAGGACGACCCCGACCAGGACCAGTACCAGGCCCAGGGCGGCGCCGAGCGGCAGTGGCTGCTGGTGGTCTCCGAAGCACTGCCCGCCCTCGTGACGTCCGGCGACGGACGCACCGCGGAGATGCTGGACACCCACGGCACGGTGCTCGCCGGCACCGTCCACGGCGCGGCCTCGCGGACGGCCGAGGGCGGTCTGCCGGGGAAGGCGACCCGCGCGGCGCACGCGTCGGGCTCGGACACCGACGCCTCCGGGAGCCTGCTGGGCGCCGCCACCGGCAGCCGGCGCGTCGTTGCCGGCTGGGCCCAGGTGGCCTCGACGACCGGTCCGGGCGATACCGACGACCTCGGTCTGGTGGTGCTCACCTCCCGCACGGTGCCCGCCACCTCCACGGCCGTCGACTACTCGGGCTTCGCGTTCCAGGCCGCCGGGGCGCTCGTCGGGGTCGCCCTGCTGCTCTGGCTCATGCTGCACTTCTTCGTGCAGCAGCCCCTGCTGCGGCTGTTCCTGTCCGCCGGCCGGCTCGCCCGGGGCGCGACCGGCGGCCCGGAGGCCTCGATGGAGCTGTCCCGGCCGGTACCGGTGCACGGCTTCGGGGAACTGGCCCGGATCGGACGGGCCCTGGAATCACTGCGCGGGCAACTGCTGGGCGAGAGCGGCCCGCAGGAGATCCCGGCCCGGCGCGCACCGGGCCACCGGGCGCTGGCGGTGGCCGGCGTGGTGATGGTGGCGTGCTGGGCCGTGCCGATGATCTTCCTGCTGGACCGTGCGGACACCGCGACCGCGGTACCCGCACCCGTCCTCGCCGACCAGCAGGCGCGCACCGTGCTCGCCACGCACCGCATCCAGCAGTCCCTCGACCAGTCGTACACCGAACTGAACGACGCGACCGCGGCTCTGGCGGGCGCGAGCCGGGACGTCCAGACCCAGGTGCTGAGGCAGGCCCTGGACGAGCACAAGCAGTACCGCTCGCTGTACCTGCTGGACCGCTCCGGGAGCATCACCCTGAGAGTGGGGGACACCCCGCTGCGGACCCTCGTGCACGTACCCCACGGCGGCGGGATCACCACCGTCAACACCTCGGGCCGGATCCCGGCGATCGCGGCCTACGCGCAGGTCCCCGTCGTGAAGGGCAAGGCCCCGGCGGCAGGGGTGGTGCTGTTCGGCGAGATCGACGTGAAGGCGCTCAACTCCATTCTGCCCAGGCCGAAACTGGGCACCGTATGGCTGACGGACGACCACGAGAGGGTGCTGGCGGCGAGTGAGGGCTACGAGGCCTTCGAGTCGCTGCCCAACTCGGACCTGACGCGGCTGGCCCGCGCCACCCAGGGCGCCCCGGGGACCCCGGGAACCGCGACCTCGGCGGTGCACCTCACGTCGTCCGGCCCCTCGGTCGACGCCGCCGCGCCGTTGGCCAAGAGCGGCCCGACGGCCCGCCTCGGCTGGCACCTGGTGACCGCGGAGCCCGCCGCGGCGCTCCAGATCCCCGCCGTGCAGGCCCAGCAGCGCACCATGCTCGCCGGCATCCTGGCCCTGGCCGCCGGTGCGGCCTGCCTGGGCTGGCTGCACGTCGTGGTGATCCGGCCGCTGCGCGCGGTGGCCGCCCTCGTCGAGCGGCTCGCCGGCGGAGACCGCCGCACCGTGCTGCATCCGGTCAACCACGACGAGATCGGCTCGATCACCCGCAGCCTGGAACTGGTGCGCCAGGCCCTGGCGGACCGCGACCGGGCGGCCCGGTCGGCCCCCACCGCCGGCCCCTCACGGCCGCTGCGCGAGCACACCCCCCAGCGGTAGAAGGACGGAAATCGACATGCTCTTCCTCTATGTCATAGTCCTGATCTGCTGTTCCGCGCTGTGGATCGCCGGAATCCTGGAGCAGCGCAGGCACTTCGCCTCGCTGGAGCAGATACCCACGCGGGTGCTGGTCAACGGCATCCGCGGCAAGAGTTCGATCACCCGGCTGTGCGCGGGAGCGCTGCGCGGCGGCGGCCTGGTCACGGTCTCCAAGACCACCGGTACCGCGGCCCGGTTCATCCATCCGGATGCCACCGAGGAGCCGGTGTACCGGAAGTTCAACATCTCCAACATCGTCGAGCAGATCGGCATCGTCCGGCGGGCGGCCACCTACCGGCCGGACGCGCTGGTGATCGAGTGCATGGCGGTCATGCCCGCGCTGCAGGAGATCAACCAGGAGAAGCTGATCCGCTCCACGATCGGCGTGCTGTGCAACGTCCGCGAGGACCATCTGGAGGAGATGGGACCCACGCTCGACGACGTCGCGCGCTCGCTCTCCCGGTCGATGCCGGTGGGCGGGGTGTGCGTGACGGCGGAGAAGGACCGGCTGCACATCCTCCAGGAGGAGGCCGACAAGCGGAACTGCCGGCTGATCGCGGTCGATCCCGAGACGGTGACCGACGCCGAACTGCGGGGCTTCAGCTGGTTCACGTTCAAGGAGAACGTGGCGATCGCGCTCGCCGTCGCCGAACTCCTCGGCATAGAGCGGCAGACCGCGATGCAGGGCATGTGGGACGCACCGCCCGACCCGGGCGTGCTGTCCGTGGAGCGCTACGTCACCCCCGACGGCAAGCGGCTGCGGTTCGCCAACGTCTTCGCGGCCAACGACCCCGAGTCGACGCTGATGAACGTCAAGCAGCTGGAGGACCTGGGCGCGATCCGGCGACCGCTCAGCGTGGTCATCAACTGCCGCCCCGACCGGGTGGAGCGCAACGGCCAGATGGGCACGATCATCCCCGATCTCGCCGCCGAGACGGTGTTCCTGATCGGCCACCCGACCAAGAGCGCCCGCGACGCCATCCCGGAGAGCTTCCCCGGCAGGGTGGTGGATCTCGGCGGCGACCGCCGGGACCCCACGGAACTGACCGAGGCGATCCTCGCCGAACTCGGCCCCAGCGCCTCCCTGGTGGCGATCGGCAACATCCACGGCCAGGGCGAACTGTTCCTGGAGTGCCTGGCCGAGCTGCCGCTGGACGAATCCGCCGACCCGCTCGACGTCGTGCCCGGCGGCGACGGCCTGGACCAGGAGACCATGCAGTTCGCCATCCCCCGGCCGCGTGTCTCCGTGGCCCGGCCGCCCGAGCCGGAGCCGTACAGCTGGGTGGCGCCGCTTGAGACACCCACGTACTCCTTCCGTATCCCGTTGCAACGAGACCCGGACCACCGGCCCGGCGGCCAGGACTGGCCGCCCGACGACCAGAGCACAGACCCGCACCACCCACATGACCCGCACCAGTTCTCGAGGAACCAGTGATCCCCGCCCACCTCAACGCACAGACCGCCGCACTCGGGATCGCCCTCGGACTGGTCTTCTCCCTCGTGTGCTACCTGACCACCAACCTCTCTCCCGGAGGGATGATCACCCCGGGCTGGATCGCCCTCACGCTCGTCACCGACGTACGCATGGCCGGGCTGATGGTGGTCGTGGCGGCGGCGACGTACTTCCTGACGAAGCTGATCCAGCGCACGGTGATTCTCTACGGCAAGAGGCTGTTCGCCGCCGTCGTGCTGAGCGCGGTCCTGTTGCAGACCACCGTGATGCTCGCCCTCAGCCACGAGTTCCCGCTGCTGTACACGTCCCAGACGCTCGGCTTCATCGTCCCGGGCCTGGTCTCCTACCAGATGTCCCGCCAGCCGCTGGCGGCCACGGTCATCTCGACCACGGCGGTGACCCTCGCCACGTACGTGGTGCTGGTCTCCGGTCTTCTGATCGGCGTCCTGCCCACCGGCTGACCCGCACCCGTCCACCACCCACCCGCTCGTCTCACACTTCCAGGAGGACCGGCCATGCGCCACGAACCCGTCGGCAGGGGGAACCGCCCGACTCGCCGCGCCGTTTTCCGGACCGTCGCCGGTGTGGCGGCCGCAGGTGTGGTGGGCGGATTCGCCTGGGAACGCTTCGGGCACGGCGACGGCGACGGGGGGGACACGGGCGCCGACGGCACCGGCTCCGGTGCGAGCGCCCGGATCAACGGGCCCCACACCTTCGAGCGGCTGTCCGGCCCCGACCGCACCGTCGTCCGCGCCGGTGACGGCGGCACGCTCGCCACGTTCACCGACGGTGCCCGTACGGTCGTGCTCACCGGTCCGAGCCGGACCTTCGGTGAGCCGCGGACCACCGAGGCCAAGCTGACGACCGACGCCTGGGTCCGGGTGCTGCCGCACGCGTGGCAGCGGGGCATGGAGAAGTCCGCCTGGTTCACCCCCTGGTTCCGCAAGACGCTCGGGGACAGGAGCCCGGACGTCTTCGCCGTGGCGTTCCAGTACAGCAGCGCCGGCGCGCCCGACAAGCGCAACGGCGACGGTGTCCGTTACGCGGGCACCGCGCACTTCGGACCGCGCAACGCCGCGGTCAACAACCCGCTGGACTTCGCCTACCACGACGAGCAGTCCGACTTCTACGACTACCTGGGCGTCGAGTGGACCTTCCCCGACGGCACGCGTGTGCAGCCCGAGAAGGCCCGCTACGGCGACGTCGACTGCTCCGGCTTCCAGCGTCTGGTGTGGGGCTACCGCATGGGCATCCCCCTGCACAACACCAACACCCGGGGCACCGGACTGCCGCGCAGGGCCTTCGCCATCGCCGCCTACGGCCCCGGCCGCACGGTGATCCCCGACACCGGCAGGCAGCCCACCGATCTGGACGCCCTGCAACCCGGCGACCTGGTCTTCTTCGCCATCATCAAGGACCGGCCCGACTTCATCGACCACTGCGGCATGTACATGGGCCTCGACGACAGGGGCCGGCACCGCTTCTACTCCAGCCGCTCCGCCGCCAACGGCCCGACCATGGGCGACCTCTCGGGCCGCTCACTGCTCGACGGCACCGACTTCTACGCCCGCGGTTTCCGGGCGGCCCGCCGCCTGTGACCGTCGTCCGCGTGCACGGCCACGTCGCGTGTGCGCACGGCCACCGTCGCCTGTGCGCGCGGCCGCTCCACCTGAACCGCTGAACCGAGGACCACTGTCATGACAGCCATCCCCGACGCCCTGTCCACCGAGCCGCGGCGCGGCCGCCGGGCGGCGAACCGGCGTGCCGACGAGCCGGAGGCCGCCCCGCGCTGGGAGCGCCCCGCGCTCGCCGCGGTGCTCGTCGTCGCCACGGTGCTGTACTCCTGGGGCATCGGGCATGCCGCGCTCCACCCGTTCTACGGTGCGGCGATACGCTCGATGGCGGGCAGCTGGCGCGCGTTCTTCTTCGGCGGGCTCGACGCCGCGGGCTCGATCAGCATCGACAAACTGCCCGGGGCCTTCTGGCCCGACGCCGTCTCCGTCTGGCTGTTCGGCGAGCACACCTGGGCGGCCGCCCTTCCCCAGGTCGTCGAGGGCGTGCTCACCGTATGGCTGCTGCACCGTATCGTGCGCGCCTGGGCCGGCCCGTTCGCCGCGCTGACCGCGGCGCTCGTGCTCACCCTCACCCCGGTCACCGTGGCCCTCAACCGCGCCACCATCCCGGACACCACACTCACCCTGCTTCTCGTGGCGGCCGCCGGAGCGCTGCAGAAGGCGGTCCGCACCGAGCGGCTGCTGCCACTGATCACCTGCGGGATCTGGGTCGGGCTCGCCTTCCAGGCGAAGATGCTGCAGGCGTGGCTGGTGCTGCCGGTCTTCGCCGCCGTGTACCAACTCGTCGCGCCCGGAACGGCGTTGAAGCGCGCGGTGCGCGTCCTGCTGAGCGGGGCGGTCGCGCTGGCGGTCTCCTGCTCCTGGATACTCATCGTCTGGGTGACACCGGAGGCCGACCGCCCCTACCTCGACGGGACGTCCAACAACAACCCGTTCACCCTGGTCTTCGGCTACAACGGACTGAGCCGGTTCGGCAGCGATCCCAGCGCGTTCGGCGCCGTCCCGGGCACCGCCGCCAGCCGCACCACCGGCAACACCGGCTGGGACATGCTGATCAACTCCACGGTCGGCCCGCAGGTCGCCTGGCTGCTGCCGCTCGCCGTGCTCGCCGCGGTACTCGGCGTCGCCTGGCACACCGGCCGGCCGCGCACCGACCTCACCCGCGCGGGATTCGTGCTGTGGGGCGGCTGGCTGGCCGTACACGCCGTGGTCTTCGGCATCTCCAACGGCAACCACGCCTACTACACGGCCGTCATCGCCCCGGCGCTCGCCGCCCTGGCCGGTGGCGGGCTCGCACTCTTCCGGTCGGAGTACGAGGCACGGCACGAGCCCGGCAGCGAAGCCGTCGGCCGGCGGTGGACGGCGCTGCTCGCGGCGATCGGGCTGACAGCGGTGTGGGCGCTGGTGATCGACTGGCCGACCCTCTTCGACGCCTGGCTGCTGCCGGTCGCCGTGATGCTCGCCCTGTGCGGCGTGGTGGGCCTGTGGAGCCGCGGACCGCGCACGCCCCTGCGGAAGGTGAACGCCGCCCTCGCCGCCGGGATCGCGGCCATGCTGGTCGTACCGGCCGGCTGGGCCGTCTCCAGCCTCGACCCGCTCTACGCGGGCGCCGCCACCTCGCCGATGGCCGGTCCGGTCGGCAAGTCGTACTACACGCACCACCGTCATGCTCCGCGCAGAAGAGGGCTGAGCCAGCCCAGCACCCGCGACACCGCCCTGCTCGACTACCTCACCACGCACCGCCACGGCGAGAAGTACCTCCTGGCCACCCAGGCCGCCTACACCGCCGAGCCCCTGCTGCGCGCCAAGTCAGAGCCCATCCTCGTCATGGGCGGGTTCACCGGCAGCACTCCGTTCCCGACCGTCCGGCAGCTCGGCGCGCTCGTCACCGCCCACGAGGTGCGCTACGCGCTGCTGACCAGCCGGCGTCCCGCCACTGCCACCACCCGCTGGGTGCGCTCCCACTGCGCCCGCATCCGCCCCACCGCATACGGCCTGCGCACTGACGGCAGCTTCACCCTCTACGACTGCGCCGCCCACAAGTGAGCGTCCGGAGGACAGGGTCAGTCGTCCCTGTCCTCCGGACCGACATCGCGGAACACACTTCTGTAGTCGCCGCTGCGGACGAGTTCGTCGACGACCTCGACCATCCCGGATATGCCCGGGTCGCGGACGATCAGACCGTCCCAGACATAGAAGTACCGGCCGTCCAGGCATTCACCGGTCCGTCTTCTCCGGTCCATGGTGCGGCGGACGTCGTCGAGGGTGTAGATCGTCCCCGACCAGCGCTCCCCGCTGTCGAAGATCACCCACATGTCGACGTCGTCGATCTCGTCGAGGGGTACTCCGTGATCGGGGACGAAGCAGATCTCGTAGCCGTCACGCTGCACGCGGTAGAACGCCCCGTCCCACACCAGATCGGCTCCTCAGCCACTCAGCCATCACGTCTGCCGGGCCGGCCCGGCCCGCCTCGAATGTATCGGCTCTGGCGGCGGTGCTTCCCCGATGTGGAGGCCTCCCCGGGTACAACGTACTTCGGCAACCGCATACAGCTCGCCGTCCAGCCTGACGAGGCGGCGGTCAAGGCATGGCACCAGCGCCTATGCCCTTTTCAGCGCGTCCCCCTAGGTCACCGCCCCCGCACCCATCGGCGCCGTCACCCGAATGGAGCAACGTGACGTGCCACCCGGATGGGTGAAGATCAAACTGGCTAGTGCCCCAACCGAGGCAATCCGTGAAAGGAAAATCGAATGCACATTCGACGAATCCTCGCCGCCGTCGCCGCCACGGCAGCCCTCGCCGGACTCGGACTCACAGGCGTCGCCACGGCCACCGCCGCCACGGCACAGGGTGCCCCGAGCGACGTCACCCCTTCCCAGTGCAAGCAGGGTGGTGGAGTAGCGGATCTGACGGACAACATGTGCAAGGGCGGCATGCACGACGGGCAGAGGGTCGACTAGCCCTCACCAGGGCGCCCCGCGGTCACGCGCCGCGGGGCGCTGCCGCCCGAGCGGACGTGAACGCGCCTCGGTGGGTCTCGGTGACGGTCACGCTGGGGGACGACCGTGTCGGAGTCGGTCACCTGGCCGTTGTGGACTCTGCGGGGCGCCGCCCGCTCAGCCCTGCCCCGGATCGCCGGCCGTCCGGCGCCGGTTCCGCTCGCGCTCGACGCGCCGCAGCGCGCGCCGCTGCCTGCCCGGCAGAGTCGCGGCCAACTGGCCCACGAGGGCGACGTCGTGGCCGTCGCCGTTCCGGTCACCCCGGCACCACCACACCGGCGGGCCGCCCGCGTCCGTCGCGCCCTCGTACCAGTCGCCCTCGGTGCCCGCGGGGCGGCGGTGCATGCCGATCCTGTGCTCCGGGCAGACCGGCCACACCTGCCACCGCAACTCCACGACGGTCGACTGCGCCGCATCCGCGACCACGTGCAGGACCGTCGCCGCGTCGTCCGGCTCCGGCGGGTCGTCCTCCTCGAGGTCGCACGCGTTGACCGGATTGCCGTGCCAACGGCCGTCGGACATCGCGACGTAGACCTGGTCCCTGTCGAACGCGCCCGGCGCCGAAGCCTCGCAAGCCGGCTGGACCATGAGGATCAGCGGGTCCTGACCCGGCAGGGTGGCCGTCAGATCGCGGTTGACCACGGCGAGCGCGGCCTCCAGCTTCGGCCACTGACCGGGCTCGGCCGGCCTGGGCTCCGGGAGCCGCCGCCGGCCGCGGCCGGGACCGATGCCCGCATGAGAGAAGTGGTTCACCCGGGCATCGTGCCATCCACGCCGACCTGGGCGGCATCCCCGGTCGAGCACCCGCGCCGCGCGGACATCGGCCCTCGCCCCGCTTGAGAGGTTCTTGACACAGCCGTAGGACTGAACAGCGCACACACGGCAACGAGCAGGTCGTGACACGCATAGCAATCGTCGCCCTGACCCTCGTCGCGGGAGTGCTCGCCGCCCTGGCCTCGGCCCGGCTCTCCGCCTGGTGGCTCTTCGCCGCCGTGCCGCTGGTGCTGCTGGGGCTGCTGGGCACCTGGGACCTGCTGCAACGCAAGCACTCGGTACTGCGCAACTATCCCGTCCTCGGCCACGCCCGCTTCCTCATGGAAGCGATCCGCCCGGAGCTGCAGCAGTACTTCATCGAGCGGAACTACGACGGCCGGCCCTTCGACCGGGACGTGCGCAGCATCGTCTACGAGCGCGCCAAGGGCACCGACGCCGAGGAGCCGTACGGCACCGAACGGGACGTCTACGAACCCGGCTACGAGTTCCTCGTACCGTCCATGGCACCGCGCCCGGTGCCGAAGTCACCCCCGCGCGTACGGATCGGCGGCCCGGACTGCGCGCGGCCGTACGACATGGCGCTGCTGAACGTGTCGGCGATGAGCTTCGGCTCCCTGTCGGCCAACGCGGTCCTGGCTCTCAACAGCGGCGCGGCCGCAGGGGGTTTCGCCCAGGACACCGGCGAGGGCGGGCTGTCGGAGTACCACCTGCGGCCGGGCGGCGACCTCGTCTGGGAGATCGGCACCGGGTACTTCGGCTGCCGGACCCGGGACGGCGACTTCGACCCGGCCGAGTTCGCCGACAAGGCGGCGCACGACCACGTCAAGTGCGTGTCCCTGAAACTCTCGCAGGGCGCCAAGCCCGGCATCGGCGGTGTGCTGCCGGGCGCCAAGGTGAACGCCGAGATCGCCCGGGTCCGAGACGTGCCCCAGGGACGCACCGTCATCTCCCCGCCGTACCACCGCGTGTTCTCCACTCCGCGGGAACTCGTCCGCTTCATCGCCCGCATGCGGGAGCTGTCCGGCGGCAAGCCGACCGGGTTCAAGCTGTGCGTGGGTTCGCGCCGGCAGTTCCTGGCCGTGTGCAAGGCGATGCTGGAGGAGGGCACCACGCCCGACTTCATCGTGGTGGACGGCGCCGAGGGCGGAACCGGCGCGGCCCCGCTGGAGTTCGCCGACCACGTCGGCACCCCGCTCACGGAGGGCCTGCTCACCGTGCACAACGCCCTCGTCGGCACGGGCCTGCGCGACCGGATCAAGGTCGGGGCGAGCGGCAAGATCGCCACCGGGACCGACCTCGTCAAGCGCCTGGTGCAGGGCGCCGACTACGGCAACGCGGCGCGGGCGATGATGTTCGCCGTCGGCTGCATCCAGGCGCAGAGGTGCCACACCAACACCTGCCCCACCGGCGTCACGACCCAGGACCCGCGCCGGGCCCGCGCCCTGGACGTGCGGGACAAGGCACCGCGCGTGCAGCGCTTCCAGGAGGCGACCGTGGCCAGCGCACTGCAGATCATGGCGTCCATGGGGGTCACCGACCCCGCCGAGCTGCGCCCGCACATGCTCCGCCGGCGCATCGACCCCATCACCGAACGCTCCTACGAGGAGCTGTACGAGTGGCTCGAGCCCGGGCAGTTGCTCGCCGGGCCGCCGGCCGCCTGGGCGGCCGACTGGAAGGCCGCCGACCCCGACCGTTTCGCCGTGTGACCCCACGACCGCATCCCAGGAGGATCTACGTGCCCCGTACCGTTGCCCAAGTCATCGTGGACGCGCTGAGCGAACTGGGCGTACGCCAGGTGTTCGGCGTCGTGGGAGACGCGCTCAACCCGCTCACGGACGCCATCCGCACCACCGACGGCCTGGAGTGGGTGGGCTGCCGCCACGAGGAGGCGGCGGCCTTCGCCGCGAGCGCCCAGTCGCAGCTCACCGACACGCTCGGCGTGTGCATGGGCACCGTCGGACCGGGTTCCGTGCACCTCCTCAACGGGCTCTACGACGCGGCCAAGAGCCACACCCCGGTGCTGGCCATCGCCGGCCAGGTCCCGCTCGCCGAACTCGGCAGCGACTACTTCCAGGAGGTCGACAACGACGCCCTCTTCAGCGACGTGGCCGTCTTCCGCGCGACCGTCACCTCGCCCGACCAACTGCCCCAGATGCTGGAGACGGCCGTGCGCCACGCACTGGGCCGCAAGGGCGTCGCGGTCCTCACCGTGCCGGGTGACCTGGGCGAGCGCGAACTGACCAGCGACCGGCCGGCGCGGTTCTCCCTGAACGCTCCGGTGAGCCGGCCGGACGAGTCCGCAGTCCGCCGCGCGGCGGAACTCCTCGACCGCTCCGAGCGCGTCACCCTCCTCGTCGGCGCAGGAGCCCGGGCCGCCCGCCAGGACGTCCTCGCCCTCGCCGACCGGCTGGCCGCGCCCATGGTGCTCACCCTGAAGGCCAAGGCCGGTTTCGAGGGCGACACCAACCCCTTCCAGGTCGGCCAGACCGGCCTGATCGGCAACCCCGCCGCGGCCAAGGCCCTCCAGGACGCGGACACCCTGCTCCTGCTCGGCACCGACTTCCCGTACCGGGACTGGTACCCCGAGGGCCGGACCGTGATCCAGGTGGACACCGAGGCCACCCACATCGGACGCCGGGTGCCGGTCGAGGTCGGGCTGGTGGGGGACACCGGCGCCACCGTACGCGACCTCCTCGGCCACCTCACCGCCCCGCCGGCCGGATCCGCCGACGCACGCGATCGCTCGCACCTGGAGAAGGCGCGTGAACGCTTCGACCAGTGGCGCGCCGGTCAGACCCGGCTGGCCGACCTCGCGCACGACAAGGGTGTCGTGGGCCGTATCCGGTCCGCGCTGGACAACCGCTCCCACGACATCCGTCCGGAGGCGCTGGCCGCGGCCGTCGACCGGGTCGCGGCGGAGGACGCCGTCTTCACCTCCGACACGGGCATGGCCACGGTGTGGCTCTCACGCTTCGTCGAAATGCGCGGCCACCGGCGCCTCATCGGCTCCTACAACCTGGGTTCGATGGCCAACGCCATGCCGCAGGCCCTGGGCGCCCAGAGTCTGGACCGTGAGCGACAGGTCGTGGCCTTCTGCGGTGACGGCGGACTGAGCATGCTCCTCGGCGACCTCATGACCCTGAAGACGTACCGGCTGCCCGTCAAACTCGTCGTCTTCGACAACCGCCGGCTGGGCATGGTGAAGCTCGAACAGGAGCAGGCCGGCCTGCCCGAGTTCGGCACGGTGCTGGACAACCCCGACTTCGCCGCCGTGGCCGAGGCCATGGGCATCACCGGCATCCGCGTGACCGACCCGGCCGACGTGGAGAACGCCGTACGACGCGCCTTCGACAGCCCGGGCCCGGTGCTGCTCGACGTCCTCACCAACCCCGACGAGATCGCCGTCCCGGCCAAGCCGACCGTCGAGCAGGGCTGGGGCTTCGCACTGGCCAAGGTCAAGGAAGTCGTGCGCAGCCATGGAGAGGCGGACTGACACCGACGCCGCCGGCTCGGTTCCCACCGGCGTCGGCGGGTACCGTCCCGGTCCAGGCCGTCCGTGCTGCGTGCACCGCGTGGCCGCTCCCGCGACGGACGGGTCAGTGCCCGCGAGCGCGAAGGCGGCGCAGCATGCGCGCGTCCTCGAAGCCGACCGCGCGAGCGGCGGCGTCGACCGTCGCGCCGTGGCAGATGAGGTGCTCGGCGCGCTCGAGCCGCAGAGTCTGCTGATAGCGCAGTGGGGTGAGGCCGCCGGTGGCCCGGGTGAAGAGGCGGGTGAGGGTGCGCTCGCTCACTCCCACGGTCGCGGCCAGCGTCGACAGGGGCAACGCCCGGTCGAAGCGGGCGTCGATCAGGTTCTGGGCGTGGTGCACGGTGTCGTCGAGGTGGGAGCGGTACCGGAGCATCGCGCTGGCCTGCGGCTCGTGGCCGTTGCGCCGCGCGTAGACGACCATGTCCCGCGCCACCTGGGCGGCGACGGCGGGGCCGTGCTGGTTGGCGATCAGGTGCAGGGCCAGGTCGATCCCGCTGGCGATGCCGGCTGAGGTGACCACCCGGTCGTCGGCGGTGTAGAGCACGTCGCGGACGACGGTGGCCCGGGGGTAGCGGCGTGCGAGCTCGTCCTGCACATCGTGGTGGGTGGTGCAGCGGCGGCCGTCGAGCAGCCCGGCCCGGCCGAGCGCCTCCGCGCCGGCGCAGACGCTCGCGACGGTTCCACCCCTGGCGTGGTGGTCCCTGAGCGCCCGCAGAGCGGCCGCGCCGATGTCAGGGCTGTCGACGAGAGCGAGGGACCGCCAGCCGGGCACCACGATCAGGTCCTCGGGCCGGAGTTCGGGCCAGTCGAGCCGGGCCACCAACGGCAGATCCTGGGCGGTGGGGACCACAGGCCGCTCGGCGATGTAGCTGAGCGTGTAGGGGTGCCCGAAGTCGGAGGCCGTGGAGAAGACCTGCGCGGGGCCTGCCAGGTCCAGCAGATGCACTCCGGGCACCAGAAGAAAGACGATGTGGTTCACGATCCGGTCATCATGCCTGAAGCTCGGCCGCCGCCTCCAGCTGCCCGACGGTGGTGATGGTGGCGAAGCGTCCGGCGAGGGCGTACTCGGTGCGCCTGATGATCTCCTCGGCGCTCAGCGTACGGGGGTCCGCCAGCAGCTCGGCCACGCTCTGGTCGGCGGGGGCGTCACGGTGCGGGATGGGGTTGGTCGCGGTGGCGTCGACGACGAACGCGACCCGGTAGCCGAGGTCGCTCGCCACGCGCGTGGTGGTCTCGACGCACTGCTCGGTCCGTATGCCGCACACCGTGAGCTCTCGGACGCCGTGCTCCGTGAGGAGCTGCTGCAGGTTGGTGGTGGTGAACGCGTTGTGCGAGGTCTTGTGGATCAGTGGTTCCGTGTCATGGCGCCGCAGCTCGTCCATCAGCCGGACGTGACCGAGGGCGGGGTCGAAGACATCGCCGCTGCCGGGCTCGGAGTGCAGCACCCACACCACCAGGTCGCCGGCCCGGCGGGCGAGGCGGACCAGTCGGTCGACCTGGTCGGCGATCTTGGGATCGGAGATGGTCTCCCACAGCGGGCGGGCGCGGAAGGATTCCTGGACGTCGATGACGATCAGTGCTCGGGTCATGCCCCCAGCCTGACCGAGGGGCCGGGGCGGCGGCAGGCCTCATCGCGTCCAGGTCCGGAACGATCCGGTCACGCCGGCGCCGGGCCCACTCGCCGCGTACTCGCGGCCACGTCCCGCCAGCGCGCCCTCCGCGCAGCTGAACGGTTCGCGCAACCGGTGCCCGGAGGCCGGGGGTCACCCCACGACGTGGAACTCGTCGCCACCGGCGTCAAGGAACTCCCCGGTTTTTTCCGAGGGTTGAGTGACCTCCAGCCGCAGCCTGTTCCGCGCCTCCTTCGGCGCCGCGGGCGGCCCCAGCACCAGCGAGACGGTACTGGTGGGCGTCCGGCGCAACCGGACGCCCCAGTCGTGGGACTCGACGGCATGCCAGTCGGCCCGTGACTGCCAGAAGGCCGACTGCGCGGAGCGGTCCCGCTCCGTGACGTCGAGGCAGATCGCGACGAGGCCGGACTCGGCGAGCACGCCCGGGTGGCCGGGACGCAGCACACAGAACTCGTTGCCCTCCGGATCGGCCAACACGTCCCACGGGACGTCCCCTTGGCCGATGTCGGCACGTGTCGCACCGAGTGCGAGCAGACGCGCCACCTCGTCCTCCCAGCCCGGCCCGCCGGCCAGGTCGAGGTGGAGCCGGTTCTTGCGCGCCGTCTTCGGCTGCGAGGTCGGCACGAAACTCAGCCGCAGACCGCACGTCCGACCGTGCGTCGCGGCAAGCCAGAAGCGGTTCATGCGCGCGACATCCAGCGCGTCGATCACTATCCCGGTCAGCATCCTGGTTCCTTCGAAGGCGTCGCACCCGACTCCCGCCCATTGTGGCCGCCGCCGGCCGGCCGGGTGCGGACACCGCCGGACGTCCGGCGCGGCCTTCGGGCGCGCACTCCCGCATGATGACCCGGGGGGGCGTCCCTTTGCCTTGAAAGATGCCGACCGGATTCGACGACACCGCCGAGCAGGCGGCCGGGCGACCGTCCCGTGACGGGCGGCCGGGCCTGCTTCAGGCGGAACGCAATGCTGCTCAAGTGCCGGAGTTCCGCCGTGCGATGGACGCGTTCGGGGCGGTGGCGAAGGCACACCACGCCCCGTAGGGCACGAGAGCCAGGGCCGCGGTCCGGTCGTGGCGCGCCTCACGGCTTTCCGCGACACCGACCGCCTCTGAGTGGCTCAGATCACATGCGTCGGACCGATCACTTCGCGCTTCTCTCCAGTCATATTCAGTGCACATCCGCTCAGCACACGACGATGGGATACGGACGAGATGACTGAGAGCGTGAAGGGCCCCGCCAGCTACTTCCCTTCCATCGAGAAGAAGTATGGCCGCCCCATAGCGGAGTGGAAGGAGCTCATCCGTTCATCGACCTTGACGAAGCACATGGAACTCGTCTCCTGGCTCAAAGCCGAACATGGACTCGGCCACGGTCACGCCAACGCTCTCGTCGCCCACACTCTCGCCGAGGAGAGCGGGAAGTAGACCGTCCGACCACACAGGCCCCGGCCCGAGGCCACCACACGCGCCAACCGGATTCCCCCAACCTTGCCCCTCACGCACCGCGGCACCGCCTCCTCGACTGCTGTGAGGGGCCTTTGGTCAGGGCGTGTCGCCGGCGTAGTACAAGCGGCAGACGATCCCCGGGCCCGGTGAGCGTGGCTCGTCGGCACTGGGGTCGTACAGGGCGCGGCCGCCGGGCCACCGCGACAGCTCGGTGGCCAGGGCGACACCCCCGTCGACTTCTTCCCTCGTCCAGCCGGTGATGTCCAGCAGCAGACCGTCCAGGGGCCCGCCGACGAGCGTCGCGTAAGTCCGTGTGGGCAGCGGGCCGGGGTGGGGGTCGTCGTGGTCGCAGCCGTAGACCCGACCACGCAGCACCTGTTCATCCCAGTTCATGCGACCAGCGTTCCAGGCCCCACTGACAATCCACCGTGATGGGGCGGGCGTCCCGTTGAGGGTGGTGAGGCCCCCAGCGTGCACGGCGTGGGGCTCACCGGCGGCGCACCGCCGTGCCGGTGAGAGAACGCTCTTTACCTCGCTGCTGGGCGCGGTCGGGACGGCCTCGGCCTCCCTGGTGAGCCTGACGTGCGACGGCACCCTGGGGACCGTGTCCACCGTGGATCCGATGGCGCGTGTACCCGCCAGGGCGGTGGCGGTGACGGCCGCCGTGGCGGCACCGTAGCGCAGCCACGGCCTGCGCGTGCCTGCCTGCTCGCTGATCGTCCTGGAACATCACCGACAGAAGCGGCCCATTGCCGACCGGCCCCTCGTGTCATCCGTTTGACGACACGATGTTTGTCATCCATTGGATGACGTGTTACAACAGTGCCTGTGAGGCGCATTGGCAGCAGTTACTGCCTGACTCTTCTGGAGGTGTTGTCCGATGTTGATGCGCACCGACCCCTTCCGTGAGCTCGACCGACTGGCCCAGCAGATGATGGGCCCAGGTACCTGGTCCCGGCCGTCCGCGATGCCGATGGACGCCTACCGCGAGGGGGACGAGTACGTGGTGGCCTTCGACCTGCCCGGTGTCAGTCCCGAGGCGATCGACATCGACGTCGAGCGGAACATGCTGACCGTGAAGGCCGAGCGTCGGCCCGTGGCGAAGTCCGACAGCGTCCAGATGGAACTCTCCGAGCGGCCACTGGGTGTCTTCTCCCGCCAGCTCGTGCTGGCCGACACCCTGGACACCGAGCGCATCGAGGCCGACTACGACGCAGGGGTGCTCACCTTGCGCATCCCGATCGCCGAACGCGCCAAGCCCCGCAAGATCGCCATCGGCGCCGGGTCCGACCGCAAGGAGATCTCCGGCTGAACCCGGGCGGCCCGGTCTGCCCCGCGCCCGTGCGTCCTGCTCCCGCCCCCCCCGCAGGGTTTGCCCGCGCTACATCGGCTCCCTGTCCCTCCTGCGGGGCCCGGACCACTCTCATTGATCACCCGTTCCCGGTGCCCGCGCACTCTGCCGGGCACCGGGCATACCGCCCTCGGCGAGAAAGGCGACGTCCAGCAGTGATCTCCGACCAGCGTGCACCCCTGCAGCAGCTGCCTGCGATGACGTACGAGCAGATGTTGGAGAAGGTCCGCTACGAAGGTGCCTACCCGACTCGGGAGCGGGCCGAGGAAGCAGTCCGCCTGGTCCTGGCGGGACTGGGACGCCAGGTGACGGGCGACGAACGCGTCGACCTGGCCGCCCGCCTCCCCCTGGAGGCCGCACGCATCTTCACCGCGCAGATCCCCGAGACCGGACCGCTGACCGGCTGGGCCTTCGTCAAGGACCTCGCCGGCCGGGCCGGCGCCCCTCTGGCCACCACCCGCTGGGACACCGGGTCCGTCCTCACCACCGTCGCCTCGCTGGCCGGCCCCGACCTGCTCACCCGAATCCTGGACAAGCTGCCCGGCGGCTACGCGCTTCTGTTCGGTCGCGCCGAACTCACCCGGGCCGCCTGACCCGGGTGCCGGGGGAGGAGTGAGCGCCCCTGCTCGCCGAAGATGGAGGTGCCCGTGAGGCCCCGCTCCCGGTGAGGGGGTGCGGGGCTTCGGCGACACGACAACACCGCTGAGGCGTGCTGCCGTTGATGATGGCTGGGCGCAGGCTCAAGGTGTCTGCGAAGCTGGTACTCAGGCATTAGGTCGTCCCAAACGGGCAGCCACGACCCCCCGGAGCCGTTAAAGCAGGCGTCCTGGTATGCGCCTGCCGGGGAATCAACTGCTGACGCCGGCCTGCCATTTGCGCCTGCGTAGCACGTAGTCGCTGAAAAGGTGCCGGCTGCGGTCCAGGAGCTGTCCCACCTCCGCCTCGCAGCCGCGCACGTCCGCTGACGGATGCCAGCGCTGTACGGACTGTCCGGCCCAGGTGCGCAGCTTCGCGTCCGGGTCGTCCAGCAGGCCGACCGCCGCGCGTAGCGTCACGATGCCGCCACGCGCGTCGAGCAGCCGGAACGCGCCGACGCGGACGTGCCGCGGCCGCTCGGAGCCGGTGCGCTGCAACAGCCAGTCGGCGGGCAGCTCCCGCGCCGAGGGCAACAGTGCGACGGCCGTCTCCCGGACCACGGCGGCGGCCGGGTCGTCGAGGAGCGGCCGCAGTTGCTCTACGACCACGCAGTCCAGTACCCGCAGCCCTGCCACCGCCCGTGCTCGCACCCCCTCCGCCCGGTGCGCGAGCAGGGGACGCAGCAGTTCGGCGTCCGCGCGGTTCCCGCACTCGGCCAGCCCGATGACCGCACCGGGCGGCAACGCCGGGTCGTCGGGTGACGAGCACCGTTCGCGGTACCAGGCCGTCGGACCACCCCCGTGCTGCCGTACGACGTATCGGGCACAGGCGCGCACGAGCGCGGAACGGTCACCGAGGAACGACTCCGCCCGCTTCGGCCACCCGGCCTGCCGCAGTCCGGTGACGCCGGCCGACCGGGTACGCGGGTTGCGTGCGGACAGCAGCGCAGGCAGGACGTCCTCGTACGCACCTTCATGTCCGAGCGCCGCGAGCGCCGCTGTGGCACAAAGGTCCTGGACCACGCTGTCCGCGTCCCGGGCAGCCGCACGGGCGAGTTCGACGGGGCTCAGCAGCCCGCCTTCGAGGGCCAGCCGATAGGCGAAGCGCCGGACGATCCGGTCGGGATCACCGAAGAGGACAGCGAGCTGCTCGAGGGACGCCTGACGCAGGACCCGCTCGAGCACACCGACGCCGAAGGCACCTCTGTCGCGACGGCCCAGACGGAGGATGAACGGAGCGAGGCCGACGGCGGAGTCGACACCCAGAGCCTCGTCCAGCGACTTCCGGGCCCGCTCGCGCACGGGCTCGGCCCAGTCGGCACAACGGATCACGACCAGCGGCAGCAGACCGGGGCAGCGAGCGGACTCCCGCAACGCCTCCTTACGGATACGCCCGTCGCGGTGACAGAGGGCGAGCGCGAGCCGTGACTCGCCGAGCCGGCTCAGATCGGCAGGCAGGGGAGCGGAGTGCTCCCAGTCCGGCAGCGACTGCGGGTGGTACCAGGCCACCTTGCGCACTCCCGCGTCCAGCGCCAGCCAGTCATCGGGGTCGGCGACATCAAGCGTGCTGTGCAGCGGCGCGTCCCGCGCCAGCCGTATCGCCGCCGCTGCCCCGTCGTTCCCCAGCATTCCCGCCCCTTCCGGCCGCCGTACTGGGCGATCGTAGAGTGCCGGGTTCGTGCGGGGCGCGCGTAAATGGCCCTTGATCGAAGGGGGCAGGGGAGAGCCGGAAGGTCTCGTGGCCGTCCGGTGTGCCCTGCTCAATCCTCTTCGCGCGCGACCCTCCGGCCCTCAGGCTCCCGCTCCTCACCGCGCGACTGGTCGAGGGCGCTGGAGACGGTGTCCGCGGCGCCGGAAGAGGGCTGGGAGGCGCGGGGCAGGGCTGCCGTGGACCTGTCCTGGGCACTGGAGTCGGGGGATTCGGTGAGTTCCGCCGGTTCGCGGGGGCCGGCTTCGAGGTCGAGGCGGTTGCAGTGTTCGGCGAACCGGAGGTAGGTGTCGACGCCGGCGATCACGACCCGCGTGTCGATCTTGAGGATTTCGATGCCGACCAGGGAGACGCGTGCGAAGGCGTCGATGACCAGTCCGCGGTCGACGACGAGTTCCAGCACGTCGTACAGGCCGCTGGAACCGCTCCCGCCGCCCTGCTGTGTCGCTATGGACATCGCGACCAACCCCTTGCTTGTCCGCTCCTGCGCACCGCCATGGCCGTCGAGCCCGGCCGGCACCAGCGCGCAGCCGTGCAGTCCCTCGCCCCCGGCGAGGCTTCCCCGGGGCGGGTAGCCCCCACGACCTGCCGCGAAACGCCCCTGAGGCGGGTCGGAGGGTCGGCGGGTCGGCGGGCTTCCGGGCCTTTGCCGGTGCTTTGCCTGCCCTGCAGGGGCATGTGCCTGTGCCTGGGCCTGGGCGTGTCTCGTCAGTCGTCGAGTGCTTGGGGGAGGGTGGCGTGACAGTCGATGACGGTGTCGATGCCGACGATGGTCAGGGTGCGTTGGACGGTGTGGGTGGGGCGGGCGAGGCGGAGCCGGCCACCGGTGTCGGTGAGGGCGCGGTGGGCGGCGATGAGGATGTTGATGCCGCTGGAGTCCATGAAGGTGACCTGGTGGAGGTCGACCACGACGCGGGAGCCGGGTGTGGTGATGGCGTCCAGGGCGTGGCGGAGGGTCTCGCCGGTGTGGTGGTCGATTTCCCCGGTGGGGGTCAGGACGTGGGTGCCGTCGATGGTGTGGGCCGCGACGGTGAGCCGGTCCGGCGGTGTGCTGGTGTGGGGGTCCGCCACTTCTTCCTCGGTCATGTGGGTGATACTGGCACGGCGTGTTCGTCGCCTGGAATCGTTGCCCCGCATATGCCAGGTGATGCGTGGATGAGATGAAGGCGACAGCGGGGTGTCAGGCGTCACCCTGCTTGGTGCGGGTATACGCGTCGGGTGATTGGGGTAGCGAAGGCGGCCGCGATGGAGTCAGTGCCCGTGGGGGAGGACGGCACCACGCCGGGTGAGCGGGTGATCCAGGCGACGGTGGCGTTGGACGGGGACGGGTCGGTGATCGCCCAGGCGCGTCATCGGGCGGCTGATTTCCTGGCGCGGGTGCAGTCGGTGCACGGGTTGCCGGTCTCGCAGCGGGCGATGGATCTGACCCAGTTGGTGGTCAGTGAGCTGGTCACCAATGCGCGTAAGTATGCTCCGGGGCCGGTTCTGCTGGATCTGAGGATCGTCGGGGACGCGGTGGAGGTCGTGGTGTGGGACTCCGATCCGGTGCTGCCGGTGGCCCGGGCCGCGGACGCCGGCCGGGTGGGGCAGCACGGTCTGGAGATCGTGATGGCGGTCGCGCAGGGTTTCGAGGCGCAGCGCGAGCCGGTGGGCAAGCGCATCACGGCCCGTATCGCCCTGGCCGACGATCCCGGCGGCGCCGTCACCGGACTCACCCCCCAGTAGCCACGAGGGTCACGGTCGCATCGAAGTGACCTTTTCCACACCTCAGGCAACCGTGTAGTCAGGTTGTATTCAGGCCGTCCGAGCCAACCTCGTCGCATGACAACGACAAGCGAAGCTCGGACAAGCCGCAGCGGGCGGCTGATGCTGAACAAGGTTCCCGAGGTCACCATCTGGTTCTGGGTGATCAAGATCCTGTGCACGACCGTCGGCGAGAGCTTCGCCGACTGGATCAACATGAAGCTCGGCGTCGGCCTCATGAACACCGCCTGGATCTTCACCGCGGTGTTCGTGGTGGTCCTGGGCGTCCAGCTGCGGCTCAAGCGGTACGTCCCCTTCCCGTACTGGCTGACCGTGGTCGTCGTCAGTGTCACGGGCACGCTGTACACCGACATCCTCACCGACCAGCTCAACGTACCGCTGTGGATCAGCTCCGCCGTGTTCTCGGTCCTGCTCGCCGTCGTCTTCGGCGTGTGGTGGCTGCGCGAGCGCACCCTCTCGATCCACTCCGTCACGACGCTGCCGCGTGAGTCGTTCTACTGGCTCGCCGTACTCGTCACCTTCGCGCTCGGCACCGCGACCGGCGACTGGACCCTCGAGCTCACCGGCTGGAGCCCCGGAGTCTCCGTCCTGCTGCCGCTCGGCCTCATCGCGGCGATCACGCTGCTGTGGAAGTTCGGTGCCAACCCGGTGCTCTCCTTCTGGCTCGCCTACATCCTGACCCGCCCGCTGGGTGCCAACATCGGCGACTGGCTCGCCTCCCCGAAGGTCGCTCAGCCGGGCGAGCCGACCGGTCTCGCGCTGGGTACCTTCACCACCAGCCTGATCTTCCTCGGCCTGATCCTGGCGACTGTCATCTACCTGACGGTGACGCGCTCCGACGTGACCGAGACGTACGACGCTGCGCACACTCCGCAAATCACCGCGAACCCGCGCAGGGAGCACATCGCGCTTGCGGGCTTCGGCCTCCTCGCCGTCTTCACCGGAAGTCTGTTGGTCTGGGCGCACAGCCAGCCGCACGTCGGCCCGGCGCCGGAGGAGGACGCCACCTCCACCGTCCACCTCGCCCCCGGCCAGGCCGTGAAGAAGTTCCCGTCCACGAAGGTCGACGCACTGAAGGCACTCGCGTCGACCTCGCTCAAGGACGCCCAGTCGGGGAACGCGAAGGGCGCCCACGCCGCTGCCCAGTCGCTGCGGGACCTCTGGGATGCCGACCAGCCTTCGCTGCAGCCGCTGGACAACACCGGCTGGACGTTCATCGACGCGCAGATGGACCAGGTCCTGAAGACCTTCGGCATTGACCACTCGAACCCGCCGATGTCACCGGCCCAGCAGGAGACCGCACTCAAAACTCTCCTCACGGACATGCGCTGACGAACCTGAGGTCAGCCGCCCTCTCGACCTGTGACCGACCTTGTGCTCCGCGCCGGTACGCAAAGCCCACCGGGTCAATTCGCCGTGCGGTCGCCGCTGTCCGGCGGCTGCCAGACGAGGACCGGAGTCAGCGCATCGAGCGTGGTGGCGCATCACCGCGTCCTCGTCGGCGGCCGCCAGCAAGCAAGTCTTCTCGCCCTGATCCACACCTGCACGGCGCGGTGAGGATCCGCTTTCGCGAAGGGCCTGGGGCCGGCGGCCCTCGGTTGCCCGCCGGCAATCCGCAACCCACGTGGATGAACATCACCGGACGGGGTAACTGGGCTGCTGTCCTGTAAAGCCCGTCCGAGGAGAACTTGTGAGCGAACCAGCAGGTCTGGGTGTCGAGGTGGCCGTGATCGGCTCCGACGCCGCGATCATCACCGTCTGCGGAGAGCTCGACGCCGACACCGGCCTCGTCCTTCAGCACCAGTTGGCAGGCCAGGTGGTGCATGGACGACGTCATCTGGTGCTGGACCTGGCGGGTGTGCCGTTCATGGACTCGTCCGGGCTGCGTGTCATCATCCGGACCATCAATGAGATGCGTAACGTCGACGGATCCGTGTCCCTGGCCGCGCCCACCGAGGTGGTGCGACGTGTGCTCGATCTGACCGGGGTCGGTATGAGCTGCCGGATATTCGACACCGTGGACGCTGCGTGTGAATCCCTCCTGGGCCGGGAGGACGAGGCGCCGGATCGGTCCGTGCGCGACACGGCGGCTCGATAGGGCATCCACGGCACGACCGCCCCGGCGCACCGGCTGCACGACCGCCCCGGCGCACCGGCTGCACGGGCTCGCCGTACGGGCTGTACCCGCTCGGCGTACCGGTCGGCGCGCAACCGGCGTACCGGACCAGTGGCGGCCGCCGATCGGCGGAAAGCGGGTCAGCCTCGGCGGCCCGGAAGCATGGCCGGTGCCTGGGACCGATGTGCGACGAAGCCGCCGTAGGCCTCGTCGCGCTCGGCCCAGCGGTGGCGGAGGGCCCCCTCAGACGCATCCGTGCCGGGAACCCGCGGCGAAGGGCGAGTGTACGCATTGTGCTCTGTGAAGAGAGGCCTCCATGCCGTCACACGAGACCATGCCGACGGAGTCGGTGTGGGACTACCCGCGTCCGCCTGCTCTGCGCCGCGACCCGCGGCGGATCGTCGTCGAGTGCGCAGGCGAGGTTCTCGCCGACACGACCGGCGCCTGGAAGATCATGGAGACCAGCCACCCGCCGGTGTTCTACGTGCCCCCTGCGGACATCCGAAGTGACCTCCTGCGGCCCGCCTCCCACCGCACCTGGTGCGAGTGGAAGGGCGTGGCCGACTACTGGGACGTCCTGGTGGGACCCGACATCCGTGCCCTCGCCGCGTGGAGCTACCCCGACCCGCGGCCGCCCTACGAGGAACTCGCGGACCACTTCGCCTTCTACGCCGGGAGAGTCGACCGCTGCACCGTCGACGGCTACCCGGTGCAGCCACAGGAAGGCGACTTCTACGGAGGCTGGATCACTCCCGAGGTCCGGGGCCCCTTCAAGGGAGGAGCCCGAACCCACGGCTGGTGACCGGACCAGCACCGCCGCCGGGGGAGGAGGCGGCGGGTCGGCCCCAGCAGTGAAGCGCGCCGAGCCCGCCTCAACAGGCCGATGGGCGGTAGTCGGCCCCCGTACCGTCAGGCAGCCAGCCGGTCCAGTTCGCCACCGATCGCATCACGCAGCCCGTCGTGCTGCGGGCCGAGCCTGAACCGCTCGTCACTCCACCGGTCACCCGGATACAGCCACACCGGCTTGTGCACCACCTCGGCCGGCTCCCATTCGAACCGCGGCCAGATGTGGGCGTGCAGGAACGGATCCGTGTTGCCGAGGATCTCCAGGTTGACCCGGCGGAATCCGGGGTCCAGCCGTCGGCAGGCCCGCTCGACCGCTTCTCCGAGACGGTCCATGTCGGCCAGGAACGACAACCGCCTGGCCCTGGGCAGGTCGGACAGCCGCTGAACATCCGGCTCGTCCGCGAGGAGAAGCGAGTAGCCGGGCAGGAACTGGACGTCGCCGATCACTGCGAAGCCGGCATCGAGTCGCCGCAACACGGTCGGATTCTCGCCCCGCAGAGCAGCCCCGATCCGGTCCTTCCGCCAGTCACTGATCATGGCCTGAGGCTATGCGCACATGGCGCCCGGTGATGAACGGTGATGAGTGGTTCAAGGGCGGCAAATCGGCCGAGGCGTTCCACACGGCCCGCGCGACATCGCCGGAGAGATCGGGAGCCGAACTGCTGCGCACCGAGTGATCGCACGCCGACTCACACCTCGTCGCCCGCGTGCCCCCACCCGGGCAGCGGCGGCTGGGGCCACGCGGGCGGGTGTGGCAGGAGACGCGCCGGACGGTCGGCCGTCAGCGCGCCGGCCGGAGTCCGCCCGGTGAGCCAGCCGAGCACCTGGTGCCCGGCTCCGGCGACCGAGGCTCCCTGCGCCGCCAGGGACCAGCGCCGGCCGAGGTCCACGGCCTCCACCGAGGCGAGCCGGAAACCCTGGGTGCGCAGGGTGGCGAGGGTGTCGTCCAGTGCCCACGTGACGTAGGCGGCGGGCCACTGCTCGGTGCCGTGGCCGGTGTCCAGATCGAGGTGATGGGTCTCCAACTCGCGCAGGCACCGCAGCAGGACGTACCGGGCGGGGTGTCGCCAGCCGGCCAGCGCCGGCACCAGGCGCTCCCAGGCGGGGGCGGGCATCGCGCGGGCTCGCGCGGTGAAACGGTCCAGGTTCTGCCGCAAACGGGCCGCGATGGCGTCGGCGGACAGCAGCGCGTCCCGCTCGACCGCGGACGCCAGCGCCGCTGCGCCCGTGCGCGGTCCCGGTGCACGGCCGGTGTGCGCGAGCCCGAGCAGCCACACGTACGCGTCGACGCTGTGGGCGACATGCGCCAGGACGTGGCCGCGCGTCCACCCCGGCAGCGCCGACGGGGCCCGCAACGCGGTGTCGGAGAGGCGCGCCGCGGTCCGTACGAGGCGGGCGCCGGACGCGACGACGTGTCCGACGGCCTCATCCTCCGTCGTGCCGAAGACGGGGTGCCCTTCCCCTGCCGGGCCGGTCACGGCGCCGACCGCCGGTCACGCGTCGCCGGCCCCAGTGCGGTCAGCATCAGCAGCGCCGTCAGCGCGAACCCCCAGGCGTAACCCGTGTGCGCCGTGAGCAGGCTGAAGCCTGCGGCGCCAATCCCCATGCCGCCGTCGTAGGCGAGGTTCCACAGTGCGGAGACGGTGCCGTACGACGAGCGGGAGACACGACCGTACATCACGGTGAGGGTGGCGTTCTGGACGACACCGAAGCCGGCGCCGAAGAGGGCCGTGCCCGTCAGTACGGCGACCGGGCCGGCCGTGGCCGCCAGCACCGACAGCCCTGCCGCCGACGCGAGCAGACCGGGGGCGACGAGCCGCGTGGCGCCCCGGCGGTCGCCGTACCGGCCCGCCGCGTAGCGGGCCGCGGTGGAGGCGGAGCTCTGCACCAGCAGGGCCGCCGTTGCGATGCCCGCCGACCCGTGCGCGACGGCCAACGGCAGGAACGTCACCAGGATCCCGGCGGCGAGGGCCGTGGCGAAGAACACCGAGGTGGGACGCCGCAGCCCGGCGGTGCGTACGGCGGCCACCATGCCGAGCGCTCGCGTATCCGCCCCCACGGCCGGTGCCCCGGAGCCGTCCGGCGGCTGTAGCTCTCGAAGTGCCGCCACGGTCGGGATCGCCGCGAGGGCCGCCAGGCCTGCGGTCACGGTGAGCGGGGCGTAACCGAGGTGTTCGCACATCCAAACCCCGAGGGGCAGGGTGACGAGCGCCGGCACACCGCCCACCACGCCGACCAGGGCCAGCCCTTCGCCCCGGCGCTCGGCGGGGATCAGCGCAGCGGTCAGGGCGCCGCCCGCGACCATCGTGAGGCCGAACCCCAGACCGCGTACGAGACACATCGAAGCGGTCCAGGCCGCACCGTCGTCGAGGGGCAGTGCGAGGGCGGGGGCGCCTAGCAGGAACAACCCGGCCGCCAGGGGACCCCGGTGGCCGTACCGCCCGAGGATCCGGGGGCCGGCCAGCTCACCCAGCACCGTGGACAGCATCAGGGCGCCCGTCGCCAGGCCCGCCGCGCCACGGCCGGCGTGCGTGGGCACCGCCGACAGCAGCAGGAAGAAGCTCACGGTCACGGCCACCACGCTCACGAGCCGCAGCAGCAGGGCACGGCTGAGCAAGGGTGGTGGCAAGGGCGCGGGAACCGTCGTGGCGGGGTCGGCGGCCGAGTTCGCAGCAGAGGTCATGCCGTCGACGTTAGGGAGTGACCGGATCACCGGTAAGCTCCAATTCCATGACTGTGCAGTGGGCCGGTTTGTCTCCCGAGCTGCTGCTGGCCGTCGACCGGAGCAGTGGGGAGCAGCTGCGTGCCCAGGTGGAACGCCAGTTGCGGGACGCGATCCGTGGCGGCCGCCTCGCCGCCGGCGAACGTCTTCCCTCCTCACGTGAGCTGGCGCGTTCACTGGGCCTGTCCCGCGGTCTGGTCCAGGACTGCTACGCCCAACTGCAGGCCGAGGGCTACCTGGTCACCAGGGTCGGTTCGGCCACCCGTGTCGCCGCCTGTGCCCCTGCCGCCCCCGCCGAGCCACCGGCCGAGCGCACGGACCAACTCCCGCCCCTAGTGGCCGACTTCCGGCACGGCGTGCCCGACCTCGCCTCGTTCCCGCGTGCCGACTGGCTGTGGGCGGTCAGGGAGGCGGCCCGCCGGATGCCGACCGCAGACCTCGGCTACGGAGATCCGCGCGGCAGCCTGGACCTGCGCACGGTCGTCGCCGCGTACGTGCGCCGGATCCGCGCGGCCGCCGCCGAACCCGACCACACCCTCATCTGCTCCGGCTACGCCCAGGGACTGGCCCTCACCCTCCAGGTGCTGGCCCGCGCCGGCGTCGGTGCCGTCGCACACGAGGACCCGGGCAGTCCCGCTTCGACGAGCGCGGCCATCCGTGCGGCGGGCCTCACACCGGTCCCCGTCCCGGTCGACGCGCGCGGAGTCGACGTTGCGGCCCTGGAGGCGAGCGGCGCTCGCGCGGCGATCGTCACCCCGGCCCACCAGTGGCCCACCGGTGTCCTCCTCGCCCCGGAACGCCGGCACGCCCTGCTCGCGTGGGCGCGGCGCCACGACGCGTATGTCGTCGAGGACGACTACGACGCCGAGTTCCGCTACGACCGCGAGCCGGTCGGCGCCCTCCAGGGCCTCGCGGCGGACCGGGTCGTCTCGATCGGCACCGTCAGCAAGTCCCTGGCCCCCGCCCTGCGCATCGGCTGGCTGCTGAGCCCCCGCGCGCTCACCGCGCCGCTCACCGAGGCGAAGCGGAGCGCCGACCGCGGCACACCCACCCTCGACCAACTCGCCCTGGCCCGACTGATCGAATCGGGCCGCTACGACCGCCATCTGCGCCGTATGCGCACCCTGTACGGGGCCCGCTGCCGTACGCTGCGCGCCGCCCTGGCCGAGCACGCCCCTGAGGTGCGCCTGACCGGCCTCGCTGCGGGGTTCCACGCCGTGGCCCATCTTCCCCACGAAGTCGATGAGTCGACGGTGATCGCAGCGGCGCGTGCCCGCCGGGTCGGCCTATACGGGATGAGTGCGTGCCGTGCCTCGGGCGGTGCCGGGCCGCCCCAACTCGTCCTGGGCTTCGGTGACGTGCCCGAGCGGGCGATCGCGGCGGGGATCGCGGCGGTCGGCGACCTGCTCACCCACGGCCGGCGGGTGCCGGACCCGGACGTCAGCCGCTGACGGAGCGCTGTCTCGCCGAGGGCCTGGAAAACTCGGATGCGGTCGGTTGAGCAGGGGTGATAGGTAAGCGATGTGACAGACAGTCTTGAGTACTCCGCCCTGCTGCAGCTGCTCGATGAGCGGTCGGCCGCGTTCCGGAGTGCGGTTGCCGCCGCGCCCGGCCTCGACGCGCCGGTGCCGTCCTGCCCCGAGTGGACGTTGTTCGATCTGGTGCAGCACCTGGGTACGGGCCAGCGCTGGTGGGCCGCCGTCGTCGCCGCGGGGCCGGCCGAGGCTCCGCCGGCCAAGGACGCCACGGAGGCGCCACGCGAGCTCGAGGCGCTGCTGGCCTGGTACACCGAGTCGAACGAGCTGCTGCTGAGCGCGCTGCGCGAGGCCGGCCCGGAGCGCGCGTGCTGGACGTGGTGGAGCGCCGGCGTGTCCCCGGCGAACTCCTGGGGCGTCGCCCGGCGCCGGGTGCACGAGGTGCTGGTGCACACCTACGACGCCCAGCTCGCCGCGGGCGCCGTGCAGCCGATGCCGGCGGACGTCGCGATCGACGGTGTGGCCGAGTTCCTCGACACCTGCAACTCCACCCCGGCGGCCTGGCCGCACGAACCGGCCACCATCCACTACCACGCCACCGAGGGCCGCTCCTGGCTCCTCACGCTGGACGGCACCGGCGCCTGGCCCGCACCCCTCACGGACGACGCCGCACCCCCCTCCGCTTCGGCGACGGGCACGGCCGAGCAGCTGCTCCTCTTCGTCTGGGGCCGCCTCACGATGAGCGACCTGAAGACCGAGGGCGACCAGCAGGTGTTCGAGCGGCTGATCGCCTGGGAGCCCGAGGAGTAGCCAGGGCCTCCGCGGCACTGCCGACTCGGCCAGGCAGGGAACATGGCTGCGGAGCCCGGACGCAGTCGCGGCTGGCCCGCCTGCCACTCGTCGAGGACGTCACGGTGGGCGCCCGGCCGGTCACCTGCTGACCCGGACCGTCCGCTGCTGAGCCATGTCCCCGCTCCGCGCACCAGCTGCCAAGGGTCAGAGCTTGCGCCAGCGGGCCTCGCACCAGGAGAAGACGCCGAACGCCGCAAGACCGAGCGCGATCACCGCGAGCAGCCACGGGCCGGCCGGCAGATCCCGGAACGCGCGCAGCGTGTCGTCCATGCCCTTCGCCTTGCCGGGCTGGTGCCGGACCGCCGCCACCACGGCGAACACACCCGCGACGGCGAACACGATCCCGCGGGCCGTGCCACCCGCGACACCGAAGAAGTCGGTCACCTTCCGGGCCTTCGCGGACATGACCGCCGTGTTCAGGTGCTTGCGGAACTTCTTCATCACGGCCCGGGCCGCTATGTACAGCCCGGCGGCCACCACCGCCACGCCGGCGATCCCGACGATCCACTGGCCGCCCGGCCACCCCAGCACCGTGGCGGTCAGGTCGTCGGTGCGGCGGTCGGAGGAGCCGCTCCCGCTGCCCTTGTCGCCGGCCGCGTACGAGAGCACCGACCACGACACGACGGCGTAGAAGACGAACCGGCCCGCCGCCATGACACGCTTCGAGGGCTTGCCCCCGTCCGTGCCCGCGCCGCCGAACACGGCCTGCGACAGCCGCCACAGCGCCATACCGGCGAGCGCGATGCCGACGATCCACAGCAGCGCCGACCCGAACGGGCGCTGGGCCAGCTCGCTCAGCGCCCCACCGCGGTCGGCCTGCTTGCCGCCGCTGTCACCACCGAAGGCGATCTGCAGGGAGATGACCCCCACCAGCAGATAGATCAGCCCGCGGGCGGCGAAACCCGCACGCCCCGCCGCAGCCATCGCCGGGCTGTCCGCAGCCCGGCGCGCCCCACCCCGTCCACCCACTGCCCATGCCTGTGCATTCATACTTCAGCCGATGCCCCCGGACCCCGGTCCGACACCTGGTCCCGAGGCGCCCGGCGCCCGGCCGCAGCGGGCCGCGTCGTCGCCCCGCGTCCGGACTCGCTCCTTCCGGCCGCAGCGGAATGCGGTCGCGGGCGTCGCACCCCCGCTGCCGCCTGGCTCGTGGCCGGCACCGAAGAAGGACAGGTGTCGTCCGCCTCGCGCCACGTGCGGCACCCTGGCCGAGCGGACACCTCCGTGCCTCAACAGCGTGGGTCACAGAGTGCTCTTCCGTTTCGTCCGGCGGCGGCGCCGATACAGCCCATGCAGTACGAGAGCGACCATTGCGCCTGCCGTCAGCGGCCACCACCACGAAGCCCCGTTCCGGGCCAGATGGAGGCCCTTCCACAGCAGAGCGACCGAGATCAGCAGACTGAGCCATCCCATGGCGCCGTCGAGCGGACCGCCGTCCTTGAACGGATTCTGCATGTTCCGGATTTCTCTATTCCGGTGCATGCCACCCACGCTCCTGTTCGCTACTCACCCGTCCGTGTTCCGAACGATCCTTGGTGAGGGACTCGTTGTAGGTGATCACGACGGGCGCGTCCGCCTCCGCCCGTGCGCGGTCGGAAGCCGCTGCGATCTCCTCGTAGGTCCATTCCTTGTACAGACGCTCTCCGTGGGCGTCGGTGATGTCGATGACCAGGCCGGTCCACTCCTCGGCGGGCTGTTCAGGGACGAGTCCCAGTTCATATGTGGCGTCCCGGAGCAGGGATTCGGTGACGCGTACGCCGGTGAGTCTCTCGGTCAGAGCAAGAACCGCCGCCTTCCCGTCGACCACCGGGGCGCTCTCGTCGTGCTCTCCCTCGGGAGTCAGCGGGAAGCCGACTTCCCGCAACAAGGGAACCAGTTCATCGGGGCTGCCGCCGTCGCGCGCCGAGGGGCCCTCGAAGGCCGTGCGGAGTTCACCGTCCTCGAACCAGTGAAAGAGGTGGATGGGCTTGCCGCCGTTGCTCGAGTGCGCCACGACCCGGCCGCCCTCCGACAGCGTCTCCACGCGCGGTATCCCAAGGCCACCGTCAAAGCCGAGGACGACTGTCCAGTCGCCGTGCTCGCCCGGGGCCCTGAAGGCGCCCGCGATGTAGGACTCGTCCCAGTAGTCGTAGTCCACCTCTGCACGGTGGGCGTCATCGGCCTCGATCAGCCCGGCCGTGCCCTCCTCAGTGCCGCGCGGTTCCGCCCCCATCGCACGCAGCACCTCCTGCGGGCTCCGCCCCCGTATCAGTGTCAAGGTGTATCCGCTCTCCATCATGTGGCGGAAGAGCGGCGAGGTGCGGATCCAGGCGTAGTCGTGTGCGGTCACCAAGTCCATACAGCGCAGTGTGCCTGATGCCTCTGACAACGCCCGACAAGCCGGTTCTCACGGCTGGGGCTGGACCTCGGCTGCACCTCCGGAAATGCTCGGCTCAGGGATGATGTGATCGATTACAGTGGCGCGATGTTCGAAGGAAAACAGGTAAGGCTGCGTGCGTTGCACTCCGAGGATGCGAAGCATCATCTTCGGTGGCGGAACGACGCGGAGGTGGTGCGCTGGGCCACGGCCGGCGACCCGACTTTCGGCCCGGTCACAGCGGAGGCTATCGGTCTCGGCTTCGAGACGATGCTCCTCCTGAACCCGAGGGAATCTGCCGTGTTCACGGTCGAGGACCTGGCGAGCGGCAGCGTGATCGGCATGGCGGATTACCGGGACCTGGACCCGTACGCCGGCGTGGCCACGCTGGGAGTGACCATCGGCGAGCGGGAGTTCTGGGGCCGCGGCCACGGCAGTGACGCGCTGCGGCTGCTCGTGGACCATCTGTTCGGCGCGTTTTGCCTCAGTCGGTTGGAGCTGGACACCTGGAGCGGCAACGAGCGTGCCGTGCGCGCCTTCACCAGGCTCGGCTTCCGGGAGGAGGGGCGCCGCCGGTCGGCCGTACTGCTGGACGGGAAGCGCTACGACAGAGTGCTCTTCGGGATGCTCCGCGAGGAGTGGGCGAACGCCGCGTGACGGCGTAGTGATCGCCGGGACTGCCTGCGGACGTGTGAGAAGGGCGCCCGAGATCATGCGACGCGGTGGTGAGGGGTGCGAACCGCACAGCAAAGCGACCGCAGTTCGACCACGTCCGCACGGGTCCGCGGTACGGAACCCGACCCTGGTCCGCCGCCACTGGGAGAACCTGCCCGGTCGAGGCTGACCCGGTCACTTCGTACGGCGGCGGGGAGGCCGTTGCACGGATCATCAGTCCGACCAAGACGCCTGCACCGACGGACCCGTTGCCGGCTGGCGCCGGAAGCCCCTGCCGGGGTGCACCCGGGTGCCGGGTGCCGGGCCGCGAACTGGCGACTTATCCATCGCGCGTGACAAGGCGTCCGGCCGCGCCGAGCCGTGCCAGGCGGTCGTGTTCCTTCTCGGCCCACCGCCTCACCCGGCCGGGATCCAGGGCGGTGCCGTGGCCGACGTGCAGGCGAGTGGGGTTCAGGGCGAGCATCTCGCGCAGGCTGGCGAGGTTCTGCCGGGAGTCGTCGTGGAAGGGCGGATTGGCCGGCCTGCCGGGGATGAGACCCATGAAGGAGCCGGCGATCAGGTCGCCGGCGACGAGGTCGCCGTCGTCGGTGAGGACGGAGACAGATCCGGCGGTGTGGCCGGGGGTGGGCATGATGCGCGCAGCGAGCCCGAAGTCCTCGAGGTTCGTCTCGCCGCGGACGAGCACCGCGGGCTCGAACGGCTCGGCCCGGACGTGAAGTTTCCGGTTGCGGGCCATGAGACGGCCCATCGGGCCGGTGGGCAGATACGGTTCGCGGACCCGGCCCGAGCGGTACGGTCCGAGGTCGGCGACGTGGCCGGCGAGGGGTGCGCCGGTCAGCCGGTGCAGTTCGGCGGCGGAGCCGAAGTGGTCGATGTGGCCGTGGGTGATGACGATCAGTGAGACGTCGGCGGGATCGACGCCGAGGGCGGTGATCCGGTCGTGGATCCTGTGGCCGCTGCCGGGGGTTCCGGCGTCGACGATGACGGGCCGACGGCCGAGCAGCAGGTAGGCGTTGATGTTGTGCCGGCCCATGACCGGGATGGGGACGACCTTCGTGCGGGCCACGGTTCTCCTTGGAAGTGTGCTGGTCGATGTCGCGTGCGGGCATGGCGAAGCTCGGCCGGTGAGCGAGCGTGCCCGGTGGTCGGCAGGTGGTGCGGGTGGTAGGGGTCAGAACCGGCGGCGGTACTCGGCCGGGGTGGTGCCCAGCCGCCGACGGAAGACGCGGTGCAGCGTTTCCACGGAGCCCAGGCCGCTGGCGGCGGCGACCTCGGGCAGACTGCGGTCGCTGTCCTCCAGCAGGCGCCGGGCGGCCTCCAGCCGGGCGGCTTCCACGTAGGCGGCCGGTGTCGTGGAGGTGCGCTGATGGAACAGACGGGTGAAGTGGCGCGTGCTCAGGTGCGTACGGGCCGCCAGGACTTCGAGGGACAGGTCCTCGGCGAGGTGTTCGGTGATCCACCTGCGCAGCTCGTCGATCCGGTCGTCCGAGGAGCCCTGGACGGACAGCGGCACACTGAACTGGCTCTGTCCACCTGAGCGTTTGACGTACATCACCATCATCCGGGCGGTCGCGAGAGCAAGGTCCTGGCCGTGGTCCTCGGCGACCATGGCCAGCGCCATGTCCATCCCCGAGGTGACGCCGGCGCAGGTCCACACCCGCGCGTCCCGAATGAAGATCGGATCTGGATCCACCCGCACTCCTGGGTGTTCGGCGGCCAGCCGGTCCGCGGTGAGCCAGTGCGTCGTGGCCGGCCGGCCCTCCAGCAGCCCCGCGGCGGCCAGCAGGTGCGCACCCGCACAGATCGACCCGATCCGCCGGGCCCGGGGTGCCGCACGCTGCAGCCAGGTGGTGACCTGGTGGTCGATCACCGGCTCGACGCCGCCGTCGACGAGCTCGATCGCCCCCGGCACCAGCAGGGTGTCGATCGGGCCGGCCACATCGTCGAAGTCCAGGTCCGCCATCAGCCGCACGCCGCTGGAGGTGGTCACGGGGGCGCCGTCCGCCGTAGCGATCCGCACGAGGTAGCCGGTCCGGTCAGCTCCTCCGACCCGGGAGGCGACGGAAAACACCTCGGCCGGTCCGGTGGCGTCCAGCAGCTCGATGCCGGGAAAGGCGACGATCACAACGCGGTGCGGTTGGGGCATGCCCTGATCATTCCGCCCGATCCGGCATGGCTGCAATGACCAGGATCTGTCACATCAGGCCATCGGGAAGAGTGCACAAGTGAGCCGGCCCGGGACAGGTTCGCTGGTGCCTCCGCGATTCAAGCGGCGCCTGTCTTGTCGTTGATCTGAAAGGTGACTACGTCGACCTCGTCGGTTTCCGTGAGATCCGGGTAGTGGCTCTTGAGGCCTTCCCGGAGTTCGGCTGCGGTCGTCAGCCCCTCGGCTCGGGCGTCCTGGTCGGTGAGGTCGCTGACCAGGCAGTGCCTGATGCCGGTCACCTCTGCCGGCAGGACGACTTCGGGGTCGCTCTCGAACACCAGCCGTGCCGGCCCGAGCCGGGCCGGGTCCCGGAAGCGGGTGGTCTTGGTCTTGGCGCCGGAGCGGACGTTATCGAGGTAACGGGGGTTGAACCGGATGATCGGGGGACCGGCCGTCTCCGGGTCTTCATAGAGCGACGGGTCGAGACCGTTCATGCCTTCCGGGGTCCATCGCTGAGTCAGCGGCATCAGGTCGGCGGCGAGAACGGATCTGGGCCCGGCGGGCGTGGGCACGATGACGCGCATGGTGGGGTAGTAGTCCACGAAGACCTGCCGATCGCGTCCGCACGGGCCGACGACCCCGCGCCCGTGGTTTCCCACGGCAACGATGCAGCGCATCTGGCGGGCGCCCTGGGCTCGTGCGGCTCCCAGAGCCACGAGTTCGGCACAGGGTCCGCCGGTGAAGTGGTAGAGGTTCACGCCGGCGAACATCCGGTAGTCGGCGGCCATGACCGCGGCGCCCATCGTGTGGATCCCGTCTTCGTCGGGCCCGGCGTCGGTTTGCGCGTCAATGGTGCGGCGTGCCAGCTCCACGAGCTCACGCTCGTCATCATCGAGAGCTCGTGCAGATGGCGGTACGTACACGTTGTCAGCCTTCCCTTCCGTCAGCAGTCGCGAAGATCATTCCACGACCGCGCAGGTCGGCTCCACGGGATTTGGGTTTGCCTCGACTGGGTCCTGATGGTGGTTCCGTGGCAGGGATGGGGCGCCCTGGCCGAGGCCGGTCGTGGTCGGGGACGGCGATCCGGGGCCGCGGCTCTGCCGTGGCTTTGGTGGCCCATGGGAGGTGCAGGGCCGGTCGAAGTCGAGCCGCGAGGACCTCGTCGACGCCCGCGCCCGCGATGGCCGCCGCTCGGAAGAAGATCACCCCCTGACCATCCTCACCCCTCTGCCGAAGTGCCGATGCGCGCCGGGCTCCGGCTGCGTAGGCGTTGGCGGTCGGCCACGAAAGGCGCGGGCGGGGATCGGGCGCGGATCGACGATGGCCCAGCCGAGCCGGGTCAGTGCGAGGCAGCCGCCTCGATGAGCGCGTTCGCCGCCGTCTCGATGCCTGCGGGCGTGGACCAGCGTCCCAGAGTCAGCCTCAACGCCTCCAGTGCGCGGGCCGGTTCGAGCCCCATGGCGGTCAGCACCGGCGACGGGGTGTGGGTGCCGCTGTGGCAGGCGGAACCCGTCGAGGCCGCGATGCCCTGCGCGGCGTCGAGGAGTTCGTGTCCGAGTACGCCGTCGATGCGAACGTTCAGGGTGTTCGGCAGGCGGGCCTTCTCGGGGCCGTTGAGGTGGACGCGGCCGGACAGGGCCGTGCTCAGCCGCCGATGGAGGTCGTCGCGCAGGGTCGCGATCCGGTCCGGTGTGCCGTGGTCGAGCTCGTGGGCCGCGATACGGGCGGCGGTGCCGAGGGCGACCGCCAGGGCGACGTTTTCCGTGCCGGCCCGCAACCCCTGCTCCTGCGGGCCGCCGTGGACCACCGGCTCCAGCCGCACGCCCTCGCGCACATAGAGCGCGGCGACGCCCTTCGGCGCGTACATCTTGTGACCCACGACGGTGAGCAGGTCCACGCCCAGCTCGTCGACGTCGAGAGGGATCTTCCCCACCGCCTGGGCCGCGTCGCAGTGGAAGAGAGCGCCGCGTTTGCGCGCGAGGGCGGCGAGCTCGGTGACCGGCTGGAGGGCGCCCGTCTCGTTGTTGGCGGCCATGACCGACACCAGTACCGTCGCCTCGGTGAGCGCCGAGTCCAGCGCGTCCGGGTCGACCTGCCCGTCGCCGTCGACCGGCAGCACGGTGACGCGTGCTCCGTGCAGGCGCTCCAGGGACCGGCAGCTCTCCAGCACGGCCGGGTGTTCGGTGGCCTGCGTGATCACATGCGGCCGTGAGCGCCCGGAGGCCAGCACCGCGCCGCGCAGTGCGAGCAGGTCGGCCTCCGAACCGGAGCCGGTGAAAACCATCTCGCCGGTGCGGGCCCCGATGAGGGCGGCGACCTGGGCCCGGGCCGCACCCAGCGCGCGCCGCGGCTCGGCGCCGTAGGGGTGGCTGCTGGAGGGGTTGCCGAAGAAGCGGGTCAGGTACGGCATCATCGCTTCGACGACCCGTGGGTCGACGGGCGTGGTGGCGTTGTAGTCCAGGTAGACGGGTCCGTCCGGCGGCCCGGGGAACGGCGGCAGCACGTCGGCGGTGTCGCCCCGGCCGGTCATGCCGGCTCCGCCGGGTGGGCGGGCATCTCGGCCGGGCGCCGGTCGGGTGTGCCGTCGTCGGGGTGGACCGTACGCGTGCTGGTGCCCTCCACCGTCATCCTCCGTAGATCCATAGAGCAGCGTAGGTGAGAGTGGCGCGCTGCGGCCACGGCTCGCCGACACCATGACGGATCCTGGGGACGTGCTCGGGGATTTCCGGACGGTCAGGACGCCTGCGGTGTACTGACCGGAGAGTTTCTGGTCGACACGCCGTTCGTGCGCGGAAGCCTCAAGACCTGGGTGCTGCCGGACGACCTGCGGCACTGGCAGGAGGCCCTGGACGCGCTCGACGCCGGCCAGGACATCGCGTGGCGCCAGGACACCCGCGGCCCTGAGGTATTCATCGAGCGTGACCCGGAGGAGGGACGGGCTCATGTGACGATCAGGGACGCCTCATCGTCTTTGACGACGGTGACAGTGAGCGTCCCGCTGAAAGATGCCTGGTTTGACGAGGCATACAGCCGCTTGGACCTGGCCTGGCCCCGGTCGCGTGCTGATGGACCCGCAAGATCGTTGACTCGACCGCGATGACCCACTCCAGCGCGGCGGCATCCCACTCGACTGCGCCGCTTCGGTCCTCGCCGAGCACCCGTCCTGCACGGAACACTTGGGCGTTCCCTACCTCGGTAGATTTGGGCGTCGGACAAAGGAGCACTGCGCATGAGCTATCGCTTGAAGGCGATCACCCGCGAGGAGCATCTGGCCTTCGTCACGGCCCGGCCCTCGGTGAGCCACATGCAGGTTCCCTCGTGGGGGGACGTGAAGCCGGACTGGCAGGCGCAGTGTCTGGGCTGGTTCGACGACAGCGACCGCCTCGTCGGGGCAGGTCTGGTGCTGCTGCGACCGTTGCCGAAGCTGAAGAGGTACCTCGCCTATCTGCCGGAGGGCCCGGTCATCGACTGGGCAGCGGCAGACCTGGAGCGGTGGCTCGAGCCGATGCTCGCGTATCTGAAGGGGCAGGGCGCCTTCTCGGTGAAGATGGGACCACCCGTCGTCGCACGCCGCTGGAGCGCCGAAGCGGTCAAGGCCGCGATCGCCGACCCGCAGGCCAGGAAACTACGGGATGTGGAGGCCACCGTCCAGGAGCCGCTGGCCTTCGACATCGCCGACCGGCTGCGCCGGATGGGCTGGCAGCAGACCGAGCCCGGCAGCGAGGACGGCTTTGCCGCGGGCCAGCCCCGCTACGTGTTCCAGGTACCCTTCGCCGGCCGGTCCTTGGAAGAGATCCAGCGCGACTTCAACCAGCAGTGGCGCCGCAACATCAAGAAGGCGGAGAAGGCCGGCGTCAAGGTCGTCCAGGGCGGCTACGAGGACCTTCCCACGTTCTACGGCCTCTACGTCGAGACCGCTGAACGGGACCGGTTCATCCCGCGACCACTGGCCTACTTCCAGCGGATGTGGACCACGCTGCAGGCCGAGGACGCCGACCGGATGCGCCTCTACCTCGCCTGTCACGAGGGCGAGGTGCTCGCCGCCGCCACGATGCTCACCGTCGGCGAGCACGTCTGGTACTCCTACGGCGCCTCCACCAGCCGCAAACGCGAGGTCCAGCCGAACAACGCCATCCAGTGGCGCATGATGTGTGACGCCCACGAACTCGGGGCGGCTGTCTACGACTTCCGCGGCATCACCGACACCCTGGAAGAGGACAACCACCTTCTGGGACTGCTCCGGTTCAAGGCCGGCACCGGCGGCCAGGCCGTCGAGTACCTCGGCGAGTGGGACTATCCCCTGAACAAGGTCCTGCACAAAGCTCTCGACCTCTACATGTCCCGCCGCTGAGGCGACGGCCTGCCCCGGCGCTCCGGTGTGGTCTGAGGACATGTCAGCCGGATCACGACGCTCGAGCGCCATCCGGTCGGACGGACCGGCTCTGCTTTGCCGTTGGTGCAGGGTTCGCGTGGCCGGTTGTGCGTCGGTCCGAAGCCGGCGCAAGCAGGTGTCTTCGCGCCCGAGGTCCGGTCGAGCCAGTGACGGGGGGCCCGGGTCAGTGGCTGGTCACCCGGACGTCAGCCGGGGGTGGTTGTGTAGTTCGGTCGGAGCACCGCCGCCGAGGACGACGTGTGGCGCGGGCATTCGTTCACATGAAGGGGAGACCGTGCGCGTTGCATACCCCAGTGTGCTGGACTGGCCGCTGGCCCGCGTCTGTCCGCTGTCGCCGCCACCGGCCCTGGGTGTCGTCCGTGACGGGCCGCCGACGCTGGTCCGGCTGCCGGCGGTCGCCGGTGAGGAGCAGCTGGCCTGGTTGATCACCCGCCACGAGGACGTGAAGGCCGCGCTCAAGGACCCCCGGCTGAGCGCCGACGAGACCCGGCCCGGCTTTCCGCTGCGCATTCCCGTGCCTACCGACGACCGGCCGAGCGGGTTCCTGCGCATGGACGATCCGGAGCACGGTCGGCTGCGCAGAATGGTCGCCCCGGAGTTCACGGCGCGCCGGGTGCGCATGCTGAGACCCGGTCTCCAGGAACTGACCGACCGGGCTGCCGACGCCCTGGCGGCCGGTCCGCAACCCGCCGACCTGGTACGGGACTTCGCGGCCCATGTGTCGGCGCTGGTCATCGCCCGGCTGTTGGGGATTCCGGACGAGCACACCGCCTTCTTCCTGGAGCAGACCCGGATCCTGCTCACGGACGGCGACCCGGCGCTCTCCCTGGCGGCCCACCACCGGATCATCGCCTTCCTGGACGAGACGGCGCGCGCCAAGGAGAAGCAACCGGGCGACGATCTGGTCAGCCGTCTGGTCACCAACCACGTGGCCACCGGCGAACTCGACCGCGCCGACCTCCTCGGCATCCTGAAGCTGCTCCTCATCGCCGGCCACGAGTCGACGGCCACTCAGATCGCCTTCAGCGCGCTGAGCCTGCTGACCGACGACGGACTGCGCGCGGAGGTCCTCGCCGACGGCGGGGCCCTGCTGCCGCAGTTCGTGGAGGAGTCGATGAGGTTCTGGTCGATCATCCAGGACAACGTCGTACGCCAGGCCACGGAGGACGTCCGGATCGGCGAGACCCTGGTCGGCGCGGGCGAGTCGGTGATGATCAGCCTGCTCGCCGCCAACCATGACGCCACGGTCTTCCCCCGCCCCGAGCGCCTCGACATCCACCGCGACGCCTCCGATCATCTGCTGTGGGGCCACGGCGCCCACTTCTGCCTCGGCGCGTCACTGGGGCGCCTGGAGGTGACGCTCGCCCTCGGTTCGCTCTTCACCACCCTGCCGACGCTGCGTCTGGCCTGCGAGGTCGGTCAGCTCCGCGTTCGCGAACATCCCGTCTTCCACTCCCTCACCGAACTGCCCGTCGTCTGGTGAGCGACGTGCGCCACTGCGCCCCATGCGGGGCGGTGGGGCCGGCCTGTTGCAGATGCCACCGACCGGACAAGTCGCGCTCGGTGGCCCGCAGTTGCCCATGAGGGCGTTTCAGGTTTCGGGATGGGCCAGGGGGCCGAGCAGGGCTACCGCGTCGTCGAGGGGCACCGGTTGGAAGAACCGCGCGTCGGCGCGCTCGACGGCGGCAATCGCGCGTGGGGCCAGCTCGGCGCCGGCGTCGGTGACGCGCAGTCGTTTGGCGCGGGCGTCGGCCGGGTCGACTTCACGCTCGATGAGTCCTTTGTGTTCCAGATTGCGTAGTACCTGGGAGGTCATCTTGACGTCGGTGCCGGCTTGGCGGGCGAGGGCCAGCTGGTTGGGGTGCTCGCCCTGGGTGTTGAGCCACCAGGTGCAGGCGAGCAGCACGAACTGCACGTGGGTGAGATCGAGCGGGGCCAGGGCTGCGGCGATGTCGCGCTGCCAGCGCAGGGTGGCGTGCCACAGCAGGAATCCGGGGCTGTCGCCGGGGCTGAGGGGCATCAGCGAAGCGCCAGCTCGGCCAGCGAGGCCATGGTCTCGGGCCAGTCGGCGGTGATGCCCGGGCCGATCTGCGGGCCGACCTCGTCGGCGCCGGTGCCGGTGATCTCCATCCGGTACGTCACACGGATCCGGTTCCGGTCGATCCGGTCGATGCGGTGGACGGTGCGCAGCAGCAGGCCGTCGAAGCGCGCTTCGTCGACGAAGAGTTCGTCTTCGACCGCCTCGGCGATGCGCAGCAGTACCGGGTCGTCCCCGGGCGGCGTCATCGTGATCTGCGTGCCCGCGACGAACGGGCCGTCCATCTCGATCTTCTCGATCTCGGCGTTCCAGGTACCCCAGTTCTCGACGTCGGCCCAGAGCCGCCAGATCGCCTGGGGGGTGGCGCTGGTCTCGATGCTGTGCTCGTACTCCCACATGAGTGGTCTCCTCGGCTAGATCATCTACGCATAGATTATCTGTGCGAAGACTATCTGTCCAATGGTGGACGGTGGGTGACGGTCATGGGTCTGACAGCGTGGCCACCGTGCTGGTGACAGTCATTCGTTGACGACTGTCACCGGCACGGCCCCCTTGTACGGGGAGCGGTCGTCCGCCCCGGTCGTGACCGGACCTCAGCCCAGGAGGGTGTCGCCGATGCCTGAGCCGGACGCGACGTTGTAGTCCTTGGGGCCGAAGACACTGACGTTGCTGGTGCTCACTTTGGTGCTGGTGCCCCGTAGCTGCCAGAGGGCGCCGTTGCCGTGGTCTTCGTGGGGGGCGGTGACGGCGAGGTCCGCCTTGCCGTCTCGGTTGAAGTCGGCCAGGCGCACCTGGGAGCCGAACACGTCGTTGTTCTCGGTGCTGCCGGGGACGCCGGGCGTGTCCTGTGAGTAGCGTGCCGCGCTCGTGGTGGTCAGCCCGTGGGCGCTTCCGCGCAGGACCAGGACGTCGCCGGCCCTGACGGTCCTGCCGAACGACTCGTAGGGAACGCCGATGGCGAGCTCGGCGCGGTGGTCGCCGGTGATGTCGGCAATGGCCAGGGACGCGCCGAAGTGGTCGTCGGACTCGTCGGTGCCCGGGATGCCTGCGGTGTCCTGGTGGAAGACCTGGCCCGTGGGGGCGAGGCCGCCGGTGACGGCCCGGTCGCCGTAGCGGACGGTGACGTAGCCGGATTTGTGGCTGGGGTCTGTCAGCCCGTTGGGGTTCAGCCGCGGGTCGGCCAGGGCGACGGCGAGGTCGTCGCGGCCGTCGCCGTTGAGGTCTCCTGCCGCCACGCGGTCTCCGCCGGCGAGGTGGGCCTGGACGGTGAAGGAGTCGGCGTCGGTGGTCTGGTCGTTCTGGCCGTAGACGAGGGTGGCCTTCTGCTGGACGACGGCCAGTTCGTCCTTGCCGTCGCCGTTGAAGTCGCCGGCCGCGAGGTTCCAGCTGCCGGTGTAATCGGGGTCGCCCACGTCGAGTCCTGCCGGGGCCTTGGTGCGGGTGAACGTACCCGAGTACAGCCACAGGGACGTCTGTCCGCTGACGGCGATGTCGGGGGCGGAGTCGCCGGTGAAGTCACCCACGGCGATGTCTGCGCCGAACATCCGCCCGGAATACGAATCCCCCGCGGGCAGAGCCAGGCCGCTGCGCAACGGCGACGTGCCGCCCCACAGCACGGTCACCGAGCCGTTGCCCGACGTGCCGGAGGTGGTGTCCCCTTCGCTGCCGACCAGCAGGTCGGCGTAACCGTCGCCGTTCAGGTCACCGCTGGCGATGCTGCTGCCGAAGAAGTCCTGGTACCCGGCCGTGCCGGGCACGCCTGTGGAGTTCTGCGTGATGTAGACGTGCTTGCCGGTCAGGCCACGGGCGGAACCGAAGGTGAGGAGAACGGCACCCGCGCCCTCCTTGCCACTGACGGTCGTGCCGGGCATGCCGACGGCCAGGTCCCGGTATCCGTCACCGTTGAAGTCGTCCGCCAGCTTGGCCGGAGCCGCTACGGCACGGTCGGCCGAGACGGCCGTCAGACTGCCGGTCAGAGAAGCGGCTACGGCCGCTGCCACGGCGAGACGCACTGAATGACGCACGAAAACCCCCTGTACAACCACAGACGCCCGGACGGCATCCGCGAACCCAGAACGACAGCCCGCACCTTCGTGTCCCCCAATGGGCCACCCGTTTGATCACGCGATGCGCAGCGAAGAACAGACTCCCGACCACGTCCGATGGTTGTACCGCGGCCCCAGGTTCGTGGAAGAGGCTGACGGTGTGCGCTGACCTCTTCGAGGAGGGGCGGAAGTCCTCTGCACTGCTCGTGAGTTACGGGTGAGTCGCTGCGTGAGCATCGCGAGCCGGCCTCGGTGCCGCATCCGGACAGGCCGCGATGCAGGGGCCCGCCGCGCCCTCATCCTCCGGCGCCCCACCCGTCACCAGAACTGCCGCAGGTTGAAGCTCCGCAGGGAGACGTGGCTCGCGGGTTCCGTCGAGCTCCGGGCGTACAGGAGCGGCATCGCCGTTCCGGCGGAACCGTACGCGGCTCGCCAGGCCAGCCACTGGTACGCGTCCCATCCCCGTTCCATGCCGATCCCCACGCCGTCCTTCTCCATAGTGGTCAAGGCCAGGCGGTGGTGGAAGGCGACGTCGTAACGGGCCCGGACAGCGAGCGGCTGCCGTTGGTGCCGGTCGAACCAGTGGAGTGCCGACACACCTCGCTCACTGGGAGCCCCGGAGTCCTTGTGCAGCCTGAGCAACCGGTCGATGTCCAGCGGCTCGTTCCGCATGAACCGTGCCATCTTCCCCTTCGCCTCCTCGACGGCCGAGTCCAGCGTGCCCCCGGGCCTCCATCGCGGATCGGTGGGCGCACCGGTCCAGTCCGGTCCGAACACCTCCTCCATGTCCCGCTCCACCACCTCGCTGAACGGATCGAGCGGGGTGAACCGGAAACGCGTCGCCGAGGCGGCGTTGTGCCGCGCCAGCACCGCGCGTATGTCGTCCGCGTGCTGGTCGAGGGCGCGGAGGAAGTCTTCCAACCTCCCGCCGTGCGCGTAGTGCAGGAAGACAAGGGAGTTCACCGTGCCGGCGGCCCGGTCGGTCGCCGTCTGCTGGGAGACGCTGACCGTGCGCTGCCTCGCCCGCGAGTTGTCCAGCAGTGCGGCCACGAACGCCACCATGCGGTTCGCGCCCGTGGAGCTGACGTGTTCAGGAAGGACCGGATCGCTCACGCCGGCCCGGTGCGCGCACAGTCCTATCTCCACGTCGAGAGCCGGTCGCTCCTCCAGCAGCACCGACAGGAAACGCGCGCCCTCCAGAAAGCGGTTCGCCTCCGGGTTGAACGCCTCGCCCTGCCGGCTGAAACGGAAGCCGGCGATCATGGCGGGGACCAGCGCGAGCATGCGCGCCACGGTGAGAGCGCTCCGGTCGGCCTTGGGAAGCCGGTCCAGCAGCTCACGTGCCTTGATGATCTCCTCCCGCAGGGCGACCTGCCCGCTGGAGGCGTAGATCATCGCGGCGATCGCCGCCTCCCACCGGCGCGGCCGCTTGAGCGCCAGGGGATGGATTCCCGCCATCTCGTCCGCGGACGGGAATCGCGCGTCGACGGCTTCGATCTCCCCGCGGACAGCGCACAGTTCCGCGATCTCCCGCACGTCGATCCTCGAACCGTTGTAGCGGCTGAGCACCTGTGACCTCGAAAAGTCCCAGAACGCGATCTCATCGGCCATTCCTGTGGATCCTCCTGCTCGTCGGTCATCCTGCTCCTCGGTCGTCCTGGCCCTCAGTCGTCGCGCCGTCCGCGCAGGACGAGGAAGTACCCCACGGCCGCCAGCGCGCCCAGCACCGCGCTCGCGACCCACAGGGCGGTCGGGCCCACGCCGTCCAGTGCGTATCCCGAGACCACCGGCGCGACGCACGCCGCCGCCGACCAGGCGAAGCTGTACATCCCCTGGTAGCGCCCGTGCGCGTGGCCCGGCACGAGGTCGGCCACGGCGGCCATGGCGGTCGGAGCGAGCAGGATCTCGCCGACCGTCCACACCACGACGCTCAGGGCGTACGCCCCGAGGGAGGCCGCCACGGCCGTCGTCCCCAGCCCTGCGCCCAGCAGCAGCGTCCCGACGGCCAGGGGGCCCGCCGGACCGAAGCGCGCGAGGATCCGGCCCGCGGGGAGTTGCAGCGCCACCACGAGAAGGCCGTTGAGACTGATGACCAGGCCGTAGTCGCGTGCGCTGAAGCCCGCCCGCGTCATGGTGAGCGGCAGTGCGGTACTGATCTCCTGCATCAGCAGCCCGACCAGGAAGGTCACGGCCACGAAGGCCACGAAGCGGCGCCGGTTCGACGGTTCCGCCCCGGCCTGAGTGTCCGGGGCGGCGGCGTCTCCCCGCCGGACCGGCTCGGGGCGCGTCTCGGGCACCGCCAGGAAGACGGTCAGCGCGCACACCACGGTCACCGCCGCCTCACCGAGGAACAGCGGGGTGTATCCGCGCTGCGCGAGCACTCCGGCGAGCGCGGCCGAGACCGCCACCCCGATGTTGACGGCCCAGTAGAGGAGGGAGAAGGCCCTGACACGTGCCTGCGCGCCGGCCATGTCGGCCACCACGGCCTGGACGACCGGCCGGGAGGCGTTGCCCGCCAGGCCGACCAGGCACGCGGTGACCGCGAGTGCCGTCCGCCCCTGGGCGAACGCCAGCGCCCCCGTGCCGACGGCGCTCAGCAGCTGAGCGCCCAGCAGTGTCGCCCGCCTGCCGAGGCGGTCGGCGAGCAGGCCGCCCACGACCGAGCCGACGGCGCCGCCGACGCCGTACAAGGTGGTGACGAGCCCCGCGAAGGACGCCGAGCCGCCCCGGTCGAGCGTGACGTACAGCGACAGGAACACGACGACGAAGCCGCCGAGCCGGTTGACGAGCGTGGCGGTCCACAGCCACCAGAACGCGCGTGGCAGCACCGGCCCGACGGCAGTCGCCTCGCGCGCCGCACTCTGGGCATCAGCGGTCACGGTACGAAGGGCTCCTGCCGTCCGGCGCGGGGCCCGGCGCGGTGCACCGGGCCGTCGCCGGCTACGAGGCGACCGGTGCTCATACGGCGGCCATCGCGTTGCCGATGTAGTTCGGCAGCTTGACGAGCCGCTGCCACAGGTCGTCGAGGCTGACCGGATAGCGCTCCCGATAGCGCCGCGTCACCGCCTCCACCTCGGCCCAAGTCGTCGGCTTCGTACCGTCGTTGTAGTCGGCCGCCAGTTCGTCGTAGAGCGGGGTGCCGGGGCGCAGGAAGAGCTGGTTGAGCCCGAAGTATCCCGGCAGTGAGGCGGCCCAGTCGACCACTTCGCCGCTCAGGCAGGCCGGGTCGCCGGGCAGGCCCAGCAGGATGAACGCGAACGGGGTGATGCCGGCCGTCGAGAGCCGGCGGATCGCCGCGTCGATCTTCTCCGCCGGGACACGTTTGCCGACGCCGGTCTCCGCCACGGCCGGCGACTCGGCGCCCAGCCACATACCGTTGCATCCCGCGGCGGCCCACAGGTCCACGTCCTGGCGCAGAACCACCTCCGCCCGGCTCTGCCCGCTCCAGCCCAGGCCGCCTCCGACGAGTCCGGTGCACAGCTCCTTGTAGAAAGTCGGGTGCAGACCGAAGACGTAGTCGAGGAAGAACAGCGAGTCCACGCCGCGTTCGCGCATCGCCTCGATCTCCGCGAGCGTGCGCTCCACGGGCTCGGGGCGCATCCGCGTGCCGAACGGCAGGTGGCAGAAGGTGCATCCGTAGGTGCAGCCCCGCACGCCCAGCACCATGCCGCACGGCCCGCGCCTGACCCGCCCGCCGGTGAACGTCTCGGCCGTGTAGGCGGTCAGGTCCAGCAGGTCGTAGGCGGGCAGGGGCGCCCCGTCGAAGTCCAGCGGTGGGTACGTCCCGCTCAGCGGCAGCTCGCCCAGCACCGGCCTGCCGCTCAGCAGGTCCCGTACGCCGTGCACCGCCGCCGCGTCCGCCTCGCCGCGCGCCACGTGGTCCACGCCCAGCTCGCGCAGCGTGGCCGTGGGCAGTTGGGTGGCGTGCGGGCCGACGGCGAGGACGGTGGCCTCCGGCCAGGTCCGCCGCACCTGCTCCACGGCGGTGCGCACCGGGCCCAGATCGAGGGGGTAGCACTGGGCGCGGTCCGCGATCGCCGTCACCACGACGGCCACGTCGACCGTGCCGACGCGGGGTGCCTCGTCGCTCAGGCGACGGTCCCAGACGACGACGTCCACCCCGTCCCGCCCCAGCAGAGCGGCCGCGTTGGCCACGTCCAGGGGAAGTTGCAGGAAGTCACGCTCGAACTCGTCGTCGGCGACGACGAAACTCACACTGGTCATGCCGGCTCCGGGGTCATGGGGGCGGATGGGGCGGGTGACGTCTCAGGGGCGGGTGCGACCTGTACGACGGCGCCGGTGCGCGCCGCCTCGTACACGGCGAGCACCGTCCGCAGGGCCCTGCGGCCCTCCTCGCCGTCGACGGCGGGGGGCCGGCCCTCGGTGACCGCGTCGCAGAAGTCGAGGAGTTGGTCGCCGTGCGGTGAGGGGAGCAGACCGCTGGCGTCCCGCTGCTCGGCGACAGGGGCCGGACGGCGCTCGGCGGCCTGGTTGCCCGCTCCGTAGGCACCGTAGGCGGAGGTGTCGTCCTCGGGTCCGGCGGCGTGGAACCAGGTGAGTTCGTCGTTGTCGATCACGGCGCTTCCCCGGTCGCCGTGCACCGTCAGGCGCGTGGTGCGCCCGGGGTACGCCGCGGTCGTCGCCAGCAGGGACGTCAGGGCGCCGCCGGCATGCCGCAGGCTCGCGGTGACGACGTCCTCGACCTCGATGCCATGGTGCCCCTTGAGGGCGGTGTGCGCGGCGACCTCGACGACCGGGCCCATCAGCCACTGGACGAGGTCGACGGCGTGCACCCCTTGGTTGAGTAGCGCACCTCCTCCGTCCAGGGCCCGGCTGCCGCGCCAGTCGCCCGAGTCGTAGTAGGACTGGCCGCGCCACAAGGGGACTTCCACGAGCCCGGACGTCAGCGTCCCGAACTCCCCGGCGTCCAGGGCGGAACGCAGCATGCGGGAGGCGGGGTCGAAGCGGCGCTGGCTGATGACGGCCAGGGCACGTCCGGCCTGTCGTGCGCCGGCGATCAGCCGGTCCGCCGCCTCGGCGGTCACCTCGACGGGTTTCTCCACGACGACGTGCTTGCCCGCGGCCAGTGCCCGCAGCCCCAGCTCGGCGTGCAGGCCACTGGGGGTGCAGACGCTGATGACATCGATATCAGAGCGGTCGAGCAGGGCGGCGACGTCCGTCGCCTCGCTGCCGGTCTCCTCGGCCAGCCGTCGCGCGCGCTGGGGCGACGGCGACGCGACGGCGACGAGTCGCGCCCGTTCGGCGAGCGGCGCGTAGCCGCTGAGCACCCGGGCGTGCAGACCGCCGATCACACCGCAGCCGATGACGCCGAAGCGGAGCCTGCTCATACGGGGCCTCCGCTCAGCTGTCCGGCCGCGGCCGCGGTGGCGGTCTCGCGGGCGTGCCGGAACTGGTCCGCCAGGGCGTTGATGCGGTGCACCGGCCGCAGGTCGACCGGAGGCAGGGGGAGGTCGCCGAGCAGCCGGGCGACCGCGGTGCGCAGGGCGTTGTCCATGGGGGAGTCGTTCACCAGCGTCTCCTGGCAGCCGCCGGGAAGCTGGGCCGTCAGCCGGTGGGTGTTGCCGGGCAGCCGGCCACCGTCCGGCAGTGCCACGGGGTCCATCTCCGCCGTGAACAGCGCGGGCCCGACCTGGAGTTGGGCGAGTCGTCGTCGGCCGCCGGTGGAGTGGCCGAAGGGACGGGCCCAGTCGGGCACACCGGTGTCGTCGGGCGCGTCGCCGACGACCGACGAGTACAGTTCCAGCTCCACGCCGTCCGCCACCACGGCGCGTTCCCGCGCGGCCGTGACGAAGTAGTCCTCGTGAACGACGCCGCGTACGTCCTCGACAGGGCTCTCGACGTAGTCACGGTAGGTGTCGGGCGGCAGCAGCCGGCTCGCCACCGCCAGCATGTGCGGCCACTCGTAGCCGAAGACGCCGTGGTCACGGTCGACGAACCGGCCCGCCTCCATGTCGGCTCGCCGGTCCTTGCTGAAGGCGACGCGCACCGCCGTCACCGGCTGGTCCGGCATGTGGTGCCGCCTCAGGTCGTCCAGCAGCCGCAGCGCGTGGGCGTGCCGGTACTGGTTCATCACGACCACGCGCGCTCCGGGATGCCGCTCCAGCAGATCCAGGAGACGGGGCACGTCCTGCGCCCGGCAGGCCGGCTTCTCCATGATGACGCGGGCCCGCGGGTCGCGCTTCAGGACCTCCGCCAGGACGTCGACATGCACCTGGGTGGGTGTGCAGAGCGACCACAGGTGCACGGGGCCCGCCGTGTCCCGCACCGTCGCACTGTGCTCCACGGGTCGGTGGCGGTAAAAGCCTCCGGGTACGCCGGTCAGGGCCGGGTCCACGGTGCACACGCGCAGACCGGCGGCCTCCAGCAGGCGGTGGTGCAGTTTGCCGGCCACTCCGTAGCCGACGACGCACACGCGGGGCAGGTCACTCATGTGCGCCCCCACCGTCCTCGACGCCGCCCTCGACGACGCCCTCGGGCGGCTGGACCGTGTCGGCGAGATACGTGTCGTAGTAGGCGTCGAACAGCCCCGCTTCGCGCACGACTTCGTCCACGACTCCGAGGTGGATGCCGGGCGCGAGGTCCGCGGCGGACCGGCACAGGTGTTTGGCGGTGACCAGGGTGGCGGCGCGGTAGGCGTCATAGCCCCGGTTGGGTATGCCCTCGTAGGTGTAGAGGTTCAGGGACCGGCCGTCGCCGAGGAGGACGGCGGAGCGGCGCCCGGGCAGCGTGTAGCGCACCCCCACGCCGGGGACGTCCGACGCCGCCGTGGCGACGCGACGCTCGCTGAGCAGGCTGAAGTCCCGGGTGGCGAAGCCGGCCAGAAGCACGCCGTCGGGCAGCAGCGCCAGGTCGGCCTCGGTCAGCGCGTCCTCGCCGGTGGTCCCGACGATCAGGAAGGGGCGGGTGTGCCGCAGCGCCTCGTGGGCCGAGCGGCTGGTGTCGAAGCCCTCCTCGGCGGCGCGTACGAGGGCGAGTGTGTCGGTGTCCACGACCGTGACCCGGCACCCGATGGCGCGCAGGGCCCTCGCGACCCGGGCGCCGAGGGTGCCGAAGCCCAGGGACAGCACCCGCCGGCCCACGAACTTCGCCCCCGGCACGATGGCGCGCAGTCGCCGCACGCACGAGTCGGCGATCTCGTTGTACGCCAGGTGCGTCTTGACCTCGGAGCGCGCCATGTTGAGGACGGGCAGGCGCATGTCGGTCGCCGCCGATATTCGTTTGAGCCCGCTGACGGTCAACTCCAGCGCCGCGTCCGGCTGTTCGGTGACCAGGCGTTCGTGTGCGGAGCCGAGCGCGATGATGCCGCCGTCGTCGACCATGAGAACGCGACGGCCTTCGGCGTGCGCCGCGCGGATAAAGGCGTCCACGTCGGAGCCCACCTCGCGCGCCCGGCGCACTTCCTCGTCGGTGGCGGTGCCGTTCACGACGGAGTTGTCGAGGGTGGCGCTGCGGTAGCCCCGGGACAGGAACCACCCGTGCACGCGGTCCCGTCGTAACGTCTTGTCGCCCTTGTCCAGCGCGTAGATCCACTGCGGTGCGAACCCCGCCCGTTCGGCGGCCAGCAGGAAGCCGACGCTGTTCTCCACGTAGTGGTCGCGGAATATCAGCGCCCAGTCGGCGAGGGCGCTGTCCTCGGTGGCGTACCGACGCAGCAGCGGCATCGCCTCCCACAGCGTCGCCACCTCGGTCTCGCTGAAGGCGGCGCCTTCGCTCCGCAGGGCCTCGGCCAGCGCCCGGGCGACCGCGGCCGGCCCCGGATCGTCCGGGCGGACGCTCTCCGTCAGCACGGCTGCGCGCCAGCGGGGGGTCGGCGGATCGCTGTGCTCCAGCGCGTGCGGCGCGGAGTCCGGCTCGGGCGTGAACTGCACCGTGACGAAGCCGGTGCCGGCGTCCACGGTGTGCGCGTAGCCGCCGTCGTCGAGAGCGACCACCTCATGGCCCGCCGGATGCGGTTCCGCCGGGTCCGGCCATCGCCTCAGGCGCAGGCGCAGCAGGGCGTCCGAGGACCAGTGGCCGCTGATCACGGTGTGGAGCCGTGCGGTGGCGCCGGCCCGTGGCAGTTCGTCGCCGTTCGGGGACGTGCCCATCAGGGCATTGAACGTCATGTACTCACTCCTTCGTCACCACGCGTCCGGGCACACGGAATCGCGGGTGTCCTGATTGGGTGACGGATATGACGGCGAAATGAATCTCTCCGGCCAGGTCGCCCGCACACCGTCTCTGCCGGGCAGAGAAGGAGCCCGCGGCGGGAAAGTCGCTGCTGGGCGAGGGGCGCTGTCGGATTCCTTCCTTGAGCCTGGAATTTCCTCCGGTGGGGCGGATCTGGATGACGGAGCGGGCGAGGAGAACACTCGCTCGTACGCCCCTCGTTTCAGGACCGGGTGGATCATGCGCCGTGATCCGCACTGCATGGTCACGAGCCGATGCCACACGTGTCAACTACGAGACTGCACCGATCTCGTGTTCGTTTGGAGAAGGCAATTCAGGTATGTCCGGATGTAAGGGGTCGGCACACCCCGGATTTCACCGCGCCGAGGGAGCGAAGTACTCCGTTCCGTGGAATGGCCGGTTCTCATTTCCCCCTGGCTCGTTCCGGTCCTCCATGTGTCATCGCATGGCGAGTTCACTGACTGGGAAACCTCACCCGGCAGGCCCGGAATGCCGGTTTCTCGGATACGCTGACGCTTCGCGTGGAGGATGCGGCGGTCCCGGCAGAGCCAATACTCAGAAAACAGTCGGCAACAACCGCCGAACGGTCGGGTGTTAAAGGTCGAACGACTTGGCGTCGTCGGCGACTGCCACGAAGCACGGCAGTTCGTGAAGCTGCTCAGGGTGTCGGTTCCTGGGGGCCGGTTCAGAACAAGGTGTCGGTGTTCTCGGAGACCTCGGTGGGTGCTGGGGCCGGCGTGCGGGGGCGACGGGGACGCGGGGGCTTCGGGTCCTTCCCGAACAGCGGTTGGGTCCCGCACTCGTCGGGCTCGGCGGGCACCGGCCGGCATACGGCCGCGTCGACCAGGTTGAGCGGAGCGGAGTCGTCGAAGTCGGCGCGCTTCATCCGGGTCCAGTCGCGGCCCTGGGGCAGGGCGGTCACTTGCGGCCTCCTGTCTGCGCTCGGGGCCGGGCGCGGGCGGCGCGCCCGGCTGCACGTGGGTGTCAGGGGCAGCGCCGCGCCGCGCTCGCGGCGCACGATGAGCCGCCTCTGACCGGCGGCCGTACTACGGGCACGGAACATCGTCGTCTTGGCCCGCCGCCGGATCGAGACGAGCTGCCCTCAGCCTGTCGCACCCGGCAGCCATGGGTACCAGGAACCTGCCCCGCCTCCCAGCGCGCGGAACCTGGTTGATGATCGTTTTCCCTCCCCGGGTGCGCGGCCGGGGGGAACGATGCACGGAGCGCAGCCTGTGAATATGCCCCGCGTGTCGCGGAAGTAACTCCTACTTTGTGGGCTTGTGGGCAACGGGTGAGGGCATTCGGTGGCCAGGAGGTTGATAGCTATGGTTCCCCTGCTTCTGGTTCTTCTGCTGGCTCTGATCCTCTTCGGTGCGGGTTTCGCGCTGAAGGCGCTGTGGTGGATCGCGGTGATCGTGCTCGTCGTGTGGCTGCTGGGCTTCGTCGTCCGCACCGCGGACAGCGGCGGCCGCAAGGGCCGCTGGTACCGCTGGTAGACGACAGACACAAGGCGCGAAGAGCGCGCCGCGCGCGTGAGGTGATGGGGCTCGGCCGGATACGGCCGGGCCCCACTCGCGTAACAAGGTTTCTTGCGCGCATGGTGGGGAGAGATCGGGCGTATCGGACGCGCCGCGGGGTAGGTGAGTGATGCACCGGCCCCGCAGGCCCAGCAGTGGAACCCTGCTCCTCCTGCCTGTGGGGCCGCTGCGCATGGCTCCTGCTCGACGTACCAGCCGGACGGACCCCGGTAGCCGGGCGGTGAGGTCAGGGCTGCACGAGGCGGTGGAGAGCGAGACGGGCGAGGGGCGCGTAGGCCAGCAGCACGAGCCGCGGGCCGTGCATCTTCAGGCTCGTGGTGCTGCCGCGGCCTTGTGGCCTCACCTCGTGGTGCAGCCGGATCCGGATGCGGCCCAGGCGTACCCGCCAGGTCCAGGTGCGGCGGTCGTGGTCGACCGCCTCCACGACGAAGGCGGCACGGACGCCGCCGAGTCCTTGGACCGTACCGCTCAGGCCGGGACCGAGGCGGCGGCCCACAGAGTGGACCGCCTTGATCTGGGGCGACCAGGTCGCCCACCGGTCGACGTCGGCGTAGCGCTGCCAGACCATGTCGGGGTGGGCCGCGCCTGTGGCGCTCAGGGTCATGTGTGCCATGACCGAGCCGACAGCGCCGGGTGGCGTGCAGCAGGAGGAGTCATCGGCTTGCTCCTGACACGGGGGGAAGGTTGTGCCCGTGGTGGTATCCCAGCATTCCCACGGGCACGGCGGCTACCGCTGTCCCGGTAGCCGAGCTGGCGCCCAGCGCCGAGCCGTCCCGGGCCGCGGCTGCCCGATGGGCCTTCACGGCAGTCGTATGCCGTATGTGCGGTTTTCGCACGCCAGAACGGCCCGGGCCGGGCGCCCACGCGCTGGAGGGGTAGCCGTCGGCTGTTCGGGCACTCGAGACGTCATGCACGGACTACATGCGCGTCCCGCCAGCAGCAGTCTCCTCGGCCAGGCCGCCACAGCCGAGACATCGCCGCCCGGTCACGGCGGCGCCAAACACTCACACCGAGGTCGGCGCACCGGCCGCCTGCGCCGCCGCGCCCTCGCGTACCGGGCAATCGATTTCCTGTCCACGCACATCCCGGACGACCCCGGCCCGGGCGACGAGTGCCTGCTCCTCGTGCACACCCGCCAGGTCGTCGGCGACGTCCGGTACCGGATCTGCACCGACTGCGCCCAGGGCGTCATCACCGCCGTCGTCATCGACGAGCGCTTCCACAGCACCGGTCTGGGCACCCGCGCGCTGTCACACCTGCGGTCCCGCCACCCGGGACTGACCTGGCGCAGCACGCTGCACAAGCGCACCACCCGTGGTCTCCTGCGTCGGATGCGCATTCCCACAACCACTTCCGCCACGCCCTGCCCCCACGCTCAGCAGACGCTCCCCGGTCCGGCCGGCCCGGCAGTCGCCAGCGGCTGACCTCGACGCTCAGCGGTCGCAGCGCACCTGCCGGAGCAGCAGGTCAAGGATGGTCTGCCGTCGTCACGCCCTTGCTGAACCCGTACGTACCGCGCCGTGCGGCGGATCCGGCATGGGGGAGGGGTGGCAGGGCATCAGAGGTGGTGAAAAGGAGTGGGCTTACCGCACTTTCGGTGCCGCTCGTCGACGTCAAGAGCCTCTTAGGAGTCAGAAAGTGAAGGGCTTCCGCAGTTTCATCCTGCGCGGCAACGTGGTCGACCTGGCCGTCGGCATCGTCATCGGTGCAGCGTTCACCGCCGTGGTGAACGGCTTCGTCCGCGCCTTCCTGACACCGCTCGTCGGGCTGGCCACCGGCGCCACCGGCGACATGAGTCGCAAGACCTTCACCGTGGGTGCCATCAAGTTCCCCTACGGCGCCTTCGTCAACGCGGCGATCAGCTTCCTCCTCCTCGCCGGCGCCCTGTACTTCCTGGTCGTGCTCCCGATCAACAAGCTCCACGAACGCCTCGCCCCGCACCAGGACGTCCAGGCCCCCAAACGGGACTGCCCCGAGTGCCTCAGCCCGGTACCCGCCCAGGCCCGACGCTGCGCCTCCTGCACCATCTCCCTGCCCGCCGTACCCGCTCAGGCCGGAGAGACGACGCAGCGCGCCGGCTGACCCGACCTCCATGGCCCGGCCGCGTCGCGGCGGTCGGCGGACACCCGAACTCGGACTGACAAGATCACTGGATCAAGGGCAGGCACTCGGCGAGCAGGCCGACGACATCCCGCCAGGCCCGCCGCGCGTGCCGTGGGTGGTAGCCGACGCCGGGGACTGTGGGGTGGTCGACCGGCGGGTGGTGGAAGGCGTGCAAGGCGCCGCCGTACACCGTGAGGCGCCAGTCGACGCCCGCCGCCTGCATCTCAGCGGTGAACGCGTTCCGTTGCGCGGCTGACATGATGGGGTCTTCCGACCCGACCCCGGCCCACACCGGGCAGAGGATGCGCGCCGCCTCACCCGGTCGGCCCGTGGTCAGGGCGTTGACGGTCCCGATCGCGCGCAGGCTGACGCCGTCACGCCCGAGCTCCAGCCCGATGGCGCCCCCGGTGCCGTAACCGACGGCGGCGATCCGGTCGGGGTCGGTCCGCCGTTCGGCGCGCAACACGTCGAGCGCCGCATGGCCGATGCCCCGCATCCGGTCGGGATCAGCGAGCAGCGGCATGCAACGGGACAGCATCTCCTCGGGGTCACCCAGATAGCGCCCGCCGTGGAGGTCGAAGGCCAGCACTGCGTATCCCAGCTCGGCGAGAGCATCGGCCCGGCGGCGCTCGACGTCGCTGAGCCCCATGCCCTCCGGTCCGAGCAGCACCGCGGGCCGGCGGTCGATACCGGCCGGGAGCGCGAGGTGCCCGATCATCGTCAAACCGTCGGCCGGGTACTCGACCGTACGCGTCGTAATCGTCGCCATGAGACTGGAATGTAGCGATCGTCGCGCCCGGATCGGCCGTGGTCTGCCGCTGGCAGACTTGAAGCGCACCGACAAGGAACCTGGTCCACGGTGGCCTCTTGGTGTTCGGTGGGTGGTTCGTAGCGATGAACGAATCTTCGAGGGGGACGGCGATGAGCGGCAGGAGTCTGACCCAGACCGAGGCCGAGGGGCGTGCGAGCCTGCTGACGGTCGAGCGATGTGACGTCGCCGTCGACCTCACGGGTCTGATGACCGGCTCGCGGGTCCGGTGCGAATCGACGATCACCTTCACGTGCCACCGGCCCGGGGCGGGGACCTTTGCCGATTGTGCGGCGGCGGTCGAGAGCGCCACACTCAACGGAGTCGTGGTGGCGTCGCCTGTCGAGGGCCGGATCACGCTGACTGACCTTGCGGAGCTCAACGTCCTCACGGTGGCCTCCGTGGCGGAGTGCTCGGCCGATGCCCGGGGCGTGCACAAGGCGGTCGATCCCGCCGACGGCGAGACGTATTTCTACACCGACTTCACTCCCGACTATGCCCGCTACGTATGGGCCTGTTTCGATCAGCCGGACCTCAAGGCGCCGTGGGCGTTCACGGTGACCGCTCCAGCCGGCTGGCAGGTGCTGAGCAACAGCGGTGACCCGAAGATCGAAGACCTCGGCTCTGTGCGACGCTGGACCTTCCCGCCGACGCCGCCGCTGGCGACGTACAACACGGTGATCAACGCAGGTCCTTACTACGAGTTGCGGCGTCGCGGAGCCGGCCATGATCTCGGGCTCTTCGCCCGGCGGTCGCTGGCGCCGATCCTGGACCGGGACGCCGAGGAACTGTTCACCCTGACCACTCAGGGGCTCGAGTTCTTCGCCGACAAGTTCGGCATGCCGTTTCCGCAGCACAAGTACGACCAGGTCTTCACGCCCGAGTACCCCGGCGCGATGGAGAACTTCGGCTGCGTCACCTGGATGGACTGGTTCCTGCGCAGGAGCACGCCGACCAGAGCGGAGTGGGACATCTTCGCGCGGTACCTGCTGCACGAACTCGCGCACATGTGGTTCGGCAACATCGTCACGATGCGCTGGTGGGACGACCTGTGGCTGAACGAAGCGTTCGCGGAGTTCGCGAGCAACTGGGCCGCCGTGAGCGTGACGACGTACACCGACGCCTGGACGGCACATCTGGCCGGCGAGAAACTCAAAGCCTATTTCATGGACCAGGGACCGGCGACGCACCCGATCCGCCAGCAGGTCCGCGACGTCGCCGAGGCCGAAGCGACGTTCGACGCCATCACCTACCCCAAGGGCGCGTCCGTCCTGCACCAGTTGATGACGTACGTCGGCGAGGCGAACTTCTCCCAGGGGCTGACCAACTACTTCGCCATGCATGCCTGGGGCAACACCACGCTGCAGGACCTGATCGACGCGGTCGCCGACGCCAGCGGACGTGACCTGAACCAGTGGCGCGCGGGATGGTTGGAATCAGCGGGCACCGACCGGCTGACTCTCAGCCACGACGGAGACGGGTTCGCCCTGATCGCCCAGGGTGCGGGTGGGCGGCTGCGCCGGCATGTGCTTGCCGTCGGCGCTTACGAGCGTTCCGGGGACCGTCTCGCGCGCACGGCACTCGTCGAAGTCGAGGTAGCAGGGGAGCGAACCCGGATCGACCTGCCGGCAGGAGCCGATCTGTACCTGGTCAACGATGAAGACCTGACCTTCGCCTCGACAAGACCTGACACCGCCACCAGAGACACGTTCTTTCGCAACGCCGCCCGTCTGCCCACGGCGACCGCGCGGGGTGTCGCCGTCACCACGGCCTGGGACATGCTGATCAACGGCGAAGCGACAGCAGCCGAAGCCGTGCAGTGCCTCACCGGAGTACTCGCTGTCGAGACGTCCGCGTCGGTGGTCGAGCCGTATCTCAACTTGGCTGTCGAGGCCGCGGATCTGTGGAGCCCGGAGTCGGAGCGGGACGAGTTGCTGCGAACAGTGGCTGCGGTGTGCCGCAGCCTCTCCGGCGTCGGCGCCTACCGCAAAGCGGCGTTGCGCGGCTTCGCCCGCACCGCGGCCGAACCGGAGGAGGTCGCGTGGCTCCAGACCGAGGCAGGGGAGGACATCGACCTCCAGTGGCGTGCCCTGGTTCGCAAGGCCCAGCTAGGGAGTCCGACCGCAGCCGAGGCACACGCTCTGCTCGACCGCGACCCGGATCCCGAAGCATGGGTCACCAGGCTTCAGGTCAGCGCTGCGACCCCGGACGCGGCCGAGAAGGAGACGGTGTGGCAGACGCTGGTGACGGACCGCGCGGTGCCTCTCGCTTTTGTCCACTCAGTTGCGACGTTGTTCTGGAGCGCCGGTCAGGACGACATGCTCAGGCCCTACGGGGAGGCCTACCTCGACCTCTTGCCAACCGTCGACCGCGGCGGGAGCATTCCGGCGACGGTGTTCACCAGAAGCCTCTTCCCGCTGTTCGGTATCGACCTGACCTTCGTGGAACGAGCGGAAGACCTGGCGGCACAGGCTGTTCCGGTCGTCCGCACCAACCTCCTGGACCGGGCCGACCGGATGCGCCGCATACTGCACTCACGCGGCTGAAGTCCTTCCAGCCTGGTCCACAGCTCACTCACGCACCCTGAACGCGAGGTCGTCATCACCTTGCCGCGCGCCCCGTCGGGCGGGCAGGGTCGCAATCATGCTTGAACTACGCACCTTGGAAGCAGACGACTGGCCCCTTTGGCGGGAGTTGCGACTGGCCGCGCTCGCTGATGCGCCCTACGCGTTCGGATCGACGCTGGCTCAGTGGCAGGGCGCCGGCGACCGGGAGGAACGCTGGCGTGCCCGTCTGTCGATTCCTGGCGCGCACGATCTCATGGCGCTCCTCGACGGCCTCCCAGTGGGCATGGCCAGCGGAGTGCCGGGCGAGGGAGCGGAGTACGTGGAGTTGATCTCGATGTGGGTCGATCCCGCGGCTCGCGGCAAGGGCGTGGGCGACCACCTGATCCAGGCGGTCGAGCGGTGGGCGGCGGAGCGCGGTGCCAAGACGCTGCGGTTGTCCGTCATGCCGGACAACCGCACGGCGACCGCGCTCTATGCGCGCCACGGTTTCACGGACACGGGTGAGCCCGGCGACCTCCTGCTCGATGGTGTGGGCAGGGAGCGGGTCATGGCGAAGCGCCTGGACACTGTCCGATCTCCACATCACGGCAAATGGTGATGATGAAGTCGTCGAAGGAGAGCGCGAACGACAGCCGACCTGCGGAGGCCGCCCGTCGTGTTCCTCCAAGAGGCGGAGCAGGAACAAGACGGGATGAGGATGCCCTCGTACGGGGTAGGCGAGCGGGACGACGCGGGGTGGTCCGGCGCGCTGCTCGAGGGAGGGTCAACGTATGCAATTCGACGACGATGCTGCTCTGGACACGTCCGAGGTCGCGGACGGGCGGGGAGGCGCGCTGGGCGGGATCCCGGGCGGCGGGAAGACCGTCGGCGGGGGACTGGTCGGGCTCGTGGTGCTGGTCGTGTCCGTGCTCTTGGGTGTCGACCCCGGCATGTTCGGCTCGGGCAGCAGCGACACGTCCTCGTCCGGCAAGCCGGCCGCGGACCTCGCGGCGGAGTGCCGGACCGGTGTCGACGCCAACCGCAAGGAGGAGTGCCGGATCGTCGCCGTGGTCGACAGCGTGCAGGCATTCTGGAAGCAGACGGAGACGGCCGCCGGCGAGCCCTACCAGCAGGCCCCCACGTTCCTGTTCACCGGCAGTGTGAACACCGGTTGCGGGAACGCGACTTCCGACGTCGGCCCCTTCTACTGCTCAGCCGACGACAAGGTCTATCTCGACCTCGACTTCTTCAAAGACCTGAGCAGCAAGTTCGGCGCCAAGGGCGGCCCGTTCGCCGAGGCCTACGTCATCGCGCACGAATACGGCCACCACATCCAGGACCTCAGCGGAACGATCTCCCGCGGCAGCGGAAAGGGCCAGAACAGCGGCTCGGTGAAACTCGAGTTGCAGGCGGACTGCTACGCCGGAGTGTGGGCCCACCACGCCACCACCACCCCCGACCCCACGAGCGGTAAGCCACTGATCACCGACTTGACGAAGGACGACATCAACCGCGGGCTGGACGCGGCCGCCGCCGTCGGAGACGACCGTATCCAGCAGCGCTACCAGGGCAAGGTCACACCCGACACCTGGACCCACGGCTCCGCGAGCCAGCGCCGGCAATGGTTCTCCACCGGCTACCGCTCCGGCCGCGTCGCCAACTGCGACACGTTCAGCTGACCCGGCGCCGTCACCGCCGTCGTCCGCCCTCCGCGCGCCCTGTGCCGTTCACTCTGCACCTGTGCGAGCTGTCGCTTGTCGCGGGCCGGCCACGGCGTCGGTTCATCAGGGTGCATCCGACGGTTACCAGCCCGATGGCGATGAGCTTGGCGGCCCCGTAGTAGCGGAGCGCCGGCTCCCGTGGGGTGCCGGGCAGCCGGAGAGAGACCCATGCTGTAGCGATGGCTCCGAGAGCGATCAATGCGACGGCTCCCCATGTTCCCAGGTCCGTCCACCAGGGCTCCGCGACGTGGTTCGGCTCGTCGGTCCGCTCAGCGGCCTTGTCGTCCACGGTGTGCTTCTTCTCCTGCGTGTGGGGGGATGGTCGCGCAGGAAGACGCGGGCCCGGCGCGGAAGGTTCATCCCTCCGCGGACGGCGCCCCGAGAAAGTCCAGCACGATCGCGTCCACGGACGCGGCGCCGGCGACGGGCAGCGCGTGGTGCCCCAGCCCCGGCAGCACGTGGACCTTGGCCTGTGGCAGCAGCTGACGGGCCCGGTCGGCCCTCGCTTCGGCGTCGTGGACCCGGCTGTGCCCGGCGAACAGCGCCAGCACCGGCATGGTGAGCGGCGCCGGGTCCAGCGTCCGCCCCACCACCGGGCGGCTTCGCCCTCGCAGGGTGGCACCCAGTACGTACAGGCGTCTGAAGTCCTCGTCCACACGGGTACCCGCGGTTTCCCAGTCGAGGTACGCGCCGACTCGCCGCTCGGTGGGCCGCAGCAGCATCCGCAGTGCGCGCAGCAGGTAGCCCGGCCGGTATCCGCCGAACACCTGGGTCGGGTCGAGCAGCGCGAGGCGCTGCACCCGATGCGGAGCGTGCAGTGCGTATGCGGCGGCCACCCAGCCGCCGTACGAGTGCCCGCACAGGGCGGCCGCCGGCAGGCTCAGCCCGTCGAGCACGGCGTCGAGCCACGCCGTGAGGTCCCGGGGCGTGCGCAGCGGCAGACCGGCGCGTTCACTGCGGCCGACGTCACCGAGGATGTCGACCGCGTAGACCCGGTGCCGGGAACCCAGCGCCGGGGCGTTGGCGAACCACGCCGTGCCGGTGGCCCCGCCGCCGTGCAGCAACACCAGGGGCGGGCCGTCCGGCGGGCCGTAGGCGTGCACCCGGGTCGGGCCGTACGACGTCGGCACGGTCAGCTCTGCGGTCCCGGACGGCCAGCGGGCCAGCAGCGCGTCGTAGGCGGCGAAATAGGTGTCGGACACGCCGGCTCCTCGGCAGATCGATGACGTATTCTCTCGCTGAGCGAGATACTAAGCCGGCGAGAGGATGGTGCGTCAATGAACACCGAGGAGACTCCACAGGACCCCCGGCTGCGACTGGTCCATCAACTGCGCGCGGTCACCGTCGAGTTCGACCTGCTGGCCGCGGGGTTCGCAGCCCGCCACGGATTGCATCCCACCGATCTGCGAGCCCTGATCGCCCTGCTCGACGCCGCGCGGGCCGAACGCCCCATGACACCCGGCCGGCTCGGTGAACGGCTCCATCTCAACTCGGCCGGTACCACCACCCTCATCGACCGCCTGGAGCGGTTGGGCCTGGTCCGCCGCGAACGCGACACCACCGACCGCCGGCGGGTCCTGCTCACTGTCGAACCACGGGCGGTCGACCTGGGCTGGTCGTTCTTCGGCCCCGCCATCGGCACACTGCTCACCGCCATGGACGCCTTCACCCCGGAGGAACTCGGCACCGTCGAACGCTTCCTCGGTGCGATGACCACCGCCACCGACACCGCCCGCACGAATGCCGCCGCTTCCAGCGGGACGTGATCGCCCCGTCGGCGGCTTTTGCGCCTTCCGGGTCTTCGTGGCGCCCGCGGCGATGCCTCGGCCGACCTGTTCCTTCCTCCAGCCCTGAACGGCATTACGCCAGTGATCGTGTGCCGGTGTGGCGGTCATGCGGTCGCCGCGTGTGCGGACCGATGCCGGCACAACTCACCGAGTGGGGTGCTGTGCCGTTCCGACTTGTCCCCCTGGAGAGGCTCCAGTTGAGCACGCCGCCGCCCCCGCACCCCGAGGCGCAGTACCACGTCGTCGACCCGACGGACGGCCCCTGCGCGTCGCGGGACTACGTCGCCTACCCGGAGTACAGCGAAGACGGCGTCACGAGCCTGTGCCTGCACTCGCTGAAGCGCCAGCGGCGGATCCCGTATCCGGCCGGTTGTAGGGCACCGTGACACGCGCAGCTGCTCCGGCCGGTCCCGTGAACGGTCCGGGGCCGACGAACTCGCCTCTCGCTGGAAGGCCGGAGCCCACCTCGTCGCATTGAGCCGCTGGCACCGCGAACCGGCCCAGGATTCCTCGTCAGACAGGACGGGCCCTGTGTCGTGACCCCTTGGCCAGAACTGGCCGCATGCACGCCGCATTACCCGCCATGTAATCGACGCGATGCGGAACCTCTGACAGGGTCTGGATCATGACGACTTCCGAAGCCCATGACCCCCGCAAGGACAACCCCGAGGCGGCCGTCTCCCGGCTGAAGGCCGAGGCGGGCGGCCGCCTCGCGGCCCGGCACCGCGTCGACCTGGATCCGGACGAGTTGGCCCGCGCGGCGGGCGTCGACCCGAACCTGATCGAGGAGCGATTCCCGGATCGGGACGCCCTGTTGACCGACCTGGTGCTGGCCGCCTACAACGCGATGGGCGACAGCGCGGAGCGGGCCACGGCCGAGGCGGAGAAGGCCGGTGCCGACTTACTGGGCCGCTGGGTCGCGTGCTGCGAGGGCGTCCGCGCGTGGGCGCTCGCCCACCCCGAGGAGTACGTGCTGATCTGGGGCCGCCCGGTGCCCGGTTACGACGCCCCGCCGGAGACGATGGCCGCGGGCGCCCGCACGGTCCTGGTCCTGCTAGGCCTGGTCCGCGAGGCGTTGGCGGCAGGCGAACTCGCCGTGGACCACGTGCCCGCGCCCGAGCTGTCCGAGGGCATGGCCCGCACGATCGAGCCGCTGGCCCAGGGCATGCTGAGCGGCCTGCCCACCCCGGTCATCACCCGCATGCTGATCGTCTGGACCCAGCTGCACGGCATGGTCGGCTTCGAGGTCAACGGCCATATCGCGGGCGTCGCCGCCGACCCGGCCGCCTTCTTCACCCACGCGGCCACCGCCATGGGCCAGTACATCGGCCTGCCCCGCTGACCCTGTGATCCCCGAGCCGTGCTGTCCCGGCCCAGGGCGTGGCCGGCCGCGGTGGGTTCGATGAGGGAGGCGCGCTTGGCGGTGGCGCAGGGGCGGCGGCGCACGAAGCCGGCCTGCTCCAGGCGGCGTGCGGGCCGCCTCCGTCAACCCACTCGGCCTGAAGATCCGCGCCGGTCTGATGGCCGGCACCGCCCCGGCCCGCTTTCCCGTGACCCCCGGCCTCGATGCCGCCGGTGTCGTGGACGCGGTCGGCGAGGGCGCCGGCGTGGTCGTGGGGGAGGAGGTCCTGGGATCGTCTCCCACGACAGGGATCCGGGCTTGGCCACCGGCCCGTCGAGCAGGGCGTACTCGCCGTAGCTGCCGCCAACGGCGGATGTCGCGTTCACCGGCCGTTCCGATGACGGTGATGCCCCGTGTGCTGGCCAGCTGCACCGCGCACCGGAGGCGTCAGGACGAAGTCGACGCCCTGGCGGGCGGCCGGCCCGTACCCGGTCGGGCCAGCCGTCGCCGTAGCGGACCGCGGTGGCCCCCCTGCACCCCCGTCACCGCCACCTCCGAACTACCGCCGCGTGGACCGAGTGGGTGCCTTGCCACGTGCGGGGGAGTGTCTTCGTCCCGTAGTCCGACGACGGCTTCTAGCCTCGGCGGCATGCTGGGGCTACCTGCTCGCGTCCGTGTCTGCCCGTTCGACCCCGACGGGGTGCTCGCCCAGCCTGCGAAGGCGCACGCGGCTGCCTGGAAGGAGATGTTCGACGACTGTCTCCGCGAGCGCCCGGCACGCGAGGGGGCGGCGTACGTGCCCTTCGACGCCGTTCACGACTACGGCGAGTCCGTGAACGGCAGGCCCCGCGAGGACGGCGTGCGTACCTTCCTCGCCGCGCGAGGGGTGCGGCTGCCCGAAGGCGCACCGGACGGCCAGCCGCGGACGCAGACGGTGAACGGGCCCGGCACCCGGAAGAACAACTTCCTGGTGGCGACCGTTGCGGCGGGCCGTGCGCCGGCGGTGGACGAGGACGCGGCCGCTGTGCTCGAGGACGCGCTCGCCGGTGCCGAAGCGGGGCGGACGGGACGGTTCGGCCTGGTCGTGGGGGTCGCCGGGGTCGGCCAGGCGGAGCACTTGCGGGCGCACGGCGCGGATGTGGTCGTCCGCGACCTGGATGAACTCCTGGAGGCACGGTGATCACCCATCCCAGCTTCACGGTCGAGCCGTGGAGCCTGCGCGAGACCGAGCTGAACCTGGACGTCCTCGCCCAGAGCGAATCGGTGTTCGCCCTCTCCAATGGGCACATCGGGTGGCGCGGGAACCTGGACGAGGGGGAACCGCACGGGCTGCCCGGTGCGTACCTCAACGGTGTCCACGAGAGGCACCCGTTGCCCTACGCCGAGGGCGGATTCGGGTATCCCGAGTCCGGCCAGACGATGATCAACGTCACCGACGGCAAGATCATCCGACTGCTGGTCGACGACCACCCGTGCGACCTGCGCTACGGGCAAGTGCTGGCGCACGAGCGTTCCCTGGACTTCCGCTCGGGCATCCTCAGCCGGACGGCGCGATGGGTCTCGCCCGACGGCCGTACGGTGCGGATCTCCTCACAGCGGCTCGTCTCCTTCACCCAGCGCGCGGTCGCCGCGATCGTGTACGAGGTAGAGCCGCTCGACGGTCCGACCACGGTCGCCGTGCAGTCCGAGCTGGTCGCCAACGAGCAGCTGCCCCGCGTCGAGGGCGATCCGCGCGTCGCCGCGGCGACCGAGTCCCCACTGGTGGCCGAGGAGTCCTTCGCGCAGGACACCCGGTTGCGGCTCGTGCACCGTACCGGCGTCAGCGGGCTGCGGGTCGCGGCTGCGGCCGACCACCTCGTCGAGGGTCCGGAGAGCACCCGTTGGACCGCGCAGTGCGAGCCCGACGTCAGCCGTCTGACGGTGACCGCGGACCTGGTGCCCGGACGACCGCTGCGCCTGGTCAAGTTCGTGGCCTACGGCTGGTCGGGGGAGCGGTCGCTGCCGGCCGTGCACGACCAGGTGGACGGCGCGGTGGCCGCCGCGATCAGCACCGGCTGGGACGGCCTGGTCGCGGCCCAGCGTGACTACCTGGACCGGTTCTGGGCCGGCGCGGACGTCGAGGTCGAGGGCGACGCGCAGATCCAGCAGGCGGTACGCTTCGCCCTCTTCCACGTCCTCCAGGCCGCGGCCCGCGGCGAGAACCGGGCGATTCCCGCCAAGGGACTCACCGGAACCGGGTACGACGGACACTGCTTCTGGGACACCGAGTCCTACGTCCTGCCGGTGCTGACCTTCACCGTGCCGGACACCGTTCCCTCGCCGCTGCGATGGCGCCACCGCACGCTCCCGGCGGCCCGGGAACGCGCCCGCCAACTGGGTCTGGCCGGGGCGGTGTTCCCCTGGCGGACGGTCGACGGCGCCGAGTGCTCCGCCTACTGGCCGGCCGGCACCGCCGCCTTCCACATCAACGCCGACATCGCCATGGCCGCGGTCCGCTACGTGGCGATGACCGGCGACGAGGAGTTCGAGCGCCACGAGGGACTCGACCTGCTCGTGGAGACCGCCCGCTTGTGGCGCTCCCTTGGACACCACGACGCGCAGGGCGTGTTCCACATCGACGGGGTCACCGGACCGGACGAGTACAGCGCCATCGCCCGGGACAACCTCTACACCAATCTGATGGCCCGGCAGAACCTGCGTGCCGCCGCGGACGTGGTCACGCGTCACCGGGAGCGCGCCGAGGAACTGGGGGTCGACGACGAGGAGGCCGCCGGTTGGCGGGACGCCGCGGCCCGCATGGCGATGCCGTACAACGAGAGCCTCGGCGTGCACGAACAGTCGGCCGGGTTCACACACTTCCAGCGCTGGGACTTCGACGCGACCCCGCCGGAGAACTACCCGCTGATGCTGCACTACCCCTACTTCGATCTGTACCGCAAACAAGTGATCAAGCAAGCCGACGTGGTGCTGGCGATGTTGGAGTGCCCCTATGCGTTCACCGACCAGGAGAAGGAACGCAACTTCGCCTACTACGAGGCGCTGACCGTCCGCGACTCTTCCCTCTCGGCGGCCTGCCAGGCGGTGCTCGCCGCGCAGACGGGTCATCTGCGGCTGGCCTACGCCTACCTCGGCGAGGCCGCGCTGATGGACCTGGACGACCTGGAGCACAACACCCGCGACGGACTGCACATCGCCTCCCTCGCAGGGACGTGGATCGCGCTGGTCGCCGGATTCGGGGGCCTGCAAAGGCACCTCAAGGACGGAAGGGCGGACCTGCTGGGGTTCGCTCCGCGCCTGCCCGAGGCGTTGTCCAGGGTGGCGTTCACGGTGGCGGTGCACGGACGCAGGCTGAACGTGGACATCGATCAGACCAGAGCACGCTACCGACTGGTCGACGGCGACCCGCTTCAGGTGCTGCACCACGGAGAACCGATGACCGTGACCGCCGACGAACCGGTGGACCGCCCGCTGCCGCCCGCCCCCGTGCTGCCCGAACCACAGCAGCCGCGCGGCCGCCGCCCGGCAGGACGGCCCAGCCCGGAGGCCGCCTGGACGGAGCCACAGGACTGAGGCCCGTCTTCAGCCCATCATCCGCAAGGGTGTCTGGTGACGACTCGGTGGCCGGCTTCCACAGACGGCTGCTTGCCGCCCTGAACAGGGTGGCCGCGGGCGTCGTCGGCGGAAAGAACGCCGAAAGGACCTGGAAAGTACGGCCGTGAAGAGTGGGAGCAGGCCGGGCCGGTAGGAAGTCCGGCAGGTGAATCCCTGAATGCAGAGAACGTTCCTCCGACAACCGCAGTTGCGGGCTGCGGGCGTCACGAATCGTTTCCAGTAGCCGGCGCGAGGCGCCGGGGCCGGTACCAGACCTGCTGCTGAACCTGTCCTGAATGAACCCGGTTCCGCCTTCGACGCCGAGGTCGCGGCAGGGATGACCGGCGCCCGCCTCGCCGCCGTGGGGTGACGACTCACGTGCAGGAACGGCGTCGATCGCCCATGGACTTCCGCATCCGCGGGAGAGATCAACACAAAGAGGGAGAAAGATCGTGCAGGACAACATCCACGCCACACAGGACGAGGAAGCGATCGCGCCCGGCGAGGCCGAGGCGACGGCGCAGACCGAGCTCCTCGAGATCCGTCTGCTCGACAAGATCGAGACCATCCAGAACAAGTCGATCGTCAGGTAGGAAAGGTTCGTGCCGGTGATTCCTCGGGATCACCGGCACGGCTCTCAAGGAGCGTGGTGGTCGTGACACATCCACGGGTGAAACCCGAGCACACAGCCCATCGATTCGACGACGGAACCATCCGGATCGGCGGCGAACTGTACGGAATCGCAGCGGAGATCACCGACCCGCACGGCTGGGTCTGGGAAGCGCTGAGCCTGATGGACGGAGCCACCCCGGTCGAGCGTATCGAGGCGGAACTGGCCGCACGGCACCCGTCGTTGGGCGACAGCGGCGCACGGGGAATGGTCAAGGCGCTGCTGGACACCGGCTACCTCGAAGACGCGGCCGGTGGACACCCCGAAGGCCTCACCGGCGATGAGACGGAGCGATACAGCCGCAACCACGCCTATTTCCGGCGTATCGACCTGCGACCGGGCAGCGACCCGTGGGCGGCGCAGCGGCGGCTCAAGAACGCGCGCGTGGGGATTCTGGGTGTCGGCGGCACGGGCAGCCACGCCGCATGGGCGCTGGCCGCCGTAGGGGTCGGCAGCCTGCACCTCGTCGATCCGGACCGCGTCGAGGTGTCCAATCTGACCCGGCAGGTACTGTACGGCGAAGCCGACCTCGGCAGGCCCAAGGCCCAGGTCGCGGTCGAGCGTCTGCGCTCGGTCAACTCGGCGGGCTCCTTCACCTGCGACATCCGGATGGTGGACACCGAGAAGGCGCTGGCAGAACTCGTCTCGGACTGCGATGTCTTCGCTCTGTGCGCCGACGAGCCGCGCAACGACCTCATCGCCAAGATGACCAACCGGGTGTGTGCCGCACAGGGCGTCCCCTGGGTGACCGCCGGATACAACGGCCCGCTGGTGACCGTCGGCGTGTACGGTCCCGCCGGTCCCTGCTTCGAATGCGTCGGTGCGGGGGAGGAGGCGAAGCTCAAGCCCGGCTGGCACCCGGACCTGGGGGGTACCGGGGTGCTCGCCCCGTCCGCGGGAATATCCGGACAGCTGATCGCCCATGAGGTGGTCTCGCTGCTCACGGGAACGGGCAGGCGCGCACCGGGGTATGTGCGGGGCCTCAACCTGATCGCTCCCGACCAACTGGTCGACGTACGACATCCGGCGCGCCCGGAGTGCCCGCTGTGCGGTTCCTGAGACCGCCCCTGCACGGCCACGGGACGAAGGCCGCCTCCCGGTTCCGGGCCGCCGCCGAGGACGAACTCCGGCCGATGGACACCCGAGGGGTTCGTCCTCGGACGTCCGGGCCGGTCAGCTCAGCAGGGCGGCCGTGAAGCTCTTGCGGTGGTCCACCAGCCAGGTCTGCACGCGGTCCCAGCGTTCCCATCCACCACGCTCGGCCAACGCCTGGAGATAGACGGAGTCTCCGCCGGCGACGCGGCGGGCGACGAAGGCCCTGCAGACCGCCGTGGCCTGCTCGATGACGCCAGACAACTCGGCGCGGCCCGCGGCCGGGAGGCCGTAGCCGTCGGCAAGAATCCGCAGCCGCGCGGCCGCATCAAGCCCGGGGGGATGAAGAGCGGCCGCGGACTCGGGATCAAGCATGGGCACCCAATAGCGGGCGGTCATGGCGATGTCCCAGAGCGCACGGCCCGGGGCCGCCAAGTCGAAATCGATCAGGGCCACGGCACGGCCGTCGCGGAAGACGACGTTCTCCGGGCACACGTCGTTGTGGCACAGCATCGTTCCCCCCTCCGGGTCGGCGAGGTCCGAGGGCCACTCGGCACGGCTGTCCACCGCGACGGCCGCGCCGGCCTCATGCAGACGCCGCAGCAGGCTGCCCACCGATTCGAGGGCGGAACTCCCCATCGCCCAGTCCTGGAACGGCGGCAGGGCCACGTCACCGGGGATGAACGTCAGCCGCTCACGGCCATCCGCGGTGAGACCGACAGGGGCCGGCGCCGCGTCGAAGCCATGCACCCTCAACGCACGGAGATAGGCATGCAGAGCACGGGCGTTGCGCGGTGCCGGTCGCTCCACCGACTCACCCCGGCGGAAGACCGCCCCCGCGTTCGCCATCCCGCCGACCAGCGCCTCGCCCTCAGCCGTCATGAGGAGCAAGCTATCGCCACATCGACCGACCGTGCTCTTCACGCATCGAAGCCGCGGCCGGCCGGCTCTGTGTGACGGCTGCGGCCGCGGCGCGCGCCGAAGTCCTCTCCCGGCGGTGACACTTTGTTCCGGCGGGCAGGGGCGGGGCGCAGCCGTATGCGGGCGTCGAGGCCGGTGCCGGGGGCGGGGTGGAGCGTGATGGTGCCGCCGGAGGCGTCGACGAGGTGGCGGACGATCGGCAGGCCGAGGCCGGTGCCGTCGTGGTGAGAGTCGGAGGAGCGCCAGAACCGGTCGAAGGCGCGATCGCGGTCCGTGTCGTTCATGCCGGGCCCCTGGTCGATGACGTGGAGTTCGCTGCCGGGGACGCGGTGCAGGGTGATGGTGGTGCCGGGTGGGGAGACACGCAGAGCGTTGGCGAGGAGGTTGTCGATGATCTGTTCCAGGGCGCCGGGGATCGCCCACACATGGCCGGTGGGCGGGCCGGTGATGTCGAGGGTCACGTACTGTTCGGCCGCCAGTGGCTCCCACATGGCGACACGGTCGGTGAGGACGGCGTCCAGATCGACGGGTTCGGGGGTGGTCGCGGTGTTCTCCAGCCGGGCCAGCGCGAGGAGTCCCTGCACCATACGGCCGAGGCGTTCGACCTCTCCGACGGCTTCCTCCAGGCTGCCGTGCGCGCGCGGGTCCAGGTGGGGCTCGAAGTTCTCCAGCCGCAGTCGCAGTGCGGTCAGCGGAGTCTTCAGCTGGTGGGAGGCTTCCGAGGCGAACGCCTGCTGGGACGCGAGGAGGTGCTGGAGCCGGGTCGCGGTGTGGTTGAACGACGTGGCCAGTCGGCGCAGTTCGGGCGGTCCGGTGGTGGCGTCGGGCGGGTGGGCCAGGTGCCCGTGGGCGAGTTGGGTGGTCGCGGCTTCCAGGGTGCGCAGGGGGCGGGTGATCCAGCGGGCCAGGCTGAAGGCGATCAGAGCGACCGCGGCAAGGATGCAGGCTGCGGCGAGGGCCAAGGCGCCCCAGATGCGGTGTACGCGGGTGCTGACCTGGTCCAGGGGGCACGTCAGGCGCAGGGCGCCGCGGATCGTGGTGCCGGAGGAGCCGGGCATGGTCGCGGACAGCACGTCACGGCCGGCGCCGTCCGTCGTGGTGGTGACGGTGGGCTGGTTGTTCAGGGCGCGGGCGATGTCCGGCTGATCGGCAAGGCTCCTCCCAGCGCGGCCGGCGGGATCGGAGTCGGCCAGGACGATGCCCTGTCTGTCGGTGACGACGACGTGGGCGCCGGTGCGGTTGGCGTAGTCACCGACAACGTCCGGCAGCGCGTCGAGCCGGCCCTTTTCGATGTTCTCCTCAGCGACCTCGGCGAGCGTGGAGGCGTCGCGTTCCACGCTCTGTGAGGCACGGGAGGTCTCGCCGCGGGCGTATATGTAGCCGAGGGGGATCTCCAGCCCGGCCAGTACGAGTGCGGCCAGGGCGAGGTAGCTGAGGAGGAGGCGGCGGGTCATTCGGCCGCCTCTGAGGCGCCGGGTTCGCGGGGGACGGTGAGACGGAAGCCGACGCCGCGGGCGGTGGTGACCCATCCGGGGTCGCCGAGCTTGCGGCGCAGGGCGGCCACGTGCGCGTCGAGGGTTTTGGTGGGGCCGAAGAAGTGGGGGTCCCAGACCGTGTCCATGATCTGCTGCCGGGTGCACACCGTGCCCGGATCGTCGGCGAGGAAGGCGAGCAGGTCGAACTCTCGGGGCGTCAGGGCGACCTGCCGGCTGTTGAGATGGACCTCGCGGGTGCGGCGGTTGAGGGTCAGCGGCCCCAACACCTGCGCGCCGGAGGCCGGCCGATGCGATTCGGGTGTTCGCGCGGGTCCGGTCGGCGTGAAGGCGGGGGCGCCGGCCCGGCGGGTGACGGCGCGGATGCGGGCGATCAGCTCCCGCACGCCGAAGGGCTTGGCGAGGTAGTCGTCGGCGCCGAGCTCCAGGCCGACGACACGGTCGGCCTCCTCGCCCCGCGCGGTGATCATGATGATGGGGACGGCGGAGCGGGCCCTGAGGGTGCGGCAGACGTCCAGGCCGTCCATGTCGGGCAGACCGAGATCCAGCAGGACCAGGTCCGGCGAGGTCGCGGTGGCGGCGAGCCCGGCGGTGCCGGTGCGGACGTGGTCCACAGCGAACCCGTAGCGTCCCAGGCCCTCGGTGAGAGGGCCTGCGATTCGGTCGTCGTCTTCGATGAGCAGCAGCCGCATGGCGCCAGGCTCGCACAGCTGTGTCAGGAGAGTTGAGGGGTTCAGGGGAAGCCACCAGGGATCGGAGAAGGCGAACGGGACGATGCGATCGTCGCCGTCCTCGCGTCCTTGCTCCTCATGTCCGTCTTCTTCCCCGGTGTTCGGGCTCACGCCGGTATCCGACGGGGAACTCGTCTGCGTGGGTGCGGCGGCGGTGCTCGTGCTGCCACCGGGCGACGCGGGGCCGGTCGTGACGTCCGGCGGAAGCGGCTGAGCGGTCGGCGACCTCGAATGACATCGGGTCGCCCGCCCTACGGCTCGGACGTCCCCGTCAGCCGGCGTCGGCCTCCTCGGTGCCCTCCTTCTTGGTGTCGGTGACTTTGAAGGACTTGTCGAGGTAGACCTCGATCGAGGAGCCGTCGGCCTGCTTCACCTCCACCGCGTACATGCCGGGCTTCTCCGCGTCCTCCTCGGACTTCACGACGGTGCCCGGGTACGCGCCGAGCGCCGCGGCCTCGGCCTTCCGCTTGACCTCACCGGTCAGCGGCGGCTCCGTCCTGTCGTCGGTGTCACCGCCGGCCGCCTCGGCGCCGTCGGCGCTCTGCGCCTGCTGCTGGGTGTCAGCGGCCTTGGAACCGGAGCCGGAGTCGGATCCGCCGCAGGCGACGAGTGCCCACATCAGCACGGCAGCGGGAGCGGCGAGCACGGCACGGCGGGACAGAACACGCATCAGGGAGTCTCCAAACGCTGGGAAGTCTCGCGGTTTCGAAGGCGGTGGAACCGGGCCTTCGGGGGATGACCACGACCCTAGGAACCCGTTGTTGAGAGACGGCCCAGCACATGGACAGAGGCGGACCAGCAGACCGCCAATCTTTCGCCACCCGGGCGCTGTTCACGACAGGCAGCACCTGTCGAGCCCCGGGGAAGGCCGTCGGGGGCGGAGCCTGAACCGTCGCCGCCTCAGAGAGCGGATGAGCACCTGACGGGTCGTGTCATCGGCGCCGGTCACCGTGAGATCGTCCCCGGCCCGCACCTCTGCCGGGAAGGTGCCTCGGTCCCGACGCCCGGGCCCTCCATCACGACCCGTCCCTGCTGACGGGAGTCATCGCGGGGTGGATGCCGCGGGAGGCTCCTCCCGGGTGAGGTCGGAGGGGAGTGGCTGAGCGCCGACCGGGGGCTGCAGACTTCCGTACCGTTCCATGCGTTGCCACCGCAGGCGCGAGCCCGAGACGGCGGTGAACACGGACTGGATCACGACCAGGTACATCAGCTGTCGGTAGACGAACTGCTGCAGCGGCAGGCTCCACAGGGGGCCCGGGCGTTCGCCGTCCAGACGGAACGCGTAGAGGCCCATCAGGAGTTGCAGCAGCAGGAAGGTCAGCCACAGCCCGATGATCCGGACCGGGTCGAGGAAGACGAGCCCGTAGAGGGCGAAGATGTCCACCGCGGGTGCGAGCAGGGGCAGCAGCACCTGGAAGAGAAGCAGGTAGATCAGGCCCCTGCGGCCCAGTTTCCCGGCGGCGCCGCGTTGTACGAGCGCGCCGCGGTGCTTCCACATCGCCTGGAGGGTGCCGTAGCACCAGCGGTAGCGCTGCCGCCACAGGGCGTTCAAAGAGGCCGGAGCCTCCGTCCATGCCTTGGCGCCCTCCTCGTACACCACGCGCCAGCCGTTCCGGCACAGGGCCATGGTGAGGTCGGTGTCCTCGGCCAGGGTGACGTCGCTGACTCCGCCGAGGTCAAGCAGCGCCCGGCGGCGGAACGCGCCGACCGCGCCGGGCACGGTCGGCATGCATTCGGCGAGGTCGAACAGGCGGCGGTCGAGATTGAACCCGACCACGTACTCGATGTGCTGCCAGCGACCCAGCAGGCCGCCACGGTTGACGACCTTGGCGTTGCCCGAGACGGCCCCCACGCGGGGGTCGGCGAAAGGCTGCACGATGGTGCGGACGGTGTCGGGTTCGAAGACCGTGTCGCCGTCGACCATGACCACCAGGTCGCAGGTGGCGGCGGCGAGCCCGCTGTTGAGGGCGGCGGGCTTGCCCGCGTTCCGCCGGCGGATCACCCGCACCGGCAGACCGAGTGCCTCCACCAGATCGGCGGTGCCGTCGGTCGACCCGTCGTCGACCACGATGATCTCGACCGGATGGTCGGATGCGAGCAGCGAACGCACGGCCGCCTCGATCCCGGCGCTCTCGTTGTAGGCGGGAACGATGACGCTGACCGGCTCGGTGACCCGTGGTCCCCAGGACCGGTCGGGTCCGCCCGCCCGCAGGCGGCGGTGCCGCCGGGCGGCTGTCAGTACGACGGCCGCGCGCAGCACGCTGATCGCGCCTGCCGCGTACATCAGCCAGCCCAGCAGCCGGACGACCCGGTCACCGCCCTGGAGGGCCCTGACGAGGGCCAGTCCTTGCAGGTGATCGCCCAGGCCGGCGGGCTGTACGGGTGCGGCCATGCCGACCGCGTCGGAGACCGTCGCGAACCTGAAGCCCTGCGCCTTGAGGCGTGGGACCAGGGCAGCCAGCGCGGCGACGGTCTGGGAGCGGTCGCCGCCGGCGTCGTGCATGAGCAGGACCTGCCCGCCGTGCCCGTGTGGTGTCGCGTTCGCGAGGATGCGGCGCGCACCGGGGCGCTGCCAGTCCTCGGCGTCCTGGGTGGACAGCACCGTGACGTAACCCGCCGCGTCGGCCTGCTTCAGGACGGACCAGTCGGCGTCGTCCAGCGCGCCGTTCTCCGAGGAGTACGGCGGCCTGAGCAGTGCGGTGGTGACCCCCGCGGCGCCGGCCACCGCCAACTGCGTCTCACGCAACTCCAGCGAGCGTTGCCACGGGGCGAGACGGGCCAGGTCGGGATGGGTGAAGGTGTGGATGCCGATCTGGTGGCCGTCGGCGACGATACGGCGGACCAGCTCGGGGTGGGCGACGACCTGGGTCCCGACGACGAAGAAGGTCGCGTGCACGTGGTTGCGGCGCAGCACCTCCAGGATGCGTGGCGTCCAGGTGGGGTCCGGGCCGTCGTCGAAGGTCAGCGCGATGGTGCGGGGCCGCACCCGGGCGGTGTGGGGAGAGGTGGCGGCGCCCGCGATCACGGGGCCGCCGTGGGCCACCCGGGCGGGCACCATGTCGCTCCTGCCCCGGACGCCGGTCACGGCGTCCGAGGTGATGCCGAACATGTGGTGGGTGTAGCCCTGGAGCAGCAGGGCCGTGGACAAGGTGACCGCGAACACGCTGAGCAGCAGCCAATGGGTGCGGGGTGTGATCCGGCGAGTGCGGTCGCGGCGCCGGGCGGCGCGGCGGCGGTGATGGGTCACGTCAGGAGCCTTGGATCATCTCACGGGCTTGTGGGACGTGCCGAGCGCGCGGCCCCTGGGGGTCGGACGGGTGGGCACGGCAGGAGTGGCGGCCGGGGCCGGGGCCGAGACGGAGGTGGAAGAGGTCGGAGACGCGGCGCTGGTGGGCGCCGTGGTCGGCACGGGTGTGGCCGCGGTGGTGGCGGGGGCTGTCGGCCGTTCGGTCGGACTGGCGTTCTTCTGCGCCGCCGTGGAGCGGGAGTTCTTCCGCGCCGCAGCGGACCGCGTGCTCTCCGCGGAGTCGCCGGTACCGGCGGAGGTGTCGGGCACGGACGCGCGTGGCGTGGAGCGGTCCGGGGAGTCCGGCTGGGGCACGAACGGGGCGCTGAGTCTGGGGCCGCCGAGCACGGCGCTGATCAGCAGGGCGACGTAGCCGCCCGCGGGGATCACCAGCAGCCGGGCCGCGCGCCGCACGCGGCGCTGGCGGCGGCCCGAGGAGTCCACGAAGACCGGCCGCACCGAATCGCTTCCGAACGGAGTCTCCGCTCCCGGCGTGGGATCGCCGGGCGTGCCGAGTCCCGGGGCCGGCGCGGTGAGGACGTCCACGGTGAGGACGTCACCGTGGACGCCCGACACGGTCGCGGCGGCCCCGGGTCCGGCATCGTGCACGTGCGCCTCGGCGCCGTAGAGATCCGTCCCCCGTGCGTAGGCGTCGACCGCGGGGTACGTCCCCTGCGCGAGTTGCCCCGACGCCCGGGGCGTGGCGGCCATGCCGGTGGTGGTACCGCCGTCGTGCTCGCAGGCGTAGTCGTACCCGTCCCCGGCACTGTCGTACGGATCCGCGCCGTACCCTCCGCTGCTCTGGTCCGTCCACTGCACGAGTCGTGCTCCTCTTTCTGGCCGACCGACACAGCCGTCCGCTTGGACAGAGCCGACGCGGCCGGAATTGTTACACCCCGGCCCCACAGAGCAGGACAATTCAGCACAAGAGGTGGATCGGTCGACGACGCGCGGGGCGAGCTCAGGGAGGAGGCCGCGGCCGGTGCTCTCGGCGGTGCCGCTCGGCGGCGCGGCGAGTCGCCCCCCAAGACACGTCACATCGCGAGCGCCGGGGCTCCGGGGGTGTCGGGCACACCGCATACCTGTCGCGCCTGCGAGGGTGCCGCGGGCAGTGGGGTGAGGGCCGGCCCGATCAGCGGCATGACCGCGGCCAGCATCTCCGCCTCGCTCGCGGTCCCGTCCACGACCAGATCGGCCGCTGCCCGGGAGGGCGCGACATGGGCTGCGTGGCGGTCCCTGCCGGTCTGCAGATAGTTGCGCAGGGACAGCCGGGGGTCCTGGCGCTGCGCCTCGATCTTCCGGAGGATCTTGCGGGCCAGTCGTATGTCGTCGGGGGTCTCGACGTACACCCGCCACGCCGCCCGCCTCACCACGGACGGCAGTGACAGCGCGAACAGGCCCTCGACCACCACCAGCAGCACGCCGGGGCGCCGCAGCGCCGCGTCGATGGCGTGTGCCGCCGCTGTCTCGTCGATCGATCCCGGATGGTTCCAGTCGAGGACGGCGTGCCCGTCGGCGCTGACCGTCCACACACCCCTCAGGGGGTCGTGGGCGGGCACGTAGTAGTCGTCCAGGTGGACCAGCGCCACGGTCTCGGGCCACCGCAGCGACAGGGCCTCGGCAAGGGTGGACTTGCCGGATGCGGTGCCGCCTGCAACCGCCAGTACACCCGTCATAACGGGCGCTCCTCATGTGCTCAAAGGGGGGTGGACGAAGCGGCCGGACAAGCCGGGTCCAGGGAATGTACGGCGGTGGGATCGTCGATGGCAAGCAGGGAAGCGCGGCCCGGTTCAGCGAGGCCGGGACCGCGATCTCTGTGGTCGACCCGCGCACGGTCTCGGCGAAGCCGCGGACCTTCAGCGTGACACGACGGCTCCTGGACGCGGGCGGGACATCGAGGGCCGGGGACGAGTGGTCAGGCATGCGACTCGACGTCCGCTCGACATGACGGCCGCTGTTGTCGCCGTCCTCATGACCGCCCCGTCTGCTGCCGTACCGCCGGGCGGACCGAGAAGAACCCCGTCGCAGCCGTTCGAGCTTCCTGCCGTCTCAACCGGGTTTTACGCGGGGGAAGTTGGCCCGCCACCCGCAGTGACCGCGAGTCCGCGGCCGCGACCGGCGGGTCCACTGCCCGGCCTTTCCCCCTCCCGCACGCGGTCGCGCGGCCGACGCGGAAATCGCAACCGTGCAGAGCGCAACCATCCGAGCCCGTGACCGGTCAGCCATCCCGAACGACGTGTGCGTACGGCGTTGCGGATGGTGCGGGTGAGATGGGAGTGGGACATGGCGGGGACGAGGCGATGGAGCCGCGTGACGGCACTGCTGGCGGCGGTGAGCGGGCTCGGCCTGGCAGCGCTGCCCGGCACGGCGAACGCCGCCGGCACGAAGCTGTCGATCGAGGCGCAGGACACCTACTACGCCTACCAGTACGGTGAGGGGCCGCCCGGCGACGGCGGCCTGTTCCTCCTCGAACTCAACCTCAGCGCCCCGGAGGGCACCAAGCCCCTGGCCAAGAACGTCAAACTGACCATCGACGCCACGGAACTCGAGGGCAAGGCGGTCATCACCGGTGCCGGGGGTGCCTGCTCGCACCAGGCCTACGTCTACACCTGCGCCTACACCTCGATCGACGGCAAAACCAGCGTCCAGCCGTTCTACATCAAAGGGGCGAAGGGCACGAAGCCCGGCGCCTCCGGCGACATCCACTACACCGCGACGTCCAGCGACGCCGGGACGGCCACCGCCACGACGCACGCGGTCGTCGGCGGCCCCAAGCTGCTCACCCAGCGGGAAAAGGCGATTGCCGATGTCACACCCGGCGCCGGCTTCGACCTCACGCCCGCCGTCGCCAACGTCGGCCCACTGGCCGCGCCCCGAGGCATCGGCGTGAAGCTGTTCGGCGAGGAGGGGCTGAAGGTCGCCGAGCAGTACAGCAACTGCCACTACCGGCCGATGCCGCAGCCCACCGCGTACTGCACCTTCGACACCCCGATCGAGCCCGGCACGGCCTACGCCTTCGACAAGCCGTGGCACTTCACCACGTCGAACGACCTGATGTACGCCACCATCAACTACTCCACCTGGCCCCTGGGCAGCGGCAATCCGTGGGAGTACGACGATCCGGCGGACTACACCGTCACCGGCAGCGGACCGGAGCTCGGCCTCAAGCCCGTGTCCGCTTCCGGGTTCCCCGACTTCGGCGGCTTCGTCGAGGTGTCCACCACCCAGCACGCGGACTACCGCGCGATCGGCGGCGAGGTCACCGGCAAGCTGGGCCAGACGGTACCGGTGACCCTCGGTGTGAAGAACGAGGGCCCGGGTTCGATGAACCTCTACAGCCGCCCCGGCCAGGGTTCCGGCACCTATCGCGTCACCCCGCCCGAGGGCACCGTGATCACGAAGATCCCCTTCCCCGGCGAGGACGACGACCACGCCTGCGGCGCACCCATCAAGGGCACCCGCACCTACGAGTGCGAGATCCCGGACATCTTCCCGGCCGGCGACACCAGCGAGCTCACCTTCTACGTGAAGATCCAGGAGGCCGTCGCCCATCCGAAGGCCGGTTCCATCGAGGCCACGGGCCGCACCGACTTCCCCAACCGCGACAACCACCCGGAGAACGACTCCGCACCCGTGACCCTGACGATCACCGGCGGCACCCCGTCGGCCTCGCCCTCCGCTTCCCCTTCTCCCTCTCCCTCTCCTTCCGCATCGGCGTCCCCGAGCGCCGGCGCCTCCAACGGGGGCTCGGCCTCCAACGGCGGCGCCACGTCCGGCGGGACGAGCCCCGAGGGCGGTGTGATGGCCTCCACCGGCGCGGGCGCACTGCCCTGGATCGCGGCGTCGGCGGCAGCAGCGCTGGCGGCCGGCGTCGCGGGCGTCACGCTGTCGCGCCGACGGACGCGCGGCTGAAGGGGTGCTGCGGAAGGTCGGCGGTGAACAGGGTTGAGTGGCAGTTGAGCTGCTGTTTCTACCCTGCCAGGGTGAGGTTGTGCATGGCGGCGACGGCCTGGACGGCGTGGTGGAGGCCGTCGCCCCCTTGGTGGCGGTCACGGACGATCTTCCAGGTCTTCATGCGCGCAAAGGTGTGCTCGACGCGGGCCGGGACGCGCGGGTGTTCGGCGTAGGCGCCGTCCGCGATCAGATCACCGATGGACGTGCGGCACGGGTGCCGTCCCGCGTCGACGGGGATGTCAGTGATCATCCGGTCCGCATGCTTGACCCACGGGGACGGAAAACCTAGCTTCTGGGGACCCGCAGCCCCCGGAGCCTGCCCATGAGACCCCTTGTCCGTACCGCCGCGCTGAACGGTTACGTCGAACTGAGCCGTTCCCTGGGTCTCGACCCGCGCGCGCTGATGAAGAGCGTCGGGCTCGACACCGCCGACCTCGCCGTCCAGGACCGGTGGATCTCGGGTACGGCCGTGGTCCGGCTGCTGGAGCTGTCCGCGGCCGCCTCCGCGCGCGAGGACTTCGGGCTGCTCCTGGCGGAGCTGCGGCGCTTCTCCAATCTCGGCCCGATCAGCCTCCTGGTGCGCGAGGAGCCCGACGTGCGCAGCGCCCTGGCCCTGCTCATCCGCCACCAGCACACCTACAACGAGGTCCTGCACGCCCGGCTCTCCGAGGGCAACGGCGTCGCGACGCTCAAGGTCGACGTGCGGCTCGGCGAGCCGCAGCCGGCCCGGCAGGGCACGGAGCTCGCGGTGGCCGCGTTCCACCGGGTGCTGTGCGGCTTCCTCGGGCCGCACTGGCGGCCGTCGGCGGTCCGCTTCGCACACCCGGCGCCGCGCGACACCGCGAGCCACCGCCGCGCGTTCGGGCCCGTGGTCGAGTTCGACCGCGGCTTCAACGGCATCGAGTTCTACGCCGACGACCTGGACGCGGCCAACGCGATGGCCGACGCGCAGCTGCGCAGCTACACCCGGCAGTACTTCGAGCCCGTCGCGGCGCTGCGGGAAGCGACCGAGGCGGACCGGGTGCGCGACCTCATCGAGGCGCTGCTGCCGACCGGGCGCTGCTCCATCGAGCAGGTCGCACGCAGCCTCGGCGTCGACCGGCGCACCGTCCACCGGCATCTCGCACGCTCCGGGCAGACGTTCTCCTCGCTGCTGCAGTCCACCCGCTCGGCGCTCGCGGAGCAGTTCGTGCCCAACCCGAGCAGGTCGCTGACCGAGGTGTCCACGCTGCTTGGGTTCTCGTCGCTGAGCGCGTTCTCCCGCTGGTTCCACGAGCACTACGGCGTAGGACCGCGGGAGTGGCGCCGGAGCGGGGGCGGCGGAGCGGCGACGCCCGGCGAGAGCTGAGGCGGCGCCCCGTCCTGCGCGTCCGTTCGGCCGGGCACCTGTCCCCGATTGGCAAGTGACCTGTCACGTCAGGTGAAGCGAGCCGGTGCCGCCCGCCCTACGTTTGCACCACCGCACAGTCGGCGGACCTCCGGAAGGAGTTCACCGCTTCTGAGTGCCAGAGCCGTAGAGCCCGTCCCCGCGCCGCCGCAGAGCCGCAACCCCCTCTTCCCAACGCCGCATCGCCGTACCCGCGGCGACCGAGGTGTACCCCCGAACCCCGCTTCAAGGAGACGCACCGTGCACTTCCACGACGACTCTCTCTTCCCGGAGAACCAGGAGAAGTTGGTCATCCAGGCCGCGCCGTACGGGCCGGAGTGGCTGCCCGGCGACGCGGAGGACCTGCCGCTGACCATGGACGAGCACGTCCAGGCGGCCGTCGACTGCCACAACGCCGGCGCGACCGTGCTGCACATCCACGTCCGTGAGCTCGACGGCAAGGGCTCCAAGCGGATGTCCATGTTCAACGAGCTGCTCGGCCGGCTGCGCGAGGCCGTGCCGGACATGGTGCTGCAGATCGGCGGTTCGATCTCCTTCGCCCCCGAGGGCGAGGGCGGCGACGCCAAGTGGCTCGCGTACGACACCCGTCACCTGCTCGCCGAACTCACTCCGGCGCCCGACCAGGTGACCATCGCGATCAACACCAGCCAGATGAACATCGTCGAAATCATGAACGACGACGACCTGGCGGGCACCTCGATGGCGAAGCCCGACTACTACCGCGCCTACCGCGACATGGTCGTCGAGGCCGGTCCGGACTTCTACCTGGAGCACCTCAAGAGGCTGCGCGCGAGCGGCATCCAGCCGCACTTCCAGCTCGCGCACCTGGCGCAGCTGGAGACCGTCGAGCGGCTGATCCGCGCGGGCGTCCACACCGGCCCGCTGGTCCTCAACTACGTCGCCATAGGTGGCGGTTTCGCCGGTCGGCACCCGGCGGACCTGGTCGAGTTCATCCGTCGTGTACCGGACGGCGCCGTCCTCACGGTCGAGAGTTCCATGCGCGCCGTGGCCCCGATGAACGCGGTGGCCATCGCCCTCGGCCAGCACGTGCGCGTCGGCAACGAGGACAACCTGTGGCGTGCCAAGGGCGAGCCGATGTCCTCCGTGGCGCAGGTCGAGCAGATGGTGCAGATCTCCGAGGCGCTCGGCCGGGACATCGCCACCGGCACGGACGCGAAGCGGATCTACCGGATCGGCGAGTACTACGCCGACACCGACGAGACGCTGGCCCGCCTCGGCATGGTGCCCAACCGCCGTCCGGGACAGCGCGGCTTCATGCTGCGCGACGCCTGATCCCCACCCGTCCCTCGCCCGTACCTTCGCCGGCCCGCGGCCCCACCTGCGGCTGCGACCCTCCTACGACCCCTCCCTGGAGCACCCCGTGGCACATGCCGTCCGCTTCCACGAAACCGGTGGCCCCGACGTCCTCAGCTGGGAGGAGGTGACCGTCGGCGAGCCCGGCCCCGGTGAGGTGCGCGTGCGGCACGAGGCCGTCGGGCTCAACTTCGCCGACACCTACTTCCGCACCGGCCTGTACCCGGTCCGGCTGCCCGAGGGCATGGGCGTCGAGGCCGCCGGCGTGGTGGAGGCGGTCGGCGAGGGCGTCACCGGCGTCGCCGCGGGCGATCGCGTCACGTACACCGGAAGTCCGCTCGGTGCCTACAGCACGGAGCGGATCATGCCCGCCTCGCACCTGATCGTGCTGCCCCGGCAGATCAGTTGCGAGACGGCGGCCGCGATGACCATGCGCGGCCTGACGGCGGCCTATCTGCTGCGCAGGATCCACACGCTGAAGTCAGGCGACACCGTGCTGCTGCACGCGGCGGCGGGCGGGGTGGGCCTGATCCTGAGCCAGTGGGCCGCACTGCTCGGCATCCGTGTGATCGGGACGGTGTCCAGCGAGGAGAAGGCCGAACTCGCCCTGGCACACGGATGCGAGCACGTCATCCGCTACCGGCACGAGGACGTGGCCGAGCGGGTGCGGGAGCTGACAGGCGGGGCGGGGGTCCCGGTGGTGTTCGACAGCATCGGCAAGGACACCTTCGCGGGCTCGCTGGCCTCCCTGGCCCGCCGCGGACTGCTGGTCTGCTTCGGCACCGCGTCGGGCCCGGTGCCGCCGATCGACGCGATGCGACTCGCCCTGGCGGGGTCGGTGTTCGTCACCAGGCCCGCGCTGGCCGACTACATCGCCGACCCGGCCGAGCGTGCCGCGCTCGCGGGCGAGCTGTTCGAGCACGTCGTCGCCGGCCGCATCAGGATCGAGATCAATCAGCGCTATGACCTCAAGGACGCGGAGCAGGCCCATCGCGACCTGGAGTCCGGGCGGACCACGGGGTCGTCCGTCTTCGTCCTCTGAGCCCCGCCTCTTCCCGGACCTTCCCCCACCTAGTGACCCCATGGAGCGAGCACCCATGACAGACATCCTTTCGCCGTCCGGCCACGCCCCGGGGCGGGCGCGGGCGCGCCAGGGCGCCCGATGCACCTCGATCGAGGTCGAGCGGCTGACCTGCGCCATCGGCGCCGAACTGCGCGGTGTGAACATCGCCGACGCCGTCCGTGACGACGACCTGTTCGCCGAGATCAAGAGCCTGCTGCTGGAGCACCGCGTGCTGTTCCTGCGGGACCAGGACCTCTCGCGCGCCGAGCATGTCGCCTTCGCGTCGCGCTTCGGCGCGCTGGAGGACCACCCCGTCGCCGGCAGCGACCCCGACCACCCCGGCCTGGTCCGCATCTACAAGGAGCTGGACAGCGCGCCGGAGCACTACGAGAACGCCCTCCACACGGACGGTACCTGGCGGGTGAACCCGTCGATGGGCGCCGTGCTGCACTGCGTCGAGTCGCCCCCGGTAGGCGGCGACACCATCTGGGTCGACATGGTGGCGGCGTACGACAGGCTGCCCGCCCACGTGAAGGCGCAGATCGCGGGGTTGCGGGCCCGGCACAGCATCGAGGCCAGCTTCGGCGCGGTCATGCCCGAGGAGAAGCGGATCGCGCTCCACGAGCAGTACCCGGACGCCGAGCACCCGGTGGTGCGGACGCACCCCGAGACCGGGGAGAAGATCCTCTTCGTCAACGCCTTCACCACGCACTTCACCAACTTCCACACCCCGGCGAACGTCCGGTTCGGCCAGGACTACGCGCCCGGCGCGAGCCACTTGCTCAGCTACCTGATCAGCCAGGCCGCCGTCCCCGAGTACCAGGTGCGCTGGCGCTGGACCCCCGGTTCCGTAGCCATCTGGGACAACCGGTCGACCCAGCACTACGCCGTACAGGACTACTGGCCCGGCGTCCGCAAGATGGAGCGCGCCGGGATCGTGGGCGACAAACCCTTCTGACCTGCAACTCCTGTGCACTTTCGAGCAGTAGAGGTGATGACAATGGAGTTTCACACCCCTGCGCAGACCTCGGCTCCCACCGTGGAGGCGACCCTCCCGGCCCCAGGGGCCTTCCCCTCGGTGTGGCCCGTTCCCCGGGGCTACGCCTGGACGGTCTTCGCGCTCAGCTTCGGCCTGCTGCTGTCGGACTACATGTCCCGGCAGGTTCTCAACGCCGTCTTCCCGATGCTCAAGTCCGAGTGGCTGTTGTCGGACGCCGCCCTCGGGTCGCTCAGCAGCATCGTGGCGCTGGCGGTCGGCGTGCTGACCTTCCCGATGTCCCTCATGGCCGACCGGTGGGGGCGGGTGCGCTGTCTGCTGTTCGCCGCCACGCTCTGGTCCATCGCCACCGTCGGATGCGCGATGTCGGCGGACTACGGCCAGATGTTCGTGGCCCGTCTCTTCGTCGGCATCGGCGAGGCGGCCTACGGCAGCGTCGGGATCGCCGTGGTGCTGAGCATCTTCCCCGTCGCCCTGCGGGCCACCCTCTCCGGCACCTTCATCGCGGGCGGTGCGTTCGGGGCCGTGCTCGGCGTCTCCATCGGTGGCGCTGTGGCCCAGGCGGCCGGCTGGCGTTGGGCGTTCGCCGTCATGGGCATCTTCGGCCTGGTGCTCGCCGCGGTCTACGGCGTCGTCGTCAAGGAGCGCAGGCTCGTGCGGGTCGCGGACTCCGCCGAGGATCCGTCGGATGCCGCCGGGGCGAGCGCCGCCGGATCGCGGGACGCGCCCCCGGCACCGGCGAACGTGCCGCTGCGCGCGCACCTGCCGCGGCTGTTCTCCTCCGTCTCCGTCATCAGCGCCTACGTCGGCAGCGGACTGCAGCTGTTCGTCGCCGCCACGCTGCTGTCCTGGCTGCCGAGCTACTTCAACCGCTACTACCACCTCACGACCGCCCAGTCGGGCAGCGCGGCCGGCGGCTACGCGCTGATCATCGGCGTAGGCATGATCCTCGGCGGTGTCGTATCCGACCGGATCAGCGCGGGCGTCTCCATCCGCAAGTGGGCCGTCGCCGTCGGGTGCAGCCTCGGCTCGCTGGTGCTGCTCACGGTGGCTTTTCAACTCCCCGACGGACCGGTTCAGTTGGGCGCGCTGGCGTTCGGCGCGCTGCTGTCGGCCGGGTCTGCGGGCCCCGCGGCGGCCATGGTGGCGAACCTGACCCCCGCGTCCGTCGCCGCGACCGCCTTCGGCACCCTCACCCTGGCCAACAGCCTGCTCGGCCTGGCGCCCGGACCGGCGCTGACCGGCGTGCTGGCGGACCACGTCGGCCTGCTGGGCGCCCTGCGCGTGGTGCCCCTCGTCGCGATCGCGGCGACGGCGGCCTTCCTGGTCGGACGGCACTGGTACGAGCGCGACCTGCTCCGCGTCGGCGGCCTCGCGGCACCGGCGGCGGAGTCCGAACCCCCCGCGGAGAGGCCCTCATGAGCGCCACTCCCGAAGCCACCGTCGGCGACGCGGTCACGGCTCCCGGCCCCTACCTGGTCGTCGTCCGCGGGCTGCGCGAGCGCGTTGCAGAGCACTGGCCGACCGTGCTGGCCGAGCGGCCGGCCGGGGCCGGCCGCGCCGGTACCGCGCTGCGTTGCACGGGGCCCGCAGGCGGCCCGAAGTGGCGCCCCTGAGGCTGGCGTCTTCTCGGCCTGGCCGCTGCCCTGTGCTGCTACAAGCGACTCGGCCGCCTCACCACACAGGACAGGGTCTAAGTGGGGGATGAGGGTGCCTCGTCGGCGAGCCGGTTGCTGCGGTCGATCTCGGGCATGTGCGTCTCAGCCCAGACCCGCAGGGCGGAGAGCGGTCCTTCGAGGGACAGGCCGAGCTCGGTGAGCCGGTAGTGGACGGCGGGCGGCACGGTGGGTTCCACGCGGCGCGCGACCAGACCATCGCGGACCAGACTCCGCAGGGTGACGGACAGCATCTTCTGTGAGATGCCCGGGACACGGCGCCGCAGATCCGCGAAACGCAGCTCGCCCGGAGCCTCCTCCGCCAGCACCTTGACCACCATCGACGTCCACTTGGTGCCGATACGGTCGAGCAACCGGCGGGTCGGACAGCGCGGATCCAGCAGGTCCCCGCGCTCACCGGGGCGCTGGTCACGTCCGCCGGGCCTCGACGTGGTCACCTGGGACTCACCACCTGAAGGGAAAGTGCCGTCTTGGGCAGACCAGGTTAGTTCCCTAGCGTGACCTGGTCACTATCACTCACCGAGCACCTGGAGTCCCTCCATGCCCGAGTTGCGACGCGTCCTCGCCAACGGTGTCGAACTGAATGTCGCCCTCTGCGGATCGGGCCCGGCTGTCCTGCTGCTGCACGGCTTCCCGCATACCTGGGAGCTGTGGACGGACGTCATGGCCGATCTGTCCGGCCGCTACCGCGTCATCGCTCCGGACCTGCGAGGGTTCGGCGCGAGCGGCCGCGCCGCCTCCGGGTACGACGCGGGCACCCTGGCCGAGGACGCCGCGGCGCTTCTCGCCGCGCTCGGCGTGTCCTCGGCCACTGTGGTGGGCATCGACGCGGGCACCGCGCCGGCCTTCCTCCTCGCTCTGCGCCACCCCGGTCTCGTCCGGCGCCTGGTCGTCATGGAGTCCCTGCTGGGCAGGCTTCCTGGAGCCGAGGACTTCCTCGCCGAGGGGCCCCCGTGGTGGTTCGGCTTCCACTCCGCCGCGCCCAGCCTCGCCGAGACCGTGTTGGAGGGCCACGAGGCCGCCTACGTCGACTGGTTTCTGAGCGCCGGCACACTCGGCGACGGGGTGCGCCCGGCCCTCCGGGACGCGTTCGTCCGCGCATACACCGGCCGCCAGGCGTTGAGCTGCGCGTTCTCGTACTACCGGGCCCTGCCCAAGAGCGCGGTACAGATTGAACAGGCGGTCGCCACTGCCCGCCTGACGGTGCCCACGATGGCGCTGGGCGCCCGGCCGGTCGGTGCCGCGCTGGAACGCCAACTCCGCCCGGTCACCGACGATCTCACCGGACACGTCATCGATGACTGCGGCCACATCATCCCGCTGCACCGGCCGCACGCCCTGCTCGCGCTGCTGCATCCGTTCCTGGCCGGTGAGGACGCGAAAGCAGCGTGACCGGGGCGGGGCTGACATGCCCTGGCGGTCCTGTTCGGTGGGCCGATGTTCACCGGGAGGCCCTGACCGCGGTGCCGGTACGCCTCGCTTCGGCCACCGCCTGATCCGACCGGCGGACTGAGCCGGTCCCTGGTCCTCCACCGCGTCCTCACGCCCGTGCGACCCGTTTCAGTTGCTGGCGAGCGCCCCTTGCACCGGCTCGCCTGCGGGGCGGCGGCGGTCGCCGCGCGGGGGGCGCTGGGGCCACAGAAGGACGTACGCCGCCGAGCCCAGGCAGAACGCCAGGCGGATGAAGCCCCGGGCGGCGTCCGACGGGATCAGCAGGGCGCTGCCGTACAGGGAGATCAGGGCGATCCAGCTGACCCACGGGACCAGGCGGCGCTGGCCGATCGAGTCCCAGATCAGGGTGCCGAGCAGGACCGACGCGTTGTAGTACGTGTACACGCTCGGGTCGAGGACGATGCGGGCGTCGGCCGCCAGGAACACCACCGCCGGCCAGCGTCCGCGTCGTACTGCCAGTGCGCCCAGGCCCATGCCGAGGGCCAACTGGGCGGGGCGGTCCCACCAGGGGGTCCGGGGGTCGTCGACGCCGAACCAGCGCAGTGAGGAAGCGAGCTGGTTGGGGATCGTGAAGCGGGCCGCGTGCAGGGTTTCCAGATGGGTCAGGTAGAAGGGCAGCCAGGCCACCGCCACCAGGCCGAACGTCCAGGCCGCGGCGCGCAGGCGGGCCGGGCGGGGCAGGGCGAGCAGCAGGGACAGGAATCCGACGGCCCAGGGCTTGGAGTCGACCGCGAGAGCCAGGAGGGCGCCCACCGCCGTCGCGTTGCCCCGGACCAGTGCGCGGACGGCGAGCGTAGTGAAGAACAGGGCGAGGACGTCGTCGAGATGGGCGAAACGGACCGCGACCTCCACCCACATGGGGATGAATGCGGCGCCGGCGATGAGGACGCGTTGTTGTAGGCGCTTGTGGTTGACGCCCGTGCCGAGGTAATGGTCGGCGGCGGCACGGCCGACCAGGACGAGCATGTAGAGGCCGAGGCCGGACATGAAGGCGTCGGCGAGTTTCTCACCGAGATCGGCGGGGAAAGGTGCGAAGAGTCCGGCGGTCAGGAAGCTGACGGGGCCTATCTGCAGCTCGGGGTGGTTGGCATACAGGGCGAGTCCGCCGCCGTTCGCCTGGCCGAAGAGCAGTTGCTCCCCCTGGCGCAGATAGTGCCAGGACACGGCCGCGTGCCGTTCGGCCACCGCGAACCAGACGACCGTCCACAGAGTGAGCAGCACGATGTGCCACCGCACCGGATAACGCCCGAATTGCACCGTCCTCCAACCTTCCCGTCACGTCGGTCACCGTGTCCCGCCCATCACAGCACCACCCGGTAAGAGCGGGTTCGGGGACCGCGAGTTCCTCGCGTGCGGCTCGCCAACGGCGTTGTCGGCGGCGGCCTTCACCGCAGAGGCCACGGTTTCAGTCTGTGGTCGACGTTGGCCCTCTGGCCCCTTCGAGCCGACCTGGAGGATCTGTACGCCTAATAGGGCCTCGCTATACGCCGGGCTGATCGTCTTCATACCCGCCAAGCGGTTGATCTGCGTGGCGTGGTCCCGGAGGTGCCGCCGGGGTGGCTGAGATGCTGCGCGCATGACTCCCGGAGCCGGCACGACCAAGAGCTCGGCAGCAGGAGCGCGGGTCGTTCTGCTGACACTTGCTGCCGGCCAGTTCCTGATGGCGCTCGACAGTTCCGTCATGAACGTTTCAATCGCTGCGGTCGCCGTAGACGTCGGCACGACCGTGACCGGGATTCAAGGCGCCATCACGGCGTACACACTCGTGATGGCGATGTTCATGATTCCCGGCGGCAAGGTCGGAGCGTTGCTCGGCCGAAGGCGGGGTTTCATGATCGGCTGCTGTATCTACGGATGCGGCTCCCTCACCACCGCTCTCGCGCCGAATCTGGGCGTGCTGCTGGTCGGCTGGTCGTTCCTCGAAGGAATCGGGGCTGTGCTCATCCTGCCCGCGGTCGTAGCGCTGGTAGCCGGCAACTTCGCCGTGGAACGACGGGCGGCCGCCTATGGACTGGTCGCGGCCGCGGGTGCCGTGGCGATCGCGCTCGGGCCGCTCATCGGAGGCTTCGCAACCACCTACCTTTCCTGGCGATGGGTGTTCGCCGGTGAGGTCCTGGTCGTGGTCGGCATCCTGTTCCTCGCTCGCCGTCTCACCGACGTGCCGAGCGGCGAGCGTCCGCACATCGACTTCGTCGGCACCGGGCTGTCCGCGCTCGGGCTCGGCACCTTTGTCTTCGGTGTGCTCCGCTCCGACGAATGGGGCTGGTTCAGGCCGAAGGCCGACGCCCCGTCGTGGCTGGGAGTCTCGCTCGTCGTGTGGCTGATGCTGACGGGCGTGCTCTTGATCTGGTTCTTCACCGCGTGGGAGGGCCGCCTCGTGGCACAGCGCCGGGAACCGCTCCTCGACCCGGCCCTGCTGCACAACAAGCAGCTCACCGGCGGTTTGACCATGTTCTTCTTCCAGTACCTCGTCATGATGGGCGTGTTCTTCGTCGTACCGCTGTACCTGTCGGTCGCTCTGGGCCTGTCCGCGCTCGCGACCGGCGGACGACTTCTACCGCTGTCGCTGACGTTGGTGGCAGCCGCAACCCTCATCCCACGTCTCCTCCCCGACATCTCACCGAGGCGGGTGGTCCGGCTCGGGATCGTCGCGATCCTCGCCGGCGCGGTGCTCCTCATGGCCGCCCTCGACACGGGCGCGGGAGCGGAGATCGTCACAGTTCCTCTCCTGCTCATCGGGCTCGGCTTGGGTGCGCTGGCGTCCCAGCTCGGCTCCGTCACCGTCTCCGCGGTGCCGGACGAACAGAGCGCAGACGTCGGTGGTGTGCAGAACGCCGTCACCAACCTCGGCTCCTCCATCGGCACGGCTCTGGCGGGGTCGATCCTGCTCGCCGTACTCACCTCCTCGTTCCTGACCCACATCGCGGACAATCCGGCCGTCCCGGCCAGGGTGAAGAACGAAGCGGCGATCAAACTCCAGAGTGGGGCGACCTTTCTGTCGGACGCCCAGCTCAAGACCGCTCTCGATGAAGCGGGCACGAGCCAGAAGGTGGCCCAGGCAGCGCTGGAGGCCAACGCCGACGCCAGGTTGGACGGCCTGCGCGCCGCGCTCGCCATCCTGGCCTTCACCTCCGTCCTGGCGATGTACTTCACCGCGAGGCTCCCAACCGCCCAGCCCCGCTCCGGTGGAGACCTGCAGTCGGTCGGGTGATCGCCGCACCGCGGCCGGGGTCCTCGTGGATGCCGGCCCGGTCCGGGCATTGGGGGGTTTTCCCCATCGTGGGCGCCACGGTGGCTGCGTAGAGTCGCGTTGACTGAACGCCGATCCAACTCGCTACACCGGGGGAACTTCATGCGACGCCCACAGGCACGTCTTCTTGCGGCAGCGGCTCTGACCGCCCTCACCGTCGGCGTGCTCACCGCGTGCTCGGCCGTCGATCAGAAGACTTTCCAGGATGATGCGAAGGTGTCCCAGAAGATCACCTCGATCCGTATCGACAGCAGGAACGGCGGGGTGGAGGTGGACGCCTCGGGGGACGTCTCGACGGTTACCGTCCACCGCAAGGTCGACTACCGCGGTGACAAGCGGAGCGGCACCTCGTTCAGTGTCGCGAACGGCGTTCTGACGCTGGCCGGCTGCGGCGACGACTGCGGCGTCGATTACGTCGTCAAGGTGCCCGCGGGACTTCCGGTGACCGGGGGCACGACCAACGGTGGCGTCACGCTGAAGGGTGTCGGCGCGGTCGACGTGCACTCGAGCAACGGCGAGATCGCGGTGGACGATGCCAGGGGACCGGTGAAGCTGCGCACGTCCAACGGCGACGTCCACGTCAAGAACGCCAAAGGCGGAGGCGTGGACACGCAGACGTCGAACGGCGAGGTGACGATCGAGGCGGACACTCCGCAGAACATCAAGGCCCGCACGACCAGCGGCGGCCTCACGGTCACGGCCCCGCCGGCCGACTACGCGATCTCGGCGCACGACACCAACGGCGACAAGAAGGTGGGGTTCAAGAACGACCCGTCGGGCAGGTACCGCTTGGACCTGTCCACGACGAACGGTGACCTGACCGTGAAGTCGGCGGGCTAGCACCTTCGTTCGGCGCGGCGGTCGACCGGTGCGTCGGTCGCCGGGCCCGCCACGGGCCGTGGCGGCGTCCGGAGGGATCGGCGGCCGCCCCGTCCGGAGCGGAACGGCTGTCCGTCGGCCGACAGCCCTGGCCGCGGTGCGTTGCATCAGTCATCGGTCAGACGGGCGTCAGGCGGGACCGCGAGGGTCTTCGTGCAGGCGGGCCTCGTTCGGCCGTTCCTCGATGCGGCCAGGTAGGAAGGTGTGCGTCATGGCAGGGGAGAGTGGATCAGCATCGGCCGGGTCGCCGACGAGCCGTCCGCTCCGGCCGACCTGGTGTGGGGCGCCGTCCGCAGCGGTGACGCCGGCGCTCTGGCAGCCGCCCTCGGCGTCGAAGGCCAGGGCCGGGACCGGCCCCTGGAGCGGGCGATCGCCGCACTGGCCGCGCTGACCGGACAGCCGGGGCGGTAGACGAGCCGGGCCGGCCCGGCTCCCTCCCGGCCCGGCGGACACCGCGGCACCCTCCGGTCCGCGGCCCCCGGGCCCGTCGGCACCCGACCCTTGCCCGTTCGGCCCCCGGCCGACCGGGACGCCGCGGACGGGGCCCGACCCCGGCCGCCGTCACCGCCGAAGGCCTCGGCGAGGCCCTGCTTCCGCGACGGACACCGGCCGCTCACTTCCCTTCTGCGCGAAGTCACCGGGCCCAGCCGCCGGAACGGCCCGGAGCGTTCCTGACGGTCGCCGTGTCCTGGACGCCAGTCCGAACCGCCGAGGCTGGGGGTACTGCTGCTGATTCATGGTGCTCCCCGTGCGCTTCTGCTGCGCTTGCAGGTGTGTGACCGGTGAAGGAGCCACGCAGTTGCCCTGGGGGAAGCGAAAGTGATTAGTTCGTGATTAAACTTTCCCGAGAGGCAACAAAGTTGGCCCGACCGGTTCAGTCGTGATGTCTTTGCGCGTCACCATCGGTGTGGCGGCCCTGGCCGGCTGCTGCCGACGACCCCTTGTCGTTCGCCCGTGCACTGCTCAAGGCGAGGCGTGCTGCACACATTTTCTTCACAATCGGCCACAACGTATGTCCGCTTAACGATGGTTATACGGGCGAAGAGTGCACACCACCCTCACGTCTTCATCACTCTTCCTTCACTTCCGCCTTGCAATGTGTGCGTGACTCATGTATTTCTCTTGATCGCGTCAGGTGCTCATCACTTGCACGGTCGGGACAACGGCCGCCGCTGCACCCTCGTCGGGTCGCCCGCTGACGCTCCTCGCCGACTGCGCCATCTCCCACCCGCGAAGACACTCCCGCGGTCGGCTTCGCACGCTCGCAGCATCGATCGTCACCGGACGCCGCCCTGGCGCGCCGGTCCAGAAAGGGAGCTTCCATGACCGCGGTGGCGCCACGGAATTCCGCAGGAACGATTCAGCAGCTCTCGTCGGTGAACGCCGGCGACCTGCTCGGCGGAAGGCCGGACGTTGTACACAGCCGTGAGGCCAGGCTGCTCGTCGGTGCTCGACGAATCCTGGTGACCGGCGCGGGCGGATCGATCGGAAGCGAGCTCGTGCGCCAGCTGTGGCAGCTGTCCCCCGCAAGCATCCACTTGGTCGACCATGACGAGTCGGCCCTGCACGCAATCCAGTTGGACCTTCACGGTCATGGACTGCTGGACGACGACACGGTGGTTCTGGGTGACATACGCCAGGCGGATGCCATGCGGGAGCTCATGGCCCGGGTGCGACCCCACATCGTCTTCCACGCCGCCGCCCACAAGCACCTCCCGTTGCTGCAGCGTTATCCCGCGCAGGGTGTCCTCAGCAACGTGATCGGCACGGCCAACGTTGTCAGAGCCGCGGCGGAAGCGGGGGTCGACCGCTTCATCTTCGTCTCCACCGACAAGGCCGCCCGCCCCACCTCCGTCCTGGGCCTGACCAAGCGTCTGGGTGAGGTGATCGTGCAGGCGTACGCAGGCGGATCCATGCGGGTGGGCTCTGTCCGATTTGGTAACGTCATCGGCAGTCGCGGGTCTTTCCTGCACAGCCTGGCCTGGCAGGTCGGCAACGGAAGACCCGTCACTTTGACCAGCCCCGACGTCACGCGCTTCTTCATGACCATTCCGCAGGCCTCCAGCCTCGTCATCGAGGCCGCGACCATGGCCACCGCGGGCGAGACCTACATCCTCGACATGGGGCAGCCGGTGCGAATCGCCGACCTCGTCGACCGTTACGTCGCTGCCGTGCAGGCCCCCGGTGTGGAGATCACGTACACCGGTCTGCGGGAAGGCGAGAAGCTGCACGAGGAACTGCTGGACGAGAAGACCGAACAGCGCGAATCGACCGCCGACCCCCGTATCTGGTGCGTCCGCCCGCGCACGGCGGTGCGCCCCGATCTGCTGAGACGGGTCGAGGAACTGGGCAGTCTGGTGGGCACGGTGGAGAGCGAACTGCTCGTGGCCGCCATGAGCAATCTCCTGCCCGACGCCGAGTCCGAGGACGCGTCCTCGCTGGAGACGCGACCGTGAGCCTGAACCCCTGGATAGGCCTGGCCATCTCGGTCCTGACCCTGCCGCTCCTCTTCACCCTGGTGGACATGGTCGGCAGTGTGCGGGCCAGAAACGCCCGCGCCGACTACGCACCGCCCACACCCGTGGAGGACTTCGAAGTCCTGGTCCCCATCTACGGCAGCGTGCGCTACCTGGAGAACGTGGACTTCCTGCGCACATACGGCAGCCGCGTCCTGCTGTGCACCACCACGACGGAGACGGACGAATTCAACCGGGAACTGGACGCCATCGCCCAGGCCAACGGCTTCCGCGTCTTCAGAGGCGAGGTCTCCCGCCCGAGCGAAGGCCGTTCCGGCAAAAGGCAGACCGGCGGCACGATCCGGGACCGCGTCGTCCGCGACGCACTCGAATGGGTCCGGGCCGAGTGGGTGGTGTGCCTGGATGCCGACACCACCACCGTCCGCCCCCTCAGCGAACTGGTGGGCGCACTCGCCGTCCGCAAACTCGACCTGGCCTCCATACGCCTGGTCCCGATGAACACCCGCCGGCTCCTCGGACGCATCCAGGCACACGAGTATCGCCTCGCCATGCAGTTGCGAAGGGTCGTCCCATGGCTGGTGTCCGGCGCCTGCCACGCTGCGCGCACCGAGGCGCACCGCCAGATCATGCGGCGCCACTCCCTGTTCTTCCAGGGCAACGACGTCGAACTCGGCATCCTGGCCAACGCCTTGGGTTACCGGGTCGGCCATGTGCCGTTCGAAGTGCCCACCATCGTTCCGGACAACTTCAAGCCGTGGTGGCGCCAGCGTCTGGCCTGGGCCGGCGGTGAAGTACGGCTCTACATCGTGAACTTCCGGTTCGCCCGCAGACACCCGCTGGTCTGGGCCTACGGCGCCGCGACGGTCCTTCTGGCCCCCCTGCGCTGGATCACCGCTGCCGAGCTGGTCAACGACCTTGGATGCACCATGTCCACCGCGGTCCTCGGTGTCGTGATGCTGGCCTACCTTCTGCTTGCCTTCTACGTGCACTGGAACACCAGGGATTCGGTCATCTGGCTCATGCCGCTCTACGGAGCGGTCTCCAGCCTGCTGATCTCACCGCTCGGAATCCTCTGGTACGTCAAGATGGCTCGTGCAGACCGGAACGCGGGAATCATCCGCCCACGGCGCCCGCACCGAGCACAGGAGCCGGCCCAGAGCGGGACCCAGCGCCTGTAAGCAGCACGCGAAGACGCGTCCCGCCTTGTCATCCCCGTGTTAGGACGGGCACCGACCCCGCCTCCATGACCGGCCCCGGGCCGGGCCAGTGGCTCAGTCGTCTGGGCAGATGACGAAGAGGGGGTAGGGGAGTCGGCGGGGTCGGTCGCCGATCTCGTTGAGCGCGGCGCGGATGTCCTGCAGGTGGCCGGTGGTCATCTGCAGCGGGGGTTCGTGGGGCTGGTAGGTGGTGCGGGCGGACCAGTCCTGGACGTAGAGCCTGCCGGGGTAGACCGTGTCGCCGGTGAGCAGGAACCCGGTCCACGGGTCGTAGAACGTGACCGCTGCCTCGTGGTGCCCGGGGGTGGCCAGGCACTCGAGCACGCGGCCTCCCAGGTCGACTCGCGCCACGGCGTCGGGGTCCTTATCGAATCCGAAGTGCCTCCAGGCCGCCGTGAGCTCCGCGTCGACCACCGTGGTCCGAGGGCGGTCGGCGAACTGGCGGTCGCCCGCGATGTGATCGGCGTGGGCGTGGGTGTGCAGCACCAGCAGGTGGTAGTCCCGTCGGGGGTGGCGGGCGAGCCAGCCGTCGACGAGCTCGTCAACCACCCGGCGCAGGGGGAAGAACTCGGCGGACGCGGTGGCTCCGGTGTCGATCAGCACCGCCTGCGTGGCGCCGAACAGCAGGAACAGGAACGGTGCCTCGTAGTCGATCGCCATGTTCTGCCGCAGGATGACGGTGTGCTCGTCGTACGCGTAGACCTGGATGTCCGGGTCGGTGTTGTGCTTGGACGACGGTGAGCCGTGGATCCAACGGACGTCCAACTCGCGAGGCCGGCGAAGCGGGCGGTCGACATCCGTGAAGGGTGTGCCTGCGGACATGACGTCTCCTGAGTGCGTCGTCTTAGCGGACCGGGTACGGCGCACATCTCGTCCGGGGCCGGCACTTGAGAGCCTCCGCCGCGAAGCTACCACGCGGTCGGTCGACGCCTCCGGCGATGTCGGCGCCCCGCCACGTCGTGGCCGTCGACGGACACGAGCTGTTCCTCTCCCAGGTCGGCCCGCGCGGCGGCGCGGCACCCGGCCACCGCTTCCTGCCCGACCTGATCCGGCCGGGCAGGGTCTTCGACCTCATCGTGCCCCTGGCCCAGGTCACCGAGGGCTACCGGGCGATGGACGAGCGCCGCGCGGTCAAGGCCCACCTGGAGCCCTGACCGCGCGGACGCGGGGGATTACTGTCCGACCGGGTTGAGGTACGTGCCCGGGTGGGTGGCACCGTCCTGCTTCAGGATCTGGCCGCCGAAGGGCCACTTCAGGGTGAAGTGCTTCGTCTCGTTCGGCGGGGTGACCAGGAACGTCGCGGGGACGAACTTCTCCTTCTGCGGCGTGGACCTGGCAACGGGGAGCAGGTTGATGCTGAAGTCCGTCGTGTCCCCCCGCCCCAGGGTGATCCTCGTGGGCCTCTTGGAGGAGCGCACCAGGGACCAGGTGCCGTCGGTCCTCTGGGCGCCGACCATGTCGACACCGGCGAAGCCGGACAGGGTGCAGGTGCGGTTGCTCTTGTTGGTGAACCAGACGAACGCCTGCGTCTGCTTCCCGGGCCGCCCCATCTCCGGCTTCGCGTCGTCCCCGGTGGCGAAACCGGCCTTCAGGTCGGCGGTGTGGCAACGCGACGGCGCGGCCTTGGCGGTGGCCGCCGAGGCCGGGACGGCGGCGACGGCGGTGCCGGCAGCGACGATCGCCGCAAGGGCCACGGTGGTCGTTTTGGTCTTCATGCGTGTTCGGTTCCCCTCGAATACGACTCGGTGCGCGAGGTCAGTGCGCACCCACGCACCTGTAGACGCTCGATGCCCGGCTGTGGTTCGTCTCCAGTGGCCTCTACATGGACGGACCTGTGCTGGCCGGCTGGGCGGCGTCCGATTGCCTTGCGCGAGCGGCGGTTGCCGGCAGTGTCGCGGGCGATCAGGTCGCTCGCGCCGTCGCCGGTGATGTCGCCGACGCCGACCACTACGTCTGCACAGACTCGGTGGTAAATGCCTGGACATCGGCCGCGGTGATCGGGGAGGCTTCGCGCGATGACGAGAATCGACGACACACCGCCCGCGTGGGACGAGCGCTCCCAGCTCACCACGTTTCTCGACTACGCACGGGACACCGCCCGCGCCAAGTGCGAGGGTGTCTCCGCGGAGAACGCCCGCAAGGCGCTCCTGCCCGGCTCACCGCTGATGACCATGAGCGGAGTGATCAACCATCTCCGCTGGGTCGAGTACCACTGGTTCCAGGTGGTCTTCCTCGGGGAGGAGGACCGGGGCCCCTGGACGGATGAGGACCCCGACCGCGAGATGCGTATCGCCGTCGAATTCCCGCTGGCGCAGTTGCTCGAGGAGTACGCCGAACAGAGCGCCCGCTACCGCGAACTGGTCGCCGGGAACGACCTGGACAAGCGGGCTGAGGGAACCATCCGCAACGGCCTCCACGTCGACCTGCGCTGGATCCTGCTGCACCTCACCGAGGAGACAGCCCGCCACAACGGTCACCTCGACATCCTGCGCGAGTTGCTCGACGGCACGACCGGTATCTAGGTCCGGCGGCAGCGACGGTGCCCGGGACCGTCACGGTCCGCTCGTCCAACGCGTCAAAGATCCCACGGGTGGATCTGGGTCAGCAGGCCGCGCAGTCGGTCTGTGAGGGTGACACTGGACGGCGGCTCTACTATCACCAGGCACCTCAGTCCCCGAGTAACGGTGACCGCGGGCTCAGGGGCCGATGCGCCGGCCCGGCACAGCCCCCTGAAGGGGTTTACGGCGGAGAGGGCAGGATTCGAACCTGCGTGGGCCCCGAGGGGGCCCGACCGTGAGGCGAGCTCGCTGGTCCCCGATCAACCACTCCGGGCACCTCTCCCCGTGTCCGGCTCCGGGGACTTACCCCTGCGCCGTTCACGAGACCGACTCTCGCAAGATGCGCTGACAGCACGCTGACATGCTCGTCCGCCGCACACCCGCGCGACATCGGCCTCGTGCCCGGCGTCAGTTGTGACTGGGTCGGCCAGTGCGAGGCGTCACCGTCCTCCTGCGTAGACGCCGAGGCTCTCGGGCGACCGGTTTGCGCCGCCCCACTTTCCGGCGGGCCACGGCACGGTGACAGCGGTGACGACATGCCGAGCGTCACCCCCGGCGTGCCAGCGTCCGGTGAACCTGTTGATCCGGTCTTCGCCGACGACCGGTCCGGGCACGGTGAAGTCGGCCGTGAAGGTATGACATTCCGGATCGGGCGTGATGGCGCATTCCATGAAGTCCAGCCAGCGGCCGGTCAGGGGGAACCACGCCTTGTAAACGCTCTCCTTGGCGCTGAACAGCAGCCGGTCCCAGTGGACGCGAGGGTGGGTGACCGCCAGCCGACTCAGTGCCGTTCGCTCCTCGGGCAGCGCGGTCAGCTTCTCCACGCCCTCGGGCAGAGCGGCATGCGGCTCGGCGTCGATACCGATCGAGGCGAACATAGTGCGATGAGCTACCGCCGCCGCTCGGTAGCCGTCACAGTGCGTCATGCTGCCGACCACCCCGTCCGGCCACTGCGGTGCACCCTTGGGGCCCGGCACGATCGGTCCGGGTGTCGCTCCGATGCGTCTCAGCGCCGCGCGGGCGCACAGACGGACGGCGGCGAACTCGCGGCGGCGCTTGTCGACCGCGCCGGCCACGACGGCCGCCTCCTGCGGATGCAGGTCGATGTGCGGTGGATCGGCGAACAGTTCGGCAACGGCGACACCGGAGGGGAGGAGGGCGCTCAGCAATCCGGTGCCGACGGATCCCGTGATCACGAGTGACCGCCCGCTCGCTCCGTGTGGCGAATGACGCAAATCCTGTCCACTGCATCCTCCAGATTCGACTCGCGAGGTGGGGGTGAGGGTCCGGGAATCCCCGGTGTGTGCTGCGCGAGTGACCGTCTTGCCCGCTGCCCGGACGGGTAGGAAGGTCACGCTCAGTAAGGCGAAAAGTGACCCCAGGACGCTGTAGACGCGAGTGATCCACCGGGTTACGTTCTACATGCAACGGATGACACGGGGGAGTGTGCTGGTGCAGACGAGTGTGATTTCTGGCCCGTTATATCACCGAATATGTGGCTCAAACAGGTGGCGGCACGGCTGCACGCAGCTCCCCGTTCACCACCCCTGCGGTTCTGTCTCGTGACCGCCCGGCACGTCGTGCTGGGCCTGCCGACGCTCGCCACCGGTGGCCTCTCCGAGAACTGGCTGTTACGCGAGTCCGGCGACCTGCACTGGTCGCTGATCGGTGAGTACTTCGGCACCTCGGTCACCAAACTCGCCGACGCCGACGGCACCCGGTTGCTTCCGGCCTTCGTCCGGGTCCGCCACACCGCGAGCGCCTCGCTCGCCGCCTTCGCCGAGCTCGACGAAGGCGAGATGAGCGGTGAACTGACCAGACTGGACGACCGGCGGTTCCTGTCCGACATCCGCTTCGCCACCGGCACGGCACACGTCGACGTCCGGCTGCTCACCGTTTTCGTCCGCCGCTCGGACCGCAACTGGCTGGTTCCCGGCGTGCCACAGCTGCCCGGCTGCCTGCCGGCCCGGGAGCCGGACGCCGACCAGCTGGCCTTCCTGCACGACTTCCAGGAGCAGAGCGGTCGCCACACGGATGGTCCCGGACTGCACACCGAGCGTTACGAGCTCAATCCGGTCGTCGACGTCAACGCCCTCGGCCTGCTCTACTTCGCCTCCTACCCGCACATCAACGACCACGGCGAGCGCCGGTACCTGCACTCGCTGGCACCAGGCGGCGAGTGGGCCACCGCGGCCACCACCGTCAGACGCGACATCGTGTACCTGGCGAACTGCGGCGCCGAGGACACCGTGCGGTACCGGCTGGACGACCTGCGTCTGGAGGACGGTCACCGGGCGGTGCTGACCTCGACGTTGCTGCGCGAGGCCGACAACAGGCCGCTGGCCCGGATCGAGACGGTCAAGGCACTGCGCGGGTCCAGCGTGTTCGGCGGGCTCTGGGGTGACTCCGTCGCGCCCCGCGCCGCGCCGGCCCCGAGGGAACCCGCGCCCGCGACCGACGACGCCCTGGAAACGGTGCTGCTGCAGCTGCTGGAACGGGCGCTCGGACGGCCGGCCGGTTCCCTGACCGCCGACGACGACCTGCGGCGGTACGGCCTGGACAGCGTCGCGCTTGCCGAGATCGTGGCGCTGGCCCATGACGAACACGGCTTGCAGATCGATCCCAGCGCCATGTTCCAGGCCTTCACCGTCGAGGCCATGGCGCAGGTGATACGCGGCGAGGACCGCGAACCCCGACCGGTCACCGCCACGGCCGCACCGAAGCCGGGCGCCTCGGCACCGATCGCGGTGATCGGCATGGCCGGACGCTTCCCCGGGGCGGCCAGCGTGAGTGAACTGTGGGACCTGCTCGGCCGCGACGAGGACGCGATCCGCGACATCCCGATCGACCGCTGGGACACCGCCGCGCACCCGGATCTGGTGGGCCGGGCGGCCCTGCTCGACGACATCCGCCGCTTCGACCACGAATTCTTCGCCGTCAGCCCCCGCGAGGCCGCGCTGATGGATCCCCAGCAGCGGCTCATGCTCGAGGTGGCGTGGGCGACCGCCGAGGACGCGGGACAGGACCCCACCAAGCTGTCGGGCAGCCGGACCGGTGTGTACACCGGGGTCTGCCACTCCGACTACGCCACCGTGCTGGCCGAGCACGCCGGTCGCGACGAACCGCACCTGAGCGTCGCGGTCTCTCCTTCGCTGGTGGCCAACCGGGTCTCGTACGCCCTGGGCCTGCGCGGCCCGAGCGTCACCGTGGACACACTCTGCTCGTCGTCGCTGGTCGCGGTGGCCCAGGCCATCGCGGCGCTGCGGGCCGGAGCATGCGACCAGGCCTTCGCGGGCGGCGTCAACGTGCTGTGCGACCCGGGACGGCACGCGGCGTACCAGCGCGCCGGCGTACTGAGCCCACGCGGACGCTGCCACACCTTCGACGACGACGCCGACGGCTACGTCCGCGGCGAGGGGGCATGCGCGTTGCTGCTCAAACCCCTCGACCGGGCGCTCGCCGACGGCGACCGGGTGCACGCGGTCATCCGCGAGGTGGCGGTCAACCACGGTGGGCAGGCGCAGTCGTTCACCGCGCCCAACCCCGAGGCCCAGGCCGACCTGCTGGTCAGCGCCTACACCACGGCGGCCGTCGACCCCGCCACCGTCGGCTACCTCGAGGCGCACGGCACCGGTACCCGGCTGGGCGACCCGATCGAGGTGTCGGCCATGGTGGCGGCGTTCCGCCGGCTGTACGCGCACAGCCGGCATCCGATGCCGGACGCACCACACTGTGGCATCGGATCCCTCAAGACCAACATCGGTCATCTGGAGGCCGCCGCCGGTGTCGCCGGCATGATCAAAGTCATTCTCGCCCTGCGCCACCGGACGCTGCCGGCCACCCGCAACGTGCGCCGGACGAACCGCATGATCAACCTGTCCGGTTCGCCGCTGCGGCTCCAGCTGGAACAGGCCGCGTGGGAGCCGCCGCCCGGCGGCGGCCCCCGCCGGGCCGGGGTCAGCTCGTTCGGCATGGGCGGCACGAACGCGCACGTGGTCCTGGAGGAGGCACCGCCGGCAGCCGGGGCACCGCCGGTCGGCCGGGTGACGGTGCCCGTGTCGGCCCGCACCCCGCAGGCACTGCGGGACGCGCTCGTCGCGCTGCTGGACGTGGTGAGGTCACCGCAAGCGCCCCCACTCGCCTCGATCGCCCGGACGATGAGCACCGGCCGGGCCCGGCTGGCCTGCCGCGTCGCCGTCACGGCGGCAGACCTCGGCGAACTCGCGGACGCGCTGGCCGCCGCCGTCGACGCCGAGCCGCTCACCGGCGACGCCGGGACCGAGGGCCCGGTGCCTGCCGCCCCCGTCGTGTCGCTGCCGAGCTACCCCTTCCGGCGGGACCAGCACTGGGCGGCGCCCACCGCCGTGCCGCAATCGCCTAGCCCCGCCCCGCAGTTCCTCACCGCGGCCTGGCAGGACGCGCCGCCACCCGCGCCGGCGCAGCGCGGCCGTTTCCTGGTCCTCACGACGGACCCGAGCCTCGCGACGACGCTGTTCGGCGACGACGCCGTCGCGCATCGCCCCGGCGATCCGCTGCCCACCGTGCGGGGCCTGGCCGGCGTCGCCGATCTGGTCGACTGGGGAGAACCGGGCGCTCTGGTCACCGAGCGGATCCAGGTGCTGCGCGAGGTGCTCGGCCGGCATCCGCGCACCGGCCTGCGCTGCCTGCACGTCAGCGGCGCTCGCCGCTCGGCGCTGGCCGGCTTCTACCGCGCCGTCTCCGGAGAACTGCCCATGGTCGTCTCCCGCACCGTCCGGGTCGACGGTGACCTCGCCGACCTGGCCGCCGCGGTCGCGGCCGAGAGCACGGCCGACGACCAGGAGACCGAGATCCGGTACGCCGGCTCCCGACGACGGCGCAGCGTGGCCGGGTTCGCCCGGCCCGGCGACGTCGATCCGCTGACCGGTCTCGACCGGGGCGCCGTGCTGATCACCGGGGGCACCGGTGCCATCGGCCTGCGCCTCGCCGAGCACCTGGCCGACCGGGGTGCGCGGCACCTCGTCCTGATCGGCCGCTCCGAGCTGCCCGCCCGCAACCGCTGGGCGTCCCTGGCCGCCGAGCCGTCGACCGACCCGTTGCTGCGCACGCGCCTCACCGCCCTGCTGGCCCTCGCCGAGCGGGGCGTGAAGCTCTCGGTCCACACCCATGCGCTGAACGACGCGGTCACGCTGCGCAGGCTGATCAACCGGCATCGAGGCCGCGCCGGAGGGATCGCGGCGGCCTTCCACTGCGCGGGGGTCATGCACCAGCCCCGGTCGTTCCTGGCCAAGACGGCCGACGAGATCGCCGTCGTGCTACGGCCCAAGCTCGCCGTGGAGACACTGTGGGCTGCGTTCGGCAGCCGGCTGCCGCGCCTCATGGTCCTGTTCTCCTCGATCGCGGCCGGGTCGCCCCGGCTGGCCGGGGGCTATCTGGACTACGCCGCGGCCAACAACGTCCTCGACGACTTCGCCGAGGCGCACGCGGACGAGCCCGGGTGCGTGGTCCGGTCGCTGCGGTGGCCGCTGTGGCGGGACGTCGGAATGGGCGAGCGGCGTACCAGCGCCGGGACCGAACTGGGCATCCCCGACCTGGCGGAGGGCGACGCGCTGCGACTGCTCGACCTGGCGCTGCGGGTGCCGGGCGAACCGGTGCTGCTGCCCTGCCTGACGCGCCGGACCGCGGTGCCGGCCGACGAACTGTTCCGGGCGCCCCGGCGCGACCCCGATCCCGCCCCCGAGCCGGTCACCGCCCCGGCGGACGAGCCGGACGCGGCCGAGATCGACTGGCTGGCCGACGTCGTGGCCCGGACAACCCGCACCGAACGGTCCCTGCTGCGGCCCGACACCCACCTCGTCGACCTCGGTGTGGACTCGTTGCTGATGGCCGAGCTGGTCCGCGATCTCGAGGCAGCACTCGGCGACGTCGTGGACCCCAGCCTGCTCCAGGATCACCCCACACTGGCCCGGCTCGCCGCCGCGCTCACCGCCGCGGGAGCGCGTGCCCCGGCCACCGGCCCGGTGGCGTCCGCGGCAGAGCGTGTTCCGGCGACCGGCCCGGTGGCCTCCGCGGCGGAGCGTGCCCCGGCCACCGCCCCGGTGGCATCCGCGGCGCCGGCACGGACGTCCGCCGCGGACGGTGCCGCGACGCGGATCGCGGTCATCGGGATGGGCTGCCGACTGCCCGGCGCAGCCGACCCGGAGCAGCTCTGGCAGGCACTGCTCGCCGGGCGGGACCTGGTCGGCGACGTGCCGGCGGACCGCTGGGACACCACGGCCCTCTACCGGCCGGACGGCGGACCCGGGTTCAGCCAGAGCCGGTGGGGCGGCTTCCTCGACGACGCCGCCCTGTTCGACCCGGGCTACTTCGGCTTCGACGACGAGACGGCACGTCAACTCGACCCCCTGATACGCAAGACGCTCGAGGTCGCCGTCGAGTGCGTGCACGACGCCGGGTACACCGCTGAGGAGTTACGTGGCCGCCGGGTCGGAGTCTTCGTCGGCGGCCGGACGGGCAATCACCGCGCACACCTGCGGCCGCTGACCCGCGAGTCGATCGTCGGGATCAACCAGAACTACATCGCGGCGCACGTGTCGCACTTCCTCGACCTCGCCGGGCCGAACCTCGTGATCGACAGCGCCTGCTCGTCGGCGCTGGTCAGTGTGCACCTGGCCGCGCAGAGCCTGATGCTGGGCGAGTCCGAGATGGCACTGGCCGGCGGTGTGGACCTGCTGCTGGACGAGGAGCCGTACCTGATGCTCAGCGCCGGCAAGGCGCTGTCACCGACCGGACGCTGCCGCACCTTCGACGAGTCCGCCGACGGCTTCGTCCCGGGCGAGGGCGCCGGGCTGGTGCTGCTGAAGCGTCTCGACGCCGCCGAACGCGACGGCGACCGCATCCTCGCGGTCATCGAAGCGTCCGGTGTCAACAACGACGGCCGCACCATGGGCCACACCACCCCGAACGGGGCCGCCCAGCGGGCGCTGATCAGCGAGGTGCTCGCCCGCGGCGGCATCGACGCGCGCACCATCGGATACGTCGAGGCGCACGGCACCGGCACGATGATCGGCGACCCGATCGAGCTGCAGGCGCTGACCACCGTCTACCGGCAGCACACCGGCGACCGGGAGTACTGCGGGATCGGCAGCGTCAAGAGCTCGATGGGCCACCTGCTCAGCGCCGCCGGGATCGCCGGATTCATCAAGGCCGTGCAGACGCTCCGGCACGGACTGATCGTCCCGACCCTGCACTGCGAGCGACCCAATCCGCGGTTCGCGTTCGGCGAGTCACCGTTCTTCCCCGCACGGACCACGACCGAACTGCCCGCCGGCAGCCGCGTCGCGGTCAGCGCCTTCGGATTCGGCGGCACCAACGCCCACGTCGTACTCGGCCCCGGCGCCCCCGAGGGGACCGGGCGGGCTCCGCTGCCCTCACCGGAGTACCGGCGCCGCCGGTTCTGGCACCACCGCGCCGGGATCCTCACGACTCCCGCCCGCCCCGCCGCGAGACCGGTCCGGTCGGCGCGCCTCGATCTCACCGTCACGCCGGTCGCGGCCCCCGCGCTCGACCGTTCCCACCGCTGAGCCGCGACCACCGGGAGACAACACGTGAACCGTCTGGCTGCTCGCTGCCTTCTCCGGCTGACCGGGGACAACCCGATCGTCGACGACCACCGCGTGCACGGGGTGCGCACACTGCCCGGCGTGACCTTCCTCGACATCGTGTACCGCCTGCTCCGCGAGCGCGGTGTCGAGCCGGGCGACGCCGGGCTCAGTGACATCCTCTTCGTCGAACCCCTCACCACCACCGAGGACTTCGACCGGGAAGTCACGGTCCTGCTGGAGCCCGACGGCGACATCACACATGTCACCGCGACCAGCCGGCGTGTGCGCGACGGCGCCCCGGCCGACGACGGGCGGACCACGCATGTACGGGCCGTCCTCCGCGTCGGCCTGCCGGCCCTGACCGGATCACCGCTCCCGGCGGGAGCCGCGCCACCGCGCGACATCGGCGAGGTCTACACGATCGGCAGGTCGGCCGGGATCGAACACCGCGACTTCATGCGCTGTCACGGCACGATGCGGGTCGAGGCCGACACGGTGCGGGCGCGGCTCGCTCTCGGTGCCGAGGCGCGGGCCACGTCGACCGACTTCATGCTGCACCCGGCCCTGCTCGACGGGTCGACCATGCAGGCGTACGCGCTGGCCTTCGCCGGGGACGGAGCCGACGAGCGGCCCCTGATCCCCCTGCACATCGGAGAGTTCCGCGCGGTGCGGCCGCTCGGCGACACCTGCACGGTGGAGATGCGGCTCACCTCGGCGGGCCCGGCCGCCGACATCGTCAAGGCCGACATCGACCTGTACGACGCCTCGGGCGCGCCGGCCGCCCGATTCACCGGCCTGGTCCTCAAACGGGTCCGCTCCACCGAGGCGATCACCCGGCTCACCGCTTCCAGGGCCGCGGCACCCGCGCCCGTGGCCGCTCCCACGCCGACGCCCGGCGCCTCGCTGCGCGCCGAGATCGTCGAGCTGGTCCGGCAGGTCGCGGCCGACCCGGACCTGCTGGAGGTGGAGGGTGACCGCGGCTTCTACGACCTCGGTCTGGAGTCGACGGACCTGCTCGCCCTGGTGCGCTCCTTCGAGGAGCGGTGGAACATCACGCTGTACCCGACGCTGCTGTTCGAGTACCCCACCGTCGACGCGGTCACGGAGCACCTGGCCGGCCTGATCCCGGACCGGCCGCGCGCCGAGGCGCCGCCGCCCGACGACACCCCGGCCACCACCGCCTGCCTCACCGGCACATGGCAGCCGGCGGCCCGGCCGGACCCGCCGTCGATCGGGTCCCTGCTGGTCATCGGCGACGCCCGGTTGCGGCCGGATCAGATCACCGCACGGCGCGGCCCCGCCTTCCGGCGGCTGGGGGAGCGGGAGTACGAGCTGCGTCCCAGCGCACCGGACGACCTGCGAGCCCTGCTGGCCGACCTGCCCGGCGCCCCCGACTCGGTCGTGCACCTCGCCCCGCGCGCCGACGCCGACCCAGCGGAGGGCGTGGAGACCGCGTGCCGGGAGATGCTGGCGCTCGCCCGGGTACTGCTGGACGCCCCGGTGCCGGTGGTGCACGTCGCTCAGCCGCTGGTCGCCGCCGCGGTGGCCGGAATGGCCCGCACCATCCGTCTGGAGCAGCCGCGGCTGGCCGTGACCGCGGTGGAATGCGTGGGCGACCCCGATCCCCGGGCCGTTCTCGCCGAACTGTCCGGCCACGGCGAGACCTGGGTCCGGCACGACGGCGGCCGGCTCGTGCGTCGCTACCGCGACGCGGCGCCCGGCGGAGCACGGCCGCTCCGGTCCGGCGGTGTCTATCTGATCACCGGTGGCGCGGGCGGCCTGGGTCGGGCGCTCGCCGCGTCCTTCACCGCACAGGGCGCCACGGTGGTACTCGCCGGGCGCACCCCGTCCAAGCAGGTGCCGAACGCCGAGTTCGTACGCGCCGACGTGACCATGGCCGCCGACGTGCGGGCCCTGGTCGACGGGGTCGTCGCCCGGCACGGCCGCCTCGACGGGGTGGTGCACGCCGCCGGGGTCCTCAGGGACGGCCTGCTGGCCGGAAAGTCACCGGAGGACCTGTCGGCGGTGCTGGCGCCCAAGGTGCGCGGCACCTTGCTGCTGCACGACGCGACCCGCCATCTCGGCCTGGACTTCTTCGTCGCCTTCTCGTCGGTGACCGGTGTCGCGGGCAACGTCGGGCAGGCGGACTACGCCGCGGCGAACGCCTTCGTCGACGCGTGCGCACGTGAGTACGGGTTCACCTCCGTCGCCTGGCCGCTCTGGGCGGACGGGGGCATGCGCACCGACGCGGCGACCGAGGCGGTGTTCCGGCGGCAGGGACAGGTTCCGCTTCCGACCGGCGCGGGCCTCGCGGTGTTCGACGCGATCCGGGACCAGCGGGGCGGTGAGGTCGTCGTGCTGCACGGACGCCCCGACCGTGCCCGCCGGGCTCTGGAGCTGCGCGAGCCGGAGACCGGTTCCGTTGCCACGGAACCGGAACCATCCGTGGCAACGGAACCGGAACCGTCCCTGACCGCAGTCCGCGACGCCGCCGCGACGACCGTTCGGGAACCTCTCGCGGCGACCGCGGGCGATCCGCGGCCCTCCGGCCGGGACATCGCCGTGATCGGTGTGGCGGGCCGGTATCCGATGGCTCCCGACCTGGACCGGTTCTGGGCGAACCTGCTCGACGGACGCGACTGCGTCACCGAGATCCCGGAACAGCGCTGGCGGCCGGCCGGCTTCTTCGAGCCGGAGCGGGCCGCCGGGCGCTCGTACAGCAAATGGGGCGCCTTCCTGGACGGGATCGACGAGTTCGACCCCGCGTTCTTCCGGATCACCCCACGCGAGGCCGAGGGCATGGACCCGCAGGAACGGCTGTTCCTCCAGACCGCGTGGCACGCGTTGGAGGACGCGGGCATCCCCCGCGCCGCGGTCGCCGGCCGGCCCGTGGGCGTGTTCGCCGGCGTCATGTTCACCCAATACCAGATGCTCGGCCTCGGCGCCGAGGAACGGCTGCCGGTGCTGCCGACGTCCTTCACCTCGGCGGTCGCGAACCGGGTCTCCTACTTCCTCGACGCGCGCGGTCCCAGCCTCGCGCTGGACACCATGTGCTCGTCGTCGCTGACAGCGCTGCACCTGGCCTGCGAGAGCCTGCGCTCCGGAGAGAGCGAACTGGCGCTGGCCGGCGGCGTGAACCTGATCGTCCACCCGTACAAATATCTGCACCTGAGCCAGGTCGGGTTCGTCTCGTCGGACGGGCGGTGCCGGGCCTTCGGCGCCGGCGGCGACGGGTACGTTCCAGGTGAGGGCGTCGGTGTCGTCGTCCTCAAACCCCTGGCAGCCGCCGTGGCGGACGGCGACCGCGTGCTCGGGGTGATCAAAGGCAGCGCGGTCAACCACGGCGGGCGCGCCGGCGGCTTCTACGTCCCGAACCCGACGGCGCAGGCGGACGTGATCCGGCAGGCGCTGGACCGCGCCGGCGTGGACCCGGCCACGGTGAGCTACCTGGAGGCGCACGGCACCGGCACCGCCCTCGGTGACCCGGTGGAGATCTCCGCGCTGAGCCAGGTCTTCGCAGCCGGCGACACCCGGCTCGGCTCGGTGAAGTCCGGCATCGGACACCTGGAGTCCGCGGCCGGCATCGCCGGGCTGACCAAGGTGCTGCTGCAGCTGAGGCATCGCACTCTGGTGCCCTCGCTGCACGCGCGGCCGGCGAACGAGGCGATCGACTGGGAGCGATCCCCGCTCAGCGTCCAGCAGGACGCCGGTCCGTGGCACACCACCGGCGACGTGCCCCGGCGGGCCGGCATCAGCGCGTTCGGCGCCGGGGGCAGCAACGCCCACGTCGTCGTCGAGGAGTACTCGACACCGGCACCCGGCACCACGGACGGCCCGCAGGTGGTGCTGCTGTCCGCCCGCACCCCGCGGGCCCTGCGCCTGCTCGCCGAGCGTTACGCCGAACTGCCCGCCGGGGACCAGGTGGCGGACCTGGCCGACGCGGCCGGGTTCCCCGACGCCGACCGGGACGCGCCCTTCGAGGAGTTGGGTCTGGACGCGGACGATCTGCGCCGGCTGATGCGGGCCGTGGCCGCCCGAAGCCAAGGACAGCCGCCCCGGGTGGATGCCCAGTCGAGTCTGTCCGCCCTGGCCGCGGCACTGGACGGCGCAGTCCCGCTGGCGGACATCGCCCACACCACGCAGGCCGGGCGCGATGCGATGGCCGAGCGGCTGGCCGTGGTGGCCACCGACGTCGAGGAACTCCGCACGGCTCTGCGGGGCTTCCTGAACGGTGACGAGTCGCGCGTCCACCGCGGACGCGCCACGGAGCCGGTCGACACGCCCGCGTCGGCCGACCCGGACACACTGGCCGCGGCCTGGGTGAAGGGCGCCGCCCCGGACTGGGGCGTGCTGCACCGCGAGCGGCGGCCCCGCAAGACCTCCCTGCCCGGCTACCCGTTCGAGCGGGTGCGCTGCTGGGTCGGGACGGGCACCGACGCAACCGGCGCCACCGGCCGCGGCACCGCTGATGCGCCCGCCGCGGCGGCGCCACGCCCGGCGCAGGTGTCGCTGGGCGCCGACGTTCCGCGGTGGGAGCCCTGTCCCGCCCCCGAGCCGGTGACGCCGGACGGCCCGGTCGTGGTGCTCTACGCACCGGAACGCACGGGACTGGCCGCCGAACTGGCCGCCCGGCATCCCGGCGCGCAGCGCGTCGAGATCGGTGGCCCGGTGACCGTGGACCCGCGGGTGGTCTACCTGCTCACCGGCCCGGCGCCCACGGACGGTTGCGAAGCCTCGCGGGTCGCCGGCGGGGAAGCGGCCGGAGTCCGGGCGCTGGCCGGGTACGCCCGCCGCTGGGCACGGCTGCCCGAGATCGACTGGATCGTGGTCACCGCAGGGGCGGCCGCCGCGCCCGGACGGCGGCTCACCGACCCGTACGCGGCCGGGGTACACGGCTTCGCCCGGGTGCTGGAGAACGAGCACCGCGGGTGGTCGGTCGCCGTCGTCGACCTCGACCCGGCCCACCTGACCGCTGACGTGCTGGTACCGGCGCGGCGCGGAACGCGGATCGCCTGCACCGGGACGACCGCGCACCGGCAGGTGCTGGGCGAGGCGCCCGCGCCGCACGGCCCCGAGCTGCTGCGCCGGGGCGGCCGCTACCTGATCGTCGGTGGCGGCGGCGGTATCGGCCTGGCCCTGGCGCGCAAGCTGGTGGTGGAGTGGGACGCGGAGGTCGTGCTGGTCGGCCGCCGGGAGCGTCCCGACCTCGCGGCCGAGCACCGGATCCGCTACCTGCGCGCCGACGCCTCCGACGCGGGGCAGCTCACCGCGGTACTCGAACAGGCCGGCCCGGTGCACGGGATCATGCACGCGGCGATGGCGCAACGCTCCCGCCTGGTGCGCGACCTCTCCGACGACGACCTCGCCGAGAGCCTGACGGCCAAGTCCGGTGTCGCCGCCGCCCTGGTGGACACCATCGACGCGACGGATCTCGACTTCCTCCTCTTCTTCTCCTCCGCCCAGTCCTTCCTCGGCGAGCCCGGCCTGGCCGGCTACGCGGCCGGATCGACCTTCCTCGACGCCTATGCGCACACCCTCGACGAACGCCTGCCGTACCCGGTCCGGGCCGTCGACTGGGGTTTCTGGGGCACGGTCGGCTCGGTCGCCACCGAGAAGCACCGCGCCGAACTGACCGCCGCCGGATTCCACTCCATCACCCCCGACACCGGCCTCACCGCGCTGACCGAGGCGCTGCGCCGGCCGGCTCCGCAGCTCCTGGTGGTGCCCGGCACGGCCGCCCTGCGGGAGCGGATGACCCCCAGCGAAGGGACGACACCGGCCGTGACACCTGCCGAGGGGCTGTTGACCAGCGCCGACCTGCGCGTCGTCGACGACTTCCACGCCGTCGACGAGAAGATGTCCGCCATCGCCCGCGGCGCCCTGCTGGCCGTGCTGCACGAGATGGGCGCCTGGCAGGGACCCGACCCGGACGCGGCCGAGGTCGCCCGCAGGGTGGGGGTCACCCCCCGCTACGACCGCCTGCTGCACACCCTGCTGACCATGCTCGCCGACGACGGGGTGCTCACCGTCCACCAGAACAGGTTCCGGCCGGATCGGGCCGCGCTCGCCGAGGCCCTCGCCGGCGGGCACGCCGAGCGCCTCGGCGAACTGGCCGCGGCCCATCCGGCGTCCGCGGTCTTCGTCGAGCTGCTACGCCGCTGCCTCGACCGCTACCCGATGCTGCTCCGCGGCGAGTTGCTCGCCACCGACCTGCTGTTCCCCGCCTCGGGCACCTCCGCGATGGAGCGGATCTACCGGGACAACCCGATCAGCGACCTCTACAACGACGTGCTCACCGCGAGGCTGCTGGAGCACGTCGGCCGGCGCCGGGACCGGCTGCGCCCCGGCGAGCGGATCCGGATCGTCGAGGTCGGCTCGGGCACCGGCGGCACCACCGCTGGTCTGCTGCGTGCCCTGGCTCCCCACGGCGAGCACCTGGAGTACTGGTACACCGACCTGTCGGCGGCGTTCCTGGCCCACGGCCGCCGGGAATTCGGCGCGCGCTACCCCTTCGTGCGGTTCAAGCGCCTGGACCTCGACACCGACCCGGTCACCCAGGGCTTCCCCGCGGACGCCTTCGACATCGCTGTCGGCGCGAACGTGCTGCACGCCACCTCGGACGTGAGCCGCGCCGTGCGGCACCTGCGCACCGTGCTGCGCACCGGCGGGCGACTGTTGCTCAACGAGCTGACCACGGTCACCCTGGCCGCCACCGTCACGTACGGACTGTTCGACGGCTGGTGGGCACACACCGACGCACACCTGCGGCTGCCCGGATCGCCGCTGCTGGACGTGGCCGGCTGGAGCGCGGTGCTGACCGGCGCCGGCTACGACGGGTTCCGGGCCCTGCCCACGGACGGTGAGACCAGCCGCAACTTCCAGCACGTCGTCGTGGCCACCGCCGCGGCACGAGCCACCGAACCGGCGCCGGGGACGGCGTCCGGGCGGGTCGCGGCACAGCGGGCCCCGGAGGACGACGGCGCCTCGTTCACCGCCGAGCTGCTGGCACTGACCTCGGAGGCATCAGGCATCCCCGTCGAGGATCTTGACCTGGACACCGAGATCGGTGACTACGGCTTCGACTCGGTCAGCTACGGTCTGCTCGCCGGGCGGCTCAACGACACCTTCGGTCTCGACGTGACGCCTGCCCTGTTCTACGAGACCGCCACCCTGCGCGCACTGGTCGCGCGGCTCGACCGCGACTACGGCGCCACCCTGCGGGAACGGTATGCACGGACCGTACCGGAGGCGACGGAAGCCGAGGCGCCGCCGCGCTCCGCGCCGCAGACCGGACCCGACGACCCGATCGCGGTGATCGGGATGGCTGCGCGGCTGCCCGGCAGCCGAGACCTGGACGACTTCTGGAACCACCTGGTCGCCGGGGACGACCTGGTCACCGACGTGCCCGCGGACCGGTGGGACTGGCGGTCCCTGCCCCCCGACGTCCTGGCCCGGCGCGGCGGCTTCATCAGCGACGTCGACATGTTCGATCCGCTGTTCTTCGGGATCTCGCCGCAGGAAGCCGCCGGTATGGACCCTCAGCAGCGGCTGCTGCTGGAGGGCGTGTGGACCGCGCTGGAGGACGCCGGCCTGCCGCCCGGCACACTCGCCGGCTGGCCGGTCGGGCTGTTCGTCGGCGCGGGGTCCAGCGACTACGACGAGATCCGGCGCCGCTCGGACGTGCCCGTCGACGCGCACGCGGCCACCGCGACCGCGCACTCCATCCTGGTCAACCGGGTGTCCTACCTGCTGGACCTGCGCGGGCCGAGCGAGCCGGTCAACACCGGCTGCTCCAGCTCCCTGGTCGCGATCCACCGCGCCGCCGCCGCGATCCGCTCCGGGGAGTGCGACATCGCGGTCGCCGGAGGCATCAACCTGATCCTGTCCCCGCACAACCACCTGCTGCTCAGCCGCACCGGCATGCTCAGCCCGTCCGGGCGGTGCCGGGCGTTCGACGCCCGCGCGGACGGGTTCGTCCGGGGAGAAGGGCTGGGCCTGGTCGTGCTGACCCGGTTCGGCGCGGCGGGTCGGCACCGGGTACGGGGGCTGCTGCGCGGCTCCGCGGTCAACCACGGCGGCCGGGCCCGTTCGCTGACCGCGCCCAACCCCGCCGGACAGGCCGCGATGATCGTACGCGCCCACACGGAGGCCGGCGTCGACCCGGCGACCGTGGGATACCTGGAGACCCACGGCACGGGCACCGAGCTGGGCGACCCGGTCGAGATCAACGGGTTGCGGCTGGCCTTCGAGGAGCTGGCGGGCCGCCACGCCGGGCTGCCCGGCGCGCCGTTCTGCGGCCTGGGCGCGGTCAAGGCGAACATCGGGCACCTGGAGTCCGCCGCGGGCATCGCCGGGTTGCTCAAGGTCCTGCTGGCGATGCGCCACGGCATCCTGCCGCCGGTGGCCGGGCTGGGCGAGCCCAACCCGCACCTGCGGCTCGAGGGCAGCCCGTTCCAGCTGATCCGGCGGGCGACCCCCTGGCACCGCCCGCCGGGCGGCGGCAGGCGCCGCGCCGGGATCAGCTCCTTCGGCTACGGAGGAGTGAACGCCCATGTCGTGGTGGAGGAGCCGGCCGAGCCGGCGGTCCCGGCGGCGCCGGCCGGTCCGCTGGTGTTCCCGCTCTCGGCCCGGACCCCCGAGGCCTTGCGCCGCTACGCGACCGCGCTGCGTGCCGCCCTGGACTCGGACGTCGAACTGGTGGACGTGGCCCACACGCTGCAGCACGGCCGGGACGCGATGTCCGAGCGGCTGGCGGTGACCGCCGTCGACCGGCCGACGCTCCTCGCGGCCCTCGGCGCGGCGATCGACGGCACCGGACACCCCGCACTGGCCCACCCCGGGGGCGTCACACCGGCCGACCGGTGGGTGGCCGGAGCAGAGGCTGCCTGGCCGGACACCGGTGGCACGCTGATCCCGCTGCCCACCTACCCGTTCGAGCGACGCCGGTGCTGGATCGGCGCGCGGCCGCAGGAGCCCGACGCACCCGGCGCGCCCGTGGGCGTCTACGCTCCGCGCTGGCAGCGCATCGCGGACGCCGGCACCCGCCCGTCGGCCGACGGACCGGTCTGGCTGCTCGGCGGCGACGACTACCCGGCGAGCGACGTGCACCGGGTCACCTCCACGTCGCTGGACGCGTTGCCCACGCCCACCGTCGTGCACGCGGTCGTCACCGGCGGCGAGCCCGCGGTCCGGGAGCTGTTCCGGGTGATCCGGCACCTGCAGACCCGGCCGGCCGGTGCGGGCGAGCTCACGCTGACCGTGGTCACCCGCGCCGCCGCGGCGGTGGACGGGCCGATCACGGACCCCGTCGCGGCGGCCGCCCACGGACTGGTGAAGTCGGCCCGCCGGGAGTGCGAGAGGTGGCGGATCAGCGCGATCGACGTCGGCCCCGGCGACGACACCACGGTCGCCGCCGCCACGCCCGGCGACTACGCGCTGCGCTCGGGTCGCTGGCACCAGCGGGTGCTCCGGCCGCTCGACGACACCGGCGCCCGGCCGGTGTTCCGCGACGGCGGGACGTACGTGCTGGTCGGCGGCGCCGGGGATGTCGGCCTCGACCTGGCCGAGCACCTGGTCCGGGAACACCGCGCGAAGGTGGTGCTGATCGGCCGGACCCGCCCGGACGGCGCCCGGGCCGACCGGATCGCCTCTTTCGACCCCGCCGGCACGTCCGTGGAGTTCCACCAGGCGGACGCGCGCGACGCGGAACGGCTGCGGGCGGTGTTCGACCGGGTCGGCGTGATCCACGGCGTGGTCAACGCGGCGACGGTGGCGCGAGACCGGTCGCTGGCGGCGCTGGACGAGGACTGGTTCGCCGAGGGGCTGAACGCGAAGACCCGGACCACGCTCGCGGTCGCCGAGGCGATCGGCGGCCGCGACCTGGACTTCTTCGCGGTCTTCTCCTCGCTGCAGTCGTTCCTGGGCAATCCGGGCCAGGCCGCCTACGCCGCCGCCTGCACCGCCCAGGACGCGATCGGGCAGGCACTCGCCGCCCGGTCGCCGTTCCCCGTCCGCGTACTGAACTGGGGGCCGTGGTCGGGCTCGGCGCTCACCGAGCGCCACCGGGACCGTCTGGCCGCGGCCGGTCTTCATCCGCTCCCGCCCCGCACGGGCATCGAGGCACTGGCCGGCGTGCTCGGCCGACAGGAGGTTCAGGTGGCGGTCGTGTCGGGTACCGAGCAGGCCCTGGCCGGAATCGGCGTGCCGACGCCCGACCCGGAACCGGCCCCGCCGGCAGTCACGTCGGCCGTTGTGCAGCCTGTCGCGCAGCCCGTCCCGCCGAGTGCCGAACCGTGGCGTGCGGCGGTGGCCGCCGACCTGCTGGCTCTGGTGCGCGGCGTGGCCGGGCTGGGCGCCGCCGAGCTGACCGAGAACGACCAGCTCAGCCGGTTCGGCTTCGACTCCATCATGTACACCAGGCTCAGCCACCAGGTGAACGTGCGCTGGGACCTGGACGCGACTCCGGCGGCGTTCTTCGGCGTGGCAACCGCCGGCGAACTGGTCGCGAAGATCACCGCGGAGTACGGGGAAGAGCTGGCCCGTCACTATCGTCCCGCGGCATCCACCGCTCCGGCCGTCCCTCCGGCCACGGCCGTTCCGCCCGGGCCCGTCGCTTCCCCCGGGCCGATCGCGGGCACCGGAGCCGCCGGGGTGGCGCAGCCCGCCGGTACGGACGACGTCGCCATCGTCGGCATGGCCGGTCTGCTGCCCGGCTCGGACGACCTGGACGAGTTCTGGGCCCACCTGGCCGCCGGCGACGACCTGGTCACCGAGATCCCGGCGGACCGGTGGGACTGGCGACGCATCCACGGCGACCCCGAGCCGGGGGAATTCCGCACCACCGCCCGCTGGGGCGGGTTCCTGCGCCGAGTGGACCTGTTCGACGCGGACTTCTTCGGCATCTCGCCCACCGAGGCGGTCGCGATGGACCCGCAGCACCGGCTGGTGCTCGAAACGACCTGGACGGCGATCGAGGACGCCGGCATCCGGCCCTCCGACCTGGCCGGCACCGACACCGGCGTCTTCGTCGGCAGCAGCACCTACGACTACTTCGAACTGCAACACGCGCTGGGGGTGCCGCTCGACGGCTACAACACCGTCGGCCGGGCGCACGCCATCCTGTCCAACCGCGTGTCCTACCTGCTGGACCTGCACGGCCCGTCCGAGACGCTCGACACCGCCTGCTCGTCGTCGCTGGTCGCCGTGCACCACGCGGCGGAGGCGATCCGGCGCGGGGAGTGCACGGTGGCGCTGGCCGGCGGCGTCAACGTGATCGCGTCGCCGACGCTGTTCGTCGACATGAGCCAGGCCGACATGCTCAGCCCGGACGGCCGCTGCCGCGCCTTCGACGCCCGCGCCAACGGCATCGCCCGGGCCGAGGGGGCGGGTGTCGTGGTGCTCAAGCGGCTCAGCGCGGCCCTCGTGGACGGAGACGTCATCCACGGCGTGCTGCGCGGCAGCGCCGTCAACCACGGTGGGCGCGGCAACTCGCTCACCGCGCCGAACCCGGCCGCGCAGGCCGACTGCATCGTGGCAGCGCACCGCCGCGCCGGGACCGAACCGCGCACGGTGACCTACGTGGAGACCCACGGCACCGGCACCGAGCTGGGCGATCCGGTCGAGATCGAAGGCCTCAAGACCGCCTTCCGGCGGCTGTACGCCGATCACGGCACCGACGGCACCGATCACCGTGTCGCGCTCGGCGCGGTGAAGAGCAACACCGGTCACCTGGAGGCGGCCGCCGGTGTGACGGGGCTGATCAAGGTGCTGCTCGCCATGCGCCACCGTGAGCTGCCCGGCAACCCTCACCTGGAGAAGCTCAACCCGCACCTGCGTCTCGACGGCAGCCCGCTGCATGTGCTGCGCGACCGTGAGCCGTGGCGGCGCGTCACCGGCCCGGACGGCACCGAGGCGCCGCTGCGTGCCGGACTGAGCTCGTTCGGTCTCGGCGGTGTCAACGCGCACCTCGTGCTGGAGGAGTTCCGCACCCGGCCGAGCGCCGGTCGTAGCGGGCCGTACCTGTTCGTGCTGTCCGCCCGCGACGCCGAGCGGCTGCGTGGCAACGCCGAGCACCTGGTCCGCTGGGCACGGGACGCCGACGAGGTGGACCCGGCCGCCCTCGCCTACACGCTGCAGACCGGCCGGGAGGTCTTCGCCGAGCGGCTCGCCGTGGTCGCGGACGACCTCGCCGGCCTGGTGAAACGCCTGGAGGAGTGGCTGGCCGGCGCGACCGCCGACGGCGTCAGTGCGGGCGACGGGCGAGGGACCGGCACGGCGCTGCTGCTGGACGGCCCCGAGGGACGCCAGTACCTGCGCACGGTGGTGGCGGCCGGGAAGCTCGACAAGATCGCCCGGCTGTGGGTGGACGGCGTCGACATCGACTGGGCCGAGCTGTGGCCGGGGGAGCCGATGCGCCGGGTACCGGCGCCGACCTCCGCCTTCGCCCGGCAGAGCTACTGGATCACCCCCGGGCCACGGTTCGACCAGGCGCAGGCCGAGGCGGCCGGGCTCGCCGGGACCGCTCAGGACGAGGTCACCGAGACGTGGCCCGAGCCCGCAGCGGCCGTACCGGCACCCCCGGCCGAGTCGGCGCCGGCACCGGCCGCGACGGCCGCCGGAGGCGACCCGGAGTCAGCTGTGCGCGACCACGTCCGCACCCTGCTCGCCGCGCACCTGGGCATGGCACCGGACCGTCTGCCGCCCGACCGGGTGCTGTCCGACGTCGGTGTGGACTCGCTGGGGCTGCGCCGCCTCAGCCGCCGTCTCGGCGCCACCTACGGCGTCGACATACCCGCCCGCATGTTCGGCGTCGGGCAGACCGTGCGCGCTCTGGCCCGGGCCGTGCACGACAAGTACGGACCGCTGCCCGCAACCGCCACACCCGAGCCGCCCCCCGCGCCGGTCACCTCCTCGGCCACCGCACCCGAGCCAACCTCTGTGCCGGTCGCCTCCTCTGCCGCCGCGCCCGCGCCGATCCCCGCGCCGGTCGCCCCTTCGGCCGCCGCGCCCGCGCCGGTCGCCTCCTCGGCCGCCGCGCCCGAGCCGCCCCCCGCGCCGGTCGCCGCCGACGCGGTCGGTGCCCTGCTGGCCGGGCTGCGCGACGGATCGGTCACGGTCGACGACGCGCTGGCCGAGCTGCGACAGGGGAACGTCCGATGAGCCGGGCACTGCGCGACGTCCTCGCCGCGGTCGCCGCCGGTGAGCTGCCCGACGAGATCGCCGAGTCGCTGCTGCGGGGCCTGTCCGATCCGGTGCCGGAGCCGGGGCCGTATCCGCTCAGTCGCGGCCAGGCGGCGCTCTGGGCGATCCACGCGAGCCGACCCGGCACCACCTCCTACAACCTGCCGCTCGGGCTGTGGCTGAACCAGGCGGTCGATCCGGACGTGCTCACCCGGGCCCTGATCGCCGTCGTGGAGCGGCAGCCGGGTCTGCGGATCGCCGTCCGACTGGACGGGACCACTCCGGTGCAGGAGATCACCGAACGCCCCGCCGAGGTGGTCCGGCTGGACCTCCGGCACGTCACCGACGGGGAGTTCGCCGCGCGCATCCGGCGGCTGGTGCACACTCCGTTCGACCTGGAGCAGGACCCCCTGCACCGGATGTGGCTGATCGCGGCACCCGGTGGCCGGACCCTGCTGCTCCTGGTGTTCCACCACATGATCACCGACGGGATCTCCAGCCACCTGCTGCTGCGCGACATCGTGGCCTGCCACGACGCACTGGCCCGTCGAGGTGTTCTGCCGCCGGTCGAGCAGGCCACCCCGTACCGCGAGTTCGTCCGTCGACAGCGGGAACTGCTCGACGGGCCGGAGGCCGAGACGCACCGCCGCTGGTGGCTCGACCGGCTGGCCGGAGCCTCCAGCGGTCCCGTCCTCGACGCGATCACCGATCGGCACCGGGTCGCCCCGCCCACCGCCGACACCGGCGCGATGGTGCAGTTCCGGCTGCCGGAGGAGACCTGGACGGCTGTCCGTCACGTCGCCGGCGCGGCCGGTCTGACCCCGTTCAGCGTGCTGCTGGGTGCCTTCGCCGCTCTGCTGCACCGGCACTCCGGCCACCGCGACATCAACGTCATGGTGCCGACCGACGGCCGGATCTCCGAGCGTTTCGACCGCACCGTGGGCTACCTGATCAACCCGGTGGTCGTGCGGGTCGACTGCGACCCGCAGCGCAGCCTCGCCGAGCTGATGAACGCCGTGCACGACCACATGGCGCAGGCCGAGGAACACAGCTCCTACCCGTTCGCCGCCGTGGTCGGTGACCTGCGCCGCGCCGGCGGCACCGCGGTCTCCTTCGACATCGGCTTCTACCTGCAACAGGGCGTGGGCGGCGATCAGGACATGGCCGCCGGGCAGACCGTCTTCGACGACGCCCTGGAGCTGACCCAGGAGGGTGAGAACCCGCTGGTCGTCGAGGTGGTGGTGCGCGGGTCCCAGGCGTTGGTCCATTTCAAGTACGACCGCGAGCTGTTCGACCCGGCCACGGCCGAGCGCCTGGCCGAGCACTACCGGATGCTGCTGGAGACCGTGGCCGCCGATCCCCGGCGGCCGATCGGCGATCTGCCCCTCACCACCGCGGCGGAACGCGCCCTCGTCGACCGGGCCAACGACACCCGTGCCGCCCGGCCCCGCGACGTGACCGCGGCCGGTTTGGTGCTGGCCCGCGCGGCGTCGGCCCCGGAGCGCGTCGCCGTGGTGGACGCCGACGGTGCCACCAGTTACGGCGAGCTGGCCCGGCGGGTGCACGCACTGGCGCGGACCCTCCGCGCATCCGGCGTGGGCCGTGGCGACCTGGTCGGGGTGCTGTCCGGCCGGCGAGCCGCCCTGATCGTGGCGATGCTGGCGGCGCACACCGCCGGCGCGGCCTACGTGCCGCTCGACCCGGACTTCCCGGCCGCCCGCCTCGCGCACATCTGCACCGACGCCGGCCTCGCCGCGGTCCTGGTCGACCCGGCGTACTGCGACCGCCTGCCGGCCGAGACACCGGGCGCCCGGATTCCGCTAGGTGACCCGGGCGACGCCGCCCCGGGCCCGCCGGTCGCCTGCCACGACGACGATCTCGCGTACGTGCTCTACACCTCCGGATCGACCGGCCGGCCCAAGGGTGTCGAGGTCACCCATGGCAACCTGGTCAACTTCCTCACCGCGATGGCGGAGCGGCCCGGGTGCGCCGAGGACGACGTGCTGCTCGCCGTCACCACGGCCGGGTTCGACATCGCAGGGCTCGAACTGCTGCTCCCGCTCACCCAGGGCGCGACCGTCCACATCGCGCCGGCCGAGACCACCCGGGACGGCTTCGCGCTGGCCGGCCTGCTCGACAGCAGCGGCGCGACCGTCGTGCAGGCCACCCCGGCCACCTGGCAGATGCTGCTCGCCGCCGGCTGGAGCGGACGGGTACCCCGGCTGCTGTGCGGCGGGGAGGCGCTGAGCGCCGAGCTGGCGGCCGAACTGATCGACCGCTCCGGTGAGTTGTGGAACATGTACGGCCCGACCGAGACCACGATCTGGTCCTCGGTACTGCGGGTACGCCGCGACCGGCCGATCACGGTCGGCACGCCGATCGCGAACACGACCTTCCACCTCGCCGGGCCGGACGGTGGCCCGGTCCCGTTCGGCGCCACCGGGGAACTGCTGATCGGCGGTGACGGCGTCGCCCGCGGCTACCGCGGCCGCCCCGAACTGAGCGCCGAGCGCTTCGTCGGGCAGGACGGGCAGCGGCGCTACCGCACCGGAGACCTGGCCCGGTGGACCGAGACCGGCGAGATGCTGCTGCTCGGCCGCGCCGACCGGCAGATCAAGCTGCGCGGGCACCGGATCGAGCCCGGCGAGATCGAGGCGGCGATCCGGCGTACCGGCGTGAGCGGCGAGGCGCGGGTGGTCCTGCGCGAGGAGCGGCCCGGGCACCAGCGCCTGGTCGCCTTCGTCGTCGCCGAGCCCGCGGAGGCCGCGGCGGCTGCCAGGCGGATCGAGGAGTGGCTTCCGGCGTACATGATCCCGTCCCGGACCGTGCCGATGACCGGCCTGCCGATGACCCCGAACGCCAAGATCGACGCGGTCCGGCTCGCCACCGGCTCCCTGGACGAACTGATCCGCGAGTTCGGTCACCCCGAGGCAGCGCCGGAGCCCCGGCCGCACGACGGCGGCCGGTTGCTGGCGACCCTGCGGGAGCTGACCGCGGGTGTCGCCGGGGTGGCGCCGGAGGACATCCCGGTGGACCGGCCGCTCGGCGAGGCGGGCTTCGACTCGGTCGGTTTCACCCGGCTCGCGATGGCGGTCCGCACCCGCTTCGGCGTGCCCGTCAGCCCCACGCTCTTCTACGCGCACCCCGCGCTCGCCTCGCTCGCGGCGCACCTGGGCGCGAACCGCCCGGACGCCTTCACCGAGGCCGAAGCCGTCCCGGACGCCTTCACCGAGACCGAAGCCGTCCCGGACACCTTCGCCGAGACCGAAGCCGAGCCCGAGCCGGCCCGCGCGGCGGCCACCGTCCGGGCCGGCGCGCCCGGGGAACCTCCCGAGACCCTCGGCTACCCGCCCGTGGCGATCATCGGCGTCGGCGCCCGCCTGCCGGCCTCCGGGTCACTGCAGGAGTTCTGGATCCACCTCGCCGAGGGCCGCGACCTCACCGCGCCGTACCCGCTGGAGCGAGGCTTCTCCGCCCGGGTGTTCCCGGAGCGCTTTCGGGGCTCGTTCGTGCGCGACGTCGACGCCTTCGACGCGGGGCGGTTCCGGATCTCGCCGCGCGAGGCGGCCCAGATGGATCCGCAGCACCGGCTCCTCCTGCACGCCGCGGACGAGGCCCTGCTCGACGCCGGACTCGTGCCCGCGACGCTGGTCGGCAGCCACACCGGGGTGTTCGTCGGTCTCAGCGGCGCCGACTATCTGAGCCTGCTGGGCCCGGGCTCGCCGGAGATGGACGATCACTTCCTGATCGGCAACGTCGCCTCGATCGCGGCCAACCGCATCTCCTACGTGTACGACCTGCACGGCCCCAGCGCGGTCTACGACACCGCCTGCTCCAGCTCCCTGGTGGCGATCCACCGCGCGGCCCGCGCCCTGCACCTCGGCGACTGCGATCTCGCCCTGGCCGGCGGCGCGAACCTGCTCCTGTCCCCGCACGGCTTCACCGGTCTGCGCCGCGCCGGAATGCTCAGTGCCGACGGGCGGTGCAAGACCTTCGACGAGCGCGCCGACGGCTACGGCCGCGGCGAGGGCGTGGTCCTGCTGGCGCTCAAACTGCTGGAGCGCGCGGTCGCCGACGGCGACCCGGTGCACGGCGTCCTGATCGGTTCGGCCGAGAACCACGGCGGCCACACCCACTCGCTCACCGTGCCCAACCCGCAGGCACAGCGCGACGTGCTGCTCGCGGCGCATCGGGCGGCGGCGGTGCCGCCCGACACCATCGGCTACATCGAGGCGCACGGCACCGGGACGCCGCTCGGCGACCCGATCGAGGTGGACGCGCTGCGGGAGGCGTTCGGGCAGCTCTACCGCGACTGGGGGCGGCCGGTCGTGGAGGGACGCACCGGGCTCGGCTCGGTCAAGTCCAACATCGGCCATCTCGAGGCCGCCGCCGGTGTCGCCGGGGTGGTCAAGGTGCTGCTGAGCATGCGGCACCGCCTGATGCCCGGCCTCGCCGGTCTCGGCACCCCCAACCCGATGATCGACCTGGCCGGCAGCCCGTTCCGGCTCCAGGCCGAGGCACAGCCCTGGGAGCCGCCGGACGGCGTGCCGGCACGCGCCGGCGTCAGCTCCTTCGGCATGGGTGGCAGCAACGTACACGTCGTCGTGGCGGAAGCGGAGAAGCACTGATGGGTAACAGCACCGAGGACCGTGCCGCCCGGCTGGTCGTCCTGTCGGCGGGCGGCCGCGACCAGCTCGACCGGTACCGTGCCGAGCTGGTCGGCTGGCTGCAGGCGCACCCGGAGGCGGCACTCGACCGCATCGAGAGCACCCTGCGCACCGGTCGCGAGGAACTGGCCGAACGACTCGCCGTGGTCGTGACCGGCGTCGCCGAGCTGACCGAGCGGCTGCGCGACGGCACCGGGGTGGTCACCGGCACCGCCGGGCCGGCCACCGGCGAGCCCGTCCAGGCCGCGGATCTCCACGAGGCCGCCCGACTCTGGGTCACGGGCACCCCGGTCCGCTGGCCGGAGCAGGCGAGCGGGCGCTCGGCCCGGCTGTCACTGCCGCAGCCGCAGCCGGTGACCCGCCGGTACTGGATCGAACCGCCCGCCGCCCTCACCGCCGATCCGGCCGAGCGGCTGCTCACCGGCGACGAGTTCTTCCTGCGTGACCACGCGCTGGGGCAGGTGCGCGTCCTGCCCGCCGTCGCGGCCCTGGAGTTCGCCGTCGACACCGCCGCCCGCGCCGGGCACGGGCGCGCCACCGGCGTCGACCACGTCCTCTGGGCCCGGCCGGTCCTGTTCACCGGCGAACCGGTCCGGGTACGGCTGCGGTTCGCGCCGGCCGCCGACGGTGTCGCCTACGAGCTGCGGCGCCTCGACGACACCCCGGACGGTGAGCTGTGCTCGACCGGAACCCTGCGGTTCGGCCCCACCGAGCCGGCCCCGTCCCTCGACCTGGCCGCGATACGCGCCCGTCTGCCACGGACGACCTCGGCGGACGACTGCTACGCGGTCTTCGCCGCGCTCGGCGGCGGGTACGGGCCCAGCCTGCGCGGACTGCGGTCCATGCGTTCCGTCCCCGGCGAGGCGCTGGCCGAGGTCGCCGTCCCCGACGCCGCGGACCTGCCGTTCGACGACTTCACCCTGCACCCGTCCCTGCTGGACGCCATGCTGCAGGCGGCGCTCTGGACCGCCGCCGACCCGTCCGCGCCCAGGCCCCGCGAACTGCCCTTCTCCATCGACCGGGTGGAGATCCTCGGCCCGCTGCCGGAACACGGGTACGCCCATGCCGTCGCCACCGGGACCGGCCACGACATCGCACTCGCCGACGCCGACGGCCGCATCGCCGTCCGTCTGCGCGGCGTGGTCACCCGCTCCGTCAAGGATCCGGCCGACCCGGTGGACACCCACCTGCTGGCGCAGCGCTGGCAGGACGCCCCCGTCCGCCGCGGCGCCCCCGCCACCGGCCGCAAGGTGATCCTGGAAGCCGGTGAGGACGGGTGCTTACCGGACTCCGGCCCACTCGTGGTGGTCCGCCTCGGTGACGACGACCCGCTGCCCAGCCTGGTCCGGCTCTTCCGGACCTGGGCCGCGCAGCCGAACCGGCAGCCCCTCCGCGTGCTGCACGTCTTCCGCCCGTCCGGCGCCGTCACCGACGCCCGCCTGCTGGCTCTGGACGGCATGGCGCGCAGCATCGCCAACGAGCACCCGGACTTCCGTGCCGCAGTGATCACGACCGACGGCGCCGACCCGCGAGCGGTCGCGGACGCCGAGGCCGCGGCGGACCACGAGTTCCGGGTCCGATACACCGCCGCCGGCCGGCAGGTGGCCCGATGGGAGCCGATCGCCCCCGCGCCGGCGCCGTTGACGCCGGAGGGGACGGTGCTGGTCACCGGCGGCGCCGGCGCGCTCGGCCGACACCTCGTCAGCCACCTGGGCCCGTCGGCCCGGTACGTGCTCACCGGCCGTTCCGCCGACGCCGACCTGACCGACCTGCGCGCCACCGGGCTCGACGTCCACTACCTGCCCTGCGACCTGGGTGCACCCGGCGCGGCCGAGCGGCTGGTCGAGCGCGTCCACCAGAGGTTCGGCCCGTTGCGCGGGGTGCTGCACCTGGCCGGGGTCACCCGTGACTCGTTCCTGCTGCGCAAGACCGACGAGGACATCGCCGCGGTGCTGGGGCCGAAGGTCGACGGCACGCTCGCACTGGACCGGGCCACGGCCGCGGACCCGCTCGACTTCTTCGTCTGCTTCTCCTCGATGTCCGGCGCGGGCAGCCCGGGCCAGGCCGACTACGCGTACGCGAACCGTTTCCTCGACGCGTTCGCGGCCTGGCGGCGCGGCAGCGACCGCCCCGGCCGCAGCCTCAGCGTGCTGTGGTCGCTGTGGGCCGACGGCGGCATCCGGATGGACGCCGACGACACCACACAGGCCCGCATCGCCCGCCGCGCCGGACTCCGGCCGCTGCCGACCGCGGACGCCCTGCGCGCCTGGGACCGGGCGCTGGGCCACGACGGCGATCACGTGCTCGTGGCGCACGGTGAGCTGGATCGCATCCGCGCCCTGCTCGACGCGCCGGCGCCGGAACCGGCCCCCGCACCGGAACCGGCGCCGAGGGCCGCCACCGGGTCGGCCACCGCGGCCGCCGAGGAGTTCCTGCGCGGCGTGCTGGCCGAGGTCCTCCAGTACCCGCAGGAGGAGATCGAGGCGGACACCGCGTTCGAGCAGTACGGCATCGACTCGCTGTTGATCATGGATCTGACCCGGCGGCTCGAGGACCACTTCGGATCACTGCCGAAGACCCTCTTCTTCGAATACCAGGAACTGCGCGGGCTCGCCGGCTGGTTCGCCGAGCACCACGGCGGCCGCCTCGCCGAACTCACACCGGCACCGGCTCCGGTGCCGGTGCCGGTGCAGGCGCCGGTCGTGGTGGCCACACCGGATGCCGCCCCGAGCGGCGAGCGTCCCGCGCCGCCCTCCGCGGACGCCCCGGAACCCGTCGCGATCATCGGCGTCGCGGCCCGGTTCGCCGAATCCGACACCCTCGACGAGTTCTGGGCGAACCTGCGAGCCGGCCGTGACCTGATCACCGAGATTCCGGCGGACCGCTGGGACTGGCGCGACTACGACGAGGCCACCCCGGCGGACCGCGCCGCCGAGTACAGCCGGTGGGGCAGCTTTCTGCGCGGTATCGACCGGTTCGACCCGCTCTTCTTCGGCATCTCCCCCCGAGAGGCGGAGATCATCGACCCTCAGGAGCGGCTGTTCCTGCAGACCGCCTGGCACGCCATGGAGGACGCCGGCCTCACCCGGGCCGACCTGCGCGCCCGCCGCGTCGGTGTGTACGCCGGCGCCATGTACGGCCTGTACCAGCTCCACGAGGCCGCCGACGGCCGAATCGGCGCGTCGTCGCACGCGTCCATCGCCAACCGGGTCTCGTACACCCTGGGCGTGACCGGCCCCAGCCTGGGTGTGGACACCATGTGCTCCTCGTCGCTGACGGCCATCCACCTCGCCGTGCGCGACCTGCGGTCCGGCGAGGCCGAAATGGCCCTCGCCGGGGGTGTCAACCTGCACGTCCACCCGTACAAGTACCAGTTCCTCGGCCAGGGCACCTTCACCTCCAGCGACGGCCGTTGCCGCAGCTTCGGCGCGGACGGCGACGGCTACGTGCCCGGCGAGGGCGTCGGCGCGGTGCTGCTCAAGCCCCTGTCGGCCGCCGTCCGCGACGGCGACCACATCCACGGCGTCATCCTGGGCAGCTCCGTCAACCACGGCGGCAGGACCAACGGCTTCACCGTGCCCAACCCGGTCGCCCAGAGCGACCTCGTCGAGCGTGCCCTGGCCGAGGCCGGGTGCTCCGCCGCCGCACTCGGCTACCTGGAGGCACACGGCACCGGCACCGCACTGGGCGACCCGGTGGAGGTCCGGGCCCTGGCCCGCGCGCTGGGCGCCTCCGGCCTGCCCCGGGGCAGCCTGCCGATCGGCTCGGTGAAATCCAACATAGGCCACCTCGAATCGGCCTCCGGCATGGCCGGGCTCTGCAAGGTGCTCCTGCAGATGCGGCACGGGGAACTGGTGCCGTCGCTGCATGCCGACCCGGTCAATCCGAACATCGACTTCGCCTCCACGCCACTGCGGGTGCAGACCGAGACGGCCCCGTGGCCGCGCCGGGACGGCCTGCCGCGCCGCGCGGGGATCAGTTCGTTCGGCGCGGGCGGAGCCAACGCCCATCTGGTCGTCGAGGAGTACGTTCCCGGGCCGGCGCCGGCTGCCGCACCGGGCCCCTGGCTCTTCCCGCTCTCCGCCCGCACCCCGGAGGGCCTGCGCGCGCTGGCCGAGCGGCTGGCCGACGCGGTGGACAACGGCCTCGCCGACCGGCTCGCCGACGTGGCGTACACGCTGCAGCACGGCCGCGAGGCCTGGGCCGACCGCATGGTGGTGCTCGCCTCCACGGCGGACGAGCTGGCCGGTCGGCTGCGCGCGGGCACCGGAACCGGCGTGTGGACGGGCAGCGTCCGCGGCCGTGCCGCCTCCCGCGCCGCCGCGCCGGCCGCCGCGGACCCGGCCGGCCTGGCTGCCGCCTGGACCTCCGGCGCGACCGTCGCCTGGCCCGGCACCGGGCGACGGCTGCCGTTGCCCGGCTACCCGTTCGAGGAGCTGCGCTGCTGGCTCACCGAGCGGATGTGGGCGCCGTCGCCGGCCGGCCCGGCCACGCATCCGCTGCTGGACGAGATCGTGCCGGCCGACAGCGTGGACGGCCTGACCTTCCGCACCGCCTTCGCCCCCGCGCATCCGCTGATAGACGGGCACCGCGTCGGCGACCTGCGCCTGCTCCCCGCCGCCGCGGTGCTGGAGATGGCCCGGGCCGCCGCCGCGCACGCCGGATACCCCGTGCCGGTCAGGCTGCGCGACGTTCGGTGGCTACGGCCGCTCGTGGTCACCGGGACCGTGGCCTCCGCCCGCACCCGGCTGCGCCGCGACGGCGCCGGCCTGGCCTTCACACTGCTCGGCGACACCGGCGACCAACTGGCCCAGGGCCTGGTCGAGGCACGGGCCGACGACGTGCCGGAGCCGGTACCCGTCGAGCGGATCCGGGCCGCCCTGCCGCACCGGCACGACGGCGCGGACCTCTACACCGACCTGGCCGGAGCCGGCCTGGTCTACGGCCCGGCGCTGCGTGCCGTCGAGTGGATCGCCTCCGGCACCGACGAGGCGCTGGCGAGTCTGCGCGTGCCCGCCGAAGCCGCCCGGTTCGCCGACTGCGCACTGCCACCCGCGCTCATCGACGGTGCCCTGCACACGTTCGCGGTGCTGCGCGATCGCGCCGGCGGCCCGATGGTGCCCTTCGCGCTCGCCGCCGCCGAGGTGGTCGGACCGCTGCCCGAGCATGTGTACGCCCATGTGCGCACCGTCGGCCCGGACCGGTACGACCTGACCCTGACCGACCCGGACGGCGGCGTTCTCGTCCTGCTGCGCGACCTGTGCCTGCGCCCGGCTCCCGCAGCGGGGACGTCCGACGCCGGGCCCGCCGTGACCGCCGTGACCGCCGGGCCCGCCGTGACCGAGCGGCCGGTGGATGACCTGATGTACCTGCCCCGCTGGTCCCCGGTCGCGGCCGAGCCGTTCACCGTGCCGTCGACCGCGCCCGGCTCGGACACCTGGCTGATCCGTCCGTCCTGCGCCGCGCCCCTCGCCGCCGCCCTCGCCACCCGGCTCGGCGGTTCCGTCACCGAGATCGAGCCCGAGCACTTCGTCGCACCGGCCGGGCGTCCCGGCCACGTGATCGTGCTGTCCGGCCCGGCGCAGGGGCGCACCGACGACCCCGCCGCCCTCGACCTCGCGCAGGAGCGCGGCGTCCTGGCCCTCTTCCGCGCAGCGAAGGCGCTGCAACGGTCCGGCGCACCCGTACGGCTGACGGTGGTCACCGAGGACGCGCTGAGTACCGGCACCGAACCGGTCCGCAACCCGTACGCGGCGAGCCTGCACGGACTGGCTCTGTCCCTGGCCCAGGAGCAGCCGCGCTGGCGGGTGGCCGTGGTCGACCGCTCCTCGGCCGACCCGATCTCCCCGGACGTCCTCGACGTGCCGGCCGGTGGCCCGTACGCCCTGCGCGCCGGCGTCCTGCACCGGCGGAGCCTGGTCCCCGCCGCCCCCACGACGACGCGCGAGGCGATACGCCACGGCGGTGTCTACCTGATTCTCGGCGGTGCCGGAGGACTCGGCCTGGAGCTCACCGAATGGCTGGTGCGCGGCTACCGGGCCAAGGTCGTGCTGGTGGGGCGCAGTGAACTCGACGCCGGCCGGCGCGACCGGCTGCGCCGCCTCGACCCGGCCGGCGCCCTCGTCTCGTACCGGCGGGCCGACGCCACCGACCCCGCGGCGCTGGCCGAGGTGGTCACGGCGGTCCGTGCCGAGCACGGGACGCTGCACGGGGTCGTGCACGCCACCATCGTGCTGCGCGACCAGACCGTCGCCACGATGACCGAGGACACCTTCCGGGCCGTGCTCGACGCCAAGACCCGCACGTCGGTGGCACTGCACCGCGCCCTGGTCGCCGCCGACGGGCTCGACTTCGTCCTGTTCTTCTCCTCGGCGGTGGCCCTGTCGGGCAGCGCCGGGCAGGCCAACTACGCCGCCGGATCGACGTTCGAGGACGCGTTCGCACACCATCTCGACGACGTGCTGGCCGCCCGCTCGGCCGTCGTCAACTGGGGCTACTGGGGCACCGTCGGCATCGTCGCCGACGACCGGCACCGCGAGCGCCTGGCCCGGACCGGGATCCACTCGATCACCCCGGCCGAGGGCATGGCAGCCGTGCACGACGTGCTGGGCCGCACCGATCGGCAGGTCGTCGTGATCAAGGCGACCGCCGAGGTGCTCGCCGCCGCCGGAGTCGAACGGCCCGCCGGTGAACGGTCCGACGACGAGCTGGCCCCCTCGGCGGCGGCGCTGCCGCCGGTCGCCCGGCTGTTGACCGAGACCGACCAGGCGCGTCTGGACGAGGTCGTGCTCGGCTGGCTGTGGGAACTGTTCCGGGGCGAAGGGGTGTTCCGGACGGTCGGCGAACGGTGGAGCGCCGACGAGCTGCGGCGGCGGCTGCGGATCGCCGACGGGCAGTCCCGCCTCTTCGCCGAACTGCTGCGCGTGCTCACCGTCGCCGGTTTCCTGCGCGACGACGGCAGCGCGCTGATCGCCACGGACCGCCGGGCTCCCACCGACCCGGAGAACGAACTGGTCGTGCTCTGCGAGGGGCAACCCGCGCTGAACCGCATCGACCGGCTGCTGAGGCCCTGCATGCACCAGCTGTTCGGGGTGCTCCGCGGCACCGTCCGCGCGACCGAGGTGATGTTCCCCGGCGGATCCACGGAGCTGGTGGAGGGCGCCTACCGGGGCAGCCCGGTGGTCGACCGCGCCAACGAACTCGTGGTCGCCGCCGTGCTGGACCGGGTGGGCCGGCTCGGCGGACCGGTGACGGTCGTCGAGGTCGGCGCCGGAACCGGCGGCACCACCGCGAGCCTGCTGCCCGCGCTGGCCGCCACCGGCGTGGAACTGACGTACGTCTACACCGACATCTCGCCCGCCTTCCTGCAGCACGGCCGACAGCGGTTCGCCGAGCGCTACCCGATGGTGCGCTTCCAGCAGCTCGACATCTCCGGCGACCCCCTCGCGCAGGGCTTCCCGCCCGGCGGCGCGGACGTCGTGGTCGCGGCGAACGTCCTGCACGCCACCCCGGACCTGCCGCACACCCTGCGCGCGGTCGCGCTGCTGCTCAAATCCGGTGGGCACCTGGTGCTCAACGAGGCCACCAGCAACGTCGTCACCGCCACGCTCACCTTCGGTCTGCTCGACGGCTGGTGGCTGCACCGCGACACCGGCCTGCGTCTGCCCGGTTCGCCGCTGCTGTCCGGACGCGGCTGGCGCGCCGCGCTCGACCTGGCCGGATTCACCCGCAGCCGGGCTCTGCCCGCCGACGAGGGGCTCACGCAGCACGTCGTCGTCGCGGAGAGCGGGCCGGCCGGGCCGGCTGCCGTCACCGCACCCACGGCGCAGCCGGCGCCGCCACCAGCGGCCGAACCGGCGCCCGAGCCGCGTACCGGCGGCGGGGGCCGGCTCGTCGAAGCCGCCCGCGACTACGTCAAGGACGCGTTCGTGCAGGTACTCGAGGTGCCCCGGGACCGGCTGTGGCTGGACGAGACGTACGAGAACTTCGGGGTCGACTCGCTCACCGTGCCCCGCATCGCCGACCTGCTCGCCGAGCGCATGGGCGACCTGCCGCCCACTCTGCTGTTCGAACACCCCACCATCCGCGAGGTCGCCGACCACCTGGTCGAGCGGTATCCGGACCGGGTGCGGGCCCTGCTGCCCGACCAGCCCCGGCCCGCGCCGGCCCAGGCCACCGAGCCCGCGCCGGCCCAGGCCACCGAGCCCGCGCCGGCCCAGGTCACCGAGCCCGCGCCGGCCCAGGTCACCGAGCCCGCCGGACGGCCGGCAAAGACGGCACCGGCCGCGGACACCCGGATCGCCGTCATCGGCGTGGCCGGCCGCTACCCGCTCGCCGACGACGTCGACGCGTTCTGGACCAATCTGCGAACCGGGCTGGACTGCATCCGCGAGGTGCCGGCCGAGCGCTGGGATCCGCGGACGGAGCCCGGGGCGAACGGCACACCGGTCAGCCGGTGGGGCGGCTTCCTCGACCGCATCGACGAGTTCGACCCGCGGTTCTTCCAGATGTCGATGCACGAAGCCGAGCTGACGGACCCGCAGGAGCGGCTGTTCCTGCAGACCGCCTGGCACACCCTCGAGGACGCCGGCTACCCCCGGACCCGGCTCCGGGGCAGCCGCGTCGGCGTCTACGTCGGCGTCATGTACGGCCACTACCAGCTCTTCGAGGACGAGCGCGGCCTGGCCGGCGGGATGGGCTACGCGTCGATCGCCAACCGGGTCTCGTACGCGCTCGACCTGCACGGCCCGAGCCTGGCGGTCGACACCATGTGCTCGTCGTCGCTGACCGCCATCCACCTGGCCTGCGAGGCGCTGGCCGCCGGAGGCGTGGACTACGCGCTCGCAGGCGGCGTCAACCTCACCCCGCACCCACGCAAGTACCGGCAGCTCGCGGCCGGCGGGTTCACCGGCGAGAGCGGCCGGTGCCGCAGCTTCGCGGCCGGCGGCGACGGCATGGTCCCCGGCGAGGGGGTCGGCGCGGTCCTGCTCAAGCCGCTGGCCGCGGCCGAGCGCGACGGCGACCGCATCCTCGGCGTGATCCTCGGCAGCGCGGTCAACCACGGCGGCAAGACCGGCGGGTACGCGGTGCCCAGTCCCGGCGCCCAGAGCGAGGTCGTCACGAGCGCGCTGCGGGCCGCCGGCGTCGAACCGGCCGACGTGTCGTACGTGGAGGCGCACGGCACCGGTACGGCGCTGGGCGACCCGGCCGAGGTCGCCGGACTGGCCCGGGCGTTCGGCGACCGCCCGGCCGGCTCGATCGCCATCGGCTCCGTCAAGTCGTCCATCGGGCACCTGGAGTCGGCGGCGGGCATCGCCGCCCTGACCAAGGTGCTGTTGCAGATGCGCGCCGGGGAGCTGACGCCGTCACTGCACGCCGAGCAGCTGAACCCGGCCGTCGACTGGGCGAACGTCCCGTTCCGCGTCCAGCGGGAGGCGGCGCCGTGGACGGGCCCGCGACCGTTGCGCGCCGGCGTCAGCGCCTTCGGCGCCGGTGGCTCCAACGCCCATCTGGTCGTCGAGCAGTACCGGGCCGAGCCACGGCCCGGCGTCGTGCCGATGCCGGCCGTGTTCCCGTTCTCGGGGCGCGACGCGCAGGCGCTGCGCCGCATCGTCGAGCGGATGCTCAGCCGCCTGCGGGAGCTGGGCGCGACCGGCCTGCGCGGTGAGCCGGGCGCGACCGGCCTGGCGGAGATCGCCGCGGCCGCCGGGCTGCCGGTCGGCGCCGTCGACGAGCCGCTCGACGAGCTCGGCCTGGACCCGGCCACGATCATGCGGCTGGCAGGGCGGGAGACCGCCCTGCACCAAGGCGCCGTGCACAGCGGATCGACGCTGCGACAGCTCGCCGCGGCCCCGCCGGACGCGGCGGACATCGACCTCGGCCGCCTGTCCTACACGCTGCAGATCGGGCGGGAGGCGATGGCACACCGGCTCGCCGTGGTCGCCCACCGGACGGACGAGCTGATCGAGCAGCTCGACGCCTTCCTCGCCGGGCGGCCCGCGGGCTGGACCGGCGTGGTGACCACGGAGCCGGGCGACCCGGTCGCGCCGAGCGCGGATCCGCGCGACAACGCCCGCCGCTGGGTGCAGGGCGAGGTGATCGACTGGGCGGGCACGGCCGGCAGCGCGCCGGAACCGCTGCCACTGCCCGGCTACCCGTTCGAGCCGGTCCGCTGCTGGATCCGTTCCGCGGCCCCGCGGGCCGCCACGCCGACGCCCACCCGGCCGGCCGGCTCCTCCGGCCCCGCGCTGACCACCGTGCTGCGGCTGGTCAGCGGGGTCACCGGCTACCCGATGACGGAGCTGGACCCGGCCGCCTCGTTCCACGACCACGGCCTGGACTCGCTGGCGCTGCTGAGGCTGGCCGGTGACGTCTCCGCGGCGTTCGACCTACCGGTCGGCCCGGACCAGCTGCTGGCCACGCCGACGGCCGCGGCCCTGGCCGACTGGCTCGCCCGCGAACACCCGCAGGGCGCGCCCGCGCGACCCGCGGAGCCGGAACCGGACGACCCGGTGGTGATCGTCGGCATGGCCGGGACGCTGCCCGGCTCCGCCGACCTGGACGAGTTCTGGGCCGCCCTGGAACGCGGTGGCGACCTGTTCACCGAGGTACCGGCCGACCGGTGGGACGCACGGGAGCATCACGGCGACCCGGCCGCGCACCCGGAACGCACCCGGGTGACCCGGGCCGGCTTCATCGGCGGCATCGACCGGTTCGACCCGCTGTTCTTCGGTATCTCCCCGCGCGAAGCCCGCTGGATGGACCCGCGCCAGCGGCTGCTGATGCGTACGGTGTGGGCCGCGCTGGAGGACGCGGGTATGGACCCGGGTGCTCTGGCCGGCAGCGACACCGGGCTCTTCGTCGGCGTCGGCTCCGGCGAGTACGCCGAACTCGTCCAGCGCTCCGGCGCCGCCACCGACGCCTACTCGTCGACCGGCCTGGCCCCGTCGATGCTGGCCAACCGCATCTCGTACCAGCTCGACCTGCACGGTCCCAGCGAACCCGTGGACACCGCCTGCTCCAGCTCGCTCGTCGCGCTGCACCGGGCGGCGGAGGCGCTGCGCCTCGGACGGTGCGGCACGGTCATCGTCGGCGGCGTCAGCCTGATGCTGTCCCCGGTCACCTTCGCCTCACTGGAACGGGCGGGGATGCTCAGCGAGGACGGCGTGGGCCGGGCCTTCGACGCCGACGCGTCCGGTTACGTACGCGGCGAGGGGGTCGGCGCCGTCGTCCTCAAGCGGCTCAGCCGGGCGCGCGCCGACGGCAACCCGATCCTGGCCGTACTGCGCGGCACCGCGGTCAACCACGGCGGCCGAGCCAATTCGCTGACCGCGCCGAGCCCGCGCGCACAGGCAGACGTGATCCGGCGGGCGCACCGGGAGGCGGCGGTCGACCCGGCGACGATCGGCTACCTGGAGACGCACGGCACCGGCACGGTCATCGGTGACCCCGCCGAGACCAACGGGCTGCGCGAGGCGTTCGCCGACCTCTACCAGGACTGGGGACACGACGCGCCGGCCCGGCCGCACTGCGCGCTCGGCGCGCTGAAGAACACCATCGGCCATCTCGAACCAGCCGCCGGCATCGCCGCGGTGCTGCGCGTGCTGCTGTCGATGCGGCACGGCCGGATCACCGGCGACCCGCACGGGCCGCGGCCGAACCCGCATCTGGGCCTGGAGGGCACCCCGTTCGAACTCGCGACCGGGCCGCGGGAGTGGGCGCCGCCCGCGCCCGGGGTGCCACGCAGGGCCGGGGTGAGCGCCTTCGGGTACGGCGGAGCCAACGCGCACGTCGTACTCGAGGAGTACCCGGCCGAGGAGCCGGTTCCGGCGCCGGGACCGGTCGTGTTCGTCCTGTCCGCCCGGGACCCCGAACGGCTGCGGGCGTACGCGCGGTCCTTCGCCGACCGGCCGGACCGCTGGGCGCACGACCTGGCGAGCACCGCGTACACGTTGCAGGTCGGGCGCGGGGCGTACCCCGAGCGGCTGGCGTTCGTCACCGACTCCGCCGAGCACGCCGTCGCGACGCTACGGCGTTTCCTCGCCGGTGACACCGCGGGCATCCACACCGGTCGGGTCGAGCGGGACGCGGACCGCACGCCCTGCGACGGCCGCGGTGACGACGAGACGGCGGCCGCCTGGACCCGGGGCGCACAGGTGGACTGGCATCGCCGCTGGGCCGCCCCGCCCCGCCGGCGGTCGCTGCCGACCTACCCGTTCGCGCAGGAACGGCACTGGTTCACCGATGGCACGACTGCCCGTCCGGTCAGCTGCTTCACGGCGACCTGGCAGGACGAGCCGGTCCCGGCGGCCGGCGAGCACCCGGGCCGGGTACTGGTCCTGGGCGATCTGCCGGTGCCCGGCGCCGTGCACGTGCGCGCCGGCACGGAGTACCGCGACGAGGGCCCGGTGATCACCATCCGGCCCGGCGAGCAGGACGACTACGCGCGGCTGCTCGCCGAGACGCCCGCCCGGATCGTCCACCAGTGGCCGCTGCTCGCGCCCGGCCGCGACGACCTGGGACTCGAGGCGATGTTCCGGATCGCGAAGGAGCTGACGGCCGGCGCCGCCCGCACCCCGGTCCGGATCCAGGCGCTGGTGCCGGAGGACGCGCTCGCCGAGGCGTGGGGCGGGTTCGACGCGTCGTTGCGGGCCGCGCTGCCGGGAACGACGTTCGGCGTCGTCCGGGTCGACGGTGCGGGCGACACCGGCGAGCTGCTCGCCGAGATCGCCGCGCACCGGCTGTCGGGCCCGGCCGTGCGGCTGTCGCCGTCGGGCCGGTCGGTGCGGGTGCTCAGCGAGATACCCGCCCGTCCGGTGCTGCCCTCACCGCTGCGTGACGGCGGCGTCTATCTGATCACCGGTGGCCTCGGCGGGCTGGGTGTGCTGCTGGCCCGAACGCTGCTGTCACGTGGCGCCCGGGTGGCGCTGACCGGTCGCTCGCCGGCCGCCGAACGGGCCGAGCAGCTGGCGGAGCTGCGCGCGCACGGCACCGTCGCGTACTACCGGGCGGCCGTGGAGGACCGCGACGCGATGACCCGCGTGGTGGCCGAGGTGATCGCCGACCTGGGCGGCCTCGACGGGCTGTTCCACCTGGCCGGCACCGCGTCGCGCAACCCGCTTCCCGGCAAGGACGTCGACGAGCTGCGGGCGCACCTGCGCGCCCGGATCACCGGAACCAGGGTTCTCGACGAGGTCACCCGCGACCTGCCGCTGGACCTGTTCGTGCTCTACTCCTCGCTGGCCGGGCAGCTCGGTGACTACGGCCTGGTGGACTACGCGGTCGGCGCTCGCTACCTCGACGGGTTCGCGGACTTCCGGGAGCGGGAGCGTCTCGCCGGCCGCCGCCACGGCCGTACCGTGTCGGTGGACTGGCCGATGTGGCGTGCCGGCGGCATGCACGTGGACACCGACGACGAGCGCCGCTACCTGGCCGGTACCGGCTTCCGCTACCTGGAGACGGCCGAGGGCGAGCAGGTGCTCGACCTGGTGCTGCGCCTGGACCGCCCGCAGGTGGCCGTCCTGCCCGGTGACCCGGCCCGGATGCGCGACCTGGTCGCCGGGATGCGTCTGCGCGACGACGGCGTACCGGCCCTCCCGGCGCCGCCGCCGACCCCCGCGCCGGCCGTCGCCGTCTCCCCGGAACTCCCCACCCAGCTGCGGGAGCTGATCGGCGGGATCCTCGGGATCGCCCCGTCCGCTCTCGACCCCGACGCCGGCTTCGGCGAGTACGGCCTGGACTCCTTCGGCCTGCAGAACCTGGCCGCGGCACTGGCCGCCCGTTACGACGTGACCGTGCCGACGACGACGCTGTTCGGCGCCAACACGGTCACCAAGCTCGCCGCGCACCTGGCGGCCGAGCTGCCTCCGGCCCCGGTGGCCAAGCGGACCGAGCCCGGCCCCGCGTCGTCCGAGCCCGGCCCCGCGTCGTCCGAGTCCGCGCCCGCACCGGTGTCCGTGCCGCACGGCGTGCCCGCGCCCGCACCGGTGTCCGTGCCGCACGGCGTGCCCGCGCCCGCGAGCGGCTCGTCGTCCGCCGCTCCGGCCGGTCATGAGCCGATCGCCATCATCGGCCTGGCCGGGCGGCTGCCCGGCGCGGACGACCTCGAACAGTTCTGGCAGCACCTCGCCGACGGCCGGGACCTGATCACCGAGACGCCCGCCGACCGATGGGACTGGCGGGAGGTCGCCCGCCGCTTCGGCGGCACCGCCCGCTGGGGTGGCTTCCTGACAGGCGTGGACCTCTTCGACCCGCTGTTCTTCCGTATCTCACCGGCCGAGGCGCAGGCCATGGACCCGCAGCACCGCCTCTTCCTGGAGCACACCTGGGGCGCGCTGGAGGACGCCGGGTGCCGCCCGGACCGGCTCGCGGGCGGCCGGGTGTGCGTCTTCGCCGGGGTGCAGTTCGCCGACTACGAGTCGATGGTGCTGCGCGGCGAGCACGTCAACGCTCACGCCGGCACCGGTCTGGCCCGCACCATGCTGGCCAACCGCATCTCGTACCTGCTCGACCTGCGGGGCCCGAGCGAGAGCGTCGACACGGCCTGCTCCAGCTCGCTGGTCGCCCTGCACCGTGCCGTGCGGTCGCTGCGCGCGGGGGAGAGCGACCTCGCCATCGCCGGTGGGGTGAGCCTCGTGCTGTCCCCGCAGACCGTGGTCGCCGGCAACCAGCTCGGCGTGCTCGCGCCCGACGGCCGGTGCAAGGCGCTCGACGAGAGCGCCGACGGGTACGTCAAGGGCGAGGGGGTCGGCGTCGTCGTGCTCAAGACGCTGTCGCGGGCCCTCGCCGACGGCGACCGGGTGCACGCGGTGATCCGCGGCAGCGCCGTCAACCACGGCGGCCGCGCGTCGTCGCTCACCTCGCCGAACCCGCTCGCGCAGGCGGATCTGCTGGTCGAGGCGTACGGGGACGCGGACGTGCCGATCGAGACGGTGTCCTACGTCGAGCTGCACGGCACCGGCACCGCCCTGGGCGACCCGGTCGAGATCGACGGCCTGGTCCGCGCCCATCGCGCGCTGGCCGCCGGGCCGCCGGTCACCTGCGGCATCGGCACGGTCAAGAGCAACATCGGGCACCTGGAGCCCGCGGCGGGCATCGCCGGCGTGATCAAGGTGGTGCTGGCGATGCGGCACCGGCAGCTGCCGCCGACCCTGCACCTGTCGCGGCTCAACCCGCTGATCGACCTGGACGGCACTCCCTTCGAGCCGGTCCGCGAGACCCGGCCGTGGACACCGAGCGACGCCGACGGCACGACCGTGCCACTGCGCGCCGGGGTCAGTTCCTTCGGCTTCGGCGGGGTCAACGCCCATGTCGTCCTGGAAGAGCCGCCCGTGACGTCCGTGCCCGTGGACTCCACGGGGCCGGAGATCTTCGTGCTGTCGGCGCGGGACGAGGCCGCCCTGCACCGGTACGCCCGGGCACACCTGGCATTCCTCGGCGACCGGCAGCCCGCGCTCTCCTCTCTCGCCCACACCTCGCAGGTGGGCCGGGTTCCGATGCCGGTGCGCCTGGCCCTGGTCGTCAGGTCCGTGGCCGAACTGCGGGACCGGCTGGCCGCCTTCCTGGCCGGTGACATCGAGGCGACCACCGCGACCGGCGACCACGACTGGCTCACCGAGCCGGAGGGCGTCAGCTACCTGCGCCGGCTGGCCCGGGAAGGGCGGCTCGATCGGATCGCCCGCCTCTGGCAGGCCGGCGCGGCCGTGGACTGGGCCGCGCTGCGCACCGATCGGCCCGCCCTGACGTCCATGCCGACGTACCCGTTCGCCCGGGAACGGCACTGGCTGGCGAGCCCGTCCGCCGCGCCGCCGGAGCACGAGGCGCGACGCCTGCTGGCCAAGGAGTGGGAACCGGCGCCGGCGGCGTCGGGGCCGGCGCCGACCGCGCCGGTGGTCCTGGTCCGGGCCGAGACCGAGGCGCTGGCGACGGCGGCGTTCGGTGACACGGCCCGAGTGGTCCGCCTGGACGACACGGACGAGGAGACGGGGCTGCGGGCGGCCGCGTCGATCGGCCGGGCGCCGGTCGTGATCGACCTCGTCGACCTGTCCGCGGTGCCGGTGCCCGACGTACGCGTCGACTGGGCCCGCATCGTGCTGGCCCGTGAGCTGATCGCGACGAACCGAACCGCCGGCTTCGCCTATCTGCACCTGACCCGAGGACTGGTGTCCTTCCGCGCGCACAGCCCGACGCTGCGAGGAGCGGCGTTCGCGGGACTGGTCCGGATGCTCTCCGCCGAGTACCGCGGGGTGTTCGCCCGCACCGTCGACGTCGACTTCACGGACCCGGACGCGCTGCGCGACGTGGCCGGCGCGGAGCTGGCGGCGACCGACCCGGTCACCGAGGTGTGCGTGCGTGACGGCGTCCGGTACACGCCGACGCTGCGTCCCACCGGCTGCGCCACGGCACCCGCCCGGTGGTCGGACGATCTGGCCGGGCGGCCGGTGGTGATCACCGGCGGCACCGGCGCGCTCGGCCGTCTGCTGGCCGCGGAACTCGTCGAGCGGGGAGCAAACCGGCTGGTACTGCTCGGCCAGTCCCCGCTGCCCGCCCGCGACAACTGGGCGGAGCTGATGGCCGCACCCGACACCGATCCGGCGCTGGCGGCCCGACTGCGCGACCTCAGCGCGCTGGAACGCGCCGGGGTGCGCCTGGTGATCGAGAGCATCCCCCTCGAGCGCGCCCGGGAGGTACTGGACCGGATCCGGCGGGAGTGGGGACCGATCGCCGGGATCGTGCACTGCGCCGGTCTCGGCGTGATGACCGACCCGGCTTTCATCGGCAAACGCACCGCCGACATGCGGCGGGTGGTGGAACCGAAGACCACGGGCCTGCAGGCGCTCCTGGACGCGTGCGGCGACGACCCGCTGCGCTTCGTGGTGCTGTACTCGTCGATCGCCGGTCAGGTGCCCGCGCTGGCGGCAGGGATGAGCGACTACGCGCTGGCCAACTCGGTGCTGGACCGGGTGGCCGAGTACCGGAACGCCACCGGCGCCGACACGCCGGTCTTCCGGTCGGTGCAGTGGCCGAGCTGGCAGGCGGCCGGCATGCCGGAGGTGGACACCCCTGTCTACCGGGAACTGGGGCTGCGGACGCTGCGCCCGCAGGACGGCGTGGCGCTGCTGGACGCGGCGCTGGCGGGACCCGACCCGGTCGTGCTGCCGTGCCTGGTGGACACCACCCGGTTCGACGCCCGGGCCTTGTTGGAGGTTGCCGTGCCCGGGAGTTCTGTGCCCGGGACTTCCGCGCCGGGGACTCCCGTGCCCGGGGCGTCCGGGCCCGGGACTTCCGCGCCGGGGACTCCCGCGCCCAGGGCGTCCGGGCCCGGGACTTCCGCGCTCGAAACCACCGATCCCGGGACTTCGGTGCCCGGGCACCCCGCGCCAGGGGCCTTGGCGCCGGTCGCCGCCGCGGACCCGCCCACGGCTCACGGGAGGCGGACCGGTGACGGCGTGCGGAGGCTCACCGAGGTCTTCGCGACGACGCTGCGGCTGGACGCCGCCCAGATCCGGCCCGACGCCGACTTCGCCGACCTCGGTGTGGACTCCATCATGATCGTCCAACTGCTCGCCGCGCTGGAACGTGACCTCGGGGTGGTCGCCGAACCCTCGGCGCTGCTGGAGAACCCGACCATCGCCCGGCTGGCCGCCGCCCTCGACGACCGGCTGCCGGAGCAGCCTGCGCCCGGGAAGCCGGAGCCGGTGCGCGCGCCGCAGCCGCGACCCGCCCAGGTGAGAGGGCCGGAGCGGGGAATCGCGGTGGTGGGCATTGCCGCCCACTTCCCCGGAGCGCCCGACCACGCCACGTTCTGGCGCAACCTCGTCGGCGGCGTGGACTCGGTGACCGAGGTGCCGCCGTCGCGCTGGGATGCCGATCGCTTCTGGCACCCCGCCCCGCAGCCCGGCAGAACCGTCAGCAAGTGGGGCGGATTCCTGGACGGCATCGAGGACTTCGACCCGGACTACTTCCGGCTCGACCCGGCCGGGGCCGCCCACGTCGACCCGCTGGTGCGGCAGTTCCTGGAGGCCGGGGCGGAGTGCCTGGCCGACGCGGGCCTGACGCCCGCCGAAGTGGCCGGTCGCCGGGTCGGGGTCTTCGCCGGCGCCCGGGCGGCGAACTTCGGCGCGCACCATGCCGCCGCGACGACCCACTCGATCAGCGGCATGGCGCAGAACTTCATCGCCGCCCACCTCTCGCACTACCTCGACGTGCGCGGCCCCGCCGTCGTCGTCGACAGCGCCTGCTCCTCGGCGCTGGTCGCGGTGCACCTGGCCGCGCAGAGCCTGCGCACCGGCGAGTCCGACCTGGTGATCGCCGGCGGCGTCGAGATCCTGCTCGACGAGGTGCCGTTCGTCGGCATGAGCGGCGCGGGGGCGCTGTCACCGAGCGGCCGGTGCCACACCTTCGACGAGCGCGCCGACGGCATCGTCCTCGGCGAGGGCGTCGGCGCCCTGCTGCTCAAGCGGGCCGAGGACGCGATCCGCGACGGCGACCGGGTGTACGCGGTGATCGAGGGCAGCGCCGTCAACAACGACGGCCGCACCATGGGCATCACCACGCCGAACCCGAGGGCGCAGCGCGAGGTCGTCGAGTCCGCACTCGCCGCGGCCGAGGTGTCACCGGTGCAGCTCGGCTACGTCGAGGCGCACGGTACCGGCACCATGATCGGTGACCCGATGGAGCTGAAGGCGCTCACCGAGGTCCTGCGCGGCGCCACCGACGAGGTCGGCTTCTGCGGTGTGGGCAGTGTGAAGACCAACATCGGGCACACGCTCAGCGCGGCCGGGATCGCCGGCCTGATCAAGGTGGTGCTGTCGGTGCACCACGGGCAACTGCCGCCCACCTTGCACTGCGCGACGCTCAACCGGCGCTTCGAGTTCGACCGGTCGCCGCTGTTCCCGGTCCGTGAGCTGCGGGACTGGACCGGGCGGGACGGCGTACGCCGGGCCGGAGTCAGCTCGTTCGGCTTCGGCGGCACCAACGCCCACATGGTGGTGCGCCAGGCCCCGGACGGCCATGTCCCGCTGCGTGAACCGCTGGATCCGCCGCGCTACCGACGGCGCCGGTTCTGGTTCGACGTCCCGGTACCGGCCTCCGCAGGAGCCAACGGGCGCCACGACGGCCCGACGCCGCCGGCGCCGTTCTTCCAGATCCAGTTCTGATGCGCGGGGAAGAGAACCTGATGGACTCCTTGGACGGGCTGACCTGCACCGTCGTGATCCGGGGCAGCGACCCGGTGCTGCGCGACCACCGTGTCCACGGCACCCGGATCCTGCCCGGGGTGTCGCTGCTCGACATCATCCTGCGGGTGGTGCGAGCCCGGGGGGCGGATCCCGGCGGTGTCGAGCTGCGCCGTGTGCTGTTCCGCAACCCCGTCGCCGCCGGGCCGGACTTCGACACCGAGCTGACGCTGCGCTTCGCCCGCGACGACGGGCACTTCCGGGTGTCGGTCAGCGGCACCCGCCGCCCCTCGGGGCAGAGCGAACCGGTCCTGGACTGCCGGCTGTACCCGGGCCTGCCGTTCCCGCACCGCCGGCGGGACCTGGAGGCCCTGCGCGCCACCGCACGGCGGAGCGTCGACATGGCCGACCTGTACACGACCGTCCGCGCCACCGGTATCGAGCACGGCGAGTTCATGCGGGCCCTCGGCACCCTGCACGCCGGACCGGACGAACTGCTCGCGGACCTCTCGCTGAGCGCCCAGGCCGCCGAGTACGCCGAGTACTTCCACCTCCATCCGGCGGCGCTGGACTCCTCGACGCTGCTGCCCACCCAGTTCGCCGAGGCCGTGCCGGGCGACGGGGCACGCCCGTACATCCCGATGCTGATCGAATCGGTGCGGGCCGCGGGACCGCTGGGCTCGCGGACCCTGGTGCACGCCGCCCCGCCGCGCCAGGCCGGGCCCGACGGCGATCTGACCACGTGTGACCTGGAGTTCCACGCCCCGGACGGAACCGTCATCGCCTGGCTGCACGGCCTGACCTCCAAACGGATCCGGGACGCCGCGGCGATCACCCGCCTCGAGGTACGCACCCCGGCGGCGCAGGACGCCGACCGGATCGTCCGGGACCTGATCGAGGCGAGGACCGGCCGCGCCGACTTCGACGAGACGGCCGGGTTCTACGAGCTCGGCCTCGACTCGACGGCGCTGCTGGGGATCGCTGCCGACCTGGAACGGGTCTTCGGCGTCGACTTCTCCCCGACCCTGCTGTTCGAGCACAACACGTTCACCCTGCTGGCCGCACACCTGCGACGGTACGAGGTCGTGGCGGCCCCGCCGGCGGAACCGGTGACCGCGGCGACCGCCGTGACGGAGACGACCGCCGGGACCCCGTCGACCGCCGAGACCGAGGTACCCGCCGAGACGGTGTGGTTCGAGACGTCCTGGCAGCCGGCCACGCTGCCGCCCGGAGCCCCCTCGGCGCACTGGGTCACGGCCGGTGCGCACACCCGGGCGGACTGGCCGTCCGCGCTCGCGGACACCGCCGCGGCCGCTGTGCTGTGGCAGCCCGCCGATCCTGCCGACCTCACCGGTGAAGCGGTCGCGCTGAGCGAGTTCCTGGCGGCCGCGATCCGCGCGGGACGCAGCACCCTGCGGCTGGTCTGCCACGTCGAGGACGACGACGCGCCGGTGATCGCTCTCGCCGGTCTGCTCCGCACCGCGGTGCGGGAGCACCCGGGCGTTCGGGCCGCGGTGGTCCGTTCGCCACGCCGGGCCGACGCGCTGGCCGAGCTGGCCGCCGGGGCCCCCGACGTGGAGGTGTGCTACGCGCACGGCACCCGCCGGATCCGGCTCGCCCGGCCCATGCCGGCACCGGCGGACAGGGCGTCGCTGCGAGAGCGCGGGGTCTACCTGATCACCGGAGGGCTCGGCGGGGTCGGGCTGGCCCTGGCCCGGCACCTGGCCCGGTCGGTACACGCCCGGCTCGTCCTGGTCGGCCGCACCCCGGCCGATCCGTCCGTCACCGCCGAGCTGACAGCCCTCGGCGCCGAGGTGGTCACCCTGGTGACGGACGTGACCCGTGCGGACGACGTCGACCGGGCGGTGCGCACCGCGGTGGACCGCTTCGGCGTGCTGCACGGGGTGGTGCACGCCGCCGGCGTGCTGCGTGACGGATTGCTGGCGGGGAAGCGCGCCGATGACGTTCGGGCCGTGCTCGCCCCCAAGGTCGACGGTGCCCGGCACCTCGAAGCGGCCACCCGGCGCCTGAGTCTGGACTTCCTGGTGCTCTGCTCGTCGACCGCCGGCACCTGGGGCAATCCGGGGCAGGCCGACTACGCGTGCGCGAACGCGTTCCTGGACCTGTTCGCCGGCACCCGCCGCGACATCGTGTCGGTGGGCTGGCCGGCCTGGGCGGAAGGCGGCATGCAGGTCGATGACGCCGCGCTGCGCCGGATGGGCCTGCGAAGCCTGCAGACCCCGGCCGCCGTCGACGTGCTGCTGGCGGCCGTGGGCAGCGGCCGTTCCCACGTCGTGGTCCTGAACGGGGACGCGGCCCGGATCACGGCCGAGTTCACCCCGCCGGAGGCGGACCACGCGGCCCGGATCACGGCCGAGTTCACCCCGCCGGAGGCGGACCCCGAGCCGGTCGGACCCGACGACGACGCGATCGCCGTGGTGGGCATCAGCGGCCGCTACCCGATGGCCCGCGACCTCGACGAGTTCTGGGCGAACCTGCGCGACGGCCGTGACTGCGTCAGCACGGTGCCCGCCGATCGATGGGATCACGCGGCGATCTACTCCGAAGACCGCCGGACGCCCGGACGCTCCTACGGCAAATGGGGTGGCTTCCTCTCGGGGGTGGACGAGTTCGACGCGGAGTTCTTCCACATCTCGCCGAACGAGGCGGCCGTGCTGGACCCGCAGGAGCGGCTGTTCCTGCAGGAGGCGTGGCACGCGTTCGAGGAGGCCGGGCACGCGCCGTCGGCCTGGCGCGGCCGGCCCGTCGGGGTGTTCGCCGGGGTGATGTACAACCAGTACCAGCTCTACGGCGTCGGCCCGGAGCCGGGCCCGGTGCCCTCGTCGTTCAGCGCGTCCATCGCCAACCGGGTGTCGTACTTCCTGGACCTGCGCGGACCGAGCATCGCCCTGGACAGCATGTGCTCGTCCTCGCTGACCGCGCTGCACCTGGCCGTCGAGGCCATCCGCCGGGGGGAGTGCGAGGCGGCCCTGGCCGGTGGCGTCAACCTGGCCGTGCACCCGAACAAGTACCTGCTGCTGAGCCAGTCCTCCTTCCTGTCCACCGACGGGCGTTGCCGCGCCTTCGGTGAGGGCGGGGACGGCTACGTGCCCGGCGAGGGAGTCGGCGTGGTGCTGCTGCGCCCGCTGCGCGACGCGCTGCGCGACGGCGACCACGTCCACGCCGTCATCCGCGGTACCGCGGTCAACCACGGCGGCCGCACCGCCGGGTTCTCCGTGCCGAACCCGGCATCGCAGGCCGCCCTGATCGCAGGGTCGCTGCGCCGGGCCGCGGTCGACCCCGCCCACCTCGGCTACCTGGAGGCGCACGGCACCGGCACCAGCCTCGGCGACCCGATCGAGGTCGCCGCGCTGGAGGAGGCCTTCGACCGGATCGGCGCCGGCCCGGGTCCCTGGCCGATCGGATCGGTCAAGTCGAACATCGGGCACCTGGAGTCCGCGGCCGGCGTCGCGGCGCTCACCAAGGTCGTACTTCAACTGCGCCATCGGGAACTCGTGCCGTCGTTGCACGCCGACCCGCTGACCAGCGCGGTGCGGTGGGAGACCGCACGGTTCCGGGTACAGCGCGAACGGGCGCCGTGGCCGGGACGCGCGGACGTGCCGCGGACCGCGGCGATCAGCTCCTTCGGTGCGGGCGGGGCCAACGCGCACGTCGTCCTCGCCGAGTGGCCGGCGCCGCCGGCCGTGCCGGAACCGGCCGAGCCGCGGCTGTTCGTGGTGTCCGCCCGGGACACCGCCCGCCTCGACGAGAGCGTGGCCCGGCTGGTGACCCACCTGGAGGGCACCGGCGAGGACGTGGCCGCGACCGTGACCGCGCTGGTGACCGAGGTCGGTGCGACCGCGGCACGGCCCGACGAGCCGTTCGCCGAACTGGGCCTGGACTTCCCGCAACTGGCCGACCTCGCCCACCGCGTCCAGGAGGTGTTCGGGACCCGCCCCGTGATCGACGGAGAGACCACCGCCGATGCCCTGGCCGCCGCCCTGCGCACGGCGGCCGTCGCGGTGGACCCGGCGGCGCTGGCGTACACGTTGTGGTCCGGGCGTGAGCACCTGGACGAGCGGCTCGCCGTCGTGGCCACGACCACCGCCGAACTGCTGACGGCGTTGCGCACCGGGGTCGGCTGCCATCGCGGCCGCCGGCGGAAACCGGCCGCGGCGGTGACCGGTGACGACCTCGACGCGCTCGCCGCCGCCTGGGTCACCGGGGCCGAGATCACCCCGCCGATGCCGGCGCGAGCACGCCGACTGTCGCTGCCCGGATACCCGTTCGCCCGGGACCGGCACTGGGTGACCACCGGCACGGACCCGGGCCGGGTGCGGGCCGACCTGATGGAACTGCCCGGCGGGCATGTGCTGCCGGCCAGGATCTCGCGGGACGGCCACGGCTGGCTGGCCGACCACGCCGTCGACGGGACCACGCTGGTGCCCGGGACGTTCTTCGCCGACCTGGCCCTGCGGGCCGGCGCCCGGCTCGGCCGGCCGGTCGTGGCCGAGCTGGTGATCGAGGCGCCGCTGCCGTTCGGCGACACCGACCTGCGGCTCACCGCGGCCCTGCCCGGTGACGACGGGCGATGCGCCTTCGAGGTGCACGCCCGCGCTGCCGGAGAACCGGGCTGGACCCGGCACGCGACCGGAGCACTCGCCCCCGCCGGTGGCGCCGTGACCGGACCGCCCCCGCTGCCCGGCGACGCCGAGGAGCTCGACCTCACCGGCCTCTACGACCGGTTGCCCGGCTACGGTCCCGCGTTCCAGGGGCTGCGCCGCGCCTGGCGGGCCGGCGACACCGTGTACGCCGACGTCACCGTGCCCGGCGGTGACGCCGGCCCGTACGCCGTGCACCCCGTTCTCCTGGACGCGGCGCTGCACACGGTGGCGCTCGGCGGATTCGTCCCGGACGGCCGGGTTCACCTGCCGTTCGCCTGGTCCGGGATCCGGGCCGCGGCGAGCGGCGCGGTCGCCGCGCGGGCCTGCGTCGCCCCGGTCCGCCCCGGTGTCGTGTCCGTGCGGCTCACCGATGCCGCCGGCGGGCCGGTGGCCTCGGTGGACGCGGTGACCCTGCGCCCCGCCGGAGCCTCGGCAGACCCCCTGTACCGCGTCGACTGGGTGCCCCTCGACGACGTCCGTCCCGGCTCACCCGGCCGGTACGCCGTCGTGGGCCCCGACCGGGACGGCGTCGGCGCCGCGCTCACCGCCGCGGGCGTGACCGTGACCCGCGCGGACACCGCGGCGGCGCTGACCGGACCCGCCGAGGTGGTGATCGTGCCGGTCGCCGCGACGGGGACGTCGGCGTCCGCCGCGTTCGAGCTGACCCGTGACGTCCTTGAACAGGCGCGGCACTGGCTCGGCGAGAGCCGCTTCGGCGACGCCCACCTGGTCTTCGTCACCATGGACCCGGGCCCGGCCACGGCCGCCGCATGGGGACTGCTGCGCTCGGCGCAGTCCGAGCACCCCGGCCGCTTCTCACTCGTCGAGCTGTCCGGGGCGGACGCGGTGGAGGTCCTGCCGCATGCCCTGGCCACCGGCGAGCCGCAGCTGACCGTCCGCGACGGGCGGGTGCTGGCGGCCCGCCTCGTACGCGCCCCGGCCACCGACGCGCCGCCCCCGCGCCGGCCGGGCACGCTGCTCGTCACCGGGGGCAGCGGTGGCCTCGCCGGCCCGGTGGTGCGTCACCTGGTCGCCCGGCACGGATTCACCGACGTGCTCCTGGTCAGCCGCAGTGGCCGCGTCCCCACCGGGCTCCGCGATCTGAGCGCGCGGATCGAGCCGGTCGCCTGCGACGTCGGTGACCGGGATGCGCTGGCCGCGCTGCTCGCCGACCGGACGATCAGCATGGTGGTGCACGCCGCCGGGGTGCTCGACGACGGTGTGGTGACCGCGCTGGACGCCGACCGGCTGGAGACCGTGTGGCGGGCCAAGGCCGCCGGCGCCCACCACCTGCACGAGCTGTTGCCCGAGGCCGAGCTGGTGCTCTTCTCCTCGGCGGCCGGTGTGCTCGGCGGGCCCGGCCAGGGCAACTACGCCGCGGCCAACGCCTATCTCGACGCGCTGGCCCGGCACCGGGTCGCGGCGGGCGGCCGAGCGGTCTCGGTGGCCTGGGGGCCATGGGACCTCGACGACGGCATGACCGCCGACCGCGAACGGCTGGCCCGCGCCGGCCTCGCCGGGCTGACGGTCGAGGCGGGACTGCGCCTGCTGGACGCCGCGCTGGCCGGTACGGAGCCCGAGGTGGTCGCGCTGCGGTTGGCCCCGGGCACCCCCGCGGCCGTACCCCCCGTACTGCGCGGCCTGCTGAGTGCCGCACCGGCCGTCGTATCCGACGCGGGCCTGGCCGGGCTGGGATCCGCGGAGCTGCGCGCCAGGCTGTCGGGCCTGGTCCGCGGCGAGGCCGCGGCCGTGCTCGGCTACGCCGGTGCCGCCGCGATCGATCCGGGGCGCTCCTTCCAGGAGCTGGGGTTCGACTCGCTGAGCTCGGTGGAGTTCCGCAACCGCCTCGGCGCGGCGCTCGGCCTGACGCTGGAGGCGACCCTCGTCTTCGACCATCCCACCCCCGCTGATCTGGTGGAGCACCTCGCCGGGCGGTTCGACGGCGGCACCGGCGGTGCCGACGACCTGCCGGCGCTGTTCGCCGACTTCGACCGCCTGGCCGCCGGTCTGACCGAGGCGGCCACCGACGAGGTGTTCCGCGACCGGGTGGTCGAACGGGTGCGTGGGCTGCTCACCGCCCTGAGCCCGGCGACGCCCGAGGCACCGCCGGACCTGTTCGCCGCCGCAACCGACGACGAGGTGTTCGCCCTGATCGACGCCGAGCTGGGCAGCCCCGTACGGGGTCAGGAGGACCGATGAGCAGTGAGGACAAACTCCGTGACTACCTGCGCCGTGTCACCGCGGAGCTGCAGGTCACCCGTCGGCGGCTGCGCGAGGTGGAGAGCCGGTCCGGTGAGCCGATCGCCGTGGTCGGCATGGCCTGCCACTACCCGGGCGGCGTGGAGTCGCCCGAGGACCTCTGGTCGCTGGTGGCCGAGGGCCGCGACGGCATCACCGGGTTCCCCCGCGACCGCGGCTGGGACGTGGACGGGCTGTACCACCCCGACCCCGACCACCCCGGAACATCCACGGTCCGGGAGGGCGGCTTCCTGCACGACGCCGCGGCCTTCGACGCCGGCTTCTTCGGTATCTCACCGAAGGAGGCGCTGTACACCGACCCGCAGCAGCGGCTGATCCTGCAGACCTCGTGGGAGGCGGTGGAGCGGGCCGGTCTCGACCCGGCGGCGCTGCGGGACACCCGTACCGGGGTCTTCACCGGGGTGATGCACCACGACTACCAGGGCGCCCAGGGCGGTGGCAGCGTCGTGTCCGGGCGGGTCGCCTACCAGCTCGGGCTGCGCGGCCCGGCCGTCACCGTGGACACCGCGTGCTCGTCGTCGCTGGTCGCGCTGCACCAGGCGGTCCGTGCCCTGCAACGCGGCGAATGCGACATGGCGCTGGTCGGCGGGGTCACCGTGATGGCCACGCCGAGCGCGTTCGTCGAGTTCAGCCGGCAGCGCGGGCTCGCACCGGACGGGCGGTGCAAGCCGTTCGCGGCGGCCGCCGACGGCACCGCCTGGTCCGAGGGCGTCGGCGTGCTGGTGCTGGAACGGCGCTCCGCCGCGGAGGCGGCCGGCCGCCGGGTCCAGGCGATCGTCCGCGGCGTCGCCGTCAACTCCGACGGGGCCAGCAACGGCCTGACCGCCCCGAACGGCCCCGCGCAGTGCCGCGTGATCCAGGACGCCCTGGTCGACGCCGGCCTCACCCCGGCCCAGGTCGCCGTGGTGGAGGCGCACGGCACCGGCACCCCGCTGGGTGACCCGGTGGAGGCGCAGGCGGTGCTCGCGGTGTACGGCGGCGACCGCCCGCGACCGCTGCGGCTGGGCTCGATCAAGTCCAACCTCGGGCACACCCAGGCCGCGGCCGGCGTCGCCGGGATCATCAAGGTCGTGATGGCCATGCGGCACGGGGAGCTGCCCCGCACGCTGCACATGGACCGGCCCACGCCCTACGTGGACTGGTCGGCCGGATCGGTCGAGCTGCTCGCCGAGCCGGTGCCGTGGCCGGCCGGCGACGAACCGCGCCGAGCGGCCGTCTCGTCCTTCGGTGTCAGCGGCACCAACGCGCACGTCATCCTCGAGGAGCCCGCGGCGGCCACCCCGGCACCCGGCAGCGAGCCCGCGGCGTCGTGGCCGGCTGCCTGGGCCGTGTCCGGCCGGTCGCCCGCCGGGCTGCGCGCCCAGGCCGCCGCGCTCGCCGCCGATCTCGGCGCCCGGCCCGACCAGGACCGGCGGGACATCGCGTCGTCCTTGGTCACGACGCGGACCGGGCACGAGTACCGGGCCGTGGTCTGCGCCGACGACCGTGCCGAACTGCTGGCCGGTCTCGCCGACATCGCCGCCGGACGGCCGTCACCGGCGGTGGTGGAGGGCGTCACCGGGGCGCCCGGCCCGGTGGCCTTCCTCTTCCCCGGCCAAGGATCGCAGTGGCGGAACATGGCGGTACGGATGCTGCAGAGCAGCCCGGTCTTCCGGGACCGGATCGCCGAGTGCGAGGCCGCCCTCGCGCCGTACGTCGACTTCGAGCTGACCGCCGTGCTGCGCGGCGAGCAGGACCACGACCGGGTCGACGTCGTGCAGCCGGTGCTGTTCTCGATGATGGTGGCTCTGGCCGAGGTGTGGCGTTCGGTGGGCGTCACCCCGGCCGCGGTCGCCGGCCACAGCCAGGGGGAGATCGCCGCCGCGCACGTCGCCGGTGCGCTGACCCTGCCGGACGCCGCCCGGGTGGTGGCGCTGCGCAGCCAGGCGCTGGTGGAGCTGTCCGGCCTCGGCGGCATGATGTCGGTGGCGCTGCCCGCCGAGCAGGTCCGCGAACGTCTGCACGCCTGGACCGGGCGGCTGTCCCTGGCCGCCGTCAACGGCACCTCCTCGGCCGTGGTCTCCGGTGACGCCGACGCCTTGGACGAGCTGCTCGCCGAGCTGGAGACCGAGGGCGTACGGGCCCGCCGGGTCGACGTGGACTACGCGTCGCACAGCGCGCACGTGGAGCGCGTACGGGACAGGGTCCGCACCGCGCTCGCCCCGGTGACCCCGCGCCCGCCGGCCGTCCCTTTCTTCTCCTCGGTCGAGGGCCGGTGGATCGACGGCGACGACGCCTTCGACGCCGACTACTGGTACCGCAACCTCCGCGAGCCGGTCCGTTTCGACGAGGCGGTCACCGCACTCGCCGGGCACGGCTGCACCACGCTGCTGGAGGTCAGCCCGCACCCGGTGGTGACCACCGGTGCCCAGGAGACCCTGGACGAGATCGGCGCCGAGGTCGCCGTCCTGCACACGCTGCGCCGTGACGAGGGCGGACCCGATCAGCTGGTCCGGGCGCTGGCGCAGCTGCACGTGCAGGGCGTCCGCCCGGACTGGTCCGCCGTGTGGCCCGGGGCCCGGCCGGTCGAACTGCCCACCACCGCGTTCGTGACCGAGCGGTACTGGCTGCCGGCCGGCGGCGGCGACCCGTCCGCCCTGGGCCTGGACGCCGTCGAGCACCCGGTCCTGCGAGCCGCCGTGCCCGGGGCCGACCGGCTCGTGCTGACCGGCCGGCTGTCGGCCGCCACCCACCCGTGGCTGTCCGAACACACCGTCGAGGAGCATGTCGTGCTCCCCGGCGCCGCCATGGTGGACCTGGTGTCCCGGGCCGGTGACGAGGCCGGTTGCCCGGTGATCGAGCAGCTGACCCTTCTCGCCCCGGTCGTGGTGCCCGAGGACGCCGAGGTCCGGCTGCGGATCGAGGCCGGCGAGCCCGGTACGGACGGGTCACGGGACGTGACCGTGCAGGGCCGGGTCGGCGCCGGCGCGTGGACGCCGCACGCCACCGCCGCCCTCGCACCCGTCGGCGACCCACCGCCGCGCGCGGCGACCGCATGGCCACCGGCGGGCGCCGAGCCGCTCGACGTGGACGAGCTGTACGCCCGGCTGGACGGCGCCGGACTCCGGTACGGGCCGATCTTCCGTGGCGTCCGCGGACTGTGGCGCGACCGGGCCGGGGACCTGTACGCCGAGGTCGCCCTGCCCGGCGCCGAGCCGGGCGGGTTCGGCATCCACCCCGCCCTGCTGGACGCCTGTCTGCACCCGCTGGCGCTCGGAGACCTCCCCACCGGGGCGCGGGACCGGCCCGCGCTGCCGTTCGAGTGGACCGGGGTCCAGGTGCACGCCGTGGGCGCGGACACCGTCCGGGCCACGCTCACCGGCGTCCGGGACGGCGTGGTCCGCATCGAGCTGACCGACCCGGCGGGGACGCCGGTCGCGTCGGTGCGGTCCCTGGTGCTCAGCCCGCTCCCGGACGGCGCGCTCGGCCTGCCGGACCGCGGCGACCTGCTGCTTCCGCAGTGGACGCCGCGGACGCTGCCGGACGGTCCCGCCGCCGGGTACGCGGTCCCCGATCCCGCCCTCGCCCGCTTGCTGCGGGTGCCGCCGAGTGCCGACGCCGCGCCCTACGTTCTGGTCCCGGCCCCGTCCGGTCCACCCGCCGCGGCCGCCGAGCGCGCGCTCGCCCTGGTGCAGGAGTGGCTGGCCGACGAACGCCGGGCCACCTCCACCCTGGTCGTGGTGACCCGGCGGATCCTCGACGATCCCGGTGAGGCCGCGACCGCGGCGCTGGTGCGCTGTGCCGAGTCGGAACACCCGGACCGCTTCGCGGTGCTCGACCTCGCCGACGCCGACGACGCCACGGTCGCGGCGGTGCCGGCCGCGCTGGCCGCGGGCGGGCCGCAGACGGGCCTCGCCGCCGGCACCGCGCGGGAGCTCCGGCTGGTCCGGGTGCCCCCGGCGGGTGAGCCGGTCGGCGACCTCGGCACCGTCCTGGTGACCGGTGCCTCCGGCACGCTCGGCGGGATCGTCGCCCGGCATCTCGTGCACGACCTGGGCGTCCGTGATGTGGTGCTGGCGAGCCGGCGGGGGCCGCGGGCACCCCAGGCCGCCGCCCTGGCCGCGGAGCTGACCGCCGCCGGTGCGCACGTCTCCCTGGTGGCGTGCGACGTCGCGGACCGGGCGGAGCTGACCGCGCTATCCGCCACGACCGACATCCACACCGTGGTGCACGCCGCGGGGGTGCTCGACGACGGACTGGTCGCCGACCTCACACCGGAGCGGCTGGCCCGGGTGCTGCGTCCCAAGGTCGACGCGGCCTGGCTCCTGCACGAACTGCTGCCCCGGGCCCGGCTCGTCCTGTTCTCCTCCGCGGTGGGCGTGCTCGGCGGTCTCGGCCAGGCGAACTACGCCGCGGCCAACGCCGCCCTGGACGCGCTGGCCCGGATACGCCGGACCGCCGGGCTGCCCGGTGTCTCGCTGGCCTGGGGCCTGTGGGCCGACGAGAGCACCATGACCGGCGGCGCCGACCTGGCCCGGTTCCGCCGCTCCGGGTTCCCGCCGCTGCCACGCGACGCCGCTCTCGCCGCGCTGGACGCCGCCCTGACCGTGGCCGAGCCGGTGCTCGTGCCGATCCGGCTCGACCTGGCCGCACTGCGGGCCGGTGGCGACGCCGTGCCGCAGGCCGTGCGGGCCCTCGCCGGGGCGCCGGCCCGGCGTACGGCCACCCGTGGCGCCGCCGCTGACTCCGAGCTGGCGGCCCGGCTCGCCGGCAGGAGCCCGGCCGACCGGCACCGGGTACTGCTCGACTTGGTGCTGGGGCACGCCGCCGCCGTGCTGGGGTACGCCTCACCCGACATGATCGACCCGGATCGGGCGTTCAAGGACGCCGGGTTCGGCTCGCTCAGCGCGGTGCAGCTGCGCAACCGGCTCGCCGGGGCCGCCGGGATGCGGCTGCCGGCCACGCTCGTGTTCGACCACCCCAACCCGGCCGCGCTGGCCCGGCACCTCGGCGAGCGCCTGGCCGGCGCGGAGCGGCCGAGCGCCGCCCCGGTGGCCGTCGGCACCGCGGACGACCCGGTGGTGGTGGTCGGCATCGGCTGCCGGCTGCCCGGCGGCGTCCGCGGCCCGGACGACCTGTGGGACCTGCTGGTCTGCGAACGGGACGCGATCGTGCCGTTCCCGGACGACCGCGGCTGGCCCCTCGCGGAACTGCACGACCCGGACCCGGACGCGCCCGGCACCTCGTACGCCCGGTCCGGCGGGTTCGTCTCCGGCGTGGCCGAGTTCGACGCCGCCTTCTTCGGGGTGTCGCCGCGGGAGGCCGTGGCGATGGACCCGCAGCAGCGGCTGCTGCTGGAGACCGTCTGGGAGACGTGCGAGGACGCCGGCGTCGACCCGGACACGCTGCGCGGCACCGGTACCGGCGTGTTCATGGGCGCCATGTACCAGGACTACGGCCGGCTGCTGGAGGGAGCCGCTGCCGAGGGGTTCCTCGCGCCGGGCGTCGGCGGCGGTGTGCTGTCCGGGAGGGTGGCGTACACCTTCGGGCTGCAAGGGCCGGCCGTCACCGTGGACACCGCCTGCTCGTCGTCGCTCGTCGCCCTGCACCTGGCCGCACAGGCGATCCGGGCCGGAGAGTGCGACCTGGCGTTCGCCGGCGGGGTCACCGTACTGGCCACGCCCGCGGTGTTCGTGGAGTTCAGCCGCCAGCGCGGGCTCGCCGCGGACGGCCGGTGCAAACCGTTCGCCGCGGCCGCCGACGGCACCGGCATGGGCGAGGGCGTCGGCGTGGTCCTGGTCGAGCGGCTGTCGCGGGCCCGCGAGCACGGTCACCAGGTGCTGGCCGTGCTGCGCGGCAGCGCGGTCAACTCCGACGGGGCCAGCAACGGACTCACCGCCCCGAACGGTCCGGCCCAGGAGCGGGTGATCCGGGCGGCGCTGACCGCCGCCGGGCTGGGTCCGGCCGACGTGGACGCGGTGGAGGCGCACGGCACGGGCACCGTTCTCGGCGATCCCATCGAGGCGCAGGCGGTGCTCGCGGTGTACGGCCGCGACCGCCCGCGCCCGCTGTGGCTCGGCTCGGTCAAGTCCAACGTCGGGCACACCCAGGCCGCGGCCGGTGTGGCCGGGGTGATCAAGGCGGTGCTGGCGCTGCGGCACGGTGTGCTGCCGCGCAGTCTGCACATCGACGAGCCGTCCCCGCACGTGGACTGGACCGCGGGCGACGTGGCGCTGCTGGCCTCGGCGCAGCCCTGGCCGCGACGCGAGGAGCCGCGGCGCATGGGGGTGTCCTCGTTCGGGATCAGCGGCACCAACGCGCACGTGGTGATCGAGGAGGCGCCCCCGGAGCCGGACGTGCGGGAGGGGGAACGGCCGGTCCTCGACGGGGTGCCGTGGCTGCTGTCGGCACGGTCCGAGGCGGCGTTGCGCGAGCAGGCCGCCCGCTTGACGGCCACCGCCGCCGCGGATCCGCCGGCGGTGGCGTACGCACTCGCCACCGCCCGTGCCGTCCACAAGCACCGGGCCATGGTCACCGGCCGGGACGAGACCGCGCTGCGGTCAGCGCTCACCGCCCTCGCCGAGGGGAACCCCGGGCCGGGCGTGCTCCGCGCCACCGCCGCGCGGCACCGGCTGGTCCTGCTCTTCACCGGTCAGGGCAGCCAGCTGCCCGGGATGGGGCGCGGGCTGTACGAGACGTTCCCCGAGTACGCGCGGGCCTTCGACGAGGTGAGCGCGCACTTCACGTCGGACACCCCGCTGCGCGACGTGGTGTGGGGCGACGGCGGCCTGCTCGACCGCACGGAGTACACGCAGCCCGCCCTCTTCGCCCTCCAGGTGGCCCAGTTCCGGCTGATCACCGCCTGGGGGCTGCGGCCGGAGATGCTGATCGGCCACTCGATCGGCGAGCTGTCCGCGGCGTACCTGGCAGGCATGCTCACGCTCGACGACGCCGCCACGCTCGTGGCCGCCCGTGGCCGGGCCATGGCGGGTCTGCCGGCCGGCGGCGCGATGGTGTCCGTACGGGCCGCCGAGGCGGTGGTCCTGCCGCTGCTGGCCGGGTACGCCGACCGGGTGTCGATCGCCGCGGTGAACGGCCCGGACGCGGTCGTGCTCTCCGGGGACGAGGACGCCGTCCTGGAGGTCGCCGGCGTGCTGTCCGATCGCGGGCATCGCACCCGCCGGCTGCGGGTCGGGACGGCGTTCCACTCGGCCCGGGTGGAACCGGCGCTCGCCGAGTTCCGGTCGGTCGCCGAGACGGTCACGTTCCAGCAGCCCCGGATCCCGATCGTCTCCACGGTGCGGACCGAGGAGAAGATGATCTCGTCGGCGTACTGGGTGGACCAGCTCCGCGGCTCCGTCCGCTTCCTCGACGCGGTGCAGGAGGCGGACCGGACGGGGGGCACCACGTTCCTCGAACTGGGCCCGGACGCGGTGCTCGCCCCGGCCGTACGCCCCTGCCTGCCCGCGGCACCGGGTCCCGCGGTGGCCCTGGCCAGGCGGGACCGCGACGACACCCGGGCCGCCCTCGACGCGCTCGGCACCCTGCACACGCACGGCGTACACGTCGACTGGCAGGCCGTACACACGGACCACCCACCACGACGCCACCCCTTGCCGCACTACGCGTTCCAGCCGCGGCGCTACTGGCCCACCCCGCGACAGCAGCCCTCGGGCCCGGTACCGCAGCCCTCCGCTCCGGCCCCGCTCCCACCGACCCCCGCCGCACCGCCCCAGCCCACCCGCGACGCTCTCTGGTCGGTCCTGGGCTCCAGTGACCCGGAGGCGGCGCTGAGCATGCTCGGTCTGCGGGGTGACGAGACGCCGCTCCAGGTTCTCGCCGCCGTCGCACGGTTGCGGTCCGGTGCCGGTGCGGCACGGCGACCGGTGCGGTGGCGACCGGTCCCGGACGCCGCGCCCCCGGTCCTGGACCTGGCCGTGGCGCTGGTGCCGCCCCCCGACGGCGACCCGGATCTGACCGATGCCCTCGCCGGGGCGCTGGCCAGACACGGTGCCCGGGTGACGGGCGATGGCGCACAGCACCCCGATCTGGTGATCGCCCTGCCCGGCGCGGAGCCGGCCGTGCCACCCGGGGTGCCGTTGTGGGTTCTCACCCGGGACGGCTCGCCGCCGCCGGTCGCGGATCATGTCGTCGACCTTCCGCCGGAGACGGACGCCGTGGCCCGGGCCCGGCTGTGCGCCGTGATCGGACAGGGGTACAGCGCGGCCCGCATCCGGCCGGAGGGGGTGTTCGTGGCCGAGTACGGGGACGAGGTCTTCGTCGCCGAGTACGAGGACGAGGCGGTGCCCGGGCCGGCCCGGCGCGTCGAACCCCCGGGCCACGCCACCGGTTCCGCTCCGGCCGGTGGACTGCGGGCGGCGCTGGCGGAGCTGCCCCGCGACCGGTGGGACGCCGAGGTCCTGACCGGAGTGCGGGGGCTGGCAGCGGCCGTGCTGGGGCACGACTCGGGCGCCGGGATCGACCCCGCCGACGACTTCTTCGATCTGGGACTTTCCTCGGTCACCGCACTGGAGCTGCGTGATCATCTGGGCACACTGACCGGTCTGGAATGGCCGGCGGACGTGCTCTATGAATGCCCCACTCCGCAGGCTCTCGCCGATCTCGTGGTTACGCGAATGAGCGAGGGGGAATAGGCAGCCGACTCAGCCGACCGGCGAATTAGTCATCCATTTCGGCGTGGCCCTCAGAGGACCTTGCCTGATCAGGTGTGTCAAAAAAATCGAAATAGCTCCGGGAATTGTCCCGGAAAATCGAGGTGGACAACGCCTCGGATGGTGAATAGCATCGGCGAGGAACGGCTCCGGCGATGCGTGCGAAATTGCCCTGTAGTGACCTCCCTGATTGACCTCTCGATATTCAGGAGAATTGCCAGATGCCAAGCCCTTCCGTGTGGAATGTGGTGCTCGACGCAGCATCGGACGCCGACGTCGTGCTCGCCACCGACTTCCCGGTGACGGGCCGCAACGAGGGCGGTTTCGCCGACCTGACGCCCAGCCTGGGACTGGACTGCGCGCTGTGGCAGACCGTCGCACCGGCCCGGGCCCCCGGCCCCGGCATCGACCCGGACGAGTACCTCGCGCCCTGGCTGGCCGAGGTCGCCGCGAGCGGACGCAGGGTCCGGGCGGTCCTCGGCTACTGCGCCGGATCGGTCTTCGCCGGCGCCCTGGCCGAGAGGATCGCCGACCGCCAGCCGGTCGCCCCGCAGGTGGTGGTCTTCGACCCCGAACTCGTCGACGTGCCCACCGTGCACCTGCAGTTCGGCCGGGTCATCGGCAACATGACCGCCGTACTGACCCCGGCCGAGGTCGACGAGCTGGCCGGCGCCGCGGAGCGCCTGGCCGCCCGGCCCGGGATCACCCCGGCCGCGTTCGCCACCGAGCTCTATGCGATCTTCGAGCCGATCGGCTCGGCCGCGCTGCGCCGCGCCGGCCTCGACGAGGGCTACGCCGGTGAACTGGTGGCCCTGGTCGGCTCGTTCATGACCTATCTCGGCGTCGCCGCCGGACTCGATCCGCGTCCCGGCTGGTCCCGGGCCACCGTCGTCACCTCGGCGAGCCCGGCCAGCGGACTCAACCGGATGCGCGCCACCCCCGGCCTGGCACCGATCGCCGTGGCGGACGAGGTCCGGTTCGAGGTGGAGCACCGCGATCTGCTGCGCACCCCGGAGGTCGCCACGACCGTGGCCGGCCTGCTCGGCACCGGCTCGCAGGCCCGCCGATGACGGCCGGCGCGGCGGACGCCCGCGGGCGCGCCTCGCGCAAGGAGACCGCTCTGTGGCTGCTCGACGACCTCGTGCCCGGCAGCGGCGCCAACAACCTGTCGCTGGCCTTCCGCGTCGCCGGCCGCCTCGACCCGGCCGCCCTGGCCACGGCACTCGACCTGCTGCCCCGCCGGTACGAGGTGCTGCGCACGGTCTTCCACCGCAGCGACGACGCCCTGACCAGGACCGTCCTGCCCAGCCTCCGCATCGAGCCGGAGCAGGCGGACGCGCACGGTGACGACCACGGCGCCGGGCACGGTGACGAGCGCGACGCCCTGACCGCTTTCGTGGCCCGCCCCTTCCGGGCCGACGGGAGCCCGCTGCTTCGCGCCCTGCTGCTGCACGGCCCCGACGACGACATCCTCTGTCTCGCGCTGCACCACGCCATCGCCGACGTGCAGTCCACCGCCGTCCTGCGCGCCCAGCTCGTCGAGTTCTACGAGGCGGTGCTGGCCGGCCGGACCCCCGAGCCGGACCCGGTGCCCGCCTGGCACGAGCCCGCGCCCTCCGAACGGAGCCTCACGTTCTGGCGCGACACCATGGCCGGGTTCCGCTCGTCCGGCTCGGAGCTGTGGTGCGAGAAGCCGGCCCCGGCGACCACCACGCTGGAGGGTGACGAGGTCACCCACGTCCTGTCGCCCGAGGCGCACGAGGTCGTCCGGCGGCTGCAACGCGAGCTGCGCGCGCCCGAGTCGGTCGTCCTGCTCACCGCGTACGCGGTGCTGCTGGCCGGACACGGCGCCGGACCCGACCTGACCATCGGCTCGCCGGTCAACACGCGCGGCCGGGAAGCGGCCGGGGCGGTCGGCTACCACAGCAACCTGGTCACGCTGCGCCTGCTGACCGAGCGCACGGCAGGTTTCCGCGAGCTGGTCGGCCGGGCGCGCCGGGTCTTCATGGAGGCGATGACCCACGCGGACACCCCCGCCGACGAACTGCTCGACGTGGTCGAGCGCGACGGTTCCGGCTGGCGCAACGTGCTGTTCCGGCACGTGTTCAACTACGTGCCGTTCACCGCCGGCCAGCGCACCTTCACGGTGGCGGGCGCCGCGGCGGAACTGGTCGTGGTCGAGAACGGGTTCAGCCAGTTCGACCTGGAATTCTTCGTGACCTCCGACCGTGACAGCGCAACCGTGCGCGCGGCGTTCTACACCGGGGTCCTGGACCGCGCGGACGTCGACCTCATGGTCCGCCGCTACGACGCGCTGCTGGTCGCCGTCGGCGCCGCCCTGGACACGCCGGTCGGCTCGCTGTCGATCTGGTCACCCCGGGACCACGCGGTCATCGACGCCGCCAACGCCACCGACCGCCCGATCGAGCTGACGTCGGTGCTCGCCGGATTCGCCGAGCGCGCCGCCGCCGAGCCGGACGCCCTCGCGGTCCGCGACGGAGACCGTGGAGTGAGCTACGGTCGCCTGTGGTCCGCCGCGGCGCACACCGCCGAGCGGCTGACGGCGGCCGGCGTCCGCCCCGGCGACATCGTCGCGCTGCTCGTGCCGCGGGGTGCGGCACTGGCCGCCGCGGTGTTCGGGACCTGGCTCGCCGGTGCGGCGTACCTGCCGCTGGACCCGCACCACCCGGCGGAGCGCATCGCCTACCAGCTGGACGACGCGGGCGCACGGGTGGTGGTGACCGGCGACGGCCTCACCGCGCCCGGCGACCGCCGGACGGTCCCCGCCCCCGACGTCGACGCCGCGCCCACCCTCCCCGTCGACCGCGACAGGACCGGCGCGGCAGGGCCGGACGCCCTCGCGTACGTGATCTACACCTCCGGATCGACGGGACGGCCCAAGGGCATCCCCATCACCCACCGGAGCCTGGCCAACCACATCACCGACTACGCGGTGCGCTTCGGCGTCGCCGCGACGGCGCGGCCCACCGGCTGGCTCAGCACGTACAGTTTCGACACCTCGTCGCTGGAACTGATGATGCCGCTGCTGCACGGCGGCCACACGGTCGTGCTGCCCGACGAGGCGCGCACCGACGGAGCCCTGCTGGCCGAGGCGATACGCGTCCACGACATCGGATTCCTGCAGGCGACGCCGACCACCTGGCGACTCGTCGCCGACCGGATCACCGCTCTGGTCGCAGGCCGCACGCTGCTCAGCGGAGGTGAGCCACTGCCCGGCGGCCTGGCCGCGACCCTGACCGGGGCGGGCGCCGAACTGTGGAACGTCTACGGCCCCACGGAGAGCACGATCTGGGCGACCGCAGGACGGGTGCCGACGGACCCCGGCGACCGGGTCGACGTGGGGACGCCGATCGCCAACACCCGGGTCTTCATCGCCGGCCCGGACGGGGAGCCGCTGCCGATCGGCCTGCGCGGCGAATTGTGCGTCGCCGGGGTCGGTGTCGCCGCCGGCTACCACGGGCGGCCCGACCTCACCGCCGAGCGGTTCGGATCGAACCCCCGGTGGGGACGCTTCTACCGCTCCGGAGACGTGGCGCGCTGGCTGCCGGACGGCCGCATCAACCTGCTGGGCCGCATGGACCGGCAGGTGAAGCTGCGCGGCAACCGGATCGAACTGGGCGAGATCGAGGCGGTGTTGTCCGATCACCCGGACGTCGAGGCGGCCGCCGTGCTGGTGGTCGGCGACCCCGGCACGGACGGCAGCCTGGCCGCTTTCGTCCAGGTGCCGCACCGGCCCGAGGCGATGGGCGAGCTCTGGGAGTACGCCCGGCAGCGGCTGCCGCGCTCGGTGGTGCCGCACCGCTTCCTCGCGGTGGAGGCGTTTCCGCGTACCGGAAGCGACAAGGTCGACTACCTGGCGCTGGCGGACCTCGCCGCGCGCAGGCCGGCCGCGACCGGCGGTGACGCCGCGGGCCCGGTCGGCGGCGACGCGCTCACCGCCACCCTGACCAAGCTCTTCGCCGAGCTGCTCGACCAGCCGGACCTGGACGCCGACTCCCACTTCTTCACCAGCGGTGGCCACTCGCTGCTCGCCGCCGCCCTCGCCCAGCGCATCAAGGACGAGACAGGTGTCCGGCTGCCACTCACCGACGTGTTCGAGAACCCGACCCCCGCCGCGCTGGCCGGCCGCCTGCGCGGGCTCGGGTGAGCGGCCGAAGGGGACCACTCACCATGCTGAAACCGGTCTTCCTCTTCGCCGGGCAGGGCTCCCAGTACCACGGCATGGGCCGGTGGCTCTACGGTGCCGACCCGTTCTTCCGCGACGCTCTGGATTCTCTGGACGCGGTGGTGCGCGAGATCAACGGCGACTCGGTCATCGACGCGATCCACGGCGACGGCCGCGGCGCCGAGCTGGCGATGACCCGCCTGTCGCTCACCCAGCCGGCCATCTTCATGGTCGAGTACGCTCTGGCCCGCATGCTGCGCGCCCACGGCTTCGAGCCGGAGCTGGTGCTCGGCGCCAGCCTGGGCGAGGTCGTCGCCGCCGCGGTGGCCGGCATCTTCGACCCCGAGGAATGTCTGCGCTCGCTGCTGGAGCAGGTGGCGCTCTTCGAGGCTGAGTGCCCGCGCGGCGGGATGCTGGCGGTCCTCGCCGACGCCGGCCTCGTCGACCGCGAACCCGCGCTGGCCGGGGCGCATCTGGCCGCGATCAACGGGCCGGACAACTTCGTGCTCGCGGGCACGGCCGGCCGGCTCGACGCCATCGAGCGCCACTTGGCCGCCTCGGGTGTGCTCTGCCAACGGCTCCCGGTGTTGTTCCCGTTCCACTCGCCGCTGATCGACGGCGTGCGCGACGCCTTCACGAAGCTCGTGGGCGGTCTCACGCCCCGAGCCGCGTCGATCCCGCTGATCTCCGGAACCACCGGTGCCGAGGTGCGCCACCCCGGCCCGGACCACTTCTGGCAGGTCCTCCGTGAGCCGTTCGACCTGTCACGCGCCCTCGAACCGCTGCTGGCCCGCGACGACCTGCTCTTCCTGGACCTCGGACCGTCCGGGTCGATGGCCAACCTGGTACGGGCGCGGCTTCCCGAGGGCAGCCGGTCCCGGGTGCTGCCGCTGCTCTCCCCGTACGCCCGGGACGAGGTGCTGTACCAGGCGGTGCTCGACACCCGCTCGGTCATCGCCGCCCCGGCTCGACGAACCGAGGTGACCACCATGACCGCTCCGACGCCCGTGGCCGACCCCGCCACCCCGGGCGACGGCTTCGACGTCTACGTCTTCCCGGGTCAGGGCGCTCAGGTCAAGGGCATGGGCCGAGACCTGTTCGACCGGTTCCCCGAACTGGTCGAACGGGCCGACGCCGTCCTCGGGTACTCGATCCGTGAACTGTGCCTTGAGGACCCCGGCCGCAACCTGCGCGACACCCGGTACACCCAGCCGGCCCTGTACGTGGTCGGCGCGCTCTCCTGGCTGGCCACCGTACAGGAGGGCGGCCGTCTGCCCGACTACCTGCTCGGGCACAGCCTCGGTGAGTTCGCCGCCCTGTTCGCCGCGGGCGTGTACGACTTCGAAACCGGCCTGCGCCTGGTCGCCGAACGCGGCCGGCTGATGGGACAGGTCACCGGCGGCACCATGGCCGCGGTCTCGGCCGTCGACTCGTCCCTGGTCCGGGAGGTGCTGCGCGACGACGAGCTGTCCGGACTGGACATCGCCAACTACAACGCGCCGACCCAGACGGTCGTCGCCGGCCCGGCCGACGCGGTCAACCGCGCGCTTGCGGTGTTCAAGGACAAGGGCGCCCGCTGTGCCCCGCTCAACGTCAGCGCCCCCTTCCACAGCCGCTACATGGCGCAGGCCGCGGAGGAGTTCGGGCGCCTGCTGGACGCCACCGCCTTCGCCGCCCCGAAGATCCCGGTGATCAGCAACGTCGACGCCCGGCCGTACGAGCCGGACGCCGTGGCCGCCACCCTGCGCCGCCAGATCGTCTCCCCGGTGCGGTGGACCGACAGCATCCGGCTGCTCATGGGCCGGGGCGACTTCCGGGTCCGCGAACTGGGCCCGGGACAGGTGCTGACCAAGCTGATCGCCCGGATCCGGGACGAGGCCACCCCACTGCGGCCCGAACCGGCACGGACCACGGTGCCGACCGGGCCGGTCAACGCTCCGGCACCGCGGCGCGCGGAGCTGGGCTCGGCGGCGTTCCGGCGCGACCACGGGGTCCGGCACGCCTACGTCGCCGGCGGCATGCACCACGGCGTCAGCTCCGTCGCCCTGGTCGCCCGGCTGGCCCGCTCCGGCCTGCTCGGCCACTTCGGGGCGGCCGGGCTCCCGCTCGCGGACGTCGCCGACGCGATCCGCGGCATCCGGGCGGCCGCCGGGGCCGACGCGCCGTTCGGGGTCAACATCACCTACGACCCCTTCGACCCGCGCGCCGAGGCCGACATGGTCGACCTGCTGGTCCGTGAGAACGTCCGTCTCGTCGAGGCGGCCACGTACGTCGAGGTGACCCCCGCACTGGTGAGGCACCGTCTGACCGGTGCCCGCATCCTGGCGGACGGAACGGTGCACGCCCCGCGCAAGCTGCTCGCCAAGGTGACCCGCCTGGACACCGCCCGCCTGTTCTTCGCACCACCGCCGCGCCCCCTCGTGACACGGCTGGTGGACGACGGACTGCTCAATGCCGAGGAGGCCGCGGCCGGCGAGCGGATCGCCCTGGCCGACGACATCTGCGCGATCGGCGACGGAGCCGACTACACCGACCAGGGCTCCCTGCCCGCGCTGCTGCCCTCGGTGCGACGGCTGCGCACACAGCTCGGCGGGGTCGCCTCCGGCGTACGCGTCGGGGGCGGTGGAGGCATCGGCTCCCCGGAGTCGGCCGCCGCCGCGTTCGTCCTGGGCGCCGACTTCATCCTCACCGGGTCGATCAACCTCTGCACCGCCGAGAGCGGGCTCAGCGAAGCCGCCAAGGACCTGCTGCCGAACCTCGACGTGCACGACACCGCGTACGCCCCGCACGGTGCCCTGTTCGAACTCGGCGGCCGGGCCCGGGTGCTGCGCAAGGGCGTGCTCTTCCATGTGCGCGCCGGAAAGCTCTACGACCTGTGGCGCACCTACGACTCCTGGGACGCCGTGCCCGGCTGGATCCGGTCCCGGGTGGAACGCGACTACTTCGGCGCCGGCTTCGAGGAGCTGGCGTCGCGGGTCGTCCCCGCCGGCGAGCCGGCCGACCCCAAGCGCCGGATGGCCCTGGTCTTCCGCTGGTACTGCGCCCAGGCACAGCGCTGGGCGATCGAGGGCACCCCGGAGCGGGTCGCGGACTACCAGGTGGCCTGCGGGCCGGCGCTGGGCGCCTGCAACCACTGGCTGCGCGGCACCACGTACGAGGCCTGGCGTGACCGGCACGCCGACGAACTGGCCGACCGACTCATCACCGAAGCCGCCGAGATCGTCGGGTCCGCCGGCGTATAGCAAAGGAGAGCGTTGTGTCCGAGACCGTTCGTCCCGTCGACGGCCTGCCCATGACCCGTGGCACGTGCCCGTTCGACCCCGCACCCGAGCTCGCCGAGCTGCGCGAGGAGCAGCCGGTGGCCCGCATGGTCTTCCCGGACGGCCACCTCGGCTGGCTGATCACCGGCTACGACGAGGTCCGCCGGCTCCTCGCCGCCCGGGGCATGAGCTCGCGCGGCGACCTGCTGCGCACGCCGATCCCGCTGCCGATGGCCGGGAACCGGACCGAACTGGCGCCGGGGATGTTCACGGCGATGGACCCGCCGGAGCACACCCACTACCGGCGCCGGCTGACCGCCTGGTTCTCGGCCCGCCGCACCCGGACGATGGAGCCGAGGCTGACCGAGCACGTCGACCTGTATCTCGGCAGGATGATCGAGGAAGGCGGACCCACCGACCTGGTCGCCGCGTTCGCCGAGCCGGTCGCCGGGCTGGTGATCTGCGAGCTGCTCGGTGTTCCCGCCGACCGGCGGGACGTGTTCGTCAAGGGCATCAAGGCGCTGCTGACCGTCCACTCCAGCGCGGAGGAGGCGATCGCCGGCTGGCAGAACGTGGGCGGGCAGCTGATGGAGCTGATCCGCGCCAAACGCGAGGAGCCCACCGACGACCTGCTCGGCACGCTGGTCTCCGACGGCGCTTTCAGCGACGAGGAGCTGGCGACCATCGGCAGCGTGCTGCTCGTGGGCGGCTACGACACCAGCAAGAACATGATCGCGCTGGGCACCTTCGCCCTGCTGGCACACCCCGACCAGTACGCGGCGCTGGCCGCGGACCCGGGCCTGGGCGCGGGCGCGGTGGAGGAACTGCTGCGTTACGTGACGGTCATGCACGCCGGCTCGATCCGCGCGGCCGGCGCCGACATGGACTTCGACGGGCACCACTTCACCGAGGGAGACGCCGTGTCCCTGTCGCTGGCCGCGGCCAACCGGGACCCGTCGCTCTGCGAGGACCCGGACCGCCTGGACATCACCCGGCCGCCGGTGGCGCACCTGTCGTTCGGTTACGGCATCCACCAGTGCGTCGGCCAGCAACTGGCCCGCCTTGAGCTGCGGATCGCGTTCGAGGGGCTGGCCCGGCGGCTGCCCGGGCTGCGGCTGGCGATCCCCGAGGACCAGGTCCGCACCAACCCCGAATCGATCATCTACGGCGTCCACGAGCTGCCGGTGACATGGTGAACGGAGACCACCCGGTGTACCGAGAGATGCTCAAGTCGAAGATCCACCGCGCCACCGTGACGCAGGCGGACCTGCACTACGTCGGCTCGCTGACGCTCGACTCGACGCTGATGGCCGCCGCGAACCTGCTGCCCGGGGAGAAGGTCGACGTCGTCGACATCGACAACGGCGCCCGGCTCAGCACGTACGTCATCGAGGGGCCGGCCGGCAGCGGAGTGGTGGGCATCAACGGCGCGGCGGCCCGGCTGATCAGTCCCGGCGACCTGGTGATCGTCATCTCCTACGCGGCGATGACCGAGGAACAGGCTCGCGCGTACCGGCCGAGCGTGGTCTTCGTCGACGACGGCAACCGACCGCAGCACGTCGGTTCCGACCCCGCCGAGGCGCCGGACGGCGCCGACGACCTGATACGCGGCGACACCGTCGACGCGTGACCGCACCGATCCGGCGAACTCGGAGACCCCAATGAGCCAACCCGATGTGATGACCGCCTTCACCGCCGGTCTCGCGGACATCAACCTCGACGAGTCCAGAGCACCCCGCTCGGGGGCCGAGGCCGCCGGGATGAAATCCGCCAGTTCCTCCATCTACGACATGGCGGCCACCCTGTCCGGTCGCGGTGAGCTGTGGAACTGGGGGATGTACGACCCCGGTCTGGCGGCCGAGATCGAGGCCCGGCTGCCCGGGTTCACCGACTTCGGCACCGACGGGTTCAGCGAGCAGCTCTACTACCTGGCCCTGCGCGACCTGCCCGACGGTCTGGACGGGTGCGCCGACCGGACGGTTCTGGAGGTGGGCTGCGGGACGGGCGAAGGGCTCAACTTCCTGTCCCGCCTCGTCCCCGGCGCCCGGATGACCGGCCTCGACCTGTCGCCGAAGGCGGTCGCCCGGGCCGAGGCCACGCTGGCGCGGGGTGAGACCCTGCGCTTCGTCCAGGGCGACGCCGAGAAGCTGCCGTTCGAGGACTCCTCGGTGGATGTGCTGATCAACATCGAGAGCTCGCACACGTATCCCGATCTGGGCCGCTTTCTGCACGAGGCCGCGCGGGTGCTGCGGCCGGGCGGGACGCTGTCGCACATCGACGTGTTCACCCGCCAGCGGCTGCGGACGATGCGGGGGATCACCGAGGAGATGCCCCAGCTGAAGTGGATCACCGATCACGACGTCTCCGCCGAGGTCCGCGCCGCGGTGCGCCGCCGGATGGCCCCGGGCAGCCGCTTCCGCCGCACGCTCGACCGGCAGCGGATGAACCCGCTGGTGCGCACGATCGCCACGCACAGTCAGATCCTGATGTTCGGCGGCATGTTCGCCGGCTACCGGCCGCCCTCCTCGGTCAAGGTACTCAGCCGGCTCGGCCTCGTGCCGTGGATGAGCGGCCTGCCGATGGAGAGCTACCGGCACCAGGTCGCCGTCCGAGTCTGAGGGGGAGAAGTGACCGTACGGCTGTTCGCCGTCGCCGCCGGGACCGAGGAGGGCCTGCTCGCCGCCCTCCGCGGGCACGCGGACCGGATCCGCGCCGGCCGGGACCTGCCCACGCTGGCCCGGTACTGCCACGACGCGGCAGCCAGGACACCCGGTCTGGCCCACCGGGCCGCTCTCACCGCCGATTCCTACGACGACCTCGCCGAGGGCCTGGACAAGCTGGTACGGGAGTGGGCCGACCGGATACCGCCTCCGTCGCCGTCCCGGCGGCCGGGACTGGTGTTCGTCTTCGCCGGCCAGGGCGCCCAGTGGGACGGCATGGGCCTGGAACTGCTCGACACCGAGCCGGTGTTCGGCGCGGCGCTGCGGCGCTGCGACGAACGGGTACGCGAGCTGGCCGGCTTCTCGGTGATCCAGCAGTTGCGGGCCGGCCCGGCGATGTCGCGGCTCGGTGAGATCGACGTGCTGCAGCCGACGATGGTGTCGTTGCAGATCGCCCTGGTGGCCCTGTGGCGCAGTTGGCGGGTGGAGCCGGACGCGGTGACCGGGCACAGCATGGGCGAGATCTCCGCCGGGTACGCGGCCGGAGCGCTCACCCTCGACGACGCCCTGCTGATCGCCTGCCGTCGCAGCGCCCTGCTGCGGCGGATCGCCGGCCGGGGCGCGCTGGCCACCACCGAGCTGTCGCCCGAGGCCGCGCACGCCCTGGCCGCCTCCAGCGGAGGCCGTATCTGCGTCGCCGGGGAGAACAGTCCCCGCTCGACCGTGCTGGCCGGGGACACCGCCACGCTGACGGCGCTGGTCGAGGACCTCGATCGGCGCGGCGTCTACTGCCGGATGGTGCGGGGTACGGTCGCCTCGCACAGCCACTACGTCGACGAACTGCGCGACGACCTGGCTGGGGCGCTGCGCCCGCTGAGCCCGGTGCCGTCACGGGTGCCGTTCTACTCGACCGTGACCGCGGCGCCGGTCCCCGGCACCGACCTGGGGCCCGCGTACTGGATGCGCAACCTCCGGGAGCCGGTCCGGCTGGCCGCCGCCACCGGCCGGCTGGCCGAGGACGGTCATGAGATCTTCGTCGAGGTGAGCACCCATCCGGTGCTGCTCTCCAGCCTGCGGCAGACGCTGGAGAGCGCCGGACGGCCGGGGGAGGTGCTGCCCTCCGGCCGCCGGCGGACCGAACGCCGGGCCATGCTGTCGTCGCTCGGCACGCTGTTCACCTACGGCCGCGACCCGCACTGGCCGACGTCCGCCCCGCCGGCGCCGGCGCTCACTCCCTACCAGGCCGCCGTCCTGGCGGCCGTCCGGCGCCCGCGGCCCTCGCCGGCCGCGGCGGGGTCAGGATGACGAGCCGGGCCCCACGAGGGAGACGAGCCGGTAGGACCCGGACTCGCGGTGCAGGAACCCGTCGTCGACCAGGGACCGCCGCAGCGAGACCGGGTCCACGGCGGCGCCCTCGCACCACGGCCGCAGCAGATCGGTCACGGTGCGTTCGTCGTACTCCCGACCGGCCTCGAAGGTCGTCGCCGCCACATGGTCCAGCACCGCCCGCCGGGTCTCGTCGTCGTCCTCCGGCAACCGGACCAGCACCGTGCCACGGACGTAGCCGCGCAGCCCGGGATCGGGCTGTTCGGCCTCCGCCTGCTCCCGCAGACGGCGTCCGGCGATCTCGGCCGCGGCACCCAGGGCGGCCTCGTCGACCGCCAGCCGGCCCCGGCCCCGGGGGACGACCAGGCCCTCGCGCAGCAGCCGGCCGATGGCCGGGGCGGCCTCCGGGGCCGCGAGCCCGGTCGCGGCGAGGATCTCCGCGGAGGTCGACGAGCCCAGGGCCACGGCCGAGAAAACCCGCCGAACAGCGGAGTCGGAAAGGAGAACGGTGAATGTCTCGGGCGTCATCGTCCCCGCCGCTTGATCTTGATGGTCTCCAGGTCGGTGCAGACGGACCGCAGATCGCGCACATCGGCGCCGAGGCCGCGGACGGCGGCCGTGGCCAGTTCCTCGACCCCGGCGACGACCTTCTCGGTCTTGTCCTCGGCGTCGGCCTTCACGGCACAGCGGAAGGTGAAGGTGAGCAGGGTCCGCTCGTAGGTGACCGTGCCCTCCTCGGTGAACTTCGAGTGGAACAGGTCGTGCTGGTCGGCCACGGCCAGCAGCTTGGCGCGCTGGTCGTCGTCGAGCGGCGCGAACTTGCCGTAGACGATGACCTGATAACTCTTGCGGGGCATGGTGGAGGTGCCTCTCAGGTGCCGGGGGGACGGGGACGGGGACGGGGACGGTCAGGACACTCCCAGCCGCCGCGGTTGCCGCGGCAGCAGGAACAGCAGGCAGATCACCGCGGCCAGGCCCGCGGACGCCCAGTAGAGGGCTTCGCTGAAGGTGGCCGTGAACGTCCTGGAGTTGATGTCGGTCAGGGCGTTCCCGATCGCCTTCTGCCGGGCGGGGTCCTCGGTTCCGAGGGCGCGGCAGGAGTCGGGCACGGCGGTGAGGTCGGCCTGGTCGTGGGAGTCGACGGCGCAGGCGCGGATCCCGGCCTGCTGCGAGGCGACGGCCGGGACGCTCGGCAGCACCCGGTCGGCCTGCGTGCCCGCGTTGGCGGCGAGGCCGGAGAAGAAGATCGCGCCGATGATGGCCACGCCGAGGGCGGCGCCGAGCTGACCGGCCGCGTTGATCAGGCCGGACGCCGCGCCGGCCTCCCGCGGCTCGACGTCGTTCAGGGTCATGCCGGTCAGCGGGGCCAGCAGCATGCCCATGCCGGAGCCGAGCAGCAGCATCGGGACGACGGCGTGCCAGGAGGTGATCCCGTCGCCCGCCCGGTCGGCGATCCACGCGTACAGCAGGAGCCCGGCCATCATCAGCAGCGCCCCGCCGAACAGGCACTTGCGTCCGTAGAGGGGGAAGAGTTTGCGGACGGCGAGGTTGCCGGCGATCGGGACGCCCAACGAGAACGGGATCGCGGTGAGACCGGTGTGCAGCGCCGACCAGCCCAGACCGCCCTGCAGGTAGAGCGTCCAGCTGAGGAAGAAGCCGGCCGGGATGCAGCTGAAGAGCAGTTGTGCGCCGACCCCGGCCCCGAAGGTCCGGATCCTGAAGAGGGAGAGGACGACCAGGGGCGACCCGTCCTTGGCGGTCTTGTACCGCTCGTAGTACACGAACGCCACGAGGACCGGTACGGAGGCCACGAGCGAGCCGATGCTTGAGGCGGGCCAGCCGAGTTCGCGGCCGCGCAGCAGGGGCAGCAGCAGCAACAGCAGGCCGGTGGTCACCAGCACCATGCCGACCAGGTCCAGCCGGGTGGCGCGGGGCGACTTCGACTCGCGCATCCACAGCGCGCCGGCGATCAGGGCGGCCACGCCGAACGGCAGGTTGACCAAGAAGACGGTCCGCCAGCCCAGGCCGCCCGGGTCCCAGGAGATCAGCACGCCGCCCAGCAGCGGTCCGGCGACGATGGCCAGGCCGATCATGCTGGCGTACAGACTCACGACCCGGCCGATCTCCTCCGCCGGAAAGGTCACGTAGATGACCGCCAGGACCTGCGGCACCATGATGGCGGCGGCCATGCCCTGCAGCACCCGGGACGTCACCAGGACTTCGGCGCTGGGGGCGAAGGCACACAGGGCCGACGCCACGACGAAGCCGGCGACGCCGATCAGGAAGGCCCGTTTGCGGCCGAAGATGTCGCCGAGCCGGCCGCCGGTGATCAGTGTGACCGCGAAGGACAGGGTGTAACCGACGTTCAGCGCCTGGACGGCGGCCGAGGAGGCGCCGAGGTCCTTCTGAACGCTCGGGATCGCCACGGTGACGATGTTGACGTCGAGCAGGTCCATGAAGGTCGCGGCAAGCAGGACGATCAGCGCCAACCAGCGCTTGGGGTCCGGGCCGTCGGCGGCGACGGGCGGTCCGAGAGCCGCTTCCGCCGTCGTCGACTTCGCTTCCTCGCTCATGGGTGGTACTCCAGTTCTTCGGTATGGCGCGGCCGGAAGAGGGGACCGGCCGACGGCTCAGGGAGTGGCGCCGCCCTCAGAGGCGGGCGGATCGGTGGCTTCGGGGGTTCCGGCGCGGGCCAGCGCGGTCCACGACCGCATCAGCAGATCCACCACGTCCATGACGCCCCCGGCCGGGCTCTCGCCGGCCGAGAGCACGCGCTGGATGGAGAGCCCGTCGTCCAGGGCGTGCACGATCAGGGCGAGCAGCTCCACCGGCGCGGGCGGGGTGACCGACCGTGCGGCGAAACCCTGCGCGAGGGCCTGGGCCATCGCCTCGCGGGAACGGCGCTCACGGTCGGCCAGCACCGACAACACCGCCGGATCGCGCATGCCGTAGAGCCACAGTTCGGTGCGCAGGGCCAGTCAGCTCGCGAAGTTCTTGTCCCGCCCGCGATGCCAGTTGCGCAGGTGCTCGATCGTCTCCTCGAACGAGCCGGCGTCGGCGCTGAGTGCCTGCACCTCGGCCAGTTCACGCTCGGTGCGCTGCTCCAGGAGAGCCAGGATCAGCTGTTGCTTGCCGTCGAAGTTGCCGTAGAAGGCGCCCCGGGAGTACCCGGCGCGTTCCACGATCTGTTCGACCGAGGTGCCGTTGACACCGCATTCGGCGAACAGGTCGGCAGCTGCCTGCAGCAGGTCCTGGCGCGTGATTTCCCGGCTCTCCTGCCGGGTGAGTCGTTTGCCGATGATGGGCCTCCTTCCGAGAACACAGATACAGTACCGCATTCTGATACAGTCCTGTATCTGAAAACCGCACAGTTCAACCCGGGGTGTGCCGCACCGCTCGCCGACGGCCCCCGTGAGCACTCGGATCAGCGTGGTGAAGCCAGCGATTGGGGATCTTGGTGACCGGAACATTCGATTGGACGGACGTCGAGTTCGACCTGTCCGACGTCAACTTCGTGACCGACCGCGAGGCGGGGGAGCGCTGGACAGGCGCGCCCCGGCCGGTGTGCCCGGGCCGCTTCTCCGACGGCGCCGACGTCTACGTCGTCACCCGTTACGAGGCGGTCCGCAGCCTCTTCGCCGATCGCCGGGTCAGCAACCACCCGCCGGAGGGCGTCCACCTCGACAGCATGCGCCGTCGCGGCGTGCCCGAGGAACTGCTCAAGTACTTCGACTCGACGATCATGACGATGGTGCCGGAGGACCACCGGCGCGTGCGCTCCCTGATCGACCGGGCGTTCTCGGTGCGCCGGGTCAAGTCCCTGCGCCCCCGGATCGAGCGGCTCGCGGACCAGTTGCTCGACCAAATGGACCCCGAAGGCGAGACGGACCTCGTCGCCGGGTACGCCCACCCGATCTCCACCACGGTCATCTGCGAACTCCTCGGCGTCGACGACGAGTACCGCGACCAGTGGCTGAAGTGGTCCGAGGCGTTCACCACCTTCGTCCGCCCCGACCCGGAGATCCTGCCGCCCGCGCTCCACGGCATGGTCGACACGGTCATCCGGCTGATAGGCGCGCGCCGCGCCCAGCCCGGCGACGACCTGATCTCCGACCTGGTCCAGATCAGCGACGAGACCGAGAAGCTCGACGAGGTCGAACTCGTCGCCCTGGTCCTGGTCCTGGTGCAGGCCGGCCTCGACACCGTCCGGCACTCGATCTCGCTCAGCTTCTTCAACCTCCTGGTCCACCCCGACCAGCTGGAGCTGGTCAAGTCGCACCCGGAGAACACCGTCCAGGCGGTCCGCGAGCTGATGCGCTACTCCGGTCCGATCAAGATGGCCCTGCCGCGCTTCGCCGCGGAGCCGATCGAGATCGACGGGGTGACCATCCCCAAGGACGGCCAGATCCAGCTCGTGGTCGGCGCCGCCAACAACGACCCTGAGCGGTTCACCGACCCGCGCGTCCTCGACGTCACCCGCGCCGACAACCCCCAGCTCAGCTTCGCCGCCGGCGACCACTTCTGCCCGGGGGCGTCGCTGGCCACGGCGGAGACCGAGATCGCGCTCAACAAGCTGTTCGCGCGCTACCCCGACGTGCGCCTGGCCGCCGACCCCGACGAGGTCGGCCCGCGCTTCCTGAAAGCCGTCACACGACTGCCCGTCCAGCTCGTGTGACCACCGTTTCCATGCCCGACAACGAACAGCAGGATGAGTTTTGTTGCAAAGAGTATTAGGAACGCAGTACCTGACGCCCCTGCGTGAGGGCGGATCGCTGCCCGGCCTGGTGGAGGCCGACAACGACGGCATCTACGTCGTGAAGTTCCGCGGCGCGGGCCAGGGCACCGCGGCCCTGGTCGCGGAGATCGTCGTCGGCGAACTCGGCCGGCGACTGGGGATCCGTGTCCCCGAGCTCGTCACCATAGACATCGACCCGGAAATGGCGCGCCGCGACCCCGACCAGGAGATCCAGGAGCTACTGCGGGCCAGCGCCGGCGAGAACCTGGGCATGGACTTCCTGCCCGGGTCGGTCGGTTACGACGGGGTCGGATGGGAGCCGCCCGCCGAGGAGGCCGCCAGGATCTACTGGCTGGACGCGCTGACCGCCAACGTCGACCGCAGCTGGTCCAACCCCAACCTGATCATCTGGCACCGCCGGCTCTGGGCCATCGACCACGGTGCCGCACTGCTGTTCCAGCACTCCTGGCCGGCCGTCGCCGCCTGGGCCGAGCGCCGCTACGACCTGTCCCAGCACGTGCTCGCCGACTTGGTCGCTACCCTCGCCCCGGCCGTTCTCGCCAAACTGGACGCCGAACTCGCCGAGGCGGTGACCGCCGAGACGCTGACCGAGATCACCGCCCTGGTCCCGGACAGCTTCCTGCTGGGCATGAACTCCGTGCCCCAGGACGCGGACCCCGCCGACCTGCGGCGGCGCTACGTGGACTATCTGCTCACCCGATGCGCCGGACCCCGCGCGTGGTGGCCGGAGGAGGACGCATGACCACCGCCACGCCGTCCCTCCTCGGCTTCGACTACGCCCTGCTGCGCGCCGTCCCGCGAGTCGACCGCAGCGAGCGGATCAACGTCGGGGCGCTGCTCTACTGCCCCGGCGCCGACTTCCTCGGCGCCGCGATCCACGTCGACGCCGACCGGCTTCGCGCGCTGGACCCCGACATCGACATCGAGATGGTCACGGCGGCCCTGGACACCATCCGCGCGGTGTGCGCGGGCGGCCCCGAGGGCGGTCCCGCCGGGTCCGGCACGCGCGGGGCGCGCTTCGGCTGGCTCACCGCACCCCGCAGCACCGTGATCCAGACCAGTCCCGTGCACGGCGGACTCACCACCGATCCGGCCGCCGAACTCAAGCGCCTGATGGGACGGCTCGTGCACTGACCGGGCGGCGGCCCGCCGGTCCCCCCGCTTCCGCAGTCGCGTACACGGAGGAGCACAGATGCAAGACATCATCGACGCCGTTCTCGACCCGGACACCCGGCCGGAGGACTTCGCCGCGCTGCCCGTCCCGGAGAGCTACCGCGCCGTGACCCTGCACGCGGACGAGGTCGAGATGTTCGTCCGGGTCGCGGCCGAGGACCGCGATCCGCGCCGGTCGATGCACCTCGACGAAGTCGCCGTGCCCCAGGTCGGGCCCGGCGAGGCGCTGGTGGCGGTGATGGCCGGCTCGATCAACTACAACACCGTGTGGTCCGCGCTCTTCGAACCGCTGCCGACGTTCACGTTCCTGGCCCGGTACGGCCGCCGCTCGCCCCTGGCCCGGCGGCACGACCTCCCCTACCACGTCATCGGCTCCGACCTCTCCGGAGTCGTGCTGCGTACCGGGCCCGGCGTGTTCGCGTGGAACCCCGGCGACGAGGTCGTCGCGCACTGCCTGTCGGCCGAGTTGGAGGCGCCCGACGGGCACAGCGACACGATGCTCGATCCGGACCAGCGCATCTGGGGGTACGAGACCAACTTCGGCGGCCTGGCACAACTGGCGCTGGTCAAGGCGAACCAGCTGATGCCCAAACCGGCGCACCTGACCTGGGAGGAGGCCGGCACACCCGGTCTGGTCGCCTCCACCGCGTACCGGCAACTGGTCTCCCGCAACGGTGCCCGGCTGAAGCAGGGCGACAACGTGCTCATCTGGGGCGCGTCCGGCGGCGTGGGGGCGTTCGCGACGCAGTTCGCGCTGGCCGGCGGCGCCAACCCGATCTGTGTGGTGTCCAGCCCGGCCAAGGCCGCCATCTGCCGGGCGATGGGCGCCGACGCGATCATCGACCGTGCCGACGAGGGCTACACCTTCTGGAAGGACGAGTACACCCAGGACCCGGCGGAATGGAAACGGTTCGGCCGCCGGATCCGGGAGCTCACGGGTGGGGAGGATCCCGACATCGTCTTCGAGCATCCCGGCCGGGACACCTTCGGCGCCTCGGTGTACGTCACCCGCAAGGGCGGCACCATCGTCACCTGTGCCTCCACCTCCGGCTACCGCCACGAGTACGACAACCGCTACCTGTGGATGTCGCTGAAGCGGATCGTCGGATCGCATTTCGCCAACTACCGGGAGGCATGGGAGTCCAACCGGCTCATAGCCAAGGGCAGGATCCACCCCACCCTCTCCCGCACGTACACCCTGGAACACGCCGGTCAGGCAGTCGACGACGTGTACCGCAACCGGCACCTCGGCAAGGTCGGCGTGCTGGCCCTGGCACCGCACGAGGGGCTGGGCGTCCGTGACACCGCGATGCGCGAGCGGCATCTCGACGCGATCAACCGCTTCCGGCAGACGAACCGCACGCCTACAGGGAAGGGAAACAAATGACCGACGAAGACCTCGTCACGGTCCACTCCGATGCCGATCTCGACCGGGTCTGCAGTCTCCTCGACCAACATGGTGCAGTCGTCGTGGAGGAGTTCCTGGACCCCGACACTCGACAGGCGCTGTGGACCGACCTGGGTCCCGCGCTGGAGAAGTTCGGCTACGGCGACAACGACTTCTCCGGCCACAAGACCAAACGGATGTCCTCGCTGTTCGCCCGTAGCCGGCACATGGCCGCCGTCGCGCTGCACCCGTTGTTCCTCGGGGCTGCCCGCCGGCTGATACAGCAGCCCGTGCCGGTGTGGTTCAGCGGTCAGCAGGTGAACATCTCACCCAACATCCAGGTCAGCGCGACCCAGGTGATCCAGATCTGGCCCGGCGAGGGCGCGCAGTGGCTGCACCGCGACGACACCTCGCATCTGCGGCCCTACCCCGCACCCACCACCCGGGTCCAGGTCATGGTCGCGATGACCGATTTCACCGCGGAGAACGGCGCGACCATGACGATCCCGGGAAGTCACCGCTGGGACGACGAGCGGGCACCGCAGCGCGACGAGGCGGTGCCGGCCGAGATGCCGGCCGGATCAGCGCTGATCTGGCTCGGCGGTCTGTATCACGGCGGCGGCCGTAACGCGTCCACCGAGCCGCGTACCGGGCTGACCCTCTCCTACATCGCCGGCAATATGCGACAGGAGGAGAATCAGTATCTCGCCGTGCCGATGGATGTGGTCCGCGAGTACCCCGAGGAGTTGCAGCGGCTGCTGGGCTACGACGTCTGTCCTCCCTTCCTCGGCTGGTACGAATCCAGCAACCCGCACACCCTGCTCGCCGAGCGCGCCGGTTGACGAGCCGCCCGTCGGCCGTCAGGGACAGCCCGGATCGACCGCCCTGATGCTCAGCCGTCCGTCTCCCCAGGGGCGTTGAACGAGATCCAGACATCAGGAGGCAGTTCGGGCCGCCCTGGGATCGGTCGGCGTTCCTCGGTCCACGCGTCGTCGGAGATCTCCGTGGCGACGCGACGCCAGAAGTGCACAGCGGCGATGTTGGCATCCTGGAACGCGACTTCCCACGAGCCTGGGTGTCTGGCCGCGATCTCCTGAACAGCGTGCAGCCCGATCCCTGTCCGCCGTGCACCACGCACCACGAAGAAGCTGTTCAGCACCCGTGTCGGGGCGGTCAGACCGCGGACGAACGCGAAGCCGGCCGGTCGGTCACCGCTTGTGAGGAGGTACGGCGCCCAGTCGGGCTCGGAGAAGGCCATGTGGAGCCGGTCGCTGCGGAAGGTTCCGTCAGCGTTCGGCAGCAGATTGCCCAACTCCGACATGTCATGGCGGAACATCAGCCAGAGCCGCTCCACCACGGGGCGGTCGGCGGTGTTCGCGAGACGAACGGATACGTCTGGCACGTGACTCCTTTGCAGAGGTGGCCTGTTCGATGAGCGCTGGTCCCCGGACGAGCGGCGCCAGGGCATGAAAAAAGCCTTCCTGGACGGATGTCGTATCCGGGCCAGGAAGGCTCATTAGTGACGGTGAGCTTAGCAGGTGAGCGCAGCACGGTGACCGCCTGGGGCCATCCGTCCGTCGCTCGATCGGAAGATGCTCTTCGTGGACGATGCCTTCACGCGGACGGCCCAGGCTGAGCCTGCTCAGCACGGAGGAGGGCGGACGTCGGACCGCCTTCTCCGGGCAGGGGCAGCTGGGGCCGCTCTGGGACATCGGCAACCTGGCGCCCGATGGCGGACAGCCGGTCAGTCCGGGCTGGTCGCGTAGCGACCACAGATGGAAAGATGGCCGGCATGACGATCAACAGAAAGGCCCATGCCGCGTAGGCGGCCTGGTCGCGTCCGGGCCGAGTTGCCGCGCCGACGCCGGAAGCATGACGACACCACGGCCATCCGTGGCCTCTCCTCGGCCGCGCTCGCCGAGGTTCGACGGATCCAACGTCAGAAGAAGTACTTGTGGCCAGGCTCGATCGAGTCGGCGATGGTGCGCTGGCGGAGTTTCGTCCACCAGCCGAACCGACGGTTGTTGGAGTACCAGAGTGATGGCTGTACGGAGTGGGCCTGTTGCGGTGATCCGCGGCAGGCCCGCGAGTTCCTCGAAGCGGTGATACTGGCGATGTCCCGCCGCCGGTCGCGCGAACTCCGCAGCCTTGTCGAGGCTTTGGACCGACGATACTGATGCGAGGCAGCGCCGCTGTCACAAGCACTGCCGCGTCTCAGTCAACAAGGTCTCTCGCTGTGTAGTTGGCCAGCCCCAGGGTAAGCAGGGGCGGCACCAGTGCGTTCAGATACCAGGCCAGGTCCGTGAAGGCTGGTGCTGCGGGGAGGCTCCGCCGGTCGATCGTCGGGATGAAGGAGCAGTGCGATCGGCCTGCGTAAAAGAGCAGTTGGCCACCGGTTTCCGCAGTTGAGTGATAGATGCAGACACCGACGTGGTGGTCGACGTGGGCCGGTGAATCCACCAAGGCCAGCACCTCAGCTGCCTGCTCGGTGGAAGTCGACTGCCAGTCGAAGAGGTCGTCGTCTTCGACCACGTAGGAGATCCCGAGCGGTTCCTGCAGCGACCACCCCTCACCGGCCAGAGCTCGCACCACGGCGTCTACCGTGACGGCGCGTGCGAACGCGAGATCGATGTCGGCACTTCTGGACATGCGCGGCTCCTGCGATGGGGGTGATCGTCGTCAGGAGCCCAACACGACCATGAACCGTGTCTCAGCGTGCGCAGGTCGCGAAAATCAAGCCGGAGTCGGTTCTCGTGCACCAGCTACACCTACAACGACGCACAGGAACTCACCGGCGAGTGCAGCACCAGCGGAAGCTGGCCCTGCCAGCCGTCGGCCTTGATCCACCAGCCTGATCCTGAACGACTGTGCACGCGGCCTGGGTTCGCAGGGCAGGGCTGTCGAGTCCGGCAACGAGTGCATCACAGGCGCCGGTGACGACATCGGTTGCCCGGATCTCGCCCGTGCTCCAAAGGAGGGCACGGTCCTGCAGGGCGAGTGCTGCTGCTTCGGTCGACATCACGAATCCTCCACTACGCCGCGAGCGACGGCGGGGGATGACGCACAGAGGCGGGCGTCGCCGCCTTGGGTGACCTGGTCACCGGGAGACCGCGTGCGCTGTCGTTCGTGTCACGGGTTGCGGGGACCAGTAGGTCGGGACTGTTTCCGGTGCACGGCATGCATTTAGCGTGGCATTCGCCCCAGAGGGAACAGGTGCCGTGCGTCAGAAAAGGCGTGACGGTCGAGGGAGTTGTCTTGGCCACTCACGTTTCGGTCGCCCCGGTGGTTCCGGGAGAACCGTTCACCACGTCATCCGCAGAGCCACCCGTCGATGTCTTCCGGGCCTCCCGGGCGCAGCAGCGGATGTATTTCCTCCAGGAGTTGCAGGGCGGCATGCCCACTTATCACATGCCGGTCTTCTGCGCGTTCGACGCGGACGTCGACGTCGAGGTGGAGCTGCTGCGGGCCTGCGCCCAGCGGCTGGTCGACCGGCACGAGGCGCTGCGCACCCGGTTCGTGCTGGCGGACGGCGAGCTGACGCAGTGCGTCGACGCCTCCGCGCGGCTCGACTGGTCGGTGGAGACGGCGGACGGCGCCGGCGACGGCGCCGTGCGGCGCTGGATGGAGGCCCAGTACCGGCGGCCCTTCGACCTCGCCGCCGGCCCGCTGTTCCGGGCCGCCCTGCTGCGCCGCCCCGAAGGCGCCGTGCTGGCGCTCGGAATGCACCACATCGTCGGTGACGGATGGTCCGCGGGAATTCTGCTGCGGGAAATGCTGGAGGACTACGCCGCCGCCACGGACGAATCCGGGGCGCCGGTTCGGGTCGGAGAGCCGGAATTCCAGTACGCCGATTTCTCCGAATGGCAGGAGGAATGGCTGCGCGGTCCCGCCGCCGAGCGACAGCTCGCCTACTGGGCGGAACAGCTGGGCGGCGAACTGCCGACCTGCGGGATCCCCGCCGACCACCGCCCGGCCGTCGGGTCCGCCTCCCACGCCCTCGCCCCCCGCACCGCCGCCACGCACGAAGTCCCGTTGCCCGACGCCGTGCTGCAACGGCTCGACCAGGTCTGCCGGGACACCGGCAGCACCCGCTTCATGGCGCTGCTCGCCGCCTTCCAGGTGGTGCTCGGCCGCTGGTCCGGCAGTGAGGACGTCCTCGTCGGCACCCCCGTCGCAGGTCGCAACCGCACACAGTTCGCCGACACGGTCGGTCTGTTCGTCAACACCCTCGTGATTCGCTCGGACCTGACCGCGGACCCCGGCTTCCGCGATCACGTGGCCGCCGTGCGGGACACCGTCGCGGACGCTCAGGACCACCAGGACCTGCCCTTCGAGCGGATCGTCGAACACCTCAACCCCGGACGCACCACGGACCGGGCCCCGTTCTTCGACGTGCTCTTCGGCTTCCACGACGAGGACGACACCACGGCCGGGCTGCCAGGCCCCCGCGTCCGCCTGCTGGAAGGCCCCACCGCCGCCGCGAAGTTCGACCTGACCTTCGATGTCGTGCGGTCGCGCGGCGGCCTGCACCTGCGTCTGGAGTACCGGGCCGACCTCTACGAAGCCGCGACCATCGAGCGGTTCACCGGGCACTATCTGCGGCTGCTGGACGCCGCCGTCAGCGCCCCGCAGCTGCCCCTGTCCGCGCTCCCGATGCTCTCGGACGCCGAACAACTGCCCCTGACCTCCCCGCGGCCCGCCACCGCCGCGCAGGCTCCCGAGCGCTGCGCCCACGAGATCTTCGCCGAGCACGCCGGCCGGACACCCGACGCGGTGGCCGTCACCGACGGCACCCGTCAGCTGTGCTACGGCGACCTCGACCGCCGAGCCAACCAGGTGGCCCACCGCCTGCGCGCCCTCGGCGTCGGCCCCGGCACCCTCGTCGGCCTGTGCGTACCCCGGTCCGCCGAACTCGTCGTCGGCCTGCTGGGCATCCTCAAAGCAGGGGGCGCGTACCTGCCGCTCGACCCGGACAGCCCGCCGGAGCGGCTGCACCACATAGTCGGCGACGCCGGCCTCGCGCACGTCGTCGGCACCACCGGCACCCGCCCGCTGTGGGACGTTTCCGGCCTGCGCGCCGTCGATCTGGAGGCCGACGCGGACGGGCTGGACCGGCTGCCCGCGACGGCCCCCCGCAGCGGGGTCACCCCCGACGACCTCGCCTACGTCATCTACACCTCCGGCTCCACGGGACGCCCCAAGGGCACCCTGGTGCCGCACCGCAACATCACCCGTCTGTTCTCCGCCACGGACCACTGGTTCGGGTTCGGCGCCGACGACGTGTGGACCCTCTTCCACTCCATCGCCTTCGACTTCTCCGTGTGGGAACTGTGGGGCGCCCTGGCCCACGGCGGCCGGCTCGTCGTCGTGCCGTACGTCACGAGCCGTTCCCCGCAGGAGTTCCACCGGCTGCTGTGCGAGGAGCGGGTCACCGTCCTCAACCAGACGCCGTCCGCCTTCCACCAGTTCGACCGCGCCGACGAGCTGAGCCCGCGGCAGGACCGGCTCGCGCTGCGGCAGGTGGTGTTCGGCGGCGAGGCCCTGGACGTCGCCGCCCTGCGCGGCTGGTTCCGGCGGCACGGCGACACCGCGCCCCGCCTGGTGAACATGTACGGCATCACCGAGACCACCGTGCACGTCACCTACCGCCCCCTGACCGCGCGCGACGCCGAGGAGGGCCGCGGCAGCGTCATCGGCGTGCCCATTCCCGACCTGCGGCTGCACCTGCTGGACGACCGCGGCAGAGCGGTGCCTCACGGAGCCGTGGGCGAGCTGTACGTCGCCGGGGCGGGCCTCGCCCGTGGCTACCTCAACCGCGCCCGGCTGACCGCCGAACGCTTCCCCACGACGGCCTCGGGGGAGCGGCGCTACCGGACCGGGGACCTCGCCCGGCTGCGCGCGGACGGTGAACTGGAGTACCTGGGCCGCATCGACGACCAGGTCAAGCTGCGCGGTTTCCGCATCGAGCTGGGCGAGATCGAGGCGGCCCTCACCGCCCACGCCGGGGTCCGCGCCGCCGTGGCCCGTGTCGTCCGCGACGCCACCGGGAGCCCGGTCCTGACCGGGTACGTCGTACCGGCCCCGCACACCGGGGCGGACGGCACCGGCCCGCTCAGCGTCGACGACCTGCGCGCGCACCTCGCCGCGCGGCTGCCCGACTACATGATCCCCGGCGCCTTCCTCACCGTCCCCGCCTTGCCGCTCACCGGCAACGGCAAGGTCGACCGGCGCGCCCTGCCGGCACCGGGTACCGAGGGAGCGGTCGCGCTGGGGTCGGCGGCGGCGCACGAACCGGTGAGCGGCCCGGTCGAGACGGCCCTCGCCGAGATCTGGCAGGAGGTCCTCGGACACCCGCGGATCGGCGCGCTCGACAACTACTTCGCCCTCGGCGGCGACTCCATCCGGTCGCTGCAGGTGCTCGCCCGCGCCCGCGACCGCGGACTGCGCTTCACCGTGGCCGACCTGATGCGGCACCAGACGGTGCGCGGGCTCGCCGGGGCTGTCGACGCGGAGCCGGACGCACCGGCCGACCCGCCGTCGTACCGGCCCTTCTCCCTGCTGGGCGACGCCGACCGGGCCGCCCTGCCGCAGGGACTGGAAGACGCCTACCCGATGACCCGGCTCCAGGCCGGGATGCTCTTCCACAGCGATCTGCCCGCCGGTACCGGCCGCGTCTACCACAACGTCGGCTCGTACCACATCCAGGCGCCCTGGTCCGAGGACGCCTGGCGGCGCACGGTCGCCGAGGCCGGCGCCCGGCACGAGATGCTGCGCACCTCCTTCGACCCCCACGGCTTCGGCGAACCCCTCCAACTCGTCCACCGCGACGCCCGCCCCCGCATCACCTTCGAGGACCTGCGCGAACGGGACGCCGCCGGGCGGCAGGCGGCCGTCGCCGCGCGGTACGAAGCCGAACGCGCCAATCCGTTCGCCTGGGACGAGGCGCCGCTGATCCGCTTCCATGTGCAGCGCCGCACCGACACGGCCTTCCAGCTGTTCATCGCCGAGCACCACGCCGTCATGGACGGCTGGAGCGAGCGCTCCCTGCTCACCGAACTCCTCTCCCGCTACGTCGAGTTGTGCGCCCCCGGGGACGGCGCGGCACCGTCGGCCCCCGCACCCCGCTCCCGCTTCGCCTCGTTCGTCGCACTGGAGCGGGACGCGCTCGCCGACCCCGCTGCGCGCGCCTTCTGGGACGAGGTGACGCAGGACGCCCCCGTGACCCGCCTGCCGCGCAGCGCCACCACCGGGGGAGCGCCACGTATGACCTGGCACCACGCCCCGCTGCCCGGCGGACTCCACGAGCGGCTGTCCGCGCTCGCCGCCGCGCTCGGCGTGCCGCTGCGCACCGTGCTGCTCGCCGCCCACACGCGGGTCATGGCCCTGATGGGCGGCGCGGACGAGATCACCACCGGCGTCGTGGTCAACGGGCGCACGGAGGAGGCCGACGGCGACAAGGTCGTCGGAGCCTTCCTCAACACGCTGCCCTGCCGCCTCACCGTCACCCGGGAGAGCTGGCGGGACCTCGTGCGCCGCGTCGCCGAACTGGAGCTGCGGGCGCACGAGCACCGGCGCTACCCGCTCGCCGAGATCGTCCGCCGCAACGGCGGGACGGCACCGTTCGAGACCTTCTTCAACTACACCCACTTCCACGTCGAACACGACGGGCCGTCCGCCGGGACGTTCACCGTCCTGGAGGAGACCGGCGAAGCCGCCACGGACATGGCGTTCGGCGCGGAGTTCTCCCGCACCCCCGACGGGCGCGCCCTGGAACTGGGCCTGCGGTACGACGCGGCACGGTTCACCGCCGAGCGGATGGCCGCGCTGCACGACTCCTACACGGCGGCGCTGCGGGCGCTGGCCGACACACCCGACCTGGACTGCACCGAGGCCGACCTGGTGCCGCCGCAGGACCACCGCCGGCACGCCGTGTGGAACGACACCGCGCGGCACTACGACGCCCCGCACACGCTGACCGGGCTGATCGAACGGCAGGTCCGGCGAACGCCCGACGCGCCGGCTGTCCGCTTCGAGGGCACCGCACTCGGCTACCGGCAGCTCGACGAGGCCGCCGAACGCCTCGCCGCGCGACTGCGGGCCCTCGGCGCCCGGCCCGGTGCCTTCGTGGGCCTGCTCATGGACCGCTCCCTCCTGCTGCCGGTCGCGCTGCTCGCGGTGCTCAAGTCCGGTGCCGCGTACGTGCCGCTGGACCCCGACCACCCCGAGGCGCGCACCCGGGCGCTGCTCAGCCAGGCCGGCATCGGCCTGGTCGTCGCGGACGGCCGCCGGGCGGGGGCGCTGCGGGCGGCCGGCCCTGCCGACGCCCCCACGGTGACCGTCGTCGTCCCCGACGAACCGGGCCCCGCAGCGGACTCCGCCGCCGTCCCCGTGACCGCCGCGGGTCCGGACGACCCCGCCTACATGATCTTCACCTCGGGCTCGACGGGCACTCCGAAGGGCGTGGTGGTCGCCCACCGCGCCATCGCCAACCGCCTGCTGTGGATGCAGGAGGCCTACGGGCTGAACCCCGGCGAACGCGTCCTGCAGAAGACGCCGTACACGTTCGACGTGTCGGTGTGGGAGTTCTTCTGGCCCCTGCTCACCGGCGGCGTACTCGTCCTTGCCCGCCCCGGCGGCCAACGCGACCCCGCCTACCTGGCCGGTCTCGTCGCCGAGGAGGGCGTCAGCACCGTGCACTTCGTGCCGTCCATGCTCGACGTCTTCCTCGACGACCCGCTCGCGGTCCGGCGCGCCGCCGGTCTCACCCGCGTGCTGTGCAGCGGCGAGGCCCTGCCCCACGAGGTGCAGACCCGCTTCCTCGACCTGCTCCCGCACGTCGAGCTGCACAATCTGTACGGGCCGACGGAGGCCGCCGTCGACGTCACCGCGTGGCACTGCCTGCCCGGCGCCGGGGACACCGTGCCGATCGGCCGGCCCATCGCGAACATGCGCACCCATGTGCTGGACGCACGCCTGCGCGAGGTTCCGACGGGCGTCACGGGCGAGCTGTTCCTCGAAGGGGTCGGACTGGCCCTCGGCTACCACGGGCGCCCGGACCTGACCGCCGAACGGTTCGTGCAGCTCACCGGCGCCGACGGCGTCACCCGGCGCCTGTACCGCACCGGCGACCTCGCCCGGCACCGGACGGACGGCGCCCTGGAGTACGCCGGGCGCACCGACCACCAGATGAAGATCCGCGGCTTCCGCGTCGAGCCCGGCGAGATCGAGGCCGCCCTCGCCGAGCACCCCGAGGTCCGCGCCTGCGCCGTACTGCTCCACGGCGAACGTCTGACCGGCTACGTCGTGCCCACCGGTGACACCGGTGACACCGCTGACATCGGCGGCACCGGCGGCACCGCGGCGGACGAGGCCGCGGCCGGGGCGGCTCTCGATACCTACGCCCGCACCCGGCTCCCGCGGCACATGGTGCCGTCGGCGTGGGTGCTGCTCGACGCGCTGCCCCTGACCCGCAACGGCAAGCTCGACCGGGCGGCCCTGCCCGCCCCGGACCCGGCGCACGCGGTCCGCCGGACCCCGTCCCGCCCGCCACGCGGCGCCACCGAGACCCGTCTCGCCGGTCTGTGGGAACAGATCCTCCGCACCGGACCCGTCGGCGCCGACGACGACTTCTTCGCCGCCGGCGGCCACTCGATCGACGCCCTGCGCCTCATCGGCCGGATCAACGAGGCGTTCGGTGAGCGCCTGTCGGTGGCCACCGTGATGGAACACCCCACCGTCGCCCGGCAGGCGCAGGCCCTGCGCGCCCGCCGGCGATCCGGCACGGCGGACACCGTCGTCCGCATCCGGCCGGACGGCGACCTGGATCCGCTCGTCCTCGTCCACCCCGTCGGCGGCAACGTCCTGTGCTACCGCTCCCTCGCGACGGCGCTGCGACCGGGCCGGCCGGTGTACGGCCTGTCGGCGCCCGGGCTGACGACCGCCGCCCCGGACGGCGCCGGGGACGCGGGCGTGCAGGAGCTCGCGGCCGTCCACGTCGCGGCCCTGCGCACCGTCCGCCCCCACGGGCCGTACCACCTGGCCGGCTGGTCCCTCGGCGGGTTGCTCGCCTACGAGATGGCCCACCAGCTCCGCGCCGACGGCGAGGAAGTGGCCACGCTCACCCTGCTCGACACCGCCTACCCCGGGACCACGGACGTGCCCGCCGACGGCATCGCACTTCTGGAGTGGTTCCACGACGACCTCGCCCGCTCCGCGGGCGCCGACCCAGGCGCCGCCGCACGGGACGCCCTGCGCGCCGCGCTGGAGGCGGCGGACGGCACCCCGGCCCAGCTGCGGGCCGTCGCCGCAGCCCTCGCCGTGGACGGCCGCGTGCCGGCCCTCGACACGGCCGCACTGGCCCGGCACCACGCCGTGTTCCGCACCGGACTGCTGGCCGCCTCCCGCTACCGGCCGCCCGTGGCGTCGGGCACCGTCCACTTCCACCAGAGCACCACCGGTGCCGCGCTGCACTCCGCCGACCGGTGGGCGACACGAGTGCCGGACGGTCTCGTGCGCCACGACAGCGACGCCGACCACTACGCACTGGTCAGGGCCCCCCACGTGCGGGCCGTCGCCGCCGCCCTCGACGCCGCCCTCGACGCCGCTCTCGGCCCGGCCGCCCGGCCGGACGGGCACCGCGTCCGGTGATCCCCGACGCCGCACCGGTCACCCCTTCACCGGGCCCCACCACCCCACCGCACAGAACGGACACCGTCACCGTGACGAGTCAGCCCCCGGCGCCCGCCGCCGAACTCAGCGGCCGCATCCGCGGCGGGCCGAGCGACCTGCTGCACGACGAGGTACTCGCACCCCAGTTCCGGTTCGAGGTCCGCCACCTGCTGGGCCACTACATCGCCATCGAGAAGACCCTGGCGGCCGAGTACGCCCGGATGGCGCTGCTCACCGAGGCAGAGGCCCGCACCGTCACCGCCCTGCTGGACGAGGTGGGGCCCGGGGCCCTCACCGCACGGCCCGACGCCAACATGTCGGACATCGCCTTCGCCCTCGAACGCCACGTCACGGCCCGGCTGCCGGCCCCCGTGCCCCACTGGCACGTCGACCGCAGCCGCAACGACCTCCAGGCCTGCGCGCAGACGATGTTCGGCCGCGAGCAGGTGGTCCGCCTCGCCACCGCCCTGCTCGACCTGTGCTCCGTCGTCCTCGCCCGCGCCGAGGAGACCCGCGGCCTGCCCATGCCCGGCTACACGCACTTCCAGGCCGCGCAGATCATCACCCCCGGCTTCCACCTGTCCGCTCTCGCGGAGCAGCTGCTGCACACCCAGCGGCGGCTGCTGCACACCTACGACGGGATGAACACCTGCCCGCTGGGCGCCGGCGCGATGGCCGGACAGGAACTGCCCTGGGACCGCACGCGGATGGCCCGCATGCTGGGCTTCGACCGCCCGCAGCCCAACGCGCTCACCGCGGTCGCCTCGCGCCGCTGGAGTGCCGAGGCCACCGCCGAACTCGGCCTGCTCGGCGCCGCCCTGAGCCGCTTCGTCACCGACCTGCTCACCTGGGGCGGCAGCGAGTACGGCTTCATCGAACTGCCCGACGACCTGTCCGGCATCTCCTCGGCGATGCCGCAGAAGAAGAACTACCCCGTCCTGGAACGCATCCGCGGCCGCACCGCCCACCTCGGCGCCTTCCACACCGACGTCCTCCTCGGGCAGCGCAACACCCCCTTCTGCAACCTGGTGGAGGTCTCCAAGGAAGCCGGCACCCACGTCCTGACCGCGTTCGACTCCGCGCACGGCACCGTCCGGCTGCTCACCGAGGTGGTCCGCCGCGTCGCGTTCCGGGCCGATCGCATGCGCGCGGTGTGCACACGCGAGTACCTGGGCGGCTTCAGCCTCGCCAACGCCCTCACCCTCACCGAAGGGGTGCCGTGGCGGACCGCGCAGGTCGTCGCCGGCAAGTACATCGTGAGCGCCGCCGAGGCCGGCGTACCGCCCCATCCGGGCGCGCCCGCACTGCTGACCCGGGCCGCCGCCGAGCACGCGCTCACTCTCGCCGACCCGGCGCGGCTGCTCGCCGACGCCTTCGACGTCGATCGGGGCCTCGCCCGCCTCGCCTGTGAGGGCTCCGCCCACCCCGACGCCGTGGCGCAGGCACTGCGCGCCCAGCAGGACACCCTCGAGGGACTGCGCGCCGCCTGGCAGGAGAGGTCCGACGCCGTCGTCGCGGGAGCCGCCGAGACGGCCCGCGCACTCGGCCCGGCCGGACCGCAGGACGCCCACCGGCCGGAAACGGGGGAGCGCTGATGCCGCCCGCTCCGCTGAGCGGCCCGGCCGCCGCCCCCGCCGCTCCGGCACCGGTCACCGGCACCGGGTACGCCTTCGGCACCTTCGGCGAACTCCTCCAAGGCGCCCTGCCCGCCCCCGACGGCGACTTCCTCGTCACCTTCCCGCTGGCCCGCTGGGCCACCGCCGTCTTCCACCCGGCCCGGGCCGCACGGACCGTACACGTCACGCCCGCGCACAAGGGCAAGTCCCGGCGGGTGGCGGAAGCCGTCCTGGCAGCGCTCGGCGAGAACGACGGCGGACTGCTGGAACTCGGCGGCGACCTGCCCGAGGGCAAGGGCATGGCCAGTTCCTCGGCCGACCTGGTCGCCACCGTGCGGGCCGTCGGCGCCGCGTACCGGCGCACGTTCAGCCCCGCGCAGACCGAGGCCTTCCTGCGCGGCGTCGAACCCGCCGACGGCGTCATGTACGACGAGATCGTCTGCTTCCACCACCGGGCCGTCCGGCTCGGCCGCAGACTCGGCACGCTGCCCCCGCTCACGGTCGTCGCCCACGACGAGGGCGGACAGGTCGACACCGTCGCCCACAACCGGGCCGCCCCGCCCATCGGGCCTGCCGAACGCCACGAGTACGCCCGGCTGCTGGACCGGCTCGGCGACGCCGTCGCCACGGGTGACGTACCCGCCGTCGGCGAGGTCGCCACCCGCAGCGCCGAACTCAACGACCGCCGACGCGCCCGCGCCGGATTCGGCGTCCTGCGCGCGCTGTGCCACGACGTCGGCGGCCACGGCCTGGTCCTGGCCCACAGCGGCACCCTGCTCGGCGTCCTCCTCGACACCCACGATCCCGAACTCGACGCCAAGGCACGGCACATCCGTGCCGGCTGCGCACCGCTCGGCGGCGAGGTCACCGTGCACCGCGCGCTGGGCGCCGGGGACGCCTGGAGCCCCGGCCCGTACCCGGCCGTCCCGGCCGGCTCCACCACCCACCGACGGGAGACCTGATCATGCTGTTCGACACGCTGACGGACGCGATCGGCCGCACGCCGCTCGTCCGGCTGCGCCTCGGCGCGGAACGCGGGGTGGAGGTCTACGCCAAGCTGGAACTCCAGAACCTGTTCGCGATGAAGGACCGGGTCGCGCGCAACATCCTCCTGGAGGCCAGAGCGCTCGGCACCCTGCGCCCCGGCGCCCCCGTGGTGGAGAGCTCCTCCGGCACCATGGCGCTCGGTGTCGCCCTCGTCGGCCGCTCCCTCGGCCACGAGGTGCACATCGTCACCGACCCCCGCATCGACCCCGTCACCCTGGCGAAGCTGCGCGCCCTGGGCTGCCGCGTGCACGTCGTCGAGGCGATGACCAGCCACGGCTGGCAGTCCGCACGCCTGGAGCGGCTCGCGGAACTGATGGCGGAACTGCCCGGCGCCTTCTGGCCCCAGCAGTACACCAACCCCGACAACCCCGGCGCCTACCGCGGCCTGGCCCGTGAACTGCTCGACAGCCTCGGCCACATCGACACCCTGGTCGGCGCGGTGGGCAGCGGCGGCTCGCTGTGCGGGACGGGCCGCGTGCTGCGCGAGACGCTGCCCGACGTCCGCGTCGTCGGCGTCGACTGCGTCGGCAGCGCCCTCTTCGGGCAGCCGGACGTGCCGCAGCGGCTGCAGAGCGGCCTCGGCAACAGCCTCCTGCCGAAGAACCTCGACCGCCTGCTCGTCGACGAGGTCCACTGGCTCAACGACCACGAGGCGTTCGCCGCCACCCGCGACCTCGCCCGCGAACAGCAGATCTTCGGCGGCAACACCTCCGGCTCCGTCTACCGCGTCCTCGGCGACCTCGCCCGGCGCGCCGAACCCGGCTCCCGCATCGTCGGCATCCTGCCCGACCGCGGCGACCGCTACGCCGACACCGTCTACAGCGACGACCACTGGGAGGAGCACGCCCTGCACACCCTGCCGGCAGCGGACCGTCCCGCCGTCGTCACCGCCGGGACCGCCGTCACCACCTGGTCCCGGCAGACCTACCGCGCACCCGACGATCTGCGCCGCCACCTCGTGTTCGTCGAGTCCAACACCACCGGCACCGGCATGCTCGCCCTCGACCTCGCCCGGGACACGCTCGGGACCGAGCCCGTGCTGCTGACCGGCGACCCCGGCCGCTACCGGGGGCTGGAGGCCACCGGCGCCGAGGTGATCCGGTGCGACACCAACTCCGACGCGGCGCTGCGGGCCGCGCTCCAGGACCGCTTCCGCCGCGAGGAGATCGCCGGTGTCACCACCACCAGCGACTTCTACGTCCCCGCCGCCGCGCGCCTGGCCCGCTGGCTCGGCCTGCCGGGCAACCCGCCCGAGGCGGTGACCGCCTGCCGCGACAAGTCGGCCCTGCGGGCCCTGCTGCGGCGGGCCGGGGTGCACCAGCCCCGGTACGCGGTGGTGCGCGAGCCCGGAGAGGTGGCCGCGGCCGTCGCGCGGACCGGGCTGCCGTGCGTGGTCAAGCCCGCCGACGACTCCGGCTCGGTCAACGTGCTGCTGTGCACCGACGAGGCCCAGGCCCGCGCCCAGGCCGAGCGGATCCTCGCCGTCACCACCAACGTCCGCGGGATGCCGACCGCGCGGACCGTCCTCGTCGAGGAGTACCTGGACGGCCCCGAGTACAGCGTGGAGATGTTCAGCCAGGACGGCGAGGCGGTCTGCGTCGGCATCACCGCCAAGTCCGTCACGGGCGACCCCCACTTCGTGGAGCACCGCCACCTCTTCCCCGCCCCGCTGCCGGCCGCCACCGCCGAGCGGATCACCGAGACCGTGATGGCCGCCCTGGACGCGGCCGGCATCCGCCTCGGCGCCACCCACACCGAGGTGAAGCTGACCGGGAGCGGACCGGCCGTGATCGAGATCAACCCGCGCCCCGCGGGCGGCATGATCCCCGAGCTCGTCCGGCTGGCCAGCGGCGTCGACCTGCTGGAACAGCAGCTGAAGGCCGCGACCGGACAGGCACCCGACCTCAAGCCCGGCCACGGCGCCCACGCCGGCATCCAGTTCCTGCTCGCCGACGCCGACGGGGTCCTCGACGCCGTCGACGGCGTGGCACGGGCGCGGGCCGTGGACGGCGTCGAAGCGGTGACCGTCACCGTCGCACCCGGCGCCGTGGTCCGCCGCGCACGCAGCGCGGGCGACCGCGTGGGGCACGTCATCGCCTGCCGTCCGGGCCCCGAGCAGGTGACGGCGGCGCTGGACGAGGCGCGGGACCTGCTCCGGCTCACGGTCGGCGAGCCCGCCGGCGCGCGCTGACGGCGGCCGGCCCTCCCCGCCCGCCCCGACCCCTCTCGTGCGCCGTGCGGACCCGTCCGGCGCTCCCCTCCCACCCATCCAGGAGAACCCTCATGAGCAACCCCTTCGAGAACGACGACGCCGTCTACCTGGTCGTCCGCAACGACGAGCTCCAGCACTCGCTGTGGCCCGCCGACCTGCCCGTGCCCGCCGGCTGGACCACGGTCCACGGCCCGGACGGCCGCCAGGACTGCCTCGACTTCGTCGAGCGGAACTGGACCGACATGCGGCCCGCTTCCCTGGTCGCGGCCCTCGCCGGGGACACGGCCCGTGGCTGAGCCCGTACGTCCGCTGCCCGGCCCCGGCGCACCTGACGTACCGGCGGCCGGGACGGCCCTGGCGGGCCGGGCCTCGGCCGGGGCCGAGGCCCTCCCGGACGACACCGCGCCACCTGCCGGGCAGGACACACGTGCCGCCCGGAACGGCGGCGACGGGGCGAGCATGCCGGGCGGCGACTGGATGTCCGGGGCGGCGTCCGCGCCGGAGCACGACGAGGCGTCCGGGCCGGAGCGCCAAGGGGCAGCCGCGCCCGAGGCGTCCGCACCGCACGACGGCGGCTCGTCCGGGGCCGCGTGCGGCTCCGTGGACGCCCTGCGGCGGCTGGTCGCCCAGGTGCTGGGGCTGGCCGCCGACGCCGTCGGGGCCGGGCAGGGGTTCACCGAACTCGGTGGCGACAGCATCCAGGCCATCCAGGTCGTCAGCCGCGCCCGGGCCGCCGGGCTGCTGCTCACCACCCGAGACGTCCTGCGCAGCGACAGCCTCGCCGCGCTCGCCACCACCGCCCGCTCGACGGACGGCCCCGGCGCGGGCGAGGGCCCGGCGGAACCACCGCGGCGCACCGGGCCCGTGGCCGCGACCCCGATCATGGCCTGGCTCGGCGAACTCGACGGCCCCGTCGACACCTACCACCAGTCGCTCGTCGTCCGCACACCCGCGGCATTCCGCGCCGAGCACGCCGTCCGCGTCGTGCAGAGCCTCCTCGACACGCACGACATGCTGCGGCTCACCGTGCCCGGCGGGGCGGGCGCCGCTGCCGCGGAGTGCTTCGTGCCGCCGCCGGGCGGGATCGACGCGCACACCCTCGTCGAGCACGTCCACGCGCCCGACGCCACCGACACCGAGCTGCCGGCCCTCACCGCCGGACGGATCGCGGCCGCCCGGCACTCGCTGTCCCCGGCGGACGGCGTCATGGTGCGCGCCGTCCTCGTCGACCGGGGCCCGCTCCGGCAGGGCCGGCTGGCGCTGGTCGTCCACCACCTCGTGGTCGACGGCGTGTCCTGGCGCATCCTCCAGGACGACCTGCGTACCTGCTGGGAACGGCTCGCCGCGGGGCAGGACCCCGTCCTCGAACCCGCGCCCACGCCGTTCGCCCACTGGGCCGACCTGATCGCCGCCGACGCCACCTCCGGCCGCCGGATGGCGGAGGCGACACGGTGGGCCGAGACCCTGCGCCCCGCCCCCGAACCCCTCGGCGGCATCTGCCCGCTGGACCGCCTCGACCCGGAGAGCGCGGACCGCCGGCTCACCCTCACCCTGCCCCCGGAGGTGGCCGAGCCCCTGCTCACCGCGGTGCCCGGCATCGTCAACGGCACCGTCAACGACGTCCTGCTCACCGGGCTGGCCCTCGCGGTCCTCGCCTGGCGGCGCCCGGTCACGGGCCCGGCGGACGGCGGCACCGTGCTGGTCGATGTCGAGGGCCACGGCCGCCAGGACATCGCCGGCGCCCCCGACCTGTCGCGCACCGTCGGCTGGTTCACCACCGTCCACCCTGTCCGCTTCGACCTCGGCCGGCCCGACCTGGACGACGTCCGCACGGACGGGCCCGCCGCCGGGGCGGTGCTGCGCATGGTCAAGGAAACCTTGCGGGCCGTCCCCGACCACGGCATCGGCCACGGCCTGCTGCGCCACGGCAACAGCCGTACCCGCCCCGCCCTCGCGGCCCTCGGCGTCCCCGAGATCGGGTTCAACTACCTCGGCCGCTTCCCGATGGGCGACAGCGCCGACTGGTCCGCCGCGCCCGGACACGACGTCGCCCTCGACGAGTCCGACGACGGCCTGGCGATGGCCCACGCGGTGGAGGTGAACGCCGCCGCCCACGACGGCCCCGGCGGCACCGCCCTCAGCGCCACCTGGACCTGGGCGGGCAACGCCTGCCCCGACGACCGCGCCCACGCCCTGGCCCACGAGTGGTTCGCCGTGCTGCGCGCCCTCGTGGCGTACGCGGAGCTGCCCGGCGCCGTCGGGCTCACCCCGTCCGACGTGTCCCTGCCCGGCCTCGGCCAGGCCGACCTCGACGCCTTCGAAGCCCAGTTCGGAGAACTGCTGTGATCCCGCTGTCCCACGCCCAGCGCCGCCTGTGGTTCCTCAGCCGCGACGGCGACCCCGGCGGCCAGTACAACATCCCGGTCGGGCTGCGTCTGCACGGCGCCCTCGACCGCGCCGCCCTCACCATCGCCCTCACGGACGTGACCGCCCGGCACGAAGCGCTGCGCACCGTCTTCCCGCACGACGACGGCGTCCCCCGGCAGCACGTCCTCGACCCCGGCACCGCCCCGGACCTGACGGTCACCGCCGCCCCCGCCGACGAGCACCCCCGCCGCGCGCGGGAGGCCGCCGTGCCCTCCTTCGACCTGGCGACCCGACTCCCGCTGCGCGCCCACCTGTTCACCGACGGCGACGAAGACCACTACCTGCTGCTGGTCCTGCACCACATCGCGGGCGACGGCGCCTCCCTCGACGTCCTCCTGCACGACCTGTCCGCCGCCTACACCGCCCGGCTCCTCGGCCGGGAACCGGACTGGCCCGACCTGCCCGTCCAGTACCCGGACTACGCCCTGTGGCGGCACGAGGTCCTCGGCGACCCCGCCGACCCGGACTCCGAGCACACCCGGCAGCTCGACCACCGTGCCCGTGCCCTGGCCGGGCTGCCCGAGGAGCACACCCTCCCCACCGACCGGCCCCGTCCCGCCGTGGCCTCCCACCGTGGCGCCGTCGTCACCGCCGCGACCGGCGCCCGCACCCACGCCCGCCTCGCCGGCCTCGCCCGCGACCGCCGTGCCACCGTCTTCATGACCGTCCAGGCCGCGTTCGCCGCCCTGCTCACCCGCCTCGGCGCGGGCACGGACCTCGCCCTCGGCTGCCCGGTCGACGGCCGCGACGACGAGGCGCTTGAACACCTCGTGGGCCTCTTCGTCGACACCGTCGTGGTCCGGGCCGACACCTCGGGCGGCCCCGCGTTCACCGAGCTGCTCGACCGGGTCCGCGACGCCGCCCTGGACGCCCACGCCCACCGGGACGTGCCGTTCGACGCCCTCGTGGACCGGCTCAACCCGCCCCGGACACCCGGCCGCCACCCCCTGTTCCAGATCGCGGTCGCCGGCCGTCGGGACACCGGCGGCGCGCCCGTCCTGCCGGGCCTGCGGACACGGACGGAGGCCGTGCGCACCGCCACGGCCAAGTTCGACCTGACCCTCGAGGTCGACGAGCGCCTCGACGCGGACGACCGGCCCGCGGGCATCGGGCTCATCCTCGAATACGCCACCGACCTGTTCGACGCCGGCACCGCCCGACTGCTCCTGGACCGGCTGGTCCGCCTCCTCGACGCCGTCGCCGGCGACCCCACCGCTCCGGTCGCCGAGCACGACCTGCTGACCCCCGGTGAGCGCGCCGCCGTCACCGAGGGCTGGCAGGGCGCGCCGGCCGTGGCCCACGACACCACCGTGCACGCCCTGTTCGCGCGGCGGGCCGCGGCCCACCCCGAGCGCACCGCCGTCGTCTGCGGCGACCGGGAGACGGGCTACGGCGAACTCGACGCCCTCGCCGAGCGGGTGGCGGCGGCCCTCGCGGACGCGGGGGTGCGACCCGGCGACACCGTCGCCCTCCTCATGGAGCGGTCGACCGACCTGATCGCCGGCTGTCTCGGCGTGCTGAAGGCCGGGGCGGCGTACCTGCCGCTCGACGCCCGCGCACCGCGCGCCCGTTCCGCGGCGGTCGTGTCCGCGGCGGGGGCGTCGGTCCTCCTCACCGACCCGGGCACCGACACCGACGGCCTCGGCGTCGGGCACGTCCTGCGACCCGGCGAGGACGAGGCCGCCGGCCGTCCCTCCCCGGACGGCCGCGACGACGACACGGCCGGGGCGGTCCCGGTCACCGGGCGCCCCGACGACCTCGCCTACGTGATGTACACCTCGGGCTCCACCGGCACGCCCAAGGGCGTCGCCGTGGCCCACCGCGACATCGTCGCCCTGGCCCTGGACCGGCGCTGGCGCGGCGGCGCCCACGACCGGGTCCTGTTCCGCTCCCCGCACGCCTTCGACGCCTCCACCTACGAGCTGTGGGTGCCACTGCTCACCGGCGGCCTCGTGGTGGTGGCTCCGCCCGGCGACCTGGACGTCGACGGCATCGCCCGGCTCATCGGCGACCAGCGGGTCACCGGGACCTTCCTGACGGCCACCCTCTTCAACGAACTGGCCGACCGCTGCCCGCAGCTGCTGGGCACCCTGCGCGAGGTGATGACCGGTGGTGAGGCCGCCTCCCCGGCCGCCGTACGCCGGGTCCGCGCGCACTGCCCGGACACCATCGTGACCAACGCCTACGGGCCGACGGAGACCACCACGTTCGCCGCGCTGTTCCCGCTGGGCCCCGGGGACGACATCCCGGCCGGCCAGGTGCCGATCGGACGCCCCCTGGACGGCACCCGGCTGCACGTCCTCGACGACCGTCTCGCTCCCGTCCCGCCCGGTGTCACCGGCGAGCTGTACATCGCGGGTGCCGGACTGGCCCGCGGCTACCTGGGACGCCCCGGACTCACCGCGGAACGCTTCACGGCCTGCCCGTCGGGACCGCCGGGCACACGGATGTACCGCACCGGCGACCTGGCCCGCTGGACGCGGGACGGCCAGGTCGAGTACCTGGGGCGCGCCGACCGCCAGATCAAGATCCGCGGGCTGCGCATCGAGCCGGGCGAGATCGAGAACGCCCTGGCGGGCCACCCGGACGTGGGCCGGGCCGCGGTCACCGTCGTGCCGGGCGCCGCCGGTCCGTCGCTCGCCGGGTACGTGGTGGCCGCCGAGGGCAGGTGTCCCGACCCGGTCGCGCTGCGCGCCCACCTGCGGGGCGAACTGCCGGACTGGATGGTCCCCTTGACGATCACGGTGCTCGACCGGTTCCCGGTGACCCCCAACGGCAAGACCGACCTGGCCGCGCTGCCCGCGCCCGGCCCCGCCGCCGGGGAACGGCCCTACCAGGCGCCGCGCGACGACACCGAACGCGCGCTCGCCGGGTTGTGGGAGCGGCTGCTCGGTGTGGAACACGTCGGCGTCCACGACGACTTCTTCGCCCTCGGCGGGCACTCCCTGCTCGCGACCCGCCTCCTCGCGCAGGTGCGGTCCCTCCTCGGTGCCGCCGTCACCGTCCGGGCCTTCTTCGCGGGGCCCACGGTCGCCCGGCTCGCGGAGGCCGCGAGGACCGCCGCCGTGGCCACCCCCGACGACGAGCCCCCGGTCGTGCGCCGCGCCCGCCGCGCAGGCCACGCAGGCCGCGTCTGACCGAACCACCGAACCACCGAACCACCGAACCACCGAACCACCGTGCAGCCGCGGTCCGGCCACCGGCCCAGGACAGTCCGGTCACCGGCCGAGGCGGCCGTCACCCGCCGGCCCACACGGGACGGCCCACCACCCGCCGCCCGACCGGCACTCGCTCACCACCCGAGCATCCGCACCGCACCGCACCGCGCCGGAACGGGCCCGCGAGAGCCCCGCCGAGCCGAGCCCCGGCACGCGCCGGGCACGCCCCCGTCCCCTGCCTCCCCCTACCGTCCCGCACCCACCGACCCCAGGGAACCACCGTGAGCCGTACCCCGTCCGCCGCGTCGCCCGAGCCCGCCGCCGCGCAGCCCGTCCGTTCCGTCCCCTCCACGGCCCCCGCGCAAGCCTCGCCGGCGGTCACCGGGGCGGGGGCCGCGCCCAAGGTCGAGGACGTGCTGCCGCTCTCGCCCCTGCAGGAGGGCATCCTCTTCCACGCGCTCTTCGACGAGCGCGAGCGGGACGTCTACGTGGCGCAGCTCCTGCTCGACCTGTCCGGCCCGCTGGACGCCGGGCGGCTGCGCGCGGCCGCCGACGCCGTGCTGGCCCGCCACGCCGCCCTGCGCGCCGGGTTCCTGCGCCGCGCCTCCGGCGAGCCCGCACAGGTCGTGCGGCGCGAGGCGCCGGTGCCGTGGGAGGAGCGAGACCTGTCCTCGCTCGACGCGCAGGGTCAGGCCGACGCCGTGGCGACGCTGCTCGCCGAGGACCGGTCCCGGCGTTTCGACCTGACGCGGCCGCCGCTGCTCCGCCTCACCCTGCTGCGCACCGGACCGCTCAGCCACCGGCTGCTGTTGACGTACCACCACATCGTGCTGGACGGCTGGTCCTGGCCCGTGCTCGTGCGCGAGCTGCTCGCCCTGCACGACGCCGGACCCGACGGCGCCGAACTGCCCCCGGTCACCCCGTACGCGTCGTTCCTGGGCTGGCTCGGCGACCGTGACACGGACGCGGCCCGCGACGCCTGGGGCCGGGCCCTGGAGGGGCTGGCCGGCGGCAGCCGCACAGCGCCGGTCTCCGGCCCCTCCGCGCTGCTGCCTCACCGCGTCGAGACCGTCCTCACCACCGTCCTCACCGACCGGCTGACCGCCTTCGCCCGCGCCCACCGCATCACCCCGAGCACCCTGCTGCAGGGCTCGTGGGCGCTGCTGCTCGCCAACCGGCTGCGCTCCGACGACGTCGTCTTCGGCGCCGTCGTCAGCGGGCGCCCGGCCGAACTGGCGGGCGTCGCCGACATCGTGGGCCTGTGCATCAACACCGTGCCGGTGCGGGTCCGCGTCGACCGCACCGAGCCCCTGGCCGGTCTGTTCACCCGGCTCCAGGACGAGCAGGCCCGGCTGATCGAGCACCACCACCTCGGGCTCACCGAGATCCAGCGCACCGCCGGGACCGGTGAACTGTTCGACTCCTGCGTGGCCTTCCAGAACTACCCCGTGGACGCCGCCGGTCTCGCCGCGCTGTCCACGGGCGACCTGCGGGTCGTCGCCGTGGACCCGCACGACGCGGCCCACTACCCGCTCACCCTGACCGCGATCCCCGGCGACCGGCTGCGCCTGCAGATCGACTACCGCCCGGACGCCTTCACGGCCGCCGACGCACAGGCCCTGCTCGACCGTCTCGTCCGCCTCCTTCAGGCCGTGGCCGACGACCCGGCCCGCCCGGCGGGAGCCGTGGACCTGCTCTCGCCAGCCGAACGGCAGCGCGTGCTGGTGGAGTTCAACGACACCGGCCGCGACGAGGACTACGCCGAAGTGACGGACCGCGTGCGGCGCCAGGCGCACCTGCGGCCGAACGCCGTCGCGGTCACCGACGAGTCGGGCCGTGAACTGTCGTACGCCGAACTCGTCGTCCGGGCCGACGCCCTGGCCGGGCGGCTGCGGGCGGAAGGAGTGGAGGACGGCGCCCTCGTCGCCGTCCTCGGCGAACCGACGGCCCGCACACCGGTCGCGCTCCTCGCCGTCCTGGGCGCCGGGGCTGCCTACGTGCCGCTCGACCCGGACGGCCCGGTCGTACGCACCGCCGGGCTGCTCACCGCCGGGGCGGTGCCGTGGCTCCTGACGGCACCCGAACAGCGGGCGCGCGCCGAGGAGATCGCCGCGGCCGCCGCACACCCCGTGCGCGTGCTGGACCTGGACGACGGCGCGGGCCGTCCGTCCGGGCAGCCGTCCCGGGACGGCGGCGGACGCGACGCCCTGGCCTACGTGTGCTTCACCTCCGGATCCACCGGCCGCCCCAAGGGCGCCATGGTGCACCGGCGCGGCATGAACAACCACCTGCTCGCCAAGCTCGACGACCTGCGGCTCACCGCCGAGGACGGCGTGGTGATGAACGCGCCGCTCACCTTCGACATCTCCGTGTGGCAGATGCTCGCCCCGCTGATCACCGGCGGCCGCGTCCACCTGGTCTCCCGCGACACCGCCCGCGACCCCGACGCACTGTTCGCGACCGTCGCCCGGCACGGCATCACCGTCATGGAGACCGTCCCCTCCTTCGTGCGCGCCGCCCTCGACCTGTGGGACTCCGGCGTGCCGCAGCCCGCGCTCCCCGCGCTGCGCTGGTTCGTCGTCAACGGCGAGGTGCTGCCGCCGGACCTGTGCACCCGCTGGTACGACCGCCACCCCGGCGCGGCGATCGTCAACGCCTACGGGCTGACCGAGTGCTCGGACGACAACACGCACGCGTTCATCGGCCGGGAGGTGGACGGGCTGCTGGAGCAGGGCCGCCTGCCGGTCGGCCGGCCGCTGCGCAACAACCGGCTCTACATCCTCGACCCGTCGCTGGCACCCGTGCCGCCCGGCGTGCCCGGCGAACTCTTCATCGCCGGCACCGGTGTGGGGCCGGGCTACCTCAACGAGCCCCGTCGCAGCAGCGAGCGCTACGTCCCCGACCCGTTCGCCGGCGAACCCGGCGCCCGGATGTACCGCACCGGCGATCTGGCCCGGCTGCGCGCCGACGGCCAGCTGGACTTCCTCGGACGCCAGGACCACCAGGTCAAGATCCGCGGCAACCGCATCGAACTCGGCGAGGTGGAGACCGCGCTGCGGGCCGTGCCGGACGTCGGGGACGCGGTGGTGACCGTGGACCGCGACGGCGCCGGGCAGCAGCGGCTCGTCGGCTGGTTCACCGGCGAGGCGGACACCGACGACATCCGCGCCGCGCTCACCCGGAGCCTGCCGGCCTACATGGTGCCCTCGCTGCTGTTCGCGCTGCCCGCCCTGCCGCTGACCACCAACGGTAAGATCGACCGCAGGGCCCTGCCCGACCCCGCGGACCTCACCCGCACGGCGGGGCGTCCGCCGGCGAACGCCACCGAGGAAGCGGTCTGCGCCCTCTTCGCCGCGGTCCTCGGCCTCGCCGGAGCCGGACCCGACGACGACTTCTTCGCGCACGGCGGGCACTCCCTCCTCGCCACCCGGCTGGCCGGGCGGCTGCGCAGCGAACTGGGCGCCCGGCTCACCATCCGCGACCTCTTCGAGACCCCCACCCCGGCCGGCATCGCGGCCCGGCTGGCGACAGCACCCGCCCCGGCCCGCCCGGCCCTGCGCCCGCGTGCCCGTGGCTGATCCCCGCCCGGCCCCACCCACCTGGAGGCAGACCCCTGTGCACCCCGACGACATCCCGGTTCCCCTGCGCATCGCACGGCAGGCGGCCCGGACACCCGACGCCACGGCCGTGAGCGCCCCCGAGGGCGAGCTGACCTACCGCACGTTCGACCGCAGGGCCCGTGCCGTGGCCGGGGAACTGCGCGCGGCCGGCGCGGGCCCGGAGGACACCGTGCTCGTCGCAGTGGGCCGGGGCGCCGACTGGGCGGTGGCCGTCCTGGGCATCTGGTACGCCGGTGCCGCGCCGCTGCTCGTCGATCCGGCGGCCCCGGACGAGCGGCTGCGCGCACTGCTGGCCGCCGCCCGCACCCGGTACGCGGTCGTCACCGGGCACGTGGCCGCGGCCGCGCTGCGCCGCCGGTGCGGCGAGGAGCTGTTCTGGGCCGGTACCCGGGGCGAGGCCCCGTACGCCGCCGCGGACCCGGCCGCCGTCGCACCGGGCTCGCTGGCCTACGTCCTGTTCACCTCCGGCTCGACCGGCAGGCCCAAACCGGTCGCCGTCGGCCACGCCGGCCTGGCCCGGCAGACCGCCGTACTCGCCGAGCGCTACGGCCTGACCGCGGCGGACCGCGTGCTCCAGTTCGCCGCACCCGCCTTCGACGTGTCGCTGGAGGAGGCACTGCCGACCTGGTGCACGGGCGGAACGGCCGTGTTCGTCGACGACAACCTGGCCTCGCCCGCCGAACTGGAACCCTTCCTGGCCCGGCGCCAGGTCACCGTCGTCAACCTGCCCACCCCCTACTGGGCCCAGTGGGCCAAGGACGTCGAACGCCGCCCCCGGCCGCTGCCGCCCGCCCTGCGCCACGTCGTGATCGGCAGCGACGCGGGCCGCACCGCGGACCTCGTCCGCTGGTACGCGGCCGGCGGGCCGGACGTGACCAGCGCCTACGGCCTCACCGAGTCGACGATCACGGCCACCTGCCATGCCACGCACCCGGGTCCGTCGGCCGGCACCCCCGACGAGGTCATCCCGCTCGGGGTGCCGCTCGACGGCGTACGGGCCTACGTCCTGGACGAGGCGCTGGAGCCCACCGCGGACGACGCGGCGGGCGAGCTGTACCTCGCCGGGCACTGCCTGGCACGCGGCTACCACGACCGGGCCGCCCTGACCGCCGAGCGGTTCGTCGCCGACCCGTTCGCCGCACCGGGGGAGCGCATGTACCGCACGGGGGACCGGGTACGGCGGGCGCCCGACGGCACCCTGCGCTTCCTGGGCCGCACCGACGACCAGGTCAAGATCCGCGGGCACCGGGTGGAGCTCAAGGAGGTCGAGGCGGCCGTCGCCGCCCACCCGGACGTGGTGGACGTCGTCGCCCGCGCCGTGCCGCACCAGGGCGAACCGCAGGTGGTGGTCTACGTCGCCGCCGTCCCCGGACGGGCCCTGGACGGTGGTGTGTTGCGCCGGGACCTGGCCGCGCGGGTGCCGGGCCACCTCGTCCCGGCCCGGGCGTGCGTCCTGCCCCGTCTGCCGCGCACCCCGGGTGGCAAGCTCGACGTGCGCGGCCTGCCGGACCCGTTCGCGCCGCGGGCGGCCGCCGCACGACCGCCGCTCGCCGAACCCGCCTGAACCACCGACCCGGGCGGGTCCGTCCCGCCGGGCCCGCGCCCACCCACCAGACAAGGAATCCCGTGTCCCAGCCCACCACCGCCCCCGATCCCGCCGCCGGCGCGGACATCGCCGCCCCGCCGGAGGGTGCCGAACCCTCCGCGCGGCAGCGGCGCGACTTCCGCCGCTTCATGGCCTCGCACGTGTGCAACGAACTCGGCAGCAGCATCACGTACGTGGCGCTGCCCCTGACGGCCGTGCTCACCCTGCACGCTTCCGCCTGGGAGGCCGGTGTGCTCGCCGCCGCCGAGAACGCGGCGTTCCTGCTGCTCGGGCTGCCCGCCGGCGCCTGGGTCGACCGGATGCGCCGCCGCGATGTCATGATCGCCGCCGATCTGGCGCGGGCCGTGCTGCTCACGGTCGTGCCGGTGGCCTGGCTGCTGGACGCCGACTCCATGCCGCTGCTGTACACCGTCGCCCTGCTGCTCGGCTGCGCGCGGCTGTTCGGCGACGTGGCCGACCAGAGTTATCTGCCCACGCTGGTCGGCCAGTCCCGGCTGATCCAGGGCAACTCCCGTCTGGAGAGCGTCCGGTCGGGTGCGGAGGTGGCGGGCCCCGGGGTGGCGGGCTTCTTCGTGCAGCTCCTCGGCCCGGCCGGCACCCTGGTCGGGCAGGCCGTCACCTCCCTCACCTCCGTGGCCCTGCTGGGCCGGATCGAGGCACGGGAGGAACGGCCCGCCCCGCGGCCGTCCGGGCACGGCGGCCTGTGGCAGGAGATCAAGGAGGGGCTGCAGCACGTCCTGCACCACCGCGTGCTGCGGGTCATCGCGCTCGGTACGGCCTCGGTCAACCTCTGCCTCAGCGGCGTCTTCGCCCTGGAGACGCTCTTCCTGACCCGCACCGTGGGCCTGCCGCCCGCGGCGGTCGGCTGGATCCTCACCACGGCCTCGCTCGGCTCGGTCCTCGCCGCGCTCGTCACGCGCCGGCTCTCCATGAGGGTGGGCGCGGCCCGGCTGACCTGGCTGTCCCTGCTGGTCACCATGCCCTTCGGTCTGCTGCTGCCGCTGGCCGGACCGGGCTGGCGGGTGGGCCTGTTCGTCATGGGCGTCCTGGTGCAGTCGGCGGGGGTGACCACGTACAACATCTGCCAGGTCGCCTACCGGCAGACCGTCTGCCCGCCGCACCTGCTCGGCCGGATGACCGCCACCATGAGGTTCCTGGTGTGGGGAGTGCTGCCCTTGAGCGGCCTGCTGGCCGGTGCCCTCGGCGAACTGGCGGGAGTGCGCACGGCGTTGTGGATCCTGACGGCCGGACTGGCGGCCACCCCGCTCGTCCTGCTGTGTTCACCCCTGCGGCGGATGCGGGACTTCGACGCTGCCCCGGCTCAGTAGCCGGGGCCGTACCCCAACTGGAAGGCCAGGTGCGCCAGCTGGATGCGGTTGACCAAGCCGGTCTTGCCGCGCAGCCGGCGCACATAGGTGTCGACCGTGTGCGGGCTGAGTCCCATGCGCCGGGCGATGATGCGGTACGTGCAGCCCTGCGCGAGGTGGGCCAGGACCTCCTGCTCGCGGGGCGAGAGCGTGAGGGCGGAGGGGTCGGTCGCGGACATCGCGGACTCCGGCGAGGTGGGGGAGGGCTTCCGGGGGGTGACGGGAACTGTTACGGCTGAAAACGCTCTCGACAGGGTTTCCTTCGAGGAAAGTCCGGTGTTCACTCTGCTCCTTCACGTGTACACGGCGGCGTCATGTGAGCCGACTCGCCGCCGAAGCTGTTCATGAGCAGCCTTTCCGCTTGCTTATGCTGACGCCAGGGGGAGGGCGCCTCACCAAGGTGCCTGGCAGGAAAGCGACCCGGGGTGAAGGTATGCAAAATGGGGCAAAGGTGTTGTCGGATCTCAGTGACGTAGATTTCGACGTCTACAGCTGGGTGCTCCAGCACCGCACGATCGAGGTGGACGCCGTCGCCGGGGGGACCGGGCGCGCCGCGCAGGAGGTCCGGCTCAGCGTGGAGCGCCTGCTCGGCGCCCAGTTGCTGCACCGCAGCCCGGAGGACGACTCCGTGGCCTTCGCGGTGGCGCCGGACACCGCCGCGTCCCGGCTCGCCGCGCCGCTGGAGGAGGAGATCCGCACACGCCAGCGGGAGATCAGCGGCATCCGCGAGGAACTCGGGCGCTTCATGCCCCGCTACCTCCAGCGCCGTTCCGTCGGGGACGCGCTGGAGGTCCTGGAGAACGTCGAGGACGTGCGCGGTGCGCTGAACCATGCCTCGGACCGCTGCCGCCGCGAGGTCCTCACCAGCCAGCCCGGCGGCGGCAGCCGCGTGCCCGAGGCGATGCAGGAGGCGCTGCGGCGGGACGAGGCCATGCTGCGTCGGGGCATCTCCATACGCAGCCTGTACCACCACACCGCCCGCTTCAACGGCCCCAGTCAGGCCTATGTCGCCGCCGCCTCCGCGCTCGGCGCGCAGTACCGCACCGCGCACGAACTCTTCGGCCGGCTCATCGCGTTCGACCGCGAACTCGCCTTCATCCCGGTGCCGGACGGCAGTTGGGGTGCCGTGGTGATCCGGGAGCCCGCCACCGTCGCCTATCTCTGCGACATCTTCGAGCAGACGTGGGACCGCGCCACGCCCTTCTCCAACGCCGTCGGGCAGGGGCTGGAGGAGGTCGCCCGCGAGATCCACGAGACGATCATCCGGCTCCTCGCGGCCGGACTGAAGGACGAGGCCATCGCGCGGCGGCTCGGCATGTCCCTGCGCACCGCGCGCCGGCACATCGCCGACATCATGGAGGAACTCGGCGCCGGAAGCCGCTTCCAGGCGGGCGCCGCCGCGGCGGCACGAGGCCTGCTGGACGACTCCCGGCCCGCGGACCCTGCGGCGCAGGCCACCACGGACTGAACCCGCCGCACGGAACCCCGGTCGAGCCGGTCGCCCGGGGCGGTCCGGCGGCCCGGAGCCGGCGAGGCCGGACGCCGCGCGGGGCGCGGACCGTGGATGACCGGCATCCGTCCGCGCCCCGTTGCCCGGCCGGCCGGGCAACGGGGCGCGCTCCGGCGTCCGTCGGGACCCGACGTCCCCCGAGACCGCCGCCGGGGCGGTGCGCCTGTGCCGTGGGCCCGGCGCCCGTGCCGGGCGGCGACGCCGCGTGTGTCACGGGTTTCAGGGAACGTGTTTCCGTGGCTGGTATCCACGGCGTGCAATGGACGATGCTTCCCCGACGGGGTCGCGCCGGGCGCGACCCGGCGCGCACGGCGGACGCGGTGCAGCCGTTGAGCCGTGCACGGATTGAGGGGCGCAGGATGAACATGCCGGTCGACGGGCCAGTGGCGGGGCTTCCGCAGGGTGGTTCCGGGGACCGGTCACCCGGTCTGCCCGACGGCCCGGCCGGGAACCACCTGCGGGAGACGGCCCTCTTCGTCGCGCTCCACTTCAGCCGTGCCCCCGGCGTTCTGTGGCCGGAACACGATCATCCGCTCCTCGGTGACGGAGGGGACGGCGCGGAGGGCCGTGCCGTACCCCCGGACGTGGGCCTGCTCGCCGCCCAGGTCGCCGCCGCGACGGGTCTCGCGGCCCGCCCGGCGGCCACCGGCGCCCCGCACGGGCACCTGCTGGTCCATCAGGTCGCGGGCGCGACCACCTGGACCGTCGCCGGGACCGGTGAGGACGGGCGGGACACCTCGCTCCGCTACCGCCTGCGCGCGGGTGAGGTGCTCTACGTCCCCGACGGCTGGTCCCGCACCGCCGAGCCCACCCCCGCGGCCCGCTGGACGGTCGTCGTCCTGTGTCCCGACGGGCCGGAGCAGCCAGTGCGACCCGGAACAGGCTGACGGGCAGGGCCCCGGGCCCTGCCCGTCACGCACGGAACGAGGCGTCCCCGAGGGCGCCTCGTTCCGTGCGTTCGCCCCGGCGTGCGTGCCGCCCGGCCGGTGAGACACCCGGCCGGTCGGCACGCACGCCGGTCTTCTCAGCCGCCCCAGGAGGTGTCCGTCGGGGGCTTCGGGCGCTCCCCGAGGCCCATCGCCGCACCGGTCGTCACCTTGACGATGGCCACCTGGTGGTCGCCCGCGGTGACGTGGGTCGCGGGCCCGTCGGACAAGGCGGTCACCGCGCTCCCCAGCAGGGCGGTGGTGAAGGCGGCGGCCACGATGGTCACGGCCGGTGCGAGTCGCTTCGTCATGCTGTTCCCCCAGCAGGTCGGTGGGCCGGCCCGGTTGGTCTGCCCGGGCCGTGCAGTCGTTGTCGTGCAGGACCAACCCTGCCGCCCCGACCGCCCCGCAGCGGTCCGGTCCGCCGCTCATCAAGCTGCCTGGCCCTAAAGTGAGGGGTGGCAAACCTCCCTGTTCCGGGCATTGCGGTCGTCGCTCGGCGTCTCGGGGGAGGACACCATGTCCAACTCCCGCCACACGGGAAACACCAGAGGCGTCACCGTCACCCCGAGGTACACCACACCGACCGTCACCAGGGCGGCCGTCACTCCCCAGGCGTCCAGCACCGGGCCGGCCCCCAGCATGCCGAGCGGGGTGGCCGCCAGGGCGCAGGCCGTGAGCATGCCGAAGACACGCCCGCGCACCTGCTCCGGCACCCGCTCGTAGGCGACGGACATCATGAGCGGACCGAGCACCCCTGACCCCAGCCCCGTCAGCGCGAGCAGCGAGAGCAGCGCCCAGGGCGGCGGTCCGGCGGCGAGCGTCCCGCAGCGCACCGCGCCGACCAGGAGGAACGCGCCGACGAACAGGGACCGGCGCGGCAGGCGGCGTCCGAGCCGGCCGTACAGGGCCGCTCCCAGCAGGGCACCCGCCCCGATCGCGGTGACCATGGCCCCGAACAACGCGCTGCTGTGCAGCACCCGGGAGCCGTACGCCGGGTAGAGCACCCCGTTGAGGGCGCCGTCCAGCGCGTTCGTCACCAGCAGCACGGCGGCCACCGCCCGCACCGGGCGATCGCCGCCCAGGTACGCCCAACCCGCCCGCAGGTCCGCGAGATAGGACGCGGCAGCCCCTCCCGGGGCCGTCCGGCCGGCCTGACGCGGCCGGGACGGCACCAGCGTCACCACCAGCGCACCGCACAGCAGGGCCGCGCCCACGTCGGTGCACAGCGTGCGCACCGGGCCCACGGCGGAGATGAGCAGGCCGGCCAGCGGCGCGCCGGCCATCAGGCCGGTCCGCCGGGCGGCCTCGACCGCGCCGGTGCCCGCCTCCACCGTGACCGAGGCCCTCTCCAGGACGTCGGGCAGCAGCAGTTGTCGTGCGGTCTCCGCCGGGCCGCGGGCCGCCCCCACGGCGAAGGCCAGCACGGCGAGCACCGGCAGGGCCAGCACGTCCAGGGAGTGCAGCAGCGGGATCAGGGCGAGCGCCGACGCGGTGAGCAGGTCGGCGCCCGCGCTCACGGCCCGGGCCGGCAGCCGGTCGGCCACCGGGCCGGCCAGCACCGCCGAGCACAGCAGGCCCGCGGTTTCGGCCGCCGCGACCAGCCCGGTCCAGGTGCCGCTGCCGGTGGCGTGCAGCACGAACCAGGGGACGGCCACCAGGGTTGCCGCCATTCCCAGCGCCGACACGGCGGCGACGCTCACGAGGGCCGTCAGCGGTGCTGTGCGCCGGGAAGGCGGTGAAATTCGTCGGTTCATCGTGGTCCATTCCTCGCGGCAGACGCACGCCGCCCGGCGCTCCGATCCGAGGGAGCGCCGGGCGGCACGGTGCCGTCGGTCGTCGGTCAGCCGGCCATGCTCAGCCGCAGGCTGAGCGGGCGCATGTCGGTCCACACCCGCTCGATGTGGGCCAGGCACTCCGCACGGGAGCCGCGCACGCCCTGCGGGTGCCAGCCGGCCGGGACGGGCCGGTCCGCCTCCCACAGGGAGTACTGCTCCTCGTCGTTGGCCACGACCAGGTACTGACGGGTCGTCTCGTCGCTCATGGTGTCTCTCCTCGTCCGTCGGTTCGGTTCATCGGTCGGTGTCGGGCTTCAGCGCTCGCGGCCGGGTTCATCGGTCGGTCGCGTCGCGTCGGCGAGCGCCTGTGCGAGCCGGTCCGCCAGCACCGCGCTGTGCGGCGGATCCACCAGCGTGTGGTGGTTGCCGGGGATCGGAACGCGGTGCACGGCGCTCGCGTGCGCCCGCCAGGGAGCCGGGTCCACCAGTGCGGTGGTGAGGTCGGTGTGCACCTCGGACACCGTGAACAGGTGCACCGGGGTGTCCAGGACGGCCCCGGTGCGGTACCGGGCGGCCGCCGTGCCGTTGGCCGTGGCGACCCGCAGCATCCGGCGCAGCGCCCGCGGGGCGCCGTTCCTCGGGAGGATGCCGTTGGCACGGCCCTTGCGGGCCAGGACCTCGAGCAGGGCGTCCTCGTCGAGCGCGCGGGCCTGGTCGGCGTCCAGCCCGGCGGCGAGCCCGTGGCGCAGCAGGTCGTCGTCCCCGGCTTCGGGTGCCGCCCCGGCACCCGTGCCCGGCGCGGCGGAGTCGATCAGGCCGACGAAGGCGACCTGTTCACCGGCCGCCTCCAGCCGGGCCGCGACCTCGAAGGCCACGGTCCCGCCGAACGACCAGCCCGCCAGCAGATAGGGGCCGGACGGCACCTCCGCGCGGATCTCCGCGAGATAGCGCTCGGCCATGGCGGGGACCTCTTCGAGCGGTGTCTCGTCCCGGTCGCAGCCCACCGCCGTCACACCGAGCACCCGCCGGGAGCCGTCGCAGGTCGCCGCCAGGTCGCGGACCAGGTTCAGGTAGCAGACGACGTCACCGCCGCGCGGATGGAACAGGATGAGCGGGGGACGGCCGTCGTCTCCGTCGCGGAGCGGCATCAGCAGCCGGCCGGACGCGGCGGCCGCCTCCGGCAGCGCCTCGCACAGCAGCTCCACCGTCGGCCTGCGGAAGACCAGGCTCAGCGGGAGGTCCACGCCGAACTCCGCGCGCACCGCGGACATGAGCTCGAGCGCCTTCAGCGAGTGGCCGCCCAGGGCGAAGAAGTCGTCCCGGACGCCGACCGGTCCGCCGCCGAGCACGCCCTCCCACAGCCGTGCCATCCGCAGCTCGGACGCATCGCGCGGGGCCACCATCGGCACGTCACCCGCACGGGCGGCACCCGGCGCCACGGCGGGCAGTGCCCGGCGGTCGAGTTTGCCGTTCGGGGTGAGCGGCAGCCGTTCCAGCGGGAGCAGGACACCGGGCACCATCGGGGCCGGGAGCTCCTCGCGCAGGACGTCGCGCAGCGCCGCCGTATCGCCGTCCCCGTCGCGCCAGACCACATAGCCGACGAGGACCGCGTCCACCCCCTGTCCCTGCACGGCGGCGGCGGCCGCCGCGACCTCGGGACGGCGCACGAGCGCCGCCTCGATCTCGCCCAGCTCGATGCGGTGGCCGCGCACCTTCACCTGGCTGTCCGCCCTGCCCCGGTACTCCAGGCCGCCGTCGGGCAGCCTGCGCACCAGGTCACCGGTGCGATACAGCCTGCCGCCCGCGTCGAACGGGTCGGCGACGAACCGCTCGGCGGTCAGGCCGGGCCGGCCGTGGTAGCCGCGGGCCACCCCGTCACCGCCGATGTACAGCTCGCCGAACACGCCCACCGGCAGCGGCCGCAGCCGCTCGTCCAGCACGTGCAGCCGGGTGTTGGCGAGCGCCCGGCCGATCGGCACCGGTCCGCCGGCGTCCGCGGGGCGCAGGCGGTACGCGGTCGACCAGACGGTCGTCTCGGTCGGACCGTAGACGTTCCACACGGTCCCCAGGGCGGACCGCATCCGGGCGGCCAGGGCCGTCGGCAGGGCCTCGCCGCCGCACAGGGCGCGCACCCCGGGGTTCTCCCAGCCGGCCTCCATGAGCAGGTGCCAGGTGGCGGGCGTGGCCTGGACGACGGTGGCCCCGGCCGAGTCCAGCTCCTTGGCGAGCAGCCTGCCGTCCCGGGCCGTCTCACGGTCGACGACTCGCACCCGGGCACCGCAGGACAGCGGTACGAGCAGTTCCAGGACGGCGATGTCGAACGACGCGGTGGTGACGGCGGCGACGACGTCACCGGGACCCGTCCCCAGCCTGGCCACCATGTCGTGGGCGAAGTTCGCCAGCGCCTGGTGCGGCACCATGACGCCCTTGGGCCGCCCGGTCGAGCCGGACGTGTACAGGACGTACGCCAGGTCCTGCGGGTGGACCGCGACCGGTGCCGGCGTACCGGCCGGTGCACGGTCGTCGGCCAGAGCGGCGATGTCGAGGACCTGGACCTGATCGCCGACCGCGGGCGGGCCGTCCGGGCCGTCCGAGGTGACGAGCAGCCGCGCACCGCTGTCCGACAGCATGTGCGCGATCCGCTCGGCCGGATAGGCGGGGTCGACGGGCACGTACCGGGCGCCGCTGCGCAGGACGCCCAGCAGGGCGACCGGCAGCAGCACCGACCGGTCCACGCTCACCGCGACCGCCGTGCCCGGGCCCGCGCCGAGCGCGGCCAGCCGTGCGGCCACCCGGCCCGACGTCTCCCACAGCCCCGCGTAGTCGAGCCTGCGGCAGCCGTCGTCGACGGCCGGCGCGTACGGGGTGCGGGCGGCCTGCTCCCCGATCCGTACGTGCAGCGGCGCCGCGGGGACCGGCTCGGCGGTGTCGTTCCAGCGGGCGGCGTCCTCCTTCTCCTGCCCGGCCGGGAGCAGCGGCAGCGCCCCGACGCGGGTACCGGGCGAGGCGACGGCCGCGGACAGCAGCTCCAGCAGGGCCGCCGCCATCCGGGCGACGCTCGGCGGCCCGAAGAGGTCGGTCGCGAACACCGCCTCGCCGCGCAGCTCACCCGCCTCCTCCGTGAAGTACAACGACAGGTCGAACTTCGACGCGGAGCTGTCCAGTTCGAGGGCCTCGGCCGTCAGCCCCGCCGGCAGGGGCTGCGCGGGCGGCTCCTCGTTGAGGACGAGCATCACCTGGAACAGCGGGTTACGGCTCAGATCGCGTTCCGGGCGCAGCTCCTCCACCAGCCGCTCGAACGGCACCTCCTGATGGGCGTACGCCTCCAGCGCCGTGTCCCGGGCCCGGGACACGAGGTCGCCGAAGGCCGGGTCGTCGGACAGGTCGGCGCGCAGCACCAGGTTGTTGACGAAGAAGCCGACCAGCGGCTCCAGTTCGCCGCGGTCCCGGCCCGCCACCGGCGAGCCGACCGCCACGTCGTGGGCACCGGCCCAGCGGCCCAGCAGCGCCTGGACGCCGGCCAGCAGCACCATGAACAGGGTCGCCTCGCGGTCCCGGCCGAGGGCGCGCAGTCCCTCGACGAGCGGCGCCGGCACCGTGAAGGAGTACCGGTCGCCGCGCCCGGACGCGGTGGCGGGGCGTGGGCGGTCCGTGGGCAGGTCGAGCGGGACGAGGCCCGAAAGACGCTCGCGCCAGTGGGCGAGCTGCCGCTCCAGCACCTCACCGGTCAGCCGTTCGCGCTGCCAGGCAGCGAAGTCCCGGTAGGAGACGGCGAGTTCGGCGAGCGGTTCGGCAACCTCCTCGGTCCGCGCACGGTAGGCGGCGAAGAAGTCCCGCCAGAACACCCCGGCCGACCACCCGTCGAACGCGGCGTGATGGGCGACCACCACGAGCAGGTGCTCGTGCGGCGCGGTCCGGATCAGCCGGGCGCGCACCAGGGGAGCGCGGGACAGGTCGAAGGGCCGGGCGGCGTCCGCAGCGGCCAGCTCCCGGGCCCGCCGGCCGGCGCTCGCGGAGTCCTCGCCGGACAGGTCCGTGAAGACAGGCTCGAACACCTCGGCCGGCTCGGTCACCAGCAGCGCGGCTCCACCGGGTCCGCCTTCCTCGACGCGGGAACGCAGCACCCCGTGCCGGGTGACGACGTCCCGCAGGGCACCGAGCGCGGCCCGCGCGTCGAGCGCCCCGGACAGGTGCAGGCCCCCGGGCATGTTGTAGTCGGGGCGCCCCGGCTGCAGCCGGTCCAGCAGCCACAGCCGCTGCTGGCCGAAGGAGAGCGGCGACGGCCCCGCGGGCAGCACCGGGATGGCGGGCTGCTCGTCCGCGCCGAGCGAGGCCAGGGTCCGCGCGAGGTCCTCGGCGACCGGATGGCGGAACAGCGACTGCATCGGGACGTCCAGCCCGAGGAGCCTGCGCAGCCGGGACACCACCCGGGTGGCTTTCAGCGAGTGGCCGCCCCGCTCGAAGAAGTGGTCCCGGACACCGACCGGGCCGTCCCCGAGGACCTCCTCCCAGACCTGGACGACCGTCCGCTCCAGCGCCGTGCGCGGTGCGACGAACGCGCGGCCGGAGCCGCCCGGGCCGGGCGCGGGCAGCGCCCTGCGGTCCGTCTTGCCGTTCGGTGTCAGCGGCAGCGCGTCGAGCACCACGACCGCCGACGGCACCAGCGCGGCTGGCAGCGCCGCGCGCACCGTGTCCAGCACCTCCGCCCCACCGCCCTGCGGGGCGCCGTCCGCGTGCCACTCCACGTAGGCCACCAGGGAGCGGTCGCCGCCCTCGCCGTGCGCGGCCACCGCCGTGCGGGCCACGGCGGGGTGCCGCAGCACCGCGGCCTCGACCTCGCCGAGCTCCACGCGGTGCCCGCGCACCTTCACCTGGTTGTCGCGCCGGCCGTGGAACTCCAGCACCCCGTCGGCCCGCAGCCGGGCCAGATCACCGGTCCGGTACATGCGGCTGCCGGGCGGACCGTACGGGTCGGGCACGTAGGCGCCGGCGGTGCGGCCGGGATCGCCGAGGTAGCCGCGGGCCACGCCGCGCCCGGCGATGAACAGCTCACCGACCGCGCCCGCCGGAAGGAGTTCCAGGCGCGGGCCGAGGACGCGCACCCGGGCGCCGGGCAGCGGTGTGCCGATGGGGACGCGCCCGCGGGCCACGTCCTCGTCCGTGACGACGTGGTACGTCGTGGTGTTGGTGCACTCGGTCGGCCCGTACTGGTTGACCAGCCGCAGGCGTCCCGGGGTGCCCAGGGCCCGGGCCGCGCCGGCCAGGGGTGCGGTGAGGGCCTCGCCGGTGGTCAGCACCAGCCGCAGGTCGGCGGACGGGCCGGGGGAGGCGGCCACGACCAGGGCGAGCATCGACGGGACGACGGACAGCACCGCGGTGACCCGTTCGGTGTGCAGCAGACGGGCCAGCGCGTCCGGGTCGTCCGCCTCGTCGCCGGTGGCCAGCACGACACGGCCGCCCGTCGACAGCGGGGCGAACAGGTCGCGCACCGACGGGTCGAAGGTGAGCGCGGTCCTCGCGAGGACGGTGTCCTCCTCGCCGAGACCGAAGACGCCGCACAGCGCGGCCAGATACCCGGTGATCGCGGCGTGCGGCACCGCGACGCCCTTGGGGCGCCCGGTGGAGCCCGAGGTGTACAGCAGGTAGGCGAGGTCCCCGGGTCCGGCCGTGTCGGCCAGCGGTGCGGCCGGCAGCGCGTCGATCAGCGGCCGCTCGCGCGCCAGGTCCAGCACCGTCACGCCGCCCGGGACGGAGCCGGGCGAACCGGTCGGGGCCGGCTGGGGCGAACCGTCGGTCACCACCACCCGCGCCGCGCTGTCGCCGAGCACCGTCCGGACGCGCTCGGCCGGCTGGCCGGGGTCCACCGGCACGTACGCCGCACCCGCCTTCAGCACGGCCAGGACGGCGACGACGGTGCGGGTGCCCCGCCCCGTCGCCACGGCGACCGTCGCACCCGGGACGGCGCCCAGCTCCCGCAGCCGCCGGGCGAGCCGGTTGGCGGCGGCGTCCAGCTCCGCGTACGTGGTGGTCCGCCCCGCGCAGGTCACGGCGACGGCGTCGGGCCGCCGCCGCGCCTGCTCCTCGACCAGGGCGTGCAGCGTCGCCGCCCGGGCCGGGAGCTCGCGCTCGCCGGGCGCGTCCGTGCCGAGCAGCGCCGCGCGCTCCTCCTGCCCCAGTACCTCCAGCCGGGACAGAGGGGTGTCCGGGTCGGCCGCCGCGGAGCGCAGCAGGCGCGCGTAGTGACCGGCGAAGCGCTCCATCGTGGTGTCGTCGAACAGGTCGGAGGCGTAGCTGAGGGTGCCGGTGAGACCGTCCGGGTGCTCGGTGAGGGCCAGACTCAGGTCGAACTTGGCCGTTCCGTTCGCCGTGTCCAGCGAGGTCGTGCGGATCCCTTCCAGCGGCAGCGTGTCCAACTGGTCCGGGTGCAGCTGGAAGAGGACGTCGAAGAGCGGGTTGCGGCTCAGGTCGCGTTCCGGACGCAGCTCCTCCACCAGCCGGTCGAAGGGCACGTCCTGGTGCTCGAAGGCGGCCAGCGCGGTCTCCCGCACCCGGCGTACCGCCTCGCCGAACGCCGGGTCGCCGGACAGGTCGGTGCGCAGCACCAGCGTGTTGACGAAGAAGCCGACGAGCGGCTCCAGTTCGGTGCGGTCCCGGCCCGCGACGGGCGAGCCGACGGCGAGGTCGTGCTGTCCCGTCCACCGGGCGAGCAGCGCCTGGAAGCCGGCGAGCAGCACCATGAACAGCGTCGCTCCGCGCTCGCGGGCCAGCGCGCCCAGCCGTCCGGCGAGTTCCGCCGGCAGCTCGAAGGTCAGCGACCCGCCCGAACCGGTCCGGGTGAGCGGCCGGGGCCGGTCCGTGGGCAGCTCCAGTGCGGGCAGCGCCGCGAGCCGCTCCCGCCAGTGGGCGATGCCGCGGTCCACGGCGCCCTCGGCCAGCCGGCGCTGCTGCCAGTGGGCGTAGTCGCCGTACTGGACGGGCAGCACCGGCAGGGCGGGCCGCTCACCGCGCCGCAGCGCGGCGTAGGCGTCCGACAGCTCCCGCCACAGCACCGGCATCGACCAGCCGTCGCCCACCGTGTGGTGCAGGACGAGGACGAGCAGGTGTTCCCGCGCGTCCACGCGGACCAGGCGGGCCCGCAGCAGGGGCGCCCGGGACAGGTCGAACGGGGCGGCGGCGTCGCCGTGGGCCAGGCCGAGGGCCCGGGAGCGGGCCTCCTCGCGCACCACCCCGGAAAGGTCGGTGACGACCGGCACGAACACCTCGGCCGGCTCCACCGACTGCACCGGCCCGTCCGGTCCTTCCGCCAGCCGCGAGCGCAGCACCTCGTGCCGGGCGACCACGGTGCGCAGGGCGTCGAGCAACGCGTCGGCGTCGAGCGTGCCCTCGAGGCGGACGGCGACGGGGATGTTGTAGTCGGGGCGGCCCGGCTGGAGCTGGTCCAGGAACCACAGGCGCTGCTGCGCGAAGGACAGCGGTGCCGCGGTGCCGGCGGGACGCGGGACGACCCGGTCCGCGACGGTGTCCGGCGCTTCGGCACGCAGCGCGTCCAGCGCGGTCGCGAACCGCTCCAGCACCGGGTGTTCGAACAGCAGCCGCAGCGGCACCTCGGTGCCCAGGCGTACGCCGAGGCGGGACACCACCCGGGTGGCCCGCAGGGAGTGGCCGCCGAGGGCGAAGAAGTCGTCGTGGCGGCCGACGCGGCCGGCCCCGAGCACCTCGCCCCACACCTCGGCGACCAGCCGTTCCGTGGCGCCGGCCGGCTCCTCGAACCGGGCCCGGCTCACCGCTCGTTCGCCGGGCGCGGGCAGGGCACGCCGGTCCAGCTTGCCGTTGGGTGTCGTCGGCAGGCCGGGCAACGGCACGATCGCGGCGGGCAGCATGTAGGCCGGCAGCCGCTCCGCCAGAGCCCGGTGCAGCACGTCGGGGGCAGGGTCGGCGCCGGGCGCGGCCACGACGTACGCGACCAGGCACGGCTCGCCGGGGGTGTCCTCACGCACGACGACGGCGGCACGGCCCACCCCCGGGCACCGGGTCAGTTCCGCCTCGACCTCACCCGGCTCGATGCGGAAGCCGCGGATCTTCACCTGCTGGTCGGCGCGGCCCAGGTAGTCGACGGTGCCGTCGGGGCGCCGCCTGGCCAGGTCCCCGGTGCGGTACATGCGCGCCCCGGGCGGCCCGTACGGGTCGACGGCGAACCGCTCGGCGGTCAGTCCCGGCCGGCCCAGGTAGCCGCGGGCGACCCCGGTGCCGCCGACGCACAGTTCACCGACCGCACCCTCGGGCACCGGACGCCCGCGCTCGTCGAGCACGTACAGCCGGGTGTCGTCCAGCGCCGAACCGATCGGCACCCGGCCCGCCACCGTGCCGCCGGCGCGGGCGTCCACCCGGTGGACGGTGGCGAACGTCGTCGTCTCCGTGGGGCCGTAGGCGTTGACCAGCACGGTGTCCGGGGCCGCCGCGAGGGCCCGGCGGAAGGACGTGGCGCTCGCGGCCTCACCGCCGGTCCATACCTCCCGGACCTCGGTGAGCAGCTCCACCCGTTCCTCGACGACGAGGTCGAAGAGGGCCGCCGTGAGGAACAGCGCGGTGATCCGGTGCTCGCGCACCAGCCGGGCGAGGGTGTCGGTGCCGATCCGTCCGGGCGGCGCCATCACCACCGTGCCGCCGGTCAGCAGCGGCGTCCACACCTCGTAGGTCGAGGCGTCGAAGGCCAGCGGGGCGTGGGCGAGGACCCGGCGGTGCGCCGTGCCGAACGCGGAGTCGCGGGCGAGGGCCGCGATGTTGCCCTGAGTGACGCCGATGCCCTTGGGTTCGCCCGTCGAGCCGGAGGTGTACATGATGTAGGCGAGCTGGTCCGGCGCGCACGGCCCCGCATCCTCGTCCGGCGCGCACGGCCCCGCGTGCTCGTCCGGTGCCCCAGGCTCCCGGCGCGGGCCCCCGGTGGCGTCGAGGACCGGTACGGGCGATGCCGTGGCGGCCTCGTGCCCGGCCAGGGCCGGATCGGTGAGCAGCAGACGGGCGCCGGTGTGCTCCAGCATCCAGTGCAGCCGCCGCACCGGGAAGGCCGGGTTGAGCGGCACATAGGCCCCGCCCGCCTTCAGCACCGCCAGCATCGCGACGGGCACGTGCACCGAGCGCTCCATGAGCAGCGCCACCGGCGTCTCCCGGCCCACCCCGGCGGCCCGCAGCCGCGCCGCCAGCGCGTCCGTGCGGGCGTCGAGTTCGGCGTACGTGAGCCGGTCGGTCCCGCAGACCACGGCCGTGGCACCGGGGGAGCGGCCCGCCTGGCCGGCGAAGAGCCCGGCGGGCGTGGCCGGGGCCAGGTCGGCGCGCACGGTGCCGTGCCCGCCGGCGACGATCCGGGCGGCGGTCCCGGCGCCCGGCAGCAGCTGTCCGAGCGGTCGGCCGGGCTCCTCCGCCACCGCGGCCAGAAGCTCCAGGTAGTGCCCGACCAGCAGTTCGGCGCCGGCCGGGTCGAACAGGTCGGTGTCCACCACCAGCGAGCCGGTGCAGCGGTCGGCACCCTCGGAGACGAACACGCTCACGTCGAACAGGGACGCGCCGAAGTCGCACGGCATCCGCTCGACGTCCACCTGCGGCAGCCGCAGCGCCGCCGTCTCCTCACCCGCGGCGGCGAACATCACCTGCACCAGCGGGTTCATGTCGCCGGACCGTTCCGGGTTCAGATGCTCCACCAGCCGGTCGAACGGCACCTCCTGGTGGTCGTAGGCGTCCAGCGTCACCTGACGGACCCGGCCCAGCAGCTCGTGGAAACCGGGGTCGCCCGACAGGTCGGTGCGCAGCACCAGCGTGTTCACGAAGAAGCCGATCAGCGGCTCCAGTTCGACCCGGTCCCGGCCCGCGACGGGCGTGCCGACCGCGATGTCGGTACGGCCCGACACCCGGGCCAGGACCGCCTGGAAGGCGGCGAGCAGCGTCATGAACAGGGTCACCCCACGCGCCTCGGCCAGCCGCCGCAGCCGGTCGGTGAGCTCCCGGTCGAGGGTGAACTCCAGGCTGTGCCCGGCGCCGCTGCGCCGGGTCGGCCGCGGCCTGTCCGCGGGCAGCTCCAGCGGCTCCAGGCCGGCCAGCCGCTCCTCCCAGTGCCGCAGCCCCGTGTCCAGGGCGCCGCTCGCCAGGCGCTCCCGCTGGCTGCGGGCGTGGTCCTGGTAGGCGACCGGCAGTTCGGGGTGACGCGCCGGCACGCCCCGCAGCAGCGCCGTGTAGCCCTCGGACAGCTCCTTCCACAGCAGTGACATGGACCAGCCGTCGGTCGCGATGTGGTGGACCACCAGCACCAGGACGTGGTCCTGCGCCCCGAGGCGGATCAGCAGGGCGCGCAGCAGCGGCCCGGTGGCCAGGTCGAACGGACGGCGCGCCTCCTCCCGCGCCAGGTCCAGGGCCCGCTGTTCGGCGTCCGGTGCCGCGGAGCCGTCACCGTCCGCGCCCAGGTCGAGCAGGGCCAACGGCACCTCGTCGGGGGCCGGGAGCACGACGGGCACCGGCTGCCCGTCCCGCTCCTCGAACACCGTCCGCAGCGGCGCGTGCCGCCCGACGACCCCGGTCAGGCTGCGCCGCAGCAGATCACGGCGCACCGGCCCGCGCAGCCGCACGACCTCCGGTATCGCGTAGCCGGAGGCGCCGCTCCGCATCCGGTCCACCAGCCACATGCGTTCCTGCGCGAACGAGGCGACGGGCTCGGCGGCCGCTCCGGTGCCGGCCGTGCGCGGCGCGGGGGCGGCGGACGTGGTGGTCCCGTCCACGTCTGCCGACGTCTGGGCCAGGGCCGACTGCACCCGGCGGCGCATCAGCTCACGGGCGGCGGCCAGCCGGCTGTCGACGGCGCCCGGCGTGCTCTCCTGGATGGTCACGAGGTCTCTCCCTGCGATGCGTGGACCACGAAGGACGTGGGGGACGGGGATGCGGTGGCGGACGAGGAGGGACGTGCGCCGTCCGCCGGGGGCAGCGCGTCGTCCGCCGTGGAGGCGGCGATGTCCGCGAGAAGGGCGGCCTCCACCGCCGCGGCCAGCGCGGCGACGGTCCGCTGTTCGAACAGGGTGTGCAGCGGCAGGTCCAGCGCCAGCGACTGGCGCAGCCGCGCCGCGACCCTGGTGGCGCTCAGCGAGTGGCCGCCGAGGGCGAAGAAGTCGTCGTGGCGTCCGACGCCCTCGACGCCGAGCACCGCACACCACACGGCGGCGACCAGTTCCTCGAAATCGCCGTCCGGCGGTTCGTGTCCGGCGGGCCCGGCGGCGGGTGCCGGCAGGGCGCGGCGGTCGAGCTTGCCGTTGGGTGTGACGGGCAGGCCGTCCACGACGACCACCAGCGGCACCATGTACTCGGGCAGGGTTCGCGCCAGTCCGGCGCGCAGCGCCGACGCGTCGGGCGCGGCCCCCGGCGCCGGCACGGCGTAGCCGACGAGCCTGCGCTCGCCCGGGGTGTCCTCGCGGACGACCACCGCCGCCTGCCGCACGCCGTCCTGCCGTGCCAGCGCGGTCTCGATCTCGCCGAGTTCGATGCGGAAACCGTGGATCTTCACCTGGTCGTCGGTGCGGCCGAGGTACTCCACCGCGCCGTCCGCCCGCAGCCGTGCGATGTCACCGGTGCGGTACATGCGCGTACCCGGCGGACCGAACGGATCGAGCGGGAAGCGTTCCGCGGTCAGCGCGGGCCGCCGCAGATAGCCGCGGGCCAGACCCGACCCGGCGAGGAACAGCTCGCCCGGGAATCCGATCGGTACGGGCCGGCCCCGCGGATCGAGCACGTACAACGCGGTGTTCCAGATCGGCCGCCCGATGGGCACCGGTCCCTCGTCCGCACGGCGGCACTCCCAGTGGGTGACGTCGACGGCCGCCTCGGTGGGCCCGTACAGGTTGTGCAGCGGTACGCGGAGCACATCGCAGAAGCGGTTCTTCAGTTCCTCCGGCAGTGCTTCGCCGCTGCACACGACCCGGCGCAGCGAACGGCAGCCGGCGGCGGTGGGTTCGGCCACGAAGGCGGCGAGCATGGACGGCACGAAGTGTGCGGTGGTGACCGACTCCTCCTGGATCAGGCGCGCGAGGTACGCGGGGTCCTTGTGGCCGCCGGGTTCGGCGACGACGAGTGCGGCGCCGGTCAGCAGCGGCCAGAAGAACTCCCACACCGACACGTCGAAGCCGAACGGCGTCTTCTGCAGCACCCGGTCGTCGGGCCCGAGGCCGTACCGGTCCTGCATCCACAGCAGCCGGTTGACGATCGCCCGGTGCTCGACGACGACGGCCTTGGGACGGCCGGTGGAACCGGAGGTGTAGATGACGTAGGCGGGGTGAGAGGGCAGCACGCCGGCCGGCCCGGCGGACAGGCCCGTCCCCCGGCCGGCGGTCTCCCCGGGTGCGGCGTCCAGGAGCAGCCGGGGCACCGGTGCGCCGCCCGGGAGGACCGTGTCGACGTCCGAGGTGGTCAGCAGCAGCACCGGAGCCGCGTCGGACAGCATGAAGGCGATCCGCTCCGCCGGCAGGGACGGGTCGACCGGCAGGTAGGCCGCGCCCGACTTCAGCACGGCGAGCAGCGCCACCACCAGCTCGGTGGACCGGTGCAGCGCGACCGCGACGATCTCCTCCGGGCGCGCACCCCGCGCCCGCAGCACGGCGGCCAGCTCCTCCGCCCGTGCGTCGAGTTCGGCGTAGGTCAGGCGTTCGCCCGTGAACACGGTCGCCACGGCGTCCGGGGTGCGGGCGGCCTGCCGCGCGAACAGCTCCACGAGCGTGGTGTGCGGCACCGGTACGGCCGTGTCGTTCCACTCGGCGAGCAGCCGGTGCTGCCCGCCGGAGACGACGTCCACCTCGCCGACCGGCGTGCCGGGTTCCTCGGCCAGCGCCGTCAGCAGCTGCTCCAGTCCTTCCGCGACGCTCCGTGCGGCGCGGGCGTCGAGGACGTCCGGCCGGTGGTCGAGGTGCAGCCGCAGCCGCTCACCGGGCAGGGCGAGGAGGTTGACGGTGTAGTGCGTCGCGTCGGTGCCGTCCACGGCGGCGAGCCGCACCGGGCCCGCGAGGTCGCGCATCCCCGCCAGGTCCAGGGGGTAGTTCTCGACGACGACCGCCGTGTCGAACAGGGTGCCGAGCCCTGCCGCGTGCTGGATGTCCGCCAGCCCCAGGTGCTGGTGGTCCATCAGCGGCGCCTGCTCGTCCTGGAAGCGGATCAGGGCGTCGAGCAGGGTCTCCTCGTCCCGTACCCGGAAACGCACCGGCAGGGTGTTGATCAGCAGCCCCACCATGCTCTCGATCCCCGCGACCGGCGCGGTGCGCCCCGAGACCGTGCCCCCGAAGACCACGTCCGTACGGGCCGTCAGACGGCCCAGCAGAATCGCCCACAGGCCCTGGACGACGGTGTTGAGGGTGATGCCCGCGGAACGGGCCCGTGCGGTGAGCCGGGCCGTCGTCTCCGCGGACAGCTCCACCGTGGTCCGCTCCGGCAACGCGCCGAGGGTGTTCGGGTCCGCCGAGCCCAGCAGCACGGGCTCGTCCAGGCCGGCCAGTGCCTCGCGCCAGGCCGCCGTCGCCGCGTCCCGGTCCTGGCCGGCCAGCCACGCCAGGTGGTCGCGGTAGGGCACGGCCGGCGCGGGAACAGCACGCGGTGCGGCCCCGCTCGACTCGGCGTAGGACGTGAGCAGTTCGCGCAGCAGGACGGCGGAGGACCAGCCGTCCCACAGGATGTGGTGGTTCGTCATCACCAGCCGGTGCCGGTCGGCGTCGGTGCGGACCAGGGTGAAGCGCACCAGAGGCGGTCGCTCCAGGTCGAAGCGCCGGGCCCGGTCGTCGGCGAGCAGCCGCACGAAGGCGGCGTGACGTTCCCGCGCCGGGCGCCCGGTGAGGTCCACCGCGGTCCACGGGGCCTTGGCGGCACCGGTCACCACCTGCACGGGCCGGTCGAGCCCCCGGTCGGTGAAGGCCGCCCGCAGCGCGTCGTGCCGCTCCAGCAGGGCGTCGCACGCCCGCCGCAGGGCGTCCGCGTCGAGCGGGCCGTCCAGGGTGAGGACGATCTGCCCGGTGTAGGCGTCCGTGCCCGTCGCGTCGAAGGCCGCATGGAAGAACAGGCCCTCCTGCAGGGGCGACAGGGGCAGGACGTCGGTCAGGCCCGGGTGGTGTCCGGCGAGACGGGCCACGTCCGCGCGGGACAGGCCCGCCGGCGCGAGGTCGGTGCGGGCGGGAACGGCCGCCCGCACCCGGGAGCCGGCCAGCAGGCGCAACGCCTCGAGCCAGGCGTCGGCCAGCGCGTCGGCCTCGCGCTGCGCCAGCAGTCCCTCCGGCCAGGTCAGCACGGCGGTGAGCACCGGACCGGCATGCTCCTCCACGGCCAGCGCGTCGATCTGGAGGCAGTGCTCGACGGGCATGGCCGGGTCGGCGTGGGCGCCCAGTCCGCCGGTGCCGGGCGCCGGGGTCCAGGGTGCGTCGCCCGCGCCGTCGAACCGGCCCAGATAGTTGAACAGCACGCGGGGCTGGGGGAGTCCGGCCAGCTCGCCGGCGGTCGCCGGGTTCAGGCGGCTCAGCAGGCCGTATCCGGTGCCGTGGCCGGGGACCACGGCGAGGCAGCCGTGCACCCGCTCCGCCAGTGCCGCCAGCGCGTCGCCGTCGCCCTCCCATGCCGCGGCCACGTCGAGGCCGCGCAGGTCCAGCCGCACCGGGTACTGGGTGGTGAACCAGCCCACCGTGCGCGACAGGTCGTGCCGTCCCGTGCGGTCGGTCCGGCCGTGGCCCTCCAGGTCCAGCAGCAGGGAACCGGGACCGCGGGGTGCGATGACGCGCGGGTGGTGGGCGGCCAGCGCGAGCGCGGTGAGCAGCACCTCGGCGGGACCGGTGCCCAGGGCCGCCGGCACCGATGTCAGCAACGGTCCGGCGCACTGCGCCGGAAGGGTCAGCGTGCGGCTGCGGGTGGTGCCGACGGTGTCACGCACCGGGTCCGGCACACGGTCCCAGGGCGCGGGTGTCCCCTCGTCCGCGGGCAGGGCGGCGTCCTCGGACGGCGTGAGGCCGACGCGGCTCGCGGCGCGGCCGCCGCCCCGCGCCGTGACGTCGTCCTCGGGTGCCAGGGTCCGGCGCCAGTGGGGCAGTTCGGCCAGCACCTCCGGAGACGCGGCCAGCTCCTGGAGATGGGCGGCCCAGGCACGGAACGGCGTCCCCGGGTCGTCCGCGGACCGCACCGGGGCCGTGTCGCCGTCCGCCATGTCCCAGGCGGAGGCGAGGTCCTCGAGCAGGATGCGCCAGGACACGCCGTCCACGGCCAGGTGGTGGACGCACAGCAGCAGCCGGTCCGGCAGCCCGCCAGGCCCTTCCCACCGCACGGCCCGCACCAGCACTCCGCGCCACGGGTCCAGCTCCGCCGCCGCCTCGTCGGCGGCGGTCCGCGCGTCACACGGTCCGGTGGCCCGGCGCAGCACCCCGGCGGCGTCGACCGAACCCGGTGCGCCGATCACCAGCGCGGGCCGGCCGTCGGCGCCCTCGGCCAGCCGTATCCGCAGCGCCGCGTGGCGGTCGAGGACCGTCTGGAGGGTGCGGACCAGCCGGGCGTCGTCCGCGCCGGCGGGCAGGGTGAGGGTCATCGACTGGCTGAACCGGCCGACCGGCCCCGGCCCGTCGAGCAGCCACCGCATCACGGGCGTCGCCGCCGACTCCCCGCAGGCCTCGGCCGGCCCGGCCGGCTCCGGTAGCGCGGCCGGTGCGCCGGCGGTGGCGAGGGCCGCCGGGGTCTTGTGCGTGAAGACGTCACCCAGGGTGAAGGCGAACCCCTTCCCCCGGGCGCGGCTGACCAGGGTGAGGGCGGCGATGCTGTCACCGCCGAGGGAGAAGAAGTTGTCGTCCGGCGCGACCGGACGGCCCAGCACCTGGGCGAACAGCCCGCACAGCGTCCCCACGGGGCCGACGGCCTCCCGTACCGGACCCTCCGTTCCCGCCTCCGGCGCGGGTTCCGGCGTGGGCAGCGCCCGGCGGTCGACCTTCCCGCCTGCGGTCAGGGGCAGGGAGTCCAGGGTGACGAAGGTGTGCGGCACCATGTAGGGCGGCAGCAACCGCGCGAGGTGGGCGGTGAGGTCCGCGGCGGCGACCGTACCGCCGGGCTGCGGAGCGACGAAGGCGACCAGACGGCGCCCGCCGCCCGGTGCGGGCCGCACGTCGACGACCGTCTGGCGCACCGAGGGATGCCGGCCCAGCACGGCCTCGATCTCGCCGAGCTCCACGCGGTAGCCGTTCACCTTGACCTGCTGGTCGATCCGGCCCAGGTACTCCAGGACGCCGTCCTGCGACCAGCGCACCAGGTCGCCCGTGCGGTACATCCTCGCCCCGGGAACGCCCGAGAACGGGTCGGGTACGAAACTCCCGGCGGTCGGGCCCGGCCGTCCGGCGTACCCGTGCGCCAGCCCGGTGCCCGCCACGCACAGTTCGCCCGCCGCGCCGGGCGGCAGCAGCCGCAACCGGGAGTCCACCACGTAGGCGCGGTGGTTGGGCATCGGCCGTCCGATCGGCGGCACCCGGCCGTCCGGGGCGGATGCGCACCGGTGCACCGTCACCTCGACGGTGGCCTCGGTCGGGCCGTAGCAGTTCCACACCTCACGGCCGCCGGCCGCCCAGCGCGCCACCGCGTCGGCCGAGGGTGCCTCACCGCCGGTGGACAGGAAACGCAGCGCGGGCACCGCGCCGGGATCCAGCAGCGGAAGCAGCGCGGGCGGCAGATCGGCGACGGTCACCGCCTGGCGGACCATCAGCGACTGCAGCCGGTCGAGGTCCGTGCGCTCCTCGTCGGCGGCCAGCACGAGGGCGCCGCCGCTCAGCAGCGCACCGAACACGTCCAGCACGGACACGTCGAAGGACAACGACGCGAACCCCAGGAACCGCTCGCCCGCGCCCTGCCCGAGCCGCACGCCGGCCAAGGCCAGATGGGCGTGCACGGAGTCCACCGCGGCCGCATGGGGCACGACGACCCCCTTCGGCTCGCCGGTGCTGCCCGAGGTGAACAGCAGATACGCGGCGGCCGCCGCCGGCAGCGGGGTCCTGTCCGGCCCCTCAGAGGCGTCGGCGTACGGCGCCGCTGGCCCGTACACCGGCACCGGCACCACCGCGGTGTGCTCCGGTAGCGACCCGGTGGCGTCCGCACCGGCCACGACCGCGCGGATCCCGGCCCGCTCCACCACGTACGCCACGCGGGCCGCGGGCAGCGCGGGGTCCAGGGGCACATAGCAGCCGCCCGCCTTGAGGACGCCGAGCAGCGCCGCGACCATCGCGGGCGAGCGGCCCACCCGTACACCGACCGGGCGGCCCGGCTCCGTCACCGGCCGCAGCCGCCGCGCCACGGCCTCGGCCCACGCGTCCAGAGCGTCGTACGTCACCTCCTCGCCGTCGCAGACGACGGCGACGGCGTCCGGGGTGCGCGCGGCCTGTTCCTCGAACAGCTCGTGCAGACAGCGGTGCGCGGGCACCTCGGCCGTCCCGCCGTCCGCGAACGCGGAGAGGCGCCGCTCGTCGTCGGGCGTGAGCAGCTCCAGCGCGTCGACGCGGGCCTGCGGCCCCGCCGCGGCGAGGGCGGCGAGGAACCGGGTGAACCGGGCCCGGTGCCGGTGGGCCTCCGCCTCGTCCACCTCGGTGGCGTCCCCCTCGACCTGGACGGTGAGCGGGCTGTCGCCGCCGCGGTCGTAGACGTTGACGGTGAGGTGGTCCACAGGGCCGACCGAGAGGTTGTGCGCGATGGCCGGGGCCCCGGCGAAGTCCACTCCGTAGTCGAAGGACATCAGGTTGACCGTGGCGTCCCACAGCCGCCCCCCGGCGTGCACCTCCTCGAAGCGGTACCGCTGGTGCCGCAGCACCTCCTTGATGCCGGCCGAGGTACGGCGCACCAGGTCGTCCAGGGTCATCGTCCCGGTCACGGACAGGCGCAAGGGCAGCACCCGCGAGAACATGCCGGGGGTCCGGCGGGCCGCGGCCGTCGCGCGCCCGGTGACCGGCAGGCCGAGCACGACGTCCTCGGTGCCGTTCACCCGGTGCAGATAGGCGGCGGCCGCCGCCATGACCAGTGCCGACCAGCGCGTCCCGTACGTCCGCGCGGCCTCGCGCAGCAGCCGCGCGTCGCTGGCGGGCAGGTCGCCCCGCACCCGTACGACCGTGCTCGTCGGTGCGGCCGGGCCGCCCTCGGCGGGCCGTCCCGCGAAACCGGCCGGCTCGGGCGCGTCCGCGAGCGCGTCCTGCCAGAAGGCCCGGTCGGCCTGCCAGGCATCGGAGGCGCGGTACGCCTCCTCCTCCGCCACGATGTCCCGCCAGGGCGCGGCGTCCGACGGCGGCGCGGACTCCCCGGCGACCAGCGCCGAGTAGTGCGCGGCGACCCTGCGCGCGAGGAGCAGTCCGCTCACGCCGTCGGCGACGATGTGGTGATAGCCCTGCATCCAGCAGAAGGACGCGGGCCCGGTGCGCACCAGCAGCTGCCGGTGCACGTCACCGGTGGCCGGGTCCATGGGCCGTTCCAGCTCGGCCCGCATGCGCGTCTCGGCGGCGGCGAGGGGGTCGGGCGCACCGCTGACATCGAGGGTCTCCAGCACGAACGGCGCCCGGGCGGCGGGCCACTGGCGCGCCCTTCCGTCCGCCTCCCCGAAGCGCATCCCGAGCGCCTCGGTCTCCGCCAGCATCCGGCGCAGCGCCTCCTGGAAGAGCCCGGAGTCGACGGCCCCGTGGATCTCGAGGTATTCGCCGATGGCGAAGTCACGGCGCAGGGGATCCAGTTGCTGCGCGAACCAGACACCGGCCTGCGCCGAGGTGAGGGGCAGCGACCCGTGGTCATCAGTGGACATGCGGCAGGCTCTCCTCGGTTTCGTACGACGACGACGCGAGGACCACCTTCCGTGACGATCAACTGCCCCGAAAGTCCCAAGAAATAGCCTCTTGACAGGCCCGCGGGAGGTCACGGCGGTTCCCGGTCACGCGAATCCGTGACACGGCGTCAACGGCGCCCGCGAAGGTGATGTGAGGGCGCGGCACGGGGAGTTCGGCAAGCGGCCGCGGCCTCGCGGTCCTGCGATCGGTCGTCCCTCACGGCCACCGCGAGGTCGACCGCCACGTGTCCTGGAACGGCGGCGACAGCGCCGGGCCTTCCCGCAGCGCCGTGGTCGCCGCCCGTGCCCACCTGGTCGCCGAACCGGAGAAGGAGCAGGCGGCCAGCCGTCTCACTACCAGCCGCGGTTCACCACAGGCGGGCCGGTCACCGGCACCGCGGAAGACCTGCAGGCGGCCGAGGAACTGCTGCGCGCCGCGTTCCCGCCGCTGCCGGGAGACGGCGCCGGCGGGCCGGCCATCCGGTCCGCGGCGGTGGAGCGGCAGCGCCTCGCTGCGAAATCCGACAGCGGACCGGCCGACTGAAAACATGCTGCGCACCGGCGGCGACCGGGAGTACCTGAGCTCCCCGGCCGTACGGGAATCCGGTGAGCGCACCGGTCGCTACGGGCGCGGTACCGGCACGCTGTTCCTCGGCGCCGACGGGGAGTCCCGCATCAGCGCCGAGGAACTGGCGGTGGCGGTGCTGGACGTGTTGCGGACCGGCCACCGACCGGCACTTCACCGTCGTCCATGCCACCGGATGAGCTAGTCGACGTTCACCGGACCGTTGTCCGACGGCCGCTCCTTGCCCGAGCGCAGCTGCAGCAGCCCCTGGGAGCCGGTGTTGCTGTCCGCCTTGGTGTTCTTGTCCTGGCCGCTCATGTTCTGCCGCACCGAGTCGAGGATCGTCAGGCCCTGGGACACCAGGCCGGCGGCGATCTCGCCGAGGCCGTCCGCGCCGTTCAGGACGTTGACCTGGGCGCCCGCGAGGCCGCCCGCCGCCTCCTTCACGATCTGCGGCAGCTGGTCGATCAGCATCCGGTCCAGCGCCACCCGGTCGTACGAGGCCGCCGCCTCCGCCTGGATCTTCATGCGCTGAGCCTCGGCGGCCGCGAGGATCCGCACCCGCTCGGCCTCGGCCTCGGCCGGCTTGACGACCTCGGCGACCAGCTGCTGCTGACGCAGCTCCGCCTGGCGCTCGGCCAGTTCCGTCTGGGCGGCCAGCACCTCCTGCTGGGCGTGGGCCTGGGCCAGCGGCCCCGCCTGTGCGGCCTCCGCCTGGGCGCGGTCCACCTCGGCCGAGTACTCAGCCTTGACGATCGCGGTCTGTCGGGCGTACTCGGCCTGCTTCCGGGCCGCCGCCTGCTCCGCTTCGACTGCGGCCTGGGTGGCCTGGGCCTGGGCGATCTGGGCCTGCCGCTGGATCGCCGCCTTGTGCGGGGCCGACATCGCGTCGATGTAACCGGTGTCGCCGTCGTCGATCGACTGGATCTGCAGGGAGTCGACGATCAGGCCGATCGTCGCCATCTCCGTCTTGGAGGTGTCCAGCACCTCGGCGGCGAGCTTCTGGCGCTCGGTGACGATCTCCTCGACCGTCATGGAGCCGATGATGGCGCGCAGGTGCCCGGCGAAGATCCGGCCGGTGAGCACCGACATCTGCTCCTGGTCGGAGAGGAACCGCTGACCGGCGTTGATGATGCTCTCGGGGTCGTTGCCGACCTTGAAGGCGATGACCGCGCGGACGTGCAGGGAGATGCCCTGCTTGGTCACACAGGTCTCGGTGACCTCGGACTCGCACATCGACAAGGTGAGGAAGCGGACCTTGCGAAAGACCGGGAGCACGAACTTCCCGTGCCCCGTGACCACTCGGAACGGCGCGCCCCCCAGTCCCCGCCGGCCCCCCGAGATCAACATCGCCTCGTCGGGAGCGGGAACGCGGTATCCGAACATGCTGTACTCCTCAGCTTGCGCCGGCGGCCTCTCCGCCCAGCGCTTCCAATGGATCCACCCACTCGATGACGCCGACCTTCCGGCATCCCCGCGATTCGATCACGAGGACCGTCGCGCCCGCGGGCAGGGGGTCCTCGGACCAGGCCAGAAAGGTCTCGGAGCCGCCTCGGACCCGCACCAGTACCTCTCCGGGGCCCGCGGATCCCCGCGTCCCGATGAGCACCTTTCCCGTGCAGCCGATCACGGCGTCGTCCTGCGGCATCACCGGCCGTCCTCCTCGTCCAGACCTCAGAATTCAGACGATAGACCCAGCGGAGCCGCGACCCAACGGGTGGGCGGGCGTGAGGCGTTCCCGTCCCCGCCAGGCGCAAGTCAGGCCGGGCGCTACGCACGCAAAGGTCGCCCGACGCGTGTCCAGTGCTGTGACCGCGAAGGTTCACCGGGTTCACCGGCCGCCGCGACCGCTGGACTGGTTGGATTACGGCCGACAATGAGGTGTTCGGTCCGGGGGCGTGCAAGGTTCCCCCGCGATCCTGCGTCGGGAGGGCACATGCAGCGCGGCGAGGTCTGGTTGGCGGACTTTGACGAGCGGCGGCCGGTAGTACTGCTGTCAGGAGACGAAGCGTCCGGGTTCCTGGCGATGCAGGTCGTCGCTCCCGCGGGGACGGAGATCAGCGGTGTGGCCGTCGAGGTGGCCGTGGGGGCGTCCGATGGGCTGCCTCTCGAGGGCGTCCTCCGAGTGGCGCTGCCACGTCCCGGTCTCGTCCCGTGCACTTGGCTGGTCACGCTGGCCCGGGAAGATCTGACCGAGCAGGTGGGAGTCTTGTCGTCAGCGAAGCTCGGCGAGATCGAGGATGCCCTCCGTGCCGGTGGACTCGAGCAGGTCTCACTTTCCGGAGGCCGGGGGAGGAGCGGACCCCTCTGACAGCCGTAGGCGTGGTTGTTCCGGGGTGGCTGCGCCCGCTGGAACTGCCCCGTGTGCATCTCCGCAGCCGCACGCCTGGCACCTCGTCAGGCTGCCACCGGCAGGGCCGCCCTGCCGCTGCTGTGGTCGAGGGGCGCCGGTATACGCATGAGGCTCCGCGTCACGTGCTGAACGTCCCGCGCTGAACGTCTCGTGCACCTGCGGCAGGCTGCGCGCGGATCGCCTGAAGGGTGATGTCGCCGGAGGCGGCCAGGCCACCGGAGAGCCGGTCGGAGTCCGGACGCCCCGGGACTGGATACGGAGGCAGGTTGGCCGGGCGCGCGGAGGAAGAGCCACCGGTTTTCGACGTGTACCGGAACCAGCCCGCGAGGACCAGCGGCAGGACGAAATAGCCGAAGCGGGTCGCCGGGATCAGGCAGATGGCGAGCCCCAGGCCGACCGCCAGCCGGTCCGCCGCCGCACGGACCGTACGGGGCGGCCGTATCAGCAGCGACAACGTCACCCCCAGCGCGGCGGCCACCAGCGCGGCCGTCGCGAGAGCGGCGCCACCCGGCACGTACACGGCCAGCAGACGGCCCGGCAGTGGGCTGGCCGCCGGCGAGCGGACCCCGCCCGCACCGAGCGGGAAGAGCACCACGTGCTCGGCGAAGGCGTGCGGGTCGGCGAGAGCGACGGGCACGACGGCCGTGGCCGCCACCGACAGCGCGGCCAGAGCCGCCCGCAACGCCGTGCGGCGGCCCGCCGTGACCGCCAGCAGGACCAGCGCCACCGGCAGCAGCGGCCACGCCGTCCACTTCAGCGCGGCCGCCACGCCCATCGCCACGCCGGCCGCCGTGCCCGAGCCGCCACGGCCGGCCAGCGCCAGACTCAGGCACATCAGCCCCACCACCGGCAGGTCCACCCCGCCGACGGCCAGCGGCAGCGCCACGGCGGGGAAGGCGGCGAGCAGCGACACCGCGCCCGCCGGCGTCGGGCCGAGCCCCCCGGCGGGGCGCCGCGCGGCGAAGAACATGCAGACCAGGAAGGTGAGGCAGAACCAGACGCGGGCGTCGGTGAGCGGACCGTCGCCGAACAGAGCGCGGGGGACGCCGAAGAGGGCCATCCCCGGGAGATACGGGTTGTAGTCCACGGTGTGGGCCGGATGCGGCAGATAGGGGCTGCCGGTGTGCAGCAACAGCGCCCCCGAGCGCTCGACGACCCCGACCTCCGATTGGGCCGCACCCGAGACGACCAGCACCACCAGCGGCACCACGACCGCCCCGAGGAGCGCGGCCGTCACCGCGGCCCGTTTCCCGGTGCGCGAGTCGCGCAGGGCGAGCAGCGCCGCCGTGCCGTATCCGGCCGCCGCGCAGGCACCCCAGACCCGGTGCGGGCCGAGCCCCGTCGTCATCGCCAGGATCACCGCGAAGACCGTGCATCCGAGCCAGTGGGCCGGAGCCCGGCGCGCGAGGGAGAAGCGCCGTCGCCCGGGCCGTGCGGGCGGGGAGGCCTGCCCGAGGTGTCCCACCCCCGTGAGGACACCTCGGGCAGTGCGTGAGGGCGGTGTCGCCGCCCCCTTCGTGAGGGTCATGTCGTCTCTCGTTGCGTCTGTGCGCAGGGACCGCGCGCTGCGGTACCGGCCCCTGGAACGAGGCCCGTGACCACCACTCCAGCGCTCGGCACGTTGTTCAGCAGCCACCGCACGCCACGGTGAACAAAACAAAGTGCCTGGTGGCGGGCGCTGCGGAACCTTGCGGGAGGAGCGGAGGGTTCCTTAGGGTGTCGGCGGCGGACACGCGTCCACGACAGGGAGGCGCGAGCGGACACGGGGAGACGGAGCACACATGGGCCGCCGGGAGACTCCGGTCGATCCGGCCGCCGGGCCGGTGCCGAAGTTCGCGTACGCCCTGCGCAAGCTCCGCCAGGAGGCCGGCGGCCCCACCTACCGCGAACTCGCCCGCCGGGCGCACTTCTCCGTGACCGCGCTCTCCCAGGCCGCGGCCGGCGAGCACCTGCCCTCGCTCCAGGTCACCCTGGCCTACGCCACGGCCTGCGGGGGCGACCCGGGGGAGTGGGAGCGCCGCTGGCAGGAGGCCGACCGGGAGGTCCGCGAGGCGGCCGCCGGCCGGGACGACGACACGGAGCCGCCCTACCAGGGACTCGCCCGCTTCGAACCCGACGACCACGACCGGTACTTCGGCCGCGACCGTCTTGTCACGGCCCTGCGGCAGCAGGTCCGCGACCGGCGCTTCACCGCGGTCTTCGGCCCCTCCGGCAGCGGCAAGTCCTCGCTCCTGCGGGCCGGACTCATCCCGGCCCTGCGTGCCGAGCGCGAACTGGCCGCGATCCGCGTTCTCACTCCGGGCCCGCATCCGGCCCGCACCCACACGGGCGCGCTTCGACCGGCGGCGACGGGCGAAACCCTCGTCGTCGTCGACCAGTTCGAGGAGGTCTTCACCCTCTGCCGGGATCCGGACGAACGCCGGGCGTTCCTCGACCTGCTGCTCGCCGCCCGGCGGCCGGAGAGCAGGCTGCGGGTCGTCATCGCCGTACGGGCGGACTTCTACGGCCGCTGCGCCGAACACCGGGGTCTGGCCGAGGCGTTGGGGGAGACGGGCCTGCTGGTCGGCCCGATGGACCCGGCCGAGCTGCGTGAGGTGATCGTCAAGCCCGCCCAGAGCGCCGGACACATCGTCGAACGGACCCTGACCGCCCGCCTGGTCGACGAGATGGCCGACGAGCCCGGCGGACTCCCGCTGCTGTCGCACGTCCTGCGCGAGACCTGGCGCCGCCGCCGCGGCCGCGCACTCACCGAGGAGGCGTACGAGGCCGCGGGCGGTGTCCACGGGGCCATCGCCCAGAGCGCCGAGGAGGTCTGGGCGGACCTGTCCCCCGAACACGCGGAACTCGCCCGCCTCGTCCTGCTGCGACTCATCACCCCGGGTGAGGGATCCCAGGACACCCGCCGCCCGGTCGACCGCGCCGAACTCGACTTCACCGGCCCGCCGAGCCCCGCCGCCACCGCCCCGTCAGCAGGACCGCCGGCCCCCGCCGACGTCTCCCTCGTCCTCGATCGTCTGGCGCGGGCCCGGCTCGTGACGCTCGACCACGGCACCGTGGACCTCGCCCACGAGGCGCTGATCACCGGCTGGCCCCGGCTGTCCGGCTGGATCGACGAGGAACGCGACCATCTGCGGGTGCACCGACGGCTGACCGAGGCGGCCCGCACCTGGGAGGAGCTCGGCCGTGATCCGGGTGCCCTGTACCGCGGCACACGGCTGGCCACGGCGCAGGAACAACTGGCCGGAGCGGCGCTCACCCAGCAGGAGCGGGTGTTCCTGACGGCCAGTGGTGCCGCGCGCCTCAGCGAGCGCCGCAGGCGCCGCGGACTCGTCGGCGCCCTCGCCACGCTTCTCGTGCTCGCACTCGTCGCCGGAGCCGCCGCCTGGCAGCAGAACCGCACCAGCGACCGCCGCCGAGTGGAGGCCGAAGCCCGTCGGGTCGCCGCCGTCGCGGACGGCATGCGGTTCTCCGATCCGCGCACCGCGATGCGGCTCAGCGTCGCCGCCGCGCGGCTGGCCGACACGACGGAGACCCGGTCGACGCTGATCGGGGCGATGGCCCAGCGGGACGAGGACGTGTTCCCGGTGCCGGGCGCGGACGCCGGTTTCGACGGCTCGGGCAACAACGTGCACCGGCTGACGGCGGACGGCAGGTCCGTGGTGTCCGTGACGGCGGACCGGGTCCGGATCTGGGACCTGCGCACGCGTCGGCTCACGCTGTCCGCGCGGGGCCCCGGCAAGCTGATGGACGGCGTCCCGGCCGCCGTGGGCCCGGACGGCCGCACCCTCGCGCTGCTGGCGGGAGACCGCATCGAGCTGTGGGACGTACGGTCCGGGCGGGTCACCAGGACGCTCCCCGGAGTGGATGCGATGGAGACCCCGTTCGACTTCAGCGGGCGCGCTCTGGTCGCCGTCGACTGGGACGACGGCGGTGTGCACGCCTACGACCCGCGCAGCGGCCGCCCGACGCTGCGGATTCCCGCACCGGACGGGGGCGTCGACGGCCTCGCCGCCAGCCCCGACGGGCGGTGGCTCGCCCTGTGCACGGGCGCTCACGCGGTGAAGCTCTGGGATCTCGCGCACCTGCGGAAGGTCTCGGCGCCGTGGACGGCGAAGGCGCGGGCCGCCCAATGCCGCGACCACGCCCTGGCGTTCACCCCCGACAGCCGCACGCTCACCGTCGCCGGCGACGACGGGATCCACGGATGGGATCTGCGCACCGGCCGCGCAACCCCGTCCTACAAGGGTGAGGGACTGACCCAGGTGTGGCCGGGCGGCACCTTCCTCGTGGGCACCGGACCCCACCGGCTCGTGGTGGCGCGGGCGGACCGCCCGCAGGTGCCCGTGCTGAGCCGGCGGATCGCGGACGAGTGGGCCGACGTCGCCTACGACCGTGCCGCGGGGGTGGTGCGCTATCTCGGCGGCTCGGCGACCGTCGTCCGCTCACTGGCCCTCGGCGCCGCCGCGACGGCTCGCCGGCGGCAGCCCGCGGCGTACCGCGCGGAACTCTCCGACGACGGCCGCGTCCTGGCCCGCACTGTGGAGACGGGCGGCAAGCGGCGGGTGCAGGTGCTCGACACCCGAGGGGGAGGGGTGGTCTTCGAACCGCCGGCGCGGCCGTGTCCCGGCACGGACTCCTGCGCCGACCTCATGGCGCTCAGCGGCGACGGCAGATATCTGGCGACCGGCCCGAACCCTTACCACTCCGAGGACAGGACGCGGCCGGACCGGGCCCGGATCACGGTCTGGGACCTCAAGACCCGTCGCGCACGCGCCGCCGTGGTCATCGGCGCCGCCGAAGACAGGCACCTCGCGGCGGACGGTCTCGCCCTCGACACCCATGGCCGCACCCTGCTGGTCTACCGGTCCCTGGAACGGCCCTCCGTGGAGGTGTGGGACGTGCGTCGGGACAAGCGGGTGAAGACCGTGCGCAGTGTCCGTCCCAGTGACGTCGTCACCTCCGCCTCGCAGGGCGTGGGCCTCGCCCTGCGGTACGACGGGGCCGCCCTGGTCACCCAGGAGGGCCTGGTCGCCGACCTGCGCGCCAGGCGCATGGAGCCGCGCGTGCTCGGCGAGGACCTGATCACCACCGCAGCCTTCGGCCCCGACGGCTCACGGCTGGCCGTGGGAGACGTCCTGGGCCGGGTCACCCTCTGGGACGGTACCGCGCGGGTGCGCCTCGGTGTGCTGGACGGCACCACGTCCGACCCGACCACGGACACCACCGGCGGGGTGACCGCGCTCGCCTTCTCCCACGACGGGCGTACGCTCGCCGTCGCCGGTTCGGCGGGCGGTCTCCAGTTGTGGGACCTGGCGTCCCAACGGCTCCTGGGGACCACCCTGCCCACCCCGGGCGACGAGATACACGCCCTCGCGTTCGGCGCCGACGGGTCGCTCCACGCCTCCGGCACCCACGTCCCCGAACAGCTGTACGACCTGAACCCGCACCATCTGCTCACCGAGGTCTGCGAGCGCGCCGGTTCGGGGCTGTCCGAGTCCGCCTGGAAGACGTATCTCCCGGATCTCCCCTACCGGCGCACCTGCTGAGGGGTTGGCCTTGGGTCAGGAGCGTGGCCTCGGGGCAGGAACGCAGACGCTGGACCACGCACCGAAGCCGCGGGACTGTCGGAGTGGGAATCGCGTGGTCAGGCGCTCCGGGGGTAAAGGATCTACCAGGAGATCCCGGAAGGGCCGTCGGCTGGAAGGGCTGTCACGTGGAACGCGCCGACTGGCTGCTCACCCCCGCTCAGCGCGGGAATCCCGCGTCGCGGGTGGACCGCCGTCATGCCGACGGTGCGGCGTGGTCCACGGGCAACGACGTCCGCCCCCTGGTACACGGGGCGGTGTACTTCGCCGAGCTGCTCGCGGCCGTGCGGGCGCAGCGGGCCGGTGACATCTTGATGTTCACGGACTGGCGGGGTGACCCCGACGAGCTGCTGGACGGTCCAAACAGCGCTATCGGCGACGTGTTGCGCGACGCCGCACGCAGGGGTGTCGTCGTGAAGGGGCTGGTGTGGCGCTCGCACCTGGATCGTTTCCAGTTCAGCGAACAGGAGAACTATCACCTGGGGGAGGAGATCGAGGAGGCGGGAGGGGAGTGCCTGCTCGACATGCGCGTGCGGCCGGGCGGCTCGCACCATCAGAAGTTCGTGGTGCTGCGCCACCCGGGTCGGCCCGAGCGGGACGTCGCCTTCGTCGGCGGGATCGATCTGTGCCACAGCCGTCGGGACGACGCCGCCCATCAAGGTGACCCGCAGGCACAACGCATCGCCAACGCCTACGGTTCCCGTCCGCCCTGGCATGACGTCCAGCTGGCGGTGCGGGGGCCCGCCGTGGGCGATGTCGAGGCCACGTTCCGTGAGCGGTGGACGGACCCGGCTCCGCTCAGTCGCAGCCCGCGCAGCCGGCTGCGGGCGGCACTCCGGGGCGAGGACACTCAGGCGGATCCGCTCCCCGAACAGCAACCCGATCCGGGCCCCCGCGGTTCCCACACGGTCCAGGTCCTGCGCACCTACCCGAACCGCCTCAGGGGCTATCCGTTCGCTCCCGACGGTGAACGCAGCATCGCCCGCGCCTACATGAAGGCTCTGCGGCGGGCACGCCGGCTGATCTACCTGGAGGACCAGTACTTGTGGTCAGAGAGTGCCTGCCGGCCGTTCGCTCAGGCTCTCGCAGATCATCCGGGCCTGCGGATGATCGCCGTCCTGCCGCCACTTCCGGACCAAGAAGGGCGGATCAGCACACCGATGAATCTGCTGGGCCGGATCCGCGCCCTGGAAGTCCTGCGCCGGGGCGGCGGTGACCGAGTGGCCGTCTACAGCCTGGAGAACCACGCCGGGACGCCCGTGTACGTCCATGCGAAGGTCTGTGTCATCGACGATGTCTGGGCCTCGGTCGGTTCCGACAACGTCAACCGGCGCTCCTGGACCCACGATTCGGAACTCAGCTGCGCTGTCCTCGACGAGACCCGTGATCCCCGTGAACCGATGGACCCCGGCGGCCTGGGTGACGGCGCCCGTGTCTTCGCGCGCGAGCTGCGGTTGTCGTTGAATCTCGAACACCTCGACCGCGACGGGGACGGGGAAGCGGCTGCTCTCTGCGACCCGGGCCGCGCCTTTGCGGCCTACGCCGACTCGGCCGCCGCTCTGGACGCGTGGCACGACGGCGGCCGTCACGGTCCACGACCGCCGGGAAGGCTGCGCACCTATCACCCGCCGCGTCTGTCCCGCGTCACACGGGCCCTGACCGAACCGCTCTACCGGGTCGTCGCCGACCCCGACGGCCGCCCGCGCTCCCTGCGTCGGCAGGATGCCTACTGACCGTGTCCCGGAGGTTGACCAGGCAGAACAGCCGGGCATACCCCAGCCCAGAACCCCTGGCGGCGCAAGTAGTCAGAGTCGTGGCTTGCTGCCGTGCTGGGGCGGCCGGAAGAGGGCGAAGGTGCGTGAGGGGCGGGGCCGGGGGAACGCTGCATGGCGCGCAGCCTGTGAATGTGCCCCGTGTATCGCGGAATTAACTCCCACTTTGTGGGCTTGTGGGCGACAGGTGAGGGCATTCGGTGGCCAGGAGGTTGATAGCTATGGTTCCCCTGCTTCTGGTTCTTCTGCTGGCTCTGATCCTCTTCGGTGCGGGTTTCGCGTTGAAGGCGCTGTGGTGGATCGCGGTGATCGTGCTGGTCGTGTGGCTGCTGGGCTTCGTCGTCCGCACCGCGGACAGTGGCGGCCGCAAGGGCCGTTGGTACCGCTGGTAGACGACAGACGCCACGTGCGAGGTGAGTGGGGCCCGGCCTGATACGGCCGGGCCCCACTCGCATGACAAGCCCTGCTGTGCGGGCGGTTGGGAGGGATCGGGCGTATCGGGCGCATCGCGGGGTACGTGAGTGATGCACCGGCCCCGCAGGCCCAGCAGTGGAACCCTGCTCCTCCTGCCTGCGGGGCCGCTGCGCACGCCAAGGCGGCACGGATGCCGCCGAGTGCTTCGACGGTGCCCCTCAGGCCCGGAACGGGTGGCGTAAGCGAGAAGCTGGGGGTCGGCGGCTGTGTTCGGCGTCTCGAGGTCTTCGGCGTACAGGGTGAGGCCGTTGAAGCTGCTGGTGAACTCCACGACTGAGCCGAACACGGCGTGGTGGGCGCTCGGTTCTGCAGGCGCGGTGTGCGTGAAGTGCACGCCGCTCCGATCCGGCTGTCCGAGGCCGCGACTGCCCCGGAGGGCACAGCACGTGTCCCATGTGGCACAGAAGACCGAACGCCAGGCACGGCGCCAGCTGCCGCCACAGCGCATCGAGTGCCTGCTCGCGTGAGCGGCGCCGGCCGCTACCACCTGCTTCTCACCGGCGAGGCCCGTGCCCTGCGGCACGGCTGGTGGTCCGTGGCCGGTGACCAGGGCGATGGTGAGCCCTCGTGCGAGGGCCTGCCGCCCGTCAGGCAGGCGCGTGAGTGCGTTCGCTGTCTGGCGTCATGCGGTGGGCTTCGTCCTGGGCGAGCAGGGCGAGGAGCGTGGCCACCGTCAGGCCCTGGTCTGCTTCGGTCGGGTGGCGCAGGATCTTGGCGGGGTCGATCTGGTAGGTGTTGCCGCGCCCTTGGCGGGTGTGCGAGAGGTAGCCGGCCTGCTCCAGGTCGGCGATGATCTTCTGCACGGCGCGTTCGGTGATGCGGCAGCGGGCGGCGATGTCGCGGACGCGGGCGCTGTGGTTGTCCGCGATGGCAGCGAGGACGCGGGCGTGGTTCGTCAGGAACGTCCAGCCGTTGTGGGGCTCGGGCACCTCATCCATGCCTCCACTCTAGCGAAGACCTGTACACGCATTCAAAAGCACGTACTGAAGTTCGTGTATATATTGACGCGTGTTCCCGCTCGGGGGAACCTTGGATCGGACCGCGACGAGCGCACCGGGAGTGAGCCATGCAGCACCCTTCTCGCCGGGCACAGTTCCCCGCCGTGCCGGGCGTCCCCTGCCCGCGTGGAAGTGCACCTGCGGCACCTGCACCGGGCCGGCTGGCGGTGTCGTGCGCGCCGGGCGACGACCGGGTCCGTGTCACCCTGCGCGGCGAACTCGACCTCGTCTCGGGCAACCGGCTCCGCGGTCGGCTGAGCGAAGCACTCGCCGCCTCGGCGAGCGGTCTCGACCTGCATCTGAGCGGGCTCAGCTTCTGCGACTGCGCCGGCCTGAGCGTTCTGATGGAACTGCGCCGGCGGGCCCTGAGCGCGAGCAAGACCGTCGTCATCCAGGACCCCAGCCCCGCGATCGACAGGCTGCTCCATCTCATCGGAGCGCAAGATCTCTTCTCACCTTCCTGCTCGCGGCCCTCGCAGATGCACGCTGCCGTCTGAGGCGAGTGCCGTGGCCGGCGGCAGCCCGAGGTGCCGCGGTTCCGCGGACCTGCGCTCGCCCAGGCATGTCGGCGCAGTGTCACCCGACGAAGTTGCCTCACCAGTCGGCTCGGCTCCTGCTGATCAGCGCGGCCGGACGCCGTCGATCGAGCTGCCGCTGTGTCCGGCACGTCTTGTTGTGCTGTCGGCCTGACTGCTCGCGGGGGAGTGCTGCGGGCGCCACTCGAAGAGCAGGATGGTTGTGTCGTCACGCAGTTCGTTGCGCTGGTAGTCGAGGATGGCGTGGATGAGTAGCCGCAGCACCTCGGGCGGCCGCTCGCCGGCGGCCTCGGAGCGGATGATGAAGTCGCTGAACCGGTTGAGGCCGAACTCCTCGCCGTCCGCGTCGCGGGCTTCTACGACACCGTCGGTGTACAGCAGGACGCAGTCACCCGGTTCGAGTTTCATCTCGTGGACCTGCCGTGGTGCTGCGATGAATGGGCCGGCCAGGCCGAGCGGCGGCTGCGGGGGGCTGTCCAGCGCCCCGGCGAGCACCCGCTCGTCACGGATCAGCAGGGGTGTGGGGTGGCCGCAGTTGACCCAGCGCAGCACCCCGGTGTCCGCGTAGAGCCGGCACAGCACACCGGTGCAGAAATGGTCTGGCAGCCACTACGCGAGCGCCTGGTCGATGGAGTCGACGACCTCGGCCAGGTGGCCGCCGCTACGTCGGGTGTTGCGTGCCGCGGCCATGGCGACCGCTGTGGTCACACCGGCGAGCAGATCATGTCCCATGCCGTCGAGGATCATGGTGTGCAGCTCGTCCTTGACCACCGAGTGGTCGAAGGCGTCGCCGGCGATGCCGTACGCCGGTTCCAGGACAGCAGTCGACAAGCACCTGCTGCTGCCGATGGTGCGCGGTGGCAGGAAGGCCCGCAGCATCTCGGCGGGCAATGTCATGGCCGCGGTGCGGGTGCGGGTGGCGAGCCAGTCGCTGTAGGCACGCTTGGAGGAGATCACCATCGCGAAGAATGAGGCCAGCATCCGACTGCGGCGCATCAGCACGCCGTCGAGCACGGCCGTCTGCACCGCCAGCACGCCCAACCGCTCCGCACCGTCGACCAGCGGCATCCATACGATCAAGCCGTCGCCGGCATCAGCTACCCGTGGGGAAACCGTGCGGTACGCCCAGCCGGCCGATGAGCCCTCCACCGGCAACGGATCCAAGGCGTCGTCGATGGGGACGAGCAGCCGTTGTTGCAGGTCGGCGAGGTAGATCCGCGCGCTGTCCAGGCCGAGGGCCGCTGCGCTCCGGTCGGCCAGGGCGGGCAGTTCCACCGGCAGGGCCGTCCGCGCCTCGGTGATCAGCTGTTCCAGCCGATTCTCATCGACGGCGGGGTCCGAGTCGGCGCTCGCATGCGTGAGATCCGGCACGGGGAGATCACTCCTTACCCGTTCAGTCTCACATCGACCGTCCTCTCGTACCTCCCGAGGCGCGACAGGGAACCGCACGAGAGGCGCTGTTGCTCGGCCGCGCTCCCGGGTAAGGCCCGACGGTATCGCCGGGGGCCAGCGTGTCACGCGGCGTCGGCGTTATATCGGGGACATTCTGGGCACTGGTGTGCGCCGGGTCAACCGATGGGAAGGGGCCGGTCATGGGGGAGTCATCGCAGGACGTGACGGTCGTGGCTCTTCTGGCGGATCCGGACGCGCCGACGGAGATCGCGCAGCGGCTGGCCCGAGTGCTTCCTGATCGGCTCGCCGGCGAGTCGGGCCAGGGGCGGCGGTTCGACGTCGAGGTGGTCAGTGAGCCCTTCACCGCGGGTACCGAGGACCTGTCCACGTTGACGCGCCGGATCATGGACCGCAGGCGTGCGGAGCACTGGGACATCGTCGTGGCCCTCACCGATCTTCCGCTGCACTCACACGGACGCAAGCTCGTGGTGGATCTGTGTCATGGAGACGGCGTTGCCCTGCTGTCCCTTCCGTCGCTGGGGGGTCTGCGTCTTCAGAGAAGGGCCCTGCTGGCGGTGGAAAAGGTCGTGTTGAGCCTGGCGACTCCCCGGGCCACCGGGGCCGGGGAACCTCCCCAGCAGCAGCCGCTGGGACGTTTCGCCAGTCGTCTTGCGCCTATTCGCCCCGGCCAGGTCGGTGAGGAGGAGAGCGCCGATCTGCGGTACGTCGTCAGCGGGCCGCGCGGTTACCTGAGGGTGCTCGGCGGTATGGTCCGCGCCAACCGGCCGTGGCGCCTGGTACCGGGCCTGTCGAAAGCCCTGGCGGCCGCCCTCGCCACGGGAGCGGTCGCCACCGTGAACTCCACCATCTGGACCCTGGCCACCTCCCTGAGCACGCCACGCCTGGTGATTGCCACGGTCGGATCCGTTGCGCTCATGATCGGCTGGCTGATCGTGGACGCCGAGTTGTGGCATCGATCAGCAGTCGGCTCCCCGGAGGAGAGGAAGAGGACGACTCTCTACAACGCGTCCACGATCATGACCGTCGGCATCGGGGTGGTCGTCTGCTACGCGGGTCTTCTGGCCGTCAATCTGGTGTGGGCGCTGTTCATCCTCAACGGCAAGGTCTTCGCCTCCACGACACGAACCCCGCTGACCGCCACGGAGTACTGGACCCTGTCCTGGTTCGTCGCTTCCACCGCCACGGTGGGCGGCGCGCTGGGATCGGGCCTGGAGAGCGATGAGGCGATCCGGGCAGCCGCCTACTCCAAGCGGGAACAGGAACGCCGCCGCTTGGTCGAGGACGACGGTGACCAGCGGGGGACCTGAGTGGAAATGCGCCGTCGGTCCGGTGGCCGTCCCGATACGGGGAATCCGCCGATCGATCGGTGGGGGGCTGTTTCGCGTCGTGGGGGGCGGGGACCCGCACGGCACGCCGTCGAGTGCTGAAGCTCCGCTCCGGCGAGCGGGCCGGCGGCGGATCATCGTTCCCCCTGACCGAGGTGAACGCCATCAGAGGCGTGCCGGGCCGCGGACCGCGTCGCAGCTTGTGCGGGAGTCGGGCTCCTTCACGCCTTCCCCATCCCGCCATGCCGCGACATCGAGGGAAGTCATCATGAAGGCTGCGGTATACGAAGGACCGCGGACGGTCGCTGTGAAGGACGTACCGGACGCGAAGATCGAGCATCCCTGCGACATCATCGTCAAGATCACCACGACCAACATCTGCGGTTCGGACCTGCACATGTACGAGGGCCGCACCTCGTTCGAGTCCGGCCGCACCCTGGGGCACGAGAACCTGGGCCAGGTGGTGGAGGTCGGCTCGGCGGTGCGCAAGGTGCAGGTCGGCGAGTACGTGGTCCTGCCCTTCAACATCGCCTGCGGCTTCTGCAAGCAGTGCGAGCAGGGCCTGACCAACTACTGCCTGACCATGCAGCCGGAACCCGCCCTCGCCGGAGCGGCCTACGGTTTCGCCGACATGGGCCCCTACCAGGGCGGCCAGGCGGAGCTGCTGCGCGTGCCCTACGGCGACTTCAACGCGCTGCGTCTGGGTGAGGACGCCGCCGAGCGGCAGACCGACTACGTGATGCTCGCCGACATCTTCCCCACCGGCTATCACGCCACCGAGATGGCCCACGTCAAGCCGGGTGACCAGACCATCGTCTTCGGGGCCGGTCCGGTCGGGCTGATGGCGACGTACTCCGCCCTCCTCCGGGGCGCCGGCCGCGTCTGGACGGCCGATCACCAGCCCGACCGGCTGCGCAAGGCGGAGGAGATCGGGGCCATCCCCATCAACACCGCCGAGCAGGACCCGGCGCAGGTCGTCAAGGAGGCCACCCTCGGTCTGGGCGCCGACAACGGCTGCGAATGCGTCGGTTACCAGGCCCACGACCCCCAGGGCCACGAGGACGCCAGTCTCACGCTCAACGGCCTGATCGACTCGGTCAGGTTCACCGGCCACATCGGCGTGGTGGGCGTGTTCCTGCCCCAGGACCCCGGCGGCGCGGAGGCCCAGGGCGAGCTGGAGGCGCAGGGCAAGGTCCCCATCGACTTCGGCATGATGTGGTTCAAGGGCCAGCACATGGGGACCGGGCAGGCGCCGGTGAAGAGGTACAACCGGGCCCTGCGGGACCTGATCGCCGGCGGGAAGGCGAAGCCGAGCTTCGTCGTCTCCCACGAACTCGGCCTGGACGAGGCCCCCACCGCCTACGAGCACTTCGACGCCCGTGACGACGGCTGGACCAAGGTGGTCCTGCACCCCGACGGACACGGCAACGGCCACAAGCGGTAGCAAGCGCAGGGCTCCCGCCCGCCTGCTCCCCGCACGACAGGGCCGACCGACGAGCGCCGTCCGGCCCCGGCTCCTACCGGGGCCGGACGCTCGGTCGGCGCCCTGTTCCTGCCGTGTCCGAGGCGGCGTCCACGCCGCGCGCGGACTGCCGCGGCGGCGGTCGGTGACGGGAGTGCCACGCCGAGGAGTAGATGCGAGCCACACGGAAACTCCGCCGTGGTCCGCTGTGCGCCGTTCACGTTCTCACTCGTTCTCACTCCAGTGGGCTGACCGCATGTTGGGAGCACCTATGAAGACAGCTACCCGCTCCACCTCACATCTGCGACAGGATCCGCTCGTCCGGGGCCTGGGCTGGGCCAGCGCGCTCCTTGGCGTGCCGCAGGTCCTCGCCCCCGCGGGCTTCGCCCGGGCTCTGGGCGTGGGTGACGCTTTCCGGCACCGCTCCGCCACGACCGCCGTCGGTGTGCGCGAGCTGGCGGCGGCGACCGGACTGCTGGCACGGCCGCACCCCGCCTGGCTCTGGGGCCGCGTGGGCGGCGACCTCATGGATCTGACGATGCTGACCCGGGCCCTGAAGAACCACAACGGCCGCGGCCTGGGCCGCACCGCCGCCGCGACCGCCGCGGTCACCGCCATCACGGCCACGGACGTCTACGCGGCCGTGACCCGCACCCGTAGGAGCACCCCCATGGAACTGACCGCGACCGCCACCGTCGCCCAACCCCCGGACGACGTCTACGCCCTGTGGAGCGATCTGCAGCGACTGCCCGACTTCATGGCGCACTTGGACGAGGTGCGCGTCACCGGCCCGCGCACCAGCCACTGGCGGGCGAGCGCGCCGTTCGGCAAGACGGTCGAATGGGACGCCGAGACCACGCAGGACATTCCCGGCCGGCTGATCGCCTGGCAGTCGGTGGACGGAGCCGACATCGACAACGCCGGCGAGGTCCGCTTCGTACACGCTCCCGGCAACCGGGGCACGGAGATCCGGGTGACCCTGCGCTACGACCTGCCCGGCGGGGCGCTGGGAAAGGCAGCGGCACGCTACTTCGGCGAGGAACCGCACCAGCAACTGGACGACGACCTGCGCCGCTTCAAGCAGATCGCGGAGACCGGCGAGGTCGTCCGCTCCGAGGGCGCACCCGGCGGCAAGCGGGCCCGAGGCGAGTTCCCGCAGCACCCGGCCCGACCGCTGACCGAGGACGAACTGAAGGAGGCCCTGGCATGAAGGCGAACTGCTGGACGGGACGCAACTCGGTCGAGGTGCAAGACGTCCCCGACCCGTCGATCCTCAACAACCGTGACGCCATCGTGAAGATCACGTCCACGGCGATCTGCGGCTCCGACCTGCACCTGCTCGACGGCTACGTCCCCACCATGGAAAAGGGCGACATCATGGGCCACGAGTTCATGGGAGAGGTCGTGGAGGTCGGCCCCGGCATCAGCGACGGCAAACTGCGCGTCGGGGACCGGGTCGTCGTGCCCTTCCCCATCGCCTGCGGCGCCTGCGCGTCCTGCCGCGCGGAGCTGTACTCGTGTTGCGAGAACACCAACCCCAACGCCGGCATCTCGGAGAAGTTCTTCGGCCACCCCACCGCCGGCATCTACGGCTACTCCCACCTCACCGGCGGCTTCGCCGGCGGCCAGGCCGAGTACGCCCGCGTGGTGCTCGCCGACGCCAACGCGCTGAAGATCGAGTCGGACCTCACCGACGAGCAGGTGCTGTTCCTGTCCGACATCCTGCCGACCGGGTACATGGGCGCCGACATGTGCGACATCCAGGAAGGTGACGTCGTCGCCGTCTGGGGCGCCGGCCCGGTCGGCCAGTTCGCCATGGACAGCGCCCGGGTCCTGGGCGCGGAGAAGGTCATCGCGATCGACAAGGAGCCCTACCGGCTCGACATGGCCGCCGCCCAGGGCTACACCACCATCAACTTCGAGGACACCGACGTACGGTCGGCACTGCTCGAACTCACCGGCGGCCGGGGCCCCGACAAGTGCATCGACGCTGTCGGCATGGAGGCCACACACGGCGCCTCCCACGTCCACCTCTACGACCGCGCCAAGCAGGCGGTCCGCTCCGAGACCGACCGGCCGCACGCCCTGCGCCAGGCCATCCTGTCCTGCCGCAGCGGAGGCGTGGTGTCGGTCATCGGCGTCTACGGCGGGGTGATCGACAAGTTCCCGGCGGGTGCCTGGATGAACAGGTCCCTGACCTTGCGCACCGGACAGTGCCACGTGCACAAGTACATGAAGCCGCTGCTGGGGCTGATCGAACGGGGCAAGCTCGACCCCACCCGGATCATCACCCACCGGCTGCCCCTGACCGAGGCACCGACCGGCTACGACCTGTTCAAGAACAAGAAGGACCACTGCGAGAAGGTCGTCCTCAAGCCGTGAGGAACGCGAGGGATCGCGGCACCGTGTCTCGCTGAGCGGCCCGCTGGGTGAGAGGCAGAAGGCGTCGTGGTGGTTACGGGTGCCGCAGCAGGCTCCTCGCCGACACACTGTGACGCCGGAAAGACGCGCCCGTGTGTGCGGCGGCTTGGGTGAGTTCGGCGCGGCCGAACAGCAGCGCGTAGCCGGAGGGGAGTTGGTGCAGGATGCGGGTCAGCAGGTCGGGGCCGGCGTGGGCCGCGACGGCGGAGAGGACGGATCCCGTGTCCCAGCGGGTGGTGGCCAGGGAGGCGCCGGTGCGGGCGGCGAGGTCCCTGACGAATGCCCAGCCGCCCAGCGGCTGGGTGCCGGGAATCTGGGCGGTGAGGATGCGCGCGGCTTCGACGGGGAGACGGGCGGCCAGTTCGACGCGTTCGTCGCCGGCCAGCTGTCGTCCCAGTCCCGACAGTACGAGACGGACGGCTTCCTCGGCCTTCTCCCGGGAGGGGTAGGCGCCGTCATGGCGGACCTTTTCCAGCATCTGCTCGTACGCCCTGCCGTAGGGCTGCGGGAGCGGTGCGCTGGGGTCGGACATCACTGCGGTGGTTGCCTTTCTGTCACCAGGTCGTGGTGGCCGGTGCGGTCACAGGGTCACCGGGGTGGGTGGTCAGGTGGGCTGGGGGCGGCCGAAGAGCAGGTCGTAGCCTGCGGGGAGCTGGAGCAGGATCTGTTCGAGGAGGTCGTCGCCGGTGGCGTCGGCAACCGTGGACAGGACGGCGCTGACGTCCCAGGCAGCGGTCTGTTCGGTGGCACCCTCGATCCAGGCCGCGGTCGCCCGCACGAACCGCTCCGGAGGTAGCGGCTCGGCGCTCTGCAGCGGGTTGAGAAGGATCAAGGCGAAGCCTTCGGGCAGGCGCGCCGCCAGCTGGGCACGTACCTCGCCGACCAAGTGAGCGCCCAGCAGGGCGAGCACCACGCGGGCCGCGCGTTCGGCTTCCTGCAAGGTTCCGTATTCACCGCGTTCCTTCACATGCTGGAGGAACGCTTCCCGTCGCACCGTCACGTCGGCTGCCACCCCTTCCTCAGGCCCACGGGGCGCGGAGGACAGGCGGGGGGAGATCAGATGGATGCCCGTCCTCCGCCGCTGTTCGCCCCTCCTCGAGTCCGGCTCAGCCGGAGATCTCCTTGCGGCCGGATCCGACGCCGATGGCGATCTTGCGGGGCTTGGCGCGCTCGGCGATCGGGATGCGCAGGGTGAGCACACCTGCGTCGTAGTCGGCCTGGATGTGCTCGGTGTCCAGCGTGTCGGCGAGCACGAGCTGGCGGGAGAAGACACCCAGCGGCCGTTCCGACAGCTCCATCTGCACGTCGTCGGCCTTCGTCACGGGCCGGCGCTCCGCCTTGACGGTCAGCATGTTGCGTTCGACGTCGATGTCGATCGCGTCCGCGCTGACGCCGGGGATGTCCAGGGCCACCACGTACTGGTCACCCTCGCGGTAGGCGTCCATCGGCATGGGGGACGGCCGCGACCAGGTGCCCGGACTCATCAGCTGCTGGGCCAGCCGGTCCAGCTCACGGAAGGGGTCAGTGCGCATCAACATCGGAAAACACCTCCAGCGGGTTCGGGCAGTTGCTGCCAATGCGCCTCACTGACACCGTTGTAGCATGTCATCCAATGGATGACAAACAGGTGGTCGTCCAAAGGATGACCACCTGGTGTCCATGACCCCGCGAACACGCGTCCAGGCCACCCGCCGGCTGGGTGGCGAGGTCGGGGTGGTCGGTCGGTACCTGGACCCCCCTTCCGGAACGAGCTGCCCGAGCTGCATCACTCGATCCCGAGGGGGCCGATACCCAAGTCCTCACGCATGACGCGACGCATCCGTGCCATGGCCTTGCGCCGCCGCTCTATCAAGGGCGCGTCGTCGGCGGAGCCGACAGCCACGCCACGGGTGTAGGCGTCGCGGATCGAGCGCAGGCAGTGGAACGCCTCGTTCCCCGCCTCCACGACCTGCGGGGTGCCCATGAGCCAGAGGCGTTCGCTCGCCGTGTAGATGCCGGTGCCGCGCACGGCTTCCCGCACCGCCGCGTCGCGCGCGGCTTCGGACATGTGGTCGCCCAGGGCGACGGCCCGTATCTCCTCACCCGCGGCTTTGAGGGCGGACACGTACTCCGTGTAGACCTCGCGCCGTACTTCGAGGGCGTGCCTGGTTTCCTCCCGCCGCCACCGGTTGCGGTCGGCGATCAAAGTGGCCGCGATGCCGATGACGGCACCGGTCAGCGTGGAGAGCAGGGGCGTCCAATCCATGTGCCGCAGCTTGTCGAAGCAGGTGCGGCCGGCGCCAGTGGCTTTACGGCCTGGCACTCGCTCGCTTACCGAGCCGGGGACCGTCAGCTTGCACTGTCAAGCGTGCTCGGGGCCGGACGGGGTGGCCCACTCGACGAACTGAACGATCACGCCGTTGGGGTCGGCGATCTGGAAGAGGCGTTCACCCCAGGGCTCCTCCCGCAGTGGCATGGTGATCTCAACGCCCTCGGCCCGCAGCCGTTTCTCCTCGTGCTCGATGCCGGAGGTGGTGAAGGCGAGGATCAGGCCGCCGGCGTGCCGGTCGCGTTGGTCGGCCGGCAGCACCTCGGTGCCGCGGGCGAGGAGGACGACGTCCACAGCGTCGTCGTCGCGTGAAAGGGAGGCGAACCCCTCGGCGGCGGCCTGCTCCACGTAGCCGAGGTGGGTGGTGAAGAACCGCTTCGAGGCGGCGACGTCGTCGACGGTGAGCGAGACGGTGGACGCGGTGATCCGCAAGGTGTTTCCCCACATCTGTTCGTCGGTTCATGGCAAAGTTAGTACCGACGTAAATTTATGCCGCCAGCCCTGGGTCGTGTCAACATAAAAATGCTACGAGGGTAAGATCCCTTCCATGTCGCGCGACGCCACCCCGCCCGCGCCCCCAGGGCTGCGAGAAGCGAAGAAGCAAGAGACCCGGCAGCTCATCTCCGATGTCGCCACCGACCTGTTCCTCAGTCAGGGCTTCGAGCAGACCACCATCGCCGAGATCGCCGCCGCCGCGCGGGTGGCGAAGAAGACGGTGACCAACTACTTCCCGCGCAAAGAGGACCTGGCCCTGGACCACCAGGACACCTTCGTCGCGTCCCTGGCCGCTACGGTGAGCGGCCGTCAGGCAGGCGAGTCCGTCCTGACCGCCCTGCGCCGTGCCTTCGCCGACGCGGCCGCCGCAGCCGACCCGGTCGCCGGATTCTCCGGCCCCGGTTTCGCCCACATGATCGCCGACAGCCCCACCCTCTCGGCCCGCCTGCGTGAGCTGCACGACCTGCGAGAGGCCGCCTTGGCCGCCGCCTTGGCGGACACCACCGGCACACCCCGCGGCGACATCACCCCCCGCACCGCCGCCGCCCTGCTCGGCGCCGTACACCGCACCCTGTTCCAGCGCATCCAGGAACTCACCCTCGCCGGCCAGGACAACGCCGGAATCTCCGCCACCGTCATCGCGGAGGCGGACCGCGCCTTCGGCCTGCTGGAGTCCTCGCTCGCCGACTACGCCTCGGTCGGTACGGCCGGCAGCCCACCGCGGGCCGTCACGCGGCCCGACAGGGAACCGAAGAAGCCATAACCGGCCAGGTGCCGCCGATCGGAGCCTTCGCCCTTTCTGGGTCTCGGGACGGATCGGATCGACATCCGGGAGACCACCGTCAGCCGCTGCCACCTCGAACCGACAGCAGCGGACTAGCGGCGCCCACGGGCCGGCCGACCACGACGACTGGACGGGTGTCGGCGTCGATGACGCGAACGTCGCCCTGGCGGCCTCGGCCAGTACTACCCGGCCGCTCTCTGATTTCCGTTCTCGGCCCGGTCGTCTTCGAGGACGAACAGGGGCTTGGTGCCGTGTGCGGGTGCTTCGGCGAGCGTGACGGCTTCGGCGAATCGTTGGAGCGGGAAGGGGCGCCCTTGGGGGATGCTGAGCACCTCGTCGGCGACGAGGTCGCGGACTCGGGCCAGCGCGCGCAGCGCGATTTCGGGTGAGGTGGTGCCGAACCAGCGGTTCAGCCAGAAGCCGCGGACTGTTTTGGTCTCGTAGATGACCGAGCGTGCCTGCAGCGGGATGGTCAGTGCCGCGGGGTCGGTCTGCCGGTGGGTGGAGAGCGCGCCGTAGACCACCAGCTCCCCTCCCGGGGCCAGTGCCTGGGAGACCTGGGCGCCGACGGGGCCCGCGACACAGTCGACGGCCTTGCGCACGCCGGCCGGTCCGGCGATCTCGGCCACACGCTGCACCAGGTCTTCGTCCTCGGTACAGATGACCTCGTCCCCGCCGAGCGCTGTGATCTCCTCGACGGCGCCGCGTCGCCGCACGACGTTGATCGTGCGGATCCCCAGATGCCGGCACAGCTGAATGACCAGGCGGCCCACGGTGGAGCCGGCGGCCGTCTGCAGCAGCCATTCGCCCGGCTGCGCATCGAGTTCCCGCGTCACGAGGAGCAGCGCGGTCAAGGGGTTGACGGCGAGTTGGCAGGCGGTGGAGTCGCTCAGCTGGTCGGGTACCGGCAGGAGCCTTCGGGCGTCGATGACGAGGTACTCCTGCCAGGTGCCTGCGACGGGGGGTCCGGGCACCGCCGGGATCGCGGCGACCACCACCCGCTCGCCGGCGTTTGGCCCCTCGGTGTCCGGGCCCAGGGTCGCGACCCGGCCCACGCATTCCATGTGACCGCCGACAGCGGGGAAGTCGAGGGAAAAGCCGTAGCGGCCGCGCAGCACGTGCAGATCACTGGCGTGGATCGGGGCCGCGGTCACCCGGATCAGTGCCTGCCCGGCTTCCGGGGCGGGAACGGGCAGGGATTCCAGCCGCAGGACGTCGGTGGGCTCACCGGCCTTCACGGCCACGAGCGCACGCATGGAAGAGGACATGAGCACCTTCCTTTCCGGGCGTCCGGAAGACTCAGCGGGCGCTCCGGCCCGGGCGATGTCGGCACCGACATCGCCGTCGGTGGACCAGCCGTCGTCCGGCTCGGCCCCCCACCGGCCCTCGCCGACTCGCTCAGGACGGTCCCGTGAGCGCCCTGTCGTGCGTCCTGTCAGGATCCGTACCGGGGCCGCTCACCGCGGCGCACCACGCTGAGCTCAGGATGCAATCTGCCATTTCACGCTACGCCCCGCGCCGCGATGATTCCTGGTGGCATGCGATGTACCGACCGTGCCGCGAAGGGCTTGCGGGTGCACCGGATCCCCGCCACCGGCCCGGGCGAACCCGCACCGCATGCCGCGGCGCGGGCCGGGGATCACTCCCCGGCCCGCGCCCTGCCGGTCGGTCCTCCGGTCCTCGGCCGCCCGTCGTCAGCCGAGCAGCTTGCTCGCCAGCGTCGCGGCGTTGTACGAGCCCCAGCCGGTGGTGAAGTCCCAGCCGGTGCCGGCGGAGTAGGCGCCGTTGCTGCCGCTGGTCACGTCGTGGAAGCCGGTGCCGTTCGCCTTGTAGAGGGCGGGGTTTGCGAATCCGAGGTTCGCCTTGCCGGCCGCCGCGGCCTGCTGGTTGTACAGGGCGGCGAACGCCGCCCACTCGGGCGCGGCGGCGCTGGTGCCGCCGACCGAGCTCCAGGAGCCCTGCGAGTAGATGGAGACGCCGGGGCTGGGGTTGGCGTGGGCGGAGACGTCCGGCACCTGGCGGTAGCCGCCGCCGGCGCTCTTCTGCACCGCCGTCTGCCAGCTGGGGATCTTGAACACGGAGGACTTGCCGCCACCGCCGCCGGACCAGGCCACCTCCTTGCTCCAGGCGTTGGCCGAGGTGACGGTCAGCTTGGTGCCGCCGACGCCGGTGACGTACGGGTCGCTGGCCGGGAAGTCGACGGAGGTGCCGCCGTCGCCCGCGTCGTCGGAGCCGTCGTCTCCGGAGGCCGCGTAGAAGCCGAGGCCCTGGGCCGCGCCCGCCTTGAAGACGGCGTCCACCGCGTTGAGGTTGGAGGTGGTGCGGGCGCTCTCGGCGGCGCCCCAGCTGATCGAGGTGGTCGGGATGCCACTGTCGACGATGGCCTGGTAGGTGTCGACCTCGCCCGCGTCGGAGTTGGGGCCCTCGAAGACGGTGACGTTCGCCTTCGGGGCGATCGCGTGCAGGACCTCGATGTCGAGCTCGACCTCGACCTGGCCGTCGCCGAGGGCGCCGGAGCCGCCGTCCACGGCCTTCACGGTTGGGGCGGGCGAGCCCAGGCCGTAGTAGTTGTCGTAGGAGGTGATGTTGGACTGCTTGAAGCCGTCGAACTCGATCAGCGCGACCTTCTGGCCGCTGCCGGTGCTGGTACCGGAGACGTTGTAGCCGCCCTTGAGCTGGGCCGGGGTGTAGCCGCCGCCCGGGCCGTTGTGCGGGGTGACCGTGGAGGGCGCCTGGTGGTGCAGGTGGACGCGGTTGTTGAGACCCGCCACGTCGCTGACGAGGGAGGCGAGGGCGCCCGGCAGCGTCGGCGCGCTGTCGTTGGCGTAGAAGGCACGCCCCGTGCTGGCGTCCTTCCAGGTCGACAGCTTGGTGCCGAAGGCCTTCTCCAGCTGGGCGGCGGTGCCACTGGCGTCGACCAGCAGGTTGCCCGAGTGGACGGTGCCCACGGTCAGGCCCTGGGCGCGCAGGTAGTCCTTGAGCTGTCCGATCTCGGCGTCGGTGCGGCCGAAGCGGGCCGCGAACTGGTGCTTCGTCAGGTAGTGGCCGTAGGAACCGGATCGCGGGTCACTGACCTTGGCGACGAAGGTGTCGAGTGCCTTGCCGCCTCTGGGCGTCAGGCTGATCGCCACCGATATGCGCTTGTCGGCCGCGACCTTCCCGGTGCGGGCCGCGTTCTGCTTCAGGCCCGGCAGGACGTCTCCGGCGATGGCGGTACGCGTCGAGTTCGGCTGCGGGGCGGTCGCGGCATGGGCGGCGGGGACGACGGCGGTGACCAGGGCCGGCGCGGCCACCAGACCGAGCAGTTTCAGACGTGACTTCATCGAAGTCCTCCGGGGAGTGGGGGAGTTGTTCCGGAAGCGGAACGACTTCACCGTAGGAAGACCGCCCCCACCCCCATAAGCGGGGGAACCCTTGCGTTACGTGTTAACGGCCGATGACACGTCAACGCCGTGTGTCGAGAGCGCGACGAGCCTGGGAACGGCTGGGTTGACTGATCGTCACAGCCGCGTCCAAGGAGCCCGCTTGACCATCGTCAACGGAGTCGACGGCCGCCCCGGAGGCGATGACGGCGACCGCCATCGCATGGGCGAGCGCGGTACGCGAACGCACTCCGATCTTGCGGTAGACCCGCGACAGGGTCCCCTCCACCGTCTTGACGCTGATGAACAGCTCCGCCGCGACTTCCCGGTTGGTGGCCCCGCCCCCGACCAGCTCGGCGATCCTGGCCTCCGTGGGCGTGAGTTCGGGCGTGCCCCCGCCCGCCTCACCGCCGCGGTCCCCGGCGTCCAGCCGGGCCAGCTCCTCCCTGGCCCGGGCCGCCAGCGGAGCGGCGCCGATCCGTGTGGCGGTCTCCAGCGCCTCGGTGAGGGCCGTGCGCGCCGCGCTCCTGCGGCGCGCACGGCGCTCGACCGCACCGAGCGCGATCAGGGTGCGTACCACCTCCAGGGGCAGGGGGAGCGGGCGCAGCCGGTCAAGGGCGGCACACAGCCGCGCCGCCCCCTCTCTCGCCCGGCCGATCCCCGCCTCGCGGAGTCCCTCCGCCCGCTCCAGAGCCGCCAGCACGCTGCCGGGCGTATCGCCGGACACACGGGCGCGGGCCTCGCGGACGACGGCCCCGCCCTGTTCCGTCTCGCCCAGGAGGACGAGGGCTTCGGCCAGGTCGCCGTACCAGTGCAGCAGGGGCGGGTCGGCGGCGCACATGGCCGCCCCGAGTTCCCTGACGCGCTGCAACGCCTCGACCGCGGACGCCGCTCCCTGGGGGTCGCCGGTGAGCAGTTCGGCCTGTCCGAGCACGGCCAGCGAGCGCAGCAGGAACAGCCGGTCGCCGTCGGCCTCCGAGGCCCGTACCGCCTGTTCGGCCAGCCGCCGGGCGTCCTCCGCGGTGCCGCCCGCGACGGCCGCCAGTGCGGACGCGTACAGGGCCGGGGCCGTTCGGGCCATGGTCTGTGCGCAGCGTGCCGCGGTCCGCAGCGCCTCGGGGCACTGTCCGGCCCGCACCTGGATCCGGGTCAGCGACACCAGGGTCGCCATGACCTCCTCGACGCCGGCGAACTCCTCGACCGTGGGCAGGAGTTCGGTCACCTGCTCGTGTGCCTCGGGCACCCTGTCGGAGTCGAGGGCCAAAATCGCCCGCATCCGGACCAGCCGCCAGCTCTGCGGACCGCCGTCGACGCCACCGGCCAGGGCGAGCGCCTCCTCCAGCGTGGCGTCCGCCGCGACCGCTTCGCCGGCCAGGGACCGCACCCGGGCGAGGGTGGCGAGCGCCCCGATCCGGGTCTCCGTGTCGCCCGCCACGGCCGCCTGCCGGGCGGCGTGCCGTGCGTGGCCGCCGGCCTCCGCCAACTCCCCGCAGAGCAGCCCGCGTACGGCCGCCCAGTGGTGGAGCCATGCTTCGGCCTCCGGATCGCCGTGGGCGTCCCGGAGGCCCTCCTCGATCAGGGCTTGGGCACCCTCCAGTGCCTGCCCGGCGTTGCGCAGCAGGATCAGCCGGGCCCGTACCCGCCGGCGAGCCGAGCGCGACTCGGCGAGTACCGTCTCGGCGGCCTCACCCGCCTCCTCCAGCTGCCCGGCGTCGCACGCGTACTCCGCCGCGGCCAGCAGCCGGTCGGCCCGGTCCGCGGGCCGGTCGCCGGGGGTGCGGCGGGCGGCGAGCAAGGCCAGCTCGCGGGCGGCACCGAGCGCGCCGTCGCGGCGGGCGTACTCCGCCGCGGACATCAGGGTGCGGGCGGTGTCCTCGTCCTGGTGCGGACGGGCGTGGGCGAGATGGCGGGCCTGCTCGACGGGCTCGGTGAGCGCGTGGGCCAGCAGCGCGTGCGCCTGCCGGCGGCCGGGTTCCGGGGCGTCGGCATAGACGGCGGCACGGAGCAGCGGATGCCGGAAGCGTATGGTTCCGCGGGCGTCGGTCGTTGTGATGCCGAGGCGTTCGGCATCGGCCAGATCCGTGGCGGGATCGGGGAGTCCGGCGGCGTGCAGCAGGGCGAGGTCGGGGCGGGCGGCGGCGCTCGTGACCAGGAGGGTGCGCCGGGCCGGCGCGGGCAGTGTGCGCACCTGGTCCAGGACCAGGGTGCGCAGTCTTCGGGGCACGGGCGGTGTCGGGCCCGAGGGCAGGGGTGCCGGGCCGCGCAGAGCCGCGGCCCGCCCCAGCTCCAGGGCGTACAGGGGGTTTCCGGCGGCCGTGTCCTGGACGGACCGCAGCACTCCCGGGGGCAGGTCGGTGCCGACGCCGGTGCGCACCAGATGGGCGACCTCGTCGTCCGTCAGCGCATGCACCGGAAGTTCGGTGGTGCCCGGCGGGCAGCAGCGCAGCCGGTCGGGCTGTTCACCGTCCGCCACGCGCTCGGCGGCCACCACGCGTATGTCGAGGCCGCCCAAGCGGCGTACGGCGAAGGCGAGTACCTCGGCGGTGGGTGCGTCGAGCCACTGCAGACCGTCGACGACCAGCACGACGGGGCCGGTGGCGGCCAGCGCGCGCAGCACCTCCAGGACAGCGAGGCGTACCGCGAGACGGCCGCGTCCGTCCGCGGGTTCCGGGCCGTGCAGCAGGGCCGCCCTCAGTGCTGCCCGGGGCTCGGGCGCGAGGGGTTCGAGGCAGCTCTCCGGTACCGGCGCGAACAGGTCGACGAGGCCGACGAACGGGAGCCGGGCGTCCTCCTCGGCCGGGGAGCAGTGCAGCACGGTGACCGCCGACGGGGCATCCGTGGTCAGGGACGCCATGAGGGCCGCCACGAGCGTGGACTTGCCGATCCCCGGGGGGCCGTGGAAGAGCACTCCGGGACGGGCCGTCAGTTCGGCCCGGGCGGTGTCGAGCAGCTCGTGGCGCCCGGTCAGCGACCGTGCTCCCACGGCAGTGGAGGTTGGATCATGTGTTCATGACAACCTGTACGGATTCCGTCTGTCAATGACGGCCGTCACGCGGCCGGTCGCCCGTGGCTCACGCGCATCGAGTCGTGAACCTTCGCGATCTCGCAGCGGACGAAGCCACCCTGCCCGGAGCCCTCTTGAGGACCGGCAGCAGCGTGAACAGCCAATCTGGCCGCACCGCATCAACGCGGAGTGATCCACCGGGACATCGAGCTCGCCAACATGGTGCTGGGCGAGGACCGCCAACGAGTCGCCGACTTCGCAAATCGGCCGGGCCGCTCGACAGGCCGGCGCGGCGCCGTGGGCTGGGTGTGTCAGCACTCCAGGCGGTAGCCGTGTCCCCTGAGCGTGGTGATGCGGGGCAACCGGGCCGGGCGGGAAGCCGTTTGGGTGGCTTCGGCGAGGCGACGGCGCAGGCCGGCCATGGTGACGTCGAGGGTTTTGGTGGAGCCGAACCAGTTCTCGTCCCAGACCTCGGCCATCAGCGTCTCACGGGAGACGGCTTGTCCCGCGTGGCGCCCGAGAAGGGCGAGCAGTTCGAACTCCTTCGGGCGCAGGGGGACGTCCGCGCCGTGCAGGGTGCAGCGGCGGGCCACGGTGTCGACGACGAGGTCGCCGAGCCGGAGCGGGATCGCGGTCGTGGTCGGGGTGCGGCGGCGCAGGTGGGCGCGGAGGCGGGCGAGCAGGACGGTCAGGCTGAACGGTTTGACGAGGTAGTCGTCGGCTCCGGCGTCCAGGCCGGCGATCACGTCGATGTCGTCGGTGCGTGCGGTGAGGATGATGATCAACAGGTCGGGGAGGCGGGCGCGCAGCGTGCGGGCGATGTCGATGCCGTCCGCGTCGGGCAGGCCGAGGTCCAGGAGCAGGGCGTCGTAGGGCGTGCGGGCGGTTTCGGCGAGGGCACCCTCGCCGGTGCGACTCCAGTGGGATGCGTAGCCGTTGCTGCGCAGGCCGGTTTCCAGGTGGCGGCCGATGGTGTCGTCGTCCTCGACGACGAGGACGCGGGGGCGGTCGTGGTCCGGCAGGGCGGGTGGGCGCATGCCCGACAGCGTAGGAGCGTGCGTCGTGGCCCGCTTGGCCGGCGGCCGTGGTGCGGTCACAGGTCTCGCAGCTCCTCGACCGCGGGGCGCTTGGCCCGCCGGATGCCGTTCAGGGCTGCGGCCAGCACGGCCAGCAGCGCGGCGAGCGCGGTGAGCGCCAGGTAGGAGCCGGGGACCGCAAGAGCCGAGGGGGGTGGGTCGAAGACGCCGGTCAGTACCTTGACCAGCATGTCGGACAGGGCCCAGCCGATGAGGGCGCCCCCGGCCAGCCCGCCGATGATCAGCAGGAGGGCTTCGGTGAGGACCATGCCGCGCAGCTGATGCTTCTTCGCACCGAGAACGGAGGCGATGGCGAAGGTGCGGCGGCGTTCGGCGAGGCCGAGGGCGAGGACGAGTCCTCCGGCTCCGGCGGCCAGCAGGACGGCGAAGGCGAGTTCGATGCGGGTCAGGCCGGCCAGGTCGACGGAGGTGAGGCTGGTTCCGACGGTGCCGCGGGTCTGGGTGAGGTCCGTGACGGTGGCGGCGGTGCCGAGCTGGTGGCGCAGTCGGGCGGCGATCTGCCGTTGGTGGGTCGCGCCGGTGTCGAGGAGGAAGGCGCCGACGGCGTCGCTGCCGGTGGTCTTGGCGATGTAGGTGGCGTTGGCGACGAAGAAGCTGTCCTTGGGGGCGGTGGGAAACTCCTTGACGATGCCGGCGTAGTGGAACGGGACGGGGCGCAGGGCGTGGGTGCGGGCGTCCTGGATGCGCAGGTTGACCGTGTCGCCCGGGAGGAGCTGGAAGTCGTTGACCGTCTCCGCGCTGACCAGCAGGTTGTCGGGCCGCTGGGCGAGCTGGTGCATCAGCTGGGCCGCGGTGCCGCCGGAGAAGTAGGCGTTCTGCAGGGAGGTGGCCCGGGCGATGGTGTCCGGGCGGACACCGTAGAGGTCCTGCAGGTCGGAGCCGACATAGGCGAAGCGGTGCTGGAGCGGCTCGACGTGCCGCACGCCGGCGATTTTCAGGGTGCTTGCGGCGCTGGGCGGGGTGTGTGCGCCGGGGGGTTGGACGACGGTGACGTCGGCGCCGTTGGTCAGCCGGGCGTCGACCTCGGCCTGCTGCTTGTAGGTGGAGTTGAAGACGGCGGTCGACACGGCGAAGGACACGGCAAGGGCGAGGAGGACCACCGAGCGGGCGAGGGGACGCCGACGCCGGGAGAGCACGGCGGCCGTGGTCCCGGCGAGTGAGGCGGTCAGAGGGCGCGCCAGCCGGGCCAGGAGGGGCCGACCGTGGGTGAGGGCCAGAAGGGTCAGGCGCCACAACAGCAGGGCGGAGCCGATCCACAGCAGGGCCGGGCCGAGGAAGGCCCAGTACGACACCGAGATGCTGGGGACGCCTTCGGGGGCCAGGACGAGGGCGTACTGGTTTCCGGACGAGGCTCGGAAGACGAGCCAGGAGCCGATCAGCAGCAGGAAGTCCAGGCCGTACCGCATCCACCACGGGTTGCGGGTGCTGCGGGCGCCCCCCTCCTTGCGGGTGTCGGACACGGTGAGCGTGCGCAGGTCGCGCAGGGCGGGCACGAGGACGGCGCCGGCGGCGACGGCGGCACCGAGAACGAAAGCGATGGCGTACCACAGGGCCCAGGTGCCCCCGCTCCCGAACGACACGGTACCGAAGGCGAGGCGGCCGGTCAGCGCGGCGAGAGCGACGCCCGCCAGGCCGCCGACCACGGCTATCAGTGCCGCCTCCAGGACGGCGAGGGCGGTGATCTGGCGGGGGCGAAGGCCGCGCAGCCGCAGCAGTCCCTGCTCCTGGCGGCGCCGCTCGCCCCCAGCGGCGGCGACCGCAGCAGTCAGCGCGGCGGCCAGGACGGCGCCGGGGACGCCGAGGAAGAGGAAGAGGATCTGCGCGTAGAGGGCGTCCTGGCGGGCGGAGTCCAGGGCGGCGCCGACGTTGTTGCCGACGAGCGCGGCCCCGGATGAGCGGGCTTCGAGGTTGTGCGCGGCACCCGTGACCGTGGTGAACGCGGCGGCCGGATCGGAGGGCAGCCCGCTGTCGTCGCGGGCGACGTGGATCTGGGTGGTGACGCCGGTGGCGCCCCGGGTCAGCGAGGCGAACTGTGCCGCGGGCAGCAGGACGACGTTGTCGGGGGGTGCGGTCGGCTGGGACTGGCTGGGGGCGCCGACGGTCTGGAAGAGCGAGTCGGCCTGGGGCAGGTCGATCACGCCGTCGACCTTCACCTGGCGCACGCCGACGCCGGGCAGGCGGACGCCGATCGTGTCGCCGGGGGCGGCGTGCAGGTTGGACGCGGTCTGCTGGGCCAGCAGCACACCGTCGGAGGAGCCGGAGAGGGGACGGATCTCGCCGGGGAACCGGCCGCGGTAGCCGTCGGGCAGACCGAGCGCCATCCCGGGGCCGGTGGTCTGGGTGCTGCCCTGGACCTGGGCGGTGAAGCCGGAGGTGTGGGCGAAGCCGACCGGCAGGGCGGCGCGGGTCCCGGGGCTCTTGCGGATGAGTGACAGCACGGGGTTCGTATCGGCGCCCGGCTGGACCTGGACCTGCCAGTCGACGGCGACGGAGCGCACCGCGCGCTGGGTCATGGTCGCTTTCGACGCGGTGAGGAAGGAGCCGAGGGCGGCGATGAGCGCGACCGCGAGGGCGATCCCGGCCAGTGCGGCCAGCAGCCGTCCTGCCCGGTGCCGGGTCAGTCCGCGCGCCCATGCGGTGATCATGAGATCTCCTCGGGTGCGAGCAGACGGCCGTCGCGCATGCTGCGCCGGACGGTGAGCCGGGCGGCGACGGCCGGGTCATGGGTGGTGACCACGAGCGCAGCGCCCGTACGGTCGGCCGCCGTCAGCAGGGCGTCCAGGACGCGTGTGCCGGTGGCGTGGTCGAGGCGTCCGGTGGGCTCGTCGGCGAGAATCAGTCGCGGAGCCTGGGCCAGGACGCGGGCGGCAGCCGCACGCTGGGCCTGTCCGCCGGAGATCTCCTCGGGCAGCCGCTCGGCGAGGTCGGCGGCCCCCACCAGATCCAGTGCCGCGCGGGCGGCCTCCTGGGCCGCGGTCTCGGTCCGGCCGGCCAGGACGAGGGGCAGGGCGGCGTTCTCCAGCACGTTCAGGGCGGGGATGAGGCTGTCGCCCTGGAAGACCAGGCCGATGCCGAACGTCCCCAGCGACGCGGACCGGATCACCTTCCCGCTGGTGGGCTGTTCGAGCCCGGCCAGCAGATGCAGCAGCGAACTCTTGCCCGACCCCGAGGGGCCGACGACGGCGAGCCTCTCGCCGGTCGTGATCACCAGGTTCGCCCCGTGCACGGCCACCACGGCCTGCGCGCCCCGACCGAAGGTGAGGGCCGCGTCCTGGCAGGCCACGAGCGTCTCATCCGCGGGCATGCCGCTCCTCCTGTCGCGAACGGTGATCCGCCGTGGAGGTGCTGCCGGCTCTTCCGTCCGTCAGCGTGATCACCCGGTCGGCGATCCGCACCGCTTCGGCGCTGTGCGTGACGATCAGCACCGCGCAGCCGTCAGCCGCCCGATCCCGCAGCATCGTGAGAACCAACTGCTCGGTGCCGCCGTCCAGCTCACCGGTCGGCTCGTCCGCGAGCAGCACCTCGGGCGCGTTGGCCAGCGCGACGGCGAGCCCGGCCCGCGCCACCTCGCCCCCGGACAGCTGCCGGGGCAGGGCGTGCGCCCGCTCGGCGAGCCCGACCTGCCCCACAAGCTCCCGCCAGGAGACGGCGGAGCGGCGCCCTGCCGCGCGCTGGGCCAGGAGGATGTTGTCGCGCACGCTCAGATGCGGCAACAGGTTGCGGGTCTGCAGCAGCACGCCGATGTGCCGGGCCCGCAACCGGGCTCGCTCGGTCTCCGGCCGGTGACTGATCCGGACGCCGTTCACGCGGACCTCGCCGCCCGAGGGCTCGTCCAGCCCGGCCAGGCAGGACAGCAGGGTCGACTTGCCCGACCCGGACGGCCCGACGACCGCGACGGTCTCCCCGCGCCGGACGTTCAGGGACACCCCCCGCAGGGCAAGCGTCTCCTCCTCCCCGGCCCGGTAGAAGCGGTACAGCTCGCGCGCGCTCAGAACGTCCTCGGCCGGACGGCGTGCGCCGATGCCGTCGTGGGAGTCGGCGGACATACCGCTCACCGCCAGGTGAAGGAGTCGCTGATGATCCGCCACGGGTCGACGTTGTCGGCGTTGACCGGCCCGGACAGGGTCACGTCCACCTCATGACCGGACCGGTAGTAGGCGTACCGCTCGAAGGCGTCCCGCACGACCTTCCCGGTGACCGGGTCCTTCGCCGAGTCGGCCTGGTAGGTCAGCAGGACGACGCGGCCGGCGTGCCGCCTGACCTCGGACACCTTGGGGGAGGCGAACTTCGCCGTCTGGCTGCGCAGCCGCGGGACCACCGTGTGGGTGACCGAGCCGACCGTGGGAGCGGCGGACGCGGCGGCGGCCGTGATCCGGACGGTGTTCAGCTTGTCCGTGAACACCGTGGTGTCCTTCTGGACGGTACGGGCCCAGCCCTCAGGCACTTTCACGGTGTAGCCCGTGAAGGTGCCACCGGCTGGGTGATAGGGGACGTATGCCTGGTTGTCGGGGATGTCTCCGGGCGGATTGGACTCGGTGGGCGCGGGCGCCGGGTTGTTCCGCCCGCCACCTGCAGGGGCACGGGAACCCGCAGCGGGTGACGTCGGGGCGGGGCCCGCGTGCGACCCTGAACCGGAACAGCCGGCGCTCACCGCCGCGACCAGCGCCAGTGCGACGACGGCGGTCGCCCGTATGTGTACTGCCATGGCCACTGCCCTCCCGAGAGCGTGCGACGAGCCCCTCGGCCGGACGGCCGGAGACCGCACGGCCATGGCACCCACACTAGGAACCGGCCGGTTAGCGCCCGGCACGGTGACGGTTAGACGACGGCAAAAGCGGGTGCCACATCCCGTCGGCCCAGGAAGGAGGCCCGCATCATGAAGGACATGAGGCAGCGCGTGGTGAAAGTCGCCCTGACCGCCGCCCTGGTCGCCGTCGTCCTCCTCGCCGTCCCCCTGGCCTGGGCCATCAGGTCGGCGCTCTACACCGACCAGCGCGACACCCTGGAACGGGCGGCCCTCGCCGGCGCCGTCCGTGTCAGCCCCGACTACCGGACCGGCGACTCGGTGGAACTGCCCACCCCACCGGCCGGCGCGCGCCTCGGACTGTACGACCCGCAGCTCAGGCTGCGGGCCGGTGACGGCTCGCAGCCGGGTGACGCACCGGTCCGCGAGGCCCTGAAGGGGGAGGCCGTCAGAAGGCCGTCAGGCGGCGACCTGGTTGTCGCCGTGCCCGTCTCGCAGGGCGAGCAGGTGATCGGGGTGGTACGCGCGTCCTCCTCCGTCAGCACGGTACGCGAGCGGGTCCTGGTCGTGTGGGGCGTCCTGCTGGGTGTGGCGGCGTTCGCGGTGGCTGTCGCCGTCGGTGTCGCCCGCCGCCAGGCACGGGCACTGGCCGCACCGCTGGAGGACCTCTCCCGTCACTGTCGCGCCGTCACCGCCGGCGACCTGACCGCCCGCGCCGTCCCGAGCAGCATCGCCGAGATCGACCAGGTCGCCCGCACCCACAACGAGATGCTGCACAGTCTTTCCGAACTCCTTCGCCACGAAAAGGACTTCGCCTCCAACGCATCCCATCAGCTGCGCACACCGCTGACCGGCCTGCAGCTCACCCTGGAGACGGGCCTGGCACAGCGCGAGGACGCCCGCCTGCGGCCCGCTGTCGAGGAGGCACTGACGACCACCCGTCGCCTCCACGACACCCTGGAAGAGGTACTGCGCCTGTCCGGCTCCCGCGGGCTGCCCCGGCCGCATCCCGCGGACCGTCCCCTGGAAGACCTGCTGACGGCGTCGGAGCAGCGATGGCACGGTGCTTTCGCCGACGCCGGCAGACGCCTGCAGTACGTCGGCGGCGACGCGCCGAGGGACGTGGCAGTGCCCGGCGGCCCGCTGACCGAGATCCTCGACGTCCTGCTGGACAACGCCCTCGCCCATGGACGCGGCGCGGTCCGTGTCAGGGTGCGCGACCTCGACGACGCGCTGGCCTTCGACGTCACCGATGAAGGCGAGGTGTGCGGGGACACCGCGCGACTTTTCGACCGGGGGCACACCGGCAGCGCGGCGGGTACGGGCATCGGCCTCGCCCTCGCCCGTGACCTGGCCCTCTCGCTCAGCGGTCGGCTCTCCCTGGCCAGCCGGAACCCGACCACCTTCACTTTGCTCGTGCCGGTGTCCCAGGAGGAGGCTGAAGCCGGCACGGACGAGTAGGTGATCCCTTTGGCTGAATGTGTCGATTCCCCGGGTGCCCGGATGACGACGGCCTCAGCGATGACGTAGGCGGCCACGCTGGTACTGCTTCGGCCAGGGGACGTCGTCACCGAGCACGTAGGCCGCGCGGAGCGGCCAGGTCGGGTTGCGCAGCAGTTCGCGCGCGAGCATGATCGCGTCGGCCGAGCGGTCCACCAGGATCTGGTCGGCCTGCTCCGGTGCGGTGATCAAACCGACCGCGGAGACGGGCAGGGCCGCGCCCTCGCGGACGGTTCGGGCGAAGGGCACCTGGTAGCCGGGCTCCACTTCGATACGAGCGTTGTGGACGAGCCCGCCGCTGGTGATGTCCACCAGATCGACGCCGTGGGTCACCAGGTGCCGCGACAGCTCGACCGTCTCCTCCGGGGTCCAGCCGCCGTCGGCCCAGTCCGTGGCCGAGAAGCGTACGAACAGTGGGCGGTCCTCCGGCCACTGGGCCCGCACGGCATCGGTGACCTGGACCAGGAAACGGCTGCGCCCGTCGAGATCGCCTCCGTACTCGTCGCCGCGGTGGTTGGACAGCGGTGACAGGAACTGGTGCAGGAGATAGCCGTGCGCGGCGTGGATCTCCAGGACCTCGAAGCCGGCGGACAGCGCCCGCGCGGCGGCCTCGCCGAAGGCCCGTACCAGAGCGCGGATGTCGTCCGCGCCGAGCTGCCTCGGGGCCGGCCAGTCGCCGAACGGCAGCGGTGACGGTGCGACCGTCTGCCATCCTCCGGCCTCCGGCTCGACGTACACGTCACCCTCCCACGGCGGTGCCGTCGACGCCTTGCGGCCGGCATGGGAGATCTGGATGCCGGCAACGGCTCCCTGCCCGTGGACGAAGTCGGTGATCCGCTTGTACGCGGCGGCCTGCCCGTCATCCCAGATGCCTGCGTCGGAAGGGGTGATCCGGCCCTCGGGTTCCACTGCCGTGGCCTCCTGCATGACCAGGCCGGCCCCGCCGCGTGCCAGGGAGCCGAGATGGACCAGATGCCAGTCCTGCGGATATCCGTCGACCGAGCTGTACTGGCACATGGGGGCCACCCAGGCCCGGTTCGGGAACGTCGTGCCGCGGAGAGTGAGCGGCGAGAAGAGACGGCTCATCGTAGGCCTCGCAGGAGGGATGTGGGACGCCGAGTGCCCCGCAGTCGTTGAGCCGCGGCCTGGGTTCCTGCGGGACGCCCCGCACGGTGGGTGCCCCCGAGTACCCGGGCCGCCCGTGGCACACACCACCGGCCAGGCGTGCTCACCTCCGCGGATGTCCGGGCACGTGGCGGTCCCCGGCCATGGTCGCGTGCGCACCTGGGGCGTCGTCCTGATCATTTGCATGATCTGCGGCACACGGGCAACACGCCGGCCTCCCCGGCCGGGGCCGGCACGCGGGAGCCGATGACTCGGATGGACCACAGCAGCCCGCGCGCCGCGCTGATCTACTCTCGCGGCTCGGCCGCGGCAGTGGGCCGTGGTCGACGGCTGGTCCCACGCTGAGGCTACGGGCGCGAGACGCGTGTGTCAGGCATTCGCCGCGTACCGCCAGAACTCCCTGATCACCGGTGCCGGCGCGGGACCCATCGCTGCCACCTGAGTCAGCAGGATGGTGACCGCGCCCGTGGTCGGGATGACGTGCGCCGCTGTGCCCGTGCCGCCGACCCGGCCGTTACGGCTGGGCACATTCCACGGGTTGGTGCGGTCGATGTCGACCGAGCCGCCGAAGCCCCAGCCCTGGCCGTCCAGGAACAGCCGGCCGATGTCGCGCTGCGCCGGAGTCGTATGGTCGGTGGTCATCATGCGCACGGAGTCGGCCGACAGCACCCGGCGGCCGTCGGCCGCCACCCCGCCAGCCAGCAGCATCCGGGAGAAGGCCAGCCAGTCGTCGGCGGTCGAGGCCAGCCCGCCATTGCCGAGCGGTAGCGCGGGCAGGCGCCTCCACTCGCCGTCCGGGCCGTCGGCGAGCTCCAGACTGCCGTCGTCGCCTGGCCTGTAGAAGCTGGTGAACCGGCCCCGCTTGGCGGCCGGCACCTCGAAACCGGTGTCCACCATGCCCAGCGGCCCGAAGATCCGCTCCGTGAGGAACTCCGGCAACGGCTGTCCGGTGACCCGCGAAATCAACACCCCCTGCAGGACGGAGCAGGTGTCGTACAGCCAGGCAGCGCCCGGTTGGTACAGCAGCGGGATGCGGCCGAGCGCCGCCATCCACTCGTCGGCCGGCGGGAAGTTGCTCGGCACCCGGCCGTCCTTTTGCACCGTGAACAACTCCTGCACCGCCGGCAGTGTGAAGTCGGAGGGGAACCCGTACCCGGCCTGGGAGGCCAGCACGTCGAACACAGTGATGGGCCGGTCGGCCGGCACCACGTCGTCCACCGGGCTGGCCGGCGTGCGTACGACCACCGGCTTTCCCAGCTCCGGCAGCCACATCCCGATCGGGTCGTCCAGTGCCAACCTGCCCTCCTCCACGAGGATCAGCAGTGCGGCGGCGGTGACGGACTTGGTGATCGAGGCGACCCGGAAGATGGAGTCCCTCGCCATCGGGGCGCCGCCACCGGCGTCCTGCGCGCCGACGGCCACCACCTCGACCTGGTCACCCCGGGCCACGAGGCCAACCGCTCCCGGCAGCGTACCGGCACCGACGTGGGCTTCGAGCAAGTCGTGCAGGGTCGTCATGAGGCCGCCTTCGAGAAGATTGCAGTCGCAGGACAGACTCCCTCACGGGCCGGGAATCATCGGCGTTCCCTGACCGTCGAGGAGGACGACACATCGGGCCACCTGGAACCGGTTCTGTGCGACACCGGCTACGGCCCCACGAGGACCCGCTCCGGGTCAATACACCTGGAGTCCCCGGGGGAGCGTCGGCCGCGACGGGTCAACATCGATCTCGATCACCGGCTCAGACATGGAGCTCTGGTGGGAAGCCGGTCCAGCGGAGCTCGGCCGGGAGATGTCCGGTGTCGTTGAAGAGGAGGACCGCCGGGGGGCGGTCGGGTGTGTAGCGGATGACGGTCAGAGCCGCGTTGGCATGGTTGATGCCCAGCCAGCGCCACTTCGGTGCATCAAGGGCGGCGCGGATGAGCCAGCCGACAAGGAAGTTGTGGGTGACGACGAGTTCGTGCCGCGGTTCGTCTCCGTCAACGGTTCCGGTGAACTCCGCGAGAGCCGCCGCCGCGAGCTCGGGGCCCTGCTCGCGTTCCTCGGCCGTGAACCGGGCCAGGAACTCGGTCCAGGCGTCGGCTGCCTCCGGTGGCAGTTCCTCGCGCGTCGGCAGGTAGGGGAGGTAGTCGCCAGCCGCTTCGGAGCGACGGCAGGGGACTCCGTCGAGTTGCTCACCGACCAGCCGAGCGGTCTGTTCGGCACGGGTGAGCGGGCCGTGGTGGATCGCCGCCAAGGGGACCCCCTGGAGCCGGTTCCCCAGCAGGGCAGCCTGGCGGCGGCCGGCATCCGTCAAGCCGCTCTCATCCGGCGATGCCTCGCCGTGACGAGCGAGATAGAGGTAGCGGGCGGCCCTACCGGTCATGATGCGTCCTTCACTGAAGTCGATCTTGCGGGCGCATGGGAGGACGCCGACCCGTGCCGACCGGTTCCGCGAAGGCTGGAGTGGGGCCTCCGTCGACGATCTCGACGGGAAGTCCGCGCCCGCACCCGCTGCGCACCATGGGTACAGGGAGAAGGGCATGTACCTCAGCCTGCACGGGACGTCCGGTCCTCCCGGCACGCCGTCCTCGCCCGGCTGGGTCGTGATGGGCCAGGATGCCCGTATGAGAATGCCCTTCGGCCGTCCGAGTCTGCGCCCGTGCCTTCCGTACAAGCAGGCCGCCGCGCCCGGCCACGACGGGGTGGTCGCGCACTTCCTGGGCACCAGTTCCGTGCTGTTCTCCGACGGGGAGACCTCGGTGCTCAGCGACGGATTCGTCAGCCGGCCGGGGCTGTTGCGGGTGGCGGCGGGCAGGATCTCGCCCGACCGCGCGCTCGTGCGCGCCGCGATCGACCGGCTCCAGGCGCGGGACCTCGCGGCGGTGTTCTGCGCTCACTCCCACTACGACCACGCCCTGGACGCCCCGGTGTGGGCGCTGGAGACCGGCGCGGACCTGATCGGCTCACCGTCCACCGCGAACATCGGCCGGGGCTCGGGCGTGCCGGAGTCGTCCCTGCGCGTGGTCGCGGACGGGGACACGGTGTCGTACGGGAGCTTCGGGCTGACCTTCCTGGATTCCGTGCACAGCCCCGGCGACCGCTTCCCCGGCACCGTCGACGAGCCCCTCGTCCCGCCGGCCCGCGCAGGCGCCTGGCGGACCGGCACCGCCTACAGCGTGGTCCTCTCCCATCCCCGGGGACGTGTGCTGCTGCACGCCAGTGCCAACTTCCGGCCCGGCGCGTTGCGTGGTGTGGACGCCGACGTCGTCTATCTGGGTGTCGGAAACCTGGGCAGGCGACCGGCCGGGTTCGTGCGTGTCTACTGGGACGAGGTCGTGGTCACGACCGGGGCCCGCCGTGTCGTCCTCGTGCACTGGGACGACTTCTTCCTCGGTCTCCACCGGCCCCTGCGGCCCATGCCCTACGCCATGGACGACCTCGGCGTCACGATGAGCCGGCTGCTGCCGCTGGCCCGTCGTGACGCCGTCGACGTCGTCATGCCCGTCGCCTGGCAGTCGTCCGCCCCGCTCGCCGGACTCGGGTGAACCCTGGCCCGAGGGTCAGAACTGCTCGACGAAGTACGGTTCGACGGTCATCCAGCCGTTGTCGGCGGCTCCGTCGAGACGGCCCGTGGAGTTCCTGGCCAGGGTGTACCAGGACTCCACGTAGTCGGGGTCGTCGGTGAACCAGGAGTCGGGCATCGCCGACAGCACCGCGTTCACCAGCGGGATGTAGGTGCCCTGGCCGGTGACGGTCAGCAGGGCCGTGGTGAGGGCCTGGGCGAGCGACTTGTAGTTGGTGCCGTCGTCGTCCTCATCATGACGACGTCGGCCAGGTTGTACTTGTAGTGGGACCAGTTGACCAGGATCTGGTTGGGGTAGTACACCGTCCCGTCGTAGTCGAGGTAGGGCATGTCGACCGACGGAAGTCGTGCGCGGAGACACGGGCGGCCCACGGGTGTTGCCGGCCACCGGGGTCCCTCGCGGACTCGCCCCGGTGGACCGGCCCGGCGGGTCAGGAACGGTCCGCCGAGAACGTCGTGCAGTTGGGGCCGTAGACCCGGCCGTCCAGGTGATCCGGTGTCCGGGTGTCGTACGTGCCCTGGAGGTTGACGGCCAGGAAGTTCGGCGGCTGCTCGATCCACCGTGTGGCCCGCAGCGTCAGCACGCCGCTCTGGAGGGTGCCCGCCATGGCGAAGGAACCGCGCGGCACCTGCGGGTTGGACGGCGCGGGGTAGAACGCGAACACGGCGTCCACGGTGCCGTCGCCGTGGTCCTCGATAGTGAGCACCAGCCCGGTGATGCCCTGGTTGCAGACGTAACTCCCGTCCCACTGACCGGAAAGGTCGGTCACGTCGGAGGCGGGTGCGGACGGGCTGTCCTCGGGCGGGGTGCTCGCGGGCGGGGTCGGGGAGTCATCGGGCGTGCCGGCCGGAGTGTACGGGCTGTCCAGCGGCGTCGGTGTGGCGGCGGGCGAGGAGGGACCGTCCAGCGGCGTCGGGCTGCCGTAGGGCGAGGAGCCCGGCGAGGAGGCGCCCGATCCGGAGCCGGCCCCCGCGCCGAGCACGGCGTCGGCCTGCCACGCCACGAGCCCGATCGCGACCACCCCGGCGATAACGGAGCCGATCACGGCCGCTCGCCGTCTGCCGGTGGACGCCCGGGAGGGTTTCCCGGGCGGCCGGGGAACGGGGGTCGGCAGCACCGCGGTCGGCGTGTAGGCGGGCGGTGGGGTCGGCGGCACCGGCCCGGTCACGGTGGGCGCCTGGTCGTTCCTTCCGGCGGGGTCCGGGGCCGGCGGCGTGCCCCCCTGCGGACGGCCGCCCCCGGGCGGCGTCTCGGGCACCGTCGACTCGGGGTCGCCGTCCCGGGCGCCGCGCACCTCCGCGGCCACCGTCGGGGGGAGCCACGTCGCGTTCGTGAACAGGAGCGCCGTGCGTGGCGTGCCCGCCGCGTCGATCAGTTCCGACAGCAGCGCGTCCACGGTCGGCCGGTCGCCGGGCCGCTTGGCCAGACAGCGTCCGACCAGACCGCGGATCGGCCCGGGCACCGCGTCGAGATCGGGGTCGCCGTGGACGATGCGGTACATCAGGCCCTGGGCCGAGCCCGTGCCGAAGGGGCCGGAGCCCGACGCGGTGAACGCAAGGACCGCGCCCAGCGCGAACACGTCGCTCGCCGGGCCGACCGGCTCCCCCGTGAGCTGTTCCGGAGACATGAAGCCGGGCGTCCCGATCACCACCCCGGTGCGGGTGATCGCGCTCGCCTCGGTCGCCGTCGAAATGCCGAAGTCGATGACGCGCGGACCGTCGGCGGCGAGCAGTACGTTGGAGGGCTTGAGGTCGCGGTGCACGAGCCCCGCGGCGTGGATCGCCTCCAGCGCCTCGGCGAGCCCGGCGGCCAGCGTGGTCACCGGGTCGGCCTGCCAGGCGCCGTGCCGGGCGACGGCGGTGTCCAGCGAGATGCCGGGCACATAGGCGGTGGCCAGCCACGGCGGGTCCGCGTCCGGGTCGGCGTCCACCACGCCCGCCGTGAAGACGCCGTTGACCCTCCGGGCCGCGGCGACCTCGCGGGCGAACCGCTGCCGGAACTCGCGGTCCTCGGCGAGTTCCGGTCGCACGACCTTCACGGCGACGGCTCGGCCGCCCTTGGAGCGGGCCAGGTAGACCCGTCCCATGCCGCCGGCACCCAGCCGGCCCACCACGCGGTACGGACCGACCCGATCCGGATCCCCCGCCCCCAACGCGCGCAAAGATTCCATGTGACCCCCCAAGGCCTGCCGCGTCTCCCCACGCGGCGATCACATCATGACGTCAGCAAGCGCTTGCGAGGTTTCCGCTTTCCATAGACCCGGGTGGAATCACCCGGACTCGGCGGTGTTCGAACGCAGTCGCGATGAGTTGGGCCGGATCGGACGGATCGGCAGCCGTGCCGGCCCAGGTCGTGGAGAGGTCCTCGACCGACATGTTGAGGTGCGGGGTCAGCCGGCCGACGGAGTCAGAGGGTCCGGTCGGGAAATGGTCTCGGACAACGGAAGCCGGTCCCTTGTGGCAACGGACCGACGCACCCGCAGTTCGGCTCTCGTCCGCGGGCGGTACTTGGGCTCCTTGCCGCACCCGCAGGCTGATCGCCCCTCGTAGCGCAGCCCTTCCTTCAGTACCGCAGCCACCACAGACCACCCGCGGACATCACGCCTGGGCGGAGGGGCGAAGTCATGACCAGCGCACATGAGGGGCCGAGCACAGTTCGGGCACAGGTGCTCCCGTTGCGGATGGGCATGCTGCTTGAAGCTGACACGGCACGAGACGCACGCGTAGTGCAGCTTGTAGTAGGTCATGGCGTAGAAGCACACCGGGCCACCGTACCGAGCAGCCCTTCAGGCAGACCACCCGTTTCGCGCGGCCAACGGTCCACGGCGTCCAAGGACGCGGCCGCCCCTAGCCAAGCAGCAGCCCTCTCCGAGCCGTTGGAGCGTCGCGAACAGCCGAGGAGTGGCCAGCTCACTGCGTGGCGGTGGATCTGCTGAGGTTGTCCAGGACGGACCCGGCCGGGTGGCCATACCAGCGGCGGCGGCCCGCGCCGGCGGCCTTTCACCCCATGGGTGCCCGTCGACCACCGACCCGGCCAACGTGCGCGAGCGGCTGTCAAGGGAGTCGGCCGGGAGGGAGGTGTGGTCTCGGAGCGGCTGCCCGACGCCGACAAGCCGTCAGTTCGGGGTTTGTCAGGAGGGGCCGGGACGTTGTCGGTGGCGGCCAGTACGTTGCGATCATGGGTGTCTATCTGGTGAGTGTCGCCGCGCGGGCGTGGTCGCGGCCGGGGGAGGACGGGTACGGGGACGTCGCCGCCGCGCTGAACACCGAGCTGGAGCGGCGCGGGCTGCCCCCTTACGAGCCGCGGCAGGCCGTACGAGAGGCGCCGGGCTGGTTCGAGGAGAAGGTCAGCCCGTCCATGGACGGCTTCGTGGCGCTGTGCAGGACGCTGCTGACCGACGCGGAGCTGTCGACTCTCCTCGACTGGAGTGTGCTGGTGCCGTTCGCGCTGGAGGAGGAGATCGTGCTCCCCGTCGGCACCGCGTACTCCGGCGAGGAGACAACGGTCGCCGGGGCCCCGCGGGTGCTCGCCCTGGCCGAGCGGCTGGCCGGCGCCGTCGAACTGCCCGAGGACGCGATGCCGGCGGGCGCGAACCTCACATTGAGTCTGTGGTTCCTGGAGGGCGGGGCGGAGCGGACCGCCCGGGTGCGGCCCGGCCCGTGGGCCGAGGACCGGGACGCAGCCTTCTACGTCGCGCTCTACCTACGCGCCGCGCAGCACTCCCTGCGGCACGGCTGCCCGATGACCTACTCCTGAGCCACGGCGGCGGCCGACCGGCCGGAGAGACCGTACGTCCGTCTCCTGCCCGGAACACCACTGCGGCGCCGTCCACCGAGATCATCGGGGTGGCGGAGTGAGCCGGGTACCGTCCGGCAAGGTGACGAGCGATGGATGTGCCGGGCGTGGCACGGCGGGCCGCACGGTCGAGTACTCGGGTGTCGGCGGGCAAGCCAACCGCTCAGTCCAGGTGCCGTTGACGGGGGCAAAGGCGCTACCCGTTTCTACTGCACCTGTCGCGTCGCTCAGGCCGGCCGCGCGCCGCGATCCGATGGCCCGCTACTTCCCATTTGAGTGAGAGGGCGGTGAGACCGGTACGCAGTTAAGTCTCCGTTCAGATTCCGTGCATGTCGACCGACGGATACTCCCCAAGATCTGGATTGCCCACAGAGTCCGGATCCAGTTTTCGGAAGTCTGGAAAGGCCGCTCATGTTCACGTCCCACAGCGAGCCGACCCAAGAGCGGGGCGCCGAGCCGGCGACGGTGCGTGCCAACTCCGCCGTGCTGAGCTGGCCCGGCGACGACGGGTCGGCGCTACCCGCGCCCCGCACGGGTACCGCGCGGCCGGCCTACGAGCTCCCGGTGTTGCTGGGCATCGTGATGGTCGCCGCCCTGCTCGCCCTGTGGGGCCTGGACGACAGCTCGTTCCATGCGTTCTACGCGGCCGGCGTGCGCAGCATGACCGACAATCCGGTCGCTTTCTTCTACGGATCCTTCGATCCGGGCAACACGATCACGATCGACAAACTGCCCGGCTACCTGTGGCCGCAGGCCCTGTCGGCGCTGGTCTTCGGCTTTCATCCATGGGCGCTGGTACTGCCGCAGGCGATCGAAGGCATGGCCTGCGTGGTCCTGCTCCATGGCCTGGTACGCCGCTGGGCGGGCGTGCCGGCCGGTCTGCTGGCGGCGGGCTTTCTGACGCTCACTCCCGTGTTCGTCGGCCTTGGGCGGTCCGTCACGGAGGACTCGCCGTTCACCCTTCTGCTGCTTCTCGCCGCCGCGGCCACCCAGCGGGCGACCGAGGGAGGCCGGCGTCGCCGGCTGCTGCTCGCCGGGGTGTGGGTGGGCGCGGCCTTCCAGTGCAAGATGCTGGAGGCCTGGGCGGTGTTGCCCGCGCTCGCCGTGACCTACCTCGTCGCCGCGCCCACGGCCCTACGCCGTCGGCTCCTGGACGTCGCGCTGGCCGGCGCGGTGGCGTGCGGCGTGTCGCTGTCGTGGATGGTGGTGGCCACGCTGACCCCGGCGTCCGAGCGCCCCTACCTCGACGGCACCACGGACAACTCGGCGTATGGTCTGGTCGTCGGCTACAACTTCCTGACCCGCTTCCACGGGCTCGACGCGGCCGCCGCCGGTAGCGTCGCCCCCAACGAGAGTTTGCGGACGGCCGGCACCGGGCCCGGCATGGGCGACAGCGTCTGGAAGATGTTCAGCCCCGGGATCGCCACACAAACCGGATGGCTGTACCCGCTGGCCGCGCTCGGGGTCGCGGGCGGCGCATGGGCGCTGTGGCGGCGGCGTGCGGCCCGCACGGACCGGGTGCTGGCAGGCTATGTGCTGTGGGGGTCGTGGCTGGTCACGTTCTTCCTGTTGTTCAGCTTCGGCAGCGTGACCGGACACACCTATTACATGGGTGTCGTCGCCGTGGCGCTGGCCGCGATGGGCGGCGCCGGGACGGTGCCGGCCTGGCGGGCGTGCCGCAGGGGCGGTCGACGGGCCTGGGTGCTGCCCGGCGTGATCGCCCTGAACCTCGCCTGGTGCGTGACCCTGACGTGGTGGTATCCGCACTTCATCCCCTGGTCCGTCCCCACCGCCGCAGCCCTCGGCCTGGTCGCCCTGGTGCTGTCGTGCGTCCGCCGACGGCCGCGCCTCGTCACGGCCGGCCTGGCCGCCGGGCTCGCCGCGGTCCTGCTCATCCCGGCCGCCTGGTCGGCGTCGGCGCTGTCCCTGCGCTACAACCAGCCCGGCTCGCTGGGCCGCGTGGGCCCCACCAGCCATCGGGCGGGCAACCCGCTGGCGAAGCTCGGCCCGACCCGGGAACGCCTGCTGGCCTACCTGACCGCGCACCGAGGCGGCGCCGAGTACCTGGCCGCAGTGCCCGGCTGGGACGAGGCCGCGCCCTACATCATCTCCGCCAACGCGCACGTTCTGCCCGTCGGCGGCTTCACCGGCCGGGCCCCGCATCCGACGTCCGGTGGCTTCCGCGAGCTCATAGGCACCGGACGTCTGCGCTATGTCGTCCTGACACGTGCCGAGGCGAACCTGAGTCCGCGCCACGCGGTCACGTCCGCTGCCATGATCGTGCGCTGGACCGTCGACCACTGTACGGTCGTGCCTTCGGCGGCCTACGGCTCCGGCGACCAAGCGGAGACGCTGTACGACTGCGGCCCGGATCGGGAGAGGGGCCGGGCAGCAGCACATGAGGGTCTGTCATCGCCGTGACACCTTTGTTCCACTGGGAGCCGCAGGTGCGCGGGTGGACGTCCTACTCGTAGTCAGCGTCACCGGACCGCGACTGCCCTTCATCGTTCCGAGCGGTCGGACAGCCGAGTATGAGCTGGGCTCAGTCCTCGTCCTGCGCGCGCCGGTAGAGCTTGGCGATGTCGTCGTCGAAGTATGCGGCGTAGGACACGTCGTCCTTGTCGCCGCCGCCCTGGTGGCCGCCCAGGACGCCGATGACGGTGCCGGTGTGGCTCTTGGGGTCGTAGTCGGTGAGCCAGGGGCTGCCGCTGGTCCCGTCCTCGAGGTGGGTGCACTGGATGCGCAGCTGGGTGTCGCTGAACTTTGTGGTGCGGTTCTGGCATGAGATGGGGGTGTCGCGGCTGGTGGGGTAGCCGGTGACCTCTACCTTGTTGTCGAAGCCGCGGTCTGTGCCGAGAGTGTTGCCGCCCAGGAGATCCTGAATGTTCCTGCCGTCCTTCTGGTCCAGGACGAGGAAGGCGACGTCGAGGTCCTCGTCCTGCGACCTGGTCCAGCGGTCGTCGACGACCACCTTGCTGACCTTCCACAGGCCGGTGGGTTCGTCGCCGTTGCGGTAGCCGGGGGCGAAGACCAGGTCGTTCAGCGGCTGTCCGGAGTCGGCGTCGAAGGCGCAGTGCGCCGCGGTGATCAGCATGTTCCGGCCCGGACTCCGCACCACGCTCGCCGTGCAGAAGTGGGCACCGTGGTCGTCCTTCTCGAAGACCGCGCCGATTCGGGCGTCCTCCTCGGACCTGCGGGGCGTGTACGCGTTGCCGTCCTCGGCCGGGCCCGTAGCGGGGAGGTCCTGGTCCTGGCCCAGCTGGGACTGGCCCGGCTCGCCGGACTTGCCGAAACCGCCGCGCCCGCTGCTGCCGGCCGCATGGGTTTCCCTCGCGGCGTCGCCCACCACTGCGGCTGCCCCGACGATGACCAGCGTCAGAGGCAGGACGGAATGTCTGACTAGCGAGCGCACAAGGTCATTATCTACGCGGGCCGGGAGTTCGGGACGTGCCTGACCGAGAGGCTCCCGTCACAATCCGCCGTTCGGATCTGTCTTCGGCACCCTGGTCGCTCCCGTTGCCGGGTCACCGACGGAAGCGGTCGATCGGTTCAGAAGCAGGTCTCGGTCGCTCCAGGAGAGACCGATAGGGGGCCAGAGGAGTGATCCGGTTCCTCAGAAACGGGTCCAGGAAGGTATCCGCAAGGTGGTCCTCGACGGGCTGTCGTCACCCATGGTCCGGCTCCCGTGCAGGCGTGGTCGGCGATGACCGGCATGCCCGGGCGCTTACAGATCCGGATGATCCGGTGGGCGAGGGTCGTGCCGGCGCAGGTACACCAGGCAGGACAGGAAACCAACGAGGCTGCTGCGCCCATGAGTTGAGACGTCGAACACTTCCCTCAAGGGCACGGAAACCTCGTGCGGTGCGCACACCCGGCGTCACCCGATCAGTGGCTACTCCGAAGCGGCTCAGTGTGCGACCAGCCGCCCGCTCATCCACTGCAGCATCGGCGGGATCTCCCGCTTCCAGGTGTTGAAGTTGTGCCCGCCGCTCGGAAGGATGATCGACGAAATCCTGGTCACGCTCGTGCCCTGCACACTCTTGATGAACTTGAGCGTGTCCTTGAAGTTGTGCTCACCGACCCTGCTGCTGGTGACGAGCAGCGACGTCTCGGGGGCGGCCAGGTGCTTGAGCGCCCAGAAGAGGTCGGCGCTGTGCTGCAGCTTCCTGTCGCCATGGAAGAGGTCCCCGGTGGTGGGGTCGATCGGCGCCCTGTAGTACGGCGACAGGCCCGCTGCGGCCGCGTACGAGCGCGGGTGGTGCATGGCGATCTTGAGTGCGCAGTAGCCGCCGGTCGAGTCGCCGGCGATGCCCCAGCTGGCGGGCGTCTTGTCGACCCGGTAGTGGGCCATCACCGAATCGCGCAGATCCTTGGCGAAGAACGTCTCGGTCCGCGGGCCCCCGGGAACGTCGACGCACTCGGTGTCCCGTGGCGGCGCCACGGTCGGACGTAGCATCACCAGGATCATCGGCTGCACCTTCCCCTTTTTGGCCAGCTGCTGGATCGTGCTCGGGTAGTCCAGCTTGTCCACCAGCGCCTGGGCCGTGCCCGGGTATCCCGTGAGAACGACGGTCACCGGGAACCTGCGCGCGTGGTTCTGCGGCTGGAAGTACTCCGGGGGTAGGTACACGAACGCCGGCGTGGCGAGATGGGTCGTACGGCCGATGATGTCGACCTTCTGGACCTGCCCGGCCATCTGCGGCAGCGCGCTGCTCGCACCGATGACAGGGGAGGCGGAGAGCACTTGGACGGGGCTGCCGCCGCTTTCCGCCATGTGGTCGACGACCACTCCCTGGTCGGTCTCCTGGCCGAACAGGTCGGACCAACTGGCGTAGAAGCCGAACGCCTGGTTGGTGGCGAGTCCCACCGTGGCGAGGGCCGCCACCTGGGTGGCGAGCAGCAACCCGAACCGTCCGCTGACGGCCCGCCAGTTACGCCGGGCCAGGCGCGGCCACAGCCATACCGTGCCGAGGAACAGTACGGCGGCGAGGACGGTCGCCAGCATCAGCACCTTGTCGCTTGTGAGACCCATGGGATGTTACCTGTCTGCGCTTTCTGCCCGGCAGCCGCCCGCACTTCGTCGCGAGGGCTTGCTCTGGTCCTTTGTCGCCGGATGTCCGATCGGGCACGGGATCTCTGGTTGGTTCAATGTCCGGTCGGCGGCTGGATGTAGTCCTCCAGGCGGGCTACCGCGAAGCCCTGTGCCCGGATGCACTTGAGCAGATTCGCGAACATCTCCGTCATGGTGGTGCCCTTGAGCTCCGCAGGACCGCGGAAGTGGGCGAGGATGATGTCGCCGGGGCGCAACTTCTTGCGTGGCTCTTGGTACTGCAGATTGCGTACCTGCATGGATTCGCGCCACCAGACGATCGCTCGCGGCCCGCAATCTCCCACCGCGGTCTTGGTGTTGTTGTTGTACGCCCCGTAGGGCGGCCGGAAGAGGAACGGGGCGGTGCCGAACTGCTGAGTGAGGATCTTCTGATCGCCGCACACCTCTTGCTTCTGGCGGCTCAGAGGGATGGTGTTCATCGCGGGATGGTGCAGGGTGTGGTTCTGGATGTGGTTGCCCATCGCCTGCAGTGGCTTGAAGTACCCATAGTCCGACTTGATGGCGTCGTTCATCAGGAACATCGTGATCGGGATCTTCAGGTCCCGCATCATCTCGATGAACTTGGGGTCCTTTTCCAGTCCGTCGTCGACGGTGATGAAGACGACCTTCTGGGATGTCGGTACATGGCTGAAGACCGGGATCGGGCCGGTCGCCGACAGCTTGAGGGGTTTGTCCGCGGGGGGCTCGGGAGTCGCGGGCAGCGGTGTCAGGCCCCACTTGTGCCAGGTGGCGGGCTCAGCCGTGACGTGCGACGTGGCCCCGGGGGTGCCGCGGACGCCGGCGGACGTCGACGAGGTGGCCGCCGGGCCGGTCGCGTTGCCACCGCTCATGCCGCAGCCGCCTACGGACACAGCCAGGAGCACGCTGACCAGCGGGGCGCAGAACCTGCTGCCTGTGTTGCGTCGCTTCACCGCACCGCTCTCCTGCCTGCAAAGCTGACCTTGACTCTGCTGGAAGGTAACCGCGGCATGAAAAGCGAAGTTCAGCGGTGTGAAAGGTGAAGTTCGGCGGAGGGTGAGAATATGACCAGAGCCCACGACGCCGCCGTCGGCACCGTCGCGCAGGCTGTCGTCCTCGTCGACGAGAACCCCGTCTTCGTCACCGCGCGCGACTAAGGCGACGTCGGCCCACCGCAGCGGAACGCACGCCGCTCTCGCCCTCCGGCACCTGCACGGCAGAGCCGCCCGACCGAAGAGTGTTGCAGAATGGTTGATAGCGGACATGTCGCCGGTAGTGGGGATCCCCGCACAGCGGGGTGACGTCGGCGTCGGCAACCGTGGAGGGGCGTGGCAGATGGTGATCGTGGGGGACTTCTCCGGACGGCCCGCCTGACGTCGGCGCTAGGATCGCGCCATGGGGCGGGGCGAACAGCGAAGTCAGGCCACGGACCCACATTGGCAGTGGCCGCCCGGAGACGAAGAGGCTCCGGCACTGGCCGACTTCAAGGCCGTCTGCTACGAGATCGCTCGCCGAACAGGTGGGCACGTCGAGTCGGTGTCCGACGGTCGCTTCCCGCCCAGCTTTCACCACGTAGTGATCGCTTTCCGTGATCGCCGGGTGGCGGTCCTGTGCCATCAGACCCTGCCGCTGCTCGCCCTGGCAGCTCCTCCCGGCGAGTCGTCCTTCTGGCCGCTTTCTTTCGTCGACGACCCCGCCATCGGATCGGCCATCGCGGCCGTGTCGCGGATTCGTCTGCTGACGGCGGCCGAGCTGGACATGGACTGGTCGCGGGCGGCCACCCAGCCGCCGGCGGCGCTGGCCCAGGGGAAGGATCTGACGTACTGGCGTCCTGGATCTGTCGGGGACGTGATCTTCAACATGTGGGACTGACCCGTACCTGATCAGAGGACGACATCCGAGGCCGCGAGACGGTCGCTGGCGGCGGCGAGACCGACCCGGACCGGGAACGCCGTCGACCCCGGTAAGCCGCCGGCGGGCCGACGTGCCGTTCCTGGTGTGCCCGCGTCTGCATCCGGCCGACGGCCGACCAACGAACCAGACACGTAGTGCCAGGTCGTCGGCAAGGAAGGCGAGGCGGGGCATGGACCTGAGAGATGCACGGATTCTGGTGCCGGGTGCCACCGGGGAGATCGGGGCGGCGCTCGCCGTACGACTGTGCGCCCTCGGTACGCGCACGGCACTGGCCGGACGTGACCGCGAGGCCCTCACCCGTGTCTCGGCGGCGTGCGAGCACGCTCCCGCCCGCACCTTCGACGCCTGGGACGCCGACTCCTGTGCGAAGACCGTCGACTGGGCGGCGGCGGAACTGGGCGGCTTGGACGGCGTCGTCGTATGCGTCGGAGTCGCGGCCTTCGGGTCGGCCGGGGAGGTGGAGGACGCGGTGTCCGAACACCTGATGGCGGTGAACGCGCTGGCCCCCATGGCGTTCCTGCGGGCCGCCGGGGACCGGTTGCCCGAGGGCGGCGTCCTCGCGGCCGTCACCGGGATCGTCGCCGAGGCGGCACCGGCTCGGATGGCGGACTACGCCGCCGCCAAGGCCGCGCTGGCCACCTGGCTCACGGCGGTCCGCCGGGAGCGGCGACGCCAGGGCGTGACCGTGCTGGAGATCAACCTGCCCCACATGGACACGGGCTTCGCCGGGCGCGCCGTCGCGGGCCAAGCGCCGCCGCTGCCGCGGGGATTGCCCGTTCCGGAGGCAGTGGACGTGATCGTGCGGGCGCTCTCCGAGGGGGCGAGACTTGTGCGTCCCGGCAGCGGTGCGGCACTCGAAGTGGTGCGGTAGGGCGGACATGCCGAGGAGACGTCTCGCGTACGGCCCTTCGTACCACCGCACCCGGCCCGCGGAGGCGTTGACCCCGCTGGCTCCGCGTACGGTGCGGCGCGTGCTGTTCCGGCAGCGCTGGCGGGACCTGGTGTTCCTGCACTGGCCCGCCGACCCGTTCGAGGTGGCCCGGCTGCTGCCGGCCGGCACCGTGCCCGACCTCCACCAGGGCCGGGCGTACGTCGGCCTGGTCTTCTTCCGCATGGACGACCTCGCCTTCGGCCGGGCGCCGGCCCTGCCCTACCTGGGGAGCTTCGGCGAGGTCAACGTCCGCCTGTACAGCCGCGACGCCACGGGACGCCGCGGGGTGGTGTTCCGTTCGCTCGACTGCGACCGACTGCTGCCCGTACTGGCGGCCCGCGGCGCGTTCGGCCTGCCCTACCGGTGGTCCCGCATCCACAGCCAGTGGTTCGACAGCCGGCTGCTGTACCGCACGGGTGGGCGCCAGGGTGCGCGAGCCGCCGCACGGGTGTGGCTGGACGTGGCGGACGAGCCGGTGGCGGCCACGCCGCTGGAGGAGTTCCTCACTCAGCGCTGGGGGCTGCACGAGCGGTTCCTCGGGCGCACCTACTACCTCCCCAACGCACACCCCGCCTGGTCCTTCCGCAGGTGCACCCTGCTGGGCTGGCAGGACGAACTGGTCGCGGCGGCCGGGCTGTCGAGGCCGCAGGGCGAGCCCGTGAGCGTTCTGTACGCTCCCGGTCTCCCGGTGGTCTTCGGCCCGCCGGTGCCCCTGCCCGCACACGCCACGCGGCCCGGCTGACCCACCCCGGCACGACGGCGCCGGGATCAGTCCGCCGACGTCCGCCGGCCCATGGCGGCCAGCAGCTCTCCAGCCGCCCACCCGGGCCCCCGCCGCCGTACCGCCGCGGCCAGACCGGGCATACGCGGGCTCGCGGTCCGCCACAGCGTCCCGAGCGCCGCAGGGACATCGGCCGGCGACAGCGTGTTCGGGTCGAGCACCACACCGGCACCGGCGCGCTCCGCGTCCCGGGCCACGGAGAACTGGTCGCTGGAGAACGGCAGCACCACCGCGGGCACGCCCGCCCGCAGGCATTCGGTGAAGGAGTTGCTGCCACCGTGGTGCACCATCGCGTCCACCCGCTCCAGGAGCGCGCGCTGGGGCACCGACGGCACCACCACGGTCCGTTCGCCCGCGAGATCGGCCAGCGCGGCGGCCCGTTCTCCGGCCGCGACGACGACCGACACGTCCGGCATGCCGTCGAGCAACCCGGTGACGACGGTGCGCAGGACGTCGTCGCGCGCGGACAGGAACGTACCGAGCGCGACGAGGACGAGCCTCTCGCCGCTCGAACGCAGCAGTTTCAGGCGCGCCTCCCACTTCGCGTCGAGGGGGTCCGGGAGTGCGGCCATGTGCCCGGCGAACAGGCGCACCGGTCCCGGCGGAGGCGTCGGCAGCCAGCGGAACGCCGGGTAGGCGTAGACGACTGCGTGCGGCGAGCTGTGGGCGAAGGCGCGGCCCGGAGCCGGCCGGGAAGGCGCGTGCCGCCGGGCGAAGGCCGCGAACAGGGCGGTGAAGGCCTCGTCGCTCTGCCGCGCCGCGGCCCTCAGCTCCCGCAGCCGCTCCGGTTCGGGCCGCAGTGCGTCGGGCCAGGCGTAGGGGACGCCGAAGTAGGCGTCGGGGCCGGAGAGCACATAGCTGGGATGTCCGGGGCAGAAGGTCGCGTAGGGCACGCCCAGGCAGTGCAGGGCCAGGGTGACCGGGTAGCTGAGCTGGTCCACGACGTACCAGTCGGGGCGCAGCCGTCGGTCGGCCGAGCGCAGCGCGTCGAGCACCCCGTCCGGGTCGGCCAGCATGTCAGCCCGCCGATGGCGGGTCTGGACCAGCAGCGTCGACACGGCACCCTTCCTGGTGGCGTCCAGGAACTCCGCCAGCCGGGCCGCCTCCCGGGCGTCCTGTTCGGTCGCCTCGGCCACCCCGGTGTTGGCATTCCGCGTCACGGAGAGCGGCTCGAAGCCCACCCCGGCCTCCCGCGCCAGATGCTCGAAGGTCGGAGCGCAGGCGAAGTACACGTCCGCACCGCGCCGGCGCAGAGCCCCGGCCAGGACCGACAACGGTCGCGCGTGGGACATGAACGGGGGACTTACGACAACGACACGCGGCATGCGAACCCCTCGGCCAAGGCATCTTCCGCCCGCTGTCCAGCAGGCCCGGGCCAGCGCATCGTAGCCACGTTCGGGCAGGTCGGACGGTGTGGCAATGAGCACCGGAGGCAGGTGCATCCGGAAGGCCGACACCCCGCGAACCACAGAGGTCAGCGCCGTCCCTGAGACAGGAGAACCCGTGGCCGGCACCGCTTTCGCAGCCCCCTCGGCGGCTCACGACCCCGCACGGCCGGGAAGAACGGGCCACGAGACCCGCGACCCCTTGGTGGCCGCCCGCACCGCGTTCTTCAACGGCTCCGGCTGGACCGCGCACCTCCACGGGCCGAGGCACGACAGACGTCTTCCGGACGCCCAGGGCGAACTGGCGAAACTACTGGAAGCCGAGTACGAGCTGCGGGCCGTCCCGCCCGGCGAGGGAGCCGGAGTGGACCGCCGGGACAAGGCCGTGGCGGGACTGCGTCGCGCCGCCCGGCTGGGCGTACCGCTGACGCCGGAGGCCCTGCTCGCCCACCGGGAGGGCGACCCCCGCCTCATGGCCGTGCTGACCGAGCTGTGGCCGGAGACCGTGCGCCGGCACGGCCCCCGGCACGCCGAGGAGGTACTGCGCGCCATGCTCGGCGAGCCCTGCGACGGACCGGTCGCAGGCCACCTGCTCGACCTCGCGGTGGGCGCCGGCCTGCATCCCCTCACCCCGGTCGAGAGCGCGTCGCTCGCGCGCACCACCACGCACCGGGCCGTACGCCACTCCGCCTGGCGGTACCTGCGTCAACTCCCCGGCGGCCCCGCCCATCTGCCCCATCCTTCCCGGGCCGGGGACGCCTACGAACGGCTCCTGCTGGCGCCCCCGGTACCCGCCTTCGGCCCGGAGAGGCGGGGGCCCGCGGGCCGGCTGGTCGCCCAGAGCATGCTGCTGGGCGGCCTGGACACCCCGGGGCAGGGGATGAGCGGTGGACTGGCGGTGCTGCTGGGCGGGCTCGGCGACCGGCTGGCCACGACCGACGGGATATCCGGCGTCATCACCGTCGTGACCGCCGGGCACGAGGACCTCGCCGCCGACGACCGGCTGGCCTACGAACGCGCCCCCGGGCACTGGGTCCTGCGGCTCCCCGTGGACGCCCCCTCGGCCCCGGCCCAGGTCGAGATGCACCGCCACCGCCCCGCACTCACCTGGTGGGCGGTCCGCCTGCTCGGCGCCATGCCACGGCCCCTGGACGTCCTGCACGTCAGATACGCCGACGACGGCAGCCTGGCCCTCGCCGACGCCGCCGAGCGCCTGGGCGCCGCGCTGGTCTTCACGGCCACGCCCGACCCGCACCGCGGACTCGCCGAACGCCATGCCGAGAGCGATCCCGCCGACCCCACGGCGGCGGACGGCCTCCGGCACGATCTGCACCGGGTCTTCCTGGCCGACCGGCTCGTCGAGCGCGCGGACACGGTCGTCGGTATCCCCGGACGCGGCGGCACCCGTGAACTCGTCCGCCACTTCCCCGGCCTCGCCCAGCTCAACGCAGGACGCGGACCCAGCGCCCCGCCCGAAGGCATCGCCCCCTACCAGCCCGCACCCGACGAGGACGACCGGCGGCGCGAGGCGCTGAAGCGGCTCTACCGGGACGGGACGCGCCCCGACGCCCTCGACCCCCGCGACCGCGAACTGCCCGCGCTGCTGTGCGTGGGCCGGCTGCACCCGGTCAAGCAGCAGGACCTCCTGGTCCGGTCCTGGCTGGCGACGGGCGCCCACCACACCACGACCCTCGTCCTCATCGGCGGCAGCCCCGGCGCCGGCACCGCCGCGGAGGACGACGTCCGCCGCCGCATCGACACCCTCCTCGCCCCGTACCCGCAGGCCGCGCGCCGCCTGGCGCTGCTGCCGGCCCTGCCGAACAACGAGGTACGCCGACTGCAGCGTGCCCTGGCACAGCGCACGGCCGACGCCCGCTGCTGGTACGTCTGCCCGAGCGCGAAGGAGGAGTTCGGGATAGCGGTCCTGGAGGCGATGGACGCCGGCCTTCCCGTCGCCGGTCCGCGCCGCGGGGGAGTCGCGCACTACCTCCGCGACCAGGTCAACGGGCTCCTGATGGACACATCCGGCCAGGCGGGCCTGATGCGGGGCCTACGGCGGGTCGCCGCCACCTCCGTCGACGACCGGCGCCGTTACGCGGCTGCGGGCAGGAAGCTGGTCGCCGAGCGGTTCTCCGTGACACGCATGGCCGACGAACTGGCCGCCGAGTACACCGCCCTGCACACCGACTGACCAGTGGGCGGGCCGGACGAGTACCTGTTCGGCAGCCTCACGATCTGCGGTACCGCCGTGGGACCCACCGACGCCGACCCCGTGGTGTGCGGGCTCGGCGAGGCGCAACAGCGGGACAGTGCCTGCAGGGACAGCATCGGCGAGCGGCGGGGTGTCGGGCATGTCGGTTCCTGAGCGTACGGGCCGCCCCACTGATCGCAGCGGCCTCGTGGTCTGTGATCGCGGTCGGGGCAGTGAGACTTCCCCCCCAGAGGTTTGCGCACGTCAGCCGCGCCCGGCTGGTAGGGCCGGTCGTCGCGCTTGACAATAGGCAGGTAAATACCTGCATAATGTCGAGCGTGAGCCTCGAAGCAATAGCGATGGACTCGGTGTTCAAGGCGCTGGCCGATCCCACTCGGCGACTCCTGCTCGACCGGTTGCGCGAGCACAACGGGCAGACGCTGCGCGAACTGTGTGAACGCCTCGACATGTCACGCCAGTCGGTGACACAGCATCTGGACGTCCTCGTGCGTACCGACCTCGTCACCGTCGTACGGCGCGGCCGGGAGCGGCTGCACTACCTGAACCCGACCCCGATCCACGAGATCGAGGAGCGCTGGATCTCCGGCTTCGACAAGCCCCGCCTGCAAGCGATCAGCGCCATCAAGCGCCAGGCAGAGGAGTACGCCATGACCGAAGCACCTGCACCAGTGCCGGACTATGTATATGTCACCTATATCCGCGCCCGTGCGGAGCAGGTGTGGCAAGCCCTGACCGATGCCGACCTGACGGCGCGCTACTGGGGTCACGCGAATGTCTCCGACTGGCAGCCGGGCTCGGCCTGGGAGCACCGGCGAGCCGACGGCTCGGGCAAGGTCGACGTGGTGGGCCGCGTCCTGGAAACCGAGCCCCCGACCCGGCTGGTCGTCACCTTCGACGACGCCCCCGATGCCGAATCGCCGAGAGAGCCGTCGGTCGTCACCTTCCTCGTCGAGCCGCATGAGGACATCGTCCGCCTCACCGTGACCCACGAGAGGCTCCCCAACCAGGAGATGCTGGGCGGCATCTCCGCCGGCTGGCCGGCCGTGCTGGCCAACCTCAAGTCGATGCTGGAGACGGGCGAGGTCCTGCCGCAGGCGCCCTGGGAGATGTCCCGCGCCCACACCTGAGCCGCGCCGCTTCGCCCGCGGTTCATTCCGTCTACGCCCGCACAGACAGGTGCCATACATGCTGGACACCGGCTCACTCCAGGACGCCTACCGAACGCTGCTTGACGCCGCCGCCACCGTGGCCAGCGCCGACGACCCCAACCCCGCCCCACCGGACGGCGAGTGGAACGCCGACGAGATCCTCGCGCACGTCTCTCTCGTCAGTGCCGCCACCATCGCCGCCATCGCAGGCATCGAAGCGGGGGCCAACACGACGTACGACAACCGGATCGCACTCGACGTCTGGACCATCCGGCGCACCATCGCGCACGCAGGCGGCAACGCCGGTCTCCGGGAGCGCATCCGTGGACAGGCAGCTGCGCTGTGCGCACTCGCCCGAAGCGCGGCGCTCAGCGACGCCGAGCTCGGCACCCTGGTGCCTGCCCGGCTCCTGTCCAACGACACCCTCCTGGTCGATCAGCCCATGCCACTGCGCGACATCGTCACTGGCCTGGCGAAGGCAGAACTGCCCGGCCACACGAAACAGCTCCTCGCCCTCCTCCCCGAGCGAGCCATGAACGAGGCCACGCGCTGACCACGGCACATGACCACACCGGTGGAGACGGACGTGGCCGCGGACCCACGTCCAGCCGGCGCACCGCATGCTCCGGCGACCTTCGTGCCGCTCCGGTCTCGGCGGCAGGTCGAAGCGCCTGCCGACCCGGTCGCCGGTGAGCACCTCTGCCGATGAGCACCTCTGAGGGAGCTGAAGGATCCGTTCGACGGTTGGCCCGGGACGGGTACCCGCCCCCCAGCTCACCCATCCGGACGGCTCGCGGAATAGCCCGGACAGGCCCTGGGTTGACGCCGACCAGACGTATGCGTGTGCATCGACTCGAAAGGCAGGGCCTGTCGTGAAGATTGGCATCATCGGCGCGGGCAACATCGGCGGCAACCTCACCCGGCGGCTGACCGCCCTCGGTCACGACGTCTCCGTGGCGAACTCCCGTGGCCCGCAGACCCTCACCGAACTGGCCGAGGAGACCGGAGCGACGCCGGTACCGGTGGAGGAGGCGGCGCGTGACGCGGAGATCGTCGTCGTCACCGTCCCCCTGAAGGCCGTCCCGAACCTGCCCTCCGGCCTGCTCGACGGGGCCGCCGAAGGCGTCGTGGTGATCGACACCGGCAACTACTACCCACAGCAGCGCGACGGGAAGATCGCCGGGATCGAGGACGAGGGCCTGACCGAGAGCCGCTGGACCGAGCGGCAGATCGGGCACCCCGTCATCAAGGCCTTCAACGGCACCTTCGCCATCGACATCCTGGAACGTGCGCGCCCGGCGGGCGCCCCCGACCGGCAGGCCCTGCCGGTGGCCGGCGACGACGAGGCGGCCAAGCGGAAGGTCAGGGCGCTGATCGACGAGCTCGGCTTCGACACCGTGGACGCCGGCGGGCTCGACGACTCCTGGCGCCAGCAGCCGGGCACCCCTGTGTACGGCCTGCGCGAGGGCGTCGACGGAGTGACGAAGGCGCTGGCCGCGGCGAGCCCCGAGCGTACGGCGGAGTGGCGGGCCTGACGCGATCGGCTCGGGCGATCTCCAGCGGCCGGTGCGGCCTCTCCGGCAACTTGATCCCGACCGGACCCCCGGGCCGCACCCCGCCTCCGCGCAGGAGGACATCCAGCGAGCCCCGCCCGGTGCCAAACCGCACTGTTCCGCGCCCCGCCCGACGCTTGTCGGCCAGGCCGATGGCGAGCCGGACCATGCCGCGGTCGGTGCGGTGCGGCTGCCCTACGCCCCTGGCGTCAAGCGAAGGCGTTGCGCAGGTAGGCGGGCAGTGGCGGGCAGACGGCTGGGTCTGCTTTCCGGTCATGGTCGATGAGTTGGTCGGCGGGCATGACGATGTGGTTGCCGTGGTCGGTGCGGACGACGGCGCGGAACGCTTCGCCGCGGCTGTCCCGGCTGGCGAGGTAGGCGGCCAGGGCGGCCCGGCCCAGCTCGGCGGGTCCGCAGGCGGTGGCGGCAGCTGAGGCCGTCGGCCGGTTCGAGTGGGACCGTGGACGCCCGGGTCCTAACGCAGCGCGGCGGCGACCAGGCCGTCGAGAGCCTCGCGCGGTACTTCGCCGCCGTTCACCAGTCGGTCGAAAACCAGTCCGTCGATGCAGGTCAGCAGAGTGTGAGTGCGGTTCTCGACGTCTGTGACGCCGTGCGTGGTGAGGAACATCCGGACGGCCTCGCGGCCGGCGTTCTCGCGGGGCACGAGTATCGCTCGCAGCTCAGGGTCGCGCACGCTCTCGACGGCGCAGGCATGGCGGGCGAGCGAGCGGCGGCGGCCCTCGCCGGTGAGTCGCTGCCGGGTGAGCAGCACCATGCCGTCCACCAGTTCCTCGACGGTGCGCAGGGGTGGAAGCTCTTCGGCCATCGTTTGAAGTTCTGCCTGGTCGAGATGGACCAGGCGGGTTACGAGTCCGGTCAGCAGCGCGGCACGGGTGCGGAAGTAGGCCGAGGTGGTGCCGGGCGGCATGGCGGACTTCCGATCGACCGCGCGGTGGGTCAGGCCGCGTATCCCTTCGTCGACGAGCACGTCGAGAGCCGCGTCCGCCAGAAGAGTGCGCCGATCCGAAGCCATGGCCCCTTTCTACACCCGTAGAGACTCGGGATAGGGTGCGCTTCTACAGATGTAGAAGATGGGGGCTCCGGCATGGGGAACACGGCAGTGGTGCTCGGAGGGGGCGTCGGCGGGCTGGCCGCCGCGATCGGTCTGTTTCGCATCGGATGGGACGTGACGGTCATCGAGCGTGCGTCCATGCTCGATGACGCGGGGGCAGGCATTTCACTGGCCGCCAACGGCCTGCGGGCACTGGACGAACTGGGGGTCGGCGACGCGGTTCGGGAGGCATCGCGAGGCCAGTACAGCGGCGGCACCCGGACGCCCCGGGGCGGCTGGCTGGCCCGGATGGACGGCTCGACGCTGGAGAAGGCGGTGGGCGCACCGATCATGGGCATCCCCCGCTCCGACCTGCACCGACTGCTCCGCGACTGCCTGCCCGCCGAATCACTGGTGACCGGCTCGGAGGCGGCCGGGGTCGAGCAGACCGGCCCTGAGACGGTTCAAGTCGACTGCCGCACCACGGTCCTGAACGCCGGTCTGGTGGTCGCGGCCGACGGCATCGGCAGCAAAACTCGCAGCCGTCTTTTCCCACACCATCCCGGCCCGGTCTACAGCGGCTCGACGGTACTGCGTGCCATCACCGAGCGCGCGGTCGATCTGCGGACCGACTTCGAGCTGACCTGGGGCCGCGGCGCGGAATTCGGGCACATCGCCTTCCGGGACAGGCGGGCCGAGTGGCACGCCGTCCTCAGCCACCCCGCCGGCACGCGGTTCGCCGACCCGCTGGCCGAACTGCGCCGACGGTTCCACACCTGGCACGACCCGATCCCCGCCATGCTCGACGCGACCCGGCCCGAGGCCGTGCTGTATCACGACGTGAACGAACTGCGTACGCCGCTCACCTCATACGCGGTCGGTCGGATCGCGCTGCTCGGTGACGCGGCCCATGCGATGACCCCCAACCTCGGACAGGGGGCCTGTCAGGCACTGGAGGACGCGGTAACCCTCGCCGCCGCCCTCGCCACCGAGTCCACCGTCGACGCCGCGCTCGCTCGCTACGACGCCGAGCGTCGGCCCCGCAGCCAGGCCGTCGCACGGGCTGCCCGGCAAGCCGGCAGAATGGGCCAACAGCTCTCCCACCCACTGGCCGTCCCCCTGCGGAACACGGCGATGCGACTGACTCCATCCCGGGTCGCCACACGTATGATCCTGCGTCATCACGCCTGGGTTCCGCCGTCGCTGAGCTGATCCGGTTCGTGCCCGCCACCTCACGACCCGAACGGCGCCGTCGCCACCCTGGGGGCCTGCGAGTTCCCGGTCGAGTGGCACTCGCCGGCGTGATGTACGCGCTGCGAACCGGTGTCGTCCGGCGCGATGTTCCGACGGAGTCCGTGGGTTGCTCCGGTGTGACGGCCTGGCGCCGCTGCGGGACTGGACCGAGGCCGGCGTCTGGCCGCGCCTGCACGCCCCGTTGCTGACCTGCATCGACGGACTGGTTTTTCGACCGACTGGTGAACGGCGGTGAGTACCGCGCGAGGCTCTCGACGGCTTCGTCGCCGCCGCGCTGCGTTAGGTGCCCCCTGCTTGGAGGCGAGCCCCGACGCGATGTTCTTCAGAGGCATGCTCGGGCCGATCCGCGGGTCTCGGTCGGCACGCGCAGATCATGCTTCTTGCCTTCGTCTGGGCCTAGGAAAGCGCCCACGCTATTAGGCCGTTCGGCCCGGGCCCTGCGCGCGGTGCTGCCTGCGTGACTGCACCCAACACGGACCCTTTCATTGCCCTTTACGTTGCTTGCCCTATGGCAAGGGAGTGGCTGATTCTGGCCCGTATGTGGGGTGGTTCCGTGGGAATGGAAAGAATCTTTGTGCGATTCCTGTGACAACTTGTGTGGGCCCGGTGGCTGTTGGAGCTGTCGGGGTCTGTCTCTCCATGGGGGAAAGTCATGCGCACACGTGCCTTGGGCACGTCTCTTCGGCATGCGCGGAGGAGATCAGGAGCGGCTGCCGCCGTGGCGGTGGTGACGGCGGCGGCGCTCGCGGCGGCGGTCCTGCCCGCCACGACGGCGACAGCGGCCGACGGCAAACCCGTATCGGCGTGGGGCAAGGGCAGCCCCGACTTCAGGATGCCGGCGGTGAAGGTCGGTGCGAACCGGCCGGTGAAGTCGAAGCCGTCGAAGAACCCGACCGCGTACGCGCCGTGGAGGCGTGAGCAGCGGGCGCACGCCAAGGCCGCAGCCTCCGGGAAGGAGGCCGCGTCCTCGGGTGTCGCGGCGAAGGCGTCGCTGATGAGCCTCGTCCCGGAGGGCCAGGGCAACGTGCCCTGGCACCGCTACACCAGCTTCGCGATCACGGACACTCTGAAGGCGAAGGTCGACTACTCGACCGGCAACCTGATGCTGACGGCGACGGACTTCGACATCGCCGGCGTGGGGCAGCGCCTGATGCTGGCGCGGACGTACAACTCGCTCGATGCCCCCTACGGGCGCGTCTCGCAGCGCTGGTGGCAGCAGTACGAGCGCTACCTGTCCATCTCCAGCAGCGAGGTGATCCTCTACGACGCCTCCGGCGCCACCGTCCGCTTCACCAAGAACAGCGACGGCTCCTTCACCACCCCCAAGGGGTACTCGGAGGACCTGAAGAAGAACGCGGACGGCACCTACACGCTGACGAAGTGGAAGTCGGGCTCGAAGGAGACCTACAACGCCAACGGCTGCCTGAGCAAGGTCACCGACCGCAACCACGGCAGCATCACCGTCGCCCAGCACGACGAAACCGGCGAGAACAAGGGCTTCAAACTCACCGAGACCCGCTCGGGCCGCTGGATTGACCTCGTCAAGACCTACCCCTCGCAGTGGCAGGCCAAGGACAACACCGGCCGCACCGCCGTCTACAGCCTCGACCCGAGCGGCAACCTGGCCACCACCACCGACACCGAGGGCAAGACCGTCACCTTCGGCTACGACGGCTCCGGCCGCGTCGCCAAGATCACCACCGCCGAAGGCCGGGTCACCGTCTTCACCTACGACGACGTCAACCGCGTCACCTCGATGCTGCGCGCCACCGGCTTCAACGCCTCCGGGAGCACGGGCCCGACCTGGACGTACACCTACAGCTCCACGTCGGCGACCGCGGCCGGCACGACCACGGCCAAGGACCCGGAGCTGCACGCCACGAAGTACGACCACGACGGCGACGGCCAGGTCACCGACGTGACGGACGCGCTGCAGCATCACCGCTCGACGAAGTTCGACGCCAACCACAACATCGACACGGCCACCGACGCGATGGGCGCGGGCACCACCCCGGGCAACGTCACCGACTACGGATTCAACTCCCGCAACAACCTAGAGACCGTCTCGATGCCCACCGGCGGCAAGACGGTCAACTCCTGGCAGACCATCGCCGGCGGCGACGTACCGAAGGACTCCACCAACGCCGACGGCGAGAAGACGAGCTTCACCTACGACACGGTCGGCAACACCACCTCGGTCGCCCAGACCGGCACCGGCGGCGGCAGCGTCTCCTACGACTACAACCCCGCCACCCCGACCTGCGGCGGCTTCGAGGGCCAGCGCTGCGCGCAGAAGACGAAGATGACGTCGACGAAGACGGTGCAGACCGACTTCCATTACGACGCCAAGGGCAACCTGGAGTGGGCCAAGCCGCCGGCACCGCTGGACAAGACGACGTACACCTACGACGACCTGGGCCGCACGGCGTCGGCCACGGACGCGCGCGGGGTGACCTTCACGTACACGTACGACAACATGGACCGCATCCGCACCGTCTCCGCACCGAACTCGGTGAAGGTCGAGTACTGGTACGACGGCGACGGCAACCTGGTCCAGCGCTCGGACGGCACGGGGACGGTGAAGTACGAGTTCGACCCGCTGCAGCGCGAGACGGTCCGTCACCTCCAGGACGGCTCCCAGACGCTGCTGGCCTACACCCCGGCGGGCAACGTGGACTACTACCAGGACCCCGCGGGGAAGGTCGACTACACCTGGAACGAGGTCAACAAGCTCAAGGAGCTGAAGGACCCGCAGGGTGCGGTGACGACGTACGATTACAACAACGACGACGTCCGCACCACGACCACCTACCCCGGCGGCACGGTGCAGAAGGTCGACGTCGACGCCTCCAGCCGCCCCAAGAACATCAAGGTGACCTCCGACCAGGGCACCCTGGTCGACCTCGGCTACACCTACGGCTACGGCACGAACGCCGCCACCGACGGCAACAAGATCCGCACCAGCACGGACAACGTCACCGGGCTGAAGCGCACCTACTCCTACGACGGCGCGGGCCGCTTCTCCTACGCCAAGGAGGAGAAGAACGGCACGATCGCCGACTCCTGGCAGTACTGCTACGACCTGGCCGGCAACCTCACCTCCCAGGGCGCCGACCAGGGCTGCCCGCGCGGCACCACCTACACCTACAACGACGCCCAGGAACTCACCGCCAAGTCCAGCACCAGCGGAAGCTGGTCCTACGACGCCATCGGCAACGAGACCGCAGGCGCCTCCACCGACGACTACACCCGCACCGGCGAGACCTGGACCGACCACTCCCAGATGTCGTCGATCACGGTCAACAACAAGACCTACGACGGCCAGTACGGCTCCACCGACCAGAGCGAGCGTATCCGCCTCGGTGACACCTACTTCCACAACGGCCCCCTCGGCCTGTCCGCCAAGACGACCGCCGGCGTGGACATGGGCTTCAACCGCGAGCCCGGGGGCACCTTGAACTCCATGACGACCGGGGGCAAGGCGTACTACTACCTCACCGACGCGATCGGCTCGGTGATCGGTCTGGTGGACGTGGACGGCAACAAGGTCGACACCTACACGTACAGCCCCCGCGGTGTTCGTCTGCTCGCCCAGTCGACGGAACCGGTGGCCCAGCCCTACCGCTTCGCCGGCAACTACCAGGACCCCACCGGCCTGTACCACCTCAAGGCCCGCTACTACGACGCCAACGTCAGCCGCTTCACCCAGTCCGACCCCTCCGGCCAGGAACAGAACCCCTACCTCTACGCCGAGGGCGACCCCGTCAACCGCATCGACCCCAACGGGTTGCTGTCGCTCGACGTGGGGGGCGAGGCTTGCTACTGGGTGTGCATAGGCGCTGGCGCAAGCATCAACGAGGACGGCGGCGTCCACCCGTACCTGTCCGTAGGACTTGGCACCCCCGGAGTAAGTGGTGACCTGGGTCTGGCCTCAGGCTCAGCGGGGCCGGGATGGACCGGCGAAGTGGCGTGCGGGCTAGGTCCTGCGGACCTGTCTGTCGCTACGGATGGGTCGGAAGGTGTCGGCACGGGTGGAAGTACCGGCAAGTGTTCAGGAACGGTCAAGTACACCTTCTAAGGAAAACGAGGCATACGCCCATGCAGAGCCTTCTTCAACTGGCCAATGGTAGGCCCGCTGGACCTTCCTGGTCCCCGTACCTGATGGTTGGCCTCTTCGTCATCGCTGCGATAGTGATGATCGGTCTCTATGCCAGAAGTCGGCGACGCAGCAAGTAGAGGAGTTCTTCTGTGGGCGCTCTCTGTGGGCGCCCACAGTCTTGACCAGTAAGGACAGTCATGCATGTTCTTGTGGGTGTGCTGGTTACCGCGTTCGGGGTGGCTATCGCAGTGTTCGGACCCACCTTCTCCAAAGCTGTCGGAAGCAGAGCCAGTGGGCGTTTCGATCAAAGCAATGCTGTGGCCTTTCGTGCGATCGGTGTCATGCTCGCGCTCGTGGGGCTGCTCTATGTCATCGGAGTCGTCGGCTGACTGAGCTCTTTCAGTGTGACCACTGATCGGGTGGCCGGCCGGTGTCCCGCAACGCACGAGGCTCCTGTGCCGGTGAGAGAGGTGTTCGCCGTCTCAACTCAGCAGTGCGGGAGCCTCGTTGATTCCCTGTCCTACGCCTACTTACGAGTTGGTGCGCGATAGCGGGCGGGTCGTGTTTGGCCTGCTCGCGGCCTGTTTCAGACGGTGACGGTGCGGTCGGAGACGAGGCCGGCGACGGCTCAGTACGTGTCAGGCAGCGGTCAGATGCGTCGCTTGACCTGATGGCTCCGCGCGACGCCGGACGCCTGCTCGGCGAGGGTGGAACCGTCCCGTCCCATCTGACGTGCAGGTATATGGATCGCCTGAGATACGGGAACGCGTGGGAGGTTGGGGGAGCGGTGTCGACCGAGGACGACGTCGAGCAGTTCGCGGCGCTGCTGCGCCGGCTGAAGGACCGCACGGACCGGAGCTACGGCTCACTGGCCCGCCGTCTCGGCATGAACACCTCCACGCTGCACCGCTACTGCGCGGGACAGGCGGTCCCGCAGGACTACGTCCCGGTGGAGCGGTTGGCTGCCTTCTGCGGAGCAACACCGGAGGAACGCCTCGATCTGCACCGCCTGTGGCTGCTCGCGGTGATGGCACGACAGAGGCCGAGGGCGGGGGAGGAGGCAGCGGAGCAGACAAAGACCGAGGGGGCACCGGGGCCGACAGGGGACGGGCGGGCTTCGGGTCCGGACAGCCGGACAGCGGCGCGTGCGGGTGGCAGCACGCGCAGTCTGGGTGGCGGCGCCGACGGCATCGCCGCTCCCGAGGCTTCCGGACCGGGCAGTTGCGAGTCGACGGCCCAGTGCGATGCGGTCCGCTCAACTGGACGGCCCTGGTACCGCCGTCGTCGTACCGTCGCCGGCACAGCCACGGCCACCGTACTGCTGGTGACGCTGGGCAGTATGTCGGCGCTGTCGGCCGACCGGTCTCACGACAACTCCGCCAAGGCCCCCGGTCAGTCCCGCACGACAGGAACCGGCACGTCACACCACCCGCAGGCCACTGCGGTCAGCCCCTCCCGCAGCCGTTCTCCGGAGTCGCCCTCCGCAGGAGTACGGGCTTCAGGGAGCCCCGAGTCGAAGGACCGATCGTCGGCTGGGACGAAGAGCGACGCCCCCGTGCCAACCGGTGTACCGCTCGCGTGGACCGCCGACTCGCAGATCTGGGACGGCGGTTGCGGGCACGACTACGTCATCGGCAAGGAGCCGGCCCAGGTGCCCCCGCCGCCGGTAGAACAGGACGCCGGAGTGTGGGCAGCGACGCAGCAGGCGGTACCTGGGCGGCAGACGATGGTGCAGATCTCGGTACAGGGGAAGTCGTCCACGACCGTGGTCCTCGCTGCCCTCCGGGTACGTATCGTCAGCCGCGGCACCCCGGTCACGGGCAACGCGTACGCCATGGGCCAGGGCTGCGGCAGTGATCTGCCGCCCCGGAACTTCTCCGTGAACCTGGACGTCGACCGCCCGATCGCCCATGCGCGCCCCGGCAACGACAGCGGAAACTCCGTCCCCGCGGTTCAGTTCCCCTACCGCGTCTCCGCCGAGGACCCGGAGGTGCTGCAGGTCACCGCGACGACCGAGGCATACGACTGCGCCTGGTACCTGGAACTGGACTGGTCCTCGCAGGGCCGCACCGGCACGGTCCGCATCGACGACCACGGCCACCCCTTCCGCACCAGCAGCATCAAGGGCCTGCCCCACTACTGGTACGGCACGAACGACCACGGTGTGCGTCAGTGGGTACCCACCGACGCTTGAGGGAACCTGGGAGCTGCTCGGGCCAACCAGCCTAGAGTGGGCTGCATGGACATGCGGAGAATCGTCGCGATGCTGGCCGAGGAAGCCGAGCAGCAGATCCGTGACCGGGTGTGGGAGCTGGCTCCGAGCGACCGGGCTCTTGCGCTTGAGACCGAGGCCGGGCTGCGGAAGGTTGTCGGGCCGTCGGACGTCCAGGAGGCATTGCCGCAGATCGACCGGCTGGAACACCTGCGGGAAACGCTCGCCGTCCTGGCGATCTCTCTCGCTCGCACCCACGGCCGCATGGCCTGGTTCCTCTCCGGTGCCCTCAACGCGCTCGAACCGGTCCTGCGCTGGCGGGCCATGACTGCCGAGAGTGGTGGCACGTTCGGCACTGTTCTGGCGAGTGCAGAGGAGTACACGGAGGCGGAGGAGGCCGTCCGCCTACTCCAGGACGGCCTTGAGCGGATAGCTGCGAAGTGAGACGGGGAAGCCAAGTCATGATGGCCACACGGAGGACGTACAACACGCAGGTGACGCTTCAGGTCGACGCTCGGAGCCATCTCCGACATGGCTGATCCCTCTTCTCGTGGCTGGCTTCGCTCCCCGGTCTCGGCAGGACGTCAGACAGCAGCGTCGTGACTTCCAAATAGCAGTCGCTATGGATGTCATAACGGCAGGAAGGGGGCTGCAGCGCGTGATGGCACCCTGCGCTTCTGCTTAGTTGATGCGTAGATCGCCTCTTGGCCGGCTGCCTTCAGGAACCACTCGCACCCAAGCACGAGCGAGTGGGTTCACCTTTTCCCGTACACGCTCGGTCGTGGGAGACGCCCGCCTCTCCGACGGCGGAGCGAGCAGCCTCAGCCGTTGAAGAAGCCGCCCAGGGCGGCGGAGAGGGGGCCGGGGGCTTCCTCGGCCACATGATGGCCGGCGTCGATGCCGTGGCCTCGGACGTCGTCGGCCCAGTCGCGCCAGATGGTACGCGGGTCGCCGTACAGGTCCTCGAGATCGTCTCGCAAGGACCACAGGACCAGGACGGGGCAGTCTATCCGCGTCCCTCGGGCGCGGTCCGCCTCCTCGTGTTGGCGGTCCACGGTGAGCCCGGCGCGGTAGTCCTCCAGCATGGCGCGGACGACGTCTGGATTGCGGGTGGCGGTTCGCCACTCGTCGTGATTCTCCTGCCCCATGGCTTCGGGGTCTCCGCGGTACCAGGCGTCGGGATCAGCGTTGATGACGCGTTCGGGGATCTCTGGCTGTGCGAAGAAGAACCAGTGCCACCATGCGGTGGCGAACCGGGCATCCGCACGGGTCAGGTGCTCGCTCAGGGGCAGGCCGTCCAGGAACGCCACCCGGGTCACCGCGGACGGGTGGTCCAGCACCAGGCGGAGCGCCACGGCAGCCCCTCGGTCGTGACCGACGAGACCGAAGCGCTGATGCCCGAGCGTTTGCATGACCTCGACCATGTCCTTGGCAACGGCGCGCTTGGCGTGCGGAACGTGATCCAGAGTGGGCGCCGGACCGCGGGAGCGTCCGTACCCACGCAGGTCGGGGCAGACGACGCTGAAACCGCGCCGCACCAGGACGGGCGCGACCCGGTGCCATGTCGCCGACGTACGCGGGTGGCCATGCAACAACAGAAGAGGCGGGCCCTCGCCCCCGTATCGAACGAAAATGGATGCCTCACTGGTGCGCACCGTCCTGGTGGAAAACTCCTCGAACACGCAACGCCCCTCCTGCTCCGAGACCCGGCCCGCGCTACCCCACCGATCCACCTTCCCAAGATGAGCCCCGACACTCCGCTACGGGTCGCTCAGTCGCCAACGAGCTTGCTCAAACGCCAAGTATCGCGTCCAGAGGGTCGGCAAAGGCGGCACAGGCGGCGTTGTCGGCAGGGGCTTGAAAGCGCGGCGGTGACCGTGATGACGGCGAGCGGAAACATGACCAGGCGGAGTTGAAGAAGCCGGCCGGCGAGGCCGTTGCCCGTGCGGCGCCCGGCCGCTGATCGAGCAGGAACTGGCCAGGGCCGAGGACGCCCTGCATGTCGCCCTCACCCTCTACGCACTGCACCAGCAGTCCCGCCGCACCGGCATGTACCAGGCCGACCGGCCGGACCGCCGCCGCGGCCTGGGCGCCGCGGTGCGCCGGATGATGAAACCCGGCGAGATCGCACCCCCCATCCACAAACGCCTGGGCCGCGCCGGCACCGCCGCCGACCTGACCACCTGCGCCCAGCGGCTGCGCGACATCGTCGTCCTGCTGCGCCTCGAAGACATCGAACTCGACCACGCGTTGCCCGCCGGACAGCTCTACACCGGGCAGCGGCCCGGCGGCGCGGACACCGTCCGCAGGGAACGGGGCCGCTCCTTCCACACCTGGCACGACAAGCCCACCGGCCGCCCTGCCGCTGCCGCCGACCGCGCCACCACGGACACCACCGCCACCACGTACACCGACAAGGACGCCTCGTGAACCGCATCTTCCTCGACGTGTACGCCCTGCAGACCGCCTCGCTCACGGGTGAGACCGCCCTGCGGCTCGCGGACGAGACGGTGAAGGCAGCCGGCTTGAAGACCGAGGTGCCCAAGCGCAAGGCGAGCGCCGCCAAGGACGGTGAGCCGGAGCCGGCGCCCCAGGCCAAGAACCTGGTGTGCGTGAGCCCCCGGGGGCCGTGCAGTCTCCGGGGGCTCGCCGACTAGTGGCCATGCTCCTCGTAGAGGCGGTCGGCCATGAGTGCATGGGCCAGGGTTCCGCCCGCGCGGACCGCGGCGGTGACGAAGGCGGTCTCGGCCAGTTCCTCGGCGGTCACCCCGTGTCGGCGGGCGGCGGCGGTGTGCACGTCGAGGCAGTACGCGCACTGGGTCACCAACGCCACCGCCACGGAGATCAGCTCGCGGTAGCGCCGCGGGACCGCACCGTCCTCCCGGTCGACGGCGTCCTGGAAGGCGCGCCAGGCCGCGAACTCCACCGGGGCATTGGCGCCGACCGAACGAGCGCGCTTGAGATCGTCGGGGTCCGTGTACACGGCGGGCTCCTTGAGTGGTTGGGGTGGATCCGTTGGTGGATCCACCCCACCGCGACGGGGGCGGCCGCGTCCAAGACCGATTTCGCAGGGACGGGTTCGAACTCGGTATCGTGGCCGGTCATGGACCTGCGGGCACTACGCTGCTTCGTCGCCGTGGCCGAGGAGGGCCACTTCGGCCGGGCCGCGGCGCGCCTGCATCTGGCACAGCCGCCGCTGAGCCGCCGGATCCGGGAGCTTGAGGCAGACCTCGGGTGCCGGCTGTTCGAGCGGATCCCGACCGGCGCCCGACTCACCCCGGCCGGCGAGGTGCTACTCGCGGAGGCGCGGGACCTGCTGGAGCGCGCCGAGCGCGCCCGTGAACGGGTCCGGGGCGCCGAGTCCGAGCGGGTTCTGGTCCTCGGTACGGTCGCGGGCGCCGGGTTGGACGTCGGCGCGGCGGCGCTGTCCGCGCTGCGGCGGGAGCGGCCGGGGTTGCGGGTGAGGCTGCGCGAGGCGCCGATCACCGATCCGAGCGCGGGCCTGCGCGAGGCCCGGGTGGACCTGGCGCTGACCCGCCTGCCCTTCGACACCTCTGGCCTGACGGTCCGCCTGCTCGGCGAGGAGCCGCTCGTGGCCGCTCTGCCGGCGGACGACACTCTGGCGGGCCGCCCGCGGCTGCACGTCGCCGAACTCGCCGGTCGGCCGCGCTTCCGGCTGCCGCCGGGTACGGACGCACGGTGGCGTGCGTACTGGCTCGGCGCCCCGGACGACGTGCCGGGTCCGGTGGTGTCCTCCCTTGAGGAATGCCTGCACGCCGTCCTCTGGGAGGGCACGGTCGGCCTGCTCCCGGCCGGCGCGGCACTGCGGCACGCCCGCCCCGGCATCGCCTTCGTCCCGGTCGACGGCCACGCACCGAGCCGCATCGTCACCGCCCGCCGCGCCACCACGCCCGACCCCCGGGCCGAGGCTCTCGCGCAGGCCCTCACCGCAGCCTTCGCCCGCCGCCCGCCCGCCGACCTCGCGCAGTAGGCGGCTTCCTGCAGCGGCCCGGCGGCATCCCACCAGAGCCCGTCCGATGGGTCGGGGAAGAGACGACCTAGCCCGTCCTGCTGACGGCGCCACGGCCTTGGTCGCCAGGCCCGCCCTGCCCGGTCGCCGGGCCGGCCGTGCGCCCGACTGTCGCGCTGCCGCGTCGCGTCCTGGCCGCCGCCGGGCGGCCGTCACGATCCCGCGGGGTAGAGCAGCGGCCGGGCGGGGCGCGGGTGAGCGGCTGCCGGCAGGCTTGTCGCCGCCGTCCGCGGCCGCCGTTCTGCCCGTCTGTCGTCGGGCCGTGGGCGCGGGTTCGCCGGGCCGTTCCGGCGCGTCGGGCCCCGTCCTGCCGGGCCGTCGCACCAGCTCACTGTGCTGCACCAGGGGCATCAGCGGGGTGGCACCATGCGGCCTCTCGGGAGGCCGGCCACGTCGTTCACCAGCGCAAGGACCGGAACGGGCGAACTGCCAGGTCGCGGTCAGCGTCCACGCGGCCACCGACACGGCATCGTGCCCGTTGGAGTGGGAGTTGTTCCTGCCCGAGGAATGGACACATGACAACGGTCGGCGCCGGCGGGCCGGCATTCCCGAGGAGGTCGGGCATGTGTCCAAGACCCGTCTTGCGCTGGGACTGCTGGACCGCCTGGCCGGACAGGGCCTGAGCGTGCCGGTGATCGTGGCCGATGCCGGCTATGGCCGCAGCGTCTCCTTCCGGCTCGCGCTGGAGGAACGCGGCTGGTCCTACGTCGTGGCCGTCGACCCGAAAGAGATCGCTCGGCCTGCCGACGCGGAGCCGTATCAACCCGCCTATGGCGGGCTGGGCCCACCGACTCTGCCCCGATACCGCGAGGTGCCCCGGCCGCTGCCGGGCCTCGTTGCAGAGGCCGCGGTGTTCGAGGAAGTCACGTGGCGGCAGGGCAGTAAAGGGCACGATGACTTCGCACTTCGCCGTTCTGCAGGTCAGGCCGTCGGGCAAGGAGGCCTGCCGCACCGCCCAGGAACAGGCCGGTGGCCGCAGCCGGTGGGACGGTGTGCTGCCGCTGCGGACCCTGCTGGTCGAACAGCCTGAAGAAGCCGAAGAGCCGACCGGCTACTGGATGACCAACTTCCCCGCCACCACGGCCATCACCGATCTGGTGCGGTGGGCGAAGATGCGCTGGCGGATCGAGCACGACTACCGCGAACTCAAGCACGGCCTGGGCCTGGACCACTTCGAAGGACGCACCTGGCGCGGCTGGCACCACCACGTCACCCCTCGTCACCGCCGCCCAGGCCTTCCTCACCCTCCGGCGACTCGACCCAAAAGCCCAGACGCCGGCCTCACCCTCTACCAGGTCCTCGACGTCATTCAGGACCTGCTGAGGTGCTGGACCGGCACCTGCACCACCTGCGGCCGCCCCCTACCGACCAGCAGACGAAGAACCTAACGAAGCACTACTAGACCGTGTGCGGCGGATCATGTGGCCGTGATGGCACCAAGTTAGTTCTCACGGGCCGCACTGCGCCCGGTTGCGAGGCGTTTCTGCCCCTCGGGCACGGGCAGGACCGCGAGTGCGGTGTCTGCAACGTTCCGCAGCGTCTCCGGATCCAGGCCGGCCTTGCCTACCGCCTCGATACCGCGGACCACCGTCAGCAGCAGTGCCGCCAGCCGCTCCGGATCCGCGGCGCTGTCGATGTCGCCGTGGCGCTGGGCGGCGCTGATCTCCGTTCGCAGCAGGGTCAGCAGTGCCGTCATGGTCTCGGCCGACCGTGCGGCGACCGTCGGATCCTGCTGGGCCAGTTCCGCCGCGCCCTTGGCCAACAGGCACCCGCGGCGCTCGCTGTCGGAGGCGGTGTTCTCCGCCATGAGGTGCACGTATTCCGACAGTCGGGCCAAGGCCTCTGCATCCGGGCCGCCTGCCAGACGCCCTTCGGCCACCTCGACGACTGCGGTGCACCAGTCGCCAAATACACGGTGGAACAGCTTGGCCTTGTCGCCGAACGCGCCGTACAGGCTGCCCTTGCCCAGGCCGGTCGCCTGGGCGATGTCGTCCATCCGGGTTCCTGCGTAGCCGGTCGCCCAGAACTGTTCCCGGGCCCGCTCCAGGACTTGGCGTTCGTCGAAGGCGCGTGGTCTCGGCATGGCCTCAGTCTATTCGTTCTTGACTCGATCGTCCATTACTGGCTACGTTATGGACGATCCATTCCATAACTGAAGGGGTTCGCCATGTCAGGCGTGCTGCAGGAAAAGGTGGCCGTGATCACCGGAGGGACCAGCGGGATCGGGCTGGCCATCGCCCACCGTTTCGTCCGGGAGGGCGCACGGGTCTTCGTGACCGGCCGGGACATCGACCGCCTCGAGGCGGCAGTCAAGGAGTTGGGCCCTGCGGCCACCGGCGTACGATCCGACGTCTCGAACCTGGCCGACCTGGACGCGCTCTACGCGCGAGTCCGCGAGCAGGCCGGACGCATCGACGTGCTGGTGGCCAACGCGGGAATCGTCGCGGACGCCGCGCTCGGCGCCCACACCGAGGCGAACGTCGACCTGACCCTCGCCGTCAACGTCAAGGGCCCACTGTTCACCGTTCAGAAGGCACTCCCGCTGCTGGCGGAGAACGCCTCCATCGTGGTCGTCGGCTCGAGCAACAGCGTGCGGCCCAATGAGCAACTCGAGGTCTACAGCGCCTCGAAGGCGGCGGTGAGCAACCTCGTGCACAACTGGGCCCGGCAGTCACGGGAGCGGCGATTCCGGGTCAACGTGCTCAGCCCGGGACCCACGCGGACCCCTGGCCTGCTGGGCGCCGCAGGGCCGGCCGCCGACCAGTTCGCCGAGGCCACCGTGCCACTGGGGAGGCTGGCCGACGCCGAGGAAATCGCCGAGGCCGCCCTCTTCCTGGCTTCGGACGCCTCGTCGTTCGTCACCGGCGCCGAACTCTTCGCCGACGGCGGCTACACCCGGGCCTGATCGACGGCCGGTGGTGCGCATCCGGTTCCCTACCTGCGATGGGTGCACTCCGGGCCGCGCGTGTGCGTCGTACGAGGCCCAGTGCGCCCGAAGCAATCTTGTCGAGGAGAGTGGCCGGCACGCGGACATCGTAGGGAGCTGCTTGACGGGGCGAAGGGGTGGCTTCTCTGAACCACGCATCCTGATGGACGGTAAGACGGTCGCTGTGGCCGTGTTACTGGTCCTTGAGCGTGCCCCGGCACACGCGGATGAGATCCGTCAGCGCCGTCGACAGCTCATCCAGCCGGCGTGTGCTGGTCGACTCGGTTGACTCGGTCATGGCTTTCCACGCGGTTTGGTGGACGATCTGCACCCGTGAGGCGACTTCCCCCGGCTCGACGAGCCGAATGCGCACCACCTTCAGGGCGACTGTGGCCATGAGCTGCTCGAACCGTGCTTTGAGCAGCGCTGCCTCGGCCATGTTGCCGTGCGTGGCCTGATGGGCAAGCTGCCTGGCCTCCTCCACGGCAAGCATGAAGTCCTCAAGTCGCTCAGCGCGCTCTCGCTGTTCGCTCTGCCGACTCTCTCGCCGCCACTTGGCACGCTCTCCGAACAGTGTCAGACCAGTGCCCAGAGCAACCCCGAAAAGAGCTGTCCCTCCCGTGATCGCCGCCGACCAGACTGCAACATCCATTCGAGCAGCTGCCAGGCGCCACGCACCCCCGTCCGAGCATGCTTCAAAACGAAGCACCGGGGCCCACGGCCTGGCAGCTGCGCGCTCCCTCTGCGCGCCGTACACACGTCAACGCGCCCCCTCACCCGTCTGGCTGGCGGATCCAAAGCGCCCGTAACGTCCTGGTCCTTCTGTCGAGGAGAGGGGAAGCGAACAATGCGCTCACATCTGGTAGGTGGCCTCGTTGCGGCGGGAGCCGCCCTGTGCGGTCTGGCCGCCTCACCCGCGTCGGCGTGGACTGGTAGTTACGTCTCTTCGAACTCCGGCTACGCCTACGTCCGCGGGGCGGCCACGACCAACTCCGCGATCATCGGCAAGGCGCCCAACGGCCGCATGGTCGACATGATGTGCTACAAGGACGGTCAGTGGGCCCAGGGCAACTACTGGACCAACCGCTGGTACTACTCCACCGTGCAGTCCAACGGAACTAACAACTGGATCGGCTTTGTCCACGCGTCTCTCGTTGCCAAGCCGACTCGGGTGCCGCCCTGCTGACCTCCTGTCCCGATCGCGCTGCCACACGCCGCTCGGCGCCTGACACCGCAACGAGACCTCAGGAGCAATTGGGCACGGCGCTGACGCTCACGTTGTGCAGCAGCTCCGCCTATACGGCGGTTGCCCCCTTGTCGCTGTCCAGGTGAAACCAGGGGTGGTGTAGGGCGGTGGCGTGGGACCGCTACATGGGTCCCACGCTGTTGCCCAAACTGCGACCGTTTGTGATCTTGCAGGTCACGGTGATTGGCGTGTTCTCCGTGAGCGGGTCTCGGCGCCTCCAGCCCACGGGCTGCCGTAGACGTAGGCCGACTCGCACTCGGGACCGGTGCTGGTACAGCCGCCGCCCTGATCGTCGGTGTACCGGATCACGGCGGCGAAGGAGCCGCGCCTTTGTGGGTGGTGGTCGAAGTCCTACCACAGGAGTCGCTGGCTCCGTTCTCGTCCTGTCCGCCACCTGCCGTAGTGCCGGACGTGCCGTCTGAGCACCGGCTGAAGTACCGGAGCTACCGGTTGAATCCCCGGAGGCTGGAGACCGCTCATGCGTACCTTGTCCCGTCGTGCCCTCCTCCCCGCACCCGCCGCCGTGCTGATGTTCACCCTCGCCGCCTGTGGCGGTGGTTTCGACGACAGCTCCGGCAGTTCGAAGTCGGACACCCAGCAGGCCGTCCAGGGCGCGTGAGGTGCCGGTGCGGCGGGAGAGGCCAGTCGTCAATCTCACTCCGTTTAGAGATGCCGGCGCAGCGCATCGAGGAGAGTGTTCATGGTCGCGCGAGCGGCAGTACGGCGGTAGGGGTGGCGCGACCAGATGGTCGGCAGCACCACCCCCACGAAAATCATGACCGTGCAGAGAAGGACGAGTAGGCCGACGGGGCCGAGGGTGTCGAGGAGGTCGTGCAGCGTCATCGTGTGCTCCGTTCGTTAGCCGGTGACAGGAGCACCTTCTGGCGCCTGGGCGACCGCTGGCGGAAGTCGGGTCGAATCGGGATACCGGCCTCATTGCCGCGGACCGCGGCCTAGGCTGGGCCCCAGAACGCGGGGCGTCCCGGGACATTGTGGGACGCCGGGGGGAGGGGCGTTGCAGCGGGCAGACAAGGCACGGAAGCAGTTCGCCGCGTGGCTGCGGGAGGTGCACAGGGCGGCGGGCCAGCCAAGTGCAGCGAAGCTGGCCCGGACGATCTCCCGGCACGCGGCGGTCGGCGGCCCAGTCCCCAGCAAGTCGAGCGTCCACCGGCTTCTTCAAGGTGAGTTCGTCAGGCCCCCGGACTTGGACACCGTGATGGCGCTCCTCGACGCGTGCGAGCGTTGCGCCACGGCCTCCGATCCGTTCAGCAAGGCCCTGGTCGAGAGAAAGCTGTGGCGCCACCGGCACCAGCGGCTCGTCACGATCCTCGAAGTGGCCAGTAATGACGGCCGGGACCACGATCCGAGCGACCCCGCCGAGGACGAGCAAACCGCCACCGACCGAACGCGGAAGCGCGCTGGGAACCTCCTCACACAGCCGTGGCGCGCCCCCGCCCTCGAACATCCAGGCCAAGACACGCCCGCCCTTTCACTGCTCGCCAAGTTCGAGATAGTGCCGTATCTGTTTCCCGAGGTCACTGCGGAGTTCGCCGCCTGGTGTGACGGCCCTGAGCCCTTGGCAGTTCGCTATGTCGAGGCACCTGGCGGCGCCGGCAAGACCCGCTACGCCATCACTGTGTGCAAGGCTCAGACCGAGAATGGCTGGACGGCCGGGTTCGTGAACATGGAGGACCGGCGGGTCGACACCGCACTAGGCGACCGGCTTCTTGTGGTGGACGACTTCGGAGGAACACAGCCAGAGGTGCTGGCACGCCGACTGCAGGATATGACGTGCTCGACGTCGGAGCGGGTGCGGCTGCTCCTGCTCGCCCGCCTCGCCCAATACCCCGAAAAGGCGCTGCGGGACCTGCGTGAGTGCTTTGGTGAACGAGCCAGCGACGCCGTGTGGAACGCCCTGGAGCAGGCGCAGACGATCGCCCTCCCGGAATTGACCGATGCGCAACGCCGGCAACTGTTCGCCGACGGAGTAGCCGCGTTCAGTCGCGGGCGGAGGCCCGACCCGCCAGTGAGGGAAGTCAAGGACCCGGGCGCTCTGCCGTTGGAAGTGCTGTGCGCGGCGGTGGACGCGGTCTGGACCGGGCCGGACCCACGACACGGCACGGGAGACCTGCTTGAGCGGGTGCTCAACCACGAGACCGAGGTGTGGCGCAGCAACGCGAGTGGAGCCCTGAGCGCACACATCCCGCTGCTTCGCCGGTGCGTGGCCATGGTGACGCTTACCGCAGGCGCAGCCAATGAAGACGAAGCCGAAGCCATACTCGCCCAGTTTCCCGTCCTGGCCGGCGATGCCGTCTTACGAGATCAGGTGGACCAGTGGCTGCGCGGCCGGTACTGGCGTCAAGGGTCCACCGGCGACAGCGTGTACACCCCGCTACGCCCCGACCCCGTCGGCGAACGGTTGGTCTTGCAAGTCTGCCGCGACGAGGAACCGAAACTGCTGGGCAGGGTGCTGGACCTGCCCTCCGACGACCACGTCACGCGGGCCCTCGGGCTCCTTACGCGGCTGGCGGCCGACGAGGACGTCGCCAAGACGGTGACCAACGCCCTCACCCAAGACGCTGCCAGCCGGTACCTCGCGCTGCTCAAACGCGGCGAACAGCAACTGGACGACATTCTGGCGAGGCAGGACCGCGGGCAGCCCTTCGACGGCGTCACCCTCCTCGACGAACTGCGTCGCGTCGGGGACCTCCTGCTCGCCGAGCGAGACGACTTGAGCGAGGCACGGAACCGCCTCGCTCGGCAGCTTGCCCGCTTCCGGATCCGTAAAATCGACGCCGAACTGAGCTTCGGCACCATCTATCTCTACTACGACGACTTCACCCCGGTGATCCGCCGCATTCAAGCTCTGCGCCGCGCCCTGGACCACGGCGACACCTTCGCCGACCTGTCATCGCTTCAATACGTCCGCGAGCTCCTCGACAGGCTTGCCAGCGATCTCTGCCATCACCGCGAGTACTTCCCCGAGCGTCCTGCGGGGGGACTTTTCCGCGCACTGAGCAAACCGAGAGGCCCGGACCTCCCTCACGACAAGATCTACTTCCGCTACCAGGTGAAGCAGCTGCGAAGGGCACTCGACCAGCTGTTCCGCACGGAATCCGCCACACCCGGCGAGCACCCAGCCATGGTCGCACGCGAGTCGGCGCCGTCGCTGGCAGCGGTGCGGATGTCAACAGGGGTGGCCTGGTTGCTTCCCCTCGAGTACCGGCCGCGGGTGCTGCAGATGCAGCACTCCAAGCTCCATGACTTGGCGGATACGGGATTCCCCGCCCATGCTCAGCTGTACTACGTGGCCTGTTGGTTGATCCGAGCAATTGCCGGGCAACTGGTCTGGCGGCTGCCTCCGCAACCACTCGACGACCGAGCACTTGCTGACGTGATGGGTCTGAACCGCAATATCGTCGCGAAGTACCGCGGAGCACTTCCGAGATCCGCACTGGCTGAAACGCAGCCCTGCCCGTCCTGCACAAGGGATGACAGGAGCTCCGCTGAATCTGGCAACCGGGGGGAGTAATCGTCGATTCCTCTAGATCACCGCAGGGAGCCTCGTGGCCCGCAGCCGTTGGTCGATCACTGCGAAGTCTTCGTTGGTGAGGCTGCGGCCGGAGGCGGCCGAGATCTCCTTGGAGGAGTTCGAGTAGCTGTGGACTGAAGGACGGCGGGTTCGCACGGCGGGTTCTCGGCGATTCAGCCTGACCTGGTGGGTTGGGGTCCGTCACGAAGCATTCGCAAAGAGGACGTCGGCCCGGCGTCGGCGAGACAGAGCAGCGCCTGGTGTGGTGCTTGCCCTGAGCTGCCGGGGCGCCCAGGGCCGCGAACGCGGAGAGGACGGGCGTCTCTGCGAACGCGTCGCCGCTGCGGGTCATCGATGCCCTGAACGCGTCGAGGGCGCTCTGACGATCTCCCAGGGGCCGGTGTCGTCCATGCGGCCGGTCTCTAGTCCACTCGTCGGAACAGTCCGGGAACTGGCCGAGACGCTGACCGCTATGGGGGCCCAGCCCGGTGCTGGAGTGGGACGGCCGGAACCTTCCCGGGCGGGGCTTCGGACTGGGTCAGGCTGCGGCGTGCGTTGTCGAACAAGATCATGCCACCGCCTTTGTAGCGTGCCATGGGCCGGTCAACGGCATGCGTGCGCTTCCCGTACGCGTGCCGTACGGGAAGCGCACGAGCCGGGCATTCATCCCAGTCTGGCCGCCGCTCCTGTGCTTGTACCAGGGCCGGGCCTCCTGCGGACGCCGTTCGGCGGGAGAGGCATGCGCGGTGGCAGACCGGCGGGCCCGCTCGGCGGCCCTGACACGTGCGGCGGCATCGGCATCCGCCTCCAGATGGACTCGGGCCGCCGCCGTGACGTCGCTTGATGAGGCGTAGCGGAGTTGTGGTCGACCGCCTTGTTGGGGAATCGGCGGGATCAGTGGCCGGCGCCACCGGCCCCGTAATGGCCGCTGATCTGGTCGCGGTAGGCGGGGTCGCCCAAGTGCTTGTCCTTGTCGAACTCCGGTGCGCGCTTGATCTGCTCTTTGGAGCGAGCGACAGTGATGGTCCTCCCCTCGTGGTCGATGCGGGTGATCGTAGCGGCTGGGAGCAGGACCTCCTTGCCGAAGATCCACATTCCGGTGTCGACGACGATGTACTGCGATCCTACGTCGTTGGAGTGCTTGTCGACCTTGCCGATGTGTCCGTCCGTCGCTTCCACCGCATAACCCGTCAGATCGGCGTCAGGAGTGTGGCCGGCCGTCGGCGCGTAGTTCCACATGTTCTCAGTCACGCTCATCCTCCACAGATGCGCTAGAGAGATGCCTGCTCATCTCGATTTTCGTCTCGGGGGCTCCAAATGTCCGTGAAGCGGGCTGGTAAACGCCGTCGAGGCTGTCGACGCCTGCCACTGCTGCCTGGCCGGCCACCTCGGCCCACTCCACTACGGAGCTGCCCTCGCACCGGCTGGCCGATCGCCACCTGCGCGGTCGAGACGCGTTGTCCCGCATCGTGCCCGATCAGTTCTGCCCCCAGTTGGGCGCGTCGACCATCAGGGTGCCCCAGGGCTCGTTGCCGATGTTGATGACGACGTAGCTTTCCTGGCCGTCCAGGGCGCTTCCTAAGGCCCCGCCCGCCCGGGAGGACGTCACCCAGGCGGGCGAGGACGAGGGGAGGAGGCGCGTCACGCGATGGAGCGGGCGGTGCCGTTGAGGCGGAGAGGGGCGTGGCCCTGACAGAACCGCGCACCGGTCCCGCGTCCCGCGCCGGCCACGCCTGGCGCCGGGGTCGCGTCGGTTGACAGTCGCGGCTCGGGGTAGCGAAGCGGCATGGCAACCGAGAACAGCTCCGTCTCCGTCAGCGGCCGGCTCCAGCTCGAGATCGACGTCCCGGCCCTCGCCGCCGTCCTCGACGGCGAGTACGCCGGGATCCGGGACCTCGTCCGGACCAACCTGGTCACCCATGCCGCCGTCCTCGACGAGGCCGACGCGCTCGGCATCGACGCGTTCCGCGAGAGGGTCCGCGATGTCGTCGTCCAGTTGGCCGCGACCGGTCAGACCGGCATGGGCTTCCCCGGCGCGTACGGCGGCGGCGACGACGTCGGCGCGTCGATCGCCGCCTTCGAGACCCTGGCATTCGGCGACCTCTCCGTCCTCGTGAAGGTCGGCGTCCAGTTCGGGCTCTTCGGCGGAGCCATCCTGCATCTCGGCACCGACCACCACCACAAGACATACCTGCCCCGCCTGGTCACCGGAGAGCTGATGGGCTGCTTCGCCATGACCGAGGTGGGTCACGGTTCCAACGTCCAGGCGCTCGGCACCATCGCCCGCTACGACCCCGAGAACCGGGAGTTCGTCCTCACCACTCCCGACGAGCAAGCTCGCAAGGACTACATAGGCAACGCCGCCCGCCACGCCGAACTCGCCGTCGTCTTCGCCCAGTTGGAGGTGGACGGCCGGACCGAGGGAGTCCACGCCTTCGTCGTTCCTCTACGGTCGGACGGCCGGGTCCTGCCCGGTGTCGCCATAGAGGACGACGGCCGGAAGATGGGCCTCAACGGCGTCGACAACGGACGCATCCGCTTCGACGGGGTACGCGTCCCCAGGGAGGCGCTCCTCGACCGCTTCGCCCAGGTCACCCCCGAAGGTCGCTATGAGAGCGCCATCGAGAACCCCGACCGACGCTTCTTCACCATGCTCGGCACCCTCGTGCAGGGCCGAGTCAGCGTTGCCGGAGCCGGCGTCAGCGTCGCCAAGGTCGCACTGGCGGTCGCCACCAAGTATGCCGACCGGCGGCGCCAGTTCACATCGTCCCGGGACACCGAGGAACAGGTACTCCTCGACTACGGCCTCCACCAGCGCCGGCTGCTCCCCCTCCTCGCCCGCACCTACGCGCTGCACTTCGCCCAGGACGTCGTCCGAGGCCAGCTGCACGAGGTCTTCTCCAGCATCGAAGACGACCCGCAGGCACGGCGCCGCCTTGAGTCGCGAGCCGCCGGCATCAAGGCACTCGCCACCTGGCACGCCACCCGCGTCGTCCAGGAGTGCCGCGAGGCGTGCGGTGGCGCGGGATACCTTGCCCGGAACCGCTTCGCCGCCCTCAAACGGGACAGCGACGTCTTCACCACCTTCGAGGGCGACAACCACGTGCTCCTCCAGCTCGTGGCCAAGGGTCTGCTCACCGATCACGCGACCGAGTTCGAGGACCTCGACCAGCTCGGTATGGTCCGCTACGTCACCGGCCTCGCCGTCGAGACCGTCATCGAGCGGACCTCGGCGCACAAACTCCTCGAACGTGTCCGTGACCTGCTGCCCGGCGGTGACGCATGGGACCGGGAAGCCGGACTCCTCGACTCGGAGTACCACCTCGCCATGGTTCGCTTCCGCGAGGAGCACATGCTCGCCGGCCTCGCCCGCCGCATGAAGCGCGGCATCCAGCAGGACGAGCCCGGCGCGGTCTTCTCGCTGATCCAGGACCACGTCATCGCCCTCGCCCGGGCCCACGTCGAACGGCTGGTCACGGAAGCCTTCGTCGACAAGGTGCGGGCTCTTCCTGAAGGCACGGAGAAGGATGCCCTTGGCCTGCTGTGCGACCTGTTCGCGCTCTCGACCATCGAAGCCGACCGTGCCTGGTTCATGGAACACGGCCGACTGACCGTCCAGCGGTCCAAGGCGATCAGTCGCGAGGTGAACGACCTCTGCCGCAAGGTGCGCTCCCTCGCCGTCGACCTCGTCGACGCCTGGGGCATCCCGGCTGCCGTCCTGCGAGCACCGGACCTGGTCGGCCCCGCCGACTGACGGCAGGGACGAGCGGCGCGGCGACGACGACGGCTGCGGAGGCGGTGCGGACGAAGCGCACAGGACGGAATCCTCCCGAAGACCACGAACGGGTCCGCCGCTGTGCATTCGGAGGAGCGAGTCGACAGCCACCGACCGCGTGAGACACACGCAGCTACGCCGTGGTCAGCTGATACCAGGGCTTGTGTCAGCGGGCCTCGCACCAGGAGAGGGCGCCGAGCGCTGTCACCGGGAGCAGCCACGGGCTGCGAGGGGACGCGAGATGCGTACCGGCGGTGGGCCGGCACGACCCCGCCGCGCCCTCGTAATGCCCTGACCGCTCCTCCAACCGGGATCCGCCTAGGCGCTGCCTGGATGCCGTGGAGCCGGGCCCGCTCGTGGTGTTGATGTCGGCTGCCAGGGCGGCCTGCCGGCGAAAGACGGCCGGGCCGTACGGCGCGGTGGTCAGGTCTGACCCCCTCCTGCCAAGAACTTGTCTGCCGTCTTGGGGTACTTGATGAGGCCGTCGCCTTGATGGCGGCAAGGGGGCTTGGGCGTGCTTGACGAAGCGACCTGGTCGGCGCACGGGCCACGGGTAGAGAAGGGAAAACGGATGTCGGTCGACTTCGTCGGTTTCCTCGGTGTCGTGTTAGTGGCGTATGTGGTGCCGGGCCCGGACTTCGTGGTGGTGGTCAGATCCGCGGCCGAGGATCCCACCAAAGGGCGAGCAGCGGCGCTGGGCGCGCAATCCGGCTTGTGTGTACACATGCTCGCCGCGGCCCTCGGACTGTCCCTGATCGCAGCTCGCTCCCCGGTGGTCTATGACGCGATCAAGCTTCTGGGCGCGGCCTACCTCGTCTACCTCGGCATCCGGGCGGTACTCACCGCCCGGCGGGCCGTGCACCACAGGCAGGCCGGACGAGACGCAACCGGCAGCGCGGAAGACACTGCCGGGCCGCGGGCAGCGACCGGAGACGGCTCAGCCGCCGACCGGTGGCGGTCCGGCTTCACCCAGGGCTTCCTCACCAACGTGCTCAACCCCAAGGCGGCGCTCTTCTTCCTCAGTGTCCTGCCGCAGTTCGTGCACGGCGCCGGCTCGGCGACGGGGCAGATCTTCTTCCTCGGCATCCTGGACATTCTGATCGGCGTGGCCTACTGGTTCGCCCTCGTCGCCGTCGCCGCACGTCTGCGCGCTCTCCTGGCCCGCCCGAAGGTTCGCCATCGCTGGGAGCTGATGACCGGCTGGCTGTTCATCGGCATCGGGATCGGCTTGGCCGCGGCTTCTTACTGACCTTCAAAGCGCGCGAGGGGTGGTGTCATGCCGTCAGCCGCCCGGTACCCCACCCTCCGGGCCGATCCCGCGGGAGAACCCCGCCCTGTCCGCCGCCCGCAGCGCCATCAAGAACAACTGGGACACGGCCCTGCAGGTCACCGGAATCGGCTGAGCCCGCCGACCGCCGGGACCTCCGGACGGCCGTGCTGGACGTCCCGGCGCCGACACCTGGCGGGCCGCCCCAGAAACAGAAGGTGAGGCCACATCGACCAGGGGCGCGATGGCATGCGACACCAGTCGGGCGCCGCGAGGCCTGAGGACTCTCGGGGCGGGCGCGCCGGCGGTGGCCCTGGTGTCGGGCGTCGGGTGGGGGGCGCAGGCGTCGGACAGCCGGACGTCCGTCGAGGCGGCCGCGGTGGTGGACGGGTACCAGGTGGTGAAGCTGCCGAACGCGACCGTGCCGAACTTCCAGCGCGGACGGTGTTCTGCCCGCAGGGGAAGGTCGCCATCGGCGGGGGAGCGGAGGCGCAGGGCCAGGACGCCATCACGTGCGCGTCCGGCAGCGCCGGTCAGCCGCGGTGGTTCGCCGACTCCTCCAGTCGCTCGACCAGTTCGGCAGCCATGGCCTTGATGGTTTCCAGCCCTTCGCGTCCCCACGGCCGTGGGTCCTGGTCGACCACGCAGATGGTGCCCAGCACCACGCCGGTGCTGTCTATCAGCGGTGCGCCCAGGTAGGAGTGGACGCCGATGGCGTCGACCACCGGGTTACCGGCGAACCGGGGGAAGTCCCGGATGTCCTCCAGCACCAGCGCCCGGCGGCGCTTGACCACGTGCGGGCAGATGCCCATGTCGATGTCGCGGGGCATGACGCGGCCGGGGACCGGTTCCTCCAGCAACGGCGGTCCCACATGAGCCGTGATGTCCTGCGCGGCGCTGTACAACCCCGCGAAGTACTGGCGGTCTGCGTCGAGGAAGAAGTTGACCCCGGCGTAGCAGCCGCCGGTGCGTTGTGCCAGCTCCCGTGCGAAGACGTCGAGTTCGGCGTCCGGACGAGCATCGATGCCCAGCTCGCGCAGCCGCTCGGAACGGGCGCGCACCTGTGGGTCCTCCGGGGGGAGGAGCAGATGGCGCAGGGCGATCCCGGACTCAGGCCCGGACGGTGGGTTGATCTGTGTCGCTGCCATGGGAACTCCTTGTCGTGATCAGATGCTGAACCAGATCGAGAAGCACGCGTGTGCCCGACTTCTGTACGCGGGCGTCGCACAACACCACCGGCACCTCCTGCCTGAGGTCGAGCGCGGTCCGCACTTCCTCCCCGCGATAGCGGTGAGCCCCGTCGAACTCGTTCACGGCGACGACGAAAGGGATGCCGCGCCGCTCGAAGAAGTCCACCGCCGCGAAGGAGTGCTCCAGCCTGCGGGTGTCGGCGAGCACCACCGCCCCGAGCGCTCCCTCGGAGAGTTCGTCCCACATGAACCAGAAGCGCTCCTGCCCGGGCGTGCCGAACAGGTACAGGACGTGGGACGGGCTGAGCGTGATCCGGCCGAAGTCCAATGCCACCGTGGTGGTGGCCTTGTTCTCCACCCCGTCCAGCCGGTCCGTGGCCGCGCTGACGGCGGTCAGCATCTCCTCAGTGCTCAGCGGCTCGATCTCGCTGAGCGCGTTGACGAAGGTGGTCTTTCCCACGCCGAACCCGCCGGCGACCAGCACCTTGACGCCCACCGGCAGGACGTCGGCGGGCAGCGGGTCACAGTCGTTTGAGGAGGCCATCGCGTATCGCTTCCAGGAGGTCTCGATCAGGTTGTGCGGAGTGGCCCGTGGACGCCGGGCGCGTATCACCTGCGACCACCGCGCCTCCCTCGGCCAGATCGGACAGCAGCACCTTGACCACGGCGGCGGGCACCTGCATCCGGGCCGCGACCTCGGCAACGCTCACGGGCTGTTCGCACAGCGCCAGCACCTGCGCGTGCTCCAGGCCGAAAACGCCCTGCGTCTGGGCGCCGGTGGCCCGCACGGTGGTCACCAGTGTGAAATGGGACGTGGCCCTGGTCCGGCCGTCGCTCACCGTGTAGGGACGAACCAGTCGCCCGGCCGCCTCGTCGAGCTGCGGTCCGTCTGGGAGGACCGGCGTCATCGGTCACCCCACCGGGTGCCGGGGCGGTGTGGCCAGGTGCGGACGCACGCTCTTCACCATCATGCCCATCTCGTAGCCCAGCACCGCCGCGTCCGCATCGCGTCCGGCCAGCACCGCCAGCACCGCGCCGTGTCCGGCGGACGAGACGAACAGCAGCGAGGTGCTGAGCTCCGTCACGATCTGTCGCACGTCACCGCCGTCGTCGAAGTGCCGGCCCGCGCTACGTGCCAACGAGTACAGCCCACTGGCGAGCGCGGCCAACTGGTCCGCGGCGTCCTTGTCCAGTCCCTCCGCTGCCTTCACCAGCCCGTCCGAGGACAGCAACAACGCGCTACGGGTGTGCGGCACCCGGTTCACCAGACCCGTCAACAGCCAGGAAAGGTCTTCGCTCGCCACGATCATGTACTCCTATTCGGCAGAAGGAAACGTTTCGCTGTACGGATCCCGGGCCTTCACGGCGGCTACGGCCATCAGGGCGTCTCCGCTTCCTCGGCCCTGCGCAGTCCGGTCTGGAATGCGGCCATGAGGCCGGGGTCGTGTTCGATGTCCTCGGCAGCACCGGCGCCGCGGACCGGTTGCGTCACTTCGGCGGCGTGGTCCTGACGGCGGCGCTGAGGCAGCTGCGGGCGGTCGTCCTCGCAGTCGGAGGGGGCCGGGGCGGGCCCGGGTGCGGAATCTGACACGCTCGGATCCGCGACGGCGGTCGTCTCCATCGCAGGGAAGTCCACCGCCTCGGTCTCCGTACGGTCGTGCGGCTCCGCCTCGGGGGCCGGGACGGTGTGGGGCGCCGGCGCGGAAGCTGTCGGCTGCGGACCGAGCAGTGCCTCGGGCAGCACCATGACGGCCTGCGTGCCGCCGTAGACGTTGCTCTGCAACTGCACGGCGATGTCGTGTCGCCGAGCCAGGACGGAGACCACGTACAGGCCGATCCGGCCGTCTTGCAGCAGTTCGCCCAGCGCAACCTTGTCGGGTGCGCTCAAGACGGTGTTCATCTCACCGCGCTCGGCCGGGGACATGCCCAGGCCCCGGTCCTCGACCTCGATCGCCACCCCAGCGGCGACGGGCTCCACCCGCACGTGCACGGTGGTCTGGGGCGGTGAGAAGACCGTCGCGTTCTCCAGCAGCTCAGCCAGTAGATGGACGACGTCTACCACGGCGTGGCCGCTGACCGATCCCTCGACGGGCGGGACCAGCTTGACCCGGGCGTACTGGTCGATCTCGGCGACGGCGGAACGCAGTACGTCGGTCAGGCTGACGGGGCGGGTCCACTGGCGGTGAGTGTTCGCGCCGCCGAGCACGGCCAGGTTCTCGGCGTAGCGGCGGATTCGGGTGGACAGGTGGTCCACCCGGAACAGCCCCTTGAGCAAGTCGGGGTCCTCGACCTCGTTCTCCAGGTCGTCCAGCAGGCCGATCTCGCGGTGCACCAGGGACTCCAGACGGCGCGCCAAGTTGGCGAACACCTCGAACTGCTCCAGCCGGGAGTGGTGTTCCGCGCCGATCGCGAAGGCGGCGGTCTCCAGCAGGGCTCCCTCCGCCTCGTGCCGGGCCACGGCGATCTCGAATCCGAGGCGGGAGAGTTCGTCCGGGCCGGTCTGCGGCGGGAGTTCCGGTCGGTCCCGTACAGGGCGCTCCCCGGCCCGCAGCCGACGGCTCAGCGCATCCAGTTCGGCTCTGCCCTCGGCTGTGGCACGGGTCAACTCGGTCAGCTCGGCACGGTTTCGGTCGGCTGCGCGGGACAGCTCTGCCCAGTGCTGGGTGACTGCTCGTGCTTCCGCCGAAGCCCGCATGCCCGCGATCGCGGCCGCCAGGGACCCGATGAGCACAACGCCGCCGAACACAGCGCCCTGGTACGCCTGGTCCAGGTGGCCGCCCCCCGCCAGCGCGGTGGCCACCGCACCCGTCACGGCGACCGCGCTCGGCGGCAGCACGGACGACAGCACCAGACGCCGTCTCAAGGACCCGGCCGGCGACTCGGCCGTCGCGCGGGGCCTCACGGGCGACGCCGGCCGGTCGTCCGGCGGCATGGAAGGATCAGGCATAACAGTCCCCGGACAGTACGATGATCAGGCCGAGCCCGCACGTTATCGCGCAGCAGGACCCCGGGGTCAGCCCCCTGGCGCGTACGGAAATCGAACCGTTGTACTTTGAGCGTTTTACGAAGCGCCCGTCCCGGACCCGCCCCGGCCCTCGTTACGGGACGAGATCCTCCTCGACTACCGGAAGTGCGGCGACCGGGCTCGACGTGACGCCCGCCGGGGACGCCGCATCCCGTTTGATGACCTTCGGGCGGCTTGTGTCTTCGACGTCGGCCTTCGCCACCTGGGCCGCACGGCGTCGGCCACGGAACGCGCGCGGGGGGCTTCACCTGCACCCGCACCGTCCGCGGCGTGGAGATTGTGGGGTGCCTTGGTATGTGCCTGGGGCGGAGGCCAGGCTGCGCAGCAGCAGGATGGGGACAGGTAGGTCGGTCGCGGTGGTGAAGTCGTGCACCGCGTCGAGCAGTTGCAGGGCTTGCTTCGCCCCGGTGCGCTCCTGCAGGGCGCCGGTGCCTTCCGTGGGATAGAGCTGTGCGAGCTGCTCGAGCAGACGCGCGTACGCATTCCGCTGCGGTGGGCGCGGCTCGGTCTTGGCCGACTCCCATGAGCCGACGGTCGCACGCCGCACACCCAGGGCGGTGATGAGCCGGTCGACCGCCACACCGCGCAAGCCGGCCAAGCCACCAAGCCACGCACCGGCAGCAGTCATGACACGGTCGGCCTGGCATCGCCCCTTGGGAGCGGGAGCGGGAGCGGGATGGGGGGCTCACGGGCGAGGCGAACCGCGTTGGGTGTCCAGGCAGGCCTTGACCCCGGTGGGGAGAGGAGTCACTAACGGCGCGGACACGGTCGTGACACCCCGGGGAAACGGGGCGTCCCTAATTTCTGTCACACGACAGGAACTCGCAGGATCACGCCTCCGCGACAGGGGACCGCCATGACCGTGACCACAGATCCCGCACCGCCACCGCCACCGTCCGCCGGCGTCGCCGACGACGGCACGCTCGCCGCATTCGGCTACCGCCAGGAACTGCGGCGGCAGATGGGACGGTACGCGTCCTTCGCCGCCGGCTTCTCCTTCATCTCGGTCCTGACCACGGTCTTCCAGTTCTTCGCCTTCGGCTACTCCTTCGGCGGGCCGCTGTTCCTGTGGACCTGGCCCGCCGTGCTCGCCGGCCAGCTGCTCGTGGCCGCCTGCTTCGCCGAACTCGCCGCCCGCTACCCCATCTCCGGGGCGGTCTACCAGTGGTCGACCCGGCTGAGCGGCCCCGCCTTCGGCTGGTTCACGGGCTGGATCATGGTGATCGGCCAGGTGGTCGTAGTCGCCGCGGCGGCGCTGGCGCTGCAGGTCGTACTGCCCGCGATCTGGTCCGGTTTCCAGCTGGCCGGCGGCGACCCGGCGCCCACCACCACGACCGGGGCGGCCAACGCCGCCCTGCTGGCCCTCGTCCTGCTGGTACTGACCACGGTCGTGAACGTCGTCGACAACCGCGTCATGTCCGCCGTCAACCGCGTCGGCGTCACGGCCGAGATCATCGGCGCGGTCCTCATCGTCGTCCTGCTGTTCACCCACGCCGAGCGCGGTGCCGGCGTGACCCTGAGGACCGGCGGCCAGGGCGGCCCGGTGGCGGCGCTGCTGGTGGGCTCGTTCACCGCGGCCTACGTTCTCATCGGCTTCGACAGCGCGGGCGAGATGAGCGAGGAGACCCGCAACCCCCGCCGGACCGCTCCGCGCACCATCCTCGGCGCCCTCGCCGCGGCAGGCGTACTGGGCGGCCTGCTGCTGCTCGGCGGTGTGCTGGCCGCGCCCAGCCTGGAGGACGGCCGGCTGGCCACCGAGGGACTGGGCTACGTCCTCACCAGCAGTCTGGGCAGCGGTGTGGGAAGGGCGCTGCTCGCGGACGTCGCCGTCGCCATCTGCGTGGCCACCCTGGCCATCCAGACCGCGGGCACGCGCATGCTGTTCTCCATGGCGCGCGACGGGATGCTGCCGCTGTCCGCACGGCTCGCCAAGGTCTCGCCGCGCACGGGCATGCCCTTCGCCCCGGCCCTGGTGGTCGGTGTCCTCGCCGCCGCGCTCGCCCTGCTCAACCTCGCCTCCCCGGAGGCGTTCCTGGCCATCGGTACCACGTGCATCGCGATGCTCTACCTCGCCTACGCCGGGGTCACCGCGCCGATGCTGGTCCGGCGGCTGAGGGGCCAGTGGCCGGCCACGGACGCCCACGGCCGCGACGAGCTGGGCCGGCCGCTGTTCTCCCTGGGCCGCTGGGGTCTGCCGGTCAACGCCCTGGCGGTCGCGTACGGGCTGCTCATGACGGTCAATCTCGCCTGGCCGCGCGCCGGGGTGTACGACCCGGCGGGCGGCCACTGGTACTTCCAGTGGTTCACCGTCCTGTTCGTCGGCGCCACGGTCGCCGTCGGCGCGCTGTGCCGCCGCCGCGCGCCCGCCGTCACGCCGACCGGGCAGCCGGACCGCACGGACGCGGCGCAGGCCGCACCGCTCTGAGCGGACCCGCGCCCCGGGCGCGCCGTCACCGCCACGCCGCGAGGAGCCGCTGCCCCTCGCGGCGCTGCCGTGCCACGGAGCGCTGCGGCACGCCCGCGACCCGCAGTGCCGCGTCGGCCGTCGCCGCGGCGAGGACCCGCGGATCGCGGGCGGGGTCGGCGCGCCGGATGAGGATCACGCTCTCGGTGAGGCCGAAGACGAGGTCCGTGCGCAGGGCGAGCTCCTCCGCGGCGAGCGCCGCGCCCGGCTCCGTGTCCGTCAGCAACTCCCCGTACGCGGCCTTCAGTTCGGCCCGGACCTGCTGGAAGACGGCGAAGCGCTCCGTCTGCGCCTCGGGGAGCAGGTAGAGAGCCCCCGGGTTGTGCGGGCCGCCGCACAGCAGCAGTACGTCGGAGTGGCACAGCGCCCACAGCCGCGCCTCGGCGGCCGTCCCGGTACGCCTCACCAGCTCGCGCGCGATCTCCAGCGAGGGACGGACGGTCCCTTCGAGCAGCGCGGCGAGGATCGCCTCCTTGCCGTCGAAGTAGTGGTACAGCGACGCCTGGCGCAGCCCGGCCCGCTCGGCGACCGCGCGGGTGGAGGTCGCGGTGTAGCCGTGCGCGGTGAACAGTTCGGCGGCGGCGGCCAGCACCTCCTCGCGGGGCGGGAGTCCACTGGCGGGACGCTCCTGGGCACGGGGGCGGCCGACTCTTCTGCTGGGGGGCGGGCTCACTCCGTGATCCTCGCACAGGGCCGCAGGCTGCCCGGGCGCCGATCGGCGGCGGTGAGGCGGCGGTTACCGCCCGGAAACGCACGGGCAACGGCCGGGACTCGGCCCGCCCCTAATTTCTGTCGCACGACAGAAATAGCGCCGAGCCGGAGGTTCAGCCGTGACGACACCGTCAGCGACAGCGTCGGCCCGTGGTGCCCGGGACCATGCCCGCGCCCAGGAGGGCACCAGGTCCGCCACCATGCCCGTACTCCCGGCGAGCGACTGGCCTGCACCGCCGGACGGGATCGCCGGCGAGGACCTCGTATGGGCCGAGACGGTGGCGGGCGGCAACTACACCCACAACGTCCTCGCACGGGGCACCGAGCTGCGGCTGACCGACCTCACCGGCGACGCGTGCGCCCACGTCCTGCTCTACAGCGCGGACCGCCCCTGGGAGCGGCTGAACACGGCCGACACGGTCAAGGTGCTCTGGAACGCCTACCTCGGCGTGGGACACCTGCTCCTGTCCGGCCAGGGACGGGTCCTCGCGTCCGTCACCGCGGACACCTCCGGCCGGCACGACGCCCTCACCGGCACCTCCGCCCTGGCCCGCAACACCGCCCGCTACGGCGACGGGTCCCCTCAGTCGGCGTCCCCCGCAGGGCGTGAGCTGTTCAAGCTCGCCGCCCTCAAGAACGGCCTCGGCCCACGGGACGTCCCGCCGTCCGTCTCCTTCTTCCAGGGCGTCCGGATCAACAGGGACGGCACCACCACGTTCACCGGCTCCGCGGGCCCCGGCACATCCGTCACACTGCGCGCCGAACAGCCGCTGACCGTGCTGATCGCCAACGTCCCGCACCCGCTGGACCCGCGCCCGGACTACGTCTGCGGCCCCGTGGAGGTGCTCGCGTACCGGGCCCGGCCGACCGGCCCGCACGACGCGCTGTGGAACGCCACGCCCGAGGGCCGCCGCGCCTTCCTCAACACCGCCGAGCACCTCGCCGCCAGGGGGATCGCATGACCACCACGACCACCCGCGTGGGACGCGTCGTCACCGACGCGACCGTCCCCGCCCGCGCCGCCTGGTCTGCCGTCGTCCGCGCGGGCTCGCTGCTGACCGTCACCGACCTGCACGGCAACCAGGCCGCGGACTTCCTCGTCTACGACGCGCACGACACGTCCGTGCGCTACAGCGCCCCCGACACCGTCCAGGCCCAGGGCGGCATCTTCCTGACCACCGGCTCGGTGCTGCTGTCGGGTGAGCACACGCCGCTGATGACGGTCGTCGAGGACACCTGCGGGCGCCACGACACCATCGGCGGCGCCTGCTCCAAGGAGTCCAACACCCTCCGCTACGGGCACCACACCTGGTCGCAGCACGCCTGCGTGGAGAACTTCCTCGCGGAGGGCGCCCGGCACGGCCTGGACCAGCGCGACCTGGTGTCCAACGTCAACTGGTACATGAACGTGCCCGTCGAGCCGGACGGCACCCTCGGCATCGTCGACGGCATTTCGGCCCCGGGCCTGAAGGTCGTGCTGCGGGCCGAGACCGACGTCCTGGTGCTGCTGTCCAACTGCCCGCAGATCAACAACCCCTGCAACGGATTCGACCCGACCGCCCTGCGGGCGACCGTCTCCGAGCCGGACGGGAGCTGAGTGCCATGACGTTCGACACCCTGCTGGTGGCCAACCGCGGCGAGATCGCCTCCCGCGTCATCCGCACCGCCCGCCGACTCGGCCTGCGCACCGTCGCGGTCTACTCCGACCCGGACCGCGGGGCGGAGCACGTCCGCCTGGCCGACGAGGCCGTACGGCTCGGCCCGGCCCCCGCCAAGCAGTCCTACCTGGACGCCGACCTGGTGATCCGGGCGGCCAAGGACACCGGGGCGGGCGCCGTCCACCCCGGCTACGGCTTCCTGTCCGAGGACGCCGGCTTCGCGCGCCGCTGCGCCGAGGCGGGCCTGGTCTTCGTCGGCCCCACGCCCGAACAGCTCGAACTGTTCGGCGCCAAGCACACCGCGCGGGCGGCCGCTCAGGCGGCGGGTGTGCCGCTGGCCCCGGGCACCGGACTGCTGCCCGACGTGGCCGCGGCCCTCACCGCGGCCGAGGAGATCGGCTACCCGGTGATGCTGAAGGCGACCGGCGGTGGCGGCGGCATCGGCATGCGGGCGTGCCGCGACGCCGGGGACCTCGCCGACGCCTGGGAGCAGGTGCAGCGCGTGGCCGCCGCCTCGTTCTCCTCCGCCGGCGTCTTCCTGGAACGGCTCGTGGAGTCCGCCCGCCACGTCGAGGTGCAGGTCTTCGGCGACGGCGAGGGCCGTGTCGTCACCTTCGGGGACCGCGACTGCTCGCTGCAGCGCCGCAACCAGAAGGTCGTGGAGGAGGCCCCGGCGCCGAACCTCCCGGACCGGGTACGTGAGCGGCTGACCGCCGCCGCCCGCGAGCTGTGCGCCTCCGTGCGCTACCGCTCCGCCGGCACGGTGGAGTTCGTGTACGACGCCGCACGCGAGGAGGCGTACTTCCTGGAGGTCAACACCCGCCTGCAGGTGGAGCACCCGGTCACCGAGGAGATCTACGGCGTCGACCTCGTGGAGTGGATGCTGCGCCTCGCACAGGGCGACACCGCCGTCGTCAGCGCGCCGCCGGCGCCGAAGGGCCACGCCGTGGAGGCCCGCCTCTACGCCGAGGACCCCTCCCGCGACCACCGCCCGAGCGCGGGCCTGCTCACCCGGGTCGCCTTCCCCGCCGGAGTCCGCGTGGACACCTGGGTGGAGACCGGCACCGAGGTCACCACCTCCTATGACCCGCTGCTCGCCAAGGTCGTCGCGTACGGCGCCGACCGCGCCGAGGCGCTCGACCGGCTGGACGCGGCGCTCGCCGCCACCCGCCTCGACGGCATCGAGACCAACCTCGGCCTGGTGCGGGCCGCGCTGGGCGACGCCGGTGTGCGCGCGGCCGCACACAGCACCGCCTCGCTCGCCGGGATCGGCGACCCCACGCCTCGCGTCGAGGTCGTCGCGCCGGGAACCCTGACCACCGTCCAGGACTGGCCGGGACGCACCGGCCACTGGCAGGTCGGCGTCCCGCCGTGCGGGCCGATGGACGACCTCTCGTTCCGGCTGGGCAACACCGCGCTCGGCAACGCCGAGGGCGCGCCCGGCCTGGAGTGCACCCTCCACGGGCCGTCCCTGCGGTTCACCCACCCCACGACCGTCTGCGTCACGGGGGCGCCCGCGCCGGTGACGGTCGACGGCACCGCCGTACCGCAGTGGGAGCCGGTCACCGTCGGGGCCGGGCAGACCCTGGCGGTCGGGGCGCCCCACGAGCACGGCCTGCGCACGTACGTCCTGTTCGCGGGCGGCGTGGACGTTCCAGAGTTCCTGGGCAGCGCGGCCACCTTCGTCCTGGGCCGGTTCGGCGGGCACGGCGGCCGCGCCCTGCGCGCGGGCGACGTCCTGCACGGCGGCGAACGACGTGCGGGGGCCTCGGCCGTTCCCACGGACCGGCGCCCGGCCTTCGGCGGCGAGTGGTCCATCGGCGCGGTCGAAGGCCCGCACGCCGCACCCGAGTTCTTCACCGAGGACGACATCCGCGACTTCTACGGCGCCAACTGGAAGGTGCACTTCAACTCGGCGCGCACCGGCGTGCGCCTCGTCGGCCCCAAGCCGCGGTGGGCGCGGACGGACGGCGGCGAGGCCGGCCTGCACCCGTCCAACATCCACGACACCCCGTACTCCGTCGGGGCCGTCGACTACACCGGCGACATGCCTGTCCTGCTCGGCCCCGACGGGCCCTCGCTCGGCGGCTTCGTCTGCCCGGCCACGGTCGTGACCGGGCAGCGCTGGAAACTCGGGCAGCTCCGCCCCGGCGACACCGTCCGCTTCGTCCCCGTGACCACCGAGGCGGCCGCCGGTCTACGGCGGAACCCGTCGGCGGCCCCGCGGGCCGACCGTGCGCCCGTCGTCGACGGCGGCATCCTCGCCCGCCTGCCGAAGACCGGGACCCGCCCGGCGGTGACGTACCGGCGCAGCGGCGACGACAACCTCCTCATCGAGTACGGCCCGATGCAGCTCGACCTGGCGCTGCGCATGCGGATCCACGCGCTCGCGGAGGCGCTGGCGGCGCGGTGCCCGGACGGGATCGCCGACCTGACTCCCGGCATCCGCTCCCTGCAGGTGCGGACGGACCCCGGTGTCCTGCCGCTGGACGAGCTGCTCGGCGTCGTGCGGCGCGTGGAGGAGGAACTGCCCGCCACCGACGAGCTGGTGGTGCCCAGCCGCACCGTCCACCTGCCGCTGTCCTGGGACGATCCGGCGACCCGGGAGGCCATCGCCCGGTACATGGCGGGCGTGCGCGACGACGCACCGTGGTGCCCCTGGAACATCGAGTTCATCCGCCGCGTCAACGGCCTGGAGACGGTGGACGAGGTGTACCGCACCGTCTTCGACGCCGAGTACCTGGTCATGGGCCTGGGCGACGTGTACCTGGGCGCTCCGGTGGCCACGCCGCTGGACCCGCGGCACCGGCTGGTGACGACGAAGTACAACCCCGCCCGTACCTGGACCGCGGAGAACTCGGTCGGCATCGGCGGCGCGTACCTGTGCGTCTACGGCATGGAGGGCCCCGGCGGCTACCAGTTCGTCGGCCGCACCACCCAGGTGTGGTCGGGCTGGCGGCAGCGCGGCGCCTTCGAGCCGGGCAGGCCCTGGCTGCTGCGCTTCTTCGACCGGATCCGCTGGTACCCGGTCGAGGCGGAGGAACTGCTTCAGCTGCGCGCGGACATCGTCTCCGGCCGGTTCGTCCCGCGGATCGAGGAGGGGTCCTTCTCGCTCGCCGACCACCGGCGCTTCCTCGCCGAGAACGCCGGCTCCATCGCCGCCTTCCGGGCCCGGCAGGGTGCGGCGTTCGACGCGGAGCGGGCGGCCTGGGAGGCGGCGGGCGAGTTCGCGCGTGCGGAGTCGGCCGCGGAGGTGCCCCCGCCGGCCGCCGACATCGACGTGCCCGAGGGCGGCCATCTGGTCGAGGCCGAGTTCGCCGCCTCCGTCTGGCAGGTCGGCGTCGAGGTCGGCGACCGCGTGTCGGCCGGGCAGCCGCTTCTGGTGCTGGAGGCGATGAAGATGGAGTCCCGGGTCCCGGCCCCCGCCGACGGCGTCGTGGTGCGGGTCCTGACGAGGCCGGGCAGCCAGGTCGAGGCGGGTACCGCCCTCGTCGTCCTCGCTCCCGCGCAGAACCTGGAGGCGGCCGCGTGATCACGGCGGTGGAACGAGTGCGGGCCGCCTACGCGCGCATCGCGCGGGTGGACCGGCCAGAGGTGTGGATCGGCCTCCGCCCGCAGGCGGAGGCCGAGGCCGACGCCGCCGCGGTCGACGCGAAGGTGGCCGCCGGTGAGCGGCTGCCGTTGGCCGGGACGGTGCTCGCGGTCAAGGGCAACATCGACGTGGCCGGGCTGCCGACCACCGCCGGCTGCCCCGCGTACGCGTATCTGCCGGACGCGGACGCCCCGGCGGTGGCCCGGCTGCGGGCGGCGGGCGCGGTGGTCCTCGGCACCACGAACCTCGACCAGTTCGCCACCGGCTTGGTCGGCACCCGCAGCCCCTACGGCGCGGTCCGCAACGCCGTCGCGCCGGAGCGCGTGTCCGGCGGCTCCTCCTCCGGCTCGGCGGTGGCCGTCGCGCTCGGCGTCGCCGACATCGCGCTCGGCACGGACACCGCGGGCTCGGGCCGGGTCCCGGCGGCCTTCAACGGGATCGTCGGCCTGAAGCCGACCATCGGACTGGTGCCGACCGAGGGTGTCGTCCCTGCCTGCGCCTCGCTCGACTGCGTCACGGTCTTCGCCCGTACGCTCCCGGAGGCCGAGCAGGCCCTGTCCCTCATGGCGGCGCCGTCCGGACGCGCGCTGACGCCCCCGGTCGAACGCCGGCCGGGGCCGTGGCGGATCGCCGTACCGACGGCCGGGCAACTCGGCCCGTTGGACCCGGGCTGGGCCGAGGCGTTCCGGGCCGCCGCGCGGCTGCTCGCCGACTCGGGCGCCGAGCTGCTGACCGTCGACCTCGCGCCGTTCACCGAGGCGGCCGCGATGCTGTACGAGGGCGCGTTCGTCGCCGAGCGCTACACCGCCGTCGGCGCCTTCGTCGACGCGCACGCCGGCTCGCCCGGCCTCGACCCGACCGTGGCCGGCATCATCTCCCGGGCCGGGGACGTCCGGGCCCACCGGCTCTACGCGGACCAGCGGCGGCTGGAGTCCCTCCGGCTGCGCGCGATGGCCTCGATCGGCGACGCGGACGCCCTGCTGCTGCCGACCGCACCGGGCCACCCGACCCTCGCCGAGGTCGCGGCCGACCCACTGGGCGTGAACGCCCGGCTCGGCCGCTTCACCAACTCGACCAATCTCTTCGACCTGGCGGCGGTGGCCGTCCCGGCCGGCGAGGTGGACGGGCTGCCGTTCGGTGTCATGCTGGTCGGCCCGGCCTTCACCGACGAGCGGCTCGCGCGCATCGCCGGACTGCTCACCGCCCCGCCGCTGCCGCTGGCGGTGGTCGGCGCGCATCTGTCCGGACAGCCCCTGCACGGTCAACTGCTCGCCGCGGGCGGCCGGCTGCTGCGCACCACCACGACCGCCGCCGCCTACCGGCTGTACGCGCTGGACACGGTGCCCGCGAAGCCCGGTCTGGTCCGGGTCGGCGCGGGCGGCGGCGCCGTCGAGGCCGAGGTGTGGCGGCTGCCCGCCGAGGGGCTGGGCGCGCTGGCCGCGGCGCTGCCCCGCCCGATGACGCTCGGCAGCGTGGAACTCGCGGACGGCAGCTCGGTGACCGGCTTCCTCTGCGAACCCCTGGCCGTCGAGGGTGCCCGTGACATCACCTCGTTCGGCGGCTGGCGTGCGTACCTGCGGTCGGACCCCTGTCACGAGGACCCGCGTCACGAGGACCCGCGCTGAGCGGTGCCTGGGCCGCAGGCCGCCCGGCCGCACCGACAGGCACCAGGTTCGCGGACATGTCGAGCGGCACTCCGTTGAGGTGGGTCCGGCCCTGTCTGCACGACCCGGCGCGGTGGGGTGCCTCTGGCCGCTGAGCGAACGGGCCTGCGGCGTCCGTTCAGGCGGTACCGGGCGGCCGGCGTGGTCAGGCGGTGAGGGCTTCTTGGAGGCTGGGGTGGCAGGGGATGATGTGGGGGATGCCGACGATGTCCAGGGTGCGCATGACGGTGGGCTGTACGTCGGCCAGGCGTAGCCAGCCGCCGTCGGTGGCGGTGGCGTCGAGGTGCGCGGCGAGCAGGATGTTGATGCCGCTGGAGTCCATGAAGGTGACCTGGCGCAGGTCGACGACGATGCGGGGACGCGCCATGTCGCGTGCGGCGAGAGCGTCGCGGAGTGTGTCGCCGGTGTGATGGTCGACTTCTCCGGCCGGCGCCAGGACGCGGATGCCGTCGGTCGCGGTGGTCACGACCGACAGCCGGCCGGCCTGCCCCGCGTGTTCGGTGCCGGTCATTTCTCCCTCAGACATGCCGGTGATCCTGGCACACCCCACCCCTCGTGCGCAGCGGGGGCTGCTCCGCCGAAAATCATGGCCTGATCTGCGGCTGCCCGGGTACCTGCCGCGAAGATTTCTGTACGTGGGGGAGCGAATGGTGGTCGTGATGGAGTCAGTCCCCGCGCCGGACGAGGGCGCGGCGCCGGACGGGCCGGACATCCGGACCGGCGCTGCCCTGGTCGGAGACGGTACGGACATCGCGCAGGCCCGTCATCTGGCGGCCGGCTTCCTCACCCGGGTCCAGGCCGAACACGGCCTGCCCGTCTCCCAGCGCGCCATGGACCTCACCCAGCTGGTGGTCAGTGAACTGGTGACCAACGCCCGCAAGTACGCCCCCGGGCCGGTGCTGCTGGACCTGGGGATCACCGGTGGCACGGTCGAGGTCGTGGTGTGGGACGCCTGTCCGGTGCTGCCGGTGGCCCGGGCCGCGGACGCCGGCCGGGTCGGGCAGCACGGTCTGGAGATCGTGATGGCCGTCGCGCAGGGCTTCGAAGCGCGACGCGAGCCGGTCGGCAAGCGCATCACCGCCCGCATCGCCTTGGCGGACGATCCATGGGGCGCCGTCTGCGGACGCCTTCCTCTGTGAGGCAACCGGCCCCCTCAGACGGGCACGAGCGCCAGGTGGGTCGGAGACGGCTACCGCACAGGGGCGGGCCGTGAAGCAGCGGCCCGGCCCTTGAGGAATCACCGTGATCGACCACCCGCAGGGGGTATGTGACTGGGTATCAAGCCGACTGACCGGAATGCCGGTGAAGCTCTCCGGTCGAACGGCGGGTCCCCGGAGTGTCCGTTCGCGAAGCCACAGGAGATCACCGTTCCGAGGCCATGAGCCCGGCCGGCGTGCGTTGTCAGACGCCGGCCTGTGCAGCCGGGGCCGGCTGCACAGAGGCGGGCGTTCACCGGGATGCCGGGCGCGCGTCCGCTCAGGGTGTGCGCCGGAGCGGACGATGGTTGCCGTTGAGCTTCTGCACGCCCCCACTCCGGCTGGGTGAAGAGGTCGCTCGACCCCTCCCGTTGATGGAAGGGCTACTGGTGTCGTCCGATGCGCCGGGGATGTCACTGCGCCGCGCTCGGTCGCCGTCTGTGCCGGTGAAGGGGGCGGACGGCTCGGTGGCCTGTCGCTGCTGGTAGGAGCGAAGTCATGACCAGCCTTCGGCTGCCGCGTCTGTGCGGTCTCTTCGCTCCGCTCGCCGCGGCTGGTGAAGACCTAGTCCTTTCACATTGAACAAGCACTGTCCCGTTCCCTTGTGCGCTCGGCGTTTCGTGCGCGCGGTCAGGAGCACGGTTATGCGAATGCGCCCACCTCGTGCCCGTGTGCGGTCCTTACCCGGCACCACGGCGGTGGCGTCCCGAATCGCCGCGTGCCGGGTCGTCGCTCTGGTCCCCGCGCACAACGAGGCCGACCGCATCGGTGCGGCCCTGGCAGCCTTACGGGCGCAGAGTCGGCCGCCGGAGCGGATTGTCGTGGTGGCCGACAACTGCACCGACGCCACCGCGGACGTCGCCCGGCAAGCAGGCGCCGAGGTCGTGGAGTCCGTGAAAAACCGTCACAAGAAGGCCGGCGCGCTCAACCAGGCCCTCGACCAGGTGCTGCAAGGCCTGGCCGGCCACGATCTGGTCCTGGTCCAGGACGCCGACACCACCCTCGTCCCCTCGTTCCTCGCCGACGCCGTCGAGGCGATGGCTGAGGATGTCGGGGCGGTCGGTGCGATCTTCTTCGGCGAGCCGGGCGGCGGCCTGCTCGGCGCCTTGCAGCGCATCGAGTTCCAGCGCTACGCCCGCGAGATCGCCCGCCGCGACTACCGCGCCGACGTCCTCACCGGGACCGCGACCGTCTTCCGCGCCGCGACCCTGCGCCAGATCAGAGAGGCCCGCCTGGACGGCCTCATCGGCGGCGGCACCTCCTACTACTCCCTCGCTTCGCTCACCGAGGACGACGAGATCACCAAAGCGGTACGCACCCTCGGCTACCGCACCGTCTCACCCCCGGGCTGTCGGGTGGTCACCGAGGTGATGACCACCGTGCCCAAGCTGTGGCATCAGCGGATGCGTTGGCAGCGCGGCGCCCTGGAGAACCTCCGCGACTACGGCCTCACCAAGGTCACCACCCCCTACATCGTGCGGCAAGGGATGATGGGCCTGTCCGTGGTGGCGCTCGCCCTGTATCTCGTCTTCACCGTGTGGATGCTGGCCCGCGGCCGCCCGGAGTTCGCCCCGTTCTGGGTGGCGGTCGGCCTGGTCTTCGTCGCCGAGAAGGTGGTCACCGCCCGCGGCGCGGGATGGAGGTCTCAGCTGCTCGCGGGAACGCTCGCCGTCGAGCTGGCCTACGACATGTTCCAGCACGCCGTCTATCTGCGCTCCCTGTGGGACATGGCTCGACGCCGCGAGGAGCGCTGGTGCGCGACATGAGACGACCAGCCCAGCCCGGAATGCTCTTGCGAGCCGGTGCGCCGGCCCGAATGACGGCCGCGCGGGCGTACATGCTGACGAGAGACGGGAGAGCGGTGTACGCAGGCGTGCCCCTGGCCAGTGCTCTGGGAGTCGGCGGGGCCTCCGCGCTGGCCTGTCGGCGCCGTTCCGGCTTCGACACGATGGCCACCGTCGTCGCCGCCACCACCCTGCTCATGGCCGGGGTCTCGGTGTACAAACTGCTGCCCCGGCGATGCCCGAGCTCGTTCCCCACCGCGCTTTCCGGCCCCACGGCGCCGGGGCGGCTGACACCGCGGCGACCGGACCAGCAGGACCTGGTCCAAGCCTCGGCAGAGGTTCACTGAACTCGGCATTCCGGCTGCCGCGCCAGGCGGCAGCCGGACAGCGGCCGCCGCCCTTCAGACTCCGCGCGCTGTTCATACACCGCGCGGCCGCACAACCATCCCAAGGCGCGACCTCCGCTGCCGGAGTACCGGCCCGGGTGCCGTGCCGTGCAAGAGGAGGAGCACAGCGATGACACGACCAGTTCCCGGCACGATCATCACGGTCGCCGGCAACGGCCAAAGCGGTTTTGAAGCGGACGGCGTTCCGGCTGCCAGTACCAAGATCGGGACTCCCTGGGGAGTGACGGTGGACGAGGCGGGAAACGTCTACGTCTGCGAGTACAGCACCAACCGCGTCCGCAGGGTGACCCCTGACGGGAAGATCACCACCATCGCCGGCACCGGCACCGAGGGCTACTCCGGTGACGGTGAGAGGGCCACCGCCGCCAAGCTCAGCGGCCCGCACGGCACGGCGATCGACAAGGCGGGGAACATCTACATCGCCGACCGCAAGAACGACCGGATCCGCAAGGTGGCACCCGATGGCACCATCACCACGGTCGTCGGCGCCGGCCCCAGGGGATACTCGGGCGACGGTGGACCCGCCTCTGCCGCCAAGCTCAACCTGCCCCAATCCGTGGCGTTGGACGACACGGGCAACCTCTACATCGCCGACGTGGGCAATCACCGAGTCCGTAAGGTGGCGCCCGAGGGGAAGATCACCACGGTGGCCGGTACCGGCACCGGCGGGTATTCCGGCGACGAGGGCCCTGCCTTCGCCGCCCAGCTCAACAATCCCACCGGGGTGACGGTCGGCAAGGACGGCAATCTCTACATCGCCGACTGCTCCAACCACCGTGTCCGCAAAGTGACGCCGGACGGGACGATCAGCACGGTCGCCGGCAACGGCACGAAGGGATACTCCGGTGACGGCGTTCCCGCCACCACCACGACCCTCAACGGTCCCTACTTCGTGGACATGGACGGGACGGGAAATCTCTACATCGCCGACCAGGACAACCACCGTGTCCGCAAGGTGGCACCCGACGGCATCATCACCACCATGGCCGGCGACGGCGTCTCGGGGGCCGCTGTCGACGGCGCCCCGGCGATGAACACCCACCTCTACACCCCCGTCGTGGCGGCGGTGGCTCCGTCCGGTGACCTGTACATCGGCGACGTGGGGAGCTACTACGTGTACAAGGTGGTCGGGGCATCGGCTGTGATGCCCCCGGCTCCGCCGGTCGCCGACCTGTACGGCAAGTACGTCCTGCCCGTGACCGCCCCCCGCGGCGAGGAGTTCGAGCTCGGCGCCCGTATCCACAACCGCGGCCCGGCCATCGCCAGCGGCGAGGACATCACCGTCGTCCTCACCCTGGCCGACGGCCTGGAGTGCGCCCATCACAGCAACGGCCGTCGCCTGACCCGTGCCTTCGCCGGCATCGACCTCGCCCCGCACAGCGCCTCACTGGACGGCGTGTTCCGCGTCCGCGCCACCGACGACGCGTCACCGGGGGTGTACGAGTCGACGCTGGAGATCCAGTACGGCGGCGACCTCAATCTGAAGGACAACACCGCCGTCCTGCCGGTCACCGTGGTCGTCCCCGAACCCGTCGACGGCGAGCATGCGCTGATCGTCTTCCAGGACAACCTTCCCAAGGCCGCGCCGGGCCAGAGCGCACGCTTTCACCTGCGCTTCCTCGCTCCCGTGGGCCAGCCGGTCAACCCCGGTGACATCGACCAGCGCCTGTCTGCGCCCACCGGGTTCGTCTTCACGGGCCGGCCCACCTACACCTACCCCAACACCGCGATGGGCGCTGTCACCGGCGAGCTGAAGCACGACATCCGCGACGACGGCCGCACTCTGGTCATCCGTCACAACCCGCACCTGAACACCTCCGGCACCGACACTGCGCCCCTTCTCTACGCCATCGACCTGCAGGCCGAGGACGATGCCGTTCCAGGTGTGGTCAGCGACGGCTCGGTCAGTATCGGCCGGCGGCCCCCCGTGCAGATTCGGGCCGAGGTCACCGGTACCCCAGCCGAGGTCAGCATCAGGATCGTCCAGACCCAGCTTCACAAGGCCAACGTCAGGCCTGGCCAGCGTGGGGTCTACCCCGTCTCCTTCAAGCTCACCAACACCGGAGACCACTCGACCGGTGCCCAGGATCTCGTCCTGACCGCGCCTGAGGGCCTGTGGTTCAGCCAGGACACCACGGGGATGTACCGGGGAGAGCACGACGACGAGATCGAGCTGACCGCCGAACGCTCGAACGGCAACCGCACCCTGACCGTCCGGGGCGCCGTCGCCCTCGACCTGAACCCCGGACAGTGGGCCGCCGTCTATCCGCAGATGGAGGTGGAGACCCACGCGCAGGCCGGCGCCGTCCGCGTCGACATCCAGATCGGCAACCCGCCCGTCGCCACCGGCCACGCCACCGTCACCGTCGACGTCTGACCCCATACCCACATCCCGTACGGGGCCACCCCGTTCATGAAGGTCACAAGCCCGCTCGGGTCCGAGCCCCGGCCCACAGCGCGCGCTCGTCGTGATCGCGTGCGGCTTTGTGAGGCGCCATCTCGCGAAGCCGCCCGCTCGCCCCCCACCCCCGTACAGAGCTGCCGTGTGCCGACGTGCATGCATCCTCAGAGGCGGCGCCGACGGAGCGACTGGAGCACGCGATCGTCGGTGCGAGACTTGGCGGGCAACACCTTCGGCTCCCCGCCCCGGGCGTCCTGTGAGGTCCCTGGACGGACGCTGTGCGGCGACCGGTTGCTCAGCGGATGCGGTGCTCGGCCCACAGCCGGGCGGCGTGGCAAAGGCCGTGCGCCCACTCTTCTTTCTCGGCGATCGCACTCCACTTCGCCGCGTTGGCCGCGGCGAAGACATCGAGGGAGTAGGCGGGGGCCTGCTGCCAGGCCGGCATGCGCGCAGCCCACGCCTCGGCGCTGGCGGGGGTGTGCAGATCGCTGGTGAGGAGCCAGATGACGGCCAGGGCTGCGTCGAGCCAGACCGCACCGCGCCCAGCCCAGGCCCAGTCCACCAACCACGACCGCTCCTGGGTGATGAGCACGTTTGCGGGATTCAGGTCCGTGTGCACCAGCGTGGCACCGGCGAAGCGCTCCAGGTCCGCGGGATCGTCCACGTGCTCGGCCCAGCGCCATTCGACAGGTTCGAGCGCGACAGCCGGAAGAGGCCGCACGGCGAGTTCGGTCAGGGTCTGCGCGAGCAGGAGCAGGTCGGGGGAGTCGGGGGCGTAGCAAGCCTGCCGGCCGGTGATGTACTCGAAGCCCAGCAGGCTCCACCCGCCGGCTTCCACCTGCCACAGCAATCGAGGCCCGATCGGCGCCACATGGACGCCCAGGTCGGTTTCCCACTGCTGCGCCCGGAATTGGGGGTGTGCGCGGGGGAGTCCTTTGACGAAGACCTCGCCCCGCGCGGTGCGCAGCCGCGCGGCCAGCGCATTGTTGTTCCCGCTCGGCATGGTCCGGGCGCCGAGGACCGGTCCGGTCCGGTCCAGGACCGCTTTCTGGACAGCGGTGGGAAGATCTTCCCAGCGGAGGCGTCGGCTTTCCAAAGACGGGCAGTCCCTTCGGACAGCGGGTGCGAGGCTGAGACTCCGCAAGGCGGAAGCGGGCCTCGAGATGCAAGGTACTCCGCACGGCCTGCCAGCATGATCGGCCTCGGTACCGGTAGGCCCCCATGTTCAGGTATCGCGTATCCGTGATCAAGCCAGGACGGGGCTCGAGCCAAGTGATCAGCGCGAGCACGATCGAGGCGGCCGAAGACAACGGCCAGGAGCCGGGCCAGACCGGGCATGCGCACAGAGCCGGGGCCACCGCCTGAGGTGAAGAACAGTCGTGTGGTGGTCGCCGGACGACGTTCGGTGCGCCTTTCGGCTCCGGCCCTGCATCCGCTTCCAACGGCTCACGACCAACTCCAGCGCGTCCCGTTTCAGACAGTGGGGGGGGGCAAGCCCGTGAACGCGGCGAACACCTGGACTTTCAGCGCGGCAGCGGTGTGTTCCCAGGAGTTGGCGGGCAACGTCCTCACCCCGTCCTGAAGACCCTGCCGCCACCGCTCCTTTCGGCCTGTGACCTATGCCACACGCGGTTCCTGTCAGGAATCGGGGGGCTGTCCCGCTCAAGTCGCCGGGAGCAATCCAACCGACAGGAGCGAGACATGAGGCACCGCATCGTCGTCCTCGGCGCCGGCTACGCCGGGTCTTACGTGGCGGGGACCCTGGCCCGCCGGTTGTCCCCGGCGGACACCGAGATCACCGTGGTCAACGCCGAACCGGACTTCGTCCAGCGGCTGCGGCTGCACCAGCTCGCGGCCGGCCGGGAGATCGAGGCTCCCCAGCTCGCCGACGTCTTCGCGGGCACGGGGGTCCGGCTGCGCCTGGCCCGTGTCACCGCCGTCGACCCCGAGCGCCAGGTCGTCGCCGTGGCCGACGCCGGCGGCGGGGGCGAGCTGGGCTACGACACGCTTGTCTACGCGCTCGGCAGCCATGGTGCCCACCACGGTGTCCCCGGCGCGGCCGAGCACGCTTTCGACGTCGCCAGCCGACCCTCGGCGATGCGCTTGCGTGAGCGCCTGGACAGCTTGGGCAGGCAGGCCGAAAGCGGGCGTGTGCTGGTCGTCGGCGACGGGTTGACCGGCATTGAGACCGCTACGGAGATCGCCGAAACGCGGCCCGGCCTGTCGGTGGCGCTGGTTGCCCGCGGCGAGCTGGGCGCCCCCCTCTCCGTCGGAGCCCGCAGCCACCTGCGTCAGGCCTGCCACCGGCTGGGCGTCACCGTGTTGGAGCACACCGTGGTCGAAGCCGTCGAGGCGACGCGGGTGCTGTGTGCCGACGGCACCGCCCTGGCGTCCGACGCAACCGTGTGGACGGCCGGGTTCGCGGTCAGCCGCATAGCCGCCGCCGGCGGGCTGACCGTCACCGAGAACGGCCGCATCGTCGTCGATCGCACCATGCGGTCCCTCTCGCACCCGAACGTCTACGCCGTCGGCGACAGCGCCCACGCCGTCGGCGACAACGGCCGCCCGCTGCCGATGTCCTGCGCTTCGGCCGGCTACACCGGCATGCAGGCCACGGCCGCGATCGTGGGACGTCTGACCGGCCGGAAGATCCCCAACACCAAGCTGGAGTACCTGGGCAACCACATCAGCCTCGGGCGGCGGGACGGGATCCTGCAGATGGTCGACGACGAAGGGCAGGCAAAGCCGAAGTACGTGGGCGGCCGGAAGGCCGCGCGGATCAAGGCAGCCATCCTCAAGTTGTCGCTGTGGACCACCTCACACCCGACCTTCGGCCTGCCCAAGCGCAAGCACCGCCTGGCCGCTGCGCCGCACGCGTCCGCCGACAAGGCGCCTCGCGTTGCCGCCTAGGGTGATCCGAGTGGACAACACCGCGCCCGATCGCTTCGACACCAGCCAGTTCGAGGCCAGCCGGAACCGGCTGGCCTCGTTGGCCTACCGGCTGCTGGGCTCCGCCGTCGACGCCGAGGACGCCGTGCAGGACGCGTTCCTGCACTGGCAAGCCGCCGACCGGCAGCGGATCAAAGTGCCGGAGGCGTGGCTGACCAAGGTCGTCACCAACCTCTGCCTGGACCGGCTCCGCTCGGCGCAGGCCCGCCGCGAACGCAGCGCGGGTGCCTGGCTGCCCGAACCGCTCCTCGACGGCGACCCGATGCTCGGGCCGGCCGACACCTTCGAGCAGCGCGAATCGGTCTCCCTCGCCGTATTGACGCTCATGGAGCGCCTGTCACCCGTCGAGCGGGCCGTCTACGTCCTGCGCGAAGCGTTCTCCCACAGTCACGCTGAGATCGCCGAGATCCTTGACCTCACCGAGGGCGCAAGCCAGCAACACCTCCACCGGGCCAGACGCCGCATCACCGGTGCGCGCCCCGGCGGCCGAGAAGAAGCCGATCCGGCATCCGCCCGCAGGATCGTCGAGGCGTTCCTCGCCGCCGCGTCCTCGGGCCGCACCGAACGGCTGGTCGCGCTGCTCACCGACGACGCCACCGCGATCTCCGATGGCGCCGGCCTGTCCGAGAAGCTGCTGCAGTTCGACACCGCGCAGCGCGTCGCCGCCGTCGCACGGGCCGGTTTCAGACCCACCCCCGCGAAACGGCGACTCGCCGGCGGCACGCCCGCCGTCCACTACGCGCTCGTCAACGGCGCCCCGGCCATTCTGTTCGTGATCGGCGACCAGGTCGTCGGAGCCGTGACGTTCGACATCGCAGGAGGCAAGATCGCGACGGTGCGGGGCATCGCCGCCCCCGCCCGCCTCGTCCGCCTCAGCGAAGACTGGCGGCAGCACGAACCGGACGCGCCGCTGATCACCCACTGGTGAGCCCTTCGACGATCTTCGCGGTCGGAGGCGCATCCGCATCCGCCCCGCGTCTCCAGGTGCCATGCCGAGTGCTCGAAGGTACGGAAGAGCTGGCTGAAATCCTCGGGACTGATCACCTTGCGCGCTCGCTGGAGTTCCTTGAGGCCGTGGGTGACAGGTCCTAGGGGACTGTGACTGCCCGGGCCACGGCGATCTCCTTGACACCGACTGCCTCGGAGGGGGTCAGGCCACTGTCCCGGCCGGTACGTCCATCCGGGCCTGCGGCTGTACGACCCGCCGGCGCCTGGAGGGCATGCCCACAGTCGGGTTGGCGACGCCCCAGGCTGCCCCTTTGCAGATCATTTCCTTGTAGAAGGCGGCCCCGCGGCCTGTCAGGGCGCGTTCGCGGGCTTGGTCGTCGGCGGTGACGAACTGGATCAGGCCCTCCTTGCGGCCGAGGGAGATGCACTGCTGGTAGTAACGGATCGAAATACGGGGAATCTTGGCGCCGGTGAGACGGGCGGCGATGGCGTCGGCGGCCTGCCAGGCCATGGGGACGCCCGAGGCGCAGGACATCCGCAGCGGCTTGCCGCCCGGGCCGATCGCGCTCGCTGCGTCGCCCACGGCGTACACGTCCTCGTGGGAGACCGAGCGCATGGTGGTGTCGACCAGGATCTGGCCCCGGTCGGTGAGGTCGAGCGTGGTGGCCTGGGCGAGGGGGTGGACAGCGAAGCCGGTGGCCCAGACCGTGATCTGGGAGGGGACTGTCCGGCCGTCGGCCGTCGTCACGGCGTCCGGTCCCACGGCGGTGACCACGGCGCGTTCGTGGACCGTGATGCCGAGTCGGTCCACCACCCTCCCCACGTGGGCTCGGCCCTTGTCCGAGAGCCAGTCGCCGAGGGTGCCGGAGGCGGCCAGGGCGACATCGAGGTCGGGGCGGGCCTCGGCGATCTCGGTAGCGGCCTCCAGGCCGGTCAGTCCGCCGCCGACCACGGCCACGGGCCGGCCGGCGCCCAGGTCGGCCAGGCGCTCGCGCAGGCGCAGGGCGCCGGTGCGGCTGGAGACCTCGTAGGCGTGTTCGGTGACTCCGGGGACGCCACCGTCGTCCCAGCCGCTGCCGAGGGCGTACACCAGGGTGTCGTAGTGCAGTTCCTCCGTTTCCGGGCCGTCAGCCGGGGTGACCATCACCGCCTTGTGGTCGACGTCCACCCCGGTGACCCTCGCGAGCTTCAGTTCCACGCCCGTGTTCGCGAACAGCTCGCTGAACGGCCGGGGCCTGAGGTCCTGGCCGACCGCGAGCTGGTGCAGCCGGACGCGCTCGACGAAGTCGGGCTCGGGGGTGACGAGGGTGATCGTGACGTCCTCGCGGTGCAGCCGCTTGGCGAGGCGGCCGGCGGTGACGGCTCCGGTGTAGCCGGCCCCGAGGACGATGATGCGGTGCTGCATGGGGATGCTCCTGTCTGCGAGGGTTCCACCGCTGTCTTGCGCGGTTTCGCACCTTGAACCAGACAGCCCGGCGTTTCCTGACAAGGCCAGGATGTGAAGCGCGTCACATGCGGTCAGAGGGTGTACAAGGCATCCCCGTGGTCCGCGGTAGCCCACTGGCCGGTCGCACGGACGAGTTTGTCGGGGTTGACCTGGCTGCGCAGAGCAACGATGCCCTGCGCAGTGACTTCCAGGCAGGTGATACCGACGACCCGGCCGTCCACCACCGCCACGATGGCCGGTTCGCCACAAGCCGTCGTGGCATAGATCTCGGGCGCGCCGCCGACATGAGCTCGCTTGGCAGGGCTGGGCTTGAACAGGCCGCGCACAAACTTGGCGACCGCGAGCGCGCCCTCGAACGCCTTCGCGCGGGCCGGGACCTTCCCGCCGCCGTCGCCGACCGAGACGGCGTCCTGAGTGAGCAGCCGCACGAGGGGTTCGGTCCGGCCGCTCGTCGCCGCGGCCAGGAATTCCTCGACGATCCTGCGCGCGGCGGCCTCGTCGATCTCGGTGCGCGCCTTGGCCCCGGTGACGTGCTTCTTGGCCCGGTGGTAAGTCTGCTGGCTGGCCGCCTCGGTGATGCCGAGGATCTCCGCGATCTCCCGGTGCGGGTAGTCGAACGCCTCGCGCAGCACGTACACCGCCCGCTCGTTGGGGGACAGGCGCTCCAGCAGGACCAGGACGGCAAAGGACACCGACTCCCGTTGCTCGGCGGTCTCGGCCGGGCCGAGCATCGGGTCCCCGGCGAGCAGCGGTTCGGGAAGCCACCGCCCCACATAGCTCTCTCGTCGTGCGCGTGCCGAAGCGAGCTGATTCAGGCACAGGTTGGTGAGCACCTTGGTCAGCCATGCCTCGGGCACCGCGATCCGCTCGACGTCGGCCGCCTGCCAGCGCAGGAACGTCTCCTGTACGGCGTCCTCAGCCTCGCTCGCCGAGCCGAGGAGCCGGTAGGCGATGGCCTCAAGGCGGGGCCTGACGGCCTGAAACCGGTCGACGTCACGCGTGATCAAGGCCATGCGCCGATCCTAGGGTGAGATGCCGAGTGCTGCATCGGGTCTGCAGTACCTGAAGGGATGGGATGAGATATGCGTGTGACCCATGGTCCGCAGGTGCTCGGCCTGCTGCACTGGCACGGTGAGCCCCCCTACGGGCTGACCGTGCTGGGCATCGCCCCGGACCGGCTGGCCGAGGCGGAGGAGAAGGCCGCGGCGGCCCTCGCCGACCTGGCCCTGCCCGCCTCGTGGGTGGACGCGGAACCGGCACTGCGGCGGCACCTCGTCGCCGCGTGTCGGCCGGTGCCGACGGCGGGCCTCTGGCACGTCACGGACGGCCGTCCGGCCCTCGACGAGGACCGCGCCCGGCACGACTGCCTGCGTGCCCTGACCGTCGAGTGGCCCGGCACCGAGCCTCTGCTGACCGAGGAGGCCGACCGGCTGCCGGGTCTGACCGCCCTGACCCGGCTGACCGCCCTGGTCTGCCGGATGCCGCCGGAGGTGTGGCTGGAAGCCGAGGAGGACCTCCTCGACTTCTACGACACCTACACGGTCGGCACCCTGTCCGACGCTCCGCCCTGAGCCACCCCTCACGCGACGGCGGTCAGTCGACGCCGTTCTTCCGCCCCGCCCAGTACGAGCCTGGGACGACGTGGGCGACGGCGTCAGGACCGCCTCACCGGAACCACAGCCCGAGTGTCCTTGAGCGGCGCCGGTCAGAGGACGGTGCCGTGCAGGGCGCGGCGGCCGCCGGAGACGGAGTAGCGGCGAGGCCGTGCTCGAGGTGCTCACCGATCGCCTCACAGAGCAGGGTGACGGCGTCGGCCGCATCGGCGTCGGAGAGGTAGACCGGCGCGACTCCGAGCATCAGCTCGCCGATCGTGTGGGTGCTGGCGGCGAGTTCGTCGACGACGCGGCGCAGCGCGGCGACGGTCGGGGCCGTCGACGGGGCGGCGGCCGGGGGCGGCGAGGTGGGGATCACGGACGGCCTGGCGGACCCCAGCGCGCACGGCGGCCTCATCCAGGGCCTGGTCCGCTGCGGCGAGCGCGGCAAGTCGGCGGGTGAACAGCTCCGCGACGTCGCCCACGTCGCAGTAGGCCTCCCAGCTGCCGTGCCCGGGCGGCACCCAGACGCGGGTGGTGTGCGCGTCGTGGACCCGAGCGGCAAGCACCGCCACGAAGTGCCGGACGTCGTCCATCGGAGTTTGATCACCGTAGGTCAGCGACTCAGCGCACCCGAAAGTGCGCTGAGTCGCCGACCTGCACTTATGTGCAGGTCCTCGTAAATGCGCGGGTCAGAGCCTGGCGCTCGTCGTGCAGGCTGCTCGTTTTGTGGAGGCGGTGGTCAGGATGGCTTGACCGCCGAGACCGGGGTGACGGTCACCTTGTTGTCGCACTCGGCCCAGACTCCGTCCTTCAGGGCGACTTGGTGCTTCCCGGAGTGCGGCAGCCCGATGACCATCGTGGGATACGTCACCGGGTCCTGTCCCGACACGCAGTAGCCGTCGGCCTCCCCTTGGACCTGGACGAAGGTCAGCTTCACCCACGCCTTGCCGTGCGGCCGGACCGTCACCGTGGCCGCCCTGCCGGTGGGGGTGACCTTGAGTGGGGTGTTGTGGGCGGGGGAGCCGTTGCCGGCGCCCGCGACCGTCGGATGGCCCTTCAGGACGCACGTCCTCCGGGAGACGTTGGTGAACTGCACGACCGCCGCCCCGGTGCCGGTTCCGACGGGCCGGTGGACGGCCTGCCAGGCGCTGACCTGGAGGGCGGGGGCCGGGCAGGCGGGCGGCGGGGTGGAGGTGGTGGTGCTCGCCGCCATGGCGGTGCCGGGCAGGATGCCGGTCACTGCCGCCGTGACGGCCGTAACCGCCGTCGTCGCCAGAGCCGCCCTGCGAATGCCGTTGCTGTGACGCATGCTGTCGTCCCCCTGATTCGTATCGTCCGCGGGTTTGGGTCGTGGGTTGTTGCCCCGCGGTACGCGTGGTCGTGGTGCGTGAGTGCAGATAGGGCGAGAGAGCGGCACGGTTCCATGCGGCGACTACTTGTGACGGAACAGTGACGGCAGGATCGAGCGGGAGGTGAAGGCCCGCACCCGAAAGAACCCCACCGGCAAGTACGGCCCGAACGCGGGACAACGCCCCCACAAGGCCCAGAAGTACACCGTCCGCACCACACTCGTGTTCTTCGCCCACGGCCTCAACAGCCGCTCATGGCCCTGACGCGACGGTGTTGAGGCCCCAGCCCGTCGCCTTGGGGCCTTCACCACGGCGCGCCCGGCCCGAACGGTTCGAAGAACATGACGTCCAGCGGATGCAGGTCCCGGCCGGTCAGACCGGGGAAGCCGGATTCGGCGGGGCCGCCGCGCAACCACGTGAGCAGGGTTGCCGTGAAGTCGCCTGACAGGGGCGGTCCTTGGTCGGAGTGGCGTGGGTTGACGGCTACGCGCCATGTCTCGGGCGGGCCGTCCGCGCACCAGCCGATCTGGTCCCCGTCGATCGTCGACGCGAACGGCAGGAAGCCGCCGGGCTCGGGCCACGCGGGCATCGGGTAGTACTGGGGATGGGCGGCGCGCAGTTGGCGGTATCCGTCAAGCATGCCCTCGACGGTGGCCGCGAGCCCCTGCTCCCGCGGCCGGTTCAGGGACAGCGGGGCGCTCATGTCCAGCCACCAGCTCCAGTTGCCCGCCCCGTACCGCTCCGCGAGCGCCACGAAGTCCGGCGGCAGCCGGGTGCCGAGCCGCTCGAAGACCTGCTGCCATGTGCCCTCGCCCAGGTACGGCTCCAGGGGCGGTGGAACCAGCGTCATGACGGCGTCGAGGCCCGAGCCCTCGGTGAGCGCCGCGTGCTGCCGCGCGTCCACGGCGGTGCCCGCAGGCGGTGGCGACCAGGGTGCGGCCCCGGCCAGCGGCGGCCAGACCCGTATCTGTGAGGACAGCGGGCCCAGCAGCCCGCCGGGCTCGCCCGGGTGCGGCACGCCGGTGCGCAGCAGCGTGAACAGGAGCTCCAGGAACGGGACTTCGTAGTCCACCCAGGGCTCGCTCACCCCGACTGCCACATTCGTCGTCATGAGCGTGACCGGCCACGCGTCGGGGTCGTCCGACGCGCCCGTGTTCCAGAAGAGGTGGTCGCCGCTCCTCGTCGTGGCGAAGGCGAGCAGGCCGCCCTCCTCGGGCAGGAAGGGGCGCCGACGCCTGGTGAACATGCCGGGCCGGATCGCCGAGTGCCGGTGCGTCTCGGCGATCCATGCCGCGTACTCGAAGCGGCCGTCGGTGCTGACGCACGGGGGGTGCAGCCGGATCGCCGCACCCGCGCCGCCTATCTCGGCCGCACCGTACGCCGACACGAGCGCCTTGTAGTCACCCGGCAGCGGGGTGCCGAGCCAGCCCTCGACCGCCGCCCAGTCGACGGCGGGCGCCGGGCCGGGCGGCGGTCCGACGAGACCTGTGAACGCGGTGATCCGCGCAGAGTGATCCATGGAGCCGAGGATGACATCCCCCACCGACATCGAGACTGGGACCTGGCACCGCTCGGGCGTCTGCCCCGCCCACTGACTGAGGCTTCGGCTGTCCTCGGGCTGCGTACGTCGGGCCCCGCAGGGACGGGCGGCCCCGGCCGCGCGAAGTGTGGGCTCAGCCAGTTCGTACCTCATCGCCTGATCGATCAGCTGGATGCGATGTCGGGTCGCACACCCGTGACCGATCCGATCGCCGGCGCCGCACCGTCCATGTCGTCCTGTAGGAAGTTGATGTACGACTGCGCCAGTACCGTCCTCAAGGAGTCGGGTCCGAGGGGATCCCCGGCCCGGCCGTCTGCCGGCCGCCTCCCATGTCCCGCTGGACGAAGTCTGCGGCCGACCGCATCATCGGGCATCTCGGTCCCCTGCTCGCGCTCCGGCCGCGCAAGCGGTTCCGCGAGGACGCCGTGCTCACCGTGGACGGCACCCTGGTGCCCACCCGCGATCGACGCCGACAGCCGTCTGGTCGTCGTGGTCGGCCCGCCGCTGCCCGGTGACCGCGCCGACTGCAACGCATGGGAGGAATCCGGGGTCAAGGCCGCCCTCGGCAGCACCATACGATCGCGGACGGCGACCGACCCGGCCATCTCCATTCGGAGATAAGTCAGGGACCACGCCGGGACGGTGATGCCGGCATCCTCGGATTTCGTGGGACACATCAAGCCGGCAGCAGCCCGGGAGGCTCAGGGCGAGACTCTCGTCTCCGATCGTCGATCCCCGTGACCGACCAGCTCCGCCACCGCACGCCGGTCCACCTTGCCGTTTCCGTTGAGCGGCAGCGCTGGGACCGGAACCACGCGGGCCGGGACCATGTAGGGCGGAAGCCGACGACGCAGCGCGTCGCGGGGCTCCTCCTCGACCCGGCCTGTGCAGGCTGCGGTGAGTTCGACACTGCCGTCCGGGGTGGGCAGGGCGAGGACCACCGCGTCCCGTACTCCGGGAAGGGAGCGCAACGCCTCCTCGACCTCGCTGAGTTCGACGCGGTAGCCGTGCACCTGGACCTGGTGGTCGAGGCGCCCGACATGGACCAGGAGGGTACCGGGGACGAGCGGTCCATCGGGCGGGGTGGGCCCGGTGAGCGGGGCCACCCGGTCGCCGGTGCGGTACCAGTGGGCGTCCGTCAGCTCGGTGGACGAGTCGTGCGCGGTGCCGTCGGCGGCGAGGAAGCGGCCCGCGTCGTCGGCCGGGTCCAGATAGCCGGGGAAGCGCTGCGGGCCCCGGACGCAGAGTTCGCCGTCGAGAAGGCGTCCTTCCAGGCCTGGGTGCAGAGAGCCGACGGGCACCGTGCCGTTGGCGGTTGAGGGCCAGTCGGCGGGGTCGGCCGGTAGCCGGTAGGTGGTGCACGTGACGGTCAGTTCGGTGGGGCCGTAGGCGTTCTCGACCGTACTGTGCGAGGCTGCCGCCGCCCATGCCCGGGCCTGACGCAGTGTCAGGGGCTCGCCGCAGAACACGGAGTGGCGCAGGGTGGGGAGGGAGCCGGGTTTGAGCGCACGCAGACGTTCGGCGAGCGAGATCACCGACGGTACGGAGTTCCAGTGGGTCAGGGCGCGGCCGGTGGCGAACCTCACCGGGCGCAGCAGGTCCCCACGGTTCGCCGCGACCAGCGTGGCGCCGGTTCCCCAGGCCGTGTACAGGTCGAGCACGGAGGGGTCGAAGGTCAGGTCGAAGGTCTGCGAGACGCGGTCGCCGGGACCGGTGTCGTGGTGCGGCACGGCGTGGGCCAAATAGGCGCAGATGTTGCGGTGCCGGACGGGCACGCCCTTGGGAGTACCGGTGGAGCCCGAGGTGAAGAGCAGATAGGCGACGTCGTCAGGGGCGGCGGTGCAGGCCGGCAGGGGAGGGGGCGGACTGGTCGTCAGGTCGGCAAGGGTGTCGCCGGTGACGGTCAGCAGGGGGGCGGGAAGCTGTTCGGCGTGGTCGCAGGTGCCGTCCGTGAGGATGGCGTCGAGGGTGGCGGCGGTGGCGACGACGGTGTTCCTGGCGACGGGGAAGGCGGGGCCGAGGGGGACGACGGTGGCTCCGAGACGCTGGACGGCGAGGTAACCGGCGTAGGCGACGGCGGTACGGCCGGTGAGCAGTCCCACCCTGCGCGGCGACTCGCCGCCGCACAGACGGAGAAGTCGCGCCGCCAGGTGCTCGGAAAGGTGCGCGAGTCCGGCGTATGACAGTCGGGTGTCACCGATCTCCAGGGCGGGCGCGCAGGGGTGCTCGGCGGCCGTGCGCGCGAACCAGTGGTGCAGGGTGGGAAGGTGCTCGTGTGTCACGTGCGGCTGTCGCCTTTCGCAAGTGGTGTGGAAGGGGGCACGTTCGCGGGTGGGCTGGGTGTGTGCGCCGCAGGGGTGCGCGCGACACCGTTCACTCCTCCCGGCAGGCCTCGAAGGCACAGCTCAGCGGCGTGTGGGAGTACTCACGCAGAGAGATCCAGCGATAGGGCCCCCAGCGTCCGCGGGAGGCGCCGGGCGCCACGTCGATGGCCCACGGCCGGCCCGCGAGACCGGATCCCGCGGCCTTGACGCACGCCTCCTGTGCGGTCCACACCCACGCCACCGTCTCGGCGGCCTCGGCGGGTGGCAGAACCAGGACCGCGGGGGCATGGGAGCGCAGCAGACGGTGGGCAAGACCGGCCCCGAGGGAGTCGGCGGGACGCTGGACGTCGACCCCGATGGCGCGGCCGGCGGCGAAGGCGCAGGCCAGTCGCCCCTCGCTGTGCGAGATGCTCACGCCCGCCCGGGGAAAACCCGCCAACCAGGGTTTTCCCCGCTCGTCGAGGACGACATCGGCTCCGGCCAGACGCGGGACAGTGGTGCCGAGGAGCTCGCGGAGCAGCCCTCGGCCGCGGAGGAAGCGGCCGGCCCGCCACCGCGGCAGACCTGCGGCGCGGCGAAGGTCGTCCCGGTGAGCGCTGGGCGGCACCTCCGCGGCGGCCCTGGTCAGCACCCACACGCCGTCTTCGACCTGGATCGCCGCGTTCACGAGGGCGTGCCGCGACCGGCCGGCCCCACCGGGAGTGGGCCGGGATGGGCCAGCTCCGCCAGGATCTGGTCGGCGCCTTCGGCGACGGTGTCCAGGACGACCTCGGTGGCGCCGCCGCCGATGCCGAAGAGGGCGGCCTGGGCGCGGATCTCCTGGATGCCGCCGTCGGCGAACCCTGCGGCGCCCCACAGCTGGGCGCACTCGCCCAGCACGTACGGAACGGTGGTGCCGGCCGCGGCCTTGAGCGTGGCCGCGGCCCGGGAATCGTGACGCAGGGCGACCCTGGGGCCGAACCGGTCGGCCAGGGCCCTGAGTTCCTGGACCCGCACGAGACAGGCGGCGAAGCGCTGACGGATGTGCGGGAGGTCCCACAAGGTCGCGTCGCCGTGGGCGCGGTCGGCGAGGCGGCTGCGCGTCGTGGCGAGGACGCGGCGGCAGAGGGCCACGCCCCACAGGGCGCCCGCCAGGCGTTCGACGGCGATGTGCCGGGCGAAGAGCGGCAGCCCCATGCCGACCCGGCCGACGAGATGGTCCCGGCCCAGCCGTACGGCGTCGAAGGTGACATGGCCGGCGCCGGAGGACGCGTAGAGGGCGGAGGGCGCGGGCCGGACCGTCACGCCGGGGGCGCCGGCGGGGACGAGGACCCAGGAGAAGCTGGTGAAGTGGCGGCCTGGCCGGTGCCGGGCGAGGACCAGGAAGGCCTCGGCCGTGGTCGTGTTGGCGATCCACTCCTTGCGGCCGGTGACGCGGACCGAGTCGTCGTCCAGGACGGCTTCGGTGCGCAGGGCGGTGAGGTCGGTGCCTGCGGTGGTGTCGGTGGAGGCGAGGGCAAGGGTGGCCCGCCCGGTCAGGGTTCGGCGCAAGGTCCGTTCGACGACCGGCCCGGTGCCGGTGGCCAGGACGGGCAGCGCGGTGGCGAGCTGGACGCTGGCCGAGAGGGTGGCCGGAATGGACCAGCGGGCGTCGGCGGCGGCGAGGAGGCCGGCCAGGCCATGGGGGTCCACACCGGCACGGACGTCGCCGCCCCGGTAGGCGCTGGTCAGCAGCCCGGCCGCGCCGAGGGCCGCCCAGACCTCGGCGCCGTCGGCGTTCGCGGGCAGCGCGTCGAGGTCGGGTGACGCGGCGGGAGGCGTCGGCGCCGAGTCGCCTCGTGTGCCGCTGTGCGGGCTCGGGTGGGCGCAGGCGCGGGTGGATCCGGGGGTATGGGATGGCCGTACGTCAGGCAAAGGTCACTCCGAGGTCGCGCAGCGCCAGTCGGCCGTCGGCCAGGTTCAACCGGTCGTTGTGGTAGTTCAGCGAGGCCGACCTGAGGTCCCGCAGGGCCAGTTCGAGGCGGGTGGGTGAGTCCTTGAGGTAGCCGTGGCGCAGTCCGACGGCCTCCACCAGGTCGTCGACGGCGGCCAGGCACTCCTCGGAGGCGGTGACCTTCAGGGAGTTGAGGAGGAGCTGGCGTGGGGGCCGGGAGAGGTCCCCGCCGCTCTCGACGTCCGCCAGGGCCCGGTGCAGAAGGGCGTGGACGGCGTCGAGCCGCCGGCGGGCGCGGGCGAGCCGGCTCAGCAGCAGCTCGGAGGAGAGGTCGAAGCGTCCCCGGCCCGCGGGGCTGCGGAGCAGGCGCAGAACGCGTGAGAGCGCGCCGGCCGCGGTGCCGAGCCAGGCCGCCGACCAGCCGAGGTGGGCGAGGGGGCCGAAGACCTGGAGGGCGATGTCGTGGAATCGGCCGTGGCCGCCGATCACGTGGTGGCCGGGAACGCTGCCCGTCAGGTGCAGCGGCACGCTGTGACTGGCCCGCATGCCCATCGGTTGCCAGTCACCCGAGCCCTCGATGGTGAGCTGGGCGCGGTCGGCGTAGACGAGGGAGACCTCGTGCGCGGTGGTGTCGCCGGGGGCGCCCATGGTGACGAGGAAGCCGTCGGCGTGGGCCCCGCCGGTGACGATCGGCGCGAACCGGTCGAGGGTCAGGACGTCGTCGTCCCGGTCCAGCTTGGCGTCGGCGCTCAGGAGGTGACCGCCTGTGCCGGTCTCGGTGGTGACCGAGGCGAGGTAGACCTCGCCGGCGGCGACGCGGGGGAGCAGGTCCTTGCGCAGACGGTCGTCGGCGTACCGGGTGAGGGCGGCGGTCTGCTGGCAGTGCATCGCGAAGATCATGGAGACGGACATGTCGGTGCGCCCCAGCACTTGCGCCGCCGCGACCAGGTCGCGGGGCGAACCGCCGAGGCCGCCCTCGTCGGCGGGGACGAGCAGACCGAGCAGGCCCGTGCGACGCAGGGCGTCCAGGGCCTCCACGGGGAAGGCGGCGTCCCGGTCCACGCGGGCCAGGTGTGCCTCGGTCACCTCGGAGACTTCCGAGAGCCGGGCGGTGAGGTCGGGTACGGCGGTCACGCGGACGCCTCCGCCGCCCGGTCCGGCAGTTGGCGCGAGACCGCCTGCCAGAGACTGCCGGCGGTGGCGAAGGTGGCGTCGTTCATCTCCTCGTCCGGCAGGGCGATGCCGAAGGTGTCCTCCAGCGAGAAGAGCAGCTCGATCGCCTGCATGGAGTCGACGCCGAGGCGGCGCAGGTCGGTGTCGGGTGTGATGGTGATCTCACCGGCACCGGCCAACTTGAGGAAGGGGCGCAGGAGTTCGGCGAAGCGGGGATCCATGGGGATCGGTTCCTTTCGGGAAGTCACGCCGGGCGGGCGATGCGGCACAGGTCGTCGACCCGACGCAGGTTTTCGGGGATCAGCTCGTCGGCGTCCAGTTCGCGGCCGAGTTCGCTCTCGACCCGTTCGACTATCTCGACGAGCCGGAAGGAGCTGAAGGAGGGCAGGGAGTCGAAGGCGGCGTCGGCCAGGAGAACCTCGGAGGGGACGTCGAGGACGCCGGCGGCGACGGCGGCCACGCGACGGCGCAGCTCGGGGTCGACGGCGTCGCCGTCCGTCGCGACGGGCGCGTCGGCGAACACCTCGTGGTCGGCTGCGAGGAGTTCACGCAGGCGCTCGACCGTGCCCGGCGGTTCGGCGCGGCTTCGGCCGACGCGGCGTGCGGCCAGGTAGGTCTGCTCGACGAGCTTGTCCCATGCCGCGAGGTGTGCCTGCTCGGCGTCGCTCTCCACCGTGTGGCCGGCGACCTGAGCGCGGCGGGCGGCGTGCAGCTTGCGGGCACGCGCCAGCAGCCAGGTCTCGGCGGAGAGCTGTTCCAGGGCACGGGCGCGGTCCGGCCAGGTCGCGTACGCCGTCAGGTAGGGCCCGGTTTCATAGGCCGCGACCGTAGGGGTGGCCGGGGCGGGCGGGACGGGGGCGAAGGTGATGGCCTCGGCGGAGTCGAGGCCGCGGAGAGCGGCGGGGTCGAGGACGTGGGTGCCGGGGGAGGCGGCGCCCCACCGTGTCTCGATGCGGTAGCCGTCGGTGATGTGCACGCCCTCCGGCCCCGTGACGAGCAGGAAGCTGTGCTCCATGTGGGCGTTGCCGTGGTAGGGCAGCCAGGGCAGGTGGAAGGCGTCGGCGACGACGTACAGGACACCGCCGTGCCGCGCCGACTCGTCCAGCAGGGCGGTTCCGGAGAGGTGGGCGCGCCGGACCGGGTCGAGGCCGGCCTGCGGCGCGGCGCTCTTCAGCCGGTCGTCCAGAGCCGGGTCGGCGGTGGGCAGCCCGTCGGGCAGGAGGCGTAGGGGCAGATCGAGGCGGGCGCCCAGGCGCAGATGGGTGCCGGTGCCGTGGAAGTGGTCGGCGAGCACGGCGAGGTTGACCTGTACGCAGTCGAGCAGGTCGGTGCGGACGCCGTCGAGCGGCAGCGGACCGGGGGCGGGGATAGCGGACATCGGGGTCGCGGTCCTCCTGGGTGCGGGGGCGGTGGCGTCGGTCAGATCCACGGGGGCAGGTCCGGCAGTTCGCCGGGGGCGGTCAGGGCGGCGCCGTCGGAGCGGCCGCTCAACCAGGCGAGGAGGTCGGACGGTTTCCCCGAGACGTCGGGTCCGCCGTCCCCGAACCGCGCGACCGGGGTGCCGTCGGCGTCGCGCAGGGTGAACGCCGGTAGGCCGTCGGCCTGGGCGTAGTAGCCGAGCACGTCGTCCAGGACGATGTCGCGGACGCCCGGCGGGATGTCGTCGATCTCGTGGCCGAGGTCCAGGTCGACCAGGTGGAGGGCGAGTTCGCGCAGTCGGATCACGAGGATGCGGCGCGGGGTGCACAGCTCGCCCGTGAACGGGCGGATCGTGGCGTCCCAGGTCCTCTCGGGCAGCGACTCGACCGTGGCCTGCCAGTGGGTGGCGCTGTCCCTCACCCGGGAGACGAGGGCGGCGGCGGGGAGGCGGCTGCCGCTCTCGATCTCGGCGTCCCGGGCCGCGCGGCTCGCGTACTGCGGGGTCTCGACGCCGGTCCGGGCCCAGGTCAGCAGACGTTCCAGGGCCGGGGCCTGGGCGGCGAGATGGCTCAGGACGTGACCGCGCGTCCAGCCGGGCAGGCGCGAGGGGGCGGCGGCGCCGGCGTCGGTGAGCCCGTCGACAGCGGCCAGCAACCGGTCGGCCGCGGCGGCGAGTGCGTGGAACGACGTGGCGTCGGGCGCGATCTCCTTCATCGTGCCTCCTCCGGGTGGGGGTGGGCGGAGGCCGGACGGCCGGTGAGACGGGCGAAACCGGCGGCTATCCGCGCCAGTTGGTCGGAGATGTGCGGCAGGCGGACGGGGTCGTTCGCGCAGAGCGCCTCCTCCTGCTCCTTCTCGTCGCCGTACAGGAGGCTGGTGGCGGCCTTGAAGCGCAAGGCGCCGGGATCGTCGCCCAGGAGATGGCCGCCCAGGACCACGACGCCGGACTCGTCCAGGAGTCTGTGGGCCAGCGAGGCGGAGTCGGTGACGCCCCGTGCCGTCAACTCGGCCCGCAGCGGCTCGAAGTCGGGGTAGACGTAGAAGGCGCCGGTCGGTGGGCGGCAGCGGGCGCCGGCGTCCACGGCGATGCGGTGCACGGCGCGGGCCACGGCGCCGTGCAGCCGCGCCGCGGCGCGCAGTCGCTCCACGATCTCCGGGGGCTCGGCGAAGGCGTATTCGGCGACCTGCTGCATGGGTCCCGCCAGCGTCGACCACAGCTCACTGGCGGCGGCGAGGACCCCGTCCCGCAGGCGCCGGCCCGTCGTCGCGGCGGGGAAGCGGGCCGCGCCGATCCGCCAGCCGCCCAGGCCGAGGTTCTTGGACAGGCCGGTGGTGACGACGGTGCGCTCGGGGGCGACCTCGGCGGGGCTGAGGAACCCGGTCGCGGAGGGGTCGTGGACGACGTCCCGGTAGATCTCGTCGGAGACGATCACCAGGTCCTCGGCCCGTGCGAGGTCGCACACCGCACGCACGAGGGAGGCGGGGGCCAGGGTGCCGGTGGGGTTGTCCGGCAAGGTGACGACGAGCAGCCGCGGGTCGCGGCCGGCGGCGCGGGCGCGGGTGATCGCGGTGCGCAGTGCGGCGGGGTCGGGCACGCCGCCGCACTCGTCGGGCACGGGCACGCCGATCGTCCGCTTGCCCGCGTAGGTGGCCTGCGGGGCGTAAGTGTTCCAGGCGGGCCGGGGGAGCAGCACATCGCCGGGCACGGCGAGTTGCAGTGCCATCAGCAGGGGCTTGCTGCCGGGAGCGACGACGATCTGGCCGGGGTCCGTGGGCAGGCCGCGCCGGGCGAAGTACCCGGCGACCGCCGCCCGGACGCCCGCGCCGCCGGCGACCGGACCGTACGCGGCGCGGGCCGCACCCTTGGCCAGCTGTTCGGCGAGCTGCGGCAGCAGGGGCAGGCGTGCCTCCCCGAACGCCAGATGCACCAGCGTCTCGCCGGCGGCCCGCCGCTCGGCGACGAGTTGGTTCAGGGCGAGGTTCGCGGAGGGGGGCGGTGGCGCGGCGGTGGTCATGCCGGACTCCTTTCGGCGAGCGTGCCGCCGCGGACGGCGGCGGCGATGTCGGCCGGGGTCGCAGGATCCAGTTCCAGCTCGTCCAGCCAGGCGGCCTCGGACGAGAAGCGGGCCCTGAAGGGGCGACCGACCAGTGCGGGGTCGCGGGCCTGGAGCATCCGCAGCCGGAAGAAGGAGCCCTGGGGGGTGTCCTCGACGCCGTCGACGACGACCTTGCCGGGCGTGGCCGACATGACCGGGCCGCGCACGGTGCGGGCCAGCCCGGGAAGGGTTCGGTAGGCGGTCCGGAAGATGTCCGCCGCGCGGGCCAGCGGCACCTTGAAGTACTCGTGCGGTCCGGTGTCCCGCTCCACGAACAGGTAGTACGGCACCGCGCCGGCCGCCAGCTCGGCCCGCCACAGCGCGGCCCACACCTCCGCGTCGTCGTTGACGTGGGCGGTCAAGGGGGCCTGGCAGTAGACGACGGCACCGGTGGCACGGATGCGGGCCAGGGCCCGCCGGGCCAGGGAGGTCTCCAGTTCGCGAGGATGGCTGAAGTGGGCCATCACCGCGAGCTGTTTGCCGGCGGCCACCACCTCCTCGAACAGGCGCAGCACGTCGTCGGCGTCGGTGTCCGTGGTGAAGCGCTGTGGCCAGTACGCCACCGACTTGGTGCCGATCCGGATGGTGTCGACCGACTCCACGGCCAGGAGCGGCGTCAGGTGGCGGCGCAGCCGCTCGGTGGTCATCACCATGGGGTCGCCGCCGGTGACCAGGACGTCGCTGACCTCGGGGTGTGCGCCGAGGTAGGCGAGCAGGCCGCCGGGGTCCGGGACGGCGAAGCGCAGGTCGGCGTCGCCGATGAACTGGGCCCAGCGGAAGCAGTAGGTGCAGTACGCGTGGCAGGTCTGCCCCTGGGCGGGGAAGTACAGGACCGTCTCGCCGTACTTGTGCTGCAGACCGGGCACTTCGACGCCGTTCAGGTGCGGCACGTTGTACCGCTGCTGGCCCGACGGGTGGGGGTTGAGGCCGGCGCGGATGTCCGCGATCGCCTCGCGCAGCAGGAGCTTGTCACCGGGGTCGGCGGACAGTTTGCCCAGGAGTTCCTCGTCGGCGAGGGGGAGCATGCCGCGCTGGGGGAAGGTGAGCTGGAACATCGGGTCGTCGGGTACGCGGTCCCAGTCGATGAGTTCGTTCAGGACGTATTCGTTGACCCGGAACGGCAGGACGAGGGAGATGCGGCGTACGGTCTCGCGGATCTCCCCGGGCAGGTGGTGACGGGCGGCGATGTCGTCGAGCTGGCGCGGCCCGTAGGCACGGAACCGCTCGGGGGCCGTCGGGCCGGCCGCCATCAGCGACCCCCTCCCGCCGAGGCCTTCTTGCGGTACAGCTCGTCGCCGAGGACCAGGAAGTCGAGGTCCATGGAGCGGAACGCGGCCAGCGCGTCGGCGGCGGTGTCGACGACCGGTTCGCCCTTGTCGTTGAAGGAGGTGTTGAGCAGCACCGGGGGCGCTCCCTGGGCGGCGAGGGAGTCCAAAACCGCGCCGACGGCCGGGGCCTCGTCGCCGAGCAGGACCTGGGGGCGGGTGGTGCCGTCGACATGGACGACGCCGGGAGCGACCTGACGACCCAGGTCGGTGACGCGTGCGGCGCCGAGCATGTAGCGGCTGAGGTGTTCCTGCTGCTCCCACAACAGGGCCCCGTACTCGGCCCGGGTCACCCCGGCGAAGGGCCGCCACTGCTCTCGGTTCTTCACCGCGTTGACCCGGGTGTTGACGTCCGCGGTGTCGGGCACGGCGACGATGGAGCGTCGGCACAGGGCTCGGGGCCCGACCTCGGCACGGCCTTGGGCGACCGCGCCGATCCGCCCCGCCAGGAGCAGGCCGGTCAGCTCGTCGGTGTCGAGCGCGCTACGCACCAGGTCACCGGTGTCGTCCAGGGGCAGACCGCCGGTGAGGACGTCGACGCCCAGGTAAGGGGTGAGCGGTTCGGTGCGGGGGCCGGGCGGGCGCACGCTCCAGGCGGCACCCAGGGCCACGCCGGCGTCGTGCGGGACCGGGGGCACGTAGAGGGGGCCCGGCAGGGTGCCGTTGGTGGAGCAGTTGAGGGCGACACCGCCGCTCAGGCACAGGTCCTCGACGCCGGCGGCCTTGCGGGCCTGGGAGGCGAGGTGGGTGACCGTCTCCTCCACCAGGCGCTGTGCGGTGTAGGCGACCAGCACCGCGCGGGGGTCGTCGGCGAGGCGCTCCTCGGGCGCGCCGGGTCCGTCGGCGCCGGCGATCCGGCTGTAGAGGCCCCGCCAGCGGGCGACGACCTTCTCGTACTGTTCCTTGATCTCCTCGGAGTCGGCTCGTCCCGCCCGTTCGGGCAGGGGGTCCAGGACCAGCCGGAAGTCGTCGCCGTCGAAGGAGACGAGGGGCTCGGGAGTGAGGCCGCCGGCGCGTCCGTAGGCGGCCAGGCCCATGGTCTTGCCGGCGTTGAGGAAGGAGAAGCCGAGCCACGTGGAGGCGGCGTCGTACGCGTACCCCAGGGAGGCGGTCCGCTGCCAGCTGCGTTCCAGCCGCGGTGCGCGGCCGTCCTCGTACGTCCAGATGCTGGAGGACTCGTTCTCCCCGTGTCCGTCGACGACCAGGACCCCGGCCTTCTTGAACGGGGAGGCGTAGAACGAGGAGGCGGCGTGCGCCTGGTGGTGGCCGATCCGCACCACCTCGGGGAGCCGGTCGCCGAAGTCCAGGCCGACGGCGTAGGCGAGGAACGAGGCGTCGTCGGCGAACCGGCCGGGATACAGCTGCTCGTCGTCCCAGCCGACGGCGACCACGTCGATGTCGGCGGCGGTGATGCCCGCCTGCTCCAGGCAGAAGCGGGCGGCGCCGCGCGGCTTGCGGTACAGGGAGTGACGGCGGCGGTTGCGCCGCTCCTCCTCGCAGAAGGCGACGACTCGGCCCTCGCCGTCGACGAGACAGGCGGCGGTGTCGTGGTGACCGGCCGGCGGCGCGTTGACGCCCAGGATCCACATACGGCGTTCTCTTTCTTCGGAGGCGGGGTGAGGGTCAGGAGCCGAACCGCTGGAGGGCGTAGCGCACCTCGTGCCGGGCCCGCTCCAGCGCCGCGGCACAGTCCTCGGGGGTGTCGCCGACCGCGATCAGGGCGGCGAGGCGGGGCACTATGCCGTGCGGCGGCAACCGCAGGACGGTGCCGGGCCCGGCGACGGCGCCGCGCACGTCCAGGGAGCGGACGACGGCGTCGTACCCGGGGTAGAGGAAGCGGACCTCGGCGCAGCGGTCACGGCTCGGGGTGAGGGCCGGGGCCCGGCCCAGTGCCAGGGCGGCCGCCGCGGCGACCTGGTCGACACCGGTGGCCAGTTGTCCGAGCAGGGGGATGAAGTCGCCGCCCAGACGGCCGTTGACCTCGACGACGCGGGGCCCGGCCGGGGTCAGACGCAACTCGGTGTGGGTGACCCCGGTGCGCAGTGCCAGGGCGGTGTGCGCGGCGGTGACGACCGTCTCCACGTCCAGGGCCCACGGCTCATGGCGCCAGGGAGCGACGAGGTGCCCCACCTCCTCGAACGACGGGGCGAAACCGAGGCGTTTGCGGGCCACGTTGACGACGCGGACGACGCCCTGTTCGACGACACAGTCCACGCTGATCTCGGGGCCGGTGAGGTACTCCTCCACGATGGCCCCGGCGAGCGGGTCGATGCCGGGGAACGACGAGGTGCAGGCGCGCTCCCAGGCGCGCTCCACCTCTTCCGGGGTGTCGGCCAGGGTGACGCCCACCGATCCGGCCAGGGACCGGGGCTTGACGACGACGGGCAGGCCGAGTTCCTCGGCGGCCAGGCGGGCCGTGGCGCGGTCGTGGGTGTGGCGGAAGCGAGCGGAGGGCACACCGGCGGCGGTCAGGATGCGGCGGGTGGTGAGCTTGTCACGGCACGCGCGTACCGCGCGGGGGGTGAGGTGCGGCAGGTCCAGGCGCCGGGCCACCTCGGCGGTCGTCTCCAGCAAGGTCTCGTCCCAGGTGAGGACGGCGCCCGGGCCGGGACGGCCGGTCAGGAGACCGGCGACGGCGGCGGTGGTGGCGTCGGCGTCCGATGTGTCGGCGGCGAGGAACCGGTCGCCGATGTGGGCGCGTTGCCAGTCGGGTTCGTGTGGTTGGACCAGTGCCGTCTCCGTCGTCGCGGCCAGCGCCTGGAGGGCGTACGCGCGGTAGGGCGGATTGCCGCAACCGACCAGGACGAGCCGGGGCGGCGCCGCGGCGTCCACCGGCTCGCACACAAGGACCGTCTGTCGCGCGGTGCGCAGCACGGCGGCCTCGACCTCCGCGGAGTCGGCGCCGGAGAAGCGGAAACGGACACCGGCGTGCTCGTAGCCGCTCCGGTCCATCGACCGGCCCACCTCCGGGGCCCGGTGGGCGTAGGCACCGGAGTCCGGCACGTCGACCGAGGTGACCCGGCAGGGCTGGGGCACCGACGGCGGCACCAGCAGCCAGCCAGCCACCCGGCCGCCCGTGGGCAGCGCGGCCGGGGTGGGGTCGGGTGTGCCGGTCTGGTGGGCGAAGGCGGCGGCCATCAGATCGACCCCGTGCACCTCGCGCCAGACGAACGGCACCTCGGCGCCGCCGGGCCGGGCCCCCAGTTCCAGGACGGTGAGCTCGCCGGTGTCGCCGAGGAACAGTTCCAGGTGGAAGACGGTGGCGTGCGGCAGGAGAGCGGCGACGGCCTCCTGGGTCAGGGCGCCGACGCGCTGGAGGAGGGCGGCGTCGTCCAGTTCGACCGAGCCGAGGGCGTGGCCGGTGGTGAAGTCGAGGCAGGTGTTCAGGTAGCGCGAGGCCCGCCAGACACCCAGCCGCTGTCCGGTGTAGACGCCGTCCACGTGCAGGATCTCGTCCGGCAGCCAGGGCTGGACGATCATGTCGATGCCGGCGGGGAAGGCGTAGGCGGCGAGTTGGTCCGGCGTGTCGATCCTGGTGACGTGCGAACTCGCCGTGCCGCGCCGGGGTTTGACCAGGACCGGCCAGCCGTGAACCGCGGCGAAGGCGTGCACGGCGGCGTGGTGGGGCGCCTCGGCGGTGGGCGGCGCCGCCACCCCGGCGCGGGTCAGCCGCCGCGCCATCAGGAGTTTGTCGCGGACCGGCCGCAGCTCCTCGACTCCCGGGCCGGGCAGGGCGAATTCGTCGCGCAGGGTGGCGGCAAGGTCCAGGTCGGTCTCCTGGAGCGCCACGATCCGCGTCGGCTCGCCGATGTGCTCGATCAGGGAGCCCACCGCTTCGCGTACCGCCTTCTCGTCCTCCGTGCTGTCCACCAGCCTTACGGCGGCCGCCAGTTCGGTCGGGAGGTGGTCTGTGGCGAGTTCGGTGGTGACGTAGCTGACGCGGTGTTCGGTGTGGTCGAGGTATGCGGCGTAGTCGGCGTACCGGTCGGTCCAGCGGTGGATGACGATGACGTGGTCGGACACGGGATCTCCTTGGCGCGGGCGTACGTTCGCTGGACGGTCGAGTCGGGCGGGTCCGCTGGACGCGGCGGGGCCGGGAGTCAGCGTCCGGGCCGCCGGGCCGCGGCCAGCAGCGTGTCGTGCAGCTCCCACAGGAGGTCGGCGCACACTTCGTGCCCGATGCCGGCGGCGGTCAGGCGCACCGACAGGGTGCTGCCGCTGTCCGTCGAGCGTGCGTAGCAGCGCGGTCCGAGGGTGGTGAACGGCGTCTCACGGTCGACCGTGGCCTTGGCGTGGTCGTTACCAGCCTCGTCCCGGCCCTCGCCCGGGGGCAGGGTGACGTGGTTGAACGCGCAGACCGGACTGGGTGCTTCAGGCATGCCGGCACGCAGGGCGGCCACCTCGTCGACGTCGTGCATGCCGTGCCGGACAGCCGCGACACTGCTCCAGTGGACCCGTCGGGCGAGGTCCACCAGATCGGTGTCGGTGTGCTCGACGAGAGCCGGCACCCACTGGTTCATCGAGGAGACGAGATCCTTCCAGCGCCCGGCGAACCGGTTGGCGCTCATCAGCTGGACCAGTGCCGAGGTGACGCCGCACCGCCGGGCGACGACCGCGCTCCAGGCCGCCAGGACGGCACTCGCCACCGATGCCCTTGCCCGCTCGGCCACGGTTCGGGCGGCGGCGAGGGCTTCGGTCGAACGCAAGGTCGCCTGGACGACCTCACCGGCATTCCCACCGGTCTGCGGCAACTGGGCATGCGAGGCCCGTGCCAGGAGCCTGGCCCAGTGGTCGAGAGCGGCTTGCCGACGTCGCAGCCCGTCCGGGGCGTACTGCTCGCGCGCGAGGTGCGCGGGACCCGGCCGCTCGGCCACCGGATGCGCCGAGCCGGGGCCGGCCAGCTCGGCGAGGAGTTCTCGGCGCAGGAGCTCCTGCGCCCAGGCGTCGGCCACGATGTGGTGCTTGACGAAGAGCAGGTGCGCCACGCCGTCCGGTCCTGTGGCCAGTTGGGCTCGCCAGGCTTGCTCGCGGCCGAGGTCGAAGGGGCGGCGGGCCAGTTCGAGGGCGGCGCCGCGGTGGTCCGCGGCGGTGGTCACCGGGAGATGTGCGGGGTCGGCGCCAGGTGGTTCGACCCACTGGCGCGGGTGGTACGGGTCACGCAGGTCGTAACGGGTGCGCAGCGAAGGATGGCGACAGGCGAGGACGGTGAGTGCCGCCGCCACCTCGGGGGCCGTCGGCCCCGGCGGCAGCGCCCACACCGCGGCATTGTTCGGCTCGTGCCGGCGGCCCGACGGGAGATCCCGGATGTCGTGCCAGACGGAGAGCTGGCCCAGCGAGAGTGGTTCCGTCGCGGTCATCCGCACTCCGTTCCCTACGACTTCCGGTATGTGGAATAACCTTTCCGTCGTGCAGGACCCAAGCTGTCATAGGGAGTTGAGGTGTGTCCAGGCCGATTTCCGAGGGGCGTCGGCGGCATCGCGACGATGGAGGTGGCCAGTGGCGGCCGGTTGTGAGAGTGTTCTGAACCATCAAAGTGGAATCATGTTTCCGTAATGCGGAAACTCACGTGTTGGTGGTGCTCGCTGCCGCGCCACCCCGCCGGAAGGACCTCGTGACCGTGTACGACGAGCAGGCCGCCCACCCGGAGGCCACCGGGGAGTTCCTCCACGACCTCCTGCTCGACCCTCGACGGCACACCTCGCACGACCCCGCGGTAGTGGAGCCCACCGGCTCCGGCGCCGTCACGGTCACCACGTACGCCGAACTCCGCGACACCGTGGACGCCTACGCCCGCCGGCTCATGTCCTTGGCCCTGGAGCCCGGCGCCCGCGTCCTGCTGGAGGCCGAAGCCGGGGCACAATCCGTCGCCGTGCTTCTGGCCTGCTCCCGCGCCGGCCTGACCTTCGTCCCCGTCAGCCCGGAGACGCCGCAGGAACGCCTGCGCGGCCTGATCGACGCCGCCCGCCCCGCCCTGCACCTCCAAGCCGGCGCCGGCACCCGCACCGAGCTGCCGGCCGGCCTGGGGACCGCACGCTTCGACAACGGCACGCTCACCGTCGAGCAGGCCCCGCATCCCGCTCGTCCCCGGCGCCACACCCCGAGCGTGACCGACCCCGCCTACATCGTCTTCACCTCGGGAACCACCGGCCGCCCCAAGGGCGTTGTCATGAGCCACCGCTCCGTCACGGCCTTCTACCGCGGCATGCTGGCACACCGCATCGCCGCCCCCGGCGACCGCGTCGCCTCCACATCCCCCCTGCACTTCGACTTCTCCCTCCTCAACATCGGTCTCGCCCTGGCCAGCGGCGCCGCCGTCGTCCCCGTACCTCAGCGCCTCGTGCGCTGGCCCCGGCACTTCCTGCGCGCCCTCGCGGACACCGCCGCCACCCACGTCAACGGCGTCCCCTCGATCTGGCGCCAGGTCCTGCGTCACGAACCCGCCCGCCTCGCCGCGCTCGACACCTTGCGCTCCGTCCTGTTCTGCGGCGAGGAGTTCCCCCTGCCGGAACTGCGCCGGCTGCGCGAGCTGCGCCCCGGGCTGCGGATCGTCAACTGCTATGGCGCCACCGAGTCGATGGCCTGCTCCTTCGAGGACGTCCCCGACCCGATCCCGGCGGACCTGGAGCGCCTGTCGATCGGCCGCGCCCACGCGGGGGCCGAACTCCTCCTCGTCGACGAGGAAGGCCACGTCGTCGACGGTCCCGGCATTCCCGGCGAGATGTACCTGCGCAGTCCTGCCCTGTTCACCGGCTACTGGGACGACCCCGAGGCCACCCGCGCCGCCCTGGTGCCCGACCCGCTGTGCCCCGAGTCCGGACAGACCGTGCTGCGCACCGGCGATCTCGCGGTACGGGGCGCGCGGGGCGAGTACTACTTCCTGGGCCGCAGCGACTCCCAGGTACAGATCAACGGCAACCGCGTCGAACTCGGCGAGGTCGAACGCCGACTCCTGCAGTACCCCGGCGCCACCGCCGCGACCGCCGTGCCACTGCCGCTGCCCGGCGGCGGATCCCGGCTCGCCGCTTTCGTGGTCCTGTCCCCGGACGCCACCCCCGTCCGAGACGCCGGCGGCGCCGCGCGCCAGCCCGACGACATCTCCGGTGCCCTGCGGGAGTTCTGCGCACGCGCCCTGCCCGCCTACATGGTGCCGGTCGAGATCCGCCTCCTGGACGCCCTGCCCACCACGCCCAACGGCAAGGTCGACCGGGCCGCACTCACCGCCGCGCACTGACTCCGGCGCATCCGCCGAGCCCGTCCTCCGCGCGGGCCCCCGTCGTCACCGAGGAGACCCATGCCCGACACAGCCACCCCCCGCCGGACCCGGCTGCGGGCCCTGGTCCGCGTCCGCGTCGGCGGGCTGCCCGGTCCCTTCTGGGTCCTGTGGTCGGGCACCCTGGTCAACCGACTCGGCGCCATGGTCAGCCCGTTCCTGAGTCTCTACCTCACCCAGACGCGCGACGTCCCCCTCGCCACCGTCGGGCTCGTCCTCACCGCCGTCGGCGTCGGCTCCGTCATCTCCCAGCCCCTCGGCGGCTTCCTCACCGACCGCCTGGGCCGCCGCGCCGCCCTCACCGGCGGCATGCTCGCGAACGCCGCCGCGCTCCTGCTCCTCGGCCAGGCCCGGACCCTGCCCGCCATCACCGCGGCCGGCCTCGCCGTCGGCGTCACCGTCGACCTCTACCGCCCGGCCGCCCAGGCCCTGGTCGCCGACGCCGTCCCCGCCGCCGACCGCACCCGGGCCTTCGGCCTGCTCCTGTGGTCGGTCAATCTCGGCTTCTCCGCCGCCATGGTCCTGGGCGGCCGCCTCGCCTCCCACGGTTTCCACCTCCTGTTCTGGGTGGACGCCACCGCCTGCGCCGTCTTCGGCTTCCTGGTGTGGTTCGCCGTCCCCGAGACCCACCCCGCGTCCCCCGACCACGTCACGGGCAGCTACGGCACCGTCGTCGCCGACCGCGTGATGCTCGCCTTCGCCGGTGTCGTCGTCATCTACGCCACCGTCTTCCAACAGGCCTTCGCGACCCTCCCCCTCTCGATGGCCGGCCACGGCCTGGACGGCAGCGCGTACGGGGCGATCATGGGCGTCAACGGCGTCGTCGTCATCCTCGTCCAGCCCCTCGTCGGCCATCGCCTGGCCGCCCTCGACAAGAGCCGGGTGCTCGCCGCCGGCTTCGTCCTCGCCGCCGCGGGCAACACGCTCGTCGCCACCGCCGCCAATCTCACGATGTACGGGCTCGCCGTGGCGGTGTGGAGCGTCGGCGAGGTCCTCGTCTTCGGTGTCACCGCGGCGATCGTCGCCGACCTCGCCCCGCCCGCCCTGCGCGGACGTTACAACGGCCTGCTCGGCATGGCCTGGGGCACCGGCTTCCTCCTCGCGCCCCTCGTCGGCACCCGACTGCTCGCCGGCGGCGCCCCGGTGCTCTGGCTCTCCTGCGCGGGCCTGTGCCTGCTCGCCGCCTTGGGTCAACTGGCACTCGCACCGTCGATCCGGGCCCGCACGGAGGTCGGCTCGAAGGAACCGGCGACCGCGCAGGCGGGCTGAGCGGCCGCCGGGCCCCAGCTCCCGCGAGCCCACCGACCGCCCACCCCAGCTCGACCCACGCGACACCCGCTACCGAAGGAACCGAGCATGGCACCCGGAACTGACTTGCCTACTGCCGAGAACGCGCGCGCTCCCCGGCTCCTCGTGCTGGAGGCCGGTGTCTCCGCCGGTGAGCCCCTGCTGCGGGCCGCCGCGGCGCTCGGAGCCGAGACATACGTCGTCACCCACCCGCACATGTACGCGGGATACCCGCCCGAACTCAGGCAGCTGATCGCCGGCACCATCTGCCCCGACTTCACGGACCCGACCGCGACTCTCCGCCAACTCACCGCCTTCTGCCGCCGTACCGGGATCGACGGCGTCGTCGCCTGCTGGGAGTTCCTCACCCCGCTCGCCGCCCACCTCGCGGCCGGCCTGGGCCTGCCCGGGCACGATCCCGCACGGGCTGCGGCCTGCCGCGACAAGCGCCTGATGTCCGAGGCCTTCACCGCCCACGGCATCCCCGCCCCGCGGACCGTCGCCGCCCGCGAGCCCACCACCCTCGCCCGTCTCGCCCGGGAAGCCGGGCTCACCTACCCGCTCGTGGTCAAGCCGGCCGAGAACGCCGCCTCGATCGGCGTCAGCGTCGTGTCCGACCCCGCCGCCCTGCCCGACGCCGTCCGCCGGGCCGGAGCCGAGACGCACAAACTCCCGCACGGCATCGCCCTCGACACCACCGTCCTCGCCCAGGAGTACGTCGAGGGAGACGAGTTCAGCGTCGAGACCGTCGTCGTCGGGGGTGAGGTCCACCACCTCGCCGTCACCGAGAAGTTCACCACCAGCGGCACTGACCGTGCAGAGACCGGCCACACCGTCCCCGCCACCCTCCCCACGGCCGTCCGCGAGTCCCTCCTGGACACCACGAGCCGCGCGGTCACCGCCCTCGGCCTGCGCGACGGCCTGGCCCACACCGAGATCAAGGTCACTCCCCACGGTCGGCCCCACGTCATCGAGGTCGGCGCCCGTCCACCCGGCGACGGCATCATGCGTCTGGTCGCCGAAGCCACCGGCGTCGACCAGGCCCGGGCCTGCGTCGAGACGGCCCTCGGTATCCGCCCCGACCTCACCGGCCACCACGGCCGCGCCGCCGCCGTCCGCTTCCTGCTCGCACCACATGCCGGCACCCTGGGCAGCATCGAGGTCCCACCCCGGCGCGGCCACGTCCGGGACGTCACCGTCACCGCGGCACCCGGCGACACCCTGACCGCCCCCCACGACAACCTCCAGCGCCTGGGCCACATCCTCCTGCGCGGAAAGACGGCCGAAGAGGTCAACGAGGCGGCGGCCCGAGCGATGGCGCGGGTGCGGGTGGTCATGACGCCGAGACCACTCGATGCCTCCGAGGGTGCGTCGGGCGACCCATGCCCCGACTGAGGGAGCCGCTCGCGCGAGCGGCAGCGATCGGCGCCGTCCGCGATGTGCACTCGGTGCGCCGGTCGGCGTGCCCTGCAGCATCCAGGCGTCACCACCTGGTCCGGTGTGGCCCCGACCTCTCGAGCGACGTCTGCCGGCACGCGCAGTGGCCGTAGCGGTCGAGCGGGGGGCGAGCACCAGGGTGGCGCGGGCAGCGAGGAAGGCGTGGCAGGCCTTGAGGTCGGGCCGGAGGTCGTCCTTGCCGGACCTCTTGTCGGCGAGGACGCGTCGGCACCCGGCGGAGTCGACCTCGGACCGCCGGATCCGATCTTGGGGTGCACACAGGTTTCTTGCCATAATTAGTTTGTGATGCAAAGCTGACTGAATGACAGACGCTTCGATGCCTTCGCAAGGCACGCCTCACGAAGTCCTCGCTGGTCTCGGTGAATTGGCCCGCAAGGTCCGGGCCGCGCAGCGCGGCACATGGTTCCCCCTCCTGCTGCTGGGCGTGCTCACACTGGGCGGCATCCTGGTCGACCGTTTCACCTTCAAGGTCGAGACCGTCGCCTGCCCGGCGGGTGAAGCCGCGGCGGGCAGCGCCTGCACCTTGGTCACGCAGGGCTCGGCGGTTTACTGGCCCCTCGGGCTCGCCCTGGCCTACGCCGCGACGGCGTGCTTCTACATCCGCCGCTCCCGCAACCGCGGTGTCGGGACCCGGGTCCGGCCCTACGTCCTGACGGGGATCGTCCTGGTCGGCCTGTCGAGTGCCACCGCGGTCTGGAGCCTGCGGCACGGGATGCCACAGCTCGGCGAGCGGCTCGACTTCTGGGGCCTGCAACTCGACCCCACGTCCGGGGTGACGAAGTTCCTCGAACGGCTCGCCGGGAACGCCATGGCCGTCGGGCTGCCGCTGCTGGTGCTGGCCTGGGTGGAGCGCAGCCGCGCCCTGCTGCTGCTCGCCGTGGTGTACCTGCCCATCGAGCTGGTGCCGCTCACCACCGGCTGGGCGGGGATCCCGTTCACCTCGCCGTGGTCCGCTCTGCCCACCTTCGGCGTCCCCGGCGTCCTTCTCCTGCTCGGCGCCCTCGGCTTCGGCCTGGCCGAGCTGTCCGGCCGGCGTAACGCGTCATGACCGATCAGCCCGAGCAGCACCCCGTCACCGGCCTGGACGACGTGGTCCACCAGCGCGTGCGCCTCGGCATCCTCACCGTTGCCCACCAGGCGCGCCGGGTCGAGTTCGGCTTCCTACGTACGGCGCTCGGCCTCACCGCCGGAAACCTCAGCCAACATCTGTCGGTGCTGGAGAAGGCCGGTCTGGTGGAGATCGAGAAGGGCTACGAAGGCAAACGCGCCCGCACCTGGCTCTCCCTCACCCCCGCGGGCGACCGCGCCCTGCGCGACGAGGTCACGCAGCTCAAGCGGCTCATCCACCAGATCGAGCACGGCAGCTCAGCCCCGGAGTCCTGATCCGTGCCCCGGCGAACCGCGGTGAGTCGTGAGCGGTTCCCACCGACGTCCGGCGGACCCGGACAGCACGCCGAACACCGTCCAAGACCCAGGGAGGACACGTGACCATCACACCGGTCACCACGACGGACGTGACGCGCCGTCGCCTGCTCGCAGCCGCGCTGGTGACAGGGCTCGGGGCCGCGGTGCCGATCAGCGCGGCGCGCCAGGCGAGGGCGGCTCCCACCGCCCCCGGTCCGTCGCAGCTCACGCTGCCCGTGCCCACCGGGCCGCACCCGGTGGGCACGGTGCCGCTCCACCTCGTCGACACCTCGCGTCCGGATCCCGTGGCCGGCCCGGGGCGTCACCGTGAGCTGATGGCCAGCGTCTGGTACCCCGCTCGTATGACGAAGGACCTGCCGCGTGCTCCCTGGATGACCCAGGGTGCGCTGCGGGCGATTCTGGCGGACGTCGGCTTCCCGCTCGATCCCGCCCTCGGCCCACTCACCGCCGCACACGTGGGCGCGCCCATGCACCGAACGGGCCGCCGCCTGCCCGTCCTCGTGTACTCGCACGGCTCGGGCAGCCATCGCGGCGACCACACCATCATGGTCCAGGAACTCGCCAGCCACGGCTACGCCGTGGTCACCGTCGACCACACCTACGACGCGTTCAGCGAGTTTCCCGACGGCCGACTCACCGTTCCGGCAGAGGTCCCGCCGTTCCTGGGGCCCCGGGACTTCGCCACGGACATCCGGTTCGTGCTCGACGTCGTCGAGGGCCTTGCCGCCGGGCACAACCCCGACGTCGACGGCAGGCCACTGCCCCAGGGACTGCTCGGCGCCCTCGACCCGAGGTGCATCGGCGCGTTCGGCTGGTCGAAGGGGGGCACCGCCATCGCGCTCACCATACTCGCCGACCAGCGCGTTGGCGCCGGGCTCAGTATCGACGGTCCGATGCAGCCGACCATCATCACCGACCTGCACCGGCCGTTCATGATGATGACCGCTTCGTTCACCCGGGCCGCCATGCCGGACGTCGCCGAGTTCTGGACACACCTGCGTGGTTGGCGGCTGAACATCCAGGCCGACGGAGCCATCCACAACACGTACGGCGACGACGTGACGCTGATCGCGCAAGCGGGCAAGGTCCTCGGCATGACGAGCCGGCAGATCCAGGACATGATCGGCACCCTCGATCCGGCTCGGGCGGTCCGGACCCAGCAGGCCTACCCGCTCGCGTTCTTCGACCTCCACATGCGACACCGCCGGGGACCTCTGCTCGACGGCCCGAGCGCGGCCTTCCCGGAGGTGAAGTTCATCCCGTGAGGGGCGTCGGGCCGCCCAACGCGCGCGGTCCGACCAAGACCGCCAGGAATGCCGTCGCCATCCGGGCGAGGCCTTCGCAAGGCCGGCTATCGGCACAGCCCTTCCATCGCGCGATCGGCGCTCCCACCGCTCGTCGTCGTCCCCCCGGCCGATCGAGGGTTCGCGTAGCGGCCGCGTCTGGTCATATGTCCAGGCGCAAGCGCAAGCGCAGGCGCAGGCGCAGGCGCAGGCGCAGGCGCAGGCGCAGGCGCAGGCGCCGGGCCTCCCCGAGTGCTGGCTTGAGCGACGCCGGAAGCACCGGCTGGGCGCAGGACAAAGCCGTCCACCGAACGTTGCGCCCTCGCTCAGCGCCGCGGGCACGCGCATGAACTCCTGGCTGCCTCCCTTTGCCCTCCTCGGAGACATGCAATATCGCGGCTTCCCCCGGACCTGCCTGGCGGCTCCATAGTGCCGTGACTTCTGGGCCAGGGCATCGGCGTGCACGGGGCTGGGATGGCAAACGGAATGCTAACGAGTTACCAGTCGATGCGGACGTAGACAATATTATTCGAGCTGGGGTCGCCACTGATCGTAATCTTGTAGTGCAGGTCAACGGCGGCGGGCACGGCAAACGACAAGTCCACGTCATCGGTACCGTTCGTATCTGTCTCTTGCCTGTCAGTGTAGGTTGCGCCTTGGTCATCCTCGGACCATATGTCGACGCTAATATGTGTTACGTATGCGCTTGAGAATGAGAACGATACAGAGGTCGAGCTTTGATTGACGATCTCACCATCAACAGGAGTGAAGCTCGACATTTGGAATGACGAAGTAGACATGATCTCCCCGCTAACTCCGGACGGGACCGCCATTTATTCCGTGCCCACCGTCTCGGGAACTCCGCAGGTAGTGCCAGGGGATTAAGGTGCTTATCGCCAACCATAATGCTGCGAGTGCCGACAAACCGACCTGTGGCATCCAGAGGCCCCCCCTCTTTGCAATTTGACGCCCGCCTGATGATGCTATGTTGAAGGACACATCGGCTCTGGCGAGTGGGTGAACGTTATTCGCCTGTTCGGGGAGCCGGTGCCTCCTACCCAGGATCGGCGCAGTTATGACCAGTCAGAGTCAAATATGGAGAATCGAACTCCTGTGATTCCTTCTGGATTTTGACCGGTTCCGCCTGAGCAGGCCCCGCCTCCTTCCGCTGAAAGGAAATAGTGGGCGGCCGTCGGGTATGGGGTATGGATATCGTCTCTCTCCAAATCCCAATTGATAAGCTGCGTCTCTTGTCCCCCTGGCGCGATCGAGCCGAAAGTCGCATCAGCGGAATTTCCGGTCCCAAAGGGAGCTGCCGTAAGTCGCACTGTGCCGCCAGCGGCGATAGTACGACTTGATTTGTTGAACAGCGTTGCCAGGATCGTAGCGCTGGATGCGTTCGAGTCCACTACAGCCGCGTCGATCTCTGTCATTGTGCATCTCCAATCTCGCGTGTCTCAGCTGGCGGAAACCGATGCCCTTGTTGGCACGTAGCATCCGGCCCATCGATCGCCGTCGGGGAGTAGGAAGGTCAAGCGGCCCGGTGGGGGGCCGCTGAGCGCGTGCGCCGTTGGCGGGCGCACTCCGAGGTCTCGCCCGGTGTCAGGCTCTAGTTCTTCACGCCGTTGATGCCGCCGGCGAACGCGACCAGCTCGGCCTTGGAAGTGAAGACGCTCACGTTGGTGTCCAGCGGCTTGTCGGTGTACTGGTGGAACAGCCACTTGCTTTCGATGTCGGGTTCGCCGGCGGTGACGCCGTACTCGGCGATCCACAGAAAGTCTCCCGCGTTACCGGTGGTGTCCCGGTTCCGCCAGAAGTCCCGGTTGCAGTACAGCCCGACCTTGTGCTCGGCGCCGCCGAGCCGCTTGACTTCGGCGATGAAGGAGTCCTTTTCCGCACAGGACGCCGCGGTGCCGTTTGGGTTGGTCTCCCAGTCGACGACCAGCATGTCGTACTCGATGCTCGCGGAGCCCTCCACGAAGTGAGCCGCCTGCTCCTTGATGTGACCCGGGTGCAGGAAGTGGTAGAAGCCCACTACGAGTCCCTCGGCGCGGGCGTGCGCGGCCTGCTCCTTCTGCTTGGGGTTGACATAGGAAATCCCTTCGGTGCCCTTGATGAATACGAAACTGGTGTCGGCAGTGGGGAAGTTCGCGTCCTGGAAGACGGATACGTCATGACCTTTGATCATCGCGGTGTTCCTCCCGATGCGTTGATCTGGAGGGAGCGCCGTGGGGTGGCCACGCGGACGATGCCGCCGTTTCCGGTGAGGGATACGTCAACGAACTCGGCGGCCGGTGATCTCCATGGTCACCACCGCGCGCCTGCCGCGAGGCTGCTGCCGCTCCAGATGCCAGGCGTCCGCGCGCCGGTCCAGCACGGTGCGGTCCTCCACGGTCTCTCTTCCACGATCTGACGAGTTGACGGATCCCGCAACTTGCGGCTGGCGGCGCTGAGACGATGCCGCCGCGTTGCGTGCCTCTACGAGCCGCCTCTCGGCCGCTCCGGAACTCCAGCTCACCAGGACGACACACCGTCAACTACTTGACGCGTCAACGTCTAACCCCGGACACCACACACTGCGCCGTAGACGGTGGGTCGGCGCGATGCCCCGCACCCGGCCCGCGCATCGGGGCCGCCACCTTCGACCTGCTCGTCCGACCCGCTGACATCGACGCGTCTCCCGACGACGCCCCCGACACGGCCGTCACCTGCACCACCGGCGACCTCCGGATCACCCACGAACTGCTGAACGGCACACAGCCCAGCGGCCTGCTGCGCGTCACCGACACCCTGGTCCAATCGCCACACCCGGGAAACCCGCCCGGCTCGTCCTGCTGCGTGGCCGGCGAGAGGTAACTGCCCGACGCGCTGTCCCGGCGCAGCGCCGCCCGCGCGGCCCGGGCCGCCCAGGAGCGGCAGCCCCGGTCCCTGCCCGGCTTACGCGCGCCACCGACGCCTTCGCGCCCCCGCAACTCCCATCGCTGCCGCTGCCGCTGCCGTTGTCGGTGCCGCCGCATCCCGAGCAGCCCCCGGGCACCCGGCGGCCCGGGTCCCTTGGCACTGGATCAGCTCGCCACCGACGCCGCCGCCCGCGCGCACGCACTGCTCGGCATCGGCCGCGACCCGGTCGGCGAACTGACCCTGTGACAGGACGCGGTGCGGCTGGTCGCCGCCTGCCCCGGGTCCGGGCTGACGGCCACCACTCGTGCTGCTCGCCGTCGACCTCCCCGCGTTCCGCCCCTGGCGCAACCACCTCACCCACCCACGTGGCCACGTCCAGCTCCGCCTCGGCCGCGACGGCCTGTGGTCCGCCTACGAGTCCGAGCCCGCACAGGACGACTGGTGGCCCCGCGGCACCCGGACCTGGACCCGGTGGGCGCCCTGCCGGGCCTTGGCCTTGGCACCCTGGACCACACCGCCTGAACAACACCCGCCCCGGACAAGGCCGTCGGGACGGCCGGCAGCGGCCGGGCGGGATACCGGTGTCCCGATGTCCCGCTAGCGGGAGCTTCGGCCGGCATGCCGTCGTGCGGGGGGCGACAGCGGGCCGGAGGCGGTGCGCCGGCCGGGGGCGACCTGCTGGGCGAAGGCCTGCAGGGCCACGTCGCTGTTCGCCGGCAGGACGGCCATCAGGCCCCGGTCCTGGGCCTCGGCGACCGTGGGGGCGGCGGCGCTGCCTTCCGGGACGAAGGTGAGCCGGACGTGCCCGTCACCGGAGCCGCGCCGGTCCACCGGCGCGACGGCGCCGTGGGTGCCGTCGGGCAGGGTCACCCACAGTTGGAAGTCGTCGTACCGGACGAAGTCGGCGCCCTTCACCGGCCAGGGGTAGTGGTGTTCCCCGGGCACGCTCGGCAGAATGCCCTGGTGGTTGCCGTGGCTCAGCGGCACGCACGAGTTGAACAGGGAGTCGGTCCACGCCTCGACCCCGTCGGCGTCCTCGATCGGCGTGCGCAGCAGGTCCTCGGCGCGCTCGTAGCCGAGGTCCGCGAGCGCGGGCAGGGTGAGCGGGAAGGCGTCGACCAGATCGGCGGCGTCCTGCCGCAGCCGGTCCACCTTCGCGGGATCGGCGCAGAACTGCATGCTCCACTCGATGCCGACCCGGGCGCGGTACATGAGCCAGCCCCGGGATCCCTTGACCCACAGACTGCCGCCGTGGTGCATCTCCCAGCGCTCGGAGTTCTTCGCCACCTGCTGCGCGTCCACGGGCCTCGGCCCGTACGGCAGGTCAGCGTCCTCCATGGCGTGGAGGATCTTGTGGGCCGTGTCCTTGGCGGCCCGGAATTGTGACGATTCAAACCGCTTCGGGTGTTCGACGAGGCGGATCCTCCACGGATGGTTCTCCGATTCGAAGCCGCCCGGCCGGGGTTCGGGGTGGCCCATGGCTGATCTCCTTGGCTCGGCCTCACGGGCCGGCCGCCGGCTCGCGGGGCGGAATCCCCCTGCCTCCATCGTGCTCCCCGCACCGGCCGGCCGCGACCCAGGCGGCGCTGCTTGGCGCACAACTCAACTACTCACAAGTCTTATTGACGCTGTGTAACTTTCTGTCGCGGACGGTCGTGGAAGCCGGACATGACCGGCGCCGGCGATCCGGTTGCGGGGCATTCCGGGCGGAGTAGCCTGGAGTTGATCGGCCCTGCCTGATCTGGAGGTGGGCGATGTTTCTCCGATTGCTGCGGCGTCGTCAGCCGCACCGGCTGGTCCTTCTCGGCAACGGCCGTCTGATCCGGGGCTTCAGCGGCGGGTTCTACGACGGTCACGGTTACCAGTCCTGACGCCGTTCACGGCGAACCCTTGGAGGAAGCGCGGTGACAGAGGACGCCGATGCCCTGACAGCCATGGCAAGGACCCTGTCACCGCACTGCCGTGTCACCGGGATGTCCGACGGCGCGCTGATCGCGGACTGGAGGCGGACGCGTTTTCTCGGCATGGCGGCGGCGGACGTCCGCAAGTTCGCCGAAGGCACCCCCGAGGAACGCGCGGAGCTCGTCACCGTCTTCCTGCGCGCCGGGTGCGCGAAGGACCGCCGGCAGCGGCACACGGACGCCGGCGCCGGGCCTTGGCTGCGGGGAGTGCATCTGCTCATCCGGACCGTGGGATTCGGTCGCGTCCTGCGGCTGCTGTCCCTGGCCGCCCCGGCGTACGCCCGCGCCGACACCCCCTCCACACAGGAAGTCCGCCGACTGAAACGAGCGATCCTGGCCCACAGCCGCCGCAGCTGGCTGGTCGACGGCGACTGCAAGTCCGAGGCGGTGACAGCCTTCCTCCTGCTGCGGCGGTCCGGCCTGCAGGCCGTCCTCCACATCGGCGTGCGCGAGCACCCGTTCGCCCTGCACGCCTGGACCGTCTCCGCCGGCCTGTGCATCCCGGACGCCGATCCGCGGGGGCACGCCTTCGAACCGGTGCTCACCATCGACGGCGGAGGCCGGTGACATGGACGCCCTGCGCCTTGAGTGGGCGGGCGGCGCACCGAGGCTCCGGACCACCGACGCCCTGGCACGTCGGGGACTCGTGACGACGGTCTCCTCGCCGGCCGGCACCGCGGCCGTCGTCGGCTGGGCCGGTTCGGCCCGCGACCGGGTGACGGGCGCACGCGGCCTCCTCGACGCCTGCGGCAGGCAGGGAGAGGCCCCGACGATGCCGGCCGGCGACTACGCGGCCGTCGCCGTGTGCCGGGACCGCATCCTCCTGACGCGCGACGAACAGGCACGCATCCCCCTGTTCTTCAGAGAGTCCGCAGGTCGCGTGGACGCCGTGAGCACCTCTGCCCGCACCCTGGGCCGCGCCACCGAGTTGGAACCCCGCTACTTCTGCCGCTACCTCATCGGGAACCTGGCGCAACCGCACACGGACCTCACGCCGTTCACCGGGGTCCACCGTGTCCTCGGCGGCGAAGTGGTGGAGCTCTCCCTCGCCGGGCGGTTGCGCGTCCGTACGCCGCGACGCGCCCGTGCCACCGCCGACGCGCCCGCGTCCCTCGTCGGCGGACCCGGCCTCGACGAGGCCGCGCGGGAGCTGCGCCTGGCGCTGGAGAACGCCGTCGGACGCCGTATGGGCACGACGACGGCCTGCCATGTCTCGGGCGGCACCGACTCCACCGGTGTGGCGCTGCTCGCCGCACGCCTGCTGGCCGCGGGACACGCCGGAACCGGGGAGCTCGTCCTGCTCGCCGGGCGCTTCCACCACGGGGAGCTGGCCGGGGAGCAGCCGTACCTCGACCTGGCGCTGGAGGGGATCCGGCGGCACGCCCCCACGGGCCGCCCGGTGGTCGTCGACGCCGACGACGTGGCCGACTTCGACGACTTCCCGCACCACGCGGGCGACGCGGACGAGCCCCATGCGCACGCGTTCCGCGCCCCGTTCTGGAGCAGACTCCACGACGCGGCCGCGGAACTGGGCTGCGACACCCTCCTGACCGGCTGCGGGGCCGATCCGGTCGTCGACGCCAACCCCTTCCACCTGCACAGGCTCGCCCGCACGGGCCGGCTCCGGCAGCTGACCCGGCAGGCACGCGCCTGGGCCGAGGGAAGTGAAAGGGGCCTGCGGGACGTCGTCCACGCCTACGTCGTCCGGCCGACCGCCCCGCTCACCGCCGAACGGATCACCGCACTGGCCCGTGGCGGAACGATGCTGGGCGGACTCGGCACCTTCGACCGCCCCCGCTGGCTGCGGCCCGGCTTCGCCCGGGCCCACGGGTTCCGCGAGGCCCGGATCGCGGAGAGCCGCTTCGTGTTCGGGCGCAGACCGGAACAGTCGCTGTACGACGCCGCCAACTACCTGGCCGCGCCCGATCCGCTGTCCTGGCACCGGGCCGAACGGGACGGGTTCTTCCTCTCGCACCCGTTCCTCGACCCGGAGGTCGTCGCCACGATGAGCCGCCTGTCCGCCGCGGCCGTGTTCCGGCCGGGCCGTCCGAAGGCCGTCCTCCGCGAGGCCCTGGCGGACCTGCTCCCGGCCCCAATCAGCGGCAGGGCGGTCAAGATCCCCTTCGACGACCTCTACGCCCGCGGCCTGCGCAGACACGGCGACGAACTTGTCGCCCTGTGCCGCTCCGCCCGGCATCCGCTGATCGCGGAGATGTTCGACGTCGACACGCTGTGCGGGGCCGTGCGGGAGGCCCGGCTCGGCCTGGGGGACGCGTACTCCTGGGACCGGATGAACAGCTCGCTGGCGCTGGTGGCGTGGCTGGAGGGGCTCAGCGCTGGTTCTTGATGTCCCACAGAGTCTGCTCGACAGGGCCGGCGAAGAGATCGACGAGACCGTACCGGCTCACCAGTTGCCGTAGTTCCTCCCCGGACGGCTCGCTGTTGTCGTCATCGCCCTTGCGTGTGATGCTCGTCGACACCGTTGCACCGTGTGTGCCGAACTGCCAGTACACGGTGACGAATCGCGGCTGTCTGATGGCTTCGTCGATCGCGTTGTTCTCGTGCACCCGAGCGCGGTAGACGAGGGAGTCGGTGCCCTTTTTCTGTAGGTTCTTCACCCGTTGCGGGATGTGGCCACGTCCCCAGGAGGTCGTGACGAAATTGAGCGGTGGATCCAGCACGATCTGATCCTTGCGCGCAAGGCTCGCGGTGGCATAGAAGGCCACCTGGTCGTACCGCGTGTCCACGGGTAGTTGTACGACCATGCGCGTGGTGAACGCGTCGTTCGGCTCGATCCAGTTACCGGGCTGCATCCAGGGTTTCGCTTCCACCAGCTCGCCAGTCTGGTGAATCTCCCTGCGGGAGAGTGGATACATGTCCCCCGAGGAGGCCGCGAACTGCTGGGCATCGCTTCGCCACTGCTCACGGAGGCGGTCCCTGCTGGCCAGGTGCACCTGTTCCCCCATGGCGTGGAATTCGGTGCCGAGCACATAGAACCCCACGTCGGCGTGGTTCTGGAACGTGACATCCACGGGCACGGCGAACGCCTTGCGGTCCTTGGCCAGCACAGCCTTTCCCACGGACAACGTGATGAGAGGCCTGGCCTCGCGCCGGTACGGCAGATAGAGGTTCTGGTAGCCGAAATTAGCGACGGCGAGGATCGAGGAGACCAGCAGCGCAGCGGCCACCCGTTTCGGTGCGGGGACCGTGACCGACGTCCGCCACACGGTGACGAGAGCCCAGGCCGCCCCCGCCGTGAGTGCGCCGAACAGCGCCGGGAAGAGCGTCAGATCGCCGTTCTTCAGCGTCCTGAGCAGAAGCAGGGCGTCGATCAGCAGCGCCGCGAACGCTCCGATCAGTACGACGAGGCCGGAGTACTGGAAACTGTGCCCGACCCAGTAATCCAGGGCCGCGCCTGCAGCCAGGAGCGTGGTGAACGCGACCGCGATCAGGACGGCACCGGTGAGGCGTCCGGGGAAGGTGAGGGCATGGGCGAAGTTGCCGAGCCCGAACCAGCCCAGCAGCACCGTGGTACCGAGGAGGACCAGCAGGACCACTGACATGTCCAGCTGTGCCCGCCGGGTTTTTAGCGAGGGCCGTAACACCTTCGGGCGCAAGCCGGTGTGCGGTTTGGGGGGAGTCCGCACCCGATCACCTCCTGGGATCCCGAGCCGGGGCGGGACGCACGTGTGCGGCGCGGCCGCGGGGGTTCCGCCGCCGTGCCGGGGGTTCGTCACCATCGTCCGTGGTGATCCACGGGGGCGCCATCGGACGCCCCCGGACGTGGGACCTCCCCGATACCCGCGCGGTCTGCCGGGCGGGTTCCGCCGGGGAGGGCGCGGCCTGGTCCTACTAACCGTGCGGCCGGCGGTGCGGATCCGCCTGCTGCACCCGGGCGGCGAAGTTCGAACCGGTGAGGTTCACGTGGTACCGGTCGCACCGAGTGCGCTCAGGGAGGCGTAGCCGGGGATGCCGTCGGGCTCGGTCTCCGCGTAGCCCAGGGCGAGCTGTTCCTCGCGGTAGGCGGTCCTGGTCTGTTCGCCGAAGAATCCGGTGGGGCCGCTGGGGATGGCGTGGCCCTGGTCGATCAGGGCCTGCTGAACGGTGCGGACGTCGTCGTTGCTCGCGCCGGGACGGAGGTTGGACAGGGAGACCATGGCCGGTTCGCTTCCTTTCATGTTCGGCTCGTGTCGTCAGCCCCAGGGGGTCACGGTGAGCCTGATCCGCGCGTCCTCCCCGAGGATCGGGGCGGCGGTGGCGGGCAGGGGGACGTGGCCGGCCCAGGAGCCCGGAACGAGGTCGTCGTCGCGAAGAGCGTGGCTGTCGGGCCGGTAGGCGCTGATCGGTCCGGTGATGGCGGAGTTCCAGCAGGCCGAGACCGCGGGTATCGGGGCGGCGGGGTCCGGGCGGACGTCGATCACCAGGATGTCGTCGAAGTCGGCGGTCTGCTCCAGATGGTCGGCGAAGCTCAGCAGACCGTCACGGCGCCGCAGCGACAGGATCCGCAGGTGTAGCGCGTACCGCATGGTGCCCGTGTCGTCCGGCCGGAGACTGCTGCACAGGAACGTCTCCGCCAGGGGGACCGTCGCCCCGTCGTCCGGGCCGCCGTCCGGCAGTTGCAGGGGGCACCAGTGGGCGCTCGTCCGCTCGTGCGTGACAATCTGCAGGCCGCGGACCGACAGCCGCACCTCGGCCTGCCACACCGTGTCGGGCCGCTGCGGCAGCCGGACCCCGACGAGCGCGGCCTCGGCCCTGCAGTCGCCGAACAGGAAGCGCCGCATGTTCTGGTAGCCCTCCTCGGAGTTGACGAGTCCGTAGCGCCCGCTGTGACTGCGGTGCACGTACGCCTGGTGGGTGTCGGGGACGTACGCGTTGCCGATCTGCACCAGGCCGTCGCTGCGCGGGCCGACCGTGGCCGCTGACAGGCCGTACGCCACGTCGTAGTCGGTCGGGTCGGTGCCGATCAGGCAGAAGACGCGGTCGGGGGCGTGGAACGTCCCCTCGTCCGGCATAGCGCGGGCGTCCCACCGCGGCGGCGGGCCGTCGGGATCCGTTCGCGCCTTCGGCGTCAGATACTCGTACATGCGTTCACGCCCGAAGATGTCCGCGCCGTCGATGCCGGTGACGTCACGCAGCCTCTCCAGCACACCGAAGCCGACGTCGAACGCGATGCCGCCGTGAGGGGTGCCGTAGGTGAAGAGCCGGCCCACGCAGTCGGCCGGATCGCGGCCGAGGTCCGGGAGGATCTTCTGGATCAGGCAGCGGCACACCAGGCCGCCCATGGAGTGCGCGACCAGGTGCACCCGTTCCGCTCCCGACTTGGCCCTGATCATGTCGATCAGCCGCAGCAGGTCCTCCGCGGCCGTCTCCAGCCGGAACGCCCGGGGGTGCCCGCCCCAGGTGGTCGCCGAGGCGTCGTAGAACCGGTGGATCCAGACGCTGTCGGGCGGGATGCTGTCGTGTCCGGCGAGATAGAGCTCCTGGCCGCCGTCGACCAGGATCCGGTAGCCCTCGTCCAGGTGCAGACGCAGCAGCGGGCTCTCGAACTCGTAGAAGCACGGAGCGTCGTCCGGCCCGATACGGACGTGGGTGGAGCCCTGGTTGAACCCGTAGAACGGATCCGTCACCACCTTGTCGATGCCGGCGGTGTCACCGGCGTATCCCCGGACGTAGACGATCGGCAGTTTCGGGGTCGGTGCCATGCGGTCCTCCAGGATCTGCATGTCGAGGCTACGGACGTGCCGTCAGCCCGGCGTCAATGGGGCGTCAATGCGGCGTCAGGCCGCCGTCGGCGTCACCGGCTCGTCAGGCGCCAACCGTGGCGGGCCGGCATCCGGGTGAAGCGAGCGAACGGCTCCACGCCCAGCTCCTCCCGCAGCCGCTGGAACGAGCGGTAGTGACGAACCGCTTCGCTGAGATTTCCTTCCGCGAGGTGCGCGGAGACGGCGGCCCGGTGCGCGCTCCCCCGGAGCGGCTCCGCGCGCACGCTCTCCCACGCCGCCTCCAGGGCGAGCGCCAGCCTGCCCTCGTGGACGAGCGCCTCGGCCAGCGCGTCGAGGGCGTGCAGCCGCAACTGCCGCAGGCGCTCACGTTCCGGCAGCAGCCATTCCTCGTCCCAGCCGGGCAGCAGGTCCTCTCCGCGCAGCAGCCCTTGCGGGAGCTGGGCGGCGGGCGGCGGCCCGCCGCCCTGGACGACACCGAGCGCGGTCTCGGTGAAGGCGTGCACGTCGACGTACAGGGTGTCGGCGCTCACGAGCGAGTCCCCGGAGCACCGGACCAGCGGCTGATCACCCCGCGGGAGCTTCCACGGGGTGGTGCGCAGGCTGCCCCTGGCGTGCTCCTCGGTGACCTCGGGCCACAGCGTCCCGGCGAGGACCCTGCGGGACACGCGTCTGCGCAGCGCGACGAACGCCAGCAGGCGCTGCCCGTTGCGGCACAGCTCGACCGGCTCGGCACCGCATTCCAGCCGGAAGTGGCCGAGCAGTCGCAATTGGGGAGGGGAAGACACCGTGAGCCTCTCGACAACAGTCTCGGCCGGTGCGGCGGGACCGTGCAACTCCGCGGTTTGCGGACCCGTCGGCCGACGACGAGACTCGGCAGGGGGAACTCCACCGAAGGCACGGCCGGTCTTCCGGAAAGCCGGCGGGAGGACCGAACCATGGGCGTTCTCCGTTTGCAGACGGACGACCCGGCGACCATCTCGTGGGGGCACGTCCAGGTCCTGCTGTGGATCCTGCTGTCCACCGTCGTGGCCATCGGGATCGTCCTGGTCGTCGCCCGGCGTGTGGTGCCGGGCCGCACGGTGTCGTCGAACAGCGTCGTGCGCAGCTGGGTGGCCATGGCACTGGTCACCGGCCTCATGGCGTTCTGCGCGGTGGCCTTCGCCGTACGGGACACCAACCTGCGCAGCACGCTGATCGGAGCGCTCGCCGCGGCCGTCGGGTCGGCGGTGGCCTTCTACTTCTCGGGCAAGGCCGCCGAGGATGCCCGCAAGGATGTGCTGAGCGCCGCCTTCGGGGGCGAGGAAGTGGTGCCCGACCTGATCAGGTGCACCAAGGACGAGGCCGCCGTGAAGCTGGGCGGGACCACGCTGAAGCTGGAGCTGGCACCCGACTCGGGGCCGTCCGCGGCACCGGCCGCCATCTCCCGCCAGGACCCCGCCAAGGGAGCCACGGTCCCCCGGGGCACGGCGGTGAAGGTGACGTTCCCATGAGCTGATGCTCCGTCAAATATTATTGAAGCGTCACTGGTTGATGATGAAAATGCCTGCTCGGGGGCCGGTCTCCGGTGGCGGGAACGCGTCGAAGGAGTGAAAATCGGGGGAGAGGTGGGCGGCGCGGCGCGGCGCGCACTGTTCTCACGACCTCGAACGAGGCGTTTTCCCATGCTTCTCCCCACGACACGTTCTGTCGTCCTGAGGTCCTTCGGCGACTTGCGCGACCCTTCCGTCGTGGCCCACCACGGCGGCGACGGTGGTGGCGGGGGTGGTGGTTTCCGCGGAGGCTTCGGCGGCCGCCGGCCCTCCGGCCGCGACCGCGGGCGGGACTCCGACGACGACGGGCCTCGCGGCCCGCGCGGTCCCGGTCCCGACCCCGGCCCGCATCCCCCGGACCCGGGAAGGCCCCCGGATCCCGGTCCGCCGGACAGCGACGACGTCACACAGAAGCCGATCCGGGTCGTGCGCCCGGCCGACATGCTCGTCGTCGACATCACCCTGCTCAATCTGCGCCTCGACGGCCACCGCCTGGTGCCGCGGGACCCGGGTGCGGCGGCGTTCCTCCTGGCGACGCTGCCACCGCAGCATGTCGTGGAGCAGTACTTCCCGGTGGGCAGTTCCGCCCCGACCGATCCCGTCGCGGCCTTCGCGTCGGGTCCGACGACGCTGGCCTTCTCGGCGCCGACCGACCCCGAGGGTCTGGACCTGTCGCTGGAGGCGTTGCTCGACTGGGGCCGCCGACTCGTGCCGTTGAAGGTTCCGGACGGCCTGCAGGCCCCGGACACCGCGGGGTCGGTGATCTTCCGGGGTGTCCCCGGAAGCGTCCTCGAATTCCCCACCCGGCTGCTGCTCACCTACGACGAACCGGTGGGCTGGTCGGTCCGGCCGCAGCCCCATCAGGCCGACGGACGCACCGCGCTGTGGCACGCGCGGCTGTTCGCCGCACGGGGCGGAGACGTACGGCTGCGGGCGTTCTCGGCGGTACGGGACCGCAGTCCGAACCTCGGCGACGACGGACCCCTCACCAGCCTGAACCGGGAGGACCTGGTCACCCTCACCAGCCGGGCCCGGCCCACGCCTCCGGGTGGTACGCCCACCGAGGCCCCGAACGCGCCGTTGCAGTCCGAGCAGTTCATCGTGACGCCGCTCGGCGCGTCGGCCCACCTGCACGGCGTCTGGAAAGCACCGCTCAAGGACGACGGGACCCCGCAGCCCGGGCCCTTCCCGGCCCTGGAGGCGTACGACCACATCACGGGCCTGGGACGGGACCAGTACATCCGCGTGGTCACCCGTGGCCGGCTGTGCACCGGTCACCTGGCATCGCACGTGACGGAGTTCCGGAGGGTGTTCGCCGCGAGCCAGCACGACGGGATCGTCGCCTACCTGCGGCGGGAGGACCGCATCATCGTCAAGCAGCCGGAGGTCCAGTACGACCAGGAGAAGCGCTACACGTTCGCGGGACGGGAGATGCCCTTCAGCAGCCTGCGCATCACCGACCGTGTCACACCGCTGATCAAGCAGCCGGACGTGCGGTCGGATCCGGGCGACAGGACGACGCCGATCAGGGACCACACCGCCTTCTGGGTGCAACTCGCTGCCGATGGCAAGGACTTCCTGTTCACCGTGATCGGTACGGACTGCGAGAACAGACAGGTCGGCTTCCAGATGCCACTGGTGTTCGTGCCCGACGGGCAACTCCTGACGCGGGCGCCGGACAACTCGCTGCAGCCGTGCGACACCGAGACGCTGTTGGGGAGTCTCTACCTGAAGGACCCGGACCGCAGGACCTGCGAGCTGCGCGGCCAGGTGATGGCCATGGCGCAACCACCGGGTGGTGCTCCCGGCAGCACCAGTCACGCGGTCGGCAGGCTGACCTTCGGCCTCGGAACCTTCGTACGCGCCACGGACGTGCAGCAGGACTCCGGCCGCTGCGTGGTCGGCATGCCCTACGTGCAGCGGGCGCAGGTACGCGTCGAAGCCGTCGAGCAGTTCACCGGGAAGACCGGTGACGTGGGGGTCGTGCCCAACGAGACCTATCTCGAGCAGGGCATGGCCGCGCACCCGGCCGGCGCCTACCTCACTCTCCAGCAACCGGTCACGCTCGCGATCGGGGCGGAGAAGGCCGGCGGGCTCGCCGGCCCGAAGACCGTGCTCGAACTGATCACCGCGCAGGCGGGGGTCATCCCGGACGCCTTCAAACGGGACCCGACGACCAAGGCCGTCGTCGCCGCGCTCGACCTGGACGCCATGAAGAAGGCGTTCGCCGGAGCGAACCTGCTCGGCATGATCCCCCTCGACCGGTTCCTGCGGGACATCCCGGCGGACCACCACGGCACTCTGCAGCAGCTGGACGACAAGCAGATCGACGACATCCTGGGAGACGTCAAGGGGGTGCTGCCCGCACCGGTGCTCCGGGTCCGTGACCTGGCGGACGGCCCTGGCAAGGAACTGCGCTACGTGTGGAAGACCACGCTGGGCGGAGTCGACGGGTCGAACGAAGCCGAGCAGAAGGGGCCGTCGCCGTTCCCCGTGAAGCTGAACGACGCCACCCTGACCCTGGACGCCCGTACCGTCCGCTCACCGGACGCCGTCGACCAAGCCACCGTGCGGGGCAGCCTGACCGACTTCGCGCTGGACTTCTTCGAGATCGCCGAGGTGCACATCGACGAGCTGAAGTTCGCCTCCGGCCCCGGCAAGAAGCCCGACGTCACGGCAGGCGGCGTGGAGCTGAAGTTCAGGGGCGCTCTGGAATTCGTCAACACCCTGCGCAGTGCGCTGCCCGCCGACGTCTTCGGGGCCGGTGCCTACGTGGACGTCGACGGCACAAGCATCCGGGCGGGCTACAAGTTCGCCGTCCCGGCCCTCGAGATCGGCGTCTTCACCCTGTCGAACGTCTCGCTCGCCGCCGAGCTGACCATCCCCTTCGACGGTCCCGTCTCGTTCCGCTTCTCCGTCGCCGAACCGGAACACCCCTTCAGAGTCACCGTGTCCCTGCTCGGGGGCGGCGGCTTCTTCTCCCTGCGGGTCGACACACGCGGTGTGCAGGAGATCGACGCCGCCATAGAGTTCGGCGGCGCCGCGGCGCTCGATATCGGGGTCGCGCGCGGCGGGGTCTCGATCATGGCGGGCATCCGCTTCACCCTGCAGAAAGGGGCACAGGACCGGATCGTCTTCTCCGGACATCTGCGCTGCAGTGGCTTCCTGTGCGTGCTCGGCATCGTGACGGTGTCCGTCGAGTTCAACCTCGAACTCACCTACGTGAAGCAAGGACGCCAGTCGGTGGTCACCGGCAGGGGAACGCTCACGGTCAGCGTACGGATCGCCTTTTTCAGCAAGTCCGTGTCGCTCGATCTCGAACGGAGCTTCTCCGGCGCCCCGTGCGACCCGTCCTTCGCCGACTGCGTTCCGCTGGAACCGCACTGGCGCGACTTCTGCAAGGCGTACGCCCCCCAGCCCCACGGGTGAGGTCCATGTCCAGGTCTTTCGAACAGCACATCAATTGGACGGTCCTCCCGGCCGGGCTCTCGGACGACGGCTCCCGGGTGCGGGTGCGGGTGTTCGTCGCCCCCCGGCTGCAGCCCCCCGACAACGGGAAGGCGACGCTGGCCCGCTTCCCCGACTTCCTCGACTGGCCGGGGAAGGTCACGGCGGCCACCTTCGAGTTCGCCACCACGCTCAGCGAGGTGCCGCCGCCCGCACCCGTCGCCTTCACCGGTCAGCTCCGGCCGCAGGGCCCGGCTCCGGACACGCATCTGTGGCAGAGCATCTTCCAGGCCGGCACCCAGCTGGAGAGGTTCCCCGACGACCCGACCCCGCCGGCACTGCGCAGCTACTCGACGCAGGGGGTCAGCGGGTACACCAGGGACGTCTATGCAAGGGCGGCCAAGGACTCGCCCGAGGCACCACCCGTGACCACGGAGGTGCTGCGGGACTGCAGCGCCGCCGTGAAGAAGGACCCGCGGAGCCGTCTGGAAGAGGCTCCAGCAGGAGGGAACGGGAACGGATTCGTGCCCGCGGAACTGCAGGACCTGATGGAGTTCCACAAGCCCTCGAAAGCCGCCCCGTCCACGGGCGACGGGACGCCGGCCGGAGCGCAGACACTGGCCGACGGACAACCACCGGCCGGTGGACCGCCGCAGGCCGGGCAGGAGAAGCCTCCGCCACCGCCGGCCCCACCTCCCACCGACTTCCATACGATGCTCACGTCACTCGGTGACCATCCCGAACTGCTGCAGCACCTCGGACTGGTGCTGACCTTCGAACTGACCGGGCTCCCCGAGTCCTCGGGCGAGCGGCTGCTGACCGTCCTTCCCCATTGGGACTCGGCGCTGGGCTCCGACTCGTACGACGTCGCCTGCCTCACCCGCTACTTCTTCGGCGACGACCCCTTTCACCCGGACCCGGCCGTACCCGTCCGCCGCATCTTCGTCCCCGCGGCGGCGCAGGCGCCGGGCACGGGTGGCCCGCTCGCCGAGCCGTCCCGCGGGCTCGTCCCGCTCGCCGGGCAGTTCACCGTCGAGGAGGCGGACATCGACGGCGCCGCGCTCAAGATGCTGGATGTCCCCGAGAACGCCACAGGACTGTCCCCGGTGCGGACGCAGGGGATCTCGCTGATCCAGGACGCGCGCGCGGCGCGACTCGGTACGGAGTTCCGCCAGGCGGCCGGACTCCACGCGGCCTTCAGAGGCGTGGTCCAGCAGCAGAGGGAGCAGACGTCGGCGCAGGACCCGCAGAGCCCGCAGGACCCTCAGGGTCCACAGGCCCCCCAGAGCCCCCACAGCGCTCAAAGTCCCCAGGACCCGGACGACCACGGATCCCCGGCGGCCCCGCCCGTCCTCACCGCTCAGGACCTGATCCGCGGACACCGGATGGACATCTGGGACGAGCAGCGCAATGCCTGGTTCTCGCTGCACGCACGCGAGGTGGAGTACCGGCAGGCCCGCGGCGGACCGGTCCTGCTGAGGGCCTCCGACGAAGGCTTCTTCCAGGCCCATTTGGCTTCATCGCCGAGCGATCCGGCGCTCCACGTACCCGAGACGCTGGCCGTCTGGCGCGGCTGGTCCCTGTCCGCGCCCTTCCCGGGCCTGGTGCTGGACACCGACGTCGGGGACCCCGACGCTCACAGGGCCCCCAACCCCCCGGTACCACTTACCAACGAGGCGCCGCCAGGACTGCCGTTGGAGATCACGGTCAAGCCGGCGGACGCCTCCCTGCCGACCCTGCGCTACGGCCACCGGTACCGAGTACGGCTGCGCACCGTCGATCTGACGGGCCACGGGCTCGACCTCGCGCAGGCCGATGCCCTGATGCACCTGCCCGGCGTCGCGGTCCCCGATCCGCCGCTGCTCTTCCGGCGGTTCGAGGCCGTACCGGGCCCGGCGGTGGTACCGAGACTGCAGCCGGCCGAGGGCGCCTCCACCTTCCGGATGGTGATCCGCAGCAGCCCCGGGGACCAGCCGCCACCGGCTGCCGCGCCCGGCCCCGCGGCATCCCTCCCCCGAGTGTCGCTGGCCAATGTCCGGCCCAGACTGACGAACGACGACGTCGTCGTCGTCCAGAAGGCACTCATGGCCCTGGGCCACGACCTCCCGCACGGCGCGGACGGCAAGTTCTTCGACCACACGACGGCCGCCTACGCCGAGGAGCAACGGGACCAGGGCTTCTTCGGGGCCGACGCCGACGGCACACCCGGCTGCCTCACCCTGACCGAGCTGGGTCTGAAGTGCGGTTTCACCGTCGACTGCGGACCCGGATCGCGCGGGGGTCCGATGCCCGGCGGCACGGCGGAGCAGTACGCCGCGCAGTTCAACAGGACCGGGCTGGTCACCGAGCGGGGCCACGCTCCCTACCAGGGTGTCGACGAACGCCACGTGGTGGCGCCGAAGACATCGCTGCGGTGCGTGGAGTGGCACGGACTGCTGGACGAAGCCATCGGCTCCACCGACCACGCCGTACAGAACGCGGTCTACGCACTGGCCGTACGCGAGAAGGACTCCCTGGACGACCCCGGCCCGGGCGTACAGCTGAAGCCCGTCCCCTCACCGGCGGCGGACCCCGAGCATCCGGCGGTGACCGCCCTGCACACGGGGGAACAGGTCGAGATGCGAGGCCTTCCCGACCCGCTGGCCCGTGGGGCCGTCCTGTTCGGCCTGCCGGGGGTGCCCGCCGGGCAGCCCTTCCCCGTCCCCTGGGACGGCGACGTCTGGCACCGTCCCAAGTCCTTCCGGCTCAGGCTCGCCGAAGGAACCGCGCCGCCCCGCTTCGACGCGGCGTCCCGGGTGCTGACCGTGTCGCTGCCCCAGGGCGCCACGGCCACCGTCCGCGTGAGCTCCGGCATCGACTTCGACGCCGACCTCATGGGCATGGCGTCATGGTGCACGGCGCCCCCGGAGCCGAAACCCGGACTCGCGGCACCGCCGGAGGAGGTGACCGAGGCGGGGAGAACGGCCGAGCGGCAGAAGGCCGAGCGCGCGCTTGAACTCGCCGCGGCCGGCCGCCACTGGATGTTCACGCCCTGGCACGAGCTGACCCTCGTCCACGCCGTGCAAAAGCCCCTGCGGACCCCCGTGCTGAACCTGTTCCCGCCGTCTCCGAAGAACCCGCGCGCCGAAGGGGCGACGGCGGAGCACCTCGCCGGCACCATCGCACTGGACGAGAACAGCACGGGCCGCGTCGATCTGGTCGCCGACTGGACCGAGGTGACGGACGAGGGCCCCGACGGCCGCGTCACCCAGCACATGACCGCGCCGGTGTTCGGACTGCTGACGGCGCGGGCCGTCCGGACCGGCACGCCCGGCGAGAAGCCCGCCGTCCTCCAGGACGGCGTCCTGACCTTCAGCACCGAGGCGGCCGAGGCGGAGGCCGCGGCGGGCTCGACGCCACTTATCGGGAAGCACGAGTTCGGCGACACCAAACACCGCGTGGTGCGCTACCGCCCGCTGGCCGGCAGCCGGTTCGGCGACTGCTTCCCGCCGGAATTCGCCGAGCCCGGCGCGGGCGAACTGACCGTGCGCGGCGCCGTGAGCACCCACTCGGTGCCCAGCAGCGCGCAGCCCACGGCACCGCGCGTCCTGTACTGCGTCCCCACGCTCTCCCTGGAGGAGGACCACGGGAAGCCCGGCGCCATCGTCCGGCGACGGCGCGGTGGAGGCATCCGCGTGTACCTGGGCCGTCCCTGGTACTCCTCCGGAGACGGCGAACTGCTCGGCGTGGTCCTGGGCGAGCCGCCCGGCGGCGATCCGGCATCCGCGCAGGACGCCTGGGTCACCCTGATGGGCCGGGACCCCCTCCACCGCTCCGCGCCCGTCGTGGCCCCGGCCCCTGAGGTGTTCACCAACACGGTCGGGGCGCCCGAGCCGCTCACCCTGAAGACGCCCAACGGACCGCTGCCCGTGACGGTCGTGGGGTTCACCCCGCAGTTCGACAGGGACGAGAAGGACGGCCGCTGGTTCTGCGACCTCGAACTGGACACCGGCGACACCTGTATGCCCTTCGTCCGGCTCGCCCTGGTCCGGTACCAGCCCGACTCGATCCCCGGACACGAGGCCTCACCGGTCGTCCTCGCCGACCTCGTCCGCACCCTGCCCGACCGCGAACTGACGGTCCTCCCCGGCCGGTCGCTCTCGGTCGCCCTCACCGGCCCCTCCTGGGACCCGACCGGTTCCCGGCCTCCGCAGATCACGGCCGCGTTGCAGCGCCGGCACGAGGCCGTCGGCGACGCGGATCTCGGCTGGGTGACGCTGGACGACACCGTCACCCCCCTCGTGTCGGTGGAGGCGGAGTCGACCGACAGACCGACCTACAGGGGCCGGATCGCGGTACCGCCCGCGCCGGGCGGGGCACCTCTGCGGCTGCTGGTCATGGAGACCGAGGGCGTCCCGCCCGACGGCCCCGCCCCGGCCACGCCCCCGGGACCGGTGATCTACTGCGACACCGTCGACCTCCCGCCCGTGCACGACGACCACGACGAGCCCGACGACCACGAGAACGACGACCGGCACGACCGCCGCGGCGACGGCGACGACCGACGCGGGCGCCACGGCGGCGGCTTCCACCACTGAGTCGACATTCCCTCGACGCGCACATCACCCCGTACATGCCGCAGCAGGAACAGGAGGAAATCGTCATGTCCGACGAAACACTGCAGGACACGCTGCCCAGTTCGCAGACCGACGCCGCCGACCGCTTCGAGGCTGCACCCGACCCCGACGGGACGCTGATCCCCATACCGAGGGAAGCGCCGGCCGGGACCCCCGTCCGGGACGACGCCACGATCAACGTCAGCCCGCGCCAGAACAGCGGCTACTACGTGACCATCTACAACGGACCACCCGAAAGCTCCTCGGAGATGGAGGAGTTCGTCGGGGAACTGCTCCAGGAAGCGTCACTCAAGCGGATCGCGCAGATGTTCGCGGAGACCGCGGCCGGTGGGGTCCTCGAATTCCTGGAGGGGCCCGTCGGCGTCGCCGTGTCGCTGCTCAACTCCAAGCCCACGATGAACGAGCAGTTCATCCGCACCAAACTGGACGACGGGACACCGGTCACCTACGCCGTGCTGTCGCCGGGACACTGAGCCGCGGACCCACCCCGGTGGGGGCCGCCGTGCGCCGTGTGCGCCGAGCGGGGTGACGGCTCGAGCTGCCGCCCCGCTCCGAGGGAGCGGTACCCGTGACCGCTCAGGCGCAGCCCCAGGCCGACATCCCCTGGATGGCCGCCAAGCGTCTGGCCACGGCGATCTGCTCCCTGCGCGTGGCCCCGTCGGCCCGGCTCGCCTACTTCAGGCCGCCGGCCGCCCCCAGCTTGACCGCGGGCCCCCGACGCCGGGCCAGTCACTGATCTCGGCTGCGGGCCTGCCACGTGACGGCGCACCTTCAGTCTTGCGGGCGACCGCGTTCGGCATCGACCTGTCGCCCGAGACGGTTGCGGTTGCCCGTCGCAGGCATCCGGGCTCGCGATTCGACGAAGGGTCAATGACCGACCGAAATTTGGCGGATGGCAGTCTTGGCGGCATCATCGCCTGACGTCCAGGTGTTGGGCGAGTGTGGTGGCGCGCCATCCGGCGCGTGCCAGGTCGGCCAGCAACCAGGATGCTTCGGCTTAGTCGGTCAGGGGGATGACGTCACATCGGCGCACCATCGAGGAGCAGACCGTGTGGTCCAGCATCGTCGCCGTGCTCGGCACCCTCGCCGGTGCCGCTCTTGCGGGCTACGCGCAGCGTGCGACAGACCGGCGGGCCCGTGACGCGGCAAACCGTCAGGAGGTGACGCGCGCAGTCGCGGATCTGCTAGAGGCAGTGGTCCGGCACCGGGAGGTGCACTGGCTGACCGTGGCCGCTCGGCGAGTGGGCGACGCCGAGACGAGCGAAGAGCGCTCCCGGCTGGCCTCAACGCGCAGCGCGGCAACCGTCGCACGGGACCGGCTAGGGCTCCTGGTACTCACGGATCCAGCGCTACTGGCTGCTGCTGAGACAGCCTGGAGGACGGCGATCAGACTTCCCGACATCGCCTTGGGCCCGGCAGCCGACGGGCGGTTCCGACCCGACGTCGAAACCGCCCTTGAGGCCGCCCGGGACCGTTCCCGGAGTGCGCATACGGCACTGCGGATCGCAGGGGCGGCGTACATCGACAGCGGTCACTGATCCTCTGGCCAGTAGCCTCTCCACGGAGCGAGAAGCGGCCACGCCCGCCAGTAACCGAAGGTGGCACGGTCCACTCCCAGGCTGTCTCGACCCGGGGACCTGCAGCATCTTCTGCGTCCGACGGGGTCCAACGGCCTGGATTCGACGGGCAGGGCGGACCCTCACGCACGGTTTCAACCACTTCCTGTTCGCCGAGACCACCGATGGCACCCCCGCCTCCACGGCCGGGAAGAAGGCCGCCGCCGAGAAGGCGACGGCGAGCAAGTCGGCGGCCGAGGCGGCGGGTGGCAAGAAGGCGACCACGGCCAAGACGGCGGCGAAGAGGACGGCGTCCCGGAAGCGGTCAGCGTGAACGGCGGTCGAAGGGGTCCAGCGTCAACGATTCGTGGGCGCTGAGCAGTCGGCATTCGCCGGTCGTGCGGTGCACCGAGATATTGGTGGGTCCGTAGAGGAAGTACGTGTCGTCCCTGGTGGCGACGTATTTCGCCCCCTGGAAGGCGAAGTAGAAGAACTCGCCCTTCTCCGCCCGGTATCCGTCCTCCTCGAACAGGGCGAGCTCGCACTCCGACTCAGCGCTTTTCTCCCGGAGGAAATCCTTGGCCAGCTGTTCCGCTTGCTGCATCGTGTACATCAGTTGGTCCTCATCAATTTGAACGTCTTGTAGAGCATGGGGTCGACGAATCCCGTCTGCACGTCGACGAAAAGTACCCGACCCTGGTGGTTTACGATGTGGAACACATGACCGGGGTCGTCTGTCCAGGGGCGTGCCGCGACTATACCGCGCGCACCGTCACCGGAGTTCCGGATATGGTCGACCATTTCCCAGAAACCCTTGCGCTCGAAGCTGCCTCCGTACACGTGCTCCAGTCGGTCGAGTTGCTGAATTTTGATGTCTCCCGGCACGGGGTTTATTCCCTCGCCGCGAAGATAGCGCTCGAATGCGTCGACGGTGTAGGTGCAGTTCGTCATCCCTCCCTCGGGATTGAACTGCTTCGCCAGGTCTGCGAGATTCGGCGTCTCGTACGGCTTCGGCGGAATCGGTGACTTCTGGGGCGCGAGCCCGAGGGGATCGCAGAGGACCGAGGGGCGGTCCACGTACCCGACGGGGTTGGCCGCCGGAGCCAGGCCGAGCGGGTCCTGGCTGACGTACTGGCCCACCTCGGGATCGTAGTACCGGAGGTAGTTGTAGTTCAGACCCGTCTCGGAGTCGCAATACTGCCCCGGGAAACGGAGCGGAGTGTAGGCGTGACTCCGCACCGACCAGGACAGCTTTCCCCAGTTCGTGGCCTGCGACCGCCAGGCGATCTCACCGGACTCGTCGACCAGTTCGCAGGGAGACCCCGAGAGATCGGACACGATGGCGAAGAAGCGGGCGTCGATCTCCTCCTGCGAGGCCGTGGCCCTCGTCCCGCGCTCGCTCTGCGCCACCGCCTCCGCGCCGTGGAGGTGCCACGTCACGGTCACCGCGTCGCCCGAGTCCCCCCAGCTGGTCGTCTGCTCGCACAGCGAGACACCGTCCCAGGCGAAGTCGACCTGCTCCAGCACGTCGACGCCGTTCTCGGCCATGCGCTGCTTGCCGACGCGCCTGCCCAGCGCGTCGTACCGGTACCGCCACACCGTTCCGTCGGGAGTGACGACCTGGGTGAGCCGGTCCTCCGCGTCCCAGCTGTAGCGCCAGGTGTCCGGCTTGCGGGACAGCCGGGTCTTCTGGCGGAGTACCACCCGTCCCGCGGCGTCGTGCTCGTAGCGGATCCGGCCGGCGCGCACCAGGTCGGCGCCCCGGTAGGCGCGGTCGCCGCACCCGTCGTCCCCGAACTGGCGCCCGGGCCAGTCGGCCGAGAGCTGGTTGCCGAGCGCGTCGTAGGAGTAGGACTCCGCCCATCCCGCCCCGCTGACCCGGGTGGTCCTTCCCGCCGGGTCCAGCTCGTACCGCCGCACGCCGTTCAGCTGGTCCTGGACCTGGAGGAGACTGCCGTCCGCGCGGTACTCGTACGTCCTCGACTGGATACGCCCGCGCGCGTGGTCCACCGCCTGGGAGATCAGCCGGTTCATCGCGTCGAACGACCGGGAGACGCTCAGGGACTCACCGAACCGGCGGCCCACCTCCCGGCCGACCCGGTCGTACTCCAGCGCGATGACACGACCGTCGGCCGTGAGCCGGAAGGGCCTCCCCGTGGAGTCGTACTCCCACGTGCTCACGGCGCCCGACGGCGTCGTGCGGGCAGTGGGCCTCCCGGACTCGTCGTAGCGGTACGCCACTTCACGGTCGCCGATCCTCTCGGAGACCAGCCGCCCATGCCGGTCGCGCAGGAGGGTCAGGTCGGTGTGGGCGTTGGCGGCCTGCGCGATCTGGTCGGTGAAGTCGTAGGAGTACGTCGTCACCTCCCCGTCGACGGTCTTGCGAACGACCTGCCCCAGTTCGTTGTGCTCGAAGGAGACGACCTGCCCGAGCGCGTTCGTTCGCGACACCAACTCGCCGTCCGCGTTGTAGGCGTAGCGGCTGACCCGGCCGCCGAAGTCGGTCTCCGTGACCAGCCGTCCGACCGCGTCGTACGCGTACGTCCACGCCGGCCCCTGGGGGTTGGTCACCCGGGTCAGGCGGAGCTCCTTGTCGTACTCGAACTCGTAGCGGGAACCGTCGGGCTCGATGCGCGCGGTGAGCAGGTCGAACCCGGAGTACTCGAAACGGGTCACGCCGCCGATCGTGTCCGTGTGGGTGAGGCAGTTGCCCTCACCGTCGTAGGTCCACGTCTCCTCGGTCCCGTCCGGGTTCCGCCGGCGAGTGATCCTGCCCTCGACGGACCACTCCATCTCACCGGTCGCGCCCACGGGGTCCGTGATCGACACGACGCGGCCGAGCGCGTCCCGCTCGTACCGCATGACGTTGCCCGCGTGATCACGTACCTCGACGGGCAGGCCGGCCGCGTCGCAGCGTATCTCGGTCACCCGGCCGTACTCGTCGCTCAGCGAGGTCAGGCGCCCGTACTCGTCGTACTCGAAAGAGGTCCTGCCGCCCGCGGAATCGGCGACCGACGTCCGGTTCCCGCGGTCGTCGAACTCCTGCCGGACGGTGCTTCCGTCCGGGCGCACCACACGGGTGAGCAGCCCGCGGGCGTCGTAGGAGAACGTCGTGCGCCGGCCGTCCGGGCGGACGGTCTCCGCCACGTTCCCCAGGTCGTCGTAGCGGTAGGACGTCGTACGGCCGACCGCGTCCGTCTCGGACAGCAGACGGTTGAACCGGTCGTGCGTGAAGCGGCGGGTGTGCCCCGCCGGATCCACGATGGCGACGATCTGGTGCAGGTCGTTGACGAAGTACTGGCGTACCGCGCCCTGCCCGTTGACCGCCGTCGTGGTCCGCAGCCCGGTCTCCGGGTCGCGTTCGCCGTAGGACAGCCGGAGGCTCATGTGCCCTTCGGTGCTGCCCTGCGCGACGCACCGGTCCGCGTCGTCGTACGCGTACTCGTACGCGTGCCCGTTGGTGTCCGTCCACGACGTCACCCGGCGCGCCTCGTCGTAACCGAACCGCAGGGGCCGCCCGGAGGAATTCACGACCTCGGTGAGATTCCCCTGCGTGTACCCGTACCGGACCAGCCGGAGGTCGGATCCGCCCTCGCCGCCGCCGGCCAGGTGCAGGCCGGTGACCAGCCCGTCGGCACTGTCGATCCGCAGGCGGTAGCCACCGCTGTGGACGATGGCCGAGGGGACCCCCGCCTCGTCGTACTCGAAGCCGATCCAGTTGCCGTTGCCGTCGTCGATCTGTACCAGCTCGGCCAGTGCCTCGTTCCGCTCGGCGAAGTGCCACACCCGCCGGGCCTGCGGATCGGTGACCGTGTAGCCGTCGGCCTCGCGGCTCAGGGGCCAGCGCGGGCCGTGCGCCGGCATGACGGGCAGGCCCGGCGCCGGGTGCGGGTAGGAGAGCCGCATCCCGTCCTCGTGGACGAAGGCGATGCCGGCCGGGGTGATGTCCAGCCGCTGGTCGACCGTGCTCGCCCACGAAGGACCGAACCGGCGCCCGTGCGTGCAGCCCGACTCCACCCGGCGCTTGAAGGCGAACTGCAGGGAACCGGGCAGCGTCACGTCGGTCTGGGCGAGGTACATCTTGCCCGTGGCCAGGTTGATCGGGTCCGTGCCCCCCGACTCGACGTCCCCCGGACCCTGGCTCTCGGCCGCCCCCGGGGTCTCGGCGGCGGCACCGTCCGCTGCCGCGGTCTCCGCACCTTCGGCCGCGAGTGCTCCGTCCTCGGCCACCTCCGCGGCTCCGGCCCCGTCCGAGGCCACGGCCAGCGCGGCCTGGGGGAGCAGTTCACCGCCGAACTGGAACGGGTCCGACTTGAGCGAGTTCCAGGCCGACTGCAGGGCACGGTCGGGATGCGTGGCCATGGAGACCACGCCGCCGAGCAGCTCCACCTTGTTCTGCAGGAAGGCGGCCGGGTGCGTGAGGTTGTACGGATCCATCGGGTCGAGGCTGCGGGCGAAGTTCACGATGCCCGCCGTGCCCTTGACGGCGCCGGCGAGGAAATGCGCCGCGTCGACGCTCTGGGATGCCATGAAGTCCATCCCGTCCAGCTTCAGCTGCCCGCCGATCGACGGCTCCTTGGGAGCGTGCTGGAGCGCGGCCCGTAGTTTGGTCCCGGTCTCGCCGGCGATACTGTCCCGCTGCCGCCGGGCCGCGTCGAGGATCTCCTGCGCCTCCTGCATCGCGTGCTCGCCGGGATCCTTCTCGGAAGGCCGCGGCCCCGGGTCGTCATGGCCCAGCTCCGCCTTGAGCCGGTACGCCTCCACCTGCTCGCGGTGCGCGTCGGAGGCGGACTTGCCCTGCTTGTAGCGGCGGATGGCCTCCCTGGCCTGCCCCTGCGCCCATTCGATGGTGTCGGCGAAGCCGTTCAGTGCCCCGGCCGCCTCCTGGCAGGCCGCCGCGGACTGCAGCCACTTGGCCGGATGCAGGGCGAACTTCTCCCGGAAGGTGTCCGCCGCCCGGCCCTTCCAGCCGCCCGAGTCCACGGCCTTCATGCCCACGCCGACCTCCTCGAAGGCGGTCGCGAACACGAGCAGGTGCTTGGCCTTGTCACGGATCGTGGACGGCTTGCCGTGGATCAGATCGGACGGCTCGACGTCCGGTCCCAGCTGCCGCTCGGCAACGTGCGCACCGAGATACGAGGCGACCCGGTCTCCGCCGTGCCGTACCTTCTGGGCCACGCCGTGCGCGCCGACCTCGTCGAACATGTCGCCGGTGAGGTCGGCTCCCTCGTCGACAAGATGCCCCGTCTCACGCTTGGCGTGGTCGAAGAGGTTCTTGCCCCCGCTCAGCAACTCGCCGCCGTACTTCCAGACCGACATCAGCCCTGCCCCTCCTGCTTCAGGCCGAGCTCCTTGTTCACCGCGGCGTTGTACTCGTCCTGGTCGACGCCGAGCACGGTCGGTACGCTCTCCATGCCGGGCAGCGTCTCGGTGGTCACCACGTCACGTGCCATTCCCTTGAGAACCTGTTCCGAGGCCGAGGCGCCGTCGCGGAAGGACTTCTCGCTGTAGTCCGGATGCAGCCACGCGGGCGTGGCCAGCTGCCGCCGGCTCTGGCTCTCGATCTGCTGCTCGGAGGCGTACGGGTTGCCTTCCAGGGAGTTCAGCCCGACCTTGAAGGAGTTCTTGACGAGCTGGTCCGTCTGGTACATGGTCCCCGCCGACAGCCCGACCGCCTCCGCGAACGCGTTGCCCTCGTCGACCAGGGCCCGCACCCCCCATTGCCAGCGCTCGCAGAACGAGTGGAAGTCGGCCCCGACGGACTCGTCGCCGATCGTCATGCCGTCCATCTCCAGGTCGTCGAAGCCGCGCCCCACGCCCGACCAGCCCACCTTGTCGGTGAAGCCGAGCTTGCCCAGCTCGCCCAGGGCCTTGTTGATCCCGTCGGCGATCATCGCCAGCCCGACGACCCGCAGGTCAGGAGCCCCGCCCGGAACTCCGCCGAAACCTTCCTGCCCCTCGCCGGCACCGCCGCCTGCCGCGGGCATCGCCCCCATCACCGTTCCTCCTGCCTGCCCGGCCCAGCGGCGCCGGGCGACGAATCAAGGGGGCCCGGCGATGCAGCGGCGCCGGGCGACGAATCAAACGAGCCGGGCGAGGCCGCCGGGCCGGGGCCGCCGGGCCGGTCCACCGCGACCTCCTCCGGCACCACGCCCACCACCGGTGGCAGCACCAACCCCCGTGCACCGTCGGCCGCGTTCACCAGCACCCCGCAGGGCATCCCGGACTCGGCCACCGTGGGCACGGCCGCATCGAGCAACGCCGCACCCCACACGCCGCGGTACGGCCACTGCCGATCCCCTTCTCCACGGGCCACCGCGAACCGCGCCAGCGCGGCCTCCCCGGTGAACGCGAGAATCCACCGCACCCCGCCCATGTCCACCGTCAGCGGAGCGACCTCGCCGCCCTGCCCGTCGGGCGCTCCGACCGGCACCAGCACCTGCGACCGCCGGAACTCACCCAACTGGGCCGGGAACTGCCGCCGTCGCGCCCGTGCGGCTTCCTGTTCGCGAGGGGACCCGTCCGGTGACGCGGCAGGCGCCGGTCCATCCGCGTGCTTTGCCGGAGCGACGCCTGTCCGTGCCCCGCCCGGAGCCTCCGCGCCCTCGTCGCCGTCCGGCGGTTCGGGGGCGGCCCCGGCTCCCGCCCTCCCGGTGCCCGGGCCCATACGTTCGGCGTCCGGGCTCTTACGCCCGGTGTCGAACACCGTCTGATCGGCGATGTCCGTCAGCCGCGACCGCGGCGGCCCCGGCACACCTGCGCTCGCTCCAGCCGGGCCGCCGCTCCCCGTGTCCCCTGCGTCGTTCACCATCAAGTCCCCGTAGCAGGACGGCCGTTGCGACCGACCCAGCGATCAAACTTCGGCAGCTTCGCACACGGGAATCACTTGTCGCAACGCGGTACGGCCAAGCGCGGGCAAAGGAATCGCTTACGGGCTGTCCCTACGGTCGGCCGTTCGCCTATCACCGTCCTCACCACCATGCTCCTGACCGGAGCCGTCACGGCCGGCCAGCACCCCCCGGCCACCTGGTGCGCCTCCTGGCCCTCCTCGCGGCCGTGCTGGGCGCTCTCACCGCCACCGTCGCCCTCGCCGCGGCTCGCCCCCCACCGCCACCTCCCGCACCACCCTCGACCTCCTGCTGCGCCTGGTGCCCTGGTACACCCCGCACAGCTGAGCACGTCTTCCTGGTCTCAGCTCTTCGGTGCGCATGGTGCTGTCTTGTTCACGCGGTGGTGGGTCCGGGTCACTACGCTGAGCGTCTTCACGCCTCGGGAGGTTCGGTTGGTACGGCGGAGCACGCTCGGGCGGGACTTCCGGCAGTTGTGGGGTGCCTACGCGGTCAGCGCGGCGGGCAGCGCCGTCGGCATGGGGGCATTGCCGTTGGTTGCCCTCCTGGTGCTGGACTCCTCTGCGTTCCAGGTCTCTCTGCTCGCCGCGTTGTCTGCCGTGGCCAGTGCAGTGATCGCTCTGCCGCTCGGTGTGGCCATCGAGCACCGGTACAAGCGGCCGGTCATGGTCACCGCTGACCTGGCCCGCTGCGTTCTGCTGGCGAGTGTTCCGGTCGCCCTGGCTTTCGGCGTGCTCACCTACGCCCAGTTGTGCGTCGTAGGCGTTCTCCAGACGGCGGCGTCTGTGGCGTTCGAAGCGGCGAGTGGCGCGCATCTGAAGACACTTGTCCTGCCTGAGCACCGCCTTCGTGCCAACAGCTTGTTCGAGACGACCAACTGGATCAGCGTCAGTGCCGGGCCGCCCGTGGGCGGGCTTCTCATCGGGGCATGGGGCACGGCCGCCACGATGGTGGTCGACGCGCTGTCCTTCCTCGGATCGGCCCTGGGTATCCGTCGTATCCGGCAGCCCGAACCCGAGCCCCTGGCCCACGCCGCCATCTGTCACCTGGGCCGCGACATCGCTGCCGGGTGGCAGTACCTCCTGCGGCACCCAGGACTTCGGCCGCTGTTCTTCAACGCGCTGCTCTTCGGTGGATCCATCATGATGACGTCACCACTGATGGCCGTCCTCATGCTGAATGACCTTGGCCTGGCACCGTGGCAGTACGGACTTGTCCTGGGGCTGCCGTGCCTGGGCGGCGTGCTGGGCTCACGCTTGGCTCCGCTGCTCACTCAGCGAGTCGGACGGCGCCGCATTCTGTTGCTGTCCGGTGTTACGCGGACGCTCTGGACGATCCTGCTGCCACTGACGCCCTCCGGTGCCCTCGGCGTGTGCGTCATCGTGGCCGCCGACTTCGGCCTGCTCTTCTCCGCCGGGGTCTTCAATCCGTCGTTCACCACGTATCGCATGGCGGCCACACCGGACGCTTTCATGTCCCGCGTCGGAACATCGTGGTCCGTCGGCTCGAAGACGTGCCAGGCCGCCTTCATGATCGCTGGCGGCCTCATCGCCGCCCGGGTCGGCGTCCGCGGCGCCCTGCTCATCGCTGGGCTGTTGTGTATGGCGAGCGCGTTGCTCCTGCCATGGCGGAGGGAACGCACCTCCACGGGGAATGTTCCGGCGCCCACGACGGAAGCGGCTCCGTCGCCAGCCACGGACAGTCCCTCCGCGTAGCGGCTTCGTCGATTGCAGTCATGCGGCTCTGCCGGGGTGGGAGAGTGGTGCTCAGGGGCTGCGTCCGGGCCAATGGCCTTTTGATGGCGTTGCACCGTCAGCGCCGAGGTGATCAGTCTCGTTGGGCCTCGCGGGAGGCTGGCTGTCCTGCCCTGTGCAGCATCCCCGTTCGCGGTAGGGCGTTGAGGCGTGGCGGCGTGACGGATGTCAGGGAACCGAAGTTTCCGCCTCTCTTCGACCGAACCACAGAGCGATCTGTGTGCGTGAGCGAAGACCGACCTTGTCGCGCACCCTGTCCAGGTGCGTGGCGACCGTATGCGCCGAAAGTCCAAGTTCGCCTGCGATCTGCCGGTTGGTCAGCCCCTTCGCGACGAGTTCGACCACCATGGACTCCCTGGCGGTCAGCCGCCACCGCTCGTCCTCGGCCCCCGTGGTCTGCGGCCCCCGCCGGACCTGCTCACCGCTGCCTGTCCGCAGGGCGTAGGCGACGAGCCGGTCCCCGCGCAGCTTGCGAGCGCCGACGACCGCGGCCTCCCGCGCCGCCGTCGTCAGGCGAGTCCGGGCGCCGGCCGCCGCCTGCTCGATCCTGCGCCGCCAGGGCGCCTCGGGCTCGGTGTCCAGCAGGCGTCGCGCCTGCGCGCTCGCCTCGCACAACCGCAGGGCGCGCTGCATGTCGCCGCTCTCTGCGGCCACCAATGCCAGGCCCTCTACGGGGTACAGCGCGTGGAAGCTCCCCCCGGGGGCGATGCGCAGCACTTCGGTGAAGAGGGCCTCGGCGCTCTCCAACTGCCCCAGAGCCAGCCGTACGGCGCCCGCGGTGTGCAGCGCGGCTGCGGCCCGGGGCCAGGGCGCCTGCTCCCTGAGCACCGGAAGGCAATCCGCCATCAGCTCGTCGGCTTCGCCCTCCCGTCCCGCTTGGAGCAGTGCCCAGGCCAGGTGCTGGGTGCACCACGCGACGTCCTCGGGCGAGCCGAGCGGGACGACGACGTCCACGCACGCGCGCAGATCCGTGACGGCCTCGGTGAACGCGCCGCGACACAGCCACGCCGCGGCCCTGGCGTCGAGTGCGTTGGCGAGCCCGGCGGGCACGTGACGCCGCCGCTCCAGGTGCACCGCCCGCTGGCCCAGGGACAGCGCTCGGTGCGGGTCGGCCTGCTGGGCGGCCACGCGTGCGGCGAGCGCGGCCACCTCACCGCCCAGTGCCCGGCCGCCGGGCTCTCGCAGCAGTCCGCTCAGCAGCGCGCCCGCGGCTGACGGTCGCTCCTGCTGGTAGTGCACCCGGGCCAGCTCCAGGGCCAGCCGTACCCGCGTGGTCTCGTCCTGGCCGGTGATGTGGGCCGGCACCGAGGCGAGGTTGTCCCGTTCCGCCGTCAGCGGGCTGTTCGCCTGGTCGGCGAACACATCCCCACGATCACGCCCGGCCACCTCCTGGAGCCACCCGAGCGCGCTGCGCAGGGTGGGGCCCAACTCGCCGGATGCGCGCAGACGTTCCATGGCGTAGGCGCGGGTGACACCGAGCTGCCGGAAGCGGGTGGGCGCCGCGTCCCCCGGCAGCCGTACGATCAGTGACTTCGCCTCGAGCGCGCACAGGAGGGGCAGGACCTCTCGCGGTCCGACGCCGCCGCCGGCGCACACCGAGCGTGCCGCGGCCAGATCGAACCCTCCGCCGAGGACCGCGAGGCGCCGGAAGACGGCCTGTTCCGCCGGATCCAGCAGCCGGTGGCTCCAGTCGACGGTGGTGGCGAGCCCGCTGTGCCGCGGGGGCCCGGTCCTGCTGCCACCGGTCAGGAGATCCAGCTGGGACGCCTGGCCGTCCAGGCCGGCGAGGATGTCGCCCGGCGCGAGGGCGCCGATGTGACCGGCCGCGAGTTCCACGGCGAGCGTCAGGCCGTCCAGCCGTCGGCAGATCTCCGCGACCAGCGGGCCGTTGGTCCGGTCGAGCGTGAACCCCGGCGAGCGGTGCGCCGCGCGTTCCACGAACAGCCGCACCGCGTCCGCCCGCAGCAGGGCCGTCACGTCGTCCCCGGCGTCAGCCGGCGGCAGGGACAGCTCGCCGACCCGGAACACGGTCTCTCCGGGCACCCGCAGTGCCTCACGGCTCGTGGCCAGGATCCGCAGCCGGGGGCAGCGGCCCAGCAGGGTCACGACCAGCCGGGCGCACGGCTCGGCGAGATGCTCGCAGTTGTCCAGAAGCAGCAGCCGGGAGGCATCACCGATGGCACGGACCAGGACGTCGACCCCCGTACGGCCCGCCCGTTCGCCCACGCCCAGCGCGGCGGCCACGAACTGCGTCAGAGTCGCGCCGTCCCGCAGCGCGTCGAGCTCCACCAGGTCGAGCCGGGCGTACCGGCTGGACATGTTTCTGGCGAACTCCAGCGCCAGCCGCGTCTTGCCCACACCGCCCGCCCCTGTCAGCGTGAGCAGCCGTGTGCTCCTGAGCAGCGCGCGCAGGCCCGACAACTCCTGCCGCCGGCCCACGAAGGAGTCGAGCGCCGGCGGCAGGGCGCGGCCACGGGTTGCTGCGGTCGCCGCAGCGGGTGCTGTGGTGGGGGCCGCGACCGACGCGGCGCCCTGGGTCCGGAAGGCGTCCCGCGCTGCCGTCCGCCACCGGAGAGCCCGCTGCCGACAGGCGTTGGAACAGTAGCGAGCCGGCCGGCCGCCCTGCGGCCTCGTGATCAGCGTCGTACCGCATACCTCGCACGTTCGACTCCGGCTCATCCCCGATTCCTGGCCGTGCGTTCTCGTGCCGAAACCATGCGTGGCGAGTGGGCGGTGCGCGCGGCGGCCGGGCTCGGCCGCCGCGCCCTGATCGACCGTCAGGGTGTGGCGGTGGGGTCGATCCCGAGTACGACGGTCCCGGTCACGCCCTTGCTCAGGTCGCTGCCCGTCTGGGTGAGGGCCAACAAGGTGGCCGAACCGCCGTTGCGGTAGATGCCGTCCCTCGCGTTGAGCGTGCGCGTGGCCGTGTTGTTCCGGTAGGGCGACAGGGCGGCGACCCTGGTGTTGTACGTCTCCGGGAAGTAGAGCTGGCCGGTGTGGGAGACATGGCCTCCGTGATAGGTCCCGTTGGAGACGGTGCCGCCGGCGTGCGTCTTGACGTGGATGTGGAGGGCCCGGCCGACGTACCAACCCGGGTAGACGGTGGTGAATTCCGCGACCCCGGACGCGTCGGTCAGCTGCACACCGCGCAGGAAGGTCGTGTCCGGGGTGGATCCGCCTGCGACGTAGCCGGAGTAGATCCCCAGCGCGTCACAGTGCCAGATGTCGACGGCCGTGTTGGGCAGCGTGGCGCACGTGGTGCTGTCTATGACCGTGACGCGCAGGGTCAGCGGAACGCCGGCCTTGCCCTCGGTGATGTCCTTGCGGACCCGCTCCAGGTCCAGGTAGTAGGGGCCCTCGGTCTGCTCGGGCGTGAGGACGCACGCCGCGGCGAGCGGGGGAGTGGACCGGTTCGCGCTCAGGGGCGCCGCGGCCGCGCTCTGCGTGGCGGCGAGTCCCACTGCGGCCAAGCCGAGCGCGGCGCCGCCGAGGGCGGCGATGACGGACCTGCGGCTGGTGCCGGGCGCCTCGCCCGGCTCGGGAGCGCGCTGCGGGTCCGCGGCGTTGGGGTAGGGGGTGTCAGTCATGCAGCGACCATGGCGCGCACGACGTTCCACCGGATCGCTCGGACGAGCGACGAGATCGGACGCGTTACGAAACTCGTGCGGGTGCCCGCCGGCCCCGGTGCCGCGACCGGAACTGCGTCGTGGCACCGGAGCCGACCCGCCGGTGGGCGGGGCGTCCCGCCTGCCTCCCCTCGTGAGACAGCACCTGGCTGCACGGCGAGCCGGTGTTTCTGGAACTGCCGACGACCTGTTGCCTTTAGGGGCGGGCCGGGTCCCGAAGGTTCTGGTTCGTTTTGTGAGTCGTTTTTGAGTGTTGACCGGCCTTTCGGTGTCTGGTGTTTTTCGTGTCGGGTACGGGTGGGGTTGCTGGGTCCGGCCGTGCATGCAGTTTCGTTTTCTTGTGTTTCTTCGGGTGGGTGGTGGTGGAATTCGAACTCGGTCCGCGCCTATTTCGTGAACCGTGCGGGTCGGGTGTCGAGGGTTGGGGTGGCTGGGGTTGGTGATGGTTGTTTGTGGGGGCAAAGATACTGGTGGGGGGCTATTTGGGGGTGGGGGTGTGTTCGGTTTTCTGGTTTGTTTTCTCGTGTTTATGGTGGTGGTGCCTTCGAACGGGTGGATTATTTAAAGCCGTGGTGAGGGTTTGTGCGCCTGGTGGGTGCGCCGGTCTGCGCTATCTTCTGTCGTTATAGCTTTGTGCGCTCGCTGGTTTCGGTGACGTTTTCCGGGTGGGGGCTGTACGTTCTTTGTGTGCTGAGGGCGTATTCCAGCCGGCGGTTGTTGCCGTTTGAGGGGGAACGTATATGACGAGCCACGCGACCGGAGTCGACCTCGAAAGTCTTTGCCGGCGGGCGTTGGAGGCGACCGGCACCGGCGCGCGGTGGACGGTGGATGCGGGTGAGGTGTGGTGCCGGCTCACCCCTGCGTGCGGGATGCGGCTGCGGCAGGGCTGGAAGCTGCATGTGTCGGCGACGTCCGTGTCCGCACCGCAGGTCCTTGTCAGGGCTTTGGACGTGCTGCTGGGGGAGGAGTCGGGATTCAAGTTCGTGCGCTCGCTCGAGCAGGTGAGTGCGCTGAATTCCCGGGCGACGCCGCGGGGGAGTGCGGGGAAGTTCATCACCGTCTATCCGCCCTCGGACGAGGCGGCGGCGCGGGTGGCGCTCGCACTGCACCGGGCGACGGCAGGTTTGGCCGGTCCGCGGATCCTGTCCGATCAGCCGTATGCGCCGCAGAGTCTGGTGCATTACCGCTACGGCGCGTTCGTTGGCCGGCGGCGGGTGTCGGAGCAGGGGCTGCTGGTGTGGTTCATCGAGGACCCCGACGGCAACCCGGTGGAGGACAAACGCACCGGGCAGTACTGTCCGCCGCCGTGGGCCGTCAGTCCGTTCCCGGCGTCGGTGCCGGCCCCGCCCCGCCGGACCGAGCCACCGAGTGGGCCGGTTTTGTTGGGGGGCCGGTTCGCGGTGCGGGAAGCGATCCGGCACACCAACAAGGGCGGTGTCTACCGCGGTACGGACGTCACCACGTCCGCCCCGGTGGTGATCAAGGAGGCGCGGCCGCACGTCGAGGGCGATATGGCCGGCTCCGATGTGCGTGACTGGCTGCGGGCCGAGGCCCGGATCCTGGAGAAACTCAAGCACACCGGGCTGGCGCCCGAGCCGCTCGCGGTGTTCGAGATCGGCGGGCATGTGTTCCTCGCCCAGGAGGAGGTGCCGGGTGTGCCTTTGCGGACCTGGGTCGCGGAGCGGTTCCGGGACGTCGGCGCCGCACGTTACCGGGTGGAGGCGCTCGCCCAGGTCGAACGGCTGGTGGACCTGGTTGCGGCGGCGCATGCCTGCGGCTGCGTGCTCAGGGACTTCACCCCCGGCAACGTCATGGTCCGCCCCGACGGCGAACTGCGCCTGATCGACCTGGAACTCGCCGTGCTGACCGACGAGGTCATGCTCCCGACCCGTGTCGGCACCCCCGGGTTCAGCGCCCCCGAACGCCTCAAGGACGCCGCGGTCTGTCCGACGGCCGACTACTACAGTCTCGGCGCCACCGTGTGTTTCGTTCTCGCCGGCAAGGTGCCCCAGCTGCTGCCCGAGGAGCCCGACACCACTGCGGCCGAGGAGCGGTTGGAGCAGTGGCTGGCCGCCTGCGCCCCCAGGCTCCGCCTGCCCGGCGGCCTGCAGGACATGATCCTCAACCTGATGAAGGACGATCCCGGCGCACGCTGGGACCCCGACCGAGCACGCGAAGCACTCCACCGCGCCCTGCCCCCGGCCGGGGCCATCCTGCCCCCACTCGGGACCGAAACTCTGCCCAGGGACGGCGAGGGCGGCACGGGCCTGCCGGGACACGAGAGCGGCCAGCCCGGGCAAAGGACCACCCTGCCCTCACCCGGGACGGAAACCCTGCACGGGGGCGGCACGGGACTGCCTGGATTCGGGACCAAAGCCCTGCCCCAAGACGGCGTGGACCTGCCCTCACCCGGGACGAGAACCCCGCCAGAGGACGGCGCGGATCCGGCGCGGCGCGGGAGCGGCCTGCCCGGGGGCGTGGTCGCCCTGCCCGTGGACAGCGCGGAGGGGAAGCCAGGCGGTACGGGCTTGTCCCGGCAGGGCGGGAGCCTGTCGCATCCGAGGTATCCCGCCTCCGCCCCCGTGCCCGTATCCGCTTCTGCTGCTGTTCCCGTTGGTGGGGTGGCGTCGGTGGCCGGGTCGGACACGGTGGTCGAGGCCGCGGCCGCCGGGATGGTGGAGCATCTCCTCGACACGATGGCCCCGGAGGGCGGGGTGCGGTTGTGGCCGGTGTCGACGTTGGCGGGGGAGACGGGTCCGTGCACGGTGCAGCAGGGCGCGGCAGGTGTACTGGCGGTTTTGACCCGGTGTTTCGAGCTCACCGGCGACCCGCGTCTGCCGGAGGTGATCTCGACCGCGGGTCGTTGGATCGCCGCCCGTACGGACACCCGCGCCATTCGTCCGGGTCTGCATTTCGGCGGCCGGGGGACCGCGTGGGCGTTGTACGAGGCGGGCCGTGCGGTGGCCGAGCGGCGGTTGACGGACCATGCGCTGGCGTTGGCTCTGGCTGCGGTGGAGCCGACTGCCAGTCATGACATCACCCATGGCACCGCGGGCAGTGGTCTGGCCGCCGCCCACCTGTGGCAGCGCACCGGTGATGAGCGGCTGGCCGAACTGGTCACCGCCGCCGCGGACCGGCTGGCCGCCGCGGCTCAGGCCGAGCCGTCGGGGGTGAGCTGGCCGGTTCCGGCGGAGGCGGTGTCGCAGGAGGCCGGCAAACGCTACCTGGGTTTCGCGCACGGCTCGGCCGGCATCGGCAGCTTCCTCCTGGCGGCCGCGGACGTCTCAGAGCGGCCGGAGCATCTGGAGCTGGCTGTTGCCGCGGGGGAGCACCTGGTGGCTCACGCGGTGAGGGTCGGTGAAGCAGTGCAGTGGCCGGCCCAGGCCACGGACCCGCCCACCGCGCCGTACTGGTGTCACGGCTCGGCCGGTATCGGCTCGTTCCTGATCCGGCTGTGGCAGCGCACCGGCGACGGCCGGTACGCCGATCTGGCCCGCGGCGCCGCACACGCCGTCATGGAACGCGCCTCACGCGCCGCCGTCGCCCAGTGCCACGGACTGGCGGGCAACGGTGACTTCCTCCTCGATATGGCCGAGGCCACCGGCGAGTCCGCCTACCACGCGATGGCCGAGGAACTGGCCCGTCTCCTGGTCTGTGAACGGGCCCGCCGCACCACCCACGTCGTCTTCCCCAACGAGTACGGGGAGATCTCCACGAGCTGGAGCGACGGCGCCGCGGGAATCCTGGCGTTCCTGCTCAGGACCCGCCACCACGACTCCCGGCACTGGATGGTCCAGCAGCCGGGCTGAGCGACAGGGCCCCCTGTCGCCATCGCACGAAGAAGGAGAATGTCATGGAGAACCAGACCCTCGAGCTGCTGGCCCACCTGCACGCCCTTCCGGAGACCGACCCGGTCGACTTCGACGGAGCCTCGTACTCCGGGACGTGCGCCTGCGTCGGCCTGCTGACGCTGCTCAACACCGTCTGCGTGGGCATCAGCTGCGCCTAGCCGAGAACCTCCGGCCGGCGGCAGCCCCCGACAGGGGGAGCCGCCGGCCGGAGCGCAGGCCGCCCGCACTCCGCACCCCGTACCGCCACAGCCGGCACGCTGCGGCCCGCAGGCCCGCGCACGACACCCCCGTGGACGAGGAGCCGACCATGCAGGCACCTGCCGGTGACACCGCCCGCACCCGACCAACCCCCCCGACCACCACACCCGGTACCGCCCCACTCACCACCACCCCGCCCACCGACCCCGACCCGCCCACCGCCCCGGACCCCGGCCCGGGTACCGCGGCGGGCGCCGCGCTGACCATCGACCCAGGCGCTGGCCCGGGCACCGCGCCGGATGCCGGGCATTCCGCCACACCGGACCCTGCCTTGAGCGCCGCTTTCGACGCCAAGCCGAGCACCGCCCCGGGCACCGCCTCGGGCACCGCTCCGGACGTCGGCCCAGGCACCGCTCCGGGCGCCGTGCCGCTCGTTGCCCGGGACCGGCCCCCCGACCCTGGCCCGGGTACCGGGCCAGGCGCCACCGCGCTCACCGCCCCGGGCACCACCGCGCTCACCGACCTGGACCCTGGCCCGGGCACCGGCCCGGACGCCGGGCGGCCCACCGTGCCGGATGCCGCCTCGGGTACTGCTCCGGGTGCGGGTGCTGCTCCGGGTATGGGTGTGGGCATGGTTGTGGAGGACGGGGGGCGTGCCGTCCGGCCGGCGCCCGCCATCCGTACCCGTGGTCTGGTCAAGAGCTACGCGGGTCCGGAGGGGAGTGTCACGCGCGCTGTTGATGGCCTGGATCTGGAGGTGTTCCAGGGCGAGACCTACGCCTTCCTCGGCCCCAACGGTGCAGGCAAGTCCACCACCCTCGCCCTGCTGTGTGCCCTGGCCCGTCCCACCGCCGGACAGGCCATGGTGGCGGGCGCGGACGTCCTCGAGCGGCCGGAGCAGGTACGGCGGCGGGTCGGCATGCTCTTCCAGCACAGCGCCCTGGACCCCGACCTGACGGCCGAGCAGAACCTGCACATCCACGCCCGCCTGTACGGGCTGCGTCGCCGCCAGGCCCGCCTGCGCGTGACCGAGATGCTCGAGGCCGTCGCTCTGGCCGACCGCCGCCGCTCCCCGGTGCGCACCCTTTCCGGGGGGATGCGCCGCCGTCTGGAACTGGCCCGCGGTCTGCTGCACGCACCCCAGGTGCTGTTCCTCGACGAGCCGACCACCGGTCTCGACCCGCACGCCCGCGCCCAGGTCTGGCAGCACCTGCGCGCCCTGCGCGAGCAGCACGGCAGCACCTTGTTCATCACCACCCACTACCTGGAGGAGGCGGAGAACTGCGACCGCCTGGGCATCCTCGACCACGGCCGGCTCGTGGCCGAGGGCACCCCCCACGCGCTGAAGGCCGAGATCGGCGAGGACCGGCTGGTGCTGCACACCGGCGACGACACCGCGGCCTGCCACGTCGTGAACCGGGCTGTGGACCAGGCCGTGCGCCGGGCCGTGGACCGGGCTGAGGACCGGGCTGAGGACCGGGCTGAGGACCGGACCGTGAGCGGGGCTGTGTCCGCGGGGTCTGCCGTCACTCTGGACGCCGGGGGGTTGTCCCTGCGTCTGCCCGACGGCAGTGCCTGGATCCCCCGGTTGTGCGCGGCTTTGGCGGACCACGGCATCGCGGTGCATGCCGCGTCCGCGACCCCGCCCACGCTCGACGACGTCTTCTTCCACCACACCGGCCGCAGCATCCACACCCCCCGCTCCCACCCGGCAGCGTCCGCGACCGCGCCGGCGGCCGCCCAGGAGGCCCCATGACCGCGCCCGCCCTCCCGGCCCCGGAAGCCTCCAACACCCCTCACACCCCTCACCCCCCCAAGGCCTCCGGTGCTCCCGGTGGGTCTGGGTCTTCCGGAACCTCTGGTCCTTCCGGTGGGTCCGGTCGGGCCGGTCGCGGGTCCGGGTCACTGCTGTCTCATGAACTGCGCGCGGTGCACGCTCTGGTCCATCGTGATCTGCTGCGCATGGCGGCCCAGCCCACCCACACCGCGCTGATGCTGCTCCAGCCGGTGCTCTACCTCTTCGCCCTGGGCGGTGGTCTGGCCGCGCTGATCCCCGACTCCTCGCTCGGCGTCGGTTACCAGGCCTACCTCTTCCCGGGCATGCTGATGATGACGGTGCAGGCACCGGCCATCATCGTCGGTGTCCGCCTGATCACCGACCGGCAGAGCGGCTACCTGCGGGAACTGCTGATGGCCCCGGTCGCGCGGCCCACCCTCCTGATCGGCAGCTGCGCCGGAGGCACCCTGGTCTCCACCGTCCAGGGAACCGTCCTGCTCACCCTGGCCGGCGCCGTCGGTCTGCCCTACGACCCACTCCTGCTGGCGCTGCTCCTGGCCGGCATGATCCTGGCCTCCTTCACCGTCACGGCCCTGTCCCTGCTGCTGGCCGTGAGCATCGACCGGCCCGAGGCCTTCCACATGCTGCTCGGCCTGGTGATGATGCCGCTGCTGTTCCTGTCCGGCGGCTTCTTCCCGTTGCACAACCTGCCCGGATGGGCCCACACCCTGGCCGCCGTCAACCCGCTCGCCTACGGCGTGGACCTGCTGCGCCGCTGCATCGCGCTGCGCGCAGGGCACCAGGCGGCCACCACCGCGGGCATCACATGGTCCGGCTGGCAGCCCCCACTGCTCCTGGAGGGCGCGCTCCTGCTGGCCGGCGGCGCCACCGCGCTGCTCTGGGCCGCCCACCGCTTCAGCCGCCCCGAATAACCCCCCGGACCCGCCCCCACACCCTTTGCCCCCCCGGCATCACACCCGCTTCGCACACCGACCCGCCCACGCCGCCCACCAGGCATGCAGACCTGCCTCGCCCGCCTCGCGCCGACGAGGCGACGTGCCCGCCGGCCGACCACGTCCGCCGCCCGGCCGGGCGGCCCTGCCCGGTGGTCCGCCCGTCCGCAGCCGGGCGCCGCCGTCCTGTGCCCGCCCTGTCGGCGTGGCACATGACAAAATGACCCGGGGGAGGACCGGCCGGCATCCGAGCACGCCTGCGAAAGGGACGCGCCGATGGCGAAGACCCCCAGCGACGCGGGAGAGCCGCAGGCCACGCACGCCCCCCCCGGGCAAACCGCTGGCCTCCTTTTCCCGCCGGATCCGGCATTCCTGCCGGCGGCCGGCCCTCCGCCGGCAGGAATGCCGGATCCGGCGGAGGGCCGGCCGCCGGCGTCGAAGCTGGACCGTTCCGCCGGTCCCGGGCCGGTCCTGGCAGCTTCAGCCCCTGGTCGCGGTATCTCTGCCGGGTAGAAGGGGCGGCCACGGTGTCGTATCCGGATCGGTCCTGGCGGGTTCATCTCCTGGTCTCGGGGGCACTTTCGGCACACACCCTGGAGGAATCATGTGCCGCCTTTTCGGTCTCAGCAGTGCCCCGCTGCGCACTCATGCCACGTTCTGGCTGCTGGACGCCCCCGACAGCCTGAGCCGGCAAAGCCACCGTGACCCCGACGGCACGGGCCTGGGATATTTCGCCGCCGACGGCACCCCGCGGGTGGACAAGGCCCCTGTCGCCGCCTACCGGGACCGGGCTTTCGCCGAGGAGGCCCGTCAGGAGGAGTCGCAGACGTTTGTCGCCCATGTCCGTTTCGCCTCCACTGGCAGTCTGGAGATGCGCAACACCCATCCCTTCGAGCAGGACGGGCGGCTCTTCGCTCATAACGGGGTCATCGAGGGTCTGGACCGGCTCGATGACCACCTGGGCGGGGACCGGTCACTGGTGCGGGGGGACACCGACTCCGAGAGGTTCTTCGCGCTGATCACCCGCGAGATACGCCGGCACGGCGGCGACGTCGGCGCGGGCATCCGTGAGGCCGCCGGCTGGATCGCCGCGAACCTGCCCCTCTACGCCCTGAACCTGATCCTCATCACTCCCGGGGATCTGTGGGCGCTGCGTTACCCGGACACCCACGAGTTGTACGTCCTTCAGCGGCAGGCCGGGGGAGAGCACGGCAGCCGGCACCTGGACCACAGCGGCAGCCACGGCCGTATGCGCGTCCACTCCTCCCACCTGGCCGACCATCCCGCCGTGGTCGTCGCCAGCGAACGCATGGACGACAACCCTCACTGGCGGCCGCTGGAACCCGGCGAACTCCTCCACGCCGACCCCCATCTCCACCTCACCCGCGAGACCGTGCTCCCCGACGCTCCCGCCCACCAGCTCACACTGGAGGACCTGCATCCCGCCGCGGCCGCCTCCCAGAAGGCCGCCTAGCCGCAATCGACGCAACCGGCACGCGCCCCCACCCCCTCCCGCCGGGCGCTCACTGGCCCCCTGGGGGACGAAGGGGGCGCCCGAACCGGGCCGGGCTACGCCGGGACGGGCTGAGACAGCCCGTCCCGGCAGGGGCTGGGGGTCAGGAGCCCACGATGCGGCGTACGTTGTCGACCGAGCCGCAGTCGCTCTTCAGCTGCCGCTCGCGTTCTTCCCAGAACGCCGTGCCCAGTTCCTCGCGCCGTTGCATCGCCACGTTCTCCCGCGCGCCGTTGAGGATGGTGCGTTCTTCCTCGTCGGCGTGGTGGGTGACGGCTTCCACCAGTTCCTCCAGTTTGGAGTCCCACTCCTCGGAGCCGACCTCGTCCACCTCGAGCAGGTCGAGCAGGGCCTGGTTGCCCTCGTCGTGTTCGTGCTCGCCGTGCTCGACCTCATCGTCGTCGATGTTCTTGTACCGCTTCAGGGCGGGATAGACCTTGGCCTCCTCGGCCTGCGCGTGCGCGATCAGCAGGTCCGCGAACTCCTTCAGCGCACCGGCCCGGTCGGCCTCGACGCTGCGCATCAGGCGGAACAGGTCCTCCATCCGGCGGTGGTCCTGGAGGATGAGCTCGACGACGTCCCTGGTTTCGGCCATGACGGGGCACCACTTTCGTGCGAACGGTTGAGAGCTCTTACCTGCTACCCCCGCCACCGGCGTTGATGACTTCGACTCACCGGAACCGGTGAGTGGGGAGCCCCCCGGGCCGGTCTTGCCCTCCCTCGCCACTGCCGAGGGGCGGCGGACTTCGCCGCTGCGCGGGACCGGCGGGGTGCTGTACCGGGTGCGGACGGGGGAGCGGCGCAGCGCGGTGCAGACGCGTGACAGGTGTCCATGGCGCGTCCATGTTCACAAAACGTTTTGATCCGGCCGGATCAATATCTGTACCCGCGGGCTCAGATTTCAACGGGACATGCGGACAGATTGTCTGCCCCAGTATGTGGAGTGGATTTCTTCACCACGCGCAGGCCGCTGCGGCGTGCTACTGTCGATCTCAGTTGCAGTTGTGGTTCCCGAAACTTCAGGTGCTCTCCGGACGGTCACGTGCCGCTGGAAGGCACTTTTGTATATCCGGTTTTTTTCCGGGCGGGGTGATCATCGCGGCGACACGGTGTCCGCGAGGTGCGGACGCCGAGGCACTGCCCCCGAAGGAGAAATGACATGGCTGCTGGCACCGTGAAGTGGTTCAACGCGGAAAAGGGCTTCGGCTTCATCGAGCAGGACGGTGGTGGCGCTGACGTGTTCGCCCACTACTCGAACATTGCCGCCCAGGGCTTCCGTGAGCTGATCGAGGGCCAGAAGGTGACCTTCGACATCGCGCAGGGCCAGAAGGGCCTGACGGCCGAGAACATCGTTCTCGCCTGACGCTCACGCGCACTGTGTAGCTGGGGCCCGCATCCTTCGGGGTGCGGGCCCCAGCTACGCGCGTTTCCGCCGGTGGTCTCACCTGTGGACAGCGATCAGGAGATTCGTAGGCTCACTGCATAGGCGGAAGGCCCCGAACCTTGCGTCCGTGCGTCCGCATCGCGTCACTCATTTCAGCGCCCGCGCCCGCGCGGATTTTCCGCCGGGCAGATAGGCGCTGTCGCGTTTTACCGGCCCGTTCTTGCAATTACTCGTGCTGCTCATCGCTGTGGAAATTTTTTGAGATGTGCCGCATCGAGGAAGTTCCGTTGCGCGGGGGGGTGTGAGCTGGGCAGGGGGGCCGGGCCGGTCCGGTCCGGTCCGGCCCTGCCCGGCCCTGCCCGGCCCGGTCCGGCTCGGTCCGGTCCGGTCCGGGGTCGGCCCGGGCCGGCCGGTCCGGGGTTGTGCTGGGTGTCGGGTCGGGGTGGGTCAGTGGTCGAAGTAGCTGAAGTCGCCTACGGTCCAGGCGCTGACGTCGTCGATCGCGACGCGGTACATTCCGCCCGTCTCCGGGATCCCTACCGGGCCCTGCAGGATCCGGGCGAGGTGGAAGTGCAGGTGTGTGGGCGGTCCGGCCTGCCTGGCGGGGTGGTCGAAGACGGCGGAGAAATCGCTCAGTTGGGCGGAGTCGGTCAGTACCTCCCTCACCCGTTGCCTCCACATGGCTTCAGGGGCCAGCCGGCCGGTGATGACGGCACCACCGGTGACCACGGTCAGGGACATCTGACTGCTCTGCCCGGACTCCACAAGGGCGGCGATGTCAATGATCAGCTCGTCAGGCTTCGGCATGGGACCGGATTTTATGCCCTGTGTCAGGGCGGCGGGGCGGTGGCCTGGGACGAGGACGCCGAGCCGGCCCGCCCAGACCGGGCCTTGCCGCGGGCCGACCGGGAAGGACACTCGTGTGCATGCCCGGTGTCCGGCGGTGGAACGCCCGTTCCCGGATCGGCTCGCCGGTGATGCGAAACCGGCGGCCCCCCCGGGGGGGGGGAGCGTTGTCCGAACGTGCGCAGCACGCCGAAGACTCAGGGCCCCGGGGTGCGTCGGGGGATGGGTGCCGTCGCCTGCACGCTGTGCGTGGCCCCCGGTACCCGCGACGTCGGCGCCGCCCTGGCCGCCGGCCGCCGCCGGCTGACCGGCGCCCGCCCGCAGGGGTATTTCCTGCTCGCCGCCCCGGGTGCGCCCCCGCGCCGGGGGGACCGGCCGCCTTGGTTCCTCTGGCTGCGCTGGCGGCGGTCGTCGGCTCGGAGGAACGGGCCCGGCTGGTCATCCGGTGCCGGGGCCTGGTGTGTGCGGCAGGTCGCCGGGTCCGGTCCGCGGCCTGCCCGTAGCACAGACGGCCTTGACCGGGATCCGGCTGCCCGGGGGCTCTCGGCCGGTTCGCCGGCCGTCGAAGCCTGAGCGTGCGGGCGAGGCGCACATATCCGGGTCGGCCGCCGCCTGTACGACTGCTGCGGTCCGCCCCGGCTCGAGGGCCCGCGGACGAGGCCGTGGCTGCTGCACGGCCGGGAGGCGGCCGCGGTCCCGACAGCGAACCCCTCGTGCCCCTCGTGGCGGACGGTCGAACCCGTGGGCTGGGTCAGTGACCGGGTCACCACCGGGGCGTGTGCCCTCATCGCCGAGCAGCCCGGCCCCCGGGGAACCCTCGCCCGCGACACCACGCCCCGGTGACAAAGAAACATCCCGGGACACTCGCTGCCACGGCCACGGCCACGGCCACGGCCGCTGCCGCTGTCGCTGTCCGTCCGGTGTCCGGCGCCCGCTGCCCGTACCCGTCCCGCCCGACGGCTGGCGTCCGCCGTCCGCCCGGTGTCGGCGCCCGATACATGCCCCCGCCCGGTACCCACCGCCCGCCTGATGCCGGGCACCCGTCTTTGTGCGGTGCCCGTGCCCGCGGGGGCTATTCCGGGTGGGTCACGGCGTCCTTTTGCAGTTGTACCGCCGCGAGCAGGCTCAGCCGCGGCTCCGCCTGGCGCAGGGCCTTGACGGCGGCTACGGAGGTGATGTCGCCGCTGAAGCCGGCCTCGGCCAGCCGGTCGCGGACCCAGCGGGCCCGCAGCCGGGTCTCGCTCGCCGCGGCGGTGGACTCAACCAGCGCGGCGGCGCGCTCGAGGCCGGGACGCTCCTGCGGTGAGGCCTCGGCCAGCGCCTGACGCAACTGTGCCGCGATCACGTCCGCGTCCCGCAGGGCCAGCACGACATCGCTCTTCCTGCCCAGGTGCCTGATTGCTGTCATGAAGATCAGACTGACCGCCATGCCCGGTGTCCGCCAAGCGACTTGAGCCAACTCAGAGCATCCCCAGCCGGCCGCCCGCACCGGTCTGCCGGCCGCCCACGCCCACCCGCCTGCCGTCCGGCGAACCCCACCGGCCTGGCCGCCCGCCCCCCATACCGGCCTGCTGCCCGGCCCCCCGGTACCGGCCTGCCGGCCGCCCACGCCCACCGGCCTGCTGCCCGGCCCCCCATACCGGCCTGCTGTCCGGCCCCCCGGTACCGGCTTGCTGTCCGGCTTTCCGGTTGGTGTATCCGGAGCGCCGGTAGGCTGCGGCGGTGCGCACGGTCGAGCTCCTGTTGGACGAGACGGCGGAAACGGCGGTCCGGCAGGCCTGGCGGCGGCTCGCGGATGCGGGTCTGCCCAGCCAGGCCCGGCATCCCTCGCCGACCAACAGCCCGCATCTCACCCTGGCCGCCTGCCCCGAGCTGACCGCACCCATCCGCTGGGAACTCGCCGGGGCGGCCGCCGTCCTGCCGCTGCCGGTGCGCTTCACCGGCCTGGTCCGTTTCGAGCGGCCCACCTCGGTCCTGGCCTGGGCACTGGACCTCGACAGTGCGCTGGCCGGCCTGCACCGCCGGGTGTGGGAGGCGGTCGCCTCGGACAGCCCGCCCGAGACCCTCAACCCCTTCCACCACCCCACGCGCTGGAGCCCGCACATCACCCTCGGCCGCACCCGCCGCCCCGGCGCCTTCACCGACCGGCAGATCCCCGGTCTCCTGCCCGCCCCACCCCTGTCCGCCCGCCTCATCACCCTGCGCAGCTACGACACCGACACCGGCGCCCTGGAGATCCTCACCCCCCGCCCCTGACCCACCCGGAACCCCACGGCGTCGTCGAGCCGGTCACACCGCCATGTCTTTCTCGCGCCCCCGCGTGCAGCGGCCCTACCGGCGGCCCCCGGCAGGCGACGCAAAATCGTGCGGCCGCGGTACGCCCCCGGAGCGGCACACCCTGGCCGCACGCGAACAGCGCGAGGACGGCCGGCGCCTGGTCGTACGACAGCCGGGCCGGAGTGCGGCTCCGCGGCTCCACACCGGTCTCGGTCGTCGAGCGGGACGGCGACGAGACGCCCCGCCACACCGCACGCCGCTCCCCACCGGCACGACTCCGCGGGCCGCGGCGCACCACCGGCATGCTGCGCGGCGGGCGTCCACGGCGGAATGCGGCAGGGGGCGGCCACCGTGTGGTCCTCGGCCCTGGGGGGAACGTCCTGCGCCAGGCCGGTACGGGCCGAGGAGACGCTGGACCTGGACCTGGACCTGGACCTGGGCCTGGTCCGGATCGGCGGGGGCCGCTCCGAACTCCCCGTTCTGCGTGATCGAGTCCTGAATATTTCCGCCGGCCGCCTGTAGTCATTTCTGACCACAAGCGCAGACGCCTGAATATATTTCGGGTTCGACTTGATTTGACGACGCTGTAACACGAGGGGAGCATGAGTACTGCCCCGCTTCGTGTGTCGTGCTGGCTTTGAGGGCCAACCGGGCGGGATCCAAGTGCGGCGAGCAGTCTCCTCCTCTGAACAGGTCGCCCGTCCCATGCGTGGAGTGACCTTTTGCAGCTGCCCGCGACGGAAAAATGGAAGCTCACGTAAAAAGGTTTCTGACGGTCGGCCCTGCGCCCGACCGGTCTCCGCTTTTCATCATTCCGGCGCATGAATCCCTGAATGCGACAGTAGACACAATTGTGTTGGGAGAGAGGAGCAGGCTCGTGGGGAAACGCCAGAAGCAGCAGATTGCGACCGCGATAGCGTCGGCGGCCATGGTGGGAGGAATTCTCGCCATCGGCACCCCTGCCTCGGCGGCGCCCGCACCGACGGGCACAGTCTCAGCAACTCAAGGGCACGTCGGCAACGGTACACAGGCACACCGCCTGCTCCCGGACAAGCCGTGCAAGCACAACTGCAACAAGAAGCCCAAGCAGGGGGGCAACACCCAGGGCGGGACGCAGGGTGGTGGCGGCGGTAACACCCAGGGCGGGACGCAGGGTGGTGGCGGCGGTAACACCCAGGGCGGGACGCAGGGTGGTGGCGGCGGTAACACCCAGGGCGGGACGCAGGGTGGCGGCGGCGGTAACACCCAAGGTGGGACGCAGGGTGGCGGCGGCGGTAACACCCAAGGTGGTACGCAGGGTGGCGGCGGCGGTAACACCCAGGGCGGGACGCAGGGTGGCGGTACCGGCAACACTCAGGGCGGCACCCAGGGTGGCGGTACCGGCAACACCCAAGGTGGTACGCAGGGTGGCGGTACGGGCAACACTCAGGGCGGCACCCAGGGTGGCGGTACCGGCAACACCCAAGGTGGTACGCAGGGTGGCGGTACCGGCAACACCCAAGGTGGTACGCAGGGTGGCGGTACCGGCAACACCCAGGGCGGCACCCAGGGTGGCGGTACCGGTAACACCCAGGGCGGGACGCAGGGTGGTGGTACCGGCAATACCCAGGGCGGCACCCAGGGTGGCGGTACCGGCAACACCCAAGGTGGTACGCAGGGTGGCGGTACCGGCAACACCCAGGGCGGCACCCAGGGTGGCGGCACCGGCAACACGCAAGGCGGTACCCAGGGCTGAGCGTTGAAGGGTCTCCACAGGCGTCGGCGCCTCGCGGGGGGTCACACTTTCGCGGGGCGCCGATCACCCGTCGCTTTCGGAGTGATGCGAATTGGCCGGAGCAGCCGTGCGAAGCGTCCTCCTCGCAGTCGCCGGCGCCGTGTGCCTCGCCGGCGCATGGGACGCATCGGCGACCGAGGGAACCGTCCCGGCCGGAGCGAATTCAGTGCTCCGGTGCTACGCGACGTCGAGCAATCCCCAATCTCCTGTCTGCTACCGCCTTTCGGCGAAAGCGGAGTTCCGGCACGGGCAGATGGTCTACGTCCCCCTGCTGATCCAGGTCCCCGCGCCGGCGCATCCGGCGTCCGTCGTCATCGTCACCAGCCTGAACGACATCCATCCGGACGCGGTACCGACGGCCCCGTGATCATTCCAGGAAATTTTCATCATTCCAGGAGATCATCCTCGATGATCCCGTTCTCCAGAGCGAATCGGGTGAGTTCCGCCCTACGGCGGGAACCGCTCTTTCTCCGCAGCCGCTCCAGATGCGTGTGAACCGTGTTTTCGGCGATGTTCAACTTCGCGGCGATCTCACGATCCGTTGCGCCGTCGGCGACGAACTGCAGGATCTGTCTCTCCCGGCCGGTGATGTGCGGAGGGGGCGCCGGGATGCTGCGCCCGGCCAGACTCGCACCGAAATAGTCGCTTCCCGAGGCGACGGCGCGGACGGCGGAGACGAGCTCGCAGGCATCGGTCTGCCGACTCAAGTAGCCGCGGGCACCGGCCTTGATGCACAGGACGGCATCGGATGGTGCGCCCGATGCGGAGAGCACGATGACGGCGTGTCCCTGCCGGTACAGCCGAGCCACCTCGCGGGAGGTCACCTGATCGCGGGACTGCAGGTTGATCAGGAGAATCACCTCGACGTCGGCCGTTTCGAGGGCGACCTCGTCGACGCACGAGGCGAGCGTCGTGATCCTCATGTCCGGTTGCGCCTCGAGGGCCTGGGTGAGACCGAGCTGGAGCAGCGGCCAGTCGCAGATGACGGCCAGATGGGTCACGGACGGGCTCATCACACGCTCCAGCGTAGGCGAGGCCAGGCCATCGGCCATGTGACAGGGCGGGACCACGGTCGGCGACGGGGGCCGCCCGCTCCCACAGCCGCCGACCACGTCACGCCCGGCCGCCCGAGGCCGCCCGCAGCCGCCTCCGCCACACGCCCGCACCGCCGCCGGCTGCCTCCCGGACGACGGCTACCGCGACGGCGGCGTCCGGGCCGCGATCGGCCCACTGGAGCAGGAGCAGGAGCAGGGCGGGCAGGGCGGGCAGGGCGGGCAGGGCGGGCAGGGCGGGCAGGGCGGACGGGGGGCCGGCAGGGCGGACGGGGGGCCGTGGGGGCTGTGGGGGCCGCCCCGGCAGCGCGCCGGCTGTACTCCGCCCCTTCGTGGGTGACAGCAGGCCGTCGGTGGCTGTCGGGGGCCGGCGGTAGTTGATCAGGAAAAGGGGCTTTTGGGCGCAGTGGAGACCGGCGTCTTCACGCACCTCGGGGTCCTGGTGGTCCGCGCGAATGCCCGGGGCGGCCTTTTTACGGCAGATGTCTGCGGGGGTGTCGTGTCGTCCTCGGCCGGCGGCGGGTATCGCCGCGGACGGGGGGCGTCAGTCGTTGCTCAGGGCCTCGACCGCGTCCTGGACGCTGGGGTGGAAGGGGAGGACCTGGTCCAGTCCCGTCATGCGGAAGAGCTGGGCGAGGGCCGGGCTCGGTGCCGCCACGCAGAAAGAGGAGCCGGTGGCCCGGGCGCGGTCGTGGGCGGTGAGGATCGTGGTGATGCCGGTGGAGTCGCAGTAGTACAGCCGGGACAGGTCCGCGACGATGCCGGGAGCGGGGCCGGGGCCGGGGCTGTGCAGCAGGTCCTCCACGGCACGGCCGAGACGGGCACCGGTGTGGTGGTCCAGCTCTCCGGCCAGGCGCAGGACCACGGGGCCGGCCGGGGAGGGGTGCACGCTGATGGCCAGCGTGCCCTCTGTGTCGTTCACCAGGACTCCTGTGTGCTCGGCCACGACGGGCCGGGGGGTGTTCTTGTCCGGCGGTCGTTCGCCGCGGGTCTTTTGCTGCCCGCCAGGATTATCCGCCGCGGGCGCGAGTGCCCGCCTGGGGAAAGCCGGAACTTCCTCTGGTCGGCCGGGCGTTCGAGGGCTCCGGAAGAATGCCGGCCGGAGCCGGGAAACCGTCGACCGTGCGAGGGGCGGACGGGAGCGGGACGGGGCGGGACGGGGACCGGGCATCAGGTGGCATTCCGGGGGCAGGCAGGGCATAGGCACGCCGTTGTGAGACGCGTGCGTGTGGCAGATGTCGGGGATGTCCACCAGGGTGGGCGGGGTACGAAAGGGACGGGTGTCTGGTGGAGCGTGCACAGCAGCCGGGGCGCCGACCGCAGCCTGAGGAGGCGGCCGGTGACGTGTTCACCGCCGACCGGGAGGTGGGCCGTGACCTGGCCCGGGTGGACTGGGCGGCCACACCGCTCGGCCCGCCGCGGCAGTGGCCCCAGAGCCTGCAGACGGCCGTCAGCATCCTGCTGTCCTCCCGCTTTCCCATGTGGATGGCCTGGGGCGAGGAGCTGACCTTCTTCTGCAACGCCGCCTACCGGCGCGACACCCTGGGACGGAAGTACCCGTGGGCGCTGGGACGGCCCGCCAACGAGGTGTGGGCGGAGATCTGGAACGACATCGGCCCCCGCATCCAGACCGTGCTGCGTACGGGGCAGGCCACCTGGGACGAGGGACTGCTGCTGTTCCTGGAACGCTCCGGCTACAGCGAGGAGACGTACCACACCTTCTCCTACAGTCCGCTGCGCGACGACACCGGCACGGTCGTCGGCATGCTGTGCGTGGTCAGCGAGGACACCGACCGGGTGATCGGCGAGCGGCGCATGGCCACGCTGCGCGACCTGGGCTCGGACCCGAGCGTGATCCGCACCGAGCAGGAGGTGCTGGCCTTCGCCGACCGGCAGCTGGCCCGCAACCGCAAGGACCTGCCCTTCACCCTGACCTACCTGTTCGACGAGGACACCGCCCGGCTGGCCGGGGCGACCGGTATCGGCACCGGCCACCCGGCCACACCAGCCACCCTCCCAGCCACCCTCCCAGCCGCCCCGGCCACCCTCCCGTCCCAGACGCCCGGCACCCCCGGCGCGCCCGACACCCCCGACGCGCCCGACGCCCCCGGCGCGCCCGCCCGTGATACCCCCGGCGCGCCCGGCACCCCCGGCAGCCCCGGCGCGCCTGACACCCGCGGCGCGCTCACCGCCTCCCGATACGCCCGGTGCCCCCGCCGCGCCCGATACGCCCGGCAGCCACAACGCGCCCGGCGCCCTCGGCGCCCCCGGTACTCCCGGCGTGCCGGACACCCCCGATGCCGCCGATGCCGCCGGTGCCGGGACGGTGTGGCCCGTCGCGGCCCTGGCCGCCGGCGAGGCGGTGCTGGTGCCGCTGGCCGGGGACGTGTTCGCCGGCCTGCCCGCCGGTGACTGGCCCGAACCCCCCGTGCAGGCTCTCGTGGTCCCGCTCCTGCAGCAGGGCAGTGCCCCTTACGGGTTCTTCGTGGCGGCGCTCAACCGGTACCGCGTGCTGGACGAGGGCTACCGGGGCTTCGTCGAGCTGACCGCGGGGCACATCGCCTCAGGGATCGGCAGTGCCCGCAGCTACGAGGCGCAGCAGCGGCGCGCGGAGGAACTCGCCGAACTCGACCGGGCCAAGACCGCGTTCTTCTCCAACATCAGCCACGAGTTCCGCACCCCGCTGAGCCTGATCATGGGTCCGGCCGAGGAACTGCGCACCCGTCTGGCCGGTGCGGAGGAGCCCGTACGGCGCGAAGTTGAGGTCATCGTGCGCAACGGGCTGCGGCTGGGCAAGCTGGTCAACACGCTGCTGGACTTCTCCCGGATCGAGGCCGGCCGGATGCAGGCCTGCTTCGAGCCGGTCGATCTGGCCGCCGCCACGGCGGAGCTGGCCAGTGTCTTCCGCTCGGCGATGGACCGCGCCCACCTCGTGTTCGAGGTGGACTGCCCGCCCCTGGACGAACCGGTGTACGTCGATCGCGGCATGTGGGAGAAGGTGGTCCTCAACCTGCTGAGCAACGCGCTGAAGTTCACCTTCGACGGATCGGTGCGTATCGCGGTGCGCCGGGCGGGCGGCCATGCGGTGGTCACCGTCGCCGACACCGGGATCGGTGTGCCGCAGGCGGAGATGCCGCGGCTGTTCGAGCGTTTCCACCGCATCGAGTACGCCCGCGCCCGCTCCAACGAGGGCAGCGGTATCGGGCTGGCCCTGGTGCGCGAACTCGTCGGCCTGCACGGCGGCACGATCGGCGCGCACAGCACCGAGGGCGAGGGCACCACCTTCACCATCCGGCTGGCGTTCGGGACCGCGCACCTGCCCGCCGACTGCGTGATGCCCGCCGGCCGCGGCACCGCCGGCTCGGCCGGCGCCGACCCCTACGTCCAGGAGGCCCTGCGCTGGCTGCCGGGCAACACCCCCACCCCACCCGCCACCCCGCCCGGCACCGCACCCGCCACCCCGTCCGGCGCCGCACCCGCCGGTGCGCTGCCGGGCAACACCCCCGCCCCGCCCGGCACCCCGCCCGGCACCGCACCCGCCACCTCGCCCACCGTCGCCCCGTCCGCCACCGCACCCGCCGGTGCGGGCCCGGGGGCCACGGTGGGGGACACGCCCGCGCCTGCGGGACCGCCGGGGCCTGCGGGGTCTGCGGGGCCTGTGGGACCGCCGGGGCCTGCGGGCACGGCCCGGGTGCTGGTCGCCGACGACAACGCCGACATGCGCGAGTACCTCACCCGCCTGCTGACCGGCGCCGGGTACGAGGTCACCGCCGCCCGGGACGGCGTCGAAGCGCTCGACTCCGCCCGCCGTGAGATCCCCGACCTCGTCGTCAGCGACGTGATGATGCCCCGCCTGGACGGGCTGGCGCTGCTGTCCCGGCTGCGCGGTGACACCCGCACGGCCTCGGTGCCGGTGCTGCTGCTGTCGGCCCGGGCCGGGCAGGAGGCGTCGATCGAGGGACTGCAGGCCGGCGCCGACGACTACCTCGTCAAACCGTTCGCCGCCGCCGAACTGCTGGCCCGGGTACGCGCCAGCGTCCACCTCGCCCGCCTGCGCACCCACCACGTGCGCTGGCGCACCGCGCTGATCGACTCCCTGCAGGAGGCGTTCTTCGTCTGCGACGAGTCCGGCGCCGTCGTGGAGATCAACACCGCCTTCACCGACATCCTCGGCTACGGCCCCGAGGACCTGCCCTACGCACCCGTCCAGCCCTGGTGGCCGGACGCCGCCACCGACCCCGAGGCCCACCACCAGGTCGGCGACGCCTTCGCCGACCTCCTGCACAACCCCCAGGGCTCCTACACCGTCCCGGTCCGCCACCGCGACGGCCACCGCCTGTGGGTCACCGTCACCTACAACAAGGCCCGCGACCCCGACACCGGACGCCAGGTCACCGTCGGCACCTTCCGGGACGTCACCGCCGAGCACTACGCCGTCCAGCGCGATGCGGCCCTGGCCGCCCTGAGCACCTCGCTGTCCACGGCCGCCAGCCTGCCCGAAGCCCTCGCCGGCGCGCTGGAGAGGCTCAAATCCCTCTGGCGTGCGCGCAGCGTGGTCGCCGCCCTCTTCACCCGCGCCGACGCACCCCTGCTCACCGCCACCGACCCGGGCCTGCACTGGCAGGATCTGCCCGCCCGGCACCAGGAACTGCTCACCCGGCTGCGCGGGCGGCCCACCCTGACCCCCCTCGCCGACGACACCGGCGCCGGCGTCCTGCTGGACCATCCCGACGGCCCGCTCGCCTGCTGGATCGACCTGGGCGAACACCGGCCCTTCACCGCCGAGGACCAACTGCTGCTCTCCCTGCTCGCCGGGCACCTCGCCCAGGGCCTGGTCCGCGCCCACCAGATCGACCAGCAGCGCGAGACCGCCCTCGCCCTGCAACGCGCCATCCTGGGACCGGCCCAGCTCCCCGACGGCTTCGCCGTGCGCTACGAGCCCGCCACCCGCCCGCTGGAGGTGGGCGGCGACTGGTACGACACCGTCGCCCTCGCGGACGGACGCATCGGCATCGTCGTCGGCGACTGCGTCGGCCGGGGCCTTCAGGCGGCCAGCGTCATGGGGCAACTGCGCAGCGCCTGCCGCGCCCTGATGCTGCAGGACCCCAGCCCCGCCCGCACGCTGATGGCCCTGGACCAGTTCGCCGCGAGCGTGCCCGGCGCCCTGTGCACCACCGTCTTCTGCGGTGTCCTCGACCCCGGCACCGGCGAGCTGACCTACTCCAGCGCCGGCCACCCGCCCGGCATCCTCGCCCACCCCGACGGCACCACCCGCCTGCTGGAAGAAGGACGTTCGCTGCCGCTGGCCGTACGGCCGGGCAGAGACCGCCCGCAGACCTCGTGCACCCTGCCCGCCCGGGCCACCCTGCTGCTGTACACCGACGGGCTCGTCGAACGACGCCGCCGCCCGCTCAGCGACGGCATCGACCAGGCCGGGGCCGCCGTGCAGGACGGCCGTGACGTGCCCGTCGACGACCTCGCCACCCGCATCATGGCCCGGCTCGCACCGGACGGCGGCTACGACGACGACGTGGCCCTGCTGCTCTACCGCCACCCGGCCCCGCTGCAGGTGTCCTTCCCCGCCGAGTCCGCCCAGCTCGCACCCGTGCGCAAGGCCCTGCGCAGCTGGCTCGCCCAGTGCGAACTGCCCCCGCGCGATGTGCAGAACGTCCTCGTCGCCGCGGGCGAGGCGTGCGCCAACGCCATCGAGCACGGCCACCGCCACGCCCCCGGCCAGGCCGTGCGGCTGCGGGCCGAAGCCCTGGTCGACCACCTGCGCCTGACGGTCGCCGACAGCGGCCTGTGGAAGGCCCCCCAGCCCGAGCGCAACACCCACCGCGGCCGGGGGATCACCCTGATGCGGGCCATGATGGAGCAGGTCACCATCACACCCGGCCCGTCCGGCACCACCGTCGACATGCAGATGAGGATCTCCTGATGACCACCCCGCTCACCCTCACCTCCGGCCGCCGCCCGGACGGCACCGTGTGCCTGACGGTCGCCGGTGAGATCGACATGAGCAACGCCGGCTCCCTCGCCGAGGCCCTCGACGCACACGCGGGCCCCGTCGTGGTGGACCTGACCGGGGTGGAATATCTCGACAGCGCGGGTCTGAGCGTGCTCTTCGCCCACGCCGACCGGCTTCAGCTCCTCGTCACCCCCCTGCTGGAGCCCGTCCTGACCGTCTCGGGTCTCACCGACCTCGCCACCGTGCACGCCCTGGGCCCCGACCACCGGCCCTCGCCCCCCAGACCGTGCCCCTGAGCAGCCCTGGGCGGCGCGGCAGGAGCCGCCGGCCTGCCCGGCTGACACCACGTCACGCCGCCTAGGCTGGCGCGATGACCCAGGAGCAGAAGCCAGAACCGGAGCAAGCGCCGGAGCAAGCGCCGGAGCCGGAGCAAGCGCCCGAGCCAGAACCGGAGCAAGCGCCGGAGCCAGAACCGGAGCCGGCGCCAGAGCGGGTGCGGGAGCGGGTGCGGGAGCGGGTGGGGGTGCAGCCGTCGGGCGTGTGGGCCACGGCGGTCGGGGTGGCCCGGGTGCGGGCACTGGAGACCGAGCGGGCGGACCCGCTCTTCCGTGACCCGCTGGCCCGGGCCTTCGCCGCCGCGGGCGGCCTGTGGCCCTCCTCGCCCCCACCGCCCCAGGGCGACGAGGCCGCACGCCGCCGCCGGCTGGCCGTGGCTTTCTCCATCGTCATCCGCACCAAGTACCTCGACGACCTGCTGCACCAGGCATGCGCGTCGGGGATCCGCCAGGTCGTGCTGCTCGGCGCCGGCATGGACAGCCGCGCCTTCCGCATCGACTGGCCCGAGGACACCCGCCTGTTCGAGGTCGACACCGCCCAACCCCTGGACTTCAAGGACCAGGTGCTGCGCCAGGAACAGGCCGTCCCGCGCTGCCGCCGGATCCCCGTCGCGGTGGACCTGCGCGAGGACTGGCCGCAGGCGCTGGCCGCCGCGGGGCACGACCCGGCCACACCGACCGTGTGGATCGCCGAAGGACTGCTGATCTACCTGCCCAGGGACGCGGTGGACCTGCTGCTGTCCCGGATCGGCGCACGGTCGGCGCCCGGCAGCCGGATGGGGCTCACCCTGGGCTCACGCGGCGTCATCGAGCGCTTCGGCGCGGACGCCGCTCCGGGGTCGGCGGCGTCCCTGTGGGTCTCGGAGATGCCCGACGACCCGGTGGGCTGGCTGGCCGGCCACGGCTGGGACGCCGAAACCCACACCCTGCGCGAACGCGCCGCCGCCTACGGCCGCCCGGCCGGCACCCCGCCGAGCCACGAGGAAGGCCCCGGCGGACTGGTCTCGGCGGTCCGCCGGTAGCACGCCTTCCCTCCCACGCCCCCCCCGAACTCCGCACGGCTCCGCACGGCTCAGCCGGGCGGTACAGCGGCCGGTCTCGGCGTGCAGCCGGTCGCGGATCACGGCCACGTCCCGCCGCATCCGGGCCGCACGGAAGACGGTGCCCGGCGTCCCGCCCTCGCCGACGGGGTAGACGACGCCCCGGTGCCGCAGCCCGGGCCGCGCCCCCGCCGCCCGCGCCCCCGCCGCTGGGGCGGCACCCGCCGTCAGCCCGCCCGCGGCCACCCCCGCGGGCGGCCATCCCGGCGAGGAACCGGGCCCGGGTGAGCCCCCGCCCCCTGTGCACCCACTCATCAGGCTTCTGCATACGGCCCACCCTGCCCCGGGCCGCCCGGGCAGGGCCGCCCGGGCAGGGCCGTCCGCCGACGGTCTACGGCACAGGGCCGCCGGTCTACGCCCCGGCGGCCGAAAGGTGGCCGCCGGGGCGGCGAAAGGAGGGGACCGCTCGCGCAGCCGGACGCCGGTGACACCGGGGGAGAGGCGCGACCCGGGCGACGCCGTCCTGCACACGGTGGGACCACGGTTGGCCCAACAAGATGCTGATATGGGTGTGTCTGTTCTGCTTGCCGGTGTGCCCGGCGCACCATGAGCAAGGCGCCCGCATCCGGGCCGCCAAGCCTCCCCACGCAGTGCACAGTTCGTCACAGAAAGCAGGTCAGCCATGCGCGCCGGACGCCGCTTCAGTCCGCTTCCCCGCTACAGAGGTGTGTGGGCCGCCGGCCTCACGGCCCTGCCGGCTCTCTTCGCCCTGAGCGCGGTCACTCCCGCCGCGGCGGCCGTTCCGGCTCATCACCAGCAGGCCCAGCCGCATCCCCGCTACGTGCAGGTGTCCAACACCCAGACGTGCAACCCCGACGGCCTGTGCACCATCACCGCCACCTGCCCCTCCGGCACGGTGGTCACGGGCGGCGGCGTCTCGGAGACCCCCCTGATCAGCAGCGGCGTGTACCTCATGGAGACCGAGCCGACCAGCAGCCGCACCTGGCGGGGCACCCTGCGCAACGCCAGCCAGTTCCCCGTCCAGGTCACCGTCACCGCCGTCTGCGCCCGCATCCCCGGCGTCTGACCCGGCCCCTTCCGCTCCGCCCGAAGTCCGCGCCGAGGAACCAACCGGCGCGGACTTCGCGCTGCCCCCTTCCCCGGCCGCCGGGTTGCCACAGCCGCAGGCACGGGCCGCAGACTTCGGGGTACCTGCTGGACGTGCTGCGGCGCCACCGTGCGGGTGCACGAGGCGCCGTGGCACGGTTCGTGCGGGGAACGACCGGAAGGCCGGGTGGCATGGCACGTACGCGGACACAAGCGAGCACCCGGCATCCCCGGCACGAGCGCAGGGGAGAGGCACGGCTGCCGGCGGTGGTCGCGACCCTCGCCGCGATCGCCCTGTACCTGCTGCTGCCGCAGCGGCTCCTGATCGCTCCCCGGTACGTGCTGCCCGCCCTGGAGTGCCTGCTGCTCATCCCGCTCATCGCGATCAACCCCAAACGGCTGACCCGGCAGACGAAGACGTTCCGCGTGCTGTCGCTGACACTCGTCGGCGTCATCGCCATCAGCAACCTCGTCGCGCTGGCCATCCTGATCCACGAACTGGTGTACGCCGGGGTGAAGGACGGCCGCTCCCTGCTGGTGGCCGCACTGCAGGTGTGGCTCACCAACATCATCGTCTTCGGGCTGGCCTACTGGGAACTGGACCGGGGCGGCCCGGTCAGCCGCACCCAGGCACCCCGCTCCGCCCTGCCCCTGGCCGACTTCCGTTTCTCCCAGGACGAGAACGACGACGCCGTCCAGGAAGTCGCCGACGGAGCCAGCGCCACCTCGGACTGGGTCCCCACCCTGGTGGACTACCTGTACGTGTCCACCACCAACTCCACCGCCTTCAGCCCGACCGACACCATGCCCCTGTCCACCCGCGCCAAAGCCATGATGAGCATCCAGAGCATCGCCGCCCTGCTGACCTCGCTCCTGGTGATCGCGCGGGCCGTCAGCATCCTGCACTGACCCCCCGGGGGGCGTTCCGGACCGTCGCGCCACCGGCCGCACACACCCACCGGCCGCACACACACGACCGCACACGCAGACGACCGCACGGCGCACATGCACCGCACACTCCACGTCCCCCGCCCGGCCCCGCCCGGCCTCGCCCGCGCCCGGCCCCGGTCCGGCGCCGCAGCGCCGTCTTTCCGTGTTGCTGCCCGGGGCCCGGCGAGGACACTGAAGACAAAAGGGCGAGGGTCAGGAGGTGCTGTGTGGCCGCCACGCACAGGCCGGCGAGTGCTCCTGGCGGCGTTCGCCCTCCTGGCGCTGCTCGCAGCCGGCGTCGGCGGGTACACGCTGTTCGGGTTCTCGCTGCCCGACGCCGTCTACATGACGGTGATGACGCTGACCACGGAAGGCTTCTCCGGCGCCGACCGGCTCACCGAGGCCGGCAAGCTCTTCACCGCCGCGCTGGCGGTGGTGGGGGTCGCCCTCTTCGTCGCGGTCCTGGGGCTGATCGGCACGGCCCTGGTGGAGGGACGGTTCGGGCCCGCGGGAAGGAAACGGCGCATGCAGCACCGCATCGACACGCTGCGCGACCACTTCATCGTCTGCGCCTACGGGCGCGTCGGCCAGGCCGTGGCCCGCGAGTTCGAGGCCGAGGGCGTCCCCTTCGTCGTCATCGAGAACAAAACCGCCCTGGAAGAGCAGCTGCAACGTGAGCGTGCGCCCTACCTGATCGGCAACGCCGCCTCCGAACAGGTGCTGCGCCGCGCGGGCATCGCACACGCCCGCGGCCTGGTCTGCGCGGTCGACTCGGACGCCGAGAACGTCTACATCACCCTGATCGCCCACTCCCTCAACCCCTCGCTCGCCATCGTCTCGCGCGCCTCGGAGGCGGCCTCGGCCGAACGCCTCACCCACGCCGGCGCGAGCAGCGTGGTCTCCCCCTACATCACCAGCGGCCGGCGGATGGCCCTGCTGGCGGTCCGCCCGCACGTGGTGGACTTCCTGGAGTTCACCCGGGCCGGCAGCTCCGACGTCCGGATCGAGGAGATCCGCTTCGACACCGGCTCCCGCCTGGTGGGCCGGCCCCTGCGACAGGCCTGCGGGGGAGCGCTGCCCCTGCTGATCCGCCGCGCCGACGGCACCCTGGAACCCAACCCCGACCCCGACACCGCCGTACAGGCCGGCGACACCATGATCGTGTTCGGCGACCCCGGAGCCCTGCGCCCCATCGAGGACGACTAGCCCCACCGCCCCCCTTCCCCACCCGCAAGGAGGATCGCGCCGGACGAGGAAAACCCTGATGCCCGAGTACGACCGTGTCCGCCTGCGACGGGCCTGCGCCCAGGCCCTGGCCGGCGGGGTGCGGGAGGCCACGGCCGAGGCGGTCGTCCGCCGGGTCTGCGCCCTGCAGGCCCAGGACGCCATGGCCGCCGACCTGGGCATCCGGGCCAGGGGAGCGGACATCACCGCCCCCGCCGTCCGCGCGGCGTACGAGGACGAGCGCAGCATCGTCCGCGGCTGGTACCTGCGCGGCACCCTGCACACCGTCTGCAGTGAGGACGCCCGCCCGCTCCTGGCCCTGCTCGCCCCCCGGATCCTTGCCGCGACCGGCCGCCGCTACCACCAGCTCGGCCTGCACGAGGAGCTGCGCCGGCGCGCCGACCACCTCATCCGGCAGGTCCTTTCCACGCACGGCCCCCTCACCCGGGCCGAGCTGACCGGCCACCTCACCCCTCTCGGCATCCCACCCGATGGACAGGCGCCCTTCCACCTGATCCGCCACGCCGCACTCACCGGCGTCCTGTGCCACGGCCCCCGCCGCGCCGGTGAGGCCACCTATGTCCTGCTCGACGACTGGCTGCCCCGAGGCGGCGGCCGACGGGAGGCGGACGGGGACGCGGCTCTTGCCGAGCTGGCCCGCCGCTACCTGGCCGCACACGCGCCGGCCGGCCCGCAGGACTTCGCCGTCTGGTCCGGGCTGCCGCTCTCCTGGGCCCGCCGGGCCTGGAACACGCTGGCCCGGGCCGCCGCGATCACCGCGGACGGCGACCTCACCACGCTCGCCGCACGGGCGGGAAAACGGGAGTACCCGCCCGACGCTCCCGGCGCTCCCGGCGCTCCGGACGTGCGGATGCTCCCCGCCTTGGACAACTACCTGCTCGGCTACCGCAGTCGCGAAGCCTGCGTCCCGGCGGCGCACGAGGCCGACGTCTGGCCGGGAGGCGGAGTCATCCGGCCCACGGTCGTCGCCGACGGCCTGGTGGTGGCCACCTGGGCGCGCCGCGACGCGGGCCGCTCGATCACGGTACGGGCGTTCGCACCGCTGCCGCCCGGGACCCGGGCCGCAGTGGACGCGGAGACCGAAGACGTGAGCCGCTTTTGCCGCCGGTCCGCTTGAGAGCCCCCGCCCGGCTCCCGGCCCAGGTTCAGGCACGCCCATGGCGTGTGCGCTGCGGGAGAGGACCGAACGGTCTCTCAGCACTCGCCGAGTCCGGCCGGCTGCGATGAGACTGAACCGTCACCCCACGCCGAATCAGGGAGCCAGCCGCGATGATCGTCAAGAAGCTGCACGAATCCGGCATCCGAGCCGAGCACGCCTACGCCGCCGCATTCGTCTCCATCGGCCTGAGCGTCATCTCCTGGGCCGCCTCCCTCCAAGTGGAGAAGAAGGGCGAGGAGCGTGCCGACCGGTGGGGCATCTTCGTCGGGGAATGGGCCCCCACGTTCTTCGGCCTCGGCCTGGCCCTGTCCACCTACGAATAGCCAAGGGCGCCTGCTCGCACGCCTGCTCGGGTGCGCCGGACACGCCCACCCCACCCTGCCTCCTGCCCCGAACCGTGCCGATGGCGTACGGAAACCGTGCGACTGGGCACCGCCCGGCGGGCCTCGCCGGACCCGAACGCGGTCCGGGGAACACCTCCCGGCCGTGCGGTAGGTGCCTGATCGGTCTCGGGGTATCTGTCTACGCTGTCAGGTGTTCCGCGGCACGACGGCAGGGAAGGTCTCGTAGGCAGTGGCGGGCGAAAAGGACGCGGTTCGCACCAGGAGGCTGGCCGCACTGGCACGCACCGGTCTGTCGGCGTCGGCGGACGCGGGCATGGACCGCTTCGCGCGGCTGGTCGCGAACGTGCTGGACGTGCCGGTGGCGCTGGTGGCGCTCGCCGAGGACGGCCGGCAGGTCTTCCCCGGCATGGCCGGGGCCGGCCGGCCGTGGTCGGTGTCCCGGCAGGCCGCACTGGCCGACTCCCTGTGCGCGCTGGTGGTCGGCTCCGGCGCCCCGCTGGTGGTGAGCGACGCCCGCACCGACCCGCGCACGCGCAGCGGGCCGGTGGTCACCCACCTGCGCGCGGCCGGCTACGCGGGCATGCCGCTGACCGACCCCCACGGCACCGTCCTGGGCGCGCTGTGCGCGGTCGACACCCGGCCCCGCCGGTGGAGCGAGCGGGAGGTGCAGGCGCTCGAGGACCTGGCCGCCGCGTGCACGGCGGAACTGCGGCTGCGGATCGTCTCCCGGCAGGCCGAGGAGGCCCGCGCCGAGACCGCCGCGCTGCTGGCACGCTCCGAACTGGTGCTGCGGGCCTCGGAGGTCCTGGCCGACACCGCCGGGGTGGAGGAGGTCCGCACCCAGGTCGGTGAGCTGATCACCAGCGATCTCAAACCGGTCTACGTCGGCTTCAGCCTCGAACCCGCGCCCCGTCCCGGCCGGGCCCGCGGACCGGCGCGTGCCCACCCGCAGGCGCCGCAGGTCGACCCGGACGACGGCGCCTGGCCCACGGCCCGCGCCGTGCGGGACAAACGCCTGGTGGAGGTGCACGGCGTCGACGAGGTCCGCGCCGCCTACGGCCGGCACGCGGCCGCCCGCTGGGAGAGCCTCGGCTTCGCCTCCATGGTGTGCCTGCCGCTGGCCGGCACCCACCGCACGCTCGGCGCGCTGGCCCTGGCCTGGGACACCGAACACCGGCCCGACGTGGCCGAACGCGCCGTCCTGTACGCCGTCAGCGGCTACGCCGCGCAGGCACTGGAGCGGGCCCAGTTCCTCGACGACCGCATCGACGTGGCCCGCCGGCTGCAGGAGGCCATGCTCACCGACCTGCCCGCCGTCGACGGCCTGGCCACGGCCGCCCTGTACCGTCCCGCGGCCGCGCAGGACATGGTCGGCGGCGACTGGTACGACGCCTACCCCCTCGACCGCGCTCCGTGCCCCGGCGGCGAAACCGCGACGCTGGCGGTGACGATCGGCGACATCACCGGCCACGACATGCGCGCCGCGACCCTGATGGGACAGGCCCGCAGCATGCTCCGCCAAGCCGACCACGACCACCCCGACGGCGGCCCCGCAACCGCCGTACAGGCCCTGGAGAGCGCCAACACCGCACTGGGCCTGGACCTGTCGGGCACCCTCGTCCACGCCCATCTCGCCCCTGCCGCCGACGGCTGGACCCTGACCTGGACCAACGCCGGCCACCCCGCCCCCCTGCTCGCCCGGCCCGGCACCTCCTGCGAGCACCTCGACGACCACGACCTGCTGCTCCACCCCAGCCTGCACGGCCGCCACCGCACCCAGCGGCGCCTGCACCTGCCCGTCGGCGCCACCCTCCTGCTCTACACCGACGGGCTCGTCGAACGCCCCGGCCAGGACATCGACACCGGCATCCAGCGCGCCTGCGCCCTCCTGCACGAGGGCGAGGACTGGCCGCTGGAGGAACTCCTGGAGACGATCGCCGACCGCGTCGCGGGCGACGCGCCCGGCGACGACATCGCCCTCCTCGCCCTGCGCGTCACCCACCCGCCCCACCCCGATCCGGCGTGATCCGGCGTGAAGCGGCCACCCCGCGCCTCCCGCCACCGCACCGCCACAGCACCGCCACCGCTGCGGCGACGGCGGCCACGGCAGACGGCACCGGCCCACACCATCGGCGCCTCGGCGCCCCGCAGCGGGTCACGCGCCGGGGCGGACGGCGGGTAGGGTGCTCGCGTCACGCCGGGAGGCGTGTGGGGTGCCGGGAAGTCTGGTCGGCGTATCCGACCGTCATGCCCGAAAGGCCACCCCGTGCCGCCTCAGCGTCCTGCCTCGAACGATCTGATCGAGGAAGCCTTGCGTCGTTTCGATCTCTACGCCCGCATGCGGGCCGGCCGGGACAGCCTCCTGCGGACTCAGCGCAGTTCGCCACAGGACGAGGACAAGGCCTTCCAGGAGCTGGAGGCCGTCATGGCCCGGCTCCGTGAGGAGCAGCGCTGACAAACATCCCCGGACATGAACCACGGCTTCGCGGGTACACGCGCCGGGATGCTGCGACGAGGGGGGCGAATGACGCTCGTAAGACAACCGGACCCGGCGCCGGCGGACGGCGCGGAGCTGGGCAGGCCGGTGCTCAAGACCGGTGCGGCCCTGGTCGGGGACGGTACGGACATCGCCCGGGCCCGTCATCTGGCGGCCGCGTTCCTCACCCGGGTCCAGGCCGAACACGGCCTGCCCGTCTCCCAGCGCGCCATGGACCTCACCCAGCTGGTGGTCAGCGAGCTGGTGACCAACGCCCGCAAGTACGCCCCCGGACCGGTGCTGCTGGACCTGGCAATCACCGGTGACACGGTCGAGGTCGCGGTGTGGGACGCCTGTCCGGTGCTGCCGGTGGCCCGGGCCGCGGACGCCGGCCGGGTCGGCCAGCACGGCCTGGAGATCGTGATGGCCGTCGCGCGCGGCTTCGAAGCGCGACGCGAGTCGCTCGGCAAACGCATCACCGTCCGCATCGCCCTCGCGGACGACCCCGGCGGCGCCGTCAGCGGGCGCCGCCCCCTGTAGAGCATCCGGCCGCGCTTTCACGAACGGACGCCGGCCGCCCGCGTACCGGACCGGGAAGCCGAGGCCTGCCCACGCCCGCCCCCACGCCCGCCCGGTCAGAAGGACTTCTCCTGGGGCCGGAGCACGATCTTGCCGTGGGTGTGCTGTCGTTCCAGCTCGCGGAAGGCATCGCGCACCTGTTCCAGCGGGTAGGTGCGGGCGATCGGCACCTCCAGCTGTCCGCGCGAGGCGAGCCGGGCCAGCTCGCCGAGCACGACCGCGCTCGCCGCCGCTCCTTCGCCGTAGGTCCGGGCGCCGACCTCGGCCGCCGCCTGCCAGTCGGAGATCGTGTTGATCCGTTCGGGCCGCACGCCCAGCTCCACCGCCAGGGCCACGTAGCCGTCGCCGAAGGTGTCGATGAACGCGTCGACCCTGCCGCCGCAGGCCTCACGGATCCGCCCGGCCACGCCCGGCCCGTACGCGACGGGGAGCACGCCGTGCTCCTTCAGCCAGGCGTGGTTGCGTTCGCTCGCCAGCCCGATCACCGTGGCACCGTGCCGCCGGGCGAGCTGCACGGCGAGCGACCCCACCCCGCCCGCCGCCCCGGAGACGACGACGGTGTCGCCCGGGCCCGGGTCCGCCGCGAACACGGTGGCGTAGGCGGTCGTGCCGGCCACGTACAGCGCCCCGGCCACGTCCCAGTCCAGGCCCGCCGGACGGAAGACCAGATGCACGTCGTCGACCACGACGAACTGCGCATGGCTGGCCCGCCGGTGGGTGAAGCCCACCACCTCGTCGCCCACCGCGAAGCCCCGCACGTGCGGGCCGCTCTCCACGACGACACCGGCGAGATCGCTGCCCTGCCCGGAGGGAAACACCGCCGGCCAGCGATCGTGCAGCGCGCCCGTGCGGATGTGCGCCTCGCCCGGCTGGATCCCGGCCGCGCGGACCTCGACCAGCACCTGCCCGGGACCGGGCACCGGCCGCTCCACCTCCTCCACCCGCAGGACCTCGATCCCGCCGTACTCGTGAAACCGCACCGCCCGCATCACGTCGCTCACCGCATCCCCCTCGTCCTTGACCAGACCCGGCACAGGCCGCACGCCCGAAGACGCCGACCTGCCACCGCGTTTCAAAGACCGGGCGCGGCAGCCGTATTCCCCCCGCGCCACGACCGACGGCGAACCGTGCGGCCCGGCTCATGCCGGGAGCCGCAGAGGCGGTCGCCTCCGCCCCCGCCCACGCCCCGGGTCAGCCGAAGAGGGCGATAAGCCCGTTCACCCAGATCGCGAGGAACACCAGGGCCGCCACCAGGCAGCCGGCGCCCGCCAGCACCCCGCCGGCCGTCAACGGCCCCCAGGGCGCCTCGCGTTCCTCTCCCACGGTGTCCCCGCAGGAGGCGGGCTCGTCCCAGGCGACAGGGTGTCCCCGTTCGACGGCGCAGGCGGCCCGTACCGAGGCCGGCTGCTCCCGGGCGAAGGCGGTGGCCGCTTCCGTCTCGGGGCCGCGCCAGGCCAGTGCCTTCATCCGCCGCCCGGGAGAGGCGTACCGCGCCTCGAAAGCGGTCGTCTCGCCGGCGCCGCGGTCCTCCTCCAGGTACATCCAGCGCCCGGCCTCGGCGGGCTCGCCGTAGAGCCGGTACACCCCGGCCAGACGGCGCCGCAGCGTCAGGTGGTGCGGGAAGGACGACCCCCCGGAACAGGCGGACATGGCGCGACGTCCGTGCGCCGCATCCGCGACAGCGCTCGACGCCGGGCCGGCCTTGTGCGTGCAGGGGGCTGCCGTTCCCCCGTCGCCCGTCTGCGATCACGTCGTCAGTCCGTGCCCGGGCGGGGGTGCGGGCGGCGGCGCGATCCCCAGCACGGCACAGGCCGCTCGGGCCACGCGGGCCGGTGCCGTGCCCGGCTCGGGGGGCGGCAGCAGCATGTGGCTGATGCTGAGCCGCACCAGTAGGTCGGCGGCCTCCGTGCGCCGGTCGTCGTCCACCTGGGGCAGCACGTCGCCCAACCATGCGCACACCAGGGTCCAGGCTCCGGAGAAGACGGGCTCGGGGCGGCTGGTCAGGAAGGGCAGCAGGGCGTCGGTGCCGCCCCTGGCGGCGTTGAGCACCGCTTCGATGAACGGGTTGTGCTCGGCCTGGTCCAGGGCGTGAGCGACGCCTGCCTGCAGGGCGAGGCCCACGTCGGTGCGGTGCCGGTCCAGCACGTCGGCCAGGCCGGTGAGAAAACGCTCGGCCTCCCGGCGCACCAGGGCCTGGCCTATGCCCGCGCGGTCGCCGAACTCGGCGTAGAGAGAGGGGCGGGAGACTTCGGCGCGCTGGGCGAGGTCGGCCACCCGCACCCGGTCCCATCCGCGCTGCGCGGCCAGCGTCCACGCCTCGTCGAGCACCCGTCGGCGCATCTGTGCGCGCCAGGCGACGCGAGGCGGGTCGGGGGGCTGCGCGGAACGCGCCGAGTTCCTCGACTGCTCCGCGCCGACCGGGACTTGACGCTCTGGCCCGCGGGCTTGCTGCATGTGTGAGACCCCACTCCGAATTCTGACGGGTCGTTAGAATATTGACACGGCGCCACCTTTGTCAGCCGCTCGGGCGGGATGCCAGTCTGAGTGCCCCCCACCGCGTGCTTCCGCCTTCACCCGGGCGGGAGAGGCGGAAGCACGCATCCCGACGAAGGAGCCGGTGCCATGAGCCGCGATGCCGACGATGCCCGCTGGCGTGACCCCAAACGTCTGTGGTGGCCCCTGGCGCTCGCCGTTCCCACCCTGCCGTGGCAGGCGGGCGCCCTGGTGCACCTCACGGGTGTCGCCGCGTTGTGGTGGTGGGGGCCGTTCTTCGCCTTCGTTCTGGTACCGCTGTTCGATCTGGTGGCCGGCGTGGACGGCTCCCATCCCCCCGAGGCGGCGATGCGCCGCCTGGAGCAGGACCGCTACTACCGCTGGTGCACCTACCTGTACCTGCCGCTGCAGTTCGCCGCCCTCGTCTGGGCGTGTGGGCAGTGGGCGGGCGGCGGACTCGGCGTGGGCGGGGCGATCGGACTGGCGGCCACGACCGGTGTGGTGGCCGGCGTGGCCATCAACACGGCCCACGAACTGGGCCACAAGCGCGAGCGGCTGGAACGCGGGCTCAGCCGTCTGGCACTCGCCCAGAGCGGTTACGGGCACTTCTACGTCGAGCACAACCACGGCCACCACGTACGCGTGGCCACACCCGAGGACCCCGCCAGCTCCCGCCGGGGGGAGAGCTTCTGGCTGTTCCTGCCGCGGACCGTCCTCGGCAGCGCGCGCTCCGCATGGGTACTGGAGCGGCGCCGCCTCCGGCGGCGCGGGCGGCGCACCTGGAGCCGGCACAACGACGTGCTGTCCGCCTGGGCACTGTCCGCGGCTCTCTTCGGCGTTCTGGGCGCCGTTTTCGGCCCGGCGGTGCTGCCGTGGCTGCTGCTGCAGGCGGTATGCGGGATCGGCCTGCTGGAGTCGGTGAACTACCTGGAGCACTACGGGCTGCTGCGTCAGCGGCGGGCGGACGGCCGCTATGAGCGGGTCACCCCCCGGCACAGCTGGAACAGCGACAACACGGTCAGCAACCTCTTCCTCTTCCAGCTCCAGCGGCACTCCGACCACCACGCCAACCCGCTGCGCCGCTACCAGACCCTGCGTCACTTCGACGAGGCCCCGCAACTGCCCGCCGGCTACGCCGCCATGATCGTTCTGGCGTGGGTGCCGCCGCTGTGGCGCCGGGTGATGGATCCGCGGCTGCTGGCCCACTACGGCGGCGACGCGCGTTTGACCCACACCCGTCCGGCGCCGGGGCCCGCCGGGCCCCTCCGCGCGCCGTCACGGTAGGGCGCGTGGTCGGGGGCCGGCTGCGGGGGAAGCCGCCGCACCCTGGGTGGTTCCGTCGGTGCCGCATCCCGCCGGACGCTCGCCTGCCCGTGCGGCCCGCGGCTGACGACGACTCGCCGGCCTGCCGGTGGCCCCCGCCCCGGCCGCAGCCGCACTCGTGGCGAAGGTGAGCGGGAGACGCGGGCCGTCTTCGTAGGGGGTCGCCCGGGCCGTGGACCCGCGATGTCCAGCTGCCTATGAGCGCACTGCGCGCCCACCCCACCGGCCGTCGCCGCCGCCACGCAGGTGGCTCGAAGCCGGGAACGGCCCCAGGGGGAGGCGTCCCCCGGCCGACGCAGACCGGCATGCCGGGGCGGTCGCCAACTACCGCGCCGGCCCGGGCCGGTAGGTTCCCGCACTCCATTCATGGCCCTGCGGGTCCACAACGCGGGCCCGTCGGCCGCCCCACGGCGTGTCCTCGGGAATGACGACGCCCCGTGCCCCGGCAGCGACGGCGCGCCGGTACCAGCCGTCGACGTCGGCGGCGTCAGGCATCCACAGGTACAGGCCGCTGCCGCTGCTGACACCGTGCAACGGGGCCACCGTGGACGCCCGGTCGGCACCTGCGATCATCAGCGCGACGTCGCCCATGCAGACTTCGGCGTGCACGATGGTCCCGTCAGGTCCGATCCGGCGTGCGGTGGTCTCGAATCCGGTGGCCGTCAGCCAGTCCAGGGCCGCCGCGGCGTCGTCGTAGCTGAGGTAGGCGTGCAGTCGTGCGCGCGGTGTGCCGGCCATGGTCGCTCCTGCTGTCTGCTTGCTTGTCCTGATGCGCCGCGCGTTTGCACCGGCGGGTGCGGGTCGCCTGCGGCTCATGCCGCGGGCGGCTGAGGCCAGTGGTCACAGCAGCCCCCGCAGGCTGCCGGTCCGGGCTGGTCCGTCCTCCTCGTCGTCGCCGCGCTGATGAGGAGGGAAGATGTCGAGCAGTTCCCGGACGGACAGATGAGCCTCCGCCGGGTGATGGAGCATGCCGTCCAGGCGGAGCGTGTAACGCGTGCGGCGTCCCCTGCGCTCCCGGCTCAGGTAGTCAGCGTGCTCCAGGTCGGCGACAATGCTCTGCACGGTGCGTTCGGCGATGTGGCAGTGGGCGGCGATGTCACGCAGACGGATGCCAGGGTCCCGCGCGATGGCCAGGAGCACGTGGGCGTGGCTGGTGAGAAACCCCCACCTTCTGCCGTGATCGTTCACCATGTCCCGCCTCGCGTGATGCCCAAAGGAGGCTCAGGCGCCGTCGGCCCTGCCCCTCGACCTCTCCTTCGGCTCCTACCGGCGCACCGGATGCAACGGCGGGCGACAGCGCGATGTCCGAGCGGACCAGGCATGCGACGCGTGCGGGCGGGATTGCGGTGCGCCCACCGGGAGGGACTGGCCGGTGAGGCCAGTCAGTGAGGTCCGGGGTGCTCTACTCGTCGCATGAATTCACCGGACCCCAGGGGCCCGCAGGCCATGCTCCCCGCACTGCGGGATTTCTGCGCCGAGCAAGTCGACGCGGAGGTCGCCGCACGGATCACCGAGCTCGCCCGGCCAGGGTTCGCCCTGACCCCGGCCGGGCCCGGCGAGGCGGCGGGGAACAGCCGTTTCGGCGGCAGGGCGTTGCTCGAGCCCGGCATACCCTGGCCGGCCTGCGACGGCTTCCCGCTGAGCCTGCACGCCGTCCTGGACACCGATCCGCTGGCCCCCTGGCTCGACGGCCTCTTCCCGCCGGGGACCGGCCTGCTCAACTTCTTCTACCTCGACACCCAGAGCGAACAGACCCACCCCGACGCCTGGGACCCGTACGGCAGGTACGGCTTTCGCACCGAGCGGGCGCTGGGCTGTGTGCTCCCGGCTCGTTCCGCACAGGCCGTCGAGGTGGACCCGCCCGCCCGCGCCAGCGTCTTCGAGCCGATCCCATGGGCGGCAACCTACGGGCTCCTGCTTCCCCACGCCTTCGATCCCGTGTGGGGGACGGTGGACCTTGGGCCCGAGCTCGACGAGAAGACCTGCGGCGGCAGCTTCGTGTTCCTGGAGGAGGTATTCCCCCGATGGTCCGACCGGCCGCCCGGCGTGATCGAGCCCCCGGGCCCCGAAGACCGCGTGGACCTCGCCTTCGGTCGGCATCAGGGCACCACAGGCAACGGGCCGCACCTGCCGGCCGGCGCCGACCCGAACGACTACCACCACCTGCTCCAACTGACCGGGAACGACCAGTGGAACATGGGCGGCGACGGCGGCACTCTGCACTGGGCGATGCCCACCGCGGCACTGCACGTCGGCGACTTCAGCCAGGCCGTCCCCACCCCGGACCTGTCCTGACCACGCGAAGAGGAAGTCCGCATCGAGTGCTGGTGGCGCAATCCCGCCCGACTACCCCTCCCGCCGGCAGTAGTCGCCCAGGACGGGCTCCAGCAGGCCGAAGGCCGTGCCGGCCAGCTCGGTGACCTCCTCGCGCAGCTGCGCCGCCGGGGCCGCGGCACGGCACAGGGCCCGCATGCGGCGCCACAACACCCGGTGGGCGCCCGCGAGCTGAGCCGCGCTCAGGTGCGCCACGGGATCCTGCGGATCGGCCTGTGCCGCGTGAGCCAGGGCCGCGGCGAGCGCCGCCTCGCGCTGCTCGTCCATCTCCCGCTCGCGGGCCCGCAGCCGCGGGCTGTCGTGCACGAGCCGGGCGAAGCCGGGTGTGCAGCGCCCGTTGACCACGTGCGGCCGCTCGAGGGAGGAGACGAAGACGCGGTGCAGGGCGTGCAGCGCGGACTCTCCCGCCGCGCGTTCGCGCACCACCCGGGCGAGGCTGTCCACGACGCCCTCGTGGGCGTCGAAGACGAGGTCCTCCTTGAGCGGGAAGTAGTTGCTGACCGTCATCTTCGAGACGTCGGCGGCCTCGGCGATCTCGGCGATCGTCACGTTCTCGAAGCCGCGCTCGATGAACATCAGCGTCGCGACATGGGCCAGCCGTTCACGGGTCTCGCGCTTCTTGCGCCCTCGCCGGCCCTCATCCGGAACCGCCGCCTGGGTCGTCCGCACCTCGGTCATGCCCCCATCCTACCCACCCGATGGAGTCATCATAAATATTGGGTTGACTAAAGATTTGGTCCGACCTAAATTCATTCCCGGTTCGGCCGTCCGTCCCTCCGGCCGGCCGTCCGTTCACGACAACACCCCCGCACAGGAGGCCCCTTGGACCCCGCGCTCGCCCGCCGCGACCCCGCACCCCGCTTATCGCCGGAGCGCCTGGACGCGGCCCTGGTCCGGCTCGGCTCGGTGCTGGTCCTGGGCGCCGTGCTCGCCCAGCTCGACGCGACGATCGTCACCGTCGGCCTCGGCCCGATGGCCGACGGCCTGGGCACCTCCCTGGCCACCGTGCAGTGGGTCAGCGCCGGATACCTGCTCGCCGTCGCCTTCGTCGCCCCGCTCTCGGGCTGGCTGCAGACGAGGTACGGCGGCAAACGCGTCTGGCTCGCCTCCGTCGCCCTGTTCCTCACCGCCTCCGCGCTCAGCGGCCTGGCCTGGTCCGGCACCTCGCTCATCGCCTTCAGGCTGCTGCAGGGCGTCGGCGGCGGCCTGATGCAGCCCGTCGGCCAGTCCCTGGCCGCCCGGCACGCGGGCCCGCAGCGCATCGGACGGCTGGTCGGCATCATCACCGTGCCGGTCTCCCTCGCACCGATCCTCGGCCCCGTCCTCGGCGGCGCCCTCCTGCAAGGGGCGGGCTGGCGCTGGCTGTTCCTCGTCAACGTCCCCCTCGCACTCATCGCACTGGCCCTCGCGGCCCGCATCGTCCCCTGCGACACCGGCACACGCGACACCTCCGCACGCCCCGACGGCATCGGCCTGGCCCTGCTGCCCACCGGACTCGCCGCCCTCGTCTACGGCCTGGCCCAGTACGGGCAGGACCCCGGCCCCGGCCCCGCCCAGGGCGTGACCCTCACCGCCGGCGCCGTCCTCCTGGCCGGGTACGCCGCGCACGCGCTGCGCACCCGCCGTACCCCACTGCTCGACCTCAGGCTCTTCGCGGGCCGCGGGTTCACCCTGGCCGCCATCAACACCTTCCTGCTCGGCGCCGCCCTGTACTCGTCGATGCTGCTGCTGCCGCTGTACTTCATGCAGGTCAAGGGAGCGAGCGCGCTCCAGGCCGGCCTGATGCTCGCCCCCCAGGCGCTCGGCAGCGCCCTGATCACCCCGCTCGCCGGCCGGCTCACCGACCGACACGGGCCGCGCACCGTCGTCCTCGCGGGCATCACGCTCACCGTCCTCGGCACCCTCCTCTTCGCCCTGGACGGCGGCACACCCGGCGAACTCCTGCCCGCGGCAGCCCTGTTCGTGCGGGGCGTCGGACTCGGGGCCGTCCTGCCCCCCCAACGTGGCCGCGACCTACACCTGCGTCGACCGCAGCCGGGCACCGGCCGCCACCAGCGCCCGCACCGTCCTCAACCGCGTCGGAGGATCCGTGGGCACCGCCCTGCTCGCCGCCCTCCTGCACAGCGCCCTCGCCGGCACCGCGGCACACGGCGCCACCGCCGAGAGCGCCTACGCCCACACCTTCCGCTGGGCCCTGGCCCTCGGCGCGCTCACCCTCCTGCCCGCGGCCCGCTACCCCCGCCGCGCCCCCGGCAAGGACTGACCCCCCGCCCCCCGGCAAGGGGACCGCCCACGGCCCCGCCACCACCCCCTTGTCCCTCCTCTCCACCCCCCACCGACCAGCCGTCCAGGAGAACTCCCATGACCAAACCCACCTCACTCCCGCGCACCGGACTGCGCCTGATGGCCGTGCACGCCCACCCGGACGACGAGTCGAGCAAGGGCGCGGCCACCCTCGCCCGCTACCGGGCCGAAGGCGCGGACGTCCTGGTCGCCACCATGACCGGCGGCGAGCGCGGCGACGTCCTGAACCCGGCCATGGACCGCCCCGAGGTGCGGGCCGACCTGCCCCGGCTGCGCCGCCTGGAGATGGAACGGGCCCGCAAGATCCTGGGCGTGCGCCAGGAGTTCCTCGGCTTCACCGACTCCGGACTGCCCCGCGACGGCGAGCCGCTGCCCGAGGACTGCTTCGCCGTGCAGCCGCTCCACCGCGCCGCCCGCCCGCTGGTCGCCGCCATGCGCGCCTTCCGCCCGCACGTCGTCGTCACCTACGACGAGAACGGCGGCTACCCGCACCCCGACCACATCAAGACCCACCAGGTCTGCGTCGAGGCGTTCGACACGGCCGGCGACCCCGGCCGCCACCCGGGCACCGGCGCGCCCTGGCAGCCGCTGAAGCTCTACTACACCCGCGCCTTCAGCAAGGCCTACTTCCAGGCCCTCTACGACGCCATGACGGCCGCCGGTCTCCACTCGCCGCACGGCGAGGTGCTCAAGGAACTCCAGGGGGTGGAGGAGAAGTGGGAGATCACCACACGGGTGGAGTGCGCCGCGTGGTTCCCGACCCGGCTGCGCGCGCTGCTCGCCCACGAGACCCAGGTCGACCCCGACGGCCCCGAGCGGTCCTGCCCGCTGGAGATCGAGCAGCGGGCCTGGCCCACCGAGGACTACCACCTCGCACGCAGCCTCGTCGACACCGACCTGCCGGAGGACGACCTGTTCACGGGCATCACCCGTAAGACCCGTAAGGCCTGAGCCCGGCGGACACAGGCGGGGAGGCGACGGTGCCCGGCGGGCGAGGACAATCGCCCCATGCGGATTCTGATCATCACCGCCGGCTCCCGGGGAGACGTCGCGCCCTACACGGGCCTGGGGCGGCGCCTGCGGGACGCGGGCCACCAGGTCACCGTCGCGGCCCACCCCTCCTTCGAGGCACTCGTCGCCGGCTGCGGCCTGCACCACCGGCCGATGCCGGGAGACCCGCAACAGCTCATCCGGGACTGGGCCCGGGCCACATCGCGGGAGGAGACCCGCGCACTGACGCGGGCATACGCCGACGGGCTCGCCGACGGAGTGGCCCAGGCCGTCGCCGGCGGAGCCGACCTGCTGCTCACAGCCCAGGGTCCGGCACCGCTCAGCCGCACCGCCGGCGAAGCCTTCGGCGTCCCCGTCATCGGCACCTACCTCGTCCCGGCCCTCGCCACCGCACGGTTCCCGCTGCCCAACGCCCACAGCACCGACGACCTGGGCGCCGAGGGCAACCTCGCCGCCGGCCGCGACGTGCTCAAACGCGCGGAAGGCGTCTTCGTGGGCGCCGTCACCGCACTGCGCACCCGCCTCGGCCTCCCGGCCGGGCCCCCGGCCCCGGCGGACGTCCGCCCCGTCTTCCACGGCTACAGCCCGCTGGTGGTGCCGCGCCCCGAGGACTGGCCGTCCTGGGCCCACGTGGCGGGCTACTGGTGGCCCGCGCGACCGGACGGCTGGCACCCGCCGGCCGAACTGGCCGACTTCCTCCAGGCCGGCCCGCCCCCGGTGTTCCTCGGATTCGGCAGCATGGCCGTGGGCCAGGGAGAACGGCTCGGCGAACTGGTGTCCGCCGCGGTGAAACGGGCCGGCGTGCGCGCGGTGGTGCAGGCGGGCTGGGCCGGGGTGAGCGGCCACGGCACCGACGTCCTGGCCGTCGGCGACGTCCCGCACGACTGGCTGTTCCCGCGCACCGCCGCCGTCGTCCACCACGCCGGGGCGGGCACCACCGCGGCCGGACTACGGGCCGGCGTACCCGCCGTACCGGTCCCCGTCATGGCCGACCAGCCGTTCTGGGCGGCCCGCCTGTACAAACTGGGAGTCGCCCCGCGCACGATCCCGTTCCCCGACCTCACCGCCGAAGCCCTCGGCGACGCGATCACGGCCTGCGTGTCCGAACCGTCCCACCACCGCCGCGCGGCCGAACTCGCCCACGCCCTCGCCGCCGAGGACGGCACCGCCCCCCTGCTCGCCCACCTCGCCTCACACACCGCCGGCTGAACCCAGCGGCTCAGCCCCCGGACCCCCACACCGCGAAGTCCGTCACCATGCGGTAACCGGTCCGTTGGTACAGGGCGTTGCTCTGGGATTGGCGAGATCGGTGTACAGGAGCACCTGGGCCGCCCCGCCCGCCCACGGCGGCGCGGCTCACCTCCGCTGTCACCGCGCCGCGTAGCCGCCGCCGCGCAGCTGCGCGGGCGTGTACACCGGAGCCGCCCGCACCTGGCCCGCCGACGCGGGGGCGCCCCGGCCGTGGAGACAGGCTCGCCGGCCGGGCTCTTCCGGCGGGTGACACCGCCCTGGGCGAGGCGGGCGTCGGCCCACGGACCCGCCCCCTGACCGGCACGCGGCCTTGCCCGTCCTCGCTGCGCCCCGCGATCCACCGGCTGTGGCGAAGGGGCCGTGAGGGTGTCCGGATGAGCGTCTCATGGGCCGAAGCGAGTGGCTACTGACTGGTAACTAAAGGGTCAACGGAACCTTCTTGTCGTGTATGGATCAAGTAAAGCCGCCTTGGCTGAAGCTCAGGGGAGGCTCAGCAAGCAGTGTCCTCATATCGGACGCACAGGCTTCAAATGCGGACATGCTGTGAGCGGAATCGGAATTGAATGATCCGATTGTGCCGGTGAGCTGGTGTTTCTGTCGTGGTTCGATATGCGGCGACGCGAGCAATGACCACAGCTCGCCTGCACATTGGGGGGAACCAATGTCTTCAGTCGCACAACGGCGCGGTACCACCGTGGCCGTTCAGGTGCTGAGCACGATCGTGCTCGCCGCCGGCCTGGCAACTGCCCCGCAGACCCTGACCTCCGGCCACGCGGCTTTCGCGGCCGACGCCACCTGCACCACCTTCTCGGTGCCCACCTACGTCTTCGAACCCGCCGGCAGCAGCACCGTCGCCGGCAAGCGGGTCCTGCACAAGTACATGGAGTGGGGCCCGAAGAGCGCGGACACCGACCTGCTGGACACGCAGTACACGGCCACCTTGCCCGCGACGAGCAAGGTGTTCACCGGCGGCGGCAACGGCATCCTCTACGAGGCCACCACCGGCGGCCAGGTCAAGACCTACAAGGACGGCACCGCGACTGGCGGTTCGCTGCTTACCCCGGTCAAGACCTACAGCCTCAACTGGTCCTCGGCCAAGTGGATCCTGACCAACGGCACCCGCATCCTGGTGATCGGCTCCGACGGCACCACGGACGTCTACAGCCAGTCCAACCCGGCCACCGGCGACGGCACGATCACCAAGATCATGGACAACCTGAAGACGTCCGTCACCACCTCGCTCGCCGCCGCCGACGACGCCTGGATGGTCAACTCGGCTGTTCAGTGGCTCACGGACGGCAAGGTCCAGCAGAGCACCATCAGCAACCTGCCTCCCGGCATCGGGAGCACCCCTCCGGGCATCCGGCTGGAAACACCCACCACCGTCGCCACCGGCATCGACGCGGCCCAGGCGTGGGCACCCGGCCCGAACGCCCTGAGCACGCAGTCGGTCACCAGCGACCCCGACACCACCGGCCAGGTCCGCTCCTACACCACCGGCCCGCTGACCACCGCGGACGACGACGTCCGCTCGGGCATCGTCGGCGAGGTCATGGCGGACGCCGGGCCGTGCCTGGCGGACCCTGACCCCAACGTCGCTCCGTACTTCGGCAGCCCGGCTGACGACTCCGGCGTCGAGGCGGCATCCGACTCCAGCGACGACCCGGCACCGGCCCCCTCCAGGGTGGTCACCGGCAAGTTCACCCTGGGCAACGGTCAGCCCGCGCCGGGCCTGCCGGTCACCATCCTCGCCAGCGACGTCGGCCAGGACGCTACTGGCCAGGTGAACGAGGCCGCCCTGGGTACCACCACCACCGCCAGTGACGGCACCTGGTCGCTGACCCTGCCCGAGACGCTGCCGGCCGAGGTGCAGAAGGCCAGGGACGACAATGGCGGAGTCCTGAACATCCAGGCCGTCGCCTCCGGCTCCACGAGCGCCGGCGTGTCCATGCTCGGTCTGGACGCGCTCACCGCCGTGACCGGCTCCGCGTCCCAGGGCGCGGTCGCCGCCGCAGCGGACGACGACCACACCGTCAAGCTCGTGCCCGACACCGTCACCGAGTCCACGCCGGACAGCTTCGCCGCCGCCACCGACGCACAAACCTACGCCGCCCGCGTCGAGGCCGACCCGCAGCTCGTTGACGCGGACACTCCGCTGTGGCAGAGCGATCACAGCACCCTGGCCGCCGACTACAACCCCTACCTCGTGGACGGCAAGGACGTCAGCGACGACGTGGTCAAGCCCGAAATCGACCACCTCACCTGTGACTGGTGGAAGTTCCACGTCAGCGACAGCACCAAATACACGGTGGTCGGCGAGGCGCACGCCGGCTGGGACACCAAGGCCACCTTCGAATACTCGGACTCCATGAGCAGCAGCTTCGAGATCGCCTACAAGGCCGGAAGCCACTGGACCATCAGCGGGTCGAAGGAACTGTCGGGCAGCACCGGTGTATCGGTGGGCTTCTACAGCAAGGGACCGCACTACGCCCACCAGTACAAGGTGCCGATCAAGTACACCAAGTGGAAGCACCAGTACATCTGCAACGGCATCGTTCGCGAGACCCATTACACGATCGAAGCAGCCCGATACAACGTCCCTTCCGGCGGCGCGGTAGGCAAGGTCGGCAAGGACGTCTCCTCCAAGGACGGCACCTCCAACTACAACCGCTCTCCCAAGAGTTACCGGTCGTACATAGAGCCTGGCAACGGGGCCGGGCTGACCCATGGCAGCAGTGTCAAGTTCGGCGGTGCGGTCAGCGTCTTCGGTGTGTCACTCGGTGACAAGACCGGTTACGACTCCAATCACACACAGCGCATCGTGGCCTTGAACAAGTCTGGTAAGCACTACATATGGGGTAAGAACGGCAGGTATGGCAGTCACCATGAGGGCGTCCTCTACTCCAAGTAGGAAGCGGCTGCCGCTGGCGGTCGCTGCCGCGGTGGCCACACTCACCGCCCTGTGGGTCCTCTTCGCCCCGGGCATCCGGCATGTCGGTGTCGATGCCGAAGGCCATGCCCTGGACGGCAACCTGCAGTCGGGCATGTTCGTCTTCAATGATCATGCTCAGATCGGCAGCGAGTACTGGGTGGCCCTCCCACCGGTGTCCAACACCAGCAAGAAGCCGCTGATGCTGCTCGACGCGAAGATCACCCACGTGCCGAAAGGGTTGAAGGTCGTCGAATACCGTGCGGTCAGCGCAAAGGACACCGAGGGGCATGCACTGATCATTTCCACAGGCGGGAAACACGGTATGCCCGACCTGGCGAAGCTCCACGACTATGCCGGGCAGCCGATCGAGGTGAAATCGAAGACGGAGTCGGACTTCTACTACTCGGCTCGTGTCCGGGTCACCGGCCGCGTACATGAGAACCTCACCGGATGCCGCTTTTGGTACCGGCAAGGATCCACCAAGTATCACCAGGATCTGGGGTGCACCACCGAGATCCGGCTCGGCCCCCACTCAAGATCCAGAATTGAGTAACCGGGCCTGTCTTCCGCCCAGCCGACGTTGTCGCCGTAGCGGCGCAGGCGTGTCTTTGCCGGACACGCCTGCGCGACCGCAGAGGCAGCCGTCGTGGGAACCGGCGCCCTCCCGCTGGGCTGCCGGCCGAACGGCGGGGCACGGAGCGCACCCCGACACACCCGAGGGCAACCCCCTCCACGCCGACGTCTGGCGGTGTCGCGGCCTGGTTAACCGCGGACGGGGCTAACGCCCTGCTGTTTCCTTCGTTGCAGCTGGGCAGAACTGCCGCCAGCGGCCCGCTTCTGACCCGTGGAGGCGGGCCTCCACATCCACGCACATCCGCCGGTTCGACGACGAACTCTCCGCCGTGGCCGCAGCCTGTCAGGGCCGTGGCGCTCGAGGAGGTCAGGCCTGGGGCCTGGTCCACGACCGCCACAGCCTCCCGTTCAGCACGACCGCGAGATCAGTGACCGCAGAAGGGCCGTCGTGTCAGCGTGCTGTCAGCGCATCCTGCGACAGTTGTTCTCGTGAACGGCGCAGGGGGGCAAGGACCCCGGGGCCGGACACGGGGAGAGGTGCCCGGAGTGGTTGATCGGGGACCAGCGAGCTCGCCTCAAGGTCGGGCCCCCTCGGGGGCCCACGCAGGTTCGAATCCTGCCCTCTCCGCAACACCGATCTCCGCAGCGCCGATCGTGCAGGAGACCGCGGACCCGCTGATGATCACTCGCTGTCCCCGGCATCGCGGCCGCCCGCAGGGTCCGCCACGAACGCACTCAGCCGATAAGTGGTCGGCTGCACCAGACGGCCGCACAGCACGTCGATCCGGAGCACCGATTCATCGCCCGGTAGGGCATCCCGCATCTCCCCGGCCCGCAGACGGCGCATATACGCCTGCCACTCCGCCTCGTCCCGGGTCTCGAAGACCACGTCCCACCGCCCCGCGCCCACCGCGTCACGAGCCGCGAGCTGCCGTCTCGCGGCCTCCTGCCGCCGCTTCCTCTTCCGCTGTCCTGGCACCGGCCCAGAATCGGCGACCGGTGCCGGCACGGCAAGGCGAATAGCACCCACCCCTGAGGGGCCGTCGTGTCAGCGTGCTGTCAGCGCATCCTGCGACAGTTGTTCTCGTGAACGGCGCAGGGGGGCAAGGACCCCGGGGCCGGACACGGGGAGAGGTGCCCGGAGTGGTTGATCGGGGACCAATGAGCTCGCCTCACGGTCGGGCCCCCTCGGGGGCCCACGCAGGTTCGAATCCTGCCCTCTCCGCAACACGGTGATGCCTCCGGGTACGCGATGAGCACCACCGATCCCCCGGGGCAGGGCCCGCGCCGTCCGGCCCGCACAGCACGGCCCGCACAGCGCCGCCCCGACCGCACGACACGGTCCAGCCCCCGCACCCCCGACCCCGCGGCAGGGCCCAACCCCCGCGCCCCGACGCCCCTTGCATCCCGCTGCACCAGGTCCGTCAGACCGTAGGGCTGACGGGACGTCGTTGCGAAGACGGCCGGGCTGGTGACCCGCCGCCCGGGCCCGGCAGGGTGTTGGCGCATTGCGAAGTGACGACCCGTCACCAAGACGAGTCCGGGCGCGGCTGCCGCGGCCGCCGCGGTCGCGACATACGGCCCGGCTCGCACCCGGGCGTCCCGGGAGGTGAGAAGTGGTGGCGCCCTCCGGCGGGGGAGGGGGCGGCCCTGCGGGTCGCCTGCGGGCTCGGGCGGGGGGCCGCTCTAGCGCCTGCCCACCTCCCCCTCCTGGCGGTCGAGTTCGCTCAGCAGGCGGCGCAGCGATGCCCTGGTGGCGCGGATCTCCTCGTCGGGGATGGCCGCGAAGAGGGTGCGGTGCAGGGCTTCGGCCCTGGCGGTGACGCGGTCGAGCGCCTGCCTGCCGCGCGGGGTGAGCGTCAGCAGGGGGGAGCCGCGGTGGTCCGGGTTGGGCTCGTAGGCGGCGAGTTCGAGGGAGGTCAGGTCGTTGGCGACGCGCTGGACGTTCTGGCGGCTGACGCCGAGGCGGCGCGCGGCCTGCGGGACGGTGAGCGGGTCGTCGGAGACGACGCTGAGGACCTGCCACCGGGCCTGGGTGAGGCCCTCCGCGGCGGCGGTCCGCTCGCCGAGGCGGCGCAGGGCGCCGGCCGCCTCGAAGACGTCGGCGACCAGTCGTGCTGTCTCGTCCGGCATCGCACCCGACCTCTCTTGACAACATATTGCTAGCAAGACAATGTGTTGTCATAGTACCGGATCGGCCACCCCGAAGGACAGACCATGCCCAAGATCGACCTCTACCGGAACGTCCACATGGGACAGCGCGCGCGGCTGTTCACCCTCGCCACCGAACTCGGCGCCGCGGACATCACCCACGGCGCGGCCGCCGCCGAACAGGCGGAGCGCTGCCTGGCCATGACGCGCGAACTGCGCGAGCACGCCGACCACGAGGACACCTTCATCCACCGGCTCCTGCGTGAACGGGCCCCCGAGGCGGCCGACGCGCTGGACGCCGAGCACATCCGCCTCGACGCCGCCTTCACCACCCTCGACGAGCAGGCACGCGCCCTGCCCACCACCCCCGCCGAGGCCCTGCCGGAAGCCCAGCACGCGCTCTACCTCGCCCTGAACGAGGTCATCAGCGCCTACCTCGCCCACCTCCACCTGGAGGAGACGGTCGCCATGCCGGCCCTGTGGCAGTACGCCGCCGACGCCGAGCTCGGAGCCGTCTTCACCGCCTTCCGCGCCTCCCGCAGCCCCGAGGAAGCACTCGGCGACCTGCGCCGGATGCTGCCCGCACTGCCCCCGGCCGTACGCGCGGCGATCATGCGCGGGACCGTCGAGGCGGCACCGGCCCAGGAAGCCGACCTCCTCGCCGCGGCCACCACCACCCTCAGCCCCGGCCAGCGCCGACGGCTGTACGAGGACCTCGCCGCGCCCCAGACCCCGGCGCTCGAGGGCCGGCCCTGACAAGCGGCCTCCTGCCCAGGCAAGCCGCACCCACCGCGGGCACCCGCCCACCCGGCCGCGGAAACATCACCCGAGCCGGACCCCGAACCGGACCCCGAACCGGACCCATGCCGGACCCGTGCCGGACGCGTGCCGGACGGGCCGGACCCCGGGCCGGCCCCCGGGCAGGCAGGGCCCTTGAACAGTGGTGCGGCGGCTGGTGGGATGCGCGGCACGAACGGACACCGCCAAACCGGAGGTTCACCGTGCTGCGAGCATCACTGAGGGCCGGCGCGGTCACCGCCGCGCTGCTCATCTGCGCCACGACCGCCACCGCCACGAACACCCTCACCGCCGCCGCCGTCGCGCCCACCGCCACCGTCGTCACCGCCTCCGCCTTACCGGGGGCCGGGAGCAGCGGGCCGGACATACCCCGGCTCACCGACCGGCAGGGCCGCGTCCTCACCCTGCGCGGCTGGAACATCGAGGACAAGACCCACCGGGGCGAGCAGGCGCTGACCGGCATCACCGAGCGCCATCTGCGCGACCTGCGGGCCCAGGGCTTCGACTTCGCCCGGCTGCTGGTCTTCTGGGACGACCTGGAACCGCGGCCGGGACGCTACAGCGAAAGCTACTTGCGAAAGATCGGGCGCATCCTGGACTGGGCCGACCGCTACGGCGTGCAGGTCGTGATCGACGCCCACCAGGACGTCTTCGGCCCGGCCTTCGGCCACCGCGGCATCCCCGCGTGGGCGACCAGGACGGACGGGCTGCCGTTCACCGCGCACCCGGACGACTGGTTCGCCGAGTACTTCGAGCCCGCCGTGCAGCGCGCCTTCACCCACCTCTACGAGGACCGGGACCTGCGCGACGCCCAGGCGCGGATGTGGCGCACCCTCGCCGCCCGCTTCGCCCGCCATCCGGCCGTCCTGGGCTACGACCTGATCAACGAGCCGATGGGCGAGGCGCGTTCGGGGGAGGACCTGGCGACGGCGGCCCGCCGGATCGAACGCGATCAGCTGACCCCGATGTACAACCGCCTTGTCCGCGCGGTGCGTTCGGCCGACCGGGACGCCTGGGTGTTCGTCGAGCCCACCCCGATCGTCGGCGAGGGCGTACCGACCGGCCTGGGCCGCGTTCAGGACCCGCGCGTGGTGTACGCGCCGCACTTCTACGACTCCGCCATGGAGGCGGGCGCCGACTACGACCCCGGCGCCGGCTGGATCGGGGCGTACGAGCGGGCCGTCACCGCCTACCCCGAGCGGTACCGGGTGCCGGTCGTCGTGGGCGAGTGGGGGCCGCCCGACAGCAGCCTGCCGCACATGAACCGGTTCTACCGTGACGCCATGGCCTCGCTGGGCCGCTACGCCTCCGGCTGGGCGGGCTACGTCTGGTGTTACGGGGGCGGTTACTGCGCGGTCGACGACGCCGGCGCCTTCCGGCCCAACAAGGAGCTGGCCGTCGAGCCGTACGCGGAGGATGTCGCGGGCCGGGCCGTCTCCGCGTCGTACGACCCCGGGCGGGGCGTGTACCACCTGGCGTACCGCGCGGCCTCGCGGGGCTCGCGGGTGACCGTGCTGTCCGTGCCGCCGGGCAGCTGGCGGGTCACGGCCACGGGCGGCGCGAGCGTCGTGCGCGGGCCGGACGGGCGGGCCCGGGTGCTGGCCGCCCCCGGCAGCAGGGTGACGGTCACGATCGAACGCGGCTGACACGGCGCGGCACGGCCGACGCGGCGCGGCACCCGAGTAACCACGGCCGACGCGGCACGGCACCCGAGCAACCACGGCCGACGCGGCGCGGCACCCGAGCAACCGCGAACCGCGAACGGCGAAGGGCCGGACCGGACGGCTCCGGTGCGGCCCTTCGCGCGCTCCTGGCGCCTTGCGGCTACGGCTACGGAACCCGGGCGAACAGCGCGTTGATGGTCCGGTTCGCGTTCATGGTGAGCTGGTAGCTCGGGTTGTTCCCCTCCAGCTCGATGCCGTCGACCGCCCAGGCGTCGAACCGGTAGCCGGGGTTGGCCACGGCGGTGACGGTGACCTGCGTACCGGGGTCGTACGGGCCGTACTCGCTGACCCGGACCGTGCCGCCGCCCTCGGGGTCGTGGGACAGGGTCAGGGAGTGGCGGTTGGTCACCAGGGAGGCGCGGTAGGCGGCCACGGTGTCGACGGTCTGGCGGGCGAAGGCGGCGTTGTTGTTGTTGGCATTGCCCAGGGCCTCGCCGTTCCAGGTGCGCTCGGTGTTGGAGTAGGCGTTGACCACGTTGCACGCGACCGGGCAGGCGCTGGAGTAGGCCATGAGCGTGCGGTGCTGCCCGCCGGCGGTGACGAAGCCGTAGTTGAACGTGCCCGCGGGGGTGGTCCCGCCCTGACTCGTGACCGTCCGGCGGTCGTGCTTGAGGCCGAAGTTGTGGCCGATCTCGTGCGCGAGGTTCTCCCACGCGGTGATGGACCCGAGGCTGGTGACCGAGAACGCGGCGTTGGAGGTCGTCGAGGCCGGCGCCGGGTCGGGCAGGTCCGCCGCCCCGGAGCTGTCCTCGAACGGGACGGCGGCCACCAGCGCCACCAGGTCGGCGCCGTAGCGCTGGCGCTGGGCGGAGGCGGTGGAGCCGAGGGTCAGGTTCGCGGGGTTGCTGATCATGGACAGCAGCGTGTTCACGTTCTCGCGGGGGACGTTGGTGGCCGCCGTCTGGTACGTGTGGACGACGTGCACGCTGGCCGGCACGCCGCTGAAGGCGAGCGCCCGGTTGAGCTGGTTGACGCCGTAGGTGATGCTGGAGCGGACCGACTCGGCGCTGCCGACGGTGGCGACGGTGGCCGGGGTGTAGGCGACGACGACGTCGATGGCGGCCGGGTCGTTGGGCGTGGCCCGCACAGCGGCAGCGGCGGCCCTCGAACCGTACGGCTTCGCGGGGATGGTGACGGTGTCGACACCGCGCCCGCTGGGCGGCAGCTTGAGGGTGTTGATCTCCTGCAGCAGGTACTTGTCCGGGCACTTGGGCACCGGCTGGTACGAGTAGTCGCGGAAGCCGTCGGTGACGACGCCGGAGAGGTTCACCGGCCCCTTCTTCTTGGCGCAGGCCCCCAGGACGGTCACCGAGATGGTGTGCTGCGCGTTCTTCGGGTCATGGCCGCTCCAGAACACCGAGCCGTCCGCACGCAGGCTCTTGAAGTCCTGCACGGCGGTGAAGCCCTTGCTGTGCTTGAAGAGCGGGAACGTGACGCGCTCGGGCTTGCCCTGCTTGGACTTGCACAGCGAACGGAACGCCTTGGCGTCCGTGTACTGCTCGGCGGAGCGCACCACCCAGGGCTCGTGCTTGCCGCCGCCCGCATGCGTGCCGGCCGAGGCGGCGGGTGCGGTCAGGGCGACGGACAGGGTCGCGGTGAAGGCGGTCGCCGCGGCACAGGCGACGAGTGAGAAGCGAGGGCGCATGGGGGAGGTTGGCCTCTCAAGTGGGGGTTTTCGCCTTGTATCCCGTGGCGGCGATCACACCATGCCGGGATGTCCGTTCCGCACGGCCGACCGGGCAGCGAGATCACCCGAACTGTCGCGGCACCCCCGCTCCGGTCACCAGGTGCGGAAACTTCCGCTGTACACGTCCGTGCGGTTGTGCGGGGCGCCGGAGTGCGTCTGGGTGAGCACCGCCCGCACTCCCTTGCCAGCCGCCGCCAGGCCCTGGTAGTCGCCGAGGAAGTAGCCGCCGGCGAACGGCGCACGCAGCCAGTCGAAGACGGGTGAGATGCGCCGCTCCGTGCGGTGCCTGGGGTCCCCGTGCGGCCAGGTGGCGAGCTGGTAGGCGGTGGGCAGGGTGGTGGTGTCGCCCGGCTTGAGGAAACGCAGGTCGTAGTAGGTGAGCGCGACCGTGCCCCGTTCGTCGACCGCGATCGACGGGGAGAAAGCCGGCACCCCCTTCGGGCTGACCGCCTCGGGTGCCCGCCAGGTGCGTCCGCCGTCGGTGGAGCGCACCAGCTGCACGGAGTCGAACCTGCCGCCGGAGAAGTCCGAGCCCTCGTAGGCCATGTACAGCGCACCGGTGCGGGCGTCGACGGCCGGGCTGGGCAGGGTGGACCCGGCGCGCAGCAGCTTGGCGGGGTCGTTGGGGTCGACCTCGGGGACGGAGGTGTCCCGGGCCACGGTGACCGGGGCGCTCCAGGTCCGTCCGGCGTCGCGGGAGGTGACCATGGCGTAGTGGGCTTCGACGACGGTGTTCAGGTCGTCGGAGTAGGTGAGCGAGTCGTAGAAGTCGTGCAGGGTGCCGGTGCGCCGGTCGACGACGATGACGTGCCCGATGGTCTGGGTGTTGGGCACGGCGTCGGTGCGGACGAACCGCAGGGCCCTGCTCCAGGTGCGGCCGCCGTCGCGGGTGAGGGAGAGGTATCCCGGGCCGTCGAGCGAGCTGGGGCCGGGCGGGTCGTTGTCGAGGCGGTCCCAGACCTGGTAGGCGGTGCCCTTGCGGACCGGGTCGGCGGTGATCGAGGGCTTGTCGTTGAAGAACGGCTGCTCGTCGACGTGCGTGGTGGTGAGGTTTCGCCAGGTGCGGCCGCCGTCGCGGGAGGTGGCGGCCAGGAGGGCGTTGCGGGTGCTCCTCGTGAAGTCGATGCCCTCCCCACTGGCGTAGACGGTGCCGTCCGCTCCGGTGCTCACCCAGGGGTCGGAGGCCCGTTCGAAGTTGGCGCCGCCGGGGGCGCACCGGCTGAACGGCAGTGTGCTGCGGTGGAAGGTGCGGCCGTTCGTGCTCCAGGCGGCCGCCAGGCCGCGGGCGCCGCCGTCACTCCAGCGGTCCTGCTGGAACACGGTGACCACCCGCCTGGCATCCCGCGGGTCGACGGACAGGTACGGCTCGACCTCGGTGCCCGGGTAGACGACGCTGTCGGGGGACCGCGCGCCGATGGTGCACCTGGCGTACGGGTCACCGGGGGAGACCTTCACCAGCGGCGAGCCGCCGAAGCCGTGGTCCGCCGCGGCGGGAGCCGCGCCGGCGAGCGTGGCGAGCAGCAGCGCGCCGGTGGTGACGGCGCTCAGGGGCAGCAGGACGCGCATACGGGATCTCCTCCGGGCCCGGCGGCCGGGCTACGCGACCGCCGTGGTCGGGGCGGCCTGGGGCACACGGAGGACGCACCGGAACACCGGCACACCGGCAGACCGGAAGACGGGGATGGGAGCGACTCCGCTTGATCCTTCTCGGCGCCGCGGCCGGCGCTCTTGATCGGCCGAAGGACGGAGTCCTCGCCCAGGCCGGCCCCGGCGGGCCGGCGTGCGCCGTCGGGGAGCTGGCCCAGTTCGTGCACCACCATGCCGTGAGGGACCGGACGGGCGCGTCAGCGTGCTGTCAGCGCATCCTGCGACAGTTGTTCTCGTGAACGGCGCAAGGGGGCAAGACCCCGGGGCCGGACACGGGGAGAGGTGCCCGGAGTGGTTGATCGGGGACCAGCGAGCTCGCCTCACGGTCGGGCCCCCTCGGGGGCCCACGCAGGTTCGAATCCTGCCCTCTCCGCAACACGAATCTGCCTTCGGCACGCGAGGTACGCCGGGGACCGGCCCGAACGGGCCGACGGTCCGCCGCCGTCCCGTCCCGTTTCGTCCTGCCCCGCCCCGCGGCCGCGGGGCCACACTGGAGGACGTGACGGAGACGGACCGGCAGCTCGCCCGGCGACTGGAGCGGGTCATCGTGGACCTGCTGGAGCGCCGTGCCGCGACCGCTTCGATCTGTCCGTCCGACGCCGCGCGCGAGGCCTACGAGGGGGACGGCGAGGGCTGGCGGGACCTGATGGAACCGGCCCGCCGGGCGGCCTGGCGGCTGGTGGCGGCCGGCGAGGTCGAGGTGACCCAGGCCGGGCGGCCCGTCACCGAGGACGAGGTGCACGGCCCCGTACGCATCCGCCGAGCACGCCGGTAGCGGCACCCCGGTTCCGGGCGCCTGGGGCCCGGAACCGTGGACCGACGGCTACCACGTCACCGGCAGCTCCAGGGGGAAGCGCCGGATGGTCTCCGTGTCCCAGCGCAGCTCGCTGCTGGGCACGGCCAGGCGCAACCCGGGGAAGCGGGTGAGCAGGGCGCCGAGGGCCACCTGGAGTTCCTCCATGGCGAGCGGGGCGGCGACGCAGTGGTGTCCGCCCCAGCCGAACGTCATGTGGGGGCGGGAGGGGCGGTCGGGATCGAACGCGTGCGGTCGCGCGAAGACCTCGGGATCGCGGTTGGCGGTCAGGTAGGACACGTGGACGAAGTCGCCGGCGCGCACCAGGGTCCCGTCGATCTCGACGTCGGCCAGCGCCAGGCGCGGGATGCCGACGCCCTTGCGGAAGGGGATGATGCGCAGCAGTTCGTCGAGCACCTCGGGCAGCCGCTCGGGGTGTGCGACGAGGAGGTCCCACCAGTGCGGCTGGGTGAGCAGGGTGTAGCTGATGTTGCTGATCTGGCAGGTGGCCGTGTCGTTGCCGCTGAGCAGCAGCGTCATCGCCAGTACGGCCAGTTCGTCGTCGCTGAGCGGCTCGTCCGAAGCGGCGGCCAGGGTGCTGATGAGGTCCTCGCCCGGCCGGTCGCGCCGCTGGCGCACCAGACGGCCGAAGTAGGCGCGCAGATGGCGCTTGGCGTCGGCCGACTCCTGCTTCTGGCCGGGCGCGGTGGTCAGCATCCGGTGGGTGTACTCCAGCAGGAGGGCGCGGTCGGCCCGGTCCACGTCCAGCAGTTCGCAGATGGTGTGGTGCGGCAGCTTCAGGGACAGGTGCGTCACCAGGTCGGCGGGCGGGCCGTGGGCGGCCATCTCGTCCAGGAGCGCGCCGGTCACCTGCTCGATGGCCGGCCGCATGCGCCGTACCCGGGGCTTGGTGAACGCCTGCGTCACCGCTCTGCGCAGACGCTGGCTTTCGGGCGGGTCGATGACGTTGATCGATTCGGGTGAGACGATCGGCTCCGGCGTCAGTCTCGGGTAGTCCCGGCCGACGATGGCCGCCCGGCTCAGGCGGGGATCGGTCGTCACCTGCTGCACCCCGTTGTAACTGGTGACCAGCCAGGCCTCGCTGTCGCCGTGGGGGAGGCGGACGCGGGTCACCGGGCCCTGCTCCATGAGGTCGGCGAGCGCGGGATCGAACGCGAGGTCCTCGCTGAAGTCGAAAGGACAGCCGATCGCGTCGGTGCCGCTCCGCTCGGGGCCCTGCCCGCGGTCCGCCCCGCTGTCCGGCCCGCGGTCCGCCCCGCGGTCCGGACAGCCGGACGGACGCCGACCGGAATCCGGGCATGCCGTCTCATCTTCGGGCATTCGTTCCATATTCGTCATTTTGTAGTGGGTGGTCGTCCCCTGCACCCCCAGCCCGCTCCGGGAGGCGGCCCGTCAGACGCGGACGCCGAACATGAACGGCCCGCCGATGGTGTCCATCGACTCGTAGCGGACGACCGTGCCGGTACGGGGGGCGTGCAGGATCTGCCCGTTGCCCGCGTACAGGCCCACGTGGTGCAGGTCGTTGAAGAAGAAGACCAGGTCGCCCACCTGGAGCCGGCTGCGGGTGAGCCGGGTCCCGATGCCCGACTGCGCCTCGGAGGTGCGCGGTATGAAGACGTCGGCCTGGGCGTAGGCCCAGGAGGTGAGCCCTGAGCAGTCGTACGAGGACGGGCCGGTGGCGCCGCGGACGTAGGGCTTGCCGAGCTGGCTCCGGGCGGCCGCGAACGCGGCGGCGGCCCGGCCGGTCGCGGGGGCGTGGTGACCGATGTCCGCCCGCTCGGCGGAGGAGCGGCCGGCGCGCCGCTGCTCGGCGTCGAGGGCCGCCTTCTCCCGGGCGGTCAGGGTGTTCAGCAGCTTCTGCGCCTCGGCGAGCTTGCCCTGCACCTCCTTCTTCCTGTCGCCCAGCTCGGCGCGGGTGGAGGCCAGGTCCTTGAGCTTCTCGGCGGCTTCGGTGCGCTGCTGGGCGAGTTCGCGCTGCTTGTCCTGGATCTTCTTCAGTGCCTGGACCTGCCGGCCGCTCAACTGGTCGAGCGTGGAGGCCTTGTCGAGGAAGTCGTCCGGGGCGGAGGAGAGCAGGAGCTGCACCGAGGGGTCGATGCCCCCGGAGCGGTACTGGGCGGAGGCCAGTGAACCCAGGCCCTCGCGCAGCTTGTTCAGCTCCTGCCGGCCGCGGGCGACGCCGTCCTGGATCGTGGAGATCTGCTTCTGCAGCTTCTGCTGCTTCTCGTGGGCCCCGTTGTACTTCTCGGTGGCCTGCTCGGCCTGTTCGTAGAGATGGTCGACCTTCGCCTTCACCTCGTTCTTGTCGTTCTTGCCGAGCTTCTCGCCCGGGGCCGCGTGGGCGGCGTTCGCGCTCAGCGCGACGGCGGCGGCGGCCGCGGTGGTCAGCACGCTCACGCGCGTGCGGCTCGGTTGTTTGGGCCGACGATGGGACGTCACGGAATCGGACTCCTGTTCCTTCGATCACCGGCCGAGACGCCGGTGGCCTGAGCGGGGGGTGGTCCTGCACACGAGCGGGGGAGGGGCATGCCGAAAAAGAGGGGGAGTGGTCGGCGCCCCCCGGTCACCGGAGAGTGGATCACGGGCCTTCGGAGGGAGACCATGCAGAACTACCGGCAGAAGTAGCCCCTTGCCCCGGCACGGACCCCGGGCACCGGCCCCGGCCGTGCCCGGGCACCGCGTCGGCGCGGGTGAGAAACCCCTGTGCGCCGCTCCGCACACCTCTGCGATCATCCCCGGATGGCGCACCGTCTCGCATCGCTGGTCATCCGGCACACCCACCGCCTCCCCTCTCCCCAGAGCCCGACCGGGGAAGGGGCCGTCGCCGCGCGGCAGTTCGACGCGGCGCTGACGTCCGTGGGCTTCAAGCTTTCGGCGGAACTGCTGGAGCGGCTGTCGGGGCTGTCCGAGGCCGCGGTCGTGGACACCGCCCGGCAGACGCTGGCCACCGTGCGCGAGATGGTGGGCGACCACGTCCGGCACAACGTGTACTTCATCGACTTCCCGGCGAACGTGCCGGACACCGAAGAGTTCTGGATGCGCTGCCTGGCGCAGGCGCTCGGCGACGAACAGGCCCGCGAGAACGTGCTCACCCGGCTGGGCCGCGGGGTGCTGGACCTGCTCAGCCTCCCCGCCTACGGCCGCTACCAGCACACCTACGAGGACATGCGCGCGGCACAGGACGAACTGGTCGCCTCCGCGGGCGACCGGATCACCGTCCTGCACCTGGGCCGCGACCTGGACGACGAACTCACCGACCTGTACCTGGCCCTGGCCGGCAGCACGACCCCGCTGGGCGAGGACGACCTGCGCGACCTCAGGACGCTCGCCGGGCGGTGCGCGACGGGCCCCCAGCCGCAGGCGATCCCGGTCCGGGAGAACCGGGCGGTCGTCAACGAGGCCCGGCTCGGCGCCGGCGCCGGCCTCCTCCTCGACACCGTCACCGACGTGCTGCGGCTGGCCTGCGCACTGTCGGGCGGCGACGTGACACTCAAGGAGCCGACCCGGTTCACGGCGCTGGGCCGGCCGGTGCGCCGCGCGCTGCTCGCGGGGCTCGACGCCGTCGTCGCGGCGAACCCCGCCAAGCTCGCCGACGTGCACACCCACCGCGAGCCGTTCAAGCGGCTCGGCGAGCGCCTGCACCCGCACGAGTACCCGCGCTGGCCGCACGCCGCCGACGTCTTCGCGGTCGCGCGCGGCGAACAGCGGGCCCCCTCCTTCGACAGCCGGCTGGAGAAGCTGCTCGACGAGGCGGACATCCGCGGCGCGGCGAAGCTGCTGACCTCCGCCCCCGGCAAGCTGTTCCGCGCCCTGGACCTCCTGCTGCGCAGCGCCGCCGGCCAGGAGGAGCGCGACGCGGTGGTCGCCGCCGCCGTGCGCAGTGCTCCCGACGTCTCCGGCCGGGTCCTGCTCTCGGTGCGCGAGCACCTGCACAACCGGGCACGCGAGAGCGGCGAGCCCCGCATCTTCGTCAACCTTCGGGGCCGCGCCTGGGTCAGCCCCGACGCCCGCGCGCCGCTGCCGGCCGCCGACCGCGACCGCCTGATCACCGCCCTCGACACCGAGATACGCCGCCGCCTCCCCACGCCGGACCGGCTGCTGCTCGACCCCGACGTCCTCGACGTCGCGCTTCCGCTCAGCGGCCGGGCCACCGCGCCCGGACTCGGCGTCCTGCCGCGCGGTTCGGTCTGCGCGGTCGACGGCGAACGCCTGCGCTTCTTCGTGTACTGGAAGGAGAGTGAGGAGCGCACCGACTACGACCTGTCGGCGCTGCTCCTGCACGCCGACTACAGCACCGACTCCTGGCTCTCCTACACCTCCCTGACCGCCGTCGGCGGCCGGCATTCCGGGGATATCACCGAAGCACCCGAGGGCGCCTCGGAGTTCATCGACCTGTCCCTGGACCGCGTGCGCGGCACCTTCATCGTCCCGCAGGTCAACATCTACGCCGGCGAGGGCTTCGAGGAGGTCGAGGAGTCGTTCTTCGGCTACATGCTGCGCGACGGCGCACAGAAGGGCCGGCCGTTCGAGCCGCGCACGGTGCGGATGAAGTCGGAGCTGCGCGGGACGGGCCGGGTGGCGCTGCCGCTGGTATTCCAGCGCACCGAGAAGGGCCGGTGGCGCGCGAAGTGGCTGCACCTGTACCTGAGGGGCATCTCCTCGGCCAATAGGGTCGAGGAGAACCAGGTGTCCGTGTCGAAGGTGGTGCGCGCCCTCGTGGAACGCGAGCAGCTCACCGTGGGCTACCTGGCCGGCCTGATGGCCGGGGACACCACGAGCGTGGACCTGTGGGACGGCGAGACGGTCCCGGAGGGGCCCGTGACGTACATCGGCCTGGAGCGGCCCGAGGGGCTGCACCCGGACTCGCGGGTCATCACCTGCGGAAACCTGCGCGACGTGATCCCCGCCTGACTGCTAGCGTGAGCCGCACGGCGAGGCCATGAAGGGGCTTCCTTCTCCACTTCCTGTAAAGAAACGAGTTCCTTCGCTTTCCTCGCCGCCCGCTTCGACCGGGAGGCACCCCGCAAGGGATGCCTCCCGGTTTTCGTGTGTGCCGGTGCCCCGGCGGCCGGGCGCTCACCCCGGGGCCGGAGCCGGGGCCGCCGCCCGAAACCGGCAGGCATGTGTCGCATCAATGGGGGAAGTGGTGCTCTGGTGCAGGAAGTGACCGTTGGGTAGTACGACTGGCGTATGGTCTCCGTGGCATATTCACTCACCTGTTTGACGAGGACCACGTGGCCACTGACAGCAGCAATTCCCATCCTCTGATCGAGACACTGGCCACCCAGCGGGACACGTTCCTGACCCAGTGGACCAGGGTCGTCGGCGACGACCTGCAGGGCAGGCTCAGCATCGCCGAGCTCGGACGGGAACTGGGCGAGCTGTACGACGCCGTCCTCAAGGCCCTCACCGAAGGCGGCCTGAACAGCCGGGCCGAGCAGTTCGGCGAGACCCGCAGCCTGCTCATCGAACTCTCCCGCAGCCGGGCCCGGCAGGGCTTCACCCCCACCGAGACGGCCCGCAGCGTCTTCGCCCTCAAGGAGGTGCTGGAGCCCGCCCTGGCCACCGACGAACACGGCGCCCGCACCTACCTCCAGTTCGCCCGGCTGCTGGACGAACTCGGCCTGCTCACCACCGAGGCCTACATCCGCACCCGCGAGGAGATCATCTCCTCCCAGGCCGAGCAGCTGCTGGAGCTGTCCACGCCCGTCGTCAAGCTGTGGGACGGCGTCGTCGGCGTCCCCCTGGTGGGCACCCTCGACTCGGCCCGCACCCAGGTCGTCATGGAGAAGCTGCTGCAGACCCTCGTCGAGAGCGACTCCACGCACGCCATCATCGACATCACCGGTGTGCCCACCGTCGACACCCAGGTCGCCCAGCACCTGCTGAAGACCGTGGTCGCCGCCCGCATGATGGGCGCCCAGTGCATCATCTCCGGCATCCGCCCGCAGATCGCCCAGACCATCGTGGCCCTCGGCATCGAGTTCGGTGACATCCCCACCAACTCCTCCCTCGCCGACGCGCTGCGCCAGGCGCTCAAGGAGATCGCCCGGGACACCGAGGACGACGTGCGGGGTCTGCTGTGACCGACCGCGTCCCCGTCCTCAAGATCGGCGAGATCCTCCTGGTCTCCATCCAGTTCGACCTGGAGGACCAGACGGTGCTCGACCTCCAGGAGGACCTGTCCCACCGCATCGTCGACACCGGCGCCAAGGGCGTCGTCATCGACATCTCGGCGCTGGAGATCGTCGACTCCTTCGTCGGGCGCATGCTCGCCACCAACGCCTCCATCTCGCGCATGCTCGGCGCCGAGACGATCGTCGTCGGCATGCGGCCCGCGGTCGCCATGACCCTCGTCGAACTGGGACTGTCCCTCAACGGCGTCCGCACCGCCCTCAACCTCGAACGCGGGCTGAAACTGCTACGGCGCCTCAACGCAGGCCGCGCATGAAGGACTACGGCCCGTTCGCCGACACCGCCGAGAGCGTCACGGTCCACCACAGCAGCGACGTCGTCAACGCACGCCAGGCGGTCCGCACCCTCGCCCAGCGCGGCGGACTCTCCCTGGTCCACCAGACCAAACTGGTCACGGCGGCCAGCGAACTGGGCCGCAACATGCTCATCTACGGCGGCGGAGGCGTGGTCCGCGCCGCCCTCGTCACCGAGGGCGGCCGCCCCGGCGTCTACGTCGAGTTCCGCGACCAGGGACCCGGCATACCGGACATCGAGATGGCGATGCAGGACGGCTGGACGTCCGGCAACGGCCTCGGCCTCGGCCTCAGCGGCGCCAAACGCCTCGTCGACGAGTTCGACATCGCATCCAGCGAGAAAGGCACCACGGTGCGCATTGTGAAGTGGGGCCGGTGAACACAGGCCTCGTCGCCGAGGCCGGCGATGTCCACTGGCTGCGCGCGGACATCGCCCTGGCCGCCGCCGCACGCCGCCAGGCCGGACAGCTGGCCCGCGCCGTCGGCCTGCCCGACGAACGCGTCTCCCGCGTCGAGCTGTGCGTGACGGAGATGGCCACCAACCTCCTCAAGCACGCCCACGACGGCTCCCTCGCCCTGCGCGTGGTGCGCACCCGCGGCCGCGCCGGCGTCGAGTGCCTCTCGCTCGACAACGGCCCCGGCATCGACGACGTGCAGCGCGCGCTGCGCGACGGCACCTCCGCCTACGGCAGCCTCGGCATCGGGATGGGCGCCATCGAGCGGCTCGCCGACGTCAGCGGCATCCACTCCCTGCCCGGCCGCGGCACCGTGGTCTGCGCGCGGTTCTGGACGGACGGCCCCCCACCCGAACCCGAGCCCGTCGCCACCGGCGGCCTGACCCGCCCCATCACCGGCGAGCAGCTGTGCGGCGACACCTGGGCCGTCCGCGCCCTCGACTGCCCCTCGCCGGCGCTGCTGCTGCTGATGTGCGACGGCCTCGGGCACGGCCCCCTCGCCGCCCGGGCCGCGGACCAGGCCAGAGCCGCCTTCCGCGCGAGCCGGCACATCAACCCCGAAGCCGTCCTGCGCGACGTGCACGAAGCACTGCGCAAAAGCCGCGGAGCGGCGGCCGCGATCGCCCTGATCGACCTAGCCGACCAGCGCGTCCACCTCAGCGGCGTCGGCAACATCACCGCCCTGCTCGCGCACGGCGACCGTCGCAACGGACTGCTGTCCACCCCCGGCATCGCCGGCGCCCATCTGCCCCGCGCACGCACCCACACGATGCCGTTCCCGCCCGGCACCGCCCTGATCATGCACTCCGACGGCCTCAGCGACCGGTGGAAACCGCACGACTTCCCCGGCCTGTTCACCCAGGACGCCTCCCTGGTCGCCGGGCAGCTGCTGAACCAGACCGCGGTCCGCCGGGACGACGCCGGGATCGTCGTGGCCCTGCACCGGCCCTCATGACCCCGGCACGATCCGCGCACGACGTCCTCACGATCGCCCTGCGCAAGCCGGGCGACGTGATCACACTGCGCCGCTGCACCCAGACGGTGTGCCGGGCCGCGGGCCTGACCGGCAGCCCCCTGGTCCGGCTGACCACCGTCGTCAGCGAGGCCGGCGAACACCTGCTCGGCGCACCCGGACTCAGCGCACACCTGCGCCTGGAGGAGACGGACACGGTCATGGTGACGGTGCGCATCCGCTGGCCCGGCGACAGCCGGCCCCCCACCCCCCTGCTCACCGCCGCCGGCCGTCTGCTCGACGACTCCCGTCTGACCGGCCCGCACGAGGACGGCCATCACGAACTCGTCCTCGCTCAGCGCACCGAGACCCCGCCGGCCTCCCTCGGCGACCTGGCCGCCGACGTCCGCGCCACCCTCGCCGACGGCAGCACCGCGGCCGACCTGATCGAGGCACTGCGCACCCAGAACGGCCAGCTCCTGGCCGCCCTGGAGGAGTCCCAGCGCCAGCAGGACGAACTCCAGCGCCTGAACGCGGAACTGGAGGAGACCAACGCGGGCGTCATGGCCCTGTACTCCGAACTCGCGGGCGAACTGCAGGCCACCAACACCGGAGTGGTCGCCCTCTACGCCGAACTCGAGGACAAGTCCCGCCAGCTCGAACTCGCCAACGAGTACAAGAACCGCTTCTGGGCCAACGTCAGCCACGAACTGCGCTCACCGGTCAACTCCATCATCGCCCTGGCCCGGCTGCTGCTGGACGCCTCGGCCGACCCGCTGAGCGACGAGCAGCGCCAGCAGGTGGCGCTCGTCCAGGCCTCCGGCAGCACCCTGCTGGCACTCGTCGACGAACTCCTCGACGTCGCCAAGGCCGAGTCCGGCCACCTGGAACCCCACCCCACCGACGTCGACCTGCGCCCGCTGCTGCACCAGCTCCGCGGAACCCTGCGCGGCACCGCCCACCCCCGGGTCGAACTCGCCATCCCCGACCACGTCCAGCAGCAGCCCCTCGTCACCGACGAGGTCATGCTGACCCGGATCCTGCGCAACGTCCTGTCCAACGCCCTGAAGTTCACCGCCGACGGCCACGTGAGCCTCGACGTCACCGAGCAGGACCAGACCGGCGACGACCCGCGCTTCGTCTTCCGCGTCCGCGACAGTGGCATCGGCATCCCCGCGAACGAACTGGACCGCGTCTTCGAGGAGTTCTACCAGGTCCAGGGCCCCCACCAGCGCGGCCGGGCCGGCACCGGACTCGGACTGCCCTACGCCCGCCGCCTCACCGAACTCCTCGGCGGCACCCTGACCCTGCACAGCGAGACCGGCCACGGCACGACCGTCACCCTCGACATCCCCGCCCGCCTCACCACCCCCGCACCCCAGAACACCCCCGCACCCGAGGTCCCCGCCCCCGACACACAGGCCGGCCCCCCTCCCACCGACCCCCAGGCCCCCGAGGCGCCCGCCGGACCACCCCCCGCCGGCCCCCACGCCCAGGCCGGCGGCACACCCACCGGCCCCGCGCCCCGCCCCGCCACCGGACCGGGACCGACCGCACACGTGGTCGTCATCGACGACGACGCGGCCTTCCTCGCCACCCTTCCGCCCCTGCTGGACGGACTCGCCGCCTCCGTCACCACCCTCTCGGACAGCACCCGGGCCGCCGCCACCGTCGCACACGAACAACCCGACCTCGTCCTGCTCGACCTCACCATGCCCACCACCGACGGCTACACCGTCCACCGCACGCTGGCCGCCGACCCGCGCACCGAGCACATCCCCGTCGTCGTCCTGACCGCCCTGGAAGCCGGGCAGGTGGACCACGCCCGCCTGCCGGGCGTACGGGCCGTGCTCAGCAAGACCCGTCTCACCGCCCCCGACCTCGCCGCCGTCCTCACCCCACACCCCACCCCGCCACCCCCGGCAGCCCCCACGCCCCCGCCCACCCCGCCGCACCCCAGGGCCGAGGAACCCCGATGACCCAGCGCACCGACAGCGACCCCAGCCCCGCCCACATCCTCGTGGTGGACGACACCCCCACCAACCGCTACGTCCTGGCCACCATCCTGCGCCGCGCCGGACACCAGGTCACCGAGGCCGAGGACGGCACCCGCGCGCTCGAGATCCTCGCCGGCCCCGGCCCCCTGCCCGAACTCGCCATCGTCGACGTCCGCCTGCCCGACATGAGCGGCTTCGAGGTGTGCGAACACATCAAGAACACCCCCACCACCGCGGCCATCCCCGTCATCAACATCTCCGCGTCCGCCATCACCGTCGACGACCGCGCCCACGGCCTCTACCGCGGAGCCGACGTCTACCTCGTCGAACCCGTCGCCCCCGCCGAACTCCTCGCCACGGTCACCGCCACCCTCCGCTACGGCCGGGCCCGCCGCCGCGCCGAACTCCTCACCGAACGCCTCCACCTGCTCAACCGCTTCACCCTCGCCCTGTACAGTGCCCCCGACGCCCGCACGCTGATCCGCGTGACCGCCGAGGCCGCGGGAGCCATCTTCCGCAGCGACGTCGCGGTGTTCCTGACCACACCCCAGGGCACCCCCCTGGTCGCCCACACCTGGGCAGACCCGCACACCCCCCAGAGCCCCGGCCGCCCCCAGGTCCACAACGCCCCGGCCCGGCCCGCCGCCGGCGCGCGCCCCGCCCACCCGGCCGGCCCCGACCTGCCCTGCGCGCCACCCCGCCTCACGGACCCCGCACAGCGCCGGGTCGTCGTCGGCCGCGCCAAGGCCGACCGCCAACCCGTCGTCGTCGTCACCTCCGCGGACGCCGTCACCACCGCCGACGACGGCCGCCTGCTCACCCAGCTCACCCAGGCCAGCGCCCTGGCCCTGGAAGCGCTGCGCAGCTACAGCGAGGAACACGCCCTCGCCCTCACCCTCCAGCGCAGCTTCCTGCCCGAAACCCTGCCCGAGACGGCCCGCGCCGACCTCGCCGTGCGCTACCTGCCCGCCAGCGAACGCACCGAGATAGGCGGCGACTTCTACGAGGCCGTCACCACCCCCGCCGGACTCGTCGTGGCCGTCGGCGACGTCGCCGGCCACTCACTGGACGCGGCCATGGTGATGGGCCAGGTCCGCCACGCACTGCGCGCCTACGCCACCGAAGGGCACCCGCCGCGGGCCATCCTGGCCCACCTCGACCACCTGCTGGCCTCGGTGAGACCGGGCGCCAGCGTCACCCTCTGCGTCATCCTGATCGAGGCGGACTCCGACACCCTGCACATCGCGAACGCCGGACACCTGCCGCCCCTGATCCGCGACCCCGACGGCACCACCCGCTACGTCCGCGAACACGGCCCCCTCCTCGGCCTCGGCCTGCCCCACCCGCCCGCCCACCGGGTCACCGTCGAACCCGGATCCCTCCTCGTCCTCGTCACCGACGGACTGGTCGAACGCCGCCACGAAGACCTCGAACACTCCCTGCACACCCTCGCCGCACTGGTCGGCGAGATCGGCCCGGACCCCGAGGAGACCTGCACCAAACTCCTCGACCGCCTCCTGCCCGACGGCAGCGACGACGTGGCCCTGATGGCGGTCCGCGTGAACACACCCCACCCACGCTGACACGGTCCGGCCCCAGGTGGCGGCCGCCGAGGTCGAGGTGCCCCAGACCCCGCGGCGCCCTGTCTGCCGCCTACGGCGGCGGCTGGCCGCCCTGGGTCCGCAGTTCCTCGTTGATGCGCTGGGCTTCTTCGAGCTGGTCCTCGAGGATGACGATGCGGCAGGCGGCCTCTATGGGGGTGCCCTGGTCGACGAGTTCGCGGGCGCGGGCGGCCACGCGCAACTGATAGCGGGAGTAGCGGCGGTGGCCGCCCTCGGAGCGCAAGGGGGTGATCAGACGGTGTTCGCCCAGGGCGCGGAGGAAGGCGGGGGTGGTGCCGAGCATCTCGGCGGCCCGGCCCATGGTGTAGGCGGGATAGTCGTCGTCATCGAGACTGTCGACGAGGCGGGTACTGCGAGGGGGCATAGACCTCTTCTTCCTGGGGGCACGTCGGGGGGCCCGGTGTGCCGTACTGGCGCACCGGGCCCCGAGCTTTCAACACCATCTACCGGCCAACCGTGCCGGCTTTCTCTGTCCGCGTGTTCCGCCCGGGAGGGCGGGACTGCGGGGATCGTGACTGCGTGACCGGGGACCACCTTCCAATCCGGGGCCTTGCGGTACCCGGGCGGACTGTCTCCGGCGCCCGGGCGATCCTGATGGCGTCTTGCTCCTTGTCCTCGGCTACTCGGTAGTACTGCTGACATCTCGCAGGCAGTTCATGTCTGCCGTGCCCACTTCGACTTCCTGAGTACGACAGAAACGCTAACTCCTCGGACGGTCAATGTCTACTACGGCCGCGACAGATTTTCTGCCCTGACCGCGGGGCGGGAGCCTCCGCCGTTCATATGGCGTGCAAGCACCGCACATCCAGCAACGACGATGCGGGTCCACCGCTCCGCGTGTCACACGGCGCCGACACGGCAGCCCCTTCACACAATGAGGCGATGGACCCCCGCGACGAGAGTCGGCACGAGCCCCGGCAGGTGCCCTACGGCGAGGCCCGCTGGCCGATGGCCGCAGCCGTCATCGCCGCCGCGGTGCTGACCCTGCTGCTGCCCGACGACCTGCGCCTGGGGCCCCGCTGGGCGCTCCCCGTCGTCGAAGGGCTGCTCCTGGTGGCACTGATCGCCGGCGACCCCGGCCGCATCAGCCGCCGCTCGAACGCCCTGCGCGGGGTGTCGATCGCCCTGGTCGGCGTGCTGGCGTGCGGCGCCATCTGGTCGACCCTCCGGCTGACCGACGACCTCGTGCACGGCGGCGACGAGACCAACTCCGCCGACGCCCTCCTGCAGGCCGGCGGCAGCGTGTGGGCCTCCACCGTCCTGGCGTTCTCCCTGCTGTACTTCGAACTCGACAGCGGCGGGCCCGCCGCCCGGGCCCACCACGCGCCGCCCACCCCCGCTCTCGCCTTTCCCCAGCACCTCAGCCCCGAGCTGAACGCCACCCACTGGCGCCCCCGCTACATCGACTACCTCTACCTCGGCTTCACCAACGCCACCGCCTTCAGCCCCACCGACGTCATGCCACTGTCCCCGTGGGCCAAGATCGTCATGGCGGTCCAGTCCGTCGTCTCCCTGCTCATCCTCGGACTCGTCATCGCCCGAGCCGTCAACGTCCTCGCCTGACGCGTGAAGCGGCGCGTCCGAGAGCGGGGCCCGTCGTCCGGTGTCGTCCGGTGGTGGAGGTGCGGGTCAGCCGGTCGGTGGGCCGGTCGGGGGACGTACGGGAGTGCTCTGGCGGGCTGAAATGAATACACGAAAGGCCGACCGGCCCTCGTCCCCCCCCCGGATCAAGAATTCAGAGGATCTCTCATGCTGAACGCCCGTCGTCACCTGGCCGCCCGTATCGCCGGCATCTCCTGCATCGCCGCTATAGCCGCCGGAACCCTCGGTGTCGCCAGTGCGGAGGCCGCGCCCATGACGAACCACCACAGCGCCTCCCACGCCGGCAGCCACCACCAGCAGCATCAGCAGCAGCACCACGGCAAGAACAGCAACAGCAAGAACACCAACAGCAGCAACGCCAGCAAGAACGGCCCGGCGAAGAACGCCGCCATGCCCAAGGGCGGCAACACCCAGGGCGGCACGCAGGGCGCGGGCAACGGCAACACCCAGGGCGGGACCCAGGGCGCCGGTAATGGCAACACGCAGGGTGGCACGCAGGGTGCGGGCAACGGCAACACCCAGGGCGGGACCCAGGGTGCGGGCAACGGCAACACCCAGGGTGGCACCCAGGGTGCGGGCAACGGCAACACGCAGGGCGGAACCCAGGGTGCCGGTAACGGCAACACCCAGGGCGGGACCCAGGGCGCCGGTAATGGCAACACGCAGGGCGGGACCCAGGGCTGATCACTGACAGCAGGCCGGCGCCCCGCGGAGACAGTCTCCGCGGGGCACCGGCCTGCTTCGTGCGGGGCACGCGGAGGCGGGTGGGCGGCCCGGTTTGGTAGGAACGCACAATCTCGCCGGGGGAGGGATAGCCACGCGTGGCTCACCGCGTCGTGGGGGGCGTGAAGAAGGGGAGGGTCGATGGAGGCCTCGAGCCACGATGAATTCCGGGAGTTCGTAGCGATGCGCTCCACCGCGCTGCTGCGACTCGCGGTGCTGCTCACCGGCGGGGACCGGCACGCAGCGGAGGATCTGCTGCAGATCGCGCTGATGAAGGCCTACGGGCGCTGGACGCGCATCGAACAGCCCGAGGCGTACGTCCGCCAGATCCTGTACCGCCAGCAGGTCAGCCGCTGGCGGCTGCGCAGACACCACGCCGAGACCACGGTGGGAGTGCTGCCCGAGTCCGGCGGACAGGCGGGCGCCGGACAGGCGGGCACAGGAGCGGAGCCGGAGCTGCGGATCGCGTTGTGGGCGGCGCTCGGCCGCCTGTCCAAGCGCCAGCGCGCCGTGGTCGTCCTGCGCTACTTCGAGGACCTGCCCGAGGCCGAGGTCGCGGCGCTCCTGGGCATCCCGGTGGGCACGGTGCGCAGCACGGCGCACCGCTCGCTCGCCAAGCTCCGCGCGCTCGTACCGGAGCTGGAACCCGACGGGCCCGCGGAACAGCTGCGACCGCTCAGTTACACGGCGAAGGAGATCCAGGGATGACGACACAGCGGGTGGAGGACAAGGTCCGCGAGACGCTGCACGCGGTCGCCCTGGACGCGGTACTGGCGCCGGCGGACCTGGCGCAGCAGGTGGTACGGCGGCGCGGCCGGCGTCGCTTCTCACAGGTAGCGGGGGCCGCGGTGGCCGTCGCCGCGATCGCCGCGGGGGCGATGCTCGGACCGTGGGGGAGCGGTGGGGGCGAACAGGGCCGCCCGGCGCGGCCGGCCGTGTCGCCGCAGGGCTGGCACCCGTGGCAGAGCGGAGCGGCGGGAGCCGGCGAGCGGGGCTGCCTGGCGGACGGTTCCGCGCTGTACTGCAGCGGGTCCAGGTACGACGTGGTGAAGATGGACGCCAACACCGGCGAGCGGCTGTGGAGCGTCAAGGTCAACGGCGGAGGCGACGGCATGGACCCCCCCTTCGCCGTGCGCGACGGCGTCGTCTACGCCTACCGCAACCACACGGCCGAGCACGAGCCCAACGGGGACTACGCCGGCGGCACCGACGTGATGGCCGTCGATGCCGCCACCGGCCGGCGGCTGTGGTCGGTGAAGATGCCGCAGGACGACCGCACCGGCCAGGCCGCCATGCTCATCGACGGCGCGCTCTGGGCCAACACCCCGTCCCTGCGCACGATGTCGGCCCTCGACCCGCGGACCGGCGAGACGAAGTGGCGCCACACCTGGGCCAAGGGCGAGGTGTGCCAGCGGGCCGTACTGAGCGGTGTGCCCTACCTGTTGTGCACCCAGGACAGCGAGGACGTGCACGACACCGACCTCCTGCGTCTCGACCCCGCCACCGGCCAGGCCCACAAGGTCACCACCCTGCGCGGCCGGCAGGAGCTGCTCGGGACCTCGGACGACCGGATGGTCCTGGCCTCGACCACCAGCACGACGGCCCACGACTTCCAGCTGTCCAGCGTCAGCGGATCCGGGGCGCGCACGTCACTGCCCGACCAGGCCAAGGGACACATCGCAAGCTGGGCCGTCGCCGGTGACCGGCTGATCTCCGTGTCCTGGAAGGGCCAGGCCTCCGCCTACTCGCTGACCAGCGGGAAGACCGTGTGGACCGGCCCGGTGGGCGTCACGATGCCCGGCAAGGACACCATGGCGTCCCTCGCGACCCCCGTGGTGTCCACGAGGCAGGCCACCGTGTACTTCTTCAGCCCGGCCGGCGACCTGTCCGGACTCGACCTGCGCACCGGCAAGCAGGTCTGGCACACCCACCTCGACACCGGCGAACCACAACCCGGCGGCCGGTCGGACACGCCCCAACTCCTGCTCTACCAGGACGTGCTGATCGCCAGGAACGGCAGCAGGATCTTCTCCCTCCTCCCACCGACCGGCCACTGACGCGAGCGGCCGAGCGACGACGGGCCGGGGCGGCACATGCGCCCCGGCCCGCCGTCCTGGTACGGAGCCGACCAGCGCGCCGCGAGGCGCGCTCGCGTCCGGCGCATGCCGACGCCGCGATGGCTTGATATGGCCGGCGTGCGGGTTCTCGCCCGCCGGGCCGCACCCTAGACTGCGACCGCTCCGAAATCTGACGATCTTCTGGAGGGTGTGCAGGATGAACCGAGCGCTCATGACCGCACTGGCGACGGCAGCGTTGGCCGTGTCCGGGGCCGGCACCACCGCCTCCGCCGCCGACGCCCCGCCGCGCACCACGCACGGTCCCTGCCAGTACACCCAGACCCCGGACGAACCGGCGGCGCGGCCGGTCCCCCTGCCGCACGATCCACGGCACACCCCCGGTCGCGGCACGGTCGACGTGGCTGTCCGCACCAGCCAGGGCCCGCTCCCGCTGCGCCTGGACCGGGCGCAGGCACCGTGCACGGTCCAGAGTTTCCTGCACCTGGCGCGGCACCGCTTCTACGACCGTACGGTGTGCCACCGGCTGACGGCGTACCCGACGCTGAAGGTCCTGCAGTGCGGCGACCCGACCGGCACCGGCGAAGGCGGCCCGGGATACAAGTACAAGGACGAGCTGCCGGTGGACCTGCCGCCGGCCCCGAGCGATCCGACCGGCGCCCGTCGCGTCTACGGGCGCGGCTTGCTGGCGATGGCCAACGCCGGTCCGGACACGAACGGTTCGCAGTTCTTCGTCGTCTACGGCGACTCCACGCTGCGACCGAACTACACGGTGTTCGGCACGGTCGGCGCCGCCGGCCTGAAGACGCTCGACAAGATCGCCGCCGGTGGTGTCGAACCCACTGCGCAGGACCCGGCGCCCGTCGACGGCACCCCCGTACTGCGCACCGAGCTGCTCGACGTCCGCCCGTCCTGCCGGCCTTGACGAAGCGGGGCCCGGCCGGCGCGCTCCAGCCACGCGACCGGCCGCGCCCCGGTGATGCCGGTCACGGCCGGACGTCGTAGGCCCCGCTCGCACCGGCGCCTCGATTGCGTCAAGCGGACGCGTCCAGCTGGTGCGCACGGTGGCGGTGCAGGACCAGGGGACGGGCGTCGCCGTCGTGGGAGGCGTCGATGGGGCTGCCCACCAGGAGTGTGTGGTCGCCCACCTCGATGGATCGTTCGACGGCGCAGGTGAACACGGCGGACGCGTGGGTCAGGACGGGCTGGCCGTCACGGAGGGAGTGCGGGACGCCGTCGAAACGCCGGACGGGGTCTCCCTGGGCGAACCGGCCGTACAGCTCCCGCTGCTGCCAGGAGACGACGTTGACGGCGAAGCCGCCGGTGCGCAGGGCGTTGAGCAGGGTGCGGCTGGTGTTCGCGAGCGACACCAGCAGCGTGGGCGGCTGGGCGGACAGCGAGATGACGGAGTTGACGGTGCAGCCCAGCGGGCCCTGCGGACTCTGCGTCGTGATGATGCTGACGCCGCTGGGGAGATGGGTCATGGCGGCGCAGAAGGTGTCGCGGTCGGCGCGCGGTGCGTGCTGGGGAGCGCTGCCGCGGGCCGGCGGCAGGGTCGTGGCCGTGGGGGCGGGAAGGCCCATGGGGTGACTCCTTCAGGACGTGGGGAGCAGTGGCGGCGCGGCGGGCACGGGATCGCCCGTGCGCCGCAGGACGGGGCTCAGCGCTTCCTCCACCGTCCGCATGCGCGCGTGGAGTTCGTCGCGGCTGCCGGCTCCGACGACGACGTGTCCGGGACGCTGATGGCTGTGCTGCCACAGCGGCAGGTGGTCGCCGGGGCGCGCGTGCACCTGGAGTTCCACGACGCCGTCGAGGGCACGGCAGCGGCCGGCGTCGGCGTGGCCGGCGAGGACGGCGTCCTCCCAGGGGAAGTAGTGGACGGCCGCGTGGGCGAAGCGGGGCCGCGGCTCGGCGGGGGCCGGGCCGGGCAGGACCGAGCGGACGGCCAGCTCGTACTGGTCGAGCCCGGTGACCAGTTGGGTCAGCAGCGGGATGCGGTCGCCGCCGGGCCGGGTGTGCGTCTCGATCACGTGCACCCGGCCGTCCTCGACCTTGACCTCGGTGTGGCTGGCGCCCCGGTCGACACCGAGGGCGTCGAGGCAGCGCCGTACGCGTTCTTCGATCCGGGCGTGGACGACCGCGTCGAGGGGGGCCGGGCTCTGGTGACCGGTCTCGATGAAGCGCGGACGTCCGCTGGTGCGCTTGGCGGTGACGCCGAGGATGCGGTGGCCGTCCTCGCCGGACACGGCCTCCACGCTGTATTCGGGGCCGCTGACGAAGCGTTCCCAGAGCAGGCCGCGCAGGTCGTCGCGCAGGGCCGGGTAGTCGGCCGGCCGGGCGATGTAGTGCAGGCCCCGGCTGCCGGCGCCCCGGACCGGTTTGGCGATGAGGGGGAAGTCGTCCGCGTCCGGTTCGTCCTCGCCGACGATGCCGAAGGCGGGGCCGGGGCAGTCGGCCTGCAGCATCCGGCGCATGAGCAGCTTGTCCCGGGTGCGCAGCACGGCGCCCACGGACACCGACGCCAGCCCCAGCGCCTCGCAGAGCAGGGCGGCCGGGAACAGGCCGAACTCCGTGAAGGACAGGACGGCGGCGGTGTCGCGCGGCAGCGGTACCTCCAGCAGGGAGGTCGGGTCGGCGCGGTAGGGGGCGCGGTGGACGGCGAGGACGCCCGCTCCGGCCTGCGGCAGCGGCTCGCCGGGGTCGACGATCCAGACGAAGGGGATGCCCAGGCGGGTCAGGGTGGTGTGGCCCTCGGCGGGGCGGGCTCCGACGAGGACCACGGGCGCATCGGGGCGGTGTCTCATGAGCGGAGCTCCTTGACCGGTGTGGCTGCGGGGGCGTCGTGCAGCAGGGCGGCGAGGGCCGCCCGGTCCGTCTTGCCGTTGCCGTTCAGGGGCAGTTCGGCACGGACGTGGAGGAAGGCGGGGACCATGTAGGCGGGCAGCCGCTCCCGCAGTGCGGCGAGCAGGGCCTCGGGGCGGGGATCGTCGCCGGTGCACACGGCGTGCAGTTCGGTGCCGTGGTGCGCGGTGGGCAGTGCGAGGACCACGGCGTCGTGCACACCGGGCCCCTCGCGCAGCGCGGACTCGATCTCGCCGAGTTCGACGCGGTAGCCGTCGACCTTCACCTGGTGGTCGAGGCGGCCCAGGTGCAGCAGTCCGTCCCGGCCGGCCGGGCGGACCCGGTCGCCGGTGCGGTACCACATGCGGGCCGGGACCACGCCCGCCGGCCCGGCTCGCCCGGCCGGCGCCGTGGCGGGGTCGGTGGGGTGGTCGCCGTCGAGGTCCCAGAAGCGTCCGGTGTTGTCGGCGGGGTCCAGATAGCCCGGGAAGCGCTGGGGCCCGCGCACGCACAGTTCCCCCTCCTGGGCCGGCCGCCCCGCGGTGTCGAGGACGCGATGCTCCAGGTGCGCGTAGACGTGGCCGATCGGCACCGTTCCGTTGGCGGTCGCGGGCCAGCCCCCCGGGTCGGTGCCGAGGCCGAACTCCGAGCAGGTGATGGTCAGCTCGGTCGGGCCGTAGAAGTTCTCCAGCCGCGACGACGGCGCCGCCGCCTGCCACGTGCGGGCCTGCTGGAGGGTGAGCGGCTCCCCGGCGAAGAGGCTGTGGCGCAGGGTCGGCATGGCGCCCTGGCGCAGCGCCCGCATCCGGCGGGCGAAGGAGATCACCGACGGAACGGAGCACCAGTGGGTCAGCCGATGGGTGTTGACGAACCGTACGGGGGTCAGGATCTCGTCCCGGCCGGGGACGACGAGGGTCGCACCGCCGCCCCACGCGGTGAACATGTCGAACACCGAGACGTCGAAGGTGAGATCGAAGGTCTGGGAGAGCCGGGAGCCGGGCCCGACCTCGTAGCGGTCGATGACGTGGGCGAGGTAGGGGGCCACGTTCTCCTGGAGGATCGGCACACCCTTGGGGGCGCCGGTGCTGCCGGAGGTGAACAGGATGTAGGCGGGCGCTCCCGGTTCACCGCGGCGGACAGCGGTGCCGCCGGCGTCGCCGCTGCCGGCCGCGTCGGCCAGGTCGAGCACCGGCACGGGCAGCTCGCCCGCCTGCCCGCTTTCGTCGGCCAGCACCAGGTCGAGTCCGGCACGGTGGGCGACGGAGGCGTTGCGGGCCCGGGGCCAGGCGGTGTTGAGCGGGACGACCGTGGCACCGAGCCGTTGGACGGCCAGGTAGCCGGCGTACGCGGCGGGCCGCCGGCCGGCCAGCAGACCGACCCGGCGCGGCCATCCGCCGCAGGCGTGCAGGACGCCGGCCGCGACACGGGCGCTGTAGTCGTCGAGTTCGCGATAGGTCAGGGCCTGCCCGGCGGCCTGAAGGGCGAGACGGTCGGGGTGGCGTGCGGCCGATGCGGCGAACCACCCGTACAGGGTCGCGGGGCGGTCCCCGCTACGGGCGCTCACCAGGCCGCTCCCGCGCTCACGGCGGCGGGTCGGGCGGCCGCCTCAGGGGGGCCGAGCGCGGTGAGGATGCGGTCGAAGGCCGTACGCACCAGCGAGGCGCGGGGCCTGCCGCGTGCCGCCGACTGGGCGGCGTAGCGCAGGGAACGGGACAGCTCACCCCACGCGGCGGCGGTCGCCGGCTCGGCACGGTGCAGGTACTGGTGATGGCGCGCCGCGGCCCACAGATCCTCGGCGTAGCGGACCAGTGCCCGCGGCTCGCACGCCAGCAGGTCGCGCAGGAGGGCCAGCGAGGCGGCGGTGCCGCGCACCCACCGGCCGGGGCACGGGTCGAAGCGGCCGGCGCCGTGCTCCAGCCAGCGGTGGCTGCCCGGGTCCGGCACCCAGGCGGGGCCGCCGCCCAGGGCGTACACGTCGCGCTGGTGCAGCACGGTGTCCAGGCCGGGCAACGGGGCCAGCAGAACGCGCAGTTCACCCTCGTCGGCCCAGCCGCGGTGCGGTGACTGGTGGCCTTCGGGCAGCAGGGCGTCGAAGTCGTCGACGACCAGCCAGCGCCCGCCGTCGCGGGCGGCGAGGCGAAGCCAGTGCGGCACGTCGCGCACGAGATGGGACGGACTCCACGGCAGATTGCGGCAGTTGGCCACGACGAGGACATCGCCCCGGCGGGCGAACTCGCCCCGCAACGCCGACACGGCGTCCTCCCAGCGGCGTGCGCCGCGGTAGCCGAAGTCGGGCGCCACCCGCTCGTGGTGGCTGAAGGCCAGGGTGTCGTCGAGACCGTCGCGGCGGACCGAGAGGGTGAAGCCGGCCGCCAGCCGCCGCTCGGCAGCGGGGTCGGTGAGACGGAGGTGTTCCTTGAGGTTGGTGGTGTAGCAGCTCAGCGCTTCAGCGGGCACGGAGATCTCCAAAGGCGCAACTCACGGGATGGACGCTGAGGTGACGCAGGGCGATCCAGGTGAGATCGCCCAGGGTGCCGGTGCCGGGCCGCACCGGGATGTCGAGGGACCACGGGCGGCCGGCGATACCGGTGCCGTCGGCCTTCACACAGGCCTCCTGCACCGTCCACACCCAGGCGAACTCCAGGGCGCGGCGCCCGGCCGGCAGCGAGGACAGCTCGCCGGCGCGTTCGCGCAGACACCGGCGGACCAGGCCGGCCGGCACATCCGGGCCGGGCGGCAACTGCACGTCCACGCCCACACGCCGGCCGGGGGCCACGGCCGCGGCCACCAGGTCACCGCCCAAGTCGCCGGAGGTGCCGGACGGGCCGTCGTGGGAGAGGCTGACGCCCAGAGCGGGCAGCCCCTGCAGCGCGGGCCGGCCGCGGACGTCGGCGCTCAGCGCGACGCCCTCGGTCCCGGGACACACCTCGGCGAGCAGAGCACGCAGCAGTCCCCGGGCGGCGAGGGACTGGCGCCGCCGCCACCGGGGCCGGCCGCGCACGTCCGCCAGGTCGGCGGGGTGCTCGCTCACCGCGGCCGTACGCGCCCAGGCCACCCACACACCGGGCGCCGCCTCGACGGTGACGTCACCGGCCGGCCGGCCGGGCGGGCCCGGGCGCGCCGGGGCCGGGGCGGCGCTCACCACGCCGCCCCGCCGGGCCGGGCCAGCAGCGCCTGCGCCTGGTCGGCGACGGAGCCCAGGACGGTCTCGGTGCTGCCGCCGGCGATCCCGAACAGCGCGGCCTGCGCGCGCCGGTGCTGCATGCCCGCGGCGGCGAAGCCGTCCGCACCGCACAGGTGCGCGCACACGCCGAGGACGTGGTCGGCCGTCTCCCCGGCCGCCGCCTTCACCAGCGCCGCACCGGTGTGGTCGTGCTCGGCGGCCACAGCGGCCCCCGACACCTGCACCAGCGCCTGCAGTTGCCGGGTGCGGACCAGGGCGCCGGCGAGCCGCTGGCGGATCGCGGGCTGTTCCCACAAGCCGCGCCGCGCCAGCCGGTCCCGGGTGTCGGCGAGCGCCCGGCGGCAGACCGCGGCCGCCCACAGACCGCCGGCGAGGCGTTCCACCGCGATGTGCCGGGCGAACAGGGCCAGTCCGCGCCCCGCGCCGCCGACCGGCTCGCCGGCGAGTACCGGGACGCCGTCGAGGTGGATGTGCCCGGTGCCGGACCCGGTGAAGTAGGGGCCCTCCGCCGCCTCGACGCGTACCCGCGGGTCGTCGGCGGGCACGAGGTACCAGGTGAAATGCGTGAAGTGGGGGCCGGGACGACGGCGGGCCAGGACGAGCAGCAGGTCGGCGTGGACCGCGTTGGTGATCCAGCGTTTGCTGCCGCGCAGCACGGTGCCGGCGTCTGTCTCCTCGACGTGTGTCGTCAGCGCGGTGAGGTCCGAGCCGGGGCCGCTGTCGGTGGCGGCCAGGGCCACCACACACCGGCCCTCGAGCATCCGCCGGGCGACGTCCGCCGCGGCCGGCCCGCGCCGGCCCGCCTCCGCCAGCAGCGGCAGCACGGTAGCGGCCTGGACGCAGACCGACAGCAGGGCTCCGGCGTCCTCCTGCGCCTCGGCGCGCACGATCAGATCGCCGAGCCGGTCGGGGATCACCCCGCGCTCGGGCAGCCCCTCCCGGTAGATGTCGCGCAGAGCGCCCGCCGCACCCAGCCGTGCCCACAACCGCCGGCCGGATCCGCCGGCCGGCCCGGAATCCGCTACCGGCCCGGGACCGCCGCGCTCCAGGAGCTCTGCGAGGTCAGGCAAGACGCACCTCCGGATCCAGGAGGGTGAGCCTGCCGTCGGCCAGCAGCAGCCGGTCGTTGCTGAAGTTCAGGCTCGCCGAGCGCAGATCCCGCAGGGCGCGCTCCAGCGCGAGGGGTGAGTCCCGCAGGTAGCCGTGGCGCAGCCCGACCGCGTCCACCAGTTCCTGCACCGCCGCGTGGCACTGCTCGGAGGCGGTCACCTTCAGACCGTTGACCAGGAGCTGCACGCGGGGCCGGGAGACGTCCTCGTGCAGGACCGCGTCCAGGGTGCGGGCCAGCAGCGCGGCGACGGCCTCCAGACGGTGGCGTACCCGGGCGAGCCGGGTGAGCAGCAGCTCGGAGTCGAGCAGGGCGCCGCCGCGGGTGCGGCCGGAGCGCAGCATGGCGACGGTGCGGGCCAGTGCGCCCTCGGCCGTGCCCAGCCAGGCGGCGCTCCAGCCGAGGTGGGCGAGCGGGCCGAAGGTGTGCGTGACGATGTCACGGAAACGGCCGTGCTCCCCGACGACCTGGTGGCCGGGAACGCTGCCGCGCAGGTGGAGCGCGCCGCTGTGGCTGGCCCGCATGCCGTGCGGGTCCCAGCCGCCGGCACAGGCCACCTCGAGCTGGCTGCGGTCGGCGTACACCAGCGAGACGTCGTGCTCGCTGTCGGAGTGGGGGCTGCGCATGGTGACGAGGAAGCCGTCCGCGTGGGCACCGCCGGTGACGATCGGCGCGAAGCGGTCGAGGAGCAGGTCGCCCTCGCGCTGTTGGAGGGGCGCGGTGGCGCTGAGGAGCGCACCGCCCTTGCCGGCTTCGGTGGTGACCGACGCCAGATACACCTCGCCCGCCCCGATCCGGGGCAGGAGTTCCCCGCGCAGCGTGCCGTTCGCGTGCTGGGCCAGGGCGGCCACCTGCTGGCAGTGCATCGCGAAGACCATGGCGAGCGACATGTCCTCGCGGCCCAGGCGCCGGGTGGCGGTGAGCATGTCGCCCAGCCGGCCGCCGAGTCCGCCGTCGGCGCTCGGCACGAGCAGGCCGAGCAGCCGGGTGCGGCGCAGTGAGTCGAGCGCCTCGAGGGGGAACACGGCTTCGGTGTCGGTGCGCCGCGCGTGGGCCGCGGTGACCTCGGCCGCCTCCTCGACCAGGGGCGCGAGGACGAGGGGGGCCCGGCCCCGGCCGGCCGCGCCGGTGACCGGGGCGGGCGCGGTGGGGGCGGTGCTCACGCGACCGCCTCGGCGGTGCGCGCGGCGTCCACGGCCCGCCACAGCGAGCCGGCGGTCGCGAAGGTCTCCTCGTTGAGGTCGTCGTCGGGCAGCGAGACGCCCAGCTCGTCCTCGATGGCGAACAGCAGGTCGACCGACTTCATGGAGTCCAGTCCCGCATCGCGCAGCCGGGTGTCGTCGGTGAGCGGCTGCTGCAGCAGGCGGGGCAGGTGGTCGCGGAGCACGTTCTGGAACATGGCGTCCATGGCGGTTCAGCCCTTCCGGGTGAGGGTGAGACGGGTCAGGTGCGGTGCGGCGTCGCCGTCGACGGCGACTTCGAGCGGGGCGGGATGGCCCAGGAAGGCGAGCAGGCTGGCGGACAGCCCGTAGGCGCCGACATTGGGGACGGCGAGCAGGTCGCCGGGGCGCAGCGCGGGCAGCGGCGCCTGGCGCGCCCAGGTGTCCAGCGGGGTGCACAGGGGGCCGGTGACCAGGGTGGGCCGCGGTTCGCCGCGTCCTGCCGCGCCGGTGACCAGGGTCGGGTTGAGCGGTGGCAGGCGGCGCAGGCCGGCCATGCCGCCGAGGTGGTTGATGCCGGACTCCAGGACGGCGACGTCCCGGCCGTGCGACCGTTTCACGTCGAGGACCCGGGTGAGCAGCGTGCCGGCGTCGCCCACCAGGTGACGGCCGGACTCGTATGCCGGGCGGGGGGTGCCGTCACGCCAGCCGGGTGCGCCGGCGTCGAGGAGTTCGGCGAGCCCTTCGCGCAGGCCGGTCAGGTCGGTGGCCTCACCCTCCTTGGCGAAGGGGGCGCCGAAGCCGCCGCCCAGGTCGAGGGTGGTGTCCAGCCGCGCGGTGTGCGGGGCCAGGACGGCGCGCAGCCGGCCGGCCGTGGTGAGGGACTGCCGGAACTGCGCCAGCAGGTCGGGTACGTGGGTGAGGTTGGTGCCCATGTAGAGGTGCAGGCCGGTGACCTCGGCGTGGGGCCGGTCCCCGAAGCGCTCCGGTTCCTCGGCGATCCACCGTGTGTCGGCGCCGAACTGGGAGGCGACCCCGGTCATGGCCAGGCCCTGCCCGGCGGCGGGACGGTCGTCGTTGACGCGCAGCAGCGTCCGTGTCCGCACCCCCGCCCGGCCGGCGAGCCGGTCCAGCTGGTCGAGGCCGGTGGGGGAGTCGGCGCAGAACTCGCGGACCCCCTTCTCCAGCGCCCGCTCGATGTCCTGGTCGCGTTTGCCGGGCCCGGTGTACAGGACCTGCCCGGCGTCCCAGCCGGCGTCGAGCGCGGCGTCGAGTTCGCCGGGGGAGCACACTTCGGGCAGGGTCCCGGCCTGCCTGAGGGTGCGCAGGACGCCGGGGTGGGAGTTGGCCTTGAGGGAGTAGTAGAGGTCGCCCGGCTCGGGCAGGGCCCCGCGCAGCCGGGCGGCGTTCTCCCGGACGCGCGCGAGGTCGTACACGTAGCACGGGGTCTCGGCGCCCGCCTCCAGCGCGGCGCCGACCGCCGCGGTCAGGAGGCCGGGGGCGGCCACGGCGCCGGGCCGGGCGGTGTCCGCCAGGACGGCGGTGGTCGGGTCAGACAAGGCTGGCCACCTCCTGGGCGAGGGTCTTGCGGTCGACCTTGCCGTTGCGGGTCAGGGGCAGGGCGGGCAGCGGCACGCAGCGGCCGGGCACCTTGAACTCCTCGATCTCCTCGCGCATGGCGTCCAGGACGTCCGCGGGGCCGCGGTCGCCGACCACCACCAGGACCGCGGGCGCGCCGTCGGCCGGCGGCAGGACGGCGGCCTGTTCGACGCCGTCCACGCGCCGGGCGGCGGCCTCCACCTCGGTGGCGCTGACCCTGAATCCGCGCTCCTTGTAGATGTCGTCGCGGCGGCCGGCGAAGTGGACGAAACCGTGTTCGTCGAGCCATCCGTGATCGCCGGTGCGCAGCTCGGGGAAGAGCCCCTCGCGGCGCGGGAACCGCTGGGCGGTCAGCTCGGGGCGGCGCCAGTAGCCGGCCATGACGTGCGGCCCGCGCACCACCAGTTCGCCCGTCTCGCCCGCGGGCAGCCGCTCCCCGTCCGGGCCGGCCGCGTAGATCTCGGTCCCGGGCAGGGCCCGGCCGCAGCTGCCGGGGTGCTCCAGGTCCGCGTCCGGCGGGTTGATGGCGGCGCGTTTGCACTCGGTGAGCCCGAACATGAGCTGCACCCGCAGCCCCGGGACGGCGGCCCGCAGCACGGCGAGGGGCTGCGGGGGCATCGCGGCGCCGGTGTTGGTGAGCAGCCGCAGCCGCAGGCCGTGGCCGGGCGAGCGGCGCACCAGCTTGGCCAGGGTCTCGGCGACGGCGGGCACGGAGGCCAGGACGGTGGCGCGCGCGGCCTCGATGTTGCGCAGCAGGGTGGCCCCGACCTCGGCGGGCAGCCCGAGCCGTACCGCGGCCCCGCTCAGGGCGCCGAGGAACACCTGGTAGAGGCCGTAGTCGAAGGAGAGGGGAAGGGGGCTGTAGACCACGTCGTCGGGGCGGTAGCGCAGTTCGCCCTGGATGGCGTGGACGGCGAACAGCGCCTGCTGGTGGGTGCTGACCACGGCTTTCGGGGCTGCCGTGGTGCCGGAGGTGTAGATCAGGCAGACCGGGTCGACCGGGAGCGGAGCGTCGCCGCCCCGCTCGCCGGCGGCCGGCCCGGACCGGCCGGGCGTCGACTCCGGGCCGCGCGGGACGTCCGAGAGGCGGGCGGCGGTGATGCCCCGCTCGGCGGCCAGGCGCCGGGCGTCCTCGTCGTCGGCGAGCAGGAGGACGGGTTCGGCGTCGTCCAGGACGTGAGCCAGGGCCCGCCCGCGGGTCTGTTCGTGCAGCAGAGCGAAGGGGGCGCCGATCCGGGAGGCGGCATAGACGAGGACGGCGACCTCGACGGTGGAGGGGGCCACCACCACGACGCGTTCCCCGCGGCGGGCCCCGAGGCCGCGCAGCCAGTGGGCGGCCGCCCGGCTGGCGACGGCGAGTTCACCGTGGGTCAGGCCGTCGTGCGAGGTGGTGACGGCGGGCGCGTGCGGCGCGCGGCGCGCCGCGGTGTCGATCAGATCGTGCAGCAGCTTCACGGCGTCTCCCGGTGGGCGCGGGCGGTGATGCGGCACAGGCCGTCGAGGTCGTGGAGGTGTTCGGGGACGAGATCGTCGGCGTCGAACTCGATGCCCAGCCGTTGCTCGATCCGCTCGACGATGTCGACCATCCGGAAGGAGCCGAAGCCCGGTATCCCGGTCAGCGGGCGGCCCGCCAGCAGCTCGGCGGCGGGCACGCGCAGCACGGCGGCGGCTTCTTCGGCGACGGCCCTGCGCACCGCGTCCGTGTCCGGCAGGCCGGTGGCCGCCCTGGCGACGTCGCCGGTGGCCGGGGCGGCCTCGCGCACCGGGTACGGCGCGGTGAACACCTGGGAGTCGGCGTGCAGGAGTTCGGCGAGCCTCTCCAGCGGGCCGGCGGGTTCCGGCCGGCCGCGCTGGACGCGGCGGTGGGCCAGGAAGGTGTGCTCGGCCAGTTTGCCCCAGGCCGTCAGGTGCTGTGCGACGGCCGGTGCCACGTCGCCGGCGGCGGCCCGGTGTGCGGCGTGCAGCCGCCGGGCCCGGGCCAGCAGCCAGGTCTCCAGGGTGAGTCGGGCGAGGGCCTCTTGCCGGTCGGGGTGCTCGCGGTAGGCGCGCACGTACGACTCGACGGCCGCCGCCGTGGCCGCCACGACCGCGGTGGCCTCCTGCGGCGCCCCGGCGCGGGACGTGCGGTGGACGCGCGCGCCGTCGCACAGCGCCTGGGCGAGTTCCTTCTCGGTGAGGGTCCAGATGCCGGGCCGGGCCGGACCGTAGGGGGTGTCGTTGTGGTAGCCGTCGCGCACCACGGCCCGCCCGGCGGCGTCCCTGTCGAGCAGGAAGCTGTGGTCCATGTGGGCGTGGCCGTGGTACGGCACCCAGGGCAGGTGGTAGGCGTCGGCGACCACGTACAGGGTGCCGGGGCCGGCCGGCAGGGCGGCGGCGCAGGGAGGGAGGGTGCGCGCCTTGGTGAGCGACAGCCCGAGCGCAGCGGCACTGCGTTCCAGGTGGGTGCCGGTGGCCGGATCGACGGTCGGCAGGCGGCCGGGGCCGGCGTCGCGCGGCGCGAACTCCAGGCGCGCGCCGAGGACGAGCGGCGAGACCCCGTACTCGGCGCGGGCCAGCCAGGCCAGGTTGACCTGGAGGCAGTCCAGGAGGTCGGCGCACAGGTCCGCCGGCGGGGCGGTCCGCGGGACGGCGGGGGCGCTCACCGCACCTCCTCGAGACCGGCGGGTGCGCCCGTCGGCCGTCCGGCCGCCGCGACCGTGATCCGGCCGGGCGCCGTCTCGGCGTCCGCGGCCGCGTCGATACGGGCCAGGCCCGCGACGGCATCGGCGATCGCCGCCGGGTCGGGCGCGCGGTCGGCCAACTCGCCCTCGAGGAACTGCTGGTAGGCGCCGAGGTCCAGGTAGCCGTGGCCGCTCACGCAGACCAGGACTCCGGTGCGGGCGCGGGGGGCGTCACCGTCCCCGCCGCCGTCGCCCGCCGCCAAGGCGGCGGCGGCCAGGGCGTGTCCGGACTCGGGGGCGGGCAGCGTCATCTCCGACGTGGTGAAGGCACGGCCCGCGGCGAGGGCGGCGACCTGGTCGACGGCGGTCGCACGGACCTGTCCCGCGTGCCGCATCGCGGAGACGAGTTTGGCGGCACCGTGGTAACGCAGGCCCGCGGAATGGGAGTCGGGAATGCCGTAGTCGCTGCCGACGGTGTACATGGCCTCCAGCGGGGACGTTCCGGTGGCGTCCGTGCGGTCGTAGGCGTACACGCCGCGGGTGAGCTTGGGGGTCGTGCTGGACTCCGCCGCGATCAGTGCCGGTGCTTCGGTGCCCTCGGCGGCGGCCGCGGCGTAAAAGGGCAGGGCGATGCCGCCGAAGTTGGAGCCCGCTCCGACGCAGCCGACCACGGCGTCGACCTCGCCCCCCTCCTCGGCGAGCTGGTCGATGGCCTCCAGGCCGATCACGGACTGGTGCAGGATGCTGTACGTCTCACCGCTGCCGATGCAGAACGCCGCCCCGTTGGTGCGGGCGGCGTACTCGACGGCCTCGCCGATCGCGAGCGAGAGGCTGTTGCCCGCCGACCGGCCGGAGCGGGCGACCTCGGTGAGGGTGCTGGGGCTGGAGATGACGCGCGCGCCGAGCATCCGCATCAACACGCCCCGGTAGGGCTTGCGTTCCAGGCTGGTGCCGACCATGAAGACGGTGCAGCGCATGCCGAAGCGGGCGCAGGCGGCGGCCAGCGCGGTGCCCCACTGGCCGGCGCCGGTGCCGGTGACCAGCTCTTCGACGCCCGCCCGGTGGTAGTAGTAGGCCTGGGCGAGCGCGGTGTTGAGCTTGTGGCTGCCGGAGATGTTGCCGCCCTCGTACTTCACCCAGACCGGCACCCGGGCGCCCACCGCCTTCTCGAAGGCGCGGGCCCGCCACAGCGGGGTGGGGCGAAAACGCCGGTAGGCGTCGGCGACCTCCTCGGGGATGTCCCAGTACTCGCGCGGCCGCACGCTCTGGCGGACGAGTTCCATCGGCAGGTTCGCCTGCACGATGCCTCCGTCGGTGCCGGAGTGCTGGGTGCGGTCGGCCGGCAGTGGCTGCTTGAGGTGGGGAAGGACGCTGCGCCAGCGGCGGGGGACCTCGCTCATGCGGCGGCCTCGCTGCTCTGCTCGACGATCGCGGTGACGTCGGCGACGGTGGCGAAGGACCGGCCCACGAACAGCTCGTCGGACAGGACGACGCCGGTCTCCTCCTCGACCTGGACCAGGAGGCCGATGAGGGTGAGGGAGTTGATGTGGAGACGTTCGCCGTTGAGCGGTTCGTCGTCCGTCAGGCCGCCCGGGTCGACGGGGGGTTCGGAGGCCGCCGCGAGGATCTTCTTCACGACGCCGGTGAGGTGGGGCGATGCGGGGTGTGCGTGCTGCATGCCATTCCTTTGCGGAGCGGGACACGGATACGGATACGGGTGCTGAGCAGGTGAACGGAACCCGGGCACGACCGCCGGCGGGCAGCGGTGTGCGCCGTCGCCACGGACAGTGGTGTGCGCCGTCCCGGGCGCAGGGCGGTGACGCACACCGCCGTAACGGGAGGAAAAGAAAAAAGGGGGGAGGGGGGAGGGGACGCGGGTGGCTGCCGGCCGGCGAGGCCGGGCGCACAGGGGCGTCGCTTGGTACGCCAGTCGGAAAGCGGCGCCGGTCAGCGCAGGGGAGCGGTCAGCGCAGGGGAGCCGGCACGGCTCTGCACCCTTGCGTGCCGGGCGCGGTGCGCCGGGCACCGCCGTTGCCGCGAGCGGCGATGAACTCCTGGATGTGCAGACGGAGTTGCTTCAGGTGCGGGGCGCGCAGGACGCCGAAGTGGTCGGTGTCCAGGGAGCGGACGCAGACGTCCGCGAGATGCGGCGACCAGCGCGCGGCCTGCCGCGGATCGTCACTGCCGGTACAGGTGATCAGCAGGGTGCGGCCGGGATGCCGGCCGTCCGCGCGGTGGCGGGTGCGGGCCTTGAGGTGGGCGTCGACAGTGCGCTCCGTGCGGGCGAGAGCGCCCGCGTCCATGTGGTCCGCGGCCTCGCTCAGCACCTGGCGGCGCACGGCGTCGTAGACCTCGGGCCCGTCGCCGACGGGTGCCGGACTGCTGTCGACGAGCACCAGGTCGGGCGCGTGCCCGCCGGTCAGCCGCTGCGCCGTCTCGAAGGCGAGCAGCCCGCCGAGGGACCAGCCGACGAACAGGTCGGCAGGGGTGGCAAGCGCGGCCACCGCCTCGGCGTAACGGTCGGCCATGGCCGGTATATGGGCGTCCGGTTCCTCGCCCTCCTCCAGGCCGAGCGCCCGGATGCCGTACACGGGGCCATGGCGGGAGAGGTGGGCGACGAGCCCCAGATAGGGAAGGAGGCCGCCACCCAGGGGGTGGAAGACGACGGTACGGATGTCGCCGGCCCGCCTTCCCAGCGGTAACAGCAGCGGCCTGGCTAAGCCGGCCGTCGTCTCGGTTTGCGCGCTGTGGCTCACAGGGGTCCCCCGCTCGAACCTGCGGTCGAGGCCGGCCGGCCTCGACCCGATGGTGCGTGGAGCGCCGAAACGCCATGGGGCCTTCGGGCGGTGTGTCGCGTGCGCCCTGTGAACAGCCCCGGACTTTCACTGCCCCCGGGGTCACCAGCACCACGTGAATCACACATCACCCAGGCAAGTGTGACTCAGGTCACACTCACGGAGGAGTGTGCGCCCCCCAATTCCCCCGCGCGTTCACGCATCGGCCCACGTCACGCGCACCGGCCCCCGACCGGGCCCGCACACGGCAGCCGGCGGACCCCCACCATGCCCCGACCGGCCGCACATGAATCCCGCTCCGGGGGAACACCTCTCATGGCCGACGCCATCCCGCGTCCGTTCGCCATCGATTTCCCGCCGCCGCGCGCGACGAGAAAGGGCCGCAATGTCTCACCTCCTCTTCGTGGAGACCACAGGTCTGGGCGTCCAGGCACTCGCCCACGCGAAGCGATGCGGTCACACCGTGACCTACCTGCACTGCCCCCTCTACGACTTCACCGCCACCCCGGCCCAGCGCGGACAGGCCATCCAACTCGCCGACCACACCGCGGCGTTCACCGACCCGCTGGACGGCGACACGGTGTACGCGGCACTGCTCGCCTCCGGCGCGGACCCCGCCGACGTCGACGCGGTGCTCTCCACCCTGAGCTACGGCGCACAGGCCGCCGCCGACCTCGCCGCCCGCATCGGCGCCCGCGGCACCTCACCGGCCGGCACCCTCGCGGCCCGGGACAAGGGCGAGTGCCGCCGCATCCTGCACGCACGCGGGGTGCCCAGCGTCGGCTTCCGGGTCGTCACCGACGCCGCCGAAGCACTGGAGGCCGCCGCGGCGATCGGCTACCCGGTGATCGTGAAACCGGTCCTCGGCATCGGGAAGGCCGTGACCTCCATCGCCCGCGACCCCTTAGCCGTGCGGGCCCACTTCGCCGCCGCGGCGGCCGACCGCGACGGACTCACCGAAGGCATGGCCCACCAGCTCGACGAGCGGTATCTGGTCGAGGAACTGGTCGCGGGGGACCTGTACTCCGTGGAGGTCGCCGCCTCCGCCGGACGCATGGTCCCCCTCGTGTGCGCGAGCCGCAAGGTGAGCCGGGAGAACCCGGTGCTGGAACTGGGATGCACCGTCCCCTCCGGACTGCCGGCCACCGACGAGGCCGCACTCGGCCGCTACGCCGTCCAGGTGTGCCGCGCACTCGGACTCGACCTCGGCATCTTCCACGTCGAGGTGATGCACACCCCGTCCGGCTTCCGGCTCATCGAGGTCAACCCCCGGCTGACGGGCGGCTCCCTGCCCGACACCATCAGCAGCGTCGCCGGCGTGGACGTCTTCGCCCTCCTGGTCGACCTGTTCCTCGGCGCCCCCCTGCCCGACGGCCCCCTGCCCCTGAAGGGCTCGGCCTCGCACTCCTTCCTCGCCGCACCGAGGAAGTCCACCGTGCCCGCCCAGCTCCCCGACACCTGGTTCACCCCCTTCCTCGCCCGCCTCCACTCCGGCTACGCCCGGGTGCGCGCCGGCGACGAGGTACCGCCCATGCGCACCAACTTCGACTCGTTCGGCATGCTGCGCGCCCTCGCCCCCACACCCGCCGAGGCCGAGGCGACGTGCACGGCGGTCAAGGCCGACATGGAAACCCTCTTCGGTTTCCCGCTGCTGGCCGAGCGGACCCGCACCCCGGCCCCGGTCGCGTGAGGCCCGACGGCGGCCGGCGGACCCCCGCGGGCACGAACAGCGACCGCGCGTCCGAACACCACGGCCGGACCCCCCCGAACGAAGACGACACGCCCGACCGCCGTAAGCACGCCGAGGGCGACGCGACGTCCGCCGCATCCGCGCACGCCGGAGGCGAGCGCCGCGAGCGCGCCGAGGACGACACGACGTCCGCCGCATCCGCGCACGCCGGAGGCGAGCGCCGCGAGTACGCCGACGGCGACACGACCCGCGCCCCCCTGCGCACGCCGGACGTGGCCGACGCGCCGAAGGACCAGCAGCCGGCCGGCACCCCGCGGGCACCCGCCCGGGCCGACGACCCGGCGCCGCAACCGCAGGACGCGCAGGCGCAGTCACGGCAGCGGCGAGGGCTCTCGCTCGCGGTGTACCTCACCTCGGCGACGCTCATACGCTCGGCGAGCGGTGGCGCTCCCGTCGCGCTCGTCGCGCTGACGCTGGCCCGGCCGGGGCACGGCGGGGCCGCGCTCGGCGGCGTCCTGGCGGCCCTGCTCACACTGCCCAACGTCGCCGGGCCGTGGATGGCGCGCTGGCTGGAGGAGGCCCGCGACCCCAGGTTCCGGCTGGCGGCCGCGTTCACCGTCTTCGGGCTGATGCTCGCCGCGACCGGTCTGACGCTGGGCCGTCTGCCCGTCGTCCTCGTGGGTCTCCTCGTCATCGTCGGCGGTCTGTGCGATCCGCTGATGACAGGGGGCCTCAGCAGCCGGCTCGCGCTGATCGTCGGCGAGGACACCCGCGCCCAGCGCCGGGCCGAGGGGTGGGACTCGGCGACCTACGGAAGCAGCAACATCCTCGGTCCGGCCGCGGTCGCCGCGATCACCGCCCTGACCGGGGCCCTGACCGCGGTCGTCGTGCTGGGCGCGGCCGGCGTGCTGGCCGGCCTGCTGATGCTCGCGCTGCCGAAGGAACGCCGCACCGCCGCCGCGAGGCAGCGCTCGATGCCCGTACGGGACGCCCTCACCGTGATCGTCCGGAAGGGGCCGCTGCGCCGCGTCATGATCGCCACGATGATCACGTCGGTCAGCACCGGCGGCGTGATGGTGATCGCGGTGGTCCTCGGCCGCAACCTCCAGGGTTCGGCGGGCGCGGGCGCCGCCCTCGGCGCCGCCTACGGCGTCGGCAACCTCTGCGGAGCGCTGCTGACCGGCGCGTTCCCCCTCACCGGGGAACCGGAGCGCTGGGTGCTGCGGCTGATCGCCGCGAACGCCGTGGCGGTCGGCCTGTGCGCACTGGCCCCCGGTTACGTCCTCGCCCTGGTGACCTTCGCCCTGGCGGGAGCGACGAGCGCCATCCTGTTCACCGCGTCCCTGGCCGTGCGCTCGGTGTACTCCCCGCCCAACGCCCGAGCGCAGGTGTTCGTGACGATGGCCGGGCTGAAGATGGCCGCCGGTTCGGCCGGCACGGCACTGGCGGGCACCCTGGCCGGCATCGGCCCGCGCCTCGCCCTGTGTCTCAACGCCGTCGTGGTCGCCTCGGCCGTCACCGTCGCCCTGACCGACCTGCGCCTGACCCGCCGCCGGTCGTCCGCCGCGGACCCCGGCGACATGCAGTCGCCGGCGGCATGACGGAGAGCAGGAAGCGGGCGAGTCCGTGGTCGGCGTCGGGGACGCCGCCGCGGGCTCGCCCGCCTCGCGCGCACGGCACCGCTCAAGCGGTCAGAGCTGATCCTGGGGGAGGTCCAGGGCGTCGCCGGCCGCCGGGCCGGGGACCATGCCCTGCATGAGTTCGTTCAGGTCCAGTTCGGTGGCACCGGCCGGGACGGTGGGCCGGGTGCCGTGTCCCATCCGCAGGGTCAGGCCCAGCTTTTTGACCTTGGTGTCCTCGGCCAGCCCGGCGAGGTCGACGCGCACCCTGTCCAACTCGCCGCCCCTGAGCGTGAAGTCGGCCTTCACGTCGGTGTCGGGGGCGTCCTTCAGGTCCTTGGCCGTCGGCAGTTCCATGCCCGGCGGCAGGTCCTTCACCAGCGGTCGCATCTCGCCGAACAGCTTGGTGACCAGCGTGCGGAAGGGGGCGGTGGCGGTGACGTGCTCGGTGCCGTCCGGGCCGTCCGCGGTCTTGAAGCGCACCTCACGGGCGACGACGTCGCGCAGGGCCGCCACGAGCTTCCGCTGCGTCCTGGTGTTCAGGGACGGGGCGGGCGCAGGACCTTCCGGGCTCCAGGCGCCGGCCTTCGCCTTCTCCATCTCCTTCGTACGGAACTTCACCCATCGGCCGGCGAAGAGAGCCTTGATCGCCCCGGCCTGCGGTGACTGGGCGTGTCCGTCCCGGGGCTGCCGCATCGCTCGCCTCATCGCTCGCAAGCTCCACGGCGCGAGCTGGAGGACGCCGAACGCGACCTCCACGCCGAGGAAGAGCCACAGCAGCCGCGACACCCCGTGGGCGAGTGCGTACGCCTGCCACGTCGCGAACAGGGCCCGGGCGATGCCGTCGAACAGTCCGTGCTGCGGCAGCGGTCTGACGATCCGCAGAACGGCCCAGACGACCACCACCGAGCCCATCAGGTTGGCGAACAGGACCTGCCACGGGTCGAGTTCGGGCAGGGCGCCGAGCCCGAGCGCCGTGCCGCACGAGGACAGCGTGTCGTGCACCAGGACGTAGGTCCACGGAGTCGCGAACCCGGCGGTGACGACCAGGTCGTACCAGGCGCTCGCGCGGACGACGCGGAGGTAGGTTGGGCGGGAAGGGGGGCGAAGACGGCTCACGGCGAGGCTCCTGCTTGGTCTCTTGACGACGGCGCCTCACGCTAAACAGTGGAGCACGCTCCAAGGTCAAGCCCGAGATCCGACGGAGGGGCATGCGCATCGGTGAGCTTGCCGCGCAGGCAGGCATGACCAGGGACACGATCCGGTTCTACGAGAAGGTCGGTCTCGTCACCGGCCGGCGTCTGCCCAACGGGTACCGCGACTTCCCGCCGGAGACGGTGGTCTGGCTCCAGTACGTCCGCACCGCGCAGGCACTCGGATTCTCCCTGGCGGAGATCGCGCGCAACGGCGAGGCGCTGCGCGAGGCGCCGGACACCGCGGAAGCACTGTCGACGCTCTTCGAGGAGAAACTCCGCGTCGTCGACACCCGGATCGCCGAACTGACCGCCCTGCGAGCCGAACTGGCCACGCGCGTCGGCACCGGATGCCCCCTGCGGCCGACCGGCCGACCCGCCGGGACGGACGCCGCAAGCGCCCCCGCGGAGGCAAATGCGCTGTCCCGAGCGTGACGGGGGAGACCTTGCGGGAAGGACAGGGGGCCAGGCCCGGCCGTGCGCCCGCACCGAGCGGGCCGCACCGGCCCCGACCTGCCCTATGATCCGCTTCTCCGACGATCACCTCTGGCCACGTTCCTGTGCGCCCCCACGACAGGCAGGTATCCACCCGTGTCCGGACCCACCGTCAAGGCCCCCTGGCTGCCCGCCCGCTTCGCCCAGGCCGCCGTGGCCGCGGCGGCCGTGGCGGACGTCGCCCGGGCCGTGACCGTGCGCGCGCACGCGGCCCATCCGCTGGACACGTCCGAGAGCACGTCGGGGCGGGTCTCCCAGGTGTACGTGAACCTGATGATCGTGGCGGCGGCGCTGTTCCTGGTCTGGTTCACCCGCTCCCGGCGCGTCGCAGGATCGCTGTCCCCGAACCCCCTTGCGGGGTCGGCCCCGTGGGCCGTGTTCTCCTGGCTGGTCCCGGTGATCAACATGTGGGTGCCGCGGGGGCTGGTCCTCGACGTCCTCCGTGCGAGCGGTCCCGGCGCGGCCCAACCGCGCGACCGGGTGCTGGTGAACGTCTGGTGGGCGACATGGATCGGGCACGCGCTGGTCGCCGCCGTGAGCGGCGGGCCGGGGCAGCGGGCTTCGCTCGCCATGCTTTTGGTGGCCGAGGGGCTGGAACTGGCCGCGGCCGCCCTGGCGATCGCCGTGATCCAGCGGATCACGACGCGGCAGGCCGCCGCGCTGGGATCGACGCTCCCGGCCCCGGGCGTTGCGAGCCTGCCGCCCCTGCCGTAGCCGACCGGCCGGGAGCCTCAGCCGAGGGGACAGTGGCCGCCGTTCGGCCCACCCGATGACACGGCTCCCCGCAGCGCCCCTGCAGCCACGAACATCCCCTCCAAGGCCCTTTCCCGCCGTCCTGTCCGGCCCCTGGGCCGGTCACAGCTCGAACTCGAGGTCGATCAGGTCGGTGAGTTCGACTTCGAGGCCGTGGGCGCGGCGGCCGTTGTCGCGGAAGTAGACCTCGCCGAGGGCCTCGGCGGCGACCTGGCGGAGCTGGTCGTCGGTGAGACCGGCTTCCTGGGCCTGGAAGAGACGGGCGGCATGGCCGGGTGGCAGGGCGAGGGTGAGGTGGCGCACGCGGGCGTCGTCGGTGCTGCCGGGGGCGGCGGTGTAGCCGAACCGGGCCCGGACGTCGATCATGATGCCGCCGGTGGTGGCCGCGGCCTGCTTCGCCTTGGCCCTGACCTGCGGCTGCCAGCGCACGAGCACCTCACGCTCGAGGCGGCCGGCGAGCTCCGGCCGGGGCTTCCTGATCTGGTTCTTCACATACCGTTCGACGGTGCGCTGACTGACGCCGAGCAGCTCGGCCACGCGCCGGGTGCTGCGCTGGTGCTGCTTGACCAGGTAACGCATCTGCGCTCCGGCGCTCTTCGGGACGGGACGCGTGAACGCCCCCCGGACGGCTTTGTCGAGTCCTTCGCCGATCGTGACCATCGCCGTAACCGCCCTATTCCCCGGTGTCCTTGGCGGTGACCTCGCCGGTCTTGATGTAGCGGGCGAGGTTGGCGACGTGACCGTCACCGGCGAGCTCCTCGAGCACGTTGGCTCCCCACAGCACGCTCTGGGTGCCCTCGTGCTTGACCATCCCCGGGGAGACGCCGAGCCGGAAGGAGCCGGGCACGGTCTTGCCGCCCGAGTCGTAGGGCAGGACGTCCAGCGGGCTGGGCCCGTCGGCGGCGTACACGGCGCAGTCCGAGAGCACCGCGACCGGGTACCGGCCGGTGGCCGCCGCCAGGTGCAGCATCTTGCGGTGCATGTTGATCCGGGCCCGGGAGATCACGGTGGCCCGGATGTCGGGGCGCCACGTCGGCCGGGCCAGAGCCGGCCAGGCCTGCCCCGGTTTCCAGCCGCCGCCGCGTGCCTTCTCCTGCAGCTTGCCGATGCCGCCCTTGACGGTCATCTTGACGGCGCCGAGAACGAGCGCCAGCTCCGGATCACGGCCGCGGTGGCCGTCCATCGCCTTGAGGAACGCGGCCGGGGAGAGCTTCTCGGTGACGCCCAGGTCCGCCATGGTGGCGACGTAGGCGTCGCGCAGCCGCTTGTACCAGCCGTCCAGGAACCGGCCGCTCTCGGGCCGCACCCACGCCTCCAGCGGGGCCACCTCGTAGCCGAGCTCGACGGCGTAGGCCACGGTGGGCGTGGTGTACCAGGCCGGGCCCTCGGGACGCCGGCCGGTCGGCGTGAACGGGCTGGGCAGCAGGTCACCGTCGAGGTCCCGCCACCGCTTGCCGACCTTCACCCGGTTCAGGTCGACGTGGGAGAGATCGACCAGCCAGGAGCCGGGCACCGTGGCGTCGAAAGTCGGATCGGTGACGTGCACGGGCGGCGACGCGAGGCCGACGACGGCGCCGTTGGCGGCCGCACCGAACGCCAGGTTCACGTCGATGCCGACCAGGTGGCGCCGCATGCACTCCTCATCGGTGAGATCCCGCGCCCAGTCGTAGGCCTCCTCGAACAGCTTCTCGCCGGGGCCGCGCACGTGAAAGCGGGGCAGGTGCGCCAGGACGGGGTGCCCGTCGGTCGCCTCGCACGGCGCCGGGTCCACCGGCTCGGTACCCAGCGACCCCGGCCGGTGCTCGCGGTGCCGCCTGCCTTCCTCGTCCGGCCGGCCGGCACGGGTCGGCGGGTTCAGCGCGGTCATCAGCTGCAGCCCCGTCACCGCGGTGGACCCCACCGGCGTCATCACCCGCTGCGCGTACACACCCAGCACCCGGGCCAGCTCCGCCGGCTCCAACCGGGCGGCATGGCCCCACGCGCGGTCGTCGAGGGCGCGCCACGAAGGAATGCACAACTGCACGCAACGCCGACGGCCCCCCTGAACGGGGCGGTAGATCCGCGCCCACGGCCCCAGCCCCCGCTTGGTGAGCTGCCAGTCCGCGCGCTGGAGCTGCTTGACGACCTTGTGCCCCTCCGGGAGCCGCCCGGCCAGCCGCTCCTCGTGCGACAGCTGGGCGGGCAGGCCGTAGCGCTCGCACGCCGCCTCGGTGAGCACCAGCAGCGGGTCGGCGTCCTTGCCCGAGCCGTGCAGCCGCTCCGCCCCGAGCCGCGCCTCGGCCAGCGTCCACTCCACCAGCGCGGGAAGGGACTTGGCGGGCACATCCAGGATCAGGCCGCCGACGCCGTAGCCGGTCACATGTCGCTCGGCGTCGGCATCGAGGACGAGCAGCGGGCCGTGCGCGTACGCCCCACCGGGCGGCGGCGTCTCCGCCGGAGCGGCCTTCTCGGCGGCCGGACGCCGGGAGGCCGGCGCAGGCCGGGAGGCGGCTGCCGGACGCGGGGCCGCCGCCGAGGCGGGAGCGGCGGCGGGGACAGCGGGCGCGGTGGTACCTGATGTGGCAGAGACTGCGGCTGCGGGCACCGCACCCGAGGCCGCAGGCGGCGCCATCGGCGCCGTGCCGGAGGCTGCCTTCGGCGCCGCCGTGTCCTCCTGCGGCGCACCAACGTCTTCAGTGGCGGGATAGAGCTGTGCGAGCTGCTCGAGCAGGCGCGCGTACGCATCCCGCTGCGGCGGCCGCGGCTCGGTCTTGCCCGATTCCCAGTCGCCGACGGTCGCGCGTCGCACGCCCAGGGCGGCGGCCACTTCGTCCAGAGTGAGGGCGTGCGCCTGGCGCAGCCGCCGGCGCTCCGCCGGCGACGGCAGCGACGACCGGGACGCCACCAGGGCATCCACCGCGTCGAACAATTCGGACATGAAGCACCTCCAGCCCCATCCTAACGAATGAGACGTACGAATAGCGCACATGCATCGTTCATTTCGCGTGCGGCAGGAGGGCGTCAGCCTGCAGAAGCGGCCAGGGCGCGCATGCTCGCCACCGCCTGCGGCCGCCGTCCCCGCCATGACGATCTGCCCGTACGATCAGCGGATTCATTTCGTCCTGAGGAGTACCTGCCAGGTGAGTGCCGTCATCCCGTCGTCCCGCGATGCCACCCGACTGCTGCGGGTGCAGCAGCTGTCCCGAGTCGAGGACGGTGAGAGGCTGCACGCTCTCTTGTGGCGGCCGGGACCCGGCTGGCGGATGATCAGCAGCGCTGTCCTCGGCGGAGGCATCGGGGAACGTTCCTGGATCCTCAACGCGCAGGTCTCCCACGGTTACCGGCGTACCGACCCGGCCCGGCACCTGGCCGTGCTGGCCCACGAAGCCGGCGCGCGGGGCGAGGGGGTGGGCCTGATGACGGCAGCCGACGTGCGGGCCCACGGCAGCGCGCATGACGGCGGAGTCGACGCGGTGGCGACGGCGGGCCTCGGCGTACGGGGATGGGCCGCATCCCCGGCCGAGGGCACCGCGGCGCCGCTACGGGCGGGCACGGTCAACATCGTCGTCGCCCTTCCCGTGGCGCTGTCCGACGCGGCGCTGGTCAATGCCGTCGCCACGGCCACCGAGGCCAAGGTGCAGGCGCTGGTCGGGGCCGGCTACGACTGCTCCGGTACACCCACCGACGCGGTCTGCGTGGCCACACGTACGCCCCGCAGAGGCGAGGACGTCCACGCTTTCGCCGGCCCCCGCTCCCTGTGGGGGGCCCGTCTGGCACGGGCCGTCCACGCGGCCGTATCCACCGCGGCGGCTGCCTGCTGACTCGCGACGGCACACGACCGGGTGGCTCGGCCCGCGTCACCGTGCCGGTGCTGCGCAGTGCCGTGTGTCCGCGCTCGCCCCGGCAGCCGCCATCGGGTAACTGCAGCTGAACCACGGCTTTCGCCGGTCAGGCCGCCGGCGCCGGGAGGTGCCCGAGGTGCCTGGTGACACGCTCACGCAGCAGGAGGTACTCCTTTCCGCGCCGAGGCAGAGGGCCCGGCGGCCGCTCGACGACCCGCGCTGCGGTCACGGTCTGGCCCGTGCGGAACTGCTCGCGCGTCAGGTCGAGTTCCGCACCGCTGGGCAGCCGGTTCCACCAGTGGAATCCCTGCTGATCGCTGCCGCAGTGGACCTCCCCGACCATGAGGTCGCCGCCGAAGATGTCGTTCACGACCAAGGCGGTGATGTCGCAGTGCCCCCAGGCCGGGTTGTCCGGCTGCCATCCGGCGCGGGCGAGGTCGTCCGGGGAACACGTGTCGGCGGCCCAGCTCGCGCGCAGAGCGTCGTGGAGGGTGAGCAGATTCCAAGGGGTCATCCCGCCAGCATCGCAGCAGCCACCGACAGCGACGGATCGCCGGGAGACGCCTGGTCAGCTGCCGGACCCGGACCGCGGATGCCGTCGACGCCTTCGCCTGGCACCCAGCCGATCAGCGGGGCCGCGCCAGGCGTTCCTGGAGGCGGGCGTGCCGGAACTGGTACACCGGGCCGGTCGCCCGGAGCAGGTTGCGGCGGCGGGCGTCCTCCAGAAACGCCATCAGGCACACCGGGGTGCCCTCGCGGGCGGAGAGCTGAAGGGCGGTGGCGGCGGTGGCGACGGCCGTGTTGCAGACCGGGCCGGCCATGACGGCCGTCAGCAGCGCACCCGAGAACGCGGCCAGCGCGCCCAGGGGGGAGCCCAAGTACCAGGCCACCAGGGGCCCGGCCAGCAACCCCACCGCGACCCCGGTCAACAGGCCGAGGACGAGGCGCAGTCCGAGGTGGTGCCGCCACACATCCCTGGGCCCGACCGAACGGGTGTCCTGCAGCGGTGGGCGGTTGTAGTACTCCCGTACGTCGTCGTACCAGGAGCCCGCTCCGGCGGACAGCAACGGCACGCCCGCCACGATCTGGTGGCCGCGACCGGTCACCAGGACCCCGGTGTACCCGAGCGGCAGGGTGGTGAGGAAGCAGAGCCACGCGGGCGGCGGGCTGTCGCCCGGCAGCAGGGGCGCGCTCAGTGTCGTCGCGGTGCCGAGGACCAGCCACTCCACCACGCCCGAGACGATGGCTCCCGGAGTGAAGATGTCCCGCCAGCCGGCACTCTGCAACGGCTGCGGATCACTGAGTTCCGCGAAGCGGTCGCCGGCCACCCAACCGCCCAGGACCGCGCCCGGGACCGCGAGCAGCACGGTGGACAGGGTGGGGGAGGCCAGCCACATCACGACGAAGGTGGGCACCCCGCACACCACGCTGACCAGCGCCCACATGGCGAGCCGTCTGGGCCGGACCTCGGCCCACCCTGTGATGTGCCACCACCGCAGGTCCCGTTCCCCTTCGCCGGCGAGGCGCCGCGCGACGAACCGCAGGGTCCGCTCCGCCGTCTCGGCGGACCAGCGGGGGGCCGGGGTGCCGGGCCGCGGAGTGTAGGCGGCGGTGACGGCGTGGTCCAGCAGATGGTTCTCGACCTCGGTGGAGGTGTCGAAGCGGGCGCTGTCGAGGAGTTCGTCCACCGGACCGTCGTCGGCGTAGATGTCCCGTACCAGGGTGATCGCCAGCGGCTTGGCGAGGGCGTGGGCCACCGCGCTGTCCGGGGCGTGCAGCAGCCGGTCGGTGAGCGCCCGCCACGCGGCGGGCGCCGGGTCGGGCAGCTGGTCGAGCAGGTACGTGGCGGCCTCGGCCGGCGCGACGGGCTGGATCTCCAGCGCCACGGCGCTGCCCAGCCGGGCGTTCTTCTTCGCGGTCCGTACGGCCTCCAGCGCCCGGGAGACCAGCACCAGCCGGCACGGAGCCTGCGCCAGCGCGGTCACCATCGCGCCCCGCAGCTTGTTGCCGTCGACCTCGTCGAGCCCGTCCAGGAACAGTGCCACCCGTCCCGACTCCAAAAGCTCCCGGGCCCGCCCGCGGCCGCCCCGCCCGGCGAACAGCGTGTACTCCCGGGCCAGCCGTTGCGCCGCCCACTCCGTCGCCTTCTCCCGGGCCGGGTCCCAGCCGTCGAGCGTCAGCAGCACCGGCACCGGCACACGCGCCCGCTCCCTCGCACTGAGGTCCGGCCGGGCGCGGTGGCGCAGCGCGGCCAGCAACAGCAGCACCGCGGTGGCCGTCTTGCCCACCGCCGGCGCACCCAGCAGAAGCAGCCGACCCGAGGCCAACCCGCCGTAGACGGCGTGCAGTTCGTCCAGTCCGCCACCGGCCCGCAGCCGCTCCTGGGTCACCGCCGCCAGGCCGGGCAGCGGTTCGAACCGGGACCACCGGCCCTTGGCGGTCGCCGCGCCGACCGGGCCCGACAGGTCCCGGCGGGTCACCCGCCAGCGCGGCGGCAGCGGCGGCGGCTCCAGCAGCCGCCGCAGCCCGGCCTCCTCCTGCCACTGCATCCACACGGCGCGGGCCAGCTCGTCGGCCGAGGCGTCCAGCCGGGACGGGACCTCAAGGCCGTGATGGTGATGGACGTTCTGCGTGCTGCCGGCACCCGTCTGCAGAGCGACCGGCCCGTGGAAGGCGTTGCCGCTCACCCCGTCCGGCCCGGCACCGGGCCCGCTCATCCCGCCGTCCCGAAGTGGATGTCCTGGGTGCTGTGCGCGCCCGTCTGGAAGGCGACCGGCCCGCGAAAGGTGTTCCCGGACACCGCCCCGCCGCTCTCCTGGCCCCCCGTCCGCGCCCGCAGCGCGTCGAGCCCGGCCACCAGCTCGTCCCGCTCCGCCGCCGCCACACTCTCCAGCAGCGCGGCGAACTCCCCGCGCCACAGGCGTGCTTGCACCTCGCGCTGCCACTCCCGTTCCCCCTCGTCCGCGCCCGCCGCCAGTGCGACGGCGGTGCGGTCCAGCCGCTCCAGCGCCTCGCCCTCCCGGCCCGGGTCACCGCGGCCGACCAGCCGGGCGCACCGCGTCCGGAACCACGCCCACAGGTCCGAACCGGCGGCCTCCACCACCGCGGTGCCCCCCGCCGCGGCGGCAGCCGTCATCACCTCGTCAAGCATCGCCAAACCCCCCAGTCCAGCCATGACGTCCTGAACATCCTGAAATCAGGACAGGGACCCTAGCGCGGCGCGCACGCGCACCAGACGGTTTTCCCGATTCCCCGGACCGGGCGCTACGCCCCACTCGTCGACCATGGCGTCCAGCCGCACGAGACGCCGCCCGCACTCGGCCTCCACCTAAGACGCCCTTCGGGCAGGACAGCCGGGACGACCTGTCGGCCACCTCCACCCGCACCGCCGACACCAGCCGCAGCACCGCCCACGAGCAGGGCCGCTCCGGTCGAAGCGCGCAGGCGCCCTCGCCGGCGACTCGGCGCGGCCCGGGCGCCTGCGCGCTTCGACCGGAGTGGCCCCCGCGGACGGATGCAGAAGTGGGGCGCCAGGGGGCGGCTGTCGGTCGCGTATCGGGCGCGGATGCTCCCCGTTCCTCACATTCGGGCGTTTGGCCTTGTATGCAACGTTCTGAGGAGTTTGGCCCGGCAAGGTTGCAGTCGCGATGAGGCCCGGTCGTCGGGTCCTCACCGGACGTGGAGGAGCACGATGCGAGGCTTGAGGACTCTCGGGGCGGGCGCGCTGGCGGTGGCCCTGGTGTCGGGCGTCGGGTGGGCGGCGCAGGCGTCGGACGGCCAGGCGCCCGTCGAGGCGGCCGCGGTGGTGGACGGGTACCAGGTGGTGAAGCTGCCGAACGCGACCGTGCCGAACTTCCAGCGCGGACGGTGTTCTGCCCACAGGGGAAGGTCGCCATCGGCGGGGGAGCGGAGGCGCAGGGCCAGGACGCCATCCTCGTCGGCTCGTTCCCGACCGACGACGGACGCGGCTGGACCGCCCTCGGCCGGCAGATGCGGTACAGCGACGTCGGGATCTCGGTGTACGCGATCTGCGCGAACCGCTGATCTCCCAACCCCTCCGGCTGCGCCCCGCCCCATTCCTCAAGGAGCGGGGCGCAGCGTTGCTCAAGCCGGAGCGTGACCTGGCAGGCCCTGTCGGCTCCAACGGTGCGCCGCCGTACCCGATGATCACCTGGCTTTGCCCCCGGGAACGGACAGCAGCATTCCGGCTGCCGCAGAAGCCGCGCCGGTTCACCCTCTCCCACCGGAACCGCCCGGCCAACGGCTGCTGCGTCGCGACGGTGCTCGTCCCGGCGGGGGCCCGGCCTGTGCCCCGGCGACACGGGAACGTGTCACCAAGGACGGACCAGGGACTTCGCATCGGCTATCGGGGGCAGACGGGGATAAGTGCAGCGATTGGAGGAGGAGACAGTGGCGGAGGAGTCGTCGTTGAGGGCTGTGGGATGGGCGCGCTCGCTCCCGGTGAGCAGTGGGGCGAAGGGAGCGAGGGACTGGACACGCGCGCACCTGACGACGCTCGGCTGGGCGGCTACCGCCCCTGACCTGGTGGACTCGGTGGTTCTGGCCGTTTCCGAGTTGGTGACCAACGCGCACATGCACGCCCGCAGCGCGGCGCAGCTGATCCTCACCTGGGACGAGGAGTGCCTGCATGTGACGGTGCACGATGCCTCGCCACGGCTGCCCGAACAGCGCCCCTCCGATGCCGGCGCAACCGGGGGCCGCGGCCTGCAACTGGTCGACGCACTCGCCGACACCTGGCAGGCCCACCGGTGTCCCCGTGGCAAAGACGTGATCGCCTGCTTCCAGCCACACGCAGCCCACTGACACACAGCCTGCTGCGGAACGTCGGCCGGGCGCGGGCGGGGTGATCGTGCGGCGTCGCGATGGCGACGTCCTGTCCCTGAGCCAGAGGCGTTCGCTCGCCGTGTGGATGCCGGTGCCGCGCACGGCTTCCCGCACCGCCGCGTCGCGTGCGGCTTAGGACCTCGGGACAGCGTCAGGGCGCCTGCCGCGGCCACCTGGAGAAGCCCGTGACCAACGCCCGTATCGCGCCCCCGGCTCGGCACCCCTCCCGCGAGCCAGGCCCAGCCCCTTCTCGCGCTCGGGGCCGCCCGGGATGCCCACGCGGTCGGGTGACTCGAAACCCTGGATCGGGGAACCGGAAGCGATGCCCTGCCTCATAAAGGGGGGCCGGGTCTTCGGACGCCCGGCTCCCTCACCGGAAGAAGGACCATGATGACGCGCGAAGACGACGGTGGGCAGTCCGTGCCGAACACCCCAGGCAAGCGCTCCGGCGGCGACGGCGTCACACGCCGCCGTCCGCTGCGCGAGCGGCACGTCGAGGAGACGGTCGAGGTCGCGGTGCCGGTCCGCACGGCCTACAACCAGTGGACGCAGTTCAAGACGTTCCCGCGCTTCTCGACCATGGTCCGCGACGTCGAGCAGATCAGGCCTACCGTCACCGCGTGGACCATCGGCTACGGCCCCCTGCGTCACCGTTTCGCCGTCGAGATCGTGGAACAGGACCCTGACGCCTACCTGGCCTGGCGTGGCCTGGAGCAGCACCCCACCCACCAGGGCGAGGTCGAGTTCAGGCCGACGGAGTCCGGTGGCACCGCGATCACGGTCCGGATGCTCCTCCAACCGCGGGGGGCAGCGAAGGTCCTCACCCGCTCGTCCAGGGTCGTGGGGCTCACCGTGCGGCTGGTGCGCGGGGAACTGGTGAGCTTCAAGCACTTCATCGAAGGGCTCGGTCAGGAGGGCGGTGCCTGGCGCGGCACCATCCGCAACGGCCGGGTTCAGCACGACACCCCGGAACCGCCCAGGAGCCGTGTCGCCCAGTGGCCCGTCGGCTGACCCGCGTACCGCACACGGCAAGAGAAAGGCCAAGCGATGCAGAACCCGCCCGGTGAGGAGCCGGAGACCTCCCTCTCCGTGACACCGCCGAAGAAGTGGGCGGCCGGGGTTCCCGCCGTCGTGCACGCGCTGGAGTACTCCCTGGAGCAGACCTCCCCGCGCAAGACCGGGGTCGACCTGCTCACCATGAACCAGGTGGGCGGGGTCGACTGCCCCGGCTGCGCGTGGGCGGACCCCGCTCCGGGCCGGCGCCATCGCAATGAGTACTGCGAGAACGGCGCGAAGCACATCAACGACGACGCCACGACGCGCCGGATCACCGCCGACTTCTTCCGCGAGCACAGCGTGTCCGATCTGGCCGCACGCTCCGACATGTGGCTCAACCAGCAGGGCCGGCTCACCGAGCCGATGATCAAACGGCCCGGGTCGGACCACTACGAGCCCATTGGCTGGAACGACGCCCTGGGCGTGCTCGCGCAGGAACTGAAGGGGCTGGACTCGCCCGACGAGGCGGTCTTCTACACCTCCGGCCGGGCCAGCAACGAGGCCGCCTTCGTCTTCCAGCTCTTCGCCCGCGCCTACGGCACCAATAACCTGCCCGACTGCAGCAACATGTGCCACGAGTCCAGCGGCTTCGCCCTGAACGAGACGCTGGGCGTCGGCAAGGGCACCGTGAGTCTCGACGACCTCCACCACGCGGACCTGATCTTCCTGGTGGGGCAGAACCCGGGCAGCAACCACCCGCGGCAGCTTTCGGCCCTGGAGGAGGCCAAACGCAACGGCGGCCGCATCGTGGCGGTGAACCCGTTGCCGGAGGCGGGCCTGCGACGCTTCAAGAACCCGCAGAAGCCGCGTGGGGTCGTGGGGCGGGGCACCCAGATCGCCGACCGCTTCCTGCACATCAAGCCGGGCGGGGACCTTGCCCTGTTCCAGGCACTGAACCGGTTGTTGCTGGAGGCGGAGGACGCGCGTCCCGGCACCGTCCTGGACCACGACTTCATCAACGCCCATACCTCCGGCTTCGAGGAGTTCGCCCGGCACGCCCGCACCGTCGACTGGGACGACGTGCGTACGGCGACGGGACTGACCCGCGAGGAGATCGAGAAGGTCCGCGACGAGGTCCTGCGGAGCGAACGCGTCATCGTGTGCTGGGCGATGGGCATCACCCAGCACAAGCACGGCGTACCCACCATCCGGGAGATCGTCAACTTCCTGCTGCTGCGCGGCAATCTGGGGCGCGCCGGCACGGGCGCCTGCCCGGTGCGCGGCCACAGCAACGTCCAGGGCGACCGCACCATGGGCATCTGGGAGCAGATGCCGGACACCTTCCTGGACGCCCTTCAGGACGAGTTCGGCTTCGATCCGCCGCGCCCGCACGGCTTGGACTCGGTGAACTCCAGCAAGGCGATGCTGGAGGGCCGCGTCAAGGTCTTCCTCGCCCTGGCCGGGAACTTCGTACGCGCAGCGCCCGACAGCGAGGTCACCGAGAAGGCGATGCGATCGTGCCGGCTGACCGCCCACATCTCCACCAAGCTCAACCGCTCGCACACCGTCTGCGGCGACACCGCCTTGATCCTGCCGACGCTTGGGCGCACCGAGCGTGATGTCCAGGCCGACGGCGAGCAGTTCGTCACCGTCGAGAACTCCATGAGCGAGGTGCACACCTCCCAGGGACGACTCGAACCGGCCTCGCGCGTGCTGCTGAGCGAGGTCGCCATCCTGTGCCGGCTCGCCCGGCTGAGCCTCGACGGCGAGGGGAACATCCCCTGGGCCAAGTTCGAGGGCGACTACCACACCATCCGCGACAGCATCTCTCGGATCGTGCCGGGCTTTCACGACTTCAACGCCCGGGTGACCCGTCCGGGAGGCTTCCAGCTACCCAACCCGGTCAACGAGGGCGTGTTCAGGACCGAGACCGGCAAGGCCCGGTTCACCTGCAACGAGCGGGTGGTCCCCCGGGCCCCCGAGGGTCACCTGCTGCTGCAGACCTTGCGCTCGCACGACCAGTGGAACACCGTCCCGTACACCAACAACGACCGCTACCGCGGCATCCACGGCAGCCGCCACGTGATCCTCGTCAACCCGGCCGACCTGTCCGAACTCGGCCTCGCCCAGGGCGATCGCGTGGACCTGGTGAGCGTCTGGGAGGACGGTACCGAGCGCCGGGCCGAGAACTTCGAGGTCGTGTCCTACCCCGCGGCCAAGGGTTCGGCCGCCGCCTACTACCCGGAGACGAACGTCCTGGTGCCGCTCGACAGCGTCGCCGACGTGAGCAACCAGCCCACGTCGAAGGGCATCGTCGTCCGCCTCGAACCCACAGGCGACCGATCCCGGCCGGCACCCGTCTGACCGAAACCGACGAGGTCGTGGGGCCCGCTGACAGCAGCGGGCCCGCCGTCCGTCCAGGCGAGGGCGGCCGCGAAGGGCCACCCCGACACCACGCCGGTCACCGACATCGTCCTGCCTGAATCCGTGGAGTAGGTGCGCCAGATCTCCAGATCTCGACGGTGAGCCGGTCGGTGGCAGCAAGCTCGGCGAGTTCGGACAGGGCCTGGGGCACGGTCGGCGGGATCCATGCCGGTGAAGCGCACCGCCGCCGCTGCAACTCGGCCCGGCCGGTCACCCGTTGCCGCCGTTGCCACCGCGGCCGCCCTGGCCGCTCGTCTCGCAGCCGACCCCGAGACAGGTGCCGCCGTTGCCGCCGCGCCCGCCGGTGCCGCCGTCCCCGCCGCCCGCGGCGTCGCCGCCGGTGCCGCCGGTGCCGCCGTTGGCGCTGCCGGCGCACACCCCGACACAGATGCCGCCGTTGCCGCCGGCGGTGCCGTTGCGACCGGGTGCCCCAGTGCTGCCGTTGCCGCCGTTGGCGCTGCCGTTGCACAGCCCGGCACAGATCCCGCCGCTGCCGCCGTTGGTTCCGTTGACCGTTCCGTTGCAGTTGCCCGCACAGATCTTGTCGCCGACCCGGATGTTGCCGTTGCCGAACTCGACGCCGCTGAGCACTCCGGCGCCGAAGACGGGGCGGCCCGCGCCGGATCCGTTGCCGTGGTTGTCGGCGGGGAGGTGCAGGGCGGCATCGCTCACGGCCGCCTGGCTCTGCGGCATCGGCGCCGCCATGGCGGTCGGCGCCAGCGCACCGCCGGCGACCACGGCAACCGAGACGGCCAGACCCAGACCGAATTTCGACGGGCGTACGGGCATCGAATTTCTCTCTTTCTGAAGACGTTTCCGAGAATTGCGAGAAAAGCGCGAGCTGGGGAAAATATGGATGGCAAAAATCATGGGCGCCCCGGTCCAGAAATTCGGGCCGGGGCGCAGGCGCCCTCCTCAGGAGCCGGGGGCGGAGCCGTCGTCGAGCAGCCCCAGCCAGTCGCCGTCCTGGAACTGCCGCTGCCAGGTGTCGACCTCCTTCTCCGGGATTCTGTACTTCTTGGCGACGTCGGCCTTCGTCGCGTGGCCGGAGGTCACGGTCAGCACGATCCGGACCTTGTCCATCACGGTGAGATCCGGCTCCGCCTTGTCGGGCAGGTCCTTGAAGGACAGGCAGCCGCCGGGCTGGCCGGGCTGGCCGGGCTGGCCCGGTCGGCCGGGCGCGCCGCCCTTGCCCCCCGCGCCGCCCTCCCCACCCTTGCCGCAGTGCGCGGACCGGCCGGCGAGGGCCGAGTAACCGCTGGTGCCGGTGGTGCCTGTGTGCGTCGCGGCCTGGGCGGCGCACGCGGTGCCGGAGACGAGGGTCAGGGAGGCCACCGCCATGAGGAGGGGACGCCGCCAGGAGATTGTGGACATCGAGGTTCTCCGATTCTTCTGTTGCCCGGGGGTGGAGGTTCTTCCGTTGGAGGGGTGGAGGCCTGCCAGGCCTCCACCCCGTGGTGCTGCGGCGTCGCGGCCCTGGGTACCGCAGGCCCCTGGCGGTCAGAAGAGGCTGCCGCCACCCGCGCCGCCCGCCCCACCGGTCCCGCCGAACAGACCGCCCAGTCCGGCCGCGCCGCCCTTGCCGCCGTTGCCGCCCTGGAGGATGCCGAAGCCGCCGTTGCCCCCCTTGCCGCCGTTGCCGCCGACGAGGACACCGCTGCCGCCGCCACCGCCGCTACCGCCGCTCCCGGCGAAGATGCCGGAGCCACCGGCACCACCGTTGCCGCCGGCACCGCCGACGACGCCGTCGCCACCACCACCGCCGCCGCCACCGCCGCCACCTGCGAGGATGCCGTCGCCGCCCTTGCCGCCGTTGCCGCCGGCACCGCCGACGCCCAGGACGCTGCCCCCGCCGGAGCCGCCGGAGCCGCCGCCCCCGCCGATCAGGCCGCCACCACCGGCGCCACCGTCACCGCCGGCGCCGCCGCCCTGCACGAAGGCCACGGTCGAGGCGGGCATCGGAGCCGCCATCGCGGAGGACACGGGGAGGGCGACGCCTCCGGTGAGCAGTGCGGCCGACGCGAAGACGGTCGCAAAGCGAATACCTCGACGCCGGGGACGGGTCTCGTCGTACGTGCGCTTGGTACGGGTCATGGATTTTCCTCTTTCTTCTCAAGGGCATCTCTGTCGCCCAGTGATTCGAGATGTCGGTGAGGCCCCTTGGGGAGAATTCCGCCTTACCGGTCGGCCTCGTTCCTTTCCGGTGAGGCCTTGTGCTTCAAGTACGCCCTGTTCGCCCAGCCTGGTCACGTTCCGCAAGTTCGGGACTTGACTCCGCACGTAGGCGCCGGGTAAAAGCACCGGTCGAGTGGCGGGAGGCCCCCTGTCCCCGCAGAAGGCACAGCGGCGAGGGCGCCCCCTTCGGGTCGGCCGGCCATGAGGCGAGGCTGAGATTGGCGCGGGAGCGGGCGAGGCGGACCGCCTCCGTGAGGAAGCGGGCCTGTGTCGCCGCGCTCGGGGCGCCGCGTAGCCGCGGTGCCGTAAGCATTGATGCGGATGCTCGACCGCGCGTTGGAAGGTGCCCGTGTGCGGCAGCCCATCCACGGGCGGCGGCGAGTCCTTCTACCCAGATGGTGTCGTGATGCGACCAGACCATGCCCAGAGCGTCGAGCTGGGCGATGTGGTCGGGGTCCATGTCCCCGAGGGCGTGGAACCGCCTGGTATCGGCCACCCAAGGCCGCCCCAGCGGGAAGGCCGCGAGAGCGCTCGGCCACTCCTCTGTCTCCGCCTCCTGCTCATCGCCGGCGGGAACGCGGTGGTTTGCGAAGGGCACACGCAGGTCGCCGTGGTGCCGGTGGTAGAAGGTGGCGGCTTCCATGCCGCGCCGCCAATGGGCGTGTTCGGGGCTGAGGACGCGGAGGTTGATGAAGGCAGCGAGCGCGGCAGGATCACACGGGGTGGAGACCTTCAACAGGGCCCCGGACCGGCATCGACAGCCGGTCCTGCTCATCGAGGGCAGAGCCTTCCGCGGAGCGGGACTGTACGCCTGTGACACGCTTCGTGCCTGAGGCTCGGCGAGCCACCCCACACCCGCCGGGCCGCACGGCGCGTATGACGTGAGGCGCTTGACCGTTTGACCTGTTCAGAGCCGCTCTAGATGTGTTGCGCTGATCCAGCGCCAGGGGAACCATGGAAGGTGATGGACCTGCTGGAGCGAGAGACCGTGCTCCAGGACCTCGCCGGTCACCTGACGGCAGCCACGAGCGGCCCTGGACGGGTAGCCCTCGTGCGCGGCGAGGCCGGCATCGGCAAGACCACGGTCATCGAGCATCTGATCAAGCTGGCCGATCCCCATGTCCGAGCCCTGGTCGGCGCCTGTGACCCGCTGACCACCCCACGCCCCCTGGGCCCCCTGCTGGACCTGGCCCCCGATTGCGCCGAGACCGTGCGAACCGCCCTTGGGCAGGCGTTGGCCGGCGCAGGCCATCCGGGAGAGGTGTTCCAGTCCCTGCTGGACGATCTGAGAGGCTGTCCCAGCCTGCTGGTCATCGAGGACGTCCACTGGGCCGATGAGGCCACCTTGGATCTGCTGCGCTACCTGGCCCGGCGCCTGCCGACCGTTCCAGCGCTCGTGGTGGCCACTTACCGAGACGACGCGATCGGCCGTGCCCACCCCTTGGCCGCGCTGCTCGGTACTCTGGCCGGCTACCGGTGGGTTTCCCGCCACGCCCTAGCTCGCTTGAGCCGCCTGGCCGTGGCCCGCCTAGCCAGCGGCCGGGCCGTGGACGCTGAGGAGCTGTACCGCGTATCCGCAGGCAATCCGTTCCTCGTCACCGAGATCCTGGCCGCCCCTACCGAGCACATCCCGGCCACCGTGCGCGAAGCCGTCGCCGGCCGCCTAGCCAGCCTCTCGGAGCCGGCCCGCCAGGTCGCCGACATGCTGGCAGTCCTGGGCCACCGAGCCTCGCTGCCATTGTTGGCCGGCCTCCTGCCGGATGCGGACGGAGCGCTGGAAGAGGCTACGGCCTGCGGAATCCTGCGCGTCGGCGGGCAGCTGATCGAGTTCTGCCATGAGCTGGCCCGGCTGGCAGTCCTCGAGACCGTTCCGGTCGCATACCGCCTGCAGATACACCGGCAGGTATTGGCGGCATTGCGCTCCGGCCCCGTGGCCGCGGACGATCTGGCGCTGGTGGCCGATCACGCTGAGGCCGCCGGGGATTCTGCCGCCGTGCTGGAGTACGCGCCGCAAGCGGCCGCACATGCTGCCGCCCTGGGTGCGTATCGGGAGGCGGCCGCCCAGTACACCCGGGCCCTGCACTACGCCGCCTGCCTGCCGCCCGAACAACAGGCATCCTTGCTGGAGGGCCATGCCCAGGCCTGCTCTATGGCCCGCCGGCTGGACGAGGCCATCGCTTCTCGCCGGACGGCGGCCAAGCTGCGGCATGCGCTGGGTGACCGGCTGCGCGAGGGGGAGAACCTGCGCTGGCTGTCGTGCATGCTGCATTTGAACGGGCACAGCACCGAAGCCGCGCAGACCGGCCTGGAGGCTGTGCGGACACTCGAAAAACTGAGACCGAGCGCGGAGTTGGGCGGAGCGTACCTGAACTTGTCCACACTGGCCGTCTACGGCCATGAGGATGCGGAGGTGGCCGCTGCCTACGCCGACAGGGCGATGGCCGTGGGCGAGCAATTCGGTGATGCGGGGCTGGTCGTACAGGCAAGGTTTCTCCCCGCGGCGGCACGGACGCTCTGCGGAGGAAGTGGCTGGGAGGAGTGTGAACACGCGGTGTCCAGCGCGATGGCACAGGATCTACAGCTGGATGCCTCCTTCCTGGCGATGCTCATGTGCTTGTACGCCGTACAACTGCACGACGACGCCCGGGCCACTGCCGCTGTGCAGCGGTCGGAGACCTACTGTCTGGAACACGAACTGCTGACCTACCTGTATTGCACGAAGGCCATGGACAGTTGGAGACTCCTGCACCGGGGCTCGTGGAACCAGGCCACCGACGCCGCACACGGGATCTTGTCCCATCCTCTCTCGCCGCCGGTCGACCGGGCCATTGCCTTGACCGTCCTGGGACTGGTCCGGGCCCGACGAGGCGAGCCGCAGGTATGGCCGCCGCTGGAGCAGGCGGCACGCCTCGTCGATGCGAATTTCCTGCTGAGTACAGGCCTTGGGTGGGAGGCCCGGGTCGAGGTGGCCTGGCTGACCGAAGACGACGAGCTCGCGAAGACCGAGGCCCACCACGGTCTGTCCGCAGTGGCAGACCGCACCCATCCCTGGCTCTCCGGAGCACTGGCCTGCTGGATTCGCCGCACCGGAGGCACACCCCCACAGGTGCCGGCGGCCGAACCCTACGCGCTGGAGCTGGCCGGCGACTGGGCAGGCGCCGCCGCGCGATGGGATCAGCTCGGCTGTCGCTACGACGCCGCACTGGCCCGCCTGGCTGGAAACGCGGCCGCACTACGCCAAGCACTGGCTGACTTGGAGACCCTTGGCGCCCGGCGGGCCGCGAAGCGCGCCCGTGCCATGATGCGCAACCGCGGAGTGCGCCCCGTCCGCTCCAGCCCCCGGGCAGCCACCCGGGCCAACCCCTACGGGTTGACCAACCGGGAGATGGATGTGCTCAAGCTGCTGGCCGAAGACCTACGGGATGCGGAGATCGCTGCCCGGCTGTACATCACACCCAAGACCGCCGGTCATCACGTGGGCGCGGTACTGGCCAAACTCGGCGTCCACACTCGCCACGAAGCCGCCCGCAAATTCGAGTGCCCCAAGTCGCGGTAGGACTCCGAGGTCTCGCACTCGGGCACAGCAGGGCGGCGAGGATACTGCGCGGCCCGCTACCGCCTCGCGGGCCGGCCTGAAGAAGAACCGAGCACGCGACCACCTACCCCTTTCGCAAGTTCGGCCCGGTGGCTCTGGTCACGGAAGCGGCTCCCGCATGGCTCGCCGTTCCAAGTTCAGTCATGCACCTGTTCGTGGGTGTAACAGTAGGCCGTCCGCAGCACCGCAGCGGTCCGCGCGGTGAGTTCTTCGTCCTCCTCACCTTCCTCGTCCCCGTCGGCGTCCTCGTCGTCTTCGTCCCACCCTGGTGATCCGGCGTGGCGGGCGAGGGAGCGCAGGCGCGCACGCACCCGATGCGCGGCTTCCTCGGGAGCGGCCAGGGAGGTGTCGAGGCGGCTGACGAGGCGGTGGGGTGTGGGTTGCCGTCGCGGGGGAGCGGCCCCGCGTCACGTGCGAAGGGGGCACGGGGCCGCCAGCCTGGCTCGTCCTGTCAGGAGCCGGGCCTGTCCTTGATGACCGTACGGGACATGTGAGTTCGACGCCCCTGGGAGCTGACTGTCGTACTGCGACAGGGGGCCCAATCAGGCAGGTTCCGTTCCAGGCGGGGTCGGGGCGGTGGTGAGGCTTCCGGCCTGGCACCGGGGGCCACCGCCAACGCGTTGCTGCGGATCACGGATGCCGGCAACTACCCTGCGGCGCAGTGCCACCCGACCGCCGCGCAGTACCTGCAGGTCTACCCGCCGGGCCAGACGACCCCGATCTACGTCGCCTACACCTCGACGGGCTGCGCCGGGACGGTGGGCATCCTGAGCGTCAGCGCGCTCCAGCCGGGCTCGGGAAGTGCCTCGTAGTACGCCGGACCAACGGCGGTGCCCCGGCCACCGGGGCCACGGTCTTGACCGGCGGCGGCCCACGAACACCTAAAAGAGCGTTTCGTCCCGCCGGGGGTGTTTGGTAATACTTCTCCATCACCGATCACCCGACGTAACGAAGCACTACAAGCCGACATCCGGCTTACACGCCGAACGCCTCCGTGTGGGCTCGCGCCCACGCGCGGTACGTCCGGGCCGGCCTGCCCAGCACCTCGGGTACGTCCGCGGTGACCGCCGCGTTGCCCCCGTCCCGGACGAACGCGGTGCTGAGCACGACGGCTTCCGCCTGCGCGTCGTCGAAGCCCCAGGTGGTACGCAGGAATTCACGGATCTCGTCCGGTGCGAGGCTCCGGGTGGTGAGCGGGCGGCCCAGCACCGAGGCGAGGACGGCCACCTGGTCCGGAAGGCTGATCGCCTCCGGCCCGGTCAGGGTGAACGTCCGCCCCGCGTACCGCCCGTCGAGCAGGGCCCGCACCGCCACGGCGGCCACGTCACGCGGGTCGATCACGCCCGAGGTCCCGTCCCCGGTCATGTTGGGCACCGGTTCGCCCGCCCGGAGCGCCCCGGCCCAGCTCAGCGAGTTCGAGGCGAACGTCGAAGGCCGCAGGACCACCCACTCGGCCCCGCTCTCCCGCACGGCCCGTTCGCCGTCGACATGCCATCGGCCGAAGGGGCCGAGCGCGGGCTCGCCCGTCCCGACGGCGGACAGCTTCACCAGCCGGCGCACCCCTGTGGCGCCGGCCGCCGCGACCAGGGCGGCGTCCTGCCCCTCGTCGGGACCGGGGGGACGCAGCAGGAACGCGGCGCTCGCGCCGGTCATCGCCTCCCGCAGGGGGGCCGGGTCGTGATGGTCGCCGCGCACCGCCTCCACCCCCCCTCGGGCACCCGGGCCTTCGCGGGGTCGCGCGCCGCCAGGTCGACCGCCACACCGGCACGGTCACCCTTTGGGCTTTGGTCCGCACGCGCACCGCCCCGATTCCCGTGCTGCGTCTGGTGGACGGCTTCCCCGCCGACGACTACCGCATCTCCACCCGACGACCGGTGGTTCCCGCTGGGCGAAGGAGAGTGGGGGAGTTCTCGATCCCGCCCGGGTCGAGATCGCGGCCGATTGGGTGACGACCGCCGCCGACCGGATGATGAGTGCCAGAGGGGGGATACGGAACAGCCCTGCGCTGCGTCTGGGCAGAAAGGATTGCGTCCCCGGCCGTGCCGCACCCCGGGGTCGGCGCCCCTTTTCGTCGGCTCGACCGCTCTCGAACAGACCCGCTCAGCGGACGAATTCACCCCCGCCCACGACGCCTGGTGGACGCAGCGGGATGCTGCCCCCCGCATAGCCTGCCGCCGCCGCCCATGCCCACCAGCGGACCACTATGCAGGCGTCGCTGGATCGGTTTCTCGCCCGGCCGTGCTCCGCTGCGCCCAACCTTTCACCGGCGCGCTCGCGAGTCATTCACAGAAAAGCTCCCTGTAGGGAAGTCGGCCAGGCACTGCACCCGCCGCCACTCGGAAGGGCATCTCGGCTGAGATGGCATCGGCCAGAGACCGTTCCGACAGCCCGCAACCACCAGGCATTGGGCACGCCGCCCGCCCTCCCCCGGCGGGGCTGGGAGACCGTCCTCACCCCGGCGCAGCGCTGACCGGTACGCATGACAGCCCCGCACCCGCATCGGGTCGGGGCTGTCACATTATGCGAAGCCCTCACATACCTCGCATCGTTCGATTGCGCGAGCAGTCGGCCTGGCCATCCTCAGCCGGTGCGGACTACCAGCGGCTGTAGGAGCAGGTCTTGTACTTGACGCCGTACTTCCAGTACGTCGTGCAGACCTTGACGCCCTGCTTCCCGGACCTATTGCCCCAGTTGCTGCCCCATCTATTGCCCCAGTTGTTGGGGTGCTGATTCGGCTTCGGCCACGGATGGGTCCCCGGTGGATACATCGGCGGGTAGGTGTTCGGCGGGTAGTCCACCGGCGGGTTCTTCGGCTGGGGCGGCGGCCAGTCCACCGGCGGGTTCTTCGGCTGGGGCGGCGGCCAGTCCACCGGCGGGTTCTTCGGCTGGGGGGCGGCCAGTCCACCGGCGGGTTCTTCGGCTGGGGCGGTGGCCAGTCCACCGGCGGGTTCTTCGGAGTCGGGTCCTGCTTGCTCCCCGGCACCCAGTCGGGAGGCTTCTCAAGTGTGCCCCTGCCACCGTAGCCAGGCCCGGTCGAGTCGCCCGGCGTTTGGCCGTAACCACCCCCCCAGCCCAACTGCTTGGACCCCGGAGGCGGGTCGATTGGACCCGGTGCAACCGGCGTTTCCGCCTTGCCGCCGTTGTTGTCGGACCCGCTGGGTGCCACCGTCGCTGCCGCGGCAGGAGATGAGGCGGCCATTGCCTCTGCGGTGACGCCCGGCGAGAGCGCGAGAGAGGCGAGGATCGCTGGACTGAGTGCGAATAGGAATCGATTACTACGCATGGGTTCTCCCCTTTCGGTGGAATTCAGCACTTCGGTCTTCAGAGCGGGTACGAGTGCGTCGTCGCCGCTTTTGGGTGCGCCTCCACGTGGATGTCGTGCGTTGGGCGTGGGCGCATGGAGGATCTTCTGTGTTCAGCCTCATGGGTCGATCACCACAGAATGAAAGGCTTTGTTCACATCACGGAGCCCAATCAAGAAACTCCGGTAGCAGTCAGGGCAGCGGTCCTCTCCGGTGTGCCAGCCGTGCTGCATACAGAACTCGGAATCACTCGCGTCTGCGGTGAAGGGGTAGCCGTCGTTGGCAAGCCCTTGGAGGAAGTCGTTGATGATGGTCATGGTCGATCCAGGTGATCACTTAAAGTAACTGAAGGTCGGCTTTGGGCTGCCCTCAGGAGGGTTCTGTGTCGATGGCAGCCATCAATGAAGCGGTCGGAGTGCGCTGGCATCACACAGCCAGTGGAGGTGGTCGGCAATCCGACGCGGAGTGCTCCAAAATCAGTTCCGTTGCGCCTGAACCTCGTACGGGTTTCGGGGCTTTGGAACTCTTCGACACAGACAGCGTGCGCTAGCGGCAACGGGCGGCACATCGGGTCCACGCCCCAAATTCCAGTCCGCTACACCCCACGAGTTACGCGGCACACCCTATGTGCTGCCCACCGCATCCGACGGTTTCGCCTGGTACGCCACACACATCGCACATCTGCTGGCCGCCTGGCCTCATTCCGACCGGATTCCGATCTTTTGCACCTGCTCGGCACCAGGAGGGAGAATGACGGGTGATGGACTTGCTGGAGCGAGAGACCGTGCTCCAGGACCTCGCCGGTCACCTGACGGCAGCCACGAGCGGCCCTGGACGGGTAGCGCTCGTGCGCGGCGAGGCCGGTATCGGCAAGACCACCGTCGTCGAGCATCTGGTCGAGCTGGCCGATCCCTACGTCCGGGTCCTGGTCGGGGCCTGTGACCCGCTGGCCACCCCGCGCCCGCTGGGGCCGCTCATGGACCTGGCCCCCGATCTCGGCGAGGCGGTGGGCACCGCTTTGAGAGGAGCGGTGGCCGGCGCGGGCCATCCTGGTGAGGTTTTCGAGTGCCTGCTGGCCGATCTGAGCGGCAGGCCCAGCCTCCTGGTCATTGAGGACGTCCACTGGGCGGATGAGGCCACCACGGACCTGCTGAGCTACCTGGCCCGACGCCTGCCGACCGTTCCCGCGCTGGTGGTGGCCACCTACCGCGACGACGAGATCGGCCGCACCCATCCGCTGACCATGCTGCTGGGCACCCTGGCCGGGTACCGGTGGGTGTCCCGCCACACTCTGAACCCGCTCAGCCGCGGGGCCGTGGCCCGTCTGGCCACCGGACATGCCATCGACGTGGAGGATCTGTACCGCGTCTCCGCCGGCAACCCGTTCCTGGTCACCGAGATCCTGGCCACCCCAGCCGGCAGCCTCCCCGTCACAGTGCGCGAAGCCGTCGCCGGCCGCATGGGCGGCCTCTCAGGCCCGGCGCGCAACATCACCGATGTACTCGCCGTCCTGGGACACCGGGCTCACTGCAGCTTGTAGCCGGCATGCTGCCGAACGCAGAGGACGCCCTGGAGGAAGCCGTCGCCAGCGGCATCCTGCGCACCGACGGGCACACCATCGAGTTCCGCCACGAGCTGATCCGGCTGGCGGTGCTGGATGCCGTCCCCGCCCCCCGCCGCCTGCAAGTACACCGGCAGGTGCTCGCAGCAATGCGGTCCGGCGCCGTAGCTTCGGCTGATCTATCTCTGCTGGCGGACCACGCCGAAGCAGCCGGCGACGAGACCGCGGTGCTTGAGTACGCCCCTGCAGCGGCGGCTCATGCGGTCACACTGGGCGCGCACCGGGAGGCAGCGGCTCAGTTCACCCGGGCGCTGCGGTACGCCGGCGGCTTGCCGCCCGACCGGCAGGCCGCTCTGTGGGAGGGCCATTCGCTGACCTGTTTCCTGGCCCGTCACCTTGAGGAGGCGATCGCTTCTCGCCGGACGGCGGTCAAGCTGCGTCATGCGCTGGGGGACAGGCAGAACGAGGGCGAGGACCTGCGCTGGCTGTCGTACATGCTGTGGCCGGCCGGGCGGAGCACCGAGGCCCTCGACACTGGCCTGGAGGCTGTGCGCACGCTCGAAGAGCTGTCCCCGAGTGCGGAGTTGGCCAGGGCGTATTTGAACCTGTCGATGCTGTCCGTCTACGACCACAAAGGGGCAGAGGTGGCCTACGCCTATGCCCAGAGGGCGATGGACGTGGGCGGGGGGCTCGGTGATGCGGGGCTGGTCGTCCAGGCGCAGTTCCACCCTGCAGCGGCACGCATGCTCTGCGAAGGCAGTGGCTGGGAGGAGTGCGAACGAGCGGTGTCCAGCGCGATGGCGCAGGATCTGCAACTCGACGCAGGCTTCATGGCGATGCTCATGTGCTGGTACCTCCTGCTGCAGGGGGACAACACTCGAGCTGCGGCCGCAGTACAGCGGTCGGAGGCCTACTGCCTTGAACACGAGCTGTTGACCTTCCTCTATTGCACGAAGGCCATGAAGAGTTGGATGCTGCTGAATGAGGGCGCGTGGCATCAGGCCACCGACGCCACACACGAGGTGTTGTCCCATCCCCTCTCACCACCGATCGACCGGGCCATAGCCCTGACCGTGCTGGGCCTGGTCCGGGCTCGCTGCGGCGAGCCTCAGGTATGGCCACCGCTGGAGCAGGCAGCAAGCCTCGTCGACGCCAACTGCCTGCGCGACATGGGACTCGGATGGGAAGCCCGGGTCGAGGCGGCCTGGCTGGCCGGAGACGACGAGCGCGCGCAGGCCGAGGCACAACAGGGATTGGCCGCACTGACAGAGCGCGCCCACCCCTGGCTGACCGGTGCCCTGGCCTGCTGGATCCATCGCGCCGGGGGCACACCCCCGCCCGTGCCGGCGGTCGGACCTTACGCGCTGGAGCTGAACGGAGACAGCACCGCTGCCGCACGGCTGTGGGAAGAACTCGGCTGCCCCTACAACGCCGCCATGGCCCGCCTTTCCGCAGACGACACCGCGCTGCGCCAAGGCTTGGCCGACTTGGAGAGACTTGGCTCCCGGCCCGCCGCAGCTCGCGCCCGCGCCGTCATGCGTGTGCGCCCCGTCCGCTCCGGCCCGCGAGCGGCTACTCGGAGCAACCCCTATGGACTGACCAACCGGGAAATGGACGTCCTCAAACTGCTGGGTGACGGCCTGTCGGACGCAGATATCGCCGCCCGGCTCTACATCACGCCCAAGACCGCCGGACATCACGTGGGCTCAGTCCTGGCCAAACTCGGCGTCCACACCCGCCACGAAGCCGCCCGCAAGCTCGACCGTCCCGAGTACCGGTAGGACTTGCCGTTCCCCTTGAGACGGCAGTCCCGCAGGACCTTCCAGTTCTTCAACGGGACAGCGCATGTTCCACCCGCGCTCGGGCCCTGCGGTGGACGGTGTTCTCCGCCTCCTGCTGCGCGCTCAGACGCTTCTGGCCGCGCCGTTCGCGGTGCGGGATGAGCAGGCCGGTGCCCTGGTGGCCACCACCTGCGATCACCGGAGCTCCGCGGCAGGCCCGGTCGACACCGGACTCGGCAAAGGCCCGGCAGTCGTTGCGACTACCAGGTAGCGGGATGCCGATCGCCACAACCAGGCGGCTGTTGGCATCGATGACGACCTGCAGATTGGTCGAGTACCGATAGTTCTTGCTCGAGGCGGCGATGCTCCGGTCACGGGTCGGCACCAAGGTGCCGTCGACGATGTAGACGGTGTCCTTGCGCGGCCGACGCGCCGGCGAGATCGCCAGCAGGGGTGCGAGGTGATCGAGGATGCGGTCGGCCCCGGACTTCGAAACCCCTAACAGCGGCGCCACCTGCCGCAACGTCAGGTTGGTCCGCCAGTACGTCGCCACCGCAAGACCCCGTCCGCCAGCGGCAGCCGCCACGGCCTGCCTCGCTGAACGTCACCTCCACGGCGCCGCACCAACGCCACCAGCTTGCCGAACTGCACCTCGGTCAACCCGGAGAACGGCTCGATCCACTTCGGATCATCCGCTGAGATCACCCCACCCATGACCATGGCAACGCACCAAGTGCCACACCGGGTACGGGACAACCTCTGGTGATGGCTGTTCGTCAGTTGTCGACTGCCACAGTTGCGGCGAGCGGCGACTGCTGTACACCATCAGGTGCCCTGTCTTAGTCATTCCTGGGCATGACGCGGCCCATCCTCGTACTGGACTACCTTCGCGCGGGTTAGAAGATCCGTTCGAAACGGGGAGGGTGCATGACCAGCACACTCAAGAAGTTCGTCACCACCACGTCGGCGTCGGGCCTCCTGGCCGCAGGCGTGGTACTCGGCGCCACGGGGGCGGCCCAGGCCGCCCCCGGCGGTCCGTCCGGCTGCACGGCGTACGTCTCGCACACCGACATCCACACGGCTGTGGGCTGGTGCACGTCGGGCAGCGGCACCTGGAACGTCCAGGCCATGTGCGCCGGTCCGGGCAGCACGCACGGCCCCTACAAGGGAGACCCCGGCTACCGCACCCGCGGTATGGAGAAGGCGGCGACGCTCAACTGCGGTGGCGGCTACCCGACCAACCTGAAGGTCGTCGACATCAAGAGCTGAGTCTGGAGCGTGCCTCTTCAATGAGTGGTCAGTTGACCGGACGGACCTGTCCGGCAAGCGATCACTGATGCGATTGCGGGACCGGATCGCGCCGCTGATATCGGCCGATCCTGTTCCGCAGTCGGACGACGGCGCGAGCGCTTCTGGGCCGTGGAGTTCCAGGAGCCCTGGGGTTGCATCGCTCTGCCCCCGGCTCGGCGTGCGAGGGGGCCCGCGCGTTCTGGAAGCCGATGTCCCAGAGGGGCACGTGAACGGATGGCGGTTCCCGGCCGGCGACCGCCGAGTGGTGGGACGCAGCTGATCGCAGCTCAGCAGGCCGCCGACCACACCCGCCGCAGATTGGAACAGCTGAGCTGTGACGAGGAACGGCGGCATCAGCGCAGTGCGTGGTTCGAGGCGGCAGCACGCGCACAAGCAGCAGTCACCCGGTACGCACAGACGAAGCGACTCAATCGGTTCGAGGTGGAACAACGCGTCCGCCGGGCTGCCCGCGAGGAAGCCGGACTGCAACGACCGGGATGTCCGCCTCCCGATCCTCGTCGAGACCGCGAGGCGATCATCCCGTTGGGTCGATGCCAGGATGTCAGTCGGTCGACGTACGGGGCATTGAACGGGGTTGCAGTGGCGGGGACTTCGGTCGAGGCAGTGGACGCGGTGGACTGGAGCCGGTTCCGGACGGGAGTGCCGGAGCACCATCCGGTCAAGGAGGTCCCGCGGGCGCTGAGCCGCCTGGTCTGGCGAGGCCCGGCGGCGACGGATGAGGACTGCGACCCGCTGTACTTCTGCCTGTTTGCGCCGGGAGGGGGGCTGCCGTCGGCCGCGGCCGCGGCCCTGCCGTTCCTCACGGCGCTCGCCTCCGACCCCGCCAACGGCGCACGAGTGACTCTCGTCGAACTGCTCGGCGCCCTTGACGGTGCGGCGCGCGAGGCCGGTGAACAGGGCACCCACGGAGCGTGGCGGGAGCAGTGGCGGCGTCAGGGCGACAAGATCGCGGCTCTCCTCGCGGACCCCGCGCCGAGCGTCCGGCGGGCCGCCCTCCTCCTCGCGGACGACGACGCGCTGCTGGAACGGTGGCACGCCGAGACGGACCCGGCCGTACGCCTGCCCCTCCTGCTCAAGCTGGGCACCCGCGCCGCGACGGCCGCCGACGTGCCTGAGACCGAGTCGCTCGGCGGCCGGCACCGGTTCGCCGGTGCGGTGGAGGCGGTGCTGAGTCGGGTGCTGCGCGGCGACGAGCCGGTGATGAAGGTGGCGGCCGTGATCGCCCGGGCGTCCCTCGACCGCGACGCCCCCCTCCGGCATGTCGACCTGCTGCTGGACGTCCTCGCCGATCCGGCCCTACGGCCCCGGTTCGAGCGGATCTGGTGGCTGCCGGACGTCGAGACCCCCTTCGCCCGTGACGACGTCGCCGCATGGGTGTCCGGTCTCCTCGACCACGTCCCTGTGGCCGCCCTGTCGTTCGTGACCCGGCTGGCTGAGGCGGCGGAACGCACCGCGGATGACGGGCTGCGCCGGGTTGTCCTGGACGAGGCGTGGCGGCACCTGGTGCTGCGGCGTTCCGCGGCACCGACGGTGCTGCCCCTCGCGGCACGGCTGCTGGACTGTGCCGACGACTGCGTGCGGCTCAAGGCCGCGCACCTCATCGCAATGCTCGCCCCTGACTCCGGCCCGTACGCCGACCGCCTGGCGGCACTGCTCGACGATCCCGGGACCGACGAAATCTCCTGGATCGAGGGGACCGTCGGTGACTTCGCACGCTGGGCCTTGGTCCGGCTGGGCGACCCCCGCGGCCTCCCCGGCCTGGTCGAGTCGCTCTGGGCGCCCTACCGGGAGCAGTTCGGGCGCAGCTGGGTGGCGGGCGATCCGCGCCGGCCGGAGATGCACGAAGTCCTCGCGCCGCTGCGCGAGCACGCAAACGTCCTGCTGCCCGCGCTGCTGGAGGAGGTGCGGCAGGACCACGAGCGGCACGGCGACCACGGCGAGATCATGGGCACCTTGCTGCACGTCGCCGAGGAATGGGGGCCGGACGCGCTGCCCGTGCTCCCGGTCGTCCTGCCGCTCCTCAAGGACACGCGGTACTCGCTGCGCGTGGTCGACGTGCTGCTGGCGATGGGTCCCGGTGCCGCCTCGACGGCCTCCGCCGTGCGCGACGCGGTCGTCCTCGACCACCCGGGCAACCACCAGAAGATCGCGTGGGCCGCGTGGCGCATCGCGGGGGGTGACGACGGCACCGCCCTGCGACTCCTGGGCGAGGCGGTGCACGACGAGCAAGCGTCGCCGTACGGGCCGGTCCTCCTCCTGTCCGACTTCGGCCCCGCCGCCGCGGCGCACGCCGGACGGGTGCGTGAGGTCATGGAGAACACCGAGTACGGGAGGGCGACGGCGGCGGTCGCCCTGTGGGCGATCACCGGCGATCCCCGTGCCAGCCTGGCGGTGTTGGAGCAGGTCGTCGTGCCCTTCACCGGGGACGACGACCGCTATGGCGACCTGGCCGAGGCACTCCGCGGTTTTCTGCGCATCGGTACGGTCACGCCGGCCGCACGGCGGGCACTGAGCCTCGTCGAGGCCCGCGATGAGCGGCTTTCCCACTACCGGGACTACCGGGCCGTCCTCGACGACCAGGAACTCCGCTCCGTCATCGCCGCGGTGCTCACGCTCCCGGATCGTCATCGCCGGCATCGACACCTACCTCCGCTTCGCCGAGGCATGTAACCGCCTCGACCCGGAATCCGGGCCACGCAAACCGGCCAGCCTCCCCCAGCTCGCCTACCTGGCGGCGAGTCCGCCGTCGACAGCGAGTCCGGCGGTGGTACTTCACGGCCGAGCGGCTGCCATGGGGCTGTACATCCCCAGCTGGCTCACTGCCGCGAAGACGGCACATCGCCCCTCGAAGGCGCGCGAGACCAGGGGCTCGTCCCAGACGCGGTTCGCCATGGCGGCGAGGTGGATGCCCTGGCTGCCACGTGGCCGCTGCCCCCGCTCCCTCGGGGAGCGAGGACGCGGGGGCGGCGTACGGATTACTGCACGTCCACGAAGTCCCCGGTCGCCTTGACGGCCGGGGTGGTGGAGGTGCCCGCGAAGTTCCAGCGCCAGTAGCCGTCTTCCGACGCGGGGACCGTGGTCGTCAGGCTGCCGGTGCTGGAGGTGTACACGGTCTTGACGGTGGTGTAGGTCGTGGTGCCGGCCTTGCGGAACTGGAGCTTGACCGGCTGGTTGGTGTAACCGCGGTAAGCGAGGTTGTCCCAGTCGGCCCGGGTGAGCTTGCCGGTGACGGTGAGGGTCGCGCCCTTGGCGACCGGCTCCGGGCCCGCGTTCGCGGTGAGCTTGGAGTACCGCTGCAGGCGGGTCGTGGTGTAGCTCGCCGCCTGGGTCCAGCTGTCGTCGTCGGCCACCCCCTGCACACTGACCTTCCACGTGCCGGCGTGGGCGTTGGCGAGCGCGGTGCCACCGTACCGCCAGTCCGGCTCGAGGAAGATCGTCTGCGAGCAGGTCGAGGTGGTGGCGCTCGATGCGACGCAGTCCGCGTGGTAGTGGAACTGCTGCGACACGATGCGGTCGTCGTAGGCCTCGTAGGGGTTCGCACCCTCCGGTCCGCGCCACAGGACGAAGTCCGCGTCCTGGATGCCCGACGGGTGGGTGAAGGTCCCTGACACCGTGATCGTCTTGGAGTCGAGGCCCACCACGATGTTCTTGCCACCGTCGAAGGAGACGTCGCTGATCTGGACGTCCGTCTGGGTCTCGCCCGCGTAGGCACCGGGGACGACGAAGCCGGTCAGCGCCGTGACGGTGCTGAGGACGGCGAGGGCGGCGCGCTTGCGCATGCATCTCCTTCACGAAGAGGGAAGCGGGAGTCGCCGGGCAGGGCACGGCGGGGCAGTCGAAGCCGGTCGGGGGCCGGTGACGGGTTTGATCCATTACGGGATGCGGCCTGCCGCATCCCTCGGCGGACATCGGCGTGCTGCACGCGGTGTCACCCTGCTCCCCCGGCTCACGGACTGCTCGAAGTACCAAGCGCGCCTGGCCGTCCGAACGTCACCCGCTCGGCATCCGAAGCCGGGACCGCTCGGTGGCAGCCCGAGCGGTCTCCGGGCCGCCGGCGTGCCCGGAAGCCCTCCGCGTCGGCATCGTGAGCACGGCCGGAGAAGCGGCACCACTACCTTCGCTACCTGGCCCCAGGCGCCTCGTGTCCGGGCGAAGGCACACCTTCCGCATATGGTTTTCAGCCCCTGACCACCGAGAACGCCACCCTCAAACACCGCGTCCACCAACTCACCCGCGAACACCGAACCCTGCAAGAACGCCTCGAAGGCGCCCGTTCAAACCTCCGCTTCGCCGACAAACGCATCGCCGCTGGAAGCCGAACTTCTGGAGCGCCCGAAGGACTAGGCGCTCCAGAACGCCTCAGTACCACTGCCGACCTCGAAGTGCCACCAACCCTCGTCCTGGCCGCGGACCAGCAGCCGCTTGAGCGCCGCGAAGTCAGTGCCGCTCGGCACGTCGAACGCCACCATCGGAAATTCGGCGCTGAAGACCTCGCCGCCGAGTCGAAAGTCCGAGAGGCGCTCGTGAACCTTCTCGGGGCTGCGGCCCAGCGGCCCGGACGGGATCGGCACCACACGGACAGCGCAGTTCCCGGAGGTGCTGATTCGCCCGGTCGCCCAGTGCAGTCCATCGTCGTCCGTTCGGAAGCGGACGACGTCCCCTTGGGCGACACCGTCCTGGAGGAACGGGACGTTGTCCACGCGGGCAGTGTCCGCGCTGAGCCTCGTCGCCCACAGGCCCTCAGTGTCCTGCGGGAACCACCCCTCGCGAGGAACGAACCGGAACCAGACCTTGATCCGGTCCCCGACGATCTCACGCTCTGACGCACCGTTCATGGGACACATGTTCTCCGGTGCCTGAACGTCCTCTCAGGCCAGGGTGCCCCTGGTCCCGGCCGTACGGGTCAGCGCCCCCGACCAGCCCGGGCAGTGTTGGAGGGTGGTCGACGGACTGGGAGGCCAGCCTGCCGCACTACACGTCCGTAGCACGCGTCTCCGGCCTGGGCCACTACGTGCAGCGTCGCCTGTGGTGGACCTCCGCCCAGTCTGAGCGCGCACAGAACGAGCACGACCGCAGACGCCAGGAGCAGGCCGAACGGGCGGAACGGGCCGACAGAGTTCGTCGGGAGGCCGCGGACCGCCGCGCCGCACGCCAGCAGCAAGAGCTCCAGCGCAGGCAGGAACTCCAGCGGCGCCGCCAGAGGCACCTCATGCCGGCTCCCGAAGACGAAGCGACCCGGCGCGCCCAGGCACAGGAGCAGCGGCGCTTGGAGCAGGCATGGCGCCGGCAGCGCGAGCAGGAGGACTCTTTCCCTTCCCCCACACGTAGGTGGCGACCAATGCCTCTCGGAGCGTCTCGCGCGCCAGCGTGTTGGCGACCATCAACGTCACCTGCGCGCGGCTGACCCGGGCGCCCCCGGTGAAGGAGTGGGGAGCCAGTGCCGAAAGCCAGGGGGTGATCCCCGGCTGTGACGCAGCTCCTGTCGCCCCCGGGGGAGGCCGCCGTACCGTTGTCCGCACCTCCCCGCCCGGGCGCGCAGTGCCCGCGACCGGATCACCCACACCGGAACACCCAGGACAGGCGGGCATACGCACAGGACGGTCCACCATGCCCACCGCGCTCTCGCCCGTCATCGCCGCCTCCGCACGCTGGCTGCTGGCGGCCTTCCCCCCGGCCACCGGCCCACTGAACCAGGCCCTGGCCGAAGCCCAGGCAGGCCATGCGGCCACCATCGCCGCCGCCCTGCGCTACCCCACCGCGCTGGACGCCGAACTGCTGGACCTGCTCGGCCCCGGCGGCTCCGGCCGGCTGGACTTCGTCACCGGCGCCGACGCACCCCCGCTGACGGACGCCACCCACGCCTGGCGCACCCAGGTCGACGAGACCGTCGTCAGCTGGGCGGCCTGCCTGCTGGCCGACGCCGACCTCGCCGCCCTGGCCGCCGCCTGCCTGGCCGCCACCCACCACGGCCCCGACAGCGTGGGCGACGCGCGCCGGCTGACCATCCCCAGCCCGCGCGACCACCGCGCGGCCCCCCTGCTGCGCCACCCGGACTTCCTCGGCCCGATCGCGGACCTCCACCGCGAGACCCTCCTCGGCCTCCTCGGCGCCGCCCCGGCCGTCACCGCCCCCGAACCCGGGTGACCACCGAGCCCGTACGACCCCAGGCAGCCGACAGGCAGCCGGCCACCGCCGGGCCGCCGCGGTCCGTCGCGCTCAGGGCGCCTTGCACAGAGCCGGGAAACGCGGAGCGACCCAGGGCTGGGTGGTGCCTGCTGGAGGCGCTGCCCGCCAGCCGGACATCCGCCGACGCCGCCCGGCTCCTCACCGTCCTCTGGCGCCTGTCCCTGAGGCGTACGCGTACTGTCCCTGAGGCGTACGCGTACCGCACGGAAGATGGACGCAATGCGTGCGTTCCGGATCTGACAGCAGCGTCCGCGAGGCCCGCCCGGCAGCGCCTACTCGCTCCCGGGCGAGGCCGGCGCCTGCGCCCGCCGCGTCTCTCCGCCCGGTGACCGGCGCCGCGACGGCCCGGCCTCGGCCGCTCGCCGACACCGTGGAGTGGCAGCGGGCCTCAGCGGCGCGCTGACGCGGCACGGCCGTGCAAAGTGATCCCCGCAGCCGCACCGCGACGCCGCGCTGCCCGCTGCGGCTCGGCCGGAGCAGCGGGAGAGCGCCGGGGCCGACCTGCGGCGCCTCGAGCGATCGGAGGAGAAAACGTCGGTGGGCCCACTCTCAGACCTCGTGGATCAGCTTCGCTCCGGGGCACGGGATCGAGCTGGTACGCCACGATCTGGCCGGTCCACCACTGGGCCGCGGTCCATCGCGCCCTTGGGCATGTCTCAGCGCGTGCTGTGGGGCCCTGCCCCTGCGTGGAGGGGGAGGGTGATGGACTGCCATGGTGGGGTCGCGGTGCCGCGGACGGTGCAGTCGTTGTCTGTGGAGGTGATGGAGCGGTAGGCCGTCGTGAGCGTGGGGTTTCGGGGTGGTAGATCCACGTCCACGGTTTGCCAGGGCGCTGTCTGCCAGGGCGCGTGGAATTGGGCGGCGGGGCCGGTTGGGGCGTTCATGGCGGTGAAGAGGAGGTCGCCTTCGGTGCACAGTGGCAGATCGCCGATGTTGATGGATTCGGTGCTGTCGCGGGGGTCCGATTCGCCCTCGATCCATGGTCCGGCGGCGGTGATTCCCCGGAAGGCATCGACCGCGGTCTGGGCAGCGGTGGCTCGCGGCCAGCGAATGATGATCCGATCGAGCATGTCCAGCGGCTTGGCACCGACGACTGCGAAGAGCAGCAGGCGGCCGCGGTCGTTGATATGCCCGGCCGGCCGGTAGGTATTGCCGGCCGTGTCGGTCACGGTGACCGCACCCGAGCTCGCGCCGGTGAGCGCGACGGTGACGATCAGCGTTTCGCCGCGGGGGACTGCGTGCAGCACCCACAGATCGGCCCCGATGGTCGACGGCGGACCGTAAGGAGGCCTGGAGTCGTTGTTGCTGATCCGGGCGGCATAGGCAGCGCTGCTCGTGGTCCGGAAGACGCGCGGGCCGGGGCGGGACGGCAGTGCGGGTGGCGAGCCCTGATCGGAGGAGAGTGCGGTGACTGTCAACAGCGCGGTGAGCAGAGTGCCGTAGCGTGCCGCGGTGCGTTTCCGGCGTGCGTGTCCGGCCCGGTGGCCGGCTGCCTCTGCCTTTGGGGGCATGGCCGGTTCGTCTGGCGGGACGACTGAGGGATGCGGATCGTCACGGTCGATGGGTGCCATCGCGGCGGGAGCGGTCGGCAACTCGGCGTCGGCGCGCCCCGGTCGGGCCGGCGGCAGCACATGGCGGGCAAGTCGAAGGAATTCCTCGTGCTCGTCCTCTGGCAGGCCGAGGGCCGTGGCGAGTAGCCGTACGGTTTCCCGGCGCGGCCGGGCAACCCTGCCGCGCTCGAGGTCACGGATGGCCCTAACGCTCAGTCCCGAGCGTTCGGCGAGTTCCTCCTGCGTCAGCCCGGCCCCGCTGCGCCGGGCGCGTAACAGCGCCCCGAATCCGCCCTCGCCCATCACGCTCCCGCCGGATGATCTGGACCTGCGCAGGCGAGTACACCACAGGGGTATCTGCCGGGAAACTGCCGGTGCTTTCTTCCGGCCGTTCTGCCTGGTCACCACCGTGGGGGGCTCCGGATGATCGGCACCTGAAGCCCTCGGCCAGCCTTGACCGTCACCTCACCCCGGGCCGCTGCAGAGGGCACAGCCTCACAACGAGAGCGCGTCCACCACTCAGGCTGGCTCTACATCCCGGACGAAGAGGAGAAGATCATGAGAAAGACACTCGGCCGCCAGGGCGTCAAGCGGGCCGCCGCCACGCTCACCATCGTCGGCACGCTGCTGACCACCGGCGTCACCGTCGCCCAGAGCGCATCGGCCAACACCGGAGGCGGTGGCTGCCGGGACAAGGGCTACGCCGACGAGACCTACGGCATCGCTGAGTTGCCCTGCAGATGGGGGGACGGAAGCCGCGGCATATACGGGGAGATCAACTACAAGAATCCGAACAACATCAGCATCTTCCCGTGCGCCCAACTACTCAAGGTCAACTCCGACCACACCACCACCCAGGTCGCGAACTTCGACTGCTTGGGGAAATGGCTGACTTCGAACCGGGCCGACGGGTCGATCCAGTTCAATACGAAAACCATCGGCGTCTCGAACGGCACCTACGTCGTGCAGGCCGGCTACTGGGAGTACGACCCGAACGGCAACCTGGTGTACATCGTGGGAGCGCAGGGCAGGCAGGTCCAGGTCTTCGGATAATCGCTTCGGGGCCACACGTCGACCGAGCACGAACGGCGGCGCACCACGGGCCCAACGCCCAAATGCCGCAGTGGTGCCGCACTGACGACCGCAACGTGCCAACTGGCCCCTGACAATCGCTGATCGAGCCGCCGGACGCAGGCCGCGTCGCGCATGAAGCGGAGCGCGGCCGCAGAGCCTCCTCGCCACGCCCGCCGGTGATGTCGCCGGCCTTCCCCGAGCACGCGCACGCTCGGGGAACGCCGGTCCACGCGCCGGTTGTGCGGGCTGAGGTCGAACTACGCCCTGGGCAATCGGTCTCGTTGGCCGAACGACCGACCGCAAGTGCGAAGTCAGGACCGTCGCGGTGGCCGAGGCCGGGGACTCAGGCGCCTCCAGTTAAACGGCGAAAGAGCGACCTGGGCGACCACCGGGCACTGATCGCGGTCTCAGCCGCCTCGAATCGGTCCAAGGCAGACCAGGACCCGTCCACGTGGCTGCCGCCGAAGGAGCAGGCTTGCCGCAGGACCGGATGCGGCACGCGCGCACGACGTCTTCGGCATACGGGCGACCCCCTGGCGCAATCGCGTATGGGAGGCCGATCACGTCCAGGCACCGCTGCTGATCGATGCCGGCGGGGACCTGGTGGTGCGCCCATGGGTGACCTGATTCTGCGAGCGTGCCGCTTTCATCTGCGTGCGCACCGGCCGCTGGCCGAGTGCGGGAAGAGGTACTGAGAAGGACGACGGCCATCTCCCGCACCGCGACCGAACATCTCGCAGGGTAGCGGCGCGGACAGAGGGCCGCGCCGCCGACGGCTCACGTCTCGTCGCGTGGACATTGTCCTCGGCGAGCTGGTTCACGATCCGGGCTGTCGCCGAGTCGCACAGTCGAGATCCAGCCAAATCCAGGCGGGTAGGCGGGGGTTGTGTGTCGTTGTTGTGTAGGCGTCGTGTGCCGGATCGCCGTGGGGCTGGGCAGGAGTCGAGTTTCGAGGATCAACGGTCGACGGATGGGTGTTTTCGGTCAGGGCCACCTACCTCGCCTGGAACGTCTGTACGAACAGGTCGACGATTCTCTAGGGTGTGAGTCGCGCGCGGTGGAAACTGACCATTTACACGACGTGCGTGCATCAGTAAGCGACCGGGGGAACGCCGTCGCTCACGGGGGAGGGGCCGCGACATCATGCCGCCGTACCGGCCATCCGCATGCCTGAGTCTTCGCGCCTGACCAGCCGCTGATTGACCATCAGGCAGCACACGTCACCCTGCTCTTCGGCCGACCTCCGGCCCACGCCCCCCGAAGACGCAGAAAGGGATGCTTCGTGCACCCCAAACCGTGGTTCCGCATGCCCGGAACACGAAGAGCAGGAAAATTCACCTCCGCCGTCACCTCCGTGGCTGCACTGGCCGTAGTGGCCGGTATGGCCGTTCAGCCCGGGCTGACCCGCCTGGGCGTCGAGCCGGTGGCCGACTCCTATCCCTGGTACGAGGACACTGCTGCCGAGCAACTGCGGCAGGACGAGTGTCTGATGGCCGACGTGCTGCGGCTCGGCGGTCCGACGATGGCCACGACCGCCCAGGACGCTCTCAACCAGCCCGCGGACAAGCTGCACACCCTGGCCGACCGGAAGCACTGGGACCAGACGCCGCTCGCCGTCGCGTACAAGAAGGACCGCGACGCGGCGAGCAAGCAGGCCGACGACCTCGAGTCTCAACGCAGCGCGTGGGCTAAGCCGTTGGATGGCCTGGCGACTCCCGGCGGGTTCACCGTCACCGACTTCCATTGGCCGCCCGACGGTGAGCAGAGCTTCTATAACCAGACCGGTCTGAGCAAGTGGGTCGCCGACCGGTTCTGGCAGAAGGACGACGACTTCTACCAGGACGCCACTCCGGAGGCCGACGCCAAGACCCTCAAGGCCGTCGACGATCTCGGTACCCCGCTGTACGGCACGGACCCGGACCCCGCCGGCACGACGCAGGCTGAGTGGAACCGTGTGCTCGCCGAGCACGACGCCTTCCGATGGATGCACGGCGGGCCGGCCACGAACGCGGGAGCGGACGACGCCCGCCTCTTCCTCTCCTCCGGCGGTTTCCCGCGCAGCGCACCGCAGCCGGGCACGCCGGAGTACCGCATCGCCGTGGAGGACGTGAAGTCCCGGTTCACTGCATGCGGTTGGCGTGACCCGCTCGACCCGGACAACGTGCTGGGTGACATCACCGCCACCGCGGCCGACGAGTGGCAGCAGGAAGTCGCCTCCCAGGCCGTTCAGCGCAACCAGATCCTGGGGGCCAACAAGGACTCTGTCGATGCCCTGGCCAAGGGCGCTAAGGCGCTCAGCGACATGCTGGGCCACTCCTGGGTCGCCGATCACCTGACCCGCTGGCAGGACTACTGGCTGCCGGGCGGCCTCGGCTGGGTCGGTGACAGTCCCACGGTCATCGAGGTGCACGCCGCGAAAGGCAAGTGCCTCGACGTCCAGGGCGGCAAGAAGGACAACGGCACACCGGTCCAGGTGTACACCTGCAACGGCTCCGCGGCGCAGAAGTGGGTGCTCTACGGCAGCGAGGACAGCCTGCACCTGCAGAACGTCAACGCCTTCAAGTGCCTCGATGTGGCGGGGAACAACACGGCGAACGGCACGAAGATCCAGATCTCGTCGTGCAAGGACTCCCCGTCGCAGATATGGGCGTCCGAGCTGCGCGGCGCCACCAGCCTGAAGAACACGGGGACGGGCAAGTGCTTGGACATGCACACCTTCGACAACGGCAACGACGCCAAGCTGTACACGTGCAACGGCACCGACGCGCAGCAGTTCGACATCAAGCCGACCGGCCACGACGGCACGGACAAGCTCGACTACCCGGACAAGGCGCAGTTCGACAAGGCGAAGTCCGGTGTCGCCGCCGCCCAGGCCGGTGCGAAGAAGCAGCTGGCCGTGCTCAAGGCGCAGCTCGCCGTGGCGCAGAAGGCCGCCACTACCTCGGATTCGGCTGTGCAGGCCGCCTACGGCATCGCGGACACGAGCGGCGCGCCGCGTGGCCGCGGCCTGCTGGTTGGGCAGCAGAAGGCGCAGGTCACCAAGGGGGCTGTCGCCGCGCTGCAGGCGCTGGTGAAGGCTGGTGAGACCGCCGAGGCGGCTACCCGTGCCTCCGCCGGGGACAGTGAGACCATCGCGCAGCGTGGGCTGGCGCAGGCCGCGCAGGCGAAGGCGGAGTTCCGCAAGGAGGCCGCGAAGACGGCCGAGCTGCAGGCCAAGGCGGCCGCGGACGCGGCGAAGGTGCACCGGGACAACGCCAAGAAGGACAAGGAGACGGCGGAGGCCAAGCTCTCCGACGCGTTGAAGGCGGAGGGCGACGCGAAGGCCGCTGCGGCCGACGCGCACGCCAAACGGCTCGCGGCGGAGGCCGAGGAGAAGACGGCCAAGGCGGAGAAGGAGAACGCCGCCGCCAAGCGGGCTGAGGCCGCCGACCACCGCAAGAACGCCGAGAGCGAGGCGACCAAGGCCAAGGACGCCAAGGACAAGGCCGAGACAGCCGAGAAGACCGCAGAGGACCGGCGCGACGACGCGGTCAAGGCCAGCGACCACGCCAAGGACATGCGCGACGACGCGTGGGACGCCGAGCAGAAGGCCGACGCGGCCCGCGCCAAGGCCGACGCCAAGGACGCCTACGCCGACTCGCTCGACTCCGGGGACGCGGCCGACGCGGCCCGCGCCGCGGCGAACGACGCCGACAAGGCAGCCGACGATGCCGAAGCCGCCGCGACCAAGGCACGCTCCGAGGCCGACGCGGCCACGCAGGCGGCAGCCGACGCCGACGCCGCGGCCACCCGCGCCGAGGCCGCTGCCAAGCGCGCACGCTCCGACGCGGACGCCGCCCAGGCGGACAAGCTGAAGGCGGACGCGGCGGTGAAGACTGCGACCAGCGCGGTCGCCGACGCCATCAAGGCCTCCCAGGACGCCTCCGCCGAGGCCAAGACGGCCGTCAAACTCGCCGACGAGGCCGAGCAGCACGCCAAGGACGCCAAGACCCAGGCCGATGCCGCCAATACAGAGGCCGGGAAGGCACTCGCGGCCGCAGCGAAGGCCGCCGGTTTCGCCCATGTCACCGCTCAGGCGGCGGTCGACGCGAGCAAGGCGGCGAAGCAGGTCGCAGCCCCGGCCAACGACGCCGTCCAGCTCGGCTCGGCCTACGTCGACGCCGACTCGGCGGCCGGCCTGGTCGTGCTGACCGGTCAGGCGTCGAAGACGATCGCCGACCAGCAGCAGGCCGTCGCCGACGCGCATGCCAAGAACGCGGCGGCCGAGGCCCAGGCCGCCAAGGAACTCGCCGACCAGGCCAAGGGCGACGCGAAGGAGGCGTACCAGCACGCGGCCAATGCCGCCCAGTACGCGTCCGACGCCCGCACCTATTCCAAGGAGGCGCTGGGCTACGCGGCCGACGCGGCCAAGGCGGCATCCAAGGCCGCCGACTCACTGGCCCGCACCGTTCAGTACGACAAGCAGGCCGGCGAGGACGCGGCTGCCGCCGACAAGGCGGCCGGCAACGCAGAGGGCTACGCCAAGGACGCCCGCGACTCGGCCGACGCCGCCGAACTCGACGCGGCCGCGGCCCGCTCCGCGGCGTCCCAGGCCGAACAGGATGCCAAGGACGCCCGCGCGGCGGCCACCCGCGCCGACGCCGCAGCCACCGAGGCCGAACAGGCCGCCAAGGACGCCGACAAGTACGCCAAGGAGGCTCAGGCGGCCGCCGACCGGGCAGAGAAGGCGGAGGCCGATAAACGACGCTCCCAGGGGTCCGGCACAGGCATTCCCGGCGTGTTCGCCGTGCCCGATGAGTCCACCGTCGAGATCGTCAACTCCAAGCAGATCGGCACCTGCCCGGGAATGCCGCAAGCAGCCCTCAAGGGCTGCGACGCGGCGTACGACCTCGTCGTCACCTACGACGCCGACTTCTACCTGTGCACGGATGACGACGCGCAGGCCACAGCGGACGGCTGCCCGAAGTCGGCATGGCAGTTCCTTAAGCGGGCGACCTTGAAGAACGTCCCGATCGACAACTGGCAGCACCACTTCTCCGGCAAGGACATCGTCCGCGCCGGATGGCAGAGCCTTTTCGGAGACGTGGCAGGATCGATCCTCTTCTCGTTTTTCGCCGACGACATGATGGACTGCCTCCACGGCAGTGCCAGCGGCTGCGCCTGGAGCCTCGCCAACTATCTCCCGCTCGAGAAGCCTCTGGCCGCACTCGCCGACGCCGTCAGGACAGTGAACGCCTCCATGCGCACCGGCATCGGAGTCGCCGACGCGCTGAAGGCGCTGCGCACGCTGCACATGGACGCGGACGCGCTGGCAGGTATCGAGCGGTCGGCGAGACTCACCGAGGAGATGCGGACCGCCTGCCGGACCAACAGTTTCCCCGGTGCCACCGAAGTGCTCATGGCGGACGGGTCACACCGGCCCATCAGCCAGGTGGGTGTGGGGGACCTCGTCAGGTCCATGAACCCGGCCACCGGCCAGTTGCGGACCCGAGAGGTCACCGACACCTTCAAGCACGACACCCGGCGGCTGGTGGACATCACCGTTGCCGGCGGGGGGAAGCTAACCAGCACCGCCGGCCACAGGTTCTACGTGGTGGAACGCGGGTGGACGCTTGTCTCAGACCTGCATGTGGGGGACCGGCTGCGCACCCCGGACGGTTCCATCCGCCGGGTGACCGCCCTCCTCGACCGCCCGGACCTGTCTCCGCGTACGGTGTACGACCTCACGGTCGGTGATCTGCACACGTTCTTCGTGCTCGCGGGCGCCACCCCGGTCCTCGTCCACAACTGCAAGGTCGCCCTGGGGTGGCAGAACAAGGGGGCACTCGACGAGTGGGCCAAGCTCCCCGAGAACAAGTTCACCACCTTCTCCAACGTGTCCCCGCAGGATTTCGCCCGGTTGGCGGAAATGGCTGTCGCCGACCCGAGCGTCACGTTGCACGTCAACATGACTGGGCTGAGTGACCTCGGAGGCTTCATGGAAGCCGCCAAGCGCGGCTTGAGGGCGGGTGAGGCCGGGCATGCCACGGACTACGAGATGTCCATGATCGCGAGAGCTGTCGCCAACGGCCAACGCCCATGGGATTCCGTGAAGTTCTACTCCCCGTCGGGCCCCAACGGCGCAATGCGACTGGACCCGCCGACTGAGATGCCGGACCTGTCGGTGCTGGGGAAACTGGACCCTGTAAAGGGTTCGGTCATCGGATACTGCCACTGCTGAGGGACACGAAGAACATGAGCAACCCCGGGAAAGACCTGTACCCGGACGTGACCGCCTCGGGCGGCCTGGCTCTGGCCATGAAAGAGGCGGCGACGTCACGCGGATGCGACATCGGGCTCGCGCCCTGGGCGGTCGACGACTTCACCATCGAAACAGCGAGGGGTTTCGTGTCGGTTGGTGCCGCGACCGGGGAACGCCTCTTCCGTTTGACCGTCCACATCCCCGGGTTCACCTGGCACATCGGCTCAACAGATGATCTCGGGCAGCTCGTGGAGGCCATCGCCGCGTGGCGCGATGGCATGGCGTTCGACGAGTTGGCGGAAACGTTCGAGTTCATGACACTCGACGAGTTCGTCAGGGCACTCGAGAACGGAGAGCCGACCTCTTCGCAGTGGTCCGACCTTCTGTCGTCCGAATTCCACCGACCGCGCTGGAACCTGTTGCGCCGCCTCCGTGCGGATGAGGAACTGCGGAACACGTTCCCGACGATCACGCACGGTGCCGTGCGCCTGCGTGTTGATGCGATGGACGGAACGAGCCGTCAGGTTCTAGTGCACGAGGTGGACAGGGAACGATATGAGGTCAGGCGCGTCGGGGTGCCCGGGGACGACTGGACCGAGGTTCCGACCGGTGACCTGATCGCCTGCTTGCGAGCTGCCTTGCACGAGGAGTGATCTCGGGGGACCGGACGCCGAACCCCGCCAGGTGGTCCCTGGCGGGGTTTCCTCATGCGTGAGCCACCAGTGAGCCCGGATTCGACACCTCCACCCTGGTCGTCATGCCGGGACGTGCGCTTGGATGACCCACGTGGACCACTTCACGCGGACAGCGCCCAAAGCCGCCAGCCGCTCACCGTCCACACCACCGCAATCCTGCTCGCCTTCGGCGCTGACCCAGAACTGCGCGATCCGGCCGGGCACACGTCCCCTGGACGTGGCCGAGGAGTACGACCACCAGCCGGCGATCAAGCTGTTGACCCCGCACATCGGGCGGCGCTGAACGTTCCGCACGGCGGGACGCCATGCCCCATGCCCTGCTTCGCGCTCCCTTGCGACGGAACGGTCCGGCCGCCGGGCTCTTGCGGCCCGACGGTGGCGAAGCATGCTGCGGCCAGCCGCCGCCATCGGCGCCCGGCCACCGCCGCCGCCGAGCAGAAGGTCCCCCTGAGCGACGCATCCACCCGTGCCCCGGATGACTTCGGCACCTGGCTGAGCGAGCGAGGACCGGATGCCTACGCGCTGGCCTGAGTGAGCGAAGGGGCAGGTGCCGTCGGCGGGGAAGGTGCCCCGGTACCCACGGTGGGGGATAGCGGGATCGCCGGCCCCGGCGCCGATCTGACCCGCATGACGCTGCACGAGGTCACCCACGGCCGGCGCGAGACCCTGCACCGGTGGCTTCAACTCGACGACGGACACAACCTGCTGGCCATCGCCAGCGCCCCGGCGGGTGTCCTGCGTGAACACACCCCCGGGGAACTGGCGGCCGAGCTCCGACAGGCCCCGGACACCGACGACGCCCGTCTCACCGACGAACTGGCCGGCTGGCTGTAGCGCCGCTACGCCGACGCACCCCAGGGCCTGGACCTCGGATGGATCGCCGCGGCCGCCGCCTGGTCCTGTCACATGCGCGCGCTCACCGGCTATCCGCCGTCCTCAGTCCTGGGGGCGTGCCTGGAGCGTGCCGACGAAGACGACGAGGCCATCGAGGACCTCGTTGAGCAACAAAGCTGCGGTCAGGGCAGCAGTCTCGCTTCCGCAACAGGCCGAAGCCGGCCCGGCGACGCTTCCTGGGTCTGGACCATCCACGGGACCAGCGGGTCCTCTCGAAGGTCGGTGGCGGGGGAGACGTTCAAGACGATCACCGTGCTTCAGGTCACCTACCTCGGCTGACGTCGAGACGTGCATCTGGTGCGGTTAGCAGGACGTGCCAGACGAACCGTGCAGCGTCCTGGCCGGCCCGCGCCGACGTGCACGCTCAGCCGGTCGGGCCGGGCTCGAAGGTTGGGACGTCGGCGGGCGACAGGTCCGGGCGCGCCCGGTGCCAACGCGCGGGGTGCCGCCAGCGCCCTGCATTGTCGCGGGCGACGTCGACGCCGATCTCCACCACCAGTTCCGGCATCGCGAGGGTGACGTCCAGGCTCTCGGGCCCGGCTACACCGCGTCCGGGGCGCAGCCGCGCAGCGCGAAGGCGATCACCTCGTCCAGACCGTGCTCGGCGGCCTCGGGGGGCAGCATCCCAGCCGTCACCAGACCGGCGTAACCGTGCAGGACCGCGAACACCGGGACGCCGACGCGCTCCAGCGGCCCTTCCCGCACCTCACCCTGCCGCTGCCCCTCCTCGATCCCCGACACCAGCAGCGCGGACCAGCGTTCTGCCGCCGCCCGCAGGGCCTCGGACGCCTCCGGGTCATGCTTGATCGAGTACATCAGGTCCAGCAACGCCGCGTTCTCGAGGGCGAAGTCCACATAGGCGCGGACTATGACGTCCAGACGCTGCGCGAACGACGCGCCGGCCCGCCCGTGCGCCCCCTCGAGCGCCACGGCCAGCCGCTCGAAGCCGGTCAGTGCCAGCGCGTCCAACAATGCCTGCTTGTCCCTGAAGTGACGGCTCGGGGCAGCGTGGCTGACGCCCAGGTCGCGGGCGAGCTCTCGCAGCGACAGGGCGGCCGGGCCCTTCTCCCTCAGCGTCTCCTCGGCGCGGGTCAGCAACGCGGCGCGCAAATCTCCGTGGTGGTAGCTGCTTGGGCGGGTGTGCATGGGCATCAGTGTACCGGCCATGTTTGCCTCGGCTACATTGTTGTCATTGACAGCATTGTTGTCGACGCCTACATTCGCTGGCATGACTACTCCTTCCCCCACGTGGCACGTGACCGACATCCCTGACCAGACCGGCCGTACCGCGGTCGTCACCGGAGCCAACAGCGGACTGGGCCTCGCCACGGTCGAGGCGCTGGCCGGCGCCGGCGCGCACGTCGTGCTCGCCGTACGGGACCCCGAGCGCGGTGCGGCCGCGGCGGCCCGCGTGCACGGCAGCGTGGAGGTGCGTCGGCTAGATCTCGCCGACCTCGCCTCCGTGCGGGAGTTCGCGGCGGCCTGGCGGGGTGACCTCGATCTGCTCGTCAACAACGCGGGCGTCATGAACATCCCGGAGTCGGCCACCAAGGACGGCTTCGAGACGCAGTTCGGCACCAACCACCTGGGCCACTTCGCGCTGACGAACCTGTTGCTGCCGCACCTCACCGACCGGGTCGTGACCGTCTCCTCCGGCGCCCACCGGATGCCGGGCAACCCCCGCATCCACTTCGACAACCTCAACCTCACCGGGGAGTACGCCCCCATGAAGGCGTACAGCCAGTCCAAGCTGGCCAACCTGCTGTTCACCCTGGAACTCCAGCGCCGGCTGACCGAGTCGAACTCACGGGTGCGCGCCCTCGCCGCGCACCCGGGCTGGGCCGCCACCAACCTCCAGAGCCACGACGGCAGCCCCCTGCGCCGCGCCCTTCTGCTGATCGGCAACCGCCTCTTCGCCCAGGACAACAGGGCCGGCGCCCTGCCCACCCTGTACGCCGCTGTCCAGGACCTGCCCGGTGCGAGTTACGTCGGCCCGGACGGGCTCGGTGAGATGCGCGGCGCCCCGACCCTGGTGGGCCGCTCGCCGGCGGCCGCCGACCCGTCGGCCGCCCGTCGCCTGTGGACGGTGTCCGAGGAACTGACCGGTATCGCCTTCCCGCTGTCGGCGGTCACCGCCGGGACCCGGCCATGATCATCCCGCCGCTCGCCGTGCTGGTTGCCCGGGCCTCCGTTTGACCGTAGCGGCGGGGCGTGTGGGTGTCCGGCTGCGCCGCCGCGGTCGGCTCGTGTTCACTCCTGCGGCGGCAGCGACGTGGCAGCCGCGCCACTGTCTGCGCGCGTTGTCGCGCGGGGCGCCAGGGCTGCCCACGCCGACAGCAGCCCTTCCCAGGCGTCGGGGAGCCCAGCGTCCACGGCCGACCGGTAGGCGGCGCAGGCCTCGGCCGAGCGCCCCTGTTCCAGGTGCAGGGCGCCGACTATTCAGGATGAAAGAGGTTCAGTAGGGGTGAGGAGGAGCGGCAAAGGTGGCGAAACCTGTAAAGCGATCCGCGAACTCATCGGCTCGAGCATCTGACAGGCCCGGCAGGCTCCGGCCGGAGCCGACGTCATGCCGCCGCGCGCTCGCCGGCCGGCCGGCGGCGCAGTTCGGGGCGCTGGAGGGCTGGCGGCTGGTAGGCCATGTCGAGCGTGCCGGTGTCGGTGCCGGGCGGCACGACCGCGTCGATTCGGTCCAGCACGTCGTCGGTGAGGGTGACATCGACGCCCGCGAGCAGGTCGTCCAGGTGTTCCATGGTCCGCGGTCCGAGGAGGGCGGACGTCACGCCCGGGTGGGCGAGCACGAAGCCCATCGCGAGATGCGTGAGCGGCAGGCCGGCCTCCTCGGCCAGCGGGATGAGCTGTTCGACCACGTCGAGCCGACGGTCGTCCGTGAGGTGCTGGAAGCCGTACCTCGACCGGTGCGTCGCGGCCTCCTGGCCCTTGCGGTACCGCCCCGTCAGCAGACCGCCGCCGAGGGGCGACCAGACCAGGGTGCCCATGCCGAACTCCTGTGCCGCCGGGAGCACCTCGCGCTCGATGCCCCGGTTCAGGATCGAGTAGACCGGCTGCTCGGTGCGTGGCCGGGCCAGCCCGCGCCGCTCGGCGACCCACTGCGCCCTGACGATGTCGGAGGCCGGCAGCGCCGACGTGCCGAAGGTGCGGATCTTGCCGGCCCGCTGCAGATCGGTGAGGGCCGCGAGGGTCTCCTCGATGTCCGTGTCGGGGTCCGGGCGGTGGATCTGGTAGATGTCCACGTAGTCGGTGTCGAGGCGGCGCAGCGAGTCCTCCAGCGCGCGCATCAGCCAGCGCCGGGACGCGCCCTGGTGGTTCGGCTCGTCGCTCATCGGGTTCCGGGCCTTGGTCGCGAGCACGACGTCGGCCCGTCGTCCCTTCAGCGCCCGGCCGACGATCTCCTCCGACTCGCCGTGCGCGTACATATCGGCGGTGTCGACGAGATTGATGCCGGCGTCGAGCGCCCGGTGGATGATGCGGACGCAGTCGTCGTGGTCGGGGTTGCCGAGGGCGCCGAACATCATCGCGCCGAGGGCGTAGGGGCTGACCTTGATCCCGGTCCGGCCGAGGCTGCGGTAGTGCATGGGGTCTCCTTCAGGTCGTCCTGCTGTGTCGCTGACACCAGCCTGTCTGTCGTTCGCCGGACTATGAATCCTTGTCCATCCCGATTTTCTGCGCGAGAGTACGGACATGGATCCGGACCGACTCTCCGAGGCACTCGACCTGGTCGAGGTACGCAGCGTGCTGACCGGCGGCGTCGCGGCCCGCGGCGGGTGGTGGGCCCGCGGCCCACTGGCCGATCCGGTCAAGTTCTTCGCGATGGTGAGCGGGCACGCCCGGCTCACCACCGACGGCGTCGTCGAACCGATCGACCTCGTGGCGGGTGACGTGGCAATCCTCACCGGGCGCTCGTGGGTGGCCTTCGAGGCCGGCGCGGCGCCGCGCCACGAGATCCAGCCGGAGTCGGACTTCTCCACCGCCCGCTTCGCGGGCTCGGACCCTGCCGTCGACGACGTCGTGATCGGCGGGTGCGTCAGCGTGAACGAGGCCGGGCGGACGCTCCTGCTGGAGTCGCTTCCACCGGTGGCCCACATCCGGTCCTCCACCGCCGGAGATGGGGACCGTCTCCTCGCCGCCCTGCTGCGGCTCTTCGATGAGGCGACCGGCGACCGGCTCGGCTCGGCCTTCGCGATCCGGCAGTGCGGCCAACTGCTCCTGCTGGAGGTGCTGCGCTGTTACGTCGACCAGACCCCCCTGCCCTCGGGCTGGTTGCGCCTGCTCGTCGACGAGCGCCTGCGCCCCGCCGTCGACCTGCTCCACGGCCGCCCCGAACACGCATGGGGACTGCAGGAGTTGGCGCGCGCCGCCGCGATGTCCCGGACTACATTCGCGGAGCGGTTCCGCGAGGCCGCCGGTGTACCGCCGCTCACCTACCTGGGCCGGTGGCGCATGCTGCTGGCCCAGCGCGCGCTGCGGAACGGCGACGCCCGCGTCGCGGCGCTCGCCGCCGAGCTGGGCTACGGCTCGGAGAGCGCGTTCAGCACGGCGTTCAAGCGTGTTGTCGGGGAGTCGCCGCAGCGCTACCGGACGCGCGTGCGCCAGGAGGCCGTTCCGATCGCGGGCCGGTGACGGAGATCAGCCCTGAACGAAGCCGGCGCGCCTGCGCCACCGCGTGGTGCGCCGGCCGACTCGAGCCGACGGCATGGAGCCGGGACGGCACCGATCTGCACCGACCAGTGTGCCCGCTGTCGCGACCAGGTCTTCACAGCGGACAGCGCGCGAGTCGAGCAAACGCGCGTACACTCACGATCACTCCGAGCCGGGCAAGCTCATGCGAACAACGGCAGGGCGGGCCGGTTCGGGGAACCGGCCCGCCCGTGGAGTGGCGATGTCAGGGGCAGCTGCTGACGTTGCCCGCGAACGCCTCAGTGGCCGCGGCGCCGAGGGCGATGAGGGACAGCACGGTGGCTGTGGTGATGGTGAAGAAGCGACGGATCATCAAGTTCTCGTTCTCTGCCATGCTTCGCGCGTGGCTTCTCCTGGCTCCCGAACGAAGACGACCGATGTGTGGTCCCTGCCCCAAGACGAGCAACTCATTGGGCAGCGCATCAGCGAAGCCCTGCCGCGCTCCGGCTGGCTGTGCAGTCACCCCGGGCCGAAGGGCCTTCACCAGGTGCATCTGCATCGCCAACTCGGTGAGGCCCTGAGCTGCGGCGGTCGGCAAGCGTTTCTGCTTCTGCCGACCGAGGCCCGGGCACCTGAGGACGTCCTGGTGGACGACGCCGTCGCCCCCAGGTCCGACCTCGGACACTCGGCCGTCGTGCAGTTCCTTTGCTCACGCCGCCTTCAGGACGGCGAGGGCGAAGTCTTCGAGGCCGGCCGTCTCGCGGTGCGCTGGTTCGAGCAGGAAGTCGGGCCGGAGAGACATCAGCTCCTGACCGAGGAGACGCGCCTTATCTGGAAGGTCCTGCGAGCGGCGACCAGGCCAGCCATCGTCGAGAGCACGCAGGGCCGACGAATCTCCGGCATGAGGATCGGCCTTGCCGCCCATGACCTCGTGACCAGCAGCGGGATGCTGCTGACGCGAGGCGGTGTCCAACGTCTGCGTCTGGCCGCCGCGCCCCCAACCGGTCAGATGCGGGACAAGCTTTAAGGACATTTCCGCCGCGCTCGATGAGAGCCAGGAGCTCGAGTCCGAGGAGCCCCTCGGGTGGCAGCCGATCTGGAAGCGCCCCCGGAAGCCGAAGTCGAAGGCGGCGAAGAAGCAGGAGCTGCGCAAGCAGCGGCGGCGACTCCAGGACGCCGGGAAGCGCCGCCTCGCCGCCAGCGTTTATTCACCGGCTTGGGAGGCGCTGAAATCGGATTGCGTTCGAACGCAACCGACGGGTGCAGCGGTGATGGTGATGCTTGGCCCACTGCCGCGTATCGTGCGAAACGGTCCGGGCCCGGAGCCACCATCCATGGCCCCAGTCCCGGACCGCTCACCAGGTGCCACGCACGTGAGGGCTGCCGGGCGAGGATCAGACCACCATCCGGCTGGGCGTTGTGCCCCGCGGGCCCGTCATGCCCGGGAGGGCGACCTCACGTGTCAGCTGGACAGGCGTCCGAAGAACAGGCTGCCCGGTGCCTCCAGGTCCGGGGAGTAGAAGAACTCCCTGACCGCGCGGATGAACTCCTGCCGGCTGATGGATCCGTCGCCGTCGGTGTCCAGCTCGGCGAAGGCGTCCATGGCGGCGGGGTCGGTGATGTCCCAGACACCCAGGTACTGCTTGAACTCGGCCTTGCTGATGGTGTTGTCGCCGTCGGTGTCCATGATGTCGAAGATGGCGTGCGGAACACCCTCGACCATGTTGAAGCGGCTGGTGTCCACGCTCACCGCGCGGCTGGCGGCGTGGTACTGCTCCTTGGAGAGGCGGTTTACGCCGTTCGCGTGGCGCAGCAGCTCGGCCCACTGCATCTGGTACGAGAACAGCAGCGCCTGCGCCCGCCGGTCGCTTTTGTCGATCTTGTAGGCCTTCAGATAGCGGTCGACGACGCGCTGGTAGTCGCTCCATTCGACATAGCCGTCGCCGTCGGTGTCGGTGGCGGTGAACAGCTGGTCCAGCTTCACGCTGATCGGGTCAGTGGTGGCGGTAGCCATGATCAACCTTTCTCACAGGGGGAGTCGTGTGGGCACATCAGTACCCGCCCTGAAGCTAGGCCCGAAAACATTACAAAGAAGCATTAAATGCCCATATGATTGTCAGGTTCACACAATAACGTGAATCCCCTTCACGTCCGGCATGACCTCCGGACGAACCGGGTATCGACTCGGGCTCTCACGGTGACTGCGCCTGGTAGCAATGTTCGAACTCGATGACGCTACGTGGCCGGTATTCGTCGGCGGAGCGACCACCCTGCTGTAGGCGCGGCATGATGCGATCATGCGGAATCAGCCTGTGCTTGTTTTTGGTGGAGATTGCGGCTTTTGCTCTACCTCGGTGAGGTTTGCTGAGCGACGCCTACAGCCTCGTTGCGATACCGTTCCTTGGCAGTTCGCGGACTTGGAAGCTCTTGGCGTCACCTCAACACGAGCCGAGCGCGAAGTGCTGTGGGTGACTCCCAGGGGCGTTGTGTATGGAGGCGCCCAGGCTGTTGCGAAGGCACTGTTGAGCGCAGGCGGAGGGTGGGCGCTGGTGGGTGCGTTGCTCATGTTGCCTCCCATGCGGTGGGCTGCCCACGGTGTGTATCGACTCGTCGCAAACAATCGTCACCGCATGCCAGGAGGCACCGCGGCATGCGCTTTGCCCGACCGGCGAACGGTTGGCCTGTAGCCGAACCTCCCGGCACCGTCAGGACAACAGGACACAAGCCCGGCCCACTGGCCGTAAGTCAGATCCGCACGTCTCACAGGACGTGATCATCAACGAACAGGGTTCACTTTCGCAACAGACCCTAAAGGGTGTTGCAGAAGGCTTAGTGGCGGGCATTTTGCCTGTATGGGTGGGGTGTTGAGGGTTGAGCCGGTGTGGGTGGAGACGTTCACCGGGTTGCGGATGGGGCGCTTCGAGAAGCTGCTTCGGGTGGTGCGGGAGCGGGGCGGCAACGGCCCCGGTGGTGGCAGGCCGTGGTGTCTTCCGCTGGCCGAGCGGGTGCTGCTGGTAGCCGTGTACTACCGCACGAACCTCACCATGCGGCAGCTCGCGCCGCTCTTCGGCTGCTCACCTGCCACCGTCTGCCGGATCATCCAGCGCCTGCGACCCCTGCTCGCGCTGGAGCCGTCGCCCCAGCCGGTGCCGGGCACCGACCGGTTATGGATCGTGGACGGCACCCTGATCCCGGTCCGTGACCGTAGGGTCGCAGCCTCCTCACGCAACTACCGGTTCTCGGCGAACGTGCAGGTCATCATCGACGCCGAGACCCGCCTGGTGGTGGCCTCGGCCCGGCCGGCACCAGGCAACAAGGCCGACGCACAGGTCTGGCGCGAGTCGGACCTGCCGGCCCTGGCGGCGGGCACGACCGTGATCGCGGACGGCGCCTACCTGGGCACCGGGCTGATCGTCCCGCACCGCAGACGAGCCGGACGTCCCCTCCTGCCCGGCCAAGAGGAAGACAATGCCGAACACCGGCGCGTCCGGGCCCGTGTCGAGCACAGCTTCGCCCGGATGAAGAACTGGAAGATCCTCCGCGACTGCCGCCAAAGGGGCGACGGCCTCCACCACGCCGTCCAGGCCGTCGCCACCATGCACAACCTCGCCCTGACAGGGTGAAAACAGCAGGTTAGCTGCCACTCAACCCTGTCCACCACCGACCTTCTGCAACACCCTTTAGTTCAGTCGATATCTACCCCACCGGCCGTGCTCCGTGCTGGAAAAACTACGATCTCTCCATCAAAACGGCGAGCAGCGGCCAGACTTGCCGGATGGTCAGTAAGGGGCTCCTGAAAGTCACGGTGAGGCAGCGCATCGAAGGCTTCCTGATGAGCGGTGATTCGCAGGACCTGCTCACGCAAAAGACTGCCAGAGATGCTGGCCGGCTCAAGCGGTCGGCGACCGGCTTTCGGCAGGGTCGTGTCGTGGTGCTCGACGCCGAGGGTGTTCACCTCGTCGCGATGCTCTACTGGTGTCGGGGCTGCATGCCGTCCAACCCGGTGGCGGAGGCTGAGATCGCCGCAGCCGAGAAGCTGTTCCGGCTGCTGAGTCCCGGCGCGGCGGATCCGGTGCCCAGGGTGGTCCGCGAGCTGCGTCGGCAGTTGCGCCGGGAGGCGGCGGAGACGGCGCTGGGGATGCTGGCCACCGCGGAGGCGCAGGCGGATGCGGGACTCGCAGACCAGGCCCTCGAGGTGCTGCGCGGGACTCTGGAGTCTGCGCCTACTGGGGACGCCGACATCCCCGACTTGCTGCACCGGTTCAGCCTCGCTCACCGCGTGCGCTTCTGCATCCTTGGCCACGCCGATGACAACACCCGAGCAATTGAGCTGGCGCGCGCGGCCGTGCAACGCGGAGGCGCGGAGCATCACGAGCGGCTTGCCAATCTGGCCGGGCTGCTCCAGAACCGTTACACGCTGCTGGGCAACCCAGGCGACCTGGACGAATCGGTGGCGTTGAGCCGCGAGGGCCTCGACGCCGAGGGCGATGCGGGCCTCATCTTGCACGGGGCCGCGCTGTGCGGCGCGCTGCTGCTGCGCCACCAGAACTCGGGTGCCGAGCGCGACTTGAACGAGGCCATCGAGCTGGGGAGGACCGTGCTTGCCCACTGCGCGCCGGACGCGCCCAAGCGCGCGGAGGTCGAGTCGTTTCTCGCACGTTCGCTGCTCGCTCGGCACTGGCGGACGCGGTGCCCGGACGACCTGGAAGAGGCCCTGTCCCTGTCACGGGCCGCCGTCCGTGACGCGCCGACCGGCAGTACCTTCCGCACCCTCATGATGGGCAATCTCGCCGGCGTGCTGCGCGACCGCTTCGGCGTCACGGGCGTCCGTGCTGACCTCGACGAGGCGATCGGCATCATGGGAACCGTACTCCGGGACGTGCCCGAGGAGCATGCAGACTTCGCTGTCCAACTGGGGAATTCCGGCGTGTATCACCGGGTGCGCTACGAGCAAGGTGGCGACCCGGCCGACCTGGACACCGCCCTGCCGAACATAGAACCGATCACTACGTCAAAGGCGGGGGCACCGAGAAGGACCGTCGAAAGTCTCCTGACGACGAATCGTCAGAGAAGTCCTGCGACCTCACGCCCCCACCGGCGCGCGGCCCCGACGCCCGGCACAGGCTGTTGGTCACCGACCCGGCGATCACCCTCGGAGGCTGCCCCGCCGCTGTCACTACCTGCCGCGCTGTCCCACGATCGAGGGCGGTCCCCGCGAGACCGCCCCCGCACGATCGAAGTCCCACTCCACTCCAGCCGCCCAGCGAAGCCGGGTCCTGGCGTTGAGCGGTCAGAGCTCTAGGCCGGGCCCTGGATCTAGACGCCTGACCGCCTTGTTGACGTCCCACACCGGGCACTCGATCGGCGCGTAGTGGCCCTGGGGCGTCCACGACAGCACCCCGGCGGGTGGGCCGGTCGGCTCCCGTCCCTCGGCGCGGATCTGCTTCAGAGTCCGCAGGTTCCAGGGCAGCGCCTCGCTGGTGTAGACGGGCAGCGGCGGCGGCCCGGTAGGCTTCTCGCTGTAGTACGGATCCCCGAACAGATCCCAGCCCAGGGGCGGGCGGGGTGGACGGCGTGGAGACATTCGGCCGTTACTCCGGCTCCAGCACGGCGCCCAGGGCGGCGTCCAGTTCGTTCAGCGCCAGGCGCATCGTCTGCACGGCGGTGCCGAACGCAAGGTTGTCGATCCCCTTCGAGTACAGGTACCCCGGGTCCACGGTGAACGCCTCCGACACCCGCCGCGCATTCGCTTCCTTGTCCGGCCACGCGGTCGAGTGCGCCAGATCCCAGGCCGCTTGCGGCAGCTTCTCAGAGCCCATGTCGTCCCAGGCATCGACGTTCAGCGCCGTCGTCCTGACGTCGGCAACCGCCTCGGCCAGCGCTTCGCGCGCTTCCGCCACCCGCATCCGTTCTGCTCTGGCCGGCGCCCGCAGTTCCTGCTTGTCCATGGCGGCATTCTGCCCTAGTTGCGGGCCAGTTGAGGCGGAACGGGACCTCCCGACCCGAAAGACAATCTGTCTTCTGGCTCCCCGTAAACCGGTACACTCTGCAGTCTCGCCGGGATTCAGGATCATGAACCCTGGACAGCCCGACGAGGTGTCTTCTACTTCTTCCGCTCGGACCTGGCACCAGTGTGGTTGGGCGTGGTGCAAGAGTATGCGCCGCACCTGCTGATGCCGGATGGGGAGGTCGGCTGACAGTGGCTGGCTGTCCCGTTCCTCGTCGGTGGCATGCTGCCGACCTGGTCCCGGCAGGCCGCCTGCGGCCAGGCCAGCCGTTTCCGGCCGGTGCGGCCTGTGTCCGGGCGCGTCGGCGACCCGGCCCCCGGGCACCGCTCCTGCCCGCCGTCCTGCACCCCCCAGGCCGCTGCGGCCTCGAGTTCGCCCTCGCCGCCGGCGCTGGTGCGGTCGCTGCAGGTCCGCTGCGACGACTGCCCCGGTCCGCGCGACGCCGTCCGCGCCGCCCGGGCGGCGACGGAGGAGGGTCAAGCCTGTTCCAGCTGCGCGTCGCCGGGCTGGGTGTCGTGTGCTGCACTGATCGTTGCTGAGTCTGGCCAGCGCTGCAGCCAGCGCCGGCACTTCCTGTGCCTGGAGCGGCTGTCAGAGACCGCGTCCATCACCCCTCGCCGCCGCGTGGTGCGCGTTCCCAAACGGCGCAGTCCTTCCCAAGGCGACGAGTAACAGGGGAGAAGCATCCTGCCGCCCTCCCCGCCGTACGCATTTCGCACGCTAAAGGCACGTAACATGTACGGTCTGGCCACGGTGGGGCGGCGGGGAGGGCTGTTGCTACGCCCACTCCACGCCCAGCTTCCGGAATGCGTCCAACTGCTACGCCGTGAGTTTGTCGCGTCGCTGCTTGGTGTTGGAGATCCTGTGAAGTGTCTCTTTGATGCCAGGGGCCGCAGGTCGCTTCTCTGCCACCATCGGATTCCTTGACCATGTGCTCTGACCTGGTGAGATCCCAGTTCGGCCTACTGGCGTCTAGTGGCACCAGTTGCTGGCAGATAGTGGCACCAGCCCAGGACAGATTTGCGGCACTTCCATTAACTGACGATCACGGTGAGGGTCCGCTTGGTGGTGAGGGCTGGGCGTGTTTGTCGAGCTATGCGGTGTGTGTAGGGGCAGAGGCCATGTTGGGGAAGGCCTGGCTGCGGGCGGTGTGCTGTACGGGGGTTCACGGCGTGGTCGGCCGGGACATTGGACGCCCGTTCCCATCCACGGCGGGCAGCACCATCGTGGCGAGTCCGCCGCAGGCCGGCCCGTGCGTGCATTTGGGTATGGCGCTACTTGCCCCTGAGGTCATCGATCCGACGCTGTTCCCACCAGTCTTGGATCATGTCGAGGCGCTTGACGGACGGTTCGATACGGCTCAGGGCTCGGTCCAGGTTGAGGAACGGCACCATCAGGCCGGTGAGTGACGACGTCTTGGACTTCAACCCCTCTGCCTGCCTCGTCCAGGGGGCCAGGTGTTTGGCTGTGTCGCTGAGGCCGGTCAGCATGCGGGCCATGTCGTCATCCGGCGGGGCCGCGGCCGTTTCACCGGAGCTTTTGGAGCCGAGGAGCTGTTGGGCGATAGCTACGGCTGTGGAGACAGCCTGGACTCGCTTCGTAGCGTGGTCGTGGAACCGGCGGGCCATCGATGTGAGATCGATGTCGATGCCTTCGGTCAGGCGGCCCCGAAGCTGGTGTGGCGTCACGATGGGGGCGGGGTCCGACGAAGCCATGACCCAGGCGATCGGTTTGTGTCGGGCGAGGAGTTCGTCCGCCAACACCCGGTAGGCCAGTACAAGGTCTGCGATCAGGTCGGGTTCCAGGGTTTCACGGTGGTAGGCCGCGTTGCGGTATTCGTGCAGCCGGTCGAGTACGTCGCGTTCGTGGTCCGTCAGCACGCCCCGCTGCCTCAGGAACTTGGTCTTCTGGTCCAGATGGTTGTCCATCTTTGCCCGCCGGTCCAGGCCTACATGCTGATCGATCAGCTGACTCAGCTGTCCATCGAGCTGCCCGCCGCTGTCCCGGAACCTTTGCATCTCTTCGATGGTGCTGTCGGGGATCTGGAAGGCCAGTTGGGCGTTGACCTCACGGCCGATGATCACCTCGACTAGATGGTCCAGGAGGATGAGGGCAAGGCGATCGTGTGCTTGGTCGCCTGCCTCGGCACATCGCCGGATTTCGGCTATTTCGACCGCGAGCCAGTTCCATTGTTCGGAGTTCTGTGAGGCCGGGCGGTCCCAATCGGAAGCGAAAGGCTGCATGAGAGGCATGACTCCACCCTTTCATCCCTCCTCCGGGCGACCATCATGTGAGATAGACAGCCTTGAGGCGACCCACCGCCCAAGGGCGGACGGTGCGGCCTTCGCGCTTACTGGTCCGTGCGGGATTTCCCACGCTGTGGTTGCTCAGGGCCCCGCCGCGACCGTGAGGAACGGGGCGTGGGAGGCGCTTGACGCTGCGGTCACTGGGGAAGTCCGGTGGTGTCGAGGAAACGCTGCTGGTTGCCGTGGATGTGCCGGGTGGCTTGTTCGGGTGTCAGCGCCCAGCGGGTGGCGAGGCGGGCGACGACGTCGGAGAGGTCTGCCGGTCGAGCGGGGTGCCTGTTGTGACGGGCGAACGGGCCATCGGTCTCGAGGAGGACACGGTCGGGCGGCAAAATTTCGAGGAGGGCGCGCCCTTTTTGCGAGGTGGTCATTGCCGGGTTGACGGAGAACCACAGTCCTGCGGCCAGGGCCTCGTCGACCAGGGCCAGAGGGCCTGTGTACCAGTGCAAGATCGCGGCGGTGACTCCAGCCTGGGCGAGTCGGGAGAAGGTGTCCTTCTCGGCGCCGCGGCTGTGTACGGTCATGGGCAGGTTACGGGTTCGGGGATCAGCGAGGACGGCCTCGAGGACTCGCAGCTGTGCGCGTCGTGTGGTGCGTCCGGCGGGGGAGTAGTCGAGCCCAATCTCACCGACCCATGTGGTTTCGGGCAGCATGCGCAGAAACCGGGCGATGTCGGCGGGAGTAAAGCTGTGGGCACGTAGAGGATGCATGCCCAGTGCCGGGTGGACGCCACGGCGTCTACCCAGCCGGGCTCGCAACAGCCGGTACTCTCCAGGATCCTCGGTGACGGCCACGACGTCGACGCGAGCCTCGGCGGCCTGGCGCAGGACGGCTACCGGGTCGTCGTAACCGGTCACGTGGCAATGGCTGTCGAGCAGATGGTTCACGAGGCGTGTTCCAACAGTCGTGCGAGCTGCCCCTGCGCGCCCGAGGTCAGCCAGGCGCGGATCTCGGCGGTGCCGCGCCGCCATACGTCGATGTAAGCGGTGCGCTCGCCACGGGGCAGCGGGCCGTTGCGCAGGACGTCACTGGTGGGCCGGCCAAGGCGGGTGCCAGCCACAACAGCACGCAAGTCAGCGCTGCGGCCGGAGTCCGGATCCAGTAGTTCGGGATCGTTCAGCGCATCCCAGGCGTAGTGCCTGGCGTCGTCCCAGCCCGCCCGGGACATCGACGCCCGGCGGATCAGGCACGGGAAGCAGTAGCCGCAGTTGCCCTGCGGCCGCTCGGCGTAGCGGGCGGCCTCGGGATGGGAGCAGGAGATGCTCTGCGGTGCGAGTTCCCGCAGAAGCGGCTGATTGCGGCTGCCGACGAGCATCTCGCCCTTGGTCTGCAACCGGTAGGGGTTGACCAGCCGGTTGTGAACGCCGACCGCCTCCTTCACCTGTTCCAGCAGCGCCAAGTAGTGCGGATGGGTAGTGCGGGTGCTGAAGCTCCCGACCCGAGCACGGGTGAGGGGCACGTTGATGCCGATGTAGCCGTTCTCCGGGAGGTAGACCGGGACGTTCGGGCCGATGGAGGAGGCGATCGCCACGGCGGTCGACAAGAACATCAGTGAGCGTGAACGGGAGGTGGTCTCACGGCCGTCGGGCAGTGGTCTGGCCTGGGACGGATGCGCGGGCGCCGGCCGCAAGAACAGGCGCAGCGAGACCACCCGTGAGCCGTAGTGACCGCGTAGATGCCGCAACAGACGGGCCTGAGCGCGTGGAGTCTGGCCGCCCTCGTAGTGCGACAGGAGACATAGGCGCCGCTCAGGGTCCTCCTCCAGCAAGTCGATGACCCCACACAGGGAGTCCAGGCCTCCCGAGAACAGGCACACACCGTCCGCAACGACCCGCCCCTGGCCACTGTCCGAACCGTGCGGCAGAGGTGCGGATCGCTGAGAGCGGGGATGCAGAGTCCACCGGTCGCCGGTCAGGAAGCGCAGAGTTGTCTGCGAGGCCTCCACCGGCCACCTACCGGCGTCTTCTGCCGGGAAGACCAGAGACAGATCACGTGTCCAGGCATCGTTGGTGCGGCTGCGTTCGCTCACTCTGTCGCTGATGTAGGCGCCGACCGCCATGATCATTAGGTCAGCCGCCTGACGAGTGGGCCGGAAGGAACGGAACAGCCCGAGGCCGGCCTGCACTGTGCCCTTAGGCGAGCCCGGGGCGAAGTCCAGCAGGATCCCTTCGGGCGGCGCGGGATCGTCGAACTCTTCGGTACGCACCGTGAACTGTGTCATGCCAGCCCCTCCAACGCCTGGTAGGCCAGTTCCACGGCACTCTCAACAAGAGCACGGCCGTCTGGGCCCGACCAGTCCAAGCTCAACGGCTGCGCAGGCATCTGGATGGCCACGCAGTCCTCGATGATCTGGCGCATCTGCCCGTCAGCGCGGCGTGCAGCCTCGGGGTCGGCGATGGTGCCGAGCCGTTCGGCCACCACCGGCACCCGGTTGTAGATGTAGTGCGTCAGGAACAGTTCGAGCAGCCGCTCCACATCGTTGCGGTCGGCTGCCTCGCTTTCGAGCTCCTCCCAGGTGTCCGCCTCGCCAAACAGTTCCTCCAGAACGTCGCAGACCGCGTCCCGGGCCGCCTGCCCGTCCAGGTCGCCCCCAGCACCAGCCAGTTGCGTCACCAGCTCATCGACGATCTCGAACCGGTCCCGCCCGACCAGGTCGCCCAGCGACGCCTGACGCAGCGCCTCGTCCAGCCCGTCGGCGGCCACCCCGGACAGCAGGCCGCCCAGCCGCTGGGCCGTGCTGCGCCCGGCCGCCGCGCCCGCGGCGGCGGCCGCAGCGCCACCCAGGACCGGAACGTGGCGGGCAAGGACGGCGGCAGCCCGGCTGCGGGGAGCGGAACCACGGCTGACGTCGCGGGCGTATGCGGTCGCCGCGTGCTTGAGAGGCGTCCACGCCCCGCCGGAGCCACTGGTGCGGTCGGTGGAAGTACCCACTTCAGCTACGCCCCTGCCGCCGGCGCACGTCGCGAGCCTGGCGCACGAACGCGCCTGCCGGGGTACCTGTGGACTCCCAGCCGTCCAGCAGAGCCGTCACGGAGGGGTCGGTGGGGGGCAGCCGTCGCACCAGGGTCGAGAGCTTCGGGCGCAGGAGCTCCAAAGGGACGAGTCTGAGCCGCTCGCAGACGTCACGAGCGATCGCGGGGATCTCGTGACACAGCTCCGCTGCGCTGTCCGTGGCCGGTCCCGCCGGATCACGCTGAACCACCTGCATAAGGTGCTCCACGAGTGTCGGCAGATCCTCAGCCGCCACGGTCTGCTGCACCTGTCGCACCGCGGCCCGGCGCCGGCCGACGACGTCGGACTGGAGCAGGCCGAGCAGTTCCTGGACATGCGCGGGCAGAAGCGCCGTGGTGGCCGCTAGCCTCAATTTGGCCCGCGCGAACGTGAAGTACGGGCCGAGATCCACTGTGGCCAGGGCGGGATCCATCCGAAGCCAGGCGTCGATATGCGGCATCTCCGCCCAGGCGCGAACCTCCTCGTTCAGCTCGCCCGTGGTGGAGTTCTCCTCGCGAGCCCGCCCTCGCCTTGGGGGACGTCCGTCCGAGGAGGCGCGTGGCTCCTCGGGAGTCTGGCTATGGCCCGATCCTCTCTGAACGGCCGTCGCCGCACCGCGTGCGTGCCGTTCGGCGGCTTGGAGATGTCCGTTCCCGCCCGATCCCAGTGCCTGGACCTGCCAGTCGAACAGATTCTGGAAGTCGGTCAAGTACTGCTCTTCCAACACCATGAGCTTGGCCAGGACCGCCGCGTCCAGCCTCGTGCCCCGGCGTTCGGCGCTCGCCAGGCGTAGGGTCAGCGTGTTCAGAAACCGCTTGATCTGTCGAGGATTGCCACGCAACGTACTGCCGAGCACCGGGGAGATCGCCGCCGCCCACGTCATGTCCTCGTACAACCGCGTCGGCATGCCAGCGCCGAGCGCGGCAGATGCGATGCCCGCATTCAGAGCAACCCCAAGGGCGCTTTCGCGCCTGCGCAGGTCAACTGCTTCGCACACCGTCTCGAACTGCTGCCGCTCAAGGTGCAGTTGCGCCAGCAGCAAATGCATGTACGTCTCGGCTTCGGGCGCGGACAACACCGGAATGCTGATCTTGACCTGGAGCATCTTCTCCAGATACTCCGCGCCCAGACCAGACGTTCCGGGGCGGCCGAGGCCCGGGTAGCGTCGGTCGATGGCGGCCTGCACGACCTCGGGGTGGGCAGCGATCACGAACGCGCTTTTCTCCACGTTGAGGAAGAGACGGATCGCCTCAAAGGTGTCAACGACCGTATGTGGCAGGCACCGGTCCAGGTCATCGATCAACACGATCACCGCCCGAACCTGCTCCAACGAACCCACCAAGCTGGCGAACTCCTGCCGAAACGCCCCCGGGTCCGCGGGAGTGCGGTTCTCCTCCGCGCTCTCCTCGACAGGCTCCTGGTCCGGGTACGTCCCCCCGACAGCGCTCTGGGCGATGGCGGAGGCCACGTCAGCCAAACCGGGATCGAGCGCGCCGGCAGCCATGGCCGCGCCGGCGGGCAGTGCCGCTCCGACCAGCATCTGTACCGGCCGCCGCAGGCTCCGGGCCACTCGTCTGAGCCGGCCCGCCTCCACAGCCTCGGCGCTACCCTCATCGGCTTCTTGCTGCAGGCGCGTCAGCACTGTCTCCATCAGCGCGCCCTTGATGTCCTCATAGCCTTCGTACTGCCAAGGGCTGAACGGGACCACGACGAAATGTCCAGCCTCGTCGGATGAAATGGTCGACAGTTCCTTCGAGACGATCCTCAGCAGGCTGCTCTTGCCTGAACCCCAACCACCGAGCACCCCCAGCGTCAGAGGCAGGAGCCGCTGCTGTGTCAGAGCAACGACCATCTCGTCAACGAGGAAGTCAAACCCGAGCAGGTCCAGATCCGTCTCGTTATCCGACCACACGCTGCCTCCCGCACCCTGCGTTGGCTCCCGCCCAACACGTCCATGATCTTAGGCCGAAAGGTCGAAAAAGCACCCGGTTCGACGGAATTGATGTCACGATGCAATTGCCCGGTATCTACAGATCGCTACCAAGGCTGCAACCGTCACTCACGGCCTCCAGCGACGTTATGTGACAGGGCCACGGCTGCCCTCGTGGCGAGCCCCAGTCACCGGAGGAGGACCCGCAGCACACGCTCGTGACCCTCGCAGAAGCCCGTATCTTCGCCGGTAACTCAGTTGTCCCCTGGAAGGGGCCGCCGGTGCCGACATGCAGCCCAAGCTTCCGGCGTTGGCATTTCTGCTGCTTACAGACGCGGAGACGCTGCGGTGATGAAGGTCCGGCACCGGCAGCGCGCTTGCGCGAGAGACTACACATTGCGTCCCACCAGGCCTGGCTGGGATGCCATCGTGGCGCTGCCGCTTGAGCGCTGTTTCGGAGAAGAGTTCAGCGGATGACTGAAGCCCCTCGCTACCGAACCGCCCAGCGGAAGCAGTGGCAACTGCCCATCCCGCTCCGACATGTCGGCTCGCGCCCGATGTCCGGAGTGCAATTAACATCCTCACCGACCGTCGGCCGAGGCTCGACGCCGGACCAACTGTCAGTAGCGACGGCTAGCCTCCACCCTCATGAGACTTGCGCGCCGACCGGCTAGTGAACTTCCCGGCGACCCGGCCCAGTTGCGGTTGGTCTACAGCCACGGGCACCCCGCCGTGCCCTACGAGGACGAGGACACCCTCGAGCACTGGCGTGTCTCCATCCGCGCCTACCACGATGAGGAGGAGGAATGCGCTGCCGGTTGCACCGAGGCCTGCCAGCAGCTCATCCACGACGGCAGCGAAGTCGGCTGGCTGCGTCTGTGGCGGCTGCGCGACTACACCGGTGTGGACCGCTGGATGGTCGCTGACGCCCAGTCGGGAGACTTGGAGAGCATCGCCTCCGCCGTCCTTCACGACGGCGAGTATTCCGATGCCTTCCAGGAGACCATCGACTGTCCGGTGGGGGATCTGCTCATCCTGGACCGGGTGTTCCTGAACCGTCCCTGGCGGGGCTTCGGCCTGGGCCCGGTATTCGCCGCCGAGGCCATCCGCCGCCTGTCCGGTGGCTGCTGCGCGGCCACGGCTGAGCCCGGCATGGCCGAATGGCCCGAAAACCGGGACGAGGTAAGTGACGCCTACCGTGCTACCGCGAAGGCAAAAATCGCCGCCCTGTGGGAGTCGATCGGCTTCCACGCCTTCCACGGCGGAGTGCAGCTGCTCGACACCAGCCTGCAGGAGCCCATCGACCTCCACCGTGCGCGCCGTAAGGACCTGGAGGATCTGTCCGCCGCCTACCGGGCCCACCTCGAGGGCCGGCCCCCTCTCCCTGAGCTGGCCGTGACCCCGCCCGCCTCGCCAGCGACTCCCGTGCCGGCCGCTACCCATCAGCCGCCCGCGCCCGCGCCCGCGCCCGCCCCGGAGGCAGAGGCGGAGCCCGGCGACGGACTGGCGGCCGCCGCGAGCCTGTCCGACCTCCAGCGGAAGTGCGAATTCTCTGGCTGGAGCCCCGACGACCGCGCCGCCGCCCTGGCCGTCGCTGCACAGGCCACCCACGACACCGACCTGCGCCAACTGGCCGTCCAGGTCAAGCACGTGCACTTGGGCCTGCGCGACGCCTGGACCGACGCGCTCACCTTTCCCGGCCGCCTCTTCAACGTGCATCCCTTCCGGGAAAACCCCGCCGCACTTGGGCCACTAGCCGGACTGTGGGTCTACGGCTCCAATCTCAACGGCCGTTACCGGGGCCGCTCCCACGCCATGGGCGGGGACTGCCAGCACGCCCGCCCCCTCACCCCGGACACCGAACGCATGACCCTGGCCGAACTCCTCGACCTGACCAGTTTCTGGGAATGGAACGGCCCCAGATGCTCCTTCTGCCACGGATGGTCCGGCCAACGCCTGACGCCCGACCAGTACACCTACTACCTCACCGTCCGTGCCGGCCTCTCGCGTTAATCGCGATGCTCACGGAACCGGCCACGGCTTCTGGTCCCGCGCTGCTCCCGACCCGGCGAGTCAGTGCCCGTCTGCTGCCCACAGACAGTCGCAACAGATGCAGTCGGCGAGGGCACTGGGCGAAGCGGCGCCCTCTCCTGACGGGCGCAACGCCCCGGCGGGTCAAGCGGACGCCACCGGCAGCACCGGAGCCCTACGCCAGACAGGAACCCGCACCGTGAATATCACCGCCTTCACCACCGACCTCCACATCGCCGGCCACGACTTACCCGGCATCTCCGTGACCCTGACCTCGTCCCCGCGTCCGCCCCGTCCTCCCTTCCGGCGCCTAGACATCGACATCAACACTGTCATCGAACTGCTCGCGCTGGTCGAGGGCGGCGCTGCCAGTGCCGGCGCGGTGCGCGACATGCTCGAAGCCGTCGTGGACGAGGTCGAGGAGGCAGACGAAGAAGACCGGCGCGAGGACGAGGCGCTGCGCCAGCTCAGATCTACACCGGTGCCCAAGGCCCCGGCCAGGACACCTCAGTACGACACCCGGTCCGTGTACCTCGTCTCATCTGAGGCCGAACCGAAGATAGTCAAGATCGGTGTGTCCAAAGACGTGCCCGGACGTCTGAAATCGCTGCAGTCCGGATCCGGATCACCGCTAACCGTGCGGTGGACCTCAACCGGGGGTGGCCTTCTGGAGAGCCGTCTGCACGATCACTTCGCAACAAGAGCGCTGGGCGGTGAGTGGTTCGACTTCACGGACGTCGCACAACCCGTCGCAATGATCGCGAAAGCCGCGCGACGTCTGCTGAAGAACGCCACCGTCGTCGAGGTCCCGACGTGAATGAGGGCAGGAAGCTGCCCCTAGGCCCGGCCCGTTCGGTCGCGTGGGCACCCACAGCGCGAGTGCCCACGGCGAAAGGCGTCGTACATTGTGGCAGCCTCACCCGCTACGCCCCCGCGTGGGCCTGCGACGACAGCCCGCCGCTCGCCCACGTCTGCGACGACGTCAGGTCCTTCCCGACACTGATGAAGCGTCCAGGAACCGGGACGAGGCTCCCGGAGGGGGTGACGTGAGCGGGCGATGTGGCTTCCTGCCGATGCCACGGCTTGAGACCAACGCACAGTGACGATGAGCCCCGCTCGCCGAGATGTTTCCTTCATCCAGGTCCGGCGGCGTCGCCACCAGGCCTTCGCCGTGTCCGTCATCAGGCGCCCCGACGGCGCTCTCGCACCATGATCAGGGTGGTGCATAGGATCGCACGAGTGGCAGACAAACTGATCGGCAAAGGACCCCTGCGCGGCTACCTCCTGGAGGAGGTGTTGGCTTGGCTCCTGCGCTCCAGCGGCTTCGAGGTCCTCACCGCCGCCGACGATTTGGACACGGAGCCGAAGGTCCTGAAGGAGGACAAGAACGGTCTGCTGGTCCGCGGACGCGGAGCCTGGCACCAGGTCGACGCGCTCGGCCAGTTCCGCTACGTCCCGCCGTTTTCCCTGCCGGTCCGCCTGTTCGTCGAGGCGAAGTACCTGACCACAACACCAGTTCAGCTGCCCACCGTGCGTAACGGCCACGGCGTGATCCACGACGTGAACGAGGCCGAGACCACCACGCTCACCGCTCCTGGGGCCGGCCGGCCACGGACGCGATACCGCTACAACTATGCGATCTTCTCCACGTCCGGCTTCAGCCCAGTGGCACAGGATTACGCGCTGGCCCACCAGATATCCCTGATCGACCTCTCCACACCGGACTTCGCCGTACTGCGGGATCTCGTCAAGAACACAGCCGACACCGTCCACGCAGTCCTCGAGGCAACACCGGCAGCCCAGCGCCCGAAGATAAGCGACATGCGGGCCTATCTCCGCGTCCCACTGCTGGACATGAACCCAGGTGAGGCGGAACTGGCCGACGCGATCCGTGGCCCACTCGACTACCTGGCCCAGGCCCTGCACAGCCGGAGCCAACTCGGCCTGGTCCTGGCCTTTCCCGCAGCGCCGTTCGTCCTGGGACTTGCCTCAGACGATCTCTACTCGTTCGTGGACTACGCCAGAGACCACCCCACACACACCGTACGCCCGCGCCGCATCCATCAGCCCGCGTCACATCCCGTCTGGGAACTGCGCTCCGCGGAGCACCCCGAAGCATATGCGCTGCGGTTCTCACTGCCGGAGCGGATCGAAAAGTGGATCGTCGCGCAAGACGAAGGCATGCCCTCACGAACCCGGTACGTCAAACGCAGCATGCTGTCGACCATGACCCTGTACTGGATGCACGGGGAGCATGCCCAGACCTTCCAACTCCGCTACGAGCCAAGCGAACTCCGGCTCGACAGGTGATCGCCAAGACGACGAAGCTCCGTGCCCTGGGCCTGTTGCAGGTGCGGTGAACGACGCAGTACGCGAGTGCAGCTCCCGCACCCCACCCGTTCTATGTCCGCTGCCATCCAACTTGCCCATCCGCCCAAGGATCGCTAGGCCTCTGGATCGCTCACGATTCTTCCGGCCCGTGTGCAGGGTGGGCTCCAAGGGCCTCGGCGGCGGGCTGGTTCTGGAGGGTCGTCTGCGCCCGGGGCCGACGGGCAACGTATCCACGTGGGCCTGGGCTCTCGGCTCTCGCATCAGACCGAGGCGGAGGGAGGGCCTTTCCGGACGATCCACTCCTGAAGTTCTTGGTGGCGGAACTGGAACCCGACACCGCTGATGGTCATCAGCCCCGCCTTCCTGGCCCAGTCCAGGAAGGCGGCGAGCCGCCAGGGCAGTTCGTTGCGGGCCAGCGTCATGGCTGTGATGTAGCGTAGCCAGGGCACAAGGAAGAAGCCGAAGCCGAGGACAAAGCCGAAGCAGCCGCCGAAGGCCAGCCCGGTGGTCCACGAGTAGTCCAGGAGCAGCGGGAACAGCAAGGCTCCCAGGCCCGCGAAGATGGCGGCCCCGAGCGTGTCCAGCACCCAGAAGAACTTCGGGTTGAAGTTCCCGCTCAGAGTGCGGTCGAGTCCCACTTTCGCCTCCATGAACCAGCCGAACAGGGCGGCCACGACGGCTCCTGCGGCTATGCCGGGCGCCCATCCGAAGGCCAGCATGACGGCCATGCCGACCCCCAGGCCGATGGCGCTTCCGATCTCGAGGCCGGACACGATCCGGCGCGGGCCGCGGCGGCTACGCAGTCCCTGGGTGCGGCGCTGAGCGAAGGCGAGCAGAGGCCAGTGGGTGGGAGGCATCCATGGCCAGTAGCGCAGTGCGAAGTAGGCGCCGGCCGCGAGCAGCGCGCCTGACAGGCCCAGAGCCACCCAGAAGCGCGTCGCGGTGGCGCCCGTCAGCGACGGCCAGCGGCCGGTGAAGAAGTCCGACGCGTGACCGGGGCCGCAGACCGCGGCGATCATGCAGGCAAGGCTGAAAAAGACGAGGGGCACGGTGTGCACGAACAGGTGCGCTATCCGCACCCGCCACGTTCCCGCGACGGGCCAGATCCGGGCCAGGACCACTTCGCGGCCGGACAGCGGCACGCCGTGGACCGTGCCCCGGTATTGCTCCAGGTGCTGTGCAAGCACGGTGAGCCAACTCATGGCCTGCTGAGGGCTCTTTCCGCTGGTGCCGCTCGTGTGAACGCTGTGATATCCGTGCACCGAGGGAACGAACGATGCCAGCAGTTTCTCCTCGACTTCCACGTCGGACGTCTCGTGCTTGATCAGATCATCCGGCGTGACGTGGCGGGACGCTGCGGCCCACTCAGCCAGTGTCAGTTTCCATGGGGTGTCCAGGCGCCGGGCGGCGACCGACTGGTCTCCGTGTGCGCCGATGTCCTCAAGCACCGGCCCCCAGTCGACCGGCGTGTTGGTCTCCTGATCGCGCGGTCCCCGGGCCGACTCCAAGTGCTCTTGGATCTGCCGCCAGGTCAGGCGTTCCACTTGCACGACGGAACCCTCCGGTAGAGGGATGTCACAGGGCTCTGCCTCGAAATCTTTGCGGGCGCGAGTAGCCACGACAAGAGCGCCGCGTGACCCGCCGTGGATATCACGGTAACTATCCAGGGCACAGACCAGGTCATCGAGGACGGAACCGGAGGAGGCGGGCTCGGTGGAAGCGGTATCGGGCAGGAGCTGGTCCATGCCGTCCAGGACGGGCAGAATCCTGCGCCCGGCGACGAGCCTGCGGGCGTCTTTCCACGTCACCACGAGATCATTTTCGAGGAGCTGGTCAACGAGCCAGCCCTCGAAGCATTCGGCCAGCGCCCTCGGCCTGGCATCGGGCGGCATGCGCCGGATGTCAGGAGAGGGCACTCGCCAGGCGGCAAGGTTGAAGTAGACAGGCACCGGCTGGCCGGGCATGTCGAGGAGCTGCCGCATCAACCGCAGGGCCAGGATCGTCTTGCCCGATCCGCTCGGTCCGGTGATGATCATCCGGCCTGGTGAGAGTGCCAGGTAGTACGTGTGGATGGAGTCGTGGGTGATAGGGATGGCCTGGGCGTTGCGTGCGTACTCCTCGCCGCCCACGGCGCTGCAGTGCACATCGAGGGCCTGGTCCGCCTCCTCGCTCACGCCGTGCCACCCCGAGGTGAACGCGCCGATCTGTTGCGCTATGGCCAGGCGCAGGTCTTCCTCCGCCGCAGTACGCGCCAGCGGGGATGCCGCAGCGCTTGTGTTGGCGGCCGGATCCGGCACGGGGTAACAGTGCGGGTCAAGCCCAAGCCGCCGGCGCTCCCGGACGAACTCAGGATCGTCCCACCAAGCCGAGACCGGCACGGCGTGGAGCCTTGTGCCGTCGTACGTATCGGGGTCGGCATCGCTGGAGAGCACACCGACCAAGTAGGGACCGCTGAACAGAGCAGTTCCCGAGGCCCCGCTCCACTGCGAAGCCTGCCACCGCTGGACTCGTTCCGGGCTGTCACGCATGTCGGGGGCCCGCCGGGTCGGCCCGCCCACATCAACGCTGAGGACATGACGTCGGGGCTGCAGGGTCACCCATCCCCACAGGTGGTCGGAGTGGCGGACACCGTCCGGGGTTCGTCCCTGGCGACTGGGAAATCCCAGTCCGGCCACCTCGCGGCGGCCGCCGTCGATGCGTCCCCAGCGCACGTTCCTCAGCCGCGCCGAGGGCGCTGCAAGCTCCAGGAGTGCGACATCGACCGTCGGGTCGGCAGGAGTCCACACCACGGTCGCCGGCAGTGCTTCGGACGAGGACATGCCGCGCACGGTGACGCGGACGGGGGCACCTCCGGCGTCGACGACCAGATGTCGTGCGGTCAGCACAGCCCGGTCAGCGATGACGTAGCCCGTTCCCCACTGCCGACGCCCGTCCCCGAGCTCCATGACCGTCTCCACCACACGGTCCGGGACCGGATGTTCCTCCCGGTTGTCCTGCCTCATGCAGAATCATGAGTGAATTCGCCGATGAACACGTCATCGGGCGTCCCGTTGAGCACGTTCACCGGCCGCAGGGACAGTTTGATGCGGTGTCCCGTGGCCGGATCACCGGCGGGCTGGATAACGCGCAGCTCCGCCGGGTCGTTCTCGGTCGCACCGGGTGAGACTTCGACGTGAAACTCCAGATCGAGGCAGGACAGCCCGAAGCGGATGTGCTGATCCCCGGCATCTGAGAGGGCTTTCGCGAGCGCCTGGCGCACTCCCGCAACGGCTGCTGAAAGACTTACCACGTCAGGTTGCGTCGACTCAGATGACATGTACACCCCCCCGGGTGCAGGCGCGGTCGCCTGCTGCGAGGAAGCGTAGAGCGCGGTAACACCCGGGTGGGGCGGATCTGTCGAAAAAGTGGACTGCGGCTGGACAGAATCCGGCGGACAGATCTCTTCAAGATCAAACAAGGGATGTTGTTCCCATGCCTTGGGACAAGCCCCATGCCAGGCCGGATCGACCACGCCGGCTGCGCAGTTGAGGCAAACTGGCCCGCATGCTCGCCATCCATACGCACCATGCCATCCTCGCGGCAGGCAGCGCCGTGCCTACCACGACCGCTCCGTGGTGGGGAACGGTGCTAGGAGCAGGCATCGGAGCTCTCGGTGCCGGTATCGTCTCGTCTGTTGTCGCGGTACTGAACAACCGGGCCAGCCGCAAACAGCTCAAGCTGCAGTTGGAGCGGCAGGAAGCCATGCTCGACAAGCAGCTCGACGCTCAGCGCGAGCAGCACACCGCTCAACTGCAGGCACAACTGAGACAGCACAGTGAGCAGCTCCAGGCCCAACAGCGCGACACTCTTGCCGCGTTGCAAGCCCAGGCAGAGCGCAGCGACCTGGACATCAACGCCCAGCGGCAGCGCGAAGTCGAACAGCGGCATGCCGAACGCGAGCAGTGGCGTCTGGAAGCGCGGCAGAAGACCTACGTCGACTTCGTCACGGCAGCCGAGAGATTGCGAGACACCGTCGCTGTGCTGGGCCGCGTGCTCAGTGGCACCTTCCCCACCGTCGGCGGGCTGCAGCCCAGCGAGCTCAACCGCCTGCTCGCTACCCAGAAGCAGATGCACACCCTGTACGAAGCGGCCTTCCAGCAGGCACAAGTGGTGCGTCTCGCAGGACCGCGCGACGTAGCCGCCCATGCCCGGGACCTCTGCCTGATCATGAACGAATACATCAACTACTCCGACGAGCGTATTCGCGCCGCGCAGCAGAATAGGCCTTCTGAGACCCTCAGAGACTGGCAAGAGTCCGTCCGGCGCATGCAGGACCACCTCGAAGATTTCCTGAACGCCGCCTACCTCGTGGTGAACGCCGCGCCTGCCGCCTCCCCGGGCGCTTCCTTGCCCGCCCAATCTGCCAGCACACCGCAGCCCAGTGGCACCCCGCCCGGACCCAGCCCTCAGCATTCGCCCGGGGAGGACTGACACGGCCAGACCCGGTCCGAAGACACCAGGCACGGCAGGACCGCGTCTATGCAGAACGAAGCGGTCCCGGTCCACTCTCCAGCCCGTCAGACTCGTCGAATGTGCCTACCTCAAGGCGGGCCGGGCCCCCACTGGCCCTGGAGCGTGATGTCGCAGTTTGTGTGCGCGTACTGCGGTGCTGAGGTGCCCACGACGCCCGGGTACGAGATGACTGCTGCGGTGCGGCACGCCAGGGAGGTTCGTTGAGCTCTTCGCGCAGTGGGTCAAGACCCGCAACGCCGACCACACCATGGCCGGCTACGGCGACCTGACCCCGCTGCAGTGGTGGAACAGCGAGAACACCCCGCTGCGCGAAGTCAGCGCCGAGGACCTTCACGCCTTCCTCCTGGAAGGCGACCGCTCCACCCGCGTCATCAACGGCCACGGCATCCGGTTCAAGGGGCGCGACTACATGGCCGGCTGGATGACCGGCCGCTCCGGCACCCGCGTCCACATCCGCTTCCAGCCCCACCACCTCGAACAGATCGAGATCTTCGAGGCCGACAACCGTCGGCACCTGGGCACCGCCTACCTGGCCGACCAGGCCACCGACGAGCAGATCGAGCAGGTTTACCAGGCTCGCGCCGAACGCTCCCGTCGTGTGCGCCGCGACCTGCGCCGGGCCGAAGCCCTGCGCCGCCGCCGCTTCAAGGCGCACACCACCACCGGACCGGCCCAGGCCGACACCGCGATGACCCGCAAAGAGGCCGCCCAGGAACTGCGCCCCTGGAGCTCGGGCCGGACCGCTGACGATCTGCCCTCCGACTACATGCCCCGCCGCATCACCCCGCCCGGCGGCTGGGCCGTCCCCGACACACCCACCCCCACTGAGGAAGACACGTGACCACCCCGCGCACCGCCCCCGACCCGCCCCGGGCCCCCCACCGCCTGCGGCCAGGACGAGCACCGGCGAGCCCAGCTCCCGAACGGCCGCCAGTACGACCACCCACCCCCGCCGCACCGTCCGCATCCGCCTCGAGGATGCCCACACCGACGACCTCGACGACCACGACACCGGTCGGCCACCGGCCGCAGCGCACGCCCAGCCCGCCCACCCCGCATCCGACAGCACCCACACCGCCCCGACAACCTTGAAGGACACCCACGTGACCGGCACCGACACCACGCAGACGACACCCCGCCCCGACCAGGACGACGTCGTCGGCGAGCCCGACTTTTACCTCAACCTTGCCGACGCCCGCATCGTCGCGACCGAAGCCCTCCTCGAAGCCAGCGAGAACATCGCCGACACCATCGAAGCCCGGGCCATGTCCTGCATCTACGGCGACGCCGGCCTCGGCAAAACCTTCTCCGTCCTGACCGCCCTCAAGGAAATCTCCGCCGAACGCGTCCTACTCTTGCAGTTCCGCTCCCGCCCCACCCCCCCCGTGACATCCGCCAGGAACTGTTCACCGAACTCCGCCTCGAAGGCGAACCCCCGTCCCACCCCAGCGAGTTCGACCGCCTGCTCAAGCGAACCCTGACCCGCAAGCCCTACGTCCTTGTCTGCGACGAAGCCCAGCAGTTCAGCCGCGAATGCTTCGAGTTCGTCCGCCACCTGTGGGACACCGGTAAAGGCAAGAACCGCCCCGCTGTCCTCTTCGTCGGCGGCGAAGAGGCCTACAAGACCCTCTACAGCGAACCCGCCCTCGCCTCCCGCATCTACATCTACAGCGAACCCGCCCTCGCCTCCCGCATCTACATCTGCAGGAATTCGCCCCGATGGAAGCCGACGAGGTCCAGCGCAACATCCCCCTCTTCCACCCCGTCTGGGCCGATGCCTCACCCGAACTCATCGACTACGTCTACGAAGAAGGCGCCGACGGAACCTTCCGCGTCTGGTCCAAGATCACCTACCACGTCCTTGAAGGAATGAAGCGCCGCGGCCTCGAAAAGGTCGACGAAACCATCGCCCGCTGGGCCATCCGCCGCGCCCTGCCCCACCGCCGCCGCTCCCGCCGCCCCCAGCAGGACGCCGGATGACCAGCCCCGTCAGCGCCCCACCACCCCACTACCTGAGCCTGCCCGGCGCCCGCACCGTCACCACCCAGGCCGTGCGGGCCGCCGGCGACGCCCTCGACGACGCACTGCATCACCAGAGCATCATCTGCCTGACCGCCGACCCCGGTGTCGGCAAGACCTTCACCCTGCACGTCCTATGCGAGCAGCGCCCCACCCTGCCCACGCTACGGCTGCTGCAGCGCCCCCAGGCACGCCCCGACGACTTGCGCCACAACCTCCACCACGCCCTCAACCTGCCTGGCGACCCGCCCCACGACGCCGGAATCTGCGACGACTACCTGCGCCACGCCCTGGCACACACGCCCCGCCTCCTCGCCGTCGACGAAGCCCACCAGATGTCCGCCTCCTGCATCGAATTCCTGCGCTACCTCCACGACGACCCCGCCCCCCCAGATCACCATCCTGCTGCTCGCCAGCCGACCCCGCCTCAGAGCCCTGCGCTCACAGCCCACCCTGCTCAGCCGCGTCACCACCTGGCACCACATGGAACCCCTCGGCGCGGACGAAGTCCTCACCGTCCTGCCCGCCTTCCACCCGCTGTGGCACAACACCCCGATCCAGACCCTCGGCCGTCTGGACGACATGTGGGCGCACGGCAACATGCGGCGCTGGGCCGCCCTCACCCACCAGCTCCAAGCCCACCAGCGTCGCCACCCCGACCACCCGCCCGACCCGGCCACTCTCCTGCGCCGCCTGGACCCCCGTCTGGCCCACACCACATGACCTCAACGCCTTCCAGCACCGCACCGGACGAGACCTTCCACAAGTGGACCCCCGCGTGGTCCCCAGACCACACCGACCCCGGTCTGCCGCCCATCACCCTGATCACCGACACCCACGACCAGCCCGCCTACACCACCACCGCGCTCGCAGCCCACCAACCCAAGCTCGGCCGCATCGCCGTCCACCCCACACCCCTGGCCACCGCACCCGCCTACCTCGCCCACGACCTCATCCGCGCGCTCGGCAAGCACCTGCCACCCCCAGACATCGACCCGCCCTGGTGGACTGGCAACGCCGACGAGTCCTGGCGCGTAGCGGCCGCATGGACCGAAGCCCTCAACATCAGCCACTACGTCATCTGCCGAGCCCACCGCATCACCGGCCGCCACCTCGAGCACCTCATGGCCCTGCGCGAACGCACCCGCATCCGTCTCACGCTCGTCGTCAGTGGCCCACCGTCAGATGCCCTGTCCACCATCCTCAACACTGTCGCCCACCACCAGATCGACAGCATCGAAGACACCCGCCAGCACCTGAACGCAGACCCAGCCGCCACACCGCAAACTCCGGCCGACTACCCCTGGTGGCAGCGCGCACCGTTTCCATGCCCTCCCAACGAGCCCTGGTACGAGCTACCCCCACGCCCCCGGCGCCCTGCCGGGAGCCCCGACGAAATCACCTCCGGCGCCCGCGGCACTCCCACCCGGCTTCCTTCGATCGACAGCCACCCACCAGCCATCGTGTTGTCGGCGTTCACGCGCGCCGACACCTCCAGCGCACACTTCGAAACCGTGGCCCAGCGAATCCACACCCGCGTCGCCCACCCCGTACATGCCGCAGTCGTCGCCATCCGTGCCTTGACCGGCTACGGAACTGACTGGCCCGGCTCACCCTTACCACCCCACACCGCCGACGAGCCGGCCTCCCCACCGATCTTCCTGACTGGGCTCGCCTCCTTCAGGACGCGGCCCGCATCCACACCGAACTGCGAGGACGCCACGTACCGCCAGAGCACTTGTCCGGCGCGAACACGCCGTTCCGGCTGTCGGCCTGGGACAACAACGAAGTCGCTCACGCCACCGAGACCTGCCACCTCGTCGCGCCGCAGTCGCCGGGCACGTGACGCATTTCAAGAGAAGGGGCAAGCAAGAGGCGCAGCAGCATCAGCGCCCGAACGCCCGCTATACCCGGCCCGGCGCAAGCCACGCGAGGCCGTTCGCTCCTGTCGAAGTCACAGCAACTGTTATCACGGAGGCGCCCCGCGGCCGTGCCCAGCCGGTCGTCTGCTGATCCGCAGCAGGCACACTTGGGGACGCAACGGCGTTCTAGCGGTCAGCGGAGCCGGGCAGGGTCAGCCCTGTTCGGCCCCGCTGTAACAGTTCCTTGCTCAGCATCGTTAAGGCGACGTCGAGGAGGCAGCCCGGAGTCGCTCCAGGGCCTCCTCCATGCCAAGCAGGCCAGCGTCCAGGCTGATCTGTTGGAGCCAGCTGTCGATGAGGGCGCGGCGCTCTGCGGGCTCGCGTTGGTCGATGCCAGGGTCGGCGAGCAGGTTGGCGCCGCGGGAGGTGCCGGCATCCGGCATCGGAGTCAGTCCGTTTCCAGCGAGCAGGGCTGGGACGTCTGTGCTGCTGATGAAGTCAAGGCTCAGCGGTTGCGGCACAACGAGCGGATCGATGCCTGCCAGGGCGGCAAGCGCTTTGGTGACCTCGTCGTCAACCATAGAGCTCGCCAAGGAGTCGAGCAGTTCGTGAAGGCGGGCTATGGAGAGGGGCACGCTGCGGCCGAGGGCGTGGCCGAAGCGTGCCACGACTCCCAAGGAGACCTGCAGGTGCGAGACCGGAGCTCCATAGGCGTCTGGAAGATCGATCGTGGCAACGGCCTCCAGCGGGGAAGACGGTGCTTCGTTCGGGCCGCCTTGCCACAGGAGCCGGACCTTGCGGGCACGGTTGAAACCCGCGCGGTGGAAAGGGGTCATGCCACCGTCGCCGAGCGATGCGCACCAGTGGAAAAGGGTCCGGTGCAGGGGCGAGTTGTTCAGGGCATCTGCGAAGGCCTGTACTCCGCGTTCGGACAGTGGACGCCAGGTGGCTGAGGCGTCGACCGGGACGTACATCCCGGTGCGGACGAGGAAGTCCGCGGCTTCTTGGCCCTGGTCATCGCGAGGGAGTTCGACCGGGGGCAGCCTCAGCCCGGCTGCAGCTGGCTGGGGAGCGGCCTCGGTGAGCAGCTGGGCGAGGCGCGAGCGGTCGGCTACCGCGTTGCGTCCGTGCAAGCGGATTGGTGCGGCCCCCTGGATCAGCAGTGGGCCTGGTGCCTTGGCAGGGTCGACGCGGACGACCAAGACCATCAGGCCGTCGGTCTCCGGGAGGGGCACGGGAATGATCTCCGGTTCCCAGGGCGGCTCCAGCTTCTGATGGCAGCTGCTGACGATCTTGACGATCGTGTCTTCCGGAACGCCAACGATCCGGTCTTCGATGTTGCGCTCGGTGACGCCCACCAGGATGAGGCCGCCGTAGCTGTTGGCCATCGCAGCGACCGAGTCAGGGATCTTGGCCGCGTAGCTTTCCTTGTACTCCAAGGTCAGGCTCTCCGGCTGGCCGACGTCGACCAGCTCGCGCACACGTTCCAGGGTTACGTCCGTAACGCGGCAGGCGAAAAGAGAAGCGGTGGACGTCATATCGGCCGCCTGTTCGCTGGAACGGGAAGGGTGTTCGCAGGTCTCGCGCGGACAAGCTAGCGAAGCAGCAGACGCCTGTACTGCGGATTTGGAGGAGCTGGGCCAACTCCGCTTCGCTGGCCACATCGGGTGGGAGGCGCCGGTGCGGCCCGCGCTTGCGACTAGCTGTCCATCGGCGAACAAGTTCTGACAGAGTCCTTCTTGCTCCGCCAGTAGCTGGCGGCGACGGCGGCCACCGCTTGGCACAAACCCTTCAGTTCCTGCCGCGAAAGGTTGTCGCACCGCACGCAACCCTCCTATCCGCGCACCCTCACTGGGCGGTGCGATCATTCAGCGCCATCCTGTGGGCAGGCCGCGGGGAGACGCCCGCCATGCTGGGAACACTCCTGACTCGTGCCCCGGACGCGCGGGTACGGTGCACTCTGGCGACCGAGGTGGCAGCGCGGACCGATCCCCGCAGTAGCGCGGTGGCGGCGATACTCGCCAATGCCCCCTGGTACAGCCAGCGTGTGCTCCTCGACGGTAGCGTCAGCGAGTGGACCATCCATCGAGGCTCGGCAGGGTGCCTACCGGCTGAGGATGATGGAACATCCGGTCCTGTTGTTGTGGTTCGGGCCGGCTCTCCCCAAACCCTGTGCTCTCCAGTGCATGGTGATCCGGAAGCCTCCGGCGGGGGCGAGGCGCCTACAGCAGTACGGTCCTGTCCGCCCCGGTGGTTCGTCGGCACCCTGCATCGCTGCTGCTCATACGGGCACCAGTTGCCATGACGGCGCTTGGAGCCAGCCCCGGACAGCAGGATTGCCAGGCGGGTAAGCCGTCGAACCAGGGGTGCGGCGCGGGTTGTTCTCCCGAGACAAGAGGCAAGGGCCTGCAGACGGGGATGTGTCTGCAGGCCCTCCGTAGTCAGAGGAGGCTGCGTAGCTGGTCCAGAAGGAAGCGTACGAGCGTGGATACGACGGCGCCCAGGGCGACGTTGCGCACTTCGGTGGAGTGCGAGTCCGGGCGTGGCGTGCGGCGATTACACGGCATGGTTGCGTCCTGACGTTGTAGGAGAGGGGAGTCGGCCGGCCTGCTCACCATGTTCAGGAACGCTGAAGGACCTCCGCTGAAATGCGATGACGCCTGCGTGCTGGACACGGATTGCTCAGTTCACAGGCACGTCGTATCCACTTCCGGACACGATGGTGCGATGAACGGCGATGGGATAGGGTCAGGACAGAGGCGTGAGGCTGCAAAGCCCGGGAGCGGTAAACGGCTCATCTCACGGCCGGCGGTGGCACCGGGACCCCTGCGTGCCCTGAAGAACCTGATCTACGGCGCATACGTGGCCGCCGGCGCACCGACGCTCGACACAATGGCGCTGTCCGTGGCCGAGGACGATGCATTGCATGCTTGTCCGTCCCGAGACACGATCAGCCGTTTGATTGGCGACGCTGCGGCAGTTGGAAAACAGGCGGACGTCGTGGCGCTCATGACAGTGCTGACACGCATGGCCGGCGGAGCCTTGGAACAAGCCGCCGCGGAAGCAGCCTCGTTGTGGACCCGAGCGCAGCTTGCGGAACCCCTTGGCCGCCCCATCACCGAGATCGATCCCTACACCCTTGAGGTTCATCGAGCGATCATTCTTCAGGGAGCCAGCGGTCTGCCCGACTATGTAGAGCGCGGCCACGACAAGGAGTTGCGCCGACTGGTCGGCGAGGCGCTCCACGGCGTCAGTCAACTTGCGCTGCTGGTAGGCACATCATCCACGGGGAAGACCCGAGCCTGCTACGAAGCAGTCCGAAACCTCCCCCCGGACTGGAGACTGTGGCACCCCATCGACCCGGAGCGGCCCAGGGCCGCGCTGGCCGCACTGGACCAGGTGGGCCCCAAGACGGTGGTCTGGCTCAACGAAGCCCACCACTACCTCCTGCACCGGGAGCACGGCGAATCCATTGCTGCAGGACTGCGCACTGTCCTGTCAGACGACACGAGGGCTCCGGTCCTCGTGCTTGGCACGATCTGGCCCGGTCCCGGATATTTCGACGACTTGCGCAGTACTCCTTCTCCTGGACAGCCGGACCCGCATGCCCAAGCACGTGTTCTCCTGTCCGGACGAACCATTCACGTCCCAGCAGCCTTCTCCTCCTCCGAGGTAGACGAACTCAAAGAGTCGCCTGACCCACGTCTTGTGGCCGCTGCTACCTCGGCCCAAGACGGGATGATCACCCAGTATCTGGCAGCGGCCTTCGAACTGATCGACATCTACAACGCAGCACCCCCGGGCACCAAAGCCCTCCTCAACGCTGCGATCGACGCACGCAGACTCGGCCATCCCATCGGCCTCCCGCTGCCGTTCCTTGCCGCAGCGGCTGAGGGATACTTGACCGACAGCGAGTGGGAGCTCCTGCCGGACAATTGGCTGGAACAGGCACTGAACCAGCTCACCAATCCCATCAAGGGAGCGTTAGGACCTCTGCACCCGCAAAGGCGCCCGCGCGGCTCCACCGGGCAAGCAGGGCAGGTTCTGGGACAGGCCTACCGACTCGCTGACTTTCTTGCCGACCATGGTCGAGCTCAACGCCGCTTGGAACGAATTCCTCCGCTGTTCTGGCAAGCCGCCGAGCATCACTGCAAAGACGAAGGCGCCCACGCACTCGCATCAGCCGCGGCGGAGCGCGGGTTTGCAGAGATTGCCTGCCGCCTGTGGGCCTCAGCCGGTGCCTATTGGGAGGTGGCCAACGCTCTGACACGGATGACGCGACTGGACGAGGCTCTGCCGTGGTACGAGCGCGCCGCACTGGAGGGCGATACCCTCGCCCTCCGCACCGTCGGCAGCCGCCTCGTAGAGGCGGGACGCCCAGACGATGCCCTGAACTGGTATGAACGGGCTGCCGCTGATGGCAACGCAGAAGCTCTCCTGGAGGCGGGCGACCAACTTGCCCAGCAGGGACAACTGGATCAGGCCCTGGTCCGATTCGAAGGAGCAGCCGCCGGCGGAATCGACGACGCACTCTTGATGGCAGCCGGTCACCTTCTCGCTGCTGGCCGCCCGGAGCAGGCACTGACCTGGTACGAGCGGGCAGCCGCCGACGAAAACCCGAAGGCTCTGCGATGGACCGCAACAGACCTGACCAACGCCGGATACCACGACGAGGCAGTGGTCTGGTACGCGCGGGTCGCCGCCGCGCAACCGATCCCAAGGGCGTATCGCTGGGTGGCCGACCGCATGGCCAGGGCAGACCATCTGGATCAGGCCCTTGTTCGGTACCAGCACGCGGCGAACGCCGGTGACAGCGAGGCGCTGGTCATCGCAGGGGACCGACTGGCGGACGCCGACCGGCTGGACGAGGCGGTGCTGTGGTACGAGCGTGCAGCTCAGGCCGGTGACGTGAAAGCACTTCACTCGGCAGCCAGCCAGTTGGTGGCGGCGGGCCGAGGAGACGAGGCCTTGCTCTGCCTGGAGCGGGCAGCCGATCTTGGCGATGAGGACGCACTGCGTCTCGCCGGCGATCAGCTCGCAGAAGCCCAACGACTGGATGAAGCCCTCGCCTGGTACGGGCGAGCTGCCGATGCAGGTGATACCCAGGCACTGCTTATGGCTGTCGCTCAGCTGACACGCATGGGGCTCCTGGCTGACGCCCTCTCCTGGTACGAACAGGCCGCCAGCCGGTGGGGCCCACAGTATCTTCGCCTGGCGGCTGACCACCTGGTCGACGCAGGTCATTTGGACCAAGCACTCGAATGGTTCGAGCGAGCCGCCAGAAACGGTGACACGGAGGCCCGGCACACGGCCGCACACCGGCTGGCCAACAAAGGACGTCTGGATGAAGCGTTGGAATGGTTTGAGCTCGCCGCAGAACAGGGCGATGCACAGGCGCTCCTGCTGGCAGTCGAACAGCTTGCGCAAGCCGACCGTCTGGACGAAGCCCTGATCTGGTACGGGCGCGCAGTCCAAGCAGGGGGAGTGGAGACGAACGACGCTCACGTCCTGACGGCGATCGCTGACCAACTCGTCGACGACGACCGACTCGACCAAGCACTGCAATGGTACGAGCAGGCAGCAGACCTCGGCGACGAGAGCGCGCTTTTGGCCGCGGGCGACCGACTGGTGGAGGCACATCGACTGGACGACGCTCTACCGTGGTTCACCCGCGCAGCTGTGGCGGGGGACACCGATGCTCTCCGCTGCGCAGCCGCTCAGTTGGTTGAAGCAGGCCGCATTGACGAGGCGCTGGAGTGGTTCACTCGCGCCGCAGAGAACGACGATACCGACGCCCTCTACTGGGCAGCCAGCGCGCTGGCCTTCGAAGGCCGTTGGAAAGCAGCAGAGAGCTGGTTCGAGCGTGCGGCGGCACATTGTGGTCCTGACGCTCTGGAGTCAGCGGCAAAGACTCTCGCAGCAGCCCACCGTCTGGAAAACGCTTTGGGCTGGGCGGAACGGGCAGTCGGCGAGGGCAACGCCACGATGCTCCGCTGGGCGGCAGACCAGTTAATGGGGGCCAAACGTCTGGACGAGGCACTGGCTTGGTACGAACGCGCAGCCGCCCACGGGGACACGAACGCGGCGAGGAAGGCCGCGCACGAATTGTGGGGCGCGGCGCGTTTCGGCGAAGCACAATTGTGGTTCGAACGCGCTGCCGCTGGCGGGAACAACTCAGCGCTTCGCTGGGTGGCTGATCGGCTCGTGGTGGCGGGGCGGCTGGACGAGGCGCTCCCCTGGTACGAACGCGCAGCCATCAACGGCGATCTCGATGCCATGCAGGCAGCAGTAGGGCAATTGGCCATGACAGAGCGGAAAACGGAGGCACTCGCCTGGCTATGGCGAGCCGCCGATGCGGGGCTGAGTCTGAACGCCGGCTGGTTTCCTGCTCTGCGCAAACAACTTCTCGGAGACCAGGACGACGTTCTCCTGCGCTATGGACGAGACGCAACCGGACACCTCGCACAGGTGTGGCGGATGGAACCCGCGAGAAGTTGAGAGCCCGCGTCGTGTCAGGGCGGACAGTCAGCGGCGGCCCTCAACACTTGCCCTGAGTTCCTGCCGTGAAATCAGGGTCGCTCTCCAGCGGGGAGAAGTAGTGCCACAGTGCGGGTCTCATGATCGGCTTCAGTGGGCCGACGACATTGCCCTGCTTGCAGTGCTGAAGCCTCTTCACTTTGGCCACGTCGGCGTCGTCGCTGCTGGTGAGGAGGGTGGGATCAGTGCGCTGGGACTGCCGGTACATCAGGTAGTTGATGTAGGCGGCCAAGACCTCGTCCTGCCACGACGCGTTGCCGTCCTGCCCCCTGGCCTCCTGCTCGGTGTAGGTGTCCCACGTCCTCACCGGGTCCATCTCGATGGGGACTGGCTGGTCGACCGTTGTCGGCAGGCAGGCGCCCGCAACCGGATAGAGACTGCACGGGTTGTGGTCCACGACGGTGATGACAGGTCTACGGTCGTCGTCAGGGATGCCTTTGGCCGTGTCCGCCGCCAGGCCCAGCAGTTCCCGCATGGCGCTCTCCGCTGAACCCGGGTCGCCCTTGTCGGCGGACGGAAAGCTGGGCAGCCGGCCGGGCGCTCCGTGTGCTGCCGACGCGCCGCTCGGCGTACCGGTGCCGTAAGCGGACTTGCTCGGTCCGTCGACCGCGTTGTCTTCACCTGGGCCGCAAGCGGTCAGGGCACTCACCAGGACAGTGGCGGCGATCGCGGTGGCACGCCTCATTCTGAACCTCCACGGATTGGCTCGTCGCCATCCTTCCGCAGCCAAGTGGGGACGGTAGGACGATCGGCGCGTTCCGTAACCGCCCAGCTGGATCTGCATCGACGGTGCTGCCCGGCCGAAGGGCCGGGCCAGCACCGTCGTGCTCAGCTCCAGATCCAAAGTGGGGCGATTTACAGATGCTGAATCATCCACAGGCGATGGAGGCGCTGGGCCGGACCGCGGCGCATGATGTCAGGTCAAGGCCCGCACCGATCAAGATGGAGCGGTCTTGTAACCGCCTTGGACGCCGCTCGTCCAGGTCGAAGCCCAGCACTTTCCGCCTCGGTCGGGGCCGTCGGCCCTCGCATCAGGCCGAGGTGGATGGAGGGCGCTTCCGTACGATCCATTCCTGGAGGTCTTGGTGGCGGAACTGGAAGCCGACACCGCTGATGGTCATCAGACCGGCCTTCCTCGCCCAGTCCAGGAAGGCGGCGAGCCGCCAGGGCAGTTTTTTGCGGGCCAGCGTCATCGCTGTGACGTAGCGCAGCCAGGGCACAAGGAAGAAGCCGAAGCCGAGGACGAAGCATCCGCCGAAGGCCAGCCCGGTGGTCACACGAGTAGTCCAACCATGGGAACACGAGGGCTCCCAGGTCGGCGAACGCGGCGGCCCCGAGCATGTCCAGGCCCAGAAGAACTCCGGGTTGAAGTTCCCGCTCAGGGTGCGGTCGAGTCCGACCTTTGCCTCCATGAACCAGTCGAACAGGGCGGCCACGACGGCTCCTGCGGCTATTCCGGGCGCCCATCCGAAGGCGAGCATGACGGCCATGCCGACCCCCAGGCCGATGGCGCTTCCGATCTCGACGCCGGACACGATCCGGCGCGGGCCACGGCGGCTACGAAGCCCCTGGGTGCGGCGCTGGGCGAAGGCGAGCAGGGGCCAGTGGGTTGGAGGCATCCATGGCCAGTAGCGCAGCGCGAAGTAGGCGCCGGCCACAAGCAGCAGGCCTGATAGGCCCAAAGCCGCCTTCAGGCGCCTGCCGGTGGTGCCGGTGAGGGCCGGCCAGTGGCCGGTGAAGAAGTCTCACCGGCGTGACCGGGGCCGCTGACCGCGGCGATGACGCAGGCCAGACCAAAAACATGAGAGGCACGGTGTGGACGGCGAGGTGCTCAAGCCGCACCCGCCATGTCCCTGCGACGGGCCATATCCGGGCTAGGACGACCTCACGGCCGGACAGCGGGATACCGTGGACCGTGCCTCGGCTCTGCTCCAGGTGCTGGGGGAGCACGGTGAGCCAGTTCATGGCCTGCTGGGGGCTCTTCCCGCTGGTCCCGCTGGTGTGGATAGCACACAGGTGCTGCTTTGCTAGTAGCAGTGACACCCCGAGCCCTATTCTGTCTTGAGACCCCGCTCTATCGTCGGACGCCAGCGGATGGCGTATCAGTAGCGTTGACGACGATGGGATTCCCTCCCAGCTTCCATCGCATCTCCGGCGCCACCGGAACTTTGACATCCCAGGTCTGCATCGGCGTCCCCGGCCTGTTGTAGGGGCCGTAGATGGTCATGCACACACCCTGTGACACAAGTCGCCCCTGAGCGAACTTCCACTGCTGGTCCACGGACTGGGTACACGAGCGCAGCCGCAGACGTTGCCCACCTCCGGGCTTAGCGGGTGTGAGACACCGGCCGTTCGCATCGAGGACCCGTCCTGCGTCATAGGACCATCGCTGGGCACCAGGTGCGTTGCCGCATCTGTCGATGACCACCGCGTCCCCCTTGGCCGTCAGACACCACCCGGCCCACGCGGGGTCGGAAGCCTCAATCTGACGATGTGCCCAGCCAGACGCCCCGCTCGCTGCGTCCTTCCCCGCATCTTTCGTCCATGGGTACCCCAGCAGCCACGGAATGAGCGCGGCGAGCACCATACTCAAAGCCCCCGACGTAGCGGCGATGATGGACACACGCGAGGATATCGAGCGGTCCCGCCACCAGTGGGCCTCTTGCTCCCTTGCTAAGGCTGCATCCAGTCGCTTCATGGCCGCGTGCCAGAGAGCGTCGATCTTGGTGACGCCTGCTTGGCCGGCGACAGCCCGGGCGATCTGCATTGCCGTGTCGTACTTCGGAATTCGTTTCCCCTTGAAAGCCTCCGAACAAGTGCTCTGTGCCAGACTGGACTTAGGGTCGTGAGCTCGAGCGCGCTCGACGATCTCCTTGTAGGTAGGGCGCCCGTGGTCATTTCGAAGTTCCTGCAGACAGGCTGCGAACTCGACCACGACCCTCCTGCTCTCCTTCACGTCCCCCCACTTTCCCTTCCCTCGTATTGGTTCAGTGCTGGCCCGACATGTCCAGGAGCCGTGCGACGAGAGCCTTCACGGCTCCGCCGAGTACGGCGCCGAGAAGGGCGATCTTCTCTGCGCGCGTCAGCTTCTTGGTCTGGTTGCGGTTCATGCTGCCCCCTGGTTTCGTCAGGCTCTCCTCGGCCTCACACGGTCACCAGGCTGCATACCCCCGGCCTCCCGTCCCGCTCGGGATCCGAAGAAAGTCGAAGACGGTCGAAGACGCCCGTGGACCTAGGCGGATGTCATCCCCGACGGCCAGCGCCGATCAGGCAACGCTGCGGGCGCCTCACCAGCCATCAGCGAGCCCCAGTCCCCCTGCAGCCGCCCGCGCCGAGGCCGGCGCCTCGATGGCGCGGATCGCGCTGACGGGCGGCGTCACCGAACGGGCGGTCTGCGCATCTGCCGTATGGCCCTGTCGTTTCCGGCCAGCGTGATCTTCGCTTCGGCCTCTGCCCTTTCGTATTCGCTGTTCATCTCGGCAGCCCACAGCGGTGGGACTTGCGCCTGGACGTGCTCAACGTGCTCCTCGTGCCGCACCCGGTGTGTGAAGTAAACGCGTGCCAAGGCTGTCTTCAAGGTGATCTCAGGGACCGAGGCCCCGGAGAAGAAGGCCAGCAAGGCCAGGTCGTCGTACGAACGCCCGGGGCCGACATGCCTGGCCAGGGCGCAAACCAGGTCGCTTGTGCCGTCCGGGTAGACCGCCTCGGTTCCTTCGACTCCCATGCGACGCATCTCAGGAGCCGGGATCAGGCCGTTGCGGCGCCAGTTGGCTGGCGCTGACGGTGAATCCGGTCGCCGCTGCCAGGGCTATGAGTGTGCGATCTGCTCGGCTGGGTGCAGTGCGTGGCATGACAGCGACGCTACTCAGAGAGCCGACACCTTTGTGATCTAAGAGTGCGGGGGTCGGCCATCACACCACTTCCCGCAGCGGACCACGGCCGGACCATCCGCATCCGGACGCTCGCCCGCGCGGCTTGGGCCTGCCGAAGGCGTTCGTAGATCATTCTGCCCAAAGCCCCTGGGAGGCGCCCGCTGTGGACCGGCCAACGAGGTCGGGTCGTCGGTTCGAACCCCGTCGGCGCTTGGTTACACGGCTCCCCGGCGGTGCGCGTACCTCGCAAAAATGGTGCACATGTTCTATTTTTGAGAACCTGTGACACCCTGGAGCGACGGATGGTTGGATGCCGATGTCTGGCGGCCTGATCGCTCGTTGAACGCACCACAGGCTGCGCACCGGGCCTGCGGGCGGCCGTGACCGCAGGAGGATGGGGAGCCGACGCGTGAGTGACCGCAGTCCGATTGAGTGGACCGAAGCGACGTGGAACCCCACGACCGGCTGCGACCGGGTCTCGGACGGATGCGACAACTGCTACGCGCTGACGTTGGCGAAGCGGCTCAAGGCTATGGGATCAGCGAAGTACCAGCGCGACGGTGACCCCCGTACCTCCGGCCCCGGCTTCGGCCTGACCGTGCACCCGGACGCGCTGCGGGTCCCCTTGGGCTGGAAGGCGCCGCGCACGGTGTTTGTGAACTCGATGTCAGATCTCTTCCACGCCCGCGTACCGCTGGACTATGTCCGGCAGGTCTTCGACGTCATCGAGCAGACCCCGCAACACACTTATCAAGTGCTCACGAAACGAGCACGTCGGCTGCGCCAGGTCGCCGACCGACTGGAGTGGCCGGCCAACCTGTGGATGGGTGTGTCTGTGGAGAGCGCCAAGGAACTGTCCCGTGTAGACGACCTGCGGCAGGTCCCGGCCACGGTGCGGTTCCTGTCGTGCGAGCCGTTGCTCGGGCCTCTGAACGGACTGGACTTGGCGGGCATTCACTGGGTTATCGCCGGAGGCGAGTCAGGTCCCCGCTTCCGCCCCATGGAACAGGAATGGGTCACAGGAATCCGGGACGCCTGCCTCCAAGCCGATGTGGCCTTCTTCTTCAAACAGTGGGGAGGCCGGACCTCCAAGGCGTCTGGTCGGCACCTTCAGGGGCGGACCTGGGACCAGATGCCTACGCTCGAACCTGCGCCTGCAGGCTGATCCGGCTCTTGGTCGTGAGCTTGCCCGGCGACTGCACGGCGACCACGCCGTCCTGCCGCATCTGCCGAGCCGCCTGCAAAGCATGCTTCGGCATCCAGCGGGCGGTCTCCGCCAGCAGCCACTCGCCGATGGCCTCCACCGTTGTGGCCCCGGAACTCAACCGCTGGGCGACCAGTTCGGCCAGCTCGTCGTCGATCACACCTGCGGCCTGGAACAGGTCGAGCTGCCCGTCCGCCTTGGCGCCTCGGGTGCGTGGGTCGCGGAAGCTTTCGCCATCAAGCTCGTCGACCTTCCACATAGCGTCCTTCATCGCCCTCAGGCCTGCGGTGCTGCCGGTGCCGAAGACGAGATAGAGGGGCTGCCCAGTACGCGGGACGAGTTCGAACTGCAGCTGGTAACCGAAGCCAGCCCGGCGCAGCGCATCCCGGTAGGTGCGCAACCACACGCGCCACTTCTCGTCGGGGCGCAGTTCTTCCGCGGCGGGGCTCCAGAAGCCGCGGCCACCAAAGACCGCGTCGAGGATGCCGGCGTTGAGATCCTCGCGGCGGCTGAACCAGTTGGGCCCGAAAGTGGTGATGACTTCGCTGGAGCGGTTGCGAGCGATGCGGGACATCACGTGCAGCGGTACATTGACGCTGCCCCAGCTGTCAAAGATCCCCAGGATCGGGTGACCCCACGCTCCGAGCTCGTCGAGAAGAGCGAGGCTGTCGAGACCTGCATCGCCGCGCCGCACCTCCACCCGGACCGGCAGATCCCTGAGCGGCCCGAAATAGGAGACGAGTTCCGTCATCAGGTGCTCGTGGCGGGCCCGGTCCTTCTCGATGAATATCAAATGCACCCGCCGCGGGCTGAGGTGCATACGATCGGCCGCGTCATGGTGCAGCAGGCGGTCCAGGATGAACACCGGCGAGCCCGGCTCGCCGTTCTCATAGCGCCCCGGCCCGGCGAACGCATCCAGGAGCGTGACCCGGGGCCGGGAGTATCCCTTGCTCTGGGAGGTCTGCAGCAGGATCGGCCACCAGGCGTCCAAGTACCGCTGGTACAACCGGTGCTTGGCTGCGGTCGCTGGCTCCAGTTTCCACAACACGCCCATCCGTGCCCCCTGTCCAGGATCGCCGCAGTCGGCGGCTGGCACGTGCCAGCCGCACCCCCTCGTACCAGATGGTGTGCGCAACAACGTTCAACGTAAAGACCGCGTATCGGTCCCTGAGAGAGCGGGAGGTTCACCCCTGTAGGACGTCGGCGATGGGATCTGCCCAGGGAAGGGGGCGGCCGGCTGGGCCCGTCACGGAATCAGCCCCAAGAGGAGCGGACTGGTCACAGTCCAATCCTGTGGATCTCATCGTTGGACAGCCCGAGGCGCACTCCGAACCCGGCCTGAAGGCCATCTCGGGACTGGCGGCCGAAGGTAGGCGCGGTGTTGTGGGGCGCCGATCGTCTCATTTGCTGCGCCTTTGACGCGCTTTCAGCCACTGCACTAGAGTGAGTCCCCGATCAGATAACAGAGTCCGCTTGCAGAAGGGAGGTTGGCATGCTGCTGACGACCGGGCAGGCGGCAGACGAACTCGGCTGTGCGATCACCACCTTCCGCCGCCTCGTGCACGCCAGCCTGCTGCCAGGCCTGTCCCGCCGTGGCGTACGCGTCATGATCCCCCTGGACACGGTCCAAGCCCTCGCCACCCGCCGCCGCGCCCCCCTGGAACAACTGGACGCCACGGAGATCGCCGTGCTGCGTGTCGACGCAGCCCGCCCGGCCCCCGAGCCCGACCGGCCCTGGATCGGCTTCGCCGCCACCCTCACCCCCGACGACCTGCTCAAGGCCCTGCGCGGCTCGTGGCGCTGCGACCCGGTCAGCGTTGCCGCCGGGGGAGTGCTGCCCGTGACCCTGTCGGGCTACGTCGTCGCCGTCCTGACCGGCCTGCAGGCATGGGAAAAAAACTCAACCGGCCGCCACACCTTCTCCCGGGCTCGCCTGGCTGGCTACGTCACCGACCTGGCCACACCCCGCATCACCCTCACCTCCCGCACGGACGGCGACCAGCACCTTGCCGAGTCGCTGCTGGGCACCCGCCTGCCCTCCGACTCCGGCGGGGCGATCGCCTACGTCACCACCCACACCACCGGCTGAACCGCCCGGACAAGGAACCCTCATGGACGCACAGAGCTACAACGCCGCTCTCGCCGAGCTGCGCACCGTGCGGGACGAGATCAAAAAGGCCCGGGCCGCGCTGACGAAACTGGAAACCGACCGCGACCAAAGCATCGCCCAGCTCGCCTCCTACGGCAAGGCGAAGGCGGACCGGATCGCCCCCGCCGCCGGGCTGAGCGTCGCCGACGTCACCGGCACCACCCCCCGGACCCTCGAACGCGATGTCCCCCCGGACGCCGAAATCATCGGCTTTGACGACGAGATGAACGCTCCCCTGGGCGGCGCCCAGGTGGACCGATTGCGTCGGCGGCCGTTGCTGATCGTCCTGAACCTGATATCCGTGGTGCTGGTCCTGCCGCTGCTGTTGGTGCACGACCGCCATGGCGTCTGGATCTGTTACCTCGTCATGACGTTGTACGGGCTGGCCAGCGGCGTCACTGGTTCGGCTATGACCGCGTTCACCCAGACGTTGATCCCACCGCAGCACTTGGGCGACGCCAACGGCCTCCTGCAGACCTTGCTGCAGGGCCTGCGCCTGATTGCCCCTCTCCTGGGTGCAGGTGTGCTGTCCGCATTCGGCCTGGGGCTGTTGGTGGCAGGCGACGCCGCTACCTTCGCTCTCGCAGCCCTGCTCATTGCACTGATCCGGCAGCGGGAGGATCGCCCCCAGTCGGCGCGGCCAGAGGAAACTGGCGCCGAGATCGGCGCCGGCTTCCGATACATAGCGCGGACTCCCGCCCTGCGTCAGTTCACCGTCGCCGTAGTACTCGCTGTTGTTGCTTTCGGGCTCTGCGAGTCGGTTCTCTTCGCCGTCGTCGACACGGGGCTGCGCCGTCCGCCGGCCTTCCTCGGCGTCCTCGGCTCCTTGCAGGGTGCAGGTGCGATCGCCGCTGGGGTGGTCACCGCAGTGCTGCTGCGACGTGCAGGGGAACGGCGGACCGTGGTACTCGGCCTGGCCTGCGCTGGCGCAGGCTTCCTGCTGAGTGCGGCTCCGTATCTCTTGGCGGTCGCGCCGGGTGCGGTGCTCATCGGTGCCAGCCTGCCTTTGATCGTTGCGGGCGCCATGACCCTGTTCCAGCGGCGCACGCCCACATCTCTGATGGGGCGGACCGGTGCCGCGTTGAACGTGCTGATAGGAGTACCGCAGACTGCGGCCATCGCCGCCGGAGCCGGATTGATCGCGCTGGTCGACTACCGCGTCATCCTCGCGGTGATGGGGGCCCTGATGGCAGCCTCAGCGCTCTATTTGGCCACCCGCACCACCCACCAGTCGATCGAGGCAGTAGCCACCGCGCGTCGGGCGCAAGAGCCCTGCGAAGAGACACCGACAACAGCAGCGCCGCACTGCGGATGACACCAAGGTTCTCGGTCAGGGACTGACGGCGCCCTGTACGCGTGGGCGGGCAGCGCCCCCGGCGCGGGGATAGCCGAGGGCGCATGACTCGTATGAGCGGTCTCTCCGGGCAGGGGGCCTCGCGGTACGGCGCGCGGGTGTGCGACGGTGGGGCGACAACGAGACCGACCGGCCCCCCCCATGGGAGGGCTGATCCGACTTCGACACCCTGCCCCCGCTCCGCGCCGCGGCCGACGCCCTAGACCTGCTTGTTCGCGTCGTACCCGCGTGTCGCGTTCGACACCGGCTCCGTGACCGCCCAGCCGTTGTCGCGAGGTCAGCAATACGGTGGCTGGTTGGTCAGCGAGGCCGCCACTCGCGTCCACACGCCGAACAGGCCGACGAGCTCGGCGCGCGGCTGGTGCTGTTCGTCGTGCCGACGCTTGATCTGGCGGCGCAGACCGCGTTGGCCTGGCGGGCGGACGGTCACATGGAGCACATACTCGACGACCTTCTTGCCGTACACCTGCTCGTTGTCCATGGAGTTGGCGAACGCATCCAGCTCCGGCCCTTACGGGCGCCGGCGGCGCGGGCGGGTGAGGTCGGCGGACTCCGCCAGCTCGGGTGCGGCGAAGATGCGGGGGGTGGCGGTCATGTAGAGGCGGCGGTCGGCGTGGATGCGTGCGTGTCGCGTCGTTGACGATCGCCCACTTCTTGTCCGAGCGGCCCGCGATCCGGTGCGCCTCGTCCATGACCGCCAGGTCGAACGGCGGCACCGCGTACCCCGTCTTCTGGGTCTGTTCGATCTTGTTCAGGGAGTCGTAGGTGCAGATCACCGTCAGCGCCCGGATGTGGTCTTCCCCCTCCCCCACGACCGACATCAGCTCGCCCAGCGCGTACGGGTCGGCGGTCGACAGGACACGGGCCGCCACCAGATCGGGCCGGCCTTCGGCGTCCATCGAGGACACGATCACAACCCGCTCGCGCAGGCGGTCGCCGACGGGCTGGCTTTGTAGGTGGAAGCGGACACCGCTTATCGACGAGTCCGAACACCACTTGCCGATCACAGGGCCGCGAAATGTCGATGAGAACTGACACCACTTCGGTGGGGACAGCCGACGTTGGCAGTCGTTGACGGTGAGTGCCGCGCCCGGTTGGACGATGCGGCTCGGGGTCGCCCGACCTTCCCTAGAAGGTGCTTTGCGACGGTTCCCAGACCGAGCAGTCGTGCGCGAAGAGGACGCGTCGTGGGTCGAAGTCGGCGAGTCGCTCCAGCCAGTGCTGGTAGGCGGGAAGCGGCTGCTCCACGCCGTGAAGCGCCGCTTGGCGGGCCAGCTGGTCGGATGCGAAGTGGGAGGCGAAGTCGTGCGCCTGGCCGGCGAGGATTACCGTGCCGTCGGCTTGCCGGAGGACCAGCGACTGATGCCCTTGAGTGTGCCCTGGTGTCGGAATGATCCAGACGCCCGGCCAGACCTCCGCCTCACCGGCGAATTCCTCATAGGACGCGGCAGGAAAATCGATTAACTCGTCGAAGGTGTAATCGCCGCTGCGGGCAGTGGCCAGCTCGACGTCCTGGACCAGGATGGGCTTGCCGCCCAGGAGCGGGTTCCCACCGCAGTGGTCGAAGTGGAGATGGCAGTTCGCGACGAGGGAGATGTCGTCAAGAGCGACTCCGGCCGCGGACAGGGCATCCTGCAAGTCCCGGCGTCGGGGACGGTAATGGGCTTCGGTCTCGGGATCCGCTGTGCCGATGCCGGAGTCGAACAGGATCAGACCGTGATCGTGCTGCACCAGGTAGGCGAGCACAGGTTCGACCCGCGGCTGCAGGCCACCGGTCTCCGACGCGGGCCGGATGAAATACCCCAGATCAAGGCGACGCACCGGCATGTTCTTCCCCATGCGGCCAGCCTGTCAGGTTTGGGTGTTCCGGTCGGCCAGTCTGCCGAGAGCAGAACCACCACCGACCTCATCGGCCGCGAGGCGTGCGATTCACGTGCCGGGTTCAGCCTGCGGCGGAGTCCTGGGCAGCGGCACGGGCCTGTGTAATGGCGAGGCGGTAGGATTCGGTGCCGGTCTGGATCAGGTTGCCGCCGAAGGTCAGCCGGTCGACGATGGCCGCGCAGAGCCTCGGGTCGGTGAAGGTCTTGGTCCAGCCGCTGAAACTCTCGTTCGAGGCGATGGCAACGCTGTTCTTCTCCTCACGTTCCGTCAGAACCTGGAACAGCAGCTCAGCGCCCCTGCGGCCCAGCTCCATGTAGCCCAGCTCATCGATGCACAAAAGATCGACACGGCCGTAGCGGGCGATGGTCTTGGTCAGCACCTTCTCGTCCGCGGCCTCGACCAGCTCGTTGACGAGCTTGGTCGCGGGCGTGTACTTGACCCGGTAGCCGGCCATGGCCGCTTCGGTGCCCAGCGCGATCAGCAGGTGCGACTTGCCGGTGCCCGAGTCACCGATCAGGCAGAGCGGCAGGCCCTTCTTGACCCAGTCGCAGGTTGCCACAAGGGGTGTGCTCGCATCGGCGGCTGAACTCTTGCGGCGGCCCCTTGAGGGCCAGGTGCTTCCGCCGGTCGGGAAGTTTGCTGATTACCTGTGGTCACAGCGGTGTTAGGGGCATGCTAGGCGGGCGCCGGAGCAGAGGAACCGCGTCGGCGGTGGTCACGGGCCAGGGGGGATCCAAGTGCGCGGGACCGTGCTCCAGGAGCGGTATCGGCTGGAGGGGCTCATCGGGGCCGGAGGGTGTGGCCGCGTTCCTCGGGTACGTCGGGATCCCGCCCGGCGAGAACGATCGCCAGTCGGGTGTCGGTACGGGCCCTGGCCCACACAGCGCGCAGATCGATGCCGAGTTCCGCGACCGCAGCGTCCAGGTCCCGGCCGTGCCGGAGAACGGTGATGAGCCGGCTGGCCTGGCGGCCGGTGAGCGGGACGGGGTCGGTCATGCCCGCACCCCACGGGCGCCACATGCCGTATCTAGTGCCGCATCCGGAAGACGTTCGTTTCCGGCGGCTGGGCAGGGGGTGCAGGTGCCTCCTGCCGTGTTGTCGGAGGCGGATGCAAGACTCTCGCCATGACGGAAACGCTCGGCGCGGGCATCGCGCTCATCTCCATCGTCGGCCGTGAATTCAGTCAGGTGGACGCGGTGGAGGAGACGCTGACTGACGTGTTCGCCTATGCCGGCCCCATGCGTGATCAGATCACTGAGGAAGGGATTTGCCGCACCCTGGTACTCCAGATCAGCGAACTCACGGACGGTCGGGCTGCGCAAAGCGCACTTCCTCTGGTCCCGTTCGACATCAGCGACGTGGGTCCGAGCCAGGCGCGGGTGCGAGTTATCGCGGCTGCTCCGGAGGACCTGCGGGCCGTGACGGCCGTCATCTCGGCAGGACACTCGCTGGTCGGGGAGCCTGCTCAGGGCAAGGATGGCAGTGCGGTACTGGTGGTCTCTGCGGGCTGACGACAAACGCGGGTGACCCCACGGTCTCAGGCGACGTTGTCAGCCGCACGTCGCTCAGGCCCTCCCCCTCACTGGCCGGTGCTGGGTTCCCTTCCCGCCCTCATCCGGGCCGGCCGGGGGACCACCGCCACCCTACGAGACCCCTGGCGGGTCACTTCAGTGTTCCTGCCACGAACGAGTGCCGTATCAGCTAACAGCCGACTTCTCCCTGGCGCACCGTGCTCAGCCGCCCACCTCCTGCCCGTCCGCGGTCAGCATCCCGCCGCGCCACCCCGGCCCACCGCCGCTGCGCCGCCACCACCTCCGGCAGACCACGCAGATCCAGGTGCTCCAGCGGCTGGTTCGCGTCCGCGTCCAGCAGCCACCGCCCATGCCGCACGCACACCCGCTCCCACCGCGGCGCATACCGCACCACCCGCACGGCCGCCCCCGTCCGGCGAGCGGTGCACAGCCGGCAGCCGAACGTCACGGGACCGGCTACCGCGCCACCGACCCGCCACAGCCCTACCGGGTCGCCGGCCTCGGCGCGCAGTTTGGCGTCTTCTTCTCCCCAGGACGGCAACGTCCGTGCCAGCACGCCTTCCTCGACGCCGCACATGCCAACTAGGAGCTGCCGCCCGGCCGCGTTCAGCAGCACCTCGGCATCGGCCCGCGCGCCCCCTCCCTCATGCCCGAGCGGGTAGTTGCGCCACTTCCAGCACGCCCGCAGCACCTTCGCTTCCATCCCGTAGCGCCTGGCGACGCGGCAGATCAGCGACGAGGTCGTCTCTCCCTGCAGGGGAGCGGTACGCAGGAGGACGGGGTTACGGATCACCCCACCACGGTCTCGTGTTCACCGGCCGGGGCGGACGCATTCGCAAAAGATGCGCAGTGGCTAAAAGCAGACTCAATCCGCAACTCCCGGTCGATCAGTCAGGTCGGCGAGGAGGCGCACCCCCGTGTCGGTTGTTTCTGCCGGTCAAGAACGTGCTCGGTACGCACTCCGTACGCCAAATGTACGCTTCACGGTCGCTGCGCCTGGGCGGCTTGATGCTCCACGACTGTCACACTCCACGCCTAGCTCCCGCAGCGCGGCGAGCTGCTCGGCGTCGAGTTTGTGGCGTCGCTGCTTGGTGTTGGTGATCCTTACGTCCAGTCGGACCGGGACCGGCTCCGTCTGACCCTCAACCGCGATCTCCACGATGGCGCTGCGGGGTACGGGCCGCTGGCCTTCGCGTTCGACCCACTGCGCCAGGGCTGCCAGTCCCCTCTGGAACGCCGCCTGTGCCTTGCTCCCGGCCTTCCCCCGGGCCCTTCGCCGCGCCATCAGCGGCTGGTGCCGGGGACGGTGTCACGCCCAGCCGGGTGAGCCGTTGCTGTTGTTCGGTGGTGAGCTGTTTCCAGGTGGCTGGTTTGCGCTGCTGCTTCAGCCAGCGTCCGAGGTCGTCGCCGTTAAGGAGGACGCCGGGGGCGATGTCGGGGAGCCGGCTGCCTGGTTCGTCGGCGGCGAGGTCGGCGAGGACGCGGTGGTGGCGCTGCCAGTCCAGCGGCCAGGGGCAGTTCCAGTCGGCGTCGATCGCGGTGAGCTGCTTCGCGCGTACGGCGGCCCGATCCGCGTTTTTGCCGGGGCCGCCCTTCCCCTGCGCCCGCCACAGCCACTGCGGCCCGCCGCCAAGGCCCGGTCGGCAGTGCAGCCGGTGCCCCGGCGTGGACCCGGGGCACCGCGGCCGCTGCGGCAGCCGCTTTCCCTATGCCGCAGCGACGCCTTTCCTGCTGCGGGACCATAGTGGCCCGTGAACCGTGCAGACCGCGTCCGCCGGCCCGGGCACGTCACCGCACCGTAAGAAGGGGCCGCCGGCGAACAGCTCCCGGGCGACCTCTCCTGGCGGGGTCCTGGGTGATCCACCGCTTCACTGCCACGGTCGCTGCGCCTGGGCGGCTGATGCTCTACGGCTGTCACGCCCACTGCATGCCTAGCTCTCGCAAGGCGTGGAGTTGTTCGGCGTCGAGTTTGTGGCGTCGCTGTCGGGTGTTGGTGATCCATACGCCCAGTCGGACCGGCACCGGTTCGGGTTCGCCGTCGATCGTGATCTCGACGATGGTGCTGCGGGGTACAGGCCGGTGGGCGCCTTCCCGCTCCACCCACTCGGTGAGGGCGGCGAGCCCGCGCTGGAACGCCTGCTGTGCCTTGCTCCCGGCCTTCCCCGGCCCTTTCGCTGCGCCCTGGGCGGCTGGTGCCGCAGCCGGTGCCTCGTCCGGTGTCACGCCCAGTCGGGTGAGCCGTTCCTGCTGCTCCCCTGACAGCTGCTTCCAGGTGCTGGGCTGTTTCTGCCGCTGGAGCCAGCGCCCCAGATCATCCCTGTCGTGGAGGACGCCGGGTGCGATGTCGGGCAGGTGGCCGTCTGGTTCGTCGGCGGCGAGGTCGGTGAGGACGCGGTGGTGGCGCTGCCAGTCCAGTGGCCAGGGGCAGTTCCAGTCGGGGTCGATAGCGGTCAGCTGTCCTGCGCGCTGCTCCGCCCGGTCGGGGTTCTTGCCGAGGCCGCCGTTGCGGCGGAGGTTGGCGATCAGTTGTCCGATCGCGACCCGCTGGCCGTCGGGGTCGTCCCACATGGCGTCCTGCCGCGGCGCGAGGTGCCCCATGGCGCGCCGGTACGACCGGAGGGTGGCGAGCTTGTTCTCCCACGCTTCTTCGCCGGGTTCCCACACCATGCCGGCCTCGGGGGCGTCGAGCAGCTCGACGCGGTGGGGGTCGAGCTCGCCTGCCCGTAGCGCTTTGCGTTGCTGGTGCACCCACCTGCCCAGCGGGAACGCCTTGGTCACCCCCACCTGGGTCTCGACGTCGTAGGGCACGGCGTGCAGCCCGGTGATGTTGTTCTCCGTCCGCCAGCGCAGGAGGGCTTGGTAGCCCTCGAGCCAGACCAGTGACTGTGGCCGATAGACGCGGGTGCGCAGGAATGCGGCGATGGTGGCGGGGTCGCGGGGGCTGGAGAACTGCAGCAGCTCCGACTCCGCCCCGCCGTTCCCCGGCTCCCGCCCTTCCTGCTGACCGGCGCCGGGACCAGCACCGGTGCCGGTGATGATGCGTCCGTCGGCGTCCCGCCGGACGTGCGCCTTGCGCGTGCCTCGGGTGAGGGCTCGGTTGGCGAGTTGTTCGGTGAGGTGTTCGGAGTGGGAGCGCAGGCCTTGGAGGACGGCGACGAGGGGGGTGTAGGAGGCGCTGGCGATCATGTCGGTGGGGTTTTCGCCGGGCTGGAGGAAGACGGGCACGATGATCCGCGCGGTCTTGGTGGTGCCGTCGAGGTTGGGCCGTAGTGCCCGGCCGATGTTCTGCACGATCTCGACCTGGGAGCTACGGGTGTCGGCGAAGCAGACGGCCTCCACACCCCGCTCGCCTCTGATGTCGACGCCTTCGCCGAGGACGCGGCAGCTGGCGAGGAACGCCCGGTGCACTCGCCGGCCTGCGGCGTCGATGCCGTTGGCGAACTGGCGCAGGGTTTCGCGGCGTTCGGTGACGAGGTGGTCCCCGCACAGCCATGCCGACCACACCCGGTCCGCGGGAACGTGCCGCCCGGCCTCCTCGACGTCCCCGGGCTCGGCGCCGAGAGGGGACCGCGGCCGGTCGGCGGCCTCGTCGAGGGCGTGGGCGGTGACCTCGTCCGCATACAGGTCCGCAGCGGTCTGGGGCAGGTTGAGGGCGAAGGCTTCGGCTTCCTCGACCCGGCTGTGGAAGGTCATCATCGTCTTGATGTTGCGGGCACTGGCGTGCTCCAGGAGCGCGGCCTGCAGCAGCGCGAGCCGCCGGCCCCGCCGCGCTTCGTCGGACAGGCCGACGAAGTAGTCGGGGTCCTCGATCTCCAGGACGTCGATCTCGAACCCAGCGAGGACGCCCCGCTCGATGGCCTCGGCGAGAGCGAACTCGGCCAGCCACGGCCCGAACGTGGGGGAGTCCTGCCCCATCGAGCAGAGCTCCAGCTCACGCCCGTCCTTACCCCGCTGCGGCCGGGGAGGGGCCAGGATCCGCGGGGTAGCGGTGAGGTAGAGCCGAAAGTCAGCAGGGATACGGGTGTTGTCGTGGATCGCCGCCCACGACCGACCAAGATCACCCGCGGTGCCATGGGCCTCATCGACGACCGCGAGATCGAACGGGGCCATCCGCTGCCCGTACAGCCGCTCCCCGCCCGCCAGAGCAGCCTCCAACGGCCCCCGCATACGCCCCTGACCCTCCGGGTCGTCGAAGTCGTCACGGTCCACCAGGGAGGCGTACGTGGCGAACACGACCACCGGCCCCGCCCCGGCCCACAACGCGAGCTGGATCGGGTTGGTCGTCGTCCGCACGCCCAGCGAGTCGAGCACCGGGTCGCTCTCCAGCGAGCACACCGCCACCATCGCAGCGCGGTGACCCACCGCCCGCCACGCCTGCGCGGTCTGCACGAGCAGGTCCAGGGTCGGCACCGTCACGAGGACCCGCCCGGCAGGGAAGCACTCCAGCGCGCACGCAGCCGCCGTGATCGTCTTCCCCGACCCGGTCGCCGACACAATCGTTCGCCGCGCCCCCTGCGCCGGCACCGAAGATCTTGCAGAAAATCCCACCCAATTCTGGAAAGCCGACTTCTGCCGTACCTGGTGTTCTCGGAGCTGAATCAAAAGAGCTCTCCAAACTCGGGAAGGACCTGCTCGACGGAAGCGATACGGCACCCGGTGCGCCGGTAGAGACCGCCGTCCTTACCGTGCACGGCCCATACCCGCTTGGCCGCTGCCTCGGCTGACGCAGCCATCAGATGAACGACGGGACCCGGCACGCCCGGGCGGGAGCGGCCGGCGACGGCCCAGGCACCGATCCGGCAGACGCGGTGCCGCGAGATCTCAGGAGCCGTGACACCCAACCGCTCGGCCTCGGCCACGTCCGCCATCAGCCGCTGCAACCGCTGCTCTTCACAGCGGACAGCACGCGAGTCGAGCGAACGCGCGTACATAGCCACCTGCTCCCTGTCCATGACAGGGGCGATCCGCTCCCACTGAACGCACCGCAGCTCCGCGATGGACAGCTCACTCAAGTGATGCGGTTCCGCAGGACCCACCCGTGCGCGCCCGGCGCGTTCCTGCGCCAGGCGTACCAGCGCGGCCACCTGGCGCCGATCGAGCCCGGCGGCTCTCACGACCACTCCGAGCCGGGCAAGCTCATGCGGAAGATACTCGTAGATCAACACACGATGCGGCTCTCTGCCAGAGGTCCCTCAATTACGCCAATGCTACATGCTGCATCACACTGAGATGCAGCGGTTAGCGGACCCCTGCACGCACTGCCCAGGTCTCGTAAGATCCCCGTCATGGACTGGGGACCGATCGTCAGCACGTCACTCGGTGCTGTCATCGGCATCGCCTCCACACTGGCGACGGATCAGATACGGACCAGGCGCGGCCGGGAAGACAAGGACCAGGCCGCACGGCAGCAGCTGTACGGCGATTACCTGGCCGCTCTCGCCAGGACGCGGAACCAGCTGCGAATGGCGGCCAGGCCGACTGGCTTGCCAGATGAAGAACGCCTCCGCAGGACTGCTGAGGCGTTCCACGAGGGGAACGCCTACGAACTGCGCTATCAGATCGCGGTCGCGGCGCCCAGGGAAGTCGTCGAGGCGTCGACTGCCGCGTTTCGGTCCCTGCGGGATCTCAGAGACCTCGTGGAGGCAGGAGCGCTCCATACCAGTGAGGACTACGTGCAGGCCCGGAACAGGTGGGAGCTGCTGCTGGCGGAGTTGCGGATCGCAATGCGACGGGACCTCGGCAGGCAGGTCTTCTAGCCGCCCGGCCGCCTGTTGGGCCGGCCGCTCCCGCCCAGAGCACCCAGCCTGACTAGCCCACCCCCGCCGCCCCTGTAGCCGCCCGGGCCGCAGGCCCGTTGACCGACCCCGCGCAGCGGGGCCGGCCTTTCGTGGCGCGCTGTGCCACCCGGTGACCGAAGCGCAGCGAAGGCACCGTATGAGGGCGAAGCCCACGGGTACTCCGCACGCACTGCCGCCCACCCGACCAGGAGAGCCATGACCCACAACACTGACAACACTCGAGGCAACCGGTTCTGCAAGGCCTGCGGCACGCCCGCCGAAGACGGGAAGCTGTGCAACCACTGCGGTGCGGTCCTCGACCTCCCCGACCAGGCCGGACTGATCGAGGATCAGGGAGCCGCGATCCGGCGCGACTTCGAAGGCCGCACCGAACAGCAGCGCAAGTGACCCCGAATCGCCCCTGGCCGTCATAGCAATCCCAGCAGGCCCGCGCACCGCACTCCCACCTGATGTGCGACCACGGGGGGAGGCTGCCAGCGCGGCACCCGGCTCCACGGTAGGAGCCCACCTCTTACTGCTGCCAGCCCGGGCCGCGCGGAGCGTGGCCCGATGCCTCGCACGCAGTGCGAGGCACACGGTTCGCAGCGCAGCGGAGAACCGCCCCAAGCCCCGAGCGAAGCTTGGGGCCGGCCACGTAGTGGCCCGCTCCTGGAGCGCAGCGCAAGGAGCGCCAACTCCCACGCGAAGCGTGGGAGTTGTGCGGGGAGCGCAGCGAGCCGCTCACGCTTCCGCGGAGCGGAAGCGCAACACCCGCGCGCAGCGCGGGTGTTCGCTTGCATCGCGCGCAGCGCGATGGGACCCGCTCCGCGGG